>CAVSIG010000001.1:0-855000 GCA_963728005.1 uncultured Microthrixaceae bacterium
GCCGCGCGCTGATCGCGGCTCAAGGCGGCGGCACGCTCGGCCCAGGCCCCGATGTCCGCGGGCACCAGTTCATCGAACGCTTCGCGCAGCAGTCCCGCCAGCGCCGGCGCCTGACCCGACGTGGAGAACGCGACGGTCACCCGCCGCGGGCGATCGCGCCGCCGAGGTAGGCGGTGGCGTTGGCCGGGTCGTCCACGGCGTTCACAAACAGCCCGCGCTCCTCGGCCGCCTCGCGCACCTGGCGATTGACGTCGGGCGTGGCGGCCGCGGTGACGAACCATGCGCCATCCAGGGTCGGACGGTGTGAACTCGCGCTCGATGATCGTCACGCGCGCTCGATCAATCGCCCCGGCAATCTGCGGCGCCACCACCGTGACGTTGCCGCCGGCGGCAAGCAGCGCGGGGATTTTCGACGCCGCCACCGTGCCGCCGCCGACCACCACCACCCGGTGGTGATCGAACCGCAGGAACACCGGCAGGCGCGGCAACTTGTGGTGGCGAGCCGATCAGCCCGCGACTGCCTGCTGAGCAGCCACGCGGCGATAGCGTAGCCGGCCACCAGCGCCAGGGCGTATCCGCCAAACCACTCAACGACGTCAGGAGGCGTCACCATGATCAATTCCTCGAATCTTTCCCACGAACGCAAAAAGGCCCGGAAAGCTTGGAAGCCTTCCGGGCCTTGGAACTCGAAACTTGTTGCCGTGCTTAAGTCTGTTTACACGGTGTTGTTCACGAGGACACTACGCGGCCGCCGGAGGCTTGTTCTCCGCAGCAACAACACGCGCAGGTCTGGACCGTGAACACTGAGGGCCGTTATCCCACTTTGCCGATCAGAATGTCAACCGGAGCCGACTCAATGCTCGATGCGGATGGTCCCATCGCCGGTGCGAATGCGAAGATCTTGCCGCCGTCGCCGATCTTGGACCGCAGGATGCGGCGCCGCTCGCGCCGCTCGGAGTCGCCCTCGCCGTCGCGCGATCGCGATGCTCTCCCGAGCAGGGGATGGGTCGCCCGCACCGCGCCGTCGCTGGTTTCGGCGTCGAGCTCGGCGTTGAACTGCCCGGCAGCGTCACGGTGACGCTGCCGTCGCTGGTCGTGAGGTCCCAGTTGTCGGCCATCACGGTGTCGGGCTCGATGGTGGCGCGAATCGAACCGTCGCCGGTCGCGCACGCAGCACGGTCGGCTTCGCGTCGAGCCGATGCTGCCGTCGTCGGTTTCGAGATCGAGCTTGCCGGTGACGTGATCCAGCCGGATCGAACCGTCGCCGGATCGAATCTGGATGTCGCCGCCGAGCCGCGTGCCGGTCACGCTGCCGTCGGTGGTGTTGAGCACGAGGCGGCCGTCGATGGCTTCGACGCGAATCGAACCGTCGCCGCTCGTGGCGTTGAGGTTGATGTCGCGCGGCACCGCGACGCGCAGCCGCGCGGTGGGCGAGATGTGCATGCCGATGGTGACGCCGCGAAACTCCGGGCGCGACGGCCCGGTGACCTTGATCGTGATCTTGTCGCCCTGCTGCTGCGCGTCGACCTTGATTTCGTCGATCAGCGACTGCTCCATCGCGCGCTTTTCGACTTCGACTTCGATCTCGTTGCGGTCCCACGAGTGGACCTCGATGGCGCCGTCGAAGGTCTCGAGCACCACTTCGGCCTCGCCGGTCACCTTGAAGGTCTTGACGTCTCGCGCCGACAGCCCCTCGGTGTTGAGGTTGACCTCGCAGCCGAGCCAGCAGTGATCGCCGCGACGAGCAGGACGGTTCCGGAGCCTCATGTCCACCTCAGGCACATAGACGGTCAGGGCTAGGTCAGTGTTCCAGAGCGGGTCCCCGCCGATGTAGGTCTGGCGGACGTCAAGATCGCGGTCCAGGACCACGAGGTCGGCCGCAGTTCCCCGCCGCGATCGCACCCATGTCGGTGCAGGCCCAGCGCCTCGGCCGCGGTCGTCGCGCACATCCGCGCCACATCGGCAGCAGTCAGGCCCAGGCCGCGCCAGCGTCCGAAACGCGCCGTCCATGGTCAGGACGCTGCCGGCGAGCGTGCCGTCTTCGAGCTCCGCGGTCGCTCGCCGGCGATGATCGTCTGATCGCCGAGCCGCGCGCGGGATCCGAGCCGGCAAGCCCGCCGCCGCGGTGGCGTCGGTGATCGCCATCATGGCGCGACGGCCGACTTCGCGCGGATCGCGATCGCCATCAGCGCCGGGTGCACGTGGATAGCCGTCGCAGATCATCTCGGCCGCCACCGCGTCGGATTCGAGCACCGCCCCGACGACGCCTGGCGCTCGCGACGTGATCGACGACATGCGGTTGAAGAGGTGCGTGGCGTGACGCACGCCGGCGTCAATCGCCGCGCGCGCCTCGTCGTAGGTCGCGCCGGTGTGACCGATCGACACGCGATGTCCGCGCGACGAAGTGCGCGGACCAGATCCAGCCCACCCGGCAATTCGGGCGCGAGCGTAACGATCCCAACGCTCGCGCGCGCTGGCCTCGATCACCGCAAGAATCTCGCGCCGCTGAACTCCGCACCTCGCAGCACCTTGGCACCGTGAGCACCTTCCGAGGCGTAGCGCAAGCACGCCGTCGGCTGCGCGCCATTCCATTCCGGGTTGATGAAATTGCTCTCGAGGTGCGCCGGCAGGACGCGGCGGCCAGCGCGCGGGCGCGCGAGCGCGCGGCGGCGAACCGCCGCCAGCAACGACGTCAGCGTCTGCGGCGCGCATGCGATCGAGGTCGGACAAAACGCCGTGACGCCGTACCTCGGCAGCCGCGCCGCAACATCGGCGATGGCCTCGGGACCGTCGAGCACGTCGATGCCTTCGATGCCGTGGATGTGCACGTCAACGAAACCGGGCACGATCAGGTGGCCGGTGAGATCGATGACGTGGCCCGCGGCGGCCGCATCGATCGCGCGCGCCTCGATCGCCTCGATCCGGCCGTCGTGAATGACGAGTCGAGCCGCCGGGGACGACGCGATCCGGCAGGACCAGGTCCGCGCCGGCGAGCACGATCATGCGCCGGCGCGCGACGCCGCGAGCGCGGCGCCGATGGCCACGGCGTCGTCGCCGAGCGTCGACAGGACGATGCGGACGCGATCGGCCTGCGGCGGCAGGAGGCGCCGCGTGCACTCGACGCGAATCGGATCCAGCATCAGGTCGCCGGACGACGCGATGATGCCGCCGAGCACGACGATCTCGGGATCGAGGATCGTCGCCAGGTTGGCGACCGCCATGCCGATGTATTTCGCGGTATCGCGGACCACGGAAATCGAAACGCCGTCGCCGGTGCGCGCGCCCTGGAGGATGTCGTCGGCGGTGAGCTTCGAGAAGTCGCCGTCGACGTGATCGGCGACGCGTCGAGCGATCGCCGGACTTGATGCGCCAGACGAGGCGCCGCACGATGCCGGCCGAGGCGATTTCGGCTTCGAGCCCGCCGTAGCGGCGGTAGTCTTCGCGCTCCACCGGATTGAGCGCCAGCCAGCCGACCGACGCGGCCAGTCCGTGCGCGCCGAGCCAGGGCTCGCCGTTGATCATCATTCCGGCGATCACGTGTTCGCCGATCGAGAACGCGATCATCTGCTTCGCCCGCCGCAGCGCCACCAATGCTCGGCGATCGCCGCCGCGGTGCCGGCGCCCATCGCGTGATCGACGGCGCGCCTGGCAGTGCCGCCCAGCGCGGCGGCAAGCTCATCGGCGACGGCGTCGCCGGCGGCCGGCATGGCGACCGCCATCGCCGACACCTTGCCGCCGGCGCCGCGATCGCCTTCTTGGCGGCGTCCTTGATCGGCCGCGGGCGCGATTGGGCGCCACGATGCCGCGCGCCACGACCTCGCCGACGTCGTTGACGATCGCCAGCCGCGCGATCACGTCGGACACGTCGATGCCGAGGGTCAAGTCACTCATGGTCGGGCTGCCAATCAGAGTGCGCGTGCAGCTTGCGGCCGTCAAGCGGCAAAATGGCGGCCGCAAACAGGTGCGCGTCGAGCCGCGCCAGCAGCTCCGCCAGCCCGCGTTCATCGGGCGCCGCCATCACCAGCACGCCCGGCCCTGCTGCGGCGGGAACGCGCGATCGTCCAGGTAGTCACGATCGAGCGTCACCAGCGTCCGGCGCAACTGCCGCGCCAGGCGGTAATGCTCGATATCGCGCGCGCGCCGCAGGTCGGGATGCTCCATGACGAACAGCACGTCCCACCGCAACCGCTCGCGCATGAACGACGACAGGCCGGTCGGCACGTTGGCGTCGGCATAGACACGCGGCCGATCGGCGACCGCGTCGGCGACCGGACCGAGCTCCGACCACAGGGTTCCCATTAGTCTTCGATTCGATTGCATCGTTATTCGTTACTCGTGATTCGTTCTTTCTTCTTCTTGATCTGCTTGCGCGCTTCGCGCTCGAGGTCGGCGACCAGCTGCGCACGCTGCGCCAGCAGGTCCTTGCGCGGGCGGCGGCCGTTCTTGTGGCCGACCGCGTATTCGCAGAACAGCGGAAAGGCGATCGTCGAGTCGCAGTAGGCGACGGCGGTGTCGGGCAGCACGCTCGGATTGACCTTGCCCCAGCTGACCGCTTCGGCGGGCGTCGCGCCCGACAGCCCGCCCCAGACCACCGAGTCGGTCGTGATCTGGATGAAGTAGTCGTTGCCGCCCTTGAGGATGCCGTAGACCTCCCACAACGTGGGCTGGCCCTGCAGGTAGAAGTTCTTCGGCGAGCCGCCGCCGAGGATCACGCAGCCGTTCTTCTCGGCGGCGCGGATGATCGCGCACACTTCGTTGACGTCCTTGTTGGGATCGACCTGCAGCGTGCTGCGGTTGATCAGCTCGTGATAGGCGATGTTCATGCCGATCGAGCTGTCGCCGGGCGACGAGGTGTAGATCGGCACGCCGCACTTGGCCGCCGACGCCACCACCGAATACTTCGCGCAGCCCGGGCGCACCTTGAGCAGGTGCCGGCCGAGCGCCTCGTGCAGCTCCGCCGACGACACCGGGCCTTCCATGCCGCTCGAGACCAGGAAATCGCGGATGAAGCGTGTCGGTATCGAGCAGCACCTGCGCCGGAAACAGCACGTCGTAGATGCGAATCACGCCCTCGTTGTAGAGCACGCGATCGTCGACGAACGGCGAGCCGCGGCGCAGCGTGAAGTTCAGCGCGTAGTGCAGGTCGTGATAGAGGTTGGCGCCGGTGCTGATGACGAAATCGATCAGCCCGCGCTCCATCAGCTCGATGATGCAGCCGCCGAGGCCGGCCGGCGTCAGCGCGCCGGCGATGGTCAGCGCGATGGTCGTGTCGTGCTGCTTCGACAGCATCTTGTCGCCGTAGATGCGGCACGCCTCACCGAGCCGCGCGGCGTTGAACGCCTGGAAGCCCTCGTCGATCAGGGTGCGCACGGCGGCGCTGCCCTTCGGACGGTAGTAGCGGATCGGTTTGCCTTTGAGAAACGACTTGGGGCCTTTCGGCGCGCCCGGGGACCGATACGGCATCGCTATTAGCGTAACAGGTTCGCCTTGAGGTGGTCGCGACGAACAGCGCGAGTGGCGGGTTTGGGGTAGCATCTGGGCGTGGCCGACGGCCTCTGGATTCCGGCGGCGGGCGTGCTGGCCGCGATCGCCGTCGCGCTGGTGCTGTTCTTCTGGTGGAAGGGCCGGCCGTTCGCCGAGGGCGACGTGTTCCGCGCCAGCCGCTGGTCGCGCGGCAACCGGCTGTTCCCGACCCAGGTATTGATCACGCCGACGTCGGTCGTGCACTACACGCCGGAGCTGGTCGGCCGAAAAGAACATTCGATCCATATTGTCCACGTGGCCTCGGTCAGCATCGACACCAACCTGTTGTTCTCCGACGTGCTCATCGAAACGAGCGGCGGAACCACGCCTGTGCAACTGCCATGGCCACCGCAAGGCCGACGCCGTCCGCATGAAGCAGCTGATCGAGCAGTACCAGACGCAGATCTATCGAACCTCGGCGCGCCCAGCCAGGCCGCCGGCGGCGGCAGACAGGCCGAGGTGGCGCGTGGATGACGCTGACCTTCGCGGCGCGGCGCGCCAGCGCGAGGGCTCGCAGCGCCCGGAGCCGCCGGACATCGAGACGCGCTTCAAGACGCTGGTGCAGTCGCCGCTGCGCGCCGGCATCCTGCGCTTCCTGACCGCGCGCCCCGGCGAAGCCTTCGACACCGAGACGATCATGCAGACCTTCGGGCGCATGCGGCACGACGTCGACAACTGCGTCAACGAGCTGGTCGAGTTCGGCGTCGTCAAGAAGATCGCCGGCGACCCGCCGACCTACGGCGCGTCGCGGCCCGAGCAGGACAACGTCGCCAAGCTGCTCGAGCTCTTCCTCGAAGGCCGCGCCAACCTCGGCATCGAGGAGTCGTCGCCGTCGGTGCAGCGCTTCCGCGAGATGATCGGCCGCGACGAGAAGATGCTGGCCATCTTCGAGTGGATTCGCACCGCCGCCAAGTCCGACATCTCGGTGCTGATCCTCGGGCCGACCGGCTCCGGCAAGGAAGTCGTGGCGCGCATGATCCACGAGCTGTCGCGCCGCGGTCCGGAGAATTTCCAGGCGGTGAACTGCGCCGCGCTGCCCGACAGCCTGTTCGAGTCGGAAATCTTCGGCTACGAAAAGGGCGCGTTCACCGGCGCGCACGATCGCAAGCCCGGACGCCTCGAGCTGGCCAACGGCGGCACGCTGTTCCTCGACGAAGTCGGCGACATGTCGCTGATGGCGCAGGCCAAGCTGCTGCGCGTGCTCGAGGAGCGGCGGTTCGAGCGCCTCGGCGGCAACAAGTCGATTCACGTCGACTTCCGCTTGATCTCGGCGACCAACCGGCCGCTCGACATGTTCGTGCGCGAGAGCCGCTTCCGCGAGGACCTCTACTACCGCATCAACGCCTTCGCGATTCGGCTGCCGTCGCTGCGCGAGCGCGCCGTCGACATTCCGGTGCTGGCCAACCGGTTCCTCGCGCGCTACTGCGCCGCGCAACGGCCTGCCGCTCGACGCCAAGACAGTTCTCGCCCGAGGCGCAGGATCTGCTGGCGTCGTATCACTGGCCCGGCAACATCCGCGAGCTCGAAAGCACGGTGTCGCGCGCGGCGCTGTCGGCGCCGGGCCGGTCGATTCGCGCCGCCGACATCGAGTTCCTGCACGGCCACGCGATGCCGCGCCCGGAGGAAACGTCCACGCGCCTGCCGTCGCTGCGCGACGCCGAGCGCGCGCACATCATTCGCGTGCTCGAAGCCACCGAGTGGAACAAGCTCGAAGCCGCGAAGGTGCTCGACATCAGCCGCGGCACGCTCTATCGGAAGATCGAGGAATACGGACTCGAGCCGGCCGCCGGCAGCGCGCGCCGCCGGGGACGGCCGCCGGAGCTGAGTCACAGACGACATAGTGTCCTTTAATGTCATATCGAAGCTGAGCCATTAGCGTCGTATTTGCACAGATTTGTCAGTCCTGACAGTCACGTAAACTGCTGCAAACAAAGGAGTTAGCAGTTAATGGTCGTCGCGACTGCCAGTCGGTGTTTAATTTTCAGTTGCGATATGACTCTTTAGTCATGTATGCTCCATCGGTCTTGAGAATCACGCGCCCCCCAGCGCCCCATCAACTGAGTCGAGGTTCGCTCTGGCCGATTGCGGTATGGCCACCCGAGCCAAGGCGGTGTGGGGTTCATAACAATAGCCGCGCACATGCGCGCCTTGCCGCTCCCAGCCCGGCTTGTACGTCGGCGCCACCATCGCGCTCGGCGCCGCTGCTCGTGGTGTTGCTCGGCCCACGCTCGACTTTCAGCAACCTCTCGCTCTTCGCTCTCCTCCTGATCCTCGGCGGTCACGTCGGCGTTCAAGGTCAGCCTGCCGCTCGCCAAGAGCGGCTCGACGATGTCGGTGTCGTACGCGGTGGACTTCGCGGCGCTGCTGCTGCTCGGCCCGAACGAAACGATGCTGGTCGCCGTCACGAGCGCGTGGAGCCAGTGCACGTTCCGGATGAAGACCAAGAACCCGGTCTACCGGACGCTGTTCAGCATGGCGTGCCTCGCGATCACGGTGCAGGCCTCCGGCTTCGCCTACCTGGCGCTCGGCGGCGTGCCCGGCACGCTCGCGCACGACGTGCCCGGCCGTCGCCAGGCCGCTCGTCGCGCGCCGCGACGATGTATTTCATCTTCAACACCTGCCTGATCGCGGTCGCCGTGGCGCTGGCGACGCAGCAGTCGTTCGTCGCGGTGTGGAACCAGAACTTCCTGTGGAGCGCGCCGAGCTACTTCGTCGGCGCCGGCGCCGCCGCCATCGCGCACCTGGGCGGTGATGACGTCGGGCGTGTGGCTCGCGCTGCTGGCCGTCGGCGCCGCTCTACCTCACCTATCGCACCTACAAGGTCTATCTCGGCCGCATCGACGACGAACGCCGGCACGTCGAGGAGATGGCCGACCTGCACCTCGCCACCATCGAAGCGCTCGCGCTCGCCATCGACGCCAAGGATCAGACCGCGCAGTCGCACATTCGCCGCGTGCAGGTCTATGCCACCAGCATCGCGCGCGGACTCGGCATGTCCGACACCGAGATCCAGGGCGTCAAGACGGCGGCGCTGCTGCACGACATCGGCAAGCTCGCGGTGCCCGAGCACATCCTGTCGAAGCCCGGGCCGCTGACGCAGGAAGAGTTCCAGAAGATCCGCGTGCACCCGCAGGTCGGCGCCGAGATCATCAGCGCGGTGCCGTTCCCGTATCCGGTGGCGCCGCTGATTCTGAGCCACCACGAACGCTGGGACGGCAAGGGCTACCCGCAGGGCCTGAAGGGCGAGGAGATTCCGCTCGGCGCGCGCATCCTCTCGGTGGTCGACTACTACGACGCGCTCACGTCGGATCGGCCGTACCACAAGGCGATGACGCCCGAGGCGGCGCTGGCGCTGCTGCAGCAGGAAGCCGGCCGCGCGCTCGATCCCGACGGTGGTGCAGATGTTCGTCAAGATGGCGGCCGGAGATGGAAGCGGCCGCCGAGCACCATCGAGACCGCGACGCCGCGCCGCCTGTCGCTCGAGCCGACCAACGAGCGCGGCCGTCCCGCCGTCGGCTTCCAGCCCGAAACGACCAAGACCAACACGGTGTTCGAAGACATCGCGCTCGCGCACCGCGAAATCTACGCGCTCTACGAAATCGCGCAGACGATGGGCACCAGCCTCGGCGTGGCCGACACGATGGCGCTGATCTCGTCGAAGCTGTCGAACCTCGTGCCGTTCTCGGCCTGCGCGCTGTTCCTGTTCGACGAAGAAGCCGACACGCTGCGCTGCCGCTTCGCCACCGGCGTCGAAGCCGACGCGATCGGCACGCATGACCGTGCGCGCCGGCCAGGGCCTGGCCGGATGGGTCGCGCGCAATCGCCGGCCGCTGGTCAACGCGCGGCCGAGCGCGGAGTTCGAAGCGGCCGGGCTCGCGCAAGCCACGACGCTTGCAATCGGCGCTGGTCGCGCCGCTGGTGTTCAGCGATCGCTTCATCGGCACGCTCGCGGTCTACTCGACGCAGCCGGATTTCTACACCGACGATCACCGCCGCCTGCTCGATCGCGTGAGCGAACAGGCCTCCGCCGTCATCCACAACTCGATCGTGTTCGAGCAGACCCAGGAAGATTCGCTGACCGACCCGCTCACCGGCCTGCCGAACACGCGCTTCATGTTCATGCACCTGACGCGCGAGCTGGCGCGCGCCGAACGCCTGAAGGCCGAAGTCGCGCTGCTCGTCATGGACCTCGACAACTTCAAGGAAATCAACGACAACCACGGCCACCATGTCGGCGACCGCGCGCTGCGCGAGGTGGCGACGGTGCTGCGCGCCGGCATCCGGCCCTACGACATCTGCGTCCGCTACGCCGGCGACGAGTTCATCGTCGTGCTCTCGGGCTGCGGCGCCGACGAAGCCGAGCGCAAGCGCGTCGAGCTGCAGCGCACGGTCGACGAAGTGCTGTTCGAAGCGCGGCCGGGCCGCCGCCTGCCGCTCGCGATCAGCGTCGGCGCGGCGATCTATCCCGCAGGACGGCGACAGTTACGAAGCGCTGCTGGCCACCGCCGACAGCCGCATGTATCGCGACAAGACGCGCCGCAAGCAGCGCGCGCACGTGCAGCCCGCGCGCGACCGGCACCGACGGCCTGCCGGCCGTGTCCGTGCCGCTGCCGCAGCGCCGCGCGGAGATCACCGAGATCGACATCCAGCGCGCCGGGTTTGGCGTGCTCTAGTCTGAGGCTGGTCAGGCTGGTCAGGCCTGAGGCTGTCAGTACTGCTCGATCAGGATCTGCATCTGCTCCACACCAAGCTTCGTCAGCAGTCGCGCGCGCGTCGCTGACGAGTTGCGGCGGACCGCAGATCAGGCAGCATGCGTCGATGGACGGCAACGCTTCCTTCAGCAGCGCTTCCTCGATGCGGCCCCGTCGGCCCGTCCCACTGCGCCGTCCTCGCGGGACACCGTGAAGTACGAGGCGATCCGCCCGGCGGACCGAGCGCGTCGAGCTCCGGCCGATACGCAAACTCCTCGAGCGACCGCGCGCTGTAGACCAGGCGATCGCTGGCGACGTCGGGGCCGCGACAGTCGCTCCATCAACATCGAGCGCAGCGGCGCGATGCCGGTGCCGCCCGCGACAAACAGCAGCGGACGCTCGACGAATTCCGGCGGCAGTCCAAACGAGCCAAACGGTCCTTCGAGATCGAGCAGCGTTCCCGGCGCGGCGAGCTCGAGATGCGGATCGAGGCGCGCCGCTGTCGTCGACCTGCACGAGCAGCTGCAGGACGCCGGATCTTGGCGACTTCCCACGGAGCCGAGGCGATCGAGTACGGCTTGCGCAGCGGCGAGCCGTGCAGGCCGACCATCACGGCCTGCCCTGCGGTGAACGAAAAGCAACCGCGCGCAGATCGAGATCGAGGATGCGAGTGCGCGGCGTGGCGCGAGTGACGTGCCTGACCGGAACGGTGATCATGCAGCGGCCTACGAGCCGTTAAGACCCCAAGGCCTCGAGACCTCTTACATCCCGAGAATGTGGAAGCCCGGCGTCGACCATCAGCACTTCGCCGGTGACGCCTCGCCCGGCGTCGCTCAGCAGGAACGCCGCCGCGTCGCCGACTTCGGAGGTCTCGATCGCGCGGCGCAGCGGCGCCTTCTCGCGCACCACGCCGAGGATCGTCGAGAAGCCGCCGATGCCGGCGGCGGCGAGCGTCTTCACCGGACCCGCGGAGATCGCGTTGACGCGAATGTTCTCGGGACCGAGGTCGGCGGCGAGATAGCGCACCGATGATTCGAGCGCGGCCTTGGCCACGCCCATCACGTTGTAGTTCGGGAACACGCGATCGCTGCCGAGGAACGTCAGCGTCAGCACGCTGCCGCCGCCGCGCGCCGCCATCAGCGGCTGCGCGCCGCGCGCGAGCGCGATCAGCGAATAGGCGCTGATGTCGAGCGCCTGCTTGAATCCGTCGCGCGAGGTATTCACGAAGCGGCCGGTGATCTCGTCGCGCGACGCGAACGCGGCGCCGTGCACGACGAAGTCGAGGCCGCCGTGCGTCCTCGCTGATTTTCGCGTAGACCTTCGCGATTTCGCTCGTCGCTGCGTGACGTCGAGCGGCAACACCAGCGCCTTCGGCGTCAGCGTGTCGGCAAGCTCGCCGACGTGCTCTTCGAAACGGCCCTGATAGGTGAGGATGAGGTTGGCGCCGCCCTTCGAGGTGGCCTGCGCGATGGCCCACGCCAGCGAGCGATGGTTCGCGACGCCGACGATCAGTCCAACTTTGCCCGTGAAGTCCGCCATCAGCGGTTCTTCTTGCCGCCGCGCCGCCGGCGTCCGCCACCGCCCCTGGGTCCCTGCGGCCGCCCTCGCCATTCTGACTCTGGCCGTGCCGTGATCGCGGAAGCGCATCGGACCGAGGTTGTCCTGCTGACCGCCGCCACCGGCCGGCGGCGCCACCGCGCCGCCGCGGAACTTGTTCGGGCCGCCGGCGTTGCGCTGGCCGTCGTTGCGTCGATTGTTGCAGGGATTGAATCGTGAATTCGGGAAGTGCACGCGGTGGAGGCGCCTGTCCTTCGGGCCGGGGGAATGTCGCGCGTATCAACGATCGCCGGAACCCGCCTTGCTCCGGCTGTCGTCCTCGGCTCGGTGCGTCGTCGCGTCGGGTCACGCGGCCGCCGCAGCGGCGACGGCGGCGGCGTGCGGGTGCCGGCCACGACTGCGACAGCGGCGGCGACGGCGATGGGTTCGGCTGAGACAGGTTCGGGGCTGAGCGGCCGGCTCGGTGGCGGACCGCTGCCGTGGACTGCGGCCGCGGTGTCGGGCCATTCAAGCCGTCGAGCACTTGCGTGAACAGTGCGGGCGGCTGCGTCTTGCGCCGCGGCGACGGGACTTTGCCCTCTTTGTATTCGTGCTCCGCGTCGCACGTTCCGCAACGCGTCCGTCTGATTTCATCGTCGATCATCGCGACTATGGCGTGATCGGTGATGCGGCGCTCGCGTGGACAATAGTCGTCCAACACGTCGCCGGGCCGATACCGGCGGTCTTGCATGCAACTCCCCCGAAAAGCCGATTCAGCTTCCCGCCAAGCCGCATCGGCCGGTATCTACTGTCCGTCTTCTAGCTTCGAGCCGTGGTCCATGGACCGCAACAGTGCAGAACGGCCTGGTTGTTGAGTGCGGGAAGCGCTGTCGGTCGAGAAACCCAGGGCGCAGGGCAGCCGGAGTATATCAGAGCGGCCGGCTCCGGGCAAGCCAGTCGCGCGTTTCGGCAAGCGCCGCGCGCACCGCGTCGGGATTGGTGGATTGCGGCGTCTTTCTGACCCTGACCGAGGCCGCCGCCGTGACGTGCTCCTTGACGTCGTCCCCGAACAGGTCGCTGATCGCCGCCATTCCGTCGAGCGACAGCGATTCGAAGTCTCGTTTTTCGAGTAGCAAGCGGCGCACCATCGCGCCGACCACTTCGTGCGCCTGGCGGAACGGCATGCCGCGCGACGACGAGGTAGTCGGCCACGTCAGTCGCGAGCAGGAGTCCGGACGCGGCGCGCCCGGTGCGGTCCGGATGCAGCGTGAGCTTGCCGATCACGGCGGCGGTCGCGTCGAGCGACACGGCGAGCGTGTCTTCCGCGTCGAACAGCGGCTCTTTGTCTTCCTGCAGATCCTTGTTGTAGCCGGTCGGCAGGCCCTTCATGGTGACCAGGAATCCCGTGAGGTGGCCGATGGCGCGGCCGGCCTTGCCGCGCACGAGCTCGAGCGGATCGGGATTCTTCTTCTGCGGCATCATGCTGCTGCCGGTCGCCGACGAATCGGCGAGCTCGAAGAATCCGAATTCCTCGCCGGTCATCAGGATGAAGTCTTCGGCAATGCGCGAAGGTGCACCATCGACAGCGACACCGCGTGCAGGAACGTCGCGGCGAAGTCGCGATCGGACGAGGCGTCCATGCTGTTGGCGACGACGCGGCGAAGCCGAGCGCGTCGGCGAGGAACGTGGTGTCGATCGCGTAGCCGGTGCCGGCGATCGCGCCGGATCCGAGCGTCAGCGCGTCGGCCTCCTCGCGCGCCGCCTCGAGCCGCGTCGTGATCGCGGCGCAGCGCCGCCGCGTGGCTCAGCAGGAAGTGCGAGACCAGCACGGGCATCGCGCGGCGCATGTGCGTGTACGACGGCATCAACGCGTCGCCGGCCTGCTCTGCCTGATCGGCAAACGCGGCGATGGTCGCGCGGAGCTTCTCCTGCAAGCAGCGGAATGCGGCGGCGCAGGTACAACCGCAGATCGACCGAGACCTGTTCGTTGCGCGATCGGCCGGTGTGCAGACGCCGGCCGGCATCGCCGATCCGCGCCACCAGCTGGCGCTCGACAAAGCTAGTGCACGTCTTCGTCGTCGCCGGTGACCCACGACGGATCGCGCGCGGCCCTGCTCGAGGATCGCCTGCAGGCCTCGGCGATCGCCTTGGCATCGGCGGCGTCGAGCACGCCGGCGCGCGCCAGCGCTTCCGCCCAGGCCAGGCTGCCGGTCACATCGTCTTCGAAGAGCCGGCGATCGAACGGGAACGACACGCCGAAATCAAACGCCGCCGGATCGGGCGCCGAGTCAAACCGTCCCGACCATAGACGGCTTTGACATTTCAGATCTCAGATTTCGGATTTCGGACGGTGGACGTGATCCGGCCGACGACCTGCGCCGCGCCCTTGAACAGCCGCACGCGAATGGTGCCGGTCATCTGTTCCGAGGTGGCGTTGACGTACGCGTCGATGCCGATGCGCAGCGGATCGAACCATTCGCCGCGATCGATCGCTTCGACGTACGGCGAGCGACACCGCGGTGTCGAAACGCTGCTGCGACTCGGACGACACGAAGCGCCACAGCTCGGCGTGCGCGAGGTGCAGCACGACCGCGGCCGGCGCTTCGTAGAACGCGCGCGAGCGGCGTGCCGTCGGCGCGCACCTTGATGCGGTCGAGACGGCCGACGCCGTGCTCGCCGGCAATGGTCTTCAGGCTTTCGATCAACTCCACGAACGGCAGCGTGACGCCGTTGATGCCGATCGCGGCGCCGCGTTCGAACGCAATCTCGACGTGCGCCGGCACGCGCCGGCGTGTCGTCGAGGCGGCGCGTCATCTTGAAGACCGACTCGTCCGGTTCCGACGCACCGTCGTCGCCGCGGCGGCCGATGGTGCGGCCCCACAAGTTGTCGTCGATCCGGCTGGTCGCGGCCGGCGCGTCGCGCGGCCGAGCTCCTTCGAGAAAGCCGATCTCCTCGCCGCAGGCGATCTCGATCAGCGACGGGATTGAGCGTGGCGAGCGGCTGCGCGAGCCGGCGGCGATCGCGCCCGGTCGCGCCGTGCGCGACGTGCGTGGCGTTCTCAATCGCCGCGATCTCGACGAGCGACTGCGCGATCAGCGGCCGGCTGAGCGCGGTCGCCATCGGATAGCGCGAATCCGACAGCGCGCCGGCCTTGAGCGACGGCAGCACCATCTCGCGCGCGAACTCTTCGCGCTTGTCGAGCACGTGCGCGCGCACGGCGCCGTCGTTCATCGCGTGGTCGCGGATCTCGGCGATGTCGCCCGACTGCCCGAGGTCGAGCGTGACGGTGACGACGTCGGCCTCGTGATGCTTCGGCCAGCCACGACACGGCGGCAGACGAACGCGCGCCGCCCGGAATATGCCAGCACAACGGTTTTGTTCAACTGGCGAGGTCCCTCAGCTTCTTCACCACCGCTGCGCGTTCTTCGCGTCGCGCGCGATGATCAAGATGGTGTCGTCGCCGGCGAGCGTGCCGGCCACGTCGGGCAGCCGCGACGCGATCGATCGCCAGCCCGAGCAATTGCGCCTGTCCCGGCCCGGTCTTGAGCACCACCAGCTGCTGCACCGGCTCGATGTTGACCAGGTACTCGGCCAGCGCGCGGCCGAGCGCGCCGATCGCGATCGGCGCCGACGCGGTCTCGCGCCGGTCGGCTGATACGCGCCGTCGGAGGAGCGCTTCAGCAGGCCCAGTTCCTTGATGTCGCGCGACAGCGTGGCCTGGGTCACGTCGAAGCCGCGCGAGGCCAGCCGCTGCCGCAGCTGTTCCTGGCTGCGCACGGCTTCCTGCTCCACGACGTCGAGAATGGCGGATTGCCGCCGGCTCTTCATATTTATACGTCCGAGTGAATCAGTATACACAAGAACTCATGGTATTACATGCGTTTTTATGTTGACAGCCGGAAAATTATGCATGTATAACTATTCTTCTGGGCGCATAGTCATTCGAACGTCCATAGATACATGTCGATGCATACCAACCTGTGACGAAACGGAAGGGGACCAGCGGACCAGGCAGCATCGCGTGGCCGTTGCCGGCGCGACCGGCTTCGCCGGACAGGAACTGATCCGCCTGCTGGCGCGCCACCCCCACGTGACCATCACGGTCGCCACCGGTTCGCAAGCCACCAGCACGCCGCGGCGCCTGCCGTCGCTCGCCAAGATCTGGGACGGCACGGTGGTGCCGCTCGATCGCCGCGGCGCTTTGCGGCCGACACCGTGTTTCTCGCGCTGCCCGAAGCGGCCTCCGCGGAGCTCGCGCCGGTCGTTGCTCGCGTCGGGCCTGCGCGTGATCGATCTGTCGGGCGCGTTCCGGCTGCGTGATGCGGCCGCGCGCGCGAAGTGGTATCCGGCGACGACGGCGCTGCCGGACGGCGTGGCCTACGGCTTGACCGAGTTCGAGCTCGAGGCGATCGCCGGCGCGAAGCTGGTGTCGAACCCGGGCTGCTATCCGACCGCGTCGCTGCTCGGGCTGTTGCCGCTGCAGCGCGCGGGGCTGCTGAAGCCGGGCGCCGACATCGTCATCGACGCCAAGTCGGGCATCTCGGGCGCCGGCAAGGCCGCGACCGATCGCACGCACTTTTCGGAGAACCACGGCAGCGTGGCGGCCTACAACGCGTTCGGCCATCGCCACACGCCGGAGATGGAACAGGCGCTCGGACAGTCGGTGACGTTCGTGCCGCACCTCGTGCCGCTCGATCGCGGCATCCTGTCGAGCCTGTACGCGCGGCTCGTGCCGGGCACGACCGCGGCGGCGGTGAGCGGCGGCGTTCGAGACGCGCCTATGCCGGACGCGCCGTTCGTGCGACTGACCGGCGACACGCTGCCCGAGATCAAGCACGTGGCGCACACGAATTTCTGCGACATCGGCTGGAAGGTCGATGACGCCACCGGCCGCGTGTTCGTGGTGAGCGTGATCGACAACCTCGTGAAGGGCGCGGCGGGACAGGCGATCCAGAACTTCAACGTGATGTACGGCTTCGATCAGAAGGCGGGCCTGCTGTGAAGCGCGTCGCGGTGTTGAAGCTGGGCGGCGAGCTGATCGAAGACGACAGACAAGCTGAAGGCGATGGGCAGGGCGATTGCCAGCGCGGCGAAGAAAGGACCGGCTGGTCGTCGTGCACGGCGGCGGCCGCGAGATCGACGCGGCGCTCGCGCAGGTCGGCATCCCGAAGCGCCAGGTCGACGGCCTGCGGGTCACCGACGAAGACGCTCGAACATCGTCGTCTCGGTGCTGGCCGGGATCGATCAACACGAAGTTCGTGGCCGCGATCAACGCGGCGGGCGGCAAGGCGGTGGGGCTGACCGGCGCGGATGCCGGGCGTGGCGCCGGTGAAGAAGGCGGCGCCGCACAAGGCGACCAGCGGCGAGACGGTCGACCTCGGCATGGTCGGCGATGCCGATCAAGTCGCGCGATCGCCGGCGTGCTCGAGGCGATCTGCAAGGCCGGCTACGTGCCGGTGATCGCCTGCGTGAGCGCCGTCGAAGGACGGACAGTTATTCAACGTCAACGCCGATACGTTGGCGGGCAATCTCGCGGCGCGGCTGAAGGCGAAGCGGCTGGTGATTGCCGGCGCCACGGCGGGCGTGCTCGACAAGAAGAACGCAGACGATCGCGCGGCTCGACACGGAGCGCATCGAGAAGCTGGTGAAGTCGGGCACGGCGAACGCGGGAATGGTCGCCAAGCTCGCGGCCTGCCAGGCGGCGCTCAAGGGCGGCGCGAAGAACGTCGTGATCGTCGATGGACGCAGCGCCTGCCCGGCTGGTCAAGGCGCTTGCACGGCGAGAAGACGACGGCGACGACGAAGGTGGTGAAGGGCTTGAGGGCTCGAGGGCTTAACGAACGATGAGCAACGTCACGGAACTCGAAGCGCAGCACGTGCTGCAGACCTACAAGCGGCAGCCCGTGGTGTTGGTCCGCGGTGAAGGCACGCGGCTGTTCGACGAGAACGGCCGGAGCGTATCTCGACTTCCTCTCGGGCATCGGCGTGTGCGTGCTCGGTCACGCGCATCCCGGGCCTGGCGGCGGTGATCGCGGATCAGGCGAAGACGCTGATTCACACGTCGAACCTGTACTACCACCCGCTGCAGGGACAGCTGGCGGCGAAGCTGGCGGCGATGTCGGGGTTGCAGCGCACGTTCTTCTGCAACAGCGGCACCGAGGCGGTGGAAGCGTGCCTGAAGTTCGCGCGCCGCTACTGGTATTCGCAAGGGCGTCAAGAACCGCACGCAATACGTCGCGCTCGAGCATGGCTTCTCCGGCCGCTCGATGGGCGCGTTGTCGGTGACGGCGAACCCGAACTACCGCGAGCCGTTCGGCCCGCTGATTCCGGGCGTGACGTTCGTGGCGCCGGACGACATCGCCGGCCTCGAAGCGGCGGTCACGAACAGACCGCGGCGGTGATCGCCGAACCGATCCAGGGCGAAGGCGGCGTGCGGCCGCTGTCGCCGGAGTTTGCGGCCGCGATCGCGCGCGTGACCAAGCAGACCGGCACGCTGCTGATCGCCGACGAGATTCAGTGCGGCCTCGGCCGCACCGGCTGGCCGTTCCACTTCCAGTCGTTCGGCTGGACGCCGGACCTGGTGACCGTCGGCAAGGCGATCGGCTCGGGAATTCCGATCGGCGCGGCGCTGGTCGCCGAGCACGTCGCCACGGAGATCTTCGCCGGGCGACCACGGCACGACGTACGGCGGCAACCTGCTGTCGACGCGCGCGGCGCTCTACGTGCTCGAGCGAATCGACTCGCTCGCTCCGCACATCAAAGAGATGGGCAGTGTGTTCGAACAGAAGCTGATCGGACTGCAGCGGAAGCACCAGGTCGTCACGAGCGTTCGTGGCGCGGGCCTGATGCGCGGCCTCGAGCTCGCGGTGGACGCGCAGCCGGTGGTCGAAGGCGCGCTGAAGGCCGGCTTGCTGGTGAATCGCACCGCGGAACGCGTGGTGCGAATGTTGCCGCCGCTCACGGTGACGGCGGCGGAAATCGACGAAGCGGTCGGCATTCTTGACGGTGTGCTGGCGTCGATGTCGGTGGAAGAGGTGAAAGCTTAAGATGACGATGCGAGTTGTTGTTGACAACGGGCCGGGCGAAGCGTCGCGCTTCGACCGGCCGTTCGTTGAAATCAGCGCGACCGCAGATCGCGCTGCGCGCGGCGGTGTCCGCCGATGCGCCGGCGCTGCATGCGCTGATTGCCTCCCATCTCGAGGAAGGCCGGCTCCTGCCGCGCACGCTCGATGAGCTGACGATCCACGCGCCGCGCTTCGTCGTGGCGGTGGCACGGCGACGGCGACGATCGTCGGCTGCGCGGAGCTCGCGCCGCTGTCGCAGGACGGTCGCGGAAGTGCGCTCGCTGGTCGTCAGCCGCGATGCTCGTCGTCTCGGCGTCGGCGATCCGCATGGTCGAGGAGCTGGCGATTCGCGCGCGTCGCGAGGGCTACGGCCGCCTGTCCGCGTTCGCGCACGATCCGGCGTTCTTCGTGCGGCGCGGCTTCTCGATCGTGCCGCACACCTGGGTGCCCGAGAAGATCGCGCACGACTGCAACGCGTGCCCGTTGTTCCGCAATTGCGGCCAGTACGCGATCGTTCTCGAGCTCGATCGCGCAAGCGTAGCACGCTCGTCGAACCTCCGTCGAACGCGCCGTCGGACCGTCGTCGCCCCGCCCATGTCTAAGCCTGCGCCCGATCGAGGGCGGCGTCACCGCACCGTCGGGTTTTCGCGCCAGCGGCCTGCACTGCGGCATCAAGGCCAGCGGCAAGCCCGACCTGTCGCTGATCGTCAGCGATGCGCCGGCGACCGCCGCCGGCGTGTTCACGGTGAATCTCGCCAAGGCGGCGCCGCTCTACCTGTGCGCAGGATCACCTGGCGTCGAGCAGCGGCGTGCGCGCGCGCGATCGTCACCAACAGCGGCTGCGCCAACGCCTGCACGGGCCCGCAGGGCATGGCCGACGCCGCGAGATGGCGCAGCTCACCGCGGCGGCGCTGTCGGCTGCAGCGAGCATCACGTGCTGGTCGCGTCGACCGGCGTCATCGGCGTCAACCTGAAGATGGACAAGATCCGCGCCGGCATTCCGCAGGCGGTGGACGGCGCTGGCCGCCGACGGCGGCGCCGCCGCCGCGCGCGCGATCATGACGACCGATCCGTTCCCGAAGGAATACGCGGTCGAGGTTCAGACCGCGGCCGGCACGTTCAGGGTCGGCGGCATGGCGAAGGGCTCGGGCATGATCGAGCCGCGCATGGCGACGATGCTCGGCTACCTGACGACGGATGCGGCGGTCGATCCGCTGATGCTGTCGCGCGCGCTGACCGAAGCGTCGCCGCTACACCTTCAACGCGATCACCGTCGACGGCGAGCCGTCGACCAACGACTGCGTGTTCGCGCTGGCCAACGGCGCCAGCGGCGTAGAGATCGACGACGACCTCTACCCTGCGCTGTTCGAAGGGTTCCGCGCGGTCGCGCACGAGCTCGCGCTCGGCATCGTGCGCGGCGGCGAAGGCGCCACCAAGCTGATCGCGATCACGGTCACCGGCGCGTCGTCGGAGCCGGACGCCTGGATGGCGGCGCGCGCGATCGCGAATTCGCCGCTGGTGAAGACCGCGGTCCACGGCGGCGATCCGAACTGGGGCCGGCTGGTCGCGGCGGCAGGCCGATCGGGTGCCGCCTTCGTGCTCGACGGCGCACGCGTGCAGATTGGCCCGCTGGTGCTGTTCGAGAACGGCCGGCCGTTCGACGAGCTCGCGCCGAAGGCGGCCGATTACCTGACGGGCAAGGACCTCGACGATCGAAGTCGATCTCGGCACCGGCGGATCTCACACCGCGACGGTCTGGACCTGCGACCTCTCCGCCGAGTACGTGAAGATCAACGCGGAATACCGGACGTAGACGTTCTACGAGCGATCGATGCGAGCAGACGTTTTCTCCATCCATCGATTCTATCGAAAGATCAGCGTGCAGAATTTCCTGTCGATTCTCGATCTCGATCCGGATCGCATCGCCAAGCTGCTCGAGCTTGCGGCGAAGCTGAAGCGCGAGCGCGTCAAGGGCATGAAGGCGCCGACCTGGAATGCGCTGAACGGCAAGCACGTCGGGCTGCTGTTCGAGAAGCCGTCGCTGCGCACCCGCGTGACCTTGACGATCGGCGTCCGCGAGCTCGGCGGCGACATCGTCGAGATTCCTGCCGACGTGATGCACGCCGATCGCGAGCCGATCAACGACGTGGCGCGCAACCTCGAGCGCTGGGTGGACGCGGTCGTGATCCGCACGTTCGCGCAGGAACGCCTGCATCAGATCGCCGAGATCACGCCGAAGCTGCACGTCATCAACGCGCTCAGCAACGAGGAGCACCCGTGCCAGGCGCTGGCCGACATGCAGACGCTGCACGAGAAGTGGGGCGCGTTCGCAGGCCGGCGCATCGCCTTCGTCGGCGACGGCAACAACGTCTGCACGTCGCTGGTGCATGCGGCGATGATGCTCGGCATGCACGTGCACGTCGCGACGCCGAAAGGCTACGAGCTGCCCGACGAAGTCGTCGATCAGGCCGGCGAAGTGTCGCAGAACGGCGCGGGGCTGACCGAGTTCACCGATCCGAAGGCCGCGGTCCGCGACGTCGATGCGATCTACACCGACGTGTGGACGTCGATGGGCCAGGAAGTGGAGTACGCGGAGCGCAAGAAGACGTTCAAGCGCTACCAGGTGACCGAAAGCATGATGGCGCTCGCGAAGCCGGGCGCGTTGTTCATGCACTGCCTGCCCGCGCATCGCGGCGAGGAAGTCAGCGATGAAGTGATCGAGTCGCCGATCTCGGTGGTGTTCGATCAGGCCGAGAACCGCCTGCACGCGCAGAAGGCGCTGCTCGTCGAAATGCTGACGTAAGAAGGTGGGTTCGAATCCCACCCTCTCCGCCATCACCCACTACATCCCCTGGGGCTTGACAGGGCCTGCCCCGGTGTCAGAATCCTCCATCGGAGGACTCCATGCTCTATGTGGCTTGCGGCCATTGTGGCAACACGACCCCCCTCTGGTGTGCTGGCGGCTTTCCGCCACACGGACCGATGCTCGCGCTGCAAGGACCTCGGGCGCCCTATGCCCGTATTGCGGTCCGATGCCACCGGCGTTCACATGTGGCCGCTGCGGGCTGTATCAGATGATGTTCTTTCCCATGCTGCCGCCGATGTACGCACCTCAGTGGATGCCGGGAACCGTTCCCAGCCTTGCGCCGGTGGTTCAGGCGCAGCCAGGGATGAGCGGCACCCAGCTGAATAATCTCTTTTCACGGACTGTCACCGACTTCGCCTCGAGCTTTGCGAAGGAGGCTGGGACCGACTTTGCCAATGCGCTCAGCGGGATGATGCAGGGTGGATCTCATACGGGGTGGTAAGGATGATTGAAGCCTTGCGCATGGGGCTGGCTGAGCGGGCCTCGCAGGATCAAATCGCAGCTGCATTGGTCGCCCAGGGATTCGGGGGAGACGAGCGTCGACTGGCGGCGGCTGCCGCGGAGCTGTCCGCTTTCATCATCGCGACGCCCGATCGGATTCGTGCGTTGACGCAACTGATCGGCGACCCACAGTATGGCCGTGCGGTGTCATTCGGCTTGGCGCAGATTCTCGTGTATGTCGTCGACGAGCACGATCTCTATGGCGACGCCGCCAAGGGCGCCGCGGGCATGCTCGATGATGCTTATCTCGTGCACCGGTAACTGGAGGACGTTTGCCGAACGTATCCGGCCGTGCGAGAGAGGGTCGGGGCTTTGGGCAGTCGCGAGACCGGCGCCTTGGTGGCGCGACTGCTTCCGGAAGGCATTGCGGCCGCTCTCGATCGCACGTCCGAACGATTGCTCCTGGTTGGCGCGTCACTCTTCCAGGCCGGCAGCGTTGGCAGCTCAATCCCACTAGACCCGCCAGCCCCGAAACTCAGGCTCAATGCTCTCGCCTGAGAAACGCTCGCGATTCCCGCTGAGCCATTCCCCTTAGGCGGCCTTCGCGACCACGTCGGACTCGAGCGCCAGTGCCAGGACCTCGTGGATCGTGCTCACAGGGTGAAAGGTCATGTGCTCGCGCACATCGGCCGGCACTTCTTCCAGGTCCGGTGCGTTGCGCGCCGGGAGAATCACTTCCGTCAATCCAGCCGCATGCGCGGCCAGGACCTTCTGCTTCAGCCCGCCAATCGGCAAGCACCAAGCCCTGCAGCGTGACCTCGCCGGTCATGCCGACCGTGTTCTTGACGTTGCGTCCGGAGAGCAGCGATGCGAGCGCCGTCACCATCGTGACGCCGGCACTGGGACCGTCTTTCGGCACCGCTCCGGCCGGCACATGGAGATGGAACTCCTGGCCGAAGAAGGCTTCGTCCTTGATGCCGAGCCGCGCCGCGTTGCCACGGACGACCGTCAACGCGATGCGCGCCGATTCCTTCATGACGTCGCCCAATTGGCCGGTCAGCACGAGGCCCGCGTTTCCGGACATCGTGGCGGCCTCGACGAAGAGCACGTCGCCACCGACGCCGGTGACGGCCAGCCCCGTCGCCACGCCCGGCGTCGCCGTGCGCGCCGCGACTTCGTGGAACACCTTGGCGCGGCCGAGTGACTGGCGCACGAACGGTTGATCGATCACGATCGGCTTCGCCGCCGTGCCCGACGCAACCGCCGCCGCCGTCTTGCGCAGCAGCGTGCCGATCTCGCGCTCGAGCTGACGAACGCCGGCCTCGCGCGTGTAGTCGTTCACCACCCCGCGCAACACGTCGTCGGCGATCGTCACGTCTCCAGCCACCAGCCCGTTGCGTTCGACCTGGCGCGGCCACAGATAGCCGCGGCCGATCGCGACCTTCTCGTCGATGGTGTAGCCGTCGAACGGAATGACTTCCATGCGATCGAGCAGCGGACCGGGAATCCGGTCGGCCTGGTTCGCGGTGGCAATGAACAGCACGTGCGACAAGTCGAGCTCGATGTCGAGATAGTGATCGCCGAACGCATGGTTCTGCGCCGGGTCGAGCACTTCGAGCAGCGCCGACGAGGGATCGCCGCGCCAGTCGGCGCCAAGCTTGTCGACCTCGTCGAGCATGATCACCGGGTTCATCGTGCCGGCATCGCGCAGCGCGCGGACGAGGCGGCCGGGCAGTGCGCCAATGTAGGTGCGCCGATGACCGCGGATCTCGGCCTCGTCGCGGACGCCGCCGAGCGACATCCGGACGAACTGCCGGCCCGTCGCCCGCGCGATCGACTCGCCGATCGACGTCTTGCCGGTTCCAGGAGGGCCGACCAGGGTGAGGATCGCGCCCGAGCGCTTGTCGTCGGACAGGCCGCGGTCGGCGCGGAGCTTTCGCACCGCCAGGTAGTCCGTGATGCGCGATTTCACGTCGTCGAGTCCGGCATGGTCGGCGTCGAGCACCTGCCGCGCATGAACCGGATCGAGCCGCTCCTCGGATCGCTTCGACCACGGCACCGCCAGGAGCCAGTCGAGATACGTGCGAATCATCGACGATTCGGCGTTCGAGTCGCCCATGCGCTCGAACCGCGACAGCTCGCGCGCGGCTTGCTGCTGCACCTTCTCGGGCATGCCCGCCGCGGCGATCTTCTTGCGGTACTCCTCAGCCACCGAGGCTTCGTTCTGGCCGAGCTCCTTGCGGATCGCGTCCATCTGACGGTTCAGGAAGTATTCGCGCTGCTGCTTCTGCGCACCGGAATCCACGTCGTCGCGAATCCGCTTGCGGAGTTGCAGATCGGCAAGACGCTCTTTCTGCAGGCGCACCGCCAGCGTCAGCCGCTCGACGACATCGACCGTCTCCAGCAGGTCGATCTTCTGCTCGATGCTGATGTCGGGCGAGTAGCCGGCGGTGTCGGCCAGCGCACTCGCGCCGGAGATCGATCGCAGGAATGCGCTGATACGGCCATCGTCGCCACGCAACTGCAATAACTCTTCGACGACGGCGCGATATTCACGCTCGAGTTCGTGCGTCAGCGGTCGCGGGCGGCGCGATATCGAGCCGCTCGTCCACCTCCACCCGGAGGTGTCCTTCGCGATCGGTGGCGGCGGCGCCAGGCAGCGCACGGTGGAGGCCCATCATCGACACCGCGAAGCCACGGCCGGCGAGCTTGACGCGATCGGTGACCTCCGCGACGACGCCTACCTTCGCGAATTCGCCGTCGCCGCGGCGCGGCACCAGCAGCACATGGGTGTCGGTACCGGGATCGACCGACAGGGTCACCGGCATGCCGGGAAAGACCACCGCGTCGTCCAGGGGAATCAGTCGGTATGAAGTCATGATTCGACGTTACGCCTATTACTTGATGATGTCAACTATTGAGATGGTGAACTATAATGACGGCGATGTGCGCCAAGTCCAAGGGGCCGACGTGCGAGGCGTGGCAGCTGCTGGTGCGGTTTTCGTTCTCGCAACGCGCCAACCTGCCGGCACTGGCGGCCGAGCTGGAGTTGTCGCCGGCGCAGTGCCATCTCCTCAACCTGATCGATCCGGAGCGGCCGATGCCCGATGGGCGAACTGGCGAGCGCGCTCTCGTGTGATGCGTCGAACGTGACGGGACTGGTGGATCGCCTGGAGTCGCGGGGACTGCTACAGCGCAGTCCGTCGCCGGAGGATCGGCGGGTCAAGGTCCTCAGCCTGACGCCACTCGGTGCGCAAATGAGGGCCGCGCTGCTGGAGCGAATGACCGCGTCGCCTCCGACGCTCGGAAGATTGTCGGAGGCCGATCAGCGGGCGCTCGCGAGGATCCTGCGGCGCCTGCTCGAGTAAACCGCTGCCGCGCGGGGTGGATCCTGCGGCAACTGCCATTGCAGCGCGCCGGCGGTGGATGAGCAGGAGCGCGCGTCACGGCACCGTCGCCAGCGTCAGCGAAAATTGCGCGGCGCGATCGATCCATTGATCGCGAACCTCGAATCCCGCTGCGGCAAGCCGGTCCGCCACTTCGTCGCCCCGGTACTTGTCAACGAGCTTTCGGTCCAGATGTGCTCAGTCTTCGCCAAACGCGATGTCCAACCCGGCGCGCTCAACGCGGACGCGCTGCGGCCGCAGGCTGACGAGGTGCATCTCGACTCGCGACTCGGGGGCGTTCCACAACGCCGAGGGCCGAAGCACGCCAGGTCGAAGTTCGCCGTCGAGCTCGCGGTTGATGCGCACGAGCAGGTTGCGGTTGAAGGCGGCGGTGACCTGCAGCGGGTCGTCGTAAGCCAGGAGCAGCTCGAGGTTCGGCTCTTGACCAGGTCGACGCCGAGCAGGCAGCGATCGCCGGGTCGCAAGCGACTGGCGAACGCGAGACGAGGAACGCGTCAGCGCCGGAGGATCGAAGTTGCCGATGTTCGAGCCGAGGAACAGGACCAGCGTGCGCCCCGGCCCTCGGCGACTGGCGGGACAGCCGCGCGAGCTCGTCCTCGTACGAGGCTTCGTGGGTGACGACCCGCACGCGGCGGCGAAGGCCAGCCAGGGCGCTGGCCGCGGTGTCGAGCGCGGCTGCGTGACACGTCGACGAGGTGAAGGTCAGCGACCCGGCCGACGACAGCCGCGTACCGACCAGCGTGGCCAGCTTTCGACGCCGTTGCCGGCGCCCAGTTCGACGATGCGGTCGAGCGGGCCGACGCCGCCGAGGATGGCGGCGCCTGCTCGCCGAGCAGGCGCATCTCGGCCGCGTGATCGCGGTACCACGGCAGCTCGGCAGATCGCATCGAACAGCGCCGATCCGAGCGGGTCGTAGAGGCAACCGCGACGGCAGCTGTCGCGGTGTCTGCGACAGGTAGCAGCGGACATCGGCGGCAAACGTCGTGACGCTGGCGCGCGGATCGACGGTTCGTGGATCGGCGCCGCGTCGGGTCGTGGCCTCATGCGCGTCACTCCGTCCTTCACGCAGCGGAAGGTCGCATACACGTAGGGGTAGCGAGCGCGGAACCAGTTGCGGAAGGATGGACGAATCAGCTCCGCGGCAGTCACCGGCGACGCGCCCTTCATGACGACGTGCTCGCCGTCGAAGAAGTCCGCCGAGTACTCCGGATACGACGGCATGGCCGCGAACCCGGGGAAGGGCGCGAAGACGGTGGACGTCCACTCCCAGCCATTGCCGACGAGGTCGGGGACGCCCCAGGCGCTGTCGCCGTGCGGGATGGCGTGCCGGCCGGCTCGGGATCCCAGCTCGAGAAGTCGAACACGCCGTGGCGCGGCTGCCGGCGTCGCGCTTGCCCCATGGGTAACGACGCTCGCCGCCGCCGGGCTCTCCGAACGCTGCGCGTTGATACTCGGCCTCGGTCAGCAGGCGTGCGCCGCGCCACGTCGCGTAGGCGCGACGCTTCGGCCTGGCTGACGTACACCGGCCAGGTCGGGGGCAGCGGAACGCAGATCGAACATGCCGCGCCACCACCAGCGCCGCGATCGTCTCGCTCCCAGAAGGGCGGATGCGTCGAGTCCGGTCCTGCTGCAGCCAGGCCCAGTCATCGGCCGCGCCACCAACGCTCGTCTCGATAGCCGCCGGCGTCGACGAACGCCAGGAAGTCGGCGTTGGTCACGTCGTGCTGCATGAATCGCGAACGCCGGGACGTGCACCCGTGAACGCCGTCGCGCTCGTTGTCCCACGTAGAACGGCACCGTGCCGCGATGACGCCGAGCGTCGCCGTGCCGGCGGGGACCTCGACCCACGCCTGGCTGACCGGCTCGGGCCATGCGGCAATGGGCCGTAACCATCGGGACGCCGCTTGTGGTCGAGCGGCAGCCGATGCCACATGTAGAGCAGCGTCTCCTGGTGCATGGCCTCGTGCTCGAGGATACAGAGCGCGGCTTCGGCGGCGTCGAGAAGCGGGTGACCCGGCTGGACGATCTCGCCGTGGCCGAGCGCGTCGATTACCTGGCGGTCGGCTTCGGCGGCAAACTGTCGGACCGTGATTCGGCCGGCCTGGCCACAGCGCACTCTGCATCCGTGGTCTGCTGCGACTCATGCGGGTCGATGCCGCGCGCGAACAAGGTCTCGAGCGCCGGGTCGATGCTGGGCCGGCCCAAGCCGCGCTTGACGAGGGTGTTGAAGCTGAAGGCCGGAAGGTGCCCGTCGTAGAACACGATCGGATGCCGCAAGTCGATGGGCCGGCTGTAGTAACAGTCGTCGGCGAGCAGGTCGAAGATCGCCGCCGATCGGCCGCGGTTCCGGCGATACCACTCGAGCAAACGCTCGCGATCCGCGGTGGTGCTTGTCGTCGCTGCCGTTGCGCTCACGA
Organism: uncultured Microthrixaceae bacterium; assembly: GCA_963728005.1. GTDB lineage: Bacteria > Actinomycetota > Acidimicrobiia > Acidimicrobiales > DATDAH01 > DATDAH01. The sequence continues at coordinate 27,947 of CAVSIG010000001.1, forward strand.
TGCTTCCTCCAGCTCCGCTATTGCACGCTGCCAGTCCTGCCACCCATTGTGACCCATGCCGTCGCGCGCAGCGGCTGCGGTAAGATTCCGCACCATGCGCCGGCGAGATCTTCTCCCCTGTCTCGCCGTCGCGGTGGCGTTTGCATTCGCGCCTGGCACGTCCGGCCAGGCGCCTCCCGAATCGTGTGGCCGGCTCGACGCGGCGGCGGTTGGCGATCCCGATCTGTATTGCATCGATCTGCTGCCCGGGATGGACATCGGCGCCGGCGCCGGCATGGCTCGCCTCGCGCCGCCCGCCACGCCGTTCGGCATCGCGGTGACCCCTGCAGGCGCGCAGCTGCACGACGTGATCTTCAACCTCCGCGATCTGCCGCCGCCCTCATCGCTGGGCAACTACACGGCGTATATCGCGTGGGCCACCACGCCGCAGATGGAGCCCGAGTTGCGGCTCGGTCAAGTCGGCAATGGCGAGACCAAGCTCGGACCGCTGCCATTCGACAGGTCGCTGATCCTGATCACGGCTGAAGCGTCGGCATCCGCCGCGTCGAGGACCGGGCGGCTCGTGTTGCGAGGCACATCGGCCAGCGTGCGCATGCAACCGCACGATCTCGCCTTCCTGCTTGCGGGCCTGATCGATACGGGAGACGCGCATGCGCACCACGCTTCGCCGGCGCCTGGCGAGCCCGAACGCCGCAGCCCTGGCGACGGCGGGTGGACGCCGCCGCCGATGTACCCCGGAGTGGCGATGCCGCCGGCGATGATGACGCTGCGCCCGGATGCCGCGTCGTATCTTCCCGTAGACGTCGCGGCGCCGATCGCGAAGCCGCGGCAGCTGGTCACGCTTGCCGACGGCGACACGCTCACGCTCACCGCCGCGCCGGTACGCCGCAACATCGCGGGCCGCACGGTGACGATGCTCGGCTTCAACGGTCAGTATCCGGGACCGTTGCTCGACGTCACCGAGCGGTCCACCGTGGTCGTGACCTTCATCAACAACACCGACTACCCCACCGCCATTCACTGGCACGGTTTGCGGCTCGACAACCGGTTCGACGGCGTGCCGCACGTGACGCAGGATCCGGTGCCGCCCGGCGGCCGGTTCGAATACCGCGTCACGTTTCCGGACCCGGGTTTGTTTTGGTATCACCCGCATCATCGCGAAGACGTGCTCCAGGACCTCGGCCTCTACGGCAACATGATCGTTCGATCGCGCGAGCCCGGGTTCTTCGGCCCGGCACATCGCGAGGAAACGCTGCTGCTCGACGACCTGCTGGTGGCCGACAGCGGGCTGGTCGGTTACGGCCGCGACACGCCGACGCACGCGCTGATGGGGCGGTTCGGCAACCACCTGATGGTGAACGGCGAGCCGCGATGGGAAGCGCGGGTGCGGCGCGGCGAGGTGGTGCGCCTGTCTGCTGACCAACGTGTCGAGCACGCGCGTGTTCAATCTGTCGTTCGAGCGCGCCGGGCGCAAGGCGCCATCGGGCGTACGCATGAAGGTGGTGGCGTCGGACATCGGCCGTTATCGCGCGCGAAGCGTGGGTGGACAACATCACCATCGCTCCCGCCGAACGGTTCATCGTCGATGCGCGATTCGACGGGCCCGGAGACATTTCGCTGGTCAACCGCGTTCGCGGGATCGATCACATCCAGGCCCGGTTCTTCGAGGAGCGGCAGCAGGTCGGCACAGGTACGCGTCGACGCCGCAGCGGCGCGACCCGATTACGGTCCTGCCTTCAACTCGCTGCGCAGCGTCGCCGCCGTCGCGACCGAGCTCGATCGCTTCCGCAAGCATTTCACGAGGCCGGTCGATCACCAGCTGCTGATCGGCCTGCAGACGGCCGGCCTGCCGTTTCCGCTGCGGCCGATGCTGACGTTCGAATCGGTGTATCGCAATCCCGTCGAATGGACCGGGACGATGCCCGAAATGGACTGGGTGGTAACGGGACGGCAGGCGCAATGGCTGCTGCGCGATACTGCCAGCGGCAAGACCAATATGGACATCGACTGGCGCTTCCGCGTCGGCGACGTGGTGAAGCTGCGCTTCGTCAACGATCGCACGTCATTGCACGCCATGCACCATCCGATGCACATTCACGGGCAGCGCTTCCTGGTGCTGTCGACCAACGGCGTTGCCAACGAGCACCTGGTCTGGAAAGATACGATGCTCCTGCCGACCGGCTTTTCCGCCGATGTGCTGCTGGAGTTGACCAACCCGGGACGCTGGATGCTGCACTGCCACGTGGCGGAGCACATCGAAACCGGCATGCGAATGATTTTCGAGGTGACCCCATGACGATGCGAATGCGGATGCTGACGGCGTTGGTGACGATCGCGGCGTCGGCCGAGGCGCAGCCGGCCGCGCGGCTGTCGCCCGAGGTGCGGAAATACGTCGTCGTGCCGGAGACCAGCGTGGCGCTGACCAACGTGCGCGTGGTCGACGGCACCGGCAAGCCGCCCGTTGAAGGGCAGACGATCGTCATCCGGGACGGCCGGATCGCGAGCGTGTCACCCGCGGCGCAGGCGCAGATTCCGGCCGGCGCCCGGGTGATGGACCTGGCGGGCCACACGGTGATCCCCGGCCTCGTCGGCATGCACAACCACACCTTCTACACCACGCGCGGGCGCAGCGTGCAGCTGCAGTTCTCCTCGCCGCGGTTGTATCTCGGTACCGGCATCACGACAGCGCGCACCACCGGCGGCACGTCGCCGTATCACGAGATCAACATGAAGCGCGGGATCGAGCGCGGCGAGATCCCGGGGCCGCGGCTGCACCTGACGGGCCCGTACCTGACCGGTCCGGGCGGCGCGTCCACCATGGCGCAGGTCGGGACCTCCGAACAGGCGCGGCGCATCGTCAACTACTGGGCGGACGAAGGCGTGACGTGGTTCAAGGCGTATACCGACATCAGCCGCGAGGCGCTGGCGTCGGCGATCCGCGCCGCGCACGCGCGCGGCCTGAAGTTCACCGGGCACCTGTGCTCCGTCTCGTTCCGCGAGGCGGTGGCGTTCGGCATCGACAATCTCGAGCACGGCTTCTTCACCAACAGCGACTACGTGCCGAATCGCGAGCCGGATCATTGCCCGGCGACATGCGCGACAGCCTGTTGAAGGTGGACATGGACGGTCCGGAGGTGAAGCGGACCATCAACGAGATGATCAAGAACAAGGTCGCCATGTCGTCGACCCTGGCGGTGTACGAACTGTCGTTCCCGGATCGGCCGCCGCTCGAGGACCGGGTGCTCGACGCGCTGTCACCCGAAGCGCGCGAGGAGTATCTCGCCGCGCGGCGCGAGATTCTCGCAGCGCGCGGCGCAGTCCGACGATGCCGGAACTGTTCCGGCGCGCGCAGGCGTTCGAAGTGGCGTTCGTCAAGGCCGGCGGCCTGCTCGGCTCCGGCGTCGATCCCACGGGCGTCGGCGGTGCGCTCCAGGGCTTTGGCGATCAGCGCAACTACGAATTGCTGATCGAAGCCGGCTTCACGCCGGTGGAAGCGATCCGCATCATGACCCTGAACGGCGCGATGATCCTCGGCGTGGACAAGGACCTTGGATCGGTGACTCCCGGCAAGCTCGCCGACCTGGTGGTGATCAAGGGCAACCCCATCGCCACGCCCGCGGAGATCAGGCAGACGACGATCGTGTTCAAGGATGGCGTCGGCTACGACTCGACGGCGTTGATCGCAGCCGTGCGAGGGCTCGTCGGCATCCGGTAACGACGGGCCGGATAGAGCCGCGCGCTATCCTACTGATTCCCGCTCACTCGACGTGCGCGAATCAGCACTTGAATCTCGTCGTTGCGGTTGTTCTCGAAATACAGCCGCTGGCGTCCGTCCGCATCCTGCGAGATCGATCCCGGCGTCGAGCTCGCCACCACCGTCCACCCGGCGGGTAACACCACGGAATTGCGCGGCCGTCCGAAGGCGCGATCCCACACCAGCTCGTCGCCGTCCAATTTGTATCGGTTCGCGTCCGTGTAGGTCTCGGTGATCCGCAGCCGCGCGGACTGTCCCTGCCTCACCGCCGGGAAATGAATCACGACAACCTGCGTGGTATCAGCCACGGGCTCGCCCGCGTCGAGTCCGCGCTTCTTCAGCTCGGCGCCAGTGATGGTTTCCACCTTCAGCGCCTCGCCGGTATCGAGCAACATCGCCGACGGATTCGAGACCGTGCTGCCTGGCCGTACGATATTGAAGTAGTGAGCGACGCCCGCGCGCGACTCGGTGTAGTCGTGATAGAGGCTGAACGAATGGGTGGACGGATCGTTCGGGAAGTAAACGATCTCGCGATCCTGGTGCGCCCTGTCGGACAGACGCGACGCCTGCGACGCCATCGTCACCGTCGACTGCGCACCCAGGGCTGCCGGAATCTTCGGCGTGAAGGGCGCCAGGCCCTGCTTCGCGCGAATCACCAGCGGCGCAGCGGCGGGGCTGGTGTTCAGGAACGTGATCATCACCCGCCCGTCCGGCGTCGTCATCACCTGTGACGGCACGTTGCAGCTGATCAGGCGATAGCCGGGCGGCAACACCACGGCGTTGCGCTTGATGCCGAGCGATCGATCGAACACGATCGTGTCGCCGTCACGGAAGTAACTCTTCGCGTCCTTGTAGGTCTTGTCGATCAGGACGCGGCCTTCGCCGCCCTTCGGCACGGGTCGCGCTAGGTAGACCTTGAGCCATTCGGTCTCGAGGTCGGCGGTCGGATGCCCTTCTTTCCTTGCTTGCGCTCCGCTGACCACTTCCCACTTCAGCTGCTGCCCCGTCATCATGTCGACGACGCTCTCGTCGGATGCGATGCTGCCTTTGCGGATCGCGTTGAAGAAGAATGGCGCCCCAGCGGTGGTGGCTGTCACTTCATAGAGGATTCGAAACTGCGCGGTGTCAGGCGCGAGCAGCTCATAGCGCGTGTAGTCGTCTTCCTGGGTTTGCCGCTGCGGCGTCTGGGCCGAAGCGGCAACGGCAATCAGGACGACGAGAGTAAAGGCCGCGGCAATTGGAGAACGCATCAGCCGCATCATAGCGTGTCCGGCTTCTTCGACTTCGACTTGAGCTGCTGGATCGAGATGAACGTCGCAGGCTTTGACTTTGCCTTTGCCGGGAGCAGGAACTTGCGAACGAGGTAATAGACTGCGGCGCCGACGATCAGGATTACTCCGCCGTCCTGCCACGTCACGACAGGCCCCACCCGAAGTAGCGGCCCACTTGATAGACCAGCAACGACGCGCTATAGGCGAGGACCGTCATGTAGGCGACCATGAACAGCGGCCACCGCCATCCGCCTGATTCGCGTTTGACGACGGCGACGGTGCTCATGCACTGACAGGCCAGAACGAAGAACACCATCAAGGACACGCCGGCCAGCGGCGTGAACAGCGGCGAGCCGTCCGGCCACGTGGCGGCGCGCAGCGTCTCGCGCAGGGGCTCGCTGGTTTCGCTCGCGTCAGCCATGTCGAACACGATGCCCAGCGTGCCGACGAATACTTCGCGCGCGGCAAAAGCGCCCAGGATGCCGACGCCGATGCGCCAGTCGAAGCCGAGCGGGCTCAAAGCCGGTTCGATCAGGTGGCCGAGCCGTCCAGCCACGCTGTAGCGCAACTGCGCGCCGTTCTCACGGCTGCCGATCTCGGCGAGCACGGGTCTCGCGCTCTTCGGTGCCGAGGCTCTGCGCGGCGATTGCGGCACGGCTCGCCTCGGCCTGCGCGGTCACGGCGGGATCCTTCGGATACGACAACAGCGCCCACAGGATGATCGTCAGCGCGAGGATCACGGTGCCGGCGTCGACCAGGAACATCTTCACGCGTTCCCACACGCCGCGCAGCAGCACCGACAACGACGGCAGGCGATAAGGCGGCAGCTCGAGGACCAGCGTCGGCACCGGCCCTTTCAGGACCGTGCGCCGCAGCACCGCGGCTGCCACCAGTGCCGCGACCACCGACAGCGAGTACATCGCGAACAGCGCCAGCGCGCCCGCGCTGAACCATCCGAGCCGGGAGCCGGATGTGAATACCGTGGCCGTCACCAATACGTACACCGGCAGGCGGGCGCTGCACGACGTCAATGGCAGCACCATCATTGTCAGCAGGCGGTCCGTTCGGTTCTCGAGCGTGCGCGTCGCCATCACCGCCGGCACGGCGCAGGAGAACCCTGACAGCATCGGCACGAACGCGCGGCCGTGCAGGCCGACGGCGCGCATCACGCGATCGATCACGAACGCGGCGCGAGCCAGGTAGCCCAGGTCCTCGAGAAGGCCGATGAACAGGAACAGCAGCGCGATCTGCGGGACGAACACGACGACGTTGCCGACGCCGGCAATGACGCCATCGACCAGCAGGCTCGCGAAGGGACCCTCGGGCAAGACCTCGGTGACCCAACCCTGAACCGCCGCCACCGCGTCTTCAATCAACGCAATCGCCGGTTCCGACCACGAGAACAGCGCCTGGAAGACGATGAACATCGTCAGCGCAAAGGCGATGGCGCCGCCGATGCGGTGGGTCAGAACGGCGTCGATGCGATGAGTGAGGCGGCGGCGGTGTCTTGGAGCGGTGGTGCACACCTCAGCCATCAAATGATCAACGAATGCATAGCGCGCAGCGATGATCTCCAGATCGAGATTGCGCCCGGCATCGGCGGCGCGCTGCTGGATCCGGCGGGTCCATTCGCGAGCCTGGGCGGGAACACCGGCCATGTCATCGCGGTTGTCATGATCGAGCGAGAGCAGCAACCATTGCGCCCACGCGCGCGCTTCTCGAGGCTCGCTGAGCAGGCGCTCTTGCAGGATCAGGCCTTCCAGCTCCGCGATGTCGGCCTGCAGCATGGCTGACTGCGCGATCGCCGGCACGGGCGGGATGTCGCGCTCAGAGATTGCCGCGGTGAGCGCCGCCCGGACCTCACTGATGCCTTTGCCCTGGCTCGCGACGGTCGGCACGACGCGCGCGCCGGTCAAGCGCGCCAACCCCACGGCATCCACCGTGTTGCCGCTGCGCTCGACTTCGTCGGTCATGTTCAGCGCGATGACCACTGGACATCCGATCTCGAGGATCTCGAGCGTCAGGTACAGGGCTCGCGCCAGCGCGGTCGCATCGACGACCACGAGAATGGCATCGGGGCGGCGCAGGCCGCGCCCGAGCAGGGACTCGACGGCGATCTGCTCCTCGGCGGAGCGTGCAGACAGAGAGTAGGTGCCGGGAAGGTCGGTGATTTCGACCGGGCCGCCGGCCAGTGCCAGCGTCGCGGAGCGGCGATCGATGGTGACCCCCGGATAGTTCGCGACGCGGGTGCGCGATCCGGACAGAACATTGAAGAGCGTCGACTTGCCGGAGTTGGGGTTGCCGGCCACCAGCACCAGCGCCTGGCGCGCTGCAGCGCTCCGGCCGAGCGCGGTGGCGCTCGTCACTCGATTTCGATGCCGTGTGCGTCGGCGCGCCGGATGGACAGCGAATAGTTACGAACGCGCAGCTCGATCGGATCGCCGAGTGGCGCCTCGCGTTCGACGGTGACGAGTGTTCCCGGGACCAAACCCATCTCCAGCAGCCGCCGCACGATATGGCGCGCGCCGGCCACGCGCGACACCACCGCCGACGAGCCGACGGCCAGGCGGGACAACGTGCGGGTTGAAGAAGGTGTGCTCATCGTTCGGTCACCTGATTCTATGTGCCGCTACGTGGCGTTCAACACTTCTGGATCTCGCTTCTTCATCTTGAGCATCAGGGCGCGACGGACGCGAGCACCCACCGCGCGATGCGTTCGTCGGGCATCAGCGCCTGCGTCGTCATGGTGTAGTCGAGCCCTTCCAGCCGCTTGCGAATGCCCTGCTCGATGCCGCCGAACGACATCAGGTGCGGCACGATCAACACCTCCGTCCGAGCGCGACTTGCGCCTGTACCTTGTCGCGCAGCTCTTTGGTTGCGGCTTCGCGCATCGCCGGACCGGCATCGTCGCGCACCGTCATGTAGTCGACCGACGCATACGGCGGCGGAGTTCCTGGTCTGCTCTGCAAGCACCGCCATGTCTTCGAGCCAGCGGCGGTTGTCCTCGTCCGGCACCGGACCGTGAGCGACGACGATCACGGCTTCGGCCTGCGGCGTCACGCTGATCGATCGCGCGCGATCGGCGACGATCGCGCCAATCAGCGGGTGACGGTTGAGCGCGGGCGTCATGCGAATCGGCAGGCTGCGTCACGATCGGCGAGGCCGGATCGGCGGCAGGCGTATGCGCCGCGTGAGCGGAGTGATCGGCGGCCGGCGCACCGTGCGACGAATGATCCATCTTCGCGAACAACGCCAGGTCCTTTGGCGCGTCGGCGCGAAGCCCCAGCAGGTACTCGGTCGAGGTGATCACCGAACTGTGTGAGGACACGAACAACGGCACCGCGATGATCTGCGTGACGCCGCGCGACGCCAGTTGATCGACCGCGCGCTGGATGGCCGCGCGCGACGCCATGCCGAACGCGACTTCGGTAGGCGTCGACACATCGACGGTCTTCGCAACGGCGTTGACGCGTTCGTTCCACTCGGGCTTGCCGCCGTGCGCGAGCAGCAACACACCGACCTTTGCCGGCGCCTGGCTGCGGCGATCGACGGCGAGGGCGACACATCGACCAGAACGCTCGACGAGTCCTGGCTGCCTGACGATGCCTCCACGAGCTACTTCGACCACGACCAGCGCACGCCGAACCGCGCCGTGCGGCCGGCATCGGGACGATAGATGGCGAGCGGCGCACCGGTGGCCGACACCTTGCCAAGATTGGGATCCTGATCGTCGGCGATGTTGTCGATCGCGACGAACACGTTCAGGCCGCGCACGACCCGCTGCGACGCATAGACGTCCCACAGCGAATAGCCCGGAGCGATCGTGTCCTGACCGGCTGGCCGTTGACGGTGGCGCGAGCCGCGACCCAGTTGCCGTTGAACATGCCGCGCACGTTCGCGACCAGGCCGAACGGGTGACGCCACGTGGCGCGGACGATGCCCTGGTGTTCGTTGCGGCCGGTCAGACGGAGGTCGGTCATGTCATCGCGCGCGTCGAGGTAGGTGTAGGCGCCGGCGACGCTGATCTGCCGGCGTCACCGCGACCTCGCCGTCGAGCTCGACGCCCTCGGTGACCGCGTCGTTGATGTTCTTGTAGGTCAGAAGCAGGCGGCCGGCGACCGGGCGGAACGACGTGTCGAGGCCTTCGCGGGTCAGGATCTCGCTGCACCTGCGCCGGCGTCGCCGCAAAGCCGAGGCTGACCGATTCGATCAGGTCGTCGACGTCGTTGCGGAACACGTTCACGCCAAACCGCGCGCGGCGTCCCGCCGTGGCGTACTCGCCGCCGATCTGCAGGGAGTTCGCGTACTCCGGCTGCAGGTTCGGATTGCCGATCACCTGGTAGATGCTCGACGGATTCAGGAAGCGGTAATAGAGCTGGCCGATGTCCGGCGCGCGGAAGCCGCGGCCGTACGACGCGCGGAAGTTGACGCCGCCGCCGAGCATGGCGTTGGCGGCCACCTTCGGTGACAGCGCCGAGCCGAACTCCGAGTGCGTATCGCTGCGCACGCCGAGCGTGGTCGTGACACGGCCGCCGAGCGTCAGCTTGTGCTGCAGCCCACGCCGTGGCGATGCTGGCTGCTTCACCGGCATCGTTCCGCAACCGGTTGATGCCGGAGTATTCATCCTTCCAGTACTCGACGCCACCCTGAAGCAGCTGCTTGGAACCGAGCAGCTGCGACGAACGACGCGTCGACCTTGAACAGGCGTTCGTCGAGCGCACCTGGTTCCAGCGGCGTCGACGCCGGCGGCGCCAGGCGTCCGGTCGAGCTCTCGTCATAGCGCGCGGTAGTAGCCGCGCGCCTGGACCGCGGTGGTCGCGCGCGGAGCCAGTCACCTGCACGTTGGTGTTGAACGTGCTGTCGTCGATGCTGTCTTCCTGCGGACCGAGCTCGCCGTTCGATCGGCCGTCGGTGTGATTGTCGTAGCCGCTGGCCAGCACGCCGAACGACACTGCGTTCGACGGCCTTGAAGCGGAGCGCGGGCCATGAAATCCGATGCGCTCGAACGGCGCCGCCGTGGTGTCGAACGTCGTCGGCGTCAGGTCGAAGCCGTCGTTCTGGTGGCGCTCGATCGACGAACAAGCCCGATACGCGATCGCGGCGGACGCCGGCTTCGCCCACGGCGTTGAACTCGCCGCGGCTGCCGCCCGGACAACTCGCCGGTGGTATCGAATGGCGCGGTGGCGTTGCGGGAAATCAGGTTGATGACGCCGCCGATCGCGTCGGAGCCATACAGCGCCGACGCCGCACCCTTGACGACCTCGACCTGCTCGAGGGTCGCGGCGGACTGGCGGTCGAGATTGACGACGCCACGCTTGATGCCGCGAGCACCGAGCAACGGCTGGCCGTCGAGCAGCACCAGCACCTGGCGCGAGTCGATGCCCTGGATTTGCTCGCCGGCGGCGCCGGCACCTTCACTGCCCCGCCGCGATGTCACACCGGGCACCTCGCGCAGCAGCTCCGCCACGGTCTGCGATCCGCTCTCTTCGATCTGGCGGCGCGACACCACGTTGACGTTGGTGTTGAGGCTCTCGCGCAGCTCCGTCTGGCGCGACGCCGAGACGACCTGCACGGCTTCGACCACCGCGGCCGGGCTGAGCGCGACTTCAAGCGGCTGCGCGGCCGGCACTCGCACGGTCGAGGTCGCAATGGCAAAGCCAGGAGCGATCACTTCAACGGTGTACTCACCTTCGGCGATCGGTGCGATCGAGAAGCGGCCGTCACGGCCGGTCTCCACGACGCGTTCGAACGCGCTCCCCTGCTGGTGGACAACGATGGTGCTGCCGGCGACGACGGCGCCGCTGCCGTCGCGGACGACACCCGACAATCCGGCGTTCTGGGCCAGCGCCGACGACGAAACGCCAATGATCAGGAACAACGCGAACACGGTCTTCATTACAAGGTCCTTGCAAGGATTCATGGAATTACACCTCCGCCCACTTGCGGAGAAGGTTGTGATACACGCCGGTCAATTGCACCGATACCGGATGCTGTGGGGCTGACTGATTCAGGTTGCGGATTGCCGAATCCAGATCGAACAGCAGCGTGCGCTCGGCGTCGTCGCGCACCATGCTTTGCAGCCAGAAGAATGACGACACGCGCGCGCCCCGCGTGACCGGCGCGCACGTGATGCAGGCTGGTCGAGGGATAGAGCACCATGAGCCCGCCGTCAGCTTGACGCTGTGCACGCCGTAGGTGTCTTCGATCATCAACTCGCCGCCGTCGTACTCGTCCGGCTCCGAGAAGAACAGCGTCGCCGAGAGATCGGTGCGGATGCGATGCGCCGGTGCCGGGGACCTGCGAATCGCGTTGTCGACGTGGCTGCCGAACGATTGCGCCGCCCGAATAGCGATTGAACAGCGGCGGGAAGACGTGCAGCGGCAACGCCGCGGTGATGAACAGCGGGTTCTGCTGCAGCGCCTCGAGGATGATCTCGCCCAGCTCGCGCGCGACCGGATGGCCCTCGGGAATCTGCACGTTGTCCTTCGCCTGGGCGGACTGGTGCCCGGCCGTGACGCGGCCATCCACCCAGTCGGCGCCCGTCGAGCAGGCGGCGACCATGCGCCACCTGCTCGGCCGACAGCACATCAGGGATCTGGATGAGCATGTGCCTACTTCTTGACGTCGCGGTGACCATGACCTGCCGCCCCGGTCCCGGGATGTAATGTCCGCCGCCGATACGATCGATGTATTCGATCGTCGGCCAGGTTGCTGCTGTTCAACCGCAGGGTGAGGTGGCTGTTGACCTCGTACGACGCGATGGCGTTCAGCAGCCAGTAGCTCGGCACGCTGGCGGTGTTGGTGGCGTTACGGAAGACGCTGTCCATGAACTGCGCGCCGCCGCCGAGGCCGACGCCGCCCGGCAGGTCGAACGTCGTCCAGAGCGACAGCGTGTTCTCCGGCGTCAAGGCCAGGTTCTGGTTCAGTTCCGCCGCGGTGTTCGGACTCTTCGATGGTGCTGTTCATGTGCGAGTAGTTGGCGATCGCCGTCCACCAGCGGCGGATGCGCCCCGAAATGCCGACCTCGACGCCGCTGCACCGGCTGCTTGCCGGCCAGCACCGTCGGCGGATCGCCCGGGTTCACACCCGGCGTGCGGGCGTTGGTCTTCTCGGTGCGGAAGATCGCCGCGGTCGCCGACAACTGCTGCCGCAACAGGTCCCACTTGGTGCCAGCTCGATGTTGCGCGTCTTCTCGGGTTCGAGCGCGACGTTGGCCAGCGGCCAGCGACAGGCCTTCGGCCGACGGATTGAACGACGTGCCCCAGCCGAGGTAGATGCTGCCCTCGGGGCGCGGCTTGTAGATGACGCCGGCGCGGCCGCTGGTCATGGTGTCGATGCGCTCGAACGGCGTCGCGACTCCGCCGACGGCGATCGAGGAGTAGTCGACGTCGAAGCGATCCCATCGCACGCCGCCGGTTAGTTCGAAATGGCTGCCGATGTTGACGGTATCGAACGCGTAGGCCGCGGCCGACTTCGCCGAGCCGTCGGTGAAGGCGCCGCTGCGCACGATCGGGCCGGGGTAAGGATCGATCGGATTCGGATGGTAGAGATCCGCCGTCGGCGCGGTCGGACCGGACCGCGCGTAGTTGAGCGAGCGCTCGGTGGAGAACTCGACGCCGGCCGTGATGGCGTGACCATGCGGCCGGTCGAGAACCGGGACGTCAGGTTGGTCTGGTTGGCGAGGATCTCGTCGGTCATGTCGCGCGACTGCAGCTGGCGGTTGATCGCCGTGCTGGTGTTGACCGCGACGAAGCGCGGCGCGGTGATCACCGAGTCGCGCACGTTCCGGCCCCACCGCGTCAGGTTGCGCAGCACCGTCGTCTGGCCGAAGTCGTGCGCCACGTCGACGGTCGCCAGGTCGGTGTCGGTCTTCTCGTAGTCGCGCGTGACCAGGCCGTAGAAGTTGGACTGATCGACCGGCGGCGCGCCGTTCGAGTACGCCGCCAGTTCAGGGTTGGTGTTCACCGGTACCCACGGCAGCCCGTACTCCGGCAGGTTGTCCTGCTTCAGCTTGAAGTAGCTGACGGTCGCGCGCGTGCTGGTGCCGGTGCCGAAACCGATCGACGGCGCGACGCCCCACCGCGACGACTCGACGCGGTCGCGATTCGGCACATCGGTGTCGGTCCACATCGCGTTGAGGCGAATGGCCGTGCCAGGAATCGGCAGATCGGCGAGCGGCTGATTAAGGTCAACGGTCGTGCGCTGGTAGCTCGCGTTGCCAACGCCAATCGTCGCGTCGGCGATCGGCGAAAGGCCTCGGCGCCTTGCTCACCTGGTTGATCGCGCCGCCGGTCGAACCGCGTCCGGCGAGCGACGAGGTCGGGCCCTTGGCCACTTCGACCTGCTCCATGTTGAACGAGTCGCGCGAGTAGCCGCCGAAGTCGCGGACGCCGTCGACGAACATGTCGGTGCGCGCGCTGAAGCCGCGAATCGACAGCTGATCGCCGGCGGGCACGCCGCCTTCGCCGGCCTGGAACGTGATCCCGGCAACGTTGCGGAGCACGTCGCGCAGCGTGGTCGCGCCCTGCTCCTCCATGACCGCGCGCGGAATCACGGTGATCGTCTGCGGGATGTCGCGCAGCGGTTCGGTGAGCTTCGGCGTGGACACGCCGGTGATGCGGCCGGTGACCTCGACCGATTCACGCACGCCGCGGATCTCGATGACGACGTTCGTTCCGGACCGCTGGAAACCGAGGCTGGTGCCATCGAGCAGCCGCGTCAGTGCGTGGTCGATTGATAGCGCGCCCATCACTCCAGGCGAGTGCATCATCGACGCGGTGTCGGCCGGGATGCGGAGATCGACGGTCAGGCCGGTGGCGCCGCCGAAAGCTTCAACGCCCCGTCGAGCGGACCGGCCGGGATGTCGAATCGAACTGCTTCACTGCCAGGCGCCGACAAGGTTGCGGGCGGGAGCTGTTGCGCAACCGTGGGCTTGCCCACCATTGCCGTGGACATGACGAGCGCGCTCGTCGCAAAGAGGCGGTACGCTCCCTGCTTTCTCTTGCGGGGGAGGATCAAACGCGTACGGACGAACATCACGAACAAACCCTTCTGACGCTGAATCAGAGGAACTAAGACGACAATGAACATTAAGCGGCGCGCGTGCTGCTTCGAGTCGCGCGTGGCGCGATCGCGGCGGCGGCCAATCCATGCGGCGAGGCGGCGGAGCGCCAGCGCGATTCCGGTGTAGACCAGCACCACCGCGCCCGCGGACACGAGCCCGGCGATGGTCTGCCCGGTCAGCCCGTAGATTTCTCCGGTGTGCGCGAAGCGCAGCCAGGAACGCAGCCGACGTCCGGAGCTGAGACTCTTGAAGTTCTCCGCTTTCTCGAGTGAGCCGGTGGCGCGGTCGAACGTGAACGTGGTGCGCAGCTGCGGTTGTCCGCCGTAGCCTTCGTCAACCGCGATGCTGACCGGCGCCTTCGCCGACGTCGCCAGGCGCGTCGTCATGGTGCGCCAGTGCGGAATTTGCGCCTGCGACGCGGCCCACGCGGCATCGACACCGCCGCTGACGTAGGTCACCGGCGCTCGCTCGGCGGGGCGCGCCTGCGGGTTTGCGGCTGGAGGCGGAGGCGGCGCATCCCCGACAATCCGGTAGACCAGATTGCTCGCCCACGGATACGAGATCGGCACCGCGCCGGCGACGACGATTGCCAGCGGGATCGCCGACCAGATGCCGATCACGTTGTGCCAGTTGAAGTCGCGCGCCTTTGGCGTCAGGCCGCGGCGGAACCACAGGACGTTCTTGAACTGGATCCAGGTCCAGAGCTTCGGCAGCCACAGGTACATGCCGCTCAGGACGATGAACAGGAACGCGAGGTTGGCGGCGCCGGTGATGCGCCTTGCCGGTGGCGCGGCTCTCGCCGCTCATCGCCAGGTAGCGGTGCCAGGCGGTCATCGCTGCGGAAGAAGTTGCGCAGGCCGGCCGGCGGCGGACCGATGATGCTGCCGGTGTACGGATCGACCAGCAGGGACTTGTTGCCGTCGAGCGTGACCGTCGCCGGGCGCCGGGATCGGCGCGGAGCGTCAGCCTGGCGGGGCCGCCCCCGGCTGGGCCTCGCTCACTCTCGCCAGCAGCGTCTCTGGCGATAGGGGCGTGGCGGCAGCCGGAGACGGCGCCGACCAGGCGCGGCGGTCGGCCCACTCGAGCATCTGCTTCTCGTAGGTGAGGGCGACGCCGGTCACCGACATGATGAGGACGACCACGCCGGCAAAGACGCCGGCGGCGAGGTGCATCCAGAAGAGGACGGAGCGGAAGATGTTCATGAACGGTTCAATCTTGAGACTCGATCTCAATTCCTGACCAGCTTATTGCCGACCAAATTGGTCGGTCAAGAACAAAATGAGAATTGATCTCAATTCTGACCTCGGCGAGTCGTTCGGCCCCTGGCCGATGGGCCAGGACGCGGCGCTGATGGACAGCATTTCGTCGGCGAACATCGCCTGCGGCTTCCACGCCGGCGACCCCGGCGCGATGCGCGCGACCGTCGCGCTGGCGCGCGACAAGGGCGTCGCGATCGGCGCGCACCCGGGCTTCCAGGACCTCGTCGGCTTCGGCCGGCGCGAGATGCAAGGTCAGCCCGGCCGAGGTCGAGGACCTGGTCGTCTACCAGGTCGCCGCGCTCGCCGGCATGGCGGCCGCCCAGGGCGTGAGGCTGCAGCACGTCAAGGCCCACGGCGCGCTCTACAACATGGCGTGCCGCGATCGCGCGCTCGCCGATGCGATCGCCGCGCGCGATGGCGTCGCTCGATCGCTCGCTGATCCTGTTTGGCCTTGCCGAATTCGGAACTGCTGCGCGCGGGCGAAGCCGCCGGCCTGCCGGTGGCCGCGGAAGTGTTCGCGGATCGCGCCTACGATCCGGATGGCTCGCTCACCTCGCGGGCCAGGCCCGGCAGCGTCATCCACGACACGCAGCAGGTCGTCGCGCGGGCGATCAGGATGGTCAAGCGATCAGACGGTGATCGCGGTCGACGGGTCGACGATCGCCCTGCGCGCCGACACGATCTGCCTGCACGGCGATACGCCGGGCGCGGCCGGATGCTCGCGACGGGCGGTCAGGGCGGGCTTGCGAAGCGCCGGGATAACGGTGAAGAACCTTCGACCGTAGAACGGACGCAGAACCGTCGTAGAACAGCCGTCGAACTGACGTTCATGACTGAGGGCGGCGCTCCCGAAGGAACGCCGCCCAAAAGTTGCCGCCAACCTGGCTCCCCCCAGCTACAGCAGCACTAATGCCACTGTAAACAGACTGGCGACGCGGACCAGTATTCCAAAGTCCGTGCCGGTGGAAATTTCCGCCAATTTCGACGATTTCTCGCCCGCGACGCCGGCACGGCGCCGACGAAATTGATCGCTGGAATTACAGAATCAGCCCGCCGCGCCTTCGGGATACTGCAGCGCGAGCCGCAGTTCCTTGGTCAGGTTGTCGACCGTCGTCCCCTGCCGCTTCCAGGCGCCGTCGGTTTCGAAGCGCAGCGCGCCGATGCGGCGGCCCCACGGCGAGATGACCCGGCCAATCGCGCGGAAGTCGGTGCGATCGGCGTGCTGCTGATCGATCTTCTGGATCACGTCCGGCGCCACGCGGATGAACGCGCGCAGCGCCGTCGCCGACTTGATGCTGTACTTGCGGCCGTTCCACGCCGATTCGAAGATGCTCGCGATCTGCTTGAAGTAGTTCACGAAGAACTTCTTGCGACTCCTCGCGGAACTGCTCGCTCTTGCGGGCGCCGCCGAGCGCGGCTTCGTCCGCGAACAGCTTCTTGAGCTCCTGCGCGAGCGGCGCCTGGCCGACGCGGCCCTTGCCGACGCCGAGCAGCTTGATCTCGCCGTACAGCGGCGACTCGTCGCGATCGTTGATCGCGCGCACGACGTCGTGCGCCGCGGCGAGCGCCTCGTCTCGATACAGCTGCCGTCCGGAGAGCGACACCAGGTGCGACGCGTTGAGGCGCGTGTGCTTGGCGTTGATCGTCACGAACATCTGGACGATGTGATCTTCGGGAGCGCGATCGAAAATGATCGCCGGCACGGTGAACGGCTCGTCGCCGAACCGATCGATGTCGGCGTGCAGCGCGAGCAGGCGGTGCTGTCCGTCGATGGCGCGGAGGATGCCCTCGCGCTCCGGCACCTTGAGGCGGCCGACCCACGATCCGCTCTCGGTCGGCTCGAAGCTCAGCTTCTCGTCGCACGAGATGATCACGGCGCCGGGAATCGACGGCAGGTCGCGCGCCTGGCGGCACTGTTCGTAGTACTGGACCAGCTCGTCGATCTTCTTGCGGATGATCTGGCGCTGATACGCCTTCTCGTTCGAGGCGATGCGGCGCTCGAGCAGATCCCAGTTGATCTTCGACTGCGGGCCCTTTTTCTTGCCCCGCAGCCCGGCCGTGCCCTTGTCCTGATAGCTGAGCACTTCGAAGCGGACCAGCTTGTCGATATCGCTGGCCGTCAGGGAGGCCTGATAGAATTGCACGCCGAACTGCTGCATCCGGATAGCGGCTACGCTGATCATATGAGTCTGTCCAAAGAGGTGGATTCTATCGTTTGCGGCTGCGCACGCTCAACGATTTTTGCCCAGAATCGTAGGCCTCCCGACCCAGTCCAGGCGGTCAGAATTCTCGTAAGCCGTACCAGCTGAAGGACTTATTGCAATGACCAGAAGAATCCGCTTTTTCGCGTTGTCGTCATAATCGGCATAACCGCAAGCTCATCCGTTCCAACTGCGCAGTCTGGCAGCCCGGCAACGGCGGTAGCTTCGGCCGACGACGCCGACTTTGCGGCGTTCGTGAAGAAGGCGACCACCAAGCCGGAGTTCCTGTCGCCGCTGGTCGATCATCTGCCGACGAAGGCCGGCGTGCCGACGCCGAAAGACGTGCTCGGCTACCACATCGGCACCGAGAAGAAGCTGACCTACGTGGCGGATCAGCAGCGCTATTTCCGCGCGCTCGAGAAGGCGCTGCCCGGCCGCGTCAAGACGAGGTCGTCGGCAAGACGGAAGAGGGCCGCGACATCATGGTCGTCTACGTCACCTCGGAAGCGAACCTCAAGAACCTCGAGAGCAATCGGCGAACACCAGGAAGCTCGCCGACCCGCGCGGCCTGAGCCGAGCGCAGGCGCAGCAGCTGATCGCGCGCGACCAAGCCGCACTATCACATCAGCGCCGGGCTCCACAGCGGCGAGACCAATCCTCCCGAGGCGGTGATGGAGCTGGCCTACCGGCTGGCGGTGAGCGACGAGCCTTACATCCAGCAGATTCGCGACAACGTCATCGTCAGCATCACCGGCGCGACCGACGTCGATGGCCGCGATCGCTACGTCGACTGGTACTACGCCTACAAGATCGACGAGCTCTACGACGGCGGCGAGAACTACGGCGGCCCGCCGTACTGGGGCAAGTACGTCTTCCACGACAACAACCGCGACATCAACTACGGCGTCGATTCGCTGCGCGTCGCATCTCGAACTGGTATCTCGAACTGGGTGCCGCCGATCTGGCACGACCTGCACGAAGCGCAGACGCTGCTCTACACGTTCAGCGGCCAGCCGCCGCAGAACGCGAACCTCGATCCGATTCTCTACACCGAGCTGCCGTTCTTCGCGACCTACGAGGTCAACAAGCTGACCGTCTACGGCATGCCCGGCGTGTGGCATTTCGGCTTCGTCGACATGTGGTCGCCCGGCTATCTCGGCTTCGCCGCCGCGAACCACAACGGCATGCTGCGGATGTACGAGATCTTCAACCAGGGCGGCGCGAACACCAAGAAGGCGCGGCTGTCCGGCGGCCGCAGACGACGCGGCAGTGGTACCGGCCGAACCCGGCGCCCGCGGGCGAGGTCGACTGGTCGATCCGCAACTCGATCAACTACGCCGCAGACCGGCGTGCTGACCGCGCTCGAGCTGACGTCGAAGTTCCCGCAGATGGTCGTCGAGAACTACTACAAGAAGATCGCCGAACGCGATGAAGCGCGGCGCCGAGCAAGCCGCCGCACGCGTTCGTGATCCCGGCGGGCCAGGGCGATCAGACGCAGGTCGATCGCGTCGCGAACCTGCTGCGCGTGCAGGCGATCGAAGTGCATCGCGCCACGGCGGAGATCAAGGTCAAGGAAGGCACGTTCCCGGCCGGCTCCTACATCGTCAAGCTGAATCAGCCGTACGGGCCGCTCGCCAAGACGCTGCTCGAGAAGCAGACCTATCCGGATCCGTCGCTCACCACCTACGACGACAGCGCCTGGACGATGGGGCATGGCGAACAACGTCGACGTCAAGACCATCGAGGACAAGTCGATTCTCGACGCGCCGGCGACGCTGCTCACCGCCGACGTCGACGACCACCGGCACGCATCGCGGGCGCCGGCGCGCCTACGTCGTGAAGCACAACGGCGCGCTCGAATCTGATCACGCTGCGCTACCGCCTGAAGGACGTCGCCGATCAAGGGCGCGAAGGCGTCGTTCAAGGCCGGCGACGACGACTTCCCCGCCGGCTCGCTCATCGTGCCGGCGTCGGATCGCGCGCGCCAGGAGATCGAGCAGCTGGGCCTGGTCGCCGCGGCGCTGGCCGTCGGCGCCGACCGTCGAGACCGTCGACGTCGATCTGCCGCGCGATCGCGATCTACACGACCTGGGCGAACACGGAGAAGGTCGGCTGGGTCCGGCTGGCGTTCGATCGCTTCGGAGATTCCATTCGATCTGATTCACAAGGATCACGTGCAGGCCGGCGCCAACCTGCGCGCGAAGTACGACGTCATCGTGATGCCGCACCAGACGCAACGAACGGCAAGATCGATCGTCTACGAGCAGCCGAAGCTGTCGAAGCCGCTGCCCTACAAGAAGAACGACAAGTTCAAGTCAATGGGCATGTATGCGGAGACCGACGACGTGCGCGGCGGCATGGGCCTCGCGGGCGCGGCGGAGTTCCAGAAGTTCGTGGACGACGGCGGCGTGCTGATGACGTTCGGCGTCGCCAGCTACGTTCCCGGCCGAGTTCGGCATCGCGAAGGGCGTCGATGCGCAGAATCCGGCGACCGGGCTTCTACGCGCCGGGCCCGTACGTGCAGAGCGAGATCCTGATTCCGACGCACCCGGTGATGTACGGCTACGACCAGAAGACGCTGCCGGTGCGCTACGCGGGCGGGCCGCTGCTGCAGGCGGGTCCGCCGCCGGGCTTCGAGCAGTTTGCCGCATCGTCACCGGACCGTCCGCAGGTGATCGCGCGCTTCACCGGCGGCGAAGCCGGCGTGCTGAGCGGGCTGATGCGCAGTCCCGATCAGATCCGCAACCGTCCGATGATCGTCGACGCGCCGTCCGGCAAGGGCCGCGTGATCCTGTTCGCGAACAACCCGATCTACCGGTGGCAGACCTTCGGCGAGCACGCGATGGTGTTCAACGCGCTGCTGTTCTGGAACGACATGCCGCGCGCCGCCGGCAAGCCGACGGCCAGAAGACTCAGATCGGCTCGACCGGATCGTCGGATCAATCAGTGAACTCAGGTCGCGGCCTGACTCGCCAGGAAGTCACGCATCAGCGCCGCATTCCTGTCGTTGGCCTTGAACCAGATGTCGACCAGCGGGCCGATCACGGGAATCGCTCCGAGCAGGACGTCGACCAGCACGTTCGACAGCATCTTCGAGACCAGGCTCGGCGGCGGCCCGTACTGGAGCGTTCGCGCGATCAGCGTGAGCGACACCGCGGCGCCGGCGAAGTTCCCGAACACCGGCACCAGGTCCAGCACCGCATCGAGGCCGACGCGGCCGATGATCGGCAGCGTGATCGCGCTGTCCATGATCTTCGCCAGCCGATCGATCTGAACGCCGAAGATGCTCTTCGCGTCTTCGATGCCGATGCCGCGCGCCTGCGCGAAGCGCGCGATTCCGGTGAAGGCGTGCGCCGCGGCGCCGCCGACGCGGCGGTCGATGATCGCGGCCATCTTCTCCGCGCCGTGCATGAACACCCAGCGCAGCGCGAAGTAGCCGAGCACGCCGACCACGACGGCGATGACGAACGCGGCGACCAGCCAGAGCAGCAGCGTTTCGAGCATCTCGCTCGATTATCCGCATGCAGCCGGCATTGACTGCGGCGCTTAATAAAGTTGAAAAGGAAGAAGTGAACAAGCTATGAGCAAAGAGAGCCGATAGGAAAGAACGATCGAGCGATTACGATCGAGATCGCTGCGCAGGAACGAAGTTCGGACATGATCGGCAGTCGAAAGGCTGAGATCTGAAAAGCTTCGCAGGTACCTCGAGCCATATCCGACGGTCGCGGCGTGGTCACGCCCGCTTCGCGGTCAGCATCACATTCGGATCCGCCAAGGTCAGCTGTGTGACCTTGCCGCCCTCGCGGGCGAAGGCGATCTTCACGGTCGGCACGCCGGTCGGAAAGAACACCAGGTTGCCGGTGTGCACCAGGAACCGCCGCGCCGGCGTGCCGGGCGATCGATCCCGAGTCGATCCTGCTGCACGTCGACGGTGAAGTAGTCGCGCGGCCCGGGACCGTAGACATATTTGCCGACGCAGCGCATCGCGATCCGCCGCGCGCGAGCGGCTGCGTCGGCGTCGGCGTGTCCGCATCGCCGAGCGCCGCGAGGTACTGCACGACCGCGGCCGCATCCGGCGCCGCCGGCCTTCGCGTGCGACATCAGCGTGATGCCGTGCGGACCGAGCGTCTTCTGGATGCCGGGCCGCGCCGCGACGAACGCCTTCACCGCGTCGAGCTGTCCCATCATCGCCGCCGAGAAGATCGTCGGCCGCGCGCCGTGGGTCAGCAGGAAATCCGCGATCGGCTTGTTGCCGACGTGCGCGGCCGCATCGATGCACGTCTCCCAGTCGCCGAAGCCCCAGTCGATCGACGCGCGGGCCATCGCCGGCTGCTTCTCGACCAGCTCGCGGATGCGCGCGAAGTTGCCGTGTGAGGCGCCGACGGCGTCCTTCACGAGCGATGGATCCTGTTGCGGAAACGCGTCGCGCCGGCGATCGCGTACGGCTGCGGCGGCGCCTGCCCCCACGCCCTGGTGGCGAGGGCCGAGATGCCAAGGGCGGAAAGGCCGGAAGCGAGCGAGAACGAACGAGCGGCGTGACAAGCGACATGAACTGACCTCCGGGATGCGTTATCGCAAGCCGCCGCTGTTCAGGGCAAGCCAGATTGAGTGCAGGATCTAACCCGTGCGTGATCAGCTAGTTAGCTGGACGGTTCAGGACGTGATCGCGGACCGCTCGCTCGAATTCTTCGACCACCGCGTCCTCGAGACCATCCACGCCGCCACCCGGCATCGTCAGTCGATTGGCCTTGAGGTGCGCTTCGTCACTCAGGCGGATGAAGTGCGTGATGAAGCGAAGGCCCGCTCTCGCCTCTCTGCAGCTGGCCAAGCAGGACGTAGTCGGCGTCGAGGGCCCATCTGCGACGGCTTGGTCAGGTTGCGAATGTTGCGCGGCTGCCGCAGCGACTGCGGCGTTGCCGATCACCGCGAGGCGGTCGGGATCGAGCTTGGACAGACGCTCGACGACGAGATCCGAAAGGCCGGCCACCAGGCGATCGTGTTCGGCAGGCCGGTTTCGTTGTCGAAGATCGACACGCCGACGAACGCGGGCTGAACCAGTGGCGCGATCGGCAGTTTCGTCGCGCCGAAATAAAAGCCGAGACCGACCGGAATCGCCAGTGCCAGGATGGCCAGCAACGGCATCCACCACGGGCCACGAGGCGGTTGGATGGGCGGCATCGGCAGGATCGGCGCGACTGGTGATGCCGGTGCGGTGACGCCACTCGACAGCGGCGCGATGAACTTGAATCCGCGCTTCGGGATCGTCTGGACGAAGCGCGGGTTGTCGCCGCTGTCGCCGAGCGCCGTCCGAATCTGAGAGACGCAGTAGGCCAGGCCGCGATCGAAATCGACGTGCGTGTCCGCGCCCCACACCGCGTCGCGCAGCTCCTCGCGGCTGACGATCTCGCCGCCTCGCGAGAGCAGCAGCGCCAGCGCCTTCGCGGGCTGCGGCTCGAGCGCCACGGCGCGCCCGTTCTTGCGCAGCTCGCCGCTGTCGCGTCGAATTCGAAAATGCCGAACCTATGAATCATTCGACCTTGATCCGCTGCACACGTACGCGCCACGGAATCACGGAACACGGAGTCTTTTGAGAAGACCTGCTCAGTGCTTCCGTGTTTCCGTGGCCCGTTCGTCACTTGATCACCAGCAGCCGATAGTTGGCCGGATGCAGGAACTGAATTCCGGCATCGGTCAGGATCGCATCATCTTCGATCGGCACCCGCAGCTTCGCGCCGCCCCACTCGGCGATCGGCGAGTAGGCGAAGTATTCGAACGAGAACATGTGCTGCGCGTGCATGACGAACGTCGTCTGCAGCGGCTGCCACGTCGTCAGCGACGGGCCGATGTCGTGGCCGGTGTTGCCGACCGGGTGGAATCCGTAGACGACGTCGGTCTTGTCGTCCTTGTTGGGCCGATTGAATTCGATCACGCCGAAGCCGGCGGCGCGCAGCGCCGCGTCCATCGCCTTCATCGTCTCGTCGGCGCGCACGCCGACCTTGATCGCCTTCTTGACGACGTCGCGCACCGAGAGCGCCTTGTCGAACGCCGCTCTGGATGCTCTTCGGCGGCGCGGTCTCGCCGGGCTTCAGCACGTAGGCGACGCGCTTGACGTCGGTGCCGAAGTTCATCAACTGCACGCCCCAGTCGATCATCATCACGTCGCCGGGCTGGATGATGCGCGAGTTCGAGGTCGCGACGATGCCGCTGGGGCCGGTGACGTAGACGGACGGCATGTCGAACTCGGAGCCGAGCGCGCGATCGAGCAGCCGATCCTGCATCCACCACGCGACGTCCTCGAGCGTCGTCTTGCCGGGCGTGATCACCTCGTTCGACAGCGCGCGCTCGGTCAGCTGGATGGCGATGCCGGCGGCCTCGCCGAACGCGACGATCTCCGCGGCGACGCGGTGCGATCGGAAGTCGGCGACCAGTTTCTCGGCGGAGACGAATCGCGACGCCATCGGCTCGCCGAGCGTCGTCTTCAGGTGCGCGAGCATCGTGACCGACAGGCCGTCGGCCGGCCCGATCTGCTCCGACATGTTGAGGCCGATGCGCTTCGGATTGCGCGCCTTGACGTGCTCGGCGAGCGTCGAGGCCGGCGGCGATGATGTCGTAGGCGCCGGACTCGTTGAGCAGGTAGCCGCTCGGGCCGAGCGCCGCCCGCTCGATGCGATCGCCGCCGCGATCGGTGAAGACGTAGTAGCCGATGCCGGTGACGTAGCCGCGGCCCAGATCGTTCCACAGCGGGTCGTAGTGGTTCTCCTTCACCGCGACGATCCACATGTCGATGCCGTTGTCGCGCATCGCGCGCGGCAGCACCTGCTCGAACTTGTCGAGGCGGATCTGGCGCTGCATTTCCCAGCGGCGCCTGGCTTCTTGTGCGGACGCCGGCAGAACCTGCAACAGAACGATCGCGAGCGTGATCAGAAGCGCATCGAAGTCCCCTGCTACGGTGTCAGTCACCTTTACATTCGGTTACATCAGGCCGCGGGTTTCGGGCGACCATATACGGTTGCCAAACCGTCATTTGGCGCACCTACAACACATGAATCTGCCCATGCTACTCGCCCGGTCGCTGGCGACCGCTGTTTTTGTGGCCGCGGCCGCGCTCGCCGCCGCCCAGACGCCGCAGAACGGCGGCATCGACTACGACACCGCGCAGGACCGAGCGGCGGCTGCCGGCGACGCAGGCGCAAGGCCCGATCACGCTCGACGGCAGGCTCGATGAGCCGTCGTGGGCCGGCGGCGCCGCTCGCCGACCAGCTTCGTGCAGAACGATCCGCGCGAAGGCGAGCCGGCGACCTACGACACCGAGGTCCGGCTGCTGTACGACGATCGCGCCCTCTACATCGGCGTGTTCGCCAAGGACCCCGAGCCCGGCGCCATCATCGTCAACGAGCTGCGCAAGGACTTCAACACCGGCACGGCCGACGGCTTCCAGGTCGTGATCGACACCTTCCACGACGAGCGCAACGGCTACCAGTTCGCGATCAATCCCGGCGGCGCGAAGTGGGACTCGCAGATGTCGAACGAGGGCCGCGATCAGAACGCGAACTGGGACGGCATCTGGGACGTCGGCACGCGCATCGGCGAGGACGGCTGGTACGCCGAGATCGAGATTCCGTTCAAGACGCTGAAGTTCGGTCCCGACGAGCATGCAGACCTGGGGCATCAACTTCCAGCGCCGCCTGCGCCGCCACAACGAGAACAGCTACTGGTCGCCGCTGCGCCGCATCCACCAGCTGTCGCGCGTCTCGATGGCCGGCACCTACGAAGGCCTGCAGGGACTGACGCCGGGCGCCAACGTCCGCGTCAAGCCGTACGCGCTGGCCAACTTGAACAAGGTCGCGGGCGTCGTCGCTCGACAAGGATTACGACGCCGGCTTCGACGTGAAGTACGGCGTGACGTCGGGCCTGACGTGGGACTTCACCGTCAACACCGACTTCTCGCAGGTCGAGGCCGACGAGCAGCAGGTCAACCTGACGCGCTTCAACCTGTTCTTCCCGGAGAAGCGCGACTTCTTCCTCGAGAACTCCGGCGTGTTCCAGTTCGGCTCCGGCAATACCGGCGGCGGCGGCGGGGCCGGCGGCGGACGCCAGAACGCGTCGCAGGACATGATCTTCTTCTTCAGCCGGCAGATCGGCCTGTCGCCGGCCGGCGATGCGATTCCGCTGCTCGCCGGCACGCGCCTCACCGGCCGCGTCGGCGACTGGTCGGTCGGCGCGCTCAACATCCAGCAGCGCGAGCAGGACCTCAGCCCGTCGACCAACTTCACGGCGCTGCGGCTGCGCCGCGACATCCTCGCCAACTCCGACATCGGCGTGATGTTCCTGAACAAGGATCCGAACGGCAGCGACTACAACCGCGCCTTCGGCGCCGACGCCAACTTCCGCTTCTTCCGCGACCTGACGATGAACTTCGCCGGCGCGAAGAGCGCGACGCCGGTCGAGCGCGCTGCCCGGGCACAGGCGACGACTGGTATTCGAAGAGCAGCTTCGGCTATCGCGGCGACGTGCTGCGAGACGCGCGCGATGTACCAGACGATCGGCGTCGCGCTTCAACGACGAGATGGGCTTCGTGCCGCGCGTCGGCGTCGACAACTTCGAGGGCTATCTCGGCACGCACCTGCGGTTCAAGACGTTTTCGGGCTGGATGCGCGAGACCTTCCCGCACTTCCAGATCGAGAACTTCACCAAGCGCAACGGCGGCGGCCTCGAATCGCGCTACATGGACTGGCACTGGCCGGTGACGCTTCCAGAACAGCGCGTTCGTCGAGGTCGGCGTCAACCCGAACGAGGAAGTGATCGACGACCGCTTCGCGATCAACAGCCGCCGCGGCATCTACGTCGAGCCGGGCCGCTACGAGTTCAAGGAGTACTTCATCCTCGCCAACACCAACGCCGCGGCGCCGTTCTCGATGAACCTGCGCTACGGCAACGGCGAGTTCTACGACGGCTACCGCCGCAACTACACGGTCGGCGGCACGCTCCGCATGAACGAGCACCTCAACGTGTCGCTGAGCGATCAGATCAACGACATCGATCTGCCGTCGGGATCGTTCGTCACGCACCTGGTGACCGGCCGCGTCAACTACTACTTCAGCACCAAGGTGTTCGTGAACGCGCTGGTGCAGTACAACACCGACACCAACCAGTGGAGCTCGAACGTGCGGCTCGACATCATCCACCGGCCGCTCAGCGACATTTACCTGGTCTACAACGAGCGGCACGACTCGCGCAGCGGCGCGCTGATCTCGCGCGCGGTGATCGCGAAGATGACTTATCTGCTCGCGTTCTAACGCATCGCGAGCGCGTCGGGAAGTGATGCTTGTCGGGAAGTGCATCCTGTCGGGAGCTGCATTCCCGTCGGGATGTGCGCTCCCGTCGGGATCACTTCAGGACCGGCGCCAGGATTCTCCAGGGCCCGGTCAGCTCGACCGTCCTTCATCTTGCGATCCTTCCACTTCACGATCTGCGTAGAGCAGCGCGCAGAGCGCCACCGTCGCGACCAGCGACACCTCGAGCGGCAAGGCGCGCTTGAGCGGCCTGGACGAGGCCGCCGTACGCCATCTCGACGTGAATCCAGTAGACGAACAGTGAGGACCGGCCGAGCGTCGCGATCGACGCGGCCGGGAACATCCGGCGCGGAGAAGTAGCGGCTCCATCGACGACGCGCGAAGGCATGGAAGTGGTCGATGCCGCGCGCGATCGGCAGCATCGCCGCGCAGAAGCCGAGGCGGATGAAGAAGAACGTCGGCGAGCTGGTCCAGAAGTTCGCGACCGGATAGATCGACGGCTGGAACGACGCGACGTAGCCGACGGCGATGCCGGCCAGGCCCGGCGATCAGCAGGCCGACCTGCAGCCGCCGCTCCTGCGCAACGCGTTTGCGCCGCGGACACCAGCTCACCGGCGATCGCGCCGGCGAGGAGAAACGCCGCCCACGGAAACAGCGCGAAGTTGGTGCGGCCCGGCAGCGGCCGGATGTAGGCCTCGATCGGCATCCGGCAGCGCCGCCAGCACGCCCGCCTCGCGAACCAGCGGCGTGCTCATCGCCACCGCGATCGTCGCGATCGCGAACAGCACGATCCGCGTCGACGCGATTCGCCGACAGCGCCCCAGAGCATCGCCGCCGGCGATCATCGCCACGCCCATCACGTTGAGGATGTCGACCTTGAGGAAGTTGATCGAGCGCGCCCCAGCCGAGCAGCTGCGATTGCAGGCGAAACAGGAACGCGAGCGCGAACACCTGCAGGCCGCGCAGCCGGGCCATCGACGCGGCCGCCGCATGGCCGACCTTCGACGCGCGCGCCGATGCGGCCATCGAGAGCGTCAGGCCGGCGAGGAACAGGAACAGCGGCGCCGCCAGGCCGGCGATGAAGATCGTGACCATGTACAGCGTGCGGCCGCGATCCTCGTGGCGCGTCCACGCGTCGGTGACGTGCGCGCCGACCATGACGATCACGGCGACGCCGCGCAGCCAGTCGAGATAGACCTTACGCCGCTCAGGCATCGACCTCGAACGTGGTCGTCGAGCGTGATGTCCTGCCGCAGCGAGTGCCACACCGAGCAGTACTTGTCGCGCGACAGATCGATCGCGCGCTCGATCGCATGCTCCGGCACGTCGCCGCCGACCACGAAGTGCAGCGTGAAGTGGACGAAGTGGCGCGGCGGATCGTCGCGCCGCTCGCCGACGATGCCGCACTTCGAGTGCGCCGAGCGGATGACGGCCCTTGATGACGATGTCGGCGACGTCGATGGCCATGCAGCCGGCCAGCGCCATCGCCAGCGCCTCCGGCGGTGAAGGCCCGGCGGTGCTGTCGCTATCGAGAATGATTTCGGTGCGAGGCGTGGCGGCGCGGAATCGCAGATCGCCCTGCCACGTCAGCGTGGCAGTGATCGGCGGCTTTTTCACCGCCACAGACTAACAGCTAGCCCTGAGCCAAGTCGACGGGCGATCGTTACGCCGCGCGACTCGGAGCCGGCCTGCGGACGGCGGCCCGTGCCGGTCACCATCGCAAACAGCAGCCAGGCCAGCGGCACCGGCGACCAGCAGGTAGGTCAGGTACTGGCCGTAGACGCCATCCGGCCCGTACGGCTCGGTGGCCCAGTGCAGCGCTTCGCTGTTCGGGAAAATGTTCGCTTCGGTCAGCTCGTGGAAGCCGTAGATCAGCAGCTGGCCGACGAACACCAGCAGGAAGATCGCCGTGACCTGGAAGAACAGCGCGAGGTTGACGCGGTGACCGTAGCGCGACCACAGCATCGCGACCGCAGCTGCGGCGAGCGTGCCCGGCCACCGCGCCGCCGATGATCGTCGCCGCCTGCACCTGCGTGAGCAGCGTGCCCATCAGCAGCGCCGTCTCCATGCCTTCGCGCGAGATCATCAGCAGCGTGAAGAGGAACACGCCGAGCCACGCGGCGGTGCCGGTCTTCTCGGTCGACTGCGCGCAGCTGGCCTTCGATCTCGCTCTTGATCTTCTTGGCGGTGCGCCACATGTGCACCGTCAGCGTCGCGACCGAGATGGCCGCGACGAGCGCGAGCACGCCTTCCCACAACGCCTGGTTCGACGCCTGCTGGAACAGGTAGGCCGCGCCGATGCTCAGCAGCACCGACAGGCCGATGCCCCAGTGCACCGCGGGAATCAGTTCGCGGCGGCCGCTCTTGCGCAGGTACGCGAGGCTGATGGCGATGATCAGGAACGCCTCGAGGCCTTCGCGCAGGGTGATGACGAATGCTTGCAACATAGGAATGAACGCCGGTCCTATCAAAATGAGATTAAGTCTCAGTTCGAGATCCGAGCATATGCGACCAATCGGTCGTCGGCAAGTAGATTGTCACGGAACATTGCGTCCGCGTATGCTAAATATTCAGCAGGTGCAGATTTTTTAGCATGAGCCAGACCAACGACCCGCTCTCCCGGCGAGAACGCCAGATTCTCGACATCCTTTACGCGAAGGGTTCGGCGACGGCCGCCGAGGTCCGCGAGGCGCTGCCGGATCCGCCGAGCTACTCCGCCGTGCGCGCGTTGCTGCGCATCCTCGAAGAGAAGGGCCACGCCCAGCACCAGACGCAGGGGACGCGCTACGTCTACCTGCCGTCGGTGCCGCGCGAAAGCGCGCGCAACTCTGCGCTGACCCGCATCGTCAAAACGTTTTTCGACGGCTCGGCGGCGCAGGCCGCGGCCGCGCTGGTGGATTCGGGATCGCTGTCGGACGACGAGCTGACGCGGCTGTCGGCGCTGATCGATCGCGCACGCAAGGAAGGACGCTAATGGAACTCGAACTCGTCGCTCGCACCTCGGCGATCCTGCTCGCCGGCGGCATCATCGCGGCGCTGCTGCGCCGCGCGCGCTCCGTCGACGCGTCATCTGGTCTGGCACTGCGCAATCGTCGCCGTCCTGCTCGCGCCGTTCCTCGCTCCGCTCGCACCGGCGATCAGCATTCCAGCGGTTCCAAGAGTTCCAGGGGTTCCAGCGGTACCAACGGGCATCGTTCTGAATGCGGTTCCGCGTTCGATCGATTCGATCCGTCGAACCTGGAACACTTGGAACCCAACCGAACGCTGCTTTTGGAACTCTTGGAACCATTGGAACAGTTGGAACCGCTGCCCTGTCTGGTTTGGTTCGTTCTGTTGGGTCCTAAGCGGCTTGTCGGTCTGGAGAGGATCGAGGCCGGCCCCGGAAAGCTGGTCGAACGAAGCGACGGTGATCGGCGCAACGAATGGGTCTGAAGCAGACCGTCCAGCGTCCGCCAGGCGCTGACGGATGGAAGCCCGCACGTCGCCGGCCTCCTGCAATCGATCGTGATGATGCCGCCGTCGGCGATCGTCGTGGACGATCGAAGCGCGGCAGGCGGCGCTGGTGCACGAGCTGACGCACATCAAGCGGCACGATCGGCGCACGCAGGCGATCGCGCAGCTCGCGTGCGCGATCTACTGGTTCAATCCGCTCGTCTGGTACGCGGCCGCCGGCCTCGCGCGCGAGCGCGAGCGCGCGTGCGACGATGAGGTGCTGCGGTTTGGCGCGAAGCCGTCGGCCTACGCGACGCTGCTGCTCGATCTCGCGCGCGTCCAGGGTTCCGCCTGGACGCCGGCGACGGCGCTCAGCATGGCGCGGCCCTCGGCGATCGAAGGCCGCCTGTTGTCGATTCTTGCCGATGCGGCGCGCACGCCGCATCGATCGACGCGCTGGCTCGTCGGATTCGGCGATCGTCACGATCACCACCGCCATTCTCGGCGCGCAGGCCGCCCCACCGGTGCGCGCCCGCACCGGCGAAGGCACCGCGGGTCCTCATGGACCGCAGTGGTTGCTGAGATGAACCGGTGATCCGAGCCAATCGGTGACCGGCGCGCTCGTCGAAGCGCTGAGCGATGTCGAGCGGGCAGGTGCGCGAACAGGCGGCGCTGGGCCTGGCGGTGACGCCCGGCGCCGACGTGATCGAGCCGCTGCTGAGCGCGCTGAAGGATCCCGATGCGCAGGTGCGCGAGAAGGCGGCGATCGGCCTCGCCTTCCGCCGCGATCCGAGGATCATCGAACCGCTGCTGGCCGCGATGGAAGACAGCGACGGGCAAGTGCGTGAGAAGGCGGCGATCGCGCTGGGCGCCAGCGGAGACACGCGCGCGGTGGCGGCCCTGACGCGGGCGATGAAGGATCCGGACTCGCAAGTGCGAGAGAAAGCGGTCGCGGGCCTGGTGCTGCTGGGGTTACGCAAGTGATCGCGCTCGCCCACGTCCTCTCGGATGTGAAGCACGGATTGCGCGTGCTGCTCAGGACACCGCTCTTCACGATCTGCACGATCGCCGCGCTGGCGATCGGCATCGGCGCGACCACGGCGTTGTTCAGCGTGGTCCACGCGCTGTTGATCAGGCCGCTGCCCTACAAGAACGCGGATGCACTGGTCGTGATGTGGGAGCACAACCTGCCCCGCAACCGGCCGCGCAACGTGATCAGCCCGGCCAACTTCCTCGCCTGGAAAGAACGCAGCCGGTCGTTCGAGGGCATGGCCGCCTTTACGCAGAATCGCGTGACGCTGACCGGCGCGGGCGAGCCGCAAGAGCTCGCGGCCCTGGTCGTGTCGGCAAACATTTTCGATGTGCTCGGCGTAGCGCCAACGCTCGGCCGCGGCTTCGCCGAGGGCGAGGATCGCCAGGGCAGCGCGCGCGTGATGGTGCTGTCGCATGCCGCCTGGGTGCGCCAGTTCGGCGGCAACTACGAATGCGATCGGCCGGGAGGTGACGATCGATGGCGGCCCGGTCAGCATCATCGGCGTGATGCCGGCGGACTTCGAGATCTTTGGACTGCCGGCCGACGCCTACATGACGTATCAGCTGCCGCCGCAGGTGCCCTTCCGCGGCCGCAGCCTGATCGGCATCGGCCGCATGAAGGCCGGCGTCACGCGCGATCAGGCGCAGGCGGAGATGGAAGGGGTCTTCGCACAAGTGCGCTCGGAACAGCCGGACTTCAACACCGGCTGGACGATCAATCTCGTGCCGCTGCGCGAGCAGCTGGTCGGCGATGTCCGCCTCGCGGTGCTGGTGTTGTTCGGCGCGGTCGGCGCGGTGCTGCTGATCGCCTGCGGCAACATCGGCAGCCTGATGCTGACGCGCGCGTCGGGGCGCCGCCGCGAGCTGGCGATTCGATCCGCCATCGGCGCCGGCACGGGACGCCTGCTCGACGCAACTGGTGAGCGAATCGCTGATGCTGTCGCTGGCCGGCGGGCTGCTCGGCATCCTGCTGGCCACCTGGATCCTGAGCGGGCTGACCACGTGGGTCGGCACGCGACTGCCGATCCCGCTGCTCTCGCAGGTGTCGATCGATCCCAGCGTGATGGCGCTTCGCCGCGATCGTCACGGTGTTGACGACGCTGGTGTGCGGTCTCGCCCCGGCGCTCGGCGCCACCGGCGGATCGCTGGTCACCGCGCTCCGCGACGGCGCGCCGAGCGTGTCGGGTGGCCGCCGCGGCCGCGTCATCCGGCAGTCGTTCGTGATGGCGGAAATCGCGCTCGCGCTGACGGTGCTGTGCGGCGCGGGATTGCTCGGCCGCAGCGTGATGGAGTTGCAGGGCGTCAAGCCCGGATTCACCGCGGACTCCGCGCTGTCGTTGCGGGTGACGCTGCCGGCGCGCACCTACGGCAACGGTCGGCCAACTCGCCGAATGCCAACGCCCAGCACATTTTCTACACCCGCGCGATCGAAGGACTGAAGGCGCTGCCAGGCGTCACCGCGGTCGGCGGCACGTCGTTCCTGCCGCTCGCCGGCGTCGGACCCGGCGACCTCGTTCTGGCGCGCCGATGCGCCGCAGCCGGCGCCGGAGGAACGCCCGGTCGTGGATGCCCGGCCGGTGACGCCGGGCTACTTCACGGCGATGCAGCATCCCGATGCTCGCCGGCCGCGACGTCAACGACGCTGATACACCGGACAAGGATCCGGTGGCGGTCATCAACGAGACGTTCGCGCGGCAGATCTATCCGGGCGACAACCCGATCGGCCGCAAGTTCATCCTCAATCTCGGCAACGAAAAGCCGCACGAGATCATCGGCGTGGTCGGCGACGTGAAGCTCGCCACGCTCGAAGGCGAGATTCGGCCGACCGCGTACCTGTCGTCGCGTCAGTACGCGTTCGGCCTGATGAACGTTCGTGGTGCGGACCACCGGCGATCCGGCGCCGCCTCGGGCCGGCGGCGGTGCGCGTGATCCGCGAGATCGATCCGCTGCTGCCGGTGTCGGCCGTGCGGCCGCTCGATGAAGTGTTCGCGGAATCGATCGCGCGGCCGCGATTGACGGCGGTGGCGATGAGCGTGTTCGCCGCGCGCGGCGCTGCTGCTCGCCGCGCTTGGCGTCTACGGCATCGTCGCGTACTCGGTGTCGCAGCGCTCGCGTGAGTTCGGCATTCGCGTGGCGCTCGGCGCGCAGCCCGGGCAGATCGTCGGCATGGTCGTCGGCCAGAACCTGCGCATCGTCGCGCTCGGCCTGGCGGTGGGCCTGCTGACGCGCGATTCCGGCGACGCGGTTGCTGCGCGGATTGCTGTTCCAGGTCGGACCGAACGATCCGGCGACGTTCGTCGCCATCGGCGTCATGCTCGCCGCGGTCGCGATCGTCGCGTCGTACCTGCCGGCACGACGAGGCACGCAGGTCGATCCGGTCGTGACGTTGAAGGCGGAGTAAGAGGCTCGAGGGCTTGAGGTCCTGAGGGCCTTGGCCTGATTACTCGGCGTAGACGACGGTGCGGATGCTGCGGTGCGCGCGGGCGATTTCCGCCGGCAGCAGCTTGCTCAAGTACACCTTCGATTCGGCGATGTCCGTCGGGTGCGGTTCGTGCTTGACGACGTTGAACTGCAGCTGCGCCAGCACGGCGCGCATGTCGTAGTAGCGGTTCTTGGTCTTGACGACGACTTCTTCGAAGCCGGCCGACATCGCCCACACTTCTGATTCCTCGGTCAGCGCGCGGAAGTGGCCCTGGCCGCGCCAGTCGCGGCGGGTGCCGCCAATCCACTGATACAGGATGCGGCGGCCGTCGAAGTTGACGGAGCCGCCAAGCCGCGTCGACCAGGTCGCGCAGCTTCGGGATCGATTCGTCGGCGCGGATCTCGTGGACGATCTTGTAGGAGACCGGCACCAGCGCGCCGCGGGATCGTCCGGCAGCGGCGCTTCGGCCATCAGGATCAGCGATTCGCGATCGCGCAGCCGCGTGATGATCTCGTCGGCGGTCTTGCGGCGCGGGAACTCGCCGAAGTACTCCTCGATGTACTGGATTTCCAGCGCGCCGGGCTCGAGCGCGTATTGCTTGATCAGGTACTCCACGGACGTCGCGGTCGATTATACGAGAAGCGAACAGCCGGGCGGTCAGCCAGCGCTGCTCGGGCGCCGGATCGCGCGAGGCCGAGCGCGGCGCGGTAGCACGGCGACGGCGCGGTCCGAGGTCGCCGGCCTCCCGCCACAGCTCGGCCTGGATCGCCGGCAGCAGCGGGTAGCGGTCGAGCGCGTCGAGATCGTCGATCGCGTCGAGCGCGGCCAGCCCGGCCAGCGCGCCGTCGACCCGGGACACCGCGATGGCGCGGTTCATCGCCACCACCGGCGACCGGTCAGCGCGAGCAGCTCGTCGTAGAGCTCGACGATCTGCGGCCAGTCGGTCGTCGTCCCACGATCGCCGCGGCGGCGTGGCAGGCGGCGATGCCGGCTTCGAGGTGGAACGGCGCTGACGGCGTCGCCGGCCGAGGCGCGGTCGAGCGCGCGCATGCCTTCGGCGATCAGCACGCGGTCCCACTGCCGGCGGTCCTGATCGCGCAGCAGGAACAGCGTGCCGTCCGAGTCGACCCGCGCCGGAAAGCGCGCGGCGTGCAGCAGCATCAGCGCCAGCAGCGCCCACGCGCCGCGGGCGCGGCGTCGCCGGATGCATCGCGATCAGCGCGCCAGCCGAATCGCCTCCGCCGGCCACATCGTCGCGGATCAGCTGATCGCCGGACGGTCGCCGCGTAGCCTTCGTTGAACATCAGGTAGAGCGGCGTCGAGCACCGAATCGAGCCGCGCGGCGAAGTCGGCCGCGCGCCGGCATGCCGAAGGGCAGCTCGCTGCGTCGCGCAGCGTGCGCTTGGCCCGGACCAGGCGCTGCGCGATCGCCGACTCCTGCGCGAGAAACGCGCGCGCGATCTCGCCGACGCTGAAGCCGCCGACCAGCTTCAGCGCGAGCGCGACGCGCGCGTCGGCGGCAGCGCGGGATGGCAGGTCAGGAACATCAAACCGAGCTGATCGTCTTCGAGCGGCGGCAGCTCGTCGCGCAGCAGCGGCGTCGGCGGTCGGCGATTCGACGGCGGCGCGACTCGCGCGCGATCGCCGGCTCCTTGTCGACCGCCATCCGGCCGTGGCGCAGCCGATCGAGCGCGCGATTGCGCGCCACCTGGAACAGCCAGGCCTCGGGGTTGTCGGGAACGCCGCGGAACGGCCACTGCTGCAGCGCGGTGATCAGCGCGTCCTGCACCGCGTCTTCGGCGAGCGCCAGATGGCGCGAGCCCGAGCGTGCGCGTCAGCGTCGCGACCATCTGTCCCGCCTGGCGGCGGAACAGATGATCGACAAGTGCGATCGGATCGCGTCGACATGCAGTCACGGCAACCGATGACGGTCAGCCCGTTACGGTGGGCTGGACTTCGCGGATTTCGATCGGTGCCGAACTCGAGGTGCGGGCAGTCCTTGCTCAGCTCGACGACCTCGTCGTAGCTCGCCGCCTCGATCACGAACAGGCCGCCGATCACTTCGCGCGCTTCGGCGTACGGACCGTCGGTGACCCTCATCCGACGCGCCGGCGCCGCGCATCACGCGGCCCTCGCCGTCGCGCAGCTTGTGGCCCATCACCGCGCGGCCGTTCGGCCTGGACCTTCTGCGCGCCACGCGACGTAGCGCTGGATGATGGCCTGCATCTGATCGGGGCTCGATGTTCGGGCGAAGCGTGCCGGCATCGTGGAGCAACAGGATGAACTGGGGCATCGAGGACTCCTTGTCGGGATCCGGGACTCGGGAACCGGGAACGCGCTGCCACTTCGCTTCACATGACGAACGAGGCGTCTCGAATCGACAACGCGATCCTCGACATCCCGAGCCTGCCCGGCTCCCAGCCGTCAGTAGTCCATCCCGATCGCGCGTCCCTGGTCGTCGACGTCCAGCTTCTGCGCCTGCGGCACCTTGCCGAGGCCGGGCATCAGCATCATGCTGCCGGCGATCGCGACCACGAAGCCGGCGCCGGCCGACAGCGAGACGTCGCTGATGGTCAGCGTCCAGCCCGCCGGCGCGCCCATCACCTTGGGGTCGTCGGTGAACGAGTACTGCGTCTTGGCGATGCACACCGGCAGCGTGGCCGTAGCCGAGCGCCGCGAACTGCTGCGAGCCGCGACTTCGCCGCCGGCTTGAACGCCACGCCGCGCGGCGCCGTAGACCTTCGTCGCCACCGTCGGTGATCTTCTCGCTCGAAGCTCTGGCTCGGGCCCGTAGATCGGCTTCACCTTCGCGGGTCGGCGCGATCGGCCGCGGCGACGATCTTGCTCGGCCAGCTCCGTCATGCCGTCGACCGCCCTTGGGTAGCCCTCGCGACAGCGCCGCGTCGACGCCGATCGACGCGGCAGTAGTCGAGCACCGATCGAGATCGGCCTCGGCGTCGGCGGCGAAGCGATTCAGCGCGACCACCGGCTGCGGCGCCCCAGCGCTTGACGTTGTCGACGTGCCGCGCCAGGTTCGGGAAGCCCGCGCTCGACCGGGCCGTCCGGCGCTCCGCCCTGCGCGCGCAGCGCCTTCAGCGTCACGATCACCACCGCCACCGACGGCACGTGGCCGCACATCGGCATCACGAGGTCGAAGAACTTCTCGGCGCCGAGGTCGGCGGCGAAGCCGGTTTCGTTGACGACGTAGTCGGCGAGGTGCAGGCCGAGCCGCTGCGCCAGCACGCTGCTGGTGCCGTGCGCGATGTTGGCGAACGGCCCGCAGTGCACGATCGCCGGCGCGCCCTCGCTGGTCTGCACCAGGTTCGGCATCAGCGCGTCGTTCAGCAGCACCATCATCGGCCCGACCGCCTTGAGATCGGCGGCGGTCACCGGCTTGCCGTCGTAGCTGAAGCCGACGACGATGCGGCCGAGCCGGCGCCCGCAGGTCGGCGCGGCTCGTCGGCCAGCGCCAGGATCGCCATGATCTCGGACGCGGCGGTGATGACGAACCCGGTCTCGCGCGCCGGCCCGTTCTCGCGGCCGCCGATGCCGGTCGGCGATGCGGCGCAGCGACGCGATCGTTCATGTCCATGCAGCGCGGCCAGAGGATCTCCTTCGGATCGATCCGCAGGTCGTTGCCGAAGTGCAGGTGCGTGTCGAGCAGCGCCGCCAGCAGGTTGTGCGCCGAGGTGATGGCGTGGAAGTCGCCGGTGAAGTGCAGGTTGATCTTGTCGACCGGGTCGAGCGACGCCTTGCCGCCGCCGGTCGCGCCGCCCTTCATGCCGAACACCGGCCCGAGCGACGGCTCGCGCAGCGCGGCGACGGCGCTGCTTGCCGAGCTTCACCAGGCCCTGGGTCAGGCCGATGGTGTTGACCGTCTTGCCCTCGCCGCTCGTCGTCGGCGTGATCGCGGTGACGAGGATCAGCTTGCCGCGGCGCGCCGGAAAGCGCTCGAGCGCCTCGAGGCGGATCTTGGCGATCGCCGGCCGTAGGGTTCGAGCAGGTCCGAGGTCAATCCGAGGTCAGCGGCAAGGTCGGCAATCGGTCGCATATGGGACACGCCATTTTAGGCCGCAGAAGGCGCAGAAAGGGCTCGGACCTCACGGAAGAAGCACGGTGCGGGCTGCGGCATTCCACTGCGTGTCCCAGCGTTCCGGCGCATTGTGCGCGAGCCAGGCGCGGGCTTTGGCCAGCGGCGAATCCGCCGCAATCGATCCCTTGGCGACGTTGAAGAACACCGTCGAGAGATCGCCGGGATCGTGAAACGTCACGCCCTGCTGTCCCGAGGTCATGACTTCGCCGAGCACCGGTGCGTAGTCGAACACCGCCACGGGCACGCCGCAGCCGCGAAGGTCGGCCAGCTTCATGGGCAGATCGAGGCCGGACGAGGACTGATGAAGACAGAGCCCGAGGTCGGCCATGCCGATCAGCTTTGGATAGTCGGCGGGCTCGAGCCAGAGCGTCTTCACGGCAATGGTCGTGAAGTTCCGCCGCGCGGCGCGCGCCTCGAACGATTCGCGCAGCGCACCGCGGCCGGTGAGGATGACCAGCAATGCGGGTTTGTCGCCTGATCCACCGTCTCGCTTGAGCTGACGCTCGGCGCGCTCGAGCGCCTCGAGCACGAGATCGAAGTCTTCATCGGGCGTCCAGCTGGTCGGGCACACGACGATTGGCGGACGGGTGGCACCGAGCGTGGTTTCCGCGGCGATCCGATTCCACAACTCCGCAGCTCATCCTCGGATCGGACGCGTGAATGCGGCGCCCGGCCGATCGTAGACGACCGCGGCCTTGATGCCGTATTCGCGCGCCAGCCATTCGGCGAGTCCTTCGACACGGTGAGATGCGCGTCGGCGCGCCTGGACCAGCGGCGTTCGCTCCGCGCGATCGCTTTCACGGCGCGATGACGGTCGCCCACCTTTACCGCCGCGATCGTGTGCGACAGGTTGTGCCAGTCGATCACGAAACGCGCGCCGCGCAATCGCGACGCGAGCCACGCCACGAACAAGGTCGGAATGGCCGGCGGGTTCTGGACCAGGATCGTGTCCGGCTTCGGGATGCGCATCAGCGCCATCAGCAACCCGGCGCCCTGGCGGACTGCTGCGCATCGCCGATCCGAAGACGAAGCGGCTGATGCCGCCTTCGCGCGGCCCGCGAACCCGCGATCGGGCAGGCGATGGACGTGAATGCGGGGATTCGACGCGACCGCGGGAATCACCTCCGCGCCGTCGAGACCGATCAGGTCGACGTCGCTGCCGGCCTCGGCCAGCGACACCGCGTGATACTGCATGCGCGGGCTGCGGCCGAGATCTCCGATTACGATAACTGCGGTTCGCATGTGACTGTGTACCTGCTGCTCGGGTTTAGTAGTGCCGGACTGGCGCTGTTGCTGACCCCGCTGGTTGGACGGGGCTCGAGGCTGCTTGGACTGGTAGACGCCCCAGGCGGCCGGAAGGTTCATGCCCATTCCGTCCCACGCCTGGGCGGACTCGCCGTCGTCCTTGCGTCCGGCCTCGCGCTCGTGCTGGTGCCGCTGCTTCGTCCGGGGTCAATTGAACCACTGGCGTGGCAGGCGATGCGGCCTTCCTGCTGGCCGGCGCGCTGATTTTCGGGGCCGGTCTGATCGACGACGTGCGCGGCCTGGGAGCGGTGCCCAAGCTGCTGATCGAATTCATCGCGGCGGCGGTCGTGATGTCGTCGGGCCTGCTGATCGAGCGGATCACGCTGCTCGGGTTCACCTGGTCGCTCGGATGGATCGCCTGGCCGGTGACCGCGGCGTGGCTGGTCGGCGTCACCAACGCCTTCAACCTGATTGATGGCATCGACGGCCTTGCAGCCGGTATTACCGCGCTGGCCGGCGCGGCCTGCTGTTCGATCCTGATCGTCCGCGGGCATGTTCCCGAAGCGATGCTGCTCGCGGCGATGGTCGGCGCCTCGCTCGGGTTCCTGGTCTTCAATTTCGCGCCCGCGTCGATCTTCCTCGGCGATGGCGGCAGTCTGCTCGCAGGTTTTGTGCTGGCGGCCACCGCCATCACCGGCTGGCAGAAGGGAGCGACCGCGCTGGCCACCGGCGTGCCGCTGATGATTTTTGCGCTGCCGATCGCCGACAGTGCGTTGGCGTTGTTACGCCGCGGCGTGGCGCGGCCGACGACTGGCCGGTCGATTCGAGCGATCCTGCGGCAGATCGCCGAGCCTGACCGCCAACACATCCATCACCGCATGCTGGCGATGGGCTGGTCGGTGCGACGCACGGTGCTGGTGCTGTACGGAATCACGGCGATCCTCTCGCTGCTCGCGCTGGCCACTGCCGAAGTCAAGGCGCCATGAGACGCGTGCTGCTGGTGCAGCCGTCGATGCAACCGCCAGGCGGCAGTAACGGCGTGCGCCGCGTGGGTGCTGCAGGCGCTGGTGCCCGATCACCGCGTCACCGTGCTGTCGTGGCGGCCGGTCGAGGTCGAGCCGATCAACCGTTTCTTCGGCACGCATCTTCGGCAGAGCGACTTCGACACCATCGTCGTGCCGCGCTCATGGCGCGCCCTCGCCGATCACCTTCCGGTGCCAGGCACGCTGATCAAGTTGTCGTTGTTGATGCGCTACACGCGCAAGGTCAGCGCCGGCTTCGACGTGGTGTTCGGCATGCATAACGAGACCGATTTCGGCCGGCGCGGCATTCAGTACGTCCACTACCCCACCTATCTGCGGCCGCGGCCGACGGTGGATCTCCGCTGGTATCACCCGCCCCAGGCAGGCCTCGATCTGTATTACGAGGCGGCGGATCGCATCGCGGACTTCTCGCTGGAGCGCATGAAGTCCAACGTGACG
This sequence comes from uncultured Microthrixaceae bacterium, assembly GCA_963728005.1. GTDB lineage: Bacteria > Actinomycetota > Acidimicrobiia > Acidimicrobiales > DATDAH01 > DATDAH01. The sequence goes on from CAVSIG010000001.1 coordinate 68,494, forward strand.
CTGGTCAACTCGAACTGGACCGGCGAGCACGTCTCGGGGTTTCTCGGCGTCGAGACGCGCACGCTGTATCCGCCCGTCGTCGATCCAGGGCCGGGCCTCGAGTGGGGTGAGCGACACAACGGATTTCTTGCAGTCGGACGCATTTCACCGGAGAAAGACTACGAGCGCGTGATGCGGATCCTCTCGCGGGTCCGCGACCGGTGCCCGGTATCACGCTGACCATCGTCGGCACATCCGATCGGCATACGCGGCGCTACCTGCAATCGCTGCAGACGCTCGCGCAGTCACTCGGCCCGTGGATCGACATTCGCCAGGATCTGCCGCGCGACGAGGTCCGCGCGCTGATGTCGTCGCATCGTTATGGCATTCACGGGATGCGCGAAGAGCACTTCGGCATGGCTCCCGCCGAACTGGTGCGCGCCGGGGTCATCGTCTGGGTGCCGCGCGGCGGCGGCCAGATGGAGATCGTCGGCCACGAGCCCGCGCTGATGTTCGACAGCGACGATGACGCGGTTGAGAAGATCGCCGGCACCTTGACCAACGCCGTCGAGCAGAGGCGGCTGCGCAATCTGCTGTCGATCGCCGGCGAGCAGTTCTCGACGACGCGCTTCATCCAGCAGGTGCGCGACATCGTCGAGCGCGTTCCAGGGATAGCGTTCAGGTGAGCTGCTGAAACTGGGGATCGGTGGTGAGTTCCCGGTAGGTGCCGATCCCGGCGACGCGGCCATCGCGCAGATAGATCAGCCGATCGCAATGCTTCACGGTCGAGAGCCGGTGCGCAATCGCAATCACCGTCCGCGTGCCGTGGACGTTGGCGATCGCTTCCGTGACCTCGCGCTCGGTCTGGGTGTCGAGCGCGGCCGTCGCCTCGTCGAAGAACAGCACCGCGGGATCGTGATACAGCGCGCGCGCGATCGCGACGCGCTGACGCTGGCCGCCGGACAGCAGCACGCCGTTCTCGCCGACCACCGTCTCCAGTCTCGACGGCAGGCCTGCGACGACTTCGTCGAGCCGCGCCTGGGTCACCGCCGCCTGGAGTTTCGCTTCGTCGATCGCGCCGTCCGGGATACCGAAGGCGATGTTGCGGCGCAGCGAGTCGTCGAGCAGGTAGACGTTCTGCGACACGTAGCCGATCTGCCGCTGCCAGGCGCGCTCGCGTCCTTCGAGCGGTTCGCCGTCGATCACGACGCGGCCGGTCGTCGGCGGCAGCAGGCCCAGCAGCACGTCGACCAGCGTGCTCTTGCCGGCGCCGGTCGGACCGACGATGCCGATCGATTCGCCGCGGTTGATCGTGAACGAGATCCGATCGAGGGCGAGCGGCGGGCCGCCCTCGTAGCCGAACGACACGTCCTCGCACGCCAGCGTCTGCTGCAGCAGCGGCCGGTCGTGATCGTAGGAACGCGTCGGCGGCATCCGCAGGTGCCGCATGTCGTCGTCCATGTTGCGGATCCACGGGTGCGCCTCGCGCAGGTAGCCGACGTTCAGCATGATGCGGTTGGCGGACGGCACGACGCGGAATCCCGTGTAGGCGAACAGCGCGAGCACCGACACGATGTCGCTGCCCGAGATGTCTTGCCGCATCACCAGGAACACCACGATCAACATGCTGAAGATCAGCGTCGCCTCGACGCCAAGGCGCGCCACGCTCGCGGCCCAGGCGCGGCGCTGCTTGGTGGCGCCGAGATCGCGCTTGAGATGGCGAAATCGCTCTTCGAAAAACGGCTGCCGGCCGGTGACCTTGACGTCCTTGATCGCGCCGAGACTCTGCTGCAGCAGGTGCAGTTGTTGTTGATACAGCGTGCGCTCGGATTCGCCGATCTGTTCCCACGAACGGCGCGTCAACACGATCGGCACCAGCACCAGCCCGAGCACCACGCCGACGGTCACCAGCGTGATCGGCGGCGCCGAGACGATCAGCACCGCGGCGAGCGCGAGAATGATCACCGCTTCGGCCAGGATGTTGACTGCGGAGCCCGCGCCGAGCTCGTAGGCGATGTCCGACGCGCGCGCCATCGGCTCGATCAACGACGCCGATCGGCGCCTGGCGTGGAACAGGTAATCGGCGGCCAGGTAGCGCGCCAGCAGTCGCTCCGCGGCGACGGCGGAGGACCGATAAACGATGCCCTGCCGGGTCCACTCGGCCCAGCCGAGGAACACCGCGCGCAGCACGTAGAACGCGCCGACACCAAGTGCCAGCAACGCGACCAGCGACCGCGGATCGGTCGGCCACATCGCCCACAGCCGCGACACGACCGGTGCGGTCCGGACCTGCTCGGGATCGACGACCAGCCGGAGCAACCCGAACACCGCCAGCGCGCCCGCGGCTTCGATCAGCGCGGCGAGACCGGCGACCGGCACGAGCAGCAACCACCGCCAGCGTTCGCGCGCCGGCAACCACCCGATCACCGATCGTAAGTCGCGGATCAAAAGGAACCTGCTTCACTTTTACGATTCACGTAAGCCCAGGGCGAATTCTGACACTTCGTCAGCAAAATTGTTCAGCTAAACTGCCGTATGCAAGACCTCACGACCGGTTCCCTCACCGGACATCTCCTCAAGACCACGAGCTTCATGCTGGTCAGCATGATCTTCCAGACGCTCTACATCCTGGTCGATCTGTTCTGGGTCGGGCGGCTCGGCACCGACGCGATTGCGGCGGTCGGCCTGGCCGGCAACCTGTCGTTCATCGTGATCGCGATCACGCAAGTGCTCGGCGTCGGCGCCACCACGCTCGTGTCGCACGCGTCCGGACGCAAGGATCAGGACCGCGCGATCTTCCTGTTCAACCAGTCGCAGGTGCTGTCGATGGTCGTGGCGGTGGTCTTCCTGGCGGTCGCCATGCTGCTGCGCCGGCAGTACGCCGCTGAGCAGAGCGCCAGCGAGGGCATGCGCATCGCCACCGAGCAGTACCTGCTGTGGTTCATCCCGGCGATGGCGCTGCAGTTCGCGATGGTGGCGATGGGCGCGGCGCTGCGCGGCACCGGCAACTTCAAGCCGGGCATGCTGGTGCAGACCGGCACCGTCGTGATCAACATGGTCGTCGCGCCGTTCCTGATCTTCGGCTGGGGACCGTTTCCCGAAATGGGCGTCAGCGGCGCGGCCGTCGCCACGTTCGTCGCGATCGTCGTCGGCGTGGCGTGGATTTCGTTCTACTTCATCGACGCGAAGGCGTATCTGCGGTTTCATTTCGGCCACTGGAAACCGGAGCTGCGCGTCTGGTGGGAGATGCTGAAGATCGGCCTGCCGGCCGGCGCGGAGTTCGCGCTGATGGGCCTCTACATGGCGGTGGTCTACGCGATCACCAAGCCGTTCGGCGCCGCCGCGCAAGGCGGCTTCACGATCGGCTTGCGCATCGTGCAGTCGGCGTTCCTGCCGGTGGTGGCGCTGGGCTTCGCGGTGGCGCCGGTGGCGGGACAGAACTTCGCGGCGCGCAAGGGCGATCGCGTGCGCGCGGCGTTCAAGACCGCGGCGGGCATGGCGGCGGTCTTCATGCTGGTCATCGGCATCGCGATCTATCTCGGCGCCGCGTCGATGATGCGGATGTTCACCACGGATGCCGAGGCGATCGCGGTGGGCGTCGAGTACCTGCGGATCGTGGTGGTGACGTTCGTGCCGTCGGGCATCACGTTCGTGTCGTCGAGCATGTTCCAGGCGCTCGGCAACACCATCCCGCCGCTGGCGACGTCGACGCTGCGCATCGTGATCGCCGCGATCCCGGCGATCTTCCTGGCGCGGCTGGCCGGCTTCCACCTGACGTGGATCTGGTATCTGGGCGCCGTCGCGACGCTGCTGCAGATGACGCTGAACCTGATCCTGCTGCAGCGTGAGTTCCGGTTGAAGCTGGCCGGCGATCAAACGCCGATGGTGCAGACCGCCGCCGTAGGTATAATCACCGGCGAGTGAAGCTCGCCGTCCCGAAAGAATGCCGCCCCGGCGAACGCCGCGTGGCGGTCACCCCTGAGAACGTCGCCCGGTTGATCAAGATGGGCTTCGCGGTCGCCGTCGAACACGACGCCGGCGCCGCGGCCTCGTTTGGCGACGACGACTATGTCGCGGCCGGCGCGGAGATCGTCGCCGACACCCGGGCGATCTGGCAGACCGGCGACATCCTCCTCAAGGTGCAGCCGCCGGAGATGCATCCGGCGCTCGGCGTGCACGAGGCCGACCTGATCCGCGAGCACGGCACGCTGATCTCGTTTCTCTACCCCGGCAAGAACACCGACATGGTGCAGCGGCTGGCGGCGCGCAAGGCCACCGCGATCGCGGTCGACCAGATTCCGCGCATCACGCGCGCGCAGAAGATGGACGCGCTGTCGTCGATGGCGAACATCGCCGGCTATCGCGCGGTGGTCGAGGCGGCGAGTTTCTACGGGCGGTTCTTCACCGGGCAGATGACGGCGGCCGGCACGGGTGCCGGCGGCGAAGGTGCTGGTGATCGGCGCCGGCGTGGCCGGGCTGTCGGCGATCGGCGCGGCGCGCGCCATGGGCGCGATCGTGCGCGCGTTCGACACGCGGCCGACGGTCAAAGAGCAAGTCAAGAGCATGGGCGCCGAGTTCATCGAGCTCAACGTCGCCGAAGACGGCGAGGGCGCGGGCGGCTATGCCAAGGAGATGAGCCCGGCGTTCATCAAGGCGGAGATGGAGATGTTCGCCGCGCAGGCGAAGGACGTCGACATCATCATCACCACCGCGCTGATTCCCAACCGGCCGGCGCCGATCCTGATCACCGAAGAGATGGTCAAGTCGATGAAGAAGGGCTCGGTGATCGTCGACCTGGCCGCGGAGAACGGCGGCAACTGCGCGCTGACCGAGCCCGGCAAGGTGGTCGAGCGCCACGGCGTTCACATCCTCGGCTACACCGATCTGCCGAGCCGCCTGGCGCCGACCGCGAGCCTGCTGTTCGGCAACAACCTGACGCACCTGCTGGCCGACCTGGGCGGCGCGAGCCACTTCCACCTCGATCTCGCCGATGAAGTCGTGCGCGGCGCGCTGGTGCTGCGCGACGGCGAGCTGCTGCTGGCCGCCGCCGCCGCGGCCGCCCGCGGCGCTGCCGCCGGCTCCGAAGCTGGCCGCCGCGAAGGTCGCCCACGCCGGTGATCACGGCGAAGCCGAAGAGCGGCGTCGCGGCGATGGCGTTCTCGATCCTCGGCGCTTCGCGTTCATCGGCCTCGGGCTGGTCGCGCCGCCGGCGTTCCTGTCGCACCTCACGGTGTTCGCGCTCGCGTGCATCGTCGGCTGGCAGGTGGTGTGGAACGTCACGCCGGCGCTGCACACGCCGCTGATGAGCGTGACCAACGCGATCAGCGGCATCATCGTGATCGGCGGCATGCTGCAGGTCAGCGGGCCGCCGTCGTCTGCCGTCGTCATTCTCGGCGCGCTCGCGATCCTGCTGGCGACGATCAACATCGCCGGCGGCTTCCTGGTCACTCAGCGCATGCTGAAGATGTTCCGTCGCTGAGCGCCGATGCCCGAGACCCTCGTCACGATCGCCTATCTCGCTCGCCGGGCTGCTGTTCATCTTCAGCCTCGCCGGGCTGTCGACGCAGGAGTCGGCGCGGCGCGGCAACCTGTTCGGCATGCTCGGCATGCTGATCGCCGTCCTGGTCACGGCGTTCGGACCGCGCGTCGAGAGCTACACGCGTGCATGACCGGCGCGCTGGTGATCGGCGGCGCGATCGGCGCGGTGCTGGCCGCGCGCGTCGAGATGACCTCGATGCCGCAGCTGGTCGCCATCCTGCACAGCTTCGTCGGCGCGGCGGCGGTGCTGGTCGGCATTGCGACGGCGCTCGAACCACACGCAGGTCGCTCAGCGGCGCCGAGGCGCGCATCCACGAGGTCGAGATCTTCATCGGCGTGTTCGTCGGCGCGGTCACCTTCACCGGATCGGTGATCGCCTACGGCAAGCTGCAGGGCCTGATCGGCAGCAAGCCGCTGCTGCTGCCCGGCCGGCACCTGATCAACCTGATCGCGATTCTCGGCTGCCTCTACCTCGGCTCGTGGTTCGTCGTCTCACGGCGACTACTTCGCGCCGGTGTGGCCGCTGCTACGCCGTGACCGCGCATCGCGTGCCTGCTCGGCATCCACCTGGTGATGGCGATCGGCGGCGCCGACATGCCGGTCGTGGTCTCGATGCTCAACAGCTATTCGGGCTGGGCGGCGGCGGCGGCGGGCTTCATGCTCGAGAACGACCTGCTGATCATCACCGGCGCGCTGGTCGGATCGAGCGGCGCGATCCTCAGCTACATCATGTGTCACGCGATGAACCGCTCGTTCCTGAGCGTGATCCTCGGCGGCTTCGGCGCGGACGAAGGCGCGGCCCCGGGCGGCGCCTCGGCGCAGCCGGCCGGCGAAGTGAAGTCGGTGACGCGCCGAAGAGACCGCGGATCTCCTGCGCGACGCGAAGAGCGTGATCATCGTGCCCGGCTACGGCATGGCGGTGGCGCAGGCGCAGTATCCGCTGTACGAAGTCACCAAGCTGCTGCGCGACAAGGGCGCCAACGTGCGCTTCGCGATCCATCCGGTCGCCGGCCGCCTGCCCGGCCACATGAACGTGCTGCTGGCCGAAGCCAAGGTGCCGTACGACATCGTGCTCGAGATGGAAGAGATCAACGACGACTTCGACGAGACCGACGTCGTGATCGTGATCGGCGCCAACGACATCGTCAATCCGGGCGCGCTCGACGATCCGTCAGTCGCCGATCTACGGGATGCCGATCCTCGAGGTGTGGAAGGCGAAGACCTGCATCGTGATGAAGCGCGGCATGGCCAGCGGCTACGCCGGCGTCGACAACCCGCTGTTCTACAAAGACAACACGCGGATGCTGTTCGGCGACGCGAAGAAGATGATCGACGCGGTGCTGACCGCGCTCAAGTAAGCACCTCACATGCTCGAGCCGCCTCGCTGCGTTCATCGTCGGCGAAGGCAACTGGCTGCCGATGGCGATGGCGATCGCCCTGGCAGCGGTGATCGTGGTGTGGGTCCGCCACGCTCACGCGACACCGCGCGCGATCGCGCTCATGGAAGCGATGAACCTGTTCGTCGGCGTGACGCTGCTGGTGATGGGCATCGGCCATCTGCTGGCGGTCACGACCAAGCTGCTGCAGGGCACGCTTGAACGGATCGCCGGCGCTGCTCTACCTGATCGGCGTCGCGATCGTGCTGCCGTCGTCGTCTGATCGTCCTCAACGCCAATCGCGCACAATGCAGCGGCGCTTCAACGGCTGGATGGCCGGCGACGCTGGTCGTGCTCGGCCTGATCAACATTCCGCTGGCGATTCCGGCGCTGCTGAACATCGCCTACAGCAAGCACTCACGGGCGCGCACGGGCTGGTCGATCGTCGCCGTTGCTTTCGTGCTCGTCAATCTCGGGCTGTTCACCGGCGGCATGATGTTCATGTTGAGCGGCCGGACGTTCGAGGAATTCAGCGACCGGCTCAGGGCGTTTGGGCATGACTTTGTATTTTAAAGTAATTTGCGTATGTGTCGGCGCATGCACTACCTGCTTCGGAAGACGCGGCGCGTCAAGCTGATCCTGCCGGCGCTCACCGAAGCCACCAGCCCCTACTGGCGACCCATCAAGTACTCGTTGTTTCCGCCGCTCGGCCTCGCGACGCTCGCGGCTTATCTCGACCCGAACCTCGAGATCACGCTCCAGGACGAGCACGTCGAGCCGCTCGATCTGGACGATGACCCGGACCTGGTCGTCATCCAGGTCTACATCACCAACGCCTATCGCGCGTATCGGATCGCGGATCACTATCGGCGCAAGGGCGCGCACGTCGCGCTCGGCGGACTGCACGTCACCTCGCTTGCCCGAAGAAGCGGCGCCGCACGCCGACACGATCTTCATCGGGCCCGGCGAAGACACCTTTCCGCGGTTTCTTCGCGACCTCGCCGCGGGCCAGCCGCAGCGTCGCTACGAGTCGAGCGTGCGCACGCTGCAAGGGTTGCCGCCGATCCGGCGCGATCTGATCAAGCGCCAGCGTTATCTCGTTCCGAATTCGATCGTCGTCTCACGCGGCTGCCCGCATCACTGCACGTTCTGCTACAAGGACGCGTTCTTCGAAGGCGGACGGTCGTTCTACACGCAGCGCGTCGACGATGCGCTCGCCGAGATCGCGCGGCTGCCCGGCCGTCACCTGTATTTTCTCGACGATCACCTGCTCGGCAACGCGCGCTTCGCGCGCGAGCTGTTCACCGGGATGCGGGGCATGGGCCGCGTCTTCCAGGGCGCGGCCACCGTCGATTCGATTCTGCGCGACGACACGATCGAGCTCGCCGCCAGGGCGGGACTGCGCAGCCTGTTCGTCGGCTTCGAGACGCTCTCGACTTCAGGCCTGCACGGCGCCGGCAAGAGGCAGAACCTCGGCCGCGACTATCGCGCGGTGGTCCGGCGGCTCGACGATCTCGGCATCATGATCAACGGCAGCTTCGTCTTCGGTCTCGACGGCGACGATCCGGACGTGTTCGCGCGCACCGTCGATTGGGCCGTCACGAGCGGCATCACCACGGCGACGTTTCACATCTGCACGCCGTATCCGGGCACGCAGCTGTACTCGGAGATGGCGGCACAGGGCCGAATGACGACGAGCAACTGGGATCTCTACGACACCCGCCACGTCGTCTATCGACCGACCGGCATCACGCCGGATCGGCTGAAGGCCGGCTACGACTGGGCGTACCGCGCGTTCTACGAGTGGGGCACGATCGTCAAGGCCGTCGTCCGCGCACCAGTCGCTGAAACACTCCGCTCAAGCACTTCGCCTACAGCGCGGGCTGGAAGAAGTTCGAGCCGGCGTGGGACTTCGTGATTCGCCTCAAGCAGCTGTCGCAGATGCGGCCGATGCTCGAGGCGGTGCTGTCCCGGGTGGCCGGCGGCCGAGAACAGGCCAAACGGCGCGGTGGTCGGTCTAAGATCGCATCAGCCGATTAGCTACTGAGTGGTTGACTGGAGGACAGATGCACATTCTTCTCGCGGTCGGTGTCACGCTGCTCACGGCGACCATGCCCCAGGGCCAGGCCGGCCCTGGCCGCGGCGCCGCCCATCACCGTGACGTTCGTGGACGCGTCGTTCGAGGACGCGGTTTCGTTCATCGCGAAATTCGCCAGGCTGACGATCGAGATCGATCAGAGCGTCTCGCAAGAGCTGCAGCGCGAACCCATCGCCGGCGGCCCGATCAGACTGCGCGATGTCACGATCGAGGAGGCCCTCCGCACCTTGACGGCGAGGAATGGGCTGGCCTATTCGATTGTGAACGCGAAGACGGTGCGCATCTACAAGAAGGCCTAGATCGGACCGAACGAGAGAAACACGCGCGGGTTGTCGACCAGGATCGACTTCAGCGTCGCCTCGGGCATCCCTGCCTTCAACAGCATCGGCGCAAACACCGTGACGGCCTGACCAAGGCCGCCGCCGCCGTTTTTCTTCAGGCCGCGCGCGTTCGAGAAGTCCGACGCCAGCAGGATTTTCGACGCGTGGCCGGCGGCGACGATCGCCATGATCGTCGTCACCTTCTGCGCATCCGGCACGAGCGCGATCGTCACGCGATCGAAACCGACGAACGCGCCGCGCTTCGCGATCTCGATCGGAATCTCCCCCTTCGGATCGTCCAGGCAGCAGACATGGCCAATCGCGAGGTTCGCCGGCTTCACGCCGTTGGCGAGCAACAGGTCGAGCTGCTTGATCGCGGTGTCCTTCGGCACCGGATTCTGCGTCGGCCGTGTGCCGGTGTAGGCGTTGTGCGTGAAGATCGGCAGGCCGGTGCGGGCGTGCGCCTTCGCGATCGCGGTGAACACCTTGCGCTCGTCGTCGGTCATCACGCCGCCCTGCTGGCCGATCTCACCGAAGGCGCCGAAGCGCGACGCCGCCGCCTCTTTCGAGAGCTCATCGGCGATCTGATCGACCGACTTGGTCGCGATGTCAGCGGGATACGTGCGCTGCATGTAATAGCCGCCGCTGGCGATCACCGGCAGTCCGGATTCCGTCGAGATGCGCTTGAGCGCATCGACGCTGCGGTTCATGTCGGCGTGCCCGCCGTCGACGATCGCCGCGATGCCATCGGCCTTGGCGGCACGCGCCTCCTCGACCATCAGCGCGATGTCGTCGGTGAAATGTTCCTTGGCGCCGAGCGGAAAGCGCATCGACAGGTGCTCGTGAAACAGCGACGGCCCGCCACGCCAGCTCTTCCGGCGGCACATCCTTGAGGATCGTGCGGATGATCGCGCCCTTGCGAAACAGCGGCGGCGCGGGCGCCTGCGCGGCGAGCGTGCTGCCGAATCGTCCACCAATGCCGGCTGCGGCACCGGCTCCAAGGAGGGCGAGGGCTTCACGTCGTGTGAGGTTCATGGTCGGGCAGGGTAACATACGGCCCTTCAATGAATCACGTTTTCGCGGATCTCCTCCTGGCGCGGCGCCTCGAGCAAACCGAGGGTCGCGGCAATGCCGCGTTTGTCGACGCGCAGGCGCGCCTCGATCCCGCATCCGGCGCCATCTGGAAAGTCGCCGGCGGCACCTCGGTGATGTTCGCCGGTGTCGGCTCGCCGATCACGCAGACGTTCGGCCTGGGGGTGCATCAACCCCTCAAGGAGGACGATCTCGATGCGATCGAGCGGTTCTTCAAATCGCGCGGCTCAGCGGTGATCCACGAGGTCTGCCCGCTGGCCGGCGTCGAGGTGTTTGCGATGCTGGCCCGGCGCGGCTACAAACCGGTGGAGCTGTCGAGCGTGCTCTATCAGCCGATCGATGCCACCACGCGGATTCCAGGCCAATCCCGCGCTGACGGTGCGCAGCGTTGAGCAGGCCGACGCGGGCTGTATGGGCAAGGTGTCGGCGCAGGGTTGGAGTGAACAGCCCGAGCTGATGCCGTACATCAAAGGCTTCGCGCGATTGAGCGTCGCCTGCGCAACCTGTTTCGTCGCCGAGCAGGACGGGCAGCCGATCGCCACCGCGGCGTTGTTCATGCACGAAGGAACGGCGCTGCTCGCCGGCGCGAGCACGGTCCCCTCCGGCCGCCACCAGGGCGCGCAGAACGCGCTGCTCGACACGCGCCTGCAGACCGCGGCATCGCAACGGCTGCGATCTGGCGATGATGGTCGCGGCGCCCGGCAGCGCGTCACAGCGCAATGCCGAGCGCCAGGGTTTCCGCATCGCCTACACACGAACCAAATGGCAACTGTGATTTATGCGCTCGATCGCGCTGCTGCCTTCGCGGCTCCCTTCCGCCGCGCAGACGACGCGCGTCGACGCGATCGCCGAAGAGCAGGCGGAGAAGGCGAAAGCGGCTCGGCACCGAGGGGCCGTCCGAGGCGGAGCGGATCATCCGCCGCGTGCTGCTGTCGCCGCTGCTCAGCGGCGGCGACGGTCTCTATCCGTGGTTCGGCAGCGTGTTCGGCGGCACCGGCATGGGCCTCGGCGCCGGCTACCTGAAGCGCTTCGAGAACGCGTCGTACTTCAACCTGCAGACCGGCATCTCGCATCAACAATTCGACGGTGCTGCGCGGCGGCTTCGCCGCGCCGGCGCTGTGGCGCGGCAAGATGCAGTTCGACGCCAGCGGCCAGTGGCTCGACGCGCGCGAGGTGTCGTTCTATGGCTTCGGCCAGGATTCCGCGCCCGAGGACCGCGAGCGCTTCGACTACACGCCGAAGGACATCGGCGCCAACGTCACGCTCAGGCCGCATGCGCTTCGTCTCCGTGACCGGCGGCTACACGTTCCTGAACTTCGACACCGCAGCGCGACGTGCCGCATCTTCTCCGCCGCCGAAGCGCCCGGCATGGACGAGGAGCTGAACTACCACATCGTCGCGCGGCACGGTGGCGTTCGACTGGCGACCGTCGCCCGGCTACAGCACGCGCGGCGGCCTCTATCGCGCCTCGTTCGAGCGCAACCAGGAAACCAACGGTCACTGCCGTATTCGTTCAGCTCGCAGGAGTACGAGGTCGTGCAGCTGGTGCCGCTGGTGCGCGAGCAGTTCGTGCTGGCGGCCCGCGGGCTGGTGACGCTGACCACAGCCGACGGCGGCGACGAGGTGCCGGTGATGCTGGCGCCGTATCTCGGCAGCGGCTCGACGCTGCGCGGGTTCTCGAACCGCCGCTTCACCGATCGCAATCGCGTGCTGCTGACCGGCGAGTATCGCTGGCGGCCGTCGCGCTATCTCGACATGGCGCTGTTCCTGGACGCCGGACAGGTCGCGGCCGACCGCACGCGATTTCGATCTCGACGAATTCGACACCGCCTGGGGCATCGGCGCGCGGTTCCACGGTCCACACTTCAACGCGCTGCGCATCGAGGTCGCGCGCGGGCGCGAGGGCATCCGGATCATCTTCGCCGGATCGCAGCCATTCTGATGATGACGCCAACGGACTGCTCTGCTGCTCGCCGCTGTCGATCGCCGCGTCCTCGCTGACGCTCGGCGCGCAGACGCGGCGCTTCTATCCCGACGATCCGATCTGGCGCGAGCCGATGACGCAGGACGTCAAGAACGCCGGCGCGCTACGAGCCGGACCTCGCCTACCAGACGCTCGAGAACCTGTTCTGGCGTCCGGGCGACAGCGTGCTCGGCCAGCGCGCCAAGAACATCAACACCGTCGACGAAGTGCCCGACGGCCCGTACTTCGTGAACCGCGCCGGCCGCATGCCGCTGACGCCGGCGCTCGTCGCGCGCGGCCGCCAACACCAGCGACGGCCCGGCGCCCGGCAAGTGGACGGTGGTGTCGGCGAAGAGCGACGGCGTCACGCCCGGCTTCACGATTCGCGATTCGGCGAATCAGCTGTGGTTCGTCAAGTTCGATCCGCCCGGCTGGCGCGCGATGGCGACCGGCAGCGAGATCGTCGCGGCGAAGTTGTTCTGGGCGGCCGGCTACCACACCGCCGAGTACCACATCGCGCAGCTGAGCCGTCGAACCTGGTGATCGGCAAGGACACGCGGATCACGCCGCCCGGCGAAATGGCGCGGCCGATGCACCAGGGCGACATCACCTGGCTGCTGTCGCGCGCCGATCGCGATCCCGACGGCTCGTATCGCGTCATCCTCAGCAAGGCGACGCCCGGCCGGCCGGTCGGCCGCATCAAGTTTCACGGCACGCGCGCCGACGATCCCAACGACGTGATTCCGCACGAGCATCGCCGCGAGCTGCGCGGCTACTTCGTGTTCGCCGCCTGGCTCAATCACGTCGATGCCAAGGGCATCAACTCGCTGTCGTCGCTGATCACCGAGAACGGCCGCAGCTTCATCCGCCACTACCTGCTCGACTTCGGCTCGGCGCTCGGCAGCGCCGCCGATCGGGCCGCGCGAAGGCTGGGAAGGCTACGAGGCGCTGGTCGAAGAGCCCGGCGAGATCGTCAAGCGCACGCTGTCGTTCGGCTTCAAGATGCCGGTGTGGCGGACGCAGGATTATTTCGAATCGCCGGCGATCGGCCGCCTGCCGCGCGATCACTCGAAGTGGGATCCCGAAGAGTGGTGGCCGCACATCACCAACGCGGCGTTCCGCCACATGCGCCCGGACGACACGTTCTGGGCGGCGATGAAGCTGCCGCGATCACCGACGACATGATTCGCGCCGCGGTCGCCGAAGGAAAGTTCGGCGATCGCGAGTCGGAGGAATTTCTCGCGAAGGCGATCTCGATCGCCGGCTGCGCATCCTGCAGACGTTCCTGCCGAAGGTGAATCCGATCGTCGATCCCGCGCTCGATCGCGACGGGCCGTCTGACGTTCCGCAACGCGGCGTCGGACGCGGCCGTGGCCGACCGCGCCCCGGGCTACCGGGCGCTCTGGTACACGTTCGACAACGCCACCGACAAGGCCACCCTGGTCGCGACGACCGAGGAAACGCAAAGCCCGATGCTGATGCCGCCGATGCCGGCGTCGGAATACATCAAGGTGGACCTGTCGGCGGTCGGCGGGCCGGAGGCCTGGACCAAGCCGGTTTCCGCGTATTTCCGAAGGAATTCCGGGGGTTGGACGCTGGTGGGCTTCGAACGGCAGCCCTGAATGTACGCGAAACGTAATAGTAGCGTCACGCGCTCGTCGTGCCGATAAGGATCGTGGGGCCGTGCGATACTGGAGCCCGCGTTTCCAACCTATTTATAAGAGCTGAGCGATTTGATGTTCACAGTTCGCATTCTCGCGACGTGCATTTGTGTGCGCGTTGCGCCCTGTCCGGCGTTCGCGCAGGAGCCGGTGCCAGACGCCCAACATCGGCGATGTCGCCGCCGTTGCACCGGACGGTTCCGCCGATGCACAGACCGGCGCCGCCAGCGCGTCCGCCGTTCCGCAACTGCCGCGCGTATCGCCGGTCCCGCAAACGCAATTTCTTCAAGCTCTCCGGCGAGCGACTTCAAGAATTTCTTCAGCGCCGACACCGCGCGCACGCTGGCCTACACCTCGATCGTCGCGATCGCCTCTGCGCCATGGGATCGCGAGGGCGTCAACAACGGCTTCAACATTCCGACCACCGTGTTCCAGTCCGGCAACGTGATCGGCAGCTTCGCGTTCCAGGTCGCCGCCGGCTTCGCGACCTACGGCGTCGCGAAGATCGTCCACAACCAGAAGGCCGCGGAAGTCGGCCGCGACATCGTCCGCGCGCAGATCCTGTCGCAGGTGATGGTGCAGACGCTGAAGTTCACCGTGCAGCGCGAGCGTCCCGACGGCAGCAACCGCAAGTCGTTCCCGTCAGGTCACTCGGCCAGCGCGTTTGCGACGGCCACCGTGCTGCACCGTCACTACGGCTGGAAGAGTCGGCGCCCCGGCGTATGCGCTCGGCAGTTACGTCGCGCTGGCGCGCATGTCGTGGAACCGCCATCATGCCACCGACGTCGTTATGGGTGCAGGCTTCGGCATCGCGTCGGCACGCACCGTGACGATGACGGTGGCGAAGCGCAAGTTCAACGTCGGCGTGCAGCCGCAAGTCGGCGGCGCGTCGGTCAACTTCACGCAAGATCTTACAAGTAGCGGAGGCGATCATGAGGAGCATCGGCGGCGCCCTCGTCGTCCTCCTCCTGACCGGGCTCGTCCTGCCCATCGCTCGCACTACGCCCAGGCCGCGGCCTCGGCGCCCGCTCCACGAGCTCTCGGTCGAGCAGATCAAGGACTTCCTCAAGAACGCGAAGGTGATCCGCACGCGCGACCACCGACAAGGGCGTGACCGCGCCGAAGCGGCTGACGCTGAGCGACGGCGTGACGACGCACGACGCGGTGTTCCAGGCGATCGACGAGCGCAAGATGGTCGCCAACCTGGGCGGCGGCGGCCGCCAGGCGACCACCGAGCTCAACTTCGTCGATTCCTACCGATACAACATCGCCGCCTACGAGCTGTCCGGGCTGCTCGGCCTCGACCACATGATGCCGGTCTACGTCGAGCGGCGCTGGAACGGCGCAGCTCGGATCGATCAGCTGGTTCGTGCCGACCGCTGATGGACGAAAGCGATCGGCTGAAGAAGAAGATCCAGCCGCCGAACCCGACCGACTGGAACAACCAGATGTACCGGATGCGCGTGTTCTCGTCGCTGGTGCGCGACACCGATCGCAACCTGACCAACGTGCTGATCACGCCGGAGTGGAAGGTCATGATGATCGATTTCTCGCGCGGCGTTCCGGCTGCAGCCGGAGCTGCATGCACCTGACAGGATCTCGCGAAGATCGATCGCGCGCTGCTGGCCAGGCTCGAGTCGCTGACGCAAGATGCGCGTCAAGCAGGCGATCGGCGGATTTCCTGACCAAGCAGCGAGATCGACGCGATGATGAAGCGGCGCGACCTGCTGGTCGCGCACTTCAAGAAGCTGATCGCCGATCTCGGCGAAGACAAAGTCCTGTATCTAAGCGAGCACCGTCGTCGGCGGACGCCGATGATGCGTGGCGCGTTCGTACGCGGCGGCGATTTCCAGCAGCCGCTTGTCGTCCCACATCCTGCCCAGCAGCGAAATGCCGACCGGATAGCGGCCGCCGATGAAGCCGGCCGGCACGGTGACTTGCGGCAAGCCCGGTCGCCGCGCTTTCTTCGCAGGTGCCGGGCTCCGATCCATAGCGCTCGAGGCCGCCTTCGTGCGTGTGCGGCCGCGCGTGATTGGCCGGATACAGCATCGCGTCGAGCTTCTGCTGATCCATCAGGTCGACGAAGATCTGCCGGAAGGTTTCGCGGCCGGCGATGAACCGGCGCGTGGCCTCGTCGAGCGCCGCGCCCGGCCGGCGCCGGCGCGAGCGCGCCTTCGAAGCGGCGGGCGCTGACCGGCGCCAGCTTGCCTGACGCGAGCAGATCCTGGATGGTCAGCACCTTGTCGCCCGGCTTCGCTCCGCGCGACAGATACGCCGTCCAGCCGTCGCGCAGCGAGCCGGGCGCCGCGCCGCGTGCGGCGGCGTACTTCGCGTCGTAGTCCGGAATCGCCACGTCGACGACGATCGCGCCGGCCGACTGCAGCTCCTTGATCACGCGCTCCATGTTGGCGGCGACCTCGCGCTCGCCGGTGAAACCGACAAAGCGCTGGCGGAACACGCCGATGCGCTTGCCTTTCAAGCGTCGCGGCATCGAGGCCGGCGGCGAACGATCCCGAGATGTGCTTGCGCGGCCTCCGCCGTGACGGGATCCTCGGGATCGGATCCGGTCACGAGATCGAGCGCCAGCGCGACATCACGCACCGATTTCGCCATCGGCCCGACGGCGTCGTTGTAGGTATTGAGCGGCATCACGCCGGCGCGGCTGGTGAAGCCCGCGCGTCGTGCGGATGGTCGCCAGCGACGCGAACGACGGCCGGGTTCGACAGCGAGTTGCAGGTGTCGGTGCCGAAGCCGAGCGCCGCCAGGCTGGCCGCGACCGCGGTGGCGCTGCCGCCGCTCGATCCCGAGGTGCTCAGCGACGGATCGTAGGCGTTGCCGACGGTGCCGCCGACGGTGCTGATGCCGAAATCACCGAACGGAAACTCGTCGAGGTTGGCCTTGCCGAGCACCACGGCGCCGCCCCGCTTCATGCCGGCGGCGACCCGCGAATCGAGCCGCGGGCGATGATCGACCAGCGCGAGCGAGCCGCCGGTGGTCGGCAGCTCGGTCGCGTCGATGTTGTCCTTGAAGACGATCGGCACGCCGTGAAACGGACTGCGCACCGTGCCGCCGGCGCGCTCGGCATCACGCGCGCGCGCATCGGCGATCGCGCGCGGGTTGATCGACAGCACCGAGCGGAACGTCGGGCCGTGACGATCGTAGAGCGAGATCCGGGCCAGGTACTCGCGCGTGATGTCTTCGGACGTCAGACCGCCCGTCGTCATCGCGTCCTGCAGTTCGGAGACGGTCTTCTCGAACACGGTGAACGCTCGACGATCGTTCGTCCGGCTACGCCGTTCGACGAGCGGTAGCCCAGTTTGCGATCTGCGACCGCTGCAGCGGCGTCAGGCCGCGCAGGTCCGGCGACTTCGCCAGCTGCGGCGGCGATTTCGGTGACGCGCGCGATCTCGGAACCGGCCGCCGGAATCTTCGCGTCCGCGCCGGCATACACGGCTTCGCCGGTCAGCAGCGCGTCCTTGAACGGAATCGGATAGCCGCCGCGCGGGTCGTAGACTTCGCTCAGCCCCTTCACGACAAACGTCATGAGCGCGCGCGTTTCACCCGGACGCAGCCGCAGCGTGAAGACGTAGCCGATGTGCGCGGGATCGAAGCCCGGCCACGGCTCTCGAACGGATCGCCGTACATGTCGCCGACGAACGTGAGCACGCCCGCGCGGCCTTGCCCGAGCACGTGCGCGGACGGGCCATGGCCCGACGGGCCTGCGCCGGATCGGCCACGCTCTTCGCGTTCTGCATCACCGTGACGAACGTATCCGACGGATCGATCCGCCGATCGCCGCTCGGACGTGGTCGCGACCGCCACCAGCCCGCCATCGTCGTAGGCGCCGGCCGCACCGCCCCAGGCCACCTGGACGATGCGTTCTTCGGTCGTGGCGTTGGTGAAGGTGTCGAGGTAGCGAAGGTACTGCGTGTCCTTCGAAGTCGTGACGCCGCGCGCGACGAGGATGCCCTCGGCCAGCACCGGCGTGATCGAATCGAATCGTCCCGCGCCGTCGTGGTGCAGGCCGAAGCCTTTCAGGTACTGATTGCGCGCCAGCAGGGACTTGTCGGCGCGGCGGACCTGCAACTTCAGATAGCCGAATCCGTTGAACGGATTGGCGCGGCCGCCGGTGGCGATGCCGCCGCTGTCCTGCGCCCACGGGCTCGTGTCCTGGATGTCCCAGAACTGTCCGTCCGCCGACGGCACGCGCGTGACGGCGTCAAGTTGTGCAATCGCCACGCCGCCGCGGTGAGCGCGGCGCCGATCAGGCCTTTCAAGAGTCGCATCGCGCGACTATACTCCGGCGCATGAAGAGAGTCTGCTGCCCTGCTCACGTCCTGTTGCATGTTTTGCGCGACCTCG
Organism: uncultured Microthrixaceae bacterium; assembly: GCA_963728005.1. Lineage (GTDB taxonomy): Bacteria > Actinomycetota > Acidimicrobiia > Acidimicrobiales > DATDAH01 > DATDAH01. Next base: position 86,883 of record CAVSIG010000001.1, read on the forward strand.
CTGCGCGGCCAGGAGCGCCAGGCGCAGGACGACACCGCCAAGCCGGCCGAAGGGCTTCACGCTCAAGACCGCGGAGACCATCGAGTTCACGACCGACGAAGTGACGTGGATGCAGGTGGACGTCTCGCCCGACGGGCAGACGATCCTGTTCGACCTGCTCGGCGATCTCTACACGATGCCGATCGGCGGCGGTGAGGCGAAGCGGATCATGGGCGGGCTGTCGTTCGAGAGCCAGCCGACCTGGTCGCCGGATGGCAAGACGATCGCGTTCCTCACCGATCGCACCGGCGTCGAGAACCTGTGGATCGCCGAACGCCGATGGCTCGAATCCGCGCGCGGTCAGCAAGGACGGCCGCACCAACGATCGCCCGCAGATCATGGTGTCGCCGGCGTGGACGCCGGACGGCAACTACATCGTGGTGTCGAAGTCGCGGCCGCCCGAGCCCGGGCACGTTCGGGCTGTTCATGTATCACCGCGACGGCGGCACCGGCGTGCGCGTCGGCCCGGCGCCGCCGCCGCAGCCCGGTCCCGACGCGCAAGGCCCGCCGCCGGCGCCGCCGACCAACAAGATGGGCGCGGTGGTGTCGCCCGACGGCCGCTTCATCTACTACACGCAGCGCACCGGCACGTTCACCTACAACGCGCGCTTCCCGCTGTGGCAGATCTATCGTCACGACACCGAGACCGGCGACGTCACGCAGATCACCAACGCGCAGGGCAGCGCCATCCGTCCGGCGCTTTCGCCCGACGGCAAGTGGATGGTGTTCGGCACGCGCCACAAGGCGCAGACCGGCCTGCGCGTCCGCAATCTCGAGACCGGCGCGGAGCGGTGGCTCGCCTATCCGGTGACGCGCGACGACCAGGAATCGCGCGCCAGCCGCGACACGCTGCCGCGCTACGACTTCATGCCCGACGGCAAGTCGCTGATCGTGCCGGTGAACGGCAAGCTGCAGCGCATCGACTTCGCCACCGGCGAGGCCACGCCGATTCCCTTCACGGCGAAGGTGGAAGCCGAGATCGCGCCGCGCGTCTACACGCCGGTGCGCGTGGAAGACGGCGCCACGGTGCGCGCGCGGCTGATTCGCTGGCCGTCGCTCTCGCCGGACGGATCGAAGCTGGTGTTCAGCGCGATGAATCGGCTTTACGTCCAGGACTATCCGAATGGCACGCCGCGACTGCTGACTGCACCCGGTGCACCGGTCGCAGGCGCCGTGCACCTGCCGAAGGCGAATTCATGCCGTCGTGGTCGCCGGACGGGCAGTCGATCGTCTACGCGACGTGGACGACGACCGGCGGACACATCAAGCGGGTCGCGCGCAACCGGCGGTCAGCCGCAAACGCTGACGCCGCAACGAAGGCTACTACCTCGACCCGTCGTACTCGCCCGATGGCTCGCGCATCGTCTTCATGGCCGGCGCGGCGTCGGATCAGCTGTATTCGATCCTGATGGACACGCCGCCCGAGGACGAGCTCGAAGGCGACGAGCATGCGCCGCGCGAGATCGGCGGCGTGAGTCCGCCGAACACGCTCGAGATTCGCTGGATGCCGGCCGCCGGCGGCGCCGGCACGCTGGTCGCGTCGGCACAGGGCGGACGCGGTCCGCACTTCGCGCGCAACGACGGCATCGCGCGTCTACTTCACGACCAATCGCGGCCTGCAGTCGATCACCATGGACGGCTACGACCGCCGCACGCTGCTCCGCATCACCGGCATCGGGCCCGGCAACAACCCGCCGGGCGCGGACGACATCCGGCTGTCGCCCGACGGCACTCGCGCGTTCGTCAGCCTGCAGGGCAAGCATTACCTGGTCACGACGCCGCGGGCCGGCCGCGAGACCGTCGAAGTGCGCATCCAGGGCCGCGGCGACAACACCACCGTGCCGGTCAAGGCGATGTCGCTCGACGGCGGCGACTACATCGACTGGAGCGCCGACGGCAAGGCCGTGACCTGGGCGTGGGGCGCGCAGTTCTTCCGGCAGGACGATCGACGCCGCCGAGCCCGCAGAAGACCGACATCGTCGTCGAGACTGCCGCGATCGCGGCCGAAGGGCTCGGTGCTGCTGACCGGCGCGCGCATCATCACGATGAAGGGCATCGAGGTGATCCCGCAAGGCGATGTGCTGGTCACCGACAATCGCATCGCCGCGATCGGCAAGCGCGGATCGCTCACCGCGCCCGCGGGCACGCGCACCATCAACGTCGCCGGCAAGACGATCATGCCGGGCCTCGTCGACGCGCATTCGCACATGTGGGCGCCGCGCGGCCTCCATCAGACCGAGGTGTGGCAGTACCTCGCCAACCTCGCGTACGGCGTGACGACGACGCGCGATCCGCAGACGTCGACGCCGGACGTGTTCGCGTATGCCGACATGGTGGACAGCGGCATGATGCCCGGGCCGCGCATCTACGCGACCGGGCCCGGCGTGTTCTCCGGATCGGGCATCGACAGCCGCGAGGCCGCCTTCCGATTCGTCAAGCGCTACAAGGAGGCGTATCGCACCAACACGCTCAAGCAGTACGTCGCCGGCGATCGCATCGTCCGCCAGTGGATCATCGAAGCGTGCAAGGAGTACGGCATCACCGCGACGATCGAAGGCTCGCTCGATCTGAAGTTGAACCTGACGCAGATGGCCGACGGCTACTCGGGCCAGGAACACAGCTTCCCGATCGCGCCGCTCTATAAGGACGTGACGATGTTCGTGGCGAAGACGAAGACGTTCTACACGCCGACGATCCTCGTGGCGTACGGCGCGCCGTGGAGCGAGAACTACTGGTTCGAGACGGAGTCGCCGGCGAACGACGCCAAGCTGCGGAAGTGGGTGCCGTGGGAGCTGCTCGACGGCATGGTGCGCCGCCGCCCGCAGTGGTTCCTGCCCGAGGAGTACGGCCACACGCTGATCGCCAAGGGCGTGACCGACGTGGTGCACGCCGGCGGCCGCGCCGGCCTCGGCAGCCACGGACAGCTGCAGGGCCTCGGCGCGCATTGGGAAACGTGGAACCTCGCGTCGGGCGGCCTGACGCCGCACGAAACGCTGCAGGTGATCACGATGCACAGCGCCGAGGCGATCGGCCTGCAGCAGGACGTCGGCTCGCTCGAGGCCGGCAAGCTCGCGGACCTGCTGGTGCTCGATCGCAACCCGCTCGAGAACATCAAGAACACCAACTCGATTCGTTACGTGATGAAGAACGGCGAGCTCTACGAGGCCGACACGCTCAACATGGTGTGGCCGCAGGCGAAGCCGCTGCCGAAACAGTTCTGGTGGGACACGGAGCCGAGCTAGGCCTCAGCGATTTCGGATGCGAGACTGCAAGAAGCTACACGACTCGCGGACAGCCGACGGGGTTTTGCCAAAACTCCGTCGGAACGTCTCGGTGAAGTGGCTGTGGCTCGAGAAGCCGAGGTCGAGCGCGATGTCGATCAGATCGACGCCGCGGCTCGCGCAAGCCGCTCGAGCGCGGCGCGCAGCCGCAGCTGGTTGCGATAGGCGTGCAGCGAAAAGCCGGTGCGCGCCTTGAAGACCCTGCGCGAGGTGAAACACCGACGATTCCACTTCGCGCGGCGATGTCCGACAGCGACAGGTTGTCCTTGAACTGGCGCGCGATCACGTCGCGCGCCGCTTCCACCAGATCGACGTCACGCCGCCGGCGGGCGCGGCCGGCGGCCTGGCGCCCTGCCGCGCGATAGGCGAGCCGCGTCACGTCGCCCAGAATCGACAGCACCGCCTCTTCGACGAACAGCTGATCGGCATTGCGCTCGCGCGACACGTGCTCGAACACCATGCGCTGCCGCAGGTAGCTGTCGGGATCGCTCGGGCCGTGCGTGAAACGGAACGGCAGCGTCGGGCCGATCGATCGCGGCGGGTTCATGCGCCGACAGCGTTTCGGCAATCGCCTCCGGCGCCACCGCGAACCACTCGCACTGATCGCCGCGGGCGCTCAGTTTGCGGCGGCGTGTAGGACTGGCCCTTGTTGTAGTAGGTGACGGTATTCGCATCGGCGACGAACGGATCGCCGCCGTCGTGCTTGATCCACACGCCCTCGCGCGGAAACACGAACAGCGCGTCCGGCGTCGGGCCCGAATCGACGAACTGCGGATGATCGGCCGGGCAGCGCCAGCGGCCGACGCGCACCAGCGGCGACGCGAAGACCACGACGTCGAGGTGATGGCGCGGGCTGTCGGCCGTGATGGTCATGGCGTCTTCGCGCGGCGGGTGTAGATGAAATCGTAGTTGCGTGCTCCACGTGCCGTCCGAATTCAAGCGACTTCGGCCAACTGGCGCATGCTGATCGGGTCCCAGCGGGAGTGAATGTCACGCGCATGGTGCGCTTGCCGGCAAATCGCGACCGCCGGCGCCAACGGACACCTCGCCGACGTAGCACCATGTTGCCGTCTTTCAACCCGCCCCAGTATTCGTGCAGGCCGCCGCGGTTGTCGACCCACGTTTGCTGCCAGCGTTGCGAGACGCGATCGTAGAGGTTGAAGCTCTGTCCGGTGCCGCCCTGCCCGTCGTTCCAGTTCTCGATGATGACGCACCCGTCGTGCGCCTTCTGAATGACGTTGATCGCGGGCTTCCGGCCGGGAGGCGGCGGCGGCGCGTTGGCCGGGCGGGTGTCGGGGTTGTAGCACCACGTCCCACTCACCGACCCAGAAATCAAACTGGCGATGTTCTGGCGCGGTGCAATCGAAGGGTTTGGGCGGCGGCGCGGCCGCGGGTTGCGGCGCCTGTGCGGGGGCAGCGATCACGGCAAGCAACAACGCACAGGAAGTAAGCATGCTTGTTGATACCTGCGCGGGACGGGTGGCCGCTACCAGATTCGTGCGCCATTCGCCGTAGCTGTGGCGATGAACGCTACGGCGGGCCAAGGCCGCTGGTCAACGAGTAAGCTGATCGACCGCACGTGAACGTCTACGTCGCGCTGCTGATCGGCTACTCGGTCGCGCTGACGGCGCTCGGCCTGTGGATCGCCCGGCGCGTCCGCGGCCCCGCCGACTTCTTCGTCGCCGGCCGCAAGCTGACGTGGCCGTACGTCGCCGCCACCATGCTGGCCGTCGAACATCGGCGCCGGCACCACGGTCGCGCGCCACCGGGCTGGCCTATCAGCAGGGCGTCAGCGCGTGGTTCTGGAACGGATCGGCGGGCTTCGGCTCGCTGGTGCTGGCCCTGGTCGTCGGCCCGCGGATGTGGACGCTCGCCGCCGAGCGCGGTTACCTGACCGTTGGCGACTTCCTCGAGGATCGCTACGGCCAGAGCGTGCGCGTCGATCGATCGCGTCGCTGATCTGGATTGGCGCGCTTGTTCATTCTCGCCGGCCAGCTGCTGCTCGGCGCCGCGGTGTTCACTGTGGTCGCCGGCCTGCCGAAATGGGCGGGCGTCTTGATCGGCGGCGCCGCCATGACCGGCTACTTCAGTGCCGGCGGCCTGCTCAGCTCGGTCGGCGTCAGCGTCGTGCAGCTGATCGTGAAGTTCACCGGCTTTGCGATCGCGATTCCGATCCTGCTGAAGTCGGTCGGCGGCTTCGACGCGGTCGCGCAGATCACGCGGGACTCCCGGCGACTTTCTTCGATCCGTTGTTCTCCGTTGGCGCCGGATCGGGATTCACGCTGCTGTTGATTGTCGGCGCCCAACTTCATGGTCTCGCCAGGACTCATTCAGAAGACCTACGGCGCCGAGAGCGCCCAGCGCGCGGTGCGACGTGGCGTGGGCGCCAATGCGATCGCGCTGCTGATCTTCGCGTTCCTCCCGGTGTTCCTCGGCCTCGCCGCGCGCGCGCTGTATCCAGGCATCGAAGCGCGCGACCTGGTGCTGCCGACGCTGCTCCTGCACGGCCTGCCGGTCTGGCTCGGCGCGCTGGCGCTGGCGGCGGTGTTCTCCGCCGAGGTCGGTGCCTGCGAGGCGATCCTGTTCATGCTGTCGACGTCGCTCTCGAAGGACCTCTACAAGCGGATCGTGAATCCCGCCGCGACGCCCGAGCAGGTGCTGCGAGGTCGCTCGCATCGCGGCGTTCATCGGCGGCACGCGCCGGCATGCTGCTGGCGGTCTTCGTGGTCGAAGCGAAATCATCGACGCGCTGTACGGTGTTCTACTCGATCATTGGCGCGACGCTGCTGGTGCCGGTGGTCGGCGGCCTGTTCGTGAAAGGCGCGAAGACCCGCGACGCGCTCGCCGCGATCGTGACGGGCATGACGGTGTTCTTGGCGGTGCAGTTCGGCACCGATCGCATTGGCTGGTCGAATCCGAATCTTTGGGGGTTGATTGGATCGGCGACGGGATTCTTCGCGTCGTACCTTGTGCGCCCCGGCGTGACGCGCGGCGCCTAGCCCGCCTGGCTTGCCGGGGGGCGCCGCGCCTGCGCCGGCGCGCCGGCCGGACGCCGTTCGATCCGCAATGAGCGAGCGCCGCCGGGAGCCGGGACTACCGCGCTTTACGCACACCGGGGCATCGACGGAGTCCCGGCGAGCAGATCTCTGGCAGGCAACATCGACGCTCGCGGAAACGCGGCAGCCACGCGAGCAAGATTTGCCCAGGCGTCGCGAGCGAATGCAGGAGCGAACGGCGTCCGGCCAGAGCCGGCGCGAACCACACCGGTTCGGACTCTAGCGGCGCCGGCCACTCTCGCACACGGCGATCAGCTTCTCCAGGCGCCGCAGCCGGGTGGCTTCCTGTTTGGCGCCGTGCACCCACCGGGTCTCGCCCTTGCGGTAATACGGCGGCAATGCGCAGAAGAACTCCCAGGCCTTCTTGTTGGCCTTGAAGATCTTGCCAAGCGCCGGGTCGAAGATCGGTTCGTCTGTCTGCTCGTAGTTATAGATGCGCGACTTGGCTTCGGTCCGCTTGGCGAACGCGGCGAGGCCCGCGGGCTGCATCCGCTTGAGCCTCGTGAGCTCCTCGACACGCCCGATGTTGATCGCGCTCCAGTTGCTCTTCGGGCGGCGCGGCGTGAAGCGATTCGAGTAGGCGATCTCGCTGTGCTTCCTGCGGATGCCGTCGATCCACCCGAAACACAGCGCTTCGTCGACGGCCTGTTGCCAGGTGATGCTCGGCTTGCCGCTGTCTTTTCGATAGAAGCCGACGATCAGCTCGTCGGCGGTCTTGTGGTGTTTCTTGAGCCAGGCGCGGAACGCGGCCGGGGTTTCGAAGAACATCGGCTTCACGCTATCGGCCCCCGCTGACATCAAGGAACGAACCGGTTGTGTACGACGCATCGTCCGAGAGCAACCACAGGATCGCCTTCGCGACTTCCTCCGCTGTGCCGCCGCGTCGCATCGGCACGAACGCCTTCATGCGATCGACACGGCCGGGCTCGCCTCCGGACGCGTGAATCTCCGTGTAAATGATTCCCGCTCGCACCGCGTTGACGCGGATCCCTTCGCCCGCCACCTCCTGCGCCAGGCCGATGGTCAGCGTATCGACCGCGGCCTTGGAAGCGGCGTAGTCGACGTATTCACCCGGCGATCCGAGCACCGACGCGCGCGACGACAGGTTGACGATCGCGCCGCCGCTGCCGCCGTGCCTGGTCGACATGCGCTTGACGGCTTCGCGCGCGCAGATGAAGGCGCCGGTGACGTTGGTCGCCAGGATGCGTTGCAGCCGCGCGGCATCCATGGAATCGACGCGGGTCTGTGTCTCCAGGATGGCGGCGTTGTTAACGAGCGCCGTCAGCCTCCCCAGCCTGGCATCGCACGTCTCGAACAGGCGGACGACGTCGGATTCAACCGACACGTCACCCTGCACTGCGATGGCGCTGCCGCCAGCTTTGGCGATCGCCGTAACGACCGCATCAGCCGCCTGTGCATTCGATCGGTAGTTGACGCACACCGCGTAGCCGCGCCCGGCCGCGAGCACGGCCGTCGCCGCGCCGATCCCGCGACTGCCACCAGTGATGAGAACGACGCCGGGCATCTACTTCGCAGCCAGCGCCTTCTTGATCGCGGCGACGGTGATGTCCGCGCGGATCTCGACGAGCTTCTTGCCATTGGCGATGGTCGTCTCGATCGGCAGCAGCGTCTGCCCGTTGATCGACGCCTTGCCGGAGTCCTGGCGCTGCTTGAAGCGGATCTTCTCCGGGTCAACGGTGGCGATGATGCTGTTGACGCTGTAGTCGTCGTGAATCCCCTCGTCCATGGTCTTGGGAATTCCCAACGACGGCCAGGCGCCGTCGGCGGCCGTCCAGCTGTCGTAGTACTCCTTGATGTAGTGAACGGTGACGCCGCTGCCGGCCCACGCGGGGGCTAACTTGGTGGCGACGCGCTCGAGGCCGCGCTGATTGCCGCCGCTGTCGCCGATCAGGATGATGTGCTTGAAGCCGTTGGTCTTCAGGCTTTCCGCCTGATCTTCAACCAGCGCGTCATAGGTTGTGTCGCGCAGCTGGATCGTACCTGGCGTGGTCGAGAAGCTCCCCGGCTCGAAGGGAATCGCCGGTGCGATCAGCGCGTCACCGAGCTTGCGCGCAATCGCTTCGGCGGTGGCACGCAGCACGAACACGTGCTTGCCAGTCGGCACGTAGGGTCCGTTCTGCTCGGTGCTGCCGGCGACGATCAACGCCGTGGTCTTGCCGGCTTTCATCGCATCGCGAATTTCCATCCACGTCAGCTCCTCGATCCACACCTTGTCGGCGGCGGCGATCGGCCGCGGGGTCGTGAGATCAAAGGCGCGGCGCTGCGCGGAAGCCGGCGTGGCGCAGAGCATCAGCAACAGGGCGGCGGTCGTCAGACGAATCATGGGGTCCTCGAACGAATCAGGGTACGGCGATCTTCAATTCAGCGGCATAGACGGCCGTGCGATCGTTGTCACGCGCCGCCCATCGCGCCATCACCACGGGATCCTTGGTGGCAGGGCCGCTGAACACTGGCTTGCCATTGACGGTCACGACCACCGGCTTCGCGAAATCGATCGCATCCGGCGACAGCAATAGCGTGAATGCGGCAACGTCGCGGACCACTGCATCGAAGGTGTTGCCGTTGCGGCGGACATCGACACGGCCGGACCGGATGGTGTGACGGAAGAATCCCGGGTCGGTCAGCTCGCTCGAGCGTGACGCGTCGGTTCGCAGCTCGTTGATGACCAGCCAGCGATTGCGGTTGAAGCGATCGACCCGCTCGGTCTCCCACGACAGCGCGGCAGGGTGTGCGACGCGCGGGTGTTCTCGAACAAACTGCTCGAACGGCGCGCGTTCGGTCGGCCACCACGCGGTGTTGTGCTGGGCGCCGGCCTGCGGCCGAAACGTCACGTTCACGCCCATGCGCTTCAGCCACGCGATGTGCGGCTCGACCTGCGCCACCGGATAGAGCTGGTCGTTCTCGCCGTTGACGATGTAGAGCGGGGCGTTGACGAGGTTGTTGCCGTGCATCTCGCCGTCGGCGCCATTGCCGGGGTTGCGTAGCACGGCGAGGCTGCCGTTAAGCGGCAGGAACGACGACCACGGGTTCGGCTCCTTGAGCGCCAGGTAGTAGACACCGGTGCCGCCATCGGAAATGCCCGTCAGGTAGATCCTGGTCTCGTCGATGTTGTACTTGCGCTTCAACGTATCGACGCTGCGCAGGATGTTGTCGACCTGCTCTTCGTCCCACCACTGCGCGGCGGCCCAGCCGCTCGGGTGCAGGTAGATCTGCGGTTCGCCTTCGATGCGGTTCGGTGTCCGGCCGTTGGCTCCCGGACTCGGCGCCCGCCCGGCGCCTGAGCGTTCGGTGATGGGGCGGCCGACGCCGCCGTGAAGCTGCACGCGCAGCATCACCTTCTGAGCGGGATCGTAATCGGCGGGAACGTCGACAACGTTGTTGAAGAACGGCCCGGATTTCGATTTCCAGCGCAGCGAATACTCGCCGCGCTTCTCGTCGAGGTAGGTCCTGCCCTGCTTGAGCCGTCGAAACACCGCATCGGGATCGAAGGACGCGAACTGCTCCGCCATCGCTTCCGCGTCGGCGGCGGTTTCGGCGGCGAAAAATTTCTCGAACAGCGGCTCGCCGGTGACCGGCTTCTGGTTGACACCGGTCGAAGCCAGCGCCACAGCGGCTGTGAGGAGCAACGCGAACAGCTTCACGTCGTGAGAATAGCGCAGAATTCCGCCAGCACCATGGCGGTGGCGCCCCACACCTTTTCGCCGTCGATGTCGAAATACGGCACATCCACGTCGATCGATTGGCCCTTCACGATGCGGTTGCGGATTTCGCGCTTGATCGCGGCGGTGTCGGAGAGCACTGATACCGGCGCTTCGATGATGCGGGCCACTTCCCACTCGGCGCGTTGAAAGGCCGGCCGCATCGAGGTGAAGCCGACCACCGGATGCAGCAGGAAGCCGCTGACCGGGATGTGAAGCGGGGTCAGGCGGCCGAGCACCTCGACCGTCTGCGGATCGACGCCGATCTCCTCCTGCGCCTCGCGAACCGCCGCAGCCTCGATGGTCTCTCCCGGCTCGACGCGGCCACCCGGCAGCGACACCTGGCCGGTGTGATTGCGCAGCCCCGAGCCGCGCACGGTCAATGCGAAGTGGAGCGTCTGTCATCATGCGGGATACACCAGCAACAGCGCAGCCCCATCGTGCGCGCCGTCCGGAAACCTCAGCGGGTCCCAGCCGATGCGAGGCGTAGGCGCCAGGCGCAACTGCGCGTCCAGGCCGGGCAGGGGCCGCAGAAGGCCCGCGCGAATCTTCTCCAGGACCGCGGAAGGCACAGAACGCTATTGCTGTCTCTTGAGTGGTGTCGCCTGGCGCACCGGCGAGACGTACGAGCTGACCAGGCTCTCCTGCCCATCGGGGCCGATTGCCGAGACGCCAAAAGCGAAGTCGTCGATCGACACGTTCTTCAAGCCGAACTGCGTCACGTTGCCGATCGTCTGGCTGTGCTGCCAGTCGTTCGTCCAGGTGTCGCGCCAGTAGACGCGGTACGCCGCCGCCCCGGCGACGGCGTTCCATCGCAGGCTCGCGTCGTACCCTGACGGATCGCGCGCCAGCATGTTGCCGCCTCGCTCGTTGGTTACCTTCGGCGCCGGAGGCGCAAGCGCCAGCGACGCGACTCCAGCCGCGTTGACACGCGCGTTCTGCGCCAGGTAGCCGAAGTCCACGCCGTCGATCTTGTCGTTGGCGCCGTGCTGGCGCTCGAAGTTCTCGTTGGCCTCGCGGAAGACGATCGCCGGGAAGCCGTTCTGCGTGAACGACGACTGATCGCTGCCGCGTCCAAACCGGTCCTCTCGCGCCATCAGGCGGATGCGATGCGACGGCACATAGAGCGCCGCGGTCTTGTGGATGTGCCGGGCCAGCGCGCGCGCCGGTGAATCTTCGGGACCGATCGCATAGACACGAACCGTCTCGGCATCGACGACGCCGTTGCCGCCGCGCGAGTTGCCGACGATGTCGTTGTTGAAGACGGCTTCGACGGGGACCTTGTTGGTCTTGAGATCGATCGCGTGAGCGGCGGAGCCGATCAGGCCTTGCTCTTCACCCGCCCACGCGATGAACACCAGCGTCGCGTCGAACTCGATGCCGCTCTCCGCGAACACCCGCGCCAGCTCCATCGTCAGCACGGTGCCGCTGCCATCATCGTTGGCGCCATTCGCCTCAACGTTGTGATCGAAGTCAGGACGGGTCTGGCGATCACCCCCGGCAGCAGCGTTCGCACCGGGCGCCGCGGCATTCGACTGGTTCTGGCCGCCGATATTCAGCGAGTCGTAGTGGCCGCTGACATAAATCCGCCGTGGCGAACGGCCCGGCAGGATCGCCATCACATTACGTAGATCGACCTGGCGCGTGATGCGGCCCTGCGGCGGGATAATGTGGGTGTCGAAGTTGACCTTGAGCTTCTCGCTCGAGCGCCGCATCTCCTCGAGGATCCAGTTGCGCGCCGCACCAATGCCCTGGGTCGGCGACTCCTGATCGGACAGGGTGTTGCGCGTGCCGAAGCTGACCAGCTTCGTCAGCAATTCCTGGAGGCGTTTTTCGGATACGGCGGCGACGATCTTCTCGATCCGCGGATCGGCATCGGGGCGCGGCGCCGTTTGCGCGGTACCGGAGACCGGTATCCCCAACGCCATAGTCAGGGCAAAGAGTCTGAGAATATTTCGCACCCAGGGATTTTACTCCTGGGCATCGTCAGCGGAACAGGGCCATTAAGGCGGCAAGGGCCGCCGTCTGCGCCACGAAGAACGCCAGCAGCCACTTCAACAGATCGGCGCTGCGATCAATGACTTCGCTACGCAAGTTAACAATCTCGAGACGCAGCTGGCCACACTCCTCGCCCAACCGCCGCTCGAACCGTTCCATCGTCACGACGTTCAACTCGTCATCTTCGTTGATGAGATCCGTCGCCCTGAACGAGCTCCGTACAGCCATCTCACACCTCTTTCTCGTTGGTTGTCCTGACGACGACGGTCTCATCGTCGAACTGCGTTTGCAACAAGAAAGGGAGTGGTCCGATGAGATTTAACAGATCGCAGAAACTGCCATCTGTTGCTTACCTCGTCGCAGATTCCAATTCCGCTTCGTGAGCCTCGCGCAGCCGAAACTTTTGAATCTTCCCTGATGCCGTCAGCGGGAACCCGTCAACGATGCGAATGAATCGCGGGATCTTGAACCTGGCGATGCGGTCGCGGCAGAACGCGCGCACGTCCTCGGCGTCAAGCGTCGCGCCGGGTGCAGCCGCAGCGCGGCCGCGACTTCCTCGCCGAAGAACTCGCTCTTCACCGCATACACCGACGCATCGGCAATGGCCGGATGACTGCGCAGCACGTCTTCGACTTCCTTCGGCGCGATGTTCTCGCCGCCGCGGATGATGATGTCCTTGATGCGGCCGGTGATCCGCACGCGCCCGGCCGCGTCGATCGACGCCTGATCGCCGCTTCGCAGCCAGCCGTCCGGCGTGATCGCGGCAGCTGTCGCGTCGGGCATCTCGTAATAGCCCTTCATCACCACGTAGCCGCGCGCCCACAGCTCGCCGTCGACGCCGGCGGGCACGTCCTGTCCGGTTTGCGGATCGACGATGCGCACTTCGATCTCGGGCATGACGCGGCCGACCGTCTGCGTCCGCTCGACGAGGTCGGCGTCGCGCGGGGTCTGCGTCAGGCCCGGCGATGTCTCCGTCAGCCCGTAGACGATGGTCAGCTCCGGCAGATGCATCTTGTCGATCACGCGCCGCATCAGCGGCTCGGGGCAGAGCGCGCCGGCCATGATCCCGGTCCTCAGCGATCGAGGTGTTGAAGCGCTGCGAAGTCCGGATGCTCGAGCTCGGCGAGGAACATCGTCGGCACGCCGTAGAGCGACGTGCACTTTCGCGATCGACGGTTTCGAGCACGCGCAGCGGCTCGAAGAATTCGATCGGACAGAGGCAGGCGCCGTGCGTATAGGCCGCCAGCACTCCGAGCACGCAACCGAAGCAATGAAACAGCGGCACGCACAGGCACAGGCGATCCGCCGGCGTGTAGCCGAGGCCTTCGCCGATCCAGTAGCCGTTGTTGACGATGTTCCGGCTCGAGAGCATCACGCCTTTGGGAAAGCCGGTCGTGCCCGACGTGTATTGCATGTTGATCACGTCGTCCACGCCGACCGTCGACTCGCGATCATCCAGAGTCGCTCTCGGACACGCGCTGACGGCGAGATCGCGGAGCTGCGCATATGGCGTCGCATCCGGCGGACACGATCGTCGCCGATGAAGAACACGCGCTGCACGCTCGGCGGCGCGCGCTTCGCGCAGCTCCGCCATGTAGTCGACGCCCTTGAAGCCGGCGATCGTGACCAGCATGGACGCCTCGACTTTGGCGGAGCAGGTATTCGATCTCGCGCGCGCGCAGCGAGGTGTTGACGGTGACGAGGATCGCGCCGATCTTCGCCAGCGCGAACTGCAGGACGATCCATTCGGGAACGTTCGTGGCCCACACCGCCACGCGATCGCCGCGCTCGACGCCGGCGCCGATCAGCCCGCGCGCGATCAGGCGCGCTTCGTGCTCGAGCTCGCGAAAGGTCCAGCGCAGGTTGCGGTCGGAGTAGACGAGGGCTTCGTGGTCGGGAAGCGATGCGGCCAGCCGCGTCAGCAGCTGGCCGACGGTTACGTCACGGAAAGGCGGCGGGTATCCGGCGAGGGTATGCGGTGCGTCGCCGATTGCGTGATCGTCGTAGCCGATGCGCTCATGCACGTACGCACTCGACGTAGCGTTTCCGGCGCGGCCCGTGAATCGCCAGGTCGACGGCTTCTCCCGGCGTCTGCACGCGTCAGGCCGTCCTCGCGGGCGTGGCGGACGAACAGCGCGTCCACCTTGTGAATCCGCATCCGCACCAGCTGATCTTCCGACACCGCCGTGAAACCGACGTCCTGCATCGCGCGGATGTATTCGGGCGTGACCTTGTGGATGCGGAACTTGACGAGCTGATCGACGCTCATCCCGCCGAAGCCCAGCGTCTTCAGTTGATCGATCTCCTCTGGCGAGACCTTGTGGATGCGCATCTTCACCAGGTCCTCGGGCGGCACGTTCTTGTAGCCGCGCGACTCGAGCGCGCGCACGAACTCCGGCGTCACCTTGTGGATGCGGAACTTCACGAGGTCGTCGATGGTCATGTTGGCGAAGCCGGCCGCGCGCAGCTGATCGACTTCTTCCGGCGTCACCTTGTGGATGCGCATCTTCACGAGGTCTTCGGCGGAGGTTCTTGTAGCCGCGCTGCTTCCATCGCCCGGATGAACTCGGGCGTCACCTTGTGGATGCGGAACCTGATCAGCGTCCTCGACCGACTGGCCGCGAATGCCGGCGTCCTGCAGCGCCTTGATGTTGGCCGGCGTCGCGCCGTGGATGCCCATGCGGACCAGGTCCTCGACGGCGATGCTCTTGTAGCCGACGCCGGCGAGGTCGCGGACGAACTCGCGGCGTCACGCGATGAATGCGCGTGCGGACGACGTCGTCCAGCGGCAGGTTCGGATAGCCGGCCTGCGCGAGGCCGCGAACGTGCGCCGATGGTCACGTCGATCACCGCGAGCCGGACGATGTCGTCGCTCGAGAGGTTGCGGTAGCCGGCGTTGCGCCATGTTGGTGACGAAGGCCTGATCCGGCGTGAAGGTGTAGGTGCCGCTGCCGCGGCCCTGAGTCGAACGAGCCGGTGAACCGGAACGTGCCGGCCTCGCGCGTCCAGCGTGAACTGGACGTCGTTGGCCATGTTGGCGACGGCGGCCGAGGGGCAGGCCCGCGAGGTCGCGGAGGCGGACGCCGAAGCCCCAGCGGCTGTCGCCGGCGCGCGGTCCGCAGGTTGAACTGCACGCGCGGCTCGCCGTCATCGTCCCGCCAGGTGTTGCGGGTGTCGGCCGTCCATTCGCCCCGGTAGGCGGCCGGCGACGCCTGCGCGGCGGCTCCCAGGGCCGCAGAAGGTGCGCAGACCTCAAACCCACCGGATTCGCGAGGAACTGCGCCTTGAGGGCGTTCTGCGGTCCCGAGGGATGACGGCAGCGCCGACGGGGGCAGAAAGCAGTACGAGGGACAGACGAGCGACTTTGACGCATCTCGGTGACCTCGGATCCTTGGATGGATCGAGGTCGCCGAGGCTCGGATGGTTAGCGCCTACTTGAGAATTTCTTCGAAAAACTTCAGGGCGCGCGGGTCTTTCGATCTGGCCGAGCCAGAACATCGCCTGCTTGCGGACGGCCGGGTTCTTGTTGTTGCGGGCCTGCTCGATCAGCAGCGGCACGCCATCGTCCTTCGGCAGCTGGCTCAGCGCGAACACGGCCTTCTTCTTCACTTCGGTGTCCGGGTCGTTCTCGATCGCCGCGGTGATGGTGCCGACCGCCTTCTGCCCGGCGCGCTGCGCGAGCCAGAACAGCGCCTGGCCCTTGACGCTCGCGGTCGAGCCGTCGCGCGCGATCGTCGATCAGCTCGTTGAGCGGCTGCTGGCCCTCGGTGAGCGCGAGCACGGTGACCGCGGAATCCATCATCCGCCGCGTCGCGTTCGGCGCCGATGAACGTCTTCAGGAAGTTCACGCTGTCGTTCACGGCGACGTTCTTGAACCAGTGCACCGCCTTGCCGCCGGCATCGAGCGGGCAGTTCGCCGAGTAGGTGCGAATGCGGATGATCTCCTTGTTCTCGACGCGGAACATCACGAAGAAGAAGTCCGCGGGCTCGAGCCGGATCGGATCGGTCGACTGCGAGTAGCGCATCGCCGTCGTTCCAGTAGTCGCACATGTTGTGCTCGCCGTCGATCATCGGCTGCGTGTAGCCGATCCACGTCGGCTCGGTCAGCGTCGCGGCCAGCGCCGGCAGATCCTTCGCGATGTTCGTGGTCGCGTGCGATTCGATGCGGCCGTTCGAGAGCCGCGGCGTCTGCGCCGCGGCCGCGGAGCGCGACTGAAGCGCGCCCCGACAGCAAGGCAACCCCGAGCAGCGGTCGCCTGCACACCGCGATCGCGTCTTCATTTGTTCAAGATCTCCAGCAAGTAGTCCATGGCGACCTTGGACTTCGTCATCACCGACA
Source organism: uncultured Microthrixaceae bacterium (assembly GCA_963728005.1). Classification (GTDB taxonomy): domain Bacteria; phylum Actinomycetota; class Acidimicrobiia; order Acidimicrobiales; family DATDAH01; genus DATDAH01. The sequence goes on from CAVSIG010000001.1 coordinate 103,315, forward strand.
GCTTCGAGACCATCTCGCGCTTCAGCGCCGGATCGGTTTCCTTGCGGGCGATGGCGACCAGCGATTCGGCGTTGTTCTGCACGAACAGCGCGTTGATGACGTAGCGCTTGATGTCGGTTTCCTTCTCCTTGGCGTAGATGCCGACCAGCGCGTCGCCGGTCTTGGTGCGGCCCATCGTGCCGAGGTGCTGCACGGCGCGGCGGCGCAGCTCGGGGTTCTGCTCGGTGTTGGCGACCTCGATCAGCCGCGTCGCTTCGCCGCCGACGAACAGCGACTGCAGGATCTGCCGCTTCACTTCGACGGCGGTTTCCTTCTGATACATCTGCCACAGCTCTTCACGCGCGCCCATCGGCGCCGAGCTGGCGCACCGCTTCCTGGCGCAGCTCCGGCACCTTCTCGGTGTTCGCCGCGTTCAGCACGCGCGCCTTGTCGCCGGCGACCATGAACGAGCGGAGAATCTGGCGCTTGATGTCGACGTCGCTCGAGCTGGCGTAGATCTCCGCGAGGATGGCGCGGTTCTCCGTCGAGCCGTGGACGCCGAGATACTGAATCGCGCGGCGCTGCACGTCGGGATTCGACGCGCCCTTCGCGGCCGCGGTCAGCACCTGGCGGGCGCGCGGCGAGTTGCTCTGCGCGAGCACGAACAGCGCGCGCGCCTTCAGCTGCGGCGACGCGGTGCCCTGCAGGATCTTCTCGAGCATCGGCACGGCCTGTTCGGGATCGGAGTGCTGCAGGCCCTGGATGGCGAGCAGCTTCAGCTCTTCATCCGATTCCGCTTCGGGACGCGGCGCCTGGCCGGCGTTCTGGCGCACCTGCAGCTCGAGCGCCTTCGCGTCGCTGATCCAGCGGCTCTGCGGGAAGCGCTTGATCAGGTCCTGCACCGCGGCGAGCGCGTCGGCCTGCTGGTTCAACTTGTCGAGCGCGTAGGCCTTCCAGTAGAGCGCGGCGTCGACGCGAGTCGAGTTCTGCGCGTCGATCACGCGGCGTGAACGAATCGGCGGCGCGCGCCCACGACGCGGCGCTCGAGGTATTCCTGGCCGCGCTGATAGCTCTCGTCGATGCGCTGGCGGCGTTCGGCTTCGCGCTGCTTGGCTTCTTCGGCGCGCTGGCGCGCTTCGTCTTCACGCTGGCGCGCTTCGTCCTCGCGCGAGCTCTGCGGAGCCGGCGAGCCTCGGGCCGACACCGATCGGGCCGAGACCGATCGGACCAGGGCCCATCGGGCCGCGGCCAATCGGGCCGAGGCCAATCGGACCGATCGTCGGCGCCATCGCGCTCGGCAATCGCCGGGCCCGACGAACGAGCAGATCCGGCAGGCTCGGGCATGTCCGGCATGTCCGGCATGTCCGGCAGATCTCGGGCATCTCGAAGTCCGAGCAGGCCCGGCAGCATCGGCATCAGTCGGCACCATCGGCACCGGAATCGGCGGCATCGGCGCAATCACCGGCACCGGAGGCACCGGCGGAACCGGGCGCACCGGTTGTGCCGCCGCCATCGCCGGCACCGTAAGGATGGCGCCTGCATATCAGCGCCGTCCAGGTTTGCTTCATAACACTCATCGTCGTTCTCCTCAATCCGGCCGTCGGGCTACAAGTCGCGCGCCCTCGGCGCTATTCCGTTTCGCCTACGCACGACGCCTACGAAATCGGCATCTTCTTCTGCGGGACTCGATCGCCAGCCTCGCGATCGTTCAAGGTCCGTTGACGCATCTCCGAAGCGATCACGCGCACGCGGAACAACAGGTCCTCGGTGGTGATCCGTGATTGCAAGTCAGTCAATTCGTTAGACGTGGCATCGGCCGGAGCGTTAGCGATCTCCAGCAGCACGCGCTCGAGATCCTCGAGCACGTCGGCGATCGCGCGCGTCGCCCGACTGCTCCACCGACTGGCGAATCAGGCGATTGACGGCCACCAGATCGGCGGCGCGATCCTGCTCCGCCGGCGAACACGTCGGCGTGATCGGTGTCGGCGTTGGCGAGCTCGACCAGCATCATCTGCGTGCGATCGAGGTGATCGCCGACCGCGGCCTGCAGCACGCGCTCCGGGTCGATCGTCGGCCACCACGCTGCGTCCGGGCGTGACGCCGGACGGCTCGCCACCGGAGAACCGGCCGGCCACGAACGCGACCAGCACCAGGGCGGCGACGCCGCCGGCGAGGGCCCACTGCGGGAACCAGAAGAACGTGCGCCAGCCGCTGCGTGTTGGTCATCGAGCTGCGGCTCGAGACGCGCCCACGCCGTGCGCTCGAAGCCGAGCGGCGCTTCCACCGGCGCCGCGGTGTCGACCAGCGTCATCACGCGACGCAGTTGCTGATTGGCGAACTGGCACTCCGCGCACGACGCGAGATGCGACTCGACGCGCGACTGCGTCCGCGCGATCGGTCTCGCCGTAGTAGTGCAGGATCAGTTCGTCTTCCGAAAGATGGTGTCGCATTCGTTCTAAGTCCGCTCTACGTCCGTTCGACGAACGGTTCCAGCGCGTTCCTCATCTTCTTCACCGCGCGAAAAATGCTGTGCTTGGTCGCGCTGGTCTTCATCCCGAGCTTCTCGCCCACTTCCTCGATCGACATGCCTTCGACGTGCCGCAGCGTGAACGCCGCGCGCTCGAGGGCCGTCAGCAGCCCGAGCGCCTCGTTGACGCGATCCGAAATCTGCGCCGCTCGCCGCCATCCGTTCCGGCGTCGCCTGCGCTTCCGCGCCGCGCTCGCTCAACGGGCCCTGCTCGAGGTCCATCGGGTCGTGAGCATCCTCACGATGCCGGCGCGCGCGAATCAGGTCGATCGAACAGTTCACGGTGATCCTGTGCAGCCAGGTCCGAAAATCCGCCCTGGCCTCGAATCGGCTCAATTGCTTGTGCGCCTTGAGCCACGCCTCCTGCACCACGTCTTCCGCATCCTGCGCATTGCCGGTCATCCGGTGCGCCAGCGAGTAGATGTAGCGGGAGTGCCGCTCGACGAGCGCTCGAAACGCGTCGCGGTCGCCGTCGCGGGCCCTGGCGACAACCGACGGGTCGCGCTCGTCCATCCCTGCAACTTGGACGGACTTGGACGGATTCGGTTGGCGTGCTTGGGAGCAGGCGGTGCACAAGGTGGGTGCCAGGACTGCTGAATGGAAGGGTTAAGAGAAATTAAACCTTTAGAATCAACAGCTTACGCTATCATTCGGGCCATGGATCCACGCTTCCCGACCGGCAAATTCGTCTTCAATCCCACCCCGACGGCCGACACTCCGCCGGGCCGCCATCGCGGCCATCGGCAGCTTTCCCGCACGAGCTCAAGCCCGCGCTGGCCTCGGCGCACGCTCGACAAACCGTACCGCGAGGGCGGCTGGACCGCCCGCCAGGTCGTGCACCACGTCGCCGACAGTCATATGAACGCGTTCATTCGCTTTCGGTTGGCGCTGACCGAAGACCGGCCGACCATCAAGCCGTACAACGAAGCCGAGTGGGCCAAGCTCGCCGACGCGACAGCTCGATCCGCAGGTGTCGGTGCAGATCCTCGACGGCCTGCATCAGCGCTGGCACGCGATGCTGCGTCGCGATGAGCGACGCAGACTTCACGCGCGAGGCGTGCATCCCGACCACGGCCCGCGCACGGTCGACTGGTTTCTACAGCTGTATGCGTGGCACGGCCGTCATCACATCGGGCATATCAAGCTGACGCAGCTAGCGACGGCGGCGCTGTTGCGGCGCATGCGGTTGATCGCCTTCACCATCAGGAACACGACCCACGCCAGGATCAGGAACTGGACGACCTGCGTCACGAACGATGCCGTAGGCGATCACGGTCGCGCCGGCGGCCTTCGCTTCGGCGAGCGATGCGTACGGCCCGGCGACCTTCAGGCCGTCGCGCAGCACGACGAACAGGTTGGTGAAGTCGGTGCCGCCGGTGGCGAGGCCGACGACCGGCATGACGACGTCGGTGACGAGCGAATCGACGATGCGCTGGAAGGCGGCGCCGATGATGACGCCGACGGCGAGATCGATGACGTTGCCCTTGGCGATGAACTCGCGGAACTCGTTCAGCATGGTCGGCCCCCGCGCTGCGATTCTACTGCCTGGTCACAATTCGGAGAGAATGCCCGTTTCCTTGACGCCTCGCGAACGCGCCCACCTGAAGGCCCGCGCGCACGCGCTCGAACCGCGCGTGCAGGTCGGCCAGGCGGGCTGATCGGACGCGGTGGTCAAGGAAATCGATCGCGCGCTGACCGCGCACGAGCTGATCAAGGTGAAGATCCTGGCCGACCGCGACGCGCGCGAGGAGATCGCCGACGCGATTTCCGCGCGGACGGATTCAGCGATCGTTCAGCAGGTCGGCAAGGTCGTGGTGTTGTGGCGGCCGAAACCGGACAAAGACCCGAATAGCTAACCACCATGCCCACCCGCGGAAACTGCCCGGATTGTTCACAGCGGCCCGATCGGCGGTAAACTCACGCCTGAGGCCGCCCCCTACCCTGCGGACTCGTCAGGAGTTCGGCATGGAAATCACCAAACGCCGCGTCGGCGACATCACCATCCTCGACCTCAAGGCAAGCTCACGATTGGCCACGGCGCCGAGATCCTGCGCGACACGGTCGCGAGCATCGTCTTCCAGGGCGAACGGAAGATCGTGCTCAACCTCGCCGGCGTTCCGTACATGGATAGCGGCGGTCTTGGCGAGCTGGTGCGCTGCTCGCTGGTCGTTGGCAGGGCGGCCGGCGCCATCAAGCTCGTCAACCTGACCAGAAGATCACGGACCTGCTGACGATCACCAAGCTCTCGACCGTGTTCGATACGTTCGACTCGGAATCCGAGGCTGATCGCCAGCTTCCAGTAATCACAGCCGGAACAGGTAGCTCAGCTTCAGGAAGAATCCGTCGACCGTGCGGCGCAGGCGCGCCGTGCGCGGATCCTCCTCGAGGTTCGCCAGCGTGTTGCCGTAGCCGGCGAACACCACGGTGCCCGGCGTCGGTTGATACGAGAACAGCCAGTCGGCGCGGAACGACTTCACGTACTGCTTCACCGCGCGATCGTAGTCGCCGGTCGCGCGATTGAGGATGTAGATCGGCAGGTTGGTGCGCGAGTCGTCTCGCAGATCGTCCTGCCAGTCGCTGTTGTATTCGCCGACCACGCGGACGAAGATCGGCCGCGAGATCTGGTACTCGGCCTTCACGCGCGGAATGCGGCGGATGCCGACCATCGAGTCGTCGGTGCGGCGGCGGAACGATTGCAGCTGATACCGCGCGTCGACGCGCAGCTTGTCGGTCGGCTTCCACGCCGCGCCGACGTTCAGGAAGACGATGTCGGCCGACGACCACTCGTAGAAATTCTCGTCCTTGCCCCACAGCACGAACGCGTCGAGCTCCACGCCGGCGCGCTGCGGCGTGATCGCCGACAGGACGTAATCGAGATTCGGCAGCCGCGGACCCTCGGGAAACGGGATGAACTCGATGCCGTCGGCGCGCCGGCTTGCCGAGAAAGTAGTTCGCGTAGAGCGGCTTGTCGTAGCCGAACGTCTCGATCAGCACCGAGCCGCCGACGCGCCAGCCGCCGCGGAACGTGAAGTTGTTGTTGAAGTGCAGCTTGCGATCCTGCGACGCGCCGCCGGCCATCAGCTCGTCGTACTGCCAGGTGCCGTCGAGCACGACGTCGCTCGACCAGCGCTCGAGCGCGCTGCCCGGCTTGCCGTAGGTGATCACCTGGTGATTGAAGTTGCCGGATGCCACGCCGGTTCGCGAGATGAAGCCGGCGGCGGCGCGGAAGTCCGGATCGACGCCGCGCACCGTGTAGCGCACGCCGAAGCGCCGGCCGGCGCGCGCGAACACGCCCTGCCACAGCGGCGCCGTGATATCCGACCGCTGGCAGCCGTCCGGCTGAGCGCGCCCTGCACCGTCAGGCTATAGATGTCCTTCCAGACGAACCGCGCGTCCGAGGCGATCACGCGGTTCGATCGATTGCCGTCGATGCGATCGGTATAGACCAGCGCGGCGCTCGACTGCGCGCCGACGTCCGCTGCACGCGCAGGATGTTGAACACCGGGTGATCGCCCCCGGTCGCCGACAACGACGCGTCATCGACCGCCGAGAGGAAGGCCAGGTTGGTGCGGCCGCCGACCTTGCCGGTGATCTTCGCGGCGGCGAGCGGCGCCGACGACGCGGCGCGTGTAGATCAGGTTGTTCGGCGTCGCAGAACTGTTCGATGCCGTCGAGGAAGAACGGCCGCTTCTCCGGAAAGAACAGCGCCTGGCGCGGATCGAAACTGAACTGGCCGGCGTCGGATTCGACCTGCGAGAAGTCCGGGATTGACCGTGCCGTTCATCGTCAGGTTCGGCGTGATGCCCCAGCGCAGGTTCATGCCGAACTCGGGCCGCGACGCGTCGTAGCTCCAGCCGCCGCGGCGATCGGCTGCCCGTCGAGCTTGGTGGTGGCGATCGGATTCAGATCGAGCACGAGCCCGCGGCGCAGGTCGGTGAGGTTCTTCAGACGGCCCGACTGCGACAGGAACGACGCTTCGTTCGCGCTTGCGCCGGCGCCCAGCTGTCTTCGATGCCCTGCTGCGGCACGACGCGCGTGACGTGAATGCCCCAGTCCTGTTGCGACTGCGACTGATAGCGGAGGCTCTTGAACGGAATGCGGATCTCGACTTCGTAGCCGCGTCGGTGACGCGGCCCTTCGACTGGAAGACGAAGTCGGGGCTGAGGTCCGGCGTCTCGCGGCCGGTCGACAGGCCGGTGAAACCGCCGCCGGTGCCGCGCGTGCCTTCGGCGAGCGCGCCGTCGAGCTGGACGCCGAGCGGGTTGACGCCGAACACCAGCGCCTGGCGGCCGTCGTTGTAGGTGCTCAGGAAGATGATGACGTGATCGTCGGACTGGATGTGATCGCGATCGGCGAGCGTCGCGCGGACGATCCCGGCCGGCGCCGAGGCGCGGATGCCGAAGTGCATCGCGGTCGGCGAATACCACACCAGCACGTCGGTCGGATTGTCGGCCGGCGCGCCGTCGACCGGCGCGTAGCGCGAGAAGCCCGCGAGCACCGCGGCCTGCGACCACACCGCTTCGTCGAGGTTGCCGTCGATCTCGATCGATTGATCGATGCGTGGCGGTTCGACGTCGAGCGATCCGCTGCGGCCGTCGTAGGTGCGAATCGCGGCAGCGGAGCCCGCCAACGGCTGCGCCGTCGCCGCGGACGCGGCGAGCTGCGCCGCCAGCAATAGCCAGTCAATTTCATGAACGTCCCAACTTAGCAGCGTTGCCACTGGGACGAACGGTGTCACGAACGAGGTCCACGGAAGCACGGAACCACGGAGCAGATCTTGAAACGCCAGTGCCGCTAAGCGGCACTGGCATTTGAAGATTGCTCCGTGCTTCCGTGCTTCCGTGGCCCGTACGTGACTGCGATCAGGTCCAGGCGCGGAAGGAGCCGTGCGCGCGTCGAGGATCTCGCCGATCGTGATCGCGGCGTGAATCAGGCCGACGTGCGTGTAGGCCTGCGGGAAGTTGCCGAGCAGCGCGCCGGTCTCCGGATCGATGTCTTCGGAGAACAGGCCGAGCGGGTTGGCGTACTTCTCCAGGCGCCGGAACAGCGCGACGGCTTCGTCGACTTCGCCCATCATCGCCAGCGCCTCGACCCACCAGAACGAGCAGATCGAAAACGCGCTGGTCGTCTCGCCGAAGTCGTCGGGGTGCTTGTAGCGCAGCATCAGGCCGTCCGGCGACGAGCAGCTGCTCGTAGGCGCGCACCGTGGAGACGAAGCGCGGATCCTGCGGATCGATCAGGCCGAGCGTCGGGCAGCAGCAGGTTCGACGCGTCGGGATACTGGCCGTCGAACGCCTGCGTGAAGAAGCCGAGCTCCTCGTTGTAGGCGCGATCGAGGATGATCGGCGCGCTTCTCGTCGGCCCACGCGCCCCACTCGCGCGCGCCGCGTCGGGCATGCCGAGAAACGTCGGCCAGCTCGGCGCCGCGATGCGCCGCCACCCAGCACATCGCCTTCGAGAACGTGTAGTGCCGCGGCATGCGTGCGGTATTCCCACAGGCCGGTGTCGACGACCTCGAACGACGCGATCGCCTCGTTCGACGAGCCGCTCGAGCAGCGGCGCCAGCGATCGGATCCTCGTAGACCACGCGCGGATCGGTGAGGATCGTCTCGAGGCACAGCACCATCTCGCCCATCAGGTCGTGCTGCCGCTGCATGTAGGCGGCGTTGCCGATGCGCACCGGGCCGACGCCTTCGAAGCCGCGCAGGTGTCGGGATGATCTCCTCGAGCAGATCGCGCTCGCCGCCGATGCCGTAGAGCGGCTGCAGCGGACCGGCTGTCGGCCACGTCGCGCAGGAAGCGGACGAACGCCTCGCCCTCCGCGAGATGACTCAAGCGCCGCAGCGCCTCGACGACGAACGCGGCGTCGCGCAGCCAGCAGAAGCGGTAGTCCCAGGTGCGCCCGGAGCCGAGCGCTTCGGGAATGCTGGTCGTCGCGGCGGCGATGATCGCGCCGGTGTCGTTGTAGGCGTGCAGCTTGAGGCACAGCGCCGATCGCAGCACCGCCTCCGGCGCGAACGACGGCAGCGCGCGTGGTCTTCGCCCACGCGCGCCAGCCGCGAATGGTCAGCTCGAGCGCGTTCTCGACCTCGGGCGCCGAGTCGAGGTCCGGCGGCTGCCGGCGCTGAGCGCAGAAGAACATCGGCCGATCGATGCGAATCGCGCTGCCGTCCATGCAGGTACGGCGCCGGCACGTTCGTGCGCGAGATACAAGCGCGTCGGCCCGCCGCGCACTTCGAGCCCGTGCCCGCGGCGACGATCTCGACGCTGGCGCGCGCGTAGTCGGGCCGCGGATCGAAGCTGCACGCGCACCCGCGGCGTGCCCGACGAGCGGCCGCACCAGCCGGCAGATCTCGATCGGCGCATCGACCCTCAGGCCGCTGCGGCAGCCGCGGCGCGAAGTCGAAGATCTCGAGCGGCCGTCCGCGGTCTCGACTTCGGTGCGCAGCACGTTGGTGTTGCGGACGTAGGCCGCCGTGCGCGCTGCCAGTCCTCGACCGGCTCGAACGCCCAGCGTGCCGCCGCGCTCCTCGTCGAGCAGCCGCGCGAACACCGACGGGCTGTCGAACCGCGGCAGGCACAGCCAGTCGATGCTGGTATCGGGACCGACGAGCGCCAGCACGCGGCCGTTGCCGATCGCGCCGTGATCGAGCGGTTCATCGCCGGCCGCATCATCGCACCGGCTCCATCCGGCAGGCCGCCATCAGCAGCGCGTGGCCCAGTCGTAGACGGTGTGCGCCGCGACCCGCGCGCGCAGCGCGCGCATCCGCCGCTCCTGCTCCTCCGGGCATCGACAGCGCCGGGTGCAGCGCGTCGGCGAACTCGTCGACCGCAAACGGATTGACGTGCACCGCCTGCTCGAGCTCGCGCGCCGCGCCGGTGAACTCGCGACAGCACCAGCACGCCGCGCTCGTCGGTGCGCGACGCGATGAACTCCTTGGCGACCAGGTTCATGCCGTCGTGCAGCGACGACACGACGCAGACGTCGGCGGCGCGATAGAGCGCGGCGACGTCGTCCGGCTGGTGATGCTGCGCGCAGGTAGATGACCGGCTGCCAGCCGTCGGTGCCGAACTCGTCGTTGATCGCGTCGACGCACGTCTCGACTTCGCGTCATCAGCGATCTGATAGCGCTGCAGGTGCTCGCGGCTCGGCGCGCCGACCTGCACCATCGACGACGCGGCTCGCGCCATTCGGGATGGCGCTCGAGCATCCGCTCGAACGCCTTCATCCGATCGGGAATGCCCTTGGTGTAGTCGAGCCGATCGACGCCGAAGATGATCCGCTCGTCGCCGAGGCCGAGCAGCTTGCGCGACATGCGCTGATCTCGTCGGCGTCGCTCGGCGGGCTTCGTCGGCGCCGCGCCACAGCGCCGGATCGATGCTGATCGGAAACGGCTTCACGTAGGTCGGGTGGCCGCCGCGCACGACGGCAAAGTGCTCGTAGTCGACGCGCGACTTCGAGCGTCGCGCTCGACGGTGTCGAGAAAGTTGTTGCAGTGATACTGGATGTGGAACCCCAGCAGGTCGTTGCCGAGCAGGCCGTGCAGGATCTCTTCGCTCCACGGGCAGACGCGGAACGCTTCGCGGTTCGGCCACGGAATGTGCCAGAACTGGCAGACCGTCACGTCGGGCCGCGCCTCCTTGACGAACCGCGGCAGCAGCGCGAAGTGGTAGTCCTGCACGAACACGATCGCGCGGTCGTCGCCGATTTCGTCGATCACCGCGTCGGCGAACCGGCGATTGACGCGCACGTACTGCTGCCAGTCGCTCTCGTCGAACTCCGGACGCGCGTAGGCGATGTGGCACAGCGGCCAGATCGCGTTGTTGGCGCAGCCGTAGTAGTAGCCCTCCTCCTCTTCGGGCGTGAGCCAGACGCGGCGCAGCGTGTACGACGGGCGATCGGGCGGCACGCGCACGCGCCCGTGCGCGTCCGACGGTCTCGCGATCGGCGCTGCCGCTGCCGTGCGCGATCCAGGTGCCGCCGCACGCGCGCATCACCGGATCGAGCGCCGTGACCAGGCCGCTGGCCGGCCGCATCCACTCGATCCCTTCGGTTTCCTTCCGGCCGCGCAGCCAGTTCCACAGCCCGCGCGCCGTGCGCCGGCGGCGCACGTGGATGTACGGCTCGCGGTTCGCGACCACGATGAGACGCGTGCCGCGCAGGGATTCGGCGATCGACGCGCCGAGCTGGGCCGAGGTCATGATGCGCGAGCCTCAATGCCGGCGGTCGCCAGCCAACTCAAGAGACGATCGACATCCGTGATGCCATCGACCTTATGCGTGGCTGATGTCGGACGGAGACCAAGGCCGGGGTACGGGTCAATGCGATCTGTCCGGGTGCCATCGATACCCCAATGATGGGACGCATCACCGGTCATCGTCCCCAGCGAGCCGAGCGGATGGCCGCAGCGGAGCCGGTCGGGCGCATGGGGCGACCGGAGGAGATAGCAGAGGCGGTGGTGTGGTTGTGTTCGGAAGCGGCTTCATTTGTGACAGGGCATGCTATGGCAGTGGACGGCGGCATGACTGCCCAGTAAAGGTTGGAAAAGGCGAGGCAACACACATGAAACTTTCGCTATTCTACGAGTTGACGACCGCGGATCCCGATGTTCCCGGGGCGGTCAAGCAGCGGTTTGACGAGGCCTTAGAACAGATCCAACTGGCCGATACACTGGGGTTCGACACTGTATGGGCGGTGGAGCACCATTTTCTGCCGGGCTATTCCCATATGTCCTGCCCGGAACAGTTCTTGACCGCCGTGGCAATGGTAACCAAACGGATCCGGCTTGGCCACGGTATCATGCACATGCCGTTCAAAATCAACCACCCGTTCCGCGCGGCGGAGCATGTCGCGACCCTGGATATTCTCAGTGGTGGACGCGTAGAGTTTGGCGCTGGCCGGGCGACCTCACAAGAGGAATTGCTGGGCTTCGGCGTCGATCCGGCCGAGACGCAGACCCAATGGGAAGAAGCCCTGCAGATCCTGCCGAAGATGTGGACACAGCGGGAATTCGAAGGCTGGGAGAGCAAGCATATCAAGCTCCCGCCCCGGCGCGTGACCCCGCAGCCCCTGCAGAAGCCTTTTCCGCCGATGTGGGTGGCGTCCACCCAGCCGTATAGCATTGAGTTTGCCGGCAAGCATGGTTTGGGCTGTCTAGGCTTTGGCATTAGTGATGCCCATAGTGGCAACGTCGTGCAGATGTATCGCGAGGCCATCAAGCATGCGAAGCCAGAGCATGGGATCATCAATAACCAGTTCGCGGTGTTGCGGGTGGCCTTGTGTGCCCCGACGGATGACGAAGCGATTGCGATTCAGGAAGTCGAACTACCGGCTCTTCTATGAACAGATCACGGGCCTCTTCGCGCCGTGGCTTGAAGGCAAACCGCCTCCTACGTACGAGTACATCATCGAGAGCTTCAAAGAGCAGTTGGCGATGGGCCAGTCCTACACCATGAAGGAGCTAGTGGAAGCTGGTCAAGCCATTATCGGTAGTCCGGGGACGTGCGCCCGCTTCATTAACAATCTCATTGATGCCGGTGTCGATGAGGTCTTACTGTTCATGCAGGGGGCCACCACTCCGCATGCGAAGGATCCTCGAATCGATCCGTCTCTTTGCCGAAGAGGTGCGGCCACAGCTCCGGCAACCGTAGCCTGTGGGCGGAGGTGATTGCTCCGGGGGTAGAAACCCGTGGCTGACGTTATTGTCGAAAAGCATGTCCCTGTGCCCATGCAGGATGGCGTCCGGCTGTTTGCCGATGTCTCGACCGGTCGGCAGCACACACACGACGCAGCCGGCCGTGCAAACGATCTACCACGACACTCCACAGCCTTCGCACGTCCTGCTGCCAGTGATTCCGCGGACTGCCCATAGCTAAAGAGAAGAGAGAAAGGAGGGACAAAATGGACTTTGGCATCTTCTATGAAATTCAGGTCAACAGCCCGCTCAAGCATCGGGAGCGCGAGTATCAGGCGTTTCACGATGTGCTGAATCAGGTCGAGACCGGCCGAGCACGTCGGGTTCACGCACTTTCTGGACCGTCGAGCATCATTTCCAGGTTGGCTTTGCTCATTCATCCGCGCCTGAAGTGCTGTACGGCGCGATCTCGCAGCGCACCAGCAAGATCCGGATCGGGCACGCAGTGGTGCTCTTGCCATTTCCCTACAATCACCCCGTTCGTGTCGCCGAGCGCGTCGCCACGCTGGATATCCTGAGCAATGGCCGGGTCGAAGTCGGCACCGGGCGCTCGGCCACGCAAATTGAGCTGGGCGGCTTCGGCATTTCCTACAAGGAAACGCGCGGCGCGGTGGGAAGAAGCGCTCGACATTATCACGACGATCTGGAAGAGCGGCGACGGCACCTTTTCCTATAAGGGAAAGTATCTTCGACATTCCGGAACGCACCGTGGTGCCGATGCCGATTCAGAAACCGCATCCACCGCTGTGGGTCGCCTGCACCGGCGAGGATACCCATGAACTGGCCGGCAAACTGGGACTCGGTCTGCTGTCCTTTACGTTGCTGGTGAGCCCGGAAAAACTCGGCCAGCGCGTGCAAGCCTACAGGACCGCGATCAAGTCAGCCAAGCCCTATGGCGCTTTTGTGAACAATCGAGCGGGCGCCTTCGCAATGACGCACGTCGCCGATACCGATAAACAGGCGCGCGATGAGGCGGAACGCGCATTCATGTCCTACGTCAACACGACATTGCGGGTGAACGCGGCCGTCATCGAGGCCAAAAAGACGGGCATCGATCCCAAGGAAGACGCGAGAGCCCTGGTGCCTGACTTACCGGCACAGTATGAAGGACTCGATCCCAGCAAGGTCACCATCGATTCGCTGATTGATCGCGGCATGTGCATCTGTGGCAGCCCGGATACGGTCGTGAAGCAACTTGAGCAATTACAGAAGGCGGCCCAGCTCGATCAATTCCTGGCCATGATGCAGTTCTGGTCGATCCCGCACGAAAAAACCATGCACGCGATCGAGTTGTTCGGAAAGTACGTCATCCCGCATTTTCGCACAGTCCGTCACACCTGGCGAATCCGCGGCGGCTAGCTGGAGGAGCGCGCAGAACACCGCCACTGGATGGGAAAGACAACCTGATCGTTCATGAGGAGAGACGACTGCCATGAGACTGAAAGACAAGGTCGCGATAGTCACCGGCGCCGCATCGGGAATCGGCCGCAGCGTGGCACAGGTGTTTGCCCGCGAAGGCTGTCACCTGGCTCTGGTCGATATCAACGAGGCCGGACTCAACGAAACCCGTGCCAGCCTCTCGGGTGTCGAAGCGATTACCGCGACGGCCGATGTCTCGCGCTCCGCAGACGTGCAGCGGGCGATCGGCCAGACGATGGACAAGTATGGGCGGCTGACCACGATGGCGCATTGTCACGGCATCTCGCTGATGGAGGACACTCGCATCGTCGACGTCCCGGAGGAGGTGTTTGATCGGACGATCGCGGTCAACCTGCGTGGCATTTTCCTGCTGTGCAAATATGGTGTCCCTGCGCTCAAGCGGTCCGGCGGCGGTGCCATAGTCAATGTGGCGTCGGCAGCGGCGTTGAGCGGCGGGGGCGGAACCTCGTACACGGCCAGTAAGGGTGGGGTGACCGCGATCACGCGGGCGATCGCCTTTCAAAACGCCGCGGAGGGAATCCGCTGCAACTCGATCTGTCCGGGGCCTGTGGATACACCGATGCTGCAGATCTCGATGAAGAAACTGGGGCTCACGACGATGACGTCGAGACCTGGAACGATCCCGCGCATCGCGCAGCCCGAGGAAGTGGCGTTTCTGATCACCTTTTTGGTATCCGACGAGGCATCATTTATCACCGGTGCGACCTATACCATTGACGGCGGCGCGACGCAGCATTGAACGGTTTTGTCGGATCTGTCAGGTTTCGCCCCAAAAGTACCTACGACCGCTATAGGTTGGGGGAGCTGCGCTGCTGCTACCTCTATATCTTGGGCCAAACCGAAAATTTGGGGCGAGTTCTGACAGATCCTATAGCGCGTGTACTGTTTACGATCGAAGAGACAACGCTGGTGGCGCTGCATGGATTCATCAAGAAATCGCAGCGGACACCAAAAGACGACCTCGACCTCGCTAAGAAACGATTGCAGACCGTACAGCGGAGGAGAACATGAAAAACCCGTATATTGGAAGCACGCTTGAGGAATTTCTTGCTGAACAGGGGATGCTGGCGGAAGCACAGGCTGCGGTTACCAAGCGAAAGGTTGCGCGCCAGCTTGCAGAACTGATGAAGAAACAGAAACTAACCAAGGATGCCTTGGCGAAACGCATGAAGACGAGCCGTGCCGCGTTAGATCGGTTGCTTGATCCTGACAACTCCTCAGTGACATTGTCCACGTTAGGGAAAGGTCGCGTGCGCGTTAGGACGCACGTTACGGGTGGAGCTGACCGAAGCTGCACGCTAGAGTGTCTGAGATTACGCAGCCGCAGCCGTATAACGTTTCATAGGAGCCACTATACAATGCCTACCCCCTAGTGAGGAAACGCCTCCGTCTTCCTCCTTCCTCCTTCCGCTCTCGTCTGCCCTTTTCCCCGCTTCGCTCATTGTCTTCCTGACTGTCAGACTACCGACTGAGTGACTGTTCCCTCTCCGATTCCCCGCTTCTCCGTTTCTCCGGTTCAGTTTTCTCTGTCTCCCGTCTCTGTCTGTTTTCTCGATTCCCCGTCTTCCCCTTCAGGCTACAGCCTGCAGCCTCAAGCCTTTAGCCTATTTCCCCCATTCATCATTCTGCATTCATCATTCTGCATTCTTTTGATCGCCACCAGTGGCACCCGGCGTTCAGCCATCAGCTTTCAGCCACACAGGTCTATTGAGGCGGTTAGGTCGGTTGGGGCACGCCGATAGAGCGAAATGCCAACGCGCGCGATGTGCTCGCGCAAGGGGCCGTATTTGATATCGCCATGAGCCTTTACGTCGAACCGATAAGGCAGTGGCAATTCATCTAGTGCATAGGCCACGGCCTCGGCGTGCAGAACGTCATCCATACCGATAAGAGCAAGGTCAATGTCCGACTCTGGGCGGTAGGTGCTCTTCGCACGGGAACCGTACAGCACGACTTCACTGATCGTCGGGAAGCGGCGAAATACCTCCCGTATCAACTCAATCTCGTGAGGTGCAAGACCGATGTCTTTCACGGTTCCATCCTCCTGCTCAGGAAAAACTCATGCAAGCGATCAAAGGCAGAGAAATATCGTTCTGCGACCGCCTGCAAAACCGCCTCGAATACCTTGATGTCATAGGTATGGGAGAGGAGATTACGGTGTAGCATCATGTCGATCCAGACCTGTGCATCTTTCTCATCTTGGAGCAGTTTGGCGGCAAATGCCTCCTTGATGACATTTCGGGGCGTCACCGGATTCACGACAATACCGCCTTCCTCCAGGTAGTCTTTGAGTGTCTTCCATGCCAGTTCAAAGGCAACCTCAAAGCGTTGGATGGCGCCTTCTTTCTCCAATTGGGAAAGGGAGTCTACTCCCCGATCGCAGACCTCGCGTAACAAGACGAAGGCACGGTCGAAGTTGTCAAAGCGTTGCTTCCAGCGAATGTCGTTATTCATGAGCTTCTGGCGGCATTATAACGATATGCCATATACGCACCAAGTGCAGCAAATTCTTCGGGAGACTACTCTTTATGCCGCCGCCCTCTCCCGGATAACATCCAGGATTGACACGATCTCATTCGCTTCCGTGTCACTGAACACCCCATCAAGCCCTTTAGGGCTGTAATCGGTGAACGGCGGCTCGTAGAGCAAGCCGGGGTCCATCACCCCATTCTGCGTCAGGTAATCAAGAATCTGGTCGATGAAGCGAATCTGGTTGGCGGAAAGGGTCTTTCGCGAGAGGTACGCACCAAACGCCTCTTTCGCAGCCTCCCGGTCAAGGCCAACTAGCTTTCTGATAAAGAGACCGAGATGCTCTTGTTTCCCGTAGGCTTTCTCGAACTCCTCCCGCGTCCCGACCTCCCCCGATGCAAAGAAGATACGCTCTAGCTCGGCAATGTCGCTGGTTGTGATAGGAACGTTGCGTTTCAACTTGTGGATGGCGATATGATCTTGATGGGCGGTGAGAAAGTGCATCACCTTTTTGCGGTACTGGGCAAGACCAGTGGCCGAGACAATCCAACCCGGAGAGACCTCGCGGACCTCACCTATCTCGTCCTGAAAGTCGCTGTAAATGATCTTTCGCTGAGTCTTGTCGATGAACTTCACCAGGTTACGGAGTCTGCGGCGCACGTCTTCTAACAGGGGAAGCGTGATGTCCGCCCAGTATTCATCCTGTTGGAGGTCAAGGATCAATTCGAGCTGTTCCCGGACCATCGGAATGCTGGTTTTCTCTTCCAGGCGGCTGGCGATTTCTTTGACCTCGTCGCGCAACCGCAGGAAAGACTTATCCGTATGAAGCACGCCGAGCTGGAGCTTCAATATCAGGAGGTCAAACCGTTTGGCAGTTTCGTCTTCGGGCGCGAGCTCGCTCGGGAGACCGGCCAGGATATGCGCGATCTCCGCAAAGTCGCCCGCCTTGAGCGTCTCCCACGCGGCAGCATCCCGGTATTTCTCCACGTGCGCCCGGTGAGGCCGGACAATAAAATTGTCCGTGTTCATGGCTTGCACCACGTCCCTGAGTGTTCCGGTCAGTTCCCGGTCGAGTTCCACAAGAGCTGCATCGGGAGCATCCAGGTGGCGGAACGATTCCAGCAGTTTCAGCCGGGTCTTGAACAGCTTTGTGCTCAGCGACTGTACTTTGTAATCTCGACCCAGGGCTCAATTTCTTCTAGGGCGTATATGAATAGATTTGTGTCGAGATACAACTTTTGTCCAGTGAGGTTTTTCATTCACGCCGCGAGTCACGTTCGCTGCGAATAAAGGCATCGACTTCGCTGGCGTTTGAAAAACTGCCTTTCCCTTTACCAATGAAACTCGCGAGCAGAGGTAGTTCCGTTCCTGGTTGTTCTACCATGATAATGACTTCCGCTTCTGTTCCTGCGGGTAGTTCCGGGTGGCGAAGCTCAATTACTCCACCGGACTTCACAGTCACTCGTTCTTTAATTGTTTGAAGCATTTTCAGTCCGAACCTCCTATTCCCAGCTTTACACTGAAAAAAATAAAGCTGCAAACCAATTTGGTTCTTGATCAATAAGGAAACGAAGGGTGAGAAGAAACACAAGTGGAGCCGAAGGGAATTGAACCCTCGACCTCTAGAGTGCGATTCTAGCGCTCTCCCAACTGAGCTACGGCCCCACAGGATCGGAAGGCGGGAAAGAGGGAAACGGTCAAAAAGGTAAAGAAAGAAAATACTGTATAACAGCGAGGATAATCTAACAGCCACCCGATCACTTTGCAAGGGAACTACACTAATCCGACCTGAAGTGTCGCGAGAATCGCCCGGAGTCCGAGGTCGTCGTACTGGGCGTTGATGTCGGAGCGAAAGATAAAATGGATCATGCCGTCTTCTGCGATCGCTTCAGCCGGTGGGTTTTCATCCCACGCGCCGTTTTCACAGGCGCGCAGGAGCGCCTCATCTACAGCATAGCTTCCAGAGCGCGTCTGAATAATGAGCTTCTTCAAGTTGCCTTGGGTATCGATCTTTGCCTCGATCGTTGAGACATTGTTGGCGGCGACCACGTCGTTAATCTGAAGATTTTTCCGCTGGAAAATAATCAGATGCTGGAACACCCGCAAGGCAACACGTCTCACAAATGGTGCAAACCGGTTCGCTTTAGCATTGAGGAAGGTAAGATTGCCTTGGCGAATATCTGGGAGTACGTCGGGCGTACCGATTGGGCCGGGTAATGCGAAGTAAGTTTTCTGCTGGCGGAGGAGCCATAGCTATGAGGTCTCGCCCCTGTGGTGGTTGGCGTTGTTCTTGTTCTTCTTGATCTTCTCCGGCGTCAGATAGCCACCCTTGAGAGAGGAGTTCTTCTGGACGTGCGAATAGTTTGGGCGCTCGCTTTGCCGCCTCTGCCGTAGTTCGTAGGGGAGGGCTTCGCAAGAGACTCTTCATCTACCTCCCGTTCAAGCTTTTTCTTCACTTCAGGTTTGGGGACAGCAGGGGCGACGGGCGGTTTCATCGCCAGCTGTAGTGACTCACGCTTTTGTCGCTTCTCGGGTTCCTGGAGTGCGACTTTTAGGTGGTGTCAGATCTTCTGCGAGATCTTTTGTTGGCTTTTCAGTTGGTGATGCTACTCCCGGTTCTTTCTTTGCCTGTTGCACTGGCGGTTTTGGCTCTTCCTTCAGTGTTTTCTCGCGAACCGGAGGTTGGTCTTTGCGTGCTGGTGCTGGTCGTGGCAATCCGCGCGCGACCATCTCTTCTTTCGTCGCACTATTCCGATCGCTGAGCAGGCGAGTCTTTTCGGGAATCTGATCGTTGACTTGATCCGGTGGACTCACAATCTGTTCTGGAAGCTTTTCCTGTGGCTTGGGTTCAGGCGGCTTCGGTTTTGTTTGCTCAGGTGACTTGGGCTTTTCTACTGGTGGCTTTCGGCTTTTCCTGAGGAGGCGGTGCGACTTGAGGACGGTTCTGTTTTTGCCACAACAGGTGGCGCAGGTGGCGACGGAAGAAGTTCAACTTCTGTGAGTTGCTCTTGTGGCGGCTCTGGCATCAGGCGATAGAGCGTCGGAAAGAAGAGAAACAAGACTGCATGTACAATCAAAGATAAAAAAAGAAAAACAGCGAGCGGGTCACGCTGCTCGGGTCGTTGGAACGTTTGTACGGCAGAAGTCATCGGCGGCATTCTAGCGATCCCCTCAACTTGCCGCAAGGAAGACCCTGTTACCTGTCTTGCCGATACAGAGAGAGATAGCGTATAGTAGCATTACTATGTTTGGTCTTGGCATGGGTGAAATACTCATTATTCTCATCATCGTACTCATTTTTGGGGCGAATAAGCTGCCTGAGATCGGTGGCGGGCTGGGTAAAGCGATTCGCGATTTCCGCAAGGAAGTCAAAAAACCTGATGAGATTGACGTCACTCCAGGAAACGAAATCCGACTCCTCAGGAGAGGAAAAGCCTCACTAAGACGTCCCGAACTGTGCTGTGGCGACGCGACAGCTCAGCTCAGTGACTGCTGCCGGGGGGTTGGGGAAGACGATCAGGAAGTTCACTGCCTGACCAGGCGGCACATGAAACTGTTTTGGTGGTGCCAGACCCTGAAGGACACTGATTTCACGCGTCGTTAGCGTTGGCAAACTTTCTGCCGTTGTTCCCATTCCACATGAGATTATTCGTTGTTCGATGGTCTCACCATCAATGTCGTGCAATTGCCCTTCAATTTGGATAAGTGAGGCGGGTACTGAGGCATTGTTCGTGGCTTTGCCGGAAATCGCGAACACCCGCTTACTGTCTTTAGTTACCCAAAAGCCACTCTTTACATCTGATAACACAATGTGCTGTGGCGAAAATTGACTCGCAACAAACGAGGAGCCGACAACCGGAAGGCGTGCAAGCATGTTTGCTGTATCGGTCACATTCATTCGCCATCGGCTCCCAAGAAAGTAATAGCCAAGGACGAGAAGGACGAGAAGGCCAAGAACTGGCCATACAGAAAAAGTCGTGATCGGTGCTGGTCGTGAGCGTTGGCGAGGCGGCGCGGTTCGTTTTACTGGCTCGTTTCTTCGGTCTCCCTCAGTCGTGGTTGGAGGAGAGAATGAAGAAGCCGGGGAAGATAGAATAGGGGGGTCGAGCGTAAAATCTTCTGGCTCACCGAAATCTTCTGAGAAACTCCTTGTTACCTGAGGTGACTGTCCTGGAACTTTTGTTGGAGAGGTCGATTTGGGGGACGGCGTCGTGGCAGAAGATTCGTTGGAAGCATGCCCTAATGGAGATGACTGATCGGGAGGAAAGTCATTTGCCGATGCGGATGATGACTCCACAAAAGCATCGGGAGCTTCTAAAGATGAATCATCGAGTAGAGGTTCTCCTCCAGTTTCTCGAGAGGGCCCCAGGAGATACGAAAAAATATGGCCACATTGTTCCCGCGAGCACTCAAAGAGTGTGGAGTCAGTGATCGATAAGGAGCCGTCCATGCGATAGCGGGTGTGACAGGCTGGGCATTCAATAATCACTCGCTGTCCTCCCTATGCAAAGAATTGTAGGAGGAAGTGAAGAAAAATCAACCTCGTTGACGATATATAGTAAAGAAAACTATAATGCTGCAACATTTCTGCAGCCAGTCTAGGGAATCACTTGCGTTGGATTGTCCTTGCACTCCGTTTCTTTACGATTGCCGTACTCACGCTTTTTTGGGGCGTTCTCATTATTCTCTTTTCCTATCTTGACCGGTACGGCGAACGAGCCGCCCGGCTCATTCGCTTCTGGGCGCGGGGAGTGCTATGGGTGTGTGGGGTGAAAATCCGTGTCCACGGCCGAGAGCGTATTGATCCAACGAAAGCTTATCTATTCATGGCGAACCACCAGAGCAACTTTGATATCCCCATTCTCACGGCGGCGTTTGATACGCTGCAAGTACGCTGGGTCTCAAAGCAAGAGGTACGCAAGGTTCCTATCATTGGCTTATGTATGCAACGCACGCATCAAGTATTGGTTGACCGTGACAGTCCAACCCAAGCGATTGCAGTGATTCGTCAAGTCAAAGCATTACTTGAGGCTGGCATATCAGCCGTTTTCTTTCCTGAAGGGACCCGCACTCGCGATGGCCATTTGCAGCCGTTCAAACCCGGTGGTTTTGCGGTAGCTACTGAGGCAAAAGTCGCTGTGGTTCCTACGGTGATCAACGGAAGCCGGGCACTCTGGCCTCCCGGGGGGCTGGATTTGCGACCGGGAACTGTTGACGTCATATTTTGTGAACCGCTTTCAGTGAATCCACATTTGAGCAAGAAAGCTGCGCGTGAAGATCTCCTGGGAAAAGTACACGCTGCGATAGCAGAGCAATTGCGAGGTGATGTCCCAGTAACAGCTCCTGTTGTTTCCCCAGCCCTTGTTCCAACTTCCGCACCGGAGCATCCGACTACATGAGTGAGGGTACTTTACGTATTATTCCCCTTGGCGGGCTAGGCGAGATCGGTCTCAACTTGATGCTGATCGAATATTGTCCGGCAGACAGCGAGGATATTGCAGCCATTGCTGTTGACTGTGGCTTGATGTTCCCCGAGCGAGAAATGCTGGGCATCGACGTAGTTATTCCCGACTTTACCTATTTGCGCGAGAAACGCCACCTGAAAGGGGTCGTGTTTACCCACGGGCACGAGGACCACATTGGTGCGCTTCCTCATCTGTTGCGGGAGTTTAACGTGCCCGTCTATGGCACAGCTTTTACCCTGGGGTTACTGCGTGACAAACTCGATGAGCATAATCTGCTGGAGGAGACTGAACTTCATGAATTTCGCCCACGACAGTCTTGGCAGATTGGTCCCTTTCAGATTGAAGGCATTCATGTCACCCATAGCATTGTTGATGCAGCCGCTTTGGCAATCACAACACCACTTGGGGTTATCGTCCATACGGGGGATTTTAAACTCGACCAAACGCCGATAGATGGCCGGCAGTCGGATATTGCACGGTTAGCAGAATTAGGAGAGCAAGGCGTATTGCTCCTCCTTTCTGATTCAACCAATGTCGAACGGCCTGGCACTACACCATCAGAGCGGACTTTAACTCGCCCCCTTGAAGACCTTATGGCGCATGCGAGTGGTAAAGTACTGGTGGCGACGTTTGCCTCGCATGTCCATCGTATTCGCCAAGTGATTGACCTTTCTCTGAAACAAGGGCGTGCGGTGGGGGTGGTCGGCAAAAGCTTAGTCAATAATATTGAAATTGCTCGTGAGGTCGGTCACCTCAAGATTCCTGCGGACACGTTGGTCGATATCGGGAAGGTTGGTGATCGAGATCCACAAACCGTTACGCTCCTGACGACAGGATCGCAAGGCGAACCGCTGTCTGCTCTGTCACGCATTGCTACTGGCGCTCACCCTCATGTCAAGATTCGCCCTGGCGATACGGTAATTTTGTCATCGCGGGTTATTCCTGGTAATGAACGTACTATTGCTCGTCTCCTCGATCACTTGTGCCGACGAGGTGCAGAGGTATATTACGAGGCCATCGCGTGTGTTCATGTGTCCGGCCACGCGAGCCAAGAAGAATTGCAGCTCATGTTAAACCTGTTACGGCCACAATTCTTCGTTCCTATTCATGGAGAGTTTCGTTTTCTGGTTCGTCACTGTGAGTTAGCCCGTGGCGTGGGGGTCGATCCCACAGGAGTGTTTTTACTAGAAGATGGTCAAGTGCTGGAGATTACGATGAAAGGCGCACATGTCACAGAGTCCGTGCAGGCGGGACGGGTCTTCGTCGATGGGTTAGGTGGCATAGAAGAAGAGGTGCTCCGCGATCGCCGCCATATGGCCGAGGATGGGCTTGTGGTCGCGATTGTCGGAATTGCGCAGCAGACTGGAGAAGTGTTGACCGGACCGGACCTGTTGTCCCGTGGGTTCTTAGCGGCAACGAATGGCGAAGGGTTTGATGCTGCTAAGGAAGCGGTTCGGACTGCGTTGGGTGAGTGACCGCGAGAGTCGCGGACGGATTCGGAATGGTGAAAGAACAAGTCCGACAAGTCTTGCGACGCTATTTCCGACGCACGTTAGGTCGACGTCCGGTGGTGCTGCCGTTTGTGATGGAGATGTGATGCGGAGGAGGGGGAGGATATGGCGGTGGGGAAGAAACCGCGGTCGGAGGAGCAACCCTTTGGGGGAGAGGTCATTGGGATCGTTAATATTGCCTTAGCGATCTTTCTTACGCTGGCATTCTATTCATATCAGGCTGGCGAGACGAGCAGTAACTCTGTTGGTTTGATCGGTTACCTGCTAGCCGACCTGTTATGTCCGGCTTTTGGCCAGGGCGTGCTATTTATTACCATTATCGCTGCTGTACTTCGCTGGAGTGCTTCTCCACCAGTGGCAGTGTCCACGCGTTGATATCTCAATTGCTCTCGTTTGGGACTTTCCTTGTTACGACCGCTGCGCTGCTTGCGTTGTGGGGAGGGCAGCGTCCTGTCATCGAGGCCGGTGGTTGGGTCGGTGGGTTTCTCGCTCTGCACTTGCGCACTGGGCTGAATATGATCGGCACCCACTTACTCCTCGTTCCGGTGTTGCTGATGTCGTTTATGGGAATGACCCGCGTAACCTTGTCCGATACCGGAGTTGGGATCTTTGCTCAGAGTTATGCCTTGATCATTAAAAGTTATACCCTGCTGAGGCAGCTAGGGGGAGTGTTCAAGTGGTTCGAAGGGCTTCTTCCTCGCCTTGCCTGGGAACGTCCAGAATTGCCTGACCCTGAGCTTGAGATAGTGCCGACGAAGCGCACGAGTCGGAAAGAATCAGTTACTAAGAAATCATCTCCAGCCATTCTATTAGAGGAGGAAGAAGAGGAAGCCTCACTACCGCCGATCATTATTACCGAGCCTGCACCATCGCCGATTCCAGTCGCCAAAACCGAACGCTCAAAGCCAGCGCCGGTCAAGGCATTCAGCGAAGCCGTGACGGCCAATGGAAGACCTTATGTGCTTCCCGCCGTATCACTGATTGATCCTCCGGTACGTTTAGCGGTGAAAGTTGATGAAGATGCCTTGCATGCGAGTTCACGTATTCTTGAGAACAAACTTGGAGATTTTGGTGTCGAAGGGAAAGTTGTTGCCGTTCGTCCTGGGCCGGTGATTACCACGTACGAGTTCGAACCTGCCCCTGGGCGTTGAAGTGAACCGTGTGGTGTCATTAGCCGACGATCTTCAGATGGCCTTGCGTGCGGTGTCCGTGCGAATTATCGCGCCGATTCCTGGTAAAGCCGTGGTGGGTATAGAGGTTTCTAATCCACGACGTGAGAAAGTCTGTATGCGCGAGATCGTCGAATGCCCGACGACCTGCTCGAGGCCACGACCATGTGCGGCGACGAGGGTTACGTGAAGGAGCGCCTCGCCGTGTTCCGGGAGTCGGGCGTCTCCATGCTCAACATCACCCCGATCGGCGACGCCGCCGACATCGTCGGCAAGCTCAAGGACTGGTCGAGCTGAATTCCTCCAACGAGGTTCGCGGGCGTCAGGCGGTCTTGAGGACCTCGTCGAAGCCCTCCTGCATGCACTCCAGCAGGACCTCGGGGTCCGGCGACGGCGGCCGGGTCGGTGTTGATGCCGATGTTGAGGTCGTCGACGTAGCTGAGCAGGGTGATGTTCGCCGCCGCGCCCGCCATCGGGCCGAACGGGAACTGGCTCACGACCCGGGCGCCGGCGAGGTAGATCGGGAACGGCGGGCCGGGGACGTTCGAGGTCACGAAGTCGACGCCCCGCAGCATCGAGCCGAAGATGCCGGTGGTGATGTCGGGGTGCAGCCGGTTCAGGACGTTGGCCAGCGGCTCGGTCAGGGCGAGGGCCGGTTCGGCCCGGGCCCGACCGACCAGGTCGCGGACCACCTTCATGCGGTGCGACCGGGTCGACCACGGTGAGCGGGCACCGGGAAGCGGGCCGGCGCGAACTGGTTGCCGGCCACGTTCTCGGTGGCCTCGGTGCGGACGTTGATCGGCATCGACATGCGCAGGGCTGACGCGGGCTCGCCGTGGCGCTCGTGGTAGCGGCGCCAGCCGGCGGCGATGGCGGCGACGAAGGCGTCGTTCAGCTTCCCGCCGGCGCGGCGGCCGGCGGCCTTCATGTCGGCCAGCGGCACGGTGAGCGTGTGGAACTGGACCGACAGCGAGCGGCCGGTCATCAGCGGGCTGACAGGGGCTCGCTGGCCGGGGCCAGCAGGCGGGCGGCGGAGCCGATCGGTCTCGCCGACCCGCACGCCGACGCCGACCGGATCGCGCGGCCGTGCCGACGCGCGGCCGGTCGTCGCCATGCCGACGGACCGCTTGGCGACGCCCATCGACCCGGCGCTGCTCGTGGCTGAGGGCGTCGACGAGGCGCTCGACCTGGGTCATCACGTGGACCGTCGGGGCGTCGGGCATGGTCGCCCGGCGTCGCCGGGGTCGCGCTCGGCGTCGAAGGTCTCCAGCATGCAGCTTCACGCCGCCCACGCCGTCGGTGATGGCGTGGTGGATCTTCATGATCAGCGCCGGCCCGCCCGTCCTCGAGGCCCTCGACCACGCGTGAACTCCCACAGCGGCCGGGCCCGGTCGAAGCCCTGCATCGCCGATCGGCTCGGCGATGTCGAACAGCTCGCGGATCGAGCCGTCGTTGGCGGCGTCGACGATGCGCGAGGTGGTAGTCGAGGTCGAAGTTGGGGTCGACCTCCCACCGGGGCGGCGAGAACGACAGGGCGTTGCCGATGACCCGCTGGCGCAGGCGCACGACCGTGCGGCTGGCCCGCTCGATCTTGTCCCGCGAGCCGGTCGTGGTCGGGCGCGCTGTCGAGGACGACGACCGAGGTGATCGTGCTGCGCAGCAGCGGGTCCCGCTCGATGGTCCACATGAGCTTGTCGGCGTCGCTCATGCGCGGCTGGAAGTCAAGTGCTCGTCGGTCACGGCACCAGTCAACCGCAGAACGGCGAGTCGTGTCACAGGCCGGTGGGCGCACCGAGAGTCGGCGTCGCCGTCAGGCGCTCGATCAAGCCGGGGTCGGCAACCTCCGGTTGCCGACCCGAAGTCAGCCGCAGGTCGGGCCGGAGTTGCGGTAGTAGCCGGAGAACTGGTCGATGCTCGGTGTGGCCGTCGACGTAGGTCCGGGTGCGCGTCGGTCGTCACGTCGTGCAGCTGCCCCGTTGGGCTCGGTGCTCTGCCCCGTCTGCGCGCCCGGTGGCGAAGCGGGTGGAGTACAGGTGCACCGTGATGCTGGTCTCGGTGTAGGTCGGCCAGATCAGCACGCCGTAGGGCGTGTTGTTCTCGATCTCGAACTCGGGCCCGGCGTACGACACGGTCGACTCGCGGCCGAACGGGTACCGGCTCAGGTGCTCGGTGTGGAACTGGTAGCTCGGGGATGTCGAGGCCGGCGAAGAAGGCGGCGTTGAACGATGGTGGTGGCGAACTGGGACACGCCGCCGCCGACGCGACTCGACGTGCTCGCCGTTCTCGATGGCACCGGCCATCGACGAAGCCGTTCTCGATCGTGCGCTGGCCCGACGACCGTCGTTGAGGGAGAAGACCCCGCCGTTGGGCGGGATGATCGTAGCCGCGGACGATGTCGGCGATCCGGTGGATGTTGGTGACGCGGCTCTCGCAGCAGTCGTGGTGGGTGCGACTGCGGCAGCCGTCGGCCGACGTACGAGTAGCAGGGCTCGACGTCCGGGAGGCTGATCTCCTCGACGATGCCGAGGCTCTCGGCCCACTCGGCGTCGTGCTCGGGCCGGACGCGGGTCAGCCGGAGGTCGACCGAGTCGCGGCCGCTCGCGCAGCGCCCGGATGACGTGACGGGCCGAGCCGGCGGCGCAGCAGCCGGTGCCGGGGTGGCCGGGGACGATTCGGGGCCGATGCCGTTGACCACGGTGAAGCTGGCCGCGGCGGGCGGGTCGCCGACGTCGGGCAGGAGCGCCGGGCAGGTCCTCGGCCACCTGCTCGTCGGTCGAGGACGAGCTGCAGCTGCTGCTCGCCGGGCCGGGAGGTGATCCAGGGGCCCAGCAGGGCGGCCTCGACGTGGGCCGACTCGCCGGCGGCGTTGACGGTGATCGCCGTCGCCGGGTCAGGTCGTTGGCCTCGGTGGCCAGCGCCTCGGCGTCCTCGTCGGTGAAGCGGGGGGCGATCTCGCTCGGCGTCGGCGTCGACCGTGATCGGCGTCCTCGCCGGTGGCGGCGCCGCTGATGACCTGGTCGATGACCGGCGTCGGTCGGGGACGCCGTGGCCGTCCTCGCCAGGGACCGACCGCGAACCCGAGGCTCGTGTGCTGGATCTGCGGCTCGACGGGATTGGTCCGCTCGACGCCCTCGAGCGTCGCCAGCTCCCGCGTCGACGGGGTTCGTGCGCATGGTGACGACGACCGGGGCGATCTCGTCCTCGAAGAGGCGGCTCGATCCAGGCTCGCGGGTCCTGCGTCGATGTCCAGGGCGGCGGCGACCGTCGCCTCCTGGTCCACCTCGCCACCGAGGTCGCCGACCGTCGTCTCCAGGGTGCGGTCACCGGACTCGATCTCGACCGGCGTCTCGAGGTAGCTCTCGGCCAGCTCGGCGACGTGGCGCGTCGAGGTCGTCCTCCGCGAGCCGCCGATGGCGGCGCCCGCGAGCGGTGACGTTGCGCGGCGACCTTGTCGCCGTGGACCGCGCGCGCGTCGACCGCCCAGACGGCGACGGCGGCGGCCACGATCACGAGCGGGAATCAGGATCAGCGACCGCCTCGCGGGGGAGTCGAAGCGGCGCATGCGACGCGACCATTGTGGCGTGATCGGCCCGAAACGACGGGTCACCCGGCGAGATTCGCCCGTCTCGGGACTCGGCGCGAGACTCGATCCCCGTTGCCGACGTCGAGGGAGTGTCTGACGATGAGCGGGATCTGTGAAGGTCGCGTCTGCCTGATCACGGGCGCCGGCCGGGGCATCGGGCGGGAGTACGCCCTGATGCTGGCCGAGCAGGGCGCCAAGATCGTGGTCAACGACCTCGGCGGGCGACATGGCCGGCGCCGGCGAGGACGCCGCGCCCGGCCCAGCAGGTCGTGGCGGAGATCGAGGCGATGGGCGGCGAGGCCATCGCCAACGGCGACAACGTCGCCGACTTCGAGCAGGCCGGGGCGCATGATCCAGCAGGCCATCGACCACTTCGGCCGGCTCGACGTCCTCGTCAACAACGCCGGGATCCTGCGGGACCGGATGCTCGTCAACATGGACGAGGCCGAGTGGGACGCGGTCATCGCCGTCCACCTGAAGGGCACGTTCGGCGCCGACCCGCCACGCCGCCGCGCACTGGCGGGAGCGGGTGAAGGCGGGCGAGACGGTCGACGCCCGGCTCATCAACACCACCTCGCCCTCGGGCATCTACGGCAACGTCGGCCAGACCAACTACGGCGCGGCCAAGGCCGGCATCGCCTCGTTCACGGTCATCGCCGCCATGGAGCTCGAGCGCTACGGCGTCACGGCCAACGCCATCGCCCCCGGCGCCCTCACCCGAATGACCGAGGGCCTGGGCATGGGGCAGCTGGACGAGGAGGCCAAGGAGGCCTTCTCGCCCCGCTGGATCGCCCCCATCGTGACCTGGCTGGCCAGCACCGAGTCGGCCGGCGTGCACCGGCCGCATCTTCCAGGTGTCCGGCCGGGAGCTGGCCGTCGCCGAGGGCTGGCACCGTGGCCCGACGACCGAGCCCACCGACGACCCGACCGAGATCGGCGCGCAAGGTGAAGGCGCTGCTGGCCGACGCCCGCCCGAACGCCGACATGGCCGGCAACGACAAGGCGTAGGAGAGACCACATGCCCCTCAACCTCGACGCCGTCGGCATCGTCAGCGAGCCCGCCGAGACGTCCTGGCACCGCAAGGACGCCATCCTCTACGCCCTCGGCGTGGGTGCGGGCACCGACGACCTGCCGTTCGTCACGGAGAACTCCATCGACATCGACCAGCAGGTGCTGCCGACCATGGCCGTCGTGCTGACCACCATCGGCGGCGGGTTGTCCAGCCTCGGCGACTTCAACTGGGCGATGCTCGTCCACGGCGAGCAGGGCATCCGCCTGCATCAGCCGATCCCGGTGTCGGGGAAGGTCAGCAGCCAGACCGAGATCACCGGCATCTGGGACAAGGGCAAGGGCGCCGTCGTCGTGATGGAGTCCCGCGCCGTCGACGCCGCCTCGGGTGAGCCGATGTTCGACACCACGATGTCGGCCTTCATCCGCGGCGAGGGGGGTTGGGGCGGCGACCGCGGCCCGTCCGGCCCGCAGAACGTGCCGCCGGAGCGGGCGCCCGACCACTCGGTCACGTACCAGACCCGGCCCGACCAGGCCCTGCTCTACCGGCTGTCGGGGGACCGCAACCCGCTGCACTCGGACCCGCAGTTCGCCGCGCTGGCCGGCTTCGACCGGCCGATCCTGCACGGCCTGTGCACGTACGGGTTCACGGGGCGGGCGTTGCTGCACACGCTGTGCGACGGCGACCCCACGCGCTTCAAGGTGATGGACGGGCGGTTCTCGTCGCCGGTCTTCCCCGGTGAGGCGCTGACCGTGAACTGTGGGTGGATGGGGGCGAGGCCATCTTCCAGACGACCGGTGATGACGGACGGGTGGTCCTCGACGCCGGTCGCTGCGAGTTCACCGCCTGACCTACTCATCGCTGTCCGCGCCCCCGCCCGGGGTCATTTGAGTAGGTCCTACTCATGCCTGCTCAGGGGACGAGGAGGACAGTGAGGCCCACAGCGGGGGATGAGCCCCGCCCCCGACGGAAAGGACGGGCCGTGGGCCTCTTCAAGCACATCAAGGACCCGACGGACGACGCCGACGCCCTGTCCGCGCAGATGCAGCAGAACGCCTACGAGGCCCAGGCCGCCGCCCACCAGCCCGTCGATCTGAACGACCCCGTGTGGCAGCCCATCTCCGGCATCACCCTCGACAAGTACGCCCAGCTCACCGCCGCCATGGCCCGCCAGAGCCTGGGGACCCCCGACCAGGCGCAGGCGTGGCTCGAGGGCCAGGGCGTCCAGGCCGGCACGTGGGCCGAGGTCCAGACCGGCTGGGTCAACCGCATGGCCACCAACGAAGCCGTGCGCACCCGATACGGCGTCCTCTACAGCCAGAGCTGACGGCCACGGGCGTGGAGAGCCTGCTGAAGGGCACGATGCCGTCCTGAAGCGTTTCTGACTCACGAGTCAGCCGTTGGTGGGGGCGCGATGTTGTCTGCGACACTTGTGTCGCCTATGCGCGCGGTGTGGCCTCTGGTGGGGCGAACGGAGGTCCTCGACCAGGCACGACAGGACCTCCGTCGCGGGGACCTCTCGGGCATCGTGCTCTGCGGCCCGGCGGGCGTGGGGAAGTCCCGGTTGGCGTCCGAGATCGCCGACTTCGGGGCCGCTGCCGGCTTCCACGTCGAGCGGGCCACGGCCAGCCAGTCAGCCCGCGGCATCCCGTTCGGTGCGCTGGCACCCCTCCTTCCGCCCGCGGCCATGGCCGTCGAGCGGGGCATCGCCATGCACGGCCAGGCCACCGAGGCCCTGATGCAGCGCAGCGGCGGCAAGCGCCTGCTGTTGCTGGTCGACGACGCCCAGTGGCTGGACGACGCGTCGGCGTTGCTCTTCCAGCAGCTGGTCGCCGCCCGCACCGTGTTCGCCATCGCCACTGTCCGCACCGGCGAGCCCGTCCCGGACTCGGTCCAGGCTGTGTGGAAGAACGGCCTGTGCGACCGGGTCGACGTCGGCCCGCTGGACCGGGCCGAGGTGGAGGACCTGCTGGAGCAGGTGCTCGGTGATCCCGTCGAGGGCGCCGCCCTGCAGCAGCTCTGGGAGGTCACCGAGGGCAACCTGCAGTACCTGCGGGAACTGGTCATGGCCGGGGTCGACTCGGGGAAGCTCGTCGAAGACGCCGGCCTGTGGAGGACCTTCGGCCGGATCACGCCCTCCGAGCGCCTCCACGACCTGGTCGGCGAGCGGTTGGCCGGCCTGGACGACGGCGAGGTCGCCACGCTCGAGCTGATCGCCTTCGGCGAGCCCCTCGGCGTGGACGTCGTGGCCGGACTCGTCGGATCCGACCCCTTGGTCCGCCTCGAGCGCAAGGGCCTGGTCGAGACGGCGCTGGACGGCCGCCGCTTCGAGGCCACGCTGGCCCACCCCGTCCACGGTGAGGTGGTCCGGGGTCGCACCCCGCTCGTGCGGGCCCGCGAGGTGCAGCGCCTGCTGGCCGACGCCATCGAGGCCCACCAGAACCGGCGCCGGGCCGACGTGCTGAAGGTCGCCCTGTGGCGGGTCGAGGCCGGCGGCGCCACGTCGCCCGAGCTGCTCATCGACGCGGCCCGTCAGGCCGGCTTCGCCCACGACATCGAGACCGCGCTCCGCTTGGCCAGGGCGGCCCACGACCTGGAGCCGACCTTCGCCTCCGGCCAGATCATCGCCGACTCGCTCTACACCCTCGGCCGGTCCGACGAGACCGAGAAGGTCCTGGCCGACCTGGAGGACGAGGCAGCCGACGACAACCAGCGGGCCACGTTGATCCGGGTGCGGGTCTACAACCGCTATTGGCACGACGGGGACCTGGCTGCTGCGCTCGAGGTCATCGAGCACGGCCGCGAGGTCATCACCGAACCGGACCACCTGGTCGAGCTCGACGGGCTGCAGGCGGTGCTGGAGGTCACCTCGGGCAAGGCCCAGGCGGGCGTGGACCGCGGCTTGGCCCTGCTCGGCGCCAGCTACGACCGGGCGGTCGTGCAGGCCTCGCTGGCCTGCGCCCTCGGGCTGCCGGTCCTGGGTCGAGCCGGCGAGGCCGAGGTCCCCGTGAAGGCCGGGCTGCGGGCCTACAGCCGGCTGGGCGGGCAGCTCACGCTCTACGAGCCGTCACTGCTGTACGTCGCCCAGGCGCTGGCCCGGGCTTCGGCCGGGCGGCTGGATGACGCCGAGCGCCTGGCCACCGAGGGCTACGAGCACGCGCTCATGGCCGACGACGCGGCCGGCTGGGCGTTCTTCTCCATGACCCGCGGCGTGGTGGCGCTGGACAAGGGCCTCCTCGACGAGGCCATCCGGTGGTTCGCCGAGGCGTCGGGCCTGTTCCGCTTCGTCAACCACTTCGGCCCCCTGGGCTGGGGCCTTCTGGGCGTGACCCTGGCCCACGCCATGCAGGGTGAGGTGGGCCCGGCCGACGTGGCCCTGGCCGAGGAGGCGATGCTCGAGCACCCCGCCGACTACCACGCCGTCAACCGGTGCCGATCCCGGGCGTGGCTGGCCGTGGCCAAGGGTCACCCTGCCGAGGCCAAGGAGCACCTGGAGGACGGCTGGGGGATCGCCTTCGACCGAGGCGAATGGCCCGGCGCGGCGATGATCCTCCACGACCTCGCTCGATTGGGCCACGCCGACCAGGAGCGAGCCGAGTTGCTGGTCGAGCGCCCCGTCGGGCCCTACGGGCTGGTCCGCGTGCAGCACACGCTCGGCGTGGCCACCAACGACCTCGAGCTGATGGGCGACGCCGCCGACGAGTTCGGGGCCATGGGGGCGAACCTCCTGGCCGCGGAGGCCGCCTTCGGCGTGACCGCCGAGCACCGGCGGCGGGGCAGCCCCCGCGACGCCACCGGCTGGAGCCGCAAGGCGACGGCATGGGCAGCTCTGTGCCCCGGCGCCCGCACGCCCGGCCTGGCCATGTCCGAGGAGCCCGTCGCCCTCACCAAGCGCGAGCGGGAGGTGGCCGTGCTGGCCGCCAGCGGCATCACCAGCAAGGACATCGCCGAGCGGCTGTTCGTCTCGGTGCGCACGGTCGACAACCACCTGGGCCGGGTCTACGACAAGCTCGGCATCGCCAGTCGGGCTGAGCTGGCCGTGATCATGGCCGGCGACGCCTGACGTGCGCCGCCTGTCCGCCGCGGACGCAGCGGACCAGCTCCGAGCGTCGGACACGCTCGGCATCCCGCTGGGGCCGGGCCAGCCCGTCGCCCTCCTGGAGACCCTGGGCACCCGGACCGACTGGACCGACCTCCGCATCTACGGCGGGCTGCTGTCCGTGCTCAGCGACGTCTTCGCCCACCCGAACGTCCACTACCTGAGCGGCTTCTTCGGGCCCCTCGAGCGGATGCTGCGGGACACGGGGGCAAACCTCAGCTTCGCCCCGGCGGACTTCCGGCGCTTCGTCCCGATCCTGGAGGCCCAGGCGCCCCGGGTCATGGCCACGGCGGCCGCCCTCCCCGACGCCGACGGTCGGTGCAGCCTGTCCCTGCACGCCGGCGCCACCGTCGAGGAGCTCCACCGGGCCGGGGCCGACCCCGACCGGCTCCTCGTCGTCGAAGCGGAGCCCGCCTTCCCCCGCACGTTCGGCCTGGGTGAGCACACCCACGCCCTGCACGTCGACGAGATCGACGTCCTGGTCGAGTCCGACGAAGGAGCCCTTCGTCCTCGAGGACCCCGTGCCCACGGACGTCGAGCGGGCCATCGCCGAGCTGGTCCGTGTCTTCGTGCCCGACGGGGCGACGCTGCAGACGGGCATCGGCGCCGTCCCGTCGATGGTCGCCGCCCTCCTGGCCGAGGGCGAGGGCGGCGACTACGGCATCCACTCCGAGATGTTCACCACCGGCCTGATGTGCCTGCACGAGGCCGGGAAGGTCTCGAACAGTGGCTGCGTGCACGCCGGGAAGTCCGTGTGCACGTTCGCCGCCGGGACCACCGCGCTCTACGAGTGGCTGGACGACAACCCCGACGTCGCCTTCCTGCCGGTGGGCATCGTGAACTCGCCGGAGGTCATCGCCCGCAACCCCAAGGTCATCAACATCAACGCCGCTCTGGCCGTCGACATCCACGGCCAGGCGGTCGCCGACACCATCGGCGGGGCGCAGTACTCCGGGCATCGGGGGCGCCGAGGACTTCGCCGCCGGCGCCGGCCTCGAGCTGGACGACCGTTCGCTGCTCGTGCTGCCGTCGACGTTCACCCGGGACGGGGTGGTCCAGAGCCGGATCCTGCCGTGGTTCGAGGCGGGGACGGTGATCACCAACCCCCGTCACCAGGTCGACGTGGTCATCACCGAGTACGGCGTCGCCGAGCTCCAGGGCCTCACCGTCCACCAGCGGGGCATGGCCCTGGCCGCGATCGCCCACCCCGACTTCCGGGACGGCCTGCGGGAGGCCGCCGAGCGCACCTCCGGCGGCAGGTCGGCGCTCCCCCCAGCCTGACCATCCGAACTGGCGCCCGATAGCGGTCCTCGGACGCCTCAATCGGGCGCCAGAACGACGAGGTCACCAGGGTGAACCGTAGGTCTCGCGGTGGGCGACCTCGCCGACCGGGCGGCGACGGGGCGGGCCGAGCGGCGTGGCCGGCCAGCCGAGAGGGACGAGCGCCATCGGCTTGACGGTCTCGGGGAGGCCGGTCAGCTCGTGGACCCGGTCGGGGGCGTAGGTGGCGATCGTCGTCATCGCCGAGCCGAGTCCCAGGGCGGTGGCCGCCAGCAGCAGGTTCTGGACGGCGGGGTAGACGGACGCCGTTAGGGCCGTGCGCTCGGCCAGCGTCGTGTCGCCGCCGACGACGACCCAGACCGGTGCGGTGGCGAACCCGCCCCGGAAGCCGGCGTCGGTGTCGGCGTGCAGCTGCTCGTCCAGGCCACGGTCGGGCGCCATCGACCACAGCTCGGCCATGAGGTCGGCCAGCGCCGACCGCCGGTCGTGGTCGCGGACGACGACGAACACCCACGGCTGGGTGTTCTCGGCGCTGGGGGCGAAGCGGGCGGCGTCCAGCACCCGCTCGACCAGGTCGTCGCCGACCTCCCGATCGGGGTCGAAGCGCCGGTGCGCCCGCTGGCGGCCGACGACGTCGAAGAAGTCGGTCAGGACAGGGCCTTCGTCAGCACCTCGCCGGCCCGGGCCACGACCTCGGGCCGGTGGCCGTCGGCCGGGATGTTGACGGTCACCGCGTCCAGCCCTTGGCCGAGGATCCGCTCCTGGACCAGCTCGCCGATGGTGTCGGGCCCGCCGACCAGCATCCGGTTCCCGAGCATGGTGCGGGTGTCGTCGTCGAGGTCGTCCCACTCCATGCCCAGGCCGCGCACCAGCTCCTTGCGCGTGTCGAACGCGTCGTCGTCGCTGTCGCCGGTGATGAGGAACGTGAGCGTGCTGGTGCCGATGTCGGCTCGCTCCCGACCGGCGTTCGCCAGGTGGGCGGTCAGGACGTCCAGCTTCCGGGGCACCTCGTCGAGGCCGCACGTGAAGTTGGCCAGATCCGCGTAGTCAGCGGCGATGCGCAGCGTCTTCTTCTCGCCCGACCCGCCGACCATCAGCGGCACGTGCTCCCGGATCGGCTTCGGGTTGTTGATGGCGTTGGTGACCCGGAAGTGCTTGCCCTCGAAGGTCGGCCGCCGGTCCTCGAACATCGCCTGGGTGATCTGAATGGCCTCCTCGAGCATCTCGAAGCGCTCGGACACCGGTGGGAAGTCGAAGCCCAGGGCGTCGTGCTCGGTGTCGAACCACGCCGCCCCGATGCCGAGCATGGCCCGGCCCTTCGAGATGACGTCCAGCGTCGGTGACGACCTTCGCCAGGTAGGCCGGGTTCCGGTAGGTGACCCCGGTGACCAGCGTCCCCAGCTGGATGGACGACGTGCGGGCGGCCAGCGCGCTGAGCAGCGTGTAGGCCTCGAACATCGGCTGGTCCGGCGAGCCCAGCATGGGCAGCTGGTAGAAGTGATCCATCACCAGCAAGGTGTCGAAGCCCGACGCCTCGGCGGTGGTGGCCACCGTGGCGATCGTCTCGAAGAGGTCCTCCGGGGCGACGTCGGGATAGGTGAAGTTCGGGACCTGGAGGGCGAGGCGCATGGGGCCTGTCTATCCCTTCACGTAGGAGAACTTCTCCGCGACCTTCCCGTCCCGCACCTTGAACAGGTCGATGCCACGGACGTGGCCGTCGCCCCAGTCGTAGACCCACTGGTAGGTGGCCCGGTCGCCGGCGATGATGGCGTGCTCGGTCGTGAAGCGGCCGTCGGGGTTGCCCGAGAAGAGGGCGGTCCACGCCGCCCGCACCGCGTCCTGGCCGACGTGACGTCCCCCGTCGGGCGGGCTGGTGTCCTCGAACGCCACGTCGTCGGTCATCAGGGCCATGACGGCGTCGACGTCCTGGCGGCCGAACGCCGCGTTGAAGCGGACGATCGTGGCCAGGGTGTCGTCGGCACCGGGTTGCGGCCGAAACGGGCCAGCAGCTGCGACTGCTCGTCGGCGCGGTCGACGGCGACGGCCGGGCCGATGACCCCGCCCTCGCGGTACAGCTCCTCGCGGTCGTCGAACCAGGTGGCGCAGGCCCGCACGAGTTCGGGGTCGAGGCGCTCGTCCTGCCCCGTCGCCCGGGCCAGGTCCCAGCCGTGGACCAGGTGGTCGGCGAAGAACTGCATGAGGTACTCCTGCGCCGGCACCTCGCCGAAGGACAGGTGGACCGTCGGCGTCGAGGTCCAGGTCGGTGAGGGCGGCGACCATGCCCGACGCAGGCGTCGTCCACCGACGCGGCCGGGGAGTCGCCCAGCGGGTCGGCGGGGATCTCGTCGCCGATCTCCTCGATGGTGCGTCCGGCGAGCAGGGGCGGCGCCCAGAGCTGCTCGTCGGCCACGTGGGCGACCAGCGCCCGCACGTCCCAGGCGGCGTTCGGGGTGGGAGACGCCCACTGGTCGTCGCCGATCCCGGCCACGCTTGGCCGAGAAGCCCGCCGCCGCGTCCTGCAACCAGGTCCTCACGTCGGCCATGTCGGCCCCCTTCCTCAGAACAGCTTCAGCTCGTTGCGCTCGATCCCTCGAAGCTCGTCGTAGTCGACTTCGACGCAGGCTATGCCCCGGGACTCGGCCAGGACCTTGGCCTGGGGCTTGATGACCTGGGCGACGAAGACCCCTCGCACCGGCCGCAGCGACGGATCCCGGTCCATGCGCTCCAGGTAGCGGGTGAGCTGCTCGACGCCGTCGATCTCGCCCCGCCGCTTGATCTCCACGGCGACCGCGTTGCCGTCGGCGTCGCGGCACAGCAGGTCGACCGGCCCGATGTCGGTCGGCCACTCGCGGCGGACCAGCTTGAAGCCCGTCGCCGATCCGGGTGCAGTCGAGGGCGAGCAGCTCCTGCAGGTGGGCCTCGACCCCGTCCTTGGTGAGCCCCGGGTCGACCCCGAGCTCGTGGGCCGAGTCCGACAGCACCTCGTCCAGGGTGATGATCGAGCTTCTCGCCCTTGGGGTTGGTGACCGTCCACTCGCCGTCGCCCTCGACCAGGGTGTTCGGCGCGTTCATCCAGTTCAGCGGCTTGTAGGCCCCACCGTCGGCGTGGATGGCGACGCAGCCGTCGGCCTTCACCATGATCAGCCGAGGCGCCATCGGCAGGTGCGCCGTCAGCCGCCCCTCGTAGTCCACCTGGCACCGGGCGATGACGAGCCTCACGGCGAGCGAGCGTAGGTGTCGATCCGCAACCGGAGGTTGCGGATCGAGCTTGGCTGTGCGGCCTTCGGCCGCGCTGAACCACTTCCCTTCGGCCGACCGGCGGAGCCGGATCGACCGAAGCCGAGGGGGGCCGGGAGGAGCCGCCCCCCTCGGGCACCCCCCATGGCCTCGTCGTCGGCGCGGACCTACGCTGCGGGGGTGCACATCGACGGAGCGCTGGGAGTACCTGACCATCGTGGACATCCCGGACAGCCAGGTCGACGGGGTGAAGACGAGCTACGCCGAGCTCGGCTACGAGACCGTCGCCGAGGACGGCGAACCGCATCGTCGTCCGCAAGCAGTTCCCCGTCACCGGGCAGATCACGATCGATTGACCCCGACTCAGGACGGTCGTGCCGCCGTGGACCCGCCGGAGCTGTCCGGCGACCTCGGCGAGGTGGATGCCGCCGGGCTGGCCTCTGGCGCCGAGGTCGAGGACGCGCTCGTCACCGGTGAGCTGCTCGGCGCCTCTGTTGACGACCTCACGATCTCCGGCTGCCGGTTCGACCGGGTCCGGCTGACCGGCTCGTCACTCGACGGTGTGGCCCTCGAGGACGTCCTGTTCGCGGACTGCGAGCTGTCGGGCGTGACCATGGGCGGGGCGAAGCTCGAACGGGTGCGGTTCGAGCACTGCCGCATGTCGGGGCTGTCGGCGGCCGACCTCCACGCAGAGCACGTCGGCTTCGAGGACTGCCGCCTCGACGATGCCTGGTTCCGGATGTCCGACATCGAGCGGGCCGAGTTCCTCGACTGCGATCTCCGCAAGGCGGACTTCTATGCGACGACGGTTCGGCGGACGGCGTTCATCGGCTGCGACCTGACCGGCGCCGAGCTCTCGAAGGCGGTCGTCGCCGAGGTACGGCTGGAGCGCTCGACGATCATCGACGTCGGCGGCATCGGTGACCTACGCGACATCGTGCTCAGCCCCGAGCTGGTGACGTCGTTCGCGATCCCGTTCCTGGCTTCGTTCGGGATCACCGTCGACTTCGGCGACGAGTGAGATCGCTGTTCTGGTGGCAGCGACGTGTTCTCCACGACACAGGGCTGCCACCAGAACCGAGGTGGTCGACGGCGACTAGGTGAGGATCTGGGCCCTCGCGTACACGAGGGTCGTGAGCGTGTCGGTGGTGGTGTCGATGAGCTCGATCTCGATCGGGTCGTCGGGCTTGGTGCCCAGCAACCTGGAGCGGGTGCGCACGGGGCCCTCGGTCGTCTGGGCCAGGTAGCGGAGGTCGAGGTCGGTGACGACCACCGGCTGGTCGGTCCGCGAACCGGCGAGCTCCTCGGCGGCGACTTCGGCGAGGAGGGCGACCATGGCGCCCTGGAGGGTGCCGGCGGGGTTCTGCAGCTCCGGGGTGACCATCACCTGGACGACGCCGGCGTCGGGATCGAGGACCTCGATGGCGGCCGCCTCGCGGAGGGGTTCGGTCAGGCGGGAGCGGCCGGTGAACATCTGGCTGGCCACCTCGTTCGTGACCATCGGCTTGGGGGGATCGCCGTCACGGCGAGGCAGGGAGGCGAAACCGATGGCGCCGGCGGCGATGGTGCCACCGCCGGGTTCGGTGACCTCGAAGGTGATGGTCACGGACCGGCGGCCGCGGCGGACGATGGTGGTCGTGCTCTCGACGAGCTCGGGCGCGGCGACGGGCACCATCCGCAGGGTCAGGTCCGTGGTCAGCGTCCAGACGTCGGGGTCCTCGTCGACGGAGATGCCGGCGGCGGCGTCGACCAGGTACGCCAGCACGCTGGCCCGGATCACCCCGTGGACGAGGATCTCGGGCTGCGTGGTGAGGTCGAAGCGCAGCCGGTCACCGTCGAGGTGGGCGTTGAGCGCGAAGCGGCCAGGGACCGACGTCTCAGGGCTCGGGATGTCGGTCACGTCTAGGAACCGAGGAAGCCCCGCTCGACGAGGAGGTCGATGATCTTCTCGACGTTGTCCGCCAGCTAGTCGGTGGCGGTGTCAAGGGTGAGGTCCGGGTTCTCGGGGACGTCGTAGGTCGCCGACACGCCCGGGGAACTGCGGGATCTCGCCACGGTCGGCGGCCTCGTAGAGGCCTTCGGGGTCGCGCTGGCGGGCCACCTCGACCGGGGCGTCCAGGTGGACGACCAGGAACCGGTCGGAGCCGACCAGCTCCTGCGCCCGGTCCCGGACGTCGGCCTTGGGGGCGGAGAAGGCGGCGATCACGATGATCCCGGACTCGTTGGCCGAGGCGGGCCACCTCGGCCATCCGGCGCAGGTTCTCGGAGCGCTCCTGGGCACTGAAGCCCAGGTCCCGGCTCATGCCCAGGCGCAGGTCCTCGCCGTCGATCCGCAGGGTCGCCCGGCCGGCGTCGAACAGCCGACGCTCGAGGGCGACCGCTGTGGAGGACTTGCCGGCCCCGGTGATGCCCGTGAGCAGGACGGTGCACGGGCGCTGGCCGTAGCGGTCGACCCGCTCGTCGACGGTGATCTGGCTGGTGTGCCGGTGCAGGTGCTGGTCGGGCTGGACGTCCCAGGCCGACTCCTGCGGGCAGGATCATCCCCGCGGCCATCGTGGCGTTGGTCAGGCGGTCGACGAGGATGAACGCCCCGGTGGTGCGGTTGCGGTCGTAGGCGTCGAACAGGAGCTGCTGGTCGCAGGTGATCGTGCAGCGGCCGATCTCGTTCAGGGCCAGCGTGTCGGCGTCCTCGGGCTCGAGCGTGTTGACGTCGACCCGGTGGGCGACCTCGGTGACGCGGCCGGGCACGACCCGGTTGGCCTGCTGGACCAGGTACTCCTTGCCGGAGACCATCTCGGTCTCGCTCATCCAGACGACCAGTGGCCTCGACCTCGTGGCTGCGCTGGGGCCGGGCGTCGGGGTGGACGAGCACGTCGCCCCGGGACACGTCGACCTCGTCGGTCAGCGTCACCGTGATCGAGCTGCCGGGACCGGCCTTCTCGAGGTCGCCGTCGAAGGTGACCAGCCGGTCGACCGTGGTGACCGTGCCCGAGGGCAGGACCATGATCTCGTCGCCGGGCTGGATGATCCCGCTGGCCACCGTGCCGGCGAAGCCTCGGAACGTTCCGGTCGGGCCGGTTCACGATCTGGACCGGGAAGCGCAGGTCGCCGACGTCGCTGGGCGATCACCTGGACGGTCTCGAGGTGCTCCATCAGCGTCGGGCCCTCGAACCAGGTCATGTTGTCGCCGGGCTCGACCACCCAGTCGCCCTTCAGGGCCGAGATGGGGATGAAGAACGGCGGCCGCTTCAGGTCGAGGCGCTCGGCGAAGGCCAGGTAGTGGTCACGGATCTCGTCGAAGCGCTCCTTCGAGTGGTCGACCAGGTCCATCTTGTTGATGGCCACGACCGTGTTCTCGATGCCGAGCAGCGAGGTCAGGTAGCTGTGGCGCTTGGTCTGCACCTGCACGCCGTGACGGGCGTCGACGAGGATGATCGCCAGGTCGCAGGTCGACGCCCCGGTGACCATGTTGCGCGTGTACTGCTCGTGGCCGGGGGTGTCGGCGATGATGAACTTGCGCCGGACTGGTCGAGAAGTAGCGGTAGGCCACGTCGATGGTGATGCCCTGCTCCCGCTCGGCCTTGAGGCCGTCCATGAGCAGGGCCAGGTCCAGCTCGCCACCGGCCGAGCCGATGGTGGTCGACTCGGCCTCGACCGCGGCCAGCTGGTCCTCGTAGAGCAGGTGCGAGTCGTGCAGCAGGCGCCCGATCAGGGTCGACTTGCCGTCGTCGACCGAGCCGCAGGTCAGGAAGCGGAGGAGGTCCTTCTGCTCGTGCTCGGCCAGGTAGGCCTCGATGTCGGTGGCGATGAGCTCGCTCTTGTGCGACATCTAGAAGTACCCCTCCTTCTTCTTCTCCTCCATGGAGCCGGCCTGGTCGTGGTCGATGGCCCGGCCCTCGCGCTCGGAGCGGGTGGCCAGCAGCATCTCCTGGATGACCTGGGGGAGGGTGGTGGCCGTCGACTCGACGGCACCGGAGAGCGGGTAGCAGCCGAGGGTGCGGAAGCGGACCCAGCGCTCCTCGGGCTCCTCGCCGGGCTCGAAGCGGAAGCGGTCGTCGTCGACCATCAGCAGCATGCCGTCCCGCTCGACCACCGGCCGCGGGGCCGCCAGGTAGAGGTCGGGGAGGGGGATGTCCTCCATCCACACGTACTGCCAGACGTCCAGCTCGGTCCAGTTCGACAGCGGGAAGACGCGGATGCTCTCGCCGGCGTGGACCCGGCCGTTGTAGAAGTTCCAGAGCTCGGGCCGCTGGTTCTTCGGGTCCCAGCGGTGGTGCTTGTCCCGGAAGGAGAAGACCCGCTCCTTGGCCCGGGACTTCTCCTCGTCGCGGCGGGCCCCGCCGAAGGCGGCGTCGTAGCCACCGGCGTCCAGGGCCTGCTTCAGGGCCTGGGTCTTCATGATGTCGGTGTGGACCTTGGAGCCGTGGTCGAAGGGGTTGATGCCCTGCTCGACGCCGTCCTGGTTGATGTGGACGATGATGTCCACGCCCAGCTCCTTGGCCATCCGCTCGCGGTGCTCGATCATCGCCCTGAACTTCCACGTGGTGTCGACGTGGAGGAGCGGGAACGGGATCTTGCCGGGGGCGAAGGCCTTCTGGGCCAGCCGGAGCATGCAGCCCGAGTCCTTGCCGATGCTGTAGAGCATCACCGGCTTGTCGAACTGGGCAACCACCTCACGGATGATGTGGATGCTCTCGTCCTCGAGCTGCTGCAGGTGCGTGCGCCGGGGCGCGTCGAGGAGATCGTCTGCGGTCATGGGGACCGTCATCTTCCCACGGGGTCCTTTTCCGAGCCAGTTGACGTGTAATCGGGGTCACCCTTGCGGCTGCGCTTGGCCAGCCGCTCACGGATGATGCGGCGGCGAGCCTGGAGCTCGGCCGAGGGTGATGGCGTCGGCGTCGGGCATGCCGAGCGAGGCGCGGTAGCCGTCCATGCTGACCTCCGACAGGTAGCCGTCGGGGTCGTAGGGCTGCTGGAGGTCGTTGGCGATGCGCTCGCCGTGCGTCGTGGCGAAGTGGACGATGACCTGCTGGATGAGGTCGAGGATGTCCAGGTCGGGGGCGAGGGTCTGGCCCATCGACGTGCTGAACGCCATGTTCTTGACGAACAGCATCAGCTCCTTCGGCATGCGGGCGCCGTAGCCCAGCAGCGCCTTGAGCACCCGCTGGAGCTCGCCGACCATCTCGTCGGGGTCCATCTGGGTGGGGTCGACGGCGGGCTGGTCAAGGCCCAGCTCGGCGATGAGCGCCTCGAAGTCGGTGTCGAGCGGCAGGGCGCCGAGCTCGGCGAGGGCGGGCAGCTGGACGCGGACGTCGTTGGTGCTGCCGCCGGCCAGGAGCTTCAGGAAGGCGATGCCGCTGCGACTCGTCCAGGCGGCCGGTGATGCCGAAGTCCAGCAGCGCGGTGCGGCCGTCGGGCTGGATGAAGAGGTTGCCGCCGTGCAGGTCGCCGTGGAAGACGCCGTGGAACATGGCCCCTTCGAGGAAGCCGATGATCCCGGTGCGGATGAGGGCCACCAGGTCGACGCCGGCGGCCTTCATGGCGTCCACCTCGTCCAGGGCGAAGCCGGACAGCCGCTCCATGACCAGGACCCGGCGGGTCACCAGCTCGGGGTGGGGGCGGGGGATGACGTAGGCCGTCTGGCCGAGGGTGCGCATCGACCGGGAGACGTCGAGCATGTTCTCGGCCTCGAGCCGGAAGTCCAGCTCCTCGACGATGGTCTCGGCGAAGAGCTCGACCAGCGCCGGCGGGTTGGCCAGGGCGGCGACCGGGATGCGGCCGACGAACAGCGGCGCCAGCCAGGCCATGACCCGGAGGTCCTCCTGGACCAGCGACGCGACCTGCGGCCGCTGGACCTTGACCACGACCGACTCGCCGGTGTGCAGGGTGGCGGCGTGGACCTGGGCGATCGACGCCGCGGCCAGGGGCTCACGGTCGAAGGTCGCGAACACGACCTCCAGCGGGCTGACCGAGGTCCTCCTCGACGACGGCCCGGACGCTGCCGAAGGGCTCGGCCCGGACCCGGTCGCGGCACTTCTTGAACTCGTCGACCAGCTCGTCCGGGAAGATGCCCTCACCCGACGAGATGATCTGGCCGAGCTTGATGTAGGTCGGCCCGAGCGCCTCCGCGGCGATGCGGAGGCGGAGGGAGAGGCCGGCCTTGCGAGCGGTCAGGGTCGCGGCGGTCGGTCAGCGCCCAGCGCGCGACACCCACGCCGAGGTGGCGGGTG
The DNA here is from genome assembly GCA_963728005.1 of uncultured Microthrixaceae bacterium. Lineage (GTDB taxonomy): Bacteria > Actinomycetota > Acidimicrobiia > Acidimicrobiales > DATDAH01 > DATDAH01. The sequence goes on from CAVSIG010000001.1 coordinate 147,010, forward strand.
ACCGTCGCCAGGCGGCCGAGCGGCGGGACCTTCCGGGGCCGAGCCAGCTCCGGCGCCGAGCGGCGGGTGGCCTCGCGCACGAGGTGCAGATGGGCCTGCCACGCCTGTGGACTGTCCTCCAGCACCCACGGCGCGTCGTCACTGAAGACGCCCCAGGAGAGGTCAGCCGGTCGCAGCACGCCACAAGGGTGGCGGGCGAGCGCCCGGATCGCACCGCCCTGTGCTGAGATGGCGGCGTGGATCCCATGCCCCCCGTGGACCCGACGCAGTCGGGCAGCCAGTTCGAACCGAGCTCCGGCAACCCCCAGTCGGGCCTGAAGGTCGTGATCATCGTCATCGTGGGCCTCATCGTGCTGCTGTTCCTCGGCCTCGGCGCCCTCGCGCTGGCTGCCAGCGGTGACGACGATGAGGGCGACGACGACGTCGAGTCGGCCTCGGCGGTCGCCGACGAGGAGGACGACGCCGACGACGGCCGACGACGGCGACCTGGACGACGACGGCACCCTCGACGTGGACGACGACGACGTCGACGGGGACGGGGTGCCGGACGACGTGGACGAGGACCCTCAGGACCCCGACGTCGGCGAACCGGATGACGGGGGCGACGACGGCGATGGCGAGGACGGCGGGGGCGACGGTGAGGACGGCGAGGACGGCGGCGACGGCGAGGACGGCGAGGACGGCGAAGATGGCGGCGACGGCGAGGACGGGGAGGGCGAAGGTGGGGGCGAGGTCGACCCGCCCGCCTCACTGGACCTGCTGCGCACCGATCCGTGGCCAGCCGTCGACGCGTGGCTGGACGCCGCCGGCCGGGAGGCGAAGGCCCTCGAGGTCGTGCTCTACACCGACTACGCCTTCGCCACCCTCCGGGACCCCGACCGCCCGAACCAGCTCCTCCGTTGGCCTGGCGGGACGGCGTGCTCGACGAGCCCGAGTCCCAGGAGCCGTCGTTCGCCGACGACCTCGACGCCGAGTCCTACCGCTTGGCCCGACCCAACTGGGACGCGCTGCCCGGCCTCGTCGCCAACGCCCCCGAGCGGGCCCACCTGCCCCGCGGCGAGGTGACCCACGTGATCGTCAGCAGCGACCTGCCCTTCCAGCAACCGCATCGTCTTGCGGATCTACGTCACCGCCCCCAACGGCACCGACTACGTCGTCGCCGACATCGACGGCCGTCCCGCCGAGCGCTGACCGAATTCGAGGACTGTGCCTACCGAATCGGTACGCACAGTCCTCGACCTCAGAACGCGGGCGGGCGCTTCTCCTGGAGGGCGGCGACGCCCTCGGCGAAGTCGGGGCCGGTGACCATCTCCTCCAGGAGGCGCTCGGACTCGGCGACCGCCGTGCCGACGTCGCCGTGGAGGTCGGCGTAGAGCTGGCGCTTGGCCTCCCGGACGCTGGCGGGGGAGACCTGCTCGGCGAAGATCCGGGCGTACTCGTAGGTCGTCGGGCAGCAGGTCGTCGGGGGAGAAGACCCGGTTGACCAGGCCCATGCGCTCGGCCTCGCTCGGCCAGGACGACCCGGCTGGACAGCAGCAGGTCGGCGGCGTGGCCGGCGCCGACGAGGCGGGGGAGGATCCACGACAGGCCGTACTCGGCGGGCAGGCCGAGCCGGGGCGCCGAGGTCGTGAGCTTGGCGCCGTCGGCGGCGAAGCGGAGGTCGGCGAAGCAGGCCAGGACCAGGCCCACCCCGGCGGCGGGACCGTTGACGGCGGCGATGACCGGCACGGTCAGTCCGAAGTGGAAGGCGAAGGCGTGGTCGTACTCGGGGCGCACGCCGTAGCCCGGGCTTCGGCAGCTCGTCCTCGACGACGCCGCTGTCGTACGCGCCCTTCTCGACGTGACCGTCCAGAGCCCGGGCGTCGGCGCCGGCGCAGAAGCCCCGCCCGGCGCCGGTGACAACGACCGCTCGGACCTCCGAGTCGGCGTCGGCCTCGGCCATCGCCCACCGGTACTCGTGGTGCATCCGCCCGGTCCAGGCGTTCAGGCGGTCGGGCCGGTTCAGCGTGATGGTGGCGACCCGGTCGGCCACCTCGTAGCGGACGACCTTCAGCTCCATGGGCGGTCCAAGAGCTGCTCGACTAGCGCAGCAGGTCGATGACCGGCTGGGCGTACTCGGGGCGGCAGATGAGCAGGTCGGGGAGGTAGACGTCGTCCTGGTTGTAGACCAGCGGCGATCCGTCGATCCGGCTGGTGTGCAGGCCGGCGGCCTGGGCCACGGCGACCGGGGCGCAGGAGTCCCACTCGTACTGGCCGCCGGAGTGGACGTAGACGTCGACCTCGCCGAGCACGACGGCCATGGCCTTCGCCCCGGCCGAGCCCATCTCGACCAGCTCGCCGTCGAGGTGCTCGGCCACGGTCAGCGCCTCGGCGGGCGGCCGGGTACGGCTGACCACGACCCGGGGCGGGCCGGGCTAGGCGCTCGGCGGGCACGACCGGCGGGTCGGTGCCGAGGACCAGGGCCCGGCCCGGCAGCGCCACGGCACCGGCCAGCGGGGTGCCGGCCCGGTCGACCAGCGCGACGTGCACCGCCCAGTCGACCCGGGGCGGTTCGCTGAACTCGCGGGTGCCGTCGAGGGGGTCGACGATCCAGACCCGATCGGCCTCCAGCCGGGCTAGGTCGTCCTTGGCCTCCTCGGACAGGATGGCGTCGTCCGGGATAGGCGTCGGCCGAGCAGGGCCAGGATCAGGTCGTTGGCCCGGCGGTCGCCCTCGTCCTTCAGCGTGGCGGGCTCGACGCCGTCGTCGCTCAGGCGGGCCCGGAGAGCGACGAGCAGCTCACCGGCGGCATCCGGCGATCCGCAGCGCTTCGGCATGGTCACGGGGGTCCACAGGCACGGCCCGGGACGCTACAGCGCGGCGCCGGGTCCGACCAGTACCGCTCCGGCGTCCGCCTCGACCGCATGACGCAGTGAGAACGTGCGGTGGCACGAGAGCGAGCGGCCCCGCGACGAGCGCTGGGACGCCGTCGGCCTGCACGGCGGCGACCGTCTGGTTCACCGGGCTGTCCGGCTCCGGGAAGTCGACGGTGGCCGTGGCCGTCGAGGACCGCCTGCTGGCCGCCGGCCGACCGACCTACCTCCTCGACGGCGACAACCTCCGCCACGGCCTCAACGGCGACCTCGGCTTCAGCGCCGAGGACCGCCACGAGAACGTCCGCCGGGTCGGGGAGGTGGCCCGGCTGTTCGCCGACGCCGGGGTCGTCGGCCTGGTGCCCCTGATCAGCCCCTACCGCGTCGACCGGGACCCGGCCCGGGTGGCGCACGAGGCCGCCGGCCTGCCTCTTCGTCGAGGTGTTCGTCGACACGCCGATCGAGCTGTGCGAGCAGCGGGACCCCAAGGGCCTCTACACGAAGGCCCGGGCCGGGGAGATCACCGGCTTCACCGGGCATCGACGACCCGTACGAGGCCCCCGAGGCCGCCGAGCTGGTGCTGACGCCCGACGACGGTGACCCGGACGCCCAGGCCGAGCGGGTCCTGGACCTGCTCGTCGAGCGGGGCGTGCTCGCCTCCGAGGTGAGGCGCTGGCGCGGCAGTCGCCCTGGCGCTCGTGCTCCTGCTCGGCGCCTGCACCGACGACGACGGCGTCGGACGGCGACGGACGACGACCCGTGGTCACCACGACCACTCGGTCCCCCGAGCGATGCCGCCGTCCGCCTCAACCAGTTGCTCCTCCGCGAGGCCGACCTGGCCGGGACCGGGTTCGAGGCGGACGTGACCGTCCGGCGCCTTCACCGCCGAGCGGGCCACCCGCATCCGGCTCTGCGACGAGGACCTGCGGACCGAGCTCCGCGGTCTCCGGCCGCCAGTCCCGGCTTCACCGACGGCGCCGTCGAGGTCAGCCACACGCGTGACCAGCGGCGGGGACACCAACGCGCTGCTCGACCGGTTCCGAGAGATCGTGGTCAGACGTGCCCGGGCCCGTGGGCGGAGCCGCCGCTGCCGACCGGTGGCGGGCCGGTTCAGCGGGAGATCACCGGGGCCTATCCGGTGCCCGACGTCGGGCGTCGACGCCGCGGGCGTCGTCGTGCGGTCCACGCAACGAGGCGGGTAGCACGGACACGGTCGTCGTCGTGCTGGTGCAGGGCGCCGTGGTGTCGAGCCTGAGCATCTCGGGCCCGCTCGGCGTCCGACTTCGACGTGGTCGACCCCGCCATCAGGCGGCGGCCGGAGCGGCTGACCGTCGGCTCAGTCGACGGCGGAGCCGTAGGGCTTGCCGGCTCCGGTGTAGCACTCCTCGTGGAAGTGCTCGACCCGCTGCCAGACGCCCTTCGTGTAGACGTTGCAGATCACCTGCTTGGCCCGGATCTTGGCCTTGAACTTGATGTGCTCGCCGCAGCCCACACAGGTCACGGCGCTGCCCGCCTCGATGAGGCGGAACACGGCCCGGCTCTTCCAGACCGGCTGCTTCTGGGTCCGCTTCGCCCGGCGGGCCGGGCGAGTCGCGGTCGCGGTCGCTGCCATGACGTTCCCGTCGGCCGCTCGGGGACCGGCTGTGAGGTCTGATACAGAGGGGTCGTGCCGAACCGGAGCGGAGTCGAAGGCGGTCATCAGCGGGGTCGGCCAGAGCCAGATCGGCCGCCGGATCTACCGGGATCCGCTCGACCTGACGATCGAGGCCACCTTCGCCGCGCTCGACGACGCCGGCCTGACCGTCGACGACATCGACGGCATCGCCACCTATCCCGGCGAACATGAGCGTGCCGCCGGGGTTCTCCGGCGTCGGCGTGATCGAGCTGCAGGAGGCGCTCCGCCTCGACCTGAACTGGTGGGAGGGCGGCGTCGAGGCGCCGGGCCAGCTCGGCTCGGTCGTCAACGCCATCGCCGCCGTGGCCCTCGGCCTGTGCCAGCACGTCGTCTGCTTCCGCACGGTCTGGGAGGCCTCCGCCCAGGGGGACCAGGGCCGGGCCTCGGTCACCGCCGGGGGGGCGGCGGCGGCGGTGGTGGCTACCGGGCCGACGGCTTCATGCAGTGGACGCTGCCGTTCGGCGCCCCGTCGGCCGCCAACTGGATCGGGATGATGGCCCAGCGCCACTTCCACGAGTTCGGCACCACCCGGGAGCAACTGGCCCAGATCGCCCTCAACGCCCGCAAGAACGCGGCGGTCAACCCCAACGCCATCTACCGCGACCCGATGACCATGGAGGACTACCTGTCGGTGCGCATGGTCTCCGAGCCGCTCTGCCTCTACGACTGCGACGTGCCCGCCGACGGCAGCACGGCGGTCATCGTCTCGTGCCGCGGAAACCGCTGGCGATCTGCGCAAGCCGCCCGGTCAGGATCGACGCCGTGGGCACGGCTCTGCACGGTCGGAACTCCTGGGACCAGTTCGACGACCTGACGACGATGGCCTGCCCGCGACGCCGCCAAGATGATGTGGGAGCGGTCGTCGCTCACGCCCGGCCGACGTCGACCTGGTCGAGGCCTACGACGGCTTCAGCTTCATCACCCTCTGCTGGCTGGAGGCCCTCGGCTTCTGCGACCACGGCGAGGGCGGGCCGTTCATCGAGGGCGGTCAGCGCATCGCCCGTGACGGCGAGCTGCCCGCTGAACACCCACGGCGGCCAGCTGTCGGCCGGCCGGCTGCACGGCTACGGCTTCCTGCACGAGGCCTGCACGCAGCTGTGGGGCCAGGCGGGCGAGCGTCAGGTCGCCGGTGACCCCGAGGTGGCCGTCGCCGCCGCGGGCGGGGGACCGCTGGCGGCCTCGCTCGTCCTGACCCGTTCGTGACACAGGCGATCCGCCCGGAGGTCCAGGGCGCCCGGGACGCGCTGCCGATCGCCGTCGGGCATCGTCCCCTTCGGCCTCGTCGCCGGCGCCGCCGCGGTCGAGGCCGGCTACGGCCTCGACGGTGCGGTCGGGTTCTCGGTCGATCGTGTTCGCCGGGGCCTCGCAGCTGGCGGCCATCGACCTGCTGTCCGGCGGCTCCGCCATCGCCGTCGCCGTGCTCACGGCCTGGCTCATCAACCTGCGCATGGTCATGTACTCCGCCGCGCTGGCGCCCGTGGCTCGGCCACGAGCCGACCCGCCACCGGGCCTGGGCGCGGCCTACGTCCTGACCGACCAGGCCTTCGCCCTGTCCATCACCCACTACGGCAAGGGTCCGCCGGTCGCAGGACCGCCTGCGCTACTACCTCGGCGTCGCCGTGCCCCTGTGGCTGACCTGGCAGGTGATGACGATCATCGGCGCGCTGGTCGGCACGAAGATCCCCGACGAGATCCCGCTCGACTTCGCCATCCCGCTCTGCTTCCTGGTCCTGCTCGTCCCCACCATGAAGGACCGGCCGACGGTCGTGGCCGGCGTCGTCGGCGGGGTCGGGGCCGTGCTCGTGGCCGAAGCCGGGCTGTCGGACGCCGCCATCGTGCTCGGTGCCGTCGCCGGCATCGCCGCCGGGACGCTTCGCCGACTGGCGCTTGGTCGCCGGAGGACCCGTGACCGACACCGTCCGCCTCTGGGTCACGATCGTCCTGGCCGGGGCCGGCACGTTCGTGGCCCGCATCAGCTTCCTCGGGGTGGCCCACCGCATCGCCGACCCGCCGGTCGCGCGTGCAGCGGGTCCTGCGCATGATCCCGCCGGCGGCACTGGCCGCCCTCGTGCTGCCCGCCCTCGTGCGGCCGGACGGCGACTTCGACCTGACGCAGCCGCGGTTCTTCGCCGGGGTGATCGCCACGGCGGTGGCCTTCAAGACGAAGAACGTCCTGGTCACCCTGGTCGTCGGCATGGCTGTCGTCGTGATCTTCCAGGAGCTCTAGGGGCCCCAGACGGAGATGTGGCGCCGGCTGTCGGCCGTGAAGGGCTCGCCCTGCCAGCCGCCCCAGCGGTCGTGGAGGCGCAAGCCGGCCAGGCGGGCCATGAGGTCCAGCTCCGACGGGTGGCAGTAGCGCAGCACGATCGGCGAGAACTGGGTGCCCTCGGCGGTGAGGCGGAGGTGGTTCACCTCGTAGAGCTGGGTCGACACGTCGTACCGGCCGACGTCGACGTCCACCTGATCGAGGCGCAGGTCCTCCAGCCGGACGAACTGGCCGCCGTCGAGCTGGTGGAGGTGCCACGACGTGCCGGCCTCGATGACGAACACCCCGTCGTCGGTGAGGTGGTCGGCCACGTTCTCGAAGCAGCGGACCTGGTCGTCCTGGTTGAGGAGGTTGTGGAACGTGTTGAAGACGACGTAGATCAGCCGGTAGCGCCCCGACACGTCGACGGCTGCGTAGTCGCCCATCGTGACGTCGAGCTCGGTCACCACCGGCCTTGGCCCGGAGCCGCTCGACCATGTCGGGGTGACAGCTCGATGCCGTCGACCCGCACGCCGGTCGCCGCCAGCGGGAGCCCGATGCGCCCGGTGCCGATGGCGAGCTCGAGCGCCGGCCCTTCGCCGGCGAGCTCGGCGAGGAAGGCGATCGTCTCGGCCTCGTCGCCGCGGACTTCCTCCTCGTCGTAGGTGGCGGCGACGTCCTCGCCGAAGCTCGTCCGCGGGTCGAAGTCCTCCATGACCCCGAGTCGAGCGCGCCCGACTCGGTCGATCAAGGGCTTTCGCTCAGTGGTGGCGGCGTCCGGCGACGGCGAACGGGAGCACGACGAGGTTGCCGAGCAGCGCGATGGTCTTGACGAGCAGCTTCTGCAGGGTGCGGTTCACGGCGGCGGTCACGGACTCCCATCGGCGGCCGTGGGGGATGATGGAGGCGTGCAGCGGATCCTGACGCTCTGCGTGGTCGCGGCGCTCGTGGCGGCCTGCGGAGACGACGGCGGCTCGTCGACGTCGGCGTCCACGACGACCGCGGTCGGTCCCGCGGTGGTCGAGGTCGAGGAACGCCTCGAGCAGCGCTTCGAGATCGGCAGCCCCGACTTCCTCACCGCCACCGAGGACGCGGTGTGGACGAAGACCGACGACGGGTTGTTGGTCCGCATGGACCCGTCCACGAACGAGGTGGTGGACGAGGTCGAGGTCGACGAGACCGACGAGCTGTGCCAGGGAATCGGCACCGAGTACGGGGAGCGCACGTGGGTGTGGACGTGCGACGACCGGGATGTCGTCCGGGTCGACGCCACGAGCGGCGAGGTGACCACCCGGGTGGCGGTCGACAAGATCGCCGAGCAGACGAACATCGTCTCCGCCTTCAACTCGACCTGGGTCCTCACCGGTGATGGCAGCACGCTCGCCGGGATCCAGGACGGTCAGGTCAGCACGGAGATCGACCTCGGCGTCCGCTGCTCCGACATGGCCGAGGCGCCCGAGATCGGGCTGTGGCTGTCGTGCCTGACCGAGGACGCCGCGGTGCTCGTGGACCTCGACCAGGAGGCGGTCACGCAGCGGGTCGACGACCTCCCGGGTGCGAGAGCCATCGCCAGCAACGAGTCGTCCGCCTACGTGGGGACCGAGGAGGGGATCGTCCAACTCGAGCTGGCCACCGGCGAGCGTCTGGCCACGGCAGAGGTCCCGCTGGGCCAGGGCGAGGGCCTGTACGCCGACGACACCTCGGTGTGGGCACGCACCGAACCGTTCCTGGTGCGACTCGACGCCGCGACCATGGAGGTGCTCGAGGAGATCAGCGCGCCCGAGGTGAGCGGTGGCTCGGTGCTGGTGGCGTTCGACTCCGTGTGGGCGTCGGCCTTCAATGACGCCGTCGTCTACCGCCTCAGCCCGAGCTAGCTCCTGGCCAGCGGCTTGTACTTGATCCGGTGGGGCTGGTCGGCGGCGACGCCCAGCTCCTGGTGGCGCCACTCCTCGTAGTCGGAGAAGTTGCCCTCGAACCAGCGCACCTGGCTGTCGCCCTCGAAGGCGAGGATGTGGGTGGCGATGCGGTCCAGGAACCAGCGGTCGTGGCTGATGACGATGGCGCAGCCGGCGTACTTCTCGAGACCGGCCTCCAGCGCCCGGAGCGTGTCCACGTCGAGGTCGTTGGTGGGCTCGTCCAGCAGGAGCACGTTGCCGCCCCGGCGCAGGACCTTGGCCAGGTGGACGCGGTTGCGCTCACCGCCGGAGAGCGTGCCGACCTTCTTCTGCTGATCGGAGCCGTTGAAGTTGAACGAGGCCACGTACGCCCGGCTGTTGATCTCCATGTCGCCGATCGTCAGCTGGTCGTAGTCGTCGGTGATCTCCTCGTAGACCGTCTTGTCGGGGTCGAGCGTGTCCCGGCACTGGTCGACGTAGGCCATGTCGACGGTCTGGCCGATGGTGATCGTGCCCGCGTCGGGCTCCTCGAGGCCGGTCAGCATCCGGGCCAGCGTGGTCTTGCCGGCGCCGTTGGGGCCGATGATCCCGACGATGCCGGCGGGCGGCAGCGAGAAGCTGAGGTCCTCGATCAGGAGCTTGTCGCCGAAGGCCTTGCGCAGGTTCTCGACCTCGACGACCTGGTCGCCGAGGCGCTGGCCGGACGGGATCTGGATCTGCAGCTCCTTCTGCCCGGCGGTCGGCCTCCTGGGACTCCTTCAGCAGCTTCTCGTAGGCGTTGAGGCGGGCCTTGCCCTTGGCCTGGCGGGCCTTGGGGGCCATGCGCACCCACTCCAGCTCGCGGGCCAGGGTGCGGCGGCGACCGTCGTCGGAGCGCTGCTCCTGCTCGAGGCGGACCTGCTTCTGCTCCAGCCAGGACGAGTAGTTGCCCTCGAACGGCAGGCCCTTGCCCCGCTCCAGCTCCAGGATCCACTGGGCCACGTTGTCGAGGAAGTAGCGGTCGTGCGTGACCGCCACGACGGTGCCCTCGTACTTGGCCAGGGTCTGCTCCAACCACAGCACCGACTCGGCGTCGAGGTGGTTGGTGGGCTCGTCGAGCAGCAGCAGGTCGGGCTTCGAGAGCAGCAGGCGGGCAGAGGGCCACGCGCCGCTTCTCGCCACCGGACAGCGTGTCGACGGCGGAGTCACCCGGCGGTGTGCGCAGAGCGTCCATGGCGATCTCGATCGTGCGTTGGAGGTCCCACGCACCGGCCGCCTCGATCTTGGCCTCGAGGTCGGCCTGCTTGGCGCCGAGCTTCTCGAAGTCGGCTTCGGGGTCGGACCAGCCGGCCAGGACCTCGTCGTACCGCTTGAGCAGGTCGGCCACCTCGCCGACGCCGTCCATGACGTTGCCGAGGACGTCCTTGTTCACGTCCAGGTGGGGCTCCTGCTCCAGGAGGCCGACCGTGTAGCCCGGGGTCAGCCGGGCCTCGCCGCTGTAGTCGTCGTCCTTACCGGCCATGATCCGCAGCAGGGTCGACTTCCCGGCGCCGTTGTTGCCGATCACGCCGATCTTGGCGCCCGGGTAGAAGCTGAGGTTGATGTTCTCGAGCACCTGACGGGCGGGCGGGTGGAAGCGCCCGACCTTGCTCATGGTGAAGATGAATTGCGCTGCCATGTCGGGGACGCAGGCTACGGAGCGAAGGGGGTCAGTCCTACTCGTCCCTCGGCGGCGGCCGAACCGGCGGCGACGCTTCGGCTCCTCGACGGCGACCGGCGCCTTCGGGTGCGGCGCGGCCTTGGCCTCGTCGGACTCGAAGCCGGCGATCGCCAGGTCCAGTCCCTCCCGCTCCCAGTCGTGGCCGTCGACCGTGAACTCGCGGGTCTCGCCCTGGTCGAGGACCTGCCGGGCGGCGTTCGGGGCGGGGTCGTCCATGGCGGCGAGCGGGATGTAGCTGCGGACGCCGTCGACGATCACGTAGGCCCCGTGGCAGGCGAAGCCCTCGACTGTGCCCTGAGCGAGCGAGCCCACCGGGTGCGTGGCGGCGAATCGCTGGAAGGCCTTCGACGCGGTCTCGGGACCCTCCGGCCCGTCGTCGTCGACCTCGTCGGCGGGGTCGTGGCGGCCTCGTCCGGCGGACGCGGCGTCTTGACCCGCTTCTCGCGGTCGCGGACGGCCGGGGTCTGGCGCGGCTTCGGCTCGGGGCGGTCCTCCCGCATCTTGGCGTCGCGCACGGACCGGCGGCTGGCCGGGCCGCGGACGGGAGAGCGGGCGACGAACACCCAGCCCACGCCGGGCACGGGCTTGCCGCCGATCAGCCGTCCTTCGTCGAACAGCCACGTGTAGTCGCCGTGGAACTCCTGGAACGAGTCGTTCGACAGGACGGTGGCGCCGGCCCGGTCGGCGATCTGCAGGACGAAGGCGTCGCCGCGGCCGATGGCGCCGGCGGGCGGGGTCAGCAGCTCGTTGGCCTCGACGGCCAGCTCGTACTCGTCCCGCTCGGACGGGATCGATGCGGTGGGCGAACGTGGCGTCGACGACCACCGTCAGCGTGTCGTGGGGGTGCTCCTCGAGGAACGAGCGAACGGCTTCGTCGAGCTGCTCGAGGCTGGGCTGGGAACGTCCTTCGGTGGCGATGTTGGAGCCGTCGACGACGACGTGGCCCCCGCCGGACCCTTCAGAATCGGTCATGTTGGTCTCAGTAGATCACCAGCGGGACGGGATTCCGCGGAGGCCTTAGGGTCGAGGCCATGGTCGACCAGCTGACGGGTGAGGTCACCGAGCTCCTGCAGGCGCTCATCCGCAACCAGTGCGTGAACGACGGCAGCGTGGAGTCCGGGTACGAGGTGCGCAGCGCCGACGTCCTCACCCAGGTGCTCGACGGCCCCGGGCTGGACCTCCAGACGTACGAGCCCGAGCCCGGCCGGACCAGCGTGGTCGCCCGCATCGAGGGCACGAACCCGGAGGCGCCGTCGCTGCTGCTGATGGGCCACACCGACGTCGTCCCGGTCAGCCCCGAGCGCTGGAAGCACGACCCGTTCGGCGGCGAGCTCATCGACGGCGAGGTCTGGGGCCGAGGCGCGGTCGACATGCTGAACCTCACGGCCTCGATGGCCGTGGCCACCCGTCGGCTGGCCGACGCCGGCTTTCGGCCCGAGGGCACGCTCGTCTACCTCGGGGTGGCCGACGAGGAGGCGCTCGGCGCCCACGGGGCGAAGTGGCTGACCGACCACGCCCCCGAGGCGGTCAACGCCGACTACGTCATCACCGAGTCCGGCGGCATGCCGACCGAGACCCCCGGCGGGCTGAAGCTGCCGCTGATCGTGGCCGAGAAGGGCTGCTTCTGGTGCACGCTGCGGGTGACGGGCACGCCCGGCCACGGCTCGCAGAGCTTCCGGGTCGACAACGCCCTGGTGAAGGCGGCCGAGGTCGTGCGCCGCATCGCCGAGTACAAGCCCGAGACCCGCATCCACGAGACCTGGACCCGCTTCGTCCAGCAGATCGGCTTCCCGCCCGAGCTGTCCGATCCCCTGCTGGACCCCGCCTCGCTGGTGGAGGCGCTCGACCTCTACCCGGAGGCCATGGCCCGGCTCTTCCACGCCTGCACCCACACGTCGATCGCCCCCACGATCATCCGCGGCGGCAGCAAGGTCAACGTCGTGCCCGACGCCGTCGAGATCGACCTCGACATCCGCATCGTGCCCGGGCGAGACCGAGGAGGACGTGCGCCGGATGCTGGACCGAGGCCATCGGTGATCTCGAGGACTCGGTGGAGATGACGGTGCACGTGTCCGAGCCGCCCAGCGAGTCACCGATCGACACCCCGCTCTACGACAGCCTCCAGCGCCTGGTGCCTCGCTGGTACGAGGGCTCGGCCGTCGTGCCGATGCTGACCGTCGGCGCCACCGACGCCCGCTTCTTCCGCTGGAACGGCATGACCGCCTACGGCTTCGGCCTCTTCAGCCAGAAGATGACCTACGAGGACTACTCCGTGATGTTCCACGGCGACGACGAGCGCGTCGACCAGGAGTCCCTGCGCCTCAGCACCGAGCTCTGGGAAGCCGTCGCCCAAGACCTCCTCACCTGATCGTTCTGGCGCCCGATTCGGCCGCCATAGCGACCAGATCAGGCGCCAGAACGGATGGCTCGTAGCCGGCCCAGCGTTCCTTGTCGGTCGTAGAAGATCTCGTGGTCGGTGAACGAGCGGACGCGGTAGCCGGCTGCCTCGAGAGCGGCACGCCGAGCGGTGTCTGCTCGCTGATCGATCAGTGCGTCGTGGTAGAGGGCGCTGTCGACTTCGATCACGAGCATCAGCTTCTCGTTGACGAAGTCGACTCGCCCCAGCCACTCGCCCATGCCACAGAGATTCCGCTGCCGTTCGATCACGAGCCCGACGGCACGAGCCAGCTCCTGGAACCTGTCCTCGACCCCGGTGTCGTTCGGCCGGTAGTCCGGTCCGCGGGCGGCGAGCAGTTCTCGCATGAGGGTGATCCCCTTGCGTCCCCGTCCGGCCAGTTCGTTCAGCATGCGCTGCGAGCTCGCGTCGTTCAGGATGTGACGGCCCCACCCTCGGTCGAGGGCCCGCTCGGCACCGTTCGCGTCACCCAGGGCGGCGATGTCGAACGGGATGCGTGACGGCACGACCACCTCGACCCCCCGGTGCGTCGTGAGGTGGTGGTCCGGCAGCGATCTCGGCTCGTGGATGGTCGACCGACGGCACGGCGTGCTTGTCGCGTCTCGCAGGCGGGCGACGTGGAGCGGGAACAACCGGAAGCCGGCCAACCCGAACCACGCTGCGTCCGAGTAGTGGGACAGTGCCGCGCGGTGACCGGCGTCGAGGACCGCGGCGGCGACCGCCTGGTCCGAAGACGGCACCGATCCGACTCGGCGCAGCACCAGCGGGGTCAGGCGTTCCCACTGCGATGAGTTGAGGAGGTGTTTGATCTGGCTGTCCGTGGCGCCGCGCGCCCGGAGCTGGATGGTCGAGACGACGCCGTGCTGGTGCTCCGCGAGCGCGCAGGCGATTGCGTGAAGGCTCATCGGCCCCCCGAAGGTCTGTACTGGCGCCTGATTCGGCCGTCATGGCGACCAGATCGGGCGCCAGAACAAGAGGTCCTCGGTACTGGCGCCTGATTCGGCCGCTATGGCGACCAGATCGGGCGCCAGAACGGGGTGTGGTGGGGGAAGCGGCGAACCTGTGCCGGGTCAGAGGCCGGCGAAGGTCTCCTGGAGGAGCCGTTCCTGCTCCTGCTTGTGCACGCCGGCGGATCCGGTCGCCGGTGAGGCCGACTCGGCCCGGGCGACGCCTCGGACGAGCAGGCGGTTGGCGAAGGCCTCGAACAGGCGGCCCTTGACGAAGCGCCAAGCGCCCATGTTGCGGGGCTCCTCCTGCAGCCAGACGATCTGGTCCACGTTCGGGTACGACTCGACGATCTCCTCGAGCCGCGCCTCGGGCCAGGGGTAGAGCTGCTCAGCCCGGATCACGGCGACCGGAGCGCCGGTCTCGTCCCGGCGGGCGATGGCCTCGTGGGCCACCTTCGCCGAGGCGAGGACGACCCGCTTGACCGCGTCGCGGTCCTCGACACCGGGGTCGTCGAGCAGCTCCTCGAAGGTCCCGTTGGCCAGGGTGGCGACCGGGCTGCGGGCCTGCTTGGCCCGCAGCAGCGACTTGGGCGTGAAGACGATCAGCGGCTTGCGGATGTCGCGCAGCATCTGGCGCCGCAGCAGGTGGAAGTACTGCCCGGCGGTCGACGGATACGTCACCTGCATGTTGTCCTCGGCGCACAGCGTCAGGAAGCGCTCGATGCGGCCGGACGAGTGCTCCGGGCCCTGCCCCTCGTAGGCGTGGGGGAGCAGCATCACCAGGCCGGAGGTCTGGTCCCACTTGTCCTCGGCGGACACCAGGAACTGGTCGATGACGATCATCGCCCCGTTGACGAAGTCGCCGAACTGGGCCTCCCAGGCGATGAGCATGTCCTTGCTCTCGACCGAGTAGCCGTACTCGAAGCCGAGGGCGGCGTACTCGGAGAGCAGCGAGTCGTAGACGAACCACTTGCCCTGGCCCTCGCCCAGGTGGGCCAGCGGCTGGTACTCCACGCCGGAGTCGTTGCAGACCAGCGTCGAGTGCCGGTGCGAGAACGTCCCCCGCCGGGTGTCCTGGCCGGCCAGGCGCACACCGATGCCCTTCTCGAGCAGCGAGCCGAGTGCCAGCGCCTCGGCCGTGCCCCAGTCGACGTCGCCCTCGCCGTCGGCGAAGGCCGTGCGACGGGTGTCGAACTGCTTGGCCAGCTTGGGGTGGACGGTGAAGTTCTCGGGCACCGAGTCGATCGCCTCGAACAGGTGCCTCAGCTTCGGAAGGTCGACCGAGGTGTCGGTGTGCGGCAGCACCCCCATGAGCGGCGGCGCCGACTTGGCCACGACCTCGCCCCGGCCGGCGACGTTCTCGCGGGTCTGGTCGAGCGCGTCCTGCAGGCGGTGCTGGAAGTCGTCCAGCGCCTGCTCGGCCTCCTCCAGCGTCAGGTCGCCGCGGTTGACCAGGCTCTCCGTGTACTGCTTGCGGACCGAACGCCGAGCCTCGATCTTCTTGTACATCAGCGGCTGCGTGTAGCTGGGGTCGTCGCCCTCGTTGTGGCCGAACCGCCGGTAGCAGATCATGTCGATGACCACGTCCTTGTGGAACCGCTGGCGGTAGGCGTAGGCCAGCCGGGCGGCGCGGACGCAGGCCTCGGGGTCGTCGCCGTTCACGTGGATGATCGGGCTGGCGACCATCTTGGCGATGTCGGTCGGGTACTCGGACGAGCGGGCCGACTCGGGCGGGGTGGTGAACCCGAGCTGGTTGTTGATGACCAGGTGGATCGTCCCGCCGACCCGGTAGCCGGAGATCTGGCTGCTCTGGAGCGTCTCGGCCACGACGCCCTGGCCGGCGAAGGCGGCGTCGCCGTGGATGAGGAACGGCAGCACCGAGTAGGTGCCGGGCTGGTCGATGATGTCCTGGCGGGCCCGGGTCATCCCCAGGACGACGGGGTCGACGGCCTCGAGGTGCGACGGGTTGGCGGCCAGCTCGATCGGGAGCTCCTCGCCGTTGCGGCTGACGTACTTCCCCGACTGCCCGAGGTGGTACTTCACGTCGCCGGAGCCCTGGATGGTCTCGGGGTCGATCGAGCCCTCGAACTCGGCGAAGAGCTGGTCGTAGGACTTGCCGACGATGTTCGTGAGGACGTTGAGGCGACCTCGGTGGGCCATGCCCATGACCGAGCCGTCCAGGCCGTCGGCGGCCGCGCACTCCAGCACGGCGTCGATGAGCGGGATGGCGGACTCGGCCCCGTCGAGGCCGAAGCGCTTCTGACCCACGTAGCGCTTGCCCAGGAACTGCTCGAAGGCCTCAGCGGCGTTGAGCCGCTCGAGGATGTGGCGGTGCTCCTCGGCCGTCAGCTCGATGTCGACGCCCTCGACGTGCTCCTGGATCCAGCGCTTCTCCTCGGGCTCCTGGATGTGCATGTACTCGATGCCGATGCGGCGGCAGTACGCGTCGCGGAGCACGTGGAGGATCTCGCCCAGCGGCAGGCGTTCGGAGCCACAGCCCAGGTTCCCGGTGAGGAACTCCCGATCCAGGTCCCAGATCGTCAGCCCGTAGGTCGCCGGGTCGAGCTCGGCGTGCATGTGCGGCTCCTTGGCCGCCAGCGGGTCGAGATCGGCGATGAGGTGCCCTCGCACGCGGTGGGCGTTGATCACCGCGTTGACCTGCATCTGCTTCTCGAGCATCGCCTGGTCGCGGTCCAGGGGATGGATGTCCGGACGCCACTGGACGGCCTCGTAGGGCACGCCCAGCGAGCGGAAGGCGTCCTCGTAGAACTCGTCCTCGCCGAGGAGCAGGCCGTGGATCTTCTTCAGGAAGAGGCCCGACTCGGCCCCCTGGATGATGCGGTGGTCGTAGGTGGAGCTGACCGTGATGACCTTGGACAGGCCGAGATCGGCGAGGACCCGCGGGTCGGCGGCCTCGTACGACGCGGGGTAGTCGATGCGGCCGACGCCGACGATCAGGCCCTGGCCGGGCATGAGGCGGGGGACGGAGCGCTCGGTGCCGATGGTGCCCGGGTTCGTCAGGCTGACGGTCGTCCCGGCGAAGTCGTCGGGGGAGAGCTTGTTGTTGCGGACCTTCCGGATGAGCTCCTCGTAGGCCTGCCAGAACTCCCGGAAGTCGAGCGTGTCGGCGTCCTTGATGCAAGGCACGAGGAGGGTGCGGGTGCCGTCGCCCTTGTCGACGTCGACGGCCAAGCCCAGCCCGATGTGCTCGTGGCGGACGACGCGGGGCTTGCCGTCGACCTCGGCGTAGCTGGCGTTCATGGCCGGCACCTCGTCGGCGACGGCCCGAACGATGGCGTAGCCGATGAGGTGGGTGAAGCTGACCTTGCCGCCCTGGGTGCGTCCCAGGTACCCGTTCATGACCCGCCGGTTGACCTCGAGCAGCTTGGCCGGGACCTCGCGGAAGCTGGTCGCCGTGGGGACGGCGAGGCTGGCCTCCATGTTGCTGACGATCCGGGCGGCCGCGCCCTTGAGGGCCACTCCGGCGGGCTCGGCGGGCTTCTCGGCTTTGGCCTTGGCCGGCTCGGCCTTCTCCGGCTCGGGCTTCTTCTCCGGCTCAGCTGGCTTCTCGGCGTTCGGAGCCGGTGCCTCGGCCGCCGGGCGCCTCAGGTGCGGGTGCGGCAGCGGGCGCCCCGTTGGCCTTGTTGGTCTTGTAGTCGGCGAAGAACTCCTGCCAGCTCGGGCTCACCGAATCGGGATCGGCCCGGTACTGCTCGTACATCTCGTCGACGAGCCACTCGTTGGGCCCGAGGTCTTCGAACGTGCGGGGGTCGGGCATCGGGATCGAGCCTACCCAGGGCCTTCGTCGTGCTTCCGGTGGATCGCCAGGCGTTCGACCCACCGTCGCAAGGTGGTCGGATCCTGGACACCTGGCACGAGGAGACGGTCGTCCAGCCACCACGAGGGAGCGCCCGTGACGTCATGTTCCCGGGCCTCGGCCATGGAGGCGGCGACCGCCCGGGCGCCGTCGCCGGCCGCCAGCCCGGCGTGCACGGCGTCGAGGTCCACGCCGGCCTCGACCACGATCCGATCCACGACCTCGGGATCGCCGAGGTCCTGGTCGTGGACCCACTGGGCGTCGTAGAAGGCGGCGTCGACCGTTGCGAACGCCTCGGGGGCGACCGTGCGCACGACCTCGCTCACCTCGAGCGCCCGGCGAGTGCTCGCCACGCGGGACGGTGGGCGGAAGGGGAGTCCGATCGCCTCGCACTCGGCGGCGATGTACTCCAGCACAGCGGTGAAGCGTCCGCCCGGGCGAACCGCCCGGCCCTCGAGGGGGAGCTCGGGATGCAGCTCGTAGGCCCGGGGCGTGACCTCGACGTCGAGGGACTCGAGGATGGCCGTTCGGTCACGGCCCAGGTAGCACCACGGGCAGAGGTAGTCCCGCCAGAGGGTGGCCTGCACTACGCCGAGGCTTGCCCGGCGAGGTCCGTGTCGTCCAGTGCCTGCCGCACCGCCTCCATCTCCTCGAGCACGTCGTCGAGGTCCTCGCTCATGTCGCCGAGGTCGCCGACGCCGTCGGACCGCACGGCGAGCTCGAAGCTTCGGGCCACCGCCTCGCCGAGGTGGGCGGCCAGGAGCCGCAGTCGGCTGTGGGCCTCGGTCAGCACCCGGTCGAGGCGGTCGGCGGCCGCCAGCTGGGCGCGCAGGGCGTCGACGGTGCGGGTCCGGTCGGGGCTGGTCGACGGCTCGTCCTCCAGGTCGCGCAGCTTGCGCTCGATGCCGAACGTGTCGATGTTGCGGCGGACGTCGTCCACGCTCTGGCCCCGCGTCGCCACGCGGCGGGCCTCCTGGGCGCCACGCGCCACCCGCTCGCCGATCCGCTGCAGCCGGTCGTGCACGGGCCCCGCGGGCGCCGTCGCCAGCGCGGTGCGGAACCGCTTCTGGGCCTCCTGGGCGTCGGCCACGAAGTCCTGCCAGGGCTCGCGCAGGTCGGCCACGTCGAGGGGTTCCTCCGACGGCGCCCGGGCGTTGCTCACGGCGGGGATCACGACCGCCAGCGACCACCCCACGCTGGCCAGCACGGCGGCGCCGAGGATCCCGCCGCCGGCGACGATGCCGACCGCGCTCCCCGCCCCGGCGGCGACGATGGCCACCGGCTCGGTGGCCGCGCCGGCCAGGCGATGGGACAGCCCCGGGCGGCGCGTCCGGTGGGGGCGGGACGAGGTCGGGCGGGAGGCCTCCGGCTGTTCGTCCTCCTCGTGCATCAGGGTCTCGTCGTGCAGGGCGATCCGGCGCTCGAGGCGCTGCACCTCGGCCGACGGCTCCAGCCCGAGCTCCTCGGCCAACGTCTCCCGGAGCCGCTGGTAGGCCCGAAGCGCCTCGGCCTGGCGACCGGCCCGGTGGAGGGCGAGCATCAGCTGGGCCCACCGGCGCTCGCGGAGCGGCGCCTCGGCCACGGCGGCCTCCAGGTCGGCGATGAGGTCGGCGGCCGCCCCGGTGTCGAGGCGGGCCTCGGCCCGGTCCTCCACGATGCCGTCGTGGATCTCCTGCCAACGGGTGACCTCGGCCTGCCCCCGGGGCGTCGCCGGGAGCTGGGGCGCGCCCCCGCCAGAGGGCCAGGGCCTGCTCGTAGTGGTCGGCTGCGGCGTGGGCGTCCCCGGCGCGGTGAGCCTCCTTGCCGTGGCGGACGGCCGACGTGAACTCGACGACGTCGATCGAGAGCACGTCGAGCACCCAGCCGTCGCCCCGCCGGACCACGGCGTCGGCGCCGGTCGCCTTGCGGAGCGCCGACACGTGGGTCTGCACCGACCGCTCCGCCGTCTTCGGGGGGTTCTCGCCCCAGAGGAGGTCCACGAGCGTGGACTGGGTGACGACCTCGCCGGCGTGGAGGCCCAGGAAGGTGAGGATCTCCCGCGGCTTGGTCCCGGTGAGGGGCACGTCGCCTGCCGCCAGCTCGGCGTGGCCGAGCACCCGCACGTGCATTCTCCGCACAGCATAGAGAACCCGACTCCCCCGATCAGGGGAGTCGGGTTCCTGCCCCTCCAACCGTCGGTCGGAGCGTCGAGGAACCGAAACTGCCAAGGACGGGCGCCGGTAGCGTTCGCGAGGCATGCGGCTCGCGACCTGGAACGTGAACTCGCTGGCCGCCCGCCTGCCCCGCGTGGAGGCCTGGGTGCAGCAGGTGCAGCCCGACGTGCTCTGCCTGCAGGAGACGAAATGTGCCGATGACGCCTTCCCGACCATGGACTTCTCGATGTGGGGCTACGAGGTCGTGCCCCATGGTGAGGGCCGCTGGAACGGGGTGGCCATCGCCACCAAGCTGCCCGTCGGGGACGTCCACCCGGGCCTGGACGACGCCGACCTCGACCTCGAGGCCCGCCTCCTGACCGTCCAGTGTGGCGACGTGCACGTGATCACGGCCTACGTCCCCAATGGTCGGTCGCTGGACGCGCCGCAGTACGCGCAGAAGCTCACGTGGCTGGCTCGCCTCCGGGCGCTGCTGGCCGACCGCTACGACCCGGCCGTCGACCAGGTCGTCCTCTGCGGCGACCTCAACATCGCCCCGGACGACCGGGACGTCTACGACCCGGCGATGTACGTCGACTCGACGCACACCAGCGCCGCGGAACGGTCGGCCTTCACCGACCTGCTCGACTGGGGCATGGTGGACGTCTTCCGCAAGCACTACGACGCCGGCGGGCTGTTCTCCTGGTGGGACTACCGGGCCGGCAACTTCCACAAGCACAAGGGCATGCGCATCGACCACATCCTCGCCACGCCGCCCCTGGCCGACCGGTCGGCGGCCGTGCTCATCGACCGCAACGCCCGCAAGGGCGAGAAGCCGTCCGACCACGCGCCGCTCCTGGCGGACTTCGCATGAGCGGAGCGGGGGCCCGAGCGGCCCGGCGGCGGAGCCGCCAGGAGCGGAAGAGATGAGTGACCTGAGCGACGCCGAGCGGGAGCGGGTCCGCGAGGCGGTCCACGAGCGCTGGCAGGAGATCCGGGCCACCGACCTGACGAGCCGTCAGACCGAGCAGCGCCGGCTGGCCGCGGAGATGCGCTCGGTGATCGACCGGCTGGTCGCCACCCAGGCCCCCGAGGAGGCGCTGCGCTACGCCGCCGACGCCCTCGCCCGCCTGGCCGTCGAGTTCGACATCTACCCCCGGGGCACGACCTACGAGGGCTTCGCCGAAGCGGCCAACGCCGGCGGCGACCCCGCCGCGCTGTTCGACCACAGCCCGCTCATCGGCAAGGCCAACCCGTTGGCCCCACCGATCGAGATCGACATCGAGGACGACAAGGTCATCGGCCGGGTCACGTTCGGCGCCGCCTACGAGGGCCCGCCGGGCTGTGTCCACGGGGGCTACCTGGCGGCGACGTTCGACGAGGTGCTCGGCGGCGGCCCAGTCCCTCGGCGGCCGGCCGGGGATGACCGGCACGCTGACGGTCCGCTACCGCTCGCCGACGCCCCTGCACACCCCGCTGCGCTTCGAGGGCGAGTTGGAGCGGGTCGAGGGCCGCAAGAACTTCACGATCGGCCGCTGCTACGCCGGCGACCTGCGTGACCGCCGAGGCCGAGGGCATCTTCATCTCGGTCGACCTGGCGAAGATGGACGCGCTGCGGGCTGCCCGCGACGGCTGACTCAGGCCTCCCGGACCGCCGCCAGCAGGTCGTCGCCGAAGCGGGCCGCCTTCACCGGCCCGAGGCCGGGCACGCCGACCAGGGCGTCGGCGTCGTCGGGTCGGGCTTCGGCGATGGCCCGCAGGGTGAGGTCGTCCAGGATCGCCTGCGCCGGGACGCGGGCCGCCTTGGCTGCGTGCGCCCGCCAGGCCTCCAGCCGCTCGACGACGGGGTCCTCGATCCTGGGGCTCGGCCCGAGCGCCTCGTGCGCCCGCCAGGTGACGGCGGCCGTCGACCGGGCCGCGCCTGGCGGTGCAGCTCGGCGATGGCGTCCTCGACGGCCTCCAGCCACGGTGACGGCTGCCGGTCGCGGGCCCGGTTCGCCCAGCGCCCGCGTCGCGGGCCCAGTGGAGGTGCAGCTCGTCCTGTGCCCGGGTGACGGCGACGTAGAGGAGCCGCTGCTCCTCCTCCTTCGCCGCCGGCGTCGTGGCGTAGACTGCTGGGCACATAGCCCGTCCTCGACCCCGGCCAGGTGGACGACGGGCCACTCCAGCCCCTTGGCGGCATGGAAGGTGGACACGACGACGGCGTCCTGGGACATGGCGTCGTCGGAGCGCAGGGCGGCGACCAGCCAGGCGGCGAAGCCGTCAGCCGCGGGCGAGGGGTCGAGGGCCTCGTACTCCTGGGCGAGGCTGGCGAGCGCCTCCAGGTCCTCGGGGTCCCGTTCAGGGTCGTAGCGGGGCAGGCCGTCGCCGTCCTCGGTCGGCGGGTCGGCCGCCAGGTCGCCGACGACGACCGTCGTACCGCTCGGTCCTCAGGCGGCGGAGCACGGCCTTCACGGTCGGGCGCTGGAGCAGCTGGCCCGAGCCGCGGCGCTGGTGGGGGATGCCGACCCGGGCGAAGGCCGACCCGATGACCGCCACCTGCGCCCCCGTCCGTGCGAGGACGGCGAGCGCCCCCCAGGGGTGGCCGGCCTGGTGGGCGTCACGCAGCGCCCGGACCAGGGCGTCGGCCTCGGCGACCTCGTCGTCGTGGGCGGCGACGACCGGGGTGGGCCCCTCGGGGCGGTGCGGCGACCAGGCGGACGGTGTCGAGAACGGCGGCGGCCACGGCCAGCACCTGGGGGGTCGAGCGGTAGTTGTCCCGCAGGTGGAGCACGGCCCGGTCGGGGTAGCGCTCGGCGGGGAAGGCGTCGCCGAACCGGTCGAGGTAGCGGGCGTCGGCCCCGTTCCAGCCGTAGATGGCCTGGTGGGGGTCGCCGACGACGAACAGGTCGCCGCCGTCGCCCAGCCACGCCCGCGATGAGGCGGAACTGCAGCGGGTTGACGTCCTGGAACTCGTCGACGAAGAGGTGGCGGAAGCGCCACCGCCGAGCGTCGGCGGCCGAGGCGTCGGTGGTCATCAGGTTGAGCGCCAGCCCGAGGAGGTCGTCGAAGTCGACGACGCCCCGTTGGCGCTTGGCCTCCTCGTAGCGCCGCATGACGTCGGCGATGTCGTCGCCGGGAAGCGGCGACCGCCGTCCGGCCAGCGCGGACTTCTCGGCGTAGTCGGCAGGTCGGACGAGGCGGGCGGTGGCCCAGTCGATCTCGGCCACGACCGGCCCGGCCAGGCCCTGCTCGGCGCCGAGCAGCTCACCCACCACCGCGGTCTTGCGGTCAGCAGGGTGGGGACGGCCTTGCGCCGATCCTCCCAGTGCCTCCGCAGCTGGGCGTAGGCCACGGCGTGAAAGGTCCCGGCGGCGACCGCCTCGCGCAGCCCGAGACCCCGCAGGCGGGTGCGCAGCTCGCCCGCCGCCTTGCGGGTGAAGGTGAGGGCCAGCGTGTGGCGCGGGTCGAGGTCGCCCCGCTCGGCCCGGTGGGCGATTCGGCGGGTCAGGACCCGGGTCTTGCCCGAGCCCGCCCCGGCATGGACGCAAAGGGGTCCGGCGGTGCTGGTGACCGCCGCGCGCTGGGCCTCGTCGAGACCGTTCAGCGGGTCCGGGGCGTCCACGCTCGGAGAGTAACGATCGCCCCGCCGCTACGTTCCGGGCGTGGAGGTGTCGCTGCTGCGGTTCGAGGACCTCGTGACCGAAGCGCTGGACGGCATCCCCGAGGAGCTGGGCGCGCTGATGGACAACGTGGCCGTCCTGATCGTCGACGAGCCGGCCGAGCCGGGACTCCTCGGCCGCTACGACGGCGTGCCGCTCACCGAGCGGGGCGAGGGGTACGGCGGCTACGGCCACCTGCCGATGCCCGACCGAATCGAGATCTACCGGCTCCCGCTGTGCGAGATGTGCGCCACCGAAGAGGAGCTGGTGGAGCAGGTCCAGATCACGGTCGTGCACGAGGTGGCGCACCACTTCGGCATCGACGACGACCGCCTCGACGAGCTCGGCTGGGCCTGAAGACCGAGGACTACGCTCGCCCCGATGCCGTACCCGACGAAGCTCCTCAACGACAACGAGACGGTGGAGCTCGACCTCCGGCCGCACTGGTGGTACCTGGTGCCGCGGATCAGCCTCCTGCTGCTGGCCATCCTCTTCGGCATCTACATCCTGGCCACCGACACGTCATGGCTCGACAACAGCGGGTTCCGGGCCATCGCCGGGGTCCTCGTCGTGGCCGCACTGGTCTTCTTCCTGCTGCGGCTGGCCATGTGGATGACCACGAACTTCGTCGTCACCAGCGACCGGGTCATCTACCGCAGCGGCGTCCTGTCGAAGCGCGGCATCGAGATCCCGCTCGACCGCATCAACACCGTGGTCTTCCACCAGGGCCCGTTCGAGCGGATCATCGGGGCCGGCGATCTCGAGATCGAGTCGGCCGCCGACACCCCGTCGAAGTTCACCGACATCCGCAAGCCCTCGATCGTCCAGGCCGAGATCTACCGGCAGGCCGAAGCGAACGAGAACCGCAAGTACGACCGCATCGGTTCGAACGCCGCGGGGGCGAGCGGAGCGGGCGGTGCGCTGAGCGTCGCCGAGCAGCTCGAGAAGCTGGAAGGCCTCCGCGACCGCGGCTCCATCACCCAGGAGCAGTACGAGGCGCAGCGGACCCAGCTGCTCGGCGGCTGATCAGGACTCGCCGGCCGACGCGCCGGCTCCGGCGCGCACCGTCCAACCCTCGTCCAGCGCACCGGGCTCGGTCAGCGCGACCACGCAGCCACCGAAGCCGGCGCCGGTGAGCCGAGCGCCGTAGACGCCCGGCAGGGCCGACCAGCCGATCGACCAGCGCGTCCAGCGTCGGCGTCGACACCTCGTAGTCGTCGCGCAGGCTGGCGTGGCTGACCACCATCAGCGCGCCCGCCTCCTCCAGCCAGCCGCCCTCCAGGGCCTCGGCGAAGGCCCACACCCGGGCGTTCTCGGTCAGGACGTGCCGGGCCCGGGCGGCGACGACCTCGTCCTGGATCGCCTTCAAGGCGACGGTCGTGGCGTCCCGCAGCGGACCGACGATCGGCTTCCGCCGCCTCGGCCTGGGCGCGCCGCTCGGCGTAGGCGGATCCCACCAGCGTCCGGGCCTCGCCCGAGTCGACGACGACCACCTCGGCGCCCGTCGGGCACGGTCACCGGTCGGACGGTCAGCGAGCGGCAGTCGATGAGCAGGGCGTGGCCCTCCACGCCGGCGGCCGACGCCAGCTGGTCCATGATCCCCGACGGCACGCCCGACTGGCCCGCTGCTCGGCCCGCTGGCAGGCCTGGGCCAGCTCCAGCGACGTGCCCTCGAACCCGAGGGCCAGCGCCACCGCCACCTCGAGGGCGGCGCTCGACGACAGGCCGCCGCCGATCGGCAGCGTCGTCGACACCGTCCCCTCGAAGCCCCGATCCGGCCGCACCTCGGCCACCACGCCCGGCCACGTAGCGGGCCCAGCCCGGCTCGACGGTCGCGGGGATCGTCCACGTCGAGCGGCACGACCGCGGGCTCGTCCTCGTCGGCCGAGCGGAGGATGACGGCGTCGCCGCCCGGCGTCGCCCTCGACCGTCGTGCCGAGGTCGATCGCCATCGGGAGGACCAGTCCGCCGAGGTAGTCGGTGTGGTCGCCGATCAGGTTGACCCGCCCGGGGGCGTGGGCCCGGATCATCGTGTCTCGGAGCTGTGCGGCGGCGTCCTCGGGTCGGACGGGGTTGAAGAAGATGCCACCACCGACCTCGGCGGCGGCGACGAAGCGGGGTGTGGCCGGCGAGCGCAGCAGCGGGGCCACGTGGAGGTGGAGGTGGGCGGTGGGCCAGTCGCCGCCGTCGGTGGGGCGCTGGTGGAACCAGGCCATGAAGGGCATCGGTGCGTCGAACAAGCGGTCCAGGCGGCCGAAGGCGTCGACCAGCACGGCGGCCAAGCCGTCCCGGCCGTCGCTCGTCGAGCGAGGGGAGGTCGGGGACGTGGGCCTCGGGAGCGAGCAGCAGGCCGAAGGGTGAGTCGGCGGCCTCGGGGACGGCGGCCCGCCAGCCGCCGACCTCGGTCACCACGAGGTCGGCGCGGGGAGGCGTCGCACAGGGCACAGGCGATGGCGGCCAGCTCACGGGCGGGAACCGGCGGGATCTCGTCGTAGGCGTAGATCTGGCCGTGGGGGTGGGGGATGGTCGCGCCGACCTCGGGGCCACGGTTCTCGAACACCAGCACGTAGGCCACGTCGGGGCGAGCGCCCAAGGTGGCCGTGCGCTCGGCCCAGAGGTCGACGACCAGCCGGGCCGCTCGACGGGAAGGGAGGCGAAGGTGGCGTCGTGGTCGGGGGTGTAGAGGACGATCTCGCACCGATCGTCGGGCATCGGCGGCCACCGGTTGGGGAAGGCCTTCACCGTGTAGGGCTCGGGCGCCTCGAGCCCGCCGACGCAGAACGGACACTCGTCGGTGCGGGGCTGGTTCGGGCGGTCCTGCCGCGCGGCCACGACACGGGTCTGCGCCCCCGTGAGCGGGTCGATCCGGCGGTCGGTCACGGCCGGGCGAGGCTACCGAAGGCCGGGGACGGGGTTCCCCTGCCTAACCTCCCACCCCGGCGGACACGGCAGCGGAGGTCGGTTCTGAACATCGCGTGGAGGTCCTGGGGGACCGACGGCCACTGGTACGGCTGGCTGTTCGTGCTTGTCCTCGCCGCCGGGATCCTCTGGGTCTCGATCGGCGTGCTCCGCGGCGAGCCCGACGACGACTGGGTCGACCGCGGCTCGCCCGTCCCTGGCGTGGGCCGGCGACCGCCTCTTCGTCTTCGGCGGCACCCCGGTGCCCGACGAGACCGAGAGCGTCCGCACGGTCGAACCCCTGAACGACGCCGCCCTCATCGATCCCGAGACCGACGAGGTCGAGGTGCTGCCGGATCCGCCCTTCGACCGCCCACTGCGGGGCCGACCCGCCGCGCTCACCGTCGACGACGAGGTCTTCGTGATCGGGCAGCGCTGCCGGGAGACCGAGAACGAGGAGCGGGCGTGCGACGGCGGTGCCTACGACGCCGCGGTGTACTCCATGGCCGACGAGGAGTGGCGCACGGTCGAGCTCCCGGGCCGGTTGGAGGTGATCAGCAACGGGCAGAGCGAGCCGGTCGGAGTGACCTCCGACGGCCGGGCCGTCGTGCTGCTGGGCGCCCGCGACGGGTTCGGCGCCCTCGCCAACCGCGAGGTGTGGACCTACTCGCTCAGCGACGACGTGTGGGAGTCCCTCCCCTCGCCCGGCGTGCTGATCGAGGGGGCGTGCATGGCCGACGACGCCGTGGTCGTCGGCTCGGGCCTCCTGGCCGAGACCGCCGACGACTCGGCGGGCAACCTCGGGCCGACGCTGCGGGTCATGGGCCTGAACAGCGAGACCAGGGTCTGGTTCCCGACGGCGTCGGCCGGCGTCGTCCCCACCGGCGACATCGCCTCGATGACCTGCGGCGACGACCTCGTGCTGGTCGACGACGGGTCGGTCGCCAAGCGGGTCTTCGACCTGGGCCCCGGCGGCGGCTGGCGCGAGGCAGCGCCGCAGCCCGGTGACGATCTGTTCACCAGCCACCTCTGGACCGGTGACGAGTTCCTGTTCCTCGACCGCAACTCGCCGACGCTCGCCTATGACCCCGATCGCGACAGCTGGCGGGGGATCGAGGGGGCCGCGGCGACCGGCGTGCAGAGCGTCTGGACCGGCGAGCTCGTCGTGGGCTGGCCCGGCCGCACCGACCTCCCGGTCGAGTTCCGCGTCGACGGCGAGGTCTCCGACTAGCCCGAAAAGTCGTTCTGGTGGCAGCGGCGTGTTGTCAGCGACATAGGGCTGCCACCAGAACGGGGAGCGGGGTGGCGGACCCTCGCCCCGTCTAGTTCGTTCGCCGCATGGGGACGTGGAGGATGCCGTCCTCCAGGAACTCGGGGCCGGTGACCTCGAACCCCAGCGCCTCGTACCAGTCGGCCAGGTGGGCTTGGACGTCGGCGGTCACGTCGGCGTGGTCGGCGAGCACGCCCTCGACGAGCCGGCGGGCCAACCCGTCGCCGCGGGCGTCCGGCCGGGTGACGACCCGGCCGAGCCGGACCGCGCCGTCGGGCTCGTCCAGCAGCCGCACGTAGGCCAGCGGGGCGCCGTCGTCGTCCTCGATCCAGCGGTGCTCGGCGCCGGGCTCGGTGTCCCGACCGTCCAGCTCCGGGTACGGGCAGGCCTGCTCGACGACGAAGACGTCGGACCGCAGCTTCAGCAGGGCGTACAGGGTGGCGGTGTCGAGGTCGGCGAACGCCGCACGGCGGAAGCTCATCGGGGCGATTCTCGCCCGTACGATGCGGCCATGGGTCCACTCTCGGGTGTGAAGGTCATCGAGCTGGCGGGCATCGGGCCCGGCCCGTTCGCGGCGATGGTGCTGTCCGACATGGGCGCCGACGTGATCCGCGTCGACCGCTCGGTGGCGGCGAAGGGCGGCGATCCCGACGACCCGCCCCGCGACATCCTCACCCGGGGCCGGCGCTCGGTCGCCCTCGACCTCAAGCACCCCGACGGGCTGGAGACGCTGCTGAAGCTGGTCGACGGCGCCGACGTGCTCATCGAGGGCTTCCGCCCCGGCGTCACCGAGCGCCTGGGCTTCGGCCCCGACGTCTGCTTGGAGCGCAACCCGAAGCTGGTCTACGGCCGCATGACGGGGTGGGGCCAGGACGGTCCCTACTCGCTGGCGGCGGGCCACGACATCAACTACATCGCCCTGGCCGGCGCCCTGCACCCGCTGGGTCGCGCCGGTGAGGCGCCCATCGCTCCCCTCAACCTGGTCGGGGACTTCGGTGGCGGCGGGATGCTCATGGCCTTCGGCGTCGCCTGTGCGCTGGTCGAGGCCAAGCAGTCGGGCCAGGGCCAGGTGGTCGACGCCGCCATGGTCGACGGCTCCGCCCTGCTCATGACCTTCATCCACGGTCTGAAGGCGATGGGCCTCTGGAACGGGCCCCGGGGGACGAATCTCCTCGACAGCGGCGCCCCCTTCTACGACGTCTACGAGTGCGCCGACGGCGAGTACGTCGCCCTCGGCTCGATCGAGCCGCAGTTCTACGCCGAGCTGGTCCGCCTCAGCGGCCTGGAGCACGAGCAACACCAGATGGACCGCGACAACTGGCCCGGGATGCGCGATGAGTTGACGCGGGTCATGAAGTCCAAGACCCGTGACGAGTGGTGCGAGCTGATGGAGGGAAGCGACGTGTGCTTCGCCCCGGTCCTGTCCATGGACGAGGCGCCCCACCACCCCCACAACGTCGCCCGGGACACCTTCGTCGAGGTGGCCGGGATCCAGCACCCCAACGCCGCGCCCCGCTTCAGCCGCACCCCCGCCGGCATCGCCGGCCCGCCGGCCCACGCCGGCCAGCACACCGAGGAGGTCCTGGCCGAGGCCGGGCTCTCCGCGGAGGACATCGCCGCCCTGCGGGAGTCGGGAGCCGTCGCCTAGTGGCCTCGCTGGTCGTGTTCCACGCCCATCCCGACGACGAGTCGATCCAGACCGGGGGAACCATGGCCAAGGCCGCGGCCGACGGGCACCGGGTGACGCTGGTCATCGCCACCCGGGGGGAGCACGGCGAGATCGTGGGCGGCGTCCTCGACGACGGCGAGCAGCTGGGCATGCGCCGCATCGCCGAGACGTACGCCTCTGCCGAGGTGCTGGGCGTCGAACGGGTCGAGTTCCTGGGCTACGTCGACTCGGGGATGATGGGCGAGCCGACCAACGACGACCCCGCCAGCTTCTGGCAGGCCGACGTCGAGCACGCCGCCCGGCGGCTGGCGCTGATCCTCGAGGAGGAGCAGGCCGACGTGCTCACCTACTACGACGAGATCGGTGGCTACGGCCACCCCGACCACATCCAGGTCCACCGCGTCGGCCAGCGGGCCGGCGAGCTCGCCGGCATTCAGCGGCGGTTCATGGCGACGATGAACCGGGACTTCATCCTGGACATGATCCGCACCCGCATCGCCGAAGGCGACATCGACCTCGGCGACACCGATGCCCCCGAGATCGACGAGGAGAACTTCGGCCAGCCGGCGTCGGTCATCACCCATCAGATCGACGTGAGCGGGTACCTCGCGCAGAAGCGGGCGTCGATGAAGGTCCACGCCAGCCAGATCGCCGACGGACCACTTCTTCCTGGCCCTGCCGGACGAGGCCTTCGGCTTCAGCTTCGGCCAGGAGTGGTTCATCGAGGAGGGCTCGGCCGCCGGCGGCGAGCCCTACGCCACGGACCTGTTCAACTGACCCCGGGCCGGGCGTACGCTCGGGCCATGAGCAACCCTCGCTGGCGCGGCATCAACCACCTGGCACTGATCACGCCCGACATGGACGCGACGGTGCGCTTCTACCACGGGGCCCTCGGCATGCCGATCGTGGCCACGATCAACGCCGGGCCCATGCGCCACTACTTCTTCGACATGGGCGCCGGGAACACGATCGCCTTCTTCCAGTGGTCCGACGCCGACATCGAGACCTTCGAGAAGCCCGCCGGCATCCCGCCCGAGGGGCCGGCCCAGTTCGACCACGTCTCGTTCAACCTGCCCGAGCTGCGGGACCTCCACGCCCTGCAGGAGCGCCTGCGCGGCCATGGCGTCGAGGTCACCGAGATCGTCGACCACGGCTTCGTCCAGTCCGTGTACTTCACCGATCCGAACGGCATCGCCCTCGAGGCCAGCTACTGGGTGGTCGAGCCCACCGGCCGCCCCGCCGACTTCGCCGACGCCGAGATGTTCGGCGACACCGACCCCGTGCCCGCGGTGCGGGAGCTGATGGAGACCGGCGAGCTGTCGTCGATCCCGTCGACCGGTCTGGTCGACAGCGGAGCCGATCCGGCCTGACCAGAACGGGAGATTCAGCGAAGGCGGGGCTGCGGCTGCGGGCGGATGAAGTGCTTGCCGAGGGTCTCGACCTGGCCCTGGTAGTTGCTGCCGATCCCGGAGCCGTAGAGGCGTTCGGGGGGCTCCAGCATCCGCTCGAAGGTCAGCTTGCAGACGGGCTGGCGGTGCTCGACCATGAACGGCACGTCGTGGGCCCGGACCTCCAGCGCCGCCCGTGACCCCTTGAGCAGGCCGGTCGGGTCGTAGCCGAAGCCGGGGTCGAAGAACCCGGCGTAGTGGGTGCGCAGCTCGCCGGCGGTCGGGTCGTAGGCGGTCATCTCAGCGGCCAGGTCGGGCGGGATGACGACGGCCTCGTCGGACAGCAGCAGGTAGAAGGCCCCGGGGGCGAGCACGATGCGATCGCCCTCCTCCCGGCGGACCGGGTCCCACCAGTCCTCCGGGTGGTAGGCGCTGATGCGACCCATGTCGAGCAGCCCGGTGTGCTGCTTGGCCCGGTGGCCGACCCGACCCTGCGAGTCGCCCTCCAGGTCGAGTCCCAGGAAGAGGCCCGACGAGATGCGGAAGTCCTCGGGGGAGACCGGCGTGTCGTCGCGATAGAGCAGGCCCCGACTCGGCGTGACGGGCCCGGACCTCGTCGTCGGTCAGCGCCACCCGGTCGCCGGCGATGAGGCGCAGCTGGTTGAGGGTCAGGCCTTCGTGGACCCGGACCGTGAACGAGAGGGGGACGACCTCCAGCCAGAGGGTCCCCGCGTAGCCCGGGGCGATCTCGTCGAAGGCCTTGCCGCCGTCGGTGATGACCCGGGTGAAGACGTCGAGCCGACCCGTCGAGCTCTTCGGGTTGGTGCGGGCCCGGACGTGGTCGGGGAGGGCCAGCGTCTCCTGAAGCGGGATCAGGTAGGGCCGCTGGGTCTCCAGCACCGCGCCCTCGCCCCGGAGGTCGAGCTCGTCGACCACGTAGGCCTTGACCCGGCGCTCGACGGTGTCTTGGCCGGGCAGGAAGCTGCAGCGGATGCGATAGGCGACCGGCCCGAGGTGGAGGTCGAGGCTGGCGGGCTGGATGCTCGACTCGTCGACGTGCCCCGCGATCCAACCGGCGTCGATGGCCTCGGCCAGGTGCTGGCTGGCGAACACGCCCGAGGCACCGTCCGGGATGGCCATCGTGAGCCGAGCGTAGTGGCGACGGGGTTTACCCTCGGCCTCCGTCATGTCGACCGACACCCTGCTCGACGTCCACACGACGTGGGCCTGGGTGATGGTCGTGGCCAACGCCCTCGCCGGCTGCTGGGCCCTCGGTGCCCACTGGCTGGAGCAGGCTCCGGGGCCGGGCCCTGTGGATCTTCACCGCCCTCGCGCAGGCGACGATCCTGGTGCAGGTCGTGCTCGGGGTGATCCTGGCCCAGGACCTCGAGGCGCCCGAGTTCCACGAGTTCTACGGGTTCGTGGCGATCATCGCCGCCGCCCTGATCTACAGCTACCGCACCTACACGCCGGCGGTCCGGACGTACCAGTACCTGCTCTACGGCCTCGGCGGCCTGTTCCTGATGGGACTCGGCCTGCGGGCGATCCAGTTGGCTTAGAGGTTGACGACCGGGCAGGTGAGCGTGCGGGTGATGCCCTCGATCATCTGGACCTTGCTGACGACCATCTTCCCGAGGTCGTCGACCGAGGCGGCCTCGGCGGTGGCGATCACGTCGTAGGGACCGGTCACGTCGTCAGCGTTGACGATTCCCTCGAGGGCCCCGATCTCCGAGGCGACGGCGGCGGCCTTGCCGACCTCGGTCTGGATGAGCACATAGGCCCGAACCGTCATGGCATCCCCCTGCTCGACAGCGTGGGCGCAAGCGTACGCGAACGGGCCCCGACCCGGCGGTGGGTCGGGGCCCGGCTCCGTGCCCGCCGGAAGGGGGTCGGCGGGGGGAGTTCTCAGGCGGCCTGAGCGTCGCTCGACTCGGCCTCGAGGGCGGTGCCACCGTCGGCCGTGCCGACGGCCACCTTGCGGGGCTTGGCCGCCTCGGCCACCGGGATGGTGATGGCGAGCACGCCGTCGCGGTACTCGGCCTCGACCCGGTCGCCGTCGAGGGTGTCGCCCAGCAGGAGGCGACGGGTGAAGGTGCCCTGGCGCCGCTCGTTGGCGAGCACCTGGTCGCCCTCCTCGCGCGTCCAGCGCGCGCTCGGCCTTCACGGTGAGGACGTTGCGCTCCACCTCGAGGTCGATGGACGCGGGCTCCACGCCGGGGAGGTCGAGGAACACGTGCACGGTCTCGTCGCGTCGCACGGCGTCCATCGGCATGGCGGGGTTGGCCGCCCGGCCGAAGGCCTGGTCGGCGAAGCGGTCGATCTCACGGAAGGGGTCGAACTGGAGCAGCATCTCTGCGCACCTCCGGGGGTTGTCTGAGGGTTTGGTCGGTTCCGCAGGACATGCTAGAAGGAAAGCTGAGTGCTGACAACGCAAGTTTCCTCATGTTTCGGGGCGCGTCGAAGGAGCGGTCAGGGTTCTCGGAGATCAACCGCCGGTCAGGCGGGAGGAGCGAGGCGCTTCTCGAGCTCCAGGAGCTGGTCGCGGAGCTCGGCGGGGAGCCGGTCTCCCACGAACTCGTAGTGCGCCTCGATGCGCTCCACCTCGTCGCGCCAGAGGTCCCGATCGACGGTGACCAGCCGCTCGACGGTCGCGCGGTCGAGGTCCAGGCCGCTGACGTCGAGGTCCTCGGCCCGGGGGACCCGGCCGATGGCGGTCTCCGTGGAGTCGACGTCGCCCTCCAGGCGGTCGACGATCCACTTCACGACCCGGCTGTTCTCGCCGAAGCCAGGCCAGAGGAACTTGCCGTCGTCGTCCTTCTGGAACCAGTTGACCCAGTACAGGCGAGGCAGCTTCGGAGCGTGGACCGAGTGGTCGCCGATGCCCAGCCAGTGGCCGAAGTACTCGCCGACGTTGTACCCACAGAAGGGGAGCATGGCGAAGGGGTCGAAGCGGACCTCGCCGACGGTGCCGGCGGCGGCCGCCGTCTTCTCGGACGACATGATCGAGCCGAGGAAGACACCGTGGTCCCAGTCGAACGCCTCGGTCACCAGCGGGACGGTGTTCGCCCGGCGACCGCCGAAGAGGATGGCCGAGATGGGGACGCCCTGCGGGTCGTCCCACTTGGAGGAGATCGCCGGGCACTGCGAGGCCGGTGCCGTGAACCGGGCGTTGGGGTGGGCCGCCGGCGTCTCGCTGTCCGGGGTCCAGTCCTCGCCCTTCCAGTCGATGAGGTGGTCCGGGGCCGGCCCCATGCCCTCCCACCAGACGTCGCCGTCGTCGGTCTTGGCGACGTTGGTGAAGATGACGTTCTTCGCCCAACGTGCGCATGGCGTTGGGGTTCGTGGCGTCGGAGGTGCCCGGGGCCACGCCGAAGAAGCCGGCCTCGGGGTTGACGGCGTAGAGCCGGCCGTCGTCGCCGAACTTCATCCAGGCGATGTCGTCGCCGACGCACTCGACCTTCCACCCGGGGAGGGTGGGGATCATCATGGCCATGTTGGTCTTGCCACAGGCCGACGGGAAGGCGGCGGCGATGTACCGGGTCTCGCCCTCGGGCGGGGTGACGCCCAGGATCAGCATGTGCTCGGCCAGCCAGCCCTCGTCGTGGGCCATGGCCGAGGCGATGCGCAGGGCGAAGCACTTCTTGCCCAGCAGGGCGTTGCCGCCGTAGCCGGAGCCGTACGACCAGATCTCCCGGGACTCGGGGAAGTGGGAGATGTACTTGTTGTCCCCGTCGCACGGCCAGGCGACGTCGTCGCGGCCGTCGAGGGGGTAGCCGACGGAGTGCAGGCACTTCACGAACGCGCCCGACCCGAGCACGCCGAGGACCTTCGACCCCATCCGGGTCATCGTCCGCATGTTGGCCACGACGTAGGGCGAGTCGGTGAGCTGCACGCCGATGTCGGCGATGCGCGAGCCCAGCGGGCCCATCGAGAACGGGACCACGTACATGGTCCGGCCCTTCATGGCGCCGGTGAAGAACTCGAGGACCTCGGCCTTCATCTCGGCCGGCGCCCGCCAGTTGTTGGTCGGGCCGGCGTCGATCTCCTTCTCGGAGCAGATGAAGGTCCGGTCCTCGACCCGAGCCACGTCGGCGGGGTCCGAGCGGGCCAGGAAGCTGTTCGGCCGCAGCTCGGGGTTCAGCTGCTCGAACGTGCCGCTCTCGACCAGGAGCCGGCACATCTCCTGGTACTCCTCGTCGGAGCCGTCACACCACTCGACGGCGTCGGGCTGGAAGACCTCGGCCCACTCGTCCACCCACTCCAGCAACCGCCGGTTGGTGGTGGGGGGGATGGTCGTGGTCATCAACGCTCCTCGAGGTAGTCGGGCGTCCCGAGGTCGACCTCGGAGCCGATCCGGACACTGGCCGCCCTACCCGAGCCGTCGAGGTCGAAGACCACGCGCTGGCCCTGGCGGAGCGTGCGGAAGATCGACCCGTCGAGTGCGTCCTCAGCGAGGTCGTACTCGGCCAGGTCGGTGTCGCTGATGACGACCCCGACCCGTGTCCCGGGGTCGTAGGACTTGATGACGCCCTGCACGTCGCCCCCGCCCGCTAGCGGGCGGCCTTGACGACCTTGCCGGCCCGGATGCACGAGGTGCAGGCGTGGACTCGGCGAGTGCGACCGTCGAT
Organism: uncultured Microthrixaceae bacterium; assembly: GCA_963728005.1. Classification (GTDB taxonomy): domain Bacteria; phylum Actinomycetota; class Acidimicrobiia; order Acidimicrobiales; family DATDAH01; genus DATDAH01. Next base: position 182,182 of record CAVSIG010000001.1, read on the forward strand.
GACGGCGCGGACGCTCTGGATGTTGGGGTTCCACCGACGGCGCGTCCGGCGGTGGGAGTGGCTCAGCTTCATGCCGAAGGAGGGGTGCTTGCCACAGATCTCACAGACCGAAGGCATGACGGGGGGTACCTCACAACTCAGGAACAGGGTGGGAGAACGGTACCAGCCGACCCCTCCGGTCCGGCAGTCCGGGCACCGGATGCTGGGGGACCCCCTGGCTACCATCGGCCGCCATGGCGACCCGCGAGCACCTCGGCGCCGACGACCTGCGGGCGGCCATCGCCACCTTCCGGGACCTTCTCCGCAGCGCACCAGGAGCCCATCAACCGACTGAACGTCTACCCCGTGCCCGACGGCGACACGGGCACGAACATGGCCCTCACCCTCGAGTCCGTCGTGATCGAGCTGGACGGGGCCGCCGAGGACATGGCGTCGACGTGCAAGGCCATCGGCCACGGCTCGCTCATGGGGGCCCGGGGCAACAGCGGGGTGATCCTCTGCCAGGTCCTGCGGGGCCTGACCGGACGTCCTCGCCGAGGGCGACCAGGCCGACGGCGCGACGTGGGCCCGGGCGCTCGCCGAGGCCTCGACGGCGGCCTACGGCGCGGTCGGCACGCCGGTCGAGGGCACGATCCTGACCGTCGTCCGCGAGGCGTCCGAGGCGGGCACCGCGGCGGCGTCGGAGGGAGCGTCGCTGGTCGACGTGCTGGACCGCGGCAAGGCGCAGGGGGCCGACGCCCTGGCCCGCACCCCGGACATGCTCCCGGTGCTGAAGGAGGCCGGCGTGGTCGACGCCGGCGGCACCGGCTTCCTCCTGCTGCTCGACGCGCTGCTCCACGTCCTCGACGACCGTCCGCTGCCCGAGCCCGATGCCATCGACGTGCCCGACGAGGACCTGGCGTTGACCATGGCCCACGCCGGCGGTGTTCAGGGGCTGGCGAGGGCGGCCACGGCGGCATCGCCGACCTCCGCTACGAGGTCATGTACCTGCTGGAGGCGGAGGACAAGACGATCCCCGCCTTCAAGGACGTGTGGCGGGCATCGGCGACTCGATCGTGGTGGTCGGCGGTGACGGCATCTGGAACTGCCACATCCACACCGACGACATCGGTGCCGCCGTCGAGGCGGCGATCGACTGCGGGCGGCCCCGCAACATCCGGGTGACCGACCTGCTCGAGCAGGTGGAGGAGGAGCGCTGGGTGCGGGAGGCCGCGCCCGAGCTGGTCGGGGTCGTCAGCCAGGCGCCGGTGCCGACCGCGGTCGTCGCCGTGTGCACGGGCGACGGCATCCGCCGCATCTTCCACAACCTCGGCGTGCAGGGTGTCGTGCTCGGCGGCCAGACCATGAACCCGTCGACCGCCCAGCTGCTGGAGGTCGTCGAGGCGGTGCCCGGCCGACGAGGTCGTCATCCTCCCCAACAACAAGAACATCATCGCCGTCGCCAAGCAGGTCGACGCCGAGACCGACAAGACCGTGCGGGTCGTGCCCACCAAGGGCGCCGCCGAGGGCTTCGCCGCGCTCCTCGCCTACGACCCACAGGCCACCGCCGACGACAACGTCGAGTCCATGGGTGATGCCGCCGCCTCGGTCGTCGCCGGCGAGGTGACCCAGGCGGTCCGGGACTCGACCAGCGACGCCGGGCCCATCGAGGAGGGCGACTACCTCGGCATCAGCAGCGACGGCATCCAGGCCGTCGCCGGGACCGTGGCCGAGGTCGCCGTCGGGCTGCTCGACGTGCTGGTCACCGAGGACCACGAGATCGTCACCATCATCGAGGGCGAGGGGGCGACGGTCGGCGACACCCGCCACATCCGGGAGTGGCTGGAGGACAACCGTCCCGACGTGGAGACCGAGGTCCACCACGGCGGCCAGCCGCTCTACCCCTACTACTTCGGCATCGAGTGAGCCTGGTCGTGCGTTCTGGCGCCCGATTTGGGCGCCATAGCGCCCGAATCAGGCGCCAGAACAGATGACGGACCAGCTGCCGCTCACGCTCGGCGACTTCGACGAGCGATCCGTCGACACGCTGAAGGGCGTCGGCGACGAAGAAGGCGAAGGCCCTCGACGACCTGGGCATCCGCACGGTGCTCGACCTGCTCACCCACTACCCCCGTCGCCACCTCGACCGGACCCGGCAGGCGATCATCGGCGACCTGAAGGAGGGCGAGGAGGCGACGCTCCTCGTCACCGTCGAGAAGGTCAGCGCCCGGCGGATCGCGCAACCGACGGACGCTGGTCGAGGTGCGGGTCACCGACGGCACGGGCGGGCTGACCGTCCCCTTCTTCAACCAGCCGTGGCGGGAGCGCCAGTTCCACACCGGCCAGACGCTGATCCTCTTCGGGCGGATGGAGACCTACCGGGGCAAGCGCCAGCTGATGAACCCGGTGCTCGACCTGGCCGGGGACGAGACCGGGCGGATCGTCCCCGTGTACCCGCAGTCGGAGAAGGCTCGCATCTACTCCCGGGACTACCGGGCCTGGATCGCCGAGATCCTCCGCCGCTCCGAGCCCCGGGGCATCGCCGACCCGGTGCCCGTCGAGCTCCGTGACCTCGCACGGCTTCGTCGACCGACAGACGGCGATGCACCACATCCATCTGCCCGAGTCGATGGACGACGTGGCGAAGGCCCGGCGCCGGCTGGTCTTCGACGAGCTGTTCCGGGTCCAGCTGGCGCTGGTGCGTCGGAAGCTGGAGCTGGAGCGGACGACCCCGGGCGTCGTCGCACGACTCGACGGTCGGCTCGTCCGCGCCTTCCACGAAGCGCTGCCGTACCCGCTGACCGGCGCCCAGCAGCGGGTCATCGGCGAGATCGAGGAGGACCTCGGCAAGGCGCACCCCATGCACCGGCTGCTGCAGGGCGACGTCGGCTCGGGCAAGACGGTGGTGGCGGTCGAGCGCGCTGCTCGTGGCCGTGCGAGGGCGGCCACCAGGGTGCGCTGATGGCACCCACCGAGGTCCTGGCCGAGCAGCACTTCCTCGGGCTGCGCGAGCTGCTCGCCGACCTGACCGTCCCCGACGACACGACGCTGATGGGCGAGCGGCCGCTGCGCTTGGAGCTGCTGACCAACCGGACGACGGGCGCCGACCGCACCCGGCTCCTCGACGGGCTGCGGGACGGCTCGGTCGACCTGGTCGTCGGCACCCACGCGCTGATCCAGGACAAGGTCGAGTTCGGATCGCTGGGCGTCGTCGTGATCGACGAGCAGCACCGCTTCGGCGTCGAGCAGCGAGCGACGCTGCGGGCATCCGGCCCGGAGCGACGCGGTGCCCGACGTGCTGGTCATGACCGCCACGCCGATCCCGCGGACGGCGGCGATGACGGTCTACGGCGACCTCGAGGTCTCCGTCCTGGACGAGCTGCCGCCGGGGCGGACCCCGGTCGAGACGGCGTGGATCAAGACGTCCGAGGCCGAGCTGGACCTCGGCACGCCCGAGCTCTGGGAGAAGGTCCGGGCCGAGGTCGCGGCCGGGCGCCAGGCCTACGTGGTCTGCCCGCTGATCGAGGAGAGCGACAAGCTCCAGGTCGCCTCGGCCGAGCAGACCTGGGAGGCGCTGCGCACCGGCGAGCTGTCCGGGCTGGAGGTCGGCCTCCTCCACGGTCGGGTCAACCCCGCCGAGAAGGAGCGGACCATGGAGCTGTTCCGCTCCGGTGCGCTGAACGTGCTGGTGGCGACGACCGTGATCGAGGTCGGCGTCGACGTCCCCAACGCCACGGTCATGGTCGTGCTCGACGCCGACCGCTTCGGCATCGCCCAGCTGCACCAGCTCCGCGGCCGGGTCGGTCGGGGCGCCGACCAGTCGTTCTGCTTCCTCGTCGGCCAGGGCCTGACCGAGGACGGCGAGGAGCGTCTGAAGGCCATGGTCCGCACGACCGACGGCTTCGAGCTGGCCGAGGTCGACCTCGAGCTGCGGGGCGAGGGCACCCTCTTCGGCGAGCGCCAGAAGGGCCGCAACGACCTCAAGCTGGCGTCGCTGCGCCGAGACAAGGAGTGGGTCGGCAAGGCGCGGGCGGCGGCGATGGAGCTGCTGACCGACGATCCCGACCTCTCCGATCATCCCCTGCTGAGGGACGAGGTCGAGCTGCTCCACCACGACGACGACGCCGAGTTCCTGCTCAAGAACTGACAGCCGTCGTGCCGTAACGTCGGGGACCATGCGGCGGGGACGATGGTTGACGGGACTGGCGGTCGGTTTGGCGGTCGCGGCCGTGGCGGGGCCGGGTGCGGGTGCCCAGGAGGCGCCCCCGACGACGATGGCGCCGGCCACGACGGTCGCCCCGGAGACGACCACCACGACCGTGGCGCCGACCACCACGACCGAGCCGGCGCCGACGACCACGGTCGTCACGGAGGGGACGCCGTCGCCCGCGCCGGAGGGCAACCGGAACATCTCGGGGACGATCCACGGCATCGACGGCAAGGCCGTCAACGCCCAGATCAGCCTGGTGCTGCGGGACGCCCAGGACTTCCCGCTCAACATGGACGGCACCCGCAACCCGAGCCGGGCCGCCTACGCCGAGACGGTGAGCATGAACCCACACCTGCCGATCGACGGCGGGCCTCCGGCTGGGGCCAACGACCTCGACTGGCAGATCAGCGGACTTCCCTCGAACGCCCATCACTTCACGCTCGAGGTGTACCCGCGTGCCGCCGGGTCGGGTGCGGGGGTCTTCTCCCACTACGGCGGTGCGGTGAAGCGGAACCTGCGCCTGCGTCCCGGCCAGAGCATCGGCAACGTCGAGATCGTGTTCCCGCTGAACTGCGGCGTGGGCGGCACCACCGGGTCGATCCGGGTGCGCCACTTCGTCAACGGGAGGCCATCGGGGAACCTCGACAACTTCGTGGCCACCGGGGCCGACTTCCCGTCGTTCGGCATCCAGGGGTTCCGCGACCAGCGGGACATCCCGGCGGGGGAGAGCGCACCCGAGTTCGACGGCCTGGCGCCCGACCGCCGCTACGGCGTCGAGATCTTCGTCGACCCCCCGTCGGGCCCGACGAGGCGCTTCACCTTCTTCGAGGTGCCGGTCCGCGAGTGCCAGCGCACCGACATCATCATCTCGGAGGGCAACCCGTCGGCCGTGCCGCCTCGCTTCCGGCGCCTCCCCGTCGGCGCCCAGGGCCCTGGCTTCCCGGTGCCGGGCGACTTCGACGGCGACGGTGACGACGACATCTACTTCGCCGCCCCCAATGCCGGGACCATGTGGACGTCGAACGGGACCGGAAACGGCTTCGTCCGGTCGCCGCTGCCGTCCAACGGAACCCACCGGGTCGTGGCCGGCGACTTGAACGGCGACGGCGTGGACGACCTCTTCTTCTATGGCGCCGGCACGCGGGGCGACCGGATCTGGGAGTTCGCCACCGACGGCTCCCACCAGGTCGTCGCGGCCACCGCCAACATGGGTGGCGGCTCGACGTACCCCATCGCCGGCGACTTCGACTTCAACCGGCGGACCGACATCCTCTTCGTGTCCCCCGGTGGGGCCGACACCATGCGACGGTTCACGGCCGCGGGTCACACGGACACCCGGCTGACCCTGCCCAACGGGTTCACCTATCGGGCAGGTGACTTCGACGGCGACTGGCAGGCCGACCTCTTCCTCTACCGGTCGCTGCGGAACTTCGGCGAGTTCGAGGCCTGGCAGACGCGTGCCAACGGCACGTCGTTCACCCGCCACACCTACCGGCTGCAGCCGGCGCAGTTCCAGATGATCGTCGGGGACCTGTCGGGCGACTTCAAGGCCGATCTCGTCTTCTACCAGCCGGGTCAGGCCACCGACGTGCTGTGGCGGGGGAGGGGCCCGACCGCCCCGTACTTCGCGCGGGAGACGAACAACCTGGGCATAACCGGCACGTTCATCCCGATCACCGGTGACTGGAACGGCGACGGCACCGACGACATGTTCTTCTACGGGCCCGGCGGTGGCGCCGACCAGATCTGGCGATCCAACGGCCCGGCGTGGTTGCCGCAACAGCGCCTGCCGTAGCCCGTCAGCCGTGCCTCGGCACGACCCAGACCTCGACCAGGTGGCTCCGGCCCACGTCGGGGATGCGGAACGCGAAAAGATGGGGCTCGCCGCCGTCGACGTCGCGGGCGCGGGTCGGCCATGACCAGCGGATGCGGCCGTCGGCGGCCACGCCCATCGTCCCGACGACGCGCATGCGCTGGCTGCCGGGCGCTTGGCGGAGCACCTGTCCGAAGCCGGGATGGGCGGGCGTGATCCGGCCGCGGAGGTAGACGGTCTGACCCACCTCGTAGGTGACGCCGCCGTTGTAGCAACGGGGGCTGGTGGCCGAGACGGTGGCGCAGATGGTGAAGCGCTGGCGCGGGCTCGCGTCGGCTGGGTGTGGCGGGGCGAGCGTTGCGGCGACGACGACGGCGGCGGCGACGGCGAGGCGCCGGGTCACTCGCCGCTGAGCACCCAGGCCTGGGTCGCCCAGCTGCGGCCGTGGCCAGGGATGCGGAACTGGAACGTGTAGGGCGCGCTGGCGACGTGGTAGCGATCGGTCACCCACGACCAGCGGATCCTGCCCTGCTCGTTGATCCCGATGAGGCCGACCTTCGCCCACCACTGGCTGTGCGGCGCTCGTCGCCACACCTCGCCGAAGCCGGGGTGGGCGGGGGTGACGCGGCCGCGGAGGTAGACGGTCTGGCCGGCGATGAACGCGGCGCCCCGGCGGTCGCACTGCGTCGTGGTCGTGCTCCGGGCGGTGCAGGCCGTGAAGCGCTCGGCGGGGTGGGCGTCGGCCGGGGCGGGGGCGAAGCTCATCCCGCCCACGACGAGAGCGATGGCCACGGCAAGGCGTCGGATCATGGTGGACTCCTGGTTCGAGCCCCCTTCCTGGCGACGAGTCTGACACAACAGGAGAATGAAGAAAAGATCAGAAAAAGATCGAACAGATGTTTGCTTTCGGTAGAGGGAGGGGCTACGTTGAAGGCATGCCCACCCCCGCCGAGATCCTCGAGCTGCTGGCTCAGGATCCCGACGGGCATGACCGCGACTCCACGGAACGGGTGCTGGCCGCTGTCGAGACGCACCGGTCCTGGGTGTCGGCGCGGGAGGCGAAGTGGGCCCGTCACCTCGACGGGCTGCCTCGGGACTCGTCCTCGCCGGCCAAGGACCTGGCGGGTGAGATGCAGCGCAAGCAGAAGGTCGGGGCCGGTCAGGCCAAGCGGCGGGCGGAGCGGGCGAAGCAGCTCGAGGACCTGCCGGAGACCGAGCAGGCGCTCGAGGACGGGGACATCACCGACGCCCATGCCGACGTGCTGGCCCGGGCCCGGGCGAAGGCCGACGCCAAGGCCCGCGCCACGCTGGAGTCCAAGGAAGCTGAGTTGTTGGCCAAGGCGGCCCTGGAGTCGCCGTATGAGTTCGCCAAGCGGGTCGACCGGTTCGTCCAGCAGCACTCCGCCGACGATGGCCGGTCGGAGTGGGACAAGAAGAAGGCCCGCCAACGCCTGACGCTGAGCCCCACCGATGACGGGATGACCCGGGTGTCGGGGTTGTTGGCCCCGGAGTTGGCGCAGCGGGCCCGCCGCGTCCTCGGCAGCGTGTCGGACGAGCTGTACCGCCGGGACCACCAGAACCACCCGACCGACGAGCCGGTGCCGCCACTGGAGATCACCAACGAACAGCGCCAGGCCGACGCGCTGGAGGAGATCCTGCGCCGCGCCGAACAGGTCAAAGGCGCCGCCCGCAACGAAGACCGCGCCGTCGTCGTCCTGGCCTACGACGACCTCGTCGGCCGCGACGGCCCCCGAGCCGACACCTCGACCCTCTGGGACGGCACCCCCGTCCCCGCGTCCGTCGCCCGCCGCATGGCGTGTGATGCCGGGATGATCCCCCTCGTGCTCGGCGGCAAGTCCTGCCAGCTGGACCTGGGCCGGGCCCAGCGCATCGCCTCACCCAGCCAACGCAGCGTCCTGTTCGGCCTGTGGTCCACGTGTTCCTTCGCCGACTGCACCGCCCCCGTCGCCTGGTCCGAGATGCACCACACCATCCCCTTCGAACACGACGGCCCCACCGACATCGCCGACCTCTCCCCGGCCTGCCGCTCGGGCTGCCACGACCTCGCCCACGCCCCCGGCTGGTCCTTCACCAAGAACCCCGATGACCACTCGACCACCACCATCGGCCCCGACGGGCGCCGATGGCACCGCATGCCCACGGGCCCGCCGTCAAGGAACGATCAGCCGGGCCGCCCCCGGCGGCGGCCACCCAACCCGGGCCCCACCAGGCCCCCGCCGCCACCCTCTTCCCCGACGCCGCCTGACCGGTGGCGTCGGGTCGCGTCCGGGGTCAGTCGCCCCGGCCCAGTTCGTCGACGTCTGGGATCACCACGTCCCACCGGTCCATGCAGTCCTCGCAGCGGTAGGCCACGACGTCGCCGGGCTCGAACGGGTCGTCCGGCGGTGGGGTGGACAGCAGGTGGCAGATCCCGCCGCAGTCGACGCAGACGATGGTCTCGGGCACGAGCGCATGCGGGTCGGACATGGTCACGACGGTAGGTCAGTCGGCTCGCAACGCCCGTGCGGGATCGGTGCGGGCGGCGGCCCGGCTGGGGAGGGCCAGGAGCAGTACGCCCGCGAGCAAGGTCAGCGGCACGAGGAGCACGAGGCCGGTGATCGGGATGACCAGGCTCGAGGCGATGCCGAGGGCGTCGACCACGCGCTGCCAGATCTGGCGCCCGATGAGGATGCCGGCCGGGAGACCGACAGCGAGGCAGGCGCCGACGAACGCTGCGGTCTGGATGCCGCCGACGCGCCGCAGCTGCCGTCGCGTCACCCCCAGGGCCTTGACCACCGCCAGGTCGTGGCGTTGTCGGCGGAGGCCGGTGACCAAGGCGTGGAGCACGGTGGCTGCGGCCAGCGCCGTGACGAGGGCGGCGAGGATCCAGGGGAGGGCTCGCACGCGATCGATGCTTTCGATGTCGGAGGGCCGGAGGGACCGCTCGATGGTGTCGCCGAACGCCGGACGCAGGGACTCGACACCCTCGTCCTGGCTCACCCCATCGGCGAACCTGACCAGGTAGAGGGCGGCGAAGTCGTTTCCCGGGCGCAGGGAGGTCAGGGCGGGCATCGTCAGCACGGCCCCGTCGCCGATCCGGGCCTCCGGGGCGATGGCGGCGGGCAGGAGCACCTCGCCGGTGATCCGCATCGTCATCGGGACGCCGTCGGGGACGGTGACCTCGACCTCGTCGCCGATCGAGGCTCCGATCGCGTCCAGGGAGCGCCTGCCCAGAGCGATCTCTGTGTCCTCGACCGGCAGGGCACCGTCCAGCACGGTCGGCAGCAGGTCGCCCTGGATCGCGTCGAGGCCGACGGCGCCGACCACGCGACCGTCGACGACGACCGTGTCGCCGCTGTAGGTGGCCGAGGACGAGGAGGTGAAGTCCGCCACCGCCGGGTTCTCCCGGAGCGGGGCGACCCCGGCCTCGGCGCTCTCGGGATCGCCGTAGATGCCGACGGTCACGTCCCACTCCTGGCCCCACGCCTCGGGACGGTCGATGAGGTCGTCGACGTTGGCGTGGACGAGCAGGCCGGCGGCGACGGTGAGCACGGCCAGGACCCCCGCCCCCAGGGCGAGGAGGGTCGTCGCGCGCTGGCGGCGGTCCATCGGCAGGCTGGTGGCCAGCACCGCTTCCACGGGAGCTCCCGATGCCGCGACCCACCCGGTGACCGGATCCCGCCGCCGCCGAGATCGCGGGTGGCGCCGGATGCCGGCGCCTGCGGTCACGACGAGGACGAACGCCGCGATGATGGCCGCACCGACGAGCAACGGAATGGCGTCGACGTGGACGCCGGGCTCGAGCTCGGCGGCTCGTGCGGTCCCGATGGGGAACACCGGCGAGATGGCCACGGCGACCGCCATGGCGCCGATCGCGCCCCCGACGGCCACCGGCAGCGCGACCACCATCGCCGAGAGCGTGCGGTCGCGGCGGGACCAGCCGAGGGCTCCTGCCGAGGCCTCGGCATCGGCCGCCGCGGCCCGACGCCGGACGAGGCTCTGGCCGACGAGAAGGGCGGCGACGAGAGCGAAGGCGAGGCCGGTGGCAAGCACGGCGTTCGCCTGGAGATCGATGGCCCGTTGGGTGGCGTCGTAGCCCTCCAAGCTGCCCGGGGCGCGCTCGACGATGACGTCAGGGTGACGCTCGGTGATGGCGTCCTCCACCTGGGAGAGATCCGCTCCCGGCGTCGCCCGCACCAGGCCCTCGACGCCGTAGCTGGCCACGTCGTCCTGGTTCTCCGCCCAGAACGCCGGTCCCACGAGCAGGGCCGCTTCGGTGTTGTTGCTGCGGGACTGGATCGACACGTCCTCGGGCCCTCGGACGATGCCGGTGATCTCGAAGGTGAACGTGGGGCCGACGGCGACGGTCGTGGGGTCGTTGGCCGCTGACTCCGTCTGGTCGGGGGCGTAGGCGACGACGGTGATCTCGTCGCCGGCGTCGAGGTCGTGAGCCCTGGCGAGCGCCTCGTTCGCCACGACCTCCGTGGGGTCATCGGGATCGGCGAGTCGCCCCTCCACGACCTTGCGTGCCTGGATCGTGTGCAGCAGGTCGTCGTCGACGGCGACGATGCCGAACACGGCGCCGTCGGTGCCCGGAATCGGACGCCCCTGGTCATCGGTGCTGGCGAAGATGCAGAACGAGTCGGCGCTGGCGGCCGCCACGTCGGGCACGTCGTCCAGGGACTGGTTGAGGGCGGTCTGGTCGGCGAGCGATCCCATGCTGAACACGAGCAGATCCTCGGCCCGGAACCTCTCGACGAACGTCGGCAGGGCCGACCGGGTCCGGGAGGCGCCGCTGACCGCAGCCAGCACGATGCCGCCAGCCAACGCCACCACCACGGCGAGGCCGACGGTCGCGACGATGCCGCGTCGGAGCTGGGACTTCGCCCACAGACCGTGCGCTCCCACCGCCGCCGATCCTCTCGCACCCCGGTGGATGCGGGAAGGAGGCGGACATCACGGGCTGGGGGGTGCCTGCATCCGCCCGGTACGGTTCCCGCCGTGACGAAGGTCCTGTGCCCCGGGTCGTTCGACCCGATCCACAACGGCCACCTCGAGGTGATCGAGCGGGCGGCCCACCTCTTCGACGAGGTCGTCGTGGCGGCGATGCGCAACCCGCAGAAGGGTGAGCCGCTGTTCACCCTCGAGGAGCGGGAAGCGATGATCCGGGAGAGCCTGTCCCACCTGGAGAACGTCAGCTTCACGATGTTCTCCACCCTGGTGGTCGACCTCGCTCGGGAGATTGAGGCAGACTTCATCGTGAAGGGACTGCGGGCGGTCTCCGACTTCGAGAGCGAGCTCCAGATGGCCCAGATGAACCACGCCATCTCGGGGGTGGACACCTTGTTCATCCCGTCGGCGTCGTCGCACTCGTTCCTCGCGTCGAAGCTGATCCGGGAGATCGCCCGGTTCGGTGGTGACGTCGCGTCGATGGTCCCCGAACCCGTGGCGAAGCGACTGGCGGACCGGTTCTCGTGAGCGACCCGGCACGCGAGCCTGCCCCCAAGGCCAGCACCACCTACCGCATCCCCGAGGTCGAGCAGCTGCTCGACCGGGTCACCGACCTCATCGACCAGGCCCGGCCGATGCCCCTGTCGACGTCGGCGATGATCAACAAGGACGAGATCCTCGACCTGCTGGCCGAGGTCCGGTCCCGACTCCCCGAGGAGCTGCGGGCCGCCCGCTGGCTGCTGAAGGAGCGCGAGGAGTTCCTCGAGAAGGTCAAGCGCGAGGGCGAGGACCTCCTGGAGGAGGCTCGCAGCCAGGCCGAGCGCATGGTCCAGCGCACCGAGGTCGTCAAGGCGGCCGAGCAGCGGGGCCGCCAGATCGTCGAGAAGGCCGAGGCCCGGCTCGCGGCAGATGCGGCACGAGGCCGAGGACTTCGTGCGACCAGAAGCTCGGCAGCTTCGAGATCGCCCTCGAGCGGGTGCAGGCCCAGGTGGCCGCCGGTCGGGAGCGGCTCCAGGCGGTGGCCACGCCGCCGCCGAAGGACGACCTGGCCGACGTGGAGCAGTTCGGCGCCCACGGCGACGAGCGCACCGAGTTCTTCGACCAAGAGCACTAGCCGGTGAGCGCCGCCCGGCTGCGGGTTGGCGTGGCCGACCTGCTGCGCAACCTCGGCAGCCGCCGCGAGCTGCACGAGGAGCTGCACCTCGATGGCGAGCTCGGCGTCGTCGCCACCCGGGTCGATCCCGACCAGCCGATCGTGGCCGACCTGCTCGTCGAGGCGTTCAGCGGGGGGATCGCCGTGTCGGGCCAGGTCGAGGTGCCGTGGGTGGGGGAGTGCCGCCGGTGCCTGGAGACGGTGCAGGGGACGACGACGCAGCGCCTGCAGGAGATCTTCGGCGGCCCCGAAGGCGACGAGGACGCCTACCCCCTGGAGCACGAGGAGATCGACCTCGAGCCGATGCTGCGGGACGTGGTCGCCGGCGCCCTGCCCCTGGTGCCGCTGTGCCGGCCGGACTGCCCGGGCCCGGCACCCGACGCGTTTCCCACCGGTCCGGCGAACGAGGCCGACCCCCCGGCCGACCCGAGGTGGGCCGCGCTCGACGACCTCGACTTCGACGAATGATCCCGGCCCCCCGCTAGCCTGACTCGTCGCTTCACCCGTGTGCGCCCCCGTTCGCGCGCCCACCGTTCGAGGACCTGACGATGGCCGTCCCCAAGAAGAAGACCTCCAAGATGAAGGGCCGCAGCCGCATGGCGTCGGCCTGGCGCATCAAGACGACCGGTCGCAGCACCTGCCCCCGCTGTGACGCCGTGCGCCGCCCGCACACCGTCTGTGGCAACTGCGGGTGGTACGGCGGCCGGCAGGCCGTCGACGTGGACTGAGCGAGCACGTGCTCCCCGTCGCCGTCGACGCGATGGGCGGCGACAAGGCACCGGACGAGATCGTCGCCGGGGCCAGGCAGGCCGTCGAGGAGCTGGGCGTCCCCGTCCTGCTGGTGGGTCGTCCCGAGGAGCTGGGCGACACCGGTGACCTGGAGGTGCTGCCCGCCTCCGAGGTGATCGCCATGGACGCCGACCCCGCCAAGAGCGTCCGGCGGATGAAGGACTCGAGCCTGGTCCGTGCCGCCGAGGCGGTGCGGGACGGCAAGGCGTCGGCCATGGTCAGTGCCGGCAACACGGGCGCCACCATGGGCTCGGCGCTCCTGCGCATGGGCCGCATCAGGGGCGTCAACCGGCCGGCCATCGCCACGCCGATCCCCTCGCTCACCGACGGCCACCCCACGGTCATGCTCGACGCCGGGGCGAACGCCGAGTGCGTGCCCGAGATGCTCGTGCAGTTCGCGGTCATGGGCGCGGTGTTCGCCCGCCGCCGGTACGGGATCGAAGCGCCGAAGGTGGCGCTGCCTCAGCATCGGCGAGGAGGCCTCCAAGGGGTCGCTGCTGGTCAAGGAGACCCACGCCCTGCTGTCCGAAGGGGCCGTCGAGAGCGTCGGAGCGAGCTTCGTCGGCAACGTCGAGGGGCGGGACATCATGGGCGACGAGGCCGATGTGGTCGTGACCGACGGGTTCACCGGCAACGTCGCCCTGAAGACCCTGGAGGGCGGGCTGCGGGCGATCGTGAACGCCATCTACGGCGTGTTCGGGTCCAGCGACGAGACGAAGGCCGCCGCCGACGTGATCCTGCCGGCGCTCCTGCCGCTGGCCGACCAGCTGGACCCCGACTCCACCGGCGGGGCCATGCTCCTGGGCGTCAACGGCGTGTGCATCATCAGCCACGGCTCGTCATCGGCTCGAGCGATCGTGAACGCCGTGCGGGTGGGGTCGGAGATGGTCCGAGCTGACCTGGTGGGGGATCTGACCTCCGCCATCCGGCCACCCGTCTGACAGGGAAGGCATCAGAACTTCCCGAGAGGGATCGACTCGTGCTCCAGCGTTGATTGGCGCGCCCCGCTAGGCTGCATCGACCCACACACGAGCGAACGGGGAGAGCGCAAGTGCCGGCCGAGACGCATGTCGAGCAGGGGCCCATGGGCCGAAACGAGGTCCTGGAGCTCATTCGGGACCGCCTGGCCGACATTCTCGAGATCGAGCCCAACCAGATCCAGGAGGGCGATTCCTTCCAGGACGACCTCGATGCCGACTCCCTGGCCCTGATCGAGCTGGTCGAGGCGTTGGAGGAGGAGCTCTCGGAGCGCTCCGTCGGGTTCCGCATCGAGGACGAGGACCTCGAAGATCTGAAGTCGGTCCGCGATGCGGTCGACTACGTGGTCGCACGCCTCAACTGAGGGGCGGCCATGCGGTGACGACGTGGAGCGCCTGGCCGAGTGGCTCGATGAGCCCGCCCCCGTGACCGACCAGGTCGCGCCCCGTCTCACCAGCCGGCTCGGGCACGAGTTCGCCGACGTGGGCCTGCTCGTCGAAGCGCTGACACACCGTTCCTGGTGCGCCGAGAACGAGGACACGCCGTCGAACGAGCGGCTCGAGTTCCTCGGCGACGCCGTGCTGGGCCTGGTCGTGGCCGAGCACGTCTACCGGGTCGACTCGGTGATGCCCGAGGGCGAGCTGGCCATGGCCCGCGCCGCCGTCGTGAGCACCGAGGCGCTGGCCCAGGTGGCCGCCGACCTGGACCTCGGCCGGGAGCTGCGGCTCGGCAAGGGCGAGGACGCCACCGGTGGGCGGGCCAAGCGGTCGATCCTGGCCGACGCCATGGAGGCCGTGTTCGGCGCCGTGTTCCTGGACGCCGGACTCGACGCCGCCCGGGGGGTCATCCTGCCGCTGTTGGCCGACCGCCTCGCCGGCGCCGTGGCCGATCCGGGGGACACCGACCACAAGACCCGGCTGCAGGAGGCCTCGGCCCGGCGGTACGGGCAGGTGCCGCGCTACGACGTGTCGGGCACCGGGCCGGACCACCAGCGGGAGTTCACCGCCGTCGTCCGCATCAGCGGCGAGGAACGGGGTCGGGGCACCGGCCGCACCAAGAAGGAGGCCGAGCAGGCGGCGGCCGAAGAGGCCTTCCGCTCCCTGCGCCGAACCAGCGAGGGCTGCAGATGCCTGAACTGCCCGAGGTCGAGACCATCCGCCGCGAGCTGGAGCGGGACATCGTCGGCCTGCGCGATCAAGGACGTCGAGGTCAACGACACCCGGTCGATCCGCCGCCACGGCAAGAAGGCGCCGTTCGTCAAGCTGCTCGACGGCGCCAAGGTCACCCAGGTCAACCGGCGTGGCAAGTACCTGGTGGTGAACCTGGACACCGGCAGCGTGCTGGTCATCCACCTGGGGATGAGCGGCCAGCTGCGCCGCAACGCGGCCAAGGACGCCGACCGAGACGCACACCGCGTGTCGTGCTGACCTTCACCCAGAAGGGCCAGCTGCGGTTCATCGACCCCCGCAAGTTCGGCGAGATGTTCGTGGTCGACGCCGACGCCGTCGACGACGAGGTCCCCGAGCTGGCCCACCTCGGCTTCGACCCCGTCGAGCAGGCCGTGTCGTGGACCACCTTCGGCCAGGCGGTGCACAGCCGCAGTGTGAAGCTGAAGCCGCTGCTGATGGACCAGAAGTTCATCGCCGGCATCGGCAACATCTACGCCGACGAGATCCTCCACGGCGCCGGCCTGCGCTACGACCGCCTGTCCAACTCGCTGTCGACCCAGGAGATCCGCCGGCTCTACCGGGCGCTGGTCGAGACCCTCCACGACGCCATCAAGTACGGCGGCTCGACGCTGTCCGACGGCCAGTACGTCGACCTCCACGGCAAGCCCGGCGAGTACCAGGAGCACCACCAGGTCTACGACCGCGAGGGCGAGGCCTGTCGCCGCTGCCGGGCGCCCATCGTCCGGGTGAAGGCCAACCAGCGCAGCACGTTCTTCTGCGAGCAGTGCCAGGTCTGAGGTAGCCGACAGGAGATCCACAGGCGGGGTCCGCGAAACGCCACGAGCGCGTCGTTACTGTCGCTCTGTCGTCTCACGCTGGGGTGGAACGTGTTCCTGAAGTCACTGTCCATGAAGGGCTTCAAGTCCTTCGCCGACGCCACGCGCCTCGACCTCGAGCCGGGCATCACGGTGGTCGTCGGGCCGAACGGCAGCGGCAAGTCGAACGTGGTCGACGCCATCGGCTGGGTGCTCGGGGCGCAGGCGCCGAGCGTCGTGCGGTCGAAGTCGATGGACGACGTGATCTTCGCCGGGACCTCGCAGCGACCGGCGCTGGGGCGGGCCGAGGTGGCGCTGACCATCGACAACTCGGCGGGGCTGTTGCCCATCGAGTTCAACGAGGTCACGATCAGCCGCACGCTCTTCCGCAACGGGGACAGCGAGTACGCCATCAACAACGTCCCCTGCCGGCTGCTGGACATCCAGGACCTGCTGTCGGACTCGGGCGTCGGGCGCCAGCAGCACGTCATCGTCAGCCAGGGCCAGATCGACGCCGTCCTCAACGCCAAGCCCGAGGACCGGCGGGCGATCATCGAGGAGGCCGCCGGCATCCTCAAGTACCGCAAGCGCAAGGAGCGCTCCGAGCGCCGGCTGCAGGCCACCGAGGGCAACCTCACCCGGCTCCAGGACCTGGTGCGGGAGGTGCGCCGCCAGCTGCGCCCGCTGGAGAAGCAGGCCGACGCCGCCCGTCGCCACGCCGGGGTGGTGGCCGAGCTCACCGCGCTGCGGCTCTACATCGCCGGCCGCCAGATCGACGAGCTGCGCACCCGGCTGGAGAAGGCGGTCACGGCCAAGACCGAGCTGACCCGGGAGGCCGAGGACCTGAAGGGCCGTCTGGCGCGCCTCGACGCCGAGGTGACCCGGGCCGAGGCCGAGTTGTCGGCCCGGGGCGCCGACGACGTGGGCGACGACCTCATCCGCTTCGAGTCGCTGCGGGAGCGGGCCCGGGGCCTCACCGCCGTGCTGGGCGAGCGGTCCCGGGGCATCGACCGCGAGCGCCTCTCGTTCACCGACCAGGGCGTGATCTTCTCGCTGGAGGCCGACGCCGCCGCCCTCCGCCAGGAGTTGGAGGACGTGGCTGCCGAGGTCGAGCGCCTGGCCCCCGAGCTGGACAGCCTGACCGAGGCCACCTCGGGGCTCGAGCAGGACCGGGCCGGCTTCGACCAGCGGGCCGCCGACACCGACACCGACAGTGACGGCCGAGCCGCCGAGGCCCGCGGCGAGCTCATCGCCCGCCGGGGCGGCATCGAGCGGGACACCAGCGAGCTCAACCGGCGCGAGGCCCGCCTCGCCGAGCTGGCGACGACCGCCGAGCGCCTGGACGCCGACGCCGATGCCCGCCGCCAGGAGCTGGAGCGGATCGTCGAGGCCGAACGCCCGCTGATCGACGCGCTGGAGGAGGCCGAGCACGCCCGCGGCCGGACCGAGCACGACCTCACCCGGGCCGAGGACGGGTTGCGCCGAGCCGACGCCGAGCGCCACCGCTGGTCTGCTCGGGCCGACGCCCTTGCCCTCGCGCTGGAGGACGCCCGGTCCCGCTCGGGCGCCGACCACCTGACCTCGCTGGACGGGGTACTCGGGACCGCTGTTCGAGGCCATCGAGGTGGACGACGGCTGGCTGCCCGCCGTCGAGGCCGCCATCGGCGACGCCTTCGGGGCGGTCGTCGTGGCCGACGCCAAGGCCGCCCGCCGGGCGATCGAGCGGCTACGGGACGGCGAGCACAGCGGTGCGGTGCTGCCCGTCGGCCGTCGGCCGGGCCCGCGGCCGACCCGCCGCCGGTCGGCGAGCCGGTGCGGGCCCACATCCGCTCCCGCCGGGCCGAGGTCGAGGCCGTGCTCGACGCCCTGGTCGGGGCTGCGGTGGCCGTCGACGGGGGCTGGACCGCCGGGGTCGACGCTGCCGAGGCCCATCCCGAAGCCGTGATCGTGACCCGCGACGGCGACCGCTTCAGCCCCACCGGCTGGCGGGTGGGGCCGCAGCAGGCCGGAGCCACCCGCGCCGCGCTGGACGAGGCGAAGGACCGGGCGGAGCAGGCCACCTACGAGCACGCGGCGGCGGTCGAGGTCCTCGACGCGGCCCGCCGCGCCCTCACCGAGGCGCACGAGGCCGAGGCCCAGGTCGCCGGCGAGATCGACGAGCACGACTCCCGCCGGACCACGGCGCTGGAGGCCCTGTCCCGGGTCGACGCCGACCGACGGGACCGCGCCACCGAGGCGGAGGCGCTCACCGCCCACCGGGACGAGGTGGCGGCCCGCCTCGCCCGGGAGCAGGCCCGGGTCGCCGAGCTGGAGTCGGGCCTGGCCGAGCTGGAGTCCGACGAGGACGCCGCCCAGCGCCGCGGGCCGCGAGCTGTGCACTGCTGCGGGGCGCCATCGAGGAACGGAGCGCCGACCTGGCCGCCCGCCGGACCGACCTCGAGGTCCGCCAGGCCTCGCTGCGGGAGCGCCGCCGAGTCGCCGAGCACCGCCTGGGCGAGATCGAGCCCCGGCTGGCCAAGGACGCCGCCGAGCGGGGCAACGCCGAGGCCAAGCGGGCCGAGATCGATCGACGGGAGACCGCCGTCCGCCGCCTGGCGGCCGAGGTCGAGGCCCGCGCCGCCGAGATCGACGAGGTCCTGGCCGGCCTGCGCGAGCGTCGCCGCCAACAGTCCGAGGCGGTGCGCGGCGTGGCCGCCCGGCTCGACGGCCTGCGCCGGGAGCGGTCGCGAGGCCGAGCGCACGCTGGCCGAGGTCCGCGAGCGATCCCAGCGCGAGGAGGTCCGGGAGGCCGAGGTCGCCGTCCGGCTCGAGACCGCCATCGAGAGCCTGCGGGTCGAGCTCGACACCGAGCCCGACACGCGCCGTCGCCTGCCGAGTGCCCACCGTTGCCCGAGGGCACGACGGCGACCGGACGAGCCCGCGAGCTGGAGCGGGACCTGCGCCTCATGGGCCCGATCAACCCGCTCGCGCTCGAGGAGTTCGAGCAGCTCCAGGAGCGCCACGAGTTCCTCGACAGCCAGCTCGAGGACGTCCAGGAGTCCCGCCGCGAGCTGCGCAAGGTCATCCGGGCCATCGACGACGAGATCCGCGACGTCTTCGCCGCCGCCTACGCCGACGTGGCCGCAGAACTTCGAGAACGCTGTTCGCGACGCTGTTCCCGGGCGGGCACGGGACGGCTCGCGCCTGACCGACCCCGACAACCTGCTCGACACCGGGCTCGAGATCGAGGCCAAGCCGTCGGGCAAGAACGTCCGCAAGCTCTCGCTGCTGTCCGGCGGCGAGCGCTCGCTGACCGCCCTGGCCTTCCTGTTCGCCGTGTTCCGCAGCCGGCCCTCGCCCTTCTACGTGATGGACGAGGTCGAGGCCGCCCTCGACGACGTGAACCTGCACCGGTTCCTCGACCTCGTCGCCGAGTTCCGGGAGGAGGCGCAGCTGATCGTGGTCAGCCACCAGAAGCGCACGATGGAGGCCGGCGACGTCCTCTACGGCGTGACCATGCAGCCCGGCGGCTCCAGCAAGGTGCTGTCCGAACGGGTCACCGATGCGGACCTGGTCGACCAGCGGGCCGGCCAGCCCCCGGTCACCGCCGGCTGATCAGCAGCTGATCAGGGCAGGCGGCTGAACCAGAGCAGGCTGAGGGCGCTGGTCACGACCAGCAGGACGAGCCCGAGGCCGAGGAACCAGGTCCCGACCTCGCGCTCGACCGTCTCCGAGTCGACGGTGCCGCCGATGTCGTCGAAGACCTCGGCCAGCTCCTCGCCCGTGGTGGCGGCGAAGAAGTCGCCCCCGGTGTCGTCGGCGATGGCCTGCGAGCGCCTGCTCGTTGACCGAGACGTCGACCGGCGCCCTCGCCGGGGATCTCGATCGTCGCCCCCTCGGTGCCGAAGGCGATGGTCGACACGGGGACGCCCGCGTCGGACGCCGCCTGGGCGGCCTGGACGTCGGGCCGGCCGGTGGTCGTCTCGCCGTCGGACATGACCACGATCTGGCTGTCCGGCGCCTCGACCTCGCCGTCGCCGTCGGTGTCCTCGGGCTCGGGTTGCTCCTGCTCGGCCAGCTGGATGGCGTCGAGCCCGGCGAAGATCGCCTCACCGATGGCGGTGAACTCGGCGAGCTCGAGGCCGTCGATGGCGTCCTGCACGGCACCGTGGTCGGTGGTGGGCGCCACCTGGATGGTGGCGTTGCCGTTGAAGCTGATGAGGCCGACGCCGCACGTTCTCGCGGAGCCGCTCGACGAGCTCGTCGGCCGCCTCCTGGGCGGCCTCGATGCGGTTGGGGTCGACGTCGGTGGCCTGCATCGACAGCGAGGTGTCGATGGCGAGGACGAGCGTGGCCCGCGCGGAGCAGCCTCTGTCGCGGGTCGGGTCGGGCCAGAGCGACGACGAGCACGGCCATGCGACAGCAGGAACAGCGCGGCCACCACGTGGCGCCGCCAGCCGGGCCGCTTCGGCGCGACCGAGTCGAGCAGCTCCAGGTTGGTGAAGCGCACGCGTGTAGGTCGAGCGGCGCCGCCACTGCAGGACCAGGTAGAGGACGGCCAGGCGCGACCACGACGCACAGCAGCCAGAGCCAGTGGGGTGCCAGGTACTCGAGGGCGAGGGTCACCGGTGGGCCGTCCCGGCGGCCACGCGGCGGCGCTCGCGTGCGGCGACCGACGAAGCGGACGATGTCGAGCAGCCAGTCGCGGTCGGTGCGCAGGACGAGGTGGTCGGCGCCGGCGCCGCGGATGCGCCGGGCGATGTCCTCGCGCTGCTCGGCGGCCGCCGCGGCGTAGCGCTCGCGCAGCGTCGGCCGACGGTCTGGACCTCGCGCTGCGTCGCCGGTCTCGGGGTCGACGAGCGTCGATCACGCCCGACGTCGGGCAGGCTCGAGCTCGCGGGGGTCGACGATCTCGACGGCGAGGACCTCGTGGCGGCCGGCCAGGCCCCGCAGCGCGCGCTCCCAGCCCGTCGGGGGCGAGGAAGTCGGAGACCACGACCACCAGGCCCGCGCCGGCGATGGCCCGGCCCGGGCCAGGGTCTCGATGGCGGCCGCCAGGTCGACGCTGCCCGTTGCGGTCGCTGCGCCGAGGCCTTGGTGGCGGCGTGCAGCGTGCCCAGCAGATGGCGACGGCCGGTGCCCGGCGGGAGGATCCGCACGCTCGCCGCCGTCGGCGACGACGACGCCCGAGCCGGTTGCCGGTGCGCAGGGTGAGGAAGCCGATGGCGGCGGTCGCGGCCAGGGCCAGGTCGCGCTTCTCGCAGCTGGCCGTGCCGAAGTCGAGGCTGGCCGAGCGGTCGAGCGAGCACCCAGGTCGCCAGCTCGCGGTCGGCGACCGTCTCGCGGACGTGGACCTCGGGCATGCGGGCGGTGACGTTCCAGTCGATGCGGCGGACGTCGTCGCCGGGCTCGTAGACGCGGGTGTCGCCCGGCTCGCTGCCGTGGCCCGGGGACGAGGCCCTGGTAGTCGCCGTGCAGCATGCCGTCGAGGCGACGGGTGATGTCGAGGTCGAGGCGGCGCAGCACCTCTTCGGCCGGGGCTCCGGCCACCCGGGCGTGGCGCGGGGCGTCGGCCATCGGCCGGGTCACCCCGCCCGGGCGGGCGACACGGCGGCGGCGGGGACGGTCGACAGGCACGCGGACCAGGACGTCCTCGGCGTCGACGCCGTCGGCCAGCGCCTCGTAGGAGAGCACCAGGCGGTGGCGCAGCACGTCGGGGGCGACGTCGAACACGTCCTGGGGCAGGGCGTAGTCCCGCCCCCGCAGCAGGGCGAGGGCCCGGCCGGCGGCGACCAGGCCGAGGCTGGCCCGGGGGCTGGCGCCGTAGGCGATCAGCCCGTTGAGGTCGGACAGGCCGTAGTCGCCGGGCTCGCGGGTGGCGAAGCACGAGGTTGACCGCGTAGTCGACGACGCCGGGATCGACGTAGACGCTGTCGGCGGCGGCCTGCAGGTCGAGCACGCTGCTCGGGGGCGAGGACCTGGTCGGCTGCGGGCGGGTCCACGCCCATCCGGTGGACGATCTCGACCTCCTCGGTGGGGGAGGGGTAGCCGATCGACGACGTTCATCAGGAACCGGTCGCGCTGCGCCTCGGGCAGCTGGTAGACGCCCTCGGACTCGATCGGGTTCTGGGTGGCCAGGACCAGGAACGGGTCGGGGACCGGGAAGGTCTCGCCGCCGATCGAGACGTGGTGCTCGGCCATGACCTCGAGCAGCGCCGACTGGACCTTGGCCGGCGCCCGGTTGATCTCGTCGGCGAGCACGAAGTTGGCGAAGATCGGGCCCAGCTCGACGTCGAAGGTCTCCGACGAGCCGCGGTAGATGCGGGTGCCGACGATGTCGGCGGGCAGCAGGTCGGGGGTGAACTGGATGCGGACGAACGATGCCGCCCACGACCGTGGCCAGCGTCTCGACTGGCCAGCGTCTTGGCCACGCCGGGCACGCCCTCGAGCAGGCACGTGGCCCCGGGCCAGCAGGCAGATCAGCAGGCGCTCGATGGCCTGGTCCTGGCCGACGATGACCTTCTTGACCTCGAAGAGGGCCTGCTCGAGCAGCGCGGCCCGCTCGGCCGCCGTGGGCCCGGCGGGGTCGTCGGCGACAGTGGGCGAAGGCGGTGGGGCCTGGGTCACGGCGGGTCACGATACGGCTGGGGCGGGGGTTCCCGGCCGCGACGTCGGCAGTACCGTCGCCCCGTGCGCCTGCTGGTGGTGGACGACGAGGTCGACCTCGCCGACGCGGTCGCCACCGGGCTCCGGCGGGAGGGCCACGCCGTCGACGTCGCCCACGACGGCGGCGTCGCCCTCGATCGCCTCGACCGTCGACGAGTACGACCTCGTCCTGCTCGACATCGCCATGCCCGGGCAGCTCGACGGCCTGGACGTGTGCCGGGCGATCCGCGACGGCGCCGCCGTCGGACCGATGCCGAGGGTCCTCATGCTGACCGCCCGGGACGAGGTGGACGACCGGGTGACCGGCCTCGACGCCGGCGCCGACGACTACCTGGTCAAGCCGTTCGCCTTCAAGGAGCTGTCGGCTCGGGTGCGCACGCTGCTGCGTCGAGAGGCGGCCCCGACCGGTGCCGTGCTCGAGGTCGGCGACCTCCGCATGGACACGGCCCGGCAGACGGCGTGGCGGGGCGAAGTCACCCTGGAGCTGACGCCGAAGGAGCTGTCGGTCCTGCACTGGTTCCTGAGCCGGCCCGGCGTCGTCGTGTCCCAGGAGGAGCTGCTGACCCACGTGTGGGACGCCAGCGCCGACCCGTTCACCGACACGGTGCGGGTCACCGTCGGGACGCTGCGGCGCAAGCTCGAGGCTGCTCGGCCCGACGCCCCCAGCCCGATCGAGACCGTGATCGGCCAGGGCTACCGCCTGCGGGACGAGCCGTGACGGAGACCGAGACCGCTCCTGCGCCGACCGCGGCCGTGGGCCTGGCCCGCCGTCTGCCCTCGTGGGCAGGCATCGATCCGGGTCCGGCTGACCGTGCTCTACGCCGTGCTCGTCTTCGCCCTGGCCTCGGTCGTGACCGGCGGGCGTGTACCTCGGGCTGTCGGTCTCGCTGGCCGACGAGCCGGTGTCCCAGACCTTCAACCTCACCCGGCTGGTGCGCACGCCCGAGGGCGTGGTCGAGATCCCCGAGGGGACCGTCCGCGGCCGAGATCCGGGCGCTCGAGGAGGAGGTGAACGACCGCATCCTCGACGAGCTCCGGACCTGGTCGCTCCTGGCCGTGGCCTTCAGCGCGCTGGCCGGCGTCGGCATCGGCTGGTTCGCCGCCGGCCGGGTGCTGCGCCCCGTCGACCGCATCACGGGGGTCGCCCGGGACATCCAGGCCACCGACCTGTCCCGTCGCATCGCCCTCGACGGTCCCGACGACGAGATGAAGGAGCTGGCCGACACCTTCGACGGGATGCTCGGGCGTCTCGACGAGGCCTTCGAGGGCCAGCGCCACTTCTTCCAGGAGGCCTCGCACGAGCTGCGCAACCCGCTGGCCGTCATCCGCACCAACCTCGACGTGGCGCTGGCCGACGAGGACGCCGTCCGCCGAGGACCTGCGCCGAGCCGCCGAGCTGGCCGCCCGCACCGCCGAGCGCATGACCCACACCGTCGACGACCTGCTGCGCTACGCCCGCAACGAGCAGGCGGCCATGCAGGCCGAGCCGCTCGACCTCGTCCCGTTGGTTGCCGAGGTCGCCGACGAGTTCCGCTCGCCGGCCGCCACCCGTTCGCTCGAGATCGACGTGGCCGACGCCACCGATCCCGCCGAGGTGGACGGTGACCGGGCGGCGCTGCGCCAGGCCGTCGCCAACCTGTTCGACAACGCCGTGCGCCTGGCGCCCGAGGGCTCCACGATCACGGTCGGCGCCGGGACCGACGGCCCCTGGGCGTGGGTGGCGGTGACCGACGAGGGCCCGGGCATCGACGAGGCCGACCAGCCGCTGGTGTTCCGTCGGTTCTGGCGGGGCCCGCCAGGCGGACGGCCGGCGGGGGAGCGGCCTCGGGCTGGCCATCGTCGACCAGATCCTGCTGGCCCACGGCGGGGCGGCACGGGTGGCCTCGGTGCCGGGCGAGGGGTCGGTCTTCTCGCTCTGGCTCCCGCGACGCCCGGACGACGACTGAGCGCTTTCGGCTGGCTTTCGGGCCCGTTCCGTACGGTTCGACTCCGATGAGCGACTTCCCCCCAGGTCGTTCCTCCCTCCGACACGCCCCAGCGGCCCTCCCACCGGCGACCGACCCGGCCGCCGCTCTACGGGTCGCGTCCCGCCGATCTCCCGCCGGTCCGCCCGCCGCCGCCGCCGACGCGGCCGCGGTCGGGTCGATGGCACATCCCCCTCGCCGTCGTCGCCGCCGTGGCCCTGTTGGTCGGCGGCGTTCAGCGCCGGGCTGGGCCGTCCGCAGCTCCGATGACGACGGCGACGGCACCAACGCCTCCGGCACGCCCGGTGTCCTTCGAGACCGACTCCGACGATCGCCCGACCGAGCCCCCGATCGAGTCCGACGACGAGGAGCCCGTCGCCGCCGTGGCCGACGCCGTGGCCCCGGCCGTCGTCCAGCTCGAGAGGTCGGACAGGGCCTCGGCTCCGGCGTCATCTACGACCCCGACGGCCTGGTTCTGACCGCCGCCCACGTGGTCGAAGGCAGCCGACACGGTGACCGTCCGCATGGCCGACGGCAGCATCGAGGAGGGCACGGTCGTCGGTACCGACACCGACAGTCCGACATCGCCGTCGTCTCCATCGACGACCCGCCCGACGACCTCGCCGGTCGCCGTGCTGGCCGACGATGCCCCGGACGTCGGCGATCTGGCCGTCGCCGTCGGCAGCCCCTACGGCCTGGACCAGACCGTGACCTCGGGCATCGTCAGCGCCGTGGACCGCCCGGCCCCCGCCGGCGGCCCGGCGGTCGGCACGCTGCAGATCGACACCCCGATCAACCCCGGCAACTCCGGTGGGCCCGCTGGCCAACCGTGACGGCGAGGTCATCGGCATCGCCAGCTTCATCCAGTCGCAGACCGGCGGCAACGTCGGCCTCGGCTTCGCCATCCCGATCGACGTGGCCGAGCACGTGGCCGACGCGCTCGTCGCCGGCCAGCCGGTCGAGTTCGGCTACCTCGGCATCGAGGGCGGCGACGGCGTCGGCGAGGAGTCCGGCGCCCTGGTCGCCGCCGTGCAGCCCGGCTCGCCCGCCGACGACGCCGGCCTCGAGCCCGGCGACGTCGTGGTGGGGGTCGACGGCGAGGAGATCACCAACTTCGGCGAGCTCGGCGTGATCATCCGCCAGCACGCTCCCGGCGACGAGCTCGAGCTGGTCGTCAACCGCGACGGCGAGCGCCAGGACATCACCGTCACCCTCGGCAGCACCGCCGACTGATTTCGGGCAGCCTGTCGGTTGTCACTTCGGCAACGGCCGGGGCCGAAGGTCAGCCACGCGGCTCTCGGTAGGGTCAGGCGGCCATGGAGATCCTGATCGTCGTCGTGGTGGTCGCCTGCATCGCGCTGGCGCTCATCCCTCGGTTCATCGCCCTGCGCAACCGCCGGGAGGAGCTCCCCGCGCCCGCCGAGCCCGAACGGACCTCGCCGCTGGCGCCCACGGGCCCCGAGACGACCGCCACCGTCGAGGCCCCGACCCGGATCGGCGACCGCATCGGCAAGACCCGCGAGCGCCTGACCGGCGCCCTGCGGTCGCTGCGCTCGCGGTCGACGCTGGACGACACCGTCTGGGACGAGCTGGAGGAGGCCCTCTTGTCGGCCGACGTCGGCGTCGGAACCACGACCGCCCTGCTCGACGGGCTGCGTGCAACAGGTCACCGAGGGCACGGTCGAGGGACCCGACGCCCTGGTCGAGGCGCTCAAGTCCGACGTCGAGGCCCGGCTGGAGGGGGTGCGCACCCTCCGCCGCTCCGACGACGGAACCACGGTCTGGCTCTTCGTCGGGCGTCAACGGCGTCGGCAAGACGACGACCATCGGGAAGCTGGCCAAACGTGAGATCGAGGACGGCCGGGGTGTCGTGCTCGCCGCCGGCGACACGTTCCGGGCCGCGGCGGGCGAGCAGCTCGGCGTGTGGGCCGAGCGGGCCGGCGCCGACGTCGTCCAGGGCCAGGCCGGGGGCGATCCCAGCTCGGTGATCTTCGACGCCATCCAGCGGGCCTCGGCCCGGGGCGCCGACCTCGTGCTGGCCGACACCGCCGGCCGCATCCACACCAAGTCGAACCTCATGGAGGAGCTGCGCAAGGTCCGGCGGGTCGCCGACCAGGACCCCGGCGACGTGACCGAGGTGCTCCTCGTGCTCGACGCCACCACCGGCCAGAACGGGCTGGCGCAGGCCCGGCAGTTCACCGAGGCTGTCGACGTGACGGGCGTCGTGCTGACGAAGCTGGACGGCTCGGCCCGGGGCGGCATCGTCATCGCCATCCAGGACGAGCTGGGCATCCCGGTGAAGCTGGTCGGGCTGGGCGAGAAGGCCGAGGACCTCATCGAGTTCGACCCCCACGACTTCGTCGAGGCATTGTTCGACGGGGCCGAGGCGTGATCCGCCTCCTCACCCTCCCGTTCCGCCTGGTCGCCGCGTCCACGCGGGTGGGCTGGCGCGCCGGGCGCCTCGTCGGGCCGAGCCGGGCGTTCTTCTTCGGCCTCGGTTTCGTCACCGGCGTCCTCCTCACGTCGCCGACGGCACGGAAGGTCGCCTTCGGCGCCGTCATCCGGACCAGCGACGCCATCGCCGATGCTCGCCGCGACGAGCCGGTCGTGGCGGTCCCCGTGGACGGGCCGGTGCTCGCCGCCGAGTAACAAAGGGGCGGCCGGACGGACGAGGGGGACCGTGATGGAGCTGTGGACCGAGGACTGCGAGGACCTGCGCGAGGAGGCCCGCACCACCGTGGCGGCGGCGCTGTCCGTCCTCGCCGAGACCGCCTTCGGTACCACCGACCCCGACGCCTCGACCGAGGAGAAGGTGGCGTCGGCCCGTGCGGCGATGGCCATGTTCTCGGCGCCGGTCGACGAGGCCGAGGAGCGGGTGATCGCCGGCGTGCCGTGCCGGGTGTTCGTGCCCGAGGGGCCGGCGTCGGCCGTCTACCTCCACTTCCACGGCGGCGGGATGATCCTCGGCACCCCGGAGATGAACGACGAGGGCAACCTCGCCCTGTCCCGGGACCAAGGCCTGGCCGTCGTGTCCGTCGACTACCGCCTGGCGCCCGAGCACCCGTTCCCGGCCGGGCCGGACGACGGCGTGGCGGTCGCCGCCTGGCTGCTGGAGCACGGCGAGGCCGAGTTCGGCAGTCGGCGCATGCTCATCGGCGGCGAGTCGGCCGGTGGCTACCTGTCCGCCGCCGTCGCCCTCCGCATCCGCGACGAGCTGGACGCCATCGATCGGGTCCTCGGCCTCGAGCTGGTCTTCGGTGTGTACGACTGGGGCCGCTCGCCCAGCCAGCGGGGCCTGCGCCCGTTCGCCGGCCCGGACCTCCTCGACCCCGACGGCATCCGGTTCTTCACCGACTGCTACCTGCCGGGGATGAGCGACGAGGAGCGTCGCGACCCCACCGTCTCGCCGGCGTTCGCCGACCTGGCCGGGATGCCACCCGCCCGCTTCAGCGTCGGGACGGGCGACCACCTGGTCGACGACACCCTGTGGCTGTCCAGTCGCTACGCGGCGGCGGGCAACGACGTCGACCTGTGGGTCGGACCCGACCTGCCCCACGGCTTCGTGTGGTTCCCCTGCGAGCTGGTGAAGCGTTGGCAGGTCCACCGGGAGGACTGGTTCGCGCGCATCCTCAGCTGACGTCCGGGCCTGCGCCTACGCTCCGGCCATGAGCATGATCCAGGGCGGCAGCACAACCGGGAAGCGCAAGTTCCAGATGCGGGAGAACGCCCTCTCGATCGGCGACGACTACTGGATCGAGGACGAGAACGGGACCAAGGCATTCAAGGTCAACGGGAAGGTGGCGCGGCTGCGCGACACCTGGGTCCTCGAGGACGCCACCGGCGCCGAGGTGGCCAAGATCCGCGAGAAGAAGCTGTCGATCCGGGACAAGATCAAGATCGAGTTCGGTGACCGCGAGGCGACGGTCAAGAAGGAGCTCATCAGCATCCGGGACCGCTTCATCGTCGACGTCGACAACGGGCCCGACCTGAAGGTGCACGGGAACATCGTCGACCACGAGTACGACGTCGACCGCGACGGCGACAAGATCGCCGAGATCTCCAAGAAGTGGTTCCGGATCCGGGACACCTACGGCGTCGAGGTCGAGGACGACCGTGACACGGTCCTGGTCCTGGCGGTCAGCGTCGCCGTCGACGCCCTCTCGCACGACCGCGACTGACCCACCCCTCAGCCACGGCGGACACCGGTCAGTCCGTCAGTCGAGCGGTGACGCCCTTCATGCCGAGCTCGTCGGCCAGCGCGAGGGCTTCGGTGCGGGCATCGATGTCGCCGGTCAGCACAGCGAGGTCCGCCAGGGCGACGGTGAGGATGGCGCGCGTGCCTGCCCGGCGGTAGTCGGTCACCGCGGTCCGCAGCTCCTCCTCACCGAGCGCGGCGTCGCCGAAGGCCAGGTCCAGGAGGCCGAGCGCGTGGTCGGCCAGCTTGTCGACGACCTCCGGGCTCCAGGACGCCCATTGGCCTCGCCGGGGCCGGAGCTCGGTCGTGAAGTCGTGGTGGAGCCAGCGTGCTCCGACGCCCACGGCGACCGGAGCCGTGTAGGCGATGACGTGCACTCGGAAGGCCGCGGGGATGAGCGGGAAGACGTCCCGGTGCCATGCCTCGAGCTGGGTGGCCGCGGACGGGAGATCCCCCATCGCCCAGCTGGTCCAGGCGTCGTTCGGCCACACGCTGACGCTCACCCAGTGGTCGCGCACCATCGTCGCGAGGGCCTCGAGGGCCGCATCGGTCTCCCCCTGCAGGTGAAGGGCACGGAAGCGGTGGTTGAGGGGGACCGAACCGCCGGTGATCCCCACCGCCGCCGTGTCCTCGGGATCGGGCCCGACGACGTCGGACCAGCGGCCATCGAGTGTTGCCAGGTTGGACGCGATGCACACCAGGCTCCAGCGCTGGAGCGCGGTCAGGCGGCGCGGGTCGACCGCCTGCATGTTGGCCAGGGCGGACCGGACCCCGTCGACCTCGTTGGCGAAGTACTGGGTCTGGATGTCGAAGTACAGCGCCTGGCTCCGGTGGTAATCGTCGTCTGCTCCTTCAGCGAGAACGACGTAGTCGTCCATCAGGGTGCGGAGCGCGTCGACCTCGCCGGTTCGCGACGAGCGCCTGGGCCAGGCAGCCGAGCGTGTACTCGTAGGCCGCCGGGTCGCCTGCGGCGTCCGCCATGGTGGCTGCTGCTTCCGCCAGGCGTCGACGCTCGGAGCCGTCCGCGTCGAGCAGGTGCCAGAGACTGCGCTGGGCCAGGCACAGGGCGCGGGTGACCGACGGCTCGGCCGGTAGGGCGGCGAGGGCCTCGTCGAGGAGCGCCGGTCCGACGGGATCAGCGAAGTCCAGCCACACGGCGGCGTCGCCCCCGTAGCCGTACGCCGCCCGGCCCAAGACGTCCGGCCGGTCACACCGGCGGGCCAGATCGGCAGCGGCGACGAAGTCGTCACGGCCGCCGACGGCGTCGCCCGCGGTGTTGCGCGCCTCGCCGAGGTCGAGCAGGAGCGCGGCCCGTCGCGCCGGGTCGGGTGGTTCGATCAGCTCGTCCGCGTCCACCGCCAAGCGGCGGAAGCGGACGGCCTGCTCGTAGGCCAGGCGGGCGTCGGCCTCCTCGGCCGCCCGGGCGGCGTAGCGCACCGCCTTGTCGGCATCGGCCAGCGCGGCGGCCTCGCCGAAGTGGTGGGCCAGGTCGGCCATCGGCGCGTGGCGGGCCTCCAACGCCAGGGCGACGCGATGGTGGGACCGGACTCGTCGACTCGTGGTCACCTCCTCCAGCAGCGTCTGTCGCACCAGGGCATGGGCGAAACGGAACCGGTCGAGGGCGTCGTCGGACTCGACGACCAAGCGGCGCGTGACGGCCTCGTCGATCCCGGCCAGGACGGTGTCGACCTCCTGGTCGAGCGCCGACGCCAAGACGACCGCGTCGAACGCGGGCCCGACGACCGCCGCCATCCTCAACAGCTCGTTGGTCGAGTCCGGCAGGTCGGCCAGTCGTCGACCGACCACCTCTCGGATGCCCTCGGGGAGTCCGATCTGCTCGATGAGCGTCTGGTCGCCCTGCCACCGGCCGTCGTGTTGCACCAGCGCGCCGGACTCCACGAGGTGGGCCAGGACCTCGCCGATGAAGAAGGGGTTGCCCTCGGTCTCCACCGAGACCATGCCGGCCAGCACCGCCACGTCGTCGGCGTCGACGTCGCCACCACCCGCCAGCGTGAGGAAGGTCTCCACCTCGTCCCGGTCCAGTCCGCCGAGCGCCAGGCGCTCGACTCCGGCCTCTCGTCGGAGGTCCGCGAGCGCCGCCGCCAGCGGATGGGTCCGCGACAGATCGGTGTCGCGGTAGGTGCCGACGACGAGGAGGCGGGCCGTGCCGTGGTGACGCACGACGTGGCGGAGCAGGAGCAGGCTGGACTCGTCGGCCCAGTGGAGATCGTCGAGGACGACCACGACGGGCGATTCCTCGCCGGCTCTCGTGAGGAGGTCGAGCACGGCCCCGAACAGGCGCAGGCGCTCGCTGTCGGGGTCCGAGCCGGAGGCCGGCGGGTCGGCCGCGCTCGGCACCAAGCGACCGATGCTGGTGCCCCAGTCGTCGAGGTGAGCGGCCAGGACGTCGGCCGGGAGGTGGGTGACGAGGTGCTGGAGGGCCTCGGCCCAGGGCCGGAACGGGACGTCCAACTCCTCCTCGGATCGCCCGTAGACCACCGTTCCACCGGCGGCGTGGACCGTCGCCGCCAGCTCGGACACCAACCGGGTCTTGCCGATTCCGGGCTCACCCGACACCACGATCAGGCCGGGCTCACCAGCGGCCGCCGCCTTCCACCGTTCGACCAGCAGGTCGCGCTCCCTGGCCCGTCCGGCGAAGGGGAACCATTGGCCGACCTGCAGCGCGGACGGGAGGGGAGCGGCCGGTTGCGCTTCTGAGCTCCAGGTGACCAGGGCGACGGGCACCGGGTCGGGCAGGCCCTTCAAGTCCCGCTCGCCGGCGGGGACGAACTCGTGGTCACCCCGGCCCCGGGCGAGGAGGCGGACGAGGTCAGCAACGAGGATCTCGTCGCCCCCTGCCTCGGTGCAGAGCCGCGAAGCCTCCACGACCGGCGTGCCGAAGCAGTCGCCGTCCTCGAGCGTGACGTCGCCGGCGCTGATCCCGATGCGCACCGAGAGCCGGTCGTCGGGGTGACGCCGGACGTGGGCGTCGATCGCCTGCTGGATGGCGACCGCGGCGCCGACGGCCTCGGCCGCGCCGGAGAACAGGGCCAGCACGCCGTCGCCGAGGCCCTTGACCACGGTGCCGCCGTTGGTCGTGACGGCGTCGGTCAGCAGGCCGTCGTGGGTCCGACGGAGGACCTCGGCCCGCTCCTCACCGAGCGCGACCCGGAGGTCGGTGGATCCGACGAGGTCGGACACCAGGATCGTCGCCGTCTGCGAGGTCACGCCGCCCTTCCCGTGGACGGCGCGGACCCTAGTTGTCAGCGGGGTCGCGACCGTTCCAGGCGACCAGGCGGTCGATCAGTGGCGCGTCGTCGGCCATCGGCACGGCGGCCTTGAACGGGTAGGTGAAGTCCTCCTGGCCCTCGGGCATGTTCGCCCGGACCGCCTCGAAGGCCTCGATGCGACCCTCGGCCGGCAGGCCGGCCTGGATGGCGGCGAACGCCGGCGCCAGCACCGACTCGTCCCACTCGGGCTGCTGGCCCGTGGCCGTGGCCAGGTCCCAGGTGTGGACCGACAGCTCGTTGGTCCACATGATCAGCGTGGCCCCACCGGGCAGCGTCGCCCACGGCAGCTCGACGACCCGCTCGAGCGTTGCGTCGTCGGCCCACGCGTCGGCGATCTCCCGGCCGACCGTGTCCCATGCCTCGACCAGCCGGCTGTCAGCCACACCCTCGACCACGTCCGGCACCGAGAACGGGCTCTCGCCCCGCCCCACGTTGCGCACCCGCTGCGCCACCGCCAGCAGGTGCCCGGCCAACGTGCGCACGTCGAACTCGTCGCACGGCGTCGCCTGCGTCATCTGCTCCGCCGTGAGTCCGGCGAGCACCTCGGCGGAGGTGGCATGGGCGCGGGCGAAGATGGCGCGCGGGTCGTCGGTGGTCAGGGCCTCGGTGCTGGTCATGGACCGACCCTCGCACCCCTTCCGGCCGGATTGTGTCCGGAACTATCGGAAGATCGCGATGAGCGTCCCGAGGACGGCGGTCTGGAACCCCACGATCATCACCATCCGGTTCGTGAGGTCGAGCCTGACCTCGGCAAGTCGCTGGTCGAGGTGCTCCTTCGTGACGAGCTGGTCCACAGCTCGCGTCGGGAACTGGGAGAGCAAGGCCTGCGTCGCCTCCTCGCCGATGGCGGTGCTGGGGAAGCGAGATCATCGTACTCCTGCCCGGTGAAGGGGTCCCGGCTCTAGGATCGACGACTCATGTTCGAGACGCTCTCCGACCGGTTCGACGGGATCCTCAAGCGCCTCCGGGGTCGCGGAAAGCTGTCGGAGGCCGACGTCGACGAGGTCCTCAAGGAGATCCGCGTCGCCCTGCTCGAGGCCGACGTCGCCCTTCCGGTGGCCCGGGACCTGGTCGAGCGGATCCGGGTACGGGCCGTGGGCGAAGAGGTGTCGGAGAGCCTCAGCCCGGCACAGCAGGTCATCAAGATCGTCAACGAGGAGCTCACCGTCACCCTCGGCGGCGAGACCTTCAAGCTCACCTACGCCAGCAAGCCGCCCACGGTCGTGCTCATGGCCGGCCTCCAGGGTGCAGGCAAGACCACGACCACGGCGAAGCTGGCCCGCTGGTTCAAACAGCAGGGTCGCAACCCGCTGCTGATCGGCGCCGACCTCCAGCGCCCTGCTGCGGTCGAGCAGCTGCGCACGCTCGGCGCGTCGATCGAGGTGCCCGTCTTCAGCGAGCCCAAGGACCCGGTGAAGGTGGCCAAGGCCGGCCTCAAGGAGGCCAACCGGCTGGGCAAGGACGTGGTCATCGTCGACACCGCCGGCCGCCTGGCCATCGACCAGGAGATGATGTCCCAGGTCCGGGACATCTCGAAGGCGGTCAAGCCGGACTACACGTTCCTCGTCGTCGACGCCATGATCGGCCAGGACGCGGTCCAGACCGCCAAGGCCTTCCACGAGACCCTCGAGCTCGACGGTGTCATCCTCACCAAGCTCGACGGCGACGCCCGCGGCGGTGCCGCCCTGTCGGTGAAGGAGGTCGTCGGCCGCCCGATCGCCTTCGCCACCACGGGCGAGAAGATCGAGGACCTCGACCTCTTCCACCCCGACCGGCTGGCCGGGCGCATCCTCGGGCATGGGCGACGTCCTGACGCTCATCGAGAAGGCCGAGGAGGTCTACGAGACCGAGCAGGCCGAGGAGGCCGCGGCCCGGCTGCTCGACGGCCGCTTCACGCTCGACGACTTCCTCGAGCAGCTCCAGCAGATCAAGAAGATGGGCCCGCTCAGCGGCCTCATGGGGATGCTGCCCGGCGTCCCCAAGGAGGTGAAGGACGCCCAGATCGACGACGGCGAGCTCCGGCCGATCGAGGCGATCATCCGCTCGATGACCCTCGCGGAGCGGATCGACCCGAAGATCATCGACGGCTCGCGGCGGCGGCGCATCGCCGACGGCAGCGGGACCTCACCGAACCAGGTCAACCAGCTGGTCAAGCAGTTCCGGCAGATGCAGCAGATGATGCGGAAGATGGGCGCCAGCCCGCCGGGAGCCAAGGGTCGGAAGGGCAAGCAGAAGAAGGGCGGCCGCACGACGGCCAAGGGCGGGACCCCAGTGCCGAAGATCCCGCTCGAGCTGCCCGGCCTGAACTGAGCCGCCTGGACGGTGGGCCCAACACCGACACCTGCAAGGGCCAGGGCGGGGGCGCCGACACCGCCGCCGGGTGCGAGACGAGGACGGGCATCCCCTGAACACCTCGTCCGGGTCGGGATCCGTGGGCGGACAGCGGTAGCCTCATCCGTCGCTCGCTGAAGACCAGTTACCGAGGATCTGACCTGTGGCCGTGAAGCTCCGCCTGATGCGGATGGGCAAGAAGAAGCAACCGACGTACCGGATCGTGGCCGCCGACGCGCGGTCGCCCCGCGACGGGCGGTTCATCGAGATCGTCGGCACCTACGACCCGCGGGCCGAGCCGTCGGTCGTCAGCGTCGACAACGAGCGCGCCGTGCACTGGCTGCGCCACGGTGCCCAGCCCACCGAGCGGGTGCAGAAGCTCCTGCAGATCGCCGGCGCCTGGGACGAGTTCCAGGGCAAGGCGCCCGCCGCCCCGCCGGCCGCCGCCGACGCTGCCGAGCCCGAGACCGCCGAGCCCGAGACCGCTGAGGCCACGTCATGAGCGACAACGACGACACCTACGACGACGACGTCGAGGACGACGCGGACGACGACGACTACAACCGCAAGGACCCCAACCTGATCGAGGGGGCCACGGCGGCCACGGTGCTGGAGTACATCACCAAGGCCGTGGTCGACGAGCCCGACGCCGTCGAGGTCGACTCCCGCGAGGGTCGCCGGGGCGCGGTCAGCCTCGAGGTCCAGGTGGCCGACGACGACATGGGTCGGGTCATCGGCAAGCGGGGTCGGGTGGCCAACTCGATCCGCACGGTCGTCCGGGCCGCCGCCGCCCGCGACGGTGTCGAGGTCGACGTCGAGTTCGTCGAGTAGTCACGCCGGCTGCGTGCCCGAACGCAGTAGCGGACCCGCCGACCTGCTCGAGGTCGGGCGGGTGGCCAAGGCCCACGGCCTCCGCGGCGAGGTCATCGTCGCCCTCAGCACCAACCGGCCCGAGCGCGTGGCCGTGGGTGCGATCCTCCACACGGACGACGGTCCGCTGACCGTCGGCACCTCGCGCCCGCACCAGCACCGCCACATCGTCCACTTCGAGGGCGTCCACACCCGCGAGGCGGCCGAGGCCCTGCACGGCACCGTCCTGCGGGCCGAGCCCCTCGACGATCCCGACGCCCTGTGGGTCCACGACCTCGTCGGCTCGGTCGTCGTCGACCAGCACGGAACGGACCACGGCCCGGTGACGGCGGTCGAGGTGAACCCGGCGTCGGACCTCCTCGTACTCGAGGACGGCGGGCTGGTGCCGCTGACGTTCGTGGTGGAGCACGCCGACGGGCGGATCACCGTCGACGTGCCCGACGGACTGCTCTGACCGGGCGGGCACGTGCGCATCGACGTCTTCACGATCTTCCCCGGCCTCGTGGAGGCCTTCACCGGTGCCAGCCTGGTCGGCAAGGCGGCGGCTGACGGCGACCTCGACCTGCGGGTGCACGACCTGCGGGCGCAGGCCACCGACCCCCATCGGTCCGTCGATGACGCCCCCTTCGGCGGTGGCGCGGGGATGGTGTTCCTGCCCGGCCCGGTGTTCGACAGCGTCGAGGCGGTCGACCCGCCCCGCCCGCTGCTCCTGCTCGGCCCCGGTGGCCGGCACCTCGACCAGGCCTACGCCGCCGAGCTGGCGTCCCTCGACGGGTTCTCGCTGCTGTGTGGGCGCTACGAGGGCGTCGACGAGCGGGTCCACGAGCACCTGGTCGACGGCGAGGTGTCGATCGGCGACTACGTCCTGGCCGGCGGCGAGGTGGCGGCGATGGTCGTCATCGAAGCGGTCGGGCGGCTGGTCCCCGGCGTGCTGGGCAACGAGGCATCCGTTGAGGACGAGTCGTTCTCGACGGGGCTGCTGGAGTACCCGCAGTACACGCGCCCGGCCGAGTTCCGGGGCTGGGAGGTGCCCGAGGTGCTGCGGTCCGGTGACCACGCCCGGGTCGCCCGATGGCGGCGGGCGCAGGCCATCGCCCGCACGATCCAGCGTCGTCCGGACCTGATCGCCGCTCGGGGCGGGGTGAGCGACGAGGAGCGCTCGTGGCTCGAGGAGTTCGGGCTCGGGCATCTGGTCGCTACGCTTCCCTGACCGTTCGACCACTTCCCCCGGGTCCCCGAACGCACCCCTCACGAAACCCGGGCGCACAGGAGCACGTGCACGATGCAACCCACCGATCTCATCGACCAGGCCAGCCTGCGGGACGACATCCCGGACTTCGCCCCTGGTGACACCGTGAAGGTCCACGTCCGCGTGGTCGAGGGCAACCGCGAGCGGGTTCAGGTCTTCGAGGGCGCGGTCATCGGCCGGCAGGGCAGCGGCGTGCGCGAGACCTTCAAGGTCCGGAAGCTCTCCTTCGGCGTCGGCGTCGAGCGGACGTTCCCCGTCCACTCTCCGATCGTCCAGAAGATCGAGCTGGTCCGCCGCGGCGACGTGCGTCGGGCGAAGCTGTACTACCTGCGGGACCGGGTCGGGAAGCGGGCACGCATCAAGGAGAAGCGCGAGAGCTGACCGACCGGCGCCGACGACTCGGGGCCGACGGGGAGGCGCAGGTCGCCTCCCACTACGAAGGGGAGGGCTACACCGTCCTGGCGCGCAACTGGCGCTGCCGCGACGGCGAGCTGGACCTCGTCCTCTGCAGGGGCCGCACCCTGGTCGTCTGCGAGGTGAAGACCCGTTCGTCGGCCGCGTTCGGCACGCCGGCCGAGGCGGTGACCGCGGCCAAGCAGGCCAAGCTCCGGCTCCTGGCCCGCCGATGGTTGGCTTCGTCCGACTGGCGACCGGCGTCGGTGCGGTTCGACGTCGCCGCGGTCCTGGCCGGCGAGCTCGAGGTCATCGAGGACGCCTTCTGAGCGGTCACGGACGATCGGGCATGGCGGGCCAGGCGATGTCGACGACGAGGCCGAAGTGGTCACTGGCGAGGATGCCGGTGCGGGGCTCGTGGAAGGCCAGCTCGGCGGATCGGACGACGCCGGCGCCCTGCCTGCCCCAGGGGTCACCGACGAAGACGTAGTCGATCCGCTTCGGCGGGACGTGGAGGGCGGCGCACATCGGGTTGACCCGGGGATCGCCCGTGTAGCCCGGCTCGGTGTGGGCGGTGACCCGCCACGCGTCCTGGTGGTAGGTGCTGCGGCCGTCGATGGTCGCCAGCGCGCTCAGGAAGCGGATCTCGTCCGAATCGGGTTCGGCGTTGAAGTCGCCGCAGAGGATCGACGGGAGGGTCGACGGTCGCTTCGCCTCCGCGGCCCGGATGGTGTCGTCGATCGCCAGCACCTGCCGGATGCGGTGATAGGCCTGGGCCGGCGGCGGTGCGAGGTGGGTGCTGAAGACGTGGGCCCCGCCGGTGACCACGTGGAGCAGCTCCAGCTGCAGCCGCCAGAAGTCGTCGGGCACGTCGCCCTGGTCGATCGGCAGGGCGATCAGCTCGTGGTGCTCGATCGGCCAGCGGCTGAGGATCGTGGACCCGAAGAGGAGGTCCGGCGGCGAACCCAGGGAATCCGGGAACGAGAAGCCGCCGAACACGCGGTGCCACTCGCCGGCCGCCTGGTCGGCCACCCAGGCGACCGAGCACGGGTGGTCGGCGTCCTCCCAGGTCTCCTGGAGGCAGACGATGTCCGGGTCGAGCTCGTCGAGCCACGCCACCTGCTCCACGCGACGCTCGGGCCAGTCCGGCTCGAGCAGCGAGCCGGCGTTGAGGGTGACGACCCGCAGCGACGGATCGGCCACTAGCGCACCGTTCCCGGGCGGCGCCGGCGCCGGTGTTCCCAGCAGCCCTTGTGCCAGTGCCGGCGCAGGTCGGGCGCCAGCCGGGGCACGGCGACGACGTGGAACGTCCTCGGCGCGATGTCCTGGTTGCAGCCCGGGCAGACATAGGCCTTCGTCGCCTCGTAGGGCTGGACGAAGCGCATGTCGACCTCGTCGTCGTCGTCGAGCATCCGGGTCAGCCGAACAGCGCCCAGGCCACCAGCGCGGCGACGACGAGCACGGCCGCGACGACCATCGCCACGTCGGCCCGCGAGACCGTCTGGGGGCGGAACGGGTTGAGACCCACGGCCGTCAGTATCGCCCGAGCCCGTCGAATCGTGGCGCTACTCTCCGCGGCGTGCGCCGCCGTCTCCGCCCCCTCCTGGTCGTGCCGATCGCCGTGCTGTTCGTGCCCCTGGCCGCCGCGTGCGGCGGGGACGATGCGCCCTCCGGCGGCTCTGCCGATGGCCAGACCATCTACGAGTCGAACTGCGCCCGGTGTCATGGCCCGGAGGGCGAGGGCGGCCAGGGCCCGGCCATCGGCAACGGCGAGGTCGAGGGTCACATGAGCCTCGACGAGCAGATCGAGGTCATCACCGACGGCCGCAACTCCATGCCCGCCTGGGGCGACACGCTCTCCGAGGAGGAGATCGAGGCCGTCGCCGTGTACGAGCGCGAGGAGCTCGGCCGGTAGGTCCTCCGGCGGCCGGCTGTCCGTCCGCCGCAACCGACCAGCCGGGATCACTGTCACACCCCCTCCCTAGGGTCGGACCATCGCTCGGTGGCCGGCGTGATGGCCCCCCTCCTGTTGCCCGCTCCGCGCGGAGGGTCCACCGTGCTCGCGTCCATCTCCTCGGCATGCCTCCTCGGCATCGACGGCCACGCCGTCCGGGTCGAGGTCCACATCAGCACCGGCCTTCCCGGCTTCAACATGGTCGGCCTGCCCGACACCGCCTGCCGGGAAGCCCGGGACCGGGTCCGGGCCGCGGTGACCAACGCCGGGTTCACCTTCCCCGGACGGAAGATCACGGTGAACCTGGCGCCGTCGTCGCTCCGCAAGGCCGGGTCGGGCCTCGACCTCGCGGTCGCCATCGGCGTGCTGGCCGCATCCGACCAGGTCCCGGGCGACCAGCTCGACGACCTCGCCTTCTTCGGCGAGCTGGGCCTCGACGGAGCCGCTGCGACCCGTCCGGGGCATGGTCAGCCTCGTCGACGCCGCGAGGACGAAAACGGTGGTGGTCCCGGCCGCGTCGGTCGCCGAGGCGACCGTGTTCGGGCGCCACGAGGTCCGGTGCGCCCGACCGCCTGGTCGAGGTCGTCGAGGCGCTGCGGGGCGACGAGCCGTGGCCCGACCTGCCCTCAGCTGCCGAGGTGTCGTCGGGCAAGGGGGAGCCACCGGCGCCGGACCTGGCTGACGTCCGGGGCCAGGTCATCGCCCGCCAGGCGCTCGAGGTCGCCGCCGCCGGTGCCCACCACCTGCTCATGGTCGGTCCGCCCGGGGCGGGGAAGACCATGCTGGCCAGCCGCCTGCCGGGCCTGCTCCCGCCGCTGGCCACCGACGAAGCCCTCGAGGTCGCCCGCATCCGTTCGGCGGTGGGCGAACCACTCCCAAGCGGCCCGACCGCTCTGGCGCCTCCGTTCCGGGCGCCCCACCACACCGCCTCGCCGGTCTCGCTGACCGGCGGAGGCAGCGGGGTGCTCCGACCCGGCGAGGTCAGCCGTGCCAGCCGTGGCGTCCTCTTCCTGGACGAGTTGGGCGAGTTCGCGCCGTCGGTGCTCGACGCGATGCGGCAGCCGCTCGAGGAGGGGATCATCCGCATCACCCGTGCGCAGGCGTCGGCCGCCTTCCCGGCCCGGTTCCTCCTCGTCGGGGCGATGAACCGCTGCCCCTGCGGCGAAGCAGGTCCCGAGGGCTGCACCTGCAGTGAGGTCGAGCGCTCCCGCTACCGCCGACGGCTGTCCGGGCCGCTCCTCGACCGCTTCGACCTCCGGGTCGACGTCCAGCGGCCCACCCCGGATGAGCTGCTCCGTGGCGAGGCCGGCGAGTCCACCGCCGTCGTCGCGGCCCGGGTGCGTGAGGCCCGCGCTCGGGCTGCGGCCCGCGGGGTGGTGGCCAACGCCCGCATCCCGCGGCGGCGCCTCGACGAGCTGTGCCCGGTCACGCCCGAGTGCGAGGGCGTGTTCGAGGGCGCGCTGATCGCCGGCCGGCTGTCGGCGCGCGGCCTCGACCGCATCCGCCGCGTCGCCCGGACGCTCGCCGACCTCGACGGGGTCGACGGCCCGGTGACCCCGGCCCACGTCCGCCTCGCGCTCGTCCTCCGGGCGCAGCCCCTGGCGGCCGGCTGACATGGGCCGCGCGGCGACGGGTCTGCCCGACGAGGCCTACCTGGCCGGGATCGCGGCCATCCCGGGCATCGGGCCCGCGCAGCAGCGCGAGGTCCTCGCTGACTCCGAACCGGCCGCCGCCTGGGACCGGCTCCGCAACCGACCCGGTGCGCCACGGGACCTCCATCGCCTCTGGGCCGACCACCAGGAAGCAGGCGTGCGTGTGGTCAGCGCGGCCCAGCCGGACTACCCGGGGTCGCTGCGGGACGATCCCGAGCCTCCGGCCGTGCTCTTCTGTCGCGGCGACCTCGGCGTGCTCGACTGCCGGCGGATCGCCGTGGTCGGCACCCGCAACGCGACCCGGTACGGGCTCGGCGTCGCCGAACGGCTCGGAGAACGGCTCGGCACCGCCGGCGTGGCCGTCGTCTCGGGACTGGCGCTGGGGGTCGACGGCGCTGTGCACCGGGGCCTTCTGCGGGCCGGTGGCGCACCGCCCATCGGTGTGGTCGGCTGCGGGCTGGACGTCGTCTACCCACCGAAGCACCGTTCGCTGTGGGAGCAGGTGGCCGACGAGGGGCTCCTCGTCAGCGAGCTGCCGCTCGGCACGCGCCCGACTCGCTGGAGCTTCCCGGCCCGGAACCGGATCATCGCCGCCCTCAGCGAGGCGGTCATCGTCGTCGAGTCCCGCCAGCGCGGTGGCTCGCTCTACACGGCGGACGAGGCGCTGCTGCGGGACCGGCCCGTGCTCGCCGTACCGGGCCCGATCACCAGCCCCGCGGCCAGGGGCACCAACCGGCTCATCGCCGACGGTGCCATCCCGCTCTGCGCGGTCGACGACGTGTTCCTGACGCTCGGCCTCACGTCGCCCACCAAGGGCGGCAGCTCACCCGTGCCCGCACCCGGCGGCCAGGTGGGACGCGTCCTCGACGCCTGTGCCCACGAGACGGTGACCCTCGAGACGCTCGTCGCCCGCAGCGGGCTGACCCTGCCCGAGGTCGCCACCGCCATCGACGAGCTCTGCCGGACGGGCTGGCTGGCCGACGTGGGCGGCCGCTACGAGCGAGCGGGACCTCGATGACCGCCGGCTCGACCGCCGGGCGACCAGGTGGCCGCCTGCACCGCTGGTCAGCCCAGGCCAGCCAGCTTGCGGGCGTACGCGATCGCATCCGGCGCGTGGTGCGCGGTGTAGCTGCGCAGCATCTGCAGCTTCTCCGCCTCGAGCGAGCCCTCGGCGTGGACGGCGAGCACCGCGTGGTAGCCACCCAGGTCTTTGGCCGTCAGGTCGGAGATCAGGTTCATCATCGCCAGACGATCGGCCGCGGGCGCGGCCCCCCGGTAGTACTTCTCCAGGATCGGCCGGATCTCCGGGCTGTCCCAGTCCGCACCCGACGGACCGGTGACCAGCAGCCCGCCGGCGCAGTCCTGCAGCCACTCGACGGCCTTGTAGAAGCCCGAGGCGAACGTGAACTTGGCCATGTTCGTCGTCATGGGGTCGGGGTAGGCGATGCCGTGCTCGCCGATCCGTGACCGCAGGGCGGCGGCCTCGGTCAGGGCCCGCACCGTCTCGGCGTAGGCCACCAGGTGGGTCAGCTTGTCCCGGATGTGACCGGCCTTCATCACGCCGTTCATCTCGGCGATCTGTGCGGCGGCGCCCACGAAGGCGTCGACGAGCGGGAGCTTGTAGGAGACGGCCGTGAAGCGGTGGTACTCGACGAAGGTCAGCGCCAGCACGCCGGCCTTCTCGGTCTCGCCGCACAGGAAGACCCGGTCCCAGGGGACGAACACGTCGTCGAAGACGGTGAGCGTCTCGAGGAGCTTGTGCTTCGAGGAGACGGGGTGGTCGAAGGCGTCGTGCGCCCCGCCGCCACCCCCATAGCCGGACACGTAGAGCGAGAGGCCCTCGGTGTTCACCGGGACCGCGAAGGACACGGCGTAGTCGGCGTCGTCGGGCCCCATCGCACGGGTGGGGAACACGATGATCTCGTCGCCGTTGGCGCTGCTGGTCGTGTGGCACTTGGCGCCGCGGACGACGATGCCTTCGTCGCTGCGGTCCACGACCCGCACGTAGAGGTCGGGGTCGTCCTGCTGGTGTGGTGGCTTCGACCGGTCGCCCTTGACGTCGGTCTGGGCGACCGCGACGGCCAGGTCGCCGTCGCGGCAGTGGCGGTAGAAGGCTTCGGCCCGCTCGCGGTACTCGCCCTCCAGCACCCGCAGCATGGCGAAGATGCCGTCGGTCCCGATCTCGTGGATCAGGGTGACGACCGTGCCGCCGGCCGCCGTGCCCGCCTCGATCAGGCGGGACCGGGCCAGGACGTCATCGGCCGAGCGGGGGATCCGGTAGGCGGCGTTGTACTCCTCGCCGGTGTCGGGGTCGGTGGCCACGGCCAGGTCCCGGTGGTCGGGGTCCAGGGCCAGGTCGTAGTCGATCGCGGCGTGGTCGACGGCGACGCGGAGGTCGGGCTCCTGGTTGATGTCGGCGATCGACCGTCCCTGGTAGTGCAGGCGCCGGCCGTCGACCAGCCCGGCGCGGTACTCATCCGAGGTTCGCAGGGGCATGGTCCGACACTAGGGGGACGGGCGCGGGTGGGCTCACCCCGTCCCGACCACGATCCGCGTTGTCGGCCACGCTGCGCGCGTGGTGGTTCCCCCTCGGTGGTCGACACGGTAGGTTGCCGCCCGTGGCCGCGGGTTGGGATCTGGACGGGTTCGCGTCGTCCCTGACCTCGTTGGCCGAGTCGTCGGTCCGGGCCTACCGCCAGGACCTCGAGCACTTCGTGACGTGGGCCGGTCGCGGCGGCGTCGACGGGCCCGAGCAGGTCGACCGGCGGGTGCTCCGGCGCTACGTCGCGCACCTCACCACGCTCGGCCGCGCCCGGCGGACCATCGCCCGTCACGTGGCGTCGCTCCGCCGGTACTTCGACTGGCTACGGCGCCGCGGCCGGCTCGAGGTCGACCCGTCGGCCCGCCTGTCGGCGCCCGGCACGGGTGGCCGCCTGCCCCGCGTGCTGCGCAAGGACGAGATCGAGGTGCTGCTCGACGACGGGCCGCCGCCCACGGACGATCCAGTCGAGGCCGCCGTCGCCCTCCGCGACATGGCCGTGCTCGAGGTCCTCTACGGCAGCGGACTGCGGGTCTCGGAGCTCTGCGGCCTGCGGCCCGACGACATCGACCTCGTGCGGGCGCGCCTGACGGTCATGGGCAAGGGATCGAAGGAGCGCACGGTCCCGCTCTCGACGCCGGCGGTCGACGCCCTGAGGGCCTGGCTCGACGCAGGTCGGCGGATCCTCGCCTCCACCGAGACGCCCGACGACGCCGTGTTCGTCAACCGCCGTGCGCGGCCACTGTCACCACGGGACGTGAGGCGAATTCTCGACCGGCGGGCCGACGAACCCACCAATCCGCACGCCCTCCGGCACACGTTCGCCACTCATCTTCTGGACGGCGGTGCCGACCTTCGTGCTGTACAGGAACTTCTCGGCCACGCCGACCTCGCCACGACCCAGCTCTACACCCACGTGAGCCGGGAGCGCCTGCGAGGCGTGCTCGAGACGACGCATCCTCGAGCGTAGGACGGGCGGTGGAACGACAGCATCGGTGGCATCGAGGACCTCTGGGCCCGGTACCGCGCCGACGCGTCGCGGGCCGACCGCGACCAGTTGATCGTCCACTACTCGCCGCTGGTGAAGTACGTCGCCGGCCGGGTCGCCGTCGGGCTCCCCCAGAACGTCGAGCACGCCGACCTCGTCAGCTACGGGATGTTCGGGCTGATCGACGCCATCGACAAGTTCGACCCCGACCGCGGCTTCAAGTTCGAGACCTACGCCATCAGCCGGGTCAAGGGCGCCATCCTCGACGAGCTCCGCTCGATCGACTGGGTACCGCGCTCGGTGCGGGCCAAGGCCAGGGCCCTCGAACGGTCCTACGCCAAGCTCGAGGCCGAGAACGCCCGCCCACCGACCGACGCCGAGTTGGCCGAGGCGCTGGAGATGACCGAGGACCAGCTCCAGACGCTGCTCACCCAGATCTCGTTCGTCGGCATGGCCGCCCTCGACGAGGTGCTCGCGATGGGCGGCGAGCGGGGCGAGGCCGTGACGCTGGGCGACACCATCGCCGACGCCGGCGACGGCCC
This sequence comes from uncultured Microthrixaceae bacterium, assembly GCA_963728005.1. Classification (GTDB taxonomy): domain Bacteria; phylum Actinomycetota; class Acidimicrobiia; order Acidimicrobiales; family DATDAH01; genus DATDAH01. Next base: position 226,650 of record CAVSIG010000001.1, read on the forward strand.
GGTCAGCACCTTCGAGGTCGAGGAGACCCGCCAGCTCCTCGCCGCCACGATCAACCGCCTCCCCGAACGGGAGAAGCTCGTCCTCACGCTCTACTACTACGAGGGCCTGACGCTGGCCGAGATCGGCGGGGTCCTCGGGGTCACCGAGAGCCGGGTCTGCCAGATCCACACCAAGGCCGTCCTCCACCTGAAGTCCCGTGTGGTGGCCGCCGAGCGCTCCGCCGTCTGAGTTTCGATCAGCGGCCGGCGCCCGTCAGGACGAGGCGTCGCGGAGCTTGTAGCGAGCCAGGTGCTCGACCTGTCGGAGGTAGCCGACCCCACGCCGGAAGCGCGGCGCCAGGTCCTCGTAGGCGACCCCCTGTTCGCGCCACGAGAGCACCCGCCGCTCGATCGGGCGCAGGCGGCCACCGTCGCGGCGGAGGGACCGGTCGGGACGAGCGCTCAGCTCGCGCACCTGGCGGACATACCGAGGGCTCCGCCGGAACCGCCAGGCGATCTCGACGTCGTCCATGCCCTCGTCGCTCAGGCGCCGCATCCGTCGTTCGATCGGTCGCAGTCCTGATTGGCTCATCGCCGCGACGGTACCCGACCGGGGCCTCGGGCTATCGGGGACCGCTGGCTCCAGACGCGCCGAGGTCCGGGCAGACGCGCACGAGCCAGACCGGCGTGCTCACGCCCTTGACCGGCGCCGGACCCACGGAGTCGAGCCGCGCCGCAGGCAGCCGGTCTCCGCAGGTGTCGACCGCCGCCTCGGAGGCGAGGAGCTCCCCGGGGCCGGCGAGCGCGGCGATGCGGGCCGCGATGTTGACGGTGGCGCCGACGAGGTCGCGGCCGCGCGGCAGCACCTCACCGGCGTGGAGCCCCATCCGGATGGCGACGGGGAAGGCTTCGGTTCTCCGGGCCGCTTCGACCGCGACGAGCATCGCGATGGCACCCTCGATGGCATCCAACGGGGCGTCGAACCAGACCATCAGGCCGTCACCGAGCTCCTTCACGATCCGGGCGTCGGGCCGGGCGTCGGTGATCCCGCTCATGAGGCGTGTCTGGTGCTCGAGTACCCGCAGCGCGGCGACATCGCCCTCGGAGTCGGTGTACTCGGTGAAACCGACGAGGTCGGTGAAGAGGACGGCCCCGACACGGCTGTCGACCACAGGTCCCGGCGTGCCCGTCAAGGTGAGGTGACCGAAACGCGACCACTGACCGTTCGGGTGGCGATGGTGCAATCCGCCCCGTGACGCTCCAGGCCGGCGGGTAGCGGCCCGGTCACCGAGCGAGCCCGAACGTCTTCGGCGACGTGCACCGTGATCCGTCCGCTCACGGTCTCCGCCTCGACGTCTGCGGCGGCGTCGAGCCGGAGGTCGATCCGGCCGCTCACGCAGTGCGCCGTCGTGCGACCCGAGACCGATCGGATGTCGATCCGCCCCGAGTCGGTGGCGACGTCGGCACCCGCGGTCTCATCCACGGTGACCCGACCCGAGCCCGTTCGGACCCGGCTGCTTCCCTCGACGTGTCCGATCGCCACCGCGCCGCTCGACGTGCGGACGTCCACGGCGGCGGCCTGCTCGACGGTGATGCGCCCCGACTTGGTGACCACGGCGACGGCTCCCAGCGGGCCTTCCACCTGCACCCGGCCCGAGTCCGTCCCCACCACGAGATCGACCCCCGACGGAACCCGGATCTCCACCCGGCCAGGACCGGCTCTGACCGTCGCCGTGCTTGCGTCGTGCTGCACGGTTGCGTCACCCCGAACCAGCACGTCGCTTCGGTCCTCGGCGACCACCGTCACCCGGCCATTGGTCGCCGACACCCGGACTGAGTTGACCTCGGCGCGAAGCGACCCGTCAGCCACCTCTCGACCGTAGGTCCGGCCGGAACAGCGGACAAGGAGACGTCGGGCACAGCGCTCTCGGGAATCGCCGCATCCCGTTGCGGTGAACGATCGGAGACGGCTCGTCGCACTGTCACCTGTCGTCGGTAGGTTTTGCTTGACGCTTCCCCCGTCGAGATCGACTCCGGGGGTCCCCGCGTGTCCCGTGTCCTGCTGTTCTTCGTACTCGTCCTGCTCGTGCTCGTCGGTGCGCTGTCGCCGGCCGCCGCCGCATCCGACTACCGGCCGCCGGTCGACGCGCCCGTGGTCGACGGGTTCCGCCTGCCGCTCGGCCCGTACGGGCCCGGGAACCGGGGGCTGGAGTACGCCACCGAGCCGGGTCAGGAGGTGCGCGCCATCGGATCGGGGCTCGTCGTCTTCGCGGGGCCGGTGGCGGGGAACCGGGCGGTCACCGTCCTGCATCCGGACGGACTGCGGTCGAGCTACTCGTACCTCGACGAGGTGCTCGTCAAGGCCGGCGAGCGGGTCAACACGGGCACGCCGGTGGGCACGGCGGGGGAGCGGTTCCACCTCGGCGTGCGGACGGGCGGCACCTATCTGGACCCGGCCGCACTGTTCGCCACCGGCCACGTTCGCCTGGTCCCGCTGCCCGACCCGATCTCCGCGGTCCCGGCCGACCCCGCCACCGGGGCCGTACCCGATCGACCGCCCGACCGCCCCGAAGCCCTGCCCGAGCGGGCGTGGGGCTGGCTGACCGGCGCCGGTAGACTCGCCGCTCGGTCGTGAGCCCCACGGCCGTGCACACATCATCGCCCGTGCCATTCCCGCGGTCGCCTTCGGGCGCAAGCGCACGGGTTTCGACCAAACCGTCGGGGAAGGAAGACATCGATGGCGCCTGTCGTCACCATGAAGCAGCTGCTGGACGCCGGTGTCCACTTCGGACACCAGACCCGCCGCTGGAACCCCAAGATGAAGCGTTTCATCTACGGCGAGCGCCAGGGGATCTACATCATCGACCTCGAGCAGACGCTCGACCGGGTCCGGCTCGCGTACGAGTTCGTGCGTGACCTCACCGCCGAGGGTGGGAACCTCCTCTTCGTCGGCACGAAGAAGCAGGCGTCCGACTCCGTCGAGCAGTTCGCCATGAGCTGCAACATGCCGTACGTCAGCAGCCGCTGGCTGGGCGGCATGCTCACCAACTTCGAGACCATCTCGAAGCGGGTCAGCAAGATGGCCGAGCTCGAGCGCATGCGCGACACCGGCGACTTCGACGCCATGCCGAAGAAGGAAGCGCTGATGAACACCCGGGAGCTGGACAAGCTCCTGCGCAACCTCAACGGCATCCGGAACCTCGATCGCCGCCCCGACGCCGTGTTCGTGCTCGACACCAAGAAGGAGCACATCGCGGTCACCGAGGCCAACAAGCTCGGAATCCCGCTGATCGCCGTCGTCGACACCAACTGCGACCCCGACGTCGTGGACTTCGTGATCCCCGGCAACGACGACGCCATCCGCTCCGGAAGCCTGATGTGCCGGATCATGGCCGACGCCGTGAAGGAAGGCCGCTACATCCGGTCCAAGAAGGTGCCGGGCGACGGCGGCCCCGTCGCCCCCGCCGTGCGCTCGGCGGAGGAGGAGGCCGACATCGCCAAGCAGCAGGCCGAGGCCCGGGCCCAGGCCGCCGCGCAGGCGGCCGAGCGCGAGGCCCGTGTCGCTGCGGCGCGGTCGGCCAGCGAGGCGCCGGCTGAGGCGGCCGAGGCCGCTCCGGAGGCGGCGCCCACCGAGACCCCGGCCGAGGCCGTGGCCGACGACGCCGCCGAGGCGGCTGCCGAAGTGCCGCCCGCTGAGGCTGCGGCCGAAGCTCCCGCCGCAGACGCCGCGCCCGCCGAGGCGGCTGCCGAAGCTCCGCCCGCTGAGGCTGCTGCCGAAGCTCCCGCCGCCGTCGAAGCCGACGCGCCCGCGGCCGAGGCTCCGCCGGCCGACGACGCGCCCACCGCTGCCGCGGCCGCCACCGACACCGAGACCAGCGAGGAAGGCTGATCGTGGCAGAGTTCACCGCCAAGGACGTCCAGGCGCTCCGTCAGAAGACGGGGGCCGGGATGATGGACGCGAAGAGGGCCTTGCAGGAGAACGACGGCGACTTCGAGGCGGCGGCCAAGTGGCTGCGCGAGAAGGGCCTCGCCAGTTCGGCCAAGCGCTCGGACCGCGCCAACGACCAGGGTGCCGTCGCCGTGGGAGGCGACAGCGAGGTCATGGCCATCGCCGAGGTGAAGTGCGAGACCGACTTCGTGGCCAAGTCCGAGCAGTTCACCGACCTCGTCCAGGACCTGGCCGACCTCGTCGCCGCCAAGGGTGAGGACGAGGCGAAGGCCGACGTCGCCGACCGGGTCGACGACCTGAAGGTCACGCTCAAGGAGAACATCGAGGTGGGCGAGATCGTCCGCTTCGAGCGGGGCTCTGAGACGATCATGGACTCCTACCTCCACAACCAGGAGGGCCGGGGTGTCAACGCCGTCCTGGTCGAGCTCGAGGGCGGCTCGCAGGACCTGGCCCACGACCTCGCCCTGCACATCGCCTTCAAGCGGCCTCCGTACCTCACCCGCGACCAGGTGCCGGACGCCGAGATCGCCGAAGAGCGGTCGTTGCTCGAGGCCGAGACCCGCAACGAGGGCAAGCCCGAGCAGGCCATCGAGAAGATCGTCGAGGGCAAGCTCCAGGGCCGGTTCTTCGCCGACCGGGTGCTGCTCGACCAGAAGTTCGTCCGGGACGAGAGCCAGACGATCGCCTCGCTCCTCGGCGACGCCAAGGTCGTGCGCTTCGCACAGGTGGTGATCGGGGCTTGAGCCCGACCGGCGAGGACACCGGTCGGCACTGGGGACGCATCGTCCTCAAGCTCTCCGGTGAGGCCTTCGCCGGGAACCAGGACTTCGGCATCGACCAGACGGTCGTCGACCTGATCGCGACCGAGGTCTTCGCGGTCCGCAAGGCCCTCGACACCCAGATCGCCATCGTCGTCGGCGGTGGCAACATCTGGCGCGGCCAGACGGCGGCGGCGGCGGGGCTGGACCGGTCGCAGGGCGACTACATGGGCATGCTGGCCACGGTGATCAACGCCCTCGACCTGCAGGCCACGCTCGAGCGCCTCGGCCAGCCCACGCGGGTCCAGAGCGCCATCGAGATGTCCGAGATCGCCGAGCCCTACATCCGGCGCCGGGCCATCCGGCACCTCGAGAAGGGCCGGGTCGTCATCTTCGCGGCGGGGACCGGCAACCCCTTCTTCACCACCGACACCGCGGCGGCTCTGCGGGCCGCCGAGATCGACGCCGACGCCATCCTGCGGGGCACCCACTCGGGCGTCGACGGCATCTACACCGACGATCCGAAGACCAACCCGGACGCCACGCTCATCCCCGAAGTGGGGTACATGGAGGTCCTCGAACGGGGGCTGCGGGCCATGGATTCCACCGCCATCACCCTCTGCATGGACAACGCGGTCCCGATCGTCGTCTTCGACCTGCTCGGCCCCGGCAACATCCGGTCCATCCTCGAGGGCGAGGCGATCGGTACGCTCGTCTCCTGATCCAGGAGTCGGGGGAGTCCGCTCGATGGCTGACGACGAAGATCTGCTCGGGCTCGTCCTCGACGACGCCGGCGAGAAGATGGACAAGGCCGTCGTCCACACGCGCCACGAGTTCTCCACCGTGCGCACCGGCCGGGCCAGCCCCGCCCTCGTCGAGAAGCTGCCCGTCGACTACTACGGTGCCGAGGTGCCGCTCCAGCAGCTGGCCAACTTCTCCGTGCCCGAGGCCCGGTTGCTGGTCATCAGCCCGTTCGACAAGGGCTCGGTGAACGCCGTCGAGAAGGCCATCCGGGAGTCCGACCTCGGTCTGAACCCCACCAACGACGGTCACGTCGTGCGCCTGGCGTTCCCCGCGCTCACCGAGGAGCGGCGCAAGGACCTCGTCCGCCTCGTGAAGAAGATGGCCGAGGAGGGCAAGATCACGCTGCGCAACCACCGCCGGGCGGCCCGCCACGACCTGGAGGCAATGGAGAAGGACGGCGACCTCCGCGAGGACGACCTGAAGCGGGCCGAGAAGGAGCTGGACGACATGATCCACGCCCACGAGTCCGCGGTCGAGGCCGCGCTGGCCGACAAGGAGAAGGAGCTGCTCGATGAGTGACGACCGCCCGGACGAGGGCGTCCCGAGCGATCCCCGACCTTCGGGCCGGATCCGCATCGTCGGCGCCCAGCCCGCGACGGGCGAGCACCCGACGGTCCCCGCGCAGCCCCCTGACGACGAGCCGGCCGCCGGCGAGCCCCCGGTCGCCGACGACCCCAACAAGTTCGGCGCCATCCCGGTCATCTCGGCCGACGAGCCGCCGAAGGACCCGACCCCGCCCCGCGGCGTCCCGCTGGACGCCGACGAGCCCGCCCCGCCGGCCGAGCCGACCCCGACGGCACCGGACCTGGACGACCTGGACCTTCCGGCGACGGAGGCGGTGCCGGTCGTGCCCGCCGCCGGGCCCGAGTCGGCCACCGCGCCGCCGCCGGAGCCGGAGCCCGTGGCCGAGGTGCCGACACCCGAGCCGGTCCCGGCCCCGGCGCCCGCCCCCCGTCCCGAGCCCGAGCTCGACGACGACGACCTCGACGACATCCGGGTCTGGGCGGCCCCCGCCGAGGACGAAGCCGACGACGGGATCGAGGCCGGGCGCTCGGCCAGCGACGACCCGCTCGCCGCCCTCCTGGGCGACGACGACCTCGACATCCTCAGCCCGGCTGAGGAGGACGACCTGCCCCATTGGAGCGAGCCGGCGGCCACGGCCGAGGGCGACGACGACCAGGCCGGGGTCAGCTCCGGCCCGCGCTGGCGGGGACAGGGCGAGGAGAGCGGTGAGCCGGAGGACTTCTCCGACCTCGCCGAAGGAACCACCGTCGAGACCGGGGGGGACGACGAGATGATCTTCGACGACACGGACGCGCCACCGATCGACCCGATCGAGTCGCCGGCGGGCCCGCCTCAGCGGCGCAGCCCCTACCCGGAGCCGCCCGCCGACGAGGACGATGGCGGCGGCGGCGGCGGGGGCGGCGTCGGGGGACGCGACATGCAGCAGGCGATCGTCGTCGCCGGCGGCCTGGTCGTCCTCCTCCTGGTCTGCGGGCTCATCGGGGCCAAGGCCCTGGTGCTCCTGGCCACCGTGATCATCGTCATGGCCACGGCCGAGTTCTTCACGGCCACCAGACGGGCCGGCTACCACCCGGCGCCACTGGTGGGCCTGGTCGGTTCCGGCGGCCTCGTGCTCGGGGCCTACTGGCGAGGCGAGATCGCCATCCCGATCATCCTGTTCCTGATCGTGGTGCTGGCCATGTGCTGGTGGTTGTTCGACGCCGGGCCCGGTGACCACGCCATCGCCAACCTGAGCATCACCGTGTTCGGGGTCATGTGGATCGGTGGCCTGGGGTCCTTCGCCGCCCTGATGCTGCGGGCCCCCGACGGAATCGGCATGTTCTACGGCGCGATCCTGGTGGCCGTGGCGGCCGACGTGGGCGGGCTGTTCATCGGCCAGCGCATGGGCCGCTCGCCGCTGATCGCGGCCAGCCCCAACAAGACGGTCGAGGGCTTCGTCGGCGGCATCGTGGTCGCCGTCGTCGTGTCCACGCTGGTGCTCGGCGTCATCGGGCTCTTCCCGTGGGAGTTCATGGACGCCCTGATCCTCGGCGTGGTCGGCGGCATCATGACCCCGCTGGGCGACCTGTGCGAGTCCCGGCTGAAGCGGGACCTCGGGGTCAAGGACATGGGTCAGCTGCTGCCGGGCCACGGCGGCGTGCTGGACCGCTTCGACGGCCTGCTCTTCGTGCTCCCCTCGACGTATTGCGTCGTGCTGCTGCTCGAGGTCTTCGCCAACACGCCGTGACGGACGGCCGATGACCGGCGTAGCCGTCCTCGGGTCGACGGGCTCGATCGGAACCCAGACCCTGGACGTCGTCCGGGCCGAGCCCGGGCGCTACGAGGTGGTGGCCCTCGGTGCCTCCCGCTCGGTCGACCTCGTCGCCGAGCAGGCGAAGGAGTTCCGGCCGCGGGTCGTGGCCATCGTCGACCCCGACGCCGCGGCCGAGTTGGCCGACCAGCTGCCGCCCGGCACCGAGTTGCTGGTGGGCGAGGAGGGCTTGGCCGCCGCCGCCCTGGAGGCCGACGTGGTGGTCAACGGCGTCGTCGGCTTCGCCGGCCTGGGCGTCACGCTGGCCACGCTGGAGGCGGGCAAGCGCCTGGCCCTGGCCAACAAGGAGTCGCTCATCGCCGCCGGCCCGGTGGTCCAGCGGGCCCGGGCCACGCCCGGTGCCGAGCTGATCCCGGTCGACAGCGAGCACGGCGCCATCCACCAGTGCCTGCGGGCCAACGACGTGCCCGAGCGGGTCGCCCGCCTGGTGGTGACGGCCAGCGGCGGGCCTTTCCGGGGCCGGACCCGGGCCGACCTGGCCGAGGTCACCGTCGACGACGCGCTCGCCCACCCGACGTGGTCGATGGGGCCGAAGATCACCATCGACTCGTCGACGCTGATGAACAAGGGGCTCGAGGTCATCGAGGCCCACGAGCTGTTCGGCATCGACTACGACCGCATCGACGTGGTCGTGCACCCCCAGTCGGTCGTCCACTCGATGGTCGAGTACTCCGACGGGTCGACGATCGCCCAGCTCTCGCGACCGGACATGCGCCTGCCCATCGGGTACGCGCTGGCCTACCCGGACCGGTCGGCGGTCCCGTTCGGCAGCATCGACTGGGCCACGCTCGGGTCGCTGGACTTCGAGGCCCCCGACCGGGACGCGTTCCCGTGCCTGGACCTGGCCTATCGGGCCGGACGGGCGGGCGAAACGGTGCCGGCATGGCTCAACGCGGCCAACGAGGTGGCCGTGGCCGCCTTCCTGGAGGGCCGGATCGGGTGGCTGGCCATCAGCGACGTCCTCAAGGCGACCCTCGATCGGCACGATGGAACGAAGGCGACCTCTGCCGACGTTGTGATGGAGGCCGATCGCCAGGCACGTAGCGTGGCCAGCACGATCGTCGACGACCTCACCCCCTGACACCGAAGCGGAGCACATGACCGACCTCGCCGACCCAGCGACGACCGGCGAAGCCCCCGACGCCTGGGGCTCGGACGACGAGCGCCCCGAAGAGGGTCAGAGCATCAGCCACCCCTTCCGGCTGTTGGCGCTGATCGCGGCTGTCCTCGCCCTCGGCATCTTCGGCGGCTGGCCGATCCTGGTGGTCGTCCTCGCCCTCGTGGTCATGATCTTCATGCACGAGCTGGGGCACTACCTGACCGCCAAGGCGTCGGGCATGCAGGTGACCGAGTTCTTCCTCGGCTTCGGTCCCCGCATCTGGTCCTTCCGGCGGGGCGAGACCGAGTACGGCATCAAGGCGATCTGGGCCGGGGCCTACGTGAAGATCACCGGGATGAACAACCTCGAGGAGGTTTCTCCCGCCGTCGAGGAGCGCACGTACCGGGCCAAGTCGTATCCCCGCCGCATGTCGGTCGCCCTCGCCGGCTCCGGCATGCACTTCCTGATGGCCCTCGTCCTGGCCTTCGTGGCCCTCGTCGGCTACGGCGTCTACAACGACGAGAGCGCCCGCAACTGGACCGTCGGGCCCATGTCGACCCCGGCGGACGTCGACGACCAGTTCGGCGGCCTCGGCCTCGAGTTCAGCGACGAGTTCCAGCAGCAGCTGGAGGACGGTGAGACGCCGGCCACCGCGGCAGGACTGGAGCAGGGCGACCGGATCCTCGCGGCCGACGGCGAGGACATCGAGGAGTTCACCGACCTCCGCAACTACATCCAGGACCATCCCGGTGAGGAGGTCACCTTCACGGTCGAGCGCGACGGCGTGACCTTCACCGCCGTGACGACCCTTGGCGAGATCTCCGACGGCGAGCAGTCGATGGGCTTCCTCGGCCTCGGCCAGGACGAGCCCCGTGACCGGCTCGGCGTGGTGGAGGGCGCCGGCGAGTCCGTCACCTTCGTCGGCGGGCTCATGGCCGACTCGGTCACCGCCATCGGCGACTTCTTCACGCCCAGCGGCCTGAGCAGCTTCGCCTCCACGGTGTTCAACCCCGACGCCGAGGAGACCCAGAGCGCCACCATCGACGACGACGGTGTCACCAGCGGCAGCGGCGGCAATGAGGACGAGGGCCGGATCCTGTCGATCGTGGGCGCCGCCCGCATCGGGGCGCAGGCCACGGACACCGACGGCCTCTACGCCCTCCTCAGCTTCATGATCGTGCTGAACGTCTTCATCGGGCTGTTCAACCTGATCCCGCTGCTGCCCTTCGACGGCGGCCACGTCGCCATCGGGACCTACGAGCGGATCCGAGAGATCCGCCACCAGGGCCGGTACCACGCCGACCTCACCCGCATGCTGCCGGTGGCCTACGTGGTGGTCATGTTCATGGTCACCATCGGGCTCATGGCCCTCTACGCCGACATCTTCGACCCGGTCAACATCTCCGGGTAGCGGCCGGCGGCCGTGTTGCTGAAGGCCTGCCTCAACGGCGCCCAGCCACCCGGCGCGCACCCGGCCCTGCCGCTCACGCCCGACGAGGTGGCCCGGGAGGCGGCCGCCGCGGTGATGGCCGGCGCCGGCGCGGTGCACATCCACCCGCGCCGAGCCGACGGCGCCGAAGCCCTCGACGGCGACACCGTGGGCGCCGCCGTCGCCGCTGTGCGCGCCGCGGTCCCCGTGCCCGTCGGGGTGACGACCGGGGCGTGGATCCTGGCCGACCCCGCGGAGCGCCTGGCGGCCATCGCCACCTGGGACGAGCTGCCCGACTTCGCCTCGGTGAACTTCCACGAGGAGGGTGCGGTCGATGTCGCCAACGCCCTGCTCGACCGTGGCGTCGGCGTCGAGGCCGGGCTCTGGCGCGCCGAGTCAGCCCGACGGTTGGCGGACAGCGGGCTGGCCGAGCGCTGCGTCCGCCTCCTCCACGAGCCCACGGACGCCACCCTCGCCGAGGCCCTCGCCACCGTGGCCGGCATCGACGCGGTGCTCGACGGGGTCGCCCTCGACGTCCCCCGGCTCCTCCACGGCTTCGGCTCGACCGTGTGGCCGTTGGTCGACGAGGCCGGTCGACGGGGCTGGCAGGCGCGGGTCGGGCTGGAGGACACCCTCGAGTTGCCCGACGGCACGCCGGCGGCGGGCAACGCCGACCTGGTGGCCGAGGCCCGGCAACGGCTGGACGGGGCCCGGGATCGGGCAGACTCGACCTCGTGACCTACGAGCGCCGGAAGACCCGCGAGGTCATCCTCCGCCACCCCCGCAGCCCGGTGACGGTGGGCGGCGACGCGCCGGTGAGCGTGCAGTCGATGACGATCACGAAGACGGCCGACGTCGAGGGGACGCTCGAGCAGATCTACGCCCTCCAGATGGCCGGGGCCGACATCGTGCGCTGCACGTGCAACGAGCGGGAGGCCGCCGAGGGCCTGGCCGAGATCGTCCCCCGGTCGCCGGTGCCGATCGTGGCCGACATCCACCACCAGTACCGCATGGCCCTGGCCGCGCTGGAGGCCGGGGTCCACTGCCTGCGTCTGAACCCCGGCAACATCCGCAAGCCCGAGCACATCAAGGCCGTCGCCTCCGAGTGCAAGGACCGGGGCGTGCCCATCCGCATCGGGGTCAACGGCGGCTCGCTGGACCCCGACCTGTACACGAAGCACGGGGGCCTGACCGCCGAGGCCATGGTCGAGTCGGCCCAGCGGGAGCTCGACTACTTCGCCGAGGTCGGCTTCGACGACGTGAAGATCTCGGTCAAGGCCTCGAACGTGCCGCTGATGATCGACGCCTACCGGCAGCTGTCCGAGGTCACGGACCACCCGCTCCACCTCGGCGTGACCGAGGCGGGGCCGCCACCCGCCGGGCTCATCAAGGCCACCGCCGGCCTGGCCACCCTGCTGTCGGAGGGCATCGGGGACACCATCCGCTACTCGCTCACCGCCGACCCCGTGCAGGAGGCGAAGGCCGGCCGCCAGCTGCTGGAGTCCCTCGGCCTGCGGGAGCGCACCGGCCTGGACCTGATCGCCTGCCCCTCCTGCGGCCGGGCCGAGGTCGACGTCTACGCCGTCGCCGACGCCGCCCAGGAGGCGCTCGAGAAGCTGGACATCCCCATCCAGGTCGCCGTCATGGGCTGCGTCGTCAACGGACCCGGCGAGGCCCGGGAGGCCGACCTCGGCATCGCCGCCGGCCGGAAGCGGGGCCACCTGTTCGTGAAGGGCCAGGTGGTGAAGGTCGTCCGCGAGGACGAGATGGTCGACCAGCTGGTCGAGTGGGCCAAGATCGTCGCCGAGGACGGCGTCGAGGCCGCCCTCGCCCAGGCCGAGTCCGGCGCCGCCGCCGAGGCCGAGAAGGACCGGGCCGCGCTGCTCACCGAGCAGGGCGACGACGTCAACCAAGCCCAGACCCACATCGACGAGATCCGCAAGCTCTGAACGGGACCACACCCGTTCTGGCGCCTGATTGCGGCGCCGGAGCACCACAATCGGGCGCCAGTACGAGGGTCAGGGGAGGCCGACGGGGCGGGCGTCGCAGGGGAGGGCATCGATGAGGCGGCCGGCCGCATCGACGATCACCGAGATGTCGTCCGGGTAGTCCGCCGCCGAGGGGCTGAGGGCCACGACGAGGTCGTCGCAGGCGAAGCCGACCATCACCCAGCCATCGGCCTGGCTGAACGTGGCCCGGCTGTCGAGCACGGCCTCCACGCCCGTGTACGGGATGAAGCCGTCCACTTGGCCCACCGGCCCGGCGACGACCGAGACCGGGACACCCTCGTGGACGAAGCCCGAGCTCGCCACGTCGCTGCTGGGGGACGGCTCGCCGCAGCAGGCCTCGACTCCCATCGCCCCGAAGGCATCGGCCAGGAACTGCTCGGCCGTGAGTGGCACCGCCGCCGGGTCGACGGGAGGCGGGTCGCGGCGGAGGACCACGGCACCGCCGGACCGCTGGAAGACCAGGAGCCCCTGGGCGGTGAGCGTCGACCGCCCGAGGACGGCCGTGTCCAGCCGGATCCGGTTGCCGAAATCGCAGTCGACGTCCTCGGTCACGAGGTCGCGGACGGACAGGATGCCGTCCTGGGTGCTCCAGGACGCCGTGCCCGCGCCGCAGTCGTCGACGCGGAGCTCGCCGTCTTCCTCGAACGTCAGGGTCGACGACGGCGAGCTCGACACGTACCAGGTGCCGGCCAGATCCTCGTCCGTCATCGGGAGCGGGCGGTCAGCGGTGGCCCGTGGCGTGGCCAGGTCGGCGGGAGTGGGGTCGTCGACCCGGACCAGGTCGACGGTGACCTCCTCGCCGACGATGCGGAGCAGGCCGTCGTCGTACAGGGTCGGCACCCCGGTGTCGATCGTCTCGTCGGCCAACATCGACCAGGCCCCCTGCTCGCCGCAAGCACGGTCCTCCCGCCCCTCCACCCCGAGCGCGAGCACGCCGTCGACGGCGGTCCAAGCGCCGTCGCCGCTGTTGCAGATGTGGAACTGGAACCGGCCGTCTGCGCCGAAGGTCACGGAGGCGGGTTCGTCGACCGAGCTGGCGCCCTCCGGCGGGACGAGGACCTCCCACTCGCCCACGAGGGCACCCCGGGAGGGCTCCACGACCGGGATCTCGACGACCGTGGTCGCGGAGACGTCGTCGACGCCGGAGCCGCCGCGAGCGGCGAGGAAGGCGCCCCCCGCCGCGAGGCCGACGACCACGAGTGCCGCTCCTCCGGTGAGGAGGCCTCGCCGACGCCGGCGGCGGACGCCGACCCGGCGCTCGATGTCGTCCTCGGTGAAGCGGGGCGGGCCGCCGGCCTCGGCGGCTTCGGTGAAGAGGGTGTCCAGGCTCATGTCTCGACCTCCTGGCGGGCGGACTCGTCGTCGACCAGGCCGGCGGCCCGCAGCGACGCGAGGGCCTGGTGGGTGGCGGACTTGACCGTCCCCTCGGCGCACCCGAGGGTCTCCGCCGTCTCGGCGACGGTCATGGCGAGGTAGAAGCGGCAGACCACGGCGGCCCGCTGCTTCGGGGGGAGGGCGGCGACGGCGTTGCGGACCGCCTCGATGGTGGGGGTGTCAGGCGTGGCGGCGAGCGGGTCAGGCGGGCCGACCCGGCGGTGGGCCCGACGTTCGGCGGAGCGGCGCCGGCCCCACGACGAGGCCAGGTTGAACGCCGTGCGGTAGGTCCAAGCTTCGGGGGAGGCCATCGCCCCGACCCGGTCCCAGCGCTCCCACGCCCGGACCAGCGCCTCCTGAGCCAGCTCCTCCGCCACGGCCCTGTCGCCGCAGTAGAGCGTCAGCGATCCGACCAGCCGGTTGCGGATGGAGCGGCAGAACGCCGCCGGCTCGTCGATCCCCACACCCAGAGACGTACCAGAGGCTGATCCGGTTCAGTCGAGCAGCTGTCGGTGACGGCGATCCAGGCGCCGATGCCGACCAACGACCAGATCGCCCAGAACCGGCTCTGCCGGGCCGGATCGTCGGCCATGCCCCACGGTAGGCAGCACTACCCTCCGCCTGATGGCCAAGGCTCCCGTGCTCACCCCCCAGGGTGAGGACTTCCCCCGCTGGTACCAGGACGTCATCGCCAAGGCGGAGCTGGCCGAGAACGGGCCGGCCCGGGGCACCATGGTCATCCGTCCGTACGGGTTCTCGCTGTGGGAGCGGCTGCAGGCGGCGATGGACGACCGCATCAAGGCGGCGGGTGTCGACAACGCCTACTTCCCGCTCTTCGTGCCCATGTCGTACTTCGAGCGGGAGGCCGAGCACGTCGAGGGGTTCAGCCCCGAGCTGGCCGTCGTCACCATCGGCGGCGGCAAGGAGCTGGAGGAGCCGCTGGCCATCCGGCCCACGTCGGAGACGGTCATGGGGACCTACTTCGCCAAGTGGATCCAGAGCTACCGCGACCTGCCACTGCTGGTGAACCAGTGGGCCAACGTGGTGCGGTGGGAGCTGCGGCCCCGGCTCTTCCTCCGCACGACCGAGTTCCTCTGGCAGGAGGGCCACACCTGCCACGCCACCGCAGGAGGAGGCCCGGGACTTCGCCGTGCGGATCCTCCACGAGGTCTACGCCGACTGCATGGAGAAGGTCCTGGCCGTCCCCGTCTACAAGGGCCGCAAGACGGCGGCCGAGCGCTTCGCCGGGGCCATCAACACGATGGCCTGCGAGGCGATGATGCGCGACGGCAAGGCCCTGCAGATGGGCACCAGCCACGAGCTGGGGCAGAACTTCGCCAAGGCCTTCGGCATCGAGTACCTGTCGGCCGAGGGCAACCAGGAGAACGTCTGGCAGACCTCGTGGGGGACGTCGACCCGCATGGTCGGCGGGCTGATCATGACCCACGGCGACGACGACGGCCTGCGGGTGCCGCCCGTCGCTGGCGCCGATCCAGGCCGTCGTGCTGGTGGTGCGTGACGAGGACGGCGCCGGCGAGGCGGCGGCCCAGCTGGCCGACGAGCTGAAGGGCGGCCGGCGTGCGGGTCCGCCTCGACGACCAGGTCGACACCAGCTTCGGCCGGCGGGCGACCGACTGGGAGCTCAAGGGCGTCCCCGTGCGCATCGAGGTCGGCCCCCGGGACCTGGCCCAGGGCGAGGTCACGCTCGTCCGCCGGGACAGCGGCGAGAAGCGCCAGGTGGCGGTGTCGGCCGTCGCCGGCGAGGTGCCCGGCCTGCTCGACCACGATCCAGGCCGAGCTGTTCGCCCAGGCCACCAAGGAGCGCGACGACCGCACGATCGACGTGACCGACATCGAGGACGTGGCCGCGGCGGCAGCCGACGGGCTTCGTCCGCATCCCGTGGGACGCCGTGGGCGTGGAGGGCGAGAGCCGCGCTGGCCAAGGACGCCCTGACCGTCCGCTGCCTCCAACGGGCCGACGGCTCGCTGCCCGATTCCGACGACGAGCCCGGCCTCGTCGCCCTCGTCGGGCGCAGCTACTGATCCGCCGTTCTGGTGGCAGCCCTGTGTCGCCAGCAACACGTCGCTGCCACCAGAACGATGAGTTCTCGGAACTGAGGGGGTCAGAACGGCATGAACATCGACCACGACGCCTGCAACGGCGCAGCGTCGGCCGACCTCGTGCGCGGCGTGTCCGACGACCAGTTGGACGATCCCGACGCCCTGCACCAGGCTACTCGGTCGGGCGACCTGCTCGACCACATCGGGGGCCTGGCCCTGGCCTTCACCGAGGCCGCCGAGAAGTCGGGGGACCCCGAGGCGGGCCCGCCTGCTGAGGGCGATCGGCGCGAACCTGGCACCGAACTGGCGCGACCGGCATCCCCGACCAGCTGGGCACCTTGGCCGAGGCCTGGCAGGAGCCGGAGGCCTGGGACGGGCATGACCCGCGCCGGGGGGATCGACATGCCCGGGGAGATCGCCGGCATGGTCGCCCTGGAGGAGGTCCTGGTCCACGGCTGGGACCTGGCCCGCGCCACGGGTCAGCCGTTCACGGCCGCTGACGAGCACCTCGAGATCGTCGTCGGCTTCTTCGCCTCGGTCGCGACGGAGGAGAGCCCGGGGCGACGCGTTCGGCCCTCCAGCACCGGTCGCCGACGGCGCGCCGCTGGTCGATCGGGCCATGGCGGCGTCGGGTCGCGACCCCGCCTGGTCGCCCTGATCGCCAGAGCGAACGCCCGTCAGGTGCGGGTATGCTCCGAGGGCATTTTGTTCTCATTGGACAAAGGCGTGGGCTCCGGCCCACGCCTTTTGTTCGCAACTGGCACAGTCTCGGTGACGAGGAGGTGACGACATGGCAACGACGGACCGCGTGGCTGCCATCGTCGCCCCCTTGGCCGACGAGCGAGGGCTCGACCTCTACGACGTCGAGCAGCACCAGGCCAGCCTCCGGGTCCTCGTCGACCGGGACGGCGGCATCGACATCGACACGCTGACCGAGCTGAGCCGGGCGGTCTCCCGGGCGCTGGACGACGCCGACCCCGTGGCCGGCAAGTACACGCTCGAGGTGTCCAGCCCCGGCTTGGAGCGGCCGCTGCGCCGCCCCGACCACTTCGCGGGCGCGGTCGGGGACCGGATCACGGTCAAGACCGTGCCCGGCGTCCGAGGGTGAGCGCCGGGTGACCGGGACGCTGGTCGCCGCCGACGACGAGGGCATCACCGTCCGGCCCGAGCCCGGACAAGAGGGCGAGGATCGCCGCCTCGCGCTACGACGAGATCGCAGCCGCGCGGACGCTGTTCGACTGGGGAACCACCACCAAGCCGACGACGAAGAAGAAGAAGCACCAGATGAGCGGAAACAACCTCGAGATGATGGAGGCCCTGCAGGCGCTGGCCGTCGACAAGGGCATCTCCGTCGACGACCTGCTGGCCGCGCTGGCCGACGCGCTGGAGTCGGCCTACAAGCGCACGCCCGGCGCCTACGAGTACTCGTGGGTCACCCTCGACCCCGACACCTTCGACATCCGCGTCTACGCCCAGGAGCTGGACGAGGACGGCGAGCCCGAGGGCGACGAGCTGGACGTCACCCCCGACGACTTCGGCCGCATCGCCGCCCAGACGGCGAAGCAGGTGATGATGCAGCGCATCCGCGAGGTCGAGCGGGACATGAAGTACGAGGAGTACGCCGGCCGCGAGGGCGACATCGTCACCGGCATGATCCAGCAGAGCGACCAGCGCTACACGCTGCTGGACCTCGGCCGGGTCGAGGCGCTGCTGCCCCAGGCCGAGCAGGTCCCCTACGAGCGCCCCGAGCCCAACTCCCGGGTGAAGGCCTACATCGTCGAGGTCCGCAAGACCGCCAAGGGCCCCCAGATCGTGGTCAGCCGGACCCACCCCGGCCTGATCAAGCGCCTGTTCGAGCTCGAGGTGCCCGAGATCGCCGACGGCATCGTCGAGATCCGGGCCTGTGCCCGGGAGCCCGGCCACCGCACGAAGATCGCCGTCTGGTCCAACGACGTGAACGTCGACCCGGTCGGGGCCTGCGTCGGCGCCCGGGGCGCCCGCGTCCGCATGGTCGTCAACGAGCTCAAGGGCGAGAAGATCGACATCGTCCCGTTCTCCGACGACGCCGCCGACTTCGTGATGAAGGCGCTGTCGCCGGCCCGGGTGAAGGAGGTCCGGATCCACGAGGACACCGGCACCGCCGAGGTCATCGTCCCCGACTACCAGCTGTCGCTGGCCATCGGGAAGGAGGGCCAGAACGCCCGCCTGGCCGCCCGACTGACGGGCTGGCGGGTCGACATCAAGAGCGAGACCCAGCTGGCCGAGGAGGCCGCCTACCAGACCGACGACTGGGCCCAGGGCGAGTGGATCGTCGACCCCGAGACCGGCGAGCAGATGTGGCAGCCGGCCGACGGCAGCCCGGCCATGACCGTCGACGAGTGGAGCCAGCTCGGGGCCGAGCAGGCCGAGGCGGAGGCCGACGGACGGCGTGACGAGGCCGACGCTCGCGGCGACGGACGTCCACGCCGAGGCGCCCGCCGAGGGCGCCGACGAGACGGTGGACGATGCCGAGGAAGCCGCCGAGGACGCCGCAGACGCCGCCGAGACGGTGGACGACGCTCGGAGGAAGCCGCCGAGGACGCTGGCGAGACGGTGGACGACGCTTCGGAGGAAGCCGGCGAGACCGCTGATGACGCCGCCGCCGCCGCCGACGAGCCGGTTGCCGAAGTCGACGAGGAGCCCGCCGACGAGGCGCCCGAGGGCGACGACGCCACCGTCTGAGGCCACCGGGCCGCAGCGGACCTGCATCGGCTGCCGACGGGTCGCCCCGCAGGCCGAGCTGGTGCGGGTCACCCGTCAGGGCGACGGATCACTGGCGGTCGGACCTACACTTCCCGGCCGAGGCGCGTGGCTGTGCCGATCCTCAGCCGCGTGCTTCGACGCCGCCCAGCGGCGCGGGGCCTTCGCCCGGGCCCTGCGAGCGCCGGTCGCGGACGCCGATGTCGAGGCGGTGCGCGACCAGGTGCTCGACCGGGCGACGCCCACGAGAAGCGACGAAAGGGCTGACACAGCCAGGTGCCATCCAACGTAAGGGTCTACGAACTCGCCCGCGAGCTCGGCATGAGCAACCAGGAGGTCCTCGACCTCTGCGACAAGCTGGGCATCGGCGCGCGCAGCCACTCGTCCAGCATCGTCGAGGCCCAGGCGCGACCGAGTGCGCCGTCGGGCGCAGAAGGACGGCCTGGTCAAGGCCCCCGAGGCCGAGGAGAAGGCACCGGCCGAAGGAGGCCAAGCCGAAGAACCCGCAAGGTCAGCACCAAGAAGCCGCCACCCAAGAAGGGAAGGCCGAGCCCGAGGCCGAGGCGCCCGCGCCCGCCCCGGAGCCCGAGCCCGAGCCTGAGGCCCGAGGCCCCCGCCGCCGAGGCGGAGGCCCCCGCCCCCGAGGTCGTCGCCGAGCCCGAGCCGACGCCCGCCCCCGAGCCGACGCCCGCCCCCGAGCCGCCGAGGTCGAGGCCCCGGCCGCGGCCGAGGCCCCGCCCGCCGCCAAGCGCGTCGTGCGCTCCAGCGGCAGCAGCGGCCCGCCCGCCCCGTCGAGGAGCCCCGCCTCCGCCGCCGCCCCGACCCTGCCCGCCAGCGAGCGGGTGCGGCCGCCCGCGCCACCCGCCGCTGCGCCGGCCGCCGCGGCGCCGGCTGCCGCCTGCGGCGTCCGCCGCGCCACCGGCCGTCGGCGACGGGCAAGCCCATCCCGCCGCCGCCGCGCCCGCCCACCTCGGCAGACGGGCAAGCCCATCCCGCCGCCCCCGGGCACCGGTGGCCGTGGTGGCGCCGCCACCGGCCCGTCCCGGCGGCACCCGCCCCGGCGGCCCACCCCGGAGTCGCCCGGGTGGCGCACCGCGCCCCGGCTGGGTCGGTGGCGGCGGCCCCGCCAGCGCGTCCCCGGCGCCGGTCCGGCGGCGGTGGTCGCCCCGGTGGCGGTCCCCCCGGCCGCGGTGGACCCGCAGCGGCCGCAGCGCCGTCGTCGGAGCCGTCGTCGTCGGGTCCGTGAGGAGCTGCAGCCGATCGACCGGCCGACCTACACGCCCACCGACGCCGCCGTGCCCGAGGGTGAGGTCGTCATCGAGCGGGCCTCGGCCCCCATGGACATCGCCCCCAAGCTGAACCGGACCGCGGCCGACGTCGTCCGCTTCCTCATGCAGCAGGGCGAGATGGTCACCGCCACCCAGTCGCTGAGCGACGAGATGATCGAGCTGTTCGCGGCCGAGATCGGCGCCGAGGTCCGCCTCGTCGATCCGGGCGAGGAGCAGGAGGTCGAGCTCCAGAAGCTCCTGGAGTACGACGACTGGGAGGACGAGGAGGACGAGGACCCGGACGCCGTCGACGCGCGCCCCGGTCGTCACCGTCATGGGCCACGTCGACCACGGCAAGACGCTGCTGCTCGACAAGATCCGGTCCAGCAACGTCATCGAGGGCGAGGCCGGCGGCATCACCCAGGCCATCGGCGCCTACAAGGTCGACCGCGACGGCCACGAGATCACCTTCATCGACACCCCGGGCCACGAGGCGTTCACCGCCATGCGGGCCCGTGGGGCCGACGCCACCGACATCGTCATCCTGGTGGTGGCGGCCGACGACGGCGTCATGCCCCAGACGGTCGAGGCGCTGAACCACGCCAAGGCCGCCGACGTGCCGATCATCGTCGCCCTCAACAAGGTCGACCGCGAGAACGCCGACGTGCAGCGGGTCATCGGCCAGCTCACCGAGCACGAGCTGATCCCCGAGTCCTACGGCGGCGACACGATCGTGGTCGAGGTCTCCGCCCTGCAGGAGACCGGCATCGACGAGCTCCTGGAGCAGGTGCTCGCTGGTCGCCGAGCTCGAGGAGCTGCGGGCCAACCCCGACGGCCGCGCCTCCGGCGTCGTGCTCGAGTCCCACCTGGACACCGGCCGGGGCCCCGTGGCCACCGTCCTGGTCCAGAAGGGCACGCTCGTCGGTCGGCGACCCGGTCGTCGCCGGCGCCGCCGCGGGCAAGGTCCGCGCCCTGATCGACGACCACGGTGACCAGATCAAGTCCGCCGGACCGTCGACGCCGGTCGAGCTCCTCGGCCTGTCCGACGTCGCCGCGGCGGGCACCAGCTTCGTCGTCGCCCCCGACGAGAAGGTGGCCCGCACGGTCTCCGACAAGCGGGAGCACTTCGCCCGCCAGGCCAGCCTCGGCCGGGACGCCGGGGTCGACCGGCGGCGCCAAGCTCGAGGACATCTTCAGCCAGATCCAGGCCGGCGAGGCCGCCACCCTGAACCTGGTCATCAAGGCCGACACCAACGGCTCGATGGAGGCCGTCACCGACGCCCTGCGCAAGCTGGAGCGGGACGAGGTCAAGCTGGCCTTCGTCCACCGCGGTGTCGGCGGCATCACCGAGAACGACATCAACCTGGCCGCCGCCGCCAACGCCACGATCCTCGGCTTCAACGTCCGCCCCGACCGCAAGGCCCGTCAGCTGGCCGAGCAGGAGGGCGTCGAGATCCGGACCTACGAGGTCATCTACGCCCTGCTCGAGGACATCGAGTCGGCCATGGTGGGCATGCTCGAGCCGGAGTTCGAGGAGATCGTCACCGGCGAGGCCGAGGTCCGGGAGATCTTCCGGGTGCCCCGCATCGGCGCCATCGCCGGTTGCTACGTGCTCAACGGGACCATCACCCGCGGGTCGAAGGTGCGGTTCCTGCGGGACGGCACGGTGCTCTGGAAGGGCACGATCAGCTCGCTGAAGCGCTTCAAGGACGACGTCCGCGAGGTGCAGGCCGGCTACGAGTGCGGCATCGGCCTGTCCGACTTCCAGAACCTGGAGCAGGGCGACATCATCGAGACCGTCGAGGAGCGCGAGATCCCGCGCACCTGAACTTGCCGTGCACGTCCTGGCGCTGGACCTCGACCTCCACCTCCCCGACTGTCGCTCGCTCAAGGCGAAGCGGTCGGTGCTGCGCCCGATCACCGAAGGCCTGCGCAGCCCGGTACCGGGTGGCCGTCGCCGAGGTGGGGGAGCAGGAGCGGTGGCAGCGGGCCCGGATCGGCGTGGCCGCGGTCGGGGCCACGGCGGGCCACGTGCAGGACGTGATGGACGAGGTCGAGCGCTTCGTCTGGGCCCAGGGCGGCGTCGACGTGCTGTCGGCCGAGCGAACGTGGTTGGACACCTGACATGAGCAAGCACCGACGCCAGAACCGGGGGCCGCACGACTACCCCCGCACCGCCCGCCTCAACGAGCTGATCCGTCAGATCGTGGCCGAGGAGCTGGAGCGGATCGACGACGAGGCGATCGAGCTCGTCACGGTCGTCGCCGTGGAGTCCGAGGCCGACCTGCGCAGCGCCACGGTCTACGTCACCGCGCTCGGGCGGCCCCGAGGACGACGCCGCGCTGGTCGAGGCCCTCGGGCCGTACCGGGTCCGCCTCCAGACGGCCATCAACCGTCAGGCCCGGTTCAAGCGCACCCCCGAGCTGACCTTCGCCCCCGACGAGGTGACCCGTTCGGCCAACCGGATCGAGCAGGTCCTGCGCGAGCTGCGTGAGGATGACGACGAGCCCACCTGAGGGCGTCGCGGTCGTCGACAAGGCGGCGGGGATGACCTCGCACGACGTCGTGGCCCGGGCCCGCAAGGTGCTCGGCACCCGCAAGGTGGGCCACTCGGGGACCCTGGATCCCGATGCCACCGGGGTGCTGCTGCTGGGCGTCGGCCCCGCCACCCGGCTGCTGCGCTTCCTGACGGACCTCCCGAAGACCTACACGGCCGAGGTGGTGCTGGGCACCGAGACCTCGACGCTCGACGCCTCGGGCGAGGTCACGGCGACGCACGAGATGGACGCTCACCCCCGATCAGGTTCGGGCCGCGGCGGCGACCTTCGTCGGCGAGATCGACCAGATCCCCCCGATGGTCTCCGCCGTACGGGTCGACGGTCGCCGCCTCCACGAGCTGGCCCGTGAGGGGGTCGAGGTCGAACGGGCACCCCGTCGGGTCACCGTCCACCGGTTCGAGGTCGAGTCGACCGACGACCCGCTGGTCCACCGCATCGAGGTCGAGTGCTCGTCGGGCACCTACGTCCGGACGCTGGCCGCCGACCTCGGCACCGCTCTCGGTGGCGGCGCCCACCTGCGCGACCTGCGCCGAACCCGCATCGGCAGCTTCGGTGAGGCGGAGGCCCACCCCGTGGACGAGGCCGTCGTGCTCCCGTCCCGGGAAGGGCTGCGCGACTACCCGCAGGCGACCGTCGACGACGACCTGGCGGCGCTGATCGCCAACGGCCGGGTCCTCCGCCCGGACGAGCTCGGGGTGGCGGGTACCGGGCCCTGGGCCGTGAGCAACGCGGCCGGCCGCCTTCTGGCCGTCTACGAGCGGGTCGGCGACGAGCGCCTCAAGCCCGCCGTCGTGTTGCCCGCTTAGCGCGGGCGCCGGCAGGTCATCGCGGGGGCGGCCATGACCAAGGCCTCCTCCGGCTCGACGTCCAGGACGATGAGTCCGAGGGGGGCGATCACGTCCCGACGGCGCTCGGCGAAGGTGAAGCGGACCGTGCCCGTGCCCGCCGGCGTGGTGCGGAATGCCGTGGGCAGGCCATCGCCCTGGAGCAGCTCGGCGCTGACGCCCGGGCGGGTGGTCAGCGGGGCGACCTGGCCGGACCGCTCGTCCACGAGCACCCGCCAGCCGTAGCGGGGGGCCGTGGGGAGTTCGGTGACCTTGGCGTCCAGGTAGACGACCCGGCCCTCCTCGCACTCGACCCGGAAAGAGCCGCGGGCGCGGCTCCACTCCAGCTCGGGAGCGGCGGTGCTGGTGGTGCGGACCAGGCCGGTGCGGCGGCCCGCGGTCGTCGGCGGGGGCGCAGCATCGTCGTTCTCCGCGGGGGAGCCGCCGGTCATGGCCAGGAACGTCGCGATGAGGACCACGGCGGCGACGGCGGCCACGGCGAGGCCGAGATCACTCCACTGGAGCCGCACGCTCATGCGACGACGGTAGGACCGGTGTGGTTCAGT
This sequence comes from uncultured Microthrixaceae bacterium, assembly GCA_963728005.1. Classification (GTDB taxonomy): domain Bacteria; phylum Actinomycetota; class Acidimicrobiia; order Acidimicrobiales; family DATDAH01; genus DATDAH01. The sequence continues at coordinate 250,402 of CAVSIG010000001.1, forward strand.
CGACCACTCGGAGCGCGATCGCGCCATGGGGTGGCCGATACCCTCGTCGGCGTGGAGGTGGTGCGGTATCCGGACCAGCGTCCCGCGCTCACCGACGGGTCCGTCGTCACCATCGGCGCCTATGACGGCGTCCACCTGGGCCACCGGGCCGTCATCGACCGGGTCCGCAAGCTGGCCGCCGACCAGGGCGTGGCCTCAGCCCTGATCACCTTCGACCAGCACCCGGCCCGCCTCGTTCGCCCCGAGAGCGCCCCCCTGCTGCTGACCGATCCGGAGCAGAAGCTGGAGCTGCTGGAGGCCACCGGCCTCGACCTGCTGCTGGTGGTGCGCTTCGACGAGGAGCGTTCGAAGGAGTCGCCCGAGGACTTCGTCCGCGAGGTCGTGATCGAGACCCTGGAGGCCAAGACGGTCGTGGTGGGGGAGGACTTCCACTTCGGCCACCAGCGCCGCGGCAACGTCGGGCTGCTGCGCCGGATGGGTGGCGAGGCCGGCTTCGAGGTCGAGGGCGTGGGCCTGCTCGGCGCAGACGGTCGCGAGGCCGACGAGGCCCACCAGGTCTCGTCCACCGCCATCCGCCGGGCGCTGGCCGAGGGCGAGGTGGAGCGGGCGGCCGAGCTGCTGGGCCGCCACCACGAGGTCCGTGGCAGGGTCGAGCACGGCGACGGTCGCGGCGGCACCGAGCTGGGGTTCCCGACCGCGAACGTGGCCGTGCCCTCCGACGTGCTGTTGCCCGCCGACGGCATCTACGCCGGTTGGTACACGCGGCCCGACGGGTCCCGGCATCCAGCGGCCATCTCGCTGGGGCGCCGACCGACCTTCTACGAGACCGCCCACGCCTCACTGCTCGAGGCGCACCTGCTCGACTTCGACGACGACCTCTACGACGAGCGGGCCCGCGTGTCCTTCGTGGCGCGCCTCCGGGGCGAGGTGAAGTTCGACTCGGTCGATGCGCTGGTGGCGCAGATGCACCGCGACTGCGACGACGCCCGTCAGGTGTTGGCCGAATGAGCCTGCCGGACTGAGGGTTGGGACCATCGACGGGACCGCGGCGCTGAGCGCCCCCGACCGCCTCACCGAGCCGATCATCGGCCCGGAGGGACCGGAGCCGGCGACCCCGGTCGACGCGCGCCGCCGGACGCCACGGCTGGCCCGCTCGACGCTGATCCTGGACGACGGTCACCAGGTCGGGGTGGCGGTCACCGGTCACGGCATCCCGCTGGTCGTCGTCCACGGGTTCTCCGCCGAGGGGATCCTGTACGCCCAGACCCTGTCGCGGCTGGTGGGCATGGGCTACCGGGTAATCGCCGTCGACGCCGCCGGGCACGGGGGCACCTACGGGCTCCCGGGGGGTGGCGCCAGCCTGTCGGACTACGCCACGCTCATCGGCCGCGTCCTCGACCACCTCGGGATCGAGCAGGCGGTGCTGGCCGGGCACTCCATGGGCGGGCGCCTGGTGGTCGAGCTGGCCGCCCGGTCACCCGAGCGGGCCATCGCCGTCGTGCTGATGGACGCCATCGTGGGCGACACCTGGGATCGCATCCAGTGGTGGTCCCGGCGGGTCCCGGGCGTCCTGGGGGTCATCGGGGCGACGCTGATGGTCGACACCGCCGGCACGCTCCCGGTCTTCCGGGACCCGCGCCAGGCCGCCAAGCTGCTCCGCCTGGTCCTGCCCACCGCCGCCGCTCACGTCCGCCGCCCGTGGCGCTTGTTCGCCCCGGCCATCTCGATCATCCGCTCGTCGCCGAGCCGGGACCTGCTGGAGACCCTCGCCAAGGAGGGCGTGTCCACCTTCGTCCTCCACGGGGACCGGGACTACGCCGTGCCGCTGTCCACCGCCCGCTCGGCCGCCCAGCTGGCCAACGGCCAGCTGGTGGTGATCCGCGGGGCCTCGCACTCCTGGGTCCTGAAGGACCCCGAGACGCTGCCCGGCGTCTTCTTCGACCTGCTGGGCGAGGGTCTGGGCGCCGCGCAGCGCCGGGCCCTGCTGCACGAGGGCCTCGTGCCCGGCGAGGCGACGCCCGCCGACGCCGAGGAGGTCTTCTACGCAAAGGGCGCTCTGGTCCAGCGACTGGCGCCCGCGGAGGAGACCCTCGGCTCCGGCGAGCCGGCGCCACCCGCCCGCCGCTCCCGCTACCGCTGGAGCATCAGCACACCGTGATCGCGCAGGACCGCTGGTAGCCTGCCCCGAAGCAATCGGCGCATTCCTTCCTGACGCGCCCCAGACGACGCTGGGATTCCCCAGAGAAACCGACGCAACGCATGTCCCGACCTCCCACCAACCTCCCGGAGAAGTCGGCCACGATGGCCGAGCACCGGAAGCACGACACCGACACGGGCTCGCCCGAGGTCCAGGTGGCCCTGCTCACGGACCGGATCAACCACCTGACCGAGCACCTCCGCGTGCACAAGAAGGACCACCACAGCCGCCGCGGCCTGCTCATGCTGGTCGGCCGCCGTCGCCGGCTGCTGGACTACCTCGCCAAGAACGACGTCGAGCGCTACCGCGAGCTGATCGCGAAGCTCGGCCTCCGGCGCTAGCAGATCTCCTTACGGTGGGCTGCCTGCGTGTGGCCCGCCACCACCCGCAGCCAAACCGCGCTGCACCCACCTAGCAGGGGCCGGAAGGCCGGCTCCAGAAGAGAGCATCACCATGGCGGAGAACCACTCCGTTTCCCGTCCCGTCTCCGGGACCGACAAGACCCTGTCCTTCGAGTCCGGCAAGCTCGCCGGGCTGGCCGATGGCGCCGTCACCGTCCGCATGGGCGACACGATGGTGCTGGTCACGGCCACCGCGTCCCGCAGCGTGCGGGAGGGGGCCGACTTCTTCCCCCTGACCGTCGACATCGAAGAGCGCTTCTACGCCGCGGGCAAGATCCCCGGCTCGTTCTTCCGTCGTGAGGGCAAGGCCTCCGATCAGGCGATCCTCACCTGCCGCCTGATCGACCGTCCGCTGCGTCCCTCCTTCCCCGAGGGCTTCCGCAACGAGATCCACGTCGTCGGCACCATCCTCGGGGCGGACCAGGTGCACCCCCACGACGTGCTGGCCATCAACGCCGCCAGCGCCGCGCTGTGCATCTCGCCCATCCCCTTCGACGGGCCGCTGGGCGCCGTGCGCCTGGCCTTCACCCCCGAGGGCACCTGGACCGCCTACCCGACCTGGGAAGAGGGCAAGGACTCCACCTTCGAGATGGTCGTGGCCGGTCGTCTGCTGGACGACGGCGACGTCGCCGTGATGATGGTCGAGGCCGGCGGCGGTGAGCACGCCTGGCAGCACTACGAGGCCGGCGCCCCCAAGGTCACCGAGGAGATCGTGGCCGCAGGCCTCGAGGTCTCCAAGACCCACATCAGGGACGCCATCGAGCTCCAGCAGGAGCTGATCGACGCCCTCGGGGGCAAGCCCGAGGTCTTCGAGTTCACCGTTGCCGTCGACTACAGCGACGAGATCTTCGCCGCCGTCGAGGAGATCGGCACCGAGCGCATCGCCGCCGCGATGACGATCGCCGACAAGGCCGACCGCGACGCCGCCACCCACGAGGCCCGCGAGGAGATCATCGCCGAGCTGGCCGATCGCTTCGAGGACGTGCCCGACGCCCAGAAGCAGATCAGCGCCTCGGTGCGGTCGCTGACCAAGAAGCTGGTCCGCAAGCGGATCGTGGAAGACGGAATCCGGATCGACGGTCGTGGCACCCGCGACGTGCGCCCCCTGTCCTCCGAGGTCCACGTCGTCCCCACGGCGCACGGCTCCGGCCTGTTCCAGCGGGGTGAGACCCAGGTCCTCAATGTGGCCACGCTGGGCATGCCCCGCATGGAGCAGATGCTCGACAGCCTCGGTGGCGACACCTCCAAGCGCTACATGCACCACTACAACTTCCCGCCCTACTCCACCGGCGAGACCGGCTTCATGCGGGGCCCGAAGCGCCGGGAGATCGGCCACGGCCTGCTGGCCGAGCGGGCCCTGCTGCCCGTCATCCCGCCGGCGGAGGAGTTCAGCTACACGCTGCGCACCGTGTCCGACGTCCTGAGCTCCAACGGCTCGACGTCGATGGGCTCGGTCTGCGCCTCGACGCTCTCGCTGATGGACGCCGGCGTGCCGATCAAGGCCCCCGTGGCCGGCATCGCCATGGGCCTCGTCTACGCCGAGGGCAAGTACACGGCGCTGACCGACATCCTCGGCGCCGAGGACGCCTTCGGCGACATGGACTTCAAGGTGGCCGGGACGAGCGAGTTCGTCACCGCCCTGCAGCTCGACACCAAGATCGACGGCATCCCCGCCGACGTCCTGGCGTCCGCTCTGCAGCAGGCCTACGAGGCCCGCACCCAGATCCTCGCGGTCATGGCCGACGCCATCGCGGAGCCCCGGGACGACGTCGCCGACACGGCACCGAAGATCGTCAGCTTCCAGATCCCCATCGACAAGATCGGTGAGGTCATCGGGCCCAAGGGCAAGGTCATCAACGCCATCCAGGCCGAGACCGGCGCCGACGTCAACGTCGACGACGACGGGACCGTGGGCACCGTGTCCATCGGCTCGACCGACAAGCAGGCCGTCGAAGAGGCTCGCCGTCAGATCGAGCTGATCATGGATCCGCCCGAGGCCGAGGTCGGCGTCGTGTACGACGGCAAGGTCGTCAACATCACCAAGTTCGGCGCCTTCGTGAACATCCTCCCGGGCCGCGACGGCCTGGTCCACATCTCCAAGCTCGGTGGCAGCCGCCGCATCGACCGGGTCGAGGACGTCGTGTCCCTGGGTGACCCCATCCAGGTGCGGGTCGACGACATCGACCCCGACGGCAAGGTCAGCCTGACCCCGCTCGGCGAGCACGGTGGTGGCGACGACGACGGGGGCGGCGACGCGCCGGCCCCTCGCGAGTCCCGTGACCGTGGCAACGGCGACCGCGGCGACCGCGGTGACCGCGGTGGTCGTGACCGGGATCGTCGCCCCAGCCGGGACGACGACGCCGTCGCCGACGCTGACGCCGGCGGCGACGACAAGCCCGTGCGGGTGTCCTTCGAGGACGAGTTCGAGGCCGAGCTCGAGGCCGAGTTCGGCGATCTCGGCCCGGCGGCCCCTGCGGGCAGCGGTGGTGGACGCGACCGCGGTGGCCGGGGCGGTGGCCGTGACCGCGGCAGTCGGGGCCGACGCTGATCACGCTGTTCTGGCGCCCGATCTGGTCGCCATGGCGACCGAATCAGGCGCCAGTACGAGGATGATCGAGACCAGCTCCCTCGGTGACGGCCTGACGGTCGTCACCGAGGCCCTGCCTCACGCTCCGTCCGTCGCGGTTGGGGTGTGGGCGCAGGTGGGTGCCCGGGACGAGCCCGACGCGCTCGCCGGCGCGTCGCACTTCCTCGAACACCTCCTGTTCAAGGGCACCGAGGACCGCACGGCCCTCGAGATCGCCGAAGCCGTCGACCGGGTCGGCGGCGACATGAACGCCTTCACCGGCCGGGAGTCCACGGCGTTCTACGCCCGGGTGCCCGCCGACCAGCTCCCGATGGCGGTCGACCTGCTGACCGATGTGGTCGTCGATCCCGCCTTCCACGACGACGACGTCGAGGTGGAGCGGGACGTCATCCTCGACGAGCTGGCCGCCAGCCTCGACACACCCGACGACCGCATCCACGTCGCCTTGGCCGAGGCCGTCTTCCCCGGGCACCCGCTCGGTCGGGAGGTCATCGGCAGCGAGGACACCGTGGCGTCGCTGTCCCGGGACACGATCGCCGACTTCCACCACCGCCACTACCGGGCCGACGACCTCGTGGTCGCCGTGACCGGACCTGTCGACCACGGCGACATCGTCGACCGGGTGACCGGGCGGTTCCCGTGCGGCCGCTCCGACGGCCTGCTGGCCCGCACCCCGCCGGGCGACGAGGTCGTGCCCGTCACCGTCGTCGACCGCCCGGGCGAGCAGACCCACATCGCTCTGGGCTGGCGCTCGTTGCCCGCCGGCCACCCCGACCGCTACGCGCTGGCGGTGGCCAACCAGGTGCTCGGCGGTGGCCTGTCGTCCCGGCTGTTCCAGGAGATCCGCGAGCAGCGGGGCCTGGCCTACTCGGTCTGGTCCTCGCCCTCACCGGCGTCGGACGCCGGCCAGTTCACCGCCTACGCGGGCACGGCGCCCGAACAGGCGTCCACCGTGCTCGAGCTGCTCGACGGTGAGGTCCGTCGCTTCGTCGACGACGGCATCACCCAGGACGAGCGGGACATCGCCGTCGGTTACCTGACCGGCTCGCTCGTGCTCGGCCTGGAGGACACGGCCAGCCGGCTCGGTCGCATCGGTGGCCTGATGACCGCGCTCGGCCGGGTGGTCCCCATCGAGGAGGACGTCGACGCGCTGCGGGCGGTGACCGTCGCCGACGTGGCCGACATCGTGCAGCGAGTGCTCGGCGGACCACGATCCGTGGCCATCGTGGGGCCCCGCGACGACGCCCTCGAGGGCGTCCTGGCCGGGATCGCGTCCACCTCTGCCGGGTAGGGTCGCCGCCATGTCGCTTCGGGTCGCGGTGTTCGGCGCCGGGGGTCGGATGGGTGCGACCGTGTGTGCGGCAGTCGCCGGCGACGAGGAGCTGGAGCTGGTCGCCGCCATCGATCCGCACCACGCCGGCTTCGACGCTGCGAGAGGTGACCCGGGACTCGTCGCTCGGCGAGGTGGTGGTCAGTCCCAGCGCCGAGAGCCTCGACGGCAGCGAGGTCGACGTCGCCATCGACTTCACCGTGCGGGAGGCCGCCAAGGAGAACCTCGACTGGCTGTCCGCCAACGGTGTCCACGCCGTGGTCGGGACCACCGGGTTCACCGAGAAGGACTACGACGCGGCTCCGCAAGGAGTTCACCGAGAGCAACTGCATCGTGGCCCCCAACTTCGCCATCGGGGCCGTGCTGATGATGCGCTTCGCCGAGATGGCAGCGCCCTACTTCGAGTCCGCCGAGGTCATCGAGCTCCACCACGGCCAGAAGGTCGATGCGCCGTCGGGCACCGCCGTGCTCACCGCCGAGCGCATGGCCGCCGCATCCGACGACTGGATCGACGACCCCACCAAGGACGAGGTCGTCAAGGGCGCCCGCGGCGGCAAGGCCGGCCCCATCCGCGTGCACTCCGTGCGCCTCCAGGGCCTGGTCGCCCACCAGGAGGTCCTGCTCGGGACCATGGGCCAGTCCCTCAGCATCCGCCACGACTCCTTCGACCGCAGCTCGTTCATGCCCGGCGTGATCCTCGCCACGAAGAAGGTGTCCGAGCTGCCCGGGCGTCACCGTCGGCCTCGACGCGGTCCTCGGCCTCTAGGTCTCGACCAGCTCCTCCTCGTCCTGCGGTTCCTCCTGGGGCACGCCGTCGCGGGCTTGGAGCTCGAGGCAGAGGCGGTGGGTGACGAGGCCGGCGGCGACCGGGACGACGAAGGCCAGGACCCGCAGGATCCAGATGATGCGGTTGACGCTGATGTCGAACAGCTGGGAGAGCGCGTCGCTGGCGCCGCCCAGGCCGAGGACGGTGTAGAAGGCGAGGGTCGCCACGCCGAGTGAGGTCCGCAGGGGGCGGTCCCGGGGGCGGTCGAGGACGTGGTGCTCGGCGCGGTCGCCGGTGAAGCGGGCCTCCAGGAACGGCCAGGCGAGCAGCAGCCCGAAGGTGATCCCGGGGATGAGCACGCCGGGGAAGAACGGGTTGGGGATCTCGAAGCCGAAGGCGCGGATCTCCCACGGGGGCATCAGGCGCATGGCCCCCTCCAGCCAGCCCATGTACCAGTCGGGCTGGGAGAGGGTGCTGACGTTGGCGGGCCGGAACGGGCCGTAGGCCCAGATGGGGTTGATCTGGGCGAGGCCGCCGAGCAGGGCGATGACGGCGGCGACGAGGAAGAACAGACCGCCGGCCTTGGCCGCATAGGTCGGCCAGAGGCGCTCGCCGACGACGTTGTCCTCCGTGGCGCCCTCGCCGCGGAAGTGCGTGTGCTTGTGGGCGACGACCAGCGCGAGGTGCGCGGACAGCAGCACGCCGATGACGATGGGCACCAGGTAGACGTGGATGACGAACAGCCGGCTGATGATCTGGTCGCCCGGGAAGTCGCCGCCGAAGAACAGCGAGGCCATCCACGACCCGGCCACGGGGATCGAGAGGACGACGGAGTAGGCGATGCGCAGCCCGGTGCCCGACAGCTGGTCGTCGATCAGCGAGTAGCCGGCGAAGCCGTTGACGATGGCCAGGATCAGCAGCACCACGCCGATGACCCAGTTCAGCTCGCGGGGCTTGCGGAAGGCGCCGGTGAAGAAGACCCGGGCCAGGTGGGCGGTCATGGCCGCCACGAACAGGAGCGCCGCCCAGTGGTGCATCTGGCGCATGACCAGGCCGGCCCGCACGTCGAAGCTCAGGTCCAGGGCCGATGCGTACGCCTTGCTCATCTCCACGCCGTGCAGCGGCGCGTAGCTGCCCTCGTAGACGGTCTCGGCCGTGCTCGGCTCGAAGAAGAAGGCCAGCCACGTCCCCGTGGCCACGAGGATGATGAAGCTGTAGAGCGTCACCTCGCCGAGCAGGAACGACCAGTGGTTCGGGAAGACCTTGTCGACGTAGCGGCGAACGGTCCCGGCGACCCCCGTGCGGGAGTCGGCCCACTCGAGGCACGCGGCGGATCATCATCGGCCGCGGTCCCAGAAGCCGGGCCCGACCGGGTCCGAGAAGTCGCCGGTGGCGATGAGGTAGCCGTCGTCGTCGGTGGCCAGGGGGAGCTGGGGCAGCGAGCGGGTGGCGGGGCCGAAGATCGGGCCGGCAGGCGTCCTTCACGTCGAAGGTGGACTGGTGGCACGGGCAGAGCAGCTGCGCGGTCTGCTCCTCGAACAGCCCGACCGGGCAACCGGCGTGGGTGCAGATCTTGGAGAAGGCGCAGAGGCCGCCGACGGTCCAGTCCTCGCGGCCAGGGCGGGGCTGGAGGGTGCCCTCGGGCAGGTTGAGCAGCAGCGTCTGGCTGTCCTCCCGCCCCTCGAAGCCCTCGGGGAAGACGGTGAGCACGCCGTTCACCGCCAGTTCGTCGACCCGCACGGCCTCGCCCTCCTCGGTGACCAGGCGCAGGTCTCCCTCGGCGTAGGCGGTGGTGTGCAGCCCCCGGCCCGGCCGCGGGCCCAGCGAGCGGATCGGGAACAGGGCGGCGATGCCGAGGGCACCGCCGGCCACGGCCAACATGCGCACCAGCAGGTGGCGCCGCCCGACCTGGGCCTTCTCGGCGCCGAGGTCGTCGAGCAGCCCTTGGACGTCCTCGGGGTCGGAGGCGACCGTGCCCCGCGGCTCGACGGCGACGTCGTCGGGCATGAACCGGCGGGCCCACGACACCAGGCCGAAGCCCAGGCCCCCGAGGGCGATCGCCAGGAGGACGCCCTCGACCTGCGGCTGCCCACCCGCGGAGTAGACGACGGCCAGCCCGACGGCGGCGGCGGCGCTGGCGACGAAGGCCAGCACCGGGGCGGTCGCCGACGGTTCGCGGGGTTCGTCGTCGCTCACGACAGCTTCCTCGCGGTGATCCACCGGAGGGCGAGCACGAGGCCGCCCAGGGCGAACACCACCGCGACGAAGCCCTCCGCCACCGGCCCGACGCTGCCCAGGCTGATCCCGCCTCGTCGGGACGGCTCACGCAGCTGCTCGACGTACGCGGCGATGTCGTCGACGGCCTGGGGCGGGAAGGCATCGGGCCCGAAGACGGGCATCTGCCCGGGCCCGGTCCGCATCGCCTCGCCCACCAGCACGGGGTCGACGTCGCGGATGCCGGGCGCCTCGTCGCCATAGCTCAGGACACCGCCGATTCCCGTGGCGTTGTGGCACGCCGCGCAGTTGGCCCGGTAGAGGACCCCGCCGTTGGCCACGTCGCCCCGGGCCGGATCGACGTCGGGGATGGCGGGGCCGTCGCCCAGCGACCCGACGAAGGCGACCAGCGCCCGGATCTCGGCGTCGTCGTACGCGGGCTCCTTCTCGAGCTGCTGGCCCTCGTCGTCGGCGGCGGGCATGCGGCCGGTGCGCAGCTGGAAGTCGGCGGCCGCCTCGCCGGCCTGGGTGATGTTCGGCCCGTTGTCGGTGCCCTCGCCCTCCAGGCCGTGGCAGCTCGAGCACCCGGGGACGAACAGCTCCTCGCCGGCGGCCACCAGCTCGGGGTCGTCGGACAGCAGGGGCTGGTCGCCCGTCGACTGGGCGATCGCGTGGAGGCCGCCCAGGGCGCTCACGATCACCACGACCGTCACGCCGAGGACGGGTGTTTCACTGGACCACGTACACGGCCGTGTAGACGCCGATCCACACGACGTCCACGAAGTGCCAGTAGTAGCCGACCACCTGGTGGTGCACGCCGAGCGGCGCCCGCGTGCCGGGCCAGGTGAGGCGGGCCAGCGCCACCATCATCACCAGCCCGGCGACGACGTGCAGCCAGTGGAACCCGGTGAGCAGCCAGAAGCTGGTCCCGTAGGCGTGGGTGTCGAGGCTGAAGCTGAGCTGGAGGTACTCGACCAGCTGGTTGAGGACGAAGGCCAGGCCGAGGACGAACGTGGCGGCCAGCCACCGCGTCGCCTCGTGCCGGTCGCCCTCCTCGGCCGCCTGCACCGAGCGGTGCATGGTGATGCTGCTGACGACGAGGACCACGGTGAAGATCCCGGCGCGGAGAACCTCCAGCTCGACGCCCTCAGGCGGCCAGTCGTCGTTCGCCGAGCGCAGCGTGAAGTAGGCGGCGAACAGGCCGGCGAAGAACATGAGCTCCGAGCTCAGCCAGACGATGACGCCGACCGGCAGGGGGTTCTCGAGCGGACCGGGCTCGGTCTCCGTCACCGTGGAGGCGGTGTCGGCGGCGGCCACAGTGGCTTTCCTACCACGGGGCGCGGTGGGCGGGTCCGACGACCTCGACGCGAGCGGGGGATAACGTCGCCGACCACGGTGGTCCGCTCTGGGGGAGGCAGCGATGACCGTTCCGGTGCGGCGACGCCTGCTGGCCGTCGCGCTCCTCGGGGCGCTCGGCCTGGCCGGGTGCTCGGATGACGGTGGCGGTGACGGCGGCGACGGCGGGTCGGCCGCCGACGATCCGTCGGTCCGGGTCGTCAGCCTCAACTTCCTCCACGGCACGGCCTGTGCAGAGGACTCGAATCGGTGCGACCTCCCGGCCCGTGTCGACCTCCTGGTCGACCAGTTGGCCGATGCCGGGTGCCCGGAGCTGGTCAGCCTGCAGGAGGCCAACCTCCAGACGGTGGAGGAGCTGACCGAGCCGCTGGCCGACATCTGTGACGGCGCCTACGAGTTCGTCGGCGCCGACGACCCCAGCCTCGACCGGGAGGTGGTGCTGACCACCGACGAGGTCATCGGCTCGCAGCGGCTCCGGCTGGCCGGTCCCCTCCGGACGGCGCTGTGGGTCCGGGTCGCGGCCGACGTCGGCGTGGTCGACTACGTGAGCACTCACCTGGCCAGCAGCAGCGACGACCGACCCTGCGACGCGACGACCTGCCCGCCCCCGTGCGAGGTCAGCGACTCGCTCAACACCTGCCAGGGCAGGCAGGTGGCGGCCTTCGCGGCCGATCTGTCGACGGGCGACAACGTCGTCGTGCTCGGCGGCGACCTGAACGCCCGACCCGACGAGCTCACCATCACGGCCATCACCGACGCCGGGTTCGTCGACACGCACCTCGCGGCGGGCAACGCCGAGTGCGATCCGGAGTCCGGCGCCGAGTGCACGTCGGGACGCATCGACGACTCCCTGGAGGACCTCACCGACCCACAGAGCCTGCAGACCGAGCGCATCGACTACCTCTTCGTCTTCGATCAGCGGGCGTGCACGCCGGTCGACCCCACGGGCCTGTTCAACGCTGAGCCCGCTGAAGGCGACCTGGCCTTCCCGTCGGACCACACCGGTGTCGAGGCCACGCTCGCCTGCCCGACCACCGACGCCCAGCTCGAGGCCGCTTCCTCGGCGACCGTGCCGACGACGGCGCCGCCGACGACAGTGGCCGGGACCACGGTTGACGCGGACACCGAGGCCGCGATCACCCAGGCCTTCACGAACGTCTTCGACGGCTCCGTCTCCGACCCGGAGGTGAAGCTGGCGTCCCTCGAGCGGGGCGACGAGTTGCGGGACTCCTTCCTCGAGAGCTACGAGGCCACGCTGGACATCGCCAGCCGGATTCACCTCCGCATCGACTCGATCACCGGCGTCGACGCGACGACCGCCGACGTCACCTACACCCTCCTCCTCGACGGGGCCGCGGTGCTCGACCACCTTCCCGGCCAGGCGGTGAACGTCGACGGCGAGTGGTTGGTCAGCCTCCGCACCTACTGCGACGTCAGCACCCAGGGCGCCGACGAGATCCCCGAGCCCTGCCAGGGGTGAGCTCGATGTGGACCTCGGCCGACCAGTGGGCCCTGGGGTTAGGGTCGGCGCCGTGGCCCTGCCGCCGCTGTCGGCCAGCTCCCTCCTCTCCGAGGCGGCCCCCGACCCTCTCGGGCTGACCGTGGTCGTGCTCGGGGGCCTCGGCTACGCCGTCGGGGTCAGGCGCCTGGCCGACCGGGGCCGGACGTGGCCCGCCGGGCGGTCCGTCGCCTTCGCCGCCGCGCTGCTGGTCTTCGCGGTGGCGACGATGTCCGGCCTGGCCGCCTACGACACCGTGCAGTTCTCGGCCCACATGGTCCAGCACCTGCTGCTGGGCATGGTCGTGCCCGTGCTCCTGGTCCTGGCCCGACCCCTGACCCTGGCCGTGCAGGCCGGGTCGCGGCCCACCCAGGTCACTCTCCTGCGGGGGCTCCACCACCCCGTCGTGCGGACGCTGAGCCGCCCGGGCGTCGCCTTCGTGGCCTTCGCCGCGACCCTCTGGATCCTCTGGTTCACCCCGCTCTACGAGCTGAGCGCCACCAACGACCTGGTGCACGTCGCCGTCCACGTGCACTTCGTGGTGGTCGGCGTGCTGTTCTACGGGGCGGTGCTGGCCACGGACCCCCGACCCGTCGAGGCGAGTCCCGTGACCCGGATGGGCTTCGCCTTCCTGGCCCTGCCCGCCCACGCCTTCCTCGGCATCGCTCTGCTGGCGGGGACGGCGATCATCGGCGCCGACGTCCACCTCGACGGGCGCCAGGCGTGGCAGGGCGACGCGCTGGCCGACCAGCGCCTCGCCGCCGGCCTCCTGCTGTCGGTCGGCGAACTGGTCGGGTTGGCCGTGCTGCTGATCGTCGTCGCGTCGTGGATGGCGGCCGAGGACCGGGCCGTCGACCGGGAGCGGCGGGCGACGTCGTGAAGCGCCTCGCCCTCGCCGCCGTCGCCCTGCTGGCGGTCGGGTGCAGCCCGGGACCGGGCGTCACCACGGAGCAGGGCGAGGAGTTCGAGTCCCTGTGGCAGGTCTTCTTCGTGATCGCCGTGATCGTCGTGCTCCTCATCTGGGGCCTCGTGATGTGGTGCGTCTTCCGCTACCGGCGGCGGCCGGAGCACGACGACACGCTGCCGAACCAGGGTGGGGACCGGCCCCGGCTGGAGATCGGCCTGATGCTCGGGCCGCTCGTCATCGTGGCGTTCCTGTTCGTGCTCTCGGTGGTGGGGGAGCGGCGCATCAACGAGGAGGACGACGACCCCGACCTCGTCGTCGAGGTCGTCGGCTACCGCTGGGACTGGGAGTTCACCTATCCGGACTCGGGTGTGAGCGTCGTGGGGGCGCCCGACGAGCGACCCGTGCTCGTGCTGCCCGTGGGCCGCACGGTGCGCTTCGAGCTGCGACACCGCGGACGTCATCCACTCGTTCTGGGTGCCCGAGTTCGGCACGAAGCGGGACATGATCCCGAGGGTCGACAACGAGATCGACATCGACATCACCGAGCCGGGCCGGTGGACGGGGCGTTGCGCCGAGTACTGCGGTCTCGACCACGCGACGATGGACTTCGAGGTCCTGGCCCTGCCCGCTGACGAGTTCGACGCCTGGCTGGCCGAGCAGCCGGTCGAGGAGCCGGCGGGATGACCCTGCTCGAGGAGCCGCCGAGCGGAGGCCGAGCCCGACGCACCCGCGCCGGCCACCGGGCTGCTGGCGTGGCTGACCAGCACCGACCACAAGCGGATCGGCATCAGCTACATGGTGACGGCGTTCGCCTTCTACCTGCTGGGCGGCGTGCTGGCCATGGTCATGCGGGCCGAGCTGGCCGAGCCCGGGCGAGCAGCTGGTGAACCGGGACACCTACAACGAGCTGTTCACCATGCACGGCAGCATCATGCTGCTGCTGTTCGTCGGGCCCGTTCGCCTTCGGCCTGGCCAACTACCTCGTGCCGCTGCAGGTCGGGCGCCCGGGACATGGCCTTCCCGCGGCTCGAACCTCCTGTCGTACTGGGTGTTCCTCGGCGGCGGGCTCGTCATGGTGCTCGGGGTTCCTCACCGCCGACGGCGCCGCCGACTTCGGCTGGTTCGCCTACACGCCGCTGTCCGACGACGTCCGCTCGCCCGGCCTCGGCGGTGACCTGTGGATCGCCGGGCGTGCTCCTGACCGGCATGTCCGGCGTCCTCACCGCGGTCAACATCGTCACCACCGTGCTGCACGATGCGGGCCCAGGGCATGACGCATGTTCCGCATGCCGATCTTCACCTGGAACATGCTGGTCACCAGCATCCTGGTGCTGCTGGCCTTCCCCGTGCTGACCGCGGCCGGGGCGATGCTGTTCGCCGACCGCCACCTCGGCGGCCACATCTTCGACGCCGGCCGACGGGCGGGGTGCCGATCCTGTGGCAGCACCTGTTCTGGTTCTTCGGCCACCCCGAGGTGTACATCCTGGTCCTGCCGTACTTCGGGGTGGTCACCGAGATCTTCCCGTGTTCTCCCGCCGGCCGGTGTTCGGCTACCGGGGCCTGGTGCTGCGCCACGCTCGCCATCGCCGCCCTGTCGATGGGCGTCTGGGCCCACCACATGTTCGCCACCGGCGACGTGCTGCTGCCGTTCTTCGGCGGCCACGACGATGCTCATCGCCGTGCCCACCGGCGTGAAGTTCTTCAACTGGATCGGGACCATGTGGGGCGGCCAGCTCTGACTTCCCGACGCCGATGCTGTTCGCCCTCGGCTTCCTGATCGTGTTCGTGCGTCGGCGGGCGTGACCGGCGTGATGCTGGCGTCGCCCGCGCTCGACTTCCAGGTCACCGACTCGTACTTCGTGGTGGCCCACTTCCACTACGTGCTGTTCGGCGGCTCGGTCTTCGCCCTGTTCGCCGGCATCTACTACTGGTTCCCCAAGTTCACCGGCCGCCGGCTGACCGAGGGCTGGGGCAAGGTCCACTTCTGGATGATCTTCGTCGGCTTCAACCTGACGTTCTTCGTCCAGCACATCCTCGGGCTCGACGGCATGCCCCGCCGGGTGGCCGACTACACGGAGGCCGACGGCTTCACCACGCTCAACCCCGTGTCCACGATCGGGGCGTTCCTGCTCGGCGCCTCGACGCTGCCGTTCCTGTGGAACGTGTGGCGCACGCTGCGGCGCCCGGCCGATCGCCGACGGCGACGACCCGTGGGACGGCCACACGCTCGAGTGGGCGACGCCGTCGCCGCCGCCCGAGGGCAACTTCGTCGAGCCGCTGCCGCCCATCCGCAGCGAGCGCCCGGTGTGGGACGCCAACCACGGCGAGGCGATCCCGGCGTGAGCCCCGAGCGAGACCGCCCGGTCGGCCGTGGGCTCGCGGATCTTCCTGGCGCTGGCGACCTTCTTCGTGGTGCTGACGGTCATCTACTGGTTCGTGTCCGACTACGAGTGGGCGGGGACCCTGCTGCTGGCCCTGTCGGCGGGGCTCAGCGTGCTGACCGGCGGCTTCCTGGTCCTCCTCGACCGCGGGGCGGGCCTGCGCCAGGAGCTGGAGCCCGAGGACTACGAGGACCGGGACGTGCTGTTCCTGCCCCACGAGAGCATCCGGCCGTTCTGGGTCGGTGCCGGTGCGGTCCTGGTCGCGGCCGGCCTGCCCCTCGGCGGCTGGCTGCTGATCCCCGGGGCGGCACTGGTCGTCTTCGGACTGGCCGGGATGGTCGAAGAGGGCCGCCGCCGCTAGTTCGGGCGGAAAGGGGGCTCCGGCAGGAGCCTCTGCCCCCCACACCCCCCGCCCACGGCGGCGAGCTCTGTTGCTCCTAGGGCAGTCGGCGGTGCTCGGCGGTGCCCCAGCGTTCGGCCATCAGGCGCCTTCAGGCCGGCGGGGAAGTCGCGACCGATGGCCAGGTGGTGGGCGGCGAGGGCGCGCTGGGCGTCGCCGTCGCCGGCGAAGGCGGCGAGGCAGCCCTCGGGGTCGACGTTCGCCGAGCCCGAGGATGGCGCCCGTGCAGCCGAGCGGCCCGGCCAGCGAGAGCACGGCCGACGAGCCGCTGTAGAGCGGGCGGTCGAACGTCTCCAGGGTGGCCAGCAGTCGGTTGGCGTCGCCCGAGGAGTCCTTCAGCCCGTCGATCGGCAGGCCGGGCAGGGCCTCGACGGCGATGCCGGGGGCGCTGACGGCGGGATAGTGGTAGCCGAGCAGCGGCAGATCGGGCACCGCCCCGCGCACGGCGGCGTAGTAGGGCAGCGAATCAGCGGTCCCCGGCGGGGACAGGACCAGCAGCGCGTCGGCACCGGCGGCGAGGGCGTCGAGGCTGTAGGTGACCGCCCGGCCGGACGACGGCGCGCCCGTGCCGGCCACGACCGGGACGGACACGGCCTCCTTCACCGCGGTGATCAGGGCCCGGCGCTCGTCACGCTCGAGGGCGGCGGCCTCGCCGGTGGAGCCGTTGACGATCACGGCCTGGACGCCTGCCTCGACCAGGCGCAGGGCGTGGTCCCGGGTGGCGTCGACGTCGACGGCCAGGTCGGCGTCGAACAGGGTCGCCAGCGCCACGCCCACCCCGGTGAACACGGGTCCGCTCACGACGTCGTCCGGTTGATCTGCGTCGCCCCGAGCTGGTCCCGGGCCAGCACGACCATCTGGTCGATGTTGACCCGGCTGGGGCGGGTGGCCACGAAGGCCACGCACTCGGCGACGTCCTCGGCGGTCAGCGCCTCGACGCCTTCGTAGACCTTGGCGGCCCGTTCGGCGTCGCCGTCGAAGCGGACCAGGCTGAAGTCGGTCTCGACCAGACCGGGCTCGATCTCGGTCACCCGGATGGGCTCGGTGAACAGCTCCTTGCGCAGCGCTTCGGCGAACGCCCGCTGGGCGAACTTGGCCGCGTTGTAGCCGGCGCCGCCCACGTAGGTCTGGGAGCCGGCGATCGAGCCGATGACGACGACCAGCCCGTCGCCGCTGGCCCGCAGGGCGGGGAGCAGTGCCCGGGTCACGCGCAGCGAGCCGAGGACGTTGGTGTCGAACATCCACTGCCACCGATCGAGGTCGGCGTCCTCGATCCGGTCCAGCCCGCGGGCCCCGCCGGCGTTGTTGACCAGCACGTCGCAGGTCGGGACCTCAGCCGCGAAGGCGGCCACCGAGTCGTCGTCGGTCACGTCGAGGGGAAGGGCCCGGGCTCCGAGGGGCTCGGCCACCTCCTGCAGACGGTCGAGGCGCCGGGCGCCGACGACCACGTCGAAGTCGGCGGCGGCGAGCGCAGCGGCGGTGGCGGCCCCGATGCCGGAGCTCGCCCCGGTGACGACGGCGGTGCCCCTGCTCATCCGGCGCGTCGCCGTCGTCGGCGTCGATGGGGACCTCGGGCGGGCCGACCGGGTGCTCCGGCGGGTGCTCCTCGGTGCCCAACTCGTCCTCGATGTGGGTCAGGGCCTCGATCTCGCCCTTGCCCGACCGGCGGTCGGTCACGAGGGTGACGACCACGAGGGCCGACGGTGATGGCGGTGAGCGGCCAGCGGTACTCCTGGATCCAGCCCAGGAGGTCGTCGATGGGGCTTCTCGAACGCCTTGCCGAAGATCCGGATGAGCCAGAGGCGGAAGATCGTCCCGACCACGTTCAGGGTGATGAAGATCGCCGGAGCCATGCCCGCTGCACCGGCGAAGAGGCAGATGAAGTTGTTGGGGGCGATGGCCACCAGCGGCCACGCCGCCTTCTTGAACCCCCGCTCCCAGGTGCGCAGCATCCCGCCGAAGCTGGAGGAGCGCTTCTCGACCCAGGCCACGGCGGCGTCCCCGTACCAGTAGCCGATGATGTAGAAGAGCGGGTCGCTGATCAGCAGCCGCACGAACCCGACGCCGTAGTACCAGAGCGCGTCGAGGGAGTTCGTGGTCAGGATCAGGTTGCGGTTGCGGGCGTTGAGCGTGATGAGCAGCAGTGGGTGCTCGGTCGCCAGCGTCGGGGCGAAGGCGTCGCCGATCTGCGCGGCGACGACCAGCACCATCAGCGGTCCGAGGACGAGCCAGAGCCGCGCGCGGGTCGGCTTGGCCCGTTCCATCCCGAGGAGTGTGGCAGGCATGCGGCTCAAGGCGTCATTGGCCTGGTTCGATGTAGAGGATCGTGAACTTTCGACCGCGCCGCTTCGTCGTGCTGCTGGTGGCCGTGCTGCTTGGCACGGTGTGCCAGCCCGCGGCGGAGGCCCGCCCCGTGGCGGGGTGCCGGCTGTTCCCGGCGAACAGCTACTGGCACGCCGACGTGTCCGATCTTCCCGTCCATCCGCGGTCGAACGCCTGGGTCGCCGCCATCGGCCTGGACGACGAGCTGAAGGCGGACTTCGGCTCGGGGACGTGGGAGGGCCACCCCATCGGCATCCCCACCAACGTCGTCACCAACGCCACCCCGACCTACCGGGTCCGGTTCGACTACTGGGACGAGAGCGACCGGGTCCGCTACCCGATCCCGGCCCGGCCCCGCATCGAGGGCGGCGGTGACCGCCACCTGCTGACCGTCAACCAGGACTCGTGCATGCTGCGCGAGCTCTTCGCGGTCCGCAAGGCGAACGGGCGCTGGTCCGCGGGCTCGGGGGCCGTGTGGGACCTGCGCAGCAACGCACTGCGCCCCGCGGGCTGGACCTCAGCCGACGCCGCCGGCCTCCCGATCCTGCCCGGCCTCGTCCGGTGGCCCGAGGTCGCCGCCGGCGACATCGATCACGCCATCCGCTTCACCGCCCCCGACACCCAGGACGGCTACATCTGGCCCGCTCGTCACGAGGCGGGCGACGGCGGCGCCAACGTGCCGCCCATGGGGGCCTGGTTCCGGCTGAAGGCGTCGGTCGACATCAGCGGCTTCCACGGACCGCTCCGGGTCATCCTCGAGGCGCTCCAGACCCACGGGATGATCCTGGCCGACAACGGCTCGTCCTGGTACATGAGCGGCGTCCCCGACCCCCACTGGAACAACGACCTGCTCAACTCGCTGGGGGACCACTTCACGGGTCGGGACTTCGAGGCGGTCGACACCCGCGACATGGCCGCCGGCCCGAACACCGGAGCCGTCGCCCCGTAGCACCCCCCTCGTTCTGGGTACTGGATCCGGTGCGTGGTGACCGTGGGCTGGTCCCAGAACGGTCGAGCTCTCGTTCTGGGTACTGGATCCGGCTCTGGGTGACCGTGGGCTGGTCCCAGAACGGATGGGGTGGGGTCGTCGGCTCGTAGCCTGCTCCGCCGGTGTACGCCTTCGCTCGGGAGCCCAAGTGGATCCTGTCGCACCTCTTCGTGCTGATCCTCGTGGTGGCCATGATCGGCGCGGGCTTCTGGCAGCTGGACCGGCTGCAGCAGAAGAAGGACCGCAACGCGCTGGTCACCGAGCGCCAGGAGGAGCCCGTGGCCCCCATCGACGAGATCGTCGGCGCTGACCAGCCCACCGATGTCGGCGGCGACGTCCGCTTTCGCCGGTCCACGGCCACCGGCACCTACGACGTGGCGGAGCAGGTCCTGGTCCGCAACCGCAGCTTCGACGGGGCACCCGGGTCCTGGGTCCTCACCCCGCTGGTGTTGGACGACGGGACCGCCCTCGTCGTCAACCGGGGCTGGGTGCCCGTGACCGGCGACCTGCCCGTGCCGCCCGAGTCGGCGCCGCCGGACGGCGAGGTGACCGTCGAGGGGCTGCTGGAGGAGTCCCAGTCCCGAGGCAGCTTCGGCCCGACCGACCCCAGCGGCGAAGACCTGGACACGCTGTCCCGAGTCGACCTCGAGCGCTACCAGGAGCAGGTCGACGTACGACCTGTACCCCGTGTGGCTGCAGCTGGAGGAGCAGGACCCGCCGCCCGCCGAGCGTCCGGAGCTGATCGAGCCGCCGGAGCTCGACGAGGGACCGCACCTCAGCTACGCGGTCCAGTGGTTCACGTTCACGCTGATCGCGCTCATCGGCTACCCCCTGATCCTGCGCCGCCGGGCCCGCCAGGGCGCCCCCGAGGAGCTGGTGTGAACCCCCACGAGCCCGCCCTTGAGGCCACGCTCACCTGCATCGCCCGGGGCGGGATGCAGGGCTTCACGGTCGAGGACGTCGCCGTCGAGGCCGGCCTGTCCCGGGCCACGCTCTACCGCTGGTTCCCCGGCGGCCGGGAGCAGCTGGTCGCCGAGACCGTCACCTGGGAGGTCGGCCGGTTCTTCGCCCGCCTGGCCGAGGCCATCGACGACGCCCCCGACTTCCGTACCCGGGCCGAGCGGGGCCTGGCCTTCGCCCACCGGTCCCTGCGCGACCACGAGGCGTTCCAGCGGGCCATGGCCGGCGACCAGGGCGACATCCAGGCCCGCCTGGCCGGCATCGCCCCGATCGTGATCGGGGTCATCCGCAGCTACCTGGAGCCGCTGCTGGAGCAGGAGGACCTCGTCGAGGGTGTCACCCCGGCCGAAGCCGCCGATTACCTGGCCCGTCTCATCGGCAGCCTCATCGTGGACGAGGGCTCCTGGGACCTCGGCGATCCCGCCCAGGTCAGCGAGCTCGTCGACCGCTGGCTCCTCGCCGGCATCCTCGTGGTCGACGTGCGCTGAGCCCGAAATTGCTCCGGATCCGGTCGTCCAGCGACCACATTCGGAGCAATTTCGGTGTGTCGGCGGTCCCCGTGAGACAAACGGGTGACGATTGTCACACCGCCGAAGGGCTTCACCTGAGACAAATGGAGGCGTACTGTCTCAGGGTGATGGGGGCCATCGCGGAGAGTGAACGCCGGACGGCGGCAACGGGACCGGAGCGGGTCGCCGACGCCGCGCTCGCCTGCATCGCCGACCACGGTGTGCGGGCGGTGACCGTCGAGCGCATCGCCGTCGAGGCCGGGGTGTCCCGGGCCTCGGTCTACCGCTGGTTCCCGGGCGGGCGCAGCGACGTCCTGCTCGCCGCCGGCGCCCTCGAGATGGCGCGCTTCTTCGCCGAGCTCGAGCCCCGGCTCGCGTCGGCCGACACGTTGGACGACGTCCTGGCCGAGGGCCTGTCGACCACGGTCACCTTTCTCCGGGAGAGCAAGCCGCTGCAGGCGCTGCTGGAGCACGAGCCCGAGCTGGTCCTGCCCCACCTGGCCTTCGATCGCATGGGCACCGCCTTCGAGGTCGCCGCCGAGGTGGCCATGCACCACGTCCACCGCTTCCTCGGCGACCCCGACGCCCGCCGGGCGGTCGAGCTGGTCGCCCGCCTCGCCCTTTCTCACACGATGTCTCCCACGGCCGACCTCGATATGGCGGACGTCGCCGTCGCCCGACGCCTCGTCCACCGCTTCGTCACCCCCGGCCTCGTCCCCTCGCAACCGCACGTCCCAACGCACTGGAGCTGACCCCATGTCTGCCACCGACGAACTCCCCATCGAGATGACGTCCAACATGGACCTGATCGGCCGGGCCGACGTCAACGACCTGGAGGCGATCCTCGCCGTGTCCAACACGGACCGGGACGAGGTGATCCACGCCGTCGCGGACAACGCCGACGCCATCTTCACCTGGGACTACGAGAAGGGGCAGCGCCCGGCGCTGAACAAGCTCTACGAGAAGGCCAAGACCCGCCAGTGGAACGGCGAGACCGATCTGGACTGGTCGATCGAGGTGGACCAGGAGGCGGTGGTCGCCGCCAACGCCGCCCAGAACGGCTTCTTCGAGCAGAACGTCGACCTCACCGGCACCCAGATGGAGCAGTGGGACGACGACAAGTGGCTGGAGTTCGGCGTCCATTCCAACAACTGGCTGCTGTCGCAGTTCATGCACGGTGAGCAGGGCGCCCTGGTCTGCACGGCCAAGATCGTCGAGACGGTCCCGTGGATCGACGCCAAGTACTACGCGTCGACCCAGGTCATGGACGAGGCCCGCCACGTCGAGGTCTTCGCCAAGTACCTCGACACCAAGCTCTCGGGCCACTTCCCGATCAACTCCCACCTCAAGATGCTGCTGGACGACATCATCCAGGACAGCCGGTGGGACATGACCTACCTGGGCATGCAGATCATGGTCGAGGGCCTCGCCCTCGCCGCCTTCGGCTTCATGCACACGCTCACCACCGAGCCGCTGCTGAAGCAGCTGCTGCGCTACGTCATGAGCGACGAGGCCCGCCACGTGGCCTTCGGCGTGCTCTCGCTGAAGGAGTACTACGACGGCCTGAGCTCGGCCGAGCTGCGCGAGCGCCAGGAGTTCGCCTTCGAGGCCGCCCTCCGCATGCGGGACCGCATGCTGCAGCAGGAGGTCTGGGAGCACATGGGCGTGGAGCCCCGCGAGGCGCTGCAGGCCACCCTGCAGGCCCCGGAGCGGCAGGTCTTCCAGTCGATGCTGTTCTCGAAGATCGTCCCCAACTGCAAGAAGCTCGGCCTGCTGGACGCCAGCGACGGCTGGCTGCGGGACCGCTTCACCGAGATCGGCGTGATCCAGTTCGAGGACTGGGTCGACACCGGCGAGGAGTACGAGGCGCTCGACGAGGTGGCCAAGGACCGGGCCGCCGCAGCAGCCGGATCCTGACCTCGACCCTCTAGGGTCACCCGGTCCGCGTCGCGAGGCGACGCGAGCCCTGGAGGACCCGGTTGCCCCGAATCCGATCCGCCCTGGCCGCCCTCGGCCTGGTCGCGACCTGCCTGGTGGCGGTCGCGGCGCGGCCGGCGCCGGCCGACGAGCGCCGACTCCCGCCGGCCAAGCCGTTCTCGGCCGGCAGCGTCGCCCTCGACGCCGGCGACATCGCCGACGGCGCAGTGGTGGCCACCACGGCGCCTCTCCCCGGGCTGGACGAGCCGCGGATCGTCTTCGAGGGCACCGGTGATGTCGAGGTGCTCGGCACCGACTCGCCGGCCACGCCGGACTCGCCCCTGCCGTCGACGGTGACCGCCACCGTCGACGTGGCCGAGGTCCCGAGGCCGGACGACCCGGCCGAGGCCGTTCTGGCCGACGCCTCCCGGTCGACGGTCGTGGCCACCCTGCGGGCGACGTCGCCCGAGGGCGTGGTCCTCGAGGCGTCGGACACCGTGTGGGTCGACGAGTTCCGCGGCGAGCTGCTGGCCAGCGAAGAGGGTGAGCTCGACCTCCGTCTGCAGCGGGTCGATGTCCTCGAGGCCGACGGGATCGTCACCTCCCAGGAGGCCGACGGGCTCCGGGAGCTGGCGCAGGGCGCCGGCGCCGAGACGGTCCAGTCGGTCGTCGCCGGGGCCTGCGTCGGCGTCTGCGTGACGGGCACCGTGCGGTGGACCGACTCGGCGGGCGCCACCCATCCGGTCGACCGGGCAGCCGTCGAGATCCGCGACGACGACGGGGCCCTCGACGAGACGGTCACCACGGTGACCACCGACGCCGACGGCGACTACTCGGCGACGATCGACAACACCGACGGCGACGCCACTGGTCGCGACGTGTACGTCCGCGTGCTGGCCGACGGCCCGGGCTTCACCCTCGACCACCACGTCGACGGCGCCGTGGCGGTCGACGTCGCCGACGGCTCGCAGCTCACCCAGGACGTGACCGCCGACAACGTCGAGGACAACAACACCGCGTTCTCGGTGCGAGCCGGCCTGGTGATCGCCCGCGACGCCGTGGCCGAGCTACGGGGCGGCGCCCTGCCGGCCATCGCGGTCGTCTTCCCCGACGACCGCGGCTCGTTCTACGACGGGGACGCCCTGCACCTCGTCCAGCCGGACCGCTTCGACTGGGACGTGGCCCTGCACGAGTACGGCCACTATGTCGCCGACGAGCTGAACATCGAGAACAACCCCGGCGGCCGCCACAGCTTCAGCGAGAACCTGTCCGACGCCCGGGGCAGCAAGGTCGTCGGCACCCGCCTGGCCTGGGGCGAGGGGTGGCCGACGTACTTCGGCGTGTCGACCCTGGTCGATCACGCCGCCCTCGGTGTGCCCACCGTCGGCGACGCCCGTTACCAGGACACCGAGGACTCCAACCTCGACGTGAGCCTGGAGGGGCGCCCGACCCTCGGCGAGGACAACGAGCGCACCGTGATGAACATCCTGTGGGACCTGTTCGACGCCCACGACGACGGCCGCGACCACGTCGCCCTGGGCGCCCAGTCGGTGTGGGACACGCTCGACGCCGGCGACCCCGAGACGCTGTCCGACGCATACGCCTTCCTCAGCCCGAACAAGCGCCGCGGCCCGGTCAACTGCGTCTTCACCGACATGAACGTGGCGCCTCGGATCGACGGCGCCAGCCCGACGCCGGCGCCGGGACCGACGAACCCACCCACGATCCGCTGGCGGCGGGGCAACGGCGGCTCGTACCGCAACGACGAGTTCTCGGTCGACTTCCGGGACGCGAACGGAGTCCGTCTCTTCACGTCGCCGTTCCGCCCCGGCCAGAGCTACCGACCGCACCCGAACGCCTGGCGGGAGATCCGGGCGCTGAGCGAGGGCGCCGTGAGGGTCTCCGTCATCGGCCGCCAGACCGACCACCCGCTCACCGGGCCCTACCGGAGCTGCCCCAAGGTCTTCACCCTGACCTGAACCCGTACCGGGCCGGGCGCGACCGCCCCGGTACGCTCGGCCTCCATGACCGTCGAGCCCGCGTCCGGCACCACGGTGCTGCACGCCCTGCGGGTCCGGGGCTTCGCCGAGACCGACGTCCTGGCCGAAGTCACCCACCTCGACGACGTGACCGTCGTGCGGGCCCTCGAGGCCTTCGCCGCCGAGGAGCTGGTCAGTCGCAAACAGGGGCTGGACGTGTCCGGCTGGGTGCTGACCCCGCAGGGTCGGGCCGAGCACGAGAAGCGCCTCGCCGAGGAGCTGGACGGGGCCGGCGCTCGGGGCGCGGTCGAGCGGCGGTACGCCGAGTTCACCGCCCTCAACCCCGCCGTGCTCCAGGTGTGCACCGACTGGCAGCTGCGGGACGGTGCCCTGAACGACCACGCCGACGCCGCCTACGACACCCAGGTCGTCGGGCGCCTCGTCGAGCTGCACGAGCAGGCCCAGCCGGTCCTGGCCGGCCTGGCCGCGGCACTGTCCCGCTTCGGCGGCTACGCCAGCCGCCTCCAGCGGGCCGTGGACGAGGTGCGGGCTGGGCACGGCGAGTGGTTCGACAAGCCGCTCATCGACTCGTTCCACTCGGTGTGGTTCGAGCTGCACGAGGACCTGCTGGCCACGCTCGGGCTCGAGCGGTCGGCGGAGACGGGGAGCGAGGGCTGATGGGACGGTTCGGATCGGTGCTGGTGGCCATGGTCACGCCGTTCGACGACGACCTGGCGCTGGACCTGGACGGTGCCGCGACGCTGGCCACGTGGCTGGTCGACCAGGGCGCCGACGGCCTGGTGCTGGCCGGCACCACCGGCGAGGCCCCGACGCTGACCGACGACGAGGCGGTCGACCTCTGGACCGCGGTGCGGGAGGCGGTCACCGTGCCGCTCGTGGCCGGAACGGGCAGCTTCGACACCCGGCACACCGTCGAGCTGTCGACGCGGGCCGCCGAGACCGGCGTCGACGGCCTGCTCGTGGTCACCCCGTACTACAACCGCCCCAGCCAGGCCGGGCTCGAGGCGCACTTCCGGGCCGTGGGTGACGCCACCGACCTGCCGTTCCTGGTCTACGACATCCCGATCCGCACAGGACGGCAGGTGGACACCGAGGTGCTGGTGCGCCTCGCCCGCGAGGTCCCGACGATGGTCGGCGTGAAGGACGCCGCGCAGGACCCGGCGGGCTCGGCCCGCCTCATGTCCGAGGTGCCCGACGGCTTCGACCTGTACAGCGGCGACGACAGCCTGCACCCTCCCGTTCCTGTCGATCGGCGGCACCGGGGTCATCAGCGTGGCCGCCCACTGGAGTGCGGCCGAGCACGCCGAGATGATCTCCGCCCACCAGAAGGGCGATGTCGACACCGCTCGCCGCGTGAACGCCCGCCTGCTGGACTCCTACGACTACGAGACCTGGCAGGGCACGCCGCAGGCCGTCACCACGAAGGCCCTGCTGCGCACCCTCGGCCTGCCCGTGGGGTCCACCCGTCCGCCGATCGGCCCCGATCCCGAGGGCATCGAGGACGCCGCCCGCGCCGTCCTGCAGGGGCTCGGCCGCTAGTGGCGTCTCCCGTACGACATCACCTTCCTGGGCGGGCTGGGCGAGATCGGGCGCAACTGCGCCTGCATCGAGCTCGACGACAAGATCCTGCTGATCGACTGCGGGATCCTCTTCCCGGACGCCGACATGCCGGGCATCGACCTCGTCCTGCCCGACTTCACCTACCTGCGGGAGAACGCCGACCGCATCGTCGGCTGCGTCGCCACCCACGGTCACGAGGACCACGTCGGCGGGTTGTCGTACCTGCTGCGGGAGCTGGAGTTCCCGATCATCGGCTCGGCGCTGACGCTGGGCCTGGCCCGCCACCGCATCGAGGAGGCCAAGCTCCTCGACCGCACGGAGTTCATCCCGGTGGCCGACAACGAGCGCCGCCAGGTCGGGCCCGTTCGACCTCGAGTTCCTGCCGGTCACGCACTCGGTGCCGCACGGCTTCGCCACCGCCATCCACACCCCGCAGGGCACGATCCTGCACACCGGCGACTGGAAGCTGGACCTCAACCCGGTCGACGGTCGCCACACCGACCTCAGCGTCATGGGAGCCATCGCCCAGAACGAGGGCATCCGCCTCCTGCTCTCGGACTCGACCAACGCCGACTCGCCCGGCCACTCGCGCTCGGAGACCTCGGTCGGCGCCGTGCTCTACAACCTCATGCACGCCCACGAGGGGCGGCGCCTGATCGTCACCTGCTTCGCCTCCCACATCCACCGGGTGCAGCAGATCGCCGACGCCGCCCAGGCCTTCGGCCGGCGGGTGGCCACCCTCGGGCTGTCGATGAAGAAGAACGTCGCGCTGGCCCGCGAGATGGGGGTGCTGCGCATCCCCGACCACGTGCTCGTCGACATCGAGGAGATCGACGCCCTCCCGCCCGGCCAGGTCTGCGTGATCTCCACCGGCTCCCAGGGCGAGCCCATGTCGGCCCTGGCCCGTCTCGCCGCCGGCGAGAACCGCTGGCTGGCGGTCCAGGAGAACGACACGGTCATCCTCAGCTCGCACCCCATCCCCGGCAACGAGTTCCCGGTGGGCAAGGTCATCGACGGCCTGACCCGGCTCGGCGCCAAGGTCGTGCACACCGGCATCGCCGACGTGCACGCCACCGGCCACGCCAAGCAGGAGGAGCTGAAGACACTGATCTCGGTGACCAAGCCGGACTGGATGATCCCGGTCCACGGCGAGTACCGACACCTCGCCGCCCACGGCGAGCTGGCTCGCCAGATGGGGGTGGCGGACGATCACGTGTTGCTGTGCGAGGACGGCGACCGGGTCGAGTTGGGCGACGACGGCATCCGCCGGCTGGACGGCGTGCCCGCCGGCTACCTGTTCGTCGACGGCACCGTCGGCGACGTCGGCCAGGGCGTGCTGCGGGACCGCAAGGTGCTGGCCGAGGAGGGCGTCGTCGTGGTCATCGTCGGCGTCGACCTCCAGACCGGCGCCATCCTCACCGGCCCCGAGATCGTCACCCGGGGCTGGGTCTACGCCCCCGAAGCCGAGGATCTGCTGGACGGCGCCGCAGAGGCCGTGCGCGACGGGATCAAGAGCGCGTTCAGCACCGACGGCACCGTGGACCACGACACGCTGACCAGCGCCACGTGCGCAAGGCCGCGGGCAAGTACGTCAACGACCAGACCAAGCGCCGGCCGATGATCGTGCCGGTCGTCATGGAGGCCTGAGGAAGCTCAGCGCTCCAGGCCCTCCCGTACCCCACCGCCGGTGATCGACGGAATCGTCGCCTGGCGGAAGCGTCCCGGCCCCCCGACGACCAGCACGGAGAGCTCGGGCACCGACTCGGCGACGCGGTCGGCCTCCCCGCGGAACGCTCGCCGGGCTTGGGCAACCGGGAGCACGACGAGGTCACCCGGCTGGAGCTGGGCGGACATCGCCACGTGATCGTCGACATCGACGATCGTCACGTCCTCGGCCTCGAGGGTGGCGGCCAGCTCGTCGGACTCGGCGAGCACGGCAAGGGGCACGCGACGGCCGCGGGACACCAGGGTCGCCACCTCGTGCACCAGCCGGCAGTCCGCCACCTCGGCGGG
This sequence comes from uncultured Microthrixaceae bacterium, assembly GCA_963728005.1. Taxonomy (GTDB): domain Bacteria; phylum Actinomycetota; class Acidimicrobiia; order Acidimicrobiales; family DATDAH01; genus DATDAH01. The sequence continues at coordinate 278,708 of CAVSIG010000001.1, forward strand.
CCCGTCGGCGGCGAGGCCCGCCACGACCCGGTGGATGTCCCGACCGCCGAAGAGCGCCGCGGCGACCGGCACGTGGGCCGCGCCACCGACGCGGTCGACGTCGGAGGGGACGAGGAGCTCGGAGACGCGGGATCGCGGCTCCCACTCGAGGAGGATCATCGAGCCCTTGCGCTCCTCGGTCGCCCGCAACACGCCCTCGGCTCGGCTGTCGGCGAGGCGGGCCAGGCCGTCGACGTCCGCGCCTCGGGCGCCGGCCCGCTCGACCGCGCGCTGCGACCGCGGCCCGCGCCGTCTCGAGGTCGCTGTCGACCGCCGGGCAGACCACGAACGTCGCGCCACCGGCCGCCACGGCGACGTCGCCCGCGAGGTCGACCAGGAGCCCGCCCCCGCCGTCGGCGGGAAGGGCGACGACCACGTCGGTGCCCACGGGCGGGTGCTCGACGACGGGCGGCTCGATGCGCGCCGCGTAGGCCCGTGTGCCGATCGACGCCAGCAGGATCGAGACGAGCACCACGACCACGACGGCGTTGACGACCTCGGCGTCGAACAGCCCGATCGACTGTCCCACCAGGGTCGCCGCCAGGGTGGCGGCGGCCTGAGCCAGGGTCAGCGAGGTCATGATCCCGATCTCGGCGGCGGTGAAGCCGAGCCGGCGCCCGGTCAGCTGCGCGGCCACGATCTTGCCGATCGCCAGGGCGGCGAAGAAGAGGCCCGCCGTCGCCCACGTCGAGGCCGTGAACAGGACCTCGGGGTCGAGCTGCGTGCCGACGAACACGAGGAAGGCGGGGACGAAGAAGGCCGAGCCGATGAACTCCACCCGCTCCATCAGCCCACCGGAGTTGGGAACGAGGCGGTTCAGCCCGATGCCGGCGAAGAAGGCGCCGACCAGGCCCTCGATCTCGAACTGCTCGGCGAGGACGGCAGCCGCCGTGAAGGCGACGAGGAGCAGGGCCCAGCGGGTGACGCGGTCACGGGCCACGTGGGTGAAGAGCCACCGCCCGACACGCGGGTAGACGAACAGGGTCGTCCGCCGACGACCACCACGCCGACCGCCAGCGTGGCGACGGTCGCGCCGGGCGAGCCGCCCTCCTGGGTGGCGGCGATGACCGCGAGCACGATCAGGGCGAGCGTGTCGGTGAGGGCGGTCGCCCCGACCACGGTCGTCACCGCTCGGTTGGCCGCGAGGCCGGCCTGACGGGCCTCGGGATAGGCGACGAGGGTGTGCGAGGCCCAGATGGAGCCGATGAGGATCGCCGCCTCGGGCTCGTAGTCGAGGATGAACCCGGCGCCCATCCCACAGAGGAACGGCAGGAGGAAGGTCGTCATGCCGAAGCCGATGGCTGCGGAGCGGTAGCGGGCGAACGTCACGAGGTCGAGCTCCAGCCCGGCCGTGAACATCAGGTAGAGCAGCCCGATGTCACCCAACCCGTCGATCTCGCCGGGCTCGAGCACCCCGAGGCCGTTGGCCCCCACCAGCGTGCCGCCGAGGACCAGCCCGATGAGACCCGGCAGGCGAAGGCGGGTGGCCAGCAGCGGTCCGACGATGATGATGACGCCGAGCGCCAGCAGGAGGCGCTCGGTGTCCGTCGCGTCGGTCGCCAGCAGCACGTCACCCCTCCCTCGGACTCGCGCGGCGAGTCTCGCGCAGCGCGACCGACGGGCAGTCGTTCACCCGGGTCGGGGCCACCGTCTACGGTCCCGCCCGGTGTTCGACGACCCCTTGGGCATGGCCCGGACGATCCTCCTCGACGAGCGGCGGAACGTCTGCCTGGACGTGCTCACCGACCTCGCCGCCGTGCCCGACGAACAGGTGCCGGCGCTCGCCGCGCTGGCCCACGAGGTGCGCCTGGCCTGGAACGGGTCGACGGTCGAGATCGAGGGGATCCTGTCGGCGAAGACCGGCGGCTGCCCCGAGGACTGCCACTTCTGCTCGCAGTCGGCCCAGTTCGACACACCGGTGCAGGCCACGCCGTTCCTCGACACCGACGAGGTCCTGCGGGCGGCCGAGGAGACCAAGGCACTGGGGGCCACCGAGTTCTGCATCGTGCTGGCCGTGCGGGGCCCCGACGAGCGGACGATGGAGCGGCTCGAGGAGCTGGTGCCGCTGGTGCAGGAGCGGGTCGGGATCAACGTCGCCGTCAGCGCCGGGATCCTGACCGGGGCGCAGGCCAAGCGCCTCGCCGCGGCCGGCGTCCACCGCTACAACCACAACCTGGAGACGGCGAGGAGCTTCTTCCCGAAGATCGTGACCACCCACAGCTGGGACGAGCGCTTCGCCACGTGCCGCCTGGTCCGGGCCCAGGGCATGGACCTGTGCTGCGGTGTGCTGCTGGGCATGGGGGAGACCGACGAGCAGCGGCTGGAGCTGATCGCCGAGCTGCGGGCCGTCGAGCCCTGCGAGGTGCCGGTCAACTTCCTGAACCCTCGGCCGGGCACGCCGCTGCAGATCCGCCCGCTGGTCGGGGCGCTGGAGGCCATCCGCTGGATCGCCCTGCTCCGCATCGCCCTCCCCGACGTGATCCTGCGCTACGCCGGCGGGCGGGAGGTCACCCTGCGGGAGCTACAGGTCATGGGCCTGACGTCGGGCATCAATGCCCTGATCGTGGGCAACTACCTCACGACGCTCGGCCGCTCGCCGGACGCGGACCTGCAGATGCTCGAAGACCTCCGCATGCCGATCGGGGCCCTGTCGAAGGTGATCTGACCGTTGACCGTCGCGCGCCGACCGTGAGCTTCTGCAGCGGCTGCGGCCGACCGGACGGCGAGTGCGACGGGACCTGTCGACGCCCATTGGACCCGCCCCGGTTCTGCCCGGTGTGCGGCCGGCGGTCCCGGGTCGACGTGCACCCCGGTGGCTACGAGGCCCGCTGCCGGGACCACGGCGTGTTCGCGAGAGGCTGACGGCTAGACCGGTCGGGCCTGCACCCGGTACGTCCCTCTGCCGGCGCGCACGGTCACGGTGACCGGCTGGCCCAGCTCGCCGTTGACCCACGTGAGGACGAGTTCGGGCCCCGTGGCGCGGTCGACCGTGACCTCGACCGTGGCGCCCGAGCCGAGGGCATCGTCGCCGTCGACGGAGCCGGACACCGCCACGTCCTCGGTCCAGCGCACCTCGTCGAGCACCACGCGGGTGCCCTCGCCGTTCGAGCGGAACGTCCCGCCCCGCAGCCCGTACCCGGCGACGACGTAGAGCTCCCGCAGACGGGCGAGGGCGTCGGACACGGCGGCGACGGCGACTGTGACCGCCTGCCGGTCCGCCACCGGCGCCGTGCCGAGATCGGTGGCCGGCACTGCCTCGGCCGACGTGCGGGGGAAGGCGTCAACCCGGGGGAGGGGCGGGATGGACCCTGCGCAGGACGTGTCGCCGGCGTCCTTGTCGACCACGAAGCGGGCGGCGATGACCGACGCGCAGTCGTGGATGTCGCCGAGGGCGGTCACGTGGGTCGACGCGCCGACCTGCACGAGGGTGCCGTCGGGGAGCTCGGCGGCGACCAGCTCGGCCTCGCCGATCGGCGTGATCGAGTCGAGCTCGCCGGACAACACGAGCGTCGGCACGTCGGGGTACGGCAGGTCGGCGCCGAGCACCGGCCCGTCGCCAGGGATCATCGGCCACTCCAGGCAGTCCCGGTACGCCGAGGCCGGGCTGGTGGCCCACTCCTCGACGGTGAACGGGGCGAAGGCATCGGGGTCGTGGGCGATCAGGTCCTGGATCGTCTGGTCGAACTGGCGGTGGCGTTCGTCGGGCGGGTCGGCCATGTCGTAGAGCTGGTCGTAGTCGTTGCACGTGACCGACGCGTACTCGCCCTCGGAGGACTCGACCAACGGGTAGGTGGTCCCGGGGTCGTAGTTCTCCGCCGCGAGACGCAGGAGGGGGAGCGGGTCGCCGCCGTCCAGCCAGGCCCGGCCGGCCGCGTCGAAGTCCCGGTAGATCGTGCGGTTGAAGGCGCCGGCCGCCGCCAGGTCGCCCAGCTCGCTGGGACCGATCGTGCTCGCGACCTGCGTGCCGTCGTACGAGCGGGCGGTGCCGCGCAGCGGTGCCTCGCGAACGGCCTGGGCCAGGCGGGTCAACGTCCCCTGCCCGTCGAGCTGGTCGCGGACGACCTCGGCCGCCGTGGGGTACCAGGGGTCCATGTCCTGGACGACGTAGGTGCCGTCCAGCACCAGCGACCCGAGCTGGTCGCCATGGGTCAGGGCGAAGACCTGGGCGAACCACGACCCGTACGAGTCGCCGTAGAGGCCGACGTCGTCGGGGGCGTCGAGGGCCTCGAGCAGCTCGGACAGGTCGTCGGCCCCCGCCACCGTCCCGTAGTCGTCGGCCCGTTCGCCGAGCAGGTCGCCGCAGGCCCCGGTGAGCTCGACGTAGTCGCCGCGGTAGGCCTGCAGGTCCGGACAGTCGACCGGCTCGGAGCGGCCGGTGCCCCGGAGGTCCATGAGCAGCAGGTCGCGGTGGTCCATGACCGGCTCGAACAGGTCCAGGTAGTAGTCACGGCTCGCGGTCGTGGCGTAGCCGGGGCCGCCCTCCATGGCCACCAGCAGGCCGTCGGCGGCGGCGGGGTCCGTGCGCGGGTGCCACTCGAAGCCGACCTCCATGGTCGGGCCCTCGGGCTCGTCCCGGTCCTGGGGGACGTCGATCGAGCCGCACCACGCCCCCTCGGGCTCCTCGCACGGCTGCAGGGTGAGGTCGCCCACCTCCAGGTCCTCGCCCTCGACGGGGACCGGCGTCGACGGGGCCTCGGTCCCCGAGGTCGGGGAGGCGTCGTCGTCCGACGAGCACGCCGCCAGCCCCCCGGCCAGGGCCAGGACCACGAGCATCCCCCTCCAGCGCATGTGCGATTCGTACCATCCGTGGCGGGACGAACACGTCACGTGTTGCTCGTGTGGCTCCTGTTAGCGTTGGGGCCACTGTGGCCTCCTCGTCGCGCACCCGACCGTCCACCGCCTCGCGGTCGAAGACCTCCGCCAAGCGGTCGACGGCGACCGGCAAGAAGAAGAGCGGCTCCCGCAAGCACGCGCCGCGGCGGACTCCGGCCCCCAGCCGCGTCGGCCTGGCGGTCAGCGACCGGGCCCGGGACCTCGCCGGCGTCCTGCTCATCGCCCTCGGCGTGCTCGGCGCGCTGGGCATCTACGGCGGGCTCGCCGGCCCGGCCGGCAACGCCATCGACACCGCCACCGGGGCCGTCATCGGCCTCGTGCGCTGGTTCGTGCCGCCCGCGCTGATCGTCGCCGGGCTGCTCCTGCTGCGCAACGTCCCCGAGGAGGACGGGCCGCAGTCCGACGACGAGCTGCTCGGCGTCCGCCTCACCCTGGCCGCCGGCCTGCTGGCCATCTCCCTCACCGGTCTGCTCCACGTCGGCCGCGGCGAGCCGCCCTGGGGCTCGGCGGCCGAGGAGTTCGTCACCGCCGGTGGGGTGCTCGGCGCGGCGGCCGCCCGCCCGCTGTCGGCCCTGCTGGACACGTGGGGCGCCGTGCTGATGCTGATCACCATCGGCCTGCTCGGCCTGGTGCTCGGGACCCGAGCCTCGGTGCAGGCCGCCACCCGGAAGGCCGGGGTCGGCATGCAGCCGCTGGCCCGCGGCCTGCGCAACGGGCTGGGCTGGCTCTTCCGCGTCGGACCGGCCGAGCAGGCCGAGCCCGAGGTGGACACCGGGGCCTTCTTCGACCAGGACGCCGAGCACGACGGCGACGAGCCCGACGCGACGAACGACGTCGAGGGCGTGGTCCTCGACCTGACCGACGACGCCCCCGCCTGCCGACCAGCCGGAGATCGTGCTGGACGACGACGGTGGTGCCGCCCACGCGCCGAGGGGCTCGTGGAAGCTGCCGCCGCCCCGCCTGCTGGAGCGCATGGGCAAGCAGGACGTCGACCGGCGCATCGTCGAGGAGACCGGCCGCCGGCTCGAGGCCGCGCTCGCCGAGCACGACGTGCAGACCCGCCTGGTCGGCATGGTCGTCGGCCCCACCGTCACCCGCTACGAGCTCGAGCTCGGCCCCGGCGTGAAGGTGGCCCGGGTCACCAGCCTGCACAAGGACATCGCCTACGCGATGGCCAGCCCCGACGTCCGCATCCTGGCCCCCATCCCGGGCAAGCAGGCCATCGGCGTCGAGGTCCCCAACGTCAAGCGGGAGGTCGTCGCCCTCGGTGACCTCATGGCTGCGGCGGAGACCCGGTCGGCCACCGCGCCGCTGGCCGTGCCCCTGGGGCGGGACATCGGCGGCCGCACCCACGTGGCCGACCTGTCGAAGATGCCGCACATCCTGATCGCCGGCGCCACCGGCGCGGGCAAGTCCAGCTGCATCAACTCGATCATCACGTCGGTCCTCATGCGCTGCACGCCCGACGAGGTGCGCATGATCCTGGTCGACCCGAAGATGGTCGAGCTGGGCCAGTACGACCGGCTGCCGCACCTGCTCACCCAGGTCGTGGTCGAGCCCAAGAAGGCGGCCAACGCGCTGGCGTGGGCCACCCGGGAGATGGACCGCCGCTACGAGGTGCTGCACAAGGTCGGCGTCCGCGACCTCGGCGGCTACAACGCCGCCGTCGACGCCGGCCAGCTGGACAACGACGTGAACGACGTGCCCTACGAGCGGCTGCCGTACATCCTCGTCGTGGTCGACGAGCTCAACGACCTGATGATGGTCGCCGCCCGTGACGTCGAGGACTCCATCTGCCGCATCGCCCAGAAGGCCCGGGCCGTCGGCATCCACCTGGTCGTGGCCACCCAGCGGCCGTCGGTCAACGTCATCACCGGCGTCATCAAGGCCAACATCCCGGCCCGCCTGGCCTTCGCCGTGTCCAGCCTGGCCGACAGCCGGGTCATCCTCGACCAGCCCGGCGCCGAGCGCCTGGTCGGCCAAGGCGACATGTTGCTGGTCGACGCCAACAGCTCGGTCCTGCACCGCCTGCAGGGCGCCTGGGTGACCGAGGACGAGGTGCGCCAGGTCGTCGGCCACTGGCGGCGGCAGTCGCCCGAGGTCCACTACGTCGAGGGCGTCGAGGGTGAGACCGGTGGCGGCCACGGCGGTGGCACCGGTGGCGGGGGCGACGACGACGACCTGCTCGTGCAGGCCATGGACCTCGTCGTGCGCTCGCAGCTCGGCTCGACCTCGATGCTGCAGCGCAAGCTGCGGGTCGGCTTCGCCCGCGCCGGTCGCCTCATGGACCTGCTCGAGCAGCGGGGTGTCGTCGGTCCGTCCGAGGGCTCGAAGGCCCGCGCCGTCCTGATGACCGAGGCCGAGCTGAACGAGATCCAGGGCAACGCCGAGTAGCCCGGAGGGGCGTCAGCTCCGGGTCGCCGTCGCCTCCAAGGTGACGTCGCCGGATACCGGCGAGCCGGGCGTGCCGCCGATCGTGCATCCGTCGGCGAGGCCGGCCGGTGTCACCTCGCCGTGGACGGTGCCCTCCATCGTCAGCTCGGTGGCCTGACCGTCCTCGTCATATGCGGTCACCGTCCACGTGGTCTCGGTGGTCTCGCGGTAGCCGTCGGGCGTGGTGACCGCCCCAGTCGCCGTGTCTGTGCAGTCTCCGAGGAAGTCGCTCGAGACCGTCCATGCGCCTGGCCCGCTCGCCTCCCACGCGTTCCCGCTCTCGCGGTTCCGGCAGCTTCCGTCGGGGCGGCACCGGAGGTTCAGCGTGTAGTCCTCCTCGAGCGGCCCGACCGTGTAGCCGGGCAGCGTCGATGACGTGACCAGGGTCGTCCCGGTCCAGCCCTGCCCCCCGATGTCGGCCGTCGCCCTGCCGAACTCCTCGGCGTCGACCACCTCGTCAACCTCGGGGATGTCGATGTCCACGTCCGAGCCGAACTCCTGGAGCCCGAGCTGGAACCGGATCGGCTCCTCGTCGCCTGCGTCGACCTCGTACTCCATCCGAACGATGCGGCCCTCGTCGTCCAACCACACGTCGATGTCGATCCCGTCGCTGCCCAGCAGCTCGAGCAGGAGCTCCAGCAGCTCGCGTGCCTCACCCTCGAGCTCCTCCAGCAGGCGCTCGACGTCCACGCGCACCGAGTAGTGGACGACCTCGACGCCGTCGATCGTCTCGTCGCCGACGATCTCCACCTCACCCACGAGACCCTCGAGGAGCTGGATCAGGGCGGTGGGGGAGAGCTCGAGCAGCAGCGCCCGCCAGGGACCGAGCGGGTCGGGGTCGTCGGGGTCGACCATGGTGACGACGTCGTCGACGCCCAGGTACACATCGGACCCGTCGACCCACACCGTCCCGTCGCCGTCGGCCCGGTCGAGGGTCACCTCGCTCTGGCCTGCCTCGAAGTCGACCTGGCCCTCGCCCTCGTCGTCCCCGAGCGTGACCAGCACCTGGGCCGTTCCGGCCTCGAAGGTGGCCTCCGCCGCCCCCAGGATCAGGTCCTGGGCCCTCGCCTGCTCGGACTCGCCACCGCACGCCACCACGCCCGTCGCCAGCACGACCGCCGCCATACCGGCCGCCGCGCGTCGCCGTCCCCGCCATCCGCCCATGTTCCGCCTCCCCCTCGCGCACGAACGTACACCCAACGCTCACGACGTGAGTGCCTGCCCGAGGAGAACGACGAGGTAGTAGCTGCCGTCACCCGCCCGGGCCAGGCCGATGCCGGTGACGTCGGCCTGCGGATCGACCAGCGTCGGCAGGGTCTGATCGCTGTCGACCGCGTTGTCGAAGGCATCCTGGGGCGAGCTCCCGGCCGTCGTGACCACGCCGACGCGTCCCCATCGGCCGGGCGGGAGCTGGTCGCGGTCGATCTCTGGGAACCCCTGGACCTCGGCGGCGTCGGCGGCGAACCGACGAGCCTCCTGCGTCAGCACGTCGTCGACCGTGACCTCACCGACGCCGGCGTCGGCCCGCTCGTCGTTGAGCTGGTCGACCAGCTGGTTGGAGGCTTCCCGGAGCTGGGCCGGCGTCGAGGGGCTGGTCGCCAGGTCGTCCGTCGAACCGTCCTCGGCACTGATCGTGGTGTCGTCGTCGCCGTCCCCGTCCCCACCGCCGAGGACCAGGACGGCCCCGACGAGGAACGCGGCGACGACCACGAGTCCGGCGAGCGCCAGGGGCCAACGGCGGCGGTGCTCCGTCTGGACCGGCTCGGGCGCTGGTGGCGTCGGATCGAGTTTCGGCCGACGCACGATGGTCTGGTCGGGGTCGGTGGGGGCGCCCGGACGCCCGATGGTCTGGTCGGGGTCGGTGGGGGCGCCCGCCGCCCGACGGGCCTCCCGGACCGATGCCTGGCCGGCCAGCGGTAGGACCGTCGCCGGCAGCCCGGCCGCGGCCTGGGCCTCCTGCAGCAGCTGGCCGAAGGCCGCCGCGGACGCCGGGCGGTCCGTCGGGTCCTTGGCCAGACCGGCCTCGACGGCGGCCGCCAGCTCGTCGGGCACGCCCCCGGGTCGCAGGTCGGGTACCGGGTCACCGGCGATGCGCGCGAGGAGCGGCAGCAGGCTCTCGTCGGTGGGCTTCCAGAACGGGGCGTCGCCCGCCAGCAGGGTGTGGAGCGAGGAGGCCAACGAGTAGACGTCGCTCTGCGGCGTTGCCCGCTCCCCGGAGAGGATCTCGGGCGGGGCGTGGAGCAGCGTGGCCGTCACCACACCCGTGGTCTTCGCCTCGGAGGCGAACCGGGCCAGGCCGAAGTCGCTCAGGCAGGGCTCGCCGAAGCTCGAGCGCAGGACGTTGGCGGGCTTGACGTCCCGATGGAGCACCGTTGCCCCGTGTGCCGTCTCGAGAGCGCCGGCCAGCTTCACGCCGATCTCCGTCACCTCGTCCCAGGGCAGCGGCCCGTCGCCGGCGACCCGGTCGTCGAGGCTGCCCTCCGGCATCAGCTCCATGATCAGGAAGGGCTTGCCGTCGGCCGTCACGCCGGCATCGAAGATGGTGACGATGTTCGGGTGCGATGAGAGCATCCCCATCGCCTCGCACTCGCGCTCGAAGCGCTCGAGGCTGAGCCGGTCGGCACCCGGGTCCAAGACCTTCACCGCCACGGTGCGGCCGAAGCGGGGCTGGTGGGCCCGGTACACGGTGGCGAATCCGCCCCGGCCGATCTCGACGAGGTCGGTCAGAGACGCCAGCCCGAGGTCGCCCCCGGGCAGAGGTGGGTTCTCGCTCACGTCCTTCTCCCCGCCGCCGGTCGGCGGAGCTTACGGCCGGCCGGAAGGGGGCGCCGGTACCCTCTGGCGCGTGGGTTCACGGTTCTGGGTGGAGACCCTCGGCTGCCCCAAGAACCAGGTCGACTCGGACAAGCTGGTGGGGGTGCTCGAGGCCGACGGGTATGCCCCGACCGACGACCCCGCCGACGCCGACCTCCTGGTGGTGAACACCTGCGCCTTCGTCGAGGAGGCCCGCCAGGAGTCGATCGACGCCATCCTCGCCGCCTCGGACCGCCGCCGTCCCGGGGCCAAGCTCGTGGTCACCGGCTGCATGGCCGAGCGCTACCAGCAGGAGCTGGCCGAGGCCCTCCCCGAGGTCGACCTGGTGGCGCCGTTCGGCGTCCCGGTAACGATCGGGCGCAAGCCGGGGTCTGCACCACCAGTGCCCTCCCTCGACCTGCTCGAGCTGCCCCGGCCGCCGGCCAGCGCCCCCTGGGCGTACGTGAAGGTGGCCGAGGGCTGCGACCGGGCCTGCGGCTTCTGCGCAATCCCCAGCTTCCGGGGGCCACAGCGCTCCCGCACGGCCGAGTCGGTACTGGCTGAGGTCGACGCCCTCGGCGCCCGGGAGGTCGTGCTCGTCGCCCAGGACCTGGCCCGCTACGGCCTCGACCAGGGTCAGGGCGGCAAGCGCCTCGTCCCGCTGATCGCCCAGGTGGCCGAGCGGGTCGATCGGGTACGCCTGCTCTACCTCTATCCGTCGGACCTGGACGACGCCCTGATCGACGCCGTGCTGGCGACGGGCGTGCCGTACTTCGATCTCTCGCTCCAGCACGTCTCGCGGCCGCTGCTGCGCCGCATGCGGCGCTGGGGCGACGACGAGCGCTTCCGGTCCACCATCGCCACGATCCGCGACCGCGAGCCCGGCGCCGTGTTCCGGTCCAACTTCATCGTCGGCTACCCGGGCGAGACCGAGGAGGACCACGACCGCCTCCTCACCTTCGTCGAGGACGTGCGCCTGGACTGGTGTGGCTTCTTCGCCTTCTCCGAGGAGGAGGGGACGCTGGCCGCCACGCAGGACCGTGGGGTCGACCCCGCCCTGGTGACCGAGCGCCTGCGGGAGCTCAGCGAGCTCCAGGACCGGATCACCGCCGAGCGTCGGGCCGACCTCGTCGGCGCCCGCGTCGAGGTGCTGGTCGACGAGCCGGGGGTCGGTCGGACCTACCGTGAGGCGCCGGAAATCGACGGCGTCGTGCTGGTGGCCGATGATCTGGGGGTGGGGGAGTTGGTGAGCGTGGAGATCTCGGCGTCGCTGGGACCGGACCTGGTGGCCACGTGAGGCACGACCCCGAGCGCCACCGCGCCTCCTGGGTCCCCGAGCCCGAGGCCCTGCCCGAGCCCCAGGTGACCACCGCCTACGGCCCGTCGGCCCTGCGCACGCCGGCGAACGCGGTCACGGTCACCCGTCTCCTCGTGTCGCCCGTGCTCTTCGCGCTGATCTCCCGAGAGGGGGCGTCGTGGTCGACGTTCGCCCTCTGGGTGTTCCTGGCCGCCACCGACGGGGTCGACGGCTGGATCGCCCGCCGCCACGGCACGACCCGGTCGGGGGCCTTCCTCGACCCGCTGGCGGACAAGGTCCTGATCTTCGGGGCCATGGCCATGCTCGTCGCCATCGAGCGCTTCTGGTGGGTGCCGGTCGCCCTGATCGGGATCCGGGAGCTGGCCGTCAGCCTGCTGCGCGTCCAGTACGGCCGGCGCGGCCTGGCCATCCCGGCCACGAAGGGAGCCAAGCTCAAGACGCTCGTGCAGGCGCTGGCCGTGGGCGCCGCGCTGCTGGCCCGGGCATCGCCGAGAACCAGTCCTGGATCGCCACCTGGCTCCTGGGCATCGCCATGGTGCTCACGCTGGCGACCGGCTGGCAGTACTTCCGAGCTGGCAGCCGTCTGGCTTCGACCACCGGATCTGCGGGGGCCGCCGCGGCGTGAACTGCGAGGTCCTGGGCGGGGACCGCGAGCGGCGAGCCGATCGACGATCCCGGAGACCCCACTGATGAACTGCGAAGTGCTGGCGATCGGGACCGAGCTGCTGTTGGGCCAGGTCGTCGACACCAACTCCAGCTGGATCGGCGAGCAGCTCGCGCTGGCCGGCATCGACTGCCTGTACCAGGCGAAGGTGGGCGACAACCCCGCCCGCATCCGCACGGCGCTGGCCGAGGCCGTCGAGCGCTCGGACGCCGTCATCGTCTGCGGCGGCCTCGGGCCGACCCAGGACGACATCACGAGGGACGTCATCGCCGAGCTCATGGGCGTCCCCCTCGTCCGGGACCCGGCCATCGAGCAGAGGATCCGGGCCATGTTCGGCACCCGGGGGCGGGACATGCCGGACAACAACCTCCGACAGGCCGACGTCCCCGAGGGCGCGTCGGTGATCCCCCAGCAGCCCGGGCACCGCGCCCGGGCTCATCTGCCCGATCGGCGACACGGTCGTCTACGCGGTGCCCGGCGTCCCCTACGAGATGATGGAGATGGTGGCCGGCACGGTCATCCCGGATCTCGCCCACCGCGCCGGCGTGGCAGCGGTCATCCGCAGCCGCACCCTGCGCACCTGGGGCCACTCCGAGTCCGGCATCGCCGAGCTGCTGGCCGACCGCATCGTCGAGCTGGACGAGCTGGGCAACCCGACCCTGGCCTTCCTGGCCAGCGGCATCGAGGGCCTGAAGGTGCGCATCACCGCGAAGGCCGACGACCGACGACGCGGCCGAAGCGGTCCTCGAGGCTGAGGAGCAGGTCCTGTGGCCACTCCTGGGCGACTACGTCTTCGGCAAGGACGACGAGTCCATGGAGGTCGTCGTCCTCGAGCTGCTGCGGCAGCGGGGGATGACCCTGGCCGTGGCCGAGTCGATGACCGGCGGTCTGATCTGCTCTCGCCTGACCGAGGCCCCGGGCACCAGCGACGTGCTGAAGGGCGGGGTCGTGTCGTACTTCTCCGAGGTGAAGTTCGATGTGCTCGACGTGCCCGAGGGCCCGGTCGTGAGTGCCGAGGCGGCCACGGCGATGGCCGAGGGCGTGCGCCGGCTGTTGAAGGCCGACGTGGGCATCTCCGTGACGGGGGTGGCCGGCCCCGACGAGCAGGACGGCCAGCCCGTCGGCACGGTGTTCCTGGGCCTGGCCGTCGGCGACGAGGTCGAGGCCGTGCACATCAAGCTCCCGGGGGACCGCCGGCGGATCCGGGAGTTCGCCTGCATCAGCCTGCTGGACCTGCTGCGGCGGCGCCTGCTGGCGTCGTGAGCGACCGTCGGTTCGTGGCCGTGTGGCCGCCGGCCGACGTCCTGGACCTGGTCGAGGGTCTGCACCGTCCCGTCGACCTCGGGGGGCGCTGGACCCGCCGGGACCAGTGGCACGTGACCCTCCGCTTCCTGGGCGACGTGCCGCGGGACGACGTCGTCGACGCCCTGCAGGGCGCGGGCTCCGGCCCCGTCGTGGCCCGGCTGGGGCCGAAGGTGGCGAAGCTGGGACGAGGCGTGATCCAGGTGCCGGTCGCCGGCCTCGAGGACCTGGCCGCCGACGTCGTGGCCCGGACCGCGGCGCTGGGGCGGCCCGTCGAGGACCGCGTGTTCCACGGTCACCTGACGCTGGCCCGCATCGCCGGCCGGCCGCCGAAGGGCGTCCTGGGCCAGCCGATCGAGGCGAGCTGGACCGTCGACGCCCTCCACGTCGTCGCCAGCCACCTGGGCGGGAACGCCGCCCGCTACGAGACCGAGGCCACCATCCCGCTCTGAGCCATCCACCGCACCTCGTTCTAGAGCTGGCGGATGACGCGGGCGGGGCTGCCGACGGCCAGCACGCGGGCGGGTAGGTCCTTCGTCACGACGGCCCCGGCCCCGACGACCGTGTCGTCGCCGATCGTCACGTCGGCGAGGACGATGGCGCCGCCGCCCAGCCAGACGTTGTCGCCGATGGTGATCGGGCCGGCGCCCTCGATGCCCGTGCGACGCTCGTCGGGGTCGACGGGGTGGGTCGGGGTCAGCAACTGGATGTTCGGCCCCATCTGCACGTCGTCGCCGATGGTGATGCGGGCGCAGTCCAGCGCCACCAGCCCGAAGTTGGCGAAGCACCGCGCGCCGATCGTGAGGTGCACGCCGTAGTCGACGTAGAGCGGCGGCCGGAGGTAGGTGCCCGCACCGATCCCGCCGAGCAGCTCGTCGAGGATCCGGGCCCGCTCGTCGTCCTCGTCGATCGACGTGGCGTTGAACCGCTCCTGCAGGCGCTGAGCGGCGTGGTGCATCCCGACCAGCTCGGGGTCGTCCGCCAGGTAGGGCTCACCCGCCAGCATGTGCTCTCGTTGCGACCGGTCCTCCACGGGGCCAGCATGCACCAGGTGACCGATCTCGCCGCCCCCAGCGTCGAACGCCTCGAGCTCGACGACACGTCCTGGGTGGACGTGGCCCGGGGCTGGTTGCCGCCCGAGCACGCCGCCGACCTGTTCGAGGGCCTGCGGGACGACGTCCGCTGGCAGCAGGGACGGGTGTTCCGGTACGACCACTGGTACGAGGAGCCCCGGCTCGGCGGCTGGTGGGCGCCGGGCAACCCGCCACCGCATCCCTTGATCGTCGACCTCCACCGGGTCGTGCAGCGGACCTGGCGCAAGCAGTTCGACGGCGTGGCGTTCGCCTGGTACCGGGACGGCCGGGACAGCGTGGCCTTCCACGCCGACCGGGAGCTGAAGTGGCTGGACGACACGGTCATCGCCGTCCTGACCCTGGGCGCGCAGCGGCCGTGGCTGCTGAAGCCGAAGTCGGTGAAGTTCAACGACGACGACATGGCCCCGGGCGTGACCCGGGACCTGCGCCCCGCCGGGGGCGACCTCTTCGTCATGGGCGGCCGGACGCAGGCGGACTGGGTCCACGCCGTGCCCAAGGTGCCGAACCTGCGGGACGGCCGCATCTCCCTGCAGTGGCGCTGGACCTCACGCCGGGGCCGGCAGGAGCTGGGCGGCTCCTACCGCAAGCCCCGGCGCTACGGGTCGGGCTCGGGCCGGGCCTAGCCGGCCTCCTCCTCGTCGGCTTCGTCGACGGCGGCATCGCGGTCGAGGCGCAGCGAGGCGGAGTTCATGCAGAACCGCTGCCCGGTGGGGGCGGGGCCGTCGTCGAAGACGTGGCCCAGGTGGGCGTCGCAGCGGGCGCACTTGGCCTCGGTGCGGGTCATGAACAGGCTGCGGTCCGTCTCCAGCGTGACGGCGTCGGGGTCGAGGGCCTCGTAGAAGCTGGGCCAGCCGGTGCCGGAGTCGAACTTCGTCCCGGCCGCGAACAGTGGGGCGTCGCAGACGATGCAGCGGTAGACGCCGTCGTCGTGCTCGTCCCAGTAGATCGCCCGTGAAGGCGCGCTCGGTGCCCGCCTCCTGGGTCACGTGGTACTGCTCCGGGGTCAGCTTCTCGCGCAGCTCGGCGTCGCTGATGGTGGGCTCGCTCATGGCGGTCCTTTTCTCGAAACGGGTACTTGATCGAACAGTCGTTCGGAACTACAGTCCTGTCGTTCGCGGAGCGTCCGGTCATGCTCTACAACCCCGCAGCAGTCCTCTTGGTTCCCGGGAGGTCGGGGTTTCGGGATGGCTGTCACACCCCCTCCGTAGGTTGACCGTCAGTCCCTGATCCCAGGAAAGGAACCACCGTGGAACGAGAGAAGGCCCTCGAGATGGCCATCGCCCAGATCTCCAAGGCCCACGGCGAGGGCGCGGTCATGAAGATGAGCGAGCGCGGCGCCATGAAGGTCGAGGTGATCTCCACCGGGGCCCTGGCGCTCGACATCGCCCTCGGCGTCGGCGGCCTGCCCCGCGGCCGGGTCACCGAGATCTTCGGCCCCGAGTCCTCCGGCAAGACCACGCTGGCCATGCACGTGGTGGCCGAGGCCCAGCGCAACGGCGGCATCTGCGCCTTCATCGACGCCGAGCACGCCATGGACCCCGCCTACGCCGCCAACATCGGCGTCGACGTGGACGAGCTGCTCATCTCGCAGCCCGACACGGGCGAGCAGGCCCTGGAGATCACCGACATGCTGATCCGCTCCGGCGCCATCGACGTGGTCGTGATCGACTCGGTGGCCGCCCTGACGCCCCGGGCCGAGATCGAGGGCGAGATGGGCGACAGCCACGTCGGCCTCCAGGCCCGGCTCATGTCCCAGGCCCTGCGCAAGCTCACGGCCAACCTGAACAAGACGAACACCATCTGCATCTTCATCAACCAGCTGCGGGAGAAGATCGGTGTCATGTTCGGCTCGCCGGAGACCACGCCCGGCGGCCGGGCGCTGAAGTTCTACTCGTCGGCCCGCCTGGACATCCGCCGCATCGAGGCCATCAAGGACGGCGTCGAGGTGGTCGGCAACCGCACCCGGGTCAAGGTGGTGAAGAACAAGGTGGCCCCGCCCGTTCAAGCAGGCCGAGTTCGACATCATGTACGGCCGGGGCATCAGCCGGGAGGGCTCGGTGCTCGACATCGGGGTGGACCTCGGGTTCATCAAGAAGTCCGGTGCCTGGTACACGTACGAGGGCGAGCAGCTCGGCCAGGGCCGGGAGAACGCCAAGGACTTCCTGACCGAGAACCCCGAGATCATGGTCGAGGTCTCCGAGCGCATCCGCCAGGAGGTCGGCCTCGGCGAGCCGGTCGACGTCCCCGACGACGTCTCCGAGCTGGACGACCTGGACGACCGGGACGTGGACGCCGACGAGCCGGAGGACGCTGCTCACCCTGGAGGACTGAGGTCCTGCGTCGCTGACCCGCCGGGAAGCGCACCGCGCGCGACCGTCGTCTGTTCCCCCCGCAGACGGCGGCCGCTTCGCGTCCGACCTCAGTAGGTGGAGGCGCTGTACATCAGGAAGCCGAGGATCATCCCGCACACCAGGCCGAGGCCCGAGACGAGCATGGCGGTGCCGCCTCGGGGGTCGCCCTTCGACTTGGCGACCGCGCCCAGGATCAGCCCGGCCGGGCCGAGGATGATCGGGAAGAACAGGAAGGCGAGCGCCCCGCAGACGATTCCGGCGGTGCTGAACCCGGTCTTCTGGCCCTGGCTGAGCACGTTGGGGTGGTACGGGGTCGGGTCCGACCACGCCGGCGGGCGGCCGCCTGCCAGGGGCTGGGGCGAGACGTGCATGGTCCACCCCACGCCGTCCCAGTAGCGGTAGTTGCCGCCGCCGGACGGATCCGGGTACCAGTTGGCCGGCGCCATCGGGGTCGGGCTCGTGGTGGTCATCGAAGGTCCCCTTGTCGTCTCCATCTCCATCGGTCGCGGCCGCGAGTCGGTTGAGGAGGGCCCGAGGGGTGCTGACCCCCTCGATCGGGTACCTCGGCCGGGCGTCGGCGCCGCCCGTAGGCTGGTGCGGTGAGCCAGCGGTACGTCGTGCGCACCTTCGGGTGCCAGATGAACGAGCACGACTCCGAGCGGATCGCCGGGCTGCTCGAGGCCGACGGCATGACCGCGGCGGACGACGTGGACGACGCCGACGTCATCGTGCTCAACACCTGCTGCATCCGGGAGAACGCCGACAACAAGCTCTACGGCCACCTCGGGCACCTCAAGTCGCTGAAGGACCAGCGGCCCGGACCTGCAGATCGCCGTGGCCGGCTGCCTGGCCCAGAAGGACCGGGACACGCATCCGGGAGCGGGCGCCGCACGTCGACGTGGTGTTCGGCACCCACAACGTGCACCGGGCCGCCGACCTGCTCACCGAGGCACGCGAGCAGGGGCCGATCATCGAGATCCTCGAGGCCACGGTGGCCGACGACGCCCAGGCGTTCCCGTCCGCGCTGCCGGCCCGGCGGGAGCAGCCGAGCACGCCGCGTGGGTGACCATCCAGATCGGCTGCGACAACACCTGCGCCTTCTGCATCGTCCCCGCGGTGCGGGGCCCGAGATCAGCCGGCCGTTCGACGCCATCGTCGACGAGGTCGCCACGCTGGCCGACCAGGGCGTCATCGAGGTCACGCTGCTCGGCCAGAACGTCAACACCTACGGGCGGGACCTGACGAAGCGTCGCCCGCTGTTCGCCGACCTGCTGCGGGCGGTGGGCGAGGTCGACGGGCATCCGGCGGGTCCGCTACACCAGCCCCCACCCGAAGGACCTGCGGCCGGAGACCATCGCCGCCATGGCCGAGGTGCCGACGGTGTGCGAGCACCTCCACCTCCCGCTCCAGTCGGGCAGCGACCGGGTCCTGGCCGCCATGCACCGCGGCTACACGGCCGAGCGCTACCTCGACGAAGCTGGCCGCCGCCCGCGACGCGGTGCCCGACCTGGCGGTGACCACCGACATCATCGTGGGCTTCCCCGGCGAGACCGACGACGACTTCGAGCGCACCCTCGAGGTGGCGGCCGCCGCCGAGTACGACAGCGCCTACACGTTCATCTACTCGCCCCGGCCGGGCACCGAGGCGGCCGAGCGGGTCGACGACTTCGTCGATCGCGACGTCGTGGCCGAGCGCTTCGAGCGCCTGCGGGTCGTCATCGAGCGCTCGGCGCGCGGCCAAGCACCGGCCCGGGTCGGCCGCATCGAGGAGGTCGTCGTCGAGGGCCCGACCCGCCGGGACCCGACGCTGACCAGCGGCCGCACCCGCCAGAACAAGCTCGTCCACTTCGCCTCGGCCGACACGCTGCGACCGGGCACGGTGGCCGAGGTCGAGGTCACCGGCGCCGGCGCCCACCACCTCCGGGGCGACCTGCGTCGCGGTCACCGCCACGCCCCGCCACCGCACCCGCATCCCGGTGGTCGCGGGCTGAGCGAGCGCACCGGTCTGGCGCCCGATCGGTCGCTCTGGCGACCGATCGGCGCCTACGACGGGCCGGATGAGCCACATCGCCCTCGTCGGGACGACGGCGTCGGGGAAGTCGGCGCTGGCTCACGAGCTGGCCAAGGCCGCCGGGGACCTCGAGATCTGCTCGGTCGACTCCATGCAGGTCTACCGGGGCATGGACATCGGCACGGCCAAGCCCTCCGTCGGCTGAGCAGGCCGAGGTGCCGTACCACCTGCTCGACCTGGCCGATCCGGACCACGACTTCACGGTGGCCGAGTTCCAGGCGGCCATGGCCGACGCCCTGGCCGGCATCGAGGCCCGGGGGCACCGGGCGCTGCTGGTCGGCGGCACCGCCCTCTACCTGCGGGCGGTCGTCGACGGCCTGACCATCCCGGCCCAGTACCCGGAGGTGCGGGAGGAGCTGGAGGCCGAGCCCGACACGGTCGCGCTGCACGCCCGGCTGGCCGAGCTCGACCCGGTGGCCGCCGGCCGCATGGAGCCGACGAACCGCCGCCGGGTCGTCCGGGCCCTGGAGGTCACCGTGGGCAGCGGCCGCCCGTTCTCGGATCACGGCCCGGGCCTGGAGGACCACCCGCCGACGCCGTTCCGACCTCGTCGGCGTGTGGCTGCCCCGCGACGTCGTCGCCGACCGCATCCGGGCGCGCTACGAGCGCCCAGGTGACCGACGGGCTTCGTCGACGAGGTCCGGACGCTGCTGGCCCGGCCCGCCGGGCTGTCCCGCACCGCCCGCCAGGCCCTCGGGTACCGCCAGCTCATCGACCCACGTCGAGGACGGCGCTGCCGCTGGACGACGCCGTGACCGCCGCCGTCAACCGCACGACCCGCTTCGCCCGCCGCCAGCGCTCGTGGTTCCGGCGAGATCCACCGCATCCGCTGGGTAGGGCATCCGCGAGAACCCACTCGCGCTCCTGCCGACCCTGCTGCGAGACTTCACCTGACATGCACCTGTCCCTCACCAAGCACCACGGCCTGGGCAACGACTTCCTCGTCGCTGCTCGACCTCGACGCCGTCCTCGACGTCGGGGCCGGACCTGGCGCGGGCCGTGTGCGACCGGACGACCGGGGTCGGCGCCGACGGCCTCATCCGGGCCCGTCCCGGACGACGGCGCCGACGTGACGCATGGAGCTGTGGAACTCCGACGGCAGCTCGGCCGAGCTGTCCGGCAACGGGCTGCGCTGCCTCGGGCCAGGCCCTCGTCCTCGCCGAGATCACCGGGCCCGAGCTCACCATCGCGACGGCGCGCGGCACGCACGCCGCTGAGTGTCACGCCCACCGAGGATCCGGCCGTCCACGAGGTCCGTGGCCGACATGGGCCCGGTCGAGCTGGAGGGCCGGGCCACCGACTGGCTGGTGCCCGGCGTGGTCGACGCCGCCTTCGCCCGCATCGAGAACCCCCACCTCGTGCTGCTCGCCCCGGAGCCGGCGTCCGGCCCCCGACCTCGACGAGGTCGGGGCGAAGGCGCCAACGCCGCCGTCGAGGGCGGCATCAACGTCGAGGTCATCCGCGCCAGCGGCGACGGACCTGGTGCTGGACGTGTTCGAGCGGGGTGCGGGCCGCACCCAGGCCTGCGGCACCGGGGCCTGCGCCGCCGCCGCCGTGGCCCACGACTGGGGCCTGGTCGGCACCGAGGTCCTGGTGCGCATGCCCGGCGGCGTCGCCCGGGTCGGGCTGGGCGAGGTCGTGACGCTGCCGGGCCCGATCGTGCGCCGTGGCCCGAAGGTGGAGTACCCGTGGCCCTGATCGAACGCTCCTTCCGGGAGAAGATCGTCCTGGTCGGGATGACCACCCCGCCCGACACGCCGGAGGACACCGAGGCCTCGCTCGACGAGCTCGAGCTGCTGGTCGACACCGCCGGGGCCGACACCGCGGCCCGGGTCGTCCAGCAGCCGCGCCGCGCCGGACCCGAAGTACTACATCGGCAAGGGCAAGGCCGAGGAGCTGCGCGAGGTCGCCCTCGAGACCGACTGCGACACGGTCGTGTTCGACGACGAGCTGACGCCGGCCCAGCAGTTCAACCTGGAGAAGCTGCTCGGGCGCACCGCCATCGACCGCACCGCGGTGATCCTCGACATCTTCGCCCAGAACGCCTCGCAGCCTGGAGGGCAAGGCCCAGGTCCAGCTGGCCCAGTACCGCTACCGCCTGCCCCGGCTGCGGGGGAGCGGCGCCCGTCTGTCCCAGCAGGCCGGCGGCATCGGCACCCGGCGGGGCCCCGGCGAGACCCAGTTCGAGATCGACCGCCGGCGCATCCAGCGCAACATCAACCACCTCGAGCGCCAGCTCCGGGACATCCGCCAGCCAGCGGGCGACCAAGCACAAGGCCCGTCAGCGCTCGCGGATCCCCCAGGTCGCCCTCGTCGGCTACACGAACGCGGGCAAGTCGACGCTGCTCAACCACCTCACCGACGCCGGGGTGCTGGTCGAGGACCGGCTGTTCGCCACCCTCGACCCGACGACCCGCCGCCTCGAGCTGCCTGGCGGCGCGCCCGTGCTGCTGACCGACACCGTCGGCTTCGTCCGCAAGCTGCCCCACCAGGTGGTCGAGGCCTTCAAGGCCACGCTCGAGCTGGTCGCCGAGGCCGACCTGGTCGTCCACCTGGTCGACGCCACGGCGCCCGACCCCCTGGGCCAGATCGACGCGGTGCGCATCGTCATGGACGAGATCGGCGCCGGCCGGCTGCCCGAGATCCTCGCCTTCAACAAGCTGGACCAGACCGCCGAGGCCAAGGCCCTCGCCGCCAACCACCCCGGGTCGGTGGCCATCTCGGCGCCGCACCGGCGAGGGGATGGACGACCTGCTCAACGCCATCGGCGACCGCCTGCGCGCCGGCTCCACGACCGTCGAGCTGCTGGTCCCCTTCGAGCGGGGTGACGTGCTGGCCCAGGTCCACCGCCTCGGCGAGGTCGTCAGCGAGCAGCCCGGCGAGGGCGGCATCGAGGTGCGGGCCCGCCTGGACGCCGAGGGGCTGTCCCGCCTGAAGGCGTTCGTGCTCGATCCGCCGGCTTCCGACGACGTGGACGCGGGCGAGCCGACTCGCGGCTGCATGACCGAGGGCTTCCGGCCGCCGCCGTACCCGTACGACCGGCTCGACGAGCTGAAGGCGGTGGCCGACGCCCACCCCGGTGGGGTCGTCGACCTGTCGATCGGCACGCCGACCGACCCGCCGCCGCCGCGGTGGTCGTAGACGCGCTGGCGGCCTCGGGAGCGGAGCGGGGCTACCCGGCGTCCATCGGGTCGCCCGCCTACCGGGAGGCCGCCGCCGGCCTGGCTGGCACGGCGCCTCGGCGTGACTGTCGACCCCGGCGCCGAGCTGGCGGCCTGCGTCGGCACCAAGGAGTTGGTGGCGGGTGCGCCGGCGATCCTGCGCCTGCGCACGCCGGACCGGGACACGGTCCTGCACCCGCCAGGTCGCCTATCCGAGCTACGAGATGGGGGCGACGCTGGCCGGCTGCCGGGCGGTGGCCGTCCCGCCGCGGGCCGACGGGACGCTCGACCTCGACGCCGTCGACGACGCCGACGCCGCGCGGGCGCTGTGCCTGTGGGTCAACTCGCCGGCGAACCCGTCGGGGCAGCTCGACGACCTGGCCGCGGCCGCCGCCTGGGGGCGGGCCCGCGGCGTGCCCGTGCTGTCCGACGAGTGCTACGTCGAGTTCACCTGGGACGGACCGCCCCGCACGATCCTCGAGCACGGCACCGAGGGCGTCCTTGCCGTCCACTCGCTGTCGAAGCGGTCGAACCTGGCCGGGGTCCGGGCCGGCTTCTACGCCGGCGACGCCGAGCTCGTCGAGTACCTGCGGGAGGTCCGCAAGCACGCCGGGTTGATGGTCCCCGGCCCCGTCCAGGCCGCCGCCGTGGCCGCCTGGGCTGACGACGCCCACGTCGACGAGCAGCGGCCGCGGTACCGGCGACCGGCTGGAGCTGGTGCAGCGATCCTGGCCGGCATCGGGCATCGCCGCCGACCTGCCCGCGGGCGCCTTCTACCTCTGGGTGCCGGCGCCCGACGGCGACGCGTGGGCGCTGACCCGCCGGCTGGCCGAGCCGAGGTGGCGCGCTGGTGGCCCCCGGCGAGTTCTACGGTGGGGACGACCACGTGCGCATCGCCGTGGTGCAGCCCGACGACCGTCTGGCGCTGGTCGGTCGACCGATTGCGGGAGGGAACCATGACGGTTCCGTACCAGTGGCGACATGTGCCAACCCGATGGTGACCGGCGGAGACCGGGCCCGGGCAAGGCCGGCTACGTCATCGGCGCCATCCTGATCATCGTCGGCATCGTCGGGGCGGCATCGCCTGGCTCGTCATCGGGATCACGGGCATCGAGGACACGATCGACGACATCGAGCGGGAGCCGGTCGACCAGGTCGGGACCGATCGACCTCGACGAGGGCGACTACGTGATCTACGGCGAGAGCGGCGGCGGCGACGCCGTCTCGGCCGTCCTACGGCAACGGCTCCGCATGCGACCGGCCGGCGAGGAGGGCCGGCGAGGACTGAACGTCTCGACGCTACGAGGTCGGAGTTCACCTACGACTTCGGCAACCGGGCCGGTGCGGGCCCAGCTACACGGTCGAGATCCCCGAGGACGGGCGACGTACGAGATCCGGGCCGCCGGCAGCCCCGGGCGGCGCCACGACGGTCACCGTCGGACCCGTCGATCGCCGGCGACCTGGTCGGCGGCCATCGTGGGTCGGCTTCATCATCGGCGGCCTCGGCGTCCTGGTCGGCGTCATCCTCCTGATCGTCACCGGCGTCCGTCGTCGCAAGTTCCGCCAGCGCAGCTGGCTGGACGGCCGCGGGGACGCCCCCGGCGGCGCCCAGCCCGGCACGTGGAACCCGGCCCGGCCGGGGCCCCGCCGGAGCCCGGGGCGCGCCCGCTCCCGCCGGGCTACGACCGCCGCCCCGCCCGGCGGCGGCTACCCACCGCCGCCCGGCTGAGGCCGGCCGGCAGACCCACCGGTAGCCTCCCGGCCCGATGGGCGACCTGCAGGCGAGCATCGAGGAGCTCTGGGACGCGGCGCGACGAGCTGGGGCCCGACGACGAGGACGCCCGGCGCACGGTCCACGAGGCGATCGAGCTGCTCGACTCCGGCGAGGGCCGGGTGGCCGAGTGGGACGGCGAGGGCGAGGTCACCGTCCACCAGTGGCTGAAGCTGGCCGTCCTCCTGCTCTTCCGGGTCGCAGGGCATGGAGACCATCGAGCTCGGGCCCGTTCGAGTACGCCGACAAGCTCCCGCTGAAGTCCGACTACGAGGCCAAGGGCGTCCGGGTCGTGCCCGGGGCGTCGGCCCGCTGGGGCTCGTTCCTCGACCGAGGCGTCGTGATGATGCCGAGCTACGTGAACATCGGCGCCCACGTCGGCTCCGGGACGATGGTCGACACGTGGGCCACGGTCGGCTCGTGCGCCCAGATCGGCGAGAACGTGCACCTGTCCGGCGGCGTGGGCATCGGCGGCGTGCTGGAGCCCGTCGCAGGCGGCGCCGGTGATGGTCGGCGACGAGTGCTACATCGGCTCGCCGCTGCATCGTGGCCGAGGGGGCGACGCGTCGGCACCGGCACCGTGCTCGGCGCGGGGTCGATCCTGACCGCCTCGGTCCCGGTGATCGACGCCGAGACGGGCGAGGAGCTCAGCCGGGGCCATGTCCCGTCGTGGTCGCGTGGCGGTCGCCGGCCACCCGGCCCCGCGAGTTCGCCGGCGGCGACCTTCGGCCTGCCCTGCGTCCTGGTCATCAAGCGCCTGACCGAGGGCGAGCGCCACGACAAGGGCGCCCTGAACGACATCCTCCGCGACCACGGCTCCACGGTCTGATGGCCGCCGATGGCCGCGACCTGCCGGCGCTGCTCGCGACCGAGGCGCTCTGCGCGATCGCGTCGGAGAGCCGAGCCGAGGGCCCGATCACCGACCACGTCGACGAGGTCCTGGCCGCCGGCCCCGTGGCTGGAGCGGACCCGGGTGGGGGACAACCTGGTCGCCCGCACGCAGCTGGGCCGGCCCCAGCGCCTGGTCCTCGCCGGTCACACCGACACGGTCCCGGCCAACGGCAACGCCACGCCCCGTCGGGACGGCGACAC
Source organism: uncultured Microthrixaceae bacterium (assembly GCA_963728005.1). Taxonomy (GTDB): domain Bacteria; phylum Actinomycetota; class Acidimicrobiia; order Acidimicrobiales; family DATDAH01; genus DATDAH01. Next base: position 303,630 of record CAVSIG010000001.1, read on the forward strand.
CCTCTGGGGCCTCGGCACCGCCGACATGAAGGGCGGCCTGGCCGTCATGGTCGAGCTGGCCCTCGGCCGTGCCCGAGCCCGCGGTCGACGTGACCTACGTCTTCTACGCCCGGGAGGAGGTGGCGGCCGCCGAGAGCGGCCTGGAGGAGCTGTTCGCCGAGCCGCCCCGACCTGCTCGAGGGTGACGTCGCCATCCTGGGCGAGCCCACCGACGGCGAGGTCGAGGCCGGCTGCCAGGGCACGCTGCGCCTCGAGGTGACCCTGGACGGGGCGAGCGGGCCCACTCCGCCCGGCCGTGGATGGGCCGCAACGCCATCCACCGGCTCGGGCCCGCTGCTGACGCCTGCTGGCCGCCTACGAGCCCCGGCAGCCCGTGGTCGACGGCCTGCGCAGTTCCGCGAGGCCCTCCAGGCGGTCGGGGTCAACGGCGGGGTGGCCACCAACGTGGTCCCCGACTCGGCCACGGTCGTCCTGAACCACCGCTTCGCCCCCGACCGCACGCCGGAGGAGGCCGAACGCGGCTGTGCGCGACCTGCTCGCCCCGTTCCTGGAGGAGGGCGACACCGTCGAGCTGATCGACGTCGCCCCGGGGGCCGCTCCGGCCCTCGACCACCCCCTGCTGGCCGCCCTCGTGGACCGCCACGGCCTCGGCGTGCGGGCCAAGCTGGGCTGGACCGACGTGGCCCGCTTCGCCGCCCGCGGCGTGCCGGCGGTGAACCTCGGCGCCGGCGACTCCACGCTGGCCCACACACGTCGACGAGCGGGTCGAGGGCGACCGCCTCGAGGCGACGTTCCGGGCCCTCCACGACGTGATCAGCACCGGGGCCTAAGCCCGAGCCACCACCCAGAGGTGGGCGCGGGGGACGCCGTCCTCCACCTCGACCTCGTCGACGGCCGAGTCGACGGTGAGGCCGGCCTCGGTGAGCAGGCGGAGGCTGGTCGGCCGGTCCCACGAGCTCCAGAACAGGCGGGCGCCGAGCAGGTCGCCCCAGCTCTCGGCGGTGTCGCCGAGGCCGAGGGTGACGACGAACACGCCGCCCGGCCGCAGCCACCGGCGGACCGAGGCGAACAGGCCGGCGTGGTCGTCCCGGGGGAGGTGGATCACCGAGAAGAAGGCGGCCACGGCGTCGACTGATCCCGGGGCGAAGGCCACGTCGGCCAGGTCGGCCCGCACCAGGTCGACGGCGGGGAGCGAGGCGCGGGCCAGGCTCAGGCTGTGGGCCGAGCGGTCGACGCCGACGACCCGGTGGCGCTCGGCCAGGTGCCTGGTCACCTGGGCGCCGGTGCCGCAGCCGAGGTCGACGACCCGGGCACCGGTGGCCGGGAGCAGGGCCAGCAATCGCTGCCGGTAGCGGGTCTTGACCGACCCCTCGTCGACCCGACCCCAGGCGGCGTAGCGCTCGGCGATCCGGTCGTAGCCCTCGGCGTTCGCCACCCGGGGATCGCCCGTCACCGCCTTAGGCTGCCGCGTCCCGACGATCGATCCCGAAGGAGATGCGTGCGATGGCACTCGAGCCCGGCACCGAGGCCCCCGACTTCACCCTGAAGGACCAGGACGGCAACGACGTCACCCTGTCCGTCGTTCCGCGGCGACACGTCCGTGACCCTCGTCTTCTACCCGTTCACCTTCACCGGCGTCTGCGAGGGCGAGCTGTGCGCCCTGCGGGACGACCTGTCCGACTTCGAGGCCGCCGGCGTGCAGGTGCTGGCCGTGCGCTGCGACACGCCGACACGCCCAGAAGGTCTGGGCCGAGCGGGAGGGCTACGGCTTCCCGGTGCTCTCCGACTTCTGGCCCCACGGCGAGGTGGCCAAGGCCTACGGCGTGTTCAACGACGCGTTGGGGTGCGCCATGCGGGCGACGTTCGTGATCGACAAGGAGGGCACGATCGTGGACGCCTTCGCAGTCGGGCGGTCTGGGCGAGGCCCGGGACAAGGACCGCTACGAGGAGGCGCTCGCCAAGGTCTGACCCACCGAGGTCGAGGACGTGGCGCACCGAATCGGTAGGTGGAGTCCTCGACCTCGGTCGAAGGCGTCAGAGGCGGCGCATCACCGTGACGACCTTGCCGTAGATGGCGACCTCGTCGTCGTCGAAGACCATGTCCGACAGCGTCTCGTTGGCCGGCTGCAGGACGATCTTGCCCGTCGCGGCGGGTGAAGGTCTTGATGGTGGCCTCGTCGCCGGGGATGCCGGCCACGACGACGTCGCCCTTGTCGGCGGTCTGCTGGGCCCGGGCCACGACGAAGTCGCCGTCGAAGATGCCGACGTCGATCATCGAGTCCCCGCGGACCCGCAGCATGAACAGGTCGCCGTCGCCGGTGAGGTCGGCGGGCAGCGGATAGACCTCCTCGACGTTCTCCTGGGCCAGCACGTCGGTGCCGGCCGCCACGTCGCCGACCAGGGGCACGTGGCGCACCGGGCGCCGCTCGTGGCCGCCGGCGCCCGAGTTCGGGTCGTAGCGCACCTCGATGGCGCGGGGCTTGGTGGGGTCCCGGTGGAGGTAGCCGTTGCGCTGGAGCGTGGCCAGGTGCGAGTGCACCGTCGACGGCGAGGTCAGGCCCACCGCCTGGCCGATCTCGCGCACCGAGGGCGGGTAGCCCCGCTCGGTCGTCGCCGACTCGATGAAGTCGAGGATCTGGCGCTGGCGGTCGGTCAGCACCTTGGGCTTGGGGGTGTACTTGGCTGCGGGCACGGTCGTTCCTCCATGGTCGGCCCGGCGTGGCCCAACCCCAGCGGAGCCACGACGAACAGGTGTTTGAAACATAGCAGGTCGGGAGGCCACCGACAAACATCTGTTCGTTCCGCCTTGACGACGAACAGTCGTTCGTGATTGGGTGTGCACGGCGAACAGTCGTTCGTGTCACACCCCCTGAGGAAGATCTCGTCATGGCTCTCGCACTCGTCGACATCCACCCCCGACCGGCGCTCCGGCTGATCCAGGGTGGACTCGGCGCGAGGCCGACGCCGGCGGTGTACCGGCGCCGACGGGTGGTGGCCCTGGTCCTGGCCGTGGCGTTCGTGGTGGTCGCCATGGCCGGGGTCCAGGCCGCTGTCCGCTCGTTGGCGGGAGAACCCGGTGGTCGCCCACTCAGCGCCACCGAGGGCTCCGCACCGGTGCCCGCCGGCCACGAGACCGTCCTCGTGCAGCCGGGCGACACCCTCTGGACGATCGCCCGGGACCTCCAGCCCACCGGGGACCTGCGGTCCACGGTGGACCTGCTGGCTGCGCTCAACGGCGGGCCCTCGCTCGAGGTCGGGCAGACCCTCGTGCTGCCGCACTGACGGGCGGGCTCGCCGTGGCGCGCTGGTCCGACTTCGCCCGGGAGGCCCCCGACGTGGCGCGGGAGGGCCACCGGCTCCTGACGCAGTACGGGCCGGGCCTGGGCTACCTCGCCACGGTGCGGCCCGACGGTGGCCCCCGCATCCATCCGGTGTGCCCGATCGTCGTCGGGGACGGCCTGTGGGTGTTCGTGGGGCCCAGCCCGAAGCAGGGCGACCTCCGCCGCAACGGGCAGTACGCCCTCCACTCGTTCTCGTGCGAGGACGTGGACGACGAGTTCATGGTCGCCGGTCCCGCCCGGGCCGAGGACGACGCCGCCGTGTTCGACCAGGTGATGACCGCGTACCTGGCCCAGGGCACCACCAGCTCCGGCGACGAGACCCTGTTCGAGCTCGGGGTGGAGCGCGCCCTCCACGCCGAGTACGGCCCCCGGCCGTCGTGGCCCCCTCGCTACGCGAGGTGGCAGGCAATCTGACGCAGGGTGGGGGTACCGTTCCGGGCCGTGCGGTGCCCGGTCTGCGGATCCCTCGACGACAAGGTGGTCGACAGCCGCGGCGCGGACGATGGGTCGTCCGTGCGCCGGCGCCGGCAGTGCCTGGAGTGCGCCACCCGGTACACCACCTTCGAGCGCCTCGAGGAGACGCCGCTGGTCGTCGTGAAGTCCTCAGGTGAGGAGGTCCCGTTCGACCGCAACAAGATCGTGGCCGGCGTGGCCCTGGCCGCCAAGGGCCGCTCGGTGGACGCCCTGAAGATCGAGACGCTGGCCTCCGACGTGGAGGACACGGTCCGCTTGGAGGGCACCCGGGTGACCAGCGAGCGCATCGGCCGCGCCGTGCTCGAGCAGCTGGCCCGGCTCGACGGCGTCAGCGCGCTGCGCTTCGCCAGCGTCTACAAGGGCTTCGACGACCTCGCCGACTTCGAGCGCGAGATCGGCCTCCTCACCAAGGGCTGAGCCTCAGGTCCGGACATACCGGGGGAAGAGCGTCCCCTGGTGCTCGAGGACGTGGGTCATGGTGAGCGGGCGCACCGCGGGCGGGGCGGTGTTCACGATGCGGTGCGAGTCGCCGCCGGCCAGGACGGGCGAGATGCTGACGCACCACTCGTCGACCAGGTCGAGCCCGACCATGCCGCCGTTCAGCGACGGGCCCCCCTCGCACAGCACGATGCCGACGCCACGGCGCCGGAGCTGGGTCATGGCCTCCGTCAGGTCGACCGACTCCTCGCCGGCGATCATGATCTCGGCGACCGCCTCCACCTCGTCCCGGCGGTTGACCGGCGCCGCCGCCGAGGTGATGACCAGCGGGCGCTGGTCGCCGGGGTCGGTGAACATGCCGAGGCTGAGGTCGACGCTCAGCTGCCCGGTGATCACGGCGATGCGTGGCGTGGCGGCCTGGCCTCGGGCGACGCGGGCGGCTCGGGTGGCCTCGCTGATCTTCGGGACCCCGTAGTGCTCGGCGTTCGCCGTGCGGGCGGCGACGAGGACGACGTCGGGCACCGTGCGGACGGCGCGGAAGACGATGCGGTCGGCCTCGCCCCCCAGGGCCCCGGACACGCCGTCGACCGCGGTCGCCCCGTCGATCGACTCGATCATGTTGAACATGACGTAGGGACGGTCGTCGTGCGGTTCGCGGGTGAGGGAGGCGTGGACCGCCTCGGGGTCGACGTCGGGGACCGGCTCCGGGAAGATCTGTTGCACGGCCCGGAACGTAGCCCTGTGGACCGGGGACCCGGAACTGTGGACACAACCGAAGAAATCCACAGCCTGTGCCCTTTCATCTTCACAGGCGGGTTTCTTAGGGTTGCCCGTGCCGCAGTGCGGCGATCGGAGTCAGATGGTTGGCGTTCGTGGCCCCGGCGGGTCGGGCGCGGCTTTGGGGCGTTGGAGGTTCACCCAGCCCACGGGGGAGGGGGAAGATCGACACCGTCCTGTACCTGATCGCCGCACTGCGGCCGTTTCGGCCCGGTCGCGAGATTTCTGCGCCAAGCTGTTGACGCGGCCCCCGCACACTGCTGTAATTACATCCCTGTCATCAACGCCCGCATGAACAACATGTGGTGGTGGCAAGGGGGCGAAGACCGGGGTTTGGCACAACATGTGGGGCACACCGTCGTGCGCCACAGTCGGCGGGACAGCACTTCGCACCTCTAGCCTGGACACCACGACCTGGAGGACACCCATGGCTCTCGCCCCCGAGCAGACCCGCATCGGCATCCGGCGACACTTCACGACCCCGGGCGTGCACCCGTACGACACGGTGGCGTGGGAGCGCCGGGACGCCCGGATCACGAACTTCCGGGACGGCTCGGTGGCCTTCGAGCAGACCGATGTGGAGTTCCCCACCTCGTGGTCGCTGAACGCCACGAACATCGTCGCCCAGAAGTACTTCCGGGGGACGCTCGGGACGCCGGAGCGGGAGTGGTCGCTGCGCCAGGTCATCGACCGGGTGGCCGACACCATCACCGAGTGGGGCGCGCGGGACGGCTACTTCGTCGACACCGAGGAGGCCGAGACCTTCAACGCCGAGCTCAAGCACCTGCTCGTGAACCAGAAGGTGGCCTTCAACAGCCCGGTCTGGTTCAACATCGGGGTCAAGGGCGTGCCCCAGCAGGCCAGCGCGTGCTTCATCCTGGCCGTCGACGACACCATGGACTCGATCCTCAACTGGTACGTCGAGGAGGGCACGATCTTCAAGGGCGGCTCCGGGTCGGGCATCAACCTGTCCCGCATCCGCTCGAGCCACGAGCTGCTGAAGGGCGGGGGCACCGCCAGCGGCCCGGTGAGCTTCATGCGGGGCGCCGACGCCTCGGCCGGGACCATCAAGTCGGGCGGCAAGACCCGCCGCGCCGCCAAGATGGTCATCCTCGACGTGGACCACCCCGACGTCGAGGAGTTCATCTGGTGCAAGGCCCGTGAGGAGCAGAAGGCCCGGGTCCTGCGCGACGCCGGCTTCGACATGGACCTCGACGGGGCCGACAGCCACTCGACCCAGTACCAGAACGCCAACAACTCGGTCCGGGTGACCGACGAGTTCATGCAGGCCGTCGTCGACGACGTCGACTGGCACCTGCGGGCCGTGACCTCCGGCGAGGTCCTCAAGACGGTCCGGGCCCGGGACCTCATGCGCCAGATCTCCCAGGCCACCTGGGAGTGCGCCGACCCCGGCATGCAGTTCGACACCACGATCAACCACTGGCACACGGCGGCCAACACCGGGCGGATCAACGGGTCGAACCCCTGCTCGGAGTACATGCACCTCGACAACTCGGCCTGCAACCTGGCCAGCCTCAACCTGCTGACCTTCCTGCCCGAGGGCGGCGAGTTCGACGTCGAGGGCTTCAAGTCCGCCGTCGAGGTCATCTTCACCGCCCAGGAGATCCTGGTCGGCAACGCCGACTACCCGACCGAGGCCATCGGCGAGAACGCCCGTCGGTTCCGCCAGCTGGGCCTGGGCTACGCCAACCTCGGCGCCCTGCTCATGGCCCTGGGCCTGCCCTACGACTCCGACGAGGGCCGGGCGCTGGCCGGCGCCATCACCGGCCTCATGACCGGCCACGCCTACGCCACCTCGGCGGTGACCGCGGCCCGCATGGGCCCGTTCGCCGGCTACGCCGAGAACGAGGAGCACATGCTGCGGGTGCTCGACCAGCACCGGGAGAAGATGGCCGACATCGACGAGGAGCTCGTCCCCGTCGAGCTGCTGTCGGCCGCCCAGCAGTCGTGGGACCAGGCGTGCAGCACCGCCGCCATGCACGGCGTGCGCAACAGCCAGGCGTCGGTCCTCGCCCCCACGGGCACGATCGGCCTGATGATGGACTGCGACACGACCGGCGTCGAGCCCGACCTCGGCCTGACCAAGATGAAGAAGCTGGTCGGCGGCGGGACGATGACCATCGTCAACCAGACCGTGCCGCGGGCCCTGCGGCGGCTGGGCTACACCGACGCGCAGGTCCAGGCCATCGTCGACCACATCGACCACGAGAAGACGATCCTCGGGGCGCCCGACCTGAAGGCCGAGCACATCCCGGTGTTCGCCTGCTCGATGGGTGACAACGCCATCCACTACTCGGGCCACGTCCGGATGATGGGTGCGGTCCAGCCCTTCATCTCCGGCGCCATCTCCAAGACGGTGAACATGCCCGAGGACGTCACGGTCGAGGACGTGGAGCAGCTCCACATCGACGCCTGGCAGCCTCGGCGTCAAGGCCGTCGCCATCTACCGGGACAACTGCAAGGTGGCCCAGCCGCTGGCCATGGCCAAGAAGGAGGGCGCGTCCGAAGACGGCGACGCCCCCGAGGGCGCGGCCGCTGCCACCCAGGTCGTGGAGCGGGTGGTCGAGCAGGTCATCCAGGAGCCGTACCGCCAGAAGCTCGCCAAGACCCGACGGGCCCGCACCTTCGAGTTCCGGGTGGCGGACTGCAAGGGCTTCGTGACCGTCGGCGAGTACGAGGACGGCCGCCCGGGCGAGATCTTCATCTCGGTCTCCAAGCAGGGCTCGACCCTGGCCGGGATCATGGACGCCTTCGCCATCTCGATCAGCCATGGCCTGCAGTACGGCGTGCCGCTGCGCAGCTTCGTGGACACGTTCACGGGCATGCGCTTCGAGCCCGCCGGCATGACCGACGACCCGGACATCCGGTTCGCCACCAGCCTGATGGACTACCTGTTCCGCAAGCTGGCGATCCTCTACCTGTCACCGGAGGAGCGGGCCGAGCTCGGCATCCACACCGTCGCCGAGCGCACGCAGCCCACGCTGCCGGGTGTCGAGGAGACCGTGACCGAGACCATCCAGGGACAGGACGTCACACCGGACCCGCCCTCGATCGAGTCGGCGTCGACGCTGGCGCTGGACCTCGATCTGCAACAGGCGAAGGCTGTCGCACCGGTGGCCGACGTCAACGCCCCGCTCTGCATGCAGTGCGGCATCCAGATGCAGCGGGCCGGCTCCTGCCACGCCTGCCCCAGCTGCGGCACCACCAGCGGCTGCAGCTGAGGTTCAGTCCTTCGGGGTCCAGTCGTCGCGGGTGTTGAGGCGGGGGAAGGGCTCGTCGGGAACGGCGACGCCGAGGGCATCGCACAGCGGTGCCCAGCCGTCGGCGACCGACCACTCCAGGAGGCGGTCGGCGGGGACGGCCTCGCGCACCGCGACGTAGTGGGCCTCGAAGGCGGCGACGCAGGCGGCCTCGTCGTGCAGGTCTGAGGTGAAGCGGGCGGCGAAGAGGTCCCGGACCATCTGGTGCCACCGCTTCCAGTCGTCGGTCTGGTCCTCGGCCACCTCCGCGATGACGCCAGGGAAGATCGTGTTCCGGGCGCTCTCGTACCAGGCGTGGGGATCGCGGGTGGAGAGCAGGACGATGGCGTCCGGATAGTGCTCGACCAGCTCGGGCCAGAAGGCGGCGCCGGGCCAGTCCACGACGGCGGCGTAGTCGTCCAGGAACGCCGACCAGTCCACCGGCTCGCCGCGGACGGCGGCGTCCCAGGTGGTGATCTGCTCGGGATGGGTCATCAGCTCGAACATGTGGTGGCACGGCGCGCCGAGCAGCTGCTCGAGGGCCGCCTTGAGCGAGGTCGTCCCGGTCCGCCCCAGACCGGCCCCCACCAGACGCATCCGCATCGCCGGACCGTAGTGGTCAGCCGATGGCGAAGACGGCGGCGGCCACCGCGGCCGGATCCTCGTGGGGGAGCAGGTGACCGGCGCCGGGAACGACGGTCGGACTGACGTCGAGAAGCTCCTTGACCACCGGGTTCAGGCGATCGGGTGGGAAGACGGCGTCCTGTTCGCCGACCACCACCGCGCACCGCGTCCCGCGCCAGCGCCGGACGAGCCCCGTCTCCGTGGGGCCGGGGGCGCCACCGGAGCGGCAGCTCCGGGCCACCAACGTGAACCACTCGGTCAGTTGCGACGGAGCGGGGTGCCCGCCAGCCTGCATCTCCTCGATGAGCGCGGCGCTGCTGCGGTCGCTGGGCCGCACCATCCAGACCACGAAGTCCTTCAGCAGGCCGATCCCGAGGGCTGGCTTGGTGAAGCCGGCGGGGTCGACGAGGACGATCCCGGCGATCCGATCGGTCGGGGTGGCCGCCGGCACCACGGCGGCACCCAGGGAGTGGCCGACGAGCACGAGCGGGCCGTCCACGGTCGCCAGAACCTCGTCCAGCCAAGCGCCGTAGGCGGCGATGCGGCCCTTCGGGCGGGTGGGGGCGCTGAGGCCCGGCTGGCCCGGGAGGTCAAGGGCGACGACTCGACGCTGGTCGGCCAGCTGGTCGGCAAGGTCGAGACCGGTGGCCGTGTTCAGGTTGGTGCCGGGGATGAGGACGACGGTCGGGTCACCGGTCCCGACGTCGACCACGTGGGTCTCGCCCAGCCCCGTCGCGAGCGTCGATCGCTCGTGGTCCCGGGCCCAGCCGTCGAGGCGATCGGTGCACCACGCCCGCACGGCGTCCCTTGCCTCGGCCGACCGGTAGAGCGCGGCGGCCATCGCCGAAGCATGGCAGAGCGATCAGGCGGACTTCAGGAGGTCGGGCTCGATCTCGTCGGCGGTGGAGCTGGTGGCGGTGACCGGCGTGGGGCGAGCCCGGCGGGCGGCCTGAGTCTGGATCACCGCGGCCGCGGCGCCTGCGCCGGCGAGGGCGGCGAGGGTGACGAGCACCTTCGAGGGCTTCACACGCAAGAGCGAGTCCAAGCTGAAGTGACCGGGGCCGATCACGGCGATGGCGGTCGCGGCCGCGATGTTGGTGAGCGGCAGCTCGGGGCCGCCGTCGGCGGTGAACGGGCCGTTCCCCCGGTGGGCCGTCTGCGCCGCCGTCGCCATGTCACCGATCACGGCGAGAGGGCCGAGCGCACCGCCGAGGCCGAGGGCGGTCAGGGTGCCGCCGAGCAGCTCGGCGCCGCCGGCGAGCGCGGCCATCTCCGTGCCGGGGGCGAGGTCCAAGCCGTCCTCGAACTGCTCACCGGTGGCGTCGAGGCCGGGGCCCTCGAACGAGCCGAAGAGCTTCTGCGCCCCGTGGGCGGCGACGTAGCCACCGACGACCCCCCGGAGGCCGAGGAGCGCGGTGTCGGCGAGGAGTGAGGTTCGCGTCGTGAAGGCCATGGCGCGCTCCTACCCGTTGGGTCCGCCGTCAGGCCTCAGAGCACCGCGGCCAACGCCGGACACCAACGCATCGAGCGCGGCGGGAAAGCCGTGCTCGGGCGGCGTGCCGTAGCCGATCACCAGCCCGGTGCGGGGCGCCGGATCGTCGTGGAACGCCGGGCTCAGGCCGCCGACGGCCACCTCTCGGGCCAGCAGGGCCTCGAGCAGCGCTGCCTCGGGCCGGCCGTCCAGGTCGAGGACGACGTGGAGGCCGGCGGCGATGCCGGAGGGCGCGAGCTCGGGCACGGCGTCGGCGAGGGCGGGGAGCAGGGCGTCCCGACGACGTCGGTAGCGCAGGCGGGCGCGCCGGAGCTGACGGTCGTAGGCGCCAGAGGTGACCATCTCGGCCAGCGTGAGCTGGTCCAGGACCGACGTGTTGCGATCGGCCAGGTACTTGGCGTCGGACAGCTCGGCCCGCAGGTGCTCGGGCACGGCGACCCAACCGAGGCGCAGGCCCGGCGCCAGGCTCTTGGCCGCGGTGCCGACGTAGGCCACGCACTCCGGCGCGAGGGACTGCAGCGCCCCGACCGGCTGACGGTCGTAGCGCAGCTCGCCGTCGTAGTCGTCCTCGATCACCACCCCGCCGGTGGCGCGGGCCCACGCCACCGCCGTGGCGCGGCGCTCGGGGGCGAGGGTCGGGCCCGACGGGTACTGGTGGGCTGGGGTGAGGACGATGGCGCCCACTCCGTCGTCCAGGCGGTCCAGCCGGGCGCCGTCGTCGTCGACGGGCAGGGCGACGATCTCCAGGCCCGCCGCCCGCACGGCCGCCCGGTACCAGGGGCTGCAGGGGTCCTCCATGCCGATGTGGGTCACGCCGCGGGCCGACAGCACCCGGCACGTCAGGTCGAGGGCCTGGCTCCAGCCCGAGCAGGCCAGGACGTGCTCGGCGTCGGTGACCACGCCCCGGACGCGGCCGAGGTAGGCGGCCAGCGCGGTGCGCAGCGTCGGGTGGCCGAAGGGCTCGCCGTAGCCGAAGTCGGCGTCGGGCATGGTGCGCAGGACCTGGCGCTGGGCGGCGGCCCAAGCCCGGCGGGGGAAGGCGGACAGGTCGGGGGTGCCAGGGGTGAAGTCGTGTCGGGGCCGGGCGCGGCGGGTCGTCAGGGGCGTCGCCGGGCGAGCGGGGCCGACCCCGTCGGCGACCGTGGTCGCCGCCCCCTGGCGGGCGGTCAGCCAGCCCTCGGCGGCCAGCTGGGCGTAGGCGTCGGCCACCGTGCCACGGGCGACGCCGAGGTCGGCGGCCAGCGCCCGGGACGAGGGCAGGCGGTCCCCGGCGACCAGCCGTCCCGCCCGGATGGCCTCCCGCAGCGACCGCTCCAGCGCCGTGCGGCGGCCGTCGGGGCCGCGCAGGTCGACGTGGAGGTCCACCGAACTGGCCCAACGTTCTGCCACTGGAATGGACCTTACCGATGGGCCAGTGCCGTCGTAGGTTCGGTTCTCGTGACGACGACCGCCGACCGCCTCCGCGACCTCCACCAACGGCGCCCCCTGGTGCTGCCCAACGTCTGGGACGCTGCGTCGGCCCGGACCTTCGCCGACGCCGGCTTCGACGCGCTGGCGACCAGCAGCGGGGCCGTTGCCAACGCCCTCGGCTACGAGGACCACGAGCAGGCGCCGGTCGACGACGTGCTGGCGGCCACCGCCCGCATCACCCGCTCGGTCGACGTCCCGGTGACCGCCGACTTCGAGTCCGGCTTCGGCCTGGGTGCCGCCGAGGTGGTCGAGCGGCTCCTCGAAGCCGGCGCCGCGGGCTGCAACCTGGAGGACACCGACCACGCCGCCGGCGCCCAGCGCCCCCTCGACGTACAGGTCGAGTGGCTCGGCGCCGTGGCCGAGGCCGCCGCCGGGCGGCTGGTGCTGAACGCCCGGGTCGACAGCTTCCTGCAGCGAACCGGCGAGGACGACGCCGTCGAGCGCGGCCGCGCCTACCTCACGGCCGGGGCCGACTGCGCGTACCCGATCGGCTACCTCGACGAGGACACCACCGCCCGCGTCGTGAAGGCCGTGGGCGGGCCGGTGAACGTGCTGTCGTTCCCCGACGGCCCGGCGCTGGATCGCCTGGGCGAGCTGGGCGTGGCTCGGGTCACGTTCGGCTCGGGCCTGTTCAAGGAGACCCTGACCCACCTGGCGTCCCGGGCCGAGGAGATCCGGCGATGACCACCACCGCCGTCGGTCCCCGCAGCACGGTCAAGCGCCAGCCCGACCGGGCGAGCTACGACACCGAGTCGGTGCACGCCGTGCTCGACGCCGCGCCGATGGGCCACCTCGGATTCGTCGTCGACGGCCAGCCGTTCGTCATCCCCATGCTGTACGGGCGGGTGGGCGATGCCGTCTACCTGCACGGGTCGGTGGCCAGCCGCCTCCTGCGGACCATGGCGGACGGGGTGGCCGTCTGCCTCGCCGTGACCCTGGTCGACGGCCTGGTGCTGGCCCGCTCGGCCTTCCACCACTCGATGAACTACCGCTCGGCCGTGCTCTTCGGACGGGCCGTCGAGGTCGAGGGCGACGAGAAGGGGGTCGGCCTGAAGGCCATCAGCGATCATCTCCGACCCGGTCGGTGGGACGAGGTGCGAGCGCCGTCGGACCTGGAGCTGCGCCAGACGAAAGTGCTGCGCCTGGACGTCGACGAGGCGTCGGCCAAGGCGCGCACCGGCGGGCCGATCGACGAGCCCGACGACCTGGACCTGCCGGTGTGGGCGGGCGTGATCCCCTGCGAGCTCGCCTGGGGGACGCCCGTCCCCGCCTAGGGGATGTTGGAACGGACCTCGCAGCCGACACCTGTGTCCCGCTCGGTCCCGCCGTTGCACGTGTCGCGCTGGGCGCCACCGTCGAGGGCATCGTTCCCGGCCTGGCCGAGGATCGTGTCGATGCCGTTCATGCCGTAGAGCCAATCACCCTTCGCGCCGCCCTCGATCCGGTCGACGCCGAAGCCACCTTCGATCCGGTCGCGGCCATCGCCACCGCGGAGGGTGTCGTTGCTGCCGAAGCCGCAGATGGTGTCGTTGCCACCGAGGCCGTTGACCACGTCGGGACCCGCCGTGCCGACGATGACGTCGGCGCCCGACGTCGGGCTCTCCGACGCGCCGAGGTCCACCGTCACGGGCTTGCCGGCACAGGTGATGGCCGGCGGGGTATCGAAGGTGAGGGTGATGGTCGTGTCCGCGATCTGGTTGACGTTGCCCCAGAACTCGGCGTGGACGTGTGGCCCGGGAGCCGGCAGCTGGGGGGTGGCGCGAACGTCGCAGAACGAGTTCGGGTGCGGCGTCGTCGCGTTGCCGACGAGGTTGCACGTGTAGGCGATGTCGTCGATGCCGATGTCGGTCTCAGGGTCGACGAAGAGCACTCGGGTGACGGTGCCGACCTCGGTGACGATGTCGGGCGGCGTGTCGCCGGTCGTGTCCAGCTCCACGTGGTGGGTGCGCGACCCCGGATCCGTGGCCTCCGGGATGAGAACGTCGATGGCCGCACCGGCGGGTGGCGTGCCCACGACGACCACATCGACGACGTACAGAGACTGCGACGCCCCCTGAGTCTGGCCGTCGGCCGACCCTCCGATCGCACTCAGGCCCGCCACCAGCGTGAGCGCGACCACCGCGCGAAAGAGCTTGCTCATGCCGTCCGTACCTCCGCCGTCCGCCGTGCGATTCCGGAGCCAGCTTAGGTCAGGCCGGGGGCAGCCCCAGAACCTCTCGTTGCAGGTTCATCTCGGCGATCTCCGAGCGCTGGGTGGTGACGATGGCCTCGGCCAGCGAGGTCAGCGCGTCCTCGTGGCCGTGGTCCGCGGCGTACTCGGCCATGTGGATGCCGCCGCGGTGGTGGTCGATCATCAGCGAGGTGAAGAGGTCGTCCAGCTCCTCGCCGGTGGCCGACGCCAGCTCCTCCATCTGTTCCGGGGTGGCCATGCCGGGTTGGGCGTCCTGGGGGACGGGGGCGTCCATCCACCCCATCGCGGTCTGCAGGTCGAGGTCGGGTGAGCCCCAGTCCTCGAGGTACTGGCCGAGCAGGCGCGACTCGCCCGCTTGGACGAGGACGATCTCGTTGGCCATCTGGCGCAGCGTCGGGTCCGTGCCGTCCTCGAGGTAGGCCAGCGCCATCTCGACGCCCTGCAGGTGGTGGGTGCGCATGTCGTCGGCGAACCCGATGTCGACGTCGTTGGGCTGCGGGTCGTTCGGCCCCCTGCTGCCAGAGGTAGACGGCCGCCCCGGCCAGGAACATGAGGCTGAACGTGACGAGGATCGCCCGACCCAGGTCGACGACCCGGCCCTCCAGCAGGGGTTCGAGGTCGCCCTCGTCCCCGTCGACGTCGTCGTTCACCGCACCAGCATGGCGGGCTTGACCTTCGACCCAACTCGAAGGTCTACCGTCGACCCATGGACACGCTGACGATCGCCGACGCTGCGGCCCGGACCGGCTTCTCGGCCAGCACGCTGCGCTACTACGAGCAGGTCGGGCTGGTCGCCCCCGAGCGCAGCCCGTCGGGCTACCGGCGCTACGACGAGCGCGATCTGCTGCGGCTGACCTTCATCGCCCGGGCCAAGGCCCTGGGGCTGTCGCTGGACGAGATCGCCGGGCTGGCCGACCTGTGGGACGGCGACCGCTGTGGGCCGATCCAGGAGCAGCTGCGGGCCGTGCTGGACGAGAAGATCACCGTCTGCGACCGTCAGGCCCGGGACGCCGAGGCGTTGGCCCGCCAGCTCCGGCACGTGGCCGCCGGCCTCGACGGCCACACCCCGGACGGCCCCTGCGACGACGACTGCGGGTGCCTCGCCCCGCCCGCCGAGCCCCCGATCGCCTGCACGCTCGAGGTCACCGACGTGCCCGAGCGCCTGCGGGCGTGGCGGGCGGTGCGGGCCGACGCCGTGGCCCGGGAGGAGACCGCCACCGGGGTGCGCCTGGTGTTCGACCGCCGCGTGGACGTCGGCCGGCTGGCCGCCCTCGCCGCCGCCGAGCAGGACTGCTGCGGGTTCCTCCGCTTCGACCTCACGATCGGCGGCGACCACGTGGTGCTCGAGCTGCGGGGAGCCGACGAGGCGCGACCCGCCATCACCTCCCTGGTGCCGGCGTGAGCCGGGAGACCATTGCCGTCGGGGTGGTGGCCTGCGTCGCCTGCTGCGCGCCGCCGATCCTGGCCGCCGTCGGCATCACGGTCGGCGTGGCCGCGGTGGCCTGGTTCACGGTCGGGCTCCTGGCTGCCGTCGTGGTCCTGACCGTGGGAGCCGCCCTCATCCGCCGTCGCGCAGGGGCTGCGTAGCGTCGCTGCATGAGCGTCGCCCGGACCATCGGGCTCTTCGCCCTCGCCGCCCTGGCCGAGATCGGCGGGGCGTGGCTGGTGTGGCAGGGCGTGCGGGAGGACCGCGGCCTGGCCTTCGTGGGCGCCGGCATCGTGGCGCTGGCCACCTACGGCTTCATCGCCACGTTCCAGTCCGACCCGAACTTCGGACGGGTGCTGGCGGCCTACGGCGGGGTGTTCGTGGCCGGTTCGCTGGCCTGGGGGATGGTGGTCGACGACTTCACGCCCGACCGCTGGGACGTGGCCGGCTCGCTCCTCTGCCTGGTCGGGGTGGGCGTCATCATGTTCGCCCCCCGGTAGTCAGTCCCAGGAGGGGAAGGGCTCGCCGACCAGTTGCTCGGAGAGGGCCCAGAGCTGGGCGGCCGCCTCGTCGTCGGTCGCCCACGGCGCCACCTGCTCGCACACCGCCACGTCGGCCAGGTAGGCGCCGCCCGGGATGTCGTCGGCGGTCGCCGCCCACACCTGGGTGGCCGCCCCCGCCTCGACGGACTTGAAGCCGGAGCTCGGACCTCCCGCGGGCCGGTCCTTGGTGCGCTCGCCGATGAACTCGAAGTCCTCGGCCACGAGGTGGCGACCCAGCTCGGTCACGATCATCCCCGGGTGCACGGCGTAGGCGTGGAGGCCGTGCTCGCCGAAGCGGCGCTCCAGCTCCCGGCTGAAGAGCACGTTGGCGGTCTTGGCCTGGCCGTAGGCGTTCCACTTCTCGTACTCCCGGCGCTCGTAGTTCGGGTCGTCCAGGTCGACGCCTCCGATCATGTGGCCGTGGGAGGAGAGGTTGACGATCCGGCTCGGCACCGAGGCCATGAGCAGCGGGAACAGTCGGGCAGTGAAGAGGAAGTGGCCCAGGTGGTTGGTGCCGAACTGCATCTCGAACCCGTCGGCAGTGTGGTCGAGGGGGCAGGCCATGACCCCGGCGTTGTTGACGAGGACGTCCAGCCGCTCGATGCGGGACAGGAGCTCGTCGGCCGAGGACCGCACGGCGTCGAGGTCCGCCAGCTCGAGGTGGTGGAACTCGGCGCCGGCGCCGATCTCGTCGGCGACGGCATGGCCCTTCTCGTCGTTCCGGCCGCACAGCACCACCCGTGCACCGGCCGCCGGCCAGCGCGCGGGCCGACTCCTTCCCGAGCCCGCTGGTCGCGCCGGTGACCACGATGGTCTGACCCGCCAGGTCCTTGCCCTCGACGACCTCGTCGGTGGTCGTCCCTGCGTCGAACGTCATCGCCGGACCTTAGGAGCCGAGCCGACAGGCGAGGCGACCAGAAAGCGCAGCGCAGAACTCGCCGAGCGCTGCGAGGCGAGACCGGCGTTCGAACCGACGGGCTGGAGCAGTCCGGGTGTCCCTCAAAGAAGGTGCTTCTGGACCTTGCCGAGGGCGTTGCGGGGGAGGGCGTCGACCCAGTGGTAGGCGCGGGGGCGCTTGTAGGCGGCCAGCTCGCCGTCGGCGTGGGCCTCGCACGGCGGCGGTGTCGCCGGTGCCGACGAGGTGGGCGACGACGGTCTCGCCCCACTCGGCGGACGGGACGCCGACGACGGCGGCCTCGGCCACGGCGGGGTGGGCGCACAGGACGTCCTCCACCTCGCGGGGGTAGACGTTGTAGCCGCCGGTGATGATCAGCTCCTTGGCCCGGCCGAGGATGCGGAGGTAGCCGGCCTCGTCGTGGTCGCCCAGGTCGCCGGTCCGGAACCACCCGTCGCCGGTGAAGGCCTCGGCGGTGGCCTCGGGCCGCTGCCAGTAGCCGCCGAAGACGGTCGGCGCCCCGGACCTCGATCTCGCCGGTGCCGTCGGCCAGACGGACCTCCACACCGGGGAGCGGGAGCCCGACGGTGCCCGCCCGGCGCTCGCCCTCGTAGGGGTTGGACACCAGCATGTTCGTCTCGGTCATGCCGTAGCGCTCCAGCACGGTGACCCCGGCGTCGACCTGGAGCGCCCGGTGGAGCTCGGCGGGAGGGCGGCCGAGCCGGAGACGCAGAGCCGGAGGCGGCCGAGCTCGCCGGCCCGGGACGACGCCGCCAGGCGGTGGTACATGGTCGGCACCCCGAAGAACAGCGTGGCGTCGTGCTCGGCGGCGGCGTCGAGGACCCCGTCGACGGTGAAGCCGGGCAGCAGCACGGCCGACGCCCCGGCGAGGAGGGTCCCGTGCACGCCGTTGCACAGCCCGTGGGCGTGGAACAGGGGCAGGGCCAGCACGAGACGGTCCTCGGCGGTCCACCGCCATGCCTCCGCCAGCGCCTGGCTGTTGGCCAGCAGGTTGCCGTGGGTCAGCGCCGCACCCTTGGGGGCGCCGGTGGTGCCCGAGGTGTAGCCGAGGTGGGCGAGGTCATCGGCTCCCACCCGGTCCAGCGGTGGTGGCTCGCCGTCGGGCAGGTCGACCTCCGGTCCGGTGACGACGACCCGGTCGACCGCGTCCTGCACCCAGCCCGCCCGGTCGGCGTCGTCGACGACCGCCGCCCGGACCCCGGCGTCGGTGGCGATGTGGGCCAGCTCCCGGTCGGTGTAGGCGGTGTTGGCCGGGCACGGTCACGAGGCCGGACCGCAGAGCGGCCACGTGGGCGACGACCAGGTCGATCGACGGGCCGGTGCTGAACAGCACCCGGTCGCCGGGAACCAGCCCCGCTGCCGCGAAGCGGCCCGCCACGACCCGGGTGGCGTCCTCCATCTCCCCGGCGGTGATCCAGCCGCGCCGCTGATCGTGGAGGACGGCGGCCGACGGGTCCGCCGCCCACTGCTCGGCCCACGCCAGGGGGAGGCTCCGCGCGGAGGTCACACCCCCGACGATGGCAGGTCTACTGGCAGGCGACCACGGCGTCGATGAGCTCCGGTGGGACGTCGGCGAGGCTCCCATCGCCGGAGCCCTCGGCGATCATCCGGTCCACTTCCTCGAGCTCGTCCAGCGAGTTGCCGCCGGCTTCCCACTCGTCGACGATGCATTCGCAGTCGCTGCGGGGAGTCCCGTACGCAACACACCCGTCGATGACGTTCTCGCGCTGGGATCCGCCGGATCCACCCGCGAGGACCACCACCAGCACGATGATCAGGATCGCCCCGGCGACCACCAGGCCGATGATCTTGAAGTTGGGCCCGGAGCTGCTCGTCGACCCGGTTGCGGAGGGCACCGGTGCGGCGACCATCGGGTCCGTGCTGGTCACCCCGCCATCGGCGACCTGATCGGTCCACTGGATCCCGTCCCACCAGCGGTGCTCGTGTCGCCCGGTCGGATCGGGGTGCCACGCCCCCGCTGAGGTGTCCGTCATCCAGCTCGCCCGCCTTCCCGAGATCGGCGGGCGCAGTGTGGCACACCAGAGCGGAACGTCGATCAGGAGAGGTCGAGCGGTCGCAGCGGCTGATCGGCGCCTTCGGTGACGAACAGCTGCACCTCGTGGGCGTCGGAGGTGGCGACGGCCTGGTCCAGCAGCACCGAGAAGGCCGTGTCGCTGTCGACCATGGGGAAGAGCTGGGAGAAGCCCTGGACGACGCCGTCCACGGCCACGACGACCCAGGTGTCCTCGCCGGCGCCGACGACGTCGATGGTCCCGCCGACGTAGGCGGCCAGCGGGCCGTCGGTGCCCTCGGTGAGGGGGACCAGCTGGTCGACGTCGGCGGAACCCACGGGCGAGCCGATCGGGATCTGGTCCAGCGACCGGCCGTACAGCGGCCCCAGGGGGAAGCGGCGGTAGAAGGCGCCGACGGGGTCGTCGACGACGACGTCCGGCCAGTGGTCGTCGAGCAGGCGCTCGAAGTTGGTGGCGGTGTCGATGTCCAGAAGGGCGTCGGGCTCGACCTGGAACGGGTTCTGGAGGCGCACGTAGCGCTTCGATCCCGACGTGTCCGGCTCGCTCACCGCCGAGGCCCCCACCACGTCGTAGGGCTGGTCGATCTCGAGCAGGTCGGCCATCGTCGGCAGCAGGTCGGTCGCCTCGACGTCGGTGTCGTCGATCCCGTGGGGCAGCCCGGGTGAGCGGATGAACAGCGGGGTCCACATGACCTCGTGGACGTTGGTGTCCGACACCGCCCGGCCCGGCGAGCCCACCACGAAGGCCCCGCCGTGGTCGGCCACGACCACGACCAGGGCGTCCCGCCAGAGCCCGGTGGCCTGGAGCCGGTCGACCATCTGCCCGACCAGCGCGTCGGTGTACTGGGTCTGGAGCTCGAGCCGCAGCTTGGTCAGCTCGGTGGGCCAGCTGCGGGTCCACGTGCCGGCGATCTGGCCCTCGGGATCGCCGTCGGGTGACTCGTACTCGGTGCCGTCGGGGAAGAAGCGCCAGGGGCCGTGGGGGAGGATCACGTGGGCGAAGTGGAACGTCGGGTCCTCGCCCTGGACCATGCCCGTCCAGGAACTCGGTGAACCGCGACGGCTGGTTGGTGACGATGCCGCGGCCTTCGCCGGTGGGCTCGTCGGCCGCCGCGACCGACACCACCTCCTCGGTGAACTGGTCGACCTCGACCCGGGCGTCGGCGTTGAGCGAGATCAGCTGGCGGAAGACGTCGACGGCGTCCCCCGTGGCGCCGGGGAACCCCTCCCGGTCGTTCAGCACGCTTCGGGTGACGGTGCGCGCGCTGTCCTCGCAGACGTCGGGCGGGCAGAGCTGGGTCACCGACTCCTGCACGGCCATGTCGTAGGAGCCACCGAGCAGGGTGAAGAGGTTCTCCGGCCAGTCGGTGTAGAGCGGGGCGTGGCCGCGTGTGGGCATCTGGCCCGACAGCAGCGAGGGCACCGCCTGGATGGTGCCCGCGTTGTGGGTCGTGTAGTTGCGGTACCAGGTCGACGACTCGGACAGCCGGGCGAGGTTGGGGAACTCGTCGGCGTCGATCGTCCCGTCGTCGCCGAGGATGGTGGCGGTGGGGAACTCGTCGAGGACGAGCATGACCACGGATCGGGAGCTCTCGACGCCCTCGACGACCTCCGTGTCACCCCCGGTGACCAGCCCGGAGATGTCCGAGCCGAAGAGGAAGAGGGCGGCCGCCAGCAGGGGGAGCGGCGAGAGGTACAGCAGGAACAGGCGGACCTGGGCCACCCGCAGGTAGAGCACGCCGACGACGGCGCCGGCCAGGACGCCGAGGGCGAGGACGACGCCGCCCCGCGCCACGTCGCTCTGGCGAAAGGCGATCAGCACGGCGATCCCGGCGAGGCTGCCGATCATCACCACGTGCACCCCCTGGCGGACCCGGGTCGCCGAAGACGCCGGTCAGGGCCCCGATGGCCCACAGAACCAGCCCGGGCCCGACGGCGACGAGCAGGGCGAAGAGCACGAGCTGACCGCCGTCCACCCCCCGGAAGACGAACGTCTCCGGGCTGTTGCCCAGGACGTCGAGGACCGGCTGTACGACAGCCAGCCCCGTCAGGGCCAGCAGTTCCGCGCCGCGCCGAAGCTCGGCTCTCCCCCCGCTCAAGGGCCCCAGGTTGTCAGGGAACGCGGAGGTCGAGGACTCAGCGCACCGATTCGGTGGGCACAGTCCTCGGGCTCGGTGGACGTGGCCCGATCAGTCCGCGAGGAGGCGGCGGGCGATCACCTTGAGGCAGAGGGTCTCGTCGGCGCCCTCGAAGATGGAGAGCACGCGGGCGTCCACGAAGTACCGGCTGACCGGGTACTCCTCGGCGTAGCCGAAGCCGCCGTGGATCTGCATGGCCTCGCGGGTGACCCACTCGGCGGCCTTGCAGACGTAGGCCTTGACCATCGACGCCTCCAGGGCGCCCTCGCCCTTGGCCATCATCCGGGCCACCACGTAGCTGAACTGGCGGGCGGCCTGGATGGTGAACGCCATGCGGCCGAGCTTGGCCTGGGTCAGCTGGTACTCGGCGATCGGCCGGCCGAAGACGACCCGGTCCTGGGCGTACTGGCGGGCCTCCTCGTAGGCCGCCTGCATGATGCCGACGGCCCGGGCGGCGGTCTGCAGGCGCCCGTTCTCGAAGCCCTCCATCTGGAAGTAGAAGCCGCGGCCCAGGCCCTCCTCGCCACCCACCTGGTTCTCGGCGGCCACGAACCAGTCGTCCAGGGCGATCTCGTAGGAGTGCATGCCCCGGTACCCGATGGTGTCGATCGGCCGGCCCTCCATCTTCCCGCCGCGGCCGTCCTCCAGCTCGAAGCCGTGGCCGTCGCCTCGGGGCTTGGGCACCACGAACATGGACAGGCCCCGGTGGGTCTTGGACCGGTCGGGATCGGTGCGGGCCAGCAGCATGAGGACGTCGGCCCGGGCGCCGAAGGTGCACCAGGTCTTGACCCCGTTGATCAGCCAGCCTCCCTCGGTGGGGGTGGCGGTGACCTTGATGCCGGCCACGTCCGAGCCGAAGTCCGGCTCGGTCACGGCCACGGCGGCCATGACCTCGCCGGAGGCGAGCTTGGGCAGCCATTCGTGCTTCTGCTCCTCGGTGCCGCCCTTCACGAGGGCACGGGAGAGGATCTCGGGCCGGGTGATGAGCGAGCCGCCGACACCCAGCGAGCCGCGGGCCAGCTCCTCGGTGGCGACGACCATGGCGAGGTAGTCGGACTCGCCGCCGGCCGCGAAGCCGCCGTACTCCTCGGGCACCGACAGGCCGAAGCCGCCGAGCTCGGCCATGCCCTGGATGATCTCCTCGGGGATGTCGCCGTTCGTGCGGTGGACGTGCTCGGCGACCGGCTTGATCTTGTCCTCGGCGAAGCGCCGGAACGTGTCCTTGACCAGCTCGAACTCCTCGTCGAGGTGGGTGGGGCCGGGCTGGTCCGCCAGCGACGGCCAGGAAGGCGGGGTCCCGGTGGGCGGCCACGAACTCGCGGGCACTGTCGAGGGCGCCGGGCTCGACGCCCCACTCGGCTTCGCGGCCGTAGAGCTTGCCGGCCAGGTCGCCGACGGCGTCGGCGACGTAGGCACAGGTGATCGCCGCCTCGGACGTCACCCTTGCCGCCGTAGTCCAGCACCGCCCGCCCGGTCTCGACGGCGGCGGCGGCGTGGGCCAGCTCGTAGGCGATGACCTGGTTGGCGTCGACGCCGCCGGCGGCCTTCAGGGTGTCGATGGCCCGCTCGACGACGGTCCCCGCGGCATCGACGGCGGCCGCGGCAGCGGTGAGATCTCCCGTTTGCATCGGCGGGAACGGTACCGACGGAGGGTCTCGCCGTACCATCCCGCAGCGTGACCACCTACGACCGACCGTTCGGTCGCTACCTCGAGGACTTCGAGGTCGGCGACATCTACGGCACTGGCCCGGCAAGACCATCACCGAGGCCGAGGACCACCTGTTCTGCATGATCACGATGAACCACCACCCGCTGCACACGAACACCTGGTTCGCCGAGCACGAGACCGAGGTGGGCAAGAACGTGGTGGTCGGCAACCTCGTCTACTCGCTGGTGCTGGGCATGAGCGTGCCCGACGTCAGCGGGGCGGCCATCTTCAACCTGGCCGTCGAGGAGCTGACCCACAAGAAGCCCACGTTCCACGGCGACACCATCTACGCCGAGACCCGCGTCCTCGAGACGCGGGAGTCGCAGAGCAAGCCCGACCGGGGCGTGGTGAAGGTCGAGACGAAGGGCATCAACCAGCGGGGCGAGGAGGTCTGCTCCTTCCGACGTTCGGTGATGGTGTGGAAGAAGGAGGCGGCGCCGCCGCGGCAGCGTCCGTACGACGAGGCGGACATCTGGGCCCAGTAGCGCCGGCGGCGTCCGAGGGCTTCGGACGGGGCGCCGACGACTACGTCGCGGCCCGACCCGGCTATCCGGCCGAGGCCCTCGACCTGCTCGGCCTGGAGCCGGGCGTCGACGTCCTCGACCTGGCCGCCGGCACGGGAAAGCTGACCGTCGACCTGGTCGCCCGCGGGGCGAACGTCGTCGCCGTGGAGCCCGTCGCCGAGATGCGGGCCAAGCTCCGCGACGTCGAGGCGCTCGACGGGACCGCCGAGAACATCCCGCTGGAGGACGCCAGCGTCGACGTCGTCACCGTCGGCCAGGCCTTTCACTGGTTCGACGCCCCGACGGCGCTGGCCGAGTGCGCCCGCGTGCTGCGTCCGGGGGGCCTGCTGGCGATGCTCTGGAACGTCCGGGACGAGACCGTCGGGTGGGTCCGTGAGCTCGGGCAGATCAAGGACGCCGTCGACGGCGGCCCGCCCTACGACCACCACCAGCAGGTGGACTGGGAGGCGATCGTGGAGGCCAGCGGGGCCTTCGAGGGCTACACGGAGGACTGGTTCCCCAACTGGCAGGACGCCACAGTCGAGACCGTCGTGGGCCGCACGGCCTCGACCAGTTGGATCTCGGCCCTGCCCGACGACCGCCGGGAGGCCGTCCTCGACCAGGTCCGGGCGCTGCTGGCCCGGCACCCCGCCACCCGGGGGCGCGAGCGGTTCTGGTTCCCGCACGACACGGTCGTCCAACGGTGCCACCGGCGTCGCTGAACCTCAGCCCGGGCGCCCTCCTCGCGCTGGTGGGAGGAGGCCCGTCGCGATCTGCCCTGGCGGACGACCCGGGACCCGTGGGCCGTGCTGGTGTCCGAGGTGATGCTCCAGCAGACGCAAGCGAGCCGGGTCATCCCCAAGTGGCACGCCTTCCTGGAGCGCTTCCCCGACCCGACGGCGTGCGCGACGGCGCCGGCCGGTGCGGTCATCGAGGCCTGGGCCGGGCTGGGCTACAACCGCCGGGGCCTGGCGCTGCACCGCTGCGCGCAGACGGTGGTCGCCGAGCACGACGGCCGCCTGCCGGGCGACCTCGACGCCGCTGCTGGCCCTGCCCGGCATCGGCCCGTACACGGCCCGGGCGGTCCTCGCCTTCGCCTTCGAACAGGACGTGGCGGTGCTGGACACCCACGTCGCCCGCATCGTGGCCCGCCAGGCCGGGCGCCGCTTCACCGCCAAGGAGGCCCAGGCGGCGGCCGACGCCCTGGTGCCGATGGGGGAGGGCTGGGCGTGGAACCAGGCCGTGCTCGATCTGGGGGCGATGGTCTGTCGCTCCCGATCGCCCCGGTGCGCCGACTGCCCGGTGGCCCGGACGTGCGCCTGGCGGGGTCGGGGGCCGGACCCCGCCGTGGGCTCGGCAGGGGTGTCGACGCCCCAGTCCCGCTTCGAGGGCTCCGACCGCCAGGGCCGTGGCCGCCTGGTCGACGCCCTCCGCCTCGGCCCCGTGGACGACGTGGCCGTCGCCGCGGGCTGGCCCGAGGACCCCGATCGCGCGGCCCGGGTGGCCGCCACGCTCGCTGGCCGACGGCTTGGCCGTGCAGGACGGGACGGCCCTGCGTCTCCCGTGAATCCATCCAGAAGCGGCTCCGGCTCCGTACTGGGGGCGGATGAAGGATCTGCAGGGGTTCAGCGACGCCGCGCTCGTGGTGGCCATCGGCCGGTACCGCCAGGACGCGCTGGCGGAGGCCTACCGACGGCACGCGGGCACGGTCACGGCCCTGGCCCGCCGCCTGCTCGGCAGCGACAACCTGGCCGAGGAGGTGCTCCAGGAGGTCTTCCTCAACCTCTGGAACGACCCGGACAAGTTCGACCCCGACCGGGGGACCCTGCGCGTCATACCTGCTGACCCGCACCCACAGCCGGGCGGTCGACCTGCTGCGCTCGGAGGGGGCCCGCAAGACCCGCGAGGAGCGGGACGCCCGACGCACCGCCGACGCGGGGTACGACCTCGAGAACGAGGTCTGGGACCTCGCCGTGTCGGAGGCAGTGTCCACTGCCCTGCATGATCTCCGGGAGGAGGAGCGCTCGCCGATCGTGTTGGCCTACTTCGGCGGCTACACCTACCGAGAGGTTGCGGAGATGCTCGACCAGCCCGAGGGCACGGTGAAGGGGCGCATCCGCACCGGGCTGCAGCGCCTGCGGGGATCGCTGTCGTCCGCAGGGATCGGCGTGGAGGGATGATGACGCACCAGGAGATCGAGGAGCTGCTGGGGGCCTACGCGCTGGACGCCGTCGACGCCGACGAGGCCCGGGAGGTCGAGGACCACCTTGCCGGCTGCCCCCGCTGCCGCGCCGAGGTCGCCGAGCACCGCGAGGTGGCCGCGCTGCTGACCAGCGGCACGGCGGTCGCCCCGCCGGCGGGCGTGTGGGACAAGATCGCCGCCGACCTCGGCGACGGCCCGCCTCCCGTGCCCATCGAGGTGGCCTTCGGACGCCGGGACCCCGAGCCCGTGGTGACCGCTCCGCCGCGGCGCAGCCCGCTGCTCGGCCTGGCCGCGGCCGCCGCAATCATCGTGATCGCGCTCATGGCCGTGGTGCTGGTGAACCAGCGCCGGGACCTGGACGACGTCCGCGACCAACTGGCGGCGGTTGGCAACGGCCCCTCCGAGGGGGAGCTGGCGGCCCTGCTGGCCGACCCGGACACCGACGTCGTGGACCTGACCGGTGACGCTGCCGGTGCCCGGGCGCTCATCGGGGAGGATGGCAACGGCATGTTGCTGGCCGCCGGCCTGCCCGAGCTGGGGGCCGAAGAGACCTACCAGCTGTGGGGCCTGCCCGAAGGCACCGACGAGATGGTGTCGCTCGGCGTGCTCGGCGCCGAGCCCGGCCAGGCGGCGTTCCACGTCGAGGACGGCATCACCACGCTGGCCATCTCCCGGGAGCCCGAGGGCGGTTCTTCGGAGCCGACGACCGACCCACTGGTCCTCGGCACCGTCGCCTGACCCCCTTCCCTGACTGGCGCGATGCCCTGACCCGGATGCGAGGATGGGGGCAATGGTCACGAGCACCCGTTCACGCGCCACGTCCCTGATCGCCCTGCTGGCCGTCGTCCTCCTCCTGGCCACGGCCTGCGGCGACGACGACGGGGCCGACGCAACCGCCGAGGACGGCGCCACCACGACCACGGCGGCCACCGACGACAGCGCCACGACGACGACGGCGCCCTCGGGTGAGGACCCGCCCAGCGAGACCGACGCCGCCAACCTGCGGTCGGACCTGGTCGGCTTCCTCGAGGAGCAGGTGTACCTGACCGGCTACCTCGTCGAAGAGGCCGTCGCCGGGGCGGAGGGCCTGGACTCGCCGGTGGCCGCGGCCGCGGTGACGGCAGCCAGCGAGAGCGCCACTGACCTGTCCGACCTGATCGGCGCCGGCTACGGCGTGGCCGCGGGCACCGACTTCCTGGCCGCGTGGAACGATCACCGCGAGGCGATCGTCGCCCACGGGCTGGAGGACGGCCCGGTCGACGAAGTCGACAGCACGCGGCAGGCCGTGCTCGACACCCTGGCCGCGATGGACCCCGAGGCCGACTTCAGCGCCGTCGAGGACGGCTTGGAGGCGAGCGACGCCGCCCTGACCACGACCGTCGAGGAGCTGGCCGCGGGTCAGCCGGGCGCGGCCGCCGACCTGCGCGACGCCGCCGAGCCCATGGCCGACGTGGCCCTGTCGCTGGCCACGGGCATCACCGGGCAGGTGGTGACCGAGGGCGAGTTGGAGTCGCCCGAGGCCGAGCTGCGGTCCGAGCTGACCGCTCTGATGCAGGAGAGCGTGATGCTCACCAGCATCGGCCTGGCCGAGACCATCCACGAAGGCGGCGACGCCACCGCTCCGAGCCCGGCCGGCGTGTTCGAGGCGGTCACCGAGAACACCGACGAGCTGGCCGACACCATCGAGCCCGACGACTCCGTCGCCGCTGCGGAGTTCGCCCGGTTGTGGGACGGCCACATCGACGACTTCATCCAGTACACGACGGCGCTGGTCGGCGACGACGCGGCCGGCATCGAGGACGCCCAGGAGTCGTTGGTCCAGTTCCGTGACGACCTCGGCGAGGTGCTCGCCGAGACCTACCCGTCCTTCACCAAGGAGCAGGTGGCCGAGGAGCTCGTCGACCACACCGACTCGGTCCTCGCCTTCGTCGACGCCTCGGTGCGCGAGGCCGGCGACCTGGCCGACGAGGTGGAGGAGACCAGCGAGGTGGAGGACGCTCCCGGCCGAGGCACCGGGCCTGCTCCGGGAGGCCGCCGGCGCCGCCCGGCTGGCGGCCCGCACGCTCACCGGTGGGCTCACCGCCCCGGTCGCCGAGGCGGGTTGACGGGCGCCTGTGACAGGTGTCACCTGAGGAGAAGCGAAACTCCCCGCTGGGTAGTGTCGAAGGAGTCATCTGGGGGAAGGCCGCGTTGACGGGGGACGAACGTTGAACGTCAGCTTCTACGGGGTTCGGGGGTCCACCCCCTGCGCTTGCCGGGATCTGGCGCGGTACGGCGGCAACACGGCCTGCGTCGCTCTCGAAGCCCCCGGTCACGATCCCGTCGTCCTCGACCTCGGCACCGGCCTGCGCTACTGGGGCGAGACCCAGCCCCAGGACGGCTCCTTCCGGGGCTCGGCGCTGGTGACCCACCTCCACTGGGACCACGTGCAGGGCCTGCCCTTCTTCGTCCCCGTTCTGCGACCGGGCGCCCGACTGGACGTCTACGGCCCGCCATCCGAGGGGATGACGCTGGAGGCCGCGTTCCGCGAGTTCCTCCGCCCCCCGTTCTTCCCCGTGGAGATCGACGACCTCGACGGCGAGATCGTCTTCCACGACATGATCGACGAGGTCCTGGCCGTCGGCGATGCCAAGGTCACCAGCCGCCCGGTACCGCACGTCGGTCGCACCGCCGGCTACCGCGTCGAGCTCGACGGGGCGATCGTGGCCTACATCAGCGATCACCAGGGCCCGTCCGACGGCAGCATGTCCGTGGCCGAGTCCGTCCTGGAGCTCGCCGACGGGGTGGACCTGCTGATCCACGACGCCCAGTACACGGCCGAGGAGTTCGAGGCGAAGTCGACCTGGGGCCACTGCACCATCGACTACGCCGTGAACGTGGCGGTGCGGGCCGGTGCCAAGCGGCTGGCCCTGTTCCACCACGACCCCGCCCACGACGACGCCACGCTCGACCGGCTGTCGGCGCAGGCGGTCCAGCAGGGCGAGGCCGCCGGCATCGAGGTGGTGGCCGCCTACGAGGGGCTCACCATCGCCTTCGGCTCGTCCAGCGCCGTCGGGGACCTGCCCGACGTCACGCCCGTCGCCGGCTGACACGGCTTCCGGAGGCTCCGGTCGACACCGCTAGCCTGCGCGCTTCGTGAGCGACCCCAGCATCGACGAAGCCCGCTTCCGCCAGGTCCTGGGCCACTTCCCGACCGGCGTCACCGTGATCGCGTCCCACTCCGACGGGCAGCCGCCCGTCGGCCTCGCCGTCGGGTCGTTCTTCTCGGTCTCACTGGATCCGCCGCTGGTCGGCTTCTGCCCGGGCAAGACCTCGTCCAGCTGGCCCAAGATCGAGGCAGCCGGCGCCTTCTGCGTGAACGTCCTGGCCGACGACCAGGAGGACGTGGCCCGGGTCTTCGCCGGGAAGGGTGAGGACAAGTTCCAGACGGTCGGTTGGCGTCCGGCCAGCACCGGCTCACCGGTCATCCGCGACGTGCTGGCGTGGATCGACTGCCGCCTCGAGGACGTCCACGAGGCCGGCGACCACTACCTCGTCACGGGCCGCGTGCACGAGCTCAAGGTGGAACGGGAGCGCCACCCCCTGATCTTCTTCCGGGGCGGGTACGGCTCCTTCGACGCCTGACGTGCCCGTCTACGCGCTCGGCGACGACGAGCCGGACATCGACCCCACCGCCTACGTCCACCCCGACGCCGTGATCATCGGCCGGGTCCGCATCGGCGCCGAGTCCACCGTGTGGCCCGGTGCCGTCCTGCGGGGCGACGACGGCGACATCCTCGTCGGAGCCGGGACGTCGATCCAGGACGGGACGGTCATCCACACGACGGCGGTGATGCCGACGACGGTCCAGGACCGCTGCGTGATCGGCCACAACGTCCACCTCGAGGGCTGCATCGTCGAGGAGGGATCGCTGGTCGGCTCCGGCAGCGTCGTCCTCCACGGGGCGATCGTCCGCACCGGGTCGCTGGTCGGCGCCAACGCCCTGGTGCCCGGCGGCATGGAGGTGCCCACCGGGGCGATGGCCCTCGGCGTGCCCGCCCGCCTGCGGGAGGACGCCGTCGTACCCGGCCAGTTCGAGCCGGCGGTGGTCGGCTACATCGAACGCGGCCGACGATTTCGGGAGGCACTCCGCCGCATCTCGTAGGAGGGCAGGGAAGGGCCTTCGGTAGATTTCTGGGCGATGGCGCTTCCTGCGGTGGACGACTCGCGTTCGAACCACGACGGTTGGCGCCTCATCGCGGACACCATGCGGGCCCAGTGGCGGGGCATCACCGCGGGGGTGGTCGTCGGTCTGCTGTGGACGTGCGGGAAGGTCGCCGCCCCGCTCCTGATCCGGACGGCCATCGACCGGGGCATCGTCGGCGAGGACAGCGAGGCACTGCTGTGGTGGTCCTTCGCCATCGCCGGCGCCGGCGTCGTGGCGGCCACCTTCACCGGCCTCCGCCGCTACCTGGCCTTCCGGGAGAGCCGCTGGGCCGAGACCGCACTGCGGGACCGTCTCTTCGCCCACCTGCAGCGGCTGCACTTCTCGTTCCACGACCAGAACCAGACCGGTGACCTGATGAGCCGGGCCAACACCGACCTGCTGCAGGTCCAGCAGTTCGTGGTGCTGGTCCCGCTCACGCTGTCGAACGTGCTGACCGTGACCTCGGTGGCGGTGATCCTGGCCTTCATCGACCCGGTCCTCACGCTCCTGGCCCTGGGCGGGTTGCCCTTCCTGAACTGGATGGGCAAGCGCTTCTCCAGCAGCCTGCAGGTGCCCGCCATGGCCATCCAGCGGGAGTCCGCCGACCTCGCCTCCGTCGTCGAGGAGTCGGTCTCGGGCATCCGGGTGGTGAAGGGCTTCGGCGCCGAGCGGGCCCAGTCCGAGCGCCTGCGCATCGAGGCCGACGACATCTACCGCGAGTCCATGAAGGCGGCCCGGGTGCGGGCCACCTACCTCCCCGCCATGGAGCTCCTCCCCAACATCGGCCTGGTCGCCGTGCTCGCCTACGGGGGCCACCAGGTGCTGAACGGGCAGCTGAGCCTGGGGTCGTTCGTGGCCTTCAACGTCTACGTCGTGCTGCTGATCTGGCCGCTGCGGATGCTCGGCATGATCATCGCCCAGGCGCAGCGCTCGGCCGCCTCGGCCCAGCGGGTGCACGAGATCCTGGTCACCGACCCCGACATCGCCGACCGGCGGGACGCCGTCAGCCTTCCCGCCCGAGACGACGACCATCCGGGCGGCGCCATCCGCTTCGAGCAGGTCGACTTCGGCTACGGCGACGGGGCGATGCCGGTGCTGAACAGCTTCGACCTCGAGGTCCGCCCCGGCGAGTCGGTCGCCCTGGTCGGCCCGACCGGCTCGGGCAAGTCGACGGTGGCCCACCTGTTGCCCCGCTTCTACGACGTGACGGGCGGCCGGGTGAGCCTGGACGGCGTCGACGTGCGGGACGTGAAGCTGGTCGAGCTGCGGCGCGCCATCGGGATCGTCTTCGAGGAGACCTTCCTGTTCCACGACTCGGTGGCGGCCAACATCGCCTTCGCCGACGGCACCGTCGACCCCGATCGCATCGAGTGGGCGGCCCGCCTGGCGGGCGCCCACGAGTTCATCCAGGCCCTGCCCGAGCGCTACGCCACGATCGTGGGGGAGCGGGGGTTCTCGCTGTCCGGCGGCCAGCGCCAGCGTCTGGCCATCGCCCGGGCGATCCTGGCCGACCCGCGGGTGCTCATCCTGGACGACGCCACGTCGGCGGTGGACCCCACGAAGGAGCACGAGATCCGGGGTGCTCTCGGCGAGGTCATGTCCGGGCGCAGCACCATCGTCATCGCCCACCGACCGGCGACGATCGCCCTGGCCGACCGCGTCGTGCTGGTGGACGGCGGCCAGGTCGTCGCCGACGGGACGCACGAGGGCCTGCTGGCCACCAGCGCCCGCTACCGGGAGGTCCTCGCCGCCGCCGAGCGGGACGAGGACGAGCACGTGGTGGTGTCCGATGTGGGGTGAGGTCGGCGTTGCCGAGGAGGACATGCTCGACGCCAAGCAGGCGCGGCAGGTCATCCGGCGCGCCTTCCGCATGCTCGGGCCGTACCGGCGCAAGGTCATCGTCGCCTCCGGGCTGTTGGTGGTGTGGACGGGCACGGTCCTGGCCGGCCCGTTCCTGATCCGCTACGCCATCGACGATGCGCTGACCGTCGGCGACGCCGGCGCCCTGAACCTGGCCATCGGGCTCTACGTCGTCGTCGGCGATCCTGGGCTACGTCGTCTACCGGCAGGTGGTCGTCACCGTCAGCGTGGTGGGCGAGTCGTTCCTCCGGGACCTGCGCAACCGGGTCTTCGCCCACCTGATGCGCCTGTCGATGCCCTTCTACGACCGCGAGAAGGCCGGCGTCGTCGTCTCCCGGATGACCTCGGACGTGGAGTCCCTCCAGGAGCTGGTCCAGTTCGGCCTGCTCATGTTCGTGACCAACGGGCTGCTGCTGGTCTTCTCGTTCGCCGCGCTGGCGTTCGTGTCCTGGCAGCTGATGCTGGTGTGCCTGGTCGCCGTGCCGCCGGTGGTCGTCGCCAGCATCCGCTTCCAGCGGCAGTCCAACCGGGCGTACGTGGTCGTGCGGGACAGGATCGGTTCGACGCTGGCCGACCTGCAGCAGGGCATCAGCGGCGTCCGGGTCATCCAGGCCTTCGCCCGCGAGGATGCCGAGGTCGGGCGCTTCCAGGGCGGCAACCGCACCCTCTACGACGCCCACATGGAGTCGGTGAGGATCCAGGCCTGGTACCTGCCGGTGATCGAGTTCGCCGGGCTGGGTACGACGGCCGCCGTGGTCGGGGTCGGCGGCTGGCTGGTGTCCGACGACGTCATCACGGTCGGGACGGTGACCTTCTTCGTGCTCACCCTGTCGAACCTGTTCGAGCCGGTGCAGCAGCTCAGCCAGCTGTTCAACATCGTGCAGTCGGCGGGGGCCGGGCTCAAGAAGCTGTTCGAGCTGCTGGACACACCGGTCGACGTGGCCGAGCGCCCCGGTGCCGTCGACCTGGCCCAGCGGGGCGAGGTCGAGGTCGACCACGTGAGCTTCGCCTACGGCGCCGGCCAGCCCGAGGTGCTGTCCGACGTGACCCTGTCGCTGGCCGTGGGCGAGCGGTTGGCCCTCGTCGGCCCCACCGGCGCCGGGAAGTCCACGTTGGCCAAGCTCATGGCCCGCCTCTACGACCCCACCGAGGGCACCGTCCGCTTCGCCGGCGTGGACCTGCGGGACGCCACCATCGCCTCGCTGCGGCGGCAGGTGGTCGTGGTGCCCCAGGAGGGCTTCCTGTTCGCGGGCACCGTTCGGGACAACGTCCGGGTCGGCCGCCTCGACGCCACCGACGACGAGGTCGAGGCCGCCGTCGCCGAGCTGGGCCTGCTCGAGCGCTTCCGGGCCTTCCCCGACGGCCTCGACACGGAGGTCCGAGAGCGGGGTTCCCGCCTGTCCGCCGGCGAGAAGCAGCTGGTGTCGCTCGCCCGCGCCGCCCTCGCCGACCCGGCCGTGCTGGTCCTCGACGAGGCCACCTCCAGCCTCGACCCCGGCACCGAGGCGCTGGTCGAGGCCGCCGTCGTGCGCCTGACCGAGGGCCGC
Source organism: uncultured Microthrixaceae bacterium (assembly GCA_963728005.1). Classification (GTDB taxonomy): domain Bacteria; phylum Actinomycetota; class Acidimicrobiia; order Acidimicrobiales; family DATDAH01; genus DATDAH01. Next base: position 336,758 of record CAVSIG010000001.1, read on the forward strand.
ACCGTGATCCTCGTCGCCCACCGCCTCTCGACGGCGGAACGGGCCGACCGCGTCGCCGTCGTCGCCGGCGGCCGCCTCGTCGAGATCGGCCCCCACCACGAGCTGGTCGCCCAGGGCGGACGCTACGCGGACATGTACGCGACCTGGACGGGGACGACGACCGCGGCTTAGCCGGCCCAGTCGAACGGCGGCTCGGCGAGGTTCACGAAGAGGCAGTCGAACTCGATGGCCGACACGAGATCCGGCCCCCGGCTGACCGCCTCCGCAGAAGCCAGGCCGAAGCCGGCTGCCTCCAGGTGGGTGACGACCTCGCCGAGCCCGGCGACGCCGTCATACAGGGGGATGACCGGGAGCTCGCACTGCAGGACCGCCACGTCCGCCAAGTGGTCACCGAGACCGCGCAGCACCGCGAAATCGTGGCCCTGGGTGTCGGTCTTGACCAGCACTCGGGCGCCACTCGGGACCAGGTCGGCCCACAGCTCGTCGAGCCGACGGGTGGTGACCTCGGCAGTGGATGCCGCCCGCAGGTGCTCGGCGAAGCGACCACCTCGGGCCCGGCCGACGTGCAGCGAGTCGAAGTGCCCGTCGGCGTAGCGGTGCAGTGTCACCCGCCCCGCGGTGTCGGACAGGGCCATGTCGTGGACGGTCCACCGGGGGTCGCCGGCGCTCCGCTCGCGCAGTCGGCCCAGCTGGTCGGCCGACGGCTCGAACGAGGCGATCGCTCCCTCGTACCCGAGGCGGCGCAGGTCGAGCGCGTACTCCCCGTCGTACGCCCCCACGTCGATCACGAGGTCGATCGACGCAGCCACGAGAGCCCCCCGAAGGTCCCGCCGAACCCCCGCCCCCGGCCACTCCACGACCAAGTAGCCGCGCCGTTCGAACAGGGCACGAACTCCCCGCAGAACAGCGGCCTTCACCCCCACAGGGGCCGAAGGTATCCGAGCGCGGGGAGGGGGGAGCGGGAGGGGGGTGCGTCCTCGCACCCCCCTCGCCCGTGGCCCGATCCGGCTCTGCCGGTCGGGCCACAGAGTGGGCGCGGCCGGGAGGCCGCTCAGTCAGCTGGTGCCGAACCTCCGGTTCGGCACCGACTACACCGCGTAGACGTGGTCCAGGTAGGGGATGACCTCGTCGGAGGCCATGGGGTGGGCGAAGAGGTAGCCCTGCGCCTCGTCGCAGCCCAGGGCCTTCAGCTCGGAGACCTGCTCGACGGTCTCGACGCCCTCGGCCACGGCTTCGATCTCCAGGTTGTGGGCCAGGCTCACGATGGCGGCGGCGATGGCGGAGTCCTCGGGGTCCGGGCCGAGGCCGTCGATGAACGAGCGGTCCACCTTCAGCAGGTCGACCGGGAAGCTGCGGAGGTGGGGGAGCGACGAGACCCCCGTCCCGAAGTCGTCGATGGCGAGGTCGACGCCGACGTCCTTCAGCCGCAGGAGGGCCCGGATGGCGACGTCGGTGTCACCCTGCAGGTCGGACTCGGAGATCTCCAGGCACAGCCGGCCGGCGTCCAGGCCCGTCTCGGCCAGGACGTTGCGGACCACGGTGGCGAACTGGTCGTCGGCCAGCTGGCGACCCGAGATGTTGACGTGCAGGCGAGGGGCGACGGCCACCTCGGACTGCCAGGCGACAGCGCTGAGGCAGGCGTTGCGCAGGAGCACCGGGCCGAGCTGGTCGATGAGGCCGGTCTGCTCGGCCAGGCCGATGAACTCGATGGGCGGCAGCGGGCCGCGGGTGGGGTGGTTCCAGCGGGCCAGGGCCTCCATCCCGGTGACCTGGCCGGTGCGCAGGCTGACGAACGGCTGGTAGTGCAGGGTGATGGCGTTGTCGGCCATCGCCCGGCTGAGCTCGTCGGCCAACGAGACGCGTTCGGCCACGCGGCGGCGCAGGTCGTCGTCGTAGAGCTCCAGGCGGGCCCGACCGAGCTCCTTGGCCCGGTACATGGCGGCGTCGGCCTCCCGCATCAGGCGGGTCGGCGGGGTGCCGGTGTGGGAGAGGGCGACGCCGGCGGAGATGGTCACGGACAATTCGCCGCTGGGAAGGGCCATCGGGGTCGACTCGATGACCTCCGTCACCCGACGGCCGACGGCGACGGCGTGGTCCTCGCTCTCGACCCGGTCGAAGAGCAGGACGAACTCGTCGCCGCCGAGGCGGGCGACCAGGTCGCTGGGGCGCAGCACCGTGCGGATGCGGTCGGCGATCTGGCAGAGCAGGTCGTCGCCGACGTCGTGGCCGCGGGTGTCGTTGACCAGCTTGAACTTGTCGACGTCGAAGAACAGGAGGCCGACGTGGGTGCCGTCGCGGCTGGCCCGGGCCAGCGCCTTCTCGAGGTGGTCCAGCAGCAGCGCTCGGTTGGGCAGGCCGGTCAGCGGGTCGTGCAGGGCCCGGTGGGCCCAGGCGGCTTCGACCCGGCGACGGTCGGTCATGTCCCGGCCCACGCCGCTCAGCTCCCGGAGCTTGCCGGCCTCGTCCCGTTCGGCGCGGAGGGTCACCTCGACGTAGACGGGCTGGCCGCCGGCGCCCCGCATCGTGAGCTCGCCGTTCCAGGCGTTCTCGGACTCGACCTGGGGGAGGATCTCGGCCTCGAAGCGGCGCAGCGACTCCGACGTGAGCAGGGCCTCGACCGTCGGCTCGCCCAGGTCCGCGATCGCCGAACAGGTCCTCGGCGGCGCCGTTCAGGAACCACACCCGGCTGTCGTCGGTGATGCTGAAGACGGCGTCGCTGCTGGACTCGAGGATGGTGGCCGCCCGGGTGGCGGTGTCGTCGGCCTGGCTGACGGCGGCGACGTCGTCGAGGGAGCCGACGAGGCCGACCGAGCGGCCGGTGGCGTCCGAAGCGATGCTGGCCCGCAGCTGGACCCGGCGGCGACCGCCGTCGGTGTGTTGGGCCCGGAACCAGGTCAGGCAGGGCTCCTGGCGTTCCCACGCCTCGCGCAGCGCCTGCTCCACGCGGTCGGCGTCGGGGCCCGCCAGCTCGTAGAGGGCACGGCCGAGGGCGTCGTCCACGCGCACGCCGGTGAGCTCACCGACGCGGCGGTTCGCCCACGTGACCCGCAGGTCCTCGTCGGTGCTGAACACCCCCACCGGGACAGCCTCCACGAGGGCGTCGAGACCCGAGGCGCGCGCGGTCGCGGGCACGTCAGGCTGCGCTGCGCTGGCCAACCTTCCTCCCTCGGCTGCGGACGTGCTCCCATCGGCACGACGCACGGCCGAGTGAGCGCAGACCCCGTGGGGCTGGGGGAGGGGGTTGTTACTATCTGGATAGGAGAAATTGCCCCCGGCACCCGGGGGTAGGAGGCATGCATGACCGCCAGCGACACGACCCTCGATCTCTCTCGGTACAAGCTGGGCTGGAGCGACGAGGAGGACTACGTCTTCAAGCCGAAGCGCGGCCTGAACGAGGACATCCTCCAGGAGATGTCCTGGATGAAGGGCGAGCCGGACTGGATGCGCAACTTCCGGCTGAAGTCGCTACAACCACTTCACGAAGCGCCCGATGCCCAACTGGGGCGGCGACATGTCGGGCATCGACTTCGACAACATCTACTACTACATCAAGCCGACCGACCATCAGGTCGACGCCTGGGACGAGCTGCCCGACTCGGTGAAGGACACCTACGAGAAGCTGGGCATCCCCGAGGCCGAGCGCAAGTACCTGGCCGGCGTCACCGCCCAGTACGAGTCCGAGGTCGTCTACCACCGCAACCGTGAGGACCTCGAGCGCCAGGGCGTGATCTTCACCGACATGGACACCGCGCTGCGGGAGCACCCGGAGATCGTCAAGGCCTACTTCGGCAAGGTCATCCCGCCGAACGACAACAAGTTCTCGGCCCTGAACTCCTCGGTGTGGTCCGGCGGCTCGTTCATCTACGTCCCGCCCGGCGTCGAGGTCGAGATGCCGCTGCAGGCCTACTTCCGCATCAACGCGGAGAACATGGGCCAGTTCGAGCGGACGCTGATCATCGCCGACGAGGGCAGCCAGGTGCACTACATCGAGGGCTGCTCGGCTCCCGTGTACACCACCGACTCGCTGCACTCGGCGGTGGTCGAGATCATCGTCAAGCCGTCGGCCCGGGTGACCTACACGACCATCCAGAACTGGTCGAACAACGTGTACAACCTGGTCACCAAGCGGGCCCGGGTCGAGGCCGAGGGCCACATGGAGTGGATCGACGGCAACATCGGGTCGCGCCTGACCATGAAGTACCCGGCCGTCTACATGGTCGGCCCCAAGGCGTCCGGCGAGGTGCTCTCGGTGGCCTACGCCGGCCCCGGCCAGCACCAGGACGCCGGCGCCAAGATGGTCCACGCCGCCCCCGAGACCACGTCGAAGATCGTCTCCAAGTCGATCTCCAAGGACGGCGGGCGCACGTCGTACCGCGGCCTGGTGCGGGTGGAGGACGACGCCTACGGCTGCAAGAGCCACGTGCAGTGCGACGCCCTGATCCTCGACGACGAGTCGGTCTCGGACACCTACCCCTACATGGAGGTCGGGTCTGCCGACGCCGTCGTGGGCCACGAGGCCACCGTGTCCAAGGTGGCCGACGAGCAGCTCTTCTACCTGATGAGCCGAGGCCTCTCCGAGGAGCAGGCCATGGGCATGATCGTCAACGGCTTCATCGAGCCGGTGACCCGCACCCTGCCCATGGAGTACGCCGTGGAGTGGAGCCGCCTGATCGAGCTCCAGATGGAGGGCTCCGTCGGCTGACCATTTCGAGGTGTCAGCTACCGGATACCGGTAGCTGACGACTCGAGAGTCGGTGGGCGCGGACGTCGCGCACTGTGGCGGCGACGTCCTCGGGGTCGTGGACGACCTCCTCCCAGGGGAAGCGCAGCGTCTGCCAGCCCACCCGGGCGGCTTCGTTGTCACGTCGACGATCGGTCCGAAACGCGCGCTGACGGTCATGCCAGGTGCGACCATCGGCCTCGAGGATGAGCTTCGCGTCCGGATACGCGCCGTCCACGATCCCGGTGATCGCCCCACGGTTCGGGTGGGGAAACTGTCGAACCGGCTCGGGCAGGCCATGCGACTCGAGGGCGGCGAAGAGGCGACGCTCGAGTTCGCTCATCGGTGGCACGAAGCCCTCGCCACGCCGGTCGAGGATGTCGACGAGCTTTTCGAGTCCTCGCTTGCCCGGCCGGAGCACCGCGGAAAGGCACTGGGCGATGCGCGCCTCGGTCACCTTCCGCTCGGCGATGGCGTCGTCGACGACCACCGCCAGGTGAGCGCGTGTGCAGACGCTGGAGAGGTCGACGATCGTCCGGGCGGTCACGGTCACGGGCAGACCATCGATGTGCCAGATCCACCTCCGTTGGAGGTCGGAGATCTGATGGACGAACGCCCCGGGGACGTGGAGGTGCTGGGGATGGTCCACGGTGAGGACGACCTGCCTGCGGGGGAATCCGGTCAGGTTGATGAGGGCGGCGACAGTCTCGTGTGAGAGGACGGAGTGCAGGCCCGCGGTCAGGTGCGCGATCCAAAGACGCCGGAAGAACGACGGGCGCACGCCCCGCAGTCCGTACAGGCCCGGCGCCAGCTTGATCCAGACGCCTTACCGGTATGCGGTAGCTGACACCTCGAAATTGAGGGGTGGCGGGCGCTGACCGCTCGAAATCGACAGGCCGTACGATGGGGGGATGCCGATGCGGGACGACTGCAAGCACTACGAGATCTCGCACGTACCCCAACGGCGAGACGGTGCGGAAGTGCGACCTGGACCTCGCGCCCGAGGCCCCGTGGCGCTGCCCGGCGGACTGCCCCAGCTTCAGCCGGCGCTCGCGACATCGCCTGGCAGTACGGCAGCCAGGTGGCGCCGCCCGCCCCGCCGGACCCGAAGGGCCTGGGCGAGGACGACAGCATCGCCCGCCTGCTGGACGAGGCCGAGGACATCATCAACGCCGCCGGCCCGGAGATCCTGGCCGACCTCCAGAAGCAGAAGCGCAAGGGTCGCAAGGGCCGTCGCTGGCGGGGGCGCGGGAAGGACTGAGCCTCACTCGGCTCCGCCACGCCCGGCACGACGCGCCTCCCGCGGCCTCGTTGGCCCGCTCGGGCGCCCCCGTAGACTGGTAACCCCGAGCCGCCCGCAGGTCCCCCGAACCGGCGACTCGAGCACCCCGACCGTCGCCGGAGCCGATCCTGACCCCCCTGACCCCCGATGCCGCCGCCGCCCTCGCCGGGCCGTCCTGGCTCAGCGACCGCCGGGTCCAGGCGGCGGAGCGCTTCGGGGCCGCCGGGCTGCCCAGCCCCGCCGAGGAGGTCTGGCGCTACAGCAGGGTCGACGAGGTCGACCTCGACCGGCTGACCCTCGCCCCCGAGGGTGACGGCGCGGCGCCCGACCTGCCCGTGCCGACGTCGGCCGTGTTGGTCGACGGCCGGCTGCGCTCGGTCGACGCCCCCGCCGGTGTGGAGATCGGGCCCATCGCCGACGCCAAGGCGGGCGACGAGCTGCTGGGTGGCGTGCTGGGCGAGGCGCCCGACGCCTTCGCCGAGCTGAACACCGCCTTCTCGCCCGAGCCGGTCCTGGTGCGGGTCGCCCCGGGCACGGTCGTGGACCAGCCCATCGTCGTGCACGTCCACGCCGCATCGGCGGGCGCCCTGTCCGCGCCCCGCCTGGTGGTCGAGCTCGGTGCCGACGCCCAAGCCACGGTCGTGGAGGTGCAGACCTCGAGTCCCGACGTCGGCCTCATCTCGGCCATCACCGAGATCGGTGTGGGCGACGCCGCCCGCGCCCGCCACGTGACCGTGCAGGGACTGGACCCCGCCACCTGGCAGGTGGCCACCCAGGTCAGCCGGGTCGGCGCGTCGGCCGACTTCCTGGCCGCCACCGCTGCCCTCGGCGGGGAGTACGCCCGCCTGCGCACCGACTGCCGCCTGGCGGGTCGCGGCGCCACCGGCACGCTGCTGGCCGCCTACCTCGGCGGTGGCAACCAGATGCTGGACTTCCGCACCTTCCAGGACCACGCCGCCCCGGACACCACCAGCGAGCTGCTGTTCAAGGGGGCGTTGGCCGGGTCGTCCCGCTCCGTCTACACGGGCCTCATCCGGGTGCGCCCGAACGCCCGGGGCACCGAGGCCTTCCAGACCAACCGGAACCTGAAGCTCTCCGAGCACGCCTGGGCCGAGTCGGTGCCGAACCTCGAGATCGAGAACAACGACGTGCGCTGCTCGCACGCCTCCGCGGTGGGCCCGGTGGACGAGGACCAGCGCTTCTACCTCGAGAGCCGGGGCGTGCCGACGCCCGAGGCCGAGCGCCTGATCGTGGCGGGGTTCTTCGACGACGTGCTGATCCGGTTCCCCGCTCCTCTGGTCGCCGACCTCGTGCGGGCGCAGATCGCCGGCGTGCTGGAGTCGGTGTGACCGCGCAGCGCGTGTTCGGACGCGACGAGCTGGCTCCCGGCGAGGCCCGCCGGGTGGACGTCGACGGCCGTCCCGTGGCCGTGGTGCGCTGCGGCGACCGAGTTCCACGCCATCGGCGACACCTGCAGCCATGCCGACTTCTCGCTGTCCGAGGGCGAGGTGGACTGCGACGAGTGCACGATCGAGTGCTGGAAGCACGGCAGCGCCTTCTCGCTCCTGACCGGCGAGCCCGAGTCGCTGCCCGCCACCCGTTCTGTTCCGATCTACGTCGTCACCGTCGACGGCGACGACGTGCTGGTCGACGTCGACGCCGAGGAAGGCGAAGAGGGCGTGGCGTGAGCGAGCTGGTGATCAGCGGCCTCGAGGGGGGCATCGGCGGCAAGACGATCCTCAACGGCGTCGACCTGACCGTGAAGGGCGGCGAGGTCCACGCCGTCATGGGCCCGAACGGGTCGGGCAAGTCCACGCTCTCCCACGTGGTCATGGGCCGCCCCGGCTACGAGGTGACCGGTGGCTCGGTGACGATGGACGGCCAGGACGTGCTGGCCATGGTCCCGTGGCAGCGGGCCCAGGCGGGGCTGTTCCTGGCCATGCAGTACCCGACCGAGGTCCCCGGGGTCTCCCTCGAGGACCTGTTCGCCGCCGCCGTGACGGCGGCGGGTGGCGACCCCGCCGACGTGCGCGAGCGCATGGTGGTCGAGGCCGAGCGCATCGGCTTCGACGAGCGGTTCCTGGCCCGCCCGCTGAACGTGGACCTGTCCGGCGGCGAGCAGAAGCGCAACGAGACGCTCCAGCTCGGCGTCCTGCTGCCCCAAGATCGCCATCCTCGACGAGCTGGACTCCGGCCTCGACATCGACGCCCTGCGCACCTGCAGCCGGCGCATCGAGGAGGCCACCAACGAGAACGGCCTCGGCGTGCTGGCCATCACCCACTACAGCCGCCTGCTCACCGAGCTGCACCCGGACCGGGTCCACATCCTGGTCGGAGGGCGCATCGTGGCCGTGGGCGGCGACGAGCTGGCTGCACGAGGTCGAGGCGGAGGGCTACGGTCGCTTCGGGGCCGAGCCCGAGGAGGACTCGGCGCCCGGCCCGGACCCGTTCGCCGACCCCTTCGCCGACCCGCTGGCCTGATCCGATGCCTGAGCTCGTTTCCGACGACGACCTTGCCGCCTTCCTCGCCGAGCACGCCGGCTGGACGATGCAGGACGGGATGCTGCACCGAGAGCTGACCTTCGGCGACTTCGCCGAGGCCTTCGGCTTCATGGCCCGGATCGCCCTCGTGGCCGAGAAGATGAACCACCACCCGGAGTGGTCCAACGTCTGGAACCGGGTGACGATCGACCTCATCACCCACGACGTGGGCGGGCTGTCCGAGCTCGACATCGAGTTCGCCGAGCGGGTCGAAAACAGCCTGACTTGATCACCGACGGCGAGGGGCTCGCCTCGGGTACGAACCTCCAAGCGGACGTCTGCATCCTGGGGGCGGGGGCGGCCGGCATCACGCTGGCCCGGGCGCTGAGCGGCAACGGCCTGCAGGTCGTCGTGCTGGAGAGCGGCGCCGAGTCGCTCGAGCCGGAGATCCAGGACCTGGCCGCGGGGGAGTCGGTGGGGGAGCCGCTGGGCTTCTCGGACAACCCGGCCACCCTCGACAGCATCCGCCTCCGCCAGCTCGGGGGCACCACCAACCACTGGGCGGGGTTCTGCCGACCGTTCGACGAGGTCGACTTCGAGGTGCGCCCCCAGCTGGAGCGCTCGGGCTGGCCGATCACCCGGGCCGAGCTGGACCCCTGGTACCAGGCCGCCCACGAGGTCCTCGGCCTCGGCCCCTACCGGTTCGACTGGGAGTACTGGGTCGAGGAGCAGGGCCGGGGGGCACCGCTGATCGACACCCCGCTGGTCCGCACGGCCGTGTACCAGATCCACGACCTGCGCTTCGGTCCGGCCTTCCGAGACGAGCTGGCCGCCCTGGACGACGTCGATGTGGTCCTGCGCACCAACGCCGTGGACGTGCGCACGACGGGCGACGTCGTGGACGAGGTGCGGGCCAAGACGCTCGGCGGCGTCGAGCTGCGGGTCACCGGCATGCGGGCCGTGGTCGTCGCCCTCGGTGGGATCGAGAACGCCCGGCTGCTGCTGGCGTGCAACACCCAGCGACCGGCGGGGCTGGGCAACGAGCAGGACCTCGTCGGCCGCTACTTCTGCGAGCACTTCGCCGTGCCCGCGGCCGTCGCCGTGGCCGGAACGGACCCGGACGAGCTGAGCGCCCTGTTCGAGGCCGACGTCGGCGCCGAGGAGGGCACGCTGCGGATCAAGGGCGAGCTGGCGCTGACCTCCGAGGCCGTCCGCGACCGCGGGCTGCTCTCCCTGAACTGCCAGGTGGTGGTCGGCGCGTACGCCGAGGAGCGACCCCGGGTCATCAGTGGCCTGGGCATCAGCGAGGTCGCCGCCGTGGCCCAGGCCACCGGTGCCGAGCCGCCCCGCTCGTCGCTCTACCTCCTGGCCACCGCCGAGCAGGAGCTGAACCCCGAGTCGCGGGTCCGCCTCGGGAGCGAGACCGACCCCCTCGGGATGCCGCGGGTGGAGCTGGACTGGCAGTTCACCGAGCGGGACCGCAGCTCGATCCTCGAGGGAATGGCGATCATCGGTGAGGAGCTGGGCCGCACCGGGGTGGGCCGGTTGCAGGTCACGCCCGGCACGATCCGGTTCGAGCGCACCGACGGCATCCGGCCCTACGTCGGTGGCCTGGCCATCGACGCCGACGCCGCCGACCCGACCGGGTTCGAGCTGGGCCTCGGCTTCCACCACATGTGCACGACCCGCATGGCGGCGGACCCGGCCGATGGCGTGGTCGACGCCGACCTGCGCGTGCACACCGTCGACAACCTCTTCGTGGCCGGCTCCTCGTCGTTCGGGACCGCCGGCGCGTCGACGCCCACGTACACGCTGGTGGCCCTGACCCTGCGGCTCGCCGACCACCTGCTGAACGAAGTCCTGGCGTGAGTCCGGACCGGCGGGCCGTGCTGAAGGGCCTCGGGGCCGGCGCCGTCGTGGCGGGCGGCGGACTGGTGGCGTGGCGCCTGGTCGACGACGACGAAAACAGCGCCGCGACCACGACGACCGACCCGCTGCCGCCGGAGCCGGCGTCGTCGCTGCGCGACGCCCTCGTCGCCGTCGGCAGTCGCTACCTGGAGGAGCACCCCGACGAGGCGGACCGGGAGGTGCTGCTCGACGCGCTGCCCGCTCTGAACGACCAGGTGCCCGAGCGCCCGGGCCAGGCGCTGCGGGTGCTGGCCCCGCAGGTGGAGGCCGACGCCGTCGCCGGCGATCTCGTCGCCCTCGACGGCTGGGTGCTGTCGGTCACCGAGTGCCGGGCGGCGGCCCTCTACGCCCTCTGAGGACGCGGCAGAGGCTCAGGCCCGGGCGGCCTCGATCTCGTCGAGCCCCTGGGTCAGGGTGTTCCACGAGAGGGTGGCGCACTTGATGCGCACCGGGAACTTGACGACGCCACGGAGGGCGGCCAGGTCGCCCATGCTCACCTCGGGCGCCTCGTCGTCGGCCTCGCTGGCTCCGCCGATCTCCTGCTCGTGGATCGACATCATCGTCTTGAAGGCCCGGGTGAGCTCGCGGGCCTCCTCGACCGACTTGCCGTTGACGGCGGCGCTCATCATCGAGGCCGACGACTGGCTGATGGAGCAGCCCTGGCCGGAGATCTTGAGGTCGCGGACCTTCCCGTCGTCGTCCACGTCCAGGTAGACCACGACCTCGTCTCCGCACAGCGGGTTGAAGCCCTCGACGCGATGGGCGGGCGGTGTCGCCAGCTCGCCGCGGTTCCGGGGGCTCCGGTAGTGGTCGAGGATGATCTCGCGGTAGAGGTCTTCGAGGTCGGGCACGGTGACTCCGGACGCTACCGGGCGAAGAACTCGGCGGTGCGGGCCAACGAGTCGCTCAACCGGTCCACGTCATCGGTGTCGTTGTAGACGTAGAACGACGCCCGGACCGTGGCCGAGACGTCCAGTCGCCGCATCAGGGGCTTGGCGCAGTGATGGCTGGCCCGGACGCAGATGGCGTCCTGGTCGAGGACCTGGGCCACGTCGTGGGCGTGCACGTCCTGCAGGGCCATGGAGAGCACCCCGCCCCGCTCGCTGGGCTCGGAGGGGCCGTGGACGGTCAGGTCGTCCCCGAACCGCTCCTTCAGCGTGCGCAGCGCGTAGGCGGTGACCGAGACCTCGTGCTCGCGGACGTCGGCCATGCCGAGGCCCTCCAGGTAGTCGACGGCGGCGCCGAGGCCGATGATCTCGGCGATCGGGGGCGTGCCCGCCTCGAACTTCCAGGGGATCTCGTTGGGCGTCCAGCCGTCCTGGCGGACGTCGAGGATCATCTCGCCACCGCCCAGGAAGGCCGGCATGGCCTCCAGGAGGTCCTCGCGGCCCCACAGCACGCCGACGCCGGTCGGTCCGCACATCTTGTGGCCGGTGAAGCCGTAGAAGTCGGCGCCCAGCTCGGCGACGTCGGTGGGCAGGTGCGGGGTGTACTGCGCCCCGTCCACGACGACGAGGGCGCCGGCCTCGTGGGCGGCGTCGGCCAGCCGGCGCACCGGGGTCAGCGTGCCGAGCACGTTGGACATGGCGGTGATCGCCAGCAGCTTGGCGCCGTCCAGATGGCGGTCCAGGTCGGTGAGGTCCAGGTGGCCGTCGTCGCCCACCTCGATCCAGCGCAGCTCCACACCGGTCGACTCGGCCAGCATCAGCCAGGGGACGATGTTGGCGTGGTGCTCCATCTGGGTGAGGACGATGGCGTCGCCCTTGCCGAGGTTGGCCCGGCCCCAGGTCTGGGCGACCAGGTTGAGGCCCTCGGTCACGTTCTTGGTGAAGACGACGCCGCGGTCGGAGGGGGCGCCGATGAAGCGGGCCACCTTGCCCCGGGCCTGCTCCATGAGGGCGGTGGCCTCCTCAGCGATCGTGTAGACGCCCCGGTGCACGTTGGCGTGGGTCGTCTCGTAGTAGTGGTCCATCGCGTCGAGCACCTGCTGGGGCTTCTGCGAGGAGGCGGCCGAGTCGAGGTAGCAGATCGGCTTGCCGTTGACCTCCCGGGTCTGCAGGAGGGGGAAGTCCTTGCGGACGGCGGCGACGTCCAGGCTCATGCGGCCACGATCCCTTCGTATCCCTCGGCCTCGAGCCGAGCGGCCAGCTCCATCCCGCCGGAGGCGATGATCCGCCCCGCGGAGAGGACGTGGATCTTGTCGGGCTGCAGGTGGTCCAGCAGCCGCTGGTAGTGGGTGATGGCCAGCACACCGAGCTCCGGGCGCTCGGCCCGCACCTCCTGGACGCCCCGGGCGACGACCTTCAGGGCGTCGATGTCGAGGCCCGAGTCGGTCTCGTCGAGGATCGGCCAGCTCGGGCTCGAGGATGGCCATCTGCAGGATCTCGTTGCGCTTCTTCTCGCCACCGGAGAAGCCCTCGTTCAGGTAGCGGTCGGCGAAGGAGGGGTCCATGTCCAGCCGCTCCATCCACTCCATGATCGAGAGGCGCAGCTCGAGGACCGAGAGGTCGATGCCCTTGCGGGCGGAGAGGGCCTGGCGCAGGAAGTTGATGACGGACACGCCGGCGATGGCCATGGGGTACTGGAAGGCGAGGAAGATGCCGGCCTTCCCCCGTACGTCGGCGCCCCAGGTCGTGATGTCGTCGCCCTTGTACAGGATGCGGCCCTGGGTGACCTCGTACTCCGGGCTGCCCAGGAGGACGTTGGCCAGCGTGGACTTGCCCGACCCGTTGGGGCCCATCAGGGCGTGCACCTCACCGGCCGGGACGACCAGGTCGAGGCCACGGAGGATCTCGGTGCCCTCGGCGGCGACGTGCAGGTCCTGGATCTCCAGCAATGGGTCGCTCACCCGGGCCATTGTATTAGTCCTATGGCGATAGTGGTATTTCCTCGAGCCCGTGTGGCGTATGACCGCGGTCGTCGTGCGGTGGCGCAGGTGGCGCTCCGGGGGAAGGCCGTCCGCTGCCCGCTGTGTGGCTGGAACGGGCGCCGTTGGTGGGCCGGCGAGCGCTGCCCGCGGTGTCGCTCGATGCCGCGCGCACCGCCTTCTGCCAATCGCCCTCGACCACTTCGACCGCCGCCCTGAGGGAGCGGACACGCTCGTCCACGTCGGCAGCGGGCCGGTCGATGCCCGCTACCTGCGGCGGGCCGGGGCGCAACGCAGCTTCCGGGTGGACCTGGACCCGCTGGACAGCGATGTGACGGGTGACCTGGCGGCCCTGCCGCTGCGAGCCGGTGCCGTCGACCTCGCCGTGGCCTGGCACGTCTTCGAGCACGTCCCCGACGACTTGCGGGCGGCCAGCGGCATCCGCCGGGCGCTCGCCCCGGGTGGCGCAGCGGTCGTCTCCGTCCCGCTCTACCCGCCGGACCGAGAGGTGACGTTGGACGGTGACCCTGCCCTTTCGCCGGAGGAGCGCCTGGCGCGCCACGGCCACGTCGACCACGTCCGGAGCTGCGGCCAGGACTACGGCGCCCGCCTCGCCAGTGTCGGCTTCGACCTGGTCACGCTGCGGGCGGGCGACCTCCCGGCCGCAGACGTGAAGCGGTTCGGGCTGTACGCGGACCACTTGGCGTGGTGCCTGACGCGTCCGGTCAGCGTGAGGCGGGAAGCTCCGTGATCGCCATCCCCTGGGCGATGCCGGCCAGGGCCTCGGGGTAGGCAGCACCCTCCGGTTGCAGCAGGAGGTGGCAGCGACCGCGGTCCCGGATCGGCCCCACGTCGGTCAGACGCAGGTGCTCCGCGAGGTACCAGGCCTCGTAGCCGTTGGCGGTGCACCACTCAAGGATCAGGGCACCGTTCTCGGCCATGGTCAAATCGGGGACGGAGTGGACCTCCACGTGGAACCGAGGCCCGTGCACGGACGCGGTCCGTGTGCCTCCCCGTAGTGCGTCGGCCTCCGCGCCCTCGATGTCGAGCTTCACAAGGTCCGGCGCCACGCCGAGCTGGTCGACGATGCCGTCGATCGAGCGGCGCGGCACCTCGAGGCCATCGTGCGGAGCGAAGCCCTCGTCGACCAGGCGCTCGTCGGGTACCCATGCACCGATCTCGTCAGCGCCGAGGAACCCGGTCAGGAAGGTGACGCGGTCTGCGATGCCGTTGGCGATCAGGTTGGTGGCACAGGTCTGGAGCGCACGGCTGTTGGCGTCCACGGCCACGATCCGGCGGCCCGGGTCGAGAGCGGCGAGCACGGTGAAGAGCCCGACCGAGCACCCCAGGTCCAGGAACGTGTTCGAGTCCCGGATGAGCGTCAGCAGCCACGCGTCGTCATAGTCAGGCTCGGACAGCGGCCGATGGCCTTCGACCCGGAGCACGAGGTCGCGTCCGTCCCAGTGCTCTGTGACCTCGAGCAGGCGTTGGTCGGCGCGGAGGGTGACGGATCTGGCGAGTCCGAGGAGGCGTCCCATCGGCGCGCACTCTACGGACGGATCAGCGGCGCATGAAGACGTGGACGATCCACACCCGGCCGTGCCCGGTGGCGAAGCCGGTACCGAGGTGGCTGTGGTTGCCGAGGACGTTCTCCCGGTGGTGGCTGGATGCCATGAAGGCGTTGTGGACCTGGCCGATCGTGCTCCCGTAGCCGACGTTCTCGGCGATGGACAGCCAGCCCGAGGGAACGCCGGCGGGGAGGTAGGAGTGCGAGAGGTGACCGTCGCGGGACAACTTCTCGGCCCACGCCTGGGCCTTGTCGGTGAGCTGGCGGTGGAGGGGCAGGCCCTGCAGGCCGTGCTGACCTCGGCTCTGGTTGACGAAGCTGGCGATGCGGCGCTGGTTCGACGTGTACTCCGGGATGCGGACCTCGGCGACGACGTTGTCCCGGAAGCTGCCGTCCGCCGCCGACCGGGCGCTGACCGTCACCACCCGCCGGCTGCCGCGGGGCGCGCCGCCCTTCGCCTCGACCTCGAGGGTGAGCGTCCGGGCGGCCCCCGGCGCCATGCCGTGGAAGACGAACGTCCCGTTCTTCACGAGAGGGGACACCTGGCGGGTGCCGACGAAGTAGCGGACGGCGAAGGCGCCGGACTCCGGTGTGCCGACGACCCTGATGCCCTGCCTGCGATAGCCGTCGTTCTGCACCCGGACGTAGAAGCGGGTCAGCCCGCCGGGGCCGACCATGGTCGAGCGGCTCTGGCCGGCGCCGGTCAGGTTGTAGACGTCGTTACCGCTGTAGGCGCCCTGGCTGGGCCTGCGGATGAGCGCGTCGGGCTGAGGTGACACCTGGGCGGTGGCGGTGGTCGGGAACAGCCCGGGCGCGAGCGCTAGGGCCATGGCGACGACGAGGGGGCGAAGTCGGGGGATGGCCCGACCGTACGCGGTCGGGCCATCGATACCGCGGCATCAACCGTGATCTCGGAGATCCTCCTTCCACGTCCGGAACCGGGCGTGGACCGTGCCGCTGGGGCCCTCGCCCTCGCCGTCCCCTTCGGGCGTGAGCGCGAACGTGAACGAGCGGCCGAGGTCGTCGGCATCGACGGCGACGTAGGTGGCGTGGGCGCCACGGGCCGGGCCCGATCGCCACAGCAGCCACCGACCGATGCGGCGCTTGTAGAGCGCCTCGGGGACCAGGCCCACGAGGTCGCACGGGGACCTCGACCCACGCCGAGGCGGGGATGTTCCGGTCCCGGGTCGGCGTGGCGGGCAGGTCCACCGTGTGCACCGGCGTGGGGTCGATCGGGCGGTCCTCGGCCGTGCTCACAACGCCACGCCCCACCGGTCGGCGAACAGGGCTTCGACCTCGGCCAGGTAGGCGTCGAACGTGAAGCGCTGGGCCGCGGCCAGCCCCGCCTCCCGCAGCGCCTGCAGGCGGGCGGGGTCCCCGAGCAGGGCCTCGACGGCGGCCGCATGGTCCTCGGGACGGGTGCCGGCGACCGCCACGCCGGCGCCCGTCTCGGCGAAGACCTGGGGGATCGACGACACGGTGCTGGCCACGGGGACCGCGCCGAAGGCCATCGCCTCGCTCAGGACCTTCGGCCAGCCCTCCGACGCCCGGGACGGGAGCAGGAGCGCGTGGGCGTCGGCCAGCACGTCGTGGACGTCGTCCCGGGGGAGCCACCCCCGCAGGTCCACATCGGGGTCGGCGGTCGGCACGTCCGCGGCGCTGGGGCCGTCGCCGACCACGGTCAGCTGGACGTCCCTCCCGCGCCTCGCGCAGCAGGCGCGCCACGGCGACCGCCTCGAGAGCGCCCTTCTCGGGCTCGACCCGGCCGACGAAGGCCAGGCGCACGCCGTCCTCCAGCGGGGCCTTGGCCGCCGCCGCGGCGGCCCCGCGGGCCAGGTCGTCGTCGGTCAGCGACGGGTTGGGGAAGGCCCGGACGTGCTCGGGGTCGTCGCCCCGGCCGTTGACGGTCACCGCCACCCGCCCGAAGCCGCGCTGCAGCCATCGCCGCTGCAACCGGTACGACCACGGCTGGTGCCCGTCGGCACGCCAGTTGCCGGCGTACTTCACCCACAGCGGTCGCCGGTCCCGGCGCAGGCGCAGGATGGCGAGGGCCAGGCCGCTGAGGTTGGCCGGGCATCGAACGTGGAGCAGGTCCGCCTTGTTGGTGCCCTTGTGCATGGCCGTCAGCCACCCGGGCACCGCCAGCGCCAGCCCGGCCTTCGCGGCGATGCCGTCACCCCCGGCGGCCCGCACGGGCAGGACCTCGAGGTTGGCCGCGGTGTACGGCGAGCGCGCTGGCCGGGGCGGGACCGTCGTGGACCGGGGCGACGTGGGTGACCCGGTCGAAGCGCGTGGCCAGGTGATCCAGCTCGGTGACGGTCGGCCCCCACCCGACCAGGCCGTCGGCGGTGCGGTGGTGGGGGGTGTGCGAGACGATCGCCAGGTGGCGGCCGGTCACCAGCCCCGGTCGATCCACTCCTGGAGGTGCGGCCGCTCGGTCCCGATGGTGGTGTCGTCACCGTGGCCGGGCAGCACCATCGTCTCGGCGGGCAGGGTGAGCAGCTTGCGGTCGATCGACTCGATGATCTGGTCGAAGTCGCCGCCGGGGAACTTCGTCGCTGCCCGGCCCGCCCGGGAACAGCGTGTCGCCGCTGAACAGGACCGGCGCGCCCTCGAGGCGGAAGCAGATGGAGCCCGGGGTGTGGCCCGGCGTGAGGATCGTGTGCAGGCGCAGGTCGCCGACCTCGATGACCGACTCGTCCTCGAGCAGGTAGTCGTAGGCGTCGCAGCATCTCGGCGTCGGCCTGCGGTCACGCCGACCTCGTAGCCCGCCTCCCGGACCGCGGGCACGGCCTGGATGTGGTCCCAGTGCCCGTGGGTCTCGAGGACGGTGCGCACCCCGAGGCGCTGGCACAGCTCGAGGAGCCGCTCGTGCTCGTTGGCGGCGTCGAGCAGCACGGCGTCGCCCGTGCGCTTGCAGCGCAGGACGAAGACGTTGTTGTCGACCGGGCCGACGACGACCTTGTGGATCTCCACCCGGGCGTCTTCGTGATGCAGCGTCGCCATGGCGTCCTCCCAGGGTGACACTTGACCGCTCGGTCTAGTAAACAACCTGACCGTGAACTTCGCCTTCAGTGAGGAGCAGGAAGAGCTCCGGAAGATCGTCAAGCAGTTCCTCGACGACAAGTCGCCCGAGGCGGAGGTCCGGCGGCTGATGGAGACCGACGAGGGCTACGACCCGGCGGTCTGGGAGCAGATGGCGGGCCAGATGGGCCTCCAGGGCCTGATCATCCCCGAGGAGTTCGGCGGCTCCGGGCTACACCTACGTCGAGCTCATCGTCGTCCTCGAGGAGATGGGCCGGCGCCTGCTCTGCGCCCCCTACTTCTCGACCGTCGTGCTGGCCGCCAACACGCTGCTGCACGCCGGCGACGACGCGGCCAAGAAGGACCTGCTGCCCGGCATCGCCTCGGGCGAGACCATCGCCACCCTCGCCTTCACCGAGGAGAACGGCCGCTGGGACGAGGAGGGCATCACCGTCACCGCCACCTCGTCGGGCGACGGCTGGACCCTGTCCGGCACCAAGATGTTCGTGCTCGACGGCCACATCGCCGACCTGATCCTGGTCGCCGCCCGCACCGACGCCGGCGTCAGCCTCTTCCACGTGCCCGGCGACGCCGGCGGCCTCACCCGCACGGCGCTGTCGACCATGGACCAGACCCGCAAGCAGGCCAAGCTCGAGTTCGCCGACACCCCGGCCACCCTCATCGGCACCGACGGCGGGGGCTGGGAGGTCCTCGAGCGGGTGCTCGACCTGACCGCCGTCGGCCCTCGCCGCCGAGCAGGTCGGTGGCGCCCAGGAGTGCCTCGAGATGGCGGTCCAGTACGCCAAGGACCGGGTCCAGTTCGGTCGCCCGATCGGCAGCTTCCAGGCCATCAAGCACAAGTGCGCCGACATGCTGCTCGAGGTCGAGTCGGCCAAGTCGGCCGCCTACTACGCCGGCTGGTGCGCCGCCGAGCTGAACGACGAGCTGCCCACGGTGGCCAGCCTGGCCAAGGCCTACTGCTCCGAGGCGTACTTCCACACGTCCGCCGAGAACATCCAGATCCACGGCGGCATCGGCTTCACCTGGGAGCACCCGGCCCACCTGTACTTCAAGCGGGCCAAGTCCTCCGAGCTGCTCTTCGGCGACCCGACGTACCACCGGGAGCTCCTGGCCCAGCGCCTCGGGATCTGACATGACCGCGGCCTTTGTGGCCGTCACCGCCGTCGCCGTCGGGCTGATCGCCTGGGTGGCGGTCCGTCGCAGCGAAGCCTTCCTGGCGTCCCGCGCCCCGTCGGTCCTCTTCGAGGTGGACGAGGCCGTGGAGTTCGTGGCCAGCGCGCTGCCCGACGACCTGTCGGCCCGCCTCACCTACGAGGACGTCGAGGCCCTGCTGGGCTGGCACCTGGTCCACCTGGCCGGTCGCTCGGGTGACGTGGACATCGTCGACGACGAGGTGGTCGCCGACCTGGCCGCCCGGGCCCGGGCCGACGCCCGTGACATCAGCGAGGACGACGTCCGGGCCGTGCTCGACGCCGAGGTCGCGTACCTCGCCGCGGTCGGCGCCCTCGACGATCCGGAGACGTGACGAGGAAACGTGACACGTTCCGGTGGTCCGGCTGTGCTTTGATTGGCGCACCGAGGAAAGGAGGTGGTCCAACTGAGTGGTAAACGATTTGGGACCTCGGAGGTGTCCGGCCGCTAGGCGGCTGTCTGGACCACCGAAGCGAAAACCATCCGGACACTGGTGACGGTGCGGTCGGGGGCTGGTCCCGCCCGATGTCAACGCCCGTCGCTGAACCATCCAGATGTCGTGCGAGGGGAGCGGCTCCGGCCGCTCCCCTCGTCGCGTCCGGGGTCCCGTACGATCCGCCCATGGACCGTCCGAAGGGCCTCGAGCAGAACCGCTACGTCGGGGACAAGCGCACTCAGGTCGTGTACGACCTCGACGACGACGCCACCCCCGAAGACGCCGTCGCCGACATCGTGGCGGCCGAGTCGTTCCTCACCTTCGGCCCGGACACCGTGACCGAGGCCCGCAACCGGGGCTACAAGCCCTGGAAGGGGTACCGAACCACCTCTTGAGCGAAACCGAGCTGGCGCACCGGTTCTCCGTCGACGGGATCACCCTCGCCGGCCACCTGGCCCTGCCCCGTGCGTCCGCAGGGCGCCGCCCCGGCGTGGTCCTCTGCCACGGCTTCCCGACCGGCCACGGCAGCGGGCCCAAGTCGGCCCACACCTATCCGCAGCTGGCCGATCGCATCGCCCAGGACGTCGACTGCGTCGTGCTCGCCTTCAACTTCCGCGGCTGCAGCCCGTCGCAGGGTCGCTTCTCCATGGCCGGCTGGCGCAACGACGTCCGCGCCGCCGTCGGCGACCTGTCGGCCCGTGACGACGTGACCGGCGTGCTGGCCGTCGGGTTCGGAACCGGCGGCGCCCTGTGCATCTGCGCCGCCGCGGTCGATCAGCGCGTGTGTGCCGTGGCCGCGCTGGGGGCGCCGGCCGACTTCGGCGACTGGGCCGGCTCGCCCCGCCGCCTGGCCGAGCACGCCGAGACCCTCGGCCTGTTCGGCGGCGGGGGGATCCCCCAGGACTTCAACAGCTGGTCCCGGGACCTCAAGTCCATCCGAGCGGTGGCCTGCGCCGAGGAGCTCAGCCCCCGACCGCTGCTGGTGCTCCACGGGGCCGAGGACGACGCCGTCCCCGCCCTCGACGCCCGGGCGGTCGCCGACGCCCACGGCGGCGCCGAGCTGAAGATCGTGAGCGGTGCCGGCCACCAGCTCCGGCACGACCCTCGGGCCGTGGCCCTCCTGCTGGGCTGGCTGGACCGCCACCGCGAGGAGGCCACCCGGGCGTCCGCGGGCCCGGTCCGCTCGCTTCCCTAGTCCTGCTTGCTCTTGCCGGCGGCCCTCTTGGCCTGCTTCCAGGCGCGGACGTCGAGGAGCTCGGCCTCGGAGCCGACGTCGGCCACCGAGCGGGGCTCCGGGTCGGCGAACGGACCGGCGTAGGCCTCCCAGCCCTCCGGCGCACGGCCGAAGCGCTTGGCGAGGAGCGCGATGAAGATCATCGACTTCTCCTCGCCGAAGCCGGGCAGGGCGTTGACCCGGGCCGACAGGTCGGCGGCATCGGCCGCCCCGGTCCACACGTCGGCGGCGTCACCGCCGTGGTGGTCGACCAGGTACTGGCAGAGGATGGCGGTGCGCTTGCCCATCGAGCCGGGGAAGCGGTGCAGGGCGGGCTTGGCGGCGAAGACGGCGGCAACGGCGTCGGGCCCCATCGCCGCGATCTCGCCGGCGTCGAGGCGGCCCCCCAGGCGCTCCTTGAGGCGGGCGGGGCCCCGGAAGGCCCACGACATCGGCACCTGCTGGTCCAGCAGCATCCCGATCATCAGCGCCAGGGGCGCTCGATCAGGAGCTGGTCGTCGTCGGGGTTGCCGGTGATGGGGAAGTTGACGTCGGCCATCGGCCGCCGAAGCAACGTCGACCGTACCGGGTCCAGGGCGGCGCGGTCTCCGGGTCGATGTCGTAGCGGGCGATGGCCTTCGCCACCACGTCGCGCTCGACGGCGCCCTCCTCGGCCAGCTCGGCGAGCACGGCGACGACGATGTGGGCGGCGTCGGTCTCGAAGAATCGCCGCAGGGTCTCGCGGGTGTCACTGCGGCCGAAGCCGTCGGTGCCGAGGGCGGCCCACCGCCGGGGCGACCAGCGGGACACCTGGTCGGGGACGAGGCGCATGAAGTCGGTCACGGCCACGATCGGGCCTTCGCCATCGGCCAGGCGCTCGGTGACGAGCGGGACGCGGTCCTCGTCGTCGGGGTGCAGTCGGTTCCAGCGGTCGACGGCCATGGCCTCCTCGCGGAGGCGCTTGTAGGAGGTCACCGACCACAGGTCGACGGCCACGTCGAAGTGCTCGGCCAGCTCCTCCTGGGCGTCGCGGGCGGCGCCCTGCGCCGAGCCGGAGAACAGGACCGAGGCCCGGTGGGCGGGCCCGTCGGGGGCGTCGGCGAACCGGTACATCCCCTCCAGGATCTGCTCGTCGACGCCGTCCGCCTTGGGCGGCATGGCGTAGTTCTCGTTGTAGACGGTCAGGTAGTAGAAGACGTCCTCGCCCTTGGTGGCGTCCCCGTCGGGGTACATGCGGTGGATGCCGTCCCGCACGATGGTCGCCAGCTCGTAGGCGAAGGCCGGGTCGTACGCCTGGCAGAAGGGCACGGTGCTGGCGAGCACGTGGCTGTGGCCGTCCTGGTGCTGCAGGCCCTCGCCCAGCAGCGTGGTGCGCCCCGCCGTGGCTCCCAGCAGGAAGCCGCGGGCCCGGGCGTCGGCGGCGGCCCAGATGAGGTCGCCGACCCGCTGGAAGCCGAACATCGAATAGAAGATGAAGAACGGCAGCATCGGCGTGCCGCGGTTGGCGTACGAGGTGGCCGCCGCCGTCCAGCTGGCCAGCCCGCCCGCCTCGGTGATGCCCTCCTCCAGGATCTGGCCGTCCCGGTCCTCGGTGTAGGACAGCAGCAGGGCGTGGTCGACCGGTTCGTAGCGCTGGCCGAACGGGGCGTAGATCTCGAACTCGCGGAACAGCGAGTCCATGCCGAAGGTCCGGGCCTCGTCGGGCACGATCGGCACGACCCGGGGGCCGAACTTCTTGTCCCGGCACAGGTTCCGCAGGAGGCGGGTGAAGGCCATGGTGGTTGAGGCCTGCTGCTTTCCCGACCCGCCGGCGAACTCCTCGAAGGCCTTGTCGGCGGGCAGGGTGAGCGGCCGGCGGTCCCGGACGATGCGACTGGGCAGCTCGCCGTCCAGCGCCTTGCGCCGGTCCATCAGGTACCGGTACTCGACCGAGTCCTCGGCCGGGCGGAAGTACGGCGGGGCGTCGGCGTCGAGGGCGTCCTCGGGGATCTCGTCGTGGAGGTGCAGGCGGTCCCGCAGCGCCTTCAGCTCGTCCACGGTCATCTTCTTGATCTGGTGGGTGGCGTTGCGGCCCTCGAAGCCGGGGCCGAGGGTCCAGCCCTTGACGGTCTTGGCCAGGATCGCCGTCGGGGCCCCGGTCTGCTCGGTGGCCACCTTGTAGGCGGCGTAGAGCTTGCGGTAGTCGTGGCCGCCTCGGGGCAGGTTGCGGATGTCCTCGTCGGTGAGATGGGAGGCGAGGTCCTGCAGGCGGGGGTCGGGGCCGAAGAAGTGCTCGCGGGCGTAGCTGCCGTCCTCGACGGCGTAGCGCTGGTACTCGCCGTCGACGGTGGCGTTCATCTTGTTGACGAGGACCCCGTCCACGTCGCGGGCCAGCAGCTCGTCCCACTTTCCGCCCCAGACGACCTTGATGACGTTCCAGCCCGCCCCCCGGAAGATGGCCTCCAGCTCCTGGATGATCTTCCCGTTGCCCCGCACCGGCCCGTCGAGGCGCTGGAGGTTGCAGTTGACGACCCAGGTGAGGTTGTCGAGCCCCTCGCGGGCGGCCAGGGAGATGGAGCCGAGGGTCTCGGGCTCGTCCACCTCGCCGTCGCCGACGAAGCACCAGACCCGCGAGCCGCTCGTGTCGTCGAGCTCGCGGTTGTGGAGGTAGCGCAGGAAGCGGGCCTGGTAGATCGAGTTGAGCGGCCCGAGGCCCATGGAGACCGTCGGGTACTCCCAGTAGTCGGGCATCAGCCGGGGGTGCGGGTAGCTGGACAGCCCGTTGCCGCCGACCTCCATCCGGAAGTGGTCGAGCTGCTCCTCGGTCAGCCGACCCTCCAGGAACGAGCGGGCGTACATGCCCGGCGCCGCGTGGCCCTGGATGTAGACGGCGTCACCGGACTGCCCGTCGGCCTTGCCCCGGAAGAAGTGGTTGAAGCCGACCTCGTACTGGGCGGCGGACGAGGCGAAGGTCGACAGGTGGCCGCCGATGCCGTCGGCCTTCTTGTTGGCCCGGATGACCATGACCGCCGCGTTCCAGCGGATGAAGGCCCGGATGCGGCGCTCGACGTGCTCGTCGCCGGGGAACCAGGGCTCCTGCTCGGCCGGGATGGTGTTGATGTAGGGGGTCGACACGGACGCGGGGGTGCCCACACCGAGCTCCCGCGAGCGCTCGAGGACCTTGGACAGGAGGAAGCGGGCGCGGGCCTCCCCCTGGGCGTTGACCACCGCATCCAGGGAGTCCAACCACTCCTGGGTCTCCTGCGGATCGGTGTCGGGCAGCTGGTGCACGAACCCGTCGATGAAGGTCACATCTGTCACCATGCCCCGGATGGCGACGATCGTCTACACGGATGGGGCCTGTTCCGGGAACCCGGGCCCCGGGGGGTGGGCGTGGGCGGTGCCCGACGGTCCGTTCGCCAGCGGCGCGGAGGCCCACACGACCAACCAGCGCATGGAGATCCAGGCCGCCAAGGAGGCCCTCGAGGCCCTCGACGGGCCGGTCACGGTGGTCAGCGACTCGACCTACGTCGTCAACTGCTTCCAGAAGAAGTGGTACGAGAGCTGGCAGGCGAAGGGGTGGAAGAACTCCAAGAAGCAGGACGTCGCCAACCAGGACCTCTGGCGCCCGTTGATCGACGCACGTGCTCGAGCGAGGCGACGTGACGTGGCGGTGGGTGAAGGGTCACAGCGGCGACCCGTGGAACGACGTGGTCGATCGACTGGCGGTCGAGGCGGCGCTGACCCAGACGGGCCGCTCCGGTGACGAGCCTCCGGAGGTGCTCGGTCCGGCCGACCTCCCGGCGAAGGCGGGCCCGGACGCGCCGGCCAACCGGCCCGACGGGCACCTCGTCGTCGTCCTCGGGCACCGGCCGCCCGAGCTGGGCGGCTACGCCCCCAACCCCGTGCAGGCGGCCGTGCAGCGCCGGCTCGGTGACGTGCTCGATGCCCAGCGACAGCTGGACGAGGACCTGGCCCTGGTCACCGGCCTGCAGCTCGGGGCCGAGCAGCTGGCCGCCGAGGCCGCCCTCGAGCGGGGCATCCCCTACGTGGCGGTCCAGCCCTTCCCCGACCCCGACGCCCGGTGGCCGTCCGAGAGCCGAGCGAACTACCGCCGCCTGCTCGACGGGGCCCGGCAGGTGGTCCTCCTCCAGAAGAAGCCGGTGCCCACCGCGACCGACGTGCGCCGGGCCATGGGCCAGCGGGACGCCTGGCTGGCGCGGGTGGCCGACGGCGCCCTCGTCGTGTGGGACGGGAGGGACCCCCTGCTGGCCAAGCAGGTCAAGGCGCTGGAGAAGTCGGTCGGCGACGAGGTCTGGATCGTCGACCCGTCGGAGCTCGCCTAGGCCCTCAGTGGAAGTGCAGCGCCCGCAGGGTGCTGTGGGCGCCGTTGATCTCGGCCATGCGGGTTCGGCCGAGCTCCTGGGCCTCGTGGGAGTGATCCATCAGGCGGTCGGGGTGGTACAGCTTCGCCAGCTTGCGGTGGGCGACGGTGATCTCCTCCCACGACACCCCGATGCTGACCTGCAGCACCAGGTGGGCCGAGTCGAGGTCCATCCCGCCGGGGACCTCGGGCACCGGCTCGTCGGGAGCGGGCGGGGTCGGGTCGGTGGCGTCGATGGGCGGGGGCGGGGGCGGGTCGGGGGTGCCGACGGGCTCCTCGAACAGTGATTCCGGGCTCCAGTAGTCCGAGAAGCCGGACGCGTGGGCCTCCGGGGCCTCGGGCTCGGGAGAGGTGCCCCGGGGCACGGCGGCGACCCCCTCGCGGGCCGCCCACCACGCATGCTCGTCCCCGCTGAGGTCGGCATCTTGGTCGTCGAGCTCATCCTCGGCGCGCCGGAAGAGGCGGCCCCGCCTCCCCGTGGTCGTCATATGGTCCCTTATCGGCCGCCGGGGCGTCGGCTTGACGACCGGTACATTCCGCAACGATGCGGATCGGGTCGGACACCGGTGGGACCTTCACCGACCTGGTCGACGACCGGGGTCGGGTGGCGAAGGTCCTCTCCACGCCCGAGGACCCCACGGCGGCGTTGAGCGCCGGGATCGAGCAACTCAAGGCCCGCCGGGTGGACCTGCTGGCCCACGGCACGACGGTCGCCACCAACGCCCTGCTGGAGGGCGAGCTGGCCCCGACCGCCCTGGTGACCACGGCGGGCTTCGCCGACGTCATCGAGATCGCCCGTCAGGACCGACCGCGGCTCTACGACCCCGAGGCCGACCGCCCCACGCCGCTGGTCGACCGCGACCACCGCTTGGAGGTCGTCGAGCGCCTGGCCGCCGACGGGTCGGAGCTGGAGCCGGTCGGCGAGGTGCCCGAGGTGCCCGACGGCGGCGGCGGCCGTGGCCGTGTGCCTGCTCCACGCCGACCTGGATGCCGCCCACGAGGACGAGGTGGCCACCGCCCTGCGGGCCCGGGGCCACGAGGTCTCGGCGTCCCACGAGGTGTCGCCGGAGTTCCGTGAGTACGAGCGGACCGTCACCACGGTGGTGAACGCCGGCCTCGGGCCCGTCTGCCGGGAGCACCTGCAGGCCCTCGAGCCCCTGGCCGAGCGGGTGCTGGTGATGACCTCCGCGGGTGGGCTGGCGCCGGTCGCCGCCGCGGCCCGCACGCCGGCCGGCCTCCTGCTGTCGGGTCCTGCAGGAGGTGTCCGGGCCGCCGCCACGTACGCCGTCGGCGGCGGGGTACCCCGACGCCGTCACCTTCGACATGGGCGGCACCAGCACCGACGTGGCGCTGGTGCTGGGCGGCGAGCCCCAGCCCGCCGCCGAACGGGAGGTGGCCGGCTATCCGATCCGCCTGCCGTCCGTCGACGTGCACACCATCGGCGCCGGTGGGGGGTCGATCGCGGCGGTGGACGCCGGCGGGGCGCTCACCGTCGGCCCCCGCTCGGCCGGGGCCACTCCGGGACCCGCCTGCTACGGCAACGGCGGCACCGAGCCCACCGTC
The DNA here is from genome assembly GCA_963728005.1 of uncultured Microthrixaceae bacterium. Taxonomy (GTDB): domain Bacteria; phylum Actinomycetota; class Acidimicrobiia; order Acidimicrobiales; family DATDAH01; genus DATDAH01. The sequence continues at coordinate 363,393 of CAVSIG010000001.1, forward strand.
ACCGACGCCAACCTCGTCGCCGGCCGCATCCCCGCCGAGGTCGGCTTCGAGGCCCTGGGCACGCTCGACCGGGACGCCGCTGCCGTCGCGCTGGAGACGTTGGGCATCGGCGACGCCGAGACGGCGGCCGAGGGCGTGCTGGAGGTGGTCGACGCGCTCATGGAGCGAGCCGTGCGCCGGGTCTCGGTGGAGCGGGGGAGGGACCCCGCCGACCTGGCCCTGGTGGCCTTCGGCGGCGCCGGGCCGCTGCACGCCTGTGGCCTGGCCGATCGCCTGGGCCTCGCCGCCGTCGTCGTCCCGCCGCGGGCCGGCGTGCTGTCGGCCGTGGGGATGCTGGCGGCGCCCGTGCAGCACGACCGGGTCCGCACCTGGGCGACCCCCGAGGACCACGACGGGCTCGAGGCCGCCCTCGCCGAGCTGGGTGCGGAGGCGATCGACGCGCTGGTGACCGACGCCGGTGGGGCTCGGGACGACGTCGAGGTCGTGCTCACCGTCGACGCCCGCTACGAGGGCCAGAGCCACGAGCTGCGGGTGGCGACCGTCGACGACTTCGCCGAGGCCCATCGCCGCCAGAACGGCTACGACCGCCCCGGCCATCCGGTCGAGGTCGTCGCCCTGCGGGCCAGCGCCCGCCGCCCGTCGTCGCTGGACCCCACCCGGCTGAAGGGCGGGCGCAAGCGCCCGCCGATGACCGGGCCCGCCGTGGTCGTGGAGGACGACACGACGATCTGGGTCCCCGAGGGCTGGTCGGGCGCTCCGGGGCCGGCGGGGACGCTGATCCTCACCAGGGAGGAAGGGTGACTGAACCGTACGAGCCGATCGAGGCCACGTCGGTCGAGGGCCCGCACCCGGAGAAGGTGCGCCCGTGGGCGGGTCGCGAGCCGGACCCGGACGAGCCCGAGGACCACGAGCCCGGCGAGGGCGACGAGGAGCTCGACGACGACGGTGACGACGATGGTGACGAGGTCATCGAGGCGTCGGTGGTCGGGGACGACCCCGCGCCGTTCGACCAGGAGCGCCCCGGCCCGCTGCTGGACCCCGCCGCCCTTCAGGTCCTGATCTCCCGGCTCACGGGGATCGCCGACGAGATGGGGGCGGTGCTGCGCCGGGCCGCGTTCAGCCCCAACATCAAGGAACGGGCCGACTGCTCGGCCGCCCTGTTCGACGCCTCGGGCGAGCTGCTGGTCCAGGCCGAGCACATCCCCGTCCACCTGGGCTCGATGCCGGCGGCCGTGGCCGCGGCCATCGACGCCTTCGGCGACGAGATCGAGCCCGGCGAGCAGATCGTCCTGAACGACCCGTTCGCCGGCGGCACCCACCTGAACGACATCACGGTCGTGGCCCCCTGCCACGTCGACGGCGAGCTGGTCGGCTGGGTCGCCAACCGGGCCCACCACGCCGACCTGGGCGGGGCCACGCCGGGGTCGATCCCGCCCGAAGCGATGGAGATCCAGCAGGAGGGCCTGCGGCTGCCGCCCGTGCGCCTGACCAGGGACGTGCGCGAGGTCATCGTCGCCAGCTCCCGGACGCCCGACGAACGCCGGGGGGACCTGGACGCGCAGTGGGGCGCCAACGTCGTCGGCCTGACCCGGCTGACCGTCGAGGCCGGGCAGCCGCTGGACGAGGTGGCCGCCTACGGCGAGCGTCGGATGCGGGCGGCGCTGGCCGACCTGCCCGACGGGGAGTGGGACTTCACCGACGTGCTCGACTCCACCGGCCCCCGCCCCGAGCAGCAGGCGGCGGCCAGGATCTGCGTGTGCGTGCGGATCGACGGCGACGAGATCACCTTCGACTTCACCGGCACCGACGACCAGCGGCCGGGCAACGTCAACGCCGTCGAGGCCGTGACCCTCAGCGCCGTGGCCTACGCCCTGCGCTCGGCGGTGGTCCCCGACCTCGAGGGCGTCGGCGGGTCGATGCGGCCGGTCACGGTGATCGCCCCCGAGGGCACCCTGGTGGCAGCCCAGCCGCCGGTGGCCGTGGGGGCCGGCAACGTCGAGGTCAGCCAGCGGATCGCCGACGTGTGCCTGGGCGCGCTGGCCCAGGTGGTGCCCGGCCGGGTGTCCGCCGCGTCCCAGGGGACGATGAACAACGTCCTGATCGGCGGGGACGGCTGGGTCTACTACGAGACCGTGGCCGGCGGGCAGGGCGCCCGTCCCGACAAGCCGGGCATGAGCGGGGTCCACACCGGGATGACCAACACCCGCAACACCCCGGTCGAGGCGCTGGAGCGGGCGTTCCCGCTCCGCGTCCGACGCCTGCGGCTGCGGGAGGGCAGTGGCGGGGACGGCCGCCATGCCGGCGGTGAGGGGATCGAGCGGGACCTCGAGGTGCTGGAGTCGGTCACGGTCTCCCTGATCACCGAGCGGCGCGTCTTCCCGCCGTGGGGGCTGGACGGCGGCGGCCCCGGGGCCCTGGGGGAGAACTGGCTGCTACCCGACGGGGACGAGCTCCGGGCCGAGCGGGTGGGGGACAAGGTCAGCTTCGAGCTGCGGGCCGGCGACGTCCTCCGCCTCCGCACCCCCGGCGGCGGCGGCTTCGGCTCGGCCGCCGACTGAACGACTTGTGTTCTAGGCGTCACCGGATCGGGTAGGCGGGGCCACCAGCGCGGGCACCGACATCCGAAAGGCATTGTTCATGCCCAAGCGATCCCTGGCGCTTCTCGCCGGTGTACTGCTCGCCCTACTCGGGTTGCTGGCACCGCCACTGGCTGACGCCCAGACCGAATCCTCACGTCACGACCGCATCGACAGCGCCCGTGATCTCCGCGAGGCCGTCGAGGTCGACGGCATCGTCGACCACCTCGAGGCCCTGCAGGAGATCGCCGACGAGAACGACGGCACCCGTGCCTCCGGCACACCGGGCTACGAGGCCTCGGTCGACTACGTGGTCCGCAAGCTCCGCCGCGCCGGCTACCGGCCGCAGGTGCAGGAGTTCACCTTCCCGTTCTTCCAGCAGCTGGGGCCAAGCACCTTCGAGCAGGAGTCGCCGAACCCGACGACCTACGTCGAGGGGACCGACTACTTCCTGGCCGACTTCTCGGGCTCGGGTGAGGTCACCGCACCGCTGCAGGCCATCGACCTGGTCCTGCCGCCGACCCCGGCGCCCAGCAGCACCTCGGGTTGTGAGGACACCGACTTCGCCGGCTTCACCGCCGGCAACATCGCTCTGATCCAGCGCGGTACCTGCACCTTCGGGGAGAAGGTGGCCAACGCGGTGGAGGCGGGCGCCGTCGGCGTGGTCCTCTTCAACGAGGGCCAGCCGGGCCGCACCGACGCCTTCGCCGGCACCCTCGGCGGCCCGACCACCATCCCGGTCGTCATGCCGTCGTTCGCCATCGGCAACGACCTCGCCGGCCTGGTGGCCGCGGGGCCGGTGAGCATCCACATCGCGACCTCGACCCTGTCCGAGGACCGTCAGACCTGGAACGTCCTGGCCGACACCCGGCAGGGGCGGGCCGACCGCACGGTCGTGGTCGGCGCCCACCTGGACAGCGTCGTCGCCGGTCCCGGCATCAACGACAACGGCACGGGCTCGTCCACGATCCTCGAGATCGCCGAGGAGCTCGGCCGGGTCGCCAACCACGGGCACGGCCGTGATCGCGGCCACGGTCATGACGGCGATCTGCGCAACCGCGTGCGCTTCGCCTTCTGGGGCGCCGAGGAGTCGAACCTGCTCGGTTCGACGCACTACGTCGCGAACCTCTCGGAGGCGCAGCTGGCGAAGATCGCCCTGAACCTGAACTTCGACATGGTCGGCTCGGTCAACTCGGTGAACTTCGTCTACGACGGTGACGGCAGCGACATCCGGCACGGCCGGACCGCCAGGGTCCGACCGCGATCGAGGCGGTGTTCCTGCGCTACTTCGATCGCCAAGGCATCCCGACGGAGCCGACGGCCTTCGACGGACGCAGTGACTACGGCCCGTTCATCGACGTCGGCATCCCCGCCGGTGGCCTGTTCACCGGGCGCCGAGGGCGTGAAGACGGCCGAGCAGGCCGCCATCTTCGGCGGCACCGCCGGTGAGCCGTACGACCCGTGCTACCACCAGGCGTGCGACACCATCGACAACGTCGATGACGGAGGTCCTCGACCTGATGGCCGACGCGGTGGCGCACGCCACGTGGCGCTGGTCGCACGTTCGCATCCCGGCCCGACCCGAGTCGGCCTCGGCCGAATCGGCGTCGACCGGAGCGGCCGAGGGTCACACCCCGGTCTCGTGATGCCCTGACCCGCTTCGGGGGTCGTCCGCCACGGTTTCCTGGCCGGCGGACGGCCCCCGGACGGCGGGCCGAGCCCTAGCGTCTCGCAGGTGGCCCCTGCCGGCGCCAAGGTGCGCAAGAAGGTGCGGCGCTTCTACGTACGCCGCATCCGCCCGCGACTTCCGTCGCCGCTGGCCCAGCAGCGGGCCCGCCTCGCTTGGTACTGCTGGTCCTACCTCCGCCTCCTCGGGCCGTCAGCTCTGACGGTGCCCGACCGGCTCCGGCTGGTCGCAGGCTGCCTGCGGGTCGACTGGGGGTTGCTCCACGCCCACCGCCCGCCGGAGGTCGTGGCGGTCATGCGTGCGGTGGCCGAGCGGCCCGCCGAACCCGGCGAGGCGGTGGTTGAGGCCGGGTGCTGGCAGGGCGGGGCCACGTCCAAGCTGTCCCTGACGTGCGCCGCGCTCGGCTACGAGCTCTGGGCGTACGACTCGTTCGCCGGCGTCGAGGCCCACGTGCCGGAGGCCGGCGAGTACGACTTCACCGGCGAGTACCAAGCCGCGCCGGAGGTCCTCCGAGCGAACCTCGAGCGGTTCGGCCGGGAAGCCGTCGTCACGATCGTCGAAGGGTGGTTCGCCGACACGATCGGCGCGGGCAAGGTGCCGCCGCTCGTCCGAGCCGTCCTGATCGACTGCGACCTGGGCAAGGGCACCCAGGAGGCGCTGGAGGGGGTCCGCGGCCACCTGACCCAGGACGCCCGGGTCTTCACGCAGGACTTCCACATCCCCGAGGTGCGCGCCGTCATCGCCGGTCTCGGCCTGCCGGCCACGCCGCTGGCGTACCAGCTGGCGGAGGTGGGGACGGGTTCCTGGCCGGCGGACGGCCCTCGGTAGGGTCGATCCATGGACATCAGCGGATCTGCACTGGTCACGGGCGGCGCCTCCGGCCTCGGTGAGGCCATCGCCCGCCTGCTGGCCGGCGAAGGGGTCAAGGTCACCATCGCCGACCTCCAGGACGAGAAGGGCAAGGGCGTGGCGGGCGACGTCGGCGGCTCTTACGCGCACACCGACGTCACGAACACCGAAGAGGTCGAGGCCGCGGTCGCTCAGGCCAACGCCGACGGCGACCTGCGCTTCGTCGCCAACTGCGCGGGCATCGGCTGGGCCCAGCGCACGGTGGGCCGGGGCGGTGAGCCCCACGACCTCGGTGCCTTCGAGAAGGTGGTCGCCGTCAACCTGATCGGCACCTTCAACGTGATCCGCCTGGCGGCGTCGGCCATGAGCCAGAACGAGCCGGTCGGTGAGGACGGGGAGCGGGGCGCGGTGGTCAACATCGCGTCGATCGCCGCCTTCGACGGCCAGACCGGTCAGGCCTCCTACTCGGCGTCGAAGGGGGGCATCGTGGGCATGACCCTGCCCGTCGCCCGTGACCTCGCCGCCGTCGGCATCCGGGTGGTCACCATCGCCCCCGGCACGATCGACACGCCGATGTTCGCGTTCGCCAGCGAGGAGACGAAGGCCAGCCTCGGCGCGGGTGTCCTGTTCCCCAAGCGGATGGGCAAGCCGACCGAGATCGCGTCGATGGCGATGGAGGTCTTCCGGAACGACTACCTGAACGGCGAGGTCATCCGCGTCGACGGTGGCATCCGCATGCCCCCGAAGTAACGGGGAACCGGGGGGACCCGGTGAAGCGTCAGAATGCTGAGTCCGTCAGCGAAGGAGACGCACCGTGCCCCACATCGACCTGCCCGAGGGCCTGCCCGGGATCATCGGACCGATGGCGTTCCGCCCCGAGACCGCTCGCCCGCTCAACGAGCTGGCCGAGGTGCTGCTCCGGGGCGAGAGCTCGCTGACCCGAGGTGAGCGTGAGCTGATCGCCGCCCACGTCTCGAAGCTGAACGACTGCCACTTCTGCCACACGTCGCACGCCACGTTCGCGGCGCTTCAACTCGAGGGTGGCTGGGACACGGTCGACGCCGTGGTGGCTGACCTCGCCGGGGCGCCGGTGTCGCCCAAGGTCCGCGCCCTGCTGCGGGTGGCCGGGGCCGTGCAGTCCTCGGGCCTCGCGGTGACGCCCGAGCTGATCGAGGCGGCCCGGGCCGAGGGCGCCACCGACGTGGAGCTCCACGACACCGTGCTCATCGCCGCCGCCTTCTGCATGTACAACCGCTACGTCGACGGTCTCGGCACCTGGGCGCCTGAGGACCGTGAGGACTACGCCGAGTCCGGCCGCATGATCGTGGAGCACGGCTACCGGGACAGCGTGCCCCCGGCCTGACGCCGTGACCGCCACCCTCGCTGTCCGGTCGGTCCCGGTCGAGCTGCCGTCGCTGCGCGACGCGAGGCTGCACGTGGCCGCCTGCCTGCTCACGGTGCAGGTGCTCGGCCAGGTCGCCATCGACTGGGACCTGTCGATCGCCCAGATCCTGGTCGCCCTGCTCACGGCGGCGGCGCTCGAGGTGACGATCGTGCTCCGGCAGCGGGGCGTCCTGGCCTGGCCCGCCAGCGCCCTGCTCACGGGCAACGGGGTGGCGCTCCTCCTCCGAGTGCCGGGAACCGAGCACGGCGACTGGTGGAGCCTCCGCGGGTGGCCGATCTTCGCCGGTTGCGCAGCGGTGTCGGTCCTGTCGAAGCACCTGCTCCGGGTCGACGACCGGCCGCTGTTCAACCCCTCGAACCTCGGGCTGGTGCTGACCTTCCTGGTCCTGGGCAGCGCCCGCACCGAGCCGCAGGACTTCTGGTGGGGGCCGTGGTCGCTCGGGCTCGCCCTGGTCTATGCCGTCCTCCTCGGCGGCGGGATCGTGATCACCCGCCGCCTGGGTCTGCTCGGGCTGGCGACTTCGTTCTGGGTGACCTTCGCGGTCGCCTTCGGCGTCGTGGTGGCGACCGGACACGCCATCACCGCCACGTGGCACCTGGGCCCGGTCGCCGGCGCCGAGCTCTGGTGGATCGTGGTCTCGTCGCCGGAGCTCCTCGTCTTCCTGTTCTTCATGATCACCGATCCCCGGACGGTCCCCGGGGCCCGGGTGCCGCGGCTGCTGTTCGGTGCGGGCGTGGGCGCTCTCGCCGTCGTGCTGGCCGCCCCGCAGACCACCGAGTTCGCCACCAAGGTCGCGGTCCTGGCGGCGCTGACCGTGGCCTGCGTCGCGTGGCGGCTGCGGTGGGTGCTGGTCCCGGTGGTCGGGGCGGCGGTGGCCCTGACCGTCGTCGTCGCCGTGGCCGGTCCAGCAAAGCCGGCTGCTGGCGGGTTCGACCCGGAGCTGCGGGCGGCGGTGGAGGACGTCGACGGCCTGGTCGTGCCGCCGCTCACGGTGCAGCCCAGCGCGGACGACCTTCTGGAGGCCTCGATGGCGCCGGCCATCGCCGAGGACCTCTTGGCCGGTCTGGCCATCGAGGCCGACGCCCTGGCCCGGGGGGACGCCGACCTGGCGGCGGTGGCGACCACGGCCGAGCGCTTGGACGCCGTCGAGGCGGCGATCTCCGACGGCGACGGACGACCGGCCCGCTACGAGTTCGACCGGCTGGGTCTGTTCGTCCACCGCAACCTCGGCGCCCACCAGGCCGCCCCCCGCATCGGCGTCGTGGCCCACGGCACCGTCGAACAGGACGGGGCCCCGACGCGCGACATCCACACCGTCTTCACGCTGGAGCCGGTCCAGGGCACCTGGCTCGTCGCCGGCACCGCGCCCCTGACCGACGCCCCCGGCGCGCTCCGCTGAGGTCGAGTGGAGGAAATAGACCCCCGATTCCGGGGGCTATTTCCTCCACTTCACGAACGACGGCGGCGGCGGCCCAGCCAGGTCGGATCGTGGGCGGCGGCCAGGAGCTCCTTGTCGCCCGACGAGTTGCCGTAGGCCCAGAGGCGCTCGGGCGACTCGCCGTCGAGCCAGGTGGTCAGGCGGTGCACCTTCTCGGCGCCCCGGCAGTTGCGCCCCACCATGCGTCCGGTCAGCAGGCCGTCGTCGCCCACCTCCAGCTCGACGGCGCACACGCCGTCGAGCCCGAGCTGGTCCACGACGGGGTCCAGGTAGGCGCGCAGCGAGGCGGAGACGATGACCACCTCGTGGCCCTCGCCCTGGTGCCACCGGATCCGTTCGAGGGCCTCCGTCCGGAACTGCCGGTGCAGCCCGGCCCCGTAGGCCAGCGCCTCTCGCTGGAGGTGCTCGGCGGGCATGCCCGCCAGCAGCCGCCGGAGCACCGCGGCCTTGTAGGCCTCGCGTCCTCCCGTGGCCAGCGCCGGTGCCGCCGACGCGAACGCTGCGGTGGCGCGCGGCCCACCCCGCAGGCGGCGCAGGAAGGGGACCAGCGTGTCCCTGCGGGTGATCGTGCCGTCGAAGTCGAAGGCGGCGACCTGGCGGTCGGGCACGGGTCAGCGACCCAGGACGGCCCGCAGCCCCGACTCGACGTCGGTGTGGGCGAAGGTGAAGTCACTGGACTCCAGCACGTCCGGCACGACCCGTTGGGAGGCGAACAGGAACGCCTCGGTGGCCTCGCCGCCGATCAGGAGCTTGGGCCCGAAGCTCGGCACGGGGATCACGGTCGGGCGATGCAGGACCCGCCCGAGCGCCTCCGTGAGCTGCTGGTTGGTGACGGTGCCCGGGGCCACGAGGTTGACCGGGCCGTCGACGTCCTGCGTGAGGAGATGGCGGATGGCGGCGATCTCGTCGTCGATCGTGATCCAGCTCCAGTACTGCTTCCCGGAGCCCATGCGACCGCCGGCGCCCAGCTTGAAGAGCGGCAGCAGCTTGGCCAGCGCGCCACCACCGGGCGCGAGGACGATGCCGCTGCGGATCCGCGCCACGCGGATCCCCGCGCCCTCAGCCGGAGCGGCGGCCGCCTCCCAGTCGACGCAGAGCCGGGCCAGGAAGTCGTCACCCGCCGCGCTGTCCTCGGTCAGGACCTCGTCGCCGCGGTCGCCGTAGTACCCGATCGCCGAGCCGGACACGAGGACCGTGGGGACCGGGTCGAGACCGGCCATCGTCTCGGCCAGCAGACGGGTGCCGTCGACCCGGGCGTCGCGCAGGGCGCGCTTGCGATCGTCGGTCCAGCGCTTGTCGCCGATGCCGGGCCCGGCGAGGTTCACGGCGGCGTCGATGCCCGCCAGCCCCGCGACGTCGATCTCACCGGCCTCGGGGTCCCAACGCACCTCGTCGGGCCCCGTCGGGTCGCGGCGGACCATGCGCCGCACCCGATGACCGTCGGCCTCGAGGGCCGCGCTGAGGGCCTTGCCGATCAGGCCGCTGCTCCCGGTCACGGCCACGTCCACCCGGTCACCGTAGGGGTCGGCGGCCTACGATTGCGGCATGGAGACCCGGGGAGCCCGGCGTGCCGGCTTCCCCGAGTGAGGGCCCGCACTCGACGCCGGACGTCCTGTTCCTGGGGCATGGCGCCGAGCGGTCAGGCCCGCCGATCTTCCTGCTGACGTTCCAGGGCTGGCTCGCCGAGCACGCGCCGTGGACGTTCGCGACCGTGCTCGGTCGGGGCGGTGCCCTCCTCCCGGAGTTCGAGGCGCTCGCTGAGGTACGGGTCGTCGACCGCCGGTGGACCACCCCTCGGATCCTCCAACAGGGCCTGCACCGGCTCTCCCGTCCGACCCTGGCCGACCGGCTGACGGCGGCGCGGGACCGGGCGGTGGCAGGCCGACTGGCAAGGGCGGAGACCCTCTACGTGAACACCATCGCTCCGGAGACGTTGCGGCTGTTCGGCTCGCTGGTCCGTTCGGACCACCGGGTCGTCGTGCACGTCCACGAGATGGCCGCGGCGCTCCGCCACCGGGTGGATCCCGCTGCGCTGGCTCACCTCCTGGCCCGCGCCGACGGCGTCGTGGCGGCGTCCCAGGCCGTGGCCGATCACCTCGTCGTCGAGCATGAGGTGGCGCCGGGCCGGATCGCCGTCCACCACGAGCTCGTGGTTCCCGTGCCGCCCGTGCCGGTCGGAGAGCGCGCCGCCCGGCGGCGGGCACTCGGGCTGGACCCCGATGCGCTGGTGGTCGTCGGGTCGGGGCGTCTCGAGTGGCGCAAGGCCCCGGATCTCTTCGTCGCCCTGGCTGCTCGCCTCACCGAGCGGGTGGAGGCTCCCGTACAGCTGGTCTGGGTGGGTGGTGACACCACCGGCCCGGACCTGTGGCCGCTCGACCACGAGGTGCGGCACCTCGGCCTCGAGGACGTGGTTCGGTTCGTCGGCGAGGTGGAGCGACCGGGGGACTGGTTCGCGGTGGCCGACGTGTTCGCCCAGGTTGCGAGGGAGGACGCCTACCCGATCGCCTGCCTTGAGGCGGCCTCCGCCGGCGTCCCGCTCGTCACCTTCGACACCGGTGGCATGGTCGAGTTCGCGGCGCGGGCGGTGGCGTCGTGGTGGGCTACCCGGACGTCGAGGCGTTCGCCGACGAGGTCGTGGCGCTCGTGGGCGACGCCGATCGTCATGCCGCGCTCGGCCGTGCGGCCGCGGCGGCTGCGGCCGACCACGTCGCCGAGATCGCCGCACCGGCGCTGGTCGCCACGGTGGCGTCGTGGCGCTGAGGACCGTCCGCTTCCTGGCCCACGACGCCTCGCGGACGGGTGCTCCGCTGTTGCTGCTGACGTTCTTGCGCTGGCTGCGGTCGGAGACCGATGTCGAGCCGGAGGTGCTCCTCTGGCGCGGTGGTGAGCTGGTTCCCCACTTCGAGGCGCTGGCGCCCACGAGCGTCGTCCACCAGCACCTGCGCCGGCGGTCGATCGGCGAGAACGTCGAGCTGGGGATCGAGGAGCTCGGTCTCCGCCCGGTCGCCCGAGCCGTTCGCCGCGCACGGGTGCGACGGCACCGCAGCCGGGTCCATCCCGACCTCGTGTACCTGAACGGGGTCGGGGCGAGCGTGCCCCTGGCCGCCCTCGGGCCCAGCCCGTCGTCGCCCGTCCTGGCCCACGTGCACGAGCTCGCCGACGGAGCGGCGCGGGCGGTCGCGCCGGAGCTCGGGTCCGCCTTCTGGACGCTGCCTCGTCGGTGGGTGGCCGTGGCGCCTCGAGTGGCCCGCTTCGTCGAGGACCAGGGCGTGGCCGCCGGTGTCGTCGACGTCGTGCCCGGGTTCATCCCGGACCACCCCCGTGGGGAGCGGGCTCGGGACGTCGCCCCCGCGTCCGGCGCCGCGCCGCTCGTCGTCGCGCTCGGCGCCGGCAGCTGGCGCAAGGGGATCGATCTGTTCGTGAGCCTCGCGGCGTCGCTGCACCACCGCCGACCCGACGTGCGCTTCGCCTGGGTCGGTCGGCTCGACGATCCCGACCGGGTGGGTGCCGACGTGGCTGCCGCCGGACTCGTCGACGTCCTGGCCCTGCCCGGTGAGGTCGAGGACCCTGCACCGTGGCTTGCCGCGGCCGACCTGGTCGTCTCGACGGCGCGGGAGGACCCGTTTCCCCTCGCGGGGCTCGAGGCGCTCGCGGGCGGAACGAGGGTGATCACGTTCGACAACGGTGGACTGGCCGACCTGGTGGCCACCGGCGACCGGGCCGACGTCGTCGCCCCGCTCGATCTCGTTGCGATGTCCGACCGCATCGAGGCGGTCCTGGCCGACCCCACCCCTCCGCCGGGGCTGGTCGAACGGGTTCGCCGGGACCACACGGTCGACGTCGTCGGCCCTGCCCTCTACGACGCCATGCAGCGGACCGTTGGCTGAGCCCAGCGTCACCGTCGCGCTCGCCACGCTCGATGGCGATCGGTGGCTGACGGAGTTCTTCGACTCCCTGGTCGAGCAGGCGCGGCGTCCCGACGAGGTCGTCGTACGCGACGACGGGTCCCGCGATGGGACGTTGGACCTCTTGGACGCCTTCGCCCAGACGGCGCCGTTCCCGGTGCGGGTCACCCGGGCCGACCAGGCCCAGGGCCCACGTCGGGCCTTCGACGGCGCCCTGGCGATGGCCGAGGGCGACGTGGTGCTGCTCGCCGACCAGGACGACGTGTGGCGGCAGGACCACGTGAGCAAGCTGTTGGACGCGGTCGGCGCCGACGGCGTGACCATGGCCTTCTCGGACGCCACGTTCGTCGACGAGGCCGGTCGTCCTCTGCCGGGCCGTCTGTGGCGGGAGCTCCACGTGGACGACGCCTTACGCGCCCGCCTGGCCGCGGGCGATCCCGGGCCAGTCCTCAGCCAGGCCATCACCTCCGGGTGCACGATGGCGGTTCGCCGGAGCGTCCTGGACCTCTCCCTCCCGATCCCGGACGTGCTCGACGGACCGGCGCACCCGGTGCTGCACGACCGTTGGCTGTCGTGGGTGGCGTCGTGCACCGGGAGGGTCGTCGACGTACCCGAACCACTGGTGGCCTACCGGCGGCACCCCGCCCAGGTGACCTCCGCCCAGCGGACTCGCGTCGTCCCCGAGGTCCTCGGGCAGCTGCGCCGCGACCTGGCGTCGGTCCGCGACGCCTCGTTGGTCCGCCTCGCCCAAGCCGAGGAGCTGGAGCGGCGCGTGCGCGACCACGCAACGCCGCGGGCCCAGCAGGTCCTCGCGGAGTTCCGAGCCTTCCTCGTCGCCCGCGCCGACCTGCCCGTCGCCGCGACGCCATCGGCTGGGCGAGGTCCGGCGCCTGCAGCGAAGCGGTTCGTACGAGGCCTTCTCCAGCGGCGTCGCGGCCGCCGCCACCGATCTCCTGCGACCGGGCGGTGGCGGTGGCTGACGCGGCACCCCGGCGGACGATCCAGCTGTTCGCGCCCCTGATCGGTCGTTGGCCGGGGCGGATCCCGGACGTCTTCGAGCGCCTCGGCCCGTTGCTGGCCGAGGCGGGCCACCGGGTGGACGCGGTGTCGACGCACCGCGGATCCCTGCGTCGTTCGCTCCAGCTCGTGGCGACCGCCGCCCGGGTCCGTCCCGACGTGGCCGTCGTCCACCTCTACAGCGGCCGGGCCGCCTACGTCGAGGACGTCGTCGCCATGCTCCAGCGTCGCCGGGCCGGGCGCCTGGTCGGCGTCCTGTCGGGTGGTGGCTTCCCGGCGTTCGAACGCCGGCGACCCGCCGCCACCCGCCGGCTCCTCGGGCGCTTCGACGAGCTGGTGGCGCCCAGCTCCTACCTCGCCGGTTGGGCCGAGGAGCTGCTGGGTCGCCCTGTCACCGTCATCGCCAACCCGCTGGACGTCGACGACTACCCGTTCCGCCAGCGCACGGAGGTGCGCCCGCGCCTGCTGTGGATGCGGGCCTACCACGACGTCTACGCCCCCGAGGTCGCGGTGGGTGTCGTCGACCGGCTGAGGACCGAGTTGCCCGCCGTGCACCTGACCATGGCGGGCCCGGACAAGGGCCGGCGGGCCGCGGTCGAGGCCGAGGTCGCCCGCCGGGGCCTGCAGGACCAGGTGGACGTCCGGGGCTTCGTCGCCGCCGACGAGAAGGCCCACCTGTTCGCCGAGTGCGACGTGTTCCTGAACACGCCGGTCGTCGACAACCGTCCCGTGTCGCTGATCGAGGCGGGGGCCTCGGGGATGTGCATCGTCTCGACCGACGCCGGCGGCGTCCCCCACCTCGTCGAGGACGGCGTCGACGCGCTCCTGGCGCCCGTGGGTGACGTCGACGCGCTCGCCGATGCCATCGTCCGCGTCTGCCGGGACGCGGAGCTGGCCGCTCACTTGTCCAGCAACGCCCGGGCTCTCGCCGATGCCGGTGACCCACCACACGTCCTGGCGGCATGGGAGGCCGTCCTGGCGGAGGACTAGGACAGGCGACGCCGGACCGACCGCCATCCTCGGCGGACGACGTCGATGTGCGTGGGGCCGGAACCGACCCTCCGTGCGACCGCATGGGCGTCGTCGCCGCGGGACCGATGGGCCAGGAACGTGACCAGCACGCGGACCCGGTGGAGCTCGACACTGACCACCGCGAACAGCGGCGCGCCGAACAGCACGACGTGCAGCAGCAGGAGTGGCCAGAAGTCGGTCGACCGCACGACCAGAGTCAGCAGCACGATGAGGGAGAGCCAACGGGACTCGAGGGGGCCGAGGACGTGGTCACGGACGCCGAAGGTGATCGGTGGCCTCTCGTCCGGCAGCTGCTGGAGCCGAACCGCGGTGAGCTGCCCCGCCTGCCAGAGCACCGCGAGTGAGCTCCAGACGAACACCGTGGGCACGCTGTCCACCAGCGCGGCCAGCAGCGCGATGAACGCCACTGCCGCGGCGACCACGAGCCGGCTGACCCAACGAGTGGCCGCCTCGCGACCGACGTCGATCGCCCAAGTGCCGGTTCGGGCGACGCGATCGGCGTCGATGTGGCTCGCCTGGTGCTGGGCGATCGCGGCCAGCCCGGCGACCGTCGCCCACACGAGCGCGGCGACAACGGGACCGGTCTCGAGCTCGGTGTCCAACACGGAGCCGAACGTCGCGAACGCCAGGGCGATGGGAACGACGTAGGCGTAGGCGGCATCCACCCACAACGCCTGAGCTCCCCGTTCCTTGGCTCGGACGGGCGGCAGTGAGTAGGCGAGGAGGAGCGCGAGCTCGAGGACCAGGAGGGCGATCGCGATCCCGTCGACATCGAGGACGAGCCAGGGCACGCCGGCGAGGATCGACAGCCCCACGAGCAACGCGGAACGACGACGCGAGGAGAGGGCGGTCGCCGAGCGCCGGACGCCGACCCTTCGATCCTGTTCCTGGTCCGCGAGGTCGTTGACCACGTGTCCCAACCCGCCGACGCCGAGGAGCGCGACGAGGAACAGGACGACGGCCATGACCGTGCGACGCACTGGTGCATCGGTGCCGTCCCACAGGATCGTCAGGTAACAGAAGGCTGCGACGACGGGACCCTTGTAGTTCCACCACTCGCCGGCCCGGATCAGCGACCCGACGCGAGGTTGACGTGGCGTCGCGTCCTGCGGAGCGGTCACGACGTGCCCTCGTCGCGTCGCGATGCCGCCGTCAACGCTCGATCGAGCGCGGCGGCGGCGTCCGAGAGGCCACCGGACCGGACTGGCGTCGGCGTGGTCCGCCGCTTGCCACGGTGGCCGAGGAGTTCGTCGACGACCTCAGGTGTCGCCAGCCCGTCGAGCACCGGGATGGCGACGGCCCGCGCATGACCGACGAGCGCATCGAACGTCCCCGGTCGGCAGGTGAAGGTGAGGACGGCATCGCTGAGGGCGAGGACGTCAGCCGGTGTCGTCCTCACGTCGACGGTCACGTGCGCCGAGATCCCCACGTTCCTCAGGTCGTGATCGAGGGGCCAGAGGTCGCGGTCGCCGGCGCCCGGCGCCATCCACACGAAGTGCAACGGGCGCTGGGCGGCCTGCAGCACCTGCCAGGCCAACGGCACGAACAGGTCAGGGTCACGCCACCAGTCGAGCGTGCCGACGCACATGATGACCTCAGCGTCTGGTGATCGTCCGGAGGGCGGGACGTCGCCGCTGGCGAGGCTGAGCCAGTCGGGGTTGCAGACGGCCGAGTCGATGGTGACGGCATCGGGATCGGCGCCGCAGGAGACGAGCAGGCGTCCATCGGCCTCGTCGCAGCAGAGGAAGCTCGTGTGCTTCGCGGAGACTCGGCGGCGCCAGCGCCCGAGGTCGAGGGCGACCCTTTCCGCGAGGTAGAGCACGGGAACCCTGCCGGGGATGACGTCGCAGATTCGGGCGGCCTCGGGGCCGCCGGCGAACGCGACGTCGACGTCGCTCAGCGCCTGCACCACACGTCGGGTTCGCCGGTTCTTCAGGACGCGCCCCACGCGGCGGAACGGGGTCTCGGCGACGATCCGCCAGACGGCGTCCTGGTTGACCTCGTCGAGGTCTCGCACGTCGGCCCGCTGGACCAACCGTCGTCCCTCCTCACCTCTGGTCACGAACACCACCGTCGTCGCGTCGTGGTGCTCGCTGCGGTCCGCCAACTCGACGACCGGCGCGGTCCGCTCGCTCCACGAGCCGTCGTCGAGCACCAGCAGCGTGCGCCGCCGTCGCGGCGGGCTCAACGCATCCATCGCTCGAGCGTCTCCCAGAGTCGCGGGCAGGCGACGTCTGCCGTGTGGTTCCGCTGAACCCATGATCGGGCGCGGTCACCGCACTGGCTCCGGCGTTCGGGGTCCTCGACGAGGGCCGTGGTGGCGTCCACGAACGCCGGCAGGTCGGGATAGCGGACGATGGCACCGCCGCCGCCGGCTTGGACGAGCTCGGCCGCGCCGCCGTTGTCGAACGCCACCAGCGGCAGCCCCATCGCGCCGGCTTCGACGCAGACGAGTGGAAAGGCGTCCTCGCGGGCCGGGTGGACCAGGACGTCCATGCCAGCGAGCCACTCGAAGACGTCCGGGTGCTCGTCGACCAGGTGGATCCGGTCCGGGATGGCGGATTCCGCGATCTCGCGTCGGACCCGTTCCGCCAGGGGGCTCCCAGGTCCTCCTCCGAGCCAGAGGCCGTGGACCTCGGTGGACGCGCGGGCAGCGGTCTCCTCCACGACGCGGACGAAGATGTCCGGCGCCTTGCGCCAATCGAGAACGCCGCCGGCGCCGATCACCACCGCATGGTCCGGGATGCCCAGCCGTCGTCGGGTGGCGGAGCCGTCGACGCTCGGGAGGTCCGTCGGCACGAACCCCGGGTGGCGCTCGATGTGGTCCGGCGAGAAGCCGTGCCGCTCCACCAGCTCCACCTCGACCGCCTGGGACACGGTGAGGACGGCCGTGGACGCAGAGCGGAGGAGCGCGAGGTCCGACGGATCGAGCCAGAAGTCCAACCCCACCGAGAGCTCGTGGACGTGGGAGAGCACCGGCGTGTGCCCGATGTCGAGGAGCCGGAGGGCACGCACGCTCGTGGCCGTGTTGACGTAGATCAGGTCGGGCGCCCCGAACGACCGGAGCCGACGCCGCAGGATGCTGCGGGCAACGGCCTGACGAGGAGCCGGCCGGTGCTCGTCGACCACCACGACCTCGCCGTGGGCCCGGAACTCGTCCACGAGCGGCCCGCCTTCCAGCAACAGGAAGAAGAGCTCGACGTCCCGGTGGCGCTTGATCCACTCGGCGACGCGAAGGAGGTACAGGGGCGGACCCGTCCGGTCGGCTGCTTGACCGCAGAACACCATGCGGTGCGGGACGGTCGCTGGAGGCACGTTCGACCGCCTCAGGGGCGCACGGCGTGCGGGGTCAGCGTCGGGGACCGAGGCGACGCGACACCGACCGCCAGAACTCGCCGGTCCACGGTCGAGCGTGGTCGTAGAGGTCGCCGAGGGTGAGGTCGCGCAGCGCGGCAGGCCGAGGCTCGTCGCCGGTGGCCGGGGGCGCTGCGTCGGCCTCGGTCGTCGTCGGTGGCAACGAGACGTCGGCGGGCGTGCTGTCGCCCGGCGCCCGCTTGTCGGTGGCGATGAGCACCCGGCGCGGCGTGTTGAGCCAGGGGGGGTCGTGGGGGAGCGTCTCCACGACGATCGTCCTGAAGTGTCGGCTGTAGGTGGCGATCCAGTGCTCGAGGTTCGGCCAGATCAAGTAGTGGTGGTCGCGGGGACGGTTCGGGTCGGACCGGTCGACCAGCGACCAGACGATCCCCTTCAGGGTGATCTCGCCCGGCATCCCCGGCTCGGCAGAGAACTCGTACGGGAGGTGGTAGCCGGTCAGGTCGGTGACGTCCTGGACGGCGAGCACACAACGGCCTTCGGGGGCGGTCCAGCGGGCCATGAGCTCGACCATCAGTTCGATCTCGGCGAGCGTCTCGACGTAGGACCAGGGCTCGCCCGTGCAGGTGACGAGCGTCCACGCATCGTGGAAGTCGACGATGTCCTCGCGGAAGTCGGCCTCGTAGAACGTCGCATCGGGGTTCGCACGCCTCGCCCGGGCCAACATCGACGGCGACAGGTCGAGGCCCGCCCGCTCCACGCCGGGGTGGCGACTGAGGAAGTTCCCGGTCCCGCAGCCGACGTCGAGCCACCGTGTCTCGCTGTGGACGTGCGCGGCGATTGCATCGGCGAGGACGTTGGTGTCGTTCCCCCAGGGCTCGCCGTGCCACCGCTCGTCGTAGGTGTTTGCCGTGGCCGGGTCGTAGAGCTCTCGGACGGCATCGGGTTCCATCGCCCGTGAACTGTAAGGGGCTGACCCCGGATCGGCCGTCGTGGATAGTGTGCGCCGCGGCGGAGGAGAACAGGTGGACCGAGACGAGATCCTGAGCATCTACGACGAGTGGTACGCCGACTCCTACGACGAGCGGTTCCACGGCGGGGATGTCTGGAACGAGAACCTCAGCGCCTACAAGGTCGAGTTGGTGGGCGAGCTCCTCCCCGATGGCGGTCGGTGGCTCGACACGGGTTGCGGAACGGGCAAGCACCTCTCGGCGTTCCCCGAGGTCGACCGCTGCGGCCTCGACATCTCGCCGTCGATGCTCGCCAAGGCGGCGAAGGCCAACCCGGACGTCGACTTCGTCCTGGGCAGCTACCTGGACAGCCATCCCGAGTGGGTGGAGCAGTGGGACCTGGTGACCAACCTCTGGTTGAGCTACCAGTTCGTCGACTCCATCAAGGACGTGCACGCCACCGTCGCGAACCTCGCGTCGTGGGTGCGGCCGGAAGGTTCGCTGCTCATCCACGTCGCGGACTGCGAAGACGTCGCGCGGGGGATCCAGCTGCCCTGGGAGGATCCCGAGACGCCGGTCTTCTCCGATTCCCTGTACGTCACCGCGGTCCTGTGGAGCTGGCGGGAGTCGAACGGGCGCGAGCACAAGGACCTCGTGGCGCCTCAGCTCCAGCGGATGGTGAACATCGTCGCCGAGCACTTCGAGGACATCGAGGTGAGGCGGTGGCCGTCGACGTTCCCCGGCTCGGACCGGCCGAAGGCGGTGATCGGCCGGCGCAAGCGGCCGACGTCGCTGACGCCGGACGAGGTCGGCCGTACGTACCCCTACGAGCTCACCTTTCCGCCGAAGGACCATCCACGAGAGCACGGGTTCGGCACCGACGACGTCCCCGAGACGGCGAGCGAGGGCCCGCTGTCCACCGTCGATTCCGGCCTTCTCCTCCGGGAGGTGGCGCAACGACTGCGGCCCTCGGATGCTCGAATGTGGAAGGCCATGGGTCGGATGGTCAAACACCGGGTTCGCCGAGTGGTTCGACCGGGGTCGCCCGTCTGACCGGCCGGGCCGGCCCGTCGGGGTCAGTGCCACTCCACGTCGATGGTCGTCAGCTGCTGGATCGCCATCTGGGAGTTCTGCAGCGCGGACGAGGCGGTTCGCACCTCGAGGGGGACCATGGGCCCGCCGTACCCGACGGTGGCGAGTGGGTACTGGGACTCGACGTCGATCAGCGCCGTGGACAGGTTGTATCGCCCGCCGACCAGCGGGAGACGCGGAATCCGACAGCGGAGCTCCACCAGCCCGGGGCCGATCGTCCTCGGTGTCATGTCCACGTCGCCGGTGATGCAGACCCATCCGTCGCCGGACCAGATGTTGAACGCCCAGAGCACGGTGGTCTGCGTGCGCAGCCGGCACCGTACGGTGAGCTCCACCTCCTCGCCGGCTCTGACCGCCCCACCTCCCGGAGCACGTGCGACGAGGTCGACAATGGCGGCGTCCGACGTCGAGCTCGGCCCCTCGTCCGTTGCGTCGGCCGACGATGCCTGCGCGTCGAAGTGTCGCCCCAACACCGTCGCCACCTCACCCTCCGCGACGACCGTGCCCCCTTCGAGAAGGAGGGCTCGGCTGCAGATGGCCTGCATCTGGTGAGGGTTGTGCGACACGAAGACCAGGGCTCCGCCATGGTCGAGGAACTGGCGCATGTGCAGCAGGCACTTGCGTTGGAAGGCCAGGTCGCCAACGGCCAGGACCTCGTCCACGAGCAGGACGCTCGGCTCGAGCATGGCCGCCACGGCGAAGGACAGCCGGGCCGCCATCCCCGAGCTGTAGTACCGGACAGGTGCGTCCAGGGCGTCGCCGATCTCCGCGAAGTCGGCCACCCGCTCGACCAGATCCGCCACCTCGTGACCGTGCAGGCCGATCAGGGCGGCGGCGACGCCGATGTTCTCCCGGCCGGAGAGCACCGGCTCGAAGCCCGTTCCCAGCTCGATGAGGGCCCCGATCGAGCCGCGGCTCCAGGCCGTTCCCGTGTCGGGCTTGATGAGGTCGTAGAGGACCTTGAGCAGGGTGCTCTTCCCAGCGCCGTTGGCACCGACGACAGCCAGCGCCTCACCCCGGTGGACGTCGAACGAGACGTCGTCCAGCGCCAGGAACTCACCGGGGCGCAACGGCAGCGAAGACGGATCCCGTCGGCGGAGCTCGCGGGCGATGTCGCCCAGGGCGTAGCGGAGGGACCGCGTGAGGTCGTGGGAGAAGCGTTTCGAGAGGTGGGTGGCCCGCAGGGCCAGCGCCTCGTCGGCGGCGATCGGCAAGCTGCTCACAGGCGGGCGACGACGTGGGGGCGGGCGATGCGCAGGAGGAGCCACGCCAGCACGAGCACGACCGAGGCCACGGCGGTCACGAACGCGAGCGCCAGCGGCTCGGCCCCGGGGCCACCGATCAACCAGGCGCGGGCCGACTCCAGCGCCGGGGTGACCGGGTTCCAGCTGACGATCGCGGCGCCGGTCCCCTCGGTGGGCCGCTCGTACAGGACCGGGGAGAGGAAGAACCACAGCGTGAGGGTGACGGTCACCCCCCGGCTGACGTCCTCGTACAGCAGCGCGAACGGCGTGAGCAGCAGGCCCAGAGCGAGGCCGAGGACGGCCAGGCTGGCGGCGGCCACCAGCACCAGGATCGCGGTCCACGCCACGTCGACGTCCTCGAAGGCGATCACCGCCGCCACCGGCACCAGGCGGACGACGAACTGGAAGGCGGCCTCGAGTGCCCCGGCCACCACCCAGGTCTCGAGGGGGAGCCGGACCTTCGACAGCGCCGGGCGAGCCTTCTCGAGGTGCTGGATCGGGGCGTTCACGCAGTCGGTGAAGAGCTGCCACAGGACGAGCCCGAGCAGGACGTGGACCGCGTAGGGCAGTGCCGTCTCTCGCACGGAGACGACCTGCCGGTGCTCGAGGTAGACCCAGATCGCCGCCGTCGCCGCCATCGGCACGACCAGCCAGACGTAGCGCAGGCGGCTCTGGCGGTACTCGCTGGCCACGTTGCGGCGGAACAGTCGCCACGCGGTGCTGGGGATGACCCGCGCGTCGGCGCGGAGGGCGGCCGCCATCCGGCGCGGCGAACGCAACGCGGGGGCGGAGGAGGAGGCGTGGATCTCGTCGACGTCAGCCATGGCGTCCTCGGCGGAGGGCCCTGTCTACCGCTTCCAGCCAGTCGCGGCCGTCCTCGCCCGGAGGCAGCGGTGGCGGTGGACCGGTGTGCGCGACCTCGGTGATCGCCGAGACCAGCGCCTCCAGGTCCAGGTAGGGCACCTCGCGCGTGGCCAGGTCGCCGACGCCCTGGTTGGACGTCGCCACGACCGCGACGCCCGCCTCGCGGGCAGCCCGCGCCAGGAGCGTGGATCGGGGCGAGCGCCCGGCGAGGACGAGGACATCGACGAGGGGGATGGCGTCCAGGAAGTCGGGTCGGTCGACGACCACCACGCCGTCGAGTCCGGCGATGCGGAGGTCGTGGTCGAGAAGCCACCGCTGATCGTCGCGGGCGTGGGTCAGCCACGCGACCCGCGTTGCCAGCCCCCCGGCCCACAGCACGACCTGCTCGGGGGCGTCCCACCAGTCCGTCGGGCCCACGCCCGCCACCACCACCTCGTCAACGGCGAGGGCGACGTCGGCGCGCGAGTGGCCGCTGCGGATCGGCGCCGGTGTGGCTGCAGGGTCGAGTTCGATCAGCTCGGCGCCTGCCCGACGCAGCATCGCTCGGTCGTCCTCGCTGGCACCCGGTTCGAGGTGGACGAGGGCGCCGCGGACGAGGGCGCCCAGGTGGTACACCAGGCGGGCGGTGGCCACGCCGACGACGACGTGCAGGTCGGCGCGCCGGCGCCGCAGGACCCATCCCCGCACGTGCAGTCGTTTGGCCACGGACGTGACCCGGGGCAGCGCCGTGCCCACCACGGAGCGGGCGAGCCGGCCGCGGTTCACGTCGTCGAGGACGACGACGTCCGCCACCTCGGCGAACGCCTCGCGGAGCGGCCCATCGTGGCTGAAGACGACCTCAACGGCCAGGTCGGGGCGGGCGGCCAGCTCCCGGGCGACGGCGAGGCTGACCAGCGCCTCGTCCGCCAACGACGGACGGTCCAGCCACAGGACGGCGCGCCGGGTCAAGGCGGCGAGACGATCAGGTCGTGGATCCGTCGCGAGGCCGACTCGATGCCGTGCTCGCGGCGGACGCGGCGTTGGGCCTCGTGGCCGAACCGTCCACGCAGGACCGCGTCCTGGAGCAGTTGGGCGACACGGTCGGCGTAGCCGGCGACGTCGGGGTAGGTCACGACGTACCCGGAGGTGCCGTCCTCGACGAACTCCGGCATCCCGCCACGGTCGAAGCACACGACGGGGACGGAGACGGCGGCGGCCTCGAGGCAGGCCAGCGGGAACGCGTCCTCCCGGGCGGTGAGGGCGAACACGTCGAACGCGTGGCTCCACCCGGCCGCCTCGGCCTCGTGGGGCACCACGTGGAACCGGTCCGCGAGGCCCACCTCGTCGGCGTCGCACCGAGCGGCCCTCAGGGCCGGGTCGTCGGGCGTCCCGCCCACCCAGACGAAGTGCGGCCGGAGCTCGCCGCAGCGGCGATCGACCTCACGGGCGACGTGCACGAACAGGTCGGGCGCCTTGCGCCAGCTCGGGACGCCCACCGAGCCGACCACCGGTGTCGTGTCGTCGATGCCGAGCCGGTGACGGAGGGCGGCGGACGTGGCCGGTGACCGGTCGACCTCGGTGTCCACGAACTCGTGCACCACGGTGCCCGGGCGAGAACCGGCGTCCAGGGCGTCCACGGCCGCCTCCCGCACGGCTTCCGAGGCGAACACGAACTGGTCCGTCTCCTCCCGGAGGAGCTCCCGATCCTCTGGAGGAAGGTGGAAGTGGAGGCCGACGTCCAGCTCGTGGATGTGGGAGATCACCCGTGCGCCGCTCTCCTCCAGGTACCGGAGCCCGCGGACGCTCGCTGCCGTGTTCACGTACACGACGTCGACGTCGTCGAGTCGCGGGAGCCGGCGGGCGACAGAGGTCCGCAGCATCCGTCGTGCCCTCTGGTCCTGGCCGAGACGGCTGGCGACGGAGGCGGCGATGGCGCCGGCCACCGGTGGGTGGTGCTCGTCGAGCACCGTGACCGGAGAGATCTCGCGGAACGACGCCTCCAGTTCTCCACCCGTGAGGAGGAGCACGTGGGTCCGCAGGGGCGTGTTGGCGGTCAGCCAGCGCAGGAGGTGGAGCAGGAGGATGGGAGGACCGGTCCGCTCGGCTGCGTAGGACAGGAACAGGACGCTCGTGCCCGCCTCGGTCACAGGCGTTCGAAGCCTCGCCGGACCTCCCAGTCGGTGACGGTCTTGTTGAACTCGTTCCACTCCTGCACCGCGGTGTTGACGAGGTGCCCGTGGACCTCATCGCCGAAGGCCTCGCGGGCGATCGTGGAGCCCTCCAGCAGTTCGATGGCGTCCACCAGCGTGTGGGGAACCCGGGGGAGGTCGTCGGCCGTGTAGCCGTTGCCCTCGTAGGGGTCACCGGGGTCGAGGCCGTGCTCGATGCCGTGGAGGCCGGCGGCGATCTTGGCCGCGAACGCCAGGTACGGGTTGGCGTCGGCGCCCGGGATCCGCGACTCGACCCGGTAGCCGGCGCCGTGGCTCACCACTCGCAGGCCGAGGGTGCGGTTGTCCTGACCCCAGCCGATGGCGGTCGGGGCCCACGAGTCGGGCTGGTAGCGCTTGTACGAGTTCACGTACGGGGCGAAGCACCAGGCCAGCTCCCGGGTGGCGACCAGTCTGGCCGCCGAGCCAGCCCCGGAAGATCTCGCTCATGTGGTGGGGGCCGCCCTCGTCCCACATGAGCGACGTCTCGCCGTCGGCGTCCCACACGCTGGAGTGGATGTGGCAGCTGGAGCCGACCTTGTCGAAGGCGTACTTGGCCATGAAGGTGATGGCCTGGCCGTTGAGGGCGGCGATCTCCTTGACGCCGTTCTTGTAGATGGTGTGGCGATCGGCCATCTCGAGGGCCTCGGCGTAGTACAGGTTGATCTCGTGCTGGCCGTGCTCGGCCTCGCCCTTGGAGAACTCGACCGGGACGCCGGCGCCGTCCATCCCGTTGCGGATCTGGCGGATGAGGTACTCGTCCTTGGTGGTCTGGAGGATGTGGTAGTCGAGGATGTAGTCGTTCTGCGGGGTGAGGCCGCGGTAGCCGGCGTCGGCCGCCTCCTCGTAGGACTGGCGGAACAGGATGAACTCCAGCTCCGATGCCGCACTTGATCGTGTAGCCCATGGCCGCCGCCCGCTCGAGCTGGCGGCGCAGGATCGTGCGAGGGGCCACCTCGACGGGCTCACCCGTCTCCTCGTCGAAGAGGTCGCAGATGACCAGCGCCGTCGCCTCCAGCCACGGGATCCGGCGCAGCGTGGCCAGGTCGGGCCGGCAGCTGAAGTCGCCGTAGCCCTTCTCCCAGGTGGCGAACTCGTAGCCCGGGAGGACGTTCATGTCGACGTCGACGGTGAGGAGGTAGTTGCAGGCCTCGACCGAGCCGTCGATCACGTGGTCGAGGAAGTAGTGGCCGGTCACCCGCTTGCCCATGAAGCGGCCCTGCAGGTCGGGGAAGACCACGAGCACGGTGTCGATGTCACCGACACGGATGTCGTTCTCGAGTGCTCCGCGGTCGCAGGCCCACTCACTCATGGGCAGTGAGCATGGCACGGCACACCACGATCTGGGGCCGTTCGCCGTCGCGCTCGCTCGCCTGGTCGAACGTCACCGCCTCGGTGGTCCCTGGCGGACACGGGCGCTGGTCCCCGCCGGGGGCCTCGGCGAGGAACTGCGCCGGGCCCGGCGAGACCTCCGACGTCAGGCCGCACCGGTCGTCGATCGTCACCCGCGGCGCCTCGTAGGCGACCCAACCGAAGCAGGTGTCCACGACGGCGCCCGCCGGAGCATGCCGGTCGAGCCAGCGGCCGGCCGCGATCCGGTCCTGTTCCAGGAGGTCGCCCGAGTCGACGCGGTCGACGCCGTCACCGATGGTCGACCAGAGCCCGCCGGCCAGCGCGAGCGAGAGCGCGGCGACGGCGCCCACCCATCGGCGGTGGGCCGCGGTCGATCGCGGTTGCTCACCGACGGTGATCGCCGCGGTGACAGCCAGCGGCGGGATGGCCACGGTCAGGTACCAGCCGTACGTGCCGCCGAGGTTCACGACCGAGGCGGCCATCACCTGGAGCACGGACCACGCGAGCAGGCCCATGACGAGCCCGGGCACGCGCCGGGGGCGGTGGGCCCAGAGTCCGAGGAGCGTGGCGACGGCGAGTAACGCGAAGCAGGGACCGAGCAACCGGATCGCCCACGTCGGGTCGTGCTGATAGCCGGCGCCGGTCGCCTCGCCCGCCAGCTTGGCGGTGAGGGAATGGGGGAGGACCGTCCCGTACCAGACGAGCCCCGCGACCGCGACCGGGGTGACGACGGCGGCGGCCGCCGCCACGAGCCGCCACGGCCATTCGCGCCGTTCGACGCGCTCGGCGACCACGAGGGCCACGAGGAGGAGGACGGCGTCCAGCTTGTTCACCAGCGCCAAGCCGGCCAGCACGCCGGCGAGACCGGGCCGGCGTCGTTCGAGGGCCAGGAAGGCACCGAGACCGAGCGCTGACGCCAGCCCTGCCTCGAGGCCGCTGGTGGCCAGACCCACGAACGGGGCGGCCACCAGCACCGCTCCGGCGGCCAGGAGCCCGGCGTACCGGCCGGCGCGCCCGGCGGCCAGCTCGCGGGCGATCAGGGCCACGGCGACGACCGACGCCACGCCGACCACCCGGGCCGCGGTGGGCGGGGCGATCCCGAGCCGGTCCAGGCCCGCCAGGAGCACCGTGTAGAGGGTGTTGCTCACCCCGAGGACCCGCTCGTGGTCGTTGTAGGTCAGCCCGTCACCTTCGGCGAGGCGGGTGGCGTAGCGGAAGCTGATGGCGGCGTCATCGGCCAGGGTCGCGGGCGCCAGCCAAACGGCCACCGCCGTGGCGACGATCGTGACCACCACCCGGTCACGGATCGCCGCGCGTTCCGCCATGGCGCCAAGCATGCTGCAGGACGACCGACCCGACGGCGACGGCGGCTCTCTACGATGCGCCCATGGCCGAGGCCCGGGACCTGCTGATCGGCGGCGTGCCGCGACCGGCGGTCGAGGGCGAGACGTTCGACGTGCTCAACCCCCACGACGGCTCGGTCGTGGCGACCGTGGCGAAGGGCGGCCCCGCCGACGTGGATGCCGCGCTGACCTGCGCGACCCGGGCGTTCGACGACGGCGAGTGGCCGCGGCTGGCGGCCGTCGAGCGCGGGCGCACGCTGCTCCGAGTCGCGGACCTGATCCGGGTCCGGGCCGACGAGCTCGTCGCCTGCGACGTGGCCAACGCCGGCAAGCCCGTGGCCAGCGCCCAGTGGGAGGTCGAGGCCACGGCGTCGACCTTCGAGTACTACGGCGGGGCCGCCAACAAGGTCCACGGCGAGGTACCACCGGTCGCCAAGCCGGGCCTGGCCGTCGTGCTCCGCGAGCCGATCGGGGTGTGCGCCCTCGTCGTGCCCTGGAACTTCCCCCTGATGATCGCCGGGTGGAAGGTGGCGCCGGCTCTGGCCTGCGGCAACACGATCGTGCTCAAGCCCGCCACCTACACCCCGCTGTCGGCCCTGCTCCTCGGCGAGATCCTGGTCGACGCCGGCGTGCCCGCCGACGCCGTGTCCGTCCTTCCCGGACCTGGCGCCACCGTCGGCGACGTGTTGGTGGGGGACCCGCGGGTCCACAAGGTCAGCTTCACCGGCGAGACCACGACCGGGACCCGCATCCTCCAGCAGTCGGCGCCCAACATCGCCCGGGTGGCCCTCGAGCTGGGCGGCAAGTCGCCGTGCATCGTGTTCGCCGACGCCGAGCTGGACCGGGCTGCGGCCGAGCTGCCGATGGCCGTGTTCGACAACGCCGGCCAGGACTGCTGCGCCCGGGCCCGGGTGCTGGTGGAGCGACCGGTGTACGACCAGTTCGTGGCCGACTTCGCCCGGCACACCGAGGCGGTGCGGGTCGGGGCGCCGACGGCGGCGGGGACCGAGATGGGCCCACTCATCTCCCAGAAGCAGCGGGAGTCGGTCGCCGGCTACGTGGACCTGGGCCAGGAGGAGGGCGCGGAGCTGGTCACCGGCGGCGTGGTGCCGTCGGACGCCGAGCTCGCCGCGGGCTCGTACCTGACGCCCGCCGTCCTCGCCGGGGTGGACAACGACATGCGGGTCGCCCGAGAGGAGATCTTCGGCCCCGTGGCCACCGTGATCCCGTTCGACACCGAAGAGGAGGCGGTCGTGCTGGCGAACGACTCGGTCTACGGCCTGTCGGGGTCGCTCTGGACCCGGGACGTGGGTCGGGCCATCCGCGTCGCCAAGGGGGTGCGGACCGGCGTCCTGTCCGTGAACTCCAACTCCTCCGTGCACCAGGAGGCCCCGTTCGGGGGCTTCAAGCGCAGCGGCCTGGGCCGGGAGAGCGGTCTTGCCGCAATGGCCGCGTACACCGAGCAGAAGACGGTCTATTTCTCGGATGCCTGACGGCCGCCGGGCCGTCCGCCGGGGGGTCGAGGAGCTGCGGTACGCGACACAGCACCTTCTCCACCGACTCGGTGCGCCCCGATTGGCGTGGCGGCTCGGCTTGGCCGAGGAGCGGACGTTCTGGGACGCGTATCTGGCCACCGGCGGCCTGCACTGGCCGGAGGAGTACGCCGACCGGACCCGGCCGGACCGCCTCGTCGACGAGCACGTCGCCGCCCTCGTACGACAGACCCCGCACGACCCCGTCCGGATCCTCGACGTGGGCTCCGGGCCGCTCAGCGCCGTCGCCGGAACGGTGCCGGGCCGCACGGTCGACTTGGTGGCGGTGGACCCGCTGGCCCGCTGGTACGGGGTTCTCTACCGGCGCCACGGCGTGTCCCCGCTGGTCCGGCCCGTCGAGGGCCGGGCCGAGTCCCTCCGGACGAGGGTGCCCGCCGACCACTTCGACGTCGTGGTCGCCCGCAACGCACTCGACCACGCCGTCGACCCGTCCCGGGCGGTGCGGGAGATGCTGGCGGTGGCGCGACCGGGCGGCTGGGTCCACCTCGAGCACGCCGAGCGCGAGGGGGAGCGGCGCCGGTACCGGGGATTGCACCACTGGGACTTCCTGGAGGTGGACGGCCACCTCCTGGTCGGCCATCGAGGGACTCGGAAGGACCTCACGGTCGAACTGGAGGACGTGGCCGAGGTGTCGGTCGACACCGACGCCCAGGGCTGGATCCGGGCCCGGATGCATCGTCGAGGGTGATCGGCGACCGTCTACTCCTCCGGTGGTAGCGGGTCGGGACGGATGGTGCCGATCAGGTGGCTACGAAGGAAGGGGAGTCGATGGAGCCGGTGGTACAGGCGGGGGAACGTCCTCGCCAGCACCGGCGCCAGCGTGATCGGCTCGAGCGCCACGTCGGCGCCGGGCAGGAGTTGGTGGAGGTCCCGGCGGGTCACCGGCCGGGTCTTGTCGTTGCCGGGGTTGGGCCAGCGCTGGTCGTACCAGACCACTGTCCCGTCCCGGGTCAGCACCCGGGTCATCTCGGCCGCCACCCGCGTGCGGTGCGCCGGATCGGGAATCGAGCTCAGCACGTTCAGGGCCAGCACGACGTCGAAGGTGTGGTCGGGGAAGGGCAGCATCCGGGCGTCGGCCTGCGCCACCGGTCCGGGGGCGAGGCGGAGCCGTACGAGCGACACGTCGATCCCCACGCCCGGGAGCCCGAACGTGGCCAGTGCCTCGCCCCGGCCACAGCCCAGGTCGAGGGTCCGTTGCACCGGCCGTCCGAGCCCCTCGATCAGCGAGCGGACCAGCTCGTCCCGCTGGTCGTCCATCGCCCGGTTGGCCGGGTCATCGGGGTCCCAGGTCACGAACGGAACTGGCGGCGCCACCGCCACAGGCCCCACCACACACCTGTGCCGTACCCGAGGTGCAGCGCGGCGAACGCCGGCGGAGCCAGCAGCGCCGCCTCCGGGTCGCGGCGGGCTTCGACCGCGGCGGCGGCCACCGTCCCGGCGGCGTACGCGACCAGCGGGGCGGAGGCCAGCGCGGGCGTCGCGACGGGCGAGGCCGACCGCCACCCCCGCTGCTAGGCCGCCCACCAGCAGGGCGGGCACCAAGCTCCGCACCGAGGGCACGGTGCGGCGCTTCTGGGCGACGCGCACCTTGTAGGCGCCGTACTCGAAGTATTGGCGGAACGCCCCCCGGACGGTGGCCCGGCTCCAGTAGGTGGTGCAGATCGAGGGGTCGAGCCAGATCCGACCGCCGGCCTGCGTCAGGCGCAGGTTGAACTCGTCGTCCTGGTTGCGCACCAGTTCCTCGTCGAAGGTTCCGATGCGATCGAACACCTCCCGTCGGTAGGCACCGAACGCGAGCGTGTCGACGTCGCGGGCCGAGCCGGCACCGGTGCGGAAGCGGGCGCCGCCCACGCCGAGGGGGCTGCTCTGGGCCAGGGCGACCGCGCCGGGCCTCGCGGGAGCCGCCCTCGGTGCGCAGGATCCCACCCGCGCAGTCGGCGCCGCTGGTGAGCAGGGCGTCGACGCAGCGGCGGGCGTAGTCGGGGGTCACCTCGCAGTGGCCATCGATGCGGATGACGACGCCGCCGGTGGCCCGGGCCAATGCCCGGTTGAGGCCGGTGGGCACGATGCCCTCAGGGTTGTCGAGGACCGAGAGCCGGTCGTCGGCCGCGGCCATCCGGTCGAGCACCGCCCGTGTCCCGTCGGTGGACGCCCCGTCGGCGACCAGGACCTCGAAGCTGCCGGGGTAGTCCTGAGCCAGGACAGCGCCCACGCTGCGCTCGATGAAGTCCGCCTCCTGGCGGACCGGCATCACGATCGTCAGGTCGGGCCAGCCCTCAGTCAAGGTCGACCTCCGAGACGACGGCTCGAAACTTCCCCGCAGCGTCCCGCTCGATGCGGTCCAGCTCGTCCACGACCACGTCCATCTCGCCGACATGATCCCGCACCCGCCGGACCAGGACCTGACGGTCGGTGTCGGTGAGGGGTCGGGCAGGCACGACGCGCAGCCGTAGCCGGTCCGGCGCCTCCTGCACGATCTGCGCCTCGACGAGCGGGAGGTCCGCCTTGAAGACGGGGTCGAGGCGGCCGATGCGACGACCGTCAGGGGTGACGACGACGTCGTCGTCACGGCCCTCCACCTGGGGGAGCGTGGGCAGGCCGCGACCGCACGAGCACGCCTCCCAGTGCACCGGGCCGGCCACCCGGTCGCCGACCCGGTAGCGGACCAGCGGCATGGCCCGGTTGAGCAGGCCGGTGGCCACCAGGTCGCCGTCGAGGCACTCGACCTCGCCGACCTCCGGCCAGAGGTGGAGCGTGCCCGACTCGCACTCGGCGGCGCCGACGACCAGCTCGGCCAGGCCGTAGGTGTCGCGCACGGGGCAGGCGAACGCCTCGGCGACGACCGCCCGTTGGTGGTCGAGCAGCGGCTCGGCGTTGGTCGAGCGCGACCCGGGGCGTGGGCAGCTCGTGGCCGCCGTCGAGGCAGAGCCGGGCCAGCGTCGCCAGTGCCGACGGGTAGCCGAGCAGATGGGTGGGGCCGACCTTCCGGAGGTGGGCGGCGTAGTCGCCGGCGGTGTCGGGGCTGAGGTGCCAGGCCGACAGGTAGAGCTGGTGGAGGGCGGCGTTCCACACCCCGAACGGCGGTCGCCGGCGGTTGGCGGGCACCACGAGCTGACCGCCCAAGCAGGGCCCAGCGGTCGTGGCGGGACACCCCGTGCCACCCCCGGGCCCTGGCCTCGACCAGGCCGTACCACCCCCGCACCGCCCGCCGGTCCCACCACAGGCGCAACGGCGTGCCCGTCGTCCCGCTGGTGTGCTCCTCGTACAGGTCGTCAGCTCCCGGGTCGACGAAGGCCCCCGGATCCTCCCGCAGGCGCGCCTTGGCCAGGACGGGCCACGACGCCAGGTCCTCGCCTCCCGACGCGCCGGTGTAACCCGGCAGCGTCGCCGCACGCTGGAGCTGGACTCGGCGCGCCTCGTCGAGCCAGTCCGTCCATCGGTCACGGTCCCACCCGTCGCGTTCGGCGGCCTCGGCCACGAGCGCGTCGGTCTCCGGCCCGTAGCGCCAGGCCCGCAGTCCTCGGCCGTGCCACGAGGCCGCCGCCGCCCGCAGCGGTCCCGGCAGGCGGTGGTAGAGCTCGAGGCGGTTCACGGCGACGGCCGGAGGTCCAGGCCCCAGGCCGACTTGGCCATCGCGGTGACGTCCCGCAGGTAGTCGTCGTAGGCGAAGACGTCGGCCCTCTCCACCCCGTTGCGGGACGCCACCGCCCAGGCCGCCGGGTCGTCGAGGTAGTGCTCCACGGCGTCCGCGAACCCGGCCACGTCGGACGGGGTCACCGCCCGACCGGTGCCGAGCTCGGCGAGGGCCTGAGGGATGCTCGATACGGCCCCGGCCAGCGGGACGACTCCGAACGCCATCGCCTCGCTGAGCACCTTGGGGAAGCCCTCGGAGTCGCTCGGCAGCAGCAGGAGGTGGGCGCGGGCGTAGAACGGGTCCAGCGCGCCGCGGGACAGCCAGCCGTGGAAGTTGACCATTTCACCTAGGCCGTCGCGGGCCACGACGGCTCGCATGGCCTCCAGCTCGGGCCCGTCGCCGGCCACGTCGAGCACGATGTCACGCCCGCGCTCGTGCAGCGTGCGGACGATCTCGACGGCCCGGTTCGCGCCCTTGGCCCGATCGAGGCGTCCGACGAACAGCAGTCGGGCCGGCGAACCCAGCGCCTTGTCCGCCGCCTCGCGACCGCGCACGAGCTCCTCCAGGGTGAGCGTGGGGTTGTGGAAGGGCACGACGTGGGGAGGTTCGTCCGGCCAGGCGCCGTTCACGGTGACGCGGGCGCCGGCCATCCCACGGCGCAGGACCGTCCGCTGGAGGCGGTAGGTCCACGGCTCGGATCCCGTCGGTCGCCAGTTCCCGCCGTACTTCAGCCACAGGGGGGGTCGGTGGCGTTGCGGGGCGAAGAGTCCGAGGGCCAGGAGGCTGATGTTCGACGGGCAGCGCACGTGCACGAGGTCGGCCCCGGCCACCTCGCGCCGGATGGCCCGCGCCCAGGAGGGGTACCGCGCCAAGACCCGGAGTTTGGCGGCGAGCGTGCGCCCGCCGGCGGGCACCACGGTGTGCAGCCGCACCCGGTCGCCGCGCCGCGAGCGGAGCGCACTGCGCGGGGCGCCTTCCGCGTAGAGCGGGGCGACGTGGCGGACCTCGTCGAACAGGCTCGTCAGCTGGTCGATCTCCCGGACGTTGGGCCCCCAGCCCACGGTCTCGCCGCCCTCGAGGTAGTACGGCGTGTCCGACACGATGGTCAGCGTCCGGGGCGCCCGGGGCCGGGTGACGGCCCGCAGCACGTCGTCGTAGCGGGCTGAGAGGGCGCGCCAGGTGAGCTCGCCGAGGGCCCGGGCGCGGGCGTGCTCCCCCTGCCGACGGCGGAGCTCGGGGTCGTCGAGCAGGTGCTGCAGCGCCCTCGCCGTGGCATCGGCGTCGTCCTGCGGGACGACCAGGCCGGTCTCTTCGTCGATAACGGCCTCGGCCAGGCCCGAGTCCCGCGTCACGACGGCCGGCCGCTCGCACAACGCGGCCTCGACCACGGCGATGCCGTAGCCCTCCACGTCGCCGGCCGCCACCTGGCGGGAGGTCATCGCGAACACGTCGGCGGCGTTGTAGGCGCCGGCGAGGTCCTCGGCCGGCAGGCGGCCCAGGAGGTGGACCCGGTCCTCGACCCCGAGCTCGGTCGCCAGCGTGCGCACCTGATCGGCACGGGTCGGCAGGCCGGCCACGACGTAGTGGGCCCGAGCCAGCTCACCGTCACCCCTGGCCAGCGCCCGGACCACGATGTCCTGGCCCTTGCGCTCGCTGACGTTGCCCACGGTGAGGATCACCGGACCGTCCCCGAGCCCATGGTGCTGCCGGAACCGGCGTCCGGCGTCGTCGTCCGGCACGAAGCGCTCGTGGTCGGCACCGTTCGGGATCATGACCAGGCGCCGGGGCCGGATCCCGGCCTCGACGAGGCGTTCGCGCGGTGAACCCGCTCACGCAGACGACGGCATCGGCACGGGCGAAGGCCCAACGGTTGACGGCCCGTCGCCAGCGGAGCGGGGTGACGAACTCGGTGCCGTGGCCGATCGCCACCCAGGGGGCGCGGCACAGCAGGGCGGTGAGCCAGACGCTCGAGACCCCCGTGGCGACCACGACGTCGGGCGACGCCCGCAGGGCCCGGCGGAACACCCGGACCCGCTCGAGGAGGTCCAGGACGCGATGGCGGCGACGGGTGAGCGGCGTGATCGCCAGCTCCGATGACCGGTTGAAGGTCGCGGCCTCCTCGTCGTCGACGTAGTCCTGTGGCGTGACGACGTGGACGTCCCACCCCACCCGCTGACCTTCTCGGAGCAGCTCGTGGGCGTGGGTCCCGATGCCGCCCGGTCCGGGCGGGAACTCGTTGCTGAGCCCGAGGACGCGGAGCGGTCCCTGCGGGCTCATGGGACGGTCGGTGGGGCCGCCGAGGCGCGCTGGATCAGCAGGCGGGCGCTTCGCTGCGCTCGGTGGGTCCGCCACAACGTGTCGGGGAGGAGCACGATCTGGGTCACGATCCGGGCGAGCCGTTCCGTGGTCGTGCCCCGCCGGCTGAACGTGCCCAGCACCCGGAGCCGTACCGCCTCCCGGACCTGGTCCGGGCGGTAGTACTTCTTCCAGAGGTACAGCTCCGTGGCGGCGAGGTGGTGGCGGGCCGTGAGGCTGTTCCGGCTCTGGCGGTAGGTGGTCACGCGGGCGCCATGGGAGCGGAGGCCACCCGATGGTGCGTGGTGGTGGAAGGCCTCGACGTCGGGATCGAGCACGATGCGGGCCCCGCTGAGGTGCAGGCGCATGCCGAGGTCGTGGTCGGCACGTTCGCCGCGGTCGAAGGCGGGGTCGAACCTGCCGGCCTTCTCCACGCGGTCGCGCCAGACGAGTGTGTTGTTGGTGGGCAGGACGTCACTCTGCCGGAAGTGCCGGAACCCGGGTGGGAGCACGCGCTCGCCAGGCTCTCGGGCCACGCCGCTCGATCCGTCGACGCCCAGCCCGCACACCCTCCGGAGGTGGCGTTCCAGGAGGTCGGAGGGCAACTCGTCGTCGTCGTCGACGAACAGGACCAGCTCACCCTCGGCCTCGTCGAGAGCACGGTTGCGGGCCGTGCACTGGCCGGCGCGGTCGAGGTGCAGCACGACGAGCCTCAGGTCACCACCCGCCGGTGGCGTGACGTCCTGGCGTCGGGCGATCGGTGTCTGATCGACGACGACCACCTGGTCGGGCCGGACCGTCTGGGTCAGCAGGTCGGCCACCACGTGGCGCAGGTACCGGTAGCGATCGAGCGTCGGGATCACGACCGTCACGGTCGGCGGCTGGTCCACGGGTGGACCGAGGGGGCGGGGGAGGGCCCTGGCGGTCGCCGACGACCGAGGAAGGCGCCGCAACCGCAGGAGACCCCGGAGCGGTGCGGGCCCTCGGAGCGTGGCGTAGGCCGCCCACCACCGGCCGTACCGACGGTCGACGAACCGTTGCTCGTCCGCAGGCGTGAGGTCGATGCGCGGCGGCGCCGGGGGGTCGGACAACATCGACGGCTCGTGGCGGCAGAGCGCACCGCCGGTGATCCATCGGTGACCGAGCTCGAGGGCAGCGGCATCCAGGCCCTCGAACGTCGGGTCGACGTGACCGAGGTCGACCACGACCTCGGT
This sequence comes from uncultured Microthrixaceae bacterium, assembly GCA_963728005.1. GTDB lineage: Bacteria > Actinomycetota > Acidimicrobiia > Acidimicrobiales > DATDAH01 > DATDAH01. The sequence continues at coordinate 398,342 of CAVSIG010000001.1, forward strand.
GCGAGTGAGGCAGGCGCGCAGCGTCACGCGCCACGAGGTCGCCGGGAGGTGGCTCGACGGATCGGCGTTCAGCATCCACGTCGGGTCCACGACGTCGATCCAGCTCGGCAACCCCGTGGTGCCCAAGAGGAGGCCGGCGTGCCAGACGTCGTCGGGCTCCTCGAGGAGCCGGGCCACGTCGTCGGGCGGTGGGCCGAGGGTGGCGTCCCAGTGGAGGAGGGCGTCGGGACGGGCCTGCTCGAGGTGCCGGGTGACGATCTCGTGGAGGGCGGACGGCGTCGGCTCGGGCACGACCACGACGGCACCGTGGCGCCAGGCGGGAACGGCTTCGCCACCGAGCAGCAGGAGGTCGATCCTCGGGGGGGCGGCGTCGGTGGGACCGGCCATCCTCTAAGCGGCGACGGTCGTGTGTCGCCGGATGTGGTCCGTGACGGTGGCCGCGTCCTGATCACATCCGAAGAGCCGCCCGAACACCTCGACCGAGGCGAGGCGGGCCGCCGTCAGCCTCGGCTCGGTCTCACAGAGGCGCCGGATGCTGGCCTCGCTCCACCGCAGCTGAGCAGCCAGCCAGCCATCGGCGAAGAAGCCGGGATCCATCCGCATCTGCTCATGACCCACCGTGGGGAACCCGTCCTTGGGCCGCCGGGCGACCGCACGGTCGACGTGGCGACCGGCGACGCAGCGGAGCACGGCCTTGTCCACGAGGAGGGGGTGCTTGCGGTCGTGGACACGCGCGCCCCACCGCAACTTGGCGTGGGTCGGGATGTTGAGGGCGAGGTGGACGAGGTCCTCGTCCAGGAACGGGAACCTCGACTCCACCGAGGCGGCCATGCCCATGCGATCGTTGCGGTGGAGCAGGGACTGCAGGTGGCCGGTGACCATCACCAGCGCCTCGGCCTGGCGCTCTGCTCGTCGGCGACCGAGGAAGCTGTAGGCCTCGATCGCCGTCTCGCGCTGCGCCACTCGTTCGTAGTTCGCCGACGCCTCGATCAAGGCCCCGGACCGGTCGTCGACCAACTCGGGCAGCACCCGCTTGCTGAGTCCCGGAAACAGGTCGTAGAGGCGCTGGATGGTGAGGACCGGCGCCCGCAGCACGGCACGGAAGGACCGGAAGGCCACTTCCGTGTAGCCGAGGAAGAGCTCGTCGGCGCCCTCCCCGGTCAGCGCGGACTTGACGCCCGCATCCCGGACCGACCGCGCCAGGGCTGCATAGGGCACGGAGTTCATGTGGGTGACCAGTGGCGCCTCGTAGTGGCGCGTCGCCGATGCCCACTGGAGGAGGACGTCGTCGGAGGTGAGCCTCGTCCTGGTCAGGGGCGCCCCCAGCGTGGAGGCGACCTCCGAGGCGGCCGCCGCCTCGGTCCGGCCGGACACGTCGGCGACGAACAGTCGGTGGTCGGGGCCATCGGTGCGGACCGCGAGGGTGGCGATGAGGGCGGAGTCCACGCCTCCGCTCAGAAGCGTCCCGGTCGAAGCGTCCCCCATGAGCATGCGCTGGACCGCGTGGTCGAGCCGGCTGTCGACGAGGTCGGCCAGCTCGTCGAGGTCGCGGTCGGCGAGCTCGGCGAGCAGGTCGCGGTCCACGTCGTCGACCAGGTCGTACCAGCGTCGGTGCTGGACCCGCGCGTCCCGGTCGACCACGACGACGTGTCCGGGGGCGACCTGGTGCACATCCTGGAACACGGTGCGCGTCGGGGAGCGATCGGCCAGGCTCACGAACGCGAGCAACGCCTGCGTGACGTCCGGGTGCAGCCGACCGACGCGGCCGAGTGCCTGGGCTTCCGACGACCAGATCACCCGCCCTCGCTGCTCGGTCCACACCAGTGGCTTGATGCCGAACCGGTCTCGCGCCAGCCAGACACGGTCACCGTCGAACCAGGAGAAGGCGAACATGCCCTTGAGGCGGGGCAGCGTCGCCTCGACGCCGTCCCGGGTGAGGAGCCGGAACAGGACCTCGGTGTCGCTGTGGCCGTCGAAGGCGGTTCCGTCCCGCTCCAGATCCGCCCGCAGGTCCTCGTGGTTGTAGATCTCGCCGTTGTAGGCGAGCAGGCAGGTCCCGTCGCCGAAGGGCTGGTTGCCGGCCTCGGTCAGGTCGACGATCGACAGGCGGGTGGACGCCATCCCGACGAAGCCGGCTCGGGCCGTCCCCTGGGCGTCCGGGCCCCGGTGGACGAGGGCGTCAGCGAGCCCCTCCAGCTCCGTCTGCTCGATCGTCGTCCCGGGGCCGGCGACGATGCCGGCGATCCCGCACACCTGAGGTCAGCGCCGGGCCCGGCGGCGGCGACTCCGCCTCGGGGAGGACCCTTCGGTCTCTCCGTAGCCGTAGTAGCCGTACTCGTTGCGCTTGCTGGGCGAGACGCCGTTCAGGACGATGCCGTCGAGCGGCGCGTTCACCAGCTCGAAGGCCTCGACCGAGCGGGCGAGGCGGCGTCGGCTGGTGACGCCTGCGGTGGCGACCAACAGGCCGATGTCGGCATGCCGAGCCAGGACGAGCGCATCGGCCACCGGCAGCACCGGTGGGCAGTCGATGATCACCACCTCGAAGCTCTCGCCGAGCTTCGTCAGCGCGTCGGATGCGGCCTGGCTCCGGAGGAGCTCCGCCGGGTTCGGCGGAATCGGTCCTGCCGCCACCACGGAGAGGTCACCGGCGCCCTCGATCGGGGTCACGGCGGTGGTGACGTCGATGCTGCCCCGGAGCACCGTCGAGAACCCGACGGTCGCCTCGATCCCGAAGGCCTCGTGGACCCGTGGCCGCCGGAGGTCCCCGTCGACGATCACCGTCCGGTGACCGGTCTCGGCGAACGCGGCCCCGAGGTTGGCGGCGGTCGTCGTCTTCCCCTCAGCCGCTCCCGGGCTGGTGATGAGGATGGTCGACGAGCCGTCCGGACGGCCGACGAACTCGAGCGACGTGACGAGGCCCCGGTACGCCTCCGCCGGGGCGGATCTCGTGTCGTCGTAGACCACGACGAGGGGGGTGTCACCTCGCCGGCTGCTCTCGAACCGCGGGATCGTCCCGAGCGTGGGCAGGTTCCGGGCCGCCCGCTCGACGTCGTCGCGGCTGCGGACGGCGTCGTCGAGGTAGTCCCAGAGGAACGCGACGAACAGCGCCAGAAGGATCCCGGCCGCGAGCCCGAGGACGAGGTCCCGTTCAGGTTCGGGATAGAAGGGGTCACTCGACGCTGAGGCGGGGCTGAGGACCTCGACCCCGCCGGTCGTCTCCCGGATGGCCGTCTGCAACGCCGTGATCTCCGTGTTCAACGTTGCTTCAACGTTCAGGACGGCTTCCCGGGCGGCGGTCGACTGGGCGTCGATGGTCGACAGGCGGGCGATGAGCACGTCCTGCTCCGGCCCGGGGGGCGTTGCGTCGATCTGCTCCTGCAGCGTGTTGCGTGACGCGTCGAGGCTCGCCACCACCGCCCGGGCCGATTGACGGTCGCGCCGCTTGGCGGTCAGCTCCTGCTCGAGGGCCTGCACGGTCCGTTGGCGTCGCTGTCGGACGTAGGTGTCCACGTAGCCCGCCACGGCCTCCTCGGACGCCGCGGGGTCGGTGGACTCCGACTGGAGCACGATGACGTCGTTCTCGCCCGCGCTGGACGCCGAAACGCCGGGGAACCCGGGGCCCAGGCGGTCCTCCACGGCCGAAGCCATCTCGGCACCACCGATGACCTCGACCTCGTTGGCGATGTTCCGCTCCGGCGTGTCGGGAACGCTGATGGCGTCCTCCTCGACGGGGGTGGGCGGGACGAGCAGGATCTCGGCGCGCGCCATGTACAGATCGTCCTTGCGCATCGAGAGGGTCAGCGCGACACCGCCACAGAGCGCCACGATGAGGATCATCACCGGGAGGCGCCGGCGGACGACGCCGATGTAGTGCCGGAGGTCGCCGCTGAGCTCGCTCCCGGCGTCCGCCGTGAGTTGCATGAGAGGCGAGGCTATCGGCCATCCCTGTCCGGAAGCGGGCATGCAGCCGGGCCTGGTGGGCCCCCCGCTAGGGTCGCTGCCGTTGGCTGAGCGCTCGAGCATCGGACGCCGACCTCCGAGTCCGAGCCGAGGAGGCGACGGGCCGCAGGTGCGCGCACGGCCGCCTGCCGGGATCCCGGCGGTGGTGCTGGGTGTCTTCGTCCTCGCCCACATCGGGCTCGGCCTGATCTTCGGGTTCCAGCCGCCGCTCGTCGCCACCGCGCAGGCGGTCGCCACCCTGGCGCTGGCCATCGGCGTGGCCCTGTTCGCCCGGGATGTCCAGGTCATCGCCTGTGGCGCCGGCTACCTGGCGGCCTGCGACGTCCTCTGGCGCATGGGGGAGGCACCCGTGCCGTGGGAAGCCGCCAAGATCGGCCTCGCGGGCGTGTTCATCATCGCCGTCGCCCGCCAGAAGATCGGGTTGCGGGACGTCGGCCTGCCCGTGGTCGTTCTCGCCCTCCTGGTGCCGGCGGCCATCGTCACCCTCGAACAGGTCGGTCTCGCCGACGGCCGCGAGCGGGTGAGCTTCGCACTGGGCGCCCACGTGGCCCTGGCCGTCGGCGTCGTCTTCTTCGCCCGGATCGCTGCCCAGCGCTCCGCGCTGAGCAACGTGTTCTGGATGGTGCTCGGCCCGATCATCGCCGTGGCCACCATCGCCACCCGCGGGACGCTGGCCCTTCAGGTCACCGACTTCAGCAGTACGACGTCGAATCGCGCGTCCTCGGGCGGCTATGGACCGAACCAGGTCTCCGCGCTCATCGCCGCCGGTGTGTTGTGCTGCATCGCCATCGTGATCATCGATCGCCGACCGGCCGTGCGCCTGCTGGCCGGTGGCGTCGGCGTGTGGTTCCTCGGTCAGGGAGTGCTCACGTTCTCGCGGGGCGGGAGCGTCAACCTCATCGTCGCGGCCCTCGCAGCCTTGCCCTTCCTCGTGGGCCGTGCCCGCGACCTGATCCGGATCGTCCTCACCCTGCTGGCGGTCGCCGCCTTTCTCACGTTCATCTTCGTCCCGGTGATGCAGGCGACCACGGGCGGGGAGTTCGGCACGCGGTTCACCAGCTCCAACACGACGCTGCGGGGTGAGCTCATGCGGGCGGAGCTGTCCGTCTGGCGCGAGAACCCGGTGTTCGGAGTCGGGGTCGGCATGGCCGACCTCACGGCTCCCGACCCCGCCCACCCACCGACGAGTGGGCAGCCGCCGGTTCCGACACACAACGAGTTCAGCCGGCTCCTCGCCGATCACGGGCTGCTCGGACTGTTCGCACTGCTCCTGCTCGTCGGCATCGCCCTGATGGCGATCCTGCGACAGCGCAGCGCCCTGGGCCGGGCGTTCTCGGTCGCCCTCTTCGCCTGGTGTGCGTCCGAAGTGCTCCACTCCGCGACGCGACTGGCCATCGTTCCCTTCCTGTTCGCGTTCGCCACCGTCCTCGTGGTCGAAGAGGTGCCGCCCTCGGACGGGCCGGCTCAGGACCGGGATTCGATGGCTCGCCAGCCGGCCCGGCGGATCGCCGGCGTCGGGACGACGGGCGACCCGTCGGTGCAGCCCCTCTAGCTCCCGACTTCAGTCGGCGCGCTCGAGCCGATGGGCGATGCGTCGGGACCAGGGGAGGGGCAGGACCCAGTCGAGGGCGACCGCCCACCACCGACGCCGCGCGCCCGGCTCCGAGAGCACGAGGCGCGTGATCTGACGCCGGGCCGCCAGCGGCGGGAGGCCGGCGACACACCTGTGGGCCAGGCCGTGGAGGTTGCGGGCGGCGACGCGGGTCAGCCCGAGCCCGGGGCGTGACCGGGTCCAGCTGAGCGCCCACCGCCCGAAGGCCAGGTCGGCCTCGGCCCGGGCGCCCGACTCGGTCGCCATGGAGGTGGCCGACGACGCGTGGCGGCGGTAGCGGATCAGGACCTCGGTGTCGTAGGCGGTCGGGTGGTCGGCGGCGACCAGCAGGCAGGCCGCGATGTCCTCCCCCCGGCGCAGCTGCTCGGGGTAACCGGCCACGGTGTCCCGGCGGAAGAGCGTGGCCGAGGGGCAGGGGGTGCCGCGGAGGTCCTGCAGCCAGCCGGCCAACGGTCCGCCGGGGTCGAACCGCCGGAAGGCGTCGCCCAGCCCGTTGGGCTGCAGGTGGGACAGCGACTCGTCGTCGGGGTACCAGTACCAGGCGGGTCCCCAGACCAGGCCCAGGTCGGGATCGGCGTCCATGACCTCGACTCGTCGCCGGAGGAAGCCAGGGTCCCACACGTCGTCGGCGTCCAGGAACGCCACGTAGGTCCCGGTGGCCTCGGCCAGCCCCCGGTTGCGAGCGGCCGACGGGCCCGCCGGCTCGGTGCCTGCGCTGGGGAGCAGGTGTGCCTCGGGGAAGGCCGCGACGAGGTCGGGGCCGGCGTCGGCGCTGGCGTCGTCGACGACGATCAGCTCCCAGTCGGTGTGCTCCTGGTCCCGGATCCCGTCCAGCGTGCCCTCGATCGTCCCCGCCGCGTCGTGCAGCGGGATGACGATGCTGACGGTCACGGGGCGAGCAACTCGGGAAGGTGGCCGAAGAAGCCGTCGACCGACAGGCGGTCCGTCCACAGGTCACGACAGCGTCGCTGGTGGGCCAGAAAGGCGTCGTCGTCCAGCGACGCGTGGTGCGCCACGACCCGGTCGGCGAGCTGGTCGAGGCGGTCGGCGGGCACGATGACGGCGATCTCGTCCCAGGGCACCCGCCCCGACCACGGGAGCACGAGCCCCGTGTCCACGACCACGGGGATGCGGCCGAGGCAGAGCGTCTCGTAGAGACGGGTGGAGAAGTTGCCCCCACCCCGCACGCACACCGTGTAGGCGCTGGAGCGGATGTTGGCGAAGAACTCGGTCGACGACGCCGAGGTCCGGTCGGCGCGCTCGGTGTGGGCGGTGACCCCCGCCCGGTAGCGGTTCCGGACCACGAAGTCGGTGTCGATCCGGGGATCGGCGGCCAGCACCTCGAGGGCGCGCTTCCGCAGTCGCAGGTGGGAGGCCCAGGGTCCGGCCAGGCGGTCGGTGCGGCCGAGCGCGTGGGCCAGGTGAACGTGGGCCTTGCCCAGCAGCAGGCGGGCACGACCCGCCCACCGGGCGTCGGCCTGACCGCAGAACCCGACCCGGGGCCGGGTGCCCCGGGCGACCGGCGCCACCTCACCGTCGAACAGGTCGGTCAGGTGGTCGTGGATCAGCACCGGCCAGGCTTGGCGACGGATGGCGGTGTGCCGGTGTGCTTCGGGGCCCTGCTCGAAGAGGACAGCGGCCGGGTGGTCGAGGTCCACCTCCTGATCCCCGTCCACCCACACCACCACCGACCGGCCGGCGGCGTCGGCGGCGTCCAGCTGGGCCAGGGCCAGGGCGCGAGCTTCACCCCCGTACGCGCTCCACAGGCCGGGCAGGGCGGCCAGGTCGGCGTCGGCCAGCCCCTCGGCGAGGACGACGTCGGGTGGTCGGGGGCGGAGTCCGCCGTCCTCCAGGACCAGGAACGGGGCGACCGTCCAGTCGTCGAGGCAAACGCCGTCGACCGGGAGCACCGCCAGCCTCACGGGGAGGCGACCCGGCACACCGCGAAGAGGTTGGCGGTGCGGCGGGCCTGGTCGTCGACGTGGCGCGACTCCAGTCGGTTGGCCAGGTTGGACCAGACGGCGTGGGCCACGGTGACGGGGTTCTTCGCCACCGACAGGCGCTGGCCGTGCCATCGGTGCGTGCCGGTGTGGATCCCGTAGACGACGTCGACGGCGTCGAAGTGGCGGTCCAGCAGGTCCCGCAGGTCGTCCCGCCCGTAGAGGCGGAGGTGGTCGGGGTTGTGGTCCTCACCCTCGTTGCGGACGTAGTCGCCGTTCGGGGTGGTCAGGTAGGCCCAGCCCCCGGGACGCACGACCCGACGGAGCTGGGCCACGAAGGCCTCGTCATCGGCCACGTGCTCGATGACCTCGACGGCGAGCACGCCGTCGTAGCGGCCGTCCGGCTCCGAGCAGCGGGTCATGTCCTCCAGCACCACCCGCTCGATGTTGGAGCGGCGTTGTCGCAGCTGGCGGACGATGTCGTCGGTGACGCCCAGCTTGAGGGCGTGCTGCACGTCGCGCTCGCGCGGGAGGTCGAGCACGGTGACCCGCACGGGCACCCCAGCGGTGAACGGCGACGTGCGGGCCCCGACGTCGAGCACCTCGGGATGGCGGGCCGGGGACTGGCGGGCCAGCTGGCGCAGGTCGCGCCGGACCCGGGCGTCGAAGGCGGGAAACGCAGGTGAGGCCAGGACCCGGGCCACCTCGTAGCGGGTCAGCACGATCCGGCCCTCGGTCCCCTCACACCGACCATTCTGGTGCCCCACCACTGCAGGCACAGCAGTCCCCACAGCAGGATCGTCTGCTGGTCGCCCGCCCGGTGGCGATCCCAGACCCGGCGCACCGCCTGCGGGGTCGAGCAGCCCGGCCGGCCACAGGTCGCCGCCCAGCAGGGTGTCCTCGACCAACGGCGCCAGTGGGCCGTCGAGCCAGTCGGCCAGCGGCACCGTGAAGCCGAGCTTGGTGTCGGGCACCGTGCCCGGCGGCACCATCCGGTCCAGGAGGGTGCGCAACACCGGCTTCGAGCGAGGCTGGTCCAGCGTCCACGCCGGGTCGATCCGCAGAGCGGTGGCGATCACGTCCGGGTCCAGGAGCGGGACCCGGACCTCGAGGCTGTGGTGCATCGAGGCCATGTCCACCTTGGTCAGCACCCGGTTCAGCTGGATGTCGACGTCGGCGGCCCGCCCCAGCTCGGCCACGGCCCGGCGATCGAGGCCCGTCGGGCCGTCCACCGGGTCGGGAGCGAGGTCGGCCAGGCCGGGTGCCACCTCGGCCAGCGCCTCCAGCTCGGCGCTGCGGTGCATGGCCCGGTAGTAGGCGGCCGGGTCCTCGTGGAGGACCGCTCGGTAGCGCAGCCGCCCGGTGCGGCTGAGGACACCGACCGGGACGCGGCGAGCCCGCTGCGGCAGGCGCCACAGCAGGCGGTGGGCGTCGGCGGCCCACGGCCGGGCGTACCCGAAGAACAGCTCGTCACCGCCGTCGCCGCTGAGGGCCACCGTCACCTCACGCCGGGCGAACCGGCTGACGGCCAGCGTCGGCAGCAGCGACAGGTCGTTGAGCGGCTCGTGGAGGGCGGCCACGAGGTCGGCCACCTCGTCGGGGCCGGGCGGCTCCATGGCCTCGCTCCGGTGGTCCAGGCCGAGCGGATCGGCCAGGCGGGCCGCGGTGGGCCCCTCGTCGCTGTCCCAGCCGGGCACCGCGATCGTGAACGACCGCAGGCGGTCGTCGGCGACCCGGTTGGCCGTGCCCGCCACCAGCGGCGAGTCCACGCCGCCGGAGAGGAAGACCCCGAGCGGGCACGTCGCTGACCAGGTGACGGCGGACGGAGCGCTCGATGGCCTCGCCGGTGGCCTCCACGGCCTCGTCGCCCCGGAGATCGGGCTCGACCGGGTCCATTCGCCACCAGCGGTGCTCGTCCTCGACGCCGTCGGGCCCGGCGACCAGCCAGCCGCCCGGTGGCACCTGGCGGGCGCCCCGGTGCAGGGCGGCGGGGGCGGGCACCCGGCGGTGGTGGAGGTAGGCCGCCAGCACGGTGGGGTCCACGTCGTCGAGGTCCAGCCAGCCCGTACGGAAGAGGCTGTCGTAGCGGGACGAGAAGGCGACACCCGGGCCGCGGGGCTGAGTGGCCACGTAGAGGGGCTTGATCCCGACGTGGTCGCGGGCCAGGACCAGGCGCCGGCCCTCCGGGCGATACCAGGCGAAGGCGAACATGCCGCGGAGGCGGGGGAGGGTCTCGTCCAGCCCCCAGTGGCGCAGGCTCTCCAGCAGGACCTCGGTGTCCGAGCGGGAGCGGAAGGCGACGCCGGCGCGGGCCAGCTCGCGCGCGGAGCTCGGTGTGGTTGTAGATCTCGCCGTTGAACACCAGGACGTCCCGGCCGTCGGCCGAGACCATGGGCTGGTGGCCGCCGGGGGACAGGTCGATGATCGCCAGCCGGCGGAAGCCGAGCGCGCTGCCGGTGGCGGGGTCCCGCCAGACGCCCTCGTCGTCCGGGCCCCGTCGCTCGAGGTCGGCGGTCATGGTCGTGACGACCCGGCCGGCGTCGGCGTTGACGACCCCGCAGATGCCGCACACGTCAGCCGACCACCTGGCGGAAGAAGGCGGCGAACGCGGCCCGCTGGTCGGCGGGGCGGAAGTGCTCGGTCGCCCGCCGCTTGCCCGCCTCGCCGAGGGCCACCCGGCGCTCGGGATCGCCCGCCAGCTCGACGATCGCCTCGGCCAGGGCGACGGGGTCGCGCCGGGGGACGACGATGCCGGTGACGCCGGGGTCCACGTTCTCGGCCAGCCCCTCGGCGTCGGTGCACACCACGGGCAGGCCCGCCGCCTGCGCCTCCAGGACGGCGTTGCCGAAGCCCTCGGTCACGGCCGCGTGCACGAACAGGTGGGCGTCGGCCAGCTCCTCCCACGCGCCCGGCTCGGTCGCGGTCACGCACGAACGTGACGTGATCGTCGAGGCCAAGCTGGTGACGGGCGAAGGCGAGGGCCTCCAGCTCGGAGCCGTCGCCCACGATCCGCAGCGAAGCGTCGACGCCGGCGTCTCGAACCCGCGCCAGCGCGGCGAGCGTGTGGTGGTGGGCCTTCTTCCAGTGGAGGCGGCCGACGGAAACCAGCTTGAGCGGGCCGAGGCCGGCGGGCCGCGCCCGGGGGATCGCGCCGGCGTCGACGGCGGGGCTGATGGCGGTGTGGGGCAGGTCGTCGGGGCAGCCCCGCGCCCGCGCCCGCTGCCAGAGGTCCTCGCCGAGCACATGGAGGGCGTCGAGCGCCGGCCACACGTCGTCGTAGAACCCCGGCTCGTCGAGGCCCGCGTAGGCCACGTCGTAGCCCCGCACGGACGACGTGAGCCGGCAGCCGAGCGCCTCGGGCAGGTGGGTGCGGTGACGGGCCAGCGTGAGGAACTCGGTGTGCACGACGTCGGGACGCAGGCGGAGGAGGGGCAGGTCGCGGGCCAGGGCGGCCGGTCCGGCGCGCACGGCGTGGCGCAGCGAGGGCCCAGGTGCGCGGGCGGCACCCTGGACGATGCCGGCGGCCACCTGCGGTCGGTGCGCCCGACCGGCGGGGGCGGCGTGGACGCGGTCGATCAACTCGGCGGGCACGAGGTCGTCGTGGACCACGTCGGCCACCACGTGCACGTCGATGCCTTCGGCCAGCAGGCCGAGGGCGTGGTCCACCAGGAAGCCCTCGGAGCGTTCCGGGAAGCTGGTGCACGACGAGGGCCACCCTCACGGCTGCGCCGCCCCGCTGAACAGGTCGGCGAAGGCGGCGACCTGGTTCGCAGGTCGTGGGCCGCCTCGACCCGCGCCCGACCCGCCTGCCCCATCGTCGCGGGGTCGGCCAGCACAGCCTCGATGGCATCGGCGAGGGCCTCGGCATCCCGAACGGGGACGACCCGACCCTCGACCCCGTCGGTCACGGCCTCGACTCATGCCGCCGCAGTCGGTGACCACCACCGGCCGTCCGCACGCCATCGCCTCCAGGGCGGCGTTGGCGATGCCCTCGCTGAGGCTCGGCAACAGGAGGGCGTCCGCCGCCTGCAGCCGTTCGACCACGGCGGCTCGACCCTGCGGCGGGGTCAGGGTGACCCGGTCCTGCAGGCCCAGGTCGTGCACGGCGTGGCGGGTCGCCGAACCGTCGGCCTCCTCGCCCACGATCTCGTAGGTGACGTCCCGGCCCCGGTCGACCAGCCGGCGAACGGCCAGGAGCGCCCACTCGTAGCCCTTGCGCCACTGCAGCCGGCCGACGCTCACCAGGCGGCCCGCCCCGGGCAGCGGGGCCGGCCGGAAGCGCTCGAGATCCACGGCCGGGCGGATGACCGTGGCCTTGGCCGGGTCGAGGCCGTGGATCGTCGCCTCGTCCCGGATCGCCTCGGACACGCAGTGCACCGCGGTGGCGCGGGCGAAGGCCTCGGGCAGGCCCTCGCGAAGTGCGGCCCGGTCCGGGTTCCACGGGGCGACGTTGACCTGGGCGCCGCGGCAGCTCAGCACCACCGGGACGCCCCGGTCGAAGAGCTCGGGGTGGTCGACGGCGGTCGCCGTCCACGGCAGGTAGAGCAGGTCGGTCCGGTCGGGGCCGATGCGCACGTCGATCCCGTGCTCACCGAGGCCGTCGAGCAGCTGGACGATGAACGGTTCGGGATCTTTGGCCAGGCCCACCACGCCGACCCTCACGTGAACCGCTCCGTCCACGCGGCGAGGGTGAGCAGCGCCGACACCGCGTAGCCCAGACCCGGGTCGGTCGGATGGGCGCGGTGCCGCTGGACCAGCTCGCCCACCGTCGATCGGTCGACCAGCGTCGTGGAGGGGCGCCCCCGGCTCCACCAGGTGGCGGTCCACCCCGGCCCGGCCGGCGGGCTCCAGCAGCTGCACCTCCCAGTTGCGCACCCGCCCCGTGGGCGGGCGCAGGCGGCGGGCCACGTGGCGAACCGCCCGGCGGGGCAGGCGCCAGGTGCGTTCGTGGCGCAGGCGGAAGAGGTCGGTCTCGACGGCCTGCCACTCGATCCGGGCCAGGTCCGGGGCGTGGCGGCGGAGGAGCTCGATCTGCACGTGGCGGCCCGCGAGAAGGGGAGCGGGGAGGCTGAGGGCGAGGTCGGCCACCCGCGGGTCGTAGAAGGGCAGCCTCGGCTCGGTGGCGGCCTGGAAGGCCCGCAGCGTGGCCTGCGTCCACCGGAGGGACCACTGCTCGGTCTTGAGGGCGAGGAGCCGGATGGTCGGGTCGGCCACGGTCTCCACCCGAGCCGCCTCGGCGGCGAGCACGTCCCGCAGCTCCGGTTCGGGGTCGTGCCCCAGGTGCGGCCGCACCACGTGGTCGGTCAGCCAGTCGTGGCCCCGCTTGGTGCTCGCCGCCAGCAGGGCGTCGGCGGTGCCGGTGCCGGGTGGCGGAGTGGGCGCGCCGAACCAGACATCTCCCCAGTGGGCGGCCACGACGGCGTCGGTCTCGGCCCGCAGCGAGGGGGCCACGGCCGACTGGCGGCACAGGGTCAGGTCGACCAGGCCCTCGGTGGCGTCCACCACCTCGTCCCAGCGGTCGAACAGGTACGGCGGGATCACGGTGGGGCTGAGCGTCAGGCCTCGGGCCCGGGCCACCTCACCGGCGATGCGCAGCTCCGGCGACGCCGCGTCGTAGCCGTAGCTGTAGGGCCACACGTCGGGCCGGCGCCCGGACCGGGTCAGCGACGCCACCGTCACCCGGGAGTCCAGGCCACCGGAGATCGGCAGGCCCAGCCGGTCGCCGTCGGCCTGCTGGTCGAGCACCTCGTCCAGCACCTCGGCGAGGGCGTCGGCGGCCTCGGCCACCGTCGTGCCGGAGCGGGGACGGTGGTCCCAGCCCTGCCAGCGCCGGGCGGGGCCCGGTCGGCCGTCGTCGTCCCAGCGCTCCTCGGTCGCCGGTCGCAGGAGGCGAACGCCGCTGCACCGGCATGCGGTCGGCCGGGTACCAGCCCGAGGCGGACGAAGCCGGCGATGGCTCCCCAGTCCAGCGGTAGGGTCGTCACCCCAGGCCGCCGGCGAGAAGGTGGTGACGATGCCGTCACCGACATAGGCGTGCACGGTGGCGAAGCGGTCGGTGCGCACGGACCAGGTCCGGTCCGCGGGCTCGTGGCGCAGCGAGAGCCAGTGCTCGGGCCGGTGCCCGAGCGTGAGCAGCAGGTCGGTGTCGTCCGCCGTGCGGTGGAGGCGGTGGCCCCGCCACCGAGGCCCGGGGTCGGTGGCCCACAGGCGCCATCCCGGCGCCTCGGTGATCACGGCCCACGGCCCCGTGCGCGAGCGGGTCGGCTGCCGGACACCGAAGGTCAGGGCGAGGTCACCGCACGCCGTCGAGCCTCCAGGCACCGGGGAGCCAGGCACCCGGCTGCGGGTACCCGGGGGGAACCCGAGGAGCACGAACGTCTCGACCAGCCGCTCGGCCTCCTCGGGCGACGGGGCGTGGGGCGACCGCGGCCTCGGCTCGGTGTGTAGCCGCCGCAGCGCACCGTGCTCCCGCTCGAACGACGCCGTCGGGAAGGTCAGCCGGAGGGTGTCGCCGTCGGGCTGGAGCAGCGGGTGCGACGGCGCAGCTCGCCTCGTCCGTGGGGCCAGTCGGCGAACGGCGGCGCCGTCGTTGCCGTCGCCCCACAGAGCCGTGACCGTGCGGCCTGTCGCCGGCGTCAGCGCGGGACGCGGCGCGGCCTTCGAGGTAGCCGTCGACGAGGGCGTCGTCGGCGACCAGCGTGGCGTCGTCGGGCAGCAGGCGGCGGTAGCCCTCCAGGGACAGCGGTCGCCCCGGGTACTCGTGGTCGTGGCCGGCGACCGCCAGCCCGACGACGGCGCCCCACGACCCTTCGGTGGCCACCCGAGCGAGCTCGCGGGCGACCTGGACCTTGCGGTTGACCGCGTGGAGGACGTCGGACGCCCAGATCCCGCCGACCGTGCCGTCGGCGAGCGGGAGCGACTCCAGCTCGCCGCACACGAAGTCCGCCGCCGGGGCGATGCGGGTCTTGGCCACGTAGAGGGCGAAGAACAGCCCGTCCACGCCGATGACCGGCGCATCGGTGTGCTCGGTGAGCGCCCACGTGAGGTGGCCGGCCCCGCACCCCACGTCGAGGACCGGGCCACCGGTGCGGCGCCCACTCGAGGGCGGCCAGGGCGGCCAGGTGGCGGGGCAGGCCGAAGCGGTACCAGTTGTAGGCGAACACCTCGGGGTTGCGGAGGTGCAGGTCCTGGTAGGCGAGGGCGAACAGGTCCCGGACGCCGGTCTGGGGGTCGACGAGCGCCGCGGACCTTGCGTCCAGGTCCTGCTGGTGGCGGTCCAGGATGCGGCGACCCACCGGCCGCATCCGATCCGTGGCCGCGAGCCATGCACCGGTTCTGCGCCAGCCCGACGGGCCGATCTCGCCGAATGCGGCTCGCTGGGCGGCGAGGTCGTACGACCCGGCGCGGACCAGGTCGACCAGCTCACGCGTGCCCTCCCGCAGCACCGGGATGCCGGCCACCACGGGGTACGCGCCCGCCTCGCTGTGCAGGACGCCGTGCTCGACGGCCCCGTCCGGACCCTCGTCGAGGACGTCGACGTCGAGCGGGCCGCCGGTGCGGGGACACCGCAGGACGTCGAGGACGGCCGGTCTCACCGGTGGCTCAGCATCGGGCGGGCCACGGCCCGGGCCACGCCCCCGATCGGTGTGAGGTGGTCGGGCGCGCCGGTGACGCGGCCCGTGAAGGCGCCGCCGTCCCGCACGGCCTCCCCCAGCTCCGGTGTGGACAGGTAGCGGGCGCCCGGCCGCGTCGGCCACGGTCGAGCAGAGCGTCCAGCTCGTCCACGGCGTCAGCCGCCCACGGGCCGGTGAAGTTGATGCGATGGGTGTCGACCACGGCCGGCAGACCCTTGTCGACAGCAGCCCCGGAGCTGCACCTCGACCTCGGCCCGGTGGTGGCCCTCCCGCTGGGGGCGGGGGTCGAAGCGGACGGTCCGCGTCAGGTGGACGAGCCCGTCCGGCCCGGGCTGGCCGAGGTACGAGACCCGGGGGTCCTCGCCGAGGCGCAGCTGGCGCTCGGTCGACTGCACGAACTCCAGACCCAGCTCGGCCCAGGCGGTCTCCGCCTCGTCGCTCAGGACGTAGTGGGGCGCCACGGCGGAGCGAGGGCGCACGCCGCCCAGCCGGGTCACGGTGTCGACGGCGGGGGCCAACCAGCCGACCAGGTCGGCGGCCGTCCGGTGGGTGCCGTCCGCCCAGTCGAGGAACTCGCTGTGGTAGCGCCAGCCATGTTCCTCCACCAGGCTCAGGCCACCGTCGACGCCGGCGGCGAAGAGCTCACGGGCGCCCGGCTCGCCGTCGCGGAGGTCGGCCAGCCACCGGTCGACGTTGAAGTGGGCACGTCCGTGGAGCTGCAGCGAGAGGTGGCCGGCCCCCACCCCCGCCCGCAGCCGGTCCTGCACGTCGGCGGGCAGCGTCCGGTCCACCGGCTGGTCGTGGTAGCGGGTGAACCCGTCGGCCTCGATGGCGGCCCGGTCCGGGTTGGCCGCGATCACGTTCATGGTGAGGCAGGCGCCGTGGGCCGCCAGGACGTCGGTGAGTCGGTCGAGGTCGGCGGCCGTCTCGTCGTGCTCCTCCGCCCAGCCGGACGGCGTGCCCCAGCGGGCCACCGCGTCGGTCGCCGGCCGCCGCCGGAGGCCCCAGTCGTCACTCTCCAGCACCACGACGGGCTCCTCGCAGCGGAATCCGGCCCAGAGGCGCCCTCGCCGCTGCACGCGACCCCAGAGCGTCGTCACCCCGCCAGGACCTCGTCGTACAGGTCCTGGTAGGCCTCGGCCTCTCGGCCGACGGTGAACTCGTCGGTGACCCGGCGCCGGGCGGCGTCACCCAGCGCCCGGCGCCGGCGGGGGTCGGCGGCCAGGTGGGCCAGGCCGGCGGCGAGCACCGCAACGCCGCCGACCGGGAAGCGCAGGCCATCTCGTCCGTCGGTGACCAGGTGGCGGGTGCCGGCGATGTCGCTGACCACCACGGGTAGGCCGGTGCTCATCGCCTCCAGCACGGCCACGGGGCACGCCTCGTCGGTGGACGCGAAGGCGAACACGTCGGCCGACCGCAGCAAGGCGGGCACGTCCTCGACCGGGCCCACCCGGTGCACGCGTCCGGCGACCCCCAGGTCCTCGGCGGCGAGGTCGACCTCGTCGGCATAGGCGGCGTCCAGGGGTCGCCCGGCCAGCACGAGGTGCACGTCGTCCGGTGTGCGAGGCAGGGCCTCGACCAGGTGCCGCTGGTTCTTGTTGGGCAGGAGGTGGGCGACGTTGGCCACCAGCACGTCCTCGTCGGCCAGGCCGAGCTTCGCCCGCCACGGTCGGTCGGGACCGGGGGCGAAGCGGTCCCCGTCGACGCCCGGCGGGATGACCCGGACGGGTCCCCGGTGGCCGGCGAAGAACTCGTCGACCATCGTCGGGTTCTGGGTGGCGATGCCGCGGGCCAGCCGGCTGCGCACCCGCCAGGCCCGGCTGCCCCAGCTCATGTTCTTCTTGGTGAACATCCACCGCCGGCAGCCCGCGGCCCGGGCCACGAGGGGCTCGGTGTAGTCGTCCAGGTAGTGGAAGGAGTGCCAGAGGTCGTAGTCGCGAGGGGCCCGACGGGCCGCCTGCCGGACCCGACGGGGGAGGGCGGCGTAGGGCAACGCCGGCACGGTCACCCGGGCCTCGACCAGCTCCACGCCGGCGTCCCGGACCCGGCCCTCCAGGAGGGTGTCGCGGCGGTCGCCCACCGCGATCGCGGGCACGTAGCGGTCGCGGTCCAGCGTCCGGGTCAGGGCCAGGAGGGCGTCGCCCGACCCCGCGGTGTCCAGGTTCGGGATCGTGTAGAGCACACGACGGGGTGGGGCCACGGCGACATCATCCCTAGCGGAGGTTGGCGAGGGCGACGACCTCGCGGAAGAAGTCGTTCTGCTGCTCCAGCTCGGCGGCGGGGAGCAGGCCACGGACCCGTCCCTGCTCGAGGACCATGATCCGGTCGCAGATGTTCAGCGTGCTCAGGCGGTGGGCGATGACGACCACCAGTCGCTCCTCGGCCAGCTCGCTCAGGGTCTGGTGCACGAGGTGCTCCGAGCGCAGGTCGAGCGCGCTGGTGGGCTCGTCCAGGATGAGCAGGTCGGGCCGGCCCAGGAGGGCCCGGGCCAGGCACAGCCGTTGGCGCTGGCCGCCGGACACCGTCTGGTGGCGGGGGCCGATCGGCGTGTCGTAGCCCTGCGGGAGCCCCTCGATCTCGTCGTGCAGGTGCGCGAGCTTGGCCACCGCCACGATGTCCTCGTCGCCGGGGTCGGGTCGGTAGAAGCGGATGTTGTCGGCCACGGTGCCCTCGACCAGCTGAGGGTCCTGGGGCACGAAGCCGACCCGCGAGTACCAGTCCGCCGGATCCAGCTCGGCGAGCGGGTGGCCGCTGATGCACACCGAGCCCGCCGCGGGTGTGCGCAGCCCGAGCAGGAGCTGGATGAGGGTCGACTTCCCGGCCCCCGACGGTCCCACGACGCCGAGGCACTGGCCGGGCATCAGGGTGAACGTCACGTCGTGCAGCGCGTCGCGGGATGTCCCGTAGCTGAAGCTGACGTCGGTGAACTCGACGGAGGTGATCCGCGCCAGGGGCGTGTCGCCGTCGGGCACCTGGTCCCGCTCCAGGGCCGTGCGGGTCGCCAGGAGCCGGTCGGCGTAGGGGAGCAGGTCGCCCAGCCGCTGGTACGAGGACTGGAGGCTCTGGCCGTAGGCCAGTGCGCGGAAGAGGATGAGCACGATGGCCCCCAACGCCTGGACCGCGGTCACGTCGGCGGCGTTGATGGCGGCCAGCGTGGCGATGACCAGCGTCATGGCCGCCGCCTGGTAGACGGCGGGGACGGCCCGCGCCAGGAACTGGTTGTACTGGTAGGCCCGCCCGTTGGCCTCGATGGTCTCGCCGAGGGCGGTCCGCCACGAGGACTCCACGTGGTGGACCTTGATCTCCTGGCTGAGGCGTACGTGGTCGTTGACGCTCTGGGACAACTCGAGGCTGAGCCGGCCGTACATCGACGAGCTGGCCCGTGACCGCCGGGCGATGGGGCGCAGCAGCAGGAACATGACCGAGACGCCGACGACGATGGTCACCGCGGCCGCGGCGTCGACCAGCAGCGCCGAGATCACCAGCGCCAGCAGGTTGAAGCCGGTGGACAGCGTGCCGGAGATGGTCAGCACGGCCGAGGCGATCTGGGCGGCGTGGCCACCCACCACCTCCTGGAAGTGGCCCTCCCGTTCCTCGGCCTGGCGGGGCCACGTGGCGGCCTCGTAGGTGGCGACGAGGTCGGTGCGGAGCCGGGTCAGCGCCTCCCGGCTCATCCGGGAGGCCAACCGGGCGTCGGCCAACTGGACGAACAGCCGGGCCACGCCGAGGCCCAGGGCGATGAGGAAGAGGCTGAGCAGGGTGAAGGTCTGATCCCCGAACGGCCCCAAGCCGACCTCGATCTTGTCGCTGTCCGACGAGATGGCGAAGGCCACCTGCACCATGACCACGAGCACGCCCGCCTCGAGGAAGCCGGCCACGACGCCCTGCACCGAGAGGAGCACGAGCAGGCTCGGCTTGGCCCCCGCCAGCGGTCCCAGTCGGGCCCAGGCGACTCGGTAGCGCCGCCAGAAGGCGAGGCGCTTCACGCCGCGGCCCCGGCCGTGATGGCGGCCATGGTGGCGGGCAGGGCACCCGCCAGGCGGCGGTGCACGGCGGTCGTGGCGTCGGGGGTCAGCACCGATCGCACCACCGACCGCAGGACGTCGAGGTCGACGGCAGGGGAGGCGTGCTCCACGTACCAACGGTCGATCTCGAGCTTGCGGGGAAGGATCTCGTCGCGGTACGCCGCGACCGAGTCGATGCGGGACTCCCAGCCGTGGATCACGACCTGCGTGGCCCCGGCGATGCCCGGTGGCGTGGCCAGCGCGACCTGCCAGCCCTCCCGGTCGTGGTCCACGTAGGCCGGCGTCTCCGGACGGGGCCCGAGCAGGGCCATGTCACCGACGGTCACGTTCCACAGCTGCGGCAGCTCGTCGAGGCGGTAGCGGCGCAGGCGGGCACCGAGGGCGGTGACCCGCCGGTCGTCACGGACGGTGATCGCTCGCGAGTCGTCTCCGGCCGTTCGCATCGTGCGCAGCTTCCACAGGGTGAACGGCCGGCCGTCCCGCCCGACGCGGGGCAGCCCCACCAGCGGGCGCTGGCGGTCCACGAGGGCGATGAGCACGGCGAGGGCGGCCAGCACCGGGACGACCAGCACCAGCCCCACCAGTGCCGCCACCCGGTCTGCCCGCACCCGCCACCGGAGCCACCGGGCTGGTGTCGGTGTCAAGGACGCGAGTCTGGCAGCCGCGCTCTGGCCGCAGCCAACACCCTCCGCGTGGCTCGGGTGTCTCGGGGCTACCGTTTTGGCGGGCGGGAGAGCGGGGAGAGCAGCATGACCACGCAGCGGCGTCGACGGCGGCCGGAGCGCAGCATCGTCGACTCGGCGGTGCTCGTCGCCCACCGCTTCGAGATCCAGGCCGGCCTCGATGCCCTCTCGTGGTTCGCGGCACTCGCCATCGCCACCGTCCTGCGCCACGAGTTCCACCTCGACACGGTCGCCTGGTGGCGGTTGATCCCGATCGGGGCCACGGCGGCCGCCGTGCAGCTGGCCGTCGGCTCGGCGATCGGCCTGTACCGCGGGCGGTGGCGCTTCGGCAGCTTCGACGAGGTCTCGGCCCTCGTCCGCTCCACGGCAGCGGCCACCGCGGTGATCGCCGTGATCGACGCCACGGTGCTCAGCCACTACGTGCCCATCTCGGCCACGCTCGGTGGCGGGTTCATCGCCCTCGTGATGATGGCCGGGTTCCGCTACGGGTGGCGCCTCGCCCTCGAGCGGCGGTTGCGGCCCGGCGAGGACGCCCAGCCGGTGGTCGTCTTCGGCGCCGGTGAGGGCGGCCTGCAGGTGCTCACCGCGATGCTCCGCAACCCGGAGTCGCCCTTCCGCCCGGTCGCCCTGCTGGACGACAACCTCGCCAAGAAGAACCTCAGCATCAGCGGCATCCGAGTGGAGGGCACCCGCGTCGACCTCGGCAGCGTGGCTGAGCGCCACCGGGCCGAGAGCGTGGTGATCGCGATCCCGTCGGCGGGGTCCGAGCTGGTCTCGGAGATCTCCGACCTGGCTCGGGCCAGCGACCTGCGGGTGCTGGTCCTGCCACCGGTGCGGGACCTGTACGACGGGTCGGTCGACGTCAGCGACGTCCGGCCCGTGAGCGAGGAGGACCTCCTCGGCCGCCACCGCATCCACACCGACGTGGCCAGCATCGCCGGCTACCTGTTGGGCCGTCGGGTCCTGGTCACCGGCGCCGGCGGCTCCATCGGAGCCGAGCTGGTGCGGCAGTTGGCCGCCTACGGCCCCTCCGAGCTGATCCTGTTGGACCGGGACGAGTCCGCCCTCCACGCCATCCAGCTGGAGCTGCGGGGACGGGCCCTGCTGGACACCCCGGATCTGGTGGTGACCGACATCTGTGACCGCGAGGCCGTCGACCTGGTCCTGGCCGAGCGCCGGCCCGACGTGGTCTTCCACGCCGCCGCCCTCAAGCACCTGCCGCTGCTCGAGCGGCACCCGGCCGAAGCCATCCGGGCCAACGTCGTCGGCACCCACAACCTGCTCGAGGCCTCCATCTCCGCCGGCGTCCAGCGCTTCGTCAACATCTCCACCGACAAGGCGGCCGATCCCACCAGCGTGCTCGGCTACACCAAGGCGATCGCCGAGCGGCTCACGGCCGAGGCCAGCCGGCGGGTCGAGGGCACCTTCCTCTCGGTGCGCTTCGGCAACGTCCTCGGCAGCCGGGGCTCGGTGCTGACCGCCTTCCAGTCGCAGATCCGCAGCGGGGGACCGGTCACGGTCACCCACCCCGACGTCACGCGGTTCTTCATGACCGCCCAGGAGGCCGCCGAGCTGGTCATCCAGGCCGGCGCCCTCGGCATCGACGGCGAGGTGCTGATCCTCGACGTCGGCGAACCCGTGCGCATCGCCGACGTCGCCGCTCGCCTCGTGGCCCAAGCCGACAAGCCCGTGGACATCGTGTTCACCGGCCTGCGGCCGGGCGAGAAGCTGGCCGAGGCGCTGTGGGGCGAGAACGAGCACCCCCGAAAGGGCCCCCACCCCCTGATCTCCCACGTCCTGGTCCCTCGGCTGGGGCCGGAGGTGATCGACGACCTGCTCGTCACCCGCGACGTCGAAGTGCTTCGGCAGCGCCTGCAGAGCGTCGTCCGGGTCAGCGCCTAGCGGGTCACCTCGGCGGTCAGGACGTGGTCCTCCACGTCCGTCCACTCCGCCGTCGCCCCCGAACCACCGTCCTCCATGCCCTCGCCGGCCTCGATGGACCCGCTCGGCACCCCCACGTCGACGGTCACCCGATCCGGGTTGATGGTGGGCTGGCCGGCGACGGTCAGCGAGTAGCCGTCGCCCAGATCGACGCCACCGGTGAGGTGGTACGTCACGGTCACCGTGGCCCCCGGCGGCACGTCGACGAACTGCGAGTACACCTGCAGGCCGAACTCCTCCTGGGACTCGACGGGCAGGACCTGGCCGTCGATCTCGGCCGAGGCCAGCGCGTGGGGCGTGTACAGCGACAGGAACATGCGGTTGGTGCCAGGCGGCAGGTCGGGCAGGTCGGGCTGTCCCGGTGTCGAGTTCACGCCGATCAACACGTCGGGCAGCCCGCCCGCCGGTGCGGTGTTGACGAGCGTGACCGTGGCCGTGGCCTCCATCGTGCCGGTGTCGGGGTCGACGGTCGCCCGGTAGTCGAGCTCGCGGCTCAGGAACGAGTCGCCCTTGTTGTGGGCGTTGTTCTGGGTGGTGACCGCAACCAGGTCGCCGCCATCCCGGTCGGGGAAGGCGCCGTCCAGCCCGACCCGCTCGAAGAACGCCTGCTCGTCGGGGTGGACGCTGTGGACGAGGAGCCGACCCTGGTCGACCATCGGGCCGAGCACCTCGGAGACCCGACGGGGGCCGGGCAGGTCACCGGCGGTCAGGGCCTCGAACGTTCGCTGGCTGGCGTCCTCCAGGAAGTCCTTGCGCTCGGCGCGCGAGTCGAAGTCCAGGTACTGCTCGCGCAGGAGGATGTCGGCCGCGTTCTCGCTGGTGAGCGGGGTGTCCAGCCCGTCGACGGCGATGGGGCCCGTGAAGGTGAGCAGCGCCTGCAACGCGTAGGGGTCGGCCAGGATGACGCCGTCCACCTCCTGACCGCCGCCTTGCGGGAACAGCTCCTCGAGCACGGTGGCCACCGACGGGAAGTCGGGGGACAGGGTGACGTCGCCCGGGAAGTTCTCGAGCTCGAACCGGCCGTAGCGGGCCAGGAAGTCCTCGGGCCCGCTGATCGTGGCCCCCTGCGCCCGCAGGTCGTCCTCGAGGGCGTGGATCTCGTCGGAGCGGGCGAGGGACACGTCGCCGTGGTCGGCGGTGAGCACACCGAAGTTCCCGAGGAAGCCGCCCAGGCCCCGCTGCTCGGCCGGGGTGACGAAGGCGATGAAGTAGCGGCGGATGCCGTCGCCGCCGAAGAGGGCCGGGGCCACGTCGATGCCCGCGCGGGCGATCTCGGCCTGGGGCCGGGCCTCGTCCACTTCGTCGGCGAACTGGTCGACCCGGTCGGCCAGGGGCGGCAGCAGCCACTCGCTGTCGACGTCCTGCACCACCTCGTCGGCCGCCACCAGCGCGGCCTCGGCCCGGTCGAGCGGCTCGGCGAACTGGTCGACCCGGGCCAGGTCCAGCACCCCGTCGGTGAACTGCAGCTCCTCGATCGGGGCGTCGCCGGTGGCGTCGGCGGCGGTGGCGGACAGCTCGGCCCCGGCGTCGGTGATGTCGGCCATGGCCCGGGCGTGCTGGCCCAGCACGGGCACGGCTCGACCCGCCACCGACCACGGTGCCGACAGCGTGTCGTTGGCGTCGTCGAAGGCGGCCGCGGCGGCCTCGAACTCGTCGACCGCCGTGGCCTCGTCACCGGAGCGAGCGGCTTCGAACCCGGAGCGGGCGGCGTCGATCCCGGTGGCCACCGACGAGCGGGCCTGGAGCACGGCGATGCCCTGGGCCACCCCCAGGCCGACGCCGACCAGGACGAGGGCGGCGACGCCGATGGTGACCAGCCGGCGGGTGCGGGTGCGACAGTTGCGGAACCCGGTCCAGAGGACGGGGGCGACCGCGGCGAACGCCACCAGGGAGGCGAGCCCGTGGGGTTCGCCCAGGTCCAGTCGTAGGAGGCTCTGCACGGCGAGCCCGAGCACCAATGCCCCCACGACCCGAGTGCGTCGCCCCACGGCGACGTTGACCAGCCCGACGGCCAGGCCCACCAGCGCCGGGGCGGCGGTGGCCAGGTCGGGGGCGGCCAATGCCCCCACGGCGGCTGCGACCAGCCAGGTCCAACGCTGCGCCTTCGCTCCGGCGAAGACGACCAGGGCGC
Source organism: uncultured Microthrixaceae bacterium (assembly GCA_963728005.1). Lineage (GTDB taxonomy): Bacteria > Actinomycetota > Acidimicrobiia > Acidimicrobiales > DATDAH01 > DATDAH01. Next base: position 422,268 of record CAVSIG010000001.1, read on the forward strand.
CGAAGCCCGCCTGCCAGACGAAGTCGGCGGGGCGCCACCCGGCCGCTTCGCCGGATGCGGCGGCCGCCCCGATGGCCGAGGCGAGGGCGATGCCCGCCACCAGCGCCTTGTCCAGGGTCGTCGGACGTCGCGCGGGTTGATCGGGGGGGAGGAGGGGCGACATCGAGGGCAGGGCGGCCGGCGGCTCGGGGGAATCTACCGTCGGCTGCCACACTGGCGGCTTCACCATGCGCTACCTGGTCACCGGGGCTGCCGGCTTCATCGGCGCCCACCTCGCTCGCCACCTGGCCGACGACGGCCACGACGTGGTCGGCGTCGACTGCCTGCGGGCCAACTACGACGTGGCCGAGAAGAAGGCGAACCTGGCCTGGGTCACCGGCGGCTCGGGCACGGTCGACCAGCGGGACGTGGATCTCAGCGCTGACCCCCTGGACGATGTGGTCGCCGGCGTGGACGCGGTGTTCCACCTGGCGGGCCAGCCCGGCGTGCGGGCCTCGTGGGGTGACGGCCTGGCCGACTACACGCGGGACAACATCCTGGCCACCGAGCGCCTGCTGGAGGCGGCGGAGCGGGCCGGGGTGGCCCGGGTCGTCTACGCCTCCAGCTCGTCGGTGTACGGCGAGGCCGTCCGCTACCCGTGCCGCGAGGACGACCTGCCCCGCCCGCACAGCCCCTACGGGGTCACCAAGCTGGCCGCCGAGCACCTGTGCGCGGCCCACGCCCACAACGAGGGCCTGCCGGTCGTCGCCCTCCGCTACTTCAGCGTCTACGGGCCTCGCCAGCGCCCGGACATGGGCCTCCGCCGCCTGTTCGAGGCCGCCCGGGCGGGGACGCCGTTCCCCCGCTTCGGCGACGGCAGCCAGGTGCGGGACCTCACCTACGTCGGCGACGTGGTCGACGCCACCGTGGCCGCCGCCACTCGGCCGGCGCCACCCGGCACGGTGCTGAACGTGGCCGGGGGCAGCCAGGTCAGCTTGGCCGAGCTGATCGAGCGGGTCGAAGCCCTGACCGGGCGAAGCATCGCCGTCGACGAGCAGCCCGTGCAGGCGGGTGACGTGGCCCGAACGGGCGGGGACACCACCCGCATCCGCGAGGTCCTCGGGTGGGCGCCGGCCACCGGGCTCGACGAGGGCCTCGCTGCGATGGCGGCCTGGGCCTCGGCCTGACCGGGCAGCGCTGACGTGCGCGTTCTGGTGACCGGCGGTGCCGGGTTCATCGGGGCCAACCTCTGCCGGGACCTGCTGGACGCCGGTGCCGACGTGCGGGTGCTCGACGACCTCTCGACCGGACGGTCCGGCAACCTCGGCGGGCTGGCGGTCGACCTCGTCGAAGGCTCCGTCGTCGACGCCGACCTCGTCGACCGCGTCACCGCCGACGCCGACCGGATCGTCCACCTGGCCGCCCGGGCGTCGGTCCCCCGCTCGATCGCCGAGCCCGTCGCCGCCCACGAGGTGAACGTGACCGGCACGGTCGTGGTGCTGGAGGCGGCCCGGCCCCGCGCCGTGCCCGTCGTGGTGGCCTCGTCGTCGTCGGTCTACGGCGACACCGAGGTCTCCCCGAAGCACGAGGACCTCCCGGTGGCGCCCCGCAGCCCCTACGCCGCCAGCAAGCTGGCCGCCGAGGGGTACGCGCTGGCCTACCAGGTGGCCTACGGCCTGCCCGTGCTCGCCCTGCGCTTCTTCAACGTCTACGGGCCCCTCCAGCCCGCCGACCACGCGTACGCCGCCGTGGTGCCCCGCTTCGTCGACGCCGCGCTGCACGACCGCCCCCTCGAGGTCCACGGTGACGGCCGCCAGAGCCGGGACTTCACCGCCGTCGCCACCGTGGTGGACGTGCTCCGCCGAGCCGTCGACGGCGCCACGACCGCACCCGGCCCGGTCAACCTGGCCTTCGGCACCCGCACCGACCTGCTCGACCTCATCGACCGCCTGCGAGCGCGTCCTGGGCCGCGAGCTGACGGTCGAGCACACCGACCTGCGCCCCGGCGACGTCCGGCACTCCACCGCCGACGGTTCCCGCCTGGCCGCGCTGTTCCCCGACCTGGTCCCCGTCGACCTCGACGACGGCCTCCGCGCCACCGTCGACTGGTTCCGCTCGCTCGCCCCCTGACCCTCGTCCGTTCTGGTGGCAGCCCTGTGTTCTCCACGACACAGGACTGCCACCAGAACGGGATCTGGCGTCGAGGTCAGAGGCTGAGGCGGCGGGCGAGGTCCGACTGGAGGACGTGGTCGGGGTCGACTCGGTCTCGCACGGCCCGCCACTCGTCCAGCCGGGGGTACATGGCGGCCAGCAGGCCGGGGTCGAGGCGGCTGTCCTTGGCCAGGTAGACCCGGCCACCGGCGTCGGCCACCGCCCGGTCCAGGTCGTCGAGGAGCGGGCCGAGGTCGGCGTCACCCGCGGGGATGTCCAGGGCCAGGGTCCATCCCGGCATCGGGAAGCTGAGCGGCCCGGGGTCGCCGGGACCGAAGCGCTTCAGCACGGCCAGGAACGACGGCCAGCCGCCCTGGGACAGGGCTTCCACCGAACGGCGCAGCGCGTCCTCGGCCCCGAAGGGCACGACCATCTGCCACTGCAGGAAGCCCCGGCCGCCGTAGATGCGGTTCCAGTCCCGCACGAAGTCGAGCGGGTGCCAGAAGGGGGCGATGGCCTGGACCTCGCCGGTGCGGTGACGGGGGTGGTGGCGGTACCAGACCTCGTTGAAGGCCCGGATGGACCACCTGTTCAGCGCCAGGTTGGGCACCCAGGGTGGGGCGCCCAGCAGGACCGTGGGGTCGTAGGCGAAGGGATCCGCCCGGTCGGCCTCCGGGAGGGCGTCGACGGGCGCCCAGTCGCCCCGGGTCAGCACCGAGCGCCCCGTCGCCGCCCCGGTGGCCATCAGGTCGATCCAGGCGACCGTGAAGTGGTAGCCGTCGTCGCCCCGGGTCATGCGGTCCAGGGCGTCGTCCAGGTCGACGGTGCGCTCGGTGTCGACCAGCAGCCGGCTGCTGGGGATGGCCATGAGCTGGAAGGTGGCGTCCAGCACCACGCCGGTCAGGCCCATGCCGCCCGCGGTCGCCCAGAACAGGTCCGGATCCTGGTCGGGGCCGACCTCGACCACCCCGCCGGGGGTGCGCAGGCGCAGCGAGCGCACCGCGGCCATGAACGACCCGTCCCGGTGGTGGTTCTTGCCGTGGACGTCGGCGGCGATGGCGCCGCCCACGGTGATGTAGCGGGTGCCGGGGGAGACGGGCACGAACCACCCCTGGGGAACGACGAAGCGCAGCAGGTCGTCGAAGCTCAGGCCGGCCTCGGCGGTGATCAGACCGGTGCTGCCGTCGAACGCCAGCACCTTGCGCACCCCGGTGGCGTCGGCCACCGTCCCGCCCGCGTTCTGGGCGGCGTCGCCGTACGAGCGGCCGAGGCCCCGGGCGATGACCCCGCGCTCGCCGGGCGCCTCCACCGTGGCGGCGAGGGCGTCGGCGCTCGTGGGCCGGACCACGGTGGCCCGGGTCGGCGCCGTGCGCGACCAGCCGGTCAGCTCGCTCACGCCACGTAGACCGCCGTGCCGTACACGATTGCCCACGCCACGCCGGCCAGTTGCAGCGGGCGGTCGTTGAAGAACAGCTCCTCGGGCGCCCCGCCCCGTCCCCGGTCCAGGAGCAGGGCGTAGCGGAGCACGGCGATCACGAAGGGGAGGATCGACAGCTCGAACCACGGAAATGAGCCCGACGCCGCGTCGGCGGTCTCGAAGGCCCAGACGCAGTAGGCGACGAACATCACCCCCGACGCCACGGTGCGCAGGTACGCGAGGTACGAGGTCGAGTACTCCTCGAGCGTCTTGCGGACGTCGACGGCGTCGCCCTCCTCCTCGGCCAGGTCACCGACCTCGCCCTGCCGCTTGCCGGTGACCACGAACAGCGAGCCGAACGAGGTGACGATGAAGAACCAGTCCGAGACCGGGACGCCGGTCGCCGTGGCCCCACCGATGGCCCGGAGGACGAACCCGCTGGCGACGGCGACCACGTCGAGGATGACGATGTGCTTCAGCCAGTAGCTGTACGCGGTCGTCACCGCCACGTAGATGGCCACCGTGACCGACAGGTGCCAGTCGGCCAGGAAGCCCGAGGGCGATGCCGCCGGCGATGGCCACGAACCCCGACCACCACGGCCGTGGCGGGCGGCACGACGCCGGACGCGATGGGGCGGTTGCACTTGGTCGGGTGGAGCGCGTCGGCTTCGCGGTCGGCCACGTCGTTGAGGAGGTAGGTGCCCGACGCGGCCAGGCAGAACGCGGCGAAGGCGATGCAGGCGTCGGCCAGGGGCTCGGCCTGGTCGAGGACGCCGGCGGCGCCCGGGGCGGCGAAGACCAGCAGGTTCTTGGCCCACTGCTTCGGCCGGGCGGCCCGCAGGAGGCCGCCGGCGACGCTCTCGTGCTGTGTCGAGGGCTCTTCGCCGACGCTCTGGCCGCTCACCGTCTCAGAGGTGCTCGACGTTGGGGCCGCTCAGGGCGTGCCGGGTGTCGAGGACGTAGGCGGCGTGGCGGGCCACGAGGTCGAGGTCGAACTGGTCGTGGTCCACGAGCAGGAGCGACGGCGTCGGCCGCGCTGACCTCGCCCTCGGTCAGGTCCACCCGGGTCAGCTCCCGGCCGAAGGCGTCCTCGGTGACGTGGGGGTCGGTCCCCCGCACGTCGGCCCCCAGGTCGCTCAGCAGGCGGGCGATGGGTCCGGCCGGGGTCTCGCGGGCGTCGCCCGTGTTGCGCTTGTAGGCCAGGCCCACCAGCAGGATGCGGCGGCCGTGAACGGGTACGCCCCGCTCGTTGAGCGTGGTCTGCAGGCGGCGGACCACGTAGTCGGGCATGTGGGCGTTGATGTCGTTGGCCAACTCGACGAAGCGGAAGGCGTGGCCCAGCGAGTCCTTCACCCGCCACGACAGGTACGACGGGTCGATGGGCAGGCAGTGGCCGCCCACGCCGGGGCCCGGGGTGAAGCGCAGGTAGCCGAAGGGCTTGCTGGACGCCGCATCGACCGCCTCCCAGACGTCGATGCCCAGGTCGTTGGCGAACATGGCCACCTCGTTCATCAGGGCGATGTTCACGTGGCGGAAGGTGTTCTCGAGCAGCTTGGTGAGCTCGGCCTCCTTGGGCCCGGACACGGCGACCGTCTGTTCCACCAGGCGCCCGTAGAGGTGCTCGACGGCGGCCAGCGACGCGGCGTCGATGCCCGACACCACCTTCGGCGTGTTCTCGAAGCGCCACTCCTTGTTGCCGGGGTCGATGCGCTCCGGGCTGTAGCCGAGGTGGAAGTCGGCGCCCGCCAAGAGGCCGGAGCCGGCCTCGAGGATCGGGGGCGACCAGCTCCTCGGTCGTCCCCGGGTAGGTCGTGGACTCCAGGACCACGAGGCAGCCGGGAGTGACGTGGCCGGCGAGCGGCGTGAGCGGCCGCCTCGATGAAGCTGAGGTCGGGGTTGCCCTCCCGCAGCGGCGTGGGCACCGAGATGATGGCCGCGTCGAAGCCGGCCCCGTCGGCGCCGTCGGTGGTGGGGCGGTAGCGCCCGGTCGCCAGCGCGGCCTGGCAGGCGCTCGTCGCTCGACGTCCTCGACGGTGGACTCGCCGGCGGCCAGGCGCTTCACCCGGTCGGCGTCGATGTCGAGGCCGACGACGTCGAAGCCCACCTCGCAGGCCCGCACCGCGAGCGGCAGCCCCACGTAGCCCTGGCCGACGACCAGCAGCCGTGTGGGGTCGGAGGTCACCGGGCGGAGACCTTCCGCCACACCGGGCGCGGGAGGTGACGGAAGGTGCTGAAGACGTAGCGCAGGATCGGCGGGGCCCAGACGACGTCGGCGCCCTTGGCCAGGCCCTTGGCGATCTCGTCGGCGACGGCCTCGGGGGTGGTGGCGAACGGGGCGGGCTCGCGGCCCTCGGTCATGCGGGTGTGGACGAAGCCGGGGCGCACGACCATGACCCGGGCGCCGGTGCCCTGCAGGGCGTCACCCAGGCCCTGGGCGAAGCCGTCGAGCCCGGCCTTGGTGGCGCCGTAGACGAAGTTCTCGGACCGCACCCGCTCGCCGGCGACCGAGGAGAGCACGACCAGCGTCCCGTGACCCTGGGTCCGCAGGCGGTTGGCGGCGGCCAGTCCGCTGGACACCGCGCCCGCTGAGGTTCACGTTCACGGCGTCGGCGGCGGCGACCGGGTCGGCGTCGAAGGCGTCCTGGTCGCCCAGCACCCCGAAGGCCAGCAGCGACCAGGTCGAGGTCGCCGACCAGGTCCGCGGCCTCCTCGATCACGTCGGCGTGGCCGGCCGGATCCCGGGCGTCGAAGGCGCACCACGTGGACGTCGGTCACCCCGTCGGCCCGCAGGCGCCTCGGCCGCCGCGGCGGCCGCCGTCGAGGTCCCGGACGGCCAGGACGACCTGGCGGCAGCGGTCCCGGGCCAGTCGGCGCACGGTGGCCAGGGCGATCTCCGAGGTGCCCCCGAGCACCAGCACGGTCTGCACGGCTCCGAGGGCGTCCTTCATGGCGGTGGAGGGTAGGTCGTCGCCGTCAGGAGGCGAGGAGGACCTGGACCGCGAAGGCCACGAGGATCGCCAGGCCGCACAGCAGGGCGGCGATGATCAGCAGCCGGGTCGCGCACCGCGGGAGACGGTACCGGGACGTTCACCGGGGGTTCGCCGGGACGGCCATCCGCCGGCCCCCGGCCAGCCACGGAGGCGACCGGTAGGCTCCGCGGCGCATGGCTGATCGACATGACCTGGTGATCATCGGCGGCGGCCCGGGCGGCTACGCCGCCGCGCTGTACGGCGCCTCGGCCGGCCTCGACGTGGCCATGATCGAGAACCAGAAGGTCGGCGGCACCTGCCTGCACCGGGGCTGCATCCCGGCCAAGGAGCTGCTGGAGACCGCCCACGTGCGCCGGACCCTGGCCGGCGCCGCCGAGTTCGGCTTCACCATCGACGAGCCCGCCATGGACTTCGGCGTCAGCCAGGACCGCAGCCAGAGCGTCATCGACAAGCTCCACAACGGCCTCAGCGGCGCTGCTCGGCAGCCGCAAGATCCGGGTGGTCAACGGCACCGGCACGCCTGGTCGGCCGCCGGCAAGGTGAAGGTGAGCGGGGGCGAGGACGGCGACCTGGAGCTGGAGGGCGACGCCGTCATCCTGGCCTCGGGCTCGGTGCCCCGGACCATCCCCGGCTTCGACATCGACGGCGAGCTGGTCGTGACCTCCGACGAGCTGATCAAGGCCCGCGAGCTGCCCGCCTCCGCCGTGGTCATCGGCGGCGGCGCCATCGGCTGTGAGTTCGCGTCGATGATGGCCGACCTCGGCACCGAGGTGACCATCCTCGAGGCGCTGCCCAAGATCCTCCCCGGCGCTCGACAGCGACGTCGCCAAGGTCGTCGAGCGCTCGTTCAAGAAGCGGGGCATCACCATCCACACCGGCGTCGAGGTCAAGAGCCACGAGCCGGGTGGCAAGGGCACCACGGTGCACTTCGGCGACGACCAGACCGTCGAGGTCGAGCGCGTCGTGGTCTCCGTCGGTCGCCGGCCGCTGTCGGACGTGCTGGATCTGGACGACACCGGCGTCGAGGTCGACGAGCGGGGCTTCGTGAAGGTCGACGAGCGCTGCCGCACGACGCTGGACGGCGTCTGGGCGGTGGGCGACCTGATCCCGACGGCCCAGCTGGCCCACGTGGGCTTCGCCGAGGCCATCGTGGCGGTGAAGGACATCCTCGGCGAGGAGCCGGTGCCGGTGGACTACTCGCGGGTGCCCTGGTGCATCTACTGCCACCCCGAGGTCGCCTTCGCCGGCCTGTCCGAGGACGCCGCCAAGGAGGCGGGCCACGACGTGGTCACGGTCAAGCACCGGTTCGGCGGCAACGGCCGGGCGCTGATCATCGGGGAGGCCGACGGCCTGGTGAAGGTCATCGCCGAGAAGGACGAGGACGGCAACGCCGGCCAGATCCTGGGCGTGCACATGGTCGGGCCGTGGGTCACCGAGCAGCTCGGCCAGGGCTACCTGGCCGTCAACTGGGAGGCCACGGTCGACGACGTCGCCCAGTTCCTGCAGCCGCACCCGTCGCTGTCGGAGAACTTCGGTGAGGCGGTCATGTCCCTGACGGGCCGCGGCCTCCACGGATAGGGGTAGGGAAGGAACCATGGCCGACGTTTCGATGCCGCAGTTGGGGGAGACCGTCACCGAGGGGACGATCACCCAGTGGTTCAAGGCCGTGGGGGACTCGGTCGAGGTCGACGAGCCCCTGTTCGAGGTCTCGACCGACAAGGTCGACTCCGAGGTGCCCTCGCCGGCCTCCGGCGTGCTCCAGGAGATCCTCGTGCCCGAGGGCGAGACCGTCGACGTCGGCACCAAGCTGGCGGTCCTGGGCGACGGCGACGGCAGCACCCCGGCCCCCGCCGCCGACGACGAAGCGCCCGCCGAGGCGAAGCCGAGAGGACGAGGCGGCGAGGAGAGGACGAAGCACCGGCCGAGGAACCGGAGGCCGAGCCCGAGCCGGAGGCATCCGCCGAGGAGCAGGACGAGGCCGAAGCGGAGCCGGAGCCCGAGCCGGTCGCCGAGGACGAGGCTCCCGCCCCGTCCGGTGGCGGCGAGGGCCGGGTCGGCTCGCCGCTGGTCCGCCGCCTGATCGCCAAGCACGGGCTGGACGCCGCCTCGATCACCGGGACCGGCCCCGGTGGTCGCGTCACCCGCGGCGACGTGATGAAGGTCGTCGAGTCCGGTGGTGGCACCGCCGCCCCCGCGGCCGCGCCGGCGCCCAGCCAGGCCACCCCCGCAGCCGCCCCCGCCCCGGTGAAGGTCAAGGCCGCCGCCGACGGCACGACCACCGAGCCGCTCAACAACATCCGCCGCCTCACCGGCGAGCACATGGTCCGCTCCCAGCAGACCTCGCCCCACGTGCTCACCGCCATGGAGGTCGACTTCGAGGGCGTCGACCGGGTGCGCCGGGCGCACCGGTCCGAGTGGAAGGACCAGGAGGGCTTCAGCCTCACCTACCTGCCGTTCGTCGCCCGGGCCGTGGTCGACGCCATCGAGGACTTCCCCCACCTGAACGCCTCGGTCGGCGAGGGCGAGCTCCTGGTCCACAACCCGGTGCACCTGGCCATCGCCGTCGACCTCGACTTCCAGGGCCTGCTCGCCCCGGTCGTGCGCAACGCAGAGTCCAAGCGCCTGCGGGCCATCTCCCGGGAGATCCGGGACCTGGCCGACCGGGCCCACCAGAAGAAGCTGTCGGCCGACGAGATCCAAGGCGGCACCTTCACCATCACCAACCCCGGGCAGTACGGGACGATGCTCCAGTTCCCGGTCATCAACCAGCCGCAGGTGGCGATCCTGTCCACCGACGGCGTGCACCGGAAGCCGGTCGTCGTGACCGCCCCTGACGGCACCGAGGCCATCGCCGTCCATTCGGTCGGCGTGCTGGCCCTGGCCTGGGACCACCGGGCCTTCGACGGCGCCTACGCCGCCGCCTTCCTGGCCAAGCTGCGGGACATCATCGAGACCCGGGACTGGGAAGCGGAGATCTAGTGCCCCCCTCTCCCGAACTGGCCTCTCATTCGCCGCCCATGACCGGCGAATCGGAGGCCAGTTCGTGATGTTGCGGGTCCGGTGGCTGGGGCGGGTCGCCTACCAGGACGCGCCACGCCCTCCAGCACGGGTTGTTCGTCGATTCGGCCGACGACCACCTGCTCCTGCTCGAGCACCCGCACGTCTTCACCCTGGGGCCGCGGGGGTCGCTGGACCACCTGCTCGTGGACGCCGCCGCCATCGGGGCCGAGGTGGTCCGCACGGACCGGGGCGGGGACATCACCTACCACGGGCCCGGCCAGCTGGTCGGCTACCCGATCCTGACCGTGCCGGGGAAGCGGGGCGGGGGCATGGCCGACACCGTCGCCTACGTCGGCTCCGTGGAGCAGCTGCTGATCGACACCCTCGGCGACCTGGGCCTGACCGACGTGGGCCGCATCGACGGGCTGGCCGGCGTGTGGGTGGCGCCCGGGTCGGACCGGCCCCGCAAGGTGGCCGCCATCGGGGTGAAGCTCAGCCGCGGCCGGTCCATGCACGGCTTCGCCCTCAACGTGGACCCCGACCTCGAGTGGTTCGACCGCATCGTCCCCTGCGGCATCACCGACAAGGGCGTGACCTCGCTGCGGGCCGAGGGCCTGGACGTGGACATGCCCACCGTGGTCGACGCCCTCGTCGCCCGGGCCACCGAGCGCTGGGGCGCGGCGGGTTGGGACCGGGCCGACGTCAAGGCGCTGCCGTCCGAGGTGCCGGTCAAGGTCGGCGGCCTGGCCATCGCCGAGCGCAAGCCGGAGTGGCTCCGGGCCCCGGTCCGGCTCGGTGAGGACTACCGGGCGCTGCGCAAGCGCATGCGACGGCTGGACCTGGTCACCGTGTGCGAGGAGGCGGGCTGCCCGAACATCTCCGAGTGCTGGGCCGACGGCACGGCGACCTTCATGCTCAACGGCGAGCGCTGCACCCGGGCCTGCGGCTTCTGCCTGGTGGACACCCGCAAGCCCGACGCCCCGCCCGCGGTCGACGAGCCCCAGCGGGTGGCCGACGCCGTGGCCGAGATGGGTCTCCGCTTCGCCGTGCTGACCGCCGTGGCCCGCGACGACCTGCCCGACGGGGGCGCCGGCCAGTTCGCGGCCACCATCGAGGCCATCCGCCGACGGAACCCGGGCACCGAGGTCGAGGTCCTCATCCCCGACTGCAAGGGCGACCCCGGGTCGCTCGAGGTGATCTTCCGGGCCCGTCCCGACGTGCTGAACCACAACCTGGAGACCGTCGCCCGCCTCCAGCGGGCCGTGCGGCCGTCGGCCGGCTACGCACGCAGCCTGGCGGTACTGGCCCGGGCACGAGCGGCCGGCCTCACCACCAAGTCGGGGATGATCCTCGGCCTCGGCGAGACCGAGGTCGAGGTGGTCGAAGCCCTCGCCGACCTGGCGGCCGTCGGCACCGAGATCGTGACCCTGGGCCAGTACCTGCGGCCGACCGCCGCCCACCTCCCCGTCAAGCGGTGGTGGACCCCCGACGAGTTCGCCCGCCTGAAGGCGGAGGGGGAGGCCCTCGGCATCGCCCACGTCGAGGCCGGCCCTCTGGTCCGCAGCAGCTACCACGCCCGTGAGGCGGCGGGGCACTCGACACCGATCAGCGCGTGACAGCGCGTTCGCCGAGCGGGTGGCCCGGGTGCGGGCCGAGATGGAGCGGCACGGCGTCGACGTGGTGCTGCTGTCGGTGGGCGCGGACCTGCCCTGGCTGACCGGGTACGAGGCGATGCCGCTGGAGCGGCTGACGATGCTGGTGCTGCCCCGGGACGGGGAGGCCACGCTGGTCGTGCCCCGGCTGGAGGCACCGAGGGTGGTCGAGCGCCCGGAGGTCTTCCGGATCCGAGCCTGGGAGGAGACCGAGGATCCGGTCCAGTTGGTCGGCGCTGCCGCGGGTCGGCCGGCGGTGGCGGCCGTCGGGGACCAGACGTGGGCCCGGTTCGTGCTCGATCTCCAGGCCCAGCTGCCGGGGACGGCGTTCCGGCAGGCCCAGCCGGTGCTGGGGCCGCTGCGGGCGGTGAAGGACAAGGCCGAGGTCACCGCGCTCCGGGCGGCGGGGACGGCGGTCGACCGCGTGGTGGCCCAGATCCAGGCGGGGGAGGTGCCGCTGGCGGGGCGCACCGAGGCCGAGGTCGCCGCCGACGTGCGTGCCCGGCTCCTGGAGGCGGGGCACCACCGCGTGAACTTCGTGATCGTGGCCTCCGGCCCGAACGCCGCCAGCCCCCACCACGAGCCCGGCGAGCGCCGCATCCAGGCCGGGGAGGGGGTCCTGTTCGACATCGGCGGGACCGTTCTCGACGCCGACGGCGTGGGCTACTGCTCGGACATCACCCGCTGCGTCCACCTGGGCCCACCGCCGCCCGAGTTCCGGGATCTGTACGCCGTCCTCCAGGACGCCCAGGCGCAGGCCGTCGACGCCGCCACCGTCGGCACGCCGTGCGAGGACGTCGACGCGGTCGCCCGCCGCCTCATCACCGAGGGCGGCTACGGCGACGAGTTCGTGCACCGCACGGGCCACGGCATCGGCATCGAGGCCCACGAGGACCCCTACGTCGTGGCCGGCAACTGCGAGGCGATCGTGCCCGGCCACGCCTTCTCGGTGGAGCCCGGCATCTACGTCGAGGGTCGCTGGGGCGCCCGCATCGAGGACATCGTCGTCGCCACCGACGACGGCCCCGAGGCCCTCAACCACCTGCCCCACGAGCTCGTGGAGCTGTAGTCGAGTCAGTCGCGGCGACGCATCATCCAGCCGCCGAGGTTGGCGACGATGGCGCCCAGCACGGCGGCGATGACCAAGGCCAGCCAGAGCGGCATCGTGATGTCGATCACCAACCAGTTGAACTGCACGTCGTTCGTGTTCTGGACGACGAACGCCAGCAGCGCGATCGCGGCGAGCACCAGCACCACCAGGCGCCCGTTGAACGCGAACCCCCGATCCGAACCGTCTCCCATGGTCGGACCGTAGGTCAGCCCGTACCGTGCCCGCCCGGTGATCGAGTTCGACGGGGCGACCGTCCTCCTCCAGTGGGCCGTCGGTGGCCTGGCGTTCCTGTGGGTCACCAGCCGCCATCGCGTCCTCGGGATCGGCTACGGCTGGCTGCTGCGGGGCGTGTGGGGCACCTGCGCGCTCGGTGCGCTGATCGTCGGCCTCCGCACCGACCCGGTGCCGGTGCGGGAGGCGTCGGCCGCCGCCGTCGTGCTGGCCACCCTCGTGGCCCTGCTCGTCTCCGTCCGGCGACGGGCCGACGGACCGACGGCGCTGCCCGCCTGGCTGGACCTGCCCGCCCCCGTTCTGGGGCTGGTCGGTCTCGTGGCCGCCGGGCTCGCGGCGGGTGGGCCCGACGCCCTCGCCGTCGCCCGCATCGTGATCGGGGCCGCCTTCCTCGGCTCGATCACCGACGCCATGCTCCTGGGCCACTGGTACCTGGTGCAGCCCGGGCTCTCCCGCGACCCGCTCTACGAGCTGCTCACCTGCGCCACGGTCCTCTGGGTGCCCGAGGTGATCGTCCTGCTCATCCCCACCGGGATGGTGTCGGTGCTGAACGGGACGATCGACGACGGCTACGGCGGGATGCTCGGCTGGTTCTGGGTGATGAGCGCGGTGACCACCATCGCCCTCCTCGTGGTGACCCGCCTGGCCCTCCGGGAGAAGCAGTACTCGGCGGTCATGGCCGCCACCGGGCTGCTCTACCTGGCCATCCTGACCGCCGCGGGCACCGACCTCGTGGCTCGGGCCCTCCTTGCCTAGGCCGGTAGCCTCGGGGCGGCCTTCCTGGCCCCCGGACGACCTGACGGAGCCGACCATCACCGCCGAGCCCGACGCGGCCACCCCCGACTTCCGCCCGCTGGGCGCGCTCGAGTTCGAGCCGACCGTCTGCCCGGTCTGCGGTGCCCACGAGGTCGGCAAGCGCCTGTCGAAGGTGTTCCAGGACGTGGAGCTGCACTTCGGCGTCTGCACGACGTGCCACACGCTCTACGCCGACCCTCGCATGTCCGTCGAGTCCCTGCGGACCCTCTACGACTCCGAGGAGTTCTTCGAGGGCAAGGAGTCGAACCTCAACTACTACTCCTTCCTCGCCGGCGAGACGTACCTGCGGCGCACGGCGAGGGGCCGCGTCGACCGGTTCAAGCACCTGACCAGGGGGACCCGCCTGCTCGAGGTGGCGTCCGCCGCCGGCTTCTTCCTGGCCGAGGCCAAGGCCGCCGGCTTCGACGCCGAAGGGGTGGAGTTCTCGGGGCCCATGGCCCGCTACTCGTCCGAGCGCTGGGGCGTCCCGGTCACGGCTGGCTCCATCGAAGAGGTCGAGCTGGCCCCCGAGGCCTACGACGTCATCGCCAGCTGGGGCGTCATGACCATCATCCGGGACCCCAAGGCCGTCATGGCCAAGTTCCACACCGCCCTGAAGCCGGGCGGGGTCTGGGCCTTCAACACCTACAGCCGACAGTCGCTGTGGGGCCGGCTGATGGGTGGGCGCTGGTACATCCTCGTGCCCAACACCAGCCAGATCCACGACGACGACACGCTGAAGCGCCTGCTCGACGACGCCGGCTTCGACCTCGTGGCCCGGCGGCGGGACCGGCCCTACGCCAGCATCGAGCGCCTCCTCTTCGTCCTGTTGTCCCACATCAGCCACGGGGTCCGGGACAAGTTCTTCGAGAAGGTGCACTTCCTGAACAAGCTCGTCATCCCCTTCCGCGCCCCCGACGCCTTCGAGTACGTCTGCGTCAAGCGATGAGCCAGAGGCCATGACCGACGTGATCCTGGGGACGGGGCTGACCGAGGTCGAGCCCGGCTTCTTCCAGGGGCCGCCGGCGGGTGACCTGCACTACGACTCGGCCCGCTCGCTGCACTGGCGGGAAGCCGAGGACGGCTCGGGGTGGCACCGCCATCGGGCCGCCGTGGTCACCGACGTGGTGACCGACCTGCCGCCGGCGGGCACGCTCTTCGACCTCGGCGGCGGCAACGGGTTCGTGTCCCGGGCCCTCGTCGACGCCGGCCACCCCTCGATCCTGGTCGAGCCCGTCGAGGAGGCCGTGCGCACCGCCTACGACCGCGGGCTGCGTCCCGTCGTGTGCTCGACCCTCGAGTCGGCCGGCTTCCCGCAGGGCTCGCTGCCCGCGGTGGGCATGTTCGACGTCCTCGAGCACCTCGACGACGACCTCGGCCTGCTCCGGGAGCTCCACGACCTGCTGGTCCCCGGCGGCCGCCTGTACCTGACGGTGCCGAAGCACCCGGCCCTGTGGTCGGCCCACGACGTGGAGTCCGGCCATCAGCGCCGCTACACGACGGCGTCGCTGCGCCAGGTCGTGACCGACGCCGGCTTCACCGTCGAGCGGGTCACCTCGCTGTTCACCGCCCTCCTCCTGCCCATGGCGGTCCGGCGGCTGGTGCACCGAGCCCCGCGGGAGGGCGAGGCCGCCGCCGAGGTCACCGACCCGACGGGCGGGGGCCCGCTGGCCGGCGTGCTGGACCGGCTCCTGGCCCACGAACGCCGCTCGCTGCGCCGCCGTACCCGGCGGACGGGGACGAGCCTGCTCCTGGTGGCCCGTCGATGACGGAACCCACCTACAGCGTCGTCATCCCGGTCTTCAACAGCCGGGACATCGTGGCGGGGACGGTCAAGGACGTCGTCGCCTTCTTCGAGGAGCGGGGCGACAGCTTCGAGGTGATCCTGGTCAACGACGGCAGCCAGGACGGCAGCTGGGAGGTCATCCGGGACCTGGCCGCCGCCGATCCCCGCCTCGTGGCGGTCCGGTTCCTGCGGAACTTCGGCCAGCACAACGCCAACCTGGCCGGGTTCGCCGAGGCCCGGGGCGAGTGGGTCGTCACCATGGACGACGACGGCCAGAACCCGCCCGAGGAGATCGCCCACCTGGTGGAGGCCGCCGAGGCGGGCGGACACGACGTGGTCTTCGGCCGCTTCGACCGCAAGAAGAGCTCGCTCAGCCGTTCCCTCGGCACCCGCCTGATGGGGGCCATGAACCGGCGCATCTTCGGCAAGCCCAAGGACCTGGCCGTCACCAACTTCCGGCTCCTGCACTGCGATGTCGTCCAGCGCATCCTGGACTCGGGCAACACCTACCCGTACATCACCGGCCAGGCGCTGCTGTACGCCGCCTCGCCGGGCAACGCCGACGTGCGCCACCTGCCCCGCGCCGGCGGCCAGAGCACCTACAGCCTCCGCAAGATCGTGAGCCTGGTGCTGCGGATCATGTTCAGCTACTCGCCGGCGCCCCTGCAGCTGATGGCCGGTCTCGGCGCGGTCGTGGCCTTCGGCAGCTTCTCGATCGGCGTCATCTACCTGATCCACGGGCTGGTGTCGGACTCCCAGGTCGAGGGCTGGACGACCGTCGTGGTCCTGCTCGCGTTCCTGAACGGCGTCGCCATCGCCATGCTCTCGATGCTCGGCGAGTACATGGTCCGCACCCTCCGCCAGGTCTCCGACCGTCGGTCCTACCTCGTCTCGGACAAGGTGGATGGGCGCGGCTGACGCCGGGCAGGCCTTCATCGTCGGGGCCCAGCGCAGCGGGACGACCAGCCTGGCCACCGCGCTCGAGGCCAACCCCCAGGTCGCCCTGGCCCAGCCGCGGCGCCCCGAGCCCAAGGTCTTCCTGAGCCCGTCCGGGATCGACGTCGACGCGTACGTGGCCCGCTTCTACGCCGACGCCGGCCCCGACACCCGCCTGCGGCTGGAGAAGAGCACCAGCTACCTGGAGTCGGAGGTGGCGTGCGCCGAGATCGCCCGCGCCTTCCCCGAGGCCCACGTGGTGGTGCTGCTGCGGGACCCGGTCGAGCGCGCCGTCTCCCACCACGCCTTCTCGCGCGCGGAGGGCCTCGAGCACCTGCCGCTGGACGAGGCGCTCGACCCGTCCGCCGAGTCCCGGCCGTGGGACACCGAGGCCGTGTCGGTGTCGCCTTTCCGCTACCTGTCCCGAGGCCGCTACGTGGACGACCTGCGCCGGTGGTTCGACCGCTTCGCCTCGGTGCACGTGCTCCTGCTCGAGGACCTCCTGGCCGAGCCCGAGCGGTTCACCGAGCTGGAGCGGTCGTTGGGCCTCGACCCCGGGGCGGGGTTCGTCGTCGAGGAGCGCCACAATGCGGGTGAGGGCGCCGAGGCCCTCGACGACGGCACCCGGGCCCGCTTGGCGGCCTGGTACGCCGACGCCAACGCCGACCTGGCCGAGCTGCTGGGTCGCCCGATCACGCGGTGGACCCATGCCTGAGCCCGAGATCCGCTTCAACCAGCCGACCCTGGAGGGTCGGGAGGTGGAGTACATCCAGCAGGCGGTGGTGGGCGGCCACACGTCGATGAACGGGCCCTTCGCCAAGCAGGTCACCGCCCTCCTGGAGCACGAGCTGGACGCCGCCGGCGTGCTGCTGACCACCTCGTGCACCGACGCGCTGGAGATGGCGGCCATGCTCCTGGACCTCGAGCCGGGCGACACGGTCATCGTCCCTTCGTTCACCTTCGTGTCCAGCGCCCTCGCCTTCATCCGGGAGGGGGCCCGGATCGTCTTCGCCGACATCGAGCGGGAGACGCTGGGGGTGGACCCGAGCCACGTGGCCGAGCTGATCGACGACTCGACCCGGGCCGTCGTCGCCGTCCACTACGCCGGCGTCGGCTGCGACGTGCCCGGCCTGCGCTCGGTGCTGGGCGACCACGACCGCATCGACCTGATCGAGGACAACGCCCACGGCCTGTTCGGGCGCTTCGACGGGCGGCCGCTGGGCAGCTTCGGCCGCATGTCGGCGGTCAGCTTCCACGAGACCAAGAGCTTCACCTGCGGTGAAGGTGGTGCCCTGGTGCTGAACGACCCCGCCGACGTGGACCGGGCCAACATCCTCTACGAGAAGGGGACCGACCGCCGGGCCTTCGAGGACGGCCGGGTCGACAAGTACACGTGGCGGGACACGGGCTCGTCCTTCGGGCTGTCCGACATCCTGGCCGCCTACCTGCTGGGCCAGCTCGAGGCCCGAGACACCATCCTGGCCAAGCGTCGGGCGGTCGTGGAGCGCTACCAGGACCGGCTGGCGCCCGAGGCCGACGCCCTGGGCTTCGAGGTGCCGGTCATGCCCGGCGCCCGGGACTACGCCTACCACCTGTACTACGTGCTCCTGGAGGACGCCGACACCCGCTCGCGGGTGCAGAAGGCCCTGCGGGAGGCCGGGATCCAGGCCTCGTTCCACTTCGTGCCCCTGCACGACTCGGACGGCGGCCGGCGCTTCCGGGCCCGGGACACCGACTGCCCGGTGACCGACGAGATCACCAGCCGCCTGCTCCGCCTCCCGGTCCACAACGCGCTGACGCCCGACGACGCCGACCGCATCAGCGACGCCCTGCTGACCGCCCTGCGCTGAGCGCTCGCGGAACGTTCATCCGCGCGCCTCGTGGTCGTCAGACCACGGACAGGGGCGAAGGCGATGATGGGGTCCCGTGGCGGAGACCGGGCTGGTCCGGCGGTGGGCGAGGTGTGACGCGCTCCCGATCGCCTCGCTGTCGGCCCTCTCCGCCGCCGCCACGCTGGCGGCCCCGGCCCTGCTGGCCCACCCGTTGCTGCTGGTGGCGCTGACGCCCCGGATCCCGTTCCTGGTGCTGGCCGCGGACCGCGCGCCGCTGGCCTCGCTCCTCGTCGTGGCCGTGCCCCGGCTGTGCGCCGTCGACCTGTGCTGGTTCCGCATGGGTCGGCGCCTCGGGCCCGCCGCCCTCGACCGGCTGCCCCGGTCGATCGTCGACCGGGCGCCGCGGTCCCGCAACGCCGTCCTGGTGGCGGCGATCTTCGTCCGGCCCGTGGGCCGTCACCTTGCCGCGGGAGCGGCGGCGGGGCTGCCGGCCCTGCTGGTCGGCACCCTCGACGTGATCGGGACGGTGACCTTCGTGCTGGCGATCGCCCTCGGCGCCGGCGTGGTCTAGGCGGGCGCGAAGCCACAGACGACGAGGCGACCGACCAGAGAGCGCAGCTCGAGCTCGGCGGTGGTGTCCGGCGTGGCCAGCTCCACGGCGCCCTCACGGATGTCGGGGTCGTCGAAGAAGCGGGTGCCGACCCCGTACTCGTCGGTCCAGGTCAGCTGGAGCGACTGCGGACGGGCCTTGTCGAACGTCAGCAGCCCGGCGTCGGTGACCGTGGCGGTGATCTCGTCGTCCTGGGTGAGCTCGACACAGCCGTCGGCGTCGATCTCGGCGTCGGTGGTCGGCGGCGTGCCCTCGTCGGGCAGCTCGCCGCCCCGGGGCCGCCTGCGGTCGATCAGGTTCATCCGCAGCGCGCCCCGGGCGTTCTCGGTGACGGTGGCGTCGTCGACCCCCGTGCCGGGCACGTAGCCGTCGTCGACCAGGTGGGCGAGCTCGTTGATCTCGAGGCCGTGGGCGAGGGTCGACGGGCCGGCGACGACCGGTTCGCCGGCGTCGATCATGCGGGCCGCCTCGATCGAGAGCAGCCGCGCCTCCTGGGCCACCTCCTCGCGGACGTTGATGGCGACCTTCATCTGGTCGATGTTGGCGGCGATCATCACGACCCCGATGACGACGACGGCCACCTGGGTCAGGGTGGTCTTCACCCGGGGGATGTGGGGGACGAGGGCGAGGGCCAGGAGGATGCTGACCGAGTAGCCGTAGCGCAGGCGGGTGGCGGCCTCGTCGTCGAGCGAGATGCGCTGGACCACGAGCAGGCACAGCCCGATGGCCAGCGTGCACAGCACGATCGAGTCGAACAGGTCGAACCGGCGGCGGACGAGGAGGTAACCGATCCAGCCGGCCAGGGCGACGACGCCGACGGCGGCAAGGGCGGTCGGCAGGCCGGTGCCCGCCTCGATGGCGGTGCGCACCACGCGGAACGCGCCCCACGGGATGTCGAGGACCTTGCTCGGCTCCAGCTCGGGCTTGGGCCGGATCTCGTCCCGGTAGGTGAGCCACCAGATCCGCGTAGGCGACGACGGCGGGCAGCAGCGACGGGATCCACGTCAGGATGCGGCGGGTCAGGAGCAGGGCGAGGGTGATGCCCCCGATGACCGCCACCGCGTAGCCGTTGCCGAACACGGCGACCATCAGGGCGGCGGCCACGATCACCCGGTCCTGGGTCGTGGGCTGGTCCGGGCGGCGGTTGATGATCAGCGCGCAGACGATCAGCGCGGCGTAGACGGCCCAGTTCCCGACCTGGAGGGCCCGCTGGTACCCGCTGGCGCCGAGGACCAGCAGGATGGCGAAGGCGAAGATGCCGATCAGCGGGTCGGCGCCGCGCCGGCGCATGACCCGCCAGATGAAGGCGACCAGCAGCGTGTGGCCGATGAGCCGGGGGATGTAGTACCAGGGCCAGAAGTCGACGCCGACGGCCTTGTAGATGCCCCGGAGCAGCAGCACGCTCCACGTCGTCCAGTGACCGCCGATCGGGCGGGTCAGGTCACCGAGGTCGAAGGCCGTGCGGTTGGCCAGGTACTCCCACTCGTCGCTGGTGAACCACATGTCCCGGGCCATGTAGGCCGTGACCGCCACCCCGGCGATGGCCACCAGCACCCCGACCAGCAGCTCGGCCCGCTCCGGCGTGGTGCGGAGCTTGGCGCCCAGCCAGGCGAAGACGCCGGACTCCTCCTGTTCGGGCACCGTCGTGGTGGTCGAGCTCACTGTCGGTCTCCGGATCCGTCGAGCACGGCCATGAGCGCGAAGGCGGTCAGCTCACTGGCCAGGAACGCCGCGACGACCCGGGGCAGGGGGTCGACGGGCAGGAGGGCCACCATAGTGACGACCCCGACGGCCAGTGCCGTCGCCCAGGCCTGCAGGACCCGCCGTCCGGCCCCGTGCGTCATCTGCACCAGCGTCAGGCCGAGGGTGGCCAGGGCGGCCAGGCTGCCGACGGCCAGCCCGGCGCACTCCAGCCGGGTGAGGTCGACCTCGTCGCCGAAGATCAGCTGCAGGACCCACGGCCCCAGGGCGGCGGCGCCGGCGCCGCCCACCGCCATGATCCCGACGCTGGCCAGCGCCGTGCGGCGGCGGATCCGGTCGAGGGCGTCCCAACGGTGCCGGCGGCGGCCAGGTCGGTCAGGTGGGCGGTGACCCGGATGGCCAGACCGAGGGCCACGATGTAGGGCGCCCGGAACAGGGCCAGGGCGGTGAACAGGCTGGTGACCTCCGCCCGGGTGCCGCCGACCAGGCTGAGCACGACGGGCCCGCCGGTCAGGACCGACTGGGCGATGACCGTGCCCCCCGCCACGTTGCCCAGGAAGGCCAGCGGCGAGACGTCGGCCGGGGCCGGGCCCTCGAAGCGGAGCGCCGTCGGGCCAGGCCAGCACGACCAGCGACTCCGCCGACGATGGCCAGCGCCGTACCAGCCCTCGCTTGCGCCGACGGCCACGACGACCAGGCCCAGGGCGAAGCGGACGACGTTCTCGCCGCCGAGGGCCGTGCGCGGTGGCCAGGAAGCGGCGAGCGGCCGGCCAGCCCGCCTCGCAGCAGGCCCATGACGGCGGCACCCGACGGTGATCGCCGCCGGCGACCACCGGGTACACGAGGGCGTCGTCGCCGAACAGGTCGTCGTGGAGGGCGAAGGTGACCACGCCGACGGCCACGCCGAGTCCCAGGGTGACGGCGCCCAGCCGGGGCAGCACCGCCCGCACGGCGCCGCCGTGCCCGTCGGTGCGCAGGCGCTGGATCACCCAGTGCTGCAGGGGGAAGGTCAGGACCGCCGAACCGAAGAACCAGATCGTCCACAGCTGGGCCACGCCGGAGAAGTCGTCGACCCCGAACTCGCGGGTCCCGACGGCGATGTACAGGTAGGCGAAGACGCCCGAGAGCACGCTGCCCGCCGCCAGGGCGACAGCTCCGACCTCCCGGCTGTCGGGGGCCACCGGGTGTGGGCACCACCACGGAGCGTAGGGAGTCCCGCCATACTGGATGGCATGCCGCGCGCCATCTGGAGCGGGTCGATCAGCTTCGGGCTGGTGAACATCCCGGTCCAGCTCTTCAACGCCGTCAGTCGCAAGCAGGTCCGGTTCAACCAGATCGACTCGCGAAACAACGCCCGCATCCGCATGAAGAAGACGAACGCGGAGAGCGGCGAGGACGTGCCCGACGAGGTGATCGTCAAGGGCTACGAGCTGTCCAAGGGCAACTACGTGCTGCTCTCCGAGGACGAGCTGGCCGCCCTCGACCCCGAGGCCCAACGGACCATCGACATCGAGGAGTTCGTCGACCTGGCCGACATCGACCCGGTCTACTTCGACGCCTCGTACCACCTGTCCCCGGACCCGGCCACGGTGAAGGCGTACGCCCTGCTGGCTCGCACCATGGAGCAGGCCGGCAAGGTCGGCATCGCCCGCTTCGTGATGCGCCAGAAGCAGTACCTGGCCGCCATCCGGCCGGTCGACGGCCACCTGGTCCTGTCGACCCTCGTCTACGACGACGAGGTCAACGGGGTGGACGACATCCCCGAGCTGGAGAACGTGGTCGACGCCGAGGTGTCCGAGCAAGGAGCTGGCCATGGCCGAGCAGCTGGTCGACTCGCTGGCCGGGGAGTGGGCGCCGGAGAAGTACCACGACACCTACCGCGAGCAGGTCATGGACATGATCGAGGCCAAGGCCTCGGGCGACACCGACTACGTCGTGGCCACCGAGGCCCCGCCGCGGGAGAAGGTCGTGGACCTCATGGCCGCGCTGGAGGCCAGCGTGAAGGACGCCAAGGACGCTCGGGGGCGGCACCCCACGTCGGCCGACCCCGAGTCGGCGCCGGCGAAGAAGAGGCCCGCCCGCAAGCCCGCGGCGAAGAAGAAGTCGGCCTAGCGGGACGTGCCCGTCGTCGAGATCGACGGCCGGGAGCTGTCGGTCACGAACCTCGACAAGGTCCTGTATCCCGCGACCGGGTTCAACAAGGCCGAGGTCATCGACTACTACGTCCGGGTCGCCCCGGCGATGCTGCCCCACGTCCAGGGGCGGGGCGTGACGCTGCAGCGCTACCCGAACGGGGTCGACGCCACCTCGTTCTTCGAGAAGCGCTCGCCCGACCATCGACCGGACTGGATCGGGACGGCGCTCGGCCCCGGCGACCGCAAGGGTGGCATCCACTACCTGGTCATCGACGAGGTGGCCACGCTGGCCTGGGTCGGGAACATGGCCGGCCTCGAGGTCCACGCCCCCATGGCCCGGGCCGACGACATCGACAGCCCCACGATGGTGGTGTTCGACCTCGATCCGGGCCCCGGCGCGGCGATGCCCGAGTGCTGCCGGGTGGCGCTGGAGATCCGCGAGGTGCTCGACGACCTCGGCCTCGCCGCCTGGGCCAAGACCTCGGGCAACAAGGGCCTGCAGCTCTACCTGCCGCTCAACACCCCCCACAGCCACGAGCACGCGTCGGCGTTCGCGCTGGCCGTGGCCCAGCTGCTGGAGAAGCAGGACCCGAAGCGGATCACCTCGGTCATGAAGAAGGAGCTCCGCAAGAACAAGGTCTTCGTGGACTGGAGCCAGAACTCGTTCCACAAGACGACCATCGCCGCCTACTCGCTGCGGGCCCGACCCGCGCCCGACCGTGTCGACGCCGGTCGCCTGGGACGAGGTCGAAGCCGGCGCCGAGGGCGAGGAGCTCTCGTTCACCGCCCCGGAGGTCCTGGAGCGGGTGGCGGACTCCGGCGACCTCTTCGCCCCCACGGCCACGCTCCAACAGCAGCTTCCCTCGCCTCGTTAGGCTCGCCCGATGGTCCTCCCGGCGGCGCCACGCGAGGCCCTGTCGACGGCCACGTTCACCTTCGAGCACTGGTCGCTGGAGGGGGCCGACGAACCGTCGCTGGTCGCCGCCGAGTCGTCGTGTCGAGAAGTCGTCGGCGAGCTGCTGACCCGCCTGCCCGCCCCGAGCGATCCCCGGTCCGCCGACGAGTGCGACGCCGAGACACTGGCGCCTCGCCTCGAGGACCCCGACGCCTGGAGCGACGTCGGTGTGCGCCCCGAGTTGTCGGACATGGTCACGCTGCACACCGGGCCGCTGATGGAAGAGGCCGACGTGGCCGCGGCCCGAGATGACGTGGGCCGGGAGTTCGTCGACGCCCTCCGCCGTCGCGGCTGGTGCCCACCGGGCACGGGATGGGCCAACAGCGGACACCTCTGGTACCGGGCCGGCGCCGTGCTGGGGTGGCACACCAACACCCGGTACCCCGGCTGGCGGGCCTACCTGTCGTGGGTGGCCGAGCCCGGCCATTCGTTCTTCCGCTACCGCGACCCGGTCGACGGCGAGGTCGTGACCAGCTGGGACACCGGGCTCGACCTCCGCCTGTTCCACGTCTCCGTCGACGACCCCCTGTGGCACTGCGTCTGGGCGGGCACCGACCGCCACAGCTTCGGGTACCGGCTGGTCGACACCGAGGGGTGAGCGCCGCCGACCCCGTCGACGACGTCCTGGTCTGCGTGCGGGGCGGCCTGGTGGGGCTGCCCGAGATCCCGCCGCCCGACAGGGTCACGGTGCGGGAGATGGATCCCGACGACCCGGCCGACGTCGAACGTTGGCTCAGCGTCGAGAACGCCGCCTTCGACCGGAGCTGGACGGCCGAGAACCACCGCCTGGCCATGGTCGAGAACCCCGTCGTGGCGGTGATCCGGACGTACCTGGCCGAGCGGGACGGACTGGCGGTCGGCATCGCCTCGATCGGGACCTTCCGGGGCAACCCCGAGGTCGGCGTCGGCCACTACCTGGGTGTGCACCCGTCGGCCCAGCGCTGCGGGCTGGCCGCCGCGCTGTGCAGCCACCGGTACCGGGCGCTGGCGGGGGAGGGGATCGAGGTGGCCGAGGCTCAGACCCACGTGCACCGCATCGGGTCGCTGCGGTCGCACTTCGGCCTGGGCTTCGTGCCCAAGCTGCGGGTCGACCCCTGGAACAGCATGACCCCGGTGGACGGGCCGCTCCGGGACGAGGCGAATCGCCGGCTGGCCGACGCCTACGCCGCCTGGCAGGCCGAGTGAGGCTGCTGCTCCACCTGGACAACCTGCGCATCGGCGGGGCGCAACACTCCACCATCGACCTGGCCGCGGCCCTCGAGCGAGCCGGCCACGACGTGCTGTTGGCCGCCGGCTCCGGCCCGCTGGCTCCCGTGGTCGACGAGCGCGGCGTCCCCCGGGTCGACCTGCCCGGCGGGCCCCATCCCGGGCGGGCCGCGGCCAGGGCCGTCGCCGACGTCGCCGACCGCTTCCAGCCGGACGTGGTCCTCACGGTCGGCCCGTTGGCGGCCTTGGAGGCGATCACCGGCCCCGGCCTGCGCAACGGGACACCCATCGTCGCCGCCTATCCGTCGGACACCCTGCCGCCCGCCGCGCCCCGGTCGACAGCGGTCACGGGCCGCCGCAGGGGCGTGCTCGACGCTGCCCGACGTCGCAACCGGATCGTGGCCGACATCCCCGCCACCGTCGACACCACCTACAACCACCCCGACGTCGACGGGTCGGCCTTTCGGGCCGAGCACGGCGCGGAGGGGGCCGCCCTGGTGGTCGTCGTCAGCCGCTTGTCCGAGGAGCAGAAGGGCGCAGGCATCCGCACCGCCGTCCGCGCCGCCGGCGTGTTGGCGGCCCGCCGGCCCGTTCGCTTCGTCGTGCTCGGTGACGGGAGCCTGCGCCCCGCCGTCGAGGCCGAGGCCGCCGAGCACGGTGGCGGAGCGGTGGCGATCCTGGGCGAGGTGGTCGACCCCCGTCCGGCCTACGCCGCCGCCGACGTGGTGATGGGGCTCGGCACCTCGGTGCTGCGGGGCATGGCCCACGCCCGCCCCTGCATCGCTCTCGGAGGTGGCGGCGAGGCGACCGTCGTCGAGCCGACGTCGATCCCCGGCCTGGTGACGACCGGCTGGCTGGCCACCGGTGCGCCCACCACCCCCGAGGTGCTGGCCGACCTGGTGGCCTCGCTGCTCGACGATCCCGAGCGGGCGGCCGAGTCGGCCCGCTCCGGGCGGGAGGCCGTCGTCGCCGAGCGGGACGGGGCGCGGGTGGTCGAGTTCCTCACCCCGGTGCTGGCCGACGCCGTGGCCCACCCGCCGTCCCGTCCCGCCGTCGCCGTCGACGTCGTCCGCTCCTGGACCAGGTGGTGGGCCGGTGTCCATGGCGGGCGCCTGTATCGGAGGGTTCGGTACCGACTCCGGACGTGGAGCGGCCGCCCGGTTCACCGCTGACCCGAGCGCGCCAAAGGGACGGCCGAGGCCGTCGGTGTGGAGCCTGGTGGTCGGTGTTCCGGGGTGCCCGCTCATCGGCGGGCTCCGACAAGGTCCGGTGGTCGCTTCAGTCGTTGGACGAGTGGTTGTCGGCGGCGTCGGCACGGGGGGATCGGAAACCCCGGCAAGCGCAGCGTCCGGTCGGGCAGCAGCTCCATGGTGACGTTGCCGTCGAGGTCGTGGATCCAGGTGTGGTGGTAGGCGCAGAGGGGGACGAGGTTGTCGAGGTTGGTGAGGCCGCCGCGTTCCCAGGGCTTGAGGTGGTGGATCTCGCAGCGGTCGAATTCCATGTCGCAGCCCTCGACCGCGCAGGTGGGGTGCAGTGCCCGAAGGGCGAGACGCTGCTTGTAGGTGGCCAGGCGGGCGACGCGGCCCATGTCCAGGGGCACACCGTCACCGGACAGGACGATGGGGATGATGTCGGCTTCGCAGGCGAGCTTGCGGAGCTGGGCGCCGGTGAGTTGGGTGCCGTCGTCGAGCTCGCAGACGCCGTTGACGCGCAGCTGGTCCCACAGGACGGACATCTCGGTGATGGCCAGGATGACCGGGCGGGCCTTGTGCTTGGTGATGACGTCGGCGCCGGCGGAGCGGTGGGCGACTTCTCGCATGGCGTCGGCCAGATACTGCTGGGTGGTGCGTTGCCGGTCGTGGGGGACCTTGGCCTTGCGGTCGGCGTCGCGCATCTCGCGGACCACCCCGCGCAGGGCGCCGTAGACGAGGGCGTCGGACTCGTCGTCCAGCTCCAGCACCGTGCGGCGGAGCCCGTCCCTGGTCCGGGATCGGACGACCCGCCGCCGGGCCCGCTGACGTTCGTGGTGCGAGAGCCCGGCCAGGCGCTGCTCGTCGAGGTCCCGGGCCCAGGTCGCGAGGCGTTCCCGGTAGGCATCGGCGGAGAGCTCCAGGGCCCAGCGGGCGAGCCCGGCTTCGTCGTCGATGACCGCGTCGCGGTTGGGGGAGTCGGCGTGCTCGGCCAGGGCCCGGACGTGATCGAAGCTGACCTTTCCCTGGGCGAGTAGGTCGCCCATGGTCGGCAACACGACGAGCTGGCGAAACGCTTGCACCCGGGTCCGGGCCGAGGACCGGGCCATCCCCGTGGCGTTGCGCAGGAACGCCTCGGTGTCCCGGAACACCGACGAGCCCAGCGCCCGCATGGCGTCGACCTCGAGCACCAGTTCGGCCAGCTCTGCGTCGAGGTCCACCTGTCGGGCCTGCAGCTCACGGGCGCGGCGGGCCAGGTGGTCGGTCCTCTCGGAGGAGGTGACGAAGGTGGAGGGATCGAACATCTGTACGTAAACGTAGAGCAACGAACAGATGTTCGCAACCCTTTCGGCAACTTTCCTGAGATTTCTTGCCTCCGTAGGCTCCAGGAATGGTCAAGGTCACAGGGCTCGATCACATCGTCCTGAACGTCGCCGACGTCGAGCGCTCGGTCGCCTGGTACCGGGACAAACTCGGCCTCGAGGTGTCCCGCCTGGAGGAGTGGCGCCGCGGCGAGGTCCCGTTCCCGTCGCTGCGGATCGACGCCACCACCCTGATCGACGTGTTCGCCCTCGATCGCACCGGCGAGAACCTCAACCACTTCGCCGTCGTCGTCGACGTCGACGACCTCCAGGCCGTGATCGACTCCGGGGAGTTCGAGCTGGACGGCCCCGAGGGCCCGGCGGAGCGCTTCGGCGCCCAGGGGCAGGGCCTCGCCATCTACACGCTCGACCCCGACGGCAACACCGTGGAGCTCCGCACCTACCGGTAAAGGCTCGGCAAAGAGCATTGGCTCGGCCGGTCGGAGATCACGTACGGTGTACGTGGCGGTCGGACGGGCAGGAGGCGGACCGGTGAAGGGTGTCCGGAAGATCGCGGGGCGGGCGGGAATCGCCATGGTGGCGTTGGTGACGATCTTCTCGTCACCGGCGGCAGCGCTACCGGGCGATCCCGACCCGTCGTTCGGCGGTGGCGACGGGATCGTCACCACCAACCTGACCACCCAGTTCGACATCGCCCTCGGCGTGGCCGTGCAGGACGACGGCAAGATCGTCGTGGTCGGCGAGGCCTTCGGCTCGGGAAGCCGGTGGTTCATCGCCCGGTACACGGCCGCCGGCGCGCTGGATCCCACCTTCAGCGGTGACGGCAAGGCGTTCCTCGACTGGACCAACCGCGTCGACGCCGCCGTCGACCTCGCCATCCAGGAGGACGGGAAGATCGTCGTCGTCGGCAACACGAACGACCTGAATGCGTTCGCCATGGCCCGTTTCACCGCGGCGGGCATTCTGGACACGACGTTCAGCGGCGACGGGAAGGTCAGTCGCAATGTCGGCTCCGCTCTCGAGTTCGGCTACGCGGTGGACGTGATCGACAGCGGCGCCATCCGCGTGACGGGCACCGGCCAGGGCAGGATCACCGCGTTCGGCTACACGACGAGCGGCGCCCCGGACACCGGGTGGAGTGGCGACGGCTTCACCTCCGTGACCTTCTCGGGGCTCGGCCCCGGCCTCGGTTTGGACATCGTCGAGGACGATGCCGGCCGGGTCCTCATCGCCGGCAGCGTCGGTGGAGCGGGTGCGGCGGCCGAGCGCAGCGTCGTGATCCGCTTCAACGCCAACGGCACCCCGGACACGTCGTTCAGCGGTGACGGCAAGACCGCGATCAACATCGTCAACGGTTACGAGGACGCGGCGACGGTCATTCCGACGGCGACCGGCGTCTTCGTGGGCGGCGACGCCAATGGTCGGCTCTCGCTGTTCCAGCTCACCGCGGCCGGCGCGCTGGATCCGACGTTCAGCGGTGACGGCAAGGCGATCATCGACCTTCCCGGGAGCCAGGAGTTCGTGGCCGGCCTGGTCCCCGCCCCGGCGGGTGGCTACACCGGCGCCGGTCGGATCGGGCAGGGTGGCGGACGCGGCCTGTTCTTCCAGGTGACCGCCGCCGGCACGCTCGACCCGACCTTCAGCGGCAACGGCTGGGTCGCCCACAACCTGTCCTCCCGGGAGGACATCTTCACGGACATGGCCGTCACGCCCGAAGGGGCGATCCTGGGCGCCGGTGGTATGGACGACGCTGCTCGGGTGCTGCTCGTCCGGGTCGAGGGCAACCCCCTGTAGCAGCGCTACGCTCGTTCGCCCATCGGGCGATTAGCTCAGCGGTAGAGCGCTGCCTTCACACGGCAGAGGCCACTGGTTCGAAACCAGTATCGCCCACCCTGCGTTTCCCCTGGTCAAGCACCAGTTGCGCGTGGAGTTTGGGGGTCACCGTTGCGGTACCCATGATGCGCCAGACCACGTGTAGACCACGTGACCGTGTGTGCGTCGATCGCCAGGTAGAGCCAGTGCGCCACCGTCCGCGGGTTGTCGTTCGAGGGCGAAAGGACCGAGCTAGTTCACGAGCATCGGCGAGCGGACTGGCCGGAAGGCGGAGCGCAACTCGTCCGAGAAGAGCTCGGGTTCTTCCCAGGCGGCGAAGTGGCCGCCCTTGTCGACATCGTTGAAGTAGATATCGACGTTGGGGTACGCCCGCTCGACCCAGCTGCGCGGGGTGCGCCAGATCTCGCCGGGGAACGTCGTGAAGCCGACGGGAACCGAGACCGGGGTGGGAGCCTGGTTGGCGGCACGAGCGTTCTCTTGTCCTTCTTCCCAGTACGAGCGCGCAGCCGAGGCCCCGGTGCCTGTTAGCCAGTACAGCGTGATGTTGTCGACGATGTGTTCCCGGGTGAGATTGCCCGCGGCTTGTCCGTCGACGAAGGCGCGGGCAATCTTGTGGTAGCTGTCCGTGTCGTGATCGATCATCCACGCCGCCAGGGCGATGGGTGAATCCAGGAGGGCATAGCCGATCGTCTCCGGCCGCGTTGCCTGCTCCACGAAGTAGCCAGTGCCGGTCGCATGGAACGCGTCGAGTTGGTCGAGGGCAGCACGTTCCTCTTTGGTGGGTGGCGACGCGCTGAGAGCCTGAGGGTCGCCCAGTGCCGGCGTGAGCAGATTGGTGTGGATGCCGATCAGTCCGTCGAGTCCGAGGCGGCCCATCGCGTCAGTGACCTGGGAGCCCACATCGCCGCCCTGCGCGACGTAGCGCGTGTAGCCGAGGCGCTGCATCAGCTGCTCCCAGGCCTGTCCGATGCGGATGGGCCCCCAGCCGAGTTCGGTCGGCTCCTCGGAGAAGCCGTAGCCGGGGATGGACGGGAGGACGAGATGGAACGCGTCCTCGCTGTGTCCGCCGTGCGCGGTCGGGTCGGTGAGTGGGCCGATGGTCTCGAGTAGCTCGATGATCGAGCCCGGCCAGCCGTGCGTCATGATCAACGGCAACGCGTTCTCGTGTTTCGACTGCACATGGATGAAGTGGATGTCGAGCCCGTCGATCTTGGTCTTGAACTGCGGCAGCGCGTTCAGTCGCTCCTCGCACCGGTGACAGTCGTACTCGGTCGCCCAGAAGCGCGCGAGTTCCTGTATCGCCGTCAACTGCACGCCCTGCGACCGATCGGCGACGAGTTCCTTGGTCGGCCAGCGTGTCGAATCGATGCGGCGACGCAGCTCTTCGATCTCATGCTCCGGCACGTCGATTCGGAATGGGCGGACCGCGGTCTCAGCGCCCGCAGTCGTGGTGTCACTCATGATCGTCTCGCTTCCTCAGTGTGTCCCATGTGTCCCCCGTAGATCGGGGGTGTTGGCCGACCCGAGCCCGGAGCGGCGATCGACTTCAAACCAAGAACTTGGTCATGAGCGTGGAGGCCCTCGCCTCCGATCGAGTGCCAGCACGGCGTCGGCGAACGCATCCGGAGCTTCCTGGGGGAGGTTGTGTCCGATGCCGCCTCCGAGCGTCCGATGCGAATACCACCCGGAGAACTTCGCGGCGTAGGCGTCCGGTTCAGGGTGCGGGGCGCCGTTGGCGTCGCCTTCGAGCGTGATCGCGGGGACGGTGATGACCGGCCCGTCCGCGAGTCGCTCTTCGAACTCGACGTACGCGGGTTCTCCTTCGGCCAGTCCGAGCCGCCAGCGGTAGTTGTGGATCACGATCGCGACGTGGTCAGGATTGTCGAAGGACGCCGCGCTGCGCTCGAACGTCTCGTCGTCGAAATTCCACTGCGGTGACGCGGTCCGCCAGATCAGCTTCGCGAACTCATGCCGGTATCTCTCATAACCGGCACGCCCACGCTCGGTCGCGAAGTAGTACTGGTACCACCACTGGAGCTCGAGTTCGGGCGGCAAGGGCACCTGGCCCGACTTCTGAGCTCCGATCAGGTACCCGCTCACTGAGACCAGGCCGCGGCAGCGGTCGGGCCAGAGCGCGGCGACGATGTCCGCGCTTCGAGCACCCCAGTCGAATCCGGCGACGACGACCGATTCGATCCGGAGAGCGTCCAAGAGGGCGATCGCGTCGAGGGCAAGCGCCGCCTGCTCTCCGTTTCGGACGGTCTCGTCGGAAAGGAAGCGTGTCGTTCCGAAGCCGCGGAGGTAAGGGACGATGACCCGGTGGCCCGCCGCCGTCAGGAGAGGAACGACGTCGGCGAAGCTGTGGATGTCGTACGGCCAGCCGTGCAGCAGGACGACTGCCGGTCCATCCGGCGGTCCCCGGTCGACGTACCCGACGTTCAGGGGGCCGGCATCGATCTGGCTGACGGCGCCGAGCCCAGTCTCCGGATTGGTCGTGATGGACACTTCACGCTCCGACGTGCACGGCCGTGACCGCGGCCACCGCGTCGAGGATCACGTTCGTCACGGCCTCCGGTTGCGAGACCATGATCACGTGCGACCCGTCGAGCTCCGTGATCTTTGCGCCGGCACGTTCCGCCATCGAACGGGTGACATCGGTTCCGGCTGCCCTGTCTGCGGTGGCGACGACAGCCCAGGAGGGGACGTGCTTCCAGGCGGGCGGCCCGTTCGGCTCGGAGAACGCCGACTCGGCCACGGGCCGCTGCGTGGCTGCGATCAATGCGGCCTGCTGTTCGGAGAGGTCGCCCGCGAAGGCATCGCGGGCCTTCGCCGGGTCGATGTAGAACTCGGTCGACGAGCCGCCACTCGCGATCGGGTACGTCCGAGGCACGAGCGCGCTGTTCAGCACGCTGTCCTTCGAGCCAGCCTCAACCGCGCCAAGGGTTTCGCCTTCCTCGGGGGCGAAGGCCGCCACGTAGACGAGGCCGACGACGTTCTTCGCGTTCGTGGCCGCATTCGTGATCACCGCACCGCCATACGAGTGTCCGACGGCGACCACAGGGCCTTCGATCTGCGCGAGAGCCGCTGCGAGGTAGGCGGCGTCGGCAGTGATTCCACGGAGCGGGTTTGCGGGCGCTGTCACCGGCACGCCTTTGCTCTGCAGCCGCGTGATCACACCGCTCCAGCTGGATGCGTCCGCGAACGCACCGTGGACGAGCACGACGGTCGCCCTACCGGTGCTGGTTGAGTCGGCCATGAGGGGTCCCTTCAGGCGAAGAAGTCGATGAGCAGCTGATTGACGCGTTCTGCCTCATCGTGATGTACCCAATGCGACGCGTCGGGGAGGCGCTCGACCCGGTCGAGGTTGGGCACGTCTTCGTGGTCGGGCTCGGCGAGTTCGGAGCCGAGGTAGGAATCGCGCTCGCCCCAGATGACCAGGGTCGGCGCTGCAATTGGTCGCAGCTTGGCGACGGCTTCCTTCTGGGACTGCCTCACCGAGGCGCGGTAGTAGTTGATCATCGCAGCAGCAGCGCCTGGCTGCGACCACGCCTCCACGTAGCGCTCGAGCTCCTCCGGCGTATAGGGCGGATTCGCGTCGTGCAGGAAGTGTCGGAAGAAGTGCCAGTCTCTGGCATGCACTACGTCCTCGGGCAATCCCGGCGTCGCGAAGAAGAAGAAGTACCAGGACTTCCGCAGCTGGCTGGGGTGGTGCAATCCCTCCTGGAGCCGCCGCGGATGGGCCGCGTTGAGGATCGCGAGCCGGTCGACGACCTCCGGATGATTCATCGCCGTAGTCCAGGCGATGGATCCACCCCAGTCATGACCGACCAAGTGCGCGGACTCGGCACCAAGCTCTCCGATGAGACCGCGAATGTCGGCGGCGAGTAGATCGACGCCGTAAGGCTCGAATCCCTCCGGCTTCGACGACAGGTTGTACCCACGCGTGTCGGGGGCGACCACCCGAAAGCCTGCCGCCGCGAGCGGCTGGATCTGTAGCCGCCACCCGAACCAGAACTCCGGGAAGCCGTGCAACAGGACGACCAGTGGCCCATCGCCGGACTCGACGTAATGCAACCTCTGACCGCCGACGTCTGCATAGCCCTCGCGAATCTCGATCGGCCCGTCCGGCATCAGGGTGCTGAATGTGTCGGCGAGCCGCTCGGGCGCTCCAGAGACCGCCCCAGTTTCCGACGTGTCGTTTCCCAGCTGCGACCTCATGAGTTCTCCTCCTGGGAGCTCGCTTTGTCCCTCGACGATGGCACTCTCCGGTTGCGGCGGCACCAGTGGTGACCACTGGTCTGGCACCGGTCCCGGGCGACGACGGCCCCCGCGACGCGAAAGATCGCGACCCTCGCTCGCCTCCCGCGTGAGGACCAGTGTCGACCACCGGCGCGACCTTCGAGCGGGAGTGTCAGCGTCGCCTGCAGCAAGCAGCCCCGACGCGAGGGATCAGATCCTGAAAGCAACCCACGCAACCCGTCCACGACTGGTCGTGCTCTGCGCGGGCGTGGCCCCATGTCCCAGCCTGCTGAGGTGTCGGGACATGGTGGCGTCGACCCTCTCGGCCGAGAGCGATGGCGATTGAACGGCTCCGAGCACCTGCAATCGAGCGCACTGGATGGCGCGCTTGCCGACCTACTCGATCTCGGCTTGCTCGCGAACCAGGCGCGCTGGAACATCATCGGGCCTCGGTTTCTCACGATGCGTCTCGTGCTCGACGAGATCGCCGCTTTCGCTCGTTGCAGCGCCGACCGCGTCGCCGAGCGAGCCATCACTCTTGGCCATGCGCCCGACGGCCGGGCGGCATCCATCGCGAAGGTCAGTTCGCTGCCGATCATCGAGCCTGGCGAGCTGCGCGATGTGGTCGCGAGTGCTGCATTCGATTCGATTCTTGACGCCGTTGTCGACCGCGTTCACACGGCGATGGAGGCTTTCGAAACCGACTTGGTCACCCTGCACCTGTTCACTGGCATCCTCGCCATGATCGAAAGGTACGCCTGGGTGCTGCGAGCGCAGAGCGACGCCTGACCCACGTCGAGCAGGCGACATGGCGGGTGCGGAGCCCGACGACGCGCTTCCGGCGACGTCGGAACTCAGGGAAGACGAACCCTGGTCGTGACCCTGGTGGAGGACGCGGCCTGCGCAAATGCGCTACGGAGTGGGCATCGGGAAGACGTCTTTGAGCTGGCGACGCGAGGTGATGCCGAGTTTCGTGAACACTTTGCGTAGGTGCCATTCGACGGTTCGCACGCTGATGAAGAGCTCGGCGCCAATCTCGGCATTGGTGCGTCCGTCTCGGGCGAGCCGAACGATGTGCTCTTCCTGGGGGGTGAGATCACTCCGCGTGGCTTCGTCCCGCTTGCGAACCTTCTCTCCCGTCGCCACCAACTCGCGACGGGCGCGCTCCGCGAAGGCTTCAGCGCCCATCTCGACGAACGCCTCGTGCGCCGTACGGAGTTGTTCGCGCGCGTCGATCCGTCGGTTTGCTCGGCGAAGCCACTCGCCGTAGAGGAGCCGGCTTCGGGCGAGCTCTGGTCGGAGCGGCGTGCGCGCGAGGCACGCGATCGACTCGCCGTACCAGTGCTCGGCGGTCTCGCTGTCGCTCACCAAAGCTCGTCCGCGGGCCGCGATGCCCGCAGCCCAATCCGAGCCCGTGATCGCCGTCATCGTCGACAGACGCTCCATTGCATCTTCTGCGAGTGTCCACTTGCCGATTCGTGTCGCGGCCTCGATCAGTTCCGGGAGCGCGACTTGTGGCCCGAGGACCATGTAGGTCTCTTCGCAAGCCTTCTCCGCCGCGGCGACGGCGTCCTCATACTGCGCGAGCCCGTTGTACAGAATCGCAGTCGACCAGTCGGCGATGTGAACGGGCCAGCCCTCGCCGTGGGCGACCGCAACGGCGACGGTCGTCGACACGAGCGGAATGGCCTCCGATGGTCGACCGCGATACGCCGAGAGAAACATGTCGTGGGAGGTGGCCAACTGCGTTCCGGTCACCGCGTTGACCGCGTTGCGCTCGTCTGCGAGCGCAGACGCCGCCCCGAAGTCACCGCACCATGTGAGGACCGCGCCGCGCCCACCCAGCGCAGCCGACAGCAGCGAGAGGGCGCCCGACTCCCGCGCTGCCTCGACCTGCCGACTGCTCAGCATCAGATAGCTGTCGATGTCCCACAACGCGATGGATGCCGTCTGGGCGAGTTCGCCCCACTGCAGAAGGTCGTCGACGGCTACCGCGCTACTGGCAAACGCATCCACCGCACGTCGAAGGTCCGGCGCGGCACGCTCTCGATGGTCGAGGACCAATGCGATCAGACCGTCGAGCAAGAGGTCGCAAGGCCTCACCGGGTCCGGTGCGCCGGTTGATCGCGCGGCCCGAGAGACTGCGACCAGGTGGCCGCCGGGTTGTGCGAGCGGGCCTGCGTATGTCGATGCGACCCACGCGTGGAGATACGTCTCCCTGGCGAGCGCGACATTCAACGGCTCGAGCCGTTTCGCCGCATTGAGCAGGGCCACCGGCGCCTCGGGCCCTGGGCTCGCTGCCCAGTGGATCTGTCCTCTGATCCGTTCGGCGCGGGCGAGTTGTAGCTCATCGACGGCGTCAGCCTCGACCTGTGCGAGCAGGCCGAGCGCGGCGTCGTACGCACCGGCCTGGGCGTGGGCGTAGGCGGCGGCCAGCGCGCGCTCTCCGCGCCGCGCCGGCTCTACGGTCAGGGCAACCGAATGCTGAAGCAATGTCGCGGCCGCGGGGAGCCCAGCGCGGGCCTGCGCCCGGCTCGCGGTTCGCTCCAGCTCGGCCGCCGCTTCTTCGTCGGGTCCGACGGCGGCTAATGCGAGGTGCCATGCGCGGCGATCGGGATCGATTTCACGGTCTGTCGCTCCGGCGAGCGCCAGGTGGGCTGCACGCCGATCGCCTTGCGACGCGGCCGTGTACGCCGCGGATCGTACGAGTGGGTGGTGAAAACGCACAAACGAAGCGATCTCGAGGAGTTGCGAGTCGCCGGCCGAGGTCGCCGCGTCAGGTCCGACGTTCAGCGTCCGCGCCGCGCGCCAAAGAAGGCTTGCATCCCCGGTCGGATCCGCGGCAGCCAGCAGCATCAACTGCCGTGTCGAGGCCGGAAGCGCGTTGATCCGTCGTCGATAGTCCTCCTCGATTTGACCGGCGACGGTTGCTGCGGTTGGGACACCGAAACCGCCGGTGAGTTCGGCGTGCGTCATTGCCTTAGGGAATTCGAGCAGACCCAATGGACTACCGCCCGTCTCGGCGACGATCCGATCACGCACTTGCTCATCGAGGTGACCGGGGACGACATCGCCGAGCAACGCGCGAGCGTCCTCGGTGGCGAGCCCTTCGAGTGTCAGGACCGGGAGCCCGGCGAACAGGCGGTCTTGTCCGACTTCCCGTACCGCGAAGATCAACAGCACCGATTCGGCCAGAAGCCTGCGCCCGACGAATTCGAGCGCGTGGCACGATGCCTCGTCGAGCCATTGCGCATCGTCGATCAAGCACACGAGGGGTTCTTCGTTGGCGGCTTCCGCCAGCAGGCTCAACGCCGCGAGACCGACGACGAACCGGTCCGGAGCGCCTCCAGTCCTCAGTCCGAAGGCAACCTGCAGCGCATGTGCCTGAGGTTCGGGGAGAGCGTTTCGCATTCGGAGCATCGGCGCACACAGTT
Organism: uncultured Microthrixaceae bacterium; assembly: GCA_963728005.1. Taxonomy (GTDB): domain Bacteria; phylum Actinomycetota; class Acidimicrobiia; order Acidimicrobiales; family DATDAH01; genus DATDAH01. Next base: position 458,773 of record CAVSIG010000001.1, read on the forward strand.
GATGCAACGCGGCGAACGGCAGCTCAAACTCCGACTCGAAGCCCGCGATCTGCGCGACTCGACACTCAGAGGCCCGGCCGGCGCAATACCGGAGCAACGCGGTTTTGCCGATTCCCGCCTCGCCACGAATGACGAGCGCCGCACCCCCGCCGCCGCGAATGTCGGTGAGGAGCCGGTCGAGTACGTCCCGCTCACGTGACCGTCCCCGGAAGGCAGGCGCCACTGCGGCCACGCGCCAACACTACGGCCGCCGAGCCATGCAGTGCTCGGGTTGTCAGGACGTGAACAAAGGCGATGCCAGCCGATGATCCGGCCTGTCCAGTATGGATCGCGCCTCAGAGCCCGGGACGATCTTCTGCCGGTAAGAGGCCCTAGCGGAAATCCTCCGGGTCCAGCCCGGAGACGTCGCGGATGATGAACTCGACGAGCTGCTCGGTCGCGTCTCCCCACCCACGGTGCGCTGTGGACCGTCGATGCCGGCCATCCCGATCGACTTCGGTCGTGGCGATCGCGTTCAGCGGCCGACCCCGTAGGTCGTGTCCGACACCCAACGTGAACCCGAACTTCGGCGGGGGGATGGCGGTGTCCTCGAGCTTGGGCGCGCCGTGAGTCGTCACCCTGATGCTGAACAGCACGTCGAGATCGCCCGGGTCAGCCTCTCGCCACCCGATCTCGTGAAGAGTGGCTCGGATCTTCGACTCCGCCCTCGAACGCTCCTCGAACGTGACGTTTGATCTAGGCCCTTCTCGCGTCTGTGGGACCAGGCGCAGACCACAAACAGACCACGAAATGGTGGTCACTCGTGGTCACTGGCGGTCACCAACGGTCACTCCGACTTGGCTGCTGACCTGGGAAAACCCTGGTAGCCCGGGGTTCTGGAGATCGAGTCGCGTGCCTTCACACGGCAGAGGCCACTGGTTCGAAACCAGTATCGCCCACCCCGGCGTTTCCCCTGGTCAGGTCGGAAAACCACGCGCGCGGGGATCTGGCACGAGACCTACCTCGTTCGATCGGGCGAGTACGAGGCGATCTATGGGAACATGCCTCCACACGGGCTCGGCAAAGCCACCAAACTGGCTCAGGTCGCGGAGTCGGTGAGCGCACGCCAACGCATCAAGGGACGGGGTTAGCCGATGGATCTGATCAAGCCCGACGATTTGCGCTACGACGAGGCGCGGACCGTTTTCAACTCGATGATCGACAAGCGGCCCGCGGTCATCGCGAAATGCGCGACGCCCGGTGACGTGCGCGATGCGTTGCAGCTCGCCACGAGCCAGGGCCACGACGTCGCGGTGCGCGCCGGCGGGCACTCCGTCGCGGGGGTCTGCCTCAACGACGGTGGCCTCGTCATCGACGTGCGACCGATGAAGGACATCGAAGTCGACGCAGACGCCGCGTCAGGTGCGCGTCGGTGCCGGCGTCACGTGGGGCGAGTTCGACCGGGCGACGCAGGAACACGGCCTCGCCACGACGGGTGGACGAGTGTCGACGACCGGTGTCGCCGGTCTGACCCTCGGCGGCGGATCGGGATGGACGGAGCGGGCCTGGGGCCTCAGCTGCGACAACCTCGTCTCGGTCGATCTCGTAACGGCCGACGGCCGCGAGGTCACGGCGAGCGAGGACGAGAATCCCGATCTCTTCTGGGCGCTGCACGGCGGGGGCGGCAACTTCGGTGTCGCCACCTCGTTCGTGTTCAAGCTGCACGAGCTCGGCCCGCTGGTGACCGCCGGTCTGATGCTGTGGCCCGGGGATGCCGCCGCCGATGTGGCGCGCCAGTTCCGCGACTTCGCCGCCGACGCGCCCGACGAGCTGGGCACGGCCCTCGTGTTCCTGACCGGGCCACCGGAGGAGTTCGTACCGGCCCACCTCCAGGGCACGACGGTGCTCGGCATCGCCGGCCTCTGGGTCGGTGACGTCGACGAGGGTGCCGAGGCGATGCGACCGCTCAAGGATCTCGCGCCCGAGGTCGACCTCGTCGGCCCGATGCCGTACGCCGACTTCCAGTGCATGATCGACGACCCGCCCGGCATGCGGAACTACTGGTCGGCCGACTACCACGACAGCTTCCCCGACGACGCGCTCGACGTCTTCGTGAAGTACGGCTTCTCCAAGCCGTCGCCGTTGTCGCAGCAGCTGCTGCTCCCGTGGGGCGGTGCCGTCGCCCGCGTCGGCGAAGACGCGACACCGATGACGAAGCGCGCGACGACATGGATCACGCATCCCTTCGCGGTGTGGGAGGACGCGGCCGCCGACGCCGAGAACATCGAGTGGGCGAGGTCGTTCCGACGCGACATCGCCCACTACGCGACCGGTGGCGTGTACCTCAACTTCATCGGCGACGAGGGCGAGGATCGCGTGCGGGCCGCCTACGGCGAGGCGAAGTACACCCGGCTCGCTGGCATCAAGGGCGAGTGGGATCCCACGAACGTGTTCCGGGGGAACCAGAACATCAAGCCCGCATGAGCGAGCGGCCACTCGAAACCGGGCGGCTGCTCCACACGCCGGTCGACGAAAGCCTCCGCTGACGGTTCAGCTGTTGGCTTCCGGCCGGTTCCGAGTAGCCCTGTTCCCCTGTCGAGCACGCTAAGGCCGTCGCCGACACCATCCCCAACGCGACACTGGGTGTGGTGCAGGCGGACCATGAACTGGTGCTGCGACCTGGTACCGGTCGTCCCTACCAGACGGTGCCTCTAGCAGCACCTCGGTCCTGGTCACAGAGCAGGCGCGCGACCTGCCGAGCCGCTTCCTTCTGCACCCCGGGGTCACGTGAGAGAAGAGGCGAGTCATGTCGACGGCCCAGCACCGCTACCCGAGACGATCGAGGACCGAGCACCGACGTGCCGCTACTCCGTGAGCAGCTCGAGAGCCTTCTCGCCGAACGTGGTGCCGGCTGATCGGGACCGTCCCGCGCTGGTGCCGGCTTCAGACCACCACCAGACCACATCTCGACCACGAAATGGTGGTCAACGGCGGTCACTGACGGTCAACAGTGGTCAACCGAAACCAGAGCCTGACCTCGGGAAACGCCGGTAATCCGGGGTTCCTCAGAACGAGTCGCGTGCCTTGACACGGCAGAGGCCACTGGTTCGAACCCAGTATCGCCCACTCGACGTCTTGATTCAGTTGGTCGGAAGCAGCACCGGGTAATGGGGACGCAGGCGCTCGCATGCTCGGCGGGCGGCGTCACAGGCAACCAACTCAGACACGGCCTCGCCGTTCTCCTCCAGGTACGTCTCCACGAGGGCGATGTCGCCGTACGACCAGGCGATCTGGGGGTAGTTGTCCAAGGGCACCGGCCACTGCTCACCGGTCCTGGTGTCGATGATCACCACACGGTGACGCGCTTCGGTGTCCTCGGCCGCAAGGAGGTAGTTGCCGCTGGGGCTCAGCCGGGCGCCGGGAGCCAGCTCGGGATAGCGCTCCTCGGCCCGGCCAGGCACCCTCAGCACCAAAGCCGCATCGTCGGGCTCGCCGGGCTCGGCCGAGACCTCAACATCATCGTGCACATCCACAAGGAACTGCTCGTTCGGAACCTCGACCAGTGAGGTCCTCCCGGTACGCAGGTCAAGGCTGTGCTCCTCCTCGGATTGGAAGGAGGTCCAGACCACGCGCTCGGCGGAGACCTGCAGGAAGCCGTTACCCATCGGGTAGTGGTCGTTACGCCGAGGTCTGTGGTCACCCCCGAGACCGAAGACGATTCTCCCCCGTTGGTCCGTCCGCGAGATCTCGCGGCCTGCGGCCGTGTCGTAGACGACGAGCTCGCCTCCCTCGAACCAGGCGGCGGTGTCGCCGTTCGGGTCCCCGCCGGGGCCCGCCACGGAGTTGTGTCCCACGATGCGGGGCTCCCCGCCCCAGGGGTGGAACCACACGTCGAGCGTCGCGGGGTCCAGGTAGATCGCACCCGACCGCACCAGGGCCAGCGCCCCGCTCCACTCCTGTTGCCCGATCTCGACCGGGGTCACCAGCCCGACGCCGTCGCCGTGGTGGAGCCCCCTCGCGTCGTACCAGACCACATCACCCCAGGCCTCATCGCTCAGGTCGGGGATGGTCGTCGCTGGCGGGTCGGTCGTGATCGGTGCGGCGTCGTCTCCGTCGATGCGCAGCAGGGCCACGGCGCCGACGACGAGGGCCAGGACCGCGGCGGCGGCGAGAGCGACGACGAGCGGGCGGCCGCCGCGCCGCGGGCGGTGGTGGACGTCGTCCTCGGTGGCCGGGCCGTCGCCGTGCTCGTCGAAGCCGAGGTCGACACCAGATCGACCGTGGACCACGCTGCTGCTGGTCGCTCGCAGAGTGTCGGGATCGTCGGCGCCATCGTCGCCCTGGTCTGGGGGCACGGCTCGTGCAGGGTCGGCTTGCTCGAAGAGACGCATCACCTCGTCGTCAGTGATCACTGGCCATCTCCTGTCGTGGTCCCGGTCGACGGTCGTTGGCGTGACTCGAGTCGGCGGTACTCGCGGGCGAGGTTCCGCCGGGCCCGGTGAAGTCGCTGCTTGACGGCGTTGGGCTCGATGTCGAGGACGGCGGCGACCGCAGCGGGGGAGAGCTGTTCCCAGGCCACGAGCCGGAGCACCTCGGCGTCCTTCTCGCTCAGCCGGGCGGCGGCCTCGAGCACGCGGTGGTGGTCCTCACGACCGAGTAGCGCGTCATCGGCCGGTGGCGCGGGGCGAGGGACGACCACGCCCAACCGGGCACGGAGCCGGCGCTGCCGCGCCGAGCCCCTCCACTGATGGCCGACGACGCGATACGCAACCCGGAACAACCACAGCCCTGTCGCGTCGCCATCGGGCACATCATCGAGGCGGCGCCATGCCGTCAGGAACACCTCGGCGACGACATCGTCGACCATCTCGTCCGGGACGCGCCTCTTGCAGTAGTCCTGAATCGCCGTGTGGTGACGGCGATAGAGCTGGTTGAAGCGGGCCTCCTCGTCCGAATCCATCGACGAGACCGTCACCAGCGGGTCCTCCATGTCAGGTATGTGCCCGGTCAAGGCGACCGGTTACGCGACGTGGGTCATCGCGTGCCCGCCGGCGCCGCCTGCGCGGTCAAGTCACGACTGAGCGTCGTGCACGAGAATCGCGATGTGCACCCGGTTCGTGACGGCGAGCTTGGTGAGAAGCCGCGAGACGTGCGCTTTGACGGTGGCCTCGCTCATGAACAGAGATGCGGCAACCTCGGCGTTGGATGCGCCGGACCCCACCGCAGTAGCGACTTCCCGCTCCCGGTCGGTGAGCGACTTCAGACGCTGGGCAGCGAAGCGACGGCGATCTGTCATGTCGTTGTTGCCGAGGTGAGAAAGAAGTGTGCGGGTGACCGACGGTGACAGCATCGCTTCTCCTGCAGCCACGAGGCGCACTGCATTGACGATCTCCGTAGGTGCTGTGTCCTTCAACAGGAACCCGTCGGCGCCGGCCCGAAGCGCGCTCATGACATGCTCGTCGGCCTGGAACGTGGTCAGCACGATGACGTGCGGTGGACGTGCAAGGCGGCGTAGGGCCTCTGTGGCGGCGATGCCGTCCATTCCGGGCATCCGGATGTCCATCAGGACGACATCGGGTCGATGCGTCTGCGCAGCAGCGACGGCGTTGGCACCGTCGTCAGCCTCGCCCACCACCTCGAGGTCCTCTGACGACGACAGGATCATCCGGAGACCCGCACGCACCAGCGCGTCGTCATCGACCAGAAGCACCCGGACGTTCACCACGGCAGGTCGGCCTCGACGACGAAATCTCCGGAAGCGTCCGGCCCGTGCACCAGGACGCCATTGGCCAGGGTCACCCGCTCCTGGAGGCCAAGGAGGCCCGTGCCGGAACCCGGCAGAGCCGGACGGTCGTGGGCGCCCACTGCGGTCGGGTTCCGAACGCTGACGTGCAGGCCACGGTCCGGCGCTCCCTCCACGCGAACCCAGGCCCGGGTGCCACCAGCATGCTTGCTGATGTTGGTCAGCGCTTCCTGCACGATGCGATATGCGTCACGACCCAACGGGCCAGGTGCGGCAGCTGCACCGTCCACCCGCATCTCGAAGTCGACCTTCGCGCCGGAACGGCGAGTTTCCTCCACCAAGCTCGGAATGTCAGCCAACGTCGGTTGAGGCACCGTTGAAGGCCGCCCCTGTCCCGGCTCCTGTCGCAACACGCCGATCACGTCGCGCAGCTCCTCCAGCGCCTGGTGGGCCGTCAATCGCAACAGCGCGGCGCTCTCCCGCACCTGGGCGGGAGGCAGGTCGAGTGCGACTTCGAGCGCACCGGCGTGCAGCGCCACCAGGGAGATGCGGTGGGCGAGCACGTCGTGCATCTCCCGAGCGATGCGCGTTCGCTCAGCCAGCCGTGCACTCTCGGCGCGGACGAGCTGATCTGCCTCGGCCCGTTGGGCACGGTCGCGTAGGGTCGCGAGAAGCTGACGCCGGGCTCGGACGAACATGCCGAAAGCGGTGGCGGCGGCCGCAAGCGCCACCGTCGGCAGTACCACCGACCAGGGGGAAGCCCGACCGAGCCAGATCGAGCACACCACTGCGGACGGAACGAACAGGGCGGCGACGAACATGGCGGGCCGGACATGGCGGTGCACAGCCAGCGAGGACAGTGCGAGCAGGCCGGCGACCGTGCCAAACGTCGAGAACGCGCCCAACACGACGCAAACCAGCGCCACCCCGACCGGCCACCGCCGCCGCCACCACAGGGAGAGACAGCAGAGGATCCCGAGCGCGGCGTCGGTGGCCACCTGCCCCGAGGTCATCCGATTGGCGGTGTCGTCGACTGTGACGCTCAGGATCAGGGCGCCGAGAGCGGCGGCGAGGAGGAACGCACCGGCGTCAACGGACCAGTCGCGCCCAGTCCTGGGCCCCTCGATGTCGGGTTGGGCCGAGTCGCTGGGTACAGCTATCGCCGTGGGAGCAGTTTGGGCCCACCATCTGCGTAGCCACGACATGACCCGAGCGTAGGGTCCCCGGCCCGGGTGCACCTTCGACGAAAGTCGACATTGCGAGCAACGAAAGACGAGAAGTCCGAAGGGGCCGAGCATCCCTTCGGACACCGGATGATGTCCGTCCGCCCGATGCGGGGGCACACCGGGCGGTTCACGCTGGCCACATGATCACGACAACCGCTCTCACCAAGAGCTACAGGAAGGTCCCGGTCGTCAGCGACGTCTCGTTGCGCTGCGAACCCGGGACCATCACCGGATTCCTCGGGGCCAACGGCGCCGGGAAGTCCACCACGCTGAAGATGATCGTCGGGCTGGTGCGAGCCGATCGCGGTACGGCGACCATCGACGGCCGACGGTTCGGCGAGTTGCCCAACCCGACGCGCGTGGTCGGGACGCTGCTCGACGCGTCGGCAATGCATCCCGGACGCAGTGGCCGGGCGACGCTCACGATCGCAGCGCGGATGGCAGGCGTTGACATGAGGCGGGTCGACCACCTGTTGGACCTCGTCGGGCTCACCGAGTCTGCAGCGAAACGGGTCGGGACCTACTCCCTTGGCATGCGCCAGCGCCTCGGCGTCGCCCACGCCCTCGTCGGTGAACCGGCGGTCTTGATCCTCGATGAACCGGCGAACGGGCTCGATCCGGATGGCATCGCCTGGATGCGAACGCTCTTGCGCGATTTCGCCGACCATGGCGGCACGGTGCTGCTGTCGAGCCACCTGCTCCACGAGGTGCAGGCCACAGCTGATCATCTCGTCGTCATCTCCGGCGGAGTCGTGGTGGCCGCCGGTCGGCTGGACGATCTGCTTGCCAGCTCCACGATCCTCGTGCGCAGTTCGGACCCCGTCGCACTGACCGCGGCGCTCCAAGCCGCGCAGATCGACTGCATCGCCGGGCCGGATGATGTGCTCACCGTGGACGTCTCCGGCGGTCGGGTCACGACCGAGGTGGTGGCGGGTGTCGCCCGCGACCACCACGTGCTTCTCACCGAGTTGCGTCACGCCGAGACAGACGGGCTGGAGCAGCTGTTCTTCTCTCTCACCACAGCCAAGGCGGCAGCGCCCCAGGAGGCGGCAGCATGACCATGACCATCGCCCCCCGAACCCACGGCATCGAGGCGGCACCGTCGTCGGCCCGAGGACCCATCCCGTTCTCACGGCTCGTCCGGGTGGAGTGGGCCAAGGCCACCGACACCCGCGCCGCCCGTTGGCTCCTTGCTCTCGTGGCCCTGTCAACGGCAGGGATGATGCTGGCGCCGATCTTCGCCCCGACGAGCTTCGATCAGACCCACGCGAGCTACCTCCGCGTCGCCGCCCTTGCGCTGACGATCCTCCTGCCTGTGGTGGCGATCCTGATGCTCACCGGTGAATGGAGCCAACGCAGCGTCTTCAGCACGTTCACCCAGGAACCGCGACGCATCCGCGTCGTCAACGCCAAGCTGGCGGCGTCGCTGGTACTGGGTGTCGGTGCAGCGATCTTCGGCGGGGTGGTCACCGCCGCCGGCCTCGGACTGGCGGCCGCCTCGGGCCGCGCCCTGGAGGCGAACCTCAACGTCGGCGCCATCACCGGTTATCTGCTCTTCGTGCTCCTCAACGTCCTCGCCGGCGTCGCGCTCGGGGCGCTGCTGCAGAGCTCGGCGCCCGCCATCGCCGCCTCCTTCGCCCTTCCCGCCGCCTTCGCCGTGCTCGGCGCCGCTTCGACGCTGGTGTCTGACTGGATCGACATGTCCACGACGTTCAACTGGGTGCTCGAGAACGAATGGGGAGGTCACGTGCCGCAGATCTCGATCTCGATCCTCTTCTGGGTTGCGGTCCCGCTCGCCGCCGGCGTCGTCCGGACGATCCGTCGCGACATCACGTAGTTCAGCACTCGGGACTGCCGGTCAAGAACATTCGGAGGACCCGCCGCAGCCATGGGGCTGGAGTACTGATCGTCGAGGCGTCTGGCATGAGCGGCGACCTGGGGGCTCACTGCTCGTTGGGCGGGACGGCTATCGCGCGGCTGTCGGCGCGAAGGGCGGCGGGCCGAGGATGGTGATACCCCGCGGGTTCGCCGTGGCTGACGCTTGGAGGCGGGCGAGGTCGACCAGGTCGGCGGTGTCGTCAGTGGCCGGATCGCTGGCGCCCCGATAGAAGGCTTGTCCGGGCGCTCCCGGGGACTGGATGCCGATGAGGCGCGCCTCGGCGGAGAGGACGATGAAGGCGTGGGCGACACCTTTGGGAACGAAGGACATGCCTCCGCTGCGAACCCGGCTGCGCTGGCCGTCAGCCTGCACTTCGATCTCGCCGTCGACGACGTAGGTCATCTCGTGGGCTTCGGGATGAAGATGCAGCGGCGTCGTCTTGTCCTTCACCATGGTGTCCTCGAACAGGAAGAAGGCGCCGCCGGTGTCCTCGGCGAGCAGCTTCCAGATGTGCAGCCCGCCGCCCGCGAACAGCTGCTTGTCTCCTTCGCCGGCGTTGCGCACGATCGGGACCAGCTCTTGCATGCCAAGACCACCTTCCTCGTTCGTGGGACATCAGTCCCATGACGAATGTACGGTACCATTTGCGGTGTGTCAACGGCGTACGAGCTGAACGGGCGAACAAATCAGAAGCGCCGGACTCGCGACGCCCTGGTGGCCGCTGCGCGTTCGATCGTCGCCGAGGGACGGACGCCTACGGTCGAGGAGGTAGCAGAGACCGCGTCCATCTCTCGGACGACCGCCTACCGATACTTCCCGAACCAACGCGCGCTGCTGGCCGCCGCCCACCCCGAGACCGCGGTCGAATCGCTGCTGCCCGATGACCCGCCCGAGGACGTCGCCGCGAGGCTCGACATCGTCATCGCCGCATACACCCAGACGATCCTCGACAACGAGTCGCAGCAGCGCACCATGCTTCGACTCTCACTCGAAGCCGACGCCGAGGAGCGATCGCAGCTGCCGCTCCGGCAAGGCCGCGTGATCAAGTGGCTCGAAGAAGCCCTCGCACCACTGCAGCCACAGCTGCCACGCTCGGAGGTGCATCGACTCGCCATCGCCATCCGCAGCGCGACCGGAATCGAAGCGTTGTCATGGCTGACCGATGTCGCCGGCCTTTCCCGCGAGGACGCCACCGCCCTCATGCGCTGGTCAGCTCACGCCATGCTCGACGCCACGATTGCGGGCCGATCAGGAACCAGGAGGAAGGGGCCGGGTGGTCGACGCGGCACTGCGTCGTCGCTATGAGCGAGGGAGCGTGGCGTCGAGTCCATCGCGCCCTACTCGTCGATCTGATCGGATCGCGCGCGCACCGAAACGGTGTCCCAGAACGCGCGACGACAGCGGGCGAAGCGAGTAGCGGTCCTCTCAGACCACACCAGACCACGAAACGGTGGTCAGCCACGAACAACCGCGGACACCAACGGTCAGTCGCGTGTGGCCGGGCGCGACGCCGGCGGCGCGCCCGGGAGGCCACGCCGCCGGCGCGATCGCACGGCTCAGACTTCGGCGGCGATGTCTCGTCCGTGAGCGGTCAGGGCCCAGATGACGGCCACACAGACGGCGATCATGATCGAGCTCCAGACCGGCTGGATGGGCAGCCACACGAAGTTGGTGATCGCGCTGCCCAGCGCGACGAATACGCCGACGGTCCGGGCCACCACGTTCCCGGAGAAGATCCCCAGGCCGCAGAGGAACACGAGGATGCCGACGATCAGGTGGATCCAACCCCACTGGGTCACGTCGAGCTCGAGCACCGCATCCTCGCCGACGACGAAGTACTCGTCATTGACGAGGGCGGCGATGCCGGCCAAGCCTTGGAAGACGCCGATCATCATCAGCATGAACGCGGCGAACGCCGACCACCCGATCGCTGCGCCACTGATCTCTTTGTCTGACATCAGAACACTCCCTCCTGGCGCAAACCTCCCTGGCCTGCGCTCTTGATGGCACCGTAAGAGCAAGAAGCCGTCGGGTCGTCACGCAGAACGGATGAAACGGCATCCCCGCTCGGATCACGACAGCGGACGCGTCACGTCCGCCGACGATCGGGGGAAGCACGGGCCCGATCATCGGCGGACGTGGAGTCGTTTGTCGCTAGGCCGGAGCGAGCGTTCGATCCTCGACGGCGTACGCCATGATCAGGGACAGCGGGAAGAAGAGAAGGCTGAGCAGGAAGTAGCCCCCGAAGCTGTGCCCCTTGCGTTCGGCGACTCGCGCCGGCCAGAAGGCGATGGCGATCCAGATCGACACCACGATGATCCAACCGATGATGGTCATGATTGCGCTTCTTTCTGCCGTTCGGCATCGAGGACGTCTGTCCTGGTGAACGCAGCATCACGCCATTGCGGTCCGGAGGAATCATCCAAATCGAGTGAATGCTGGCGTCGAACAACCTCAAATGAGGACGTCCGACGTCCAGCCGATGCCCTCAATGGCGCGACCTGCCGCACGTCGGCAGACGAAGGCAGTCTCAGGCGCCCTGGGGGCCGAACGTCCGGCTTGGCCGGATCGGGGCGTCCTCGCCGCCGGCGCTGTCGACGACGGGTTCTTGGCGTCGCAGCCACCCGCTCAACGGTCGGCCGCTGACGCCGTGGGCCACCACGCTGAGCAGCACGGTCAACACGATGGTGGCGAGCACCGTCTGCACCCGCGGGTCGTCCGCGGGCAGCTCTTCCACGATCAGCAGGCCGAACACGACCGAGGCGAGGCCCCGGGGGCCGAACCAGCCGATGAAGAGCGTCGCCGGGCGGCTGAATCCGGCGCCGATCATGCTGATCGCGACCGGGACCATGCGCACGACGGTGAGGCTGAGCGCGGCGTAGACGGCGACTCGCCAGTCCACGAGCTCGAGCCCCTGGACCAGGAGCCCCGCACCGAACACGAACCAGACGGCCAGGGCCAGGACGCGCCCGATCAGCTCGGGGAGCTCGGTGGCCTCTTCGTCGTCTTCGCCGGTCGCGGCCCGGAAGGCGAAGCCGGCGACGAACGCGGCCACGAAGTAGTTCACGTGGGCCACCTCGGCGACGAAGAAGGCGAGGCCGGCGAGGGTCAAGACCGCGATGCGCCGTCCACCCGGTGCGATCCAACCGGCGGCGCGGGCCCGAGTGACCGCGAGGCCGCCGAAGTACCCGACGAGCACGCCGATGGCGGCTCCCCCGAGCAGAGCGCCCAGGGCGCTGGACCCTGAATCGGATGCGGTGTCCTCGATGGCACCCACCCCGATCACGGTCGCGGCGGCGGCGATGAAGGCGGTGACGGCGGGGGTGGCGATCCCGTCGTTGAGGCCGCTCTCCACGTTCAACGACCGCCGGATGGACTGCGGCAGTGACTCGTCGGACACCACGCTGGCGCTCAACGCCGCATCGGTGGGGGCCAGGACGGCCCCCAGCAGGGCGGCCAGCTCCCACGGGAGGTCCGTCAGGAGGGCGGCGGCGAGCCCCGCCCCCACGGCGAAGGTCAGCGGCAGCCCGATGGCGAGCAGGCGGGTCGGTAGCCCGGCGCTGTGCCGCAGGTCCTTCGGGTTCACGCGGGCGGCATCGGCGAACAGCAGCAGGGCCAGCGTGATCTCGGCCAGCGCATGCACCGAGTGCGACTCGATCTCGATCTCGACGACAGCCCACGGCCCGTGGCACAGCACGAGGCCCGCGGCGACGAACACGATCGGGCCGGTCACGTCGACCCGCTCGAGTCGACCGGAGACGACCGACCACGCGAAGAGGAGCGCCGACAGGGCGATCAGGGCCTCGACACGCACGATGGTTCCTCCCCGGTGGTGGGTTGGATGGAACTACCTCGTGACCTCGTCGCCATCACCCAAACAAGACGAAACGCGCGGCTATCGCGCATTCTGGATGACGACAGACACCGAGGCGTGGTTGACGCTCGTTCATGACGACCTCTGGTCGAGAGGAGCTGAGATCTCGTGGATCACACGGATTGGCTTCGACTCCTGGCCTTGAACGACACACGTCTGACCGAGGACCTCCTGGGGTCGCCGGGGTGGGAGTCCGAAGCGCTCGATCCGAAGACTTTGGCCCTCGTCCACCTCGCCGGGTTGATTGCGGTCGGCGGTCAGCTCCCCTCGTACGGAACCCACGCCGATGCGGCGTTGACTGCCGGCGCCAGCGCCGCGGAGATCGTGGCGGTGATGGTCAGCCTCGTGCCCATGGTCGGCCTGCCTTGTGTCGTCGCCGCGGCCCCGAACCTGGCCGTTGCACTCGGTTACGACGCCGACGAGATCTTCGAGCGTTAGCCGGCTGGTGGACCTTCGCTACGCGCCGAGCATCCCGCTCGTGGTGGCGTGGCGCACGGCCTCGCTGCGCGACGAGACGCCCAACTTGCGGTAGATCGAGCCGACCTGGGACCGCACGGTGTTGTGGGAGACGAACAGGCGACTGGCGACCTCCGGCAGGCTCAGGTGGGTCTGGAGGTACGGGAGCAGCCGCAGCTCCGCCGGGCTGAGCGGGGGGCCACCGGCGGCGCCGGTGGTCACCGTGGCTGCGAGGGTCTGCCGGAGCTGGTCCACCTCGTCGACGAGCGTGCCCAGGTTCGGCCGTTGGAGGAGGAGGTCGTCGATCTCGCGCAGCAGGTACCGGGCGGTGGCGTCTGCGAGAGCAGCGTGCACCTTGGCCAGCTGCAGCCGGAGCTGCACGGCCAACCAAGGCAACATGACCGTCGCCAGAGGTCGGGCCCGCATCCCCCGCACGAGCTGTCGGTTCGTCCCGGCCAGGTCGCCGCGGTGCAAGGCGAGGCGCGCCCCCGCCGCGTACGCCATCACCGCCATCGCGTAGTCGTGCAGCCGATACTCGTCGATCGTGGCAAGGGCCAGAGCGAGGTGCTCCTCGGCCTCGCCCCACTGCCCGGCGTCCATGGCCAACAAGGCCAGCTCGGACTCACTGATCGCGATGGTCCCGTTGTTGGGGCCGTTGGCCGCCCGCAGGGACGCCTCGGCGAGTGCGGTGCGGCCTTGGTCAAGATCGCCGACCAGCATGTGGGCCACGCCGGCCAGGGCGAGCGCGGTGTCCCGCCACGGGCTCCACTCCGATTCCTGGTCGACCGCGACCATCGCGTCGGCCAGCATCTGGTCGGCACCGCCGGCACAGACGACCGCCCGGAACATCGCCCGAGCCGACTCGAACGACGCCGTGCCGTCGACCGGTACCAGGTCGAATGAGGCCTCCTCCACGACGGCGACACAGCGCCGGGCTTCGTCGATGTGACCGGCCAGTGCGGCGATCCATCCGGCGCTCACCGCCAACGGCGGATACGAGGCGACGCTGGCGTCGCCGATGGATGAGAGCCACCGCTGCACCGTCGAGATCTGGCCCGTGCCGTACGTGGTGACGGCCAGCGCCGACATCAACGCTGTGGTCCGGTCCCGCTCGGGCGTGTCCAGGAGGTGCTCGAGGGACAGGGCCGGTGACCCGTTCGCCTCGTACCAGTCGGCCGCTCGGAGGTGCAGCTTCACGATGAGGTCCGGCTCGGCGCGACGGAGCTCACCCAGGAGGAACTCGCGGAACAGGGCGTGGTAGCGGTACCACTCACGCCGCCGATCGAGGGGGACCAGAAAGAGCCCCGCCGCCTCCAGTTTCTGCAGCTGGGCGTAGGCCGTCGAACCCCCGAGCACCGCATCGCACAGCGGGCCCGAGAGCTGGTCCAGCACCGCCGTGCGCCGCAGGAACTCCTGGGTGCGCTCGGGGAGCTGCGCCAACGACTCGCGGTAGAGGTAGTCGGCGACGTAGCGGTCGTCGCCGGCGACCGTGTGCTCGCCCTCCGTGCTCTCCTTGGCGATCAGGGCGGCGAGGTAGAGCCCCGCCGGCCAGCCCTCGGTGCGGGCCGTCACCACGTCCGCCAGCTCGGGCGTGAGCGGCACCTGGGCCTCCGAGAAGATGTGTCGTGCCGCGGCGGCGTCGAGGGCCAGGTGTTCGGGACCGAGCTCGAACGCATCGCCAGCCGCCCGCAACCGCGCGAGGTGCGGTTGCGCGGAGCGGCTGGCGGCCACCAGCTGGGAGCCCGGAGGGATGGCCGAGATCACCACGCCGAGGGCGTCGTGACAGGCAGGAGTCCGGAGTTCGTGGAGATCGTCCACCATCAGGACGAAGGGTGTCGGGCTGGCCGCGAACGCCGAAGCGAGCCGGGGAGCGGCTCGGCCCAACACCGAGACGCCGGCGCCGCGCACCTCCGACACGAGATCGGTGTCGTCGGCCGAGATCCGTCCGTAGGACGATGCCAGCACGGACAACAACGCTGAGGGGTCGTCGTCGAAGCGGTCGAGCGACACCCAGGCGACGGGACGGTCCTCGGCCGCCGCCCACTCGGCGAGCAGGGTGGACTTGCCGTAGCCCGCGGGGGCGGTGGCGCCGACGACCCGGCAGCTGCTCGCGCGAGCGGTGTCGATGAGTGGACGGCGACTGATCGCGCCGAGCCGGGGTGGTGGCGCCGTGACCTTCGCGTCGTGCAGCGACCGCCCGACGTCTTGGGGCGGTGCCGAGCCATCGGTCACCACCGGAGCCTAAGGACATCGCCGCTGGCGTGCAGGGAAGGACCCGATTCACGCAAACGGGGTGATGCCCGGATCAGACCGTCGGCCCACGCTTCTCGAAACGACGAGAGCGAGAGTGACCATGACTGACACGTCAACCGCGAGTCGGAACGGCAACCCGTACGGCGGCGTGCCGAGCGGTGGGATCACCCTTCCGCCGTACTACCGGCCGACTCCCGATCTCGCCAGCAACAACCTGTACTACCCGGGCCAGGAGGAGCTGAACCCCGACGAGATGCGGATCTCGTTCATCGGCAGCACGCCGATCCCGGTCACCAAGTCCCAGGCCGGCACCTGCATCATGGTCGAGCTCGGCAACGGCAAGCGCTTCTTCTTCGACTTCGGGTCCGGCTGCATGCGCAACATCATCGCCATGGCCGTCCCCCTGCCGACGGTGAACGACCTCTTCTTCACCCACCTCCACGTCGATCACTACGCGGACCTGCCGTACCTGTACGCCTTCAGCCCGTGGGTGGGTCGCTGGAAGCCGCTGCGGGTGCACGGCCCGTCCGGCCGCACTCCCCAGGACGGCATCGCCCACATGATCGAGGGCATGAAGATGATGACCCACTGGCACACCGATTCGTTCAACGCCTGCCCGATCGGCGACGGCTACGAGGTCGTGGTCAACGAGTTCGACCACAAGGACGACAACGGCATCTGCTACGACGAAGACGGCGTGACCATCCGCCACTGGCGACGCTCGCACACCAAGGACGGCGCTTCGGCCTACCGGCTCGACTGGAACGGGCTGTCCTTCGTCTGGACCGGCGACGGTCGGCCCGACGAGCTCTCGGTGGAGCTGTCCCAGGGCGTGGACGTCTTCGTGACCGAGGTCCAGCCCGACACCGGGAACCTGCAGTCACTGAAGTTCGGCATGCCTCCGGTGATGCTCAACAACACGATCGACCAGGCCCACAGCGTCCACTACGCGGTCGGCTACATGTTCGAGCAGATCCAGCCCCGCCTGGCGATGGTCACGCACCTGTCCTTCGACGAGGAGCTGATCCCGGAGATCGTCGCCGGGATCCGCCATCACTACAGCGGCCTCTTCCAGTTCGGCGCGCCCGACGTCGTGGTGGTCAACGTCGACAAGGACTCGGTCTGGACCCGCAAGGCCGTGATCCCCGACGCCGGCAACATGGCTCGTCCGACGCCGAGAGAGGCGGCCCAGCTGTACGACCTGAGCCCCACGAACCTGTCGGTGACGTTCCCGACGCCGAAGCACCGGGTGTCCGACGTCCTCGACCAGGAGGTCTGGGACCGGCAGATCGACCCGAGGAAGTACTACCCGACGGACCTCTACCGCGAGCCGTTGCCGAACTTCCCCGAGGGCTTCACGATCGACGTCCGCGAGGTCGCCCTGCCCAAGCTGCGCCACATGCAGGAGAAGCTCTCGGCCACCGAGGACATGCTCCAGCTCGTCGTCGACGCCATCGAGCAGGCGCCGCCGGCGGAGCCGGCGGACGCGACCTAGTGCCGGACGACGAGTCGGACGGCCCCGCCGTCCCCCTCACGGTGCTGACGGGGTTCCTCGGCGCGGGCAAGACGACGCTGCTGAACCGCATCCTGACCGACGACCACGGCCTGCGCATCGCGGTGCTGGTCAACGACTTCGGCTCGATCAACATCGACGCCGACCTCGTGGTCGGCCTCGAGGGCGACGGGGACCTCATCAGCCTGGCCAACGGCTGTGTCTGCTGCAACGTCCGCGACGACCTGGTGGCGGCCGTGACGCAGGTGATGGCCCGTCCGGACCAGCCCGAGTACATCATCCTCGAGGCCAGCGGTGTCGCCGAGCCCTCGAGCATCGCCCTCACCTTCATGGACGAGGACCTGCGGGACCGCATCCGGCTCGACAGCATCATGTGCGTCATCGACGCCGAGCAGGTGTTCGCGGTGCCCGAGATGATGGAGCTGAAGCTCCGCCAGGTGGCCTTCGCCGACATGCTGATCCTCAACAAGGTCGATCTCGTCACCCGCGACGAGATCGACCAGATCAAGGCGTGGCTCGACGACCGGTTCCATCGATACCGGCTGGTCGAGGCCTCCAACGGGAACGTGCCGCTGGAGATCCTGCTGTCGGTGGGGCGATTCGATCCCACGCAGATCGAAGCGCTGCCGCACCAGCACGACCACAGCGATCATCCGACCGGCGGCGACCATCAGGACCACTCGCAGGTGTTCAGGACCTGGAGCTACGAGACGGACGAGTCCATCTCGCTCGAGGCCCTGCGGCAGTCGGCCCGCCAACTCCCGGCCAGCGTGTACCGCTGCAAGGGCGTGGTGCAGACCGCGGAGGAGCCCGACAGAAGGGTCATCCTCCAGGTCGTGGGCAAGCGCGTGGACCTCGAGGTGGAGCACGAGTGGAACGGTCGGGCCCCGCGCACCCAGATCGTCGTCATCGGCGCCGACGACGGCATGGACGAGCCGGCGCTCCGCGACGTCTTCGACGACTGCCTGGCGTAGTCCCCCCGTTCATGCCGAACGCATCAGCGTCAGAGGTAGCCGTCCCGTTGGAGTGAGTTGAAGGCCACGTAGCCCCAGGTCGGCGGCAGGTAGAAGGTGCAGAGGCGGTAGGCCAGCGCGGCGGAGAAGGCGATCTCCTCGGGCACGCCGACGGCGACGAAGCCAGCGGCGAGGGCCGCCTCGGTGACGCCGACGCCTCCGGGGACCGGGACGAGCCCGGCGAAGAGGGCCACGGCCTCGTTGATGATGATGACGTCCACGAGATCGACCTGCTGGCCGAAGGCCTGCAACACGGTCCAGATGGTGAGCGAGAACAGGAGTTCCGCAGCCAGGTTGAAGCCCAGCAACCGCACGACCGCGGCCGGTGAGTGCAGGACGGCGAGCGCCTCCCGAAGCTGGTCGACGATGCTTCGCACCCGGGCCCGGAGCGAGTCCACGAGAAGGAAGGCGATGATCGAGGCGACCACCACCAGGATCAGGATCACCACGACGGCCTGGACGGTCGCCTCGTCGACATCGACCGACGACTCACCACCGAATCCGAGCGTGCCGAGGCCGAGCAGGAGGAAGGTGAAGATGAGGGTGATCTGGGCGATGAAGCCGGAGACGGAGTCGAGGGCACCGGCCGACACGGCGCCGGCCGGCGTGGCCCCCGAGCGCTGGAAGAACCGGATGCTCGTGGCGACCCGGGCGGCCGTCGACGGAACCGCGAGGTTGATGAAGCTGGTCGCGAGCACGAGCTTGGTGACGCGAACCAGGGGGACGGCGGCCGGTGACGCGGTCTGGAGCGACGCGGCCTGCGCCACGCGGGGCGTCTGACCGAGGACCAGCGCCGTCAGGAGGATCGGGAGGCTGGCCGCCCGGAGCGACTCGATGATGGTGTCCAGGCCGATATCGGCGATCTGGCTGATCAACGTGTAGGCCACGACCCCGAGCAGCCCGAGCCGAACCAGCGACCCGATGCTGACGCGCTGGATCTTCTGCAAGTCGGGGACGTCGATGGCCGCGGCCGCGGCCGTCGCGTCCCGCAGGTCGTCGATGGACAGGTCTGAGGCGCCGATGGCGCGACGGAGCTCGTCGTCGAGCGCAGCCGGTTGGAGGTTGGCGACCAGCGCCGTCGCGGCATCGGGCTCGTCGGCGAGGGTCCGCTGGGCCGCGTCGATGGCCCGCTCGGGACCGACGGCGAGCGCCGTCGTCACCAGCAGCTGGGCGCGGTCGGCGTGGATCTGGCCGGTGCGGGTGAGCGGTTCGGCCCGGACGAAGGACCCGATCCGGATCGTGCCGTCCCCCTCGACGCGGAGCGCACCGAGGTCGAGGGCACCGTGGCCGATGCCGGCGGCGTGGAGTGCCGCCAGCTCTGCCCAGAGCCTGTCGAGCAGCCCGTCGTCGAGCTCCTGCGGCTCGAAGCTGGTGAGTTCGGCCCCGTCGAGGCGGGTGGCCAGGACCGCGTCGCCGAGGCGACTCGTCCCGACGGCGACGACCGGCGTGACGCCCACGTCATGGTCTTTGGCCAGCAGGAGGAGCAGCGCCTGGTGCTCGAATTGTTGGCCCGGCGAGAGTCGAAGTCGGCTCCCGCTGTTGCGGTACCAGAGGAACCGCCACGCGGAGACCGTGAGCTGGCTGTCACGCTCGTCCCGACCCATCGTCTGGACCAGCAGCCGGGAGCCGTCGACACCGATGGCTTCACGGGCTCCGTCGGGCCACTCGTCCACGGGCGCGGTCTCGACCCCGAGGTCACCCAGACCCAGCCGGACGTCGCTGGGCGAGATCGAGGCCTCAGGGGTGCCGAAGGCGAGCCGCACCAGGCCGGCGGTGAGGCCGGCGGCCAGCACCCCGCACAGCACCCGGTACGGCGTGGTCACGGGGAGGAGGAGCGCCCCGAGCACGGCGGCCACGGCCAACCGGTGGGTCGTGGTCCGGAAGGGGCGACTCAGCTCCCGGGCGACGACGCCGGCCATGCCGAGGCTGAGGACGAGCTGGATGGGAACGCCATCCAGGGGGGCGCCGAGCGCCAGCTCGCGGGCGTCACCTTCGAGACCGAGGGCGTCGTTGAGGAGGAGGGTGACGCCCGCTGCGATCGGGGTCACGGTGATCAGCGAGAGCACCAGGCGCCAGTGCCTGCGGACGCCGGCCATGACGACCATGGCGACGGCCCAGACCGCGAGCAGGTCGTAGGGCAGGGCGGCGAACGGCGCGACCACGTCCGGGAGCGACGCCACGACCTCCGCCAGGGCAGCCTCGACGCCATCGGTCGTTCGGGCGGCGGGGACGAGCACCGCCACACCGAGGGCGTAGAACGCCAGCGCGATGGTGTCGACGCGCCGACGCCCGTACCCGGCGGTGACCGACGCCCGGAAGAGGCGGATGTGGCTCCAACCGCTCGGTCGGGTGACCAGACCGCGCACGTCGGTCGCCGGTGGTTTCCCGGCCGCATGGTCGAGCGCCATGGTCGTGCCCCGCCGGTCGTGAGCGGCCGGTTCGGTCGTCATGGCTCGGGGGTGTCGGTGGCCAGCCGTTCCCGGCCCCGTTGGACCGCGGTGAGCAGGGCTCGGGCGCCGAACCCGAGGATGACGAGGTCGAGGAGCATCTGGGTGGAGACGACCAGACGGGCGCTCTCGGTCTGTGGGCTGATGTCGCCGAAGCCCACGGTCGAAAAGATCGTGATCGTGAGATACAGGGCGTCGGTCCTCGAGAGCTCTTCGGTGAAGGCCGACGCATCGTCCTGACCCAGGACGTAGTACACGGAGGCGACCACCACGATGAACAGCGGCACCGCGAGCAGGACGGTCTGCATCGCCCGCAGCGCGGGTGTTGCCGACTGCGTGACGGCTCGGGCCTGCAGCGCCATGACCCCGGAGAACACGACGAAGCCGAGCAGCAACCGGAGCGCGGTCGATGCGTCGCCGTCGCGGTCCAGCGGCAACGTGTAGTACAGGGTGACGAGCACCGCCGCGGCGACGAGGCCCCGGAGCACGGCGAGGGTCATTCGCCATTTCGCCGACGACGTGGCATGCCTGCCGTCGTCCGTCACCGGATGCCGGCCCCGTCCGCCACTCGCGCGACCGGCGGGAGCCGGCGATCCTCCATTCGGCCATCCAAACCTCTGGCGCTCGCGGCGGCATCACGCAAAGGGGATGAATTGGGGCTGCCCGCGTCACGCTCGCTGCGCCGCTCGGTACAAACACGCGATGCACAGTGACGTTCGACCTGACGAGGCCGCCACCGAGGGCGAGATGGATGGCGCCGCAAACGCCGCCGACTACCCGGAGCGGCTGCGTCGTCTCGCCCTGCACGACCCCGGTCTGGTCGATGAGCTCAGCGGTCCGTCAAGGAATGCGCCGTCGGACCTGGATGCGAGAACGATGTCCCTGGTCCGTCTGGCCGCTCTGGTTGCGGTCGGGGGCAGCGGCCCGTCCTACGGGGCACACGCCGACGCCGCGGTGGGCGCGGGCGCCAGCGTCGCCGAGATCGTGGCGGTGCTTGACGGGCTCGTGCCCGTCGTCGGTCTTCCCCGCGTCGTCGCCGCGGCCCCGAGGCTCGCCATGGCGCTCGGCTACGAAGCCGACGACGTGTTCGCGCCGTAGCCCCTCGGCGCGTCGCGCCGCATGGCGATGTTTTCATCCTGTCTGCGTGATGGCGACGGAACCGTGCCGTGGTCCGATCCTCCTGCTGAAGAGCCCATCGCCGTCATCGAGGCGAACGATGCCCTCACCACCGAAGGAGACTGACCGATGCCACGAGGACCTGGACGAGCTGGAAGGCGGGGCAACCCCGTAGCGAAGGTCGCGGTCGTGAAACGAGCCGCGGGGCCCGGCCCCGCACCGGTCGCGAAGGCCGCGGTCGTGGGTCGAGCCGCGGGGCCCGGGCCCGGCCGAGCACCGGTCGCGAAGGCGGCTGTGGTGGGCGCGGCCGTCACCTCCGGACGTCGTCGCCGACGCGGCTAGGCGAGTGGTTGCGCCTCCGAGGGGCGCCAGGAACGCACTGAGCAGAGCACCGCCCAGGGGAAGCCCCAGCAGGACGAAGTCCTCGCCGTAGCTCCCGTGGGCGGCCTGCGCGCGTTGGGGAAGGCGGCGGATCGCCGGCCCCTCTGTGTCCCGGTGAAGCCCCCCGTTTCCCGGAGCGTCCTGTCCTTTCATCCGATCGGGACGATGCGGGGCCGTGGCAAAGGCGGCTTGATGGGGTGAGGACCACTCGACCGATCAGCAGGAGGCGTAGGGGAATGACGACTACCACTTCGAGGCCGACGGAACGGCTCACCGATCTCGGTCACGAGTTCGGCCGTCATGTCGCGCACATCGCGCAGAGCGTCCAGATGAGGATCCACGAGGCGCGCACCAAGGGTGACCGGCCCGCGCAGGGTCATCTCACCCTCACCTTCCCGATGAGGTCCGCCGCCGACGGCGTCGCCGTTCGGGACCAGTTCCCCGCACTGGTCGACGAGCTCGTGCGGGCGGCGGACGAGATGGGGACGCTGCACTACTGCCGCCTCCTCGCCCTCGACGACGGCACGGTGCTCCTGCTCGCCGACTTCGACGGTCATCTCGAAGCCGTCCTGGCCGACCTCCCCAAGCATCTCGGTCCGGTCCTGGATCCCGTGCTCGCGCACGTGAACGATCCGCCGCCGACGCCGGTGGCCGATGATCCAACGGCGTTCGTCGAGTGGGCGAGGGCTCGGTGCGTCAAGGCCTTTGCCGACTACTCCGCCGCGCCCGGCGTCACCGCGCAGCGGATCAGGTCCGCAGCCACGGAGGCCGGCGTCGAACTGGATGCTGAGAGTGCGGCGCAACTCCCTCTTCTCGTGATCATGCCGATGAAGTCCCGCGCCGCCGTTGTGGCCGTCTCCGTCGCGTTGAAGGTCTTGAAGAGCTACCTGAAGAACGGGGGTGACTCGGTGGGCACCGTGCACTTCGCTCATCTGGTGGCCCTCCCGGGAAATCAGATCGGCTTCTTCACCATCTACGACGGACCGTTCGACAAGTACACGCAGGACTTCGCCGACCATCTCGGTCCGGCGTTCGATCTCATGTTCATGTTCACCAAGAATCCGCCGCCGACGCCGACGTCGAAGAACGCGGCGACGTTCTCGCAGTGGGTCAAGGATCACGATCTGGCGCCCCTCGCGTTCTACTGCCGCTACGCCGGCCTGCAGGTTCAGGACGTTCGGGCGCTCCTCGCCGATCAGGCGCAGGGGTAGTCCGATGAGCACGCTGGAGTTGCCCGACATCCAGGGGATCATCCTCCGTGGCTATCGGATGCCGCTCGTGCGGTACTTCCTGCTCGAGGTGAAGTCTCCCGACTCGGCTCGCGCGCTGCTGGGCCGACTCACGACCGGAGACGAGAGCGACGGACCACAGATCACGACGGCCGACGAGTGGCACGTGGCCAGCCCGGGACCAGATGACGATCCGACGTCGCCGCCCAAGCGGAAGCCCGACTACTGCCTGAACGTCGGCATCACGTGGTCGGGCCTCTCGGCGCTGGGGGTTCCCGATCGCCTTCCCCCGATCCCAACCGGCTCCTTCGACGCCTTCGTCGAGGGGGCGGCGAAGCGGGCCGCCCGCGTGGGAGATCACGGTGACAGCGGGCCGGAGAACTGGGTCGGCGGATTCGGTACCGGCGACGACCACGTGATGATGGCCCTGTACGCCGCGAGTCCCGAGATGATGGCGACGCATGCCGGCCGACTGACCGAGCTCTTCGCGGAGGGGAATGCGTTCGAGGAGCTGTGGTCCGTGGACGGCGCGCTCATGACCGAGGTGGTCGACGGAACGCCGACGCCCGTGCCTCGGGTCCACTTCGGCTACACCGACGGCATCACGGTGACGCCGCGGATCCTCGGCGGCCCGGAACCGGTGCCGCCCGATCACCAGGAGGCCTGCGAGCCGTGGCTCTTCGTGCTCTCCGAGGGCGCAGGCAACTACAACCTGCCCAGCCCCCCCGAGCTCTGGCGCAATGGGAGCTTCGGCGTCTTCAAGATGGTCGAACAGGACGTCGTCGGCTTCGAGGACTTCCTGCAGTCGAACAAGGAGCGCATCGACCCCGAGCTGCTCGCCGCCAAGATCTGCGGACGATGGCGCAACGGGGTGCCCCTGGCCCTCTCGCCGGACACGGACTCCCCTCCCGAGGGCATCACCCCCGAGGCGTTGAACGACTTCGAGTACGTGAACAGCGACGGGTCGGGCGATCCCCACGGGCAGCGGTGCCCGATCGGCGCCCACATCCGTCGCTGCAACCCCCGCGGTCAGCCGGTGGCGGGCCAGGGGAGCCCGGGGGGCAGCAACAACAGTCATCGCCTCATTCGCCGGGGCATGCCGTACGGACCGGCGTACGACCCGAGCGTTCCGTACGACGGCGTCGAGCGCGGCCTCCTGGGCTACTTCATCAACACCTACATCGAGAACCAGTACGAGTTCGTGTTGAAGGAGTGGACCGAAGCCGGCGAGTTCGCCGGCCGGGTCCGGCTGAACCCCAGGTCCAAGGACGTCATCATCGGATCCGACGCCGCGGCCAGCAGCGTCTTCGAGATCCCTCAGGAGGACGGGCCCCCGATGAAGCTGGAGGGGTTCTCCGGGTTCGTGACCACCAAGGCCTCGGCCTACTGCTTCCTGCCCAGCATCACGGCGCTGAAGTGGATCGCCGGGACCGCTCGGGAAGAGGCGGCACCAGCACCTGTGACCCGGTCGACCGCTCACGGCTCGGACCTGGACGAGCAGTACCGAGCGGCCCTGGCCGCGGTGACCGATCCCGGGCTCCGTGGTGCGTCAGCCCGACAGAAGCAGGAGGTGCTCTGGGACGTCATCGCCGAGGTCCCGTACGACGAGCTCCCCTCGCCGCGCACCACCAACTCCCAGACGATGCGGCAGCTGGTCAGCCGGGCGTTCCTCCGAAAGGCATTCGTCGAGGACGACGACGTGCGTCCGCCCCGGACGAAGGCGTTCCATGCGCACGGCACCGTCGCGCAGATGCGGTTCGTCGCTGATGGCGAGCATCCGTTCACCGGGCTCTTCTCCAGCGGAGGCGTCGGGTTCGTGCGGGCGTCGCTCGCGGTCGGCATGCCGAACTACAGCCCTGCCGCGGCGCTCAAGTTCCTCATCGACGGGCCGCGTCCCTCACAGAACCTGCTGCTGCACCAGTCCCTGGACAAGCAGGCGAGTCGGGACTTCTTCGAACGGGCACCGACCAACCACACGTTGGAGCCGGGCGCGTTCCCGAACACGGTGGTGGTGCCGCTGCTGCGGCTCTGGTTGTCGTCGATCTCCCATCCGATCGAGCTGCAGCGCCTCGACCACCTGGCGGAGATCACGAGCGACGGCGGCCACGTCGAGCGCGCGTGTGCTCCCGAGCTCGTCTACCTCTACGGCGCCGATGAGGTTCGCAACGATCCGGCGTCGACCGACGACTTCCGGTCGATCCTCGGGGAGATCCCGTCGGGGACGCTGCTCTACCGGATGTACGGGAAGGCCGATCGGGCTGCGGAGAAGGTCTACATCGGCTCGGTCACGCTCGAGTCCGAATTCGTCGCCTCGGCCTTCGGGGATCGCATCCTGGCCTTCCAGCACGCGATGCCCACGAAGACAGCCTGAGCGACGTCCTCGGGTACGTGTCGAGGGACGATCGATGGCCGTCGCCGAAGGAGAAGCGAACGGCGGGGCGTCGGCGCCGCCGGGAGGCCTCGTCCGCTGGCTCCTCGTCGGGCGCGCCGTGGTCGTGCTCTCCCTCGGTGTCGCATTCCTCGTCTCCGGTGACAACCGGCCGGTTCTCGGGAACCTCCTGTCGACCTACTGGCTTGCCGGTGCCGTGGTGACGCTGGTCTGGGTGCGCACCAACTGGGGGAGCCGTGGATCTCGACTCGGATTGCTCGCCGGCCTTGCCGGGGTCGTGGCCGCCGTCATCGGGCTCTCACGCTTCCTGATCCAGGGTGCCGTGTCCGCCGACGGGGCTCTGGCGCTGCTCGGAGCGACCGCGGTGGTCGTCGGTGGGCTTCGCCTGATGGGCGCGTTCCACGACGATGCCGCGGAGCGGCCACGGTTGAGCCGCAGGCTCGTCCTCGGCCTGGGCGAGATCGTCGTGGGTGTGGTCTGGATCGCCACGGACGATGTGACGTCGACCGTGACCACCAGCGCCGCCGCCTGGGCGCTCGTCGGAGGGTCGATCATGCTGATCGACGCGCTCAGCATCCGGGGGGTGGAGCGAGGACCAGCGTCGGCGTGACTGCCGCCGGTCGTTGGCATCTCCGCGACCGACCGCGTTGGCTCGTTCCGGATCATGCAGATCGGATGATTCCCGATGCCGCACGGCGGCGTACAAAGAGGTCATGGCTGGACCCGCGACCCCGAACCTCAGCGACGAGCAGGTGGGCGAGGCGCTCGCCCTGCTGGCGGATGCCGACAGCGTGGAGCTGAAGCTGACCGTCCCCGACACCGATCACCTGTCGGCGGCGGCGGCGCTCGGCCTCGACCCTCTCGAGGCCGAGATCCGCCAGGTCTTCTTCTTCGACACGCCGGACCTCGCGCTGGACCGGCTCGGCATCGTCGTGCGGGCCCGCCGTAGTCAGCGCAAGGGGGACGACTCGACCGTGAAGCTGCGGCCCGTCGTGCCGTCAGAGCTCTCCGACCGGCTCCGGGCCGAGCCCGACGTCGTGGTCGAGGTCGACGCCCTGCCCGGCGGCTTCGTGTGCTCGGCGTCCTACAAGCACGCGCTGGAGAAGCCGATCGTGCGCCCGACGCTCCTCGGCGGCAAGCCGATCCGCAAGCTCTTCTCGAAGGGCCAGCGGGCGTTCCTGGCCGAGCACGCGCCCGACGGGCCGGCGCTGGAGGATCTCGTGGTGCTCGGCCCGCTCCTGGTGCTCAAGCTGCGGGCCCGGCCCGAGGGGTTGAACCGGAAACTGGTCGCCGAGCTCTGGCCCTTCCCCGACGGTTCCCGGATCCTCGAGCTCTCGACCAAGGGCACCCCGGACGTGGCCCTGCAGATCGCGGGCGAGTCCCGGGCCTTCCTCATCGAGCGGGGGATCGACCTCGAGGGGGAGCAGGCGACCAAGACCCGCAAGGCCTTGGAGTTCTTCGCCGGCAACCTCGACTGAGGCCGGTCCATCAACGATGACTCCGGGTGCTGACCAGCGGTCAGGTGGCGGCGTCGGCTGGCTCGGCTTGCTCAGCCAGTCGCTGAACCAGTAGCTCGTAGCCCCCGACGAGCAGGGCCAGCAGGAGCAAGCCGAGCCACGACAGGTCGAGCCACCAGAGGAGAACGAGGCCGACGACGGCGCCGCCGATGCGGAGTCTGTCGACGTTGGCCGTCACCCACTGGATGGTGGCGGGGTCCTGCGAGCCGTTCACCACCGCGGTCCGGACCACCTTCGTGCCGCCGACAACCCCTCGGCGCAGGCGCACCGCCCAGGAGTACGGGCCCGTGAGAAGGGCGACGGCGGCGATCACGAGGGCGGCGACGCCCACCCAGAGGGCACCTGTGGTCAGGGGGTCGATGAACGTCTCGCTCGTGACCTGCACCGCCGGCACGTTGGCCTCGACCTCCACGTAGCCGAGCAGCTCCTCCTGGAACAAGAAGACGAGGCGTCGCACCAAGACCATGCCCAACGCGATCCCGAAGGTCAGCTGCAGGAGGGTCCGGCGTCGACGGGGGGAGATGGCGAGGGTGCCGAGAACGGACAGCGGCACCAGGACGATCAGGACCCAGAAGAGCTTGTTCGTGATGGTGACTGCGTCCTGGGCCGAGCTCAGGGCGCCGTCGTCGTAGATCGTGATCGTTCCGAAGTTCTCGTCCAGCGTGACCCCGAAGGCGTCCTCGATGGCGGCGCGGGTCTCGTCGGGCACCTCGTCCACCGTGATCGTCGGCAGGTCGATGCTGTTCCCGAGGAGCTCGGGGGACTGCGTCGCCGATCCCGGCCAGGATCTCGTTGATGATGGGGAGCAGGTTGATGACGATGTGGTCGCTGCTCTCCTCCAGGAGTGGCGTGTCGCCCTCCAGCACCCGGACCACCTCGCGGTGTGCGGTCGCGACCGCCGTCTTCCATCGGTCGGCGAAGGTGTCCGAGGCCACGAAGGTGGACACCTGGTCGCCGACGAAGCCCTCGATTGCGCCCGACAGCGGGACCGCGAGCGCCTGAGCCTGGTCGGGAAGGGCGTCCTGGAGGACCTGCTCGGCATCGATGAGCTCGATCAGCTGACCGGTCAGGTGGTTGCTGAGGGCCGTCTGGACCTCGGGGTGATCGATCAAAGACCCGGCCCGGTCGCTGAAGTTGTCGGTCTTCATGAAGCTGCGGCGGGCGAACGTGCCGAGGCAGGCGGCCACGACGAGCACGCAGGACAGGAACACGCCGATGCCAGCGAGCAGGCCCCGGAACCGGCGGGCCCGCCGCGAGGCGGGCAGGACCTCGACCTCGTCGGCCAGTCCGTCGGGCTCGGCTTCGAGAGCATCGGTCTGTGTCATCGGAGCTCAGAGACGTCGAAGCGTCTCGCGGGCGAAGCGGCGGGCGGTGTGCGGCGTCATGGGACCGATTCGCCTCAGCGCGCTCGTCCGGCGCCCGTGGAAGCTGACATCCGCATAGGCATTGAGTCCGCTCCGTGCGAAGGACACGTCGTCGACCACGGCGAGGGGAATGGACCGCTCACGGCGACGCAAGATGCCTTCACCGAGAAGGATCCGTTGATCGGTGAGCACCGAGGTGTCGCGCCGACGCCAGAAGCTGTAGAGCCCCAGGGTGAGGACGAATCGGGGGAGGGTGGCGAGCCGCCCAGGGCGGGCGACGAGCACGACCTCCTCCTCGTCGAAGATGTGATCCCGCAACGAGCGATCGACTGCGGCGCGCGGCCTGCGTCGAGTTCGTACTTGATGGCGCTTCTTGGACATCTTCGGCCCTCCTCAGGGTCAGCGGCCGGTCGGGACCGACCAGACGTCGTCCACGACGGTGACGTCGAAGGGGGCCAGGAGGTCGAGTCGGTCCCGGCGCGAGACGGCGGCCTCGACGGTGCGCCCGTCGACGGTCGAAAAGGTGGCGATGATCGGCTCGTCGAGACCCCGCAGCTTGTGGTCCTCAGCGGCCGTGGCCGGCCGTGCCGTCGCTCCGTGAACGTGCTCCAAGACCTCCGTCCACGCCGCGGGAGAGCCGCGGAAGGCGAAGACGTCGTGCACCCAGACCGCATGGCCGCGCTTCCACCGTTTCCCGGATGTCCGCACCCGAACGGGCAGGTTGCCCGGACGCTTGCGCAGGGTGCGGTTGCGGAAGGTGAGGTTGAGCAGCGCGATGGCGATCAGCCAGAGGGGCACTCCCAACGCCGCAAGGATGACCCAGACCATGTCGACTCTCCCTCGTCTGTGTGAGTCGTCTCGGGCGCAAGGACTGCAGCCCGACCGCAGAAGTGTCTGACGAGGACGCGGCCGAGTCGTCCCCCAGATTGCATGAAAGGCCAGTCAGCGAGGGTGGAACGCGCAGAACGGCTGTAGGTGTCAGTCCCGGGACGGCGGGGCGCCGACGCGGGGTGGCGGGTTCGATGCCGCCTCGTGCCAGCCTTCCGATTCCTCGTTGACTCCCAATGCAGCGAGCAACTTTGATCGCTGCGCCACGAACGCAGGGTCGCCTCGAAGCCGCGGGCTGGGAACGGCGACCGTCTCGTCGAGGGAGATGAGTCCGTCGTTCATGACGAGCACGCGATCGGCGAGCAACACCGCCTCGTCGACGTCGTGGGTCACCAGCAGGGCGGCCGGTCTGTAGCGGGCGCACAGCGCCTGCACGAGCGCGTGCATTCGGATACGAGTCAACGCATCGAGCGCACCGAAGGGCTCGTCGAACAACAGGAGCTGCGGTTCCCGCACGAGGGCACGGGCCAGGGCAGCCCGTTGGGCTTCGCCCCCAGACAAGTTCTTGGGCCAGTCGTCTTCCCGTCCGGCCATCCCGACCTCGGCGATGCACTTCCGGCCGCGTTCTCGCGCCTCGCCGTCGCCGAGACCGAGCACCACGTTCTCGAGCACCGTGGCCCACGGCAGCAGGCGAGGGTCCTGGAAGACGACGGAGCGGCGCTCCGGAACGTACACGTCACCCTCCACCGAGGGGTCGAGACCGGCCAAGGCCCGCAGCAGGGTGGTCTTGCCGGCTCCGCTCCTCCCGAGCAGCGCGGTGAACTCACCCGGGCGGATCTGGAGGTCGATGCCGCGGAGCACAACTCGGGCTCCGAACGCCCGACGGAGAGCGTGGACCACGACGGCTGCTCCCGCCGGGTCCGGTCGTTCGCCTTGCCGCTGCATCGACCCCTCTGGCTCTTGAGATCCCCGGTGGGCTGCCACTCACCGCCCCGGCTGCCATCGGAGAAAGCGGCGTTCGAGGAGGCGGACGGCGCCGTCTGTCAACAGGCCGAGGATCCCGTAGACGATGACGCAGACCACGATGACATCGGCCTGGAAGAACGTCTGCGCCCGGACCATGAGAAAGCCGATTCCGTTCGTCGCGTTGATCTGCTCAGCGAAGACCAAGAGGAGCCAGGCGACTCCGAATGCGAAGCGCAGCCCGACGAAAAAGGCGGGGAGGACCCCAGGCAGGATCACCCTGCGTATCGACTGCACCCGACCGAGCTGAAGGACCTTCGAGAGGTCGAGCAGACCAGGATCGATCGAACGAACCGCCGCGTTGACGTTGTGGTAGATCACGAAGACGACGCCGATCGCGATCAGCGTGACCTTCGTCGTCTCACCCACGCCGAGCCAGACGATGAGCAGCGGCTGTATCGCGATGATCGGCACGTACCGCAACGTCGCCATGTTGGCGTCGATGGCGTCGTCGCCCACGCGGGACAAGCCCGCGAACAGTGCAAGCGCGACGCCGATCGGAAGGCCAAAGATCATGCCCCATGCGACTCGTTGCAACGAGGCCCAGATGGCCTCCGTCAACGTGGTGTCACGAAGCAGCTCCCAGCCCACACTCACGACCGCCGATGGTCCCGCGAAGATGTCCGGGCTCATCCAACCCAGTTGAACGGCGAGCTCCCACAGCGCGACGACCACAAGGACGCCGACGAGTCGCTCGACGCCGCGAGGGATGCCGACCCGGAATCGGTGAGGTCCGCGGCCGTCAGCGGTCCGAAGCTTGACCAGGTGGGGTGGGGACCGCCCGACGACGGTCATTCGTCCTGGACTCGCTCGACGAGCTCGTTGAGCCTGGGGTCGAACGCTTCGGTGACATCGATCGTCGCCGGGATCTGGCCGGCGGCGACGAGGAGGTCGGCCAGGCGTTGCTGCGGTTCTCCGATTTCGCCGGGGAGCGACAGGAACGAGTCGACACCTGTCGTCGCCAAGAGCGCCTCGCCGGTTGCGGGCGAGAGACCGTAGTGGTCCACATACAGGCCTTGGACGATGCGCTCCGGGTGCGCCCGAAGGTACGCGAACGACCGGACCAGGCGCGAGATGTAGTCCGCCAGCGCGGCGGTCTTTCCCTCATCCTCCAGGACGGAGCCCGAGGCGATCATGAACGCCGTCCGATCGGTGATCGCCGTCGCGCGGTCGGCCTGGATCGCCGTCGGGTTGGCTTCCAGATACACGCCAGTCAAGGGACCGTAGGAGACGCCGGCATCGGCAGATCCGCCCTGCAGGACCGCGCCGACCTGGGTCTGGGGCACGTCGATCGTCGTGATGTCGTCGGGTGAGATGCCGTTCGCGTCCAGCGCACTGAGCAGGGCGGCCTCATCGGCGGTGCCGCGCTGGTACGCCACGCTTCTCCCCCGAAGGTCACTCCAGCTCGAGATGTCGTCGACACCCGGCGCGGTGACGAGGCTGTACGCGCTTCTCGGCGTTGCCCAGGCTGCAACCGCCTGGATGTCCTGGCCTTGAGCCTGGGCGAAGATCAACGGCGTCGTGCCGATGAACCCGACGTCGACGGCGTCAGCCCGGAACGCCAGGAGCATGGGGGGCCCTCCGTCGAACGCCGAGTACTCCAGGTCGTACGAGAGATCCTGGTGTTCGCCCGCGAGCTGGAGGTACGTCTGGAGGTATTCGAGCTGGTCACCGACGCGCAGCTCCGTGCCGGCCGGGACCGGTGGGAGCTCGGCTCCGAATGCCGTGGTCGAGGCCTCCGATGCAGGATCTTGGTCCGTCCCCTCCGAGCCGCACCCGTACGCCGCGATCATCGCGATGAGCAACGCCAGGATGACCCATGGCCGGCGAGGCGACGTTCTCACCGCGCTGCACCATTCGCGGGCCCACTGCCGAGTGCTACCGGATGCTTCCGAAGGCGGTCGCGCACCGTCGTGTCACGTCCCGACGCGGTTGAGTTAGGACGACGCCGTCCACGCCGTGGCGACGACGATAGTCACGGATCGAGCAACGGTGCTGGGGAGGAGCACCCACAGGTGGACACCCGCATGTGCCCGTCGCGGGTTTCGGCTACTCAGCGCACGCCGGAAGGGACGTACCTAGGATCGGGCGGTGTCTGAGCAGCGGCGGGAGGTCGTCTCATCGGGCGAGCTCGGGCGCTCGCTCATCGAGGTAAAGCTCACCCCGCTGGCTCCCCAACCCGGAGCGATCAGCCGACGTTCCCTGATCGAAGCAGCTCGCCAAAGTGGCCGCCGTGTCGTCGGCGTGTCGGCGCCGGCCGGCTATGGCAAGTCGACCCTGCTCGCCGAATGGGCCGCGACCGAGGATCGCCTCGTGGCGTGGGTGTCGCTCGACCGCTTCGATGACGACCCGGGGGCCTTCGTTTCCGCGTTGGCCAGGGCGTTCCAACGGATCTCACACGACCCGGATCTGGTTGCGGACGTGCAGGGTGCCGGCGTCTCGGTCTTGGGCCGCGCCGCACCGCGTCTTGCGTCGGCATTCGCATCCAGTCCCCGTCCCTTCGTGGTCATGTTGGACGATCTCCACGAACTGCGATCGCCGGACTGTCACGACGCGCTCAGCGTGGCCATCTCGGCCATTCCTCCTGGCTCCCAGCTGGTTGCGGCGAGTCGTTCCGAGCAGCCGCACCTACCGCGACTTCGGGCGTCAGGTGAGTCGTTCGAGCTCG
Source organism: uncultured Microthrixaceae bacterium (assembly GCA_963728005.1). GTDB lineage: Bacteria > Actinomycetota > Acidimicrobiia > Acidimicrobiales > DATDAH01 > DATDAH01. The sequence continues at coordinate 491,671 of CAVSIG010000001.1, forward strand.
GAGCGGGTGACCTGGCCCTGGACGCGGACGGCGCGCAGCACATCTTCGCCCAGGCGAAGGTGGACCTCGGCGCCGAGCTCGCGGCCACCGTGACCGAGCGTGCCGAAGGCTGGCCTGTCGGCCTGCACCTCGCGGCGTTGATCGCAAAGGAGAGCCAGGGCGGCGCTTTCACGGTGGCAGGAGACGATCGCTATGTCGCCGACTACCTCTACCGCGAGGCCTTGGCGCAGGTTCCAAAGCGCACCCAGCAGTTCCTGCGGCGCACAGCGGTCCTCGACCAGCTCTCGGGCCCACTCTGTGATGCGGTTCTGGAAGGATCCGGTGCAACGGCGCAGCTGCGCGCGCTGGAGGAGGCGCACCTGTTCCTGGTCCCCCTCGATCGCCGGCGCGAGTGGTTCCGGTACCACGGGTTGTTCCGTGAGTACCTCATGAGTGAGCTCCGTCGCACCGAACCCGATGCCGTCATGACGCTGCACCTGCGGGCGGCTGACTGGTACGAATCGAACGGATCTCCGGTGCTGGCCCTGGAGCACATGTTGGACACGGCCGAAACTGACCGATGCGTCCAGCTGATGACGGCATTGATCCTGCCCACCTACCACTCAGGTCAGATGTCGAAGGTGCAACGGTGGCTCTCGACGGTCAGCGACTCCAGCATCGAGGCCTATCCGCCCCTGGCAGTGACCGCCGGCAAGATCGCTTTGATGAGCGGTCAGACAGCCGAAGCCCAGCGCTGGGCCGCGGTCGTCGACGCAGTGACCTTCGACCAGGTACCCGCGGACGGCAGCGCATCGTTCGAGTCGGCTCGGGCCATGTTGCGAGCGTTGCTCTGCGGCGACGGTCCTGAGCAGATGATGTCCGACGCGAGCTTCGCGGTCGGCGCCGAGGCCCCCTGGAGCCCGTTTCGGGCCGGCGCACTCTGTGTGCTCGGCGAAGCGCACCTGCTCGTCGGCGACCTCGAGTCGGCCCGGACCGTGTTCGCAGAGACCTCCACCGTGGGCCTGGCGGCGGGACGCGACGACGCCATGCTCGCCGAGTCCGAGATCGCGTTGTTGGCGATGGACCGAGGCGATTGGGAGCAGGCGGACGAACACCTGCAAGTCGCCAAGGCCTTCATCGACCAGAACCGACTGCACGACTACGCCGAGTCGTCTCTGACCTACGCGGGCGCGGCTCGCCTGGCGTTGCATCGTGGCGACCTGAACGAGACAAACCGGCAGCTGGCGCGGGGAATGCGGGTCCGACCCCTCTGCACCTTCGTCCTGCCTTGGGTGGCCGTCCGGCTCCGGCTACAGATGGCGAAGGTGTACTTCGCGCTCGCCGACACGACAACGGCTCGCCATCTACTGCATGAGATCGACGACATCCTCTTGCACCGACCGAACCTCGGCGTGCTCGTCGACGAGGTCTCGGACCTTCGGCAGAGCCTCGCTGCGCCGTCCGCAATCGGCAGCGGCGGTCCGCCCCTGAGCGCTGCGGAGCTGCGCCTGCTCCCGTATCTCCAGACCCACCTGAGCCTCCCCGAGATCGCCAGTCGACTGTTCGTCTCCCACAACACCGTGCGGTCACAGGTCGGTTCGATCTACCGCAAGCTCGGCGTGTCGTCGCGCAGCGACGCGGTGCAACAGGCGACCGAGGTCGGGCTGCTCGGCGGGTAGTCGAACACTGAGGGCGGAACTGGCCGGCGAGACCGTCGGCCGGCCTGTCAAGGCGTCTTTCAGACCAGGCTCAGACCACAACAGACCACGAAATGGTGGTCACTCATGGTCATTGGCGGTCACCAACGGTCAGTGCGGCTCAACCGCCCAGACGGGCATTCAGTCGATCGGCTCGCGGTGCAACCACCCGACGAGGTCATCGGACGCGAGCGCCCGCACCCGCGCTGCGTACCGGACGAGGTCGCCGTCGTCGAGGAGGTCGCGCCACTGGCCACTCGTCCCGCGGCTGAAGAACGCTGCGGGCTCGATCCAGTGCGACGGACCACCGCCCGGGACGGCCGTGTCGGCTTTGCTGCGCATCGACTCGAACGTCGCTGCCTCGACCAGTGGCGGCCACTGGCCCTCGTCGACCTCGATGCCGAGGCGCGCGGCCAGCTCCCGCATCTTCCCCTCGAGGTCCGCCTTCAGGTCGTCGTAGTGCAGGACCACGACGTCGAGATCGTCCGCGGCGTCCCAGAACGTCTGCAGGTGTTCCGCGGTGCGCCGCAGCGACGACCCGATCTGCGTGGACGGCGTCTCGTCGTCGACCCACTGCCAGAAGCGGTCCCGCTCGCCGTCGGGGCGCGGCCGCTGTCGGTGCACCGCCCCGAGCTCGATGCCGTCGATCGCTGCCGCCCGCTCCCGGGCCTCGAGGAACGCGCCGAAGTCCATGTTGTCGATGTGGTGGTCCATCGACAGCGCCACATCGCGGGGGTCACGCCCGACGCAGATGTACGTGACCGTCGGATCGTTGGGGATCCCGTCGAGCGGCGTGTGGGTCTTGATGAAGCGGCGGTGCGTCTGGGCCGCCAGGTCAGAGAACACCTCCGTGCGGGCGCGGGTCATCATGTCGATCCACGGCGAGAGCGAGTCCAACGGGAGCGGCAACTCCGGTTCCTGCAGGACGAGCAGCGCGCAGATCATCTGCGTCCACGTCGTCCCGCACTTCGGGGGCGTGCTGATGATGATGTCGCCGGGGCGAAGCTCGAAGCCGTCCCACCGGCTGCTGTCGTAGACGGTCGCTTCGTAGCGGAGCACTTCGCCCACCTGTTCTGTCCGCGGTCACCCCGCGCGGCCACGGAGGTCTCGCGTAGGTTCTACTTGTGTCCGCGAAGAGGACGGATCCCGCCGAGCATCGCGCAGCGTGGATCGCCGTGTTCGGCACTCTTGCAGCGGCGCTGATCACCGCGATCGGCGCGATCGTCGCGAACGTCGTCGCCGACGACCCTGACCCTGGCCCCGTCATCGAAAGCGCGGCGGGGGCGATCGAGTCGTTCACGAGCGGCGCCGGCGGCACGGAGCTGAGGGTCGAGGGATCCGCCGAGGACGCGAGCGTCGTCTATGTGATCGCCGGGCCGATGCCGGGCGGCGGCTACTGGGCCACCGAGGCCGATGTCGGTGAGGATGGTCACTGGGCGGCGACGCTGAAGCTCGATCCGCCGCCGGTGCCGGATGAGGTGGAGCTCAAAGCCGTGTTCGAGGGTCCGGAGTTGGACGCTTCCGATGACTACTCCGATGTCTTCTCATCGGACTTCTCGGACGACTTCTCCGATGACGTCGAGACCCTCGACGACTGCCTCGAGCTGAGGGGCGCGGACTGCTTCGACGAAGAGGAGGTTCTCAGCACCGACGTCGATCTGACGGGGTGAGCACCGAGCGGCCGGATGGCCCGTTGACCTTGCTGTTCACCGACATCGCCGGCGCACCGGCGGAACGGGCCGGTGTCCTTATCGGCCTACTCGCGGTCAGCGCGGTGATCGTTGGCGGAGACACGCTTGGTGCGCCCACCTCGCAACCCCTAGGCAGCCGAGCCGGGCCGCAGGGTTGGCCCTGGGACGAGTTCGGCGAGCAGCTCTTCGACAACGTCGGCGGCGGCCGGAGCGCTACCGGCCTCGGCGAACCAATGGGCCACCTGCTCGGCCCCGGGGCGTCGGTCCATCGCCTCGAATACGGCGTTCCGCAGCCAGGAGGCGTTGAGCCGCCGGTGATGGAGGCGGGTGCCGGCACGAGCGACCTCCACGCGACGCGCCACCTCGAACTGGTCCCGGCAGAAGGGCACGACACAGACCGGCACCCCGGCGGCGAGCGCCTTCTGGGTGATGCCCTGGCCGCCGTGGGAGACGACACAGGCAGCCGGGGCCCAGGATCGGCGCATGGGGCACGAAGTGCTCGACCCGGGCTCCAGGCGGGACGTCGAAGTCACCGGGGTCCTGCGCGCCGGTCGTGACGATCACGGCGAGGTCCTCGCCCGGCAACGCCTCGAGGGCCGCGGCGATCAGCTTGTCGTCGCCTTGGCGCACGGTTGATGCCGTGACCAGCACGATGGGGCGATCCTCGTCCTTCCAGCCACGGCGGGACCTCTGCCTGGGGCTGTCGGGCACTCACGCGGTGCCGACGAGGTCCGTGTAGCGGGCGAGGTAGAGCGGCCAGCCGCCGTCCTCCGCGACGCCGTCGCGGACGCCTTCCCAGCCCGGACCGTGGCGGTCGAGGTTTCGGTGCTCGAGCTCGAGGCGGGTGCGCTCAGGCGTCTCGGCGATGAAGTGGACTTCGACCTCGCTGGCGTTGGCCTCGTCGGCCTCGAGTTGCCAGTAGGGGCTGATGTCCCAGCTGAACACGATCCGGTTCGGCGGGTCGTAGGCGAGGATGCGGGCCCATCGGCACTCGCTGCCGTCCTCGGCGCGGTCATAGATGTGGCCGCCGACGCGGGGCTCGAAGGTGGTCTCGACGATTGCGGCGCCGAGGAGGTTGTGTTCCTTGGGCTTGAAGTCGCCGAACCGGTCGACAAAGACCTGGAAGGCGCGGTCGAGTGGGGCGTCGACGGTGACCTGGCGGCGAACGACGGCGTCCTCGGCGGTGCTCATTGCTTCTCCTCGGGTTGGTCTGCGAGAACTTGGAAGCCGCTCAAGGCACGGTTCCAGAACGTGTCGAGTTGGTCGCGCAAGGCCGACAGGCCGGCCTCGTTGAGGTGGTAGATGCGCCGAGTCCCAGCGGCCTCTTCGGCCACGAGGCCGGCGTCCTTCAGGACCTTGAGATGCTGGGAGACCGCGGGGCGGCTGATCGGCAGGCTGTTGGCGAGGTCGATCACGGCGTGGGGTTGCTCGGCGAGGCGAAGGACAATGGCTCGACGGCTGCGGTCGCCGAGGGCGTTCCACACAGCGTCGTCCGATTGGTTCGTCGCCACGAACCGTTCGTCTACTCTTACCGAAGGGCGGCTGTCAAGCGTCCGGTCGGGTAGCGGTGATCAGACTTCGACGGAGGAGACCGTCGGCGATGGCGGCTCGGGTTCGTCGGCGTTCCCTGCGTGCGAGTTCGTACTCGGTATCCCCACTGGCCCGCCGGAGTGCGGCGGAGGCGGCTTCGGTCTCCTCGAGCCAGGTCTGTTGGGTCTGCTCGTATTCGGCGGTCACGTCGTGGACGGTGATGTCGATGAACCCGGCCCGCTCGACCAGCTCGGGGTAGGGGCGGCGGACGGCGACATGCCAGGGTCCGGCACGGACGGCCCGCCGGTGAGCTGCGGCGTCGAGGTCCTCGGCAACGTGGATGGTGGTGAAGGCGAGCCGTCCGCCGGGCCGGAGGACCCGGAGGCACTCCCGCAGGACCGTCTCCTTCGGGCCGAGGCAGCAGAGGACGTCGGTGTGGACGACGGCGTCGAAGGCGTCGGATCGCAGTGGTTGGCGCTTGCCGCTGGCCTGGAGGTAGCCGACCCGATCGCCTGCGTGGTCGGCGATCGCTCGCTCGGTTGCGCGTCGGAGCCCGTCGAGAGGAAGATCTGTGCCGACAACGGTGCAGCCGGTTGCTGTGGCGAAGTACGCGCCGGGCCAGCCCGAACCTGCGCCGATGTCAGCGAGCCGGCTCCCATCCCGGAGGCCGAGGAGTTCTGCGATGCGGTCCGCTTGGTCTCGCGTCGTGTAGCCGGTGGAGCCGTAGGCGGCGCCCAGTGCTCGGGCTTCGACTGCGAGTCTCGTCGGGTTGCAGCAGAGCCCGCTGTGGTCGGTGAACCGGGCGACGGCGCGCTGATCCGTCGCGGTCATGGCTCGTGGGCGTGGACGCGCGCGGTGATGGTCCAGACGGCCGCGAGGTGAACGCCTGCGCGTGTCGCGTGATCGGCGAGTGTCGCCTCGAGCATCGGTCCGGAGGCCTCCTGTTGGGTCTGGTTGCCGGTGGTCATCTGTCGGTTCGGTTCCTGCGGCCGGAGGCGTCGTGGTCGAGGCGGTGGCCGAGGGTGTAGCTGGCGAGTCGCCCCGTTCCGTGTGCAAGTACAGGGATAGCACCGGGGCTGGTTGCCGGCCCCCGGCAGGCCTCTGAGGGGCCGGAATGGGCCTGGACCGAGGAGAACGACTGGCAGTCGGAGTGGCGGAGGTTCGACCGGGCAGACGCTTGGACCCAACCGGCCTTCGTTCAGGTGGCCAGCTCCCCGAGCTGCCGTTCCAGGAGGTCGCGGAGCAGTTCGAGGTCCGGACACGCCTCGGGGTCGGCGATGATCGTGACGGCGAGGGTGCCGGCGTAGGACAGGGCGGCGAATGACACGGTCACGTTTCCGGTCACCGTGGCCACCGGCACGATCTCGAGGATCGTTGCACCCAGGAAGGTCTGCGCGGAGCCGGGGCCGTGCAGGTTCGTCACGAAGGTGTGCACGACGCGCTGCCGATCGATGAACCAACCGAAGACCCCGAGGCGAGCCAGTGCTCGGAACAGCGGTCCGATGAGCGCCATGGACACTGCCGGGGGCGACTCCTTCGCCGTTCGAGTCGTCTCGGCGATCGCGCGCAGCCGCTCGAGCGGCTGGCCGGATCCCGGGACCTCGATGGGGACGGCGCCGACCTGGTTGCCCAGGTCGTCGGCGGACGTCCGGCGGCGGGCAGAGACCGGGATGGACACGACGAACGTCTCGACGTCCTCGCCTCGTGACCGGAGCAGCTCGTGGAGTGCGCCACCGACCGCGGTCAGGATGGCGTCGTTGACAGTCGCCCGATGAGACCGGGCCGCCCGATGGAGGCCGTCGAGATCGACCCTGGCCACGGCCAGCCGTCGATGCGGGCCCGTCGGTCGGTTCAACGAGCACCGTCGGGGACGCGGCCCCCGCGGCCTGAGCTGTCTCGCGGCCGCCGACAGCCGCCGAAGGGCGACCGCGACGTGTCGGAAGAAATCGATGCGCTCCCTCATGGCGTCGCGCCGCAGGTCGCTGGTGGTCGGTGGAGGGGTCGGGAACGGTAGGGAAGCGCCGACCGGGCCGTCGTCGACGAGGTCGGCGAGCACGGCGAGGCCACCGATGCCGTCGGCGAGGACGTGGTGGAAGGCGACGACGAGCGCCGACCGGCTGCTCCCGAACCCGGTGACCAGCGTGATCGACCACGGGGGCCGGTCGGCGGGCAGACGAGTGGCAATGCACCGCTCGGCCACGGTGAGGAGCGCGTCCGTGGCGCCGGGAGCCGGGCAGACGATCACTTCCACGTGCTCGGCGATGTCGAACGACCCGTCGTCGACCCAGACGGGCCGCCCCGCTCCGAGGGGAGTCGGGATCAGCCGCTGGCGCATCCGGGGCACGCCGGCGATCCGTTCCTCGACGGCACCCCGCACCTCATCGAGGTCCAGCTGCCGGTCGACGACCAGCACGGCTCCGACCTGGAGCGGCACGCGGCCGACGTCGGTGGCGAGCGTGACGACGTCGTCGACGCTGGCTCGATCGTGGCGGCCGGTCATTGCTCGGCTCGGTCAGCGCTGCCTTCCGGTCTCCGACGAAGGTCGCGCTTGCTGACCCCTCCCGCTCCGGCATCCCGACACTCGCCTGCCCGCTCGCGGAGGTAGGCCCTGGTCGAGGAGGTCGACGATCTGGTCGAAGCGGAGCTCGCAACGGGGGCAGGCGTGCACAGTTCCGAGAGAGCTCATGACGCGACGGTGCACCCGTGCTCCCCAGACGACCAGGGTCCAAAGGCCCGATGATCGGCCTGGTCCGACTGGCCGATCGGGACCAACGGCCCTGTCGGCCGGGGGCGAGGTCGCCCAGCATCTGGAGCATGCGCGTACTCCTGACCGAATCGGATCCCGAGGCGTCCCGCCTCGCTGAGGACGTCCTGGTCGGGGCCGGCCACGAGGTCGTGCGTTGCACCGCGGACCTGGGCGGGTTTCCCTGCCGCGGTGTCGCTCAGGGTGATTGTCCGCTGGACGACGCCGTAGACGTCGCCGTCTCGACGCCGGGGCGGCTTCCTCCGGAGCCCGAGCGCGGTGAGCTCGGCGTCGTGTGTGCTCTCCGGCGCCACATCCCGCTCCTGGTGGTGTCGCCGGACGGGCTGACCTGGTCGGCTTCGCGGTTCGAGATCACCGCCCGATCTGACCTCGCCGCCGCGTGCGCCCGGGCGGCAGCGGCCCCGCTGCCTCGCCACTCGGCGGCGGCGCAGGAGGCGGCGCGCCGGATGTGTGGTGAGGACGCGACGGCGACCGTCCATCGGGTCGGGTCGCGCCTGCAGATCCGGGTCGACGTGGCGGCGGGAACCGAACCGAGGCTCGTGGAAGCGGCTGCCGTCCGCGCCGAGGGTGCGGTCCGCAACGTCGATCCATGGGCCGACCAGATCGACGTGAGTGTCGGGGAGCGATGATGCGACACGTCGACGACGCCCGTGTCGAAGCGCTCGATCGCGACGAGTGCCTGGTCCTGTTGAGCGGGGAGAAGGTCGGCCGCCTGGGCGTGAACCACGGTGGTGCCCCGAAGATCTATCCGGTGAACTTCGCGCTCGATGGCGATCAGATCGTCTTCCGCTCCGATCCCGACACCAAGATCTCGGCGGGCCTTCGGGCACCTGTCTGCTTCGAGGCCGATCGCCTGAACCGCGACACGCGACGCGGCTGGAGCGTCGTCGTGTCCGGTCGCCTCGAGGAAGCCCTGCCCGGTCGCCGGCAGGAGTTGGAACGACTGCTCGACCTCCCGCTCGAGGCCTGGGCGGGGTCCCGAGAACACCTGTTCCGGGTCGTCCCCCAGCACATCACGGGCCGGCGGGTCGGCCCTGTCGACCGGAGCCGGTGATGCGAGTCCTCGTCGTCCACGAGTCCATGTTCGGCAACACGGCCGAGATCGCCGAGGCGATCTCGACCGGCGTGTCGACGCTCCCGGACGTGGAGGCGGAGCTGGTGCCCGTTCGGCGTGCGCCGACAGACCTGCACGACGTCGACCTCCTCGTCGTGGGCGCGCCGACCCATGCCTTCAGCCTCAGCCGGGCGTCGACCAGGGCGGACGCGAAGTCGAAGGGTGGCGACGAGCTCGCGGCGGACGCGATCGGTGTCCGGGAGTGGATCGAGCAGCTCGACCCCGCCGGCGGGCCGGCGGTGGCCACATTCGACACGCGAGTCCGTCGTCCCCGGCTCCCCGGATCGGCGGCCCGGGCTGCCCGCAAGCGGCTGCGAGGCCGGGGACTGAGGGCGGTCGAGCCTCCCATGACGTTCTGGGTGGATGGGACAAGTGGACCGCTGCTGGCCGGTGAGGCCGATCGGGCGCGGCGCTGGGGCGCCGATCTCGCCGCTGCGGTGCTCGAGCACCGGGTGACACCCTCCTGAGCCGGGCTCAGGCCCTGGTCACGGCTCGGGGGGCACCACGACGACCGGACAGCGGGCGTGGTGTACCACCTGGGTGCTGACCGAACCGAGGAACAGGCGTCCGACTGCGCTCAGCCTCCGGGCTCCGACGACGACGAGGTCGGCGCCCTCACCGGCCTCGAGAAGCGCGTGGGCCGGGTCTGCCCGAACGGAGCGCCGTTCGACGCGCGCGCCGTCGGAGGCGCTGACCGCGTCCATGGCGTCGTCGAGGACTGCTGCGGCCATGGTGTCACCCACCTCCTCGCGGTAGTAGGCGCCGCGGGTCTTCGCGGTGGTGAGCACCGGCTGCCAGGCGTGGAGGGCGATCACCACGGCGTCGCGGAGCCCGGCCTCGTCGATGGCCCACCGCAGCGCCCGGTGGCTGACGTCGGAGCCGTCGACCCCGACCACGATCGCCGGCGCGGTCACGACGCCGTCTCGACGTGGGCGATGCCGCCTCGCACGCCCACCCACACCTCGTCCCCCGGGCCGGCGGCCAGGCCGTGGGCGAGAGGGCCGATGACGGTGGTCTCGACTGTGCCGTCGAAGGCCACGTGCACGACCCGATCAGTGCCGGTGCTCGTGACCCAGAGTCCGTCCTGCACAGCGACAGTCTCCACGTTCCCCTCGGCCACGACGACCTCCGGGTGACGGGTGAGGAAGAACCGGCCGGTCGGTGTCAGCCGCCCGATGCGAGAGGCGGCGGGGGTGACGAACCAGAGATTGCCGTCGGCGCCGGCCACCAGGGCGAGCGCACGGCCGAGCGCGGGATGCGTGTGACCGGTCATGGTTCCCGCCGTCGTGAGGCGTGTGATCCTGCGATGGGAGCTGAACCAGAGCGCCCCATCGGCACCGACGACGAGGTCCTCGATGTCGCGCACGGCAGGATCGCGGAAGGTCCGGATGGTGCCGTCGGTGCTGATCCGCCCGATCCGGTCGCTACCGGCGATGAACCAGATGCGGCCGTCCGGACCGACGACGAGGTCGCGCGTCTCCGCTCCGAGGCCGGCGCCATGGAACCTGCGGAGGTGACCCGTGGCCGGGTCGAGCCGGAAGATGCGGCCACCGGTGCGACCGCCGACCCCGCCGCCGATCCACAGGCGGTGGTCGGCGCCGACGGCGATGGAGCTCATGGGGTAGCCGGGTGCGGCCCACACGGTGAGTTCGCCATCGAGCGTCGAGCGGACGATCTGGCCCTCGGTGTCGAGGAACCAGAGTCGACCGTCGGGCCCGGTCGTCAGGTCCACGCCGCCCCACACGTGGAAGCACGGCCGCGCCGTGCGGCACACGGCGCCGTCGCCGAAGGTCCGGACATCTCCGCCCGGCGTGAGCCGTCCGATCGGGTCGTCGGCCTCGGCGCGGGGCGCGGTGAACCAGACGTTGCCGTCCGGGCCCACGAGGAGGTCCTGGGGCTGCGAGGTGTCGGCGGGCGCATCGTGCGTCGTGATGTCGCCGACGGCGCTGATCGAGCCGATCGCCGTTCCGCCGGCGCCGAACCAGAGCTGGTCGCCTGGCCCGGTGGACAGCACGCCCGGGGCGGACACCCCGGAGCCGCCGAAGGTCCGGATCACGCCGTCGGGCCGGACCCGGCCGACGACGTCGAGCGTGGGCGCCACGTACCAGACGTCCCCGGACGTCGCCACGGTGAGCGCCGTCGCGGACGCCGCCGACGGGTGCCAGGACATCCGGATCTGGCCGTCAGGGGTGGCCCGACCGATCCGGCTGGTTGCAGAGCTCGTGAACCAGAGGTTGCCGTCGCCACCGAGGACGATCTCGTCGGCGCCGCGGACCAGCTCGTGGTCGAAGTGTTCCTCGTCGCCGGCGGTCGTGATCCGCCCGATACCGCCGTCGTCGGTGAACCACAGCCGGTCGTCGGGGCCGGCGACGATGGCCGTGGGGTGGCCACCCACGACGAAGCTGGACGTCGTCCCGTCCGGTGCGGTCCGGACGACGGCACCGGCGGCCGGGACGGTGGACCACAGGTTGCCGTCAGGGCCGAGGGTCAGCCCTCCGGCAGGATGGCAGCAGGCGCCGGCGACGGCCCAGGTGGTGACCGTCCCGTCCGGCTGGATGCGGCCGACCCGGCTCGCCGCGTCGGTGAACCAGACCCCCGTCGGGGTGGCGACGAGGTGCTCGGCGCGACCATCGATCGGGGCGGGGTAGAGGACGACGGCGCCGTCGGCGGGCGAGAGGCGTCCGACGGCGGAATCGCCGGACCCGTTGAAGGTGGCGAACCAGAGATTGCCGTCGGCGCCGGCCACGATCTCGCCGGGATGCAGCAGGGTGACGTCGCGGAACGCCGTCATCGTCCCGTCCGGCTCGATCCGGGTGAGGTGGCCCCGGCCGGTGGGTCCGTCGTTGGTCGCCCAGAGGTTGCCGTCGGCCCCCATCGCGAGGCCTTGGGGGTACTTCAGGGCGGCAAGCGTGCTGAACGTGGTCACGGTGCCCGGTGACGCGATGGCCTGCGCCGCACCTGTGGTGGCTAGGAGCGCGAGGACGAGGCAGACCATCCAGGCTCGGCGGAGGGCGCGCACCGCCATCAACCGGGGACGACGACGGCGCGACCGTCGATGGTCCCGGTCTCGAGTGCGTGGTAGGCGGTGACCACGTCATCCAACGCGAATGTCGTCGTGTGCGGCCGGATGTGGCCCGCCTCGGCGAGCGCCAGGACCTCCATCAGCTCGACGGTGCTGCCCCAGTAGGTGGTGGCGAACGAGACCTCGTACGGAGAGGTGAAGAAGCCGAACTGGTGGGTGCCGCCGCCGATGCCGACGAGGGTGACGTGGGTGAGGCTACGAGCGACGCCGACGGCGAGGGCGAGGGTGTCGTCGGTGCCGACGAAGTCGAGGACGACGTCGGCGCCCTTCCCCCGCGTGGCGTCGAGCACGGCTTCGGCCGCATCGTCACCGGCGGCGACCGCCCGGTCAGCGCCGTCATCGATGGCACGCTGCAGGGCTTCGGGTCGGGCGTCGACGGCGATCACCGACGTGGCGGTCATGGCGGCGAGGAGCTGGATGGCCATGTGGCCGAGGCCGCCCACGCCGATGACCACGGTCGACGACCCCGGGCCCATCTGCCCCAGGGACCGCTTGATGGCGTGGTACGGGGTGAGGGCGGCATCGGTGAGCGGCGCGGCGTCGGCGGGGGCCAGCTGATCGAGCGGCAGGAGGAGGCGGGCGTCGGGGACCAGCATCTTCGAGGCCATGCCGCCGTCGCGTCCGAGCCCGCCACCGAGAAGACCGATCTCCGCCTGACGCTCGCAGTAGTTCTCCATCCCCTGCCGACAGCGGACACACCGGCCGCACCCCCAAGGCCCGTAGACCGCCACGGGCTGCTCGATGTCGACCCCTCGAACGCCGACGCCCATGGCGTCGACCCAGCCGGCGTTCTCGTGGCCGAGGGTGAAGGGCGGGTCGAATGGGAGTGCGCCGGGAGTGAAGTCGTGGATCAGGTGCAGGTCGGAGTGGCAGACCCCTGCACCGCCGATGCGGACGACGACCTCGCCGGGCCCGGGTTCGGGGTCGGGCACCTCGACGAGCTCGGGAGCGTGCTGCCACTGGGTCAGCCGGTAGGCGAGCATGGATCAACCGTCTTCCGCGGGGTTGGGGACGACCATGACGGGCCCGTGGGCCTTGCGGGCGAGGTTCGTGGCCACGCTCCCGATGACGAAGTGGCCTGGAGCGCTGGGCGGGCGCCGGCCTGTGACGAGGATGGTCGTCGGGTCCGACCCCGCCAGGTCGAGGATCGGCTGCCACTCGCGATAGCCGGCGAGCAGGATCGTGTCGGCCAGAGGGGAGAGCCTCCTGGCGAGCCGGCGGAGGTGCCGGTCGTCCAGCAACGGGTCACCGTCGATGGTGGGGACGGACACCTCGACGAGGACGAGCCGGCAGTCGAGACGCTCGGCGAGGTCGGCGGCCGCAGCAGCGACACGGGCAGACGATGGCTTGCGGTCGACGCAGGCGACGACCCGGGAGAACGGCTCGGTCGTGCTCTCGGCCTGCGGCCCGACCACGAGGACGGGCACGGCGGCCCTCTCGAGAATCTCCTCGGCGACGCTGCCGAAGACCTTCTCGCCGACCGCCGTCCGTGCGCGACTCGACAGGCAGATCCAGGTGCTTGGCTGGTTCCCTGCCTCGGCCGCGACCGCCGCGGCGGGGGCGTCGTCGAGGTCCCGCGAGCCCACCCACGCGGCGCCGGCGGCCCGGCACTCCCGAACACGGTCGTGGAGGTAGGCCACGGTGGTGGCCTCACCGAGGCCGGGTGGCGTCGAGGCGACGACCTCGATCGACGCGCCGAGCTGGGTGGCCAACGTCGAGGCGACCCCCGCGGCAGCCCGGGGCGCCGGTCGGGCCGGGTCGACGGCCAGCACGACGCGGCCGTGGGGTTGAGGTGCCAAGGTCACGGGCTTCAGCCCGGGATGGTCACGGCGCAGGTGGTCCATCAGCTCGACCGGCTGGCCGAATCGGAGCTCGCAGCGGGGGCACGAGTGCACGGTGGCGGTGCGCATGACCCCATCGTGAGGGGCGCTCTGGCGCCCGCACAGGGTCGAACGGCCCGGAAGTCAGGACCAACGGCCCTGTCCCTGATCGACGACGGCGGGGACGATGCCCGGCACCAGACCTTGGAGCCCACCATGAACACCGACCACGCCGGCTGGACCGGGTACCACGTCAACCCGAGCGTGCCGGCGGACACCGGCACCGCTCCGGCCAGCCGGATCGTCGTCGCGCTCGACGGGACGGCCTACGCCGAACGCGCCCTCGAGGCCGCCGATGCCCTCTCCGCCGCAGCCGGGCTGCGGATGCACTTGGTCGCGGTCCGAGGCGATCAGGCAGACCTGACGTCGACCCACGGGTACCTGAACCGGGTCGCTCGCCGAGCACCGCGGGTGAGCGACCTGCTGGTCGAGATCGGCACCGACGTCGCCGGTCACCTCTCAGGGCTGGCCGAGGCCGGTGCACTCGTCGTCCTGGCCACCCACGCCCGAGGACCGGTCGGTGACGTGCTGTTCGGCAGCGTCGCCGACGCGGTGCTCCGTCAGACCCGTCGGCCCGTCCTCCTCGTCGGGCCCGAGGCCGGCGTGCCCGACCCAGAGTTCGCCACGATGGTGGTGCCCGACGACGCCGGCGTGGGCGGCTGGCGGCTCCAGGAGCACGCCTCGGCGTGGGCGCAGCGCCTCAGAGCCGTCCCGTGGGTGGTGCAGGTCCTCCCCACGGAAGCGTCCGGGCAGATGACTGACGTCCTCGAGGCGGCCAACGTCGAGCGGGTGGCCAAGGAGCTTGGCCCGATGGCCGAGTGGGAGGTGCTCCACGGCGCCGAGCCCGCCGAGCGGATCGTTCGGTTCGCTCGGGAGCACGACGCCGGGCTGATCGCCATGACGGTGCCACCTCGACACCGGTTCGGTCCCGACGTGGCCGGCGGTGTGGCCCTCGAGGTCATCCGCCGTGCCCCGTGCCCCGTGCTCGCCCTCGCTCGGGAGCAACGCTGACGGCCACCGGAGCCACCGGCCAGAATGGGTCGGTGGCGATCCGCGTGTTCCTGCTCGACGACCACGACGTCGTCCGGCGCGGGCTCCGCGACCTCCTGGAGGCAGAGGACGACATCGAGGTCGTCGGCGAGGCCGACACCGCCGAGCTCGGTCGCAAGCGGATCGGCGCCCTGCGGCCTGACGTCGCCGTCCTCGACGTCCGGCTCCCGGACGGTGACGGCGTCGAGGTCTGCCGGGACGTGCGCTCGGCGAACCCCGAGGTGACGTGCCTGATGCTCACCTCGTTCTCGGACGACGAGGCCCTGTTCGACGCCGTGATGGCCGGTGCCGCCGGTTACCTCCTGAAACAGGTCCGGGAGAGCGACCTGGTCAACGCCATCCGAACGGTCGCCGGGGGCGGCTCGCTCATGGACCCCACCACCATCCAGAACGTGCTGAACCGGGTCAGGACCGGGACCGACGACGACCAGCGGCTCAGTGCCCTCACCGCCCAGGAACGCAAGATCTTCGACCTCATCGGGGAGGGCCTCACCAACCGCCAGATCGGCGACGAGGTCTTCCTCGCCGAGAAGACCGTGAAGAACTACGTGTCGTCCGTGCTCATGAAGCTCGGCATGGAGCGCCGCACCGAGGCCGCGGCCTACGCCGCCCGGGTTGACGAGCGCAGCAAGCGGGGACGCTGATCCGACAGGAGGCCCGTGTCGCCGGCGTCAGGAGCTCTTCGGGTCGCCGGTCCCGCCACCGGTCGGCACGCACCAGCTGAGGACCGTGCCCCTGCCCTCCCCGGGCCGGATCTCGACATGTCCGCCGAGGGCCTCGGCGCGTTCTCGCAGGTTGGCCGTGCCCCCGCCCGGCACGGCGTCGTCCGGGACACCGGTCCCGTCATCGGCGACAGTGAGGCTGAGGTCGTCGCCGACGGCCACGCTCACCTCGACTCGACCGGCGTTCGCGTGGCGTCCCACGTTCGACAGCGCCTCCCGGAGCACGGCGAGTAGGTGTTCGCCCCGGGTGTCGTCGACGGACTCGATCGGACCGTGGAACCGCACCTCGGCGCTGAATCCGAGCGCCTCCTCCTCCCCATCGACGACCTCCACGATCTGGCGGCGGAGGCTGGCGCGCTCGAGACGATGCGAGGTGAGCCGGAAGATGGTCTGCCTGATGTCCCGGATGGTGAGGTCGAGCTCGTCGATGACGCCACCGACCTTGGCCTCGACCTCGGGGTCGGCCTGCGCCGCTGCGGCCTGGAGGCTCATGCCGGCGGCGAAGAGGCGCTGGATGACCGTGTCGTGCAGGTCCCGGGCGATCCGCTCCCGGTCCGCGAGCACCGACAGCTCCTGCTCGGCGGCCTGAAGCTGTCGCTCGGCCTCGAGGCGGTCGGTGATGTCGCGGGCGAACGCGACCACAGACCGGCGTTCGCCGTCCCGGAGGATGTCCGGGCTCTGGAACACGCACTCGACCTCGACCTCGCTGCCGTCCCGCCGGCGGTGCGACGTGACCACCGTCAGGCTGGGGGCCTGACGGGCGATGAGGGGCTGGAGCAGGGCCCGGAAGGCGTCCTCGTCGTAGTTGGGGTTGATGTCGAGCACCGACATGGTCGCCAGCTCGTCGGCGGTCCGCTGCACCTGCTCGGCGGCGCCGTTGTTGACGTAGGCGAGCTGCAGGGAGTCGGCGTCGATGACGAAGACCCCCTCCTGGGCGGCGTCGAGGGTCTGCTGGATCTCGCGGATCCGGCGCTCGGCCTGCGCCCGCTCGGTGATGTCGCGGACGATCACCACCACCCGGGTCCGGTCGCCCTCGGCGAGCGGGCTCAGGGCGATCTCCACCGGAAAGGTGCTGCCGTCCTTGCGGGCGGCGTACAGCTCGAGGCCGGAGCCCATCGGCCGCGTGCGGGGGTCGCGGTGGTACGCGCGGCGGTGGGCGCGGTGCAGGTTCCGGATCTGAGGGGGAACGAGCTGGTCGACCTCCGCGCCCAGCAGCTCGTCGCTGGTGTACCCGAACATCTCCTCGGCCTGGTTGTTGGCGAGGACGATGGTTCCGTCGGGATCGACGAGAAGGATGGCATTGGGTGCGAGGGCGACGATCGCCCATGCAACCCTGTCGTCCAACGGCGTGGTCGCAAGCCCCTCCGGACCGACCGCATCGATGGACACGCCGCCAGAGTACTGATCCGCTCCTCCGAGGGCCGATGGTGTGACCCCCTCAGACGAGCGGCGGGACGACGACCACCGGGCACGGAGCGTGGTGGACCACCTGGAGGCTCGTCGAGCCCAGGAAGAGGCATCCCGCGGCGCTCTGTCGGCGGGACCCGACGACGATCAGCTCGGCATGTTCGGCCGCGTCGAGGATGGCGTGGCCGGGGGTCGCGAGCACGAACGTGCCCTCGACGGGTGCGGGGAGGCCCGAGCTGTCGACCGTGGCGAGGGTGTCGTCGAGGAAGCGACCTGCGCCCTCCTCGATGATGTCGGTCCCTGAGATCACGTAGGCGTCCATCGGGCTCACGTAGGAGGGATGCCAGGCGTGGACGACCTCGACGCGAGCCCCGTGGGCCCGGCCGGCCTCGACGGCCCAGGAAAGTGCGCGTCGCGCCGTCGCCGAGCCGTCCAGGCCGACGACGATCCGCTCGATGGTCGTCGACGGGGTGTCCTCGTACTTCACCAGGGCGACCGGGCACGGGGCGTGGTGCAGGCAGTGCTGGCTGACGGAGCCCAGGAGCAGGCCCTTGAAGCCTCCCATCCCACGGGCGCCGACCACCAGGAGGTCGGCGTCGGCAGCCGCCTGCACCAGCCCCGGACCGGCGAACTCGCTGACCACCCGGAGGCGGATGCCGTCGGGTACGCCTTCTGGGAGGTGTTTGGCCACGATCTGCTCCAGGGCGGCCAGGGCGTCGGCTTCGTGGTACTCGGGGTCGAACGGTTGCCCGGGGTCGAGGTGATGCTGGTCGAGCCAACCCCACACGAGGACGGCGGTGAGCACCGCGTCGCGGGCGTCGGCTTCACGGAGGGCCCAGCGGAGGGCCTCGCCCGCCCCGTCGGACTCGTCGACACCGACGGCGATGTTCATGGTCATGCCAGGGGTTCCTCCTGCGTCTCGCCACCGCGGCGGGCGGTGATCGTGTGGATCCGCCGCCCGGTCACCTGGGTGGGGCGTACGCGGATCCAGTGGTCCTTCACGCCGGCCGTCCACACGGTGAGTGGCTTCGCGGCGAGGCGAGCGCGCTCATCCGATCCGGTGACCTCGACGGCCAAACCCTTGACCATCACGCTCCAGCCGCTGTGGACGTCCGCGTCGATGACGTCGACCTCGAAGCAGGTCGTCGGAAAGCGACGATCGAGGTTGCGGAGCTTGCTGCCAGGTGCCGTCCGGAACGCGATCGAGCGATCGTCGACGACGAAGTTCACGGGGTAGATCTCCGGCCCGCCGTCGACCATCACGGCGACCCGTCCGACGGGGGTGGTGCCGAGCAGCTCCCAGCAGGTCTCGATCGAGAGGTGCTCCATCCAGGTGCGTGCGTCGATGATCGTCATGTCTCGACCTTCGCTCCTCACCGACCGTGGAGATAGGGCCCTTGGTCCTGTCGGGTGAGGCCTGATGACCCTCGCGACGCCGTCCACGCGACGTCACGATGCGTCAGGTGCACCCCAGCCCGACCTTCGACCGGAACGGTCTCGAGATCCTCGATCGCGAGGTCAGCCTGCAACTCCTCGAGCAGGCAACGCTCGGTCGGCTCGGCGTGACGTCGGACGCGCTTCCGACGATCCTGCCCGTCAACTTCCGGTTCGACGGCGACCGGATCCTCATCCGCACCGGCGTGGGTACCAAGCTCCACGCGGCGGCGTCCGGCGCCGTGGTCGCCTTCGAGGTCGACGACTTCGACCCGATGTACCACTCGGGGTGGAGCGTCGTCGTCACCGGGAGGGCGGAGGAGGTCACCGATCCCGACCAGCTCGAGCGTGTGCGCGACCTCCACCTCGCCCACTGGGCTCCGGCCGACGGACACATCATCGCCATCGACCCGGCGATCGTGTCCGGACGGCGGATCGTGCCCGGACACCGTCCGGAGGTGTGAGGTGGGCTTCGCGGACGTCGCCGAGACGCATTCGGCCGCCGTGTTCTTCTTCGGTGACCGCGCGTACAAGGTCAAGAAGCCCGTCGACCTCGGGTTCCTCGACTTCCGCTCCCGCGAGGACCGCGAAGCCATCTGCCATCGCGAGGTCGAGCTGAACCGCCGCCTGGCGCCGGACGTGTACCTGGGCGTGGCCGACGTGCACGACCCTGCCGGGGTCGTGTGCGACCACCTGATCGTGATGCGCCGACTACCGGCGTCTGGGCGGCTCAGCACCCGCGTGCGTGCCGGCGCGGACGTCGACGGCCAGCTGTGGAAGCTCGCCCACGACCTGGCGGCGTTCCACGCGGCCGCCCGGCACGG
Organism: uncultured Microthrixaceae bacterium; assembly: GCA_963728005.1. GTDB lineage: Bacteria > Actinomycetota > Acidimicrobiia > Acidimicrobiales > DATDAH01 > DATDAH01. The sequence continues at coordinate 510,845 of CAVSIG010000001.1, forward strand.
TCCCGACGTGGTCCGGCAGGCCACGGTCGAGGCGACGCGAGCCCGGTGGAGCGCCAACACGGCCGCCCTGACCGACCAGGTCGGCGTGGTCTTCGACGACCTCACCGTCGGCCGGGTCCACGGGATGGCCTGCCGTTACCTCGACGGCCGCGGCGCGCTGTTCGAGGAGCGGATCGCCAGAGGTCGGGCGTGCGACGGTCACGGCGACCTCCTGGCCGACGACATCTTCTGCCTCGACGACGGGCCCCGGGTCTTGGACTGCATCGAGTTCGACGATGCCCTTCGCTTCGGCGACGCCCTTGCCGACGTGGCCTTCCTGGCCATGGACCTCGACGACCTCGGGCGTCCCGACCTGGCGAGCAGGTTCTTGCAGGCCTACGGGGAGCACGCCGCCGACAGCTGGCCGGACTCCCTCGCCCACCATCACATCGCCTACCGGGCCCAAGTGCGCGCCAAGGTGAACGCCATCCGCGCCGGCCAGGGGGACGACGCCGCGGCGGACCACGCCCGCCGGCTGCTGGCACTTGCCGAGCGGCACCTCGAGGCAGGCCGCGTCCGCCTCGTCCTGATCGGCGGGCTCCCGGCAACGGGCAAGACCACGCTGGCCCAGGCCGTCGCCGACCGGATGCCGGCGACGGTGCTGCGCTCCGACGTGACTCGCAAGGAGCTCGCCGGCCACCCCGCCGGGATCCACGTCCCTGCGGCCTTCGGCGAGGGGCTCTATGACCGGGCGAACACCGCTCGGACTTACGAAACGCTGCTCAGCCGCGCAGAGGTCGCGCTCCACCACGGCGAGACCGTCCTGCTCGATGCCTCCTGGACCGACCCACGGTGGCGAGCGGACGCGAGGGCGGTCGGCGCTCGCACGCACGCCGACGTCGTCGAGCTGCGGTGCGAGGCCCCGGCCGAGGTCACCTTCGAGCGCATGCACCGGCGGGCGATGGTCGGCGACGACGCGTCGGATGCGACCCCCGAGATCGCTGTCGCCATGGCTGCCACCCTGCGCGACTGGTCGGAGGCGACGTCGATCGACACCGCCAGCGAGCCCTCCGCGGCGGTGGATGCGGCGATGCGGCGGGTGGCGCCGTCCGCCTGACCTGGCCCTCAGCGGCTGAAGCAGTCTTCGACGAAGTGCTCGAACGTCTCGACGTCCGGCGTGATCCGGAGCTCGCCGTCGACGTGGGTGATGTCGAGCGCGGCGCAGAACCAGCCACGATCCTCGACGAAGAAGTGCGAGGAACCGACGGCCAGGCCCGGACCCAGAGGCTCACGTCGTCGCGCCCGAGCGCTTGTCGTCGGGCGATCAGGCGACGGAGCCCGACGTGGGTGAACGGGCACGTCACGTCGGCGAAGAGCTCCAGGGGCCGAGCGTCCTTCACGCGTGGATCGCCAGGTCGAAGGTGACGTGGACGACACCGGACGCGGTCGAGCTGTGCACGTCGAAGCCGGCGTCCCGGAACACCTGCAGCATGGCGTGGTTCTCACAGAGGACGTCGGCGAAGAACGACCGGATCCCGTGACTGAGTGCGCACGCGGTGAGTGCGGCCAGGAGGACGGTGGCGATGCCTCGGCCCTGGTGGTCATCGGCGACCGTGAACGCGACTTCGGCGGCATCGCCCTGACGTTCGTAGCGGCCCACGCCGACGATCTCGCCGTCGATTTCCGTCACGAAGGCGACGCGGTCGGGGTGCTGGAGCTCGGTGAGGTGCCGGACCTCGTCGGGCGCCAGATGCGGGTGTGCGCTGAGGTAGCGCCGGTAGCGGCTCTGCGCGGACAGGGCGTCGTGGAAGCGGCAGAGCGCCGTGGCGTCCTCGGGCAGGATCAGGCGGACGACGACCGTCCTCCCGTCGGCCAGCTGGACGCCCGTGGCGCCCCAGTGCCGATCCAGTAGCTGCTGCCCCGGGAGGATGCCGGTCACGAGGCGCTCTCAGCGAGAGCCGGTGTCGCGGTCGAGCCACTCCTCGCGGGTCAGCGGCCGCTTGGCCTGGCGGCCGGAGCGGTTGGTGACGACCGGGGTGGGGGTGGCGGTTCCTTCCATGGCCCCATGGTCCGCCCGGCCGGGGCGTGGCAGCAGGGCCGAAGGTCCTGACGCGCCCGGACCGAAGTCCCGAGGCCCACGTGCTGAGGGCCAGGATGGCCTGTCGGTTCGGCTGCGAGACCTGGGCTGAGCCCGCCGACGGGTGGACTTCGGGGGAGGTCCCACCCGTCGGGCTGGGAGGCATCGGAACGGGCTCGCTCAGGCGAACGGCGTCGGGGCGGTCACGTCGACGACCACGTCGGCCTCGCTGCCGATTTCGCCGAACTCGACCGGTGGGACGACCTCGCCGCGGGCCTCTCGGGCGGCCTTCAGGAATGCGTAGATCGGGATCCCGATCAGCAGGAGCAGCATCGCCTGGTACACCGACTGGTAGCCCGAGGCGAACGTCACCCAGAGGGAGAACATGATCCCCACGCCGGCGACGGCGCCGTCCCGGGCCAGGGCCCAGCCGTGGACCCGGCGCCGGCCGGAGGCCAGGAACGCCAGCTGGGCGCAGGCGGAGATGAAGTACGGGATCGCCACGGTGACGACCGACAGGTACACCAGGTAGGTGAAGACCTTCAGGCCGGTCTCGCCGCTGTAGCTCCACGCCATGAGCGCTGATGCGACGACCGTCGAGGCGACGATGCCGAACCAGGGGACACCATGGCGGTTCTCCTTGGCGAAGGCTCGCAGGAACAGGCCGTCTTTGGCCGCGGCGTACGGCATCTCGGCGGTGACCATGGTCCAGCCGTTGAGGGCGCCGATGCCCGAGATCACCGCGACGAGGGCGACGCCCTTGCCGGCCCAACCCGCCCCGTCGAACATGGCCTTGAAGGCGGCCACGAACGGGGTGCCGTCGTCGACCAGCTCGTCGTGGGGCACCAAGCCCATGACTGCGGCGGTGACGGCGACATAGAGCAGACCGCTGGCCGCGGTCCCGTAGAAGGACGCCTTGCCGACATTGCGGCGGGGGTCCTTCACCCGGCCGGCCGCGATGGCCGCGCACTCGACGCCGATGAACGAGAACAGGGCCACACCGGCGGCCAGGTTGATGGCGTCGTAGAGGCTCCCCCCCGAGGCGTTGAACGGGCCGAAGTTGGCCGACTGCACGAAGAAGAAGCCGAAGGTGCCCACCAGCAGCAGCGGCAGGAACTTCAGGACGACCGTCACGTTCTGGAACCACGCCATCCGACGGACGCCGGCCAGGTTGATGGCGGCGGGAATCCAGAGCCCGGTGAGGGCGATGCCGAAGTTGGTCCAGTTGGACGGGTCGTCGATGCCGAACAGGGACTCGACGTAGAGGACCCACGAGGCGACGATGGCAGCGTTGCCGGCCCAGCAGGTGATCCAGTAGCACCACGCCGTCAGGTAGCCGGCGAAGTCGCCGAACTCGTGGCGGGCGTAGGCGTACATGCCGCCGTCGGTCGTCGGGACCCGTTTGGTGAGCTGGCCGAAGAGCACGCCGAGCAGCACGGCGCCGAGGCCGATGACCAGCAGCGTCAGGAGCGACGACGTCCCGGCGCCCGCCATGACGGCGGGCATCGTGAACACGCCGGTGCCGATGATGCTGCCGATCACGAGGGCGGTGGCCGACGGCAGGCCGAGGGCCGACGCCGCGGCGTCGGCGCCCCCCGGGGACGGGACGGCGGACGGTTCGGACGCCGTCGGTCGGGTGAGGGTGGTGGCCATGTGATGCTCCTTCCGGCCGCGCGACCCGGCGGCCGCTGGCTGCGCACTGTCCACCCGTCCACCGCCGAAAGACAGGGACCAAGGTCCCGACCACCACGGGCGGAGGTCCCTTACGGATCACCCCGTCGTGAGGGGAAGGTGGCGCCATGACCACCTTCCACGTCGACTCCGAGGTCGGCACCCTGCGGCGTGTGCTCCTGCACCGCCCCGGACTCGAGCTCCAACGGCTCACCCCCCGCAACTGCGCCGACCTGCTCTTCGACGACGTTCTCTGGGTCAAGCGGGCCCGTCAGGAGCACGACGCGTTCGCCGACACCCTCGTCGACCGCGGGATCGAGGTCCTCTACGTCCACGACCTGCTGGCGGAGACGCTCAAGGAGGCACGGGCCCGTCGGTGGCTGCTCGACCGGATCATCACGCCCGAGGAGCTCGGTCGGGAGCTGGCCGACGTGACCCGAGAGGTCATCGAGGGGACCGATCCGCAGTCGGCTGCGACGCACCTGATCGGTGGCATCACCGTCGACGAGCTGCCGTCGGGACGGCTCCGCAACAGCCTCCGGACCGAGGTGCTGGGCCCCCAGGGCTTCGTGCTCCCGCCGCTGCCCAACCACCTGTTCACCCGGGACACGACCTGCTGGGTCTACGAGGGCGTGTCCCTCAACCCGATGTCCAAGCCCGCCCGCCGTCGCGAGACTGCCCACCTGGAGGCCGTGTACCGCTTCCACCCCCTGTTCGCCGACGACGACTTCGCCACCTGGTACGGAGGTGCCGACCACGACTTCGGATCGGCGACCGTCGAGGGCGGCGACGTCCTGGTCATCGGCAACGGCGCCGTGCTCATCGGCATGGGCGAGCGGACCACACCGCAGGCCGTCGGTGCGCTCGCCCGCCGCTTCTTCGCCACCGAAGGCGGGGCTCGGACCGTCATCGCCGTCGCCCTCCCCGAGAAGCGCGCCTTCATGCACCTCGACACGGTCATGACCATGGCCGACCGCGACACCTTCGTCGCCTACCCGGGTGTGCTCGACGACCTCCGGGCCTGGACGCTCACTCCGGGAGATGCCGACGGTGAGGTCGTCGTCGTCCCGCAGCCCGACGTCTTCACGCCGATCGAGCAGGCCCTCGACCTGACCCACGTCCGGGTGCTCACCACCGGCGGGGACCAGTGGGAGGCCGAGCGCGAGCAGTGGGACGACGGCAACAACGTGCTGGCCGTCGAGCCCGGCGTCGTCATCGCCTACGAGCGCAACGTCGACACCAACACCAAGCTCCGCCGCGCCGGCCTCGAAGTCATCACCATCGCCGGCAGCGAGCTCGGCCGCGGCCGCGGCGGACCCCGTTGCATGAGCTGCCCGTTGGTGCGAGACGCCGACTGAGAAGGGGAACACCCATGAAGGATCTGCTGCGAATCGCCGACCTGACCGCCGAGGACCTCCAGCGCCTGCTGTCGCTCAGCGCCGCGGTCGCCGAGGACCCCCACCGACGCCCGGACCTGCTCGATGGCGAGGCCGTCGTCTGCTACTTCGCCAAGCCTTCGACCCGGACCCGGCTGTCGTTCGGCTCCGCGATCGCCCGGCTGGGCGGGGTTCCCGAGATCGTGAACGGCAACGAGCTCCAGCTCGGGCGAGGGGAGACCATCGAGGACACCGCCGAGGTCATCAGCCGCTACGCCAAGGCCTTCGTCATCCGCACCTTCGCCGACGACGACGTCCGTCGCTTCGCCGAAGCGGCCTCGATCCCCGTCATCAACGCCCTGACCGACGGGCACCACCCCTGCCAGGCCCTTGCCGACCTGCTCACCCTGCGCCAGCACTTCGGCGCCCTCGAGGGGCTCCGCCTCGCCTACCTCGGCGACGGCAACAACGTGGCTCACAGCCTGATGGAGGCCTGTGCGCTGGCGGGCATCGACGTGGTGGTCGCCACCCCGAAGGGGTACGAGCCCGATCTCGGCGTCGTCGCCACGGCCGCCGCCCTCGCCCAGCAAGGCGGCTCGACCGTCGAGCTCAGCCACGACCCGATCGAGGCGGTCACCGACGCCGACGCCGTCTACACCGACGTGTGGGTCTCGATGGGCGATGACGAGGACGAGCGGGCGGCCCGGGCCGAGGTGCTCGGACCCTTCCAGGTGACCGACGCCGTGATGGCGGAGGCAGGCCCGGGCGCCGTGTTCATGCACTGCCTGCCCGCGCATCGCGGCCAGGAGGTGGCCGCAGAGGTCATCGACGGGCCGCAGTCGGTCGTCTTGGACGAGGCCGAGAACCGCATGCACACCGCCCAAGCGCTCCTGGTCGCCCTCCTCGAGGGCCGGCTGCAGGGCGCGCAGGCCGCCGGTGTCCTCCGCTGATGCGCATCGTCATCGCTCTCGGGGGCAACGCCCTGCTGCGCCGTGGCGAGCCCATGGACGCCGCCGTCCAGCGGGCCAACGTCAAGGTCGCCGCCGAGGCCGTCGCCCGGGTCGCTGAGCACCACGAGATCGTCGTCACCCACGGCAACGGGCCGCAGGTCGGCCTCTTGGCGCTGCAGAACGCCGCCTACGAACCCGTCACGCCCTACCCCCTCGACGTCCTCGACGCCGAGACCGAGGGCATGGTCGGCTACCTCCTCGAACAGGAGCTCGGCCACCACCTCGACCGGGAGCGACTGGCGACCCTGCTCACCCAGGTCATCGTCGACCCCGCCGACCTTGCCTTCGCGCACCCGACCAAGTTCGTCGGACCCACCTACGCGGTCGACGACGCCTGTCGGCTCACCGACACCCGGGGCTGGGCCATGGCCCGCGACGGCGACGCCTACCGGCGCGTCGTCGCCTCGCCTGAGCCCCTCGAGATCGTGGAGCTGTCCGCCATCCGCCTCCTGGTGGCCTGGGGGGTCACGGTCATCTGCAACGGCGGCGGCGGGATCCCTGTCATGGCCGACGGCCGCGGGGGCCTGCAAGGTGTCGAGGCCGTCATCGACAAGGACCTCGGTGCCGAGCTGCTGGCTCGTGGCGTCGAAGCCGACGCCCTCCTGCTGCTCACCGACGTCGACGGCGTGTACGACGGCTGGGGGACCGACGGCGCCGCCCGGATCGAAGAGGCCTCGACCGTCCAGCTGCGGAACCTCGACCTCCCAGCCGGCTCGATGCGCCCGAAGGTCGACGCCGTGTGCCGGTTCGTCGAGCGCAAGGGGGGCTTCGCCGCCATCGGGGCCCTCGGGGACGCCGAGGCGATCCTCGCCGGCGAGGCCGGAACGGTGGTCGTCCCGTGACCGGTGGCCCCGTGCCGACGGGCTGACGTGCGATCGCCCTGGTGGCGGCTCGCCGTCGCGCCCTGGAGCCCGAACCGCGGCGTCCGTGATGACCTCGCTCACCCCGGTGCGACGTGATGGGCTTCGGCTCGGGCCTTGATGCCGAGCAGCATGCGCCGCTCCATGACGAAGGCGCCCGGGTCGGCCAGGAGCATCCAGAACCTCGCACCGAGGCCCCGGGCCGGCGGGGTCCGGAAGCGGCTCAGGAGACGGCTGCGATCGCCGGGCAGTTCGTCGACCACGACCGCCCAGGAGGTCCCGTCGTCGCCCTGGCTGACCAGCGTGTGGCGGTGTCGGTCGATGGCACGGACCGTGAAGCCCATGGCCGGGGTCATTGGGATGACGTCGCCGACGTTCAGCCACTCCAGGTCGAGGTCGATGTGGTCGACGCTCGGCGTTCCGTCGTTGTCGATCCAGTCATAGCTGTACCACCCCGCACGGCCGAACCCGATCTGCACGATCCAGGGGAACACCTCACCCGCTGGGGCGACGATGGTGATCGCCCGGGTCGAGCCCCTGGCGTCGACCACCAGATCGTCGCCCGGCAGTCGTCGGCTCACCTCCGCGCCGGTGGCGCCCCAGCGGCGGTGCCAGGGCCCGATGATCAGGTGGTAGGCCACGCCGAGCACGACGAGGCCGGCGAGGAGGATGAGGACGCCGAAGCGGCCGGACGCCACGACCAGCGCGGCCGCCCCGAGGGCGATGGCGCCGGCGATTCCGAGCACGATCAGCAGAATCGTGCGCTGGGTCTTCACTCGACCACGACCGCCGTGACCATCCCGAACATCCCCGACTCCCGCTCGACGTGGGGGAGGATGTGGCAGTGCCAGACCCAGGTCCCGGGCTCGTCGAGCTGGACCAGGACGGTGAAGCGCTGGCCGGGGGCGACGTTCAAGGTGTCGACCACGTAGGGCTCGTCCAGCGGGTAGCCGTCCTGGGCGATGACGACCTGGTCGAACTGGTGCAGGTGCATGGGATGGATCTGCGTGCCCTCGTTGGCGTAGTGGATCTCGATCCAGTCGCCCCGGCCGGCGACGATCGGTGCGGTGGCGGGGAAGCTCTTGCCGTTGAGTGAGTAGCCGATGACCCCGGCGTCGTTGAGCACCATGGGGAGTTCCTGACTGACCTCGACGTCGGCCGGGACCTGCACGCCGCCGATGGTCTCGCCGGCGGGGAGGGGGACGTCGCCCACGTAGAACATGCCGAGCAGACCGTCGGGGACGGTCATCTGGGCCATGTGGTGGGCGTGGTACATCGCCACCGCCACCTCGTCGGCCGTGAACTCGTACGTGAAGCTCTCGCCCGGCTCGATCGGGTCCTGCGTGATGGGTGCTACGCCGTCCATCGAGTTGGGGATGTCGACGCCGTGGAGGTGCATGTCGGTGGCGGCGGGCAGCTCGTTGTGGACCTCGATCTGGACGCGGTCGCCCACGTCGACGTGCATCTGGGGCCCGGGGACCATGCCGTTGTAGGTCCACGCCTGGACGACTTGGCCCGGGGAGACCTCCCAGTCGGTGATGGCCGCCGTGAGCTCGAAGTGCTTGGTCCCGTTGGCCAGGACGGTCGGCTCGAGCTCTTCGTTGCCGAGTCCTTCGGTCTCGGCGGGGAACTGGCTGATCGTCTCGTTCATCGCGTCCGACATGCGCTGGTAGTCGGCCTCGGTCATGGTCGAGTGATCGCCGGTGGCGTGGTCTTCGGCGGCGGCCTCGGACGGCGCGGCATCGCCGGCGGTGACCTCGAGGCTCCCGGTCATACCGCTGTCGGCGTGGCCCGGGATCTCACAGAACACCTCGTAGGACCCGGCGGCCAGAGACGAGACGTCGAGCACCTCGCTGCCCCCCGCAGGGATGTCGGCCGTGGCCAGGTCCTGGTCGACCACCGCCAGGTTGTGTGGGGTCGAGCCGTCGTTGGTCACGTGCAGGGAGCCGCCCTCGGGCACCGTGATCTCCGCGGGCGCGAGCGCGAACTCGGTCAGCGAAACGTGCGTGGGCGCGGCGTCGGTCGACACCGTGCTGTCGCCGTCGTCCCCCGCCGACATCAGCAGCGCGGCGAACGCGAGCGCCACCGCGACCAGGGCTGTGGTCGCCACCAGGGCGATCACGCCGCTCCAGTCGCGCTCGTCCGGCGTGTTCTCCGTCACCAAATCCTCCAGGGTTCGAGGGCTCACCCCAGGATCGGTGCGCCGGCCTCCTGCGGGCAGGGCCGACCGTCGCTTCCCATCGGGACCTTGGTCCCGACCGCCCGGGCCGGACGCGAAAGAGGCGGCCCCACTCGGGGACCGCCTCCTCCTTCGAGCGCCACTCGCGCAGGTCAGGTCGTGTGACGCGCCGCCCGCCGAACATGGATCACGCCGAACAGGACCAGGAGGGCCATCACCGCAGCTCCGGCGAAGGCGGCCAGAGCGGCGTAGCCAGCGATCTCACCCACGGTGTCCCAGGCGAAGGTGTTGAGGAGCGCGCCCCGCAGCATCTCCCCACGGAACATGGTGTCGCGCTGGGCGACGATGCCGTCGTATTCCTCCTGGAGCTGAGCGACCTCCGCTGCAGGTGCATCCGCGGCGATGGCCTCGTTCAGTGCCGCCTCCGCCGCAAACTGCGGCCCGCCGAGCTCGGCGTAGGTCTGACCGCCGCCGATCCCCTCGACGTGCCCGGCGATGTACCCGGCGTACGCCTCGGCCTCGGCACCGGTGTCGACGCGACCTTCGGCATAGGTCACGAGATCGTCGCGGCCCTCCTCAAGGAGCTCGTCCGCGGTGGGGAAGGTGATGTTCTGGGCCGCCAACTCGTCGTGGACGTAGTCCTCGGCGAAGTTGCTGCCCCAAGCCAGCAGTGCGCCGGCAACGACCAGTACGACGGTGACGACGAAGCCAGTGGCGACGAGCAAGTGATCGATCCGACGGCGGGTGACACGCACCGGCGTGTCGATCGCTGCCGTTTCCGGGACATCGGCTGCGGTGATGGTGGTCACGGTGTTCTCCGTTCGTTCGGGCCCCTACCGGAGCCCACCGATACGAACGTACGGATGCGCTCTACCGCCGACCCGGGGCAGAAGTCCGAGGATCACGGGACAAACGTCCCGACTTCAGCAAACCCCCAGCACGAGAACCGTCGCCGAAGAAGCGAGCCGCCACAGACCACGTCCAGACGGGGTCGCGTACCTTCACACGGCAGAGGCCACTGGTTCGAAACCAGTATCGCCCGCTCATTTTCCTGGTCAGCCCGGACACCGATCAACGCGTCACTCGTTGTGCGCGTCGTACGTCGCCCACGCGTCGTCCACCTCCTGCATGTGCTGCTCGGCCCATTCCTTCAGCTGGCTCAGCAGTTCGAGAAGGGAGTCACCGAGCGGCGTCAGCTCGTAGTCGGTACGCACCGGAACGGACGGTGTGACCGTCCGGGTGAGCAGGCCGTCGCGTTCGAGCTTGCGCAAGGTCTGGGTGAGCATCTTCTGGCTCACGCCGGCGATCCGCTTGGACAGCTCGCTGTAGCGCAGCGGGCCGTGCACTCCGAGTGCGACGACGGCGAGACTCGCCCACTTGTCCCCGATCGTCTCGAGCAATCGCCGACTGGGGCAGTGAGCGTTGAACGCATCGTGCGGATGCTCGGCGACTTGGGTGGGCACGGGTTACCTCCGGGTGCGCTACCGACTTCAAAGTGCCGTCTTCCCACTAGAGAGTAACTCTCCGATGATGGTGTACACATCCACTCCCGACACCAAGGACCAGACGAGATGAGGACCGTCATCGCACGCCGCGGATCGGACCGCCCGGTGGTCGCCGAGCTCGCCCGCCGGAACGTCGGCGCCAAGGAAGTACGCGTCGAAGTTGCGGCCGCCGCGTTCACCTACTTCGACGCGTTCGTCCCTGCTCACCAGGAGGAGCTCGGCCTGCCCGATCAGGTCGGCTTGGGGTTCGACTTCAGCGGCACCATCATCGAGGTCGGCCCCGACGTGAGCGCCTTCGCCGTCGGAGATCAGGTGGCAGGGCTGCACACCGACATCACGGACCCGGTCCGCGCCCACACCGAAGAGCTCGTCATCGATGCCCGCGCACTCGCGGTTGTGCCGGACGGGCTCGACCTCGGCGTCGCCGCCGCAGTCCCGCTCAGCGCGCTGACCGCACGTCAGGCGCTTGACCTGCTCGAGTCCGACCTGAAATCCCTCTTGGTGACCGGCGCCGCCGGCTCCGTCGGCGGCTGGCTGGTCGAGCTGGCGAGCCGTGAAGGCTGGGACGTAACGGCACTCGTCAAGCCCGACACCGAGCACTCGGTCGAGGCCAAGGAGGTGATCAGCGAACTGACCGGGTCCTATGACGCGGTGCTCGACGCCGCCGCGCTGCATGGTCCTGCGTTGGCGGCGGTGCGTGCCGGTGGTCACTACGTCGGCTTCAAGCCGGGCCAACCACAGACACCCCAACGTGGCATCACCGTCAGCACCGTCCAAGTGGTCGCCGACGGCGAGAGCCTGGGAACCCTGCTGCCCCTCGCCGCCGACGGCGTGGTGCCGGTGCGGATCGCGGGCCACGCGTCACTAGCCGATGCGATCACGGTTTACGCCAGCGGATCCTCCGAGTCGGGCTCCCGAGGCCGCTGGTTGCTCGTGCCCTGAACACCTGCCAGTCGGCCGAAACAGCGTCGGGCTAGAACTCCGTCGTGGATGGGTCGCGAGACGCCAAGGACCTTGCCGCGGCGGTGTTGCCTCGTGCCGACTACGCCAGCCTCGGCGAGGCGGTCTACCTCAACCAGGCGTCACTCGGGCTGTTGGGTCGCCCGGCGGTCGAGGCCATGCACCGATTCCTCGACGACGTCGGCCGTCACGGCAACCTGCACCTCAGCGACGAGGACGAGGTGGCCTACCTCGGGGCCCTGAGGGCCCAGGCGGCTGCGGTGCTGGGCACTGGTGAGAGCCAGGTCGCGGTGCTGTCAGGGGCCAGCGAGCTCCTGGGTCAGGCGCCGCTGCTGCTGTCGCCGCCTGCGGACCGCACCGTCGTGCTGGTCGCCACCGACTTCCCGGCGGTGACTCGCCCGTGGTTGCTGGCCGCGGATCGAGGCGGGCCTGGCGTCCAGTTCGTGCTCGACACGGCGACCACGGACCTGACCGATGCCGTCGTCGCCGCGGTGGACGAGACGACGGCGGTCGTCGCCGTTGGCTCTGTGCAGTACGCCACCGGGAGTCGTGTCGATGTGCCTCGGCTCCGGGCCGCCACCGATGCCGTCGGAGCTCGGCTGGTGATCGATGCATCCCAGGAGGCGGGAGCGGAGCCGATCGACGCGGTCGCCTGGGATGCCGACCTGATCGTGTCGAGCGGGTACAAGTGGCTTGGCGGCCATGGTGGGGTGGCCATCGGGGCCATCCACGAGTCGTTGCTCGATCGCCCCCCACCGCTGCCGGGCTGGATGGGGACACCCGATCCCTTCTCGTTCGACGCCACCCGGCTGCTGCTCGCCGAGGGTGGGCGGCGCTACACGCAGTCGACGATGTCCTATGTCTCGGTGGCCGGGCTGACGGCGGCGATCACCGAACTGCTCGCCGGCGGTGCGGCAGAGATCTCCGGGCACGCCGAGACGCTCGGTCGCCATCTCATCGAAGGGCTTCGGCCCTTCGGGTGGCGACCGTTCCGGGACCTGGACGCCGCCGGTGCCGCTCGCCATCTGATCTCGTTGGGGCGGGAGGGTGACCTGCCCGCCGGCACGCTGTCGCGCCTGACCGCCGCCGGCATCGTCTGCGGTTCCCGCGGGGGACGGATCCGTGTCTCGCTGGCCCCCTACAACGATGGCACCGACATCGACGCCCTCATCGCCGTTCTCTCGTCACTCCCTGACTGAGCACGAGCCGGGCCCGGACGTTCGTCGTGACGACCGTCGTGCTCACGGCCCTGTCGCTCGGGCCGGTCGTGACGGCCGACGCCGACACCGCCACCCAGGTCACGCTGGCGCTGTCGCACCTCGTGGCGGCGGCGATCGTGATTCCGACGGTCGCACTCCGGCTCCCCCCTCGGCGGGAGCGCTAGTCGTTCGACCTGTGGAAGTGGTCGTGCAGCACCTGGCGTGCCACCCGCGTCCCGATCTCGACCCCGTCCTCGACCGCGGTGCGGTAGTGGATGCCACCCCAGATGCGGGCGTTGCTGACCTCGTACTCCAGGTCCCTGACCCGGTCGAAGTGACGGTCGCCGAGCCCGGTCAGGCTGGGGACGGTGAAATCGATGTGGCGGGTTCTCAGGAAGCTCTCGATGACCCGTCCCCCTGCCGGCGTGATGCAGGAGTGAGCGCTCGGGTACTCGGGATGGTTCGGCGTGCCGGGAAGCAGCGGGGACCACATCGGATCGACCTCGGTCCTTCGGTTGCCATCGGTGTCGCCGGCTCGGATGGCGGTGATCGGCCGCCAGAACGCGTAGTGGTACTTGGCGTCGAAGCAGGCGATGAGGGCATCGGCGTAGGTCACCGAGACCGTGGCCATGAACCGGGCCGCCTGCGCGACATCGAGCTCGTGCTCGAGCACGAAGTTGCGGAATGAGCCACGGGCCTGCTGCACCGGTGGCTCACCCCAGAACTGGGCCGCCCGTGTCTGTTCGATCGTCCGGGTCATGCTCGCGCTCGAGCCGATCTCTTTGACCTCGTTGTACGACCTCGATGGCGAACGGCTCGTACCCGCCCTCGATCGCCACCACCGAGTCGTAGACCGCGATCGCTACATAGGCGAAGATCGTGTGGCCCTCGGCTGGCGTCAACGCCGCGGCGGTGAACGCCTGGGTGCCGATCACATCCCAATCCGTGACGAACGTGTCCGGTGGGCCGGCGTGATGACGACCATCGTCGTGGCGCTCATCACTGCCCACCGCGACCCCGCCGAACCCGACCACCGCGGCGGTGACCGCCGCAAGTACGAGGAACCAGGCTCTCTTCATCGTGTCACTCCTTTCGAGAGTTGGCGGCGCCATCTCGACGGAGGAAACGAACTTCGCTGGGTCAGTCGAACTCGATGCGAATCCTGATCAACAGCCGGTCATTGCTCAGGGGCGAGTGACGCCACCGCTCCCATCAGGAGCCTGCTCGGCCAAGATCGCCAGCGCTCGGATCGGATCGAGCACCTACGACGGTCACGTGTCCTGTCACGACAACTCGTCGGTGACCAGTCGATCGATTCGATCGATGGTGGCCATGTCACCCGCCGTGAACCGGTTGCGCATCACGGCGACGGCCACGCCGGAGTCGATGTCGGCGTAGGCGGCTGAGCCGTTCATCCCGACCATGCCGAAGGTGGAGCCGGCCCGAGCCTCGCCGCTCGGGCGAGACGGGCTGTAGCCGTACGCCCACGAGATGGGGAAGCCCATCACTTCGTCGTAGCCGGTGAAGGCGATGGCTGCCATCGCCGCCCGCCTGGTGCCAGACACCAACCGGACGCCGTCGACGTGGCCCAGGAGTGCCGAGTAGATGCGAGCGACGCCGCGAGCGCTCATCGTTCCCTCGGAGGGGATGTCGCAGCGGAGCAGGTCGGCACGGTTGGCGTAGGCGGCGTCGGGGAACACACCCGGCGGCATGGCCCGGTCGACCGGCGAGCCCGGCTCGGGCCGAGCAGGCGCCTCGTCCCCGTCGGGGACCTGCCGGGCGACCCGGTCCAACAGCCGCTCGGGCACCCCGAAGTGGACCTCATCGGCGACACCGAGTGGGCCGGTGAGGTGGTCGCGCAGGAGCGTGGAGATGGTGTCGCCGGTCGCTCGGCGCAGGATCTCGCCGAGCAGGAAGCCGAAGGTCTTGGCGTGGTAGCCGAAACGAGTTCCGGGTTCCCACCACGGTTCGGCATCGGCGATGACGGCGCACATGCCGTTCCAGTCACACAGGTCTTCCGCGGTCGTGTCCGCGGGGAGGCCAGGGACACCAGCGGTGTGGAGGAGCACGTGGCGCAGGGTCACACCGTCCTTCCCATGGGCCCCGAACTCGGGCCACACCTCGACGACGCGCAGGTCGTCGGTGAGCTCGCCCCGCTCGATGAGGACGTGCGCCAAAGACGTTGCGACGCCCTTCGCCGTGGAGCCCGCCCAGAACAGCGTGTCGTGCTCGACCGGCGCTCCGGTACGTGGATCCGCGGAACCCCGTGCGGAGTCCACAACGGTCTCACCGTCCTTGACGACTGCGACCTGTATCCCGACCTCCACGCCCGAACCGACAGCTTCGTCAAGCTCGGCGTCAACGGCGATCGTCAGGCGGTCTTCGGACATGCCGGAGGTTTGACCGTGCGAAGCCGACGGATTCATCGGATCCGACTCCGATTCCCCGGAACATCGCCACAGGACCTCTTGAGCTGGCCAGGCGGCTCGAGCACGGCGTCAGCATCAACCCGGTTGCCGGCCCCAATTCTGGATGAGGACCACCTGGTGATGTTCCGGGTCGAGGCTGTCGGTGAGTGTCGTCACGTCGCTCGGCGTGTCAGCGGGAATGGCGAGCAGACCCTGTTGCTCGGTGCTCCCTGGGGCGTCGCTCCACGCCGTGTAGAGGAGCGTCGTGCCGTCCGGTGACCATGTGACGGTCCAGGGGTACCACCGCACCGGCCGGTTCGACCCGTCGGTCTGCGGAGGCGCGATGACCGTCTGGTTCCCATCGGCAACGCGCACGAGGACGACCTCGTGCTTCTCGCCTGCCTCGCAGCAGAGGCGTTGGTAGGCGATGCGGTCACCGGTCGGGGACCACACGGGACCGATGCCGTGGTTCGCACCGACGGTCTCGGCGACGAGCAACCGTTCGTTGGTGCCGTCGGCATCGACGAGCCGGAGCCCGTCCTCCTGGTACGCCAATGTCGAGCCATCCGGTGACCACGTGAGGTTTCCGGTTTCGAAGGAGCCGAGTTGGCGGAGCTCGCCGGTCGACACGGAGTAGACCGAGACCGGCGTGGAATGCCAGTCGGAGGAGCGTGTCCTGCCCAGGTCGCCGGCGATCGCGAGCTGGTCGGTGCCGGGGCGCCACTCGAGATCGATCGGCCGGAGGTCTGGCAGGCGGCGGATCTCGCCGGTTTGCGTGTCGACCACCCACACCTCGCCGGCGCCGTAGGGGTCCCCGGAGGCGACCCACCGGCCGTCGGGTGCCCAGATCGCGCACGGGAGGTCGTCGAAGCCGTCGAGAGCGATCACGGTCGGGTCGCCCGCTGCGCCGTCCGGGCCGACGGGGACGATCACGAGTTCGGCGTCGGCGGTAGTGGTGTCCTCCGGGCCGGGCAGCCGGCTGAACAACAGCCGCGTACCGTCCGGCGACCACGTCGGGCACGCCTCGTGAGTCGTGTCCGATCCGGCTAGCTCGAGCCGGCGGGCGTCCTCGCCAGGCCGGACGAGGTAGATGTCGCCGGCACGGGAGTCGAATGCCACCCACCCGTTCGGGGCAGGTCCGGTCGCCGCGGGGACGTTCGTCGCCGGCGGGTCGGTCGTGATCGGCGCGGTCTCGTCGCGGTCGATGCGCAGCAGGGCTACGGCGCCGACGACGAGGGCGAGGACGGCGACGGCGGCGAGGGCGACGACGAGCGGGCGGCGGTGGTTCGCTTCGGAGGGCGGGGTGTCGCCCTGCTCGCCGGCGTCGAGGGGAGCGGGATCGAGGTCGAGGTCGAGGTCGGATCGAGCGTGGACATCCTGCGATCCCTTCGCCATGCGTGTGTGCAGGCGCTGTCGGAGGTCCTCGGCCTGCGAGGGATCCGGTGACACCCTCATTTCATCGTGGTGGTCGGTCATTCTCCGGACTCCGAGAGGTGGCTGCGAAGCTCGTCGCGGGCACGGGCGAGCAGTGAGTAGGTGGAGGAGACCGAGCCTCCGAGCATCTGGGCGATCTCGGTGACCGGGATGCCGTCGACGTAGGCCAGCATCAGCACCACCCGGTGCTCGTCGCGGCAGACCGACAGGTGCTCGAGCACCTTGGCCGTCGACACCTCGGCGGACTCCGACTCTCGGGCTCCGGCCCACACCAGTCGCAGCTTGCGTTGCAGCTTGCGCTGACGTCGCCACGAGTCGAGGTAGCGGGAGCGCGCGACCGAGAGCAGGAACCCGACGGTTGCCGTGTCGGTCTGGCCTTGGGTGAGCCGGTCCACGACGGTGACCCAGCTGTCCTGGGTGAGGTCCCATGCCTGCTCGCGGTCCCCACCGCACAGCCGCAGCAGGTAGCCGTAGACCACCGGTAGGGCCCGGTCGTAGAACTCGTCGAACGCGACGCCGTCGAGCGCTTTCGCCGGGACGTGGGCATCGGCGCTCATCACACCCCTCTACAACGAACGAGGGGCCAGAACTCTCCAGAAAATCTCTCGTTCACCCATTCGATTCGTGCCCTGGATCAGCTCGCGATGACGGTCGCCTTCACCGCGTCCTTCGGGGCCCCGGCCCCGGTCGAGGTCGCGGTGACCAGGAACGACCGGCTGGTGCCGACCGGCGTTCCGGCGGCGACCCTGACCTTGACCGTGAGGGTGCGGTTTCCGCCCGCGGCGAGGTCGGCGATGGGGTAGGTCCCGGCCACCACCTGGGCGGTGATGTTCGTGTTGCCGCTGAAGTACGACACCGTGAACCGGGCGTTGGACCCCGCGCCTCGAACCGTGGAGCTGTCGACGCCGAGCCCGTCGTTGCCGATCTTGACCGAGAACGTCCCGGACTGGTTCCGATGGACCGTCCGTGAACGGGCCTGCTGCGCTCCGGTCGTGTTGTAGATGCCGTTGCCCACGAACGCCGCGGTCGAGGCGATCTGCGCGTCCGGCTGGCGCAACCGGAACGACGCCGCGTACCCGTTCATCGTCGCATCACCGATGGAGGAATCGAGGCCGCCGAGGTACAGCCGGGAGCCCACGACGCGCAGCGACGTCATGAGGGTGTTCAGCGACACCGGGCCGTTCGCGCCGTTGGCGCTCGTGCCCACGTTGGTCCACGAGCCGTCCCTGAATGCCGCGATGCCGTCCATCCGTGCCTGGCCACCGGCGTTGTTGAAGAACCCTGCCGCGATGACGGTGCCGCCATCCACCGCGAGCGCGTAGATGGAGGTCCCGACACCGAAGACGCTGGGACCGACCGACGACCAGCTGCTCCCGTTCCAGTGCGCCACCCGGTCGGCGTCCGTGTTGCCGCCCGCGTCCGTGAAGTCGCCCCCGACGTACAGGTCGTTGCCCGAGATCGCCAGCGCTCTCACCCGATCGTTGATCGCCGCCGTGGCGCCCAGCGCGCTCCACGAGGTGCCGCCGGTCCAGTGGGTGACGAAGTCGGCCGCGGCGATGCCGTCCGCGTTGATGAAGCTGCCGCCCATGAACAGCCCACCCGACCCGTCGGGCACGAGCGACGAGACCGTCCCACCGATGTCGCCGCTGGCATCCGTGACGGCGAACCAGCCACCACCGCCGATGGAATAGGCGGCGACGGCGTCGGCGGCCTGGATTCCGTTGACGTTGTCGAATGAACCGCCGACGTACAGGATCCCATCGATGATGGTGAGGGCGAACGCCGGCGCGTTCAGGCCCACGCCACCCAACGAGGTCCAGGTCGTCCCGTTGAACACCGCGATCCGGTCGGCGGCGGTGTCACCACCCGCGTTCTGGAACGACCCACCGGCGAACACCAAGCCGCTCGCCGGGTCGACCGCGATGGAATAGACGGCGCTCGCCGCATCGCCCAAGCCACCCCCGAGGGCGGCCCACCTGGTTCCGTTCCAGGTGGCGATGTGGTCGGCCGCGCCGAGCCCACCGGCGTTGATGAAGTCGCCCCCGACGTAGAGCGTCCCCCCGACATTCGTGAAGGTCTCGACCTTGGTGTTCAGGGCCGGCATGGACGCGGGCGCCCCGTGCCCCAGGTTCGACCAGCCCCCCGAGGTGGCCGCCGCCGCTCCCGGCGCAGTCGCGACCAGCGCGGAAGCCATCACGGTCAACACGGCCAGCACGGCCCCGGCCCGTGCACCCCGAACCTTCGACCTGCGCATCGTTCGGCCCTCCATCCCACGTGACCGCACGACCCCGTGCGACACGCGCGCCCCGGACGTCGTGAACCCTAGGACGATCCACGAAGTCACGCGTGAGGGAACGAGATGGCGCCTTCCGACGTCACAGATGGGCGTGAGGACGTGGTTCGCGGCAGCGGTGGTGACGGTGGCACTGGCGGGGGCGGTCCTCGTCGGCGTCGGCGTGGCCACGTTCGACGATGGTGGGAGCGACGCCGCCGTGTCGCGGGCGTCACCGGTGCCCGCACCGTCCACGACGGCACCACCGTCGCCGAGCACCACACCGCCGACCACCGCGCCGCCGCCGCCGCCCGACCCCTGTGCGGACCGCACGGTCCTGCCGCCCGACCGGGTGGCGCCGGTCCCCGGCGACCTGCGCGCCGCCGTGGCGGCCGCGTTGGCGGCGCCGGGCTTCGCCGGGGCGGACGTGTCGGCCTCGGTGTGGGTCGAGGGCATCGGCGAGGTCGCCGGCCACGGCCTCGACCGGCCGCTGCTGCCCGCCTCGAACCAGAAGCTGCTGACCGCGGTGGGGGCACTGGCCCTGCTCGAGCCCGACCATCGGGTCAGCACCCGGGTGCTGCAGGCCGGTGATGACTTGGTGCTGGTGGCGAGCGGGGACCCGGCCCTGACCCGGACCGGACCCCACTCGCTGGCCGCGCTGGCGGCCCAAGTCCGGGCGAGCGGAGTCACGAGTGTCGTCGGGGACCTGGTGGTGGACGTGAGCCGCTACGGCCGCGCCGTACGCGCGCCGGGCTGGCAGGAATGGCACGTGCCGACGTACGCCGGCCCCCTCAGCGCCCTGACCGTCGATGACAACCGCCACCGCTCGGATCCTGCGTTCCTGGCCGATCCCGCCACCGGCAACGGCGAAGCGTTCCGGGCGGCGCTGGCCGCGGCCGGGGTGAGTGTCGCCGGCCGCACGGTGGTGGGGACCGCGCCCGCCGGGGCCCGCCCGGTCGCCTCGCTCACCTCAGCGTCGGTGGTGGAACTGGTGCGGGAGATGTTGCTGGTGAGCGACAACGAGCACGCCGAGTTCCTGGTGCGGGAGGTCGGCCGGGCTGTGCTCGGGCGGGGCACCACCCGGGCGGGCACGGCGGCGGTCGCCTCGTGGCTGGAGGAGCGCTGCCTCGAGCTCGAGGGCCGGTCCTCGGACGGGTCGGGCCTGAGCCGCACCAACGCCCGCACCGCCCGGGACCTGCGCGAGGTCCTCCAGTTCGCCGCCGGTGAGCCGTGGTGGCCCGAATTGGTGTTCGGTCTGCCGGTCGCCGGACGGTCGGGCACCCTCGCGGAGCGTCTCACGGGCCCCGCCACCGCCGGGCGGGTCCGGGCCAAGACCGGGTCGATCCTGGTGGGCCGGGCCCTGTCGGGCTACGCCACCACCGCCGGCGGCCGGGCGGTGACCTTTTCGGTCATTGCCAACCACCCCGACCCGGCTCCGCTGACGGCGGCCATCGACGGCTTGGTCACGACGGTGGCCGCCTGGCCCGGCTGACCACGCGCGTCGGCTCAGGCGCCGGTCAGAGCATGGCGTCCGAGGAAGTCCGCGAGAGCGCGTGCCACGGGCTCGGGGTCCTGGACGTGCAGCAGGTGGCCGACGCCGTCGATCTCGCAGTCCTCGATCTGGGGGAGCCAGGCGCGGAGTCGGTCGGCCACTTCGAGCCACAGAGGTTCGGTGTCGGTTCCCCACATCGACAACACCGGCTGACGGACGGCAGCCGCTTGGTCGGGTCCGAACGTCCAGTCGGTGAGCCCCGGCAACTCGACGCCGAAGAACGTGTCGGCGTCCTTGACGGCCTGCGCGGCGGCGCCGGGGATGCGCTCGTCGAGCAGGGCGATGCACGCAGCCGGGTCGAGGTCGCTTGCAGCGCTCAGGAAGAGGCCGACGGCAGCGTCGTGATCGCCGGATGCGTACGCCTCGAAGGCCGGTCCTGCCTTCTCGAAGAACTCCGCTGCGGCCGGCACCGTGAGAAGGGAGAGCTCGAGCAGACTCAACGAGTGGACGACCTCGGGGTGGTCGAGGGCGAGTTGGAGAGCGACCGCCGCCCCGCTGGAGTGGCCGGCGACGTGCGCCCGCTGCAGGCCGAGCTGTCCGAGGAGCGCGGCGGCGTCGGCGGCGTGGTCCTCAACGCTCACCGGCGGCGCCGTGTGTGTACTCCCGACCCACCCACGCTTGTGGTAGGTGATCAGCTGGTAGTCGGCGAGTGCGGGCTGTGACACGACGGGCATGAACCCGTCTGCCAGGACGGGGCTGATGAGCAGAACCGGCTCACCGGATCCCGTCACCTCGTACTCCAACTCGACGTCATTGACTTCAGCGGTCTTCATCGGCTTCTCCTCGTTCGTTGTGCGTTGGACTCTCGACGCACAACCGGAAGGCGTGAGCGACACTGTTACGGCCGGAACCTTCTGGGTTACATCACGTGCCGGTCGCGTGGACCGCCCACTCGAGATGGCTCGGAGGAGGTGTGCGATGAGCGACGCGACCGACGCCAGTCTCCTGAGCCGGGCACGCGAAGCAGTGGCACAGGGTGACTGGGAGCACGCCTACGACCTGCTGGAGAAGGCGGACGCCGGCGGCCTGCTGGGTCCCGACGATCTGCCCGTTCTCGCTGAGGTCGCTTACGCCGCCGGCCACCTCGACGTGACGATCGAGGTGTGGGAGCGCGCCTACGCGGAGTGCCTGCGGGCAGGTGCGGACCTCGAGGCGGCGGGCGCGGCGGTTCGCGTTGCGATGCACTTGCTCTTCGACACGGCCCTCATGGCGCCCGTTCGTGGCTGGCTGACACGGGCCGAGCGCCTCCTCGATCCTGAGGGCGCCACGCCGGTTCATGCCTGGCTGGCCGTGGTTCGCTCGTACGAACGGATGTTGATCGGCGACGTGAGCGGCGCGCGGCAGCGAGCCCGGCAGGCGATCGACATCGGTGCGAGCTGTGATCCCGCTGCTGCCGCCGTCGGCCGGGTAGCGGAGGCCCGCAGTCTCATCCTCGAGGGTGAGGTCCAGAAGGGTCTGGACCTGCTGGATGAAGCGGGGGTGGCCGTGGTTGCCGGCGAGCTCGACCCGCTCTCCACGGGGGTCGTCTACTGCGAACTCGTGTGCGCCCTCCAGGGGCTGGCGCAGTACGACCAGGCGGAGGAGTGGACCGAGGCCATGGAACGGTGGTGCCAAGCCAATGCCATCGGCAGTCTCCACGGGCGCTGCCGCGTGCATCGCGCCGAGATCCTCCGCCTGCGCGGGTCCTGTGACGAGGCCGAGAAGGAGGCGCTCATCGCCTGCGAGGAACTGCGGCCCTATCTGCATCGGGAGCTCGGCTGGCCGTTGACCGAGCTCGGACGGATCCGTCTGCGGACCGGGGACCTCCAAGGCGCTGAGCAGGCGCTGCTCGCTGCTCACCGCGCAGGGTGGGACCCCCAACCCGCCCTCGCCCTCGTGCGGCTCGCCCAAGGGGACCTGGCGTCGGCCCTGGCCTCCATCCGAGAGGCGCTCGAGAATCCGGTGCAGGTCCCCTCGAAGGAGCTGCCCCCGAACACCGAGCTCCGTCGTGCCCCGCTGCTCGAGGCGCAGGTCGAGATCGAGATCGCGGCCGGGGAGCCTGGCCGCGCCCGATCGGCGGCCGAGGAACTGGGGCGCATCGCCGATCGGTTCGCGAGCAAGGCGCTCGTCGGGAGCGCCGCCCTGGCCCATGGACGCGTGCGGCTCGCTGAAGGTGACCCCCGCGGGGCGGAGGAGCACTTCGAGGAAGCGACGCGGCTGTGGCGAGAGGTCGGCGCGCCGTACGAGACGGCGCTCGCCCGAACCGGGCTCGCCGAGGCGCACCGTGACCAAGGTCGCGACGACCGTGCCGAGTCAGAGCTGGAGGCCGCCCGCGCTGCGTTCGAAGATCTCGGCGCCGCTGACCCCGAGGAGCTCTCGCCCTCGCCCCAAGCCCCGACGACCGGCGCGGTTCACAGCTTTCGTCGCGAGGGCGACTACTGGTCGGTGATCTTCGAGGGGCGCACGGTGCGGGTACGCGACCTCAAGGGGATGCGATACCTCGCCCGTCTACTCGGCGAGCCCGGACGCGAGTTCCACGTGCTCGACCTCGTCGCGGCCGAACGCGGCGCCCCGACTCCCCGCGGAGCTGGAGCTGAACCCGGTCTGGCGTCTTCTGCGTTCGGGGACGCCGGGCCCATCCTCGACGCGGGAGCCAAGGATGCCTACCGCCGCCGCCTCGCCGAGATCGAGGACGACATGGACGAGGCGCGGGCGAACAACGACGGTGAACGTGCGGCCCAAGCCAACGTCGAACGTGACCTGCTCCTCGGCGAACTGTCACGGGCGGTCGGCCTCGGTGGGCGCGACCGGCCAGCCGGGTCGGCATCCGAACGGGCCCGTGCCAGCGTCACCCGGGCGATCCGCGGGGCGGTGAGTCGGATCGGTGAGCACCACGCCTCATTGGGAACCCACCTCGACCGGGCCGTTCGCACCGGCACGTTCTGCGCCTACCTCCCCGACTCTCGGGCGTCGACGAGCTGGGAGGTGTGACCCCAGCGGTCGATCGCAGTATCGTCACTGGGTGCGGGCGCTGACATGCGCGAGGCTCACGACATGGAGATCCGCCGGTTCGTCCCGCCGTTCCTGGCCGTTCTGTTGTTCATCGGCGGCGCTACCGCGTCATCGTCGAGTGCAGTCCCGGCGACGCCCTCCCCTGACCGGTCGCCCCCTGAGGTCCGCTTCGCCACGTTCAACGCGTCCCTCAACCGCAACGTGGCCGGGCAGCTCATCGCTGACCTGTCGACGCCGACCAACGCACAGGCGGCGACGGTTGCCGAGATCATCCAGCGGGCGCGACCCGACGTGCTGCTGATCAACGAGTTCGACTTCGACGCTGGCGGAACGGCGGCGGCCCTGTTCCAGGACAACTACCTGTCGGTGCCGCACAACGGCGCCGCCGCCATCGAGTATCCGTACCGCTACGTCGCCCCTTCGAACACGGGAATCCCGTCGGGCTTCGACCTCAACAACAACGGCGTGATCGGCGGTCCGGACGACGCCTACGGCTTCGGGTTCTTCCCGGGTCAGTTCGGCATGGCGGTGTACTCGATGTACCCCATCGACCTCGACGAGGTCAGGACGTTCCAGCTGTTCCGGTGGGCCGACATGCCCGGCGCGCTCCTGCCCGACGATCCAGAGACGGCGGCGCCGGGGGACTGGTACTCGCCCGCCGAGCTTGCCGTCTTCCGCCTGTCGTCGAAGTCGCACTGGGACCTGCCGATCGACATCGACGGACGCACCGTGCACTTCCTGGTCAGTCATCCGACCCCTCCGGTGTTCGACGGCCCCGAGGACCGGAACGGCACCCGCAACTTCGACGAGATCCGGTTCTGGGCCGACTACGTCACACCCGGCCGGACGTCGCGCTACATCTACGACGACGACGGCGAGCACGGCGGCCTGCCCGCGGGCGCCCGGTTCGTCATCGCCGGCGACCAGAACTCCGACCCCTTCGACGGCGACAGCATTCCCGGCGCCGCCCAGCAGCTGCTCGAGCACCCGCGGGTGAACGCGAGGGTGACGCCGTCGAGCCAGGGGGCAGTCGACGCCTCGGTACGTCAGGGCGGCATCAACCCGAGCCACCAAGGCGACCCTCGATTCGACACCGCGGATTTTGCCGACAGCCTGCCGGTCGGGCCTGGAAACCTCCGCGCCGACTACGTGCTCCCTTCGAGGCCACTCAGGATCGTGGCCGCGGAGGTGTTCTGGCCGACCGCGGACGATCCGCTGTTCCGGCTGGTCGGCGACTTCCCGTTCCCGAGCTCTGACCACCGCCTGGTGTGGATCGACGTCGCCGGACCAGGTGGTCCGCGTTGATGGCGCCGCAGCGGCCGCCGAATCGAGGTGCCGGGAGGGCGTGAGCGCCCACGTCCGGCTGGTGCGGGTGAGCCCGGATCATCGGCGCCGCTCGGCCTGAACGACCCGTTCCGTGCCGCGATACTGGGCCGGGACCATCGAGCGATCGAGGGGGGCCGGCCATGAGCGCCTTGACGGTGCGAATGTACAACGTCGGGTTCGGCGACGCCATCCTCGTCACGATCCCGGACCGCCACGCCGGCAAGGAAGTCCGGCGCCACGTCCTCATCGATCTCGGCAACCTCCTGGCCAGCGACGCCACGGTGTTCGGACCGATCGCGGCGGACCTGATGAGCCGGACCGAGGGCCGCAACCTCGACCTCTACGTGATGACTCACGAGCACCTGGATCACGTCCACGGCCTGAAGTACCTCGCCGGAATCGGCACGCCGCTGCCAGTCGACTACGTGTGGCTGACCGCATCGGCGGACCCTCGCTACGGGAGGAAGTTCCCGGAGGCCAAACGGGCGATGGACTCCTACCTCGCCGCCACCGATCGCCTGCGGCCCCTCGCCGTGCAGCGAGGGCTGATGGGGATGAAGTCGGTCGAGGCGTTCTTCGCCAACAACGACCACCGCTCGACGGCGAAGTGCGTCGAGGAGATCCGCCGGACCGCTCGGATCAAGACGTCGTTCGTGCACCGCCGGTTCCCGCTCCGGGCCGGCCGCGACCACCCGTTCCGCGAGGCGAGCCTCAAGATCCTCGCCCCCGAGCACAACACCGCCAACTACTACGGCCGCATGCGACCGCTCACCGGGGCCGTCGACGACGCCGGCGACCCCGACCCCACCGCAGGGGCCGCGCTCGAGCGCCTCTCGCCGCCGGCGGGCATTGACCCGACGGCGTTCGCCAACCTCATAGCCCACCTGTCGGGTGGGGTGGGCGACTGGATGCTGGCCATCGACAAGGCCAGGAACGACACCAGCGTCGTCCTGCAGATCGAGTGGCGGGGCTGGCGGCTGCTGTTCGCGGCCGACGCTGAGCACAAGAGCTGGCGCCATATGCACCGACCGGCGAGGGGGCGGCGGCTTCAGCCCGTGCACTTCCTCAAGGTCTCCCACCATGGCAGCAGGACCGGGATGCCCGGCGACGAGGCCTTCGACGTCCTCCTCCCGCCGGATCCGCCGGACGATCGACCCCGCTACGCCGCGGTGTCGACCCACGACGGCCACTGGGACTCCGTCCCCGACGGCGACGTCCTCGACCGTGTCCGGTCCCGGGTCACGGCGTTCTTCGACACCAGCACTCTCGGCGACGCGGGGTCACTCGAGATCTCGTTTCCCGGGCGAGCGTCGGCGAAGCCCGGGAGGCCCTGATGGCCAAGCCGAGGTACGTCACCCTCTGGTACCTCACCCGGGACCGGCACTGGCTGGTGAAGCGGCCTGACCAACCCTTCACGCAGCGGTCCCGGGAGAAGCTGGACTACATCGTGCCGTGGGGCCGGCCCATCGTGCCGGTGGGCGCCGAGGGCGACGACTTCGCTGACGGGCCGGTGTGCGACCGGTTGGCGGTGGTCGACTTGGACGCCGACAACGAGGTGCTGCGCCCACCGGTGCGCCTCGTCGGCCGCAAGGACAGCTCCAGGTACGAAGTCGACTCCGACCTGATCGAAGCGACCCAGGAGGCCGAGGCTCTGTGGCAGCTGCTGGAGTCCGACGAGTTCGTCGCCACCAGCTGCTTCGCCACCGTGCTCTACACGCTGCAGGAGTGCGAACGGCGCCTGGGCCGACCCGTCACGTGGGCGACCGCGTCGCCGCAGCTGCTGCTGGTGCCTCGGGCGGGGGAGCTGCGCAACGCCTTCTACGAGCGCGAGTCCGGAAGCATCCAGTTCTTCTATTGGGTCGTCCACGACGCCGCTGGGGTCGAGCGCACCGTCTACACCTCGCTCTCCCACGACATCGTCGCCCACGAGGCAACCCACGCCATCCTCGACGGGCTCCTGCCCGACCTCTACCACGCGTCTGCACCCGAGTCGCTCGCCTTCCACGAGTCGTACGCCGACCTCATGGCCATCGCCCAGAACGTCGACGCCATGGTCTTCGAGGCGTCGCAGCGCAACGTCGACCGGATGCAGGAGTTCAGCGAGGTCGCCGAGGAGTTCGGGGCGGCGGTGCGCACCGACGCCGAGTACCTGCGCTCGGCGCTCAACCGCCGCACGCTCGATCCCGCCGACACCTCCGTCGATCCGTTGGGTTACCCCAACCTGGCTGATGTCACCGACCCCCACCTGCTGAGCCAAGTCCTCACCGGGGCGGTGTACGGCGCCTTCGCCCGGTTCTTCAAGGGGCTGAAGGGGGACACCTTCTGGAAGCTGTGGGCGTCGGCCGACTACCTGTCGCCGATCCTCGTCGAGACCCTGAACTACGTCCCGCCGGGTGAGCTGTCCTTCGCCGACGTCGCCCGGGCGATGCTCGTCGCCTGCGAGCAGTCGAGGCGCCACGCACCGCAGATCTTCGCCGACTACCTCGAAGGGGGGAGGGGCTACGGCAAGCCGGCGCTCGTGCCGGAGAAGGACCGACCCGCGGCCGTGCAGGCCCTGTGCGACCGGTTCGCCCGGCTGCTGCGTGACGAGTTCGTCAAGCGCCGCCTCGTCGACGCGAAGTCGGAGCTCGACGTCGAGCCCCCCGACCTCAAGGTGGACAAGGGCATGAGGTCATCGATCGTGGCCGACCCGGACGCGGCGGAGGCCTTCGTGCACGAGCACCGCGATCTCCTCGGCGTGCCCGACGACGGTGATCCGACGGTCGAGGCGCAGGAGGCCGTCATCAAGCGGCTGTACTGCAAGTCCCGGCGACAGGTCCTCGTCCGGGTCCGATGGGAAGAGGTCGAGACCATCGACACGGGAGACGGGCCCGAGCCCGTCGTGGTACCCGTCGGCACGACGCTGGTCATCGACGGGCTGAGCGGCAAGGTGCTCTCCCTCCTGACCACCCACAGGAGCGAGCGGCGCACCCGCTACCGGGAGGCCCTCCTCCAGGACTGGGGCCGGCGTGGCCTCTTGGTGGCGGAGGGGCAGGCCACCGGCTACGACGGCAAGCGGCTCCGGGACACGATCGTGGCGGAGCGGTCCCAGGGCGCCCTCCGGCTGCAGGGCAGCGCCCACGCTCTACACATCTGCGGGGACGACTGAGCGACCCGCCTCAGGCGGTGAGCAGCACGGCGTAGCGGTCGCGGGGGAACGGCTGCAGGGACCCGATGCCGTGCAGTACGTAGAGGCCGACCACCGTCGACGTGAAGGCGTGCTCCATGAGGTCCAGCGTGGTCTCGACGCCGATGGGGCCGAGCGTGGTGGGCACCCCGGCGTTGCGGAGGGCCATCGCGTCCCAGTCGGCGTCGGGGCGCTGGGCCTCGAGAAAGGTGACCGCGTCACGGGCCCGGGCGCTGATGTCGTCCTGGCCGGCGGTGAAGGGCCTGGCGAGGCTCGAGGGGGTCCGGTCGATCATGACGATGACCCCGCCCGGTCCCGAGCCGGCCACCCGGTTGTGCTGGAACTCCCGGACCAGCTGGTTGCGGCGCCGCGCCGTGCTCACGTCGTACTGCACACCCTGGTCGCGCAGCAGTCCCGTCAGCTCCGACCCGATCCGGCCCTTGGCGTCGAACGGCTTCCACGTCCAGCCCGCGGAGGCGTTGGCGACCACGATCACCTCGGCGGGCTCCTGGAGGCCGCGAAGTGGTTCGCAGATCCGGAGCCGTGTCTCCAGCCCGGCTTCCCACTGGTCGGCCATGTTGTCGTAGACGCCGCCGTCGTTGACCACCACCCGGTCCGGCGGTGTGGCGGGCTCGGTGACCGAGGGGCCGCGGGTGAAGGCGCCGGTGGGGATCACCGAGGGCGGGAAGGCGCCCGGCAGGGCGGCGGAGGCCTGGACGGCAGCGGCGAGGGTCACGGTGGTCGGTCCGGTGACCGAGATGCCTTCCCGGAAGCCGTAGAGGAAGCGCGGGGCCAGGTAGAACTGATCGCCGGACTCCAGATCGGTGGCGCACACGACGTGGTTCACCGTCGAGGCGACGTCGGCCAGGGTCAGGGGCCGGGACTCGGTCGGGTGCGCGAGCAGGCCTTGGGCGAGGGCCTGCTCCACGGCCCGGCCTCGCCCAGAGAACAGCACGATGGCCGCCCAGCCCACGCCCAGCCAGGCGAGCGTGACCGCGGCGATGGCGACCGCCAGTCCGGTCCCATGCAGGGTTCCGGTGAGGGCGGCCGCACCCCACGACAGCAGCGCGGTGATCGCGGCGCTGACGATCACGACGACGACCTTCGACAGCCGGACCAGGCCCGCGAGGACCCAGCCGATGCCGGCGCCTGCGACTGCGCCGACGACGGCGTAGGGGAGCAGCACCGGCTCGCGGCCCGCGGCGATGAGCCCCGCCAGCAGCGCCACCGCGCCCATGGCCGCGAGCCCGACGGTCCCCAACGTCGCGGTCAGGTAGCGCTGGGTCGCCTTGCCGGGGAAGAACAGGCCATCGGTGGCGACGACCTGCAGCGTGGGGCCGAGGGCGGCGGCGAAGCGCTCTGGCTCGTGGTGCGACCGGAAATCCCCGACCGCTGCCACCGCCCCGTTGGCAATCGAGCCTCCGGACACCGACGACACCGACACCACCTCGGCGTTCGTGCCGGTCTCCACCAGCGCCGCCAGCGAACCCAGCGCCCACGCCGTCGCCCGGTGGCCACCCCCCGAGACCGCAACCCCGATGGTCATCGTCCACCCCCGGTCGGTGCACGCCAGCAGCAACGCCGCGGTTCTAGCCCATTCGCGTCGTGATGGTTCCCGCGACACTGACGCGCTCCGTAGCGCCCAGGTGACTGGGCGTGGTGCGATTGCTAGCGTCCGCTCCAGCGGGCTTCCAACCGTTGGCACGGATCTGCCGACCCACTCGTCCACCGGTTGGTGGCCACGAGACGGCGAAGGGAGCCGGACGTGCCAAGGACGACGAAGTCAGCAAAGGCGAGGCAAGCTCCTCGATACACGGTGAGCATCGAGCCTGGCGAGATCATCCGCCGGGGAACGCCGATCACGGTGCAGGGCAAGGTCAAGATCTCGTCCGAGTCCGCCCGCGGCATCATCGTGGCCGGCCAACGGATCGGCGTCGAAGCGGAAGAGGGCGGCAAGCAGTTCCGTGTCGACACGATCGCGTTGCCGTGCGGCGATCACACGCTGCAGGTCGAGGGGATGTGGACAGAGCGCGGTTCGGAGCGCCTTCCCGACACTGCCATTCCGTTCATCGTCGTCGACACCGCAGCCGACCTGCCTGCGGATCTCATCGTTCGTCACGCGGCGCGGCTCCGGGTCGGTGAGCTCGACATCGAACGGCTTGGAATGACCGACCGCGGCGAAGGCCCGTACGTCGACGTGTTCAAGGCCGAGGATCGGCGGTCTCGCCAGCCGCAGCAACTCGCCTTCGACAACAACGGCAAACCGATGGACCTCGATCGCCAACTGGCCGCGCTGGCCGAGCGGCGTCGTAAGCGCTTCGGGGCGATTCATCCGACGCTTCACGAAGCCATGGACGCGACTGATGAAGAGGCTCCTCTTCCCGTTGCGGTGTGGTTGCGTGTTCCTGACGTCCCGCTTCCGGACAAGCCGGCGACCCGAGCCCTTCGGCGACGTCCCGCCGGCGAGGTGGAGACTCGTGAGCAGTGGCGGGCCGTCGCCTCCAAGTTCGTCGATGAATCGCGCCGCCATGGCCTCGAGCTGGAACGGAGCGACGAGGCCGCCCCCGTCCTGTTCGGCCGGGTCGCAGCTGGACAGATCGCCAAGATGGCGAACCGCGCCGATGTCGCGGCGGTGTTCCTCTATGAGCCCGAGGGCTTCGTCGATCTCGATGACTCGATCGCGATCGCCAACGCGGACGACGCCCATGCCGCGGGTGTGACGGGCGCGGGCGTCAACGTCGCCGTCTACGAGGAGGGCCCCGATGACCGGTCCCTCCTGTCGATCACGGACCGGTTCACCACGACTCCCAACACCAGCGACCACTCGCGGCACACCCACGGAATCATCAAGAACGTCGAACCCAACGCTCCCCACGGCCACGCGCCGGGCTGCAATCTCCACTCCGCCAACAGCTACGACCTCGCGGCGATCCGTTGGGCCGCTCAGGACCGTCTCTGCACGGTCATCAGTCAGAGCTTCCACCGTGACAGCGAACAGACCTCGTCGGGACTGTCGTTCGACGACGTCTACAAGGACCACCTCGCGCTGCACTGGCCGTATCCGACGATCTGTGAGGCGGCCGGCAACGGGAGCGACTCGGAGTTCGTGAACCACAAGGGCTTCAACCGACTGACCGTCGCCAACCACAACGACGCAGCCTCGGGCATGGCCTCGGACTCGGTCTTTCGCAACCCGAGCTCGTCGCACGGAGACCGAGAGCTGCCCGAGATCGCGGCCAACGGGGTGAGCGTCACTGCCGTGGGCCTCACCAAAGGCGGCACGAGCATGGCGGCCCCCGCCGTCGCCGGCGCCGCCGCTCTGATCCAGCAGAAGAGCGCCACGCTCAGGGCCTGGCCGGAAGGATGCCGTGCGATCCTGCTGGCCTCGGCGTGGCGCAACCCGGAGGGGGGTACCTGGCGTTCCGACCTCATCGCCGGAATCGACGGGGTCGATGGAGCAGGAGCGCTCGATTCGAACGCGGCCGTGCAGATCGCCGGCAACCGCCGGTCACGCAACAGCGCAGGAACCCGGCGGGGCTGGGACGTCGGCACGTCTCGTTCAGCGGACTCCGGCTCTGACGGCTTTGCCACCTACGTGTACCGCGTCGCCGTCCCGCGCACCCTGTTCGGAGCGCACGTGAAGGTCGCGTTGGCGTGGGACAGCAAGGTCACCAGCGTCGACATCTTCGGCATCTCGATTCCGATCACCTCGCAACTCACGGTCGACCTCGACCTTCACGTGCGCAACAGCGCCGGCGTCACCGTCGCGTCGAGCGCGTCCTGGGACAACAGCTACGAGATCGCCGAGTTCTCCGGCGTGCGAGGCGAGACCTACGAGATCAGGATTCGCCGCTGGTCGGGAACCGACGACGTCTGGTACGGCATCGCCTGGACCGTGACCGGCTTCGACATCATCTTCGACCGATTGGCCGAAACTTCCCTGATGGCCCTTGGTCGTCGCTGATCCACGTCGAGTCGTCTGCCCTGCCGGTCAGCCGGTCTCGATGTTGCCGTTGCCGTCGACATCGATGTATTCGAGTGGCACTCCGATGAGCTCCTCCGCCGTGACGGCCTCAAAGAGTTCGGTGCACGATCCCGCGCCACTGGTGGAGAGGGCGATGCTGTCGGGGTCACCTTCCCTGATGTACAGGATCAGCAGCTCGCCCACGGCAATCATGCCGGTGGGGTCAGTTGTGATCTCGCCGACGAGGATGAGGACACCGTCGAGGTCGGTGTTCGCACACTCGACCCTGACCATTAGGTCGTCGATCCGGACCTCTCCGGTCACCTCGCCGTCCGCTTCCCTTGCGACGGAGATGTTCAGCGTTCGGCCGCCGAACCCACCGGTGGTGGCCAGGGCGTCCCCGAGGAGTTCTACGTCTTCGGCCCTAGCGATGGTGGACGAGCCTTCGGCTGGCTCGGTTGTGGTTGTGGGCGAATCGTGGACGTCACAGGCGTCGCAGTTCCCCCCGCCGGTCTCGATGTCGTGACCGAACGCCACCGAGGTGAAGAAGCCGCCGTCGAGGCCAGGGGACAGGGGCTCGACGAGCTCGGTGCACGATCCCGCGCGGTCATCGGCCCAGAGCGCGACTCTGTCGCGGAGTTCGGCGTCACCTTCCCTGATGATCACGGCGACGAGCTCGCCCTCGGCGCCGGGGTCGTTCACGGTGACGTCGGGGAGATCGACCACGGCATCGATCACGGCGAGGGGCTGACCGTCCGGGTTGTCCGTCACCTCGCCGCCGAGGCTGATCTGGTCGCCGATGGTGTTCGCGCACTGCAGCGTGACCACGACGTCGTTGACCCGGAGCTCGCCGGTCACCTCGCCGTCCTGCTCCACTGCGTCGATGTTCAGTGTCTGGCCGTGGAGCGGACCGAAGCCATCGAGCTCCACGTCTTCGGCCGTCGCGAGCGTGGTCGCTCCGTCGTCGGGCGCCTCGGTTGTGGTCGTCGACGTCTCTGAAGTCGTCGTGGACGACTCGGATGCGGTCGCGGACGGGTCGTCGCCGGAGCACGCGGTCACGGTCATCACGAGCGCGCCCGCGCACAGCAGAGAGGTCATCGGTCGTCGCATGGTCAGCTACACGCCGCAGGCCACCGAAACGTTGGGCCGATGTCCCCGACGCCGCGTCGTCGGCCTCATCTGTGTCCTCACGAGCTCGGCAGAACGATGGAGCCACCGGACTCGAGCCGGGTGCATTCGCGCGCTTCGGCGTCGCAAGCGAACAGTCCCAGGTCGGGCCCCGCCGTTCCCCGCTCGACGCGGAGGACGGCGACATCGCCGTAGGACCAGGCGATCCAGGCGTTCCAGTCGTCTCCCACCACCGGCCAGGTCTCGCCGGTGCGTAGGTCGACGAAGGCCGCACCGAGCGTGCCATCGGTGTCCAATGCGGAGACCACGAACCTGCCGTCCCTACTCAGCCTTCCCATCGGCTCCAGATCTGGCAGCGGAAGCGTCTCCCGCCCGTCAACCTCAACGCTCAGGGATCCGGTCGCATAGTCGCCCCACACACGCGTGCCGTCTTGCAGGTCCTCGAGGCGAAGTTCTGCGAACTGTGATCCCTCCCACACCAACGAAGACCTGCCGCTCGCTACATCCAGGCGATGGACTCCGGCCGCCGAGCGCCACACCACCTCCTCGGACGAGACGTGCATGAACCCGTTGCCGACCACATGCTCATAGCCACCGACGTACTGCCGGAACGGCGCACCGAGGACCGGCGCTTCCGGTGAGCGCGAGATCTCGACATCGCGGGCGGTGTCGTAGACGACGAGGTCGGTGCCCTCGAACCACGCGGCCACGACGCCCTGAGAATCACCCCCTGGTCCGTTGTCCGAGTCGTGTCCCACGACACGAGGCTCCCCGCCCCAGGGGTGGAACCACACGTCGCCCGTCCCGGGGTCCTCATAGAGCGCCCCATCGCGGACCAACGCGAGCACGCTCACGACCTCGTCTCGCTGGTTCAGCTCGAACGGGGTCTGCTCCACGATGTCGCTGCGGTGGAGCCCGGCGTCGTCCCACCAGACCGGTACCTCAGGCGGAAGCGTCGTGGCGGTGGGGTCGTCGATGATCTGCAGTGAGGTGGGGTCGGGGTCGTCTTGGCGGGCGAGGGCGAGTCCGCCGCCGGCGAGGGCGAGGACGGCGACGACCGCCAGTCCGGTGGCCAGTCGGCCTCGGCGGGACCGGCGGGCGATCACGGCAGGGGCGGGGGCTTCGATGGTGGCGAGGTGGTCGCGGGCTTCGGCGCCGGCGTCTCGGGCCAGTTGGTCGAGGCTGGTCATGGCTCCTCCTCGTCGAGATGCACGTCGAGCGAGACGGCCAGCGCGGCTCGGCCGTGGTGGAGATAGCCCCGGACGGTGGCCTCGGCGATGTCGAGCACCGAGGCGATCTCGGCGATGGGCCGGTCCTCGAGGTAGTGCAGGGCCACGCATTGGGCCTGACGTTTGGGCAGTTGGCGGACGGCCTCCCAGAACGCCTCGTTGCCGAGCACGAGTTCGGCGGGGGCGGTGCGGCGGGCGGCGAGGCGGGCCAGGGCACGGGCCTCCCGGGCCCGTCGCCGCAGGGTGGAGGTGGCCAGGTTGACCGCCACCCGCCGCACCCACGCCCCGGGATCGTCATAGCCCGAGATCGTCGGCCAGCGCCGGTAGGCCTGCACAAAGGCGTCTTGGGCCACTTCTTCGGCGACGGCGCGGCGGCCGCAGAGCACGAAGGCCAGGCCCACAACCCGGCGGTACTCGGCCGCGAAGAACGACTCGAAGGTCAGGGGGGCGACATAGTCGGTCGGCGCGGTCACCGTTTCCACGGCATCTACACGCCGCAGCCCCTCGAAACGTTGGGCCGAAGATCCCCCCACAGCCCGACACCCTTGCCGACCGACAACACCCAGACCACGAAACGGCGGTCAGGGATGGTCAACAGCCGTCACTGGTGGTCAGTCCCCCGATCGGGCGGGCGACGGGCCAGGACTACGGTGCCGCGATGGCTTCGGGCAACGCCAAGCGCAAACGGAAGCAGCAGCAACAGGCCCGGCACCGGGCGGACAAGAGCCACGAGCGCGACCGCACCCAGGTCCACGACCCTCTGCCCAAGGTCGGCACCCGCCCCGAACGGGAGCACCTCCACAAGCAGCGGCAGGCCGACCTGTTCGACTTCGGTCTCCGCGGCAACCACCGCGCCGTTGGCCTCGGCCTCGTCGTCCTTGCCCTCGTCGTGCTCCTCGCGTTCCTCGCGGTGCTGGTCCTCTTCGACTGAAGATCAGCGCACCTCGGAGACCCCGCTGTCGTCGACTCGAACGCCCGGCTACGGGACAGGCTGCCAAAGCTGGAGCGGGATCAACGGCGTAGTTGCGTACTGGTCGTTGATGCCGACGAGTCCGTCGGGGGAGAGCACGATGGCCGGTCGAGCACCGTCGACGGGCACGGCGATCAGACCTGCGGTCGGCGCCGAGTACAGCAGCTCGGTGCCGTCCGGTGACCAGGTGACGCTGTTCGCGTACCACGGCTCCGCGTGGAGCCCAGGAGGTCCGTAGAGCTCGTTCGGGAGCGGCGGGATGACGCTCTCGGTCCCGATCGGGGTGTCGGGATCGGTGTCGGTTGCGGTGACGAGCACGACCTCGGTGCGCTCGAAGCACGCGGCCCCCGTGCAGTCGGCGCGTTCTCGCTGGTAGGCGATCTGGTCGCCGCGGGGCGACCACGTGACACCGATGCCGTGTGCCGCCACATACTCGTCGGCGGTGAGCGGGCGCTGGTTGGTGCCGTCGGCGTCGATCAGGGATATCCCCGAAATCGTGTCCGCGGCCCCGGGGACGGACTGGGTGTAGGCGATCGTCGTGCCATCGGGCGACCAGGTGAGCTCTGCCGCCTCGACGTCATCGATGGTGCGGATCTCCCCCGTGCTGACCGTGTAGACGGCGATCGGGGCGTCGGGGCCTGAGAAGCCGCCGGGGAGGGCTCCGCCGGTGATGGCGAGCTCGTCGGTCCCGGGCCGCCACTCGAGATCCCTCGGGGCGTAGCCAGGCAGCCGGCGCACCTCGGCGGTTTCGGTGTCGACCACCCAGACCGCGCCACCGACGGCCAGTGCCGCCCAGCGACCGTCGGGCGCCCAGATCGCGCACGGGATGCCATCGGCACCGTCGAGCGGGATCGTCGTCAACGGCGAGGTCCTGCCGTCCGCCGCGACAGTGAAGATCTCGAGCGCGGCGTCGGTGACCTCGCCGCCGTAGGGGTTGGCTCGCCCGTACATCAGCCGCGTGCCGTCGGGCGAGAACGCCGGGCACGTTTCCGCGCCCCCGACCTGGTCGATCACACGATCGGATTCGCCTTCCCGCACGAGCCAGATGTTGTTTCCGAAGTTCTGCGCCACCCAGCCGTTGGCCGCCGGAACCGGTGTGAACGGCTCGACGGCGACGGGTTCGTCGCGGAGGACGATCACGCCGATGACCGCCGCGAGCAGGACCGCAGCCGCTGCGCCGAGAAGGGCCCGCCGGAACCAGGGCCCACGCTCGGGCGCCGGCGCCGGCGCCCTCACGTAGAGGTCGACGGCGGTGCCGCCGTCCTCGATCGCAGGAGCGTCGCCGGGTGCGCCGGTGAGGGTGGCCTCGAGTCGCTGTTCGAGGGCATCGAGGAAGGCAGGGTCGGGTTCGTGGCGCTGGTGCAGGCTGCGGAGGTCGAGTTCGGCGCTCATGGGGCGGACTCCTGGTACAGGTGACGGAACGCAGTCCGGGCGCGGGTCAGCACCTGTTCGGTGGCTTCGACGGTGCGTCCGAGGTGCGCGGCGACCTCGGGGACGGAGAGGTCGTCGACGTGTCGCAGCACGAGCGCCGTGCGGTAGGTCGGGTTGAGCTCGGCGAGCGCTGCCATCGCCGCCCCGCCTTCGACGGGCGCGCCAGGGTCGTGGCGAGGCTCGGAGGCGTGGACGACCGCCAGCTTGCGGTCCTCCCGGGAGCGGGCCCGCCAGTGATCGACGAGCTTGTGCCGGGCGACAGCGATGAGCCATGCCGTGTCGACATCGTCTCCGGCCGCGAACCGGCGGGAGCCGGCGATGAAGACCTCTTGGGTGAGGTCTTCCGCTGTCAACCGGTCGCCCACCCGGCTGGCGAGGTACGAGTAGACGTCGCGGACCGTGTCCCGGTACACCGCGATGAACTCACGTGAGTGTGTACTCGGGGTGATGCTGATGCTCGCCCGGCCCATCGCCCCCCTCATCGTCCCACGATCACCGTTTCCGCCGGTCGATCCGAGAATTTTGCGTCACGAGCACGTCTGATCGGGCTGAGGAAGGGTCGACGCCACCGCTCGCCGGAGGGATGATCGACCCATGGCAACCACACGCACCGCGACCACGCACTGGGAAGGCTCGCTCATGGAGGGTGCGGGTCGAGTCGACCTCGGCTCCTCCGGACTCGGGACCTATGACGTCACCTGGGCGTCGAGGGCCGAAGACCCCGAGGGGCGCACCAGCCCGGAGGAGCTGATCGCGGCGGCGCACTCGGCCTGCTTCTCGATGGCGCTGTCGCACGGGCTGGCCCAGGCCGGCACGCCGCCGGACGATTTGGAGACCACGGCCGACGTCACCTTCCAGCCCGGCGAGGGCATCACTGGTGTTCATCTCACCGTGCGGGGTTCGGTTCCCGGGGTGTCGGCCGACGACTTCGTCCGGGCCGCTGAGGACGCCAAGGCGAACTGTCCGGTGAGCAAAGCCCTCACCGGCACGTCGATCACCCTCGACGCCAGCCTGGCCTGAGGTGAGCTCCGTGTGGCCGGAGCTGTCCTACGAGGACTGGCAACCCACGTGCGACACGCTGCACGCGCACACGCAGGTGCTCGGCAAGCTCGCCGCGGCCCTCGCCCCACCCGAGCCGCAACTCCAGCACGCGGCGCTGCGCCTCACCGCCCGCGGCTGGGAGACAGCGCTGCTACCCGCGCCCGACTCCTCCGGCGGGCTCGTCGTCGCGCTCGATCTCACCAGCCACGAGGCGGTGGTCGAGCACAGCGACGGTCGAGCGCGGCGGGTTGCGCTCGCGCCCGACCGGCCCGTCGCCGACGTCACCCGCGAGGTCTTGGCGACCGTCGCAGACCTCGTCGGGCCGGTGCGCATCGACCCCAAGCCTCAAGAGGTCTCGTGGACAACGCCGCTGGATGAGGACTACGACCACGCCACCTACGACCCCACGCACGTGGACAGCTACTTCGCGATGGCGACTCAGGCTGCGCTTGTGCTCGCGCAACTCCGAGCGCCGTACCGGGGGCGATCCACACCGGTGAACGCCTGGTGGGGCACCTTCGACCTGGCCGTGGGTCTGTTCTCCGGCCGAGCCGTCGACTCGCCCTCGAACGACTTCATCACGCGCAACTCCGGCAACGCCGAGCAGATCGAGGTCGGATGGTGGCCCGGCGACGCCCGCCATCCCCGCGCTGCCTTCTTTGCGTTCGCCTTCCCCATGCCCGAGGGCTTCGACCACGCGACGCTCGCCCCGCCGTCGCATTGGGACACTGAGCTCGGCGAGTACATCCTCGACTGGGACGACCTACGTTCCGCACCCGATCCCCGGCTCGCCGCGGTCGACTTCGGCCTGTCCGCCATTCGGCACGCCTGCTCGGTCTGCGGCTGGGATCCCGTGCTTGCCGCGAGTGCCGACGGATCCCTGCCGCCCCTGACGTAGTGGGGATGCGCCTCAGAGGGGCTCGGACATCGGCCGGAGACCGATCAGGAACGTCCGGCACCCCTCGGGCTGGGTGAGGGCGAAGCGAACCGCAGAGGCCACGTCGTCGGGGTCGAGCATCTGGTCGAGGGCGGGGTCTCCTTCGACCCGGCCGGTGCCGATGGCGAACTCCGTGTGGACTCCGCCCGGCGCGACCACGCTGACCTTCACGCCCTGCTCGCGGGTCTCGTAGTCGAGGGCCTGGGCGAACCCCATCTCCGCGAACTTCGAGGCGCAGTACACCGACTCACCGGGCAGGCCCTTCAGGCCGGCCACCGAGCCGACGAAGCACACCTGGCCCGATCCCCGCTCGAGCATCGCCGGCAGGAACCGGTGGGTGCACAAGAAGCTCGACCGCATGTTGGCCCCCATCATCCAGTCGTAGTCCTCCACCGTCATGGACCCGAGGGGCCCGTAGGACCCGACCCCCGCGTTGTTGACCAGGATGTCGACACGGCCGAAGTGGTCGATGGCCGCATCGTGCAGCCGGTGGACCTCGTCCTGATCGGTGACATCGGCAGGCACCGCCAACGCCTGGGCGCCTACCGCGGTGAGCTCGTCGGCGAGCTCACCCAGGCGTTCGGCCCGGCGGGCGGCGAGCACCACCGACGCCCCGCCGGCGGCGAGGGTGCGAGCCACCGCTCGGCCGATCCCGCTGCTCGCCCCGGTCACGAGCGCCACCTGGCCGTCTATGCCCATCGTCGCCTCCACTGTGGTCATCCGCGCCATTGTCCCCCGAGCCCGGATCGCCTTGCCGAGCGTGTGGATGTCGAGCGGTCGCGGACAGCGATCCGACCGTGCCCGGGTGGGATGGGCCGGAGTCAGCTCGGATCGGCGGCTGTCCAGGGCATCGTCGCCGAAACCCAGTGGGTGATCTGCTCTTCCTGGTCGTTGTCGTGGAGGTGCCGCGGTGGTTGGGCGAAGGTCTCGTAGGGCCGGCAGCGGAGTACGACTCGGCCTTCCTCTTCGGCTATGGCGGTGACGAACGGGCGGGCGTCGTCGGCGAGTGCCTC
This sequence comes from uncultured Microthrixaceae bacterium, assembly GCA_963728005.1. Taxonomy (GTDB): domain Bacteria; phylum Actinomycetota; class Acidimicrobiia; order Acidimicrobiales; family DATDAH01; genus DATDAH01. The sequence continues at coordinate 550,523 of CAVSIG010000001.1, forward strand.
GCCGGACATGCGTCCGCCCACGGCCATCATGACGTCGACAACGAGGTCGAGGTCGTCGTCGACCGTGGCGTCGCAGTACACCTGCAGGTAGGCGAAGGGCCAGCGTTCGTCGAGCACGCAGAGGCTGACCTTGCAGTTGCGGTCGACGGCCTTGGCCTTGCCGCGGTCACGCATCGTCGAGACGAGCAGCTCGTCGGTGTCGGTGGGGATGTAGTACACGATCGACATCGCCGGGCCGTCGGCCTGGCGCGGTGTCCCGAACACACAGGTGCGGTGGGTGCGGACGAACTCGCGCCGCTCCGACGGAAGCATGTCCCTGTCGGTCGGGGAGCTGAACGGTTCGGCGGCGAGGGGGAGGAGCTCCACGGTCACTGTCCTTCGATGATGTGGTTGCGGATGGTGCCGATGCCTTCGATCCATGTCTCGAGGGTGGTGCCGGGTTGGAGGAACCGGGGTGGCTGGCGGGCAATGCCCACGCCGCCCGGGGTGCCGGTGAAGAGCACGTCTCCGGGAAGGAGCGGTAGGACGGCTGACAGCTCGGCGATCAGCTGGGGGACGTTGAAGATGAGATCGCTGGTCCGGGCGTCCTGCAGCGTCTCGCCGTTGACCGAGCAGCCGAGGCCGAGGTCGTCGGGGTCGTTCAGCTCGTCGGTGGTCACGAGCCAGGGCCCGATGGGGCCGTAGCCGCGGCGGGACTTGCCGAGGGAGAACTGTGCGCCAGCCGCGAACTGGAGATGTCGGTCGCTGATGTCCTGGCCGATGGTGAGGCCGGCCACGTGGCTCCAGCCGTCGGCCTCGGTGACGCCGTCGGCGGTGCGACCGATGACCGCGACGAGCTCGACCTCCCAGTCGGTGCTCGTGCCGACGACGCCGATGTCATCGAACGGTCCGGCGAGGCTCGCCGGGAACTTCGTGAACACGATCGGCACCTCAGGGAGAGGCGTGTCGGTCTCCTGAGCGTGGGCGCGGTAGTTGATGCCGATGGCAAACACCTGTCGGGGCCGGGGCACGGGGCTGCGCAGGTCGCTCTCGACCAACGGGCCCGTTCCGGTGGTGACGGTCGTCGCGAAGTCCCGGAAGGCGTCCCACTCTTCATAGAGGGCCATGGGGTCGGGCCCGTAGTGCCCATCGGATGCGGCGGCGATGTCGGCGATCTGATCACCGAGGACCAGCGCGGCACGGCCGTTGGCGTTGGCAACTCTCACAGGAGGTCTCCTTCTGGCAGGGGTGGCGCTCAGGCAGGGCGAAGCGGTTGGTGACCCCACACGCTGGCCCGGTCGTATCGGTGGTTGGCGTCCCAGCCGTCGGTGATCGTCCGGGCGCCATGGCCGATCTCGACCAGGAACCCGGCCGGACTGGCCACGTAGAAGCTGAACATGCGGTCGTTGTCGTGGAGGCCGAGACCGTTGGGGATGTCGAGGTCTGTGGCCCAGGCCCGGTCGAAGGCGGCACCGACGTCGTCGCGACGGTTGGTCTCGACCATGAGGTGATGGAGCGTGGCGGGAAGCTCGAAGGGCGCCTTGGCGAGGGCGACGGAGTGGTGCCGCGGGTTGCAGTGGAAGAAGCGAACCTCCAGCTCGATGCCGGCGGCGATCTCCATCTCCACCCAGTCCGACTGCACCATGCCGAGGCCCTCGGTGAGGAATCGGTGCGAGTCATCGAACGCGGTCGTGGCGAAGACCGTGTGGCCGAATCCGACCCCGTTGGTGAGGAACCCGTGCGGCATGAGCGGCGAGGCGTACGGCACCGCCGCGTCCTCGAGTCCGAGGGCGAGCTCGACGCGCACCCCCCACGGCGCCTCCGTGTGCATCAGACCTTCGACCCGTCGGGCGGAGCGTTCGTCGTCGGTGCCGTCGTGCACGGCGAACCCGGCGTCGGCGAGACGCCGTGCTGACGACTCGAGGGCGTCAGCGTCGACGGCTTCGAACCCGAGAAAGGTGGCGTCGTTCTTGGGGCCGGTCTCGAGGATGACGCGGTGGGCCTTGTCGTCGTTGCGCCAGGTCACCGTGCCGCTCGGACCGTGTTCGCCGGGGAGCAGGCCGACGACATCGGCGAAGAACGGAGTCAGCGACGTCGGATCGGGCACCTCGATGCCGAGGTAGGCGAGTTCGATCTGATGTTCCAAGGGACCTCCGATCGGTACCCAGGTGCGGACGCACCGAAGCCTTGGGGCTAGTTATCAGACGATAACAGAGTATTATCAGACGATCACATGAGCGAGCAAAGGCGTGAACGCCGGACCCGAGACGATCTTCGCCAGCAGCTGCTCGACTCCGCCCTCGTGGAGTTCGCCGAGAAGGGATACGACGGCGCGTCCACCCGGTCCATCGCCTTGCGCGTCGACGCCCACCAGCCGCAGATCAACTACCACTTCGAGTCGAAGGAGGCGCTCTGGATCGCCGCTGTCGACCACCTCTTCGATCTGCTCACCACCAGCCTGGGCGACCTGATCGTCCTCTTCGACGACACCGACGACCCGATGGCGGTCGGGAGGGCCTTCGGCGAGACCCTTCGCCGCTTCGTGCACTTCGCCGCCGCCCATCCCGAGCTGAACCGGATCATGGTCCACGAGGCGACCGCCGACAGTGAGCGGCTCCGCTGGATGGTGGAGCGGCACGTACGGCCGATCTACGACGCGATCCGGTCGCGGTGGGAACAACTCCTCGAGGCCGGCATCGCAGCTCCCATCGATCCGGCGACCGTGCACTACGTGATCGTGGGCGCGGCCTCCCTCCCGTACGTGAACGCACCGGAGGCTGTCCTCCTCAGCGGCATGGATCCCACCGAGCCCGCCCACGTCGACCGCCACGCCGACGCACTCGTGCTCACGCTGCTCCCCGGGCTCGCCGGTCGACCGGCGAGCCCGACCCCCGCCTAGGGCGCCGTCCCATCAGCGACTCGGCGCTGCTGCACGGCGCGCCAGACGAGCAACGCGACGATGGCGCCGAGGATCGAGAAGATCAGACCGCCGGGCTGGAAGGCGCCTTCGTCGTCATCCCAACCGAAGAGGAGGTATCCGCCGAAGCCGCCGACGAAGGACCCGACGATCCCGAGGAGGATCGTCTGCCACGCCGTCAACGGGTCGTCGCCCTTCAGGAGGAACCGGGCCGTGTATCCGGCGACCACCCCCACGAAGAGGAGGTACAAGACCGTCCAGAAGTTGAACATCGAGCCCCCCGAGACGGGTGCGTCCGATCGCCGTCGAGACTATCCCTCGCCCTCCTGCTGGGCGAGGCCCGACGCGTCGGCGTCCTCCATCCAGTGGACGTGGTGACGCTTCAGTGCCCGGGTCAGCACGCTGGGGCGATCGGTGAAGAACCCATCGGGTCCCTCACCCTCGCCCAGGAGCAGGTCCATGTCGGACTCCTCGTCCACGGTCCAGACGTGGACGGTGAGCCGCCGCCGATGAGCGGCGACCAGCAGCTTCTGGTCGGCGATGAGGACTGGCCTCAGTCGCTTGATCTTCTTCAACCCGATGACCTGTCCGAAGCGGATCGGAACCTGGAGCGCGACGTGTCGACGGCTGACCGGCATCGACAGCCCGAGCCGCGAGACGAGCCAGAAGGCGGCCATGACCACCATTCCGGGAGCCAGGTCGAGGCGTCGGCCTGCGAGCCGGGCGACGAGCACGTTGGCGGGGTTGAACGCGGTCACGATGATCGGTCGCCTGCTCGCCTCGTCGTCCAGCACCCGGCCGGCGCGCCAAGCCGCCCGGAGTCGCTTGATCTCGACGGTGAGCGGCACGCCCGGGAACTCCGCCAGCACCTCGTGCAGCTCGGCCAGGTCGGGCTTGAGGGCCCGGAGCTCGCCGAGGGTCTCGGCGGCGATCCTCTGTTCCTGCCCCTGTACTTCCAGGGTCTTGTCGTGATTGAGGACGAGGGCACCGTCGCGGGTGCGATGGAGGTCGAACTCGAGGGCCGAGGCGCCATTGTCTCGAGCCCGCTGCATTGCCTCGATCGTGCTCGGTGGGCCCTCCGCCGCTCCGCCCTGGTGGGCGAACCCGATCACTCGGCGGGTCATCCACCGGTTGTCTCTGGCCATCAGCTGCCTCCGAGCTCGTCGCGTGCCTTCACGGCAGAGGCCACGGGTTCGAAACCAGTATCGCCCACTCGGAGTAGCCGGGCCCTGACGCGCTGCGTGGCAATAGGTGGCTTTTGCCCCCATTTGGGCGGTCGCCGGTCCGTGAGACACTCCCAGGACGACGACGACTCCGAGTGGTCCTCCCGGTGAGGTGATCCCGGCCGCCGCCCTGGCCCCCGCGGCCCTGGCGCTGGCCCGCCGATTCGCGGCGGGCGCCACGATGTGGTGCGTGTCCCCGGCGTGGCCAGCCCACGCCCGTCACGTGGCCGTGGAGTTCGTCCACCCCGTGATCGTCGGGACCCGGGCCCTGCCCGCCGTCGCCGTCGAGGGGCGGGAGCCCGTGGCCACCCTGCAGGCGTCTGTCCGGCCCGGTGACGTGCTGGTGGTGCTCGGCACCGCCGGCGACCCCGAGGTCCGTGACCTCCTGGCCCGGGCACCGGCGTGGGGGGTCGAGAGCATCTGGGTCGGGGTCGGCGAACGGCCTGACGCCCACGGCGTCGACCACGTGCTGTGGCTCGAGGGGCCCGATCCGACGCTGGCGTTCTCCGGTCGCCTCGTGGCGATCTACCACGTGCTCTGGGAGATGACCCACGTCTGCTTCGAGCATCCCGGCCTGCTCGTGCCACAGGTGCCGCAGTGCCGCGACGAGGTCTGCATCACGTGCTCGGACGAGGGTCGCATCGGCGAGGTGCTGGCCGTACGGGACGACGGGCCTGCCGTCGTGCGCACCGCTGACGGCGACGAGGAGGTGGACGTCGCGCTGGTCGCGCAGGTGGCGCCCGGCGACCTCCTGCTGGTGCACGCAGGGACGGCGCTCAGCCGAATCGATCCGGTGGAGCCAGTGGCACCGTGAGCCCGGAGGCGACCGACTTCCTCTACCCGTTCATCGAGGCGGACGAGCGGGACCCCACCGCCCTGCTGGCCGACCTCGAGGCGTCGGCCGCGGCAAAGGGCCGGGAGAGCGCCCGGCTGCGAGTGGCGACCGTCGTGGCCTGTGGCCCCGAGCTCGACGTGGTGGCGGCAGCCATCGCCGAGCGAGCCATCGATGGAGGTGTCGTCTTCACCTTCGGCAACGGCGGCAGCGCCACCGACGCCCAGCAGGTCGCCGGCCTGTTCACCCGGCCGCCGAGCGGCGTGGCGGTTGCCGCCCGCTCGCTGGTGGACGACCCGTCCGTCCTCACCGCGCTGAGCAACGACGTCGGCTTCGAGCTGGTGTTCGCCCGGCAGCTCATCGCCCACGCCCATCCCGGCGACACCGCACTGGGGATCTCGACCAGTGGGGACTCCGACAACCTGCTCGTCGCCTTCGCGGAGGCGAAGCGGCGCGGCCTGCTCACGGTCGCCGTGGTGGGCGCCGGCGGAGGTCGGTGCGCGGCCAGCGACGACATCGACCACTGCCTGGTCGTGCGATCCGACAGCGTCCACCGCACGCAGGAGACCCAGGCCGAGCTGGCCCTCGAGCTGTGGACCCGGGTCCAGGCGGAGCTGGCGGCCGCGCGATGACCGAGCGCGCCGCCGTCGACGGCCGGGAGGCGGCCGTCCTCGAGCGGATCGAGGCCTTCCGCCGCCGCCGCCCCCGCTTCAAGGAGGACGTCGTCACGCTGGCCCACGGCGCCGGCGGCAAGGCCTCTGCGGCGCTGATCGACGCCGTCTTCCTCGAAGCCTTCGCCGACGAGGCGCCCACCGCGCTGCCCGACGGGGCATTGCTGACGCTGCCCTCGGGGGAGCGGCTGGCCTTCAGCACCGACGCCTTCGTCGTGAACCCGACCCGCTTCCCCGGGGGCTCGATCGGCGACCTCGCCGTCAACGGCACGGTCAACGACGTGGCCATGATGGGCGCCCGCGCCCAGTGGATCTCGGCCGCCTTCGTCCTGGAGGAGGGCCTGGCCGTCCAGGACCTCCGAGCCGTGGTCGACGACATGGCCGACGCGGCCGCCCGCGCCGGTGTCACCGTGGTCACCGGCGACACCAAGGTGGTGAACCGCGGCGCCGCCGACGGCCTTTACATCACCACGGCGGGCCTGGGCATCGTGCCCGCCGAGCGTCGCCTCGGCCCCGAGCTGGTCCGCCCCGGCGACCGGCTGATCGTGTCCGGCACGATCGCCGACCACGGCATGGCCGTGATGCTGGCCCGCGGGGACCTCGCCATCGAGGCGAACATCGCCTCGGACACCGCCCCACTCACCGTGCTCGTCGACCTGCTCTTCGACGCGGCGCCTGACCTGCGCTGGCTCCGCGACCCGACGCGCGGTGGCCTGGGCACGGTGGCCAACGAGCTCGCCCGGGACTGCGGTCTGGCGGTGCTGCTCGACGAGGCTGCGCTGCCGATCGACCCCGCCGTCAACGGCGCATGCGACCTGCTCGGCATCGACCCCCTGTACGTGGCCAACGAGGGCAAGTTGGTGGCGGTCGTGCCGCCGGACCAGGCCGATGGCGCCGTCGCCGCCCTCCGCTCGCACCCACTGGGCGCCGCAGCGGCGGAGATCGGCGAGGTCCGGGCCGAGCCCGAGGGCCTGGTCGTCCTCCAGACCTCGTTCGGGGGGACCCGGATCGTGGACATGCTCGTGGGCGACCCGCTCCCGCGCATCTGCTGACCGTGGCCCGGGTCCGACGGCGCATCCGCGTCAAGGGCACCGTCCAGGGCGTCGGCTTCCGGCCGTTCGTCCACCGAGAAGCCGTGCGCCTGGGATTGTGCGGGACCGTCCGCAACGACAGCGCCGGCGTCCTCATCGACGTCGACGGGCCGTCGGCGGAGATCGACGAGCTCTGCCGCAGGCTCCGCGACGACCCACCGCCCCTCGCCCGGGTCGACTCGGTCGACACCACCCCCGTGGCCCGCGGCGGAACCGTCTCCGCCGGGTTCACGATCGTGCCCAGCGACGGCGACGGGGATCCGACCGTGCCGGTCGGCGTGGACACCGCCACCTGCCGCGACTGCCTCGCAGAGCTCGCCGACCCGGCGGACCGGCGCCACCGTTACCCGTTCATCAACTGCACCAACTGCGGGCCCCGCTACACGATCGTGACCTCGGTCCCGTACGACAGGCCGGCGACGACGATGGCGGCCTTCACCCTCTGCGCAGCGTGCCGCCGGGAGTACGACGACCCGGGCGACCGCCGCTTCCACGCCCAACCGACTGCCTGCCCGTCGTGCGGGCCGATGCTGGTCCAACGCACGCCGGCCGGGGAGGTGGTGGCCGAGGGCGATGCCGCCCTGGAGGGCGCTGCGGGCGTCCTGGTCACGGGCGGGATCGTGGCGGTGAAGGGTCTGGGTGGCTACCACTTGGCGGTCGACGCCGCCGACCCGGTCGCCGTCGAAGAGCTCCGGCGCCGGAAGCACCGTGACGAGAAACCCTTCGCCGTCATGATCCGGGACTTGGCCGCGGCCGAGTGCCTCGTCGTCCTGGACGACGAGGCGTCAGCCACCCTCACCTCGCCCCGCCGCCCCATCGTGCTGGCGCCGCGGCGGCCGGGGACGGGTCTCGCCGACGCCGTCGCCCCGGGCCTGCCCGAGCTGGGCGTCCTCCTCGCGTACACGCCGCTCCACCACCTCCTGCTGGAGGCCGTGGAGCGGCCGCTGGTGATGACCAGCGGCAACGTCAGCGACGAACCCATCGCCCACGTCGACGACGACGCCGTCGATCGCCTCGGCCCGATGGTGGACACCTTCCTCACCCACGACCGCCCCATCCACATCCGCACCGACGACTCCGTGGTCCGTGCCGGGGCCGGTGGGCTGCAGGTCCTCCGGCGGGCCCGAGGCCACGCCCCGGAGCCGCTCCCGTTGCTCGCACCCACTCGCCGCCAGGTGCTGGCCGTCGGTGCCGAGCTGAAGTCCACGGTGACGGTGGCCAAGGGCGAGCTTCCTGGTCGCCAGCCACCACCTCGGCGATCTCGAGCACCCGGAGGCGTTCGCCGCCTTCACGCAGGCGGTCGAGCACCTCTGCCACCTGTACGGCGTGGTCCCCGACGTCATCGCCCACGACCTGCACCCGGAGTACCTGAGCACGAAGTGGGCCCTCGACACCGACCTGCCGACCTTCGGGGTCCAGCACCACCACGCCCACATCGCGTCGTGCCTCACCGAGCATCGCCACGCCGGGCCTGTCCTCGGCCTCGCCTTCGACGGGCTGGGCTACGGGTGCGACCGGACGCTCTGGGGCGGCGAGCTCCTGGTCGCCGACCTCGCGGGCGCGGAGCGCGTCGGCCACCTCCGTCCCGTCGCTCTGCCCGGGGGCAACACGGCGATCCGTGAGCCCTGGCGGATGGCGATGGCGTGGGCCCACGCCGTCGGCGGCCGAGCGCTGGCCACCCGGGAGGGGGTGCGCCTGGACGAGCGGGCGCCGGCCGTGGTCGGGCTCATCGAGTCCGGCACCGCCCCGATGACGACCAGCGTGGGTCGGCTGTTCGACGCCGTCGCCGCCCTCCTCGGGTTCCGCGCCCGCCTGACCTACGAGGGGCAGGCCGCGATCGAGCTGGAGGCGCTGGCCAGGACCGTCCCCCGGGCGGCAGCGCCGGCCTACCCGGTCGCCGTCGACCGGTCAGGGGCCAAGGTGGTACTCGACCCGATCCCCCTCGTGGCCGAGGTGCTGGCCGAGCGGGACCGGGGCACCCCGACGGCTCTCATCGCCGCCGGCTTCCACGAGGGACTCGGCCGCTCGGCGGCGCTGCTCGCCGCCGAGCTGGCGCGGGATCGCGGGCTGGACACCTTGGCCCTCAGCGGCGGCGTGTTCCAGAACGTGCGCCTGACCGATGTGGTGGCTTCCACGGCCCGGGAGCAGGGTCTGACGGTGCTGACGCACGCACGCGTCCCGCCCAACGACGGCGGAATCAGCATCGGCCAAGCGGCCATCGTCGCCCAGGCCGAAGTCGGTCGCCGTGGATGACCCGGTCTGGGCCCACGTCGTCCGGGAGGGTGACCGTGCGCAGTTCAAGCACTGCCGGCGGGCGTGGGATTTCGGCGCCCGGCCCCGCCAGAACCTCGAGCCGGCCGCCGGCCCGGCTCCCGGCCTCGACGACGCCGTCCGGGACGCTCTCGCCGTCTACTACTACCCCGGGATGTGGGAATGGCCCCGAGCCATCGTCGAGCCGCTGGTTCGGGAAGCCTTCGACGACGGCCATGGCGGGTGTTCCGATGACGAAAAGGTGACCATCGGTCGGGCCCTGCTCGAGCGCTACTTCGCCTGGGCCCCGACCGTCGACCACTTCACGCCCGTGCGGGTGGCCACCGACTTCGAGGTCGAGGTGCCCGACCCCGGGGACCCGGCTCGCCACCTGACGGCGACCGACGGTCGCCCCGTCCGCCTCCGGGGACGCGTCGACCTCCTGGTGATCGACGCCGACGACGTCTACTGGATCGTCACCCATCACCTGACCACCGCCGGCTTCGCATCGGTGGACATGCTCCGGCTGGACGAACAGGCGGTGACGGCGTGCTGGGCTTGGGAGCAGTGCTTCCTCGGCATGCGGATCGCCGGCACCATCGCCAACGAGCTCCAGGCCGGCCCGGCGAGAGGCGGCGATCGACGCCGGCGCCCCCCGTGAGGTCCGTGCCGACCGGCGCGCCCTCGCCACCCACCGCCGCCTCTACGCCACGCCCTCGCCGGCCGCCGGAGCGTGAGGTGACCGTGCTGGGCGACGACGGCTTCCGGCGCACCCGGATCCCCCGGCCCCGGGAGGAGCTCGACGCGATGGCCCGACAGCTCGCCGCGGAGGTCCGGGAGATGACCGACCCGACGCTGGCGGTCTATCCGCACCCGACCGCGGACAACTGCGACCGCTGCGCGTACCGGGCGCCCTGCGTGACGCTCATGCAGGGCGGCGACCCCACGGCCGAGCTGGCCGCAGGCTTCCGCCGACGCGGACCGGAGCTGGAGGAGGGGCGCCTGGGCGGTTCGACCTGGTCCATGAACCGTGGGGCAGCACCGCCCCGGTTCGACGAACGTCGTGACGATCGATGAGCCTCGGGGCACGGCTACCGTGCGTCGTCCGGGGCGCCGGAAGCGACCAAGGAGCACGACCATGATCCCACGTGTCCTCAAAGCTCTCGTCGTCGCCGGGGTGGCCGCGGTCGTGGTCCAGTCCCTGCCCGACATCGCCCGGTACCTCCGCATCCGGGAGATGTAGGAGCGACCCGGGCCGTTGACACCTCGTGGTGCGACGGCTACGAACGGGGCGGGGGATCAGCCCATGGACGAAGCCGGCTGCCGGTCGTCGTGACCTCGCAACGCCTCGCGCGGTTCGAGCTGGCCCCGCCCCGGCACTTCCTGTTCCCGGCCATCCTGCTGCTCCTGTCCGAGGAGCCCGGCTACGGGTACGGCCTGGTGAAGAGCCTGCGGGAGTTCCGCTTCGGTCCGGTCGACCGGCCCAGCGTCTATCGGGCCCTGGCCCAGCTCGAGGGCGACGGTCTGGTCGAGTCGTGGACGGCCGAGGCCACGGCCGGGCAGCCCCGCCGGGTCTACGGCCTGACCCCGGTCGGCCAGGGGGCTCTCCGCGAATGGATGGGCGTCATCAAGGAGGAGCGGGTCTGCCTGGACGAGGTGCTCCGCCGGTACCAGGCGACGGGCACGGTGGACGCCGCGCTGGCCGAGGTCGAGGGCCAGTGGGCCTCGATCATCGGGCGGGGCTGGTCCTCGGTGTCGCCCACCACCCACATCGAGCGTCGACGGGACGGTGACCACACCGGTCGCCCGCCATCGTTGCGGGCGGTGGAGGACACGGTCGTGCAGCGCTTCGAGATCGTGCCCGAGCGCTCGGTCCTGCTCATCGAGGCCCGGTCGACGGTCGGCCCGATCAGCTTCGGCGCCATCGGCCTCCGCGGCCACGTCCAGGCGGGTCTGCAGGGCGGCCGGATCGCGGAGGACCCGCGGCCGTCGGCACGCTTGGACGTGCCGGTCGAGGAGCTGCGGTCGGGCAACAGCCTCTACGACGCCGAGCTCCTGCGGCGGATCGATGCCCGCAGGTTCCCGACCCTGTCCATCGACCTCAGCGAGCTCGCTCCGGTGGGGGTGGAGGACCGCTACCGGCTCTGGGGCGCGGCCTCGTTCCACGGGGTGAGCCGAGTGGTCGAGGGCACCGCGACCGTCGACGTCGCCGAGCACGAGGACGGGACCCGCCTGGTGGTCACCGGCGAGCAGGCCTTCGACATCCGGGACTTCGACATCGCCTCGCCCACCGTCCTGATGCTCCGCATCTACCCCGACGTGCGCGTGCGCCTGCAGCTCGAAGCCGAGTCGGTGGACTGAGGGGAGGGACGATGGGCCTGCTGGTCGCCTTCGCCGTGGGGTACGCGGTCGGCGCCCGAGGGGGGAACGAGGGCCTCGACGAGGTGATTCGCTCGTTGAAGGCGATCCGGGACTCCGCGGAGGTCAAGGACCTGGTGGCCGCGCTGCGCACGCACGTCGGCTTCACCCTGCGCGAGCTGGCCGATCGGATGGAGGCCGACGGGGCCGGGCGCCTCGATCCTGGGGGCGAGGAGGACCTGCTCACCCAGGTGCGCCGGCTCACCGACTCGGACTAGGTCGGCTCAGCGTCACCGACCTCTCGGCCGACCCCGCGGAGGCCGATCACGTCGCCCGCCGAGCCGATGGCGGGCTCGGCACGCGTGTAGACGCGCCGCTCGCCGCCGTCGGGGAGGACCACCCGGTACTCCGCTTCGAAGGGGCGCCCCGACTCGAGGGCGAGGTCGAAGGCAGCCGCGGACCTCGTCCCGGTCGTCGGGGTGGATGCAGGCCAGGTGCGCCTCGATCGTGCCCTCGAAGGCCAGTGGGTCCCGACCGTGGATCCGGTGGTGCTCGTCGCTCCACTGGACCGAGTCGGTGCGCCGGTCCCACAGCCAGCTGCCGGTCCCCGAGAGGTGCTCGGCTTCGCTCAGCCGGCGCTCGACCTCGGCCAGCGTCGCCTGGGCCAGTCGCTGCTCGGTCACCTCCCTCACGACGAGCACGGCGGCGTGACCCTCGACCGGCTGGGCCGTGATCGACACCGCGACCGGCATGCCGTCCCGCCGCTCGGCCTCGGTCTCCAGGTGGTCCACAGGGTCGCCGGCCGCCACCGCCGCCAGGAGGTCGACCACCGGGCCCTGCACGTGTTCGGGGACCAGCCCGAGCACCGGCTGTCCGAGGATCTCCGCCTCGGGGAAGCCGAAGATCCGCTCGGCGCTGCGGTTCCAGGACCGCACGCGGCCGTCGCCGTCGAGTTGGATGATGGCGTCGTCGGAGGCCTCGGTGACGGCCTGCAGCACCCGCGCGGCCTCGACGGCGTCCGTGGTCCCGATGCGGAAAGGATGTCACCGGAACGGCACTAGGTGCGGAACGAACCGATGGACAGCCCGGTCCCACCGCCCGATGATGCCGAGGTGCCGCAGTTCGAGATCGACGAGTCGCGCTCGCAGGTCTGGGTCACGGCGAGCTCGAGCCTGCACCCCATCAAGGCCACGACGACGGCGGTCCGCGGCTGGATCGACGCGGAGGTGCGAGACGGAGGCCTGGACGTGGCCGGCGCCGCCAGCGCCGAGCTGGAGGTCGACGTCGAGCACCTGGCGACGGGCAATCCCTTCTACGACCGCGAGCTCCGCCGACGGGCCGAGGTCGACCGCTACCCGTCGATCACTGGGGCGCTGACGGCCATCTCGGCCGCCGAGGAGGACGGCCGGTACCGGGTGTCGGGCGACGTCACGTTCCACGGTGTGACCCGGTCGGTGGCCGACGACATGGAAGTCGTCCTGATCGATCCGCAGACCGTGGCCCTCGGCGGGAGCTCGTCCTTCGACGTCCGCGACTTCGGGTTGGAGCCGCCGAAGCTGCTCGGCCTGCGGGTGCACCCGGATGTCACTGTACGTGTCCGCCTGGTCGCCGTCGCGGCCGGTTAGGTGGGAAAGACACTCATTTACACCCTGGGGACCCGGTCGTAGAACGGTCGGTGGCGCAGCGCGCGCCGCACCACGACGACCGGGGGGAAGCCGTGAGCGACACCACCCAGGCCCCGCCTGACGAGGACGTCATCCACATCCTCTGGATCAACGCCGGGCTGAGCTGCGACGGCGACTCCGTGGCCCTCACCGGGGCGACCCAGCCGAGCATCGAGGAGATCGCCCTCGGGGCCCTCCCCGGCCTGCCCAAGATCGCGGTGCACTGGCCGTTGATCGACTTCGAGTGCGGGCCGGTGGGCGGTGCTGACGACTTCCTCGAGTGGTTCTTCAAGGCCGACCGGGGCGAACTGGAGCCCTTCGTGCTCGTCGTCGAGGGCTCGATCCCGAACGAGGCCATCAAAGGTGAGGGCTACTGGTGCGGGTTCGGCAACGACCCCGAGACCGACCAGCCCATGACGACGAGCGAGTGGCTCGACCGCCTGACCCCCAAGGCCTTGGCCGTGCTGGCCGTCGGCACCTGCGCCACCTACGGCGGCATCCACGCCATGGCCGGCAACCCCACCGGTGCCATGGGCGTGCCGGACTACCTGGGCTGGGACTGGAAGTCGAAGGCTGGCCTGCCGATCGTCTGTGTGCCGGGCTGCCCGGTGCAGGGCGACAACCTCTCCGAGACCATCCTCTACCTGCTCTACCAGGCCACGGGCCAGGCCCCGATGATCCCCCTCGACGACGAGCTCCGTCCGCAATGGCTGTTCGGGGCGACTGTCCACGAGGGCTGTGACCGGGCCGGCTACTACGAGCAGGGCGACTTCGCCGAGGAGTACGGCTCGCCGAAGTGCATCGTCAAGCTGGGCTGCTGGGGCCCGGTCGTCAACTGCAACGTCCCCAAGCGGGGCTGGATCAACGGCGTCGGCGGCTGCCCGAACGTGGGCGGCATCTGCATCGGCTGCACGATGCCCGGTTTCCCGGACAAGTTCATGCCGTTCATGGACGAGCCACCCGGGGCTCGCGTCTCGACCATGGCCAGCGGCCTCTACGGGGGCCTGATCCGACCGCTCCGCAACATGACGAACCGCACCGTCAACAAGGAACCCAAGTGGCGCAAGCGGGGAACGAAGCTCTCCACCGGGCACTCGCCCGGGTGGAAGTAGGGGGACCGACATGACCGTGACCACCACCCCGCAGAGCACGTCGAACCGCCCCACCGGCGTCGTCGACATGGCCTGGGATCCCATCACCCGGATCGTCGGGAGCCTGGGGATCTACACCAAGATCGACTTCGGCAAGGGCGAGGTCGCCGAGTGCAAGAGCACGTCGTCGATCTTCCGCGGCTACAGCATCTTCATGAAGGGCAAGGATCCCCGCGACGCCCACTTCATCACCAGCCGGATCTGCGGGATCTGTGGTGACAACCACGCCACCTGCTCGTGCTACACGCAGAACATGGCCTACGGGGTGCGTCCCCCGCACCTCGGCGAGTGGATGGTCAACCTCGGCGAGGCCGCCGAGTACATGTTCGACCACAACATCTTCCAGGAGAACCTGGTCGGCGTGGACTTCTGCGAGAAGATGGTCGGGGAGACCAACCCCGGCGTCCTCGAGCAGGCCAACCGCACCGAGGCGCCCAACGCCGAGGCCCACGGCTACAAGACCATCGGCGACATCATGCGGGCCCTCAACCCGTTCTCGGGCGAGTTCTACCGGGAGGCCCTGCAGGTCAGCCGGTACACCCGCGAGATGTTCTGCCTCATGGAGGGCCGCCACGTCCACCCGTCGACCCTCTACCCGGGCGGCATCGGCACCACGGCCACCATCCAGCTCTTCACGGACTACATCAGCCGGCTCATGCGCTACGTGGAGTTCATGAAGCGCGTCGTCCCCATGCACGACGACCTCTTCGACTTCATCTACGAGGCGATGCCCGGCTACGAGCACGTCGGCGAACGCCGGATCCTGCTCAACTGCTGGGGCAGCTTCCAGGACCCCGACGTCTGCAACTTCGAGTACAAGGACATGAGCACCTGGGGGCGGGCGATGTTCGTCACCCCCGGCGTCGTCGTCGACGGCGCCCTCGTGACCAACGACCTCGTCGACATCAACCTCGGCATCCGGATCCTCCTGGGCCACTCCTTCTACGACGACTGGGAGGACCAGGAGACGTTCGTGGCCAAGGACCCACTGGGGAACCCGGTCGACCGTCGCCACCCCTGGAACCAGACAACGCTGCCGCAGCCCCAGAAGCGGGACTTCGACGGCAACTACTCGTGGGTCATGTCGCCACGGTGGTTCGACGGTCAGGACCACCTGGCCCTCGACACCGGCGGCGGCCCGATCGCCCGCCTCTGGTCGACGGCCCTGTCCGGCCTGGTGGACATCGGCTACGTGAAGGCGACGGGTGACAGCGTCGTGATCAACCTGCCGAAGACGGCCCTGAAGCCCGAGGTGACCTTCGAGTGGAAGGTCCCGCAGTGGAGCAACACCATCGAGCGCAACCGGGCCCGCTCCTACTTCCAGGCGTATGCCGCGGCCTGCGCCCTCCACTTCGCCGAGAAGGCGCTGGCCGAGGTGCGGGCCGGGCACACCAAGACGTGGGAGTCGTTCAAGGTGCCGGACGAGGCCATCGGCTGCGGGTTCACCGAGGCCGTGCGCGGGGTCCTGTCCCACCACATGGTCATCCGCGGCGGGAAGATCGCCAACTACCACCCGTACCCCCCGACGCCGTGGAACGCGAACCCCACCGACGTCTACGGGACCCCCGGCCCGTACGAGGACGCGGTGATGGGCACGCAGATCTTCGAGGAGAACGACCTCGAGCACTTCAAGGGCATCGACATCATGCGCACGGTCCGCAGCTTCGATCCGTGCCTGCCGTGCGGCGTCCACATGTACCTCGGCGACGGCAAGGTGCTGAAGCGGACGCACTCACCGACGGCGGTCCACGACGACGTCGAGGTCTGAGCGGACGTGGAGCCGGCGGGGGCGACGCCCGACCTGCGAGCGGCAGGGGACCGGATCGAGCACCTCCTCGACGGGTTGAGCGACCGCCTCGAGCCCCGCGCCTGGGGGGAGGTCGAGGAGGTCGTGCGCCTTCTCACCGACCTCTACGGGTCCGGGCTCGATCGCACCCTGGAGCTGGTCGACGAGGTACTGGGCGATGGGCCCGTCGGCGACGAGCTGTTCGCCCGACTGCTCGCCGACGAGCTCGTGGCCAGCCTGCTGGTCGTCCACGGGCTGCACCCCGAGGACCTGGCCGGCAGGGTCGAGGCCGCCCTCGACGGCTGCCGGCCCTACCTGGCGTCCCACGGGGGCGGGGTGGAGCTGCTCGGCGTCGACGAAGACGCCGGTGTGGTCCGCCTCCGCCTCCTGGGCAGCTGCGACGGCTGCCCCTCCTCGTCGGCCACGCTGCGGGCAGCGGTGGAGGTCGCCATCCGCGAGGCGGCGCCCGAGGTCGTGCTCATCGACACCGAGGGCGCCGTCGACGCCACGACGGCCGCGGGCCCCGTGGCCGTGCCCCTCGGCCGCAAGTCGGACCGGGTGACGGCGTGACCACGCCGGCTCCCGGCGGCGCCCTGGCGATCCTGGACCGCATCCGCCGGGTGACGGCCAGCCGGCCCGACGTCGAGAGCTGCGACCTCTGCGTCGCCGAGATCCCGGAGGACCACCAGCATGTGGTCAACCTCGAGAGCCGCGGGCTGCTGTGCGCCTGCCGGGCCTGCTACCTGCTGTTCGTGGACCGCGGATCGGGCGGAGGGAAGTACCGGGCCGTCCCCGACGAGTACCGCTCGCTCCCGTCGTTCGCCATGACCCGTGGCGAGTGGGACGCCCTCCAGATCCCGGTGAGCGTGGCCTTCTTCTTCGTCAACTCGGTCATGGACCGGGTCGCCGCCTTCTACCCGAGCCCGGCGGGGGCCACCGAGTCCCTGCTCCCGCTCGAGGCCTGGGACCGGATCGTCGAGGCCAACCCGGCGGTGGCGGACATGGTGCCCGACCTCGAGGCGCTGCTGGTCCGCCGTACGGCTGAGCACAGCGAGTCCTACCTCGTGCCCATCGACGCCTGCTACGAGCTGGTCGGCCTGCTCCGCATGCGGTGGCGAGGGTTCGACGGCGGCCAGGACGCCCACGAGGCCATCGACGGCTTCTTCACCGGCCTCGCCGAGAGGTCGACGACGGTCCCGTGACCCTCGCCTTCGAGGTCGTGGACGCGAAGGCCGAGCCTTACGCCGCGGTGCCCACGTTGCTGTTCCGGCTTCGGGTGGATGAGTCCTCGGGCGAGCCGGTCCACGCCCTCGCCCTCCGGGCCCAGCTGCGCATCGAGCCCCAACGCCGGCACTACTCGGCCGACGAGGAGGACCGTCTGTACGAGCAGTTCGGGCCGACACCCCAGTGGGGCGAGTCGCTGCGGCCCTTCCTGTGGACCCACGTCGGGGCGATGCTGCCCGGCTTCACCGGCACCACAGAGTTCGACCTGCCGGTGCCCTGCACCTACGACTTCGAGGTCACCGCCGCCCGCTACCTGCACGCCCTGGGTGGGGGCGAGGTGCCGCTGGCCTTCCTGTTCAGCGGCACGCAGTTCTCCCACGGCGACGCCGGGTTCAACGCCCAGCCGGTGGCGTGGGACCTCGAGGCCTCGTACCAGCTGCCGGTCGTGGTGTGGCGGGAGCTGATGGACCTCTACTTCCCGAACAGCGGCTGGCTGCGCCTCCACCGGGACACCCTCGACCTCCTCGGCGAGTTCAAGGCCGACCGCGCCCTGGCCACCTGGGACCAGGCGGTGGAGGCGCTCCTGAAGGAGGCGGGCGATCGGCCATGACGGTGACCGTGCAGCCCTCCGTGTTCGACCGGGCGCTGACGATCGCCGATGCCGTGCTCTACGAGGGCTACGTCCTCTATCCGTACCGGGCGTCGGCGGGGAAGAACCAGGTCCGGTGGCAGTTCGGGGTGCTCGCCCCGAAGGCGTACAGCGAGGCCGGTGGCACCGACCCCTGGAGCATGCAGACGGAGTGCGTGGTGGACCCGCACGACCACCCCGTGCTCCAGGTGCGGGTCCGCTGCCTGCAGGTCCAGTCCCGAACCGTGGAGGAGGCCACCGCCGACGGGACGTTCCGCCCGGTCGACCGGCTCGAAGTGGGCGACACCCTCCACACCTCCTGGGACGAGGCCGTCGAGCGCGAGCTCGACATCGAGGGTGTGGTGCTGGATCCCCTCCAGCCGGGGTGGGCGGCCCACCGGGTCGTCTCCTTCGGCCTCCCCGCCGGCCGCGACGTCGAGCCCCTCACCGGTCCCGGCGGTGAGGTGGCCGGACGGCTGGTGCGCGAACGGCGCGCCGTGGAGGCCGTCGTCGACGTCGCGGCCGACTGGGTCGACGGGCCCACGCCCCTCGTCAAGGTGCGAGTGCGGATCGAGAACCGCATGAGCTGGAACGTGCCCGACGCCCCCCGGGACGAGGTCGTCCAGCACTCGCTGGTGGCGGTGCACACCCTGCTCGCCGTGTCCGGTGGCCGCTTCGTCTCGCTGCTGGACCCGCCCGAGTTCGCCCGGCCGGTCACTGCCGGCTGCGAGAACCTCCGCACCTATCCCGTGCTGGCGGGCGAGGCGGGCTCGGCCGACGCCGACACCGTCGTGCTCTCCTCGCCGATC
Source organism: uncultured Microthrixaceae bacterium (assembly GCA_963728005.1). GTDB lineage: Bacteria > Actinomycetota > Acidimicrobiia > Acidimicrobiales > DATDAH01 > DATDAH01. The sequence continues at coordinate 569,106 of CAVSIG010000001.1, forward strand.
ATCCTCTACGACAACCCCGAGGTGGCCGCCGAGAGCCCGGGCGCCCTGTTCGACTCGACCGAGATCGACGAGATCCTGGCCCTGCGCATCCTCACCCTCACCGACGACGAGAAGCGCGAGGCACGAGCGACCGACGCCCGCGTCGCCGAGATCGTCGACCGGGTCGACGCCATGCCGCCGGAGATCTTCGAACGGCTCCACGGCGCCGTCCGCTACCTGGAAGGGGCGTCGCCCGCCGAGCCGACCACCACCGGCCTGCCCGGCGGGCTGGACGCCGAGGCCGAGCAGCCGCCGTGGTGGGACCCCGGCTCGGACGCCGCCTTCGACCCGGCCACCGACACCGTCTGGATCGGGGGGACCGAGGTGGGCGCGGGCACCACGGTGCGCCTGCGCCCCCGCCACGGCGCCGACGCCCACGACATGTTCCTGGCCGGCCGCCGGGCGACGGTGCAGGCGGTCCTCCACGACGTCGACGGCGACGTGCACGTGGCCGTCGTGCTCGACGACGACCCGGGCGCCGACCTCTTCGCCTGGCAGGGCCGGTTCAACTACTTCCGCCCGGACGAGCTCGAGGTGGTCGACCCGTGAGCCGGACGCTGGTGGCCGGGATCGGCAACATCTTCCTCAGCGACGACGGCTTCGGCGTCGAGGTGGCCGCCCGCCTGGTGCGTGAGCCGATGCCCGACGACGTGCACGTCGAGGACTTCGGCATCCGGGGGGTCCACCTCGCCTACGAGCTGCTGGACGGCTACGACACCCTGGTCCTGGTCGACGCCCTGCCCCGGGGCGAGCCGCCGGGGACGGTCACCGTCCTCGAGCCCGCCCTGGACGACCTGCCCGGCGCGGCCATGGATGCTCACACGATGGACCCGGGCACGGTGCTGGCCACGCTGGACGGGCTCGGCGGGCAGGTCGGGCGCGTGCTCATCGTCGGCTGCGAGCCGCTGACGGTCGACGAGGGCATCGGCCTCTCGGAACCCGTCGCTGCCGCGGTCGACGTGGCCGCGGAGACGGTCATGGATCTGGTCGCAGTGGCGCCGTCGGCGTCCCGTCCCCAGGAGGTATAGATGGAAACCCTTGGACTGATCTTCCTCGGACTGATCGCCTTCGTGCTGTTGCTGGCGGTGATCACCGTGCTGGTGTCGCTCCCGGACCTGTCGCGCTACCTGCGCGTCAAGAGGATGTAGCGACCGTGTGCCTCGGCATCCCCGGTCAGATCGTCGATCTCGACATCGGCCACGAGCACCTCGCCGTGGCCGACGTCGCCGGCGTCCGTCGCAACATCAACGTGGGGCTCCTCGAGGACGAGGACCTCCGGGCCGGGGACTGGGTGCTGATCCACGTCGGCTTCGCGATGTCGAAGATCGACGAGCAGGAGGCCGAGCGGGCCATGGAGGGCCTCCAGTTGATGGGCCAGGCCTACGAGGAGGAGGTCGAGGCTGTGACCGGATCGAGGATCACGTGAGGTTCGTCGACGAGTACCGCGACCCGGTGGCCGCCCGCCGGCTCCTCGCCCTCATCACCGACCTCGTCGCCGACGACCACGTGAAGTTCATGGAGGTCTGCGGCGGCCACACCCACACGATCTACCGCCACGGCATCGAGCACGTGCTGCCCGACGGCGTCGAGTTGGTGCACGGTCCCGGCTGCCCCGTCTGCGTGATCCCGATGGGCCGCATCGACGACGCCATCGCCGTGGCCGAGACGCCGGGCGTGACCTTCACCAGCTTCGGCGACATGATGCGCGTGCCCGGGGGCGACGGCAGCCTCCTGGAGGCCAAGGCCCGCGGGGCCGACGTGCGGATGGTCTACTCACCGTTGGACGCCCTCCGCATCGCCGTCGAGAACCCCGACCTCCGAGTCGTGTTCTTCGCCATCGGGTTCGAGACCACGGCGCCGTCCACCGCCCTCACCCTCCTGCGGGCCCGCGCCGAGGGCGTGACCAACTTCTCCGTCTTCTGCAACCACGTCACGATCGTCCCCCCGATCAAGGCCATCCTGGACTCGCCCGACCTGCGCCTCGACGGCTTCCTCGGCCCCGGGCACGTGTCCACGGTCATCGGCAACCGGCCGTACCGGTTCGTGGTCGACACCTACGGCAAGCCGCTCGTCACGACGGGCTTCGAACCCCTGGACATCCTCCAGGCGGTGGCCATGCTGCTCGCCCAGATCCGCCAGGGCCGCTGCGAGATCGAGAACCAGTACACCCGGGTCGTCCGCGACGAGGGCAACCCGCGCGCGCTCGAGGTGCTGGCCGAGGTGTTCGAGCTCCGGCCGCACTTCGAGTGGCGGGGGCTCGGGTTCATCGCCCAGAGCGCACTCAAGCTGCGGCCCGAGTTCGCGGCGTGGGACGCCGAGTTGCACTACGAGGTGCCCGGCGTGCGGGTGGCCGACCCGAAGGCCTGTCAGTGCGGGGAGGTCCTGAAGGGCGTCATCAAGCCGTGGGAGTGCAAGGTGTTCGGCACGGGGTGCACCCCGGAGACCCCGATCGGGACGTGCATGGTCTCCTCGGAGGGGGCCTGCGCGGCCTACTACAACTTCGGCCGGCTCCACCGGGAGGTGGCCGTCAGCATGGGACGGCACTGAGTGCACGAGCTGTCCGTGGCCCAGGCCATCGCCGACACGGTGACCGACCGCGCCGAGGGCCGTCCGGTCGACCGCGTAGCGGTACGCATCGGCTACCTCCGCCAGGTCGTGCCCGACTCGCTGATCTTCTCGTGGGAGATGATCACCGCCGGCACCGAGCTGGAGGGCAGCGCCCTCGAGGTCGAGCACGTCCCAGCGGTCATCGCCTGCGCCGCGTGCTCGGCCGAGTCCCGGCTGGACTGGCCGATCATGGTCTGCCCCGAGTGCAGCAGCAGTGACGTGTCCCTCCTCCAGGGCGAGGAGTTCCAGCTCACCTCCTTCGACGTCCGCCAGGAGGTCGGCTGATGGGCCGCTTCCACCAACACGCCGACGGCACCGTGCACGAACACGACCACGATCACGACCACCGCGATGTCGGCGACCACACCGGCTACCCGGAGACCGGCGCGGTCCGTGTGGAGGTCCTGGAGGACCTCCTCGCGGAGAACGACCGGATCGCCGACGCCAACCGAGCGGCCTTCGCCGAGGCGGGCGTCAGGGTCGTGAACCTGATGTCGGGACCGGGAGCGGGCAAGACCGCGCTGCTGCGCCGCACGCTTGTCGAGCTGGGTGAGGGGATCCGCATCGGCATCCTCGAGGGGGACATCGAAACCAGCCTCGACGCCGATCGCCTCGACGGCCTGGGCGCCGAGGTCGGCCTGGTCAACACCAGTGCCGGCTTCGGCGGCGAGTGCCACCTGGACGCGGTCATGGTCCGGGCGGGGGTCGGGCGCCTGCCGCTGGACCGCCTCGACCTGCTGGTCATCGAGAACGTCGGCAACCTGGTGTGCCCGGCGGAGTTCGACGTCGGTGAGTCAGCGAAGGCCATGGTGTATGCGGTGACCGAGGGGGAGGAGAAGCCGCTCAAGTACCCCGTGATGTTCCGGGCCGCGGAGGTGGTGGTGGTCAACAAGATCGACCTGCTTCCCCACCTGGACTTCGAGCTGGACTGGTTCCTCGACAACCTGGCCGCGGTGAACCCGGCGGCGAAGGTCATCCTCACGAGCGCCCGGACCGGCGAGGGCGTGGACGACTGGTGCACCTGGCTGGCGGGGCAGACCTGAGTGCTCGGCATCTTCACCCTGGGCTTCCGGCACGGCTTCGACCTCGACCACGTCGCCGCCATCACCGACATCAGCGGTAGCCAGTTCGGTCGCCTGCGGGCCTTCGCCCTGTCGACCCTCTACGCGCTCGGCCATGCACTCATGGTCGTGGTGCTGGGGCTGGGCATCGCCTGGGCCGGGTGGGACGTGCCCGACGCCGGCCGTCTGGTGGGGGCGACGTTGGTGGTGCTCGGAACCTACGTCCTGTGGTGCGTGGCCACCGGCCGACGCCCCACCTCTCGAGCCGGCCTGCTGACGCGCGCCGTGAACCGCATCCGGGCCGCCCTGCGTCCGACCACCGTGATCGAGCACGAGCACGGCCATGCCCACGGCGACGACGACCCGCGTCACCAGCACACTCACGAGGACCTCGACCCGGCCGGCGTCGAGCTCGAGTCGTCCCCGGTGACGGTCGAGCACCGCCACCTTCACCGCCACGAGGGCATTCCCGCTCCCTACGGCGCGGGCGGAGCGATCGTCGTCGGCCTCATCCACGGCATCGGCGCCGAGACCCCCACCCAGGTCCTCGCGCTGGCGGCGGGCACCGCCTCACTCGCCCCGTTCCTCTTCGGCCTCTTCTTGGCCAACACGGTCGTGGCGGTGGTCGCGGCGATGGGCCTCACCGACCAGCGACTGCAACTGCTCAACGCCGCCGTCGGCGTGTTCAGTCTCTACGTGGGCATCCCCTACCTGCTCGGGACCACACCCCCTCTCGTGGGCTGAGGGCAACGAACGACACCGGGACGGGGAAGACTGTCTCGTCGATGCCTCCAGCGATCCGCGCCACGGCTGAGCAGTTGCGGGTGCTGGCCCTCGACGCGACCGACGCATCCGGCTACTTCCCCGCCATGTATGCACGCGTCACCGAGCGCATCGCGGCGTCGATCGACGACGGTCGCTTCGCCGACGGCGAGCGCATGGATGCCTTCGCCACCACCTTCGCGTCCTACTACCTGAGGGCTCGGGAGGCCGTCGAGCCACGGCCCCGCTGCTGGCAGGCGTCCTGGGACGTCGCCGACGACCCCGACCTGCTGATCGTGCAGCACCTCCTCCTGGGCATCAACGCGCACGTGAACCACGATCTCGCGCAGGCGGTGGTGGAGGTGGTGGGCCCTGGTGGCGACCTCACCCTTGTGAAACCGGACTTCGACGCGGTCAACGACGTCCTGGGCGAGACCTACGACGACGTGCTGCGATCGCTCGACCGGGTGTCGGGGTGGACCAACGTGGCCGCCTCGTTGTGCGGGGGGCGGGTGTTCAACTTCTCGCTTCAGGTGGCGCGGCGCCGGGCGTGGGGCGCCGCGGAGCGGATCCACGCCCTCGACTCCGAGGAGGACCGGTTGGCGTACGTCGCCGAGCTCGACCGGCTCGTCGCCGTGCTGGCCTACCTCATCACCCAGCCGCCGATACCGGTGCGCCCTCTGCTGTGGCTCGGCCGCCGCCTCGAGCAGCGGGACCCTCGCGCGGTGACCGCCGCGCTCCTCAGCGACGTCGGACCGTAGGAGCGCGGAGGCTCGGATTACGCTCCGCGCCGTGACGGGCGACGCGGCCGGCCCTCCGCTGCCCGAGCACCCCGAGCTGCGGGCGATCGCCGAGGCGATGGAGGTCGGACGGATCTCGGGAGAGATCTGTGACCACCTGTGGCGCCTCGTCTTCATCTCCACCGAGGAGGCGCGAATCGTCGGGGTCGAGCCGAGCGAGGTGGACCGCTTCTACGGCAAGGGATTGCCCCGTCGCCAGCTCGAGGACCCAGAGGTCTGGGCGACCACCGACGAGAGCAGTGCGGAGTGGTGGCAGCTGAACGTGCCCATCTTGCGCGGCGACCTCGAGCCCGGGACACCCGAGTTCGACGCGGTGTTCGGCCCGCTCGCCGGCGCGGCGGCGCGGGTGGAGCCCGGCCCCCGACCGCGAGCGTGGTCCTCGATCCACAAGTTCCCCGACATCGAGGGGATGCGCCTGTCCTGGCTGGGCGATGTCGCCTTCGTCGATGTCCGGATCAACAGCGACGACGGGACCTTCCTCGGCGTGATGCGGCTGAGCACCGGAGACGTGCCGGACAGCCTCCTGCTGCGCCTGGCCCGGGGCGACCAGGCGCACTACGAGCGGATGGCCGCGGTGGCCGAACCCTCTCGCCGCAGCGCCGCCATCCTCTTCGCCGACCTCGAGGCGTCCGGCGAGCTGTCTCGGCGTCTGTCGTCCCGCGCCTACTTCGACCTCGTGCGTGACCTCACCGACCTGATCGACACGGAGGTCGTCGCCCAGGAAGGGATCGTGGGCAAGCACGCGGGAGACGGGGCCTCCGCCCTCTTCCTCACCGAGCAGCTCGGGTCTGAAGCCGCCGCCGCGGCCGCCGCCGTCCGCGCTGCGCGCGCGATCGGAGGCCGGGCCGGCGAGCTGGGTGGGGGAGGGTTCGGGACCCAGGTCAACGTCGGTCTCCACTGGGGCGCGACCCTCATGGTCGGACAGGTGGCCACCGGCGGACGTCTGGAGGTCACCGCGCTGGGTGATGAGATGAACGAGACGGCCCGGATCGAAGGCGTGGCCAAGGGTGGAGTGACCCTCGCGTCGAAGCACGTCCTCGAGCGGCTCGTCCAAGCGGACGCGGCCGCCCTGAGCATCGACCTCGACGCACTCGCCTACGAGACGGTGGCCGCGCTGGCGCCGGACGACTCGAAGGCGGTACGCGACGCCGGGACCATCGCCGTCGCCCGGATCTGACCGAACCGAGTTGACGCGAGTCTGCCCACTTGACCTCAAGTGAACTCGAGGTCTTACGGTTGGGGGCATGAGCCTTTCGGTGGACGAGCGAGCTGAACACATCCTGCGCGAGGTCACGGGCTGGCCGGGTGTCGCCACGGCCACCGGCCAGTACGGCGAGACGGACTTCGTCGTGGGTGGCCGTTCGATCGGCCACGTACACGGCGGGCACCAGGCCGACATCCCCTTCCCTCGCCGGATCCGGGACGATCTGGTGGCCGCCGGCCGGACCGGACCGCACCACGTCCATCCCGACTCGGGCTGGACCACGCTGTACATCACGACCGATGCCGACGCCGACGAGGCGATCGCGCTGCTGCGGATCAACTACGACCGCGTGAGCCAGCGGGCCGAGGCCGCGACCGGACGCTGACGGCCCCCGGCGTCCGCACGAGTGGGTGGCTCAGGAGGCGAAGAACTCGCGTAGGACGGCGGTGACCATCGCCGGGTCGGTCTTGTGGGCGAAGTGACCGTGGCCGTCGAGCATCCGGACCTGCGCGTCGGGAATGACGGCGCGGGCCTCGTCGGTCGCCTTGGCGATGGCCGGGAGGCTGTCGCTGCCGGCGAGGAAGAGGACGGGGGCCTCGATGCCGTCGAACTGACCTGGGTGATAGGTCCAGCCGTCCTCGACCCGACACTCGCGAGCCACGGTGGGGGCGGCAGCAAGACGGACCGGCCACAGGGCGTCTGCCCGCAGGGCGTCGATCTCCTCGTCGGTCATCTCGAGGATCCCGACCAGCACGGCGACGAGGGCAGTGTCGGGATCGCCCGCGGCGACGGCCGACTCGACCTCGTCGATCGACCCGGGCGGGTAGGGGATGCCGAGCCCGGGCTCGTAGACCACGAGGTGGTGCACGTTGCCGGTCAGGGTGGTCGCGCCGAGTGCCACCCCGGCGCCGTAGGAGTGGCCCCACAGCGCGATCGGCCCTCCTGTTCGGCTGGCCACGGCGTCGACGACCGCGGCCACGTCCTCGAACTCCCGCTCGATGGCGTAGTCGGAACCGTCGGCGCTGGCACCGAAGCCCCGACGGTCGAGGTAGTAGGTGGTGAACTCGTCCCGCAGGACCGAGACGAACGGGTCGAGCGTCGTGTGATCCGCGATCGAGCCGTGGACCAACACGAGGGCGGGCCCTTCGCCGTCGACCCAGACGGCGATCGAGGTGCCGTCGGCGGATCGCACGTCGAAGCGGCTCATCGAGGCACCGCCTGACCGTCGAGCTCGGTGACGAAGGCAGCCAACGCGGCGGCGAAGGCGTCGGCCTGCTCGAAGTAGGTCACGTGGCCGCTCCCTTCGAGCTCCAGGTAGCGAGCATCGGGGAGCGCCGCTGCCAGCGCACGAGCGATGGAGTGGAACGGGGGGTGGCTCAGCGCTCCGGCGATGACGAGCGTTGGAGTGGCGACGGACCCCAGTTCGGCGGCCGTGACGGCGAGCGATGGCGATCTGAGGTCCTCAAGCCCGATGTCGGCGTTGGCGCGGAAGCGGTCCCGGCCGGACTCGTCCAGCGCTCGCCAGAGGCCGGGGCAGACGAACGAGAAGAACGCATCCACCCACGCCTGCGGGTCGCCGTCGGCCAGGGCGGCCTCGACGACGGGCACGATCTCCGCCATCAGCGCCTGCCCGGCCACGGGGTCGATGCTGAAGAGTGGCGGCTCGCTGAGCACCGCTCCCCGCAGGAGGTGGCCATGGCGCAGCGCGACATCGAGGCCGATGGCGGCGCCTCCACTCGAACCGACGAGCAGGCAGGGGGCCAGCCCGAGGGCGTCGATGAGGGCTGCCGCGTCGTCGGCGTGGCGGGCGTCGGTGATCTCGGTGTCGCCTCGCTCGCTTCGCGTATGGCCGCGGCGGTCGTAGCGCACGCAGGTGGCCCGGTCAGAGAGGCGGCGGGCCTGCTCGGCGAAGGTGTCGGCGTCGCCGCACTGGCCGTGGACGAACAGCACGGCGGGGCCCTCCCCGGTGCGCTCGTAGTGCAGTCGGGCGTCCCTGATCTCGATCGTCGGCATGGGTGGACTCCTCAGTCCTCGGGTGACCCCACGATCCGCCGATCGCTCGCGCCGCGCATGGGGCGTTCACCCGATCTCCCTGCCGGTCAGCGCGACAGCAGTCCGTGCTCCATGGCGAACAGCGTGGCCCCCGCCCGGGTCGCCACGCCGGCCTTGGCATAGAGGTGCTCGACGTGGTGACCCACCGTCTTGGGCGAGATGCCGAGCATCGATGCCACCTCCTTGTTCGGGTGGCCGACGGCGATGAGCCGCAGAACGTCGACCTCCCGCTCTGTGAGGCCGGCGGGGCGGGGCACGGCGGGCGGCCGGCGGGTCTGGCCGGCAGCGGCGAGCACAGCGTCGACCTCAGCGGCATCGAACCGGCCGGCGTCGACGTCGTCCATGAGCTGGACGGCGGCGTCGGCGGGCGTGAACGGGGGCCGGTGGGGGCGGCGCTCGGTCATGGCGTGGAAGGCGTCGGCGGCGGCCAGCAACCGGCTCCCGAGCGTCAACTCCTCGCCGGAGGCCGCCCGGTGGTAGCCGGAGCCGTCGACTCGTTCGTGGTGGCGGGCGGCGTGATCGGCGAACGGGACGAGGGTGTCGCAGCGCTGGAGCACCCGCTCGCCCAGGTAGGGGTGGAGCCGGACGCGCTCCCACTGCGCCGTGCTCAACTTTCCCGGATGGTCCCAGATCCCGTTGGGGATGCCGACGCGGCCGACATCGTGCACCAGCGCCGCCCGACGGAGGGCGGTTGCGTCGGCGTCGGACAGGCCGGCGAATCCGGCCGCGTCGGCCACCAGCGCGGCGACACCGGGGGAGTGCCCTCGGAGGAACGGCGACTTCACGTCCGAGAAGTCGGCCACGGCGGCGAGTGCGTGGTCGAGGGCGTCGATCGTCCGCTGCGGTGGGGACTCCGCCTCGAGGACCTCGGTGCACGGATCGTCGCCCACGTCGCCCCGCCAACGCTCCCCGTCGACGAGGAAGGCGTCCACCACCGCCGGGTCGTAGGCCCGTCCCCGCCGGTGGGTGAGTACATCGACAGCGCCCGCCCAACCGGCGGGGTGAGCCCACAGCTCGACGTCGCGGGCGACCGTGACCACTCGGATGGCGACCGGCACCTCCTCGCCGGCCAACCCTGCGGGGTAGCCCTTCCCGTCCCAGCGCTCGTAGGCATGGGCGAGCGCATGGCCGACGGCCTCGTCCATGCCGAGGCGGGCCGCGAGGCGGGCACCGACCTCGCAGTGCCCGGCCAGGCTGCGCTCGACCGCCCGGGGATCTGTCATGGCCCGGGCGACCCGGCCCAGGCGCCGGGGGAGGGGGAGGTCCTCGGCCAGGTGGCGGGCGAAGTGGCGCATGCTCTCGCCGGACTCGGCATTCAGCATCGGGGCCATCACCGCGTTGAAGGCGAGGTCGTCGCCGCCGGCCAGCGCCGCGGTGTCGGCCGCGTCCGAGGTGCACCCCAGGAACCGCAACAGGGCGACGTAGTAGACGGTGCCTCGCGTCGCCGTGTCGAGGCCGAGGGCCTCAGCCGCTGCCAGCGAGAGGAGGCAGGTGCGAAGCCCGTGCTCCATGGGCTGGCCGGTGCCCAGGTCGGTCGCCAACGAGAGCGCGATCGTGAGCTCCGCAAGGCGTCCCGACGAGCCCTCGTCGTCCACCGGGACACTGTCTCAGAATCGGTGCCCGACGGCTCGGCTGCGGTACGCGACGACCACCAACGCCCTTCTCGGGTTCGTCTAGATGCCTTGTTCCTCCCCGAGCGCCTCGGACACGCTGCGCGGCTCCCGTCGCTCCTGACCGTTCAGCCGATGGCGTGTGATCGAGGAGCGCCGGTACACCTCTCGTCGTACTCGCTGGATCTCGCCGAGAGGCGCATGCTCCGCCCTGACCCGCCAAGGCGTGAAGGACAACGCATCCATTCGTTCGAGGTTGTCCGGGCCGGAGATGTCCTGCGCGGGCAGACGAACCTTGGCCACGGTGACGAACGGCGAGAGCGCCTCCTGCCATTCGACGGTCACGTCCTGGACGGGCATCTGCTCGAGATCCGTGCAGAGCTGCACCTGCAGGTCGAACTCGAAGGGGCGCTCCTTCAGCTCCACCTCGAGCGCCCGCCGGTAGGCATCAGCGTCGGACCCCAGATCGACATCGCGGTGTTCGACAGCGTCTGCGAATGCCCGCACCGGAGCGAAGCGCACCTTGGCGACATGGACACCGTGGCGCACAGCCCCCATGGTCCAGTAGGTCGAGAGCAAGGCATTCACCGGGGGAAGTTGAACCAACCCGAGAAATACGAGCAGCTCATCCCAGGCCCAGTCGTCCTCGGCGAGCGTGCCCTTGCCGGTCAAGTACTCCGTGAGGAGTTGATGAATGCCGGCCTTGCCCTTCGCGAAGTACTGGGGGGCGTCGGTGAACAGCTGTTGGATGAACAGGTAGTGCGCCACGGTGTTGCAGAAGAACACCGGCATGTTGATCGTGTTGTAGTCGAACGTGCCGGTGTCCGGCTCGTCGTCCAGGAGGGTCGTTCCCGCAACGTCGAACATCTTGAGCGCCAGCCCATGTGCATTCGACAGCGTCGCATCGGCACCCAGATGGGCGACACCGTTCGAGTAGCGAATCAGTGCATCGTGGCGTCCGGGTGTGGCGTAGATGCCTTGGGCATATTCGGCCGGCAGGTCGTCGAGGATCTCCACTTCGGCGCGCACGACTCCGTACCCCTTCGCATGTGCGAACCGGACGGCGCGTCCGACGCCCTCGCCCGTCACCGAGTCGGCGACGTACTTTTCGACGGCGGCGACCACGCTCTGGAGATCGACCTCGAAGTCGGAACTCACCGTGTCGAGCTCCGGGGCATAGCGCACGAACTGTGTCGTCGAAGTCTCCTCGGTCGGCGCCGTGGTCATTCCTCACACTCCTTCATGCCTACGTGCGCTCACCCCGACAGCGCGTGCGCGGCCTCCCCGTGGTGCGCGGCGGTGCGGAGGTCGATGGCGTCCTGGTCCGACAGGTGGGGCTTGATGTCGAACGTCACCTTCTTCACGGTGCCCGTGAAGGCGAACGGCTTCTGGTCCTCGTAGCTGAGGTCCACGACCCCGCCGTTGTCACGGCCGATGTCCATCCCGGCGTAGCCGGAGAACCGGACCGGAACGGTGTGCTCCATCCTCCCCTTGCCCGACGGGTCGGTCGTCGATGAAGAGCGTCACTTCGCCACCGGTCGCCGGCGTCGCCCCGTCGGCCGCGAACTCCATGCGCACGGTCACGTCGCCCGTCGGGAGATCCTCCTCGGCGACCTGGGTGAACGTCAGCACGCCCATCATCGAATAGGTGTGGGTGAGCTTCCCGTCCCTGACGAAGAGCGTGAACCCGCCGAGGTGGTCGGCTTCGGCGACGATGACACCTTCGGCGCCGCCTTCGGGTACGACCAGATCGGCGGTGATCGCGTACGAGCGGTTGTAGATCCGGGGGATCATGCCCGGCATCACGTTCTGGACATCGCCGCGGAACTCGAACGTCGTGTCCTCCGGGATCGGGGGCAGGATGCCGAAGAACGTCGAGAACGTCGCGAGCAGCGGGAGCACCTTGTACCGCTCCGCCTCCTCCCAGAACAGCTCCTTGAGCTCCTCCACCTTCTCCGGGTGTTCGGCGGCCAGGTCCGTTGCCTGCGTGAAGTCGTCGGGGAGGTAGTACAGCTCCGCGGGACCGGCATCCGGATCCCAGACGCCCGGCGCGTAGGGCGCGAGCGCTTCCGGTGTCATCACCCACGGGATGCGGTCCGTCTTCATCGCCAGCCACCAGCCGTCCTTGTACATGCCGCGGTTGCCGACCGTCTCGAAGTACTGCTGCGTGCGGTGTTCGGGCGCGCCGGCGCTCGGTGAGCGACGCGGCGAACGTGGCGCCGTGCATCGGCTCCTGTTCGATCCCGTCGACCGTCTGAGGCACGGGGATCCCGGCGACGTCGAGGATCATGGGAGCCACGTCGATGACGTGGGTGAACTGGGAACGCAGCCCACCGGTGTCGTGGATGTGAGCGGGCCACTGCACGACCAACGGGTTGCGCGTCCCTCCGAGGTGTGAACCGACCTGCTTGCCCCACTGGAACGGCGTGTTGCCCGCCCACGCCCACGCCGCGCCGTAGTGCGGATCCATGATCGCCGATCCCCACTTGTCCAGTCCGCCGTAGAGCTCCGAGAGCTGGAGTTGCTTGTCATCCGTCAGCGGGATGCCGTTCTGCATCGTCAGCTCGTTGAACGAGCCGGTGATCGTCCCCTCCATGCTGGCGCCGTTGTCACCCCAGATCCACACGATCAGCGTGTTGTCGAGCTCGCCCAGCTCCTCGATCGCGTCGATCACCCGACCGACGTTGTGGTCGGCGTTCTCCGAGTACCCGGCGTAGACCTCCATCTGGCGGATGTAGAAGCTCTTCAGCTTGTCGGGCACGTCGTCCCACGCCGGGAACGCTTCGTCCCGGGCGTGAGCTCGGCGTCGGCGGGGATCACCCCGAGCTGCTTCTGGCGGGCGAACGTCTCCTCGCGGAGCACGTCCCACCCCTGGTCGAACTGCCCCTTGTACTTGTCGGCCCACTCGCGCGCCACGTGGTGTGGTGCGTGGCTGCAGCCCGTCGAGTAGTACACGAAGAACGGCTTGTGGGCATCCTGCGCCCGCACGCCGTGCAGCCACGTGATGGTGCGGTCGGCCATCGCATCCGGGAAGTAGTACGGATGCTCCTCGTCGTAGTACTCGTCGGGCGTCCCGATGATCTTCTGGTTCTCCGCCAGTACCGGATCCCACTGACTCGAACCGCCGCCGAGGATCCCGTAGAAGTAGTCGAAGCCCCAGCCGTTCGGCCATCGATCGAAGGGGCCGGCCGGACCTTGCTGCGCGTCGGGCGTCAGGTGCCACTTCCCGAAGGCGGCCGTGCTGTAACCGTTGTCCCGCAGGATCCGAGGCAGCGACGCGCAGCTCCGCGGCACGATCGCGGAGTAGCCCGGGAATCCGCCGGCGAACTCGCCGATCGATCCGAACCCGACCGCATGGTTGTTGCGTCCGGTCAACAGTGCCGCGCGCGTCGGAGAGCACAGCGCGGTGACGTGGAACCGGTTGTAGCGCAGCCCTGCCTCGGCGACGCGGGTGTAGTTCGGTGTCTGGATCGGGCCGCCGAACGTGCTCGGGTTCCCGAATCCGGCATCGTCGATCAGGACCAGCAGGACGTTCGGCGCGCCTTCCGGCGGAGTCGGGTGCCCGATGAGGTTCCAATCGGGCTGCGAACCGTCGAGGGTCCGATTGATGACCCCATCGAAGGTCTCGCGGCGTATCGGGAGGCTGCTGCGGTCGATGTCGCTCACCGTCACGTCCTTCCTCGTTCGCTCGCGCATTCTCGGCATCGGTGCTCGCGAGCAGTCGCCTGCCATTCGAACGTCGACGCGCGTCCCGCGCTATCCCGCAATCGGCACGAACGGGCTGAGGGTCCCGGGAGGCACGTGCCGAAATCGGATAGCGCGTGGCGTGACCGTGTCGGGAGCACCAGTTGGCGCGGACGGCTCATCGCTGAATGGCAAGGCCTATGCAGGCGCTCGACGCCAGAGCGACGACGAGGACGAGCCCGTGCGCGGGTCTGTTGCGGCGCTTGGCCGTGAGCGACGACGGCACCATCGGATCGATCTTCGCCGGCGAGATCACGGACCTCGAGAACTCCGAGCTCGGCGACAAGACGCGCGCCTTGGTTCGACTCGCGGCGCTCATCGCCACCGAGTCGGCGGCACCTTCCTACCAATGGGCCGTGAGCGTCGCCCGTGCGGCCGGGGTGAGTGACGACGAGGTTGCCGGCGTCCTCATGAGCGTCGCTCCCATCGTTGGCATCGCGCGAGTCGCCTCAGCTGCGCCCGACCTCGCGTCAGCTCTCGGCTACGAGCTCGATGTGCGGAGGAGGGCTAGACGTCACGACGAGGGCGAGACATGAACATCTGGTGACATCCTGTTGACTTCTCTTGCAACTTGCCGCATCTGCAACTTACTGTCGTGGGCGAAGTGACACCGGGGGGTCGTCCACGGTGAGCGCAGGTCAAGGCAGCGGTCCGATCGGGCGAAGGCCGCTCGCAGGATCTCTTCGAGTCGAAGCTGCATCCGCCGATCGCCCACGCGGCGCTGGTCTCCCGCGCCGCCCTCGTCGATCGACTCGATGCGTCGGACGTGCCGATCACGGTCGTCGCCGCGCCGCCGGGCTACGGCAAGACGACGCTCCTGGCCGAATGGTCGCGGCGTCACCCTTCTCGCTTCGCGTGGCTCTCGATCGACCGGTACGACAACGATCTCGGGCGGCTGATGTCGTACACCGCCGCCGCCCTCGATCGGGTCGACCCCATCGGATCCGGACGTGCTGCGACCCGACGGCCGTCACTCGGTGGCCGCCGTCGCCTCACGCGTCGCAGCTGCGATGTCGGGGATGAAGGAGCCCGTCGTCCTCGTCCTCGACCACGTCGAGGCGCTCCAGAACGACGAGTGCCTCGACACGATCGCCGAGCTCGCACTCCACCTCCCGACCGGCTCGCGGCTGGCGCTCGGGACGCGCGCCGAACCATCGCTCCCCATGGCACGGCTCCGCGCCAGCGGCGACGTCGTAGGAGGTCGGTGTCGACGATCTCGCGATGACGGGACCTCGAAGGGCGCGCGCTGCTCGATGCCGTCGGCGTGCAACTCACCGACGCCGAGATGGACCAACTGCTCGATCGCACCGAAGGATGGCCGGTCGGGCTGTACCTCGCCGCGCTCGCCTTGAAGGCCGGCGGCTCGCGGGAGCACGCCGGCGTTCCGTTCTCCGGTGACGACCGGCTCATGGCGGACTATCTGCGCACCGAACTGCTCGCGCGCCTCTCGGAGGCCGAGGTCTCGTTCCTGACGCGAACATCCGTGCTCGATCGAATGAGCGGGCCGCTCTGCGATGCGGTGCTCGACCGCACGGGCTCCGGTGCGGTCCTGGAGTCGCTCGCGCACTCGAACCTGCTGCTCGTCGCACTCGACCGGCACGGCGAGTGGTACCGGTACCATCACCTGTTCCGCGACCTGCTGCGGGCCGAGTTGCAGCGTCGTGAGCCCGAGCTCGTCAGTGCACTGCACGTCCGCGCAGCCGAGTGGTGCGAGGCGAACCACATGCCCGAGCCGGCGATCGACCACGCGCAGAAGGGCGTCGACGTCGACCGGGTCAATCGGCTCATGCTGCTGAACGGGCAGAGGGCATTCGCCGCGGGACGCCGCGAGACCGTCCGGCGTTGGCTCGCGTGGTTCGACGACGAGGACCTGGTCGAGCAGTATCCCGCGGTCGCGGTGCTCGGTTCGCTCTTCTACATCAACACTGGCGATGCGGCCGCGGCCGAACGCTGGGCCATTGCCGCGGAACATCCATCGCCGGCGCCGCTCCTCGATGGAAGCACGGGCGCAAGAACGCGCGTCGCCCGAGCGGATCCTTCCCGACGGCAGCACGTTGGCGAGTTGGCGCGCCGTTCTTCGCGGCTTTCAGTGTCGGGACGGCATCGACGCGATGCGACGTGACGTGGAGAGCGCGTTCGACGGGCTGAGTGCGGGAAGCGGGATCCGATGCGCCGCACTCGTGCTGCGCGGATACTCCTTCCTCCTCGGCGGTGACGCGAGACCGAGCCGACTCGATCTTCGCCCAGGCCGTCGAGGTCGGTATGGGCACGGCCGCCGGGCCCGCCGTGGTGGTCGCGCTCGCCGAGCGTGGCTACTGCGCGCTCGGCCGCGGTGACTGGCCTGCGGTCGAGAGCTTCGTCGAGGAGGCGCGCTCGGCCGTGCAGCAGTTCGGCCTCGACGACTACACGGAGAGCGCGCTCGCCTACACGTTGGCGGCACGTGCTGCGCTTCAACGCGGCGACGTCGAACGGGCACGCGACGAGGTCACGCGGGCGGCGCGGCTGCGGCCACTGCTCACCTACGGACGTCCCACCTACTCGGTGCAGACGCTGCTCGAGCTCGCCCGCACCTATCTTGCCCTCGAGGACACTGCGGGCGCACGGGAGGTCCTGCGGCAGGCGCGCGACATCTTGCAGAAGCGGCCCGATCTGGGTGTGCTGCCCGAGGAGGTCGACGAGCTCGAGTCGAAGCTCGAGACGATGCGAACGGGAAGGGTCGGCGCGTCGTCGCTCACCGCCGCCGAACTTCGGCTCGTACCGTTCCTGCCCACCCACCTCACGTACCCGCAGGTCGGCGCGCGGCTCCACCTCTCGCGTAACACGGTGAAGTCCCAGGCGATCTCGATCTATCAGAAGCTGGGGGTCTCCTCGCGCGACGAAGCGATCGAGCGGCTCCACGAGGTCGGGCTGCTCGACACGTAGACCGTTCGGTGCTCCGATTTCATGCCATCGGGATGATGCCGACGCGCCGCGTACGTGCTCGGATGAGGGCAAGCAAGCGCATCGTCGTTTGTGAGGTGAGCGTGGAACGCCAACGGCACGTGCTCCATCGGTGCGCGACCGGCGACGAGAGCTTCACCGCCGAGCTCTCCGGGCCGGACGCTCGATTCGCCGCGCTCGAGCCCAGGACCGACGCGCTCGTCCGCTCAGCGCGCTCGGTGCGCTCGGGGCCCCCGAAGCACTCTGGCGGAGCGCGATCGCGCGCGCGTTCGAAGCGGGAGCCTGCGACGAAGACATCGTCGCAACGTTGATCAGCGTCGCGACGATCATCGGTCACGCCCGAGTCGCATCCGCAGCTCCTGCGATCGCGCGCGGCATCGGCTACGAGATCGACGACGCCCTCCAGAGCTGACGCCTAGCTCGAACGTCATCCGAATCGGATGAGGAGCGTCCCACGACGGTGCTCGCGAATTCATCCGGTGCGCAGGACGACAGCGGTGCCGAACAGGCGGATCATGCGCTCAGATGATCGGTTCGACGGGAGGTGGTCGCGTTGGCGACGAACACGACGCGAGCGAGCAGCACGACGGCATCGAGCCGCGCGACGCATCGAACGCAACTGCGTCGTCGACGTGACGCTGCAGCCGCGGCGAGCGTCGGTCAGACGCGGTCGCATGACCCGGACCCGCATCGCGAGCGGTTCCCCCGTCCAGCCCGCGCCGCGGGCACGTCCCGCCAGCGTGCGCATCGTGCGGGCGTGCGTGCAGTACGCGGCGAGCGTGCAGTACCAGGGCGTGACGCTGAGCGATCTGAGCGCGGTCGCCGGTGTCTCGGAACGACGGGTGCGCGATGCATTCAGCGAGTGGCACGGCATGTCACCAACCGCCTACCTGCGCGCCGCGGCGCTGCGCGAGGTGCGACGCCGTCTTCTCGAAGGTCCGTTCGCACGCGATCCGGTGACCCGCGCTGCCTCCGAGTTCGGCTTCTGGCACCTCAGTCGCTTCGCGGGCCAGTACCGAGCGCTGTTCGGCGAATCACCGAGCGAGACCGTCGCACGGGCACGGATGCGTGCCGAATTGGGATAGCTGTGACCGGGGTGCGTGCCCGACGCTCGACCGGGCCCGGTGTCCGTTCCCGGTACCGGGGTGACTCATGGGAGATCGAGGGGCTCGACGATGGCTGATATCGGGGTTGCGGGATCGGGGAGCGTGTCGACGGGTGGGCCGGCCAGGACGAGGAGCAATTGGGCGATCGGCTGGACGTACTTCGCGGCGACGATGATGCTGCTGATCGGGACGTTTCACGCGATCGCTGGCCTGATCGCGATCGTCAATGACGAGTTCTACGTCGCGACCCGTGAGTACGTGTTCCGGTTCGACACGACGCAGTGGGGCTGGATCCACCTCGTGTGGGGCGTCCTGGTTGCGGTTGCCGGCGGCTATC
This sequence comes from uncultured Microthrixaceae bacterium, assembly GCA_963728005.1. Classification (GTDB taxonomy): domain Bacteria; phylum Actinomycetota; class Acidimicrobiia; order Acidimicrobiales; family DATDAH01; genus DATDAH01. The sequence continues at coordinate 587,368 of CAVSIG010000001.1, forward strand.
GTGCTGACCGGGTCGGTGCTGGCCCGGACGGTCGGCGTCGTGATGGCGGGGGTCAGCGCCATCCTCGGCTTCGCATGGTTGCCGTACGCGCCGGTGTGGGGTGTGACGATGATCGCGATCGCGGTGAGCGTCATCTGGGCGCTGACCGCGCACGGACGCGACGTCGTCGACGACTACGGGTGAGTCAGCGGGTCGCGGGTCGCGGGCGCCCGCGGCCCGCGCTCAGCAGTCGAGTTCTTCCCACACGGCCTGCTCGTCGTGTGTCTCCCAGTCGCAGCCTGGGAGCGCGATGGCCCAGTTCGTCCAGGTGCCGATCGGCCGAGCGGGGGCGGTGCGCACGCGTGCGCGGACGGACATTCCGGGCGTGAGCTCGATGGGCACATACAGCGGTGCCGTCGTCATTCCCCAGTGCGTTGGCGGAGCACCCGGTCCGATCGAGAGCGAGGTGCCGGACGCGAGCTCCGTGCTGAACCAGAGCGCGAGCGCGTTCGCGGTTCCACGTGTGCGAACCGCGAGCCGAGCTTCCGCTTCGTGCGGCGCTTGCGCCTGTTCGAACGGGATCCGGCTCGCGTCGGTCGTCCACAACCGACTGGCGTCGGAGCGCTTGTCGCTCGCCGCGAGGTGACGGAAGCTGCCGGAGTAGGAGATCTCGTTCACGGTCTTGTCGACGAGGTCGTCGAACCTCAATCCGTATGGCGTGTCCCGGAGGAACGCCATTGTCTCGGCGAGATGGCGGTCGTGGACGAGCGCCACCCAGGCGGTGACCGAACGGGGAATCATGATGCCTCCCGGTTTGAGCCACCTGTCACGCGCCGCAATGACCGGGAGGAGCATCCCTTCGTCGATCCCGAACCCGCCAAGCCACTCCGAGACGATCACGTCGACACGTTCGGGCAGCGCGATGTCCATCACGTCGTCGTGGATCACGTCGACGATCTCGCCGACGCCATTGTCGACGGCCAGCTGTTGCGCGAGGGCCGCGACCGCCGTCCGCTCGACCGCATAGACACGCGCGGCGCCCGCCCGTGCGGCGAAGGCGCTGAGGATGCCGCTGCCTGCACCGACGTCGAGCACGACGTCGCCGGGGTGAACAACCGAGTCGATCGCGCGGCGGAAGGCTTCGGTGCGCACGCGATCGCAGATCATCGTGCGGTGTACCTCGATCTCTGCGTACATCGGGTCGGGCGGGTTCCTGATCGGCGTGCGCACGCAGGCATCGTTCTCATCGCCGGGCGAGGGTCGCTATCCGAAAGCGGCATCGAGACGAGCACGCGTGCCGATTCCGGATAGAGGTGCGACCGACAGGCGCCCACAGTGGTGACCAGGCCGACGCACTGCCGGTCGTACGTGGGCAAAGGGGGCTCCCGTGGGATTCAGGCGAAGGACACGGCGTCGGGCGCTCATCGCTGGAGCCGCGATTGCCCACCACGAGGACAAGAAGTACGCGCAGGCGGCGCAGCAACAGCAGCCGGCGTACGAGGAGCAGCCGCCTGTCGACGACGAGGACCAGGCGCAGTACGCGCCGCCGCCCGCGGATCCTGCGGACGAGATCGAGCACCTCGCCCAGTTGCACGCCTCGGGTGCGCTCACGGACGAGGAGTTCACGTCGGCCAAGGCAAAGGTGCTTGGGTCCTGAAGGCGCTGATGGGCCGATGCGGACGAACAGGAGACGGCGATGAGTGAATCCCGCAAGGACGTGCTCTCGAGGGCACTCGAGGCCGAGCTCGTTGGCACATCGGTTGATCCCGGAACCCTCTTCACCGAGGATGTCGTCGGGTGGTCGCCCTACGCCGCCGTGTCCGGGTTGAACGAGGTCGCGGCCCTCGCCGCCCTCCGCGAGACCGCATTCTCGAACGTCGTCATCCTCTACCGAGGGCTCGACGAGGTGGGCAACAAGGCGTACGCAGAGTGGGTCATCGAAGCGGATCACACCGGACCACTCGTCCTCGGCGACCACGAGGCCCTGGATGCGACGGGACGGCGAGTCAAGTTGGCCGGCGTGACGGTTGCCGACTTTCGCGATGGGAAGATCCGGTCGTTCCGGACCTACTTCGACGACATCTCCTTGCTCGCACAGATGGTCGACGCGTGACGATTCGGTCGCGCCCGGCGTTCTGCATCGAGGACCGGCCAGATCCGTTCGACGTCGAGTTCCTCGAGATGCAGATCCGTCGAGAGGCGTCGGTGGCCATGGGAGTCGGTGACGAGGTCGACCTGGCGATCTTCGTGCGCGACGAGGGTGCGGTCGTCGCCGGCATCAGCGGCTGGACCTGGGGTGACGGCTGCGAGCTGCAGAACCTCTGGGTGGCGCCGCAGCCTGCGCGGACGCGGGCTCGGTACACGGCTTCTCGCCGCCGCAGAGGTCGAAGCGGTCGCGCGTGCGTGCTCACAGACCGTGCACTTCACGTACGACTTCCAGGCGCCCGCGCTCTATGAGCGCACCGGGTACGAGCTGGTGGGTCGCGTCGACGACTTCCCCTCGGGCACGAACGTCAGGTGGTACCGCAAGCGCCTCGACGACGGGACGTCGTGCTCCGGATCGGGAGGTGCCGAATCGGGATATCGCGGAAGCGGCTTTGGTAGTTCAGTCTCGGGGTCGACACAGGGCGCGTCGAGGGAGCAACAACGATGATCTGGGCGATCCTGGCGATGATCGGTGTTCCGCTGTGGTTGTGCGCAGCCGGTCTCACGGTCCTCGTGTTCCGCAATCGTGCGATTCGGCACCGCCCCGGAAACGTGAAGGTCAGGCGTCGCCGGCCGGGCAGGTCTCGGTGGACACGCGGTCATGGCGTTTGGGTGCATGACGTGTTCGCGTTCCGCGGCAGCCCCGCGGCATGGGAAGAGTCCTTGATCCCCGTCTGTGATGCCGTGACGCTCTCTCCCACCGCGGCCGACCGCAAGAAGTTGAGGCGGCTCGACTCCGATCCGTCGATCGCGCGGTTCACCGACGAAGACGGCGAGTACGTCGACTTCGCGACCTCGTCCGAGAATGCCCTCGACCTGCTCGGACCGCTCGGCACTGCCGCAGCGACGAAGGCACCGGTCTCGTCGGCTGAGCCCCGTGAGGCACGTACCGAACCCGGATGACTGCGTCGACCACCGCGTGGACGGTGTCGAACGGCTGTGAGATCAGGAGCGGAGGATCACCTGTGTGGCCGTCGCCTTCACGACGAGCTTGCCGTCCTCGCCCGCGCCGACCACCTCGGCATGGACCATGTTGCGGCTGCGGTGGATCACCTGCGCCTCGATGGCGAGCGTGCCTCCCTTCACCGGCCTGAAGAAAGACGTTCGCAGATCCGAGGTGGCGAAGGTCTCGCCGTCGTCGAGCACCGACATCGTCACCAGCCCGAGGGCGTGATCTGACAAGGCAGCGAGGAATCCACCGAACAGCACGCCCCGCTCGTTGAAGAACCGCTCATCCGCCGGCCAGGTCAACGTGACGCGGCCGGGCTCCCACATGTCCGGGTACGGGACGGCCAAGCTCTTGACAAAGGGGGCTCGGCCTCACCGGGTGCGCGCTGATGAGCAACGAGGCGATCGAGGAGCTCAGTCCACTTGTTCATGGTTCCGCTGTACCGCGTCGACCGCCGCGTGGACGGTGTCGAAGGGCTGTCCGCCGAACACGACCGTGGTGATCCCGGCCCGCTCCCAAAGCTGCCAGACCGGCGGCTGCACACGGGCCACGGCGAGCTCGACGCTTCGCTTGTCGTGCAGCTGGGTGGCGAGATCGATCAGCGCATCGGCGCCGTCCGTGTCGGTCAACGAGATGGAGTCGGCATCGAGGACCATCGCTCGAGGCGGCTCGGCTGCCGTGTCGATCATGTCGTAGACCGCCGCCTTGAACAGCTCTGAGTCGGCGAAGAAGAGCGGCCCGTCGAGCCGAAGGGTGAGCACCTCCGAGTCGGTGCCGAGGCGATCGTCCAGGCCGGCATCGAGGTACGAGCCATCCTCCGGGTTGCGCGCTAGCCGGCGAATCGGCGGCTTCGAAGCTCGCGCGATCAGCATGAGGAGCGAGAGCACGACGCCGATCAGGATGCCGTGGATGATGTCGACGAAGAGGATTCCGGCCATTGCGCTGGTGAAGAACACGAAGTCGGCGCGGCTCACGCGCCAATAGCGCTGCATCTCCGCGAAGCTGATCAGACCGACCATCGCGTCGATGACGATCGCGCCGAGGGCGGCGGCCGGAAGATCCTCGAACAATGAGGCGAGGAACAGCATCGTCAGGAGTACGAGGGCGGCGTTGAGCACCGACGCCATCTGCGTCCGCTGCCCGGCGGAGTCGGCAACCGAGGTCTTCGACAGACTGCCGTCGGTCGGAAAGCCGCCGACGACACCTGCAGCCGTGCATGCCGCACGTTGCGCGATCAGTTCCTGGTTCGGATCGATTGCGTAGCCGTGCTTCGTCGCCATCGCGCGTGCTGATGCGAGTGACTCCGAATAGCCGACGAAGATCACCGCCAAGGCGCCGAGGAGGAGCAACTCGGCGTGCTCCCATCCGACGTCGGGCAGTCCGACCGAGAACACGCCGTCGGGTACCGGGCCCGTGACCGCCACACCTTGATCCGTGAGGTCCAAGAACTGAACGACGAGGATCGAGAGAACGACGACGATGAGGGCGCGAGGCAGTCCGGGGACCAGGTACCGCATCAGCAGCAACGCCGCGAGACAGGAAGCCCCGAGCGCAAGGGTCGTCAGGTTCGTGTCGACGAGCTCCTCGATGGTGCCCCACAACTGCTCCACGTAGCTCCCGTCCACCTTCGGCACGCCGAGGAGCTTGTGGGACTGCTCGATGATGATGCCGATCGAGAAGCCGAGGACGAACCCGCCCATCACCGCCTTCGACAGGAAGTTCGAGACCCAGCCCATGCGTGCGGCACCGAGCGCCAGGTACACGAAGCCGGTCGCAAGCGCCAACGCCGCCGCGAACGTCGCGGCGGCGTCAGTTCCCAGTGCGGCGGCGCCAACGAGAGGAGTGATGACGGCCGCCACCACCGCTGCCACTGCCGCGCTCGGTCCCTGGGCCATCTGCTTCGATGTCCCGAACACTGCGTAGCCCAGGAGCGCGGCGAATGCGGTGTAGAGCCCGTACTGGACCGGTACGCCGGCGATCGACGAGTACGCCAGGGCCTGGGGAACGAGAAGCGCCCAGATCGACACGCTGGCGATTGCGTCACGCGACAGCCATGACCGCTCATAGTGCGGCAACCACTGAAGGATCGGCAGGACGCGTGCAAGCCCCGCACGCGTCGTCGATGCCGTCATGATGCTGGCCCTCTTGTCGAGCGCGCTCTCCTGCCGGCGAGCGACGACCTCAGATCAGACGCCGACCTGAGGAAGGCCGATCGTCATCCCCGGGGATGTCGCGTGCTATCCGCATTCGGCAGCCGGGCCGTGCCGAATGCGGATAGCGGCGGAGGGATCCGTGGTGAGGATGAGGAGGACGGCAACCCCGCACGGAAGAGTCTCATGACGGCAGTCGTGCACCCGAGCGTTGACGAGCGAAGCGCGCGAGGGAGAGCGGCGCGCGAGCAGGTGCGTCGGACGGTCCACAGCGGATGGGCGCCGTCTCCCGATCGTGCCGATCCGGTCGCCCTGCTCGAGGAGCAGAACACCACTCGGGAGCCCGACCTCGTGCCCGTCCGACATGGGCGGATGTTGGTCTCGCCGTTCACGTTCTATCGGGGCGCCGCGAAGATCATGGCCGCGGATCTCGAGGGCACCCCGACCGCAGGGTTGGACGTCCAGCTGTGCGGAGACGCGCACCTCTCGAACTTCGGTGCGTATGCCTCTCCCGAGCGAACGCTGCTGTTCGACCTGAACGACTTCGACGAGACGCTCCCCGGTCCGTTCGAGTACGACGTGAAGCGGATGGCAGCGAGCTTCATGATCGCGGCGCGCAACAACAGCTTCGACGGGTCCGATGCCCGTGCCGCCACATGCACATCGATCACGGCCTATCGAACACAGATGGCGGAGTTCGCCGAGATGCGCACCATGGACGTCTGGTACGCCCACTTGTCGGAACAAGAGCTCATGAGCGGGGTCAGGGACGCTGCGAGCGCCTTGGAACGAGCCGGCAGCAAGAAGGAAGCCAGATCCGCGCAGAAGCTCGCCGAGAAGCAGTCACGAAAAGCGCACTCCCGGCACAGCTTGCAGGCGCTCTCGAAGCTGACCGAGCAGGTCGACGGCCGCTACCGGATCGTCAGCCAGCCACCGGTGCTGATCCCGCTACGGGACCTGGCCCCGCGGATCGGCCTGTCCGTCGACGAGCTGGAACACGTGATCCACGAGCAGTTCCGCGCCTATCGAACGACGTTGCAGGACGACCGCCGTCACCTCCTCGAGAGATTCGAGATCGTCGACATGGCCCACAAGGTGGTGGGCGTCGGCAGCGTCGGGACGCGTGCGTTCGTCGTGCTTGCTGCAGGGTCGGGACCAGGACGACCCGTTGTTCCTCCAGGTCAAGGAGGCGAGCGCGTCGGTCCTCGAAGATCACCTGCCGAAGAGCCGATACCGGCATGCCGGCGAGCGAGTGGTCCAGGGCCAGAGACTGATGCAGGCCGCGAGCGACATCTTCCTCGGCTGGTCGAAGAGCCACGAGGCGAATCGCCACCTCTACTGGCGCCAGCTGCGCGACATGAAGGGCTCGGCCCTCGTCGAGGCGCATGGTCCCGGCCGCGCTCACGTTCTACGCGGAGGTCTGCGGTCGCACCCTGGCGCGGGCGCACGCCCGTTCCGGCGATCCGGTGGCCCTGTCCGCGTACATGGGCAAGAAGGATCGGTTCGACCAAGCGATCACCGACTTCTCCGAACGCTATGCCGACCAGAACGAGCGTGACTACGAAGCCTTCGCCGCCGCGATCCGCTCCGGCCGGCTGGCCGCAGTCGAGGACGTGTGACCGGGGTTCACGTGGTGTGTGCCGAATCGGGATAGCTGTGGGGGAGGCGACGTCGAAGACTACGAGGGACAATTCGGACGACGGCGGGTCCGCCCTTACCGAGAAACGAGAGGCCCATGATTCTGGCTGATTGGCAAGTAGGTGAAGTGTTCTGGGCGATGCTCTGGTTCACGATGTTCTTCATCTGGATCTGGCTGCTGATCGCCGTTTTCGCGGACATCTTCCGCAGCCGTGATCTCGGTGGATTCGCGAAGTTCCTGTGGATCTTCTTCGTCATCGTGGCGCCGTTCCTTGGCGTCTTCGTGTATCTGATCGCACGTGGTCACAAGATGAGTGAACATGCCGAAGCGTCCGCGCAGGCACAGGACGCGGCGACGCGCGCCTACATCCAGGACGCGGCAGGCACCTCGACGAGCGCCGCCGACGAGCTCAGCCGTCTCTCTGACCTCAGGGAGCGCGGCGTCATCGACGATGCCGAGTTCGAACAGCTCAAGGCGAAGGTCGTCGCACCGGGCGCTTCTTCCGGCGTGGGGACGACCCGTGATGCCGTGTCCTCTTGAAGGTCGCGGTAGGTCGGTCGAGGTCGGGAGGCTGAGGCCGCGCGTGGCAACCACGCGCTGACAACGAGTCCCACACGGCAGGGGAGCGCCGCAGCGATGGGTCGCACCAAGCCGTCAGTCTTTGCGCACCTCCGGCAGGACATCCCCGCCGGCGCGGTGCTCGGCGTCGAGAGCGTGCCCGACGGCCTCGCAACCGGGCTCCTCGCGGGGGTCAACCCGCTCGCCGGGCTCAATGCCTACATGGTCGGGACGGTTGCCGGCGCGCTCGTGACCTCGTCGTCCTTCATGGCGGTGCAAGGCACGGGCGCGATGGCGATCCTCGTCGCGGACGTCGATGCCGTGCACGACGCGACCGACCCGGCGGGCGCGCTGTTCACGCTGTCGATGCTCACGGGCGTCGTCATGGTGGCGGCGGGGTTGCTCAGGCTCGGGTCGGTGCTGCGGTTCGTGTCGAACGCCGTGATGGTCGGGTTCATCAACGCGGTCGGCGTGAACATCGTCCTCGGGCAGCTCGCGAACCTCACCGGCTACGACTCTCCTCAGGATTCGCGCCTCACCCGCGCCCTCGACACGGTCCTGCACCCCGGGCGGCTCGACGGACAGTCGGTCGCGATCGGGCTCGGCACGATCGTGCTGATCGTCGCCTTGGAACGGACGCGCCTCGGAGCCCTCGGCCTCGTCGTGGGCATCGTCGTGACCTCTGCCGCCGCGAAGGCGCTCGGTTGGGACGTGGCGACGGTCCAGGACCTGGGCGCGACCCTCGGCACGCTGCCGGACGCCGTCCTCCCGGAGCTCGCGCCTCGTTCCCTCCCTCATCGTGCCCGCGGTCTCGCTCGCGCTGGTCGGTCTCGTCCAAGGTGCGGGCATCTCCGCCAACTTCCCCAACGAGGACGGGAGCTATCCCGACCCGTCGCGTGACTTCACCGGCCAAGGCGTCGCCAACATCGCTTCGGGCGTGCTCGAAGGGATGCCGGTCGGCGGATCCGTCTCGGGCTCGGCGGTGAACAAGGCTGCCGGCGCCCGAACGCGCGCCTCACTCGTCGTCGCGGGCGTCGTGATGGCCGTCAGCCTGGTCGCCCTCGGCGATGCGATCGGGAACATCGCCATGCCGGCGCTGGCGGCGCTCTTGATCCTCGTCGGCATCCGGACCGTCAAGCCGAGGGATCTCGCCTCGGTCTGGAGAACCGGTGCCCCCCAACGGTTCGTGTTGGTGACGACGTTCGTGCTGACGATGGTCATCCCGTTGCAGTACGCCGTCGTCGCCGGCGTCGCGCTCTCGGTCCTGCTCTATGTCATCGGCCAGTCGAACCACGTCGCCCTCAAGCGACGGACCTTCACCGAGGACGGCCACGTCATCGAGACCGATCCGCCCGCCCGTCTCCCGGCCAACGACGTCGTCATCCTCCAGCCCTACGGCAGCATGTTCTTCGCCGCCGCCCCGATCTTCGAAGCGACCCTTCCCGAGGTGGCCTCATCGTCGCGGAACACCGTCGTCATCCTCCGCCTACGGGAGCGCAGCGACATCGGCTCGACCTTCATCGACGTCCTCCGGCGGTACGCCTCCAGCCTGGAGGCCGTCGGATCGAAGCTGGTCATCGTGTCGCTCAACGAGCCGCTGGCCGAGCAGTTCCGCGTCACCGGGTTCACCGCGTTCATCGGCCCGGAGAACCTCTACCGGGCAACCGAACGGGTCGGCGCCGCCGTCGAGCGAGGCTGAACGCGACGCAAGGGCATGGATCGCGGCCGGTGGTGCCGATACCGGATAGCGCGGTGGGCTAGCGCTGGGTTTCAGTGACGGCATGAGCGAGACGATCGATGAGCTCGGGCCGGTCGACTACATCGTCGTGGAGTTCCCGGGCAACAAGTTCACCGGGGAGATCGCGCCGGCGCTGGGCGACCTCGTCGACCGTGAGCTCGTGAAGGTGCTCGATCTGGTCTTCGTCACGAAGGCAGCGGACGGGCACATCGAGGGGTTCGAGCTCGAGGACCTCGACGAAGGCATCGCCGGTGAGATCGAGCAGCTGGAGATGGACATCGTCCACGTCTTGAGCGAGGACGACGTGGTCGCGCTCGCCGGGGCCATGGAACCGGACAGCTCCGCAGCGCTGCTGGTCTGGGAGAACCGGTGGGCCGCACCGTTCGCGTCCGCGGTGCGTCACTCGGGTGGTCAGCTGGTCGCCAGCGGCCGGATCCCGATTCAAGCGCTGATCGGCGCGCTCGAGGACGAGGACGAAGGAGCCTGAGATGCCTCGGCGCGCGACGCCGTGCCGCGGCGACGTGTTCGGCCTTGTGCCGGCCGCCCGGCGAGGTGATCGATCTCCACCGCCGGGCCTCTTGCCCGGAGGAGCGTCATCGATCAGCGGACACTTCGAGGAGGACCCGATGAGCCAAAGCCATCTCGTGATCGACTTCCCGATCGCAGCTCCGGCCGACGCCAAGGCGCTCACCGAAGAGCTGCCGCCCGTTGATGCCCGACTTCGCGAAGGCGCAAGACGACCTCGGAACTGTGCATTTCTCCCGCTTCATGATCGAGGGAGAGGAGAAGCTTCTCTTCCTGTCGGACATCGACGGGGAGGGTGCGATCAGCACATCGAGCGTCTCGTGGAGACTGCCGGCCCGTTGTTCGACGCCATCTTCGAGCACGTCGACCACCCGCCTGCCACGCCCGTGGCTGATGATCCTCAGGGGTCGGCAAGTGGCTGAGGCATCACGTCCGCGAGCCTCTCGACACCTATTTCGCGTACGACGACGCATCGGTCCAGGACATCAAGGCAGCGGCAGGGCGGCGGGCTTCACCGAGCAACACCGACGCAGCAGCACCCTTGCTCACCTACATGACCATCAAGTCACGTCTCCAAGGTTTTGCCTTGAAGCTGGCCGCGAGATCCATCAAGGACGACGCCACTGACAGCATCGATGCTGTTGGAACGCTGCATGTCGCTCATTGGGTGGGCTTTCCGAGCACAACCACTTGGGCTTCTTCACCGTCTTCGACGGTGACTGGGACAAGTACCTCCAGGACTTCGCGACAAGACTTCGTTCACCTTCGATGCCGTGTTCAAGCACGTCGACGGTGCGCCGACCGACTCCGGTCGCAGCAGAACGCCGACGCGTTCTATGAGTGGGGAGTTCGAGACCAACTACGCGCCCATCGGGTTCTACAGCGCCTATCCCGGCCTCGGGGTCCAAGACATCAGAGCCCTACTGGCCGATGCTCGCGAGTCAGCCGCCGCTGGATAGCGATGCACGCAGGACATTGATCCCGCCCGCGGAGTCATGGCCCGACGGATGTCCCCCGGGTCTAGCGACAGCTCGAGGAGGACGCAATGAGCCAAAGTCATCTCGTGATCGACTTTCCGATCAGGGCCCCGGCGAACGCCACGGCGCTCGCCGAGGAGTTGCCCCCGTTGATGCCCGACTTCGCGAAGGTACAGGACGAGCTCGGCACCGTGCACTTCTCCCGTTTCATGATCGAGGGAGATGAGAAGCTTCTCTTCCTGTCGGACATCGACGATCGAGGGTGCGGAGAACATCGAGCAGCTCGTGGAGACGTGCCGGCCCAGTGTTCGACGCCATCTTCGAGCACGTGGACGACCCTCCCTCCACGCCCGTGGCTGCTGATCCTCAGGAGGTCATCAAGTGGCTGCGCCACCATGTCCGCGAGCCGCTCGACACGTACTTCGCCTACGAGGACGCTTCGGTTCAGGACATCAAGGCGAGCCGCACGTGCCGCGGGCTTCACAGGCAACACCGCGCAGAGCACCCTGCTCACCTACATGTCCATCAAGTCCCGCCTGCAAGGCTTCGCCTTGAAGCAGGCGGCGAGGTCCATCCGAGAACAAGGCCCAGGAAGCGTCGGACGCTGTCGGGACGCTGCACTTCTCCCATTGGGTGCCCTTCGAGCACAACCACTTGGGCTTCTTCACGATCTACGACGGAGACTTCGAGAAGTACATCCAGGACTTCGCGGACAAGACTCGGATTCGATCTTCGATGCGGTGCTTCACGCATGTCAGCGGTGCGCCACCAACCCCGGTCGCAAAGAATGCCCAGACGTTCTACGAGTGGGCAGTTGGAGAACAATCATCCGCCCATCGGGTTCTACAGCGCCTATCCAGGCCTCGGGGTTCAAGACATTCGAGCCCTGTTGGCCGATGATCGCGACGTCACCATCGGCCACGACTGGATGACAGTGGTGTCGGCTCAGGAAGGTCCTTCGCGGGCTGCTGTCGCCGGCTGCTTGATCGTCGAGACACCGAGGGCGACTCGGAGGTCGAGGAACGGCTCCCGCTCGATCTCGCGGACATCCAGGGGTTCGTCCTTCGCGGCTACCGCATGCCGATGGTGCGGCAGTTCTTGCTGACGGTCGGGGACCCAGCGCAAGCCCGACGGCAACTCGGCCTGCTCGTGAGCGGCGACGAATCGGACGTCCCACAGGTCACGACGGCCGAGGACTGGCACGTCGGGTTCGAGCCCGGACCGGGAGACGATCCCGCCGCCGCACCGCGTCGCACGCCTGATTACTGCCTCAACATCGGCATCACCTGGCCCGGACTGGTTGCGCTGGGGATCGAGGAGCTCGTGCCGGCACTCTCGTTCAAGTCTTTCGGTGCGTTCGTCGAGGGGGCCGCACCGCGGGCGGAGTCGGTCGGCGACACCGGAGCAAGTGCGCCCCGGAACTGGGTCGGCGGCTTCGGCAGCGGTGACGATCACGTCCTGGTGACGCTGCACGCCATGAGCCCGCAGGCGCTGACGGGCTACAGCGACAGGTTGTCTGCCTGGTTCGCCGAGGGAGATGCCTTTCGCGAGATCTGGCGCCAGGACGGTATGGCCTTGATGGAGATGCAAGCCGGTCAGCTGATGCCGACCGCGAAGGTTCACTTCGGGTACACGGACGCCATCACGACGCCCACCATTCGCGGGGGTCCCGAGCGCTATCAGCCCGATCACCAGCAGCCGTGCGAGCCATGGCTCTTCGTGTTGCGGGAGGACGCCAAGAACTACGAAGTACCCGAGCCGCACGAGCTGGGCCTGAACGGCAGCTTTGCCGTCTTCAAGAAGGTCGAGACCGACGTCGTGGGCTTCGAGGACTTCCTGCAGTCGAACCGCGACAGGATCGATCCGGAACTGCTGGCGGCGAAGATGTGCGGGCGATGGCGCAATGGCGTCCCTCTCGCCTTGTCACCGGACACGGACAGCCCTCCGGAAGGGATCTCGCCTGAGCAGTTGAACGACTTCGAGTACGTGAATGCCGATGGTTCGGGAGATCCGAAGGGGATCCAGTGTCCCGTGGGCGCACACATCCGCCGCGTCAACCCGCGAGGTCAGCCAGTCGCGGGCCAAGGCGTGCCGGGCGGCAGCAACAACTCTCACCGCCTGATCCGTCGCGGCCTGCCCTACGGGCCGATCTATGACCCTTCGGAACCTTACGACGGCATCGAGCGTGGGGTCCTCTTTCACTTCATCAACTCGAACATCGCAAACCAGTACGAGTTCGTGCAGCGGCAGTGGGTCAACGACGCCGAGTTCGCAGGGGCCGTCAGGCTCGACCCGAGGTCGAAGGATCCACTCGCCGGATCCCAGGACCCCGCGGACAGCATCTTCGTCGTGCCGCAGGCGGATGGGCACCCACCGATCGAGGTGACGGGGCTCTCGAGCTTCACCACCACCAAAGCAGCGGCGTACGTGTTCCTGCCGAGCATCACGGCCATCGAGTTCATCGCCGACCTGGAACTGGTTCGAGGTAGCTCATGAGCAACTCGGCGAGCTCGTGAGGGTGGCTGAGCGCGACGCAGTGCCCTCCCGGGACCTCATCGGGGACGATGCCCAGGCGTTCCCGGGCGACGCGCCGGAGGAAGGCGGCCGGGAAGAACTGGTCGTCCTGGCACAGGATGAACCTGGTGAGCACGTTCGGCCAGGCGTCGAGTGGCCAGGGCGTCTCCCAGACGACCGATGACTCCCCGCGCTCGCGGCGCAGGGCCTCCTCGGCCAACGGGCGGGGGACGCCGTTGTAGAAGCTGATGAACGGGTCGTCGTGACCCGTCCGGCCGCCGTCGAGCTCGGCGTGCTCCTCGACGGCCGCTCCGTAGCCGGTGTTGCTCCACCACTCGCCCGGGGTCTCACCGGGGGCGGGGATCATGCCGGCCAGCAGCACGAGCAGGCGCGCGGGGAGTCGGTGGGCCACCAGGGTCGCGGTGAACGAACCGTAGGACTGCCCCACGACCACCGCGTCCGGCGCGTCACCGACCGCATCGACGACGGTTGCCGCATAGTCGTCCAGCGAGGCCGTGTCGTCGTCGCACGGCAGATCGGGCGCCACCGTGTGGTGGCCCCGGGCGCGCAGCTCGGTCTCGGTCCGGTGCCAGTACCAGCCGACATCGCCGGCACCGTGGATCAAGACGAACGTCGCCATCGGGCGTGGGACTCCCCGCGTCGTGTCCAAGGGCCGCTTGTCACCTACCCGAGTAATTGTAGGAATGGACCGGGCCGGCAATTCGTTCGTCACAGCGCGGAGCTCTTGACCTCAAGGGAACTCGAGGTCTTACGGTAGGTGGCTCAGGGGGCGAAGAACTCCGCAGGTCGGCGGTGACCATCGCCGGCTCGGTCTTGTGGGCGAAGTGACCTCAGTCGAATCAGACGGGCTCGATCTCGCTTGGCTGCCAGGTCTTGTCGAAGAAGGCCTGCTCCGGGTTGTACAGCCGCAGGATCGTCCACCAGCCCTTGCCGGGAACCGTCTGGAGCCAGTTGTCCTCCTTGCCCTCCGGCGCGGTGGGCCCGAACCAGATGTCGGTGGAGCCGTCGGTATTGGTCTGGACGGTGCCGGACTGGCTGCCGAGCCGGGGCAGGTGTTGGTCGGTCTGCAGCATCGACCGGGTCTGGCGGTCGTACATCAGGATCGACCAGAAGCGGGACTCGGGGATGTCGGCGGGCAGGGTGAGCCTGTAGTTGCGGCTGCCGTCGAAGTACTCCCTGTTGCTGTCGCGCATCGCGTAGATGTACTGCGAGCCGATGCCCGTGAGCCGCATGCACATCGCAGGCGTGATGCCAGTGGCCATGTAGAAGAAGTTCGTGCTCGAGTTGAGCTTGCGGGCTCCGTCGCTGGGTGCCGCCACCGGACCATCTGGTGTTATCTCCGGTGGCGGGTCGAGGAACTCGTACCCGCCGACGAACAGCGCGCTCTCCCACGCCGACCCCGGGTAGAAGGCAAATCCCTCCTCGGGACGAGCGGCGAAGAGCACGGTGCGGGCGGTGGCGGCGCCGACGGCGACCGCTTCCTCGAGGATCTTGCGCATCCGGTCGTCGGGCGCGAACGGCTGGCCGTGGACGATGCCGATGGACGCGAGGAGGCCGAGCAGCTCGGGGTCGCCTGCTTCGGGGCCCTCCTGCTGCAGGAGCTCGTGGACGAGCTCCCAGTACCCGAGGTCGTTCGGGAAGATGGTGTTGAACGACTTTCCGGTCGCTTCGACGAACGTCGTCTCTGGTACCGGCGCCGCGGCGCCAAGTGGGGCGTCGCCGGCGAGGAAGCTCGCGACGGCAGTGCCATGGGCACCGGCGACGTACGGGTAGACCCGCACGCCCTCGCGGACCGCCTTCGCGGCGACGGTCGGATCGTTGTCGATCATGAAGGCGCGCCCGATCAGGGTGACGCGGCTCGTGCGGGCCTGCGACACGTGGTAGCCGCTGTCGGGCAGCGGGCCGTCGTAGCCCGGCCCGACCATCAGGTAGCGGCCACCTTCGCTTCGATCCGGACCTGGGAGGCCGACGTCGGTCACCCAGCGGAACCACATGTCGTCGACCGTGCCCAGGATCCCGGACGGGGCGCCGAGCGCCGGGACGTCGATGACCATCGGGCCGTCCGAGAGGTCGATGAACCCCCAGAAGTACAGCGTGTCGCAGTTCGCCGTCAGGAAGAGCGACGCCGAATCCATCAGCTCGGGGTAGAACGAGAACGAGTTGTCCTCGACCCCGACGGAGACGAATCCACGTCGAATTGCGGCCAACGATGCGCCGCGGAGCGAACCGAGGTACGCCTGCACACCGTGCATGAAGTCGAGGTTGTCGTAGAGGAGCGCCGCCGTGGCGTCCGTCGGGGCGCCGTCGTCGAACTCCAGGGTGCCGATCCGGCTCTCGACCCTGTCGGGCGTCGAGAGCGAGTGAAGCGTCTCCGCGGAGACACCGGGGTCGGACGTGCTCATCATCGTGCTCCTTGCGTCAGTTGGGGTCAGTTCGGTGGGGCCCTGTGACTCCTACGAGTCAGCAGGCCCCGTCGTCGATCGAGTCGACGAGGGCAGTCATCGAGTCCGCCACGGTGGACACCGCGGCCACGACCGGGGCTGCGCCGTCGGCGTCGAAGCCTTCGATCGCCGTCTCCAGCTCGGTGACGGCGGCCTGCACCGCCTCCACCTGCGGCTGGAGCTCGGCGCTGGCGGAGGCCCCGAACGCCTCGAGGTCGGTCTTGACCGTGTCGACCGCAGCGGTGAGGCCGTTGGTCCCCTCGGCGGCGACGTCGACGTCGGCCAACGCCGCGACCGAGGCAGTGAGCGTCTCCGCGTCGGCGCAGGTGCCGGCGACGGTGGTCGTCGGTGCCTCCGTCGTCGCCACGGTCGTCGACGACGACGAATCGCTGTCGTCGCTGCACGCCGCCAGGAGGAGACCGATCGCCGCCATGGCGACGAGCCCTCGGACGATGCGACCGCCCGACCTGGTGCTCGGCCATCCTGTGGATGGGGCTGATGTCGTTCCGGTCATGGGGATTCCTTCCGGGTGGGTCGTTGAGGCGGGTGGATGACCACGACCTGCAGCCCTCCGGGAGGTGGGCTGCAGGTCGCAGTCAGGCTTCGTGCTTGAGCTCGAAGGCGGCGACCATCTCGCCGATGCCGGTGAACAGGGCGCCGGCGCCGATGACCACGCCGACGACGGCGACCGTGACGTCGGGCCAGGCGATGACCGCCATCCCGGCGGCGATGCCGAGCAGGGAGACGACCAGGAGCGCGACCCGCTGGCCGCTGTTTCGATCGGCGTGGTCTCCGACATGTCCCCTCCTTCTCACCCCCCTCGGGGCAGTCGGCGCCCTGCCGACCCCGTCATCATCCGGTGGCCGGCGGGCTGGGTCATCACGTAGAAGGTATGAAGTCCGGCCCGCTCGTCTGGCGGTCAGACGTACTCGTTCTTCCGCAGCCACTGCAGCGTGAACCAGCCCCAGATCGGCGGCAGGTACGAGGTGCACATCCGGGCCGTGAACGTGGCTGCGACCGCTGGCCCCTCGGGGATGCCCGACGCCGTGAACCCGGCGATCAGACCAGTCTCGATGACGCCCATGCCCCCGGGCACGGGAGCCATGCCTCCGATGAACGATGCCGCGCAGTTGATGAGCACGAGCTGCAGCACGGGCAGGGATTCGCCGTAGGCGTGCAGGGCGGCGCCGAGGACCAAGGCGTAGAGGAGCTGGGAGAGGAGGTTTCCTCCGAACAGCTGCACAGCCTTGCGGGGGTTCCCCAGGACGCCGTGGAGGTTGTCCCACGCCGCCCGCAGCTGCTTGCCCACGGTGTCGACGACCTTCTTGCGGAACTTGGGGACGAGCAACATGCCGAGAGCCAGCACGATCAGCGCGACGATGATGGCGACGATCCAGCCGGGGACGCCGTCGCCGTCACTGCCGGTCGAGAGGTTGAGGTCGGAACCGGTCACGAGGACGGCGATCACGATCAGGGCGACCTGCACCATGAAGCCGGTGGTCGAGGTGAGCACGCCGGAGCTCGCCGCCACTGCGGGTGGGAGGCCTTGCTTCTGGAAGAACCGGATCGTGAGAGTGGCGTTGCCCGCCGTGCCTCCCACCAACCCGGTGAACGCATTGGCGAACTGGACGCCGACGACCGGCCCGAACGGCAGGCGGGCCGTGACGGCACCGAGCATGGCCATTGCCTGGGAGAACTGGGGGAGCTGGCCGAGGACGAAGGTCAGGAGCACCCAGCCCCAGATCGCCCCCTCGAAGATGTTGCCCATCTCGGCGACGCCGGCCAGCTGGCCGACGAGGAGGTAGACGCCGATCGCGAGCCCAGCCGCCATGATGATCGTGCCCGCGGAGAATCGGTGGAGCTCCGTCAGCTCGGGAGCCTCGACGCCGGTGAGCTCGGCGCCCTTGTCGCGGAGGCTCTTGAGGAGCGCCTTGGCGTTGGTGAGGTACCGCTTGGCCGCGCTGGTGAGCGCGGGCGGCTCGACGAAGGCGAGGAGGTCCACCAGCTCGTCGTCGTCGAGGGCCCGGTCGGCCGCGCCGAGGGCTCGGTCCTCGCCGACGGCCTCCGCGGTGGTGGCCAGCAGCTGGACCCGGTCCAGCCGGAGGCGGGCGTCCGAGGCCGACGTGACCCCGTCCTCCAGGCCGACCAGGCCCGTCGCGCCGACGCTGTCGACGACGACGTTGCCGGCCCAAGGGTTGCCGTGGGTGATGCGCCCCTCGTGCAGCGTGCGCAGGTTCGTCCAGGCGTCGTCGAGGACGGCGTCGGTCAGGCGCTCTGGTGGCAGGTCGCTCAGGTGCTCGCCCGGTGGGTTCCGGACGGCGACGATGGCGTCGTCCCGCCACCCGGCGAGGCCGGCGGCGAGGACCTCCGGCAGGCGGGCCCCGGTGCGGTCGGCCAAGCAGGAGGACGTACGCCTGGTGCTCGACGTGGTGGGCCCGCGTGAGGGACAACGTCGGTCCGGAGTCCTTGTACCAGACGAACCGCCAGAGCTTGGCGAACAGGCGGGCGTCGGTGCTGTCCCGCCCGATGACGTCGATCGCCACCTCACCGTGATCGCCGGCGAGGAAGCGCGTCGAGCCCCAGCTCTGCTCCGGCGCGAGGTGCAGCCCGGTCGGGTCGACGCCGAGGTCGTGGAGGGATTCCGCGACCTGGTCGAGGGAGGGGTTCGCGGCGGGGGAGCCGAAGCAAAGGTGGGCAAGGGCCGAGGCGCCCCACGCCACGGCCAAGCTGGCGACGACCGCGCCCGGCAGGCCTTCGGCCAGGCACGCGGACGGCGAGGGCGCTCAGCCAGACGACGGCGAGGAGCGACCGCCCGGCCGGGCGGGTCACGTACGGCCGGGCCGCCATCAGCCCGGCCGCGCCAGCGGCGAGCAGCGCGACCGGGAAGTCCGACGGACCGCCGCCCAGGGCCACGGCGCCCGCGGGGGCGTCGACTTCGGACGACAGGGCTGAGGCCGCGAGCCAGGCGACCCCGATCGCCACGATCTGGGTCGCCAGGAGGTGCCACCGACGGGTCACGAGGGCGAGCACCAGCAGGCCGCCGGCCACGACGAGGGCGAGTCCGTTGACGATGTCCCAGAACCCCTCGAGGCCGCCCGGCAGGCTGGCGAAGAGGTTGGCGAACCCCGCCTCGATGGAGGTGACGTCGGTGGCGCCGGCTGCGGCGAGGGCCACGAGGATGGCGGCCACGACCATGCGAACGATGTCGCTCGGGCGGCGCCGCTCTTGGCCCTCCGCGACCAGGCTGAACACCGACGACGACCAGCGGCGTCGGATCGCGGAGGTGGTCACCGGCGAGGGCTCGGCGTCCGCGACGCCCGTGGGTTCGACGGTGTGCGTGGTCAACGGAACCCTCCTCGCGCGTGCCCACCTCGGGCGGGCCGAGGGACGCTGGCGCTCTCAGAGTGTGCGAGTCGCACCTCGGGCTGTCGTCACGTAGATCGCATGATCGTGGGACGGCAGGTGCGCCTACGGTGGTGGCGTGGGGAAGGACGGCAACGGAGTCAGCGCGCCCGAGGGCGACCTCAGCCGGTCGTTGCTCGAGGCCAAGCTGGCCGCGCCGCAGGTCCGACCCGGGACGGTCAGCCGTCGCGCGGTCATCGAATCGGCCAAATCCAGTGGCCGACGGATCGTGGGGGTCACGGCACCAGCCGGGTACGGCAAGACGACGCTGCTGGCCGAGTGGGCCGCATCCGAGGACCGCCCCGTCGCGTGGGTGAGCCTCGATCGGTTCGATGACGACGCGTCGGCGCTGCTGTTCGCCATGGCAGCCGCCTACGTCACCCTCTGGCCGAGCGACGACGGTCTGCTCGCCGACATGCGCGGCGTCGGGACCTCGGTCCTCGGCCGAGCCGCACCGCGCCTAGCTTCGGCGTTCCGCTCCACCCCGGACCCGTTCGTCCTCATGCTGGACGATCTCCACGAAGTTCAGTCCCCGGACTGCCATGACGCGCTGGGCGTGGTCATGGCAGGGATCCCGGACCGCTCACAGTTCGTCGCTGCGAGCCGCCACGAACAGCCGCACCTGCCCCGCACGCGGGCCACGGGCGAGGCCCTGGAGATCGAGGCCGCCGATCTGGCTCTCGACGTGGATGGCGCCCAGCAGATCTTCTCCACCGCCAGCATCGACCTCACCGCCGAGCTGGCCCAGATGGTCATGGAGCGGACCGAGGGCTGGCCGGTCGGCCTCTACCTGGCGGCGACGATCGCGAGGGACAGCACCGACACTGACACTGCACTGTCCATCTCCGGCGATGACCGATTCATCGCCGACTACCTCTACCGGGAGTCGCTCGCGCAGCAGCCCGAGGAGCTCCAGCACTTCCTGCGCCGCACCTCGGTCCTCGACCAGCTGTGCGGTCCGCTCTGCGATGCCGTCCTCGGCGGGTCGGACGCGCAGGCCCACCTCCGGGACCTCGAGGCCTCCAGCCAGTTCCTGGTGTCGCTCGACCGTCGGCGCGAGTGGTCCCGCTACCACGCCCTGTTCCGCGAGTTCCTTGCGGGCGAGCTCCGCCGTGTCGAGCCCGACCTGATCCCGAAGCTCCACCTCCGCGCCGCCGACTGGTACGAAGCCAATGGCTTCCCCGAGCTCGCGGTGGAGCACCTCCTCAACACCGACGAACGGGACCGATGCGTCCAGCTGGTCACCCAGCTCGTTCTCACGACCTACCAGAGCGGCCAGGTCTCAATGGTGGAGCGCTGGTTGACCGAGCTCGGCAACGCCGCCATCGAGGACTACCCACCGCTCGCGGTCCTGGCCGGGTGGATCACGGTGCTCTCGGGCGACACGCCGGCGGCCCAGCGGTGGGCGGTGGTCGTCGATGCCGCGTCGTTCGACGCCGTGCCGATCGACGGATCGGCGTCGTTCGAATCCGCCCGATCGATGCTCCGGGCCGCGATGGCGGACACCGGCGTCGACCAGATGCTCGCCGATGCGCGTTTCGCCGTCGACGCAGAGCCGGCCTGGAGCCCCTGGCGCGGAACCGCCGTCGGTCTCCTCGCCGAGGCCAACCTGCTGGTCGGAGACCTCGACCGAGCCCGCGCTGCGCTCGAGGAGACCGCCGCGATCGGGCCCACCGAGGACAACGCCGACAACTACGTGATGGGCCAAGGGGTCCTGGCCCAGCTGGCCATGGACGGCGAGCAGTGGGAGGAGGCGGCGCAGCACGTCGAGTCTCGCGCTCGGCGCCGTCGACGAGCACCGGATGGACGACTACCCGACGAGCATCCGAGCGTTCGCCCCTGCCGCTCGGCTCGCCGTGCACCGTGGCCAGCTCGACCAGGCGAACCGAGAGCTCACGCGGGCGATGCGGGTCCGGCCATTCGTCACCTCGGCCATCCCGTTCCTCGCGGTGGGTGCCAGGCTGGAACTGGCCAGGGTGTACCTGTCGATGGCCGATCTCACGACCGCCCGCCATCTCGTCCGCGAGGTCGACGACCTCCTGCTCGAGCGGCCAGGCCTCGGTGTCCTCGTCGACCAGACGGCTGCCCTTCACGAGACGCTGGCATCGTCGGTGGATCACGGCGGCTCGGGCGCCTCGCCGCTCAGCCCGGCCGAGCTCCGCCTGTTGCCCTACCTGCAGACCCATCTCACGTTCCGGGAGATCGCCGAGCGGCTGTACGTCTCTCGCAACACCGTCAGCTCGCAGGTGACCTCGATCTACCGCAAGCTCGGCGTGTCCTCCCGCACCGAGGCGGTCGACCAGGCAACGCAGGTCGGCTTGATCGGCCACTGATCGGACGATTCGGTCACTCCAGCAGGTCCTCGGTGTCGTAGCCGAGCGCCATTCCCACGTTCGGCGCGGCGGCTACGACGCGGGCCATGCCGACCACGGGAAGGACGCCGACCAGGACGGCGACGACCTCGGCCGGGGACGCCCCGCTGCTGACCGCCGCATCGGTCGATTCCCCGAAGGACGGGCCGGCGCCGCCGCCGACGGCGATCAACGCGGCGAGCCGGACGAGGGCGAGCGACTTGGCATCGAGCTCATCGCAGGTCCCGAGCGAATCGACTCCGGTCGCTCCGGCGCCGTTGATGGCGAGGAGCCGCAACACGTCGGTGTGATCCAAGGTGAGTGCCTTCCTCAGCGGTCAGCGACGGTCAGGGGGATCGCGATCGGCGCCTCGACACATCCTCTGTGCGAAGCGCGTGTTTCGCATCACACGAATCACGTGAAGCGTCCGCTGCGAGGCCTTTCACGCCGTCTAGGTGACGACACGGACGGTCGCGCGGCGAATGATCAGGGCCGGACACATTCGTCGCGGGGAACGGGCTGCCGCTCCCGAAGGAGACCACGCATCATGACCATCGGACCCCTCCAGGCCTTCGTCATCGGCTTCCCCGACCTCGATCATTTCGAGGGTCGGATCGCCGAGGAGCTCGCCCGCCTCAGCGATATCGGGCAGATCCGGATCGTCGACGCTGTGGTCGTCGCCCGAGACGGCGACGACGTGGTGGCGCTCAGCGTGTCCGACCTCGACGACGAGGAACGCGCCGAGCTGCGCGCCGCGGTCGGTGCCCTGGTCGGCCTCGGCTACGCCGGCGCCGAGGGTGCCGTCGCCGGGGCCGAGGCCGGTGCGGAGGCCGACCCCGACGGGCCGACGGCTGCGCAGGCCGTCGCCCTCTCGGTGCTGGACGAGCTGCCCGACGGCAGCTCCGCCCTCGTGCTCGCCATCGAGCACCTCTGGGCGATCCCGCTGCGCGACGCCGTGCGCGACGCCGGTGGCGTCGTCCTGGCGGCCCGCTCGCTGACGCCGGAGAAGATGGTCGTGCTCGGCATGGTCATCGGAGCGGCCGAAGAGGCCGTCGAGGCCATGGAGACTGCAGAGGCCGAAGAGGCCGACGCCGAGGCCGACGCGGAGGGGTGAGCCCGACCGAGGCGGTCGAGCAGGGCCCACGACGATGGAACGAGCTCGACCGCAAGCAGAAGCGGCGCGAGACCATCGAGACGTCGCTGGCGGTCACGGCCGCCTGGATCGTCCTCTTCGGCGTCTACTTCGCCATCCCGTTCGACGACCGGGACGGCTCGACGGCACTCGTCCGCCTCGTCGGGGGTCTGCTGGCCTTCGTCGTCCTGCTCGCCTGGCAACTCCACAGCGTGCGGAACGACGACCTGCCCGAGCAGCGAGCGATCCAGGCGCTGGGCGTGGCCATCCCGCTGTTCCTCATTGCGTTCGCAGGGTTCTACCTGTCGCTCTCCCAGGCGTCGACCGACAACTTCAGCGAGTCGCTGAACCACACCGACAGCCTGTACTTCGTCGTCACGATGTTCTCGACGGTCGGCTTCGGCGACATCACGCCGAAGAGCGAGCTGGCGCGCACCGTGGTCAGCGCCCAGATGCTCCTCGACCTCGTGGTGATCGGCGCCGTCGTCCGCCTGCTCCTCAACGCGATCAAGACCGGCTTCGATGACTGATGGACGTACGCGAGCGAGTCTCCGACCTGCGCAACCGCTTGGAACGACTCCTCCTCTGGCGCGTCTGGGAACGCATGCTCGAGCTGGAGTTCGTCGATCGGGGCGTCGCGCTCGCTGGCAAGGCCTTCGTCTCCTTCTTCCCGCTGACGATCGTCGTCGCTGCGTTCCTGCCCGAGGGGGTGCGGGAGTCGATCGTGAAGGCGATCACCGCGCGCTTCGGGCTCCGGGGCGATGCGCTCGACTTGGTGAAGGAGTCCTTCGCCTCGTCGGAGGACCTGAAGAAGGCGACCGGACTGCTCGGGCTCACGTTCACGGTCCTCTTCGCGACCTCGTTCACGACGGCCCTGCAGCGTGTCTACCTCCACGCGTGGCGACGGCCGGCACGGGGTGGGCTCGACAAGTACTGGCGCGGCCCGTTGTGCCTCGCGATCGCACTGGGCTCGATGGCGCTCCTCGGAGCGGTCGGCAGGAGCATCCACGGCGCAGTCGGTGTGACCACGGTCGTCGTCCTGGCGTTGGCGATGACGACCGGGGCCTGGCTGCTCATCCCCTGGATCCTCCTCCGGGGCGACGTGCGGGCCCGGGTCCTCGTGCCCACGGCGGT
Organism: uncultured Microthrixaceae bacterium; assembly: GCA_963728005.1. Taxonomy (GTDB): domain Bacteria; phylum Actinomycetota; class Acidimicrobiia; order Acidimicrobiales; family DATDAH01; genus DATDAH01. The sequence goes on from CAVSIG010000001.1 coordinate 611,083, forward strand.
GGTCACCAGCGTGATCACTTTCGCCTACTCGGCCAGCGCCTCGGTCTGGATGCCGGAGACCGTGACCAGCAACGAGGCCCAGTTCGGGCTCTTCGGGGTCGCGCTCGCACTGGTGAGCTGGTTCTCCGGTGCCGCCATCTGCATCCTCGTCGGCGCCTGCATCGGGCCGGTCCTGGCCGACGACACGGGGTGGATCGGCGGACTCGTCCGGGGCTCGGCCGAGCCGCTGAAGGCCGGGGCCGAGCCGTCGCTCGCCGCGCCAGCCCGCGAGCTAACGCTCCGCGACACGTTCCAGGGGAGCGACGAGCCATGACCTACGAGATCGACGACGTCAGCACGGAAGGAAGGGCGAATGTCCGAGACCACTGACCAGGCCTCCACCGAGGAGGGCACCGGGTTCCTGAGGCGGTTCCCACGACTGGGGATCCTCGCGTGGAGCTTCATCGGCGCGGTGATCGCCCTCGGCATCATCATGTCGGCACTCGGGGCGGTGAGCGAGATCATCCTCCCGCTGACCTTCGCCGCCGTCCTCGCCATCATCTTCCGCCCGATGGCCTGGTCGCTCGGCCAGAAGGTCGGTGCATCAGCGGGCGCCGGTCTCATCGTGCTCGGACTCCTCCTCATGATGGCCGTCGTGATCGTGGCGACGGTGAAGGGGATCACCGAGCAGATGGACGAGATCGGTGAGTCCGCCACCTCCGCCATCCAAACCATCTCGGAACAGACCGAGGACATCGAGGTGGACGAGGCCGCGCTGGAGGACGCCCGGGCCGCGATCAACGACGCCTCCCCGACCGTCGAGAGCGGTGTCCTGGCCGGGATCGTCGAGGGCATCGACGGGCTGATCGCCATCGCCGGCGGCGTGATCCTCGGCGCGCTGATCATGTACTACCTGCTGAAAGACGGCTCGACGCTGCGGCACTCGGTGGTGAAGCAGGTCGATTCCTCGTACCGGGCCCAGGTCGACGACTTCATCGGCGACGCCTGCCAGATCCTGCGCGACTACGGCAAGGGCCGAACCATCATGTCCGCCATCGTGTCCGTGGCCGTGGGGACCGCCGCGCTCATCATGGGACTGCCCCTCGTGCTGTCGATCGTCGTCGTGAACTTCGTGGGCGGCTACATCCCCTACGTCGGCGCGTTCCTCGGCGGTGGTCTGGCGGTCATCGTCGCCACCGGCGAGGGCGGGATCAGCCAGGGCGTGATCATGCTGGTCGTTGTGCTCGTCGCGAACCTCGCGCTCGAGAACTTCGTCGAGCCGAAGGTCATGGGCCGCACGCTCGACATCCACCCGCTGGTGGTCCTCGTGGTCACCGCGCTGGGCGGCCTCCTGGGCGGGATCGTCGGCCTCATCCTGGCGGTCCCGGCCTGGGTCATCGCCGGCAACGCCTTCAGCCGACTTCGCTCCGGCGGCCTCATCGACGCGGCCGTGGAGAAGGCGCAACCAGCTGTCAAGCAACTCCTCGACTGACGGCCTGAGCGGGGTTCACGCCATCGGCGTGATGACCGTCAGGGCCAGGACATCAGAAGATCGACCCGACGGCGTGACCGCTCGGGCCACCCAACGGAACTGGAGCACTCAATGATCATCCTCTGGATCATCGCCATCGCGATCTGGATCGCCCTCGCGTTCTGGCCGGCGCGTGTCGCGGACCGGAAGGGGCACAGCTTCTTCGGCTACTTCCTGCTGAGCATCTTCTTCTTCCCCCTGGCCCTGATCATGGCCTACATGGTCCAAGACCGAACCCCCGGCCTCGCCTGAGCGGATCGACTGACGCAAGGAGGCAACGCAATGACCGACAGCGCACCAAATCAGACTGGAGACAGCACCCCGATGAGCGATCTAGCAACCGACGCAATGGAGTCCCTGTCCATCGCCGATCAGGTGGCGAGTCCCCTCGGCGACCTGGAGTTCACCGACGGGGCGCCCTCCCGGTCCACGATCTCGACCCTCTACGACCACCTGGACTACGTGCACGCCCTGAACGCCTACCTGGGTGCCTTCCCGGCGGCGTCGACGCAGGCGATACACGAGGGCTTCCTCGGCATCGGGGTGGAGGACAACACGGTCCTGATCTTCTCCGAGCTGATGGACTCGTCGTCGCTGTTCCTCACGGCGAACGCCGACACCGTCTACTACCTGTCGTTCATCGACCTCAACGACGGCCCGATGGTCGTCGAGACCCCCCCGATGGCGCTCGGCACCTTCGACGACATGTGGTTCCAGTGGGTCATCGACTTCGGCCTCCCCGGACCGGATCGCGGCGCCGGCGGCAGGTTCCTCCTCGTCCCGCCCGGCTACGACGGCGTCCTGCCCGAGGGTGGCTTCTACGTCGCTCACTCGCGCACAACGCGGGTCCTGATGCTCGGCCGTTCGTTCATGGAGGACAGCGATCCGGCGCCGACAGTGGCCACCATCAAGGCCACCACCAAGATCTACCCCTACGACCCGGGTGGTCCCGGGACAAGCGTCGCCTCGATCCTGCGCGGGGGGATGCCCCTGCCGGCACCGCCGACGGACATCCCCGAGACCGTGTTCGTCGAGGGGACGGGGAAGGCGTTCAACACGATTCCGCCGTCCGACGAGCGATTCTTCGAGAAGGTCCACACCCTGCTCCAGGACGAGCCGGCCGACGCCGGCGACATGGAGATCACGGGTCACCTCGCCGAGGTCGGGGTCGTGAAGGGCCAGCCCTTCGCACCCGACGACCGCATGCAGAGGATCCTCCGCGAAGCGGCGACGGTTGGTCAGGCCACGGCACGGGCGCTGGTGTTCGACTCCCGGGGCGAGGAGGACGTCTACTACTACCCGGGCTCGGCCTGGACCGCGATGCTCTTCGGCTGCGGCTACCAGTTCGATCGTCCGATCCCGGAGGTCACGCCCGAGGGGGTCGTGCCGTACCCGGTCTCCGGAGCCCGCAAGCACGATCTCCGCACGCTGTTCTTCTTCGGCTACACCGGAATCACGCCGGCCATGGCCATGCGTCTCACCGGGCTCGGGAGCCAGTACATGGTCGCGTTCCTCGACTCCGACAAGGAGTACTTCGACGGGTCGAAGACCTACACGGTCACGCTCCCGCCCGACGTCCCCGAAGTCCGCTTCTGGTCGCTGACGCTCTACGACAACCAGACCCGCTCGATGCTGGCCACACCCCAGCGCTACCCCCGGGCGGGCAGCCAGTCCTATCCCACCCCGGCCGCGGTCCCAGACGCCGACGGTTCGACCACGATCCACATCGGCCTCGAGCAGCCCGATGGCGTCGAGGACGGCAACTGGATCCAGACCAACCCGGACAAGGGCTGGTTTGTCGTCCTCCGCCTCTACAGCCCACTCCAGCCGTTCTTCGACAAGTCCTGGCAGGCCAGCGAGGTCACCCCCGTCTGATGTGAAAGAAGGGATGAAGAAATGGCTTCGAACACGGGTCCGATCACTGACGAGGCGCGCGAGCTGCGTGAACTGGTGAAGGGGGCGGACAGCATCGAGCTCAAGTTGACCCTTCCGGAGCATTCGTACCGATCGGCGACGGCCGCTCTCGGTGTGGATCCGCTCGACGCCCAGATCCGTCAGGTGTTCTTCTTCGACACCCCCGACCTCGATCTCAACCAGGCCGGTGTGGTCGCCCGGGCGCGACGGGTGCAGGGTCGCGGCGACGACTCGGTGGTCAAGCTGCGGCCGGTCGTCCCCGCCGAGCTGCCGGCGTCCTTGCGGAAGCTGCCCAAGTTCGTCGTCGAGGTCGACGCTCTCCCCGGCGGGTACGTCTGCTCGGCATCGCTCAAGGGTGAACCGAAGTCGTCGGTTCGGGAGACGGTGGCGGGCAAGGGGCGGCTGAGCAAGGTGTTCTCCAAGAACCAGCGGTCCTTCTTCGAGCAGCACGCGCCGGCGGGGTTGACGATCGACGAGCTCGAGGTGTTGGGACCGATCTTCGTGCTCAAGCTCAAGCTCTCGCCCAAGACGTTCGGTCGTCGGCTGGTCGCCGAGATGTGGCTCTATCCGGATGGGTCGCGGATCGTCGAGCTGTCGACGAAGTGCCTGCCCGGAGAGGGACTCGACGTCGCCGAGCAGCTGCGCGACTTCCTCGCCTCGAAGGACATCTCCACCGACGGCGAGCAACAGACCAAGACCAAGACGGCGCTCGAGTTCTTCTCGGCCGAGCTGCACTCGAGCTGACAAGCCCCATCACGGAGCCGACAAGCGTGCCATAATGACTAGAACACTCTTGTAGTCAATACAGGGTTGTTCTAAGCTGAGCGCATGCCCGGGAAAACCGCAGCCGCCAAGACGTCCCGCCGCTACGAGTCCCCGATCCGGACCAAGCGGGCGGAGGAGACCAGGGGCGCGCTGATGGACGCCGCCAGCCGTCTCTTCACCACAAGAGGATGGGCAGCCTCCGGCATGCGTGACGTGGCCGAAGAGGCCGGGGTCGCCACCGAGACCGTGTACTCGTACTTCGCCTCGAAGCGCGCCCTGCTCCAGGCCGTGATCGACGTCGCCGTGGTCGGCGACGAGCAACCCCTTGCGCTGGCCGACCGAGACGAGTTCGCCGCGCTGGGACGTGGGCGGCGCAGCGAGCGCATCGCGGCCGCGGCCGCGGTCGTGCGCGCGGTTCACGAGCGGACCGCGGGGTTCGCCATGGTGCTGCGGGAGGCCGCGCCGAGCGACGAGCAGATCGCCGAGCTGTTGCAGGCCACACGCGGCCGCCAACGCCAGGACATCGCGGCCGGTGTGGCGCTCATCATCGGCCGAGCGACGACGCCGGTGGAGACCGACGAGCTCTGGGCTCTGCTCAGTCCGGAGCTCTACTTCCTGCTGGTGAACGAGGCGGGTTGGACGCCCGCGGCCTACGAGAGCTGGGTGGCGACCACGTTGGAGCACGTCGTCCCCCGCTCCTGACCCTGAGGAGGATCCGCGATGAAGGACGACTCGACCGCCCCGGCCGATCACGCGCATGATGAACATCGTCCACCAGGCGCTGCGGCGAGACCTCGAGCGGGCCAGGACCGCGCTCGATGGGACGCCGCCGCCCGCCGACCGTCAGCGGGAAGCCATCGCCGGACACCTCGCCTGGATGATGGACTTCCTCCGCGCTCACCACGAGGCAGAGGACGACGGCCTGTACCCCGTCGTGCGAGAGCGGTCCCCCGGGGCCGCCGCCGTCCTCGACGAGATGGATCGCGATCATCGGCAGATCGCAGCCGACATCGATGCCGTCGAGGCCGCGGCGTCGGCGTACGGACGCCGTGATGATCCCGCCACGCGTACCGAGCTGCTCGCAACCCTCCGTCACCTGGACGAGCTCCTCCTCCCACACCTGAAGCGTGAAGAGGACGAGGCGATGCCGATCGTGTCAGACGTGCTGACCGAGGCCGAATGGCGGGCCATCGAGCACGAGCGCAACGTGAAGGCGAAGGGCATGGCCCAGCTCGGCCGAGAAGGCCATTGGTTGATCGACGACGCCAGCCCCGAAGATCGGGCGAAGGTGGTCGGGCTCGTGCCGCCCGTGCCCCGCTTCCTGCTCCTCCACGGCTACGGCCGGTCCTATCGCCGTCGGCGCGATGCGTGCTGGCGACCCGACGCGGGGGAGCGCCGCGTCCAGAAGCACGGCCACAACGAGGTCGTCGTGGCCGCCAGCCCCGAGGCGGTGTGGGATGTCGTCGCGGACGTCACCCGGGTCGGCGAGTGGAGCCACGAATGCACCGAGTGCTCGTTCCTCGACGGCGCCACCCGCGCCGAGCCCGGTGCCCGGTTCCGGGGGCGCAACCGTCAGGGCATCTGGCGTTGGGGGCGGGTGTGCGAGGTCCTGGCCGCCGAACCGCCCGAGCTCGTCTGGCGGACGGTGCCCACGACCTTCTACCCCGACAGCACGGTCTGGCGCCTCCGCGTGACACCCACGGATGGCGGCACCCGCCTCGAGCAGAGCTTCGAGGCGGTACGTGTCCCGAAGATCCTCGACGTGATCTATGCGGCGATCGTCCCCGCCCATCGCGATCGCGCCGCCGCGCTCACCGATGACCTCCGCCGCCTCGGTGCCCTTGCAGAATCGCCGGCCCGCGACCGTTCCATCACGACCAGCTGACCTCGACCAGGACCGCCCAACGCCGACTAGGTCTCGACGGCCGGACGGACCTCGTCCCAGAACCGCTCGAGCTGGTGGGCCTCGTCGACGACGGGCCACACGAAGACCCGCTGGACGCCGGCCCGGGCGAACTCGGAGAGCTTCTCGGCGAACGCCTCGGCCGGCCCGACCGGCAGGCGCGCTCGGAGGACGTCCTCAGGGCGGTGGATGGTCGGCACCAGACGCTCCTGCATCACCCGGTCGGCCTCGGCCCGGCTGTCGGTGATGTGGAACCACATGGTCGCCAGCGCGTTGGGGAAGGTGTCCGGGATCCTTGCCGTGGGCCGGGAGCAGATCCCGCAGCCGGGCCCAGGCCTCGCCGAAGGCCGTCGGGGTCGTGTTGTAGGCCGACGCCAGCCAACCGTCGGCCAGCCGAGCGGTGCGGCGAAGCCCGGCATCCGAGCCCCAGCTCCCCACCCAGATCGGCGGTCCGTCACGGCCGGTCGGGTGGGGATCGAGGCCGATCCCCTCGGTGGAGTAGAAGCGGCCCTCGAAGCGGCGGGTCACCGGCGCGCCACAGGGCGCGCAGGGTGCCGATCGACTCGTCGAGCCGGGCCCAACGCTCCTCGAAGTCGAGGCCGACGCACTCGTAGTCCTGCTCGGAGGAGCCCGGGCCGACGGCGACGACCAGCCGGCCGCCGGACAGCCGGTCGATGGCGGCCAAGGACTTGGCGAGCGGAACCGGACCGCGGACGACCGGGAGGCACACGGTCGTGGCCAGCGTCATCGTGCCCGGAGTGTTCGATCATGGCGGCCAGCGCGGTGGGCCCGTCCAGCCATGGCACCGAGAACACCAGGTGATCGTTGACCGACAAGGCACTGAAGCCGAGACGCGCCGCCGTGTCGGTGTACTCCGCCAGGTGGTCGAAGGTGTAGGGGTGACCACCGAAGTCCATCAACGGCAGATGGGCACCGAAGTCCACACGGCGAGTGTCCCACCTGCACGAGGTGACCGACGCCAGGCCTGCGGGTCAGTCGGCGTAGAGCAGGGTGTCGCGGGTGTCGACCACGTGGGACCAGAGCGTGGCCAGGTGGGGATCGTCGAAGGCGAGTGTGGCCAGGAGGACCGAGCCGTCCACCTCGGTCGAGTCGAGCGACACGAGGTCGCTCCACGCCGTCTCGTACGCCACCGACTCGGCCCGGTCGATGACGGTCTCGAGGTTCTGCGGCGTTCCGCTCGGCGGAGTCCTCGTCGTCGTGGAGGAGGGCGATGAGCACCTCGGCGCGGCCGTCGTCGATCCGTACGCCGGTGGCGAACGCCTCGTAGGGCTCCAGCGCGAAGGTGTCGTCGAGGCGGCTGTCGAGGTAGGCATCGTCGAAGCGGTGGCCGTCGTCGCTGAACATCGCGCCCATCGCACCGGCCTCGTCCATGGCCTCGGCGAGGGGGCCGAATTCGTCGTTGTCAGCGAGGCTGTCGTCCTCGCCCGTGGCGGCGTCGATGCCGTCCTCGATGACGTCGGGCTCCCACGCCCACAGCAGCGCGCCGTCCAGCACCGCCATGTTCCCGCCCCGCCCGAAGTTCCTGACGACCGTCAGGTCCCCGGGCTCGTTGCCCCACGTGTAGTACTCGGTGCCGTTCTGCTCGTCGACCTCGAGCTCGTCCTCCCAGATGTTGTCCTCGTCGGTGACGGTGTCGTCGATCTCGCCCCGGTCGAAGTCGCCGATGACGGCGTAATACCCCTGGTGTTCGTCCGCTTGGACGTCGACGGCGATGTCGGCGTCGATGGGCGCCCAGCCGACCTCCGCTCGCCACGCCTCGTCCTCGAACAGGCGGGCGCCGAACAGGCCGCTGTTCTCGAGGCCGCCGACGACGTCCCCCTCACCTGTCGTCACCGAGAGGAGCCAGTCGACGATCTCGACGTCCTCGTCGCCCGCCTCCGGCCGGTCCAGGTCGAGCGCCTCGGTGGCCGCCGCGTAGTCGTTCACGATGACGAGCGCCGCGCTCGAATCGTCGGGCACGAGGCTCAGCCCTTGCGTCATCGCCCCCGCGTCGTCGTCGAGGACACTCTCTTCCTCGCTGCTGTCGTCGTTCTCGCTACCGCTGTCGCCCGAGTCGTCGCCCGAGCACGAAACGAGGATGAAGCAGCCGACGACGAGGGCTAGGGCGGCTTTGCGCATGGGCGACCGTAGCCAGCGGCTCGTACCCGCACGGGCGGATCAGCCTCGGAGGGAGCGCTCCGGTCGAGCTGGGGACCGGATCCGCCCCCGCTCACCCGCGCCGGGTCAGCTGCCCGGCGGGCGGTAGGCGACCGAACGGGCGATGGCCGCGTCAGCCTCCTCGAGGGTCAGGAGCTTGATGGTGGTCAACTTCGTCGCCGGGCTCGCAGCGACGGTGAAGGCCGCAGCCGCCGCCGCTTCGTCGTCGGGGAGGTCGCAGATCACGTAGGCGTCCACGTCCCCGAAGGCGAAGTGGAACGAGTCGAGGCTGCCACCGAGCTCGGACAACATGTCGGTGACCGCCGCCGCACGGCTCGACGCGCCGGCTTCCTTCAGGCCCCGCACTCCCTCGGGGGTGTAGTTCGCCATGAACAGGTACTTGGCCATGAGTGCTCCTCTGTCGATGTCGACGCAGCGGATGCGCCTTGCCGGCATCTTCCTCCTATTTCTTCACGGCCGCGCCGCCAGGTCGAGCGCCTGCGGGCGGTCAGGCTCGGAGCAGGCCGATCCCGAGGGTGAGCATGCCGACGGTGAGGCTGGCGCCGCCGAGGTAGGCCAGGTTGATCAGGCGATTGGGCCGTTCGGCGTCCGGCCGCACGATCGAGAGGAAGTAGGCGACGGGCAGGAGGATCGCCGCCGCCGGGAAGGTGGCCCGGACGACCTCCTTCCACCCGGAGCTGAGCTCGGCCTGGTCGACGAACAGCAAGGCGACGAGCGAGAGGATGAGGAGCACGCCGGCGTGGGCATGACCAGCGCGCCAGAGGCTGCGACGGAGCGGGTGGTCGTAGTAGGCGGTGCCGCGGGTGATCCAGTGCCACAGCAGGCTGGCGCCGCCGAACACCACGGTCGGGAACACCACGAGCAGGATCCCTGCGGTCCGGAGCGACTCGTCGGACATCGGATGACCCTCCTGGTCGCCGGTCTTTCCAGTGGCAAGACTAAGTTGCCAATGGAAAGATGGCAATAGGCTGAGGCCGATGGCACAGGAACGTCCGTACCACCACGGGGATCTCCGAGCGGCGCTCCTGCGCGCTGCGGTCGAGGTCATCGGCGACGTCGGTGCCGCCAACATGACCATGCGCGAGGTCGCCCGACGGGCGGGCGTCTCCCACACTGCAGCCACCTACCACTTCGGTGACAAGCGGGGTCTCCTCACGGCGGTCGCCGCGGAGGGTTACCGCCGGCTGGCCGCGGAGCTGCGAGCGGCCCGAGAGCAGCACGGGAGCTTCCTGGAGGTCGGCGTCGCCTACGTGCGCTTCGCCGTGAGTGACCGCCCGTACTTCGAGGTGATGTTCGTCCCGGGCCTCCTGCGGGGGGACGACCCGGACCTCCGCGACGCGCAGGCTGCCTCAGCCGAGGAGCTCTACGGGACCAGCGATGCGACGGAACGCCAGACGTTCGAAGGCGTGGCGGCGTGGTCCCTGGTGCACGGGTTGGCCACGCTGTGGCTCAACGGCAACCTGCCGGCCCGGCTGGGCGACGATCCCGAAGAGCTCGCCCGGGTCGTCGCCGCCCACCTCCGCGTTCGCCGGCGCTGAGCTCTTCGCGGGTCCTCACCCTTCAGGTCGGCGTGCCACCACGGCGGTCATCGTCAGACCCATCCAGAAGCGACCGTTGCGGCCGGCGGTGGTGATGCCCTCGACGAAGCGGTCGGCCAGGTCCTGGGGGAGCAGGCCCATGCCGACGAGATCCGTGGCCACCGAGGCCAAGGGGAAGAGGCCGGAGGGAGCGGGCGCGAGGTCGGGCTCCCACTCGTCCCAGGTGTGGACCGCGGAGTCGTGGCCGATGTCGACCAGTCCGGCGGCGCGGCAGAGGTTGAGGAGGCGCCCGCCGGCGGCGGAGGACGCACCGCGGAAGGCAACCAGGGCTTCGAGCATCGCTTCGGCCGCCTCGGTGTCCGGGAGGTCGACCGTGAGGGTCCGCCAGTCGGTGTCGGCCACGCAGAGCCGCCCGCCGGGGGCGAGGACCCGGACCAGCTCGTCGAAGCCGGCTTGGACGTCGGGGAGCCACTGGAGCATGCGCTCGGAGCGCACGACGTCGAAGCTGCCGTCCGGCTCGTCGATGGCGAGGGCGTCGCCGACCCGGAACTCCGCCTCCAGCCCGTCGGCCGCCGCCCGCTCCCGGGCGACGGCGAGCATCGCCTCGCTGGCGTCGATGCCGAGCACCCGGCCGCCGGGCGACACCAGCGCGGCGTACCCGCGGGCGACATCGGCGATCCCACAGCCCACGTCCAGCACCGTGGCGCCGGGGGAGAGGGCCAGGCCGGCACGCTCGAAGGCCCGGAGCCGGATGACGGCGGGCCACTCCGCCGTGGCCTCCATGCCGGCCACCAGGAAGGACGGGTCGGGCTGATCGTCGACGGCGGAGAACCCCTTGCCCGTCTCCGGATCCGGCGGGGTGATCGACACGAGCGCGGACGCTAGCCATGATGCGGGACGTGACCGGCCCCGACCACTCAGGCGACCTCGGCTCGCTCCTTGCCGTCTTCGCCCATCCCGACGACGAGGCCTACCTCGCCGGCGCGCTCATGGCCAAGGCGGTCGACGAGGGTCGGCGGGTGGTGTGTGTGACCGCGACCCGAGGCGAGCTCGGCTTTCCGGACGACGACCCACGCTCCGAGGCGGAGCGGGCGGCCGTGCGCACGGCGGAGATGGCCGATTGTCTCGGGATCCTCGGGGTGGAGGAGCACCACTGGCTGGACCTGCCCGACGGCGCCGGCGAGGAGGTGCCCGACGAGGCCCCGGTGGCCCGCATCGCCGACCTGATCGACGAGATCCGGCCCGACACCACGCTGACGTTCGGGCCGGACGGCCAGACCTACCACGTCGATCACATCGCCATCTGCCGGTGGACGACCCAGGCCGTCGCGGCCGCCCGGCACCCGACCCGCCTCCTCTACGCCGCCATGACCGAGGAGTGGATCCAGCTCTTTGCTGACCGCGGGGTCGACCTGGCCCAGGTGATGATGGTTCCCGGCGCCCTGCCTCCGACCGTGGCCCCTGACGAGCTGGCGGTCTGGTTCCGGGCCGAGGGCGACCTGCTCGACCGCAAGGTGCGGGCCCTGCGGGCCCAGGCCAGCCAGGTCGAGCCGTTGGTCCAGCAGTTCGGCGTCGAGGCCTTCGCCGACCAGATCGCCGACGAGTTCTACCGCGAGCCGGACTGAGGCCGACCCCTCACTTCACACCGGTGCCGGCGTGCCGGGTCGGATGTTCATGTTGTTGTGGAACACGTTCTCGGGGTCGTACCTGGCTTTCACCTCGGCCAGCCGCCGGTACGTCTCGTCGCCGTACGCCACGCGGACGCGGCTCGTGTCCTCGTCGGCGTCGAGGAAGTTCACGTAGACGCCGACGCGGTGGGGCCGCAGGGCGTCGAGGAACGCTCGGGCCCACGCGGTCTCCGCTGCTCGGACGGTGTCGTCCTGCTCGGGGAGCCAGGCTGCGTCGATGACGATGTTGTGGTCGACCTCGCGTCCCGGATAGGCGGTGGCTTCTCGCGGGGTTCGGGCGACTGCACCTCCCAGGTGGAACATCGCCGCGTACGACCGCGGGGAGATGGCGCGGTAGGCGTGCTCGGCGATGACGTCGATGACCTCATCGGACAGGTCGGTGAGGTCCGTGGCCTTCCAGTAGTAGTGCCATCCATGGGGGACGGTTTCGTCGATGCCACTCTGATGGTCGACGTACAGGGTGGGTCCGACCAGATCGACGAGCGGGGCCCCGAACCGGCGGAGCGCCCGGACGGCGCGCTCACCGTCTTCGACGGGCCCGGCGTGGCAGCTGGCCACGGCGATGGCCGGCCGGTAGTGAAGGTCGTCGTCCACAACCGGGAGCGGTGGGATCGTTCCGAGGCGGACGATGTTCCCGAGCTCGTCCGGCGCGTCGGTGGCGAACTCGCGGTAGAAGCGCAGGACGTCGGTCGTGTCCTCGGCCGCCCAGAACACCGGTCCGGCCATGACGGTGGGGCCGACCTGGTGCAGTGCGAACCGGAACGAGCTGACGATGCCGAAGTTCCCGCCTCCGCCTCGCAGGGCCCAGAACAGGTCGGGGTGATCGCTGGCCGATGCTCCGACGATCTCGCCGTCGGCGGTGACGACCTCGGCCTCCACGAGATTGTCGACCGCGAGTCCGTGCTTGCGCATGAGCCAGCCGATGCCGCCGCCCAGGGTGAGGCCGCCGACGCCGGTGTGGCCCACGATGCCGCCCGTCGTCGCCAGACCGTGCGCCTGGGTCTCGTGGTCGACGTCTCCCCAGAGGGCGCCACCCTGGACGATGGCGGTGCGCTCGACAGGATCGACCGAGACGGCGCGCATCGCCGACAGGTCGATCACGATCCCTCCGTCGCACACGGCGGTGCCGGCGACGTTGTGACCCCCGCCGCGTACAGCGATCTCGAGGTCGCAGTCACGGGCGAAGCGCACCGCGGCGGCCACGTCGGCGGTGCCGCCGCAGCGGGCGATCAGCCGGGGCCGCCGGTCGACGGCTCCGTTCCAGACCGCTCGGACGTCGTCGTAGTCGTGGTGGTCGGGGGCGATCACCTCGCCGCGGAACCCAGGGATCTGCATCGCTGTTCGTGCGGACATCGCTCCTCCTCGGTGGATGAGCGCATCGCAACATCGAGCGGCACCGAGAAGAAGTCAGCGATCTGGACTTCGAAGGAAGGAATCTGGACTTCACGGTGGTCGGAAGGCGCAGGACACTGCACTCATGAGGACCTACGGCCAGTACTGCCCGATCGCCCGTGGCTCCGAGATCTTCGCTGAGCGCTGGACGCCGTTGATCATCCGCAACCTGTACCTGGGCTGTGAGACCTTCGGCGAGATCCTCGAGGGTGCGCCCGGACTCTCCCGCACCCTGCTCGCGCAGCGGCTCAGGCAGCTCGAACGTCACGGCATCGTGGTGTCAGAGCCGAAGGCGCAGGGGCGCGGCCACCGATATCGGCTCACGAGCTCAGGCCACGATCTGTTCAAGGTCTGCGAGACCCTCGGCGAGTGGGGAGCTCGTTGGCTGGAGATCGCCCCCGAGAACCTCGATCCGTTCGTGGCGCTGTGGTCGATGTGCAACGCGCTCCGTCGTGAGCGACTCCCGGACCAGCGCGTCGTCATCCGGTTCGACTTCACCGGATTCCGGCCCCACGAGCGGTACTGGCTGCTGGTCGAGCGCGGCGAGGCCGAGATCTGCAAGACGTACCCCGGCCTGGACGAGGACCTCTACGTCACCGCCGACGCCGAAGCATTCGTGAAGTGGCACGCCGGGCAGCTGTCCTGGGCCGAGGCCACCCGCGACTCCCGGATCCAGCTCCACGGGCCCTCATGGCTCGTCCGGGCCTTCCCGAGCTGGAACGGCCGCAGCATGTTCGCCCACATCAGGCCGGTTGGTGTCAGGCGTCCTCGTACTTGAACGAGACGTTGAGCTTCGCCCGGTAGGCGGCCACGGCGCCGTTCTCGACGACCACGTCGAGGTCGGCGACCTCGGCGACCCGGAGGTCGCGCACCGTCCCGGACGCCCGCTCGATGGCCGCCGCGGCGGCCTTCTCCCAGCTCTCGGTACTGGTGCCGACCAACTGGATCACCTTGTACACGCTCTCGGCCATGGTGTTGCCTCCGTCTTCGTTGACTCAGCCGCTCATTCGTCGCGCAGCAGATAGGTCGTCGCCGCGCCCATGACGGCGTTCCGGGTGGCGACATCGGAGATCCCCTCGAAGCCGAAGCCCATGTACAGGGTGTCGTCGGTGGCCACCACGGCGGCCTCGGGGAATCCGGCACCCGTGATGTGTTCGAAGTTGTTCGGGTTGGGTGCGCTGCCCTCGGCCGGACCGGAAATCGTCCAGCCACCCAGATCGGTCTCGAAATCGGTGCTGCCCTCGCCCGTCGACACCTCGATGTCGTCGAGGAACACCCCGAGGCCCTGCACCGACCAGTCGCTGACGTAGGCGAGGGAGATCTCGACCTGCCCGTTGGCGTAGTCGGACAGATCCACGTTCCACTGCTGCCAACCGCCCGACGAACCCGATGACGAGTTCCACGCCCCCGGGTTCGGGGTCGATCCGGTGGGGCTGCAGGTCCCGTCGGCATTCAGCGTCTGGTAGTGGTCGAGGTGCGGGTGCAGTTCCCGCCAGCCGGCCACACAGCTCTCGCCCGGGTCCGTGCTGGTGTGCAGGTTGGCGTCCGGCAGCGTGGTCCAGTCCTCCTGGCCGGGCGTGCGCGCCTCGACGAAGAAGTGGTCCCACTCGGCCTCGGTGTCGTGGGACACCCAGAACGACAGGTTGGCCCCGCCGGCCGGGACCGTGATGGTCCGCGTGAGCCGCTTGTAGGCGATGTCGCCGATCTGCGAGTACACGTAGCGCGTACCACTGTGGGGCTCGAACGGACCGCCGGGGCGGTCGTAGCGACCGGCCACCCAGCTCTCGAACTGGGGGTACTCCGCCGCGGGGAGCAGACCACTCGTCGTGATGAACGACGCGCTGTGGTCCTGGTTCTGGGCGCTGTCGGCTCCGTTGAAGCCCCAGGACAGCCCGGTCAGCGGGTCGTCGACGCCGAGCACGTTGAACAGGTCGCCGGTGTCGGGATCGGTGCCGGCGTCCTCCACGAGGATCCCCGACCCGAACCAGTACTCGAGCACGTCGCCGTTGAGGTCGCCCGACCCGTTCAGCGGACGGCACAGGGCGAGGACCGCCGGATCGGCCGAGCACTGGGCGTTGTTGAACGGGTCGTAGAGCTGGCTGCCATGACCCGTGCCGTACTGGTGCCCGGCGAACTTGCCCGTGTAGAGCACCCGTCCGCCCTCGTTGATGAAGTCGCGCACCTCGAACAGCTCGGTGATCGCCAGGCTCGACGCGTTGCCCCCCACCCATCCGGGCTCGCGGGTGATGGCGTCGTTGCCCGTGTACCAGACCACGGCGTCGTAGTGGCTCAGCACGCCCAGCGCGTCGGGGGCCGTCCGCCCGTTGGCGTCGACGTCGTACACGTCGTGCGGCACGTCGTTGGCATCGAGCGCGTCGGTGTAGAAGGACAGGAACGACGGCTGGGTCTGGTCGGCGTACACGGGTGAGGCGCCCGTGTAGTCCTCGGCGGCGAGGACGAGGACGTCGTGGTTGGTGTCGGAGACGGCTTCGTACTCGAACGACTCGCTGCGGTGGCGCCGCCCGGCCTCGAACCACACCTCCACCGTGTCGCCCGGATCGGTGCCCCGGACCTCCCCGCGCATGACGCGGTAGTGGGTGGCGTTGCCGACGCCGTAGGTCTCGCCGCCGGTCCACTCGCGCGTGGACGCGCTGCGTGTCCGGCCGTCGTTGATCCGGTACTTGACCTGCCACCCGTCCGAGGCTGCGCCGGGCGAGGACCCGCACCTCCTGCGGGTCGCCGTAGGACACGTCGAAGGTGAAGTCGAACATCGACAGCGGACCGTTCTCGGCGTCGACGTCGGCCTGGTCGAGGTAGAAGTCCTCGGTCTCGGTGCCGACCGGAGACCGGGGATCGTCGGGGTCCCGCGCCGAGCGGGCCAGGGCCATCGAGAAGTTCAGCGTCTTCTCGAACTCGGCTTGCACCAGCGCCTCGTCGTCGGGGAACACGAACGAGGACCCGGGGGTGCCTTCGCCCAGCTCGGGGGTGAACGCGATCGTGTCGGCGTTGACGTCGGCGTAGTCGGTGGTCTCGCCATTGGTCACGTACAGCTCGTCGGAGCTGATGCCCGGGTCGAAGCCCGGGTATGGCGGGGTTGGCATCGGTGCCGGCGAGCGCGGTGTAGATCGGGTTGTCGGCGTCCGGCGTGCCGATCTGCCAGCCCTGCGGGTACAGGATCCAGTTCCCGAACGAGTGCCAGTTGGCCATGAACGCGGGCTCGACCCGGTCGATCAGCCCCTGCATGGCCTGGGTCTCCGGCTCCGACGCCGGGCTCGGCCCGCGGTAGGTGTCGCTGGCCTCCGCGGTCGACGAGCCCTCGTTGTCGTAGTTGAAGTGCTCGTCGAAGTTGCGGTTGGGGTCGACGCCGTCGCCGGGCGCGATCTGGCCGTCGCCGTTGTTGTCCCGCAGGTTCTTCCGCCACAGCCGCTCGACGTCGAACGTGTACTGGTAGCCGTCGGGGTTGGCCACGATGACGAACCACAGCTCGGTGTTCTGCAGGAGGCTCCGGATCTCTCGGTCGTGGGACCGCCAGCCGTCGATCACGTGGTGCAGCGTCCGTCGATTGACCTCGACCGAGATCCACTCACGGGCGTGCTGCGCCGACGAGTAGAGCACGGCGGGGCGGCGGCCGTCGCGGATGCCCCGGGCGCCCTGGGTGACCTTGAGCGCGATGAGCTCGCGGCCCTGGTAGGTCTCCCCCAGCACCTGGAGCTTCACGAGCTGGGGGTTGTCGGCGGCGATCTCGTACAGCTCGTCGCGGATGCCCCCGGGCTCGTCCCACGACCGCCAGACGTGAACCCGCCCTCCGCCTGGAGCTCGGCGGCCTCGCGTGCCGTCTGACCCTGGGCGTTGCGCTTGAGCTGCAGGTCGACCCCGGTCCGGGCCTCGAGCCGTTCGCTCTCGGCGTCGGTCAGCACGACGTCCACCTCGACGTCGGCGCCGGCCGGTTCCGATCGGATGATGTCGACGCCCTCCTGCGACAGCTCGGCCGCCTGCTCCGGCGTGACCGTGGCGGTGTAGATGTCGAGCGCGTCGGTCTCCTCGGGCTGGCCCTGCTGCTGGGCCTTGGCGGGTGCGACGACGGCGATCATTGCCGCGGCCAACGCGGCGATGAGAAGGATGGACCGCTTCACGGGATTCCCCCTTGCTCAGCTCCCCAGAGGGCTGATCAAGCGCCGATACCCACTTGTGACCGCTTCTAGAACCTGGCTGACGGTTGGGTCAGCGCCTCCAGAGGCGGTCTACCACAAAGGGCGTGGGCTCGGCGGAGCTGGACTCGGCGCTCGACTGCGGCCTCGGCGGCTTCGAAGGGGTGAACAGCCAGCGGTGGAAGAGCGTGTCGAGCTGCCGGCCCGACACCTGCTCGGCCAGGTTGATGAAGGCCACGGTGGTCCCGAGTCGTGGCGGCCCCTGGGCGGCCCAGTCCTGGAGGATCTGGAAGAAGTCGGCGCTCCCGACGACGCCTCGCAGCGCCTGCAGGGTCATGGCGCCCCGCAGGTAGACCGGGAACTCGAAGATGAACGGCGCACCCGGGTCGCCGATGCGCAGGTCCCAGAAGGGGTCGTTGCCCGGGATGCCGTTGTAGATGTTGTTGAACTGCTGCTGCGGGGTCTGGCCACCCTCGTGCTGCTCCCACAGCCACTCCGCGTACGTGGCGAAGCCCTCGTTGAGCCAGATGTGCTGCCAACGCCGGACGGAGATGAGGTCGCCGAACCACTGGTGGGCCAGCTCGTGGACGACGACCGATTCGCCGCTCTCGACCTCACCGAAGAAGTCCGGCGAGTACACCGGTCGGGTCTGGTTCTCGAGGGCGAAGCCGATCGGGAAGTCGTCGATGATCGCGCCGGAGTCGGGGAACGGATAGTCCCCGAAGTTGGCGGCCAGGAAGTCGAGGATCTCCGGCTGCCGGCCGAGGACGGAGTCGATGACCTCGCCCCGCGTGGGTGGGGCGTCGTCGACGTCGCCGAACCGCCAGTTGTTGACGTTGGCGATGCTGCCGGGCGGCGGGCCGGGCACCTGCCATCCGTCCCTGACGTTGCCGTCGACTTCGAAGGACGTGGAGCCCTGTCCCGTCGACACGACGATGTCGTCCACGAGGACCCCGGGGCCCTGGATGATGTCGTCGCTCACGTAGCTGATCGCCACGACCACCGTGGAGCCGGCGAAGTCGCCGAGATCGACCTCCCACTGCTCCCAGCCGGTGCTGCGGCCGCTGCGGGCGTGCCACTCACCGGTCGTGCCCACGCCTCGGCACCCACCCCCCTGGGGGGTCTGGTAGTGGCGCAGGAAGGGGTGCAGTCCGAGCCAGAAGGGGCAGGAGTTGCCGGTGCCGGTCCGGGTGTGACCGTTCTCGTCGGGCAGGGTCGTCCAGTCGTTCTGGCCGTTGGTGTGCGCCTCGACCATGACGTGGTCCCAGCGGGTCTCGGTGTCCCGGTTGATCCAGAAGGACATCGTGGCGCCGCCCGCCGGCACCGCGATCGATCGCCGCAGCCGCTTGTAGGTCTGCTCGCCGACCTGGGAGATGGCGAACTGGGTCCCGGAGTGCGGGGCCACGGGGGTGGCCAGGTCGACGTCGACGGCGTTGACGATGTCGACCCCGCCGGGCCGGCCGGCATCGGCGTGGAGCTCCTCGAGGTCGAACTCCCCGATGTCAACCGTCGCGAGGTAGGTGGCCATCGGGTCGCCCGCCTGCCACACCCAGCGGGTCTCACCGCCGCTGGAGTCGTGACTCACCAGTGCACCGTTGGACACCGCCTCCAGCCCGTCGGGCACGGTCATGGCGATGTCGAACGGGGCCCGGTCCTGGGGGTGGTCGTTCGCCGGGAACCAGGTCGACGCCACGTGGGGCTGGCCGACCACGAGCGTGCCGTCGTTGGTGGCGCGGAACCCGCCGCCCGCCTGCGGGACACCGTGGTAGGTGACCTCCAGGACGAAGGGGGTGCCCTGGGTGATGCCGGGCGAGGTCACCCGCAGTTCGCCGGCGCTGCGGCTGAACGGTGCGTCGAGGCCGTCGAGGGTGAGCTCGTCGATGGCCAGGCCGTCGAAGTCGAGGTTGAACCGGGCCAGGTCCTGCTTGGCGACGGCGTCGATGGTCGCCACGCCGGAGAGGACGTCGGTGGCCGGGTCATAGGCCAGCTCGAGCCCGTAGTGGGTGACGTCGTAGCCACCGTTGCCGTCCATCGGGAAGTAGGGGTCACCGATGCCGGCTGCACCGTTGGTGAATGGTCCCCCTTCCTGGGCCTCGGCACCGGTGCTGAGCACCGGGACGAGCAGCGCGAGCAGAACGAGGTACCGAACCCTTCTCATCGGCGCACCGTAACCGGCGTGGCAGCCCGCTGTCCGCCAGGGCCGATACCGGGTCGATACCTGGCGGCACCTGCCCCGATACCGGTCCGGCGCAGTGTCCACCCCGGCAACCGACACGGAGGACACGCCATGACTGCGAACACCGAGACCCTCACGAAACCGGACGAGACCGCCGGCCGTGAGACCACCAGCCCACCCGAGACGGATCCGCCGTCGACGAGCCGTCGCGCCGTCCTCGGGTGGATCGCCGTGCTCCTGGCCGCCATCGCGGTGGCCGTGCTCGTCGTCGCCACCTTCACCGGCGGCGACGACAGCGAGGTCCCCGCCATCCCGTTCGACCCGCAGGTCGAGCAGTGGGAGCGGGAAGCTCACCTCGAGGGCAACGCCCGGACCCACAGCACGGGCGCTGACACCGGCGGTGAGCCGGCAAGCAGTGACGAGTTCGTCCCGGGCAGCAGGCACATGCCCCTGTGACGGCGAAGGTGGTCGCCCGCCTCCCCGGGCGGCCACCTCTTCGTCGTTTCTGGCGTCAGGCGCCGAAGACGTAGTCCCCGATTGTCGTTCGTGGGGTGCCCTCGAGCGTGGCCAGCAGGGTCAGCTCACCGGCCGAAACGGCGGCGTTGGCCGCAGAGGACAGGAACCGGTAGACGCCGGTCCGGGTGCCGGTGTCCACGACGAAGAGGCGCCGGGCCCCGGCGGTGAACGGGCTGGTGGCGCTCCCGATGGCCGCAGCCGCCTGGGCGTTGCTGAGGCCGGCGGCGTTCCTGGTGAACACGACCAGCTCCGCATTGCGGCTGAAGCCGCCGGGGGCGGGACGAGTCACTGCACCATCGACCCTCAGGTCGCCGTCGCCGATGCGGATGCCTGCCATGGACACCCGGATCTCGTCGACGCCCATGGTCAGGCCCTGCACGGTGTCGCTGCCGACGGTGCTCGACAGGACGACCGTGTCGGCGCCCGTGCCACCGATCACCGTGTCGGCGGCGGCCCCGCCGTTGAGCGTGTCGTTGCCGCTGCCGCCGGAGAGGCTGTTGATGGCGCTGTTTCCGGTCGGCGCCGGACAAGGTGTTGACGGCGCTGTTGCCGAGATGGTGTTGGCGGCGTGTTGCCGGTGCCGTTGATGGTCGCAGCGCCGGTCAGGGTCAGGTGCTCGACGTTGGCCGGAAGGGTCCGGGTGACCGAAGAGCGGACCGTGTCGACGCCCACGTTGGCCCCCTCGGTGACCGTGTCGAGGCGGGCCAGGTCGTAGAGGTCGTCGCCCGGGCCACCGTTCAGCGCATCCACCACCAGCGGGTTCGAAGCCCGGAACACGTCGGTGAACCCGCCGTTCCCGTCGGTCCCCGCGAGGTTGTCGGCGCTGCTCTCGAAGACGACCCAGTCACCGCCGACCGAGATCTCGGCCCGGGTGCTGGCCTGGTTGGCTGCGGTGCCGTCCGCGGCCCGGGAGACCAGCACGATGGCACCGGTGTTCCGGTCCTTGACCAGGATGTCCCTCGTGCCGTTGGTGTCGCCGGGCACCAGTGCGTCGCTGAAGCTGGTGAAGGCGACGAAGCGCCCGTCGCCGGAGATCGTGGCCTCCCCGCTGCTGAGGGAGACGCCGGTGCCGTTGGCCGTCGCGGAGATCAGGCTGAACGCCGAGGTCGACAGGTTGACGGCGTAGACGTCGGTCGTGGCGTTGGTGTCGGCGGCGACCAGGCTCCGCGCCGTCTCGAAGACCACGACGGCGGCGCCACCGGCCCCGGACGCCACGTCGGGCAGGAGGCTGTCGTTGTTCGGGTTGGTGGCCTCGGTGAGGTTCTGGAGGGTGGCGGGGTTGGTGCGGTCCCAGACGAAGATGTCGATGCGGCCGTTGGTGTCACCGGCGGTCAGGTTGCTGGCCGCGCTCTGGAAGACGACGTAGCGCCCGTCGGGGGAGATGCGGGCGTTGATGCTCTCGCCGTTGCCGTCCCCGCCGGTCAGGCTGGTGCTGACCCGGGTCAGCGTGCCGGTGTCGAGGTCCTTCACGAAGATGTCGTCGGTGGCGCTCGATCCGCCGCTGGCCCAGTTGGACACGTCGGCCTCGAACACGACGTAGCGGCCGTCGGCGGAGAGCTCGGGGTTCCCCGATCGACCATCCGCCGCCAACGTGCCGCCCGTCCCGGTCGAGGCCCGCACGATGCCGTTGCCGCCGACGTCGGACACATAGATGTCGTAGAGGGCACCGCTGGTCGGGCCCGCGACCAGGTTCGAGGAGGCGCTGAGGAAGGCCAACTTCGAGCCGTCGGCGGAGATCGCCGGCTCCCCGGAGCCGGAGCTGCCGTTGACGCCGCTGCTGTTCTCGTGCTCGTTGGCGACCGTGCCGAACGCCAGGTCCTTGACCAACACGTCGATGGCGTTGTTGTTGACGCTGCCGAAGCTGGTCCAGCCGCCCTCGAAGGCGACCAGCCGGCCATCGGCCGACACGGTCGGGAAGTGCGTGGCCGTCGGGGCGCCGGTTCCACCGACCCGCGAGACGTGGTCCAGCGGCGCCGCTGCGACGTTGCCGACCAGGCGATCGGCGCCCGAGCCCGTGTTGACCACGTCGGCGCCCCCGAGGCCCCAGACCTGCTGGCCCACGGTGGTCGCCTGGAGGGCATACACCCGCCCGTAGGCATCGGCGGTCACGTCGGTCGTACCGTCGCCGGTGGTCAGCCGGCTGCCGTTGGCGAACTGGACGTTGCCGCCCGGGTTGACGGAGAGCTCACCGATGGCGACGTCGTCCAGCCAGACCGTCTTGCCGTTGTAGGTGAACCCGAGGTCGGTGCCGCTCTCGGTCACCTGCACCGCGCCGGCGGTGATGCCAGGATCGTCGAAGTTCAGGACGTCGACGGCGGGGTTGAAGGCGAGGTGCTGGCCGTCGCTGGCGGAGCTGAAGTTGTGGGTCGCCGCCGATGCCGGCGTCGCCGGTAGGAGGGCCAGGAGGGCGACAAGCGCCAAGACGACGACGAGCTTCCCGCGCATGGTGCCTTCCCGCCGTACAGCCACCGAAGCTGTCCCGACCCCTCGCTGCGAACTGTAGGGGAGTCAACGACAGCGGGACGCGCCGACCTGAGGTCAGCCGTGCCCGGGAGGCTTTGCTACCGCTTTGCTCCCCGTCCGTACGGTCCGCGGCATGCGGGCACGAACCCTTTCGTTCATCGGCGTCGTCGGCGCCCTCCTCCTGGCATCAGCGGGGCCGGCCGACGCCGCGTTCACGCCGGACACGTCCTTCGACGACGACGGGGCGGTCGTGATCGTCGACAGCGCCGCGTCCGAGGGGTTGGCGGTGGCCACCGCCAACGGGAAGACCTACGTCGTCTACCGCGACCTCGACGGCAACCTCAACGTCGCCCGCCTGACCCTCGAGGGCGACCTGGACAGCACCTGGGGTGGCGGCGACGGTCTCGTCGAGACATCGCTGAAGGCCTACGGCGGTGCGGACGTGCTGGTCCTGGCCAACGGCAAGGTGCTGGTGGCCGGCGGCACCGGGACTGGGGGGAACTTCGGGGTGGTCCGGCTCACGGCGGCGGGGGTCCCGGACACCACCTTCAGCGGTGACGGCAAGGCGGTGAAGTCGGCGCCCAACCTCGAGGGCGGCGAGGAGCTGGCCGTCGACGCCAACGGGCGGATCTACGTGGCGGGAGACCGGGCGCAGGTCTTCGGGCCTGGTGACATGGCGAGCGACTTCGCGGTGGCGAGGTTCACCGCGAACGGCGGGCTGGACAACACGTTCAGCACCGACGCGATCGCCTTCGTCAACCAGCGGCGAGTCGACCAGCTCTCGGACCTGGCCGTTGACCGAGCCGGTCGGGTACTGCTCATGGGCGACGCCAAGTCGGGGGTCTTCGACCTCCAGGGCGGCGTCGGCCTGGTCGCACGGCTGAGGGCCAACGGGTCGGCGGACCCGGCCTTCAGCGGCGACGGCAGGATGACCTTCAACTTCGGGGGTCCCCCGACCGTGCTCGGTCTCGGCGGTGGCGTCGACGCCTCGAACCGGGTGCTGTTCGGTGTGGCCACCATGGGCAACGCGATGGGGGCGGTGCGCCTCACCAGCACCGGGGCCCTCGACACCACCTACAGCGGCGACGGCCGGGCGGTGGCACCGTTCACCTCCTTCCAGTCTCGCGACGGTGCCAACCGGGTCGGCTCCTCCATGGTCTTCACCGGCTGGGGAACGGACGGCCAGCTCTGGGTCGGCCGCCTCACCGCCACCGGCGCCCCCGACACGAACTTCGGGACCAACGGCGAGCTGCTGGTCAACGCCACACCGAACGACTACGACGAGGCGAGAGCGGCCGCCGCCGGGCCTGCTGGCTCGATCGTGACGGCCGGCTACACGAGCACGTCCGGGAGCAACGTCCTGGTCACCCGCCTCCACCCGCAGCCGTAAACGGGGAGAACGCGATCAGCCGGTGACGGCGTAGAGGTGCCACGAGCCGGGCACCCCTTTGAGCTCGTGCGCTCCGCGCTCCTCGAGGGCGAACGCCGAGCCGGTCATTGCCTCTCTCACCGTGCTCGTCACCCACGTCTCGCCCGGGTCGGCCTTCGCCTGCACCCGGGCGCCGAGATGGACGGCGATGCCGGCGATGCTGTTGTGCTCCCGCACCTCGACCTCGCCGCAGTGGATGCCGACCCGCAGCCTGATGTCGACGTCCGCCATTGATCGGTGAAGCCGCCGGGCGCACCCCACGGCGGCGCTCGGCGTCGTGAACGTCGAGAGAAACCCGTCGCCGGCCGTGTCGATCTCCGTGCCGCCATGGCGCCGCAGCTCCGCCCGCATCAGGCGATCGTGGGTTTCGAGGACGTCCCGCCACCGATCGTCACCGAACCGCGCCGCAGACGTCGTCGAGCCGACGACATCGGTGAACATCACGGTGAGCAACTGCCGGTGGCCCGGTGCGTTCGGGCGCTCACCCGTGAGGAAGTCCTCGATCTCGGCGACGACTGCATCGCTATCCGGTAGCCAGAGCAACATGTCGATGCCGTCCACCTCGACGACCCGGGCTCCGTCGATGTCGGCACCGAAGGGTGTGTCGCTGGGCCAGGACCTGGCGGCGTCGGGACGGTCGATCACCAGCGTGGGTACGTGCACCTGTGGAAACAGGTCGGTGACACCGGCCGACACCTGGAGGGCGAGCAGCTGTTGGGCGACCGCGGGACTGGCGCCCCGCTGGCCGGCGCTGTCCCACCAGTGGCGGAACGCGACGTCGTCCGCACGCGTCGGCGTGAGGAGGGAGAGCAGATCGATCGCGGTCGACTGGCCCGAGGGCAGCGTCGTCGCCAGCACGTCGTCGATCGCGAGACCATCCGGCGCTCCGCCCCATCCCACCGCCATGGCGAGCACCAGGCCCTGGACTCGTTCTGGATGCGTGGCGGCCAGGGTGACCGAGGGGAGGCCGCCCCAACCATGGCCGAGGACGAAGCTGCGCTCGAACCCGGCGGCGTCGAGGACGGACTCGAGCTGCGCGGACCAGTCCTCGACCGTCGGGTCGTCGCGCATGGGGTCCGACAGTCCGATGCCCCCGCGATCGAAGGCGATGACGGTGGCGAACGACGCCAGCTGCGCGATGAACCGCTCGTAGGCCGGCTCCTCGTCGATGGCCGTCACCGGGATGAACTGACTGTGCGCGTAGAGCAGCGGTGGCCCGTCGCCCCACATGCGGTACGCCAGGTGCGCGTCGCGGTGCTCCGCGTACCTGATCTCCCCCTGGTTCGTGCCCACGGCGGGGTGATGATGACAGAGAACCTGCGTGGCGGGTCGACGTCCTGCAGACGGGTCGTCAGGCCTGAGCCGCTCGCCGTGGTCGTAGCACCCCGAGGGAACCCGGTGGAGTGACGCGCTAGCCGTTCATCCGGCTGCCTGGCTGGTCGCCGGCTGACCGACCACGTGGAGCACGCTGAGGCCCGTCCGCCTTTCGATTCGGTTGGGGGCGTCGACCTTGAGCCACTTCGAGACGCTGTGGGGGAGCGTCGACACGACGACGCCGTCGAACACCTCGTCGTCCCGGCTGACCACGTCGACGACCGCCTGCACGGGGCTCGAGACGCCGACCTCACCGGTGACCGCCAAGCCCTCCTGGGTGAAGCGGAGGCGAGCCTCCTCCAGTCGTTGCCCAGCGACGAGGGCGACCTCGCCCTCGGTCCAGGTCAGGCCTCCGCCGTGGTATTGGGGCACGACCAGGTGGAACAGGCACGCCCCCTCGGCCATGAGGTCGCGAAGGGCGTCGAGCAGCTGGGGGCTGCCCAGCGTCTGGTGGGCGACGACGAGGTAGCGGCGCATGGAGCACCTCCTGGCCTCAACAGCTGCAACCACCCTAGGACGACGGTGTCCGGCTGGCCACAGCGCCTCGCCCACGGCGGCCGGGGTCAAGGATCGGGAACGCTGGTGACAACCGGGATCGTGCGCGTCGCCCACTGCGATGCCGCCGACGGGGGGTCCGGCACGCCGCCGGCACGGGTGAGGGCGCGACGGGCCAGGCGGTCCAGGGTCGATGATCCACCGCGCACCTTCGAGTCCGGCGGAGGCGGATCGTCGAGGGCGTGCAGCTCGAAGGCCGAGGCATCGAAGTCCGACTCGCTGACGACCACCTTGATCCAGTCGCGGGCCGTCGCGCCGGGCTCGACGCGGCGTCCGGACGGCAGGTTGACGGGGATGGGCGCGCCGTCCCACGCCACCACCCGATGGCCGGCGGCGATCCGCTGCGTGGGGAACAGTCCGGTGCTGCAGGCGAAGCGGTCGGTGAGGTCGAGCAGGGCGACGTAGAGCGGGCGGTCCGCCGTGTTGCCGACCCGGATGAAGATCCGCGGCGACTCGTAAGCGCCACCCAGCGATCGGTACTTGAGCTCGTAGGCGCCGGCTGCCACCAGCGGGGCATGGTCGTCGGCGGTCCAGACGTCATCCGACCCAGCGTCGAAGAGCTCGACGGTGACCTGGTCGGCGAGCGCGGCACCTGGGACGGCCAGGGCGCGGAGCTGCTCCCACTGCGCAACGTGTTCGGCGAGCGCGACGGCCCGGCGCACCGCCGCCGAGTCGGCGCCGGGGACGTCGGCCGTCAGCGGTGTGTGGTCGGCGCGCAACACGCGAACCCACGGCCCGTCGACCTGTGCGACCGTCGGCCCTTCGGGTGACTCGCCCTGCGTCTCGTAGCCGTCGGGATGGGCCGTGATCCGCAGCAAGAGTGCGTCGGGGTCCTCACCGGGATCAGCGAGCCGCACGTGCGCCGAGGGTCCGCCGCCGGGCCCGCACGTCTGGACGGCCTCACGGGCCAACCGGCCGCCCGCATCGTCCTGCGTCACGACGACCGCTCTCGGCATCGGCACGACCGACACGACGGCCCGGTAGGCGGGCTCGGTGGGGGTCCATCCGATGGGCTCCACGTCCGAACTGCCGACGCCGACCTCGGTGACCCGGACCTGCCCGGCCGGCTCGTCGCTCAGGGTCGTGCACGTCAGCTCGAAGTGCTCCCCGTCGGTCGGGTTGCGCAGCCCGTGCACCAGCCCGGCATCGACCTCGAACCCGTGAGGCCCGGTGGTGACGAGGAACGCCGGACTGCCGCGACGGACCGTGCCGTCGAGGATCAGCCCGTCGCCCGGCCCACCCGGCATCACGGGGTACAGCACCGGGGTCTGCTCGGAGGTCTTCCGCTCGACCTGGGACCGGGCAGCGGCCAGCAGCTCGCGGTAGGTCGCTCCCGGGCCCATCGCCGCCAACGTCGCCATGAGTGCGGCGCTGAAGACCCCGGTCATCTGCGTGCCGTCGGAGAGCTCCTTGGCGACCTCGAACGACTGGCAGGCGGACAGGGCGACGTGACTCGACCGGGCGGGTGGGTGACCGGTACCGCTTCCGGCTCCCGCCTCGCCGGCCGGGCGGGGAAGGTCGGCCCAGCTGTCGACCGTCCCGGGGAGGAACAGGTCCAGCGAGCGCGCGGAGGCCAGCTCGCTGACCATGGCGCGGTGCTCGGCCGGTACCTGATCAGGCCGCGGGAGCCACTGTCGAACAGCCGCGTTCGGGCTGCGCGTGCCGTCGCCGGAGTGGCAGCAGTCGAGGATCACCGCGACGTGGGCACCACCGCCGGCGACGTCGCTGATCAGGACGGCGAGCTCCTTGTCGGCGATGCCGCGGGACAGCCGTCCGCCGACCCGACGGCCGGTGTCGACACAGACGAGCGTCTGGAGGCGGCCGGATGGTTCGAGCGGAGCGAACTCCGGGGGTGCCGGCTCCTCGCTGCCGTGGCCGTCGAAGACGAACAGCGCGACATCGCCGGGCCCGGCCTGCCCGAGGTGGCTTCCGAAGGACTCGATGACGTTGCGTCCGCGTGGCCTCGTCGTCGAGCAGTGTCCGCACATCGAGCCGCCGGTCGACGATCCGGGCTCGCAGGAACGTCTCGAGGGTGGCCACGTCATTGCGGCAGCCGTACAGGGCGTTGATCGGTGGCTGGTACGCGTTGATGCCGACCAGGAGGGCGTAGACCGCGCCCGCCACCGTGCGTCAGGGGACGTCGGCGAGGGCGTCGGGGTCCACCAGGGTGTCGTCGACCACGGACAGGAGCCCGTGCACCGGGTCGACGAGGCCCTCGCTCACGCCGATGCCCTCGACGCGCACGCGGTAGTCGCCCGGTGGCTGGGGCGGGAGCACCAGGTGGTGGACGTCGTCGCTGTCGCGCTGGAGCGGCACGCGGCCGGAACGGATCCCGGTTCGGAGGTCGTCGATGCGGGCGGCGAGATCGAGGTTGGCGACGTCGGGCAGGACGGTCGCCGTCAGCGGCTCGTCGACGGCGAACACCTCGTCCATCTCGAGGCGCGAGCCCTGCGCGCCCTTGAAGCCCTCGCGAGGGCGGTCGGTGAGGATCCCGACGAGCTGAGTGCGAACGGCGTCGTCGTTCTGCAGGGAGGCGTGGCGGTCGGCCGAGTACATCGGCTGGTAGCCCGGGTGCCAGTCGTCGGTCTCGATCGGCGTGGCGGACACGCGGGGGACCGTGCCGTCGCCGCCCATGTCCTCACCGTCGAAGGTCGACTCGACGACGATGCGGCCGTCGTTCAGCCGCGCCGACTGCTTGGTGCCCTGCGTCGCTCCCACGATCGAGTGCACGTCGTAGGGGGCGAGGTCGTGACCGGCGACGCCCGACTCGATCGCCCGGTGGAAGCCCTCCAGCGCGTCCTGGGCCCGGGCGAGGTCCAGCTCGGGAATCGCGTCCGGAGGGCTCTCCGCCACCCTGACGTTCCCCTGTCCGACGTCGACGCACGGATAGATGGGCAGCAGCTGGTAGACGGACGTGAGGGAGCGAAGCAGCCGGCTGAGGTCGATGAGCGTGAGCGGGCCGAGCTTCTTGACGAACCCGTTGGCGATGAAGTCGAGCGCGTTCAGCGAGCCGCGGTAGGGCGTCCCGAACGTGATCAACGTCCGGGTGTCCTTCCAGCCGTCGAGGCACTCGAGGTAGTAGCGGGCGACCAACCCGCCCATCGAGTGGCCGATGAGGATCAGCTTCGCGTCCGGGTTGTCGCTGCGGACCGTGTGCAGCTTCTCGGCGACCACCCGTTGCAGCTGCAGCGCGGCGTGGCGGTTGTCGCGCCGCCAGTCGTAGGGGAACTCGACGTAGGTGGTGCCCGGCACCACGTCGAAGGTCTCGGTGATCATGCGGGAGATGCCCGAGTAGCCGTCGATGCCCCAGACGCCGGGGATGAAGTGGACGTCGGGCATCAGGCGGGTGGCGACCACACCGTCGCCGAGATCGTCCTGCTCCCACGGGTCCTCGGTCAGCTCCAGCTGCTTGACGTTGCGGCCCAACGACGAGATCGCGCCCATCATCGCCCCCGGCGACGGGGCCCAGACGTCCTCGCCGTCACGCTGGAGCACGCTGCCGAGGATCCCCGGCAGGAGGACCACGACGTCCGTCATCGGCAACCGCTTCGTCACGGGAGGCCCTTTCAGCCGAGGTCGATCCGGGAGACCGTGTCGCCCTCGGCCTCCGCCACCCACAGGCTGTCCGACGTGACATCGAGCCCCTCGGGGGCGTCGCCCACCGGCACGGTGAAGGTCACCCGCCCGGTCGCGGGGTCGATGCGGGACACGGTGTCTGCCCCGTTGCCGGTGACCCACACGTCGGTCCCGTCCGTGGCGAGGAAGCCGGGGTCTTCGTCGACCAGGATGCGGTCGACCACCTCGTTGGTCGCGGTGTCGATCTGGACCACGGTCTCGTCGTCCGCGTTGGTCACCCACACGTAGCCCGGGGTCGCCGTGATCCCGCTGACGAATCCTCCGACCACGATCGGCGGCACGACATCGTCGTTGGTCGACGGATCGATGCGGGACACGGTCCCGTCCTCGGAGTTGGTGACCCAGATCGACCCGTCGCCCTCGGCCACGCTTCGAGGGCCGCCGCCGACCTGGACGTCGACCGTGTTGCCTGTCTGTAGGTCGATGCGGGTCACGACGTCGGCGTCGTAGGCCGCCACCCACACACCACTCGAGGCGACCAGGAGGTTGCGGGGGTTGGCAGCGACGGAGACCGCCAGCGTGTCGTTGGTCACGGGGTCGATGTGCACCACGGTCGAGTCGCTGCTGTTGGCCACCCAGACACCGCTGTCTTCGGTCGCCGCCACGCCTACGGGCGTGCCCCCGATGTCCACGAGCCCCTGCTGGCCGGTCGAGGGATCGATCCGGGTGACCGTGGTGGCCCCCGCGTTGGTGACCCACACTGCCGAGTCCAAGGCGGCGACCCGGAACGGCATGTTGGGGACGGGGATGGTCTGGGCGATGACCGGGTCACCCCGTTCGCCTCCGCCCCCACCACCCCCGTCGTCCCCTCCGCCCAGGCTGGTGACCAGCAGGATTGCGGCGACGACGACGACGATCGCGCCCGCACCGATCGCGACCCAACGACGCCACGGCGGCGGGGGAGGGGGCGGCGGTGGAGGTGGTGGTGGCAGGACCTCCTTCTCCTCCTCGACCACCTCCTCATCGAGCACGTCCTCTTCCGCGAAGGCGCGAGGGGGAGGGACGGGAGCGGCCTCGACCTCGAAGTTGAAGAGCTCGACGTCGGGGTTGCGCACAAAGAGGACCGGCGTGGCCCACTCCACCTTGTCGACCTCGATGTAGATCGCCTTCCGGGCCTCGGAAACGGCCGCGTCGATCGGGTCCTGGCGACCGATCAGGTTCGTGTACAGCTCGTCGGCGAAGCAGATGGCGGCCCGGTCGGTGATCTCGAACTGCATGGCCACCACGGCGGGCACGCCGAGGTCGATCAGCTTCGTGGCGATGCCGGCGTAGGGGTCGGCCAGTGTCGTGCGGGCACCGTCACAGGAGTTCAACACCACCAGCCGGAGGCGCCGGCCCTGGTCGGACAGAAGGTTCGCCAGCGCGTCGCCGTCGAGCTCCTCAGGTCCACCATCAGCCGCCTCGAGGTACAGCACCCCCTTGCCGTCCGCCGTGAAGTTGCTGTGCCCGACGTAATGGAGGATGTGGAAGGTCTCGTCGCGCAGCTTCTGGCGCAGGGTCCGTGGCGTCGCCGGCTCGAGCCAGTCGAGCTCCACCCGGTCCAGGTCGGCGACCGTGGCCACCGCCTGCTCGACCCGCTGCCGCTCGGAGGCCACGTCGAGGGGCGTCAGGCCGTCCGGATCGGCGATCACGCCGAGGATCCGCACCGTCTTCTCGATGGACGGAGGCGGCGCCGGCGTGCCCGTGTCGAGGTGGCGCACGAGTGGACTGCGCCGCTGGCTGGCGAGGAAGCGTGGTCGTCGGTAGAGGAACTCCCACGGCAGGTTCAGCAGCTCGGGGGCGCCGGCCAGGGAGAGGGAGAGCCGCAGCCCTCGCCCTTCCGCGTCGGCGCGCTCCACCGCTTCGTCGTAGTGCGGCCCGATGTCGGCGAGCAGCGCGTCAGCCAGTGCCGCACCCAGCTGCTGGGCGTCCAGCCGCGGCGGTCCGTCACCTCCGATGTCGCGCACGGCGTCGACGGTGGGAACCTCTGCGGTGCCCGCCTGCCGGCGTCGGGTCTGGCTGTGGGTCTCGGCCAGGCCGAGGACCGCCGCTTCCAGGTCGGCCGTGCTCAGCGGGACGGTGAAGGTGGCGACGTGCTCGGCGCCGTCGTCGCCCACTGCGCGCAGGTCGTACGTGCCGTCAGGCCTCGGCGTGAGGGTCACGCGGAAGTCGTCGTACTCGTACGTCGCCACCCAGAGTGATGATGCGCCCACACCGCGCCAAGCACAAGCAGACCGGGGACGGCAGCCCGTTCTGTGACCAGCGCTTCGCGCTGTCGAGGGCGTGGCTGGTCACAGAACGAGGCTGCTGGCGCGGTCAGGCGAAGACCAGCGGGATGGTGACCAGGGGGGCGTCGCTGCGGAGACGGACGTCGGAGGAGAGGAAGACGACCAGCTCGCAGTCGTGCGCCGCGTCGCAGGTGCCGCTGGCGCTCTCGCCGCCCATGCGCTCACCGGCCCGCACCTCGTAGTCGAAGGCGATCACGCCCTCCGCGTCGCTGGTCTCGGTCTGGGAGGGGCTGGTGAGGCCGAAGACGTTGCAGACGTTCGCGGGCGGCAGCCCGTCGGGGCCGGGGGCGAGGTCGACGTTGTCGGGATCGGCTGCGTCCTCGCACTGGCTGACACCGGTCGTGGCCTCGGGGTTCCAGCCCTCGATGCGCACGCTGACGAGGTCGCCGGCGGCGACGCCCTCGTTCCCGCTCACCTCCACGGTGCACCCGGCCAGGTTCACGCACTCGACGCCGCCCGGCCCGGCGACCGGCTCGGCCTCCGGCTCCGGCGCCGGCGCCGTGTCGGGCGGTGCCTGCGTCGGCACGGGCGCAGCGTCGGCCGCCGGCTCGTCGCCACCGTCGTCGGCGCATCCCGCGGCGAGCACCACGACGATGCAGGCGACGGCACCGCTGCGACGGCACCAGCGGGCAGACCTCAGCTCTGGTCGATCCATGTTCTTCCTCCTTCACGTGAACGGAATCCACACCGTCGACGAACGGTGGCGCCTCACCCCCTCAGGTCGATCTGGCTGGTCGGGCACCCGTGGTGATCACCCGGAGAGGCGGGCGACCACCACGGGGGTCACAGGGGCATGTGCCTGCTGCCCGGCACGAACTCGTCGTCGCCTGCATCGGTCGCCGACGAGCCCTTTCCTGCCGGGTCCCCGCTGGTGGCCGAGCCGGTGCTGTGGGTCCGGGCGTTGCCCTCGAGTTGCGCTTCCCGCTCCCACTGCTCGACCTGGGGGTCGAACGAGCTAGCGGGGACCTCGGTCGCGGGCGGCGTGTCGGCCGCCGGCTCTTCGCCTTCCGCGTCCGCGCATCCTGAGGCGAGCGCCACGAGGATGCCCACAGCGGCTCCGCTGCGACGGCCCCAGCCGGCGAGTCCCCCTACTGGTCGATTCATGCCCTTCCTCCTTCACGGGAACGAGATTCACGCCGTCAACGAACGGCACCGCCGCACCCCCTCACGTCGCTTCGGCCCTGGCAACATGTCGCGCTGGAGGTGAGGGGGTTCGGGTGGGTTGTTCGTTGAACGGGTGATGTTCGACGGTGGGTTCGGCGTGACCGCCCAGGCCGACGCGCGCGCGCTGACGCAGCGCCGCGCTGACTTCTCGGCGCTCTATGAGCAGCACGCCGTCGAGGTCTACCGATACGTCCACCGGCGCTGCCGTGACCGGGCCCTGGCCGAGGACGTCACCCAGGACGCCTTCGTCGCCGCCGTCCGCACGGTGGACGATCCGACGACGATCACCGCCGGGTGGCTCATCCAGGTCGCCCGCAACCGCCTCCTGGACGTGCTCCGTCGTCAGGCCCGCTACGAGGGAAAGCTCCGGCTGGTCGGCGGGCGCGACGTGGTGGCCGACGAGCCTGCGGTCGTCGTGGGACGCCTCCGGATGACCGCGGCGCTCGAGGAGCTCAGGGTCGAGCACCGCGTCGTGCTCATGCTCCACTACGTCGACGGACTGACCGTCACCGCGCTCGCCGACGAACTGGGGCGGACTCCGAAGGCCGTCGAGGCGCTGCTGACCCGGGCCCGACGGGCGCTGCGCTCAGAACTCGAGGAATCCGATGCATGACGTGGACCTGAAGTCGAGCCTGGCCGCTGTCGAGGGCGACGCGCCCTCGGCCGAGTTCCTGGCGTCGCTGTACGCCCGGGTCGAGGACGAATGCGCCGACGACGGCGACGACGACCTCCCGGCCTACTTCGTCGAACTGGACGACGCCGCGCCGGCACGGCTCCTCGAGGAGAGGCCGCCGGACCCGAGACACCGCCGGTTCGGCCCCGCCCTCGTGGCTGCCGCAGCCGTCGTCGCCATCGTGGTCGGGCTCGTCGTGGCCGACTCCGGCGGGGGCGGAGACCAGGTGGCGACGACCCGCTTGCCTCACGGCTCGTCCACGTCCGATCTCGCTGCCGCGATCGTCCAGAGCGGCGACCGTGCCGCGGTCATTGCCGACCCGTCGTCGGGCCTCGATCCGATCGTGCCTCCCTGGTACGGCGAGGAGCACTCGACCATCGACGACCTGGGATTCGTCGACGGGCTCAGCGTGCCGTTCGACCTCGAGGTCCGCGGTCAGAACTACGAGTGCCGGGACTTCCGGCGGACCATCACGATCGCGGCGGGCGTCCGGCACCTGGCCTGTGGTGGCTCGAGCGGAGCCCTCCTGTTCGCCGACGATGCGGTCGCTGTCCGCGCTCTCGACGTGCTCGTCGGCCATCTGGAGTCGCACAGCGCGGGGGTCTACGGGTTGGGTGTCCCCCTCGAACGTGTGGGCGAGTTCGAGGCCCAACTCGGTGACGAAGCCGAGGCGTTCGTGCTCGAGGAGTTCGTCGATTCCCGGGTGGCCGCTCGGGTCGTGGTGATCGTCTGGCGCGCCGACAACCTGGTCCAGTTCGTGTGGGACATCCAGGACCCGGAGACCCCCGACGGCGTCGACGCGCTGATGGACGTCGCCGAGCGCATCGAGCGCCGCACGGCGATGGAAGCGCAGACCGGCAGCGACGGCGGCTGACCGCCGGAGGGGTTCAGCCGAGGTCGGGCGGTTCGAGGATGTCGACGAAGCCGTCGGCGAGGAGCTGGTACTCGCCGTCCTGCAGCTCGAGGATGACGACCTCGCGGGTGAAGACGCGGAAGCTGGCGAGGCCGGGGAGCTCGGTGAGCTGGTTCTCGCGGAAGTCGTAGGGCGCCGCCTCGGGGCGGGCGATCGGGTGGTCGACCAGCGCCTGGACCAGGGACTCGGACGTCAGGTCGGCGACGTAGGACGGGCCGCCGGCGGCGAGGAGCGCCTCCTCGAGCTTCTTGATGTTCGACCACGCCGTGACGGTGGTGAAGTCGATGTTCGGGGCGTCGGGGTCGTGCCCGATCGCCTCGAGGTCCTCCCGGAACTCGGCGATGCCCGGGTTGTCGGCGGCGTTGGGCGGCACGGTCGGGCTCACGACGATCATGCCGTCGAGGGCCGCGCCGAGCTCGGCGACGATCTCGGGGGACAGCACGATCGAGGCCATCGACATGATGTGGCTCTCGGGGGTGAGCCCCTCGTCGGCGAGGGCGTTGATCATGACGACGGGCGAGACCGGGAGCAGGCCG
Organism: uncultured Microthrixaceae bacterium; assembly: GCA_963728005.1. Lineage (GTDB taxonomy): Bacteria > Actinomycetota > Acidimicrobiia > Acidimicrobiales > DATDAH01 > DATDAH01. The sequence continues at coordinate 645,821 of CAVSIG010000001.1, forward strand.
ATGGCCTCGGGGTCGCGCTCGGAGATCTGCGCGGCGATGGGCGCGTAGTCGGTGGTGTCGGTCGGGAAGTAGATCGTCTCCAGGTCGATGTCGATCAGCTCGGCCATCTGCTCGACCTGGGTGGCGACGAACTGCAGGGCCGGCGAGTCCGGGAGGACGAGCAGGAAGCGTGTCGGCGCCCGCGGCCTTGGCGGCGGTGATGCCGGCCATCCCGACGGAGATGCCGCGAGATCGACGAGTAGGCGTTCGGGTTGGTGAGCTCGAACGCCGACGTGCCGAAGAGGAAGATGCCCGGCAGGCCGGAGGCGGTGGCGCCGTCGTCGAAGCTGCCGACCGTGGTCAGGAGCGCCAGCGAGCCGTCGTCGGCGGCCTGCGCGACCGCAGGCGAGGTTGGTGTTCACGTCGGCGGCGTCGTCGCAGAACGCCACCTCGATGGGTCGGCCGAGCGAGCACTCGCGGTTGACCGCGGCGACGGCGGCGTCGGTGCCGATGCGGTAGCGCTCGCCGCCGCGGGCGACCGGCGCCGGTGAGCGCGGCGATGGTCGTGAAGCGGAGCGGCTCGCCGGGGCAGTCGTCGGCGTCGACCGCCGACTCCGCGGCGGTCTCGGTCTGGCGGGGCCCGTCGCCGGCGGCGCCCCCGGCCACGGCGGCGCCGCTCGCCGATCTCGCCGTCGCCACAGGCGACGGCGGCGACGGCCAGCAGCGCCGCCACCAGGACGGGACCGACCCGCCTCACGGGGCGACCGGCTGGAGGTAGGCGGCCTGGATCTCGTCGACCCGGTCGCGGAGCTCGGCGGCGGAGCCGTCGAGCTCGATGACGCCCACGCCGGAGCACGAGCACCCGGTCGGCGACGGCGAGGGCCTTGTGGACGTGCTGCTCGACGAGCAGCACGCCGATGCCCGTCGTCGGCCGCGGCCCGGACGGCCCGCAGGAGCCGGTCGACGACGAGCGGGGCGAGGCCGAGCGACAGCTCGTCGACGAGCAGCAGCCGCGACGTCCGGGCCAGGCAGCGGGCGAGGGCGAGCATCTGCTGCTGGCCGCCGGAGAGCAGGCCGACGCGGCGGTCGAGGTGCGGCTCCAGCTCCGGGAACAGCTCGACGGCGCGGTCGACGTCGCAGCGGCTGACCCGCAGGTTCTCGCGCGGCGGTCAGCTCCATGAGCACGGCTCGCTCCTGGGTGACCATGGCCAGGCCCTTGCGGGCCCGGACGTGCAGCGGGTCGCTGGGCGTCGCAGTCGAGCAGGCGCACCTCGCCGCCGAGCGGCGGCAGCTCGCCGGACACGGTGCTCAACGTCGTCGTCTTGCCGGCACCGTTCGGGCCCGAGCAGCGCGACGACCTCGCCGGCGTCGACCTGCAGGTCGAGGCCGTGGACGACCTCGACGTTGCCGTAGCCGGCCCGGAGCCCGGCGACCTCCAGCAGCGGGGTCACGTCGTCGCCACCTCCGACGTCGCTCTCGGCGCCGCCGAGGTAGGCCTCGATGACGCCGGCGTCGCCGCTCGACCTCGTCGGGCGTGCCCTCGGCGATCTTCCGCCCGAAGTCGAGCACGACGATGCGGTCGCAGGTCTGCAGCAGCAGGGGCACGTCGTGCTCGACGACGAGGATGCCGATGCCCCGCCGGCTCGCCATCGACCGGATCGCCGCCCCGAGCTCGCCGGACTCCCGGCTCGTCGAGGCCGGCGGCCGGCTCGTCGAGCAGCAGCACCGCCGGCTCGGTGACCAGCGCCCGGGCGATGCCGACGAGCCGGGACACGCCGTGGGGGAGCGAGGACGGCCGCTCGTCGAGCACGTCGCCGAGACCGAACTCCTCGACCAGCTCGTCGACGAGCGGCGTGCCCGCCCGCCGCCCCGGCCGGACGAGGTCGACGAGGTACCGCCAGCCGGACTGGTCGTCGGCGGCGACGAGCAGGTTGTCGCGCACCGTCAGCTCCTCGAACAGCTCGACGGCCTGCCACGAGCGGACGATCCCGGCCCGGGCCCGCCGCTCGACCGACCACCCGTCGATGGGGGCGCCGTCGAAGCGGACCGAGCCCGACCGCGGCCGGCGTGAAGCCGGTGACGACGTCGAGCAGCGTCGTCTTGCCGGCGCCGTTCGGGCCGATGAGCCCGACCACCTCGCCCGGCTCGACCCGGAAGCTGACGGCGTCGAGGGCGACGACGCCGCCGAAGGCGACGGTGATGTCGCCCACCGCGAGGGTGGCGGCCGGCCGGCGGGGCCGCGCCGCGCGCCGGCGGCGCGTCCGGCCGTGGCCGGGGGAGCTGGAACGGCTCGGTGACGCGGTGCGACGGCGCGGGCCCACAGCGCGGCGATCCCGTCGGGCGCCTGGCGCAGCACGGTGACGGCGCCGAAGCCCGACAGGATCGCCAGCCACGAGACGATGTCGGTGCCCTCGGGCACCACCTTCTCGAAGAGCAGTGGCGCCGAGCGCGCCCGGCGCACCGATGGCGGCGGCCACGGCGCCCGACACCCAGGCGATGCCGCCGACGACGGCGTACTGGATCAGCAGCACCGAGCCGAAGACGTTGTACTGGCCGAACTGCACGTTGGCCTGGCGCAGCGACAGCAGCACGCCACCCAGGGCGGCGATGGCGGCGGCGACGCCGAAGGCGTACACCTTGGCGGCGACGACGTTGACGCCGAGCGAGGCGGCCGCCCGCTCGTTGCTCCGCACCGCGAGCAGCCGGATCGCCGGCCCGGCCCCGGCGCAGGTTGGCGACGAGGAGGCCGACGAGGACGAGCACGACGAGCACGAAGCCGCCGTAGCGCTGGGGGTGCTCGAGCGGGTCGAGGTCGATGCCGGCGAACGACACGCCCGTCGATCGGCAGCCCTCGCACGCCGCCGGTGACCGCGCTGTTGGTGAAGAGCAGCGAGTTGAACATCAGCGCCATGGCGAGCGTGGCGACGGCGAGGCTCGTGCCCCGGGTGCGCACGGCGGGCAGGGCCACCACGACGCCGACGAGCGTGGTGCCCACCACCGCGGCGAGCAGCGCCAGCCTCGAACGGCCAGCCGTTGGCCGACATGAGCCGCGCCGCCACCCACGCGCCGACGCCGGCGAGGGCGAACTGGCACAGCGAGAGCTGTCCGGCGTAGCCGGCGACGACGACGACCGACGTGACGATGATGGCGAGGGCGAACGTGGTGATGAGGGCGTCGGTCCAGGTGTCGACGCCGGCGAGGAGCCCGGCGCCGAGGGCGATCGCCGACGACGAGCGGCAGCATCGACACCCGCCCGGAGCCGGGCAGCGGCAGGCGGGCGACGGTCTCGCCCCGCTGGAGGCGCGACCGGCCGGTCACGATCATGTAGCCGAGGATGATCGCCAGCGGGCACGGCCTGGACGAGCCCGGTCAGCGACGACTCGCTGACGCCGAGCCACTCGGCGATGTCGGGCTGGAACAGCAGGATCTCGCTCTGGACGACGCCGATCGCCAGCGCCGCGGCGACGGTGATCCCGAACGACGAGAACCGCCCGACGAGGGCGGCGGCCAGCGCCGGGAGCACGGCGACGGACAGCACGGCGGCGTTGAGGGTGACGATCGGGGCGAGGAGGATGGCGGCGAGGGCGGACAGCCCACCGGCGATCGGCGAAGTTGACCAGCTCGATGCGGTTCGGCGACCAACCGGCGCTGGCCGCCACCCGGCGGTTCTCGGCGACGGCGGAGGTGGCGAGGCCGAACAGCGTGCCGGTGTAGACGAGGCGCAGCACGGCGGCGCAGGCCAGGGCGATCCCGATGAGCATCAGGCGGTCCACGCCGATGCGGAGGTCGCCCCACAGCGTGACGTTGTCCGACGGCAGCAGCGGCTCGGGCTGCACGACCCCGACGCCCCAGCGCAGGATCATGAACGCCTGGCCGGCGCTGAACAGGCCGAGGGTGGCGATGAGCTTCGCCAGCCGCGAGGCGTCGCGGAGCGAGCGACAGCACGGCGAAGGTCAGGACCCCGAGCAGCACCCCGACGACGAGGCCGCCGGCGACGGCGACGGCGGTGGGGACGTCGTCACGGATGTCGTAGCAGTAGTAGGCGGCGATGCCGCCGAAGGCGCCGGCGCTGAAGTTCAGGACGCCCGACGCCCGGTAGACGAGGACGATCGCCGAGGGCGACGAGCGCGGTGAGGGCACCCGTGGCGAGGCCGAGCAGCACGAAGCGCAGCGCGGCCTCGCTGAACAGTGCTGTGGCCAAGACCATCAGGCGTCCCCCCGGAGCAACCCGCTCGGGGAAGCTACATGGCGGCGCGAGGTGCACATCGCCAGCAGGCAGGATGAGGTCCTGAGAGCCGCGCTCGACACCCTGCGAGCCGCGCCCTGGCGCCGGGCGCCGTGGCTGCTCTGGCGACGGCCGGGGGTGCTGCCTGCCGACGGCCGGAGCGGGTCTCGTGCTGGCGGCGTCGCTGGCAGCCGTCCCGCTGTTCCTCTCGTCGGCGGGCACCGAAGCCGTGGCCCTGCAGGCCGCCGACCGTTGTCCGCGGGACACCGGGGCGACGTACGTCATCCCGCCCGGGTCCGGGTCGCCCCTGGGCGCAGCCCGACCCGTTCGCGCCGCTCGCCGACGGGCTCGGCCCGACGACCCAGTGGGGGCGGATCGAGACATCGCTGGAAGGCCCCGAGTCCGTCCGGAAGCACGGAGGTCGTCGTCCTCTACCGGGGCGAGGCGCTCGATCACGTCGATGTCGTCGAGGGCTCGCCGCGGCCCGGCGGCGTGTGGGTGAGCGATCGCCTCGTGGCGACCACGGGTGTCGGTCCCGGGGCCAGCGCCACGATCGGCGGCGTGCCGACGCCCATCGCCGGCGTCTACCGCGACCTGTCGGCCGGAACCATCTCCGACCCGTACTGGTGCGCACACCGCGCCGACCTGCTCCTGGAGGGGTCCGACCTCGTTCCGCCACCGCCGGTCGTGATCGCGGACCGGGAGACCTGGTTCAGCCTCGAAGGCTCGGCGAGCTCCGAGGTCGTCGAGGCGGCGTGGGAGGCGCCGCTCCGCCCCGACGTCACGGTCACCGAGGTGCGCGGCCTCGTCGACGAGCTGGCGTGCGAGGGCACCGAGGCGGCCGACCTGGTCTGGTGCGAAGGGGGTTCACCGCTCGTGAGCAGCGACGCCGTGCCGGCCGCGACCTTGGACGATCGCCGGATCGAGGCGCCGGACGCGGCCACGTTCGTCGAGCGGTACTTCGGGTCGTCGTTGCCGTTCGTCGCCGATCGGGCCGCGCTCCATCCAGGTCGTCGTCGGCGGTGGGGTGTGGCCGGTCGCCGTGCTGGCCGCACTGGCCGGTGCCGGCCTCGTGGCGGCGACGGCGGTGCTCTGGTGCGACCGACGCCGGCGCGAGGTCACCCTGCTCACCGTTCGCGGCGTGACACCGGCCGCGGTGGCGTTCAAGGCGGTCCTCGAGCTGGCCGGCGCGCTCCTCGTCGGAAGTGCCGCCGGGGTGGCCCTGGCGTACGGCCTGGTCGTGTCGGTCGGACCTTCGCCGACGCTCGAGCCGGCAGCCGTCGTGCGGGCGTCGTTGCTGGGAGTGGTCGCCCTGCTGCTCTCGGCACTCGTCGTCGCCGTGGTCGTCGCCGTCCGCGTCCGGGCCAGCCACGCCGGGCACCGTCGGCCTTCCTGGGTCCGCTTCGTGCCCTGGGAGGTGGCCCTCGGGTTGGCGACGGTCGTGTCGCTGATGCGCCTCGACGAGTGGGGCGTGCCGTTGAGCACCGGGGCGGACGGTCACGCGGATCGACGTCGTCGGCCTGATGTTCCCGGTGTTGTTCCTCACGACCATGGTGGCCGTCGTCTCCCGTGTGCTCGTGCTCGCGCTCGGCCCGCTGCACGCGATCAGCCGGAACTGGCCCGCGTCGATGTTCCTGGCCGTCCGCCGTGTCGCTCGCTACCGGGCTGCCGTGATCGGGATCGTCGCCGTCTCGGCGATGGCGACCGGTGTGCTCGGCTACGCCGCCACGATCCAACGCTCGATGGAGGCGACGCTCGAGGCCAAGGCGCTACATCTTCCTCGGCAGCGACGTCGTCGTCCGGGTCCCGGACGACGAGCAGGTGCCCGGCTCGTTGGCGGGACGGTCGACCGAGGTCGACCTCTACACGAAGGCCTGGGTGCAGAGCCCACACCGGAGCAGGTCAACGTGTTCGCCATCGACACGACCACTTTCGTCGAGGCCTCGTTCTGGGACGCCAGCCTGGCATCGGAGTCGCTCGACGAGATCGTCGAACGGCTCGCGGCGCCGCCGGCGGACGGTCGGGTGCCCGCCCTCGTGGTGGGGCTCGACGTCCCGTCCGTCGCCGATGCCGGGATCATCACCGCCGGCACGACCGCGGTCGAGATCGCCGAGGTGGCGGAGGTGCAGGCGTTTCCCGGGCATGCGGCGGGGCAGCCCGGCCATGTTCGTCGCCGCCTCCGCGCTGGAGGACCTGGGCCTCAGCACGCCGGTCCGCGAGGTCAGGATCCGCGGCGAGCGGACCGACGATCCTGCGCACGCTCGACGAGGCGGGGACGAGCTACGAGGAGGTCACGACCGCCACAGCGTCGTCGACGCGGTGTCGTTCCTGACCGTGTCGCAGACGTTCGGGTTCATGCGGTCGCTCGGCGGTGGCGTCCGCGCTGCTCGTGCGTCGGGGGTGTCGCCGTGTACCTCGACGCCCGCCGCCGGGGCCGGGTGCTCGCCTCTGCGTTCGCTCCGCCGCATGGGGCTGACGAGGCGGCAGCACCGGCGAGCGCTCGCTGGCCGAGGTGCTGGCGGGCGTCGGGGTCGGGCTGCTGGCTGGGGTTGGTCGTCGCGCTGGTCGGCGCCCGGGTCGCGCACGAGCGGCTCGACCCGCTCCCGTTCGTTCCAGCCCGACCCGCTCCTGCGACCCGCGACCGGGGTGCTGGTCGGCCTCGGGCTGGCGGCACTGGTCGTCGCCGTCGTCGCGGCGACGATCGCCCAGCGGGTCGACCGATCGTGACGATCCATTGGAGGTGCTCCGTGGCGGGACCTGACCTCGCGGGCCCGGGTGGCGGCCTGCTGCTCCGCGCTCGAGGTGGAGTACCGCCCGGCGTCCGGGACGGTGCTGGCGCTGCGCGCCGTCGATGCCACCTTCGAGCGGGGTCGGCTGTCGGTGATCACCGGACCGTCCGGATCGGGCAAGTCGTCGCTGCTGCGAACCCTGGCCGGGCTGCAGCGGCCACGAGCCGGCCAGGTCGAGATCGACGGCAGCGACCTCACCCGCCTGCGGACCCCGGCAGCGGCGTTGGTTGCGCCGCCGTGCGCATCGGCGTCGTGCTCCAGGACCCGGCGGACAACCTCGTCGCCTACCTCCGGGCCCGCGAGCAGGTCGAGCTGGCGGCCCGCCTCCGCGGCGTCGATCCGGCCGAGGCGCCGGCTCTGCTCGACGCCGTCGGCCTCGCCGACCGCCAGGACTGCTACCCGGCGGAGCTGTCCGGCGGTGAGCAGCAGCGGGTCGCGTTCGCCGCGGGCGCGGTCGGCCGACCGGCCCTGCTGTTGGCCGACGAGCCGACGGCCGAGCTCGACGCCGTGGCGGGCGCGACGCTCGTGGCGATCATGCGTGAGCTGGTGAACCGTGGGTCGACCCTCGTCGTCGCCTCCCACGACGCCGCCGTCGTTGCCGAGGCCGATCACGTCGTGCGGCTGCGAGACGGTCGGGTGGTCTCGTGACGGTCGTCGACGCCCCGCCCGTGCTGGCCCTCGCCGGTGTGCGGAAGTCGTTCGTGACACCGGCCGGTTCGGAGGCGGTGCTCGACGGCGTCGACCTCACGGTCACCGGTGGCGAGGTCGTCGCGATCGCCGGCCGCTCGGGATCGGGCAAGACCACGCTGCTCACGATCATCACCGGGTGGGACCGACCCGACGCCGGGTCGGTCGAGCGGCGGCGGGCGCGGCGCGACGGTGGAGCGAGCTGGCGATCCTGCCCCAGTCGTTGGGCCTGCTCGACGAGCTGAGCATCGCCGAGAACGTCACGCTGCCGTTGCGCCTGGCGCCGGAGGTGACGGGCGACGACCCCTCGAGGTTGATGGCCCGACTCGGCATCGATCACCTCGCCGATCGCTACCCGAACGAGGTCTCGCTCGGTGAGCAGCAACGGGCGGCGCTGGCGAGAGCCGCCGTCATCCGCCCGCGACTGCTGGTTGCCGACGAGCCCGATCTCGCACCAGAACCGGGAGTGGGCGGAGACGATGATGGACGTCCTCGGGCTCCTCGCCGCGCAGGGAACCGCGTGCGTGCTGGCCACCCACGACGAGATCGCCTTCGCGGCCGCGAACCGGGTCCTCGACCTGCAGCGGGGCCGGCTCCGACCCCGAGGCGCTGAGGCGGGATGAGGCCGCACCCGCGGCTCGCGGCGGTGCTGGCTGTGGTCATGATCGCGGCCTGGACGGTGCTGGGTGTCTCGCCGGCTGAGGCCATCCATCGGGGTGAGGACGTCCCGATCAGCTCCTATCCGTTCATGGTGTCGCTGCGCCTGGCCAGCACGCCGGACAGCCCCCGGTGCGGAGGCACGCTGATCGAGCCCGACATGGTCCTGACGGCCGCGCACTGCGTCGCCACGGTCCCCCAGGGAGAGCTCGTGGTGGTGGTCGGCGCCGACGTCCGCGACTGGCCCGGTGCCCCGCACGTCGAGACGCTGGGCCACCTCGTGCCGGAGACGTTCGATCTGAGCATCGACAACCGCGACGACATCGCGATCGTTCGGCTCGCCACCCGCCAGTCCAGCCCCACGGTCGAGCTGGCCACCGTCGAACCGGGGGTCCACGAGCACGTCGTGACCGCGGGATGGGGCTGCACCAACGCCCCGCCGGTCTGCGGGGTGATGGCGACCCACCTGCGGGCCAGCCGTCAGGTGGTGGTCGACGAGGTGGCGTCGTGCGGCACCGACGTGTTCTGGACCCGGCCGCTGTACTACGCGCCGTCGACGATCTGCACGACGGGCGACAAGCCGAGGTCGACCATCAACCGCGGGGACTCCGGTGGCCCGCTCCTCGTGGGGGGCGTCAGTGGTGGGTTCCGGCAGGTCGGCGTCACGGCGTTGGGATCGGACAGCACCATCGACATCCATGCCGGGTTCACCTCGATCCCGGTGGAGGCCGACTGGATCGCCGATGCGATCAGGTCGCTGCGAGCCGGCTGAGCCATCTGCGGCATCGAGCGCGAAGTTGGGGCGATCTTCGCCTCGCCGTCCCTGACAGATCAGCTCGGTGCCTCTACGCTCTGCGGCGCGCGGGCCTCCGAGGAGGTCTCATGGGCAGGCGGAAGATGCGAGTCGTGGTCGCGGCAGTGGTGCTCGCCGCGTCGGTGGCGCTGCTGGCGAGCGCAACGCCCGCGAGTGCGGTCAGCCCCGACGTCGTGGTGAGCCAGGTGTACGGCGGCGGCGGCAACTCGGGCGCGACCCTGCAGAACGACTTCATCGAGCTCCACAACCGGGGGGACGCGCCGGTGTCCCTGGCGGGTTGGTCCGTCCAGTACGCCTCCGCCACCGGTGCGACCTGGCAGGTCACGCCGCTCAGCGGCACGATCGCTCCGGGTCGCTACTACCTCGTGCAGGAAGCGGCCGGTGCGGGCGGGACGACGCCGCTGCCGACGCCCGACGCGACCGGCTCGATCGCCATGAGCGCGACGGCGGGAAAGGTCGCTCTGGTCACGACCACGACCGCGCTCGCGTGCGGGGCGAGCTGTGCCGGCGACGCCTCGGTGCGGGACTTCGTCGGTTACGGCGCGACGGCGAGCAGCTTCGAGGGCAGCGGGCCGGCGCCCGGCCTGTCCAACACGACGGCGGCCCTTCGGGCCGACGACGGCGCCACGGACACGGACAACAACGCCGCCGACTTCGCAGCCGGCGCGCCCAACCCGCGCAACAGCGGCTTCGAGCCGCCCCCGCCACCCCCGTCGGGCTGCGACGTCCCGGCGACCCACGAGATCGCCGCGGTGCAGGGAAGCGGCGCCAGCACACCTGTCGCGGGCCAGAGCGTCCGTGTCGAAGGTGTGGTCACCGGTGACTTCCAGGGCGCGACCGGCCTGGGCGGGTTCTTCCTGCAGGACCCGACTCCCGACGCCGACCCGGCCACCTCCGACGGGGTGTTCGTGGCGTCGGACACGGCCGTGGCCGCCGGCGACGAGGTGCTCGCCACGGGGACGGCGTCCGAGTCGTTCGGGCTCACGGCAATCGGGAGCGTGACCGTCGTCGACATCTGCGGCACGGGCTCGGTCGCCGCAGCCGCCTATGACCTGCCCCGCCCGGTGGGCACCACGTTCGAGCCGGTCGAAGGCGTGCTGCTGACCTTCCCGGAGCCCCTCGCCGCCACCGAGCACTTCCAGCTCGGTCGCTTCGGTGAGGTGGCCGTGTCCTCCGACGGCCGCCTCTTCCAGCCCACCGACCGGGTGGCGCCGGGACCCGAGGCCCAGGCCATGGCGGACCTCAACGCCCGCCGCCGCCTGCTCCTCGACGACGGGTCCAACGTCCAGAACCCGGCGACGGTGCCCTACCTCACCCCGGAGGCGGTGCGGATCGGCGACGAGGCGTCCGGGGTCACCGGGGTCCTGAGCTTCGGCTTCAGCCAGTACCGCCTGGAGCCGACGGCGCCGATCACCTTCGCCCGGACGAACCCCCGGCCGGAGGCGCCCGCCCCGGTCGGGGGCGACGTCCGCGTGGCCAGCTTCAACACGCTGAACTACTTCACGACCCTCGCCGACGACAACCCGAACGCCCGCGGCGCGGACAACGCTGAGGAGTTCGCTCGCCAGCAGGCGAAGGAGGTGCAGGCGATCGTCGGCATCGACGCCGACGTCCTCGGCCTCATGGAGGTCGAGAACAACGGCCCGACGGCGATCGGCAGCCTGGTCGACGCCCTCAACGCGGCCACGGCACCGGGCACCTACGCCGCCATCACCGAGCCGGCGCTCAATCCGCCGAACGAGTTCGGGGGCACCTTCGGAACCGACGCCATCAAGGTGGCCCTCATCTACCGACCCGCGGTGGTCACCCCGGTCGGCCCGGCCCAGAGCTCCGCCGACCCCGTGTTCGACCGCCCACCGCTGATCCAGACCTTCGAGCCCATCGGCGGAGGGGAGCCGGTCAGCGTCGTCGTCAACCACTTCAAGTCGAAGAACTGCGCGGCCGGGTCCGCGCCCGGCGACCAGGACCAGGGCGACGGTCAGAGCTGCTTCAACGCCCGCCGGATCGCCCAGGCCCAAACCCTGGCGACCACCCTGGACACCCTGGCGCCGCCGAACCTGCTGATCATCGGCGACCTCAACGCCTACACCGAGGAAGACCCCATCCACGTGCTCGAGGACGCCGGATACACCGGCCTGTCCGAGTCGTTCGTGGACGACGCCCAGCGCTACAGCTTCGTGTTCGACGGGTTCTCCGGCGAGCTCGACCACGGCCTGGCCGGTCCCGACCTGGTGGACAACGTCACGGGCGCCACGATCTGGCACAGCAACGCCGACGAGCCGCTGATCCTGGACTACAACACCGAGTTCAACCCACCCGGCCTCTACCAACCCGACGCCTACCGGGCATCAGACCACGACCCGCTGATCGTCGGGCTGCAGCTCGCCGAGGAGGCCACGGTCCCTGAGGCCCCCGCGGTGTCGGTCCTGCCCGGGTGGGGGGCGGCCACGGTCGAGTGGGAGGCGCCCGACGACGGGGGCTCGGCGATCACGGGCTACGAGGTCCGGGCTCTCGTGGGCGGGACCGAGGTGGCGTCGGCCACGCTCGGCCCCGAGGCGCGCTCGCACACCATCGGCCAGCTCGACAACGGCCGGCGCCACACGTTCGAGGTCGTGGCCAGCAACGACGTCGGTGCCGGTCCTGCCGGCTCGGCGTCGGCCACGCCGTTCGTGCCGAGGCACCCCCGACGCCTCGACGCCGGCGTCGTGTGCCCCACCTTCACGGCGACCAACGACAACCCCTATCCGGTCTCCGTTTCCTGGGAGATCCAGCATGGTGCTCGCGGGGAAGCGGTCGTGCCCGCCGACTCGACGGTTGCCCTCGACGCCACGGCCCCGCCCCACCGCCGCACGAAGCTCACGCTGTCGGCGGACGGCAGGCACCAAGACCAGGTGACGGCCCGCTGCTGAGCGCCTCAGCCGGCTCGGTGGCGGCTCACCCCGAGCCCGGCGGCGGCCACGACGGTGGGGATGGCCCGCACCGCCTCGCGGTCGAGCTCCCGGCGGTCCTCGGCGAGCTGGTCCCAGGGCACGAGGTCGCCGGCCCGGGCGGGGCCGGCGCCGGTCGTCCGCTCGCGGACCCAGCGCTCGTGCTCCCGCTCGGCCAGGAGCTCGACTTCGGGACCGGTGAAGCCGTCGAACCCGTTGGCTGACGCCGACGGGACGAGCTGGCACCCCACCTCCGCCAGCTTTGCGGGGATGGACGCCGCCTGGTCCCGGTTCGAGCCCTGCAGCTCGGCCGGGAGCTCGTCCCAGGGTGGTGTCGCCGCGCCCGGGCCCTCCCGCCGACCCCGGTACTGGTCGTGGATGGCGCGGGCCACGGTGTCGAGCCAGGGGGGCGGGGCGAGGCGGACCACCTCGAAGCCCTCGAGGGCCACGAGGTCGGGGATCTCCCGCACCGACTCCCGGTTCCACTCCTTCGCCTGTTCGGGCAGGTCGGCCCAGGGCACCAGGTAGGGCGAGATCCGTCGCTCACTGTCGGCCGGGTCGCCGAGCCGCCATCCCGCCGCCGTCCGCTCGTCGATCCACCGCTCGTGCTCCATCTCAGCCAGCCGCTCGACCTCGGGAGGCGTGAACGTCAGGCGGGTCGGCTGCCAGCCGGGGGTGGGGGCGAGGTCGCAGTTGATCGCCCGCAGCTTGGTGGTGATGTGGCGGGCCTGCTGCCGGTTCGAGCTGCGCAGGTCCTCCGGGAGGTCGTCCCAGTCCCGCAGCGAGGGTTCGTCGGGATCGGCCCCGTCCTCGAGCCGGAGCCGGCGATGGTGGTCGTGGATCGACCGGGCCAGGTTCTCGTCGATGGCCAATAGGCGCAGCTCGGGGTGGCAGGTGCGTTCGAGCACCGAGAAGGCGTGCACCGCGCCCAGCCCCCGGGGCGTGCCGACCTGTCGTTCGTTCAGGAGGCCGACGAAGCCGGTGTCCCGCAGGATCGTGAGCACGACGGTGGCGCCAGGCAGCCGGTGCTGGAGCACACCGGCGACGGCGAGGGCGGCGGAGTCGTCGTCCATGCACACGTACGCCGCCCCGACCGCGTCGAGGTCGGCCAGGGCAGTGTGGACGGTGAGCGAGTCGAGCGGGCCGTCGACCCCTCGGAGGCGACAGCGGACGGCGAGCTGCGGCGACCTCGCTACCAGCGTGGCCACCAGCTCGGTCCCTCGCTCGGCCAGGACGGTGACGGGGAGCGGCGCCTCCCGATCGAGCGCGCTCCAGCGTCGGCCGGCCTCGAGCACCACCTGCTCCGCCAGCTCGCCCCCACCGATCACCACGACGCCCGGCGGGACGTCGGCATCGTGCGGGAAGGGCGGATGATCGCTCAACAGCCGCCGAGCGGCGGCCGCGTAGAGGTTGAAGAAGTCGAACTGCACCGCGGCGTCGTCGGACTCCTGGAGCTCATGGGCCCGCAGCAGGCGCCAGAGGTCGGCGTCGACGATGTGGGCGAGGCAGTGCAGCGGCTCGGTCCGCTTCGTGACCAGGCGGCTGGCCTCGAGCACGACCTCGGCGTTGATGGTGTCGCTGCCGGTCGTGGCGATGAGCTGTCGCGCCTTGCCCAGGCCGCCGCGGAGGAGGGTCTCCGGTTCGCGGGCGTCGGCCACCACCACGCCCGCGCCCAGCTCCCGGCAGGCGCCGATGTTGGGGTTCGACGCGTCGGCCTCGATCACCAGCACCTTGCGGCCCAGGCGGCGGAGGGCGCGGGTGAAGACCAGGCCGGTGTCGCCCGCCCCGACCACGATGGCGTGCCCCGAGGTGAAGCGGAAGCGGAACTCGTCGACGCGGTCCCGGAACAGCTGGCTGAAGGCCACCAGCGCGGAGTAGCCGGCCAGGGCCGGGGCGGCGAACCGGGCCACGATCAGCGTCCACGGCAGGTCGTCACCCCGGTCGCTGACGTTGACGAAGAACAGCTGGAGATCGAGGTAGAGGAGATCGGCGACGGTGTAGCTCTCGCCGCGCGAGTCGAGCAGGGTCCGATAGCCCACGTAGCCGAGGACGAGGACCACCACGAACAAGATGGCGATCACCGGCCAGCGGTAGCGCTCCCACCACCGACGCACCTGAGTAGTGTGACACCCGCCTGTACCGGGAGGGGGGCCCTTGGCGGACGTCTTCGTGTCCTACTCGCGGAAGGACATCGACTTCGTGCGCACCCTGGTGGGCGCCTTGGTCGAGCGCGGCAAGGAGGTCTGGGTCGACTGGGAGGGGATTCCCCCCACCGTCGAGTTCATGGAGGAGATCCGCGCCGCGGTCGAGTCCGCGGACGCGTTCCTCTTCGTGCTCAGCCCGGACTCGGCGACGTCCCGGGTGTGCAACGAGGAGCTCGACGGCGCGGTGGCCCTCAACAAGCGCATCATCCCGGTGGTCCGCCGGGACGTGCCCGAGGCCGACGTGCCCGAGGAGGTGGCCGGCCTCAACTGGATCTTCTGCCGGGAGTCCGACGACGTCGGCCAGCAGGTCGGGCTCCTGCTGGAGGCCCTGGACACCGACTACGACTGGGTCCGGGCCCACACCCGGCTGCTGGTCCGGGCCTCGGAGTGGGATCGCAAGGGGCAGGAGTCGAGCCTGCTGCTGCGGGGCAAGGACCTGGTCGAGGCCGAAGAACAGGTCGCCCGACCCGACCGCAAGCCGGAGCCGACCGAGCTGCAGCACAGCTTCGTGCTCGCCTCCCGGCGGGCCAGCGCCCGTTCCCAGCGCCTGCGGCTGGTCGCGGTCACCGTCGCCCTCGTCGTGGCCCTGATCCTGGCCGGGTTGGCCCTCGTCCAGCGCCAGACCGCCCAGGAGCAGCGTGAACGCGCGGAAGACGAGGCCACCACGGCCCGATCCCGTCAGCTCGCGGCCCAGGCCGACTCGCAGCTCGACGTCGACCCCGAGCTGAGCACCCTGCTGGCGTTGGAGTCGATCGACGTGAAGGAGACCGACGAGGCCGAGGACGTCCTGCGGGACTCGATCACCGAGACCAACGTGGTCGCCACGCTGCAGGGCCACGACGGGGCGGTCGTCGATGTCGCCGTCGCCGAGCGGGACGGCCAGCCGACGGTCGTCACCGCGGGCGAGGACGGAACCGTGCGGTTCTGGGACCCCGAGACCGGTGAGCAGCAGGACGAGCTGCAGGCCCACGAGGGCGGCGTCTACACCATCGACGTTTCGTCCGAGCACGGCCTGCTCGCCACCAGCGGCGCGGACATGGTCGCCCGGACGTGGGACCTCGACTCCCTGGACGGGATCGCCGAGATCGGGGCCCAGGTCGGCAACCAGCCCTACGACGTGGCCATCGACCCCTCGGGCGAGCGGCTGGCGACCGCCGGCTTCGACGGCACGGTCGCCATCTGGGACCTGCAAGCGCGCGAGCGCACGATGACCTACCGCGACCACCAGGCCGGGACCACCGCGAGCCCGGTGCGAGCGGTGGCATGGACGCCCGACGGCCGGAGGGTGGTCAGCGCCGGCAGCGACCAACTCGTCAAGGTGTGGCAGCCCGACACCGGGGTCACCTCGATCACCTACGAGGACCACCCGCGCCTGCGCGTCCCGGGGGACATCACCAGCCTCGAGGTCTCGCCCGACGGGGAGCGGGTTGCCTCGTCCAGCGGGGTCGAGACCCTGGTCTGGGCCATCAGCGACGGGCGGCTGATCACCACGGTCGGGCGGCCGGGCGCCGATGCGGCGCTGGCGGCGTTCAGCCCCGACGGGAGCGAGCTCTTCACTGGCGGCTTCGACGGGGTCGGCCGGCTCTGGTTCACGCAGTCGGGTGTGGAGGAGGACCAGTTCCTGGGACACCGCGGCGACCTGCGAGCGGTCGCCTGGTCCCCCGACGGCGAGCGGGTGGTCACCGCCAGCATCGACGGGACCGCGAAGGTCTGGGCCACGAGGGCGGGAGATCCGCTTGCCCCCGCTCGACCCGTCGCGCAAGTCACCTACTCGTACCAGGGTGAGGAGCTGGCCCGGCTCTCGATCGTCCCGGGGGGTTCGGCGATCCTCGGAGCGCCCGACGCGGCCTTGAGCGAGGGAGTGGATCTGGACCTCGACGTGGGCGCCGACGAGGAGGTGGTCGGGATCGCGTTCTCGCCGGACGGCAACCGGCTGGCCATGCCCTTCCGGTCCGGCGAGGTCCTGGTCTTCGACAGCGAGTCGGGGTCCCTGGTGTCCGAGCACGCGCCCGCCCAGGTGGGTGCCGGCGTCGACCCCCCGCCGGTCGAGGACTTCGCCTTCTCCCCGGATGGCACCCGCATCGCCAGCAGCACCGGGATCGTCCAGTCGCCGGCCGGGATCACGCCCGCCTACGTCGAGGTCTGGGACGTCGAGAGCGGCCAGCCCGTCGCCCAGATCGTGCCCGAGGGCCTGCCCGGACAGTTCGAGCAGGTGGCGCCACGACTGGCCTGGCTCGACGACGAGACCATCCTGACCGGGGGCTCCTCGGGCGAGGTGCACGTGTGGGACGCCGCCACCGGCCAGGTGTCCGGCGACTCCTACGACGAGGGCGCCGGTGAGTTCGTCATCGACATCTCGGTGTCCGCCGATGGCGAACGGGTCCTCAGCATCGGGCTGTCCGGGACGGCGAGGGTCTGGGAGGCGGGGTCCGGGGACACGCTGGCCACTCACACGATCCGAACGATGGAGCATGGCGCGCTCAGCGCCGACGGCGGTCTTGTCGTCACCTCCGGGACGGACGGGGCGATCGAGCTCTGGGACGGCAGCTCCGGTGATGTCCTGGCCCGCTACGAGCAGCCCGGCTCCCCGGCCCTGCTCGGCTTCGATCCCGCGGGCGGCGCTGCGTTCGCGGCGATGACGCTCTCCGGCCGCCAGCTGGAGGTCGTCGTGCCCCGTCGCTTCGAGTGCACGCAGTGCGGGGACCTCGACGACCTCGTGGCCTACGCCGAGGACCGGGTGACCCGTGAGCTGACCGACGAGGAGCGCCAGCGCTTCCTCGACACCTAGGCGACATCGAACTTTTCGAGGCACGTCGCCGCGAACTGCGAAAAGCTGGTTCCCCACATCCGTGAGGGAACCACCCCCAGGACGGCAAGGAGCTCATCCATGACCTCAACGGCCACCCCGGTCAACAACGGAGTCAACGTCGAAGCGCTGCTGGGCGCTCGGGAGGCGCTCGCCGAAGCGCCCGAGGCAGCGAAGTTCGAGTGGCGGGCGGCGTGTGAGTGGAAGAACGGCACCCACAGCACGACGGACGTCGAGGGGTTCTTCGGCCTCGGCGAGGAGCAGAACCACCGGACCCGCTACTCCTTCGACGTCGACCACCCGGAGATCTTCGCCTCCGAGGACAACGGCGCCACGCCGGTCGAGTACATGCTCGTCGGCCTGGCCGGCTGCCTGACCGCCGGCGTCGCCGCCGTCGCCCAGAACCGGGAGATCCAGCTGAACAGCGTCTCGGCGACGGTCGAGGGCAAGATGGACGTCCGGGGCATCCTCGGCATGGACAGCGACGTGCGCAACGGCTTCAGCGACATCACGGTGACCTACGACATCGATGCCGACGCCTCGCCCGACGACATCAAGGCCCTGGTCGCCCAGTCCCAGAAGCGCTCGGCCGTCTACGACGTGATCACCAACCCCACCGACGTGCGGGTGGTCGTGCTCTGACCGAACCGAGCTGAGGCGCGGGACCTCCCGTGCGGACCACCACCGTGGTGATCGGTGCCGGGCACGGGGGGCTCGCCATGAGTCGGTGCCTCACGGACCGCTCGATCGACCACGTCCTGCTCGAGCGGAGCGAGGTGGCCAGTTCTTGGCGCACCGAGCGATGGGACTCGCTCCGGCTGCTCACGCCCAACTGGCAGTGCCGGCTCCCCGGCGTCGCCTACGACGGCGACGACCCCGACGGGTTCATGACGATGCCCGAGGTCGCCGGGTTCATCGCCGCCTACGCGGCGACGATCGACGCACCGGTCCACGCCGGCACCACGGTGACCTCGGTGCGCCGGACCGACGACGGCTACCGGGTCGTCACCGACCAGGGGGAGTGGGACAGCCCGACCGTCGTGCTCGCCTCCGGGGCGTTCAACGTGCCCCGCGTGCCCGCGGTGGCCGCAGGGGTGCCGCCGTCGGTGACGACGCTCACGCCCGCGACCTACCGCAACCCGGACCAGGTCCCCGACGGCGGGGTGATGGTGGTGGGGGCGTCGGCGAGCGGCGTGCAGATCGCCCACGAGCTCCAGCGCTCCGGACGTCCGGTCACGTTGGCCGTCGGCGAGCACGTGCGGGGCCCACGCGTGTACCGGGGCCGGGACATCCAGTGGTGGATGGACGCCGCCGGGGTGCTGGACGAGCGCTACGACGAGGTGGACGACATCGTGCGGGCCCGTCGGGTGCCGTCGATGCAGCTGGCGGGCTCGCCCGAGCGGGCCACGTTCGACCTGAACGCGCTCACCGGCATCGGTGTGCGGCTGGTCGGCCGACTGGCCGGGATCCGCGACGGTGGGGCCCAGTTCTCCGGATCGCTGCGGAACAAGTGCGAGCTGGCCGATCTCAAGCTCGGCCGGCTGCTCGACACCATCGACGAGTGGGCGCTGGCGAGCGGCATCGACGACGACGTCCCGCCACCGCACCGCTTCGAACCGACGGTCGTGGCGGAGCCGCCGCGGCTCGGCCTGGACCTGGCCAGCGGCGAGATCCAGACGATCATCTGGGCGACCGGGTACCGCCCGGACTACTCCTGGCTCGACGTCGACGTCCTCGATGCCAAGGGCCTGGTCCGCCACGACGGTGGCGTGGTCGACGCACCGGGGATGTTCCTGATCGGGATGCCGTTCCTCCGGCGACGCAAGTCGAGCTTCATCGACGGCGCCCGCACCGACGCCGAAGACCTGGTCGCCGAGCTGGCGGCCTTCCTCGACCGTCAGGCCGCCGCCGTCGCGGACTGATCGCCCAGGATCACGGGGAGCACCTCGAGCCCGCGGAGCACGACGCCGTCCCCGTGGGTCCACCGGAGCTCGTCCCGTGGGCACGCCAGCCGGAGGTCCGGGAACCGACGCAGCAGGGTGGTCAAGGCGATCCTCGCCTCGAGGCGGGCGAGGGGGGCGCCGAGGCAGAAGTGGATGCCGTGGCCGAAGGCCAGGTGCGACCGGGCCGGCCGGGCGATGTCCAGGACGTCGGGGTCCGGATGTGCTGCCGGGTCCCGGTTCGCGGCAGCGAGGCACACCAGGACCTGTTGGCCGCCGGGGATCTCCGTGGTGCCCACCGTGAGGGGCTCGGTCGTCATGCGGAACGTGGCGTGGGGCACCGGCGCCGAATAGCGCAGGAGCTCCTCGACGGCGACCGGCATCTGGTCCAGGTCGGCGCGCAGCGCGTCGAGCTGGTCGGGGTGGTCGAGCAGGGCGACCACGGCGTTGCCGATGTTGGAGGTCGTCGTGTCATGGCCGGCGACGAACAGCTGGAACAGGCTCGACAGGATCTCCTGGTCGTCCAGCCGGTCGTCCGCGCTGGCGGAGACGAGGATGCTCACCAGGTCGTCGCCAGGGGACCGTCGCTTCGCCGCCACGAGGTCGGCGAGGTAGCCGACGATGGTGTCCGACGCCTGCACCGCCTCCGGCGGCGGATCGTCATCCCACGGCTGCAGCAGGACCCTGAAGCTGTCGTGCAGCAGGGGACGGTCCTGTTCGGGCACGCCGAGGAGCTCGCAGATCACCTGGAAGGGGAGCGGATGGGCGAAGCCCCGGACGAGGTCCACGGTCGCCGCCGGGCCCTGGGCCGCCAGCTGGTCGAGCAGGTCGTCGGCCAAGGCCTGGACCCGGGGCTCGAGTGCCGCGACCCGAGAGGGCAGGAAGGCCTTCGCCACGAGCCGGCGCAGGCGGGTGTGATCCGGCGGGTCCACGTTCAGCATGTGGCGGGAGAACGCCGGGCCGGGAAGGCCCTCGGCCACGACGTCGGGGTCGTCGGCCAAGGCGGCGAGCATGTCCTTGGAGATCCGAGGGTCGTTCAGGGCCTGTCGGGCCGCCTCGTGGCCCAGGATCACCCAGGCGTCGTGGCCGTCGGCCAGGTGCACCGGCTGGACCGGGCAGGCCGAGAGCGTCGCTGCGAAGTGCGGGAAGGGGTCGTCGCGGATCGCCGGGGGCCAGCCGCCCCACGGGGTCGGGCCTTCAGCCATCGTCCGACTCGGCGAGGTAGCCGGAGCAGAGCAGCGACATCGCACTCAGCCGGTCGTCGTCGAGGTCCGCGTAGGCCTCCTGTTCGACCACGAACGAGCCCGGACCGATCCGTTCGGCCTGGACGCGGATCCGCCAGCGCAGGCAGAGCTTGGGACCGATCACGCCGACCTCGCGGTCGACGATCTCGAACGCCTGGGTGTTGCCGAACCAACGGGTGAAGGCCGCCTCGAGCTTGGCCGTGCCCTCCCATTCGTACAGGCCGCCGGGCAGGAGGGCGCGCAGGTGGACGTCATCGCTGAACACGGACGCCAGGCGCGGGAAGTCTTGGACCGCGAGGGCTTCGAGGAAGGCTTCGGCGACAGCGGCCATCCGGTCATCCGGCCCCGGGGCCGGACCCTGCCCGCTGGCGAGCGTCGTCACCGGACCCTTGCTACCACGACGACGACGGCAGGTCTCGGGGAACCTCGCGGGGACGTGACGGGTCCGCCGCCGAGGCGTACCGTGAAGGCACTCGCCGAGCGAGGGAGGAACGCCGTGAAGGTGCGAAGCATCCTCCAGCAGAAGGGGCACGAGGTGGTCACCGTGGCGCCCGACGCCTCGGTCGCCGACACCGTCCGACGGCTCCGCGACGACCGGATCGGGGCCGTGGTGGTGTCGCCCGACGGCGATCGCGTCGACGGCATCGTCACCGAGACCGAGGTCGTGCGCGGCCTTGCCGACACCGGTGCCGGTGTGCTGACCCAGCCGGTGTCCAGCCTCATGAAGGACGACGTCACGACCTGCGCCCCCGACGACGAGGTCCGTGACCTGATGGCCGACATGACCCACCGGCGCAGCCGGTACATCGTCGCCGTCGAGGACCATCGCCTGGTCGGCATCGTGAGCATCGGCGACGTCGTCAAGAGCCAGCTGGAGGACCGGGAGCTCGAGGTGCGCGTGCTGCGAGACCTCGCCCACGCCCGGGCCTGATCGGCGATCGCCGGGACGAGGTCTGAGGGCCCGTCGGATCGACCCAGTCATTCGACCTAGGTCCGACGGCCCTAATCGCCCGCCAGCGCTCCACCCCGGCTCAGAACCTGTCGAAGCTGGTCGGGATGCCACATTGGAGCAGGGCCGCAGCCGGCCGAGGAGTTGACAGCCGTGTCTGAGGTC
Organism: uncultured Microthrixaceae bacterium; assembly: GCA_963728005.1. GTDB lineage: Bacteria > Actinomycetota > Acidimicrobiia > Acidimicrobiales > DATDAH01 > DATDAH01. Next base: position 667,207 of record CAVSIG010000001.1, read on the forward strand.
GACTTCCAAGCACCGAAGCACATCGCCGCGCTCGGGGTCCCCGAGTCGATGGTGCTCGACATCGTGCTCCGCCGGGCCCTGCTCGACGGGCACACGTCGACGATGCAGCTGGCCACGGCCGTCGCCGTCACGCCGCTCCTCATGGAGTCGGCGGTCGAGCACCTGCGCCACGAGCAGATGCTGGAGGTCACCGGCCTCGAGGGTCGGAACCTGAAGCTGGGGCTCACCGACCGGGGCCGCGAGCAGGCGGCCGACCGGATGCGGTTCTGCCGCTACGCCGGAGCGGTGCCCGTGAGCCTGGCCGACTACTCGTACGTGGTCGAGGCGCAGCACCGCCAGCCCAAGATCCACCACGACACCATCCGCAAGGCGTTCACCGACCTGGTCATCAGCGACCGCCTGCTGGACGAGCTCGGCCCGGCGATCCTGACCAAGGGCGCCATCTTCCTGTACGGCGCCCCGGGCACGGGCAAGTCCTCGATCGCCGAGCGCCTGATCCGGGTCCACGAGGACCAGGTCGTCGTGCCCCGGGCCGTCGAGGTCGACGGCCAGATCATCATGGTGTTCGACCCGGTCCTGCACCAGCCGGTCGAAGAGCAGCCCAAGGGCCTGGACCCCCGCTGGGTGGTCTGCAAGCGACCGAGCGTGATCGTGGGCGGCGAGCTCCGGGCCTCGCAGCTCGACCTCAGCTACGACGAGAGCGCCGGCATCTACCAGGCGCCGCTGCAGATGCAGGCCAACAACGGGCTCCTCGTGATCGACGACTTCGGGCGCCAGGCCCTCACCCCCGAAGAGCTCCTGAACCGCTGGATCGTGCCCCTCGATCGAGGCATCGACTACCTGACCCTCGACAACGGTCTGAAGTTCGAGCTGCCCTGCCTCACCAAGATCGTCTTCTCCACGAACATGGAGCCGTCGACCCTGGCCGACGAGGCCTTCTTCCGACGCATCCGCAGCAAGGTCCTCATCCCGTCGATCGACGACGAGCAGTTCGACCAGATCCTCACCGCGGTGGCGAAGGCCAGCGGCGTCACCATCGGCGCCGGTGCGGCCGAGCACCTTCGGGCGGTCAGCCGGGCGAAGGGCGACGGCGACCTCCGTCCGTACCTCCCCGCCGTGGTCTGCGAGCTGGTGAGCTCGATCAGCGACTACGAGGACATGCCCCGCGTGCTCGACGTGAACATGGTCGACCGCGTCGCCTACCTCTTCTTCACCCAGAGCGACGCCATGAGGGCACCGGCGGCCCCCGAGGTCGTCTGAACGACATCGTCACCCGGTCCGGGGAGCGAGGCTCCCCGACCCCCGTCACGAATAGTGTCGCTCCATGGCCGGCGCGACCTTCGGAGCCCCGACGGGCTCGGCGGGTGACCTGGTCGGCCGCCGCACCGAGCTGAACTGGCTGCGGAGCCGGTACGAGCTGGCCACCCGGGGGTTTCCCCACCTGGTCGTCATCGAGGGCGAGCAGGGCATCGGCAAGACCCGACTGGCGACCGAGGCCCTCGCCGATGCGCGCCGGGCGGGAGCGACGGTGTTGCGGGGTCGGTGCTACGACCACCTCGACCTCGCCTATCTCCCCCTGCGGGAGTCGCTGTTCGCCGCGATCGCCCGCCGGCTCACGGGGACGCCCGGCAGGGACGACGACCTCAAGCTCCTCTCCCAGCTCCGGGCCCGGTCGGAGGGTGAGGCCGACGTCGGGCCGCCCGGAGGCGATCGAGCGGGAGCGGACCCGCCACCTCCTCTCGCTGACCGAGCTGATCATCGAGTTCGCGCGACGACACGCCCTGCGTGCTGTTCGTCGACGACCTCGACTGGGCCGACGCCGCCACCGTCGACCTGATCCGCCACCTGCTCTTCCGCTTGGACGACGAGCAGGTCCCCTTTCTGATGCTGGCGACCTCGCGGGGCGACGTCCGGGGGAGGGCGGCGGAGGACGTGGCCAAGGTGCGGAGCGAGCCGCGGACCGCCGTCCTGCTGCTCCACCCCCTCACCGAGCTCGAGACGACGGAGCTGGCCCGGGCCCTGCACCCGGGGACGTCGCTGGACCGGGCCCGGCGTGTGGCGTCGGCCAGCGGCGGCAACCCTCTGCTCGTCGAGGCCCTGGGCCGCGAGGACGGCGGCGCACCGGCGGTACCGGGCATGCCCGCCGTCATCGGCGGCGGTCCGGGCCATCCCGTCACCGCCGCGTTCGAGGCGACCGTCCGCAGCTTGTCGGAGGCCACCCTTCGGGTCGTCCTCGCTGCTGCGGCCCTGGTCCCGGACTGCTCCCGCGACCTGCTCGGCGAGGTGACCGGGATGGACGGACCGACCCTCGACGGGGCGGTCCGGGAGGCGGTCGACGCCGGCGTGCTGGTGGACGAGGGCACGGCGATCTTCTTCCGCCATCCGCTCTACCGCCACACGGCCTACGCACTCGTCGCGCCGACGACGCGACGGGACACCCATGCGGCGGCGGCCAGGAGCCTGCGCCGGCGGCGGGACGCCGGGGAGCCCGTGGGGGTCCGCTCGATCGCCCACCACCTGATCGCGGCCGAGGACAGCGTGGACCCCGCCACCGCCGCCGAGGACGTACGCCGCGCCGGTGACGAGGCCCTCGCCCTCGGCGCTTGGAGCGAAGCGACCCGTTGCTACGAGGCGCTGATCGCCGCGGGCGAGGGGTCGTCGGAGGAGCAGGCCGGCCTGCACCGGCTCGCCGGCCTCAGCCGCCGCGGTGAGATGTCGCTGGCCGAGGCGGTGAAGCACTTCGAGGCCGCCATCGGCCTCGTCGGCGCCGACGCCGACGCCGCCACGAGGGCCGAGCTGCACCTCTGGCGGATCCGGTGCGGCATGGGCACGCGAGAGATGTTGGGCGTGGTCGCCGACCGGAGCGCGCTCGAGACGCTGGTGGACGAGATCGAGGAGGACCACCCGGAGCTGGCCGCCGAGGCGCTGGTCGAGCTGTCCCAGTCGTACTGGGTCGAGTGGAAGATGAAGCAGGCGTCCGCCGCCGCCCACCGGGCCATGGAGATCGCCGAGCGGACGGGCCACCACGCGGCGTACGCCCGCGCCGCCACGGCGTCGACCGTGCCGCAGTGGGCTCGCTATGACCTGGAGGGATCGCTGGCGACGCTCGAGGACGCGGTCCGCCACGCCCGCCTCGCCGAGGAGTCGGTGCAGGCCGGTGGCCCCCTGTTCCGGGTCCCTCTCGTCCTGGTGTGGCTCGGCCGCCTGGACGAGGCCGAAGCCCGGGCCCTCGAGTGCTGCGACGTCGCCGACGAGGCGAAGTACCCGCTCGAGCTGGGTCTGCCCCTGGCTGCTCTCACGCAGATCTCGGTCCTACGCGGCGACTTCGACAAGGCCGAGCAGTACGCCCACCGGGCGCTCCTGCTCCAGCGCCTGTCGGGTTACCCCTGGGCGGCCGGGCTCTTCCTGCCCGCGCTGGCCTGTGCCCACGTGGCCCGCGGTCAGTTCGAGCTGGCCCGCGAGACGCTGGCCATCTGGGCCGAGACGGCCGACGCCATGGAGCGGGCCACGCTCGACCTGCTGGACCGGTACGTCACGGTGTGCGAGCGCGGCCTCGCCGTCCAGGGCGAGGCGCTGCCACCGCTCCCGGCCGACCCCCTCGTCGGCGCCGACGGCTGGGCGGTGGCGGCGGTCGAGATCGCCCGCCGCGAGGGGTCACCCGGTGACGTGCGGCCCGCCCACGACCTCCTGGTCGAGGTCGAGCGACGGGGCGGGGTCTGCACCAGCCCACTCGTCGCCCTCGCTGCACGGTCCGTCGGCGCCGCGCTGGACCTGCTCGGCGACGAGGAGGCCGCGATCGCCACGCTTCGGCGGGCCGTCACCACGGCCGAGGCGATGCGTGCCGCCCCGGAAGCGGCCCGCGCCCAGATCGACCTCGCCCTGATCCTGCTGCGCCGAGGCCAGCGGCCCGAGGCGCTCACCCTGCTCGACCACGCGGTGGCCACGTTCCGTCGGCTGGGCATGGACTCGGAGGCCGAGCGGGCCACGCAACTGGCCGGGCCCGGGGGGTCGAGGCCCGGACCGACGACCACATCGAGGCGAAGGCCTCCTCCGTCATCTTCTTCACCGACGTGGTCGACTCGACCCGGTTGACCGAAGAGCTGGGGGCGGTGCGCTACCGGAGCCGGGCCCGGCTGGTGGAGAACGCCATCACCTCGTCGATCGTGGCCAACGGGGGCACGATCGTGCCCGGCATCAGCCTCGGCGACGGGTTCATCGGGCTGTTCGCCACGGTCGACCAGGCGATCGCGGCGGCACGCCAGTGCGTCGTCGACGTGGGTCCCACCGGTCTCCACCTGCACCTCGCCGTCCACCAGGGGGAGCTGCTCGTCGACGGTCCTCGCATCTACGGCGGGGCGGTCAACTTCGCGGCCCGGATCTGCGGCCTCAGCGGGCCCGACGAGATCCTGGTGTCCGACCCGATCCATGCCGTCCTCGACGACCCCGAGCTCGTTCGTGGACCGAGGTGAGCACGCCCTGAAGGGGATCGCCGGCCACCATCGCGTCTACGCAGCTGATCACCGGCACGACACCGACACCGAGAACTAGCCTCTACCGACGTCGTCCGCCGCACGCGGGCGCCAGACCGGGAGGGATCTCTCGTGGGCATGATGCCGCACTGGTTTGCGAAGACGAAGGAGATGGCGGCCTTCGACCGCTACTTCAGCACGGTGGACGTCGACGAGGCGACGCTCCGTGACCGCTACCTGCGGGCGTTGGACCGCCTGCACGTGGAGAAGTACTTCACCCAGGCCGACGCGCTGCGACGAGGTGTGGGCGAACCGTCCGACCCGGGACAAGGACATCAGGATGGCCCTGGACGGTCACTTCCGGGGTGACTGGGTGCACCACCGGTACGGGACCGATCCCGTGAAGTGGGGCGCCATCGGCGGCCGCTTCTGGCCCCAGGTCCCGTCCGAGGACGTGCTCGACCGCCTCCGGGCGGGAACGATCCTCGCCATCTACAAGGCGCTCGGCGACACCGAGGTGGCGGCGCTCGGCCGGTCAGACGAGGTCCGCGAGAAGCTGTGGGAGGCCGAGGTGGCGAACGAGATCCCGATCGACGACGGCATCCGACCGGTGGCCCTGAGCTGGAACTGCGTGGCGCCCGCGGGCGAGAACTTCTTCGAGGTCGACGCCCTACGCGGGCCCACGGTGGTCGAGTTCGCCATCGCCACCCCGCGGCCACTCGGTCACGGCACGATCATGCACATGGCCGACGATCTGCGCGCCGGGCTGCTGGACGAGGGCATCGTCACCACGGACTGACCGACCCGGGGCTGGATCTTCCGTTCTGGTGGCAGCCCTGTGTCGTGGACAACACGTCGCTGCCACCAGAACGAAGAGGGCGACGGCTCAGCGGGCCGCGACCTTGGCCTCCAGCGCGGCGACGATGGCGGGGGCGAAGTCGACGCCGTTCACCAGCTGCGCGCTGCCCAGCCCGCCGGGGGAGAACACGTTGATCTCGACCAGGCGGCCGCTGATGATGTCGAGGCCCACCAGGAACATGCCGTCCTTGCGGAGCTGCGGTTGGATGAGCCGGGCGAGCTCGAGGATCTCGTCGTCGACCTCGGTCGCCACCGGCTGGCCGCCGGCGCGCATGTTCGACCGGGCCTCGCCCTCGGCGGGGACGCGGCGGAAGGCGGCGTAGACGCCGTCGACCTGCAGCGGCTCGCCGTCGACGAGGAACAGGCGGACGTCGCCCTGGTCGGCGTCGGGAAGGACCTCCTGGGCGGCGAGGTACCCGTCACGGGCGAGGGACTCGACCATCTGGTCGAGGTTCATCGAGGTCTCGGGCTGCACGAAGAACACGCCCTCGCCGCCGGAGCCCTGCAACGGCTTCAGGACGGCGTGGCCGTCGTGGCGATCGACGAAGGCGCGGACGTCGTCGACGTTGCGGGTGATGACGCTCTCCGGCCGGGCGGCCCGGGGCAGGTGCTCGAGGTAGAGCTTGTTGACCGCCTTCGACAGCCCCGTCGGGTCGTTGACGACCAGCACCCCGCGCTGTGCCGCCAACTCGCCGAAGAGGAGCCCGACGGTCTGGGCCCACGGCCGGTCCTTGAGGTCGTCGGCCGGGTCGTTGCGGATCATCAGCACGTCGAGGTCCTCGAGCGAGATGCGCTCCCGGTCGCCCGTGGCGGCGTCGGCCAGGAACGTCGTCCCGTCGGGTGCGTCGTGGTGCCGCGGCCGCCAGGCGTGGGCTCGCAGGCAGTCGTCGGGATCGCAGGCGAAGTCGCCGGCATCCACGTACCAGACGTCGTGGCCCCGCACGACGGCCGTCCACGCCAGACGCGTCGTGGTGTACGTGGGCAGCTCGGTGGTGAGGTCGTTGACGAACATGCAGAGCTTCATGCGGTGACTCCCATGACGAGGTCCTCGACGCCGATCCCGTCGCTCAGGGCTCGCTGGCGCGCCTCGCTGCCCGGCCACGACAGCCAGGACGGCCGTACCGTCGGGGGCACGAGGACGTCCCGGTCGCGGAGCTCCTCCACGACCGGCAGCTGGTCGATCGAGAACTTGCCGAGGAGCAGCGTCTCGAGATCGCCGCCGTCAGCGAGGTGGCCGAGCAGGCGATCGACGCCGCGCAGGTAGACGACGTCCTTCGTGAAGCCGCCGCCGGCGTGCACGCGCATCGTGATGTCGAACGCGCTGCCCTCGGTCAGGCGCGCCTCGGACCGCACGGCCCGGTAGGTCTCGACGAAGGAGGCACCCCCGATGACGAGGTGGGCGGCGAGCACGCGGGTCGCCAGGGTCGCCATGCGGGCGGGGGTCAGGCCGCCGACGAGGAGCTCGGCGACGACCGCCAGCGCCTCCTGGGTCTCGTCGTAGTGGGGCAGGCCGACCTGGAGCAGGCCGAGGGGCTGGCAGCCGCCGTTCACCCAGGTGAGGACATGGGTGCCCAGCTCGTGCTGGACGAGCGCGTCGACCCGGTGCTCCTCGATCGACAGTCGAGTGGGGATGAGGAGCCGGCCGTGGTCCACCATCAGGTTCGTCACGTCGTCGCGGATCTCGATGGGGACCGACAGGCCGGGCAGCTGCTCTCGGAGACGGTCGATCTCGGCGAGCACGTGCGCCGCGAAGGCCGAGGCGTCCACCCTCGGCCCCGGGTCGGCGCCGTCGCCCTCGATCTGGACCATGGCCAGCACCCGCTGGGCGAGGGCCAGCAGGTCGGGCTGCACGCTGCCGTAGAGGACCATGCTCATGGGCAGGAAGGACGAGGTGCCCCGCCGCAGGAGGAGGTCGAGCTGGGCGTCCAGCTCGTGGCGCTTCTCGGCGAACAGCGTCGCCAGGGCCGGGTCCTCGACGTCGTCGACGGGAAGCTCGTGGAGCGCGCGCTTGACCTCGTCGGGGTCGATGCCCAGTGGCCGGTAGTGGAGCTCGGGCTCGAGGTCGGCGCCGGACGACACGAACCGGGCCCGCGCGGCCGCGGGATCCATCGGGGTGACGGCGAGGAGGGGATCGGCCAGCGCCGACAGCTCGGACAGCCGGCGATCGATCGTGACCGCCGGCTCGGTCAGCCGTTCGGGCGCGTGTGCCCCTCTTGCCGTGCGGATGCCGTCCACGACGGACCACTTACCCAGGGAGTGCTACAACGATCCAGGGAGGAGGCCGAATGCCGGTCGCGGAGCTGGACGGGATCGAGATCGCCTACGAGCTGGTGGGCGAGGGCCAGCCCTGGGTGTTGACGCCCGGCGGGCGGTTCACCAAGGAGGTCGGCGGGCTCCCCGAGATGGCCCGGGCGCTGGCCGACCAGGGCCGGCAGGTGCTGACCTGGGACCGCCCGAACTGCGGCGCGTCGTCGGTCGTGTTCCGCGGGCGGTCGGAGTCCGAGGTCCAGGCCGAGGCGCTCGGCGCGCTCCTCCGCCACCTCGACCTCGGCCCGACGGTGATCGCCGGCGGCTCGGGCGGCGCCGCGGGTGTCGCTGCTCACCGCCGCCCGCAACCCCGACGTCACCGCCGGGCTGGCGATGTGGTGGATCAGCGGCGGCGTGCCCGGGCCTGCTCCAGCTGGCCAACTACTACTGCATGCCCTCGGCCGACGCCGCCTGGCACGGCGGGATGGAGGCGGTCGTCGAGCTCGACCAGTGGCAGGAGGTGCTGGCGAGCAACCCGGGGAACCGGGAGCGGTTCCTGTCGATGGACCGCCAGGAGTTCCTCGACGTCATGGACCGCTGGATGCTGGCCTACTGCCCGTGCGACGACTCGCTCGTCCCCGGCCTCGACGACGAGGACGTGGCCCGCCTCGCCGTCCCGATCCTCGTGTTCCGCAGCGGCGTGTCGGACATGTCGCACACCCGCGCCACCTCCGAGGCGCTGGCCGCCGGCCTGCCGGGCGCCGAGCTGGTCGAGCCGCCGTGGGATGACGACGAGTGGAACGAGCGTCGAGCCGCCGTCGAGCAGGAGGGTTCGCTCTTCGTCCGCTGGCCGCTGCTCGTCCCGCAACTCGTCGACTGGGCCGATCGGACGATCGGCGGCGATCGATGATCAACCGCTCGTGAGGAGCTGACCATGACCACCGTGACCGTGCGTCCCATCCGCGACGATCTCTCCTTCGGCGCCCGCGTCGCGTGGCGTCACCCTCGACGACCTCGGCGACCCGGAGGTGCGGGACCGCCTCAACGAGGCCTTCGAGGAGCGCGGGCTGCTGATCTTCGAGGACGTGGACCCGACGCCCGCAGATGCAGGTGGCGATCAGCACCGTGTTCGGGCCGCTCAAGGACCATCCGAGCCAGGCGACGCCCCGGGTCGGCGGCGACGACATGCTCGGCGTCATCGAGATCCGCCACGAACCGAACGAGGGCGGGGTCGTCGAGCTGGACGGTCGGCTGCTGTCGCAGTGGCTGCCGTGGCACTTCGACCACTGCTACAACGACCAGCTCAACCGGGCCGGCGTGCTCCGCGCCGTCGAGATCCCCCCGGATGGCGGCATGACCGGCTTCGTCGACGGCATCGCCCTCTACGACGCCGTCTCCCCCGAGGTGCGGGACCGGATCGAGGGCGAGATGGTCATCTACGCGATGGACGTGATCCTCGACAACCTCCGGTTCGGCCGGCCCGACGGCTTCGTCGAGGTCCAGGCGTCGCCCCAGGCCGTCGACGTGATGACCGAGTACGAGGACCGGCCCCGGGCCATCCACCCCGCCGTCTGGACCCGGCGCTCCGGCGAGAAGGTCCTCCACGTCTCGCCGTGGATGGCCAAGGGCATCGAGGGTCGGGACGACGCCGACGCCGACGCGCTGCTCACCGAGGTGTGCGACGAGATCGTCGAGGCGGCGAAGGGCCTCAGCTACTTCCACCGCTGGGAGCCGACCGACATGGTCATCTGGGACAACTGGCGGATCCTCCACTCGGTGTCGGGCTCGGCGCCCGAGCACGGCCGCTGCATGCACCGCACGACCATCGCCGGCGACTACGGCCTCGGCCGCTTCGAGGAGCCCGCGGCCACCGTCTGACGTCGATCCCCGGAGGTCAGGGGGGGTCGAAGACCAGTTCCTGCTCCCGGGGCGAGGCCGAGGATCGCAGCTCGTCGAGCTTCGCCTGCGCCGGGAAGACGGCGGTGAGGAAGCGGGTCTGCAGATCGCTGAGCCGGTCGGGGTCCGCCGTCTCGTTCAGGCCCTTCAGGACGTTGAGCCGGGAGTCGTCGAGCCATGCCTGCAGGTCGGGCGCTTCCTGCCACCCCATCTCGGCCCGCAGTCCCATGAGGATCGCCCGCAGGAAGTCGAAGGGCGTGTCGGAGTAGGGGTTCGGAGGCAGGAGCCGGTTCTTCTCGTCCGTGGACCGGTCGGTCGTCTCGAGGAAGCCGGCCAGCGCCGCGGACAGCGTGGGGTTCATGCGGCTGACGCACTGCAGGGTGATGGCGTCGTCGCCGAAGATCGGTCGGGGTGGCGTGAAGGGGAGACCGCGGGCCGCGCAGTGGACGTGCACGTGTGCGGGGCTGGTCGGTATCGACCCGTCCTCGAGCACGATCTCGTCGCGCTCGATGCGGAGCACGTGGCCGAGCCGGATGACGTCGGCGATACTCCGGAGGCCGTCCATCTCGGCGATGCTCACCGTGGCCCCCCGGGCCATCGTCGGGCGCACCGCAGGGTCCAGCCGCATCATCACGCCGGCCTCTTCGAGGCGGTCGAAGGCGTCCTCCGCCGTCTCCGAGGCCGCCAGCGCCTCCAGCTCGTGGACCACCCCTGCGAACGTCTCGACGGCGCCCGGGCCGGGCTGGAAGTTGGCCCGGTTCATGAACCAGTTCTCCCGGGGCCGGATCCAGGTGATCTCGTCCGCCGGCGTCCCCTGTTGGAGCAGCCAGGTGCAGGCATCGGTCGCCGTCTTCCCTCCGCCGATGACGACGACCCGTTCCGGCGGCTCGTGGAGCCGGACCAACTCCCCCAGGGGGATGCACCGCACGCCCTCGGCAACCGCGAACGGCGGAGGGTCGGTGGCCGGGACCTGCGACGCCAGGTAGGTGGCGTCGACGATTCGCCGGCGGACGGTCACCTCCGTCTCCCTGCCGGTCACGTTGGAGCGGAAGCGCGTGCCACCGAGGTGCTCGCTCATCGGGAAGAACCGGACCCGGCCCGACGGCAGGAAGCGGTGGCGCATGATGCCGTCGAAGTAACCGCAGATCTCCGCCCCACCGGCGAGCTCGTGGAACCCTCGGTTCGGGCCGTCCTCGTCGATGCGGTCGTGACCCAGTGGCGTCGAGTTCACGCCGTAATTGGCCGACGGCTGGTGCAGCTGCACGAAGGGATAGGCGTCGAGCCAGTGGCCGCCCGGAGCGGCACGCCGGTCGACCATGACCACGTCGACGTCGGGGTCCTCGATCAGCGCGTCCACGAAGGCCATAGCGACGGCGCCCGCGCCGACGACCAGGTAGTCCGTCTCGAGCATGGTGCCGTTTCCTGAGGTCACGGCAGGATCTTCGCATGGGTCGGCCGCGGGCCGGAGGGCTACGGTGCGGTGGCAGGCAAACGGCGGAAAGGAAGTCCTGTGAAGCGACTGATCCGGATCCTCTTGGCGTCCATCATCGCGATGGGCCTGATCGGCATCGACGGCGCGGGTGCCAGCGGCGGGTCGACGGCCCGGCAGCTTTCGGACGCGTTCGCGCCCGCGGCGGGCAGCTCGCTCACACCGCGGATCCAGGTCAACAGCCCATGGGGCAAAGACGACACGGTCGGTGAGGCCTTCCGCCCCGAGGGCGACCTGCGCCGGATCATCGTCGAGAACGGCCACCAGCGGATGGTCTTCACGTTCCGCACAGTCGCCAGGCCGCTGTGGGACACCCCGAGCACCGACCGGATCACCGGCATGGTGTTCGACATGGACTGGCACGGCACCTCCGTGCCGCCCAACCGCACGCTGGTGATCACCCGGGAGGACAACATCTGGGTGGGGGTCATCCTCGACGGCAACCAGCAGGTGGTGTGCTCGCGGACGGGTGGCGTGCAGCAGCTGAGCAACAACCGGTTCGTGCTCGGCGCCCCGTCGGCGTGCCTCGGCGGGTCCCACATGGTCCGGGTCGCCAGCGGCTTCGTCGACGACCGCAACGACGGCCCCGGCGAGACCGTCAGCGTGGACTCCGCACCGGACAGCCGGTTCTACGGCCCCTTCATCCGCCTGCCCCGCAGCCGCGGCGACGGTCCCGCCGGCCTCGGAGGCTGGACCGTCCACTGATGGGCTAGCAAGGGGCCATGTGGTCCCGCCGGCGCCGGAGCACGACGTCGAGGCACCTGCCGCGCCTCGACGCCGAGCCCCGGCAGCAGGAGACGGTCAAGCCGCTCGAGCTCTTCTTCGACCTCGTCTTCGTCCTCGGGTTCACGCAGTGCACGGCGCTCATGGCCGCCGAGCCCGACTGGGACGGACTGGCCCGCGGCCTGCTCGTCCTCGCCGCCCTCTGGTGGACGTGGGCCGCGTATGCGTGGCTGACCAGCGTGATCGATCCGGAGGAGGGTGTCGTCCGGATCGTGATGTTCGGCGCCATGGCCGGGCTGCTGGTCGTCAGCCTCTGCGTGCCGGAGGCGTTCGGCGACCGGGCCCTGACCCTGGCCATCGCCTTCGGCGTGGTGCGGGCCGCCCACATCGCGCTCTACCTGCTCGCCAGCCGTGACGATCCCGGCCTGCGCCGGTCGGTGCAGGGCATCGCCCTCAGCACACCGGTGGCGGTCGGGCTACTCGTGGGTGCTGCCTTCGCCGACGGCAGGGCACAGGGCGCCCTGTGGGTCCTCGCCGTGGCCGTCGACTGCGGCGTCCCGCTCTTCTTCGGGTTGACGGGATGGCGCCTCGTCCCCGGCCACTTCGCCGAGCGGCACAACCTCATCATCATCCTGGCCCTCGGCGAGTCCATCGTCGCCCTCGGGGTCGGCGCCCAGCTGGACCTCGACGCCCCCGTGCTCACGGCGGCGGTCCTGGGGATCGCGATGGCCTCGGCCTTCTGGTGGATCTACTTCGACATCGTGAGCCTGGTGACCGCCCGACGTCTGGAGCTCGCCCCCGAGGGCCCCGAGCGGAACCGGCTGGCCCGGGACTCGTACACCTATCTGCACTTTCCGATGGTGGCGGGCATCGTCCTCGTCGCGCTGGGGCTCCACGAGGTCCTGGCTCACGTCCGCGAACCGTTGGACACCCCGTTGGCGCTCGCCCTTCTCGGCGGGACGGCCCTCTACCTGCTCGGCCATGTGGCCCTCCGCCTCCGCAACGCCGGCACCATCAACGTGCAGCGGCTGGCGCTGGCGGTCGTCCTCGTCACCCTGACGCCGGTGGCGACGGTCATCGAGCCCCTCGTGACGCTGGCGGGTGTGAATGTGCTGCTGTGGGCGATGATCGCCTACGAGCACACGACGTACGGCGAGGCTCGCTACGCCCTGCGCCACGGCCAGGAGATCGAGATCCCACGGCGGGGCAGCTGACCGGGTCCCTCAGGCGCCGCCCCGCAGCTCGCGCTTGAGGACCTTGCCCGACGGGTTGCGGGGGAGGGCGTCGATGAAGGTGATGGCCTTCGGCACCTTGAAGCGAGCCAACTGGGCCCGGCAGTGCTCGATGAGCTCGTCCTCGGTTGCAGTGGCGCCCTCGCGCAGGGCGACGTGGGCGACGGGCACCTCGCCCCACTTCTCGTCGGGGCGGGCGACCACGGCCACCTCCAGCACCGCCTCGTGTTCGTACAGGACCCGCTCGACCTCTGAGCCGGCGATGTTCTCGCCGCCGGACACGATCATGTCCTTGAGGCGGTCGACGATGAACAGGTAGCCGTCCTCGTCGAGGACACCGATGTCGCCGGTGTGGAACCAGCCGCCGGCGAAGGCTTCCTCGGTGGCCTCGGGGTTGCGCCAGTAGCCCTTGAACACCTTGGGCCCCCGCAGCACGATCTCGCCCCGCTCGCCGGGGGCGACCGGGTCGCCCTGGTCGTCCCAGACGTCGAGCTCCAGGAACAGGCACGGCCGGCCGACGCTGCCCAGCTTGGTGACGATGCTGTCGCGGTCCAGGAACGTGTCGCCGGAGACGGTCTCGGTGAGCCCGTAGGCGTCGGCGAACCAGGCGGAGGGGAACACCCGCTGGATGCGCTCGATGAGCGGGATGGGCATCTTCTCGCCGCCGTTGATGATCACCCGCACCGAGGACAGGTCCCGCTCCTCGATGTCGGGCAGGGCCATGATCGCGTTGACCATGGCAGGGGCCAGCCACACCGTGGTCACCCGCGAGCGCTCGAGCTCGTCGACCACGTCGGCGGCGTCGAACGCCCGGTGCAGGATCGTGGTGGCCCCCGCCGCGATGAGCGACGTCGTGGTCAGGTCGAGAGCGCCGACGTGGTACAGCGGCCCGCAGGCCAGGCCCAGGTCGGCGTCGGTGAAGCCGAACTCGACGATGTGGGCCAGGTTCTTCCAGGCCAGGTTGGCGTGGGTGAGCATCACGCCCTTGGGCCGCCCGGTGGTGCCCGAGGTGTACATGAGCCGGTGGAGGTCCTCGGCGGCGGCAGGGACGTGCTCCCGGGTGGGCGTGGTGCGCAGGTCGGCCAGCGCCTCCCAGCCGTCGGGTGGCGACGCCGTGATGCACGTACGCACGAGCGCCCCCTCCAGGCCGGTGGTCGCCTCGCGGCCGAGCTCGACGAGGTCCTCGTCGACGACCAGCGCCCGGGCGCCGGAGTGCTCGAGGATGTAGCGGACCTCGGGCGCCGCCAGCCGCCAGTTGATCGGCATGGCGATGGCGCCGAGGTGGTTGGCGGCGAAGATCGTCTCCAGGAACTCGGGGCAGTTGTAGGAGAGCAGGGCCACGATGTCGCCGGGCCCGACGCCCCGAGCGGACAGGCCGGCCGACAGGGCGGCGGCGCGCTCGGCCATCTCGCCGTACGTCGTCGTCTCGCCGTCGAAGACCGTGATCGCCGTGTCCGGCGTCCGGGTCGCGTGGTGGGCGAGCACGGCGAACCAGTTCAGGTCCGAGTCCAGCATCGTTGTACCGACCAGTCAGCCTAATGGAGGCGCTAGCGTCGCTCCCGATGCCACGGGCGCAGACGACCACCGAGTCCCGGCGGCGCCCCAACTGGGAGGCCCGTCGCCAGGCGATCATCGACACCTCCGCGCTGGTCTTCGCCCGCCAGGGGTACCACGCCACCGGCATCACCGAGCTCTGCACCGCCAACGAGCTCGGCAAGGGTGCGCTCTACCACTACATCGGCTCCAAGGAGGAGCTGCTGGCCGCCATCCACGACCGGGTCATGGACGAGGTGATGGTCGGCGCCGACCGTGTGGCCGAGGCCGGGGGCACGCCCTCCGAGCAGCTGGCCATGCTGGGCGACGAGCTCCTCGACGTGATCCACCGCTACCCGGACCACGTCTGGGTCTTCCTCCACGAGTTCCCGGCGCTGACGGGGGAGCGCGCCGACCAGTTCCGGGTCCGCCGTCGCGGGTACGAGCGCCGCGTCGAGGACATCCTCCAGGCCGGCGTCGACGCGGGTGAGTTCCGCGACCTCGAGCCACGGCTCACCGCCAAGGCGTGGCTCGGCATGCACAACTACACCTACCTGTGGCTGAAGACCGGCGGCTCGCTGACGGCGCGGGACGTGGCCAAGCCCTTCGCCGACATCTTCATGCGGGGGATCGCGTCAGGGGAGTGAATAGCCGCCGTCGACGACGATGGCCGACCCGGTGGTCCAGCGGGAGTCCTCGCCGGCCAGGTAGGAGTACGCCCCCACGAGGTCCGTCGCCGACCCCAGTCCGAGCGGATGACGGGCGGCGATGGCGTCCAGCGCCTCCTGCGGGAGGTCGGCGTGGATGGCCGACGAGAACGACCCCGGGCAGACGCAGTTGACGCGGATCCCGTCGCGGGCGTACTCGACGGCGGCCACCTTGGCCAGCTGGATCACCGCCGCCTTGGTGGCGCAGTAGGGGGCGGCGTGGGACCACGCGGTCAGGCCGGAGACGGAGGCCGTCAGCACGATCGAGCCCGATCCCTGGGGCCGCATGACGCCGACCGCCGCCTTGATGCCGTTGACGGCGCCCAGCACGTTGACCCGGAAGGACCGCTCCCAGTCGTCGGTGGTGAGGTTGTGGATCCGGCCGTTCGGCGACAGCACGCCGGCATTGCTGATCAGGACGTCGAGGCGACCGAAGCGCTCAACGGCCAGGGCCGCTACGGCGGCGACCTGTGCCTCGTCGCTGACGTCGGCCAGGACCGCCTCGACGCCGGCGTCGGTCTCGGGGAGGTCGGCCACGGTGGCGTCGAGGGCATCGGCCGAGACGTCGCTCAGCACGAGGTCGGTGTCGGGTTCTTCGGCCAGCCGGCTGGAGATCGCCGAGCCCAAGGCACCGCCCGCCCCGGTGACGACGACCACGCGTCGCGTCATGCGAGGAGGTACCCGCCGTCGACGCTGAGCACCGTGCCGGTGACGAACGCCGAGGCGTCGGACGCCAGGAACAGGTACGCGCCGGTGAGATCGGCGGGTGCGCCCCACCGCTTCTGGGCGGTGTGCCCGGTGATGGCGGCCGAGAGCTCGGGGTCGTTCTTCCACCCGTCTGCCAGCGGCGAGTCGAACCACCCGGGGGCGACCACGTTGACCGTGATGCCCGAGGTCCCGAGGTCCAGCGCCAGCGCCTTCGCCATGCCCTCCAGGCCGGCCTTCGAGGCGCTGTAGGCGGCCAGCCCCGCACGGGGCCGCTGGCCGAGGACGGAGCTGGTGAAGATCAGCCGGCCGCCTTCGCCCATGACCCGGGCCGCGGCGCGGGCCCCGAGGAAGGCGCCCGTGAGGTTCACCTCCAGCACCTGGCGCCAGACCGAGGCTTGGGTCTCGCGGGGGCCGCCCACGACGGGGGAGATGCCCGCGTTGGCGATCCACACGTCGACGCCGCCCCACTCGGCGGTGGTGGTGTCGGCCACGGCCTCGTTGAAGTCCTCGTCGGTCACGTCGCCGCTGAGGACCAACGACGGGCCGGGGAGGGCGTCGGCGACGGCCTTCAGGTCCTTCTCGGTGCGGGCCACGAGGGCGACTGCGGCGCCGGCGTCGGCGAAGGCGTGGGCGAGGACCGCACCCAGGCCCCGGCTGGCACCGGTGATCACCACTCGTTTCCCCGAGACGTCGCCGGGACCGGGGAACGACTCGGGGATCTCGATGTGGTGGGCCATGCTTCCCCTCGTTGTACCGACCAGTACAGTACACCGTCGGTGACGTTCTCGACCGCTGACCTCGTCGAGATGCACCGCCGGATGCTGGTGATCCGGGGGTTCGAGGAGCGGGTCGCCGTGCTCTACCGGGCGGGCGAGGTCCCGGGCTTCGTCCACCTGTCCATCGGGCAGGAAGCTGCTGCCGTGGGGGCGTGCTGGCCGCTGGGCCCGGCCGACGTGATCACCTCGACCCACCGGGGCCACGGCCACTGCCTGGCCAAGGGCCTCGACCCGCTCGGCATGTTCGCCGAGCTGATGGCGAAGGACCAGGGAACGAACCGGGGCCGGGGCGGCTCGATGCACATCGCCGACCCCAAGCTCGGCATCTTCGGCGCCAACGGGATCGTCGCCGCCGGCCTGCCCATCGCCGTCGGTGCCGCCACCGCCGCCCAGCTCCGGGCCGACGGCAGCGTCGCCGTGGCCTTCTTCGGCGACGGCGCCCCGGCCCAGGGGGCGTTCCACGAGGCGATGAACCTCGCCGCGGTGTGGGCGCTGCCGGTGGTCTTCTTCTGCGAGAACAACGGGTACGCCGAGTTCTCGCCCGAAGCCACCCAGCACGCGGCGACGCTGGCGCAGCGGGCGGCCGGTTACGGCATCGCCCACGTGGCCGTCGACGGCAACGACGTCACCGCCACGGCCGCGGTCATGGAGGACGCCGTCGTCCAGGCGCGGGCCGGCGGGGGACCCGTCGTGGTCGAAGCGGCGACCTACCGCTGGCACGGGCACTACGAGGGCGATCCCGAGCGCTACCGCACACCCGAGGAGGTCCAGGAGTGGACGGCGCGGGATCCGCTGCCGGCCCACGAGGCCCGGCTCCGCGCCGCCGGTGTCGGTGACGACGACCTCGAGGCGCTCGAGACGACCGTGGCCGACGAGCTGGACGGGGCGGTCGAGGCCGCTCGCCGTCTCTCCGGCCCGGCCGTGTCCACGCTGGGCGACTTCGTGGTCCGGGCCCGACCCGAGCGGGCCGAACCGCCCCCGCCGCCCGACGACGCGCCCGTCTTCCGCACGATGGACGCCGTGCGAACCGCCCTGGAGGCCGAGCTGGCCGCCGACGACCGGGTGTTCGTGGCCGGCATCGACGTCGGCGCCGGGGGCAACGTCTTCGGCGTCACCCGGGGCCTGGCCGACCAGTTCGGCGACCGGGTGCGGGACACGCCCATCTCGGAGACGGCGGTCATGGGCGTCGGCGTCGGCGCCGCCATGGCGGGCATGCGCCCGGTGGTCGAGCTCATGTACCTCGACTTCCTCGGTGTCTGCTTCGACCAGCTGCTGAACCAGGCGGCGAAGCTCCCGTTCATGACCAGCGGGGCGGCCGAGATGGCGCTGACCGTCCGCACCCAGTTCGGCGCCGGTCGCTCGTCGGGCAGCCAGCACTCGCAGAGCCTGGAGGTCCTGCTCGCCCACATCCCCGGGCTGACCGTGGTCATGCCGTCGACGCCGGCCGACACCTACGGCCTGCTGCGGGCGGCCATCCAGGACCCCAACCCGGTCGTGGTCATCGAGAACCGCCTGCTCTACGGGATGAAGGGGCCGCAGCCGCCCGCCGATCACGTGCTCCCCATCGGGCGGGCCGCCGTCGTCCGCCCCGGCACCGACGTCACCGTGGTCTCGGTCTCCCGCATGGTCCACGAGGCGCTCGCCGCTGCCGAGCAGGTGGCGGGGGAGGGCATCTCCGTCGAGGTCGTCGACCTGCGCACGGTGGCGCCCCTGGACACGGCGACGATCCTCGAGTCGGTCGAGCGGACCAGCCGGCTCCTGATCGCCCACGAGGCCGTCGTCCCCTTCGGCATCGGGGCCGAGATCGCCGCCACCGTCGCCCGCGACGGGTTCTGGTCCCTCGACGCCCCCATCGAGCGGGTGGGCGCGGCGCCGACCCCGCCGCCCTACGCGCCCGAGCTGGAGAAGGCCTGGCTCCCGGACCGGGACGACATCGCCGACGCCATCCGCCGTCTCCTCGCCGCCTGACCCGTCGTCGTTCTGGCGCCCGATTGCGGCGCCCCGGCGCCGCAATGAGGCGCCAGTTCGAGGATCAGGGGCGAGGATCCGGCAACCCTGCCGCCAGGTCGTTCAGGATCCGGTCCACCTGGACCAGGACGGCGGCGTAGCCGAGCCACTCGCCCTCCAGCGGGTCGCCGTACCGGGCGTCCTGGTCGAGCGCGAGCCGGGCACGGCGGGTGGCGCCCCGCACGCAGCGCTCCCGCCGTCGACGGGCCTCAGCCAGGGCCTCGCCGAGATCGGCGGTTCCTGCCTGGCCGAGGGCGCCGCCCACCGCCGCGCGGATCGCGGTCGCCGTCGAGACCAGGAGCGCACCCATGGCGGGGATCGCCCCGTGCTCGTCGCCGGCGACCCGAGCCTGGTCGTCGAGGCTCCGGGCGATGACCCACACGCCGATGGCCGACCGCTCGAGGCGCGCCAGCAGGTCCTCGTAGCGTCCCAGCGCCTCGACATGGCGCCGGTCCCGGACGTTCCAGCGCGCCGATTCGCGCCCGCTGCCGACGGCTTCGGTGGCCTGGTCGACCAAGCGATCCCGCACGGTGTGGGCGTTCCGGCGCCACTCCCGGGTCTGCTCGGTCGTCCAGGGCTGCTCGAGGGCGGCGCCGATCGTCTCCAGCTCCTCACCCAGGGCAACGCCCAACCGGTCGAGGGTCTGGCGGGTGTCGACGAGGCGCGACGCCGGCAGCACCAGGGTGACGACCACGCCGACGGCAGCCCCGATGAGGGTGTCCAGCGCCCGGTACCAGCCGGAGCTCCCGGGACTCGCGGCCACGGCGGAGAGCACGACCAGGCCGCTGATGGGCACCTGTCGGGCCGCCGCCCGGGGGAGGCGGAGGACCAGCTCGGCGACGCCGAGCGAGGCCCCGACGATCAGCGCCACCGTGATCCCGTTCAGCGTGAGCGCGTCGCCGATCGCCACGGCCAGCAGCACGCCGAGGACGACGGCGGCGCTGCGTTGCAGCGCCGTGGCGATCGACGCCCGCACCGACACCTGCACGACGACCAGGGACGACAGCGCGGCGAGCACCGAGCTCGGCTCGCTGCTCACCGTCTCGGCGATCCACCAGGACACCCCGGCCGCCAACCCGGACTTGGCCACGGTGCCGATCTCGGTGGAGGTCGGCGGTGTCCACGCCACCGCGGTGGCCACGCGGGACCACAGCCGACGCATCGGGCCGCTCGATCGCACCGCGCCTGCCTCCGGGCCGCTCAGCAGCCCAGGGCCCGCGCGATGACGAGGTGCTGGATCTCGTTGGTGCCCTCGCCGATCTCGAGCACCTTCGAGTCGCAGTAGAAGCGGGCCACCGGCGTCTCGAGCATGTAGCCGAGGCCGCCGTGGATCTGCACGGCCTCCGACGCCGCCCACGTGGCCAGGCGGCTGGCCTTGAGCTTGGCCATGGCCGCCTCCTTCAGGAAGGGCTCGCCGGTGTCGCGCAGGTAGGCGGCTCGGTAGGTGAGCCAGCGGGCGGCCTCCAGCTCGGTGGCGATGTCGGCCAGCTTGAACTGGATCGCCTGGAACTTCGAGATGGGCTGGCCGAACTGCGACCCGCTCCTTGGCGTAGGCCGTGGCCAGGTCGAGCACGGCCTGGGTCAGGCTCAGCGACAGCGCGGCGATGGAGATGCGGCCGACCTCGAGGGTGCGGAGGAACTGGCCGAGGCCGAGGTCCGGGTCGCCGACGAGGTGGTCGTCGGGCACCCAGACGTCGTCGAAGTAGAGCTCGCGGGTGTCGAGGCCCCGCCAGCCGATGCCCCGCATCTTCGGGCCCATGGTGAAGCCCGGGGTGTCCTTCTCGACGACGAAGGTGCCGTAGCTTCGTCCTCGGTGCGGGCCAGCAGGGTCACGCCGAACGACATGTCGGTGCCGGCGTTGGAGATGAAGGTCTTCCGGCCGTTGATCAGCCAGCCGCCGTCCCGCCGCTCGGCCCGGGTGCGGATGCCCTGGGCGTCGGACCCGGCGTCGGGCTCGGTGAGCCCGAACGCGCCGAGCACCGGCCCTCGGCCAGCGGGCGGAGCCAGCGCTCCCGCTGCTCGTCGTTGCCGAACAGGTAGCAGCGGCAGCGAGCCGATGGTGACGTGCGCCTGCCAGGCGGCGGCCACGGACTGGTCGGCCAGGCCGATCTGCTCCATGGCGGCGACGAAGCCGATGGTCGTCATGCCGATCCCGCCCCACTCCTCGGGGACGAGCATGCCGAGCAGACCCAGCTCGCCCATCTCCCGCAGCAGGTCGGTGGGGCACCGGGCCTCCTCCCAGGCCTGCGGGGCTCGGGCGGCGATCTCCTTCTGGGCGAAGTCGCGGCAGAGGTCGACCAGGTCCTGTTCGGCTTCGGTGAGCGAGAGGTCCATCGGCGCTACCGCTCCAGGTGCGCCGTGAAGGTGGCGGACCAGTCCATGAGGTCGGCGGGGACGGAGTAGCCGGCCTCGTCGTTGATCGCCGCCCAGTGCTCGGCGACGTCCTCGATCGTCGGCGTCCGCCGTCGGCGTGGACGTAGCCCTCGGTCGAGGCGATGAAGAGGCGGGCGAAGCGGCCGGCGCCGGCGGTGTAGATCTCGCCGCTGACCGGGCAGTCCTCGTGGGCGAGGTAGGCGACCATCGGCGCGACCAGGTCCGGCGGCATCTCCGGGACCGCTCGCCGCCGCCGGCCATGCGGGTGGCCGCGGCGGGCGCGATGCAGGTTGACCTTGATGCCGTGCTCGGCGCCGGCGATGGCGAGGCTGCGGGCCAGCCCGATGACGCCGCCCTTGGCGGTGGCGTAGGCGAGTGTTGTCGGGCAGCCCGAGCACCCCGGTCGAGGTCGTCATCACGATGCGGCCGTAGCCCTGCTCGACGAAGTGCGGCCAGGCGGCCCGGGCGGTGTTGAACGAGCCGCCGACGTGGACGGCGAGGTGGCGCGTCGAGGTTCTCGGCGTCGACGTCCGGGAAGCCCGCCCACCGCATGATCCCGGCGTTGTTGACCAGGACGTCGATCCGCCCGAACCGCTCGACCGCGGCGTCGACGAGCGCCTCGCGCGCCGTCGGCGGTCGACACGTCGCTGGTGTCGGCGATCGCCGTCGCCGCCGGCGGCGGCGATCTCGGCGACGACCGTCGGCGGCCGGCGCCGGCGTCGGCGCCCGTCGCCCGTCCATCGAGCCGCCCGAGGTCGTTGACGACGACGCTGGCGCCCCGCTCGGCGAGCAGGCGCGCGTAGGCGCGGCCGATGCCGCGCCCCGCGCCGGTGACGACGGCGACGCGCCCGTCGAAGCGGTGCTCGGTGCCGGCGCTCAGGCGGCGACCGGGGCCTCGAAGCCGAGGAGCGTCGCCGAGGGTGCCGCCGAGGATGGCGGCTTGCGCTCGTCGTCGGGGACGCCGGCGAACTGCTGCGCGATGCAGCTCCCGGCTGCCGCGGAAGGTGCCCTCGGCGTGCGGGTAGTCGTTGCCCCACACGATGCGTCGAGAGGCCGGTGATGTGCCGGCAGGCGATGGCGACGGGGTCGTCCTGGAACTGCACGTGGAACTGGCGCTGCACGTACTCGCTCGGCGTCAGCGGGTACGGCCACTTCTCGTTGAGCTTGAACAGCTGGGCCATGTTCGGCTGGTCGTCGGCCGGGCGGGTGTCGTCCCACGTGCCCGAGCCACCAGTCGGCGTCCTGGCCGATGCCGGTGACCCAGCACTTGTCCATGCCGCCGACGAGCGACGCCAGCCAGTGGGCGTTGAACTCGATCAGCGAGAAGTGGAGGTCGGGGTAGCGCTCGGGCACGCCGCCGCCGATCGAGCTGGCAGATGAGCTGCTGCGGGACGAGCGTGCTGTAGACGGCCTGGGTGA
The DNA here is from genome assembly GCA_963728005.1 of uncultured Microthrixaceae bacterium. Classification (GTDB taxonomy): domain Bacteria; phylum Actinomycetota; class Acidimicrobiia; order Acidimicrobiales; family DATDAH01; genus DATDAH01. The sequence goes on from CAVSIG010000001.1 coordinate 689,644, forward strand.
CCATCCGCTTGGCGGCGGCCTTCTCGGTCATCGGCTGGTTGACCTGGGCGGCGTTCTCCAGCACGACCTTGAGCGTGACGGCCTCGGCGTCGTTGACGCTTCACGCCGCCGGTCTGGGTGTGGAAGAACGGCTGCAGCGCCGGTGGCCTGAGCGGCCGCCCACACCGGGTCGAGGTCGCGCGTGTAGTAGCTGCGCGGCGGCGTGGCCGGCAGGAGGACGGCCCGGAACCCGGCGGCGGCGACCCGCTCGATCTCGGCGACGGCGTCGTCGACGTCGGTGATCGGGATCGGCGCGGTGGGGCAGATGCGGTCGAAGTACGGCGAGAACCGCTCGACGACGTAGTCGTTGTAGACGCGGGCGTGCGCCATCGAGAGCTCGTGGTCGTCGGAGTAGAGCCCGAACAGCGAGAGGTTCGGGTGCATCACCTGCACGTCGACGCCGTCGAGGTCCATGTCCTCGAGGATGATGCTCGGGGTCGCCCTCGGGCGTGCGGCCGCTGGTCTGGCGGTAGCGGGAGACCGTCCAGCCCTCGTAGCCCGGCGGTGTGCAGCCGGCGGAAGACGCGGGCGCCGCCCTCGACGAAGCGGCTCGATCTCGAAGTCCTCCTCCCACACCGCCCGGTCGCGCAGGTGCTCCGGGAGGCGGGTCTTGAACAGGTCGATCGGCTCGAGGAGGTGCCCGTCGCCCGAGACGACGAAGTCCTTCGTCGCGCCATGGCTGCGTCCTCCCGGGCGGAAACGTGGTTCTCGACAGCGCGAACGCTTGTTGCAAGAGTAGTCGACCGGTCGGTACAATGCAACGAGTGGGCACGTGGCGAAGCGGTGGAAGCAGCGCCCGGACGGCTCGACGTGGGGCGACTGGGGCGACGACGACGAGCTCGGCCGCATCAACCTGCTCACCCCGGAGAAGGTCCTCCAGGGCGTGCGCGAGGTGCGAGGCCGGCATCAGCTTCTGCCTGAGCCTGCCGCTCGACTTCCCCGGCGGCACGCGCGCTGAACCAGCGCCGCCACCCGCCGCGCGCTCGCGCCGACCGAGGACATGGACGGCAACGCCGCCACCTTCTTCAACGTCCACATGAGCGAGATGCCCGACTTCGGCGACCCCAAGTACGTCGACGTGTGGGCCGACGACGTGGTGACGCTCTCGCTGCAGTACTCGACCCAGTGGGACTCGCTCGCCCACGTCGGCGCCGAGTTCGACGCCGACGGCGACGGCGTCGAGGAGGCCGTCTACTACAACGGCTACCGGGCCGGCACCGACCTCGTCGGCCCGTCGCGACGACGCCGCCGGCGACGGCAGCGGCCACCGCTCCTTCGCCCACCACCTCGGCCTCGAGCACATGGCCTTCCACGGCGTGCAGGGCCGCGGCGTGCTCGTCGACCTGCGCCCACCACCTCGGCCACGAGTGGCGCGGCCGTCGACCGGCGACGCTCGAGGAGGTCATGGCCGCCGACGGCGTCGTCGTCGAGCCCGGCGACATGCTCCTGCTGCACACCGGCTTCGCCACCAAGGTCCTCGAGTGGGACCGCGACCCCGACCCCGCGCAGCTCTTCACGACGTGCGCCTACCTCGACGCCCACGACGAGTCGTTGCTCGAGTGGATCGCCGACTCGCAGATCTCGGCGCTGGTCGCCGACAACTACGCGGTCGAGGGCCTGCTCGGCAAGGACCGCGACCCGAGCCGCCACTCGTTCCTGCCGATCCACCACCTCTGCCTGTTCAAGCTCGGCGTCCCGCTCGGCGAGCTCTGGTACCTCGCACGAGCTGGCGACCTGGCTGCGCGAGCACGACCGCAGCCGCTTCCTGCTCACCGCGCCGCCGCTGCGCCTGCCCGGGCATCGTCGGCTCGCCGCTCACCCCGATCGCCACCGTCTGACCGACTCGAAGAAGAGCCCGATGACGCTCAAGATCGTGCAGTGGACGACCGGCAACGTCGGCAAGCGGTCGGTCCGCGCCGTCGTGGCCAACCCGGACCTCGAGCTGGTCGGGTGCTACGCGTGGTCAGCCGACAAGGTCGGGCGCGACGTGGGCGAGCTGTGCGGCATCGACCCGGTCGGGGTGACGGCCACCGACGACGTCGACGCCCTGCTCGCCTCGAAGCCGGACTGCGTCGTCTACAACCCGATGTGGCCGGACACCGACGAGGTCGTCCGCATCCTCGAGGCGGGCGTCAACGTCGTCAGCACGGCGGCGTTCATCAACGGGCAGGCGCAACCCCGCCGACCACGACCGCATCGCTGGAGGCCTGCGAGCGCGGCGGCTCGTCCATGTTCGGCACCGGCATCAGCCCCGGGTTCGTCGAGCTGATGGGCATCGCCGACCGCCAACATCTGCGACCGCATCGACAAGGTCACGATCGACGAGGCCTCCGACACCACGCTGCTACGACTCGCCCGCCACCGAGATCCCCTGCGGCTTCGGCCGCCCCATCGACGACCCCGAGCTGCCGGGGATGGCGGCCGACGGGCACCGCGGTGTTCGGCGAGGCCGTGGCGATGGTGGCCGACGCCCTCGGCGTCGAGCTCGACGAGATCGTGTGCGAGGCCGAGTACGCCCGGACCACCGAGGACGTGGTCATGGACTCGTGGACCATCGCGGCCGGTCACGTCGCCGGCGTCGCCGCCAGCTGGCAGGGCCGCGTCGGCGGCCGGACGGTCGTCGAGCTCAACGTGCGCTGGCGCAAGGGCCAGACCCTCGAACCCGACTGGACGATCGAGGAGGGCCACGTCATCACGGTCGACGGGCTCGCCGACGGTGCGGGCGAAGCTCGAGTACCTGCCGCCGCCCGGACTTCGAGGCGACCACCTTCGCCGACTTCATGGTCATCGGCATGGTGATGACGGCCATGCCGGCGATCAACGCGATCCCCTACGTGGTCGACGCCCCGCCGGGCATCGTCACCTACACCGACCTGCCGCTGCCGCTACCCCGCCACCTCGTGCGCACCTGACCCGGAGAGGCGGAACGCCTCGTAGCCGGTGTCCCGGACCCGGGCGATCTCCTTGAAGAGCTTCGGGCGGCCGCCGGCGTTGAGGAGGTAGCGCTTGGGCTTGCCGGGGATGTTGCCGCCGACGTACTGGCCGATCGTGCCGAACGGGGTCTCGGCCGCGGCCCGGTCGATCATCGCCGTCCAGCGCTCCTCGGCCTCCGCGGTGACCTCGATGACGTCGAAGCCGTGGTCGCGGGCGTGGACGAGCGTGTCGGTGACGAAGTCGACCTGGTCGCCGTTGTAGCGGGGGTTGTTGCCGGCGGCGGCGTGCGGGCCGCCGGGGAAGAAGAGGTTGGGGAAGCCGGCGGTCTGCACGCCGAGGAACGTCGTCGGGCCGTCGGCCCAGTGGTCCTCGAGGGCCAGGCCGTCGCGGCCGCGGATCCCCATGCGGAGCATCGCGCCGGTGCCGAAGTCGAACCCGGTGGCCCACACGATGACGTCGTGCTCCCGCACGCCGTCGGTCGTCTCGATGCCGGTCTCGGTGACCCGCACGATCGGCGTGTCGCGCAGGTCGACGAGCGACACGTGCGGGCCGGTTGAACGCCTCGAAGTAGCCGGCGACGTAGGGCGGGCGCTTCTCGCCGTAGCGGTGGTCCTTCGGGATCAGCCGCTCGGCGGTGTCGGGGTCGTCGACGACGCCGCGGATCTTGCCGGCGATGAACTCGCACCACTCGGCGTTGGCCTCGGGGTTCATGAGGATGTCGACGTAGTTGCTGGTGAACTTCATGAAGCCCGGGGCTGGCCCACATCTCCTCGAAGAAGGCCAGCCGCTCCTCGGGCGAGTCGTCGAAGGCGCGTCGCGGTGTTCATCGGGTGGTGGAACCCGTGGATCGAGGTGTTCAGCACCTCGCGCAGCTGCTCGAAGCCGGCCCGCAGCTCGGCCTGCTCGTCGGCGGTGATCGGCCGGTTGTTGAGCGGCGTGCACCAGTTGGCGATGCGCTGGTACACGGTCGAGCGACGGCGACCTCGTCGACGATGGCCGGCGACGACCTGCACGCCGCTCGACGAGGTGCCGACGACCGCCACCCGCTTGCCGGCGACGTCGACCGGCTCGGCCGGCCAGCGGCCGGTGTGGTGCTGGACCCCCCGGAAGTCGTCGCGCCCGGGGATGTCGGGGAGGTAGGGCACCGACAGCACGCCGGTGGCGGCGACGAGGAAGCGGGCCCGGATCGTGGTGCCGTCGTCGGTCGTCACCGCCCAGGTGCCGGACGGCTCGTCGCAGACCGCCGACGGTGACCGCGGCGCCGAAGCGCATGTGGCGCCGCAGGTCGAAGCGGTCGACCACGTGGTTGAGGTAGCGCTCGGTCTCGGGCTGCCGGCGAAGTGCTCCTGCCACTCCCACTCGTCGAAGAGCTCCTTCGAGAACAGGTAGCCGTAGGTGTAGCTCTCGGAGTCGAACCGGGCGCCCGGGTAGCGGTTCCAGAACCAGGTGCCGCCGACGCCGTCGCCCGCCTCGAGCAGCTGCGCGGAGAAGCCCGGCCTCCCGGGCGCGGTGGAGCTGGTAGATCCCGGTGATGCCGGCGCCGACGACCAGCACGTCGACGGATCGGGGTCGGGAGAACGCCATGACGGACGGACCATTGTTCCGACCGGTTCGAGTCGTACGATTCTCCGGATCGAGTGGACGGCGCTCCCGGTGCCCCACGCCATCGAGGTGCCCGGACCGCGCGCCCGAAGGAGCGCTACGTCGACCCGGAGTTCTTCCGCGCTGGAGGCCGAGCAGCTGTGGTCCCGGGTCTGGCAGATGGCCTGCCGGCTCGAGGAGATCCCCGAGCCCGGGCGACTTCGTCGAGTACGAGATCCTCGACCAGTCGGTGATCGTCGTGCGCACCGACGACGGCGAGGTGCGCGCCTTCCAGAACGCCTGCCGCCACCGCGGCGTGCAAGGTGGTCGAGGGCCGGGGCACCTGCGAGAGCGGGTTCACCTGCCCGTTCCACGGCTGGTGCTACGGCCCGGACGGCACGCAACACCCACGTCCCGCAGCGGCGCACCTTCGCCGAGCACAACCTCCAGCCCGGCGACATCGACCTCACGCCCGTGCAGTGCGAGACGTGGGGCGGCTGCGCCTGGATCAACCTCGACGACGGCGCCCCGCCGCTGCGCGAGTGCATCGAGCCGGCCGCCACCATCCTCGACGCCTGGAAGGTCGAGTCGCTGCGCGCCGAGTGGTGGTACGCCTGCCGCCTCCCCGTGAACTGGAAGCTCGCCGCAGCAGGCGTTCCAGGAGCAGTACCACGTGGTCGAGGCGCACCCGCAGCTGCGTCATCCCCGGCATGCGGTACTCGGCGAAGACGGCGCGCCGTTCGACCCGCGGGCCTTCGTCGACGCCGAGCTGCAGTACCTGCGCACGATGAGCGAGGGCATGGCCGGCATGGTCCACGCCAACGACGTGCGCATCGCCGAGGGCCTGCGCGACATCGAGCTGCCCGCCGACCCGGAGCGAGGCGCATGGCGACCTGGCACCGCACGCTCAACGACGCCGTCGTCGACGTGGCACCGCGAGGCAGGGCCACGACGTCCCCGACCTCAACGACCTCGAGGCGCGCGGGCGTCAACGAGCCGATGGGCTACTGCTTCCCGCACTGGTTCGTGCTGCCCGATGTACAGCAGCGCCTCGTCCTACCGCTTCCGCCCGCTCGGGCCGGAGGAGACGCTGATGGAGATCTGGTCGCTCACCCGGTTCCCCGAGGGCGAGGAGCCCGGCCGGCCGCACGCCGCCCGAGGTGTGGGAGTACGACGACCCGCGCTGGCCGCCGATCCCCACCCAGGACTTCTCGAACCTGCCCCGCCAGCAGCAGGGCCTGCACGCCAAGGGCTTCGAGTACATGCGCTTCTCCGAGCAGGCCGAGGGCCACCTCGTCAACCTCGAGCGGATCGATCGACGGCTTCCTCGCCGGCCTGCCCTACGAGCGCGCTGCTGCCGGCGCTGCGGGAGGTCAACGTGAACCCGCTCGAGCGCCCGATCGTCGACCTCGGCCTCTGATCGGATGACGACGTTCGCCGACGTCGCCGAAGGGGTGCGCGGCACGCTCGCCGCCTACACGCACGCCCTCGACGACGGCCGCACCGACGACGTCGTCGCCACCTTCTGCGCCGACGGCGCCATCGACATCGGGCGATGGGCACCCACGAGGGCCACGACGCCCTGCGCGCCGCCTACGCCGGCGTGGGCGCCGCGACGGCCCCAGCGCCACCTCGTCCTCAACACCCACGTCACCGAGTGGGACGACGACGAGGCCACGGCGATCAGCGACGTCGTCTTCCTCCTGCCAGGGCAAGGACGGCTGGGCGGTCCAGCTCGTCGGCCGCTACCACGACGTCCTCCACCACGACGACGGCACGTGGCGGTTCCACCACCGCGTCGCCGTCGTTCGAGCAGCCGAGTCAGGGGACCTGATGACCGACAGCACCGACTTCTTCCGCGATCCCGAGGTCGTCGCCGACCCGTACCCGCACTTCGACGACCTGCGCGAAGCCTGCCCCGTGCACCGGGAGCCGCAGCACGGCGTCTACATGGTGACCGGCTACGACGAGGCGTGCGCCGTCTACGGCGACCCGGAGACCTTCTCGTCGTGCAACTCGGTGACCGGACCGTTCCCCGGCTTCCCGGTCCCGCTCGAGGGACGCGACGACGTCGACGCGCTGATCGAGGAGCACCGGGACGAGCTGCCGTTCAGCGACCAGATCACGACCATGGACCCGCCGAAGCACCGCGACCACCGGCACCTGCTCATGCGGCAGCTCACGCCGAAGCGGCTGAAGGAGAACGAGGAGTTCGTCTGGCGCCTGGCCGACCGCCAGCTCGACGAGTTCCTCGACCGCGGCGAGTGCGAGCTGATCGGGGACTACGCCAACCCGTTCACGCTCTTCGTCATCGCCGACCTCCTGGGCGTGCCCGAGGAGGAGCACCAGGAGTTCCGCGAGGCCCTGGCCCACCGCCCCCGCGAGAGCGCCGTCGGCAGCACGTCGTCGGAGACCATGGCCCACAGCCCACTGGCGTGGCTCTACGACCGCTTCAGCGGCTACGTCGAGGACCGCCGGCTGGAGCCCCGTGAGGACGTGCTCACCGCTCTGGCCGCGACGACGTTCCCGGACGGCGAGCTGCCCGAGGTCATCGACGTCGTCCGCGTCGCCTCGAACCTGTTCGCCGCCGGGCAGGAGACCACCGTCCGCCTGCTCGGCGCCGCCCTGCAGCTCATCGGCGACCGCCCCGAGCTGCAGCAGCTGCTCCGCGAGCGGCGGGAGCTGGTCCCGGACTTCGTGGAGGAGACGCTCCGCATCGAGTCGCCGGTGAAGGGGGACTTCCGCCTGGCCCGGCGGGCCGCGACGGTCGGCGGGGTCGACGTGCCCGCCGGGGCGACGCTGATGGTGCTCAACGGCGCCGCCAACCGCGACCCGCGGCACTTCGACGCTCCGGGCGAGCTCCGCGTCGAGCGGGGCAACTCCCGGGACAACCTCGCCTTCGGGCGGGGCATCCACGCCTGCCCAGGTGGGTCACTGGCCCGCCTCGAGGCCCGGGTCAGCATCGAGCGGTTCCTCGACCGGACGAGCGACATCCGCATCTCCGAGGAGCACCACGGCCCGCCGGGCGACCGCCGGTACAGCTACGTGCCGACGTTCATCCTCCGGGGCCTGACCCACCTGCACCTGGAGCTCACGCCGGCCACCTGAGCCGGCGAGCGAGCTCAGTCGGAGACGTCGGGGAGGACCGTCTCGACGAACTCCTCGATCTGGGCCCGTCCGCCCTCGGGCCAGCCGCAGACGAGATAGCCGTACCCCACGTCGTGCCACTTGCCGAGGTGCTTGCGGGTCGTCTCCAGGTCGTCGAGGGACAGCGAGGTGGCCCGCAGGATCGCCGACGGGTCCCGGCCCGCCTCGGCGGCCAGCTCGTCGATGCGCTCGTTCGCCTCCCGCAGCGAGTTGGGCGTCCCCCACGTGTGCCAGACGTCGGCGTAGCGGGCGACCAGGGGGAGGGTCCGCTTCGGTCCGCTGCCGCCGATCCAGACCGGCGGGCGCGGCTGCTGCACGGGCACGGGCAGGAGCTGGGCGTTCTCGAGCGAGACGACCTTGCCGTCGTAGGAGACCGGCTCACCGGTGAAGAGCCGGTTGAGGATCTCGAGGGCGTCCTCGAGGAGGTCGAAGCGCTCCGCCGTCGAGGGGAACGGGATGCCGAGCTCGTCGTGCTCCTTGTCGAACCAGGCGGCGCCCAGGGACAGCTCCAGCCGGCCGTGCGACGCGTGGTCGAGTGTCATGGCCTGGGCGGCGAACACCGACGGGTGCCGGTACGTCACGCCGGTCACGAGCAGGCCCAGGCGGATGCGTGAGGTCAGGCCCGCCAGCGCGGCCAGCGTGGTCATGCCCTCGAAGGTCTCGCCCGGCCCCTCGCCGTACATCGGTTGGAAGTGGTCGAAGCCCCAGGCGCCGTCGAAGCCGAGCTCCTCGGCGAACTGCACGCGGCTGACGATCTCGTCCCACGGCAGGCGTTGTTGAGCGACGTCGAGCCCGAAGCGCATCACCGCAAGCTACTGCTGTGTGAGGCGGTCAGCCCTCGGCGGCCTTCTTCTCCCGGGCCGCCTTGCTCTTGGCCAGGAGGGCGGCCATGCGGTCGTCGGCCGGCGCGGCGTCGCCACCGCTCTCAGCGGGCGCCTCGGCGGGCTCGGCGGGTGCTTCGGCGGCCTTCGTGGCGGCGGCCTCGGCCGCGGCTGCCTTGTCCTCCTGGTAGGCGTCCCAGTCGGCGTCGGGCACGAGGTTCATGCGGGCGACGGAGGTGACGAAGCGGCCGTTGTCGAACTGCACCCGGTGGCGGGGGAAGGCCAGGCCGACGGTGCCCCGCACGGTGCCGAGCGTCCCCTCCGGAACGCCGCGAAGGGCCCCGGTGACCCGGACCCGGGTCTTGTTCTTCAGGGGAGCGACGTCGGTGTCGGGCACGGGCGAGACGGTAGCGGGGCGCGAGACTGCGGAGTGGTCCGGGGGCGGGTGCCGAAGCGGAGCTGGCTGTGGCTCGTCCGGTGGCTCGGCGCGTTGCTGTTCCTGGCCACGGCGGCGGTCGCGATCTGGAGCGGGGACCGTGAGGCGATGGTCATCGCCGCCCTGCTGCTGGTCGGCAACGTCCTGCTGCGGATCCGTTCGGGCGTGGTCGGTCTGGTCGCGCTGTGGCTCCTGGCCCTCGACGTCGCCTTCTGGCTGACCCCCGCTCTGGTGTCCAACCTGGCCAACGGGGACGGCCTCCAGGGCGTGGTGCTCCCGGCCGTGCTGGGCGGCATGGCATGGATGTTGCTGGTCGCCGCCGGGTGGGCGTTCTCGTACCGCAACGAGCCCCGGAGCGAGAGCGGCCCGTTCGCCACGATCGTGATCGGCGTCCTGGCCGTCGTCGTGGTCAGCGGCGTCGCCGCCTTCGGCGGAGCCGACGGGCCCCAGCCCGGTGACGTGGAGGTGGACCTGGAGGACACCGCCTTCGTCCCCGAGGACGTGGAGGTGCCGGCCGGCCCGAACGCCTTCTACGTGGTGAACGAGGACCTGTTCTGGCACACGTTCACCATCGAGGGCACCGATGTCGACGTCCGCCTACCGTCGCGCGGCGTCCGGCGGGTCGAGGCCGACCTGGAGCCGGGAACCTACGAGTTGGTGTGCACGATCCCCGGCCACGAGTCGGTGGGCATGACGGGAACGGTGGTGGTGGGATGAAGCGGCGAATCCTGGTGGTGGGCCTGGTGGGCCTCGTCCTGGCCCTGCCCGCCTGCGCCTCCGACGACGACACGGCCGAGCCCGCGGCGACGAGCACCACCACCCCCACCACGACCACCACCGTCGAAGCGTTGCCCGACGACGTGGCCCTGCCCATCGTCTTCGTGCACGGCTTCGCCGGATCGGCCCAGCAGTACGAGTCCCAGGCCATGCGGTTCGCCGCCAACGGCTACCCGCAGGAGCGGATCCTCGCCTACGACCACGACGGGGCGGGCACCGACATCGCCGGTTACGCCGACGCCCTCGGCGAGGTGGTCGACGACGCCCTCGCCACCTTCGACGCCGAGCAGGTGTACCTGGTCGGGCACTCCCGGGGGACGTTCGTCTCCGGGACCTACCTGGCCGATCCCGCCAACGCCGCCAACGTGGCGAAGTACGTCGCCCTCGACGGCGCCCCGTGCCCGACCCGGACGGTGGACGTGCCGTGCCTGGCCCCGACCCAGGAGTCCAACCCCGGGCAGTCCCACGTCGAGGTCGCCACCTCGGCCGAGTCCTTCGCCGCCCAGTACGAGTTCCTGGTCGGGGAGCCCCCGGAGGTCACCGAGATCGTCCCCCAGGACGGCCCGGTCGTCCTGGAGGGCCGAGCGGTCAACTTCCCGGCCAATACCGGCCGGGCGGGGGCGACCCTGGACGTGTGGGCCATCGATCCGGCCACCGGGCAGCGGGTGGGCGACCAGCCCCACGCCACCTTCGAGCTCGGGGCCGACGGCGCCTTCGGGCCCTTCGAGGTCGAGTCGGGCGCCCACTACGAGTGGCTGCTCTCGTCGCCGAGCACGCCGATCCAGCACCACCTCTACCTCCAGCCCTACGTGCACAGCAGCCAGCTGGTCCGGCTGCTGTCCTCGGACCCCGGCGGGTCCACCCGCACCAACACCAACGTGGGCGACGGCCACTCGGCGGTCATCGCCATCCGCATGCGGGAGTGGTACGCCGACGACGACGGCGACCTGGACGGCGACCAGAGCGACGTGCTGGAGATGAGCGTCGACGGGTCCGAGCCGGTCGACGTGCTGACCGACTTCGTGGGCAACGAAGCCATCGGGTTGCACCTCCACGACGACGCCGCCACGCCGGGCGAGACGACGCTGGCCGCGTTGCCCTACTTCTCGACCCAACCCTTTCAGAGCGGGGTCGACGTGTTCCTGCCCGCCGACGCCGACGCCGCGGGCACGATCACCGTGACGAACATCCCGCGGGGCGACACCGAGCACCCGCAGGTGCTGAACGTCCCCAACTGGCCGTCGAGCGACCACTCGATCAGCGTGGTCTTCACCGATCACCCCGTCGATCAGTAGCCGTAGGTCGGCCGCGCCACGGTCAGGCCCGGCGGGTGGAGCACGCCGCCCAGCTCGAAGATCGACTGCGGCAGCTCCACGGACTCGACGACGTCGCCGTCCCGGAGGACCTGGAGCCGGAGCCTGGCCTGCATCGTCTTGGCCACCGGGTGCTCGGCGTGGAAGACGGTGAGCGACGGCGTGATCTGGTCGTAGAACTCCTCCAGCGGTGCCTCGGCGACGACCCGGGCCTCGAGGCCGTCGCGGGTGAACGCCACCGACACCCGCGCCGCGTCGGGGTCGATGTCGCTGGTGACGGTGACGTCGCCGGTGAAGGGCAGGAACGTCAGGTCGTGCTCGGCGGTGAGGACCCGGCCCGCCCACACCCGTCCGCCGTCCTCGCCCATCCCGCAGGTCAGGACCACCTTGGCCGGCTCGCTGACGGCCATCACGTAGCAGAAGCCGTGGGCCTGCCGGACGCTCCACCCGCGCTCGGCATAGAGCAGGCCGCGGCCCTCCCGCAGCCCAGCGGCGTCCTCCCAACGCCAGGTCGCCGGCGTGCCCAGCGTGCGCACGAACCAGTGGCTGGAACCAGCGGGCGCGGCGCCGGGACCGAGGAAGGGGCTGGCTTCGCTGTCGGGCTCCGGGAAGTAGGGGAGCAGCGGGCCGTCCAGGGCGAGGTCGGCTTCCACCTCGGGGAGGCGCACCGAGATCGTGCGCTCATCGATGGTGGCGCAGCCGGGGAGCTCGAAGCAGAAGGCGTCGGGGCCTCGTTCGGGCACCGCCTCGGTGCGCACCTCACGCGACCAGTGATCCGCCTCCACCCGGCCCCCGCCCGGCGGAGCGTGGGCGACGTGGACGTAGCCGTGCTGGACGTCGTCCCGGGTGTGCTCGTTCAGGTAGCTCAGCCAGGCCACCTTCAGGTAGCCCAGCCCGGGGTCGTGGACGTAGGCGTACCAGGTGTCGGCGAACGGATCGGCCGTCGGTGGGTGCGGGAGGTGCAACGTCGGGCCGACGTTACGTCCCGTCGGCCCATCCCTACCGACAGGCCGACGGGAGCGACCTCAGGCCGCCGAGGCGTTGCGGTGGCGCTGGACGAGGTGGAGCGCCCCGTTGCCCACGCCGATGACGGCCAGGACGAGGGCGGCGTTCCCACTCACGAAGGCGATGGTCAATCCGGTGCTGGTCAGCTCGTCACCGTCGATGGCGAGCACGGTGAAGAGGACGACGAAGCATGCACCGGCGGCGACGAACCAGCCCCACCAGCGGGTGGCGGTGAGGGAACCGATGGGCCGCTCGTTGCGGAGCCCGACGAGGGCGATGGCGAGGAGCACCGCCGGGATCAGCCCCGCCGGGCCTCCCAACACCGCGCCGATCACGGTGGCGGTGATGAGGACGACGGTGATGACGTTTCGGGACATGGGGTGCTCCAGGTGCAGACGGGGCGCGGTGCGCAGGCAGTCGCCGGCCTCCCTGAGCAGGAGACCGGTGCCGTTGGCGCCTTCACGCCGACGGTCGAGGAGCAGTTGGGCCATCTCGGGCCCGAACCGCTCACGGAACGACCGCGGGTAGGCGCGGAGCAGGATCCGGTGAGGACGGGGGAGGGGGTCGGGCGTCACGGCGGCGCGCTGAACCCAGGTGCGAGGCCGAGCCGACGGGCTTGGGCGGCGCTCAGCAGGCGATCGAGGCGCTGCTGCTCGGCGGCGCCGACGCGGCGGCCGAGGGCGGTCATCCGGTAGTAGCGGCGACGCTGGTCGTCGAGCGCGGGGTCGGGCCGTTCGTCCGCCTCCTCGATCAGGCCCTGGTCGAGCATGCGCTTGATCGAGCCGTAGAGCGTGCCCGAGCCCATCCGGACGACCCCGCCGCTGAGGGCCTCGACGTCACGTCGGATGGCGTAGCCGTGCTTCTCCCCGTCGGCCAGGGCGACGAGGATGTGCATCGCCGACGCGGGAAGGGGGAGGAACGAGTCGGGGTCGGCCACCTCGTGACTCTGTCATGTTCCGACCGACTATGTCAACTTCCGCCATAGATGACCGCCGCCGACAAGCGCGCCCGCCAGACTGCAGGCATGACCGGGGAGCGGGACCTGCGGGTGATCGTGGTGGGCGCCGGGATGGCCGGGATCCTCAGCGCCATCAAGCTGCGCGAGGCCGGCCTCACCGACCTCGTGGTCTACGAGAAGGCCGACCGGCTGGGCGGTACCTGGCGGGAGAACACGTACCCGGGCATCGCCTGCGACGTCCCGTCCCACCTCTACAGCTACTCGTTCGCGCTGAACCCGGACTGGAGCCAGTCGTTCTCGCCCGGCAGCGAGATCCTCGACTACTTCGAACGGGTGGCCACCGAGCACGGGGTGCTCGGCGACATCCGCTTCGGCGAGGAGGTGGTGGCCTGCGAGTGGCGAGACGGCCGGTGGCACGTGGCCACCGCGGCGGGCACGCAGGACGTGGCGGACGTGGTCATCGCCGCCACCGGCGTGCTCCACCATCCCCGGTATCCCGACATCGAGGGCCTGGACGACTTCGCCGGGGCCTGCTTCCACAGCTCCCGCTGGGACCACGCCGCGACCGTCGACGGTGCCCGGGTCGGCGTCGTGGGGACGGGCTCGACGGCGATCCAGATCACCGGGGCGCTGGTCGACCGCGTCGCCCACCTGGACCTGTTCCAGCGCACCGCCCAGTGGATCATGCCGCTGGAGAACCCGGTCTACGACGACGAGATGCGCCGCTCCATGCGGGAGGACCCGGACCGACTCCGCGGCGTGCACGACAGCCTGAGCGCCGCCTTCGAGGGCTTCTCCCACGCCGTGGTGGAGGCCGACTCGCCGGCCATGGCCGCCATCGAGCAGGCGTGCAAGGAGAACCTCGAGGGCAGCATCGTCGACCCCGAGCTGCGGGAGAAGCTCCGCCCCGACTACCGGGCCGGGTGCAAGCGGCTGGTGCTGTCCGGCAACTTCTACGACGCCATCCAGCGGCCGAACGCCGAGGTGGTGACCGCGGGCATCGAGCGGGTCGAGCCCGCGGGCGTGCGCACGGTCGACGGCGTCCTGCACGAGCTCGACGTCCTCGTCCTCGCCACGGGCTTCCGCACCGATGCCTTCCTGCGGCCGATGGACGTCGTCGGCCGGGGTGGGGTCACGCTGGCCGACGCGTGGGCCGACCGCCCCGTCGCCTACCTGTCGGTCTCCATCCCCGAGTTCCCCAACCTCTTCCTGCTGAACGGGCCGAACGGCCCGGTGGGCAACTTCTCCCTGATCGAGGTGGCCGAGCTGCAGCTGGGCTACGTGCTCCAGCTGATCGACGAGATCCGCCGGAACGGCTACCGGGAGATCAGCGCCAGCCAGGCGGCCACCGAGGGGTTCGAGGCCGCCCGCCTGGAGGCGTCCCACAACACGATCTGGTCCACCGGGTGCCGCAGCTGGTACCTGGACGACCGGGGCGTCCCGGCCGTGTGGCCGTGGCGCTTCACGCGGTTCCGCGAGGAGATGGTGACCCCCGACCTCGACGCCTTCGACCGCGTCTGATCCCACCGACGCACCGGCTCGCGTCGCCAGCGCTTGACAGGTGACCATTTGGTCACATATGGTGCTTCTCGTGAGCGACGACGACGACGAGCTGGAGCTCGTCTTCAAGGCGCTCGCCGATCCGACCCGGCGGTTCCTGTTGGACCTGCTGTTCGAGCGAGAGGGGCGCACGCTCTCCGAGCTCGAAGCGGAGGTGGCGATGACCCGATTCGGGGTCATGAAGCACCTCAAGGTCCTGGAGGACGCGGGGCTGGTGGTGACGACCAAGCGGGGCCGGGAGAAGTTGCACTTCCTCAACCCGGTGCCCATCCGGCTCGTGCACGACCGGTGGATCGACAAGTACACCGAGCGCCAGGTGACGGCGCTCGTCGACCTCAAGAACCAACTGGAGACGAAAGCATGAGCACGACCGACACCGAGACCCGGACGACCCAGATGTACCGGGTCTACATCGCCACCAGCCCCGAGCGGATCTGGGAGGCCATCACCTCACCGGACTGGAACGGGCGCTACGGCTACCACCTGCCCTCGGAGTACGACCTGCGGCCCGGCGGCGCCTTCAGCATCGCCGCCGCCCCCGAGATGACGGAGATGGGGATGCCCGAGGTGATCCTCGAGGGCGAGGTCCTCGAGTGCGAGCCGCCGTTCAAGCTGGTGCAGACGTGGCACCCCCACTTCACGCCCGAGCAGACGGCGGAGCCGGCCAGCGTCCTGACCTACGAGATCCACCCCGAGAGCGACAAGCTGACCCGGCTCACGATCATCCACGACGTGACCGACACCCCGCAGGTCGCCGAGATGATCACCGGCGCCCACGGGCCCGTCGGCGAGGGTGGCGGTGGCTGGGCCTGGGTGCTCAGCGACCTCAAGTCGCTGCTGGAGACCGGGAGCGCGATCGACCTGAGCTGAGCTCGGCGTCCCGGGTCATGACCTTGGCCACGTACGGCGAGGTCATGACCCGGAGCAGCGCCGGATAGTCCGGCTCGAAGCGGAGCTCGTCGCCGACGGCCACGGCGGCGTGGCCGATGTCGATCACCAGGTGATCGCTGCTCGCCCCGAGGATCGCCATGCCCGGTGGTGCCAGCAGGCCGTCGGGATCGACGTCCTGGCGGCCGAGGGCGACGATGGCCTGACAGAGGTCACCGTGGTCGTCGGCCCGACGGGTGGTGCCGAACGCCGTCTGGGTCATCTCGCCCCAGGGCAGCGACGGCTTCACCTGGAGCTCGATGATCTCGCCCACGATGGTGAAGGCGTCGACGTGCAGCCCGGCGACGGGGCGGCGGTGCAGGGCCTCACGGCCGAGGAGGATCGACTCGCCGAGGCGGAGGTCGTTGACCCGCCCGACCGGTGCCTCCCCGAAGACCCAGTCGAGGTTGGCCGAGTTCCCGCCGGACACGAGATCGATGGCGATCCCGGTGCGCTTCTCGACCGAGCCGACCAGGGCCGAGAGCTCGGCCATGTTCGCCGCGTCGGGGGCCATGCCGCTCTGACAGGCCAGGTTCGTGCCCACGCCGTCGAGTCGCAGGTGGGGGAGGGCGGTGGTCCGGGCCACGACACCGGCGAGATCCGCCGGGAGGATGCCCTCGCGCAGGTCGCCCATCTCGACCATGAGGACCACGCCGTGGCGCCGTCCTTGTCGCCGTGCCGCCTCGGAGAGGGCCTCCAGCACGACCAGCTCGGTGTTGCAGCTGACGTCCGCGGTGGCCACCACCCGGTCGACCTGGCTCAGCATCGGGGAGCGGATGAGCGTCGTGGCCGCGTCGATGCCGGCGTTGCGCAGGGCTTCGAGGTTCTCGATGCGGGAGTCACCGAGGCGGGCCACGCCGGCATCGACGAGGACACGGGCCACCTCGGGCGAGCCGAGGGTCGCCTTGGTCACTGCGGTGACGGCGACGCCCTTCCGGGCGAGCCGGGTCACCAGCGTGCGGGCGTTGTGGCCGATCTTGTCGAGCTCGACCTCGACCCGGGGGGCCGTCATCGCCCGGCGGCGCTCAACGCTCCGTCGAGGGCGGGGAAGGCAGCGAGCACCATGGCGACGAGGTCCTCGGTCGGCCGCGTGAGGGCATCGGTGGCGGGGATCCCGAGCTCGGCCTCGTAGAGGGTGATGGCCGCGGTCACCTCGGCATCGGTCATGTTCTCGTGGTTGAGCGTGAGGCCGATGACCTTGGTGTCGGCGAAGGTCTCGATGAGTCGGATCTCGGTGGCCGGCGTCGGCATGGGCAGCGTCGGCGAAGTCGCCCAGGCGGGGGCGGCCCGGGGCGTGCTGGAGGATGACGGCGTCGGGCCGACTGCCCCGGAGGATGAACGTCGAGGTCAGGTAGGCGGGGTGGCTGAGCGCGCCCTGACCCTCGACGACGATCACGTCGGGATCCTCCCCCTCGAAGGCGTCGACCACCGCGGCCTCCATCTCGCCCGAGCAGAACTGCGACGGGATGGCGTCGAGGGCCACGCCGTAGCGGGCGCCCTGGATGAGGCCGGTCTGGCCCGTGCCCACCATCACGGCCTTCAGGCCCCACTCCTGGAGCGTCCGGGTCAGGATCGTGGCCGTCGTGCGCTTGCCGATGGCGCTGTCGGTCCCCAGCACCGCGATGACGCGGGCAGGTGACGTCCTTGATGCGCCCGCTGTACAGGCGCAGGTCCTTCTTGTCCCGGGGCCGGCGCACGTCGAGGATCGTGACACCGCTCGCCGCGGCTGGCGGCGGCGAAGACCGCGTCGTCGTTGAGGAACTCGTGCAGGCCGTTGACGATGTTCATCCCGAGGGCGATGGCCTCCAGCACGACGCTGCGCTCATGGATGGACAGGAGCCCGGTGGCCGGGGCCATGCCGAAGATGAACCAGGCGGGGGTCGAGCCCAGCTGAACCAGGGCGTCGCTCAGGTCGCGGCGAGGGGGATGCCGTTGGCCTCGCCGTCGAGGACCGTGCCGGCGTCGGCGCCGGCCTGGGTGCTGTCGATGACCGACAGGATCTCGTAGCGCTCGGAGTGGCGGACCAGGCCGTTCGCCGTCTTGCCGTCATCGGCCCCGAAGTTGCCCTCGCAGTAGACGATGGCGGTCTGCCGCCCGATCTCGGGCGCGATGGAGAGCGGCGGGAACGGGGCGTTGGGCATGGCACTCCTCGAGTGTGCTCAGAGGAGGCGACGGGCTCGAGAGGTCCCAACTGAGTCGAACGGACGCCTTCGAGGGTACCGGTGCTCGACGGGAGTCAGCGGCGAAGTGGGGCGCGGGTGCACTCGGGACCGTGGACGGCCTCGATGAAGCGCTCCGCCCCCAGCACGCCGATCGCCGCCAGCAGCAGCGAGCAGGCGACGTCGGTCGCGTAGTGGACGCCCGAACCACACCCGGCTGAAGGCGACGACGAAGCACAGGCTCCACACGACGGCGGAGGTCGACCACCAGATCCACCGCTTGGCGGTGTAGAGGCCGACCACCAGGGGCACCAGGCCCCAGCTGGCGGCGGTGGCCAGCGGGTGGCCGCTGGGGAACGAGGGGCCACGGCCGGGGACCAGCTGGTCGCCCTGGGGCCGGGGTCGGTCCACCAGCACCTTCATCCCGTGCTCGATGAGCGGGCGGGACAGGGCGATGATCACGATGGCCATGGCCAGCCGGGGGCATCGGCGCCACGACGCGAGGGCGGCGATGCCGGAGACGACCAGCACCACCTTGGTGGACCCGAACCACGACACCCGCCTGAAGACCCGGTTCAGGGTGTCCGTGCGGTGGTCCACCAGGAAGTTGGTGATCGGTTGGTCCCAGAAGAGCCACTCGAGGGCGGCGAAGACGGCCAGCACCGAGACGACGATGGCGAAGACGGGGAGGACCCACGGGTACCGGGCATGGAACTCGCCCATGGAGTACGGCGATCGGTGGTCCCGGTCGGGGATCCGGTCGAGCACCACGTCCGTCTGGGCAGTCACCATGTGCGTTCCCTACCCAGGTTAGGGGTTGATCTCCTGGATGTGCTGGACATCGACCAGGAGCTGGTCGACGGTCCAGTCCTCGAGGCAGCCGCGGAACTGGCGCTCGTTCGTCTCGTCGAAGGCCGGCTGCAGGACCGCGCGGAAGATGCCCTCGTCGAGGTCGACGTCGTCCAGCGGCTCGATGTGACCGACCAGGTCCGAGTTGATCTCCAGCCGGCAGGTCAGGAACAGGGCCTCGGTCATCTCGGTGACGTTCTGGCCCCGCTCCCGACGACTGGTCTCCGACTCGACGATGACCTCCACCCTCGAGTCGCTGGCGATGGGTTGGTGGGTCGAGAGGGTGGCCTCCCTCAGGGCGAGGACGGCGGCCACGCCGACGCCGAGGCCGACCAGGCCGAGTGCTCCCCGCCCGACGTACGAGCCGACGGACCGCTTCACACCTGCGGGTGCGTGTAGCTGAGCAGCTTGCGGATCTGGGCATCGTCGGTGCCCGGGACCTCCTGGGCCAGCGCCGTGACCTCGTCCACCAGCAGCCCGCCCCGCGGGTAGCTGATCGAGCCGAGCTGCCGGGCCAGCTTCTCCTCACCCGCCGGCGTGGTGGTGTTGGCGCCGACCTTGTCGGCCACCCACGCCAGGCCGGACAGCAGGATCCCGCCGCCGACCAGGAACGTGATGAACACGTTCATCTGGGTGGTGGTGTCCTCCAGCCAGCCGAAGCGGTGCGGCGACGCCGGCCGGGTCTCGCGCAGGATGGCGAGGATGGCCGGGTCCAGCTTGGCCTGCTCGATCCGGGTGAGGCGGCGGAGGACGAGGCCGGCGGCGATCCCCACCTCGGCGATCAGCACGATCAGACCGAAGAACAGGGCGCGGTTCCACTCCCACCGGTTGAGCGAGACGACCATGTAGATCAGCCCCATCAACAGGGTGCCGATGGCGGCCAGCCAGGCGACGGTCTTCACGGGCGGTCCTCCTCGTTGATGGTGACCTGGCCGGTGTCGCCGTTGACGGTGACGGTGACGCCCTCGGGCAGGTCGCTCATGGCCCCCGTGTACCCGACCACGGTGGCCACGCCCGCCTCCCGGGCCAGGATGGCCAGGTGGCTCAGCACCGAGCCGGTCTCGGCCACGATGCCCTCCAGGCCGTTGAGCAGCGGGGCCAGGCCGGGCGTCAGCGTGGTGGTGACCAGGATGGCGTTGTTGGGCGGGTTCTCGGCGTCGTAGGTGACGACGCCGGTGGCCACCCCGCCGCCGGCGCCGGTGCCGCCGCCGACCTCCTCGTCGGCCTGGGCCCGGATGGGCAGGCCGCGGTCGGAGAGCTGGAACCGGGCGGGGAGGGGCTTGCCGAAGTCGTGCTCGTGGGTGGCGACCAGGGCGGGCACCACCACGGCCCGCTTGGTGGCAACGGCCTCCAGGTGGTCGAGGGTGATGTGGCGGATGAGCTCGGGCCGGGTCAGGTCGCCCGACGCCGTCAGCCGCTCGCCGAGGGTCCACGCCGCCCGCCCGGAGATCTCCTGCAGCCAGCGGACGCGGAGGCGCAGGGCCTCGCGCAGGATCCCGTTGTCGTTGGCGTTCTGGCCGTCGCCGCCGAGGTCGATGGCGCTGGCCTCCGGAGGCATCTCGGGCCCCGGGCCGACACGGGGCGGCGTGAGGGCCAGCACGGCCGGGCTGCGGAGGATGATCTCCTCGTCGCTGACCCCGTCCCGCCGGGCCTCGACCAGGATGCGGAGGGCGACCGACGCACCGGTCATCCGGTTGTCGCCCGTGTTCGTGAGCATCCCCATCAGGATCTCGTGGGCGTGGAGGGCTCGAAGGATCGTCCGGCTGCGGTGGATCAGGGCGAACAGCTGTCGGCTGGTCAGGCCGTCCAGGTGGGGGACGGCCTCGAGGTCGCTGTCGACGCGCTGCAGGAGCTCCTCGGCCAACTGGGGCAGCGCAGCCCGCAGGCGTCCGACCCGCCATGCCCCGCGCACCTGGCGGGTGGCGGCCACGAGGTTGAGCTTCGAGAGCAGCGACGCCTTCGTCTGGATCTCGCCGGCCAGCTTCAGGTCGATGGCGACGTGGCCGTGCACGACGACGACGACCTCGGACCGGTCGATGTCGGCGGTGCTGGCCGCGCCGGCCAGCAGGACGGCCTCCTTCACCGCCTCCCGCAACGGCGGTGCCCAGAGGTCGCACTCCAGCTCGGTCAGCGGCTCCGGGAAGGTCTCGGCCACGGGGCCTGGCCCGTAGATCGGGCCGCCGGGGACGCCGCGGATCTCGGTGGTCACGTTGCGGGACTGGAGGAGCCACAGGGCGCCGTCGTCGGCGATGGCCCACTCCACGTCCTGGGGCGCGCCGAAGACCTCCGCGACCTGGTTGGACAGCTCCACCAGCTGCTTCAGCGCGGTGGCCGGCAGCTCGGCACCGTCGTTCTGCTCGTACTCGAGGACCTTTGCGTCGAGGTCCACCACGTAGCGGGAGCCGTCGACCTCGCCGCTGACCAGGGGGTCGGGCCCACCGTGCACGGCGGTGATCAGGCGCCGGTCGGTCCGGCCGGTGACCGGGTCGATGCCGAACATGACCCCGCCGAACCTCGGTTCGATGAGTGGCTGCACGAGCACGGCGATGGGCTCGTCGGCCGCGCCGGCCCGTACGCGGGAGTCGAGCACCTCGCCGACGGCCTCGACGAAGGGGTCGAAGCCCTCGATGCCGATGACCGACTCGAACTGCCCCGCCATCGACGACTCCGCCGTGTCCTCCACGACCGACGAGCTGCGGGCGACCAGCGAGCGGCGGTCGCCGTCCGCCCGGTCGAAGGCCTCCCTTACCGCGGGGTGGGTCGGGACGTCGGCGCCGGCGTCGGCCTCGTCGGAGAACACCGTCGTCAGCACGATCCCGGGGAGGGTCGGCAGCCCGGCCACGGCGGCCGTGGCCAGGTTGGCCGCCTTGCCCCCGGTCAGCGGGACGGCGCGGGCGACCTCGTCGTCGAGGGAGACGACGAGCGAGCCGGCGCCGGTGACCGCGCCCCCGTCAGTCGAGAGCGTCGACGGCATGGGAACGGCTTGATGAATGCTGGCCCACGAACGGAAGCTACCCGGTCCCTGGGACTGTCACCGGAGGTGCGTAGGTTGACGACATGGCGTTCGGACAGGCCGCGGGACCACCCGCCAACGCCCGTCGGGTGGCGGAGCTGGCCGAGCTGCTGGCCGATCGCGGCTACGACTCGTTCCGGGAGGCCCGCCACCCGTTCGGTCTGAACCAGCGCCAGGCCGCCGGGCGCTTCACGGTGGCCGAGGCCGACGAGCTGCTGGAGCGGCTCCAGGGCGAGGCGCCGGACGAGGGCAGCGACCCCGCCGAGCAGCGCCGTCGCCAGCGGGAGGAGGAGCTCGTCGTCGGCCTGGACGCCGAGGTCATGGCCACCGAGCTGGTCAACCGCGGCTGGTGCTGCATCCCGCCACCGACCGGCGACTGAGCGTGGGCACCGTCGAGGTGCAGGCAGAGCGGATGGTGGCCGGGGGCGCCGCCCTGTGCCGCGACGTCGAGGGGCGGGTCGTCCTGGTCGACGGCGCCCTGCCCGGCGAGCGGGTGCGGGTGACCACCAGCCGGCGCCGGAAGACGACCTTCGGCGAGCTGGTCGAGGTGATCGAGGCGGCGGAGGGCCGGGTGGCGCCGCCCTGCCCCTTCGTGGCCCGGGGATGCGGCGGCTGCGACTGGCAGCACGCCATGCCGGACCTCCAGTCTGACCTGCGCCGCGAGATCGTGAGCGACGCCCTCCGCCGCCTCGGCGGCCTGTCGGATCCCGTCGTCCGGCCGGGCCCGCCGGTCCCGGCCGAGCGCAGCCGGGGCCAGCTCCGCCTGGCGGTCGTCGACGGTCGCCTGGGGCTGCGTCGACACCGGGGCCACGACGTGGTTCCCCTCGACGACTGCCTGGTCGCCCAGCCGAACCTGGCCGAGCTGCTGGCGCCGGGTGTGGTGGACCCCGGCCCGGCCACGGAGGTCACGCTGCGGGTGGCGGCGGGCACCGGCGAACGCCTGGCCGTCGCCGAGCCGGCTGACGCACGGCTGCGGGTGCCCGAGGACGTCGCCGCCGGCCCTGGCCAGTGCTTCCACACCGAGGTCGCCGGCCACCGCCTGCGGGTGTCGGCCGAGGCCTTCTTCCAGGCCCGGGCCGCGGGCGCCGAAGCGCTGGTCGAGGTGGTCGGCGCGCAGGTGGCCGACGCCCCGGACGGGCCGTTCGTGGACCTCTACGGCGGTGTCGGGCTGTTCGCGGTCACGGTCGCCGGCGAGCGACCCGTGGTCGTCGTCGAGCGGTCGAAGGCGGCAGCCGCCGACGCCCGGCACAACCTGACCGGGCGCGACGCCCGCGGTCCTGGCCGTGCCGGTCGCCCGCTGGCGTCCGACGCCCGCCGCCGTGGTCGTCGCCGACCCCGCCCGCGCCGGTCTGGAGGCGGTCGGCGTGGCCAAGGTGGTCGCCACCGGCGCACCCCGGGTGGTGCTGGTCAGCTGTGACGCCGCTGCCCTCGGCCGGGACACGGCGGACCTCGTGGCGGCGGGATACCGCCACGTGGAGAGCGTGAGCGTCGACATGTTCGGCCACACCAGCCACGTCGAGGTGGTGACCCGCTTCGACCGCTGAGCTCGGTGGGATCGGGGCGACGACGAGTTCAGGCCTTCTCGAGCGAGAGCAGCGTCTGGTACGGCTGCGTGCCCAGGAAGTAGGCGCGGTACGAAGCGTCCTCGTCCAGCGCCTCGAGCTGGAGCCGGTCGACCGGGAACCTCGCCCCGCCGATCTCGACGAACCAGTTCCCGTCCATCGACGAGTCGAAGGTGAATGCTCCGGCGACGGCGAAGACGCGGCCCGTCGCCTTCACCGCCTGGTCCCGGGACGAACGTCGGGCGAACACGGCGACGAGCAGGATCATGAACCCGCCCATCACCCCGATCACCACGAAGGGCCCGATCCCGGCATCCGGACCGGAGGTGACGATGGCCAGGGCCACCGTGCCGAGCAGCAGGAGCCCGAAGATCGGCAGCACGATGCGCGACCGGCGGCGCCCGTAGGCGGCCACGTTGGCGAACATCGTGGCCTGGTCGGCCGACAACCGGCCCTGGCGGTTGGCGGCGAGGTCGTCGGCGTTGAAGACGAAGGCCTGGCCCAGGGAGGTCACCGCCGGATCATCCCAGGAAGAAGCCGAAGATGAGCTCGGTGGCGTCGATGTCGGTGGTCGTGGGCCCGAACTGCTCCTCGAACCCGGCGACCGGCATGCCGGGCCACGTGTGGCCGCCGCCCTCGACCACGTAGAGCACGGTCTCGGCCTCGCAGCCCGACCAGGTGCGGCGCAGGACCTCGGGGGAGATCCGCTCCTCGGTCGGCTCAGGGTCGCAGCCGTTGTGGGCGGCCCATTCGGCCATGGCCTGGTCGACGCCGCCATGGACCGGCAGGCCGGCCGGGACGGCGCCGTGCCACTCCTGCTGATCGGCGATGGCCGTGGCGTTCAGCCCGCCGCCCTCGTAGGTGACGACCGGATCGGCGTCGCCGTGGAACGCCATGACCGGGACGGGGTCGCCGGTGCACTCGTCGTCGGAGAACTCCACGCCCGCGACCGGGGCCACGGCGGTGATGCGGTCGTCCAGCCGGCAGGCGAGGAGCGAGGACATCTGCCCGCCGTTGGACATCCCCGTGGAGAACACCCGAGCGGTGTCGAAGCACAGGTCCTGCTCGAGGCGGTCGAGGAGGTCGGCGACGAAGTCGACGTCGTGGTTCGGCTCGACCGGGGCTGCCACCCAGTACGGCGTTCCGCGGTCGATCAGCCCCGACGGGGCGACCACGAGGGCGTCGGCCTCCTCAGCGGGGTCGAGCAGGCCGTAGAGGCTGGGCGAGAGGCCGTAGCCGACCGTCAGGGCGTGCAGGCCGAGGACCAGGGGCCCGGGGGTGGTGCCGTCGTACCCGGAGGGCACGACCAGCTGGTAGCGGCGCTCGAGGCCGCCGGAGCGCAGTGTGCGGTCGCTGGTGCCCGGGGCGGCGGCCGGTGCGCCACCGCATCCGGCCGAGGCCACCGGCCCGGGCGGGACCGTCGTGGTCGGTGCCGTCGTCCCTTCGGTCGTCGCCGGCGGCGCCGTCGCCGCCGGGCCGCCGCCGTCGTCCGAGCAGGCCGTCAGCAGGGCCAGCCCGGCCAGGGCGAGTCCGGCGACTCGCCTCACCGGGGCGCGAGGGCGACCAGGCCACCGTCGCCGGGGCCCTCGAACAGGGTGTAGCCGTAGCCCCAGAGGACCGTGCCGTCGACGACCACCGGGCCGGCGCCGACGGGGCGCCCCATCTCGCGGGTCCACAGCTCCTCGCCGGTGGCGGCGTCGAGCACGACCAGGCGACCGAGCGTGGTGGCGACGAAGGCCAGGCCCGGTGCCGTGCTGACCGGGGCGAACACCATCCCGTCGAGGTCGTACTGCCACAGGATCTCGCCGCCGGCCGCGTCCACGCCGAACACCGACGCCGTGTTGAGCGGGGCGTTGGTGGCCGGGTCGCCGACGTTGGAGGCGGCCACGATCGTGCCGTCCACGAAGGCGCTCGAGCCGTTGACGCCCCCGAAGGCGCTGCCGGGGGTGAGCTCGGTCTCCCAGACCACCTCGCCCGTCTCCCGGTCGAGCGTGTGGAACACCCCGGCCTTGTCGCCGACGCCGACCAGGTCCCGGTCGCCGGTCGTCCAGAGCATGGGCGCGGCCCCGACATCGGCGTCCGGGCCGCCGGGGTTGCCGGCGCTGAACACGTCGGGCGAGGTGAAGGCGTGGGACCAGGCGATCTCACCGGTGTCGAGCTCGATGGCCAGCAGGCTGTCGGCCAGGGGCGCCGACGGCGGCTCGTAGGTGTTGCCGGTACCCACATAGGCGAGGCCCCGTTCCACGTCCACGGCCGGGGTCGACCAGATCCCCACGCCGGCGCCCGCCGTCTCGTCGCCCGGGGTGGTGTCGACCCGCCAGGCCCGCTCGCCGGTTTCGGCGTCGAAGGCGCTGATGGACCCGGTGAACGTGTAGTCGTCCTGGGGGAAGGTGACCTCGCCGCTGGCCAGGCCCTGGAGGACCAGGCCGTCGGCCACGACGGGGGAGGCCGACGCCATGGCGAAGGGGTGCTCGTCGGCCGAGGCCTCCCAGACCACCTCACCCGTCGCCCGGTCCAGCCGGTAGACGGTCGAGCCCGACGACGCGTAGAGAGCGTCGCCCTCGACGGGCACCGACCCGATGACCGAGCCACCGAGGGGGGTGGTCCACACCTCGTCACCGGTCGCCACCTCGACGGCGTGGACGTCGCCGCCCCAGTCGCCGAAGTAGGCGACGTCGTCGACGATCGTCGGGCTGCTGGTCACCCCGACCAGGCCGTCGCGGCGCCAGGCCTCGCGGAGGCCGCCCGCCGTCTCAGCGGTGAGGTCGGACGGCTCCGGGCTCAGGCGGCTGTTGGCCAGGTCGTGGCCGAACTGCGTCCACCCGGCGTCGCCCGTGTCGACGGTCGTCTCGCCGCTGAGGGCCTCGCCGGTGGTGGTGGTGGGAGGCGCGGTGGTCGTCGTGGAGGCGGCCTCCCCGTCGTCGCCCGAGCACGCCGCCAGCGCGAGGGCGCCGACGGCCACGAGGGCGAGTCGACGCACGGGCTCAGCCGGCGGTGAGGTGCCCGTAGGTGATGCAGAACCCCATGCCGTTGATGAAGAGGGCGGCGGCCACCACGGTGAGGCCGACCACCCGGCGGGTGGGCGTCGCCCGGCCGAGCACCGGCCGGGGCATGTACCACTCGGGGAGCAGGTCGAGGCCGGGCGTGGGCTCGCCCCGGAAGGGGACGGCGTCGGGTCCGAGGGGCTGGTCGGGATCGGCGGCCAGCGCCTGGGCCGCCAGCTCCTCGTCGCTGATGCCCGCGTCCGTGATCACGCCCGGACCCTAGGCCCGATGGCCGTCCCGTAGCGTGCGGGCGTGGCGGAGCTCACCGTGGACGAGGCCGCCGACCTGTTCGAGCGCCGGCGCCGGGCCTGGCTGGCGGCCGACGTGGACGCCTACCTGGCCTGCTTCGCCGAGGACCTGGAGATCACCGTGCCCGGCCGGGCCGAGCCCATCCGGGGCCTCGGGGCCTACGAGAAGCTGGTCCGGGCCTCGTTCGCCTGGGCCCGACCCCGCTCGTTCGAGTTCCTCCACCTCGCGGTGACCGGTGAGGGCGTGGTGCTGGCCGAGTGGTCGATCACCACCGAGCGCGTCGAGGACGGCGGCGTGAGCGCCTGGCAGGGGATGAGCGCCTGCGCCGTCGAGGACGGTCGCATCGCGTGGTGGCGGGAGCACTGGGACCCGGCCCAGCTGCGGTAGCTAGGTGGTGCCGCCGTGCTGGTGGTCGCAGTTGACGGTCTCGCCCTCGGCGATCTGACCACCGCCGATGCCCTCCAAAGCCGCGAACGGGCCACAGGGCTGGTTCTCGAGCCAGACGTGGACCATTGGCGCGGGCTCGGGCAGGAAGAGGCCCTCCGCGCACCCGCCCTCGCTGTTGACCAGGCCGGCGACGGCGCCGTCGGCGGTGAAGCAGAGGTTGTTGTGGATGTGGAACTGCATGAGTGACCCGCCGTAGTTCGGCACGTCCTCCAGCGGCAGGCCCTCGTCGAGCATGAACATCGCCGCCACCAGCCGACGCTCACCGCTGGTGGTGTCCCAGACCAGGGACTCGGGCCGGGTGGGGTCGAAGATGGAGTCGTCGTGGCGGAACTCGTCGTTGATGAAGTGCTCGGTGCCGGTGCCGCCGTCGCCGATCGACTCGAAGCCGTTGGCCAAGGCGTACTCCGGGTCGGACCACTGCGGCAGCAGGTTCAGCGTGGTGGCCACGAGGTTCTCGGCGAAGGCCTGCTGCTCGGGGGTCGTGTCCGGCGCGCCGCTGAAGTCGATGGGCTGAGTCGGGTCGAAGGGCACGACGACGGCCGGGCCCTGGGTCTGCTGGACGACCACGGTGTTGCCCTCGCCATTGCCGTGGTGGCCGGCCGCGCCGCCGTGGCCGCCGGCGTGGGAGTGGGTCCCGGCCGCGATCATGCCGAACACCGACAGGCCGGTGAGGGCGACGGCGGCGATGGCCAGCGGCGGGCGCGACGGGGTCGAGCCGCGCCGGCTCGACCATGCGGCCATGCCGATGAGCAGCACGCTGGCGGCGGCCAGGCCGGCGGCCAGGCCGTCGGCGGTCTGGATGGGTTCGGACTCGTCGAGGCCGGCGATGAACGAGATGCCCCAGGCCTTGGCCCAGACCCAGCCCACGAGGGCGCCCACGTTGACGGCGAGCCCGGCCAGGCTGACCAGGAGCCCGCTGCGCAGCAGGGCGAGCACGCCCCAGCCCAGCTGCAGAGCGGCGAGGATCACGAAGGTGATCGCCGCCGACTTGTGCTCGGCGTGCACCCCGATGGCCGCGGCGTGGATGGCGCCCGCCCCCAGGGAGGCAAGGCCGGCCACGGCCAGCCAACCCGTGCGGGCGGCGACTCGACTCGCCGACGCGGTGTCGTCGACCGTCGCAGCGAGGGGGGTGGGGGAGGGGATCGTCGTCACGCCGTACAGCGTACGTCATCGGTTGCCGAAGGTCTCGACCCTCTAGCCTGCGTTCGTGGGCACGGGAACCGGGACGGCGCCGGCGCTGACCCGTGAGCGGGTGGTCGACGCCGCCATCGCGCTGGCCGAGCGCGAGGGCCTGGGTGAGCTGAGCATGCGCCGCCTCGCGGCGGAGCTGGGCGCGGGGACCATGTCGCTCTACAACCACGTGACCGACAAGGAAGACCTGTTCGACGGCATGGTCGAACAGGTCCTGTCCAGCGTCCGCATCTCGCCCAGCGACGACTGGACCGTCGTGGCCGCCACGTGGGCCACGGACAGCCGTGCCGCCCTCCTCGACCGCATCGCCCTCATCCCGCTGGTCATCGCTCCTCAACGGCTGGTGCACCTCGGTCGCATCAGCCGGGCCGTGGCGACCGAGCTCGAGCACAACGGCCTCGCCCCGGCGTCGGCCGCCGTGGTCGTGCGGGTCGTGGGCCGCTACTTCGCCGGCGCCGTCCTGCTGGACGCCCCTCGCGTGCGCTCCGGTGGCGACCGGGCCGCCCTGGACGAGACGTTCGCCACCGGGCTCGGCGCGCTGCTCGCCGGCCTCGGGCCCGAAGTGGCCCCGTGACCCTGACGGGTGCACAACGTGAGGGCTGGGAGGGCGACGGCTACCTGGTCCTGCGCGAGGCCCTCGACCCCGCCCGAGTGGCCGAGGTCGCCGGTTGGGTGGAGGAGGTCGCGGCCTGGGCGGCGCACGACGGTCCCGGTCTGCACCACCACGAGCTGACCGACGACGGCCCGGCGCTGGCCCGCAGCGAGGACCTGATCGGGCACCACGCCGGGCTGCGGGGGCTGCTCACCGAGGGTCTCGTCCCCGAGCTGGCCGCGGCCCTCCTGGGTGAGCCGGCGGTGCTCTACAAGGAGAAGGTCAACTACAAGCAGCCGGGCGGCGCCGGCTTCGCCCCCCACCAGGACGCCCCCGCCTACCGGTTCGTGGACTTCCACGTGAGCTGCATGCTCCCGCTCGAGCCCGCCACCGAGTCCAGCGGGTGCCTCTGGGTGGCCGACGGCCGACCCCGCGACGTCCTCCCCATGGACGGGCTGCGCGGCCTCAGCGACGACGTGGTGGCCGGGCTGGACTGGCACCCGGTCGAGCTGGTTCCGGGGGACCTGCTGTGGTTCGACTCCTACGTGCCCCACCGCAGCGGCACGAACGTCAGCGACCTGGCCCGCCGGGCGCTGTACCTCACCTACAACGCGGCGTCGGCCGGCGACTTCCGCACGACGTACTACGAGGACAAGGAAGCCACCTTCGACGGCCTGGACGGCGAGGGCGACCGGGCCCGGCTCAGCATCACCGACGACTTCCTCGGCCGTCCGGTCGGCTGATGAGTGGCGTCGACGAGTTGCTGGCCCTCTACGAGGGCGAGCGGGCCACGGCGATGTACGACGAGGTGGTCACCGAGCGGGAGCACGCGCTGCAGGCCGCGCTCCTGGCCGAGGAGGCCGGTGCCCCACCCGCCACCGTGGCCGCCGCCCTGCTGCACGACGTGGGCCGGTTGCTGGTCGACGTCGAGCCCGCCGACCGGGCGCACGAGCATCTGGGCGAACGGCACCTGGCACGGTGGTTCGGGCCCGAGGTGACCTCGCCGGTGGGGTTGCACGTGGCGGCCAAGCGCTACCTGTGCGCCACCGAGCCCGGCTACCGGGACACGCTGTCCGAGGTGTCGATCCGGAGCCTCGCCGTCCAAGGCGGCCCGATGGACGCCGACGAGGTCCGCGCCTTCCGGGACCGTCCCGGCTGGGAGGCGGCGGTGGCGCTGCGGCGCTGGGACGACGAAGCGAAGGTGGCCGGCACGGTCACGCGGGAGGTGGTCGACTACCGGCCGACGTTGGAGGCAGTCCTGATCTCCTGACGCCTCGACCGCCAAACGCGCCGACGCCCCCCGCACCACGGACGGACCATCGGTGCGGGGGGCGCGGGAAGCACCGGAGAAGGTTCAGCTCCGGTCGGCGCGGTTCTTGCGGTCGCGGACGTTGTCGATCACGTCCGTGACCTTGTCCTTGACGTCTTCTACCTTGTCCTTCAGGCGACCGGCAGCCTTGTCGGTCTTGCCCTCCGCCTTCAGGTCGGGGTCGTCAGCCAGGTCGCCTGCGGCTTCCTTGACGCGGCCCTTGGCTTCGTCGAACTCTCCGGCCATGGTCACGGTCCTCCGTGCTTGGGGGTGAAGCGGCCACCTACCCGTCGGGCGCCTCCTGAGAACGCCACCAGGCGTTGAGGTACGCGGCGGCCGCCAGGTGGAGGCGACCGGCCTCGGGGTCGTCACGGGCGGCGTCGAAGCAGGCCAGCGTGTACTTGGCCAGGTGGGCGTCCTCGTGGGCGGCGGCCCGCGACGCCAGACGGGCCACGACGGTCGGACGTTCGTCGGTGGTGGCGTGCCAGGCACCGGCCGCGGCGTCGTCGGGCGAACCGTCGAGGGCGCCGACGGCGTCGCCGACCGGCTCGGGCACCCGGTCGGGGTCGACGGCCACCGAGCCCTGGGTGGCCCGGAAGCCGAGCACGAAGGTGGCGGCCACGGCGACGGCCGCGGTGGGCTCGGCGGCGCCGGCCCGGGCCAGGCCGAGCACCGCCTGCGGCATGGTCAGGCAGTGGCTCCAGCCGTAAGGGGCGGCGACGGGGTCGTCCTGGAGCATCGATGCCGCCGCCAGGCGCAGGAGGTCCCGGCCGGCCTGGGCCACGGACACCGAGCGGGTGGGCCCGTCCAAGAGCTCCTCGGCCAGCCCGCTGGACTCGACCAGCGACATGGTCGGGAAGATGAAGTCACTGCCGGCGTCGCCGGGGGAGCGGGGCGCCCGCAACGCGGCGACGAGGTCGCCGGGGTCGGGATCGCCGGCGCGGTCCCGGTGCCAGGTGAGCCCCCAGTCGGGGAAGCGGGCGAGCTCCCGGACGAGGCCCCGGAGCGGTCGGGCCGCCGCCCGGCTGCGGGGCGCGACGCGGGGGAGGAGGTACAGGAGGATGCTTCCGTGGCCGGCGGCGGACAGGCGAGGGATCACGTCGTCGGCCAGGTGGTGGGCCAGCTCGTCGGCGGTGGCCCGCTCCGCCAGCCACGCCGCCGTGGCGTCGGCGTCGTCCAGCTCGCCCGCCGCGACCGCCGCCAGCAGGTGGTCCACCGCGGTCGGCAGGTCGTCATAGGCGCGGGCGGCCGGCTCGTCGACGGCGTCGCCGGCGGCCGTGTACGCCTCGCCGAGCCAGGCGAGCCGGTCCCGGGCCGCGTCTCGGGCGACGGGCTCGACGAGGGGGAGGAGGGCCGTCCGGGCCAGCAGCTCGAGCGGGGCGTGCAGGGTGAAGGACGTGACGCCGTCGGCCTTCGGCGGGGTGAGGCGGGCGGCGACGACGTCGGTCAGCTGCGCGTCGGTGAGGACGGCGGTGGTCTCCATGGGAGCAAGGTAGGACCTCGAGTTCACTTCAGGTCAAGGGGCTAGTGTGGCGACCCCATGGACACCATGCTCACGATCGGCGAAGTGGCCGAGCGGGCCGGCATCGCCCACTCGGCCCTCCGCTTCTACGAGGCCGAGGGCCTGGTGCACAGCGAGCGGACGGCGGGCAACCAGCGCCGGTACCACCGGGCCGAGCTGCGCCGCATCGCCTTCATCCGCGTGGCCCAGCGGGTGGGGCTCAGCCTGGACGAGATCCGGGAGGCACTGGGCACCCTGCCGTCGTCCCGGGCGCCGACCGAGAGGGAGTGGGCGGCGCTGTCGAAGGCCTGGCGCCCCCGCCTCGACGACCAGATCGCGGTGCTGGAGGGGCTCCGGGACCAGTTGGACTCGTGCATCGGGTGCGGCTGCCTGTCGTTCAAGGTCTGCCGGCTCTACAACCCCGGCGACGTGGCCGCGACCCATGGACCCGGCCCCCGCTACCTTCTCGGGGATCCCCGGGAGGGCGAGGACGGGAGCGACTGAGGACATGTGGGCGCCCCTTCGACGCCTCCCCAAGCGGTACCTGCGGTGGCTGCCCAGCCGGCTGGCCGTGCCGGTCCTGAGCGCCACGGGGTGGCCCCGCGCCCACACGGAGGACGTCCGCGTGGTCGCCGTCCCCCGGCCGTTCCGGCTCGAGGCCTACTGGCTGCACGTCGGGGGCCAGCAGGGGCCCGCCTACTCGCTGTTCTACGAGGACGACGAGATCCTCCGGGTCGACTGCCTGCCGGAGGGCGGGCACATCCACTACGGGCTGGCGGAGGCCCGCCACCGCAACCCCGCCCAGGCGCGGGTGTTCCTGCCGCCGGGCCCGCTGGCCGACCAGGTGGAGCGGGCCACCTTCGAGCTGGCCACCAACGTCCCGTACTGCACCGGCCTCGACCGTCGACCGGTCCGTGCGCTCGGCGGCGGTCGACCAGGAGGCCTTCCGGCGGGCCGCGTCGGAGGTCGATGACCACCTGCGCGTCCTCCTGAGCCGGCACGCGGCCTGATGCCGCCCATCCGGGAGCTGGTGGTCGAGGCCGCGCTGACCAGCGATCAGCGGGAGCGGCTCGCCTCGACCATCGCCCCCGGTGCGCTCCGCCGGGGCTCGGACGTGGGTACGGCCGACGTCGCCGCCCTGGGCCGCCTCGATCGGAAGCTGGCCGAGGCCCCAGCACTGGCGTGGGTGCACGCACCGCACGCGGGGCTGGACGGCGCCCACCTGGGTGTCCTGCTGGACCGGGGGATCACCGTGACCTCCGGCGCGGGGCGCTCGGCGGAGGCGCTCGCCGAGCACGCCCTGTGGTTCCTGCTCGCCCTCAACCACCGTGCCCAGCGCTTCGACCGGGCCCAGCGCTGGCGGGTGTGGGGGATCCGGGGCCAGCACGACCTCCGGGCGCTGCACGGTCGCACCGTGCTGGTCGTCGGCACCGGGCACACGGGCTGTGCCGTGGCCCGGGCCTGTGCCGCCATCGGCCTGCGGGTCCTCGGCCACCGCCGGCGCGACGCCGACCCCGACGGCCCCTTCGAGCGGGTCACCAGCGAGGACCGCGGCGAGGCGGTCGACGTGCTCCTCCCCGAGGCCGACGCCGTCGTGTTGGCCAGCTCTCTGAACGACGGATCGCAGCACCTGATCGGCGCCGACCAGCTGGCGGCCATGCGCCCGGGCGCGTACCTGGTGAACATGGGTCGGGGCGGCCTGGTCGACGAAGCCGCGTTGGTCGACGCCCTCCGCCGCGGTCACCTCGGCGGCGCGGCGACCGACGTGGTGGAGGGCGAGCCGCTGCGCGGTCCGCAGCCCGCTGTGGCGGGCGCCGAACCTGTTGATGACGCCCCACGTCACGCCCCGGCTGGACGACCGGGACGAGCGTGCCTTCGCCATCCTCGCCGCCAACGTGGAGCGTTGGCTGGCCGACGAGCCCTTGGCCAACGTCGTGGGGCCCGACGACGTCTACACCGGCCCGTCGATGGCCAACCACCGCGACCGGGCCGAGCCCTACCGGCGCCTCGCCCGGCGGTTCCTGTGAGCCGGGTCGGCCTCGTCGGGTGCGGGCGCTGGGGGGCCCTCGTCCACCGCGACCTCGAGGCGCTCGGCGCCGAGGTGGCGGTCGTCGACCCCGCCGTGGATGGTGCCCTCGACGACGTCGACCTGCTGCCGGCGGTCGACGGGGTGGTTGTGGCAACACCCGCCACCACCCACGCCGAGGTGGTCGGACGTCTGCTCGACCGGTCGGTTCCGATCTTCTGCGAGAAGCCGTTCACCACCGACGTGGCCGAGGCCCGCGCCCTCGTCGAGCGGGCCGGCGACCGCATCCACCTCATGCACGTCTGGCGCTACCACCCGGGCGTCGAGCGGCTGGGCGAGTTGGCCCGCTCGGGCGCCCTCGGCGCCGTGCGGGGCGTGCGATCGACCCGGGTCAACGGACCCAGTCCCCGGCTGGACACCGACCCGGTCTGGACCCTCGTGCCCCACGACCTGACCGTCGCCATCGAGGTCCTGGGCCACGTCCCCGCCCCCCGGGCGGCGCAGGCCGACGTCGTCGACGGCCGGGCGCTGGGGCTCTGGGGACTGTGCGGTGCCGACCCGTGGCTGGTCGTCGAGGCGTCGACCCGCCACGTCGAGAGGCGTCGCGAGATCCGGGTCCACGGCGACGACGCCGTGGCCGTGCTGGCCGCGGACGACGCGGCGTCCGTGCGGGTGGAGCGGGGGAGCGAGGTCGAGGAGCACCCCGTCGCCCGCGAACCGGCTCTGCGTCGGGAGCTGGCGGCGTTCCTCGGCCACCTCGACGGCGGCCCGCCGCCCAAGAGCGACGCCGCCGAGGGCCTGGCGGTGGTCGAGGCGGTGCAGGCCCTCCGGGACCTGGCGGGGCTGACGTGATCGCGTCGGTGCTCATCCCGACGACCGGGGACCGCGCCGCGCTGCTGGAGCACTCCGTCGCCAGCGTCCTGAGCCAGACCGTCGACGACCTGGAGGTGCTGGTGGTCGGCGACGGCGCGTCGACGGCCACCGAGGCGTGGGCGACGTCGGTGGACCCGCGGGTCCGCTACTTCGGCTTCCCGAAGGACTCCCGGCGGGGCGAGCGCAACCGACACCGCGTCCTGAGCGACCACGCCCGCGGCGACCTCGTCCTGTACCTGTGCGACCGGGACCTGTGGCTGCCGACCCACGTGGAGGAGATGCGGGCGGTGCTGGCCGACGCCGACTTCGGTCACACCCTGCGGTTCACGATGAAAGAGGACGACCGGCCCTCCGCTCCCGTCGGGCTGGACCTGACCGATCCCGACGACCGCAGCCGGGCGGCGTGGTCGACGAACGTCCTGCCGCTGTCGATCGCCGGCCACACGATGGCGGCCTACCGGCGGCTGCCCCACGGCTGGCGGACGACGCCACCGGGCCGACCCACCGACCGCCACATGTGGGTGCAGTTCCTCGAGCAGCCGGGCATCCGCGTCGCGGCGACGGCCTGGCCGACCGTCCTGTCCTTCAAGCGTCCCGCGACCTGGACGGTCGACCAGCGCCTGGAGGTGCTGATCCGCTGGTCGCCCCGAGTGGCGGACCCGACCCTGCCGGAGGAGCTGGCCCGCGACGCGCTGGCGCAGGCGACGACCGAGGCGTCCGGCCTGTTGCGGGAGCTGAACCGGGAGCGGTCGTCGCCGGTCGGGCGCTGGGCCCGCTCGTGGATGCCGCCCGACGTCTACCGGCAGGTGCGGCGGCCCGCCCGGTGGGCGCGGAACCGGCTCAGACGCGGCTGAGGAGCTCGCGCAGCGACGGGAAGGCGTCGGCCCGGGCCCCCACGACGGTCGGGACGAACGGCCACTCGATCCCCAGGTCGGGGTCGGACCAGTGGCATCCCTGGTTGTCGTCTTCGGCGTAGTCGACGTACGCCTCCGAAACGCCCTGGAGGTGCACGGTCGGGGCGTGGGCCAGCCAGCCGTGCACGAACCCCGCCGGGAAGGTCAGGCAGGCGGGCTCGGCGGCCCGGAGTTCGTAGCGGGCCCACGCGCCCTCGGTGCCCGAGCCGGGCCGGGCGTCGTAGAGGCCGACGCTCAGGTGCCCCGACACCACCACGAGGTACTCGGCGTGGCGGCGGTGGAGGTGCATGCCCCGCAGCACGCGGTCCGCGGACTCGACGACGCTCCACTGGGCGGGCTCCATGCCGGTGCCCCAGTGGCGGGCGAAGACCTCGGTGAAGCGCCCGCGCTCGTCGTCGTGCGGTGACAACGGCCGCAGGAGGACGTCGTCGAGAGAGGTGCCGCCCATCAACATGACCGGGCGAGTCTAGGGATCGTCCGCCCGACGGCCCGGCCCGCGGCCTAGGTTGCGAGGATCGTGAGCGTCACCCCGCCAGGGGAGGAGCGGAAGGGGGAGCGAACCCGAGCGGCGGTCCTCGCCGCCGCGGCCCGCCGCTTCCGGTGGAACGGCTTCGACGCCACCACGTTGTCCGACATCGCCGACGACCTGTCGATCACCCGCAGTGCGGTGCTGCACCACTTCTCGTCGAAGGCCAACCTGCTGGAGGAGATCGTCCGGCCGTTCATGGAGAAGCTGGACGAGGTGCTCGACGCCGCGGCCGCGGCCGGCCCCTTCAACCTCGCCAGCCGCCGGAAGCTGGTGGTCGACCTCGTCGACTTCATGTCGGCCCACCGGGACGTGACCGCGTTGCTGACCCGTGACATCACCGTCCACGCCCACCTGCCGCCTGAGCTTCAGCTGCGGGACCGGATGTTGCGGTTCATGCGGATCACGCAGGACGCGAACGACGCCCACCCCCAAGCGACCACCCGGGCCCTCGCCGCCATCGGCGCGGTGGCGCGGCCGATCGCCGCAGAGGACGACGTCGTCGACCTCACCGATCCCGTCACCCGCGCCCTGCTGGTGCAGGTGGTGATGGCGGTGCTGAAGACCCCGCTCCCCGATCAGCCGAGGTAGCGCACCGACTCGTGGTCGTGGAGGTAGCTGAAGAGCCGCACCAGGGTCGCCTCCACGAGGCGGTCGCCCTTCTCGTCCCGGGTGTCCAGCACGCTGCCGCCGGCCAGGATCGGCACGACCAGGCAGAACAGGGCGCCGACGTCGTGCCAGGCCCGGAAGGTGTCGTCGTCGACCACGATGCCGCCGGCGGCCAGGCCATCCCGGTAGCGGGCCAGCAGGTCGTCGTCGTGGGCGCGGCGGACCTCCGTGTCGAGGCTGCCCGACACGAAGTAGGCGTAGTCGTAGAGGCCGCCGCCGTGGCCCACCGAGCCCCAGTCGAAGACGACCGGCCGGCCATCGTCGAAGTGCATGTTGTCGATGCGGAAGTCGCGGTGGATCAGCGTGTGGGGGGCGTCCAGGTTGCGGTCGATCATCGCGTCGTAGCGCTCGAGGAAGCGGGTGGCGAGGGCCCGGTCCTCGTCGCCGATGACGTCGGCGGTGACGTCGGCGAACGCCGGCCACGAGCCGTCGCACAGCGTGCCGTAGACACGGACCTCGTCGCCCAGTCCGTCCGGGAGCCAGGGGTGGTCGGCCAGGCGGGGACTGGCCCACCACTGGGCGTGGAGGGCGGCCAGCGCGTCGACGACCGCTTCGGCGTGGGCCAGGTCGGCGCCGTCCAGCTGATCCACCCGTTCGTAGGCGCCGAGGTCCTCGATCAGCAGGGCGTACCGCCCCTGCTCGGCGTCGGCCGCCGAGAACCAGGTGCGGGGCGTGCGGAGGGCGCAACCCGCGGCCACCTCGGTGTAGAAGCGGTGCTCGCACTCGTAGTAGCCCATGGCCAGCGCCAGCTCCCGGTTGTCGGGGAGCGCCGAGGGCAGCTTGGCGATGATCGACGCCGGTCCGGCGTCCTCGCCGTCCCACGTCAGGACGAGGCGGGTGATCTCGCCCATGAGGCCCACGGCCTCGGCCACCGGCTCGGCGTGGACCGCCACGACCCGCGCCGTCGCGTCGAGCCCGCCCGCCCGCAGCGCCCCTTCCACCCAGGCGGCGTCGATCGACGCCGCCGTCGACGGGATCTCGAACGTGCTCACGGGGCCAGCCCGGCCAGCACGGCCTCTGCGAACGCCTCGGGGGACTCGAGCATCGGGTAGTGCCCGACGCCCTCGAGGAGGCGGAGGGTGGCGTCGGGCCGACGCTCGGCCAGCCGGTGGGCCATGGCCACGACGGCGATCGGGTCCCGGTCCCCCCACACGATGGTCAGCGCCGACGGGTGGTCCTCGATGGCGCCCGTGTAGCGGGCCTCCCGGGCCCGCCGGTCCTCGATGTAGCGGATGAGGCGGGGGAGCAGGGCGTCGCCCTCCTCCCGCAGGATGAGCTCCACGTGCGCGGCCAGCTCGTCGTCGGCGGGCACGTGGTCGGGGTCACACGTCGCCGCCAGGCTCCCCTTCAGCACCTCGGCGGCGTCGCCCAGCGGCGGCCACGCCTTCTCGTCGGGCAGGGACAGGAGGTACTGCTGTCCGGCCGTGAGCTGGGCCAGCTCGAGGTAGATCGAACCGTTGGTGATCACGCGCCGGGTGACCTGGATGACCGTGGTGCCGGCCAGCTGGCGGGCCAGCAGCTCGCCGCCGATCGAGTCGCCCATGTCGTGGGTGACAAGGGCGAAGCGGTGGACGCCGAGCTGGTCCAGCAGCACCTCGGCCAGGTCGGTCTGGAGCTCGATCGAGTAGCGGTGGTCCGGCTTGGCCGACAGGCCGAAGCCGAGGAAGTCGAGGGCGACGACGCGGTGACGGGCGGCCAGGGCGTCGACCACGTGGTGCCAGTCGAACGAGCTGGTCGGGAAGCCGTGGAAGACGACCACGGGCTCGGCGTCGTCGGACCGAGCGGGGATGTCGACGGCGAAGAGTCGGTGGCCCCCCACCTCGTGCACCTCGCCCCGCGCCTGCCAGGCGGCGACCGCGGCGGAGGTCATGTGGCCAGCAGGCGGACGGCCCGGGCCACCGTGCGCCCGTCCACGTTGACGATGGCCAGCGAGTCGGTGAAGGCCCGCACGATGGTCAGGCCCCGCCCCCGGTCCAGCAGCATCCCGTCGTCGTCGACCGGATCCGTGACCTCGTGGAGCTCGTCGTCGAGGGCGTGGCCGGCGTTCGACACCGCCAGGTGGATCGCCGAGCCGTCGCACCGGGCGTCGAGCTGGATCATCCCGCCGTCGGCCGCCTCGATGGCGTTCGCGCACAGCTCGTCGGTGGCCAGCACCAGCTCGTGGACGACGCCCTCGGGTGTGTCGCAGCCGGCGAGCCAGTCGCGGAGCTCGCGCCGGATCTCGACCAGCGCATCGTGGCGGGGTCGAAAGGTGATCTGCAGGTCGCCGTCAGCCATGGGAGCGGTCTGATCATGGCACCGGGGCCGGCGCGGGTGGTGGTGGCGCGTGGGCGAAGCGGTGGAGGAACACCGCCGCCTCGGCCCGGGAGACGGGGCGGCGGGGCTCGAAGCGGCCGCCGTCGGGCACCCGGATCACGCCGATGCCCTTGGCCCACCGCACCGCCCGGCTGATCCCGGGCGGGACGTCGGTCAGGCCGTGGTCCGGGTACCCGGACGGGTCGGGCCTGCCCTCGGACCGGTAGAGCCATTGGACGGCGTCGGCCCGCGAGACCGGCGCGCCCGGGCGGAACGGGGAATCGCCGTCGACCGCAGTGACCTCCTCGCCCCACGCCCACGCCAGCGGTGGTCCGTCGCGCCCCCCGGCGTCGGGCCACGGCGCTGCGCCGTAGCCGCCGGGGCGAGCCAACCGGCGCCACAGCGCCCGGATCCAGTCGACCCGGTCGAGGTGCTGGACGATGCCCCCGAGGTCGGCGCGGTAGGTCCCGTTCCCGAAGCCGTCGATCAGGTGGCGGTCACCCACCCAGTCGATCTCGGTGGCCGCCCAGTGGCGGTCGGGAACGTCCCAGAACGGCCCCGAGGTGACGGCCGGGTCGCACCCGTCCACCGCCTGCCGGGCGAGGCGGGCCATGCCCCGCTTCCCGCGGGGGGTGAGGTGGAGGGTGTCCTCGGTGAAGCCCGCCGGCCCGAGCACCCGGGCCCACGTGCCGTAGTGGACGGTGCGGGCCCGCCGGAAGCGGTGGACCTCCGCGCGGAGGATGGCGTTGAAGCCCGGCGCCCGGGCCTCGATGTTCCGGTAGCCCCGGAGGTCGGTCTCCTTCTGCTCGAACCACCGCACGCAGTTGACCTCCTCGAGGAGCTCACGGGTCAGGTAGCGGACCTGCTTGCGGAAGTCCGCGGTCGCGGTGCCCCAGAAGGCGTTGCCCACGCCCAGCTCGACGAGGACGATGTCGGGGCCTCCCGGACGCCGGACCCGGTCGAGCAGGAGGTTGCCGACCCGGCGGATCGTGGCCGAGTTCTGGGTCTCGTACCAGACGACGTCGTGCTGCGGCTCGATGGCGTTGCGGATCTGGGTGCCGGCGCGCTCGGCGATCGAGTCGCCGGCCAGGGCGACGTCGGGCGCCGCGCCCGCGGGACTCGCCAGGACACCGACCGACAGGACGGCGACGAGCGCGGTGACCTGTGCCCTCAGCCGGTCCGGCACGTGAGGAAGCCCTCCGCCAGGCGTCCGTCGTCCAACCCACCGTCGGCCGCCGCGGCCCGGGCCCATCCTCGGATGAACGTGTCGAGCTCCATGGTCGAGGTCTGGCTCCGGTGGGCGGACAGGGCCGCGATCTTGGCCTCGACGGTGTCGGTGATGTCGACGAACCGGTCGGCCTGCGGGTGACCGAACACCCACACCTCCCGCACCGTCCACGGTGCCAGACCGTCGGCGGCCAGGTCGGGGTGGGCGTGGGGGTTCCGGGCGTCGGGGTACACCGCGGCCATGGTGGCCTCGCCGGCCGCCAGGTGGTCCGGGTGGCTGGCGAACACCCGGTCCCAGCGCCGTTCCGGCGACTGGCACAACACGACGTCGGGCCGGACCTCCCGGATCACCCGGGACAGCTCGCGGCGCAGCTCGAGGTTCGCCTCCAGCCGCCCGTCGGGGAAGCCCAGGAAGCGGACGTCGTCCACGCCGACCTGGGCCGCCGCCGCCCGCTGTTCGGTCTGGCGCAGGGCGGCGGCACCGTCCCGGCCGACCTCGTCGGGTACCTCGCCGGCGTCGCCGTCGGTGACGATGGCGTAGGTCACGGTGGTGCCCGCCGAGGTCAGGCGGGCGACGGTCCCCGACGCGCCGAAGTCCACGTCGTCGGGGTGGGCCGAGACCACCAGCGCCCGGGCCGGGACCTCGGGCTCGGCGTCGCCGTCCGACCGCAGCGTGATGTCCATCAGTTCCCGGTGGTCGCCTCGAGCCTCGTGAGCAGCTCGCCGCGGGCGATCTCGCGCGTTCGGGCGAAGGCCTTCGGGTCGAGGTCGGCCGCCCAGGCGGTGGCCCGCTCGACGCTGCGCGCCTCCACCTCGTCGGGGGCGACGACCTCGTCCAGGAAACCGGCCTCGCGGGCCCGCGGCGGGTCGTAGACCTCGGCCAGCTGGACGGCCTCGGTCAAGTGGCGGGGTGACAGCCGGTAGGCGGCCAGGTCCGAGGCGAAGGGGGGCACGAACAGGCCGATGCGGACCTCGTTGAGGCCCAGCTTGAAGTCGCCGTCGGCGCCCACCCGCCAGTCGGCGGTCAGGAGCAGCACCGCGCCCATGGCCAAGGCGTGGCCGGTGACACCGAGCACGACCGGCGTGGGGTGGGCGACCAAGCGGAGGGCGAGGCCCGAGCCCTTGGTCATCAGCTCCAGCATGCGGTCCGAGCGCATCACGGTGAGGTCGAAGCCGGCGCTGAAGCGACCGTCCCGGCCGACGATGCAGACGGCCTTGGCGTCCGCCGCGTCGTCGAGCGCACCGAGCAGGCCGTCGACGATCTCGAACCCGAGGGCGTTGGCCTTCCCGTCGTCGAGGCGGATGACCGCCACGTCGCCCATTCGCTCCAGCTCCACCGCGCTCACGGCGACGGACCGTACCGCCCGGTCAGAGCTCGACGGTGATGCCAAGGACGAGGGTCTGTTCGTACGGGAGCCCGAAGTAGTCCGCAGCGCTGGTGGCGTTGCGGGACAGCGCGGCGTAGAGGTGCTCCCGCCATCGGGCCATGCCCGGTCGGGGGGTGACGCGCAGCGCCTCGGTCCCGAGTACGTAGGTGATCGAGTCCAGGTCGACGCCGACCTCCATCGCCGGTCGCCTCAGCGCCGCTGGCACGTCGGGCTCCTCGGTGAACCCGTAGCGGAGCTCGACGCGGAAGAACCCCTGGCCCAGGTCGGCAACCGTCGCCCGTCGGGCGGGCAGGACCCGAGGGGTCTTCGTCGTGCTCACCGACACCACGAGCACCTTCTCGTGGAGGACGTCGAGGTGGCGGAGTGCGGCGAGGAGGGCGGGGGGCGTCGCCCCGGTCTTCGAGAAGAGGAAGGCGGAGGTCCCGGGCGTCCGTGGCGGTGGGTGCTCCGCCAGGCCCTCGACGAAGTGGTCCAGCGGGAGCCGGCCCCGCAGGATCCGCTCACCGACGAGGATCCGCCCGGTCCGCCAGGTCGTGAGCACGGTGAAGACGACGGCGGCGATGACCAGGGGCAGCCAGCCGCCGTCGGGGATCTTGAACAGGGTGCTGCCGAGGAAGCCGAGGTCGATGACGAGGAAGAGGCTGCACAGCGCGGCGGCCCGCCACCGCGGCCACCCGAAGCGCTCGCGAGCCACCACGTAGAAGATGACCGTGGTGATCGTCATCGTGGTCGAAACGGCCAAGCCGTACGCACCGGCCAGTTCCGCGGACTCCCGGAAGCCGAGGACGAGCGCCACGCACGCCACCATCAGGAGCCAGTTGACCGAGCCCACGTAGATCTGGCCGATCTCCGTGTCCGAGGTGTGCCGGACGCGCACGCGGGGGAGGTAGCCGAGCTGCGCCGCCTGCTGGGTCAGGGAGAAGGCCGCCGAGATCAGTGCCTGGGAGGCGATGACGGTCGCCATCGTGGCCAGGACGACCAGGGGGAGCACGGCAGCGTCGGGAGCCATTCGGAAGAAGGGGTTCTCGATGGCCCCCGGGTCGTCGATCAGCAGTGCGCCCTGTCCGAAGTACACGAGCAGGAGGCTGGGCAGGACCAGTCCGTACCAGCCGTGGGCGATGGGGCGGCGGCCGAAGTGCCCGAGGTCCGCGTACAGGGCCTCGCCGCCGACGACCACGAGGATGACGGCGCCGAGGGCGAGGAACCCCCGTGCTCCGTTGTCGGCGAAGAACTCGACGGCCCGCGCCGGGTTCACGGCCCGCACCACGCCCGGGTGCTGGACGACCTGTGCCCCGCCGAGGACGGCGATGGTCGAGAACCAGACGATCATCACCGGACCGAAGACGCGCCCGAGCACCGCGGTCCCCCGGTGTTGGACGATGAACAGGGCGACGAGGATGACCACGGCCAGCGGTACGACGAAGCGATCGAGCTCCGGGGCGGCGATCGTCGTGCCTTCGACGGCGGCCAGGACGGAGATGGCCGGGGTGATGATCCCGTCCCCGTAGAGCAGGGCCGCCCCCATGAGGCCGCAGAGGACCAGCAGCCAGCGCCCGCCGTGCCGGGGTGGGTCCTCGGGCGTCACGAGCGCGGCGAGGGCGAGGATCCCGCCCTCACCGTCGTTGTCGGCTCGCATGACGAAGGTGAGGTACTTCACGCAGATGACCAGGATCAGGGCCCAGAACATCAGGGACAGGAGGCCCAGGACGTTGGCCTCGTCCAGGGCGTACCGGGTGCCGGCTCTCGAAGGCCTCTCGCATGGCGAACAGGGGGTTCGTGCCGATGTCGCCGTAGACGACGCCGATGGCGCCGACGGCCAAGACTCCGGTGGAGGCCCGGGGTCGCTCGCGATCCACGGGTCGCATCTCTACCCGACCCGTCGGCCCCCTTGGGGGAACGTGTCACGATGCGGCCATGGAGCCCGGGGAGTTCCAGGGGACGATCGGTCGCTACCACCACGAGTCGACGCCGTGGTGGCCGGAGCCGTTGCGGGCGGCCGAGGGGTCGCCCAACGTGCTGGTGGTCGTGCTGGACGACGTCGGCTACGCGCAGCTCGGGTGCTTCGGCTCCGACCTCGACACGCCGACCTTCGACGCGGCTCGCCGCGGGCGGTCTGCGCTACGCCAACTTCCACACCACGGCGCTGTGCTCGCCCACCCGGGCCTGCCTGCTCACCGGGCGGAACCACCACTCGGTCGGCATGGGCCGCATCGTGGAGCTGGCGAGCGGCTTCCCCGGCTACGACGCCCGCATCCCGTACTCGTGCGGCCTGCTGCCCGAAGCGCTGGCCCCCGCCGGCTACGCCACGTGGGCCATCGGGAAGTGGCACCTCACGCCGGAGGACGAGCTCCACGCCGGCGCCTCCCGGGCCCGGTGGCCGCTGGGCCGGGGCTTCGAGCGCTTCTACGGCTTCTTCGAGGGGGAGACCCACCAGTTCGGGCCGGCCCTGGTCGAGGACAACCACCTGACCCAGCAGCCCCGCCCGGCCGACGAGGGCTACCACCTCACCGAGGACCTGGCCGACCACGCCATCGCCTGGATCAGCGACCTGCGGGCCGTCGACGAGGACAAGCCGTTCTTCGCCTGGTTCGCCAGCGGGGCGTGCCATTCGCCCCACCAGGCCCCCCGCGAGTGGATCGACCGCTACGCCGGCCGCTTCGACGAGGGGTGGGACGTCTGGCGGGAGGCCACGCTGGAGCGGCAGAAGGCCCTCGGCCTCCTGCCCGAGCACACCGTGCTGTCGGAGCGCCCCGAGTGGGTGCCGGCGTGGACGTCGCTCTCCGCCGACGAGCGGCGGTTGTACGCCCGCTACATGGAGGCCTTCGCCGGCTACCTCTCGCACACCGACGCCCAGGTGGGCCGCGTCGTCGACCACCTGGCCGAGACCGGGGACCTCGAGAACACGATCATCGTCGTCGTGTCCGACAACGGGGCCAGCTCCGAGGGTGGGCCGGTCGGCTCCATCAGCGACGTGCGCCCGTGGAACGGGCTGCCCCGCGACGTCGAGGAGGCGCTGGGCCGCATCGACGACATCGGAGGTCCCGACCTCCACAACAACTACCCGTGGGGCTGGACGGTCGCCGGGAACACCCCGTTCCGCCGCTGGAAGCGGGAGGTGCACGAGGGCGGCGTGGCCGACCCGATGATCGTGCACTGGCCCGCGGGCATCGCCGCCCGGGGCGAGATCCGCCACCAGTACGTCCACGCCGTCGACGTGGCCCCCACGATCCTGGACCTCGTCGGCATCGAGCCGCCGACCAACGTCACGGGGCGTCGAGCAGCGCCCGCTGGAGGGGGCCAGCTTCGCCGACAGCCTGGCCGATGCGCGACGCCCCCGATCCCCGGGACACCCAGTACTACGAGATGTTCGGCTGCCGGGCGATCCGCCACGAGCACTGGAAGGCGGTCGTCTACCACCCGATCCAGGCCGACGAGCCCCCGTTGGAGGACGACACCTGGGAGCTGTA
Organism: uncultured Microthrixaceae bacterium; assembly: GCA_963728005.1. Classification (GTDB taxonomy): domain Bacteria; phylum Actinomycetota; class Acidimicrobiia; order Acidimicrobiales; family DATDAH01; genus DATDAH01. The sequence continues at coordinate 734,443 of CAVSIG010000001.1, forward strand.
CGACCTCCGGGCCGACCCGTCGGAGACCAACGACCTGGCTGGCGAACACCCCGAGGTCGTGGCCGACCTGGAGCGCCGCTGGTGGGAGGAGGCCGAGCGCTACCAGGTGCTGCCTCTGGACAACCGACCGTTCTCCGAGTTCGTCCTCGGCCGGCCCGAAGCCGTTCCGCCCCGGGGCCGGTACGTGTACCGGCCCGGCACGTCGATGGTCCCCGAGCCCGCCGCCGTGAACCTGCGCAACCGGGACCACCGGATCATCGCCGAGGTCGAGGGCCCGTCCGACTCCGCCGAGCGGCTGGAGGGCGTGCTGCTGGCCCAGGGCTCGATCTTCGGCGGGTTCTCGTTCCACCTCATCCGCGGCCGGCTCGTGTACGTCCACAACAACTCCGGGCTGTACGTCACCCGGGTCGAGGCGCCGGCCTTCCTCTCCGCCGGCCCCCACCGGGTCGAGATGCGCTTCGCGAAGACCGGCGAGCACCAGGGCGACGTCACCCTGGTGGTCGACGACGCCAAGTGGGGCCAGGGCCGGATCGAGCACGGGATCATGAACCGCATCTCGATCACCGGCCACGGCCTGACCTGCGGCCGCGCCGAGGGCGAGCCCCCGTGCAAGGACTACCGGGCGCCGTTCGCCTTCACCGGCGTGCTCCACCGCGTGGTGGTCGAGGTCTACGACGAGCCCTGGCGCGACCCCGCCGCCGAAGCCGAGGACGCCCTACGGAGTCAGTAACAAAGTACTCACTCATTGCGAACGACCTGAGCCGAGCGATGTCGAACACCTGCATCACGCTGTCGAGCATCACGGTGATGTTCTCGGGGTCGTCGTTGTGGAAGGCGACGCTGTCCTCGACCAGCTCGATCGACGGCCAGCTCTCGTGCACGATGCCGTCGACGGGCGGGGCGCCGGGGGTCACGGGGTGGACGACCGTGTTGCGGACGTAGCGCCACCGCGGCTGCACGGCTTCGGACATGGGGGACTGGTGGCCGTGCCAGAACTCGCGGAACGTGCGCTCGTCGAAGGCGGGGTTGCGGTGCACCAGGGAGAACGTGCGTGATGCCGGGGGAGCGCTCGCCGTCGGGCCAGTCGCGGGGACCACGCCGGCCGTTGTCGCCGTACTCGGACCACACCGCCTCGCTGACCAGGTAGCCGGCCCGGCGCTCACCGACCTCGGCGAGGACCTCCTCGTAGGGCGCCCGGCGGTCGTGGGCGTCGACGAACAGCGACACGGCGGCCCGCAGGGGCAGCTCGTGGCCGGGCGCCGGGGCGGGGCCGGGGATCGGGGCCAGGTCGTCGTCCAGGTGCACGGCGAGCTGATGCGGCCCGAGCGCCAGCAGCGCCGGGGCCAGTTCGTCGAGGAAGCGGGACCGGAGTGCGGCCCCGTCGACGCTTGGGCGATCCCACACGAGGTACACGAGCTTCTCCACGGCGCGAGATACTGGCAGAGTCATGACGGAAGACGATCAGCCCGTCGAGAGCCTCTCGGGCATCCCCATCGACCCCCTCTACGGCGACGGTCCGCCGCCCGGGGAGTTCCCCTACACGCGGGGCCCCTACGCCTCGATGTACCGGCACAAGCCGTGGACGATGCGGATGTTCGCCGGGTTCGGCTCGGCGGCGGACACCAACGCCCGGTTCCACCAGCTGCTGGGTGCTGGCGGCACGGGCCTGTCGACGGCCTTCGACATGCCCACGCTCATGGGTCGCGACTCCGATGACCCGTGGGCCGTCGGTGAGGTCGGCAAGGCCGGGGTGGCCATCGACACCGTCGACGACATGGCGGTCCTGTTCGACGGGATCGACCTGGGTGGGGTGTCGACGTCGATGACGATCAACGGACCCGCGGCGATCGTGATGGCCATGTACGTCGCCGTCGCCGAGGCCGGCGGCACGCCCCGGGCGGACCTGTCCGGCACCCTCCAGAACGACATCTTGAAGGAGTACCAGGCCCAGAAGGAATACCTCTTCCCGCCGCGGCCCTCGCTGCGGCTGGTCACCGACGTCGTCCGGTTCACCACGCGCGGAGATGCCCCGGTTCCATCCCGTGTCCATCTCCGGGTACCACATCCGCGAGGCCGGCTCGACCGCCGACCAGGAGCTCGCCTTCACCCTCGCCAACGGCTTCGCGTACGTCGAAGCCGCCATCGCCGCCGGCCTGGACGTCGACGCCTTCGCCCCCCGGCTCTCGTTCTTCTTCAACGCCCACCTCGACTTCTTCGAGGAGATCGGCAAGTTCCGGGCCGCCCGCCGCATCTGGGCGCGGTGGCTGCGGGACCGCTACGGGGCCCGGGACGAGCGCTCCCAGCGCCTGCGCTTCCACACCCAGACCGCCGGCGTGTCGCTGACCGCCCAGCAGTCCGAGGTGAACATCGCCCGGGTCGCCATCCAGGCCCTGTCCGCCGTGCTGGGCGGCACCCAGAGCCTCCACACCGACTCCTACGACGAAGCCCTGGCCCTGCCGTCCGAGGCGGCGGCGAGGATCGCGCTCCGCACCCAGCAGGTCATCGCCCACGAGACCGGGGTGACCGCCACCGCGGACCCGTTGGGGGGCTCGGCGTACGTGGAGTGGATGACCGACGAGATGGAACGCCGCGCCGAGGCGATCTTCGCCCACCTCGACCACCTGGGCGGGGGGTCGATGCTCGAGGGAGTGCTGGCCGGCATCGACAACGGCTGGATCGTCGACGAGATCGCCGACGCCGCCTACCGCTACGAGCGCCAGGTCAACTCCGGGGAGCGGGTCGTGGTCGGGGTCAACCGCTACACGGACGGCGACGACCGCACCGCGGATCTGCTCCGCATCAGCCCCGACGTCGAGACCGCCCAGGTCGAGCGCCTCCAGGCGACCCGCCGCGACCGTGACCAGACCGCGGTCGACGCCGCGCTCGCCGCGGTGGCCGGCGACGCCGCGGATGCGGCCGTGAACCTGATGCCGGCCTTCATCGACGCCGTGCAGGCGCGGGCCACCGAGGGCGAGATCGTGCACACGCTCGAAGGCGTGTTCGGGACCTACACCGAACGCGCCGCGGTGTGACCGCACGGCTGACCGCCCCGCACGGCGGGCCCGTGCGCATCGTGCTGGCCAAGCTGGGCCTCGACGGTCACGACCGGGGCCTCAAGGTCGTCGCTCGGATGCTGCGCGACGCCGGCGCTGAGGTCGTCTACCTGGGACTGCGTCAGACCACCGAGACCGTGGTGGCCGCCGCCCAGCAGGAGGACGCCGACCTCATCGGCATCAGCATGCTCAACGGGGGCCACACCACGCTGGCGCCCCGCATGGTGGACGCGGCGCGAGCCGCCGGCGTGGAGGCGCCGGTGGTGATCGGGGGGATCATCCCCGACGCCGACGTGGCGGAGCTGAAGGAGGCCGGGGTGGCCGTCGTCCTGACGCCCGGGGCGTCGGAGGCCGAGGTCGTGGCGGCGATCGCCGCGGCGCTGGAACCCGCGGGAGGGGGCTGATGGGTCGATGGAGCCGCGAAGAGCTGGAGGACGGCGTTCGCCAACTACCAGCAGGTGGCGTTGGCCGCCGGGACCAGCGGGGACTGGAACGCCTGGGCCGACCTCTTCACCGAGGACGCCACCTACGTCGAGCACCTCTACGGGACCATCGGGCGGCCGCGAGGCCATCCGGAGCTGGATCAGCACGACCATGGCCCAGCCGGTGAACTCGGACATGCGCTACTTCCCGATCGAGTGGTACCTGATCGACGAGGAGCGCGGCTGGGTCGTGTGCCAGGTGTGGAACCGCATGATCGACCCCGGTGACGGCAGCCTCCACCAGGCCTACAACTTCACCCTGCTGAAGTACGCCGGCGACAACCGGTGGTCCTACGAGGAGGACATCTACAACCCCGGCCACTTCAAGGACATGGTCGTCGGCTGGTTGGAACGGCGTTCCACGCTCGAAAAAGGCGAGACATAGTCCTCAAGACCCATGACGGGTCGACCGAACAGGTGAGGGAAATCACCCTCAGGAAGGAACACCCGTCATGATGACCTCCTACGACGTGATCGCCACCTGGCTCCGGGCTCGCTTCGGCGACTCCGAGCGTGGCGCTTCGCTGGTGGAGTACGCCCTGCTCGTCGCCCTGATCGCCGTGGTCTGCATCGCCGCGGTGACCATCCTGGGCAAGAACGCGTCGAACAAGTTCGACAGCGTCGGTAGCTCGATCAGCGGCTGATCAACGACATCGGCAACGGGGGCGGGCCTTCGGGCCCGCCCCCGTTGCGCGTTCGGGTGCAAATGGGTCGATTGCCTCATCAAGGCCCGGGGAGCAGGGGTCGATGAGGACGGTGGGACATCCCTCCCTGTCGCCCGACCCGGGCGGTGGGCGACAAAAGAGCAAACGGAGAAACGACATGCTGCAGTACGACATGCTCGCCACCTGGCTCCGGGCTCGCTTCGGCGACTCCGAGCGTGGCGCATCCCTGGTGGAGTACGCCCTGCTGGTGGCCCTGATCGCGGTGGTTTGCATCGCGGCCGTGACCATCCTCGGCAAGAACGCCAGCAACAAGTTCAACAGCGTCGGCAGCTCGATCAGCGGCTGATCTTCGCGACCAGAACTGCAAGGGAGGCGGGCCTTCGGGCTCGCCTCCTTCGCGTCCCGGCCCCGGTGTGTTCCCGGCGAATGAGCCGTTTTCCCCATGTAGGTGCCGGCGAACAGCGCCGATGGAACTCATGACAAACGGATGGGCCCGGTGCACTCGGAATTGGGGTGTCGGGTTCGAAACCCACATGGGAGAACCAACATGCTTCAGTACGACATGCTCGCCACCTGGCTCCGGGCTCGCTTCGGCGATTCCGAGCGTGGCGCTTCGCTGGTGGAGTACGCCCTGCTCGTCGCCCTGATCGCGGTGGTCTGCATCGCGGCCGTGACGATCCTCGGCAAGAACGCCAGCAACAAGTTCAACAGCGTCGGCAGCTCGATCAGCGGCTGATCTTCGCAACCAGAACTGCAAGGGAGGCGGGCCTTCGGGCCCGCCTCCTTCGCGTTCGGCGGTCGGGTCAGAAGAGGCCGGTGTTGGCGACGAGCTCGAGTTGACCGCCGTTGGCCTCGACCTCGTCGGCGCTGAAGCTCACCGGTGAGTCCCCCGTGTCGGGCACGAGCACGTAGACGTCGGCCTGGATGACGGTCGCGAAGGCCAGCGAGTACACGCACGAGGTGAACCCGAAGGTCTCGTCGAGGACTCCGGTCCCGACCTCGGCAACGCCCTCGCCGGCCTCCACCGCCTCGGCGAGGGTGGTCCCGTCGTCATCCTGGACCTCGATGGAGGCGGAGCTGTCGTGGGGCTCGGCGGCCTCGCAGCGGTCGCCCACGTTGCGGCTGGCGTCGTCGGCGATCACCCAGCGCACCGACAGCGGGATGGTCGGGATCGTGGTCGTGGTCGTCGGCGGGGTGGTGGTCGTGGTCGTCGTCGTCGTGGTGGGTGGCCGCTCGCCGACGGCGTCGTCGGCCCCGGGCTGTGGCGCCCCCGTCTCCTCCTGGCGGAGCTCACGGACCCCGTAGCCGATGCCGAGCCCCAGGGCCGCGCTGAGCAGCAGCACCGCGGCGACCAGTGCCACTCGCCGGGCGCGGCCCGACCGCCGGCGGGGCGGCGGCAGGGCGGGCAGGCCGGCGGCGGGGGTCGGCGGCGGCAGGAGGGGCGGTGGCGGGGGAGCGGGCTGGGCCGGGGTCTGGACCCAGGTGCGGGCCAGGAGCTCGGTGGCGTCGGCAGCCAGCTCGGCGGGTGCGGCCTGCGGTGTCTGGTGCAGGAGCCGGGCCAGCACCTCGTCGGCCGTCGGCCGGGCGGCGGGGTCCTTGGACAGGGCGTCGGCCACGACCGGCCGCAGGTCGTCGGGCAGCCCGGCCAGGTCGGGCTCCTCGTGGATGATCCGGTAGGCGACCGCCTCGGGCCGGCCGCTGCCGAACGGGTTCTCACCGGTGGCGGCCCAGGTCACGAGCGAGCCCCAGGCGAACACGTCCATGGCGGGGGAGGGGGTGCCGCCGGTGACCTGCTCGGGCGCCATCCAGCCCGGCGAGCCCATGACCGTGCCGACGACCGTGATCGAGGTGGCCTCGGTGGCGGTGGCCACGCCGAAGTCCACGACCACCGGCTGGTCCTCGGCCAGCAGCACGTTGCCCGGCTTCAGGTCCCGGTGGGTGACCCCGGCCCGGTGGATCGTGCCCACGGCCTCGGCCAGGGCGACCATCAGGGCCTGCAGGCGCTCGCCCTCCATGGGCCCGTCCCGGGTCACCGCCTCGAGCAGGGTCGGCCCGTCCACGTAACCCATGGCCAGGTAGGGCCGCTCGCCCTCGGTGTCGGCGTCCAGCAGCTCCACGGCGCCTCGGCCGTGGACGCGCCGGGCGGCCAGGACCTCGCGGCGGAACCGTGCCCGGAACGTGTCGTCGGCCGCCAGCAGCCGGCGCACGACCTTCAGCGCAACGCGGCCGTCCGGGCCCTCGGCCAGGTAGACGACGCCCATCCCGCCCTCGCCCAGCCGCGCCACGCAGCATGTAGGGACCGACCGCGCGAGGGTCCTCGGGGTCGAGCGGCATGGTGGGCATGAGCCGACCATTCTGGGCCGAGGTGGCCGTCGTGCCGCCGCGGGGCGAGGATGGGGGGCGTGACGACCGCCATCGACCGCGACAACACCCCGTACGACTTCCTCGGTCTGGACGCGCTGCTGGACGACGAGGAGCGCCAGATCCGGGACACCGTGCGGACGTTCGTGGCCGACCGGGTGCTGCCCGACATCGGCGAGTGGTTCGAGGCGGGCACCTTCCCGGTCGAGATGGCCAAGGAGATGGGGGCCCTCGGGCTCTTGGGCATGCACCTCGACGGCTACGGCTGCGCCGGCACGAACGCGGTCAGCTACGGGCTGGCCTGCCAGGAGCTGGAGGCGGGCGACAGCGGCTTCCGCAGCTTCGTGTCGGTCCAGGGCTCGCTGGCGATGTTCCCGATCCACGCCTTCGGCAGCGAGGAGCAGAAGCAGGAGTGGCTGCCGCGCGATGGCCGCCGGCGAGGCCGTCGGCTGCTTCGGCCTCACCGAGCCGGACTCGGGCAGCGACCCGTCCTCCATGCGCACCCGGGCCCGGCGGGACGGCGACGACTGGATCCTGAACGGGACCAAGATGTGGATCACCAACGGCGGCCTGGCCGACGTCGCCGTCGTGTGGGCCGTCACCGACGACGGCGTGCGGGGCTTCGTCGTCCCCACCGACACGCCGGGCTTCGTGGCCAACGACATCCACCGCAAGCTCTCGCTGCGGGCCTCGGTCACCTCCGAGCTGGTGATGACCGACGTGCGCCTGCCCGCCGACGCGGTGCTGCCCGGGGTGGCCGGCATGCGGGGCCCGCTGTCCTGTCTGTCCGAGGCCCGGTTCGGCATCGTGTTCGGCGCCGTCGGCGCGGCGCGGGCCTGCTACGAGGCGGCGCTCGAGTACACGAAGGAGCGCCGGCAGTTCGACCGCCCCCTGGCCGGCTTCCAACTGGTCCAGCGCAAGCTGGTGGAGATGCTGGTGCAGGTGAACCGGGCCGCGCTCCTCGCCCTGCACCTGGGGCGCATCAAGGACAAGGGGGAGATCACCCCGGCCCAGGTCAGCTTCGGCAAGCTCGACAACGTGCGTCAGGCCCTCGACGTGGCCCGCGAGGCCCGCAACGTGCTCGGCGCCAACGGGATCACGCTCGAGTACCCCGTGATCCGGCACATGAACAACCTCGAATCGGTCTACACCTACGAAGGAACGAACGAGATCCACACGTTGGTGCTCGGCCAGGCCATCACCGGCGTGCCCGCTTTCACCTGAGGAGTCCCTTGCTGTTCACCGAGGACCACGACATCTTCCGCAAGACCGTCCGCGACGTCGTCGACCGGGAGATCAACCCCCACGTCGACGAGTGGGAGGCCGCCGGGCGCTTCCCGGCCCACGAGCTGTTCGCCGACGCTGGGCGCCGCCGGCCTCCTCGGCATCGAGTACGACCCCGCCTACGGCGGCCAGGGCGCCGACCACACGTTCACGGTCGTCTTCGGCGAGGAGCTCGGCCGCGTCGAGTGCGGCGGCGTGCCCATGGCCATCGCCGTGCAGACCGACATGGCCACGCCCTCGCTGCACCGCTACGGCAGCGAGGAGCTGAAGCAGCGCTACCTGGTGCCCGCCATCAGCGGCGAGGCGGTCGCCGCCATCGCCGTGACCGAGCCCGACGCCGGCTCCGACGTGGCCGCGCTGCGCACCCGGGCGGTCCGCGACGGCGACGAGTGGGTGATCAACGGCACGAAGCTCTACATCACCAACGGGGCCCAGGCCGACTGGGTGTGCGTGCTGGCCCGGACCTCGGACGACGGTGGCTACCGCGGGATCTCCCAGATCGTCGTGCCGACGCGACACCCCCGGCGTGTCGGTCAGCCGCACGCTGTCGAAGCTCGGCATGCGCTCGTCGGACACCGCCGAGCTCGTGTTCGACGACGTCCGGGTGCCGGTCGGGCAACCTGATCGGGGAGGAGGGCCGCGGCTTCCAGCAGCAGATGGAGCAGTTCCAGCAGGAGCGGATGACGGCCTGCTACCAGGCCGTGGGCTCGATGGATCTGGCCCTGGCCGCGGACGCGGGCCTACCTGGGGGAGCGCAAGGCCTTCGGCGCCCCGCTGATCGCCAACGCACCACCTCGACTACGCGCTGGCCGAGCTGTCGGCGGAGGTCGACCTGCTCCGCAACCACAACCACTCCTGCGCCGAGGCCTTCGTCGCCGGTCACGACACCCGCAAGATGGTGGCCGTCGCCAAGCTGACCGCCGGCCGGCTCCTGCGCAAGGTCGGCGACACCTGCCTCCAGTACCACGGCGGCCTCGGCTACATGGAGGAGCACTGGACGGCCCGGTACCTCCGGGACTGGCGCCTCTGGGCGATCGGCGGCGGCGCCGACGAGGTGATGCTGCGCACGATCGCCCAGCTGGACGCCGAGACCGTTCGCACCGAAAGGGCTTGAAAACCCTGTAAGGGACCGAGAGACTCGGTTCACGCACCCGTTCCTCAAGTCTCACGCTCCGTGGTCGATCTGGTTCAGGATGTCCCGTTGCCGCCTCTGGGTGGCGATCGTGGTCGTTGCCGCCGCACTGCTGGGGACCGGCACCCCGGCTTCGGCGCGGGACGATCGGCGGTTGCCCCGTCCGCCGTCCCCGACGGGCGACCCCGTACCGAGCGACAACTCGCCGCCGGCGGCGAGGCCCCCGGCGGGGAGGCCCCCGACGGGGATCGACGTCGGCCACGGCGGTGACCAGGCCGGTGCGGTGGCGCCGGAGGACGACTTCGAGGTCGAGCCCGCGGACCCGGAGAACGTCAACGAGGTCCTGCACATCAGCACCGAGGAGGCCGAGGCCCGTCGCGACGCCGTGCAGGCCGAGCTGGACGCCCTGGACGCCCGGATCGACCGGTTGCTCGCCGACATGGACGCCCTCCACCAGCTGGGCGACGACCTCGTCGTGCAGCAGCGGGTGGTCGCCCGCCGCGCCGTGGTCGCCCGCCAGAACGTGATGGACCGCGCCGTCGGCGCCTACATCAGTGGCAACGCCCCGGAGATCGAGGCCGCCTACGGCGCCGTCGACCTCAACGCGGTCGAGGAGCGCACCACGATCGTGCAGACCATCCTCGAGGCGGACCAGGAGGAGGCCGACCGGCTGCTGGCCCGTCGCCTCGACGTCACCGCCCGCCTGAGCCGGGTGCTGGAGCAGGCCGAACAGACCGAGGCCGAGCTCCGCCACGCCCGGGGGCAGCGCCAGCGCATCGAGCTCCGCCTCGAGACGGCGGAGTTCGCCGTCGACGTCCTGGGCGCCGGCAGCGAGATCGTCATCAGCGGCTTCGTGTTCCCCGTGGCCGACCCGCACACGTTCACGAGCACCTTCGGGGCCCCCCGTTCCGGCGGCCGCAGCCACGAGGGCAACGACATCTTCGCCCCCATGGGCACGCCGCTGCTGGCCTCGGAGAACGGGGTGATCGCCAACATGGGCGTCGGCACGCTGGGCGGCACGAAGCTGTGGGTCTACGGCGAGAGCGGGACGCAGTACTACTACGCCCACCTCATCGCCTACGCCGACGGCATCGCCGACGGCAGCGTGGTCCGGGCCGGCGACGTGGTCGGCTACGTCGGCAACACCGGCAACGCCATCTCGACGCCACCCCACCTGCACTACGAGATCCACCCCGAGGGCGGCGACGCCATCGACCCCTATCCGCTGCTGCACGCGGTGGACGAGGTCGACGGCGGGCACGTCCTGCGCAACCTCTACGACCAGATCGCGGCCGACGACCCGCGGTAGCGAGCCGTAGCCTCCGGCGGGTGGCGCCGACCATCGAGCTGGACGACGTCGAGGCCGCGGCCGAGCGCATCGCCGGCCACGTGCGGGAGACCCCGGTCGTCCGGCCCGGCGAAGGCGCCCTCGGCGTCGACCTCGACCTGCGTCCTGAAGCTGGAGCTCCTCCAGCACACCGGCTCGTTCAAGCCCCGGGGCGCCTTCAACCGCATCCTCGCCAACGAGGTGCCGGAGGCCGGGGTGATCGCCGCCTCGGGCGGCAACCACGCCGCCGCCGTGGCCCACGCCGCCACCGTGCTCGGACTCCACGCCGAGATCCACGTCCCCGAGGCCGCCCCCGCCATCAAGCTGGAGCGCCTGGCCCGCTACCCGGTGGACGTCCGCCGCACCGGAGCGCTGTACGACGACGCCCAGGCCGCCTGTGACCTCCGGGCGGCCGAGACCGGCGCCCTCGTCTGCCACCCCTACGACCTGCCCGAGGTGCTCGCCGGGCAGGCCACGGTCGGCCGCGAGCTGGAGGCCCAGGCCCCCGAGCTGGACACCGTCGTCGTGGCGGTCGGTGGCGGCGGGCTCATCGGCGGCGTGACCTCGTGGTACCGAGGGCGGACGAAGGTCGTGGCCGTCGAGCCCGAGACCTCGCGCTGTCTGGGCGCCGCGCTGGAGGCGGGCGAGCCGGTCGACGTGCCGGTGGCCGGGCTGGCCGCCGACTCGTTGGGCGCCAAGCGGGTGGGGGCGTGGCCGTTCGCCGCCGCCCGGCAGTGGGTGGCCGAAGCGGTCACGGTGTCCGACGAGGCGATCGCCGACGCCCAGCGCGCCCTGTGGCAGGAGTTGCGCCTGGTGGTCGAGCCCGGCGGGGCCGCCGCTCTGGCGGCGCTGCGGGCGAAGGCCTACGTCCCGGAGGCGGGGGAGCGGGTCGGGGTGCTGGTGTGCGGGGCCAACACCGATCCCGCGAGTGTGCAGTGATGGAGCGCACCGAGCAGGTCGACACCCCGGCGGCGCCGTCGGCGTTGTTCGCCGTGGTCGAGGACCTCGGGCGCTACAGCGAGTGGCTGGAGATCGTCGTGCGGGCCACCCCGGCCGACGCCCTGCCCGGCGACGAGGGGCCGGCCTGGTCGGTGGAGCTACGGGGCCGGCTCGGCCCGCTGGCCCGGTCGAAACGCCTGCGCATGGTCCGCACCGTGCACGAACCCGACGACCGAGTCGTCTTCGAGCGCCGGGAGCCGGGCGAGCGCAGCCACAGCCCCTGGACGCTCACCGCCCTCGTCGACCCGCAGGACGGCGGCAGCCGCCTGACCATGTCGCTGCACTACGGCGGCGCCCTGTGGGGCCCGATGCTGGAGCGCCTCCTGGCCGAGGAGGTCGCCCGCGCCCGCCCCCGCCTGGTCGCCCTGCTCAGCGCCTGACTTCCCGTTCTGGTGGCAGCCCTGTGTTGCTGACAACACGGCGCTGCCACCAGAACGAGCTCAGGCGGCCACCTCGTCGGGCTCGGGCTGGTCGTCGTCGGCGAACTGGGTCCGGTACAGCTCGGCGTAGCGGCCGCCGGCCAGCAGCAGCTCGTGGTGGGTGCCCTGCTCCACGATGCGGCCCGCCTCGAGCACGACGATGAGGTCGGCGGCCCGGATGGTCGACAGGCGGTGGGCGATCACCAGTGCCGTGCGCCCGACCAGGGCGGCGCCCAGGGCCTCCTGCACGGCGGCCTCCGAGCCCGAGTCCAGGTGCGCGGTGGCCTCGTCCAGGATGACGACCTGGGGCTCGGCGAGCAGCAGGCGGGCGATCGTCAGGCGCTGGCGCTCGCCGCCGGACAGCCGGTAGCCGCGCTCGCCGACGACGGTGTCGAGACCGTCGGGCAGTGATGCCACCAGCCCCTCCAGCCGGGCGTTGGCCACGGCCGCCCACAGCTCGTCGTCGGTGGCGCCGGGGCGGGCATAGAGGAGGTTGGCCCGGATCGTGTCGTGGAACAGGTGCCCGTCCTGGGTCACCACGCCCACGGTCGCGCGCACCGAGTCGAAGGTCAGGTCCCGGACGTCGACCCCGCCGAGGCGCACGGCGCCGGCGTTCACGTCGTACAGCCGAGGGACGAGGGAGGCCAGGGTCGACTTGCCGGCGCCCGACGATCCGACGAGGGCCACCAGCTGACCGGGCTCGACCCGGACGGACACGTCGTGGAGGACGTCCTCGTTCACGGCGTCGTCGAGGATGGCGACCTCTTCCAGGGAGGCCAGCGAGACCTCGTCGGCGGCCGGGTAGCGGAACGTGACCCCGTCCAGCTCGACCGACACCGGGCCGTCGGGCACGGCTCGGGCGTCGTCCTTCTCGGCGATGAGGGGCTCGATGTCGAGGACCTCGAAGACCCGCTCGAAGCTGACCATGGCCGTGACCACGTCGAGGCGGGCGGTGGCCAGCGCCGTCAGGGGCCCGTAGAGCCGGGTCAGCAGCAGTGCCATCGTGACGACGGCGCCGGCGTCGAGGTCGCCGCGCAGGGCCAGGTACCCGCCCAGCCCGTAGATCAGCGCCTGGGCCAGGCCCGAGACCAGGTTGAGCGCCTGCAGGAAGGTCTCGCTGGCGACGGCAGATCGCACGCCGATCGTGCTCACCCGCGCCGCCCGGTGGCCGAACTCGTCGGCTTCCTCGGTGGGCCGGCCGAAGAGCTTCACCAGGGTCGCCCCGGGAGCGGAGAACCGCTCGGTCATCTGCGAGGTCATGGCGGCGTTGTGGGCCGCCGCCTCCCGCTCCAGGTGCCCGACCCGGGCCCCGACGCGGCGGGCGGGGATCACGAACACGGGGAGCAGCACCATCGCCAGCACCGTGATCAGCCACGAGTAGCTGACCATCACCGCGAGCGTCAGCGCGAGGGCGATGACGTTGGTGACGATGCCGGACAGGGCTGAGGTGAAGGCCCGCTGCGCGCCGATGACGTCGTTGTTCAGGCGACTGACCAGGGCGCCGGTGTGGGTCCGGGTGAAGAAGGCGACGGGCATCTGCTGGACGTGCTCGAACACCTGCCGGCGCAGGTCGAGGATCACGCCCTCGCCGAGGCGGGAGGACTGCAGGCGGCTCAGCAGGCCGATGCCGGCGGCGGCGATCGTGACGACGGCGATGATCGAGGCCAGCCAGACGACCCGGCTCGTCGTCTCGCCGTTGACGATGGCGTCGACCGCCCAGCCGGCGAGCACGGGCACGGCGACGCCGAGCACGGCCCCGATGGTCGCCAGCACGAGGAACGAGGCGACCAGGCGTCGGTGGGGGCGGGCGAAGTCCAGGACGCGGCGGAAGGTGGCTCGGTTGATGCGGGCCCTGGTGCCGTCGTCCTGCATGGCGCTGCGCAGCGCCATCCAGGTGTTCATGTCCATGAAGAGCGACGGTAGAGGTTCAACCTGACTTCAGGTCAAGGATCTACGGCGTGCCGTCGGTCACGGCCGCAGGGCCCGGGCCGCCCACCGGCCGTCCCGGTGCTCGACGGCCAACGGCAGGGCGAACGCCTCGCTCAGGACGGGGCCCGTGAGCACGTCGTGGATCGGGCCCTGGGCGACGACCCGTCCGTCGCCGAGCACCAGCGCGTGGGTGAAGCCGTCCGGGATCTCGTCGGCGTGGTGGGTCACCAGCACGAGCGGCGGCGTGGCCGGGTCGTGGGCCAGCGCGCTCAGCCGCAGCAGCAGGTCCTCCCGTCCGCCCAGGTCCAGGCCCGCGGTCGGCTCGTCCAGGAGCACGAGGTCGGGGTCGGTCATGAGCGTGCGGGCCAGCTGCACCCGCTGGCGCTCACCCGAGCTGAAGGTGCCGAAGGCTTGGTCGACGCGGTCCCCGATGCCGAAGCGGTCCAGCAGCGCCTCGGCCTTGGCCCGGTCGGCGTCCTCGTAGGTGTGCCACCAGGGCTCGAGCGCCCCGTACTTCGCGGTCATGACCACGTCCCGGGCCGCCAGCTCGCCCCGCAGTTGCTGGCCGAGGGCGGCGCTGGCCAGGCCGATGCGGGTGCGGAAGCGGCGTACGTCGACCGTGCCGGCTACGGCACGCAGCACCCGGACGGTGCCCGCCGTCGGGTACAGGTACAGCGAGGCGACCCGCAGCAACGTCGTCTTGCCCGACCCGTTGGGGCCGAGCACCACCCACCGCTGGTCGGGCTCGACGGTCCAGTCGACGTCCTGCAGCACGGTGCGGCCGTCGATGCGCACCCCCACGCCCTCCAGGGCCAGCACCGGTCCGGTCACAGGCCAGGAGCCGAGCCGGAAGGCGAGGCGACCGGCAAGCACAGCACCATGAATCGCCGAGCGCAGCGAGGCGATCCGCGTGTGCGCACCGACGGGTCGATCTTCGGTGGTTTCACAAATACCAGTCCACCAGCACCACGATGGCCGACACGGCGGTCAGACCGAGGACGACGGCCCGGGTGCGGCCCTTGTCCAGGACCACGGCCAGCCGGTAGGAGACGGCGAAGCCGGCGATGGTGCCCGGCAGCAGCAGGAGGCCGTCGACCAGGGCGTCGGTGCCGATCTGGTCGCCGATGGCGAGGGCGAGCAACGAGAAGGCGGTCCCGATGACGAAGTAGCGGGCGAGGGTGGCCCGCAGGACCGGGCCCTCGGAGCGCTGGTACACGAGGGCGATGGCCGGGCCGCCGACGGCGACCGTGGTGGCCATGAAGCCCGAGGCCACGCCGGCGCCGACCACCACCGGCCGGGTCGGGGTGAGCTCCCAGTGGCTGACCGAGGCGACCACGCTGGCCGCGAGCGCGAGGCCGACGAACAGGCCGATGTCGTCGCCGGACACCGCGGCCAGGACGGCGACCCCGATGACCGTGCCGACCACCCGGCCCGCCAGCGCCCAGAACGTCTCGCCGATGTGGGCCACCCCCGACTCCCGGTGGGCGACCAGGGCGTTGAGCACGAAGGCCGCCACCAGCGCCGGCCCCGGCACCAGAGCCGGGTCGACCAGGACCAGCACGGGGACGGCCAGCAGGTTGGCGCCGAAGCCGGCAGCCCCCTGCAGGAACGAGCCGATCCCGATGGCGACCGTGACGATGAGGAGGTCGAGCGCGGACACCTAGTCGTCTGGTCCCGGAGCCGAGCCGACAGGCGAGGCGACCAGCAAGCACAGCGTCGTTCCTCGCCGAGCGTCAGCGAGGCGACCAGTGGTCACTGTGACCCGGTCGAGTCACTCCGCGGTCCCACATGTCTCTCCCAGGTGGCGTACATGGCGGCGTACGGCCCCTCCCGGCGCACCAGCTCGTCGTGCGGGCCCAGCTCGACGATGCGGCCGTGCTCGACCACCGCGATGCGGTCGGCCCGCATGGCGGTGGCCAGCCGGTGGGCGATGACGATGGCGGTGCGCCCCTCGAGCACGACGTCGAGGGCGCGCTCGATGCTGGGCCTCGCTGGCCAGGTCGAGGTTCGACGTGGCCTCGTCGAGCACCAGCACCCGCGGGCGGGCGAGGAACGCCCGGGCCAGGGCCAGCAGCTGGCGCTCGCCCGACGACAGCGACGACGCCCCGCTCGTGGACCGGGGTGTCGAGGCCCTCGGGCAGCCGCTCGACCAGGTCGTCGATGCCGACCGCGCGGCACGCGTCCCACACCTCGTCCTCGGTGGCGTCGGGGCGGGCGAAGGCGATGTTGTCCCGGATCGAGCCGTTGAACAGGAACGGCTCCTGGGGCACGACGCCGAGCTGGCGGCGCAGCGAGTCGATGGTGACGTCGCGCAGGTCGTGGCCGTCGATGAGCACGGCGCCGGCGTCGGGTCGTAGAACCGGGTGACCAGCTTGGCGATGGTCGACTTGCCCGGCGCCGGTCGGGCCGACGAGGGCGAAGGTCTCGCCGGGGGCGATGCGCAGGTCGACGCCGTCCAGCACGGGTCGGCCGGGCTCGTACGCGAAGCTCACGTCCCGCAGCACGATCTCGCCCTCGAGCGGCGGCAGGTCCGACGGCATCGGCGGCCTCGGGCACGCCGGGCTCGGTGTCCAGCAGGTCCCGCAGCTTGCGTGAGCGCGGCCTGCCCCTGCTGGTACGTGTTGTAGAGCTGGACCAGCTGCTGGATCGGGGCGAAGAAGGCGGTGAGGTAGAGGAGGAAGGCGGTCAGCTCGCCGACGGTCAGCTGGCCGTCGAGCACCATCGCCCCGCCGACGAGCAGGATGATCGCCTGGGCCAGCGACGCCGACGACCTCGGTGCCGGGCCCGTAGATGGCGCCGACCCGGGCGGTGTAGAGGTTGGCGTCGCGGTACTCGCCGACGATGTTGCGGTGGCTGGCGACGTTGTGGCGGCGCCGGTTGTGGGCCGCGACGATGCGGATGCCCGACAGGCTCTCCTGCAGGTCGGCGAGCACGTCGGCGATGCGGTCGCGGACCAGCGTGTAGCCCCGGTCCGACGCCGCCCGGAACCAGAGCGTCAGGACCAGCATCACCGGGACGACGATCAGCAGGGTGATGCCGGCCAGCGCCGGGTTCAGCGAGAACAGGATCGACGGTGACCACGACGAGGGTGAGCCCTGCACGGCGAGGTTGACCAGGCCCTCCTGGAAGAGCTGGGTGAGCGACTCGATGTCGCTCGTCATGCGGGTCATCAGCCGGCCGGCCTTCTCGTCGGTGTAGAAGTCGAGCGACAGCCGCTGGAGGTGGGAGAAGACCCGCAGGCGGAGCTGGTACATGAGGCGCTCGCCGAGCCGCCCGGTGAAGCTGATGCGGGCGGTGCCGGCCAGGACGCTGATGAGGATCGAGACGAGGTAGGCCGCGGTCACTGCCACCAGCACGCCGTAGTCGCCCTCGGTGACGCCGTGGTCGATGCCGATCTGGGTCAGCAGCGGCCCGGCCTGCAGGGTGATCGTCTCGAGGACGACCAGGCCGAAGGCGGCCAGCAGGCCCCGCCGGTGCGGCCGCAGGAACGTGCGCAGCGAGAGCGACGGCGGCCTCGGGCTCGCGGTGGCGGAAGTGGACCTCGGGCTCGGGGTGCTCGGGCTCGGCGTCGAGGACGGCCTCGACCTTCTCGGCCAGCTCCGTGGGGCACGCCGGCGAACGGGAGCCCGGCGGCCGCGCTCTGGCCGACGGCGCTCCCGGCCCGCCATCGGGCTGCCCGGCGGCCCACCCCAGGCCACTCAGCCCTCCTCCTCGTCGAGGTGGGCCAGGACGTCGCGCGTAGCGGGGCTCGGTGGCCAGCAGCTCGGCGTGGGTGCCGGTGGCCACCACCCGGCCGCCGTCGAGGAGGACGACCCGGTCGGCCAGGGCGATGGTCGACAGCCGGTGGGCGATGATGATCGTCGTCCGGTCGGCCAGTGAGCCGACCGAGCGCGTCGTGGATGGCCTCCTCGACGTGCACGTCGATCGCACTGGTGGCGTCGTCGAGGACCAGGATCCGCGGGTCGTCCAGGAGGATGCGGGCGAGGGCGATGCGCTGGCGCTGGCCGCCGGACAGCGTGTAGCCCCGCTCGCCGACGACCGTGTCGTAGCCGTCGGCCAGCCGGCTGATGAAGTCGTGGGCCTGCGCGGCCCGGGCGGCCGCCTCGACCTCCTCGTCGGTGGCGTCGGGTCGGCCGTAGGCGATGTTGTCCCGGATCGGCACCGAGAACAGGAACGGCTCGTCGAGGACGATGCCCACGGCCGCCCGCAGGCTGAGCACGGTCAGGTCGCGGACGTCGTGGCCGTCGACCAGGACCGCACCGTCGGTCACGTCGTAGAAGCGGGGGACCAGTCGGGCCACGGTCGACTTGCCACTGGCCGTGCGCCCGACGAGGGCGACGGTCTCGCCCGGCCTCGATCGTGAGGTCGAGGCCGTCGAGGACGTCGGGCCCGTCGTCGCCGTAGCGGAACGTGACGTCCCGAGCTCGATGCGCCCGACCGGATCGACCAGGTCGACGGCGCCGGGGCGGTCGCTGGACCTGGGGGACCTCGTCGAGGATCTCGTAGATGCGCCCGGCGGAGGCCGCGGCCCGCTGGGTCATCATCAGGAAGAAGCCGAGCATCCGGAACGGCGTCTGGAGCAGGACCACGTAGGCGTTGAACGCCACCAGCGTCCCGATGGTGACCTGACCGTCGATGGCCAGCCAGCCGCCGTAGAGCAGCACGGCGGCGAGGCCGAGCCGGGGCAGGTTCTCCATGAACGGCGCGTACTTGGCGCGGGCGTCGGCCTGGCTGACGTTGGCCCAGCGCAGGCGCTCGGCGGCCCCGGCCAGGCTGGCGATCTGGCGCTCCTCGGCGGCGAAGGACTTCACCACCCGGACGCCGTTGACGTTCTCGTCGACGATCGTGGCCACGTCGGCCTGCCGGGCGGCGATCACCCAGGAGAGCGGGAACATGACGTTCCGCAGCCGAGAGCCCAGCGAGGTAGACGCCGGGCAGGGTGGCCACCGCCACCAGGGTGAGGCGGCACGTTGATCGCGCAGCATCACGACGAAGGCGACGACGAAGCTGAGCATGCGACATGCCCATCAGCGGGGCGAAGGCCACGAACATCTGCACCGAGCGGATGTCGGAGTTGGCCCGGGAGATGATCTGGCCCGACTGGACGCGGTCGTAGAACGAGAACGACAGGCGGGTCAGGTGCCGGTAGAGCAGCTGGCGGAGGTCGTACTCGATGTCGTAGGCCAGCCGGAACAGGCCGTAGCGGTAGTACGAGGGCCATGAGGCCGCGGAGCAGGCCGAGGGCGACCAGCGTCCAGACGTAGGGCGCCAGGGCGTCCGTGCGGTCGATGATCGCGTCGTCGATGGCGTTCCTGGTGACGGCGGGGACCGCCACCTGCGCACCCATGGCCACGAGGGCGGCGAACACGGACGTCCACAGCAGGCCGCGGTGGGCGGTGACCACCGGCAGCAGCCGCCGGATCCAGCCCTTCTCGGCGTCGGGGTCGATCGAGTGCTTGGGCGCCGGGTAGCGGTCGACGACACCGATCGGCTCGTACGGGTGCTGGTCGACCAGCCCGCTCGTCGCCACCCCCATCGGGCGGCACGCTACCGGTCACCCCCCGTCGCCCATTTCCGTCACAGAACTGCAACGTTTGCGGGCCGTGCGTACCATGGGCGCCTTGCGTCGCGTCCACCTGCTGCTCCTGGCCGCCCTCGTGGCAGGCGTGACGGTGCTCGCCCCGGTCGGCCCCGAGGCCGACGGTGAGGACATCGAGGCGGTGCGCGAGCGGGCGCTGCAAGCCACCCAGGAGCTGGCCGACGCCGAGGCTCGGCTGGGCGAGCTCGACCAGCAGATCACCACGGCCGAGCACCAGGCCGACGAGGCCCAGCGCCGGATCGACGAGCTCCAGGCTGACGTCGACGAGATGCTGGTCCAGCAGTACATCCGCCCGGCCGACCAGCTCCTGCTCAACGGCGAGGACCTCAGCCGGGTGGCCCGGGCCGATGCCCTGATGCGCATCGTCACCCACGGCGACGCCGACTCGCTCGACGCCTACCAGGGCGCCCAGCAGGACCTCGCGGCCGCCTCGGCCAACCTGGCTGACCTGCGAGCGCAGCAGGAGCAGGCAGTCGGCGACCTCGAGCAGCGCCAGGCCGATCTGGAGGCCGAGATCGCCCGCCTCGAGGAGCTGGAGCGCCAGCGCCGCGCCGAGGAGGAGCGTCGCCGGCGCGAGGCGGCCGCGGCTGCGGCGGCTGCGGCCGAGGCGGCGAACGAGGAGGTCGTTCCTCCCGCCAGCGACGGCGTGACGACACCCCCGCCCAGCGGCGGCGGCATCACCTGCCCCGTTCCGGGCTCGACGTTCGTGGACACCTGGGGCGCACCCCGGGGCGGCGGCCGCAGCCACGAGGGCGTCGACATGATGGCCAGCATGGGGACGAACATCTACGCGCCCGGCCAGCGGCAACGTCGAGTTCCGCGAGGTCAGCACCGGCGGCCTGTCGTTCTACGTGTACGGCGACAACGGCGACACCTACTTCGGGACGCACCTGTCGGGCTACGAGGGCAGCAACCGCCACGTGAGCGCCGGCGAGCACATCGGGTACGTGGGCGACTCCGGCAACGCGGCGGGCACGCCCCACCTGCACTTCGAGATCCACCCGGGCGGCGGCGCCCCGTCAACCCGTATCCGGCCACGGCCGCTGCCTGTTTCTGACCTGTCGGCCGCCCTGGCGGCGGTGCTCGGGGGCGACGTCGCAGGGCTTCAGCGCCTCTCCGGCGGCGCGTCACGGGAGACCTGGGGCTTCACCCTCGACGGCGCGCGGATGATCCTCCAGCGGGAGCGCCCGGGCGGCATCCGCACGGGCGGCGGCATGGCCGCCGAGGCCGGCCTGATCCGCGCGGCCGGCGTCGTCGGCGTGCCCGTGGCCGAGGTGGTGGCCACCGGCGACGACGACGGGCTGGGCGCGCCGTGGCTGGTGGCCCGCCACGTCGAGGGCGAGACCATCCCGCGCCGCATCCTGCGCGACGAGGGCCTGGCCGACGCCCGCGCCCGCCTCACCCGACAGTGCGCCGAGGCGCTGGCCGCGCTCCACGCCATCGACCCCGAGGGGCTGGACGACCTCCACGAGTTGGACCAGGTGCAGCAGTTCCGGGAGGTGCTCGACACCCTCGGCGAGCCGCACCCGGCCTTCGAGCTCGGCTTCCGCTGGCTGGAGGCCAACCGGCCACCGTCCTCGGGTCGCGCCGTCGTCCACGGCGACTTCCGCAACGGGAACCTGATCGTCGACGCCGACGGCCTGCGCCGCCGTCCTGGACTGGGAGCTGGCCCACCTCGGCGACCCGCTCGAGGACCTCGGGTGGCTGTGCGTGCGCGCCTGGCGCTTCGGCGGCCCCGGCGACGTGGGCGGCTTCGGCGACCGGCAGGAGCTGCACGCCGCCTACGAGGAGGCCGGCGGCCGCCCCGTCGACCCCGAGGTGGCCCGCTGGTGGGAGGTGCTCGGCACCCTCAAGTGGGGCGTCATGTGCATCATCCAGGCCGCCACCCACCTCACCGGCCAGAGCCGCTCCATGGAGCTGGCCGCCATCGGCCGACGGGTGTGCGAGCAGGAGTACGACCTCCTGGCCCTGATCGACCCCGACGGCCAGGTCCCCGACCCGACCCCGGCCGGGCCCGCCGCCGGCGCCCTGCACGACGCGCCGAGCGCCACCCAGCTGCTGGAGGCCGTGCGGGAGTGGGTCGAGGGCGACGTGCGCGACGCCACCGAGGGCCGGGTGCAGTTCCACACCAGGGTCGCCGCCAACGTGCTGGCCACCCTCGAGCGCGAGCTGACCGCGGGCCCCGCCATGGCTGCCGCCCACGCTCGTCGGCTGGCCGAGCTCGGCGTCGCCGACGAGCGAGAGCTGGCCGACCGCATCCGCGCCGGTGACTGGTCGACCGACGACCGCGCCGTGCTCGACGCCGTCCGCCAGACGGTCGTCGACAAGCTGGCGGTGGCCAACCCGAAGTACCTCTGACGGGCGCCGCTCACCGAACTCGAGGACTCAGCCCACCGATTCGGTACGGCCAGTCCTCGACCTCGTTGGACTGGCTACACGCCCATGGCGTGGTAGCCGCCGTCGACGTGGATGATCTCGCCGGTCGTGGCGGGGAACCAGTCGGACAGCAGGGCGACGCAGGCCTTGGCCACGACCTCGGGGTCGCGGACGGACCACCCCAGGGGCGCCCGGTCGTCCCACACGTCCTCGAACAGCTCGAAGCCGGGGATCGACCGCGCGGCCAGCGTGCGCACGGGCCCGGCGGCGACCAGGTTCGCACCGGATGCCCCGGGGCCCGAGGTCGCGGGCCAGGTAGCGCGAGGTCGACTCGAGGGCGGCCTTGCACACGCCCATCCAGTCGTAGCCGGGCCACGCCACCTGGGCGTCGAAGTCGAGGCCGACGATCGACCCGCCCTCGGTCATCAGCGGGGTGACGGCATCGGCCAGCGCCCGCAGCGACCACGCCGAGATGCGCATGGCGACGGCCACGTCGTCCCACTGGGCGGACAGGAAGTTGCCGCCGAGGGCGGCCTCGGGGGCGAAGGCGATGGCGTGCAGGGCGCCGTCGACCCGGTCCCACTTGGCGGCGAGCGCGTCGGCCAGCGCCTGGGTGTGGGCGTCCTCGGTCACGTCGAACTCGAGGACGTCGAGGTCACCGGACAGCTTGCGAGCGGTGCGCTGCGTCAGCGACAGGCCGCGGCCGGCGCCGGTCAGCACCAGCTCGGCGCCCTCCTGCTGAGCCAGCTGGGCCACAGCGAAGGCCAGCGAGTCCTTGGTGAGCACGCCGGTGACCAGCACTCGCTTCCCGTCCAGCAGTCCCACGGCGTCTCCGATCGTTCGTGACCTTCGGACGTTACGTGCTGCCTGCGTTTCGCAGGCATTGCGATGAGTACCCTCACGCCGTGCACATCGGCGTCCTGGGTGGAACGGGCCCGGCCGGACGAGCGTTGTCGGCTCGCCTCGCCTCGGGTGGCTTCGAGGTGATCATCGGGTCCCGGTCGAGGTACCGGGCCATGGAGGAGGCCGACAAGATCGTGGCCCACTGGTCGGACCACGAGCTGTCCATCGAGGCCGCCGACAACGAGGGCGCCGCCGAGGCCGACGTCGTCGTCGTGGCCACGCCCTGGGACGCGGCGGCGTCGACGGTGGCCGCGGTGTCGAAGCAGCTGCGGGGCAAGGTCGTGATCTCCATGGCCAACGCCCTGGCCAAGGTCGGCCACGAGTTCCAGCCGCTGGTCCCGCCCCGCGGCTCGGTGGCGGCCAGCGTGCAGGCGGCGCTGCCCGACTCCCGGGTGTCGGCCGCCTTCCACCACGTGCCGGCCAAGGAGCTGGGCGACCTGAGCCATCCGGTCGAGAGCGACGTGCTGATCTGCTCGGACCACAAGTCGGCCACGCAGACCACGATCGAGATCGTGCAGGAGCTGCCGGACATGCGCCCCCTCGACGCCGGCGAGCTGTCGAACGCGGCGCCCATCGAGGCCTTCGCCGCCGTCCTGCTCCAGCTCAACGTCCGCTACAAGACCCGGGCGGCGGTGAAGTTCACGGGGATCGATCTGGACGGATGAGCTGCGGAGCAGATCGGCGGGCCGGAGTGAGGCCCGCAAGGCGATGAGCGGCAGCGAAGAGCCCTCAGCACAGCGTCAGCCGGATGGTCCCATGCGGCTGTACGACACCGCCCGGCAGGAGGTCGTGCCCTTCGAGCCCGGCCCCGTCGTCACCATGTACACGTGCGGCATCACGCCGTACGACGCCAGCCACCTCGGTCACGCGGCCACCTACCTGACCTACGACGTCCTCCAGCGGCGCCTGCGGGACCGCGGTCACGAGACCCGGTGCGTGCGCAACATCACCGACGTCGACGACGACATCCTGCGCAAGGCCCGTGAGCTCGGGGTCCACTACCTGGACCTGGCCGCCGCCGAGACCGCCCGCTTCCAGGCCGACATGGCCAGCCCTCGGGCTGCTGCCGTGCTGGAGCGAGCCCCGGGCCACCTCGGCGATCGCCGACATCCGGGGCTTCATCGGCATGGTGCTCGACCAGGGCCACGCCTACGAGTCCGGCGGCGCCGTCTACTTCGACATCAGCTCGTTCGACCGCTTCGGCCAGGTCAGCCACCTGAGCCGGGACGAGATGCTGCCCATCGCCGCCGAGCGCGGCGGCAACCCCGACGACCCCAACAAGCGGAACCCCCTGGACTTCGTCCTGTGGCAGCCGTCGGCCGACGACGAGCCGGCCTGGGACTCGCTGTGGGGGCCCGGCCGCCCGGGCTGGCACATCGAGTGCTCGGCCCTGGCCATGCGCGAGCTGGGGACGACCATCGACCTGCACGGCGGCGGCTCCGACCTCATCTACCCCCACCACGAGTGCGAGGCGGCCCAGTCCGAGGCAGCCACGGGCGAGCTGTTCGTCCGCCACTGGATGCACCAGGCCATGGTCCGCATGGACGGCGAGAAGATGTCGAAGTCGCTCGGCAACCTCGTCTTCGTCAGCGACCTGCTGAAGACCTGGGACGCCCGGGTCATCCGCCTGGGCGTGCTGGCCCACCACTACCGGGACTCGTGGAGCTGGGACGACGAGATCATGCCCACCGCCCAGCGCCGGCTGGAAGCCTGGCAGGCGGCGGGGGACGGCGACGCCGCGCTCGACGAGGTGCGGGCCGCGCTCGACGACGACCTCGACACCCCCCGGGCACTGGCGGCCATCGACGCGGCGGCCGCCGCGGGCGACGGCGTGTCGGAGTCGGCCGCCCTCCTCGGTGTCGACTTGGAGGACTAGCCGCCCAGCCCACCCCATTGGAGGAAATAAGGACCGGATACCGACGCCTATTTCCTCCAACGAAGTCGGCGGCGGGCAGGTGTACGGTCGAGGGCCGATGGCTCGGGACTACGGCGCGCTCTATCCCGTCGCCCGAGCCGTCCTGACGCCGATCTTCAAGGCCAGCTGGCGGGTCCACACCTCCGGTCTCGACAACGTGCCGGACGGCGGCGGGGCGATCATCTGCCCGAACCACGTGTCGGTCCTGGACTCGTTCTTCGTCCCCCTCGTCCTGCCCCGGCGCATCACGTACGTGGGCAAGGCCGAGTACCTCGACGACTGGAAGACCCGGTACATCTTCCCGGCGATGGGCATGGTCCCCATCGACCGGTCCGGGGGTGACGCCGCCCAGGCGGCGCTGGACACCGCGACCGGCATCCTCGAGCAGGGCGAGCTGTTCGGCATCTACCCCGAGGGCACCCGGTCGCGGTCGGGGAACCTCCACCGGGGTCACACGGGCGCCGCCCGCCTGGCCCTGCGCACCGGCGCCCCGATCGTTCCAGTCGGCCTCGTCGGCACCCGGGAGGTGCAGCCGCCGGACGCCAAGCTCCCGCAGCCCTTCCGCCCGGTCTGGGTGAGGATCGGCCGGCCCGTCTGCCCGGGCAAGGACCCGGACCGCATGGGTGACCACCGGCTTCTGCGGCAGGTCACCGACGAGGTGATGTTCGAGATCGGCGCCCTCTCGGGCCAGACCTACGTCGACGAGTACGCCAACAAGAAGCCCGACGAGGTCGCCATCCCGCGCCAGCGCGGCGGCGTGATCACGTCGACGGGCACCCATGGCAACGGCACGACCCCCGCCGTGGAGGTCGCGAAAGCCAGCTGAGTGCCACCGCGGGCCATCGGTATCCTCGCCCGCAATGGCCATCACGATCACGCTCCCGGACGGCTCGTCGCGCTCCCTGGACGACGGCGCCACCGCGGGCGACCTCGCCGCCGACATCGGCCGGGGTCTGGCCAAGGCCGCCGTCGTCGCCGAGATCAACGGCGAGGAGCGGGACCTGGCCACGCCGCTGGCCGACGGCGACCAGGTGTCGATCGTGACGGACTCGACGGAACAGGGCCGCTACGTCATCCGCCACTCGACGGCCCACGTGCTGGCCCAGGCGGTGCTCGACCTCTTCCCGGGGGCCACGTTCGGCATCGGCCCGCCGATCGAGGACGGCTTCTACTACGACTTCCAGCTGCCCTGACGGGGCGACGTTCACGCCCGACGACCTCGAGCGCATCGAGGCCCGCATGCGGGAGATCATCAAGGAGAAGCAGCCCTT
The DNA here is from genome assembly GCA_963728005.1 of uncultured Microthrixaceae bacterium. Taxonomy (GTDB): domain Bacteria; phylum Actinomycetota; class Acidimicrobiia; order Acidimicrobiales; family DATDAH01; genus DATDAH01. The sequence continues at coordinate 760,158 of CAVSIG010000001.1, forward strand.
CATCCGGGACGAGATCCCCGACGACAAGGCCCGGGAGGTCTTCGCCGACCACCCGTTCAAGCTGGAGATCATCGACGGGACGACGGACGACCCGATGTCGGCCACGGCCGCCGGCCTCGTGCGCACGTACGAGAACCCGCCCGACTTCATCGACCTCTGCCGGGGCCCGCACGTCCCCGACACCGGTCGCCTCGGCCACTTCAAGCTGACGCGGGTCGCCGGCGCCTACTGGCGGGGCGACGAGCGCAACCCGATGCTCCAGCGCATCTACGGCACGGCGTGGGAGTCCAAGCAGGCGCTGGAGGAGCACCTCGAGCGCCTGGAGCAGGCCCGCGAGCGGGACCACCGCAAGCTGGCCGCCGAGCTCGACCTGCTCTCCTTCCCGGACGAGCTGGGCGGTGGCCTCGCCGTCTGGCACCCGAAGGGCGGGATCGTCCGCAAGCTGATGGAGGACTACAGCCGCCAGCGCCACCAGGACGGCGGCTACGAGTTCGTCTACTCGCCCAACCTGGCCCGCTCGACGCTGTGGGAGACGAGCGGCCACCTCGACTGGTTCGCCGAGTCGATGTACCCGCCCGATGGAGCTGGAGAACGGGGCGTACTACCCGAAGCCCATGAACTGCCCGTTCCACATGCTGATCTACCGGAACCGGCAGCGGAGCTACCGGGAGCTGCCCCTGCGGCTCTTCGAGCTGGGCACGGTGTACCGCTACGAGCGCTCGGGCGTCCTCCACGGGCTCATGCGCATCCGGGGCTTCACGCAGGACGACAGCCACATCTTCTGCACGCGTGACCAGATCCAGGACGAGCTGGTCAGCCTGCTCGACTTCGTGCTCTCCGTGCTGGAGGCCTTCGGCTTCGAGCGAGTTCACGGCGACCCTGTCGACGAAGCCCGAGGGCAAGGCGGTCGGCTCCGACGAGGAGTGGGACGAGGCCACCGAGGCGCTCCGCCGGGCGCTCGAGGTCCGCGAGATGGAGTACGGCGTCGACGTCGGCGGCGGTGCGTTCTACGGACCGAAGATCGACATCCACGTCCGGGACGCCATCGGCCGCCAGTGGCAGCTGTCGACGCTGCAGGTCGACTTCCAGCTGCCCGAGCGCTTCGGCCTCGACTACATCGGCCCCGACAACCATCCGCACCGGGTGAGCGTCATCCACCGCGCCCTGTTCGGGTCCGTCGAGCGCTTCTTCGGCGTGATGCTCGAGCACTACGCCGGCGCCTTCCCCGCCTGGCTGGCGCCCGTCCAGGTGCGGGTGCTCGGCGTTCGCGACGACCACGAGCGGTATGCGCAGAAGGTGATGAAGCAGCTGGACGACGCCGGGTTCCGGGTCGACCACGTCGACGGCCGACGAGCCCCTCGGCTCGCGCATCCGCAAGGCCAAGCTGGAGAAGCTGCCCTACGTGCTCGTCGTCGGCGACGACGACGTCGAGGCCGGCACGGTCGGCGTGAACCCCCGCGGCGGCGAGGTGGAGCGAGGCGTGTCTGTCGACGACTTCATCACCCGGCTTGGCCGATGAGGTCGGCTGCGCACGCGTGAGCCTCGACCGCTGGTGGGCCGGGTGGCGCCACGAGTACATCAACGCCGCCTTCGCCGACGAGCTGGAGGACGGGGAGGGCTCGCTGTTCGAGCGGATCCTCGGCGCTGACGTCGCCGATCACGAGGCCTACGTCGTCCACCGCGGCCAGGTCGTCTCCGCCCTGCTCAACGCCTACCCCTACAACTCGGGCCACGTCCTGGTGATGCCCAACCGGGCCGTGCCGGCCCTCGACGACCTCACCGACGAGGAGGAGGTCGCCCTCTGGCGAACCGTGCGCCAGGCCGTCGCCGCCATCCAGGCCACCTACCGCCCCGAAGGCATCAACGTCGGCCTGAACCTCGGCCGGGCCGCCGGCGCCGGGCGTCCCCGAGCACCTGCACGTGCACTGCCTGCCTCGGTGGGAGGGCGACACCAACTTCATGACCGCCGTCGCCGAGACCCGGGTGCTGCCCGAGCCCCTCGACGTGACCTGGCAGCGCCTGACCGAGGCGTGGCCCGATGCCTGACGACCAGCCGGACGAGCACCGCGACGAGCTCCCCGAGGACCTCGACGCCTCCGGCTACGTCGGCCCCTACGTCTTCCCCGACAACAAGCGCCGCCGGATCCCCGGCTTCATCTACGTCGGCATCGGCGCGCTGTGCCTCCTCATCTGGCTCGTCGCCGGCGACGACGCCGTGCTCGTCAACGAGGGCTTCGCCTGGGCCGGCCTCGGCCTGGTCCTCGTCGGCGCCTACCACCTGGCCGCCGGCGTACCCGCTGGAGCTCGACGAGCACGAAGCCCTCGTCGCCGCGACCCGCGAGGTCGGCTTCCCCGTCGGCCACGCCAGCGCCCAGATGGGCTGGCGCGGCCTGCGCTCCCGCCCCACCTGGCGGCATCCTGCTCTACTCGGCCGACGAGCCCCCCTCGAAGCGAGGCCTCGTCCTGGTCGACGGCGTCGACGGCGAGGTCGTCAGCGCCTTCGTCGAGGACAACCCCGAGGACTGGTCCGAGTTCGACTAGGGCATTTCCGCTGGTCAGAGGTCACTCGCTCAGCAGCACAGCGCACGATCAGGTGCTCGGAGTGGCGCGGACCTGGGAGCCGGCCCCCAAGCGCTAGAGGGCTGCCACGACGCACACCGCGAGGCCCTGCGCCGCAGGGGAGCCGACGATGTGCCAATCGGTGGGTTCAGCAGCTGATCCACCGTCTCCGCGCACCGGATCGGAGCCAGCACCTGGATCCATTAGGCGCCGACTCGGAGGTGGAGGGTGGTCATGACCAAGGGGCGACTCTGTTCCGCAACGATGGATTACAAAGGAATCGCTCAGCTTCTTCGGCAGCTTGCAACACCAGCGGGTTCGAAACACTTCTGTCCCAGGTAGTGATCGAGATCAGGCCCTTCCGCGCCGGCTCTCGAAGCCAACGATGTCGCTTTCCGAATTCGGCAACCAGCCAGATCGCTGTGATCTGCTCGGATAGACCAACAGGGGGGCCGGATGGTGAGGCTGGCCTGTGCGCATGAGCGGTTGCGAACAAGGCCACGAACAACTGCGTGCTCTCGAGCTGCCTACGTAGCCGGAGCTCACGCGTCGACACGATCGCCGCTAGGACGCCCCCGATGACGACCGCTGATGCCGCAACGATCGCTGGCCCCATGGGTGCGAGCTTGCCAGCCGTGCGACAAGTACGCCACGACGGTCAGCAAACCTGCGACCTGCCATGTCTGCCTGATGGGATGGTGGCCAGCCTTGCCGCAACCGAGCACAACGCTCAGCTTCGAAACCCCGAGGATTGGTCCGAGTTCGAGGACGCGTAGCCTCGTCCTCCATGCCCGAGTCACTCCCCGGCACGTACGTGCCCAGCGCCATGGACTGGGTGCGGGATCAGGTGGAGGCCTACGAGCGCACCGGCGGTCAGGAGGCGAACACCCTCTTCGACACCGGGATCCCGGTGATCATCGTCACCATGCGGGGCGCGACGTCGGGCGACGTCCGCAAGATCGCCCTGATGCGCGTGGAGCACGACGGCGAGTACGCCCTGGTGGCCTCGTTCGGCGGCTCGCCGAAGCACCCGGTCTGGTACTGGAACCTGAAGGCCCATCCCGACGAGGTCCTCGTCCAGGACGGGCCCGAGCCCGCGAGGGTCACCGTCCGCGAGGTCGAGGGCGAGGAGCGGGCCAGGTGGTGGGACCGCGCCGTGGCGACCTACGCGGACTACGCGGAGTACCAGGAGAAGACCGACCGCGTGATCCCGGTCCTCGTCGCCTCTCCCGCCTGAACCGCTTCGTACTGGCGCCCGATCTGGTCGCCAGGGCGACCGAATCAGGCGCCAGAACGGGCTGGGGGAGACGGAGGCCGTGACGATCAGCCGTCGGCGTTTTCTCGCGGGCGCTTCCGCCTCGGGACTGCTGCTGGCGGCGGGGTGTTCCTCTGACTCATCCAGTTCGCCGGCCACCACCGACCCTCGGCCCGACGAGGGGGCACGTCGGCGGATCGTGGTCGTGGGGGCGGGGCTGGCTGGGCTGACGGCGGCGCTGGACCTGCAGGAGGCGGGTTGGGACGTCGTCGTGTTGGAGGCGCGGGACCGGGTCGGCGGGCGCGTGCTGACCATCCCGTTCAGCGGGGGGCTGCACGCCGAAGGGGGCGGTGAGTCGATCGACGACAACCACCACGACCTGCTCGCCATGCTGCAGCGGTTCGGGCTGCGCACGGAGCAGCGCCTCCGCAACCGCGAGGCGAACGGGGTCGTGTACCGGCAGGGGCGGCGGTCGTCGATCGCCGAGTTCGTCGGTGGGCAGGTGCTGGAGGACTACGACCGGTTCGACGTGGCGCTGGCCCGGATCGCCGAGGGTGTGGACCCGGACCACCCGGAGCGCAGCGAGCGGGCCGAGGAGCTGGATTCCATGAGCGTGCAGGACCTCCTCGACTCGCTGGACGTGGTCCCGGAAGCACGGTTCCTGATCGAGGCGGACCAGCGCAGCTACGCCAACGCCGAGCTGGCGGACATCTCCCTTCTGTTCTGGGCCCAGCAGTGGAACATCGTCGCCGACGTCCCGTATGCGGCCGAGGAGACGATGCGCATCGTGGGCGGCAACGACCAGCTGCCGGAGGCGATGGCCACCGAGCTGGGCGACCTCGTCCGGCTCGGGGCGCCGGTCCGGTCGGTCAGCGTCGACGACGCAGGCGTGCGGGTCGACGCGGGGGAGCGGCCGGTCGACGCTGCTCGGCTGGTACTGGCGACACCGCCCCGGCCACTGCGGGACATCACCTTCGAGCCCGGCCTTCCCGAGGCCGTGACGACCATGATCGACGGGCTCGACCTGGGGTACGCGGGCAAGGTCATCACCCGATACGACCGGCCGTTCTGGCGGGACGCGGGCTGGTCAGGGCTGACCGTGGCCGACCTGCCCTTCGGCGTGACGTGGGACGCCACCGACTCGTACGACAGCGCAGGCGCGGGCCTGCTCACCGCGTTCCCCACGGCCGACGCCGCCCGGGACCTGAGCGAGCTGGCTGACGACGAGCGCATCGCCGAGGTCCAGCGCCAGCTCGACGAGGTCTACCCGGAGGGACGGCCTCACCGGACCGACGAGGCGGCCACGACGGCGTGGGCCAACGAGCCCCTCACCGGCGGCGGTTATGCGGTCTACGCGCCGGAGGTCGTTCTGGGCCCGGCCAGGTCGTCCCCGTACTGGCCGACGCTGCGCGAGCCCACGGGTCCCATCCACTTCGCGGGCGAGCACACCGAGTCTCTCGCCGGCTACATGGAGTCGGCGGTGCGCAGCGGCCACCGGGTGGCGGGGCAGATCGGACCCCCGCCAAGCTGAGACCTCAGTGCGTTCGGGCGTGCTCCATGGCCGCCTCGGTGGCGTGGAGGCCGTCGACGGCGACCTGGACGGCCTCTTTGGCGACGTCGAGGGCGGACAGCTCGCCGCCGCCGACCACGCTGCCGGTGAGCGTCCACTGGTCGCCGGAGACCCGGTCGACCCGGTCGGCGAGGGCCGTGGCCTCGTCGTCCAGCAGGCCCTGTTCACCCTCCAGGTCCGTCGCCGCCTGCTCCCATTGGCGAGCGGAGGAGTCCGTGATCGCGGCCTGGAGCACCGGGTTCCGACCGCTCACCACCTCGCTCACGGCCTGGTTGAACAGGGCGAGCATGCGGCCGGTGCCGGCCACGTGGTCCAGGGCGGACCGGCCGTCGGGGCCGGCGACCGCAGCCAGCTGCTCGACGTCCTCGTCGTCGCGGACCTCCAGCGCCTCCCGGAACCGCCGGGGGAGGGACCGCATCGTCGTGGCGACGTCCGTCGGTCCGAGCTTGCTGAGGTCGAGGGCCATGACCCGTTCTACCCGGGTCAGTCCTCGTCGTCGTGGGCGCCCTTGGAGACCTCGTCGACGAGGTGGGAGGGCAGCACGTCGTAGTGGTCGTGCTCGACCATGAACCGGCCCCGGCCGCCGGTCATCGAGCGCAGGTCGATGGCGTAGCGCAGGATCTCCGCCGTCGGCACGTGGGCGGTGATCGTCTGCTCGTTCGGCCCGGTCATCTCGGTGCCCTGCACCCGGCCCCGGCGGGCGTTGAGGTCGCCCATGATGTCGCCCTGGCACTCGGTGGGGACGGTGACCTCGAGCAGCGAGATCGGCTCCAGGATCACCGGTGCGGCCTGGGCCATGGCCGCCCGGAAGGCCAGCCGGCCGGCGGTCTTGAAGCTCATCTCGTCGGAGTCGACGTTGTGGTACTTGCCGTCGTAGACGGTGGCCTTGCACGTCGACGACCGGGTAGCCGTGCACGCCGCCGCGCTGCATGGTCTCGGCCACGCCCTTCTCGACGGAGGGGATGAACTTGGCGGGGATCGCCCCGCCCACGACGGCGCTCTCGAACACGAAGCCGCCGCCTCGCTCCAGGGGCTCGATGCGCAGCGAGGCCACGCCGAACTGGCCCCGGCCGCCGGACTGCTTCTTGTGGCGGCCCTCGGCGTCGCCGTTGCCGGTGATCGTCTCGAGGTACCGGACCTTCACGTCCTCGGTGTCGACGTTGACCCCGTACTTCTTGGCCAGCTTGTCGAGGCTGATGCTCAGGTGCGTCTCGCCCATGCCCCGCAGCAGCGTCTGGTGCGTCTGGTCGTCTCGCTGGACCTGGATCGCCGGGTCCTCCTCCTGCAGGCGGTGCAGGGCGTTGGCCAGCTTGTCCTCGTCGGCCGAGGTGTGGGCCGTGATGGCGACGGACAGCACCGGCGTCGGGCCGGTCGAGCGGCGGCACCTTCACGGGCTTGCCCTTGGCGGGCGAGGGTGTCGCCGGTGCGTGGTGTCGCTGAGCTTGGCGGCGGCGCCGATGTCGCCGGCGGGCAGGGACTGCACCGGCAGCGTCTCCTTGCCCCGCAGCAGGATCAGGTTGTGCAGGCGCTCGTCGTGGCCGGTGCGGCTGTTGACCAGGTGGTCGTCGGGCTTGATCGTCCCCGACAGCACCTTGAACAGGGACACGTGGCCGACGTAGGGGTCGGCGATGGTCTTGAACACGACGGCCAGCGGGTCGCCGGCGGGGTCGGAGGCCACCTCGACCGGCTCGCCCGCCGCTTCGACCATCGACGGGTGGGCGATCGCCGGGGGCCGGGCCGATCTCACAGATGAAGTCGGCCAGCCGGTCGACGGCGATGTTGGCCGTGGCCGACCCGCAGACGACGGGGAACACCGCGCCCGAGGCCACGCCGTGGGCCAGGGTGTGCTCGAGCTCCTCGATGGACGGGGTCGTCGCCCTCGAGGTAGCGCTCGAGCAGGTCGTCGTCGGCGACCACGATGCCCTCGACGAGGTTGTCGTGGACCTCGTGCTCCTGGGCCTCCATGTCGTCGGGGATCTCGCCCTTGGTGCCCTTGCCGTCCGTAGTAGGTCCAGGCGGTGTCGGTCAGCAGGTCGGCGATGCCCTGGAACGACGGCCTCCTCGCCGATGGGCAGCTCCAGCGGGGCGATGCCGGCGCCGAACACGTCCCGCAGCTGGTCGAGGGTGCGCTCGAACGACGCCCGCTCCCGGTCGAGCTTGTTGATGAAGACCATCCGGGGGAGGCCCAGCTCGGCGGCCCGGCGCCACACGACCTCGTGCTGCACCTCGACGCCCTCGACGGCGCTGACCACGAACACGGCCAGGTCGGCGACCTGCAGGGCGGCCCACACGTCGCCCACGAAGTCGGCGTAGCCGGGGGTGTCGATCAGGTTGATCTTGAAGCCGTTCCACTCGAACGGGGCGAGGGCCAGCGACAGCGACAGGCCGCGCTCGTGCTCGGTGGCGTCGTAGTCGCACACCGTGTTGCCGTCCTCGACCCGACCCTGGCGGGTGATGACGCCGGCCCGGTGGAGCAGGGCCTCGGCCAGGCTGGTCTTCCCGACGCCGCCGTGGCCCACCAGGGCCACGTTGCGGATCTTGTCGGCCGATACGGAGTTCACACACACCCCCATGCTGTGGTCCGCCCTGTCGGTCTGACGATAGACCCGGTCGCCGGTCACGTTCTCCCCGGACGGGCACCGGGTACCCTCATGGGGACCTCGTCGCCTCCGGAGCACCCTCCGGGAAGGACCTCCCCCCGATGTTCGACGGCCGTTTCCGGACCAACATCGAGCAGGCCATCAAGCCCGTCGGCGCCAACCTCCGCCGGACCGGCATCACCGCCGACCACCTCACGGTGCTCGGCATCCTCATGGCCACCGCCGCGGCCGTCACCATCGGCGCCGGCTACCTGCGGGCCGGCCTCCTGCTCGCTCGTCCTCACCGGCATCCCCGACCTGCTCGACGGCGCCGTGGCCAAGGCCTCCGGCACGGCGTCGACCCGTGGCGCCTTCTTCGACTCGGTCTCGGACCGGCTCAGCGACGCCCTGCTCTTCGGCGGCGTGGCCTGGTACCTGCAGACGAACAACGGCGGGCGCATCGCCCTGCTGCCCGTACGCCGTGTTCGCGGCGGCCGCCCTGGTGTCCTACGAGCGGGCCAAGGCCGAGTCGCTCGGCTTCGACGCCCGGGGCGGCCTCATGGAGCGGGCCGAGCGGTTCATCCTCCTGGGCTTCGGCCTGCTGTTCAGCGAGCTGCTCATCGGGGTGCTGTGGGTCATGCTCGTCGCCACCAGCGGCACCGCCGTCTACCGGTTCGTGAAGGTCTGGCGCCAGGCCGACCGGCCGCAGAAGCCGCCCCGCCCGACGACCCGGACGCGGACCCGCCGGCGGACGGGCTCCACCCGGTCCATGGCGGATCGGCGCGCCGGCGTGGCAGCGAGCGCATGCGCAGCCGCCGCCCGTCCAGCCCTGAACCGCACGGTCGCCGCCTTCCAGGCGGCAGCAGCAGTCAGTCGCGGGCTGCCCGGCGCCGGTCGCCGCACCTCATCGGTCGCGGTGGCGCGCTCGGGCGCGTCCGGGGTCCTGCGGCGACCAGCGGCTGCATGATCGAGCGGAACCTGCGCCGGGTCTACGGCCCCGACTACGGCGGCATCGCAACTGCGGCGCTCGGTCCAGCAGACCCTCGACTACTACGCCCGCTACTGGGTCGAGTCGTTCCGCCTTCCCGGCACCACCTCCGACGAGCTCGACGCCGGGCATGTCCTTCGAGGGCTACCACCAGATCGAGAACGCCGTCGACAGCGGCATCGGCCCGATCCTCGCCCTGCCCCACCTGGGTGGGTGGGAGTGGGGCGGCTTCTGGCTGGCGGCGACCTGGAAGCACAAGGTGACCGTCGTGGTCGAGCCGCTCGAGCCGCCCGAGCTGTTCGAGTGGTTCGCCGCGCTGCGGCGAGTCGCTTCGGCATGGAGGTGGTCCCGCTCGGCCCCGGCGCCGGCACGGCGGTCGGCCCGGCCGATCAAGGAGGCCAACGTCATCTGCCTGCTGTGCGACCGGGACATCGGCGGGCGACGGCGTCGAGGTCGAGTTCTTCGGTGAGCGCACGACGCTGCCCGGCGGGCCCGGCCACCCTGGCCCTGCGCACCGGCGCGCCGCTGCTGCCCACCGCCGTCTACTTCCGCGGGCAAGGGCCATCACGCCGCCATCCGGGAGGCGGTGCCCGTCGAACGGCGGGGGCAGCTGCGCGACGACGTCACCCGCGTCACCCAGCTCCTGGCCCACGAGCTGGAGGCCCTCATCCGGGCCGCGCCCGAGCAGTGGCACCTGCTGCAGCCCAACTGGCCGAGCGACCACGACGCCCTCGGTGGCCCGGAAGCCCGCCGGCGGCGCCCGTTAGCGTTGACCGGCCGCATGCGCGTCGGCCTGCTCTGCCCGTACAGCCTGACCATCCCCGGCGGGGTCCAGGGCCAGGTCCTCGGGCTGGCCCGCGCCCTCCGCGAGCGGGGCCACGAGGCCCGGGTCCTGGCGCCCTGCGACGGACCGCCGCCCGACGCCGTGCGTCACGCCGCTCGGCAAGAGCGTCCCGGCCGCCGCCAACGGCTCGGTCGCCCCGCTCGCCCCCGACCCGGCCGCCCAGCTGCGCACCATGCGGGCCCTGCGGGACGAGGACTTCGACGTCCTCCACCTCCACGAGCCGCTTCGCCCCGGGGCCGTGCATGACCGCTCTGCTGGTCAAGCCGGCGCCGACGATCGGCACGTTCCACGCCGCCGGCGAGAGCTTCGCCTACAAGCACCTGGGCGCGGGGACCCGGTTCGCTGACCCGCCGCCTCGACCTCCGCTGCGCCGTGTCCGAGGACGCCGAGAAGCTGGCCTCCAGCGCTGTGCTCGGCGGCGACGTTCACCCTGCTCTTCAACGGGGTCGAGCTCGACCGGCTACCAGGCGGGCCGAGCCGTGGCCCACCGACGGGCCGACGGTCTTCTTCTGCGGCCGCCACGAGCCCCGCAAGGGCCTGGCCGTCCTGCTGGAGGCGATGGCCGGCCTGCCCGGCGACGTCCGCCTGTGGGTGGGCAGCGACGGCCCCGAGACCGCGCCGCTGCAGGCCCGGTGCGGCCGGCGACCCCCGGGTCGAGTGGCTGGGCCGGCTCAGCGACGAGGAGAAGGTGGCCCGCCTGCGGGGCGCCGACGTGTTCTGCGCCCCGTCGCTGCGGGGCGAGTCCTTCGGCGTCGTGCTGCTCGAGGCGATGGCCGCCGAGACGCCCGATCGTGGCCACCGACCTGCCCGGCTACGCCAACGTGGCCCGGGCCGGCCGCGACGCCCTGCTGGTGCCGCCGGGCGACGCCGGAGGCGCTGGCCGCGGCCCTCGAGCCAGGTGCTCGACGGACCCGGCGCTGGCCGCCGACGCTGGTCGCCTCGGGCGCGGAGCGGGCCGGCGGAGTTCTCGATGGACCGCCTGGCCGACCGCTACGTCGAGCTGTACCAGCGGTCGGCTTGTCACGAGTCCGCGCCCGATGACCGTCGTGCTCACTCATCGTCCTCGCCATCGTCGTGGTCGCTCGTGATCGTCGCTGGTCGTGCATCTACAACGGGCTGGTCAAGCTGCGGAACCGGATCGAGAACGCCTGGGCGCAGATCGACGTCCAGCTCAAGCGGCGCTACGACCTCATCCCCAACCTGGTCGAGACGGTCAAGGGCTACGCCACCCACGAGCGGGAGACCCTCGAGGCCGTCATCCAGGCCCGCAACATGGCGGTCAGCGCCGAGGGCGTCCGGCGAGCAGGCCCAGGCCGAGAACATGCTGACCGGCGCCCTGAAGTCGCTGTTCGCCGTGTCCGAGGCCTACCCGGACCTGAAGGCGAACCAGAACTTCCTGAACCTGCAGGAGGAGCTGACCGGCACCGAGGACCGGATCGCCTACGCGCGGCAGTTCTACAACGACACCGTCCTCCGCTACAACACCAAGATCCAGACCTTCCCGGCCGTCGTCATCGCCGGGATGTTCCGCTTCACCGCCCGCGAGTACTTCGAGGCCGAGCCCGAGTCGCGCGAGAACGTGCAGGTCTCCTTCAACGACCCGCCCGTCGGCCGCCGCCGGCCCCGCTCCCGGCGGCCCCCGCGCCCGCCGCCCGTCGCCCCCGACCGACGCCGGTGGCCCGGCTCCGGGGACGCCACCGCCGCGCCTGATCGAGGTCGATCCCGCTGTACGACCAGGTCACGTCCGAACAAGCGCCGCTCCGTCGCTGCTGATCGCCGCCTTCGTGCGTCCTCGTCATCGCTGGTCGGGCGTCGCGTTCAACATCCTGCTCGGCTTCGGGCCGGTCGGGCTGGTCATCGCCGTCGTCGTCGCCGGCGGCGCTGGCGTTCGGCAGCTACTGGAAGTCCGACGCGATCGCCCTGCGCCATGAGCCGGCGCCCAGCCGGCCTCGGCCGAGGAGTACCCCCGCCTCCACAACCTCGTCGAGGGGCTGTGCATCGCCGGCGGGCTGCCCAAGCCCCGCCTCTACGTCATCGAGGACGACGCCCCCAACGCCTTCGCCACCGGCCGCAACCCCAAGCACGCCGCCGTCGCCGTCACCACCGGGCTGCTCGAGCAAGATGAACCGGATCGAGCTCGAGGGCGTGCTCGCCCACGAGCTCAGCCACATGCAAGAACTACGACATCCTCGTGTCGACCCTGGCCGTGACCATGGTCGGCGTCGTCGCCCTGCTGTCCGACATCGGCATCCGCTCCCTGTGGTTCGGCGGCGGCCGCCGGGACCGACGACAGCGGCGGCGCCGGCTCGATCCTGCCGATCCTCGCCCTGGTCCTCCTCGTGCTCGCCCCGATCGTCGCCAAGGTCATGCAGCTCGCGGTCAGCCGCCGCCGGGAGACGCCTGGCCGACTTCTCCGGCCGTCGAGATGACCCGGTACCCGCCGGGCCTGATCTCCGCCCTCGAGAAGCTGCAGCGACGACCAGACCGTGGTCGCACTCCGGCTCGCGGGCCACCGCCCACCTCTGGATCGAGCAGCCCATGGCCCGGACCAAGGAGGAGGGCCCCTTCTCCCGCCTGAACCGCCTGTTCGACACCCACCCGCCGCTCGAGGAGCGCATCGCCGCCCTCCGGGAGCTCTGAGCGTGTCCGGCGCGGCTCGACGCGCGCTCGCTCGCGCTGGGCGGTGCCGTCCTCGGTCGCTGGCCGGCGCGCCTGCTTCGTGGCGGCGACGCGGGACGACGACGACGCCGGCCGCCGACCACGACCGCGCCGGTCGACCACGACGACGACCGTGCCCGCACCCGCGTCTGGCCGCTGACCGGCCTGCCCGCCGACGGCCGACGACCCGATCGACCGCGCCGGCCATCGCGGTCAAGATCGTCGAACTCGCCCGGACGCCCGGCCGCAGGTCGGCCTCGACGCGGCCGACATCGTGTTCGAGGAGCGGGTCGAGGGCATCACCCGCCTCGATCGCCGTCTTCCACTCGACCGTCGCCGAGCCCGGTCGGGCCCGATCCGCTCGGCCCGGGACACCGACATCGACCTCCTCGGCGGCGCTCGGCCGCCCGGTGTTCGTGTGGGGTGGGGCCAACGAGGGCGTGGCGGCCCGGGTGGCGGACGGCCGACGTCGTCAGCTTCAACGTCGACCCCGACGCCGCCGAGGACAAGTTCCGCGACGACGGACCGGTCGGCGCCCGACAACCTGTTCATCGACTCGACGGACGCCTTCTGGGCCGAAGGCGGGCGACGCCTCGCCCGCCCGGGCCCCGATCGCAGTTGCGCCGGCCGCCGCGCCGAGCCCGTAGCGCCCGCTGCCGGGCACGCCCGACGCCCGGCGGTGCTCAGTCGACTACGGCGGCACGCAGGCCGCCTTCGTCTGGGACGCCGGAGCGCGAGGGCTGGGCCCGCATCCAGGACGGCACGCCGCACGTCGGTCGCCGACGGTGCCGTGCTCGCCCCGAGCAACGTCGTGCTGCTGCTCACGCCCTACGGCACGGCGCCCGTCCGACTCCGGCTCGCCCGATCGCCCTGACCATCGGGCACCGGCGACGCCACGGTCCTCATCGGCGGGCAACGCGGTCGACGCCACGTGGAGCCGGCCCACGGCCACCGACCCCTACACGCTGACCGACGACGCCACCGGCCAGCCCCTCGTCGCTGCCCCCCGGGCGCACCTGGATCGGGCTGCCCGAGTCGGGCGGTGCACCCGACTGGACCAGGCACAGGCCGCCGAACTGGCCTCCCCGATCCCTGCCCGTCGGCTGAGCGCCCCCTCGTAGACTCGGCCCATGGCCGACTCCACCGATCGCCAGACCGGCACCTTCCGGGTCAAGCGGGGCCTGGCCGAGATGCTCACGGGCGGCGTGATCATGGACGTCGTCGACCCCGAGCAGGCCAAGATCGCCGAGGACGCCGGCGCGGCGGCGGTGATGGCCCTCGAGCGGGTCCCGTCCGACATCCGCCGCGACGGCGGCGTGGCCCGCATGAGCGACCCGGAGATGATCGAGGGCATCAAGGCCGCGGTCACCATCCCGGTCATGGCCAAGGCCCGCATCGGCCACTTCGTCGAGGCCCAGATCCTGCGAGGCGCTCGGCGTCGACTACGTCGACGAGAGCGAGGTCCTCACGCCGGCCGACGAGGCCCACCACATCGACAAGTGGGCCTTCGACGTCCCGTTCGTGTGCGGCGCCACCAACCTGGGCGAGGCCCTGCGCCGCATCTCCGAGGGCGCGGCCATGATCCGCTCCAAGGGCGAGGCCGGCACCGGCAACATCGTCGAGGCCGTGCGCCACCTGCGCTCGATCCTGGGCGACATCCGCAAGATCACGCAGGCCGACTCGGCCGAGCTGTTCGACTGGGCCAAGCAGCTCCAGGCGCCCGCTCCCGCTGGTGCAGGAGATCGCCGAGACCGGCCGCCTGCCCGTGCCCCTGTTCTGCGCCGGCGGCATCGCCACCCCGGCCGACGCCGCGCTGGTCATGCAGCTCGGCGCCGAGGCCGTGTTCGTCGGCTCCGGCATCTTCAAGAGCGACGAACCCGCCGCTGGTGGCCAAGGCCATCGTCGAGGCCACCACCAACTTCCGCGACGCCGACATCCTGGCCAAGGTCAGCCGCGGCCTCGGCGACGGCCATGCCCGGCCTGGAGATCGACTCCCTCGAGACCAAGTTCGGGGACCGGGGCTGGTGACGAAGGGCGTGGAGCCTCCGGGTGCACGGCGCGGCCACGAATCGGCGTCCTCGCCCTGCAGGGGGCGTCCGCCGCCCACGCTGACGCGCTGCGCCGCCTCGGCGCGGACGCGGTCGAGGTGCGGACGCCGGCCGAGCTCGACGGCGTCGACGGCGTCGTCCTCCCCGGCGGCGAGTCGACCACCATCTCGATCCTGCTCGACAGCAGCGGGCTGCGCGAGCCCCTGGCCGAGCGCCTGGCCGACGGCCTGCCCGCGTTCGGCACCTGCGCCGGGATGATCCTGCTGGCCACCGACGTGCTCGACGGGCGACCCGACCAGCGGTCCTTCGGCGCCATCGACCTCGACGTGCGCCGCAACGCCTTCGGTCGCCAGGTCGACTCCTTCGAGGCCGACCTCGACGTCGCCGGCCTCGACGAGCCGTTCCACGCCGTGTTCATCCGGGCCCCGGGCGTGGAGCGCGCGGGCGACGGCGTCGAGGTGCTGGCCGAGGTCGACGGCCAGGCCGGTCCTGTGCCGCCAGGGTGCGATCATGGTGTCCTCGTTCCACCCGGAGCTGACCGACGACCTCCGTCTGCACCAGCTGTTCCTGGATTCCTTCGACCGACGACCCGAGCACGAGGTGAGCAAGCGATGAGCGGCCATTCCAAGTGGGCCACGATCAAGCACAAGAAGGGCGCGGCGGACATCAAGCGCGGGCAAGCTCTTCGGCAAGCTGATCCGCCAGGTCGAGGTGGCGGCCCGCGAGGGCGGCGGCGACCCCGAGATGAACCCGACGCTGCGCACGATGTACCAGAAGGCCCGGGACGCCTCGGTGCCCCTGGACACCATCGAGCGGGCCATCAAGCGGGGGACCGGCGAGCTGGAGGGCGTCACCTACGAGCAGGTCACCTACGAGGGCTACGCCCCCAACGGCGTGGCCGTGCTCGTCGAGGTGCTGACCGACAACCGCAACCGGACCGGCTCCGAGATCCGGTCGCTGTTCACCCGCGGCGGCGGCTCGCTGGCCGAGCCCGGCGCGGTGGCCTGGCAGTTCGAGCGCAAGGGCGTGATCCTCGTGCCCGAGCTCGGTCGACGAGGACGACGTGATGATGGTCGGTCTCGACGCCGGCCTCGAGGACATCGTCGACGAGGGCGACACCTGGCGGGTCACCGTGGCCGCCGACCGACGTGCCTGACCTGCGGGCCGCGCTGGAGGAGGCGGGCATCGCCGTCGAGTCGGCCGACGTCACGATGCTCCCGACGACCACCGTGCCCCTCGGACTCGGCCGAGAAGGCCAAGGCCGTCCTCCGCCTCATCGACGCGCTCGACGACCACGACGACGTCCAGGACGTCTACGCCAACTTCGACATCCCCGACGACGTCCTGCAGGCCGCCGCCTCGTGATCCCGGCCATGACTCGCCTCGGGGCACAGGGGTAGGGTCCGGCCATGACTCCTGAGACCCTCACCGACGAAGAGATCGACACCGAGTTCACCGCTCCCGTCACGTCCCTGCACGACGACACCGACGGTGACGGCACCGATGGCGACGACGCCGGCGGTGGCGACGACGGCGACGGGGATGCCGGCGACGACGACGGTGGCGCCGACGCCTGAGGCGGACGCCTCGCCTCTGACCCGCTGCTTCGGCAGCACCTTCGAGCAGGCCTGGCAGCGCGCGCCCCTGGCCGGTCACGACCGGTCCGGCGCGGCGTTCGCCGACCTGCTCGATCTCGGCGCGGTCGACGAGCTGATCGTCACGACGCGCGCGCTGCGCCATCCGGCGTTCCGCCTCGTCAAGGGTGGCGACACCCTCGACCGCGGGACCTACACGACCAGCCGGCGCTGGGGCGTCGACCCGGTACGACGGCGTGCTCGACCCGGCGCGCACGGTCGCCGCGGTGGCCGACGGCGCCACGCTGGTCCTCCAGTCGCTGCACACCTGGTGGGCGCCGCTGGGCCGGTTCTGCGCCGACCTCCACGGGGCGCTCGGCCACCCCACGCAGGCCAACGCGTACCTGACGCCGGCCGACGAGCGGGGGCTCGGCCTGCACTACGACACCCACGACGTCGTCGTGCTCCAGACCGCGGGGCACAAGCGATGGGAGATCTTCGAGCCCCGCTTCGAGCGGCCGCTCGGCCACCAGCACTGGTCGGACGTCGGTGAGGGCGAGGAGCTCGACGACGGGTCGCTGGAACCGGTGCTGGCCACCGTGCTCGGCCCCGGGGACTGCCTCTACCTGCCCCGGGGCTTCGTCCACCGGGTCGTCAGCGAGGACGAGGCCTCGCCTGCACGTCACGGTCGGCATCCACGTCCAGACCTGGCACCACGTCCTCGAGGGGGTCGTGGCGGAGGCGGCCCGGATCCCGTCGGTCCGGGAGGCGCTGCCCGACGAACCCCTCGACCTCGCCGTGCTGGAGAGCCAGCTGAAGGAGGCGGTCGGTCGCCTCGACCTCGACGAGCGGGTCGGTGCGCTCGGCCAGGGCATGTGGGCCCAGTACGCCGGGGCGCAGGAGGGGGCGCTCCTGGAGGTCCTCACGCCCGCCGCCGGTCGACGACGACCTGCTGGTCGAGCGCCGACCCGGCCCGGTGCAGCTGGTGGACTCCGTCGACGATGGTTCGCCGCGCTGTGCGCTCGTCCTGGCCGACCGCACGATCCGCTTCCCGGCCGCGGATCCGCCCCGCCCTCGAGGCCGTGCTCGGCTTCGACCGCCCGACGTCGCTGGCCGAGCTGTCTCCCCTGCTCGACGAGCCGAGCCGCGCTCGTGCTCGTCGGGCGCCTGTTGCGGGAGGGCGTCCTCCGCCGGTCCGTCGATGGCTGAGGACGACACCTGCTCGTCCTGCTCGCTGGCCTTCGAGGAGGACCCCGCCGGGACCGCATCGCGGCAACAGGCACTGGCTCCTGATCGAGCAGCCGGGGGCGTGGGGTCGCAACGCGCTGCTCGAGTCGAAGCTGCCCGCCGACGTCGCCGAGGCGCTCGACGCGCCGGCGCAAGGAGCTCCAGCTTCCGGGTCCTGCTCATCCGGCGGGGTCCCGGCGTCGAGGCGCCCGAGGAGCGGCGCTGGTCGTTCGCCCGGACCACCGAGCTCGACCCTCGTCATCGGCGGTGGCACGTTCCGCGACCCCGCCGAGCTGCTGGACCTGGACCTCGCGGCGATGGTCGACGACACCACCGAGCTGCCCGACGCCGGTCCGGGGCCGATCATCGCCGTCTGCACCCACGGCCGCCACGACCGCTGCTGTGCCGACAACGGCCGGCCGGTGGCCCGCGCACCTTCGGCGGGCCGGGGTCGACGCCTGGGAGTGCTCGCACGTCGGCGGTGACCGCTTCGCCGCCAACGTCGTCAGCTTCCCCCACGGGCTCTTCCACGGCCGGGTGACCCCGGCGTCGGCGCTGCCGCTCGTCCACGCCTACCAGGAGGGCCGGATCCATCCCGCGGGCTTCCGGGGTCGGGCCACCTGGTCACCGGCGGCGCAGAAGGCCGAGGTCGTCCTCCGCCACGAGTTGGACGACTGGGACGTCGACTCGCTGCGGTTGGGCCCGCACGAGGTCGACGAGCACCGGCACCACGTCTCGTTCGTCCACCGCGAGTGGCGCCACCCACGAGGTCGTCGTCGACATCGGTCTCGCCGACGAGCCCCGTCTCCTCTCCTGCGACTCACCCCCCGGCCGCCCCGCGAAGCGACCCCCGTCGAGATCCGTCTGGGCAAGGCGTGACGCCATCGGCCGATCGAGCGGCCGAGCCACTGACGCGTGCAGCGCGGCCGAAGGCCGCTCAGCCAAGCTCGCTCCCGAACCTCTGGTTCGGGAGCGACACCTAGATGCCGTCGGCGACGCCGAGGAGGCGGGCCCGGGTGACGACGCGCATGCCCCGGCTGAGGCCGGCGATGGCGACGACCCAGGCGATGGCGCCGATCCAGATGGAGGCCGAGGCGGCGCCGAACAGGGCGCCGGTCGACTGGGAGTAGGCGACCAGGATCAGCGGCAGGGTCACCAGGCCCGACGCCTGCTGGGCCGCCGCGGTCGACTTCACCCGGGCCGAGAGGCGCAGGACGATCGACAGGGTGAGGGCCAGGAACGGCGGGACCACCCACAGCATCAGCACCCACCACTCCTGGGTGGGGAAGAACCAGCCGCCGACCTCGGGGCCGACGATCAGGTTCACGACCAGCGAGTAGATCCCGAAGCCGAGCAGCGTGGTGACGTAGCCGGGCAGAGGCTGGCGATGAGCTTGCCGAGGTAGATCTCCTTGACCGCGGCGGGGGAGTGGGCCAGGAACTCGCCGGTGCCCCGCTCCCGCTCGCCGACGATGGTCGACGGCGCCGACGGCGGTGGAGATGGTCAGCGGCACGACCACGGCGACCGGGGCGAACAGGTACACGGCCAGGGCGTAGGAGGCCCGGCCGGCGTCGGTGTCGCCCCGCACGGCGTCCTGGGCCTGCTGGGGGAGGACCTCGAGGGCCTGGCTGATCTGGGCCACGGCCTGCGACGTCGCCGATGGCGGTGATCGACAGCAGCAGGATCGTCGGGACGAAGAGGAAGAAGATGCCGCCCAGGATCAGCATCGGGATCCAGAAGTCCTTGGCCTGGATCAGCTGCTTCAGGTCGGTCCGGGTGACGGTCCAGATCCGTGCCCAGTTCATCGGCGTCATCCCGGCCACGTCGTTGACCGACGGCGCGGTGCGCTTGCGGTCGAAGCGGTCGGCGGTGTCGGGCCCGCCCAGCGTGTTGCCCTCGGCGAAGGCCTGTGCGGCCCTCGCGCACGGCGAAGTAGAGGTCCTCGAGGGTGGGGATGCGGGGCTCGACCCGGGTCAGGCGGACGCCGCCGGCGGCCAGCTGGGCGACCAGGTCGGGGACCCGGTCCAGGCCGTCGAGCTGGACCTCGGCGACGCCGTCGCGCTCGTAGGCGATGACGCCCGTCGGCCGTCGGCCAGCCGGTCGAGCATGCTCGGGCTCCTCGGCGTCGAGGTGCACGACGACGCCGGGCCAGTAGCGGCCGGTCAGCTGCCTGGGGCGTGCCGGAGATCAGGTCGGTGCCGTCCTCGAGCACCACGACCTGGTCGGCCAGGCCCTCGGCCTCGAGCAGGAGGTGGGTGCACATGACGACGGTGTGGCCGTCGTCGGTCATCGTCGCGGATCAGCTCGAGCACGGCGTGGGACGACTCGGGGTCGAGGCCCGAGGTGGGCTCGTCGAAGAGCAGCAGGTCGGGGTCGTGCAGGATCGACCGGGCCAGGGCCAGGCGGGTCTTCATGCCGGTCGAGTAGCCCCCGACCTGCTGGTCGAGCGCGTCCTCGATGCCGAAGCGGCCGGCGGCCTCCCGCAGGCGGTCGTCGTGTCCGCGCAGGCCGTAGAGCTCGGCCGCGTAGGCCAGGTTGTCCCAGCCGTTCAGCCGGTCGTAGAGGGCCGGCTTGGCCGACACGACGCCGCAGCGGCGGCGGACGTCCTCGCCCTCGTCGCCGGGGTCGAGCGCCGAACACGCGCACCTCGCCGCCGTCGGGGTTCGAGCGCGCCGGTGATCATGCGGATGGCGGTGGTCTTGCCGGCGCCGTTGGGCCCGAGCAGGACGGTGATCGAGCCCGTCGGGCACGGCGAGGTCGAGGTCGGACAGGGCGTCGACCTCGCCGAAGCGGCGACTCAGCCCGCGAGCGGACACGACGGGTTCAGGCGTCACGACGCCGTCCATCGGCAGGTGCACCCCCGGCCGTGAGTCGGACGGTGCGGCAACAGGTCGCACGGCCATCCACCGACCGGGGCGACCACGGCCCCTACCCTCGTACAGATGTTCGTGCTCGGGATCGACCCGGGGCTGTCCCGCTGCGGCTACGGCTGCGTCGAGCAGCTCGGGCGTGGCGGCCCGGGCGGTCGCCCTCGGGGTGCTGCGCACGCCGACAGGACGACCCGCTGCCCAAGCGGCTGGCCGAGCTGCAGCTCGAGCTCCGGGCCCTGCATCGCCGAGCTGCAGCCCGCCGTGGTGGCCGTCGAGCGGGTCTTCTTCCAGGTGAACGTGCGCACGGCCATGGCCGTCGGCCAGGCCAGCGGCCTCGCCATGGCCGAGGCCGCACGCCGCCGGCTGCCGAGGTCGTGCAGTACACGCCCGAACCAGGTGAAGGAGGCCGTCGCCGGCGACGGCGGCGCCGACAAGGAGCAGGTGCGGTCACATGGTGCAGACGCTGCTCGGCGCTGGCCGCGCCGCCCACGCCCGGCCGACGCCGCCGACGCCGCCGCGCTGGCGCTCTGCCACCTGGCCCACGCCCCGATGCAGGCCGCCGCGGTCGGGGCCGCCGATGATCGGCTCGCTGCGGGGCACCCTGCTCGACCGCTCGCTGGACGGCGAGGTCCTGGTCGAGGTGGCCGGGCGTCGGCTACCGGGTCACGCGTCGCGCCCGACCACGGCGGCCGCCGTCGGCGAGGTCGGCGACGAGGTCTTCCTCTGGATCCACCACCACGTCCGGGAGGACGCCCAGACGCTCTACGGCTTCGCCACCCGCGACGAGCGGGTCTGCTTCGAGGCCCTGCTCGGCGCCCACGGCGTCGGCCCCGCCCTGGCCCTGGCCATCCTCTCGGTGCACGGGCCCGACGCCCTGCGGCGAGGTCCTCGCCGCCGACGACGTCGCCGCGCTGTGCCTGGTGCCCGGGCGTCGGCAAGAAGACCGCGGCCCGCCTGCTGGTCGAGCTGAAGTCCCGCCTCGACCTGCCCGACGTCGACCTCACGCCGACCGTCGGCGACGGCGCGCGTCGACGCCCGTCGGCCCGCCGGGACGTCCCCGAGGCGCTGGCCGGCCTCGGCTACGGCCCCGACGAGGTCCGCCGGGTGCGTCGACGACCTGCCCGACGACGGCGACCCCGCCGACCTGCTCCGCGAAGCGCTCCGGCGCCTCGCCGTAGCCTGAGCCCGTGGCCGACGAACCGACCGGCGCCGTCCGCGAGGAGCTCCTGATCCCGCAGGAGACGGTGACCGACGTGGTCGACGAGATCACCGACGACGAGCCCGGCCTGCGGCCCCGGACCCTGGACGAGTTCGTCGGCCAGGCCGAGCTCAAGGAGCACCTGGCCATCATCCTGGAGGCCGCCCGCCGCCGCGGGGCAGGCCGCCGACCACCTGCTCTTCGCCGGCCCGCCCGGGCCTCGGCAAGACCACGCTGGCCGGCATCGTCGCCAACGAGATGGGCGTCGGCGCTCCAGGTCACCTCCGGCCCGGCGCTCGAGCGGGCCGGCGACCTCGCCGCCATCCTCACCCGGCTCGAGCCGACGGCGACGTCCTCTTCATCGACGAGATCCACCGCCTGCCCCGGGCCGTCGAGGAGGTGCTCTACCCGGCCATGGAGGACTTCCAGCTCGACATCGTGCTCGGCAAGGGCCCGGCCGCCCGGTCGATCCGCCTCGACGCTCCCCCGCTTCACCCTGGTCGGGGCCACCACCCGCACCGGGCTGATCACCGGCCCGCTGCGCGACCGCTTCGGCCTGGTCGCCCGGCTCGACTTCTACGAGCCCGCCGACCTCGAGGCCATCGTGTGCGGACGGCGGGCATCCTCGGCGTCGACGGTCGACGCCGACGGGCGCGCCGAGATCGCCGGCCGGGCCCGGGGCACGCCCCGCATCGCCAACCGGCTGCTGCGCCGGGTCCGCGACTTCGCCGAGGTGCGGGCCGACGGCCACATCGACCTCGAGGCGGCGTCGCGACGGCCTGCGCGGCCTTCGGCGTGGACGAGCGGGGCCTCGACAAGGTCGACCGCGCCATCCTCAGCGCCCTGTGCGAGCGCTTCGGCGGCGGCCCGGTCGGGCTCAAGACCCTCGCCATCGCCGTCAGCGAGCCCGCCGGAGACCGTCGAGGACGTCTACGAGCCGTTCCTCATCCAGCAGGGCCTGCTCATGCGCACGCCCCGGGGCCGCGTCGCCACGCCGGCCGCCTGGCCGCACCTCGGGCCTCGGCCCCGCCGTCGACCCCGCCGGGGCCCGGCTCGCTGTTCGAGTAGACCGGCGGCCGCCATAGCCTGCGCTCGGTGCACATCGACTTCAACAGCTCGCCCGGCGCCGAGCCTGGGCGTCGAGGTCGAGCTGGAGCTGGTCGACCGCGCAGTCCGGCGAGCTGGTCAGCGCGCGCCACCGACATCCTCGACCGAGCTGGGCGCAGGGCCACCCCGACGGCGAGCACCCGAAGGCCAAGCACGAGCTGTTCGAGTGCACGATCGAGATCATCACCGGCATCTGCGCAGACGGTGGCCGAGGCCACGGGCCGACCTGAGCGCGACGCTGGCCGAGGTGCGGGCGGCGGCCGACCGGCGGGGCCTCGACCTGCTGTGCTCGGGCACCCACCCGTTCTCGCAGTGGGAGCGACCAGGACGTCAGCGAGGACCCCCGCTACCACCAGCTCGTCGAGCGAGATGCAGTGGATGGCCCAGCGCCTCCAGATCTTCGGCGTCCACTTCCACGTCGGGGTCCGCCACGGCGAGAAGGTGGTGGCCATCGCCAACGGCCTGGCCGGCTACATCCCGCACCTGCTGGCGCTGTCCGCGTCCAGCCCGTTCTGGGAGGGTCACGACACCGGCCTGGCGTCGAGCCGCAGCAAGGTCTTCGAGGGCCTGCCCACCGCCGGCCTCCCCGAGCCGCTCGACCGACTGGGCCGAGTTCGAGCACGTTCATGGAGACGCTGGTCTCCGCCGGCGCGCATCACCACGATCCGCGAGGTGTGGTGGGACATCCGCCCGCACCCCGACTTCGGCACGGTCGAGCTGCGGATGTGCGACGGCATCCCGACCCTGCCGGGAGGTGGCCGCCCTCGCCGCGCTCGGCCAGTGCCTGGTGACCTGGCTCGACCAGCGCTCGACGGCGGGCGAGGCGCTGCCAGCCCCCGTCGGACTGGGTCCTGCGCCAGAACAAGTGGCGGGCCGCCCGCTACGGCCTCGACGCCGACCTGATCGTCGACGACTCGAGGGCGCGACCCGACCCCTGCGCCGAGACCGTCACCGAGCTGGTCACCGCCCTGCGCCCGGTCGGCGTGCAGCTGGGCTGTGCCGACGAGCTGGAGGGCGTCCTCGCGCATCCTGCGACGCGGGCCCCAGCTACGCAGCGCCAGCGCCGGCTGCGTCGAGGCACGCGCGGCGACCTGCGCGCCGTCGTCGACCTCGCTCGTCGACGAGCCTGGACCGACGCCCGGTGAGCCGGCGCCGTCGAGCGACGACGGCCTCGACCGCTTCCTGGAGGCCCACGGTCGAGCGAGCTGGTCGCCTTCCGGCGTCACCTGCACGCCCACCCCGAGCTGTCCTGGCAGGAGCACGAGACGACCGCCGCGGTCCGGGCCCGGTTCGACGTGGCCGGGCATCGAGACGCCGGCCGCTGGCCGACCGACACCGGGCTGCAGGTCGACCTCGGCGGCGGCGGACGGCCCGACGGTCCTGCTCCGGGCCGACATCGACGCCCTGCCGCTGCGACGACGAGAAGGAGGTGCCCGTACCGGTCGACCGGTGCCCGGCGTGTGCCACGCCTGCGGCCACGACGTGCACACGACGATCCTGCTCGGCGCCGGTCTGGCGCTCGACGAGATCCTCGGCGATCGGCCCGGGCGGGTGCGCCTCCTCTTCCAGCCCGCCGAGGAGTCGATGCCCGGCGGTGCCGCGGTGCTGCACCGCACGCCGGTCATGGACGACGTCGACGTCGCCTTCGCCCTGCACTGCGACCCCGGCGCTCGAGGTCGGCCAGGTCGGCCTGCGCTCGGGCCCGATCACCTCGGCCGCCGACCGGGTCGTCATCACGCCTGACGGGGCCAGGCGGCCACACCGCCCGGCCCCACCTGACCGCCGACCTGGTCCACGTCGCCGGCAAGCTCATCACCGACCTGCCCGCGGGCCTGGCCAAGCTGACCGACAGCCGGGACGCCGTCACCATGGTCTTCGGCCAGGTCAACGCCGGCCACGCCGCCAACGTCATCCCCACCCACGCCGAGCTGGCGGGCACGCTGCGGGTGCGGGGCCGGGCCGGCTGGGAGGCGGCGCCGGGCGATCGTCGAACGGCTGGTGGCGGCCATCGTCGAGCCCTTCGGCGCCACCTACGAGCTCGACTACCAGCGCGGCTCGCCGCCGGTCGACAACGACCCCCAGGCCGTCGCCGTGCTGCGGGCGGCCGCCGCCAGCGCCCTCGGCCCCGACGGCGTGCGTGCCGACCCAGCAGAGCGTCGGCAACGAGGACTTCTCGTGGCTCCTGGAGCGGGTGCCCGGCGCCTACGCCCGCCTCGGCGTGCGCCCCGCCGGAGCACCCCGGTGGGCCGACCTGCACGCCGGCGGCTTCGACGTCGACGAGGCCGCCATCGGCGCCGGCGTCCGCCTGCTCGTCCACACCGCGCTCGAGGCCCTCGCCACCTACGGGCCGTAGACCGCCGTGCGGACGGCGGCGTTCGACTACGAGCTGCCCGACGACGCCATCGCCCAGACGCCCGATCGAGCCCCGCGACGCGGCCCGCCTGCTGGTCGACCAGGCCCGACGGCGAGCCACTCGACCACCGCACGTCCGGACCTGCCCGACCTGCTCCGGTCCGGCGACCTGCTGGTGGTCAACGACACCCGGGTCATCCCCGCCCGCCTGCACCTGACGAAGGCGACCGGCGGCGCGGGTCGAGGTCCTGCTGGCCGAGCGCACCGGCGCGCGCACGTGGACGGCGCTGGTCCGTCCCGGCCGCCGCCTGCCGCCCGGCACCGTGCTGGAGCACGAGGGCGTGCCCGTCGTCGAGGTGGGCGAGGCGCTGGCCGACGGCGAGCGGGCGGTCACGGTGCTGGGCGACGAGGACCCGCTGGCCCTCGTCGGCCGCATCGGCGCGGTGCCGCTCCCGCCGTACATCACACGAGCCGCTCGACGACCCCGAGCGGTACCAGACCGTGTTCGCCCGACCGCCCCGGCTCGGCGGCGGCGCCCGACCGCCGGGCTGCACCTCACCGACGACGTGCTCGAGCGCTGCCGACGGCAGGGCGTCCGAGTCGCCACCGTCGACCTCGAGGTGGGGCTCGCCACCTTCGCCCCGATCCGGGCCGACGAGGTCGAGGACCACGTCGTCCACACCGAGCGCTACGTCGTCCCCGACGACGACCGTGGCCGCCGTCGGGCCGCCGAGCGGGTCGTGGCCGTGGGCACGACGGTCGTGCGCACCCTCGAGTCCTGGGCGGCGACGGGCGCCACCGAGGGCCCGACCGACCTGTTCATCCGCCGCGGCCACCGGTTCGCGATGGTGGACGTCCTGCTCACCAACTTCCACGTGCCCCGCGTCAGCCTGCTCGTGCTGGTCGACGCCTTCGTCGGCGACCGCTGGCGGGACCTCTACGCCACGGCGCTGGCCCGGGGCTACCGCTTCCTCTCCTTCGGCGACGCCATGTTCCTGGAGCGGCGAGCGAGGCGGCGACCGGGATGAGAGCCACGATCGACCGTCGAGGCCACGCGACGGGGCTGCCCGGACGGGGACGGTCGACCACGGCGCGGGGGACGTTCCGCACCCCGTGCTTCATGCCGGTCGCCACCCGGGGCGCCGTGCGCCACCTGTCGGCGGTCGACCTGGAGCGCCTCGGCTTCGAGGTCGTGCTCGCCAACACCTACCACCTGTGCTGAAGCCCGGGCCACGAGGTGGTCGCGCGACCTCGGCGGCCTCCACGGGTTCATGGACTGGTCGGGCCACGTGCTCACCGACTCGGGCGGGTACCAGATCTTCTCCCTCGAGCCGAAGGTGGACGACGACGGGGCCACGTTCCGCTCGACCTACGACGGGTCGCTCGTCCGCTTCACCCCCGAAGCACGCCGTGGCCGTCCAGGAGGCGCTCGGCGCCGACATCCAGATGGTGCTCGACGTGTGCCCGCCGCTCCCGTCCGACGACGCCGGTCATCCGCGCCGCCGTCGAGCGCACGGCCGCCTGGGCCGCCCGGGCCCGGGCCGCCCACACCCGGGTCGACGACCAGTGCCTGTTCGGCATCGTGCAGGGCGGGGTCGACGTCGACCTGCGGGTCGAGAGCGCCGAGCGCACCGTCGCCCTCGACTTCGACGGCTACGCCGTCGGCGGCCTGTCGGTGGGGGAGACCCTGGCCGAGATGCTGCCCGCGCTGGACGGCCGACGCTGGCCCACCTGCCCGCCGACCAGCCCCGCTACCTCATGGGGGTGGGTGACCCCGTCGGCCTGCTCGAGGGCATCGCCCGGGGTGTCGACCTGTTCGACTGCGTGCTGCCGACCCGGCTCGGGCCGCCACGGCACCGTGCTGACCGACGCCGGCCGGCTGAACCTGCGCAACGCACGCTTCGCCACCGACGGCGGGCCCGCTCGACCCGGACTGCCGGCTGCGAGGTGTGCGCCCGCCACTCGCGCGCCTACCTGCGCCACCTCCTGAAGGTCGACGAGCCCACCGGCCCCCGGCTGCTCACCATCCACAACCTGGCCTGGCTGCTCGACGGCTCGTTCTTCGCGCCAGAGCGGCCATCCAGGCGGGAACGCTCGCCGACCTCCGGCGAGAGGTCGCCGGCAGCTGGCCCTGAACGGCTCACGCGCGCACCGCGCCGATAGAGTCGCTCGCCGACTTCCCCGGATCGTTCGGAGCCTCCTTCCTCATGGGTTCACTCATCCTGCTGCCCCTGTTCTTCGCTGGTCTTCTACTTCCTCCTGCTCCGCCCCCAGCAGAAGCGGATGAAGGAGCACACCGACCTCGTGTCGTCGCTGGAGCCGGGCGACGACGTGCTCACCAACGGCGGGCTCTACGGCACCATCACCACGATCGACGGCCAGATCGCCGAGCTGGAGATCGCCGACGGCGTGGTCGTGCGCATCCAGCGCGGCGCGGTCTCCGAGCTCATCGAATGGGACGACGGCACGGGTACGGATCGTTACGACGAGGAGGACTGACCCTCCGTGCGTCGCAAGGGGGTCTTCCCCCTCGTCTTCTTCGTCGTCGTCACCATCGGCGGGCTTCTCTGGACGCTCCTGGCGGGCAACTCGCCGGTGTTGGGCCTCGACCTCCAGGGTGGCGTGTCCGTCGTCCTCCAGCCGGACCAGCCGGTCGACGACGACGACATCCTCGATCAGGCGGTCGAGATCATCCGGAACCGGGTCGACGCCCTCGGGGTGGCCGAGCCCGACATCACCCGGCAGGGCGACACCGTCCTGGTCCAGCTGCCCGGGGTGAAGGACCAGGACCGGGCGCTCGAGCTGGTCGGCCAGACCGCCGAGCTGCGCTTCCGGCCCGTCCTGCAGGAGCTCCCGCCGTGCTCGGAGGAGCTCCCGGCGCCCGGGTGCCCCAACGAGGGCGAGATCCCGACCACAACGGCCCCTCCGGGGACGACGATCCCCGGCGAGGGCGGGGCGACGACGACCACCGCACCGCCGGCCACCACCACGACGGCGCCGACCGGTGAGCCGAGCGACGAGGAGAGCCAGGGCCTGAGCGGCCTGACCCCGGGCGAGAACGCCGCCGGGCTCCAGCCGACCACCACGGTCCCGCCGGCCCCGACCACGACCGCGGCAGGGGGCGCCACGACGACCACCTCACCGGCAGGTGACCCGGACGCCGAGGCCGTCTGCCCGGAGTCGGCGTTCCAGACCCAGACGCAGATCCCGCAGCGGCTCAACGACCAGGGGATCACCCCTCGCCCGCTCGACCAGATCTGCCGGGCCGTGGTCCTGCCCGAGCGGGACGAGGACGGGGACCATCATCCGCCGGTTCCTCCTGGGCCCGACCGCCCTCACCGGCAACGCCATCAGCGGCGCCGACGCCGTGCTCGACCCGCAGACCGGCACCTCGTGGGTGGTCACCCCCGAGTTCAAGAGCGGCACCCCCGGCATCGACCAGTTCAACGCCATCACCACCAAGTGCTTCTCGGCCGACCCGGTGTGCCCGTCCCAGCAGCTGGCGATCGTGCTGGACCAGGAGGTCGTCTCCGCCCCGAGCATCACCGAGACACCGACCTTCGAGCGGGACGAGATCGTGATCTCGGGCAGCTTCACCGAGGACTCGGCGAAGAACCTGGCCCTCGTCCTGCGCTACGGCGCCCTGCCCGTCACCCTCGAGCCCCAGCAGACCCAGACGGTGTCGGCCACCCTCGGCGAGGACTCCCTGCGGGCGGGCCTCGTCGCCGGGATCATCGGCCTCCTGTTCACCGCCATCTTCATGGTCGGCCTACTACCGCCTGCTCGGCATCGTGGCCATCGCCAGCCTCATCCTCGAGTTCATCCTGGTGTGGGTGCTGATCTCGTACCTGGGGGAGTCCCGCGGCCTCGCCCTCACCCTCGCCGGGGTGACCGGCTTGATCGTGTCCATCGGCATCTCGGTGGACTCGAACATCGTCTTCTACGAGCACCTCAAGGAGGACGTCCACAACGGGCGCACGTTCCGGAGCACCGTCGAGCGCTCGTTCGACTCGTCGTTCTCCACGATCATCAAGGCCGACGTCGCCTCGCTGATCGGCGCCGTGCTGCTCTACTTCCTGTCGATCGGACCGGTGCGGGGCTTCGCCCTGCTGCTGGGCCTGTCCACGATCATCGACATCATCGCGTCGTGGTTCTTCATCCGGCCCGCTGTGCTGATCCTGTCCCGGAGGCCCCGCTGGCGTGAGAACACGAGGGTGTTCGGCATGCCGAAGGTCGAGGAGGCGACGACATGACCCTCCGCAGCGCGCCTCCGCCGGACCGTCTACCAGAACCGCAACGACTTCAACTTCATCAAGACGTTCCGTTGGGGGCTGATCGTCGCCGCGGTCATCTGCGTGATCTCCATCACCAGCCTCGTCACCCGTGGCTTGAACCTGGGCATCGACTTCGAGGGCGGCAGCGTCTGGGAGGTGCCGACCAACGGCGCCTCGGTCGACGACGCCCGTGACGTCATGACCGACGTCGGGGCAGAGCGGCGCCAAGATCCAGCTCGTCACCGCCGCCGACGGCACCGAGCGCTTCCGGATCCAGGCCGACGTGACCACCCAGGAACAGACCTCGGAGATCACCCGGGCACTGGCCGACCTGGCCGAGGTCGGCACCGACGAGGTGACCGTCAACACCGTCGGCCCGTCGTGGGGCGACGAGATCACCGAACAGGCCCAGCGGGCCCTGATCCTCTTCTTCATCGCCATCTCGCTGTACATCAGCATCCGGCTGGAGTGGAAGATGGCCGTCGGCGCCCTCGTGTCGATGGTCCACGACCTCCTGCTGAGCGTCGGCGTGTACTCGATCCTCCAGATCGAGGTGACCCCGGCCACCCTGATCTCGTTCCTGACGATCCTCGGCTACTCGCTCTACGACACGATCGTCGTGTTCGACCGCGCCCAGGAGAACTGAGCGCGCGCACCGTGTCCAAGACGCCCTACCGGCTGATCATGAACCGGACGCTCAACCAGACGCTGATGCGGTCGGTGAACACGACCCTCGCCACGATCCTGCCGATCGTGTCGATGCTCCTCGTCGGCTCCGTGCTGCTCGGCGCCGAGACCCTCGAGGAGTTCGCTCTGGCCCTGGCCGTCGGCCTCACGTCGGGCGCCTACTCGTCGCTGTTCGTGGCTGCCCCGGTGGTCAGCTACCTGAAGGAGCGGGAGCCGAAGTGGGCCTACGCCGGCGAGGATTCGGTCCCCGTCGCCGCCCCGGCGGGTGGCCCCGCCATCACGCCGCGACCCGCCCGCCGCAGCACGGTGGTCACCGGCCCGCCCTCCGGCCCGGCCGGCGCGATCCCCCCGAGGCCCCGCAAGACCAAGAAGCGGCGCTGACCAACTCCCCCAGAACGAGGGGGGTGCGGCGGTAGATTTGATGGATGACCGACGTCGCGTGGCTCACCGGCCTGGTGCGCGACATCCCCGACTTCCCCGAGCCGGGGATCCTCTTCCGGGACATCACGCCCCTCCTGGGTGACGTCGACGCGTTCCGGTTCGTGGTCGACGCCCTGGCCGACGAGTACGCCGGCGAGACCGTGGACCGGGTCTTTGGCATCGAGGCCCGCGGCTTCCTGCTCGCTGCCCCCATCGCCTACCGGCTGGGGGCCGCCCTGGTGCCGGTGCGCAAGCACGGCAAGCTGCCCCACGACGTCGAGCGCGAGGGCTACCAGCTCGAGTACGGCGACGACGCCCTGGAGGTGCACGTCGACGCCCTCGCGGCCGACGACCACTGCCTGATCGTGGACGACGTGCTGGCCACGGGCGGAACGGCGGCGGCCACCGGTCGCCTGGTCGAGCGCCTCGGGGGCACCGTCGTCGGCTACAGCGTCCTCATCGAGCTCGAGGCCCTCGCCGGCCGTCGCCAGCTCGGCGAACACCGCGTCCACTCCCTGATCACGTACTGATGCCCTCCACCGTCGACCGCGTGCTGCCCTGGCGGCGGCCGGAGCTGACCCCCGACGAGGAGGTCGCCCCCGTCGTCGAGGCCTTCCGGGAGCACCACCCCCGATCCGGCTCCGACCTCATCGTGCGCTCCTACCGTCGGGCCGCCGAGGCCCACGAGGGTCAGCAGCGCAAGTCCGGCGACCCGTACATCACCCACCCCCTGGCCGTGGCCAAGGTCACCGCCGACCTCGGCCTGGACGACACCACCATCGCCGCCGCCCTGCTCCACGACGCCGTGGAGGACACCCGGGTGGCGCTGGCCGAGATCGACGACGAGTTCGGCCCCGAGGTGGCGGCCATCGTCGACGGGGTCACCAAGCTGGAGCGGCTGGAGTTCGAGTCCCGCGAGGCCCAACAGGCCGCCACCATGCGCAAGATGCTCGTGGCCATGGCCGACGACCTCCGGGTCCTCATGGTCAAGCTGGCCGACCGGCTCCACAACATGCGCACGCTGGCCGCCATGCCCACCGAGAAGCAGCTGCGCATCGCCCAGGAGACCCTGGACATCTACGCCCCGCTGGCCCACCGGCTGGGCGTCCAGGAGGTCAAGCAGCAGCTGGAGGACCTGGCCTTCGCCGCCCTGCACCCCAAGCGCTTCGCCGAGATCGACCACCTGGTGGACGCTCGGGCGCCCGAGCGGGACCTCTACCTGACCCAGGTCGAGGGCGAGGTGACCGAACGCCTGGCCGAGGTACGGGTCAAGGCCGACGTCACCGGCCGCCCGAAGCACCTCTGGAGCATCTACGAGAAGATGGTCCGAGGCCGGCCCTTCGACGACATCCTCGACCTCGTCGGCATCCGGGTCATCGTCGCCTCGGTGAAGGACTGCTACGCGGCCCTGGGCTGCATCCACGGCATGTGGCAGCCGGTCACCGGGCGCTTCAAGGACTACATCGCCCTGCCCAAGTTCAACCTCTACCAGTCGCTGCACACGACGGTCATGGGGCCCGGGGGCAAGGCGGTGGAGTTCCAGATCCGCACCCAGGAGATGCACCAGCGGGCCGAGCTGGGGGTGGCCGCCCACTGGGCCTACAAGGAGAAGTCGCCGGCCGACGACATCGTCTGGCTCAACAAGATCCTGGACTGGCAGACCGAGACCACGGACCCGACCCAGTTCATGGCCAACCTCAAGGGCGACCTCGAGGACAACGAGGTCTACGTGTTCACGCCCAAGGGCGACGTGATCATCCTCCCGGACGGGGCCACCCCGCTGGACTTCGCCTACGCCATCCACACCGAGGTCGGCCACGCCTGCATCGGCGCCCGCATCGACGGCCGCCTGGTGCCGCTGGACTCCGCCCTCAAGTCGGGCTCCACCGTCGAGGTCATCACGTCGAAGGTCGAGAACCCCGGCCCGTCCCGGGACTGGCTGAACATCGTCGTGACGCCCCGGGCCCAGAACCGGATCCGCCAGTGGTTCTCCCGGGAGCGACGGGGTGACGCCATCGAGGCGGGCCGCGACGACGTCATCAAGACCCTGCGTCGGGAGGGCCTGCCGCTCGGCACCGAGGTGCTCGAGGCGGTGGCCGCCGACCTGAAGTTCGCCGACCTCGACTCGCTGTTCGTGGCCGTCGGCGAGCACCACGTCGTCGGCCAAGTCCGTGGCCAACCGCGTCCAGCGCATGCTCTCGGGCAGCGACCCGGAGCGGGAGGAGCAGCTCTCCACCGGCCTCACCACGCCCCGCCGGCCCCGCCGCTCGGCCAGTCAGCCGGCCCGGGTCCACGTGGAGGGCCAGGAGCAGATGCTGGTCCGCCTGTCCCGGTGCTGCACCCCGGTGCCGGGCGACGAGATCATGGGCTTCATCACCCGGGGGCGGGGCGTCACCGTCCACCGCACCGACTGCACGAACGCGGTGGCCCTGGTCCGGGAGCAGACCGAGCGGGTCATCGACGTCGAGTGGGACACCGAGAGCCCCGGGACCTTCGTGGCCAGCGTGGTGGTCGAGGCCATGGACCGGGAACGTCTCCTGACCGACGTCTCCTCGGCGCTGTCGGACCACCGCCTCAACATCCTCCACTCCGAGACCCGCACCGGCGGGGATCGGATGTGTCGCATGCAGTTCGACGTCGAGCTCGGTGACCCCACGCAGCTGGACTCGCTGGTGGTCGCCCTGAAGAAGATCGACTGCGTGTTCGACGCCTATCGAGTCCTGCCCGGCTCGGCCAAGTAGCGATGGCCCCGAAGTTCACGGCGCCCGTGGGCACGCGCGACGCCCTGCCGCCCGAGTCCCGGCGGTGGGAAGCGCTGGTCGGGACGTTCGCCGCTCACGTCGACCGGGCCGGCTACGGCCTGCTCCAGAGCCCCACCTTCGAGGACCTCGGCGTCTTCGAGCGGGTGGGCGAGGGCACCGACATCGTCACCAAGGAGATGTACGACTTCGAGGACAAGGGCGGCCGCCACATCGCCCTCCGCCCCGAGGGCACCGCCCCGGTCGTGCGGGCCTACCTGGAGCACCGCCCGACCGATCCGTGGAAGGTCTGGTACGCGGCGCCCACGTTCCGCTACGAGCGGCCCCAGGCCGGCCGCTACCGCCAGCACCACCAGCTGGGGGTCGAGGTGCTGGGCACGGTGGACCCCGACGTGGACGTCGAGGTCATCGCTCTGGCGTGGGACTTCCTCGGCGTGGTCGGTCTGCTCCGAGGTGAAGCTGCTGGTGAACTCCATGGGCGAGCCCGGGGACCGGGTCCGCTACGCGGCGATCCTGCAGGAGTGGTTCCGGGCCCGCATGGATGACCTCGCCGAGGAGGACCGCGAGAAGGTGGACCGTCACCCACTGCGGGTGCTCGACTCCAAGCGGCCGGCCACCGCGGCCGTCGTGGCCGAGGCGCCCGGCCCGGCCGACCACCTCTCCGACGAGGCCACCGCCCACTTCGAGCGGGTCCAGGCGGGCCTCACCGCGCTGGACATCCCGTTCACCATCGAGCCCCGGCTCGTGCGGGGGCTCGACTACTACACCCGCACCACCTTCGAGCTGCAGGCCGAGGCCCTCGACACCGCCCAGAACGCCGTGGGCGGCGGCGGGCGCTACGACGGCCTGGCCGAGGCGCTCGGGGGCCCGTCCACGCCCGGCATCGGCTTCGGCATGGGCGTGGAGCGCATCCTGCTGGCCGCCGACGCCGAGGGCGTGTGGGACGTGCCCCCGTCGGCCGTGGACGTCTTCGTGGTCGACGTGACAGGTGGCGACGTGGCCCGGGACCTCACCGCCACCTTGCGGCGAGCCGGCGTCGGCGCCGACCGGGGCTTCGACGGCCGCTCGATGAAGTCCCAGATGAAGGCCGCCGACCGCAGCGGCGCCCGCTTCGCCGCCATCGTGGGCGAGGACGAGGCCGCCGCCGGCGTGGTGACGCTCCGCCCCTTGCGGGACGAGGGCGAGCAGCAGCAGGTCCCCACGGCCGACCTGATCGACACCATCCGACGACTGACGAAGGACACCCCCTGATGCCCGCTGAGGGGCTGCGCACCGACTGGTGCGGTGAGCTGACGACCGCCGACGAGGGCCGAGAGGTGGTGCTGTGCGGCTGGGTGGCCACCCGGCGGGAGCACGGCGAGCACCTGGCCTTCGTCGACCTGCGGGACCGCACGGGCGTCGTGCAGTGCGTGGTCGACGGCGCCCACGACCTCCGCAGCGAGTACGTGCTGAAGGTGTCCGGGACGGTCGCTCACCGTCCCGAGGGCACGGTCAACCCCGAGCTGTCCACCGGCGAGATCGAGGTCCGGGACTGCACGGTCGAGGTGCTGGCCACCTCCGACCCGCTGCCGTTCCCCATCAGCGACCGCATCGACGCCGACGAGACCCTGCGCCTGCGCCACCGCTACCTGGACCTGCGCCGCAGCCGGCTGCAGGCCAACCTCCGGGCCCGGGCCGACGTGAACCGTGCGCTGCGCAACTCGATGGCCGACCAGGGCTTCACCGAGGTCGAGACGCCGATGCTGATGGCCTCGACGCCCGAGGGCGCCCGCGACTTCGTCGTGCCCTCCCGCCTGCGCCCGGGTGCGTTCTACGCGCTGCCCCAGAGCCCGCAGCTGTTCAAGCAGCTCTGCATGGTCGGCGGGATGGAGCGCTACTTCCAGATCGCCCGCTGCCTGCGGGACGAGGACCTGCGGGCCGACCGCCAGTTCGAGTTCACCCAGCTCGATCTGGAGGCCAGCTTCGTCGGCGCCGAGGACGTGCAGCGCTTCGTCGAGATCGCCGTGCGGGCCGCGGCGGAGGCGGTCACCGGCGAGGTGCCGGGCGAGTTCGGCTCCATGACCTGGCACGAGGCGATGGAGCGCTACGGCACCGACAAGCCCGACATCCGCTTCGGCATGGAGCTGGTCGAGCTCACCGAGGTGTTCGCCGACACCGAGTTCAAGGCGTTCCAGGCTTCCTGCGTCAAGGGCATCCGGGTGCCCGGCGGCGCGGACCGCACCCGCAAGGAGCTGGACGGGCTGGTGGAGTCCGCCCAGCAGCTCGGAGCGAAGGGCCTGGTCTGGATGAAGGTCGACGGCCCGGCCGAGGTCACCTCACCGGTCGCCAAGTTCCTGTCCGAGGCCGAGATCGGCGGCATCGTCTCGGCGCTGGACGGCGAGCCCGGCGACCTGCTCCTCCTCGTCGCCGACGAGCGCCGCCAGGTCCGCCACGTGCTGGGCAACCTTCGCCTCCAGCTGGGCCGGCCGCCCGTCAACGAGGGTGGGCTGCACTTCCTGTGGGTGGTGGAGTTCCCGCTGTTCGAGGCGCTGGACGACGACGGCAACCCGATCCCGGCCGCCCACCCGTTCACCATGCCCCACCCCGACGACGTCGACCTGCTGGACGGGGCGGGCGAGGACCTCCTGGCCATCCGGTCGATCCACTACGACCTGGTGCTCAACGGGTGGGAGCTGGGGTCGGGCAGCGTCCGGATCAGCCAGCCCGAGCTGCAGGCCCGCATCTTCACCCTGCTCGGCATCGACGACGAGACGGCCACGGAGCGCTTCGGCTTCCTCCTCGAGGCCTTCCGCTACGGGGCGCCACCCCACGCCGGCTTCGCCTTCGGCGTGGATCGCCTGGCCGCACTGCTGGTGGGCGAGGAGAACATCCGGGAGCTGATCGCCTTCCCGAAGACCCAGTCCGGGGCCGACCCGCTGACCGGAGCGCCGTCGCCCATCGACGGCCGGCACCTCACCGAGCTCGGGCTGCGGACACTGCCCCCGAAGGGCTGAGGAGCTCAGGGCGATCACGACCACGACGCTGTCGTCGCGGGCGCTGGGGTGGTCGAGGTGGCGACCGTCGGGGCCC
This sequence comes from uncultured Microthrixaceae bacterium, assembly GCA_963728005.1. GTDB lineage: Bacteria > Actinomycetota > Acidimicrobiia > Acidimicrobiales > DATDAH01 > DATDAH01. The sequence continues at coordinate 796,196 of CAVSIG010000001.1, forward strand.
GGGGGCAGGATCGACAGCCGCAGCTCGGTCACGCCGCGGGTGGCGACGACCTCGCGTTCGCTGAGCGGCCGCACGACGTAACCGAGGCGCTCGACCTCGTCGGCCAGGCTCTGGCCCACGACCTCCGCCGGGAACCCGGTGGTGGAGAGCGTGATCTTGTGGGTGGCCAACCGGTCGAAGACCAGCGGGACCAGGTCGCACGGCATCTTGATGCCGACGAGGGCGTCGGCGATGCCGGCGGCGGGCACGCTGCGGCCGGCGGGGCGCTCGATGACGGGGGCCACGGGCTGCTCGAAGCCGGGCGGCGGGGTCGGGGCGTTGGCCATGGCCGGCACCGGGGCGAGAGGCTGCTCGAGATCGGGCGGCGGGGTCGGGGCGTTGGCCATGGCCGGCACCGGTTCCTCGGCGGGCGCGGGCTCGACCACCGCGGTACCGGTGTCGGAGATCTCGATGTCCTTGTCGGCCCGCCGGGCGCGCCGGGTCCCGTGACGCTTCACCAGCATCACGATCGACACGGCCAGCCAGAGCCAGAACAGCACGGCGATCACGGGCGGCATGTCCTTCTTGTCGGCCGCGTACCGGACCAGTGTTAGGGGTCCACGGGGGCCGATCGGCCCCGTCCGCTTCGCCCCCTAACCTCGGCCGAGGGATGCCCGACGACCTCTTCGCCTCCGCCGCCGACGAGCGGCTGAAGCGGCGGGCGCCGTTGGCGGCCCGGATGCGGCCGACCCGGCTGGAGGAGGTGGTCGGCCAGGAGCACCTGCTCGGTCCGGGGATGCCGCTGCGCACGCTGATCGAGGGCGACCGCCTCAGCTCGGTCATCCTCTGGGGGCCGCCGGGCACCGGCAAGACCACCCTGGCCCGGCTGATCGCCGGACGGACGACGTCGGCCTTCGAGGCCCTGTCGGCCGTGTCGGCCAGCGTGAAGGACGTCCGCGAGATCCTGGCGAAGGCCCGCCAACGGCTGGGAGAGCGCGACCAGCGCACGATCCTGTTCCTCGACGAGGTCCACCGCTTCAACAAGGCCCAGCAGGACGCCCTCCTGCCGGGCGTCGAGGACGGCCTGTTGACGCTCATCGGGGCGACCACCGAGAACCCGTACTTCGAGGTCAACGCCCCGCTGCTGTCCCGATCGACCCTGTTCCGGCTGGAGCCGCTGGGCCCGGAGGCGGTGCGCACGCTGATCGAGCGGGGTCTGGGCGAGGAGGGGGCCGGCGCCACCGACGAGGCGGTCGACCACCTGGTCGCCCAGGTCGGAGGTGACGGTCGGCAGGTGCTGACGGCCCTCGAGGTCGCCGTCGCCCTGGCCGACGACGGCTCGGGACCACCGGCGGTCACCCTCGAGCACGTCGAGGCGGCGCTGAACGCGAAGGCCCTGCGCTACGGCGAGGACGAGCACTACGACGTCATCAGCGCCTTCATCAAGAGCATCCGGGGCTCGGACCCCGACGCCGCCCTCTACTGGCTGGCCCTGATGCTGGAGTCCGGCGAGGACGCCCGCTTCATCGCCCGCCGGCTGGTCATCTCCGCCTCCGAGGACATCGGCATGGCGGATTCGATGGGCCTGGTCGTCGCCAACGCCGCCGCCCACGCCGTCGAGTTCGTCGGCCTGCCCGAGGCCCGCATCGCGCTGTCCCACGCCACCGTGTACCTGGCCACGGCGCCGAAGTCGAACCGCGCCTACCTCGCCCTGGGCAAGGCCATGGCCGACGTCCAGGACCAGCCCCGGGGCGAGGTCCCGCCGCACCTGCGCAGCACCGGCTACCGGGGTGCGGCATCCCTCGGGCACGGGGAGGGGTACGAGTACCCTCACGACGACCCCCGGGGGTGGGTGGAACAGGAGTACCGGCCCCCCGGCCTCGTGGGTCGGCGCTACTACGAGCCCTCGACCCACGGTGCGGAGCGCCGGGTGGCCGAGCGGATGGCCGAACGCACGACCGACCCCGAGGAGAGCCCATGACCGGGAGCGAGGTCACCGCCCTCGTCATCGCCGTGGCCTCCGGCGTGGCGCTGACCGTCCTCGGCTTCGTCGTCGTCCACCTCCTGCGCGCGGTCCGAGAGCTCCGGGTGACGGTGGAGGCACTGCGGGTGGAGAGCGTGGCCCTGGTCGCCGAGCTCCACCAGGCCGCCGAGCGCGCCCGCGTCGAGCAGGAGCGGGTCGACAACCTCCTGCGGTCGGCCGAGTCGGTGTCCGGCACCGTGGACAGCGCCACCCGGCTGGCCTACCTGACCGTGGGCAGTCCTGTGGTCAAGGGCCTGGCGCTGGCCACCGGCGCCAACCAGGCCTACCGGCGCTTCCGGGGCGGGCGGCACTGATGTTCAAGCGCCTGTTCTGGCTCTCGTTGGGCGTCGGGGTGGGCGTGTACGCCGTCCTACGGGCCCAGCGCTCGCTGCGGCGCCGGGCCGACCGCATGCGCCCGCAGTCCATGGCCGGCGACCTGGCGTCGGCCATCCGGGACCTGGGCGTGGACCTGCGCAAGGCCGTCGAGGAGGGCCGGTCGGCCATGGCCCTGCGCGAAGCGGAGCTGCGGGAGCAGCTGGACGCCCGTACCGGCGGTTGAACCGGGCGGGTCGGGTGGGCGCCCACCCGTAGGCTGGATCGGACCATGGACGCCGCCGAGCTGCGCAAGGTCTTCCTGACCTTCTTCGAGGAGCGGGGGCACACCCGCGTGCCCTCGGCCAGCCTCATCCCGTACGACAAGACCGTGCTGTTCACGGTCGCGGGGATGGTCCCGTTCAAGCCCTACTTCGTCGGCGAGGAGGCCGCCCCCTGGCCCCGTGCGGTCACCGTGCAGAAGTGTCGTCCGAGCCGGCGGCAAGCACAACGACCTCGACGAGGTCGGCCGCACCACCCGCCACCTCACGTTCTTCGAGATGCTCGGGAACTTCAGCTTCGGGGACTACTTCAAGGAGCTGGCCATCCCGTACGCCTGGGAGTTGGTCACCGAGGTGCTTCGGCCTCGACCCCGAGCGCCTCTGGGTGACCGTGCACACCTCCGACGACGAGGCCGAGGCCATCTGGCACGACGTCGTCGGCGTGCCGCTGGAGCGCATCCAGCGCCTCGACGAGGACAACTTCTGGCAGATGGCCGACACCGGCCCGTGCGGCCCCTCGCTCGGAGATCTTCTGGGACAAGGGGCCCGAGCACGGCGAGGACGGCGGGCCCGCCCACGGCGGCGAGGAGCGCTTCGTCGAGATCTGGAACCTCGTCTTCATGCAGTTCGAGCAGTTCGAGGACGGGCGCCGTGAGCCGCTGCCCAAGCCCAGCATCGACACCGGCGCCGGCCTCGAGCGGATCCTGGCCGTGCTCCAGGGCGTCGACTCGGTGTTCGACACCGACGAGCTCCGCCGCCTCATCGACAAGGCCAGCGAGCTGGCCGGCGTCCCCTACGGCGAGGACGAGGCGCAGCGACGTCTCGCTGCGCATCCTGGCCGAGCACGCCCGGACCATGACCTTCCTGGTCAGCGACGGGGTCATCCCCAGCAACGAGGACCGGGGCTACGTCCTGCGCCGCATCATCCGCCGGGCCGTCCGCCACGCCTACCTGCTCGGCGTCGAGGAGGTCGTCACCCCCGCGCTGGTCGACGAGGTCGTGGCGATCATGGCCGACGACTACCCCGAGCTGATCGAGACCCACTCGTTCGTGCGTCAGACCATCGAGCGGGAGGAGACCCGGTTCCGCGAGACCCTCCGCACGGGATCGGCCATCCTCGACACCGCCCTCGAGAAGCTGGACCCCGGCGAGCCGTTGTCCGGCGACGTCGCGTTCCAGCTCCACGACACCTACGGCTTCCCGCTGGAGGTGACCCAGGAGATCGTCGCCGAGCAGGGGGTCGAGGTCGACCAGGCCGGCTTCGACGCCGCCATGGCCGAGCAGCGCCAGCGGGCCAAGGCGGCCCGCAAGGTCGACCGTGGCACCCGCACCGACGTCCCCGACCTCCCGGACACCACCGATTCGTCGGTCGGGAGGCGAACGAGATCGACACGGTCGTGGAGGCTGTGGTCGGCGATGACGGCGACGTCGTCATCTACCTGCGGGAGACGCCCTTCTACGCCGAGTCCGGCGGCCAGATCGGCGACACCGGCACGATCACGACCAGCACGGGTGTCGCCCAGGTGGTGGACACGACCTACGGCCCGCCCGGTCGGGTCCAGCACCACGTGGTCGTCGAGGGTTCGATCGAGGCCGGCCAGGAGGCCCACGCCGCCATCGACGTCGAGCGCCGCGACGCCATCCGCCGGAACCACACCGGCACCCACATCCTCCACTGGGCCCTGCGGGAGGTGCTCGGCGACCACGTCAAGCAGCAGGGCTCGCTGGTCGCGCCCGACCGTCTGCGCTTCGACTTCAGCCACTTCGAGCCGGTCACCCCCGAGCAGATCACCGCCATCGAGGACCTGGCCAACCAGGAGATCCTCACCAACGCCCACGTCTCGCCACTACGAGATGACCAAGGCCGAGGCCGAAGCGCTCGGGGCCATCGCCTTCTTCGGTGACAAGTACGGCGACCGGGTCCGGGTGCTGCGAGGCGGGTCCCTCCATCGAGTTCTGCGGCGGCACCCACGTGTCGTCGCTGGGCGAGATCGGCCCGCTGAAGATCGTGTCCGAGGGCTCGATCGGGTCGAACCTGCGCCGCATCGAGGCCGTCACCGGTCTGGGCACGGTGGACCGGCTGCGCCGGGACGAGGACCTGCTCGGCGGCGTGGCCGAGCGCTTCGGGGTGGCGCCCGACGAGGTCGTCACCGGCGTCGACAAGCGCCTCGACGAGCTCAAGGCGCTGCGCGACGAGATGAAGGCCCTGAAGCGCCAGACGGCCACCGGCCAGGCCGCCGGGCTGGCCTCGCAGGCCGTCGACGGCGTGGTGGTGGCCCGGGTCGACGACCTGGAGCGGGACGCCTTCCGGGACCTCGCCGTGGCGGTGCGAGACCAGGACGGCGTGCGGGGCGTCGTGCTCATCGGCGAGCCCGACGGTGGGGGCGTGGCCCTGGTCGCTGCGGTCACGCCGGACAGCGGCCTGCACGCCGGCGAGCTCATCGCCGACGCCGCGAAGACCGTAGGCGGTGGTGGCGGCAAGTCCCCGGACCTGGCGGTGGCCGGCGGCCGTGACCCGTCGAAGGTCGACGAGGCCCTCGACCTCGCCCGCGCCGCCGCCGGCCTGGCTTGAGGGCCGTCGGCGTCGACCTCGGCGCCCGCCGCATCGGCATCGCCCTGTCCGACAGCGGCGGCACCGTGGCCACCCCGTGGACCAAGGTCGAGCGCAGCGGTGACGAAGCCCTCGACCACCGGCGCATCGCCGACCTGGTGGCCGAGGCCGACGCCGAGGCGGTGGTCGTCGGCCTGCCCCTCTCGCTGGACGGCTCGGTCGGCCCCGCGGCCGAAGCCGTCCTGGCCGAGGTGCAGCGCCTCCGCGTCGTAGTGGGGGTGCCGGTCGAGACCTACGATGAGCGCCTCACGACCGTGACCGCCGAGAGGGTCCTGCGGGAGCAGGGGGTGACGGGGCGTCGTCGTCGGCAGGTCGTCGACCAGGTCGCCGCTTCCGTCTTCCTCCAGTCCTGGCTCGACGCCGGCGCCCCGAGGACCGCCGAGGAATGACCGACACCCCGACCGAAGAACCCCGCGTGCTCGACGACGAGGTCGACGACATCGACGACGACGATCTCCGTTGGGACGAGCCCCTCACGCGGCGTGAGCAGCGCGCCCTCGGGAGCTACCGGCGCCGGCGCTGGCCCACCGTTCTCGCCTCGTTCGCCCTGATCGCTCTGCTCGGCGTGGGGGTCGTCGGGTTCTGGGCCTTCCGTCAGATCGACCCGGCGGGGGACCCCGGCGATGACGTGGCCATCACCATCCCGGAGCAGACGGGCACGTCCGAGATCGCCGACCTGCTCGAGGAGAACGGGGTGATCACCAACTCCCTCGTGTTCCGCGGCTACCTGAAGGTGAAGGGCACCGGTACGGACTGGCAGGCGGGCGACTACGTGTTCCAGGAGGACATGTCGTTCGACGAGGCCATCGAGGTGCTCGATGCCGGTCCGGGCGAGCCGCCCTTCGACGAGGTCACGATCCCGGAGGGCTACACGGTCTTCGCCGGCGAGGGGCTGCCGGCGCCGGGGACGCTGGTGCAGCGGATCGTGGACCCGGACAACGGGATCCCCCGGTTCAGCCAGCAGCGGATCATGGCGCGGCTGCTCGACGGGTCGCTGCGATCCCAGTTCCAGCCGCCGAACGTCGCAAACCTCGAGGGCATGCTCTTCCCGGCCACCTACCGGATCGGAGAGGACCAGAACGTCAACGCGTTGCTGAACCAGATGGTGCAGCGCTTCGACGAGGTCGCCACGGAAGCGGGCATCGGCAACGCCACGCAGTTGATCGACCAGGCCACCGGCGGGCAGGTCCAGATCACCCCCTACGAGGCGATCATCGTGGCCTCGCTCATCGAGCGGGAGGCCAGGGTCCCCGAGGAGCGGCCGATGATGGCCCGGGTCATCTACAACCGGCTGCAGAACGGCGTCCCCCTCGGCATCGACGCCTCGCTGAACTACGCCCTGGGCCACCCGGCCGCCACCGAGAGCGAGCTGGCCACGGACTCGCCGTACAACCTGCGCGAGGTCGCCGGTCTGCCGCCGACGCCGATCGCCGTGCCGGGGGAGGCGTCGCTGCGGGCGGCCGTGGCCCCCGCCGCAGGGCCAGTGGATGTACTACGTGCTGGCCGACGAGTCCGGCCACCACACGTTCACCAACACCTACGAGGAGTTCCTGGCGGCGAAGGAGCAGTGTCAGGCGGCGGGTCTCTGTTGACCGGCGTGGGTGGGGCGACGCGGGTGGCCGCCGTGATCGGCGACCCCGTCGCCCACTCGCTGTCGCCCGCCATCCACAACGCCGCCTTCGCCGCCACGGGGGTGGACGGGGTGTTCGTCGCCCTCCCGGTGCGTCCCGACGACCTCGCCGCCGCGATCGCGGGCGTACGGGCCCTCGACCTCCTGGGCCTGTCGGTGACCATGCCCCACAAGGCCGCCGTGGTCCCGCTCCTCGACGGCGTGCACTCCGACGCCGCCGCCCTCGGGGCGGTCAACTGCGTCGTGCGGGAGGGTGACCGGCTGGTCGGCCACAACACCGACGGCCAGGGCTTCGTCGACGCGCTGACGGCGGCGTCGGTGGACCTCGTCGGCACCCGCGTGCTGGTGATCGGCGGCGGGGGCGCCGCGCGTGCCGTGGTCCGGGCGCTGGCCGGGGAGGACGTCGCCCAGATCGGCGTCGTCAACCGGTCGGTCGAGCGGGCGCGGGCCGCCGTGCTCCTGGGCGGGCGGCACGCCAGGATCGCCGACGCCGGCGACCTCCCCGACTACGACGTCGTGGTCAACGCCACGTCGGTCGGCATGGGGGCCCCGGCCGCCGACCGGGTGCTCCCGATCGACGCTGACCTGCTGGAGGACGGTCAGGTCGTCGTGGACCTCGTGTACGAGCCCGTCGAGACCGGCTTGTTGGCCGCCGCCCGGGATGCCGGGACCAAGGTGGTGGACGGCGTCGGCATGCTCGTCCACCAGGCGGCGCACGCCTTTCGACTCTGGACGGGGGAGCCCGCGCCGGTCGAGGAGATGGAGCGCGCGGCCCGCGCGGAGTTGGTGAGCAAAACCTGAACTCCAGGCGGTCTCCGGCCGATGGTGAAGGAGCACAAATCCATCTGGAGGAACCGTCCCGTGGCGCTACAGGGCACGATCGACACGTTCGAGCTCACCGAAGTGGTCCGTCTGCTGGCAGCAGGCGGCAAGACCGGTGTGCTCCGACCTGGAGGGCAGCCGCGGTGCCGGACGCCTCTGGGTCGACAAGGGCAAGGTCACGGCCATCCAGGTCGACCACGCGCCGCTCGCCCATGGCCACGCCGAGGCCATGTTCGAGCTGCTGCGCTTCGAGGACGGTTCGTTCACCTTCGTCGCCGACGAGGAGGCCGACGAGGCCGGTGACCCGACCGACGTCGAGGAGATCCTGGTCGACGCCGAGGCCCAGCTGGCCGAGTGGCGGGAGATCGAGGCCGTGGTGCCGACCACCCGGGCCACCGTCACCCTCCGTCCCGAGCTGAGCCGGGCCGACGTGGTCCTGGACCAGAAGCGCTGGCGCCTGATCGCCGCCATCGGCAGCGGGATCACCGTCGCCACCCTGGGCGAGGCCCTGGAGCTCGGCGAGCTGTCCGTCAGCCGTGCGGTGAAGGAACTGATCGAGCTCGGTGTGGCCGAGTTGGGGGCCGTCGTCGCCGAGGAGCCCACCCTCGTCGCCGAGCCGCGGTCGAGGAGCCGCGGTCGAGGAGCCTGCGGTCGAGGAGCCTGTCGTCGACTTCGAGCCCGCCGTCGAGGTTCCCATCGTGCTGGACGCCGTCGAGGCCGAGCCCGTCGCCGACGAGGACAACGCGGCCCGGACCCAGCTCGACGAGTTCGCGGCCGGCTTCGGCCTGAGCGACCCCCCCGCCTTCGAGACCGCCTTCGACGCCCCGGCCGAGCCCGTGGCCAACGACGGCTTCGTGGACTTCGGCGGTGCCGACGTCGGCACCAGCATCCTGGACGAGCCGATGTTCGGCACCAGCGTCCCCGAGGAGGACGGCGGCCTGCCGGACTTCTCGAACGCCTCGTTCGAGGACCCGGACCAGCGTGACCCCTTCGCCGAGGTGGCGGCCGGCGACCTGGGCGTGGAGCCCGCCGCCCCGTTCCTCGGTGGTGGCAACGATGCCGCCGAGGTGGCCCGCCAGCTGTCGAACCTGAGCCCGGCCGCCGCCCGTGCCGTCGCCGCCGCCGCCAAGGCCACGACCGACGAGGAGCGGGAGGCCGCCCTCGCCGCGGTGTCCGAGGAGGGCGAGGAGCCCATCGACCGGGAGCTGCTCCTGCGGTTCCTGGCCTCCGTCAAGTCCTGAACCCGCGCGTTAGCTTCGTCCCGATGGACGTCGCCGTCGTCGTCGGAGCCGCGCTCCTCGGCGTGCTCGTGAGCCCGCTGCTGCTGCAGCTGGTCGTCCGCGTGCCTGCCATGGCGACCGTGGGCTACGTCAGCGAGGAGGACGCCACCATCTCGCCCCGGACCCGCGAGCGGGCCGTGCAGGTGCTGGCCCCGGTGCTGTTCGCCGTGGCGGCGCTCCGCTTCGGGGCCGACGTGGTCGTGGTCCCGTACATGTTCTGCTTCGCCGTGCTCCTGGTCGTCTCCGTGATCGACCTCGAGCACTACCGCATCCCGGACCGGATCGTCTTCCCCTCGCTGGCCGTGTCGATCGGCGCTGATCACGTTCGTGACCCTGATCAAGGGGGCGGACCTCGTCCACGTGCGCAACGCGCTGATCGGTTCGGTGGCCTACTTCGTGCTGCTCCTGCTGCCCCACCTCGTGTACCCGAAGGGCATGGGCTTCGGTGACGTGAAGCTGGCCCTGCTGATGGGCATGTACCTCGGTTGGCTCTACACCGACCCGTTCACCGTGGTGGCGTTGATCCATGTGGGCGCTGGTGATCGGCAGCGCCCTCGGCGTCCTCGCCGGCATCGCCTTCGCCCTCCTCCGAGGTCGCCGCGCCGAGTTCCCCTTCGGCCCCGCCCTGGCCCTCGGCTGCGTGATCGTCATCTGCTTCAGCGACAGCTTCGTCGTCTGAGGTCGTCGGTAAGACCCCCTTCCCGGAGGGATCCGACCCGTATCGTGGGGCGGGTGCTCCGGTACCTGACCGCGGGTGAGTCCCACGGCAAGGCGCTCGTCGTCGTCATCGAGGGCCTCCCCGCCGGGCTGCCCGTGCTGGAGGAGGACCTCCAGGCCGAGCTGGCCCGGCGCCGGCTGGGCTTCGGCCGCGGGCCGAGGATGCGCTTCGAGCAGGACGAGCTCCAGCTGTTGGGCGGGATCCGTCACGGGCGCACCCTGGGGTCGCCGGTCGCCATCCAGATCGGGAACTCCGAGTGGGAGCGCAAGTGGACCGAGGAGATGTCTCCGGCCCCGGGCGAGACCGCCAGCCCGCTGACCCAACCCCGGCCCGGGCACGCCGACCTGGCGGGCATGCAGAAGTACGGCTTCACCGACGCCCGTGACGTGCTCGAGCGGGCGTCGGCCCGCGAGACCGCCGCCCGGGTCGCGGCCGGCGCGATCGCCAAGCTGCTGCTCGGTCACCTCGGGGTCGGCGTGCTGTCCCACGTGGTGCGCATCGGCGACGTGGCGTCCGGCGGCGAGCGCCCGGGGCCCGACGACGGCGACCGGGTCGACGCCTCCGAGGTGCGCTGCGTCGACGCCACGGCCGAGGCCGCCATGATCGAGGCCATCAAGGCCGCGGCCAAGGAAGGCGACTCGCTGGGCGGCACCGTCGAGGTGCTCGGCTTCGGCGTGCCTGTCGGCCTGGGCAGCCACGTGCACTGGGACCGCAAGCTCGACGCGCTGCTGGCGCAGGCCCTCATGAGCATCCAGGCGGTGAAGGGTGTGGCGATCGGCGACGGGTTCGAGGTGGCCGCACAGCGGGGGAGCGAGGCCCACGACCCCATCGCCTGGGACGACCAGTCGGGCGAGTTCCTCCGTGAGTCCGACAAGGCGGGCGGCATCGAGGGCGGCATCTCGACCGGCGGACTGCTCGTGGCCCAGGTGGCCATGAAGCCGCTGGCCACGCTGAACCGGCCGACGCTCAAGACCGTCGACGTCGAGACCAAGGAGGAGACGGTCTCGTTCAAGGAGCGCACCGACGTCACCGCCGTCCCGGCCATGGGGGTGGTCGCCGAGACCATGACCGCCCTCGTGCTGGCCCAGGAGGCCACCCGGAAGTTCGGGGGTGACTCGCTCGACGAGTTCGTGGCCAACGCCAACGCCTACACGGCGTCGGTGCGCAAGCGCGCGATCGGCGAGTCGTGAGCACCAAGCACGTCGTGCTCGTCGGGATGATGGGCGCGGGCAAGAGCTCGGTCGGGCGCCGGGTGGCGGCGCGCCTGGTCTGGCCGTTCAGCGACAGCGACGCCGTGGTCGAGGCCCGTTACGGGCGCACCGTGGGCGACATCTGGCGCACCGACGGCGAGGAGGCGTTCCGGGTCATGGAGACCGACGCGCTCTGTCGAGGCGCTCGCCGATCCCAACCCTTCGGTCATCGCCGCGGCCGGGGGCACCGTCCTCGACCCCAAGAACCGCCAGGCCATGCAGGACGCCGACGCCGTCGTCATCTGGCTGCGGGCGGACCCCGACGACGCTCGCGGGCCGGGTGCGCCACGGCGACCACCGACCGCTGCTGGACGACGACGCCGCGGCGACGCTGCAGCGCCTGAACGACGAGCGCCAGCGAGCTCTACGAGGAGGTGGCCGACGCCGTCATCGACGTCGACGACCTGACCCTCGACGACGTCGCCGCCCGGGTGTTGGCCGAGGTCGAGTCCTCGGGATGATCCGGGTCCCCGTCGACCTCCCGGACCAGCCCTACGAGGTCCTCGTCGGCGAGGGCGCCCGCCACCGCCTGGCGGAGGTCCTGCCCGTCGGGGCCGAGCGAGCTGCCGTCGTCACGCAGGCCGACATCGGCGTCCCCGTCGACCCCGGTGTCGAGCACGAGGTCTTCCTCCTCGACGACGGCGAGGAGGCCAAGTCGCTGGCGATCGGTGGAGGACCTGTGTCGGCGCTTCTCCCGGTGGGGCCTCACCCGCCGCGACGTCGTCGTCGCCGTCGGCGGGGGGGTGGTCACCGACACCGCCGGGTTCGCCGCCGCCGTCTACCACCGTGGGGTCCGGGTGGTGCACGTGCCGACGACGCTGCTCGGCCAGGTCGACGCCGCCATCGGCGGCAAGACCGGCGTGAACCTGCCCGAGGGCAAGAACCTGGTCGGTGCCTTCTGGCAGCCGTCGGCCGTCCTCTGCGACACCGAGGTCCTGGCCACGCTGCCGCCCCGCGAGTACGCCAGCGGGCTGGGCGAGATGGCCAAGTACCACTTCCTCACCGGCGTGGACCTGGGCGACCTGCCGCTGGACGAGCGGGTGGCCGAGTGCGTCCGCATCAAGGCCGACATCGTGGTGAAGGACACGACCGAGCGGGGCGACCGGGCCCTCCTGAACTACGGGCACACGCTGGCCCACGCCCTGGAGATCGCCGGCCACTACGACCTCCGCCACGGTGAGGCCGTCGCCATCGGCCTGGTCTTCGCCGCCTGCCTGGCCCGGGGCCTCGAGCGCATCGACGAGGAGCGGGTGGCCGAGCACCGCCGGGTGGTCGAGGGCTACGGCCTGCCGACGACCGTCGACGGCGACCTCGACGCCGGCGAGCTGCTGGAGCTGATGCGTCGGGACAAGAAGGCGCTCGACGGGCTGACCTTCGTGCTCGACGGTCGCCGGGGTGTGGAGATCGTCACCGGCGTCGACGACCGCCAGGTGCTGGCCGCCCTCGACGAGGTCCGCGCCTGACCCCTCCCCGAACTGGCCTCCGATTCGCCGGTCATAGGCGGCAGATCAGAGGCCAGTTCCGTGTGGGTCAGCGCCAGGTCCAGGGCTCGCCGACGGCCCACACGGCGTCGGCCTGCGCGGCGGTCGTCGGGCCGGGCACGACGTTGCGCACCCCGGCGGCGGACCGGACCGCCGCCCGGTCGGCCCGATCGGGGCGGCAGGGGTCGGTCACCGGCTGGACGCCGTAGAGCCGGGCCGAGTTGCCGCCCAGGACCTTCGCCTTCAGCTGACGGGTCAGGGCCGGGTAGCCGAAGCGGTCCTGGAACTCCGGCGTGATCTCGAAGGCCCGGAATGCCTCGATCTGGTCCTGGGGCGAGCCGTACCAGATGGAGTCCGTGCCCCAGCACACGTTGTCCTCGCCCACGGCGAGCAGCACCTTGCCCAGGACGTGGGCGGCCTGGTCGGGCGAGCCCATGACCGAGCGCCAGGTCGATCCCAGCTCGGCGTAGACGTTGGCACCCGGCTCGACGTCGGCCTCCTCCAGCGAGCGGACGAGCCGGTCGACGCCCTGGCCCTCGGGGTCGTAGGGCCCCTCGGTCGAGTCCACGTCGTAGCCCGAGTGGTAGATCACGAGGTCGACGTCCGGGTGGGCGGCTGCCGCGGGGCCGACGTCCCGCGGCGCGGAGTACTCGCTGGACCGGCCGAAGCCCTTGTGCACGGCGATCGTGGGCAGGCCGAGGGCCACGGCCTGGTCCAGGAACACGTCGCCCAGCGGGTCGTCCAGCCACCAGCCCGGGCCGCCGGCGTGGGTGTAGGCCTTCCACGCCCGGATCGGGAAGCGGTCGGCGACCTCGGCCATGGCGTCGGGGAGGGCGTCGGCACCCACCGCGCTGGGCGTGGCGTGGCCCTGCATGAGGACGTGACCCTCGCCGCAGAGCCGGTCGGCCAGGCCGATCGCCTCGGCCATGACCTCGCTGGAGAGCAGATCGCCCGGGAAGGGCACCGCCGACAGCACGGCGACCGACGTGTCGCTCTGAGCGAACATCAGGTCCAGCCACGTCTCGACCGAGTAGCAGTCGTAGCCCTCGCCGCAGGCCGACTGCGGGAAGCCGGGCATCGGCTGGGTGCTGCCGGGCGGGTAGTCGAGGAAGTGGCTCTGGACGTCGAAGACGAACTCGTCACCGCCCAGCACCTCCTCGGCGGCGTCGAGCTCCACCGTCGACTCGGGGGGAACGGCGAACGTGCCCCCGTTCCCGTCGCCGGACTCCTTCGAGCACGCGGCCAGGACGGCCAGCATCGTGGCCGAGCCCGCCGCGCTCAGCAGGAAGTCGCGGCGGGACAGGCCGGCGCGGCGGGCGTTGGCGTCGAGGGCGAGGCGGGACCGTCGCAGCACCTCGCGCACCAGCGGGGTGGCGGGCGGGGGGCGGAACTCGCCGTTGGAGGCCGGCTCGAGCCCGATCGGCAGGCCGGGATCACCGTCGTCCACCCCGTCAGCCTGCCGTACGCTCCGGACGTGATCCAGGGGCGTTCCACCGTGCTGCTGCTGTCGGGCCCCAACCTCAACCTGCTGGGCGACCGGGAGCCGGAGGTCTACGGCACCGAGACCCTGGACGACCACGTCGTCGCCGCCACGGCCGAGGCTGAGGCTCGTGGCCTGGCCGTCGAGCACCTGCAGTCGAACCACGAGGGCGACCTGATCGACGCCATCCAGGGCGCCCGCCATCGCTGCGCGGCCATCGTCATCAACCCCGGCGCCTTCACCCACTACGCGTGGGCCATCCACGACGCGCTGGCCGCCTTCACCGGCCCCGTGGTCGAGCTGCACCTGTCCGACCCCGAGACCCGTGAGCCGTGGCGGCACCTGTCCGTCGTGGCCCCGGTGGCGGCAGCCACCGTGAAGGGCCTCGGTGCCGCCGGTTATCCGAAGGCGATCGCCACGGTCGCCGATCTCCTGGAGTTGGAGCAACCATGAACCTCGCCCTCCCCACCGAGCTGCCCCCGATGGACTTCCCCTCCCGGCTCGAGCGCCTGCGGGCCGAGCTGGACGGCGCCGGGTGCGAGGCGCTCCTGGTGACCCGGCTGGTGAACATCCGCTACCTGACGGGGTTCACAGGGTCCGCGGCCCTGCTCCTCGTGCACCCGGACCGGGCCCTGTTCGTGAGCGACGGCCGCTACCAGGAGCAGTCGGCCCAGGAGCTCGCCGCCGCCGGCGTCGACGTCGACATCGAGATCCGCAACATCGGGCAGAAGGACGTCATCGTCGAAGCTGCCGAAGGTGTGGGCCGCCTCGGGCTGGAGGCCGACCACGTCACCTGGGCCCAGCAGCGCCGCTACACCGACGAGTGGTTCGAGGGCACCGAGCTGATCGCCACCGAGGGCCTGGTCGACCAGCTTCGGCTGGTGAAGGACCCCGGTGAGGTGGCCCGCATCGAGGCGGCCTGCGCCACGGCCGACGCCGCGCTGGCGGCGGTGGTCCACCGGCTGATGGACGGCCCGACCGAGGAGGAGTTCGGCCTCGAGCTGGACACCGAGATCCGTCGCCTCGGGGCGGAGGGAAACAGCTTCGAGACGATCGTGGCGGGCGGCCCGAACGCCGCCAAGCCCCACCACCGGCCCGGCCCCCGCCGCATCCAGGAGGGCGACCTCGTCGTCCTCGACTTCGGCGCGCTGGTCGACGGCTACTGCTCGGACATGACGCGGACGTTCGCCATCGGCGAGATCAGCGAGACCCAGCAGCGGATGCTCGACGTCGTGGCCGAGTCCCAGCGGGCCGGCGTCGACGCCGTCTCCGCCGGCACCG
This sequence comes from uncultured Microthrixaceae bacterium, assembly GCA_963728005.1. Lineage (GTDB taxonomy): Bacteria > Actinomycetota > Acidimicrobiia > Acidimicrobiales > DATDAH01 > DATDAH01. The sequence goes on from CAVSIG010000001.1 coordinate 811,344, forward strand.
AGGCCAAAGAGGTCGACGCCGCGTCACGGACCGTCATCGACGAGGCGGGCTGGGGCGACGCCTTCCTGCACAGCACCGGCCACGGCGTCGGCCTGGAGATCCACGAGAACCCCCGGGTGGCGCAGACGTCGGAAGATACGCTCGCCTCGGACTACATCGTGACCGTCGAGCCCGGGGTGTACCTGCCCGAGCACGGCGGGGTCCGGATCGAGGACACGGTCGTGGTCACCGACGACGGATGCCGGGTCCTGACCCGCGCGCCCAAGACGACCGACCCCCTGGCCGCCTGACCCCCTGAACGACGAGGACGACTGAACCCGATGCCCGCCATCACGACCAACGACCTGAAGACCGGCATGCACCTGGAGGTCGAGGGCAACCTCGTCCAGGTGGTGGAGTTCCAGCACGTGAAGCCGGGCAAGGGTCACGCCTTCGTCCGCACCACGCTGAAGAACGCCCGCAGCGGCGCCGTGGTCGACAAGACGTTCCGCGCCGGCGAGAAGGTCGAGCGGGTCACGGTCGACAAGCGGGAGATGCAGTATCTCTACAACGACGGGTCCGACTTCGTCTTCATGGACAACGAGACCTACGACCAGCTCCAGGTTCCCGGCTCCACGCTGGGCAGCGCCGCCAACTTCCTGGTCGACGGCTCGAGCGCCATCCTGCAGATGTACGGGACCGAGGTCGTCGGGGTGGACCTGCCCGCCGCCGTCGAGCTCGCCATCACCCAGACCGAGCCCGGTGTGCAGGGCGACCGGGTCTCCGGCGCCCGCAAGCCGGCCACGCTCCAGACCGGCTTCGTCGTGCAGGTCCCGCTGTTCATCGAGCCGGGCGAGCGCATCCGGGTCGACACCCGCTCCGGCGAGTACCTGAGCCGGGCCTGAGATGCCCACCTCGGAGCGGCGCCAGGCCCGGGAACGGGCCCTGAGCCTGCTCTACGAGGCCGAGACGAAGGGCCAGAGCCCGGCGGAGATCGTGGCCGAGCAGGTGCTCGATCCCGACCCGTTCACCACCGACGTCGTCACCGGCGTGGAGGACGCGCAGGACGAGATCGACGGCCTGATCACCCGCTTCGCCAAGAACTGGCCCCTGGCCCGCATGCCCGCGCTGGACCGCACGCTGCTGCGGATGGGGGTCTACGAGCTGACCCACCGACCCGACGTGCCCACCGGCGTGGTGCTGTCCGAGATCGTGGACTTGGCCAGCGAGTACTCCACCGACGACTCTGGACCCTTCGTCAACGGCGTGCTCGCTGCCATCGCCGCCGAGGTCCGCACCGATGGAGATCCCGACACCCGATCCGCAACTGGCTGAGGGGGAGCTCGTCCTCCGCCCCTGGTGCGTGGAGGACGCCCCGATCCTCGCCCGCGCGTGGGCCGACCCGGCCATCCAGCGGTGGTGCTCCGTGCCCGAGGACAACTCCCTCGAGGGGGCCGAGCGGTGGATCGCCGGCTCGGCCCAGTGCCGGGCCGACGGCCTGGCCCTCGACCTCGCCGTCGTCCACGAGGGTCACCTGGCCGGCGAGGTCGGCATCGGCCCCATCCAGTGGGCCCATCGCCGCGCCGCCGTCGGCTTCTGGCTCGACGCCGCCCACCGCCGCCACAACCTCGCCGCCAAGGCCCTCCGCCTTCTCGCCGACTGGTCGCTGGCGACGTTGCCCCTCGACACCCTCGCCGGCGAGGCCTCCACCGAGAACCCCGCCTCCGGCTGGACCCTCAAGGCCGCCGGCTTCACCATGGTCACCGAGCGCAACACCCGCCAGGCCTGGATCCGCGAACGCTGACCCTTCGTTCTGGGTACTGGATCCGGCTTCTGGTGACCGTCGGCTGGTCCCAGAACGGGTGGCCTTTCGTTCTGGGTACTGGATCCGGTGTCTGGTGACCGTCGGCTGGTCCCAGAACGGGCGGGCGCTGGACCCGTCCGCGCGGTGGGCGGGGCGGGCGCGATATGGTCCCGACCTGACCGTGAAACGGGTCCGGTGAGGCCCGAACGGACAGAGAGGACCAGCGGCTTGGCCGAACGTGAGCGCAGGATGACGCCCCCCTACGGGGGCGTTTTCACTGCCCGGTCCCTGGTGATGGACCGGGAGGACCTGCACCGGGCGTTGCGGCGGATGGCCCACGAGATCATCGAGCGCAACGAAGGTCGCCTCAGCGAGCTGGTGGTGATCGGCCTCCAGACGGGCGGGGCACCGATGGCGCAGGCGCTGGTGGCCGCCCTCGAGGAGATCGACGAGGAGGCCAAGCCGATCGACCGGGGAACGCTCGACGTGGCCCTCTACCGGGACGACATCGGGCTGCGGCCGGTCATGCCCGAGGAGGTCACGTCGATCCCCGTCGACCTGACCGAGCGCATCGTGGTCCTGGTCGACGACGTGCTCTTCACCGGTCGCACGATCCGGGCGGCGCTGGACGCGCTGACCGACTTCGGGCGGCCCCGCTCGGTGCAGCTGGCGGTGATCGTGGACCGGGGCCACCGGGAGCTGCCGATCCGGCCGGACTTCGTCGGCAAGAACCTCCCCACCCGCCGGGACGAGGTGGTCGACGTGTCCATCGACGGCGTCGAGCTGGGGGAGATCATCAAGTGAGCGGAGCGGAGGCCCAGCGGCCCGGCGACGCAGTCGCCAGGAGCGGAAACTCGTGAGCCCGTCCCACCTGCTCTCCATCGACGACCTGGGGGCGGACGGGATCGACGAGATCCTCAGCCTGACCGACACCTTCGTCGAGGTCTCGGCCCGGCCCATCGCCCGCGTCCCGGCCCTGCGGGGCAAGACCGTCGCCTTCTGCTTCTACGAGGACTCCACCCGCACCCGGGTCAGCTTCGAGACCGCGGCCAAGCGCCTCTCGGCCGACACGGTGAACTTCTCGGTCGCCTCGTCGTCGGTGAACAAGGGCGAGTCGGTGCGGGACACCGTCGAGACCATCTGCGCCATGGGCGTCGACGGGCTGGTCGTCCGCCACCGCTCGTCGGGCGTGCCGTGGCAGATCACCCGCTGGGTCGATGCCGCGGTCATCAACGCCGGGGACGGCTGGCACGAGCACCCCACCCAGGCCCTGCTGGACAGCTACACGATCCGCCAGGAGCTGGGGTCGATCGAGGGTCGCAAGGTGGCCATCGTCGGCGACGTCAAGCACTCGCGGGTGGCCCGCTCGAACGTGGCGGCCTTCACGGCGCTGGGCGCGGAGGTCACTCTGGTGGCGCCGCCCACGCTGCTGCCCCCCAGCCTGGAGGGCTGGCCCGTCGAGGTCAGCAGCGACCTCGACGCCGTCCTGCCCAAGGTCGACGTCGTCTACCTGCTGCGGATGCAGCAGGAGCGCATGACCGAGTCCCTGATCCCGTCGCTGCGGGAGTACACCGCGGGCTACGGCCTCACCCGGCGGCGCATCGACCTGTTGGGCGACGAGGCGGTGGTCATGCACCCCGGTCCGATGAACCGGGGCGTGGAGATCGCCGCCGAGGTGGCCGACCTGCCCCGAGCCGTCGTCACCAACCAGGTCCGCAACGGCGTGGCCGTGCGCATGGCCGTGCTCTACCTGCTGCTCGGCTCGGGTGTGGATCTCAAGCCGGAGGTCGTGGGTGGCTGACCTGATCCTCCGCGGCGGGACGGTGGTCGACGCCACGGGGTCCCGCCGGGCCGATGTCGCCGTCCGTGACGGGGTGGTCGTGGCCGTGGGCGAGGGCCTGAGCGGCGACCGGGAGCTGGACGCCGGCGGCTGCATCGTCGGCCCCGGCCTGGTCGACCTCCACGCCCACCTCCGCGAGCCGGGCCGGGAGGAGGCCGAGACCGTCGAAACCGGCTCCCGGGCCGCAGCGCGCGGCGGCTTCACTGCCGTGGTGGCGATGCCCAACACCACGCCGGCCATCGACAGCGCGGCCGTTGTCCGCGAGGTCCAGGCTCTCGGCCGGGATGCGCTCTGCGCCGTCCACCCGTCGGCCGCCCTCACCGTCGGCCGGGCGGGTGAGCAGCTCACACCCATGGCCGAGCTGGCCGGCCTCGGCGTCCGCCTCTTCACCGACGACGGCAACGGCGTCCAGGACGACCGCCTCATGCGGCGGGCCATGGAGTACGCCACTGGCCTGCCCCACGACGTGGTCCTCGCCCAGCACTGTGAGGTCGAGACGCTGGCCGAGGGCGGGCACATGCACGAGGGCCCGTGGTCCAGCCGCCTCGGCATCCCGGGGATCCCGGCGGCCGCCGAGGAGGTCATGGTCGCCCGCGACCTCGCTCTGGCCCGACTCACCGGTGCCCGGGTCCACTTCCAGCACATGAGCACGGCCGGCTCGGTCGAGCTGATCCGCCAGGCCAAGGCGGCCGGGACCCGCTGCACCGCCGAGGTGGCGCCCCACCACCTGACGCTGACCGACGCCGAGGTCGCCTCGTTCGACGCCGTGTTCAAGGTCAACCCCCCGCTGCGGGAGCAGGCCGACGTCGACGCCGTGCGGGCGGGGCTGGTCGACGGCACGCTCGACGCGGTGGCCACCGACCACGCCCCCCACACGCAGGAGGACAAGGAGAAGCCCTTCGACTCGGCCCCACCGGGGATGCTCGGGCTGGAGTACGCGCTGGCCGTCGTGCTCACCGAAGTCGGGCTGCCCGTCGAGGAGGCGCTGGCCGTCCTGTCCTGGAAGCCGGCCACCATCGTCGGCCTCGGGGACCACGGCGGCCCGATCGAGGAGGGCCGGCCCGCCAACCTCTGCGTCATCGACCCGAGCGCCGAGTGGACGGTCGACCCGGCCGACTCGGCCAGCCGCAGCCGCAACAACCCGTACGCGGGTCGGAAGCTCACCGGCCGGGTGCGCCACACCGTCTACGCGGGCGAGCCCGTCGTGATCGACGGCGAGGCCCAGCGATGACCCCCGACCCCTTCGTTCTGGTGGCAGACCTGTGTCGTCCAGAACACGTCGCTGCCACCAGAACGGGAAGTTGCGAGGCCCAGCGATGAGCCCGGTGCGCGAGGCCCTACTGGTTCTGGCCGACGGGACGACCTTCGAGGGGGAGGCCATCGGGGCCGAGCCGACCGACGGGGTCGCCACCGGCGAGGTCGTCTTCAACACGGTCCTCTCCGGCTACCAGGAGGTGATCACCGACCCGTCCTACGCCGGGCAGGTCATCGCCTTCACGTATCCGCACATCGGGAACTACGGGGTCACCCCGGAAGACAACGAGGCGGCCGCCCCGCACTGCCGCGGCGTGATCGTCCGGGACCTGGCCCGGCGCCGCAGCAACTGGCGCTCGGAGGACGACCTGGACGCGTTCCTGCGCCAGCACGGCGTGTCCGGGATCGCGGGTGTCGACACCCGCCGCCTCACCCGCCACATCCGCGACGCCGGGGCCATGCCCGGCGCCTTCGGCACCGCGGACGAGACCACCCTGAAGCAGGCCGCGCTCGACGAGCCCGGCACCGACGGCCAGGACCTGGCGTCGGTGGTCAGCTGCACCGAGCCCTACACCGTGGGCGACGGACCCCGCCGGGTCGTGGCCTACGACTTGGGCATCAAGACGACGATCCTCCGCCACCTCGGCAAGCTCGCCACGGTCGAGGTTGTGCCGGCGGGCACCAGCGCGGCGGACGTGCTGGCCCGCCAGCCGGACGGCGTGTTCCTGTCCAACGGCCCCGGCGACCCCGCCGCGGTGACCGGCACCATCGGCGCCATCCAGGGCCTGCTGGGCGAGGTGCCGATCTTCGGGATCTGCCTCGGCCACCAGCTGCTGGCGTCGGCCCTCGGGGGCTCGACCCACAAGCTGCCGTTCGGCCACCACGGCGGGAACCACCCGGTCCAGCGGCTGGCCACCGGCGGCATCGAGATCACCAGCCAGAACCACAACTACGCGGTGTCGCCGGACACCCTGGACGCCGCCGAGGTCACCCACGTGAACCTCAACGACGGCGTCATCGAGGGCATCCGCAGCCCCGACGAGCGGGCCTTCAGCGTCCAGTACCACCCCGAGGCGGGCCCCGGCCCCCACGACGCCCGCTACCTCTTCGACCTGTTCACCGAGCTCATGGACGAGGCCTGATGCCGCGCCGGGACGACATCGAGTCGATCCTGCTGATCGGCTCGGGCCCCATCGTCATCGGGCAGGCCTGCGAGTTCGACTACTCGGGCACCCAGGCCTGCCGCGTCCTCCGCGAGGAGGGCTACCGGGTGATCCTGGCCAACTCGAACCCGGCGACGATCATGACCGACCCGGACTTCGCCGACGCCACCTACGTCGAGCCGCTGGACCTCGAGATCCTCACCAAGATCATCGAGCGCGAGCAGCCCGACGCGCTGCTGCCGACCCTCGGCGGCCAGACGGCGCTGAACCTGGCCATGGCCCTGGTCGAGGCCGGCGTCCTCGACGAGCACGGGGTGGAGCTGATCGGGGCGAAGGCCGAGGCCATCGCCACGGCCGAGGACCGGGACAAGTTCAAGCAGGCGATGGTCGAGATCGGCCTCGGCGTGCCCGCGTCGGGCATCGCCCACACGCTGGACGAGGCGATGGTGGTGGTCGAGGAGATCGGCCTGCCGGTCATCATCCGGCCCGCCTACATCCTCGGTGGCCGGGGGACCGGGCATGGCGTCGACCCCGGAGGAGTTCGCCAAGGCGGCGCACAACGGCCTCGAGGCCAGCCCCATCTCCGAGATCCTCATCGAGCAGTCCATCGCCGGGTGGAAGGAGTTCGAGCTCGAGGTCATGCGGGACCGGGCGGACAACTGCGTGGTCATCTGCTCGATCGAGAACGTCGACCCGATGGGCGTGCACACCGGCGACTCGATCACCGTCGCCCCCGCCCAGACCCTGAGCGACGTCGAGTACCAGGCCATGCGAGACGCCGCCTTCGCCTGCCTGCGCCGGGTGGGCGTGGAGACCGGCGGCTCCAACGTGCAGTTCGCCCTCGATCCGACCAACGGCGAGATGGTCGTCATCGAGATGAACCCCCGGGTCAGCCGCTCGTCGGCGCTGGCCTCGAAGGCCACCGGGTTCCCGATCGCCAAGATCGCCGCCCGCCTGGCCGTGGGCTACACGCTGGACGAGATCCCCAACGACATCACCGAGAAGACGCCGGCCTGCTTCGAGCCGACCATCGACTACGTCGTCACCAAGGTCCCTCGGTGGGCGTTCGAGAAGTTCCCCGGCCAGCCCGCGGTGCTCGGCACCCAGATGCAGTCGGTCGGCGAGGCCATGGCCATCGGCCGGACCTTCCCCGAGTCCCTGCAGAAGGGGCTGCGCTCGCTGGAGCACGGCCGCCTCGGCCTGAACGCCGACCCCGGCGAGGCGGCCCTCGACGAGCTGTCCGACGACGAGCTGGTGACCCGGGCCTCGATCGCCACCCCGGACCGCCCCTTCCAGCTCGAGGCCGCGCTGCGGCGAGGCATCGGCATCGACGACCTCTACGCAGGCCACCAAGGTCGACCCCTGGTTCCTCGACCAGATCTCGATGATCGTCGAGGAGCGGGCCCACCTGGTCGAGGTCGGACTGGCCGGCATGGGCCGCGCCGACTGGCGGCGGGCCAAGCGGCTGGGGTTCAGCGACGCCCAGCTGGCCTGGCTCTGGGGCGCGGACCCGACGGACGTCCGGGCCGCCCGGCTCGAGGCCGGCGTGCGCACGACGTTCAAGACGGTCGACACGTGCGGCGCCGAGTTCGACGCCCGCACGCCGTACCACTACTCGACCTACGAGGACGAGGACGAGGTGCGCCCCGGCGAGAAGCCGAAGGTGATCATCCTCGGCTCGGGCCCCAACCGCATCGGGCAGGGCATCGAGTTCGACTACTGCTGCGTCCACGCCAGCTTCGCCCTGCGCGACGCCGGCTTCGAGACGGTGATGGTCAACTGCAACCCGGAGACCGTGTCGACCGACTACGACACCAGCGACCGGCTCTACTTCGAGCCGCTCACCCACGAGGACGTGCTGAACGTCATCGAGGCCGAGGCGGCGTCGGGCGAGGTGAGGGGCGTCATCGTCGCCCTCGGCGGCCAGACCCCGCTGAAGCTGGCCGGCGTCCTGCCCGAGGGCCTCGTGCTGGGGACCAGCGCGGCGTCCATCGACCTGGCCGAGGACCGCGAGCGCTGGAACGCGCTGTGTGCCCGGCTGGAGATCCCGCAGCCCGCCGGCGGCACCGCGGCGACGGTCGGACGAGGCACTGGCCGTCGTCGAACGGGTCGGCTACCCGGTGCTCATGCGACCGTCCTACGTGCTCGGCGGCCGGGCCATGTCGATCGTCTACGACGACGAGGGCCTGCGCGCCGCCATGGCCGAGCTGGCCGGCTTCGGCTCGCTGGGCAAGGAGGGTGGGCTGTCGGCCGAGCGCCCGGTCCTGGTCGACCGGTTCCTGGAGGACGCCGTCGAGGTCGACGTGGACGCCATCCGCGACCACACCGGCGACTGCCTCATCGGCGGGGTCATGGAGCACGTCGAGGAGGCGGGCGTGCACTCCGGCGACAGCGCCTGCGTGATCCCGCCGCCGACGCTGTCCGACGAGACCCTCGAGGTGATCGAGAGAGCACACCCGGGCCATCGCCGAGGCGCTCGACGTCCGCGGCCTGATCAACGTCCAGTACGCGGTGAAGCACGGCCAGGTCTTCGTGATCGAGGCCAACCCGCGGGCCTCCCGCACCGTGCCGTTCGTGGCCAAGGCCACCGGCGTCCCACTGGTCAAGATCGCCTCCCGGGTGATGGTCGGTGCCACCCTCGAGGAGCTCCGGGCCGAGGGCCTGTTGGGCGAGAAGGTCATCGGCGACCACGTCGCCGTCAAGGAGGCGGTGCTGCCCGTTCGACCGCTTCCCGGACGTCGACACCGTGCTCGGCCCCGAGATGCGGTCCACGGGCGAGGTCATGGGCATCGACCTGACCGTCGGCCTGGCCTTCGCCAAGAGCCAGATCGCGGCGGGCGACCGGCTGCCCGAGTCGGGCACCGTGTTCCTGTCGCTGGCCGACCGGGACAAGGCCACCGGCGAGTCCGCGGCCCGGGTGTTCCGCGAGATGGGCTTCGCCATCGCCGCCACCGTCGGCACCGCCGCCTACCTCGAGGAGCGGGGCGTCGAGGTGGCCACCGTCGTGTCCAAGGTGGGGGAGGAGAGCGGCGGGCTCGACGCCATCGACCTCATCGAGTCCGGCAAGGTCGACCTCGTGGTCAACAGCCCCCGCGGCCGCGGGCCCCGCGCCGACGGCGACTACATCCGACGGGCCGCCGCGCAGGCCGGCATCCCCGTCGTGACCACCGCCGCGGCCGGCCTGGCCGCCGCCCGGGGCATGGCCGACTGGTCCCGCCACGAGCTCCGGGTGCGGACGCTGCAGGAGTACCACCAGGGCGTCACACGCCGACCAGCTGAGCCTGCCCCTGTGAACATCATCGTTCCGTGACCAGCCACGCCCTCCAGAGCGCGAAGCGCTGGTCACAGAACGGGGAGGTCGACCTGACCACCACGGTCGGGTCGGTCACGTTGCCCAACCCGGTGATGACGGCCTCGGGCACGGCCGGGCACGGCACCGAGCTGGCCGCCTACCAGGACCTGTCCCGCCTGGGCGCCGTCGTGGTGAAGTCGCTGGCCGCCGGCCCGTGGGCGGGCAACCCGCCGCCCCGGGTCCGCGAGGCGCCCGCGGGCATGGTCAACAGCATCGGACTGCAGGGCCCGGGCGTGCCCGCCTGGCTCGACGACGACCTGCCTGCCCTCCAGGCCGTGCGGCGCCCGGGTCGTGGCCAGCATCTGGGGCCGCACGGTCGACCAGTACGGCGAAGCGGCCGCCCTGCTGGCCGACGCCCCCGACGACGTCGTCGCCGTCGAGGTGAACCTCAGCTGCCCCAACCTGGACGGCGGCTCGCACCTGTTCGCCCACGACCCCGGCCTGGCCGCCGAGGCCATCGCCGCCACGGTCGCCTGTGGCCGGCCCCGCTGGGCGAAGCTCAGCCCCAACACCCCCGACCTGGTCGACATCGCCGGCGCGGTGGCCGACGCCGGGGCCGAGGCGGTCACACTGGTCAACACGGTCCAAGCCACGCTGCCCGACGACGAGCGGTCCGGGCCCCGCTTCGGCGGGGGCGGCGGGGGCCTGTCCGGCCCCGCCATCCACCCGGTGGCCGTGCGCGCCGTCTACACCGTGCGGGCCGCCCACCCGGACCTGCCCATCGTGGGCGTCGGCGGGGTGACCGACGCCGACACGGCCCTCGACCTCCTCACCGCCGGGGCCGCCGCGGTGCAGGTCGGGACCGCCACCTTCGCCCACCCGGGTGCCCCATCCCGGGTCCTTCATCAACTAGAAACGTGGTGTCGACGCACTCGCACCCCCACCTTGCGCGAACTGATCGGAAGCCAGCATGACTGAGTCCGCCGCCCCCGAGGAGCTTCGCCAGAAGCTCTGCCTCGCCCTCGATGTCGACGACCTCGTGGCCGCCAACCGCCTGGCCCGGGACCTCAAGCCCTGGTTCGGCGTGGTGAAGATCGGCCTCGAGCTGTTCACCGCCGTCGGGCCCGACGCCATCGGCACGATGATCGACCAGGGCTACAAGGTCTTCGTCGACCTCAAGCTCCACGACATCCCCAACACCGTCGAGCGGGCGTCCCGGGTCCTGGGCTCGCTGGGCGCCAGCTACCTGACCATGCACGCCCACGGCGGCTCGCCCATGCTGCGGGCCGGGGTCAGCGGGCTGGTGGAGGGCGCCGCCAGCGCCGGTCTGCCCGAGCCCGTGCGCGGTGGCCGTCACCGTCCTCACCAGCGACGCCGACGCCCCCGAGCACATCATCCCCAAGCGCATCCGGGTCGCCGCCGAGGGTGGCTGCCAGGGCATCGTCTGCGCGGTCAGCGACCTGGCCGACGTGCGCACGCTGACCCCCCGCCTGATCAAGGTCGTGCCGGGCATCCGCCCCGAGGGCGCGCCCGCCGACGACCAGGCCCGCGTGGGCACGCCGCAGGAGGCCCTGGACGAAGGCGCCGACCTGCTGGTCATCGGCCGCCCCATCACCCGGGCCGACGATCCCACTCAGGCCGCCGCCGACCTGGTGCGCCTCCGTCAGCCTGAGCGGGGTGCCCACACCGCCGCCGCTCAGCGACGAGCAGCGCCGGGCCGCACTGGAGAAGGCCGCAGAGGCCCGGCGCGTCCGGGCCGCAGCTCAAGGCCGACCTGCAGGCCGGCGCCGTCTCCCTGACCGAGGTCTTCGCCCGCGCCGACCGACGACAAGGTCGTCGCCGACACGAAGATCCTCGCCGTGCTCGAGTCGCTGCCCAACATCGGCAAGGTCCGGTCCCGGCGCACGCTGGCGGAGATCGGCATCAGCGAGCGCCAGCGGGTCCGCGGCGTCGGTCAGAACCAGCGCGACAAGCTGGTCGAGCGCTTCGCGGGAGACGGGTCCTGATCATCGTCATCGCCGGCCCCGGCGGGGTCGGCAAGGGCACGATCGTCGAGCGAGCTGATCGCCCGGGACCCGGACCTCTGGCTCAGCCGCTCCTGGACCACCCGCGAACGCCGACCCGGCGAGCCCGAGGACGCCTACGTCTTCACCACCGAGGCCGAGTTCCAGGCCAACGTGAAGGCCAACGGCTTCCTCGAGTGGGTGCGAGTTCCTGGACTACCTGCAGGGCACCCCGGTGCCCGACGTGCCCGAGGGCAAGGACCTGGTCCTGGAGATCGACGTCGGCGGGGCCGAGCAGATCCAGGCCGGCTACCCCGACGACCTCTACGTCTTCGTCGACGCCCCCAGCCGCCAGGAGCAGGAGGACCGGCTCCGGGGCCGTGGGCGACCCCGAGCAGAAGATCCGCAAGCGCCTGGAGAAGGCCGACGAGGAGCGGGCCTGGGCCGAGGAGCTCGGCATGCACCTCGTGGTCAACGACGACCTCGACCGGGCCGTCGACGAGGTCCAGGCCCTGATCACCGAGGCCCGGGCGGCCCGGGAGGCGTGACCGCCTGGGGAGGCGAACTGGTCACCACGACCGAGCGCCTCACGCTGCGGACGTTCCGGGAGGCCGATCTCCCGCACTACGCCGCGCTGAACGCCGACCCCGAGGTCGTCGAGCACCTCGGCGGTCCGCTGGACCGGGCGGGCTCAGACGCGATCGCGGCCTACGCCAACGACCTGTGGGCCTGGGCCGGCATCGGTCTGCTCGCCGTCGAGCGCACGTCCGACGCCACGTTCCTGGGGATGTGCGGCGTCCACGTCCTCGACTCGTACCCCGACGACCTGGAGGTCGCCTGGCGCCTGGCCCGGGAGCACTGGGGACACGGCTACGCCACGGAGGCCGCCCGAGCCTGGCTGCGAATCGCCTTCGAGGACCACGCTGCTTCCCGGGTGATCTCGGTCACCGACGCACCCAACCACCGCAGCCTCGCCGTGATGGACCGCCTGGGCATGACCTTCGATCACGAAGCCGACCTGCTCGAGGACGGGGAGCCCTTCCACGCCGTCGTCCACGTCCTCAGCCGGGAAACGTGGCTCAGCCGCAAGCCGGCGTCCCACCGCTAACCTGTTCAGGCCCCTTTCTCCACGGAGAGCTGCATGTCTTCGCGCCATCACACGATGATCGACCCCCGCATCGAGGACCTCCTCGAGCGCGCCGGCGACTCCAAGTTCCGCCTGGTCACCCTCGGGGCCAAGCGGGCCCGCCAGATCAACTCGTACTTCGGCCAGCTGGGCGAGGGCCTCGGGTCCTCGATCCCGCCGCAGGTCACCTCGACGGCCCGCAAGCCGCTGTCGATCGCCTTCGAGGAGATCCGGGCCGACAAGATCCTGCCCGTCGCCCCCGAGGACATGCCCCAGGAGCCCGAGGTGCGACGAGGACGCCGACGGCCGCCGTCGATCGGGGACGACGCCGAGTCAGCCCGCTCGCCGGGCGCCGGGTCGTACTCGGCGTCACCGGGGGGATCGCCGCCTACAAGGCGGTCGAGGTCTGTCGCCGACTGGTCGACGCCGGGCGCCCACGTCGCCCCGGTCATGACCGAGGGCGCCCAGCGCTTCGTCGGTGAGGTCACCTTCTCGGCCCTGGCCTCCGAGCCCGTCCAGACCTCGCTGTGGGACGAGGCCTCGCCGATCCCGCACACCCGCCTCGGCCAGGGCGCCGACCTGGTGGTCGTCTGCCCGGCCACGGCCCGCCTGCTCGGCGCCTACGCCGCGGGCATCTCCGACGACCTGCTCACCGCCACGCTGCTGGCCACCCGGGCGCCGGTCGTGGTCTGCCCGGCGATGCACACCGAGATGTGGGAGCACCCCGCGGTCCAGGACAACCTGCGGGTGCTGGCCGGCCGTGGCGTCACCATCGTCCCGCCCGACGAGGGCCGCCTGGCCGGCGGCGACGTCGGCGCCGGCCGGCTCGCCGACCCCGACGTGATCGTCGCCGCGCTCGAGGCGGTGCTCGGGCCCGACGACCTGGCCGGCCTCGACGTGCTGGTCACCGCCGGCGGGACCCGCGAGCCGATCGACCCCGTCCGCTTCATCGGCAACCGCTCGTCCGGCAAGCAGGGCCACGCCCTGGCCGACGAGGCGGCCGCCCGGGGCGCCAAGGTCACCCTCGTCACCACGGTCGACCGACCCGCGGCCCCCGGCGTCGAGGTCGTGCAGGTGGCCACCGCCGCCGAGATGGAGGCCGCCGTCCGCGAGCGCAGCGACACCGCCGACGTGGTCGTCATGGCCGCCGCCGTCGCCGACTTCCGCCCGGACACCTCGGCCGACACCAAGCTCAAGAAGGAGGGCGGCCCACCGGCCATCACCCTCGTGCCGACCGCCGACATCCTCGGCGGGCTGCTCGAGCGCCGCCGGCCCGATCAGACCCTCGTCGGGTTCGCCGCCGAGACCGACGACGTGGAGGCCAACGCCGCCGCCAAGTTGGCCCGCAAGCCGGTCGACCTCCTCGTGGTCAACGACGTCTCGAAGCCCGGTGCCGGGTTCGAGTCGGACACCAACGAGGTGCGTATCATGTCGCCCGCCGGATCGACCGTGACGGTCGACCGCCGAGACAAGCGGGCCGTCGCCCGCGCCGTCCTCGATGCCGTCGTGGCCCACCGCGCCACGCCGACCTAGATCGCTGTACCCAGACCAGGAGCACCAGTGAGCACGTTCACCTTCACCTCCGAGAGCGTGACCGAGGGCCATCCCGACAAGATGGCCGACCAGATCTCGGACTCGATCCTCGACGCCATGCTGGCCGAGGACCCCATGAGCCGGGTGGCCTGCGAGACGCTGGTCACGACCGGCCTGTGCATCGTGGCCGGCGAGATCACGACCGACGGCCTACGTCGACATCCCGGGCATCGTGCGCCAGACGATCAACGACATCGGCTACGACCGCGAGGCCTTCGGCTACGACGGCAACACCTGCGGCGTCATGGTCTCGCATCGACGAGCAGTCGCCCGACATCGCCCAGGGCGTCGACGACTCCGAGGAGGTCCGCTCGGGCACCGTCCGGCGAGGACCTGCTCAACAAGCAGGGCGCCGGCGACCAGGGGATGATGTTCGGCTACGCCTGCGACGAGACCGACGTGCTCATGCCGCTGCCGATCCACCTGGCGCACCGCATGGCCGAGCGCCTCACCGAGGTCCGCCGGGCCGGCACCGTCCCGTACCTGCGCCCCGACGGCAAGACCCAGGTCACCTTCGACTACGAGGACGGCAAGCCCGTCCGGCTGACGCACCGTGCTGGTCTCGACCCAGCACAACGACGGCATCGACCGCGACGAGGTCATCCGTCCCGACCTCATCGAGCACGTCATCCGCCCGGTGATCCCCGAGCAGTTCGCCGACGACGACTACGAGGTCTTCGTCAACCCGACCGGCCGCTTCGTCATCGGCGGCCCGGTGGGCGACGCCGGCCTGACCGGCCGCAAGATCATCGTCGACACCTACGGCGGCATGGCCCGCCACGGCGGCGGCGCCTTCTCGGGCAAGGACCCCACCAAGGTCGACCGCTCGGCCGCCTACGCCGCCCGCTGGGTGGCCAAGAACGTGGTCGCCGCCGGCGCCGCCACGCCGCTGCGAGGTGCAGGTGGCCTACGCCATCGGCGTGGCCCACCCGATCTCGATCATGGTCGAGACCTTCGGCACCGAGAGCGTCGACCCCGCCAAGATCGAGGCCACCGTGCAGCGACGTCTTCGACCTCCGCCCCGCCGCCATCATCCGGGACCTCGAGCTGCGTCGGCCGCATCTACCGCCAGACCGCGGCCTACGGCCACTTCGGTCGGGAGGACGACGACTTCACGTGGGAGCGCCGGGACCGGGTCGACGCGATCAAGTCCGCTCTCGGCCTGTAGAACCCCTCCACGCCACCACCGCCAGGAGAGCCCACCGCCCGACCCGGGTCGACCGTCCGGGTCCTGCCCGACGTGCCCGCGCTCGGGCGCGCCTTCGACTACCTCGTCGCCGACGGGATGGAGGGTCGGGTCGGCGTCGGCACCCTGGTGCGCATCGAGCTGCAGGGCCGCCGCGTCGGCGGTTGGGTCGTCGAGCTCGACTCCCAGCCGCCGGAGGGGACGAACCTCCGGCCGCTGGCCAAGGTCACCGGGTGGGGCCCGCCCCCGGATCTGGTCGACCTGGCCGCCTGGGCCGCCCACCGCTGGGCCGGCCGCCAGGTCGCCCTCCTCCGCACCGCCTCGCCGCCGCGAGCGGTGACCGCCGTCCCACCCCCGCTGGTCTCCCGCGACCCGGTGCCGTTCACCGGCGACACCCTCGCCGACGGCCTTCGCCGCGCCCACTCGAGGAATGACGCGTCGGAATCCGGCGCTTTTCCTCCAACGGGGTCTGGGCGCCGACCGTGCTGCGGCTGCCGCCCGCCGCCGACCGGTTCCCGCTCGTGCTGGCCGCCTGTCGTCGGGGCAACGCGCTCGTCCTCGTGCCGTCGCTCGACGAGGCCAAGGTCCTCGGCCGGCGGCTGCGCCGGGCCGGGGTGCCGGTTGCCGTCCTGCCCGACGAGTGGGCGCAGGCCCGGGGCGGGGCCACCGTGGTCGGCGCCCGCAGCGCGGCGTGGGCGCCGGTGGTCGACCTGGCCGTCGGTGCTGGTGCTGGACGAGCACGACGAGGCCTACAAGCAGGAGCAGACACCCGCCTGGCACGCCCGCGACGTGGTCGTCGAGCGGGCCGCGCCGTGCCGGTGTGCCCTGCGTCCTGGCCTCGCCCTGCCCGACGCTCGAGGCGCTGGCCTTGGGCCCGCTGGTGACGCCGTCCCGGTCCGACGAGCGCCAGGGCTGGCCCATCGTCGACGTGGTCGACCTGCGCAAGGAGGACACCGGTCGCACCGGGCTCTACTCGACCCGCCTGGTCGACCTGCTGCGGGCCGGCGGTCGGGTGGTGTGCGTCCTCAACCGCAAGGGCCGGGCCCGCCTGCTCGCCTGCGCCACCTGCGGCGAGATGGCCACCTGCGAGCGCTGCGCCGCGGCCCTCGTCCAGCACGATGCGGGCACGCTGACCTGCCTCCGCTGCGAGCTCACCCGCCCGACCGTGTGCGCCCACTGCGGCGGGACCCGGCTGAAGCTCCTGCGGGTCGGGGTCAGCCGGGCCGCCGAGGAGCTGCGGGCCCTGGCCCGCGACCGAGGTGGTCGAGGTGACGGGGGAGTCCGAGCCGGGGAGCCTGCCCGACGCCCGGGTCTACGTGGGCACCGAGGCGGTGCTCCACCAGGTGCGCGACCGCCGACGTGGTCGCCTTCCTCGACCTCGACCAGGAGCTGCTGGCCCCGCGCTACCGGGCCGCCGAGGAGGCGCTGGGCCTGCTGGCCCGGGCCTCGCGCTTGCTCCGGGGACGGCGGGAGCGGGAAGGTCGCCTGGTGCTGCAGACCCGCCTGCCCGAGCACGAGGTGATCCAGGCCGCGCTGCACGCCGACCCGGCCCGGGTGAGCGACGCCGAGCGGGTGCGGCGGGACCTGCTGGGCTACCCGCCGGCCAGCGCGATGGCCGCCGTGAGCGGCGAGGTGGCCGACGAGTACGTGCTGGGCGTCGAGGGCGTCGACCTGCTCGGCCCCCGGGACGGCACCTGGCTCCTCCGGGCGCCGGACCACCACACCCTGCTCGAGGCGCTGGCCGCCGCCCCCCGTCCGACGGGCCGCCTGCGGGTCGACGTCGACCCCGTCCGGCTGTGATCGGCTACCGAAGCTGATGCGGATCATCGGTGGGTCGGCCCGGGGGCGGAAGCTCATCGGACCGTCGTCGAAGGGCACCCGCCCCCTGTCGGACCGGGCCCGCGAGTCACTCTTCAACATCTTCGGCCCCGGCATCCGGGGCGAGCGGGTCCTGGACCTGTTCGCCGGCACGGGCGCTGTCGGCCTGGAGGCGCTCAGCCGCGGCGCTCTGTCGGCGACCTTCGTCGAACAGGACCGTGCCGCGCTCGGCGACATCGAGGCGAACCTCGCTGCGCTCGGGTTCGCGGACCGGGGAGCGCGGTGGCGAGCGACGCGCTGTCCTTCGTCCGGCGGACGCGGGAGTCGTTCGACGTGATCTTCGCCGGTCCCCCACAGTGGGCCGGGTTGTGGTCGACCGCCCTGCAGGCCGTCGACCAGCGGGACGAGGTCCTGGCCGACGGCGGGCTCGTCGTCACCCAGCTGGACCCGAGCGAGGACACCGGCGACCCCGACCTGGAGGTCCTGGCGAGGGTCGACGAGCGCACCTACGGGCGCACCCTGCTGGTCTTCCACGAGCGACGCTGAACCCGTACGCTCCCCGGTCCGACCCACACCAACACACAGAGGAACGGCGGACCGTGCAGATCGACATCCAGTACAGCCCCAGCTACGCCATCGCCTTCGCCACGCTCTCGGCGGGCGAGACCGTCAGGGCCGAGGGCGGCGCCATGGTGAGCCGCACGGCCGGCATCACCATGGAGACCAAGGCCGAGGGCGGGATCATGAAGGGCCTGAAGCGCTCGTTCCTGGGGGGCGAGTCGTTCTTCATGAACACCTTCACCGCCACCCAGGAGGGGGACCAGATCGGGCTCGCCCCGCCGCTGCCGGGCGACATGGCGCACTGGCCGCTCGCCGGCCAGACCATCTTCCTGCAGTCGGGCGCCTACGTGGCGTCCAGCGCCGGCGTCGACATCGACACCTCCTGGGGCGGCGGCAAGACGTTCTTCAGCGGTGAGGGCCTGATCGTGCTCAAGGTCTCCGGCACCGGCGACCTGGTCCTGTCGTCGTACGGCGCCATCCACTCGATCGACCTGCAGGCCGGCCAGCAGTACATCGTCGACACCGGCCACATGGTCGGCTGGTCCGATGGCGTGAACTACGAGGTCAACAAGTCCGGCGGCTGGAAGTCGACCCTGCTCGGCGGCGAGGGCCTGATCTGCACGTTGACCGGCCCCGGCCGCATCTACCTGCAGACCCGCAGCCCGCAGGACTTCATCGGCTGGCTCGTGCCCCAGCTCCCCAAGCCCTCCAGCAGCAGCTGATCCGCTCGTCGCCGGTAGCGTGAACGGCATGGCGCCGTTCGACATCCGGATCGTCGGCGACCCGGTGCTGAAGCAGCGGGCCCAGGAGATCGACAACGTCGACGGCGCCCTCGTGCGCCTGGTCGACGACATGGTCACGACCATGTACGAGGCGCCGGGCGTGGGCCTGGCCGCCCCTCAGGTCGGCGTGCAGAAGCGGTTGTTCGTCTACGACATCGGCGAGGGTCCGCAGACCCTGGTGAACCCGGTGATGGTCGAGGGCGACGGCGAGTGGGTCTTCGACGAGGGCTGCCTGTCGGTCCCCGGCCTGTCGTGGGAGATCGTGCGGCCGAAGCAGGTCCACCTCACCGGCCACGACCTGGACGGCAACGAGGTCGACATCGAGGCCGACGAGTACCTGGCCCGGGTCTTCCAGCACGAGATGGATCACCTCGACGGGATCCTCCTGCTGGAGCGGCTCGACGAGGACCAGTCCAAAGAGGCCAAGCGGGCCGTCCGCGAGCTGATGCTGACCGGGCGGGCGCCGGCCCAGGAACGACCCCGGGAGGGGCTGTCCCTGGACTGAAGCCGGCGCCCGAGCACCCCGGGCGGCTGGCCTTTCTGGGGACCCCGGCGATGGCGGTCCCTTTCCTGCGCGCCCTGCACGGCGCCGAGTGGCCCATCGAGCTGGTCGTGTCGCGGCCCGACCGCCGGCGCCGCCGCAATGCCGACCCCGAGCCCAGCCCGGTGAAGGCGGCCGCCCTGGAACTCGGCCTGCCGGTGACCGACGACCCCTCCGACGTGGCCGCCAGCGGAGCCGACCTCGGCGTCGTCGTGGCCTTTGGGCGCCTGCTGAAGCCCGACCTGCTGGCCCAGGTGCCGATGGTCAACGTCCACTTCTCGCACTTGCCCCGATGGCGGGGCGCCGCCCCGGTCGAGCGGGCGATCCTGGCCGGCGACGAGACCACTGGGGTCGACGTGATGGTCGTCGAGGAGGGCCTCGACACCGGCGGTCTCTACGCCCGCCACCAGACCGAGATCGGCGACCACGAGACCGCCTCCGAGCTGGCTGACCGCCTGGTCGCCCTCGGGGTGCCGCTGCTGCTGGACTCGCTGAAGGCGGGCCTGAAGGACCCTCAGCCCCAGGAGGGCGAGGCAACCTACGCCGACAAGATCGACCCGTCCGAGCTGCGCATCGACTGGACCCGGCCGACCCTCGAGATCCACCGGCTGGTGCGCCTGGAGCGGGCGTGGACCACGTTCCGGGGCAAGCGACTGAAGGTCCTGGCCGGCCACCCGTTGCCCGGCGACCTCGAGCCCGGCGTCATGGACCTGGAGCTGCCCGTCGAGGTCGGCACCGGCCAGGGCACGTTCCGCCTGGACCAGGTCCAGCCCGAGGGCAAGGCCCCGATGAAGGCGAAGGAGTGGGCCAGTGGAGCCCGGATCGAGCCGGGCGATCGCCTGGGGGAGGAGAGTCATGGCTGAGGACCAGGTCACTGGCCTGCAGGCCAAGGTGCTGACGGTCTCCGACGGCGTGATCGCCGGGACCCGGGAGGACAAGAGCGGCCAGGCTCTGGCCGAGCGGCTCACGGCCGCCGGCTACGAGGTGGTCGACCGCCGGGTCGTGGCCGACGGCATCCAGAACGTCGGCGAGGCCGTCGTGGAGCTGGCCGAGGGCTTCGCCGGCCTGATCGTCACGACCGGCGGCACGGGCTTCGGCCCCCGGGACCAGACCCCGGAGGGCACGAAGATCGTCCTCGACCGGGAGGCGCCGGGCCTGGCCGAGGCCATGCGCCTGGTCAACCCCCTGGGCCGCCTCAGCCGGGGCATGGCCGGCACCCGTGGCCAGGCCCTCGTCCTGAACACCCCCGGCTCCAGCAAGGGCGCGGTGGAGACCGTCGAGGCCGTCCTGGACGTCGTTCCCCACGCCCTGCGCCTCATGATGGGCGACTCCACCCAGCACTGATTCCCGTTCTGGTGGCAGCCCTGTGTTCCTGAGAACACGTCGCTGCCACCAGAACGAGGCCTGACCGGTCGTTTCTGTCACGATCGGTTGACGAACGGCCACCCAGGAGGAGTACGATGCCGGGTGAACACCCCCTCGCGGGGTCGGGTGCAAGTCCCAACCGGCGGTGAAAGTCCGCGAACCCCCACTCCGGTGGGGGCCGATCCGGTGGAACTCCGGGGCCGACGGTGAGAGTCCGGATGAGAGCGAGGGGCCGTGGGCGCTTCGCGCGCGCGGTCCCGGACAGGAGACCGCATGGCGCAGCCGAGCACGGGGGACCTGGAGCTCATGGCCGGCGCCATCCACCTCGCCGCGTCGGTGCGGACGTCGACCTCGCCGAACCCCTGGGTCGGAGCCGTGGTCCGGACCGCCGAGGGCACCGAGTTCGCCGGCGCCACCGAGCCGCCGGGCGGTCGCCACGCCGAGATCGTCGCCCTCGATGCCGCCGGCGCCGCGGCCCGGGGGGCCACTCTGGCCACGACGCTCGAGCCCTGCTCGCACACCGGCCGCACGGGCCCGTGCGTCGACGCCATCGTCGACGCCGGCGTCGCCCGCGTGGTCGTCGGCATCGAGGACCCCGACCCGAACGTGACCGGCCAGGGCATCGCCCGCCTGCGGGAGGCCGGCATCGAGGTGGTCACCGGCGTGCTGGCCGACGAGGTCACGACCCAGCTCGCCCCATACCTGAAGCACCGCCGGACGGGCCGCCCGTACGTCGTGCTCAAGCTGGCCGCCATCGCTCGACGGCCGCACGGCCGCTCCCGACGGCTCCAGCCAGTGGATCACCGGCGAGGCCGCCCGCACCGACGCCCACCGCCTGCGGGCCGAGAGCGACGCCGTCATCGTCGGGGCCGGCACGGTCCGCGCCGACGACCCGGCGCTCACCGTCCGCCACGTCGACGGCCCCGACCCGCTCCGGGTCGTCCTGGGCCGGCCCCCGAGGGGGCGAAGGTCCACCCCGCGGTCGAGCTCAGCGGCGACCTGGGCGAGCGTCCTGGACGATCTCGGGCAGCGGGGCGTGCTGCAGGCCCTCGTCGAGGGCGGTGCGGCCGTGGCCCACGACGTCCACGCCGCCGGCCTGGTCGACCGCTACGTGCTCTACCTGGCCCCCGCCCTCTTCGGCGGCGACGACGCCCGCGGCCTGTTCGCCGGGCCGGGCGCGCCGACCATCGACGACGTCTGGCGGGGCCGCATCGTCGCCACCAGCCGCCTCGGCGACGACCTGCGCATCGACCTGGAGGCCGGCCTGATGTTCACCGGAATCGTCGAGGAGCTGGGCACCGTGCTGGCCGTGGAGCGCAGCGGCGACGCCGCCCGCATCCGCATCGGGGCCGACGGAGGTCCTCGACGGGGCGAAGCTCGGTGACTCGACCGCCGTCGACGGCTGCTGCCTCACCGTGGTCGCCCTGGGCGACGGCTGGTGGGAGGCCGACGTCAGCGACGAGACGCTCGCGCCGCACCACGCTGGGCGACCTGGCGGTCGGGCGACCGGGTCAACCTCGAGCGGCCGGTGCCGGTGAGCGACCGCCTCGGGCGGCCACATCGTCCAGGGTCACGTCGACGCCGTCGGCGAGGTCGTGGCCCCGGCGCCCGATCTGCGGGTGCGGATGCCCGACGACCTGCGCCGCTACGTCATCGAGAAGGGCTCGATCACCGTCGACGGCGTGAGCCTGACCGTCGTCGAGCCCACCGACGACGGCTTCACCGTCGCCGTCATCCCCCACACCGCCGAGGTCACGACGTTGGGCGCCAAGCAGCCCGGCGACACCGTGAACCTCGAGGTCGACCTCATCGCCAAGTACGTGGAGCGCCTGGTGGCGTTCCCGAAGGAGCCGTGATGGCCGAGCACCATCCCCAGTTCGACCCGGTCGACGAGGCCATCGAGGCCATCGGGCCGGGGCGAGATCGTGGTCGTGGTCGACGACGAGGACCGCGAGAACGAGGGCGACCTGATCATGGCCGCCGAGTACGCCACGCCCGAGAAGATCGCCTTCTTCGTGCGCCACACCTCGGGCCTCATCTGCGTGCCGCTGACCGGCGACCGGCTCGACGAGCTGGACATCCCGCTGATGGTCAAGGACAACACCGAGTCCCAGCGCACGGCCTTCACCTACAGCGTGGACGCCACCACGGCACCAGCACGGGCATCTCGGCCGCCGACCGGTCCGCCACCATCCAGGCCCTGATCGACCCCGGCACCCGGCCCACCGACCTGGCCCGGCCCGGTCACATCTTCCCGCTGCGCTACGCCGAGGGCGGCGTGCTGAAGCGGGCCGGCCACACCGAGGCCGCCGTCGACCTGGCCCGCATGGCGGGCCTGTACCCGGCCGGCGTGCTCTGCGAGGTGGTCAACGAGGACGGGTCGATGGCCCGGGTCCCCGACCTCGTCCCGTTCGCCGAGGAGCACGGGCTGGTGATGACCTCGATCGCCGACCTCATCCGCTACCGGCGCCAGAACGAGAAGCTGGTCCGCCGCATCGCCGAGGCCCGCATCCCCACCGAGTGGGGCGACTTCAACTGCTACGCGTACGAGTCGATGCTCGACGGCGAGCAGCACATCGCCATGGTCAAGGGCGCCGTCCAGGGCGAGGAGAACGTGCTGGTCCGGGTCCACTCCGAGTGCCTCACCGGCGACGTGTTCGGCTCGATGCGGTGCGACTGCGGCATCCAGCTGGACGCCGCCCTGCAGCACGATCGCCGAGGAGGGCCTCGGCGTCCTCGTCTACCTGCGGGGCCACGAGGGCCGGGGCATCGGCATCGGCCACAAGATCCGGGCCTACTCCCTGCAGGAGGAGGGCCACGACACGGTCGACGCCAACCTCGAGCTGGGCCTGCCCATCGACAACCGGGAGTACGGCATCGGCAGCCAGATCCTGGTCGACCTCGGGATCACCACGATGAAGCTGATGACCAACAACCCGGCCAAGTACGGCGGCCTGGAGGGCTTCGGCCTCGAGGTCGTCGAGCGGGTGCCGCTGGAGACCGTGCCCAACCCCGAGAACATCGAGTACCTGCGGACCAAGCGGGAGCGCATGGGCCACCTGATCGAGGGGCTGGACTGATGGGGGAGCGGGTCGCCTCGCGACGAGGACCTCGACGGCACCGGGCTGCGCATCGCCGTCTGCTGCGGACGCTTCAACCGCCACATCACCGACCGCCTGCTGGCCGGCGCGCCTGACGGCGCTGGCCGACCACGGCGTGGCCGACGCCGACATCACCGTCGTCTGGGCCCCGGGCGCCTACGAGCTGCCGCTGGTGGCCCAGGCGCTGGTCTCCCGCTGGGGGGCCGACGCCGTCATCGCCCTCGGGGCGGTCATCCGGGGCGAGACCGGTCACTACGACCTCGTGGCCGGCGAGTGCGCCGCCGGGCTGCCAGCGGGTCGCAGCTCGACACCGGCGTCCCCGTGGTCTTCGGCGTCCTCACCACCGAGAACGAGCGAGCAGGCCCTCGAGCCCGCTCCGGTGACCAGCGAGAACAAGGGCGAGGAGGCGGCCGAGACGGCCATCGAGATGGCCAACCTCCTGCAAATCCCTGCCCGGCGGGGCCTGAGCACCCGTACCCTTCGCCCCGATGCTGCGCCTGGTCCTCCCCAAGGGCTCGCTCGAGCGCGCCACCTTCGAGCTGTTCGAGGCCGCCGACCTCGCCATCACCCGCAGCTCGGCGGTCGACTACCAGGCGTCGATCGACGACCCCCGGATCACCGACGTCCGCATCCTGCGGCCCCAGGAGATCCCCCGCTACGTCGCCGAGGGCATGTTCGACCTCGGCATCACCGGCCGGGACTGGATCGAGGAGACCGCCAGCGAGGTCGTGACCCTCGGTGAGCTCCACTACAGCAAGGCCACGCGCCCGCCCCATCCGCATGGTGGTGGCCGTCGGCGGCGACTCCGACGTGCAGACCGTCGAGGACCTGCCCCAGGGCGTGCGGGTGTCGACCGAGTACCCCGAGGTGACCCGGCGCTACTTCGAGAAGAAGGGCATCGACGCCGACATCCGGCTGTCCTACGGCGCCACCGAGGCCAAGATCCCCGACATCGTCGACTGCATCGTCGAGATCACCGAGACGGGGCGGGCCCTGCGGGCCGCCGGCCTGCGGGTCATCGACGAGATCCTGCAGTCCTACACCGAGCTGATCGCCAACCCGGAGTCGCCTACGAGGACGCCGACAAGCGCCACGCCATGGGCCAGATCCTCACCCTCCTCGAGGGCACGCTGGAGGCCCGGGGCAAGGTCCTCGTGAAGCTGAACGTCGGCCGAGGACGACCTCGACGGCCGTCATCGAGGTCCTGCCCGTCGATGAAGGCGCCCACGGTGAACGCAGCTGCACGGCGACGGCGGCTTCGCGGTGGAGACCGTCGTCCCCAAGCGCGAGATCAACACGCTCATCCCCGAGCTGAAGGACCGCGGGGCCACCGACATCATCGAGCTCCCGCTGGCCAAGATCGTCCACTGACGTGACCGGGGTCGTCACCGAGTTCGACGAGCCCGCCGGCTTCGGCACCGTGACGGCCGACGGGGGCGGCGAGCACTTCTTCCACTGCACGGCGATCGCCGACGGCACCCGCACCATCGAGCTCGGGGCCCAGGTGACCTTCGAGGTGGTGCCCGGCCGGCAGGGCCGCTGGGAGGCGACCGACCTCCGTCCGGTCCCTACGGACGCGTAGGGTGCCCGCCGTGGACACCGAGAGCGACGACCAGCGGGACGGGGACGAGGCGGCGGACGAGGCCTCGTCACCGGCAGAGCCCACCAGGCCGCTGACGGTCGCCGACCTCGTCGGCGAGGGGACGATCCGGCCCCGGAACGACCGGCCCGCCTGGTCCGGCTGGGCCTCCCTGGCCGTCCTGGGCATCGCCGCCGCCGTGCTCGTCGCCGTGGTCCTCCACGCCGACATCGGCGACATCGCCGACGACGGCTGGCGGAACGCCGCCCTGTGGGCCGCCGGCATCGCCACGGGCCTGCTGGGGGTGGCCGTGGCGGCCATCTCGTGGACGCTGCCGACGGGCCCCACATCCGCCCTCTACCCCCGGGTGCTCAGCTCCGTGGCCGTGCTGGTCGCCTTCGCTGCTGTGGTGGTGGTCGGCCTCGCCGACGAGCAGGGCGGCGAGAGCCCCCAGGTCGCTGCCGTGGCCCGGTCATCGGGCGACGCCCCCGTGGCTGCCGACGGCACCACCGCGCCGGCCGAGGCCGAGCCACCGGTCAGCTTCGACAACGCGTTCGCCCCCGAGGCACTCACCTCGTCGGCCATCCCCATCATCGTGCGCACGCTGGTGATCCTCGATCTCACCCGGGGTGGCCGCGAGCTGATCGCCGGCGAGATGGGGTGCCCGACCAGCGACCTCGTCGGGACCACCGTCGGCGGCACCGCCATCGGGGGCACCTGGGCCGAGCCACTCGTGGTCCTGAGCCCCCCGAACCGGGCGAACGGGGACCCGATCCTCCGCTGCCGCGCGGTGATGGTGCGGCTGCCGGTCGACGCCGGCCTGGCCCGGCCGCTCTGAGCCTCAGCCCTCCTCGGGGGCGTCGTCCCCGCCCGGCGGCTGGCTGACCTGCACGTAGGCCATCCGCAGCTGGGTCAGCGCGTCCTTCAGCGTCGGCTCGGCCTCACCGAGGCGGCCGCTGAGACCCTCGACCAGCGCCGCCATGGCGTCGGTGGCCAGCCGGGCGCTGACCGAGGTCGGGGTCCTCCTCGCTGAGGTGGATCGCCGCCAGCTCGTAGAGGCCCATGGCGTGGTTGGCCACCACCATGTCGGCCGGGGCCTCCAGCACCCGTTGCGCGGGCGGCGGCCATCTCGGCCACCATCGCCTCGGCCTCGGCCCGTTCCTCCGGGGAGAGGTTCGCCAGCGGGTCGTCGGCGCCCGCCGGCCCGTCGGCGGGGGGATGGGGGGCGGCGGACTCGGGTTCGACCGGGTGCTCGCCGCCAGGGGTCCAGAGGCTGCTCATGAGGGGAAGGGTGCCACCGCTGGTACGTTGTTGCTCGCAATCCAACCTGGAAAGCGGGGTCCCGCCCCCACCTGGCCACCGGCATGGTGCGCGCAGGTCCTTCGACCAGCCCCCGGTCGGGGGTCTGGTCGACGCTCCTGTGGCCGCCGACGGTGCCGCCCGGGGATCGGGGCTCCTTCGATCGCAAGAGGAGTCGCGCATTGCGTAGTGATCGGCCATAGCTTCGGGTCCCGCCCAAGACGACACCCGGATCAACGATCAGATCCGGGTTCGTGAGGTCCGCCTGGTCGGCGTCGATGGCGAGCAGATCGGCATCAAGCCCACCCCGGAAGCACTCGCACTGGCCCGTGAGCAGGGCCTCGACCTCGTCGAGGTGGCCGCGGCCGCGAACCCACCCGTCTGCCGGATCATGGACTACGGGAAGTTCAAGTACGAGAACGCCCAGAAGGCCAAGGAGTCTCGGAAGAAGGCGACGAACGTCGTCGTCAAGGAGATGAAGTACCGGCCCAAGATCGGGCGCGGGGACTTCGACACCAAGACCCGCAAGGTGCACGAGTTCCTCGGCGAAGGCCACAAGGTCAAGGTCACGATCATGTTCCGGGGCCGTGAGGTGCAGCACCCCGAGTTGGGGCGGCGCATCCTGGACAACGTCGCCGCCGCCGTCGAGGAGGTGGGACGGGTCGAGGCCCTGCCCAAGGTCGACGGACGGAACATGACCATGGTCCTGGGACCGGACAAGCAGGCCCAGGCCAAGGCCAAGAAGGCCCGTGAGGAAGCCGAAGCGGCCGAAGCCGCCGAGACGGCCGAGAACGACACGAGCGAAGCGGCCACCAGCGCCGCAGAGTGACAGAACGGGCCTGAGGGCCCCGGAGACGAGGACACGAGCAATGCCCAAGATGAAGACGCACCGCGGCGCGAAGAAGCGCTTCAAGGTGACGGGCAGCGGCAAGGTGATGCGCCGCCAGATCCACAAGAACCACTTCAAGCGGCGCAAGGACGCCCGCCGGCAGCGTCGCCTGGCCGGTGAGGTCGAGCTGACCGGCGGCGATCGGGACAACGTCCTGCGCCAGCTGGGCAAGCGGTAGAGGGAGGCAGCACCATGGCCAGAGCCAAGTCATCGGTCCCGTCGCGGCAAGCGGCGCAAGGTCACCCTCGAGCGCGCCCAGGGGTACTACGGCAACAAGAGCCGCTCCTACCGGGCCGCCAACGAGCAGGTGATGCACTCCCTGCGGTACGCCTACCGCGACCGCCGGGCCCGCAAGGGCGAGTTCCGCCGCCTGTGGATCCAGCGCATCAACGCCGCCTGCCGCGAGAACGGCACGTCCTACAGCCGGTTCATCGCCGGCCTGAAGGCCGCCGAGGTCGAGGTCGACCGCAAGATCCTGGCCGATCTCGCCGTCACGGACCCGGGCGCGTTCTCCGCCCTCGTCGCCGTGGCCAACGAGCACGCGGGCTCCTCGGACGACTAAGGCGAGCGTCCAGCGGGTCCGCCGCCTCGGGCGGCACGCCCGGGCCCGGCGGGAGGAGGGGGCCTTCGTGGTCGAAGGGCCCCGCGCCATCAGCGCGGCCCTGGACCACGGTGCCGACCTCGACGAGGTCCTCGTCGTCGGCGGTGCCGAGATCGAGCTGGTGAACCGCGCCCGGGCCTCGGGCGCCACGATCACCCACGTCGAGGGCGAGCAGCTCGAGCGCGCCCTGACCACCCGCACCCCGCAGCCCATCGTGGCCGTGGCGCCGATGCTGGCGGCCACCGCCGCCGAGGTGGCGGACCGGGCGCGGGAGCGTGGGCAGCCCGGTCGTGGTGCTGGCCGGCGTCGGCGATCCCGGCAACGCCGGCACGGTCATCCGCTCCGCCGCGGCCACCGGGGCGGCCGGGGTGCTGCTGACACCGGGCTCGGTCGACCCCACCAACCCAAAGGTCGTGCGGGCGAGCGCCGGCGCCCTGTTCGCCCTGCCCGTGGCCACCGTCGACGACGTGTCGGCCCTCGGCCTGGCCACGGTCGGCGCCGTGGCCGGCGGGCTGAACCCTGACGAGGTCGACCTGTCCGGGCCGGTGGCCCTCGTGTTGGGCGGGGAGGCGGCGGGGCTGCCCGAGGACGTGCTGTTCGACACCGAGGTGGCGCTGCCCGCTGGACGGCGGTGTCGAGTCACTCAACGTGGCCATGGCGGCCACCGTCCTGCTCTACGAGGCCCGCCGCCAGCGCCAGGGCGGCGCGTGGTGAATCCGACTGGACCGGTGACCCCCGGATTGGGGAGGGTGGTGGTCCTGTGAAGGATGATCTGGCCCGCATCCAGGCCGACGCACTCGCCCGGATCGCGGCGGTGACCACGCTCGAGGAGCTGCGGGCGGTCAGCCAGGAGGTGCTGGGCAAGCGGTCCGATCTCGTCGGCCTGCGCAAGCAGCTCGGCGGGCTGGACGAGGCGACCCGCAAGGAGGCCGGGGAGGCCCTGAACGCCACGACCCGGGCCATCCAGGCCGCCGTCGAGGACCGGGAGGCGGGCCTGGCGCAGGCCGAGCGGGCCGCCCGGTACGAGGCCGAGCGCCTCGACCTGACCGAGGTCGTGGACCCTCCGGCCGTCGGCCACCTCCACGTCGTCACCCAGACCTGGCAGGCCCTGGAGGACATCTTCGTCGGCATGGGCTACTCGGTGGCCGAGGGGCCCGAGATCGAGACCGACTGGTACAACTTCGAGGCCCTCAACATCCCCGACAGCCACCCGGCCCGGTCGATGTGGGACACCCTGTGGGTCGACATCGGCGAACCCGGCACGTGGCTGCTGCGCACGCACACCTCGAACGTCCAGATCCACGTCATGCAGGCCCAGGAGCCGCCCATCTACATCGTGGCCCCGGGTCGCACCTACCGTCGGGACACCACCGACGCCACCCACCTCCCCGTCTTCCACCAGATCGAGGGGCTGGTCGTCGACCGGGGCATCACCATGGCCGACCTGGCCGGCACCATCCAGGCGTTCACCCAGGCCTACTTCGGGCAGGACTTCGAGTCCCGGCTCCGGCCCTCGTACTTCCCGTTCACGGAGCCGTCGGCCGAGTTCGACATCCGCCCGCCCGGCGGCGACTGGCTGGAGCTGGGCGGTTGCGGGATGGTCCACCCCAACGTGTTCCGCCACGTCGGCATCGACCCCGAGGAGTGGACGGGCTTCGCCTTCGGCTTCGGCATCGACCGCCTGGCCAAGGTCCGCTACGAGGTCGACGACCTCCGCGAGTTCATCACCTCCGACGTCCGCTTCCTGGAACAGTTCTGATGAAGGTCCTCCTCTCCTGGATGCAGGAGTTCGCGCCTGAACTGCCCACGGACGCCGATGTGCTGACCGAGGCGCTGGACGACCTCGGCACGCCGGTCGAGGAGCGGGTGCGCCTCGGCGAGGGCCTCGACGGCATCGTCGTGGCCCGGGTCCTCGAGACGAGGCCGCACCCCGACGCCGATCGTGTCCACCTGGTCGACGTGGACCCGGGCGACGGAGGGCCGCTGCAGATCGTGTGCGGGGCCTTCAACATGCAGGCGGGGGATTTGATCCCCCTGGCGACGCTGGGCACCACGATGCCCAACGGCATGGGCATCGAGCGCCGCAAGATGCGGGGGGAGTGGTCGAACGGGATGCTCTGCTCGGCCACCGAGATCGGGCTGGGCGACGACTCGGAGGGGATCCTGATCCTCTCGCCCGCGCTCACGCGTCGGCCAGCCGCTGACCGAGGCGCTCGGCCTCACCGGGGACTGGCTGTTCGACCTCGAGGTGAACGCCAACCGCCCCGATGCACTGTCCGTGGCCGGGGTGGCCCGGGACCTGGCCGCCCGGCTGGGCGTCGCCTTCGAGCTGCCGGCGTGGACGGCGCCGACCGGCGGCGCGGCGAGCGCGGACGTGGCCTCGGTGGAGATCGTCGACCCGGATGCCTGCGCCCGCTTCCTCGCCAGGGTCATCCGCGACGTGGAGATCGGCCCCTCGCCGGCCTGGCTGGCCAACCGCATCACCCAGGCGGGCATGCGCCCGATCAGCAACGTGGTCGACATCTCCAACTACGTGATGCTGGAGCTCGGTCACCCGAACCACGCCTACGACCTGGATCGCGTCACCGCGGGGCGCCTACGGGTCCGCTTCGCCCGGGACGGCGAGACCCTCGTCACCCTCGACGACGTCGAGCGGACCTTCCTGCCCGCCGACGTCCTCATCTGCGACGGCGACGACCACCCGATCGGCGTCGCCGGAGTGATGGGCGGCGCGTCCACCGAGATCGGCGACGCCACCACGAACGTGCTGCTCGAGGCGGCCTGGTGGCATCCGATGCAGATCGCTCGGACCTCGACCCGGCTGAACCTGCGCTCCGAGGCGTCCCGGCGCTTCGAACGGGGGACCGACATCTGGGGCCTCGACCTGGCCGTGGAGCGCTTCTGCGCCCTCCTGTCCGAGACCGGGGCCGTCGCCGCCCCCGACGTCCTCGACGTGCGGGGAGCCGTGCCCGAGCGGGCGTCGATCGCCGTGCGCACCGACCGGGTGAACCTGATCACCGGCCTCGACCTCGACGCCCCGACCGTCAAGGGCCTGCTCGAGCCGATCGGCTTCACCGTCGCCCCCGAGGCCGACGGCGCGCAGGTCGTGGACGTGCCCAGCTTCCGCCCCGACGTCGTCGAGGAGATCGACGTCATCGAGGAGGTGGCCCGCCACCACGGCTACGCCCGGCTGCCGAAGACCGTCCCGCTGTCGCCTCTCACCGGCGCGCTGACCGAGCGCCAGCGGGAGCGCCGCCGCATCCGGTCCACGCTCGTCGGCCTCGGCCTGTCCGAGGCGCTGCCCATGCCGTTCCTGGCCCCCGACGACCTGGCCAAGGCGGGGCTCGACGCGCGAGGGCATCCGGGTCACCAACCCGCTCGACGCCCGCGAGTCGGTCGTGCGCACCTCGCTACGGCCGGGTCTGCTGAAGGCCGTCGCCTACAACGCCAGCCACCGCTACGAGCGGGTCGGCCTCTTCGAGATCGGCAAGGTGTTCCTGCCCCCGGCCGGCGACGAGCGCCCCGCCGAGCCCGAGCACCTGGTCGTCGTGCTCGCCGGGCGGGAGGCTCCCGACGCGGTGGCCGTGTGGCGGGCCCTGGCCGAGGTGCTGTCCGTCGAGGGCGCCCAGTTGCGGGCCGAGGCCGTCGAGGGCTTCCACCCCACGCGCAGCGCCGCCGTCCTCGTCGGCGATCGGCGGGTCGGCACGGTGGGCGAGATCGACCCGGTGGTGGCTGCGCAGTTCGACGTCGACGAGCGGGTCGCCGCCCTCGAGGTCGACCTCGACGCCCTCGACGCCGCGCCGCGGGCCGCACGCACCTACACGACCGTGAGCCGATTCCCCTCCAACGACATCGACCTGGCCTTCGTCGTCCCCGACGCCGTGCCCGCTGGGTCCGTCGAGGCCACGATCCAGGCCTCCGCCGGCGATCTGCTGGCGTCCATCCGGTTGTTCGACGTGTATCGGGGCGACTCCCTCGGCGAGGCCGTGCGCTCGCTCGCCTACGCCCTGCGCCTCCAGGCGACGGACCGGACCCTCAAGGACGCCGAGGTGGCCGAGGTCCGTCAGCAGGTGATCGACGCCGTCGAGTCCGCCCACGGGGCCAGCCTCCGGGGCTGAGGCGGCGTGGAGCTGTTCGAGGAGGTCTGCGAGGCGCTGCGGGGCCTCGTCCCGCCCGAGCTGGGCACCTTCCGCCACCGGACACACCGCTACGGCACCAAGGTCTGGTTCGGCCCTGAGGCGCCGCCCAAGGAGCACTACGAGGCCCAGGTCGTCGGCACCCGTGACGTCCCCGCCGCCGAGGTGGTCGCCGTCGAGGTCGGCTTCCACAGCGAGCACCCCAAGGGCGCCGACAACCAGCAGGTGCTGGACGCCCTGCTGTCGTCCGAGCAGGCGTGGCGCACGACCCTGGGCGACGACGCCGAGGCGGGCGTCTTCCTGGGCCGCGCCGACCACTGGCGCCGCATCAGCGAGACCTGGCTCGACCCGGACCTCGACGACCCCGAGCTCGGCACCGAGCTCGCCATGCGCCTCCTCGACTACATCGAGGCCCTCGAGCCCGTGCGGCAGCAGGAGGGCTGAGGGGCTGCGGTGTCCGCTCGTCCCCGTCAGAAGCAGCCTCGCAGCCCGAGACCCACCCTCAGGTCCCGGGCCGTGAAGCCCGTAGCGTCTGCGGTGTACAACCAGTGTCTCGACACGCCGGCCCGGGCGATTGAGTCAAAAGACCTATGCATAGCCATGCATGTGTGCGTATGATCACGCGCATGCGTGTCGGGATCGTCGGTGCGTCCGGGTACACGGGCGCCGAGCTGCTGCGGCTGGCCGCGGGGCACCCGGAGATGGACGTCGTGCTGGCCACCGGGGACACCCAGGCGGGCACGGCGGTGGCCGAGCTCTACCCGAGCCTGCGCCCGGTCTACGGGGACCTCGTGTTCGAGACGTACGTGCCGGACGTAGTCGACGACCTGGACCTCGTCTTCTGCGGGCTGCCCGCACGGCGCCAGCCAGGCGATCGTGCCCGAGGTGAAGGAGCGGGTGAAGTGGGTGCTCGACCTCTCGGCCGACTTCCGCCTGAAGGATCCCGCCGCTCTACCCCCAGTGGTACGGCGCCGAGCACTCGGCGCCCGAGCTGCTCGGTGAGTTCGTCTACGGCCTGCCCGAGCTGTTCCGGGACGAGCTGGCCGGAGCGTCGGGCGTGGCGGTGCCCGGCTGCTACCCGACGGCGGCCGCGCTGGCCCTCGCCCCGCTGATCCGGGCCGGTGCGGTCGAGACCACCGGGATCGTCGTCGACGCCGCCTCGGGCGTGTCGGGCGCCGGCCGGGCCCTGAAGCACGCGAACCACTTCTGCACGGTCGACGAGGACTTCGCCGCCTACGGCCTGCTCGACCACCGGCACACGCCGGAGATGGAGCAGGTGCTCGGCGCCCAGGTCCTGTTCACCCCCCACCTGGCGCCGATGATCCGGGGGATCCTGGCCACCTGCTACGCCCGGCCGACCACGCCGACGACGACCGACGCGGTGCTCGGCCTGCTGCGGGACGCCTACGCCGACGAGCCCTTCGTCCAGGTGATCGACGGCGCTCCGACCACGAAGGCGGTGCTCGGCTCCAACTCGGCGTTCGTCACCGCCCGGGCCGACGAGCGCACCGGCTGGGTCCTGGCCCTCTGCGCCATCGACAACCTGGTGAAGGGGGCGTCCGGCCAGGCCGTGCAGTGCGCCAACGTTCGTCGCCGGCCTCCCCGAGACGACCGGCCTGCCGCTGGTCGGGACCTACCCGTGACCCCCCCGACCGATCGGACATCGGTGGAACTGGCCTCCGATTCGCCGCCCATGGGCGGCGAATCAGAGGCCAGTTCGAAGAGGGGAGGGGTGCGGGCGTGAGCGTCACCGCTGCGCAGGGATTCGTCGCCGCCGGCGGTCACGCCGGGGTCAAGGCCGACGGGGTGCCCGACCTGGCCGTGGTGACCACGACCGACGGCCGCGCGGTCCCAGCCGCCGGCGTGTTCACCGCCAACAAGTTCGACGGCGCCGCCGGTCCTGGTGTCGAAGACGCACCTGCGGCAGTCGCGCGGGCCGGGCCGCGGGTGTCGTCCTCAACTCGGGCAACGCCAACGCCGGGACGGGCGAGCCCGGGTCCAGCCGATGCCGAAGCGATGTGCGCCACGGTCGCCAGCGGCCTCGGCTGCGACCACGACGAGGTCCTCGTCTGCTCGACCGGCCTCATCGGCTACCGCCTCCCGATGGAGCCCCTGCTCGACGCCATCCCCACCGTCCTCGCCCAGCGATCCGTCGACGGGGCCGGCGACGCGGCCCAGGCGATCCTGACCACCGACACCGTGCGCAAGGAAGTGGTCATCGACGGCGGCGGCTTCACCGTCGGGGGCATGGCCAAGGGGGCGGCGATGCTCGCACCCGAACATGGCGACCATGCTCGCCGTCCTCACCACCGACGCGGAGGTCCGAGCCCGACGTCCTCCAAGCGGTCCTGCGGGACGCGGTCACCGACACCTTCAACTGCATCACCGTCGACGGGGCCACCTCGACCAACGACACCGTCCTGCTGCTGGCCAGCGGGGCGGCCGGTCCCGTCGAGCCGTTCGCCTTCGAGCTGCGCGGTCACCGCTGCGTGCGCCAGCCTGGCCGAGCAGATGGTGGCCGACGCCGAGGGGGCCACGAAGCTGGTCCGCATCCAGGTCACCGGGGCCCGGGACGACGCCGAGGCCCGCACCGCGGCCCGGGCAGTGGCCACCAGCCAGCTGACCAAGTGCTCCTGGTACGGCGAGGACCCGTACTGGGGTCGGATCGCCAGCGACCTCGGCTCGGCGGGCGTCGCCTTCGACCCCGTGCTGCTGTGCGTCTCCTACGGCGGGACCATCGTGTGCCGCCACGGGGTGGCCACCGACCACGACGAGGACGCGGTGACGGCCCACCTGGCCCAGCGGGACATCACCATCTCGGCCGACCTCGGCATCGGTGCCGGGCGGGCGACCGTCCTCACCTGCGACCTCACCCACGCCTACGTCGACGAGAACCGGGGGACCTCGTGAGCGCCGGCGACGACCGGGCGTCGGTCCTCGTCGAGGCCCTGCCCGTACATCCGGCGGTTCTGGGGGACGACCGTCGTCGTGAAGTACGGCGGCAACGCCATGATCGACCCGGACCTGGCCCAGCAGTTCGCCGAGGACATCGTGCTCATGCACTCGGTCGGCATGCACGTCGTGGTGGTCCACGGCGGCGGCCCGCAGATCGGCGAGTTCATGGCGAAGCTGGGCAAGGAGCCCGAGTTCCGGGACGGCCTGCGGGTGACCGACGCCGAGACGCTCGACATCGCCCGCATGGTCCTGGTCGGCAAGGTCGGCCGGGACATCGTCGGCGTCCATCAACGTGCACGCCCCGCTGGCCGTCGGGCTGTCGGGCGAGGACGCCGGGCTCATCGCCGCCTCCGCCCGGGACCCGGAGCTGGGCTTCGTCGGCGACGTCGATGCCGTCGACCCGTCGATCCTCCAGCGCCTCCTGGCCGAGGACCTGATCCCCGTGCTGTCGACCATCGGGTCCGACGCCGGCCGGCCAGGCCTACAACATCAACGCCGACACCGTCGCCGGTGCGGTGGCCGAGGCGCTCGGCGCCGAGAAGGTCGTCTACCTGACCGACGTGGCCGGGATCCTCGACGTCGCGACGACGAGCTCATCCAGAAGATCGACGCCGCCCAGCTCGACGGCCTGGTGGCCGACGGCACGGTCGTCGGGCGGGATGATCCCCAAGGTGGCCGCCTGCCTCCAGGCGGTGCGGTCGGGCGTCGGGACCGCCCACGTCCTCGACGGGCGCATCCCCCACGTGCTGCTGCTCGAGATCTTCACCGACGAAGGCGTCGGCACCATGATCACGGCGAAGGCGGACCTATGAGCCTGATGTCCACCTATCCGCCGCCGGCCGTCACCTTCGTGCGGGGCAAGGGCAGCCGAGCTCTGGGACGACCGACGGCACGCGCTACCTCGACTTCCTGTCGCGGGCTGGCGGTGACCAGCCTCGGCCATGCCCACCCGGAGGTGGCCGACGCCATCGCCGAGCAGGCCCGCACGCTGCTGCACGTCGTCCAACCTCTACGGCACCGAGCCCGGCCCCGAGGTGGCGGCCACCCTCGACCGGCTGCTGGGCGGTGGCGGCCAGGTCTTCTTCTGCAACTCGGGAGCCGAGGCGAACGAGGCCGCCATCAAGCTCAGCCGCAAGGTCGGCGGTCGGGGCCGCCACGTGGTGGTCAGCGCCTACGGCTCGTTCCACGGCCGGACGCTCGCCACCCTGCACGCCACCGGCCAGCCCGAGAAGCACGAGGCGTTCCAGCCCCTGCCCGAGGGGTTCCGCCACGTGGCCTGGCAGGACCTCGACGCCCTCGAGGCGGCCCTCGACCCGTCGGTCACCGCCGTGCTGCTCGAGCCCGTCCAGGGCGAGGGCGGGGTGCAACCCGGCCACGGCCGAGTACTTCGCCGGCGTGCGCCGGCTGTGCGACGAGCGGGGGGCGCTGTTCGTCGTCGACGAGATCCAGACCGGCCTGGGCCGGACGGGGGAGTGGTTCGGCTTCCAGCACTTCGGCGTGCGGCCCGACGTGGTCACCATGGCCAAGGCCCTCGGCAACGGCGTGCCCATCGGGGCCTGCTGGGCCCGGGCCGACGTGGCCGACGCGTTCGTGCCCGGCGACCACGCCACGACCTTCGGCGGCCAGCCCCTGGCCACGGCGGCCGCCCGCAAGGTGCTGGAGGTCATGGAGCGCGGAGGACGTCCCCCGTCGGGCCCGCGGACGCCGGCAAGCGGCTGACCGACGGGCTCCTGGGCCTGCCCCACGTCGACCGACGTGCGCGGTCTCGGCCTGCTGCTGGCGGCCGAGCTGGACGGACCGGGACGGCCGGGAGGTGGCCCGGGACGCCCTGGGCGCCGGCCTGGTCGTCAACGGCGTCAGCCCGACGGCCCTGCGCTTCGCGCCCAGCCTGCTGATCACCGACGACGAGGTCGACGAGGCCCTCGGGATCCTCGAGGAGGTCCTGGCGTGAGGCACCTGCTGGAGATCGACGACCTCACCAAGGACGAGCTGTTCGAGGTCATCGCCCTCGCCCTCGACCCCAACCCGCCCCAGGTCCTGTCCCGCAAGGGCATGGCGCTGGTGTTCGAGAAGCCGTCGGCCCGCACCCGCAACTCCATGGAGATGGCGGTCGTGGACCTCGGCGGCCACCCGGTGACCATCCGGGCCGAGGAGGTGAGCATCGACGAGCGGGAGTCGGCCGAGGACGTGGCCCGCACCCTGGCCTGCTACCACGCCGCCATCGGCGCCCGGGTCTTCGACCACTCGGTGCTCGAGCGCATGGCAACGGTGGCGTGGGTGCCGATCGTCAACCTGCTGTCCGACGACGCCCACCCCCTGCAGGCGCTGGCCGACCTGCTGACCATGGCCGACGAGCTGGGCGACCTGAACGGCCGCACGCTGGCCTACGTGGGCGACGGCAACAACATGTGCCGTTCGCTGGCCCTGGCGGCGACGCTGGCCGGCATGCAGGTCCGCGTCGCCAGCCCGCCCGGGCTACGCGCTGGCCGAGCACGACGTCGACCGCATCGCCGCGCTCGGCACCGAGCCCGAGCTGTTCGACCGGCCCGAGGAGGCCGTGGCCGGCGTCGACGTCGTCTACACCGACGTGTGGACCTCGATGGGCCAGGAGGCCGAGGCCGCCGACCGGCGGGGGCCTTCGAGGGCTTCATGGTCGACGAGCGGCTGATGGCCCTCGCCGCACGAGAAGGCGATCTTCCTGCACTGCCTGCCCGCCCACCGGGGCGAGGAGGTCGCCCACGAGGTGCTGGAGGGCCCGCAGAGCCGGGTGTGGCGGCAGGCCGAGAACCGGATGCACGCCGCCCGGGGCGCCGTGGCGTGGCTGTCCTGGGGCAGGTCATGAGCGCCGAAGGCCCAGCGGCAGCACAAGATCGCCGGCTACCTGGAGACCGAGGAGGTCACCAGCCAGGGCCAGCTCGTGGACCTGCTGGCCGCCGACGGGCATCACGGCCACCCAGGCCACGGTGTCGCGGGACCTCGACGACCTGGGGGCCATCAAGGTCCGGGTGCGCGGCGGGATCACGGTCTACGCCGTGCCCGAGCTGCCCAAGGACCAGGTGCCGCCCGCCGACCACCTCCGGCGGGTGCTCGGCGACTGGGTGGTGGAGGTGGCCCACAGCCACAACCTCGTCGTGCTGCGCACGCCGCCGGGCTCGGCCCACGTGGTCGCCTCCGCCCTCGACCGGTCGTCGCT
The DNA here is from genome assembly GCA_963728005.1 of uncultured Microthrixaceae bacterium. Taxonomy (GTDB): domain Bacteria; phylum Actinomycetota; class Acidimicrobiia; order Acidimicrobiales; family DATDAH01; genus DATDAH01. The sequence continues at coordinate 849,404 of CAVSIG010000001.1, forward strand.
GCCCGAGGTGCTGGGCACGGTGGCCGGCGACGACACCCTCATCATCGTCGCCGACGAGGACGTCGCAGGGATCGACCCTCGCCGACCAGCTCCGCGAGCTGGCCGGCCTCGCCTGAGAGGAAGTCATGGCCAAGAGAGTGGTGCTCGCCTACAGCGGCGGGCTGGACACGTCGGTCGCCGTGCGCTGGCTGATCGACGAGTACGGGCTACGAGGTCGTCGTGCCTCTGCGCCGACGTGGGCCAGGAGGGCGGCGACTGGGGCCCGGTGCTCGAGCGGGCCAAGGCCGCCGGGGCGGTCGAGGCCGAGGTGGTCGACGTCCGGGACGAGTTCGCCCGGGACTTCGTCGTCCCCGCCCTGCGGGCCAACGCCCTCTACGAGGGCCGCTACCCGCTGGTGTCGGCCCTGTCCCGGCCGGTCATCGTCCGGCACCTGGTCGACGCCGCCAACCGGTACGGCGCCGGCGCCGTGGCCCACGGCTGCACCGGGAAGGGCAACGACCAGGTCCGCTTCGAGGTCGGCGTGCGCTCCATCGCCCCGAACCTCGACGTGCTGGCGCCCGTGCGCACCTGGGGGATGACCCGGGAGGACGCCATCCACTACGCCTACCGCCACGAGATCCCGATCACGGCGACGAAGGAGAAGGTGTACTCCATCGACGACAACCTCTGGGGCCGGGCCATCGAGTGCGGCGAGATGGAGGACCCGTGGGCCGTGCCGCCCCCGGGCGTCTGGTCGATGACCAGGCCCACGGCCACCGAGCCCCGGGACCTGGAGATCTCCTTCGAGGAGGGCGTCCCCACCGCGGTCGACGGCGCAGGAGCTGGGCCTGGTCGAGCTCATCGCCGAGCTGAACGAGGTCGTCGGGTCCTACGGCTGGGGCCGGATCGACATGGTCGAGAACCGCCGGGTCGGCATCAAGAGCCGGGAGACCTACGAGTGCCCGGCGGCGCTGGCGCTGATCATGGCCCACACCGACCTCGAGTCGATCACGCTCGAGCGGGACCTGGCCCGGGAGAAGTCCCGGCTGGAGCCCCGCTACGCCGAGCTGATCTACGACGGCCTGTGGTTCTCGCCGCTGCGGGCCGCCTTCGACGCCTTCGTCGAGGAGAGCCAGCACCTGGTCACCGGCGACGTGCGCCTCCGGCTCTCGCCCGGCCAGTGCGAGGTGACCGGGCGGCGCAGCCCGCACTCGCTCTACGACTACGGCCTGGCCACCTACGACGCCGAGGACAGCTTCAACCACGAGGACAGCGCCGGCTTCGTCCGGCTGTGGGGCCTCGGCCTGGAGACCTGGGCCGCCAAGCGACCGCAGAAGGCCGACCTCCCAGAGCAGCCCGCGGCGGCAGCCTGTGCGTGGGCACACGTGCGCACCGAGGATGGGGCGTGACGCTCTGGCACGGACGGTTCGACGACGGGCCGGCCGAGGAGCTGCTGGCGTACACGGTCAGCCTGCCCTTCGACGCCGCGCTTGGCGGCCGACGACCTGGCCGGCTCCCGCGCCCACGTGCGGGGGCTGGTGCGGGGCGACCTGCTGGACGGCGACGAGGCCGCCGCCGTGCTCGGCGCCCTCGACCAGGTCGAGGCGGAGCTGGCCGTCGGGCGCGTTCGCGTTCCAGCCCGCCGACGAGGACATCCACACCGCGGTCGAGCGGCGGGTCACCGAGCTGGCCGGGCCGGCCGGGGCGAAGCTCCACACCGGTCGCAGCCGCAACGACCAGGTCGCCACCGACCTGCGCCTGTTCACCAAGCGGGAGCTGGGGGTGGTCGTCGACCGGGTCCTCGCCCTCCAGGAGGTCCTGGCCGGACCGGGCCGACGAGGCGGGCGACGCCTACCTGCCCGGCTACACGCACCTCCAGCGGGCCCAGCCCGTCGCTGCTCGCCCACCACCTGCTGGCCCATGGCTGGGCGCTGGCCCGGGACGTGGACCGGCTGCTCGACTGCCGGCGCCGCCTCGACGTCTCGCCCCTCGGGGCGGGCGCGCTGGCGGGCTCGTCGCTGCCGCTCGACCCGGCGGGCGTCGCCGCCGACCTCGGCTTCGACCGCGCCGTTCGACAACTCCCTCGACGCGGTGAGCGACCGGGACTTCGTGGCCGAGGCCCTGTTCGCCCTCGCCCTGCTGGGCGTGCACCTCTCGCGGCTGGGCGAGGAGCTGGTGCTCTGGAGCAGCGAGGAGTTCGGGTTCTGCCGCCTGTCCGACACCTACGCCACCGGCAGCTCGATGATGCCGCAGAAGAAGAACCCCGACGTGGCCGAGCTGGCCCGGGGCAAGGCCGGCCGCCTCATCGGGAACCTGACCGGCGCTGCTGGCGACGCTCAAGGGCCTGCCCGCTGGCCTACAACCGGGACCTCCAGGAGGACAAGGAGCCGCTGTTCGACGCCTTGGACCAGGTCACCCTGGGCCTGGCGGCGCTCACCGGCATGCTCGCCGAGCTGACCTTCGACACCGACCGCATGGCCGCCGCGGCCGACGACCCCGCTGCCGCGGCCACCGACCTGGCCGAGTTCCTGGTGCGAGCCGGCATGCCGTTCCGGGATGCCCACGCCGTGGTGGGCGACCTCGTCCGGCGGTCGATCGACGACGGCGAGGACCTCGCCGACCTGGTTGCCGCCGACGACCGCCTCGGCCCCGATGCCGCCGCGCTGCTCGAGCCCGGGGTGGCCGTCACCATGCGGACGACCCGCGGCGGTGGCGGCCCGGCGGCGTTCGTGGCCCAGCGGGACGCGTTCGCCCAGCGGCTGGCGGAGGACCGCGCCCGGCGGTGAAGCCCGTCCCACGGTCGTTCTTCGCACGCGACAGCCGGGTCGTCGCCCCCGAGCTGCTGAACAAGGTGCTGGTGCGCGGCGACCGGGTGGGGCGCATCGTCGAGGTCGAGGCGTACGCCGGCGCCGAGGACCCTGCCAGCCACGGCTACCGGGGCCCGACGCGATCGCGACCCGAGGTGATGTTCGGGCCGCCGGGGCACCTGTACGTGTACTTCACCTACGGCATGCACTTCTGCGCCAACGCCGTGTGCGGTGACGAAGGCTCGAGCTCGGCGGTCCTGCTGCGGGCCCTGGCCCCCGTGGCGGGTCTGGACGAGATGCGGCTGGCCCGGGGCGCCACGGCCCGCCGGGACCGCGATCTGTGCAGCGGCCCGGCCAAGCTCTGCCAGGCCTTCGGCATCGACCGGAGCCTCGACGGCGTCGACGTGGTCGACGGGAACCGATGTGCTCGTCCTCGACGACGGCACCTTGCCCCCCGACCCTGCCGGCGTGTCGCCCCGCATCGGGATCTCGGTGGCCGTCGACGAGCCGTGGCGCTGGTTCGTGCCCGGCGACCCCAACCTGTCGAGGGCGGGGTGATGTCAAGGGTCCGCCCAGAGCTGCTGATCGTCGGCGCCGCCGTCCTGTGGGGGACGACCGGCACCGCCCAGGACCTCGGGGACATCGGCGCCTCGCCCGTCGTCGTGGGGACGGTCCGCATCCTCCTCGGCGGCGCCCTGCTCGCCCTGATCGCCGTCGGATCCTCTCGTTCTGTGACCAGCCCTGCGCTCGACAGCGCGAAGGGCTGGTCACAGAACGGATCGTGGTGGCCGTATGCGGCCGGCATCGTGGCGGTGGCCGGCTACCAGGCGTCGTTCTTCGCCGCCGTCGACCGCGCCGGCGTCGCCCTCGGGACCCTGGTCGCCATCGGCAGCGCCCCGGTGTTCACGGGGATCGTGGCGCTGGTGGCCAGCGGCGAGCGGCCCGCCCCGCGCTGGTACCCCGCGACCGGCCTGGCCGTCGTCGGCTGCGCGCTCCTGCTGGCGCCGGGCGGCGACAGCGAGCTGGATGGCCTGGGCCTGGTGCTGGCCCTCGGCGCCGGCCTGTCGTATGCCGTCTACACGGTGGCGGCGAAGGCGGTGCTGGACCGGGGCGTGCCCGGCCCGACGGTCATGGCCACGTTCTTCCTCGGCGGCGCCGTCCTGCTCCTGCCAAGCCTGTTCCTGGCCGACACGGGCGGCCTGCTGTCGGGCGACGGGATCGCCATGGAGCTCTGGTTGGGCGTAGCCACCGTCGCGCTCTCGTACGTGCTGTTCAGCGCCGGCCTGCAGCGCCTGCGGTCGTCGACCGTGGCCACCCTGAGCCTCACCGAGCCGCTGACCGCTGCCCTGCTGGGCGTCGTCCTGCTCGACGAGCGGCCTGGCTGGGTGGCTGCCGTGGGGGCGCTCGTCCTGCTCAGCGGGCTCGTCGTCATCAGTACGGACCGGAGCCCGGTCCCCGACCCCTGAAGGTCAGCCCACGTCGAGGGGGACGGCGCAGTCCTCCATGTTGTTGATCTCGGCGAAGTGGTCGATGGTCTCGGTGATCTGGCCACCCTCCTCGCGGGCGGTGACCAGCAGCTCGGCCTCCTCGCCGGCGGCCAGCGCTTGGACGTAGGCGTCGCGATCGCCGAGGTACGTGTCCCAGTCCTCGAGCCAGAGCCGGGTGACCCGGGCGTCGGAGCCCTCGGACGGGGCGATGGTCCGGAGATCCTCGACCATCTCGAGCAGGATCGTGTTGGCCTCGTCGACGACGGGGGCCCGGTCCTGGGGCGTCTCCGCCTCCCTGGCAGGGGGCAGCTCGTCGAGCTCGTCGGCCGCCGCCGCGCACATCGCCTGGCCGTCCTCGCCGGAACGCCTCGTCGTCCAGCTGGTCCGGGACGTTGGGGTCGGCGATCAGGAACAGGTAGGCCCACATGCCGACCGTCCCCACCACGACCACGACCGCGAAGACGAGGCCGAGGCGGCGTCCGAGGGGGGCCGTCCACGGGTCCAGCGTGGGCGATCGCCGTTCTCGAGCGCCAATCGTTGTGGCGGCGGGGGCTTGGTGGGGCAGAGTTGGACGGTGACCGGCAACGTGCTCGACGACCTGGACGCCCGCGGGCTCGTCCAGGACCACACCGATCGGGAGGCGCTGCACGCCGCCCTCGGCGCGGGACCCGTCGTGCTGTACGCCGGCTTCGACCCGACTGCCGACTCGCTCCACCTCGGCAACCTCGTGCCCCTCCTCCTGCTGCGCCGCTTCCAGGACTTCGGCCACCGGCCGATCGTCCTGGCCGGCGGCGCCACCGGCATGGTCGGCGATCCCGGTGGCCGCAGCGACGAGCGCAACCTCCTCGATCCCGAGACCCTCCGGGCCAACACCGAGGCCATCAAGGTCCAGCTGGCCCAGTTCCTGGACTTCGAGGGAGACGTCCGGGGCGATCCTGGTCGACAACCGGGACTGGACCGAGGGCGTGTCTCTGCTCGAGTTCCTGCGGGACGTGGGCAAGCACGTGACCGTCAACCAGATGATGGCCAAGGACTCGGTCCGCAACCGGCTCGAGGGCGAGTCGGGCATCTCCTACACCGAGTTCAGCTACATGCTGCTCCAGGCCCATGACTACTGGTGGCTGCACACCAACCACGGCTGCGTGCTCCAGGTCGGGGGATCCGACCAGTGGGGCAACATCACGGCCGGCATCGACCTCATCCGCCGCAAGGAGGGCGAGGCCGTGCACGGCCTGACCGTGCCGCTCATGACCCGCAGCGACGGTGCCAAGTTCGGCAAGAGCCAGGACGGCAGCGTCTGGCTGGACCCCGAGAGGACGTCGCC
>CAVSIG010000001.1:860000-1441868 GCA_963728005.1 uncultured Microthrixaceae bacterium
ATTTGCTGGAACTCTAACCTAGGTCCGTTATCCGGGTCGGGAACAGTGTCAGGTGGGTAGTTTGACTGGGGCGGTCGCCTCCTAAAGAGTAACGGAGGCGCCCAAAGGTTCCCTCAGCCTGGTTGGCAATCAGGCGTCGAGTGCAATGGCACAAGGGAGCTTGACTGCGAGACATACACGTCGAGCAGGTGCGAAAGCAGGGCATAGTGATCCGGCGGTTGCGTGTGGAAGCGCCGTCGCTCAACGGATAAAAGGTACCCCGGGGATAACAGGCTCATCTTCCCCAAGAGTCCATATCGACGGGAAGGTTTGGCACCTCGATGTCGGCTCATCGCATCCTGGGGCTGAAGCAGGTCCCAAGGGTTGGGCTGTTCGCCCATTAAAGCGGTACGCGAGCTGGGTTTAGAACGTCGTGAGACAGTTCGGTCCCTATCCTCTGTAGCCGTAAGGAGTTTGAGAAAGGCTGTCCCTAGTACGAGAGGACCGGGACGGACGCAGCTCTCGTGTGCCAGTTGTCCTGCCAAGGGCACGGCTGGTTGGCGACCTGCGGAAGGGATAAGCGCTGAAAGCATCTAAGTGCGAAGCCCGTTTCAAGATGAGACTCCTCACTGGATAACCAGGTAAGGCCCGTGGTAGACGACCACGTTGATAGGCCGGAGGTGTACGCACGGCAACGTGTTCAGCCGACCGGTACTAATCGGCCGAGGGCTTGGTTCAGAACGAAGATGTCTCGTGCTCGCTGTGGAGTTCTCGAGGGCGCCGGCGCGCCGCTTGGAGAGCAGAGGTTTCGGTGGTGATGGCGGCGGAGAGACACCCGTTCCCATTCCGAACACGGAAGTTAAGCCCGCCTGCGCCGATGGTACTTGGACGGAGACGTCCCGGGAGAGTAGGTCGCCGCCGATTTCGCACGAGAAGAGCCCCCAGTCAGTCTTCCGGCTGCTGGGGGCTCTTCCGCGTCCGGGCTCAGAACGGCGTCAGCTCGAGACCGCGGCGGAGGCCGGCGTCGACCCGCCTCCGGTGCTGAGGAGCTCTTCGAGTGGCGACCGGTCCGTGCCGACGAGCACGCTGAGGCTGTTCGGGCCGAGCGGACGCAACGGTCCGGCCCGGATCGTCGTCCGCAGACGGCGGGATGGTGACCGGTACCCTCCGAGCCATGGCTGAGGGCAACCGTCGGGGTGGCCCATCCGGCCGAGGAGGTCCGAAGCGTCGGTGGTAAGCCGACGGGCCGCGCTGGCGGTTCGGCGGCCAAGAGTGGCCCGGGCCCCAGGGGTTCCGGTGGCCCGCCGAAGGGTCGACGCAGCGGCGGGTCCCGGCCGGCCAAGCCCACGTCGAAGGCGCGGTCCAAGCCCAAGCGGGACGACGGTCGTCGTGGCCCCAAGGAGTGGGGCGGCGTCGCCCGCCGAGGGCGCCGGCGAGGTCGAGACCCCTCGCCCCGACACGGCCTCGGCGGCCTGGCGGAAGGCGGTGCAGCGGGCCCGGGACGGCAACGGCGCTGCCCCCGACGGCCCGGCGGCCCAGGACGAGTGGGTCCAGGACGACCTCGTCGAGGCCGACGACGGGGGCACCGCGCCCGAGCCGCCGGGTGGGTCCGTCGACGTCGACCTCTCGCCCGACGACCGCAAGCGCCTGGCCAGCGGGACTCCGGCCGCAAGGCCAAGGACCACGAGCAGCGCATCAAGGAGGCGGCCAAGGCGTTCCGGGCCGAGCGTTTCGAGGACGCCCGCCGCATCCTCGGCGACCTGGCCGAGGTGGCGCCGTCCGTGCCCGCCGTGCGGGAGCTGAACGGACTGACCCTGTACCGCCTGCGGCGCTGGAAGCTGGCGGCCGCCGAGCTCGAGGCGTTCCGGGAGCTGACCCACTCGACCGAGCAGCATCCGGTGTTGGCCGACTGCTACCGGGCGTTGAAGCGCCCCAAGCGGGTGGCCGAGCTCTGGGACGAGCTGCGGGAGGCCTCGCCGTCCGCCGAGCTGGTCACCGAGGGCCGCATCGTCATGGCCGGCTCGCTGGCCGACCGCGATGACGTGGTCGGCGCAATCCGGCTCCTGTCGCGAGAAGGGCTGGAAGCTGCCCCGTCAGCCCCATGAGCACCACCTGCGCCGGGCCTACGCCCTGGCCGACCTCTACGAGCGGGCGGGCGAGATCACCAAGGCCCGGGACCTGTTCGAGCGCATCCAGCGGGCCGATGCCCGCTTCGGCGACGTGGGTCGCCGCCTCAAGGCACTGCGCTGACGCGCCGACATCGGCGAGATGGGCAACACCTACGCCAACGTGACGGTCGTCGGGACCGACGCCGCCGCCGTGGTCGGCGCGCTCGGTGACGCCAACGCCCTCGTGGCCGATGCCGGCGACGGGTGCGTGGTCGTCTTCGCCGCCGCCGACGAGTTCGACGGCTTCTCGGCCGGCATCACCGCCGGGCTGCTGTCGACGGCGCTCGGGGCTCCGGCCCTCGAGGTGGCCGTGTTCGACGACGACCTCCTGCAGTACCAGCTGTTCGTCGACGGCGAGGTCGTCGATGCCGGGGCGCTGCCCGATGCCGTCGCCGACGTGATGGCCATGGGAGAGGAGATCCCGGTGCCCGACCCGGCCCGCCTCGTCGCAGCGCTCGGCCGCGGCGACGCGGCCGCCGCCGCGGCGGTGATGGCGACGGACGACCTGGTCTTCGTGAGCGACCTCCACAGCCGGCTCGCTGAGGCGCTGGCCCTGCCGTCCTGGGCGGCCGGCTGGGGCTGGGAGTACCTGCAGGACGATCCCGACGAGCTCCCGGTCGAGGTGATCCGCACTCCCTAGCTGGAGCTGACCTGCTCCACCTCGGCCTCGGCCTCTTCGAGCTGAGCGTCGGCGGCGTCGGCGCGGGTCTTGGCGTCGGCCAGGGTCGCCGCGGTGCGCTCCTGGGACTCGACGGCTTTGGCCGCCGCGGCCTGGGCCCTCTCCAGCTGGGCCTTCGCGTCCGCCAGGGCGGCTTCGGCCTCCTCGACCACGGTCGTTGGCCTCGGCGAACTCGGTGTCCGCCCGCTCGAGGGCCTCGGCGTCGGCGGCCAGGGCCTTCTCGGCCCGGGCGAGGGCACGCTGGGCGCTGTCGGCCTCTTTGGCCGCTTCCTTTCGACGCTTCTCGGCACGACGGATGGCCAGCTGATCCGGCGGGCGCTCGGCGGCGGTCTCCGCCTTGCCCTTCGCCTTCGGCTTCGGCCTTGGGCTTCGGCTTCGGCTTGGGCGCCGCCGGCGCCGAGGACCCGAGCCCGAAGGCGTCGGGGGCGGGGACGTCGAGCAGGCGGCCGTGCTCCAGCTCAGTGGTGGCGTCCTCGTCGGCCACGATCGCCAGCAGCGCCTGGGCCAGGTCGGCCCGGTCGGTCGTGCGGGGCGGGTCGAGGCGCTTGGCCGCCGCCGACGCCGCCGCGGACACGGCATCCCGCAGATCGGCGACCGCCTCCCGGAAGTCGGCACCGCCGCCGGCGCGCACGTCCTCGGCGGCCTCCAGCAGCGGCTCGAGGTCGTCGTCCTCCTGCAGGCCCAGCTGGTTCAGGGCCCAGACCAGACGGCCCGGCTTGCGCAGGGCGGTGACCTCGTCGGCCTCCTCCTTGCGCTGGCCGGCCTTCAGCGCCTTGGCCAGCGCGTTGCGGGCCGTGGTGAAGCCCTCGGGGGGCGTGGCGAAGAGCTCGTCGAGCGCCGCGTCGAGGTCGATCCCGTCGGCCATGGCCTCCTAGCGTGCCGCGGATGCGCCCCCTCCGCGTCGGCCTGGTGGCCGTCGCGCTCGTGCTCGCAGCTGGGCGGGGTTCGAGTGCTCCCGCCACCACTCGATCCGGCCGTCCCGCAGGCCGCAGGTGGTCATCGCCATGCCACGACACCTCGGCGTCGGTGTCCCGGCGACGGACGGCGATGGTCCACTCGGCCAGGACGGTGCCGTCGGGGGTGACGGCGCGGCTGAGGGACGCTCGCCGGCCAGGCGGCGGCGGCCGACGGCACGCCGACCGCACGATCGACTCTGAGTGCGAACGCCGACGAGCTGGGCATCGACCCCGGTCGGCTGGGGCTGATCGGCTCGTCGGCGGGGGCGATGACCGCCGACACCGTCGCCTACGCGCTCGACGACCTCGGCGACGAGAGTGTGCCCATCGCCTTCGTCGGCAGCCTGTGGGGCGGCATCCTCGCCCAGGGCCCGGACTCGGCGGGCGGCGCCACCCAGCTCGACTCGGGCGAGCCCGCGCTCTTCCTTGTCCACGGCGACGCCGACGCCGACGTGCCGGTCACCCTCAGCGACCAGCTGGCGGCGCGGGCCGAGCAGCAGGGGGTGCCCGTCGAGTACCACCGAATCCCCGGCCGCGGCCATGGGTACGTGCCGTCCGGCTTCTACGACGTGCCCGTGGACGGGAACCAGACGTCGTTCGACCGACTGGTCGAGGCGACCGTGGCGGCGCTGGCCTAGAAGGCGAGGAGGTCCCGGGCGGCGGCGGCGATGTCGTCGACCTGGGGGAGGACGACGTCCTCCAGCGTGGGCTCGTAGGGGACGTGACAGTCGGCGGCGGCGACCCGGCGGACCGGGGCGTCGAGGTCGGTGAAGCAGTGCTCGGCGACCCACGCCGCGATCTCGCCGCCCCACCCGCCGGTGAGCACGTCCTCGTGGACGACGAGCAGCCGGCCCGTGCGGCGCACCGAGTCGGCCACCAGCTCCTGGTCCCACGGCGACGATCGAGCGCAGGTCGATGACCTCGACCTCGCGCCCGTCGGCGGCCACGGCGTCGGCGGCAACGACCGACTTCTGCACGGTGGCGCCCCAGGTGACCACCGTGAGGTGCTGCCCGGGCCGCCGCACCACGCCGCGGCCGAGGGGCACGAGGTGGTCGGGGCCCGGGTACGGGTCCTTGGCGTAGGGCTGGCGCAGCAGGTGCTTGTGCTCGCAGAACAGGACGGGGTCCTCGCCCCGCAGGGCGGCCCGCAGCAGGCCGACGGCGTCGGCGGCCCGGGACGGGAAGGCCACGGCCAGGCCGGGCACGTGGGCGAAGATCGACTCGCCGCACTGCGAGTGCCAGATGGCGCCGCCGGTGAGGTAGCCGCCGATGGGCACCCGCACGACCATCGGGCAGGTGAAGGCGCCGTTCGACCGCCAGCGGATGGTGGCCGCCTCGCTCTTCAGCTGCTGCATGGCCGGCCAGATGTAGTCGTAGAACTGGATCTCGGGCACGGGGCGCAGGCCCCGGACGGCCTGGCCCACCGCCCGGCCGATGATGTTGGCCTCGGCCAGCGGCGTGTTGTAGCAGCGGGCCTGGCCGAACTCCCGCTGCAGCCCGTGGGTGGTGCCGAAGACGCCGCCCTTGCCCTCCAGCTCGGCGAGGACGGCCTCGCGGGCGTCGGCCACGTCCTCGCCGAAGACCCGGATGCGCTCGTCGGCCGGCCATGGCGTCGTGCAGCGTGCGGTTCAGGGCCTCGCCGAAGGTGACGGGGTCACCGTCGCCGGGGTCGTCGACGGGCTCGAGGCGGTCGGGCGCCCGGACGTGGGTCAGCACCGTCGCCGGGTCGGGTCGGGCGGCGGCCAGCGCCGACTCGGCGGCCTCGGCGACCAGCTGACGGGCGGCCTGCTGGATCCCCTCGACGTCCTGCGGCGTCAGCACGTCGGCGGAGATGAGGGTCTCGGCCATGCGGCGCAGCGGGTCGGTCGCCGCCTCCAGTGCCAGCTCGTCGACCGTGCGGTACTTCGACTGGGTGTCGGCCGACGAGTGGGAGTACGGCCGGGTGACGTCGACGTGGAGCAGGGCGGGGCCGACGCCGGCGCGGACGTGGGCGATGGCCTTGGCGCCCGCGCTTGCGCACCTTCCAGTAGTCGGTGCCGTCGAAGCGGTGGATCTCGAGGCCCTTGAACCCCCGCACCAGGTCCGACACCGGAGCCGGCGACTGGTCGGCGGTGGGGACGGAGATGGCGTACCCGTTGTCGGCCACGACGAAGAGGACCGGCAGGTGCAGCGTGCAGGCGGTGTTCAGGCTCTCCCAGAACTCACCCTCCGAGCAGGCGCCCTCGCCCAGCGAGACGTAGGTCAGCTCGTCGCCGTGCGCCCCGGCGCCCGGGCAGGTGCGGGCGGCGGGACAGGTAGCGGGCGGCCTCGGCGCACCCCACGGCGGGCAGGCACTGGCTCCCGGTCGGGCTGGACTGGGTGACGATGTGGCGCTCGGCGTGCCCCCAGTGGGCGGGCATCTGGCGACCGCCCGACGCCGGGTCGTCGGCCGACCCGACGGCCTGCAGCAGGACCTCGTAGGGGGTGACGCCCAGCCCGAGGACCAGCGCCAGGTCCCGGTAGTAGGGGAAGAACCAGTCGTGGCCGGGCCGCAGGTGGCGGGCCAGGCCCAGGAGGAGCGCCTCGTGGCCGGCGCCGGAGATCTGGAAGTAGACCCGGCTCTGCTTCTGGAGGTTGATCTCCCGGTCGTCGATGGCCCGGGAGACGCAGGCCAGGCAGAAGTCGTCGACCGCCTCGGCCGTGGCGACGCCCCGGACGCTCTCCGGCGCCTCGGGCCGGGCCTCGGGGGCGATCGGGTTCCGCTCGGGGGCGTCGTCGGAGTGCCGTCATCGGGCTTCGTCCTCCCAGTTGCGCTGCTCCAGGACGTCTCGCACCCGGGCCACGAAGGCCGAGGCGTAGGCGCCGTCGAAGGCCCGGTGGTCGAACGACAGGGCCAGGTTCCCCACCGGGTGGAACGCCAGGCCGTGGCCACCGCCGTCCAGCGGCACCGCCACCGGACGGACCTTCACCCCGTCGGTCGACAGGATGGCGGCCTGGGGCTGGTTGATGATCGGGGCCGTGAACAGGGTCCCGTAGCGGCCGGCGTTGGTGAGGGTGAAGGTCCCGCCGGCGTAGTCGTCGGCCGCCAACGTGTGGTCCCGGGCCGCGCCGGCGCGGTCGTTCAACGCCTCGGCCAGCGCCCGCAGCCGGAAGTCGCCGGCGTTGCGCAGGACCGGGACCACGAGGCCCTCGAAGTCGAGGTCGACGGCCATGCCGAGGTGGACGTCGTCGTGCACGTCGAGCCCGTCGGGCGTGACGTGGGCGTTGACGAGCGGGAACTCGGCCAGCGCGTCGATGACAGCCCGGGCGATGAACGGCAGCCACGTCGTGCCCGCCGCGGCCTTGACCGGCTCGACCCGGCTGTAGTCGACCTCGACCACGACCAGCGTGTGGGCCGCCGTCGCCAGCGAGTGCGTCAGGTTGCGGCCGATGGTCCGCCGGATGGCGGTGAACGGGACGTGGCGAACCCCGGGCCGCTCGGTCGTCGGCGGGTGGGCCTGGACGAGGGCGAGCACGTCGTCACGGGTGACCCGCCCGTCACGGCCGCTGCCGTCGATGCTCGACGGATCCAGATCGTGCTCGTCGACCAGCCTGCGGACGACCGGCGACAGGAAGCTGTCCCCATCGCTGCCGTTGCGTCCCACCCCCGTCGAATCGGGTGGGGAGGCGGTGGACCTGGAACTGGCCTCTGATTCGCCGCCCCTGACCGGCGAATCGGAGGCCAGTTCGGGCTCGTGTTCGGGCTCGTCGTCGGGTTCGGGCTCCGGGGCGGGGCCGTCGACGGTGATGCGGGCGATGAGCTCCCCGATGGGGACGGTGTCGCCCTCGGGGACCACGACCTCGGCGACGATCCCGGCGACGGGGGAGGGGATCTCCGAGTCGACCTTGTCGGTGGAGATCTCGAGCAGTGGCTCGTCGACGTCGATGGCGTCGCCGGGGGACTTCAGCCAGGCCGTGATCGTGCCCTCGGTCACGGTCTCACCCATCTGCGGCATCCGCACCTCGACGGTCGCCACACCGGTGCCTGGTTCGGCCATTCCGGTCCCCCGAGAACCGACGGTCTTCCCTTCGGCCACCGTAACCGTCACACCCCCGTCCTAGGTTGGACGCCGTCGCTTCCCCCGACCCGTCGAGCCACGCGCACCTGCGTGGCCCGCCCCCTTGGAGGAAGCCATGTCGTTGAACAACACCGACGTCACCGACGTCATCGTCCCGACCGTCCCCGCCCTGAACCTCGCCGTGGTCTGCGGCCACCTGTCCCGCACGCCCGAGGAGGTCCCCCTGGCCTCGGGCGACGTGCTCGTCCGCTACGAGGTCACGGTCCCGCAGCCGGACCAGCGGGCGGACACCGTGCCCGTCGTCGCCGTCAGCCCCCCGGCCCACGCCCGGGGCCTGGAGGCGGGCACCGCCGTGGTCGTGGTCGGCCGCACGCGGCGCCGCTTCTGGTCCGCGGGCGGCGCCACCCGCAGCCAGGTCGAGGTGCTGGCGACCACGGTCGTCGCCGCCCGACGGCGGGCCGGAGCCACTCGGGCCCTGGACGGGGCGGTCGCTACGCTGGAGGCGTTCGCACACCAAGAGGAGTGACCACGTGACCGATCTCGCGAGCCTGCTGGGCGACGAGGCCGATTCTCTGCTGAGCCACGAGTCGAAGGGCATCCCGCGTGAGGACCTGCACCTTCCGGGTCCCGACTACATCACCCGCGTGCTCGAGCAGAGCGACCGGTCGCCGCAGGTCCTCCGCAGCCTGCAATCGCTGTTCGACCACGGCCGGCTCGGCGGCGTCGGGCTACGTCTCCATCCTCCCGGTCGACCAGGGCATCGAGCACTCCGGCGCGGCGTCCTTCGCGCCGAACCCGAAGTACTTCGACCCGGCCAACATCTGCGAGCTGGCGGTCGAAGGCGGCTGCAACGCCGTGGCCTCGACCTTCGGGGTCCTCGGGGTCGTGGGGCGGCGCTACGCCCACCGCATCCCGTTCATCGTGAAGCTCAACCACGCCGAGATGCTCACGTACCCGAACGACGCGGACCAGGTCATGTACGGGTCCGTCCAGGAGGCGTTCGACATGGGCGCCGCCGGCGTCGGGGCCACGATCTACTACGGCTCGGACCGGGCGACCCGGCAGATCCAGGAGGTCTCCGACGCCTTCCAGGAGGCCCACGAGCTGGGCATGTTCACCGTGCTGTGGGCGTACCTGCGCAACAGCGCCTTCAAGGTGGACGAGGTGGACTACCACCTGGCCGCGGACCTCACCGGCCAGGCCAACCACATGGCCGTCACGATCGAGGCCGACATCGTCAAGCAGAAGCAGCCCGAGAACAACGGCGGCTACAACGCCATCTCCGGGTACGGCAAGACCCACAAGCTGGTCTACGACGAGCTGACCACCGACCACCCGATCGACCTGACCCGCTGGCAGGTGGCCAACTGCTACATGGGCCGCATCGGACTGATCAACAGCGGCGGCGCGTCGTCCGGGTCGGACGACCTGGCCCAGGCCGTGCGCACCGCGGTGATCAACAAGCGGGCCGGCGGCCTCGGCCTCATCTCCGGCCGCAAGGCGTTCCAGCGCCCGACCGCGGAGGGCGTCGAGCTGCTCAACGCCATCCAGGACGTCTACCTCGACGACGCGGTGACGATCGCCTGATCGGGTGCACCGGCACCGGGGTGACGCCCGGTAGGGTCGACCACCGGCAACACGCGAGCTCAAAGGAGAGACGTGGCCGACACCGCTGCCCACGATCACGCGGTCGAGACGATCGACCGGGTGATCATCCGATTCGCTGGGGACTCCGGCGACGGGATGCAGCTCACGGGTGACCGCTTCACCAGCGCGAGCGCCCTGTGGGGCAATGACCTGAGCACGTTGCCGGACTTCCCGGCGGAGATCCGGGCACCGGCGGGGACCCTCGCCGGGGTCTCGGCGTTCCAGGTCCACATCTCGGATCACGAGATCACCACGCCGGGCGACGCCCCGAACGTGCTGGTCGCCATGAACCCCGCCGCGCTCAAAGCCGAGCTCGACGTGCTCGAGCCCGGGGGCACGCTCATCATCAACACCGACGCCTTCACCGAGCGGAACCTGGCCAAGGCCGGGTACGTCGACAACCCGCTCGAGGACGACACGCTGAAGGGCTACACGGTGTTCGAGGTCCCCATGACCTCGATGACCAAGGAGTCGGTGTCCGACCTGGGGGTCAAGCCCCGGGACGCCGAGCGCTCGAAGAACTTCTTCGCCCTCGGCCTGCTGAGCTGGATGTACACCCGACCCGAGCAGCCGACGCTGGACTGGATCAGCACCAAGTTCGAGGGCCGTGAGCAGGTCATCGCCGCCAACATCGCGGCGTTCAAGGCCGGTCACGCCTTCGGCGAGACGGCCGAGCTGTTCGACCACCCGTACGAGATCCGGCCGGCGCCGCTGGCTCCCGGCACCTACACGAACATCACGGGCAACACGGCCCTGGCCTGGGGGCTCGTCGCCGCCGGCCAGCTGGCCAAGCTCCCGGTGTTCCTGGGCTCGTACCCGATCACGCCGGCCTCGGACATCCTCCACGAGCTGTCGAAGCACAAGAACTTCGGCGTCCGCACGCTGCAGGCCGAGGACGAGATCGCCGCCATCACCAGCGCCATCGGCGCCGCCTTCGGCGGGCACCTCGGCGTGACCACCACCAGCGGCCCCGGCCTCGCCCTCAAGGCCGAGGCCATGGGCCTGGCCGTCAGCCTCGAGCTCCCGCTGGTGATCATCGACGTCCAGCGGGGCGGTCCGTCGACCGGCCTGCCCACCAAGACCGAGCAGGCCGACCTGCTCATGGGCCTGTACGGCCGCTCGTCCGAGTCGCCGCTGCCGATCGTGGCGCCCAAGAGCCCGGCCCACTGCTTCGAGGCCGCCATCGAGGCCGCCCGCATCGCGCTCGAAGTACCGGACGCCGGTGCTGCTGCTGTCCGACGGCTACCTGGCCAACGGCGCCGAGCCGTGGCTGCTGCCGGACGTGGCCGACCTGCCCGACATCAGCGTCCCGTTCACGACCGAGGCCAACGCCCAGGACGCCGACGGCAACCCGGTGTTCCGCCCCTACCTGCGCAACGACGACATGGCCCGACCGTGGGCCGTGCCGGGCACACCGGGCCTCGAGCACCGCATCGGCGGGCTCGAGAAGCAGGACGGCACCGGCAACGTGTCCTACGACCCGGCCAACCACGAGTACATGGTCAAGCTGCGCGCCGAGCGCATCGAGCACATCGCCGACGACATCCCGCTGCTCGAGGTCGACGGCCCCGACGACGCCGAGATCCTGGTGGTCGGGTGGGGCTCCACGTGGGGCGCCATCGACGGCGCCGTGTGGCGGGTCCGGGACCGGGGCCACAAGGTGGCCATGACCCACCTGACCCACCTCCACCCGTTCCCCCGGAACCTCGGCGAAGTGGTCAAGCGCTTCCCGAAGGTGCTGGTCCCGGAGATGAACCTCGGCCAGCTGTCGCTCCTGCTGCGCGGCCACTTCCTGGTCGACGCCAAGAGCGTCTCGAAGATGAAGGGCCTGCCGTTCACGGCGGGCGAGATCGAACGGGCCATCCTCGAAGAGCTCGGAGACAACGCATGAGCGCCACCGACGTCCCCGTCACCACCAAGGCCGACTGGTCCTCGGACCAGGAGGTCCGCTGGTGCCCGGGTTGTGGCGACTACTCGATCCTGACCGCCGTCCAGATGCTCATGCCGGAGCTGGGCGTTCGCCGGGAGAACACGGTGTTCGTGTCGGGCATCGGCTGCGCCGCCCGCTTCCCGTACTACATGGACACCTACGGGATGCACACCATCCACGGCCGGGCCCCGGCGGTGGCGACCGGCCTGGCCATGGCCCGTCCCGACCTCGACATCTGGGTCGTGTCCGGTGACGGTGACGCCCTGTCGATCGGCGGCAACCACCTGATCCACGCGCTGCGCCGCAACGTGAACCTGAACATCCTGATGTTCAACAACCAGATCTACGGCCTGACGAAGGGCCAGTACTCGCCGACCTCCGAGGTCGGGAAGGTGACCAAGTCGACGCCGTTCGGGTCGTTGGACACCGCCTTCAACCCGGTCAGCCTGGCCCTCGGCGCCGAGGCCAGCTTCGTGGCCCGGACCCACGACATGGACCGCAAGCACATGATGGAGACCTTCCGCCGGGCCCACGCCCACCAGGGCGGCGCCTTCGTCGAGATCTACCAGAACTGCAACGTCTTCAACGACGGTGCGTTCGAGCAGGTCACCGGCAAGGAGCAGCGGGCGTCGATGCTGATCCCGTTGATGAACGGCGAGCAGGTCCGGTTCGGTGACGAGGGTGAGCGCTGCGTCGTGCTCGACGCCCAGGGTCACGCTCGCATCGCCGAGGTGGCCGAGGTGGACGAGTCCGAGATCCTCGTCCACGACGAGACCCGGGACGACCCCTCCCTCGCCTTCACCCTCAGCCGGCTGGCCAGCGGCCCCCACATGCCCACCCCCGTCGGCGTGTTCCGGGCCGTCGACCGCCCCGAGTACGCCACCGAGGCCACCCAGCAGATCGCGGCGGCCCAGGAGCGCTCCGGCCCCGGCGACCTGAAGGACCTGCTGCTCTCCGGCGCCACCTGGACGGTGGGGGAGAACTAAGCCGCTCTCCGGGCGGTGATGATCCAGGCCGCCGAACCGAGGAGCACGCCCTCGTCCGTCTCGTGGGCAGCCATCAGGTCGGCGACCTGCGCCATCGCCGTGGCCCGCTGGTCCTCGTCGAGGTCGTGGGTGAGGCCCTCGACGATCCCCATCGTCGAAGCGAACGCCATGGCGTCGGCCGCGTCGGCGCCGAGCTCGATCGGCTCGTCAACGGCGGTCAGCTCGACCTCCTCGAAGCCGGCGGCCTCGAGGAGGCCGCGAACGCGTTCGGCGTCGGCGAGCGAGAACGGGGTGGGCGCCTCCGGCGGCGGCGTCGGCAGGTCGCGCCCGAGCGCCAGGGCGCCTCGCAGCGCCATCAGCCACTCGTTCTCCGGCAGTGTCCGCCACGCCGCCAGCGCCAGCCGGCCGCCCGGTCGTACCGCTCGGGCGATGTTGGTGAACGCCGCCACCGGGTCATTGAAGAACATGGCGCCGAAGCTGCTCATGGCCACGTCGAACGCCGGCGGCTCGAAGGGGAAGACCTGGGCGTCGCCCCGTTCGTAAGCGACGTTGTCGAGTCCTTCGGCGGCGCTGCGGGCGCGGGCCAGGTCGAGCATCCGCGTCGAGAGGTCGATGCCGAGCACCGGCCCGGTGCCCGAACGGCGGGCGGCCTCCCGTGTGGGGGCGCCGGTGCCGCAGCCGACGTCGAGGACGGCCTCGCCCGGCTGGATCGCCGCGGCGTCGGCGAACCGGTCGAGGAGTCGCCACGAGGCGCGGTCGTAGCGGTCGGCGTGTTCGGTCCAGACGTCGCCCTCGTGACCGTCCCAGGCGGCCGCCTGGTCCGTGTTGACCACCTCGATGCCCATCGTCGATCTCCCCATCTCGTATCCTCCCTAGGGGAGGAACGGTAAGCTCCCAAAGGGAGGAAGTCAATGGCGAAGCCGGCACCCGCGCTGACCACGACGTCGTACGCCATCCTCGGCCTCCTCGCGGTCAAGCCGTGGACCACCTACGAGCTGGCCCAGCAGATGCGGCGGGCACTCGGGCAGTTCTGGCCCCGGGCCGAGAGCAAGCTGTACGAAGAGCCGAAGAAGCTCGTCGCCCACGGGTTGGCGACGGCCACCAAGGAGTCGACCGGCCGGCGCCCCCGCACCGTCTACTCGATCACCCGCCAGGGTCGGCGGGCGATGGCCGAGTGGGTGCCACAACCGGGCGCAGGACCGGTGCTCGAGTTCGAGGGCCTCGTGAAGCTCTTCTACGCCGAGCACGGGACGAAGGAGGACGTGCTCGCCACGCTGCACCGTGTGCGGGAGTGGAGCGACCAGCAGCAGCGCGACAGCGTCGGGATCCCCCGCGGCTACCTCGACGGCCAAGGGCCGTTCCCCGAGCGGCTGCCGTGGCTGGTGCTGTGCGGCCAGTTCCTGGAGGAGCTCGACCTCGCCGTCGAGCGATGGACCGAGTGGGCGATCGCCACCGTCGAGCAGTGGCCCGACGACCTCAGCGATGCCGAGCCCGATCTGGACGCCCTGGTGGCCCAGGCCGAGCGGAACGAGGCGTGGCAGGCGCGGCAGCCGGCAGGCGGCGCCGACTAGTCCAACAGGCGGAACACCTGGCCGGTGCGGGGCTTGGGCCAGAAGAAGGTCGTCTTCGGCGGCATGAGCTCGCCGCCGTGGGCGATGTCGATGATCTGCTGGACGGTGGCGGGGCGCAGGAGCACGCCGGCCTGAGCCCGGTTCGAGTCGACGGCGGCGAGGACGTGCTCCACGCCGTGCTGGTAGGTGAGCTCGTAGCGGGGCACGTGCTGCATGCCGGCGTCCAGACGGCTGGAGTCGAGGTCGCGGACGCCCTCCATGGCCTCGGGGCGGGGGCGCAGGAGCCAGGCGCCGTCGCGGGTCACCAGGCAGAGGGCGCCGGCGTCGTCCATGCGGTCGAGGAGCTCGGGGCCGACCGGGCCCGCGTCGAAGGCCTCGAACGAGGCCTCCAACGTGCCCAGCAGGTCGATGCCTTCGGGCACGCCCGTCACCAGGCGGTGGATGGGCTGGACGGAGAGCTGCTCCTCGACCAGCTCCACGACGTAGGTCATGGCCAGGTCCCAGGGGCCGGGGCCGTCGCCGGCTTCGTGGCGCTCGTCCCGGTACTGGAGGCTCGTCGACCAGCGGTGGTGGCCGTCGGCGATGACCACGGGCTGGGACGACACGGCCGACGAGATGGCGTCGGTCACGCCGGCCTGGGTGATGGGCCAGAGCCGGTGGTGCACGCCCTCGCCGTCGGTCCAGGCGGCCACGGGCGGACCGGGCGGCTCGCACAGGGCGGACAGGCCCTCGGCGGTGGACAGACCCCAGACGGCGGACAGGTTGGCCTCGCAGGAGCGCAGCATCTCCAGCCGGTCGCTCTTGGCCTTGGGTGTGGTCTGTTCGTGGGGGAGGACCCCGCCGGTGCCGGGCTTGGCCAGCTCGAGGGCGCCGATCACGCCGGAGGTCTGGCGCAGGCGGCCGGTGTCGTCCTTGTAGCCCATGCGGTAGACGTAGAAGGACGGGTCCTCGTCCTGGACCAGCACGCCGTCGTCCCGCCACTGCCGAAGGGTGCGGCAGGCCACGTCGTAGCGGCCGACGTCGCCGTCGTCGACGGGCAGGTCGAGGTGGACGGCCTGGTTCGGGTGCTGGGCCGCCAGCTCGGCCCGTTCATCCTCGCTGACCACGTCGTAGGGCGGCGCGGTGACCAGCCCGTAGTCGAGGCGTTCGTCGTAGCGGAGCCCGCGGAAGGGCTCGAAGCGCGCCATGCGCCCATCGTGGCACCTGACCGCTCGGAGGCACGACTGCTGGCTCCCGGTCCGCCCGTGCGAACATGCGCCGGTGGCGTGGGCGCTCGACCTCGACGGTGTCATCTGGCTCGGTGACCAACCGATCCCCGGGGCGGCCGAGGCGGTCGCGCGGCTCCAGGCCCACGGCGAGGACGTCGTCTTCGTGACCAACAACTCGGCGGTGCCCGTCGGCCAGGTCGAGGCGAAGCTGGCCCGTCACGGGATCGACGCCGCCGGACAGGTGCTCACCTCGGCGATGGCGGCGGCAGAACGGATCGACCCCGGCGAGGTGGCGCTCATCTGCGCCGGCCCCGGTGTCGACGAAGCCCTGACGGCCCGGGGCGTGCGCACCGTGCGGGAGGGCAAGGCCGACGTGGTCGTCGTCGGCTTCCACCGGGACTTCGACTACGAGCGCATGCGGGTCGCCAGCACCGCGGTGCGGGAGGGCGCCCGCCTCCTGGCCACGAACGACGACGCCACCTATCCCACCCCGGAGGGGTTGATCCCGGGCGGCGGGGCCATCCTGGCGGGTGTGAGCACCGCTGCCGGGGTCACCGCCGAGGTGGCCGGCAAGCCGAACCGGCCCATGGCCGACCTGGTGCGCCACCGGGTCGGCGACGAGGGCATCGTCGTCGGCGACCGCCCCGACACCGACGGACGGTTCGCCAAGGCGTTGGGCTGGCGCTTCGCCCTGGTCCTGAGCGGCGTGACCACGGCCCTGCCCGTCGAGCCCGAGCCCGACCTCGTGGCCGCCGATCTGGCCGAGCTGGTCGACCGGGAGCTGGCGGCGTGAGGGGGCGACCCGTCCTCGTCACCATCGTCGCCGCGGCCCTGCTGGCCGGGTGCGCCACCGACGAGGGTGACGACGAGGTGGTCGTCCGGGCCCCCGACGCCCTCGACTGGTCGGACCAGACGGATCCCGGCCTGGAGGGGGCGCCACTGGCCGTCGGGGGCCAGGTGGGCGACGCCGAGGAGATCCTCCATGCGATCGCCGTCCAGGCTCTGGAGTCGGCCGGGGCCGAGGTCACCGACGCCGAGGCCAGCGGCGACAGCCGGGCCACGCGCGAGGACCAGCTGGCCGGGCTCATCGACCTGACCTGGGAGACGACGGGCACCGGATGGACCGCCCTGCTGCGGGAGATCGGTCCCAGCCAGGACCCCCAGCAGCTGTACCTGGACGTCCGCGAGGAGGATCTCGACGAGAACGGCATCGTCTGGCTGCCGCCCGCCCCGGCCGACGCCGGTCTGGGGGTCGTCGCCAATCCCGAGCGGGCCGAGGAACTCGGCATCGACAGCCTGTCGTCCCTGGCCCAGTCGCTGGCCGACCGCGAACCCAACGTCGTCGTGTGCGCGTCGTCGGCCCGCCGCCCCCTCGATCCCGCCGGCCTCGCCGCTCTGGCCGACGCCGCGGAGGTGCGCATCCGCCCCCGGTTGGTGAAGCTCCAGCCCGACGTCGAGCTGTTCGAACTGACCGAGAACGGAGCGTTCTGCCCCTTCGCCCTCGTCGAGCGGCTGGACCCGCGCCTGCGCTCCAGCGAGCTCGAGTTCCTGGAGGACGATCTCGGCGCCTTCGTGGCCCAACAGCCTTCGGTCACCGTCCGGGAGGACACCTACGACCTGGTGCCGGGCCTCGACGACCTGTTCGCCCCGGTCGCCGCCGCCCTGGACACCGAGACGCTGCGGGACCTCGTGGACGAGGTCCGGAACCAGGGCCAGCTCCCGGAGGACGTGGCCCGGGACTGGCTGGTGGACGAAGGGCTGGCCGGGCCCCAGGCCTAGACGCCGCTCCAGGGCTCGGCCGTGCGGTGGTCCGGGGCCCAGAGGACGCTGCGCCCCCGTTCGGTGAGGCGCACGAGCAGGCCCATGACCACGCCGAACACCATCCCGCCGACGTGGGAGACCCAGGCCACGGAGGCGTCGTCGCTGGTGAAGAACTGGAGCACGAACCAGATGGCCAGCCAGAACCGGGCCTGGATCCACAGGGGGATGATGACGAACAGCGAGAGGATCTGGGCCCTGGGGAACCACACGAGGTAGGCGCCCATCACCGCGGCGATGGCCCCGGAGGCGCCGAGGACGGGCACCACGCTGTCGGGCTGGACCAGCACGTGGGCGATCAGCGCCACGAAGCCGCCCAGCAGGTAGAAGAGCAGGTAGCGGGCCCGGCCCAGGTGGTCCTCGATGTTGTTCCCGAAGATCCACAGGAACAGCATGTTCAGGCCCAGGTGCAGCCAGCCCGTGTGCAGGAACATCGACAGCACGATCGAGAACCACACGTGCTTCGCGGGGAAGAGCGGTTCGCCGACGCCCATGTCCACCCCGCACGCCCGGTCGTCGCCCTGCACGGCGAAGGCCAGGAACTCGTCCTTGGTCAGCGGCTCGCCGTGGACGAGCTCGCAGGGGATGGCGGCGTGCTCGAGGTCGAAGGCCGACTGCCCGCTGAGCTCGATGGCGTCGATGGTGAGGCCCTGGTCGGTCGGGATGTCGAGCGGGACCGCCTCGATCGTGGGCTGACGCTGCTGGACCAGGACGAAGAGGGCGACGTTGGCGACGATCAGCGCGATCGTGACCACGGAGCGGCGCCGCGTCGGGTTGTCGTCCCGCAGGGGCAGCACCGCCCGGAGGCTACGGCGGTACCGTTCTGGCCCGTGGCAGCCATCGATGTCGTGCGGAAGTACCTGGACGCCGGTCTCTCCTACGCCCAAGTGACCCGGGAGAAGGCCGAGGAGATCGTCAACGACCTCGTCAAGGCCGGGGAGGTGCGGGCCGACGAGGCCCAGGCGGCGGTCAAGGACCTGATCGACCGGTCGCGCAAGCAGAGCGAGGCGCTGACCGACCGCGTGCGCACCGAGGTCCGGGACCAGCTGGCCAAGGTCCAGCCCGCCACGCAAGCCGAGCTCGGCGCCCTGGCCAAGCGGGTCGCCGCCGTGGAGAAGAAGGCCGCCGCGGCGACCAAGAAGCCGGCCGCCAAGAAGCCGGCGGCGAAGAAGGCCGCCGCGAAGAAGCCGGCGGCCAAGGCCGCCAAGTAGCTGACCACTCGCCGGCGGCTCGACCTCGACCTGGTCCGGCGGGGCCTGGTCGACTCCCGCCAGCAGGCCCACGAGCTCATCGAGGCCGGCCGGGTGACGGTCGGCGGGGCCATGGCCATGAAGCCCGCCCGCCTCGTGGCGCCGGGGGAGCCGGTCGAGATCCTCGGTGACCCGCCCCGGTTCGTCAGCCGCGGCGGCGAGAAGCTGGACGCCGCCCTCGACGAGTTCGCCGTCGACGTCGCCGGGCTCCGGGCGCTGGACGCCGGCTCGTCGACCGGGGGCTTCACCGACTGCCTGCTGCAGCGGGGGTGCGCCTCGGTCATCGCCGTCGACGTGGGCCGGGGCCAGCTCCACCCGAAGCTGCGGGACGATCCCCGGGTGACGGTCCGGGAGCGGACCGACATCCGCGCCGTGGACGTCGACGAGCTGGGCGGGCCGGTGGACCTCGTCGTCGGCGACCTCTCCTTCATCTCGCTCCGCACGGTCCTCGACCCGCTCCTGGCCGCGGTGCGCCCGGGCGGGGACCTCGTGCTGCTGGTCAAGCCGCAGTTCGAGGTGGGCCGGGCCGAAGCCAGCCGGGGCAAGGGGGTCATCCGGGACCCCGAGGTACGGGCCGCGGCGCTGGCCGACGTGCGAACCGCACTGTCCGACCGCGGAGCCGTCATCATGGAGGAGATGACCTCTCCGCTGAAGGGTGGCGCCGGCAACGTGGAGTTCCTGGTCCACGCCCGGGCCCAGGAGCGGGAGGGATGAGTCGGGTCGGACTCGTCCTCCACCATCAACGGGAGGCGGCGGCGACCGTCACCCGCGAGGTGGCGGCGTGGCTGGCCGAACGGGGCCACGAGGTCGAGCTGCCCGAGGACGACGCCGCGTTGGCGGGCCTGGAGACCCACGGTGTGCCCGAGGACTGGTTCGGCCAGGAGCTGGACCTGGTGGTCAGCCTCGGGGGTGACGGGACCATGCTGCGCACGGTCAGCCTCGTGGCGGAGTTCGACGTCCCGATCCTCGGGGTGAACTTCGGCCAGCTGGGCTACCTGACCGAGGTCGAGCCCGGCGAGCTGGCCGAGGCTCTTGACCGCTTCTTCGCCGGCGAGCACCGCATCGAGGAGCGAATGCTCATCGAGGTCCGCTTGGTCGGCGGCGACGACGTCGAGGAGCGCCACTGGGTCGCCCTCAACGAGGCGGTGCTGGAGCGGACGGCGGCGGGCCACACGGTCCGGCTGGGCGTCGACCTCGACGGCGAGTTCTTCACCACCTACGCGGCCGATGCCCTGATCGTGGCCACGCCCACGGGGTCGACCGCCTACTCGCTCTCGGCCCGCGGGCCCATCGTCGCCCCCGACCACCGGGCGATCCTGCTCACGCCGGTGTCGCCCCACATGCTCTTCGACCGGACGCTGATCCTGAACTGCGAGGAGGTCGTGCGCCTCGAGGTGCAGGGCCACCGCCCGGCGACGCTGTCCGTCGACGGCCAGCCGGTCGTCGACCTGGTCGACGGCGACGCCATCGAGTGCTGCGGCTCGCCCCACGCCGCCCTCCTGGTCACGTTCCGGGCCCGGGACTTCCACCGCATCCTGAAGGCCAAGTTCGGTCTGTCGGACCGCTGATGCTGGCCGAGCTCGCCGTCGAGAACCTGGGGGTCATCGACCGCTTGCAGCTGGTGCTCGGCCCGGGCATGACCGCTCTCACCGGGGAGACCGGGGCGGGCAAGACCCTGCTGGTCGAGGCCGTGGACCTGCTGGTCGGCGGCCGGGCCGACCCGGTGCTGGTGGGGCCGGCGGGGGACGAGGCCGTGGTCGAGGGCCGCTTCGACCTCGGCGACGACGAGGAGATCGTGCTGCGGCGGGTGGTCCCGTCCGACGGGCGGAGCCGGGCCTACGTCGACGGCCGGCTGGCGACGGCCACCGCCCTGGCCGAGGCCGGACGGCTCCTGGTCGACCTCCACGGCCAGCACGCCCACCAGTCGCTGCTGCAGGGCGCGGCCCAGCGGGCGGCGCTGGACCGGTTCGGCGAGGTCGACCTGAGCGCGCTGCTGGCGGCGAAGGCCGAGCTGCGGGAGGTCGAGGCGGCGCTGGCCGATCTCGGGGGCGACGACCGGGCCCGGGCCCGCGAGCTGGACCTGCTGCGCTTCCAGGTGGCCGAGATCGACGCCGCCGCCATCACCGGTCCCGGTGAGGACGAGGAGCTCGAGGCTGAGGGCGACCGGTTGGGCGATGCCGTGGCCCACCGGGAGGCGGGGCAGGCCGCCGTCGACCTCCTGCTGGGCGAGGATGCGGCGCGCGACGCCCTGGCCGGGGCGGGCGCCGCGCTGGCCGACCGGGCGCCGTACGGGGATCTGGCCTCGCGCCTGGTCGGGCTGCAGGCCGACCTCGAGGACGCGGCCGCCGAACTGCGGGACGCCGCCGAGGCCATCGAACCCGACCCCGAGCGCCTGGCCGCCGTGCGCGAGCGCCGACACCTGCTGTCCGAGCTGCGCCGCAAGTACGGCGACACCCTCGAGGAGGTGCTCGAGTTCCGGGCCGAGACCGCCGCCCGCCTGTCCGAGCTGGAGTCGCACGAGGAGCGGGCAGCCGAACTGGACGCCCGCCGGGCTCGAGCCGAGAAGGCCCTCAGCGAGGCCGCCACCGAGGTGGGGCGGGCCCGCCGGGCCGCCGCCCCCGGCCTGGCCGAGGCCGCCGCCGCCCGCCTGCGGGAGCTGGCCATGCCCAACGCCCGCCTGGAGATCCAGGTCGGGGCCGACCCGGGCGACGACGTCACCATCCTGTTCAGCGCCAACCCCGGCTCGGCGCCGCAGCCCCTGGCCAAGGTCGCCTCAGGCGGCGAGCTGGCGAGGACCATGCTCGCCCTGCGGCTGGTCACCACCGAGGCGCCCCCGACGCTCGTGTTCGACGAGGTCGACGCCGGCATCGGGGGCACCACGGCGCTGGCGCTGGCTGCCGCCTTGGCCGAGCTCGGCGGCGGCCACCAGGTGCTGGTCGTGACCCACCTCCCGCAGGTGGCCGCGTTCGCCGACGCCCAGGTGACCATCGAGAAGGAGGTCACCGGCGACCGCACGGCCACCCGGTCCCGGCCAGTCGCCGGCGACGAGCGGGTGGTGGAGCTGTCCCGCATGCTGTCGGGCCAGCCCGACTCGGCCACGGCCCGCCAGCACGCCGGCGAGCTGCTGGACGAGGCCGCTAAGCGGCGCGCCCGTCGGTGACGGTCCTCCTCGGGTTCCTCGCCGGCGTGGCCGGGGGCTTCGGCGGCTGGCTGATGCTGAGGCCGACGTTCGCCGCCCCGATCTTCGCCCGCCAGAACCACCGGGGGGTCAGCCTGCCCACGGCCGTCGGGCTGGTCGTGCCCCTGGCCGTGCTGGCGTCGGAGACGGCGCTGCAGATCGCCGAAGCGCTGGACTGGGAGCCGAACGCGGTGACCGACGGTCCGCGGGCGGCCGTGCTGATCCTGGCCCTGGGGCTGGGCCTGCTCGGGTTGCTCGACGACCTGGCGGGGGAGGGGGAGTCCGGCGGGTTCAGCGGCCACCTCCGCGCCCTCCGCCACGGCCGGTTCACCACCGGGTCGCTGAAGCTGTTCGGTGGTGCGGCGGTGGCCATCGTCGCCGTCCAGGGGCCCCGGTCGGACTCGCTCGGGCGGGTGTTCCTGGACGCCGCCCTCATCGCCCTGTGCGCCAACGCCGCCAACCTCTTCGACCGGGCGCCGGGCCGCACGCTGAAGGTCACGCTGCTGGCCTTCGTCGTGCTCGCCGCGGCGACCGGCGCGCCGGCCGAGCTGCTGGGCGTGGCGGTCGCCGTCGGCGCGGGGGCCGGCCTGCTGTGGCCCGACCTGCGGGAGCAGATGATGCTGGGCGACGTCGGAGCCAACGTCCTGGGTGGGGTGATCGGGTTGGGCGTCGTGATCGCCACCGCCCCGGCCACCCGGACGGTCGTCCTCCTGGGGGTGCTCGCCCTGAACCTGGCCAGCGAGGCGGTCTCGTTCTCGGCCGTGATCGACCGGTTGGGGCCCCTCCGGGCCCTGGATCGGGCCGGGCGAAAGCCCTGACGCAGCGCATTCCCGAGGGTTCAGCACAGGGTTCGTCCGCTACCGTGGTCCGGCGGTTCCGGTGTCGACACCTCCCGGATGCCGCCCCGCTTCCGTCCGGTGTGGAGCTGTCAACCCGTTCATGCTGCGTCGTGCCAAGAGTGCTCCCACCGGTCCCGCCGGACGCGCCCGGGTGGGGAAGCGGACGAAGGACCTGATCAAGCGCATCGAGCCGGGCGAGATCGCGGTCATCGACCACGCCGACCTGGATCGGGTGGCCGCCGACGGTCTGGTGGCCGCCGGGGTGGCCGCCGTCGTGAACGCCAAGTGCTCGGTCACCGGTCGCTACCCGAACCAGGGCCCGCTGCGGGTGCTGGACGCCGGGATCCCGCTGGTCGACGAGGTGGGCACCGAGCTGCTCGACGAGTTGGACGACGGGGAGGTGATCACGGTCGCCGAGGGCGACATCTGCGTGGACGGCAAGGTCGTCGCCTCGGGCCGGCGCCGTGAGCGTGCGGAGCTGGAGGCGGTCATCGCCGAGGCCCGCCGCACGATCGGTGAGGAGCTGCAGCGCTTCGCCGAGAAC
The DNA here is from genome assembly GCA_963728005.1 of uncultured Microthrixaceae bacterium. Classification (GTDB taxonomy): domain Bacteria; phylum Actinomycetota; class Acidimicrobiia; order Acidimicrobiales; family DATDAH01; genus DATDAH01. Next base: position 882,791 of record CAVSIG010000001.1, read on the forward strand.
ACGTTGGAGTACGTGCGCAAGGAGGCGGAGCTGACGTTCGCCCCGCTGGTCCTGCCACCGCTGCACACCGACCTGCACGGCCGCCACGCCCTCGTCGTGGTGCGGGGCCACGACTACAAGGAGGACCTGCGGGCCCTTCGGCCGTACATCGCCGAGTACAAACCGGTGCTGATCGGCGTCGACGGTGGGGCCGACGCCCTGCTCGAGCGCCGACTGCGCCCGGACATGATCATCGGGGACTTCGACTCGGTCACCGCCGATGCCCTCGACGCGGCCAAGGACCTGATCCACCACGTCCACCCCAGCGGCCACAACCCCGGCTTCGAGGAGCTCCAGGCCTTCGGCGTGGACTACGAGGAGTTCGTCGTCGAGGGCACGTCGGAGGACGCGGCGATGATCCTGGCCCACGAGGCAGGCGCCGACCTGATCGTCGCCGTCGGCACCCACGCCACGATGATCGAGTTCCTGGACAAGGGGCGGCCGGGCATGGCGTCGACCTTCCTGACCCGCCTCCGGCTCGGTCCCACGCTGGTCGACGCCAAGGGCGTGAGTCGGCTCTACGAGGGTCGGGTCCGCCGCCGGGACGTCCTCCTGCTGCTGGCCGCCGCGCTGGCTGTGATCCTGGTGATGGTCGCCGTGTCCGACTCGTTGCGGGTCTTCCTCGACGCCGTGCGGCTCTACTTCCGGGACCTCTTCACGTGATCAGCTTCCGCTTCCACATCATCAGCATCGTCGCCGTCTTCCTGGCCTTGGCGATCGGCGTGGTCTTCGGCTCGACGGTCATCGACCAGACCATCGTCGACCAGCTCCGCAACCGGGTCGACGACGTGCGGGCGAACCTCGACGAGCGGGACGAGGCCAACGATCGTCTCAGCACTCAGGTCAGCGACCTCGAGGCGTTCGTGGAGGACGCGGCGGCCATGACCGTGGACGACCGGCTGACGGACGCGGTGACGGTGATCGTCACCGACAGCGGCGTGGACGCGGGACCGGTGGACCGGACCGTTGAGCTGCTCGACGAAGCGGGTGCCGCCGTGCGTGGCGTGCTCACCATCGACGACACGTGGGCTCTGGCCGATCCCGAGACCCGGTCGGCCCTGGCCGAACTCGTCGACGTGGAGCCCGAAGAGGCGGTCGAGACCATCCAGGCCCGGGCGGCCTCGCTGCTGGTCACCGACCTGTCCTCGGCGGTCGAGGTGGTCGACGACGGCACCGGCGCCCTGGACGAGATCTCCGAGCTCCAGCTCGTGGACTTCGAAGTCATGGACGAGGTGGTCGTGAGCCAGGCCAGCGATGTGCTGTACGTGGTCGTCACCGGCCCGGAGAGCGATGTCGAAGGCGCCAGCCACATGGTGCCGTTCGCGGTGTCCGCCGCCGAGGTGTCGGGCGGTGTGGTCCTGGCCGAGGCGTGGGTCGAGCAGGAGGACGGGCCCGAGCGGGCTGCCTCGCTGGGCCCCGTGCTCATCGACCCCGACCTCTCGACCGTGATCTCGACGGTCGACGACCTCGACCTCCCCATGGGGCCGACCACCGTCGTCCTCACGCTGATCGCCGCCCAGGCCGGCCAGGTCGGGCACTACGGCGTGGCCGACGGCGCGACCCAGGCCGCCCCACCGCCGCCCGACGACCAGTGACCGACCCGGAGTCGGCGTCCGTCGGCCGCTCGGCGGTCGGGATGGGCGCCGCCGCGGCCGTGTCGCGTGTGCTCGGCGGCGGACGGGTGTTGGTGGTTGCCGCCGTGCTCGGCACGACCTACCTGGGCGACACGTTCGAGGCGGCCAACACGTTCCCGACGGTGATCTTCGAGCTGCTGGCGGCCGGCGCCCTCTCGGCCGTGCTGGTCCCCACCTTCGTCGACCTGTTCACCCGGGGTGAGGACGAAGAGGCGGCGCAGCAGGCGGGCGGCGTCCTCGGCCTGGCCCTGGTGGTGCTCGGCGCCCTGGCCGCGGTCGGGATGGTCTTCGCCCCGCAGTTGGCCGAGCTGCTCACCAGCGCCTCCGGTGGCCCACCCGAGCAGGAGGAGCTGGCCACGGTGCTGCTGCGCTGGTTCCTGCCCCAGCTGCTGCTGTACCCGATCGGGTTCTGCGCGATCGCGCTGCTGAACGCCCGCCGCGTCTTCGCCCTGCCTGCGGCCGCCCCCATCGGCAACACGGTGGTCCTGGTCGCCGCCCTGATCCTGTTCCGCATCGTGGCCGGGCCCGACCCGGGCGTGGACCTGACGGCGGGGGAGCAGGCCATCCTCGGCCTCGGCGGGACCCTGGGTGTCGCCGCCTTCGTCGCCATCCCGGCCGTGGCCCTGTGGCGGCGAGGCGTGCACCTCTGGCCCCGTTGGGCGCCGCGGGATCCCGGCGTGCGCCGGCTGCTCGGCCTGTCGAGCTGGGCCGTGCTCCAGCACACCGGCGGGGCGCTCCTGCTGGGGGCGGCCATCATCCTGGGCGCCGCCGTCGAGGGTGGCGTCGTCGCCTACCGGGTCGCCTTCTACCTGTTCCTGGCGCCGTACGGGATCTTCGCCCAGCCGATCCACACCACGGTCCAGCCGGAGCTGGCCAACGCCGTTGACCGGTCGGACTTCGCCGACTTCGGGCGGGCGATGTCGTGGGCGCTCACCGCCCTCGCCGTCGTGGTGTTCCCGGTGACCGCCCTGATGGTGGCGCTGGCCGGCCCCACCATGGAGGTGGCGGCCTTCGGTCAGGCCGAGGGCGGCGCCGACCTCATGACCGCCGGGGTCGTCGGCTTGGCCCTCGGGCTGCCTGCCTACGGCGCCTTCCGCCTGTTCGCCGCCGCCTGGTATGCGCTGGACGACAGCCGGACCCCGGCACTGGCCGCCGTCACCTCTGCCGTCGCCGGCGTCGGCCTGATGGTGGCCCTGGTGCCGGTGACCGACGGCGATGCCCGGATCTTCGCCCTCGGCGTCGGCCACACCGTCGGCTTCGTGCTCGGCACCGGCTGGCTGGCCGGTCGTCTCGTCCGCAGCCGGGGGATCTCGTTGCGGCCGCAGTCGCTGCCCGCCGTCACCGGGCTGGCGGTCGGCTTGGGTGCCCTGGCCTGGCTGGCGGTCGATGCCTGGTCGCCCGACGGTCGGGCGGCGACGTTCCTGTGCCTGGTGGTCGTCGGCGGGCTGGCCGCCGCCGTGTACTACGGCGCCGTCCGCCGCTTCCATCTGCTGCCGGGCCCGGGATGGAACCAGCCGGTGCTCGCCCCGTGAAGCGTGCCGCCGCTCTCGCCCTCGGTTTCCTGGCCGTGGCCACGGTCCTGCCCGCCCAGCCGGCGGCGGCCGACGAGGCCCTGCCCGAGGTCGACCGGGTGCTGGTCGTCTCGATGCCGACCCTGAGCTGGGCCGACGTCAACGAGTACGACCTGCCCAACCTGTCGGCCTTCATCGACGAGTCGGCGGTGGCCGGCCTGTCGACACGGGCCATCGACCGGCTGACCACCCCCGGCGACGGCTACGCCACGATCAACACCGGTGTCCGCGCTGACGGCGACGAGGAGACCGACGGCCTCGCCTTCGAGGCCGAGGAGCGGTTCCTCGGCCAGCCCGCGGCCGAGATCTTCGCCCGCCGGACCGGCATCACCGTGGACTCCGGCCTGGTCAGCCTGGCCCTGTCGGCGCTCGAGGACCAGAACGACGACCACGAGTACGACGCCGAGGTCGGGATGTTGGGCGACGCCCTCCGGGAGGGCGGTGCCGATGCCGCGGTCATCGCCAACGCCGACGGCAGCTCCGAGGCCCCGGAGACCGTCATCGCTCGCCAGGCGGTGATCAGCCTGATGGACACCGACGGCCAGGTGCCGTCGGGCCAGGTCAGCGACGCCCTGCTGGAGCTCGACCCCGAAGCTCCGTTCGGACGGCGCCTCTCGGAGGACGCCGTGGTCGAGGCCTTCGAGGAGGTGTGGGACACGGAACACGGGGTGGTCCTGGTCGAGGCCTCCGACCTGGCCCGGGCCGACGCCTACCGGCACCTGGCCACCGTCGACCAGCGCGAGCGCCAGTACCGCCTGGCCCTCGAGCGCAGCGATGCCCTGCTCGGCCGGCTGCTGGAGTCGGTCGACCCCGAGCGGGACGCCGTGCTGGTGATGGGCCCGTACCCCGAGATGGGGACCGACCACCTGACCGTCGCGGCGCTGCGGGCCCCCGGCCTGGAGCCCGGCCTCCTGAAATCGGCGGTGACCCGGCGGTCGTCCTTCGTCACCCTGCCCGACGTCGGCCCGACGATCCTGACCCTCCTCGGCATCGAGCTCCCCGACTCGCTCGAGGGGCGCCCGTTCGAGCGGTCCGAGACCGGCGGCTCGGTGCAGGACCGCCGCGAGTGGCTGGAGCGGGCCAACGCCGAAGCCGAGTGGCGCGACGACATGGTCGCCTTCGTGGCTACGGCGTTCGTGGTGGCCCAGCTCATCCTGTGGCTCCTGGCGGTGGTCGCCCTGAACAAGCGGTCCCCCCGCTGGCGAAACGCCGTCGAGGTGGCCAGCCTCTCGGTGCTGGCGCTGCTGCCGTTCACCTACCTCGCCGGGCTCTTCCCATTCCACGAGTGGGGCGCCGCCGCGTACCTGCTGTTCCTCGTGACGTTCAGCGCGCTGTTCGGCTGGCTGGCCCAGCGGTTGCTCTCACGCTGGCCCGGCGACCCGCTGCTCGGGGTGCTGGCCGTGATCCTGGGGCTGTTGTGCATCGATGTGCTGTTCGGCGCCCACCTGCAGCTCAACACGGTGTTCGGCTACACGCCGACCATCGCCGGCCGCTTCGCCGGCCTCGGCAACCTGGCCTTCGCCCAGCTGGCGGCGGCGGCCACGATCCTGGCCGGCCTGATCGCGACCCGGGTCGGCGGCCGCAAGGGCACCGCCCTGGCCCTCGGGCTGATCGCCGTCGTGCTGGTGATCGACGGGTCGCCGTTCTGGGGCTCGGACGTCGGCGGCGCGCTGACCCTGGTCCCGACCCTGGCCGGCGTCGCCGCTGTGCTGCTCGCCCTGCGGGTCCGGCTGCGGACGGCCCTGCTCGTGGGGATCGGCACGATCCTGGTCTTCGTCATCGCCGGGTTCGTCGACCTCGCCCGACCCGAAGCCAGCCGGTCGCACCTCGGCCGGCTGTTCGAGGACATCGGGACCGACGGCTACGGCGCCTTCGAGACCGTCGTGGTCCGCAAGCTGGGCGCCAACCTCTCGGTGCTGGTCTCGTCCGAGTGGTCGCTGATGGTGCCGGTGGTGTTCGCGTTCATCCTCTACCTGATCTGGCGGGCGCCCGGTCGCCTGCAACGGCTGCAGGAGGTCGTGCCCAGCGAGCGGGCGGCCCGCGTCGGCTTCGTGATCGCCGCCGTGCTCGGCTTCGCCCTCAACGACTCGGGCATCGCCGTTCCCGGCCTGATGCTCGGCGTGATGAACGCCTCGCTGGTCTACCTGGTGCTGCGGACCGAGGACCCGCCGTGGAAGGAAGAGATCGACGACCCGGGGCGGGTGGACGCCGAGGTCCCTGAGCGCGTCTAGTCGAACTGCCCGGCGTAGACGTAGAGGCCTCGGTTGTCCTCGGGGTCGCCGAAGGTCCGCTCGAGGACGAAGCCCCTGCTCTGGAGCATCCTCGGCAGGTCGTCGAACTGGCCGTACCGCTCGGACCAGACGACGACCGCACACACGGGCCAGCTCTCCGACGGTCGCTCGGTGGCCTCGACGATGGTCTCGGCGGTGACCCGGCCCGAGTCGGTGAGCAGGGCCGAGCCGTCGACGAGGTTGTCGGGCGTGCGCAGCCCGGCCCGCCAGACCTGACCGGGCTCGTCGGAGATGGCCAGGCACTCGTCGGGCAGCTCGCGGAGCCGGTCGACCACGTAGGCCTCGTCGCCCTCGTAGTCGCCGGCCCAGAGCAGCGACGGACCGGCGTAGGTGATGAGCACGAAGATGGTCGCCGCGGCACCGACGATCGCAGTCGCCTTGAGCGGCGGTCGGTACCAGGCCAGGAGCAGGCAGGCCGGCGGCACCAGCTCGGAGATGTGGGGGCGCCACATGGGGTGCTCGGCCACGAGCATCGCGAACATGGCCGCGAACCAGGCCCAGAGCAGGATCGGAGGTGACGGGCCGGTGCCCTGGTCGGGCCGATCCTCGGGGTCGACGGGGCTCCGGCGGCCCACGAGCGCGGCGACGAGGGCGAGCAGGCCGGTGGCCACGAGGGCCACGTCCCGGGTCGTCACCGTGCTGATGAGCTTCTTGAGGTTGTCGACCGGGTCGGACCCGCCCGGGGCGTCGAGGTGGTAGGTGACCGACTGGTCCCAGACATCGGCGAAGCCCCACAGGAGCGACAGGCCGAGACCGACGAGCACGGCCGAGCCCACGGCGGCACCCCAGTCCTTGGGGCGACGGCCCCAGAGCAGGATGAGCCCGACGGGCACGGCCGCGGGCAGGACCAGGGCCTTGACCATGATCGCCCCACCGAGGGCCACGCCCATCAGCACGGCCCGCAGCGTCGAGGGTTCCCGCCGGTAGCGGAGGGCGAGCAGGACGGCCGTGGAGGCGAGCGCCATCGCCGGGCCGTCGGCCGCCAGCGAGCCGGTGACGGCCAGGCTGCTGCCGGTGACGGCGGCGAGCCCGCCGGCGACCCGGGCGCCCGTCGTGCCGCCCAACTCCCGGCCGGCCAGGTAGAGCACGCAGACCAGCACCAGACCGGACGCGACGCCGAGCAGCCGGGGACCGTCGAGGGTGTGCAGGCCGACCGTGTCGGCGATCCAGACCAGCGGCAGGAAGAGCGGGCCCTGGCTGGAGAACACGTCCCGGAACGGGACGCCGCCGTTGCGCATGGCGACGGCGGAGGCGCCGAAGACGCCGTCGTCGAAGGTCAGGTGCTTGACGGCGAACAGCATCGGCAGCCGTAGGACGAGCGTCAGCCCACCGAGGAGGAGGAGATCCCGCTTCGTCGGGTCCGCGGCGGTGGCGGACGGCGGGGCGGTGATGGTCTCGGTCACGGGGCGGCGCCGGGGCTCGGAGAAGGATCCGCCCGATCCCGGGCGAGCGATGCTACCGTCCATCTCCCGTGGCGAAGCATGTGTTCGTGACGGGTGGCGTGGCCAGTTCTCTCGGGAAGGGGATCACGGCGGCGTCGTTGGGCCGCCTCCTCAAGTCCCGAGGACTGCGGGTCACCATCCAGAAGCTCGACCCCTACATCAACGTCGACCCGGGGACGCTGAACCCCTTCGAGCACGGCGAGGTGTACGTCACCGACGACGGGGGTGAGACCGACCTGGACCTCGGGCACTACGAGCGCTTCATCGACGAGAGCCTCACCCGGGACAGCAACGCCACGACCGGCTCGATCTATCAGTCGGTCTTGGCCGCCGAGCGCCGGGGCGACTACCTGGGCAAGACGGTCCAGGTCATCCCGCACATCACCGACGAGATCAAGCGCCGCATCAAGGTGCTGGACACCGACGACGTGGACGTCGTCATCACCGAGGTGGGCGGCACGGTGGGCGACATCGAGATCCTCCCGTTCCTCGAGGCCATCCGGCAGTTCCGCCTGGACGTGGGCCGGGACAACGTCTGCTACGTGCACCTCACCCTGGTGCCGCTGATCGGTCCGGCGGGTGAGCAGAAGACGAAGCCCACGCAGCACTCGGTGACCGAGCTGCGCAGCCGGGGCATCCAACCCGACGTCATCGTGTGCCGCAGCCACGACGAGATCTCGTTCGAGCTGAAGCGCAAGATCTCGAACCTCTGCGACGTCGAGGTGGGCGCCGTCGTCAACGCCGCCGACGCCACCAGCCTGTACGACGTGCCGCTGACCCTCCACGAGGAGGGCATGGACGAGGTGGTGTGCAAGATCCTCCGCCTCGACGACCGGCCGATCGACCTCAGCGAGTGGGAGGGCCTGGTCGAGCGGGTGCACGCCGCCGATCGTCCCGTCCGGGTCGGTGTGGTCGGCAAGTACACGAGCCTCCCCGACGCCTACCTGTCGGTCATCGAGTCGCTCAACCACGCCGGCTTCTTCCACGGGGCCAAGGTCGACATCGACCTGATCCCGGCCGAGGACGTCGAGGGCCTGCTGGGCGCCGGTCGCCTGAAGGATCTCGACGGCATCGTCATCCCCGGTGGCTTCGGCGAGCGGGGGATCGAGGGCAAGATCGCCGCCGCCGGCTACGCCCGCGAGGAGGCCATCCCCTGCCTGGGGCTGTGCCTGGGCCTGCACACGATGGTCATCGAGTACGCCCGTGACGTGCTGGGCCTGGAGGGCGCCAACTCCAGCGAGTTCGACTCGTCGACACCGCACCCGGTCATCGACCTGATGGACGCCCAGCGGGAGGTCACGGACAAGGGCGGCACCATGCGCCTGGGCGCCTACGTGGCCGAGCTGGTCCCCGGCTCGCAGGTGGCGCAGGCCTACGGGCGCGACGTCGTGTCCGAGCGCCACCGTCACCGCTACGAGTTCAACCCCCGCTACCGGACCCGGTTCGAGGAGGGCGGCCTGCTCTGCTCGGGCGAGTCCCCCGACGGCCGGCTGGTCGAGTTCATCGAGCTGCCGGGCCACCCGTTCTGGGTCGCCACCCAGGCCCATCCCGAGCTCAAGAGCCGCCCCGAGCGCCCGGCGCCGCTGTTCCGGGAGTTCGTCGGCGCCGCGCTGGACCGCGCCGAGGGCCGAAGCCCCCATCTGTTCGAACCCGAGGCGGCCGAGCCGGTCCGTCAGCCCACGGGCTGACGGGTGAGCCCCTTCCGGAAGCGGGGCGAGCGGGAGATCTGGTCGGGAGCGGTCATCTCGTTGGCCGAGGGCACGTTCGAGTCGCCCTCCGGCGAGACGTTCGAGCGGGACCTGGTGCACCATCCCGGCGCGGTGGCGGTGGTGCCCGTCGACGGTGACGAGGTGGTGCTGGTCCGCCAGTACCGGGGCGCCGTCGACATGGAGGTGCTGGAGATCCCGGCCGGCAAGCGGGACGTCGTGGGCGAGGACCTCGAGGTCACCGCCAACCGGGAGCTGGCCGAGGAGGTCGGCCTCCGCGCCGGGAAGCTCGAGAAGCTGGCCGAGTTCTACAACTCGCTGGGGTTCAGCGACGAGCTGTCCCACGTCTTCCTGGGCACGGACCTGACCGACGCGCCGAAGGACCTCCAGGGCGAAGAGGAGCAGCACATGACCGTCGAGCGAATCCGCCTGGACGACGTCCCCGCCCTGATCGCCACCCGGGAGCTGGTCGACGCCAAGACGGTCATCGGCCTGTTGCTGGCCCGAGAGCGCCTGCGATGACCAGCACCGTGGTCCTCCCGCTGGAGGTCGAGGAGTACCTGACCTGGCTCGCCACCGAGAAGGGCCGTTCGACCAACACCTTGGCGGCCTACCGGCGGGATCTGAAGGCGTATGCCTCCTGGCTCCGTGATCGCTCCCTGGAGCTCGATGCGGTGGCACCCTCCGACGTGGAGGCGTACGTCGGGGTGCTGCGGGACGCTGGTCGGGCGCCGGCCACCGTGGCCAGGGCCGTCGTCGCGGTGCGCTCACTGCACGCCTTCTGTGCGGCCGAGGGCCTGCTGCCCGCCGACCCCGCCGCTGACGTCGAGCCGCCCAGCGTCCCCCGGGGGCTGCCCAAAGGGCTCACCGAGGCGGAGGTCGAGCGGCTCCTGGCCGTGGTGGTGGGATCGGACCCGGTGGCCCGGCGGGACCGGGCGATCCTGGAGGTGCTGTACGGCACCGGAATCCGCATTGCCGAACTGGTCGGCCTGTCGCTGGGGGCTCTGGACCTGGACGACGCCCTGGTGCGGGTCCTGGGCAAGGGGAGCAAGGAGCGGGTGATCCCCATCGGCCGGTTCGCCCGGGAGGCGCTGGCCGAATGGCTGGACACCGGCGGCCGTCCGGCCATGGCGCCGAGCCACTGGGCCCGTCGGGGCGACGCCGAGGCCGTCTTCCTGAACCAGCGGGGTGGGCGCCTGACCCGCCAGGGCGCCTGGCTGATCGTCCAGGAGCACGGTCGGCGGGCCGGCCTGGAGAGGAAGCTCAGCCCCCACACCCTCCGCCACAGCTGCGCCACCCACATGCTGGACCACGGTGCCGACATCCGGGCGGTCCAGGAGCTGCTGGGTCACGCCTCGATCAGCACCACACAGATCTACACGGGGGTGTCCGTCGAGCGGCTGTTCGCCGTCTACGGCGCGGCGCACCCACGCGCCCGTCCCACGACGTGAACCCCGGTGCCCAACCCGGTGTACGGCGGTAGGGTCTGTCGATGGCCGATCCGCTGGAGTCGACCGTCCGCGCCTCCTTGGAGGAGGACCGTGACCAGCTCAAGGAGCAGCTCTCGGACCTGACCGGTGGGTCGTTCGACGAGAACTTCGCCGACTCGGGGCAGGTGGCCGCCGAGCAGGGCGAGGCGCAGTCGCTCGCGGCCTCCCTGCGGGAGCAGCTGGATGCGGTCGAGAACGCGCTCGGCAAGCTGGACGACGGCTCCTACGGCCTGTGCGAGCGGTGCCAGAAGCCGATCCCCGAGGCCCGGCTCGAGGCCATGCCCGCCTCCCGCTTCTGCATCGAGCACGCCTGAGCCGTTGCGTCGCCTGCTGCACCTCGTGCGGCGGTTCTTCGCCACGCTCCTCCCGATCGGACCGAAGGCCGGCGACGACGCCTGGGCGCGGGAGCAGCTGACCGACGCCGAGCAGGAGCTCTGGGACCGGATGGCTCGGGTCGACCGACGGCACTCCGCGGCGGTAGCCCGCCACGTCGTCGACGACCTCGGCGACCAGGCCACGAAACCCGTGGTCGCCGCCGCGCTCCTGCACGACGTCGGCAAGACGATCCCGCACCTCGGCGCCTACGGACGCGTCGTGGCCACCGTGTCCGAGGTTGTCGCCGGCGAGGACACCGCTCGCCGATGGGTGGCGACCGAGGGCTTCACCCGTCGGGTCGGCCAGTACGTGCTGTACCCCGAGCTCGGCGTCGATCTCCTCCGCATGGCCGGCAGCGACGACCTCGTCATCGCCTGGTCCCGGGAGCACCACCTCCCCGAGGACGAGTGGACGGTCGACCCGGATGTCGGTCGGGCGCTGCGTCGAGCCGACGACGAGAGCTGAGCTCAGCCCTCGAGCAGCCCGATGCTCGCCTTCGCCCGGGCGAGCACCTCAGCCGCCTTCGCGCCGGCCTTGTCCGCGCCCTTGGTGAGCAGCCGTTGCGTCTCGGCGGGATCCTCGGCCAGCTCGCGGTAGCGGGTCTGGATGGGGCGGAGGAGCTCGACGACCGCCTCGGCCGTGTCGGTCTTGAGGGGGCCGAACTGGGAGTAGCCCTGGGCGACGGCAGCCGGCTCTCGACCCGTGGCGGCGGCCAGGATCGACAGGAGGTTGGCGACGCCGGGTCGCGACGCCACGTCGTAGGTGACGTCGGTCCCCGAGTCGGTGACGGCTCGCTTGATCTTCTTCTCCACGGCGGCGGGGTCGTCGAGGAGATCGATGGTCCCCTGGGGCGACTGGTCGGACTTGGACATCTTGTTCGTCGGTACCTGCAAGTCCATGATCCGGGCGCCGGCCTTGGGGATGTAGGCCTCGGGAACGACGAACGTCTCGCCGTAGCGGCCGTTGAAGCGCTCGGCGATGTCCCTGGTGATCTCGAGGTGCTGGCGCTGGTCGTCCCCGACGGGGACCCGGTCGGTGTCGTGGACGAGGATGTCGGCGGCCATCAGGGCGGGGTAGGTGAACAGAGCAGCGGAGACGAAGTCGGTCTTGCCGGACTTGTCCTTGAACTGGGTCATGCGGTTCAGCTCGCCGAAGGACACCGTGCACTCCATGAGCCAGGCCAGCTCGCTGTGTTCGTGCACATGACTCTGGACGAACAGCGTGCAGCGGTCGGGGTCCAGGCCGACGGCGAGCAGCTTCTGGGCCAGCGACAGGGTCGTGGCGCTCAGCACCTCCGGGTCCTGGGGCGTGGTCAGAGCGTGCAGGTCGACGACGCAGTAGGTGCAGTCGAAGGCGTCCAGGTCCGCCACCCAGTTCTGCAGGGCCCCCAGCAGGTTGCCGAGGTGGACCTCGCCCGTGGGCTGGATACCGGAGAAGACGCGGGGCACGAGCGACGAATCTACGGTCCGCGCCTCGCCGCCGCTCCACCCTTATCCTCGCCCCGATGGCTGTGGGCACGTCCGGCGCGTACGAGGTGGCGACACCGGTCTACGACGGGCCGTTCGAGCTCCTCCTGCACCTGATCCTCCGGGACGAGGTCGACCTCTACGAGATCAACCTGCTCGACATCGTCGACGCCTTCCTCGCCGAGCTCGACCGCATGGAGATCTTCGACCTCGACGTCGCCACCGAGTTCCTGCTCGTCGCCTCCACGCTCGTCGAGCTGAAGTCCCGCCGTCTGCTGCCGATCGACGACGACGTCGACCTGGACGACGAGCTGGCCCTCTGGGAGGAGCGGGACCTCCTGCTCTCCCGCCTGCTGGAGTGCAAGACGTTCAAGGACGCCGCCGTCGTGCTGCGCCGCCTGCACCTCGACGGCACCCGCACCTACCCCCGCCTGGCCGGGATCGACGAGCGGTTCGTGGCCCTCGCCCCCGACCTCCTGGCCGGCATCGAGCCCCAGGACCTGCGCCGGGCCTACGTGAAGGTGCTGACCCGGCCCCAGCCCCGGGTCGAGCTCTTCCACGTGGCCGCCATCAAGGCCAACGTGGCCGACGCCCTCGAGGAGCTCGTCGACGAGCTGCCCCGCATCGGGCGGACGACGTTCCGCTCGCTCACCGGCTCGCTGGTCGAGCGCATCGAGGTCGTCGTCCGCTTCCTCGCCCTCCTCGAGCTGTTCAAGGTCGGCTACGTCGAGCTGGACCAGATCGGTGCGTTCGGCGACATCCACGTGGTGTGGCTCGGCACCGACGACGGCGCGACCACCTCCGAGGTGCTCGAGTCGATCGACGTCTACGAGGGCTGACGTGGCCGACGAGGTCCACCGCGCCATCGAGGCCATCGTCATGGTGGCCGAAGCCCCCGTGGAAGCCGTGCTTCTGTCCCAGCTGCTCGAGCTGCCCGTCGAGCGGGTCGAGGAGCTCTGTTCCGAGCTCGCCCTGAGCTACGAGGCCGAGGACCGCGGCTTCCAGCTCCAGCGGGTCGCCGGCGGCTATCGCTTCGCCAGCCACCCGGATCTGGCCCCCTACGTCGAGCGCTTCGTGCTGGAGGGGCAGTCGACCCGGCTGTCCGGTGCCGCCTTGGAGACGCTGGCGATCGTCGCCTACAAGCAGCCGGTCTCCCGGGGCCAGGTATCGGCCATCCGCGGCGTCGACGCCGACGGCGTCCTGCGCACGCTGGTCCAGCGGGGATACGTGGCCGAGGTGGCCCGGGACCCCGGGCCGGGCCAGGCCGTCCTCTACGGGACCACGGCGACCTTCCTCGAGCGGCTCGGCCTCGACTCGCTCGACGACCTCCCGCCGCTGGGCGAGTTCGTGCCCGGGGCCGAGGTGGTCGAGGCGCTGGAGCAGGGCCTGCGCCTCCCCGACGAGGAGGACGCCCCGGAGGTGCCGACCGAGCTCGACGGCGATGACGCCGACGACGCCTGAGGCCGAGGGGGAGCGCCTCCAGAAGGTCCTGGCCCGGGCCGGCCTCGGCAGCCGCCGGGTCTGCGAGGAGCTGATCGAGGACGGCCGGGTCACCGTCGACGGCGAGGTGGCGGTCCTCGGGCGACGGGTGGACCCGGCGACGGCCGAGATCGAGGTGGACGGAGCCCACGTCGGCGTCGCCCCCGACCTCGTGCACTGGCTGCTGCACAAGCCGCCGGGCGTGGTGACCACGGCCGACGACCCGCAGGGGCGCACGACCGTGCTGGACCTGGTGCCCGACGAGCCGCGGGTCTTCCCCGTCGGCCGCCTGGACTACGAGACCGAGGGCCTGCTGCTGCTCACCAACGACGGCACGCTGACCCACCGCCTGACCCACCCGTCCTTCGGGGTGGAGAAGGAGTACCTGGCCGAGGTCGACCGCATGCCGTCGCGCGGTGACCTGCGCCGGCTGCGGGAGGGCGTCGAGCTCGACGACGGGCTCACCGCACCGGCGAAGGTGGCCTCGCTCGACGACCGCACGCTGCGCATCACCGTCCACGAGGGCCGCAACCGCCAGGTCCGGCGCATGCTCGACGCGGTGGGCAGCACGGTCCTGCGCCTGGTCCGCACCCGCATCGGCCCGCTCACCGACCGGTCGCTGAAGCCGGGCGAGTGGCGGCCCCTGACCCAGGACGAGGTGCGGGCGTTGGAACGGGCGGCGACCGGAACCGACGCCGACCAGCCCTAACGACGAAATTGCTCCGATCGTGGTCGTAGGCGACCGGAAACGGCAGCAATTTCGGACGCGGGGCGAGGCGCGCGGCGGTCAGTACGCTCCCGCCGATGCCGCTGCGGGCCCTCCGGGGCGCCACCACGATCGAGGTCGACGAGGTCGAGCACCTCACCACCCGGATGGTCGAGCTGTTCGAGGAGCTCTTCGAACGCAACGGCATCGACCACGACGACCTCGTCAGCATCCTCTTCACGGCCACCGACGACATCCGCTGCACGTTCCCGGCGACCGCCGCCCGCACGTTCGGCCTGGGGGACATCCCGTTGATCTGCGCCCGGGAGCTCGACGTCGAGGGCGGCACGCCCCTGTGCGTGCGGGTCATGCTCCACCTGGAGACCGACCGGGCCCGGGACGAGCTCCACCACGTCTACCAGCACGGAGCCAACAACCTCCGTGACGACCTGCCCACGTGAGTGACACCTCCGAACTGGCCTCCGATTCGCCGGTCATGGACGGCGAATCAGAGGCCAGTTCCAGGGGTGGGGGGCGGCGGCGGCGGGCGACGCTGGTGGGGACGGGGCTCATCGGCGGCTCCATCGGGCTGGCCCTGCGGGGCGCGGGGTGGGAGGTCGTCGGGACCGACCGTGACCCGGCGACGGCCGACGCCGCGCTGGCCCGCGGCGCCATCGGCGAGATCGGCGAGGACCCGGCCGGCGACCTGACCATCGTCGCCACGCCTGTCGGCGCCGTCGTCGACGAGGCCCGGCGCCTGCTGGACGCCGGGCACCGGGTCGTCACCGACGTGGGCAGCGTGAAGGACCCGGTCGTGGCGGGGGTCGACCACCCCCGCTTCGTCGGCGGCCACCCGATGGCCGGTTCCGAGCAGGACGGGATCGCGGCGGCGACCGCCGACCTGTTCGAGGGCGCCACCTGGGTGCTCACGCCGACGGCGACCACCGACGACGACGCCTACGTGGCCGTGCGGGCCGCCATCGTGGAGCTGGGCGCCGAGGTCGTGGCCCTGGCCCCCGACCGCCACGACGCCCTGGTGGCCGAGGTGTCCCACGTGCCCCACCTGACGGCGGCGACGCTCATGCGGCTGGCCGACGACCGGTCCGAAGAGCACCGGGCGCTGCTCCGCCTCGCGGCCGGCGGGTTCCGGGACATGACCCGCATCGCCGCCGGCCACCCGGGCATCTGGCCCGACATCGTGGCCGAGAACCGGGAGGCCATCGTCGACGTCCTGGACCGTCTCATCGGCGCCCTCGGCGAGGTGCGCGAGGTCGTGGCCGACGCCGACCGGGAGGGCTTGCTGGCGATGCTGGAGCAGGCCCGCTCGGCCCGGACCAACCTGCCCGCCCGCTTCGGCCGCCCCGACGAGGTGGGCGAGCTGCGCATCCCCATCCCGGACCGCAGCGGTGCCATCGCCGAGGTGACGACGATCGCCGCCGAGATCGACGTCAGCATCGCCAACACAGAGGTCGCCCACTCGGCCGAAGGCGACCGGGGCGTGCTCATCCTGCTGGTCGAGGCGGGCGACCTCGACCGGCTCCACGACGCCCTCGTGGACCGGGGCTACCGGGTCTCCCACAAGCAGGTCCTGCAGTAGTGGCCCAGCTGATCGTCGCCCCGTCGGGCCCCCTCCGCGGGCGCCTGCGCATGCCGGGCGACAAGTCGATCTCCCACCGGGTGCTGATGCTGGCCGCCCTGGCCGAGGGGCGGTCGACGATCCGGGGCCTGTCCGACGGTGAGGACGTCGGCGCCACCCGCCGGGCCGTCGAAGCCCTGGGTGCGAAGGTGACCGACGCCGACGACGCCCTCCAGATCGACGGCGGCGACCTGCACGAGCCCGCTGGACGTGATCGACGTCGGCAACGCCGGCACGGGCATCCGCCTGCTGACGGGGCTGTGCGCCGCCTTCCCCTTCCGCACGGTGCTGGAGGGCGACGAGTCGATCGCCAAGCGCCCGATGGACCGCATCGTCATCCCGCTGCGGGAGATGGGGGCCAGGATCGACGGACGTGAGGGCGGCCGCTTCCCGCCGTTGACCGTCGACGGAGGCGGGCTGCACGGCATCACCTACCGACCGCCGGTGCCCAGCGCCCAGGTGAAGAGCGCCGTGCTCCTCGCCGGCCTCGGGGCCGACGGCGAGACCGTCGTCCAGGAGCCGGTCGCCACCCGTCCCCACACCGAGGAGCTGCTGGTCCGCTTCGGCGCCGACGTCGAGGTCGAGGGGACGACGGTGACCGTGCGTCGCTCGCAGCCCGAGCCGTTCGACTACTCGGTCCCCGGCGACCCGTCGCAGGCCGCCTTCTGGGTCGTGGCGGCCTCGCTCGTCCCCGGCAGCGACCTGGTGGTGGACGATCTCTACCTGGGCCCGACCCGGTCCGGCTTCCTCGAAGTCCTGCAGCGCATGGGGGCCGACATCGACGTCGACGAGGACACCGGCTCGGTCCGGGTGCAGGCCGCCCCGCTGCACGGCACCTCGGTGCTGGCCGAGGAGATCGTCGGTCTGGACGAGGTCCCGGCGCTGGCCGTGGCCGCGGCCGCCGCCGACGGTGTGACCCGGTTCGTGGACGTGGGCGAGCTGCGGGTGAAGGAGTCCGACCGCCTGGCCACGGTCTCGGCCGCGGTGCGGGCCGTCGGCGGCTTCGCCGAGGTCGACGGCGACGCCCTGGTCGTCGAGGGCGGGGCCCTCCGAGGCGGCACCGTCGACGCCCACGGGGACCACCGCATCGCCATGGCCGCGGCCGTCGCCGGCCTGGCGTCGTCCGCCGATCCGGTGACCGTGGAGGGCTGGGAGTGCGTGGCCACCAGCTATCCGGGGTTCGAACGCGATCTGGGAGAGTGCACGACGTGACGATCATCGCCATCGACGGGCCGGGCGGGTCCGGCAAGTCCACGGTCGCCCGCCACCTCGCCGACCGGCTGGGGTTCGACTACCTCGACACCGGCGCCATGTACCGGGCGGTGGCCTTCGCCGCCCTGCGCCGGGGCATCGATCCGTCCGACGTCGAGCCGGTGGCGAACCTGGTCGAGGACCTGGAGCTGTCGGTGGGCGACGACGGGGTCCTGGTCGACGGCGTCGACGCCACGATCGAGATCCGCGGCCCCGAGGTGACCCGGGCCGTGAGCCTGGTGGCGGCCAACCCGGCGGTCCGCACCGAGCTGCGCAGTCGTCAGCGGGAGTGGGCCGCCGGCCGCGAGGGCGGGGTGGTCGAGGGCCGCGACATCGGCACGGTGGTGTTCCCGGAGGCCCGGCTGAAGGTCTTCCTCACCGCTCGGGCCGACGTTCGCGCCGAGCGCCGGTCACAAGAGGTCACCGACCTGGAGTACGAGACGGTCGCCGCCGACCTCGCCCGCCGCGACGCCCTGGACGAGGAGCGCGAGGACAGCCCGTTGGCGCAGGCCGACGACGCCCTCGTGCTGGACACCTCGGGCATGAGCGTCGACGCCGTGGTCGAGACCCTGGTCGTGGCCCTGGGGGAGCGAGGGTGACGAAGTACGAGTCTCGGTACGGGAGCGCCGACCCGACCCCGGCCTCGCGGGCCTTCTACCGCTTCGTCCGCGCCCTGATCGCCTTCTTCGCCAAGCTCCTCCTCCGCATCGAGGTCCACGGCCGGGAGAACATCCCCGCCACCGGCGCCTTCGTCCTGGCACCGGGGGCGCACCGTTCGAACATCGAGACCTTCGTCGTCTCGGTCGTCACCAAGCGACGCATGCGCTTCATGGGCAAGGACACGCTCTGGAAGCACGCGGCGCCCGACTGGTTCTTCTCCTCGCTGGGCGGCTTCCCGATCCACCGCGAGGGCGCCGACCGGGAGGCCCTCAGCCAGACCCTTGCCCTCCTCGAGCAGGGCGAGCCGGTCGTCATGTTCCCGGAGGGGACCCGGCGCACCGGACCGACGATCGACCCCGAGCACATGCGCGACGGCGTCGCCTACGTGGCCAGCCGGGCCCAGATCCCGATCGTGCCCGTGGGCATCGGTGGGTCCGAGCGGGTCATGCCTCCGAAGGCGAAGTACCTGCGCCCCAGCAAGATGGTGCTGATCGTCGGCGAGCCGCTGCAGCCGGCTCCCCTCAAGGAGAGCGGTCGCGTGTCCCGCAGCGCGGTGCGCACGATGACCGACGACCTGCGGGTGACCCTGCAGGGGCTGTTCGACGACGCCCAACGTCGCGCCGGAACACCCAACACCTAGTCTTCGAGGGATGCCGGTGGCGGGCGAGCCCGAGCAGGAGCACTCCCTCCGGGAGCGCATCCGCGACGCGGCGATCGCCGCCGAGTTCGAGACGGGGGTCCGGGAGGACACCGTCGAGGACGCCAAGGCGTCCATCCACGTCCGCATCGCCCGGATGAGCCTCGGCACCCTGCTCCTGGTCGCCGGCGTCCTGATGCTGGCGCTGCCGGGACCGGGCTGGATCACGATCGCCGCCGGCCTCGCCGTCCTGGCCAAGGACGTGGCGTGGGCCGAACGGGCTCTCGAGCGGGTGCGGCGCCGGCTGCCCGCCGACGCCGACGGGTCAGTCGACCGTCGGGTGGTGGTCATCTCGATCGTCGTCGCCGTCGTCGCGGTGTCGGCGTCGATCTGGTGGACGTTCCTGAGGTGACCGAGCCCGCGGCGGCCATCCGGCTCGACGACGTCTCCAAGACCTTCCTCGGGACGTCTCGTCCCGCCGTCGGCTCGCTGAGCGTGACGATGCCGGAGGGTCAGCTGACCGTGCTGGTGGGGCCCTCGGGCTGCGGCAAGACCACCACGCTGAAGATGATCAACCGGCTCATCGAGCCGACCAGCGGGCGCCTCGAGGTCCTGGGGACCGACGTCCGCGACCTCCCCGTGCACGAGCTGCGACGGCAGATCGGCTACGTGATCCAGCAGATCGGCCTGTTCCCGCACAAGACCATCGCCGAGAACATCGCCACGGTCCCCAAGCTGCTGGGCTGGGACAAGGCCCGCACCAAGGCCCGCGTCGACGAGCTGACCGAGCTGGTCGGCCTCGACCCCGAGCACCTGTCGCGGTACCCGGTGGCGTTGTCCGGCGGCCAGCAGCAGCGGGTCGGTGTGGCGAGGGCGCTGGCGGCGGACCCGCCGATCCTGCTCATGGACGAGCCGTACTCGGCGGTCGACCCCATCGTGCGGGCTCGGCTGCAGGACGAGCTCCTCGCCCTGCAGGTCGAGCTGTGCAAGACGATCGTCCTCGTCACCCACGACATCGACGAGGCCATCAAGCTCGGCGATCAGATCGTCATCCTCAACATCGGCGGCGTCCTCGAGCAGGCGGCGCCCCCCGAGGAGATGCTGCGGGAGCCGGCCAACGACTTCGTCGCCGGCTTCCTCGGCCACGAGCGGGGGCTGAAGCGCCTCGGGCTGCTGAAGGTGGGCGACGCCGAGCTGGTCGACGGCCCCGTGGTGTCCGTCGACGCTGAAGCGGATGACGCCCGCCGGGTGATGACCGAGCACAACGTCGACTGGGTCGGGGTCCTCGACCAGCGCCGGCTGCTGGGCTGGGTGTCAGAGGAGAACCTCAACGGGACGAAGATCGGCCAGGCCGACCTGCGGCCCTTCGCCGTCAGCGTCACCCCCGGCGCCGCCCTGCGGGAGGCCCTCGACGTCATCGTGGGCGCGCAGACCCGGGTCGCCGTCGTCCAGGACGAGGACCAGCAGTACCTCGGGATGCTCACGATCGACCAGATCGCCGGCGGCCTCGAGGCCTGACCTGTGCTGTTCGCCGCCGACAAGGACTCGTTCATCTGGTGGGGGTGGATCTTCGGCTACACGAACGAGCGAGGCCGGGAGGTCGACGGCCACCTCGACGACATCTGGGCCGCCACGGTCGAGCACCTGCAGCTGACCCTCATCGCGCTGGGCGTCGGCTTCGTGCTCTCGGTCATCCTGGCCGCGGTCGCCCTGCGCTGGCGGGCCACCTACGCCCCGATCGCCGGGTTCGCCGGGATCCTCTACGCCATCCCCAGCCTGGCCCTGTTCGCCATCCTGTTCCCGATCACGGGGCTGACCGTGTTGACGGCGGAGATCGGACTGGTCAGCTACACCCTGCTGATCCTGGTCCGGAACATCGTCGCCGGCGTCGACGGGGTCCCCGCCTCGGTCAAGGAGGCCGCCGACGGCATGGGCTACCGGCCCCTCCGTCGGTTCTTCGTCGTCGACCTGAAGCTGGCCACGCCGGCGATCGTGGCGGGGATCCGCATCGCCTCGGTCACCGTCATCGGCCTGGTCACGGTGACGTTCGTCATCGGGTTCGGGGGCTACGGCGGCCTGATCAACGACGGTCTCTCGCGGGACTTCAACACGCCGGTCGTGGTCGGGGCGTCCCTGTCGATCCTGATGGCGCTGGCGATCGACGGGCTGCTCGTGATGCTCGAGCGCTTCCTGACGCCGTGGACGAGGGCGCGCTGATGGACGCCGTCAACGAGTTCTGGAACTTCGTCACCACCGCCGAGAACTGGTGGGGCAACCGGGGCATCGTCGTGCGCCTCTGGGACCACCTGCGCCTGTCGGGGTTCGCCCTGATCGCGGCGTCCGTGATCGCCCTGCCGCCGGCCGTCTACCTGGGCCACATCAAGCGGGGCGGGCTCAGTGCGGTCTGGATCGTGAACCTCGGCCGAGCGATCCCGTCGTTCGCGCTGATCGTGCTCGTTCTCCCGATCTGTCTGCGGTACGGGTTCGGCCTGGGGTTCTGGCCGACCGCCATCGCGCTGATCCTGCTGGCCATCCCGCCGATCTTCACCAACGCCTTCACCGGGATGCGGGACGTCGATCCCGGGATGGTGGAGGCAGCGCGGGGGATGGGGATGAAGGCCCGGGCCGTCGTCTGGGGTGTCGAGATCCCTGCCGCCCTGCCCCTGATCCTCACCGGTGTTCGGGTGTCTGCCGTGCAGGTCATCGCCACCGCCACGCTCGGGGCCTACGTCGGGTACGGCGGCCTCGGCGCCTTCATCGTCGAGGGCTTCGCCACCCAGAACGACGGCAAGCTCCTGACCGGCGCGGTCCTCGTCGCCCTGATGGCGATCATGGTAGAACTGGTGTTCGGTGCCGCGCAGAAGAAGCTGACCCCGTGGACCCAGGTCGGTCTGCTAGCCAAGCGGGACGCCATGGTCGACGCCACGGTCATGGAGGTCGAGCCGGCAACGGCATGAGATCGCAAAGTGCGAACAACAAGAGGAGTGGCAATGACCAGGAAGATCAGAGGACTGTGGGCCGTGCTGGCCGTCTTGGCCCTTTTGGCCGGTGCGTGCGGGGACGATTCGGGCGATGACGACTCCAACGGGTCGGCATCGGCGCCCGAGTCGACCGAGGGCGGCGGCGAGGAGCCTGCGGAACCCGGCGACGGACCGGCCATCACGATCGGGACCCAGGACTTCGGCGAGAGCGCCATCCTGAGCCAGATCTACGGCCAGGCCCTGAGCAACGCCGGCTACGAGGTGGAGTACCAGGAGCTGGGTGGCTTCCGGGACCTCGAGGTGCCTGCCTTCGAGTCGGGCGACATCAACTTCGCCCCGGAGTACGTGGCTTCGATGCTCGAGTTCCTGAACGAGTTCGCCGGTGAGGCCAGCTCGGACCTCGACGCGACCAAGGCGCTGCTGGACGAGCAGCTGGCCGAGATCGGCCTGCAGTCCGGCGACGCGGCCCCCGCCGTGGACACCAACACCTTCGTGGTGGCCGGGGACTCGGACCTGACCAGCATCGACGAGCTGACCGACGACCTGGCCCTCGGCGCCCCGCAGGACTGCGAGGAGAACGCCTTCTGCCTGCCGGGCCTGGAGAGCGTCTACGGCATCGACCTGAGCGCCAACTTCACGCCGCTCGACCCGGGCGTCATCCCCGACGCCCTGGACAGCGGCGAGGTGGACGTGGCCGTCCTGTTCTCGACCAGCGGCATCATCGCCGACCGCGACTACACGGTCCTGGAGGACACCGAGGGGATGCTGGCGGCGGACAACATCGTCCCCGTCTTCACCGACGAGGTGGCCGACGCCTACGGCGAGGACTTCCTCGCGCTGGTGAACGAGGTGAGCGCCGCCATCACGACGGAGCTGCTGACCGAGGCCAACGCCCGCTTCGACATCGATGCGGAGGACGCCGACGTCATCGCGGAGGACTTCCTGGCCGACAACGGCCTGAGCTGAACCCGGGGCTTCGCCCGGGCGGAGGTGTCTAGAACATCTTCGCCTGGGCGAAGACCTCCCGGACGAGTGGCTCGAAGTGCTCGAGCGGCTCGGTGTCGTAGTCGGGGTCGAAGGCCACCTGGTCCCACTCGTCGGCGAACTGCTCGGCGAGCTCGAAGACCTCGGGATCCAGCGCCTCACGGTGCTGCTCGCGGGCGTTCGGATCGCCACCGAAGTGCTGGTAGTAGTGCCGGCCCTGGAAGTCCTGGTGGACCCGGATCATGTCGTGGACCTGGGCCCGCACATACGGCTTGAGGATGGCGGCGGCGATCTCCGGGTGGTTGGGGACGCTCACGGCCTTGCCGATGTCGTGGCACAGCGAGGCCACGACCACCTCGGCGTCGGCCCCGGCCCGCTCGGCGCGGGTGGCGGTCTGCAGGGAGTGCTGGAGCTGGTCGACGGCGAACCCGTCGGTGATCTCCTCCAGCGAGAGAAGCATGCCCAGCACCCGATCCGCGACCCGGTCCCGGTGCTCGAACGTCTGCTTGCCGATCTCGGCCCACTGCTCGGCCGTCGACTCGTCCATGCGGGTGAAGGTGGTCGTCGTCGCCATGCCTCCAGTGTGCCAGCTACCCGGCGGCTGGACGCCCCTACCCCAGGGCGGTCAGCACGTCGGCGGCGTCGATGCTGCGGTCGTTCACGGCGGGGCGGGCGGCCAGCGAGCCGCCCAGGGTGACGGTGGCGGCTTCGTCGACGGCGGCCAGCAGGTCCCGCAGGTTCCGAGGGGGCGGGAAGTACTCGTCCTCGTCGGTGAACCAGACCTCCTCGGTCCCCTCCACGGGGGCGAGGCGGGCGATCACCGCCTCGACCAGGTCCTCGGGGGCCGACGCGCCGGCGGTGACGCCGACGGTGCCGACGAGGTCGTCGGGCAGCTCGTCGGGATCGTTGACCCGGAAGACCCGCTCGCATCCGGCTTCGCGAGCCAGCTGCTCCAGGGCCCGGGTGTTCGAGGAGTTGGCCGACCCGATGACGACGATGGCGTCGCAGCGGTCGGCGATCTTCAGCAGACCGGACTGGCGGTTCGTGGTGGCGAAGCACAGGTCGCTGCGCCCCGGCTGCCAGAGGTCGGGCCAGCGCTCCTTCGCGGCTTCGAGCACGCCGGCCCAGTCCCGGTGGGAGAGCGTCGTCTGGGCCAGGAGGGCGACGGGCTGGCCGCGGTCGGGCAGGGCGTCGACGTCCTCGGCCCGCTCGACACGGTCGATGGCTTCAGGGGCGACGGCCATGGTGCCGACCGCCTCCTCGTGGCCCTCGTGACCCACGTAGACGATGCGGTAGCCCTTGCCCGCCCGGGTCCGCACCTCGTGGTGGACCTTGGTCACCAGGGGGCAGACGGCGTCGACGACGTAGCCGCCCGACGCCCGAGCGGCGGCGACGACCTCGGGGGCCGAGCCGTGCGCCGACAGCATGATCGGCGAGCCCTCGGGGACCTCGTCCAGGTCGTCGACGAAGACGACCCCGAGGTCCCGGAAGCGGTTCACGACCCGCTGGTTGTGGACGATCTCGTGGTAGCAGTACACGGGCGGGTCGAAGGTGCGGACCATCCACGCCAGCGCCTTGATGGCCATCTCCACGCCTGCGCAGAACCCCCGCGGGGCGCACAGGAGCACCCGGTCCACGGCCATGGATCCGAGGGTATCGACGGGGGAGCGGCCGTAGCCTTGAGCGGTGCCTGCACCGCTCGTAACGTCTGTCGCGCCCGGTTCGCCGGCGGCGCGCGCCGGGCTGCGCCCGGGTGACGAGCTGCGCGCCCTGAACGGCGAGGTGCCCCGGGACGTCATCCGCTACCAGATCCTGGTCGACGACCCCGACCTGGAGATCGACGTGCGTCCGCGGTGGGCTGGACCTGACCGTCGAGGTGACGAAGGGAGCCGGCGAGCCGCTGGGTGTCGAGGTCGAGTCGGCCATCTTCGACGCCGTCCGCACGTGCGACAACCACTGCGAGTTCTGCTTCATCCACCAGCTCCCGCCGGGCCTGCGGACCAGCCTCTACCAGCGCGACGACGACTACCGGCTGTCGTTCCTGTACGGGAACTTCACCACGCTCACCCGCTTCACGGAGATGGACCTGGAGCGCGTCATCACCGAGCGGCTGTCCCCGCTCTACGTGTCCATCCACGCCACCGACCCCGACGTGCGCACCGACCTCCTGCGCAACCGCCGAGGGGCGACCAGCCTGCGTTGGCTGCGGGCCCTGCTCGACGAGGGCGTGCAGGTGCACGGCCAGGTGGTGGTCTGTCCCGGCATCAACGACGGCGTCGGTGCTCGAGGACACGATGGTCGGCATCGCCGACCGCTTCCCGGAGCTGGCCACCGTCGCCGTGGTCCCCCTGGGCATCAGCCGCTACGGCCGGGAGGGTCGTCTGCGCCCGCACACCGTCGCCGAGGCCGGGGCCACGATCGACACCGTCGAGGCCTGGCAGGACCTGTTCCTCGACACCCTCGGCCGCCGGCTGGTCTACGCGGCCGACGAGTACTACCTGCTCGCCGGGCGTCCCTTCCCCGACGGCGAGGTCTACGAGGGCTTCCCGCTGCACGAGGACGGCATCGGCATGGCCCGCAGCTTCGAGCGGGAGTTCGCCGGCGAGGTCGACACGCCCATCGGGCCCCGGGCCGGCTTCTTCCACTGGGTCGACGGCGCCCCGGCCGCTGGCTACCGGGCGCCTCGGGGTCAGGTCTCCCTGCGGCCCCGGCGCACCGCCCCGGTGGCCGTGCTGACCGGCTCCTACGGCGCCTCGGTCCTGGCGCCGTTGCTCGACGGGTCGCGACGACGTGCGGGTCGTCGCCGTCGAGAACCGGTTCTTCGGCGGGAACATCGGCGTCACCGGCCTGATGGTCGGCGAGGACCTGCAGCGGGTCCTGGCCGACGAGCCCGAGGGCCACCGGTACCTGCTCCCCGACGTCTGCCTGTCCGGTGGGCGCTTCCTGGACGGCACGACCCCCGAGGACCTGCCCCGCCCGGTCGAGGTCGTCGCCACCGACGGCCTGTCGCTGCGGGCCGCGCTCGAACCGCTGGCGGCATGAGCCTGCCGGTGGTGGCCGTCGTCGGGCGGCCCAACGTCGGGAAGTCGACCCTGCTCAACCGCATCGTCGGGTCGACGGGAGGCCATCGTCGAGGAGCGTTCCGGCGTCACCCGGGACCGAAAGGCCGTCGACGCCGAGTGGAACGGCCGGCCCTTCGTCGTCATGGACACGGGCGGCTTCATCGCCACCGACGAGGGCCTCGACGCCGAGGTCAGCCGTCAGAGCGTGCGGGCCATCGAGGACGCCGACGTCGTGGTGCTGGTCGTCGACGTGACCGTCGGCGTGACCGACGAGGACGAACGGGTGGCCGCCCTCCTGCGGGGCCGGGACATCCCCGTCTTCGTCGTCGCCAACAAGGTGGACGACACCAGGCGGGAGATCGACGTCTGGGACTTCCTGGCGCTCGGCCTGGGCGAGCCCCATCCGATCAGCGCCCTCCACGGGCGGCGCACGGGGGACTTCCTGGACGAACTGGTCGCGTCCCTCCCCGAACCGTCGGAGGCCGACGACGAACGGGAGGAGATCCTCGCGGTGGCCATCGTCGGCCGGCCGAACGTCGGCAAGTCGACCCTGTTCAACCGCCTCGACCGGGCTGAGCGGTCAGTCGTCCACGACCGGGCGGGCACCACCCGGGACACCGTCGACACGGTCATCGAGTCGGACCTGGGCCCGGTGCGGATCCTGGACACGGCGGGGATGCGTCGGCGGGCGAAGGTCGACGAGTCGACCGAGTACTACTCGGTGGTCCGGGCCCTGAAGGCGGTCGACGAGGCCGACGTCGTGCTGCTGGTGGTCGACGCCACAGTGGGGGTCACGGCTCAGGACCAGCGCC
Source organism: uncultured Microthrixaceae bacterium (assembly GCA_963728005.1). GTDB lineage: Bacteria > Actinomycetota > Acidimicrobiia > Acidimicrobiales > DATDAH01 > DATDAH01. The sequence continues at coordinate 909,013 of CAVSIG010000001.1, forward strand.
TGGCCGAGCGGGCCTCCATCTCCGGGTCACCCGTCGTCGTCCTGCTGAACAAGTGGGAGCTGCTCGACGCCGACCAGCGTGAGGATGTCACCGAACAGGTCGGCGACCGGCTGCACTTCCTGCCCAACGCCAAGGTGCTGAAGATCAGCGCGCTGACCGGCAAGGGCGTGCACAAGATCATCGAGGCGCTGCTGGACACCGCGGACACCTACCACCGCCGGATCCCCACCGCGAAGGTCAACGAGGTGCTCCGGCAGGCCCAGGCCCACCAGCCCGCGCCCGGCGGGACCCGGGTCCTGTACGCCACCCAAGGGGCCACGGACCCGCCCACGTTCACCCTCTTCGCCAACCGCCGGCTGCCCCCGACCTACCTGCGCTACCTCGAGCGGAGGCTGCGGGAGGCCTTCGACCTGGGCGACGCGCCGCTGAAGCTGCGGGTCCGGGCACGACGTGAGTAGCGACGCCGGGTCCATGCCAGGGGTGGGCGGTACGATCGTTCCACCATGGTGATCCCGGTCCTGGCCGCCACGGCGCTGCTGTGCCTGGCGGCTGCGCTCTCCTGGGCCCGATCGGCTCGCTTCCGGCACCGCGTCTGGCGGGCCCTGGACAGCTCCGACTCGGACGAAGGCGCCATCTCGCTGGCGTGGGGCGTCTACCGCAAGGACCTGCACGCGGCGACCTTCTACGCCATCGCCGGTGTGTCCATCGGGGCGCTGGCCGCGTCGGACCCGCCGTCGGCCGCCATCGTCCTCGGGGCCTTCTCGATCCCCGCCGTGATCTCCCTGGCCATGTGGCGGACGTTCGTCGCCGAGGCCCGCCTGGCCCAGAGCCGGATCGGCATGGAGCGCCGAGCCGTCGAGGTGCTCGACCAGGAGGAGCGGGCGCCCCGCATGTGGGCCGAGCGCCTGGCGCCGGAGTCCCTGCCCGATCTCGTCGGCTTCGAGGTGGGCCGCGTCTACCAGCCCGGCTCCGGGATGATGGCGGGGGACTTCTACGACTTCTTCCGCCTCACCCCGACCCGGGTGGCGGCGGTCATCGGCGACGTCGCCGGCCACGGCATCGAGGCGTCGATCACCGCCTTCCAGGCCAAGTACCTCCTGCGGGTGTTCCTGCGGCAGTTCAAGGACCCGGCGCAGGCCGTCGAGGAGCTGAACAACCAGATGTACGCCCTCGGCCGGGAGGAGGAGTTCATCTCCCTCGTGGTCGTGGTGTTCGACACCCGGGCCGGGACGCTGCGCTACACGTCGGCCGGCCACCCGGCCGCCTACCTGTGGCACGAGCGCGAGCTCCAGCCGCTGCGGGCCACCGGCCCGCTGCTCATGCTGGCGCCGGCGTCGGAGTACTTCAGCCGGGAGATCGGGCTGGACGCCGACGACCTCTGCCTGCTCTACACCGACGGCCTGGCCGAGGCCCGGGACGGCGAGAACCTCTTCGGCGAGGAGCGCATCGCCGCCGCCGTCCGCCGGGATCCCGGCGTCTCGGCCGACGTGCTGTGCAAGTCGCTGCTGGAGGCCGCCCGAGACTTCTCGAACGGCCCGATCAGCGACGACGTCGCCATCATGGCCATCCGTCGCGAGTAGTGACCGCGGATCAGGAGCGGCTGGCGAAGGCCGCGGAGCGGGCTCTGGCGGGCAACCTCGAGAAGGTCGGGGACAAGCTCGAGCAACAGGGGAAGCTGTTCGTCCGCGACCGGCTGGCCCTCCTGCTCGACGAGGGCTCGTTCGTCGAGGACGCCCTGCTGGCGAACGCCTCGGCCACCGACCTGCCCGCCGACGGGGTGGTGACGGGCACGGGAACCGTCGACGGGCGACCGGTCGCCGTCGTGGCCAACGACCCGACCGTGAAGGCCGGCTCGTGGGGCGCCCGCACCGTCGAGAAGATCGTCCGCCTGACCGAGCTGGCCCTCCGGCACGAGCTGCCGGTGTTCTGGCTGATCGACTCGGCCGGGGCCCGAATCACCGACCAGGTCGAGCTGTTTCCCGGCCGCCGGGGCGCCGGGCGCATCTTCCACAACCAGATCAAGCTCTCCGGTCGGGTCCCGCAGATCTGCTGCCTGTTCGGTCCGTCGGCGGCGGGCGGTGCGTACATCCCGTCCTTCTGCGACGTCGTGATCATGGTCGAGGGCAACGCCTCGATGTACCTGGGCTCGCCCCGCATGGCCGAGATGGTCATCGGCGAGGTCGCCACCCTCGAGGAGATGGGCGGCGCCCGCATGCATGCCACCGTGTCGGGCTGCGGCGACAACCTGGCCGTCGACGACGAGGACGCGATCGACCAGGCCCTGGCCTACCTGACCTACTTCCCGCAGAACTGGCGGGAGGCGCCCCCGACCTACGAGGCCCGGCCGGCCGCCCGTGAGCTGACGGCCGACATCGTCCCCACCGAGGACGCGCAGGCCTACGACATGCACGAGCTCCTCGACGGCCTGCTGGACGCCGAGTCGTTCTTCGAGGTGAAGCCGCTGTTCGCCCCCGAGCTGATCGTCGGCCTCGGCCGCCTGGAGGGACGTCCCGTGGGTGTCGTGGCCAACAACCCCATGCAGAAGGGCGGCGTGCTCTTCACCGACTCGGCCGACAAGGCGGCCCGGTTCATCTGGGCCTGCGACGCCTTCAACGTCCCGCTGGTGTTCCTGTGCGACGTCCCGGGGTTCATGGTCGGCACCCAGGTCGAGCGGGAGGGCATCATCCGCCATGGGGCGAAGATGGTCACCGCGGTGTCCGAGGCCACCGTGCCCAAGGTCAGTGTCGTCGTCCGCAAGGCCTATGGCGCCGGCCTCTACGCCATGTCAGGCCCCGCCTTCGAGCCGGAGGCCACGCTGGCGCTGCCCACCGCCCGCATCGCCGTGATGGGCCCGGAGGCAGCCGTGAACGCCGTGTTCGCCAACAAGATCGCCGCCATCGAGGACCCCGACGAGCGAGAGGCGTTCATCGCCGAGGAGCGCCAGATCTACGAGGAGGACGTGGACCTGCTGCGGCTGGCCTCCGAGTTGGTCGTGGACGCCGTCATCGACTTCGGCGACCTGCGCGACCAGGTCGCCCGCCGCCTCGAGCGGGCCCGCGGCAAGGATCGCCACTTCTCCGACCGTCGCCACGGAATCCCTCCCGTTTAGCGCCACACTGCACGTCGCCATGCCGTGGTGCGACGACTGCCAGAAGTTCTGGAACCCGAACTCGATGCCCGAGAACGGGGAGTGCCCGACGTGTCACCGGGTCATCGCCCTGCCCCAGAAGGCCCCCTGGCACTTCAAGTTGCTGTTGATCGCCGTCGCCCTCTACCTCGGTTGGCGCCTGGTCCAGGGGATCGGCTGGGTCGTACAGCACGCCTGACCGGTACGCTGCCGATCCGCAACACGCGGGCTGTGGCGCAGCTTGGCAGCGCGTCGGTCTGGGGGACCGAAGGTCCCGGGTTCAAATCCCGGCAGCCCGACCAAACCCCGCAAGGGATCGCGAGGGGCGGTCCCTGAAGGCCAGGCCAGCCCTGAGCAAGAATCGGCGGTGATGCGCCGAGTCCTCAAGAACAACGGCCTGTCGCCTACGTGCACGTGACCGGGTCGCAGTTCTGGTTCGAGTCGATGCAGAACTGGCAGAGCGAGTTTCTCGCCGTTGGAGCCCTCGTCGTACTCGCCATCTTCCTCCGGGAGAAGAACTCGCCCGAGTCCAAACAGGTCGCCGAACCACACGCCACAACCAGCACCTAGATCCCCCGGTCTTTCCCCACCGCGGTGCGGGTAGCGAAGAGCAGCGCTGGGAACGACCCGGCATCGAGGAGGACAGCATCATGGGCGAGACCGGACCCGAAGCCGCCGCGAAGGGCGTTGCCGAAGAGGTGAAGGGGCGAGCCAAGGAAGCCGTCGGCGCCGTCATCGGTGACGACGACATGAAAGACGAGGGCGAGGCCCAGCAGCGCAAGGCCGACGCGGATCGTGATGTCGCCGAGCATGAGGCCAAGGCCGAGAAGGCCCGGGCAGCCAGTGACGCCCACGAAGCCGAAGAGCGAGCGCACCAGGACTGACTGACTCCGAGAGTCAAGGCGATCCGGAGGGATCGTCCTGACCTCCTACCGAGCGAACCGGCTCAGTCCTCCTCGGACTCGTCACGGTTCCAATGCCGAAGGGACCGGCAGGCTTCGACGAAGGCGTTCGCCTTCGCCCTGCTGCCGAGGAGCAGATACCCGTCGTCCCTCGAGTCCTCCCCGATGCCGACGGCGGCGAACAGGGCGTCGGCGTCGTCCGTGTAACCGATGAACTTGGCGTGCGCGTGGGCGTCGGTGACGAAGTCCTTGGCTGCCGGTTCGGCGGTCAACTCGTCAGCGCCCTCGGCCGAGACGACGATGGCCACGGCGTCGTAGAGGACCGACGGCCCGCCACCGATCATCTGGTCGGCCGGCAGCTCGGTGCCGTCGTCGAGCACGACCCCGCTGATGGCGGGCGCCACGACCTCGAGGAGCGCCGACTCGGCCTTGACGGCGGCGGCCAGAGCCGTGACGACCTTCGCCGGTGCACCGTCGGTGACCAGGAGCCCAACCTTGCGCCCAGCGAAGGAGTCCGGGCCGTTGGCCACGATGCTCAGCTTCTCCGACGGCGCCAGGTCCTGGTTGGGGGCCACCGCCGCCTTGGCCTTCCTGGGCATCGAGGACAACCCCAGGCCGTTCGCCACCGAGGATGCGAGGTCGTCGTCGACGTTGCGGAGGTTGGCCACCATGCGCTCCCGGATCTCGACTCGCTCGACCTTGGCGAGCTCGAAGGTGAACGCGTCGATGATGTGCTGCTGCTCCTGGGGCAACTGGCTGCGGAAGAAGAGCGACGCCTGGCTGTAGTGGTCGGCGAAGGATTCGGGACGCAGCCGCCGCTTCGCACCGTCCTCCTCGGCGGGGAACGAGTTGAACCCGCGGTCGGGGTCCTCGCGTGGCCCGCGCTCGTCGCCCTCGTAGGAGTTCGGCTCGAAATTGACCCTGCCCTCCGGGTTCTGCACGGCCATGTGGCCGTCCTGTTGGAAGTGGTGCATGGGGCACTTCGGCGCGTTGATCGGGAGGTGGGTGAAGTTGGGGCTGCCGAGGCGCTTCAGCTGCGTGTCCAGGTAGGAGAAGTTGCGCCCCTGCAGGAGCGGGTCGTTGGTGAAGTCGACACCGGGGACGATGTTCTGGGTGCAGAACGCCGCCTGTTCGGTCTCGGCGAAGAAGTTGTCGACCGTGCGGTCGAGCACCAGGCGGCCGATCGGCTCGACCGGTAGGACCTCTTCGGGGATGAGCTTGGTCGGATCGAGGACGTCGAAGTCGAAGTCGTCTGCGAAGTCGTCGTCGAAGCGCTGGATGCCCAACTCCCACTCGGGGAAGTCGCCTTGCTGGATGGCGTCCCACAGATCGCGTCGGTGGAAGTCGGGGTCGGCGCCGTTGATCTTCACCGCTTCGTCCCAGAGCACCGACTGCAAGCCCTGCTTGGGCTTCCAGTGGAACTTCACGAACGTCGAGGTGCCCCGGGCGTTGATGAACCGGAAGGTGTGGACGCCGAAACCCTCCATGAACCGGAACGAACGAGGGATCGCCCGGTCCGACATGACCCAGAGCAGCATGTGCGTCGATTCGGGCATGAGCGAGACGAAATCCCAGAAGTTGTCGTGCGCCGACTGAGCCTGGGGGAAGCCCCGGTCCGGCTCGGGCTTCACCGAGTGAATGATGTCGGGGAACTTGATCGGGTCCTGGATGAAGAAGACGGGGATGTTGTTGCCGACGATGTCCCAGTTCCCCTCCTGCGTGTAGAGCTTCACGGCGAAGCCGCGAACATCGCGGGCGAGGTCGAAGGAGCCTTTGCTCCCGGCCACGGTCGAGAACCGGACGAAGGCGGGCGTGCGCTCGCCGGCGCGCTGGAGCAGGTCGGCCCGCGTGAGCTTGGACTGCGACTCGTAGTTCTCGAAGAAGCCGTGAGCACCGAACCCTCGGGCATGCACCACCCGCTCGGGGATCCGCTCGTGATCGAAGTGAAAGATCTTCTCCCGGAAGTGGAAGTCCTCGAGGAGTGCTGGACCACGCTCACCCTGGCGCAAGGTGTTCTGGTCGTCGGCGACCGGAACGCCCTGCTGGGTCGTCAGCACGACATCGTCCGCCGTCTGGTGCGTCGCCCCGCCGTCGGTCCCGGTGGTCCGCTGGCGCCTGGTCTCCGTCTTCCGCTTCGTCGCCATCTCGTCTCCTCGGTGGTCTCTGCCGCCCCAGCCGGGGCCACCGAGCGCTCCTACCCCGCCGCTCCAACTCCAACCAGCCGACAGCGGCGCGATCGCCGTGCGGTGACGCCGTATCAGCCAGCGACCGCGGGACGGACGAGGGCGTCGACCACTCGGCGGAGATGGGGGAGGTAGACGGCCCCGGCCTTCATCCGCGCCGGCTGCGCCACCACTCCCGAGGCGACGTCGACGAGCACGGGGTACGCGACGGCTCCGAACTTGCTTCCGTGTGGTGTCTGCGCCCACATGGTCAAGGCTTCGTCAGCGCGTGGGACCACTGCGACTGCGACCACCGCCGACCCTGTCTGGAGTCCTGCCGGTAGGCCGCCCTTGTTGGTGCTGGCGTGACGGACGGCCCAGGTCAGGAACTCATCCAGCGTGGCCGCGGTCGCTCCCACCGGAAACGACGTCGCCATGACCCAGGTGTGGAGCCGAGTGGCCAGCCACCGCCACCGGAACTGCGAGAGCCGGCCGTGGAGGACCTCCTGGCCGCCGACCGCAGTGGTCGTGGGTTCCATGCCTGCCGCGTGCAGCGAATCCCGGATCCGGTCGACGACTGCCGCCGTCGCTGGGTCCCCTGAGGCCATGGGCAGAAGACTGTCACGAACGCGTCCGCCGTCGACGCGTGCGAAGCTGCTGCCGGGCGGGACGGCTTGGGGGTCGTACTCGGGAAGGGGTACGACCATGGCCAGTGCGGTGCAGGGCCTCGTCGGGCAGCGGGTCGTCGGGCCTCTTGCGTGGAAGGCCGACGATGCGGTGTTGTTCGCGGCCGCCGTCGGCGCTGATCCGAGCACCGACCTCGACTACCTCGACCTCTCCCGCGGCCCCGTCGTCCTGCCCACGTTCCTCGGTGCCCGCGTCTCTCGTTCGGGACAAGAGGACGTCGCGTTCCAGATGGGTGAGGTCTACGGGGACCGTGAGAACACCTTCTTGCTCGGCTGCGACATCTCCATTCTGAGCGAGACCCCTTCAGCCGCTCAGACCGACTACGTCAACGAGTACCTCGAGGTCTGGGACAAGGGGTCGTCGGCGCTCCTGGTCAACGAGGTGAGCATCGAGGTCGACGGCAAGCCGGTCGTCGCGGTTCGGACGACGACCATGGTCCGGGGCGGTGGTGGATTCGGTGGCGAGCGCGGTCCGAGCCGGATCGTCCCGCGAGAGCTCGTCGCCGCCGTCGAGCTTCCCGTCTCGATCCCCGCCAACAGCGCGGTCCTCTACCAGCTGGTCGGGGAGCACAACCCCCACAGCCTCGACCCGGAGTTCGCCGCCAAGGTCGGCCTCGCCGGACCTATCGCCGCCGGCCAGGTCCTGATCGGTGCCGCCGCCCGAACCCTCACCGCAGCATTCGCCGACGGCGACCACCGGGCTCTCGGCCGCATCGGTGTCGACTACGCCGGCTCGTACGTCACCGGTCAGCCGCTGACGATGCAGGCGCAACAGCTGAGCAGCAACACCTTCGCCTTCAACCTGCACTCAGGACAGCAGCCGATCCTCCTCGGCGGACACGCCGAACTGACGTGACCGGGCGCTAGCCGACGGAGATGCGCTGCACGCTGGTCACCGTGCAGGTCAAGCGGCGGGGGACCTCGACGGCGGAGCTGACCTCGGCCTCGGTGGTGCGGCCCGGCTGCAGGCTGGTGACGGTGGCGTTTCCGGTGCCGAACTGGCGCTGGCCGTTGCGGCTCTCGAAGGTGACCGTCACGAAGTAGGTGGAGGGGTCGGAGCTGTCGTTGGTCACCTCGATGGTGGCCTCACCCCAGTCGAAGCTCTCGCCCCGCCGGCAGTCGGTGACCTCGACGTCGTCGATCTCGTCCTCGTCGCTGCCGAAGCTGTCGTCGATGGCGTCCTCGGCCTCGTTCACGGCGAAGACGCTGAAGGCGATGATCCCGCCGACCATCAGGACGATGAGGATGGTGATGATCACGCCGATGTTGGCGCAGCCCCGACCGGTGGGCGGGGCCGGCGCACCGAAGGTGACCCCGGCGGGCTGCTGGGCGAACGGATCACCCTGCTGTTGCTGCTGCTGGACGAACGGGTCCTGTGAGGGCGCACCCTCCTGTGGCGGGTACCACTTGCCGTCGCTCGCCTGCCACCAGTCGGGCGCCTGCGGTAGGTCGCTCATCACCCCTCCCTCGCGAACGGGCTGACCGTAGTTCGCCGCAAGAGCGCGGCGGGGTTACGGCGGGGTCAGTTCTCCTGCTCGAGGGCGAGGAGGCGATCCTCGGCGGCGGTGAGCGCGGCCTTCGTGGCGGACATGCGGGACTCGGTGCGGTCCCGCTCGCTCTCGGCGTCGGACAGCTCGAGCTCCAGGGCCTTGCGGCGACGGCTGAGGGCCTCGACCCGGGCGACGGCGCGGTCGTGGCGGCGCTCCAGCTCGAGGACCGCCCGACGGGCCTCCTTCACCTTCGCCCGCGCGCCCGCGCGCGCTTCTTCGAGCGTGCGGTGAGGCGAAACTCCGCTGCGGGAGGTGGGGTTGGTGTGGGCCAAGTGAATGAGTGTGCCCAATCTGAGCGCGATCCGCCAGTCGCCGCCGCCCGTGGTCGGAGGGACCGCTACCGTGACCGCCGATGTGCGGACGGTTCGTCTCGACCTCTCCGCCGGACGAGATCGCGAAGTACTTCGGTGCCACGGAGGTCGACGAGCGCCTCGAGGGACCCAACTTCAACGTGGCCCCGACCCAGGACGTGTACGCCGTCCTGGAGAACGGCGGGGTCCGGCGGGTGGAGGCCCTGCACTGGGGGTTGATCCCGTTCTGGGCCAAGGAGGCCAAGGTCGGCAACCGCATGATCAACGCCCGGTCCGACAAGGTGGCGACGAGCGGCGCCTACAAGCACGCCTTCAAGAAGCGCCGCTGCCTCATCCCCGCCGACGGCTTCTACGAGTGGACGAAGCGCGAGGGGCAGTCGAAGAAGCAGCCGTACTTCATCCACCGGCCGGACGGTGACCCGATCGCCTTCGCCGGGCTGTGGGAGGTGTGGCGGCCCGAGGGCAGCGAGGACGAGCTGGTGTCCTGCACGATCATCACCGGCGAGCCCAACGACAAGATGGCCGAGATCCACGACCGCATGCCGATCATGCTGCCGCCGGATGCCTGGGACACCTGGCTCGACCAGGACGAGCAGGACACGGACATGTTGGGGAAGTTCCTGGTGCCGGCACCGTCCTCGCTCATCACCTTCCACCCCGTGAGCACCGAGGTGAACAACGTCCGCAACCAGGGCGAGCACCTGTTGGAGGAGATCGAGCTGGACGACGACCCGCCGGACGACGACGGGGGATGAGCCAACGGCGGGGGGAGATCCCGCTCAAGCGCCGCTACGAACTGCTGACCCTGCGCCTGCAGGGTCGCCTCGACAGCGCGGCCGCCGACCGGATCCTCCCGTGGGCGGTCTTCGTCGGCCTCTTCGCCGTGCTCGCCTCGCTGGCCCTGTCCCGGGCCCACGGCCTGGAGGAGGGTGCCGACCTCGGGACGTTCACCCAGGGGGCGTGGTTGATCACCCGGGGCGACGCGCCGGAGCTGTCCATCCGCGGGATCCACCTGTTGGCCGAGGAGGCGGGTTTCGCCTTCTACCCGATCGCCGGGCTGACCTCGTTCCTCCCGGCGATCCCGACCCTGCTCGTCGTCCAGTCGGCGCTGCTGGCCCTCGGCGTGGTCCCGCTGTGGAGCATCGCCCGGCGGGTGGCCGACCTGAAGGTGGGCGCCTCGCTGGTCCTGCTCCTCGCCTACGCCCTGTACCCGGCCATCCACGACGTGAACACGGCCGGCTTCAACCCCGCCGTCATCGCGCTGCCCGCGCTCCTGGGCATGGCCCTGTTCGGCCTGACGGGGCGCTGGTGGTGGTTCGGGGTCTGCGCGGTCATCGCGGTGGCCACCCGGGCCGACCTGGCTCTCGTCACCGCCGCCTTCGGCGGGCTCCTGGCGCTCGAGGGGCGCCGACGGGCCGGCGCCATCACCGCGGGGCTGTCGATCGCCTACCTGCTGCTCGCCCTGCTCCTGATCCAGCCGTACTACAACGACGGCGACTTCGTGCACGCCGTCGCCTTCGAGAGCTACGGCTCGTCGGCGCTCGGCGCCCTCTGGGGGTTGCTGACCCACCCGTTCCAGGCGCTCGGGGACCTCTTCGACCAGCAGAACTTCGAGATCCTCGTGATGCTGTTCGCCCCGGTCTTCTTCCTACCGTTCGTGGCGCCGCGCTACCTGCTGCCGGTGCTCCCGCTGGAGTGCCTCTACCTGATCGCCAACGTCGCCGAGGAGCGCACCGCCCGGCCCGAGCACACCATCGCCATCACCGCCTTCATCTTCGTGGCGACCGCCATCGGCATGTCGAAGATCGGCCGCCGCAGCGTCGAACGGGTGAACGTGGACCGGCGCGTCCTCATGGCGCTCGCGCTGGCATCGGCGGTGTTCTTCGTCCACGACGCGCCGGCATCGCCCTACCAGTCGCCCTGGTCGTGGGGCTCCCGGGACGTGGCCGACCGCGCCCGCCTGGACGCCGCCGATCTCGTGCCCGACGGGGAATCGGTGCGGGCCTCGCCGGCCCTCCTGCCCCTGCTCGCCGAGCGGACCGAGCTCTACGAGCTGGACACCACCGACAACCCGCACGTGCGACGGGCGGCGGACGGGGTCGACGCCATCGTCCTCGACGCCGACGCCGCCCCGAACTGGGACGACGAGGACCGTCGCCGGTTCCAGGCGGGGCTCGAGGAGCTGGGGTTCGAGACGGTGTTCGCCGAGGCCGGGATCACGCTCTACGAGCGGACGACCCTCATCGTTCAGACCGACGCCTCGGGGTGACCGGCGTCGGTCAGTCCGGCGCGCAGGCGCTCGGCGACCTGCGTGAAGTCGTCCGGCGGCCCGGCCGCGGCGTTGGCGAAGTCGAGATCAGCCACCCGGTCGATGGGTACGACGTGCAGGTGGACGTGGGGGACCTCTTCGCCGACGATCATCAGCCCGACCCGCAACGGGTTCCAGAGGGCGTCCTGGGCCTTGCCGATCTTGCGGGCGACCACGAACAGGTGGGCCGCCAGGTCGTCGTCGAGGTCGACCCAGTGGTCGACCTCCTCGCGGGGCACCACCAGCGCATGGCCCTCGTGGAGCGGGTTGATGGAAAGGAAGGCGACGCACCGGTCGTCCCGCCAGACGAACTCGCCGGGGATCTCGCCGTCGATGATGCGGGTGAAGATGGAGGCCATCACCGAGTTGTAGCCCATCTACCCTTGGCGCCCATGGAGGAAGCGGCACCGGGAGAGGACCGCATCCTCACCATCCCGAACGTCGATCTCCGTCGTTCGCCTGTGCTGCGTGCCCCTCTTCCTCTGGCTCCTGTTCGCCGAGGACGACCGGCTGGCCGCGGCGTGGCTCCTGGCCGTCCTGGGCGCCACCGACTGGGTCGACGGCTACGTCGCCCGTCACTTCCACCAGGTGTCGAAGCTCGGGCAAGATCCTGGACCCGGTCGCCGACCGGGTCCTGCTGATCGTGGGCGTGGTGGCCATCACGATCGACGGCTCCGTACCGCTGATCGTCGCCGTCCTCACCCTGCTGCGGGAGGGCCTGGTGGCGGTGGCCACCGTCGTCCTGGCCGTGATGGGAGCGCGGCGCATCGACGTCACCTGGTTCGGCAAGGCGGGCACCCTCTTCTTGATGTTCGCCTTCCCGCTGTTCCTGCTGGGCAACGTCGACGACGGGCCGTGGTCCACCTTCGGCGACTGGGCCGGCTGGCTCTGCGCCATCCCCGGCCTGGTGTTCGGCTACATCGCCCTCTTCCAGTACGTCCCCCTCGGCCTGCAGGCGCTGCGGGACGGTCGGGCTGACCGGGCGGGATCCCAGGTGGCGGCGTGAAGGCGGTGATCATGGCCGGCGGCGAGGGCACCCGTCTGCGGCCGCTGACCTCCAACCTGCCGAAGCCGATGATGCCGCTGGCCAACAAGCCGATGATGGAGCACATCATCGACCTGTTGCGCCGCCACGGCTTCGAGGACATCGTCGTGACGCTGGCCTTCATGCCCGACGCCATCCGCAACCACTTCGGCGACGGCTCCGAGTACGGCGTCAACATCCAGTACGCCACCGAGGAGACCCCGCTCGGCACGGCGGGCTCGGTGCGCAACGCGGCCGACGCCCTCGACGAGCGCTTCCTGGTCATCTCCGGTGACGTGCTGACCGACATCGACCTCGGCAAGGTCGTCGCCTTCCACGAGGAGAAGTCGGCCCTGGCCACGATCTGCCTCGTGCCGGTCGAGGACCCCCTCGAGTTCGGGATCGTCATCACCAGCGAGGACGGCTCGATCGAGCGCTTCCTCGAGAAGCCCAGCTGGGGCCAGGTCTTCTCGGACACGATCAACACCGGGATCTTCGTGCTGGAGCCGGAGATCTTCGACCACATCGCCGACGACCGCCCGGTGGACTTCTCGTCCGAGGTCTTCCCGGCGCTGCTCGAGGCGGGCCTGCCCCTGTACGGGGCGGTGGCCGACGGCTACTGGGAGGACGTGGGCACGCTCGAGGCGTACGTCAGCGCCCACAAGGACATCCTCGACCAGAAGGTCGACGTCGACCGTCCCCGGCTTCGAGGTGTCCGGCGGCGTGTGGGTGGGGGAGGGGAGCGAGATCCATCCCGACGCCGTCATCGACGGGCCCGGCCGTCATCGGCGACAACGCCCGGGTCGACGCCGGTGTGCGCCTGGCCGAGTACGCCGTCCTGGGCACCAACGTGAAGGTCCGGGCCGACGCCCAGATCCACCGGGGCATCGTCCAGGACAACGCCTACCTGGGTGAGGGGGTGCGGCTGGCCGGCGCCGTGGTCGGCCGGGCCTGCGACGTCCGCCGTGGCGCCCGCTGCGACGACGGCTCGGTCCTGGGCGACGAGTGCTTCATCGGCGAGGACGCCGTCATCGGCGCCGGCGTCAAGGTGTACCCGTTCAAGACGGTCGAGGCCGGGCGCCGTCGTCAACACGTCGATCGTCTGGGAGTCCCGCGGCGCCCGGAGCCTGTTCTCCGGCTCCGGAGTGAGCGGGCTGGCCAACGTCGACATCACGCCGGAGTTCGCCGCCCGCCTGGCCATGGCCTTCGGCACGACGCTGAAGAAGGACGCCACGGTCGTCACCAGCCGGGACTCCAGCCGATCGGCCCGCATGCTGAAGCGGGCGATGATGGCCGGGCTCAACTCGGCCGGGGTCAACGTGTCCGACCTCGAGGTGGCGTCCATCCCGGTGACCCGCTTCCAGGCCGGCCGCCCGGACAACCGGGGCGCCATCACCGTGCGCCTGGTGCCCCACGACCCCCAGCAGGTCGAGATCCGCTTCTTCACGGAGACCGGCGCCGACCTCGACGACGACGGCCGCCGCAAGGTCGAGCGCTACTTCAACCGCCAGGACTTCCGCCGGGTGCTGCCCAGCGAGATCGGCGACATCGACTTCCCGCCCCGGGCCCTGGAGACGTACGCCGTGGCCCTCGAGTCCTGCGTCGACGTGAAGGCGGTGCGGGCGGCCGGGTTCAAGGTCGTCATCGACTACGGCTACGGCACGACCGCCTTCGTCATGCCCAACCTGCTGTCGAAGCTGGGCACCGAGGTGCTGGCGGTCAACCCGTACGTGTCGACCGCCGGGATCCTGCGACTTCGACCGGCACGAGCACGCCGACCAGGTGGCCGGCCTGGTGCGGACGTCGGGCGCCCGCCTCGGAGCGGTGGTCGACCCGGGCGGCGAGCAGCTCACGCTGATCGACGACAACGGCCGGGTGCTGGACGACACCACCGCCCTCCTCGCGCTGCTGGTGCTGCTGGGCGACGACCTGTCCGGCAGGGAGGTGGCACTGCCCGTGGCCACCACCATCCACGCCGACGAGATCGTCGGGCGCTACGGCGGTCGGGTGCGCCCGACCAAGCTGGCGCCCGCCGCGATCATGGAAGCGGCACGCGAGCCCGACGTCGTGTTCGCCGCCGGCCTCGAGGGCGGCTACGTCGTGCCCGAGTTCTTCGCCGCCTTCGACGCCTCGGCCATGCTCGTCCAGACGCTGGAGCTGCTGGCCCGCCGGGACGCACGCCTGTCCGAGGTCGTGGCCGAGTTGCCCGACCTGCACATGGTGCGGGAGTCGGTCATCACCCCGTGGGAGCAGAAGGGCACGGTCATGCGCACGCTCATGGAGCGCAGCGGCGACCGCGAGCTGGTCCTGGTCGACGGCGTGAAGGTGCGTCACGACGACGGGTGGGTCCTGGCGTGGCCCGATCCCGACGAGCCCGTGACCAACGTCTGGGCCGAGGCCGACAGCGACCTCGCCGCCCGCCAACTGGCCGAGGAGTACGTCCGGCGCATCCGCCAGATGATCCGGTGAGCGGATCGAGGGTAGGTTCGCGGCGATGAACGTCCCCGAGGACCTGCGTTACTCGAAGGACCACGAGTGGGCCCGCCTCGAGGGCGACCGGGTCCGCGTCGGCATCACCGACTACGCCCAGGACGCGCTGGGCGACGTCGTGTTCATCGAGCTGCCCGAGGTCGGCGCGACCGTGAAGGTCGACGAGAGCTTCAGCGAGGTGGAGTCGACCAAGTCGGTCTCCGACGTGTACGCCCCGATGGCCGGCACGATCGTCGAGATCAACACCGACCTGGCCGACGCCCCGGAGCGAATCAACGAGGATCCCTACGGCGACGGCTGGATCTGCCTGCTCGAGCCCGCCGACGCCGCCGCCTACGAGTCACTGCTGGACGCCGCCGCCTATCGAGACCTGACCGAGGAGTGATCCGGTGCCGGGGGTGAGCTGCCCGTCCTGCGGGCACGAGAACACGGTCGGCTCGCGCTTCTGCTCGTCCTGCGGGACGCCGTTGGCCGAGGACCGCGACACGACCACCGTCACGATGGCCACGGCGGACGGCGACACCTCGGAGACGCCCGTCCCCGAGGTCGAGGTCGACCTCTCCGACGTGCCCGTCGGGACCGGCGTGCTGGTCGTGACCCGGGGCGAGGCCGCCGGGTCTCGGATCCTGCTCGACCTGGCGTCCACCACGGCGGGTCGCCATCCCGACAGCGACATCTTCCTGGACGACATCACCGTGTCCCGCCGTCACGCCGAGATCATGCGGGACGGCGACATCTACCGGGTCCGGGACGCCGGGTCGCTGAACGGCACCTACGTCAATCGTGAGCGCATCGAGGAGTCCCCGCTGAACCACGGCGACGTCCTGCAGGTCGGCAAGTACAAGCTCCACTTCTTGATCGCCGGTGTCACGTGAGGGCGCGATGAGCCCGGAAGGCCATCACTCGATCGGTGAGGTCCTGGCCCTCCTCCAGGAGGAGTTCCCCGACGTCACCATCTCCAAGATCCGCTTCCTCGAGAAGGAGGGGCTGATCGACCCCGAGCGCACGCCGTCGGGCTACCGGAAGTTCTACGACGACGACGTCGCCTGTCTGCGCTGGATCCTGCGCCAGCAGCGGGAGAACTACCTGCCGCTCAAGGTCATCCGCGAGCGGATCAGCTCCGGGGCCTGGCAGCAGCGAGCCCGACCCGCCGGCTGCGCCCGAGCCCACCTCGCCGCCCGACGCTGGTGGCCGTCGAACAGGAGCCGCAGCAGCGGCCGGCCCCGGCGGCGGCATCGACCGCGCCGCAGGCGCCGGCCGTCGAGCGCCCGGTACGGGCTGTCGAGCCGCTGGACACGGGCATGACCGGGGTCAGCCTCACCACCGACGAGTTGGCCGCGTCGGCCGGGCTCGACGGCGACACCGTCGGCGAGCTGGCCCGCTACGGCCTGCTCGCCGGCCGCCAGGTGGGCTCGGCCGTGCTCTACGACGACGAGGCGCTCGTCGTGGCCCGGCTGGCCGCCGCCTTCCTCCGCCAGGGCGTCGAGCCGCGCCACCTGCGCATGTACAAGATGTCCGCCGACCGCGAGGCCGGCTTCCTCGAGCAGCTGGCCAGCCCGATGGTGCGCCAGCGCGACCCGGCCGCCCGCCGCCAGGCCTTCGAGCTGGTGGGCGAGCTGTGCTCGCTGGGTGACCAGCTGCGTGCCTCGCTGCTCCGGCGCTCTCTGCGGGACCAGCTCGGTCCCAGTTGACGGCGCGCCGGTCCTCCAGGACGTCGGCGGACCTCCGGGCCGCCAACGAGCGCCTGGGCCGGGAGATCAGCGCCGCCCACCCCGACGGGCGTCCTGCTCGTCGCCGTCCTGAAGGGCAGCGTGCTCTTCCTGGCCGACCTGGTGCGCCGGATCACGGTCCCCGTCGAGATCGACTTCCTCGGCATCTCGTCCTACGCGCCGGACAGCGGCCGGGTCCGCCTGACCAAGGACCTCGGCACCGACCTGGCCGACCGGGAGGTCATCCTGGTCGAGGACGTCGTCGACACCGGGCTGACGCTGGCCTACCTGCTGGCCCAGCTGCGGGCCCGGGGCCCGCGCCAGCCTCGAGGTCTGCACGCTGTTCGACAAGCGGGCCCGCCGCATCGTCCCGCAGCCCCTGGCCTACGTCGGCTTCGAGATCGGCGACGAGTTCGTCGTCGGCTACGGGCTCGACTTCCGGGGCCGCTACCGCAACCTGGACCTGGTCGCCGCGGGCGACCTGGAGACGCTGGCGCGCCGACCCCGACGCCTACGTTGACGAGCTGTATCCCTAGGTAGGTTGTGACGATGGTCGAGATGGAGCTGGTCGGGGTGCGGGTCGAGCTGCCCACGAACACCCCCATCGTCCTGCTCCGGGAGACCGGCGGTGAGCGACGGATGCTGCCGATCTTCATCGGCCCGCCCGAGGCCACGGCCATCGCCTTCGCCCTCGAGCAGGTGCCGACGCCCCGGCCCATGACCCACGACCTGCTGAAGAACCTGCTCGACGACCTCGAGGTGGACCTCGAGCGCATCGTCGTCACCGACCTGCAGGACAGCACGTTCTTCGCCGAGCTCCACCTGGTGCAGGACGGGCGAGACCCACCTGCTGTCCAGCCGGCCCTCCGACGCCATCGCCCTGGCCGCCCGCACCGGCTCGCCGATCTTCGCCGAGGAGGCACGTCCTCGACGAGGTCGGCTACGCCGTCCAGGAGGAGGCCCAGCCCGAGGAGGAGGTCGTCGAGGAGTTCCGGCGGTTCATCGACGACGTCGACCCCGAGGACTTCGCGTCCTGAACGCCCGGATCGCCCCGGCGGGGGACCCCTGGCGCCGGGTGCAGCTGGGCTGCGTCCTGCTCTTCTCGATCATCGTCATCGGCACGGTGGCTACCTGATCCTCGGCCTCGACCCGCTCGACTCGCTCTACCAGACGGTCACCACGATCGCGACCGTCGGCTTCCGGGAGCTGCCCGAGGAGCCGTCGGCGAACTTCCGCATCTTCACCATGGCGCTCATCCTCACGGGGGTCGGCACCGCCCTGTACACGGCCACCGTCCTGCTGGAGTCGGTGGTCGAGGGACGACTCAGCGACCGCATCGGGAGGCGACGCATGGAACGCACCATCGAGGACCTGACGGACCACGTCGTGGTCTGCGGGTGGGGGCGGGTCGGCCGCACCATCGAGCGACACCTGCAGGGGGCGGGCGCGGACCTGGTCGTGGTGGAGTCCGACCCCGATCGCTTCGCCATGGTGCCCGGCCTGAAGGTCTGGGGCGACGCCACCGACGACGCCGTCATGACCGAAGCCGGCATCGATCGGGCGGCCACCGTGATCACCGCCGTCGACTCCGACGCCGACAACCTCTTCATCACCCTCAGCGCCCGGGCGCGGCGCCCCGACCTCTTCATCGTCAGCCGGGTACGGGACGAGGCCAACGAGGCCAAGCTCCGCCAGGCCGGCGCCGACCGGGTCGTCAACCCCCAGCAGATCGGCGGCGCCCGCATCGCCGCGCTGGCCAGCACGCCCAACGTGGCCGACTTCCTGGACGTCGTGATGCACGACGGGAGCCTCGAGTTCCGCCTCGCCGACGTGGTCGTGCCCGACGGTTCGGCGCTGGCCGGCAACACGCTGCGCGAGGCCCAGGTACGGGACCAGACGGGCGCCCTGGTGCTCGCCATCCGGGGCGCCGACGGTGACTTCGCCACGAACCCGGGACCCGACACGGTGATCGGATCCGACGACGTCCTGATCGCCGTCGGCACCCAGGAGCAGCTCGACGCGCTTCGATCGTTGACCTCAACCTGAGGTCGGACGTACGCTGGGCGAAGTCACACGCGCGTAGTTACGTCGCGTGCGACTGGGGGCGGGCGCCCTTTGAGCGAGAGAACCACCACATGACCGGACAGCAGGAGATGTTCCCACGCCACGTCGGCTACGGGGGCAAGAAGGCGGCCGAGATCGTCGGCATCAGCTACCGCCAGCTGGACTACTGGGCGCGCACGGACCTCGTCCGACCGTCGCTGAACGACGCGGCCGGCAGCGGCAGCCGCCGGAAGTACTCGTACCAGGACCTGCTCGAGCTCAAGGTCATCAAGAGCCTGCTCGACGCCGGCATCCGACTGGAGCTGGTGCGGGACGTCTTCACCTACCTCCGCGACGAGCTGGGCGAGGACCCGGCCAGCGCCAACCTGGTCATCAGCGGCGACCAGACCGTCCTCACCCGGGACGGCGAGGAGATGATCGACCTCGTCCGCAAGGGCCAGGGCGTGCTCAACATCCTCCCGCTCTCCGGCGTGGTCGAAGAGGTCGACGCCCGCATCATCGCCCTGTTCCCCGACGACCGTTCTGCTGAGGGGCCGCCCAAGGCGGTCGAGGCGGCCGCCGAGCAGTGACTCTCGGGGCGCCGACACCGAGGGGGAGGGCAGTGTTGCCTCCCGACTCGGTTGTGTTCGCCCACCCGTCGGAGCAGAACTTCGCCAAGGTCCTCGACTTCTACGGCGTCGAGTGGCGCTACGAGCCCCGCACGTTCGTGCTCAGCGAGGACGCCGACGGCAAGCCGCTGGAGGCCTTCAGCCCGGACTTCTACCTGCCCGAGCTGGACCTCTACATCGAGCTGACCACGCTGAAGCAGCGCTTGGTCACCAAGAAGAACCGCAAGGTCCGTGAGCTCCGGGAGCGCTACCCGGGAGTGAACGTGATGATCCTCTACCGCAAGGACTGGCAGAACCTGGCCGTCAAGTACGGCATGGACTCGGCCGCATGAGGGCTTCGTAGACTCTCCGGGTGTCCCTCCGGTACTCGCCCCTCGACGCGTCCCACCGCGCCCTCGGGGCCAAGATGGTGCCCTTCGGCGGCTGGGACATGCCGCTCGCCTACGGCGAGGGCACGCTGGCCGAGCACCGGGCCTGCCGCACGGACGCGGTCGTCTTCGACGTCAGCCACCTGGGCACGGTTCGGGTCACCGGCGAGGGGGCGAACGACCGCCTGCAGCGCACGCTGACCGCGGACCTGGACAAGGTCGAGCCCGGTCGCACGCAGTACACGCACCTGCTCGACGCCGACGACGCCTCGGTGGTCGACGACATCATCGTCTGGTGGCTGGACGCCCGACCGCTTCGACGTCATGCCCAACGCCTCCAACACCTCGGGCGTGGTCGAGCGCCGTCGGCGGGACCGACGTGACCGCGGAGCGGGCCGTGCTCGCCGTGCAGGGCCCGGCCGCCCGTGAACGCCTGGCCAAGCTGTCGCCCGCCGTGGCCGAGGTCGGCCGCCGCCGGGTCGCCGAGCTGGAGCTCGGACGGCGTGCCCCTGACCGTCGCCGGCACCGGCTACACGGGCGAGGACGGTGTCGAGATCGCGGTGCCCGCCGACGCAGGCCGCCGGCCTCTGGGACGCCGTGCTCGACACCGGCGTCGAGCCCCGCCGGCCTGGGGGCGCGGGACACGCTTCGACTGGAGGCGGGCCTGCCGCTCCACGGCCACGAGCTGGGCCCGGGCATCACCCCGCTGCAAGCGGGGTTGGGCTGGGTCGTGGGTTGGGACAAGGGTGACTTCCGGGGTCGAGCGGCGCTGGAGGCCGAGCGGGACGCCGGTCCGTCGCGCCGCCTGCGGGGCCTCGTGCTCGAGGGCAAGCGCCCGCCGCGGGCCGAGCAGGCCGGTGCTGGACGGCGCCGGCGAGGTCGTCGGCGAGGTCACCAGCGGCAACTTCTCGCCCGATGCTCGACCGCGGCATCGCCCTGGCGTTCCTGCGCCCCGGACCTCGAGCCCGGCGACGTCGGTGGCGGTCGACGTCCGCGGCCGCCACGAGCCGGCCGAGGTGGTCACCCCGCCGTTCTGGACAGGAGACGATCGATGACCGAGTTCGCCGCCCGCCACCTCGGCCCCGGACCAGGCCGAGGTCGAGGCGATGCTGGCCACCGTCGGCGTCGGCTCGCTGGACGAGCTGATCGACCGGGCCGTGCCTGCGGGCATCCGGCTGGACCACCGCCTGGACCTGCCCGAGGCAGGCACCGAGGACGAGGTGCTGGCCCGGCTGCGGGAGCTGGCGGACCGCAACCGGTGACCACGTCGATGTTGGGCATGGGCTACTCGGACACGATCACGCCGACGGTGATCCTGCGCAACGTGCTGGAGAACCCCGGCCTGGTACACGGCCTACACGCCCTACCAGCCCGAGATCAGCCAGGGCCGGCTGGAGGCCCTCCTGAACTTCCAGACCATGGTCACGGACCTCACGGGCATGGACCTGGCCAACGCCTCGCTGCTGGACGAGGCGACTGCAGCGGCCGAGGCCATGGCCCTGTGCCGCCGGGTCGACCAAGCGGGACTCGGCCACGTTCTTCGTCGACGCCGAGTGCCACCCACAGACCATCGAGGTGGTGGCCACCCGGGCCGAGCCCCTCGGCATCAAGGTCATCGTCGGGGACCCGGAGACCGGCCTGGACGGCATCGACGCCTACGGCGTGCTGGTCCAGCACCCGGGTACCAGCGGCGGGATCCGGGATCTGGCCCCGATCGTCGAGCAGGTCCACGAGCAGGGTGGGCTGGTCGTCGTGGCCGCCGATCTGCTGGCCCTGACCCTGCTGGAGGCCCCCGGTGCACAGGGGGCCGACGTCGTCATCGGCTCGACGCAGCGCTTCGGCGTGCCCCTCGGCTACGGCGGGCCCCACGCCGCCTTCATGGCCGTGCGCCAGGAGCACGCCCGCTCGATGCCCGGTCGTCTGGTCGGCGTGTCGGTCGACGAGGCCGGCCGCCCGGCCCACCGCCTGGCCCTGCAGACCCGTGAGCAGCACATCCGCCGGGAGAAGGCGACCAGCAACATCTGCACGGCGCAGGTCCTGCTGGCGGTCATGGCGTCGATGTACGCCGTGTACCACGGGCCCGACGGCCTGACCGCCATCGCCGAGCGGGTCCACGAACGGGCCACCCGCCTGGCCGCCGGGCTGACGGGCGCCGGCATCGACCTCGAGCACGAGCACTTCTTCGACACGGTGACCGCGGTCGTCCCCGGTCGGGCGGCCGAGGTCGTGGCTGCCGCCCTCGAGCAAGGCATCAACCTCCGGCCGCTGGACGCCGATCGCGGTGGGCATCGCCCTCGACGAGACCACCCGGCCCGAGCACGTCGAGGCCGTCTGGGCCGCCTTCGGGGTGGACGCGTCGTACGACTCGGTCGAGCTCGTCGCCCGGCGCTGCCCGGGCGCCGCGAGACCGAGTTCCTGACCCATCCCGTCTTCCACGAGCACCGCTCCGAGACCGAGATGCTGCGCTACCTGCGCTCGCTGGCCGACAAGGACATCGCCCTCGACCGGTCGATGATCCCGCTGGGCTCCTGCACCATGAAGCTCAACGCCACCACCGAGATGATCCCGGTGACCTGGCCCGAGTTCGGCACGCATCCACCCGTTCGCCCCGCTCGACCAGGCCGACGGCTACCGGGAGCTGATCGGCGAGCTGGAGGCCTGGCTGGCCGAGATCACCGGCTACGACGCGGTCTCGGTCCAGCCCAACGCCGGCTCCCAGGGCGAGCTGGCCGGCCTCCTGGCCATCCGCGACTACCACCGGGCCCGGGGCGACGCCCACCGGGACGTGTGCCTCATCCCGTCGTCGGCCCACGGCACCAACGCGGCCTCGGCGGTCATGGCCGGCCTGCGGGTCGTCGTCGTGGCCTGCGACGACGACGGCAACGTCGACCTCGAGGACCTGCAGGCCAAGGTCGACGAGCACCGCGAGGCGCTGGCGGCGCTGATGGTCACGTACCCGTCGACCCACGGCGTGTTCGAGGAGCACATCGGCGACGTGTGCGACACCGTCCACGAGGCCGGCGGGCAGGTGTACCTGGACGGGGCCAACCTGAACGCCATGGTCGGCATCGCCCGGCCCGGGAGGTTCGGCGCCGACGTGTCCCACCTGAACCTCCACAAGACCTTCTGCATCCCCCACGGTGGCGGTGGTCCGGGCGTCGGCCCGGTGGCCGTGCGCGAGCACCTGGCGCCCGTACCTGCCCAACCACCCGGTCGTGCCCGAGGCCGGCCCGGCCGACGGCCCCGGCCCGGTCGTCGGCCGCCCCCTGGGGCTCGGCGGGGATCCTGCCCATCTCGTGGGCCTACATCGCCCTGATGGGCCCCGACGGCCTGCGCCGGGCCACCGAGGTGGCGGTGCTGAACGCCAACTACGTCGCCACCCGCCTGCGGGACCACTTCCCGGTGCTGTACTCCGGCGAGGGCGGCCTGGTCGCCCACGAGTGCATCCTCGACCTGCGGGGCCTGACCAAGTCCACCGGGGTCACCGCCGAGGACGTGGCCAAGCGGCTCATCGACTACGGGTTCCACGCCCCGACGCTGTCGCTTCCCCGTCGCCGGGACGCTGATGGTCGAGCCCACCGAGTCCGAGAGCCAGGCCGAGCTGGACCGCTTCTGCGACGCCATGATCGCCATCCGGGAGCGAGATCGACCGGGTGGCAGCGGGGGAGTGGCCCGTCGAGGACAGCCCCCTGCGCCACGCCCCGCACACCGCCGAGGACGTGACCGCCGACGACTGGTCCCGCCCGTACTCCCGGGAGCTGGCGGCGTACCCCGTGGCCTCCCTGCGCGGCCGCAAGTACTGGGCCCCCGTCGGCCGCATCGACGGCGGCTACGGCGACCGGAACCTCATGTGCGAGTGCCCGCCCGTCGACGCCTATGCCGACCAGGGCTAGCGGCCTCCTGCTGGCCGGCGCCCTGCTGCTGGGCGCCTGCAGCGACGACGACGGATCGGGCGCCACGACGTCGACGTCGAGCCTCGACCCGGGCGTCACGTTCGAAGAGGACATCACCGTCCCCACCGACCCGAGCGGTCGACCGACGGCGACCACTGTCCCCATCGATCCCGGCGAGGTCGAGACCCTGCCCCGCGAGGTGCCAGAGCAGTTCCCACAGAACTTCCCCGTCCCCGAAGGTGCCGTCGTCGAAGTCGGCTCTGTCGGCCACGCGGAAGGCGAGCTCCGCGTCGCCGTCGACTACTCCGTTGCCGGCGCCACCCCCGCCGAGATCCTGGACTTCTACCGTCAGGAGATCGGTGAGCGGGGGTGGGCGGTGCTGCTCGACGAGTCCGACGGTCGGGGCCGGCAGCTCATCGGCCAGATCGTCTTCGAGACCGACACCTACATCGGCAACGTCCTCGTGAGCGCCGACGGCGCCAACGGCGTCCTGCTGACACTGACCGCGACGATGCCGGAGTGAGCGGGGGGAGCACGCCGGCGTAGGGACGAGGCGGGTCACGGGAGGGGACCGTTCGGGTTCTCGTCGGTGTCCCGTGGCCCCAGGTGGGGCGGGATTCTTCGTTGGTCGGTGTCCCGTCGACCGTCCGGAGGCGGTCTCCCCTTGGCGTTGTGCTTGAACCGGTTGTGCGGGCCGCACTTCATGTCGGCGTCGTCGGTGTCGGTCACGCCGCCGTCCTCCCATTCGGGGGTGTGGTCGGCTTGGAGGCGGCGGCCGGTGCTGTTGCAGCCCCAGGGGTGGGCACAGCGTCGGTATTTCGCCAGGAGGGCGGCCCGTTGGTCCGGTGTGAACAACCGGCGGGCGCGCCCGTAGCGGAGGATGACGCCGTCGGGGTCGTACAGGATCCCGCGGACGGTCCCGGTGAGCAGGGCCAGGAGGATGGTGTTGACGGTGACGGGGGTGCCGTCGTCGAGCTCGTGGATCGAGTCGTCCGGGTACTGGAGGTCGTCCACGTCGAACGACTCGACGTCGGGGTCGAGGGCGTCGTGGAGGGCGTCGACGAGCTGGCCGACCAGGTCGGTGTCGCCGTGGACGACGAGCTGGAGGGAGCTGGGCGGGATGTCGTCGTCGCCGTGAGCGGCGGATCGTTCGGCCATGAGGATCACGGCGTCGGCGCGGCGCTGCTGGGGGGTGCAGCAGAGCTCGTGGTCGTAGGGCTCGCGGCCGAGGCGTTCCTTGGCTTCGAGGCGGTCCTGGGCGTAGAGGTGGTCCACGATCCGGTTGAGCTCGGTGTGGAACCGGACGAAGCCGATGGGTGGGAGCCAGGCCTCGACGTAGCCGCAGCCGCCGAGGGTGTGGGAGCTGCGGGCCCACCGGTCCAGCTCCTGTCGTCGCTCGCGCTCGGCGGCGTCGCGGGGGCGGGCCTTGATCACGTAGTACTCGACGGTGCGCTTGAAGTCGTCGAAGGGTCGGTCCGTGGCGGCGACGATCATGGGCCGCTCGAAGACCCAGAAGTCCTCGCCCAGCTGCTGGTGGGCGTAGTGGAGGACCTCGACGTGCTCGACGCTGATCAGCCCGGCGACCAGGGCGTCGTGGACCCGGGGCATGGCCAACGCGTGCTTGGCGGCCTGCCGGCGGCGGGCGACCGCCTTGCCCGAGGCACAGGCCTGGCCCTCCAGGTAGCTGATGGGCGAGGCGTGGCCGGTGGCCCGGTACTCCTGGGTGGACTCGAACGCACCGATGACCGAGCAGTCCAGCGCGTCGACCTTGCTGCGCAGACGAGTCACGGCCAGCAGGTTCTCCGCCTTCGCCCCGCCGGGCAGGCCACCCCAGTCGACCTTGTTGGCGAGGTCGACGGCGTGCTCCAGGTCCTCGAGCTCGACGGTCATCCTCACCTCCCTGGCGTGGTGCGAACTGGTGTACCCCTGAACCTAACAAGGGGGTGTGACAGTCAAAGGCGGAGTCCGAGGAGAATTAGGTTCGCCGCATGAGCGACGTCGAGGTGGTGGAGCGGATCTACGCGGCGATGGCGGACCGGGACTACGACACGCTGTTCCAGCTGGTCGACGAGTCCGCCGTCATCACCCAGGACGACCGGCTCCCGTGGGGTGGGCGCCACGAGGGCCACGACGGCGTGGTCGTGTTCGCTGCCGCGCTGACGGGCGCCATCGAGTCGAACGTCGACATCGACTCGATCTTCTCGGCCGACGACGAGGTCATCCAGATGGGCCACACCAAGGGCACCGTGGTCGGCACCGACCGGACCTTCGACATCCCCGAGGTCCACCGCTGGACGATCCGGGACGGCAAGGCCGTGGCGGCGCACTTCGCCATCGACACCGACGCGATGCTCGCCGTCCTCGAGGGTTAGCCCTTCGGCGCCAGCGCCGCGAGGGCGGGGATGGCGGCGAGCTGGTCGTCGTCCAGCTCGTTCCAGACGACCTTGCCCAGCTTCCGCCTCGCTTTGGTGCGGATGACCTCGGTCGGGGTGACGATCACGTCGACGCGGAAGTCGTGGCGGGTCTCGGGGAGGTCCTCGTCCAGCACCTGGACGTCGTGGACGGTGGTGACGATGAGGGTGTCGACGTCGACGATCCCGGCTTCGGACCCGAGGGCGTACTCGAGGTCGGAGTAGCCACCGCCCTTGCCGATGCGGACGCCCTTGCGGTTCACGGCGACGGTGCCGCAGACGATCACGTCGACGTAGGGCATGTCGACGACGGCGACGGGGTGGCCGTGCGAGGCGGAGCCCTTGATCGACGCGGCGGTGCGGGGCTTCACGTCGAGGCGGTCGGGGTCGAGGAGAAGGAAGGGCTTCTCGTCGCGGAGACGGGGCACGGCCAGGAAGAGCAGCTTGCCGTCCTCCAGGGCCTGGGCGCGGACGGGGAGCTGGGGCATGTCGGGGTTGGACTTCACGGTGGTGGCGGCCCGCCACTCGGGGAGGTCAGCCAACAGCCGAGCAGCGTCGCCGGCGCCGGTGAAGTTGGGGATGCGGCCCTTGGCCCCGGGGAAGCCGACGACCTTGGCGGCGGCCATCGCCTCCCAGACCCGCTCTCGGATCGCCTGCTTGTCCTCGCTCACCGCTCCTGATCGTCGCGCCGGTCCCTCGGCAGGAAGTCCAGGTTCTTCGGCGCCTGGGCCGGGGGAGGGTCGTCGAGCACCGAGGGCAGGCCCTTGCTGACAAAGCCTGGCGGCGCGGGCGGCACAGGTGGCACGGGGGCCGGCACCGCACCGGGGTCGCCGCCGGGGTCGTCATCGTCATCGTCGTCGTCGTTGAGCCAGCCGCCCTTGGGGGACAGGCAGACCCGGTTCTTGCCCTCCTCCTTGGCCCGGCGCATGGCCTCGTCGGCGCGCTTCAGCGTCTGCTCAGGAAGGTCGTTGGCCTCGTGGATCGCCACGCCGGCGCTGAAGCTGCGGTTGGGCCCGGATTCCCGCCAGGCCTGGAGCAGGCGGTTGGCCACGGGCAGGGCGTCGAACTCGGCGTCGCGGGCGATGAAGATGAACTCGTCGCCGCCGGGTCGGGCGGTGAGGTCCGAGTCCCGGACGCTGGAGCCGAGCAGGTCGGAGAACTCCCGCAGGTAGCGGTCGCCGGCAGGGTGCCCGTCCTGCTTGTTGACCTCACCGAAGTCGTCGAGGTCGATGTAGACGAGCGCGTCGCCGGGCGTGAGGCTCTGGACGAGGGCGGTGGCGTGGCGGCTGTTGCCGATGCCCAGCTTGTCGTCGCGGCGGAGATCCTCGGACAGCTTGCCGATGACCCGGAACTGCTCGAGCGCGGGGCCAGCTTGGGCGGCGAACAGCACGGCCAGCTGCTGGGTGAAGGGGTCGTCGCCGGTCTTCGGCTGGCGCACGACGACGGCGCCGCCGATCTCGGACTCGCCGACCAGCGGGATGATCAGCAGCGTCGTGCCGTTCTCGGCGATGAGGCGGACCTCGCGGGCCTCGACGGTGTCGCTGATGAGCTGGGCGACCTTGGGCGACGGCGGCGAGCCCTTGGCCCCGTACGAGGCGGGGACGAGCTTCCCGTCGGTGCCGGACAGGACCACGCTGACGTGCTCGCCGTGGAAGACCTCGTGGGCCAGGCGGGCGAGGAGGTCGGCGATGTCCTCCAGCGTGGTGGTGGGGGAGCGGAGGACCGACACCTGGCCGGCCAGCGCCTTGATGTCAGCCTCCCGTCGACGCTCGATGCGCTGACCCAGGCGGATGCCCGACAGGGCCCATGCCATCGCCTCGCCGATGAGCACGCCGGCGGGGATGACGATGGCGGCCACGGAGACCGGCACCTGGCTGTCGTCGGGCAGGATCACGGCCAGCGCCGATCCGGCGGCCAGCACGCCGGTCAGCAGGGTCATGCCCCGGGGCTGGGTCAGGCCGACCCAGGCCAGGACCACGAACCAGGCGGTGGCGTAGAAGGCGACGCTCTCCTCGGCCAGGGAGAGGTCGGTCAGCGCCTCGATGCCGACGAGGCCACCCAGGGTGAGCACGGGAAGCACGTAGAGCGACCAGCGCCCGAGCCGGTGCCAGGGCAGGACCCAGGCCACGAGGGCCACCAGCGCCGTTCCACCGGCGGCCACGAGGCCGAGGTCGGTGTCGACGGCAGGATCGTCGATCACCAGGCACAGCACGGCCAGGACGCCCGCGAGGGTGAAGAGGAGCACGGAGCCGAGCCGGCCCGCGGCGCGCTGCGTGGTGGGGTCGAAGCGGCGGCGTCGATCCTTCATCAGACCGGTCGCCCCGCTGGGTCGCTCCGCCCACGACGCATCGTGGTCACAAGCCTACAATCCGTGGCGAAGAGGGGCCAGAGGTCAACCTCGCCCATCCTCCTGCCGATGGGCACCTGTGCGCCGCCGAAGGTCCACTCGGCCCGGGAAGGGCTCGAGCGTCATGGCCGCGTTCGCCGCCACCGTTGTCGCCGTCCTGCTGCCGGCGGCGGCCGCCTTCGCTGCGGCGGAGGACGACGCCGAGGCGCGGACGACCGACGAGGCGGTGACGGCCGCCACCCGATGGCTGGTGCGCCAGCAGCGGGCCGAGGGCGGCTTCGACGGCTTCGTGCCCGGCGCCGCCACACCCGACGGCCTCTTGGCGCTGGCCGAGTCGGCCCAGACCGAGGCCGAGTGGGACAACCGGGCCGCCGTCGAGCGGGTCGAGTCGGTCGAGTCCGAGGACGGCAAGACCCCCCTCGACGCCGCCCGCCAGTTGGCCCGTCGGGTCGAGGACCCCGCCCTCGCCGCCCGGCTCATCACCATGGTCCTGCTCCCGCTCGGCCTGGACGCCAGCGAGGAGGGCCCGCTGGGGGACCCGTCGGGGCTGGTCGTCGACGGCCTGGCCGACGAGGACCTCCCGTTCGACGAGCGCATCGAGCTGGCCATCGCCCTGCTGTCCCTGGGTATCGAGCTGCCCGAGGGAACCGTGGACACCGTCCTCGGCGCCCAGCAGCCGGACGGCGGCTGGAACGCCGACGGCGATCCCGAAGCCGAGGCGGTCGACCTGGCCACCACCGGTGCCGCGGTCGATCTGCTGGTCCTCGCCGGCGTGAGCCCCGAGGACGGGCCACTGGTGGCCGCGCACCGCTTCGTGGCCGCCACCCAGACCGAGGACGGCGCCTGGCCCGACGTCGAGGGAGAGCCCTCGGCGCTGGCCACTGCCGGCGCCATCCGCGCCATCCGGGCCGTCGGGCACGACCCCGCCGGTACCTGCTGGCAGACCGAGCTGGAGCTCCCGGCGCAGTCGTCGACCTCACCGGAGGCCGCCCTGGTCGCCTTCCAGGAGGACGACGGGCGCTTACGCCGGCGAGGACCAGGCGGTCTCGACCTCGCAGGCCGTGCACGCGCTCAGCGGCAGCTGGCTACCCCGCGGTCGAGCGGCGGAGGCCTGCACCCCCGAGAGCGGCGGCCTTCCCTTCGAGCCCTCGCTCCTCGTCCTCGGCGCCATCGTCGTGGTCGGCGTCGGTGGTGGCGTGCGCATCCTGCGCAGCGAGCCCGCCTACTGACCAGGCGTCGAACTCGTCGCCGACCCGCAGACGGGACTCGAAGCGCCGGAACGTGCGCAGCGCCACTCGGCCGGTGATCAGGATCAGGACGAAGTTCGTGACCGCCGCCGCGGCGTCCCAGGCCAGCGACGTCACCGTGTAGAAGTCCCAGTAGCGGTCCAGCGTCGCCCCCAACCCGATGCCCGGGTTCCCAGGCCAGCGGGCCCTGGCCGGCCAGGTAGGGCCAGAACCAGATGTTCATGATGGCGCCGTAGACGAAGCCCCAGACCCAGCCGTACGACGGCGAGGAGCGCCACCTCGATGCGAGGGTGCAGGCGGCGGGTCAGGCGGCCGACGAACCCGGCGCCGGCCCCCATCCAGGCGAGGGCGAGCATCTGGAACGGCAGCCAGGGCCCCATCCCGCCGGTGATCAGCGCCGAGGTGCCCATGGCCGCCAACCCGAGGAGCAGGCCGAAGCGGGGGCCGTAGGCGGCACCGGCCAGGACGACGAGGAAGAAGATGCCCGAGCCGCCGCCCGGCAGGTCGACGAGGCGCAGCACGCCGGCCATCGCGGCGAGCACGGCGAGCACGGCGATCGTCGCACCCGTCGTGGTGCCCCGGCGGACCTCGAGGGCGATGGCGAGGACGGCCAGCAGCCCGACGCCCGCGGCGACGAACGGGGCGTCGGCGGCGTGGGCCTCGGCGAATGCCGTCTCGGACGGGATCCAGAACGGATAGAGGAACGCGGCCAGTCCGACGGCGACCAGCAGGACGTAGAAGGCCGCGGCCGGCGGCCCGCCCGACGCGGGTGGACGGAGCGGTCATGGCACGAGGGCGGCCGCCACCTCGGCGACCGTGAGGAACGGCGGCAGGACGCGCAGGACCTGTGGGGCGAAGAGGGACCCGGCCAGCACGTCCCGAGCGGGTCCCGAGGCGACGACCTCGCCGTCGCCCAGGACCACGGCCCGGGTGGCGCAGCGGGCGGCCAGTTCGACGTCGTGGGTGGCGAGGACGACGGCCCCGCCGCCGGCGGCATGCTCGGCGACGGTGTGCTCGAGGGCGGCGGCCGAGGGCGGGTCGATGCCCACGCGTCGGCTCGTCCAGCAGGAGCACGTCGGCCCCGCCCACGGCGACGGCGCCGATGGCGACCCGCTGACGTTGGCCGGCCGACAGCGACCGGGGATGGCGGTCGGCGAGGGCGGTGAGCCCCAGGCGCTCCAGCCAGCGGTCGATCTCGTCGGGCTGGCGGCGTCCCAGGAGCCGCAGGGTGTGCTCCAGCTCGGCCCGGACCGTCGGGGCGAAGAGCAGGGCGTCGGGATCCTGCGGCAGGTAGGCGATCCGAGCGTCGGTGTCGACGGTGCCCCGTGTCGGGGTCGAGCAGGCCGGCCAACGTCCGCAGCAGGGTGGTCTTCCCCGACCCGTTCCGGCCCAGGAGGGCGACGACCTCGCCTTCGCCCACGTCGAGGTCGACGCCCCGCAGGGCCGGCGTGCCGCCGAGCCGGACCCGGAGACCCACGACCGCGGACCAGCGGGTCTCCCGCGACCTGGGCGTCGGGGCCGGGCGTGTGCGGCACGGTCGTGCCCCGGGCCGCCCGCAGGGCCTCTCGCACCGTGAGTGGGGGAGGGGACCACCCGAGCAGGTGGCCCAGATGGGTGACCGGGGGTGCGCCGTCGTAGACGGCGAGGAGCTCGGGAACGGCCTGCGGACCGGTCAGGCGGCCGTCGTCGAGCCGCACGGCGAGGTCCGCCAGCGGCGCGGCCCGCTCGAGTCGGTGCTCGGCGAGCATGATCGTCGTCCCGAGGTCGGCGTTCAGCCGGGCGACGGCGGCCAGGACGTCGTCGGCGCCCTGAGGGTCGAGCTCGCTGGTGGGCTCGTCGAGGACCAGCACCTCGGGCGCGGCGGCCAGCGCACCGGCGACCGCCGCTCGCTGGCGCTCACCGCCGGAGAGCGTGGTGGGCGAGCGGTGGCGGAGGTGGGCGATGCCGAGGGCGTCGAGCACCTCTTCGACCCGGCGCCGCATGGCGGCCGGGTCCATGCCGAGGTTCTCGAGGGCGAAGGCGATGTCGTGCTCGACCTCGTCGACGACGAACTGCGCCTCGGGATCCTGGTGGACGAAGCCGACGGTGTCGGCCAGGTCCCGTGGTCGGTGGTCCTGGGTGCGCCGGCCGGCGACGGTGACGGTCCCGCGGAAGTGGCCGCCGGTCGTGTGGGGGACCAGCCCGTTCACGGCTCGCAGCAGCGTGCTCTTGCCCGAGCCGGAGGGCCCGACGACGAGCAGGACGTCGCCGGTGTCGACGGCGACGTCGATGTCGACCAGCGCGGGCGCGTCGTCGTCGTAGCCGAAGCCGACGTCGTCGAAGGTGACGACGTGGGTCACGCGGGGACGACCGCGGGGGCGGGGCGGGTGGGGAGGAAGGCGGGGACGGCCAGCAGGAGCACCCCGAGGGCCGGGAGCGGCGCCAGGCCAGGGGCCTGGGCCGGGAGCGCCGACCACGTCAGCGTGCTCTCGTCGCCGATGACGGCCATCGAGACGAGGACCACGACTCAACACGCTGGTGACGACGATGAAGGCGTCGTCGACGGTGATGCTGCGGGGGCGGTAGCGCTCGCGGGGTGAGGCCTTCGATGCCAGGGCCACCGAGGCAACCAGGAGCACGCCACCGACGACGGCCAGCGCGGCGGCGAGGGGTGTGCGACGGCCGACGAGGGCGACGAACGCCCCGCCCAGCGCCATCAGCGCCAGCAGGGCGCCCCAGGCCGACGCGGTGTCGGCCGGACCGGGCGGGTGCCGGGCGAACCCACGGGAGTCCATGGAGTCGGCCAGGCGCAGCGAGCGCTCCATGCCGGTCTCGAGGACGGGGACGACCGTCCGGGCCAGGCGTCCCCGCCGGTGGACGATGCCCCCCGTCCGGGCCCGGTCGGCCTCACGGGACGCCTGCCAGGAGGCGACGGTGGCCGGGACGAACGCGGCGGCGATGGTCACGACCAGGCCCGCCTCGTGGAAGGCCCGCGGCGCGCTCCCGAGGAGCTCGTGGTGGGACACGACGCTGTTGAAGGCGCCGAAGATCCCCAGCAGGGCGACGATGGCATAGCCCTCGGCCAGAGACTGGAGGATGACCTCCTGCTCGATCGTGCCCCCGACGGTGAACCCACCCAGCAGGCGAGGCAGGGTCACCTCGGGCAGGGTGAACAGGACCTGTCCGACGCCGTGGGTGGTGAGGGCGGTGAGCACCACGCGGACGAGGGCCATGACGATGCCGGCGACGAGGAGCAGCCGGAACGCCCCCGTCGAGGTGACTCGGTGGGCGGTCGTCACGAGGGCGCACGCGCCCAGGACCAGGGTGATGTAGAGCGGGCTGGGCGCCAGCTGCACGACGACGACGGCCGCGAGGGCCCAGGCCAGCCAGGTGACGGCGTGGAAGCGGGGGACGGCGGTCAACGGACAAGAGGATGCCGCGGGCGGCTGGTTGACGCCTCGTCGGCGGCCCGCCTACCGTTGCTCCCGGAGCGGTTGCCTGCGGCTCGGAGGTCGCAGGTGGTCCCGGTCACGCGGCCGGGACGGGGGAAGTCGGTGCGAGACCGACGCTGACCCGCAACTGTGAACGGCCTCTCGGGCCGTGAGCCAGGATGCCCGCCACTCCCGTCGGTTCGCCGACGCCCGTTCACGGGGCCGCCCAGGGAGTGGCCCCCCATGAGGGCCCCCGAGGAACGGGGCCCCACGGAGGAGTGTCATGCGTTTCGTTCGACCGGTGCTTGCCGGTTCCCTCGTCCTTTGCGTCGCCTTCGGCGCGCTCGCCCCGTCGGCCGGTGCCGACACCGTCACCGACAACGCCGTCACCTGGTTGATCGACCAGCAGGAGTCCGACGGCGGCTTCGAGCTGGCGGACTTCCCGCCGTTCGAGACGCCCGATGCGGCGCTGGCCATCGGCGCCAACGCCCAGACGACCGGGTCGTGGTCGACGGCGGAGGCCCGGGCGGCCGTCGAGGCCGTCGAGTTCGGCGGGCCCGGTGGCCCGACCCCGCTCGACTTCCTCGACAACTTCGCCGAGAGCGTCAGCCTGACGCCAGGGACGGCGGCCAAGCTGATCCTGCTGTCGGCGCTCCCGTTCGGTGACAACCCGACGGCCTACGACCCCTCGGGCGACGGCACGCCGGTCGATCTCACCGCGACGCTGGACGACATCGCCCCCGGCCTCTTCAACTCGTTCCTGTTCGGCCGTCTGGCCGAGGCCGGGCTCGGCCAGAACGTCCACCAGCGCGACGTGCAGGTCATCTGCGAGGCGCAGAAGACGGTTGGTGGCGGCTGGAGCTTCGACGCCCTTCCGAGCGGGCCGAATGCCGCCGACATCGACACGACGGCCTTTGCCGTGATGGCGCTTCGGGCGGCCGGCGTGGCGGCTACCGACCCGGTTCTGGTCACCGCGGAGACGTTCATCGACAACGGTCAGCAGGCTTCGGGGGCCTGGCTGTCCTTCGGCAGCGACGATCCCAACGCCACCGCGGTGGCGATGCTCGCGTGGGTGGCGCTCGGCAACACCCTGGCCGAACTCGAGGAGGATCCGGTCGCCTTCATCCAGGGCGAGCAGCTGACGACCCCCCCGGCGGACGCCGGCCGGATCGCCAGCCCCAACGACGGGTTCGGGGTGAACACCTTCGCCACCTCGCAGTCGGTGCAGGCGCTGCTGCTGCCCCTTCCCGAGGCGGACTGGCTTCCTCTCGATCCCGAGGCGGGCCGGGTCTGCCTGCCCCCCAGCACCTACACCGACGTGACGCCCGATGCCTGGTTCGACGACGGTGCCCGGTGGGTCGATGCCGAGGACATCGTCAGCGGCATCGGCGGCGAGCTGCGACCCAACGGCAACGTGAACCGGGCCCAAGCGGCGATGTGGCTGAACCTCGTCTACAGCGACCGCGGCGGGGCCCCGCATCCGTTCACGGACGTGCCCGACGGCGCCTGGTACGAGGACGGCGTCGACTTCGTCGGCGATGCCCCGAACGGCCCGATCGCCAACGGGTTCGGCACCGAGTTCCGGCCCCGGGTGAAGCTCAACCGGGCGCAGGCGGTGTCGTGGCTGTACGCCATGGCCGGGTCGCCGGAGGTCTCGGGTGCTCCGGACTTCACCGACGTGCCCGACGACGCCTGGTTCGCCGATGCGGCGGCCTGGGCCGAGGAGCACGGCATCGTGCTGGGCTTCCCCGACGACACGTTCCGCGGCAACGGCAACGTCCGCCGTGCGCCAGTTCAGCCAGTGGATGTTCAACCTGGCCGCAGAGCCGGCCGCCTGGGCGGACGACGCCGAGGTGCCGCCGACCAACCTCTTCGGCGAGACGTTGTGAACCGAAGCACGCTGCGCGCTGCCGTCACGGGCGCCCTGCTGGGCGCCCTGACGGTGGGCGGGATGGTGGGCTCGGCCTACAGCCAGTCCACCCCCGAAGCGCAGGGGATGAACCGCGCCGCCATCGTGGTGGACACCGGGTCGGGCGTGACCTCGCGCTGCGTCTCCTTCGCCGAGGACTCCATTTCGGGGATCGACGCGCTCAATCGGGCTGGGCTGAGTCCCGCCGTGCGCGCCTTCTCCGGCGAGGGCGGTGCCGTCTGCGCCATCAACGGCGTGGGCTGCACAGCCGACGCCAACTGCCTGACCTGCGCGGCGCCGAACTACTGGGCCTACCACCGGGCCGAGAGCGGTTCGGGCGGCTTCGCCTACTCGTCCGTGGGGGCGGGCAGCGTCCAGGTCACCGACGGCGACGTCGAGGGCTGGCGGTGGGGGACCGGCGAGCGCGCCGGCCTTCCGCTCGTTCAACCTCGTCTGTCCGGTGACCCCGCCACCGACGACCACGACGACGACCACGACGCCAGCGTCCGGCCCGGATGGGAACGGATCCGACAACGGTGGCCCGTCCGGTGGCCCGTCGTCGCCTGGCGACGGCCCGGCCTCGGGGGAGGCCCCTGCGGGCGACGGACCCGCGGGCGAGGGCCCGACGTCCACGACCGGGACCGGGCCCACGACGACGACCGCAGCCTCCGGCCCCGATCAGGGCGGTCAGGGGGCCGACGACGGATCGGTTACGACCGACGAGGCGCTGGACGGTGAGGAGGCCGCCGCCCGCGGGCCGCTGGAGGAGGACGACGGCGGGGGAGGGGCCAGGACCTGGCTCGCCTTCGTGGCGATCCTCGGTGGCTTCGGGCTCGCCGGCTGGCGCATCCACCGGATCCGCAACCGCACGAGCTGATCGCGCCGTAACGTCTCGGCCCTTGGAAGGGCGGAGAAGGGGAGTGGTGGCGCGCGCCGCGCTCGCCGCCATCCTGCCGTTGCTGTTGTTCGGCTGGGTGGCGGTGCGCCAGCCCGTGCACATCGACGGGGCGATGAACCTGCAGGTCGCGCACGAGCTGGCCTACCGCGGTGACTACGCCCGGTTCTACGAGTTCGTCCCGCTGGCGGCGCCCCCGGGGACGGAATCGGACTGGTTCCGGAAGCACCCGGCGGAGGTGCAGACCAACGGGCCGTACATCGCGGTGGCGGCCCTGGGGCTCCGCCTCTTCGGCACCAGCCCGTTCGGGCTGCAGTTCGCCAACCTCGTCTTCGTCGCCGTGGCGGCGGTGGCCATCTGGGCGCTGTTGCGGCGCCGGTGGCCCAACCTGGCGGTGGTCGCGCCGCTCTTCGCCCTCGTGCTGCTGCCGGGCGCCTACGACAACGTGCTGGGCGGCTTCGGGGAGGTTCCGGCGCTCAGCTTCGCGTTGGTGGCGCTGGTGGCGCTGGCCGAGGCGGCCCGGGCGGCCGACGAGCGGCGGGCGCTGCAGCTGGTGGCCCTGGCCGGGCTGTTCGAGGGTGCCGCGATCATCACCAAGACGTATCTCGTGGGCTCGCTGCCGGCCTTCCTGGTCGGGGTCGTCCTGGTGGCCCGGCTGCGTCCACTGGCCGTCGGTGCCGTGGTGCGGCGCCTGCCGACGGTCCTGGCCGCTCCCGTCGCCTTCGAGCTCTACCGCCTGGCGAACCTCGGCCCGTCGGGGTGGTGGGACTGGTGGGGCGAGCAGCGGTCCGACATCGCGTACCAGGCGGGCGTCGATCCGTCGGCGGCCGGGCCCTTCCAGCCGGACCGCAGTGGCATCGCCCGGATGGGGGACCAGCTGCACCTGTTCGGTGATGGGGTCGGGCTGCCGACCGTCCTCCTGCTCCTCTTCGTCGCCACCGTGCTGGCTGTCGGGACCGCCATGGTCGTCATGGCGTGGCGGCGTCGACCGGAGTCCGGCGACGTCAGGGGGCTGGTCACCGCACTGGCCGTCTTGGTGGTGCAGGCGGCGCTCTACCTCGCGTGGTGGGTGCTGCTGGTACCCGAACGCAAGGCCTTCGAGCGGCGCATGATGCCGGCCATGCTGGCCCTGCTCGTGGCGGGCCTCGTGATCGCCGCGCTTGGGTCGTGGGCGGTGCACCGGTGGCGGCCGGAACACACGTTCGACTGGCGGCGACGGGCGACGGCGGTCGGGATCGGGGCCGCGGCGCTGCTCGTCGTCGGCATGGGCGTGGCGACGGACACGAAGCAGGCGGTGACCCAGGACACCGCCCGGGTGCGCGGATACGAGGCGGCGGGCCGAGCCGTCCGGGCGGCGCCCGACGACGTCGAGTTCTACGGGACCGGGTTCTGGTCGGCGCCGTTGGTGAGCCTGTTGGCCGACCGACCGGTCCACAACCTCGGCGAGACCGACCTGTGCACCTTGGACCCCGAGCACGACGTCCTCATCTGGGACGAGTTCCCGCAACTGATCTACGGCCTGCCCGAGAACGCCGGCGACCCGGCACTCGACTACGAGCTCCGGGCGTCGTACCCGGCGGTGCAGCTCTGGGGCATCTCCCG
Source organism: uncultured Microthrixaceae bacterium (assembly GCA_963728005.1). GTDB lineage: Bacteria > Actinomycetota > Acidimicrobiia > Acidimicrobiales > DATDAH01 > DATDAH01. Next base: position 946,036 of record CAVSIG010000001.1, read on the forward strand.
GCCCGAGTACTGCTGACCACGCCTAATATCGTCACGTGACGAAAAAGGCCAGGGGACAGGAGTGCCGGTGGTGCAGGGGTCCGATCGACCTCTCGCCGGGTCGGGGCCGCCCGAAGCAGTTCTGCCGACCTGCATGTCGCCAGGCGGCCTACCGGGCCCGGCAGCTGGCGGCCGGCCACGGCCTGGCCGACGGCGAGGTCGTCGTCCGGCAGGCGGCGCTCGACGATCTTGCCGACGCGCAGTACGCGCTGACGGCGGCGCTCGAGGACGTCGAGGTCGACGTCGCCGACGGAGACCTGGAGACGGCGTTGACGAACCTGGTGGAGGCCTGTGGGCCCCTGGCGAAGCTCCAGCTGCGCCCGGTCACCGAGCGCTGATCCGCACCGACCGCCGGTAATCCTCGTTATGTAAAGTTGACCGTCGGAACCCGGAAATCCGGCTCAGGAGAAGGCCTCCCCCGGGTTCCGCCACGCCGTCCACAGCACGAGGGCGGCGACGAGCACGTTCAGGCCCAAGCTGACGGGTACGGCGATCTGGTCGCCGTCGGCCAGAGGGTCGAGGTGCCGCAGGTGGTACACGAAGTGCGGCAGGCAGTAGGCCAGCCACGCTCCCCCAGCGGCGAGGACGGCGGTGCGGCTGAGGGTGACGAACGCGACGATCGCCACCACGGCGAGGGCCAGGTTCAGGGCCCCGACGTCCCGGACGAGGTGTTCGTTGTACGGGCCGTCAACGGCCACCCAGACGCGGCCCGAGCCCGGGAAGTCGTCGTAGAACGACCTCGGGGCGAAGGCGGCCCAGAGGCCCACCTGGATCCCGACCAGGGCCAGGATGCCCAGGGCGATGCGGACGACGGTGCGCGGCGTCATCGCGCGATCCTTCCCATCGGGTCACCCTTTCACGACGCGGAGTCGAACGGGCGTTCGCTACGCTTCAGGACGTGGTCGCCTTCCAGGGCTCGCTGCTGTCCGAGCCGACGCCGTCGGTCACGGACACGCCGGTCACGCGGCGGCACCTCAGCCACGGCGCCTGGATCGACCACGCCCCCTACTGGCTGGCCGGCGCCGACGAGCTGTTCCGCCGGCTGTCGGACGACCTCCCGTGGCGCCAGGGCCGGCGCTGGATGTACGAGCGCGAGGTCGACGATCCCCGGCTCACCAGCTCGCTGAAGGACGACGACTTCGAGCGCTGTCCGGTGTTCCGGGACATCGCCGCGTTCCTGGCCGAGCGCTACGACGGCGACGTTCTCCTCGTGCTGGCTGAACCTCTACCGGGACGGTCGCGACAGCGTCGCCTGGCACGGCGACCGGGTCGCCCGCGAGAAGCTCACCGGCGCTCGTGGCCATCGTCTCCATCGGTGAGCGCCGGCCCTTCCGCCTCCGGCCGAAGGGCGGCGGCCCGTCCATCGGCTACGACCTCGGCCGCGGCGACCTCCTCGTCATGGGCGGGACCTGCCAGCGCACCTGGGACCACGGCGTGCCCAAGGTCGCCCGGGCCGGCCCCCGCATGAGCCTCACCTTCCGACCGAAGGGCCAGGAAGTCCCGAACGAGCGCTAGTCGAAGTCCGGGTACTGAGTGCTCCACTTCCACACACCGGCGGTGGTCACGCTGCCGAGCACTCGGTGCACGTCCAAGGCCGTCCTGAGCAGTCGTCGGGCGTTGGCCGAGGACGGAACGCTGACACAGGCCGAGGCGCGTCGGTGCCCTCGCGCCCGCCGCGGTAGGGGTTCTGTGAACCCTTGCTGCTGGAGGATCTCCCGGAGGTCGTCGGCTGGGATCCTCGAGCGGATCTCGACGGCGCCCCTTCGGATCACGACCACGGGCGCGTCACTGGACGGGACAGGTCGGATGGCGATGCCCTCGGGAGCCAACCGGAGGGCACTCGCGCCCCAGAGGTAGTCGCGGCGGATGGCGTGACGATCGATGGCGGCCAGGACGGCCTCCTCGTCTCCCTCGGAGAACCGGCCACGGGGCCCGTACAGGCGGATCCCCGAGGCCACAGCGACGACCGCGCCGACGACAACGATGAAGAGCACTTCCACGAGTTCCCTCCCCCAGGAGAGCTTGTCAGCCTCAGCCGGCGAGGAAGCTGAACCGCACCTCGCGGCGGGGGTTGTCCCGGTTGGTGTCGACGAGGACGAGGGACTGCCACGTGCCGAGGGCGAGGCGGCCGTCGAGCACCGGGAACGCTCAGCGACGGGGCCAGGAGCGCGGGCAGCAGGTGGTCGGCGCCGTGGCCGGGGCTGCCGTGGGCGTGGCGGTAGCGGTCGTCCCGGGGCAGCAGGTGCTCCTCGAGCAGGTCGACGAGGTCCTGCGTCCGACCCGGCTCCGGTCTCCACGAGGGCGAGGCCGACGGTGGCGTGGGGGGCGAAGGCGTGCAGCAGGCCGTCGCCCCGGCCGCTGACGAAGCGTTGTGCCTCGTCGGTCAGGTCGTGGACGGGGCGGGTGCCGGTGGGGATTTCCAGAACGGTCGTGTCCACGGGCCGACGATACGGTGGTCCGCCGTATGTCCGAGACGGATCGAGGTCGAGCTCACGAGCGACCGCGGGGACGGCACCCTCACCTGGCGGGCGGCGGGCGCCAAGGAGCCGAGGGGCGTCCTCGATGCCAGCCTGCTGCCCTCCGGGGTCAAGGTGGGCGACACGGTGAAGGCCGATGCCGACTACGACATGGAGGGCGTCACGATCGTCGCCGTCCTCCCGCCGACGCGAGAAGAAGAAGGCCGACAACGTCATCGAGTTCATCGGGGCGCCCGCCTCCGCCGCCCCGGGACTACTCGAAGGAGCCGGAGCGCCGGGAGCGCAAGCCCCGCGACGGGCGATGGCGCACGGGGCGTGAGGTGGTCCCGGTGGCCGAGGCGGTCCGGGTGGCGGCGGTCGGCGGGGCGTCGTCCGCAGGGCGACCGTCCGGAGCGGCCCCGCTTCGAGCGCCCCGAGAAGCCGAAGCTGCCACCGAAGCCCAAGGCGCCGCGCCTGCGGGCCGGTCGCACGCACCGCCAGGCCCTGCTGGCCGAACTGCCCGAGGAGCAGCGCCCGGTCGCCGAGCAGGTCCTCAAGGGCGGCATCCCGGCCGTCCGGGCTGCCATCGACGAGCAGAACGCCGCCGCCAAGGCCGCCGGCAACCCGCTGGTGACGGCCGACGCCCTCCTGGCCCTGGCCGAGTCGCTGGTGCCCAAGGCCCGGGTGGCCGAGTGGCGGGACCGGGCCGAGGCCGCCATCGAGCAGATCGACACGGTCGACCTCCGGGACCTGCGCTCGGTCGTCACCAAGGCCGAGACCGCGGCCAAGGACGAGTCCTCCCGCGAGCTGGCCGAGCAGCTGCGCACCGGCCTCGCCACCCGCCTCGAGAAGGAGCAGGCGGCCTGGTTGGCCGAGATCGCCGAGCTGCTGGCCGACGACCGGGTCGTCCGGGCCCTCAACGTCAGCTCCCGCCCGCCCAAGGCGGGCACACCGCTCCCACCGCGACCTCGCCGAGCGCCTGGCCACGGCCGCCGGCGCCGCCCTCACCGACCAGATCGGGGCCAAGCGCTGGAGCACGGTGCTGGAGGCGCTCGCCCTCTCCCCCGTGCACACCAAGGTCGAGCCCGCCTCGATCCCGGCCGTCGCCCAACGAGGAGCTGATCGCCGCCGTCACCAAGGTGTCGATGCAGGTGCCCCAGATCGCCGCCAAGTTCGGCATCGAGCCCAAGGCACCGCCCCGCACCCGGGGTGGCCGACTCGCGGCAGCGAGGTGGCGCCGCGCCCGGTGCCGAGCAAGCGCGACGACCGAGACGGCCGAGAAGAGGGCGCCCCGCATCCCGCCGCCGCCGCCCCGGGAGGAGACCCCGGTGGCGGCCGCAGCCACCCCCACGACCGAGGCCCCTGCGGTCGACGAGACCCCGGCGAGGCACCCGCGCCCGAGGTGGCCGAGACGCCGGTCGAGGTACCTGCGCCTGAGGTGGCCGACGAGGCCCCGGCCGAGGTGAGCCGACGCCCCGCGGTGGACGAGACGCCGGCCGGAGGCACCTGCGCCTGAGGTGGCCGACGAGGCCCCGGCCGAGGTGAGCCGAGCGCCCCTGCGGTCGACGAGACGCCGGCCGGAGGAACCTGCTGCGGAGGAAGCCGTCCGTCGAGGCGCCCGCCGACGACGTCCCGGACGAGGTCGAGGCGGTTGCCGCGGGAGCGGCGGCCGACGCCGAGGTCCCGACCCCGGTCGTGGCGGAAGAGGCCGAGCCCGAGGCCGAGGAGCCGACCTCCGTCAGACCAGGTGGTCCAGGACCTCGCTGGGGTCCGACAGCACCAGGTCACCCGGTCGCGGCGCCGCCCGTCGGTTCCAGCCGGCCAGGGCGAACGTCGCCCCCACGTCGCACGGCGCACTCGCGGTCGTGGTCGGTGTCACCGACGTAGAGCACGTCCGAGCCCTCCACGCCCAGCTGCGGCAGGAGCGGGACCGAGCGACTTGCCGGTGTCGAGCGCCCAGCTGACGGCGGTGGGGTGCCAGCCGAGGCGCTGGAGCTCGGAGGCGCCGGAGTCGGGGTGCTTGTTGGAGCAGACGCCCCACCGGTCGAGCGAGCCCAGGACCTCGTCGATGCCGGGGAACGGCTTGGCGGTGGTCGGGTCGTAGAGGTCGAGGTAGTGCTCGACGGTCACGCCCAGGTCCGCGGCACTCGTCGGCCAGGACCCGGCCGAGCTGCACCCGGGACCGGTCGATCGCCCAGCTCCAGGAACGGGGCGATCAGGGCTTCGTCGGAGTCGACCAGCGTCCCGTCGAAGTCGAAGACCGCGACCGGCGTCACGGTCGGTCGGGCGGGGTCACCACGGTGGCGTGGCTGGCCCGGCCCCGGTACTCCCCCGTGGCGTGGTCCTCGTCCCACCGGGCGCCGCACGAGGCGCACTCGCAGCTGTCCAGGTCGACGGCGCCGAGGTACAGGCGACGGACGTCGTAGGACGTGCAGAACGGACAGCTCAGGTGCACCGGCGGCCACGGTAGCGAGCCGCGTCAGGGGTGCTGAGTACCCTGCCGCCATGGTCAAGTACGAGAAGCGTGGGTCCGTCGGCCTCCTCACCATCGACCGGCCCGAGGCCCGCAACGCGGTCAACGGCGACGTCGCCCGGGGCATGGAGGCGGCCATCGACGAGCTGGAGGCCGACGACGAGGTCTGGGTCGGCGATCCTCGCCGGCAACGGTCCGGTGTTCTCCGCCGGGGCCGACCTCAAGGCCATCTCGGCGGGTCAGGCCGGCCGACCTGAACACCCAGCGGGGTGGCTTCGGGGGCATCGTCACCCGCGAGCGGACCAAGCCGATCATCGCCGCCGTCGACGGTCCCGCTCTGGCCGGCGGCACCGAGATCGTCCTCGCCTGCGACCTGGTCGTCGCCTCGACCCAGGCCCGGTTCGGCATCCCCGAGGTGAAGCGCAGCCTCGTTGCCGCCGCCGGCGGGCTGTTCCGCCTCCCTCGCAAGCTCCCCTTCAACATCGCCATGGAGCTGGCCCTCACCGGCGACCCCATCAGCGCCGAGCGAGCCCACCACTTCGGCCTGGTCAACCGCCTGGTCGAGCCCGGGACCGCGCTCGACGCCGCCCTCGAGCTGGCCGAGGCCATCACCGTCAACGCCCCCCTCGCCGTGCGGGAGAGCCGTCGCCTCGTCCTGGAGAGCGTCGCCGTCACCGACGACGCCGAGGGCGTCCGCAAGTCGGGCGCCGCCCTCATGGGCCTCGCCAGCACCGAGGACTTCGCCGAAGGCCCGATGGCCTTCATCGAGAAGCGCGACCCAGTCTGGAAGGGCCGCTGAGCGTTCGTTCTGGCGCCTGATTCGGGTGCTATAGCGCCGCAATCGGGCGCCAGAACGGGTCAGTCGACGGCGATGGTGGGGATGATGCCGTGCTCGTGGAGGAACTCGGCGAGGCCGTCGACCAGGTAGAGCTCGGCGACGTCCATCAGCGGGACCCAGCGGGCCTCGGCGGCGTCGTCGCCGGCGCACGGGCGCCGTGCCCTCGAGGACGTCGACCTGGAAGTCCAGGATGACGTAGTGCTGGTCGTCGTCGAAGCGCTCGACCCAGCCGACCAGCTCGCCGCAGACGCCTTCGACCGCGGTCTCCTCGCCCAGCTCGCGCACGACGGCCTCGGCCAGCAGCTCGCCGGACTCGACCCGGCCACCGGGGACCGACCAGAGGCCGGCGGCGGGGCCGTGACCCCGGCGGATCATCAGCAGGCGGTCGGCGTCGACGGCGATGGCGCCGACGCAGACCTGGGGGGCGTTCACGCCAGGTCCCGGTGCACGACGATGGCCCGGGCCACGAAGCCGAAGCTCTCGAAGAAGTTCTTGGTCGCCCGGCCGCCGGGCAGGGCCAGCGCGTCGACGCCGATGCAGCCCCGCTCCCCCGCCCAGGCCAGGATGGCCTCCATCACGGCGGCGCCCACGCCGACGCCGCGGGCTTCGGGCTCGACGAAGAGGTCGCGGACGACGGCCAGGGCACCATCGTCGAAGAGGGTCTCGACGGTGGTCACCGCGTAGCCCACGACGGCGTCGTCGATCGTGCCCACGAGGACCTGGGTGTCGTCCCGGGTCGCCAGGTCTTCGGCCAGACCCTCCTCCAGGGGCTCCCGGCGGGCGGCGTGACGGCGCCACACGATGCCGCCCTTCTCGTCGGCCAGCTCGTCGATGGCGGCGCGCGCCGAGCGCGGTCGAGGCGCGGTCAGGTCCTCGGCGACGGCCGGGCGCACCGATTCCACAGCCCGGTCAGCTCAGCTGGGCGATCTTGTTCAGGATCGTGCGCCGACCCCGGGTCGACTCCTCGTACTCGCGCACGGCGTCGAGGTCGCCGGCGTCCAGGGCCTCCAGCCGCGGCATGACCTGGAAGGCCGACAGGCTGTCGTAGTCCGGGATGGCCAGGTGGGCGTCGTCGGGGCCGGGCTCGGCGGGTGGGTCGGGCACGACCCGGAGGTCGGTCGCCGTCTCGACCGTCGTGCCGACCTGGTCGGGTGCCTGGTGCCCGTTGAACGGCAGGACGGCGCCGACCAGCCCGACGCCGGTGGCGACCAGGTCGTCCAGGCGGGCCTGGCCACGGCGCACGGCGTACTTGCCGACGGTGCGGGTGAAGAGGAGCTGTCGGCGCCCGCGGGCGGCCAGCTCCGGGTACAGGCGGCGGGCTTCGAGGGCGAGCCCCAGCGGCACGTAGACGACGGCATCGGCCACCTGCTCGATGGCGTTGCGGTTCTCGTGGTGCGCCGGCATGGCGGTCAGCCTCACACGCAGTCCAGGCAGAGCTTCTTCTTGGCGTCGGCCAGCTGCATGTTGGGCTTGACCAGGAAGCAGGACGAGCAGACGAACTCGCCCGCCTTGCGGGGGGCGACCCGGTTCTCCCCGGTGCCCTCGTCTTCGGTCCCCTTCGTGACCCGGCCGGGCTTCTCCTCTTCCTCTTCGTCCTCGTCGTCGTCGTTGGCGGCGATGCGGTCCTTGAGGATGGTGTCGAGGTCGGCCTCGACGTCGTCGGGATCGGGCTCGTCGTCGTCGTCGTCGCCGGCGGTGGCGGCTTTGGTCGGACGCTCGGTCCCGGTCGCGTCGTCGTCCTCTTCCTCGTCCTCGGTCTCGGCGACGACCTCGTCGCTCTCGAGGGTCTCGTCGACGACGAGGACCTCGTCGTCGACCAGGTCCTCGTCGAGGGCCTCTTCGTCCAGGTCCTCGTCCGCGAGGTCGGGTACCGCGTCCTCTTCGACGTCTACATCCACGTCGTCGTCAGCCATGCGTCTCCTCGTCGGATCCCCGCCGGGCGATCGCGGGCGGAGCATAGAGGGACCGATCGCGCGTTCGTGCGGGTCCGGTCAGGGGGTCTGTCGACGAGCCTCGGCACGACGTTCGGACTCGAGCCGCTCCAGCTCGGGCTCCGGGTCGTGGTCGACGAAGCGCATCATCTCGGCGACCGCGTGGTGGCCGGCTTCGTCGGCGATTCGCTCGTGCATCTGCTGGGCGACCCACCGGTACGCCGGGTGACCCTGGGGCGTGGTGCGCAGCTCGAGCATGTGCATCGCGGACCGGGCGTTGAGCTGCATGACGAAGCGGATGCGGTAGGCCAGGGCCACGGCGTAGGAGGCCTGATCCGGGTACTCGGGCTCCATGGCGTCGTAGAGGGACTCGGAGCGGGCCATGGCCTCGTCGAACTGGTCGCCCATGCCCGGCGGCGTCGACCGCCTCGGGCCGGGTGAAGCCGTGGCGCGGGGTCAGACGCTGCCACTCGATGGTGAGCATCCGGTGACGCTGGAGGTCGCGGAAGGCGCCGTAGTCGGTCAGCACGTCGAAGCGGTAGGAGGCCCGCTCCAGCGCCCGCCCCGGCTTGTGGCGGCGGTTGGTGCGGTCACCGCAGTAGGCCCGGACGACGGCCAGTCGCTCCTCGGTGGTCATGGCCCGCACCCGGGCCTCGATCTCGGTCTCGGGCCGGTCGGTGTGGGCGTAGAGCATGCTGGCCACGATCTTGACCTCGGCGTCCGGGTCGAAGTCGACCAGCGTCACCGACGGCTCCCGGTCCGCGTCGCTCTCGGTGGGGAAGACCTTGGCGGCCATCTCGTCCATGGCCATCGCGGTTCTCGGCCAGGTAGTTGCTCCAGGCCACACCCCGGTCGGGGACGTCGACCCGCCGCAGGAACGACGGGATGACCTTGCGCAGCTCGGTCAGCATCATCTGCGGCGTACGAGCGGGCCTCCGGCAGCGGGTGGGCCCGCATGCGCAGGAGCAGCTGCTCGTAGCCCTGGCCGGTGCCGTAGATGCCGACGTTGGACAGCGAGGCGGCGGGCAGGATCCCCCGCAGCGAGTCGAAGGCCTTGGCCCGGATCGACTGGCGGTAGATGAAGTCGGAGTCGCCCGGGTCCTTGGGGATGTGGTCCCGGAAGAAGTCCCCGAGGCTGGGCACCAGCTCGGCGTAGGTGTCGAAGAGCCGGTCCATGTCGCCCACGTAGCGGGTGCCCAGGGACGACTGGAGGACGTCGGGGTCCCGGTAGTAGCGGAAGCGGCCACCGATGCGGGCGTCGTAGGCGATGTAGCGGGTGGACTGCTCGAGGTAGGCCATGAGCCGGCCCCACTCGAGGACCTTGGTGAGGATGTTCGACGCCTGCTCGCAGGCCAGGTGGACGCCACCGAGCTGGGCGACCGAGTCGTCGCCGTAGTCGTAGAAGACCGTCTGGTAGAGCTCCTCGGCCCGCGACAGCCCGACGGTGGCGTCGACCGTCTGGTCGCCGGTGATGTCGAGGTCGCCGACGAACTCGTCGAGGAAGAGCCGGCGCAGGCTCTTGGGCGAGCGCGAGTAGCGGGCGAAGAGGGCGCCCTTCACCACCTCGGGCAGGTTGACCAGCGCGAAGACCGGGCGGTCGAGGTTCGTGAAGTACCGCCGGAGGATGTCCTCCTCGTCGGAGGTGAACTCCTCGGCGACGTACACGCTCATCTGACGGTCCAGCGTACGGCCTCACCCGTCGCCATACCGGTGACCTCGGAGAGTGGTCACGAGCGGCGGGCGACGGCCTCCTCGAAGGACGCCTTGGCGTCCTGGACCCGGGTCGGATCGAGCCACAGGTCGGCCACGGTCATGGCCATCGCACTGGGCGCCGTCGAGCACCGCGCTGGTCGCCCTCCTCGCCGCCGGCGTACTGCGTGAACTCGGGGGTGTGGATGGAGATGCCCGACGGGGCCACCGCCAGCATCGGGTGGATCGAGGGCACGACGTAGCTCACGTTGCCCATGTCGGTGCTGCCCACGACGCCGTTGGCCTTGGCCGGGTCGGCCAGGTGCCGGCCGGTGCGCTCTGCGTTCGCGGTGAACAGGTCGACCAGGACCGGGTTGTCGATCATGTCGTCGTAGGCCGGGTCCAGCCACTGGTGCTCCATGGTGCAGCCCGCCGCGCCGGTCCCCGCCTCCAGGCAGGACAGGACCCGGTCCTTCAGCCCCTGCAGCAGGCGGCGGGTCGGCGAGCGGACGTACCACTCGGCCGCGGCGTACTCGGGGACGATGTTCGGCTTGTCGCCGGCGTCGGTGAAGATCCCGTGGATCCGCTCGGTGGGGCGGATGTGCTGGCGCAGCGCGGCCACGTTCATGTAGCCGAGCACGGCGGCGTCGAGGGCGTTGCGGCCCTCGGTGCGGGAAGGCGGCGGCGTGGGCGGCCTTGCCGTGGTACTGGACGTTGACCTGCTGGATGGCGATGACGTTCATGGCCTGCAGGTCGCCGTCGGCGGGGTGGATCATCATCGCCGCGTCGAGCTCGTCGAGGGCGCCGCCGCTCCGGCCAGGAAGACCTTGCCGCCGCCCCCCTCCTCGGCCGGTGAGCCGAGGACGACGACACGCCCGCCCAGCTCGTCGGCGACGGTGGCGGCGGCCAGCCCGGCGCCCAGCCCGGCGGCGCCGATCACGTTGTGGCCGCAGGCGTGGCCGATCTCGGGCAGGGCGTCGTACTCGCAGAAGATCCCGATGGTGGGGCCGTCGCCCGACCCCGTCCTGGCCGACGAAGGCGGTCTCCATGCCGGCGGCGCCCCGTTCGACCTCGAAGCCCTCGTCCTCCAGCACGCCGGCCAGCAGGTCGTGGGCGTGGTGCTCCTCGTAGCAGAGCTCGGGGTGCTCGTGGATGCTGTGGGAGACCTCCAGCAGCACGTCGGCCCGCCGCTCGACCTCGTCGGCCAGCCGGTCCTTGATCGCCTCGGCGTCCATCGCCCCTGTCTAGACGACGATCCGCAGGGCGTCAGGCTCGACCCGGATCGACAGCGCGCCTGGCCGGGCCCGAGGCGCTCGCCGTCGAGCCACACGGCTGTGGCCCTTGGGGATGTCCCGCTGGACGGCGTCCGCCCGGCGCATGCTCGATGCCCGGGTGCGGCAGGTGGGTGCCGGTCGGCAGGCGGCGGCGGGCCTTCAGCCGGTCGCCGGCCGACATGGTCACCTCGACCACCTCGAGCAGCCCGTCGCCCGGGTGGGCCCGGGGGGCGACGTCCCACTCCCCGAGCCACTCGGCGTTGAAGACGCCGAACAGCGGGCCCCGCAGCCACGACCGGCGGGCGACCAGGTGGGCGACGAACCAGTGGAGGCGCCCGTCGACCAGCACCGACCCGAGGTCGACGGTCAGCCGGGTCGCCGCCTCCGGATCGCAGGCGGGCCTCGTCGCCCCGCCCGCCCACCGTGCGGCAGAGGTCGCCGCCCAGCAGCCCGAGCGGCGGGACCTCTTCGTTCGCCCGTCGGGCGGCGGTGACCACGGCCCGGGCCTCGGCGTCGGAGCGGACGACCACCCCGTCGTCGGGCAGCGGGCCGACCTCGCCCCAGTCCTGACCCTTCTCGATGGTCACGTACGGCTCACCACCTCGAAATTGCGCCGGTCGGTCGCAAAGCGCAACCAACTCACGCAATTTCGAGGTGGTGGTCACGGCACGCCGACGCGGACGAGGCGGCCACGACCCCGCGGTCGACGCGCTGGATCGCCGAGCGGGCCGTGTCCCGGGTCGTCGGGTCGGGGGCCACCTCGGCGACCTGGCGGAGCAGGTCGAGGATCTGACGCATCTGGCGGACGAAGTCACCGCCGGTGACGTCCTCGTCCTCGCCCAGGACCTCGTCGAGGTCGTCGCCCTCGGTCCACTCGTGGGCCAGGGGGACGAAGCCGGGGTCGGGCTCGCGGGTGAGGCGCAGGGACAGGGCCGCCTCCTCCTTCAGCACGTCGGCGGCAAGCTCGGACAGCTGGTCCCAGCGCCCCCGGAGGCCGACGTTCGGGAAGGTCGGGGGCGGCGCGGGCTCGGGGCTGCGGTGCTCGTAGGTGAAGCACGACAGCAGGCCGACCAGGTCGGGCCCGTCGAGGCCGTCGAGCAGGCCCTCGTCCAGGGACTCGGCCACCAGCAGGTCGCTCTCGTGGTAGATGCGGGCCAGGCGCTGGCCCGCCTCGGTCAGCGACCAGCCGTCGAGGAAGCCCCGCCCGTCGAGGACCTGCAGCACCCGGTCGAACTCGCGGGCGAGCGAGCCCGAGTCCTGCCCGAGGCGCTTCTGGTGGGCGTCGATCTCGCTGCGCAGGCGCCGGGCGCGGCGGGCGGCCCGCAGGTGACGACGCACGTCGGGGCAGCCGGCCACGGGGTGGTCGTCGGGGTCACGGGCCTCGCGGTTGGTCTCGCTGGGCCGCCGGGTCCGGGTTCGCTCGAGGCGGCGGGCCACCTCGTTGCGGAACTTCTGGTTGTTGGGTCGGTAGGGCTCGGGCAGCTCGAGGCGGCCGACGACGACCGGCGGCGCCGGACACGGTCTGCGCGCCGAAGGTCAGCACCTTGCCGGTGCGGTTGACCGCCCGCACCCGCACGTGGCCCTGGGCGCGGTGGGCGACGGACAGCACGGCGACCCGCTCGTGGCCGTCCCTCATCGGGGCGTCGACGACGTCGCCGGGGCTCAGCTCGCTGAGCCTCTCCTCGGCGATCCGCTGATCGGTGCGCTGGTGCTTGCGTCTTGCCGGCGTCGAGCAGGGCCAGGTAGTCGTCGACGTCGCCCAGCTCGCACACGGCGTCGACCTCGACCTCGGCCAGCTCCCGGCGCCGTCCGTCGATGCCCCGCTCGGCCCGGACCAGGGCCCGGTCGGCCTGGAACTGGGCGAAGGACAGCGACAGCAGGCGGTGCGCGGTCTCCGGGTCGTGGCGGCGGACCAGGTTGGCGGCCATGTTGTACGTGGGCCGGAAGGCCGAGCGCAGCTCGAAGCGACGGCTGGCGGCGAGCGTCCGCCACCTCGGCGAAGGAGACATAGGGCGACCACAGCACGATGGCGGTGCCGTGGTCGTCGATGCCGCGCCGCCCGGCCCGCCCGGTGAGCTGGGTGTACTGCGACGGGGTCAGCCGCTCGTGGCGCTCGCCGGTGAACTTGCTGAGGCTGTTGATGACGACGGACCGGGCGGGCATGTTGATGCCCAGGGCCAGCGTCTCGGTGGCGAACACCACCTTCACCAGCCCCTCCACGAAGCAGGCCTCGACGGCTTCCTTGAAGGGCGGGACCATCCCGGCGTGGTGGGCGGCGATGCCCGCTTCGAGCTGGTCCCGCCACGCCCCGAACTGCAGGGCCGCCAGGTCCCGGTCGGACAGGTCGCGCGACGTGCTCGTCGATGATCTGGTGATGCGGTCCCGCTCCTCGGCGGTGGTCAGTCGGGGTCCGGCGCGACGACGTAGCGGGCGGCGTCGTCACAACCCGCCCGGCTGAAGATGAAGAAGATCGCCGGCAGCAGTGACTCGTCCTCGAGGTGCTCGGACCAGGTCGGCCCGGTCGGGGATGAACCACCGGTGGCGCGTGCGCCCGCCCGGTCCCCCGGCCCCGGACCCGCTGCGAGTCGAAATCCGGCCCCTCGGGGTTGGGCCGGTCGTCGACGAGGGTGGGGATGACCCGCAGCGTCTCCTCGATGCCGTCGGCCACGGCGTAGAGGTGCTCCAGCTCCACCGGGCGGTGCGACTCGATGACCGTCGCCGTCGGCCCTCGCACCTCGGTCAACCAGGCGGCCAGCTCGTCGGCGTTCGACACCGTGGCCGACAGGCACACCAGGCGCACGTGGCTGGGGCACGTGGATGATGACCTCCTCCCACACCGGTCCCCGGTAGGCGTCCTGGAGGTAGTGGACCTCGTCGAGGACGACGAAGCGCAGGTCGTCCAGCGGCCGGCCCGCGTAGATCATGTTGCGGAGGACCTCGGTGGTCATGACCACCACCCGGGCGCTCGCCGTTGATGCTGTTGTCGCCGGTCAGCAGCCCGACGTCGTCCGCCCCGTGCCGGCGGACGAGGTCGCCGTACTTCTGGTTCGACAGGGCCTTGATGGGGGTCGTGTAGAAGACCCGGCCGGCGTGCTCGGCCAGCACCCGCTCGACGGCGTGCTCGGCGACCACCGTCTTGCCCGCACCGGTCGGGGCGGCGACGAGGACCGATTCACCCCGGTCGATGGCGGCGACGGCCTGCTGCTGGAAGGGGTCGAGGGCGAAGTCCTGCGGTCACGTCTCGGCGCGTGCCCGCCGTCGCTTGGTGATGAACCGGCCGATGAGGATCGAGATCTCGTAGAAGAGGTACATGGGGACGGACAGCGCCGCCAGGCTGATGGGGTCACCGCTGGGCGTGATCACCGCCACCAGGACCACGATGCCGACGATGGCGTAGCGGCGCCACGAGACCAGCCGCTCGAAGCTGCAGGACCCCCGCCAGCTGCAGGAACACGAGGATGATCGGGAACTCGAAGCCGGCCCCGAAGGCCAGCATCATGTAGGTGATCAGCTGGATGTACTTGTCCGGCGTGTAGAAGGCGGCGATGTCCTCGCCGGCGATGTTGATCAGGAACGCGAGCGCCCGGGGCAGGGTCCAGTAGGCCAGGCGACGCCCCCAGCGAGAACAGGAACACGCCCGACACCACGAAGGGGACGGCCAGCCGCCGCTCCCGCGGGTAGAGGCCCGGCGTGATGAAGCGCCAGAGCTGCCAGAGGAGGACCGGCGTGGCCAGGGCGATGCCGCCGTAGCCCGCCACCTTGAGGCGGGTGGCGATGCCCTGCAGGGGGTCGGTGGTGATGATCCGGCACTCCTCGGCGCCGCGGTCACAGGCGTCCTCGAGCGGCTTCAGGAGGAAGTCGGAAGATCGGGTCGTAGAAGATCCAGATGATCAGGGCGCCGAGGGCGATGGCGATGATGCACTTGATGAGTCGGCTGCGGAGCTCGTTCAGGTGCTCGATCAGCGACATCTGCCCGCCGGCGAGCTCGTCCCGGGGCTCCTCGGTGGTCGTCACGACTCCGGCGGGTCGTCGGAGGTGGTCGGGGCGACGTCGGCGTCCTCGGCAGTGACGCTCACGTCGGTCGGACCGCCCGGCGACGTCGGCGTCTCGGCCGGCTTCTCGGCCGGATTCTCGGTCGTCTTCTTGCTCCTCGAGCTCGAGGGCGCTGGTCAGCTCACGCTGGAAGTTCGTCGAGACCTTGCGGATCTCGTTCATGACCTGCCCGACCTGGCGGGCGGCTTTGGGCAGCTGCGCCGGGCCCGAGCGCGATCAACGCCACGAGGAGGATGACGAGCACCTCGGGCCCGCCGACGTTGAACATCGGCCCGATCCTACCGGTGGCCCGGTTCCGGCCCCGAGGCCCGCATGGCCGCGATCTGGGCCTCCAGGTCACGGCGCTCGCTGTCCAGGCGCACGGTGGCCCGCCAGCAGCAGGACACGCGGCGCCGAGCAGCACCATGGGCACGAGCAACCAGAGCCAGGCCATCGGGAGATCTCCGAGGCCGACGCTACTGCGGGATGTGCCTCACACCGGGGAGGTCCCCGGCGGGTGACGTCAGGAGCGGCCGTTGTCCTCGGTGAGGGTGTCGAACCAGCTGTCGTCCTCGTGCAGCATCTGGTGGAAGTCGAGCAGCTCGTCGTGGGAGATCGGGTCGGCGAAGTACGGGCGCTCGCCGATCTCGGCGGGCATGTCACCGGTGGCCAGGGCCACCCCCGACGCCAACAGCAGGTCGATCGTTCGGGTCTCGGCCGCCTTCACCACGGTGACCGCGCAGCCCGGGCACGAGAACGCATAGGTGCCCGAACCGTCAGGAGCACTGACCCGGACCTGTACGTCCCGGGTGGTGAACTCCACGTCTCCGCAGTCGGGGCAGCTCGCCCGAATCGTCGCCATCTGTCTTCCGTCCCCAGTCCTTGTCCTCCGCTAGGAAGGCCATCGGCAGTGGGGTACGGGCGCTTGAGCCGGCGCGGCGAGAATGGGTCATATGGCCCGTCATCCCCCGCCTGCTGGAGGTCCCCATCGGCTTCGCCCACCGTGGGGCGAGTGCTCAGGCGCCCGGCAACACCATGGAGGCCTTCCGCCTGGCGGTGGAGCTGGGGGCGTCGGGGCTGGAGTCGGACGTCTGGGTGAGCGACGACGGTGAGCCCGTCCTGGACCACGACGGCATGGTCGGCGGCTGGCTGCGGCGGCGGCCGATCGCCACGGTGCCCCGGGCCCGCCTGCCCGAGCACATGACCACCCTGCACGAGCTCTACGCCGAGGTGGGCTCCCACCTGCCGGTCAGCCTCGACATCAAGGACCCCGACGCCATGGGCCCGGCCATCGCCGCCGCCGACGCCGTCGGCGCCAGGGGGCTGCTCTGGCTCTGCCACCCGAAGCCCGAGGTCCTGGTCGAGTGGCGAGACCGGTCGGTCGGGGCGAAGCTCGTCGTCTCCTGCAAGCTGCGGGACTTCCGCCAAGGCCCGGAGCGGGCGGCCGCCGAGCTGTCCGAGGCGGGCATCGACGCCGTGAACCTCCATCACACGCAGTGGACCGGGGGGCTGACCACCCTGTTCCACCGGTTCGGCATCTGCACGCTGGCTTGGGACGTCCAGCTCCCCCGCCACCTGGCCGAGGTGTTGGACATGGGGATCGACGGGGTCTTCAGCGACCACGTGGACCGGATGATGGAGGCCATCGCCGTGGAGACGATGGGCCTGCGCTAGGGGCTACAGGAACCCGAGCGCGGTCAGCGGCCAGACCCGGATGAAGGCGCGGCCGACGATCTGGTCCTCGTCGACGGGGCCGAAGATGCGGCTGTCGCGGGAGTCGGTGCGGTTGTCACCCATCACGAACACGCAGCCCTCGGGGACCTCGAACGGGAACTCGACGTTGCCGGTGGGCTGGGTCTGCACGTCGTCGCCGATGTAGGGCTCCTCGAGGATGCGGTCGTTGATGAGGACCTGGTTGTCCCGGATGTCGATGGTGTCGCCCGGCAGAGCGATGACCCGCTTGATGAGGTCCTTGATCCCGGACTCCGCCTCGGTGGCGGCCGCCGCGTTGTTGACGGGTTGGCCGCAGTCACCGTGGCCCTCGTTGGCCTCGAACACCACCAGGTCGCCCCGGTTCACGTCGTGGAGGCGGTAGCTGAGCTTGTTGACCAGCACCCGGTCACCGATGTCGAGCGTCGGCTCCATCGAACCGGAGGGGATGTAGAAGGCCTGGATCAGGAAGGTCTTGATGACCAGGGCGACGACCAGGGCGCCGCCGATGACCGCGATCCACTCGATGACCGAGCGGGTTGTGGAGCGACCGTCGTCCTCCTCGTCCCCCTCTGCCGGTACCGAGTCGTCGTCGGGCGCGTCGGGCTCAGCAGTGGTGTCGGGGGCGGTCACGGGCTGCCGAGGCTACCGCTGGTATCGGGCGAGGACGCGGCGGGCGGCGTGGCCCCCGGAGTCCTCCGGTACGTCCCCGCGGACGTCGGTCACCTCCGCCAGCGGACCCAGCCGGACCAGGAGCTGCTCCAGCCAGCGGGTGCTGGCGACGGGCAGCTCGACCTCGACGTGGCCGTCCTCACGGGCCTCGGCGGGGCCGTGCGGGTAGTAGTCGAGCACCCACCCGGCCTCGGGATCGAGGTCGAGCACCACCGTCGGGTCTTCGGCGTTGGGGTTGAACACACCGGTCGCCGGCGACGGTCGGGTCGTGGCCTCCTCGTCCAGGACCTGGACGTCGGCCATGCGGTCCAGGCGGAAGACCCGACCCCCCTCGGCCTTGTGGCAGTGGCCGGCCAGGTACCAGCTGCCCCCCTCGGCCCAGACCCGGTGGGGGTCGACGTCGCGCTCGCTGCGCTCGTCGCGGCCGAAGGAGTAGTAGTCGATCCGCACCTGACGGCCGTCCCGGATGGCGGTGCGCAGGCGCTCCAGCGTGGCCGTCGCCGCGTCGCCCAGGTGCACGGCCATGGCCTGCCCGGGGTCCAGTTGCAGGGCGTCGGCCAGCTTGGCCAGGCCCCGGGCCAGCGGGCCCTCGGGGTCGGTGCCGGGGACGGACACCAGGCTCTGGCCAGCGGCGACCAGGGCGAGGGCCTGGTCGGGCGTCAGC
Source organism: uncultured Microthrixaceae bacterium (assembly GCA_963728005.1). Classification (GTDB taxonomy): domain Bacteria; phylum Actinomycetota; class Acidimicrobiia; order Acidimicrobiales; family DATDAH01; genus DATDAH01. The sequence continues at coordinate 963,814 of CAVSIG010000001.1, forward strand.
CGCAGCGGCCGGCGGAAGTAGCTGCCGAGGTTGACCGTGACCCGGTCGTCCTCGATCTCCAGGTCGATGAGCTGGTCCGGGGTGTAGGGCGGGATCCCGACCATCCAGACCACGTTGAGGTCGTCGAGGAGCTGCGTCGGGCTGATCCCGAACCGCTCGCTGATCTCGGTGACCGTCGACCCCGGGTGGTCGGCCAGCCACGGGAGGAGGGCCAGCAGGCGGCGCAGGCGGTCCCCGGCTGACGGGCGGCTCACACCAGCTCCTTCAACCAGGCGACGAGGTCGTCGCGCAGCTCCGGCGGCCCCAACACTTCGGCGTGCTCCAAGAAGGTGAGGGCGAAGGACCGGAACGCGAGCGGGTTGCTCACGGGCAGGGCCAGCACGACGGCACCGTCGTCCCGGCGCTCGGCCACCGCGTCCTCCCCCACCAGGTGCACGGCGTACCCCGCCTGGTCGGCGTCGACGAGCAGGCGGGCCTCGATGGGCGGCTCGTCACCCAGCTCCCACGGCTGGCGCTCGGCTCCCGACTCGATCTGCTCGGGCCGGGCGAAGGCGTCGACCGGCCCGTCGGTCGTCACCTCGCCCTCGATGCGGTCGAGGCGGTAGCTCCGGACGTCGGCCCGCTCGTGGTCCAGCCCGGTCAGGTACCAGCGGCCCCGCCGGAAGTCGAGGCGGTACGGGTCGACCAGCCGCTCGACGTCGCTGTGGGTGAGACGGACCCGGCGGCGCTGGGCCACGGCCTCGAACAGCAGCGGAAGACGGGCGTCGGCGGGCAGCGAGGCCACCGGCTCACCCGCCGAGGGCCGGGCCCCGAGGCCGTCGGCGTCGATCACGCCGCCGAGCTTCCAGAGCGCCTCGTCGTCGGTGGGCCCGCCGACCTGGACGGTCGACACGGCCAGGTGGAGGGCGGCCAGCTCGTCGGCCTCCAGCCCGGGGTCGGCCAGGTAGTACTGGTCCCGCGGGATGCGGTACCCGTCCCGAGGCGGGTCCACGCCGGGGATGCTCTCGACCACGAGGGGCACCCCCAGCTCCCGCAGGTCGTCCTTGTCCCGCTCGAAGGCCCGGTGGAAGGTCGGTCCGGACTCGGGGTAGCCCGGAACCTGGTCCCGCAGCTCCTCGGCGCTGAGCGGTCGTGAGGTGTCCAGGAGCACGGCGACGAGGTTCATCAGCCGCTCGAGCTTGTCCACCTTCTCCTCGGCCATGGCTCGGCCGAGCCTACGGGTCAGTTGTCGGTCAGGCCGCCGATCAGGTCACCGAAGTCGACGGTCTCGGAGGCGTCGGGGATCTGCACGTCGACCGGCTGGCCGTAGTCGAACATCTCCATCGTCATGGTCGCCTCCTCACCGGCGGCCGAGATCGTCATCGTCTGGCGGTGCACGAGGCCGTCGCCGTCGATCCAGACCTCCACCGGCACCGGCTCCTCGCCGTACTGGGCGAGGAACTGCTCGGCCATCGCGTCGTCGAGGAGCTCACCGCCCGTCTGCTCGTCGGCCGCCTCGACGGCAGCGGCCATGTCGATCTCGGCGGCGTAGTGCGTGGTCTCGACGCCGCGGACCTCCTCGGTGCCGAGCTCCTCGAGACCGTCCTGGCTCACCGCGGCCAGGGCGTCGAGGGCGTCGGCGGGGTTGTTGGCGCCCTGGGGCAGTCGGCTCAGATCCACACCCGCCTGGCCGGCGAGGTCGTCCAGGTCGACCCGGATCCACTCGGCGTCGAGGCCGGGGATGGCCCCACCGAAGATGGCGGCACTCATGTAATAGGTGGTGCCGTCGAAGACGGTCTCGACCTCGCTGCCGATCGGGGGCGGGACCTCCATGGTCATGGCCCCGGTCTGGGCGTCGAAGTCGAACTGGCCGGAGGCGTCGACGGTGAGCCCACCGGTCTCGACGGTCAGCTCGAGGTGGGCCGTGCCCGCCTCCGCCAGCGCGTCCGGCGCGCTTCGGATCAGTTCGACGGCGCCGAGGTCGGTCGTCGCCTCCTGGCTTCCTCCCCCGTCGTCCCCACAGCCGGCGAGGAAGGGGACGGTGATCAGGGTCAGGAGGAGGAGCGTGCGTCGCATCGGGGGGAAGTTACGGCGCATCGGACCCCCAGCTGTAGGCAGGTCCCCTCACCGGGTGAGCAGTTGCGCCCCGAGGACGCCGGCCTGGCCCGCAGCGGCGAAGTAGTCCGGGTCCTCGGCGGGGGTACGGCCCATGGTCGTCACATGCAGGCCCTCGGCCTCGAGCAGGGCGGCCGTCTCGGGGACGGCGACGTCGACGACCTCGTGGCGGTCCAGGGCGCCGACGGCGGGGTTGGCGGCCACCCGCACGGGCGAGCGCACCAGGTTCAGGACGGTGCGGGTGTGGTGGCTGACGCCCTGGTGGCGGTCACGGGCGTCGCCGCTGGACACCCGCAGGCAGGCGACCGGCTTGCCGTCGAGGGCGGCGACGGTGTCGAGGGTGGAGGCGGCTTCCAGGGAGGTCGTGCCCAGCGGCGTACCGGTGCCGACCACGCCGGGACCCATGCCGACGACGACCAGCTCGGCGTCCAGCACGTGGCGGGCCATGGTCAGGGCGGAGGCGACGTTGACCGCTTCGAGGTCGCCGCCGAAGGCATGGCCGGCGGTCACGGTGCCGGCCAGGAGACCCCGTTCGACCATCGTCGCCACCAGGTCGGAGAACGCCAGCGGCAGGGCCGCCCCGTCGGTCATCACGTAGGCGATGCGGGTACCGGGCCGGGCGTCCAACGCGGCGACGACCACGCACGGCACCTGGCTGTGGACCGTGCACACGACGACGGGGGTGCCGTCGAGGGTGGTGGGCACGTCGGGGTGCTGTTCCTCCCCGGCCCCGGTGTCGGCCTGGAGGCTGGTGTAGCGGAGCTTGATGATGTGACCGGGGCCGGGCTCGTGCCAGGCCTCCCGAGCCAGGTTCCAGTGGACGACGTGCCAGCCGCCGGTGCCGAGACCGAGCTCGACGGCAGTGGTGTTGCACACGACCCGGTCCCCCACCGCGACCGGGCCGGTCAGCTGGGTGAGGACGTAGGCACGCGCCGTCTCGTCGTCACCGAGGTCGACCCGCACGCGCTGCAGGCCGGCGCGCTCGCTGAGCAGCTCGGTGACCGCACCCGTGCGGAACGACGGCATGCGACGCGCCGCTACAGGGAGGCGATGAGCTTCTCGACCCGCTCGTCCTTGGCCTTGAAGGGGTCCTTGCAGAGGACCGTGCGCTGGGCCTGGTCGTTCAGCTTCAGGTGGACCCAGTCCACCGTGTAGTCCCGCTTCTTCTCCTTGGCCTTCTTGATGAACTCACCCCGGAGGCGGGCCCGGGTGGTCTGCGGCGGGTGCTCGACGGCGTGGTTGATGTCGGCGTCGGTGGCGACCCGGTCGACCATGCCCTTCTGCTGCATCCGGTAGAAGAGCCCCCGGTTGCGGTTCACGTCGTGGTACTGCAGGTCCAGCAGGGCGACGCGGGGGTGGGCCAGCGGAAGGTCGTGGCGCTCCCGGTAGGCCTCGATCAGGTTGTGCTTGATGACCCAGTCGCACTCCCGGTCGAGCGAGAAGGGGTCCTTCTCCAGCCCGGTGAGCGTGTGCTCCCACATGTCGAGCGCCTGCTGCTCCAGGGGCGACAGCCCGCGGGTGTCGGCGAAGCGCAGGGCCCGGTTCAGGTACTCGGACTGGATCTCCAGGGCCGACGCCTCGCGGCCGTTGGCCAGGCGCACCCGACGGGTGCAGGTGAGGTCGTGGCTGATCTCCCGGATGGCCCGGATGGGGTTCTCGAGGGTCATGTCCCGGATGACGACCGAGGGCTCCTCGAGCATCCGCAGGATGATCGACGCCGCCCCGACCTTGAGGAAGGTGGCGTACTCGCTCATGTTCGAGTCGCCCACGATCACGTGCAGGCGCCGGTAGCGCTCGGCGTCGGCGTGGGGCTCGTCCCGGGTGTTGATGATCGGGCGGGAGCGGGTGGTGGCGCTGGACACGCCCTCCCAGATGTGCTCGGCCCGCTGGCTGATGCAGAACATCGCCCCCCGGGCCGTCTGCAGCACCTTGCCGGCCCCGGCGTAGATCTGGCGGCTGACCAGGAACGGAATCAGCACGTCGACGTAGTGGCTGAAGTCGTCCCGCCGACTGGTCAGGTAGTTCTCGTGGCAGCCGTAGGAGTTGCCCGCCGAGTCCGTGTTGTTCTTGAAGAGGTAGATGACCCCGCGGATGCCCTCCTCCCGGAGGCGCTGCTCGGCGGAGGCCAGCAGCTGCTCGAGGATGCGCTCGCCCGCCTTGTCGTGGACGACCAGGTCGTAGATGGAGTCGCACTCCGGCGTGGCGTACTCCGGGTGGCTGCCCACGTCGAGGTACAGGCGGGCGCCGTTGGCCAGGAACACGTTCGAGCTGCGGCCCCAGGACACGACCCGGCGGAACAGGTAGCGGGCGACCTCGTCGGGGCTGAGGCGGCGTTGGCCCCGGAGCGTGCACGTGACCCCGTACTCGTTCTCCAGTCCGAAGATCCGCCGGTCCACCCGCGGCACGCTACCGGTCCGGCACCCCCGGGGTGGTCCACCCCCACCGGTACCGTGACCACGTGGCCGAGCTCCGCATGGTCCACCTGGTCAGCGTGGACACGCCGTTCGAGGCCCGAGTCCTCGTCGCCCGGCTCGGAGCGGAGGGCATCGTCTGGGAGCTGAAGGGCGCGACGGGCATCTACCCGGTCGGCCGGTCGCACGTCTACGTCGACGAGGGGGACCTCGAGATGGCTCGGGAGCTGCTGCTCTCCGACGCCGTCGAAGCGGTCTTCGACGAGGCCGACGAGGGCTGACCCGGTCCGAAATTGCGTCGATCGGTTGCGCCTTTCGCAACCAGCTGGCGCAATTTCGAAAGGGGTGCGGCTACGCCGGGTCCGCGCTCCCGTTCTCGTCGGGGGGTGGGAGGTCCGGTCCGCCGGCGTCCGCCGACGGCGTGCCCGAGACCAGGTCGCCGAGGCGCTCGCGCAGCTCGTCGGGCTCGATGCGACGGAACGCCCGACGCTGCGTGGTCGTCCGGTCCAGCAGGCCGACCTCCAGGTCGTCGGCGGCCAGCTGCCGGTCGGGGCCGGTGAGGGCCTGGATGCTCATCGTCAGGGCGCCGTCCAGGTCGAGCCCGGGCGTCCACGCCTCGCGCACGCGGGCCACGATCGGCTCGGCCTCGCCACCGAGGGCGGTCGCCTGGTTCTCGTCGCGCACCGTGCCGTCGTAGAGGATGTGGAACATCTGGTCGTGGTCCTGGTCCACGCCGAGCTCGGCCACCAGGATCTCGACCTCCATCGGCTTGAGGTCGTGGGTGAAGATCTGGCCGAGGATCTGCGCGTACTGGTTGGCCAGGCTGCGGGCGTTCACGTCCTCCCGGCTGTAGCTGTAGCCCTTGAGGTCGGCGTGGCGGACGCCGGCGATGCGCAGCTGGTCGAACTCGTTGTACTTCCCGACCCCGGCGAAGGCGATGTGGTCGTAGATCTCGCTGACCTTGCGGAGGGTGTTCGACTGGTTCTCGGCCACGATGGCGATGCCGTCGGTGTAGGTGACGGCGACCAGGCTGCGACCCCGGGCGATGCCCTTCCTGGCGTAGTCCGCCAGGTCCTTCATCCGCTGCTCGGGAGCGACGTACATGGGCATGCTCATGAGGCCAGCCCTCCGTCCATGGTCTCGAGCAGCGTGCGGAAGCGGGCGGCGATCTCCTCGGTCTCGAGCGGCGTGAAGCCCTCGTCGGTGATCGTCGCCATCGTCGGGTAGATGCCGCGGACGAGGTCGGGCCCACCGGTGGCGGAGTCCTCGTCGGCGGCCTGGAAGAGCGCCTTCAGGGCGAGGTCGACCGCCTCCTCGCGGGTGAGCTCCGGCTTCCAGCCGAGCTTCACGACGGTGCCCGCGTGGAGCGAGCCCGAGCCCGGTGCTGGCGTGGTCGTTCTCCTCGTAGCGGCCGCCAGTGACGTCGAACTCGAAGAGGCGACCGGTTCCCCGGGCCAGGTCGTAGCCGGCGAACAGGGGCACGACGGCGAGGCCCTGCATGGCCGCCGGCAGGTTCGAGCGGACCATCGCGCTGAGCTGGTTGGCCTTGCCCTCCAGGGAGAGCTGCTCGCCCTCGACCTTCTCGTAGTGCTCGAGCTGGAGCTGGAAGAGCTTGACCATCTCGACCGCGGGCCCGGCGGCACCGGCGATGGCGACCCCCGAGTGGCGGTCCGCCGGGAAGACCTTGTCCATGTGGCGGTGGCTGATGAGGTTGCCCGCCGTGGCCCGCCGGTCGCCCGCCATGATCACGCCGTCGGCGTAGCGGAGGGCGACCACCGTGGTCCCGTGGGTCAGGGTCACCGCGTCACCGTGCCGATCGAGGGCGGCAGGTTGCAACCCCGCCCGGCGCACGAGTGCGGCGAAGTCGGGGCCGGGATCGTCCTCGGCCCGGAAGTACGGCAGCGTCACGGCGCGCAGGTTACCGGGAGGCTCCTCGGCCGCTCGGAGTCAGGTGGGGGAATCGATGATCAGGCCGTGGGCCGTGCTCGGGCCAGGAGGTCTGCGGGCCTCGCGCGAGCCGGTCGATCGAGACGGCGAGATAGGCGCAGCTCCCTCGAAGCAGCCGCAGGTCAGCACGCGCAATCGGCACCGTCGGGTCGCGCCGATCGGCACGGCGCCTTCGCCGCTCGCGAGGCCGAGCGTGACGAACCGGGTCGGGGACCGGAGCTCGCTCGACCAGGCCTCGCCGGTCGTCGGGCCGGGGTCTCGCAGTCGACGTCGACCGCTGCTCGGTGGGCGTCGCCAGTCGTAGTCGCGGGGAGCGTCGACCGGCGAAGGTGACCACCGCCGATCCGGACGCTGCGGCCTCGAGCTCGACGTGGAGCCGATGATCCCGTCCCCTCGATCGCCGAGACGACGGGCCCGTCTCGGGTCGGCGCCGTGGTTGCCGGCACGGTGGTCGTCGGCACGCTGGTCACGAGCGGGTGCCCCTCGTCGGACAGGTCGACGAGGTGGCCATACCTGATCGCCGTTCGCAGGGTGCCGGCGTCGACGTTCCGGCCGAAGACGTGGACGGTCAGGCCGCTGTCGGTGCGCACGAGGGCGGACGTCATGCCGTCGTCGTCCGGGCTGAGGATGGCGGCCCCGGGACCGAGGAAGGTCCGACCGAGCGGGATCTCCTCGTACTGCTCGCCCTCGGTGCTGACGATCCGGGTCAGGTCGAAGTAGCCCCGGTCGCTGGTCGTCAGCACGTGGACCACGCTCGACGGGCCCTGGTAGCTGGCGACTCGGCTGGGGAAGTCCGGCGTCGGCTCGAACGTCACGACCTCCCTGTTCGGGAGGCGTTCGGGCACCGGCATCGTCTCGAGGTCGAAGGGCACGCCGCTCAGCTGCTGGGCGTAGACCAGGACGTCCTCGGGCGGGACGCCATGGCCGTTCACGACGGCGATCCGCCCATAGGGCGGAGGGGTGCTGTCGTGCGTCCAGGTGACGGTCGTCGCTCCGGTCTCGTACTCGGTCATGCGGCCGTCGGACTCGCCCCCGGCGTCGCCGTCGCCGTCGAGGTCGACCGGGGTGCCCCCGGGATCGGTGTCTCCCGTCTGGATGAACGAGGAGGCGGTGATCATCGGTCCGAGGACGTCGGGCTCGTCGCCGGTGAATGCGGCGTAGGTCAGATCGTCGCCTCCGGCGGAGGCCTCCGGGTCCAGCGCGGGTTCCCGCACGTAGCCGACCAGGTCGATCCCCACGAGGGGCAGGTCTTCGGCGCCCCCGGGCTCGGTGGCGATCCCCGACTCGGGGTCGTCGTCGGTCGATCCACCGGCGGCGACCGCGACGCCGGCGACGGCGAGGACGACCACGATTCCGATGCCGCCACCGATCGTGCGCCGGCGGCGACGTCGGGTGGCGCGGTGGGTGATGGCCTCGTCGACGCCCGTTCGGGTCGGGTGGACGCCGCTCCCCTGCTCGGCGCGCCGGGCCAGCAGGTCGGACAGTCGGTCGCTCATGGCTCGATCACCTCGCGGAGTCGGGCGAGGCCGCGGTGCAGGAGCGACTTCACCGTGCCCGGGCGCACACCCAGCAGCTCGGCGATGTCGGCTTCGGAGCGGTCCTCGTAGTAGCGGAGGACGACGGCGGCCCGCTGCCGGTACGGCAGGGTGGCGAGCACGTCGGCCAGCTCATCGACCTCGTCCTGGCTGGTCGCCGCATCGCCGACGGGGTGTCGGCGCTCGACCGAGCGGTGGCGCAGGCGGTCCTTGCAACCGTTGACCACGCAGGTGCGCAGGTAGCCACCGGGGTTGTCGACCCGGTCCCAGCGTTCGTAGAGGCGGGCGAAGGCGTCGTGGACGAGTTCCTCGGCCTGGTCCGTGGACCCGACCATGAGGAACGCCAGGCGTGCCATCGCGTCGACCTCGTCGGCGTAGAGGGCTTCGAACGACTGCGCCGTATACGGCTCGGTCGCGTTGCCCGCCGGCTCTGCCACCGCCTTCACGTCCTCCAACGACGCCCCGATGTCGCGTGCGGTTGCATCTCCGATGAGAAAACCTTGCCCCAGGTGTCGAGATCGGCCGGCCCCGTTCGTAGACGGTGTGTACCGCAACACAGAGGAGCAACATCATGCGCAAGCTCGTGGTCACCGAGTTCATGTCCCTCGACGGGGTCATGGAGGCCCCCGGGGGCGAGGACGACTATCCGCACGGTGCCTGGACCCTTCCGTTCTGGAGCGACGAGATCGGCCAGTTCAAGGACGAGGAGCTCCAGGCCGCCGACATCTCGCTGCTCGGGCGGCGCACCTACGACTCGTTCGCCGGCGCCTGGCCGGGGCGGGCCGGCGACCCCTTCGCCGACAAGCTGAACTCGATGCGCAAGGTTGTCGCCTCGACCACGATGACCGACCCCGAGTGGGAGAACACCGTGGTCATCGAGGGCGACCTGGTCGACGGGGTCAACGCGCTGAAGGACGAGGACGGTGGCGACATCCTCCTCGCCGGCAGCCACTCGGTGGCCCAGGCCCTGCTCGCCGCCGACGCCGTCGATGAGATCCGCCTGGTCATGTACCCCGTCGTCCTCGGCGTCGGGAAGCGCCTGTTCGACGACGCCGGGACGCACCGGTTCGACCTGGTCAGCGGCACGCCCGCCGGCGACAGCGGCGCCATCCTGCTCACCTACCGGCGCTCGGTTGAGCCGCTCGGCAAGCCGACCTTCGGCGAGGACTGATCAACTCGGGTCAGGCGGCGGTGATGCGGCCGGTGCGGGCCCCGTCGACCGCGGTCTCCTGACTGAGGTGCCAGCCCAGCCAGGACAGGCCCACCGCGGTGACCAGGATCGGGACCACCACGAGGACCAATGGCAGGTGTCCGGCATCGCCCCCGCCGACGGTGATGCCGATGGCCACCACGAGGTTCGCCAGGACCAGGATCGGACCGGCGATGATCAGCGCCAGCGGAGCGATCGGGAGGACGGACGCCTGCAGCATCTCCACGCCGAACACCAGCAGGGCCACCGCCAGCAGGATGGCGAGCCCGGCAGCGGCGGCGTAGAGGGCGGCGTGCGCCAGGATCGGTGAGAGCACCGCGAGGACGAAGGCTGCCCGGCCGAGACGGCCGAGCCCACCGTGGCGGGTGCGCAGGCCCCACAGGCCGAAGATCAGGGCCGGGAAGGCGAGGCCGAGGACGACCACCATGGTGCCGTGGAGTCCCCCCGTGTTGTCGGTGGCCTCGTTTCCCCACTCGCCCACCACGAGGAGGATCGGGGCCAGCAGGAGGGCGAAGCCGGCGAAACGGGTCCTGGTCGTGGGAACGGCGGCTCCCTTGGTCGATTCACTGATGCAGACCTTGGCCACGAGGGCTGCCGAGCCGAAGCGGGCGAGCGCCTCGGCTTCGGCTTCATGGGGGGTGCGGCCGTCGGCGCTGAGGCGCTCCGCGGCCTCGTAGAGGTGGTCCTCGGCCTCCGCCACGATGTCGTCGGCGTCATGGAGGCGGGCCACGGAGAGCCGTAGCTCGCGCAGGTAGCCCGGGATCAAGCGGTCGTCGGCCATGGCGGCGCCCCCACGATGCGCTGGACGGTCTCGGTGAAGGCCGTCCATTCGCGGCGCTTCTCCCTCGCCGCCGTCGTCCCCTTCGGGGTCAAGTCGTACATCCGCCGGCGCCGGCCGTTGACCTGGGTCCACGTGCTGGTCAGCAGCCCCGCCCGCTCGAGGCGGTGCAGCGCGGGATACACGGTCCCCTCGGGCAGGTCGATGGCGCCTTCGGTTCGGTCGCGCAGCTCCTCGAGGATGGCGTAGCCGTGGAACGGGCCGTCCTCGACGATGGCGAGCAACAGGAGGTCCAGGTGGCCTCGCACGATGTCAGGCTTCATACCTAGACAGCCTATGCCTAGTGTGTCTAGGTGTCAATGGTCGGATCAGGCCCGGCGCCGACGGACGGCGATGACGCCGGCGACGACGGCCCCGGCCCCGACGGCGATGCCGATCGGGACGGCAGCCGACGAGCCGCCTTGGTCGTCATCGGCCTCGGTGGGCTGGCGCTGGGTGGTCGTGCTCGCCGCTGCCAGCGTCGTCGTCGTGGCGGCTGGCTCCTGCCCGACGCCGCGGAAGGGCCCGGTGATCTCGTAGGTGATGCCCAGCTGCGGGTCGCCACCCCGCTGGGAGCTGAAGTACAGCCGCTCGCCGTCGGGTGAGAAGACCGGCCCGGTGATCTCCGACGGTGCGCCCGGCGGGTTGGGCAGGGGCTCGGCGACGACCTGGAGCATCGGCACGACGTCGCCCTCGCCCGTGATGACGACGAGCTGCATGTCGTCGCCGTCCTCGGCCACGTAGAGGTCACCCGAGCCCGCCTCGACCGTGATGTTGTCGACCCCCTGCAGGAAGCCCGTCCCGTCGTAGACCACCTCCATGGTCTCGGTCTCGGTGTCGTACGAGCGGACGTGGTTGTCGCCCTTCGTCGTGAACCAGACGACCCCATCGGCGAACCAGACCCCCTCGCCGCCGTCGAAGGCGGTCGTCTCGGGGACCTGGAGGGCGGTGCGCTGCTGCCGGCCCGTCGGGTCCGGCACCTCGAACCACGTGACCGCGCCGTCGGCGTCGACCGAGGCGACCTCGAGGAGGCCGGACGACAGGTCCTGCTCGTTGTCGGGGAGGAACCGGTAGAAGGCGCCGTCGGGCGCGTCCTCGGTCAGGTAGACGTACCCCTGCTCGGGGTCGACCGCAGCCGCCTCGTGCCGGAAGGACCCCAGCGCCGGCCGGACCTCGCCGCTCATCGGCGTGGCCGGGTCGCACTCCCACACCCGGCCCGTGTCGGTCTCCTCACACGAGAGCCAGGTCCCCCACGGCGTCGGCCCGCCGGCGCAGTTCGTCATGGTGCCCCCGAGCAGGCGGTAGGCGCCGGCCACGTTCCCGTCGGCGTCGTACTGGATGGCGCTGCACCCGCCGTCGCCCTCGACCGGGATCTCGCTGTTCACGACGTGGAACCAGCCGCCGTCCTGGTGTGGGAACACCGCTGCCCCGTCCGGGAACGCCGGCCATTCGAAGTCGGTCCCCTCGACCACCTCGCCCGATCGGGCCACGATCCGGGAGGTGAAGCCCTCGGGCAGGAGGATCCCGTTCGCGTCCGGCTGCCGGGCCAACGGCCCGTACGGCCCGTCCGGGATCGGCTGACCCGAGGCTCGCTTCCCGACCACGAGGACGACCCCGGTCCCCGCAGTCGTCGTCAGGAAGGTCCGTCGGTTCATGCCGGAAATCCAAGCACCCCCGGAACGACGTCGAGGCAATACCTTGCGGATTCCACAAGGTATTGCCTCGGGTTCAGGTGTGCGATCTCAAACTGTGGTCGTCCGACCACAGAGAGTGGCTATTGGCCGCCCTTTTGGACATATGACTTGACGAAGTCCTCGGCGTTGGTCTCCAGGACCTCGTCGATCTCGTCCAGGAGGTCGTCGAGCTCGGCCTTGATCTTCTCGCCGGACTCGGAGGCGGCCGGGGTCTCCTCGACCTCCTCCTCCTGACGAGAAGGTGCTGTCTTGCGCTTCTGCTCTCGCTCAGCCATCGGTCTCCCCAGTCGTTCGGTCGCTACGACCCGAGCCTCTCGAGGAGCTCGGCCGCCGTCTCGCTCTCTTCCAACAACGTACCCACGTGCGCTTTGCTTCCGCGTCCGGGTTCCATCATTGGCACCCGGCGCAGCGGGTCCTCGCCGACGTCGAAGACCATCGAGTCCCAGTTGGCCGCCACGATGGCGTCGGCGAACCGGGAGAGGCACGTCCCGCGGAAGTAGGCACGGGTGTCCTCGGGAGGCTCGGTGATGCCGGCCTCGACCTCGTCGTCGGTCACCAGGCGCTCCATCTCCAAGCGGGTGAACAGCGACTTCTCGGGGCGCAGGTCGTGGTACTGGAGGTCCATGGCGGCCATGCGGGCGTCGGACCAGGCCAGGTCGTGGCGCTCCCGGTAGCCCTCGAGCAGCCGGTACTTGGCCACCCAGTCCAGCTGGTCGGCCAAGCTCATGGGGTCCGATTCGAGCCCGATGAGCACCGCCTCCCAGCGGCGCAGGATCTCGGCGCCGACCTCCTCGCCGACGACGGCGAGGCCTTCGGACTCGGCGTACTTGCGGGCCCGGTCGAACAGCTCCCACTGCACCTCGAGGGCCGTGATGGTCGACCCGTCCTCCAGCTCGAAGCTCCGGGCCAGGGTGAGGTCGTAGGAGATCTGCCGCAACGTGTGAACGGGACGGGCGAAGCGCAGGTCCCGGGTGAGGACGTCGTCCTCGATCATGGCGAGCACGATCGCCGTGGTCCCCACCTTCAGGAAGGTGGCCACCTCGGAGAGGTTGGCGTCGCCGATGATCACGTGCAGTCGCCGGTAGCGCTGGGCGTCGGCGTGGGGCTCGTCTCGGGTGTTGACGATGGGCCGCTTCAGCGTCGTCTCCAGCCCGACCTCCTCCTCGAAGAAGTCGGCCCGCTGGGTGAGCTGGAACGGCACCTCGGCGGTGGTCAGGCCCGGCGCCTCTGAGCCGACCTTGCCGGCGCCGCAGAAGATCTGGCGGGTGATGAAGTGCGGCGTGATGTGCTGCACGATCCGGGGGAACGGCACCGCCCGGTCCATCAGGTAGTTCTCGTGGGTCCCGTATGAGTTGCCCTTGCCGTCGGAGTTGTTCTTGTAGACGACGATCTCCTGCCCCGGCGGCAGGATGCGACGGGCGGCCTCCATCGAGCGCTGGAGGATGACCTCGGCGCTGCGGTCGAAGCGGACGACGGACCGGGCGTCGCCGCACTCGGGCGTGGACAGCTCCGGGTGGGCGTGGTCGACGTAGTAGCGGGCCCCGTTGGTCAGCACGACGTTGACCAGGTGGGTCTCCACCTCGGGGGCGAGGGTGCCCTCGGGCGGCATCCCCCGGGCGTCGTTGCCGGGTGACTCGTCCTCGAAGTCCCAGCCCACCCGGCCGGCGGCGGCCGGGTCGTTGCCGGCCAACTCGTTCACGTAGGCGTTGATGAGGACCGACGAGGCGGCGATGGGGTTCGACTCGGCGGTGCCGCGGACAATGATCCCGTACTCGGTCTCGACCCCGCAGATCTTGCCGATCGCCATGGGTGGACCCTAGAGGTACTGCCCCGTACCGACCCGTTCGATGGAGCGGCCACCGGCCGACTCGTCCTCGTTCGACGAGATGAGGGTGCGCACGTAGACGATGCGCTCGCCCTTCTTGCCCGAGATCTTCGCCCAGTCGTCGGGGTTGGTGGTGTTCGGGAGGTCCTCGTGCTCCTTGTACTCCTGGTGGATGGACACCAGGAGGTCGTCGGTGCGGATCCCCTTCACCCCGGTGGCGATCAGCCGCTTGATGGCCAGCTTCTTGGCCCGGCGGACGATGTTCTCGATCATGGCGCCGGAGGCGAAGTCCTTGAAGAACATCACCTCCTTGTCCCCGTTCTGGTACGTGACCTCGAGGAAGCGGTTGCGATCGTCGTCCTTGTACATCTCCTCGACGGTGGACTCGATCATCGCCCGGACGGCCTTGTCGGGATCGCCACCACCGAGGTCGGTCACCTCGTCGACGGCCAGCGGGAGGTCGGCGGTCAGGTAGCGCTGGAAGATCTGGGCGGCGGCCTCCTCGTTGGGCCGCTCGATCTTGATCTTCACGTCGAGGCGACCCGGGCGCAGGATCGCCGGGTCGATCAGGTCCTCCCGGTTGGAGGCGCCGATCACGATGACGTTCTTCAGGGCCTCGACGCCGTCGATCTCGGCCAGGAGCTGCGGGACGATCGTGGACTCCATGTCGGAGCTGATGCCCGTGCCCCGGGTGCGGAACAGCGAGTCCATCTCGTCGAAGAAGACGATGACGGGGACGCCCTCCTCGGACTTCTCCCGGGCCCGCTGGAAGACGAGGCGGATCTGGCGCTCGGTCTCGCCCACGTACTTGTTGAGCAGCTCGGGGCCCTTGATGTTGAGGAAGTAGCTGCGGGCCTCGGCGTCGCCGGTGAGCTCGGCCACCTTCTTGGCCAGCGAGTTGGCCACCGCCTTGGCGATGAGCGTCTTGCCACACCCCGGGGGGCCGTAGAGGAGGATGCCCTTGGGGGCCGGCAGCTTGTGCTCGGCGAACAGGTCCTGGTGGACGAAGGGCAGTTCGACCGCGTCGGTGATCTGTTCGATCTGGTCGTCCAGGCCGCCCACGTCGGCGTAGGCGACGTCGGGCACCTCCTCCAGCACGAGCTCCTCGACCTCGGGTCGGGGCAGGCGCTCCAGCAGGAGGCCGGAGCGCGTGTCCATCAGAGCGTGGTCGCCCGAGCGCAGGAGCTTGCCCCGCAGGGCGTCGGCCAGGTCGACCACGCGCTCCTCGTCGGCGCGACCGACGATCAGGGCCCGGAAGTCGTCCATGACCTCCTTGACCACCACGACCTCACCGGTGACCTCGCCGGAGCGGCAGAGCACGACGTTGAGCGACTCGTTGAGCACGACCTCGGCGCCTCGCACCAGGTCCTCGCTGGTCAGCTCCGGGTGGACCGCGACCCGCATCTTGCGGCCGCCGGAGTGGACGTCGACGGTGCCGTCGTCGTTGACCCCGAGCAGCGTGCCGTAGGCGGAGGGTGGCTGGGTGAGCTTCTCGACCTCTTCTCGCAGGGTGGCGATGTGCTCGCGGGCCTCGCGGAGGGTGTAGGTCAGCTTCTCGTTCTGGGAGACCGCCTGGGCGAGCTGGCCCTTGGTCTCGAGCAGGCGCTCCTCGAGGGTGCGGACCCGCTTGGGGGCCTCCTGCAGGCGGCGACGGAGGACGACGACCTCCTCCTCGAGCTCCGCAAGCTGCTCGCGGATGGTGGCCAGTTCTTCGTCCGGCTGGCCCTGCCCTGCGCCATCACCTGCGGTGCCGATGCCGACCACCTCCTCTATCGGCGACCTTACACACGGCCCCTCCCAAGTTCGCGACACCTTCCGTGTCGGTTCTGTGAACGTGCCCGATGCCACGAAAGGTTTCCACCGGGATTTCCGTGTTTATTGTCCCGGACTGCTAGAGTCCTCGCGCAACGGACCGATGGAGTCGTTCAGGCTCCGGCCCACCGAACCCCCAGGAGACGTACGAGCGATGAAGGTCTGGATCGATCAGGATCTGTGCACCGGCGACGGTCTCTGCGAGGAGATCGCTCCCGACGTCTTCACGCTGCTGGACGACGGGCTCGCCTACGTGAAGGAAGGCGACAAGGTCTTCAGCGACCCGGGTGGCCCCGCCGGCCTCGCCGTGGTCCCCGCCGGTCAGGAGGAGGCCACCATCGAGTCCGCCGAGGAGTGCCCCGGCGAGTGCATCTTCATCGAGGTGGATTGACGGGCTAGTCCCGTGCGTGGTCCTGGAACCACGCAGCAATGACTTCGGTTGCATTCACGGTTGACGTGTTGGGTCCGAGGACCTGTTCCAGAGCGGTGTTCGTGAACGCGCCGGGCCAGACGTGGCCGGCGCTCTCCACCCGGTAGAACTCGACCTCCGCGTCGCAGCCGGTGTACGTCCAGTGGACGACGTCGTCGGCGACGGGCTCTTCGGTGGGCTCGGGGTCGCAGCCGTCCTGGTCGGCCCAACGGGCGATCTGCTCCTCGGCGCCCGCGATCTGGACACCGTCGGCCGCCCCGCCGCCGCTGCGCACCCCACCGCCGTCGTAGGGGACGATCCGGTCGGCGGTGCCGTGGAAGGCCAGGACCGGCATCTGCGTCGAGGGATCACAGCCCAGCGGGCCGACGGTGGCGGCCACCATGGCGATGGCCGCGAACAGGTCGGGAGCCGCGCAGGCCAGCTCGGCGGACAGCGCGGAGCCGTTGGAGATGCCGGTGGCGTAGACCCGGGCAGGGTCGACGCAGAAGTCGTCGCTGACCGCCTCGACGATCTGGCGCACGAACTGCACGTCCGGGTTCGCCGGGCCGGGGATCAGGCTGAAGCCCTGGGGATCACCGGTGCCCTGGGGCAGGGCGACGATGGCGTCGCTGACCGCCGGGAAGTTCGAGTAGACGGCCTGCTCCTCGGCGTTGGAGCCCGAGCCGTGGATGTTCACGATCAGCGGGGTCGGGCTGCCGCCGTCGTAGGACTCGGGGACGTCGACCAGGTAGGTCCGCTCCTCCCCCGCCACCGTCACCTGCCCGGTGGTGCGCTCGTCGACGTCAGGGGTGTCGCACGGGACCTCGGTCGTGGTCGTGACCGTCGAGCTGGGTGCCGTCGTGGTGACGTCGGCCGCCTCGCCGCTGTCGGCCGCCTCGTCGCCGTCGTCGCCCGAGCAGGCGACGGCCAGCAGCCCCACCAGGACGAGGACGGCGAGGCGCCTCATCCGATGCACGGCCCGGTGTCCACCGCGTCGGCCCGGGGCTCGGCCAGCACCTCCTCCAGCTCGTCGCCGGTCAGGGCGTAGGACACGTTGCTCCGATCGGGGGCGATGGCGAAGGCGACGCCGACCACGCTGCCCGTCGGGTCGATCAGGGCCGAGCCCGAGTCGCCGGGCCGCAGGTGCGCCGACAGGAAGTACACGCTGCGCACGGTCTGGTCGTCGTCGTAGATGTCGGTGCCCCGGGCCTCGACCTCGCGGGCGATCTCGTAGGGGGCGATGCGCAGGTCGCCGCCGCCCGGGTAGCCGTAGACGCCGCCCCGGTCGCCCTCGTCGGCCTCACCCATCGGCAGGGCGGGGCGGTCCAGGCCCGGGACCTCGAGCAGGGCCAGGTCGCGGTCGGGGTCGAAGGTGACGACGGTGGCTCCCGCCCGGGAGCCGTCCGTGCGGACGACTTCGATCGTCTCGTCACCGGACACCACGTGGGCGTTGGTGACGACGAGGTCCGTGTCGACCACGAACCCGCTGCCCTCCTGGAGGCGGCCGCAGGCCTCCCCCTCGATCCGCACCGTCGACTGGGCCACCTGCTCGGAGAGCGTCGGCGGGATGCCGGTGCGCCGGGGTGGGTTGCCGAGGTCCGGCGACGGTCGCAAGGCGTCGAAGACGCTCGGGAAGCGGTCGTCGCCGATGAACTCATCGAGGGTGGCGAAGGTGTCGGGCGGCTCGGGGAGGACGGCGTTCAGCGCCCGGGCCACCGACGAGTTGCGGGCCTGTTCGGCGGGCCAGCCCGGGACGTTGGCCATGGTCGGCAGCGTCAGCCACAGCAGGACGAGGACGCCCAGCACGCCGGCCATCGCGCCGATGACCTTGTCCACCGTGCGGGCGTTGCCCTCGGGGATCGCCACCCGCAGCCGCCCGCCGACCACGAGGCCCAGGGCCTGGCCCAGGAAGCCGCCGGCGATGAGGAGGGCGATGACGGCCAGGAACGTCTGCGTCTCGCTGGCCGACTCGAACCGGTCGAGGACCGAGGGCAGGGTGCGCCCCGCCACGTAGACGCCGGCCGCCATCCCGATCCACGAGGCGGCCCGGGCCACGAAGCCGAGCCGCCAGGCGGCGATGCCCGCCGACACGGCCAACAGGATGATCAGCAGGTCCAGCAGGTTCACGGTTCAGCCAGCGGCACGGGCGTGGGTCAGGAACCCGGTGTGGGCCACCATGCGGTGGTCCGGTCGGACGGCCACGCCGTCCACGTGCCAGGTGCGCTGCAGGATCTCGACGGTCTCGGCCGAGAAGAAGCCGGCGTGGTCCAGGTCCTGGCGCAGCTGGCTGACCTGGATGATCGACGGGGTGTAGGCGACGAAGATCCCACCCGGCACGAGCGCCTTGGCCGCGTGCGGCACGACGTGCCACGGCTCGGGCAGGTCGAGGACCACCCGGTCGAGGTCGGTCTCGTCGATGCCCTCGTAGGTGTCCCGGATCTCGACCCGGTAGCGAGCGAGGGCCTCCTCGCCGAGGAAGTCGCGTACGTTGGCCCGGGCCCGGGCGGCGAAGTCCTCCCGGACCTCGTAGCCCACGATCTCGGCCCCCGCCCGCAGGAGGCTCATGGACAGGGCGCCGGAGCCCACCCCGGATTCGAGGATGCGGGCACCCGGGAACACGTCGGCCAGCAGCAGGAGGGGGCCGAGGTCCTTCGGGTAGATGACCTGCGCCCCCCGCTTCATCTTGAGGACGAAGTCGGTGAGCGTCGGGCGGATGACCCGGTAGGCGACGCCGGAGTTGGCCTTGCAGCAGCCGCCCCTCGTCGCCGCCGATGATCTCGTCGTGCGGGAGGATCCCGGCGTGGGTGTGGAACTCGCCGCCGTCCTCCAGGCGGACGAGGTAGCGCCGGTCCTTGCCGTCGATGAGCAGCACCTGCTCGCCCGCGCGCAGCGGGCGGCCATCGGTCAACGGGTCGCCTTCCGGGCCGGGGCCTCCACGGGCTGGGCCTGTGAGGCTCGTTCGGCCAGCCGGCAGAACGCGCAGACGTCGCCCGGGGTCGGGGCGCCGCAGCGCTCGCAGGCCGACAGGGCCACGCCCTCGTCCTCGTCGGCGGTGAACTGCCCCGCCACCCGCTCGAGGAACCCGAAGTAGAACTGCTGCTTGCTACCCGGCGAGGTGACCTCGATGGCGTTCAGGGCCTCCTTGTAGCCGAGGTGCTTGTTGCCCGCGGCCATCGGGCACTCCTCGACCTCGTAGTCGATGCCGCGGAGGATGCAGTACGCCGCGGTCTCCCGCTCGGCCAGGCGCACCAGTGGCTTCACCTTCCGGGGGAAGCCCGTCGCGGGCGGGCAGCACGGGCTGCTGGCGGGCCAGGTACTCGGTCTCCCACCGGAGGACGTTGCCGAAGAGGACGGCCGCCTCGTCGTCGAGGTTGTGGCCGGTGGCCAGGGCGTCGTAGCCGCCGTCCAGGGCCGCCTGGTCGAAGACGTGCCGCTTGGAGATGCCGCACACCGAGCACGGGGCGCGGCGAGCGGAGCGGGCGCCCGTCGGGATGTCGTAGCCGTGGGTCTCCCGCAGGTCGACCTCGACGAGGCGCAGGTCGCGCTCCTCGGCGAAGGCGCGGGCGTAGGTGGCCGACGAGTCGCTGTAGTCGCCGATGCCCAGGCCCACGTAGAGACCGTCGACCTCGTACCCGAGGTCCAGCAGCAGGTCCCAGAGCGCCAGCGAGTCCTTGCCCCCGGAGACGGCCACCAGCACGCGGTCCCCTCGCTGGAGCATGTCGAACTGGTCGATGGCCTTGGTCACCTGGTCCCGGCAGAGGCGAAGGAAGTGCTCGACGCAGAAGTTGGCGTTGTGGCGGCGGACGTCGATGACCGCCGGCTCCTTGCAGACCCGGCACTTCATGCTGCGCCCCCGGAGATGACGGGCCGGATCTCGACGGTGTCGGCGTCCTCCAGCAAGGCGTCGCCGGGCACGAGGGTGTCGTCCCGCACGACCAGGACGGACTCGCGGTTCAGCTCGAGGCGGTCCAGCAGGGCGACGACGCGGATGGGCCCGTCCACCTCCAGCTCCCGTCGGGGGTTGCGCAGCAGGACCTTCACCGGGCCAGTCTGCCCGGCATGCCGGTCAGGAGCGCCGGCCCCGCTTCTTCTCGGACTTCGGCGCTTGGCGGGCGAGCACCAGCGTCTCGCCCGGCTTCAGCTCGGTGGCGTAGACGACGCTCTCCTCGCGGGTGGCGGCCCACTGGTACGCCCGCAGCGCCCACGCCAGGGCCCCGAGGACGAGCCACCGCCGATTGCCGCCGAACACGCCGTCGGTGATGCCCCGCCGACGGGCGGTGGGCAGGAAGGAGCCGATCGTCCCCCCGGTGCCGGCTCGGCTCAGGCGTGCCATCAGACCCGGCGGATCTCGATGTAGGTCTTGTCCTGCTTGCCCTTGCGCCGGCCCATGGCGAAGGCGATGACGACCACGACGGCCACGGCGCCGAGCCCGATGGCGAGCAGGGGCACCTTGGCGTCCTCCGCCGCGTCGGTGACCTCGCCCTGCAACCCGGCGAAGCCGGCCCGCAGGTCCTCTCGGGTGATGGGGCGATCGGTGGGAGCGTCGGGCGCCATGGTCACTTCCCCTTCTTGGCCTTCACGGCCCAGAACGACACGCCGGCCACGAGGGCGGCGCCGAGCAGCACGATGAGATACGGGATCCAGGACAGGTTGCCGGTGAACGAGGTGCCCGTCTCGGTCTGGAGCGCCCGCAGCCCGGCCAGCAGCAGGAGCGAGATGCCCGTGGCGATGAGGATGGAACCGCCGGCGCCGGCGCTGATCCACCGGCCGAGGCCCTTGAGCGGTTCGACGGTCTCCTGCTTGGCGTAGGCGACGACCAGGTCCCAGACGTCCTGGCCCTTCCCCACCACGCTCTTGTCGTCGTCACCCACCGGCATGGGCGACCTTTCTACCCTCCGAGGCGGGCCCGGAGTAGTTCTGTTGCCTCCCCGAGCATCTCGGCGAGGAGCGCGACCCGCTGGTCGGCCCCGTCAGTGGCCAGCACGGTCTGGCGATCGGCGGGTCCCAGGGGCGCCAGCGCCGCCATCTGGAAGGTGGCGAGCGCCGGGTCCTGGTCGAGCTCGACCTCGATCGGGGCACCCGCCTCGCCGAGCTCTCCGGCGAGGGCGAGTGCCCGCCGGAACAGCGGGTCCACCTCGTCGAGCGCCTGGGTCGGCGTGCCGGTGTCGTCCCAGTCGGCGACCTCGGCGCGGGGGTAGGGGGCGTCCTCCAACCAGCGCTCGACCCGGATGCGCCGGGTGCCGACGGCGGCCAGCGCCGAGCGGCCGTCGGGGAAGCGCTCGAGCTGGACGATGCGGGCGACGGTGCCGACGTCGGTGCGCACGTCGCCGCCGCCGACCTCGCTCCCCCGCTCGATGAGCACGACCCCGAACTCGCCGTCACCGGCCTCGCAGTCGTCGACGAGGGCGCGGTAGCGCGGCTCGAAGACGTGGAGGGGCAGCACCAGCGTGGGGAACAGGACCGTGCCGAGGGGGAACATCGGCAGGGTCCTCGTCATCGCTCGAGTGGTCGGGGCCCGACCT
This sequence comes from uncultured Microthrixaceae bacterium, assembly GCA_963728005.1. Lineage (GTDB taxonomy): Bacteria > Actinomycetota > Acidimicrobiia > Acidimicrobiales > DATDAH01 > DATDAH01. The sequence goes on from CAVSIG010000001.1 coordinate 985,090, forward strand.
GGTCGAGGTTCGGGCGTTGCGGGTAGGCGGCGAGGGCGAGTCCGACGTCGATGCGGACCTGATCGCCCACGGCGTCGATGAAGTCCTGGTTGACGAGGAGGGAGAAGGTGAGGTCGTCGCCCTGGGGCACGCGGACGATCCCGGACAGGCCCCGGGCCTCGTTGAGCGACCCCGTCTTCGCCCGCAGCCGTCCCTGGGCCGGCGTGCCGTTGAAGGTGGTGGCCAGGGTCCCGGTCTCCCCCGCGACGGCCAGGCCCTCGATGAGCGCCGAGCGGGGCCCGGCGGCGGCGAGCACCGAGTGGAGGGCGGTGCACGTTGCCCGGTTGGCGCCGGCCAACCCGGAGCCGTCGACCGCATCGGTGCCGGCCAGGTCGTAGCCCTCGGCCCGCAGGATCTCCTCCACGGCCGTGGCGCCGGCCGCCGTCGTCCCCTGCCCGCCGTGCGTGAACCCGAGCTCCTTGATCAGCAGCTCGGCGGTCTGGTTGTCGGACCAGGTCAGGAGCTGGGCGACGATCTCCCGCAGCTGCGCCGATCGGACCTGGGCGACGGCGGTCGCGCCCTGGGGGGCCGTGCCGCTCCCGGCGCCGCCGGTCACCTGCACGCCCCGGCGGCGGAGCAGGTCGACGAGGTGCTGGGCCGCCAGCGAGGCGGGGTCGCTCGAGCGGGACTCGGGGGCGCCGGGGTCGGCGATCGTCGGGAACGAGGAGAAGGCGTCGTTCACCGAGAGTGCTGACAGCGGGCCGGTCTGGTTCTGGTCGACGAAGCGGGAGGGCCACGCGCTCGACGAAGCGGGCCGAGTCGTAGCGGCTCTCGTCACCCAGCACACGGCCGCGGATCTCGGTGACGCCCGCCGCGGCGATGCGGTCCGCCAGCGCCTCGAGCCGGGTGTGGGCCTCGTCCTGCTTCTCAGACGTTCGGGCGTAGGTCTGGGTGCTGAGGACGGGGTCGCCGCCCCCGACCAGCCACACGTCGCCGTTGACGACGCCCTGCGGGTTCGGCCGGGCCTGCGCCTCGACGGTGGTGGTGAAGCGGTGGTTGGGCCCCAGCTCGGCCAGCGCGGCGGCGGCCACCAGCAGCTTCTCGTTGGACGCCGGGATCAGAGGCAGCAGCGGCTGCCGGGAGATGATCTCCCGCCCGCCGGCGTCGACGACCAGGCAGGTGTCGGCCGGGGCGGCGTCGGCCAGTGTGGTCAGCGCGGCGTTCAGGCGGCGGTCGGCGATGTCCTCGGTGATGTGGTCGGGCACCCGCCGGGCGGAGAGGACCGGGGTGACCGGCGACTCGATCTCGACGGTGGCCTCGGCGGTCTCGCCCCCTGCATCGGCGAGGACCGCCCCGACCCCGCAGCCGATGGCGATGACCAGCAGCAGGAACGGGACGGCGAGCCGTCGGATCACCGGCCGCGGCGCTGGCGGTAGCGGGCGTACTGCCAGAGGTGGTCGAGCGCGGTGACGGCTCGGTTCGACGAGGCGTAACAGAGGCGGCCAGTCGCCCGGACGGCGGCCGGGCCGGCGTTGTCGGGGTGGGAGACGGCCAGCTCGGTGGCGGTCAGGATGGGCTTGCCCGACGACTCGGACAGATCGGCGGCCGCCTGGGCGAAGCGGGCGTCCTGACGCTCGTGGTACTCCACGATCCGCTCCAGCCCGTGGTGGGGGTAGAAGCGGCCCTCCCGCTCCATGCGGGCCAGGTTCGACTGGATGCCCAGGCCGAGGAAGACGACCGAGTCCACCTCGGGGTGGTCGACCACGATCTCCATGACCTGCGGGATGGTGTCGCGGGTCTCGCTGCCCGCCAGGTCGATGGGGTTGTTGCGGCTCCACCGGGGCGGGAGGTGCTGGTCGATCTCCGTCTTCAGGTCGGACGGCAGCGGCAACAGCTCGAGGCTCCGCGAGCGGGCGATGGCGTCGGCGGTGACGACGCCCCAACCACCGGCCGTCGTGTACACGGCGACCCGGGGGCCTTTGGGCAGCGGCTGGGTGGCGAAGGTGGCGGCCGCCTCGTAGGCCTCCTCGATCGTCGCGGCCCGGGTGATGCCGGCCTGGTGGCAGGCGCCGTCGAACACGGCATCGTCGGCCGCCAACGCGCCCGGTGTGGCTCGACGCGGCGGCCGCGCCGCTGGCGGTGGCCCCGCCCTTGACGACGACCAGCGGCTTCTCGGCCGCGACCGCTTTGGCCCGGTCGTAGAAGGCGCGGCCGTCCTCGATCCCCTCGACGTACGTGAGGCCGACGGCGGTCTCGGGGTCCCGGGCGAAGAACTCCAGGAAGTCGGGCACGTTCACCGCCGCCGAGTTGCCGGCGCTGACGGCTCGGCTGATGCCGATGCCGGAGAGCTGGGCCCAGTTCATGAACGACGAGACGAAGTTGCCCGACTGGCTGGCGATGCCGATGCGCCCGCTCGGCGGGTACGGGGCCACGATCTGCGCGCAGAGGTCGACGGGCGTGGAGATGAGGCCCTGGCCGTTGGGCCCGACGAGCAAGATCCCCAGCTCGTCGGCCAGAGCCACCAGCTCGTCCTCGGCCTGGCGGCCGTCAGCGCCCGCTTCCCGGTACCCGGCCGAGGCCACGAAGGCGGCGGTGATGCCTTTGGCGGCGCACGCCTTCAGGAGCGCGGGGTTGGCGGCTGCCGGGGTGCACACGAAGACCAGGTCGATCTCGCCGTCGGGCAGGTCGTCGATCTCGGCCACGGTGGGCACGCCGAGGACCTCGGCGCCCTCCCGGTTCGTGGCGAAGACCTTGCCCTGGTAGCCGGCGCTGAGGATGTTGTGGAGGGCGACGAACCCGAACTTGCCCGGGTGGGTCGAGGCGCCGGCGACCACGATGCCCCGCGGCTCGAACAGGGACAGGTAGGGGTCCCGGCTCACGAGTACACCTCGACCAGGGCGTCGACGGCGACCGGGCGCCCGTCCACGATCAGCAGCGGGTTGAGGTCGGCCGAGCGCACGTCGTCCCGCTCGATGGCCACCGTCGACAGCGCCAGCAGCACGTCCTCCATGGCGGTCCGGTCGAGGGCGGCCTCGCCCCGCACCTCGCCGAGGAGGGCCTGGGTCCGCAGCTGCTCGAGCATCTCGGTGGCGTCGAGCCGCTCGAAGGGGGCCAGGCGGAAGGCGACGTCGGCCAGCGCCTCGGTCAGCACGCCGCCGATGCCCACCATCACCGTCGGGCCGAACTGGGGGTCGCGGTGGATGCCGGCGATCAGCTCGCGGTTGGCCTTCAGGAACGGTGCGACCAGGACGGTGACCGTGCCGTCCTCGGGGCGGGCGGCGGCGAACAGGTCGGCGGCGGCTTGGCGAACGGCGTCGGCGTCGGCGAGGTTCAGGCGGACGAGGCCCCGCTCGGTCTTGTGGGCGATGCCCTCGCCGTTGAGCTTCGCCACGACCGGGTAGCCGACCTGTTCGGCGGCGGCCACGGCGGCGTCGGCGTCGGCGGCCACGACCTCGGGCGCGAACGGGATGCCGAAGCCGCCGAGCAGGCGCTTCGACTCGTCCTCGGGAAGGGTGCGGGAGCCGGCCACGGGCGGCGACTCTACGGGCTGGCTCGTCCTCTCAGGGCTCCAGGGCGGAGCGGAAGAAGCGGCGCACGTGCTCCAGTCGGGCGGCCAGCGCCTCCTCGCCGAGGGGGTCGCGGCCGAGCATGCCGAGCAGCACCGGGGCGTCGGCGAAGTAGCTGAGAAGGGCGCCGTAGCCCGTGAGCAGGAGCTGCTCGGGGTCGTGCTCCCGGAACCGTCCGGCGTCCATCTCCCGGCGGAAGAAGGCGGTGGCCCGCTGGAACATGGGGCGCAGCGCTTCGCCGAGGTCCATGCCCAGATGAGAGTCGCCCTCCAGGAACTCGCGTCGCACGATGCGCACGATGCTGGGGTTGGCGGCGAAGAACTCGAAGCCGGCGGTGATGACCCCGTCGACCCGGTCCCAGCCCTGGGTGGGCTGGTCGGTGGCGGTCTGGACCCGCTCGTACCACTCGGTCAGGGCCCGCTCGAAGACCTCCCGGTAGAGGGTCTCCTTGGTGTTGAAGTGGTACAGCAGGGTGGGTCGGCGGATGCCCACGGCCTCGGCGATGTCGTTCAGCGAGGTGCCCGCGAAGCCGTTCTCGCGCGAAGAGCTCCTCGGCCGCGACCAGGATCTCCTCCCGGCGCGTGACGGGCAACGCGGACTCGGACACCGTGCCTGACGGTACACCCGGGTCCCGTCCGGGATCGGGGGCCATCCGTTCCCCTCGGGACCTACCTACCGGTCGGTAGAGTCGGCGACGTGCTGGATCTCCTCCTCCGTCTCGTCATCGGCACCTTCCTCGGCCTGGTCCTGAGCCAGGTCGGCACCTGGGCCACCTCGGTCTATTTGCACCGGTGTCTGTCGCACAAGGCGGTGGACCTGCACCCGGTCGTCCGCTTCTTCTTCCGCACGCTGATCTGGCTGCTCACCGGCGTGAAGCCCCGCGAGTGGGTCGCCGTGCACCGCAAGCACCACGCCTACACCGACGTCGAGGGCGACCCCCACTCCCCCGTGCTGCTGGGCTGGGTGCGGGTCGAGCTCACCAACGCCGCCCTCTACCGCAAGGTGGCCCGAGACCCGGAGCAGGTGGCCCGTTACGCCAAGGACCTGCGCCCCGACCTCTGGGACCGGGTGCTGTTCGACCGCGGCTGGCTGGGTCTCACGGTCGGCATCACCTTCCTGGTGGTGGTCTTCGGTCCCGTCATCGGCCTGACGGCGGCGCTCGTCCACGCCAGCTCGTACCTGCTGATGAACGCCGCCGTGAACTCCATCGGCCACACCTTCGGCCGCCGCCCGTACGGCAACTCGGCCACCAACCTCCAGTGGCTGGCGTGGCTGACCGGCGGTGAGGGCCTGCACAACAACCACCACGAGGCGCCCACCTCGGCCCGCTTCGCCCACCGCCGGGGTGAGGTCGACCCGTCGTGGTGGAGCATCCGGGTGCTGTCGTGGATCCACCTCGCCCGGATCCGCCACCGCGGCCCCAAGGGCCGGACCCGGGACCTGGTGGGGGCCTCCTCCTGATCATCCGGGGCGCGGCCGCCGTCCTGCCGACGGGGCTGGTCGGCCCCACCGAGATCGAGGTCGAGGGCGGTGGCATCACGGCGGTCCGCCCCACGTCCGGCTCCGGCCTGACCGGGACGCTCGTCCCGGGCTTCGTGGACCTTCAGGTCAACGGCATCGGCGACCTCGACGTGGCCACGGCCGACGGTGACGACTGGGACGAGCTCGACGACCTCCTGCTGCGGCAGGGCGTCACCGCCTGGTGCCCGACCCTGGTGAGCGCACCGCTCGACCTTTACGCCGAGCCCCTGGCCCGCATCGCCGAGGCAGCGCAGCGTCGGAGCGCACCTCGGATCCTCGGCGCCCACCTCGAAGGCCCCTTCCTGGGTGAGCGGCTCGGGGCCCACGCGCCGGCCGCGGTCGTGGCACCCGACCTGGACTGGGTGGCCGGCCTGGACCCGGTCGTGCGGCTGATGACGGTCGGTCCCGAGGCGCCGCAGGCCGGCGAGCTGATCGAGGCCCTCCGGTCCCACGGCGTGGTCGTCGCCATCGGCCACACGTCCGCCGACGCGCCCACCATGGGCCGCGCGGTGGAGGCCGGTGCGTCGCTGTTCACCCATCTGTGGAACGCCTCGGGCGCCGTCAGCGCTCGCGACCCCGGGCCCGTCGGCGCAGCCCTGGTCGACGACCGCCTGGCCGTCTCCCTGATCGCCGACCTCGCTCACGTCGACCCTGCCGGGCTTTCGCTGGCGTTCCGGGCCAAGCCCGAGGGGCAGGTCGTGCTCGTGACCGACGCCGTGGCCTGGGGCTCGTCGTGGGCGAAGGTGCAGGGCATCGAGCTCGTCGACGGCGCCCCGCGCCTGCCGGACGGCACCATCGCCGGCAGCGCCCTGACCATGGACCAGGCAGTTCGCAACGTCATCGACGCGGTCGGCGTGGACCTGGTGACGGCCGTCCGGGCCGCCGCCACGAACCCGGCGAGGGTCATCGGCGCCGATGGGCACGGCTCGCTCGAGGTCGGGGCGGTGGGTGGTGTCGTCGTCCTGGACGACGACCTGCAGGTCCGCCAGGCCTCGATCGACGGAACGTCCTTGGTGCGCTGATCCCGGTACCGTCGACCGTCGTGGAGATCCTCTCCGCCCTCTTCATCGAGAACATCGAGATGCGTCAGGCCGAGGGCGGGGCGGCCCGCATCGACCTCACCGGCGTGCAGTTCTCGGCGGTGGCGCCCGCCGCACTCCCCCTGACCTGGGCCCCGCACCTGTCGGTGATCATCCGCTGCGCGCCCGACGAGCCGGGCGACCGGCGTGCTCGAGGTGGTCTACGAGCGGGAGTCCGGCGGCGAGCAGCTGGCCCGCAACGTCCAGCCGCTGCAGGTCGAGCCCGGCAAGTTCACGCAGCGCCTGGTGCGGGGCGAGATCGACTTCGAGGAGTACGGGACGGTCGTGGCCCAGTGCCGCGTCGACCAGGGCCCGGTCCTCTCCGTGCCGTACACGATGCTGCCGCCGCCGACATGAGCTTCGGCGCCGCCATCTCCGAGCACCCGCTGGCCACCCAGGCCACGGGCGAGGTGGTGGGCGAGGTCCTGGAGCAGGTCGGTGAGGAGCCCGACCTCGCGGTCCTGTTCGTCACCACGCCGCACCTCGGGCTCATGGCCGAGATCGCCGAGACCGTCCGCACGGTGCTGCAGCCCGGGACGCTGCTCGGGGCCACCGCCAGCTCGATCGTGGGCGGGCCCCGCGAGGTCGAGGAGGGGCCCGCGATCAGCCTCTGGGCCGGCCGGGTCGGGCCCGTCGAGCCGGTCCGCCTGGAGACGCAGCGGCTCAACGGCGGCTGGGCCCTGACCGGCCTGCCGGCCCGGACCGAGGACGACCCCCATCGGGTCCTCATGCTGCTGACCGACCCGTTCACGTTCCCGGCCGACGGCGTGCTGGACCGCCTGCGGGCGAAGGCGCCCGGGCTGCAGGTGGTCGGCGGCATGGCCTCGGCGGCGCAGTGGCCCGGGGGGAACCGCCTCGTGCTCGACGACCAGATCCACGTCGACGGCGCCGTCGGCGTCCTGCTCGACCCCGCCGTGGTCTCCGGCACCGTGGTGTCCCAGGGCTGCCGCCCGGTCGGCCAGGCCTACGTCGTGACCCGGGCCACCGACAACGTGATCCACGACCTGGCCGGACTCCCCGCCCTCGACCGGCTGCGCGAGGTCGTCGCCGCCCTCCCGCCGAACGACCGCGAGCTGGTCCAGCACGGGCTCCACGTGGGTCAGGTGATCGACGAGCAGCAGGACACCTTCGGGCGCGGCGACTTCCTGGTCCGCAACGTGCTCGGCGCCGACCCGGAGGCCGGGCGACCTCGCCATCGGCGCCGTCGCCGAGGTCGGGTCGACCATCCAGTTCCAGGTCCGCGACGCCGACAGCGCCGACGAGGACCTGCGCCACCTCCTCTCCGGCCAGAGCGGGCGGGCGGCGCTGGTGTTCACGTGCAACGGCCGCGGCAGCCACCTGTTCGGCGAGCCCGACCACGACGCCCGGCTCGTCCACGAACAGGTGTCGCGGGGCGCCGTGGCGGGGATGTTCTGCGCCGGCGAGCTCGGTCCGGTCGGCAGCCAGAACTTCGTCCACGGCTACACGGCCTCGGTCGTGCTCTTCGACGCGTGAAACACATCTTCGGCGGGCGACCGCTGGGTAGGGTCGCCAGCACACGGCTGGGGAGGCTTGGTTGGACGCTCGAAGAGCAGGCGATCAACGTGATCCGGGGCCTGGCGATGGACGGTCCCCAGGCGGCGAACTCCGGGCACCCGGGCACGGCCATGGCGCTGGCACCCCTCGCCCACGTCCTGTGGACCCGGGTCATGGACTACGACGCCGAGGCGCCGGACTGGCCCGACCGCGACCGGTTCGTGCTCTCCGCCGGCCACGCGTCGATCCTCCTCTACTCGATGCTCTACCTGACCGGTCACGGCCTGCAGCTCGAGGACCTGCGGCAGTTCCGCCAGTTCGGGAGCGCGCACACCGGGCCACCCCGAGCGCCACCACACGGCGGGCGTCGAGGTCACCACCGGCCCCCTGGGCCAGGGCGTGGCCAACGGCGTCGGCATGGGCATCGCCGAGGAGTGGCTGCGGGCCCGCTTCGGCTCCGACTTCTGCGACCACCACACGTTCGTCATCTGCTCGCGACGGCGACCTGGAGGAGGGCATCTCCCACGAGGCGGCCTCGCTGGCCGGCCACCTGGGCCTCGGCCGCCTCGTCTACGTCTACGACGACAACCACATCTCGATCGACGGGCCGACCGAGCTGGCCCTGTCCGACGACGCCGCCAAGCGGTTCGAGGCCTACGGCTGGCACGTCGAGGACCTGGGCGAGGTGGCCAACGACCTCGACGCCCTCGAGGCCGGACTGCGGCGGGCGATGGCCGTCGAGGACGCTCCCTCGTTCCTCGTGCTGCGCAGCCACATCGGCTACCCGTCGCCGAAGTACACGGACACCGCTGACGCCCACGGCAACCCGCTGGGCGTCGACGAGATCCGGGTGACCAAGGAGATCCTGGGCCTGCCGCCGGACGAGCCCTTCTGGGTCCCCGACGAGGTGCTCGACCTGTACCGGGAGGCCGGGCGCCGCGGGCGGTCGAAGCGGGAGGCATGGGAGAAGCGCCTGGCCGACCGCGACGACCGCGAGCGCCTTCGACGCCTGCCTGGCCGGCCGGGGCCTGCCGGGCTGGGACGAGGCGCTGCCCACCTGGGAGGCCGGCGAGAAGGTCGCCACCCGGAAGGCCAGCGCCGCCTGCCTGAACGCCGTGCTCGACACCGTGCCCGGCCTGGTCGGCGGCGGCGCCGACCTCACCGGCAACACCGGTACCCAGATCAAGGACGCCACCGCGTTCGGCCGCCGAGCACCGGGACGGCCGCCAGATCCACTGGGGCGTCCGCGAGCACGGCATGGGCGGGGTCATGAACGGCATGGCGCTGCACGGCGGCGTGCTCCCGATCGGGGGCACCTTCCTGGTGTTCAGCGACTACATGCGCCCGTCGGTGCGGCTGGCCGCCCTCTGCACGGCCCACGTCATCTACTCGTGGAGCCACGACTCGGTCGGGCTCGGCGAGGACGGCCCGACCCACCAGCCCGTCGAGCACCTGGCCGCGCTGCGGGCCATCCCCGACCTGTGCGTGATCCGCCCGGCCGACGCCAACGAGACCGCGCAGGCGTGGCGGGTCGCCGTCGACCGCGACGGCCCCGTGGCGCTGATCCTCACCCGCCAGGACCTCCCGGTGCTCGAGGGCACGGAGGGAGGCGACCTGGCCAAGGGCGCCTATGTCCTCGCCGATCCGGACGACGGTCCCGACGTCGTGCTGGTCGGGACCGGCAGCGAGGTGTCGCTCTGCCTCGACGCCGCCGAGCTCCTGGCCGGCGAGGGCATCGCACTGCCGCGTCGTGTCGATGCCGTCCTGGGAGCTGTTCGCCGCTCAGGACGAGGCCTACCGGCGCGTCGGTGCTCCCCGCCGGTGTGCCGACGCTCTCCGTCGAGGCGGCGACCACGTTCGGCTGGGAGCGGTGGGTCGACGCCGCCCATCGGCCTGGACCGCTTCGGGGCCTCGGCCCCCGGGAAGGTCGCCCTGGAGCGCCTCGGCTTCACCCCCATCGACGTGGCCCACTCGGCCCGCGCCCTGCTCGCCTGACCGGAGGAACCCCATGACTCGTCTCCAGCAGCTGTATGAGGAGCAGGGGCAGAGCCCCTGGCTCGACAACCTGCGCCGCGGCTGGATCACCGGCGGCGAGCTCCAGGCCTGGGTCGATCAGGGCATCCGGGGCATCACGTCGAACCCGTCGATCTTCCAGAAGGCCATGGGCAGTGGCTCCGACTACGACCAGCAGCTCCGGGATCTGGCCGGCGACGTCCATCGACGACGCCTACTGGTCGCTGGTCGTCAAGGACATCGAGGACGCGCTCGCGCATCCTGCGCCCGGTGTACGACGAGCAGCGACGGCCTCGACGGCTACGTGTCGGTCGAGGTGGCGCCGGCGCTGGCCCGCGACACCGAGGGCACCATCGCCGCCGCCCGTGAGCTGCACGAGCGCATCGCCGAGCCCAACCTCTACGTGAAGATCCCGGGCACCGCCGAGGGTCTCCCCGCCATCCGGCAGATGATCAGCGAGGGTCGCAGCATCAACGTGACCCTGATCTTCTCGCTGGACCGCTACGAGGAGGTCATGGAGGCCTACCTCAGCGGGCTGGAGGCCTGCGAGGGCGACCTCGTCCGACGTGAGCAGCGTGGCGTCGTTCTTCGTGAGCCGGGTCGACACCGAGGTCGACCGCCGGCTGGAGGAGATCGGAGCCCCGGAGGCGCTCGACCTGCGGGGTCGCACGGCCGTGGCCCAGGCCCAGGTGGCCTACGACCTGTTCCTGAAGACGTTCCAGGGTGCGCGGTGGGACGCCCTCGTCGCCCGCGGCGCCCGGGTCCAACGCCCGCTGTGGGCCTCCACCTCGACCAAGAACGAGGCGTACCCGGACACGCTCTACGTCGACCGCCTCATCGGGCCCGACACGGTCAACACGCTCCCCGAGGCCACGATCGAGGCGTTCGAGGACCACGGGACGCTCGCCCGCACCATCGACGCCGACACCGCCGGGCGCCTACGCCGTGCTGGAGGCCGTCGAGGCCGTCGGGGTCGACCTCGACGACGTCGGCCGTCGCCTCGAGGACGAGGGTGTGGCCGCCTTCGAGAAGTCCTTCGACGAGCTGCTGGCCACGCTGGGGACCAAGGCCGAGGAGCTGGGCGCGGCCTGAGGCCGCCTCCCCCTTTCGGGGGTGATCGGGTCTCGTCGCCTAACGTCGCGCCAGTGTTCGGCGAGCTCGTGGTGGTCGACAACGTTGCGGCGGAGTTCGCCGAGCGGGTGATCGAGGCGTTCCTCGCGCGTCCGTCGGACTTCTTCTCGATCGGTCTGTCCGGCGGCAACACGGCCCGCCGTTGCTACGAGAACCTGGCCGAGTCCGGTGGTGCCCAGATCGACTGGTGGCGGGTCGACGTCTACTGGGGTGACGAGCGCTGCGTGCCCCTCGACGATTCCGACTCCAACTACCGCCTCGGCCGCGAGGCCCTGCTGGAGAACGTGGGCGCGGTCAACGCCAACTACCCGATGCGCTGTGAGGACGGACCCGACCGCTACCACCAGCTGGTCGGTGAGCTCGGCCAGTTCGACGTCCTCCACCTCGGCCTCGGTGCCGACGGCCACACGGCGTCGCTGTTCCCGGACTCCCCCGCCCTCGACGCCGACCCCGGCCGCCTGGTGGTGATGAACGAGGACCCCTCGGGCGTCAACCCGTACCCGCGGGAGACCCTGACGTTCAGCGGGATCGAGCGGGCCCGCCTCGCCGTCGTCACCGTGAGCGGCGAGGAGAAGGCCGAGGCCCTGGCCCGGACCCAGGCGGGCGAGACGCCCGCCAGCCGGATCCGGGCCGAGCAGGTCGTCTGGCTGGTCGATCCACCGGCCGCCTCGCAGCTCAGCTGACGGCGGCTTCGTCCCGCAGGCCGACCCGGGTCAGCGCGACGGCGACCAGGCCGGAGACCACCGGCGCCAGCACGAAGCTGCCCAGATCGAGGTTCGGCGAGCTGGCCACGGTGAGCAGGTCGATGCCCGCCTCGAGGCTGCCGTCCTCCACGATGCCGAGCACCACGACCGAGGCCAGGCCGGCGAGCGAGCCGACGATCACCGAGGCGCTCCCCGCCGCCCGGCGAAGGCCGAGGAACACCGGCACGACGGTGGCGGCGGCGACGAGGTCGGCGATCAGGAACAGGCGCAGGACGTCGTAGCCCTTCAGGGCGATGAGCACGGCGGGCACCGTGAGGATGATCGTGACGACCTTGGCGGCCCGCAGCGTCAGGTTGCGGCCGCTGAGGTCCTGCGCCATCGAGGCGGCCAGGGCGTTCTGCAGGGTGTCCACGCTGGAGGCCACCAGGGCCACGCTCAGCACGGCGACGAGGGCGACGACCACGTCGGGCAGGCCACCCAGCAGCGAGAAGAACGGCACCGGCGAGGGCTCGGTGCCCTCGTGGACGGCGATGCCGCCGGCGATCATGCCGGTCGCTCCGATCGGGAGCAGGACGGCGGCGCTCAGCAGGGCGGCGCGCAGGCCGGCCCGGGTGAGGACCCGGCTGTCGGCGGCCGCCCAGGTCCGCTGCCAGTAGCCCTCGTGGAAGAGGTTCGCCGCCGTGATGGCGATGCTGAGCACGACGATGCTCTCCCAACCCGCCCGGGAGAACGTCGTCAGGCCGCCGTCCTCGGCCCGGGCCAGCGGGTCGGGGACGTCGACGAGGATGGCGACCAGCGCGACGGCGAGGAGCACGATGATCACCCAGGCCTGCGCCATGTCCGTGCGCAACGTCGCCGGCAGCCCGCCCCAGGCGGTGTAGGCCGCCGTCACCCCGGCCACCGCGATGATCGACACCCACGGGTCGATGCCGCCGAGCAGGTCCAGCACTCCCCCGATGGCGGTGAGCTCGGCGGTCACGAACATGAACATGTAGAAGACCGAGACCAGGGCGACCCACGCCTGGGCGGGGCGACCGAAGCGGTCCCGCACCCAGTCGGTCAGCGTGACCCCGTCGGGGGCGGCGGCCCGGATCTTCGGTCCCAGCCACGCGTAGGCCACGAACGGCAGCCCGCCGCCGACGGCGTAGCCGATCACGCCGAGGACCCCGATGGCCTGCCCGACCTCGGGCGGGGCGAAGAGGATCCAGGACCCGAGGCCAGAGGCGAGGAACGCCAGCGCCAGGCGGCGGGCGGACTGGCTGTCGCGGGCGGTCAGGTAGGTGTCCATCTCCTCGGTGTCGCCGGCGCCGAGGGCAACGACCACCAGGGCCGCCAGCGTCAGGAACAGGGCCGCGAGGGCGACCGACGTGGAGATCACGAGGCCTCCCAGCCGAAGTGGTCGATGGGGCCGTGGCCGCCGCCGAGGCGCCAGACGGCTCCGCCGCGGACGCTCCGGTCGATGAAGGCCTTCGCCTGCCGCAGCGCCGCCATCGGGTCGAGGCCCTGCGCCAGCCCGGCGGCCGTGGCCGAGGCGAACGAGCAGCCGGTGCCGTGGATGTTGCCGGTGTCGATGCGCTCGCCGACGAGCTCCTCGTGGTCGCTGCCGTGGGCGACGGCATCGACGGCCGACCCCGTCGAGGTGGCCGCCCTTGACGACCACCCAGGCGTCGAGACCCTCAGCCAGCTCGGCGGCGGCGCGAGCCGCGGCGTCGGCGTCCTCCAAGGGCCGGCCGAGGAGGACGGCGGCCTCGAGCAGGTTCGGCGTGATCACCTCGGCGTGCGGGAACAGCAGCTCCCGGTAGGCGGACTCGGCGTCCTCGTCCAGCAGGCGGTCACCGCTGGAGGCGACCATCACCGGGTCCACGACGAGGTGGGGCAGGTCGCCGCCGGCCGCCCGTGCGGCGACGACCTCGATGATCGCGGCAGTGGCCAGCATCCCGGTCTTCACCGCCGCCACCGGCAGGTCGGACAGCACCGCGGTCGATCTGCGCATCGACGGCCTCGGGGGCGAGCACGTCGACCCGGGACACCTCCCGCGTGTTCTGGCTGGTGACCGCGGTGATGGCGGTGGTCCCGAAGACGCCGAGGGCGGCGAACGACTTGAGGTCGGCCTGGATGCCCGCGCCGCCGCCGGAGTCCGAACCCGGCGATGGTCAGGGCCACGGGCGGCGTCACGGGTCAGCTCCCGCGGCGAGGAGGGCGCGCACCGTGAGCTCCGGGTTCAGGGCGGCCATCACGCCGCCCATCACCGCCACGCCCGTTGCCCCGGCGGCCAGGCAGTCGACCACGGTCGAGGGCTCCACGCCGCCGAGGGCGAGCACCGGAACGGGACTCCGCATCGCGAGGTCGGCCAGGCCGTCGAGGGCCAGCGGCGGCCCGTAGCCCGGCTTGCTGGACGTCGCGAAGACCGGCGACACCGTGACGTAGTCGGCCATGTGGTCGGCGGCGTCGCTGAGCTCGACGGCGTCGTGGCACGAGCGGCCGATCGTCAGGGCCGTCGCCGGCCAGGGGTCCTCGGACGCGAGGTGCACGGTCGTCGCCCCGAGGTGCCCGGCGAGGTCGAGGTCGGAGGCCACGGCCAGCTCTGCTTCGCCGCAGGCGGCGGCCACCTCCTCCCCCAGTCGACGACGCTCGTCGTCGGGGCAGGTCCTTCTCCCGGAACAGCGACCGTCGGGGCGCCGCCCGCCACGGCAGCGGCCACGGTGTCGGCCAGCGGGCGTCCGGCGGCCTCGGACCGATGTCGGTCGGTGAGCACGACGAGCCTCACGGCAGGTCAGGCCCGAGGAGGTCGGGCCGGCCCTCGTCGGACGTGGAGGGGTCGGCGTAGTGACGCTTCGGGATGCGCCCGGCGCCGTGGGCCAGGCGTCCGGCCGCCACGGCGTGGCGCATGGCGTGGGCCATGGCCACCGGGTCCTGGGCCCGGGTCACCGCGGAGGCCAGCAGCACGGCGTCGCACCCGAGCTCCATGGCCAGCGCGGCGTCGGAGGCGGTGCCGACGCCGGCGTCGAGAACGACGGGCACGGCCGCCTGGTCGACGATCAGGGCGATGTTGTACGGGTTGTTGATGCCCATGCCGCGAGCCGATCGGCGAGCCCAGCGGCATGACCGCCGCACAGCCCAGGTCCTCGAGGCGGCGGGCCAGGATCGGGTCGTCGGTGGTGTAGGCGAGCACGGTGAAGCCGTCGTCGACGAGGTGCTCGGCGGCGGCGACCAGCTCGACCGGGTCGGGCAGCAGGGTGCGGTCGTCGCCGATGACCTCGAGCTTGACCCAGTCGGTCTCGAACGCCTCCCGGGCGAGCTGGGCGGTGCGCACGGCCTCGGTGGCCGTGTAGCAGCCCGCCGTGTTGGGCAGGACGGCCACACCGAGGCGGTCGAGGACGTCCAGCACGCGAGCCCGGCGCGGCCGGGTCGACGCGGCGCAGGGCGACCGTGACCAGCTCGGTCCCCGACGCGCGTCGACCGCCCGCTCCAGCACGTCGAGGCTGGGCGCCCCGCCCGTGCCGAGGATGAGGCGGGAGCCGAGCTCGCGGTCGGCGATCTTCAGGACGTCGGTAGGGGGCGTCGCGTCCACCTCAGCCTCCCTGGGCCGCGGTCAGGATCTCGAAGCGGTCGCCCTCGGCGACGACGGTGTCGTCCCACCGGCTGCGGGGCACGACCTCCTCGTTGCGGGCCACGGCCACGCCTCGGGGCGAGTCGCGGTGACGGTCGACGAGGTCGGCCACCGTCGTGCCCTCGCCACCTCGTCGGGCTCGCCGTTGACCAGTCACGGCGATCATGCCGCCGGCCTCCGCTGCGGAAGCGCTCCGGCCCGAAGCCGGCGATCTCGGGGACGGCGGGACCGACGCCGAGCAGCCCGGCGACGGCGTCGGCGGTGACCGGGGTGAGCAGGATGCCGTTGCGGTGGTGGCCGGTGGCCACGACCAGGCCCTCGACTGTGGTCGGCCGACCATCGGCTCGTTGTCGGGCGACCCCGGTCGCAGGCCGGCGCAGCGTCTCGGCCAGCTCCAGGTCGAGCAGGCCGGGGACGAGCACGGCGGCGTCGTGCAGCAGGTGGTGGATGCCCTCGACGGTCACGGTCGTGTCGAAGCCCTGCTCCTCGACCGTGGCGCCGACGACGATGCGACCGCTGGCCCGCGGCACCAGGTAGAGCGAGCGGCCGCGCACCAGGCCGCGCACGTTGCCCCGCAGGACGGGCGGGTCGGCGGGGCCCTGGATGCGCAGGATCTGGCCCTTCACCGGGCGCACCGGCGGCACGGCGTCGGCGGGGAGGCCGTCGATGCCGCCCCGACCAGGCACCGGCGGCGAGCAGGACCCGATCGCCGGCGAGCGTCGACGCCGTCGGCGAGGGTGACGCCGGCGACCGCACCGTCGACCACGTCGATCCGGTCGACGACCTGCTCGACCACGGTCGACGCCGCGCCTGGTCGCGAGGGCGGCCAGCAGGGCGTCGGCCAGGAGCCGGTTGTCGGCCTGGTGGTCGCCGATGACCCGCAGGCCCCGGCGCACCCCGGGGGCCGAGGCTCGGCTCGACCTCCCGGCTGGCGCTCCCGCTGAGCAGCTCGGCGTCGAGGTCGAGGCGGTCGAGGTAGCCGGCGAGGTCCTCGAGCACCCGGGCGTCGTCGGCGTCGAGGGCGACGAGCAGCGAGCCGCAGGTGCGGTAGCCGACCGGGCGACCGGACTCGGCCTCCAGCTCCTCGGCGAAGGCCGGCCAGCGCTCGGCGCCGGCGAGGTTGAGGCCGCAGCAGCCGGTCCTCGCCGTAGTGGGCCTCGGTGACCGGGGCGAGCATGCCCGGCCGACGCATGGGTGGCCTGGCTGCCGGGGGCGGGTCGCAGACGGTGACCGAGCAGCCCGCCCTGGGCCAGTGCGCCAGGCGGACGCCAGCCCGATGGCCCCCCCGCCACCACCACGACGTCACGCTCACGTCCCTGCCCCCTCAAGATCGTTCTGGCGCCCGACGCGAACGGAATCGGGCCGGGTCATGTCGCGGCCTCGATGGCGGCCAGCAGGTCGGCGGTGGCCTGCCCGGGGTCGTCGGCCCGGCTGACCGCACCGACCACGGCCACGCCGTGGACCCCGGCGGCCAGCACCTCGGGCACCCGCTCGACGGTGATGCCGGCGATGGCGATGACCGGGACGTCGACCGCGGCGGCGACGGCCCCGACCCGCTCGGGCCCGAGCGGGTCGGGCAGCCCGTACTTGGTGGTGGTGACGTAGGTCGGACCCACGCCGAGGTAGTCGACGCCCTCGGACACCAGCCACCTCGCCGCTTCGGGGTCGCGAGCGGTGGCGCCGATGATCGACGCCTTCACCCAGGACGCGGCGAGCGACGCGCACCGGGACGTCGTCGGTCCCCGAGGTGCACGCCGTCGGCGCCGACGGCGAGGGCAGATGTCGATCCGATCGTCGATCAGGCAGGTGGCCCCGGCCCGGCGACAGCGGGAGGCCACGATCTCGGCGAGGGCGAAGAGCCGGCGGTCGGTCGTGCCCTTGGCCCGGACCTGGATGACCGGCGCGCCGGCGGCGAGCGCGGCATCGACGACCTCGAGGGGGTCGGCGGCGGCATCGAGGTCGGTCAGCACGTGCAACCGGCCGATCTGCTCCACTTGTCGCACTCCCTCCGCCGGCATGAACCGGATCAGGTCGACGGTCGGAGGCGCTTCACCTCCCTCTCAGCCCGGTGCGCCGGACTCCCGTTTGCTTCCCCGCACGGTAGCGCGGACCCGAGTGGAGCGATCGGTAGGGTTCCCGCGCGTGACGGCGAACGAGCTGCTGGAGCGCCCCCTGGAGGACCTCCTGGCCGAGGCCGCGGCCGCGCGGGACCTGGCCCACGGCCGGCGGGTGACGTATTCGCCGAAGGTCTTCATCCCCCTCACCCGGCTGTGTCGCGACCGATGCGGGTACTGCACGTTCGCCACGGCCCCCGCCCGGGTCGAGGCGGCCTACCTGTCGCCCGACGAGGTCCTGGCGATCGCCCGCGCCGGCGCGGCCGCCGGCTGCCACGAGGCGCTGTTCACGCTGGGCGAGCGGCCCGAGGACCGCTACCCGGCCGCCCGCGAGTGGCTGGACGAGCACGGCTACGCGTCGACCGTCGACTACCTGGTCGCCATGTGCCGCCTGGTGCTGGACGAGACCGGCCTGCTCCCCCACGCCAACGCCGGCGCCCTCTTCCCCGACGAGCTGGCCGCGCTGCGGCCCGTCGCCCCGTCCCAGGGGATGATGCTGGAGACGCTGGCCTCGGTGCCGGCCCACGAGGGCTCGCCGGACAAGGAGCCCGAGCGTCGCCTGGCCACCCTGGAGGCGGCCGGCGAGCTGGCCATCGCCGTTCACGACGGGGATCCTCGTCGGCATCGGCGAGACCCGGCAGGACCGGGTCGAGGCCCTCGAGGCCATCGCCGAGGCCCACCGTCGCCACGGCCACGTGCAGGAGGTGATCGTCCAGAACTTCCTGCCCGAAGGCGGGGACGGCCATGCACAAGGCCGAGCCCTGCCCGCCGGACGGACTTCCTGGAGGCGATCGCGCTGGCCCGGCTGATCCTGCCCGCCCGAGGTCCACCTGCAGGCCCCGCCCAACCTGTCCGACGACTTCGGCTCGCTGCTGGACGCCGGCATCGACGACTGGGGTGGCGTGTCCCCGGTGACCGCCGACCACGTCAACCCCGAGCGCCCCTGGCCCGCGGTCGAGCGCCTGCGAGAGGTGACCGAGGCCAAGGGCCACGTGCTGGCGCCGCGCCTGACGATCTATCCCGAGTACGCCCTCGACCCGGGCCGCTGGCTGGACGAGGGGCTCCGCTTCCCCGTGCTGGACCACAGCGACGCCGAGGCGCTGGGCCGGGACGACCACTGGTACTCCGGGGCCGAGGTCGACCCGCCGACCCTGGTCCCGTCCCCGCCGTCGACCGCCGGCCCGATCGCCGCCATCCTCGACGGGGTTCGGGACGGCCACGAGGTGAGCGAGGACGAGATCGTCACCCTGTTCTCCGCCCGGGGCCCCGAGGTGGCCGCCGTCGCGCGAGGTGGCCGACGAGCTGCGGGAGGCGGCTGTCGGCGACGTCGTCACCTTCGTCCACAACCGGAACATCAACTACACGAACGTCTGCACCTTCAAGTGCCGCTTCTGCGGGTTCTCGAAGGGCCCGCTGTCGCTCAACCTGCGGGGCCAGCCCTACCTGCTGACGCTGGACGACATCGCCGAGCGGGTCGTCGAAGCCGCCGAGCTGGGGGCCACCGAGGTCTGCCTGCAGGGCGGCATCCACCCCGACTTCGACGGCGACTACTACATCGACGTCGCCCGGGCCGTGCACGAGGCCGTGCCCGAGATGCACATCCACGGCTTCACCGCCCTGGAGGTGACCGAAGGGGCCAAGCGCCTGGGCGAGCCGCTGGACCGAGTACCTCCTGAGGCTCAAGGAGGCCGGGCTGAAGACGCTCCCCGGCACCGCGGCCGAGATCCTGGACGACGAGGTCCGGGCCGTCCTCTGCCCGGACAAGA
This sequence comes from uncultured Microthrixaceae bacterium, assembly GCA_963728005.1. GTDB lineage: Bacteria > Actinomycetota > Acidimicrobiia > Acidimicrobiales > DATDAH01 > DATDAH01. The sequence goes on from CAVSIG010000001.1 coordinate 1,004,088, forward strand.
TCAACACCGAGGAGTGGCTGGAGGCCCACCGCACCGCCCACGGCGTCGGCCTGCGCTCGAACATCACGATCATGTTCGGCGTCGGTCGAGCAGCCCCGCTCGTGGGCCCGCCACCTGGTGTGCACGCGGGACCTGCAGAAGGAGACCGGCGGCTTCACCGAGTTCGTGCCGCTGCCGTTCGTCCACATGGCGACGCCCATCTACCTCCAGAAGAAGGCCCGCCGCGGCCCGACCTTCCGTGAGGTGGTGCTGATGCACGCCGTCGGCCGCATCGCGTACCACGGCCTCATCGACAACATCCAGGCCTCGTGGGTGAAGGCCGGCGTGATCGGCGCCCGTCAGCTCCTGCAGGCCGGCGTGAACGACCTCGGTGGGACCCTGATGGAGGAGAACATCTCCCGGGCCGCCGGCGCCGAGCACGGCCAAGGCCTGGAGGAGGACGACTTCCGGGCCATCGTCGAGCCCCTCGGTCGCCGCCTGGAGCAGCGCACCACGCTCTACGGGCGGGTCGCCCCGGCCTAGGCGCCATGAACCGACGGGTCAAGACGGGCTCACCCGACATCGACCGGCGCATCGAGGAGCTCCTCGACGCCTGCGGAGCGACCGAGAACCGCGACCTCCTCTTCGACATCGTCGGCGTCGGCCGTCCTGTTGGCCAACGACGACGCCGATCGTCTCGACCTGAAGATCACCGCGGCGACGCTGGCCGAGATGCGGCGGGCGTTCAACGCCTTCGCCCCCTACCGCGACGAGCCCAAGGTGACGATCTTCGGCTCGGCCCGGATCCTCGACGACGATCCCCTCTACGACGCCGCCCGCAACGTCGCCCGGCTGCTGGCCCAGCAGGGGTGGATGGTCATCACCGGCGCCGGCCCCGGGATCATGGCGGCAGGCATGCAGGGTGCGGGCCGGGAGCCGCTCGTTCGGCGTCAACATCCGGCTGCCCGTTCGAGCAGGAGGCCAACGAGTTCATCCTCGGCGACACGAAGCTCGTCTCGATGAAGTACTTCTTCACCCGGAAGCTGGAGCTGGTGAAGGAGTCCCAGGGCTTCGTGTGCCTCCCGGGCGGCTTCGGGACCCTGGACGAGACCTTCGAGCTGCTCACCCTGCAGCAGACGGGCAAGTCGGTCCCGACGCCGATCGTCTTCCTGGACGCCCCCGGCGGCACGTACTGGAGCGCCTGGCGGCAGTTCGTCCTCGACCACGTCGTGGCCGGCGGCTACGTGAACGAGGAGGACCTGTCGCTGGTGACGATCACCGACGACGAGCAGGTGGCCGCCGACACGGTCCTCGGCTTCTACCGCAACTACCGCTCGATCCGCTGGGTCGGCAAGATGCTGATCGTCCGGCTGTGCAACCCGCCCACCGACGAGGAGCTGGCGGTCCTCAACGACGAGTTCGGCGACCTCCTCGCCCCCGGCAGGTCGAGATCCGCACGCATCGACCCGCTGCCCGAGGAGGTGGCCGACCACGACCACGTCGAGCTCGCCCCGCATCGCCCTCGAGTTCGACATCCGCCACTTCGGCCGCCTGCACACGCTCATCGAGCGCCTGAACAACCTCGCCTCCGCCCCCACCGAAACCCCCGAGCTGGAGGACCCACCCCGGGGCTAGACCGGTCCCCGTGGACTGGACGACCGACATCGACGAAGCCCACTGGGTCGAAGAAGCGCTGACGACCTTCGCCGCCGATGTCCGCTCCGTCGTCCCCGCCGGCTACGAGGCCTACGCCCGGGTCTTCCACCCTGTCGACGACGGTCCGCACCGGCGCTGGTCGGACGTGGCGAGGGCGAACGGCCGCATCCCCCACCCCGAGATGCAGTGGCCGTGGATCAGCCTGCCCGTCGGGCAGCCGGTCGACCTCGACCGAGCCCCAGGCGACCCGCAGGAAGGCGACCTGCCGCTCGCCGCCGGCGTCGTCCTGCGCGACCTGCTGACGCCGCACACGTCGACCCCCGACGACGCGTGGTTCGCTCTCTGGGACGGCTACGGCCAACTCCACAACGGCGCCTCCGCCCACCTGACCTCAGACGGAAAGGGCGGCGAGATCCCCGGCACCCTGCCGGACCGGCTCCGCCCAGAGCACCGCCTGCGGGTACCCAGCCGCCAGTACTACCTGGCCCGCGGTCCCCTGGCCGAGCTCGCCGAGGCCTATCGCCTGTTCGGGGGTTCCTGGGACCAGTCACCGAACCTCTGGTGGCCCGCCGACCGCGCGTGGTTCGTCGCGACGGAGATCGACTTCGGCTCCACCTACGTCGGCGCCACCGAGCCAGCGATCGAAGCGATCCTGACCAGTCCCGCCGTCGAGGCCCTGCCGTCGAAGCCGACCGACGGCATCACCCACGACAGCGACCTGCTGAACCAGGCCCTGGGCTGACCAGACCAGGCAAAGGCGGCGGGCGCCGGTGCCTGCGGCAGCGACGTATCGGTTGTCGCCGAGCAGGTGCCGGTGACCGCCGCCCCCCAGCAGCCCGACGACGACAACTCAGTCAGCCTCCCAAGCCGAGTCGTCAGGCTCCCGCAGCAACGAGACCGCCTTGTCGACCGCACGACGAGCACGGGTCAGGCGCTTCTCGTCGACCGGCAGCTCGTGGCCGCCGGCGTCGATGGACTCCCGCAGGCGCTCGATGGCGAGGTCGGTCAGCTCCTCGCTGATTCCCTCCAAGCGGTGACGGATGTCATCGAACTCGCCGGCCATGGAAGCCAGTTTGGCTCACACCACTGACAGAACGGCCGACCTGACAGGCAATGGGAGCATTCTCCGCACAGGAGCTTCAACGCGCCGCGGCCGCACACGGAATGCGATTCCCGAACCACGTCCTGGACCAGTTCGTCGCCGCCATCGACTCGGGCAAGCACGTCATCCTCACCGGGCCCCCGGGCACCGGGAAGACCACGCTGGCCTACATCGGGGCCGAGGTGGCCCAGCGGGCCATGCTCTGCGCCGGCTACCTGCCGACGACCGCCACGACCGAGTGGACCACCTACGAGACCATCGGCGGCCTCCAGCCCACCGCCGAAGGCCTGATCTTCCGGCCCGGCCTCTTCGTGGACGCCATCGAGAGCGGCCGCTGGCTGGTCATCGACGAGCTGAACCGGTCGAACTTCGACCGGGCGTTCGGCCAGCTGTTCACGGTCCTCTCCGGCCAGCCGGTCGTGCTGCCGTTCAAGCGCAAGGGCACGCCCAACCCGCTGTCGATCGTGCCCGCCGGTGTCGAGCCGCCGCCGCACACCGACGTCATCCGCCTCCCCAGCAAGTGGCGGATCGTGGCCACGATGAACGTGTTCGACAAGAACCTGCTGTTCGAGATGTCGTACGCCCTCATGCGCCGCTTCGCCTTCATCGAGGTCGGTGCCCCCGACGACGAGTCGTACCGCCGCCTGCTCGAGGGTCCCGGCGTGATCGTCAGCCAGCTCCTCTGCCTGCGCAAGTTCACCGACCTCGGCCCTGCCGTCTACCTCGACGCCGCCAAGTACGCCGCCCGGCGCTCCCAGGACGGGCCCACACCGTCCCGGCTGCTGTACGAGGTCTTCTACGCCTACTTCCTCCCCCAGTTCGAGGGGTTCGACGACCTCCGGGCCACCAAGCTCTACCGCACCATCGAGGGCCTGTTCGACCCCCCGGAGCAGGCCGAGGTGCAGCGGACGATGGGTGAGGTCCTGGGTGTCGAGCTCGCTCTCTGAGGCCCCGCAACGGCCGGCCGGGGAGCCCGACCCCCGGTGGGCACACCGCCACCCACGAACTGTGGGGGCTCCTGCGGCGACCCTTCAACGTGGTCGAGGCCGTCGACTCGGTGCTCGGCCTCTCCCCCAACGTCGTCAAGCAGCTCACCGGGGCGATGGTGGCCACCTGCACGGAGGCCGAGCACCTGCTGAAGGTGACGCCGGAGACCATCCGGTCGCTGTCGATCTCCATGGACAACCAGCCCGAGGAGTGCCGTGGCGAGCTGCGGGGCCCGGTGCTGTGGTCGGAGACCTTCTCCTGCCGATCGTCCAGCCCCGGGCGCAACGACGTCTACGTCTGCGCCGCCCCCTCGCGGGCCTACGACATCCCCGAGAACCGGGTCCTGGTGGCTGCCCTGATGAGCGTGCGGGACGCCGGCCGCGGGGTCGACACGATCTCGGCCCGGTCCTACGACGACGACACCCTGCGCACGGCCCGGTTCAACGGGCTGCGGGCCAGCCGACTGCTGGAGCACCGGGCCCTGTCGTCGGTGGCCCGGCACCGACCCAGCCCCCGGGAGCTGCGGCGGGCCCGCTCGGGCAACCGGCGCTCGACCTACACCCCGGCCCTGACGATGCTGGCCCGAGCCGCCGACCCCCTCGAGGCCGACGACATCCTGCCGTTCTGCGACCGCCGCACCCGGGCCCAGCACGCCGTGCTGGTGTCGATGGTGCGTGCCCTGCGTCGCCGGGGCCTGCGAGGTCGAGCCGTTCCGGGCGGTGGCCGGGACGCTGCACTCCGGCCTCCTGCGCTACCACCACCCCCGTCGGCGGGGCGACCGCAGCCGGCCGAGCGGGATCCTCATCGGCCGGGTGCTGGTCGACGTGCCCGAGCGGGTGCGGGACCGGAACCGGGAGCGGGCCGAGCACACGCTGGCGGCGCGCGTCGGGTGGACGGCCGGCGATGGTGGTGATGGACGCGAGCGACGTCGAGCGGGCCATCGACCTGGCCCTGGAGGCGGTCAGGGACAGCGGGCTCAGCCCGCCCAGTCCTCTTCCTTCAACGCCTCGGCGGCGAGGCACCAGCTGGCATGGTCGTCGCCCGGCTCGGCACCGCACTCGGCACACGGTTGCGAGGTCGTTGCCTTCGAGCACGTCGTCGAACTCCGTCCGCGAGTGCTTCAGCGCACGAGCTTCCTCGAACCGGCGGTGTCGACCCTTCTTCATGGGTTGATCTTCACGGGGCGCTCTCCCCACCCTGGTGTGCCTGAACTCCGGAGTGTAGCGGTGCCACCGGAACGTGGGAACGCTCCTCGAGGACCAGCTCACCGTCGTCGAACGCCACCGCCACGGACCCGTCGACGAGGCCGTCCAGGGCGTTTCCCACCACCTCGGCACGCCATCCGGAGCGCAGCCGGGAGCGTCCTTCTCGGCTGAGATAGGCCTCGATGTCGGTCCTCGTGGCCAGCAGACCGGGGTCCAGGTCGAGGTCCCGGGCGTGCTGGGCCAGCCACGCCGAGGCCAGGGTGGCGGCCGGTCGCAGCTCCCGCCGCAGCTCGGGGGCGCCGTCGTCCTCAGGAAATTCGGCGTGCTCGCCCTCCTCGACCGCTTCGAGGATCGCTCTGCCCGCGCCGCCCTTGGCGATGCCGCGGTCGACACCGCGGACGTCGGCCAGCTCCTCGAGCGAGTGGGGCGCCCGCTGAGCGATGGCGACGATGGCGAGGTCGGAGAGGACGTGGCGAACGGGCCGGTTCAGCTCGGCCGCCCGGCGCTCCCGCCAGGCGGCGACCGAACGAGCCACGGCGGCGGGACGGTCCCGGAGGCGGCGGGCCTCCTTCACCCGGCGCCAGGCCTCGAGAGGGTCACGCCCGCTACGGCTGTCCTCCACGACCTGGCGAGAACTCGCCCTCGGCCCACTCCAGCCGGCCCCGCTCTTGGCAGGCGGCGCTCCTGCTTGGCGTGGAGCTCGACCAGGTGGGAGACGTCGGACGCCGCGTAGTCGAGCTGTCGAGGGGTCAGGGGGCGGCGCAGCCAGTCGCTGAGCCGGTCGGCCTTCGGCAGGCGCACCCCCAGCTCGCTGGCGAGGAGGGTGCTGAGCGACGGCGTCGACGAGCCGAGGAAGCCGGCGGCCAGCTGGGTGTCGAAGAGGCGGCTGGGCACGGTCCCACAGGTGGCGAGCAGGACCTCGAGGTCCTGGCTGGCGGCGTGGACGACGGCCAGCGCCGGGGCCGTCGAGCAGCTGGGCCATGGGGGCGATGTCGACCTCGAGGGGATCGATGAGGACGACCTCGTCGTCCCACGCCAGCTGGACCAGCGCCAGCTCGGGGAAGTAGGTCCGCTCGCGGTGGAACTCGGTGTCGAACGCCCAGATCTCGACCTCGCGGAGCCGGTCGAGGAGCTCGGCCAGCGCAGCGTCGTCGGTGACGACGGAGGGCGGTTGCCCGCTCAGGCCGGGGCCTCGCCGGTCTCGACCGGGAAGTCCGCGTCCATCCAGGCCACCATGCCGCCGACGACGTTGACGGCGTCGTAGCCCTGTCGCCGGAGGTACTCCGCCACCTGGTAGCTGCGGGCGCCGGTGTGGCAGATGATCGGGAGCTGGCCCTCGGTGGGTAGCTCGTCGATCCGCTCGACCAGCTCCCCCAGGGGGATCAGCACGACGTCGGGGAGATGGACCTCCTCGTACTCCTCCGGGGTGCGCACGTCGATCACGACCTGGCCCCCGTCCCGGCGCGTGGCGAGGTCGTCGACATCGATCTCGGGGACCTCCATCACGACGAGGGTACCTGGGGTACTCACGTCGGACCGGAACGGTCAGCCGGGCAGGTCGTCGGGGGTGTCGGCGTCGGCCAGCGCTTCGGGAGCCAGGCCGCTCACCGACGCGACGTCCAGGGCCGCGACGGCCCGGTGCGGGGCGCGCTCGCCGGCGGCGAACGCGTCGGCCAGCGCCGCCTGAGCACGTCGGTGATAGGCGGCGTGGAGCAGCTCGTGGCGGTCGTCGTGCAGCGGCGCGGCGACATCGGCGTCACCGAGCGCGTCCACGACGGCCGTGATCGCCGACGGATCGGCAGCCGGCAGGTCGCAGGCGAGCACGACCACGACGTCCTGGTCGGTGGCGGCGAGGGCGGTGAGGATGCCGCCCAGCGGACCCTCGCCCGGGTGGAGGTCCGGTACCGCTTCCAGACCGAGGGCCTGGAGCGCTCGAGGTCCCCGCCGACAGCCACGACCCGGCTGGCCCCGGCGGCGCGGAGGGCGTCGGCCACCCGCAGGGCGAGGGCCACGCCCGTCGACCTCCACGAGGGCCTTGTCGGTGCCCATCCGCCGGCTGGCGCCGCCGGTGAGCACGGCACCCGCGAAGTCGAGGTCGGTCAAACGGTCCCGCCGTAGGTGGCCTCCCGACCTCGGCTGGCCTCGTGGGTGGCGACGGCGTCGGCCAGGTCGGCCACGAAGCGGTCGACCACCGGCGGCGTGGCCGGGCGAGACCATGACGTGGAGGCCGCCCTGCTGGCGGTCGAGGTGCCAGCCCCGGTCGTCCATGACGTCGCCGACACCACCGATGTCGAGCGTCGGCGAGCCGAACTCGAAGACCGACAGGTCGGGGTCGCCGGTGATCTCGAGCCCGTCGATCGCCGTCGATGCCCGGCCTGGAAGCCCCGGGTCGCGTCCCGCACCACCTCGGCCAGGCGCAGGTAGCCGTCGGCGCCGAGGTGGCGGACGGCGGCCCACGCCTCGCGCGATGGGCACCCCGCCTCGGGTCCCGGCCGAGGTGGACGAGCCGTAGAGCCCGCCGGGCCAGTCGTCGTAGAGGAAGAGCTGGTGCCGGTAGAGGTCCCGTCGCGGCGTAGAGCACGGTCGAGGCGCCCTTGTGCGCGTAGCCGTACTTGTGCACGTCGGCCGACAGCGAGGTCACGCCCGGGACCCGCAGGTCCCAGGGCGGCACGGGCTCGCCGAGGCGCTCCCACCACGGCAGCAGCCAGCCGCCGAGGCAGGCGTCGACGTGGCAGAGCACGCCCCGCTCGGCCGCCGCGGCGGCGATGCTCGGTGACGTGGTCGATGACGCCGTACGGGTAGCAGGGCGCCGAGCCCACGACGAGCCCGGTCCGGTCGTCGATGGCCTCGGCCACCTGCTCGCCGTGCAGGCGAAGGTCCTCGGCCACCGGGATCCTGCGGTGCGGTCACGTCGAGGTACTTGGCCGCCTTGGCGAACGCCGGGTGGGCCGTCGACGCCGTGACCAGCTCGGGTTCGGCGATCCCCCGCTCCCGGGCGTCGTCCCGGGCGACCTGGACGGCGAGGAAGATGCTCTCGGTGCCCCCCGAGGTCAGCGACCCGGCCCCGGGCTCGCCGCCGAAGAGGTCGCCGGCCATGAGCGACGACCTCCTGCTCCATGCGGGGCAGGCGTCCGGTAGGCGAACGGGTTGAGGGCGTTCTCGTGCAGGAAGCGGTCGGCCACGTCGTGCTGCAGCCCCTCCAGCTCCTCGTCGTCGTGGTGGTAGACGAGGCTGAACGCCCGCCCGCTCCGCCAGTCGATGTCGCCGGCGCGCTCGTCGTCGATCTCGGCCAGGAGGTCGTCCGCGCTGGTGCCCGTCTCCGGAAAGGCGGTGATCCGGGGTCCGGCGATGTCCACGGTCAGCCGCCGTAGTTCATGCGGGTGTCCTCCATGCGGAGGACCTCGGTCTCCTCGTCGGCCTGGAAGCCGGCGTCGACCACCTCGCCGATGAACAGGGTGTGGTTGCCGACGTCGACGGTCTGGCGCACCTCGCAGTCGACGTAGGCGGGGGCCTGGTCGAGGATCGGCGCGCCGGTGACGCCGTCGTGGAACGGGAAGCCGTTGAGGGTGTGGCCCGGCGTCGACCTCGACCGGCTTGGTGAACTTCCGCACGATCGCCCGGTCCTCGCGGGCCACGGTGTTGAGGGCGAAGACCCCGCCCTCGGTGATCAGCTCGTGGGTGAACGGCGGTCGTTCTCGACGCTGACGGCGACCAGCTTCGGGTCGAAGCGACACCTGCGTGACCCAGTTGACCGTCATCCCGTTGCGCCGCTCCCCCGCCCGGCTGCCGACGACGTAGAGCCCGGACGGCAGCGTCCACAGGACCCGCCGGCGCAGCCTGTCGTACTCGTCCTGTGCCTCCTCGCCGTCGACGCCGGGCGGGTACGGCCCGATCGGTCCACTGCCTCCCGGTTCAGCCATGGGCCGAACCTAGCCAGCGCGGCGGTTCCCCTCGACGGTGAGCTCCCACCACGACCGGGTGGCCGGCAGGCGCGTCTCGGGACGGTGGCGGCGGACGAGGGCCTGGCGCTCGAGCTCGAGGAGCGCGTCGAGCGTCTCTTCGAGGTCACCGCCGACCCGCTCGGCGATGCCGGTGAGCGGGCTCGCGCCGAACCGGAGTGCGTCGAGGATCTCGATCTCCAGCTCCGTCGTCACCCGTTCCCCCCGTTCTCCTGGGCAGGACCCTTCAGGACCCCGGGGGTGACGCCGGATCGCAGACCGGACAGATGTCGAGGGCGGCCATGCCCGTCGGCGGCCAGGCCAGCTCGGGCCAGACGACCAGCTCGGTGACGGGCAGGCCACAGCGGGAGCGATCGGCGCCCTGGTCGACGGCGTGGGCGCGGCCGTCGGGGACGGCGCAGGCCGGCGAGGCGCCGCCGGGGTCGACGGCCTGCTCGGTGGCGACGACGGCGCTCAGCTGGGCGGCCAGGACGGGTCGAGCTGGAGCAGGAAGACGGCGCAACGCTCGGCTTCCTCGTCCTCGCCGATGTGCTCGGCGATGCGGCCGAGCCCGGCCAGGGCGGCGAGGAAGCCGCGGTTCTCCGGGTGCACCCAGCGCACGTAGCCGCTCCCCCGCCAGCCGTTCTGGCGCAGCCGGTCGAGGCCGCGGTGGTAGCCGGTGCGATAGGCGGCGTAGGCGTAGGCGTCGTCGGGGGCGAGGTCGCCGAGGCGGGCCCAGGCGGCGAGGAACCGCGGCCAGCGGGTGCACACCTGCCCGACGGCGCGCACGTCCTCGCCGGCGTCGGCCAGGGCGGCCAGGGCCTCCTCCGGCTCGGGGTCGAGCACGGTCTCGGGCGGCCCCGACGTGAAGCTGATGTCGCTCATGGCCCGACCCTAGGCACGGGCATCGGCGGCGCCGCCCCAGCGTCCTCGCCAGCCGCGGGCGTCGAGGTGGGCGGCGGTGGCGGCGTAGGCCTGGGTGATCAGCTCGGCCGTGTGGCTGAAGTCGTCGTAGCGGGGCCGGGGTGGGTCGCCGAGGGGCAGTAGGTCGATGTCGAGGTCGACGCGACCCTCGAGCTCCTCGCGGTCGTGGTCGAAGCGCAGCCGCCGGCCCAACCAGTGGGCCTGGATGGCGACGTCGATCGGTCGCTTCGGATCCATCCACGGCCGGTCCAGCGTGCCGACGTGGAGGACGTAGATCCGCTTGGCCCCGATGTCGGCGGCCCGGCGGATGGGGATGTCGGCGGCGATGCCCCCGTCGATGTAGCGGTGGCCGTCCAGTCTCCACGATGGGGAACACGGCGGGGAGGGCCGCCGAGGCCAGGATCGCCTCGTGCAACGGGCCGGACGAGAACCACGTCTCGTCGGGCGGGTCGAGCTGGGTGGCCACGCACTGGAACGGGACCTTCAGCTCCTCGAAGCGGGTGGGCCGCAGGATGCGCTCGATCAGCTCGCGGAGGCCGTGATTGCCGTGGATGGACTCCCCCCGCATGGCCAGCTGGAAGGCCGACGGCAGCCAGCTGGACGCCGGCATGACGTCGGGGCCGGCGAGGCGGAGCCACAGGTCCTCCAGGCGGTCGACGCCGGCCGGCGTGGGGTCGGCGGCGTAGCAGGCGCCGTTGAGTGCGCCGACCGAGCAGCCCACGACGACGTCGGGCCGGATGTCGCGCTCGACGAGCGCCCGGAGCATGCCCACCTGCAGGGCGCCGAGGTTGCCGCCCCCGGAGAGGACGAAGGCGACCGGGCCCTTCCGCCGTGAGCGGCGGCGGGACCAGAGCGGGCCTCAGGGAACCCGGACCAGGCGGAGGACGTCGGTGGCCCGCGACCGGTCGTCGGACCCGGCCAGCACCACGACGGTGTCCCCCGACCGGACGTGGCCGCGTCTCGCGGGCGTTGCGGACGGCGGCCCGCACCATGGCCTCGTTCGATGCCCCGCTGCTCCATGATCATCGGGATCGCCCCCCAGCTCATGGTGAGCTGGCGCACGGTGCGCTCGTCCGGGCGAGAAGCCGAGGATCTTGGTCTTCGGCCGGAAGCGGGCGATGGCCCGGACCGTGAAGCCGGTGCGGGACGATGCAGATGATGGCGTCGGCGTCCATCTCGGTGGCGGCCCGCCAGGCGGCCATGGTCATGGTGTCGGTGACCCGGGCGTCGGCGTCGCCCTCCTCGGTGTGCACCAGCTCGGCGAGGTGCGGCGCCCAGCCGTCGTAGTCGAACTCCTCGTCGGCCCGCGCGGCGATGCCGGCCATGGTCCGCACGCGTCAGCACCGGGTCGTGGCCGATGGCGGTCTCGCCCGAGAGCATCACGACCGACCGAGCCGTCGAACACGGCGTTGGCGACGTCGGAGGCCTCGGCCCGGGTGGGCGTCGGCGGCGTGGATCATCGACTCGAGCATCTGGGTGGCGGTGATGGCCGGGACGGCCGAGGGCGATGCAGTCGCGGATGATGTGCTTCTGCAGGTGCGGGCAGCTCCTCGATCGGGCACTCGGCGCCGAGGTCGCCGCGGGCGACCATGATCGCGCCCGACGGCCTCGATGATGCCCTCGAGGTTCTCGACCGCGGCCCGGGTCTCGATCTTGGCCACGACCAGCGGGCCCCGGGGGTGGGGCTCGGTGCCGACCCGGCGGACGTCGTGGGCCGAGCGCACGAACGAGATCGCCACCATGTCGACGCCCGCGCTCGACGAAGGCGTCGAGCATGCGCAGGTCGTCGGGGGTGGGCGAGGCGATGCGGAGGCGGTCGGAGGGGATGTGGACGCCGGGTCGGCCCTGCAGCGTGCCCGCCGTGGCCGACCAGCGCCGACGAGGTCCCGGTCGGTCTTGTCGACGACCTCGATGACGACCGGCGCCGTCGCCGAAGCATGAGCGTGTCGCCGACCTGGACGTCGGTGAGCGAGGCGCTCGTAGTCGACCTCGACCACCTCGGCGGTGCTGGCGCTGACGCCGGGGACGAGCCGCATCCGGTCGCCCTCGGCGAGCGTCGACGCCGCCCTCGGGGAAGCGCGCCGGCCCGCACCTTGGGCCCGGGCAGGTCGACGAGGATGCCGACCGGGCGGTCCGACCTCGACCGCCGCCTTGCGGATCCGGTCGTAGCGCTCGAGGTGGCGCATCGAGGTCCTCGTGGGCGAGGCCGATGCGGGCGACGTCCATGCCCGGCCTCGATCAGGCCGACCAGCATGGCCTCGGAGTCCGAGGCCGGACCGATCGTGGCGATGATCTTGGTCCGGCGGCGCACGAGGCCACGCTACCGACGCCACCGTGCGTGACCGGGGCATTACGCCGGATGTTCACCTTTCGCTGCAACCCGTAGGCTCCCGCCGCCATGGACCTGCTGCTCATCCGCCACGCGCTGCCCGTGCGCATCGAGGGCGGCGACGGCCCGGCCGACCCCGAGCTGAGCGACGACGGCTGGCGCCAGGCCGGCGCGCTGGCCGCCTGGCTGGCCGACGACGGGATCGACGCGATGGTTGCCAGCCCCCTGCGCCGGGCCCAGGAGACGGCCGCGCCGCTGGCCGAGCGCTGCTCGGCCTGGACGTGTCCGTGGTCGACGGCCTCGCCGAGTTCGACCGCGACGCCCCGTGCTACATCCCGATCGAGGAGCTGAAGGCGGCCGACGATCCCGCGCTGGCACGCCATGATCGCCGGCGAGTGGGACGCTCGACGCCCGACCAGTTCCAGCGGGACGTGGTCGCAGGCCGTCGACGGGATCATCGCCGACCACCCGGGCGAGACCGTCGCCGCCGTCTGCCACGGCGGGACGATCAACGCCTACCTGTCGGCCCTGCTCGGCCTCGACCAGCTCATGTTCTTCTTCCCCGAGCTACACGAGCGTCAGCCGGGTCCGTGCCTCACGGGCAGGCAACCGCTCGCTGGTCAGCGTCAACGAGACCGGCCACCTGCGCTTCGCCAACGGCTCCTAGTTCCGGGGCACCTCGCTCCAGGGGAGCTCCTTGTCGACCCGGACGTCGCCGGGCAGGCCGAGGACCCGCTCGCCGAGGATGTTGCGCATGATCTCGCGTGGTGCCGCCCTCGATCGAGTTGGCCCGGGCCCGCAGGAACGCCTTCTGCAGCGCTGTCGGCGACACCATGGCGTGCTCGGGGCGGATCATCTCGTAGCTGCCGTAGAGCATCCCCTCGGCGCCCATCAGGTCCAGGCAGAAGGCGTAGATCTCCTTGTTGAGCTCGGCGAAGGCCAGCTTGCCGACCGAGCCCTCGGGGCCCGGGCGTGCCCGACCTGGCGGTTCTGCTGGGCCCGGATGTTGGTCAGCCGGTTGACCTCGGCGTCGACCCAGAGCTGCATGAGCGCGGTCCCGCGGTGACCGGGTCCTTGTCGGCCTTCTCGCGCCCAGAGCCGCACCGCCTCGCCGATGGGGCCGGAGCCCTTGCGGGGCGATGACCGCCGCCGATGGAGACCCGCTCGTTCATGAGCGTGGTCAGCGACACCCGCCAGCCCTCGCCGACGTCGCCCAGCCGCTCGGCGTCGGGGATGCGGACGTCGGTGAAGTAGACCTCGTTGAACTCGGCCTCGCCGGTGATCTGGCGCAGCGGTCGGACCTCGACGCCGGGGGCCTGCATGTCGACGACGAAGTAGGTCAGGCCCTTGTGCTTGGGCTGCTCGGGGTCGGTGCGGGCGCACGAGCATCCCCCACCGGGCGAGGTGGGCCAGGGTGGTCCAGACCTTCTGGCCGTTGACGACCCACTCGTCGCCGTCGCGCACGGCCCGGGTCGACAGGCCGGCCACGTCGGAGCCGGCGCCGGGCTCGCTGAACAGCTGGCACCAGATCTCCTCGCCGGTGAACAGCGGGCGGAGGTAGCGCTGCCTGCTGCTCGTCGCTGCCGTGGGTGACGACGGTGGGCGCGCCCATGCCGTGGCCGATGGGGTTGCGCCAGTAGGCGCTCGGGGGCCTCGGCCGCCGCGCAGGCGCTCGTTGACGACCCGCTGGAGCCGGCGGCTCGAGGCCGAGGCCGCCGTAGCCCTCGGGGAAGTGCACCCAGGCCAGGCCGGCGTCGAACTGGGCGCCGAGGAACTCCTTGGCCGGGGTCGAGGCCGGCGGGTGCTCGGCGAGGAGCTGGTCGACGCGTTCGAGGGCGAGCTGGTCCGACATGGGCCGGACGCTACTGCTCGACTCGGCTCCAGCAGGTCGTGTGGGCGGGGGGTGGCGCCTCCATGGCGGCCACCAGCCGGCGGCCGTCGAACCCGGGCAGCGCGTGCAGGCGTTCGATGACCCCGTGCTCGACGGCCAGCCGACTGGGCACCAGGCAGCCCCGCTCCCCGGGCCCGGCGAGGACGAGCACGACGCCGTCCTCCTTGTGCACCCCGACGTTGGTGGTGAAGACCTCGACTTCGACCAGCTCGTCCCAACGAACCTCCTCGCGCCGCCCGTCGGCCAGCATGCGGGCGACCCCGTCCTCGTCGACGGTCACCTCGACCGTGGAGGCCGCCGCGTGGCGGCGGGCGCGGTCGTTGCGGCGCACGGCGACGCCGATGGCGATGAGGGCCGCGGCCAGGGCCAGGAGCAGGACCGCCACGGGCTCAGTTCAGGGCCGCCCGCAACCGCAGGCGCCCCTTCCGGTCGCCCTTCGCCCCGGCCAGCTCCGCCTGCAGGTCGCGGGCCCAGAGGAGATCGGCGGCGTCGCGCCGCTGCTGGAAGATGCGGACGAGGTTGGCCAGCATGCGGTCGAGGATCGCCCTCGGGCCGACCGGCTCCAGCCAGCGCGGGTCCAGCTTCGTGTCGGGGCCATGGAGTCGGCGCACCATGGCCAGGCAACCGTCGCGGTCGAGGACCCGTCCACCCTGGAACGGGTCGATGAACACCTCGGGGTCCACCTTGTCGCGCAGCAGGAAGTGACCCGGCAGGCCGACGCCCGCCACGGGCACGCCCAGCCTCCGGCCGACCTCGATGGTGACGACCGAGAGCGTGATGGGGATGCCGAGGTGGCGGTCCAGCACGTCGTCCAGGTAGCTGTTGGCCGGGTCGTAGTAGTCGTCCTGGTTGCCGACGAAGCCCTGGTCGACGAACAGGTGGTGGAGCACGCCGTCCAGGGTCGGGGTGCGGCAGGCGGCGGCGAGGTCGTCCAGGTCGACGACCAACCCGTCCGGGTCCACACCGGGGTGCGCGTGGGCGGTCAGCAGCGCCCACGCCAGGTCGAGCGGCAGATCCTCGTCCGCCAGATGGACGAGCTCGGCGAATCGCTCGCCGCTGGGACCCTCGGTCATCCGGCCACCGTACGCATTAGGCCGGCGGGTCGGTCAGCGGCGTGCGCCCGGCGAAGCCGTCCTCGGGCCAGTGCCACCACGCAACCTCGGGCTCGTCCACGATCCAGCACAGCCAGTAGTCCCGCCCCGAGGGCGACTGGGCCGGGAAGTCGACGAGGCCCTGGGCCAGGTCCTTGATGACCACGCCGTCGAGGGCCAGCTCGCGCAGCGCCTGGTCCAGGTCCTTGCGCTCGGCCGGGACCGTGACGTGCCCGTTGCCCCCCGGACGGTCGGGGACGACGGGACCGGCGTCGGTGATGGCCCGCGCGTCGGCCTGAGCCCGGGCCACGAGCTCGGCCACCCGATCGCGGGCCGCGTTGGCCTCCTCCACCGTCCAGTACCGGTCGGCCACGATTTCAGCTTCGCGCGCCGTAGGTTCGCGCCGTGCCGCCCTGGCCCTTCCTCGACCACCCCGGGCCGCTGGCGTTCGCCCACCGGGGTGGAGCCGGGGACTGGCCCGAGAACACGATGCCCGCCTTCGAGCACGCCGTGGGGTTGGGTTACCGCTACCTCGAGACCGACGTGCACGTCACGGCCGACGGCGTGCTGCTGGCGTTCCACGACGACCACCTCGACCGGGTCACCGACCGGACGGGGGAGATCGCCGCCCTCCCCTACGACGAGGTGGCCGAGGCGCGGGTCGACGGCCGGGAGCCCATCCCCCTGCTGGAGGACCTGCTGGGCACGTTCCCGGGCGTCCGCTTCAACATCGATCCCAAGCACGACCGGCTCCGTCGCAGCCGCTGATCGAGGTGCTGCGCCGCACGCAGGCCGTGGACCGGGTCTGCGTCGGCTCCTTCTCCGACGCCCGGATCCGCGCCGTGCAGGAGGCGCCTGGGCCCCGCGCTGTGCACCTCGATGGGGCCCAAGGAGGTGGTCCGGCTGCGACTGGACGCCCTCTCCGGCCGGGTCCACCCCTCGGCCACCGGCTGCGTGCAGATCCCCGAGCGCGTGCAGGGGGTGACCGTGACCAACGCCGCCGTGGTCCGCGCCGCCCATCGGGCGGGCCTCCAGGTCCACGTCTGGACCGTCGACGACCCGGTGGCGATGCACCGGCTGCTGGATCTGGGCGTGGACGGGATCATGACCGACTGTCCGGTGGTCCTGAAGCAGGTCCTGCAGGACCGCGGCCAGTGGGTCGGGCCTTAGATCCGCTTCTGGTGGCAGCCCTGTGTTGTGGGAAACACATGGCTGCCACCAGAACGGGCTGCACGTCGTTGGAGGAAATAGGCGTCGGTTTCCGACGCCTATTTCCTCCGGTGCGGGGTGTCGGGGTCTGTCGCGCTGGACGTCAGAGGAGGACGCCGGGGTTGAGGATGGCGTCGGGGTCCAGGGCGGCCTTCAGGGCGCGGAAGGCGTCGAGCTCCGCCGCTGAGCGGGCGAGGTGGAGCCAGGGCCGCTTGGCCACGCCGATGCCGTGCTCGGCACTGATGCTGCCGCCGAGTCCGGCGACCAGGGTCAGCACGGCCTCGTCGACCCGTTCGTCCGACGGGTCCAGGCCGGTGACGTTGAGGTGGAGGTTGCCGTCCCCCACGTGGCCGAACACCCAGAGCCGGGCGTCGGGGGCCAGGTCGGCGACGACCTGGCGGGCCCGGGCCACGGCCTCGTCGAGCACGGTCCCCGGGAGGGTCACGTCGTACTTGTGCGGCGGGCCGAGGCGCGTGATCGCCGGGTTCTGCTCGTCGCGCAGTCGCCAGAGCGCGGCGCGGCCGACGGCGTCGTCGGCGAGCGCCGTGGGCCCGAGGTCGCCGGCGGCGGCCAGGAACGCCGCCAGCCGATCCGCGGCACCCGGCGCGCCCGGCCACCTCCAGCAGGAGGGTGACGGCGGGCTCGGGTCGGAGAACCGGGTCGAGACCGGTGAGGGTCACCCCGTCGGCCAGCACCACCTCGGCCGCCTCCAGGTCGGGTAGGCGCCGCCGAGCCTGACCGACGAGGACGACGGCGGTCCGCAGGTCGTCCAGCCCCACGAGAGCGACCGCGGTGTCCTCCGGCGGGGCGACCAGCCCGAGGCGGACGGCGGTGACCACACCGAGCGTGCCCTCGGACCCGCAGAGGAGGCCGGCCAGGTCGAAGCCGGTGTTGTCCTTCACCAGGCCCCCGAGGTGGCGGACCACATCCCCCGTGCCGAGCACCGCCTCCACGCCGAGCAGGTGGCGACGCGTCATGCCGTGGCGAAGGACGTGGTGGCCGCCGGCGTTGGTGGCGACCGTGCCGCCGATCGTGGCCGTATCCCGCGAGCCGAAGTCCACCGGGTAGCGCCAGCCCGCCGCCCGAGCAGCCTCCTGCACCGAGGCCAACGTGGCCCCCGCACCGGCGGTGACCTGACCCTCGTCGCCGTCGACGTCCACGGCCGCCATGCGGGTGGTGGCGAGGACCAGCTCGCCCCCGCGGGGCACGCCGCCGCCGACGAGCCCGGTGTTGCCACCCTGGGGGACGATGGCCGTCCGGGTTCGCCGGCACTCGGCGACGACGGCCGCGACCTCCTCGGCGCTCGCCGGGCGTACCAGGCCGGCGGCCCGACCGCGGTAGCGGCCGGTGCTGTCCTCCTCGTGGGCCCGCAGGATGTCGGGGTCGGTGACGACCTCCAAGCCTCCGATCACCCCGGCATCGTGGCACCGGTACGGTGCCGCCGATGGCGTCGGTCCCTGAAACGCCGACCGTCCACGCCCCCCGGGGCCTGGTCTGCTCGGCCGACCACCTCGCTTCGTCGGCCGCACTGGCCATGCTCCAGAGGGGTGGGTCGGCCGTGGACGCGGTCATCGCTGCGAACGCCGTGCTCGCCGTCGCCGACCCCCACCTGTGCGGGATGGGTGGCGACCTGTTCGCCCTCGTCCACGACGGTGAGGGGCCGCCCGCCGCCCTCGACGCCGTCCGGCCGGGCGGGCTCGGGCGCGGATCCGGACCGCCTCCGGGCCGAGGGCCACACGGTCATGCCCTTCCGGGGCGACATCCGGACGGTGACCGTTCCCGGCTGCGTGGACGGCTGGTGCACGCTGCACGAGCGCTTCGGCCGGCTGGACCTGTCCGAGGTGTTGGCCCCGGCCATCGGCTACGCGGAGGACGGCTTCCCGGCCTCGATCCTCCTGGTCTTCACCGCCCCGATGGTGGCCGACGTGCCGGGCGTCGACGAGGCCTTCACCCGACCGGTGGCCGACGGGCAGCGCCTGCGGCGGCCGGGCTCGGCCCGCGCCCTCCGGGCGATCGTGGCCGAGGGTCGGGAGGGGTTCTACGGCGGCGAGTTCGGCGCCGGCCTCCTGGTCCTCGGCGACGGCGAGTACGAGGCATCCGACCTCGAGCCCGGTGCCCGCTGGGTCGAGCCCCTTGGCCTCCGGGCCTGGGGCCACGACCTGTGGACCATGCCGCCGAGCTCGCAGGGCTACCTGATCCTGGCCGCGGCCGGGGTCCTCGACCCCCTGGACCTGCCCGATCCCGGCGACGCCGGCTGGGCCCACTTGCTCGCCGAGGCAGCCCGCCTGACCGGGATCGACCGCCACGAGGTCCTGAGCGAACGCGCCGACGGCCCGTGGCTGATCGGCACCGACCGGCTGGCCGGCGTACGGGACGGGCTGGATCCGTCCGATCGGAACCCCGCCGCCGCGCCTCGGGTGCGGTCCGGCGGGACGACGGTGGTCACGGCGATCGACGAGGATCGCCAGGGGGTGACCCTGATCCAGTCCAACGCCTCCGACTTCGGCGCTCACCTGGTCGAGCCGAACACGGGCACGTTCCTCCACAACCGTGGGCTGGGCTTCCGGCTGGAGCCCGGCCACCCGGCCGAGCCGGCCCCCGGTCGCCGTCCGCCGCACACCCTGAGCCCGGCCCTGGTCACCCGCCCGGACGGCAGCCTGCGGGCGGTGGTCGGTTCGATGGGCGGCGACAGCCAGCCCCAGATCGTGCTCCAGCTGCTGGCTCGCCTGCTGGCGGCCGGTCAGGCGCCGGGCCCGGCGGTGTCGGCGCCCCGGGTCGTGCTGGACAACTCGACCGGCTCCCACAGCTTCGACCTGTGGGACGGGGCCGACCGGCTGCTGGTCGAGGACCACGCCCCCGACGGCTGGGTGCCGGGCCTCGTCGAGCGCGGCCACGACGTCGTGGTGCGCAACGGCATGGGCGCGGGGTTCGGCCACGCGCACCTCATCGACGTGGCCGACGACGGCCTCCGGGGCGCGGCGGACCCCCGGTCGGTGATCGGTTCAGCGGCGGGTCACTGACCCGCCGAGGATCAGGCGGCCTGGACGGAGCGCAGCCGGCGACGAGCGCCGTAGGCGGCCGCGATGCCGATGGCCAGCGAGGCCACCGCCGATGCCGATCATGGGGCCGGCATCCGAGCCCGTGCGGGCCAAGGAGGCGCCGACGCACTCGAACGGCAAGGTGGCTCCCGCCACCTGGATGGTGCCTGGTCCGGCCGGGAAGCCGTCGGGCACGTCGAAGTCGAAGGTGAACGGAACCTCCGTGACGGTCCCCTGGAACACGACCGCCGAGGAGTCACCGCAGGTCAGCGTGGCGGTGACCTCGTCGCCGACCTCCACGCCACCGATCTCGCACACGCCGGTACCGCCGACGGGGACGCCGCCGGTGCAGGTGATGTTGCCGGGACCCACGTCCGGGCCATCCGGGCAGTACGGGTCGCCCAGGAGCTCACAGAGGTCGAGGCCCTGCGCGTCGGCAGTGGACGGCGTCCACGCGAACGTGCCCACCACGAACAGGGTGCCAATGGCCAGGCCTGCCAGCAGTCGCCGAGCGATTCGACTCACGAGGTCCCCTCCAGGTCAGGGAGATCTGACCGCGGACCGGCAGTCCGCTCTTGTTGTCGGGAGGGTAACACAGGTGCGCGTACGGGTCACCGATGTCGGCGCCACACCAGCGCCACTCCCCCCAGGACCATTCCGTCGGCCAAAAGCACCAGGATTGAAGGCCAGTACCACAGCGGCCCGTCGGCGGCGGGCACGGCGAGGTTGCCTTCACGGTCCTCCCTGCCCGCCTCCCAACCCCGCAGCCAGCCCGGCGACCCGGGGCGGAACCAGACGACGGCGTCGTCGCCCTCGACGCGGGCCAGGGGGCCGATGACCGGGTCGACCGGGGTCCGGGGGGCGTCGGGGACGCGGTAGAGCGTCAGCTCGGGACCCTCGACCACCACCTCGAGGCCGGCGCCCGGGATCGTCTCGAGCTCGTCGTAGCTGACGTCGACCGTCCGCACGACGGCGATCCACCGGATGCCCAGCCGCTCGAGGATGGCCGAAGGGTCTTCGTCGGACCGGAGTTGGGCGACGGCGCCGCCGGCGAGGTCCAGGCGGCCATCGGCCCGCTCGTCGGGACTGCCCTCGGCGCCCCGGCCGGAGGCGTACAGCACGTCGCCCCCGAGCACGTACGGCAGGGGCTGGTGGACCAGGTGACGGTCGATCACGTCGGGCCGTACGTACTGCGTGAACGGCAGGGCCAAGACCGGGCCCGGGTCGTCGTCCACGGCGCGGCGGGCCTCGGCCCACTCGGGGGGTGGGTCGACGGGCTCGACCTGACCGCCGAAGCCCCACAGGGACGACCCGATAAGGACCAGCGCCGTCCCGAGGCCGACCACCGACGCCCCGTCGAAGCGCTCCTCCAGACGGGCCCAGCCGTGTGCCGAGGCGGGGGCCAGCCACACCAGGAACAGCGGCAGGACGCGGTGGCCCTCCCGCAGCGGCGAGCCGACCGGCGAGTCGGCCACCGCCGTGTACAGGTCGTCGACGAGCGGTAGCCCGCTGGCGGCGGCGACGCCGAAGCCGACGGCGGCGAGGGCCAGCGCCCGTCCGCCCCACGCCGCCGGGAGCCGTCGCCACCCCGCCACGGCCGCGGCCACAACGGCCAGGGCGGCCAACGGCACCAGCAGCCGGTCGCCGCCGATGTCGAAGTCGGCGATGAAGTAGCCCTGGCCCCCGGTCAGTCGCAGGAGACCCAGCGGGCCGTCCAGCCGGGTGCCGAACGCCTCTGCCCCCGCCGGGTCCACGCCCCACCAGCTGACGATGACCCCCGGCACCAGCCACGGCAGCTGGCCCAGGAGGACGACGCCGGCCACGCCCGGGGCGCGCCGTCCCCGGTCGGCGACGAGCCCCACCAGCACGGCCGCGCCCGACGAACAGCCCACCGTTGACCCCGCAGACCCCGAGGGCCACGCTCCACAGCAGCGTCCGCCGCAGCGAGTCGGCCGGGCGCAGGAGGGTCGGCAGGGCCCACGGCAGCACGGCGGTCGCCAGTGCCGTTCCCAGGTGGCCGATGGCCAGGCGAGTGGCCAGGAACGGCCCGGCTGCGTACACCAGGCCGGCGGCCACCCGGGCCACGGCGGGCGCCCCGGCGGCGAGGCGGTGGGCCCCGGCGAAGGCGAGGACCAGCACCAGGAGCATCGCCGCCTTGGCCACGAGGGCGCCGTCGAGGAGCGTCGACAGCCAGGTCAGCGGGACCTGGTACGGGATGGCGCGCGGCAGCTCGGGGCCGAGCCCCCACACGCCGTTGGGCAGCGGCGGGTCCGACGGGGCGACCAGGTCGAGGTTGAGCAGCAGCCCCGGCGTCAGTGCCGGGCCGGTGACGACGAGGGCCGTGAGCGCGGCCCAGAGCCACGGGCCGGCGAGCCAGGTGCTCGCCCGCGACCGGGCGCCGGTGGCCGTGGCCCTACGCGGGCGCCGTCGTGGTGGTCGCCCCGCCGGCCGCGTCGGCGCCGTAGGTCATGACCAGGAACCGGTTCCAGCGGGCCTCGCCCGCCGGTGGTGCCGGCGGCGATCATCCCGCCCTGCAGCTGATCGGCCAGTGCCCCGTCGGTGAGGGCGAGGTACTCGGTGCCGTCGAGGATGAAGCGCAGGTTCGAGCCCTTCTGCTCCACCGACACGGTGGTGTCGTCCGCCGTGGGACCGGACAGCAGCTCGCCGGCGGACTCGGTGTCGCCGTCGATCGTGCGGTTGACCGTCCACGTGCCGACCCCCGGGTTGGCGGTGATCGACCAGTAGTTCTCGGGGTCGAGGTAGCGGAAGACCAGGCCGGCGCCCTCTTCGACGACGGTCATCGTCACCTCGGTCAGCCCGTCGCCGCGCCCACCGCCGGGTACGACGGCCAGGAACGGGCCTTCGCCGTCCCCACCCGCGGTCACGGCGGCGTCGTCCCTGATGCCCCAGGTCCCGGCCACCGGATCCCAGGTCCCGCCGTCGCCGGCGTCGCCCAGCGACTGCGGGTCGTTGGCCCGGTCGAACGTGTCGACGACGATCGGGCTCAAGTTGACGAAGCCCCAGTAACCGGTTCGGTTCTGGTCGCCGGTCGGGAAGGGCACGCCTTCGTCCGGAGCGGCCGCGCCGCCGTCGCCGCCGTCACCCCCGCCGTCGTCGTCACCACTACCGAGGAACTGGGCGATCAGGAAGCCGGCCACGATGGCGGCGACGACCAGCAGGACGACGCGGACCTTGCCCGACGTCGGGTTCGGACCGTCGTCGAGGTCGTCCCGGGTCAGCGCCGGACGCTCCTCGAGCTCCTCGTCCTCCTGGTCCACCTCGTCGACCGCTTCGGGTTCCACCTCGTCGGCGACGTCGTCGTCAGGCACAGCACTCCCCACTGGTCAGGTTCCTCGTGTCCGAGACGGGGCCGGTGTGGCCGGCCTTCCGTCGGTCTCGGGCGGCGGCAACGATAGCGGCCCGGTCCCTCGCGGCCGGGGTCACGAGTTGGTGTCCACGTCGGCCTCGCTGGCCATCAGCAGGAAGCGGTCCCAGCGCCCGGCCCCCGATTGCGCGCCGCGTGCCGCCAGCCCCGAGCGGGTCACCTCGGCCGGAGCCGGGGCGAGGAGGCGGAAGTACTCGACCCCGTCGACCAGGAAGCGGACGGTGGGCCCCGCCTGGGTGACCGAGATCGTCAGGCCGTCGTACACCGGGGCCGAGAACGTGCCGGCGATGGTCTCCTCGCCGTCGATCACCTGAGTCACGACCCAGCTCAAGCGGTCGTCGGACACGGTGACCGTCCACCAGTTGTCGGGGTCCTCGTAGCGGAACGACAGGCCGGAGCCGGCCGCAGCCAGGCTGAGGGTGACCTCAGCGAGCCCGTCGTTCACCAGCTGCGGCGCCACGGCCAGGCGTGTCCCCTCCTCCGCGTCGCCGACGATCGCCCCCTCTCCCGCGATGGCCCAGGCGCCGTCGATGACCTCCCAGGCCTGGTCGTCGCCCGGCCCTCCGAGGCCGGCCGCATCCTCACGGTCGAAGTCGTCCTCGAAGGTGGCCTCCAGGTCGACCAACGACCAGTAGCCGCTGCGGTCGACGTCCCCCACGGGGAACTCGAGGCCGTCGGGCTGGGGCAGGCCGTCGACCGACTCCGGTTCGCCGACGAGCGCGGTGAAGCGGACGAACAGGCCGAGGACGACCACTGCGCCGACACCAATGGCGATCTTCGTGCTCTGCGTCAGTGGCCGCGAGGGACGGGCCGGCGGCGGATCCCGCAGGGGCTTGACCTGCGTCGGAGCCCGTCGGTCGACGCCGAACCGACTCTTCAGCGCGAGCGCCGGCTTCTCGACCAGGTACCACGAGCCGAGGACGGCGACCACGGTGAGGCCCAGGGCCACGACGACCCGCTGGAGGTTCGTCCAGGACTCCCCCTGGACGCTCACCGCGTAGAAGACCGGGTAGTGCCACAGGTAGACGCCGTAGGAGACGCGCCCGAGGGCCCGCATCGGCGCGAAGTCGAAGAGGTACCGACCGCCCCAGGTCCCCTCGAGCAGCCCGTAGATCACCGCGGCACAGGCGACTGCGTAGAGGGTGAGGCCGCCCTTGTACCCGGTCCCCTCGGTGATGTCGAAGGTGGCGAGGCACACCACGATCGCCGTCAGGCCGATCCAGGCCGCCTCGTTCACCCCGGTGCGCGGCAGCTTGCGCCGCACCCACAGCGAGGCCAGCAGCGCCCCGACCAGGAGGGAGTCGACGCGGGTGTCCGTGCGCACGGCCAACTGGGCCCAGAACACGCCCTCCTGCCAGAGGTGGGCCCGCCACAGCGGCCACCGCGGCGATGGCCCCGACGATGATCGCCGACACCTTCGCCGCCGACTCGCGAGGGCCGAGGAAGACGACGAGGATGGCGGGCCACAGCAGGTAGAACTGCTCCTCGATCGCCAGCGACCAGAGCAGCCCCAGGTCGGGCACGCCGGTCAGCGGCCGGAACACCAGCTGCCAGTTGGAGACGTAGAGGACGGCCGAGCGGATCGTCGCCCACTCCTGGAGCCACGAGAGGTCCGCCAACCACGCGTAGATGGCGTGGGCGATGAGCAGGACGTACAGCGCGGGCAGGAGGCGCAGGGCGCGGCGGGCGTAGAAGGCGCCGAAGCGAAGGCTGTTGGTCGTCTTGACCTCGCCCAGGAGCAGGGCGGTGATCAGGAACCCACTCAGGACGAAGAACAGGTCGACGCCGAGGTAGCTGCCCTCGATGACGTCGTCCACCCAGCGGATGCCCGTGACCTCGTAGGGGACGAGGAGCTGGAGGTGGGTGATGACGACGAGAAGGACGGCGAAGCCCCGGACCCCGTCCAGGGCGGGGAGGAGCGTGAGGCGGCGCCACGGAGGCGGGCGCGTCGGGGAGGTCTCGGTGGTGACCTCGGTGGTCACGGACCGTCGGGTCGGTTTCTCCGCTCCCGCCCGCGGCCGGGCCGGATTCGGTCCAGGGTGCCGAGCCAGCGGCCGGTGGTGTCGTCGGAGAGGCGCAGGCGCCGCTTCAGCACGTCGTAGGCGTGCAGGGCCTGCTTGTCGAGGTAGATGGCGGCCGACTTCATCCCGTCACCCGGCCGGGCCCGGTAGTTGGTCGACTTGACGACGGCGTCGGCGTCCTCGGTGAAGTAGTAGAGGGCGAGGGACTGGCGGGCCGTCCCCGGGGGGCAGGCCAACGGGTCCGGGTGGCCGTGGTAGGCGTCCTCGGCCGTCGTGAACAGCAACATGCGGTTGCCCACGGGCGCCACCTTGGCCTCGCAGCGGTCCATGTCGGTCGCCCACAGCTCGAGGTCGCCGCCCCACTCGGGCTGCCAGTCGCGGTTCAGGTAGAGCAGGAGGTTGACCCGCCGCCGCCAGTGCTGGTGGACGTGGTGGGCGGTGAAGTCGGCGTGCACGTTCAGGTAGCCGCCGCCGAGGCTGCGGTGGAGGCCGCCGCCGTCGAGGGTCAGGTCGGGGATCAGGCCGTCGAACCCGCTCAGCGCGCCGAGCAGCGCCAGGAAGCGCTCGGAGGCGAATGCCTCGGCCACCTGCTGGAGGACCGGCCCCCACGTCGAGGCGTCGGTGTTGGCGTACTTGCGCTCGTTGACGTGCAGGTACTTGCGCCACGTGTCCTCGCCGATGGCGTCGAACTCGACGTACACGGCCTCCAGGGCGTCGGGCCGGAGCACGTCGTCGAGCACGATGTGGGGGAACGGGGCCGCGGCCCGGTAGCTCGCGACCAGCTCGGGGAGCTGTCGTTCGAGGCGTTCGATGTCGATCAGGTCGTTCACGAGGTCGTCACGCGGACGCCGTCCGTCGTCAACGCGCGCGCCGGAGCCACGTTACCCGCACGGACCACGAGCCCGGAAGCCGCCTCGCGCCGGTCCGCTGGAGGACCGCCCCTAGGCTCCCGCCGTGCGCCGACGCCTCCATGTCCGCGCCGTAGCGCACCGGAGCCTCCCGGCCGTGTTGGCGCTCTGGAGCCTGGCGGTGGCCCAGCCACTGCTCGATCTCTTCGGCAAGAACCCCGAGTTCTTCGTCGTCAACGAGCTCACCCGGCTCGAGATCGTCCTGTTCGCCGTGCTGGTGGCCATCGGCGGGCCGGTCGTGTTCCTCGCCATCGAGGTCCTGGCCGACGCGATCGACCCGAGGGCCGGGGAAGGCGGTGCACCACGTCGTGGTCGGTCTCCTCGGCACCGCGCTGGCGTTCGTGGCCCTCGGCCAGCTGGGCGTGGAGGACTCGGCCATCGTGTTCGCCGTCGCCATCTTCGTCGGCGTCACCGTGGCCTACCTCGAGGCGGTCCAGCGCCAGGTCCGGGCCGGGCTGCGCTACCTCGCGCTGGACCCCGATCGTCTTCGTGGCCTTCTTCCTCGTGTTCTCCCCCACCGCCGAGCTCCTCACGGGCGGCGGGGTCGGCGATGTCGAGGCCGGCGTGGTCGGCGACCCCGCCCCGATCGTCGTGGTGTCGATGGACGAGTTCCCGGTCGCCTCACTCCTCCGGCCCGACGGGACGATCAACGACGACCGCTTCCCCAACTTCGCCCGCCTCGCCGAGCGCACCTCCTGGTACCGGACCGCCACGTCGGTGTCGCCGCTGACCCAGCAGAGCGTGCCCGCCACCCTCACCGGACGCCTGCCCGGCGACGACGAGCTCCCGACGGCACAGGACCACCCGCAGCTCGATCTTCACCCTGCTGGGCGACGCCTACGACCAGCACGTGACCGAGCAGGTGACCGACGTCTGCCCCGCCGAGGAGTGCCCGGCGGAGAACGGCACCTTCGACCTGGGCCGCCTCAGGACGGCGCTACGCGGACGCCGCCGCCGTCTACGCCCAAGCCGCGATGCCCCCGAGCGTCCGAGAGCACCTCCCCGCCGTGGACCGCTCGTGGGGCGGCTTCATCGACGACGCCAACGCCTCCGGGGAGGCCGACGCATCGCTGGCCGAGTCGGACGACACCGCGGACGACGCCGGTGCCGTCACGTCCGGTGGCCCCGACCCCTCGTGCCCGAACGCGGAGCTGTGGTGCGGTGGCCCACGGCTGGCCGAGATGGCCGAGTCGATCGGCGTCGAAGCGGGCGGCGAGCGCCCCGACCTCTGGGTCTCCCACGTCACCGTCCCCCACGTCCCGTGGATCCGCAGTGCCACCGGACGCCAGTACGCCGACCGGACGCTCGCCATCCCCGGCACGACGCTCGAGGGAGCCTGGTCCGCCGACGAGCCGAACCTCGTCCGCCAGGCATTCCAACGCCACCTGCTGCAGGCTGGGCTACGTCGATCGGCTGCTGGGCCAGGTGATGGACGAGCTCGACGAGAGCGGGACGTGGGACGAGACGCTCCTCGTCGTCACGGCCGACCACGGCATCTCGTTCCGTCCGGGCTCCCCGCTGCGCGCCCCCACGCCGGAGACGGTCCACGAGATCTACAACGTGCCGCTGTTCATCAAGCTGCCCGGCCAGGAACGGGGCCGCACGCTGGACGAGAACGCCATGACGATCGACGTCCTCCCCACGATCGTCGACGCGCTGGACATCGACACGGAGTGGGAGTTCGACGGCGAGTCCCTCCTGGCCGACGAGCACCGTCCCGACAAGCCGGTCGAGTACGCCGGCACGCACACCGTCGTGCCGCCGGGGTTCGACGGCGTACTGGAGATCGCCCGCCGCAACGCCTCCCTCCTGCCCTATGGCGACGACTGGCTGGGTGTGGCCGCGGTCGGGACCTACGGCGACCTTGTCGGGCGCTCGATCGACCAGCTCGACACGACGACCGTGACCGGGCTGGAGTGGCGTCTCGACGAGGCGGCGATCCTGGCGGACTGGGACCCGGACGGGTCCCAGCTGGCGCCGCTGCTCGTGCACGGCGACCTCGTGCCCGGCGTCCTCGCCGTCCCGACCGATGCGCTCGTTGCCCTCAACGGCACCGTCGCCGGCGCCGTCGAGGACTTCGAGGAGGACGACGGCGGCCTGCGCTTCTCCGCCCTCCTCGCCGAGGAGCTGTTGGAGCCGGGGGACAACGAGGTGACTCTGCTCGTGCCCGTCGCGCCCGGGGCCCGGGCCTTCCAGGCGGCCGCCCTCAGCCCGGGATCGACGCCCGGGTAACCTCCCGGGGACCCATGGCGCGCACATCTCCTGCCCCGCGCCGGCTCGGACACGTCGCCGCCCTCGACGGGATCCGGGGCATCGCCGTCCTGCTGGTCGTCATCAGTCACCTGAACCTGCTCGTTCCCCGTCAGGACATCACCGGCATCGGCCTCGTCGACGGGATCATCGAGGGGGGGTACCTCGGCGTGGACGTGTTCTTCGTCCTCAGCGGGTTCCTCATCACCGCCCTGCTGCTCAACGAGGAGCGAGGTCGTGGATCGGTCGGGTTCGGCGCCTTCTACGCCCGACGGGCGATCCGGCTCCTGCCCGCCCTCTACTTCCTGCTCCTGTGCCATGCGGCCTACACCCTGATCACCGAGCTGGACTGGTCGGCCGAGGTGGCCAGCATCCGGGCCGCGCTCCTCTACTACTCGAACTGGCAGATCGTCTACGACCTGGAGTCGGTGGCGACGGGGACCAACCACCTCTGGTCGCTCGCCGTCGAGGAGCAGTTCTACCTGGTGTGGCCGGTCCTGCTCGTCGGTTTCCTCGGGTTGCGCTACCGAGCTTCGACGGTCTCCGCGGTGCTCGGCCTGGCGATCCTGGCCATTGCCGTCCGGCGCGCGCTCCTCTGGGAGGACGGCACCCCATGGCTCGAGCTCTTCGTCCGCACCGACACCCGCGCCGACGCCCTCCTCGTCGGCGCCCTGCTCGCGTCGCTCTGGGTGCGAGGGGTCACGCCCGTCCGGTGGGTCAACCCGGTGGCCTGGGCCGCTCTGGCCCTCGCCCTCGTCTACCTCGCAACGGTGGAACCGGACTCGGGCTTCAGCTTCAAAGGCGGCAGCACCGTGTTCGCCGTCCTGGTCGCCACCCTGCTGCTCGCAGTGCTCAACGGCAGCTGGACGCCGGCTCGGTGGCTGGCGACCGCCCCCCTGGCGGCCGTCGGACTCGTCTCCTACGGGCTGTACCTCTGGCACTTCCCGGTGTTCCACGTGGTCGCCCGCTACGGCGAAGACCTGCCCGAGGTCGTGCGCGTCATCGTCGGCCTGGCCGTGGCGGCGGGCATGACCCTGTTGTCGTGGTTCCTGCTGGAGAAGCCGATGCAGGGCCTGCGGACCCGCTTCACCAACCGTGAGAGGCAGCCGGCCACGGTGGGCTGAGAGCGTCCTCAGCGAACCGGCATCGACCCGATGTAGAAGCGATCGAAGCGAGCGGTGCCATCCGAGCCCGGGGCCGTGATGAGTCCGCTGCGCCGCCGCTCCTGGAGCGCGGTGTCCGTGATCCGGATGGCCTCGATCCCGTCGACCAGGACCTGCAGCTCCGGGCCCCGCTGGGCCACGGTGATGGTGGTGCCGTCCACGGTCGCGCCCGGGATCTCGGCGGCCACGGTGGCCTCACCGTCGACCACCTTGGTCACCGTCCAGATGCCGGAGCTCGGCGACGCGGTCATGGACCAGTGGTCGTCCTCGTCCCGGTACCGGAACACGATGCCCGCACCCTCCTCCACCACGGTCACGGTCGCCTCGGTCAGTCGCTCGGCCGGGCCGCCGGAGATCACGGCCAGGCTCGGGCGCGACCGTCGGCTCGCCTCTGCGGCTGCGGTGCCGCCCTCGACGCGCCAACGGCCGGAGACGACCTCCCACGGCTCGCCACTGTCGGCCTCACCGAGCCCGTCGGGATCGTCGTCGTCGAACGCGTCGGCGAGCGCGGGCCGCACGCCACCGAACGCCCAGTAGCCGGAGCGGTCCTGATCTCCGGCCGGGAAGGTCACGGGTGGCAGGGTCGACAGCGTCGGCTCCTCCGCGGTGCCGTCCTCGTCCGCGGTCACACGACCGACGATGAACCCGACGAGGAGCAGCGCGACCGTGCCGAGGATCACGGGGCCGACGCGACCGCTGACGACGCGTGGCTCGCTCCCTTGGAGATCGTCCCGGGTGAGAGGGGCCGGGTCCCGCTCGACGTCGTCGCCTTCCGGCGCGGCGCCATCGTCCGCGACCGAGTCGTCCGCGTCAGGGTCGTCCGCGTCAGGGTCGTCCGCGACCGGGTCGTCCGCGTCAGGGTCGTCCGCGTCGGGGGGGTCCTGCTGATCGGGCAACGAGTCTCCTTGTGTCCGGGACTCGCCGTCCCCGGCCGGGTCGGCCCGCCAGCGTAGCAGCGGCGGTCCTGGCGGTTCGTCGGCCCCGTCACCCGCCAGAATGCCCGGCGCGATGCCCCCCTCCCCACCACGGACGCCTGTCGAGGCCCGGTCCCGCTACGTGCGCACGATGGCCGTCGCCGGTGGCCTCTCGACCGCGATCTGGCTGTGGCTGCAGCTGGACCTGTTGAGCGGCCGGGTCTTCGGCAACTTCTACGACATCCAGGCTCGAGCGCTGCTGGACGGCCACCTCGACGTGCCCGCCGGGTCGCTGGGCAACGAGGCGTTCGCCGTCCGGGGCCAGGAGTTCCTCTACAACCCGCCCGGGCCGTCGTTGCTGCGGATGCCGCTGTTCCTCGTCACCGACCGCTTCGACGGCCGCCTCACCGCGCTGTCGATGCTGGCGGCCTGGGTCGCGACCGTCGTCCTGGTCGCTCTCCTCGTCTGGCGCATCCGCCTGCTCCTGGCCCCCGACGCCCCGCTCGGACGCCCGGAGTCCGTGGTGCTGGGCGCGTTCCTCGTGGCGGCGACGGCGGGGTCGACGCTGCTCTACCTCGGGTCCGTCCCCTGGGTGTTCCACGAGGCGTACGCCTGGGCGATCCCGATGACGATCGGCTCGGCCCACGCCCTGCTGGGCGTGCTGCAGCGGCCGACGCTGACCCGCGTCCTGGCCACGGGGGGCTTCACGCTGGGCGCCCTGTTCTGCCGGGCCACGGCCGGGTTCGCCTGCGCCGCCGCCGTGCTCGTGGCTGCCGTGTGGCTGGCTCGCGGTGGGCGGGGTGCGGACGCGAAGGGCTGGTGGTGGAAGGTCGGCCTGGCCGGCGCCGTCCCGGTGCTGATCAGCGCGGCGGTGAACTGGGCCAAGTTCCGGCACCCGTGGCTCTTCCCCATCGAGGACCAGGTCTTCACGAGCGTCAGCGAGCGTCGCCGGGAGTCCATCGAAGCCAACGGCGGCGACCTCTTCGGCTTGAACCTGGTGTGGAGCACGGTGCCCGCCTACCTGCGGCCGGA
Organism: uncultured Microthrixaceae bacterium; assembly: GCA_963728005.1. Classification (GTDB taxonomy): domain Bacteria; phylum Actinomycetota; class Acidimicrobiia; order Acidimicrobiales; family DATDAH01; genus DATDAH01. Next base: position 1,035,110 of record CAVSIG010000001.1, read on the forward strand.
CGGGATCCGGTTCACCAGCTTGTTCCCGTTCGTCAGCCTCCCGGCGGACCCGGCCCCCGCCTACCGGGGCGGGGTGTTCGACCTCTCGTACCGCACGGGCAGCATCACCGCGTTCATGCCGCTGCTGCTGGGCCTCTCGGTCTTCGGTGTGGTCCGAGTGGTGCGACGCGGGGGCGACCTGGGGGCGAAGCTGCTCCGTCTCCCGATGCTGGGCATGGCCCTGATCCCGGGCGGCGTCCTGTTCGGCGCCTACATCTCGCACCGGTACACGGCCGAGTTCGTCCCCTTCCTCGTCGTGGCCGGGGCCGTGGGGGCGGTCGACGTGGGCCGCCGGATCACCACGGCACGGGCCGACCGCCGCCGCCTGTACACGGGCGCCGTCGCCGTCCTCGCCGCCTATGGGGTGCTGGTGAACCTCGCCGTCTCGGTCTCCAACCAGGCCCTGGAGAACCCCGGCACCGTCCTGGCCGACCACGTCCAGCGCCAGGACCGCTACAGCGGCCTGCTCGGCGGCGACATCGACGACCACGTCGTGGCGTCGGTCTCGCTGCCCCAGGACGCACCGGTCGACGAGGTGCGGATCATCGGCGAGTGCCAGGCCGAGTACGTGTCGACCGGCGAGGAGTTCACGCCGTGGACCGAGGCGGGCAACCGGCCACTGGCGCTGCGGTTCACCCACACCCGGAGCGACCCCGGCGCGGCCACGGGATCGATCCCGCTCGCCGAGTGGGTGGGCCACCAGACCACGCGTCTGCTGCTCGAGCGGGAGGGCACGCGGTACCGCCTCGTGCTGCGGGGCGGCGGTCGGGACGCCGAAGGCGACTGGATCGAGCCGGCGGTCGGCGACACGTTCGACGTGGAGATCGGCACCGACGAGGAGGACGACTACGTGGCGACCCTGGAGGGGGCCGACGGTGACGTGCGGGTGGCCAAGGAGGACCACGACGCGGACTGGTACTGGCAGCCCAACGTGCTGACCCCGTTGGGCACCACGCCGCAGACGCTGGCCGCCGAGGCCGTCGCCGCCGAGGTGCTCGACACCCGACCCCCGGCCGGGTGTGAGGGCCGCCTCGAGCGCTACCGGGAGCGCGCCCCGACCCCGTAGAAGCCAGGGGTCGCTGGTATCGTCCGCCGGCTCCCAACGGTCGTCCAGGATCCTCTCGTGGCCTTCAACTCGGTGCAGTTCGCCGCCCTGCTGGCCATCACGCTGGGGCTGTACTGGTACGGCCCGCGCCGGGCCCGGCTCGGGCTCCTGCTCGTCGCCTCCTACGCCTTCTACGCGTACGCCGACTGGCGGTTCTGCGGCCTGCTGGCCATCACCACGCTGGTCGGCTGGGGCGCCGGCCTGCTGCTGCCCCGCTTCGAGGACCAAGGCACCCGGAAGGTCATCATGGGCACGGCGGTGGCCGCCGCCCTGCTGGTGCTGGCGCTGTTCAAGTACTTCGACTTCTTCGTCGACTCGTTCTCGGCCGTGGCCCGCCAGCTCGGCTGGTCGTCCCCCGAGTGGACGCTGGCCGTGGCCCTCCCGGTCGGCCTGTCCTTCTACGTCTTCCAGCTCATCAGCTATGTGGTCGACGTGTACCGGCGCGAGGACGAGCCGGTGGCCTCCCTGCCCCTGTTCGGCCTCTACATGGCGTACTTCCCCAAGATGCTGGCGGGCCCCATCGAGCGGGCCCGACACCTCGTCCCCCAGCTGCGGTCGATGCCCGACCGGCTCCGGCCCGGCCAGGCCTTGGAGGGTGTCGAGCTCATCGTCATCGGCCTGTTCAAGAAGGTGGCGGTGGCCGACGTCATGCTGCGGGTCGTCGTCGACGTCTACGCGCCGATCGATCTGGGCGTGCAGAACGGCTGGACGACGTTGCTGCTGTCGCTGCCCGCCTTCGGCGTGCAGATCTACTGCGACTTCTCGGGCTACTCCGACATCGCCCGGGGGGTCAGCAAGCTCTTCGGCATCGAGCTGAACCGCAACTTCCTGCGCCCCAAGAACAGCCGCACGGTGCTCGAGTTCTGGCAGCGCTGGCACGTCACCTTCACCCGCTTCATCCGGGACTACCTGCTGCGTCCGCTGGGCGGCTTCCACGGCAGCGACGCCGTCCTGATGCGCAACGCCATCATCGTGTTCGGCCTGACCGGGCTGTGGCACGGCGCCCGCTGGCCGCTGATCCTGTGGGGCCTGATGCTCGGCGTGTCCGTGGGCGTCGCCCTCGTGCTCTCCCAGCACCGCCGGGACGCCCGCCGGCCCCGGCCGACCTCGGGCGCCGAGCGCCCGGCGCCGTCGACGCCCTCGGGCGGCACCGCCGTGCGCACGATCGCACCGGCGTCCCGGCGGGGCCTCTCCCTCCGCGACGTCCGCCGCCGGGCCCAGGTCCTGTCCCTCCTGTTGGTGTCCACGCCGCTCTTCGTCGCCCCCACGCTCGAGCAGGCGTGGCAGGTGTACGAGGGCATCCTCACCCTCACCCCCGGCCCGGTGGAGTGGCACCACGTGCTCACCGTCGCCTACGGGGTGGCGATGGTCGTGCTCATCGACCGCCACCAGCAGACCTTCGAGGTCGACGAGGACCGTCGGGCGCGAGCCCGGCGCCTCGGCCGTGACGACGAGGCCACCGACGTGCGCCTCATCGCTTCGTGGGAGTGGCAGGCCCGAACGGCGGCGATGGTGCTGGCCATCGTCGTGTTCGGGGCCAACATCCAGGCCGCCGAGTTCTACTACTTCCAGTTCTGATGCTCGACAGCGTCCGCTCCGCCTGGGCCCGCAAGCTCGTCGCCATCGCCGTGGCGCTGGTGGCGGCCAACGTGGCCCTCGCCGTGGTCGGGCCCTCGTTGCCCGACCCGGTGACGTACCCGACCCGCGAGATCCAGCTGGCCGTCGAGCGGCTCGACCAGCGGACCGCGAACGGCTGCGCCGACGTCCTGGTGACCGGGAACTCGGTGGCGGCCGAGGCGCTCTCCGCCCAGCGCCTGGCCGAGGCCTGGGGCCTGTCGTCCGGCGTGGTGTCCGTCCTGCCAGGGTCGATCGCGTCGGTCGACGTGGACTGGATGAACAAGGTCACGCTCCCCCGCGCCCGCCCGGGGACGCTGGTGTACGTGGCCTCGCCGCTGATGTTCGTGCCCGAGGAGGTCGCCTCCCGGTACGGCCTCAGCATCTACGACCGGGCGGTGGAGACGCGGGGTGGCTGGGCCGGCGACCTCCAGCGCTGGAGCGTGGACCACCTGCCGCTCGTGAAGTACCGCCTCGTGCTGGCCGATCCCGAGGCGATGGTCAACGGCCTGCGGGGCGAGCTGCCGGAGAGCTACGACGAGGTCGTTCAAGCCGCCGGCTGGGTCATCGAGGCCGACGGGCACATCCGGTCCACCGGCGTGTGGTCGGGCGACGCCGACTTCCTCGACGCGATCGGGGATGCCGAGGCGATCGTGGGCGACGACTGGCGCATCGACGACGGCGAGCGCGACGCCCTGCGCGACCACGTCGCCGAGCTCCAGGAGGAGGGGCGCCAGGTGGTCATCGTGATCCCGCCGGTGACCGACGACCTCGAGGCCGCCTTCCCGGGCGGACCGGCCGGGTTCCAGGAGTACGTGGCCGAGGCCAACACCGTGGCCGGGGGCACGGGTGCCATCACCGTGGACCTCTCGGCCGAGGACTACGGCGACGAGCTGTTCCGGGACACGCACCACCTGAACCAGCAGGGATCGGACCGACTGACCGCCGAGGTGGCCGAGGCGGTGGCCGGGACCCGCCTTCCCGCGTGCGCTGAGGTGGGTTGAGCCACCAGGGGCCTCAGGTCCCCCTGCGGTAAGGTTCGCTCATGACCAAGGCGTCGGGGGCTGGCGTTCGCGTCGCGCTCGTCCGCCCGAACGTCGTCATCTTCCCGCAGAGCCTCTCGTTCTACGGGCCCGTCCCCCCCATCGGCTTGGCCTACATCGCCGCCGTCCTGCGGGACGCCGGGCACGAGGTCGATGTGATCGACAGCGTGGGCGAGGCCATGGACGTGTTCGAGGACTTCGAGTCCCCGGTGGGCCGTCTGCGCCGCATCGGACTGTCCCCCGACGAGGTGGTCGCCCGCATCCACCCGGACACGCAGGTGCTGGGCGTCACCAACATGTTCCTGCACGAGTGGCCGCTCATCCGAGACGTGATCGAGAAGGCCAAGGCCGAGTACCCGAACCTGGTCGTCATGGCCGGCGGCGACAACGCCACCGCCTACTGGCCGTGGATGTTCGAGCAGAGCTCCGCCCTCGACTACTGCGTCCTCGGCGAGGGCGAGGCCACCGCCCTCGAGCTGGTCAACCGGGTCGGCCAGGGCCTGCCCATGACCGGGCTGCAGGGCATCGCCAGCCGCACGCCGCTGGACGAGGAGGGCGCCTGTGACACGGGGCTCTCCATCCGCACCCGCAAGCTGGACGGCATCCCCCGCCCGGCTTGGGACCTCTTCCCGATCGACGAGTACCTGGCCTACGGCGACTTCTGGGGCGTCCACCGGGGACGGTCCATGCCGATGCTGGCGACGCGGGGCTGCCCGTACAAGTGCTCGTTCTGCTCGTCGCCGCAGATGTGGACCACCAAGTACGTGGTGCGGGACCCCGACGACGTGGCCGATGAGATCGCCGAGTACGTCGAGCACTTCGGCGTCGAGAACGTCAACTTCTCGGACCTGACCGCCATCACGCGGCGGAAGTGGACCCTGGAGTTCGCCGACGCGCTGGAGGCGCGGGATCTCGGCATCAGCTGGCAGCTCCCCACGGGTACGCGGGCAGAGGCGCTCGATGCCGAGGTGCTGCAGCGCCTCTGGGACACGGGCTGCCGCAACATCAAGTACGCCCCGGAGTCGGGCAGCGTCCGGATGCTCGAGATCTACGACAAGCGGGTGAAGCTCGACCACATCCTCGAGTCGCTGAAGGCCGCCGAGGAGATCGGCATCGTCACCGGCGTCAACGTCATCCTCGGCCACCCGAAGGAGATGTGGAAGGACGTCTGGAAGTCGTTCACCTTCCTGCTCCGCTGCGCCAAGGCCGGCTGCAACGACGCCTGCGTCATGATCTTCGGCCCCTACCCGGGCAGTGCCGACTGGAAGGAGCTGGTCGACGACGGCACGGTCGTGGTGGACGACGACTACCACTACGTCGCCCTCAGCCGGGGCTCGTCGCAGGCGGTCAGCTACAACCCGCGCATGACGGCCCGTCAGCTGCGCTGGACGCAGATGTCGATGATGGTCGTGTTCTACGCGCTGAGCTCGATCCTGCACCCCACCCGGCTCTGGGCGTACGTGAGGTCGTTGTTCACCGACAAGGAGACCACCGCGGTGGACCAGCTCATCCGCATCAAGCGGAAGGGCTTCAAGCGGCTTACGCCCCGGCGGACGGACCCCGTCGACGGGGCCCTGCGGGAGGCGGTAACGGTCCCATCCGTGGAGGACCGGGAGCCGGAGCCGGTGCTGGGCCCCGCGGCCTGAGCATGACCGACACGCTCACGGCGACGACCCGGGTCGCGCTGCTGCGACCCAACGTGGTGATGATGCCGCAGAGCCTCTCGTTCTGGGGCCCGGTGCCCCCGATCGGGCTGGCCTACATCGCCGCCGTCCTGAGCGACGCCGGCCACCAGGTCGACGTGATCGACAGCGTGGGCGAGGCCATCGAGCAGTTCGAGGACTTCGAGTCCCCGGCCGGCCCCATGCGCCTCATCGGCCTCTCGACGCGGCAGATCATCGACCGCATCCACCCGGACACCACCGTGCTGGGTGTGACGAACATGTTCGTCCACGAGTGGGGCCCGCTCCGGGATCTGCTGGAGGCGATCAAGGCGGCCCGCCCCGACCTCGTCGTCGTGGTCGGGGGCGACAACGCGACGGCCTTCTGGCCGTGGATGTTCGAGCAGACCGACGCCATCGACTACGCCGTGCTCGGCGAGGGCGAGGCCACCGCCGTCGAGCTGGTGGACCGGGTCGCCACCGGCCGCTCCATGGACGGGTTGCCGGGCATCGCCTCCCGCGTCCCGCTGGACGAGGACGGGACGTGCGACACGGGCCTGTCGATCCGGCGCCGCAAGCTCAGCGAGATCCCGACGCCGGCGTGGGACGCCTTCCCCGTCGACGAGTACCTGGCCTTCGCCGACTTCTGGGGCGTCCACCACGGCCGGTCCATGCCGATCCTGGCCACGCGGGGCTGCCCGTACAAGTGCTCGTTCTGCTCGTCGCCGCAGATGTGGACCACCCGCTACGTGGTGCGGGATCCCGATGAGGTGGCCGACGAGATCGCCGACTACGTCGATCGCTTCAAGATCCAGAACGTCAACTTCTCGGACCTGACCGCCATCACCCGGCGCAAGTGGACGCTCGAGTTCTGCGACGCCCTCCAAGCCCGGGACCTCGACATCACGTGGCAGCTGCCCACCGGCACCCGGGCCGAGGCGCTCGACGAGGAGGTGCTGCAGCGCCTCAAGGACACGGGCTGCCGCTACATCAAGTACGCGCCGGAGTCGGGCAGCGAGCGGATGCTGAAGATCTACGACAAGCGGCTGAAGCTGCCCACGATCCTGGACTCGCTGAAAGCGGCCCAGAAGGTCGGCATCGTGACCGGCATCAACATCATCATCGGGCACCCCGAGGAGACCTGGAAGGACGTCTGGCTGTCGTTCCGCTTCATGCTGAAGGCGGCCCGGGCGGGCTGCAGCGACTGCGGCGTCGTCACCTTCGGTCCCTACCCCGGCAGCGCCGACTTCCACGGGCTGGTCGAGCGGGGCGAGGTGGTCATCGACGAGCGCTACCCCTACGTCTCGCTGGCCCGAGGGTCCTCGTCCTCGGTCAGCTACAACCCGCGCATGACCGGCCGGCAGATGCGGGCCGCTCAGTGGTCGATGATGGTCGTGTTCTACGCGCTGGGGCACCTGCTGCACCCCAAGCGCTTCGTGGACCACGTCCGGGCGTTCTTCACCGGCCGCGAGGTGACCGCCGTGGACCAGCTCATCCGCACCAAGCGCAAGGGCTTCCGGCGGCTGGATGACGCCCCTCGGGCTGCCGAGGCGACCGAGCCGGTCGCCGCCTAGGAGCCGAGCCGGCAGGCGAGGCGACCCAGCAAGCACAGCGCCCTCCTCGCCGAGCGCAGCGAGGCGAGTCCAGCCGTTCAAATCGAGGAGGCGAACGATCCGCGCAGGTCCCAAGGCCCTGGCCACCGTCGTCGAACCAGAGGACCGCCTCCTCGACGAGCCCGAGCGGTCGGACGCGGCAGATCGCCGGCGTTACGTCCGCACCATGCTCGTCGCCGGTGTGGCGTCGCTGGTCGCCTACTCCCTGCTGATCCTCGATCTGCTGGGCAGCCGGGTCTTCAGCAACTTCTACGACCTGCAGGCCCGCGCCATGCTGGACGGCCGCTTCGACGTGCCGGCGGGGTCGCTCGGCATCGAGGCCTTCGTGATGGACGGGAAGCACTACCTGTACTTCCCCCCGGGCCCGGCGCTGCTCCGGATGCCGGTCTTCGCGGTCACCGACCGGTTCGACGGTCGGCTGACGACCCTGTCGATGCTGGCGGCCTGGATCGTCACCGTCGTCATCTTCACCCTGCTGATCTGGCGGGTGCGGGTGCTGCTGCGCCCCGGCGCGCCCCTCGGCCGGTGGGAGGCCGCCGCCTACGGGGTGCTGCTGGTGGCCGGGACGGTGGGCTCGACCGTCCTGTTCATCGGATCGATCCCGTGGGTGTACCACGAGGCCTACGCCTGGGCGATCCCCATGGCGTTGGGCTCCGCCTTCGCCCTGCTCGGGGTGATCCAGCACCCGTCCACCAGCGGCCTGGTCGCCACCGCCGCCTTCACCACCGGCGCCGTGCTCAGCCGCACCACGGCGGGCTGGGCGGTGGCGGGCGCCGTGCTGCTCACCGCCGTCCTGCTCCCCCGGGGTGGGCGGCGGGACGCCGACCCTCACCTGTGGTGGAAGATCTACGCCGCGGGCCTGACGCCGATCGCCATCGGCATGGCGGTGAACTGGGCCAAGTTCCGCCACCCCTACCTGTTCCCGATCGACCAGCAGGTCTTCACCAGCCTCAACCAGCACCGACGCGACGCGATCGCCGCCAACGGGGGCGATCTCTTCTCGCCCAACATGTTCGGGAGCACGGTCGTCAACTACTTCCGCCCCGACGGCATCCGCTTCACCGGGGCGTTCCCCTTCATCTCGCTGCCCGGCCGCATCCCGCCGAGCTACGGCGGGGGCTTCATCGACCAGGCCAACCGCACCGGCTCGATCGTGGCCTTCATGCCGGTCCTGGTGGGCCTCACCGTGTGGGGCGTGATCACCACCTACCGGCGCCACGCGCGGGCCGGCGCCGAGCTGCTCCGGCTCCCGCTGCTGGGGGTCATGGCCATCCCCGGCGGGATCATGTTCTACGCCTACATCGCTCACCGCTACACGTCGGAGTTCATGCCGTTCCTGCTGTTCGGCAGCGCCATCGGGCTCGTCGACGTGGTGCGCCGGCTGGAGCGGCGCCAGCGACGGACCCGGCTCGTGGCGCTGGGGGCGATGGGCGTCGTCGTGACGTGCAGCGTCCTGGCCACCCTGGCTGCCGCCTACAACACGAGGGCGCTGGCCAATCCGGGCTCGGTGCTGGAGGACTACGTCGAGCGCCAGGAGGCCATCACGCCCGACGCCGCTGCCCGCGAGGTCACGTTCGACGATCGGGTGACGCTGGACGCCGACGTCGACGAGCTGCGGATCGTCGACGACTGCCAGGCGCTCTACGTGGGCACCGGCGACGAGTTCCGTCCCTGGGAGGAGGCGGCGGTGCGACCGGTCCACCTCGAGTTCACCGTCGAGGACGACCCCACGGAGACCAGCGTCGCCATCCCACTGGCCACGTTCCAGGGCCATCGGCGCACCGGCCTCTACCTCGAGCGGCTCCGGGACGAGGGGTTCCGGCTCGTACTGCGGGGCGACAACGGCCGCTCACCGGGCAGGTACGAGGAGGTCGAGGTCGGCGACAGCTTCACCGTGGACGTCGACACCGACGGCACGCTGGTCCACGTCGTCAGCGGCGTGGGCGACGCCCGCTTCGAGGTCGAGAAGCAGACCTACGACGTCGACTGGCGCTGGTTGCCTCAGGTGCTCCAGCCCACGCCGCTGGACGAGGAGCAGCTCCGGGCGATGGGCGTGTCGGCCGAGGTGGTGGAGGGCCCGCGGATCCCGGTGTGCGACGAGCTGGCGGCGAGGGCCCGGAGCGACTAGTCCCGATTGACGGGGACGGTGCCGCGACGCACCGAGAACTCGTACACGAACTGGTAGGCGAACATCGTCGGCCAGGTCCGCACGAGGAAGGCGTCCAGCCGGCGGGCCGTGCGGCCGAGGAACCCGAGCTTGCCGGGACGCACGACGTCGAAGGGCAGGCCGGAGTGGTGGGTGTGGTTGGGCTGGAGCCGGCAGCGTCGAGCGAGCTGCAGGAAGCTGCGGCGGGTGAAGAAGCGCAGGTGGGTCCGGTCCAGGATCCCTCGCTGGTCGTAGTTGAACAGGCCGAGGAAGATCCGGCCCCGCGAGTACCAGTGGGAGATGTTGGGGACGCTGGCCAGGACGACGCCCGTGTCGGCCAGGCAGTCGGTCATCTGGCGGATCAGGCGCTCGGGGTCCCGCACGTGCTCCAGCACGTCGGCGGCGAGGATCACGTCGTAGCCACCGAGCACCTCGTCCGGGAGGCCGGCGTCCAGATCGGCCTGCACGAAGCGGTCGGTGCGGCGGCGCACGTCGGGATGCTCGACGAGGTCGATGCCGGTGACGTTGTGGCCCCGCTTGCGGAGCTCGTCGGACAGCCAACCCGGCCCGCAGCCGACGTCCAGCACCCGGCACGGGGGCCGGGTCTCCATCATCGACAGGATCCGGCCGTGCGAGCTGTTGTCGCTGAGCTTGATGGTGTACGAGCCCTCCAACCAGCCGAGCTGGCCCTCGCCGAAGCCCCGGGTCCCCAGCCGGTAGCGGACCGTGTGGACCATGATGTCCCGGGCGTAGGCCACGCCGTTCACGTAGCAGATCTCGTCGCCGTAGTACGTCGGGATGGCGATCTCGGTGATGCGGGCCCCGGCGGCGTGGAGCTGCAGGATGATCTCGGTGTCGAAGTCGAAGCCGTCGCTGTCGGCGTCGAGGGGCAGGTCGGACAGCGTGTCCACCCGGTAGGCCCGGTAGCCGGAGTGCCACTCGGTCAGGTCGAGGCCGGCCAGCCGGTTCTGCACCAGGGTGAGCACGCGGTTGCCGGCGTACTTGTAGACGGGCATGCCGCCGCGCAGGGCGCCCGAGCCCTCCATCATGCGGGAGCCGAAGACGGCGTCGGCCTCGTCGGCCAGGATCGGGGCGACCATGTCGCCGAGCGCCTCAGGGGCGTACTGCCCGTCGCCGTGCAGCATCACGACGACGTCCCAGCCGTGGTCGGCGGCGTAGCGATAGCCCGACTTCTGGTTCCCGCCGTAGCCCAGGTTGCGGGGTTGGCGCAGGACGGTCACCGGCAGCTCGGGGTGGGACTCGCGGTAGGCCTCGGCGACCTGCACGGTGTGGTCGGACGACGCGTCGTCCAGCACCAGGACCTCGGCCACCTCGTCGCGGAACGACGACGGGATGCGGTCCAGGACCGACGCGATGGTCTGGTCCGCGTTGTAGGCGACGACGAGCACACCGATCTTCACGGAGTCCCCCCCGCCGTGCCGGACATGCTGAACGAGGGTAGCAGTCGGTGCCAGACCGGCCAGGGGACGCCGTGCCGTCGGCCCTTCGCCTGACGGCGCCTCTGCCTCAGAAGGGCCACGTCGGTTCGCGATGCCCCAGGTAGCGCGTGAGCCGTCCCAGCTTGGCCACGATCAGCACCTTGATGACCACGTTGCGGGCGAACCAGGGCAGCTGGGCGGCCTGGCGGCCGGCGTTGGCCAAGCGGTCGCCGAGGCCGAGCCGCTCGCGGCGGTACTCGGTCATCGAGCCCGAGCGGCCCACGTAGCGGTACCGGCCGCCGAAGAAGAGCAGGCTGAAGAGGGCCAGGGTGACCCCGATCGAGCTGAACGAGTCGTGGATCAGCATCGTGCCGCCCTCGCGGACCCGGGCGCCCCAGTCCCGGATGTCGTCCCGGGCGGGCACGAAGCGGTGGGCGCCGTCGATGTAGAGCACGTCGATCTCGCCGTCGACCGCCGGGTGGGCGTCCTGGGACGGCAGGCGCACGTGGCGCACGGCGTCGCTCACGCCGGCGGCGGCGAGGTTGGTCAGGAAGACCTCGTGGTCGGCCTGGCCCTCGTCCGGCGCACCGTGGATCTGCTGGGGGCCACGGTCGTTGCCGGCGTGGGGGTCGATGGCGACCACCTCGACCCCGGGCGTGACGGCGCGGCCGAAGACGATGGCCGACCGGCCCTGGTAGCTGCCGATCTCGACGACCTGGGCCGGGGGCGTGAGCTCGCGGGCCCGGTCCCAGAGGCGCTGGGCCTGGGCCTCGGTCATCCATCCCTGGACGTCCGCGACGTCGTCGAAGGTCTGCGCGAAGGTCGTGGAGGGTGCGGACACGGGTCGAGAAGTGTAGGTGAGCGGCGGAGCCGATCGGCGGGCCGGGCCTTCAGGCTCCTGGGGTTCCCGCCGACGGGAGACGAGCCGTGTCCTGCCGCCTCCCCGCTCTGCTCGTGGCCCTCGTGGTCCTCGTTGTCCTCGCTTCGGCACCGGCCGCCCAGGCCCAGGCACCCGAGGCGAGCACGGTGGTCACCGAAGCCGACATCTCCCGGGCCCTCGACGACATCGAGGTCGACAGCCTCGAGTACCGGCTGGTGGCCACCGACTACCTGCTGGCCAAGAACGCCCGCGTGGCGGCCGCGGCCCGATTGGCCGATCTCGCCGTCGAGGAGCGGGACGTGGCGTCGGCGGCGGCGCTGTCCGGCGCCCGCACGCGGTTGGCCCGGGTCGACGTGAACCGGTGGAGCCGGCGGGTGGGACTTCTCGCCCAGCAGGCCTACATGGGCGCCACCCGGGACGACGACACGGTGCTGGCCGGGCTCGACCCCAGCTACACGCTGGCCGAGCGCCGCCAGCTGGTCACCGCCGAGGTGGACGCCCATTGGCGGGCGTCGCTGGCGACCGCCCGCCAGGGCATGGCGGCGGCGACCCGGACCCGGGACCGCCTCACCGCTCGCCACGTCCGGGTCGTCGACGACCAGGCTCGCACCGAGGTGGCCCACGCCGAGGCCCTGGCCACCGAGCGCCGGCTCCGCCCGACGGTGCAGGCGGCGCGGGCGACAGCGGTCGTCGTCGGCAGCGACCTGACCCTGGTGGCCCTGGACGCCTACCTACGAGCCGCCATGGACGTCGGCGCCGCCATGCCCGGCTGCCGGCCGCCGTGGTGGTTGCTGGCCGGCATCGGCCGGGTGGAGAGCGGCCACGGCACGTTCTCGACGTCGGTGCTGGACGCCGCCGGCACCTCCCGCCCGTCGATCATCGGCATCCCCCTCAACGGCGGCAACAGCACCGCGGTCATCACCGACACCGACGGCGGCCGACTCGACGGCGACATCACCCACGACCGTGCCGTCGGCCCCATGCAGTTCATCCCCTCGACCTGGGCTCGCTACGCCGCCGACGGCAACCGCGACGGCATCGCCGACCCCCAGAACCTCTACGACGCCGCCCAAGCCGCCGCCACCTACCTCTGCACCGCCGGCGGCGACCTCAGCACCGCCGCCGGCATCCGCCGCGCCATCCACGCCTACAACCACAGCGACGCCTACGTCGCCAAAGTCCTGGACTTCACCACCGACTACACGGGCCTGCTCGCGTAGAGAACAAGAACGACAAGGACAACGACAATGATGCACTGAGGGGGGCGGTGCCGCCAGACTCCAGCCGCACCTGACAGGTCCGGCGGTGAGTACAGGACAAGGACACCAAACCGAGGACCCCAGCCTCAGGGCCACACATCCCGCAGCCAGGATTCGAGATCGAGCGCCTGTGCCTCCCGCGCGGAGATGAGGGACCCGCAGGGGCGTCCGGCGTTCAGCCGGAGAAAAAGGTGAGAGCCCCGAAGTAGCCTTCCGAGCCGAAGCTCTTCCAACTCCTCCGGGGCTCCCGGTCGGCCTGACGCACCACCTCCGACTGACCCGAAGGCCACCCGGCAGCGTGTCCGCCTCGCGGTTCCGAAGAACCGTCCGGCTGACGTTCCTCGCCACCGTCTCCGGTGGCGATTCCTGCGCCATTCCTGTTCCAGTCTTTCTTGCCGGTGATCGGTGACCCGGTGGACGAACCTCCGAGCCTCCGGCCGCTCCGGCCGCCCTGACTGGCTTGTGCGCACCTTCGCGCCGCCCCCGGAAGTTGGTCAAGCGTTTTCGCGAGATCCCCAGGACGTTCATCGAAATCCACGTCTTGTCCCCAGGGCTGTCCCCAGAACGGGGTCAGAATGGCCACCATGACCCCCAAATCGTCGTGGCTGCCGTCCGATCTGCACCGGTACGTCGTGGACCACGGGCGCCCGCCGGACCCCGTCCTCGAGGACCTGGCCGAGCGCACGGTCGAGCTGCTCGGCGACATGGCCCGGATGCAGATCGCTCCCGAGCAGGGCGCCTTCCTCGAATGGTTGACCCGCCTGCTGCGCGCCGAGCACGTGGTCGAGGTCGGCACCTTCACCGGCTACTCCGCGATCTGCTTCGCCCGCGGGCTCGCCCCTGGCGGGCGCGTCCTGTGCTGCGACGTGAACGAGGAGTGGACGTCGGTGGCGAAGGAGTTCTGGGCGCGGGCCGGCGTCGACGACCGCATCGAGCTCCGGCTGGCGCCGGCGGCCGAGACGCTCGCGGCCCTCCCCCACGACCCGCCGATCGACCTCGCCTTCGTCGACGCCGACAAAGAGGGCTACCCGACGTACGTCGAATTGCTGGCCGAGCGCCTCCGGCCGGGCGGGGTCATCGCCATCGACAACACGCTGTGGGGCGGCGCGGTCGCCGACCCGGAGGTGACCGACGCGACGACGCAGGTCCTCCGTGACCTCAACGACGCGCTCGTGGCCGACGAGCGCTTCGACACGGTCCTGCTCCCCCTCGGCGACGGGCTGACGCTCCTGCACAAGCGGTGACCTGAGGCGCGCTGACCGCGTCGTGTGGTTGGAGCGGTCTACTGTGTCCGCGGTCACAGCCGGCGGCGCCCGCCCCGACGGTGACGTACCCATTCCAGGACGGGGGAGCATGATGACGAGTAGGTCGACACGACGCTGGATGTTCCGCCTCGCGGCGCTGCTACTGGCCTTCGGCCTGGTGGCGGCCGCGTGCGGCAGCGACGACTCCGGAGGCGGCGACGAGGCCGAGAACCCCCGGGGCGAGACGTCGGCCGATCCCGACGAGGGAGAGACCCCCCAGCGCGGCGGCAAGATCGTCTTCGCCCGTGAGGCCGAGACGTCCAGCCCGTGGACACCGTCGGCGATGATCTGCGACGTGGCCTGCCACCAGGCCATCAAGGGCATCTACGACACGCTGACCTGGCCTGATGCCGAGGGCGAGGTCCACGGGATGCTGCTCGAGAGCTTCGAGCCCAACGCGGACTTCACCGAGTGGACGCTGACGCCGCGGGAGGGGGTCACCTTCCACGACGGCACGCCGTTCGACGTCCAGTCCCTGAACGACCACTTCACGCGGATGCGTGATTCCGTCCTCGTCGGCAACGTCTTCAACGACATCACCGAGCAGCGGGTCGCCGGCAACACCCTCGTGTTGACCATGGCCCGCTCGTGGACCCACTTCCCGCTCTTCCTGGCGGGCCAGCCCGGCTACGTCGCCTCCCCGACCTGGCTGGCCGACGTCGATGCCGGACGGGCCGACGCCGCCGAGCCCGTGGGCAGCGGCCCGTTCGAGTTCGCCGAGTACAACCCAGGCGACAACTTCCGGATGACGGCGAACCCGGACTACTGGCTGACGGCGCCGGACGGGGAGCCGTACCCGTACCTCGACGAGATCGAGTTCCTCGTCCAGGCCGAGAACCAGACCCGGGACAACGCGATCATCTCGGGCGAGATCGACATCACCCACATGGACTCGGGTGACTCGATCGAGCGCCTCCGGGAGGAGGCCGACGCCGGCACGATCAACCTCTTCGAGATCGACCAGCGCCAGGAGACCGGCTACGTCCTGATCAACGTGGGCGACCCGGAGATCGCCACCAGCGACGTCCGCATCCGCCAGGCCATGGCGCTGTCGTTCGACCACATCCTGGAGAACCAGTCCCGGAACGCGGGCATCTTCGAGATCGCCAACGGGCCGTTCTCCCCCGAGTCCGTCGGCTACCTCGAGGACACCGGGTTCCCGACCGACCTCGACATCGACGCGGCCGCCGCTCTCGTCGAGGAGTACGAGGCGGACACCGGCCAGGAGGCGGAGATCGCCTACAAGACCACCACCGACCCGTTCAACCTCCAGACGGCCGAGCTCTACAAGGGCTTCTGGGAGGAGGCGGGGATGACCGTCACCCTCGACCAGATCGAGCAGGGCGAGTTCATCACCCAGGCCCTCGTCGGCAACTTCGAGGCCTTCGGCTGGCGGAACCACGGCGGCTTCGACCCCGACACCCAAGAGGTGTGGTGGACGAGCAACAACGCCCTCCCCGCAGGGGAGATCGCCCTGAACTTCGGCCGGATCCAGGACGACGTCATCGACGAGAACCTGAACACGATCCGCACCAGCCAGGACGAGACCGAGCGCCAGACGGCGGCGGAGAACATCAACCGCCAGTTCGGCGAGCAGGTCTACAACATCTGGACCAACTGGGTGATCTGGGCGATCCCGTACCAGTCCCGGGTCCACGGGGTCCAGACGCCGGTGATCATGCCGGACGAGACCCCGTCGACCGTGACGGGCATCGGGTTCACCGGCGCCATCAACCTGCAGCAGCTCTGGGTCGACGACGCGGCCTCCTGACCCCCAGGCCCTCGGAGGGAGCTAGGACGTGAGGTACATCGGCCAGAAGGTCCTGCAGCTCGTCGCCGTGCTGCTCCTGGTCACGTTCCTCACGTTCATGCTCATGAACCTGCTGCCCGGCGGGCCGGAGACGGCCGCCCTGGGCGTGGCGGCCGACGAGGAGACCATCCAGGAGTTCCGTGAGGACCAGAACCTGGACGATCCCCTCCTGCTGCGCTACGTCCGCTGGCTGGGCAGCGCGCTGACCGGGGACTTCGGCGAGTCCCCGGTCACCAACTCCTCGGTCAGCGACCTGGTGAGCCACCGGCTGACCCCAACCCTGCAGCTGATGCTCTACGCGACGGTGCTGGCGCTGGGCGTCGCCATCCCCGTGGGGATCCTCTCTGCGTACAAGGCCGACAGCGTCCTGGACAAGAGCCTGAACACGTTCGCGTTCGGGCTCCTGTCGGTGCCCAACTTCATCCTGGCCGTCCTGTTGATCTTCCTCTTCGGGGGACAAGGGCTCCTGGACTGGTTCCCGTCGTCCACCTACGTCTCGTTCAGTGACGACCCCTACGAGCACTTCCGCCACATGGTGCTGCCCGTGATCGCGCTGGCCGCCGGCCAGATCGCCGTCTACATGCGCCTCCTGCGGACGGACATGATCGCCACGCTCCAGGAGGACTACATCGGCGTGGCCCGGGCCAAGGGCATGCCCACGCGTCGCATCCTGATGAAGCACGCGCTGCGCCCGTCCAGCTTCTCGCTCCTCACCGTGGCCGCCATCAACATCGGCCAGCTCATCGGCGGATCGATCGTCATCGAACAGATCTTCACGATCCCGGGCCTCGGGAGCCTTCTGGCACGCGCGATCTTCACCCGGGACTACCTGGTGGTCCAGGGCGTGATCGTGATCGTGGCCGTCGGCTTCGTCATCGCCAACTTCCTGGTCGACATCCTGTACGCCGTGCTCGATCCGAGGATCCGCCATGCCCGAGCTCTCAGCTGACGTCCCTCCCGCACCGGCCTCCCTCATCTCGGAGTCCGGTGCGGAGCTCACCTACGAGGCCCAGGGCGCCGAACCCCAGCGCGAGGTCAAGAAGCTCGGCTTCGGGTTCTGGATGGCGGTCGGCTGGCTGGCCCTGATCGTCGGCCTCTGCCTGCTGGCCCCGGTCCTGCCGTTCGTGCTCGATCCCGGCGCCTACAGCGACGAGGCCCGGGTGCTCATCGCCGAAGGTGAAGACGTTCCGCCCAGCGTCGACAACTGGTTCGGCGCCGACGACATCGGCCACGACGTGTTCTCGCAGGTCATCTGGGGCGGCCGCACCTCCCTGCGCATCGGGGTGTCTGCCGTCACCTTCGGCTTCATCATCGGCGGCACCCTCGGGCTCACCGCCGGCTACTTCGGCGGTCGCTACGAGAAGGTCGTCATCGGGGCGATGGACATCATGCTGGCCTTCCCGGCCCTGGTCCTGGCCCTCGGCCTCGTCACCTTCCTGTCCGAGCCCGGCACCCAGGAGGCCACCAGCGGCACGGTGATCCTGACGTTGACGATCGTGGCCATCCCGGCCCTCGCGCGGATCACGCGCGCGTCCACGCTCACGTACTCACAGCGCGAGTTCGTGACCGCGGCGCGCGCCCTCGGTGCCCGCGACAGCCGGATCATCGCCCGCGAGATCCTCCCCAACGTCATCCCCCCGATGGCCGCCTTCGCCCTGATCGCCATCGCCATCGTGATCGTGGCCGAGGGGGCCCTGAGCTTCCTCGGTCTGTCGGTCACGACGCCGACCGACACCTGGGGGAAGCTCATCGAGGGCGGTCGCCAGAGCCTGAACGACACCCCCTGGATCTCGCTGGCCCCGTGCGCGGTGATGTTCCTGACCCTGCTGTCCCTGAACTACGCGGGTGACCAGCTGCGGCGATGGTTCGACGTCAAGGAGGCCACCATCTGATGGCACGCCGACGGGTCGTCCTGACCCGCTCCGACGTCGACTCGGGCACGCCCCTCCTGGCCGTCGAGGACCTCAAGACCCACTTCCTGACCGAGGCGGGCCCGGTGCGCGCCGTCGACGGCGTGAGCTTCACGCTCGAGCGGGGACGCACGCTGGGCGTCGTCGGCGAGTCCGGCTCGGGCAAGACGATCCTGTCCCGCTCGATCATGGGGCTCCTCCCCGCCCGCAACGTGTACCGGGACGGCAGCGCCCGCTACGAGGGCACCGAGCTGGTCGGCCTCGGGCCCAACGAGATGCGGGGCGTCTGGGGCACGGAGATGGCGATGGTGTTCCAGGACCCGATGACCTCGCTCAACCCGGTCATGAAGGTCGGCGACCAGATCACCGAGTCGCTGCGCCACCACCTGGACATGGACAAGGGCGAGGCGCGGGAGACCGCCATCGCCCTGCTCCGCTCGGTGGGGATCCCCGAGCCCACCCAGCGGGTGCGGGAGTATCCGCACCAACTCTCCGGTGGCATGCGCCAGCGGGTCATGATCGCCATCGCCCTGGCCTGCGGTCCCCGCCTGCTCTTCGCCGACGAGCCCACGACCGCCCTGGACGTCACCGTGCAGGCCCAGATCCTGGACCTGCTCCAGGCCCAGCAGGCCGAGCGTCACATGGCCCTGGTGCTGATCACCCACGACCTCGGGGTCGTGGCCGGCCGGGCCGACGACATCGCCGTCATGTACGCCGGAAAGATCGTCGAGAAGGCGCCCACCAGCATCCTGTTCTCGTCGACCCGGCACCCGTACACCGAGGCCCTGCTCAAGTCGATCCCGAAGCTCGAGCACACGTCGCACACCCGGCTGGATGTCATCCCCGGGCGGCCGCCGGACCTGATCTCGCCACCCACCGGCTGCAACTTCAGCCCACGGTGTCCCTACGCCCAGCCGAAGTGCTTCGAGGAGGAGCCGACGCTGGAGGCCGGGGCCGGCGGTGGCCACGAGTTCGCCTGCTGGTACCCCGTCGGCACCCCGGCCGGGAAGCAGGCCCTGGAGGACAACCTCGAGGCCGGCCGCCTGCAGACCGAGGTGGCCATGGCCGGTGGCGAGGCCACCGACGCTGAAGGAGTGGGCTGATGGCGGGCACGGGTACGGCACACCTGCGGGACCCCGCGGAGGTCATCCTGCGGGCCGAGGACCTCGTGGTCGAGTTCCCCGTCGGGCGCACGGGCCTGAAGGTGCACGCGGTGTCGGGCATCAGCCTCGACGTCAAGGAGGGCGAGACCCTCGGCCTGGTCGGCGAGTCCGGCTGCGGCAAGTCCACCACCGGCAGGGCCCTGATGCAGTTCCCCACCCCGACCGGCGGGCGCGTGACCTTCGAGGGCGAAGAGCTCACCGCCAAGCACGGGGAGGAGCTGCGCGAGGTCCGGACCCGGATGCAGATGATCTTCCAGGACCCGATCTCGTCGCTCAACCCTCGGCGCAAGGTCGGCGACATCGTCGCCGAGGCCCTGGCCATCTGGGCGAAACCGACCTCCGAGCAGCGGGCCGTCACCACGACCATCGCTGCCCTCGTCGCCTACCTCATGGTGGGGGTCCTGGCCCTCGCCGTCGTGTCCCTGGTGGCAACCGGCATCGCCATCATCTTCGGGGTCACCGACCGGGGATTCATCCCCGGCATCGGCCTCGTCGTGGTCGCCGTCGTCGTCGGTGTGCTCGCCCGCCTGTTCCTGAGCGTTGCCCAGGGGCTGTGGAACCGGAACTCGGAGGGCCGCAGTCAGGCCATCACGGCCTTCGGGATCCTGCTCGGGGCCGCGCTCATCGGGTGGAACCTGGCCGAGGCTCCCGTGCTCACGTTCGTGGTCGCTCTCGTCCTGTTCCTGCTCGTGACCGCCCTCCTCTACACAGCTGGGTCGCGGGCCGACTTCCCGGGGATCGGCAAGGACGGCGAGGCGCTGGTCGACGAGGTGCTCGAGAGCGTCGGCCTGGACCCCGAGGTGGCCCGGAGCAAGCGGCCCCACGAGTTCTCCGGCGGTCAGTGCCAGCGCATCTCCATCGCCCGGGCGCTGGTGCTCGATCCGAAGCTGATCATCTGCGACGAGCCGGTGTCGGCCCTCGACGTGTCCGTCCAGGCCCAGATCCTGAACCTGCTGGAGGACATGAAGGCCCGCTACGGCCTGACGCTGGTCTTCATCGCCCACGACCTGGCGGTCGTGAAGAACGTGAGCGACCGGGTGGCGGTCATGTACCTGGGCAAGCTCTGCGAGGTGGCGCCCCCCGACCTGCTCTACGAGCGGGCCGCCCACCCCTACACCGACGCCCTGCTGAAGGCGATCCCGGTGCCCGACCCCGATGTCCGGCCCGAGGGCGTCGCCGAGAAGCTCCAGGGCGACCTCCCGTCGCCGGTGGCGCCGCCGAGCGGCTGCCACTTCCGCACGCGCTGCCCGAAGGCCCAGGAGCGCTGCTCCGAGGAGGAGCCGATCATCCGCGAGGTCGGCGAGGGCCAGTACGTGGCCTGCCACTTCCCGTTGGTCGACGTCCCCGAGCCCGCCCGGGGCAAGCCGGTCGAGGTCGCCGACTGAGCGAGGACCGGTGGGGCCGAGGGTCGTGCGTGCCAGGATGGCCGCATGGCTCAGCCCCCTGACCTCCAGATCGACAACGACCGTCACTACGAGGTGACGATCTCCACCGCCAAGGGCGACATCGTCCTGGACCTCGACCCAGCGCCTGGCGCCGGTGACGGTGAACCACTTCGTGGTGAACGCCCGCAACGGGTTCTACGACGGCCTCACGTTCCACCGTGTCGTGCCGGGCTTCGTCATCCAGGGCGGCGACCCCGACGGCACGCGGCCGAGGCGGCCCCGGCTACCGGTTCGCCGACGAGCCGGTCCAGGGTGAGTACCGCCTGGGCGCCGTGGCCATGGCCAACGCCGGCCCGGACACCAACGGCTCACAGTTCTTCATCTGCATCGACGACTGTCGGAACAGCCTCGAGCCGCTCTACAACCTCTTCGGGTACGTGACCTCCGGGATCGAGGTGGCCCAGGACATCGCCGTCGGCGACACCATGACGTCGGTGACGGTTGCCGACTAGCACCTTCACGGTCCCGCTGGTCGACCTCCGGCGCACCATCGGTCGAGTTCGACGGGGCAGCAACGACCCAACCACGCGCCTGGCCCGAGACGGGCTCTGGCGGGCCACCAACACTGCCGACGGGCCCGCCACCCTCCACGTCCGGATCCCGGCTGTCGGCGGCCTCACGACCTCGGTCTCGGCGGAGGCCTGGGGCCCGGGCGCGACGGTCGCCCTCGCCCGGGTGCCCGGCATGTGCGGGGCCGACGACCGTCCCGAGGCCTTCGTGGCCCACCACGACGTCGTGGCGGAGGTCGTGCGGCGCCAGCCGGGTCGGCGACTCCCGGCCACCGGCACGCTCGTCGAGATCCTCGTGGCGACGATCATCGAGCAGAAGGTGACCGGTGAGGAGGCCCGGCGGGCGTTCCGGGCCCTCTGCTGGCGCTACGGCAGTCCGGCGCCGGGACCGGCGGGCCTGCGCCTCCCGCCCCATCCCGATCGCTTGGCCGAGCTGGGCTACGCGGCGTTCCATCCGCTCGGGATCGAGCGCAAGCGGGCCGATGTCCTCCTCCGGGTCGTCCGCCGCGCGGCCCGGATCGAGGCACTCCTGGGACGGGAGCCGGCCGAGGCCCGTCGGGCGCTGGAGGAGATCCCCGGCCTGGGCCCCTGGACCTCGGCGGCGGCCACGCAGCTGGCGTTCGGCGATCCCGACGCCGTGATCGTCGGCGACTTCTGGTTTCCGCACCTGGTGGTCAACGCCCTGACCGGACGGCGCCGGGGGTCCGACGCCGAGATGCTGGAGCACCTCGCCCCCTACGTCGGTCAGCGGGCCCGGGCCCAGCACGTCCTGGTGTCACTGGGCTCGCTCCCCCGCCGTGCCCCACGGGCTCGCCTCCGCGCCTTCGCCCACAGCTGATCCCCCGGAAATCCACACGAAGCGCCTCTTCCTTCCCACAGGCAGCTCTTCGTACCGTGGGCGTCATGGTCGGCTACGAAGTCGTGCTCAAGGATCGGTCGATCGAGCGCATCCTGGGGGCCGACGCGTACAAGCAGGAAGGTCCCATGACGACGTTCTTCGAACGGGCGCCGGGTCGCCAGGTCGTGGACTGCTGGAGCAACCGGGTGGCCAGCCTGCGGACCCAGGACATCCTCATCATCCGCCGTGAGGCCGAACGTCAGGGCACGTAGTTCCCGATCCAGGCGAAGGCGGTCAGGGCCGTCACGCCCCCGGCGCCGAGGGCGATGGCCGCTCGGCTCAGCTCCTCCCGGCGGGTCAGCATCGCCAGGGCGAGGACGAGCGGGAAGGCGTTCAGCCCGTAGCGCTCGAGCGAGTTGAAGCTCTCGGCGCTGAGCGACAGCGTCACCACGGGGATCGTGAACAGCGAGTAGCGGATGGGCAGGCGGCGTACCACGACGACCGTGAGCACGACCATGAGGATGGCCATGGGCGGGTGCACGGCGTCGCCCAGGGTGTCCGGGCTGACCAGGTCTCCGATGGCCTCGGCCAGCCGCGACACCGGGTCCTGGAGGGCGCCCCGGTAGGGGCTCTGCTCCGACAGCGGGTCGAAGAAGCCTGGCCCCTGCAGCGCGGTGTAGGTGAGGTAGCTGAGCACGCCCAGCGGGGCGCCGGCGACGGCGGCCAGGCGGGCCAGGCGCTCGCGGCCGACCGTCTCCCGCCAACCCCGTGAGGCCTCCCACGCGGCGGGGAGCACCAGGAACAGGCCAAGGGGGCGGGCGAGGCCGGCCACGAGCCCCAGCGCACCGGCCACCCACCAGGCCTGGCGTCGGAAGGCGAGGAAGGCGCCGATGAGGGCGACCAGCATGAGCCCTTCGGCGTAGCCCCAGACGAGCACGAACGCCCCGGGGAAGAGGGCGAAGAGCCACGCGGCCCGCTTGGCCAGGACCTCGTCACCGGTCTCCTCCAGCGCCAGGCGGTAGAGCAGCATGCCGGCCACGAGGGCGGCGACGCTGGCGATCACCACGAGGGCCAGGCCCTGGTTCCCCAGCAACACCCACCCGAGCGCCCGCCCCAGCAGGGGGAAGAGCGGGAAGAAGCGGACCGCCTCGTCGGGCAGGTCGTCGTAGCCGCGGTCGGCGATGGCGTCGTACCAGTCGCCGTCCCAGGCCAGCAGGTGGCGGTCGAACTCGAACGTGGACCGGTGGGGCGCGAGGTCGTCGATGGCGGCGTCGACGATCAGGTAGCCGAGGACCACCAGCAGCCGGGCGACGATCCACGGCGGGAGCGCGGCGGCCAGCTCGGCCCGCCGTGCCGGCGACCAGAGGCGTCGGGTCACCGGTCCGGATACCGGTGGAGGTTGGCGTTCTCGAAGAAGGTGTCGGAGTCGGCCTGGACCGACGGGCTGTTGCCGGGCCGAGCCTGGGCGAGCAGGTTGCGCACCTCCGAGCACTGGGTCTCGAGGGTGATGTACTCCGGGCTCCAGGCCAGCCAGATGTTGTGCCCCTCGGCCCGATCCAGCACCTCGCCGACGAACGCCTCAGGGTCGGACGCCGCGTTGCGGTCGGCGTAGTCCACCCAGTCGACGAAGCGCGGGTCGCCGAGGTCGGGATAGGTCACCTCGTCGAAGTCCCCGTCCAGCGCCCGGTCACCCGCGGGGCCGAGCTGGTCCGGGCAGTAGACGACGACGTCACCGGGTGCCCCCGCCCGCTCGATGACCGCTGCGAGGTCCGCCATCTGCGTGCGCTCGTGGGTGGTGGCGTCGATCGTGCCCAACGCACACGTTCCGAGGAAGGCGGCCAACACGGCGGCGAGGGGCAGGGAGGCCTGGAAGCGCAGGAGGCCCCAGGCCGCTCCGAGGACGATGAGCGGGACGACGACGGCCAGGTACCGGGGCGCGAATCCGGAGTTCGAGAGGTAGCCGGCGCCGACGGCGATGGCCAGGGTCAGGCCGGCGACGAAGAGCTCGCGGCGCACGTCGGGCCGGGTGCGCACGTCGAGCTCGATGGTCACTGCGTTGCGGGCACGCCCGAACAGGCCGAGGACGAGCAGCAGCCCGAGGACCGTGGCGAAGAGGATCCGTTCGGCGTTGTCGACCCCTCCGAGGTCGGAGAACAGCAACGCCGCGACCTTGGTCGGTCGCTCGGGCTCGGCCCACGGCGTCCCGGTGTTGCGGGCCTGCTCGAGGAAGCTCGGCAGCCACGGGAGGAAGAGGATCCCCCCGGCGGCCACCGCCAGGGTCGTGCGCAGGGTGGCCCTCCGCTCGTCGCCCGTCGTGCGCCACCACTGCACGACCAGGAGCAGGCCGGTCGCCCCGACCAGGTAGAAGGACCAGTAGTGGGTCAGCAGCAGGAAGCCGCTGACGAGGGCCACCGGGACGAGCCGCCCGATCGAGGGTCGCTCGAGTGCTCGCTGCACAGCCAGCCACCCGAGGAACACCAGCAGGATGAGCAGCGAGTACATGCGGGCCTCGGTGCCGTACCGGCTGGCGAACGGCAGAGCTCCGAGCACGATGACCATGAGCCAGGCGAGCGTCGGTCCGCCGGCCCGACGTCCGACCGCCCAAGCCACGGGCAGGGTGAGGACGGCCAGGAGCCCCGACAGCGCCCGGACCTCGACGTCGCCGTCGCCGAACAGCTCGGTCCAGCCGTGCAGGAGCGCGTAGTAGAGCGGTGGGTGACCGTCGTGACGGAGGGCCTCGCCGATGTCACCCAGCGGCAGCGTCGCGATGTTGACGCTGAGGGCCTCGTCCAGCCACATCGACGAGCGCGTGACGAAGCGCGTGACGGTGCCGGCCAGTGCCACCACGAGGGCGAGGGGGACGAGCCATGTAGGTGGGGGGACGGCGGAGGGGGTACCGTCAATGCCGCCGCGTCGCTCGTTCGCGACGGCCCGATCCTCGAGGGACACGGGCCGGGACTGTACCGGCGCCGGCCCCGTCCACCGTGGCCGCTCCAGCTGCCCGCGGGCACGGCAGAACCGAACCCGACCAGGTGCTCAGAGATCGCAGATGACCCCGCCCCCGCCCGCCGACGCCGCCCCGCCGACCACCCAGCGACCCCGGTGACGTCGTCATCATCGGGGCCGGTCCCGCCGGGCTCACCGCCGCCTACACGCTGGGCAAGCGGGGGGTCCGCTCGACGGTCCTGGAGGCCTCGAACGAGCTCGGCGGCATCAGCCGGACCGTCGAGCGCGACGGCTGGCGCTTCGACATCGGCGGCCACCGCTTCTTCACCAAGGTCAAGCCCGTCGAGGAGCTCTGGCACGAGATCCTCGACGACGACGACTTCATGCTCCGGCCCCGGATGAGCCGGATCTACTACGACGGGAAGTACTTCGACTACCCGCTGAAGGCCTTCAACGCGCTGCGCAACCTCGGCATCATCGAGGCGTTCCTGTGCGTGATGTCGTACCTGTGGGTGCGGGTGCGGCCGCCCAAGAACCAGGACAAGTTCGAGGGCTGGGTGGCGTCCCGCTTCGGCTGGCGGCTCTACCGCACGTTCTTCAAGACCTACACGGAGAAGGTGTGGGGCATCCCCGCCGAGGAGATGCCCGCCGACTGGGCGGCGCAGCGCATCAAGAACCTGTCGCTGTTCAAGGCGGTCATGAACGCGGTCCTCCCCAAGCGGAACCAGAAGGAGATCGCCAGCCTCATCGAGGAGTTCGAGTACCCGAAGTTCGGACCGGGGATGATGTGGGAGCGCTGCACCGAGAAGGTGCGGGCCCAGGGCTCCGAGGTGCGCATGGAGGCGCCGGTCAGCCGGATCCGCCACGAGGGTGGTCGGGCCGTAGCGGTCCAGGCCGACGGCAAGGAGTTCCCCTGCGACAACGTCATCTCGTCGATGCCGTTCACGCACCTGCTGGCCGCCATGGAGCCGGCGGTGCCCACCGAGGTCCAGACCGCCGTCGAGGACATCCGGTACCGGGACTTCCTCACCGTGGCCCTGGTCGTCCCCGAGGCGGCCGGCTTCCCGGACAACTGGATCTACATCCACTCCCCCGACGTGAAGGTGGGCCGGATCCAGAACTTCCGCTCGTGGTCGCCGTACATGGTGAAGGACGGCTACACGTGCCTGGGCCTCGAGTACTTCGTGTTCGAGGGTGACGGGCTCTGGACGTCGAGCGACGAGGACCTGATCGCCCAGGGCGCCAAGGAGCTGGAGATCCTCGGCCTGATCGCCGCCAGCGACGTCGAGCAGGGCTACGTCGTCCGCCAGCAGAAGGCGTACCCGACCTACGACGACACCTACGCCGCCAACGTCGAGGTCCTGCAAGGACTGGCTGGCCGCCAACACCCCGAACGTGTTCCCCGTGGGCCGCAACGGGATGCACAAGTACAACAACCAGGACCACTCGATGTACACGGCCATGCTGACCGTGGAGAACCTCTTCGGCGCCCACCACGACATCTGGGCGGTGAACGTCGAGGAGGAGTACCACGAGGAGGGCGAGGCCGTGGAGGAGATCCGGGAGTCCGGCACCGGTCGGGCCGCCCCCGTCATCCCCAAGGCGATCGACCCCAACCGCAAGGGCTGACATCAGGCCGTGGACCGCTTCTGGGTCCGCCTGCTCCTCATCGTCCTGCTCGCCCTGGTGGTGCGGGTGGGCTACATCGGCGTCGCCAAGTGGAACGACGACGTGGAGTACAGCGACGCCCTCTACTACGCCACCCAGGCCCAGGTCCTGGCCGAGGGCGGCGGCTTCGAGCACCGTACGTGGGACCGGCCCGCCGCCGACCACGCCCCGCTGACCCAGATCTCCCAGGCGCCGACCGCCCTCGTGTTCGGGCGCAGCGTGCTGGCCCAGCGCCTGGTGCAGGCCGTCTACGGCACCCTCGCCGTGGTGGCCATCGCCCTGCTGGCCCGCAAGGTCACGGGTGACGACCGGGTCGGGCTGTGGGCGGGCGGCCTGGCCGCCCTGTACCCGAACCTCTGGGTCAACGACGGCGTGATCCTGGCCGAGACGCTCACCGCGCTGCTGGTGGCCGCCCTGTTGTGGGCCGTCTACACCTACGTCGACCGACCGGAGCCCCGGTGGGCGTTGGCGGTCGGTGCCCTGGCCGGGCTGGCGGCGCTGACCCGGGCCGAGCTGGCCCTCGTCGGCGTGCTCGCCTTCGTGCCCGTGGCCCTGCGCGCCGCGGGACCGTGGTCCCGGCGATTCGGCGCTCTGGGCCTGGCTGCCATCGCCGGCCTGGTCGTCCTGGCGCCGTGGACGGCCTACAACGCCGGCCGCTTCGACAAGCCGGTGCTGATCTCGACCAACGACGGGCTGACGCTCATCGGCGCCAACTGCGACACGCAGTACGACGGCCCCGACCCCGGGCTGTGGGACATCGCCTGCCTCCCTCCCGGGGCCTTCGACGAGGAGGTGCAGCGCCGGGACCAGTCGGTGGTCAACGCCGACTTCCGTCACCTGGCCGTCGAGTACGCCGAGGACAACCTGGGCGACCTGCCCCGGGTCGCCGCCATCCGGGTGGCCCGCACCTGGAACCTGTACGACCCGGCCTCGATGATCCGCTACAGCGAGAACGAGGGACGGGAGTCGGGGGTGGGCTGGGCCGGCTTCGTCACCTGGTGGCTGCTCGTGCCGCCGGCCGTCGGCGGCGCCGTCCTGCTCCACGGTCGGGGGCGCACCATCTGGCCGCTGCTCGCTCCGGTCGTGGTCGTGACCCTGATCTCCGCCCTCTTCTACGGCCTGCTGCGCTTCCGGGTGCCCGCCGAGGTGAGCGTGGTGGTGCTGGCCGCGGTGGCCCTGGCTGAGCTCCAGGCCCGCTGGCGGGCCCCCGCGTGAGCCGCCGCGGGGCCGGCCTCCTGGCGCTCGCGCTCCTGCTGGCCGCCTGTGGTGACGACGACGGGACGGCGGCCACCACGTCCACCAGCACGACGGCACCGTCGACCACCACGACGACCGCGCCCGCTCCGACGACCACGGGAGCGCCCGAGCCGCAGCCGCTGCCCGGTGGCGCCCTCGAGGTCGTGGTCCTGGGCGACAGCGTGATGCACGACGCCTCGGCCGCCATCGAGGCCGCGCTCCCCGCCACCGGGGCGGCGACCGTGCGACCGGCCTCGGCCTTCGGGTTGGGCTTCTCGTCGGCGGCCGGGATCCCCTTCGCCGATGCCGCCGACGACCTGCTGGCGCCCCCCTTCGACCAGGCGGTGGTCATGATCGGCTCGTGGGACCACCTGGGGGTGCAGCGGGACCCCGAGGCCTATGCCGAGGACGTCCGGTCGGCGCTGACCACGTTGACCGAGGGGGGCCGGTCCGTGCTGCTGCTGGGCGAGCCCCCGGCGCGACCGGGGAAGGGCGAGGAGCCCGTGCGCCGTGCGGTGAACGAGGTGCTGGCGTCGGTGTCCGCCGAGGTGCCCGGCGTGACCTACCTGCCCACCGACCGGGTGATCGGCGACGCGCAGGGCGACTACGTGATGTCCGGGCCGGACGGGCTGCTGCGCAAGCCCGACGGTCGCCACCTGTGCCCGGCGGGGGCGACCCGGTTCGGCCAGGCCGTGCTCGACTCGCTGTCGGAGACGTGGCAGCTCCCAGCCGCCGATCCGGCCTGGGCCCTCGGAGCCTGGCGCGAGGACCCGCGCTACGACGATCCCCCCGGGGGCTGCGCCGAGGGCTGACCCGGCGCGCTCGATCCGAAATTGCTCCGTTTGTGGTTGCTCTGCGACCCGGATCGGAGCAATTTCCAACGGAGGACGCCGTCGGCGCCCACGCCGGCGAGCACGACGAGGGCGACGTCCACCGGCACGCGGTAGCGCGTGAGGCCGAAGGTGATCGCGGCGGCGACGGCCACGACGACGACCGTGCTCAGGACGGGGATCAGCGTGATCCGCCGGCGGTGCAGGAGCACGCCGCCGTAGATCCCGAACGGGATGAGGGCGTAGTAGGCCCAGAGCCCGACGGTGGAGGCGGCCTTGCCCCGTCCCTCCAGCCACCAGTTCAGCCACACGTTCTGGCCGGGCTTGAACACGTCGAACACGCGGGCCACCCGGGCGACGGCGACCACGGGCAGGCGGTCCAGGTGATCGAAGAAGTAGTCATCGGCGTCGGCCAGGATCTCGGCCTCTCGAACCGACTCGTCCTCCTCGTCCAGCTCCAGAGGTGGGTCCGTCCCGATGCAGTTGGCGTGGTAGCCGATGAACTCGCCGTAGTAGGTGCTGTCGCAGCTGGCGTCGCTCATGACCGAGCCCGCGCTGTTGGTCAGGTACACCGGTTCGTCGAAGCGGGCGAGGTTGAAGACGACCCACGGCGCCAGCACCAGGGCGCCCACGCCGGCCCCGACGCCCAGGAGGCGGAACCGCGCTCCCCAGTCCCGCCCGGGCACCCGGAGGGCCAGCGGCGTGACGAGGACCACGAAGAAGAAGGCGCCCTCGGTCCGGGTCAGCGCGGCCACGCCGACCACCGCCGACAGGGCCGCCACCCGGCCCGGCGTCGGCTCGTCCCAGAACCGGTGGGCCAGGTAGAGCATGACCGCGATGATCAGGGCGTACAGGGACTCGGCCTGGAGCATCCCGTCGTTGATCCACAGCATCGGATAGACGGCGGCGGCCGCGGCGGCGAGCAGCCCCGCCCTCGGCCCGGCGAGGCGACGGGCCAGCAGGCCGATGACCACGACGGTCGCCACCCCGAGGAGCCCGGAGGCCAAGCGGTGGGTCGTCGCCGAGTCGAGGCCGACCGACGACAGCACCCCGAGGAAGGCCGCGTAGCCCGGCGGGTGGGACGCGCTGTCGGCGAGGTCGCCCGTCTGGAGGAACCAGTACGGGTGGGCGAAGAGGTGGCCGTCGCCGAGCAACTGGCCCTGCACGTGGTAGTAGGTGGCGTCGCCGGCGACCCGAAAGCACGAGCCCGTCCCGGTGAGGGGCGGGTCACACGTGGGGCGCGCCACCAGCACGAGAACCCAGCGCACGGCGAGGGCGACCGCGGCGATGGCGCCCAGCGCCCAGACGAACGGTTTTGCCGATGGCCCCGC
Source organism: uncultured Microthrixaceae bacterium (assembly GCA_963728005.1). Classification (GTDB taxonomy): domain Bacteria; phylum Actinomycetota; class Acidimicrobiia; order Acidimicrobiales; family DATDAH01; genus DATDAH01. The sequence goes on from CAVSIG010000001.1 coordinate 1,064,899, forward strand.
GTCCCGCCAGAATCGCCGGGGTGAAGGCATCTCTGGCAACCGTAGCAATCGCCCTCCTCCTGCTCGGGGCCGCCTGCAGCGGTGACGACGGGGGTGATGACGGGTCGTCCGACAGCAGCCCGGACGGCACCGAGGCCCCGGCGGGCGAGGACCTCGCGTCCTACGACACGGTCGCCTCGCTGAACGACGCCCTCAGCGGCGGGGGTGTGGACTGCCCGCTGGAGTACGACGGCCTCACCGACGACGACGGCAACGAGTACTCCACCTGCACGATCGACGGAACCCAGGCCTTCCTCTACATCTGGTCCGATCCCGCCTCGGTCGGCCTGATCGTCGCCCCCGAGGGCGCCGAGCCGCCGCCCGCCGTCGCCTACGGAGCGAACTGGACCGTCGAGCTCACCCCACCCACGCCGGCGACGGCATCGGCCATCGCCGACGCCGCCGGCGGGGCCACGACCGACGCCTGAGTCCCGCCGCCGGGGCGTCGTCCTCGGCGCCGCCCTGCTGGTCGGGCTGCTCGTCGGCCTCCCGGCCGCTCCTGCCGGCGCCGCCGAGGTCCCACCCTTCACCGGGCCGCGCAACGGTGCCGCGGTCGGGGCCGTCGGCGACAGCCTCCTCGGCCAGCTCCAGTCGGACGGTCCGACCCACCCTCACTCCATTCAGGCCTTCACACGGTCCCTGAACGATCGGGGCTGGCGGGCGTCGGTCAAGCACCGGAACGCCTGGCGCACCGCCCGGGTCCGGTTGCTGGCGCAGGCATCGGTCGAGCGGGGCGCCGAGGTCGTGATCGTGGTGGCCGGCTCGGGTGACGTGCGCTGGGTGCGGGAGAGCCCGGACCCCGTGGCGGCGCGCCGCCAGGTGCGGCGGGCGGTCCGCCTGTTGCTGCGGGACCTGGACGAGCAGTGCGTGGTCTGGCCCACGTACCCCCGCGTCGGCGGTGCCGGCGAGCGATCCACCGCCGAGGTGATCAACGAGGAGCTCCACGCCGCCGACGGGGCGTCGACCCAGGTGCGCAGCCCCGAGTGGGCCGCAGCGGCGTCCTCACACCCGCAGTGGTTCATCGGCGACGGCGTGCACCTCTCCCCGTCGGGCGAGGCGGCGTTCCAGCGGACGCTGCTGATCGCCGCCCGCCGCTGCGTCGCCAGCCTGGACCCCTAGCTCGATCGCCCGTTCTGGTGGCAGCCCTGTGTCGTGGGCAACACGTGGCTGCCACCAGAACGAGGGTGTGGGGGCCTCAGGGGCTCAGGCGGCCAGGACGGCGGGGACCTCGGCGGACACGTCCCCCAGCCGCTCTCGCAGGGGCGGGGCGACACCGGCGGCGAGGAGGCGGTCGATGCGGCGCAGGAGGCGCTTGCGGCCGTACCAGAGGAGGGGGCTGAGGATCCGGCCCGTTCCGGGGACCACCCAGTACGGCTCGCCGGGGTCGGCGTCGTAGGGGTGGCAGTACGTGAAGGGCACGGCGCCCAACGGGCGATCCCGCAGGCCCAGGCGGATGACCGGCCACGGCAGGACCCGGAGGTACGTACCGCCCACCACGGGGAGCCCCAGGGGGCCGACCTTCACGATGGGGGCGGGCAGCTCGGCCAGGCCCGACGGCCAGGTGAACGGGCGCCTCGGCAGGCCGGGGAAGCCGTACAGCGGGCTCCAGGCGGGGAGGATGCTGGACGAGTACGTGAACCCCAGCTCGACCAGGATCTCGGTGGCCCAGACGGTCTCGGGCACCAGGGAGAAGGTCGGGGCCCGGAACCCGACGATCTCCTGCCCCGCCACCTCGGACAGCAGCTCTCGGCCCCGCTTGGTCTGGTCCCGGAACTCGTCGGGGGTCAGCTCGGTGATCGGAGCGTGGCTCCAGCCGTGCAGGCCCAGCTCGTGGCCCTGGGCGGCGATCTCCCGGACCAGGTCGGGGTGCTCCCGGATCACCTCGCCGACGACGAAGACCGTACCGACGACGTCCCGTTCGGCGCAGAAGTCCAGCACCCGGTGGGTGGCGTCGAGCAGGCGCAGCTCGGCCGACCGGTCCGGACGGTGGTCCTCGACGTCGAAGGTGAAGGTGAAGGGCGGGGCCATGGGCTCAGTAGGCGTCGAGGTCCAGGAACTCGAAGGTATCCAGCCGGAACGTCTCCTGAGGGACCTCGTCGCTGAAGCTGTGGACCACCAGGTTGAGCGGAGCAGGGCGCAGGCGATGCGGCGGCGAGACCCCCCGCACCTTCACCAGCGCGTTGAACCCGGCGTAGACCGCGGCCGGGGTGCGGTGGTAGCGGCACACCGCGGCAACCGCCCGCCGGGCCGAGAGGGGCTGGTCCAGGCGCCGTGGCCCGCGGGGGAAGAGCTTCAGGACGACGGCCATCGGGACCGGGCCGAAGGCCGACGTGGTCGACACGACCACCAGCTCCTCGTCGACGTGGACGTGGTAGCCGCCATGGGGACGGGCCAGCCGCCACCGCAGCTGCTCGGGGCCGTAGCTGTTGGTCCAGTTCACCGCTTCGTGCTGGTCGAGCGTGGCCGCCAGCTCGTCGAACTCCGGACTGGACAGGAACGCGTCGTCCACCACGTGGTGGACGAAGCCCCCGCCGGTGCCCGTGGGCACGGCGACCTTGACCGGCATCGGGCCCAGGAAGCGGTAGTCGAGGTACTTCACGGCGCCGGGGGTGGACTTCTCGTTGGGCACACCGATGACCAGCTTCTTGCCCTGCGCCGTGGCCTCGGCGAAGACCCGCAGGCCCAGCTCGGACCAGTAGCCCTTGCGCTGGGTCCCCCGCCGGGTGACGGCGTTCAGCGAGAACAGCAGGGGGGCGGGTCCGGCGGCGTTGCGGTAGGTCTGCGGCACCAGGGCGTAGTGGGCGACGCGGACGCCGTCCTCGTCGGCTTCGGCCTGCACGGCGGGTCCGTCGGGGTTCTCGTCGTAGAGCCACGCCAGGTAGCGGTCGTCGACGAACCGGCGGTCGGGCAGCTCGTGGTCGAGGAGCTCGGTGTTGAGCACGTTGTCGTTGGCAGGCACGGCGTCGGTGCTCACGCGTCCTGCTCCACCGGGTCAGGCTCGCCCGCCGGCCACCAGCGGCGCAACAGGGCGTCGGCCCCGACGGCGGCGGCGACCACCAGCGCGACGTCGGCGGGGACCCGGTAGCGGGTGGTCCCGAAGGTCCAGGCGGCGGTGACCGTGATCATCAGGGCCATCCCCAGCAGCGGGCTGATCGGGAGGCGCCGGCGACGCAGGACGACCAGGCCGAGGATCCCCAGCGGCAGGAGGGCGTAGTAGGCGGCCAGCGCCACCCACGAGGTGGCCTCGCCCCGGGCCTCCAGCTGCCAGTTGAAGCGGACGTTCTGGCCGGGGCGGTACACGTCCCACATGCGGGCCACCCGGGCCACCATGACCACCGGCAGGCGACCCAGGTGATCCCGGATGTAGGTCTGGGCCTGGTCGCCGGCGACCGTCGCCCGTTCCGACTCGTCCATCTCCCGCAGGCGGGCCTCGGCCTCGTCGACCGTGATCCCCTCCTCCTCGGCGTACACCTCGAGGTCGAAGCAGCTGGCGTAGAAGCCGAGCTGGTCGCCGTAGTAGGTGGCGTCGCAGCTGGCGGTGGACAGGACGGGCCCGGGGGCGGTGGACAGCGTCGTGGGGTCGTCGAAGCGCGACAGGTTCCACGCCACCCACGGTCCGACCAGCACGAGGGCGGCGAGGGCGGCGACGCCCAACTGGACGAGGCGCTCCCGCCATGGCTTCACCGCCCCGAGCACCAGGGGCAGGGCCACGAGGCCGTACAGCAGCAGGGCCTCGGCCCGGGTCAGGGCCGTGAGGGCGATGAGCACGCCGAGGACGGCCACGACCCAGCGGCGTGGGTCCTTCCAGTAGCGGTAGGCGGCCAGGATCGTCAATGCCACCAGCAGGACGGCCAGGCTCTCGACCTGGAGCAGGAAGTCGTTGATCCAGAGGTTGGGGTACAGGGCCCCGATGGAGGCGGCGATGAGCCCGGCCCGCCAGCCCGCCAGCTCCCGACCCACGAGGCCGAGGACGACGACCGCCAGCGCGCTCAGCAGCGCGGCGGCCAGGCGATGGGCGTCGACGCTGTCGCCCCCCAGCAGCGAGACCAGCCCCAGGTAGAGCGGGAAGGCGGGCATCTTCTGGGCGCTGGGGCGCTCCTCGCCGTTCTCGGCGTAGCGGAACGGGTCGACGAAGGGCTTCCCGTCGGCGATCAGGTTGGCGGTGAGGTGGACGTAGCGGGGGTCGTTCACCGCCTCCGCGCTGTCGAGGTCGATGCAGCCGACCTCGGGGTCCTGCTCGCACTCGTCGGCGGGCCGCACCTCGAGGATCCAGAACCAACGCAGGCCCAGACCCACCAGAGCGATGACGGCCAGGGCGATGGCGAAGCGCTTGTCGCTCATCCAGCGACGGGGTCGTCCCGGCGGGTGACCCAGGCCACGCCGAGGCCGGCCAGGATCGTGAGCGCCACCTCCGACGGCACCCGGTAGCGGGTGATGCCGAACGTCGTGGCCGCCGTCAGCGTGACCAGCACGAACGGGGCGACCAGCGGCACGATCGTCACCCGCCGCCGCCACAGCATCACCACACCCGCGACGGCCACCGGGACCATCAGGTAGTACTGGAAGAGGGCGAAGCGTGCCTCGTCGAGGCCGCGGCGCTCGAAGAACCGGTCGAACTCGACGCCCTGGTCGGTGCGGAAGACCTGCCACATGCGCCCCACCCGGGCCAGCGCCACCTTGGGCAGCTCGCTGCGGTGGTCGTCCATGTACTCGGTCGCCTTCTCGCGGTGGATGGTGTCGATCTGGGACTCGTCACCGCTGAACTCGGACGGCGCGCACGAGATGTTCCAGTAGCCGAAGAAGCGTCCCGAGTACGTGTCGTCACAGTTGCCGAAGGCCAGCACCCGGCCGCTGCCGGTGGCCAGGAAGGGCGGGGAGGGTTCCTCGAAGGTGGCGATGTTCCGGATCATCCACGGGGCCATGAGGGCGAGGCCCACCGCCCCTGCGCCCACCGCCAACGTGAGGCGGCGGCGCCACGTCTGGTCCCGCAGCACGAGGGCCAGCGGGAGCACGAGGAACGGCAGCCAGAGCAGGCCCTCCGAGCGCGTGAGGGCGGCGACCCCGCACGCGGCACCCAGCACGGCGGCGCGGGCGCCCGAGGGCTCGTCCCAGAACCGGTAGGCGGCGAGGATGACCAGCGCGGTGAGCCCCGCGTAGAGCGATTCGGACAGGATCAGGGCGTCGTTGATCCAGAGGTTCGGGTAGATGGCGGCGAAGAAGGCGGCGACGAGACCGGCCCGGTCGGCCACCCCCTCCCCCAGCCCGGCTCGGCGTCCCACCCAGCGGGCGATGATCCCGATGAGGCCGACGGCGACCGCCCCGGCCAGGCCGCTGGCCAGACGGTTGGCCGTCGGGCTGTCCAGGCCCACCACCCCGAAGGCGGCGAGGTAGGTGACGTAGCCCGGCGGGTGGCCGGCCGACGGCTCCAGCTCCTCGGGGAGTCCCGCCTCGACCGAGTCCTTCCACACGAACGGCTCGTAGAAGCCGCCGTGGTCGAGCAGGAGCTGGGCCTGCTTGTGGTAGGCGTAGTTGTCGTCCAGCTCCAGCGGCAGGTCGCCGTAGTGGGCGAAGACCGCCACCCAGCGGACCGCGAGCGCGAGCGCGACGATCAGGAGGAGGCGGGCCGGGAACCCGCGGAGACGGCTCCGCATGGCGGCCCGATCCTAGACGGGGGGTGGGCACTCCTCGGGGGCGTGGAGGAGCGGTGGTCGGCGCCAGGTGCCCTGCTGCCAGCCGTAGGCGACGCCGATGTTCCACTGCGCGGCGATGGCGTCGAGGACGGGTTGGCCCAGCAGCACGACGCCGTCGGGGCAGATGTGAAGGCCGTCGGTGCGTCGGATGGTGAGCGGCAGGCCGGACACCGGCGAGTTGAGGACGGGCGTGTACACACCGTTGGGGGTCAGGATCTCGCCGGCGCCCACGAACTCGACGTCGTCGCGCCGGTCGGCTGCCCGGACGTAGACCGAGTTCATCCGGGCGAGGCGGGCCGTGACCTCGGGGTTGTCCACCGCGGGCATGCCGATCCACAGCACCTTGGCCCCCTGACGGGTCACCAGGTCGAGGAAGGGGTCGACGACCTGGCGCCGGTACTGCTGCGCCCACCCGGGGGCGGCACTGGCGTCCTCGCCGATGACCTTGTCCTCCCAGAAGCCGACGAGGACCACGATCAGCTCGGGGTCGTGCTCCTGCAGCTCCCGGTTCCACACCACGCCACCGGCGCCGCCCCGGGCCAGGGACGGCGACAGCAGGAAGCGGCCGGTGGTCTCGTTCGTCCCCTCCAGCGCCTGGACCATCGCCGGGGCGAACTCGGCCATGACCGAGTCGCCGGCGAAGGTGACCCGCAGCGGCTCCTGGCGAGTGGGCTGACGACCCCCGGGCGGGAGGCTGGTGGTGGGTGCCGGCACGGTGGTCGAGGTCGGCGCGTCGGCCGTGTCGTCCCCCGAGCTGCAGGCGGCCAGGAGGGCGGCCGAGAGCATTGCGAGCGCGGCGGCTCGCCGGAGGCGTGCAGACATCGGGCGGCAGGCTAGTGACGCGGGACCCCGGCTCCGACGCGGGGTGCACCCTAGGATCGCCGCCTGATGGCCGAGCCGACTTTGGTGATCATCCCGGCCTTCAACGAGGAGGAAGCCCTCCCGACGGTGCTCCGGGAGCTCGGCCGCCGCCCCGGCCTCGATGTCATCGTGATCGACGACGGCTCCACCGATCGCACCGCCGAGGTCGCCGCCGGCCAGGGTGTCACCGTCCTCTCCCTGCCGTTCAACCTCGGCATCGGCGGCGCCCTCCGCACCGGGTTCCTCTACGCCGTGCGCAACGGCTACGAACGGGCCGTTCAGTTCGACGGCGACGGCCAGCACGATCCCGACGAGATCCCCACGCTCCTGGCCGCCCTCGACGACGGAGCCGACATGGTCGTCGGCAGCCGCTTCGCCGGCGAGGCGACGTCGTACAGCGTCAGCCGGGTCCGGGCGCGGGCCATGGGCGTGCTCCGCTTCACGATCAAGACGCTGTCCGGGCAACAGTTCTCCGACACCAGTTCCGGGTTCCGGGCGTTCAACCGAGAGGTGCTCGAGTTCTTCGCCAGGACCTATCCCTCGGAGTACATGGAGTCCGTGGAGGCGCTGCTGCTGGCCTGTGCCGAGGGGTTCCGGGTCGCCGAGGTGCCGGTGCACATGAGCGAGCGGGAAGCGGGCCAGCCCTCCAACCGTCGGCTGCGGCTCGTGTACCACTACCTCCGACTGCTCGTCGTGCTCCTCGCTTCCGCGCCCCGGCGCGCCGTCGTCCGGGAGGCCCGCTCGTGAGCACGAGCGCCCAGATCGTGCTCATCGCCATCGTGGCGTTCTCGATCCTGTTCATCCTGCGCCTGGTGCGCCAGCGCAAGCTGCAGGGGAAGTACGCCCTGCTCTGGGTCGGCGTCGGGCTGCTCCTCGGGGCCTTCGCCCTCTTCCCGGACGTCCTGGTGCCGATCGCCGACTGGGTCGGCGTGGCCTACGAGCCGGCGGTGTTCTTCATGGCCGCCATCGCCTTCCTGTTCCTGATGGTCGTCCACTTCAGCTTCGAGCTCTCCCGGAGCGAGGAGCGCACCCGCGTCCTAGCCGAGGAGGTGGCCCTCCTCCGCGCCCGCATGGACGAGCGGGACCCCCCGGCCGACCGCACCCCGACCGCCCCCGTCGACGAGGCCCCCGAGGACTGACGAGCTAGCGGGTCGAGCGGGCGGTGACGATCAGGCCGTCGGCCACGAAGGGGGCCCAGAGCCTGCCGATCGTGCGCTCCAGCCAGAGGACGAAGCGACCGGCGAGACCGAGGACCCTCTGGCGGGGGCCGGAGCCGGGGGCGGCCTTCACGGCGGGGACGAAGGTGGCGGTGTCGACCACCTCCCATCCGTGGCGACCCATCAGGTTGGTCAGCGTGCGCCAGCTGAACAGGACCACGTGGTCGGGGTGGTTGATCTCGGCGCCGGCCATCGCCGCGAAGCCGTTCAGCAGTCCGGACGCGTTGGGCGTGGTGAGGATCAGCAGGCCGCCGGGGGCGAGGAGCCGGTGCAGCCCGTCGAGGAAGGAGCCGGGGTCGTCGAGGTGCTCGATGACCTCGCCGGCGACCACGATCTCGGCGGGCCGGATGCCCAGGGCGTCGACCTGCTCGGGGTCCCGGCAGTCGGCGACGTAGGCCTCGTAGCCCTCGGCCGTGGCCAGGGCGACACCCCCCTCGTCGAGGTCGATGCCGATGAGGTGGGTGGCCGTATCGGCCAGGTGGGCGTGGAGCCACGTCCCGGCTTCGGCCTGCATCTCCTGGTACCCGGCGTCGACGAAGCCGACGTGGATGACGGACCGGCCCCGGACGAGCTCGGCCACGTGCGGGATGCGCTGCACCAGCTGGGCCTTGGGCAGCCGGTGCACCATCTCCAGCTGCGCCTCGTCGGGTGCGGACACGGCGTCGCACGCTACCGGTAGCGTGCTGCGGTCGTTCTGATGCCCGCTCGCTCCCCCGCCCGTTCGTCGCGCCTGCACCGCAGCCTGCCCTGGCTGCTCCTCGCCGCGGTCACGTACCTGCCGCTGGTGCTCACGCAGCCCGGGAACGTGGGCGCCGACACGAAGACGTACCTCTACCTGGATCCCGGTCGTCTCCTCCGGGACGCCGCCTTCCTGTGGGACTCCGGGGTCGGCCTGGGCGGAGTCACCCACCAGGTCATCGGCTACCTCTGGCCGATGGGGCCCTTCTACTGGTTCTTCGAGCTCCTCGGCGTGCCCGACTGGCTGGCTCAGCGACTCTGGCTGGGCAGCCTCCTCTTCGCCGCCGGGGCCGGCGTCCTGTACCTCCTGCGCACGCTCGGGTGGCCGGACCGGGAGGGCGACGACGAGCCCGCCGACGGGCGCTGGTGGGACGCCGCGATGCTGGTGGCGGCGCTGGCCTACGCCCTCAGCCCCTACGTCCTGGACTACGCCGCCCGCATCTCGGTCATCCTGCTCCCCTGGGCCGGGCTTCCGTGGCTGATCGCCTTCCTGGCCCGGGCGATCCGCGGCGGCGGCTGGCGGTATCCGGCGGCCTTCGCCTTGGTGCTGGTGACCATCAGCAGCACGAACCTCACGTCGGTCGTGCTGGTCGGCATCGGCCCGCTGCTGTGGATCGTGTTCGCCGTCTGGGTCGAGCGCGAGGCCTCGATCCGTGAGGCGCTGGGCGCCGTGTGGCGCGTCGGCGTGCTGTCCGTGGGCGTGTGCCTGTGGTGGTTCGTGGGCCTGGTGATCGAGGGCCGGTACGCCATCCCGATCGTCCGCTACACCGAGACGTACCAGGCCGTCGCCGTCGCCTCGACCACCCCCGAGGTCGTGCGCGGGCTCGGCTACTGGTTCTTCTACGGCAACGACAAGCTCGGCCAGTGGATCGTCCCCAGCATCCACTACATGCGGTACGGCATCCCGCTGTCGTTCGCCCTCCCGATCTTCGGCCTGCTGGCGGGCGCCCTCACCCGCTTCCGCCACCGGCTCTACTTCCTCACCCTGTTCGTCGTCGGTGCGGTGATGGCGGTGGGCGGACATCCCTACGACGACCCCTCGCCGGCCGGCCGCGTGCTGGTGGAGTGGACGAAGACCGACCTCGGGCTCGCCTTCCGCAGCACCGCCCGCGTCCTGCCCCTGCTGGTGCTCGGGACCTCGGTCCTGCTGGGCGCCGGCGTCGTGGCCCTCGCCCGGAAGCTCCCCCGCTTCGCCAACGTCGTCGCCGTGCTGGCGGTGGTGCTGGTCGTGGCCAACCTGCCCGCCACCTGGGTCGGGCAGATGGTCGACCGCAACCTGCGCCGAGACGAGGACCTGCCCACCTACTGGGTCGACGCCGCCGAGTACCTCGACGCCCAGGACCACAGCACGCGGATCCTGGAGCTGCCGGGCACGGACTTCGCCGCCTACCGGTGGGGCAACACCGTCGACCCGATCACGCCGGGGCTCATCGACCGGCCGTACGCGGCCCGGGAGCTCATCCCCCTGGGCACGCCGGTCTCGGCGAACCTGATGAACGCCATCGACCGGCCGCTGCAGGAGGGCACGTTCGACCCCGACGCGCTGGCCCCGCTGGCCCGCCTGATCGGCGCCGGCGACGTCGTCCTGCGCTCGGATCTCGAGTACGAGCGGTTCCGCACCCCCCGCCCCGAGACGACCTGGGCCCTGATGCGCTCCGTCCCCGGCCTGGAGGAGCCGATCGCCTTCGGCGAGCCGGTCGAGAACCAGCCCCGGGCCCAGCTCCCCCTGCTGGACGAGATCGAGCTCGCCACCGACCAGGGCCTGGAGGACCCGCCCCCGGTGGCCGTGTTCCCGGTGGAGGACGCCGACGCCATGGTCCGGGCACTCCCCGCCGACCACCCGATCATCGTGGCGGGCGACGGCGACGGCCTGGTCGCCGCCACCGCGGCCGGGGTGATCGACGCCGAGCGGGCGATCTTCTACAGCGCCGGCCTGCTCGACGACGACAGCCCGGAGATGCTCGACGTGGCCCTGGAGAACGGCGCCGACGTGGTCATCACCGATTCCAACCGCCGCCGGGCCCGCCGCTGGGGCGCCATCCGGGAGAACGAGGGCTACACGGAGATGGCCGGCGAGGAGGCCCTGGAGTACGACGTGGGCGACGCCCGCCTCGACATCTTCCCCACGGCCGGTGACGACAGCTACACGGTGGCCGTGCAGCGGGGCGGGGCGATCGTCCAGGCCAGCGCCTACGGCAACCCCGTCAGCTACACGCCGGGCGACCGGGCCTTCTTCGCCATGGACGGCGACCCCCGGACGGCGTGGAAGGTCGGTGCCTTCAGCGAGGTCGAGGGCGAGTACCTGCGCATCACCGCCGACGAGCCCGTCACCACCGACCACGTGGGCCTGACCCAGCCACTGAGCGACGACATCAACCGCTGGATCACCGAGGTCGAGCTGCGCTTCGACGGCGGCGACCCCGTCCGGGTCGACCTCACCGAGGCCTCCCGGCGCCGACCCGGGCAGGTGATCGAGTTCCCGGAGCGCTCCTTCCGGCAGCTGGACATCGAGATCCTCGAGGACACCATCGGCTTCCGCCCGAAGCTCGCCGGCGTCAGCGCCGTGGGCTTCTCGGAGGTGGACCTCGAGGGCATCCAGCTCGAAGAGCTGATCCGGCCCCCGGTCGACCTCGTCGAGGCCGTGGGCGACGACCTGTCCGACCACCGGCTGACCTACGTGCTCCAGCGGGGGCGCACGAACCCCGCCGAGCCGGTCCGGGTGGACGAGGAGCCGGGCCTGCGCCGCCTCCTGGACGTCCCCGGTGAGCGCTCGTTCGACCTGGCGGGCGAGGCCCGGATCTCCGCCGAGGCTCCGGATCCCCTGGTCGACCGGCTGCTGGGCCTGCCCGGGGCCGAGAACGACGGCATCACCGCCCGGTCGTCGGACCACCTCGAGGGCGACCTGGCGGCCCGGGCGTCGGCGGCGATCGACGGCGACCCGGCGACGGCGTGGCAGACGCCGTTCAACGACCTCCAGGGCCAGTTCGTGGAGTACGAGCTGCCCGAGACCACCACCGTCGATCACCTCGACCTCCAGGTGGTGGCTGACGGTCGCCACTCGGTGCCCACCCGGCTCAGGCTCAAAGCCGGCGACGAGGTCCGAGAGCTGGAGGTGCCCGCCCTGGAGGCCGGCACCGAGCCCGGTGCCGTCGCCGAGGTCCGGCTGGAGTTCGAGCCCGTGGAGGCCGACACCTTCCGCCTCACGCTGCTGGAGGCGCAGCGCCAGGTGACGGTCGACTGGTACAGCGGCGGCGACGCCGAGCTGCCGGTGGCCATCGCCGAGGTCGGCCTGCCCGGCGTCGTCCGCGGCGAGCCTGCCGACGTGGTCGACGACCGCTGCTACGGCAACCTCCTGCAGATCGACGGTGAGGCCGTCTCCGTGCGCCTGAGCGGCACCACGGCCGACGCCGAGGCCCGGCTGCCGTTGGCCGTCGAAGCCTGCGAGGGGGCGATCGAGGCCGGCGGCGAGACCGATCTCCACGCCGCGCGAGGGCCGGGACGTGGGCATCGACCTCGACACGATCGTGCTGTCCTCGGGCCCAGATGGCGAGGCCGTCGAGCCCGGCGTCACGGGGACGACCGGCGAGGCGCCCTCCGTCGACGTCCAGACGCCTCGCCAGCTGGACTACGAGGTGTCGGCGGACGCCGACGAGCCCTTCTGGCTGGTCGTGGGCGAGAGCTACGCGCCGGAGTGGGACGCCTCCGTCGAGGGCGGCGAGGTGGCCGGCCACGAGATCATCTCGGGCTACGCCAACGGCTTCTACGTCGAGCCCGGCGGCGAAGGAGCGGTGGCGGTGGACGTCACCTGGCCGCCTCAGCGGACGGTGTGGGTGGCGCTGGCCATCTCGATCGTCGCCCTGCTGATCTGCTTGGTGGTGCTGGTGGTCGACCCGCGCCGGCGCCGCCGTGACGTCCTCGAGCCGCCGCCTCGCCTGTCCGTGCTCTGGCCGCTGCGACCCGAGGACCGCCTGGTCGGCCTCCGCCCGGCCCTGGTGGCCATCGCCGGAGCCCTGGTTGCGGGGCTCGTCTTCGCCACCCCGCCTGTTGCCGTGGGCCTCGGCCTGGCCATGTACGCCTCGTTGCGGTTGCCCTGGGGAGCGACGATCGTGCGCCTGGGGTCGGTCCTCGTCGTCCTCGGTGCCAGCATCTACATCTTCGTGAAGCAGATCCTGGACAACCTCCCGCCGGACTTCGGGTGGCCGCAGAACTTCGACGTGGCCCACTGGATCACCATGGGGGCGATCCTCGCCTTCGGCGTCGACGTGGTCGCCGAGCTGATCCGCCGCCGTCAGGAGGTCACGCGGTGAAGCGGGCCCTGATCGTCACCGGCATCGTGCTGGTCATGGTCGTGCTGGCCGAGTTCGGGGCCCGGGCCTTCTCGCCCTACCTGCCCGAGGCCGCTCTCTGGACCGACGACACGACGGCGGTGAAGATCGCCCAGCTGGACGAGTTGGACTGCGTCGACGTGGTCTTCGCCGGCAACTCCATGACCCGCGACGGCCTGGACCCCCGCCGCTTCGCCGAGACCGACACCGAGGCGCGCCGTACGTACAACGCCGCCCTCGACGCGGCCACGCCCGCGCTGCTCGAGCGCTGGGTGCTGGACGAGGTCGACGAGCGGGTCAGCCCCGACGGCGTGGTGATGGGCCTGTCCAGCTTCGACCTCAACGACGAGGCGTCGATCGGCCAGTCCGCCCTGGAGGCCTACGACGCCGCCCCCATGACCCGGGACGACTTCTTCGGCCGACTGCAGGTCCCGTTCATCGAGCGGTTCGACCTCTTCGAGTACCGCAACTCGCTCCGAGACCCCCAGGAGGTGTGGGACGGGCTCGGCCGCTGGCGCGACGGCGAGCGCCAGGCCCGGCTCGGTGCCGAGGGCATCGACGGCGTCATCGGTCCGCAGGGCCAAGGGCTGTCCCGTCGAGACCTGACCTACCTCCCGTCGCCGGCCCTCTCCCGCATCGACCAGACCCAGCTGCTGAACGACTTCCACCTCGGGGGTGAGCAGACCGAGGCCGCCGACGAGCTCCTGGGCGGCCTTGCCGACCGGGGCATCGACACCGCCGTCGTCGTGCTCCCGGTGACCCAGGACTACGTCGACCTCCACGGCGAGGGCGAGTTCGAGGAGTTCCTGGCCCTGGCCGAGCGCCTGGCCACCGAGAACGGGGCCCAGTTCATCGATCTCCACGACTTCATCGAGGACGACGCGCTCTTCGCCGACACCCACCACCTGAACGGCGTCGGCGCCAACCACCTCAGCCGCGAGCTGCCGGAGCTGCTCGGCCCCGACTTCGCGTCCGGCGACCGCTGCTGAGGGTCAGCCTCGCTGGGCCGGCGGGCACTCGTCGGGGGGGAACACCCAGCGCCAGTCGCGGGCGGGCCAGTTCGGGGCGAGGGGGATCGCCCACTGGTCGCGGAGGTGGTTGAGCACGGGTCGGGCCAGGCGCACGGCGCCCTCGGCGCAGAGGTGGGTCGTGTCGACGCGACGGATCCGCTGGGGATTGCCCTGTGGCCCGGGCAGCACCTCGGCCCAGGTGCCGTCGGGGTTGGCCAGGATGGTGTCGCCGGGCACCCAGTACAGGTCGTCGGTCTCCCGGGACAGCTGCCGCACGGCCCGGTTCATGGACGACCACTCCAGCTGCCGCTTCGGGTCGGGTGAGGGGGGCATGCCGATCCAGACCACCTCGGCGCCCTCGCTGGTGAGCAGCTGGTGGTACGGCTCGAGCAGGTTCCGGCGGTAGGCCCGCTCCCAGGCCAGGGTTCCGAGGGGCTGCTCGCTGAGGGCGTCCTCGGCCATGCCCTCCCAGACCCCGATCATCACGATGATCACCTCGGGGTCGTACTCGGCGAGCTGTCGGCGCCACAGGGCCCGCGTCGCGTCCTCGCGGGGGATGCTGGGCGCCGCCACCAGGCGGGCGACGGCGCGGCCGCCGTCCTGGACGGTGGAGGAGATGGCCAGCGACAGGTCGGCCATGAGCGAGTCCCCTGCCATGAGCACCCGGAGGGGGTCGGCGGCCGTCGGGCGGCGGCCACCGGGCGGAGGCGGCAGGGTGGTGGAGGTCGTCGTCGTCGCCTCCGTACTCGTCGTCGTCGATCCACCCCCCTCCACGGGCGCGGCCGACGGCGTGGCCTCCGACCCGCAGGCCGTCGACAGCAGGCCGATCGTCAGGACCACGGCCAGGACCGCGGCGCGAGGCCTCATCGTCCGAAGACGCGGACCCGGACGAGGATCCAGAGCGCCTGGACACCATCGACCCACGTGATCTTCTTGCCTTCCTCCCGGCTGCGGGCCCGGTAGCTGATGGGGACCTCGAAGATCCTCTCACCGCGCCGGAGGAAGCCGCCGGTCACCTCGGCCTCGATGCCGAAGCCCGACGAGCGGGGCGAGATCTCCCGCCAGAGGCTGGTGGGGGCCACCTTGAGGCAGGTCTCCACGTCGGAGAGCCAGGCGTTGAAGACCAGGCTGGCCCAGAACGCCACGAGCTTGTTCCCCATCACGTACCAGAACGAGTAGGCGGCGTTGCTGCCGAAGGACCGGGTGCCGTAGACGACGCGGGCGTCCTCGTGGAGGATCGGCTGGAGCAGACCGACGAAGTCCTCGGGGTCGTACTCCAGGTCGGCGTCGAGGATGGTGAGCAGGTCGCCGGTCGCCTCGTCGAACCCGCGGCGCAGGGCGGCGCCCTTTCCCTGGTTGGGCTCCTGACGGAAGGTGCGGACGGTCGGATCACCCGCCACCAGGTCCTCGATGGTGGCCATGCACCCGTCGGTGGAGCCGTCGTCGACGATGACCACGTCCCGCGTCACGGGGAGCTCCACGGCCAGCAGCCGCTCGAGCGCGGTGCGAAGCGTGGCCGCCTCGTTGAAGACGGGCATCACGATGGTCATGGACTGGGGCGTCATGGCAGGCTCGGTGATCCTGTCGGTCGGCAGAGGCCGCGGCGAAGGAGTGCCGCCGGGGCGGGGCCGCCTAGCATACGGATGCCGTCAGGTCCGGAGCGCGACCCGACGCGCGCCACCACGAACGCCCTGGAGGCTCCCATCGACACCGACAGCCGGGACAAGCTCGGCGATCTCGCGGCCTCCTCCGGCCTCCGTCGGGTGCACCTGATGGCCTGGCGGGACCTCGCCGACGTCGAAGCCGGCGGCTCCGAGGTCCATGCGGCCGAGATCGCCCGCCTGTGGGCCGAAGCCGGCATCGAGGTCACGATGCGGACCTCCTACGCCCAAGGCCACCCGCCTGACGGCGTGCGTGACGGCTACCGGGTCATCCGCAAGGCCGGGCGCTACCTGGTCTTCCCCCGGGCCGTCCTGGCCGAGGCGACGGGCCGTCACGGTCCCCGGGACGGGCTGGTCGAGATCTGGAACGGCATGCCGTTCTTCTCCCCCGTGTGGGACCGCGGCCCGCGCGTGGTCTGGCTCCACCACGTGCACGGCGAGATGTGGAAGATGGTCCTGCCCCCGAGGCTGGCCGGCCTGGGCGACCTGATCGAGTCCCGCCTGGCCCCGCCCCTCTATCGGCGGACCAAGATCATCACCCTCTCGGAGTCGTCGAAGCGGGAGATGATGGCCAAGCTCGGCTTCAAGGACGAGCGCATCGACGTCGTCGCCCCCGGGATCGAGCCCCGCTTCCACCCCGGTGGCGAACGTTCGCCCGAGCCGCTGGTCGTGGCCGTGGGTCGTCTCGTCCCGGTGAAGCACTTCGACGACATGATCCGCACGGTCGGGCGGGTCCGGGAAACCGTCCCGAACGCCCGCCTGACCATCGTGGGCGAGGGCTTCGAGCGCGAGAACCTGGACGCGCTGGTGCGCCAGCTGGACGCCGACGACTGGGTGACGTTCGCGGGCCGGGTCGACGACGAGGACCTGATCGACCTGTATCGCCGGGCCTGGGTGGTGTCCAGCGCCTCCAGCCACGAGGGCTGGGGCATGACCCTCACCGAGGCCGCCGCCTGCGGGACCCCTGCGGTCGCCACGCGGATCTCCGGGCACCTCGACGCCGTCGAGGACGGCGTGGGGGGCCTGCTGGCCGACGACGAGCGGGAGCTGGCCGAGAAGCTGGGCGCCGTATTGGCCGACCAAGACCTGCGCCAGCGGCTGGCCGACGGGGCCCGCCGTCGAGCCGTCGCCCTCACGTGGGAGGCCACGGCGTACGAGACGTTGCGGACGCTGGCCGACGAGGCCCGCCGGCACCGGCCCCGCAACCGTTGACCCCACCCCGCGTCGTCCTCGCCCACGGCTTCGCCGGCTCGGGGCGCACCACCTGGGCCGACGCGGGCTGGCTCGAGCTCCTGGCCGACGAGGGACGCAGCGCCACCGCCGTGGACCTCTTGGGACACGGCGACGCCGAGAAGCCCACCGACCCCGAGGCGTACGGCGACCTGGCCACGCACCTCACCGGGCTCCTCCCCGACGAGCCGGTGGACGCCATCGGGTTCTCCCTGGGAGCGGCCACCCTGCTGCAGGTCGCCGTCGCCGACGCCTCCCGCTTCCGCCGGCTGGTGCTGGCGGGCATCGGCGACGACCTGTTCGCCCCACCTTCGGCCGAGCCGGTCGCCGCCCTGATCGAGCAGGGCGGCGAGCTGCCCGAGTCGCCCTTCGTGCGCCACCTGGTCGACCTGGCCCACGCCCCCGGCACCGACACCGCAGCCTTCGTGGCCTGCCTGCGTCGCCCCCGGACGCCGCTGGACGACGATCAGCTGGCGGGGGTGACCGTCCCCGTGCTGCTGGTGATCGGCGAGCGGGACCACATCGACCCGCCCGACCGCCTCCTGGCGGCCCTCCCCGATGCCCGCCTGCAGGTCCTACGAGGTGTCGACCACTCCCGGACGCCCTCCGCCATGGGGTTCCTGGACGCCGCCCTGCGCTTCATCGGGGGCTGACCCGGCTCAACCCACGTCGGCGGATGCCGACGAGAACGTCATGGTTCGAACGGTGCGGAGGGCGCCCCGAGGGCCATGGAGCGTGCGTCGATGGAGCTGACCGACGATGGAGGGCCACGACCGGGGCTGACGCCGGCCCCGAGCGACCCGCTGAAGCGACGCGACATGGTCGTCGTGACGCTCGTCTGCGCGGCCGCCGCCCTCCTGCTGGTCGCCACCGACGCCCTCGACCGGATCTACGACGCGCTGGCCGACCACGACGCCACCTCACTGCTGATCGCCGCCTTCCTGATCCCCATCGGCGTGTCGACCTTCGCCTACCGTCGGTTCCAGGCCGCCGAGGAGGTCTGGAAGGAGACGGCCCGCCTGTCGATGCGCGACGCCCTGACCGGCCTGCCGACCCGGCGCTTCCTCACCGACCACTTCGACGAGGTCGTCCGTCGGGTCCAGCGCCACGGTGGCCGGGTCGCCGTGTTCTTCATCGACCTCGACAAGTTCAAGAACATCAACGACACCTACGGCCACGAGATGGGCGACCAGGTGATGAGCAAGGTGGCCGAGCGCCTCGTCGAGCATCATCGGCACCGACGACATCCTCGTCCGCTACGGCGGCGACGAGTTCGTCGTCATCAGCCCCAACGCCGGGCACGGCCCAGTCCGCCGAGCGTGTCGCCCGTCGCCTGATCGACGCCCTCGAGGAGCCCTTCGCCGTCGGCGAGGACAAGATCCAGATCTCGGCGCCTGCGTCGGGCGTGGCCCTCACCGAGGAGCACTGCACCGAGCCCGACGACGTCCTGCGGGACGCCGACGCCGCCATGTACAAGGCCAAGGCCATGGGCGGCGGCGAGGTCGCCATCTACGACCGCTCGATGGCCAGCCGGATCACCCCGTCCACGGCCGAGCGCCGGCTCCGCGAGGCCCTGGCCGCACGACCAGTTCCGTCTCTACTACCAGCCGGTGGTCTCGCTCCAGACCCAGCGCATGGTCAAGGTCGAGGCGCTCATCCGCTGGGAGGACCCCGAGCGGGGCATGGTCAGCCCCGGCGAGTTCATCCCCGCGCTCGAGGAGACCGGTCTCATCGTCCCGGTCGGGCACCTGGGTGCTGGAGGAGGCCTGCCGCCAGGCGCACGAGTGGGCGAGCGCCTACCGCCACCAGGCCCCGCTCATGGTCACCGTCAACGTCTCGGCCCGCCAGCTGGCCCAGGCCGACTTCGGCGACGTGCTGCGCCGCGTCCTGGACGAGACCGGTGTCGACCCCGCCACCATCTGCCTGGAGATCACCGAGGGCGCGGTCATGGCCGACGTGAACGCCGCCTGGACCATGCTCCGCCAGGCCAAGGCGCTCGGCGTCTACCTGGCCCTGGACGACTTCGGGACCGGCTTCTCGTCGCTCAGCTTCCTGCGCCAGTTCCGCCTCGACATCGTCAAGATCGACAAGTCGCTTCGTCGACGGCCTCGGCCAGAGCCGGGAGGACACCACGATCATC
The DNA here is from genome assembly GCA_963728005.1 of uncultured Microthrixaceae bacterium. Lineage (GTDB taxonomy): Bacteria > Actinomycetota > Acidimicrobiia > Acidimicrobiales > DATDAH01 > DATDAH01. The sequence continues at coordinate 1,083,810 of CAVSIG010000001.1, forward strand.
GAGCACGTCGTCGGCATGGCCCGCGGCCTCGGCATGGTCACGGTCGCCGAGGGCGTCGAGACCGCCGACCAGGTGCGCTACCTGCGCAGCCTCGAGTGCCACATGGCCCAGGGCTTCTTCTACAGCAAGCCCCAGCCGCCGTCGGTGATCGACCGGATCCTCTCCCAGCCCCCGTCCGAGGTCTGGCGCCCTGACCAGGTGGCCGCCCAGGCCGTCCATGCCGCACCGGCCCCGGTGGTGCAACCCACGCTGCGCACTCCGGTCCCCGCGTACTCAAGCCGCGCGGGAGCGCTTCGGTGGCGTCGTCGGTGTTGCTGGCGAAGCCTTCGGACAGACGCTTCAGCGGCGAGCCGCTCCCCCGGAAGACCCCCAGCGAGTCCACGGCCTCGCGCCAGCGACGCCACGGCGGCGTCCACGAACCGGAACGACGCCAGGTTGCCGGCGGGCAGGTAGCCGATCTCCCAGATCATCAGCAGGCCCCAGAAGGCCAGGTCCTCGTTCACCCCACCCGGGCGCAGGTCCACCCGGATGCGCATGGAGCCGTGGACGAAGTGCAGGATCCGCTTCTCGATGGCGTCGGCCAGCACGGCGGGGGCGACGCTGGATCACGCTGGCCCGGTCCGCCGGCGGCGTGGCCTGGCGCCAGACCCGGCGCCGGCGGCCGTCGACCACCCAGTACGGCAGGTCGTCGTCGGGCACGTGGAAGACGATCGGGCGCTTCAGGAGGATCCGAAGGGCCGGGCGCGGGACGCCGTGCAGGAAGCGCCGCAGGTAGTCGCGCGAAGGCGTCGAAGTCGAGGTGGACGCCTGCCTCCTCGGCGGCGGTGGCCGCCAGGGTGGGGGCGATGTCCTCCGCCATCCGCGGCCATGCGCGGCAAGCGGTCGTCCCACCACCGGGTCTCGCTGAGCTCGAAGCCGTCGTCCGTCGGACCAGGCGTCGCCCGGGCTCATGGCCACCAACTCGGTGCCCTCCAGGCCGGCCGCCCGGTCGAAGGCCACCCGGACCTCGTCGGGGGTGATCATCTCGGCGTTCATGGGCCACGACTCGGGGTGGAGGAAGGCGACCATGTTGGCGAAGGGCACGGCGTAGCGGGGCCGGAGCTGCCGGGTGGCGTCGACGAACTCGTCGAGGTAGGTCTGCCGCTTCAGCAGGGTCGAGGTCCTCGGGGTCCTCGGCCTCGTACAGGTGGGGGTACGACTGCGCCCACGAGTGGGTCTTGAACAGGAAGGTCACCGGCACCGAAGTCGTCGGCGATCTGACGCAGGGCCCGGCCCCGGATCTTGCAGTCGTTGAGGTCGGCCAGGACCGTGTCGCCGTCGGCCACGACGAACGCGGTGTCGTCGAACCCGTACTGGTACGAGGCGACCCGCACCCCGGGGGCCAGCTCCCGGACCTCGCCGTGGGGCAGCTCGGTCACCGTGCGGAACCCGAGGTCCCGCACCTCGCCCGCCATCACGTCGACGCCGAAGCGGGCGCAGAGCACCTCGGCGGCCTTGTCGATCCGCCGCATCGACGGGTAGTGGAAGTGGTCGAAGTGGTGGTGGGTCAGGTAGACGACGTCCGGGCCCAGCAGCTCCGGCGTGGGCTCGGCGTCGGCCGGGAAGTGCCACCACGACCGCCAGTAGCACGACCCGAACAGCCAGGGGTCGACCAGGATCGTCGGGCCCGACGTCTCGATGCGCAGGCAGGCGTGCCCGATGACCGTGAACCGCACGGCGGCTCAGGGTACGACCGGGACTGCCGTCAGCGGCCGCCGACCGGTAGAGGGCGTCGACGACCACGTGGGCGGCCGAGCGCGTCCCCCACGTCCGGCGACGCCGGTCGGCCCTCGGCCACCGCGGCCAGGAACTCGCCGTCGGGGTTGCCGCCGTCGAACAGCGGCGGATCCAGCGCGGCGAGGAGTCGCGTCGTTCTCCAGCATCTGCTCGGGCTCGCCGGTGAACGTCCAGCGCACCGGTCCGAACCAGTCGCCCTCCACGGTGACGTGCAGACGCTCGCAGAGGAACTCGACCCGACGCAGGCTGGGGCGTTCCAGCACGTCGTGCCAGACCGAGATCAGCGAGCCCACCGTGCCCGAAGCGAAGGACAGGTTCGCCGTGACCACGTCCTCGATGCCCTCGATGCCGTGGAACGACCGCGATCCAGGCGCTGACCCGGTCGATCGGGCCCAGCAGCCACGTCGAGGATGTCGACGTCGTGGATCGAGTGCTCGAGGAGCGTCCCCGCCCCGGCCTTCGTCGCGGTCGGCCCGCCAGGTCGAGCCGTACATGCCCTGGGTCGGGATGTACTGGTCGTCCCGCAGCACGACGGCCATCGGCCGCCCCGCCCGGGGATCGGCCAGCAGCTCGCCGACCATGTTGAACGCCGGTGACCGACGCAGGACCAGCCCGACCTGGTTGATCACCCCGGCCTCCTGCGACGGCGCGGGTCAGCGCCTCGGCTCGGGCCAGGTCGGTGGCCAGGGGCTTCTCGCAGAGCACGGCCCGACCCCGCTCGACGGCGGTCACGACGGCGTCGTGGTGGGCCGCGGTCCAGGTGCAGACGAAGACGGCGTCGACCTGCTCGCACACCTCCTCGGCCGACGAGGCCACCAGGGTGGACTCCCCCGCCGACTCGGCGAACGCCTTGGCCCGCTCGGGGTCCAGGTCGTGGACGGCCACCACCTCGGTCTCGACCGACGACAGCTGCACCATCAGGAGGTGGAAGCGGGCGATGTGCCCCGTCCCGACGAACCCGACGCGGACCGTCATCAGGTGTTCTGGGCCGTCATGCCGCCGTCGACCGAGAGCACCGAGCCGTTGACGTAGGAGGCGCCGGGCAGGACCAGCGACCAGATGGCGTGGGCCACTTCCTCGGGCGTCGCCGTAGCGCCCGGCGGGCACGCGCCGTCGGGCGAAGGTGTCCTTCGCGTCGTCGGGGATCACCGCCGTCATCCCCGTGCGGATCGGCCCCGGGCACACGGCGTTGACCGTGATGCCGGATCGGCCGAGCTCGACGGCCAGCCCCCGGGTCAGGCCGACGACGCCGTGCTTGCTGGCCGTGTAGGCCGAGAGGTAGGGCGTGGCCCCCAGGGCCTCGCTGGAGGCCACGTTGACGATGCGTCCCTCACCGTCCCGTCGGAGGTCGTCGACGCACGCCCGGGCCAGGCGGGCGTAGGCGGTGAGGTTGACGGCCAGCGTGGCGTCCCACGAGTCCTCGTAGCCCGGGCCGTCGATGGCCGCCGGGAGGGACACACCGGCGTTGTTGACCAGGATGTCGACGGGGCCGAGGCGCGTCACGGACGTCGGCCAGGGCGGCATCGACCGCGGCCTGGTCGGTGAGGTCGACGGTCAGCCCCAGGCCGCCGGTCGGGTGCCTCGGGACCCGAGCGGTCCAGCGCCGCGACCTTGCCTCCGTCCTCGGCCAGCAGCGCCGCCGTGGCCCTCCCGATCCCGCTGGCGGCGCCCGTCACCACCGCCACGCGCCCGGTGACGGTGCGGGGCCCCGGGGACATACTTGGACCCTATGCGGATCGTCGGCGCCATCGTGACGACCGCATTCTTCCTCCTGCCCCTCGCCATCAGCGGCTGGGCGTTCCTGGACGCCGCCCGCCGGCCGTCGTGGTCGTGGAGCCTCGCCGGCCGCAGCCAGGTGGCCTGGATGGTGGCCACGGCCCTCGGCGTGCTGACCCTGATCGGGGGTCTGCTGATCTCGGGCTACTACCTGACGATCATCCGCCCCCAGATCGCCGACGCCGAGGAGGGGCGCCTCCGAGACAGTCGGGGCTGACGCTCGCCTAGGCCGCCAGCAGCGGTCCGGCCGCCTCGGCGAGGGAGCATCGGGCGCCCGCATCGAGATGACGGGTGGCCTCGTCGCCGAGTCGGTCCCGCACCGCGTCGGCCAGCTCGGCCCGGCGATCGGCTTCCCCCGGCGGCGGGAAGGGCAGCTCGCGGCGGTCCGGCATCGCGCCGACCACCCCGAGCAGGCGGGCGGCTGCGACCGGGTCGTCGGCGGCGAGGGCGAGGGCGGCGAGGTCGACGCCGAGACGCACGGCCTCGCCCGACGGGACCCGCTCGATGCCCGCCACCGCGCGTCGGGCCGAGGCGATCGTGGCCCCGAGGTCGGCGGCTGCCAGGTTGGCCCGGATCGCCAGGGTCCACGCCCACGGCTCGTAGGCCCACGCATGGCCGGTCGCCGCCAGGTCCAGCGCCTCAGCCGTGAGCGCCAGCGCACCCTCCACGTCGCCCCGCTCGACCGCCAGCTCGCCGAGGCCGATCGAGATGTGGACGGCGGTCGCCTGGTTCCGGAGCCGGCCGACGAGGGCCCGACCCTCCGTCCAGTTGGCGAGTGCCGCGGCATCGTCGCCGAGGAACCGGTGGCAATGGCCGAGGTACGCCAACGAGTGGGCGGCGTGGAAGGGGCTCGGGTGGTCCCGACGCACCACGGCCAGTGCCTCCCGCTGGACGTCCAGACCGAGGTCGGCATCGCCGTCGAGCACCAGGGACACACCGAAGAACTTGCGAGCGTCGCAGGCGAGGAAGCCGTGGCCCTCTCGCTCGAAGACCTGCTGTGCCCCGTGGAACAGCTCGGCGGCCTCTCCGCTTCGGCCCTCCCAGATGAGACGGAGGGCCCGGACGAACCGGGCGAACGCCCGGAGCGAGTCGTGGCCGAGCACGGCGGCCATGGCATCTGCCTGCTCCACGTGGTCCAGGTCGATCAGGTGCAGGGGGCCAGGACGGGCACGCAGGGCGTGGGCCCGGGCCCGCATCGCCGACGGGCGTCCCGGGATGGCCAGCGCCCGGTCGAACAGCTCGACCTTCTCCTCCCACCGTCCGAGTGCGTAGAGCGGCCAGTCGAGGTGGCAGACGAGCGTCAGCGCGGACTCGGCGTCGCGCCGGCGGGCCAGGTGCTCGATCGCCTCGCGATGGCGGGGCAGGTCGGCGTCCAACCGCGCGCCGAGGTTCGTGGACTCCGCGTACGAGGCCTCGATCGCCAACCCCCTCGCCCGTTCGAGGCAGGTCTGGGCGTGTCGGTCGAGGACGTCGTCCCGGCGGCCGGCGGCGACGAGGAGCCGGTCGCCCACGAGCGCGCAACGGCTCGAGCATCGAGTACGGCTCGGGCTGCTCCGGGCGTGCCTGGACCAGCCCGTGGTCGGCGAGGTCGACGACGACCTCCGCCATCCGCGCCGGCCCCAGGTCGGTGACCCCGCCGGCGAGGTCGAGATCGAACGTCCCGCCGACAACGGCCAAGTCGCTGAACGCCTCGAGGGTGGCGGGATCCACGAGGTCGAGGACGGCTCGGGTCGCAAGGTCCACCGCGTCGTCCGGGCCCGAGGCCGGGCGCTCCAGGATCGTCGCCACCGGAAGCGTCCGGGCGGCAGCTGCGGCCAGGCGGAGGGCGAGGGGCAGGCCCCCTGCCCGCCGGGCGAGGGCGGCCACCTCGGTCGACGTGGGCGCGATGGCCGGTGCCAGCTCGCGCAGGGCGGTGCGCAGGGCGAGCACGGCCGGCGCGCCCTCGATCTCGTCGGCCGCGGCGGCTGGACTCGGGAGGGTCAGCGGTCCCAGCACTTCGACGGCGAGCTCCCCGCCGACGGGCTTCCGGCTGGTGGCCAGGACCGACACGCCCGGGGCGGATCGGGCCAGGGCACCGACCAGGTCGGTCACCGCCCCGAGGTCGTGTTCGGCGCCATCCGTGACGACGACGCCGTCGGGATGGCGCCGGGCCCAGTCGAGCACGGCGGTGGCGTCGACGCCTGTGGCGACATCGGCCCACGCGCCGTCGTCGTCCAACAGCCGCGCGAGCTCGACGGCGAACCGGGACTTGCCGACGCCCGGTGGGCCGAGCACGACCAGGCGGCGGGTGGAGGCGATCGTGGTCGCCGCCCGCCGCAGCTCTTCGTCCCGGCCCACGAGCTCGCCGCTCGGGGTGGGGAGCGGCGGCAGGGTCTCCGGAGGCGGCACGGGGAGGCGCAGCCGGGCGACGTCGTGGGTCAGGGCGGCGGCCTCGAGGTCGCGCAGCTCTGGCCCGGGCTCGATGCCGAGGGCCTCGACCAGCGCGCGCCGGGCGTCCTGGTAGGTGGCGAGGGCGTCGGCCGTGCGACCGGCGAGGTACCGGGCCCGGAGGAGCTGCCCCCAGCGATGCTCGCGGAGGGGCTCGCTCTCGACCGCGTCCCTCGCCGCGGCTTCCGCACTGCGGGCCTCCCCTGCGAGGAGCAGGAGCTCCACCCGCAGCTCGACGGCGTCCCGGTGGACCGCCTCGAGGTGGTGGCGGGCGGACGGGGCGATGACCTCCCCCTCGCTCGCGAACGGTGTGCCCCGCCACAGGGCGAGGGCGGCGTCGACCAGGGTCAGGCCCGCCGCCGGGTCGTCCGCCTCACGGGCGTGGGCCTCGTCCAGGAGATCGGTCGCCAAGGTTGCGTCCAGCTCACAGGCACCGGTCGCCAGCGCGTACCCGTCCGGTGAACGCAGCACGCCGGCGCCGCCGTCCAGCTCGGCCAGAGCCCGCCGCACGTGGCCCAGGTGGACGTGGAGCGCAGGCCGGTAGCTGGGTGGCCTGTCCGCACCCCAGACGGCGTCGGCGAGCGCCTCGAGGCTGCACGGCCGGCTGGCCGCGGCCAACGCGATCAGGACCCGTCCGGGCCGATCTCCCAGGGGCCGCAACTGGCCAGGAGGGCCGCAGGCGACGGGGCCGAGCACGGCGATGCGCGGCGCCGCCAAGCGCAGGCTCGACTCCTCCGCGACCCCTTCCACCATGCCCAGAACCCTACGGAGCCAGCCCTTTGCTCCCGCTTTGCGCCGCGTCCCTACCGTCCCCTCCTGTGGCGGGAAACCGCGAGCAGGTCTTCGTTCCGGGGGATCCTTCCAGCGACTCGACGGTCGCCCGGTTCACGGTCAACGGCGCACGGGACACTGGGCTTCCGTGGTGACTCGGTCGCCGTCGTGAACCACCGGTCTTGGACCTGCTCGCGGACCTGGCGGTCGGCTGAGCTCGACTAGGTGCGGCGAACCTCGACGGCGGCCTCCTGCTCGGCGACCGCCTCGACGAATGCAGGGTGGACCCGGGTGACGGTGAGCCAGCGCCGCGAGGCGTCGAGCTCGAGGCCCACCTTGGTCTGCTCGATGCGGTGCTCGCCGACGAGGGAAAGGACGACGCCGACGGCGAGCACGGCCACCCCGGCGAACCAGACCACTGGATCGAGACCCAGCACGGCGGCGAGGACGAGGACGGCCAGGCCCGCGACGAAGGACGGGGCCACCTTGAGGTTGCGGTCCCGGGTCGCCGCCACCTGTCGCTGGTAGGCCGCCTCGGAGATCGGCAGCTTGACGGTGAGGCGCTCACCGTGGTCCCGGGCGGCCAGCACGAGGAGGATCACCCAGCCCACCGGACCGAGGAAGAGCAGCAGCCAGAGGATGCCGAGCCGGTTCGAGCGCCCGATCTCGGTGGTCATGACCACCTTGCTCCCGCCGGCCGGCACGCCGTCCTTCACGCAGACGTCCGGGAGCCGCCCCGTGACGGCGTCGTCGATGAAGATCCTGGTCGTGGCCATGAACGGCCCCCTTCCCGCCCCGACGAGGGTACGGGAGGGATCAGGCCCGGTCGAGGATCTCGGCCGCGACCCGTTCGCCGGAGCGAACGGCGCCGTCGATGCCACCGTGGGAGCGCTCGGCGGTCTCGGTGCCGGCCCAGTGGATGCGACCGACGGGCCGGCGGAGCAGGGGACCGAACTGGGTCAGGACGCCGGTGCCGAAGTGGGCCATCGAGCAGCCCCGGGACCACTCCTCCTCGGCCCAGTTGAGCTCCTCGTAGTCGACCGGGTCGGCGGCGGTCGGGCCGAAGCGGCGGATCAGGGTGGCGAGGGCCTCGGTGCGCCGCTCCTCGGGCGTCAGCCGGGCCAAGCCTCGGGCCTTCGGACCGGCGGAGAACAAGGCCAGCATCCCGGGCGTGCCCGAGGCGGGTGAGCTGTCGAGGGTCACCTCGAAGGCGTCGTCCATGGCCACCGACGACCCCGCGAGGCCGTCGTCCCGCCAGAACGGCGTGTCGTAGACGGCCACCGCCTTGATCTCCGTGCCCGCCGGCGTGCTGTTGCGCAGGAGGGCGTGGTCAGCCGGCAGGGGCGGGTCGAAGCGGATGCGCCCGGTCAGCGACGGCGGGACCGAGACGACGACGTGGCCGGCGGTGACGGTTCCGGCTGCCGTGGTGACCAGGACGCGGTCCGACCGCTGCTCGACGGCGGTGACCGGCTCGCTCAGGCGGACCGCATCGCCCAGGTCGGCGGCGATGCGGTCGACGATTCCCTGCGCCCCTCCGTCGAACTGGCTGTCCTGGGACCCATCGGCGATCGACATGAGGGTGACCAGACCGGTGTGGCTGTGGATCAGGAACAGGGCGTTGAGCAGGGAGACCTCGGTGAGGTCGGTGCAGAACAGCGCCCGGAAGGTCGCCGCCAGCAGGTCCCGGGCCTGGCGGGTGGGCACCCGGCCCGGCGTGAGCCACGCCCCGATCGAGGTGGCGTCCCAGTGCTCGGCCTTCGGGGCGTCCCACGGCGCGTCGACCGGCACCGTTCTCGCCATCCGCTCCAGTCGGGCGATCGCTTGACCGGCGCTGGCCAGCGCCACCGGGCTGATGCGGGGCGTCTTCGTGCTCGGGTACCGGTGGTGGCGGCCGCCGGTCGCCAGCAGGCTGTCGCCCACGTCGTGGGTCTTGTAGGTGCCCACGCCCACCTCGGCGGCCAGCGCGTGGAGGCGGTCCTGGTACGGCCCCACGAACGTGCCGCCGATGTCCAGGGCGGCGCCGCTGCTGGTGGTCTTCGTCCAGACCCTGCCGCCGACCCGGTCCCGGGCCTCGAGCACGACGACGGACCGGCCGCCCTCGACCAGGCGGCGGGCGGCGGTCAGCCCGGCGAACCCGGCCCCCACGACGCAGACGTCGACGCCCTCCCCTCCCGGCACGGGCAGATCCTGGCACGGGGGCTCAGGGCAGCGTGGCGAAGGCCCGCACGGTGAAGGTGCCGGCGCCCTCGATCTTGGGTGGCACCGCCGTGAAGGTGAAGCCGTCCGGCGGGAGGCCGGCCAGGCCGGTGAGGTGCTCGATGATCGGGATCTCGGCCGCCAGCAGCGTCGTGTGCACGGGCCGGGCCCTCTCGGCGGTGCTGTCGATGTTCAGCGAGTCGATCCCGACGCAGGCGACGCCAGTGGCGACCAGCGCGTCGGCCGAGGCGCCCGACAGGTGGGGGTGGTCCTGCGCGTACGCGTCGCTCCCCCACCGGTCGGCGTGGTCGGTCCTGACGAGGACGGCGTGACCCCCCAGCCCCTCCAGGTCGTCCGCCGTGAGCTCGATGGTGACCTCCCCGCGGCGGTCCAGGCACACGCCGGGGACACTGGCGACCCGATCGAGGGCCAGGCCGGTGAGGTCGTGGCCGTCGGCGTAGCGGTGGAACGGGACGTCCAGGTAGGTGCCGGTGTTGGTGCACATGGTCACCAGGCCGATGTGGAACGTGTTGCCGTCGCCGTAGACCTCGATGGCGGCCTCTCGGCTGAGGTGGTCGCCGATCACGGGGGTCGGCAGGCCGGGATAGGTCTCCATCCCGGCAGTGATGTCGTGGCTCAGGTCGACGTGGCGGGGCATCAGAACACCGGGTTCTGTCGAGGCGCCCCGCAAACTTAGGGCTCGGCAGGTTCGGCCGCATTTTGCTGGCGCTTTGCGATGCGTCCGTACTGTCGCCGGCATGCGGGGACCGGTGGAGGAACAGGGCTCGGGCGGGATCCGGCGACGGTGTTCGAATCGCGGGCTCGAGAGCATCGGTCTTGGCATGACGGTGGCCACGGTCGCGCTGGTCGCGGGCGACGTGCCATCGGCAGCCCGGGTTGCGCCGGAAGGGAGCAGCCCCGTGCCGACTCCTCGCGCTGCCACGGTCGAGACGTGCGACACCGACGTGCTGACCAGCCACCTCACCCACGGTGATCGTCGGGTCATCGAGATCGAGACGACGCTGACCGGTTGTGTCTGGCAGTACTTCAGAAGCGGAGGGAGCCCGCCAGGGCGTGCCGATCTGGGCGACCCGGCCTGTTCGAGGGCCGTGTCGTTCAGGCGGAGCAAGGTCGTCACCGTTCTGGACAGCCACGTCCAGCCCGTCCGAGCGTGGCATCAAGACATCACCGACGACTGGGGGACGGAGACCGCCTTCGAGGTGATCGGCGAGAAGGTCAGGATCCAGAGATGGGATCGCGGCACGTACATGTGGAACCGGTCTCCCGGCCAGTCCGATTCGCAGGCCCAGCCTGAGTACTTCTGGTTTGTCTACGCAACCCAGGGCGAGCGGATGACACCGGAGCTCCAAGAGGGCGTCGTGGTGATCCAACAGCAGGGTGACTGGACCTTCTAGCTGGAGTCGAGTCTGACGGCGCTGCGGGTGGTGACCCTGCGTCGGATCAGAACACCGGGTTCTGGCCCACGGCCTCGACCTGGGTGAGGGTCAGGTCCGCGAGGAGCTGGTTGCCGAACTCGGTCATGTGCACCCCGTCGTCGAGGCGAAGGTCGTGGCGCTCGCCGTCGGGCCCCTCGAGGGTCTCGGTGTAGACACCGCCAGGGGCGATGACCTCGCCCCAGTCCAGGACCGGCACCGGGAGGTCCCGGTACATCTGGTTCAGACGCGCGACGTGCTGCTCCAGCGGGCCCGTAGAAGCCGTTCGTCTGGACCACCGGTGCCAACACCCAGATGACGTGGGCGCCACCGGCCTGCGCCCGCCGGATCAGGTCCCGGACCTCGCGGTCCCAGTTGGGGTACACCTCGTCGGTGGCGGGCAGCACGTCGTTGCCTTCCGGGTCCACGTAGACCTGGTCGGTGGTCTGCGTGTAGTCGCAGCACGCCTCCATGACCACGACGTCGGGGTCGAACTCGGTGATCCAGTTGTCGACCTGCTGGGCCCAGTCGCCCTGAGGCTGGAGCGGGCCGGTGCTCGGCCCGCCGGCGTAGCCCGTGGCGATGCCCTTGTCCTCGAAGACCTCGCGGAACACCTCGTAGGCCTGGCCCATGACCGAGTCGCCGACCAGCAGGACACGGTCCACGTTGGGGACGATGCTGGTGTCGGGGTCGTCGGGCAGCGACGCCAGCAGCTCCTCCGGGTCCACGGGCTGGGGCGAGTCGTCCAGGATCTGCCCGAGGCTGTCGTCCTGGCGGTCCTCGGTCACCGCGCCGAGGGTCACGACGCCGGCGAAGAGGACGACGACGGCCACCGGGGCGACCAGCCAACTGCGGGGCGTGATCAGGGCCTGGCGGGTCCGCACCGGCTGCTCGACGAGCCGGAACGACAGCACGGCGGCCCCGATGGTGACCGCCACGCGGAGGATGAAGAGCGGCAGCGCCCGCAGGTGGGTCCGTTCCGGGGTCAGCCACAGGAAGATCGGCCAGTGCAGGAGGTAGACGCCGTACGAGATGCGCCCGAGCTGCCGAAGGGGCTCGACGGCGAGCGCCCGCTGCACCGGTCCGGGCTGCAGGGTGACGACCGAGCAGCACCGCGGTGGTGAGGGCGTAGACCGTGAGCCCGCCCTGGAAGAGCCAAGGCGACGTCTGCTCGAGCGTGGACCACCAGTAGGCGGTGATGCCGAGCACCAGGATGCCGACCGTGGTGACCACGTGGGTCGGGATGCGGCGCAGCAGGTCCGGGCGGCTGGCGATGAGGATGGCGAACACGGCGCCGACCAGGAGCTCGGTGGCCCGGGTGTCGGTGCCGTAGTACACGCGGGCGGTGTCGGCGCCGGGGTCGTAGAGCGTGACCATGGCGACTGTCGACAGCAGGGCGAGGGCCGCCAGCCCACCGCCCAGCACTCGCCGTGAGCCCTTGCCCACCATCAGCAGGCCGGCGGCGATGAGGGGGAAGAAGAGGTAGAACTGCTCTTCGATCGCCAGGGACCAGAAGTGCTGCACCGGGGACGGAGCGGTGAACAGGTCGGCGTACGACTGGTCGGCGACGATGAACCGCCAGTTGGCGACGTAGAGCGAGCGCGGCGATGACGTCGCCCGGCAGCTCGGCGAGCTGGTCGGCGGTGGCCACGAACGGGCCGAACAGCAGGACGATGCCGGCCAGGGTCAGGAGCGACGGCGGGCATGAGCCGCCGGAAGCGCCGGCTCCAGAAGCTCTGCAGCGAGATCGTGCCCGCGCGCTGGTGCTCGACCAGGAGCAGGGTGGTGATCAGGTACCCCGACAGGGTGAAGAAGGTCGACACCCCGAGGTAGCCGCCGACCGCCCACGAGAACCCGGCGTGGAAGAGCAGGACGCCGGCCACGGCGACGCCCCGGAGGCCGTCGAGTGCGGGCTGGTAGGTGAGCGGCGTGATCGGGCCCGGCTCGCGAGCCGACCGGCCGCGGGGCAGGCGCGGCGCGACGGCACCGCGCGCGTGCGGAGGTCGATGAGGACCGGCTGGGCCCGCTCGGAGGGGGTGGTGGGGGTGTCGACCAACGCCACGGGATCCCGAGATCCTACAAGTCGCCCGGAGGCGGCCCGTAGCACCCTCGAAGGTGGTCGACGCAGGGCCCGGCGGCGGGCCCGGGCGTGGAAGACGAGGGGCCGGCGCGCCGGGACGGAGGGTCTGGGAGACCAGCTGCAGGACGGCCGTCGTGAAGCGGATGAAGGTGGCGTAGCGGCCGAAGTGCTCGCGGGTGAGCAGCAGGGTGTTGCGCTGCTGGAGGTAGTCCACGGCGGCCACCGACGAGCTCAGGTCGGTGTTGGTGACCCGGGCGCCCCGGACCAGGCCGATCTCCCAGCCGCGGCCGCGGGCCCGCAGGCCCAGGTCGGCTTCCTCGCAGTAGCTGAAGTAGCGCTCGTCGAACAGGCCGACGTCGTCGAGGCAGGCCCGACGGGCCAGCAGCAGCGTGCCGTGCGGGTAGTCGACGGGCTCCCAGCCCTCGGTGACCGCCGCCGGGCCGGAAGAGCGTGCCGAAGTAGCGGTCGACCACCGGGCTGAGGCCGTCACCGACGTCGGCGCTGGCCAGGCCGGCCCGGGGGCGGGGGGCGACGGCGGCCAGCGAGGCCTCTCGAGGCAGTCCGGCGCGGCGAGGGCGTCGTGGGGGCAGAGCCCGACCCACTCCCCCGTCCCGTGCGTCCAGCCAGTGGCGCAGGCCGACGTTGGCGCCGGGACCGAAGCCCAGGTTCTCGTCGAAGGCCAGGAGCTCGTCGCTCGGCCCGCTCGGCCACCACCGCGGCGACGGCGTCACGGGCCGTCGGGCTCCGAGCCGGCGTCGACGACGCCAGCACCCGGGTGGGCACGGTCTGGGCGCGCAGGGCGTCCACGGTGGCCCGGCAGCCGCTCCGGCCGGTTCCGGTGGACGACGACGACCGTCAGCGGCGACACGAGCGCCGCAGGCTAGTGATCGGCCGGCTCAGCCGCCGGCTGCGCGCCATGGCGTGGCGGACCAGCTCGATCAGCGTGGCCCGGACCGACTCCCGGTCGCGGGCGTCCATCAGGATCATGGGCACCGCCGTCGTCGATCTGGAGCGCCTCGCGGACGTCCTCGACGGCGTGGGCCACCTGCGCCGTGGAAGCAGTTGAGGGCGACGACGAACGGCACGTCGCGGGACTCGAAGTAGTCGATGGCCGGGAAGCAGTCGGCCAGCCGGGTGGTGTCGACCAGGACGACGGCGCCGATGGCGCCCCGGACCAGGTCGTCCCACATGAACCGGAAGCGCTCCTGGCCGGGCGTGCCGAACAGGTAGAGGATCAGGTCGGGGCCGAGGCTGATGCGGCCGAAGTCCATGGCGACGGTCGTGGACGTCTTGTCCTCGGCCACCGGTCATGTCGTCGACGCCGGCGCTCACCTGGGTCATGGCGGCCTCGGTCGTGAGCGGGTCGATCTCGGAGATGGAGCCGACGATCGTCGTCTTCCCGACGGCGAAGCCGCCGGCCACGATGATCTTGACGGGCAGCGGAACGGTCAGTGCCGCCCCGGCCGTCGGGCGGACCCTGCAGGGTCGTCGTCTCAGAGTGCCGGAGGCCATCGAGCACCCTTTCCAGCAGTTCGATGTCGGGTCGGTCGTCCCGACTGGTTCGGGGCTGGCTGGTGGCCACCAGCCCCTCGGACTTCAGGTCACCCACGAGCACCATGGCGACGCCGAGGGCGAGCTTGAGGTGGGCGGAGATCTCGGCGACCGACAGGGGGTGGTGACAGAGCTCGACGACCCGGCGGCGCTCCATGACCAGCCGGGGCAGGGCCTGCTGGCCCTCGGCCGTGGTCTGGATGATCGTCTCGAACGGCAGGTCGGTGTGGCCGCGCGTGCGTCCGCCGGTGATCGCGTACGGACGTACGCGGGCCGCGAGGCCCCGGTCCCACCGCCGAGTCGGTCATCGCGGAAGGGCACCCTGCAGTTCGGCCCGGAGCTCGGGCGTGAGGACGGAGCCGGCCTTGTCGACCAGGACGGCCATCTCGTAGCCGACCAGGCCGACGTCGCAGTCCGCGTTGGCCACCACGGCGAGGCTGGAGCCGTCGCTGATGCCGGTGACGAAGAGGAAGGCGCGCTCCATCTCGATGATGATCTCGGTTGACCGCCCCGCCGCCGAAGCGACCGGCGGCGCCGTAGGCCAGGCCGATGAGGCCCGGAGGCCACGGCGGCGAAGCGGTCGGCGGCGTCACGGTCGAGGCCCTCGGAGACCGCCATCGGCAGGCCGTCGGCGGAGACCACGACGGCCTCGTTCACGCCCGGGCACCTGGCTCGACGAAGTTGCCGATCAGCCAGTTGATGTTCTGGGCGGCGCTGCTCAGGTTGTTCATCGTTCAGTCCTCCGTAGCCGGGCGCTTGCCGGCCGTCTTCGATCCCTCGCCGGTAGCGGGAGAGCATCGCCCGCACCTCTTCCGGCGATCGGCGGGTGGCCGCGGTCCGTGGCGGGCTGCTGCGGCCGCCGTCATCGGGCGCCACGTCCGGCGATTCCTTGAGCGTCGCCCGTGGGGTCCGGCGAGCCAGCCGGGTGCCGGCTGTGGGGGCCGCAGCAGGAGCGGCCGCCTCGGGCACCGGCGGCGGGTCGGCGGGGGCCGGTGGCGGGCGGCGGAGCGCCGTCCACCGAAGCCAGCTCGCCGTCGAGCCAGTCCGGCGCGGGCTCCCACGCCGGGGGTCGTCGGCCGCCGGGTCCGGCGGCGGCGAGCGGGCGTCGGCGAGAAGTCCTGCGGCGGTCGGCGGGCGCCGGCCAGGTCGGCGAAGGCGTCGTCGGCCGGCGGGTCGGCGAGCTCACCCCAGAAGGAGCGGTTGACGTCGTCGTCGGCGACCGTGGGCTCCGGGTCGGACTCGACCAGCGAGGCCAGGCCCCGTCTCGAAGTCGTCGCCGGCGGGGATGGCGTCGGACAGCGTCGCCGGGGCGTCCGAGCCAGCGGGCCGATGGCCGGGATCGACGCCGCGTCGGCCGCCAGCGGGGTCGGGGCCGCGACCAGCGGCGGTCGCCACGTCGTGCGTCGGGACCGGTGCCGGCGAGCGTGCGGCTCGCTCTCGCTCGACAGGACGTCGGCGGGCAGCGTCGACGACGGCGGTGACGCCACCGGCGGGCGAGGCGGTCAGGCGCACGCCGACCCGAAGCGCGGCGGGCCAGACGGCCGACCACGATGAAGCCCAGCGAGCGGGAGAGGGCCAGGCCGACGAGCGGCGGGCGAGGCCAGCAGGTCGTTGGCCTCGGCCAGCTGCTCGGCGCTCATGCCGATGCCGCTGGTCGGTGACGCGAGATCGATGTAGCCGCCGTCGACGGTCCGGTGGCCGACGACCTCGACCATGGCTGTCCGGCGGCGAGAACTGGGTGGCGTTCTCCATGAGCTCGGAGAGCAGGTGGGCGAGGTCGACGGCGGCGTTGCCGCCGACGGTGGCCTCGTCGAGGGAGAGCAGGTTGATGCGGGTGAAGTCCTCGACCTCGCCGATGGCCACGCGGACCACGTCGGCCAGCGCGACCGGGCGGGCCCGGCGGCGGGGCGGCTCGGCGCCGGCCAGCACCAGCAGCGACTCGGCGTTGCGCCGCATCCGGGTGGCGAGGTGGTCGAGCTTGAACAGGTTCTCGAGCTGGTCGGGGTCCTCCTCGTTGGCCTCGAGCTGATCGATGAACTCGATCTGGCGGTCGAGCAGCGTCTGGTTGCGGCGGGCCAGGTTGACGAAGATGTCGCCGATGCCCTTGCGCAGCAGGGCGGCCTGCTCCTCGGCCACCTCGACGGTCACCTGCTGGATGGCGTTGAAGGCCTCGGCCAGCTGGCCGATCTCGTCGTCCGAGTCGACCTCGATCGGGGTGATGCGCCTCGGTCGGGGTCTGCTGCTCGCCGGGCGAGCGCAGGTCCTCGACCAGGCGGGGCAGCTCGACGGTCGCCAGCTGGTTGGCCGCCGACGGTCAGGCGCTGCAGCCGCCGGTTGATGCGGCGGGCCAGCAGGCTGGCCAGGAGGATGGAGAGGATGACGGCGGCCGCCGTGCCGATCAGGTAGAGGCGGGCCGACTTGTCGGCCTCGAAGGCGGCGGCCTCGGCGTGGGCGATGGTGGCGTCGAGGGTGGTGCCCTCGGCCCCGTGCACGCTGTCCAGCCAGCCGATGCTGGAGGTCTGCCACTGCTGGGGGGCGACGCCCGGCCGGCCGGAGCCGCCGATGACGCCCTCGGCCATGACCTGCTCCATGAGGGCGTCGTGCTCGCGCACCGCAGGCTCCGCCATGGTGTTGCCGAGGCTGTTGGTCATGGTCTCGTCCTGGGACTCCTCGAGGCGGGCGACTGGCGCTCCTCCTCGGCCTCGAGCTCGGCGAGGGGCTCGTAGTCCCCGCCCACGAACCGGCGGTCCACGGCGATGTCGGCGATCAGCGCCTGGCGCAGGGCCCGGGCCTCCTTGGCCCGACCCAGGGTCACGCTGTCGCTGAGGGTCACGGTCAGCTCGGGCTGGCCGCTGTGGGTGGACAGCGAGCTGCTCCAGCTCGATCATGGCCTCGACGGCGCTCGTGTAGGTGTCGAGCACCAGTGCGACGTCGTCGGTGGAGCCGTCGTCGATCGACGGGCGGATGTCGACCACCTGCTGGGTCGAGGCGATGGCGGCCTCGAAGCGGCTGGCGACGGTGGCGTCCTCACCGACGGAGGCGTCGGGCTGGGAGAAGATGGCGGCCGCCTGGTCGGTGGCGGTGCGGGCCTCGTCGAGGGCGGCGGCGACCTCCTGGTCACCGGAGACCAGACGGGCGGTCAGGAGGCGTTCCACCTGCAGCTGGTGAGCCAGGTCGGTGGTGGACGCGGCGCGACGGGCTCCGGACTCGGTGCGGTCGGCCTCGGCCTTGTCGTCGACCCGCTGGAGGGCGCCGACGCTGGCCACGGCCACGAGGACCACAGCCGGCACGGCGATCAGGGCCAACAGCTTCGACCCGACGTTGGCGTTTCTCTGCATGCGTCTCGCCCTTGCTCGTTCAGCGGCGCCCGGAGTGCACCCGGACGCCTCCCCCATCGGCCTCGGCAGGTCCTTCTTGAGTGGCGGGGCCACCACTCCATCGCCCGTGAACCGGGCCGCAGTAGGTTGAGGTAGATGCCCGAAGCCGGTCCCCTGGGGAACGAATCGCGCCCGTTCACCGGCTTCGGCGTCCGGCGCCGGCCGGTCCGCCGGGGCCTCGTCCAACCGGTCACCGGGGATCCCGCCGCCCGATGAGGGCGGCGCCCGTCGGGGTGGCACTGCTGCTGCTGGGGCTCGTCGCCTGCGACCTCGACGACGTCGACCCCGAGGGCCAGGCCATCGCCCAGGCGATGCCCAACTGGTCCGCCGAGTCCGGCGGCGAGCCGGTGCTCCCCCGGTCCGGTGCGGCGCCGGTGGCGGGGCCGGGCCTCGGGTCGGGCAAACCGGTCACCTTCGCCTTCGCCGGCGACGTCAACTTCGAGGCCAACCCGGGCGTCGTGCTGCGGGAGGACCCCGCCGCCCTCTTCACCGGCGTCGCACCCGCTCTCGAGGCCGACGTCACCATGGTCAACCTCGAGACGGCGGTGAGCGACCGGGGCGAGCCGGTGCCCAAGACGTACAACTTCCGGGCCGACCCGTCGGCCTTCGCCGCGCTGCGCGGCGCGGGGGTCGACGTCGTCAGCCTGGCCAACAACCACGGCATGGACTTCGGTGAGGTCGCCCTGCTGGACACCCTGGACCTGGCCGAGGACCCGGACACCGGGCTGCCCCTGGTGGGGGGCGGGCGGGACGACGCCGAGGCCTGGGACCCGTTCCGGGCCACGATCCGGGGCCAGCGCATCTCGATCTTCGGGGCCTCCCGGGTGGTCGACGCCCACCTGATCGACGACTGGACGGCAGGGGCCGGCCATCCCGGCCTGGCCCAGGCCGACGACCCGACGCGGCTGCTGGAGGCCGTGCGGGCCGAGCGGGCCCGGACCGACACGCTGATCGTCTACCTCCACTGGGGCCAGGAGTACGAGACCTGCCCGGTCGCCGACCAGGTCGAGGTGGCCGACCAGCTGGTGGCGGCGGGGGCCGACGTGATCATCGGCAGCCACGCGCACGTGCCCCAGGGCAGCGGGATGCTCGACGGCTCGTACGTCAGCTACGGCCTCGGCAACTTCGTCTTCGGCAGTGCCCACGGCCCCGGACTCGACTCCGGCGTCCTGCAGCTCACGGTGACCGGCCGCCGCATCGACGCCGCCGAGTGGATCCCGGCTCGCATCAGCAACGGGATCCCGACCACCCTGGAGGGCGAGAGCGCCGCCAGCGCCCGCTCCACCTGGGACGGGCTGCGGGAGTGCACGAACCTGGCAGCGGGGACCGAACGGGAGACGGAGGTGGTGGTCGATGCCTGAGGACCCACGAGGCGGGTGCCCGGCGACTGCTGGGCCAACTCGACGCCTCGCCCACGCCGTACCACGCCGTGGCCACGGCGGCCGCCCTCCTCGAAGTCGCCGGGTTCACCGAGGTCGACGAGTCAGCGAGCTGGGCCGAGACGCTGCCCGACCGGTGGTTCGTGTGCCGGGGTGGGGCGCTGGTGGCCGCCCACGGGCCCGCCGGCCTGGCGCCCGAGGCGCCGTTGCGGCATCGTCGGTGCCCACACCGACAGCCCCAACCTGCGCCTGAAGCCACGGCCGACCTCCTCGTCGGCGGGCTGGCAGCGGCTGGCCGTCGAGGTCTACGGCGGCGCGCTGTTGAACAGCTGGCTGGACCGGGACCTCGGGCCTGGCCGGCCGGGTGTCGGTCCGGGGCCGGGGCTCGCGAGCTGGTGCGCCTAGACGGTGCCGTGGCCCGCATCCCGCAGCTGGCCATCCACCTGGACCGGGAGGTCAACCAGGGCCTCGTGCTCGAACCCGCAGCAGCACCTGCAGCCGCTGTGGGCCGCCGACGGGGAGGACGGCGTGCTCGACGCCGTGGCCGCCGCCGTGGGCGCCGACCCGACCGATCTGCTGGCCTGGGACCTCATGCTGCTTCGACGTCCAGCCCGCCGCTCTGACCGGCCCGGACGAGGAGCTGTTGGTCAGTGGGCGCTTGGACAACCTGGTCAGCTGCTTCACGGCGGTCGAGGCGCTGGCCGCTCGGGCCGAGGACGTGGCCACGGTCGCCGTCGTGTGCCTGTTCGACCACGAGGAGGTCGGCTCCGTCTCCCGCACCGGTGCCGACGGCGACCTCCTCCCCGGACTGCTGCGCCGGGCCCACGCCGCCCGGGGCGGCGACGCCGACACGCTGGCCCGGGCGCTGGCCGGCTCCGCCTGCGTGTCGGCCGACATGGCCCACGCCACCCACCCCAACTACGCCGAGCGCCACGACCCCGGTCATTCGATCCGCCTCGACGGCGGCCCGGTGGTGAAGGTGAACGCCTCGCAGCGCTACGCCAGCGACGCGGACAGCGCGGTGCCGTTCCTGGAGGCCGCCGAGGCCGCCGGCGTGCCGGTCCAGCACTTCGTCAGCCGCAGCGACATGCCGTGCGGGTCGACCATCGGCCCGGTGACGGCCGCCCGGCTGGGGGTGCCGACCGTCGACGTCGGCGTGCCCCAGTTGGCCATGCACTCGGCCCGCGAGACTGCGGGCAGCCTCGGTCCCGCGTGGTTCCGCCGGGCCCTGGAGGCGTTCTTCTCGCCCTCGGCCTGAGACCGCTCAGGCGGAGACGGCCCAGGCCTGGTCGGCCATGGCCGCCAGCGTGGCCACGGTGCGCTCGGCGGCGATGGCGGCGGCCACCTCGCGGTGCAGCAGGAGGCGCACCTTCTGCAGCTCGAACACCGCCTCCAGGAACGTGTGGCGGTTGAGGCCCTCGGCGTGGACGACCAGCACCACCTCGGCCCCGGTGTGGTCGGCCACGGGTCGGGCGTCGACCAGCGACGAGCGGCTGAGCACGACGTCCTCGATCACCTCGGCCAGGCGGTCGGCGGGCAGGTCGTCGACCACCAGCGGCACGGTGTCGTGGAAGCGGAGGGCACCCTCGTCGTCCAGCTCGACGTGGACGTCGGTGACGTCGTCGGCGTCCAGGCGGACGAGGAGCGTGCCGTCGTCGTCCTGGCAAGGCAGGTCGGCGGCCTCGCACCACTCGCGCACCCGGTCCATCCCCTCGCTCATCGGTCACCGCCGGGGCTCGGATGAGCCAGGGCCGTCGCCACCGCCGTGACCTCGGCCCGGGCGGGACGCTTGCTGGCCAGCACCTGCAGGGCACCGGCCCGGGCCAGGTCCCCGGCCACCGAGTTGCCGTGGGCGTAGGCCACGGCCGACACCGCCGCCCACTGACCGGCGCTGGTGCGGGCGAAGGCCCGACCGCTCGACCCTGTCAGCGTGGCCAGGACGGGGGTGGGCCCGGGCAGGGTCGCCACGACGACAGGCTCGGGCTCCGGGTGCGGCCTGCGGTCGGGGATCGGCGCCGGAGCGGGTGCCACCACGGGGACACGGGTAGGTCGCCGGGGCCGTCGGCCCACGATGACGAGCCCGGCCAGCGTCACGACGCCCGCGCCTCCGGCGGCGAGCGCCAGGACGGGCAGACCGCCGGACTCGGACGGCGGGCAGGCACCGCCCAATTCGTCCGTGAGGTCGGCGGCGGCCGCCTCGAAAGGCGCCTCGTCGAGCGTCGGGGCCACCCGCGTCTCGGTGTCCGCACACCCGGCGCCCGTCGCCCAGGTGACGGTCACCTCGGCCGAGGGCTGGACCCCGTCGCCGTAGGCGCAGAGGAGGCTGGTCGACGCGATCTCGCCGTCGTCGCCCGCCACCGGCCGCGTGGTGCCCGAGAACGGGGCGGTCGCCGACAGCGGCAGGTCGCCGACCGTCGTCGGGCAGCGGGGCGTCACGTCCTGAGCGCTCGCCGGGCCCGGGGTGAGGACCAGGAGGGCGGCCACGAGCAGGGCGAGGGCGTGGGAAGCTGCGCGGGTGACCCACCCGCTCGATCCGCTCACCGCGGAGGAGATCGTCCGGGTGGCCGGGGCCGTGCGGGCCCACGCCACCGAGCACCGACCTGCTGTTCTCGTCCATCACCCTCGCCGAGCCGTCGAAAGCCGCTCTGGAAGCCCATCGGCAGGGGGACCGCCTGGTTAGAGCCGCTCGGGCCGTCCTCCTCGACGGTCCCCACGGGGTGATCGTCGCCGACGTGGCCGTCGAGTCGGCCGAGGTGACGTGCTGGACCCCGGTTCCCGACGTGCGGCCGCCGCTCCTCTTCACGGAGGCGTTCAACGCCATGGAGGCGGTCCGGGCCGACGAGCGCTGGCGGGCCGCCATCGCCAAACGGGGCATCACCGCCTTCGACACCATCCAGATCGACCCGTGGCCCCCCGGTGCCTACGACGACTTCGCCGACCGCAACACCCGCCTGACCCGCTGCCTCGCGTACCTGCGGGACGACCCCGAGGACAACGGCTACGCCCGTCCCATCGAGGGCGTGGTGGCCGTCGTCGACATGGCCACGGCCGAGGTGCTGGAGGTCCACGACCACGGGCGTCGTCCCCATCCCCGAGGACCCCGGTCGCTACGACGCCGCCCACGTCGGCCCGCTGCGAACCGACCTCAAACCGCTGGAGATCCGCCAGCCCGAGGGCGTGAGCTTCACCGTCGACGGCAACCACCTGTCGTGGCAGCGCTGGGACCTGCGGGTGGCGCTCGACCCCGTCGAGGGCCTCGTGCTCCACGACGTGGGCTACCAGGACGGTGACCGCCGGCGGCCGGTGCTGCACCGGGCCTCGCTGTCGGAGATGGTCGTGCCCTACGGGGCCACGGACGCGGCGCACCGCTGGAAGAACGCGTTCGACGCCGGTGAGTGGGGTCTCGGCCGCTTCGTCAACTCGCTGAAGCTGGGCTGCGACTGCCTGGGCGAGATCACCTACCTCGATGCGGTCATGGCCGACGAGCAGGGCAATCCGTGGATCGTGGAGCAGGCCGTCTGCATCCACGAGGAGGACGACGGGATCGCCTGGAAGCACCAGGACCTCAACACCGGCAACGTCGAGGTGCGCCGCTCCCGCCGCCTCGTCGTCTCCGCCATCTTCACCGTGGGCAACTACGAGTACGCCTTCTACTGGCGGTTCCACCTGGACGGCTCCATCGAGCTGGAGGTGCGGCTGACCGGCATCGTCCAGCCCTGCGCCTTCGACGAGGAGCCCCCGGCGAACATGAGCGTCGTCGCCCCGCACCTGGCCGCGGCCCACCACCAGCACCTGTTCTGCCTGCGCCTCGACCTCGACGTCGACGGCGGCCCCAACTCGGTCTACGAGGTCGACGTGCTTCCGGGCGGTGGCGAGTGGGACAACGGCATCGAGGCCCGGGCCACGCTGCTGGCGACCGAGCAGGCCGCTCAACGCGACGTCGACCCGTCCCGCAGCCGTACCTGGAAGGTGGTCAACCCCTCGTCGACCAACGGGGTCGACCAGCCCGTCGGCTACAAGCTCCTGCCCGCCGCCAGCCCCACGTTGCTGGCCGGCGAGGGCTCGGTCGTCCGCCGCCGGGCCGCCTTCGCCACCCACAACCTGTGGGTCACCCCGTACGCCGAGGACGAGACTGCGGGCCGCCGGCCCCTGGCCCAACCAGCACGTCGGCGGCGACGGCCTCCCCGACTGGACCGCAGCCGACCGTTCGATCGTGGACACCGACGTCGTGCTCTGGCACACCTTCGGGCTGACCCACGTCGTCCGCCCCGAGGACTGGCCCGTCATGCCCGTCGAGCGCACCGGCTTCTGGCTGATCCCGGTGGGCTTCTTCGACCGCAACCCGGCCCTGGACCTCCCCCCGTCAGATCACTGCGACTAGCTGATCTCGTCGGCGTCGACCGGGCGCATGGCCAGGTCGATGGCCAGCCAGATCGTGCGGGACCAGGGCTGGAAGACGAGTGGGCCCAGAGCGGCGGCGAGGACGCACGCCCACAGCAGGCCGGAGTCGGGCGAGTCGGGATAGGTCGCGGCGAAGCCCCCGACCAGGATGCCGAGCAGGACGAGCAGGGACAGGATCGTGTTCATGGCGATGGCGCCGATCCAGTGGCCCTCGATGCGCTCGAAGTGGAGGTCGCACCGGGGGCAGTCGTCGCGCATCAGCAGCCACCAGCGGAACACGTGACCGGAGCCGCACAACGGGCAGTGACGTCGCAACGCCCGGCCGAGAAGGGTGCCGGTGGACACGGGCTCGAGGGCGTACTCGGCGTGGACCACGGCTGCGGACGGTAACCCCGCAGTACCGTTGCCCGACCATGTGCGACACGGTCGTCGTCGTCGGCGACGAGGGGGTGCTGTTCGCCAAGAACAGCGACCGGGACGCCAACGAGGGGCAGGGCCTCGAGTGGCAGCAGGCGACCGACCACGATCCCGGGACGACGGTCACCTGCACCTGGATCGAGGTGCCGCAGGTCGAGCACACCCATGCCGTCCTCCTCAGCCGGCCGTACTGGATGTGGGGCGCCGAGATGGGCGCCAACGAGCACGGCGTGGTGATCGGCAACGAGGCCGTGTTCACCAAGCAGCCGGAGGCGAAGGTCGGCCTTTTGGGCATGGACCTCCTGCGCCTGGCGCTGGAACGGGCCACCACGGCCGAGGATGCCGTGTCGATCATGGTCGACCTGCTCGAGCGGCACGGCCAGGGCGGCGGCTGCGGCCACGAGGACAAGGGCTTCACGTACCACAACAGCTTCCTGGTGGCCGACCGCACCCAGGCCGTCGTCTTCGAGACGGCGGGGTCGACGTGGGCGACCGAGCCCGTGACCCACGGCGCCCGCAGCATCTCCAACGGCCTCACCATCCCCGGCTTCGCCGACGAGCACAGCGACACCGTGCGCACCCGGGTCTCGGCCTGTCGTCACCGGAGGGCGATCACGCAGACCCGGGCCGACGGCGTGTCCGCTCCCGAGGAGCTCATGACCCTCCTGCGCGACCACGGGCCGGGACGCTCGGGGCCCCGCTACTCGTGGCTGAACGGCGGGATGGCCGCCCCGTGCATGCACGGCGGAGGTGTCGTCACCAGCTCGCAGACCACCTCGAGCTGGGTGGCCGACCTCCGCGACGGCGACCGGCACTGGGTCACCGCCACGGCGGCGCCCTGCACCGGGCTGTTCAAGCCCGTGACCGTGGACCTCCCCGTCGACCTCGGCCCCTTCCCCACCGACACCGACGACGGCAGCCTCTGGTGGCGCCACGAGCACCTGCACCGGCGGGCGGTGGCCAACCCCGAGGTCCTCTTCCCGCGCTTCACGCCGGAACGGGACCGCACCGAGCTGGCCTGGTTGGCCGATCCCCCGCCCAGCACCGAGGCCTTCGCCACCGCCGACGAGCTGCTGGCGCGCTGGACCCGCCTCGTCACCTTCGACCCGGCCCCGGACACCCGCCCCCTGTGGGCCCGCCGCTACTGGGCCAAGCGCAACCACCGGGCGGGGCTCGACGACCTGTCGGTGGCGGCGTGAGCGAGGTCGACGAGGTCCTCGCCGCCGGCGTCCCCGAGACGCTGGCGGTCCTGGCGGTGCAGCGGGGGGACGTCGTCGCCGAGCACTACGGCCCGGGGGTCACGGCCGAGACCACCCTTATCTCGTGGTCGATGGCCAAGAGCATCACCCAGGCGCTGGTCGGCTTCGCGGTGGACGACGGCCTGCTCGAGGTCGAGGCACCCGCCCCGGTGCCCGAGTGGCGCGACGACGAGCGGTCGGCGATCACCGTCGACCAGCTGCTGCGCATGTGCTCCGGCCTGGCCTTCCGGGAGGACTACGTCGACGGCGAGGCCTCGGACGTCATCACCATGCTCTTCGGCGAGGCCCAGGGCGACATGGCGGCCTTCGCCGCCGCCTTCCCGCTGGAGCACGACCCGGGGACGGTCTTCAACTACTCCAGCGGCACCACGAACATCCTGGCCAGGATCGTGGGCGACCTCTACGGCGGCCGGGAGGGCGTGGAGCGCCTCCTCCTCGACCGGCTCTTCGGGGCTCTGGACATGACCTCGGCCGAGCCGAAGTTCGACGCCGCGGGCACGTTCGTCGGCTCGTCCTACGTCTACGCCACGGCTCGGGACTTCGCCCGCTTCGGCCAGCTCTACCTGGACGGCGGCCGGGACGTGCTCCCGGCGGCCTGGGTCGACTACGCCCGCGAGGAGTCGCCGGTGCCGACCGACGAGGACGACCAGCCCTACGGCGCCCACTGGTGGTTGTTCCCCGACGTCGCCGGCAGCTTCGCCGCCCAGGGCTACGAGGGGCAGCGCACGCTGGTCGTCCCCGACCTGGACCTGGTCGTCGTACGGCTCGGCAAGACGCCGGTCGAGGTCAAGCCGACGCTGGATGCGTGGCTGGTGGCACTGGTGGACGCCCTGCGGCGAGGCTGAGCAGCAGCCCGTCCGTGCCGGGCGCGCCGAGCAACCCGAGCCCGACCGGGGTGCCGTCGACGACGATGGCGGGCACGGCCACGGTGGGCAGCCCGCCCAACGAGCCGACGACCGACAGCGACGCCGCCACCCGACGGGCGTCGGCGTACTCGGCGTCGTCGGCGTCGCGGGTGGCGGGCCGGCCGGCCAGCGGCACGAGGACCACGTCGCCGGGTCCCAACACGGCGGCCAGGTGCTCCCGCAGGTCGGTGCGCACCGCGTTGGCCGCGGCGTGGGCCTCGGGCGTGACCGCGAGGGCGTGGGCGATGCGCTCTGCCACGGCGGGGAGGAACGTCGGCTGGTGCTCGTCGATCCACGCCCGGTGGGCGGCGGCGAACTCCGGGCCTTGGACGTCGCGCACGACGAGGGTCAGGTCGGTCAGCGTCAGGCCGTCGGGGGCGAGGTCGACGCTGTCGGTCGGCGCGAACGCCTCGGCGGCGTCCAGCAGCGGATCGCCCACGGCGGGCGTGAGCTCGGTGAAGGCCTCGGCGGCCAGGAGGACCCGCCCCGGTGTCTCGTCGGCGAAGCTCGTGGCAACCAGCGCCTCGGCCCCCACGCGCAGCAGCACGGGGTCGCGGGCCAGGAGGCCGACCGTGTCCAGGCTGACGGCCAGCGGGTGGACGTCGTCGAGCGGAACGAGACCGTGTGTGGGCCGCCAGCCGTAGATCCCGCCGTACGAAGCCGGGACCCGGATCGACCCCAGGGTGTCGGTCCCCAGGCCGAGGTCGACGAGTCCGCCTGCCACAGCCGCCGCGCTGCCGCTGGAGGAGCCGCCGGTGTCGTGCCCGGGGGCGGCCGGGTTGACGGGGGCACCGGCGGGGGTGTCCCGTCCTGAGAGGCTGTAGGCCATCTGCGAGGTGTGGGTGCGGCCCACGAGCGTGGCGCCGGCATCCAGCAGTCGCTGCACCGCCGCGGCGTTCGCCTCCGCCGCGTCGTGGGTGGCCTCCCAGGTGGGTTGGCCGGCGCCGACGACGTGGCCGGCGACGGCGAAGAGGTCCTTGGCCACGAACGTGGTTCCCATCAGCGGCCCGTCCGGGTCGCCGGCGACGGGAGCGAAGTCCTCGTCGAGGAGGGCGCCGAGCGGGACCATTCGACGATTCTCTCCAACAAACGTTCGATCGAGCAACGGTTTGGCGGGCATCCACCTCGCCGATCGGGTACGTACAGGGTTCGTGCACTTCGACCTGGACCGATACAAGCTGATGACGGACCGGCTTCGGTGGGACGACCTCGACATCGAGGGGTTCGCCACGCACCCGCTGGCCGATGACGACCTCCGTTGCCTGCGGTACATGCACGACGTCGAGTACCACACGGCCTGCTACCTCCGGGACCTGCTGTCCACGCGGGCCCACGAGGACAGCCGGGCGACGGCGTTCATGACCTTCTGGGCGTGGGAGGAGTTCTGGCACGGGGAGGGCATCGCCACCGTGCTCCGGGCCCACGGCGAGCTCGCCGGTGAGGACCGTGTCACCCAGCTGCGCCGAGGACTCGGCTTCCGCAGCCGCATCTCGCCCGCCCTGTGGTCGCTGCTCTCGCTGGGCATGAAGGACCTGCCCGCCGTGCACATGACCTGGGGTGCCGTGAACGAATGGACGACCCAGGCCGGCTACGCCCGCCTGTCGGCGAAGGCCGGGCACCCGGTCCTGACCGAGCTGCTGGCCCGGATCATGAAGCAGGAGGGTCGCCACATCGACTTCTACGCCTCCGAGGCCCACCTCCGCCTGGGCCGCTCGCGCTCAGCCCGCAAGCTGACGCGCTGGGCCCTCCGGAAGACCTGGACGCCGGTGGGAGCCGGGGTCATGCCCGAGTCCGAGGTCGCGTTCATGACCCGGTACCTGTTCGACAACGAGGAGGGCGCACGGGCGACGGCCCGCATCGACCGGCGCATCGACAGGCTGCCCGGGCTCGGAGGGCCTGAGCCTGCTGTCGAGGGCGCTCGACCACTACCGCCAGATCCCGGTGCAGTACTCGTCCCGACGGGAGCCTCAGCCGCTCGCCGCATGACGCCTGGGTAGCCTTGCCTCTCCGATCGAGAGGGGATGGCATGGCAGGGTCGATCAAGCTGGTCACCGAGGTCCCGGGTCCCAAGAGCCTCGAGCTCGTGGCCCGTCGCGAGGCCGCGGTGCCCAACGGAGCGGCCAAGCTCACACCGCTGGGCATCGCCTCCGGGAGCGGCTCGGTGGTCGTCGACCTCGACGGCAACCACCTCCTCGACCTCGCCGGTGGCATCGGCGTGCTGGCCGTCGGCCACTGCCCGCCCGGCGTGGTGCAGGCCGTGCAGGACCAGGCCGCCGACCTGATCCACATCTGCAACATCGTCGCCTCGTCCGAGCCCTACCTCGAGGTGGCCGAGCGCCTCAACGAGATCACCCCGGGCGACTTCGACAAGCGCACGCTGCTCTGCAACACCGGGGCCGAGGCGGTCGAGGCCGCCGTCGGCATCGCCCGGGCCGCCACCGGCCGCCAGGGCGTCATCGTCTTCGAGGGCGCCTACCACGGCCGGTCGAACCTGACCCTGGCCATGACCAGCAAGTTCGGCCTCTTCAAGAAGGGCTTCGGGCCCTTCGCCCCCGAGGTGTACCGCTTCCCCTTCCCCGACCTCTACCGGCGGCCCGACGGCGTCACCGAGGACGAGTGGGTGGCCCACTACGTCACCCTCCTCGACCGGGCCATGGTGGCCACCGTCGACCCGTCGCACGTCGCCGCCGTCGTCATCGAGCCGGTGCTGGGCGAGGGCGGCTTCCTGCCCGCGCCCTCCGCCGTTCCTCCAGCGCCTGCGGGAGCTGTGCGACGCAGCACGGCATCGTGCTGATCGCCGACGAGATCCAGGCCGGCTTCGGCCGCACCGGCACGCTCTTCGCCATCGAGCACTCGGGCGTGGTCCCGGACATGGTGACCACGGCCAAGTCCCTCGCCGCCGGCATGCCGCTGGCGGCGGTCACCGGTCGGGCCGACCTCATGGACGCACCGCACCCCGGTGGCCTCGGGTGGCACCTACTCCGGCAACCCCCTGGCCTGCGTCGCCGCCGTCGAGGCCATCGACACGATCCGCCAACCGGCCTTCCTCGAGCGCGGCCGTGGCCGTCGGCGAGCGCATCCGGGGCCACCTCGAGCAGATCCAGGCCGAGCACCCCGACCTGGTCGGCGACGTCCGCGGGCTCGGGGCGATGCTCGTGATGGAGCTGGTGACCGACGCCGAGTCCAAGACCCCGGACGTCGACGCCACCATCGCCGTCACCGGCGGCCACCCTGGAGCGCGGGGTGATCACCATCCGGGCCGGGCTCTACTCCAACTGTGTGCGCTTCCTGCCGCCCCTGACGATCACCGACGACGAGATCGACGAGGCCATGGCCGTGGTGGCCGACGCCGTGCGGGTCGCCGCCAAGGAGCGGGCGCATGGCTGACCAGCCGATCCGGGTGCTCGACCTCGCCGGCTCGCCCGAAGAGGTCGGCCGGACCCACGGCTCGGCGTACGTCGGCGAGATCCGGGAGTACACGGCCGAGCGGGTCCGGCTGTCCGGGACGGCACCTGGTCGGCACGCCATGATCGGACGACGAGGTGCTGGCGCTGGCCGAGGCCTGTCTGCCCGCCCACGAGGCCTACGACGCCGACCTCTACGCCGAGATGGTGGCCATGGCCGACGGCGCCGGCATCTCGCCCGCCGAGGCCGTCATCGTCGGCGGGTTCACCGACTTCATCGACACGGTGAAGGCCGTCGGGTGGCGACCCCGCCCCCGAGGACACCTGCACGGGGGCCCTCGTGCCGTCGGACGCCGGTGGCGGCGAGCCGTGGTTCGCCCAGACCTGGGACATGCACGACACCGCCACGCCCTACATCGTCATGCTCCGGACGCGGGTCACCGGAAAACCCGAGGCGCTCGTGTTCACCACCGTGGGCTGCCTCGGCCAGATCGGGATGAACGAACACGGGCTCTGCGTGGGCATCAACAACCTGACCGCCGCCGACGGCCGCATCGGCGTCACCTGGCCCTTCGTCGTGCGCAAGGCCCTGGCCCAGACCGACATCGACGCCGCGCTGGCCTGCATCACCGACGCCGATCTGGCCGGCGGCCACAACTTCTTCCTGCTCGACCGCGAGGGTCGGGGCTACGACGTCGAGGCCATGCCCACCGCCACCCATGTCATCGAGCTGGGTGACGAGCCGCTGGTCCACACCAACCACTGCCTGGCCGAGGTGACGCAGGCGGTCGAGGGCCCGCGGGCGCCCGTCCGCATCGCCTCCACCGAGAACCGTTACGCGCGGGCGGTGGAGCTCTTGGGCAAGCGCCCGATCGACGAGCAGACGCTCATGGCCCTCACCCGGGACGACGAGGCGATCTGCGAGCGGCCCGAGCCGCCGTACCTGGTGATGTCCTGCGGCGCCACGGTCATGCGCCCTCGCACGGGCGACCTCTGGGCCGTCTGGGGCCTGCCCGACGAGAACGAGTACGAGCACTTCACCGTCGGGGCGTAGAAGTGGGTGAGATCACCTACGTCAACCTGACCGAGGACCTCGCCGCGGCCTGTCACCGCTTGGAGATCGCCGCCTTCCCCGAGGCCGACCCGGCGGGGCTGCTCAGCGAGGAGGACGTCCGGGTCTTCGCCGGCATCTTCCCGGAAGGGTTCTTCGTCGCCCTCGAGGACGGCGAGCCGGTGGGCCAGGGCGCCGGGATCTTCCTCGACTTCGACTTCGCCAGCCAGGTCCAACACACGATCACGTCGCTGTGCGGGCCCCACCAGTGCGACAACCACGACCCCGACGGCGAGTGGTACTACGGGGTCGACATCGTGGTGGCCGACACGCACCGGGGCCGCGGCATCGGGCGGAAGCTGTACGACCTGCGCAAGGACCTCGTCCAGCGCCACGGCAAGCACGGGATCATCGCCGGGGGCGACCTGCCCGGCTATCCGCAGCACGGGAGCGAGATGGACGTCGAGACCTACGTCCAGAAGGTCGTCGAGGGCGAGCTGACCGACCCCACGCTCAGCATGCAGCTCAACAACGGGTTCGAGGTGCGCGGGGTGATCCACGACTACCTCCCCCACGCCCACGGCGAGGACGCCGCCAGCCTGATCGTCTGGGAGAACCCCGAGTACACCAAGGCTTGACCATGCGGCTGCACGAGCTGCTGACCCGCGGGGCGACGGACGCCCCGGCGCTGATCCACCCCCTCCCTCCCCTCGAACTGGCCTCCGATTCGCCGGTCATGGGCGGCAGATCAGAGGCCAGTTCGGCGGGGTGGACGTTCGGGGAGCTGGCCGACGAGGTGGCACGCGTCGTCGCCGTGGTCGGCGAGCGCACGGCGCCCGGCGATCGCATCGCCCTGGTGGGTCGCAACCGCCCGTCGTACGTGGCCGCCCTCTACGGCATCCCGGCGGCTGGACGGGTGGCGGTGCCCCTCAACCAGCGTCTGGCCCCGGCCGAGCTCGACGCGCAGGCCCGGCGGGTGGGCGCCGCGCTCACGGTGGACGACTGGGGTGCCTGGGAGGCCGAGGTCGCCTCGGCACCGCCCGCCGAACCCGTCGCCGGCACCGAGGACGATCCGGCCTGGATCCTGTTCACCAGCGGCACGACGGGCACGCCGAAGGGTGCCGTGCTGACCCACCGCAGCCTGCTGGCCGCCGTCGGGGGGCGAACGCGGCCCGACCCGTCGCCGGCGACGACGTGTACCTGTACTGCTTCCCGCTCTGCCATGTGGCCGCCTACAACGTCCTCTGCCTGCACGCGGAGGGCCGGCCCGTGGTCCTGATGGCCGGCTTCGACGCCGCCGAGCTCCCCCGCCAGGTCCGGGCCCATGGCGTCACCACGATGTCGCTGGCGCCGACGATGCTGGCCATGCTGCTGGACGACCCGTCGTTCGACCCGTCGACGTTCGCCGGCGTACGGCAGGTGGCGTACGGGGCGTCCTCGATGTCGCCCGACCTGTTCCAGCGGGCGACGGAGACGCTCGGCATCGGCTTCGCCCAGGGCTACGGCATGACCGAGCTGTCCGGCAACGCCGTCTTCCTCGACGAGGAAGGTCACCGCACACGGCCGCGTGCCGCCGGCCGCCCGAGCCCGGAGGTCGACGTCCGCCTCGCCCCCGATGGCGAGATCCTGCTGCGGGGGCCGCAGGTCATGGCCGGCTACTGGGACGAGCCCGAGGCCACGGCGGCGACGATCGTCGACGGCTGGCTGCACACCGGCGACCTCGGCGAGATCGACGAGGACGGGTATGTCCACGTCGTGGACCGGTCGAAGGACATCGTGATCTCCGGTGGCGAGAACGTGTCGTCCCGCGAGGTCGAGGACGTCGCTGTCGACGCACCCCGCCGTGCGCCAGGTGGCGGTGGTCGGCGTTCCCGACGACCGCTGGGGCGAGGCGGTGTGCGCCGTCGTCGTCGCCCGCGCCCCGGTCACCCTGGAGGAGTTGGTCGACCACACCCGAGGCGTGCTCGGCGGCTTCAAGCAGCCCCGGCGCCTGGTCCTGGTCGACGAGCTGCCCACCAACGCCGGCGGCAAGGTCCTCAAACGGGTGCTCCGGGAGCAGCTGGCCCATGGCTGACGCCCAGCTGCTGGTCGTGTGGCACTCCAACTCCGGCCACACCCAGGAGATGGTCGACCTCGTGCTGGCGGGAGCCCGGGACCCCGAGGCGGGCGACGTCGAGGTGCGGGACGTCCACGCGCTGGAGGCCACGGCCGAGGACGTGCTGTGGGCGAGCGGGGTCCTGCTCGGGACGCCGGCGCACTTCGGGTACATGAGCGGGGCGCTCAAGCACTTCTTCGACAACGCCTACAAGCCGCTCCTGGAGAAGACCCGAGGCCTGCCCTACGCCCTGTTCGTGAAGGGCGGCACCGACACCGACGGCGCCGTGGCCGCCGTGCAGAAGATCGTCAAGGGCCTGGAGTGGCGGGAGGCCCAGCCGCCCCTGACCGTCGTCGGCGACCTGACCGACGAGCAGCGGGCCGCTTGCACGGAGCTCGGCCAGGCCATGGCCGCCGGTCTCGCCCTGGGGATCTTCTAGATCGCTCGACCCCCAACACCGAAATTGCTCCGTTTGTGGTCGCTCTACGACCTCGATCGGCGCAATTTCGGTAGCTGGCGCGTCACAACATCGGGCCGCTGGTGGCTCTCCCTGGTCAGATGGACGTCGTGGAGGTGAGCACCGGCTTCGAGGCCTTCTTCGCCGAAGCCGAGCCGCGCCTGCGTCGCGCCCTCGTGGCCCGTTACGGCCTCGACCGGGGCCGGGAGGCCGCCGCCGACGCCCTGGCGTGGGGCTTCGAGCACTGGGACCGCCTCCGGGCCATGGACAACCCGTCCGGGTACCTCTACCGGGTCGGCTGCTCGAAGACCCGGCGTCGCCGCAGCCGGGTCTTGTTCGACGCCCCGACCGCACCCGGTGAGCCCGAGGTCGAGCCGGCGCTGGCCGCCGCCCTCGCCCGACTGTCGGCGCACCAACGCACCGCCGTCGTGCTGGTCAAGGGCTACGGCTGGGAGCTCCACGAGGTCGCCGACCTGACCGGCACGTCCGTCTCGACCGTCAACACCCACGTCCGCCGCGGTCTCGACCGCCTGCGGACCGAGCTCGGAGTGGACGCATGACCGACGACCTGTCCGACCGCCTCCGTCGCCTCGTCGACCGGGCCCAGCCCGTCGACCTCGACGAGGTCACCCACCGGCACCCGGTGCGTGCGCGCCATCCCGTCCGTCTCGCCGTCGCCGGCCTCGCGGTGCTGGCCGCCATCGCCGGCGCGGTGGCGCTGCTGCGGGTGGACCGGGCCGAGGACGGGGCCCCGGTCGCCACGACCCCGTCGACCGTGCCCGGCACCGTCCCGACGACGACGGTGCCCACGACGACCAGCCCGCCGACGACCGTTGCGCCGGCGAGCGGTCCGGCGACGTTCGTGGGGGTCACGACGGAGGGGCGCCTGGTCGTGGTCGACGTCGCCACCGGCCAGGAGGTCCGCGAGCTGGCTCGCCTCGGTGATCCCAGGACGCCCGCCACCGCCGACGATCCGATCCCACCCAACTCCATCGAGTCGGTGGAGGTGATCCGGGCCACCGACGAGGTCGACTTCCGCGTCGACCAGGTGCTCTACGGAACCTGCTGCGAGCCGGCGGCCGGCGAGATCTTCGCCATCGGCATCGACGGCAGCCCGACCACGATCCCGCCGTTCGAGGCCCCGCAGGACAACGGACGGCTCTTCTTCGGGCACCATCCCGCGGTCGACGACCAGGGCACGGCGCTGGTGGCGTCGTTCGCCGACGGTGCCGTGAGCAGCGTCACCCTGGACGACGACTACGCCAGCGGCGCGTCGCAGTACGACCTCGACGCCCAGGGCTCGGCCACCGACCCCAGCTGGGTGCGAGGCGGCGCGTGGCAGATCGCCTACGAGGTCCTGGGCGAGACCCGGACCATCCACCTCGCCGCCGGACCGGTCGCCGGAGACATCCGCGAGCTCACTCCGCCCGACGGCCGGATCTGGGTCGACCCCGTCGGCATCGACGGCCGCCTCGTCGTCGCCGAGCAGTGCTGCACCGACGAGCAGCTCCAGGACGCAGCGACGGGGCGCGTGATCGACACGGCCACCGGCGAGGTGGTCGACTCGTTCGCCTACTCGGGGCCCGTCGGTGACCAGGACGTATCGGCGACCGACGACCTCATCGTCACCTACGCGGACGGCCGGGTCGTGTCCTTGGACCCCGAAACCGGCGTCGAGCGTGCACTGGCCTCCGGCTTCATCGCCGCCAGCTGGTGACCCCCCCGGTTCTGGCGCCTGATTGCAGCGCCAGAGCACCCCAATCGGGCGCCAGAACGAGGGGTCAGCCGTTGAGGGCGGCGTGCAGGGGCTTCAGGGCCTCGAAGGCGGCCTGGAACTGGGCCTGGCCGGTGGCGTAACGCTCCTCGGTCTCGGGGCGCGGCTCGTACACGGCGGTGATCGGCGGCGGCGCGGCGGGGTCGGCCCCCTGAGCGTGGCCGGCCGCAGCCATGGCGACGGCGACCTCGGGGTGGGCCAGGGTCGACACGGGGCGGCGCAGGACGTCGGCGACGGTCTGGGCCCAGCCCGGTGAGCGGGCGGCGCCGCCGAAGAACACCAGCTCGTCCATGCTCTGGCCGGTGAACGCTTCGACGGCGGGCAGGAGCCAGGCCACGTTGTGGGCGGTGCCCTCGACCATCGCCCGCACGAGGTCCTCCCTGGTCGTCTGCAGGGACACGTTCAGGAAGCCGCCTCGGGCGTTGCGGTCGGCGTCTGGGGCGATGGAGCCCGACAGCCACGGCAGGAACAGGACGTCGCCGGCGCCGGGGGCCGACGAGGACAGCGCGGTCTCCAGGTGGGCGAAGGAGCCCTCCAGGAGGGCCAGGCCGTGCTCGACCGCCTTCCCGGCCATCCCGTTCTCGGCCCAGGCCAGGTAGCGGCCGGGCACCGAGGACGGCATCGACACCAGCTCGGCGTCGAGGTCCAGCCGCTTGTCGTCGACGGTGTCCAACAGCACGGCGGTGGTCCCCATCGCCAAGCCGCCCCGCCCGGCGGCGAAGACCCCGGCGGCGAGGGCGCCGGCGGTGCTGTCGTTGATCCCGGCCCGCACCTCCACGGTGGCGGGCAGGCCCAGTGCCTCCGCCACCTCCGGACGCAGGGTTCCCACGACGGCGTCCACGGGCACGAGGGCCGGGAGGTGGTCCACGTCGACGCCGGCCAGCGCCACCAGCTCGTCGTCGTAGCCGGAGGCGTCCAGCGTGCGGTTGTCGCACAGCTGGCGGTGAACATCGTGTTCTGCGTGCCGACCGCCCGGCCCGTCAGCCGCCCGACGACGAAGTCCATCGGCTCCAGGTAGGCGACCGCGGCCTCGTGCACCTCGGGGCGGTCGAGCTGCAGGTGCAGCACGTGCCCCAGCGAGAGCCCGCTGCCGACCGGCGGGATCCCGTGGACGCTCGCACGAACCGCTCGAAGGCCTCGGGGTGGTCGCCCATGATCGCCCACGCAGTGGTCGGTCCCCCGCTGGTCCCAGTACATGAGCATCGGGGCGACCGGCCGCAGGTCGGCGTCCACCGGGACGATCGAGGAGTACTGCGAGCACACGCCGACGGCGGCGACGGCGGGATCGGCGACCTCGCCCACCGCCTCGACGACGGCGGTCCACAGCGCCTCGGCGTCCTGCTCGGCGACGTCGCCGTCCCGCACCGTGCGCAGGGGCCGCTCACTGGAGGCCTCGAGGCGGCCCTCGCCGTCGACCCTCGCTGCCTTGACGTTGGACGAGCCGACGTCGATCCCGATGGCGAGCGGACTCACTCCGGGGGAAGGGCCTGCTGCTCGTCCATCATGTCGGTCATCACGGCCCGGATGAACTCGTCGGCGTCGGGGGTCATGCCCCCCGGGATGCCGCCGTAGATGGCGCCGCTCTTCGGCGGCTCATCGCCCTGCGCCTTGGCGTAGGCGACGGCCTCGGCCAGGTCCGTGGCGAACGCCTCGGTCACGCCGGCCTGGGTCTGGGGGCGGGTCACGGCCATGTGCAGCGCGTTCGGGTACTGCTGGCCGTTGAAGCGCCAGCCCCGGCCCCGCATGAAGTCGTTGACGTGGTACACGTCGAACTCGTCGGACGTGAACGAGAACAGGAACGTCGGGTCCTGCCCCAGGAGCCGCAGCTCGGGGTGGCTCACGACGGCGTCCATCATCGCCGCCGCCGTCTCGAAGATCTGCTGGGCGTAGCGGAGGTAGCCGCCCCGGCCCAGCTTCAGCATCCCCGCCCACGTGGCCGCCAGCAGGCCGCCGGACCGCGAGCCCTCCATGCCCGGCGAGCAGTACTTCCCGCCGGTCCAGTCGGTGAGGAAGAAGTACTGGCTGTTGCGCAGCGCCCGGTCCCGGAACAGCAGGACCGACGTGCCCTTGAGGCCGTAGGCGTACTTGTGGGTGTCGGCCGAGATGGAGGTGACCCCGGGGACCCGGAAGTCGAACGGCGGCACCGGGTGGCCCAGCTCCTCGCCGAACGGGAGGATGAAGCCGCCGAGGCAGCCGTCGACGTGGAGCCCGATGCCCCGGTCGAGGGTCAGCCGCCCCAGCTCGGCGATGGGGTCGACGGTGCCGTAGCCGTAGTTGCAGGCCGAGCCGATGACGGCGATGGTCTGGTCGTCGACCAGGTCGGCCACGACCTCGGGCCGCACCTTCGTGGTGTCGGGGTCGACGGGCGCCCGCCGCAGCTCCACCCCGAACAGGTGGCACGCCTTGTCGAAGGCGGCGTGGGCGGTCTCGGGCTTGATCAGGTTGGGGCGCTCGATCCCCCGGTCCTGCCGGGCGTGCTCGCGGTAGGCGAGCACGGCGTGCATGATGCTGCCGGTCCCCCCGGTGGTGACCATGCCGACGGCGTCGCCCCCTTCGGCCTCGTCCCCGTGCATCAGGTCGAGGGTCATGGCGATGATCTCGCCCTCCAGCTTCGTGGCGCTGGGGAACATGTCCCGCTGGAGGATGTTGGCGTGGGCGAAGAGCTGGAACGCCTCGCCCATGAAGGCGTAGTGCTCGTGGTCGCCGCAGTACATGGTCCCGGAGCACTTCCCGGTCTCCCAGTACGCGTCCTCCTCGGTGGCCATGGCCTTCAGCTCGTCCAGGAGCTCGCTCTCGAGCCGGCCGGACTCCGGGAGGCGACGGTTGACCGGGTACCGGTCCGCGTACGGGTGCGTGCTCATGCCCCGAAGTCTGGCCCCTCGGCACCGGAATGTCGTCGTCGACCGGACCCGTCGACGGTTACCTTCCCGCCATGCCGTCCCTGCACTCGTTCGCCGCCTTCGCCCTGGCGTCGTTCCTCCTCGTGGTGGTGCCCGGGCCCAGCGTGCTGTTCGTGATCAGCCGCGGCGTGGCCCTGGGCCGGAAGGCAGCGCTGGCCACCGTCGTCGGCAACGCCGCCGGCGTGTACGTGCAGGCCCTGCTCGTGGCGGTCGGGCTGGGGGCGGTGATCAGCCGGTCGGCGACGGTGTTCACCGTCATCAAGCTGGCCGGCGCCGTGTACCTCGTCTTCCTGGGCGTGCAGGCCGTTCGCCATCGGCGGGCCCTCTCGTCCGTGCTCGACGTGGCCGACGTCCGCCCGACCCGCCACCTGCTGCGTGAGGGCTTCTTCGTGGGCCTGGCCAACCCGAAGGCCACGGTGTTCTTCGCTGCCATCCTCCCGCAGTTCGTCGAGGAGGGCGGGGCCCCGGCCGGTCTGCAGATGGCGGCGCTCGGTCTGGTGTCGGTGACCATCGCCATCCTCTCCGACGGGTGCTGGGGCCTGGCCGCCGGCTCGGCCCGCAACTGGCTGTCGGCGTCGCCCCGCCGGCTGGAGCTGCTGGGCGGGGCCGGAGGGATCACGATGATCGGCCTGGGCTTCGGCCTGGCCGCCTCTGGGGGCCGCCGCACCTGAACCGTGAACTGACTACGTTCGCGGAGCGTGACCGACGCCAGCATGATCTCGTTCCCCGTCAACGGCACCGAGGCCGACGGCTACCTGTCGACCCCCGACGGCGGGTCGGGGCCGGGCCTCCTCGTCGTCCAGGAGTGGTGGGGCCTGGACCCGGCGCTCAAGGCGTCCTGTGACCGGCTGGCGGGCGAGGGCTTCGTGGCCCTGGCCCCCGACCTCTACCACGGCGACCTGGCGGAGCACACCGAGATGGACAAGGCCGCCGAGCTGATGAACACCCTTCCGCCCGACCGCGCCGCCCGCGACATGTCGGGCGCCATCGACCACCTGCTGGGCCTGGACGCGGTGACCGGTGACCGCGTCGGGGTGGTCGGCTTCTGCATGGGAGGACTGCTGGCGCTGATGATCTCGGCGCAGGAGGGCGACCGCGTGGCCGCCACCGTGCCCTTCTACGGAGCACCGCTCGGCGAGGGCGAGCCGGACTGGTCCGGCCTGACGGCCAAGGTCCAGGGCCACTTCGCCGAGAGCGACGACTTCTTCCCTCCCGATGCCGTGATGGACCTCGAGTCCCGGCTGACGGCCATGGGGAAGGACGTCGACTTCACCGTCCACGCCGGCACCGGGCATGCCTTCGCCAGCGGTCACAACGCGCTCGGCACCAAGGACGACGCCGCCTCGGCCACGGCCTGGAGCTCCGCCCTCGCCTTCCTGAAGGCCAACCTCTGACCTGATTGGAGGTCACCCCCCGACCCCTCTACGGTCGGAGCGATGCTGACGGCCGCCGGGCACCGTGCCGTCCTCGGTGCGGTCGTGTTCCTGGCCCTCGGCGCGCTGGCGATCGTCGTCCTGGGGTCACGGGACGACGACGGCGCTCCGATCGCGGCCGCCGGTCTGTCGACCAGCACGACGGGCTCGCGCCTGGGCACCGAAGCCCCGCCCGAGGGCGACGGCAGCGGTCCCACGACCACGGCCGCCCCGAGCACGACCCCCGACCCGCCCACCACCCTGCCACCGTCGGTGAGCGTCCCCGTGGGTGCGGTGGGGGCCTTCACCGTGGCGCCGGGCGAGACCCCCGTGGCCGGGACCGGGGACCTGTTCAC
Source organism: uncultured Microthrixaceae bacterium (assembly GCA_963728005.1). Lineage (GTDB taxonomy): Bacteria > Actinomycetota > Acidimicrobiia > Acidimicrobiales > DATDAH01 > DATDAH01. The sequence goes on from CAVSIG010000001.1 coordinate 1,123,007, forward strand.
GTACACCGTCGAGGTGGAGGACGCCGTCGGCTACTCGGTCGACGAGTTCGCCCGCATCGTCGACGCCACGCTGTCCGACGCCCGCAGCTGGAGCGGCGACGGCGCCGTGTCCTTCCAGCGGGTGCCGTCCGGCGGCCGGATCCGCATCGTCCTGGCCACCCCCGCCACTGTCGACGGGATCTGCCTCCCGCTGAACACCGCCGGGATCTTCTCCTGCCACCAGGGCGGGACCGTCGCCCTCAACAGCATCCGCTGGCTGGAGGGCACCGAGAACTGGCCCGGCCCGATCGAGGGGTTCCGCCGCTACGCCGTCAACCACGAGGTCGGCCACGCCATCGGCCACGACCACGTGGAGTGCCCCGGCGCCGGCCAACTCGCCCCCGTGATGATGCAGCAGTCCAAGGGCCTGAACGGCTGCCTGCCGAACGGCTGGCCGTTCCCGGGGGCTTAGGGCTCAGACCGTCCGCGGTTCAGCGGGGAAGTGGCAGGCCGCGGTGTGGCCGGGGCCGCTCTGGATCTCGAGAAGCGGCTCGACCTCGGAGCAGGCGGACACGTCCTCGCCCTTGGCCTCCAACTCGGCGCGGCGCCAGCAGCGGGTGCGGAAGCGGCAGCCCGACGGGGGGTCGGCGGGGCTGGGGACGTCGCCCTCGAGGATGATGCGCTTGCGCTGGCGCTCCTCAGCAGGGTCGGGCAGGGGCACCGCCGACAGCAGGGCCTGGGTGTAGGGATGCACGGCCCGCTCGTAGAGCGTGGCGCGGTCCGCCACCTCCATCAGCTTGCCCAGGTACATCACCGCCACGCGGTGGGAGATGTGGCGGATGACCGAGAGGTCGTGGGCGATGAACACGTAGGCCACGCCGAGCTCGTCCTGCAGCTTCCGCAGCAGGTTGACCACGCCGGCCTGGATCGACACGTCCAGCGCGGACACGGGCTCGTCCAGCACGATGAGGTCGGGCTCCAGTGCCAAGGCACGGGCAATGCCGACCCGCTGGCGCTGCCCGCCCGAGAACTCGTGGGGGAAGCGGTTGGCGTGCTCCGGCGAGAGCCCGACGAGCTCGAGCAGCTCGGCGACCCGCTCCTGGCGCTTGGCCGCGTTGCTCTTGTGGTGGACCTTGAGCGGCTCGGCCAGGATCGTCCCCACGGTCATCCGGGGGTTCAGCGCCGAGTACGGGTCCTGGAAGACGATCTGGAACCGGCGCCGGGCCTCGGCGAGGTGCTTGCCCTTCAGGTCGTTGATCCGCATGCCGTCGAAGGTGACCTCGCCCGACGAGGGCGTGATGAGGTGGAGCAGGAGCCGCCCCGTGGTCGACTTCCCGCAGCCGGACTCGCCGACCAGCCCGAGCGTCTCGCCGCGGTCCACCGAGAAGGAGACGCCGGCGACGGCCGAGACGTAGCCCCTCGTCCGGGCGAACACACCGGCCCGGATCGGGAAGTTCTTGACCAGGTCGCGGGCGACGAGGAGGGGCTGGCCGCCGTCGGCGGCGACGGGCTCGGGGGTCACCTCGGTGAAGGTCACGACGAGGGCTCCACCGCGGCGTCCTCCGCCGCCAGCTCCGCCTCGAGCAGGTTCTCGTCGATCAGGAAGTCGTCCTCGCCGAGAAGGTCGACCTCGGTGGCCTTGGCGCGCAGCGATTCGACGGTGACGTCCACCAGGTCGTCGGAGAAGTGGCAGGCCACGAGGTGCTTGGGGTGGACGGGCAGCAGCTCGGGGACCACCTCGTTGCACACTCCGGGGACCCGGGCGAACCGGCACCGCGGGTGGAAGGCGCAACCGCTGGGCCGGTGGATCAGTGACGGTGGTGAGCCCGTGATGGGCAGCAAGGGCTCGTCACCGGCGTCGTCCAGGCGGGGCATGCTCGCCAGCAGCCCCAGGGTGTAGGGGTGGCGGCTCTCGTAGAAGATGTCGTCGGTGGTGGCCACCTCGGCCTGGCGACCCGCGTACATCACCATGACGTGGTCGGCCAGGCCCGCGACGACCCCCATGTCGTGGGTGATGAGCATGATGGCCGAGTCGATCTCGTCCTTGATGTCGACGAGGACCTGGAGCACCTGGGCCTGGACGGTCACGTCGAGGGCGGTGGTCGGCTCGTCGGCGATGAGCAGGTCCGGCTTGTTGGCGATGGCCATGGCGATCATCGCCCGCTGGCGCATGCCGCCGGAGAACTCGTGGGGGTACATCTCGGCGCGCTTGGCGGGTTCGGGGATGCCGACCAGTTCGAGCATCTCGACAGCCTTCTCCGCGGCCATGCGCTTGGGCACGTCCTGGTGGAGCAGCACCATCTCGGAGATCTGGCGGCCGACCTTGTGCACCGGGTTCAACGCCGACAACGGATCCTGGAAGACCATCGCGATCTCGCCGCCCCGAAGCGAACGTCGCTTCTCCTCGTCGGCGAGGAGGATGTCCTCGCCCTTCCAGATGATCTCGCCGGCGTCGACCTCGAGCGTGGGCAGGAGGCCCATGATGGCCAGGGCCGTGACGGACTTGCCCGACCCCGACTCGCCGACCACCGAGAACACCTCGCCCCGCCGGATGTCGAAGGAGATGCCGTCGACTGGCCGGACCACGCCGTCCGCCGTGTCGAAGTGGGCCTTGAGGTTGCGGACGGAGAGCAGTACGTCGCTGGTCGAGGTCATTTGAGCTTCGGGTCCAGGGCGTCGCGGAGGCCGTCGCCGACGAAGACGAAGGCCAGCACGGTGAGGAAGATGGCCATGCCCGGGAAGAACAGCATGTGCGGCGCGACGGCCAGGGTGGACTTGCCCTCGGCCACCATGAGGCCCCAGGCCGGCGTGGGCGGGACCGGCCCGACGCCCAGGAATGACAGGGCGGCCTCGGCGAGGATCACTGCGCCGACGGTGATCGTGGCGTAGACGATCACCGGCTGCAGGGCGTTGGGCAGCATGTGGCGGAAGACGATGCGCGTGCGACTGAACCCGAGGGCGCGCGCGGCTTCGACGTACTCCAGGCGGCTGAGGGAGAGGAAGCTGGCCCGCACGATCCGGCAGATGCCGAGCCAGCCGGTGAGGCCGAGGACGAGGATGACCGAGTTGACGCTCTGGCCGAAGATCGTGGCCACCGCCACCGCCAGGATGATGTAGGGGATGGCGAGGAAGATGTCGGTGATGCGCATGATGAGGTTGTCGGTGCGGCCGCCGGCGAAGCCCGCGATCGCACCGAGGAAGAGCCCGATGGCCACACCCATGAACGTGGCGATGAAGCCGACCCGGAGCGAGATGCGGGCGCCGTAGACCACCCGGGAGAACACGTCGAGGCCGATGATGTCGGTCCCGAACAAGTGGTCCCACGACGGCCCTTCCCGGAACGCGCCGGCCTCTCGCTCGTCGAAGTCGTAGGGGGCGATCCAGGGGGCGAAGAGGGCGACCACCACGAGCAGGATGATGAAGACCAGGCCGATCATGGCCAGCTTGTTCTGACGGAAGCGACGCCAGATGTCGGCCCGCAGCGGGCGGGGGGCGACGAAGGTGGCCTGCTCGGCGCCGACCAGCGCGCCCTGGAAGCCACCGATCGGCCGTTCGCCTTCGGGATCCGCGGGAGCCGCGGGGTCCAGGACCGTCATGCCGTCGCCTCCTCGCCGAGACGGATCCGGGGGTCGAAGTAGGCGTAGGACAGGTCGACCAGCAGGTTGATCAACGAGAAGGCGATGGTGACAGCGAGGGTCAGCCCCAGGAGAACGGGCAGATCTCGGTCGGTGATCGAGTTGGCGATCTCCGAGCCGATCCCCGGCCAGGAGTACACGGTCTCGGTCAACACCGCGGCACCGATGACGGTCCCGAAGTCGATGCCGATGAGGGTGATCACCGGCAGCATCGCGTTGCGCAGCCCGTGCTTGTAGATCACGTCGCGCTCGCCGAGGCCCTTGGCCCGAGCGGTGCGCATGTAGTCGGCCCGCATGACCTCGAGCATCGAGCCGCGTGTCATGCGGGCGGCCAGCGCCGTGGACACGCAGGCCAGGGTCACCGCGGGCAGGATCAGGTAGCGCCACTGGTCACCCGTCGGGATGAAGAACAGGAACCACGTGTCGGGACCGAGGCCGGAGGTTCTGAGGTGCATCCACTCCGGCCAGTCCTGTTTGTTCGGGGACGACCGCGAAGACGTACTGGAGGACGAAGCCCAGCACGAAGACGGGGATGGCCGAGAGCGCGGCGGTGCCCACGGTCGTCAACTTGTCCGCGATCGAATAACGCCTGACGGCGGACAACACGCCGACCGAGATGCCGACGATGATCTCGATGACGATCGCCCAGAACGCGAGGCGCAGGCTGTTGACCGCCTTCTCGCCGAAGATCTCGTTCACGCCGCGGCGGTCGGCGAAGGACTCCCCGAGGTCCCACTGGATGGTCCGGCCCCAGTAGTCCCGGAACTGGATGTAGAGGGGGTCGTCGAGGCCGTAGCGCTCCTCGACCCGCTCCACCACGCCTTCGTCGACGGCGCGGTCCCCACCGCCGGCGATGAGGTTGGCCGTGTCCCCCGGGAGCGCGAAGAAGAGCAGGAACAGGAACGACAGCGCGAAGAAGACGGTCGGGATGACCAGCAGCAGCCGCCGGATCGTGTAGCTCAACATGCGACGGGGAACCTCTCGGTCGTGATGGTTGAGAGGACGAGAGGGGTGCTACCCGTCCGTCGGGACGAGTAGCACCCCCCTCTTCACATCGGGATCATTCTGCCAGCGCGATCTGCTCCCAGATGATCAGACCGAAGTTGGTCTGCGGGAAGTAGGCGATGCGCTCGTCGTTGTAGGCGTAGTCGCCGTTGTACCAGTTGATCGGGACCATGCCGATCTCGTCGTTGAGCAGGATCTGCTCGGCCTGGTGGAACAGGTCGGCCTGCTCCTCCGGGTCGACGGTGGCCTTGGCCTCGTCAACCAGCGCATCGAAGTCGTCGCTGATGAAGCCGTGGTTGTTCCCGCCCAACGAGTCCTGGTGGTACAGGTCGTACATGAAGTTGTCGTAGGCGGGATAGTCGGCGAACCAGCCGGTCCGACAGAAGACGCACTCACCGTCGGCGATCTCCGTGAAGTACGTCTCGGAGTCGCGCGGGTCGGCGACGGCCTCGATGCCGATGGCAGCGAGGTTGTCGATGACGATCTGCACGACCGGCTCGTGGCCCGCATCCCGGTTGAACTGGATCGGCAGAGGCTCGGTCTGCTCGCCACCGTCTGCGACCCACTGGTCGAACGCGGCCTGGGCCGCCTCCGCGTCGTAGGTGCAGTAGTCGCAGAGGCCTTCCTCGAAGCCGGGGATGCCCCGCGGGCGTGACGCCGGTGCCGATGGTGCGGCTGTTGTCGTAGACGGCGGCGTTGATCTCGTCCCGGTCGATGGCCTGGCTGATGGCCTGCCGGAACAGCAGGTTCTCGTCGCCACCCACCAGCGGGCTCCGGAAGTTGAAGTCGTAGTGGTACGACCCCAGGATGGCCACGTCGAGCGTGGTGCCGTAGTTCTCCTGCGCCTCACTCGTCCGAGCCGGCGGGATGTTGGCGTTGTCGCCCTCCCCGGCCTCGAACGAGTTGTACGAGGTGTCGGGGTCGGCCGTCACCCGGAAGGTGATGGTCTCGAGCCGGTCCGGCCAGGTCTCACCCTCCCAGTCGCCCGACCACTCGTCGTTGCGGGCGAGGACGATCTCCTCGTCGGTCCGCTCGGACTCCATGACGTAGGGACCGTTGCCGATCATGATCCCGTTCTCCCAGTCGTTCTGGTCCGAGAGCTCCTCCACGGCGGAGGGCATCGGGAAGAACAGCTGGAACCCGGCCACGGCCGGGAAGTTGGCGTACGGCTCGGCCAGGGTGACCGTGAGAGTCATGGCCTCGTCGTCGGCCTCGACGCCCGCGAGGGTGTCGGCGTCACCGGCCAGCTTCTCGGCGCCACCGTCGATGAAGTTCATCAGGTAGCTGTAGTCACCGGCGAAGTCGGGATCGGATGCCCGCTCCCACGCCCGCACGAACGAACTGGGCAGGACCTGCTCGCCGTCGGAGAAGAACTGGTCGTCCTTGATGACGAAGGTCCACTCGGTGGCGTCCTCGTTGGACTCGAAGGACTCGGCCACGTGGGGGACGATCACCGGGTTGTCCGGGTCGGAGGCGTCGATGTCGGTGAGCCCGTCGTACAGGGCGTTCACGACCTGGTAGGCGTCGAGCGTCGTGTTCAGCGCCGGGTCGATGTGCTCGGGCGGATCGCCGACGAAGGTGCCGAGGTCGACGAAATCACCTCCAGCCTGTGTCGGGCCTTCGGGGCCCTCCGTTGCAGCGTCTCCGCCGTCCTGCTCTCCGCTGCTGCTGTCGCTGTCGTCACCACCGCACGCAGCTGCGAGCAACATGAAGGCGATGAGGACGGCGGCCACGCGGCCTACCGATCTCTTCAAGGTCACCGAGACACTCTCCCTATCTCGTCGGATGTTCAGGACCGAGTGGACCCGACATCCGCCACACAGCGGCCGGGGCACCCCTCCGTCAGCGCGCAACGTAGCAGCGATGTGTCATGCACGTACCGTCAGGTCGAACGAATTCACAACTCCGACACACATCCCGGTGCCGGGTGGCAGGATCCGTCCGATGGCCGCCCTCATCACCGCCCCGACCACCGTCGCCGCCGCCGGCGAGCCGCCGAAGCGCATCGACGAGTTCGTCGGCCGCCTGAACTCCGGCACCTCGTCGGTGTCCGTTGCCCTCATGGCCAGCCCGTCCGGCTGGTCCGAGCCCGGCCAGCGTCCGGAGTTCGACGAGTACACGCTGGTGCTCGAGGGCGAGCTGGTCGTCGAGAGCGAGGGTGGCCGGTCGATGACCGTGCCCGCGGGCCAGGCCGTGCACGTGCCGCCCGGGGAGTGGGTGCGCTACTCGTCGCCCGGTCCGGACGGAGCCCGCTACGTCGCCGTGTGCGTCCCCGCCTTCAGCCCCGACCTCGTCCACCGGGACGAGTGAGGTGCGCCGCCCCTTCTCCCAGGTCGACGTCTTCACCGCCGAGTCCCTGCGCGGCAACCCCGTGGCCGTGGTGCTGGACGCCGCCGGGCTCGACACCGAGGAGATGGCTCGTTTCGCCAACTGGATGAACCTGTCCGAGACCACCTTCGTGCTCCCGCCCGAGGACCCGGCGGCCGACTACCAGGTCCGCATCTTCACCCCGGTGGCCGAGCTCCCCTTCGCCGGCCATCCCACGCTGGGGACGGCGCACGCCTGGCTGGAGGCCGGCGGAGTGCCCGCCGCCGAGGGCACGGTCGTGCAGGAGTGCGGCGTCGGCCTGGTGACCATCGACCGTGGCGAGCGGCTGGCCTTCGCGGCCCCCGATCTGCTCCGGTCCGGACCCGCCGACGACGACCTGGCGGCCGAGATCGCCGGCGTCCTCGGGCTGCCGGTCGAGGACCTCCAGGCCGTGGAGTGGGTCGACAACGGCCCCGGGTGGGTGGCCGCCCTCCTGGCCGACGCCGACGCGGTGCTGGCCGCACGGCCCGCGTTCACCGAGCGGGACCTCGGCCTCGTCGGCTTCCACCCGCCCGGCAGCCCGCAGACCATCGAGGTGCGGGCCTTCTTCCCCAAGGACGGCGCCCTGGTCGAGGATCCGGTGACCGGCAGCCTGAACGCGTCGGTGGCCCAGTGGCTGCTGGCCAGCGGTCGCCTCGAGGCACCGTACGTCGCCGCCCAGGGCACGGTCCTCGGGCGGGCCGGCCGGGTCCACGTGCGCCAGGACGACGACGGCGCCGTGTGGGTGGCGGGCGACACCGTCACCTGTGTGTCGGGCCACGTGGACATCTGATCGACCGGGGCGGGCAGACTGCGACCATGGATCTGACCTTCGGCGTGTTCGTCCCCCAGGGCTGGAAGATGGAGCTGAGCACCATCGCCGACCCCGTCGACAAGTGGCAGAAGGCGGTGGAGGTCGCCGAGCTGGCCGAGGAGCTCGGCTACGACTCGCTGTGGGTCTACGACCACTTCCACAACGTCCCCGTCCCGGCGCACGAGACCATGTTCGAGTGTTGGACGACGCTGGCGGCCATCTCCCAACGCACCGAGCGGATCAAGCTCGGCCAGATGGTGGGGTGCTCGCCGTACCGGAACCCGGGGCTGCTGGCCAAGATCACCTCGAACCTCGACGTGATCTCCGGCGGGCGCCTGATCTGGGGCATCGGGGCCGGGTGGTACGAGCACGAGTTCACGGGCTACGGCTATGACTTCCTGCCCGCCGCGCGAGCGCATCCAGGTGCTGCGGGAGACGGTCGAGATCGTCACCGCGATGTGGTCCGAGCCCGATGTCTCCTACCAGGGCCGCCACTTCACCCTCGACGGGGCGCAGTGCGACCCCAAGCCGCTGCAGCAGCCGCGCCCGCAGGTCCTCATCGGGGGCGGCGGTGAGCAGCTGACCCTTCGGGTCGTCGCCCGCCTGGCCGACGCGTCGAACTTCGGCGGCAAGCCCCACGAGTTCACCCACAAGTGCGAGGTCCTGCAGGGCCACTGCGCGGAGGTCGGCCGGGACTACGACGAGATCCAGAAGACGTGGTCGCCCGAGGTCTTCATCCGGGAGGACGAGCAGGAGATCCTCGACGGTGGCACCCGGTCGTTCTTCGGCGAGCCGTTCGACTCGTGGCGGGACGGGAACCTGGTCGGCACGCCCGAACAGGTGGCCGAGAAGGTGCAGGCGTACATCGACCTCGGGTGCACGGGGTTCTACCCCTGGTGCAGCGACTACCCGGAGACGACGTCGATGCGCCTCCTCGCCGAGCAGGTCATCCCGGAGGTGCGCCGGGCCAATGGCTGATGCGGGGGCGGGACAGCACGTCGTCCCCGCCCGGGCGGCCGTGGCCGCCGTCAACCTGGTGGCTCGCAACTCCGACAGCGCCGCCAACGACACCTTCCGGGCCAAGGCGAAGGTCGAGATGGCCGCCGCCCTCGGGTTGCTGCCCCCCGGCGTGAGCGCAGCGGCCATCGGCGCCAGCGCGCTCGTCCCCCATGCCCATCACTGGGCCGAGAGCGGGCTCGGGCGCCCGCCAGGACGTGCGCTTCCGGGCCCCGATCTGGACCTACCAGCTGCTGTTCTGGGCCGGTCGGGAGCGGCCGTTCGGCGATCGGGAGGAGCTCCCGGGCCCGGTGGACATCCCGGTGTGGGCCGACCCGGCGACCGGTCGCATCGTCGAGGTCGACGTCGACCGCCTCGTTGCCGAGCTGGAGCCCCAGTTCGAGCTGGCCCGGGAGATCTACAAGGAAGAGGACGCCCCGATGGCCCCCGTGCGGACGGTCCTGCGAGGCCCGAAGCTGGCCAAGGGCTTCCTGAAGAAGATGAAGGACGAGATCACCGACGTCGTCGGCGACATCCGGGCGATCGGCGAGACCGGCGCGCCCCCGACCGACCAGGGACCTCGCCCCGACGACGGCTCCCACCCCCCGATCGAGGGTGTCGGCTACCAGGCCTGGGTGTGCCTCCGAGGGGGCCTGGTGATGGACCGGGTGCACCCGACCCACCTCGAGGTGTACGTGACCCACCGGGGCGTGCCCCCCGGCCGTTGGGCGGCGATCGACGCCGCCTGGGAGTCCCGGGCCGCGGCCGACGCCCGGCTGGCGGCGTGGCGCGCCGACGACATCGGTCGCATGAGCCCGCTCGGCGCCCGATGGGAGGCCGGTGCGTGACCGACTTCCGCCCGGCGGGTTGGACGGGCCAGGGCGACCCCGACGTCCAGCCGGTCGGGTGGGTGACCGACCAGCCGGGCGTGCGGATCCGGCGTCGACGCTCCCCCGTGCTGCTCGTGCTGGGCGGACTCCTGGTCGCCGGGGGTGCCGTGGCGATGACGGCCAGCATCATCGGCCTGGCCGGCACCGAGGGGTACGCCGACGAGGACGTCGTGGCCGACGGTGTGGTGGCCGGCCTGGGCGACGAGGGCGGCGGGTCTGCTGCCTCGTTCCGCTCCGAGGGCGCCGACCCGTACACGGTCTGGATCCAGACCGACGGGATCAACGAGGAGAACCACCGCGACAACGTGATCGCCGCCACCGCCTGCGAGGCCTTCGTGGGCGAGGGCGACGACGACCCGGCGACCTTCCGGGGCAATCGGCAGGGCACCGCGGTGACCATCAACGACGACTCCACCGTCGGCTGGTTCACGGCCGGCGAGGGCTCGGTGACGGTCCGCTGCCACCAGGAGCCCTTCGGACTGCGCCGCAACCGGGACCGCCTGGAGGACGAGCACGACTTCCTCGTCGTGGCGGGCAAGCCATCGGCACCCTGGGGCTCGGTCATCGTCCTCACCGCCGCGATCGGCACCCTGGTGCTCGGCATCACCGTCCTGACCCGAGCGTCGCGAGGCCGGATCGTGACCAACTGACCAGTCGATGAGCGACGGCACCGGCGCCATCCCCCTGGTCCTCTGCATCGACGTCGAGCCCGACGGCACCGGCGAGGAACCCGTCCCCGGCGGCCCGTGGGCCGGCACGTCGGCGATCCACGCCTGGCTCTCGGACGTGCGGTCACGCCTGGAGGAGCGCACCCAGGCCGTGGCCCACCTGTCGTGGTTCCTCCGCATGGACCCGCAGGTCGAAGCGGCCTACGGGTCGGCCACCCACGTCGTCGACGCCCATGCCGACGTGCTCGAGGACATCGCCGCCCGGGACGACGCCGTCGGGCTCCACGTCCACGCCTGGCGGTGGACCGAGGACGGGTGGCTGGACGACTTCGCCGACTCGCAGTGGTTCGGGGAGTGCATCGACCGCGCCTTCGCCGCCTTCGCCCAGGCATTCGGCCGACCGTGCCGCCTCAGCCGCCTGGGCAACCGATACCTCGACGCAGCGGCGGTGCAGCGCCTGGTCGACCTCGGCGTGACCGTCGACCTCACCGCCGAGCCCGGCCAGATCGACCGGCCCGACGGCACCATCCCCCACCTCCGGGGTGGGCTGCCCGACTACCGGCGCACGCCGCGTCGCCCGCACTCGCTGGCCCCGGGGATCACCGAGCTCCCGCTGACCGCCGGCCGCAAGACGCTCGGGATCCACCCGTACGCCCACCTGAGCCGCATGCGGCACCACGGCGTCCTCGAGCGACTGGACCAACCTCTGACCTTTGGCCTGCGGCCCCATGGCCCCCACAGCTTCGGTGAGCAGGTGCGACGATCACTGGCCGTCCAGTCCCGGCCCTACCTCGCCTTCGCCGTCCGCAGCGACAGCATCCTGGAGGACGTCGTGTCGGCTCGGCTCCGGGCCCACATGGACGAGCTGCTGGCCATTCCGGAAGCGTCCCGGTTCCGCGTCGTCACCCCCGAGGCGGCGATCGAGGCGCTCGCCTAGCCGACCGCCTCGATCACCCGCCCGAAGCGCTCCACCGCAGCCGTGCCGTCGGCACCGAGATCCGGGAGGCTGACGATCACCTCGGTCACGCCGACCCCCACCAGCTCGCGGACGCGCCCCACCTGGTCGTCGACCGTGCCCGCGCTGACCTGGGCCCGGAAGGCCTCGGGGTCGACGTGCCGGGGTCGGAGTGCCTCGACGCGGGTCGCGAGGTCCCGGTGGTCGTCACCCACGAGCGTCGGCGCCAAGTGGGTCACGGCCACCTCATCCCGGTCACGGCCGAGGTCGTCGAGGTGCCGGTGCAGCACGTCCACCTTGTGGCGGACGACGTCGATCGAGCCCATCACGTTGACGGCGTCGGCGTGCCGGGCGGCCAGGCGCAGGGTGCGGCGCTCGCCGCCACCGCCGACCAGCACCGGGACGTGCTCCTGGAGCGGCCGCGGGTACCCGATGGTCTCTGGCAGGTCGAGCACGCGGCCGGCGTAGGGCTTGGCCCCGGGCCCCCACAGCAGCGGCAGCGCCTCGAGGGCGTCCTCCAGCAGGGCGTAGCGCTCCCCCACCGGTGGGAACGGCCAGCCGTACGCCCGGTGCTCCCGCTCGTACCATCCGAGGCCCAGGCCGCACCGCGCCCGGCCCCCGGACAGCACGTCGATGGTGGCGATCTGCTTGGCGAGGAGGCCCACGTTGCGGAACGTCACCGGCGTCACGAGGGGTCCGAGGCGGACCCTCGTCGTGCGGGCCGCCATCCAGGCGAGGGCCGTGTAGGGCTCGAGCATCGGGTCCCAGTCGCGGCCCACCTGGGGGATCTGGCGGGCGTGGTCCATGACCCAGAGGCCGTGGAACCCGGCGGCCTCGGCGGCGACCGCGGTCTCCCCCAGGCCGGCGGCGATGTCGTCCCAGGGGAACGCGGAGACGTGCAACCCGAAGCGGACACCGGTCGATGGCGCCTCCGGAGCGTCGGCGAGCGGGGCCGAGCTGGTCAGGTGCCCGGCAACCAGGCGCACGGGCTCCGGGCGCAGGACGCGGTCGAAGCCCTCGTCCTCCAGTCCGGCGCGCACCTCCGCGAAGCGTGCCAGCTGCTGTTTCAGCGCAGGTGCCGGCAGGGGGTGTGCCTTCGCCCGGTTGCGGGCGCGGGACTCATCGGCGGCCACGTCGAAGGCCACCGCCACGCAGGGCACGCCGTGCTCGGCGGCGACCCGGCGGTAGCCGGCCCGCCGGTCGTCGTCGAGGGCGAGGGTGTCGACGACCGTCGTCAGCCGCCGACGGAGGCGGTGGTCGACGATCGTGTCCAGGAGGGCGAAGGCGTCGTCGGTGGCGTCGAGGTCGTCCTCGGCCACGCCCACGACCGCCCGCAGCCGGTCACTGGACACCACCTCGTCCGGCGTGAAGTGCTCCGCCGCCCAGGTCGACTTGCCGGACCCCGACGGCCCGACCAGGACGACCAGGCAGGGCGCCGGGAGGGTCGTCAGGGCGAGACGTGGGCGTCGAGCTGGCGCAGCCCCTTCTCGAAGTCGGGACCGACCATTGCGTCCATGCTCTTGAAGATCCCCATGATCTTCGTGAAGAAGGTCTTGGGCCCGACCATCGTCCAGTCCACCTTCGTGCCGCCGCCAGCCGGGGTCAGGGTGAACGTCGTGGTGTTCGACGACTTGAACGGCTTCAGGAAGTCGAGGGCGAGGGTGACCCGCTGGCTGGGTTCGGCCTCGGTGATCTCCATGCGGCCCTCACCTGCCTTGCGGTTGCCCTTCCACTCGTAGACCGCCCCGACCCCCTGCTCGGCGCCCGAGTAGGTCCGCTGCAGGTCCGGGTCGAGGTCCTCCCACGGTGACCAGGAGGGCCACCGGTGGAAGTCGGAGATGGCGGCGTAGACCTGCTCGGGCGGTGCGCCCACCGTGGCGCTGCGCTCGACGGTGAAGGTGTCCCCAGCCATGGTGCTCTCCTCGCTTCGTGATCAGGCGACCGTGCAGCGGTCCTTCAGCTCGGCCACCACATCGGCGTTGGCCCGATTTGCGCCTTGGCGCTTGGCCTCGAAGACGACCGTCCGCCCGTCCTTCATGCCGAGCTCCGTCCGCACGCTGAGCTTGTTGAGCGTGACGTCGATGGCGGCCACATCGGCATAGGCGGCCAGCAGCAGCGGGTCGCCGGTGGGCTTGCCCGAGAAGGACGCGTTGGTGATGGCGAACCGCTCGGGGCCGAGGCCGAGCCACCCGAACTGCCCGATCGGGATGTCGCTCTCGACCTTCCCGCCGCCACCGCCCATCGCCGCCCCGACCGCGCCACCCACGGACAAGCCGATCTGGGCGTTGGCCGACCGCGTGATCGGGCAGGCCGAGTCGATCGGCTCCCCCAGGTGGTTCGCCATCCGGTCGGCGTACTTGCTCTTCCCGGCCACAGTCCGCTCCCCCATCGAAGGTCCCGTCGACTCGACAGTCAAGCATCCTTCGGCGCTCAGCGAAGGCCCTGCGGAGGCCGATGATCACCAGTGTGGGTGGGTGGTGGGGCCGAGCCGGTTCTCCACCACCCGCCCCACCCGGCGTGATCTAGCGTCAGGCCGTGTCCGACTTCGCCGAGATCTACCGACCCCTGCTGGAGTCTGCGCTGGCGCCCGGCGAGGTCCTGGAGGGCATCGTCGCCGCCAATCACCGTAAGAGCTTCTTCAAGGGCGGCGCGCTCGCGATCGGCGTCACCGCCGGGAGGCTCCTGTTCCAGCCGGTGACCCGACGGGGCGCTCCCGACGGGCCGGTGCAGCCGATCACCCGCGACCAGGTGGCCAAGGTGAAGCTCGGTGGTGCCGGCGGCAGCTGGCCGACGGCGACGGCGGCGATCGCCGATCACTCGGCGCTCAGCCTCGACCTGCGGACGACGGAGGGCACCCGCTGGAAGCTGATGCTGATGCACGGCGAGGGCATCTTCGGCGGCCTCGGCGGCGGGCAACTCCAGCGGGAGGGCGTCCAGGCCCTCGGCCGCTGGCTCAGCGAACCCTCGTGACCGTCCCGAGGTGGCCCAACAGCGTGTCGTAGGTGTCCGTGTTGTCCCGAGAGATGAACCGGTGCACACGCTGCTCGAAGAGCGCCCGCAGCACGGGGTTGTGGGCGTGGTACCGCTCGACGAAGGTGAGCCGGGTCCCGTTCCCCCCGTCGATCGGCGTGAGCTCGTGCCAGCCCTCCGCCGTTGACCACAGCGGCTTCCCGACCGCCTCGTAGCGGCTGAACTCGTCCAACCGGGCCTCGGTCACGACCTCCCACGAGCGTGCCATGCCACCCGAGAACAGCCACTTCGGCACGGGGAACGTGCACGTCCGCACGAGTCCCTCGCCCGCCTCGTCCCCGTCCCGCAGGATGGTGATCGACCCACGTGGGTGCGTGAACGTCCGCGGCACCTCGGCGTCGTCGGACACCTTGGGGTGCAGGAGCCGCCACACGCGGTGCGGGTGGGCGTCGACCTCGAAGGCGACCCGGTGCTCCTGCACGCCGGCACCGTAGGCCACGCCACCACGCCGTTCTGGCCGCCAACGGGCCGAACGCCTTTGTCCAACTACGCTCCGCCGGCAGCGACCGCTGCTGTCCGTGGTGCCGACTCGAGGAGCCTCCGTTGATCCCCACCGAGCCCATCGGGAGCATCCCGCGGCCCCAGGAGCTGATCGACGGCATGGCCGCTGTCGGTCGGGGCGAGATGTCGGCCGACGGGCTCGCCGACCTCCAGGACCGAGCCCTCCGCGACACGATCGAGCGGTTCGAGGCCACTGGCTCCCCCGTCATCTCAGACGGGGAGCAGACGAAGTCGAGCTTCGCGACCTATCCACTCGAGGGCCTGGGAAACCTCGCCGCGGATGGCGCGGTGATCCCGTTCGCGGACGGCCACACCCGTCAGCTGCCGCGGCTCACGTCGGGACCGTTCGAGTTCGGCCGGCACGCCGACGGCTACCTGGAGGCTGCGCAGGGCTACGCGAACGTGCCGGTCAAGCAGGCCGTGATCGCCGCCTCCGCGTTGAGCCTGCTCTATCCGCAGGACGGCGTGGACGGCTACGAGCGCGATGCGTTCCTGGACGACCTCGTGGACGCCTGTGAGCAGGACATCCGGCGGTCGCTCGACCGGGGCGCACACTGCGTGCAGATCGACTTCACCGAGGGGCGACTGTCGATCAAGCTCGATCCCTCGGGCGGCGTGCTCCGCGACTTCGTCGCCCTGAACAACCGCGTCCTCGAGCGCTTCTCCGATGACGAGCGCGCCCGGATCGGCGTGCACACCTGTCCGGGCGGCGACCAGGACTCCACCCACAGCGCCGACGTCGACTACGCGGAGCTGCTCCCCGAGCTCTTCAAGACGAACGTCGGCAACGTCTACGTGATGCTCGCCGGCGAGGAGGATCGCGCGGACACGCTCGAGCTGATCGCCGCGAATCTGCGCCCTGATCAGCGTGTCTTCGTCGGGGTGATCGACCCCATCGACCCGCGCGTCGAGTCCGCCGAGGAGGTCCGCGACCGCGTCCTCGAAGCGGCCGCCGCTCTGCCCCACGACCGGTTCGGCACCACCGACGACTGCGGGTTCTCGCCCTTCGCCGACGACACGTCGACCTCCCGGGACGTCGCCTTCGCCAAGGTCAGCGCGAGGGTCGAAGGCACCCGACTCGCTTCCGAGCAGTTGGGCCTCTGACGCGAACGCCGCGCCTTCGGGCGACCGGCGATACTGAACCGGTGACGGCGCCACGGGCCCTTCGGCTCCGCGGCACGGACTACCCGGTGCTGCTGCCGAGCCTGAGCGACCCCCGCCTGCACCTCGCGGGCGTCATCGTGTCCCTGCAGGTCCTGGGGCAGGTCGCGTTCGACTTCCGGCTCTCGATCGCCCAGATCCTGATCTCGATCCTCACGTGTGCCGTCCTGGAGTTCGCGATCACGTTCCAGCGGAAGCGGGTGATCATGTGGCCCGCCGAGCGCGATGCTCACCGGCAACGGCGTCGCGTTCATCCTCCGGGTCCCCGGCACCGAGCACGGCGACTGGTGGAGCCTGCACGGATGGTGGATCTTCGCCGGGACGGCGGCGATCTCGCTGCTGTCGAAGTACGTGATCCGGTTCCGCGGCCGGCACGTCTTCAACCCGTCCAACTTCGGGCTCGTCGTGTGCTTCCTGGTGCTCGGCTCGGCGCGGGCGGAACCCCTGGACTTCTGGTGGGGACCGATGTCGGTCTGGCTGGCGCTGGCGCTCGTCCTGATCGTCGCCGGAGGGTTCGCCATCCTCCGCCGACTCGACCTCGTGGGCCTCGCGGTCAGCTTCTGGGTCGTGTTCGCGGCCGGCATCGCCGTGCTGGCCACGACCGAGCACGCGATGACCGCACGCTGGCACCTCGGGCCGATCACCGGGGCGGAGCTGTGGCGGATCCTCGTGTTCTCGCCCGAGATCCTCGTGTTCCTGTTCTTCATGATCACGGATCCGAAGACCGTGCCCGAATCGCCGCAGAACCGGCGGGCCTTCGGCGCCGCAGTCGGCCTCCTGGCGGTGCTCATGATCGCCCCCCAGATCAGCGAGTTCGCGACGAAGGTGGCGGTCCTGGCGGCGCTCGCCTTGGTCTGCGCGGCACGACCGGTGATCGCGCTCGTGCTGTCCGCCGAACGTACGCGGCCCGCGGTGGACCGCACGCGAGTACGGATCCGCGCCGCGGGGAGTCCTGCCCTCGGCGCCGCCAGCGTGCTCGCCGCGACGGTCCTTGTCTTCGGCGCCGGGCTCGCGGCCGAGCCGAGCGTCGGCCAGACCGACGGGTTCACCGTTTCGAGTGGCGAGCTGCCGGAGATCGAGATCCTGCCCTCGCAGGGGGTGGCCACGCAGCTGGACCGAGCGGCGGCCGAGCAGATCGTGCTGGCGACCGTCGAGTGGGTCGGCGTTCCCGGGGGCGAGGTCGATCGTGCCGACGTGACCCTCGAACCGGGCGAGGGGCAGGGTCCACCGATCGCCGTCGCCACGCTGTTCGGGTCATCGACGATGCCCTTCGAGCGCACCTTCGAGCTCTCGCTCGAGGACGGGGTGTTCACCGTGCTCCGCGAGCGGGACGCGTCGACTCCGCCGCCGTCACCCGTCAGCGAGCCGTCGGTCCAGCTGGACCCGATGGGCTTCGTGGCGCCGCAGCTGGGCGACGTCGCCGACGAGGTGGGTCTGCGGTTCCGACACGGGGCGTTCCGCTTCGCCGCCGACTCGACAGACCCGGCGGCGATGATGGGCGGCGGGCTCTGCTGGCTCGACTACGACAGCGACGGGTGGCTCGACCTCTTCGTGGTCAACTCCTACTCCGAGGGGGAAGTCGCCCGCTTGAGGGAAGAGGGCGATCTCCCGCGCAGCGCCCTCTTCCACAACGACGGAGGGACGTTCACCGACGTCAGCGCCGGCTCGGGGGCCAACGTGGCGTTGCGCGGCAACGGTTGCGTCGCGGCCGACGTCGACCTGGACGGCGACACGGACCTGTACGTCACGTCGAGCACGTACGACGCGCTGCTGTGGAACCAGGGCGACGGCACCTTCAGCGAGATCGCGCGGTCGGCGGGCATCGCCGAGTACGGCTGGCACGCGGGCGCAGCCATCGGTGACGTGAACGGTGACGGACTCCCGGACATCTTCGTGACCGGGTACACGGACCCGAACGCCCCGATCCCGGGCTCGTTCACCGGGTTCCCCACGAACCACCGCGGTGTGCGAGACCTCCTCTACCTGAACCTGGGAACCGACGGGAGCGGCCCGCCGAGGTTCCGCGAGGTGGGCGAGCTCGTCGGCGTCGACTCGGGCGAGCCCGAGCACGGTCTGGGCGCCGTGGTGAGCGACCTGGACGGCGACGGCCGTCTCGACGTGTTCGTGGCCAACGACGAGGACCCGAACCGCCTCTACCGGAACCAGGCCTGGCCGGGAGGCGTCGCCGAGGACCCGGCGGGCCTCGGCTTCCGCCTCCGGGACGTGGCCGTGCGCGAGGGCGTCGCGGACGCCAACGCGGGGATGGGGATCGCCGCCGCCGACTACGACGGGAACGGCTTGACCGACCTGTTCGTCTCGAACTCGCGGGGCCAGGGGCACGCCGTCTACCGAGGGATGCCGACGGGCGCCGGCTCCGGGACGACCGGGTACGCAGACGCTCGGGACGACTTCGTGGACACACCGGCGCTCACCGGATGGGGTGACTCCTGGGTCGACCTGGACCTGGACACCGACCTCGACCTCGTCCTGACGAACGGTGACATCCCGGTCACGAACCTGATCGACGACGCGGAGCCGATCCAGGTCCTCGAGAACCGGTCGACCGACGCTGCGCTGCGGTTCGGGGACCTGGGGACGCGGGGCGGCGGCGAGGCTCGGCTGCGCACGAACGGACGCGGCCTGGCGGCCGCCGACTACGACAACGACGGCGACCTGGACATCGCCATCAACTCGACCGGCGGACCGCTGATCCTGCTCGAGAACACCACGAGCGGCGGGAACTGGCTGGCCGTTCGGCTGCCCGGGTTCTGGCCGGGGGCCCGGGTCGTCGCCGTGTTGCCGGACGGCCGCGAGCTGGTCCGGCAGGTGCAGGCGGGTGGGAGCTACCTCTCCTCCGAGGACCCCCGGTTGCTGTTCGGCCTGGGGGACGCGGCGCGGGTTCGCAGCCTCGTGATCCAGTACCCGGACGGGACGCGGACCCGCCTCGAGGACGTCACGGCGAACCAGCTGGTCGAGGCCCCCTCCCCTCCCGGCTAGCGCGAGAGCTGACCCCGCCTCGAACTGGCCTCCGATCTGCCGCCCATGACCGGCGAATCGGAGGCCAGTTCGGGGGGCAGGCTCCGTCAGTCGTAGTGGTTGATCGCCCGCACGTTGAGGGTCACCGCCAGGACCAGGCCGACGACGAGAACGGCGGCGCAGGCCAGCAGCACGTCGGCCTCGAAGCCCTCCAGGATCAGGGACCGGGCCGCCTCCATGATGTAGGTGACCGGGTTGAGGGACGCGGCGAGCTCCATCGGTCGGGTGAGCTCCTCACGCGGCACGAAGTTCGGCGTCAGGAACAGAAGCGGGAAGAAGATGAAGCTGGCCGAGTTGGTCGCCGCCGCGCTGCGGGTCTTCATCGCCACCAGCTGCATGAAGCCGGCGAACACCGTCGCCCACGTGGCCATGATCACCACGAGCAACAGGAAGCCCGCGAACCCGCTCTCGATCCGCACCCCGAACAGCATCCCCACGACAACGATCACCGTCGTGACGAACACGTTCTTCAGGGTCTCGGACAGAAGCCGGCCGAGCACGATCGCCGAGCGTGGGATCGGTGTCGCCCGCAGCTTGTCGAAGTAGCCCCCCTCGATCTCCTCCACCAGGAACAGAGCCGCCGTGCCGAACGACGCGGCGGTGAGCAGTGCGGTCGGCAGGGTGAACGCGGCGTAGCCCTGCCCTTCGAGAAACGGGGTGTCGTCGCTGGGGAAGATCTTGCCGGCCTGGCCGATGTTCACGACGAAGAAGAAGAGCGGGATGAAGAACACCGGCATGAGGGACTCGAGCGAGCGGGCGCCCTCCACCACGGCCCGCCTGGTCAGGACGAGGGTCTCGGTCATCCCTGCACCTCCTGGACGTCGCCTTCCTGACGCTCCCGGGTGCGGCCGGTGGCGTCGAGGAAGACGTCGTCGAGCGTCGGGTCGTGGTCGAGCCCGGCCCGGACCCGCAGGTCGGACTTCAGCTCGGCGGGCGAGCCCTCCCGGACGATGAGGCCGTCGTCGATGATGGCCAGCCGTCCGCACAGCTGGTCGGCCTCTTCGAGGTACTGGGTCGTGAGGAAGACCGTCGTCCCCTGGTCGTTGATGCCCCGGACCTCGTCCCAGATCACCAGGCGGCTGCCGGGGTCGAGGCCGGTCGTCGGCTCGTCCAGGAACAGGACGTCGGGGCGATGGACCAGGGCCGAGGCCAGGTCCAGCCGGCGCTTCATCCCCCCGGAGTACCCCTTGAGGTAACGGTCGGCCGCGTCGACGAGCTCGACCAGCTCGAGCAGCTCCTGCGCCCGGTCGGCGGCGTCGGCGGCGTTCATCCCGAACAGCCGGCCTTGCAGCGTGAGCAGCTCTCGACCGGTCTGCCGCTCGTCGAGTCCAGCCTCCTGCAGGGCGACCCCGATCTTGGTCCGGACCTTCGCCGGGTCGGCGGCGACGTCGACCCCGGCGACGTGCGCGGATCCTGAGGTGATCGACAGGAGGGTGGTGAGCATCCGCATCGTCGTGGACTTGCCCGCCCCGTTCGGGCCGAGGAAGCCGAAGATCTCCTTCTCGTCGACTCGGAGGTCCACACCCCGGACCGCCTCGATGTCGCCGTCCTTGGAGGAGTAGCGCTTGGTGAGCCCGGTCGCCTCGATGGCCGCCATAGCCCGAACTCTAGTTCGATCTCGAGCGCTCAGGAAACGGGTTCCGGTTCTCGAAGCCTGACCGATGCTTATCATCGGCATCGAGGTCGGCCGAGGGGGTGTTGGTGACCCGGCGAGCACTGGCGGTCGCCGTCGTGCTGGTGCTGGCCGCCTGCAGTGACAGCGACGGCGATGATGGCGACGACGACGTCGAGGCCGATCCGGTCGCCGCCGCGCAGGAGAGCCTGGACCAGGCGGAGACGGCGTTGGCGGAGGCTGAGACCGCGCTCGACGAAGCGAGTGTCCAGTTCTGCGACGAGAGCGCTCAGTACATCGAGGCGGTCGACGGGTACGGCGGGATCGTCACCGAGGCCGAGGCGACCGTGGGTGACGTGACGACGGCCGGCGCCGACCTCGAGGAACCCCGCGAAGCGGTCACCGCGAGCGCCGACGAGGTGGATCAGGCGCGAGACGACCTGTCTGCGGCCGAGCAGGACGTGGCCGACGCGGAAGTCGCCTTGGCCGAGGCCCAGACCGGGACGACCGGCCCACCGCCTTCGACCACCACGACCGAGCCCGTCGTTCCGGACGACGTCGTGGACCGCGTCGAACAGGCCGAGGCCGACCTGAGCGCCGCGTTCGAGGGCGTCGACGAGTCGACGCCGCTCTCTGAGGCGACCCAAGAGGTGAACGCCGCCGCCGTCTCGGTCGAGGTCGCCTGGGTACAGCTCTTCGCCACCGCCGGCTGCCTGAGCGACGAGGAGCAGCTCGAGACCGTGACCGCCGTCGCCGACTACACCCGGACGCTGCAGGCTGCGCTCAGCACCTCCGGCTACTACGAGGGGGAGATCGACGGGGTCTACGGCCCGGCCACGGTCGAGGCCGTCGAGCGACTCCAGGCCGACGGCGGCCTCCCCGTCACCGGCCTCGTCGACCGGGCGACCGCCGACGCGCTCGACGAAGCCGTGAGCGCCGCTGGTGGCGACGCCGCCGCAGCCGAGCTCGCCCACACCGCCGCGCTCCAGACGGTGCTGACCGTGACGGGCCACTGGACCGGCCCGATCGACGGGGAGTGGACCGACGCCCTGACGGCAGCCCTCCAGGCGTTCCAGACCGATCTCGGGGTCGAGGCAACCGGCGTGATCGATCCGGCGACCGTTGCCGCCGCCCAAGGAGCCCTCGAGGAGGCCCGGAACCCGACCACCACCACGACCACGACCCCATGACCGACGAGAAGGCCACGCTTCAGCGGTATCTCCAAACGGGGCGGGATGCCCTGCTCTGGAAGCTCGAGGACGTCGAGGAGTACGACAAGCGGCGCCCGCTGGTTCCGAGTGGCACCAACCTGCTCGGGCTGGTCAAACACGTTGCTGGTGTCGAGGCCGGCTACTTCGGTGTGGTCTTCGGCCGACCGTTCCCGGAGCCGATGCCATGGATCGACTCCGGTGAGGTCAACGCCGACATGTGGGCCACGGCCTCAGAGACCTCGGAGGCGATCATCGAGCTGTATCGGCGGGCATCGCGGCACGCCGACGCCACGATCGATGCCCTGCCGCTCGACACCGCGGGCGAGGTCCCTTGGTGGCCCCCGGAGCGCCGATCGGTCACCCTCCACCAGGTGCTCGTCCACATGGTGGCCGAGACGCATCGACACGCAGGCCACGCCGACATCGTCCGCGAGCTGATCGACGGTGCCGTCGGGATGCGGCCTCAGGTGTCGAACGTGCCCGACGGCGACCGTTCCTGGTGGGCGAGCTACTTCGAGCAGGTCGAGGCAGCCGCCCGCGCCGCGTCCGCCACGACGACCTGACCAGCGCGGTCGCCGTCGCTGGTCAGCAGTCGAAGTCCTCCGGCCCGCGCCGGACCCGCACGATGGGGGCGCGGCCGCCGTTGCGATTGAACCGATACTCCACCTGGATGTCCCACTGGGCGGTGGCGTCCACCGTGCCGCTGATGTTCCGGACGTCCATCAGCCGCTCGGTGAGTCCGGGCCGTGAGGGGAAGCTTGCGACATCGGGCGTCGACCACGGGACGCTGCTCGCGGCCTGTCCCCGCGGGATCAGCTTTGCCCGCAGCCGGAAGCCGACGAACTCGGTTCCCACCGCGCCCATGTAGGTGCGGATGCGATTGAGGCGGGCCTGACCCGGGGCCGGGCAACCCACGTTGTAGACGAAGCCATAGCACTGGGCCGGCGTCGAGGGCGAGCAGGGACCGAGCCCCGCTCGGCGGATCTCGATGCCCCAGCCGAAGTCGCTCCGGGTCCGACCCGAGTCCTCCGACAGCCCGGTGCCGCCACCGCCGGTCTGGGCGCTCTCGGCGCTCGTCGGGCTGGCAACCAGCACCAGTGCCAGGCCGATGAGCAGGGCCATGGCGAGGAACCTTCTCGTCCTCGGAACCCTTCCGCCGTGTTCGGCACGGTCGTCGCCGGCGCCGACCCGCCCGTGCTCCACCATCGTTCCAATCCGCCGCATGAGTGTCCGCCTTCACGTGTCGAAAATTTCGAGGCACTTTAGGCCGCGGCAGGCGGGTCTCCGCGCCCACGACGAGGCGACCCCTGCCGTGGCAAGGGTTTCGGCGGGTCGGAGGGCACCCCTTAGGACGAATCAGTCACACAGGAACAACGCCCCCCTCCGTGACAGCGTCGACGGTCGCCGTCACGTGCTGATCCTTATCGGCTTCCCCCCGAAGAGTTGTTGTGAAGTCCTGTGCGTATCCCACAGACTCAACAGCACATGAGCACCCACGGGCGTCGCCCTCTCAGCGAGTCGCTCTCGTCAGCGGACCGCGACGAGCACATCAGCCAGCTCCTCGACACCGACGGTCGGGTCACGATCACCTCGCTGGCCACGGCACTCGATGTCAGTGAGATGACGATCCGGCGAGATCTCGATCGTCTGGCACGCGACGGACGGCTGCGTCGCGTTCGAGGTGGGGCCGTCGCGGTCGGTCCTGAACCGTTCGCACAGCGGTACGCCCGCCAGGCGACGGAAAAGGGTCTCGATCGCCGACAAGCTCATGGAGCTCGTCGGCGACGGCGGCGCGATCGCGATGGACGCGTCGTCGACCATCCAACGCTTGGCCCACCGACTCAGTGACGTGAGCAACCTCACGGTCCTCACCAACGGACCGGACACCTTCTTCGCGCTCCAGGCTCAGGAAGGGGTGATCGCAATCCTCACCGGCGGCCAGCTCGACAAGCGGACAGGCGGTCTGGTCGGCCCGATCGCGGTGCGATCCACCCAGGACCTCGTGCTGCGTCACGCCTTCGTGTCAGCCACTGCCCTCGACCCGGTCTTGGGAAGTACCGAGCAGACCCTGGAGGACGCTGAGGCGAAGTCAGCGCTCGCGGCTGCGTCCTCGTCGGTCGTCCTCGCTGTGGACCACACCAAGCTGGGGCGCCACGCAACGGCGCGCTGTCTCGGCCTCCACCGCGTCGACGTCCTGGTGACGGATCTCGATCCCGGCGATGCCCGACTCGACGGGTACCGGGAGACCTGCCAGATCATCTGACATGGTCACGAGAGGTCGAGGGGCGTCAGGCGGTGAGGAGCACGACGCCGGTGATCGCCGCCATCAGGACGAAGGCGGCGACGAGGACGCCCACCCACCACATCCACCCCGGCCAGGGCGGGCGCACCCTCAGGCCCGGAGGTGGTTCGCCCGCTCTGGCCTGCAGCCGTGCGATCAAGGTCGCGGCAGCCCCCCGGTTCCTCCGGTCCGCCCGGGCGGCCGCCGGGAGCGACGCGGCCGCGCCGGCCACGTCGAGCACGTCGCTCCCCGTGTTCGCCGGGCCCGCCGACAGCGAGCCCAAGGTGAAGCGGTATCGGTCCTCGCCGTGCCACACGTGCAGGCCCATCGACCCCATCGCCGCGACCGAGTGCAGCTCCGCCAGCGGGGCGTCGAGCCGGAGGCGGTCCCGGAGCCCGCCGTGGAAGGTGAGCCGCTCGCCATCGTCACGGAGTCGACCACTGATTGAGCACAGCGAGATGGGCACGGCCCGCAGGAGCTCCGAGGGGGACTCGAACACGCCGTCGTCGGGGATCTCTGCAACCTCTTCCATCCGATGCCCCTCCCGAGTCGGTCGTCGCCCTGGGCGAGGGCGTCGACGGCGACGGCGTGTGCGAGACGGTAGTGCCGGACGGGTGTCACGGGCCCGGGGTCCATCAGTGGGTCCGATCCGGATCGCCACGCCAGGTGTCAACTCCTCATCGCCATCCTCGAGGGCGGACCGGTGAGCCACGCTGGAGGTCGAATCAAGGTCGGAGGGCCAATCGCCGCGACAGAGTGGTGAAGCCGCCCCCCCAAAATGGGGGGGCCAGCCTCAGATGGGCCCCTAATCAAGTCGTTCCGAACGACGCTGTTCGCTGACCATCCCCTTCCCACTCGAAGGGGAAGTCAGACCAGGGGCTGTCCGTCGCCGAAGAGGTAGGCGAGACCTCCGAGCTCGAAGACGCGTTCGATGTTCGGAGCGGCGTTCGTGACGACCAGCCGGCGACCCTGAGGGGCGAGGTCGTCGTTCACCTCGAGCAGCACCTGCAGCCCGGCGGAGGCGATGAAGGTGACAGCGGAGAAGTCGAGCTCCAGGATCGCCCCGTCGCTGCTGGCCATCGAGTCTGCAGCCAACAATTCGGCCCGGAACTCGACAGCCGTTGCCATGTCGATTTCCGTGATCGTGACCTGATGTTGCATGCCCACGCGGATCTGTCAGGGCCATCCCCGAGGTCCGGAGGGATTGGCTCACAGCTTCATGTGACCACCACACCGTAATCCCGGGCCGTCGCGGCTCGGTGCTTCGAAGGGCCTCAGCGTGTCGGAGGGGCGGTTGACCCTGAATGCACAACGGGTCCTACGTGGAAGGATCTCGCTCGCGCTCGATCCGAGGCTCGCTCATCGCCCGACGGCGGCCGGCTCGCCTGTGGACTGAGGTACGCACTTTCTGTTGGGGGTGGTGAAGCGTGCGGTGGACCAGAACCCGGCGGCGTGGGTCATCGTGCGTGCCGTCGTGAAGTCGGGGGCCAGGCCCTTGCGGGTACGTGGGAGGCTGCGCCGATGGTGTGGTGGAGGTGGGTCGCCCTGGGGGCCGTGACCGCTGCGCTGGTCGCGGCGTTGGTTGTGAGTTGGCGGGCCCAGGAGGTGAGGCTCGACGCGTACGAGGACGCGGTCGCGCTCGACACGCCCATGAAGCGCTGGATGTGGCGTGCCGTCATCGGACTGGTCATCGTCGCGATGTGGTTCTCCGTCCTGAGCAAGGAAGACCCAGATGATGAGCCCACGTTCACGACCATCGAGATCCCCCAGATCACCTTCCCGCCGCCGACGCCGGGGACTGCTCGGGGGTGACTTGGCAGTGTCGGGGTCGGTACGGCGCAGTGGTGCCCCGGGTGGCGGTGCTGTAGCCGGCCTCATGCCGCCTCGGTCCGGGCTCTACCGCCGATGGCTTATGGTTGCGGGCGGGGAGGGGGCGGTCATGGGCGATGCGCGGGTGGTTTGGGTGGTCAAGACTCCCGGCTGGGTCGGGCTTCTTGCTGTGTTCTCGGTTGTGGCGTGTGCGGTCTACGGCGTCATTGCCGAATCGCCGTTCGTGAAGGCGGTTGCCGTGGTGGCGGTCGTCTGGACCCTGGTTCAAGCTTGGTTCTTCTCCGCCCAGACGACTTTGGACGACGCCGGCACCCTGCAGTTCAAGGGGCTGTTCCGCCGCTGGCGGACCACTGTCGCCGACGTTCGTCGCATCAGGCGGCGCCAGGGATGGGACAGCGGCTACCGGGTGAGCGTTCGTTTCGATGGGGGCTGGGCAATATTGATTGGGTCCGGCGACTCGGAGTTGGTCGATCGTGTGCTCGCCCAGAACCCGACGATCAAGCTGAACGGCAAGCGCTTCAAGGACGGGCCCGAGCGACCCCCGTTTGGCTGAATCCGCGACCAGGAACGACTCGGGCATTCGACAATCGGGACGACCCTGGGGATCTGCTCCCACGTCACCGACGGGATGCAGCAGGACGCTGCCGCCCAGGTCGCCGGGCTCTTCCTGTGATCATTCTGTGATCAGAGGGGCCCTAGGCGCGGCTACTCCCCTGCCGTAGCAAGGGTCTCGTGGTGTCGGAGGGGGGATTTGAACCCCCACGCCCTTGCGGGCACCAGCCCCTCAAGCTGGCGCGTCTGCCTGTTCCGCCACTCCGACGTGGGGTGGAAAGCGTAGCGCTCCGTCAGAGGAGG
The DNA here is from genome assembly GCA_963728005.1 of uncultured Microthrixaceae bacterium. Taxonomy (GTDB): domain Bacteria; phylum Actinomycetota; class Acidimicrobiia; order Acidimicrobiales; family DATDAH01; genus DATDAH01. Next base: position 1,149,812 of record CAVSIG010000001.1, read on the forward strand.
AGGACGAGGCCCATCGTGGTGAACGCGAACACGAGCGCGGCGATGATCGTGATCCGGTCGAGGTTGCGCTCGACGACGGTGGAGCCGGCGGCCGTGGCGCCCATGCCACCACCGAACATGTCGGACAGACCGCCGCCCTTGCCGCTGTGCAGCAGCACGAGGACGATCAGCACCAACGACGCGATGACGTGGATGGTGATGACGACGCCAGTGAGCACGGCGGGTCAGGCTAGCGGGACGCCCCGTCGGCCAGTCGGTACTGGACGATCCGGGCGAAGTCGTCCGCATCGAGGCTGGCCCCGCCGACCAGGGCGCCGTCGATGTCGGGCTGGCCCATCAGCTCGGCGGCGTTGCCGGGCTTGACCGAGCCGCCGTACTGGATCCGGACGCCGTCGGCGGCCCCGGCCCCGAAGGCGTCACGGACGACGGCACGCACGTGGGCGCACACGGCCTGGGCGTCCTCGGGCGTGGCGCCTTGCCGGTGCCGATGGCCCAGATGGGCTCGTAGGCGATGACCAGGCCGCCGACCTGCGTCGGCGCTTCAGCCCGGCGAGCCCGGCCGCGGACCTGGCCGGTGACCTTGGCCTCGGTCTGGCCCGCCTCCCGCTCCTCGAGCGTCTCGCCGCAGCACATGATCGGCGTCATCCCGGCGGCGAGGATCGCCTTGACCTTGCGGTTCACGTCCTCGTCGGTCTCGCCGAACAGCTCCCGCCGCTCGGAGTGGCCGACGATCACGTAGGTCACGTTGAGCTTGGCCAGCATCGCCGGGGCGACCTCGCCGGTGAAGGCGCCCTTCTCCTCCCAGTGGCAGTTCTGGGCCCCGAGCAGCAGCTCGACGTCCTTGTCGGTCTCGATGCACGTCTGCACCGAGCGCAGGTCGGTGAACGGCGGGTGCACCGACACGTCGACGGCGTCGTAGTCCTCCTCGGTGAGGAGGTACGACAGCTTCTGGACGGTCGCGATGCGCCTCGAAGTGGTTGTGGTGCATCTTCCAGTTGCCGCTGATCAGCGGCTTGCGGTCAGGCATTCGGGGCCTCCCTGAGCGCCTCCAGGCCGGGGAGGTCGCCCTGCTCGAGCAGCTCCAGCGACGCGCCGCCGCCCGTCGACAGGTGGTCGACGTCCGTCGTCCAGGCCGAACTGCGGCCAGCGCGGCGGCGCTGTCGCCGCCGCCGACCACGGTGAAGCCCGCGTCTCGGCCACGGCCTCGGCCACCGTGCGGGTGCCGGCCTCGAAGCGGGGGTCCTCGAAGACGCCCATCGGGCCGTTCCACAGCACGGTGCGGGCGTCGCGGATCACGTCGCTGAACTCGGCGGCCGTGCCCGGTCCGATGTCGAGGCCCATCCAGCCCTCGGGGACCTCGGCGCCCAGCTGGCGCACCTCGCCGCCCGGCATCCGGGTCGCCGATCTTCCCGCCGGGACCGAGCGCGGTGATGTCCGACGGCAGGTGGATCCGGTCGCCGCGCCTCGAGCAGGCGCGCGGCAGTCGTCGACCTGGTCGTCCTCGAGCAGCGACGCCGCCGACCGACTTGCCCTGGGCGGCGAGGAACGTGAAGCACATGCCGCCGCCGATGATCAGCGTGTCGCACACGCTCCAGCAGCGCCTCGATCACCCCGAGCTTGTCGCTGCACCTTGGCCCCGCCGAGGATGGCCACGAAGGGGCGCTTGGGGTCCTCGCGGACGCCGCAGCAGGACCTCGACCTCCGGGCCAGCAGGCGGCCCGCCGCCGACGGCAGGGTGCTGCGGCGGCCCGACGATCGAGGCGTGGGCCCGGTGCGACGCGCCGAAGGCGTCGTTCACGTAGCCGTCCTGGCCCTCGACCAGGCGGGCGACGAAGGCCGGGTCGTTCTTCGTCTCTCCCGGGTCGAAGCGCAGGTTCTCGAGCAGCTCGACACCGGGCGCGAGCTCGGCCAGGCGCTGCCCGCACCGGCTCCATCGAGAACGCGGGATCCGGCGCCCTTGGGCCGACCCAGGTGGCTGCAGGCGGTGACGACGGCGCCCCGCTCGGTCAGCCAGTGCAGCGTGGGCAGGGCGGCCCGGATGCGCAGGTCGTCGGTGATGCGCGCCGTCCTCGCAGCGGGACGTTGAAGTCGGCCCGGACGAGGATGCGCTTGCCGTCGAGGCCTCCCAGCGACGCCTCGAGGTCCTCGAGGGTCGGGAGCGCTCAAGTTCGCCGCGCCGACGATCTCGGCCAGGTCGACCAGGCGGTTCGAGTAGCCCCACTCGTTGTCGTACCAGCCGAGCACCTTGACCAGGTTGCCCATGGCCATCGTGAGCTCCGAGTCGAAGGTGCAGGAGGCCGGCGAGCCGACGATGTCGGACGAGACGATGCGGCTCGTCGCTGTACTCGAGGACCTTGGCCAGCGGGCCCGGAGGCGGCCGCGGCCTGGTAGGCCTCGTTGACCTCGTCGACCGTGACGTCCCGCTCGAGGACGCCGACGAAGTCGGTGATCGAGCCGTCGGGCACCGGCACCCGCAGCGAGGTGCCGTCGAGCTTGCCCTTCATCGACTCGCAGCACCAGGCCGGTGGCCCGGGCGGCGCCGGTGGAGGTGGGGACGATGTTGATGGCCGCGGCGCGGGCCCGGCGCAGGTCGCAGTGCGGGCCGTCGACCAGGCTCTGGTCGCCCGTGTAGGCGTGGATCGTGGTCATCAGGCCCTTCTCGACGCCGAAGGCGTCGTCGAGCACCTTGATCATCGGGACGAAGCAGTTCGTCGTGCACGAGGCGTTGGAGACGACCTTGTGCTGCTCGGGGTCGAAGGTGTCGTCGTTGACGCCGACCACGAAGGTGGCGTCGGCGCCGGTGGCGGGGGCCGAGACGATGACCCGCGGCGCGCCGCCCTCGAGGTGGGCGGCGGCCTTGTCCCGGGCGGTGAAGAAGCCGGTGGACTCGATGACCACGTCGACGCCGAGGTCGCCCCACGGCAGGTTGGCCGGGTCGCGCTCGGCGAGGACCTTGAGGGTGTCGCCGTCGACCGAGATGCCGTCGGCGACCGGCCTTGATCTCGTACGGGAGCGGCCCATGACCGAGTCGTACTTGAGGAGGTGGGCCATCGTCTCGAGCGAGCCGAGGTCGTTGACGGCCACGAAGTCGATGTCGGCGCCCTGCTCCTTCGCCGCCCGGAAGAAGTTGCGACCGATGCGGCCGAAGCCGTTGATGCCGACGCGGATGGTCATGTTGGAGCCTCGCTCCGTGCGTTGAGACGACCGGGTCGATCCGACCCTATCTGGTCGAGGTCGCGGTGGGTCACGGTCGGGCCGCCGCCCGCTCCGGCGGAGGTGGGTGGCGACCTCCTCGGCGATGGCCACCGACCGGTGCCGGCCGCCGGTGCAGCCGAAGGCGATGGTCAGGTAGCTCTTGCCCTCGGCCACGTAGGCGGGCAGGAGCAGGTCGAGGAGGTCCTCCAGCCGGTCGAGGAAGGCCTGGTCTCGGGCTGGCGGAGGACGAAGTCGCGCACCGGCTCGTCCAGCCCGGTGAGCGGCCGGAGCTCCTCGACCCAGTGGGGGTTGGGCAGGAAGCGGCAGTCGAGGACGATGTCGACGTCGAGCGGCAGGCCGTGCTTGTACCCGAAGGACACGACCGTGGTCTGCATGCCGGCCGCCGGGTCGTCGGTGCCGAACAGGTCCCGGATCCGGTCCCGCAGCTGGTGGACGTTGAGCTCGCTGGTGTCGACGACCACGTCGGCCTCGGCCTTCACCGGCTCCAGCAGCGCCCGCTCCCGGTCGATGGCCTCGGCCAGGCTGGTGTCGCCCCTCGTCCGCCGGATGGCGGCGTCGGGTGCCCTCGTAGCGGCGCACCAGCACCTCGGTGCTGGCGTCGAGGAAGAGCACCCGGACCCGGGTGTCCGCCGCCCGCAGCGCGGCCACCGACGGGCAGCACCTGGGCGCAGCTCGGAGCCGGTGCCGACGACGAGGGCGACCCGCTCGTAGGTGGCGTCGGGGCCGGCCGCCAGCTCGGCCACCTTGGGGATCAGCGTCGGCGGCAGGTTGTCGATGACGAACCAGCCCAGGTCCTCGAAGTCGTCGGCGGCCGAGGACCGCCCGGCCCCCGAGAGGCCGGCGATGATCACGAACTCCCCGTATGCCTAGCGAGCGTACGGCCCGCAGGAAGAGGAGCCGGGGAATGGTGGCGGCCTGCTGGTACTCCGTGGCCCGGGCCAGGAACCCGGGCGGCGGGGCCGGCTCCTCCATGCGCACCAGGGTCGAGCCCGGCGTCGGCCATGAGGTTGACGTAGCGGGACAGCGGTCGGTGGACGAAGGGCAGCACGACGCCGGGGGCCACCTCCTCGTCCCGCACGTCCTCCACCAGGTAGGCGCCCGACCCGCCAGTACTGCTCGGGCGGCTCCATGATCTGGTCGTCGACCCAGCCGCTGCTCGGGCGCCTGCAGGAGCGGGTGGTTCAGGAAGAAGAGGAACCGGCCGCCGGGCCGGAGCACCCGGGCCACCTCCGCGATGGGCGGCTCGGGGTCCAGCAGGTGCTCGAAGACCAGGCAGGCGACGACCGCGTCGAAGGCGTCGTCGGCGAACGGGAGCTGCTCGGCGCCGGACCGGGCGTACACCGGTCCTCCCCCGCGCTCGGCGGCGGCCCGCGACCTGTGACGGGGTGGGGTCGACGCCCACCACCGACGCGCCCGAGGGCCGACGCCCGTCGGGCCAGCTGGCCCTCGCCGGTGCCCACGTCCAGCACCCGCGTCGCCCCGGCCAGGTGCTCCTCGGCCAGCGGCAGGATCTGCTCCTCGTACTCGGCGTCGGCGCCGTCGGTGAACCCGTCCTGCCACCAGCCGGCATGGGTCTCCCAGGGATCCGCCTTCACCAACGACTCCGGCCGACCGGCGTGTGGATCTTGTCGTGCACGGCCCGGGCGACCTCGTCGGGCAGCCAGGTCAGGGCCAGGAGCTCGTCCAGCTCGGCCCGCTTGACCGCGGTGACGCCGCCGAGCTCCTTGATCAGGCGCTTCTTGCGTACCGGCCCGAGGCCGGGGACGTCGTCGAGGACCGACTTCGTCATCCGCTTGCCCCGCAGCTCGCGGTGGTAGGTGATGGCGAAGCGGTGGGCCTCGTCCCGGACCCGCTGCAGCAGGTAGAGCGCCTCGGACTGACGTGGGATGCGGATCGGGTCGGCCTCGCCGGGGACGAAGACCTCCTCGAAGCGCTTGGCCAGCGAGGCCACGGGGATCTCCTCGTCCAGGCCCAGGTCCTGGACCACCCGCTCGGCCACCGCCAGCTGGCCCTTGCCGCCGTCGACCAGCAGCAGCTGCGGCGGGTAGGCGAACCTGCCCTGGCGCTCGGTGACCGGGCGTCGGCGCTCGGCCAGGTAGGCGGTGAGCCGGCGGGTGAGGACCTCCTCCATGGCGGCGAAGTCGTCGTTGCCGTCGACGGTCTTGATCTTGAACCGCCGGTACTCGGACTTCTTCGGCAGCCCGTCCTCGAGCACGACCATCGAGCCGACGTAGTCGGTGCCCTGGATGTGGCTCATGTCGTAGCACTCGATGCGCAGCGGGGCCTCGGGCAGGCCGAGGTGCTCCTGCAGCTCGTTGAGGGCCCGGGCCCGGCTGTTGTGGTCGCTGGAGCGGCGGAGACGGTGGCGGGTGAACTCCTCGGCCGCGTTGCGGGTCACGGTCTCCTGCAGGGTCCGCTTGTCGCCCCGCTGGGGCACCCGGATCGTCACCGCCGAGCCCCGCAGCGACGCTCAGCCAGCGCTCGTAGAGGTCGATGTCGTCGGGCTCGGTGGGCACCAGGACCGTCTTCGGCAGGCCCAGCGGCAGCGGCTCGCCGTAGAGGCCCTCGAGGATGTTGCCCATCAGCTCGCCGGGCGTGAGGTCCTCGACCTTGTCGACGATGAAGCCCTTGCGGCCGACGACCCGGCCCCGGCGCACGAAGAAGACCTGGACGGCGGCCTCCAGCTCGTCCTCGGCCATGCCCGATCACGTCGAAGTCCTCGTTGCGCTCGGCCACCATCTGCTGGCGCTCGATGGCCTTGCGCACGCTGGTCAGCTGGTCTCGCACGCGGGCCGCCCGCTCGAACTCCAGCTCGCCGGCCGCCGCCTTCATCTCGGCGTCGAGGCGCTTGACGATGGCGTCGGTGTCGCCGTCGAGGAAGCTCAGGAGCTCCTGGGTCAGCTCCTGGTAGGCCTCGCGGTCGATCTCGCCCACGCACGGGCCCGAGCACTTCTCGATGTGGAACAGCAGGCACGGCCGCCCCAGGCGCTGGTGCTGCTCGAACTTGTCGGTCCGAGCAGGTGCGCAGCGGGAACGTCCGCAGCAGCAGGTCCAGGGTCTCCCGGATGGCGTAGGCGTGGGCGAACGGGCCGTAGTAGCGGACGCCCTTGCGCTTGGCCCCCCGCATGACCATGGGCCGCGGCCACTCGTCGCTGACCGTGACGGCGAGGAACGGGTAGCTCTTGTCGTCGACGAGCCGGACGTTGAAGCGAGGCCGGTGCTGCTTGATCAGGTTGTACTCGAGCATGACCGCTTCGACGTCGTTGGCCACCTGGATCCACTCGACGGACTCGGCGGTGGCCACCATCTGCGCCGTGCGCGGCGGGCAGGTGCTTCTGGAAGTAGTTGGACAGCCGGGAGCGCAGCGACTTCGCCTTGCCCACGTAGATGACGCGGCCGTCCTTGTCCTTGAACTGGTAGGAGCCGGGACCGTCGGGGATGGTGCCGGCAGGCGGACGTTCGACCATTGCGAGGTCCAGCCTACGGGTGGGGGGTGACGCCCCCAGGGTGCCGTCAGGTGCGGATGAAGACCTCAGCGACGGGGTCCTCGTAGACCACCTGCCAGCGGTCGTCGGCCCGCAGCACCTGAGCCAGCGGCGCCTCGGGGTCGACGAGCACCGTGTCGGCCGCCACGCGGTCGAGCTCGTCGTCCCAGCCCTCCTCGGCCCGGATCACCGAGTCGTAGACGGCCAGGTACTCGTCGTAGACGTCGGTGCGGCCGTCGATCGACACCTCGGTGTCGGGCAGCCGCCACATCAGGTAGCCGCCCCAGTCGAAGGTGTTGTAGAGCTGGCGCGGCCACTCGTTGGCCTCCAGCCAGGCCACCGCCCCGACGGGGTACTCGGCCGCCTCCAGGTCGGCGACGCGGTCCGCATCGAGGCGGACCGAGGTGAGCACGCCGGCGACCGTTAGGGCGCCGAGGAGCACGACGACCAAGCCGGCGGGCGCCACGGCCCGCGCCCGCCAGGCCGGGTCCCGGTCCTCGACCAGGGCCGCCAGGTGGCGGGCCGCGATCGGTGCGGCCACCACGGCGAAGAAGGGGACGCTGCGCACGAAGCGCAAGGCGAAGGCCAGCGTGCCGAGGAGGAGCACGACCTCGACCAGGTCCAGCGACTGTCGACGGCGGACGACGAGTCCGACGGTCAGCGCCACGAGGACGAAGAAGGGCCACGCCGTCGGGTTGCCGAGCGAAGGCGGCTGCACCTCCTGCACGTAGGCGGCCGCCGAGGCCACCTGGTGGAAGGGCAGGCCGTAGACCCTCACACCGGAGGGGTTCACGACCAGGACCGCCGTGCTCGCCACGGCCGCGACGGCGAGGCGGCGGATCGCGTCGACCGGCAGTGGGTTCACGCCGAGGGGCAGCCCGCGGTCGGCGGCGAAGCGATTGCCCAGCTCCCCCGCCAGCACGGCGAACACGATCAGCACGCCGTAGATCACCCCGCCGTGGGTGTTCACCCACACCAGGAAGAGCGGGACCAGCCACCAGACGGCTGCCGACGCCGGGTTCCGCCGCCACCGCCACAGGAGGGAGACGACCAGGACCATGCCGAGGAAGGTGAAGGTCTGGGGCCGGGCCGACCAGAAGATGGACGACGAGGCCGCCACCAGCAGGCACACGCCGGCCCGCACCCGGACGGGGCCGTCGATGGCCCGGTAGAGAAGGACCATTGCGGCGGCCTGGACGACGGCGACGAGGAGGGCGATGCCGGCCAGTCCGGCGATGCGCCACGCGCCGTGCAGCGTGAGCTGAGCCAGCCAGTCGGTCTGGACCCGGATCACGCCCGGCCGGGTGTGGTTGAAGGGGTCCATGCCCACCCACCGGTGGTGCTCGAGCATCCAATCGGCCGTGCGCAGGTGGAACCAGAGGTCGTTGTCCAAGGCCGGGCGTACGGCGATCAGGAAGCTGAGGACGCCGACCAGGCCGGCGGCCACCGTGTCGACCGTGGGGCGGCGGCGGTCCGTCGCGCCGAGCACGGCCTCATCCCGTGCTTCGGCGGTCTGCACGGGTTCCCGTCGGCCTTGCACGGGGGTGGATGAGGCGTACCGTGGGCCCATCTCGGACCTGGTGACCCTCGATGACGTGCTCGCCGCCCGCGAGCGGATCGGCGACCGGCTGCGCCGCACCCCGTCCTGGCAGGCCGAGTCCCTGTCCCGCCTCTGCCAGCGGACCGTCATCCTGAAGGCCGAGCACCTCCAGCGAACGGGCTCGTTCAAGCCCCGGGGGGCGCTCAACCTGCTGACCAGCCTTCCCGCGGACGTCACCGAAGTCGTCGCCGCCAGCGCCGGCAACCACGCTCAGGGCGTCGCCCTCGCCGCCAGGCTCACCGGGCGCCACGCCACGGTCTTCATGCCGGTCACCGCCTCGCTGCCCAAGGTGCAGGCGACGCGCGACTACGGCGCCGAGGTGATCTTGGCCGGCGAGACCGTCGACGACGCCATCGCCCTGGCCAAGGAACGGGCCGAGACCTCGGGGGGCTTCTTCGCCAGCCCCTTCGACCACCCGCTCGTCATCGCCGGGCAGGGCACGGTCGGCTTGGAGATCGCCGAGGACTGGCCCGACGCCGAGACGGTCCTGGTCCCCGTCGGCGGCGGCGGGTTGATCTCCGGCGTGGCCACCGCCCTCCACCACCGGGCACCCGACGTCCGGGTCGTCGGTGTCCAGGCCGAGGGCGCCGCCTGCCTCCTGCCCTCCCTCCACGCCGGCGCCGCCAAGGTCCTGGACCGGGTGTCGACCATCGCCGACGGCATCGCCATCAAGGCCCCGTCACCGCTCACGCTGGCCCACGCGCAGGCCTACGTCGACGACGTGGTCACCGTGGACGACGACGAGATCGGCCGGGCGCTGGTCCTCCTGCTCGAGCGGGCCAAGGCCGTGGTGGAGCCCGCCGGCGCCGTGGGCCTGGCCGCGCTCCTCGCGGGCAAGATCGACGGCGACGGCCCGGTCGTCGTCATCCTCTCCGGGGGCAACGTCGACCCGCTGCTCCTGGTGAAGCTCATCGACCACGGCCTGTCGGCCTCGGGACGGTTCCTGCGCATCAGCGCCCGGGTCCCCGACCACCCCGGCGCCCTGGCCGAGCTCACGAAGATCATCGCCGCGCAGGACGTCAACATCCTCGACGTGGAGCACCACCGGGAGGGGACCCACGTCAGCGTCGACGAGGTCGAGGTCGACATGACGTTGGAGACCCACGACGCCGAGCACGGCGAGAAGGTCCTGGCCGCCATGGAGCTGCGGGGGATCACGGTGGAGCGCATTCCCTAGAGGAACAGGCCCCAACCCGCCGGGGTTGTACGCTGGTGAACGACCGGTCCGGCATCCGGCGACATATCGGCTCTGAGAGCGACATCCCCGTGGCGAGGCGACCGGACTGCCCCCACCGCTCATCATCGGAGCCCCCTCAGTGGGAGGTTCATCCATGTTGCGGCTCCAGAAGCCCCTACCTGACGACTACCGGAACGCGGCCGACGAAGAGCTGGCCGAGCGCATCCGGGCCGCGAAGGAGACCCTCGGGTCGAAGCTCTTCATCCTCGGCCACCACTACCAGCGCGACGAGGTCATGGTCTGGGCCGACGCCCGGGGTGACTCGTTCAAGCTCGCCCAGCTGGCCAAGGGCCGTCCGGAGGCCGCTTACATCGTGTTCTGCGGCGTCCACTTCATGGCCGAGTCGGCCGACATCCTCACCAGCGACGACCAGCACGTGATCCTCCCCGACCTGAACGCCGGGTGCTCCATGGCCGACATGGCGGACCTCGACGAGGTCGAAGAGGCCTGGGAAACCCTCGGCCGGATGATCGACATCGAGCGGGTCGTGCCCGTCACCTACATGAACTCGTCGGCGGCGCTGAAGGCGTTCGTGGGCGAGCACGGCGGCGCCGTGTGCACGTCGTCCAACGCCCGGGCCGTCCTCGACTGGGCGTTCGAGCGGGGTGACAAGACCCTGTTCTTCCCGGACCAGCACCTCGGTCGCAACACCGGCTACGAGATGGGCTACGGCGAAGCCGACATGCGGGTGTGGAACCCGCGGCTCGACGACGGCGGCCTGACCGAGGCCGACGCCAAGGAGGCCCGCTTCCTGCTCTGGAAGGGCCACTGCTCGGTCCACCAGCGGTTCCGTCCCGAGCACGTCGTGACGTTCCGGGAGGAGCACCCCGGGGCCATCGTCGTCGTGCACCCGGAATGCGCCCACGAGACGGTCGAGCAGGCGGACGTGGTCGGGTCGACCGAGGGGATCATCCGCACCATCGCCGACGCCCCTGCGGGCTCGACCATCGGCGTGGGCACCGAGATCCACCTGGTCAACCGGCTGAACGCCGAGACGCCGGACAAGACGGTCCTGTCCCTGGACCCGTTGGTGTGCCCGTGCTCGACCATGTTCCGCATCGACGGCCCGCACCTGGCGTGGGTCCTGGAGAACCTGGTCGAGGGCAACGTGGTCAACCGGATCACGGTCGACCCCGAGACCAGCGAGTGGGCCCGCGTGGCCCTGGAACGGATGCTCGAGATCACCTGATCTCGCCCCTCGGCACCCGGGTCCCGGCCTTGGGATCGGGGCCCGGATGCCGATGAATACAGGGATGGAGACGACCGCCGCCGTCCTGCCCTCGACGACGAGCGCCCCACCGGCTCGCGGCGGTGGGCCGACCGCGCTGCCGGCGGTCACCGTCGTCATCCCCATGCTGAACGAGCGCGACCACATCGGGCCGTGCATCGAGGGGTTCCTGGCCCAGAGCTACCCCGCCGAGCGCATCGAGATCCTCGTGGTCGACGGCGGCTCGACGGACGGCAGCCTCGAGATCCTGGCGCGCCTCGCGGCCGTCCACCCCCAGGTGCGGCACATCCACAACCCCCGCCGCAAGGCCGCGGCCGCCGCGAACCTCGGCATCGCCAACGCCTCGGGCGACGTCCTGTGCTTCCTCTCCGCGCACGGCGTGCCCGACACCGAGTACGTCGCCACCTCGGTGCACATGCTCCGGGAGACGGGAGCCGTCGGGGTCGGCGGCCGCTACGTGCACGAGGGCACCGACCGCCGGTCCCGGGCCATCGGCTGGGCCATGGCCTCGCCCTTCGGCATGGCCTCGCCCCACCGCACCTCCACCGAGCGGGCCGACGTCGACACGATCAGCCACCCGACCTTCCTGCGCCAGCCGATGATCGACGCGGGCGGCTACGACGAGGCGCTGGCGTGCAACGAGGACTACGAGTTCAACCACCGCCTGCGTCGGGCCGGCGGTCGCCTGGTCTTCTGCCCGGAGATCGAGTCGATCTACCGACCCCGGGCCTCCCTGAAGGCCCTCGGCCGGCAGTTCTTCGCCTACGGGCGGGGGAAGGCCACGGTCATGCGGCGCCACCCCGCATCGATCCGGGCCCGCCACCTCGTCCCACCCCTGGCCGTCGCCGGCGGGGCGGTCGTCACCGCCTGTGCCGTCGCCGGGCCCGGACGTCGCCTCGCCCTCGTCGGTGCCGTCGCCTACGCCGGGGTCATCGGCGCCGCCGTGGCCCAGGCCCGGCCCGGTCGGCGGGACGGCTCGCCGGTGGTGTTCGCCGCGGCGCTGCCGGTCATGCACACCACCTGGGGTGCCGGCGTCCTGGTCGGCCTCGTGAAGGACGTGCTCGCCGGCTCCGAACGGGACGGCGACACCTCCGCGTGACCGCCCCCGCCGACCCCCGCGAGCTCGGCGCTCCGGGCAAGCTCCTCGGGCTGGCCGGTGCCCGGGTCGTCGCCCAGGTGCTGGGGCTCGGCTGGTTCCTGCTGGCCGCCCGGGCGCTGGACGCCGAGGACTTCGGCCTCCTGAGCATCGGGCTCGTCCTCGTCGTCGTCATCGGCGGGCTGAGTGACCTCGGGACGACCCGCACGGTCGTCCGCCACGTCGCCGCCGACCCCGGTTCGCTGCGGGCCAACTACGGGCGGGCGGTGCTCCAGCGGGCCGGCGCGGGGGTGGTGGCCACGCTCCTCGCCGCGTCGGCGGCCCTCGTGCTCCAGGACGAGCTGCCGGTCGCCGTCCTCGTCCTGGCCGCACTCATCGCCCTCACCAGTGGCGCGACCGAGGTCGGCTTCGCCGCGCTCCGATCGGTGGGCAGCGTCGGGGCGGAGATGCGCCTGCTGGTCGGCGAGCGGCTGCTGTTCGTGGTCGCGGGTTCGATCGTCTTGTCCCTCGGCGGTGGCCCGGTCGCCGTCCTCGCCGTGTACGCCGCAACCAACCTCGTCAGCGCCGCCGTCGTCGGCGTGGCGGCCCTCACCTGGCCCGGTGGCGGCGTGGCCGGGTCCCAGCCGATCCTCGACGCCGAGGGCCGGCGCACCGCGCTGAGCTCGACCCTGATGATCGTCGGCCCGCGGATCAGCGCCCTGCTCCTCGTGCTCCTCGTCAGTCCGACGGTGGTCGGCACCTTCTCGATCGCCCAGAAGGTCCCGGAGGCCCTCGGGATCCTGGGCGCGGCCGTCCTGCTCCCCGTGCTGCCCCTCCTGCGGGCGACGTTCGTGGCGGGCGACGGCCCCCGGGCGATCCGCCACGCCGCCCACGTCACCGCCACCGTCGTCGCCGCGACACTGCCCCTCGTGCTGTGGCTGTGCCTCGACGGTGAGCGCCTCCTCGACGTCCTGTTCGACGCCGGTGGCCGCCGGCACGGGGCCATCACCCTCGGCGTGCTGTCGATCGTCGCCCTGCTGTGGGTCGTGCGCACCTTCGGGGAGCTGGTGCTCCTGGCCGAGGAGCGGGCCCGCAGCTACCTGGTCGTCGTGGCGATCGGGGTCGGGCTGAACGTCGTGCTCGGGATCGCGGTGATCCCCGCGTGGGGCGCGGCCGGCGCGGCCCTGGCGGCCTGTGCCGCCGAGGTCGTCGTGGTGGCCCTGGTGCTCACGGCGTTGCGCCAGCGGGTGGGCCCGGCTCTCGCCCGCCACGCCCTGCCCGTGCTCGGGGTGGGTGTCGGTGCCGGTCTCACCCTCGCCGTCGCCGTCCAGCTGCCGTTCGCGGTCGGGGTGGCCGTGACCGGGATGTGGTGCCTCGTCGGCCTGACCACGTCGGGCCGGGGCCTGCGGACGGGCTCAGGGGCGTCGGGCGACCACGCCGATGTTGGCCAGGAGGTCGGTGGGGACGTCATCGGAGATGGCGTTGAGGCCGTCGAGCACCTCGCGGCGCCAGCCGAGCATCTGTGAGTTGGCCAGCGGCTTGACGAAGTAGCCGAAGTCGCTCATCACCTCGAGCCCGGCGGAGGACAGCTCGTCGCGGAGCCCGGCGAGGTCGTACACCCGCTGGTGGCCGACGAGGTGGTCCCGCTCGGAGAGGTCGTCGAGGTGCTCCTGCAGGCCCATGGCCACGCCCAGCATCCGGTGGATGGAGCCGGCGTTGGGGGTGACGGCGACGAACACGCCGCCGGGCTGGAGCCAGCTGATCAGGTGCTCCAGCAGAGCCCCGGGCTCGTCCACGTGCTCCAACACATGGAGGGCGAGGACGGCACCGACGGGCTGGTCGGGCCGGAACTCCTCGAACATCGACAGGTGGACGGTCAGGTCGGGATGGCGCTCGACGGCGTGGTCCCGCAAGACCGCACTTCCCTCGACGACCTCGACGGGCACCCCGGCCTGGAGGAGCTCGCCGGTGATCAGTCCGGTGCCGAACCCCATCTCGAGCACGCGGTCGGCGCCGGCGACGGCCCGGACGATGGCCGGCACGCTGTGGCGCTGCGCCAGCTCTTCGATGTCGACGTCCTCGACCTCGTCGTTGAGGTAGTAGGTCGACGCGAAGCGGTCGAGGTCTTCAGCGGTCAGCTCGGTGCTGGTCACGGGTCGGCAGCCTCCCAAGGGTCCCCTTTCCATCGGCGGGAACCGGGGATTCGAGAGCGTGGCGGCGGTCGCACGCCTCCCCGGCGGCCGAGGGTCGCCCGGGTAGCGTCCTCGCCGACATGGGGTACGCGGAACGCTACGACCCGGACACCGACTTCGACCACTGGTTCACCGATGCCACGGGCTCAGCGATCGTGTCGTGGATCCGGCCCGGGGACGCCGTGCTGGAGCTCGGCTGTGCCACGGGGCGCATGACCGCGGCGTTCGTGGCGGCCGGGGCGACCGTGGTCGCCGTCGACCGTGCGGTGACGTACCTGGAGCGGGCGACCGAGCGCGGGCTGGACGGCGTCGAGCTGGTCGAGGGCGACATCGTGGCGTTCGACCGAAGAGAGCGCTTCGAGCACGTCGTGCTGGCCAACGTCGTCCACGAGGTCCCCGATCCCGCCGCCCTCTACGCCACCGCGGCCCGTCACCTGGCCCCGACCGGTCACCTCCACGTGTCGCTGCAGAACCCGGGCTCGATCCACCGGCTCCTGGGCCGGGCGATGGGCCTCATCGAACGCCTCGACGAGGTCTCCGAACGCGGCGTGGCGTACGAGACCGTTGCCGTGCTGGACGCCGACCAGCTGGAAGCGCTCGGGCGCGACGCCGGCCTCGAGCTGGTGCACCGCGGCGGGGTCATGCTCAAGCCCCTCCCCAACGCCCTCATGGAGGAGCTCCCGGACGAGGTGCTGGACGGCTTCGTCCGCCTCGGCCCCGAGCTGTCCGAGCTGGCCGCCATGAACCACCTCGTGTTCCGGGCCGCCGATGGCTGAGCACCTGCCGGTCGGCGCGACCGACCTCACGCCGGACGACGTCGCCGACCCGGGCGAACCGCACCTGGTGCTGTGGAACACGACGGCGTACTTCGCCCTTCGGCCCGAAGAGGCCCCCGGGCGGGTCCAGATCGACCACCACGACGGCGAGCGGCTGGTCGGCTCGTTCGTCGGCGGGCGGGTCGACGACCGCTGCCGGTCCGGTCACCTGGCCCCCTTCGGTGGGCTCGACGTTGCCCGTGCGAACGAGACGGTGGCCAACGTCGAGGGCCTGGTCGACACCGCCCTCGCCTGGCTGGCCGACGACGGCGTGCGCACGGTGGAGGTCCTGGCCAAGCCCCCGCACCACGGGGCGAACGAGGGGGTGCTCGAGTTCGTGCTCCTCAACCGCGGCTTCACCGTCGCCGGCGCCGAGATCAACGCCTACCTGGACCTGGACGGGTACGGCTCGCCGGACGACTACGCCGCCGACCTGAAGCCCGCCGCCCGAAAGATGCTGCGCCGCTCGCTCGGCCAGGGGCTGGCCGCGTTCCAGGTCGCCCCCGCGGACGACGCGGGCTGGGCCGAGGCCCATGAGGTCCTGCGCCGCAACCGGGCCGACCGCGGCCGGCCGATGCACCTGGACGTCGGCTACATCCGGTCGATCCGTGATGCCTTCCCGGGGCGCGTGCGGCTCCTGGCCCTGGCCGGCGAGGATCGGATGGTCGCCGCCGCGCTGCTCTACCGCGTCGCGGCCGGCCGCGACGTCGTCCAGTACTGGGGTGACGCCCTGCACGAGCTGCCCGTCTCGCCGATGAACGCCCTCGTGCGCACCGTCGTCGAGCACGCGATGGCCTCCGGGACCCGGACGCTCGACATCGGCATCTCCAGCGAGGACGGCGTGCCGAACCACGGCCTGATCCAGTTCAAGCGCAGCGTCGGCTGTCGCCTCGAGCCCCGGCTCACGTTCCGCCGGGACGACCTCGCCGCGTGAGCGAGCCCGTCGTGGTCGTGGGCGGCAGCATCGCCGCCCTCGTCGCGGCCGACCGGCTGGCCGCCGCCGGCGACAGGGTGGACCTCCACCTCCCTGAGCGAGGCCTCGGCGGCGGCTTCCTCCCGCTCTCGGTCAAGGGCCGACGCCTGGAACTGGGCGCCCGACTCGTCGAGCTGAGCTACGACGACGAGCCCAAAGCCCCACCGCCGTTCGGTGGCTACGTGCCCGGTCCCCATGGCCACCGACCGTTCCTGGCCCCGATCGATGCGTTCGTCCGGGAGCTGGCCGGCGACGACCTCGTGCAGGTCACCGCACCGGAGGTCTCCGTCGACGGCCGCCGGTGCACGGACTACGTGCTCAGCGGCGACCTCTCGGGCCTGGCCGATGCGGTCGACGACGCCGAACGGGCGGCGATGGCCGACGAAGCGGCCCGTTGCGTCGAGGCGGTCGGTCCCCACGGGTGGTTTACGCCCGAGCACGAAGCCGACCGGTGGCGCTCGTCCTTCGCCGACATGGGTCGGGCCCACACCGGCCCCCGCTTCCACGAGCGCCTCATCGAGTCGCTGGCGGCCAAGATCCTGCCCGGCGGCACGGCCTCGGTGATCGGGGCCCTGCACCGCAAGATCTGGCTCCCGCTGTTCCACCCGGTGACGGCCTGGGAGGCGTGCACCGGCTCGCTCAGCTACCGGCCGCAGCGAGCCATGTACTCCCTGGCGTCCGGGGGCATGGGGGCGATCGTCCAACGACTGGTCGACCGGGTCGACGCCGCCCCGGAAGTCCACACGACAATCAGTGGCGTCCTCACGGCCGTGAACGCGGAGGGCGACGACGTGCACCTCGGCTTCGAGGACGGCACCGCGCTCGTCGCCCACCGACCGGTGCTCGGCGTCGGCGCCGAGGAGCTCTTCGCCGCGGCGGGGATCGGCTATGAGGCCGACCGGGTCGTGGCCACGATGGTCTGGGTCGACGTCGCCGAGACGCAGGTCGGGGACCTCCCGTCGGTCCTCTTCGCCACCGAGGCCGACGTTCCCGCGTTCCGGGTCACCGACGACCGGGCCGACGCCCGCCCTGGCGTCCACACGCTGTGCTGCGAGCTCGACCACCGGCTCGTCGACCCCGAGGACTGGGAGCGCGCGGCGACGGATTCGCTACGTGCTCTCGGCGTCATCACCCAGGCCGCGGACCCCGAGATCGTGCTGGCGGCGTCCCGGCCGAGCTTCGCCACGCCTTCGGCGGGCAACCGGGAGGCCTTCGCCGCCGCCCGGCGGGCGCTGGACCAACGAGCGCTGCCTGCGTCGGTGGTCGGTGGCGCGACCGCGTTCGGGGCCGACACGTTCAACGAGCAGGTGGTGCAGGGCCTCGCCGTGGCGGAGGCCGTCAGCCGGAGCTGACCGCCCGGCGCAGGACCTCGACGACCCGGTCCTGCTGGTCCGGGGTGAGGCCGGGGTACATCGGCAGGGACAGGATCTCTCGGGCCGCCGCCTCGGCGGCGGGGAACGTGCCCGCCGTGTGGCCGAGGTGGGCGAACGCGGGCTGCAGGTGGATGGGCACGGCGTAGTGGACCCCGGCGCCGACGCCCTCGTCGTGGAGGGCCTGCAGGACCCGGTCCCGGTCCGCCACCCGGACGACGTAGAGGTGCCAGACGTGCTCGTTGCCCTCGGCGGTGGTGGGCAACCCGATGCCGTCGACGCCGGCGAGAGCCTCGTCGTAGTGTCTGGCCGCGGCGCGACGCTGCGCGTTCCACTCGCCCAGTCGACGGAGCTTGGCCCGCAGCACGACGGCCTGCAGCGTGTCGAGGCGGGAGTTCACCCCGATGACCTCGTGGACGTAGCGGGTGCGGCTGCCGTGGTCCCCGACCAGCCGGATGGCGTCGGCCACCTCGGCCGACCGCGTCAGGACCGCCCCGCCGTCGCCGTAGGCACCCAGGTTCTTGCCCGGGTAGAAGCTGGTGGCCGCAGCAGCGGCCAGCGTGCCGATGCCGTGGCCGTGGTGCGTGGCGCCCTGGCTCTGCGCGGCGTCCTCGACGAGGGCGCACGGCCCGTCTCCCAGGCCCTCGGCCAGCGCCAGCAACGGCGCGCACTGGCCGAACAGGTCGACGGCCAGCACGGCCTTGGGCCGCTGACGCTCGACCGCCGCGAGCGCGGCGTGCACGTCGATCAGCTGGTCGTCGGGATCGCAGTCGACCAGGAGGGGCTGCGCGCCGAGGCGGGCGATGGCCTCCGCGCTGGCGATGAAGGTGTTGGCGGGCACGACGACCTCGTCGCCCGGCAAAACGCCGACGGCCCGGAGGGCCAGCTCGACGGCGTCGGTGCCGTTGGCCACGCCCACGCAGTGGTCGACGCCGCAGAATCGGGCCAGCTCCTCCTCGAAGGTGGCCACATCCGGGCCCTTCACGAACGAGGTGGCGGCCATGACCCGATCGAAGCCGTCGGCGACCTCGTCGGCGATCTGGGCGTGTTGGAGCCCCAGGTCGACCAGCGGGATGGCGTCGGTCACCGCGGCGTCACCTCGACGGGCACCAGCTCGCCGCGGGACTGCCGGCTGGCATCGACGGCCTCGAGGATCTCCAGGACCCGCACCCCGGACCAGCTGTCGGTCAGCGGGCGGCCGCCCTTGCGGATGCACGCGGTGAAGTCCCGGACCACGCCCTGCAGCGCCTCGGTCTCGTTGAGCGCGGGCGCCAGCATGTCGCCGGTGCGGTACTGGACCATCAGGTCCCGCTGCTCGTCCTCGTCGTCGATCTGGGTGATGTCGACCGACCGCTCGTAGGTGGCAACCCGCTGGGCCGGGTTCGTGTCGTTCCACACGAGGTGGCGCAGGGAACCGCCGAAGACGACGTTGCGGATCTTGACCGGGCTCAGCCACGAGACGTGGATGTGGGCGATGGCCTCGTCGGGCAGGAGCAGCGTGGCGTAGCCGACGCAGGGCTTGCCCGCCCCGATGGGATCGACCCCGAGGGCGGACACCGCGGTCGGCGCGCAGTCGTCGGGCAGGACCGAGTCCAGGATGGACAGGTCGTGGGGCAGCAGGTCCCAGAACACGTCGGTGTCCCGCTGGACGATCCCGAGGTTGATGCGGACCGAGTCGATGTACTGGATGTCGCCGAGGTTGCCGTCGGCGATCTCCGCCCGGATCCGGTTGACCGCCGGCGTGTAGCAGAACGTGTGGTCGCACATGGCCACGAGGCCGGCGTCGTCGGCCGCCTGGGCGATGGTCCTGGCATCGGCCGAGGACAGCGCCAGCGGCTTCTCCACCAGCACGTGCTTGCCCGCCTCGATGGCCGCCCTGGCGATGGGCAGGTGGGTCGCCGCGGGGGTGGCGATGGCGACGGCTTCGATGCGGGGGTCGGCCAGCACCTCGTCGAGCTGGTCGGTCACCCCGATCGAGGACCGGCGGCCGACGACCTGTCGGGCCCGGTCGAGGTCGAGGTCGCAGACCGTCCACAGCCAGGCCGTGGGGCACTCGAGGAAGTTCCGGACGAGGTTCGGCCCCCAGTAGCCGGCGCCGATGACGGCGACGCCGACCTCGTCGTCCTCGGGAGCCGGTGGCGCGTACTCAGGCACGACGACGGAGCCTACGAGCGGTGCTGTGCGGGCACGGGGATCAACGGCGGAGGAAGATCGTGGCCTGGTCGTCGGTGTAGCCGACCCGCCAGTCGGCGTCCCGGGCCAGGGCATCGGCGAGGGCGACCCCCGTGTGCAGGAGCACCACGTTGACGCCCTCCCGGTCCAGCTCGTCCTCCCAGCCGGGCTCGGCGGCGACCACCGCCATGGCCGTGTCGAGGTACTCGTCGTAGACGTCGGTGCGCCCGTCGATCGACACCCGGTACTCGGGCGCGTGCAGGATCAGGTAGCCGCCCCAGTCGAACTCGTTGAACAGCTCGCCCGGCGGGGTGTTGGCGTTGAGCCAGGCGGTGGCCTGCTCGGGGAACATCTCGGCCCGGGTCTCGGCGACGCGCTCGCCGCCGATGCGGAACGGCGTGCTGACGAGGACGGCGATCACGACGAGGGCGACCGCCTGGGCCAGCCGCCGCCGGTCGTGCGCGGTCAGTGGCGTGCGGACGTCGGTCGTCTCCCGCTGGGCCAGCCAGGCCGAGCCCCGCTCAGCGAGGACGGGCGCGGCGGCAATGGCGAAGAACGGCACGGACCGGACGAACTGGAGCGCCAGGGCCGCGGTCCCCAGCAGCGGGATCAGCGTGACGGCATCGACCCGGCGCCAGGAGCGGGCGAGGAGCACGACGGCGGCGGCGAGGAGGACGAAGAACGGCCACGCCCAGACGTCGCCGAGCGACGGGTGACGGAACTCGGTGACGTACCGGACGGACGCGCCGACCTGGTGGAACGGCAGCGTGTAGATCCGCAGCGTCGACGGGTTGATCACCATCGACGCCACCGCGACCCCGGTGGCCAGGGTGAGCGTGCGACGGGCGGCCGCGGGCAGGCGGAGGGCAACGTCGAGCGAGCGGGGGCCGAAGCGGGCCAGGGCCACGTCGACCCACTCCCCGACGACCATCGCCAGGAGGATGAGCACGGCGTAGACGATCCCGCCGTGGAGGTTGGAGCCGAGGCAGACCAGGGGGACGAGGGCCCAGATCCGGCGGTCGCCCACGCCGGAGGCCAGGGTGTCGGCCCGCCAGCGGCTGACGAGGAGGACGATCGCCGCGGTGAGCACGAAGGTGAACATCTGCGGCCGGGCCACCCAGTGGACCGACGCGGCGGCGGCCACGACCCCGGTGACCAGCACCCGCACACCGAAGCGTCCGGTCGTGGTCCGGTAGACGAGGGCGGTGCCCACCGTGGCCAGGGTGGCGACGAGGAGGGACACGCCGGCCAGGCCGCCGATCCTCCAGACGCCGAGGAAGCTGAGGTCGGCCAGCCAGTCGGTCTGCACCCGGACCACCCCGGGCCGCGTGTGGGTGAAGGGGTCGACCCCGACCCAGTCGTGGTGCTCGACCATCCACTGGGCGGTGCGCAGGTGCCACCACAGGTCGTGGTCCAGCGCGGGCCGGACGGCCAGGGCGAAGACCACAGCGAAGAGGAGCACGAGCACGTACCGCTCGGGTCCGACGGCGCTCGCCTCGGCCCGGCTCGGGGCGGCAGAGGTCGGGGGCGCCTCCGCGACGGAGGTCATCAGCGCCCGTCGCCGCCGACGACGCTGCGGATCGTGCGTCCCACGATCCGCAGGTCCAGGGACAGGCTCTGCCGGCGGAGGTAGAAGAACTCGTACTGGAGCTTCTCGAGCGCATCCCGCTCGTCGCCGGCGTACCCGTACTTCACCTGGGCCCAACCGGTGAGGCCGGGGCGCACCAGGTGGCGCATGGCGTAGAAGGGGAGCTTCTCGGTGAGCTGGTCCACGTACTGGGGCTGCTCGGGCCGGGGGCCGACCATCGACAGCTCGCCCCGCAGGATGTTGAACATCTGGGGCAGCTCGTCCAGGTGTGACCGGCGGAGGAGCGCCGCCGAAGCGGGTGATGCGGGGGTCCCGCTCACCGGTCCACTCGGTGGAGTCCCCGGGCCGGGCCGGGCGCATGGTGCGGAACTTGAGGATCTCGAACGGCACGCCGCCCTTGCCGACGCGGGTCTGGCGGTAGAGCAGCGGACCCCGGTTGCCCACGAGGTTGCCGAGCAGGACCACGGGGGTGATCGCCAACAGGACGACCAGGCCCAGGAGGCCGAAGGTGACGTCGACGATCCGGGTGACCCGGGTGTAGCGCAGGCGGTGGACCTCGCCGATGTCGAACATCATCGAGATGCGCTCGAGCTCGCTCACCGGCAGCTTGCCCAGCCACTCCTCGTAGAACAGCGACAGCGTCCGGATGCGCACGCCCTCGCCGTGGAGGTGGGCCGCCTGGGCCACGACGGACGGCTGGTCCTGCGCCGTGCGGTCGATGACCAGCAGGGACGCCCGCTCCCGGCGCACCAGCTCCTCCAGGGGCCGGGCGGTGCCGATCGCCAGCATTGCCTCCGGGTGCACCGTGGCCACCACGGCGGCGACGGACTCGGGAGCCTCGTCCAGCTCCTCGAGGAGGCGGGCGCTGCCGACCGGGTCGGCCACGACCACCACACGATCCCGCTGCTCGTCGAAGCTCCGTCCGTCGGCGGCCAGGTTGACCACGAGGAGATACCACGGCACCAGGGCCAGGGCGGACCCGAAGACCACGAAGCGGGGCAGGAGGGCGTCGCCCACGACGAGCTGGATGACGGACATGCCCACCGCGCCGCACGCCGCGGCCACCACCGCGGTGAGGACTGCGGTCCGCCGGCTGCGGGGCACGTCGGGGAGACCCGTGCCGTAGGCGGCGACGGCGAGCACGCCGATGTAGAAGAACGACCAGGCGAAGCGCGACGAGCCGGAGTAGTCGTAGGCGCCGACCTGCGAGGCGTGGAGCTTGGACAGGCCCACGACCGCGGCGACGATCCCCCCGTACAGGGCGGCAGGCGCGAGGCGCGACAGCACGGATCTCCTGTCGGCAGCTAGCGCCCGCTCCGGAGCGGACGGGCTGGGTCAGCCGGCGCGCTCCAGCAGGGGAGCCAGGAACTCGCCGGTGTAGCTACCGGAGGTCTTCGCCACGAGCTCGGGCGGGCCCTCGACCACGACCTCGCCGCCGCCACTGCCACCCTCGGGACCGAGGTCGATCAACCAGTCGGCGGTCTTGACCACGTCCAGGTTGTGCTCGATGACCAGCACCGAGTTGCCCTGATCCACCAGCCGCGACAGCACGCCCAGCAGCTTGCGGATGTCCTCGAAGTGCAGGCCGGTGGTGGGCTCGTCGAGGATGTACATGGTGTGGCCGGTCGAGCGCTTGGCCAACTCGCTCGCCAGCTTCACCCGCTGGGCCTCGCCGCCGGACAGGGTCGGCGCCGGCTGACCGAGCCGCACGTAGCCGAGTCCGACGTCGACGATCGTCTGCATGTGCCGGGAGATGACCGGCTGGTTGGCGAAGAACTCGAGGGCCTCTTCGCAGGACAGGTCGAGCACCTCGGCGATGTTCTTGCCCTTGAACTCGATGTCCAGCGTGTCCCGGTTGTACCGGGCCCCCTTGCACACCTCGCAGGGGACATAGACGTCGGGCAGGAAGTGCATCTCGATCTTGATCGTCCCGTCACCCGCGCACGCCTCGCAGCGACCACCCTTCACGTTGAACGAGAACCGACCGGGCAGGTAGCCCCGCACCTTGGACTCGTTGGTCTTGGCGAAGAGCTTCCGGATGTGGTCGAAGACGCCCGTGTAGGTGGCGGGGTTGGAGCGGGGTGTGCGGCCGATGGGTGACTGGTCGATGGCGATCACCTTGTCGAGCGCGTCGGTCCCCTCGACCGTGGTGTGCCGGCCCGGCGGTGTCTTCGACTTGTAGATGCGCTGCATGAGCGCCCGGTAGAGGATGTCGTTGACCAGGGTCGACTTCCCCGAGCCGGACACGCCGGTCACGCACACGAAGCACCCGAGTGGGATCTCGACGTCCAGGTCCTTGAGGTTGTGCTCCCGGGCGCCTCGCACGACCAGCCAGTCGTCGCCCGGCTTGCGTCGCAGCTCGGGCACCGGGATGACCCGCTTGCCCGACAGGTACTGGCCGGTGACCGAGTCCTTGTTCTTGAGCAGGCCCTTGACCGTCCCCGAGTGGACCACCTGCCCGCCGTGCTCGCCGGCACCGGGGCCGATGTCGACGACGTGGTCGGCGACGTTGATGGTCTCCTCGTCGTGCTCGACCACCATGACGGTGTTGCCCAGGTCCCGCAGCCGGAGCAGCGTCTCGATGAGGCGACGGTTGTCCCGCTGGTGGAGGCCGATGGACGGCTCGTCCAGCACGTAGAGCACCCCGACCAGGCCGCTGCCGATCTGGGAGGCGAGGCGGATGCGCTGGGCCTCGCCGCCGGCCAACGTCCCGGCGTTGCGGTGCAGCGACAGGTAGTCGAGGCCGACGTCGAGGAGGAAGCCCATGCGGGCCTGGACCTCCTTGAGCACCGCCTCGGCGATCATCCGGTCCCGCTCGGACAGCTCGAGCGAGCGGATGAGCTCGGTCGAGTCGCCGATGGGCAGCGAGCAGAGCTCGTGGATGTTCCGGCCGTCGACGGTGACCCCGAGCGAGAGAGGCAGCAGGCGGGCGCCCTCGCAGGTCGGGCAGGCCACCTCCCGCATGTAGCCCTCGATCTGTTCGCGGGCGGCGTCGGACTCGGCCTCGGAGTGGCGGCGCTGGAGGTACGGGACGGCGCCCTCGTACCGGGCGTGGTAGCTGCGGCTGCGCCCGTAGCGGTTCTTGTACTTGACGTGGACCCGCTTGTCGCCGGCGCCCTCGAGGAGGAGCTTGCGCCCCTTCTCGGGCAGGTCCCGCCAGGGCACGTCGATCGGGATCTTGTTGTCCTCGGCCACCGCTTCGATCAGGCGCTTGAAGTACTGGCTGTGGCCGCTGGCCCACGGGGCGATGGCGCCTTCGTCCAGGGTGAGTTCCGGGTTGGGCACCACCAGCTCCGGGTCGACCTCGAAGCGGGTGCCCAGGCCGTCGCAGCTGGTGCAGGCGCCGTAGGGCGAGTTGAACGAGAAGTTCCGGGGCGCCAGCTCGCCGTACGACGTGCCGCACGTCGGGCAGGCCAGGTGCTGGCTGAAGGTGAGGACCTCGCGCTCCTCGTCGCCCAGGGCCTCGCCGTCGCGAGGGACGATCTCGATCTCGGCCGTGCCCTCGGCCAGCTGCAGGGCCGTCTCCAACGATTCGGTGAGCCGCCGCTCGATGCCCTCCCGGAGGACGAGGCGGTCCACCACGACCTCGATGGTGTGCATCTCGTAGCGGGCGAGGTCCGCGCCCTCCCGGGCCAGGTCGGCCAGCTCCCTGACCTCACCGTCGAGGCGGACGCGGGCGAAGCCCTGGGTCGCCAGGTCGGCCAACAGGGTGTCGTAGGTGCCCTTGCGGCCGCGCACGACCGGGGCCAGCACCTGGAACCGGGTGCCCTCGGGCAGCTCGAGGATGCGGTCGACGATCTGCTGGGGGGTCTGCCGGTTGACGACCGTGCCGTCCTTCGGGCAGTGGGGCACGCCGATGCGGGCGTAGAGCAGACGGAGGTAGTCGTAGATCTCGGTGATGGTCCCGACGGTCGACCGCGGGTTGCGGGACGCGCTCTTCTGGTCGATCGAGATGGCCGGCGAAAGGCCTTCGATGAAGTCGACGTCAGGCTTGTCCATCTGGCCCAGGAACTGGCGGGCGTAGGCCGAGAGCGACTCGACGTAGCGACGCTGGCCCTCGGCGTAGATGGTGTCGAAGGCGAGACTGGACTTGCCCGAGCCCGACAGGCCGGTCAGGACGATCAGTCGCTCGCGCGGCAGCTCGAGCGAGATGTCCTTGAGGTTGTGCTCACGAGCACCGCTGATCACCAGTTGATCGGCCATGAGCCGAGCCTACCGGCGCACCCCGACACGAACACGTGTTTGTCCGGGGGGTTCCCGGCCCCCTCAGCGAGGGACCAGGGTCAGTACCACGCGGCTGGTGCCGGCGACCGGTTCCCGGCTGTCGACCACCTCGTAGTCGGGCAGGTCGGCCAACCAGCCGTCCTCGTCGAGGGTGGAGAGGACGATCGGCCGACCCTCCTCCGCCAGTCGTTCGCCGAGACCGTCCAGGGCGGCCGGGGTGAGGGCCAGCAGCCACTCCTCCCCCGCCACCACGTGACGCCAGCCATAGCGGCCACTGGTCCCGTCGGTGGCGACGAAGACGGCATCCGGCGTCTCCACCATGGCCTGCTCGATGGCGTCCAGCGTGTGCTGGGCACCCCATTGCTTGCGGTAGAGGGCCAGGCCGGACACGGCGGCGATGGCCAGCGAGCCCACGACGGCGGCACCGATCAGCGCCCGTCGCGTGGTGGCGTCGACCCGCTGCCCGACGTCGGCCAGGCCGGCCATCACCACCGGGACGATGACCGGCAGACCGAGGAGGAAGTAGCGCCCGCCCCACTCGCCGCTCCCCCCGGCCCGGTACTGGGTGGCCAGCACCGCCAGGGAGAAGAGGGCGAAGGTGGCCGTGGCCACGGCTGCCGCGGGGTTGCGCAGCCGGTCCCGGCTGAGCGATGCGAGGCCGGCGGTGAACAGCGGGAAGGCGACGAGCAGGCCCGAGACCGGGTTGGCGGGCAGCAGCAGACGACCGACGGCGCAGGCGGTGGCCAGGCCGGCGAAGAGGCGGATGCCGGGGCCGTCCTCGGGATGCTTGCGGGCGACGACCACGGCCATCACGCCGAAGAGGGCGGCGCCGACCAGGAGGGCGTCGTCGAGCCCCAGGCCGTCGTAGGACGGCAGGAGCCAGGTGATGACGGCGGCGAAGATGCGGTCGTTCAGGAAGTCGCTCGAACCGGCCGTCGGGTTGAGCATGCCGCCGGACGCGACCAGCCCGGCCAGGAACCGGTCGACGAAGTTGCCGAGCACGGCCCCGGCGCCGGCGGCGACGCCGGCGAGGAGCAGGCGGCGGTCCCGCTGGAGCCAGGCCACCGCGGTGCAGGCGGCACCCATCGCGAGGCCGAAGAGGATGGCCTCGGACCGCAACGTGACGGCGAGGACGAGGAGCAGCGTGATCCCGACCAGGTCCCCCCAGCCTCGGCGGCCCCGGACCGCCAGGTAGACCGCCAGGGTGGCGAGCGCGGCGCCGAGCGTGTGGGCGATCAGGACGTAGCTGTACAGGAACGCTGGGGACGCCAGGCCGACGGCCCAGAAGGTCGCCCGGTCGATCCCCGGGCGGATGCGCCGGGCCAGTAGCGCGGCGGCCAGCGCGGCGGCGACCGTGCCCACCAGCGAGGTGAGGACCATGGCCGGCTTCCCGCCGACGGCCTCGAGCGGGGTCAGGGCGACGGCGTAGACCGGGTGCTTGGCGAAGGGCGCCCCGCGGTCGCCCTCGATGGACGACAGGTGGATGAGGAAGTTCTCCCCCGTCGGATCCAGGTCCGGGCGGGGGTGGTCGAGGAACCAGCCCTTGCCCTCAGCCAGCAGGTGGGCCTGCGAGTGAGCCGCGCCCTCGTCGGCCGAGAACATGCGCGACGTGCCCAGCAGGGGCATGAGGGCGAGGAGGAGGAGGCTGAGGGCGGCGGCGTGCACCCCGAGGGTGCGCCCCCAGGCCCGGACGAGCGCAGGCGCGTCGGTTGGCGCCACCGTCGTCGAGGTCACGAGGTGCCCATCGGCAGGGCGTCGTGTCAGGAAAGGGCTGAACTCACATCCGGCTGAGGCGCCCGATGACGACGTGCTTCGCCTTGTCGGGCAGGAGACGGGCGAGGGTGCCGGCGACCCTGGCGTCGGGGCCCACGAGGTACCGGTGCTTGGGCCGGTCGTGGTCGAGGGCATGGGCGACCGCCACCGCCACCTTGAGGGGGTCCACGCCGCTCCTGTCGCTGCGCTCGATCCCCTTCTGGATGTCCGCCACCGCATCGCCATAGCGGTCGAAGGCCTCGTCGGGGAGCTCCTGCTCGAGGCGTTGCGTGGTCTCCCGGGCCTTGGACCAGATGTCGGTGCGAACTGCCCCGGGCTCGACCACGGCCACCTTGATGTCCCAGGGGGCCAGCTCGTGACGGAGTGACTCGGCCAGGCCCTCGATGGCCCACTTCGAGGCCGAGTACGGGCCCATGAGCGGGCTGCCGACGCGCCCGCCGAGGGAACCGACGAACACGATGCGCCCGCCCCCGTCCCGGATCAGCGGCATGACGGCGCGGGTGACGGCGACCTGGCCGACCACGTTGACCTCGAGCTGCGTGCGCCACTCGTCCAGCGGCAGGTACTCGAGCGGGCCGCCGCGGGCGATGCCGGCGTTGTTCACCACGCCGGCCAGGCCCGCACCGTCGAGCTCGGTCGTGAGCTGCCGGGCGACGGCCGCCACCTGTTCCTCGTCGGTGATGTCCAACTGGACCGGCGTCAGCGAGCGGCCGCGGAGCTTGTCACCGTCGGCCTCCTTGCGGACGCCGGCGTAGACCTGGTGACCCTGGGTGACGAGGTGCCGGGCCACCGCCTCGCCGATGCCGGTCGACGCCCCGGTGACCAGCACCGCCCCCTTCCCCCCGGGGCTCACCCGGCTTCCCTCAGCTCCCGGCGGAGGTCGTTGATCTCGTCCCGCAGCCGCGCCGCGTACTCGAAGTTGAGCTCGGAGGCCGCTTCGCCCATCTCCTCCTCGAGCGTGGCGATGAGCCGGGCCAGCTCGTCGCGGGGCAGTCCGGCGAGGTCGCTGCGCTCGGCCAGGCTCTGGCGCCGCCGGGACCGGCTGGGCGTCGGCGTGGACTCGTCCGGCCGCAGCGAGGCGAGGATGTCGGTGACGGCCTTGCGCACGGTCTGCGGGTTGATGCCGTGCTCGAGGTTGTAGGCCTTCTGGAGCCCGCGGCGGCGGTTGGTCTCCGAGAGGGCCCGCTGCATGGAGTCGGTGACCTCGTCGGCGTACATGATGACCTGGCCCCCGACGTTCCGGGCCGCCCGGCCGATGATCTGGATGAGCGAGGTCTCGCTGCGGAGGAAGCCCTCCTTGTCGGCGTCGAGGATGGCCACCAGCGACACCTCGGGCAGGTCGAGGCCCTCCCGCAGCAGGTTGATGCCCACCAGCACGTCGAACTCGCCGAGCCGCAGCGCCCGCAGCAGCTCGATCCGCTCGATGGTGTCCACCTCGCTGTGGAGGTACCGGACCCGGACCCCCAGCTCCAGCAGGTAGTCGGTGAGGTCCTCGGCCATCTTCTTGGTCAGCGTCGTGACCAGGACCCGGTCCCCCGCCGTCGTGCGCTGGTTGATCTGCTCCAGCAGGTCGTCGATCTGGCCCTTGGTCGGCTTCACGATGACCTCGGGGTCGATCAGCCCGGTCGGCCGCACGATCTGCTCGACCACCCGGGTCGAGCGCTCCACCTCCCACGGGCTGGGCGTCGCCGACAGGAACACGACCTGGTTGACCCGCTCCATGAACTCGTCGAAGCGCAGGGGGCGGTTGTCGGCCGCCGAGGGCAGCCGGAAGCCGTGCTCGATGAGCATCGCCTTGCGGCTGTGGTCCCCCTCGTACTGGCCGTGGAGCTGCGGGATCATCACGTGTGACTCGTCCAGGACCATGAGGAAGTCGTCCGGGAAGAAGTCCATGAGCGTGTTGGGCGCCTCGCCGTAGGCCCGTCCGTCGATCGGGCCCGAGTAGTTCTCGATCCCGTTGCAGAAGCCGACCTCCTGCATCATCTCGAGGTCGTAGCTGGTGCGCATGCGGAGGCGCTGGGCCTCCAGCAGCTTGCCCTGGTCCTCGAGCTCCTTCAGGCGCTCCTGCAGCTCGTGCTCGATGCGCTCGATGGCCAGATCGCATCCGCTCGTCGCCGGTCACGTAGTGGCTGTTCGGGAAGACCATCAGCTCGTCGACCACGTCGAGCTGCTCGCCGGTGAGCGGGTCCACGACCACGATGCGCTCGACCTCGTCGCCGAACATCTCGATGCGGACGGCGTGCTCCTCGTAGGCGGGGTGGACCTCGAGCGTGTCGCCCCGGACCCGGAAGCGGCCCCGGGTGAGGTTGAGGTCGTTGCGCTCGTAGCGGATGTCGACCAGCTTCCGGAGCAGCGAGCGCATGTCGTGCTCCTCGCCGACCCGGACGTACAGCAGGCGGTTGCGGTACTCCTCGCGGCGAGCCCAGGCCGTAGATGGCCGACACGGAGGCGACCACGATGACGTCCCGCCGGGTCAGCAGCGAGGCCGTCGTGGCGTGGCGCAGGCGCTCGATCTCGTCGTTCACCGACGAGTCCTTCTCGATGTAGGTGTCGCTCGACGGGAGGTAGGCCTCGGGCTGGTAGTAGTCGTAGTAGGAGACGAAGTACTCGACCTTGTTCTTCGGGAAGAACGCCCGGAACTCGTTGGCCAGCTGGGCGGCCAGCGACTTGTTGGGGGCCATGACCAGGGTCGGGCGCTGGGCCTGCTCGATGGTCCAGGCGATGGTGGCGCTCTTGCCGGACCCGGTGATGCCCAGCAGGGTCTGGAAGCGGTCCCCGTCGGCCAGCCCCTTGCTGAGCGCCTCGATGGCCGCGGGCTGGTCGCCGGCCGGTGCGAAGTCCGACACCATCTCGAAGCGGTCCGCGGGAGCCACCGGACGAGGGTACCGACGACCTGTGACAGGCATCGGCTCAGGGTGCGCGCAGGGCGCCGGGCCGACGGGACCGCCGTGGCCGTGATCACGCCCCAGGGCGCCGTCGAGGCGGTCGACGCTGCGCCACCGGCGTCCAGCGGCCGTGGCCTCGTCGTCCTGTTCACCGTGGCCAGCTTCGTGGGCTCGACCCTGCTGTTCCTGGTCCAGCCGCTGGTGGCCAAGCTGCTCACCCCGCTGCTCGGTGGCACGCCGGACGTGTGGAACACGGCCATGGTCTTCTTCCAGGCCGAGCTCCTGCTGGGGTACGGCGTCGCCCACCTCGGAGCCCGCCGCCTCGGCCGCCGGCAGGTCCCCGTGCACCTGGCGGTCGTCGCCCTCCCCCTGCTCGTCCTGCCGCTGGCGGTCCCCGCTGGCTGGGCCCTGCCCGACGGCACCGCGCCGGCGCTGTGGACGCTGCTGGTGCTGGGCGTCGTCGTCGGACTCCCGTTCCTCGCCCTGTCGACGGCCAGCCCGACGTTCCAGCGCTGGTTCTCGCTGACCGGCCACCGCCACGCCGACGACCCCTACTTCCTCTACGCAGCGGGCAACGTCGGCAGCCTCCTGGCCCTGCTGGCCTACCCGCTGGTCCTCGAGCCCCACCTGTCGACGTCCGCCCAGAGCCGCCTGTGGAGCATCGGCTACGTGGCCTTCGTGGCGCTCACCACGGGCTGCGCAGTCGTGTTGCGCCGCCGCCAGCGCTTCGTCAGCCCGATCGCCTCGGTCGAGGCGCCGACGTCGGCGCCGCTGACCAACGGGCTGCGGTACCGGCTCGATCGGCTTCGCCTTCGTCCCCAGCCTCCTGATGCTCGGCGTCACCCGCCACCTGAGCACCGACATCGCCTCGATCCCGCTGCTG
Organism: uncultured Microthrixaceae bacterium; assembly: GCA_963728005.1. GTDB lineage: Bacteria > Actinomycetota > Acidimicrobiia > Acidimicrobiales > DATDAH01 > DATDAH01. The sequence goes on from CAVSIG010000001.1 coordinate 1,180,528, forward strand.
TGGGTCGTGCCGCTCAGCCCTCTACCTGCTCAGCTTCGTGCTGGCCTTCGGGCGATCGACCACCCGACTGATCGACCTCTCCGGGCGGGCCGTCGCCCTCCTGGCCGTGCCCGCTGGCTGCGTCGTTCGCCGCCTCGTTCGGACTCGGTCTGGCTGGTCGTCCTCCCCCACCTGGCCCTGTTCCTGGCCGCTGCGGTGCTGGCCCACGCCCGTCTGGCCGAGCTGCGGCCGCCCGCCGACCGCCTGACCGAGTTCTACCTGTGGATCTCGCTGGGCGGCGTCCTGGGCGGCATCGCCGGGGCGCTCGTGGCCCCCGTCGTCTTCACGTCGATCCTCGAGTACCCGCTGGCCCTCGGCCTCGCCGTCGCCCTGCGGCCGGCCACGAACGCCGCGGTCCGCCGTCTGGATGCCCGAGCGGTCGCCGTCGGCACGCTGCTGGCCGCCGGTCTGGTCCTGGGCTTCGGGCCACCCGGGACGCCGTCGATCCCGGCTGCCGCCCGCGTTCCGGTGCTGTTCCTGGCCCTCGTGGGGGCGGCGGCGTACGTGCTCGTGCGCTCACCCCGGACCTTCGCCGCTCGCCATCGGCGGCGTGCTGCTGGTGTCGGCCGTGACCGAGCCGAACCCCACCCTGCACGCCGAGCGCACCTTCTTCGGCGTGCACCGGGTCTTCGACCGACGACGAGGGCCGCCACGTCCTGGCCAACGGGACCACGACCCACGGCCTCCAGGACCCCGCCGACCCCGGCACGCCGCTGGGCTACTACCACCCGGACGGTCCCATCGGTGACGTGTTCACGACGGGCGAGGACGCTCCGCCCCGTGACGTCGCCATCGTCGGCCTCGGCACCGGCGCGCTGGCCGCCTACGGCCGGCCCGGCGACTCGTTCACCTACTACGAGATCGACCCCGCCGTGGCCGACATCGCCTCGGACCCGGCGCTGTTCACCTTCCTGTCGGACAGCGAGGCGACGACGCGACATCGTCCTCGGCGACGGTCGGCTGTCGCTCGAGCACACCTCCGACACCTACGACGTGGTCGTGCTCGACGCCTTCAGCTCGGACGCCATCCCGGTGCACCTGCTGACCGCCGAGGCGGTCCAGGAGTACCTGGCCCACCTGACGACCGACGGGGTGCTGGCCGTCCACATCTCGAACCGCTTCTTCGATCTCGCTCCGGTCGTCAGCCGCCTCGCCGACGACCTCGGCCTCACCGGCCTCCGCCGCAACGACGCCGCCGCTGGGGTCCAGGAGAGCGGCCGCTGGTCCTCGCAGTGGGTCGTCCTCGCCGCCGACCCGTCGGCCGTGACCGCGCTCACCCCCGAGCTGGGTTGGGGCGCCCTGCCGGCGCCCGAGGGCCGCCTCTGGACCGACGACTACTCGGACCTGCTGGGGGCCTTCGAGCTCTGATCCTTCGGGGCCGTGACGGGCTCGAGGGACTGCAACCACGGCCACAGCTCGTCGACCTGGGACCGGAGGTCGTCGACGCTGCCGTGGTTGTCCAGGACCTTCGTGGCCTTGGCCAGCCGCTCCTCTCGGGACACCTGGCGGGCGATGCGGGCCCGGGCGTCGTCCTCGTCGAACCCCCGGTGCTCCACCAGACGGTCCACGGCGACGTCGGGGTGCAGGTCCACGACCAGCATCGCCACCATGTCGTCCCGGCCGGACTCGACCAGCAGCGGCACGTCGAGGACCACGACGTCGTCGGTCTCGGTGGCGGCCCTCAGGCGCTCGGCGATCTCCACGCCGACGGCGGGGTGGACGATCTTGTTCAGCGCCTTCAGCTCGTCGGGGTCGTTGAACACGATGTCGGCGACGGCCTGGCGGTCCAGCTGGCCGTCGGCACCCACGACCCGGTCGCCGAAGTGCTCCACGATGGCCGCGAAGACCTCGGTCCCGGGCTGCTGGACCTCTCGGACGATGGCGTCGGCGTCGACGACGGTGGCCCCCAGCTCGGCGAGGCGCGCCGAAACCGTGGACTTGCCGGAGCCGATGCCGCCCGTGAGTCCGACCAGGATCACGGGGGCACGGTAGCCACTGCTCAGAGGCCTACAGATGCGGGGCTTGCAGCCGATGGAAGACGGTCATCCACGTCGACCGATATCGAGACGCCGCCGCCCCATGCGCCTCCGCAAGACCAAGAACGGCCGCCCCATCGAGGGTGGCGCGGCGCCCCGCCGCCGGTTCTCGCTGCTGCGCCGCACGGCGCGCCTGAACCGGGAGGGCGGGCTCCAGGACGGCCCACTGGTCGTCGCCGCCGGGCTGGTGGACGACGTCGACCGCCTGACCGCCTTCGGCCCCGCCATCCTGGCCGTTCGCTGGGGCACCACGGTCCTGTCGGTCGCCCTCGCCGGACCCGCCTTCATCAACGCCGAGTGGAACGTCGTCGCCTGGTGCGGCGCCCTCATCGCCTACACGCTGTTCCGCACGGCCCATCCGCTGCGGTACTACGGCGACACCAAGAGCCTGATCCGGGTCCTCGCCGAGCTGGTCCTGCCCATCCTGGCGGTCATCAACACCGGGTACTGGGATTCCCCGTACGTCTTCTCGATCCTCACCGCGGTCACGATCGCCGGCTTCGCCCGAGGGTTCGGCTTCGGCCTGCGCCTCGCCGGCGTGGCCGCCGCCGCGGTGTCGATCCCGGCGCTCGCCGCCGCGGGCTACGAAAACGACGCCTTGCGGCTGTCGGCCCAGTGGTGCGCCATCCTCCTCCTGGTCGCCCTGGTCGCCGGCTACGGCCGCCGGATCTCCGGTGAGGCCGACCGCCAGCACTCGGTCGCCCTCGAGCGCCTGGGTCGCCTGGCCGACGCCAACACGCTGCTCTTCTCGCTGCACCGGGTCGCCCAGAGCCTGCCCGCCTCCTTCGACCTCGACGAGGTCCTGGACACCACCCTGAACCGCCTCCGGGACCTGTTCGACAGCGACGCCGTCGCCATCCTGCTGATGGACGACACGGACTCCCAGTGGACCGTCCTGCGGCGCCACGGCGTCCGCCTGCCCGACGCCATCGCCCACGAGGACCTCTGCGCCCCGCTGCGGGAGGTCGTCGGCAGCGGCGACGTCTACGGCGCCCCGAACCTGCTGGTCGGGGGCGGTCCGGGCCTGGCGCCGTCGATGGGCTCCGGTCTCTACGCCCCCCTGCGGGCCCGGGGCGCCACCATCGGCCTGGTCGCCATCGAGCACGGCACGCCCCACCGCTACACGCAGCGGGACGTGGAGCTGCTGGGCGGCTTCGTCGAGCCCGCCGCGCTGGCGATCGACAACGCCCGCTGGTTCGCCCGCCTTCGCACCGTCGGGGCCGACGAGGAGCGCACCCGCATCGCCCGGGACCTGCACGACCGCATCGGCCAGTCCCTCGCCTACCTGGCCTTCGAGCTGGACCGCATCGTCGACAACCAGGAGCGGGGCGAGGACCTCACCACCGCCCTCGATCAGCTCCGCAACGACGTTCGGGGCGTGATCGGTGAGGTCCGGGACACCCTCTACGACCTCCGGACCGACGTCTCCGACGAGCAGGCCCTCGCCGTCGTGCTCGAGAGCTTCGCCAGCCGGGTCGCCGAGCGCAGCGGCCTGGCCATCGACATCCACTGCGACCAGGACGCCCGCCTGCCCCTCCTCCAGGAGCGCGAGATGTGGCGGATCGCCCAGGAAGCACTCGTCAACGTCGAGCGTCACGCAGAGGCCTCCAAGGCCCGGGTCGTGTGGCGCTGCAACGGGCGGTCCGCCGCCCTCGAAGTGCTGGACAACGGAAAGGGCTTCCCCGTCGGGGAAGGCCGGCCGCCTCGACTCCTACGGGATCCTCGGGATGCGGGAACGCGCCTCCAGCATCGGCGCCACGGTCGAAGTGGCTTCGGCCAGTGGCCGGGGAACCCGGGTTCGCTGCCTCCTCCAACAGGGGAACTGACATGACCATCCACCCGCCCTCCGCTCCGGCCGCCGCTCCTGCGACGCCGGCCGCTGACGGGGCACCGGCCGTGCGTCTCATGTTGGCCGACGACCACCGCATGCTCCGTGAGGGCCTGCGTCGGTCGATGACGGAACAGGGGTTCAGCGTGGTCGGTGAGGCCGCCGACGGTGCCCAGGCCGTCGAGCTCGCCCACCGGCTGCAGCCCGACGTCGTCCTGATGGACGTGACCATGCCCGAGCTGGACGGCGTGGGGGCGACCCGGGAGATCCGTGCGTCGCTGCCCAACGTCCGGGTCGTCATGCTGACCATGCACGCCGACGAGGACGTCCTGGCCTCGGCCATCCGGGCCGGTGCGTCGGGCTACCTGGTCAAGGACTGCTCGACCCGCGAGATCGCCGAGGCCGTCCGCATGGCCGCCTCCGGCGAGACGATCATCTCCCCCAACCTCGCCGCCTCGATGCTGAACGAGGTCCGCAAGCTCGACGAGCCCGACACCGCCGACGAGCAGCGGGTGGTCACCCGCCGCGAGGAAGAGGTCCTCCAGCTGATCGCCAACGGCTGCAGCACCCCTGAGGTGGCCGAGCAGCTGTTCATCAGCCACAAGACCGTCAAGAACCACCTGGCGTCGATCTACCAGAAGCTCGACGCCCGGGACCGCACACAGGCCGTCCTCCAGGCCGTGCGGATGGGCATCGTCCACCTGGACTGAGCCCTACTCCAGGGGCAGCTGCGGCTCCTCTGTCGGTCTCCGGACCGGGTCAGGCGGGTGGAGGCCCTGCAACTCGACGACCCACCGCCGGATCTCCTCCGACCTCATGTAGCGCGTCGTCGTCCCGTCCCTGGTGGGCGCCCGGTGGTCGACCAGGTGGATGCGCCCCGGCACCGCGGGCCCCACGACCACCACGCAGTAGCCCGTCGTCCCGTCGCCGGTCGGCAGCACCTCGATCGACAGGTCGACCGGCGGGTCGATGTTCCGGTTGATCTGCTCGAAGCGCTCCCGGAGACCGTCCAGCTCGATCGGCACGGCGTCGGTCGCCCGGGAGAGGTCGTCCTCCTCGATCCCGTAGACCACCGCTCCCCCGCCGGCGTTGGCCACCGCCGCCCACGGCTTCGCCGTCGTCCCCGACCCGTCGGGCCGGCGCTTGAACTCGAGGTGAGCCGTCTCGAACGTCCGCTGCGTGACGAGTCGCTCGACCCGCTCGAGCGTCCAGTTCTCGCGCTGGTGCCGGAGCTCGACGTCGAGGGCGTTCATGGCCACGTACGACGGTTGCCGGCTGCCGAACAGCCGGCGCACGTGGCGGAACATCCGGTCGCTCGGCGGCGGGAGGCCCTGGGCCTGGCAGATCGTGCAGAAGTCCTCGAACGCGATCGGCTGGTTCAGGCCGCGGTACACGTCGAGGTAGCTGGGTCCCAGTGCCTCGGCCGCACTCCTCGCCACAGCCGGACGGTAGCGGTCACACCCCCCTGCACGCCCGTCCCCACCCGTGTCCGGACGCGACGGTGGGGCGCCCCCCGGAGGGACGCCCCGCCGTCAGATCCGCGCGGCCGTCAGGGGCCGACGATGGAGTCAGCGCTGCTGTTCACGCTGCCGGCGTTGTTGCTGCCGAAATAGGAGATCGCGGTGATGCACACGAAGGCGATCAGGGCGACCATCATGCAGTACTCCACCAGGCTGGCTGCCCGATCACCACGCCGGCGTCGGCCGGGTGGTGGATGGCTTCGGGTCGAGTTCATCGGTTCTCCTCGGTTTGTCCTGGAGCCCCCGCCCGGCGGCCGATTGGGTGCTCCTTCTGAACATCGGCACGTCGAGGGGGTCAGCCATATAGGCCGAAAGCATCACTCGGGCACCGCGACCAGCCACGTGTCATCTCGGTACACGACGTTCCAGTCGTCCGAGGCCAGGATCAGCGGGTGGAGATCACTGCTCTCGTCCCACAGGACGGCGGTGGCGTCCCAGCGCTCGAGCACCTGCTCCCAGCCGTCGTCACCGTGGTTCAGCGTGACGTAGTCCCGTACGAGGTCGATGGGGAACATGTCGTAGCGGTCGTCGATGAAGACCGGGACCTCGGTGCCCGATCGGGCCTCGAGGAAGTTGCCGGCGAAGTCGCGGGCGACGACGCGGGAGTCGGGCGTGAGCAGGTCGTGATCCTCCATCCAGAAGACCGCCTCCTCGGGGTAGCCGACCAGGTCGGTGTCCGGGCCCTGCAGCGAGCCGACGGCGGCCAGGCCGGCCACGATCACGACGGCCAGAGCGGCCAGGCCGAGCACGGGCTTCGGCTCGCGGCCCGCGTCCTGGCCGATGCCCTTCAGGGCGGGAGCCATGGCCGCCATCAGGACGATGCTGGCGGGACCCACGTTGCGGGCGCCGATCACGGCGGCGCCGACGAAGACCACGGCGGGGACGATCGAGCGCCAGCTGCGGTGGCGGACGAACAGGAGGGCGGCGACCACCGCCATGCCGACCAGGATCTGCGGGCCCAGCTCGGCGTAGTCGGGAGCCTGCCACTCCTTGACGGTGGACAGCGCCTCGGAGCGGCCCAGGAGCTCGATCGGGAACCAGATGAGTCGGGGTCCGATGGGGTTCAGTCCGCCCACCAGGATGCCCAGGACGGACCAGCCCAGGATCTGGGCCTCGCGGCGGACGGGCTGGCGGTCCAGCCAACGGCCCACCAGGAGCGCGACGAGCAGCACCCCGCCCAGCGGGAACGAGCCATGGGTGTTCACCCAGAGGGCGAAGAGCGGGACCGCAAGCCAGGCGCGGCCGCGGCCGTCGGCCAGCAGGTGGACGGCCGCCAGGCCGACCAGGCCGAAGAGCATCGGGCGCTCGCTCCACGCCTCGGAGCCGATGACCAGCACCGGCAGGGCCAGGCCCAGGCGGGTGACCGCGGCATGGGCGGGCTCCGTCAGGCGCCAGACCAGGAAGGCCAGGACCGCGGTGGTCAGACCGATCAGCAGACGGATGCCGACCAGGCCGGCCAGGTCCTCCATCCCCGCGTAGGCGACCGAGGCCAGCCAGCTCTGCACGGTCCAGGGCTCGCCGTGGGCCGTCCAGCTGTAGGGATCGGCCGTGGGGACCGAGCCACCGTCCAGGATCAGCCGACCGGTGGCCAGATGGGTCAGGAAGCTGTTGTCCCGCAGGGGCTGGAGCCCGATGAACAGCCCGGCGACGGTGACCACCAGGCCGCACACTCCGGCCAGCGAGATCCCCCGGAGACGGGTCGAGCCCTGTGAGGGCGCGACCGTCTCGGCGTCGGAGACCGACGGTGCGGTCAGCGTGTCGGCCATCGCCCTTGGGTGGGTCAGAAGTTCCGGGAGATGTTGATCATGGCCGGACCGAGGACGACCACGAACAGGGCCGGGAAGATGCAGAACACCATCGGGATCAGCATCTTGACCGGGGCCTTCTGGGCCCGCTCCTGGGCCAGCTGGCGGCGCTTGATCCGCATCTCGTCGGCCTGGGCCCGCAGGACCCGACCGATGGAGACGCCGAAGGCGTCGGCCTGGAGGATGGCCAGGACGAACGAGCGGATCTCCGGCACGTTGGTCCGCTGCTCCATGGCTCGCATGGCGTCGGCCCGGGAGGAGCCGGCCCGGAGCTCGCCCAGCATCCGGGAGAACTCGTCGGACAGGGGCCCGGGGACCGAACTGACGGTGCGGTCGACGGCCTGCTCGAAGCCGAGGCCGGCCTCGACCGAGATGGTCAGCAGGTCGAGGATGTCCGGCAGCTTGCGCTGCATGATCTGCTGCCGCTCCTCGACCCGCCGGTTCAGGATCGAGTCCGGGCCCAGGGCCAGCACGGCCCCGCCCAGGCCCAGGAGCCCGAGGCGCAGGATGCCGGTCACCGGCAGGAAGGCCGTGACGATGACGAACCAGAACGGGATCGCCACGACGGTGACGACGCGGATGGCCAGGAAGCGGTCCACGCCGTCGGCGCTGATGCGGCCGGCGTAGATGAACTTCTTGCGGACCTGGTCGACGTAGCCGACCGGGGTGAAGCGCCCGCCGAGGGCGGTGAGGCCACCCAGGACCGGAAGGAGCGCACGCTGGTACAGCGGGATCAGGAGCTCCTGATCCCGGACGTCCTGGACCTCGTAGCCCTCGAGCTGGCGCAGCGAGGAGCGGACGACGGCCTTCTCCTCGGCGTCGCTGAGGAGCGTGTAGACGACGAAACCGACGACGCCGGCGATGAGCGCTAGAGCGATGAAGAGCATGGTTCCAGGCCTCTCAGACGTCGATCTCGATCATCTTCTTCATCCACCAGAAGCCGAAGCCGGCGAGCAGTACGGCCCCGCCGAGCATCATGTGGCCGATGGTCTCCTCGAAGAGGACGCCGATGTACTCCGGGTTGATGACCCACATGGCGGCGCCGAGGCCGATGGGCAGGAAGCCCAGGACCATGGCGGAGACCTTGCCCTCAGCGGTCAGCGCGTCGACGTCCCGGCGCAGGCGCTCGCGCTGCGTCATGGTGTCGGCGACCGTCATCAGGAGCTCGGCCAGGTTGCCGCCGACCTCGCGCTGGATGCGCGATGGCCATGACGGCCCACCGGAAGTCGGGGCTGCCCATTCGCTCGGCGGCGGCGTCGAGGGCCTCCTCGAGCGGCCGGCCCAGGCGGGACTCGGTCACGACCCGGCGCAGCTCGTAGCCGATCGGGTCCTCGACCTCGCGGGACACGGCCTCGACGCCCTGCATGAGCGAGTAGCCGGCCCGCAGCGTCCCGGACAGGAGTACGAGCATGTCGGGGAGCTGCCGGTTGAACTTCTTGAGCCGGCGCGCGCGCCTTGATGTTGACGACCATCGTCGGCAGCAGGGCGGCCAGGCCCGTGAAGATCAGGGTGCCGAAGAGGCTGCGGGTCAGCACCAGCGCCAGGAGGCCGACGACGGCGACCATGGCGCCGTAGAAGAACAGGGCCTCGGCCGCACGCAGGGGCAGGTCGGCCCGCTCCAGCTTCTCCTCCGTCTTGGTGAGGAACCCCTTGCGCTCGGCGAAGTCCTCGGTCATCTCGACGGCTCGCTGGATGAGGGCGGTGCGGGCGACGATTCCGTCGTCGTCGTCGTCGGCCGTGTCCACGAAGCCCTCGGCGTATGGCTGGAGGACGTTCGTCAGGTGGCTGTCGTCCTCCTGCGTCAGCTGGATCAGGGCGAAGGCCCCGAGGCCGGCGGCGAAGATGACGAGCAGGACGCCGCCGTACTTGGCCAGGTCGCTCTGCAGGAGCCCCTCGGAGGCCTCCTCCTGGGGCTGCGGGAAGAGATCCGACGGCTTGCTGGTGGCCGAGCCCCGGACGAACGTGGCCGCGGTCTGGCTGTCGCCGACCTGGACCTCGATGTCGGCCACGGCGCCGGCGTCGTCACCGGTCGGCGGGTCGTAGGCGAGGATGAACTGCTGGCCGATGTCGGTGGCGACCGTGGTGCCCAGCTCGTCGAGCTCCTCGGAGTCGGGCGTGGTCAGCATGCGACCACCGGCGCGCTCCACGACGTCGCCGAGGCCGGCGCTGTCGAAGCGCTCGCCCTCGAGGCCGACCACGTACAGCGGGGCGCCGGTGTTGCGCAGGGCGCCGACGGCCGTGCCCGAGTCGGCGACTGAGGCGAAGTTGCCGCTGGCGGTGATGGCGACGACCGTGGGCTGGGCGCCGACGGCGTCTTCGTCCAGCATCCCGGCGGCACCGGCGATGCCGTTCCAGAGGACGCTCTCGCCGCTGACGTGCAGGTCCTCGATGGCGTTCAGGACCCGGCCGCGGTCGCTGGTGAGGTTCCGGGCCGGGACGAAGCGGTCCGAGAAGGTGGCCAGGCCGACCTCGACGTCGGCGGGCAGCCCCTCGACGAGCGCCGTGGCGGCGTCGCGCAGGTCGGCCATGATCGCGTCGATGGCGAGGCTGGTGTCGATGGCGATGACCACCGAGCGGCGGCCACCGGCGTTGGCGATGGGGACGACCTCGCCCACCAGGGCGCGCTCGCTGCCGTTGTCGCTGATCGTGGCGCCGGTCAGGTCGCCCTCGTCGCCCTCGTAGGCGACGGTGAGCCGGACGACGTCGCCACCGGTGGCGTCGACGGCGCGGACGGTCAGGTAGGGCCCGGCCGCTTCGTCGTCGCCTTCCTCCTGGGCGCCCGCGATGGCCGGACCGGCCAGCATGAGGCCGGTCAGCAGGAAGCCCGCCGAGGCGCGGAGCAGCCGATGGCCGCGAGACCGCGTGGGCACACCCCTCATCGGGCGGATCCGATCATCTGGTGGCCGCCGCTGGGCTCGGGCTGGAAGACCTCGGGCCCGAGGCGGATGCCCAGGTCCTGGAGCTTCTCGGTGAACTTGGGGCGGACGCCGGTGGCCTTGAGGTGGCCGCGGAAGCGGCCCCGCTCGTCGACGCCGGCGCTGTAGTCGAACAGGAAGACGTCCTGCAGGGTGATGACGTCACCCTCCATGCCCTGCACCTCGGTGACGTGGGTGATGCGCCGGGTGCCGTCCCGCAGGCGGGTCAGCTGCACGATGCAGTCGAGGGCGGAGGCCATCTGCTCCCGGATGGCCCGGACGGGCAGGTCGTAGCCCGCCATCAGGGTCATCGTCTCGATTCGGGAGAGGGTGTCCCGAGGAGTGTTGGAGTGGATGGTGGTGATCGAGCCGTCGTGGCCCGTGTTCATGGCCTGGAGCATGTCCAGGGCCTCGCCGGACCGGCACTCACCGACGACGATGCGGTCGGGCCGCATGCGCAGGGCGTTCTTGACGAGGTCGCGGATGGTGACCTGGCCCCGACCCTCGATGTTGGGCGGCCGGGCCTCCAGCGCGAGGACGTGGTCCTGGTGGAGCTGGAGCTCCTTGGCGTCCTCGATGGTGACGATGCGCTCGTCGGCGGGGATGAAGCCGGAGAGCACGTTCAGCGTGGTCGTCTTACCGGTACCGGTACCGCCGGCCACGATGATGTTCAGGCGCCCGACCACGCAGGCCTGCAGGAAGCGGGCCGAAGCGGCGTTCAGGGTGCCGAACCGGATCAGGTCGTCGATCTGGAACGGGTCCTTGGAGAACTTCCGGATGGTGAGGAAGGGCCCGCCGATGGCGAGGGGGTGGATCACCGCGTTCACGCGGGAGCCGTCGGGGAGGCGGGCGTCGACCATGGGGTTGGCCTCGTCGACGCGCCGGCCGACCTCGCTCACGATCTTGTCGATGATCCGCTTGAGGTGCTCCTCGTCGACGAAGCGCGGCATCGGTCTTCTCGAGCTTGCCGGAGCGCTCGATGTAGACCGAGTGCGGGCCGTTGACCATGACCTCGGTGAGCTCCTCGTCGTTGAGGAGCCGGTCGATCGGGCCGTAGCCCAGGATGTCGTCGGAGACGTCCTGGATCAGCTGGGCCTTGTCGGCCGCGGACAGCGGTGCCCGCTCCTGGGCCAGGGCCGCGTGAAGCTGCTCGTGGACGCGACGCCGGAGGTCCTCCTCGGAGATCCGCTTGTCGTAGAGGATCGGACCCAGCTCGTCGATCAGGACGTGGTGGATCTTGTGCCGCAGCTCGTCCAGCACGGGGTCCCGGGGACCGGTCTGGCCGGTGGCGGCTCCCCCGTCCTGTAGACGCTTGTACAGCGACATCAGCTCTCTCCTCGGCGGTAGACCGGTCAGCGACCGGCGGTCTCACTGATCAGGAAGGTGTCGGCCAGCTGCTCGATGGCCCGGGTCACGGCCGCCTTCGGGGCGGCGAGGACGACCGGCATGCCCTTGTTGACGGACTGGGGCACGACGACGTCGCTGGGGATGAGCGCGTCGGCCTTGACCTGCAGGGTCTTCTCGACCTCACTGACGTCGAGCTTCACCTTCGAGTTGGCCCGGTTCAGCACCAGGCGCAGCTTGGACATCGGGGTGTTGAGGAGCCGCAGGGTCTGCAGCCCGATCTTCACGTTCTTGATGTTGGGGATGTCCATACCGGCGACCAGCAGGACGTCGTCGCTCACCTCGATGAGGCCGAGGACCACGTCGTTGAAGTAGGCCGGGGTGTCGATCACCACGTGGCTGCAGAAGGTCCGCAGCACCTCGATGATGCGGACCATCTCCTCGCCGCGGATCTGATCGGCGAACGCGGGCTCGAGCGGAGCGGGCAGGACCAGGAGGCCGGACGGCTCGTGCTCGACCAGAAGGCTCTGGAGCATGTTGGCGTCCATCCGGTCGATGGAGCCGACGGCGTCGACGATCGTGTGCTGGGGAGCCAGCTTGAGCATCACGGCCACGTCGCCGAACTGGAGGTCGGCGTCGACGAGGGCGACGGGGCGCGCACTCTTCTTGGCCAGGTGGACGGCGACGTTGCAGGCGATGATCGACTTGCCCGCCCCACCCTTGGTGGAGAAGACGGTGATGACCTGACCGTTGACGCCGGGCTCCGTCACGCCACCGATGGCGCCGGGGTCCATGGTCGTCGGCGCGTTGGCGGCGGCGCCGGGCGACAGCATGTCGCCGACCCGCTTGACGGTGACGGACAGCTGCGAGAGGTCCTGGAGCGGCAGCACGTCGCGCACGCCGGCCCGCAGCGCCTGCTGCAGGACGTCCGTCGTGAGCTGCTCGGCGATGAGGATGGCGCCGACCTCCGGCCGGGGCCGGGTCAGTCGCTCGACCACGACCAGCTGGTCGGGCGAGGCCATCGACGGGCCGAGGACCACGACCAGCGGGGTCCCGTTGAGCTTGGCGGCCAGGGCCTCGATGGAGGGGAACGGCACGGCGTGGGAGCCGAGCTGCATGGCCAGCTGCGTGCGGGCCGTCTCGTCCGCGTCAACCGTGGCCAGAGGCAGGTGCCTCAGGTCCGGCGCCGAGCCCAGGGCGTCGTAGCCCCCCGAGACCGAAGAGACGGGTTGGCCCCCGAACGACTCCTCACCCGGGTACCCGCTGGGCACCGACACCCCGATGGGCGCCAGCTCCACGCCCGCGGATCCACCGAAGGAATCGGTGTCACCGAGGGGGTCAGAGAACAGGTTGCTCATGGATCAGGCTCCGGGGTGTCGAGCAGTGGTTCGGGTGGATGGTGGGACGGTGGCCGGGGGCCCGCTACTGCGGGCCGTCCGGGCCGTAGGGGGTGAGGGCGCCGAAGCCGGCGTCGTTCTGGGTCTCGCCAGGCAGGACCTCGAGGCTCGACATGTCGAGCTCGGGCAGCGGCTGGGCGACGTAGTCGGGACCGGTCAGGGCCAGCCGGATCGAACTGGTCGGCACGGAGGCGACGAGCTGGGCGGCCTCGAACGGGAGATCCAGCGTCAGCAGGCCACCACCGGTCGGCGCGGCCTCGGCGGCCGCGGCGGCGTCCTCACCCTCGGCGGCGGCTTGTTCGCCGGCCACCGGTGCGGTGTCCGTGCCGATGGCCAGGATCCGCACCTGCTGGTAGAGGACCCGGGCGTTCTGCGAGAAGAGCGTCTCGGGGCCGGCCTCGCCCACGATCTCGCCGTCGCCCCCGCCCTCACCGGGCACGGTGATGAGCATGTTGACCAGGTCGCCGGGGACGAGCAGGCCGGCCACGCCTGCGGTCTGGTCGACCGAGATGGTGTAGGCGACGTGGTTGTCCTCGAGGCGCTGGGTGACGGCCGACAACTGGGCCGACGCCGGGTCGACGAACATGCCGTCGACCAGCACCTGGTTGGCGGCCAGGTTGTTCAGGGCCACCTTCCCGGAGATCTGGTCGAGGTCGGTGATCCGGGTCGCGGGGAGGAACTCACGAGCGATCTCGTCCTCCACGACCCAGCCCTGCTCGACGGCCTGCTCACCGGGCGTGCCCTGGGCGATGTCCGCCCGGACGACCAGCACGGGCACGCGCTCAGCGTTCCCGGCCTCCCGGTCCTCGATGCCGTTGACGTACTTCAGCACGACGAATGCGGCGATGCAGCCCACCGCGATTGCCGCGATCAGGATCATTGTGCGTCTAGAGCTCACGTCGACCTCTTTGGTGATGCGCCTGGCGCCGGGGGGTCCGGCGGTGTCCGTCTCTAGGTCGGCCGAACCAGTGCCCGCCTTAGCGCTTTCGTTTCGAAGGGGGACCCTTCGAAACGAGCTGCGCGGCAGCGCGGGCTGCTCGGTCGTGCCGGGCCGGCCAAGCCCGGCCCTTTGCGGTTACGTCAACCGCACGGAAAACGGCGAACGCCACCCGCCGGAGCGGGTGGCGTTGCGCTGGTCGGATCGTCGGCGGCGTCAGGCCGTGGCGTCATCCTCGGGCGCGGCTTCAGCCTCGGGCTCCGTGGGTGCCTCGGGAGCGGCGGCGTCAGCCTCGGGCGCAGCTTCGGCCTCCGGCTCCGGCTCACTCACGGCCTCGGTGGCAGCGGCCTCCGGCTCGGGCGCGGCTTCGGCTTCGGTGGCAGCGGCCTCCGGCTCGGGCGCAGCGTCGGCCTCGGTGGCCTCGGCCTCGGGTGCCGGCGCGGCCTCGGGAGTCACCCCGGCCTCGGCCAGGGCTGCGGCCATGGCGCCGCCTCCACTGCCTCCGCCGTCACCGTCGCCGTCACCGTCCGTCGGCTCGGGAGCCGGGGGCGGCTCCTGGACCTTGGGCTGGCCGGTGGCGGGGTCGAGTCCGTGCTCCTCGTAGTACTCGGCCCAGGCCTCGTCGATCTCCCCCGACGGGCCGACGTAGTTGCCGGACTCGTCGTAGGCGTGCTCGCCGAAGTGCTCCTGGTACTCGGCGGCCACGATGCCACCCTCGGCGGCCTGCTTGATCGACAGGCTGATGCGGCGGCGCTGGAGGTCCAGGTCGATGACCTTCACCCACAGCTCCTCGCCGGGGGTGACGACCTGCTCGGGTAGCTCGACGTGGTGGGCCGACATCTCGGAGATGTGGACCAGGCCCTCGATGCCGTCGCCGACCTGGACGAAGGCGCCGAAGGGGACCAGCTTGGTGACCCGGCCGTAGACCAGCTCGCCGACGCGGTGGCCGCTGGCGAACTCCTCCCACGGATCCTGCTGGGTGGCCTTGAGCGAGAGGCTGATGCGCTCCCGGTCGAGGTCCACCTCGAGGACCTGCACCTCGATCTCGTCGCCGACGGCGACGACCGAGCTGGGGTGGTCGACGTGCTTCCAGGACAGCTCGGACACGTGGACCAGTCCGTCCATGCCGCCGAGGTCCACGAAGGCGCCGAAGTTGACCACGGAGGACACGACGCCCCGCCGGCGCTCGCCGGGCTTGAGGTTCTCGAGGAACTCCTCGCGCTGCTCGCGCTGGGTCTCCTCCAGCCACGCCCGGCGGGACAGGACCACGTTGTTGCGGTTCTTGTCGAGCTCGATGATCTTCGCCTCGAGCACCTTGCCGACGTAGGGCTGCAGGTCGCGGACCCGGCGCAGCTCGACGAGGGAGGCGGGCAGGAAGCCCCGGAGGCCGATGTCGAGGATGAGACCACCCTTGACCACCTCGATGACCGGGCCGGAGACCATGCCCTCGGCCTCCTTGATCTCCTCGATCTTGCCCCAGGCCTGCTCGTACTGAGCCCGCTTCTTGGACAGGATCAGGCGGCCGTCCTTGTCCTCCTTGGTGAGGACGAGGGCGTCCAGGGGGTCACCCAGCGACACGATCTCGGAGGGATCGATGTCGTTGCGGATCGACAGCTCACGGCTGGGGATCACGCCCTCGGACTTGTAGCCGATGTCCAGCAGCACCTCGTCGTGGTCGACCCGGACCACCGTCCCGGACACGATCTGGCCGTCCTTGACGTCGACCATGGTGGCCGTATAGGCCTCGTCGAGGCCGGCGCCGAGATCGTTCTCGACGATGGAACGGGGGACGTAGTTGCCCTCGGCGTCGAAGCTGCCGAAGGGGCTGTCGTCGTCGCCGATGGGCGCTGCGGGGGGCTCGGCGACGGCGGTCGCCGAGGTGGTGGGGTCGTCGGACACGGGTTGGAGGGACTTTCCTAGGGGACGGATGGACATTCGGCCCGGGGAGAAGGCCCCCCGGCAACCGGCGTACGAGGCTACCGAGGGACGGGCACGGACGCGACGGCGAGGTGTTCCGGGGTGTCGATCGACGGCGGATCGGTCGTGTACCGCCCGGGCGTGGCCGACCAGATGGCCTCGACGGTGAAGCCGGCCCGGGCCAGCAGCAGGCGCAGCTCGCGCGGGGTGTAGCAGGTCGTCCACAGATCGTGGTCGAGCGGGCGCCGTTCCTCGTCGTGGAGCACCGTGTGCTCGTGGAGGACGCCGGCGTCGGCGTCGAAGGCCTCCCCTTCCCCCAGGTCCCGCACGGCGAAGTAGGAGGAGAACGCGGTCAGGGCCAGGCGCCCGCCGGGGCGCAGGACCCGCCGGAGCTCGTCCAGGACGACCAGGTCCGGTTCGACGCCGGGGACCACGTCGGCGGCCGCCGGGCCTCCGGTCAGGCCGAAGCCGCCCTGGCAGAGGGAGATGGCGACGTCGACCGAGGCGTCGGCCAGCGGAAGGCGACGGGCGTCGCCCCGCACGAAGGCCACGTCGGGCGCCGCGTCCCGAGCCACAGCCAGGAACGCGGCCGCCACATCGAGCCCGACGGGAGCGACGCCCCGTTCTGCCAAGACCCGACTGTGCCGACCGGTTGCACACCCGAGGTCGAGCACCCGCGTGCCGGGCCGGAGGCCGAGCTCGTCGACGAGGAAGTGCGACCTCCTGCTCAGTGCCCTTGGTGAACGAATAGCGCTCATACGCAGGACCGATGTGGTCGGCAAGACCCTCGAACCAGTGGGTTCGGTTCATCCGGTCAGCCGACGTGAGCGCACAGGGCCGGCTTGGCCGGCCCGGTACGGGGTCAGGTGCCGAGCGGTCGCGCAACTCGATCGGAAGGCTCCGCCTTCCGATCGAAACGCTCCGCCTTCCGATCGACTAAGGGCACTCCCAGTGGGGCGGGAAGACCTGCCAGGTCTTCTCGGCGTGGAGCGTGCCGTCACAGGCGTCGGATGTGGCGATGGCCACGGAGGCCGACACCATGACGTAGACGGTGACGGCGAGCGAGATCCAGAACCACACGGTCGAGCGTTGGGCTTGTTTGGTCGGCATCAGCGCTGCCTCCTGACCACTCCATCGGCGCCCGCTCCCGCCGGATGAAGCACATCGCCGTCACGCTTTGGCCGCCGCCCAGCTGTCGCCGAATGCCAGGTTCACCTCGAGCGGGACCCGCAGCTCGGCCGCACCGGAGAGGATGCTCGTCGTCAGCTCGGTCATCGTGTCGTGCTCGGCCGGATCGACCTCGAGGAGCACCTCGTCGTGGACCTGGAGGATCAGGCGGCTGGTGTGGTCGTCGGCCAGGAGCGCGGCGTCCAGCCGCACCAGCGCCACCTTGAAGATGTCGGCGGCCAGGCCCTGGATGCCGGCGTTCATCGCCTGCCGCTCCCCCGCCTGCCGGACGCGGAAGTTGCTGGAGCTCAGCTCGGGGATCGGCCGCCGGCGCCCGAACAGCGTCTCGGTGTAGCCCCGCTCGCGGGCCTCGGCCACCGTGTGGTCCATGTACTCCCGCACGGCGGGGAAGGCGGTGAAGTAGGCGTCGAGGATCTGCGCCGCCTCCTCGGTCGGGATGCTGAGGCGCTGGCCCAGCCCATAGGCCTCCATGCCGTAGGCCAACCCGTAGGAGACCATCTTCGACTTCGACCGCATCTCGCCGGTGACCGCGGCGGGCTCCACGCCGAAGATGCGCGACGCCGTCTCGGTGTGGATGTCCCGGCGGCTCTCGAAGGCGTCGATCAGCCCGGGGTCCTCGGCGAGGTGCGCGATGCAGCGCAGCTCGATCTGGTTGTAGTCGGCGACCAGCAGCTCGAAGCCCTCGGCGGGGACGAAGGCGGTGCGGAACTCCTTGCCCGCCTCCCGCCGCACGGGGATGTTGTGGAGATTGGGGGCATCGGAGCTGAGCCGGCCGGTGCGGGCCACGGTCTGGTTGAACGTGGCGTGGATGCGGCCGTCGGGGGCGATCTCGGCCAGCAGCCCCTCGCCGTAGGTGCCGCGGAGCTTCTCGACCTCGCGGTAGCGCAGGAGGTGCTCGATGATCGGGTGCTGGCCCAGCAGCTTCTCGAGGCTGGCGGCGTCGGTGGAGTAGCCGGTCTTCGTCTTCTTCTGCGGGGTCAGGCCGAGCTTGTCGAAGAGGATCTCCCGCATCTGCTTCGTGGAGTTGATGTTGAACTCCTCGCCGGCGTCCTCGATGATCTGGGCGCCGAGGATGTCGCACTCGGTGTTGAGCTGGTCGTGGATGCCCTCGAGGATCGACCGGTCGACAGCGATGCCGACCGCCTCCATGCGGGCGAGGACGCCGACCAGGGGGACCTCGATCTCGTCGAAGAGCTGCCTGGACCCCGTTGGCTTCGAGGCTGGCCCGGATCGGGGCACCAGCCGGTCGACGGCCAACGCCTCGCGGGCGGCCATGACGGCGGGCGAGGTGGCCGTCGAGTCCAGCTCCAGCTGCCCCTCCGCGCTGGCCGACTGCTCGGGCAGCTGGAGCTGGGCGTAGCGGATGAGGAGGTCCTCGAGGAGGTAGCGGGCCTCGGCCGGGTCGAGGAGGTAGGCGGCCAGCATGGTGTCGACGCCCAAGCCGGCGTCGACGTCCAGGTCGGTCAGGCTGCGCAGGAGCGGCCTTGGCCCCGTGGGCGGCCAGGCGCCGGCCTTCGGTCGGAGCCGCCGCCTGGAGGGCAGCGCGGACGTCGGTCTCGGCCAGGAGGTCGGCCGGGATCCATGCCACCTCGGCGCCCGCCGACTCGGTCACCACGGCCAGGCCCTCGAGCGGGCTTCGGCCCGGGGCGCCCTGCCACGCGCCGGCCACGGCGATCGTGTCGTCGCCCGACGCCAGGGCGTTCAGCGTGGACGACCGCGTCGGCGACCGTCTCCAGCTCGGTGACCTCGGCCTCGAGCACCTCGGTGCCACCGAGTGACGGGCCGAGGTCGTTGTCGAAGGCCTCCGACAGCCGGTCGAACAGGGTGCGGAACTCGAGGAAGTCGAAGAGCTTGCGCACCTCCTCGGCGTCGAAGGGCTCCATTTCCACGTCGTCGAGCCCGAGCTCCAGCGGGATGTCCCGGAGCAGGACCATCACCTCGGCGTTCAGGCGGGCCTGGGCCTCGTTCTCGGCCAGGTTCTGGCGCAACTTGGGCGTCTGCTCGTCGACGTGGGCGAAGATCCCGTCGAGGTCGCCGTAGGTGTTGACCAGCTTGGCGGCGGTCTTCTCCCCCACCCCGGGGACGCCCGGCAGGTTGTCCGAGTTGTCGCCCCGCAGGGCGGCGTAGATCACGTAGTCCTTGGGCTTGACGCCGGTGCGCTCCTCGATGCCGGCCTCGTCGTAGTCCGCGTAGTCCGAGACGCCCCGCTTGTTGTAGATGACCCGGATGTGGGGGTCCTCCACCAGCTGGTAGGTGTCGCGGTCACCGGTGACGATGAGGACGTCGTCCTCGCGGTCACGGGCCTGGGTGGCCAGCGTGGCCAGGATGTCGTCGGCCTCGTAGCCGGGCGCCTCCAGGATCGGGATGTGGAGCACCTCCAACACCTGACGGACGAGGCCCATCTGCTGGCGGAGGATGTCCGGTGCCTGCGTCGCGGGTGGCCTTGTAGGTGTCGATCCGCTCGTGCCGGAACGTCGGCTCGGGCCGGTCGAAGGCGACGACGATCTTCGTCGGCTTGTGGTCCTTGAGCAGGTTGATGAGCATCGACGTGAAGCCGAAGACGGCGTTGGTCACCTGCCCGGAGGCGGTGGCCATGTCGGTGGGTAGAGCGAAGAAGGCCCGGTAGGTCAGCGAGTTGCCGTCGACCAGCATGAGCTTGTCCGGCATGTCAGCTCGCTTCCGGCGTCAGTTCCCCGTCGATGATGTCCTGGGCGACGCGCTTCATGGTGTGGCGCCGGTGCATGGCGGTCTTCTGGATGAAGGCGAAGGCGTCGGCCTCGTTCATCTTCTGGACGTCCATGAGCTGGCCCTTGGCCCGGTCGACCACCTTGCGGGTCTCCAGCTGCTCCTCGAGCGACTCGGCCTGCTCGTGCAGCGCCCGCATCTCGCGGAAGCGGCCGAGGGCGACCTCGAGGGCGGGCACCAGCTCGCTGCGCTGGAACGGCTTGACGAGGTAGGCCAGGGCGCCGGCGTCACGGGCCTTCTCGATCAGGTCCCGCTGGCTGAAGGCGGTGAGGATGAGGACGGCGGCGCGACGCTCCCCGGCGATCTCCCGGGCTGCGGACAGGCCGTCCAGGCCGGGCATCTTGATGTCGAGGATGGCGATGTCGGGCTCGTGCTCCTTGACCAGATCGACGGCCTCGTCGCCCCGGCCGGTCTCGCCGACGACCTCGTAGCCCTCCTCCTCCAGGGTCTCCTTCAGGTCCAGGCGGATGATGGCTTCGTCCTCGGCGATGACGACACGCGTGGACACGGGTGGAGGCTCCTCGATGACTCGATCTCGTGAACCGGCGACTGTACCGGTCGACGGGTGGTCGGCTCCCACCCGATGATCAGGAGCCGCCGAGCTGGTCGAGCAGGGCGTCCTGGTCCTGCTCCAAGCGCTCGATCTCGGCCTGCACCTCGGCCCGGCGACGGGACAGCGCGGCGGCGTGGCGGCCGGCCTCGAGGTGCTCCCGCTGGGCCAGTGAGGTCTCCGAGACCATCGCCCGGATGCGGGCGTCCTCGGCCTCGTCGTCCAGGTGCGACTGCTGCTCGTCGGTGATGCCCAGCTCCTGGCGGAGCCGGGTCAGTCGCTGGCTGTTGTCCCGCAGCCGGCGCTCGAGGGTGGACCGTCGCACGGGCCAAGGTTACGGGGCCGACTGGCAAGGCTGGGGACGCCCCGTGATGATGGGCCCGTGCGGCGGCTGGTGGTGCTCCTCTTCGTGGTCGGCCTCGCCGCGTCCTGCGGCGGGTCCGACGACGCCGCCTGCGGCCCGGTGACCCAGGAGGCCCTCGACCCGAACTCGGGCCTCCACGTGCTCCCCGACCAGGACGTGCCCGAGTACACCTCCGACCCGCCGACCTCCGGCGCCCACTACTCGCTCCCGCCGCCCAACGGCGCCGTCGACCAAGCCGTCGACCGCCCCCTGCAGGTGACCGCCCTCGAGGGCGGGATGGTCCTGGTCCAGCACCGGGACCTGTCCGAGGCCGACATCGCCGAGCTCGAGGCGCTCGGGTCGCCGCAGGTGATCGTCGCCCCCAACCCGGACCAGGACGATCCCGTCGTGTTGACCGCCTGGATCACGAAGCAGAGCTGCTCCGGCGTGGACGTCGACGAGGTCGAGACCTTCATCGAGGAGCAGCAGGGCCGAGGCCCCGGCACCGACTTCTGACCTCGGCGAGGCTGTCACACCCCCTGCGTAGGTTCAGGGCATGGGTGTCCGGGATAGCGTGGAAATACCGCGCGGCGATGGTGAAATCGGAAAACACGCGGTATTCAAAATTCCGTGGCCTTCGGGCCTTGCGGGTTCGAGTCCCGCTCGCCGCACCACCTGACGATGCGACCTGTGTCGGACATCCGTCGAGCACAGGCGCTCGTCGAGGCTGGCTGGCCGCTGTTGCGAGTGGCGAACGAACTCGGTGTCTCGCGAGCCGCGATAAGGGACTGGCGTGACCGAGGCTTCGACCAGGTGGTCGCTGACCGGCAGCGTCGGGGCTGGGCCGCTGGTGGCGCCGCCCAAGGACTCGATGTCGGTCTCCCCAGCTCTCATCGCTGTGACGCCATCGAACGAGCGCGGCGCGACCCGGGCGCGTACGCCTACCTGTTCGGTCAATACCTCGGCGACGGCTCCATCAGTGTCGGGCGACGCGCGGTCTACCGCCTCCGGATCTTCTGTTGCTCGGACTACCCAGGGATCATCGGGCGGGTCGTGGGCACTGCCCGAGCAGTCCTGCCACGAGGCGTCCACGCCTACCGCCGCCCCAATGTCCGCATGGTCATCGTGCTCTCGCACTGGAAGCACATGCGCTGCCTGTTTCCGCAGCATGGTCCCGGCAAGAAGCACGAGCGGCTGATCGTCCTCGACCACTGGCAGAACGAGATCGTCGTTGCCCATCCGAAGCCATTTCTCCGAGGGCTCATCGAGTCGGACGGCAGTCGTTCGGTGAATTGGGTCAACGGAACGAACTACCCGCGCTACTTCTTCAGCAACCTCTCCGCCGACATCCAACAGCTGTGCACTCGAACACTCGATCAACTGGATGTGCGCTGGCGACAGACCAACGCCAGGAACATCGCCGTCTCGAAGCGGCCGGACGTCGAGTTCCTCGACAGCTTCATCGGGCCGAAGTGGTAGGTACGGTGACGGCGTGCGCCGGCTCGTCGTTCTCGCGCTGCTGATCGGGGGGCTGGCGGCGTACCGGGAGTGGCGGATCCGGATGCTGGAGGCCGACCTCGACCCCGACAGGGCGTCGTGAAACCAACCGGGCGACTGGCAGGTCTGAGGTTCACATGATCGCCTTCACGTTCCCCGGCCAGGGTTCCCAGAAGCCGGGCATGGGCGAGGCGTGGCACGACCATCCGTCGTGGGAGCTCGTCGACGAGGCCACCTCGGTCGCCGGTCGGGACGTCGCCCACCTCCTGCTGGCCGCCGATGCCGACGAGCTGCGGGACACCCGCAACAGCCAGCTGGCCACCTACGTCCTGAGCCTGGTGGTGCTGGACGCCGTCGAGCGGCTGGGCGTCGACCCCGCCCGCGTCGCCGGGCACAGCCTGGGCGAGTACACGGCCCTCACCGCCGCCGGCGTGTTGTCGTTCTCGGACGGCGTGAAGCTGGTGACGGAGCGGGGCGAGGCCATGCAGGTGGCGGCCGCCGAGCGGGCCGGGACGATGGCGGCGATCGTGGCCCTGGACGACGACGACGTGGCGGTGGCCTGTGCCCGCACCGACGGCGACGTCTGGGTGGCCAACCACAACGCTCCCGGGCAGGTCGTGATCGCCGGCGCCCCCGAGGCCATCGCGGCGGCCGGCGAGTTCGCCAAGGAGCTCGGTGCCCGCCGGGTCCTCCCGCTGGAGGTCGGTGGCGCCTTCCACACCCCGTTCATGGCGTCGGCCCGGGACCGGCTGCGCAAGGCGCTGGCCAAGGCCGACCTGCGGGACGCCGAGCTTCCCGTCCTCGCCAACGTCGACGCCCGCCCCCACATCACGGCAGCCGACTGGGAGAACCTCCTGGCCGCCCAGCTGTGCAGCCCCGTGCGCTGGCGCCACATCCTCCAGGCCCTCGGCGACGAGGGCGTCGACCTGCTGGTCGAACTGGGGCCGGGCAGTGCGCTGACGGGGATGGCCAAGCGGACGCTGGTGGGCACCACCACGATGTCGATCAGCGTCCCCGACGACCTCGATCAGCTCCTGAGCCTGATGCACGAGCCCCGCCTCGCCGAGGCGTCGGTCGAGGCCGGCGAGCACCTCTTCGTGACCGAGCGCCTGGTCGTCAGCCCCGGGGCCGGCGTCTTCCGAGGTGAGCCCGGCGTCGGCGCCGGCACCTCGGTCGAGCCCGGGACGCTCGTCGGCCACGTCGGCGACCTCGAGGTGCGCTCGGCCTTCTCCGGCGAGCTGATCGGTCTCCTGGCCGTCGACGGCGAGCGGCTGGGCCCCAGCGAGCCCATCGCCTGGCTGCGGAGCGCCTGAGTGGGCAGCCGGATCACGGGCTGGGGCGCGGCCCTCCCCGAGAAGGTCCTGACCAACACCGACCTCGAGGGCTGGCTGGACACCAGCGACGAGTGGATCGTCGAGCGCACCGGCATCCGCGAGCGCCGGGTCGGCGGTGTCACCAGCGACCTCGCCGTGCAGGCCGGCCAGGCCGCGCTGTCCAAGGCCGGCCGTGCCCCGGAGGACGTCGACGCCCTGATCCTGGCCACGACGACGCCGGACCAGGCCGTGCCGGCGACGGCGTCGACCGTCCAGGCCATCCTCGGCGTCGACTGCGGCGCCTTCGACCTCAACGCCGCCTGTTCGGGGTTCGTGTACTCGCTGGTCGCGGCCCACGGGCTCACCGCCATCGGCCACCGCTGCATCCTCGTCATCGGCGTCGACACACTGAGCAAGATCATCGATTGGGACGATCGGAGCACGGCGATCCTCTTCGGGGACGGCGGCGGTGCCGTCGTGCTCGAGGCCGACGCCCAGGAGCACATCCTCGGCTGGGACCTCAGCTCTGACGGGACGACCCGGGACCTGCTCTACGCCGACATCGGCTCGACGGTCGTGATGGACGGGCCCGAGGTCTTCCGCAAGGCGGTCAGGGTCGTCGTCGAGAGCGGGGAGCGTGCGATGGATCGGGCCGGCGTCGTCTCCGCCGACCTCGACCTCGTCATCCCCCACCAGGCCAACCAGCGGATCATCGACAGCGCCATGCGTCGCCTCGACGTCCCCGACGAGAAGGTCGTCTCCGTCCTCGACCGCATCGGCAACACCTCGGCGGGGTCGATCCCCTACGCGCTGGCCGAGGCGGCGGACCAGGGGCGCCTGGCCGACGGCGACCTCGTCCTGCTGGTCGGGTTCGGAGCGGGCATGACCGCCGCCAGCACCGTGCTCCGCTGGAACGCGGGGCGGTGAGCGAGGGCCGCGTCGCCCTCGTGACGGGCGGCAACCGAGGCATCGGCCTGGCCTGCGCCCGCGCGTTGGCCGACGCCGGGATGCGGGTCGCCGTCACCTACCGGAAGGAGGCGCCCGACGAGGCGGGGCTGTTCCCCGTGCTGTGTGACGTGACGGACTCCGACGCCGTCGACGCCGCCTTCGCCACCGTCGAGGAGGAGCTGGGGCCGGTCGAGGTCCTGGTCCACGCCGCTGGGGCCAATGCCGACACCCTCCTGCTGATGATGAAGGAGGAGGACTTCACCAGCGTCCTCGACGCCAACCTGACCGGCGCCTTCCGGGTCGCAAAGCGGGCGGCCAAGCGCATGCTGCGGGCCCGGTGGGGCCGGATCGTCCTCGTCGGCTCGGTCGTCGGCCAGATCGGGTCGGCGGGCCAGGTGAACTACGCGGCCTCCAAGGCCGGCCTCGTCGGCTTCTCCAAGTCCCTCGCCCGGGAGCTGGCCTCCCGGGCGATAACCGTCAACGTCGTCAGCCCCGGCCCGATCGACACCGACATGCTGCGGGAGCTCGACGACGAACGCCGCACCGCCCTGACCGCCGTCGTCCCCCTGGGGCGGGTCGGCGAGCCCGACGAGGTGGCGGCCGCTGTCGCCTTCCTCGCCTCCGACGCCGCCGCGTACATCACCGGGGCCAACCTGCCCGTCGACGGCGGCCTCGGCATGGGCGGCGTGGGAAGCTGAACAGACCACCGACCGACCAATGGTTCGACGAACCAGACCACCAGGAGAGGAACCCCCGTGAGTGACGATGTGTTCGAGCGCTTCAAGGGCCACGCCGTGACCGTGCTCGCCGTGGACGCCGACAAGGTGACGCTCGAGGCGAACTTCGCCGACGACCTCGACGCCGACAGCCTCGACCTCGTCGAGCTCGTCATGGCCCTCGAGGACGAGTTCGACGTGAGCATCGACGAGGAGGAGCTGGAGGGCATCGCGACCGTCAACCAGGCCGTGGACCTCGTCCGCTCCAAGCTCTGACCATGGAGGGGCGCCGCGTCGTCATCACGGGGATCGGGGTCGTCTCGCCGGTCGGCATCGGCACCGACGACTTCTGGGAGGCCCTCTTCCGCCCCAGCGCCGTGGGCAAGGTGCGGGAGCTGGAGGACTGGGACCCCTCGCCGTGGTTCGACGGGCCGAAGGACGCCCGCCGGGCCGACCGCTTCACGCAGCTCGGCGCCGCCGCGGCGGGGCTAGCGCTCGACCAGGCCGGCGACCTCGGCGGCGACCCCGACCGCGTCGGCGTGATCATCGGCACCGGCATCGGCGGCCTGCACACGCTGGAGGAGCAGATCGAGGTCTACCGGTCCCGGGGCCCGGAGCGGGTCTCTCCGTTCATGATCCCGATGCTCATGCCCAACGCCGCCGCGGCCCGGGTGTCCATGCGTCACGGCTTCCGGGGCCCGTGCCAGACGGTGACGACCGCCTGTGCCGCCGGCACCCACTCCATCGGCGACGCCGCCCATCTGGTCGCCGCCGGGCGCTGTGACGTCATGGTGGCCGGTGGCACCGAGAGCACCGTCACCGGTACCGGCGTGGCCGGGTTCGAGAACATGACCGCGCTCTCGGCGTCCGGCGTCTCTCGCCCGTTCGACAAGGATCGGGACGGCTTCGTCATGGCCGAGGGCGCCGGCGTCATCGTCCTGGAGGAGCTGGAGCACGCACTGGCCCGCGGCGTCACGCCCCTGGCCGAGCTGCTGGGCTCGGCCAGCACGGCCGACGCCCACCACATCACCGCCCCGTCCCCTGGTGGCTCCGGCGCGGTGAGCTGCATGGAACTTGCGTTGGCCGACGCCGGGGTGAACGCCGACGACGTGGCCCACGTCAACGCCCACGGCACGTCGACCCCGCTCAACGACGCCGCCGAGGCCGAGGCCATCGTCAAGGTGCTGGGCGCCGACGGTCCGCCCGTGACGTCCATCAAGGGCGTCACCGGCCACAGCCTGGGCGCCGCCGGTGCGCTGGAGGCGGCCGCCGTCGTGCTCTCCATCCAGAACGGGCGCATCCCGCCGACGGCCAATCACGTCGAGCCCGAGCCCGACCTGGCCCAGATCGACGTCGTCACCGGCGACGGCCGCGACTGGACCCCCGGGCCCACGCTCTCGAACAGCTTCGGCTTCGGCGGCCACAACGGCTGCCTGGTGCTCGGTCCCGCCTGAGCCTCAGAGCCCCGGCAGGTCGGCCCGGTTCACCACCAGGAAGAAGAGGCCGGTCTCACAGGCCAGCTCGCCGTCCACGGTCGCCCGGCCCGTGCCCTTGCCGGCCCGCTTGGACCGCCGGGTTATCTCGACCTCGAGGTCGATCGTCTCCCCCGGTCGGACCTGGCGCCGGAACCGGGCCTTGTCGATCCCTCCGAAGAACGGGATGTCGCCGTCGAGGCCCTCCGCGGCCAGCGCGCCGACCGCGCCCATCTGGGCGAGGGACTCGACGAGGAGGACGCCGGGAACCACCGGGTAACCCGGGAAGTGCCCCGCGAAGAACGGCAGGTCGGCGGTCGGCGTCCACCGTCCCCGGGTCCGCTGGTTGGGGACGATCAGTGTGATCTCGTCGACCAACAGGAACGGCGCTCGATGTGGGAGGACGTCCTCCGGCCGAGGCAGTGGGTCGCCCGGCTGCCAGGGCCCGTCGAGGCTCACCCCTCGAGGGCGGCGAGGAACTTCGTCGGCGTGTCCTTCGGGCTGACCTTGTACCAGGCCTCCTGGACCTTGCCCTTGCCGTCGATCAGGAACGACGACCGGATGATGCCCATGTAGGTGCGGCCGTAGTTCTTCTTCTCGCCCCAGACGTCGTACGCCTCGGCGACCTGGTGCTCCGGGTCGCTCAGCAGGGTGAACCCGAGGCCGAACTTCTCGTCGAACTTCTTCAGCTTCTCGGGCTTGTCCGGGCTGATGCCGAGGATGACGGCATCACCCACGTCGTCCTTCACGTCACGCAGCCCGCACGACTGCGTCGTGCAGCCCGGCGTGTCGGCCTTCGGGTAGAAGTAGACGAGCACGGGCCGGCCCTTGAAGTCCGACAGCTTCACCTTCTCCCCCTCCTGGTCCAGGAGGTTGATCGCGGGGGCCTTGTCTCCGGGTTCGAGCGCCATGGTCCGGAGGCTAGGGCACGGTTCCGGGACCGTGGTCCGACAGGAACGCGCCGACCTCGTCGTTGAAGCGAATCGGGAGCTCGACGTTGACGACGTGACCCGCGTCGGGGACCACGACGAGCTGCGAGCCGGGGATCGTGGTGTGCAGCGCCCGGGCCACGCTGAGCGGAGCACGGACGTCGGCGTCGCCGTAGAGGAGCAGCGTCGGGACGTCCACCGTCGGTGGGACGTCGCGGAGGTCCTCCGCTGAGGCCCGGGCCATCGCCCGGAATCCCGCGGGATGGAAGGCGGCAAGCGAGTCCCGGAACGCGACCAGGTCGCCCTCAGCCACCGGCAGGGCGAACATCGTCGGCAGCAGGGCGTCCACGAACTCGTCCGATGGCACCTCGGACAGGCGGATCGCCTGTGCCAGTCGAGCCTCGGCGGCCTCGGGCGTCAGCGAGCCTCGCCACCCGGCGTAGGCCGACGCGAGTACGAGGGTCTCCGTCAGGGCGCGGTGCCGGCGCTGCAACGCCAGCGCGAGTGCGCCGCCGAACGAAAGGCCGACGACGTGTGCCCTCCCCAGGGCGAGGGCCTCGATGAACCCGGCGAGGCACTCGGCGTAGCCGTCGATGCCGAAGTCCTCGGGTGGGTCCGACGACTCGCCGGCGCCGGGAGCATCCCAGGCAACGACCGTGAAGTCGGTGGCGAGGGCGTCGATCTGGTGACGCCACAGCGACGGACCGTCACCCACGTAGCCGTGGAGCAGGAGCAGCAAAGGCCCGTACCCGGCGCGCTCGTAGGCGATGGTCAGGCCACCGATCTCGACCCGTTCCACGATCGCGAAACGTAGCCATCTGCTACCCCGGACGCGACGGAGGGGCGGTCCGAAGACCGCCCCTCCGTGCCGGAGTGGTGCGTCAGCCCTTGGCCGCAGCCTTGAGCTTGGAGCCCGCCGAGACCTTGGCCGCGTTCGTGGCCGCGATCTGGATGGTCTCGCCCGTCTGCGGGTTGCGACCCGTCCGAGCAGAGCGGAAGGTCTGCTCGATCGAGAGGAAGCCCGGGATCGTGATCTTGTCCCCCGAAGCGACCGCCTTGTAGGCCACCTCCGCGAAACCGTCGAGAACGGCCCCCGCGTCCGACTTGCTGACACCCGTCGCACCGGCGATGGCGTCGATCAGCTCACTCTTGTTCATTGCACCCTCCTGGGCTTTGCGGACGATCGGGTCGGTCCCGAAACGAACCGGCAGTAGGGCACGCGAGTCGATCTGACCCCCCAAAGTCAAGCATTTCGGGGGTTCAGGGCGTTTCGGAAGCGTCGCGACCAGTGCCGCGGCGTCGGTCGGGGAGGCCCCCTCGAGGAGCCGCCGGACCAGTGCCGAGCCGATCACGACCCCGTCGGCGACGGTGCAGGCCTCGACCGCCTGCTCGGGGGTGGAGATGCCCACACCGATGAGCACCGGCTTGTCGGTGACCTCCTTCAGCCGGCGGGCGAGCTCGACGGCGGTCGCCGCCAGGGCGTCCCGCTCGCCCGTCACGCCGAGGAGGCCGACGCCGTAGACGAAGCCCCGGGAGCGCTCGGCGATCCGGGCCAGGCGCTCGTCGGGGGTCGTGGGCGCGGCCAGCAGCACGGTCTCGACGCCGGCGCGGTCGGCGGCCCGGGCCCAGTGGCCGGCCTCGTCCAGGGGCAGATCGGGCAGGATCGCCGCCGCCACGCCGGCCCGCGCCAGCTCGTCGGCGCAGCGCTGGTGGCCCCAGCGAAAGACGAGGTTGTAGTAGGTCATCACCGCCAGCGGGACCACGTGCTCGTGGCCCGCCAGGTCGTCGACGATCCCCTGGGGCGTGGCCCCCGCCGCCAAGGCCCGCTCGCTGGCCTCCTGGATCACCGGGCCGTCCATCACGGGGTCGGAGAAGGGGATTCCCACCTCGATGGCGTCGGCGCCGGCCTCGGCCAGAGGGTCCAGCAGCTCGGTCCAGCCCGGAAGGCCACCGGTCAGGTAGGGCACGAGGAGCTTGCGACCGGCGTCGCGGCCCGCTCGCAGGGCCGCCTCCAGCCCGCCGATCTCCGCCGGTGCCGGGGGGACCGGCACCGTGATCTCACCCACGGAGCGCGGAGACCTGCGCCACGTCCTTGTCCCCCCGTCCGGACAGGTTCAGGAGCACGACCTTGCCCGCCAGGGACGCCCGCTCCCGGGAGATCCAGGCCAGGGCGTGGGCGGGCTCGAGGGCGGGGATGATGCCCTCGGTCCGGGACAGGAGGGCGAAGGCGTCCAGCACCTCCTCGTCGTCGACCGCCTCGTACCGGGCCCGCCCGATGTCGGCGAGGTGGGCGTGCTCGGGGCCGACGCCCGGGTAGTCGAGGCCGGCGGACACGGAATACGCCTCCTGGACCTGCCCGGCCTCGTCCTGGAGCAGGTACGAGGTGCTGCCGTGGACCACGCCAGGCACGCCGTGGCCGACGGCGGCGCCGCCCACGGGCTCGACGCCGACGAGCTCGGTTCCCTCGTCGTCGATGAAGCCCGAGAAGATGGCGATGGCGTTGGACCCCCCACCCACACAGGCCACGACCACGTCGGGCAGGCCGCCGGTGCGCTCCAGCACCTGCTCCCGCGCCTCCTGGCCGACGACCCGGTGCAGCTCCCGCACCATCCACGGGTACGGGTGGGGGCCCATGACCGACCCGAGGCAGTAGTGGGTGTCCTCGACGGTGGCCACCCAGTCACGCATGGCCTCGTTGACGGCGTCCTTCAGGGTGCGGCTGCCCGAGGTGGCGGGCCGCACCTCGGAGCCCAGGAGGCGCATGCGGAAGACGTTCAGCTCCTGACGGGCCATGTCGACCTCGCCCATGTAGACGAGGCACTCCATGCCCAGCAGCGCCGCCGCGGTGGCCGTGGCGACACCGTGCTGGCCGGCGCCGGTCTCGGCCACCAGGCGCGTCTTGCCCATGCGCTTGGCCAGCAGGGCCTGGCCCAGCACGTTGTTGATCTTGTGGGAGCCCGTGTGGTTCAGGTCCTCCCGCTTCAGCAGGACCCGGCACCCCAGCTCGTCGGACAGGTTCGGGCAGTCGGTCAGGATCGAGGGGCGCCCGGCGTAGTCCCGCAGGAGCCGGTCCAGCTCGCCGCGGAACTCGGGGTCGGCCCAGGCTGCGGTGAAGGCTGCCTCCAGCTCCTCGCAGGCCGGGATCAGCGTCTCGGGGACGAACCGGCCGCCGAACCGGCCGAAGCGACCGTCGGCGCCCGGAGTCGGCATCAGCGAGGTGTCGCTGCTCACCACCCCGTCTCGGCTTCCCAGTCGTACGGGGCCCGACCGCTGCGGTCCAGGTACTCCTCCTCGGGGGCGGCGTCCCGGGCGGCCCGGATGAAGGCTCGGACCTTGGTGGCGTCCTTGCGACCGGGCGCGGACTCGACCCCGCTGGACACGTCCACCCCCCAGGGGCGCACGGCCTCGATGCCGTCGGCCACGTTCTCCGGGGTCAGCCCCCCGGCCAGGATCACCTTGCGGTTGAGGGGGATGCCGTCGGCCAGCGACCAGTCGAAGACCTGGCCGGACCCGGGGCGCGGGGCGTCCAGGAGCAGCGCGTCCGCCCCGAACTCGTCCCAGTGCTCCAGCGCCGGATCACCGGCGGGGAGGCCCTTGATGACGAGGCCGACCCGCTGGCGCACCGCCTTCGTCGTGTCGCTGGTCTCCCGCCCGTGGAGCTGCGCCGCCTTCAGGCCGCAGGTGTGCACGATCTGGATGACCTGCTGGGCGGACTGGTCCCGGAACACGCCGACCGTGAGGATCTCGGGCGGGAGCCGCCCGGCGATGTCGCGCACCTTGTTGGGCGCCATCTGCCGGGGCGAGGGGGCGAAGACGAAGCCGATGGCGTCGGCCCCCATGGCCACGGCGAGGAGGGCGTCCTCCTCGCTCGTGATCCCGCAGATCTTGACGAACACGGCCGGGACGCTACCGGTCGCCTGGGGCCGGACTGTGGCCTTTGCCGGCCTCCACGAGGGCAGCCGTGGCCGTCACCGGGTCCTCGGCCGTGACCAGCGACTCGCCCACCAGCACAGCGTCGTACGCCGGCTCGACCGAGGACCACGACGTCGTCGGGACCGGTGACCCCCGACTCAGCCACCCGCACGACGCCGCCCGGCAGTTCGGCGGCGAGGTCGACGGCCCGGTTGGTGTCCACCGAGAACGTCATGAGGTTCCGCTGGTTGACCCCGACCAGGTCGGCGCCGGCGGCCAGCGCCCGGTCGACCTCAGACTGGTCGTGCACCTCCACCAGCGCGGCCAGGTCCAGCTCGGCCGCCAGCTGGCCGAAGGCCTTCAGCTCGGCGTCGTCGAGGGCGGCGACGATGAGGAGCACGGCGTCGGCCCCCATGAGCCGAGCGTCGCACACGTCGACCTCGCTCACGGTGAAGTCCTTGCGCAGCACCGGCAGCTCGACCGCCGCCCGCGCCGCCGCCAGGTCCTCCGGCGAACCGCCGAAGTGGTCCTGGTCGGTGAGGACGGACAGGCAGGCCGCACCGCCCGCCTCGTACTTCCGGGCCACGGCCGCCGGGTCCAGGTCCGGCGCCAGGTCGCCTTTCGACGGCGAGCGGCGCTTGATCTCGGCGATGACGGCCACCCCGGTCGTGGCCGCCAGCGAGCGCCGGAACGGCCGGGGCGGAGGCGTCACCTTGGCCGCCTCGATCAGGTCGTCGGTGGAGCGCCCGTCGGCGGCCGCCCGCTCCCGGTGGGCAGCCACGATCCCGTCCAGATAGGTCACGGGAGGGCGACGATCTCGACCGGCTGGCCGTCGACGGTGGCCGCGGCGGGCGGCTCGACGGCCCGACCGACGTAGGCGAGCGCCCGGCCGGGCACGGACGAGGTCACGTGACCCACGACCTTCCCGTCGACGACGAGCTCGGCCCCGACGGGCAGGACCCCTTCGGCGACGACTCCCCGCAGGTGGCGGGGCACGTTGCCGCCCCGGCTGTCGATGCGGGCCACCAGCTCCTGGCCGGTGAAGCAGCCCTTGGTGAAGCTCACCGAGCGCTCGACGATGCCCGCTTCGGCGGGGATCGTGCTCTCGGTCAGCTCCGAGCCCATCTCGGGCACGCCGGCCTCGATCCGGGCCCGCTCGAGGTCGTCGGTCGACCACACCTCGATGCCAGACGGGATCTCGGAGGAGCCCAGCAGGTCCACGCCGTCGATGCCGGGCCAGGCCGGGTCGGCGGCTCGGGCATCCCGCGGGGCGTCGACGACCGCGCCCCGCACCGCGACCATCGACACGGTCGACAGGGAGAGCTCGGCCTTGGTGCGCAGCAGGAAGCGCTGGAGCCGGGCCAGGAGCGCCTCGCCCGAACCCGCGTCGACGTCGGCCTCGTAGACGTCGTGCCCGACCCGGCTGATGCGGAACCAGGCGTCGACCTTGCCCTGGGGCTGGAGGACGAACGTCCACGCCGAGTCCCCCATCTCCAGACGGCTCACGTCCTGGCTGAGCTGTCCCTGGAGGTAGGCCTCGGCGTCGGGGCCCTCGATGCGGACCACGTCCCGCTCGACGACGACGGCACCCACGTCAGCCACGACCGGCCTCCGCCGCGGCACGTCGGGCCGCGGTCATGCGGCGGGCCGACGGGATGGCGGCCAGGATCGCCCGCGCCTTGGCGTGGCACTCGGCGTCCTCGCCCTCGGGGTCGCTGTCGAACACGATGCCGGCGCCGGCCTGGACCGACGCCCGGCCGTCGGGTGCCGACGAACAGCGTGCGGATGGCGATGGCGGTGTCGATGTTCCCCGAGAAGTCCAGGTAGCCGACGATGCCGGCGTACGGGCCCACGGCGGGTGGGCTCCAGGTCGTCGATGATCTCCATGGCCCGCACCTTGGGGGCCCCGGACACCGTCCCGGCGGGCAACGTGGCCCGGAGCACGTCGACCGGGGTCCGGCCCTCGGCCAGCTCACCGGAGACCTGGGACGTCAGGTGCATCACGTGGCTGTAGCGCTCCAGGATCATGCGCTCGTCGACCTGCTCGGTGCCGAAGGCGACGACCCGACCGACGTCGTTGCGGGCGAGATCCAGGAGCATGACGTGCTCGGCGAGCTCCTTCGGGTGCTCCCGGAGCTCGGCGCCCAGGCGGCGATCCTCCTCGTCGGTGACACCCCGGGGCCGGGTGCCGGCGATGGGTCGGGAGACGACCCGCCCGTCCCGCAGCTGGACCATCGGCTCGGGCGACGCCCCCACGACCGTGATCTCCGGGTAGCGCACGAAGTACATGTAGGGGCTGGGGTTGATCTGACGGAGCACCCGGTAGACGTCGAACGGGTCGGCGTCGAGGTCCACGTCGAAGCGCTGGGACAGCACCACCTGGAAGATGTCGCCGGCGACGATGTGCTCCTTCGCCACCTCGACGGCCTTCTGGTACGCGTCCGAGCCCAGGACCGAGCGGTACTCCGGCAGCGGCTCGTCACGGGTGGGCGGGTCGAGCAGGGGCTCGTCCAGCGGACGGGCACCGTCCCGGGCCAGCGCCTCGACCCGCTCGACCGCATAGTCGTAGATCTCGTCGATGGCGGTCTCGTCGACGTCCGGCCCGACGACGGCACAGGCGACCAGGGTGACCTGCTGGGTCCAGTGGTCGAACGCGGCCACCTCGCCGATGACCGACATGATCGCGTCGGGATGGCCTTGGTCGTCCTCCGGCGGCGACGGAAGCCGCTCGACCTCCCGCACCACGTCGTAGCCCAGGTAGCCCATCACCCCGGCGTGCAGCGGCGGGAGGTCGGGCATCGGCGGGGCCCGGTAGGCGCCCACCAACCACTCGATGGCGGCCAGCACGCCGCCGTCCGTCGGCAGCCCGTGGATCGTCCCGTCCCGCACCTCGACCTGACCCCCGCGGGCCACGAGCGTGGCCAGGGGGTTGCGACCGACGAACGAGTAACGGCTCCCCTGCTCGCCCCGATCGACCGACTCCAGGAGGAACCCGGGGCCGTCCTCCACCAAGCGGGCGAACGCAGACACCGGGGTCACGAAGTCGGCGAGGAGGGTCCTCCAGACCGGGACGACGGTGTGGTCCCGGGCGAGGTCCCGGAACTGCTCCCTACTCGGGCTGATCACCGAAGTCACGGAAGAAGCAGGAGCGCTCGCCGGTGTGGCAGGCGCCCTTGCCCTCCTGCTCCACCACGAAGAGCAGGGTGTCGCCGTCGCAGTCGTAGGCGGCCCGGCGCACGTACTGCCGGTCGCCCGAGGTCTCGCCCTTGCACCAGTACTCCTGGCGCGAACGGCTCCAGAACCACGTCCGACCCGTCTCCAGCGTCTTCGCCAGCGACTCGGCGTTCATCCACGCCATCATCAGCACCTCGCCGGTGCCCTCCTCCTGCACGATGGCCGGGACGAGGCCGTCGGCGCCGTAGGTGACCGCCGCCAGCTGCTCGGACGTGGCGGCGAGGGGGGTCGCGGTCGGGCTCACCCCCTCATCCTACGGACGGTGCCCCCCCGAACTGGCCTCCGATTCGCCGGTCATGGGCGGCAGATCGGAGGCCAGTTCGAGGTGGGGTCAGGTTTCGGGCGCCGGCTCCGCCTCCTCGGTCGATTCGGCCGGTGCGGCGCCGACCGCCGCCGGCTCGGGCGCCGGCGTGGGGGCCCCGTCGCCGTTCGCGGACGGGGACTCCGAGCGGCCGTCGGTGCTCTGGGCCAGGTTGCGCATGAGCACCGCCCCGATGCCGCCCAGGACGCCGTCGTTCCCGCCCACGAGGATGTCGGGGACGATCTTGACGTGGCCGGCGCCGACCTCCCGCAGGGCGGCCACCAGGGCCGTCTGCTCGGCGCCGATGGCCTCGCGCTGGGCCTCGAAGCCCTTCGCCCGGGCCAGGCCGAGGGCTTGCTCGGCGGAGGCGCTGGCGGCGCCCAGGGCCTGGGTGCGGGTGGCCTCGGCGTTGCCGGTCGTGGTGATGACCGCGGCCTCGCCCTCGGCGCGGGCTTCGTTGGCCTGGGCGCGGGCCTTCTCGATGTCGATCGACACGTTGGCCTGGGCCAGCTGGCTCTGCATGTCGGCGACGCCGCGCTGCTGCTCGAGGCTGACCCGGGCCTCCTGGGCCAGCTGCTGCTGGCCGAACGTGGCCTTCTCCTGCGACGCGATCTCCCGGGTGGTCAGCACCTCGACCAGGTCCTCGGGGAACACCACGTCCTGGATGTAGACGCCGCGGGTCTCGACCTCGTACCGGGACAGGTACTGCTGGATGTAGGTCTCGGCGGCGTGCTGGACCTCGTCCCGCTTCTCGATGAACTCGGTGGCGCCGAGCGTCTGCAGCTTGTTGCGGAAGTAGTTGCCGACGGCCGACTGCAGGACCTCGTTGACCAGGTTCTTCATGGTCCCGACCATGGAGATGACCTTCGGCGCCCGGGTGTCGGGCACGTGGATCTGCACCTGTAGGTCGATGTTGAAGGTGAAGGCCTCCCGGCTCTTGGCGTCGATGGGCGCCAGGTGCTCGTCGAGGCTGTGGGCGTCGCTGGTGGCGTGCGACCAGTTCAGGGTCAGGATCGACGTGGGGACGATCTCCGCCTCGTAGATGCGCGGGTTCAGCGTGTACTTGCCGGTGCGCAGCGGCTCGGACCAGATGCCCTGGTGACCGGGCTGCACGATCGAGCCGAACTTGAACTCCTCGCCCGAGGTGTCCTCGGTGGGCAGACCGACGTAGGACTTGATGACCGCCACCTCGCCCTGGCGGACGACCAGCATCTCCCGCAGCTCGACCCGAACCAGGAACGGGTTCAGGAGGTACGAGCCGTAGAGCAGCGGATCGTGCTGGAGGCCGATGCAGCCGCCGTTGGCCAGGAACGCCTGGTAGTCCTGGTAGTTGTCGTGGAGGTGGTTCTTCGACCGGAGGACCGCCTGGATGATCTGGGTCGGCGACCCGCCTTCGGCGTTCTGTTCCATGGCGGTGACGTCGCTGAACCCGCCGATGCGGCTGGCGATGTCCCCCGACGGCGGGCCCTCGAGCGTGGTCACCACGCCGACGATGTCGGTCTCGCCCTGGGGCGTGATGTGCATGACGTTGAGGGCGTTCTCGTCGACCTGGCCGGCCGCCGATCGGGTGGCCTCCGAGATCATCTTCCCGAAGATCCGCTCCCGGGTGATCACCACGAAGCCCACCGGGTGGATGGGCGCCGTGCTCCCCGGAGGCAGCACCGGCCGCTGCACGCCGCGTTGCCCACCGGCGGACAGGAACGTGTGGACGTCGGAGAAGTTGCCGAACTCGGGCTTGTAGACGGCGGACTTGGCGCCGGTCGGCAGCGGCGCGCCGACCTGCGCGATGACCAGCCCGATGTGGTCCGGTGGCACCTGGACCCAGGCGTACCGCTCGACCTTGTAGATCGGCCAGAGCTTGAAGCGCAGACCGGGCATGAGCAGGTCGGCCTGGTAGCCGGCCTCCCCGCTCAGGGCGAGCAGCGAGTCGCCCTTCAGCTTCGAGCCCAAGCGCTTGGTGACCAACCCCACCTCGGCCGCGCCGATCGAGGTGAGGCTCGAGGCCACCACGACCACGAGGACGAACAGGACCAGCGAAACGACCAGCAAAACCGCCAACGCACCCATCAGGACACTCCTCCAACCGACAGCAGGGACAGCAGAGCAGATGTGGGGTTCATCGCGCGCCGCGCGCGAACACGTCGACCTCGTCGAGGCTGGCGTAGCCCAGGTGCAGCAACCCCTCCCGGAGGTCGCCGTCGACCTCGACGTCGACCCGACCCCCCCGGTGCAGCACCGGGTCGAGGCCACCGGGCCCGATGGACCCCGGTCGCACGATGGCGTGGGCCGGGAGGCGGTCCCGGTGCCAGGTCGACTCGTCGTACGCCGCGGTCACGAAGTAGCCCCCCAGAGGGTTGAACACGTCCTCGATCACCTGGAACTCGCCGGGCTCCGTGGTCGAGCGCAGGACGAGGCGCCGGGCGCAGGTCGCTGCTGACGCGCCGCGCTCCATGCCGACCCGCACGTCCGCCTCCCGGAACAGGCCGAGGACCAGCCGCCCGTCGGTGGGGACCCGGACCGTGTCCAGGCGATCCCCCTCGGCGACGGCCTCGGCCACCCGGCGGCGGGCGGCGGCGGCCACCACGGCATCCCGGTGCGTGGCCAGGGCGGCGGCCAGCTCCTCGTCGTCGAAGAGCCGCTCGATCACCGCCCACTGCTGTTCGACGGGGAGGCGGTCGAACACCGCCCGGGCGTGCTGCTGGCGCTCCCGCTCGGTGAAGCCCTGGAAGACGGCGTCGAGGTCGGCGGTGCCGGCGTCGTCGTCGGCGGCGACCCGGGCGACCTCCGCCTTGATCTCGCGCGCAAGCTCCAGGTAGCCGTCGGCCTCGCCGCCCCGGTCAGCGTTCGAGGCCAGCTCGAGTCCCGCCGGTCAGCATCACAAGTACAGCCCTGTGCCGCTCTCTTCGAGTCGCTGGGCGGCGACGGCGTGGATGTCCCGCTCCCGCAGGATCAGGTAGTCGTCCCCGCCGACCTCGACCTCGTAGCGGTCCTCCGGGTTGAACAGCACGTGGTCGCCGAGCTCCATGTTCCGCACGTTGGGGCCGATGGCGATCACTTCGGCCCACGCCAGGCGCTTGCCCACCTGGGCCGTGGCGGGGATGAGGATGCCGCCGGTCGAGCGCCGCTCGCCCTCCTGCCGGTCCATGTCGACCAGGATGCGGTCGTTCAGCATCTTGATGGGCAGGCGCTCGCGGCCCCGCTGGTCCTTGGTCCCCGCGCCGTTCGCGCTGTCAGTGCTCATGGCTCTCGTGCCTGACGGTACCGCCCCGTCAGACCGGACGGACCGTGATGCCCCGGGCGGCCATCGTGGCCTTCGCCTCGGCGATGGTGTGCTCGCCGAAGTGGAAGATGCTGGCCGCCAGCACCGCGTCGGCCTTCCCCTCCAGGATCCCCTCCGCCAGGTGGTCGAGCGTGCCCACCCCGCCGCTGGCGATGACGGGCACGCCGACGGCGTCGCTCACCGCGGCGGTGAGCTCCAGGTCGAAGCCGTCCTTCGTCCCGTCCCGGTCCATCGAGGTGAGCAGGATCTCCCCCGCCCCGCGCCGGACGACCTCCTCGGCCCAGGCCACGGCGTCGATCCCCGTGGGCGTCCGCCCGCCGTGGGTGAAGACCTCCGGCCGACCGTCGTCCCGGCGGCGGGCGTCGATGGCCACGACCATGCACTGGGCGCCGAACTCGGTGGCGATCTCGGACACCAGGTCCGGGTTCTCCACCGCGGCCGTCATGACCGAGACCTTGTCGGCCCCGGCCCGGAGCAGGCGCCGGGCGTCGTCCACCTCCCGCACTCCACCGCCGATCGTGAAGGGGATGAACACCTCCTCGGCCGTGCGCCGGGCCAGCTCGACGATGGTCTCCCGCTTGTCCGACGACGCCGTGATGTCGAGGAAGACGATCTCGTCGGCGCCCTCCGCGTCGTAGCGGGCGGCCAGCTCGACCGGGTCGCCGGCGTCGGCGAGGTCGACGAAGTTCACGCCCTTCACCACGCGGCCGGCGTCCACGTCGAGGCAGGGAATGACCCGAGCGACGTTCATGGCGCCAGCACCGCCACGGCGTCGGGCACGCTGACCCGCCGGTCGTAGAGGGCGCGCCCCACGATGACCCCGTCGAGGTCCAACGCGGTGAGCGCCTCCAGGTCGTCGACCGAGCCGACGCCGCCCGACGCGACGACCGGGGCGGTGGTCACCTCCAGCACCGCGGCCAGCCCGTCCACGTCGGGCCCCTCCAGCATCCCGTCCCGGCCGATCTCGGTGACCACGAGGGCGGCGACGCCCATCTCGCCGAAGCGGGTGGCCGCCTCCAGCAGGTCCACCCCGCTCGAGGCCTCCCAGCCCCGCACGGCCAGGTCCCGTCCCCGGGCATCGAGGCCGACGGCCACCGGCCCGTCGGGCACCAGCGAGGCCACCAGGTCGGGATCCTCGAGGGCCGCCGTGCCCATGACCACCCGGGCCACCCCCGCC
Source organism: uncultured Microthrixaceae bacterium (assembly GCA_963728005.1). GTDB lineage: Bacteria > Actinomycetota > Acidimicrobiia > Acidimicrobiales > DATDAH01 > DATDAH01. The sequence goes on from CAVSIG010000001.1 coordinate 1,219,871, forward strand.
GACCAGAGGGCTTCGGCGTCGGCGCGGGAGCGCACGCCGCCACCGACCTGCACCGGCACGTCAATCGCGGTGGCGATGCGGCCGATGACCTCCCGGTTCACCGGCTCGCCGGTGCGGGCGGCGTCGAGGTCGACGACGTGGATCCACGGCGCGCCCTCGGCCTGCCACTGCTCGGCCTGGCCGACGGGGTCGTCGCCGAAGTCGGTGGCCCGGTCGTAGTCCCCCTGCTGGAGACGCACGCAGCGCCCACCGAGCAGGTCGATGGCGGCGTAGAGGTTCACGCGACAGCCGGGTCAGGAAGTTGGCCAGGAGCTGCTGGCCGGCCCGGCCCGACTTCTCGGGGTGGAACTGCATGGCCCAGACGTTGCCCTGTTCGACCCCGGCCACCACCGGCCCGCCGTAGTCGCAGGTGACCACGACGCCGGGGCCTGGCTCGGGGGCGAAGGAGTGCACGAAGTAGACCCAGGTCGGATCGTCCACGCCCTGCAGCATCTCGGCCCGACCCTCCGCCTGCAGCGTGTTCCACTGCATCTGCGGGTGCTTCACGCCCGAAGGCAGCCGGCGGACGGTGCCCGACAGCACGCCCAGCCCTGCGACGCCCGGGTTCTCCTCGGACGCCTCGTAGAGCAACTGCATGCCGACGCAGATGCCCAGGAAGGGCCGCCCCGAGTCGACCGCCCGGCGCGCCTGCTCGTCCAGGCCGGTGCGCCCGAGAGCGTCCATGCACGCCCCGAAGGCACCCACCCCGGGCAGGACCACGCCGGCGGCGGCGTCGATCACCGCCGGGTCCGCGGTCAGGCGAGCATCGGCGCCCAGGTGCTCCAGGGCTTTCTGGGCCGAGCGCAGGTTGCCGATGCCGTAGTCCAGGACCGCGACGACCGGGCCCGTCAAAGGGTCCCCTTCGTGGACGGGATCCCCGAGCCCTCGACCTTGACGGCGTCCCGCAGCGAGCGGGCGGTGGCCTTGAACGAGGCTTCGATCACGTGGTGGGTGTTCTTGCCGCGCACCATCGTCAGGTGCAGGGTCCATCCCGCGGCGGTGACCAGCGCCCGCCAGAACTCCTCCGCCAGCTGCGGGTCGAACGGCGGGTCGCCCAGGATCTTCTCGCCCGGCGGGTCGATCTCGTAGACCAGGAACGGGCGGCCGGACAGGTCCAGCGCGCACTCGACCAGCGCCTCGTCGAGGGGCACGGCCGACGCTGGCGAAGCGACGCACGCCGGCCTTGTCGCCCAGTGCCTCCTTCAGGGCGCCACCCAGGGCGATGCCCACGTCCTCCACGGTGTGGTGGGCGTCGATCTCCAGGTCGCCGCTTGCCTTCACCGTGAGGTCCAGCCCGCCGTGACGACCCAGCTGGGCCAGCATGTGGTCGAAGAACGGCAGGCCGGTCTCGACGTCGGTGGTGCCGGTGCCGTCGAGGTCGACGGTCAGCTCGATGTCGGTCTCCGCCGTCTTCCGGGTGACGGTGGCGGTTCTGGTCACAGGATCTCCTCGAGGGCGGCCAGGAAGCGGTCGTTCTCCTCCGGGGTGCCCACGGTCACCCGCAGGCAGTCGCCGAGCCGGGGCCACGACGCGCAGTTGCGCACCAGCACGCCACGGTCGACGAGGGCCTGCCACACGGCGTCGCCGGTGGCCGCCTCGGGACGGAAGAGGATGAAGTTGGCGCCGGTCGGCCACTGGTGGACGGGCAGGCCCTCGAGGCCGTCGACCAGCCGCTGCCGTTCGGCCACGATCTGCTCGACACGGGCGAGCATGGCGTCGGTGTGGCCGAGGGCCAGGCGCCCCGCCAGTTGGCTGACGGCGTCGAGGTGGTACGGGAGGGCCACCTTCTGGAGCTCGTCGACCACCCACGAGGGGGCGATGCCGTAGCCCAGCCGCCCGGCGGCCATGGCCCAGGTCTTGGAGAAGGTCCGGGTGACGACCAGCGGGCGTTCGTCGTCGACGAGGTCGAGCGCCGGACGACGCCGCGAACTGCCCGTACGCCTCGTCCACGACGACGAGAGCGCCGGCGGCCGCCGACCGCTCGACCACGGCCAGGACGCTTTCGGGTGGGGTCACCTGACCGGTGGGGTTGTCCGGCGAGCACAGGAAGACCACGTCGGCGCCGTCGGCCAGGACCCGGTCCACCTCGGCCAGGTCCAGGGTGAAGTCCTCGCTCCGCTCGCCGGCCACGACATTCGTGCCCGTGACCTTGGCGATCTGGCGGTGCATGGCGTACGTGGGCTCGAACGTGACCGCCGTGCGCCCGGGGCCGCCGTAGGCCAGCAGGATCGACTGCAGGACCTCGTTCGAGCCGTTGGCGGCGAAGACCCGCTCGACGTTCGTGCCGTGGTGCTCGGCGATCGCCGACCGGAGGGCGACAGCGTCGCGGTCCGGGTACCGGTTCCAGGCGATGTCGCCCAGGGCGCCGGCGAGCTCGTCCACCCAGGGCTCGGGAGGGCCGAAGGGCGACTCGTTGGTGTTGAGGCGCACGGGCACGTCGAGCTGCGGCGAGTGGTACCCGGCCATGACGGCCAGGTCGTCCCGGGGCTGGACACGGGTGACGGTCACGGCAGGGCCGTCCGTCGTGCGGCGATCGACGCGGCGTGCACGGTGCAGGCCCTCGGCCGTGGCCAGCGTCTCCACGACCGGCCCGAGGCGGGCGAAGCCCTCCGCGTCGGCGCTGACCACGTGGATCTGCTTGAGGAAGTCGAGGACCGACAGCGCGCCCGCGTAGCGAGCGGAGCCGAAGGTGGGCAGCACGTGGCTGGGACCGGCCGTGTAGTCGCCCAGGGACGCCGGGGCCCACGGACCGCAGAACACCGCACCGGCGTTGCGCACCTTCGGCACCAGGACGTCGGGATCGGCGGTCATGAGCTGGAGGTGCTCAGGGGCGATGGCGTTGGCGACGGCCATCGCCTCGTCGGGGCCGTCGACCAGGACGGTGAAGCCGCCGTCGGCGAGCGTCGCCTCGATGTCCGTCCGCCGGTCGGCTCCGGCGACGATCTCGGCGATGGCTTCGTCGACGGCGTCGGCGACGGCCTCGTCCCAGGTGATGAGCCAGGCCAGGCCGCCCGGGCCGTGCTCGGCCTGGACGACGATGTCGACCGCACACAGCTCCGCCGGCACCGAGTCGTCGCCGACGACCACGACCTCCGACGGCCCCGCGAACGCGGCGGGCACGCCGACCAGGCCCGTGACCTGGCGCTTGGCCTGCGACACGTAGACATTGCCCGGACCCACGATCACGTCGACCGGTCGGATGGTCGCCGTCCCGTACGCCAGCGCGCCGACGGCCTGGGCGCCACCGACCCGGTACACCTCGTCGGCCTCGGCGATGGCGGCGGCGGCCAGGGTCTCGGTGGGCACGGTGCCGTCCGGCCCCGGCGGGGTGACGAGGACGGCCTCCTCCACCCCGGCGGCCTTGGCGGGCACGACGGTCATGAGCACGGTCGACGGGTAGCGGGCGCGGCCACCGGGCACGTAGCAGCCCGCCCGGGCGACGGGGACGTAGTACTCGTCGATCACGACGCCGGCCCGGTCATGGCGACGGGGCGGCGGCACCTGGCCGGCGTGGTAGTCGCCGATCTCGGCCGCCGCGGTCTCCAGCGCGGCGCGCACGCCGGGATCGACCTGCTCGAGGGCGGCCGCCACCTCTTCCGGCGGCACCCGCAGGTCGTCGAGGCGGACGCCGTCCAGGCGCTCGGTGTGGTCCCGCACGGCATCGTCACCCCGTTCGGCGACGTCGGCCAGGATCGCCCGGACCGCCTCGACGGGCTCGTCACCGCCCAACGCCGGTCGCGGCAGGTCCGCGGCCGGATCGGCGGCACCTCGGCGGTCGAGCCGGGTCAGGAGCGGGCTGAGGACGGGGGCCATCGGCGCCTCACGGTACCGGCGGCCTCTCGGGGGATCGGTTTGCTTTCGGCCACACTGGCCTCCGTGACCCCGCACCACGCCCAGCTCGCCTCCACCGCCTCGAGCCTCGACGACCTCATCGCGCGGGTCACGGCCGCGGCCGACGAGCTGTCCGGTGGGCAGGACGACGACGTGGCCGCCGACCTGTACGAGGTGGAGCGTTCGCTGAAGTCCGGCGCCCGACGGCTCGCCTCCGTGCTGCGCCGGTTGGGCACCGACGGTTCCCGACGCTGACGGAGAGCGGACCCCCCGAACGGGTGACCACCTGCCCGGACGCGGGGCCGGCGCCCACGAGGGGCGCCGGCCGTGGGCGACCTCGGGCGGCGGATCCCGATGGTCGCCGGTTAGCCAGGTGGCGGGAACCTGGCAGGCGGCCCACTCTAGTCGTGGTCAGACGTCTGACGCAGGACAGAAGTCGTTCAGGACGCAGTCGTGGCACCGCGGCTTGCGGGCCACGCACACCCGCCGGCCGTGCAGGATCAGGCGGAGGCTGAACCGGCCACGCTCCTTGGCGGGGATCATCGCGTTCAGCTCCATCTCGACCTTGACCGGGTCCTCCTCGGTGGTGAGGCCCAGTCGGCGGGACAGCCGGCCGACGTGGGTGTCCACCGGCAGGCCCGGCAGGTCCAGGGCCACCGAGCGAACGACGTTGGCCGTCTTGCGGCCGACGCCGGGGAGCTTCGTCAGCTCGGACATCTTCGCCGGGACCTCGCCGTCGTGGTCCTCGACGAGTCCTTGGGCCATCCCGATGAGGCTCTTGGTCTTCGACCGGAAGAAGCCCGTCGAGCGGATGATCTCCTCCAGCTCCGGCGGGTCCGCCTCGGCCAGGTCGAAGGCCGTCGGGTAGCGGGCGAACAGACACCGGGGTGACCATGTTCACCCGGGCGTCGGTGCACTGGGCCGACAGGATCGTGGCCGCCAGGAGCTGGTACGGGTTCTCGTGGTCCAGCTCGCAGCGGGCGTCGGGGTACTCCTCGGTCAGTCGCCGCATCGTCTCCCGGGCGCGTCCGGCTGGCGTTCGAGGGCGACCCACGTCGGTAGTGTGCCGCGCCGTGGCCGTCGTCGAGATCGACTTGGGCCCCGAGGTGTCCGCAACCGTCCTGCGGGCCGCGGTCGACCGGATCCGGGCCAGCGGTGACGCCCCGCGCTGGTGGGTGCAGGGCGCCGAGCTGCCACCACACCGACCTGGCCGCCACCCTCGGTCTGCGGCCGTCGCGCAGCCTGTTCCAGATGCGGCGCACGCTCCCCCTCGACACGTCGACCGACCTCGTCACCCGTCCGTTCCGGCCGGGCGAGGACGACGCGGCCTGGCTGGAGGTCAACAACCGGGCCTTCGAGTGGCACCCGGAGCAGGGCGGCTGGACCCCCGAGGTGTTGGCCGGCCGCCTGGCCGAGCCCTGGTTCGACCCCGAGGGCTTCCTGCTCCACGAGGAGGAGGGGCGGCTGGCGGGCTTCTGCTGGACGAAGGTCCACCCGGCGGGCGACGGCGACCCCGCCCTGGGCGAGATCTACGTGATCGCCGTCGACCCGGACTTCGTCGGCCGGGGCCTGGGTCGGGCCCTGACGGTGGCCGGGCTGCAGCACCTGGCGGGCGAGGGCCTCGAGGTCGGGATGCTCTACGTGGAGTCCGACAACACCCCGGCCGTCAAGTTGTACGAGGACCTGGGGTTCCACGTCCACCGGACGGACACCGCGTTCGAGGCCTGAGTCGACCCGAACCCCGCCCGTTCTGTGACCAGCCGACGGACACCGCGTTCGAGGATCGGTCGCCACCGCTCCCCGTTCTGGGACCAGCCGACGGTCACCAACAGCCGGATCCAGTACCCAGAACGAACCGCTCCCCGTTCTGGGACCAGCCCACGGTCACCAACAGCCGGATCCAGTACCCAGAACGAAACGAACTCAGGGGTGCGGGTTCCTGTCACACCTCGGTGAGAGCCTCGACAGATGCACTGGGAAGCGCAGTTCCGACGTCAGGCCTCACGTCAGGAGAGCCTCGTGGCCCGGTTCCAGTTGCCCGGCATGGGCTGCGACTACGAGCACTGGCGCCGCGCACGACGAAGCGGGCGCTGGACCGACTGCAGTCCGCAGGTGATCGCGCTCGCGGGCTCACCGGAAACAGAATCCCAGCGCGTGCTGGCCGCCGTCCTGGACGCCAGTCCGGGCGCCGCACTCCACGGGCGGTCGACGTTGGCCTGGATGCGAATCGGCCCGTTCGATCTGCGCGAGATCCAGACCTCACGACCCCGCGGCCTCTCGGGCGCGCCGGCGACGCTGAGCACGGTGCACCGACTCCGAGCCCTACGGCCGCACGATCTCGTCGTGGTCCGAGGTGTCGTCAGCGAGTCCGCCTTGCGAGCGATCTGGACGGAGGCCGCGCGCTATTCGGCGCCACAGCTGGAGGACATCGGCGCCCAGAGGATCGGTGCCCTTCTCGACATCGGTCACCGACTCGGGCTCGTCACTTGGGCGGCACTCGCCGAGATGGTCGACGACATCCAGCAGCGGGGTCGAGCGGGGACTCGGCTCATGAGAGTGCTGGCCGAAGCCCGACCCCCAGGGTCCAGCCCGACTGAGTCGCGGCAAGAGAGCCGGCTGGAGGAGATCCTGCACGAAGCCGGCCAACGATCGTTGACCCGCCAGCGCGTCGTCGGTGGTCACGAGCCGATCGGCCGAACGGATCATCGTGATGACCAGCTGCCCTTGGTCATCGAGACGAACAGCGAGACGTTCCACACGACGCCCACCGATCGAGCCGCCGATGAGCTGCGCTACGAGCGACTGACGCAAGCCGGGTTCACCGTCGGTGTCGTCTGGGAGAATGACCTGTGGAAGCGTCCACGCGCAGCGGTCGCGACGGTCGTCGACGCCCGCCGTCTCGCCGCTCGCGGCGAGTCGGTCGTCGTGCACTCGCCGGGCTGCCCCTGGGTGGGGGTCAGGATCGACGGCGACGCGTCGACCGAGGTTGCGCAGGGCTCGAGTCACCGGCTCGCTTCCTGACGGGGACGAGCACCGACGAAGTGCCGATCAGGCCGTTCTGGGACCAGCCCACGGTCACCAACAACCGGATCCAGTACCCAGAACGAACGGGACCGCCTTCTGGGACCAGCCCACGGTCACCAACAACCGGATCCAGTACCCAGAACGGGTCCGGCCGGCGAGCGAGGAACTAGGTCGACACCCCGACGGCGGAGCCGATGCCGAAGGTGACGGCGCCGGCGACGACGGCGATGCCGGCGTGGCGCAGGGCCAGCCGGACCCGGGACCCGTGCGTGAACGTGGCCACCGCCACCCCCAGCGCCGCCGCGCCGACGATCGCCAGCACGACCGAGGCGACGACCGCGGTGCGGCCCGAGGTGACGAACCACGGCAGCAGCGGGAGCAGGGCGCCGACGGCGAACGAGGCGAACGACGAGAGGGCGGCCCGCACGGGCGAGCCGAGGGCGTCGGGGTCGATGCCCAGCTCCTCGCGGGCGTGGGCCTGCAGCGCGGTCTCGGGGTCGGTCATGACGCCCTGGGCCATCTTGCGGGCCAGGTCGGGGTCGACGCCCCGGGACTGGTAGAGCTGCGTCAGCTCGACGGTCTCCACGTGGGGGTTCCGGGCCAGCTCGCGGCGCTCGATGGCCAGCTCCCGCTCCAGCAGCTCCTGCTGCGCCTTCATGGAGCCGTACTCCCCCGCCGCCATCGACACGGCCCCGGCGATGAGCCCGGCCAAGCCGGCCAGCCGGACGAAGCTGGCCCCCGGGTCAGCACCGGCGACGCCGAGGATGAGCGACACGTTCGACACCAGCCCGTCGCTGGCCCCGAACACGGCGGCTCGGGCCACACCGCCCTGGATGTCGCGGTGGTGGTGCTCCGACACCGGCGGTCGGGGTCGCTGCTCAGGCACGGGGCAACCGTACGCTCGGGCCGTGGCGACCCGCTACGACCTGGATCGCGCCGGCTTGGAGGCCCTCCTCGACGGCCACCCCCGCTACCGCGTCGACCAGGTGTGGGAGGGCCTCTACGCCCAGGGGCGGGAGCCCGAGGAGATCACCAACCTCCCGTTGGCGCTCCGCGCCGAGCTGGCCGAGCGGCTCCCCGCCGCGCTCACCGAGGTCATGCGCCTCGAAGGCGACGGCGGCCGGACCGTGAAGTGGGCATGGGCCGTCGACGGCGACCACCGGGTCGAGACCGTCCTCATGCACTACCCGGACCGCAGCACGGTCTGCATCAGCACCCAGGCGGGCTGCGCCATGGCCTGCGACTTCTGCGCCACCGGCCAGGCCGGGTTCGCCCGCCACCTCACGACCGGGGAGATCGTCGAGCAGGTCGTCCGGGCTCGGCGCGAGTCGGGCGACAAGCGCCTGTCCAACGTGGTGTTCATGGGCATGGGCGAGCCCCTCGCCAACTACGACGCCACCTGGGCAGCCGTCGAGCGCCTGCACGACGATCTCGGCCTCGGCGCCCGGAGCCTCACCATCTCGACCGTCGGCATCGTCCCCGGCATCCGTCGTCTGGCCACCGAGGCGCTCCCGGTGAACCTCGCGGTGTCGCTCCACGCCGCCAACGACGAGCTGCGGGACGCGCTGGTGCCGATCAACCGCCGCTACCCGCTGGCGGACCTGGAGGCGGCGTGCGCCGAGTGGCAGGGGTCGCGCAACCGCCGGCTGAGCTTCGAGTGGGCGATGATCGCCGGCACCAACGACCGGCCCTCGGATGCCGACGAGCTGGCCGTCATCGCCCGACGCCTGCGGGCCCACGTGAACCTCATCCCCCTCAACCCGACCCCCGGGTTCGGGACGCAGGGCTCGTCCCCGACCGCCGTCGAGGCATTCCGCCGTCGGTTGGCCGACGCCGGGGTGACGGTGACCGTGCGTCAGAACCGGGGTGTGGACATCGATGCCGCCTGCGGCCAGCTGGCCGGGACGGCTCCGCTCGACGTGCCGATCAGCGCACCAACACGGTCTCGCGGCGACTGAAGCGGATGGCGTCCACGAGGACCTCGCCCGCCTCGACGACCGCCTCCTCCCAGCACACGCTGCGCACCAGGCGCCCCTCGACCCGGGCCCCGGGGGCCACGACGGAGCGGCCGCCCGACGCCAGGAGGTTGGCCGCCAGGTAGTCGGCCGGGGTCCCGCAGTCGACGAACGGATCCTCGAAGGCCACGGTCTCCAGGCGGTCGTCCGCGATGGCGTCGCGCCACACGGTCTCGTACAGCCCCGCCGGCTCGGCGGGCAGCTCCTCGGCCAGCGTCCACGGCAGCAGCGAGCCGGCGATCTTCGAGCGGGTCCCCAGCGGACCGCCCCCCGGCACCAGGATCCGCACCCGTTCGCCGTCCCACCCGTCCAGCAGGGCGTCCAGACCGCCGTGGCACCAACCGTCGGCGTTCACGATCACCGACGGACGGCCGTCGATCCACGACCGCAGCTGTCCCACGGCGCCCGCCGTCCCGAGCGCGACGGGGTCCTCGATCGACACGTGGACGCCGTCGCCGAGGTGGGCCAGGAGCTGGTCACGCCGGTGGTGGACGTTGACCGCCACGTCCCCGGTCACCGACCGGACGCGCTCGATGGCGGTGTCGACCAGCGGCACGCCGTCGACCGGGCAGAGGGCCTTGGGGCATCGGTTGGTCAGTGGCGCGAGTCGGGTCCCGGCACCCGCGGCGAGCACGATCCCTGCCACACTGTCGCTCATGGAGACCCGACGCTGGACGAACCCCTCACAGCCCCAGACCCTCCAGATCGCGGTCTTCCTGCTCTACATCAACGTCGTGACCACGCTGCTCTTCGTCCCGTGGATGCCGCTGATTCTCGCCGCCATCGCGGGCGGCGTCGGAGCCTACGGGATCGCCAACAGCCGGCGCTGGGGCTACCAGCTCGCCGTCGGGGCCTCTGCTGTCGAGGTGACGCTGCTGGTCCTCATCCCGATCCTCGGCGTCGGTCCCGACCTGCTGTTCAACCTCAGCTTCCTCATCACGGCCGTGTTCCCGGTCGCCCTGTTCTGCGCGCTCATCCACCCCGAGAGCCGCGAGCACCAGCGCATCTGGTTCGACTGACCCCAGACTGCCCGCATGGACGGCGATCTCGTCCGCGATGCGTTCGAGCTGCTCATCGTCATCGCCATCGGCGGGATGCTCTGGTCGGTCGTCTCCCGCCTGAAGAGAGGCGAGCTGAAGGTTCCCACCTGCCCCGAGTGCGGTGGACCGGCGTCTCGTGCCTACCCCGTCTGCCGGCACTGTGGGGTCGAGCTGCCCGAGGGTCGCTGAGGTGTCGTTCCCCCACTACTACGCCCTGCTCGACCGTCTCCACGAGCACCTGGTGCCCCGTGGCTACCTCGAGATCGGGGTGGCCGACGGGCACTCCCTGGGCCTGGCCCGACCCGGCACCCTCGCCGTCGGCGTGGACCCCGTCCCCGGCTCCGAGGTCGGCGAACGGGCGCCGGGGCGCCGGGTGGAGGCCACGACCAGCGACGAGTTCTTCGCCCGCTTCAGCCGGGAGGACGTCTTCGGCGGCACGCCGCTGGACCTGGCCTTCGTCGACGGCCTCCACCTGTTCGAGGCGGCGCTGACCGACGTGGCCGCCGTCGAGCGGTGGGCGCACCCCGGCACCGTCCTGCTCCTCCACGACTGCCACCCGACGGACGAGGCCATGGCCGCCCGCGAGCGGAGCACGGTGGCGTGGGCCGGTGACGTCTGGAAGGTCGTCGCCTGCCTGCGGGCGGACCGGCCCGATCTCACGGTGACGACCGTGGACGTCGGCCCCACCGGCGTGGGCGTCATCACCGGCCTCGGTGCGGGCTTCGACGACCTCGACGGCTCGATCGAGCGGTACCGGGATCTCGACTACGCCGTGCTGGAGACCGACCCCCACGCTCTGCTCCACCTCGTCCCGCCCACGTGGGACGCCGTCCTCCCCCTCCTGACGGGATAACCCCTCGTCGCCCGTCGGGCGACGGATCTACGTTCCTGGCCATGGACGGTGTGCCCGATGGCTTCACCCTGCGCGAGGCGACGCCGGACGACCACGAGGCGATCGTGGCCATCAACACCGAGGTGTTCGACGGCCACGAGGGCGCGGCCGTCCGGCAACTGCTCGAGCGCGACGGGTACGGACCGGGCGAGTGGACGGTGGTGACCGACGACGACGGGCGGATCGTCTCGGCGTGCACGCTGTTCGAGCACCGACTCCGGTTCGGCTCGGTCGAGCTGCCGGCGGCCCAGATCGAGTTCGTGGCCACCCGTCCGGAGGCCCGCAAGCACGGGCTGGTCCGGGCCCAGTTCGCCCGCCACCACGCCCGGGCCGCCGAGCTGGGCGCCCTCGCCATCGTCATCACCGGGATCCCGTACCTCTACCGGCGCCTCGGCTACGGCTACGGCTTCGTCGACGGTCGCGTGCACCGGGTCCACGAGGTCCCCGACGCCCCGGAGGGCTGGACCGTGGACGACGCCACCGTCGACGACGTCGAGGCCATCACCGCCCAGTACGACCGAGCCCAGGCGGCGTGCGACATCGCGCTGCGCCACGGGGCCGAACGCTGGCGCTGGCTGGTCGAGGGCGCCCCGTCGTGGACGGAACGGGTCCGCGTCGCCCGTCGGGACGGCGCGGTCCGGGGCCTGTCCCGCACCCAGGTGCGTCCCCAGGAGGGCTACTACGCCAGCTGGGGCACGGCCGAGTCGGTCGAGGCGGCCCAGGCGCTGCTGGCCGATGCCGCCTCGCTGGCCGAGGGGCTCAAGCTGTACGCGCCGGATCGTCACGGCGACCCCTGGGGCGTGGTCGTCCAGGCGGCGGGCGTCCACGACCCCGGCCAGTTCGAGGCCATCTACGCCCGCATCCCCGACCCCGCAGCCTTCCTGGACGCCATCCGACCCGTGCTGTCCGAGCGCCTGGCCGCCTCCCCGCTGGCCGACGCGTCCGGCGAGCTGGCCATGTCCCTCTACGAGGACGGCGTGATCCTCGGCTACGAGCACGGCAAGGTGACCTCGGTGCGCCGGGACCCCGAGCCCGCGCTCGACCCGATGGACGACGATCGCGTGGGCATCGCCCCCGACGCGTTCCCCGCGCTGGTCTTCGGCCGCTTCACCACGGCCGAACTGGAGCAGCGCTACGACGACGTCGGGTACAAGAACGACCGCGCCCTCATGGACATCCTGTTCCCCCGGCAGCACGTGGACCTGGTCGCGCCGATCTGACCCGGCCTCCCTACGCTCGGGCCATGGCCCGGACCGCCACGCTGCCCGAGGGTCAGGCCAAGGCGACGGCGGTGCGAGGGATGTTCGACGCCATCGCTCCCCGTTACGACCTGGTCAACCGGGTCATGACGTTCGGCCTGGACCAGCGCTGGCGCCGCGACACCGTGCAGGCCCTCGGGCTCCCCGCCGGCTCTCTCGTGCTCGACCTGGCGGCGGGGACCGGGGATCTGTCGGCGGAGGCCGCTCGCCAGGGGCTGGTGCCGATCGGCATCGATCTCGCCCTCGGCATGCTCCGGGCGTCGCACGCGCCGGCGCCCCGGGCCCAGGGCGACATCACCCGCCTCCCGGTACCCGACGCCGCCGCCGACGGGGCCGTGTGCGGCTTCGCCCTCCGCAACGTGGTGTCCCTCGACGACCTGTTCGCCGAACTGGCCCGCACGCTGCGCCCCGGTGGCCGCGTCGGGTTGCTGGAGGTGGACCGCCCCGACAACCCGGTCGTGCGGTTCGGCCACCACGTGTACTTCGACCGGGTCGTACCCGTCATCGGCGGCGTGCTGTCCGACCGTGACGCCTACCGCTACCTCCCGGCGTCCACCGCCTATCTCCCGCCCCGCTACGAGCTGCTCCAGCGGCTGGGGAGCGCGGGCTTCCAGCACATCGAGCAGCGACGGTTCCTGCTCGGCGCCGCCCAGCTGATCACGGCGACACGCTCGTGAGCCTCGTCGCCCGCACCCGGCGCCTCGACCACGACGTCGACCTGCTGGCCGTGGCCGGCGCCGACGGCCTGCTCCTGTCGCAGGACGGCCTCGGCCTCGCCGGCCGGGGCACCGCCCTCGAGCTCGAGGTCGACGACGTGCTGGAGGCGCAAGCGGCGCTGGCCGACATCGAGGTCGACGACGAGGTCGGCGGGCCCGGCACCGGCGTCGTGGCCTTCGGCGCGTGGCCGTTCCTGCCGGGGCCGGGCCGACGCCTGCGGGTGCCGGAGGTGGTCGTCGGCCGGGACGACCGGGGCGCCCGCTGGGTCACGACCATCGGCGACCTCGACCCCACCGATGTCCTGTTCGACGTCCCGCCGACACCGGTGCTGCCCGACGAGGTGACCGTGCGCACCACTCAGTCGGCCGACGACTGGTGCGACGCCGTCGTCGCCGGTCGGGACGCCATCCTGTCCGGGGACCTCCGCAAGGTCGTCCTCGCACGGGAGCTGGTCGTCGAGACCGACCGCCCGATCGACCGGGCCGGCGTCCTGCGCCGCCTCGCCGGCACGTTCCCAGGCTGCATGCTGGCGGCGGTCGACGGCTTCGTCTGCGCCAGCCCCGAGACGCTGGTGGCTCGCCACGGCGACGTCGTGCGGTCGCATCCCCTCGCCGGTACCGCGCCCCGGGGCGGCGACCCCTCGACCGACGCCCGCCTGGCCGCCGGGCTCCTGGCCTCGGCCAAGGAGCGAGCCGAGCACCAGCTGACCATCGACTTCGTCCACGAGATCCTGTTGCCCTGGTGCTCCTTCCTCGACGAGGAGGCCGAGCCCTCCGTCGTGGGCGTGGCCAACGTCCAGCACCTCGGGACGATGGTCGAGGGTCGGCTCTCCGACCCCGCCGCCGTCGGTCCTGGAGCTGGTCGAAGCGCTGCACCCCACGCCCGCCGTCGCCGGCGACCCGCGCGACGACGCCCTGGAGATGATCGCCAAGCTCGAGGCCGGCGACCGCGGCCGCTACGCCGGCCCCGTTGGCTGGGTCGACGGTCAGGGCAACGGCCGCTGGGCCGTCGGCATCCGCTCCGCCGAGCTCCGTGGCACCGAGGCCCGGCTGTGGGCCGGCGTCGGCATCGTGGCGGACTCGGATCCCCAGTTGGAGCTGGAGGAGACCCGGGCCAAGGCCCAAGCCATGCTCGGGGCCCTCGTCCGGCTCTGAGCGCCTCGGCCACCCGGTCGTACAGGCGCTGGTGGACCTCCACGTTGGCCTGACGATCCGTCTTCACGACCCGGACCCGGATGCCGGGGCGGGTGTCGGCCACGGCCGTGCGGAGGTCGGCGAGGGACGTGACCTCGGCGGCGTCGACGTCGTAGCCGGCGGCCACCCGGACGAGGTCGAGGCCGTGGGGCGTGCCGAAGAGCTGCTCGTACTCGTCCTCGGGGAGCTGCTCGGCCTGGGGCAGGAAGCTGAAGATGGCGCCGCCGTCGTTGTCGACGACGACGACCGTGAGCGACACGTCCCGACCGGCCGCGCCCAGGAGGGCGTTGGTGTCGTGGAGGAAGGCCAGGTCGCCGACCAAGGCGACGGTGGGCGAGCCCGTGAGCGCCACGCCGACGGCGGTGGAGACCACCCCGTCGATGCCGTTGGCCCCCCGGTTGGCCAGCACCCGCGCCTCGGTGCAGCCGCCGAACCACTCGACGTCGCGGACGGGCATGGACGAGGCGACCACCAGGCTGCCGGTCGCCGCCTGGGTGACGGCCCGGGCGACGGTCGGGTCGGTGACGCCCTCGGCGGCGTCCAGCACCTCTTGGACGATGGCGTCGGCCGCCTTCCACGAGGCGAGCCACGCACCGTCCACGGGGTCGTCTTGGGCGACGAGGCCGTCCACGAACGTCATGGCCGTGCGATCGGGGTCGATCCCGCTGCCGACGACCACCTGCAGCTCGACCGGCCGCAGCCACGCGGCCAGGGCCTTCGACGCCGGCCGTCCGCCGATCCAGACGACGGCCTCGGGCAGGTGAGCCTGGGCCCACGGTGTCCGGGCGATCAGATCGAACCCCGTGACGCCGGGGCAGCCGCTCAGTGGGTCGGCCAGGACCGGCCAGCCGAGCGACTCGGCCAAGGGCGTCACCATCGGCCGCTCGGCGCCCCGACCGGCGACGATCACCCCGCGCCGGCCGGTCAGGGCCTCGATGGCGGTGGTGGGGATCGGGGCTTCCGGGGTGTCGTGCCATGGCCGGCCGTCCGGCCGACCGTGGGGCAGCGTCACCGGCGTCGGCCAGGAGCGGCTCGGTGAACGCCAGGTTCAGGTGCACGGGGCCGGTGCGCGGCGTCCAGCACCGCCCTCGATGCCAGCGAGCGCCACGACCAGGCCGCCTCGGCGCGGGGCACGCCGGGTTCGACGATACGTGCGGACCGCGCCGCCGTACAGGTGCGTCTGGTCGACCGTCTGCGGAGCGCCGACGCCGTGGAGCTCGGGCGGCCGGTCCGTCGTGCACCACCAGCATCGGTACGCCGGCCAGGTCGGCCTCGACGACCGACGGGTGCAGCTCCACCGCGGCGGTGCCGCTGGTGGTGACCACCACGGCGGGCCGACCGGCTGGCCAGGCCGAGCCCGAGGGCGATGAAGCCGGCCGAGCGCTCGTCGACCTGCACGTGCACCTGGATGCTCGGCTCCCGGGCGAGGGCCAGCGAGATCGGCGTCGACCGGGACCCTGGGGCGATCGACCGCGTCGGTGACGCCGGCCCGGGCCCACTCGTCGACGAGCGTGGCGCAGAAGGTCGCCTGCCGCGGTCGCCTCGTCCACGGCCGGGAGCTCTACGGTCGGCGCCCATGAGCAGCCCGCCCCTGGTCCTGGCCCACGGGTTCACGCAGAACAAGCCGCTGCTGGGGGCCGTTCCTCGACCTGCTGGGCGACCAGCGGGAGCTGAAGCCCGTCGACCTGGCCGGGCACGGCGACGTGCCGCCGGCCCGGGACCTGCCCGAGGCGGCGTTCCGGCTCGGGACGGGACGGCGGCTGGGGCGCCTACCTCGGCTACTCGCTGGGCGGCCGGGTCGCCCTCCACCTGGCGCTCGCCCAGCCCGAGCTGGTCGACCGCCCTCGTGCTCATCGGCGCCCACCCCGGCCTCGAGGACCGCGGCCGAGCGGGACGCCCGGGCCGCGGCCGACGACGAGCTGGCCGACCGCCTGGTCGAGGTCGGGTTGCCCACGTTCCTCGACGAGTGGCTGGCCCAGCCGCTGTTCGCCTCGCTGCCGCCGGAGGCCGACCAGCGGGAGGAGCGCCTGACCAACGACCCCGCCGCCCTGGCCACGACCCTGCGCAACCTCAGCACCGGTCGCCAGACGCCGCTCTGGGACCGCCTCCCCGCGCTCGAGATGCCCGTGCTCTACGTGGCCGGCGAGGACGACGACCGGTACGTCCGCCTCGGCCGGCAGGCGGTCGCCACCATCGGGGCCAACGCCCGCCTCGAGACCGTCCCCGAGGCGGGCCACGCCGCCCACCTCGAGCAACCCGACTTCGTGGCCCAGCGGGTCCGCGCCTTCCTGGTCGGGCGCCGAGCGGCTGAGGGTCAGCCGCCGATCGCGAGCCCGAGGGCGAGCAGCAGGCCGGTCACCAGTTGCGCCCGACCGGTGGCCCCGAGGACGGGGATGAGCGCCGGTCCCGAGGCGCCGGCGCGCACCGCCCGGATCGGCTGGACGGCGAAGGCGGCGCCGACCAGGCCGAGGATCGCCGGCGTCCGGGCCGTGACGGCCAGGACGACGACGAGCAGGTAGACGTCCACCAGCATCGTCACGTACATGATCCGGGTCGTCCGGTCGCCGAGGCGCACGGCCAGGGTCCGCTTGCCGGCGTCGGCGTCGGTCGGGATGTCCCGCAGGTTGTTGACCACCAGCAGGGCCGTGGCCAGGAGGCCGACGGGCACCGCGGCGCACACCGCCAGCGCCGTGATCTCCTCGGTGCTGCACGTAGGCCGAGCCGACCGTGGCCACCAGGCCGAAGAAGACGAAGACGAAGACCTCGCCCAGGCCGAGGTAGCCGTAGGGCTTCGGACCGCCGGTGTAGAGCCAGCCGGCGGCGAACGAGAGCGCGCCCACGACCAGCAGCTCGGGCCCGACGGCGATGGCCAGCAGCGAGCCCGAACACGGCCGCCACCCCGAAGGACGCCAGCGCCGCGGTGCGGACCTGCCGAGGCCGCCTTCAGGCCCGAGGCCACCAGGCGCATCGGGCCGACCCGGACGTCGTCGGTGCCCCGGACGCCGTCCTGGTAGTCGTTGGCGTAGTTGGTGCCGACCTGGATGGCGAGGGCCACGATGAGGGCGGCGAGCGCCCGCCACCAGATCACCCCGTCGCCGACGGCGCACGCCGTGCCCACGGCCACGGGGACGACCGCGGCGGGCAGCGTGCGCGGCCGGGCCCCGGCCACCCAGGGGTTCACCTGACCCAGCCGATGGTCGTTCGGTGGCACTCCTGGTCGTGGAGACACGGCTGCCACCGACGGTGGTCTTGGCGATCAAGGGCGCTTCGGGAACTGGTCGAAGTCCGGCGTGCGCTTGTTGACGTAGGCGTCGCGGCCTTCCTGCGCCTCGTCGGTCTGGTAGTAGAGCAGCGTCGCGTCGCCGGCCAGTTGCTGGATGCCGGCCAGGCCGTCGTCGGCGGCGTTCATCGAGGCCTTGATCATCCGCATGGCCAGCGGCGAGTGCTGGAGCATCTCCCGGCACCAGGCGACGGTCTCCTCCTCCAGCGCCTCGAGGGGGACGACCGTGTTGACCATGCCCATCTCGTAGCGCCTCCTCGGCCGTGTACTGGCGGCAGAGGAACCAGATCTCCCGGGCCCGCTTCTGGCCGATGCTGCGGGCCAGCAGCCCCGAGCCGTAGCCGCCGTCGAAGGAGCCGACCCGCGGGCCGGTCTGGCCGAAGCGGGCGTTGTCGGCGGCGATGGTCAGGTCGCAGACGACGTGCAGGACGTGACCGCCGCCGATGGCGTAGCCGGCCACCATGGCCACCACGGGCTTGGGCGTGCGCCGGATCTGGATCTGGAGGTCCAGGACGTTCAGGCGCCCGATGCCCTTCTGGGCCACCTCGTCGTCGCCCAGGTAGCCGTCGTCGCCCCGGATGCGCTGGTCGCCGCCGGAGCAGAAGGCGAGGTCGCCCTGCCCGGTCAGGATGATCACGCCGATGCGGTCGTCGTCCCGGGCGCGGTTGAAGGCGTCCTGGAGCTCGAACAGCGTCTGGGGGCGGAAGGCGTTGCGCACCTCCGGCCGGCAGATGGTGATCTTGGCGATCCCCTCGGCGGTCTCGTAGGTGATGTCCCGGAAGTCGCCGGCGGTCTTCCAGTCGGCTCCGGGGCGGATGGTCGTGTCGGCGGTCACGACCCCGAGTGTGCCCGCTCCCCGGTGGGGGCCACCAACCCCCGGAAGGGGAGGCCTGCATGATCGGTCGCGGCCCGCGGCACATGCGACCATCGGTCCGATGGGCGCGCTGGTGTTGGCGGTGCGGGCCCCGTTGCGGCGGCGGGCCAGGACGTTGATCGGACTGGTGCTCCTCGGCGGGCTCGGCGCCGGGATCACATTGGCCTGCCTCGCCGGTGCCCGGCGCACGGCCACGTCGTTCGACCGGTTCGAGGAGGCGAGCCGACAGGGCGACATCGAGATCGGCTTCGAGGAGGACCTCCCCTTCGCCGAACGGCTGGACCTCGTGGATCGGGTGCAGGCCCTCCCCCAGGTGGCCCGGTCGACCGGTGGGTCCTGGCTGATGCACACCGTCCCGGGCCTGCCTCCCGACGCGCTGATCACCATCGCCGCGCTCGACGAGCGTTTCGGCCACGAGATGCAGGTGCCCCAGGTGCTGGATGGGCGGCTGCCCGACCCGGACCGCCTGGATGAGGTCGTCCTCAACCAGCTGGCCGCCGAGGACCTCGGCTTGGGTGTGGGCGACGAGCTCGAGCTCGAGTCGGTCCCCGCCGACCAGCTCGAGGCGTTCTTCACGAACCAGCCGTTCGAGGGCGCGAGGCAGACCTTCACCATCACCGGCGTCGTGCGCTACCCGGACGACCTCGAGTCCTACGAGGGCAGCGGCATGGCGTTCCTGACGCCGGCCTACTGGGAGGCCCACGCCCGCGAGACGGCCTTCTTCGGGCCCGCCATCAACGTGGAGGTGTTCCCCGGCCAGCGCGAGGAGTTCGTGGCCGCGGCCAGCGAGTTCCTCCCGCCGTCAGCGATCGTCGCCGTCGAGGACGACGCCGACGTCTCCGTCGGCGAGGCCACCCGGGTCCAGGCCACCGCGCTGCTGCTCTTCGCCGCCGTGGCCGGGGTGGCCACCCTCGTCTTCCTCACGCTCGGCTACAGCCGTCAGGTCCTGGCCGGCGAGGACGACACGAGCGCCCTGGAGGCCATCGGCATGTCGCGGCGGCAACGCTGGCTCGTGATGGCCGCGCCGGTGGTGTTCGGCGGCGTCGCCGCAGCCGTCGTGGCGGGCGTCGTCGCCGTCGCGCTGTCGCCGCTGTTCCCGTTCGGCATCGCCGGCGACGCCGAACCCGACCCGGGCCTCGACGTGGACCCCCTCGTCGTCGTCGGGGGCGCCGTCGTCGTCGGTCTCGTCCTCGCCCTTGCGGCCGGCGCGGTGGCCCTCGTCGGCCTGCACCGCCGGCCGGACGCACGCCCGCGGCGCGAGTCGACGCTGCCGCTCCCGCTGGTACCGGCGCTGGGGGTCGGGATGGCCATCCGGCCCGGGCGGGGGCGTCGCGCCGTGCCCACCCGGTCGGCGCTGGCGACGGCCACCGTGGGGATCGCCCTGTTCGTCGCCACGCTGAGCTTCGGCCAGTCGCTGAACCAGCTCGTCCGCGACCCCGTCCGCTACGGGTGGAACGTCGACCTGATCACCGGCACCTCGGATGACCCCGACACCTACGACGACGTGGCCCCCCAGATCGAGGCGGACGGACGGATCGGCGACTGGGCGGTGGCGTCCGTCGTGGAGCTGACCGCCCGGGACCGGAGCCTCTGGGTGATGGGGCTCGAGGCGGTGGAGGGCGACATCGGCCCGGTGATCATCGATGGTCGACCGCCGACCGGCCCCGGTGAGGTCGCCCTCGGACGGGAAACCCTGGACGACCTCGACGCCTCGGTCGGTGACCGACTGGCGATGGCCCCGGTCGACGGGGGTGAGGCGGTCGAGGTCGAGATCGTCGGCACGAGCGTGCTCCCCGGCGGCGACCACGACTTCCCCGGCGGCCTCGGCGAGGGCGGCGTGATGACGCTCGACGGCCTCGCGGCCATCGCCGACGCACCCCGAAACGTCTACCTCGCGCGGGCGGCTCCCGGCGTCGACGCCGAGCGGCTGGTGCTCGACTACCGGGCCGATCGGCCGGGTATCTACGGCCCCCGCCCCGGTCCGGAGATCGACAACCTGTACGAGGCGTCGAGGGTGATCCCCGCGGTGGTCCTCAGCGTCGGGGTCCTCGGGTTCATCGCCCTCGCCCACGCCCTCGTCATGACCGTCCGCCGCCGTCGCCGCGACCTGGCGCTCCTGGGCTCGCTCGGGATGCGCCCTCGGGAGCTGACCGGCATCGTCCTCGTCCAGGGCGCCGTGATCGCCGGCTTGGCCCTGCTGATCGGGATCCCGCTGGGGCTCGTCCTCGTCACCCCCGCGTGGGGTGCTGCCGCCGCGAGCCTCGGCGTGGCCGACGACGTCGCCGGCCTCCAGCCGCTGGACCTGGCGGTGCTGATCGTCTCGGTCATCGGGGCCACCCTCGTCCTCGCCGCGCTCCCCAGCCGCTCGGCCGCGCGCACCCGGCCCGCGATCGTGCTGCGCTCGGAGTAGGCGTCACCCGGCAACCAAGGCGCCCCCGTCGACGACCAGCGTGTGCCCGGTGACCCACGCCGACAAGTCGCTGGCCAGGAACAGCGCGGCCCCGGCGATGTCGTCGGGCTCCCCCAGACGCTTGGTCGGCAGGCGCCGGGCCAAGGCCTCCTCGTGCTGCTCCCACAGCGCCCGGGCGAAATCGGTCTTCACCAGCCCCGGGGCGATCGCGTTGACCCTCACGGCCGGACCCAGCTCAGCGGCGAGCGTCTTGGTCAGGTAGATGATCCCCGCCTTGGTCGTGTTGTAGACGCCGATCGACGGCTCGACCGACAGCCCGCCGACCGAGGCGATGTTGATCACCGAGCCACCGTGTTCGGCCATCCACGCCCGGTGGGCCAGCTGGGTCCAGACCAGCGGGCCCCGGAGGTTCACCTCGAACGTCTTGTCGTAGCGAGGGAGGTCGATCGTCGATCGCCGGGCCCATGTACGGGTTGGTGGCGGCGTTGTTGACGAGGACGTCGACGCGGCCGAAGCGCTCGACCGTCGCCGCCACGCACGCCTCGGCCTGTTCGGGGTCGCCGGCGTTGGCCGCGAACGTGGCCGTCTCGCCGTCGATCCCCGCGGCCGCCTCGTCGAGGGCGTCCTGCTTGCGCGACGAGAGCATGACCTTCGCGCCCGCGCCGGCCAGCCCGTTGGCGATGGCCAGGCCGATGCCGCGCGACGCCCCCGTGACGAGCGCGACCCGACCGTCGAGATCGATCTGCATGCCTCGGAACCTAGGGGATGCGCCGTCAGGCGAAGCGTCGACAGCTCAGCCCTCTACCGTGCGGGCAATGGCCGTCGAGGACCCCGAAGATCGCCGGGCCGCCCGTCTCGCCGCCATCCGGGCGCAGCGGGGCACCGACGAACGAGCCCGCCAGATCGCTGACCTGGAGTCCCGTCGCCGCATCGACCCCCCACCGCCGTCGGGCACCGTCCGCACCCGTCGGACGACGTCGGCGCCCCGCCCCCGTCGAACCTCCGGTCAGACGGCCGGGACCAGCTTCTTCGGGCACCCCTGGGCCGAGTGGCACCAGATGGTCGACACCGGCACGGACCACCTGGTTGAGCACGCCGAGGCCGCGGCCACGACCACGGAAGGCGAGCTCTGGTCCCACATCGGCGAGGTGCTCGGACTGCGCCTGGAGGACCTCCGGCTGCCGATGCCCTTCCTCCTGCGGGACATCACCACCCGCCAGGTCGAGGACACGGACCTGCTCCTCACGGCACTCGTCGTCCGCGACGACGGCACCCCGGGACCCGCCTTCTTCCGCCTGGCTGCCCAGCTCGACAAGCTGCCCGCGGCCCAGGCACCCCGGGAGGCCGACGACACCACCTGGACCATGAACGACCAGCAGGAGGCCTTCTGGCGCCAGCAGGTCGAGTCCCTCATCGCGTGGCACGGGGAAGGCTGAGCCGATGCCGAACCGCCTGACCGACGAGCCGAGCCCGTACCTGCGGCAGCACGCCGACAACCCTGTCGACTGGTGGCCATGGGGCGACGAGGCGTTCGCCGCGGCCCAGGACGACGACAAGCCGGTCCTCGTGTCCATCGGCTACTCGGCCTGCCACTGGTGCCACGTGATGGCCCACGAGTCCTTCGAGGACGACGACACCGCCGATCTCATGAACCAGCTGTTCGTCAACATCAAGGTCGACCGCGAGGAGCGGCCGGACGTCGACGGGGTCTACATGGACGCCGTCCAGGCCATGACCGGGCAGGGCGGCTGGCCGCTGACCGTCTTCCTGACGCCCGAGGGCAAGCCGTTCTACGGCGGCACCTACTACCCGAACGAGTCCCGGCACGGCATGCCGTCGTTCCGGGACGTGCTGCGGGCGGTCGACGAGCACTGGCGGGAGCACCGCGGGGACGCCACCGCCCAGGCGGAGCGGCTGACCGAGGCGGTGGCTCGGAGCGGCGGACTGGAGGCCGGAGGGCATCCCCGGGCCCGAGGTCCTCGACAACGCCCTGCGCACGCTCCTGTCCCAGCACGACCCCGAGTGGGGCGGGTTCGGCCGGGCGCCGAAGTTCCCGCAGACGATGAGCCACGAGCTGCTGCTCCGGGCCCACGCACGGTCCGGCGACCCCGAGGTCCTGCAGGCGGTCGTCACCTCGCTCGACGCCATGGCCTCGGGCGGGATGTACGACCACCTGGGCGGCGGCTTCGCCCGCTACTCGGTCGACGCCTTCTGGATGGTCCCCCACTTCGAGAAGATGCTCTACGACCAGGCCCTGTTGGCTCGCCTCTACCTGCACGCCTGGCAGGTCACCGGCGAGCCCCGCTTCCGGCAGGTGCTGGCCGAGATCGTCGGCTACGTGCTGCGGGACCTGCGCCATCCGGACGGCGGTCTGTACTCGGCCGAGGACGCCGACTCCGAGGGCGAGGAGGGCAAGTTCTACGTGTGGCGCCCCGAGGAGGTCGAGGCGGTCCTGGGCGACCGGGCCCAGGTGGCCATGGACTGGTACGGCGTCACCCCGCAGGGCAACTTCGAGGGCTCCAACATCCTCCACCGACCGGTGCGGGGTGACCTCGTCCGCTCGCCGGAGGTGGAGACCGCCCGCGAGGCGCTCTTCCAGGCCCGCGAGGGGCGGGTGCGGCCCGGGCTGGACGACAAGGTCCTCACCGAGTGGAACGCCCTGATGATCGCCACGCTGGCCGAAGCCGGCGCCGCCGCGGGCGAGCCCGTCGTGGATCGAGGCCGCCGCCCAGAGCGCCGAGTTCCTCATCGGCTCGCTGCGGGACGCCGACGGACGCTGGATGCGCTCCTGGCAGGCCGGTGACGGCGAGCGCCCGGCCGCCGCCCGCCACCGGGCCTACGCCAACGACCACGCCGCGCTGGTCGACGCGTTCACCCGTCTGGCCGAAGCCACCGGCGAAGCCCGCTGGATCACCGAGGCCCGGGCTGTGGCCGACACCCTGCTGGACGTCTACTGGGACCCGGACCGGGGCGGGCTGTTCACGACGGCCGACGGCGCCGACGCCCCGGTGGTCCGCCAGAAGGACTTCCTCGACAACGCCACCCCCGCCGCCAACAGCCTCGCCGCCGTCGCCCTGCTGCGTCTGGCTGCCCTGACCGGCGAGGAGCGCTACCGGGAGCACGCCGACGCCGATCCTCGCCCTCTTCGCCCCGCTCGCCGGCTCCGCCCCCGCCGCCTTCGCCCACCTGCTGGGCGCCCTCGACCTCCACCACGACGGGCTCAGCGAGGTGGTCGTGGCCGGCGACCGCCCGGACCTGGTCGACGAGGTCCAGCGCCGGTATCTCCCCTCGACGGTCCTGGCGTGGGGCGAGCGCTACGACTCGCCGCTCTGGGAGGGTCGGGAGGACGCCAAGGCGTACGTCTGCCGCAACTACACCTGCCAACTCCCCGCCGACACCGTCGAGGCCCTCGTCGCCCAGCTCGACGGCACGTGACCGCGGAGATCGCCGCCCGGCCGAAATTGCTCCGAATTTGGTCGTAGAGCAGCCGACATCGGAGCAATTTCAGCCACGTCAGCCGGAAGTCGTGTATCCGCCGCGGTGCACCCGGTCCCCGCGCCGGGGCCGGCCGGCCGAGCGTCCGGGCCGCGAGGGCAACGGGTGGCCGAGGGCGACGACGCCGACGATCCCGAGGCCGGCGGGGATCGACAGGGCCGTCCGCACCGCGGCCTCCTGCTCGAACACGCCGAAGAACAGCGCCCCCAGCCCCGCCTCCTCCACGCCGGCCAGCAGGCGCTGGACGACCATGCCGCCGTCGACCCACCAGTACGGCGTCGCCCACGCCGACGCGTCCTGCCCCTTGTCGTCCTCGGCGTAGCGCTCCGCGTAGCGCTGCGCGTCGGTCAGGACGACGACGAGGACCGGCGCCGCCGGCAGGTCGGGCCAGGCGAAGGTGGACCGACGCTCGGCGGGCAGCGAGGCGTCCCAGTAGCGGGCGGTCTCGTCGGGGCCGGTGAGGACGACCAGCTCCGCGCCCTGGGTGTTGCCGGCCGACGGTGCCCGCAGCGCGTCGGCGAGGAGGCGGTCGACGAGGTCAGCCTCGAGGGGCTCGGGCGAGAACGCCCGAACCATCGGGGAAACGGCTCAGCCCAGCTTCTCGAGGGCTTCGGCCAGCGCCCAGCCCGACGATCACCAGCGAGTCACCCCGGTCGTGGTCGAGCGGGTCGGTGAACTGCCGGTAGGCGGGTTCGATCTTCTCGGGCTTCAGCGACTCGTGGTCGAGCACGGCCGGGAAGCTCCCATCGCCCTTGGCGAGGAACGAGCGGTCGTCGTAGTCGCCGGTCTCCACGCCGAAGCGCTTGGCCAGGCGGGCGCCCCAGGCGCGCTCCTCGCCCGACGCCCGATGGTCGGGTCGGGGGATGATGTCGGTCAGGTGCCGCAGCGCCTCGTAGCCCGAGACGTCGTTGACCTTCATGCCGACGAGCACGTCCTCGTCCGGGAACGCCATGAGCGCCCGGCGCATCTGGTCGGCCATGATCGCCCGCAGGACGGCGTCCCGCTTGCTGGTGCGCTTGATCGACGCCAGCCCCACGAGGACGCTGGGCGTGCCGCCGATGCGCTCGAGGGTGCAGAACGAGAAGCCCTTCAGGGGGTTGCCGTCCCGGGCGAGGCTGACCAGCACCCAGGCTTCGGCGGCCTTCGACAGGAAGCCGATCTCGTAGCCGGAGGGACCGTCGGCGCACATGTCGGCCATCTCGGCCAGCTCGGCATCCCCGAGTGACGTGGTGTCCTTTGTCTCGACCGAGATGCCCATGGCTGCGCAGTAACCCCCGTGGTAGGCCGAACAGGACCCCTCTAGTCCAGCGCCCGCGGCACGATCGCGCAACTCGGCAACACCAACTTGTGGAGAAATCGCGCCCCAGCGCGGCCTCAGACGGAGACGGCGTTGGCCCCGAGGAGCACCCGCAGCTCGGCCACGAGGCCGTTCGAGGCGTCGACCGCCAGCTCGTCCGGCAGCCGCACCCGCTGGCGGTCGCTGAGGCGCAGCACCACCTCGGAGTCACCGGGGTGGTCGGCCAGCACGCCCTTCACCTTGCGCAGGACGTCGTCGTTGACGGCCGACCGGGACAGGTCGATGAGGACGGACGGTGTCTCGGCCACGGGCTCGAAGCGCTCGACCTCCATGGCCATGACCCGGAGGGTCTCCTCCTTGCGGTCCACCCGGCCCTTCACGATGACGATGGCGTCGTCCTCGAGCTTGTGGCCGTGCTCCTGCATGGTCTTGGGGAAGACCATGACCTCGACCGCGCCCCGCAGGTCCTCCAGCTGGAAGACGGCCATGAGGTCGCCCCGCTTGGTCCACTTGCGCTGCAGGCCGGTGACCACGCCACCGAGGTTGCAGACCATCTCCTCCTCGCCGCCGACGATCTCGTCGAGGGTGGCGTCGGTGCGGCGGCGCAGGGCCGACTCGACGCCCATCAGCGGATGGTCGGTGATGTAGAGGCCGAGCATCTCCTTCTCGAAGGCGAGCTTGACCTTCTTGTCCAGCTCGCCGTCGTCGATGCGGGGCCGATCGTCGAACACCGGCCCCGCGTCCAGGGAGTCGAACAGGCTCATGGCCCCCATGTCGTGCTGCTTCCGCTTCTGCACGGTGAGGTCGATGATCCGCTCGTAGGCGGCCAGCAGGCCCCCGACGGGTGTGACCGAGGGTGTCGAAGCCCCCGGCCTTGATCAGGGCCTCCACGGTCCGCTTGTTGAGGGCGGCGGTGTCGACCCGCTCGCAGAAGTCGTAGAAGTCGACGTAGTCCCCGTTGGCCTCGCGCTCGGCGAGGATCAGTTCGGTCACCCCGTCGCCCACGTTGCGCACGGCGGACAGGCCGAAGGGGATGGAGCCCAGCGTCCCCGGTGGGGCGTCTTCGAGCGGCCGCACGGCCGTGAACTTGGCGGCGGACAGGTTGATGTCCGGCACCCGCACCTCGATGCCCATGGTGCGGCACTCGGCCAGGTACACGGCGGCCTTGTCCTGGCTGTCCTTCACCGACGTCAGGAGCGCGGCGAAGTACTCGACGGGGTAGTGGGCCTTGAGCCAGGCGGTCTGGTAGGCGACCAGGCCGTAGCCGTAGGCGTGGCTCTTGTTGAAGGCGTAGTCGGCGAAGGGCTCGATGATGTCGAACAGGGCGTCGCCCAGCTCCCGGCCGTAGCCGGTGCGCTCGCAGCCGGCGACGAACTTGTCGCGCTCGGCCCGGATCATCTCCCGGATCTTCTTGCCGCAGGCCTTCCGCAGGTTGTCGGCCTCGGCCAGCGAGTAGCCCGCCACCTTCTGGGCGACCCGCATCACCGACTCCTGGTAGATCATCAGGCCGTAGGTGTCGCCCAGGACCTCCTCGAGGTCGGGGTGCAGGTAGGTGACCGGCTTGCGCTCGTTCTTCCGGTCGGCGTAGTCGTTGTGCATGTTCGCCCCCATGGGCCCGGGGCGGTACAGGGCAACCAGGGCGGCGATGTCGTCGAAGCTGGTGGGCGCCAGCGAGCGCATGAGGGCCCGCATCGGCCCACCCTCCAGCTGGAACACCCCGATCGACTCGCCCCGGCACAGCATGGCCAGGGTCTTCTCGTCGTCCAGGGGGATGGCGTCGATGTCGACCTCGTCGCCCCGCCCCTCGCGGATCAGCTCGAGGGTGTCGGTGATGACGTCGAGGTTCCGCAGGCCGAGGAAGTCCATCTTCAGCAGGCCCAGCGACTCGATGCCGTTCATCTCGTACTGGGTGACGATCGGGGCGTCCTCGGGCGCCTGGCCGGACTCGGGCTTGCGCTGGACCGGGGCGTACTCGGTGACCGGCTCGTCGGTGATGACCACCGCGGCGGCGTGGATGCTGTCCTGGCGCCGCAGGTTCTCGAGCCCGACGGCGACGTCGATGACGGCCTTGGCGTCGGGTTCGTTCTCGTACATGGACCGCAGCTCGGCGGCCATCTTGTAGCCGTCCTCGAACTTCTCGGTCCGCTCGAGGCAGGCGTGCAGCGGTGTGTCCCGCCCCATGATCAGGGGCGGCATGGCCTTGGCGATCTTGTCGCCCAGCCCGTACGGGTAGCTCAACACCCGGGCGGCGTCGCGCACCGCGGCCCGAGCCTTGATCGTGGAGAAGGTGATGATCTGGGCGACCCGGTCCCGGCCGTAGCGCTCGGCGGCGTAGCGGATCATCTCGTCCCGGTAGCGGGAGTCGAAGTCCATGTCGATGTCCGGCATGGAGATCCGGGACGGGTTCAGGAACCGCTCGAACAGCAGGTCGTACTTGATCGGATCCAGGTCGGTGATGCGCAGGCAGTAGGCCACGCAGCAGCCGGCGGCGCTGCCCCGGCCCGGCCCCACCCGGATGTCGTTGTCCCGGGCGTGCTTGATCAGGTCCCAGACGATGAGGAAGTACGACGAGAACCCCATGTCCTCGATGACCTGGAGCTCGAAGTTGATGCGGTCGAGCACCTCGTCCCGCAGCCCGTCGCCCCAGCGCTTCCTGGCCCCCTCCAGCGTCAGGTGGCGCAGGAAGGTCCGGTCGTCGTCGAATCCGTCGGGCAGCGGGAACCGAGGCAGCAGCGGCTTGCCGAACTCGATCTCGACGTTGCAGCGCTCGGCGACCAGCAGCGTGTTGTCGCAGGCGCCCGGATAGGTGTCCTCTGGGAAGAGCCGGCGCATCTCGTCGGCCGACTTGATGTAGTGCTCCTCGCCGTCGAACTTGAAGCGGTCCGGGTCGCTCATCATCGAGTTGGTCTGGACGCAGAGCAGCGCGTCGTGCGCCTTGGCGTCCTCCCGGGCGACGTAGTGGCTGTCGTTGGTGGCCAGCAGGGGCGCGCCCAGCTTGCGGCTGATCTCCAACAGCCCCGGCATGGTCTGGCGCTGCTTGTCGATGCCGTGGTCCTGGATCTCGACGAAGAGGTTCTCCTTGCCGAAGATGTCCTGCAGCCGCCCGGCCCGGGCCAGGGCCTCGGCCTCGTTCCCGGCCAGCAGCGCCTGGAGGACGTGGCCGCCCAGGCAGCCCGTCGTGGCGACGAGTCCGTCGCTGTGCTGGTCGAGCAGGTCCCAGTCCACCCGGGGCTTGTAGAAGTAGCCCTCGAGGAAGGCGCGGCTGGCCAACTGGATCATGTTCTTGTAGCCGGCGCGGTCCTGGGCCAGCAGGATCAGGTGGTAGTAGAGCTTCCGGCCGCCCTCGGTGTCACCGCCGGAGTCGTCGAGACGGCCGCGCCGGGCGGGACGCTCGGCCCGGGTCTCGTGGGCCATGTAGGCCTCGGTGCCGATGATCGGCGTCAGGTCCGCGTCGCGGCAGGCCTTGTAGAAGTCCAGGACCCCGTACATGTTCCCGTGGTCGGTGATGGCCAGCGCCGGCTGGCCGTCCTCCTTGGCGGCGGCCACGGCGTCGCCGACCCGCGCCGCACCGTCCAGCATCGAGAACTCGGTGTGGTTGTGCAGGTGGACGAAGGACATGTGGTGCGGCTATCCCCAGACGACGCACAGCCGTTCTCCACAACCTGTGGAGAACTACAACGGTGTCATTCGTCGAAGGTAGTCGCGATCACAGGTACGTGCCACCTCCCGGTGGCGAACCGTCCGGACCAGCGTCCGGGCTGCCCGGCGGCAACCGCCGGCGCATGTCCTCGAGCTGGTTCCGGGCTGCCATCTGCTGGGCGAACAGCGTCGCCTGGATGCCGTGGAACAGGCCCTCCAGCCACCCCACCAGCTGCGCCTGGGCGATCCGCAGCTCCGAGTCGGTCGGGGTCCCCTCCCCGAACGGGAGAGCCAGCCGGTCGAGCTCGTCGCGCAGGTCCGGCGACACCGAGGCGGCGATCTCCTTGATCGACGTCTCGTAGATCTCCCGCAAGCGGTCCCGGCTCGGCTCGTCCAGCGGGGTCTGGCGCACCTCGTCCAGCAGCTGGCGGATCATGGTGCCGACCCGCATCACCTTGGCCGGCTCCTCGACGGAGTTCTTGCCGTCGCCCTCCCCGGCGGCAGGCTCGACGAGCTCGGGCGACACCGCCTCGGGCTCGAGGGGGGCGCCGGGTCCGGGATCGGTCATGGGGCCTTTTCTAACCGGCCGGAGGCGCGCTCAGGCCCTGGTGCCCACCAGGGGCACCAGCATCTCCGCCTCGGTGAGCGAACCGTGGCGGCCGATCAGGTGGTACGGCCCCGAGTCGTCGGGATCGTCGAAGGCGACCGGCTCACGGGCCACGAGGGCGACGTCACCGAGGCGGGCGGCGGCCGACGGCGTCAGATCCCCCAGCCAGCGCTCAGCGGCGATCTGGTCCCGGCTGACGACCCAGGCGGTGTCGCCGTGGTGCTCGGTGGCGGCGGCCAGCAGGGTGTCGGCCTGTCCCGAGCGAGCGTGCAGCCAGCGGAAGCGCGCCTCGCCCGACTGCAGTCGGACGTGCCTCAGGACCTCCGACGAGGGCGTGATCACGTTGTCGGCCACGTCGACCTGTCCGTGGTCCGAGGTGACCACCAGCGCCGCCCCGGCGGGCAGGCGCTCGGCGAGGTCGGCCACCAGCCGGTCCGCCGCCACCAGCTCGGCCCGGTAGTGGGCACCCAAGCCGTACTCGTGGGCGACCTTGTCGATGCCCTCGTAGTAGGCGTAGACGAACGGCTCCCCCGCCCCCAGCAGGCGGCGCACCTCGGTCACGAGGGTCGACGCCATCCGGTACGGGGTCAGGCGCGTCTGGGCCAGGTGGGCCAGCGTGAATCCCGAGTGGGCGAACTCGGCCCTGGTCACGACCGGCGGGCGCTCGCCGGCGAACGGGGCGTGCGACTGGAGGCTCTCGGGCGGGATCCGGCCGCGGGCGTCGCCGTCGGGCGTGGCCCAACGCAGCACATTGAGGACCGAGTCGTCGGCGACCATCCGGTACCCGACGATCCCGTGCTGACCGGGCGACAGGCCGGTGGAGATCGACGTCAGGGCACAGGCGGTGGTGCTGGGCGCCACCGTGCAGATGGCCCCGCCCTGCATGGCGCAGAGGGTGGGAGCGGCATCGCGCCGCTCCTGCAGCTGCTCCCAGCCGAGCCCGTCCAGGACCAGGAGCACGACCTGGTCGCAGTCGGTGGCTGCGGCAGGCATCCACGACGGCATGCCGTCCAGCTGTCCCAGGAGCGCGGGGACCACGTTGTTGACTGCGGCGCCCTCGTAATCGGGCACCACGGGCAGTTGAGCCACCGGCATCCTTCCGTCGGTCGGGCAACCTACTCAGCCGGGAGCGGGCTCCACCACAACAGACTCGTACGATGGGTCGATGGTCGGTGCAACCGCGTGAAGGTCTCCACCCGGGGGGACTACGCCAGCCGGGCGTTGCTCTCACTCACGCTGCACCAGGGCGAGTCAGGACCGACCTCGGTCCGTGACATCGCCGAGCGCACCGGACTCCCCCAGCCCTACCTCGAGCAGATCCTCCTCGCCCTGAAGGGCGCCGGCCTGGTCCGCTCCAAGCGGGGCGTCGGCGGCGGCTACGTCCTGGCCCGTGCGCCGGCCGAGATCACGCTGGCCGCCATCGTCAGTGCCGTCGACGGCCCCATCGCCGCCGGCGACTTCGGGCAGCCGCACCAGGACGGGGCCTGCGATCACGAGGGCCAGTGCGTGCTCCTCGCCGTGTGGCAGGACGTCGGCGACATCCTCCGCACCCACCTGGAGGCCCTCACCCTGGCCGACATCGCCGCCATGTCCCGCGGCGAACGTGATTGGCCCTAGGCAACCGGAGGTTGCCTAGGGCCGCTTTCGCCGGCGCGTCGGGGTGCTGGTCGGTTCCGGGGCGGCCAAGCCGCCCCTTTGCGCTCACGCGCTAGCTGAGCAGGGTCAGGACCGCTTCGAGGTCCTCCGGTAGCGGTGAACTGAACGTGCAGCGGCTCCCCCGTCACCGGGTGTGTCGAAGCCGCAGCGCCCGCGAGTGGAGGAAGGGGCGGTCGAGGGGGAGGGTGCTGCGGCTGCCGTAGGCGCGGTCGCCGACGACCGGGTGCTCGATGGCGGCCAGGTGGACCCGGATCTGGTGGGTGCGGCCGGTCTCGAGGCGCACCGTCAGCAGGCTGGCCGCCTCGGGATCGCTGAACCGCAGGTCGACGACGTAGTCGGTCGCCGCCGGACGCCCGTCGGGCACGACGGCCTGCAGGACCGGGCGCTGCGGGTCCCGGCCGATGGGCGCCTCGATGCGTCCGGTGGCCTCGGGGACGACGCCCTCGACGAGCGTGACGTACTCCCGCTCGACCTCGTGGGCGGCGATGGCGGCCGTGAGGGCGGCGTGGGCCTCCTCGGTGCGGGCCACCAGCATGAGGCCCGACGTGCCCCGGTCCAGGCGGTGGACCACGCCGGGGCGCTCGGGGTCCGGGCCGACGCCCGCCAGGTCGGGGTCGAGGGCCAGCAGGCCGTGGGCCAGCGTGGGCTCGTGGCCGCTGCCGGAACCCGGGTGGACGACGAGGCCGGCGGGCTTGTCGACGACGTACAGGTGCGGGTCGGTGTGGACGAGGGGAACGTCGACCGCGGGGTCGGCCGTCAGGCTCTCGACGATCTCGGGCACGTGGTCGACGGCGAGCCGGGAGTCGTCCGCCACTCGGGCAGACGGGCGCGTCTCGACCCGGCCGTCGACCTGGACCTTGCCCTCGGTGACCAGCTGGTGGGCCACGGTCCGGCTCACGCCCGTCTCGTCGGCCACTCGGCGGTCGAGGCGCTGGTCGGCCAACGACCTACCCCCCGTCTCTGGCGTCGGCGGGGACGGGCTCTTCCTCGGGGTGGTCGGCGCGAGCGGTGGCGATCAGCAGGAGGATCGCCCCGATGACCACGCCCATGTCGGCGACGTTGAACACCGGGTACCACTCGAGGTCGATGAAGTCGACGACGGCGCCGCCGAGGAAGCTGTCGCCGCCGGCCCGGAAGGCCCGGTCACAGAGGTTGCCCGCCGCGCCGCCGAGCACGAGGCCCACGGCGACGGCGCCGAGTCGGCTGGGGACGGTGCGACCCGACCACAGCAGACCGATGGCGACGGCGGCGGCGGCCAGCCCGATCAGCGGGCCGAAGCCCTCGCCGCTGCTGAAGGCGGCCCCGGTGTTGAAGGTCAGGTCGAGCTCGAGCGTCCAGATGACGTGGAGGGGATCGTCGGCCAGGGCGCGCAACGCCCACGTCTTCGTGAGCTGGTCGACGACGAGGACCGCTGCCGCGACCGGCAGGACCAGCCGAAGGCGGCGTGACGGTTGGGTCAGCGCCGGCGACCGAAGCGCGAGCGATCGCCGCTCTTCGTCTCGCCGTTCTCGTCGAGCTCGGCCAGCCAGGGGTTTTCGCCCTCGGCGGCCTCGTCCAGGTCTGGCACCGCCGGGCCCGACAGGCCCCCGAAGGTCGCCGCCGTGTCCGCCGGCTGCTCCGACGGGTGGTCGAAGTCCGGTGGGGGCGGCGGAGGAGGGGGCGGCGCCTCAGCCCACGCCGCGTCGTCCACTTCCAGCCCGGGTGGGGGCGGAGGCGGAGGGGGCGGGGCGTCCGCCCAGGCGTCCTCGGAGGTGGTCGACCACTCCTCCGACGGCGCGGTGGCCGGGGCGCCGGAGTCGGTCGCGCCGAACACCGACCACGCTGGGTCCGCGGCCCACGGGTCGTCCTCGGCCGCGGGCTCCGCGGCGGAGGGCACCGGGTCGGGCTGGTCGACGGGCTCGGGCTCGGGCTCGGGGTCCTCGGCGGCCAGGGGCTCGGGCAGGGCCTCCGGCTCCGGTACGGGCTCCGGCTCGGGCTCGGCGTCCTCGGCGGCCAGGGGCTCGGGCAGGTCTTCGGGCTCCGGTACGGGCTCGGGGGCCAGGTCGGCCGCGACCTCGTGCTCCACCGGGGCGGGCTCGGGAACCTCGGCGGCCGACAGGGGCACCTCGACCGGGGCCAGGCGGCCGGGGTCGTCGAGGAGGACGCCGAGCATGTCCCGGCTCTCCTGGATGCGGGTTCGCTGCCCCTCGATGTGGGCCTCCAACGCGGCGACGTCGCCCTGGAACTGGTCCCGGACACGCTCCAACGCGGCCAGCTCGTCGAGCAGCTCGGCCCGCTTGAGGTCCATGGCCTCCCGGACGTCGCTCTCGGCCTCGGCGATGGCCCGCTCACGGTGGTTGCGGGCCTCCGACGTGAGACGCTCAGCCTCCGCCTCGGCCTCGGCCACCTTGCGGCTGGCCGTCTCCTCGGCCTCTTTGACGGCGGCATCGGCAGTGCGTTGGGCGAGCAGGAGCGTGCGCTGGATGGTCTCGTCGCTCTCCGTGCTGGTACGGGAGCGCTCTTCAGCGTCTCGGGCCCGCGTCTCGGCCTCGTCGAGCTTGGCCGTGACCTCCCGGAGCCGAGCCTGCGTCTCCCCGACCCACACCTCCACCTTCTGGCGGAACGCGTCAACGTCGTCGGTGTCGTAGCCACGGCCCTTGCGCCGGAACTCGACGCTCCGGAGGGTTTCCGGCGTCAGATCCATGCGGGAAGCGTAGCGGTCACTTTCCGCACCCATGGGGACCCTGTGCGCGTTCAGATCAGCCGCAGAGGATGCCCCGGAGCACCTGGATGCCGATGAAGACGATGATCGGCGAGAGGTCGATCGCGACCTGCCCCAGGCGCAACGGGGGCAGGACCCGGCGCAGCGGTCCCAGCACCGGTTCGGTCAACATGACGGTGAACCCGAACACCTGCGCACCGATGCCGTCGGGCTGCAGCGGGAACCACGACATCACGATCCTGACCAGCAGGACCAAGAAGTACAGCTGGAGGAGGACGCAGATGATCCCCACGCAGGCGGGGGGTCAGCGGCGGCCGAGGCCGCGCTCGGTGATCCGGCGCCGATCCTCGTCCGACACCTCGACGTCGTTCGGGGTGAGCAGGTACACCTGGCTGGCGACGCGCTCCATCTGCCCGCCGAGGCCGTAGCAGAGGCCGCTGGCGAAGTCGATGACGCGCCGAGCCAGGTCCAGGTCTGCGCCCTGCAGGTTGATGATCACCGGTTGGCTGTTCTTGAACCGGTCCCCCAGCTGCTGGGCGTCGTTGAAGTCGGTCGGGATGACGACGTGCGGCTTGGCCGACGACACCGGGATGGGGCGCACCGCCCCCACCTCCACGACATCGCCCGCGCCGGTGGACGAGGAGCTCACGGGACGCAGGGAGGAGATGGCTGGTTCGTCCACGGTTGCCGCCTTCGGCTCGGGGTCGGGGCGGAGCACGTGCACCGGCGGATCCGCCGGTGCCGGCTCTCTGGGTGTGGCGTTCGACCGCGGACCGTCGACCGGCCGGGTCTCCACCACCGGCTGGTCGTCGTGCCCGTAATCGTCGTACTCCTCGTCGGGACCGAGCCCGAGGTAGAGGAGCGCCTTCTTGAACGGCGATGACATAGCGCTTGCCAGTTTCGCACGTCTCAGACGCGGACGCGGCGGACGGGGCCCGAAGAGTGCGCTGCCGACGCGGACGATCGTGGCGCCCTCCGCCACCGCCGCCTCGAGGTCGGCGGACATGCCCATCGACAACTCAGCGAGGCCGAGGTCGCCACCGAGGGCGGCCAAGCGGGCGAACTGCGAGCGGGCGAGGTCGAGGTCGCCGGCCGCCGCCACGCCCATCAGGCCGGCCACGTCGAGGCCGAGGCCGACGAGTCCGGCCACCAGCTCGGGGGTCTCGTCGGGGCGGCAGCCGCCCTTCGACGCCTCGTCGGAGATGTTCACCTGCACCAGGACCCGGGCCCCCGGCGCCCGCTTGGCCAGCTCTTCCCCCAGCGACCGCCGGTCGACGGTCTCCCACAGGTCCACGTGGGGCACCAGGGATCGGACCTTGTTGCGCTGCAGCCCGCCGATGAAGTGCCACACCGCGTCCTGTGCGCCAGCAACCGCCTCGACCTTCGCCACCAGTTCCTGGGCGTAGTTCTCCCCCAGATGGGTGACTCCGGCGGACAGTGCCGCCTCGACAGCGTCCGGGCCGAACCCCTTCGTCACCGCCACGACCGTGATCCGCTCGGGGTCCCCGCCGGCGGCGGCGATGCGGTCCCGGACCCGGTCGAGCCCGTCGGCGACGTTCACGGCGCCTCGATCCAGGCCAGGACCGCCTGACGGCCGATGTCCTGCCGGGCCCGGTGCGAGTACAGGTCGTCGTGGCAGGCGGTGCAGTGCGGGAGCACCACGATCTCGTCGACACCCGCTCGGCCGAGGGCCTCGAGGATCCCCCGTCCCAGGTCCAGGGCCGGGGCCCCGGTCGAGGTGCGCCCTTCGACCTCCGGGCCGAGCCGCTCGACCACACGAGCCAGGTCGTCGGCGCCGAACTCGTAGCACTCCGGCCCGATCAGCGGGCCCACATGGGCCCGGACGGTACCGCCGGCCCGAGAGCGGAGCTCGGCGACGGTGGCTTCGACCACGCCGGCGGCCAAGCCCTTCCACCCGGCATGCGCGACGGCCACCGCGCCGCCCTCGGCCACGAGGGCGACCGGACCGCAGTCGGCGGTGTGCACGGCGAGGACGGCACCCGTCACCGTCGTCACCGCGCCGTCGGCCTCCTCGCCCGCCTGGCCGCCCGGCTCGCCCACGACCACCACGCGGTCGGCGTGGACCTGCCGCAGCCAGGTCCAGGGACGGTCGACGAGCGCGGCCCGGTGGGCGGCCAGCTCGGTCGGGTCGCTGGCTACGCGGAGGTCGCCGTCGGCGCGATCGGTGAAGCGGACCCGGGCGACGCGCCCGTCGGCCAGCGGGAGGTCGAAGGAGGGGAGGATCTACTTCAGGAACGACGGGACGTCGAAGTCGTCCCCGCCGAGGCCGAGGTCGTCGTCGTCGTCCCCGCCGAACAGGTCCGGGGCCTCGTCGTCGTCCTCACCGTGCAGGAAGCTGAGGTCCGGATCGGCGGTGCCCCCGGAGCGACGGTCGTCGTCCCAGCGGTCGAACCCGGCGGCGATGACCGTGACCCGGACCTCGTCGCCCAGGTCGTCGTCGATGACGGCGCCGAAGATGATGTTGGCGTCCGGGTGGCAGACACCGTGGATGATCTCGGCGGCCTCGTTGACCTCGAGGAGGCCGAGGTCGCTGCCGCCGGACACGTTGAGGATGATCCCGCGGGCGCCCTCGATGGAGGCCTCCAGCATCGGGCTGGAGATGGCGTTGCGGGCCGCGGTGAGCGACCGGCCGTCGCCGGAGGCGTAGCCGATGCCCATGAGGGCGGAGCCGGCGTTGTGCATCACGGTCTTGATGTCGGCGAAGTCCGTGTTGATCAGGCCCGGGGTGGTGATCAGGTCGGTGATGCCCTGGACGCCCTGCAGGAGGATCTCGTCGGCCATCTTGAAGGCGTTGAGCATCGACGTGTTCTCGTCCGACACGGTCAGCAGCCGGTCGTTGGGGATCACGATCTGGGTGTCCACCGCCTCCTTGAGGCGCTGGATGCCCTGCTCGGCCTGCACCGTCCGACGGCGGCCCTCGAAGCTGAACGGGCGGGTGACCACCGCGATGGTCAGCGCGCCGGCGTTCCGGGCGATCTCGGCGATGACCGGTGCGGCCCCGGTGCCGGTGCCACCGCCCTTGCCGGCGGTGATGAAGACCATGTCGGCGCCGGCGATCGACTCCTCGATCTCCTGGCGGTGCGTCTCGGCGGCTTCCCGGCCCACGTCGGGGTCGCTCCCGGCACCCGAGGCCGCGGGTGAGGTCCCGGCCGATGTCCAGCTTGACCTCGGCGTCGCTCATCAGCAGCGCCTGGGCGTCGGTGTTGACGGCGATGAAGTCGACGCCCTTGAGGCCGGCGTCGATCATCCGGTTGACGGCGTTGACGCCGCCGCCGCCGACGCCCACGACCTTGATCACGGCCAGGTAGTTCTGGGGGTTGCCGATCATGGGGTCCTCCACCTCAGCGCGATTCGTGCCGGTCACCCCACCTGGAGTGCTCCGACGATCCCGGAATGGTAGGGCGATCGGCACCCGGCCCGTCGAACGCAGTCATCATGGCCTCCTCAGCGCACCCCGGAACGCTGATCAGGGCCGGTGCCGATGCCACGCTCACGTCCAGTCGGTCGACGCAGCCGGGGGTCACCGTGGCCAGCACGGCGGCCGCCGCGTCCAGCTTGGCGGCGGCGTCTTCGGCGCCGCCGAGCAGGACCGTCGCCGCCGGCCCGGAGGGTCGACCTCAGCGTCGTCCCCGCCGCCGGTGACCGTGGCCACCTCGGCCCGCAGCGCCGGCGGCACGGCGGCGGCGACGGCGGAGGGTCTCCCGGTCGTCGGCGTCGGTGAGGTGCCGACCGGGGTCGGCCGACGGTCCAGGCCCTCGACCAGCGGCACGTCGGTCGGCTGGGCGTCGACCCGGTGGCCAGGACCCGGCCGTCGCCGTCGGCCAGGAGCCACGCCCCGTCGGCAGCGGACAGGGCGGCGACGGCCTCGCGCTCGGTGATCTCGATCGGTCACCGAGCCCGACCAGTGCCGCGAGCACGGTCGCCTCGTCCACCCACGGGCAGGGCGGCGACCGCGCTCGGCGGCCTCCCGGTGTCGAACCAGGCCAGCGGGTCCCCGGTGGCCACGCCCGCGGCCTCGGTGACGGCGTCGGCCGCCGTGTGGCCGTCGCCCCGCGACCGTGATCTCCTCGACGTCCAGCACCGGCGTCAGGGTGACGACGAAGGCGACAGCCGACGAGGGCGAGGACGCCGGCCACGCACGGTCAGGCGGCGCAGACGGCGCCGCCCGGCGTCGCGGGCCACCGAGGCCCGGCGGGCGCGGATGCGTGGGTCGACGGCGACGGTGCTCATCGCGTCTGGCTCATCCGTCGAAGCCGACCAGGCGGGTCTCGGGCACCAGGACCACGCCGCGTGGCGCCTCGCACCTGGTCCCGCACCTCGACCATGAGGGCGAGCACGTCGTCGGCCCGGCCGCCCGGGTCGGCCTGGATGAAGTTGGCGTGCTTGGTCGACACCTCGGCCGGCCCGACGCGGAGGCCCTTAGCCCCGGCGACGTCGATGAGCCGGCCGGCGGAGTCGCCCTCGGGGTTGGTGAACACCGAGCCGGCGTTCGGGCCCGCCGGGCTGGTTGTCCCGCCGCCAGCGCACGATCTCGGCGATCTCGGCCGTCGCCGCGTCGGCGTCGCCCGGCGCCAGGCGCGAACGTCGGCCCGGACGACGACCTGCGTCGGGACGCGACCGACGAGTGGCGGTAGCCGAGGTCCAGGTCGGCGGCGGGCACCGCACTCATCTTCGCCGGTGCGCAGGTCCAGGAGGCGGACCTCCACGAGGGTGGCGGCCATGTCCGAGCCGTGGCCGCCGGCGTTCATGCGCACCGCCGCCGCCGACCGAGCCGGGCACGCCCACGGCCCACTCGAGGCCGGTCAGGCCGGCGGCGGCCGTCTGGCGGGCCAGCACCGGCAGGGCGGCGGCGCCGCCGGCGCGACCGTCGGTGCCGTCGATCGTCGACGCCGGCGAACGTCTCCCCCGAGCCGCAGGGCCAGCCCGGGGAAGCCGGCGTCGGCGACCAGCAGGTTGGAGCCCTTGCCGACGACCAGGACGGGCACCGCGTCGGGCTCGGCGGCCAGGGCGTCGACGACCGCCGCAGGTCGGTCTCGTCCTCGACCTCGACGAACACCGCCGCCGGGCCCCCGACCCGGTAGGTGGTGAGCGGCCCGAGCGGGCACGTCGCGCCCGAGACCGGCGCCGAGGCCGTCGGCCAGCCGTCGGGCCAGGTCGCTCGCACGGCGGTCATGACACCTCGCGGGCGCGCCAGGGCGCGCCTGGAGCTCGTCGGGCAGCGTCGTCAGGTCCCCCGCGCCCAGCGTCAGGCAGAGGTCGCCGGGCCGCAGGCGGCTGAGGAGGTAGGCCACGAGGTCCTCCCGGCGGGGCAGGTACGCGACCTGGCGCGTCCGGGTCGTCGTCCAGCACCGCGTCGACCACGACCTTGCCCGAGACGCCGGGGATGGGCGTCTCGCCGGCGCTGTAGACGTCGGTGACCACCAGCAGGTCGGCGTCCGCGAACGACGGCGCCGAACTCGGGGGCCAGGGCGCGCAGCCGGCGTGTAGCGGTGGGGCTGGAACACGGCGACCAGGCGATCCGGGTCGGTGTCCCGACCGGCGGCGAGGGCGGCGGCGACCTCGGTCGGCAGGTGGGCGTAGTCGTCGACGAAGGTGACGCCGGCGGCCTCGCCCCGGAACTCGAAGCGGCGGGCCACGCCGCCGAAGCGGGCCAGCGCCGGCGGCGACGGCGTCGAAGGATGCGCCGACCTCCAGGGCGGTGGCGGCGGCCACGGCGGCGTTGCGGGCGTTGTGGGCGCCGGGCACGGGCAGGTGGATCTCGACCGAGGTCGTCGCCGCCGCGCTCGCAGGCGGAACGTGGTGCCCAGCGGCTCGCGGCGGCAGGTCGACGATCCGGTAGGCGGCGCCCTCGGCCTCGCCGACCGTCACGGCCGCGGGATGGCGCTCGGCCAGGGCCGCGCCCTCCGCGTCGTCGACGCCGACCACGGCGAGCCGGCGGCGCCCTCGACGAACTGGTCGAAGGCGTCGCGCAGCGCGGTCGAAGTCGCCGTAGTGGTCGAGGTGGTCCGGCTCGACGTTGGTGACCACGGCCACCTCGGTCGTGAGCTCGACGAACGTGCCGTCGCTCTCGTCGGCCTCGACCACGAACCAGTCGCCGTCGGACCACACCGCGCCCGTGCCGATCTGGTGCACGTCGCCGCCGATGATGAAGCACGGGTCCAGGCCGGCCTCGGCGAGGACCACGGCCAGCATCGACGACGTCGTCGTCTTGCCGTGGGTGCCGGCCACCGAGATCGTGCGGCGCAGGTCGGTGATGGCGGCCAGCATCTCGGCCCGGCGGAGGACGGGCAGGCCCCGCTCGCGGGCGGCGACGACCTCGGGGTTGCGGTCGCCGATGGCGGTCGAGACGGGCGACCACGTCGGCGTCGTCCAGGTGGGCGGCGTCGTGGCCCACGGCCACTCGCACCCCCTGCGCGGCGCAGCCGGTCGAGCGCCTTCGACGCCTTCAGGTCGCTGCCGCTGACCCGGTGGCCCATGGCGGCCAGCACGCTGGCGATGGCGCTCATGCCGGCGCCGCCCACCCCCACGACGTGGATGGTCTGCGGCGGCGTGAGGTCGACGCCGGGTCAGTCACGGGCGTGCTCCTCGACGAGGTCGGCCACCCGCTCGGCGGCGTCGGGCCGGCCCAGCCGGCGCGGCGCCGGCGCCCATCCGGCCGAGCGCGGTCGGGATCGGCCGACCAGCGGCGCCGAGCTCGGCCTCGAGCCGGTCGACGTCCAGCTCGGCGTCGGGCACCAGCCGGGCGGCGCCCGACGTCGACCAGGTGCGCGGGCGTTGGCCGTCTGGTGGTCGGCGGTGGCGATGGGCAGCGGCACGAGGACGCTGGGCAGCCCGAGGACGGCCAGCTCGGCGACCGTGGTCGCCCCGGCCCGGCTCACGACCACGTCGGCGGCGGCCAGCGTCGGTCGGCATGTCGTCCTCGTAGCGCACGGGGCGGTAGAGGATGCCGCCGGCCCCGGTCGCGTTCCTCGCCCCGGGCGGTGCGGTCGTCCCAGTCCCGCTCGCCGACGACGTGGCGGACGGCGAGGTCGGTCCGGCCGGCCCAGCGCTCGACCAGCGCCGGCGACGGCTCGGTTGATGCGGCGGGCGCCCAGCGAGCCGCCGAAGGCGACCACGACGACCCGGTCGTCGGGCAGGCCGAGCGTGCCCGGGCGCGGTCGCCCGGTCGCGGTCCCGGTCGACGGCCAGGACCTCGGGCCGCACCGGGTTGCCGGTGACGACGGCCCGCGGGCAGGTCGGTGCCGGGGAACGAGACGGCCGACGCCTCGGGCGAAGCGGGCGACCAGCCGGTTGGCCGCGCCGGGCACCGCGTTCTGCTCGGCGACCACGATCGGGACCCGGCAGAGCACGGCGGCCAGGGCGCAGGCGACGGAGGCGTAGCCGCCCGAGGGCCACGACGACCGACGGCCGGCGCCGGCGGACGAGCGCCAGGGCCTGCGCCGAAGGCCGCGGACGAGGCCGACGCACGGCGCCCACGTTGGCGAGGGTCAGCTTGCGCTGGATCCCCCGCCCGGGCAGCAGCGGTGAGCGTGAAGCCGGCCTCGGGCACGAGGCGCGTCTCGCTCCCCCGCTCGCTGCCGACGAAGTGGATCGACTCGGCCGGGTGGCCGCCGCCGACGAGGGCCCGGGCGATGGCGATGCCGGGCAGCGTGTGCCCGGCGGTTCCGCCGCCGGCGATCGAGCGCCCAGGTCGGGCTCGGGCTCAGGCATCCCGTCCTTGGCGGGCGACGTTCAGCAGGACGCCCATCGCCACCAGGTTGACCACCAGCGACGTGCCGCCGAACGACACGAACGGCAGCGGCACGCCGGTGATCGGCAGCAGGCCGACGACGGCGCCGATGTTGACGACGGCCTGCAGCACGAACCAGACGGTGATGCCGCCGGCCAGGAGCATGCCGAAGCGGTCGGGGGCCCGCATGGCCGCCCGGATGCCGAAGTACGCCGAGAGCGACGAACAGGACCGAGCACGGCGACGGCCCCGACCAGGCCGAGCTCCTCGCCGATGATGGCGAAGATGAAGTCGGTGTGGGCGTAGGGCAGGAAGCCCCACTTGGCCCGGCTCGGCGCCGAGGCCGACGCCGGTGAGCCCGCCCGTGGCGATGCCCACCAGCGACTGGATGGTCTGGTAGCCGGTGTTCTCGGGGTCGGCCCACGGGTCGAGGAAGGCCAGCAGCCGGTCGGCGGTAGCTGGCGCGTGAAGCGCGGCCACGGCGGCGACGCCGAACGCCCACGGCACCCCAGCCGGCGAGGCGGGTCAGGGACACCCCCGACAGGAAGATCACGGCGCCGACGGCGCCGGCCGTGATGAGCAGGGTGCCCAGGTTCGGGCTGCAGCAGGAGCAGCACGGCGACCGCGCCGAGCACGAGCAGCACCGGGCGGAGGACGCGCGGGTCGTCGCGGATCAGGTCGTGGTTCCGCTCCGCGGACAGCAGGTCGGCCGACCAGAGGACGATCGGCCAGCTTGGCCAGCTCCGAGGGCTGGATGCGCAGCGAGCCGGCGCCGAGCCAGCGGGTGGCGCCGTTGGCCCCGACCCCGACGCCCGGGCACCAGGACGAGGACGAGCAGGCCGAGGCTGAGCAGCAGGAACGGCGTGCGCCAACCGCCGCCACACCCCGTAGTGCTGGCGGCAGGCGGCGAACATCCCGACGAAGCCGACGACGGCGAAGACGGCCTGGCGGGTGAAGCGAGTCCCAGGCCGAGCCCGACGTGCGCAGGTCGCTCACCGACGACGCCGACAGCACCATGACCAGGCCGAGCAGGACGAGGACGGTGACGACGACCAGCAGCCCGACGAAGGTCGAGGACCGGTCCCCCGGCGGCCGCTTCGGCCCGCGAGCGGGCCGAGGGGTGACGGCCCCGGGCGCGTCGTGCCGGGTCCGCGGTCGCGGGTCGCCCGACGCCGGCCGAGGCGGGTCGTGGTCGTGCTCATGCGTTGCCTCACGCGGTCGAGATGGCGGCGGACGACGCGGGCGAAGTCGTCGCCCCGCTCGCCGTAGGACGAGTACCAGTCGAAGGAGGCGCAGCCCGGGGACAGCACGACGGCGTCCCCGGGCCGGCGCCAGGGCGGCGGCTCGGCGACGGCCTCGGCCATCGAGGTCGCCTCGCTGCACCGGCACCCGATCCCGCGACGGCGGCGGCCACCTCGGCCGCGGCCTCGCCGATGGCCACGACCGCCCGGACGCGGTCCCCGTCGCCGAGCAGCCCGCGCAGGTCGAGGCCCTTGTTGCGCCCGCCGGCGATGAGCACGACCGACGGCGAAGCCCCGACCGCGGCCGCGGTGGCGTGCGGGGTGGTGGCCTTGGAGTCGTCGTACCAGGGCACGCCCGTCGGCCTCCCCGACCAGCTGCACCCGGTGGGGGAGGCCGTCGAAGGTGCGCAGCGTCCGGACGACGGCCGTCGGTCGGCCACGCCGAGCGGCCCGCGCCATGGCCGCGGCGGCCAGCGCGTTGGCCAGGTCGTGGCGCAGGCCCCGGCGCAGGTCGTCGACGGCGAGCAGACGGCCGGTCGTCGACGATGAGCCGGCCGTCACGGACGGTGGCCGTCCTCGGTGCCCGAGAAGCCGAAGGTCCGCCGGCG
This sequence comes from uncultured Microthrixaceae bacterium, assembly GCA_963728005.1. Classification (GTDB taxonomy): domain Bacteria; phylum Actinomycetota; class Acidimicrobiia; order Acidimicrobiales; family DATDAH01; genus DATDAH01. The sequence goes on from CAVSIG010000001.1 coordinate 1,263,439, forward strand.
CCCCGGTGGGCGCGTGGCCGGCGACCACCGGGTCGTCGGCGTTCGGCGACGGCGACGTCGTCGGGGCCCTGGTCGGCCCAGATCCGCGCCTTGGCCGCCTCGTAGCGCTCGAGGTCGGCGTGCACGTCGAGGTGGTCGGGGGCGAAGTTCAGCCAGGCGGCCACGTGCGGCGCCCAGTGGGCGGTGTGGCCCAGCCGGAACGAGGAGGCCTCGACCACGAACACGTCGACGTCGGGGTCGTCGATCGCCTCGACCAGCGGCATCTCGATGTTGCCCGCCTCGACGGCGGCCCGCCCGCCTGGCGGAGCATGTCGGCGACCAGGTGGTCACGGTGGTCTTGCCGTTGGTGCCGGTGACGGCGACCACCGGCCGGTCGTCCCACTCGGCGGCCAGGTCGAACTCGCAGCGGACGGGCACGCCGACGCGCGGCCGCAGCGGCGAAGACGGGGTGGCGGTCGGGCACGCCCGGGCTGGGCAGCAGCACCTCGACGCCGCTCCAGCAGCGCGGCCAGCGCCGCCTCGTCGGGCGCCTCGACCAGCTCGACGCCGACCTCGTCGGCGAACGCCCGGTGGGCGTCGGTCGGGTCGGTCCTCGACGCGCGACCACGGTCGCGCCGCGGCGGGCCAGGGCCCGCGCCACGCGCCCGGCCGGTCACCCCGAGGCCGACGACGAGCGGCGGTCGCGGGCGTCAATCCCGTGCCCCCGGCAGCCCGATGAAGTCGGCGTAGTAGAGGCCCGAGGCCGACGGCCGTGCACAGGCCGGCGAGGATCCAGAAGCGGATGATGACGGTCGTCTCCGGCCAGCCGCAGCAGCTCGAAGTGGTGGTGGATGGGCGCCATGCGGAACACCCGCCGCCCGAAGAGCTGGAAGCTGGCCACCTGGATGATCACCGACAGGGTCTCGACCACGAACAGGGCCCCGATGACGGCCAGCAGGAGCGACGGTGTTGTTCATCAGGGCCAGGCCGGCCAGCGCCGGCGCCGATGGCCAGCGACCCGGTGTCCCCCATGAAGATCTGGGCCGGCGACGCGTTCCACCACAGGAACCCGACGCAGGCGCCGGTCATGCAGGCCGCGACCACGGCGAGGTCGAGGGCGTGGGGCACGTCGTACTGGAGCGGGTGGCGGAACCCCCAGAAGCCGATGACGATGAAGGCGGCGAAGGCGAGGACGGCCGCGCCGCCGGCCAGGCCGTCGAGGCCGTCGGTGAGGTTGACGGCGTTGGTGGTGCCCACGATGAGGAGCACGGCCCAGACGGACCACCCGACCTCGCCCGAGGTCGACGCAGGGCGCCGGAGCGGGTGAACGAGAGGTCGGTGCGCCACCGGCGTGTGGTCGACGGCCAGGACCGCGAAGCGCGACGGCGACGACCAGCAGGCCGAGGATCTTCGTCCGCGTGGTGAGCCCGAGGTTGCGCTCCCGGGTGACCTTGATCCAGTCGTCGAGCAGGCCGACGACGCCCGCGCCGACGATGGCGAACATCACGATCAGCCCGGACCGGGTGATGATGCGGCTGTTGGAGATGTCGCGAGGCCAGGTAGCCGACGACGGCGCCGGCCACGATGGCCGCGCCGCCCATGGTCGGGCGTGCCCGCCTTGGTGGTGTGGCCCTGGGGACCGTCCTCCCGGATCGGCTGGCCGATCTGGCGTCGGGTGAGGGCGTCGATCAGGAACTTGGTCCCCAGCCAGCGAGACCATCAGCGAGACGCCGGCGGCGAAGAGGAGGGTCCTCACGCGCAGGCCTCCCCTCGGTGGTGCTTGCGGAGGGCGGCGGCGGCCACCTCCCGGTCGTCGAACGGGATGACCCGGTCGCCCAGGTCCTGGGTGGTCTCGTGGCCCTTGCCGGCGACCAGGACCAGGTCGCCGGGAGCCGCCAGGGCGACCGCGGCGTCGATCGCCTGCCGCCGGTCGGGCTCCACGATCAGGTCGCTCGTCCCGCTCCACACCCCGAAGGACCTCGGCGATGATGGCCTCGGCGTCCTCGCTGCGGGGGTTGTCGGACGTGACGACGACCACGTCGGCCGCCCGGTCGGCGACCCCGCCCATCAGCGGGCGCTTCTCCCGGTCACGGTCGCCGCCGCAGCCGAAGACCACGATCAGGCGACCCTCCGTCAGCTCACGGGCCGAGCGCAGCGCCTGATGCAGCGCGTCGGGCGTGTGGGCGTAGTCCACGAGCACGGCGACGGGCCCGTGCGCCCACCGGCTCGAAGCGGCCGCTGACGGGTCGTGCCTCCGCCAGCCCGGCGGCGATCTCCTCGGGGTCCGACCCGAGGGCACGAGCCGCCTCGGCGGCGGCGATGGCGTTGGCCAGGTTGAAGCGGCCGGCGAGGCCGAGCTCGATGCGTCGGCCCTGCCAGGTGAACGTGGTGCCGTCGGGACGCAGCTCGACGTCGGTGGCGTCCTCGGGCGACCAGGTGACGGCCGGGATGGCCATCGACTCGAGGAGCCGCCGGCCCCACGGGTCGTCGCGGTTCACCAGCCCGACCGCGGCCCGGCCGGGCTCGAACAGTCGGACCTTGGCCGCGAAGTAGCGCTCCATCGTGTCGTGGAAGTCGAGGTGGTCCTGGGAGAGGTTGGTGAAGACGGCCACCGTGAACCAGGTGCCGGTGATGCGCCGAAGCTCGATGGCGTGGGACGAGACCTCCATGGCGACCACGGCGCCGTCGTGCTCGGCGGCCTCGGCGAGGCTGGCCTGCAGCTCGGGAGCCTCCGGCGTCGTCCGGGCGCCGGTCAGCGTGCCCAGCACGGTCGTGGGCCGACCGGCGTGCTCGAGGATGGCGGCCAGCAGATGGGTGACGGTCGTCTTGCCGTTCGTGCCGGTGACGCCGACGACCTCGATGCGGCGGCTCGGGTGGTCGTAGAAGGCGTCGGCCAGCAGCCCCATGGCCCCTCGGGTGTCGGGGACGACGATCTGGGGGACGTCGAGGGTCAGGTGCTCGCTCGACCACGAGGGCGACCGCACCGGCCGCCACCGCGGCGGCCGCGTGGTCGTGGCCGTCGCTGTGCTCACCTCGCAGCGCGCAGAACAGCGCGCCGGGGCGGACCGCCCGGCTGTCGTGCTCCACCGACGAGATGTCGACACCGTCCGCCGCGCCCTCGGGGACGAGGACGTACTCGGTCAGGCTCATGACGAGCTCAGCCAGCGGGCGGCGGCGGGTCATGGGGTCAGGGTGCCTCAGCGAGGGGGGCGGGCGGTGGGATGCGGTACTCCCGGAGAATGCTCGCAGCCAGCTCGCTGAACACCGGGGCGGCCACCCCCCCGCCGAAGTAGTCGCCCGCCGTGGGCTCGTCGATGACGACCACGATCGACAGCTGCGGATCGTTGGCGGGCACGAAGCCGCCGAAGGTGGCGACGTAGTCGTAGTTGCCGTTCTCGTCCTCGTAGCCACCGTTGGGCTGGGGCTTGCGCGCCGTCCCGGTCTTGCCGGCCACGGGGTAGCCCTCGATGGCGGCTTCGATGCCCGTGCCCTCATCGACGACGCCGGTCATCATCTCGGTCATCTGCTCGGCGGTGAGCTCGGACACGACCCGACGGGGCTCGGGAGCGGGGATCCGGTCGAGCTCACCGTCGGCGCCGATGGTGCCCTCGACCAGGCGGGGGGCGACGTAGCGACCGCCGTTGGCGATCACGTTGAAGGTCTCCAGGACCTGGAGCGGGGTCACGGCCAGGCCCTGGCCGATCGGGATGGTGCCGATCGAGGTCGACGACCACTCCTCGGGGGGCAGGAGGATGCCGGGTGACTCGGACGGGAAGTCCAGCGCCGTGGACTCGCCGAGGCCGAACGCCCGGAGGTACCGGTCGATCACGTCGGGGCTGAGGCGCTGGGCGATCTTGATCGTGCCGATGTTGGAGGACTCCGTGAGGATGTCCCGCACCGTCATCACCGCCGTCTCGTGCGGGTGACTGTCGCTGAAGAGGTGGTCGCCCACCTGCATGGAGTCGGGCACCTCCTCCGTGGTCTCCGGCGTGACCACGCCCTCCTCGAGGGCGGCGGCGAGGGTGATGATCTTGTTGACCGAGCCCGGCTCGAAGACGGCGGTCACGGCCCGGTTCTCCGTCGCCGGCACGGGCGCGGTGTACGCGTCGGTTTCTTCGTCGTAGGCGTCGATGTTGGCGACGGCCAGGAGCTCGCCCGTGCTCGGGCGGCTCACGATGACGGTGCCGCCGCGGGCGCCCGTCGCCGCCACCTGCTCGGCCAGCAGCTGCTCGGCCTGGTACTGGACCTCACGGTCGATGGTCAGCTGCAGGTCGGCGCCCTGGCTGGCGGCGTCGTAGCGGTTGTCCCCGGAAGCGATGGTGTTGCCCTGCGGGTCGCTCTCGACGCTGACCTCACCGGGGTCGCCGGCCAACAGGTCCTCGAACTGGCCCTCCAGCCCCGACAGGCCCTCCTGGTCGACGCCCACCCGGCCGAGGAGGGACCGGGCCAGCTCGCCGGCGGGGGTCGCCCGGGTCGGCTCCTGGGTCACGGTGATGCCGGGCAGCTCGAGGGCCTCGACCTGCTCGCCGACCTCGCGTGGCGCCTGGCGCAGGAGGTAGGCGAACGAGCCGTCGCCGCTGAGCGCCTCGGACAGCTGGACGGCGTCGACGCCGAGCACGGGAGCGAGGGTCTGGGCGGTGGCGACGGGGTCCTCGATCAGCTGGGGGTTCGCCTCGATCGTGGCGGCGGGCACGGTCAGGGCCAGGTCGGCGCCGTCCCGGTCGACGATCGAGCCACGGGGTGCAGGCAGCTCGGTCACCCGGTTGCGCTGACCCTCGCCGTAGGCCACGAGGTCGTCGGGCGCCAGCACCTGCAGGCTCGCCACCCGGTAGCCGATGGCGCCGAAGGCCACGACCGCCGCGATCAGCACCGCCAGCAGGCGCCGGTGTTCGCTGCCGCTGCGCTCGCCTCGGCGTCGCGGGCGGACGTGCGCCGGGTCGGGCGCGCGCGCCGGCGCCCGCCGACCGTGGTGGCCGGCGGGCGCCCGACCCCCGGTGTAGGACCGGGGCCGCGAGGGGGCGCGGGTGGTCATGGGGCGGGGCTGTCAGCCCCCGGCGCGGGGTGGATCCACTCCAACGGCACCTCGGTGAGGCCCATCGCACGGGCCTGGTCGAGGATGTTCTGCGGAGACCCGGCCTCGGCGACCGCCTCCCGCTCGGTCTGGGCCAGCGTCTGGCGCTCGGCCAGGTCGGCGCGGAGGTCGTCGAGGTGCAGCTGGCCCTGGACCAGGACGGTCTGCAGCAGGGCCACGGCGAAGAGGATCAGGAAGAACCCGATCGTCGCCATCGTCAGCGCCACCTGGGGTCGGATCCGGCGCCGGGTGGACCGGGCGGGGGCCGCCGGCGCGTTCGGGGACCGGCCGCAGGTGCCGACGGGCGGGGGCCGGGGCGGGTTGGTGGCGGGGGCGGGCGGGGGCGGTTGCGCCTCGACTGCGGACGGTGCTGGCCGTCGGGCTCACGACGCCTCCTCGGGGGTGGTGGACAGCTTCTGGACGGCCCGCAGGCGGGCGCTGCGGGCCCGCGGGTTGGCGGCGATCTCCTCGTCGGAGGGCTTCCACGCCCCGCGCTTCAGGAGGACGACCCGCGGCTCGGCGCCACACACGCAGGGGCCTCCCATCGGGCACGTGCACCCACCCGTGGACGCTTCGCGGAACGTGGACTTGACGATGCGGTCCTCGCCGGAGTGGTAGGCGATGGCGGCGGCCCGGCCGTCGGCCCGGAGCAGCGCCAGGGCCGACTCCAGCGCCCGGGGCAGCTGCTCCAGCTCCTCGTTGACCTCGATGCGGAGGGCCTGGAAGGCCTTGCGGGCCGGGTGGCCCTTGCGCCGCACGGCGGCGGGCACGGCCTCGGCGATGACCGCGGCCAGCTCGGCGGTGGTGTGCAGCGGGCGAGCCGCGACGACGGCCCGGGCGATCTGACGCGCCCGGGGCTCGTCGCCGAGGCGCCGGAAGAGGCGGGAGAGGTCCTCCTCCGGCCAGGTGTTGACCACGTCGTCGGCGGTGACGTCGGTGTCGGTGCCCATGCGCATGTCCAGCGGGCCGTCGGCCCGGTAGCTGAAGCCGCGGTGGCCCTCGTTCACCTGCCGGGAGCTGACACCGAGGTCGAAGAGCACGCTGCTCACCTCGGAGAGGCCGAGGTCCTCGGTGACGTCACCGAGCTGGTCGAAGCGGGCCTGCCGGACGGTCACACGGTCGCCGAAGGGCGCCAGGCGGGCGGTCGACGCCGCGATGGCGTCGGGGTCCCGGTCGATCCCGAGGAGCTCGAGGTCGGGGTTGGCCGCCAGCACAGCGGCGGCGTGGCCCCCGTCACCCAGCGTGGCGTCGACGTGCACCCCCGGGGGGACGGCCGCGAACAGTTCGACGACGCGATCGACCATGACAGGATCGTGGACGGGGGTGAGATCGCCGGGGCCGGTCACCGACCTCGCTCGGTCCGCTGATCGGCTGCCCCCCGGCCGGCAGGTGCTCGACGGGAGGGGTTCCCGTTCGGGCTGCTGGGGAAGCGGGCGGAGTAGGGATCTTCCGTCCCACCAGCCGGGAGGCAGCGGATCAGCGGACGTGAGCGGGTCGAGGGCGCCGTTGCCCGGGTTGCCGTGCAGGGGGTCACGAGCCCACCCCCCGCATGAAGTCCTTGAGGGCGTCGTTGCCCTCGTCGGACATCTGGTCCCACGTGGTGGGGTTCCAGATCTCGATGCGGTCCTTGGCGCCGTTCACGACGACCTCCGTGCCGGCGCCGGAACCGATGCCGGCCGCGCCCAGGAGCTCGGCCGGAAGGGTGATGCGGCCCTGGGCATCGGCACGGATGCGCTGGGTCGCCGAGAAGAGCTTGCGGAGGACGACGCGGGGAACCTCGCCCCGCTCGAGGACGCGGTGTTCGATGTCCTCGGCGAACGCGTCGAACGACTCCTCCGTGAAGATCGAGACGCAGTCGTCGGCGACGGTGACGTAGCCGAGCCCCTGAAGCTCGTCGCGCAGCGCGGCAGGAAGGGCGATCCGCCCTTTGTCATCGAGCTTGCGCTGCGAGTTGCCGACGAACACGGGCTGCCTTCGGTGGTGGTGGTTCGGTGCATCGCGTCCTCCGACGCCATGTCCCCGGTCAGGGGCGTGCCACCACTATCGGCCCCTACCCCTCCGAAGTCAAGCCACTTCTACTCCGAATCCACTCCACATCGTACCAAGTCGTCACCACCAGCTCGCCAGAACGGCTCCCTCACTCGCCCAACTGGTCCAGGAGGGCGGCGACCAGGTCGTCGGGGGCGACGGCCACGCCACGGGCCACGGAGGCCAACTCGGACCGGCCGCGTTCGCGCTCCGGTGGCGGCACGAGGGCGTCGACCAGCGGCCCGGGGTCCCACCGGGACGGCACCGCGCACTGGAACCGGGCCCCGGCCCGGGTCCGGCGCTGGGCGAGGCCGACGACCTTCGCCCCCTCCACGAACACCTCGCCCGGCCCTCGGCCTGCGAAGCACACCACCCGGCCCCAGGGGCCCGGCACGAACGGGCCCCGATGGACGTCGGCGGCCACCCCGACCGCGGCCAGTGCGCCCGCCCAGGCGTCGCCCAACCACCGGAACGAGCGCCCCACGTCGTCGTCCCACAACGGGTCGCCGGCGGGCAGGTCGACGTCGACCCACAGCGGGTCGTCCGGCGTGACCAGCACGGCGCCGCCGCCGGAGCGACGCCGCACCACCTCGAGCGCACCGGCATCGACGTCGTCCGTGGGCTGGGTGCTGCCCAGCACCAGCGCGGGCACCGTCGGGACCAGGACCTCGACGCGGCGGGTCACCACGTCGGGTAGCGGGCGCCCGTGGAGGTCGGCGGGGTGGCCCTCCCGCCGGCCGGCCTCCCAGGGGCTATGCCGCGTCGACGTACGGCATCCAGGGCTCGGGGATCGAGCCCACCGCCACCAGCAGCCAGCTCAGGCGCCGAGGGGCCCGGGGTGGCCGGCGCAGGCGCATGCCGGAGTCCTCCAGCAGGCGGTCCCGCTTGGCCACGTTGCACGGGCGGCAGGCAGCGACCACGTTCTCCCACACGTGCTGGCCCCCGCGGCTGCGCGGGATGATGTGGTCCAAGCTGTCGGCCGGGCGCCCGCAGTACTGGCACGCGTGGTCGTCCCGGGCGAACACCGCCCGCCGGTTCAGCGACGCCCGGCGCTCGTAGGGCACCCGCACGAAGTAGCGGAGCCGTACCACGGACGGCAGCGGGACCTCGATGTCAGCGGCGTGCAGGACCGCGCCGGTCTCGGCGACGACCTCCGCCTTCTCCGTGAGGACGAGGACCGCGGCGCGTCGGTCCGAGACCACCGAGAGCGGCTCGTAGCTGGCGTTCAGCACGAGGGCCCGTGACACGGACGGAGACCCTAGTTCTGCGAGCCGACGGCTTCGGAGCGCGAAATCCGGCGAAATCACACGGTGGTTGTCCTTTGGCGCTGGCTCCCGTAGCCTCCGCCGCCTTTCCGACCAACGGGGGACGGTTGACATGGCGGCCACCCAGAAGAAGACGGGGACGACCACGGCCCGCAAGCCCGCGGCCAAGACCGCGGCGGCGAAGAAGCCCGCGGCCAAGTCCACAGCGACCAAGACCGCGGCCAAGAAGCCGGCGGCGAAGACCACGACGGCTGGCCGGCCCGCGGCCAAGAAGCCGGCGGCGAAGGCCTCGACCTCGACCCGCAAGCCGGCGGCCAAGAAGTCGCCGTTCACACCGGCCTTCCTGGCCAAGCAGCACGAGGCCCTGCTCGAGGAGCGGGCCCGGTACATGAACCAGGCCGAGACGCTCCAGCAGGAGGCTGACCAGCTCGCCGCCGACCGCGAGCCCGGCGACGTGCAGTTCGACGAGGAGTCCGGCGAGGGCGACACCATCGCCGTCGAGCGGGAGCGGGACCTCACGCTGTCGGCGCAGGCCCGCGACGCCGTGCGCCAGATCGACGAGGCGCTGGAGCGCTACGACAAGGGCGTCTACGGCATCTGCATCCACTCGGGTGATCCCATCCCCAAGGCCCGCCTCGAGGCCATCCCGTGGGCGGCCGAGCGGGTGGAGTTCAAGGTCGCCAAACTCGGTAGCTGACGTCGGGGCCAGCCGTAGGCTGACGGCCCCGTGAGCGAGCGCCCCTACCCCGACGTCACCCCCAGCGCCGACTACCCCGCCATCGAGCGGCGGCGTGCTCGAGCGCTGGGCGGATGACGGGACGTTCCAGCGCTCGATCGACCAGCGGCCCGACGGACGACGAGTACGTCTTCTACGACGGGCCGCCGTTCGCCAACGGGCTCCCCCACTACGGCCACTTCCTGACCGGCTACGTGAAGGACGTCGTCCCCCGCTACCAGACCATGCGGGGCCACCGGGTCGAGCGGCGCTTCGGCTGGGACTGCCACGGCCTGCCCGCCGAGATGGAGGCCGAGCAGCAGCTGGGCGTGTCCGGCCGCCGTCAGATCCAGGAGTACGGCATCGACCGGTTCAACGAGCACTGCCGCACGTCGGTGCAGCGAGTACACGGCCGAGTGGGAGCAGTACGTCACCCGCCTGGCCCGCTGGGTCGACTTCGAGAACGACTACAAGACGATGGACCTCGCCTACATGGAGACCGTCATCTGGGCGTTCAAGCAGCTCTGGGACAAGGGCCTGATCTACGAGGCCTACCGGGTCATGCCGTACTCGTGGGGCGCCGAGACGCCGCTGTCGAACTTCGAGATCCGCCTCGACGACGCCACCCGGCCCCGCCAGGACCCGGCCCTCACCGTCGCCTTCCGCCTCCACCCGGCCGAGGGCGACCCCGGGCCGCTGTCGATCCTGGTCTGGACCACGACGCCGTGGACGCTGCCGTCCAACCTGGCCCTCGCCGTCGGCCCCGACATCGACTACGTGGTCCTGCGGGAGCCCGGGACCGACCAGCACTACGTGCTGGCCGACGGCCACCTTGGCCAAGTACGAGGCCCAGGTCGGGGACTTCGAGCGGGTCGGCACCGTGCACGGGCCGCGACCTCGCGGAGCGGACCTACGAGCCGCTGTTCCCGTACTTCGCCGACCACCCGAACAGCTTCCGGGTGCTCGTCGGCGACTTCGTCGACACCGAGGAGGGCACCGGGTCGTCCACCTGGCGCCCGGCTTCGGCGAGGACGACCAGCGGGTCTGCGAGGCCAACGGCATCGCGCTGGTCGTGCCCGTCGACGACGCCGGCCGCTTCACCGACGAGGTGCCCGACTGGGCGGGCGAGAACGTCTTCGACGCCAACCCCGAGATCATCAGGCGCTGAAGGAGCGGGGCGTCGTGGTCCGCCACGACACCTACGAGCACAACTACCCGCACTGCTGGCGGACCGACACGCCGATCATCTACAAGGCCGTCGACTCCTGGTTCGTCGAGGTCACGACGTTCAAGGACCGCCTGGTCGCGCACAACCAGGAGATCAACTGGATCCCCGAGCCACGTCCGCGACGGCGCAGTTCGGCCGTGGCTGGAGGGGGCCCGGGACTGGTCGATCAGCCGCAACCGCTTCTGGGGCTCACCGATCCCGGTCTGGCGAGCGACGACCCCGCCCACCCGCGCACCGACGTCTACGGGAGCCTCGACGAGATCGAGGCCGACTTCGGCGTGCGCCCCGACGACCTGCACCGACCGACCGTCGACGAGCTGGTGCGGCCCAACCCCGACGACCCGACCGGGACCGTCGATGATGCGGCGGGTCCCCGAGGTCCTGGACTGCTGGTTCGACTCGGGCTCGATGCCGTACGCCCAGGTCCACTACCCGTTCGAGAACCGGGAGTGGTTCGAGGAGCACTTCCCCGCCGACTTCATCGTCGAGTACATCGCCCAGACCCGCGGCTGGTTCTACACGTTGCACGTGCTGGCGACGGCGCTGTTCGACCGGCCGCCCGTTCGAGAACGTGATCTGCCACGGGATCCTGCTGGCCGAGGACGGACGCAAGATCTCCAAGCGGCTGCGCAACTACCCGGAGCCCGACCTGGTCTTCGACACCCTCGGCTCCGACGCGCTGCGCTGGTACTTCATGTCCTCGCCGATCCTGCGCGGCCTCGACCTGCGAGATCGACCAGGAGGGCACCAAGATCGCCGAGGTGGTGCGCACCGTGCTGCACCCGCTCTGGAACGCGTACCACTTCTTCACCCTCTACGCGAACGTCGACGGCCACCGGGCGACGTTCCGGACCGACGCCACCGACACCCTCGACCGCTACGTCCTGGCCAAGACCCACGACCTGGTCGCGGCCGACCACCCAGCGGATGGACGCCTACGACATCGCCGGCGCCTGCGCGGAGGTCGTCGCCTTCTCGACGTCCTCAACAACTGGTACATCCGCCGCAGCCGCGACCGCTTCTGGGCCGCCGCCACGCCCGAGACCGAGCCGTCGACAAGGCCGACGCCTACGACACGCTCTACACGGTGCTGGTCACGCTGAGCCGGGTGGTGGCACCGCTGCTGCCGCTGCATCGCCGACGAGATCCACCACGGCCTGGTCGGCGGCGACAGCGTGCACCTCGACGACTGGCCCGTCGGCCGACGACTTCCCCGCCGACGACGACCTCGTCGCCGCCATGGACCGGCGTCCGGGCAGGTCGCCTCGACCGCGCTGTCGCTGCGGGACGCCGAGCGCCTGCGGGTCCGCCTGCCCCTGCCCAAGCTCACCGTCGCCGGCCCCGCCGCCGCCGACCTCGCCGGCTTCCTCGACCTGATCGCGGACGAGGTGAACGTGAAGGCCGTCGAGCTGGTCGACGACCCCACCGAGCTGGCCACCTTCCGCCTCAAGCCGAACGGCAAGGTCCTCGGGCCGCTGCTCGGCGGCGCCGTGCAGGAGGTCATGAAGGCGGCCCGCGACGGCGACTGGGTCCCGGGCGACGACGGGACGGTGGTCGTCGCCGGCCACACGCTCAGCCGAGGGTCAGTTCGAGCTGGCCGTCGAGGCCGGCGAGCACGGCGCCACCGCCGCCCTTCCCGGCAACGACAGCGTCGTGCAGCTCGACACCGAGCTCACCGACGACCTCCGCGCCGAGGGCATGGCCCGCGACCTGGCCCGACTCGTCCAGCAGGCCCGCAAGGACCGAGGCCTCGCCGTCACCGACCGCATCGCCCTGACCGTGGACCTCCCCGAGCCGGTGGCCGCCGCCCTCCAGCAGTTCGAAGCCGACATCACCGCCCAGGTCCTGGCCACCAGCGTCACCTACGACGGCGACGCCGACCTCCAGCACCAGGGCGAGATCGAGGGCCACGTCGTCCGCTTCGACCTCCAGGTCGCCTGATCGGCGAACGGGTGCACCGATGCCCCTGACGGGGTTCCTGCCCGCCCAGGGGCCGCCTCGAGCGGTGGACTGCGCTCGCGGCGCCGCAGGAGGGTTCCTCGGCATCCTCGCCGCAGGACTGATCGGCCGACTGGCCCTGGGCACCACCGGCGACCTCCCCTGGCTGGTCGCGCCGATGGGCGCCTCGGCCGTCCTGGTCTTCGCCGTGCCCGGCAGCCCGCTCGCCCAGCCCTGGTCGGTCGTCGGCGGGAACGTGGCCTCCGCCCTGGTCGGGCTGGCGGCGGCCTGGGCGATCGGCCCGCCCGCACTCGCCGCCGCGGTCGCGGTCGGCGCCGCCATCGCGGTGATGATCGCCCTCCGCTGCCTCCACCCCCCGGGCGGCGCCTGCGCCCTCACCGCCGCCCTGGCCCCGGCCGCCATCACCAGTCACGGGGTGACCTTCGCCTTCTGGCCGGTGGGTCTCGGCTCGGTCGTCCTGGTGGCCACCGGCGTGGCCTTCCACCGGTCGATCGGCCGCTCGTATCCCCACGTCGCCCCCGCGCCTCCTGTCCCGCCGCCGGGCCGGGAGGTCGACGCCTCCGCTGCCGGGCGCGCCGGTGTCGACGCCGACGACGTGGCCGCGGCGATGGCCCGGCTCGACCGGGGCCTCGACGTGTCGCCCGCCGACGTCGTCGCCCTGCTCCGCGACGCGGAGGATCACGCCCTCGACCGGCAGCTCGGCGGCCTCCGCTGTGGCGACGTGATGAGCCGGGACGTGGTCACCGTCGGGCCGGGCGACAGCCTCTACCGGGTCCGCATCCTCATCAACCAGCACCGGGTGAAGGCGTTACCGGTTGTGTCCCCCGACAACCGGGTCGAGGGGATCGTGTCGATCGTCGACCTCTTCAACCGTGACGCCGGCGACGTGGCCACGGTCGAGTCGGTGATGACCACCGACGTCGCCGTCGTCCACGAGGACACGCCGGTCGCCGCCCTCGTCGAGCTGATGGCCGAGCGGGGCTACCGCCACATCCCGGTGGTCGACGCCGACGACCACCTGGTCGGGCTGGTGTCGAGGGCCGAGCTGATCAGCGTCCTCCACCGCCTCCTGCTCGGACGCGTGGGCTGATCACGGCATTTCGTCGAACCAGACGGGCTCGGCGTTCGTCCAAGCCCACATGAGCTCAGCCGCGTCCTCCCCAGCCGGCCCGCCGCCAGTCCCGGCACCAGCGCAGGTAGGCGACGACGTCGTCGGGCTCGGGGGCGTGATCGGTGGTGCCGTAGGCGGTCACCAGCCGGAAGCGCAGGTAAGCGGGGTCGGGCAGGGGCAGCGGCGGCCACCGGCGCCACCAGCCTCGGGGGGCCAGGGTGAACACCTGGCGAACGGCGGTCCACCACAGCCGGGGGCGGCTGACGACGGCGCCGGCGGCGGGCAACCACGCCCGGGCGGGCGGGAGCGGCGCGTCCGTGGCCATGCGGCTCCGCAACCTACCCTGACGCCCATGGCGACCTTGGAGGCCGACGACCAGCTGACCGCGGCCACCGCGGCGCTGGCCCGGATCGCGGACAACATCGAGAAGGTCATCCGGGGCAAGCGGGACGTCATCGAGCTCGTCCTGCTCGGCCTCGTCGCCGAGGGGCACCTCCTCGTCGAGGACGTCCCGGGGGTGGGCAAGACCAGCCTCGCCAAAGCGTTGGCTCGCTCGCTGGACGTGTCGTTCGGGCGCATCCAGTTCACGCCCGACCTCCTGCCCTCCGACGTGGTCGGCGTGTCGGTGTTCAACCGCGAGGAGCAGAAGTTCACCTTCCGGCCCGGGCCGGTGTTCGCCGGCGTGGTGCTGGCCGACGAGATCAACCGGGCGTCGCCGAAGACCCAGTCGGCCCTGCTCGAGGCCATGGCCGAGGAGCAGGTCACGGTCGACGGGGTGACCTATCCACTGCGACGCCCGTTCGTGGTCATCGCCACCCAGAACCCGATCGAGCACGAGGGCACCTACGCCCTTCCGGAGAGCCAGCTGGATCGCTTCCTCATGCGGGTCGGGATCGGCTACCCGTCACCTGAGGCTGAGCTGGACCTCCTCGAGAACCAGGTCGACGAGCCCGCGCTGGTCGACCTGAAGCCGGTGGCCGACGCCGCGCAGTTGGTGGGGCTGGTCGACGCCGCCGCGTCGGTCCACGTGGCCCCGGCCCTGCGCCGCTACCTGGTCGACCTGGCCGAGGCCTCCCGCCGTCACCCCGACCTCGGCCTGGGCATGTCGCCCCGGGCGACGCTCAGCCTCCTCCGGGTCAGCCGGGCCCGGGCCCTGACCGCCGGGCGGGCCTTCGCGACCCCCGACGACGTCAAGGCACTGGTGCGGCCGGTCCTGGCTCACCGGCTCACGACGAGTGGCGACGCCCGCCTGCGCGGCATCAGCACCGAGGACGTGCTCGGCGAGCTCATCGACACCGTCCCGGTCCCCCGCGCCCGTTGAGGGTCCTGACCCGCGCCGGTTGGGGGGTCGTCCTCGCCGGCGGGGTCGCCCTGGTCAGTGGCTGGCTCTTCGGGCTGCCCGAGCTGCTCATCCTCGGCCTGACCCTGCTGATCCTCGTCGTCGGCGCCGTCGTCACCACGATGATGACCTCGTTGCGATTGGAGGTCGTCCGCACCCTGCACCCCGACCGGGTCCACGCCGGGCAGGCCAGCCGCGTCGACGTGCTGGTGCGCAACCGGGGTCGTCGGCGCACCCCCGTCCTGATCCTGCGCGACGGGGTGAGCGGCACGCCGGGGGCCGAGCTCCTGCTCGCTCCGCTGGAACCCGCCGCCCGCATCCGGGCCTCCTACCGCCTGCCGACCCGGCGCCGGGGCGTCATCACCGTCGGCCCGCTCGAGGTCGAGCTCGGTGACCCGTTCGGGCTGACCCAGGCCGCGGTCGTCGCCGCCCCGGCCTCGACCCTGGTCGTGTACCCCGCCGTCGACGACATCCAGGCCGCCTCCCGCTCCGACGGCATCGACCCCCACGGCTGGCGCACCCCCGGCCTGCAGACCGGTGGCGACGAGTTCCACTCGCTCCGCCCGTACGTCATCGGCGACGACCTGCGTCGCGTCCACTGGCCGACCACGGCCCGTCGCGACGAGCTGACCGTGCGTCAGGACGAGCGCCACCAGCAGGGGCGGACGACCGTGCTCCTCGACGTGCGGCGTGCCGTCCACAACGAGATGAGCTTCGAGCGGGCCGTGTCGGCCACGGCGAGCCTGATCGTGGCCGCCACCCTGCGGGGCGACGAGGTGCGGCTGGTGACGACCGACGGCACGGACTCCGGCTACGGAGCCGGCGGCGCCGTGGTGGCGTCGATGCTCGAGTACCTCGCCGCAGTGGCCACCACCGACCGCGGCGCCGAGGTCCGCGTGGACCACCCGGGCACGCTCGTGGCCGTCACCACGCCGCCCGGGATGTCCACCACCGGCTCGGCGGCCGGGCCCGGGCGCCGCTACCTGATCGTCTTCGAGCGCTCGCCCGACGACACCGCCGGGCCCCACGGCAGCCGGGACACCGTGCGGGTCGGCGTGGACGACGCCTTCGCCACCGTGTGGAGCTCGGGTGGCATGGCCGTGGCGGCGCGGGCGCGGGCGCGGGCATGACCGCCACCCTCGAGGATCGGCGAGCGGCGGCCCCCGTCGAGCCCGTCGCCCCGACCGAGCCCGACGAGCCGCCGCCGCTCCCCCCCACGACGCTCCTGGCCGAGCTCGCCCTGCTCGGCGTGTCGCTGGCCACGATCGTCGGCTACGCCCGGTTGTTCGACGACGGCGCCTACTTCGCCCCCATCGCCCTCGCCGCCGTCCTCGGGCACCTGCTCGCCGCCGTGCTGCGCCGGGCCCACATCGGTCCGCTGTTGGCGACGATCACCCACCTCGCCGTGCTCCCGTTGATGCTGACGGCGCTGCGCTACCGGGAGACCAGCACCTACCTGCTCCCGTCCGGGCGCACCCTGGACCAACTGGGCGACGATCTCCAGGCGTCCTGGGAGATCTTCCTCGACATCTCGGCGCCGGTGCCCGCCGCCCCCGGCTTCGTCGTCGTCGCCATGGCGACGGCCTGGATCGTGGCGCTGGTCTCCGACAGCCTGGCCTTCCGGCTGAACGCCACCGTCGAGGCCCTGGCCCCCGCCACCGGGCTCTTCCTGTTCTCCTCGATCCTGTCCGACGACCGCCACCGGACGACCTCGGCGGCGCTGTTCGTGTTCTCCGTGCTCGCCTTCGTGCTGGCCTCGCGGGTCGCCCGGGCCGACGGCACGGGCCGCTGGTTGGCCACCGACGCCACCCGGGGGACCCGTTCGCTCCTCTTCGCCGGCGCCGTCCTCGCGCTCGTCGCCCTGGTCCCCGCCGTCCTGGCCGGCCCGCGCCTGCCCGGCGGCGACGGCGAGCCGGTGGTCGACCTCGACGGTGGCGGTGGCAGCGGCGATCGGGTGACGCTGAGCCCGCTGGTCGACATCCGCTCCCGGCTGATCGACCAGAGCGACGTCGTCGCGTTCCGGGTGGAGGCCTCGTCGCCCGCCTACTGGCGGCTCACGGCCCTGGACGACTTCGACGGGCAGATCTGGTCGTCGTCGGGCTCCTACGACGCCGCAGAAGGCGAACTGCCCGCGAACCCCGACGACGACCAACAGGCACCCCGGGTCAATCAGCGCTACGAGATCGCCGCGCTGGACCAGATCTGGCTCCCGGCCGCCTTCGAGCCCGTCCACATCGACAGCCCGGACGCCGACGTCGACTACGACGCCGCCTCGTCGTCGCTGGTCGTGGACAGTGACATCGAGATCGTCGGACGGCCTCCGCTACGAAGTGCTCTCGATCCTCCCCCACGTCCTGCCCGACGACCTCTCCGTCGGCACTGCCGGCCTCGACACTCGAGTTCGTCGAGCGGTACACCCGGCTCCCCGCCGCCGCCGAGGCGGTGGCCGGCCAGTACACCGCCGAGGCCGTCGGGAGCGAGGACGACGCGTACGCAGCAGGCCCTCGCCCTCCAGAACTGGTTCCGGAGCGACGACTTCCAGTACAGCCTCTCCGTCCAGCGCGGCCACGGCACCGACGCGCTGGCCAGCTTCCTGGATCCCGAGACCGGCCGCGTCGGTTACTGCGAGCAGTTCGCCGGGGCCTACGCCGCGCTGGCCCGGTCGCTGGGCCTGCCCGCCCGGGTGGCGGTCGGCTTCACCCCGGGCGAGCCCGACCCCGACGACCCGACCTTCGTCGAAGTGCGCGGCCTCAACGCCCACGCCTGGCCCGAGGTGTACTTCTCCGGCGTCGGGTGGGTGCCCTTCGAGCCCACGCCCGGGCGCGGCAACCCCGCGGCCGAGCTCTACACAGGCGTCCCCGCCGACCAGGCGACGCCCGACGACCCGTCGACGGCGACCACGCTCGTCCCGCAGCAGCGTCCTGCCCCCCGACCTCAGCCTGCCGGACCGCCCGACGCAGACGCTTCCCGAGCTGAGCACGCCCACCGGAGCGACGGATGACGGCCTGGACCCGGTTCAGCTCGTGCTGCGTGGGCCTGGCCCTGGTCGCCGGGCTCTGGCTGGTCGGCGTCCCCACCGCCGGCGCGGTGAGGCGAGCTCGCCGCCGATCACGGTCGCGGGGCCACGCGGACCAGGAGGTGGAGGATGCGTGGACGGAGTCGGTGCGGGCGCTGGCCCTCATCGACCTCGTCCCCCACCGGGCCGAGACGACCGAGGAGTTCGCTCGCCGGGCCTCGGCCGACGCGGGCACCGACACCGGCGCCCACCTGGAGCTGGCTCGACTGACGACGGCGGCGACCTTCGGCGGGACGAGCCACCCCGACGACGTCGGGCGGGCGCGCCGAGCGACGGCGCTCATCCTCGAGCGGTGCAGGCGGCTGGCCGGTCCGTGGCGCCGGCTCCAGGCCGCGCTCTCTCCCCGGCGCCAGCTCCGGGATCGTCAGGCGGGGTAGCGAGCAGTTCCTACTCGTCGCGACGCATGCGGTCCCGCATGCGCTGGCTCTGCGCCCCGAAGTACTCCCGGACGCTGCCGCCCCGCAGGTTCTGCGTGATCTGCTGCACACCGGCCTTGCCGAGCCGTCGGGCGTTGCGCTCGAAGACCAGGGCCGCGACCAGCATCACGAGGAAGCCGCCGAAGGCCAGGACGGCGTGGGCACTGAGCAACCACACCATCGCCACCACACCGACGATGAAGAGCAGCGTGGCGAGCTTGAGGTTCCGCAGCGCGTGCGTGTAGACGGTCGTCGAAGCGACCTCACGTACGAGATCGGGGTCCTCTTCGGTGAGGCGTTGCTCGATCTCGAGCAGGATCCGCTGTTCGTCTTCGGAGAGCGGCACCAAGGCCATGATCGCACAGCGGAACCGCGTCAACAACGCGCTGCCCCGCGAGATCCCCTAGGAATCAGGGCCCCACTGCTGGTCGCCTCGACGCTTGGCCCGGACGCCCGAGTCGTCGAGGATGACCGCCGGGGCGATGGCGTCGTCGCCGAACCGCTCCCGGATCCGGTCCATCGCCCGGTCCGCCTCGGACCAGTCCGCCGGATCGCCGAGGGTCAGCTGCTGCACGCCGCCGGCGACGAGCCCGCTGGCGCTCACCCCGACCAGGCGCACCCCGACCGAGACGTCGAGCGTGCCCAGGAGCTCCTCGGCGGCGCGGGCGATGACCCGCCCGGAGTCCACCGGATCGGGCAGCGTGACCGAGCGGGTGATCGTGGTGAAGTCGCCGAACCTCACCTTCAGGGTGATGGTGCGGCCGGCCTGGCCGGCGGCCCGCAGCCGTCGCCCCACGGCGTCGGCCTGGCGGACCACCTCGCGGCCCAGGCGGTCGTGGTCGTGGAGGTCTTGGGCGAAGGTCTCCTCGTGGCCGATCGACTTCACGGCCTGGTCGGGCACGACCGCCCGGTCGTCGATCGCATTGGCCAGCCGGTGCAGGTGCCGCCCGTTCGCATCGCCGACGGAGGCCACCAGGGTCGCCAGCGGCAGCGAGGCCAGGTCGCCGACGGTGGCGATGCCCAGACGCTCCAGCCGTTCGTGGGTCTTCGGGCCGACGCCCCACAGCGCCCGCACGGGCAGCGGGTGGAGGAAGTCCAGTTCGCCGCCGACGGGGACGACCACCACGCCCGCGCCCGGGCGCACCCCGTCGAGGGATGCCCGGGGTTTGGCCGCCTCCGAGGCCAGCTTGGCCAGGAACTTCGTCGGTGCCACGCCGACCGAGCAGCTGAGGCCCTCCTCGTCCCGCACCCGGCCGCGGATCTGTTCGGCGATCTCCGGACCCGTGCCCCAGAGACGGAGGGCGCCGCCGACGTCGAGGAACGCCTCGTCCAGCGACAGCGGCTCCACCAGCGGGGTGAACGAGTGCAGGATGGCCATGACCCGGCGGCTGACCTCCCCGTAGCGCTCGTGGTGGCCCGGCAGGTGGACGGCGTGGGGACAGAGGCGCCGGGCCACGGCCGTCGGCATCGCCGAGTGCACGCCGTAGGCCCGGGCCTCGTAGCTGGCGGCGGCCACGACGCCCCGCGTGCCCGTCCCGCCCACGACGACGGCCTTGCCCACCAGGCTCGGGTCGCGGCGGACCTCCACGGCCACGAAGAACGCGTCCATGTCCATGTGGAGGATCGACGGCGCCGACCCCGTCGCCCTCACACCCGGCGCTCCACCTCGAGCCCGTGCAGGTCGCGCCCGTGCACGACGTACTCGTAGGAGCGACCGTGGTCCCGGCCGCCACCGAGCCACACGCCGAGGGGTTCGCCCACCCAACGGTGGCAGCCGTCGAGGAGGACCTCGCACTCGTCGACGTCGACGAAGCGGGCGTCGATCACGATCCCGTCCGGGTCGTCGACCACCAGCTCGCCCTCGTAGGCGACCGCCCGATGGACCTCGACCCGCAGGCTCCAGCCGAGGTCCGGCGCCTCCGCCTGGATCTCGTACACCGGCCCCTCCCAGGAGGTCACGACGAGGCCGGTCTCCTCCGCGACCTCGCGGGCGAGTCCTCCGAGGACGGTCTCCCCCGGGTCGATGACCCCGCCCGGGGTGCTCCAGTCCTCGAGCCCGTTCCGGCGCCGGTTGCGGACCAGGAGCAGGCCGTCCTCCCCTTCGATGAGGGCGCCCGCGACCAGCCACCGGTGCACCGGGCCAGTCTGCCCGGCTTCCGAGCGGAGGCGGTAGAACACCGCCCGTGCACCGCAACACCGAGATCGTCGTCGGCGCCGCCCGCGCCAGGGGCTTGTCGATCGAGCCCGTCACCTACCCGGACGGCACCCGCACGGCGGAGGACGCCGCCCGCGCCATCGGGTGCGAGGTGGCCCAGATCGTGAAGTCCCTGGTCTTCGACCTGGTCGACGGCGACGAGATCAGCCCGGTCGTCGCGCTGGTCAGCGGGGCCAACCGGCTCGACGAGGCCAAGCTGGTCGCCGCCGCGGGCGCCGACGGCACCCGCCGGGCCGACGCCGACCGGGTGCGGGCGATCACCGGCTTCCCCATCGGCGGCGTCCCCCCGTTCGGCCACCCCACCCCCGTGGCCACGTTCGTCGACCCCGACCTCCTGACCCACGACGAGGTCTGGGCCGCCGGCGGCACGCCCCAGGTCGTCTTCGCCATCGCCCCGCAGGCGTTGGTCGAGGCCACACAGGGGACCGTGACGGACCTCGCCGTGGCACCGGTGCCTTGAGGATGCCGGGATGTGGCCGATCTTCTGAGTAGGGTGCACAGAAGCCCACGACAGGGCGTTGACCTGTGCCACCTGCAGGTCCGGATGCTGAAGGGGTACGACACCATGTTCCGACGCTCACTGGCGGTCTTCGGTCTCGCGTTCGTCGCCCTCCTGCTCCTCGCCCCCGCGGCGTCGGCGCAGTACCCGAACCCCGGCATCATCACGGTGGACAACCCGAACCCCGACGTCGGCGACACCATCACCGTCAACGGCACCACCTGCGACGATGCCAACGTCACGGTGACCATCAGCCTCACCCAGGGCGGCGTGACCGTCGTCCTCGGCCAGACCGTGACCGGTCCTGACGGCAGCTACACGATCAGCGTCGTGATCCCCGACAGCTTCACCGCCGGGCCGGCGACCCTCACCGACAGCTGTGGTGGGGAGCTCACGCTGAACATCGGCGCCGTGACCGGCGTGGCCCTGCCCCGGACGGGTTCGGACAGCACCAGCCTCTTCCGGGTGGCCGTGGCCCTCGTGGCCGCCGGTGGCGTCCTCGTCCTGGGCGCCCGCAAGCGCTCGGCCAAGGCCACCGTCGAGGCCTGACCCCTCTCCCCGATCGAACCGGGAGCCCGGGCTTCGGCCCGGGCTCTTGCGCGTCCGGGCTCAGTCCGCTCGGCGACGGAACACCCGGTCCCGCAGTCCCCACCAGGTGACGAGCACCAGGGCCTCGACGACGATCCGGCTGGACATCTTCGAGGTCCCCCGGATGCGATCGGTGAAGTCGATCGGCACCTCGACGACCTTGCCGCCGCGGCGCACCACCTCGTAGGTCATCTCGATCTGGAAGCCGTAGCCGTCGGCGGTGATGCGGTCGAGCTCGATCTGCTTCAACGTCGTCGCCCGGTAGGCCCGGAAGCCTGCCGTCGAGTCGTTGACCGCCAGCCCGAGGACGCCTGCCGCGTAGCGGTTCCCCCAGCGGGACAGCGCCCGTCGGTGCCACGACCAGTTGGGGATCGAGCCACCGGGCACGTAGCGGCTGCCGATGACCAGGTCCGCGCCCAGCTCCACGGCCCCCAGCAGGGACGGCAGCGCCCCCGGGTCGTGGGACAGGTCACTGTCCATCTCCAGCAGCACGTCGAAGCCCCGGTCCAGGCCCCACCGGAAGCCGTCCCGGTAGGCGGAGCCGAGGCCGGACTTCTCCGGGCGGCGCAGCACCTCGACATCACCGACGACCTCGGCGTGCTGCTCGGCCAGGTCGGCCGTGCCGTCCGGGCTGCCGTCGTCCACCACCAGGACGTGGGTGTCGGGGCTGGCCGCACGCACCCGGTCGAGCACCTCGACGAGGTTCTCGGCCTCCTGGTAGGTCGGCAGCACCAGCAGGGCTCGCATCGGGTCGCATCGTAGGGAGCCAGACCTACGCTCCCCGCATGGCCACGGCGTCCCGCCCCAGCGCCATCTCCCGTGCGCTGATCGTGGTGGCGGTCGTCCTGGCCGGCGCCTGCGGCGGCCTGATCGGCTGGGCGGTCGCCGACCTCCAGTGCACCGGGGACTGCGAGGTGGAGACCGGCGTCGGGCTCCTGCTCGGCGCCGTGCTGGCAGCGGTCGGCACCGCGGTGATCTGCGTCCTCGCCACCCAAGCCATGGCCGAGTGGGCCGCCCAGGAGGGACAGCGCCGGGGTTCGCCCTCCTAGCTCGGCAGGGCCGACACTGCTCTGCAGGCGTGGTCGATGCCCTCGTCGTCGACGTCGAGGTGGGTCACCAAGTCGCACTGCTGCTCGTGCCGAGTGGCGCGCAGAGGACGTCCTGGTTCGCCAGCTGCTTCACGATGCCGGCTGGGTCGTCGTGGGTGAAGACGACGATGTTGGTGTCGACCTTGGCGGGATCGATGGAGCCGGGGAACCGGTCGGCTACGGCCTCGGCCAGGCGCCGGGCGCGGGCGTGGTCGTCGGCCAGGCGGTCGACCATCTCGTCGAGGGCCACCAGCCCGGCGGCGGCGATGATCCCGGCTTGGCGCATGCCGCCTCCGAGGCGGGTGCGCTGGATGCGGGCCTCGGCGATCACATCGGCGGGCCCGGCCAGCACCGAGCCCACGGGGGCGCCCAGGCCCTTGCTCATGCAGGAGGTGACGGTGGTCGCCGGCGCCGCCAGCTCGGCCACACTCACGCCGAGGGCGATGGCGGCGTTGAACAGCCGGGCACCGTCCAGGTGGACGGCCGGGCCCAGCGCGGCGACGGCCTCGAGGTCGGCCGCAGGCAGGGCCCGACCGCCGGAGACCATGTGGGTGTTCTCGACGGCGATGACGGCCACGGGTGGTGAGTGCCCGATGTCGCCGACCACCGCCTCCTCGACCGTCGGCAGGTCCAGCCGGCCATCCCGGTCGTCGACGGTGTAGAGCTGGAACGCCCCGTTCACGCCGGCGGCGCCGACCTCGGACATGACGACGTGCTGGCGTCGACCGGCGACGACCAGCTGGCCGGGGCCGGCCAGCGTGCGCAACGCCACCTGGTTGGCCATCGTCCCCGACGGCACGTACAGGCCGGCCGCCTTGGCGACGCGGGCGGCGAAGGTCTCTTCCAGGCGACGGACGGTCGGGTCCTCGCCCCAGCCGTCGTCGCCCACCTCGGCGGCCGCCATGGCCGCCCGCATGGCGTCGGTCGGCTTGGTCATCGTGTCCGAGCGGAGGTCGACACGGGGCACGGCCCGACGGTAACGGTTGGCACACTGGCCCGGTGGCGGACGCGACCGAGCTCCTCGACCTCGCGGTGACCGCCGCGGAGGATGCCGCCGACCTGCTGCGCACGAGCCGGCCGGAGACCGTGGACACCAAGTCGTCGACCACCGACCTGGTCACCGACCTCGACCGTGCCGCCGAGGCCCGGATCGTCGGCCGTCTGCTCGACGCCCGTCCTGAGGACGGCGTCCACGGCGAGGAGGGCGGCGAGCGCACCGGCCGGAGCGGTGTGCGGTGGGTCGTCGACCCGCTCGACGGCACCACCAACTACGTCTACGACTATCCCGCCTACGCCGTGTCGATCGCCGCCGAGGCCGACGGCGAGCTGGTCGCCGGCGTGGTCGTCGACATCGTCGGCACCCAGCGCTACACGGCCACGGCCGGTGGCGGCGCCCACCGCGACGGCCGGCCGATCCGGGTGTCGGGGGTCGACGACCTCGCGCCGGCGCTCGTGGCCACGGGGTTCAGCTACGACCGCGACACCCGCGGTCGGCAGGCCGGGGTGCTCGGCACCGTCCTGCCCGCGGTGCGGGACATCCGGCGCTCGGGCTCGGCCGCCCTCGACCTCTGCTCGGTGGCCTGCGGGCGGGTGGACGGCTTCTGGGAACGGGGCCTCGCGCCCTGGGACCGAGCGGCCGGCGGCCTCATCGCCGCGGAGGCCGGGGCCGTCGTCGCCGACCTCGCCGACCTCCAGCCCCGGACGATCGTCGCCGCCCCACCCGCCCTCCACGGGCCCCTGGTGGCCCTCCTCGGCGCTGCCGGCGCTGCCTTCTAGGCCTCAATCCGGGGTTTTCCCCGCAGGATGAGGCAGGCTTGGGGCGTGGGTACGCGGATCCTGACCGTCGAGGACGACGAGCGCATCCGTACCGCCGTCAAGCTCGCCCTCGAGGACGAGGGGTGGGAGGTCCACGAGGCCGAGGACGGCGAGGACGCCCTCGAGCGCCTTCAAGCGCGAAGCCGGCCGACGTCGTGCTGATCGACATCATGCTCCCCGGCATCGACGGCTTCGAGGTGTGCCGTTCCATCCGCCGGGACAGCGACGTGCCGATCGTGATGGTCACCGCCCGGGCCGACACCCACGACGTGGTGGCCGGGCTCGAGGCCGGGGCCGACGACTACCTGACCAAGCCGTTCGCCCCCAAGGAGCTCTCGGCCCGCATCCGGGCCCTGCTGCGCCGGGCCCGCACCAGTGACCACCGGCTGGACCACCTCAAGTTCGGCGACCTGGAGATCGTCCCCGACGAGGGTGAGGTCACGCTGGCCGGCGAGACCGTCCACCTCACCAAGACCGAGTTCCGCCTCCTCATCGAGCTGGCCTCCAACCCCGGCAAGGTCTTCTCCCGCGAGGTCCTGCTCGACCGGATCTGGGGCTACGGGTACTTCGGCGACGGCCGCCTGGTCGACGTCCACGTGCGCCGCCTGCGCATGAAGGTCGAACCCGATCCCGCCAACCCCCGTCACGTCGTCACGGTGCGAGGCCTGGGCTACAAGCTCTCTCCGTGAGGCCGTAGGGCCACCCATGGCCCGGTTCCGCTACCAACGTCGGCTCGGCCTGCGCGCCCGCGTCACCGCTGCGTTCGCCCTCGGCGCCCTGTTCACCGCTGCCCTGCTGGCCGCCACCACGTTCGGCATCAGCCGCGAGCAGCTGATCCGCCAGCGGGAGACCTCCGCCCAGGTCCCCTTCTTCAACAACGCCCGCATCGTGCAGGAGCAGCTCCAGACGAGCGGCGAGATCGATGCCTTCGCGCTGGTCCAGGGCCTGCAGACCGCCAGCGGGTCGCACCCGATCCTGTTCTTCGCCGGCGAGTGGTTCCCCGCCGACCAGCGCTTCGGCGAGACGGCGCTGCCCCCAGCCCTGCGAGAGGTGGTGCTGAACGGGGGCGCCGCCCAGATGCGCTACTCGATCGACGACGAACCGCAACTCGGCTTCGGCATCCACCTGCAGGGCGTCGCCGCCGACGACGCCGCCGCCTACTTCGAGATCGTCTCCCTGGACGAGACCGCCGACGCCCTCACGTCGCTGGGGATCATCCTGGTGGGTGCCGCTGCCCTGGCGACCGCCACCGGTGCCGCACTCGGTTGGTGGGCCAGCCGCCGAGCCCTGCTCCCGCTCGCCGAGGTCGGCGCGGCGGCCGAGGCCATCGCCGGCGGCCGACTGGACACCCGCCTGGAGTCGGCCAACGACTCCGACCTGGCCCGGCTGACCGAGTCGTTCAACGAGATGGCCCAGGCCCTCGAGACCCGGGTCGCCCGGGACGAGCAGTTCGCCTCCGACGTGAGCCACGAGCTCCGCTCCCCGCTCATGACCCTGTCCGCCTCCATCGAGGTGCTGAAGGCCCGCCGCGACGACCTGGACGAGCGAGCCGCCAGCGCCCTCGACCTGCTGGTCGCCGACGTGGCCCGCTTCGAGCAACTGGTCAACGACCTGCTGGAGATCTCCCGGCTGGAGGCGGGCGCCGGCTCGCTCGACCTCGACGCGGTCGATCCGTCCGAGCTGGTCCTGCACGCCGTCGGCGCCGCGTCGGACACCGCCGTGCCCGTCCACTACGACGAGGACGTCGCCGGCACGCGGATCCTGGTCGACAAGCGGCGCATGGTCCGGGTGGTCGCCAACCTCCTCGACAACGCCGCCAAGTACGCGGGCGGCGCCACCGCGGTCCGGGTGAGCCTCCTGGATGGCAATGTGCGGATCGTGGTGGAGGACGAAGGACCGGGCGTGCCCGAGGAGGTGCGGCAGAAGATCTTCGACCGCTTCGCGCGCGGCGTGGAGGGCGGGCGGCGGACCATGGACCGGGGCGTGGGCCTGGGCCTGGCCCTGGTGGCCGAGCACATCCGGCTGCACGGCGGCACGGTCTGGGTCGAGGACCGGGCCGACGGCAAGGAGGGCGCCGCCTTCGTCGTGGAGCTCCCGGCGGTGCAGCCGTGAGGATCCTCGTCCGCCTCCTCGTGGCCGCCCTGGCCGTGGTCGTGGTCGCCTGCGGGGTCCCGGAGGACGACGGTCCTCAGGAGCTGTCGGCCGACCAGGTGCCGTTCGGCCTGCTCACCACGCCCACGACCACCACGCAGCCGAACGAGTTCCCGGAACCAGGACGCCGCGCCACCCTGTACTTCGTCAACGCCGACGCCGAGATCGTGGACGTCGTCCGCGAGGTGCCCGACCAGTCCCCGCGGTCCGTGATCACCACGCTGCTGGAGACCGACTCGAACAGCCTCGACCCCGGGGTCAGCTCGAACATCCCGCCCGGGACGCGGCTCCTCGACATCCTCCGCGACGACGAGCTGCTGACCGTCGACCTGAGCGAGGAGTTCAACTCGGTCACCGGTGAGCGCTTCATCCGGGCCGTCGCCCAGATCGTGTTCACCGCCACCGACCTCAGTGGCATCGACCTGGTCGCGTTCCGGGTCGACGGCGAGCCCATCGAGGTCGGTGACGGCACCGGTGCCGCCCAGAGCGACCCCGTGTCGGCGAACGACTACCAGAACCTGCTGGCCGTCAGCTGAACCGGTCCGCCAGCACCAGGCGCTGGACCTTGCCCGTGGACGTGTGGGGCAGCTCGTCGAGCACGACGACGTCCTTCGGGCACTTGTAGGCGGCCAGGCGCTCCCGGGCGTGGGCCTGCACCGCCTCGGGTGACGCCGACCCCACGACCGCGGCGCACACCCGCTGGCCCCAGCGCTCGTCGGGCACGCCGAAGACCGCCACCTCGTCCACGCCGTCGCAGCTCGTGGAGCGCCTGCTCCACCTCCAGCGGGTACACGTTCACCCCGCCGCTGATGATGAGGTCGTCCCGCCGCCCGTCCAGGTAGAGGTAGCCCTCGTCGTCGAGTCGCCCGAGGTCCCCGACGGTGAAGGCGTCGCCCCGCCACGCGCCGGGCCGTCGCCTCCGGGTCGCGCCAGTAGGTGAAGCGGGCGTGGTCGGGCACCGTGCACCAGATGGTCCGTCGTCGTCGACCGACAGGGTGCGTCCGGGCCGGGCCCGACCGACCGTGCCCGGGCCGCTCCGCCCACTCCCCCGCCGGAGCAGGCGGTGAACTGGCCCTCGGTGGACCCGTAGAACTCCCACACGGACCCGTCGGGGAACACGTCGATCGCCCAGTGCTTCAGCGGCTCCGGGCACGGCGACGCCGGCGTGGGCCAGCAGCCGGAACGAGTCGAGGTCGGGCGACCCCGCCTCCCGAAGGCGCTGCAGGTGGGCGGGCACCATGAACGCCGTGGTCGGGCGGTGGCGTCGTCGACGGCCGTCGGCGAAGGCCTGCGGCGTGAACTTCGGCGAGGACGACGACCTCCCCGCCGGCCAGCAGCGTCCCGGCGGCGAAGCGGATGGGCGCCGAGTGGTGCAGGGGCGAGCACACCAGGTGGCGGTCCTCGGCGGCGAAGCCCCACAGGCCCTGCCTCCTCGGCCACCAGAGCGGCGGCGAGCCCGTCGTCGAGCAGGCCCGACCACACGCCCTTCGGCGTGCCCGTGGTGCCCGACGTGTAGTGCATCGGCCTCGCCCGGGGGCGGGGAGCCAGCTCGACCGGGTCGCCCTCGGCCAGCGCCGCCAGGTCGTCGGGGCCGAGGCGACCGACGACGTCGGCGTCGGCGACGAGCGAGTCGGCCTCCCGTGGCGGTCAGGCCCGAGTTCAGCACCACGGGCACGATCCCCGCGCGCAGCGCGGCGAGCACGGTCAGCAGAGGTCGGCCGACGAGGGGACCAGGAGGGCCACCCGGTCGCCCTCGCCCCAACCCCGGGCCCGCAGCCCACCGGCGATCCGGCGCTGCGCCGCGTCGGCACCCGCCGCCGTCAGGTGGGCCGGCACGTCAGCCGAAGAAGACCTCGGCCACCCCGTGGTAGAGGTCGGGGTCGACGGTCTTGAGCTCGCCCACGCCCTCGGCCAGCGGGACCCGCACGATCCGGTCGGCCCGCAGGGCGACCATCGTGCCGAAGTCGCCGTCGTGCACGGCGTCGATGGCGGCGATGCCGAAGCGGGTGGACAGCACCCGGTCGAAGGCGGTCGGCGTGCCGCCCCGCTGGACGTGGCCGAGGATGGTGACCCGGGTCTCGTAGCCCGGTGCGCTTCTCGATCTCCGTCGGCCAGCACCTGGCCGATGCCGCCGAGGCGCACGTGGCCGAACTGGTCGACCTCGCCGCTGACCAGCTCCAGGGTGCCCTCCTTCGGCGTCGCCCCCTCGGCCACGACCACGATCGAGGCGTAGCGGCCCGCCCTCGTGGCGGTGACGGATGGCCTCGCACACCTCCTCGATGTCGAAGGGCTCCTCGGGGATGAGGATCATGGTCGCCCCGCCGGCGATGCCCGCCCAGGTGGCGATGTGGCCGGCGTGGCGACCCATGACCTCGCAGACCATGACCCGGTCGTGGGACTCGGCGGTGGTGTGCAGGCGGTCGATGGCGTCGGTGGCGATCTGCACGGCGGTGTTGAAGCCGAAGGTGACCTCGGTGGCCGACAGGTCGTTGTCGATGGTCTTGGGCACACCGACGACGGCCACGCCCGTCGTCGTGCAGCGGTTGGCCACCCCGAGCGTGTCCTCGCCGCCGATGGCCACCAGGGCCTCGATGCCGTGCTCGGCCAGCGTGGCCACGACCCGCTCGGCGCCGCCGTCGATCTTGTAGGGGTTGGTCCGGGACGAGCCCGAGGATCGTGCCGCCCCGGGGCAGGGTCCCCCGCAGCGCGTCGACGTCGAGCGGCATGGTGTCGCCCTCGATGACGCCCCGCCAGCCGTCGCGGAAGCCGAGCAAGGTGTCGCCGTAGTGGCGCTCGCCCTTGCGCACCACGGCCCGGAGCACGGCGTTGAGGCCCGGGCAGTCACCGCCTCCGGTCAGCATCGCCACCTTCATGAGGCCACACCCTACAGAACAGTAGGTTCGACCGGCCATGGCAGTCGTCCTCGCCATCGACGCCGGCACCACCGGGGTCCGCAGCCTTCGCCATCGACCCCGTCGGGCACGATCCGGGGCTTCGGCCTACCGGGAGTTCACCCAGCACTTCCCCCGGCCCGGGCTGGGTCGAGCACGACGCCGCCGAGATCTGGGCCGCGGTGACCGCCACGCTGGCCGAGCTGGTCGCGACGCTCGACGAGCCGGTCGCCGCCATCGGCATCACCGACCAGCGGGAGACCATCGTGGTCTGGGACCGCCGCACCGGCGAGCCCCGCCACCGGGCCATCGTCTGGCAGGACCGGCGCACCGCCGACCGCTGCGACGAGCTGACGCGATGCCGGCCACCTGCGACCTGGTCCGCGACCGCACCGGCCTCGTGCTCGACCCGTACTTCTCGGCCACCAAGCTCGAGTGGCTGCTCGGCCGACGGGCGGCGTGCGAGGCCGACGCCGACCTGGCCTTCGGCACCGTCGACTCCTGGCTGCTCTGGAACCTCACCGGCGGCGCGGTGCACGCCACCGAGCCGTCGAACGCCAGCCGCACGCTGCTCTACGACATCCGCGACCGCCGCGTGGTCCGACGAGCTGCTGCGACCTCTTCGGCGTGCCCGCCGTCGTGCCTGCCCGAGGTCCGGCCCGCCGAGCGGGCGGTTCGGCGTCACCGCCGAGGGCCTGCCCGTGCCCGCCGGCATCCCCATCAGCGGCATCGCCGGCGACCAGCAGGCGGCCCTGTTCGGCCAGGCCTGCTTCGAGCCGGGCATGACCAAGAACACCTACGGCACCGGGTCGTTCGTGCTCATGAACGTGGGCGCCGACCTGCCCCGAGCCGGTCGAGGGCCTGCTCACCACCGTGGCCTGGCAGCTGGGCGACGGCGCCCCGGTCTACGCCCTCGAGGGGGCCATCTTCGTCACCGGCGCGGCCGTGCAGTGGCTGCGCGACGGGCTCGGGATCATCGCCGACGCCGCCGAGACCGGCCCGCTGGCCGCGTCGTGCCCCGACACCGACGGCGTGTACCTCGTGCCCGCCTTCACCGGCCTGGGCAGCCCGTGGTGGGACCCCTACGCCCGGGGCACGATCGTCGGCATCACCCGCGGCACCGGCCGGGCCCACCTGGCCCGGGCCGTCGTCGAGGCGATGGCGTACCAGACCCGCGACGTGGTCGACGCCATGTCCGCGGCCTCCGGCCACCCGGTCGAGCTCGCTGCGGGCCGACGGCGGCGCCGTCGGCCATGGACCTGCTCCTGCAGCTCCAGGCCGACCAGCTCCGGGTGCCGGTGGCCCGCCCGGTCAACCAGGAGACCACCGCCCTCGGCGCCGCCTACCTGGCCGGCCTGGCCGAGGGCGTCTGGTCCGGCCTCGACGACGTGACCCAGGCCTGGCAGCTCGACGCCCAGTTCGAGCCCGAGGCTCCCCAGGAGGCGGCCGACGCCAAACATGCCATGTGGCTGCGGGCCGTCGAGCGCAGCCGGGGCTGGGCCCTCGAGACCTAGGCGCCCAGCGCGTCCCTGACGATCATCGCTGCGGCCAAGGAGCCGGTGGCGATCGAGCTGGCGACCGAGGGCATCGTGCCGTTCAGGTCGCCCGCGGCCCAGATGCCGGGGACCGTCGTGGCCAGCAGCTCGTCGACGACGATCGCGTCGGGGGCCAGGCCCGCGGGGGCGGTGGCCACGCCGAGCTGCTCGGGCAGGTCCGACCGCTGATGCATGGTCACGGGGACGAGCAGACCGCCGTACGGGAGCAGGGTCCCGTCGGCGAGTCGCAGCCCGTCGTCCTCGACAGCAACCACGTCGCGCTCGTCGACCGACACGCCCAACTCGGCCATGGCTGCCCGATCGAGGCCCGGGCTCGCGGCCACGACGGTGACGTCGTCGCTCCACCCCCGCAGCAGCGTCGCCCGATGGCCGCCCTGGCCGTCGCTGTCGAGCACGGCGAGCGGCTGGTCCCGCACCTCCCAGCCGTGGCAGAAGGGGCAGTGGAAGACGCGGCCGCCCCAACGCTCGGCGATGCCGGGCAGGTCCGGGTACCGGTACGCCATGCCGGTGGCCAGGAGGATGCGGTCGGCCTGCAGGGTGGTGCCGTCGCCGAGGCCCAGGCGGAAACCCGGCGCTCCATTCGTCACGGTGCCGGTCCGCACCTCGACCGACGGGTAGGCAGCCAACTCGGCGCGACCTTCGGCGTAGAACTCGGCTGGTGGTCGTCCGTCCTGACCGAGGAGCCCGCCGATCCCGTGGGCGACGGCGTTCGACGGCTGGCCGGCGTCGACCACCAGCGTGCGCCGCCGGGCCCTCCCCAGCACCAGGGCGGCGCTCAGCCCCGCCGCCCCTCCACCGACCACGATGCAGTCCCAGGTCTCGTCCATGAGGTCGAGGGTGACGTCAGGCGGGCACGATGGCAACATGGCTTGCCATGGAGGCAAACCACCACGTCGAAGAGAATGTCGACGCCCGCGTCCGGCGCCGGCTCCGTGCCCTCCGGGCCGAGCAGGGGCTGACGCTCCAGCAGGTGGCCGAACGGGCGCACCTGGACATCTCGACCCTCAGCCGCCTGGAGTCGGGGAAGCGCCGGCTGGCCCTCGACCACATCCCCCACCTCGCCGCGGCCCTCGGGGTGACCACCGACGACCTGCTCGGCCTCGTGCCCGCGGTCGACCCTCGCGTGCGGGGTGAGCCCCGGGAAGCCGACGGCCTCACCATGTGGCCGCTGACGAACCGCGCCGCCGTCGGCGGCCTCCACGCCTTCAAGATCCAGATCCACGCGACTCGGCGGGAGCCGCCCGACGAATGGCGGGTGCACGAGGGTCACGACTGGCTCTACGTCCTCGAGGGCAGGATGCGCCTGCTCCTGGGCGAGGCCGACCTGGTGATCGAGCCCGGCGAGGCCGTCGAGTTCTCCTGCTGGACGCCGCACTGGTTCGGCGTGGTGGACGAGCCGGTGGAGCTCCTCGCCCTGCTCGGGCACCACGGCGAGCGGATCCACCTCCACGAACCCGGTTCTTGACCGACCGGTCAAGTACCGTCGTCGGTGTGGGCCGGCGACTGACCCCTCGCGGGGAGCAACGGCGTGAGCAGCTCATGGCCTGCGCCATCGAACGCTTCGCCGGGCAGGGCTACCACACCACGTCGGTGGCCGAGATCGTCGAGGGCGTCGGCGTCGGCAAGGGCGTCTTCTACTGGTACTTCGACAGCAAGGAAGCGCTGTTCCGGCAGATCCTGCGGGACGCGCAGACCGACCTGCGGCGCCGGCAGCAGGCGGCGATCGCCGACGAGGACGACCCGTTGCGCCGCATCGAGCTGGGCATCCGGGCCTCGCTGGCCTGGTCGGCCGAGCACCGGGACCTGATCAAGCTGGTGCAGTTCGCCGAGACCGAGGAGCGCTTCGCCGAGGCCCTGCACCGCGGCGAGGAGATCGCCGTGGCCGACGCCGTGCGCCACCTGAAGGACGCCATCGTCGAGGGCCAGATCCCCGACCAGGACCCCGAGGTCCTTGCCCACGCCGTGCTCGGGGTCACCGGCAAGCTCGCCCGCACCTACGTCCACGAGCGCTCGGAGGCCACCGCCGAGGTGGCCGACGCCGCCGTCGCCTTCTGTCTCGGCGGGCTGGCGCGGCGGCTAGCCCAGCTCGGGCAGCGCGGTCCGCAACTGCCGCACCGCCTGGTCGATGCGCTGCTCGTTCTCGATGAGGGCGAAGCGCACGTGGCCGTCGCCGCCGGGGCCGAAGCCGACGCCGGGTGACACGGCCACGTGGGCCTCCCGCACCAGCTTGCTGGCGAACTCGATCGAACCCATCTCCCGGTAGGGCTCGGGGATCGGGGCCCAGGCGAACATCGTCCCCTCCGGGCCGCTCCATCGGCCAGCCGATGCGGTCGAGGCCGTCACACAGGGCGTCACGGCGGGACTGGTAGATCTCGTTGACCAGCTTGGGGTGCTCGGGGTCCTCGTTCAGCGTGACCGTGGTGGCGATCTGGATGGGCTGGAAGTTCGCCGTAGTCCAGGTACGACTTGAGCTTGGCCAGCGCCTGCACGACCTCGTGGTTGCCGACCAGGAAGGCCGACCGCCAGCCCGCCATGGAGAAGGACTTCGTCATCGAGTAGAGCTCGACCGCCACGTCCTTGGCCCCCTCGACCTGGAGGATCGACGGCGGCGAGTAGCCGTCGAAGCCCAGCTCGGCGTAGGCGAAGTCGTGGACCAGCACGACCTCCCGCTCCCGGGCGAAGTCGACCACCTTCTGCATGAAGTCGAGGTCCACGCACGTGGTCGTCGGGTTGTGGGGGAAGGACAGGACGATGACCCTCGGCTTGGGCCACGAGTACTCGTAGGCCTCGGCCAGGTTCTCGAAGAAGTCCACGTCGGTGCTCAATGGGACCTCGCGGACGTCGGCGCCGGCGAACAGCGGGCCCCAGATGTGGATCGGGTACGAGGGCGACGGCACCAGGGCGGCGTCGCCCCGGTCCAGCAGCACCCACATGAGGTGCGAGAAGCCCTCCTTGGCCCCGATGGTGTTGATGACCTCGAGGTCCGGGTCGAGCGCCACGCCGAAGCGGCGTTCGTAGAGGGCGGCGACTGCCTCTCGCAGCTTGGGGATGCCCCGGCTGGACGAGTAGCGGTGGTTGCGGGGGTTGTGGGCGGCTTCCGCCAGCTTGGCCACGGCGACGTCCGGCGACGGCAGGTCGGGGTTCCCGAAGCCGAGATCGACGACGTCGACACCGTCCCGGCGGAGCTCGACCTTGAGCCCGTCGATGATCGTGAACACGTACGGCGGGAGCGACGTGATCCGGCGGAAGTCCATCGAGGGCGAGGGTAGCGGCGTCACCCCGCCGGCCTCAGGCGGGTTCAGGCGGGGCCGGCGGCCAGGAGGCCGGCCCCGATGGCGGCCGCCTTGGTGCCGTGGTGGGCGGCCTCGATCGGGGGCAGCTCGCGGTGCCCGGCGGCCACGAGCAGCTCGGGCAGGCGACGGCGGGTCTCGTCCAGCCACAGGTCGGCGGCGTCGATCAGGCCGCCCCCCAGCACCACGACCTCCGGGTCGAGCACGGCGACGAGGTTGGCCACGCCCAGCGCTGTCCACCACGCCGAACTGGGCCATGACCCCCAGCGCCTCGGGGTCGCCGGTGCGGGCCACCTCCACCACGTCCTCGCCGTGGATGGCCGCCTCGTCACCCCCGACGTGGGCGAGCACGGCGTCGAGGCGACCGGCCTCGGCCTCGTCCCGGGCGACGCGGGCCAGGCCGGCGCCCGAGGCGTAGCGCTCCCAGCACCCGCGCTTGCCGCACGGGCACGGGGGGCCGTTGGGGTCGACCCGCGTGTGCCCCGGCTCCCCCGCCATGCCGTTGGCGCCCCGCACGACCTGGCCACCGATGAGGATCCCCGCCCCGATGCCGGTGCCCAGCGTGACGAGGACGACGTCGCTCGCCCCCTGCGCGGCGCCCGAGACGTGCTCGGCCCACACCGCACAGTTGCCGTCGTTGTCGACGACCACGCGCTCCCCCAGCCGGTCGACCAGCCCGCCCTGCACGTCCAGCTCGACGACGCCGGGCTGGTTGGGCCCGTGCCGCAGCACGCCCCGGTGGTCGACGAGGCCGGCCACTCCGATCCCCACGGGGACGTCGCCGCCCAGCCCCTGGTCCTCGGACACCTGGCGCACGATCGCGGCGATGCCGTCGAGGAGGGCCTCGGGCCCTCGCGGCGTCGGGTGCCGGGTGCACGCCAGCTCCGAGCCGTCGGGGGCGAGGACCACCGCCAGGAGCTTGGTCCCGCCGACGTCGACCCCGATGGTCGGGGTGCTCAGAAGGAATCAGAAGCGCAGGAGGGCGCCGATGCGGCCCAGCACGTCGAGGTCGGCCGAGCCGTCACACACGTCGACCCGGCAGGAAGCGTCGAGGGCGGCGTCGATGGCGGCGGCCACCACGTCCTGCTCCTCCCGCATGGCGCCGGCGCAGCGCGGGCAGCTTGGGGCCGACCTTGGCCAGCGTCCCGCAGCTGGCGCACGACCAGCCCGCCTCCCGGTAGCCGCTGGAGACCAGCAGCCGCTCGACCCGGCGGTCCGCCAGGGCCTCCAGCACGGCGGGCAGGCCGGCGGCAGCACGATCGTGGCGCCCGAGGCGGCTCCGCAGCTCGTCGAGCAGGCCCTGCTCGCGGCGCCGCTCCAGCTTGATCTCCGCCGCCATCGCGGCCTCCCGGATGGCCTCGATCGTGGCGGTCACGGCCAGTGACAGACGCTCCTGCAGGCGCTCCTTGAGGTACGGGTGAAGGGTGTCCTCGACGGCGCCGACGAGGGCGGGCGGTGCGCCGACCAGCAAGTGCTCGAAGGGGTAGCGCTGGTACATGGCGAACGCCGCGGCCGCCGACGCGGCGGACGTGCTGGCGGTCCCGGTCGTCTGCCTTCGAGGAGGTGTCACCGCGGGCCTTCTCGTCCTTGTCGTCGACGTCCCGCAGGAGCTCAGCCACCAGCTCGGCGTCCTCGGTCAGCTCACCCATCTCGAAGACCAGGACCCGAGCCTGCTGGCGGTCGACCAGGAGCACGCCGATCGGCTCGTGGTGGTGCAGGGCGGCCTCCAGCTGGCCCACCGCCGGGGCGTGGCCGACGACCAGCTGGCTGCGCACCGGCACCGGCAGGGTCAGGGAGCTCCAGAATCCGTCGGCCCAACACGAGAACATGGCCACGCCGCGCACGCGCGACCGGTCGAGGCCGTCCTTGACGTGGCGCTCGATGGCTGCCAGGTCCCGGGTGATGCTGGACCCGTGCCCGTTGGCTTGGCTGCGGGCGTTGCGCAACAGCCGGTCGAGCTCCTGCTCGTACTCGGCTCGTCGGGGGAACCGACGTCCGTCGACGTCGAGGTAGCAGCTGGTGACCACCCCGTTGGTCGGACGGAAGCTGGCGAGCTCACGGATGCCGTCATCGGTGAGGTGTCCCATCCACCCAGGGTAGGGCGGCGGGAGGGAGCCGTCAGCCGGGACCTCGACGAGCGGTCAGGCGACGGGGGTCGACGCGGTGATGACGGCGGCTTGCGGGCCCCGGAAGGCAGCCCACTCGACGACGGCGTCGTCGTCGCCGAGGTAGATGACCTGCACGACGTCGGTCATCGCCTCGACCTTGTCGAGCACGCGGTGGGCGTCCTCGCGGTCCAGATCGGCCAGGACGCCGTCCAGGACCAGCGGGACGGAGCCGGCGAAGGAGAGGGCGCGCAGGCCGGCCAGGCGGGTGAGCAGGTACCACTCGGTGTCGTCGACGCCCTCGGGCATGACCAGGAGGTCCTCGACCACAGCAGCGGGCTCATCGGGGTCGGGGCCGGCGGAGAGGCGCTCCTCGGTCACGGCCAGGCCCTCGGCGGCCGCCCCCACCAGGGACTCCTGGGCGCCGATGTTCTCGCCGAGATCGGTGAGGCGGGCCTCGATCTCCTCCAGCAGCCCGCACAGCTCGGCGACGCGGTCGCTGGCCTGTCGGTGGCGGGCCAAGCGGGACTCGGCCGCCTCGACGTCCTGCTGGGCGCGGGTCACCGGGTCCACAGCGTTCTCGCCCTGGCCCATCGCCGGAGCGACGAGGAGCAGGCGGGCCAGGATGGTGTCCAGCTCCCGCTCGAGGCCCTCGCGCTCGGCCTCCAGAGCCTGCATGTCCGCCAGCCACACGCGGGCGAGGTCGACGACCTCGTCGTCGCTGAGGCCCAGCTCGGCGAACTCGACGCCGCAGGCACCGAGGCGCTCCCGCAGCTCGGAGAGGGCGCTGACCCGCGGGTCGGCGGCCGCCAGCTGGTTGGCCAGTGCGGTGATGGCGGCCAGGGCGTGATCGGCCTCGGACTCGACCAGCGCGCAGGCGTCGCGGCGCAGGGCATCGCGCTCGGCCTCGAGGGCGAGCCGCTCGTGATCGACGCCGCCGGCAGCGGTCGCCTCCTCGTGGGCGGCCGTCAGCTCGGCCAGCTCGCGGCGGGCGGCTTCCAGCTCGACCCGGGTCTCCGGGTCCGGACCGGGGGCCGACTCGGCAAGAGCGAAGGAGGTGTAGGTGGGGAAGCCCAGCCGGTCGAGGATCGCCTGCTCGGCGCCCATCAGCTTCTCGAGCTCCTGGCGGGCGGCCTTGCCACCGAGGCGGGTGGCGCTCACCTTGGCGTCGGCGTCGATGACGGCGTCGTGGGCCGCCTCCAGCTCGTTCCGATCGGCGGCGCTGATGGCCACGGGGGCTGCCGAGGTCTGCAGGCGCTCCAGCTGGATGCGGGTGGCCTCGATGCGCCGGGCGAGGTCGGCGGGGTCGCGACCGGCCTCCCGGCGCTCCACGTCGAGGGCGGTCACGGCCTCCTCGGCGGCGCGGAGGCCGTCGGCCAGGCCCTGGACGGCGACCGCGTCCAGGCCGTCCTCGGCGGAGGTGGCCCGCTCGGCCCGGTGGAGGGCGTCGACCACCGGCGTGAGGTCGATGGCGTCCATGTCCGCCAGCTCGCCCTGCAGGCGGTCGCGCTCGGCCTCGAGCTCCTCGAGCGACTCGGTCACCACCGGCTCGGGGGCCGGCTCCTTGCTCTGCGCCTCGGCTCGGCGCAGCTGGGCGGCGGCCTGCTCGAAGGCGGTGGTGGCGAACGGATCGAGGTCGCCCCGGGCTTCCTCGATGGCTTCGACGGCTTGGAGGCGGGCCTCCTCGAACTCGATGCGGCTGCGCTTCAGCGCCACGACCCCGTGCTCCAGGATCTCCATGCTCAGGCGCAGGCCCTCGACGTGCTCCTCGGGGGCGGCGGCCACCGCGGCGACGGCGGCAGCGGGGTCCCTGTCGGCGGCCTCCCCGGGACGGGGCATTTCATCGGCGCCCACGACCACCTCGACGGGCTTGCTCATGCCGAGCAGCCGCAGGTTGTCGCGGTGCAGGTCCAGGACGACGCCATGGGCTTCGACCAGGCCGGCCCAGCCGGGCTCGGTGCCGGCGGGCAGCGCCCGGAGCGCGGTGATCAGGCGCGCGCGGCAGGTCGTCGTCGAGCCCACCCACGACGGTCATCTGGGGATGGAAGGACAGTGCCGGTCCGCCGGACGGCCCCTCCAATTGCACGAGCCTCACCCGTCTCTCATCGGCGCAGAGCGCCCGAGATCAACCCTGAGACGAAAGACGTACGGGCGCGTCAGTCGACGGGAATGTGCTCGACCCCTCCGTCGCCGTCCTCGCGGTCCTTGCCGGGGACCACGCGGCGGGCCACGTCACCCAGCGTGCCCGAGCAGTGCCTCGCCCGACTTCGGGTCCTCGACGACCTCCTCGGCCACGTCCAGGAAGGCCCGCGCCGCGGCGATCATCTCCCGCGCCGCCGCCTGCAGGTGGGCGATCGCCTCGGAGGCCCGGTCGTCGGGGTCAGCCACGGGCGTCTCCGAACACGACCGTCAGTTTGCCGTCCCGCAGCTTGGCCTCGCGCACCGGCTGCTCCAGGAGCGAGTCGGGCAGCGTGAGCGACCGCCGGTACGGACCGAGGGTGAGCAGCAGCTCGCTCCCCCGCCGGCCCACGTCCACCTCGCCCCGCTCGGCGAAGGGCAGGTCGATGACGATCGCCCGCCGGCCGTCGATCTCCTCGAAGCGCATGGGCCGGCCGGGGTGGAGCCGGCTGGCGGGGGGTCGGTCGCCGTAGACCTCGGCCGCCAGCTCAGCCAGGGCCGAGAGGCCGACCACCTCGGTCTCGGCCAGATGGGCCCGCAGCACCGGCAGCGGGGCGAAGGCCTCGTCGATGGCCCCGAGGTGCTCGGCCTGCACCGCCTTCCAACGGTCGAACCAGGGGTCGCTGACCGCTGCGGGGAGCACGCGGTTCACCACGACGGCGTCGACGGCATAGCCGAAGAGGGCGAGGTAGGTGTAGGTGCGCCGGGCCTCGGCGATGACCATCTTCTCCGGGTTGACGACCAAGCGGGCCGACGACACCTCGGGATCGGACAGCAGCTCCTTGACGCCGTCGAGGCGGGCGTAGAAGCGGTCGGCGGCGCCGAAGACCCGGTCCCCGGCCACCGGCAGCTTGGTCATGCGGCTGACGACCGGCCCCACCACCTTGTTGACCCGACGGGTCATCGGGAAGATGCGGTCCATGTACCAGCTGAGGACGTCGGGCAGGGACAGCAGCCGGATGGTCTCTGCGGTCGGCGCGCAGTCCACGACGATCGTGTCCCACTCGCCCGAGCCCGCGTGGGTCTTCAGGTCGACCAGACCGAACAGCTCGTCGAGGCCGGGCAGCACGGCCAGCTCCTCGGCCTCGATGCCCTCGACGCCGGCCCAGTCGAACACCTCGACGAGGTAGGACTTGATCTCGTCCCACGCCTCCTCGGTGCGCTCGCGGGCGTCGAGCTGCTGGGCGCTCAGGTTCCGGGTCACCCCGGTCGGGGCTGGGCGCCGACCGGCACGTCGAGGGAGTCGGCCAGGGAGTGGGCCGGATCGGTGGAGAAGACGAGGGTGCGCTCGCCCCGGGCCGCGCAGGCGGCCGCGGTGGCCGCCGCCACCGTCGTCTTGCCGACCCCGCCCTTACCGGTGAAGAGGAGGATCCTCACCCGGAGGCGGCGACCGCCTCGACCCGGGCCTTCAGGTCGCGCAGGGCGGTCTGCATGATCCGCGCCTCGGCCCGGCGCTTGACGAAGCCCGGGCAGGGGCACGACCAGCTCGGCGGTCAGCTCGTAGTCGACGTCGGTCACCGCGTCGTCGCCGTCGACGGCGGCTGAAGTCGTAGCTGCCGTCGAGCTGCTGGGTGATGTCGCCCTCGAGCAGGCGCCAGGCCAGGACGCTCGGGCGCGCCGCGCGTAGTCGTAGCCGAGGAGGTAGGTGGTGCTGCGGCCCATGGCGGCCGCCCGGAAGCGGACGACCGAGGCCCGGCCGTCGCTGTCGCGGTGGACGACCTCGGCCTCCTTGATGTCCTTCGCCCACTCGGGGTACGCCTCGAAGTCGGTGGCGACCTCCCAGCAGAGCGCGGGCGGTGCAGCGATCGTCGTGTGCTCCGACGCCTGTTCCGCCATCGACTCCCTCGCTCCTCTCGGTCGTCCGTCGCTCCGGCGCATTGTGGTCGATCAGGGCGCCGGACGCCGACCTCGCTCGTCGTCCCGCGCGGGGAACGTGCCGTAGCGGGCGCCCCAGAGCCCGATGAGGCCGAGGCCCAGCATCGGGGCCAGCACGCCGAAGGCCACGGCGGTGTACGGGCTGGATCGGCCGCGGCGGCGACCACGATGGCACGCACTGGACGACCAGCGCCCCGAGCAGCCGAACGCCGCACGTCCCGCGGTGCCGCACCCGACAGGAAGTAGATGCCGACGACGCTGAGCACCTCGGTGCGGCTCCGGCCCGACGGCGATGGCATAGCCCCAGACGAAGGCGGCGCAGCCGGCGACGAAGCAGGCGATGCCGACGACGGCGTAGAGGCACCTCCAGCGTGTCCGGCCCGACCAGGGCCAGCGACGGCGGTGACGGCCAGCACCACCGTGGCCACCCAGGTCGCGCCGGAGGATGCGCTCGCTGGTCACGGGTCGAGGGCCTCGGCCAGACGGGCGGCCAGCACGTCGTAGGCGAACTCCTTCTCGGCCCGGCGTCGGGCCGCCTCGCCCATGGCCCGACGACCGTCCTCGTCGTCGAGCAGTTCGGCCAGGGCGTCGGCCGCGGCGGTCGACCGAGGTGGACGGGTCCACCACCAGGCCGGTCTCGCCGGCGGCGACCGCCTCGGCGGCGCCGCCGCTCTCCCCCGCCACCGCCGGCACGCCCGCCGCAGCGGCTTCCAGGAACACGATGCCGAAGCCCTCCTGCTCGAGGCCCGCCCACCGGTTGCGGCAGAGCATGGCGAACACGTCGCCGCAGCCGTAGAGGTCGGGGAGGTCCTCGTCGGGCACCCGGCCGCAGAAGCGCACCGGCGCCTCCGGTCGCGCGGCCAGCGTGCGCGAGGCGGGCCCGTCCCGCCCAGCCGCCCGAGATCGCCACGGTCAGGTCCGGTCGGCTCGGCGCCAGCAACGCCGCGGCCCGGATGAGGACGTCCATGCCCTTGCGGGGCACGAGACGGCTGACGCTGACGACCAGGTCGCCCGTCGGGCAGGCCGAGGCGGCGGCGGGCCTCGACCTTCGCCGGCGTCGTCGAGCGGCCGGAAGCGGGTGACGTCCACGCCGGGCGGCACGTGGACCACCGGCAGGGACCGCCCGGCCGCCCGCTCGGCCTCGGCCGCCGGGTAGCGCCCGGCGGCCACCACCAACTGCGCGCCCCGCAGGACGCGGCGGAGCAGGAGGTTGGTCCCGGGCAGGCGGCCCGGGACGGTGACCTCGGCCCCGTGGAGCACGACGCCGTACGGGCGTGGCCAGGTGCGGGCCGAGCAGTCCCACGGGCAGGGCCGGGTCGAGGACGACCAGGTCGGCGCCGGTCTCGTCGGCCAGGGCGTCGATCTTGCGCGCCAGGAGGGGCTGCGGCAGCAGCACGGGCTCGCGGCTGCGCACCACCCGATAGGCCTGCTCGGCGTCGAAGGCGTCGGCGCCGTCGTAGGGCGTGGTCAGGACGGTGAACGTGGTCGGGTGGCGAGGCGGCGCCACAGCTCCCAGAGGTACGACTGGATGCCACCGACCTTCGGCGGGAAGTCGTTGGTGACCAGGAGGTGCTTCACGCCACGTGCCCGCTCCGCGGGCCCAGCGGGCGTGCTCGGCCAGCAGCTCGTCGTCACCCTCGCGCGTACCGCTCGATCACGGCCACGGCCCGGGCGTCGCCCGGTGCCGCCGTGTTGCCCAGGGCAACGAGCGCGTTGCGACGCAGGTAGCGGGGATCCCGCCGGGGGACGTACCAGCGGCCGTACTCGGCCAGCAGCGTGTCGTCGTCCGCCTCCAGCAGGGCGACGCAGGTCGACCCGGTCCCGGGCATCGTCCTCGGCGGGCGGCCGCCTCGCCGCCGACCGGCGGTTGACGGGGCAGACGTCCTGGCAGTCGTCGCAGCCGTAGATGCGGTCGCCGAGCGCCTCGCGGTGCTCGACCGGGAACTCGCCGGTCGCCTGCACCAGCCACGCCAGGCAGCGGCGGGCGTCGATCACCCCGGGGGCGACGATGGCCCCGGTCGGGCAGGCGTCCACGCAGCGGTGGCACGGCCCGCACCCGTCCGGCACCCGCTCCGTCGGCCGGCGGGCAGGTCGGCGTCGGTGACCACCGAGCCGAGGACGAACTCGCTGCCCTGCCCCGGCAGCAGCACCGTGCTGTTGCGTCCCGTACCAGCCCAGGCCGGCGCGGACCGCGGCCTCGCGGTCGACCAGGGCGTTGTCGTCGAGGACGACGCGCGCCCGCCAGCCCTCGTCCCCGAGGACGTCGGCGACCTCGGCTGAGCGCCGGCCCGCAGGTCGCCGTAGTGGTCCCGCCAGGCGTACGCGGCCACCCGCCCCGTCGGGCCGGACACGTCCGGTGGCGGGGCGGCGCGCCGGTACGAGCGGGCGCCCGACGACCAGGCTCCGGGCGCCGGCCAGGATCCGCCCGGGATCGGTGCTGCGGGCCGGGTCCCGGTAGGTGAACTGCATCCCGCCGTGCAGCCCGGCGGCCTTGCGCTGCTCGAGGTCGTCCCGGGTCGAGGTGAACGGCGTCGCCTCGGCGAACCCGAGGGCGTCCAGGCCCGCGGCGCGGCCCACGGCACGCAGGCGCTCGGCGAGGGCGACGTCGGGCATCGCCCCATGCTCGCAGGTGGCGCGAGGGACTCCTCAGCCCGTCTTCGGCTGGTGGCGGAGCTTGGGGACGAGGCCCACGTCCTGCAGCTGGCGCAGCTTGCGCTCCTCCAGGACGTCGATGACCACGGCGTCGTCGGCCTCCCGGCCGAGCAGGAAGGTCACGACGCAGTCGTCACAGGTGGCGGTGTGCTGCTGCGTGCACTCGTCGCAGTCGATCCTCACGAGGGTGAACGTACGCAGGGGGTGTGACAGGAACCCCGCCCGTATTCACCCCGAGAAGAGGCTGATGAGGGTTCGAGATCCGATCACGTTGGCACCCTCCTGTCGGGCGCCGTCCCGCACCTCGCGGTCGTTGGACACCACGACCACCGGTCGTCCGGCGGGGAAGGTGCCGATCAGGTCGACCACCACGTCGTCGGCCAGCGCGCCGTCGCTGTAGCGAACGCTCACCGACCGGGAGCCCTGGCGGCCGTCGTGGGCGTGGCGTCGTCCGGACCGTCGTAGACCAGCTCGGCCGTGGCCCCGGTGCGCATGGCCAGCTCGTCGAGGGCGCGGAGGAGGCGCTGGCGCTGCTCCTCGAGAGCGGCGTCGGGCCACGCCGTCTTGGCCACGTTGTACCCGTCGACGAGGAGCACGACGGAGGGCCGGCCCAGCAGCCAGCGGGCACCCTCGACCGAGTCCGCCACGACCCCACCGGGCAGGGTCAGGGCGGCCCGCGCCTGCGGGCCACGCTCCTCGCCAAGCACCACCGGCTCGGGCGGTATTGCGTCCAGGGTCCCCTCGACCGACTTGGCCAGCGTCGCCGCCGAGCGCCGCAACCGGTCGGCGGCTGCCCGGAGCGCGGCCACGTCGACCGGCCGCTCGCCCGGGACCAGTGGGGCCGGGCGGCGCTCGATCTCGGCCCGGGCCTCGGCGAGCTGGCGGCCGGTCTCGGTCAGCTCGTGCTCACGCGC
Source organism: uncultured Microthrixaceae bacterium (assembly GCA_963728005.1). Classification (GTDB taxonomy): domain Bacteria; phylum Actinomycetota; class Acidimicrobiia; order Acidimicrobiales; family DATDAH01; genus DATDAH01. The sequence continues at coordinate 1,307,443 of CAVSIG010000001.1, forward strand.
CTCACGGGCGCCTTGCGCCTCCGCCACCCGGGCGTCCCGGTCGACGAGCTTCTGCTCCAGGGCCTCGGCCCGCCGCTCGGCGGCGCGCAACGCCTCTTCGCTCTGTCGGCGCTCGCGGCGCAGGACCGACAGCTGCTCCTCGTGGGCCTCGACCGCCTCGCGGTACCGGGCCAGCTCGGCCTCGGCCTGCTCCCGCTTGCGGTCGGCGGCCTCTCGCGCCCGTTGCAGGTCGCGCAGCCGGCGCTCGGCCTCCTGGGTGCCCGTGGCCTCGACGCGGCCCTCGGCCAGCGATCGGACCAGGTCCTCCCAGCCCGGGGGTCGGCTGAGGGCCAGCCAGCCGGCGGCGTTGATGCTGTCCGGGGGCGTGGCGGCCAGGACCCGGAGGCGGAACTCCTCGTCGGTGTCCAGCACCCGGAGGATGGCGGTCAGGGCCGTCGGGTTCAGCTTCTGGAAGCTGAGGTAGGGAACCAGCTCCTTGGGCGGCGAGGCTCCTCGCCCTGGCGCGCCTCGTCGAGGGCCCGCTCGAGCGCCGGCGCGGACGACAGCCGGGTCGACCGGAGCGGTCAGCTGGCCTCCTCGGCCTGCTCCGCCGTGACGACCTCGACGGCGGCGCCGTTGCCGCACCAGCGACAGGCGACCTCGTCGACTCGTTCGTCGAGGACTTCCTCGTCCTCCACGGCGAGCTCACCGCCCACCGTGTAGTGGTGGAACGCCCGTGTGCGCCGGGTCGACACCACGTCGAAGCGGGTCAGGTTGCCGCACGCGGTGCAGCGGTACCGGGTGTCGGTCACGGCGCAACCGTACCGATGGCCACAATGCTTGCCGTGACGAACACCCGTTCGCCATGATGGGTCGATGACCGTTCCCGGCCAGGCCACCTTCGACGACCTCGGCACCCCGCTGAGCGAGGTCACCTTCTGCGTCGTCGACCTCGAGACGACCGGTGGGTCGGCCGCCGACGACCGCATCACCGAGGTCGGCGCGGTGCTCCTGCGGGGCGGCGAGTGCCTCGGCACGTTCCAGACCCTGGTCAACCCGCGGACCCGGGTTCCGCCGGTCATCACCGTGCTCACGGGCATCACCGACCCGATGCTGGTGCCGCGCGCCCTACATCGAGGCGGTGCTTCCCTCGCTGCTCGAGTTCTGGGGCGACGCCGTCGTCGTCGGCCACAACATCGGCTTCGACCTGGGCTTTCTGCGGGCCGCCTGCCAGCGGTCGGACCGACACCTGCCCGACGTGCCCCGGGTCGACACGGCTGCGCTGGCCCGCCGCCTGTTCGGCGAGGAGGTGCGCAACCACCGCCTCGGGCACGCTGGCCGAACAGCTGCCGGCTGGACCACCGCCCCAGCCACCGGGCGCTGGACGACGCGCTGGCCACCGGCGACCTGCTCCACGTCCTGCTCGAGCGGGCCGGCCGCCTCGGCGTGCTCGGCCTCGACGACCTCCTCGGCCTGCCCAAGATCGACCGCCACCCCCAGGCGGCCAAGCTCAAGCTGACCAACCACCTCCCCCGCCGTCCCGGCGTCTACGTCTTCCGGGACCGCGACGGCCGCCCGCTCTACGTCGGCAAGGCCACCAACCTGCGCACGCGGGTCCGCAGCTACTTCTCCAGCGACCGGCGTCGGAAGGTGGCCCAGCTCCTGCGGGAGACCGTGCGCATCGACCACACCGTGTGCGACGGGCCCATGGAGGCCGAGGTGCTGGAGGTCCGCCTCATCGCCGAGTGGCGGCCGCGCTTCAACCGGGTCGGCACCCGCGCCGGCGGCTACACGTACCTCAAGCTCACCTGCAACGAGCCGTTCCCCCGCCTCTCCGTGGTGCGCACCACCAAGGACGACGGCGCCTTCTACCTGGGGCCGTTGCCCAGCAACCGCTTCGCCAAGCGGGTGGCCGAGGCCATCGAGACCACCGTCCCCCTGCGTCGTTGCACCGGTCGCCCCACGGGGACGAAGGAGGCGCCGTGCGCCCCGGCCCAGCTCGGGGTCGCCAGCTGCCCGTGCGCGGGCACCGTGACCCCCCAGCAGTACGACGAGCTACGTCCAGCGGGCCCTGCGCGGCCTCACCCTCGAGCCCGAGCTCCTGCTCGCCCCGCTGCGCGAGCGCATGGTCGCCCTGGCCCGCGAGCGGCGCTTCGAGGAGGCCGCCGACGTGCGGGAGCGGGCCGCCGCCCTCAGCGCCGCGCTGGAGCGCCAGCGCCGGCTGGAGCGGCTCCGGGCTGCCGGCCGCGTCCTGATCGAGCTGGACGACGGCGGCGGCGCCGAGCTGGTCAACGGTCACCTGGTGCGATCGTGGGCGGACCACCAGCCACCGCTCGGGCTGGAGCTCCACCAGCCCTCCAGCTCACCGGTGGTGGGGGCCGATGAGGTGGACGAGTTGCTCTGCGTCGCCCGCTGGCTGGACGAGCGGGCGGGCCGCTACCGACTGGCCCACTGCGACGGCGGGCTCGCCTCGGCGTTCCCCCGACTGCCCACCTTCGTGCCCGGTCGACGTCGTCGCTCCGCAGTAGCCTGACCGCCGATGGGTGATCTGGTCGCGGTCCTCCTCGTCGTCGCCACCTTCGTCGTCGCCCCGATCGTGCTGATCCGGTGGCGACTGCACCGGCGCAACCGCGTGCATCCCAAGGTGCCCAGCCCCGCGCCCCTCACGTGGCTGGTCAGCCCCACCGCCCCGGCCCGGCTCCATCGACGGCTGCAGACCACGGTCCGGGTGGCCTCCATCCACGCTCCCCGCAAGCCGCTCAGCGACGTGGCCCTGCAGGCCATCGAGCTGGACCGGCGGGTCGTCCTGATTGCGAAGCAGCCCTACGGCGCCCGAGGCTCACTGCTGCGGGACCTGATCCAGGAGACCGACGAGCTGGATCGCCTCGCCCTCGCCGTGAACCGCCCGTTCGACTCGATCGCCGTGGGCGACCCCGCCGACCGCCTGACCACCCTGGCCGAGGCCCGGGCCGAGGTCGAGGAGATCGACAAGACCTACCGGCTCTGACGCTCCCCCGACCCGTTCTGGCTCCTGATCCTGGGGCCAGGGCACCGAAATCGGGAGCCAGAACGGATGGGTCAGGGAACGAAGGCGGCCACCTCGGCCAGCTTGGCTTCGGCGCGGCCGTCGTCGATCGCCGCCTGGGCCAGGGCCACACCCTCGGCCAGGTCGTCGGCCCGGTCGGCCGCCACGAACCCCGCCGCGGCGTTGAGCACCACGATGTCCCGGTGCGGCCCGGGGTCGCCGGCCAGGACCCGCCGGGCGGCCTCCGCGTTGACCTCGGCGGTGCCTCCCACCAGATCGTCGGGCTTCGCCAGCGCCAGGCCGAGGGCCTCGGGGTCCACCTCGTAGGTCGACACCTGGCCGTCCCGCTGCTCGTGCACGGTGCTGGTCGTCGTCGTGGTCAGCTCGTCCAGGCCGTCGGCCCCGTAGACGACGAGGGCGCGCGTGGCGCCGGAGGCCATCAGCACCCCGAGCATCCGCTCGGCCATGCCGGCGTCGGCCACGCCGACCACCTGGCGGCGGACGCCGGCCGGGTTGGCGATCGGCCCGAGGAAGTTGAAGGCGGTGGGGATGCCCAGCTCCTTGCGGGTGGGCCCGGCGTGGCGCATCGACGCATGGAAGCGCGGGGCCAGAGCGAACCCGAAGCCGGTGGCCGCCACCGAGGCGGCGACCTCCTCGGGCCCGAGGTCGATGGCGAGGCCGAGCGCCTCGTAGACGTCGGCCGAGCCGCACTGCGAGGACGACGCCCGGTTGCCGTGCTTGAGGACGCTCACGCCCCCGCCGGCCAACACCAGCGCGGCGATGCTCGACACGTTGATGGTGCCCGCCCGGTCACCGCCGGTGCCGCAGGTGTCGATCGGGTCCAGCCCCTCGGGCAGGGTGATGCGCTCGGCGGCGTCGAGCATCGCCTGGCGCAGCGCCGCCAGCTCCTCGACGGTCTCGCCCTTGATGCGAAGGCCGACGATGAGTCCGGCGATCTGAGCGGGCGTGGCTTCGCCGGCCAGGATCTGCTCCATGGCCGCGTGGGCCAGGTCGGGTGCGAGGTCTCGGCCGGCCGACACCTCGCCGAGGACCACCGGCCACCCCGCGAACGCTGCGGTCACGGGGTCATGGTGTCAGTTGGACCGACGCCGCTGCCTGATGATTCGTCGCCGCTCCTTCTCCGTGGCGCCGCCCCAGACACCGTCCCGCTCCCGGGACCCCGAGCGCGTGTTCGAGGCACGCCTGCTGCACGGCGCACTGGCCGCAGACCGCCTTGGCGTGCGCGGCCTCCTCCTCGGACACGGGATAGAAGATCTCGGGGTCCAGCCCCCGACACGCAGCCTGCTGGTTCCAGATCTCGGCGATGGCCATCGGTTCCGCTCAGCTCCCCTCGTTGCCCCCCGTCTCGGGGCCCGACCCCCCTTGGTCGGCACGGGCAGGATTGCCGATCCGCGCGCGCCGATGCAACACCAACTGACGTCGACGTCAGCAAATCCTGACGGATCGTCAGGTGGGTCCGCGGAGGTCGTCGGTCAGGGACCGAGTCCCGGACCCACAGAACTCAGGCCAGGTTCTCCAGGCCGGCGGTGAAGCGGTTGGCGTGGCTCTTCACGGCTCGGGCCAGGGTCTCCAGCCACTCGGCGATCTCCTCGAAGCCCTCGTCGCGGGCGGTCTCGGCGAAGGCGGGGAACCTCTCGGTGTACTCGTAGGTCTCGCCCTCGATCGCCGACCTCAGGTTGTCCGCGGTCAGGCCCACGGGGACGCCGGTCACCGGGTCACCGACCGCGGCGAGGAAGTCGAAATGGCCGAAGGCGTGGCCCGTCTCGCCCTCCGCGACCGAGCGGAACAGGGCGGCGACCTCGGGATGACCCTCCACGTCGGCCTTCTGGGCGAAGTAGAGGTAGCGACGGTTCGCCTGGCTCGCGCCGGCGAAGGCCTCCTTGAGGTTCTGCTGGGTCTGCGTGCCCTTCAGATCAGCCAAAGGTCAACTCCTCCGGTGACTTCACGAGCGGCGCACCCTAACGAGCCACCCCGGTTGTCGACGATCGATGTCGAGGAGGCCTCGGCCCCGGCTGCCCGCTCCCCTCCTAGGCTGTCTCCGCCATGTCCGGACCGGGAGACTTCGACCGCGCCGCCGCCCTCGACCGCTTGGCTGACACGACCTACGACGTGCTCGTGGTCGGCGGCGGGATCACCGGCACGGGTGTGGCCCTGGACGCTGCCTCCCGTGGGTTGCGCACCGCCCTGGTCGAACGGGACGACTTCGCCGCCGGCACGTCCTCGAAGTCCTCGAAGCTGGTGCACGGCGGCCTGCGCTACCTGCAACAGGGCGAGATCCGCCTCGTCTACCAGGCCCTGCGGGAGCGCCAGATCCTGCGCAAGACGGCGCCGCACCTGGTCCACGTGCTGCCCTTCCTCATCCCCATCTTCACCAAGGACGGGCTGATGAACCGCCGTTTGGCCCGGGCCCTCGGCTCGGCCATGTGGATGTACGACTTCACCGGCGGCCTGCGCATCGGCAAGCTCCACAAGCGCCTCAACACCGACGAGGCCATGGCCCACATGCCGACACTGCAGCGGGACCGCATGGCGGGTGCCTACCTCTACTACGACGCCCAGACCGACGACGCCCGCCTCGTGCTCGAGGTGGCCCGTACCGCCGCCCTCGACCACGGCGCCGTCATCGCCAACCGTGTCGCGCTCGAGCGCCATCACCAAGGACGACGCCGGGCGGGTCACCGGGGCCACCGTCGAAGCCGACGGTCGCGCCATCGAGGTCCGGACCCGGTGCATCGTCAACGCCACCGGGGTCTGGTCCGACGACGTCCGGGCGCTGGACGAGGGCAAGCACCCGGACAGCATCCGCCCCGCCAAGGGTGTGCACATCGCCGTCCCCTGGGACCTGGTCCGCAACGACATCGCCGCCGTCATCCCCGTCCCCAAGGACAAGCGCTCGGTGTTCGTGGTGGCGTGGGGAGGCTCGACCTACATCGGGACGACCGACACCGACTACGAGGGCGACGTCGACGAGCCCATGTGCACCCGCGAGGACGTCGAGTACCTCCTGCGGGCCATCAACGGCGCGATCGAGGGGACCATCACCCCGGCGGACATCACGGGGACCTGGGCCGGCCTGCGCCCGCTGGTCAAGCGGGCCGGCAGCGCCCGCACCGCCGACCTGTCCCGCATGCACAAGGTCACGTCCAGCGGCTCGGGCGTCATCTCGATCAACGGCGGCAAGCTCACGACCTACCGGGAGATGGCCGCCGACACCGTCGACGAGGTCCTCGACCAGTTGGGCGACGACCTCCCCAAGGGTGTGCACCGCCGCAGCCGGACCCGCAGGCTTCGCCTCCGGGGCGCGAAGGGCCACGACGAGGTGCGCTCGTTGCCCACGCCCGGTCTGACCCTGGAGCAGGTGGACCACCTGGTCGGCCGCCACGGCGGCGAGGCCCCGGTGGTCATGGCCATGGTCGAGGCCGACCCCACGCTGGCCCACCCGCTGGTGGAGGGCCTCCCCTACCTGCGGGCCGAGGCCGTCTACGCCGCCCGCCACGAGATGGTCGCCACGGTGGACGACGTGCTCAGCCGACGCACCCGGGCCCGGCTCCTCGCCGCCGAGGCCTCCATGGTCGCCGCTGAGGACGTCGCCGCACTGGTCGGCGACGAGCTGGGCTGGTCACAGGACGAACAGGCCGCCCAGGTCAAGGCCTACCGCAGCCTCGTCGAGGCCGAGCTGCAGGCAGCCGGGCTGGACGACGAGTCGGCGACCACCGCCTCCTGATGCCGACACCGGTCGCCCCGGGCGCCCCCGTCCCGCCCATCTCGCTGGGCGACGACCCGGCGTCGACCACCGACCGCCTGGTCGCCACCGAGGTCGAGGTCGACGACGCCACGCTGGCCCGACTCCGCGACGTGTGCGCCGTGGTCACCACCGACGCCGCCGAGCGGGCCGAGGCGGGCCGGGACTGGTGGCCGCTGGCCATGACGTGGGCGCTGGACGGCCAGGTCGGCCGTCGCCCCGCGGTCGTCGTCCGGCCGACCAGCGACGAGGAGGTCAGCGCCGTCCTCGCCGTGTGCCACGAGGCAGGCGTGCCGGTCACTGCGGCCGCCGGGCGCAGCGGGGTGTGCGGCGGTTCGGTGCCCGTCTTCGGCGGGGTGCTGCTGGACCTGTGTGGGCTGAACGGCATCCGCTCGTTGGACACGACGTCCATGGTCCTCGACGTCCGGGCCGGGACCTTCGGCGACCGGCTGGAGGACACGCTGCGGGCCGAGCACGGCGTGACGATCGGCCACTGGCCGCAGTCCATCGCCTTGTCGACCGTCGGGGGCTGGTTGGCCTGCCGCTCCGCCGGCCAGCTGTCCAACCGCTACGGGAAGATCGAGGACATCGCCATCGGCTTGGACGTGGCCCTGGCCGACGGGTCCGTCATCCACACCGGCGGGCTCCCCCGCCAGGCCGTCGGCCCCGATCTCAACCAGGTCTTCATCGGGTCGGAGGGAACGCTGGGCGTGATCCTCGGCGCCCGGCTCCGCCTGCATGCCCTCCCCGAGGCCGAGCAGCGGGCCGCCTACGGCTTCGACACCTTCGCCGACGCCAACGACGCCTGCCGGCACATCCTGCAGCGGGGGGCGAGGCCGGCCGTGCTCCGGGTGTACGACGCCACCGAGGCCGAGCGGAGCTACCAGACCGGCGACCGCCACGTGCTCCTCGTCCTGGACGAGGGCGACCCCGCGCTGGTGGACGCCACGATGGCGGTGGTCGCCGACGTCTGCGGCGATGCCGACCTCCTGGACGAGGACCTCGTCGGGCGGTGGCTGGAGCACCGCAACGACGTCGCCGCCCTGGAGGCGCTGATCACGAAGGACTTCGTCGTCGACACCATGGAGATCACCGGGCGCTGGGGCGACCTCGACGGCATCTACACCTCGACGCTCGAGGCCATCGGCGGTGTCGAGGCGACGATGGCCGTCAGCGCCCACCAGTCCCACGCCTACACCGACGGGGCCTGCCTCTACTTCACGTTCGCCGGGCGTCCCCCGGCGGACGGCAAGGACGAGTACTACCGGGCGGTGTGGGACGCCGGGACCCGGGCCGTCCTGGCCGCAGGTGGCAGCCTCAGCCACCACCACGGCATCGGCCTGAACCGGTCGCGCTTCGTGGCCTCGGCCCTGGGCGACGCCTTCGGCACCCTGGTGGACCTGAAGTCCGCCCTGGACCCGAAGGGCATCCTGAACCCGGGGAAGCTGGGCCTGCCCAGCCCCTTCGGCGAGGTCGCCTGGCCGACGTGAGCGCCATGCTCCCCCACCTCGAACGGCGCTCGATCCTCCTGGGGGCCGGGCTGAACATGGCGCTGGCCGTCCCGCCGGCGCTGATCGGCCTCCTGCTGAGCGAGGACGACTCTCTGGAGGGCTCGGGCTGGGTGCCGTTCCTGTTCGCGTGGATCGTGGTCAGCTTCTTCGTCGGCGGGTTCGTGGCCGCGAAGGGTCAGCCCCATGCCCCGCTCGCCCACGGCGCGCTCGCCGCGCTGGTGGCCTATGCGGTGGTCCAAGGCGTGGGCGTCATCCGCCACCTGCTCAGCGACGAGGACATCAAGTGGGTCTCGATCGCCTTCGCCACCTTGCTGGCCAGTTCGACCGGCACGGTGGGCGGCATCGTGGCCAACCACCTCCGTCTGCGCGAGGCGAGGGCGCGGGCACGGTGAGCCTCCTGGTCATCGACGTCGGAACCAGCAGCGTCCGGGCCGTCGTGGTGCGCCCCGACGCCACGATCGCCGTCGAGCATCGCGAGGCGACGTTGCCCGACTCCCCCATGGCGGGGCTGGTCGAGTTCGACGCCGTGGCCATGGCCGATGCTGCCCTGGACTGCGCCCGGCGGGCTCTGGCCGACGCCGGGCCGGTCGACGGCGTGGGCATCGCCAACCAGCGGGCCTCCACCGTCGTCTGGGACGCGGCCACCGGCGAGCCCGTCGGCCCCGGTCTGGGCTGGCAGGACCTCCGCACCGTCGGCGACTGCCTCGTGCTCCAGGCCGAGGGCATCCGCCTCGCCCCCAACCTCTCGGCCACCAAGGTCCGCCACCTGCTCGATCAGGCCGACCCCGACCGGACCCGGGACCTGCGCTTCGGGACCGTCGACACGTGGATCGCCTGGCAGCTCACCGAGGGCGCCGCACACGTCACGGACCCCAGCAACGCCGCCCTCACGGGGCTGCGGGCGGGCGACGGCTCCGGCTGGGCGCCGAAGGTGCTCGACGCGCTGCGCATCCCGGAGGGGATCCTGCCGACCGTCGTCGACTCGGCGGGGGTGATCGCGCCCGCCACCGCCCTCGACGGCGCCCCGCCCATCGCTGGCATCGCCGGCGACCAGCAGGCCTCCCTGATCGGCCAGGGCTGCACCCAGCCCGGCGAGGCGAAGATCACCTTCGGCACCGGCGGCATGCTCGACGCCGTCCTGGGCACCGAGCGGCCGACGTTCGAGACCCGTGGCGGCGGCGGGACGTTCCCGATCGTGGCCTGGGGCGTCGGGGGGACCATCACCTGGGGCCTCGAAGCGATCATGCTCTCGGCCGGCACCAACGTCGAGTGGCTGCGGGACGACCTCGGGTTGATCGACGACGTGGCCGACTCCCATGAGCTGGCGGCGTCGTGCGAGTCGACCGAGGGCGTCGTCTACGTACCCGCCCTGCTCGGGCTCGGCACGCCCCGCTGGGACTACGGCGCCCGCGGCGCCCTGCTCGGGCTGACCCGGGGCACCGAGGCCCGCCACGTCACCCGTGCCGTCCTCGAGGGCGTGGCCCAGCGGGCTGCCGACCTCGTGATCGCCGCCGAGGAGGACGGGGGCTTCACCATCGAGACGCTCCGGGTGGACGGCGGCATGACCGCCAACCCCACCTTCGTCCAAGCCGTCGCCGACGCCACCCAACGCCCGGTGGAGGTGGCCCCGATCCGGGAGGCCACGGCGCTGGGCGCTGCCTACCTGGCCGGGCTGGCCGTCGACACCTGGGCCGACATCGACGAGGTGCGGGCCCTCTGGTCGCCCGGCGATCGCTACGAGCCGCAGGGCAGCTTCGACCGGGACCGGTGGCAGGAGGCGGTCGATCGGGCGGCCGGTTGGCACGAGGACCTGTCCGCCCTCGACTTCTGATCAGGGCGCAATCTCCCGACCCCCCGGACCCGTAGAACTGGTGACAGTGGGTTGGACGACCGAAGGGGTCCTTCATGACACGGTGGCTACGACTGCTGGGGGTGGTGTTCGCCCTCGGACTGCTGTTCGCGGCGTGCAGTGACGACAGCGGCGACGACGACGGCGGCAGCGACGCTGCATCCGACGACGGCGGCGGCGACTGCGGCACCGACGTGTGCATGCAGGACTCGACCTTCGTGCCCGACAGCACCACGGTGGCCGTCGGTGACTCCGTCGAGTGGACGAACCTCGACGGCATCGCCCACACGGTCACGGCGGACGACGAAGCCTTCGACTCGGGCGAGTTGGACCAGGACGGGACCTACGAGGAGACCTTCGACGAGGCGGGTGAGTTCACCTACCACTGCGAGATCCACCCGTCGATGACGGGGGCGATCACCGTCGAATAGCCCTCGGGCGTGGCCGGTGGCCCCCGCCGCCGGCCACGCGCCGGAGATCAGGGGACGACGAGCGTGCGGAAAAGGTTCGCACACGAGCCCGCGGCCGATGAGTTCGGGCGGACCGGGCAGTCTCATGGCTGATGCGCACCTTCGTCCTCCTGCCGGGCGCCGCCTCGGACTCGTGGTACTGGCACCGCGTCGTCCCCCTCCTGGAGGCCGCCGGCCACGCCACCGTGGCGGTGGACCTGCCGTGTGACGACGACACCGCCGGCTTCCCCGAGTACGCCGACGTGGTGGTCGAGGCCGTCGGCGAGCGGCAGGGCCTCGTGCTGGTGGCCCAGTCGATGGCGGCCTTCACCGCCCCGCTGGTCTGCGAGCGCCGCCCCGTCGACCTCGTCGTCCTCGTAGCGGCGATGACCCCCTTGCCCGGCGAGTCCGGCGGCGAGTGGTGGGAGGCGGTCGGCCAACCCGAGGCGGCCCGCGCCCTGGCCCGGGCCGAGGGGCGGGACCCGGACGACGGGAGCCCGGAGACGATCTTCCTCCACGACGTGCCGGAGGCACTTTGGGCCGAGTCGCTGGAGCACCTGCGGAATCAGTCGGGGACGCCGTTCGGTGCGCCCTTCCCGCTGGCCGCGTGGCCCGACGTGCCCACCCGCTTCCTGCTCTGCCAGGGCGACCGCCTGTTCCCCGCTGACCTCCAACGCCGGGTCGTGCCCCAGCGGCTCGGGATCGCGCCCGACGAGATGCCCGGCGGCCACCTGCCCGCGCTGGCCCACCCGGAGGTGCTGGCCGAGCGCCTGTTGGCCTACGAGGCGGAGCTCTAGCTGGCGAAGTTCGGCATGTTGGTGCGCTCGAGGTCGGCGCGGCCCTTGGGCTCCTCCCAGTCCTCCTGCCGCCCGAGGGCGGTGAGGTCGAGGAAGTAGTACGAGCCGCCCGTCGACTCGGCGCCGCGGGCGTACTGCGAGTATGTGTGGAAGACCCTGCCGTCGTCCTGCAGGAAGCAGCTCAGGCCGGGCATCTCGATGGGTTCGTCGGTCTCGAGGAACATGCGCTCGCCCTGGTCGGCCCACTCCTCCGCGGTGCGGAAGTTGTACGAGGTCGCCCCCGTGGCGGGATCGATCGTGACCCCGAAGTCCTCGTTGAAGTCGGTGCCGAACGACGAGTACCAGGCGATGTCGGACCAGCCCTTGTGCGCCTTCCAGCGGGCCAGCTTCTCGTATGGGCCCCGGGAGACGTAGGCCAGCGTGGTGTCCCGGGTGTGCAGGTGCTCCTGGAGGCCGGGAGCCACCTCGTCGACCCCGGCGCTGCAGCTCGAGCAGCCCTCGTCCCAGGAGGGGTCGTACATCATGTGGCCCAGGATCAGCTGGCGCCGCCCCTCGAAGAGGTCGAGCAGCGTCACCTCGCCGTCGGGCCCCTGGAAGCGGTAGTCCTTCGTGATCTCGACCATCGGCAGCTCGCGCCGCTCGGTGTTGAGCGCGTCCCGAGCCCGGGTCAGGGCCTTCTCCTTCTCCAACAGCGCCGTGCGGGCGGTCAGCCACTCGTCACGGCTCGCGATGCGAGGCAAGGTCATCGTTCGCTCCTCGGTTGCGTACCCCTTGGACCTACCCGGACCCGCGAACTCATCGGCACACTGGGCCCATGGTCACCGTCGAGGACGTCCGGGCACTCGCCTCGACGCTGCCCCGGACCACCGAGCACCTCATCCACGACCGGGTGAAGTTCCGGGTCGGCTCGATCGTCTACGTGGCCTTCTCGAAGGACGAGACCGAGATGGGCTTCGCCTTCCCGAAGGAGGAACGGGACGCTCTGGTCAGCGGCAACCCCGAGACCTTCCGCCTGCCACGTACCTCGGACCTGCGCTTCAACTGGGTCGTGGTCCGGCTGGCCGCCATCGACGTGGACGAGATGCGAGAGCTGGTCCTCGACGCCTGGCGCATGGTCGTCCCCCAGAAGGTCGCCGCGGAGTACGAGAGACTCCACCCATGACCTACTCGATCGTGGCGCGCGACTCCGAGACCGGGCAGCTGGGGGTCGCGGTGCAGAGCTGCTGGTTCTCGGTCGGCTCGGTCGTGACGTGGGCCGAGCCCGGTGTGGGTGCGGTGGCCACCCAGGCCATCGCCGAGATGGCGTACGGCCCCCGCTGCCTCGAGGGCCTGGCGGCGGGCGACGCCACGTCGGCGCTGGCTGCGGCCATGGACGCCGACGACCTGCCGGCGCTGCGGCAGGTGGGCGTGATCGGCGCCGACGGCTCGGTAGCGGCCCACACCGGGGACCTGTGCATCCAGCCCGCCGGCCATGTCGTCGGCGAGGGCTTCTCCGCCCAGGGCAACCTCATGGCAAACGACAGGATCTGGGACGCGCTGGCCGAGGGGTACGGGTCGGCCGACGGGCCACTCACCCACCGGCTGCTGGCCGGCCTCGACGCCGCCCAGGCGGCCGGCGGCGACGCCCGCGGGGTCATGTCGGCGGCACTCCTGGTCGTCGAGGGCCGGCGACCCGACGTGCCCGGCGCCGGCGTAGTGGCCGACCTCCGGGTGGAGCGCAGTGACGACCCGCTGGGTGACCTGCGCTCGCTGCTCGAGGTCCAGGAGGCGTTCGCCCTGGTCAACGACGCCGAGAACGAGCTGGTCGACGGCAACTTCGCGGCCTCGCTGGCGATCGTCGACGAGACGCTCCGCCTGCTGCCCGGCGAGGAGAACTTCCGCCTCGTGCGGGGTGGGGCGCTGGCCGGCACCGGCCGCTTCGACGAGGCGAAGGCCGAGTTGCAGGCGCTCGTGGCGGCCAACCCGTCGTGGGAAGCGGCCATCCGGGGCATGGCCGGGCTCGGCCTCGTGCCGCTGCCGGACGGCGTGACCCTCGACGACCTCTTCGCCTAGAGCCGGCGGCGCAGCTCGACGAACACCTCGCGGCCGACGACCTCCTCCAACTCCTCGGCCAGCGACTCGACCACGGGTTGGTCCCCGACGTAGGCGTCGGGCGCCTCGGTGCAGCACCAGGCCATGTCATCGCCGATCTCGCCCCAGTCGGCGCGGGTCCAGCGATGCACCGTCGCCACCTCACCGCCGTCGCCGCGGTCCTCCCAGTCGACCTTGATCGGCAGCTGCCAGCACACCGACGGCTTCCAGCCGATCGGCGAGTCTCCGTCGTCGAGCGCCCCGAGGTGCAGGGCGCAGCCCTCGCCACCGGAGAAGCCGGGCCGGTTCAGGAAGATGCAGCCGCCGTCCACGACCCGGGTGTTGGTGCGATCCTCGTTGAGCACCCCGTGCTCCCGGGCCTCGTCGTGGAACTGGAACCGCTCCGGGGGCAGGAAGCGGGCCAGGGTGTCCACCGTCGCCGGCTCGTCCCCGTCGAGGTGCGCCCCGTAGGAGCAGCAGCCCTGGTTCAGGTGCTCGGCGGGCTCGGGGAGGATCCCCTTGCAGCCCCTCCCCCACAGGCACGTCCAGTTGGAGCGCAGGAAGTCGGCGTCAACGCGCCAGGTCGTGTCGCCGTCGTCGACATCGACCCAGTCCCCCACCCCCCGGAGGGTACGGAGCCGGGCTCAGGCCAGTGGCGAGCATCGCGACGCGCTGACGGCAGGCGATTCGGGCACACTGAGGGGGACGGTGAGCCGGCCAGGTGGCCGCGGCGTCGTGTGACGGCGTCGAGGAAGGTCGGGGCTCCGCAGGGCAGAGTGCCGGTTAGCAGCCGGTCGGGGTGACCCGCAGGAAAGTGCCACAGAGAACAGACCGCCGATGGCCCCTCGGGGCACAGGTGAGGGTGAAACGGTGCGGTAAGAGCGCACCAGCGTCCGGGGCGACCCGGGCGGCTCGGCAAACCCCACTCGGAGCAAGGCCAAACAGAGGCCATGGGCTGCCCGCCCGGTCTTCGGACCAGCCTCAGGTAGGCCGCTCAGATGGATGGCCACCACCCGGACGCCCGCAAGGGCCCCGGGCACAGAACCCCGCCTACCGGCCGGCTCACCGTCACCGGGCTGGGCGACCTCGAGCCAACGATATGCACTTCAGCGCTCCCTTCGCATGCACCGATTGACACCTGTTGACCTGCCCAAAGCTTCGACGCAGAGTTGAGGGGGAAAGGACGTCCAAGGAGGCACGTCGTGCATGCAACCGTTGGTCAGGTAGAGGTGGACCCCGCCCGAGAGGCCGAAGCCCGCAAACTCCTGGAGGAGGTCGTCTTGCCGAGGTCGAAGAGTCTGGCTGGCTTTATGGGGGGCCACTGGGCACGCGCTGTGGACGGAAACGTGGGTCACTCGTTCTTGCTCTTCGACACCGAAGCCAATGCGCGAGCCGCAGCTGACCAGATCGCCCAGGGTCCGCCGCCGGGCGCGCCGCCGAACCCGCCCGCGACCTTTGTGAGCGTCGAAGTCTGTGAGGTCGTCGCTCAGGCGTAATGGTCACCGTCAACGACGTGGTCAGCGGCGGATGAGGACAGATCCCCGCCTAGAAGTCGACTCACCGTCACGGCGGGCAGGAGGGCACTTCGGTGCTCTCCCGCCTGTCGCTCCCGACGCCAGCTCCACTGCGGTTACTGCGCGGTGTAGCCGCCATCGACGGGGAGGGCGACGCCGGTGACGAAGCTGGCACCCGGGCTGCAGAGCCAGACCGCGGCGGCGGCGATCTCATCGGCTCGGCCGAGGCGGCCGATGGGTTGGTTGGCGAGCGCCGTGTCGAGATCGAGCTCGCCGCTGTCGATCATCCCGGTGACCATCGGGGTGTCGATGGTGCCGGGGCAGATGGCGTTGATCCTGACGCCCCGGGGCGCGTACTCAAGGGCGGCGCTCCTGGTGAGCCCGATGACTCCGTGCTTCGAGGCGTGGTAGGCCGCCCGGCCGGGAAGTCCGACGAGCCCGCCCAGCGACGAGCAGTTCACGATCGCGCCGCCGCCCTGGGCCCGCATGTGGCGCAGCTCGTGCTTCATGCACGCCCAGACGCCGCGAAGGTTAACAGCGTTGACCCGGTCGAAGGTCTCGGCTGTCTCGTCGGCGGCGTCGCTCGGTGGTGCCTGGATCCCGGCGTTGTTGAACGCGAGGTCGAGGCGGCCGAAGGTCTCGACCGCGCGGTTCGTCAGGTCCGCGACCTGTGACTCGTCGGACACGTCACAGCGGATCCCGATCGCTTGATGGCCCGTAGCGACGAGCTCGCTCGCGGCTGCATCGAGCCGGTCTTCATGCAATGCGGCAAGAACGACGGCGGCGCCGGCTTCGGCGAAGGCTTGGGCCGAGGCGAGTCCGATGCCGGAGTCGCCACCGGTAACCAGCACGACTCGGTCGCTGAAGTCGTAGGTGGGGTTCATCGGTACGCCGCTCAGTTCGCGAGCTCGACGGTGGCGGTGAACGGGCCGGTTCGGCTCCGGATGACGTCCATGTCGCTGTCGAAGACGCCGAGACGGACGATGCAGTCGTAGTAGTCGACGTCGCCGTAGTAGAAGACGAGGTCGATTGACGGCGCGTAATAGCCGATGTCTTGGGGCTCGGGGTCGTCGCCGGACGGAACGCCGTCCATCGTGAGCTCCTGGGGGAGCTCGGCGATCTTCTCGACGCTGTTGAGATCTCTGAACTCCAGGGTCAGTGGAAGCTGCGCGATGAGGTCTTGAGCGGTGGGGTTGTCCCACAGGCGCCCATCGAGCACGGAGTCACCGATCCGGATCCTGATTGGCGTGCCTTCGGTCACGGATGCCTCCGCGTCGAGGCCAGTTGTTGTGGGCCCGCTGGCCGACGCGTTCGGTGAGCTGGTGCCGTCGGTCCCCGCCGACGGCGCAATGGCGTCTCCGGGCGGCGGCTCGTCCGCCGAGCTCTCGCCGCACGCAGCAATCAGGACCAGCGCGGCCGCGGGCGCGGCGATGACCAGGCGGTGACGGCTCACAGGCTCAGCAGCGTCTTGATGGCTCGACGCTCGTCCATGGCCGCGTAACCCTCGGCGACCTCGTCCAACGGGAGGCTGAGATCGAAGACCTTGCCAGGGTCGATCTCGCGGTTCCAGATGAGGTCGACCAGCTCGGGGAGGAACCGGCGAACCGGGGCGGGGCCACCGTGGAGATGGACGTGGGAGAAGAACAGCTCCTCGCCCGGGAGCGCCACGTCGTGGGCGACGCCGACGTAGCCGACATGGCCGCCTGGCCGGGTGGCGCCGATGGCCTGCATCATCGACTCCTGGGTCCCGACGGCCTCGATCACCGAGTGGGCGCCGAGGCCGTCGGTCAGGTCCTTGATCCGCTCGACGCCCTCATCACCGCGTTCCTCGACGATGTCGGTGGCGCCGAACTCGCGGGCCAGCTGCTGTCGTGGCTCGTGGCGGCTCATGGTGATGATGCGCTCGGCGCCGAGCTGGCGAGCCGCCAGCACGCCAAGCAGGCCCACTGCACCGTCACCCACGACCGCGACGGTCTTGCCGGGGCCGGCCTCCGCCGCAACCGCGGCGAACCACCCGGTGCCGAGCACATCGGAGGCAGCCAGGAAGCTCGGGACGAGGTCCGCTGGCGGCACGTCCTGGGTGGCTACGAGCGTGCCGTCGGCGAGGGGCACCCGAGCCAGGTCGGCCTGAGTGCCGATCGTGCCCATGAGCTCTCGGTGGATGCAGGAGCTCTGGTAGCCGGCCCGGCAGATCTCGCAGGTGTTGTCGGAGGCGAAGAACGAACCGATCACGAACTGGCCCGGCCGGATCACGGTCACGTCGCTGCCCACGTCCTCGACGATGCCGACGTACTCATGGCCCATCGGCGCCGGCCCATCGATCGCCTCAATGCCGCGATAGGGCCACAGGTCCGAACCGCAGATGCAGGTCGCCGAGAGTCGGATGATCGCGTCGGTCGGCTCGACGATGCCGGGGTCATCCCGGGTCTCGAGGCGGACGTCGCGGGGGGCGTGGAGGACGGCTCCTCGCATGGCACTTCTCCTTCAGCCGTGGAACTGGTGGCAGGTGATGGCTCGATGGTGAGCGAGACGCAGCGAAACAGGGAGATGCCATTCACAGGGGTACTGCCGGCCCCTCCCTTGCGCGCCCCCTGGCTCCTACCCTGCAGCGGTGGCCGCGGCGAACGAGATCGGCGAGTTCCTCAAGACCCGCCGTGATCGGATCTCCCCTGAACAGGCCGGTCTCAGCGCCTACGGCAAGCGGCGGCGGGTTTCCGGGCTGCGCCGCGAAGAGGTCGCCATGCTCGCCGGCATCAGCGTGGAGTACTACGTCCAGCTCGAGCGGGGCCGAGTGCGCGGCGTCTCAGAGGACGTCCTCGAGGCCGTCGCCACGGCCCTACAACTCGACGAGATCGAACACGCCCACCTGTTCCACCTCGTCCGCGCCGTCAAACAACGCCCGCTTCCCCACACCGCGACGCCCGAGCAGGTCCGACCTGGCGTGCAACGTGTGCTCGACAGCCTGACCGAGTCGGCGGCGTTCGTCCGCAACGGGCGCCTCGACATCCTCTCCGCCAACCGACTCGGCTACGCCCTCTACTCCGAGGCCTTCGCCGATCCCGATCGACCGACCAACCTCGGGCGCTTCGTCTTCCTGAACCCCCGTTCCCGTGACTTCTACGGGGACTGGGACGGTATCGCCGACGCCGGGGTCGGAAGCCTGCGAGCCGAGGCCGGCCGCGACCCTTTCGACCGATCGCTCACAGACCTCATCGGCGAACTCTCAACCAGAAGCGAAGAGTTCCGCACCCGCTGGGCCACCCACGACGTCGAGCAGTACCGCACCGGTACCCAGCCGTTCCACCACCCCCTCGTCGGCGAACTCACCCTCCACTACGAGACACTCGAATTCACCACCGACCTGGGCCAGACCCTCGTCGCCTACACCCCCGAACCAGGCTCGCCGTCACAAGAATCCCTGCGCCGCCTCGCCAACTGGGCCCCGACGCGTACAACGGACCAGGGCCGGACAACCGGCAACCAGCGCTCCGGCCAACGACACGGGTAGCTCCGAGGGGCGGTTCGAACCCAACGTGTCGACTCGAGGCGACAGGCAGCCCAGGAGCCGATCAGCGCGGACGCCCTACGGGGGCACCTCGCCGCCACATCGTCCCGCCGCTCGACGTGCGCTCGCGGCCCCACCGCGGCCCGGACCCCTCCAGAACCCCCAGAAACCCTGGTCAGGAGGGGGTGAGGACAGATCCCCGCCTACAGGCCGGCTCACAGTCACCTGGCCGGGATGTCAGTCCTTCGCCGCCGCCATCGGGCCGCTAGCAGCGCCTCGTTCTCCTGGTGGGTCAGGGTCAGCTTGACCGAGCTCAGCCGCCAGCCCTCGGGAGTGCGAACGGCGACGTCGTCGTAGAAGCCGACGACCAGCCAGCGGTTCGGTCCGCCGGCCGCGACGTCGGGGGGAGCCCAGTGCTCGGCGCGGATGTGGGCCCGGATGGTCGCACGATCACCGTCGATGGCGATCCGATAGTTGGTGATCGCGTGGTGGGTCGCCGTCCAACCGGCGAACACCTGCTTCGCTCGCTGACACCAGGCGTCACGGCTGAACGTCGTGACCGGTGCACCGAGTGAGCCGAAGTCGCAGGAGAACTCGTCACAGAACAACCGACCGCGGCAGCTCGTCCCAGTTCTGGGTGTCCGCCATGGTGGCGTAGCGGCTCATGAGCTCCACGAGCTCGTCGCGGTCATGTGATCCGGTCATCGCGCCTTCCGTTGCCCTGCGTTGGCCGTGACGATCGCCGTGACACCGAACCCGATCTCCGCCGCGAAGTAGCTCCAGAAGGCGACATCTGTTCGCGGCCGATCGAGCGCCAGCGACGCAAGGCGAGCTGCCGCGGCACCGAGCCAGGTGACGCCGACCGCGACCTGAGCTGCCGGATCACGCGAGACCATCGCCCATGCCCCGAGTGCCGCGTAAGTACCACCCAGTCCGGCTCGGGTCTCGGCCGTGCCTCGGCTCGAGGCTGGTGACAGATCAAGCGCTTCCGCCACCCGGCTCGGCGCCACGACACCGGCCGTGCCCGACAGCATCAACGCCACGCTGCTGACCCGTCCGATGTTCATCGCGCCTCCAGGTTCCAGGCCAGGGGGTCGGTCAGGGGGCGATCGCGAGCTCGGCGATGTGACCACGCGAGCGCCCGGTCCGTCTCGCGTCGGTCGTGGGCCTCCTGATAGCGGCGGATGGCCTCCGGCAGGGCTGCCATCTCGTCCACCGGCGACGCGTCGTCGGCCATTGCCCCGCTCCTTTCAGGCTATCGACGGGTGAAGGTGAGGTGGGTGACACCGCTCGGGGACGAGACCGCCTCGATGTCGTAGCGCTCCTCGACGCCTTCGACGCCGTCCCACAGGCTCACGCCGCGGCCGAGCAGGATCGGCACCTGCACGACGTGGAGCAGGTCGATGAGCTCGGCGGCGAGGAAGTCGCGGATGATCGTCGGGCCACCACCGATGCGCACGTCGAGGTCGCCGGCTGCCTCCCGGGCGAGGTCGAGCGCCTCCTGCGGGCTGGCGTCGACGAAGTGGAAGACGGTGCCGCCCTCCATCTCGATGGACGGGCGCGGGTGATGCGTGATCACGAACACCGGCGTGTGGAACGGCGGGTTCGGCCCCCACCAGCCGCGCCACTCGTCCTCGGTGCCGACGTCGGTCCACGGGCCGGTCTGCACGCCGAACTTTCCCCGGCCCATGATCTCGGCACCGAAGCCGAGGCCATGGCGGACGGCGAAGGAGTCGTCGACACCCGAGGTGCCACCCGGTTCGCCCACCATCGACCGCCAGAACCGCGTGTCGAACATCCACTCGTGCAGGCGCTCCCCGGCGTGACCGAACGGGGCGTCCTGGGTGATGCCGTCACCGGTCCCGAACCCGTCCAGGGAGATCGAGAAGTTGTGGACACGGACCTGGGACATGGCTGCCTCCCGAGCTCGAGCGTGATCCTCGCGAAGGCTTGGATCGTAGGCTCGCCCTGTGCTCGAGGTCTCGGTACTGGGCCCGGTCGAGGTCAGGCGCGATGGTCACCTCGTTCCGGTTCCGGGAGGGAAGACCTCGGAGCTCTTGGTGCGCCTCGCGCTCGAGGCCGGCGTGTCCGTGAGGGCAGAGCGGCTGGTCGACGATCTGTGGGGGGTCGACGCTGTCCACACGCACCGCAACACGCTGCAGTCCAAGGTCGCGATGCTGCGCCGTGCGCTGGGCGAGCCGCCGGTGGTCCTCAGCGGCGATGGCGGGTACATGCTCGCGGTCGACACGTCCGCCGTGGACGCACTCGCCGTCTTCGACCAGACGGCGGCTGCGGCTCGAGCGTTCGAATCGGGGGACATCGCTCGCGCGGCAGAGCTGTGTGCGTCCACGTCGCAGCTGTTTCGAGGAGAGATGCTGCCGGCAGCGGGCGACGGCGAGTGGGTCGATCCGCATCGGGCCCGCCTCGACGAGGCGCGGATGAAGCTCACCGAGACCGACCTGTCGGCCCGGTTACAGCTTCGGGAGCCGGGCGATGTGATCGGTGAGCTGGAAGCGGCCGTTCGGACCCATCCGTTCCAAGAGAGCCTGTGGGCGCTGCTGATCACGGCGCAGTACCGAGCGGGTCGACAGGCCGATGCGTTGGCGACCTACCAACGGATCCGGACCCTGTTGGCCGACGAGCTCGGTCTCGACCCTGGACCGCCGCTCCAGCAACTCGAAAAGCGGATCCTGAGCCACGACGCCTCCCTCGACTCCCCCACCCGCGACGTGCGGCAGGCACCGGTCGACGCACCGCTGGGGAACCTGCCGTCGATGTCTGCCGACCTGGTCGGTCGCGAATCGGAGATCGCCGAGATCGCCGAACTGCTGGCTGACCGACGGCTCGTCGTGATCGTCGGTCCGGGTGGCATCGGCAAGACGGCCGTCGCCGTCGAGACCGGTCGCAGGCTGAGCTCGTCCGAGCAGTTCGCTTCCGGTGGCGTGTGGTTGGCAAGGCTCGAATCAGCGGTGACGGCCGACGACGTGATCGACACTCTGATCGCTGCGTTGGACGTCCCCGGCGGCGAGGGGGCGTTGCTCGAGCGGCTGAGGAGCACGGGTGGCCTGGTGATCCTCGACAACTGCGAACAGGTCATCGACATGGTGGCTGATCTCGCCGTTCGCCTCCTCGACGCCGCCTCCGGACTGCGGATCCTGTGCACCAGCCAGGTTCCCGTCGGCGTCGACGGTGAGCTCGTCATCGAGCTCGCCCCCCTCGAGCTCGTCGACGCTGTCGAGTTGTTCAGCCGTCGGAGCACGGCGACACGAGGTCACGATTCGGTCAGCGCCGACGACGATGTCGTCGGCGAACTGTGTCGGTCGCTCGACGGTCTGCCGCTCGCCATCGAGCTGGCCGCGGCGCGAACGAGGACGATGTCGATCGAGGACATCATCCGGCGGCTGGACGATCGCTTCGCGGTCCTGAGCGACCCCACGAGCCGCAAGCCGGAGCGCCGGCGGGCGCTCAAGTCGACGATCCGGTGGAGCTACGAGCTCCTCTTCCCTGACGACCAGCGCGGCCTCTGGGGGCTGGCGACGTTCGCCGGCGGCGCTTCGCTTCCCGCGGTCGAGTCGGTGGTCGAAGCGCTCGACGTGCCCGTGGCCACCGTGATCGACGTCGTCGGCCGTCTCGCGAGTCGATCGCTGGTGATCGCCGACGACGACCGCGCCACGGGTTCGGTGCGATACCGGCTGCTCGACAGCATTCGTGCGTACGCCCTGGAGGCGATGGCCGACGCGCGGATGTCCGAGCGCGCCCTCGCCGCGCATGCCGCCTGGTTCGCGCAGGAGGCCGGGTCCTCGACCGAGGGAGTGCGGAGCGAGCGGCAGGCCGAGCATCTGGCGCGGGCCCGGGCTGAGCGGGCCAACATCGACGCCGCGTTGGCTTGGAGCGCCACCAATGACCCGCTGCTCGCTCTCGCCATCGTCAACGGGTTCGGGTGGGCATGGGTCGTCCTCGGCGACAGCAGAGGTGCACAACGGGCGGTGATGGCGCTCGACGCAGCGGGGGACGCGGCGCCTGCCGCGGATCGGGCCAACGCCATGCTCGTGGCGGGGTGGATCGAGGCGTCAACCGGTCGCCTCGAACCCGCTCGGATCCACATCGGCGCCGCCACCGAGCTGGCCGAGGCGATCGATGATGCGGAACTTCAGGCCCGCTGCGCGTACTACCTCGCCTACGTCGTGTCCCACGACGGCGACTTCCGGCGAGCGCTCGAGCTGACGGATCGAAGCAACGCGCTCTACGCGGGCTTGGATCGGCCGTGGGACCAGGCGGCGAACTGGCTCTTCGCCGCGAGAGCTGCGATCTCCGCCGGGGACCGGCAGCGCAGCGTCGAAGCCCGCGATCAGGTGCAGCACTGGTTGCAGTTCGTCGACGACCCCTGGCTCCACGTTCGCTTCGAGGCGATCCTGGGCGAACTGGCCCGTCTCGAGTACCGCTTCGACGATGCGGTGGCCCACCTCGGTCGCGCGGCGGAGACGTCGGGGCGTCTCGGCTTCCAGCAAACGGAGGCGTACCAGCTGTCGAGCCTCGGGCGAGCGCAGTGCCAAGCCGGGGACTACGAGGCCGGCGCTGCCACTCTGGAACGCGCCATCGGGAAGGCCGAAGCGACCGGCGACGTGCGGATGGCGGCGCTCGGCCGGGTACACCTCGGGCGTGTTCGCCGTGCGCTCGGACGGATCCCGGCGGCGCGGGAATCACTCGAGGCGGCGACGGCCTGGCACCGCGCCACCGGCGGCGGGGAACAAGCTGCCCTCGGTGAGTGCCTGCTCGCCGCGATCGATGCCCACGACGGGATCTCGGAGGCCGAGGATCGTCTTGTCGCCTGCTTGGTGCAAGCGCGGCTGGACGACGACGCCCCCGTCGAGGTCTTCGCCCTCGACGCCCTCGCCCTCCTCGCCGCCCGAGCCGGCGACGTCGCCGCCGCGAGAGACCTCTGTGACGAGGCAGATGCACGCATGGAAGCCGCCTCGCACTTCATCTCCGAGCGCGACCGGACGGACGCCCACTCAGTCAGGCAGACCGCCTGAGACCTCAACCGGCGCGTGTCGCACCCGGATCTGACCACGTCGCTCGTTCAACAGGAGGAACACCAGCAGACCGCTCATTGCGATGGCGATCCCCACGACCTGGCCGCCACGGAGCACCTCACCGAGCAGCAGGAACGACCAGACGACGGCGAGGGCGGGCTGCACGACCTGGGCGATGCCGATGGTGCCGATCGGGATCGCCTTCTGCGCGAACACCAGGAGCCCGTGCCCGACGATGCCGACCAGCAGCGCGAGGATCAGCATGTAGGTCCATCCCCTGCCCGTCATGCCGAAGATGTCGCCGTTGGCGAGGGCGAGGGGAAACACCGCGACCGTGGCGATGGGGCTGATCGTCGCCATGAACGTGGTGACATCCATCTCGCCCCGGAAGTGCCGGGTCGAGACGACGTAACCCGTCAGCAGCAGCATGGCGATCACCCCGAACACGTTGCCCCTCAGCGACGCGTCCCCGTTGGCAGGAGCGCTGAACAGCACGAGGGCCGTGCCGCCGAAGGAGACCAGCGCGAACACCAGCGCACGCGGGTTGAGGTACTCGGCGAACAGGACGGCGCCCAGCGGCACGATGAAGAACGGGGCGAGGGACCCGATCAAGGCGGCGTTGGCCACGCTGTTGTGGGTCGCACCGGCGAAGAAGACGGCGAGGTTCAGGCCGAAGCACACGCCGGGCACGAACGCTTGGCGCACGTCTCGCAGGGTGACCCGCCGTCCGGTGGTCCACAGGACCACGTTCCACACGATGCTGACGGTGACCATCCGCCAGAACGCGAGGAGGACGCCGGGTGTCTCCGCCCGCTTCACGAGCGTCGAGCTGAGCGAGAAGGCGACGACGACTCCTGCGGTGGCCAACGCGCCCAGGGTCCTCGCCGTGATGCCGGTGGTCCGCGCCGGTTCGACCGTGGCCGTCATGGCGACGCTGCGGAAAGCGCCTCGCCGTCCATGCGACCCTCTTTTCCGATCCCGTTGACCCACAGGTCTACTCGCTGGGAGCTCCATCCGACGCTGCCGTCGGCGCGTGAGCAGCGTGGCGGTACCAGTCGAGGGTCGTGGCCAGAGCGTCGTCGAGCGGTGTGCTGAGATCGCCGAAGGTGCTCCGGCGGCGCCGCAACCGGCGACACCATCGGCGGCGCAACGGCCTCGAGCTGGTCGAGCTCGGCGATCAGGTCCAGCTCCCACACGCTCTGGGCAGTGCCGACGTTGCCGAGCCGGATGTCGCGGTCCGGATCGCTGATCCGACCCTCGCGGGAAGCACGCCTGATCCGCGCGACGACCGCGTCGCGCTCCTCATCCTTTGGCTTCCGGTGAACGTCGTCCACGTGAGAACACTAGGCCGCGACCGCCACCGGCGTACCGGACTCTGAAAGGGCGCTACCGTCCCCTCATGGGAGACCTGCTGATCACGGTGGCCCCGACGGGGGCCGAGACCACCAAGGCCGACTGTCCCCAGCTGCCCACCACCCTCGCTGAGCTCGTCGAGACCGCCCAGCGTTGTGAGGCGGCCGGCGCGGCGATGGTGCACGTGCACATCCGGGACGACGAGCACCGGCCGACCCTGGACCAGCACCGGCTGGCGGAGACGGTGGCCGCGCTGCGCGAGAACACCGGGCTCGTGGTGCAGCTGTCCACCGGCGGCTCGGTGCACGACCCGCTCGACGACCGGCTGCGGGTGCTCGACGCCGAGCCCGACTCGTGCAGCCTGACGATGGGCACGACCAACTTCGGCGACGACGTCTTCCTCAACCCCTGGCCGTTCGTGTGCGACCTCTACCAGCTCAGCCAGGAGCGGAAGGTCGTGCCGGAGTTCGAGCTGTTCGACCTAGGCCAGGTCGCGGCACTGCACCGGCTGCTGCGCAAGTACGGCCTCCCCCACGGCGGGCAGGTGCACGCCGACCTCGTCATGGGTGTCCCCGGCGGGATGCCCGGGACCGCCGATACGCTGGTCGCGGCGGTCGCAGCCCTCCCCTCCGAGACGACGAGCTGGTCTGCGACAGGGATCGGCCGCTCCACGCTTGCCGTCGCGTTGGCGTCGCTCTCCAAGGGCGGTCATCTCCGGGTGGGCATGGAAGACGTGCTGACCCTGGCCAAGGGTGTGCCCGTCGAGCACAACGAGCAGCTGGTCACGCGGGCCGCCGAGCTGGGTCGGGTCGCCCAGCGCACGCCGATGACCCCGGACGAGGCACGCACCCTGCTCGGGATGATCTGAGCCCGCCGTGCGCGCAGTCCTGCAGCGGGCCACCTCCGCCTCCGTGACGGTGGACGGCGAGGTCGTCGGGCGGATCGAGGAGCCCGGGCTCGTCGTACTCCTCGGGGTCACGCACGCCGACGGCCCGGACCAGGTGGCATGGATGGTGCGCAAGATCAGGGACCTGCGGATCATGCGCGAGGAGCAGTCAGTGGCCGACCTCGGTGCCCCGGTCCTGGTGATCAGCCAGTTCACGCTGTACGGCGACGCCGGAAAGGGTCGCCGGCCGACCTGGCTTGCTGCCGCTCCGGGCGCGGTCTCCGAGCCGCTCTACCGCGCGGTGTGCGCCGGCCTGGAGAGGCAGGGCACCAGGGTCGAGCGAGGAGTCTTCGGCGCCGACATGACCGTCGAGCTGGCGAACGACGGTCCGGTCACGATGATCCTCGAGACCTGATCAGCCTGCGCGGCTGATCTGGATCTCGCTGATCGCGGTCTTGTTGCGAGGGCCCTTCCGCACGGAGAGGATCTCCAGCTCGACGTTGTCCGTCCTCGTCTTCGGGACCCGCACGAGCTGAAGGTTTCGGTCCTCGGGCGAGCCGCTCATCCGCTGCACGACCTCGGTGTCGCCGATCGTCCAGCGCACCCGCCTGACGCGGTTGTTCTGAGCGAAGCGGTCGGCGTTCGTCGTCTCGTCGGTCTTCGCATATCCCGGGACCAACCCGACCTGCCCCACCGGCACCTCCTCGCCGAGGTCCAGAGTGACCCGCTCACCCAGCGCCTTGCCACCACACCGCCAGGTGGTGTCGGCCACTCCGTCGGTGAGGTTGCTCGCCTCGTAGGTCACCGGCTCGCCGTCGGCCTCCTCGCCGGGCTTTCCGGTGCAGGTGACCTTCGCCTGGACGTCCTCGATCCTGGTCAGCCTTCCCTTCCAGGCGCCCTTGACCGGTTTCTGGTTGGTGAACGGCTGGACCTCCCCGTCGGGGCTCTCCACCACCAACCCGTTGGCACGCGGGGGCTGGTCGACCCGACCGGCGAGCTCGCGCCCCAGCGCGTATGCGCCCAGGATCAACATCAGCGCCAGCAGTGCGAGCAGCAGCGGGACGAACCACTTGGATTCGCTGACGCCCTCGAACCAGGTCGGGCGGTCGTCGTACTCCCGATCCGCCGTGCGGTGCGTGCCCACCCGCATGGGCCGACGGCGACGGGGCAATGGTTGCTCGACAGTCGCCGTGCCCTCGTATTCCTCGGCCAGGGTTTCGTCCGGGGGCACGGGGTCGTCGCGATGCTGCGCACCGGCGGTCTGAGCAGCCAGGGCCCGCTCGTACGCATCCCTGTAAGCGGCGGCGAACTCCTCCGGCACCTCCGGTGGCGGGGAGCCCGGATTCGTGGGCCTGCTCACGCGGGGAGCCTATCGAGTTCCCGGGTGTGTGCCGGCCCTGTGTTTTCCCTCGAGCCGGTTGCTGCACCAGGCACCTTTCATCCCGACGCCGACTCTGAGGCCCCGCGCAGGCATTGGATCAATGCCATATCCGCTAGCGCCGCCTCCGAACGGCCGCGAGCCCGATCCAGCGCCGGTCATGATGAAACTTTTATCCTTTTTGTCCAAAACATCATATTAGCGCTGATATATAGGCACAATCAGTGCGCAAAAGGCCACTCAAGACCTCCCCCGGGGACCACCATGCCGTTCGTCGCAGCAAGCAGGAGGAGCCGACGCTTCAAGCGCAGGCTCGAAGCAGCCAGAACCCTCGTCACGGTTCGAGAGTTGGCCTGATGGCATATCCAAGTACTCCAACCTCGCTCTACATCAACGGCTACCCGGAGAAGGCCGGCAAGCTGACCGGGAACACTGACGGCGCAGTGGCGGTGTCCGCGGTCATCAACGACCCGGACGCGCGCGACAAGGTTCGGATGGTCGTCCGGTACAGCAGGGACAAGTCGTTCAAGACTTACTACACGGTCTACTCAGCGTTTGGTCGGCAAGGTGTGCGGCATCGGGCGACCATGACCCGGCTTTCCAGGAACTCGCTGTACTACGTCCGGGTCTACACCCAGCAGCGCGACCGAAAGCTCCTTTCCAGGCACTACAAGGCCTCGTCCTTTTGGACAGCGAAGTCGGAGTCGGAGTCGGTTCTGACAGGCCCGTTGGTAGCCACGGCACGAGAGCGGTTGTATCTGAACCGGTTCGGCACAGGCTTCACCCAGTCGGCCTTGATGTCGCTCCGCGCGGCAGGGGGGCCGGACGAGTGGTTGGCCGCCCAGCTAAATCCGTCCTCCATCCCGGAGGCGGCCAAGGTGGCCGAGATCGATTCCTGGTTCCCTCAGTTGTTCAGGACACCTTCTGCCAAGTACGCGTCGACCATGAACAACATGGGTGGATCGTCGTGGAGTTACGGGGAGGACTTGGGCAACTGGACAATGCTTCGGCGTATCTACTCTGCCCGCAGCCTGCTTGAAACGATGACCGATCTTTGGTCGAACGTCATGCATATCTCCACCGGGCACGGCTCCGCCTATGTCTACCATTCGGATTACGACGCGACCATCCGTCGCCATGCCTTGGGTACCTTCGAGGACCTGCTCCGAGAGTGCTCACTCCACCCCGCCATGCGCGTCTACCTTGACAACTGGAAATCGGTGCGCAACGCACCGAATGAAAATCAGGGTCGCGAGCTTCTGGAGCTCCATACCGTGGGTGCCACGTCAGGCTACACCGAGGCCATGGTGAAGGACTGCGCCAAGATCCTCTCTGGATACACAGTCGACTGGGGCAAGACTTTCGAGGCCTCCTACGACTCCGTGAGACACACCACTGGACCCGTTCGTGTCCTAGATTTCAGTAGTTCCAACAGTTCGACGGACGGTCGTGCCGTTGCGGTGGAGTTGCTCAGGTACTTGGCCCACCACCCGGCGACCGCGCGCAGAGTAGTGGCAAAAATAGCCACCTTCTTCGTGTCCGATGCACCCTCCACCGGTTTGATCGACACTCTCGCTGACGTGTATACGAGATCTGGCACGAACATATCCGCGGTACTGACCGCATTGGCCAAGCATCCGGAAATTCCTCACCAGTGAGGGTCAGAAGGTCCGCACGCCGTACGGCGACCTCGTGGCGACCACCCGCGTCCTCGCAGTCGACGTCCACGCTCCGACCGCATCCGACTCGTGGGCCCGATCGATGAACTCACAACACGGTGGGCCCCAGTTGTTCTCCTGGCCACGGCCGGACGGGCCTCCGCTGACCAGCGACGCCTGGTCCTCCCCGTCACGGTTGTTTGGGAGCTACAGAATGCACTGGTCCCTCGCCGGTGGCTGGTGGCCAACGAAGAACTGCACGTACCGAAAGCCAGCATCATGGTTGCCATCGTCATCGCTACGGTTTGACGCCTACGTTGACCACCTTTGCCGGCTGTGGCTGGGAAAGGCAGCGGATGCCCGACTGCTACGCGTAGCCATTGAGGCAGTAAGCGGACCGGAAACGTGGGCAACCGTTACGGCATCCACAACGATCACCCCAGAGCACCAAGTGGCCAACTGGCAGTTCCCGCGTTTGGCCATTGCGCTGCTCGACACCCCCGACCACATGATCACATGACAAGCAGGAGCGACATGGGCTTCGATTCAGGCACTCACGACCGGCGCGAGCCATCGGTCACGGCCGAGGCAAGTCAAGACTGCTGCAGGGATTTTGCTCTCTCTCGGCGGTCGCTACTGCGCAGCGCGGCCGCTCTTGGCGGGGGTATGGCCGTTTCGCAGATGATTGGCGATTCGATGATGCAAGCGACCTTCGCTGGTAGCACTGGTGGCAACACTTTGGTGGTCATCAGCCTGCGCGGTGGTATCGATGGCCTGGGTGTGGTCGTCCCACACGGCGACCCCGGGTACTACCAGTCCCGGCCGAGCACGTCGATCCCCAAGGCTTCGGTGATCTGCGCTGACTCCATGTTCGGGTTGCACCCCAAGATGGCCCCTCTCGCCAAGTATTGGACCTCCGGTGAGCTGGCTGCCGTGCAGGCTGTTGGGCTCCCCGTAGTGAATCGTTCTCACTTCTCGGCCATCGAGGCCGTCGAAGACGCAGACCCAGGAACCGACCTCAGAACCGGGTGGGTCAACCGCATGATTGGACTTTCCGCAGTTCACAGCACGCCAGCGTGCCTTGACGCCGTCCAGCTCGGTATGAACTTCCCGACGACCGCACTGACTGGCGATGCTGAGACCTTCGCAACGGTCGACCTCTCGGGCCTCCAGTTCACCGGCCTGGAAACGGGCTACGCCGCCCGCCGCTACGCTTCACTCGAGACCGCATGGTCCAGCGCTACTGGTCCTCTTGCCCGTGGCAAGGCCGCGGCTTTGAAGATTTCCAAGGGACCGGGCGAACAGCTAGCCAGCGTGAAGGCAAGCGCAACTCAGTATCCCACCGAGTGGAATGCCGTCTCCTTTGCAGGGCCACTGAAGAGTGCTGCCAAGCTGATCAAAGCCGACGTAGGCACCGACGTCATCGCAATCGACGCCGGCAATTGGGATCTGCACACCAACTACGGGTCCTTGACCTGGGGGTCGATGCAGTCCAACGTGGATGGGTTCGCTCGGGCCTTGGCTGCGTTCTTGGACGACCTCGGAGCCCTGCGGAGTCGCGTAACTGTAGTCACCATCTCCGAGTTCGGTCGCCGCGTCGCCGAGAACGGCAGCCAGGGTTTCGACCACGGCTGGGGCAACATGATGCTTGTCGCTGGTGCTGGCGTAAAGGGTGGACGGTATTACGGGCACTGGCCTCGACTCGATGCTGATGCACTGGCGGAAGGGGACCTCAAGGTCACGACCGACTATCGCAATGTTCTCGGTGAGATCGTTAACCGGCGCTTCCCCGACCGTTCATTGCCGCAAATCTTCCCTGGGATCTCGTTTGCGCCACTTGGGCTAATGAGCTAGGAACCGGTGGAACCCTCTACTCGCTATGAATTCAATCGAGCGCTTGACGTCCACCTCCGCAAGCACTTGCCTAGGAGAAGAGCAACCCCTGCGGAGCAAGGTGTACCCTCTTCGACACGCCCGTCTCTGACAGATTGAGTGCATCATTAGCAATCCGCTCTCGCAGGCCCCTCGCTCCTCGGGGAGAGGCGGGCGAAGCCGCCGGAAGCGCCCGACCCCTGGACCGTCCCATCGCGGGAACTCTCAGGTATCTTCTCGAGACGCGCTGGCCCAAACGCTGCCGATTGCAATCATTTTTCTGGGTTTTGTGGCGGTTGGCTTAGGACGTGGCTACCTCCCCGAAAGATTCAACTTCGACGGCAATGCGATAGGTCAGTTCGCGAAGGAAGGCGTCGGACCCCACATCGACGACAGTTTCCGAGCTATTTCTAGTGTGTACAGTGCGCTCGGCCTGGCAACTCATGACGAAGCGGCGGGTTTATTCACTTTTGGCGTCGCCGCTTTGAACCTGCTTCTCGTTGTTCATCACACTAGGTCGACCCCTCCCACCGTCAGTATTTTGGCGCTGTTCGGCCTTACGACCGCCCTATCAGTGGTTTATCTAGGTACTTACTCCAAGGATTTTCTGACCTCTGTACTGGTACTAATTGTTCTCGCCACCGCGGGGCGTCGGCTTGCGGGGGAAGTATCCGTATTGACCGCTATCTTTCTCTACGCAGCGTATTTTCGCAGCTATTGGTTCCTGGTCCTATGCGGATACCTAGCTTTCCGCCTACTTCTTGCACGCAGCCCGGATCGTCCTACGACGCGCAGGATAGGCTTCCTGATGGGAGCACTGGTCCTTTGCGTCGCGCTCGGCAGTCTCCTCGTCATTGTCAGTCAAGGCGTGAGCGCGAACTATTATCGAGAGGTCGTTAACGCCGACCGGGATCTTTCGCAAAACGCGAATACACTCATCGCGCCGTTCCTGAGCATCGATGGCCCAGTGGGAGGCGTTTTGAACAACGTAATCACCGCGGTCACACTAATGGTGCCCATACCCCTCGCCACCATAGGGGGCGCGTATTACCTGGTACTGGCCTTGACGATTTTCATCGTCTGGTTCCTGTTTTGGCGGGCCTTGACGACTTTGGCTCCCCTCGGGCCACGCCAGACTCCGCTTCTCGTCCAGCGCGCTGCGGCACTATCTCTCTCCTTCGTGGCCGCCCAATCGGTGTTCGAACCCGACTACGGATCATCCCTGCGGCACCTCACGCCCTTGCTTCCTCTCATGCTGTACGTGATGTGGTGGGCGCGTGGCGTAGCCATGTCCCGGGGCGGCCGAACAGGTGCCGTCACCGGGGGCACCATCTAGATGCTCAGAGTGGTCTACCGAGAGCAGCGGCGTGGCTTCGA
Source organism: uncultured Microthrixaceae bacterium (assembly GCA_963728005.1). GTDB lineage: Bacteria > Actinomycetota > Acidimicrobiia > Acidimicrobiales > DATDAH01 > DATDAH01. The sequence continues at coordinate 1,339,462 of CAVSIG010000001.1, forward strand.
CACACATCCCCACGACCAGGGCCTAACCGTCGCCACCCCGTGTGGCATAGGGCGGTGCACGCCTGCCCGTAGCCCCGGGGGCCAACCCGCGTTAACCAACCCGCCGAGAGTCCCTAGAGACATAGCAGTCCCGCAAGAGTGACGACCCAGTGATTCATGGAAGGTTGATCCGGATGAAGCAAGAATTGGTGCACAAGATAAGAAATGAACTCCTTGACCGGTTTTGGGACCTGTGCGCCAACACGTTCTTAGCATCGCACTTCATGCCTAGTAAGATTCGAGTTGCGGTGCTTCGTCTCTTAGGGTTACGCATTGGGAAGGCAAAAATCTTTGGTGGCGGCTATTTTGGACGTGGACGCATCACGATCGGATATGGAGCGGGAATCAACCAGGGGGCATATTTCGAGCCCGGCGCCCCCATAGTGATCGGCAACCAAGTGATGTTTGGACCAAACGTGTCCTTGATTACAACCACTCACCCGGTTGGTGCCACAGAAATCGAACGCACCCGGAGGTTCGGCACCGACATGATTCAAAAACCTATCAGGATCGGGGACAATGTATGGCTTGGGCTGGGCGTAACGGTTCTACCAGGAGTGCGGATTGGAAATGGCGCCGTCGTCGCAGCTCAATCGCTTGTGACGGAAGATGTCTTGCCCAACACACTGGTTGCGGGAACTCCAGCGCGAAAGATCAGAGACCTCCCAGTGGGCTAAATCGCAAACGCCAAGCAGGGATCCCAAGCCGCATCAGCAAATGCTGACATCTAAGAACTGGTTGCGCGCGCTCGGCTTGATCGCTCAAGGGCTCACCACCACAACAGCGCTCATTCCAATTCTTTTTGGCCGAGCCGACGTGATGGTAAGTCTCGTCGTGGTGTTAGCGGTCGTGGCATCGCTTAGCCCGGCGATGACCCTGGCTGCACAAACACGCATACCGATTGCGACATCGACAGAAGGTTTAGCGGTAACGAAGCGCGCCTCTCGAATCGCGCTCGCTACCCTGTCGGTGATCATCGGCGCGATCGCAATTCCTGTGGTAGGGCCAACCTACGGCGCGTTGACGGCTGCTCTGTGTTTGACCACGGGAACGTACCTGATCTCACTAGCGCTTCTGGCCCGGGCACAGGACTTCCGGAAGATGATGCTGGCTCGTCTGAGCTACGCGTCAACGAACGCCATCGCCACCCTCGGCCTGTGCCTAACTCACGCCCCAACACTGTTCTTTCTCGTACCACCGTCGGTGGCCTATCTCTTCGGCGCAAGTTTTGCTTGGACCTCGAGTTGGCGCCGCCGATCTCCGATTCACGTCACGGAGACGGTTCAAGACGCTTGGGCCGCTCTTCCGCTATCCGGCGCTTATCTGTTGAGTGGACTGTCTGGACAAATCGGGGCCTTCGCTACATCGAGCCTAGGTCCCTTGGCCGCAAGTTGGGCCACGTCGGTACGTATCACGTCGGGATTTCAGAACGCTTCAATCCAAATTGTGCAGCCCGAAATTGACATAGCTGCTTCGAAGGCGGTGCGGGAGGGGGACTCACAAGCCGTGCGCAAAGCATTCCGCAGCGGATTGGATCGCGGCCTCCTCATATGCGCAGTTGCCACGCCGATAGTCATCGCGGGCGCTGTCATTCTTGGAACCGACGCTCCGACCTCGGAGGAGATCGTGATCCTGGGTGTGGGCATTATTGGGTATCAGTGCTCGACGCTCGTCGTTATCCCGGTTGAGCGATTGCTCGCCATGTCTGGGGGCCGCTTCACTCGCCTGGCGTGGGATGCCGCTAGATTGCTTCTCCTTTCGCCCGCGCTACTCATGGGTTCCTATGCGGCAGCGATAGCTTGGTTAGGGGTCTCAGGCCTCGGCCTGAACGTGACGCTACTTTTCCTGACCAACCGGAGGCTCAGACATGGGTAACAGTCCTCCGACGCGCCGAAAGCCCTTGAAGATCCTTCATGTGACAGGGGTAGACGGCGGCGGCGTTGTCGATGCTCTTCGCACGTACATTCGCCTCCAGAATGAGGCCGTGCATTTTGTGGCCGCGACAAACGAAATCGTGCGGAACGATTTCGCCGCGTCGGGTGCAGACACATTAGATATGTCCGGCTCCCCACTTCGAGCACGGCGAGTCTTGAGACGATATGTTCGTGAGCGGGCCATTGACGTCGTCCATGCGCATTCAAGTTGGGGTGGTTTCCAGGCCCGCGCGTCGGCCTTAGGAGCGCCGATCATCTACCAGCCGCATTCGTTCTACTTCGATAACCCCAACCTGAGCCGTCTCCAGGTACTTCTTTATCAGTCGGCGGAGCGACTGCTGTCGCGGCGCACGGACGCTTTCGCTGTGCTCACAGCGCACGAAGAGAGGCTTGCGGCCGGCTTGGAGCCTGGCGTCCCCTTGTATCGTCTGCACAACGTCTCAAAATTCTCCTGCTCGACACAGGATCGAATCGCGCGTTCCCACCTCGGCTCCCATTGTGATCATGTCGGGAAGAATAGCTCCCCAGAAGGACCCGCGCTTGCTCAGGGATATTGCGAGAGAAACTGCGAGCGCTGGATATACATTTGTGTGGGTGGGCGACGGTGACCCGACGTATCGGCAGGAACTCGAGCGAGCAGGCGTTGTCGTCACGGGGTGGTTGGCCGATCACGAGCTGCACAAGGTACTTGCCGAAGCCAGCGTCTACCTGCATACGGCAGCGTACGAAGGCTTCCCACTTGCCATTCTGGATGCTGCCCAGTTTGGTCTACCGATCTTGGTAAGAGATGCCAACTATGCCGCCGACACGGCGCTCCTTACGTTCCAAACAGTCGAGCAGGCAGTCGCGCAACTGGGCCGTCTTACCACGGATCGTTCCTGGCTCGAGCAGGCGCTGGCTATCTCTGCTGCCTTGAGCTGCCAACACAGTGATGAGGCGTTAACTCGCGACCTGGACCGGCTCTACTCCGCGGTTGCAGGCGTTGGGTGAGTGGTCGAACACCACTGTCGCACCTGGATGAGCGCGGCGCGTGCGCGCCCTATAGGTCGTCAGATTTGGGTCTGCGATGCGAAGGCCTCATAAATCTGGACGTGCAGCCTTGCGACGTTCGACCACGAATAGATTTCCATCCGCTCGCGGCACTCGGTGGATAGATCCGACCCGAGACGGCCCTCCGAGAGAACTCCGATGATCGCGGCGGCCAAACCATCACTCGTGGTGTCCGGGGCAACCAAGTTTACGGACAGGCCCCGAACAATCTCCGGGCTCCCACCGACAGGCGTCACAAGGCATGGCGTGCCGCACGCCATTGCCTCGACGGTGGACAAACCAAACGGTTCAAAGTCCTGCGTAGGCGTGATCGCGAGGTCGGCGCGTTGGTAGCACCCCACTAGCTCGGCGCCGTTCAGCTGGCCCAGCATCCGGACGTGGGCTCCGAGCTTCAGACTCCGAATGGTTCGGGCAATAACATCCAGTTGCACTCCATCACCAGCTATCTCGAGCCGCAACTCTGGAAAATGGCGCAGAACTTGAGGCATGGACTGCACCAACTCGAGAACACCCTTGCCCGGGGCAAGCCGGCGGGCCGTGAACAGGGTCGGCCCACGATGTGAGCGGCGGATGCTGTCGCGAGGAGGAGGTGGCACGAACATCGAGAGATCTACACCACCAGGAAGCACGCGCGTTCGTGACGCAGCCTCCCTGCTGAGGTTTGAGACTTCACCGCGCATGTACTCGCTTAAGGTCAGGATTTGGCTCGCCCCCGCGACAGCCCTGCGCTCAGCTTGGCGCAACCCGGTTCGCGCTACTCTTTGCACCGGAGTAGGTAAGAAATAGGAACCCTGTCGTTCCTGCAATAGTTCGCGCCAAACGGGCCCGTGCATCGTATAGACGTATTTCACCCGCCCCGTGAGCGCCGGCGAAAGCACTGGCACCGGAAAGTGGGCATGTACGACGTCATAGGGCCCTAGTCGCGTGAGAGCGGCCCGCACTCCACGGGCCACCGCAGAGGGGTACTTCAACGCAAACAGCGGGTCAGACTTCGGCGGCACGGGATAGCGGATAACACGCGTGCCGTTACCATCGACTTCGTCTGCAGGGTGTTGCCAGGAGCGACGTTTGGCCACGACGGACACGCGAAGGCCAGAGCCGACGAGGTTTTCTGAGAGTTCGCCTACGTAGCGCTCGAGGCCACCGAGGGCGTCGTCCGGAGCATTATTCGTCAGCATCACGACATGCAACTAACTTGCCTCCAATGATGCGGGGCACTCCCGCTTCTAGTTCGTGATCTGCCGATGTTGGACGGCCCCGTGCAGCGCTTGGCCGCAGAGTCAGCGCAGGCTGCTTGGACGTGTCGATGTCTCTGCGCCATTGCACGAGCGCCAAGCATTGTCTACCGGCACTCGTTCGGGCTACAACTCCAAGCGACTGACCGCGAAACGCTAGACGTTCACTGCCACCTCGGCGACTGAACCGATCTCGGCGGTCACGACGGTGTCCACCGGCTCGGTCTTCGGCGCGAGGGTGCGCAGCGTCCAGTCGCCGGGCCCGGCGAAGAACCGGAAGTGTCCGGTCGCCGAGGTCGGGACCTCGGCGGTGAACTCCCCGGTCCGGTCGAGCAGGCGCACGTAGGCGTTCGAGACCGGGTCAGCCTGCCCAGCGGAGGCGCCGCGCAGCACCTGTCCCTGGATGATGGCTTCCTTCGCGACGTCGATGCCGTCGAGCGGCAGGCCGCCCTCGGTTGCCCCGCACATCAGGCCTCCCCGGGCTCGTCGCCGAGGGCCACGGGCACGCCGACCAGCGAGCCGTACTCGGTCCAGGAGCCGTCGTAGTTCTTGACGTTCTCCTGGCCCAGCAGCTCCTTGAGCACGAACCACGTGTGGCTCGAACGCTCGCCGATGCGGCAGTAGGCGATGGTGTCCTTGCTCCAGTCGACGCCGGCCTCGCTGTAGATCTCCTTCAGCTCCTCGTCGGACTTGAAGGTGCCGTCGTCGTTGGCTGCCTTGCTCCACGGGACGCTGGCAGCGGTCGGGATGTGCCCGGCGCGCTGGGCCTGCTCCTGCGGGAGGTGGGCCGGAGCGAGCAGGCGGCCGGCGTACTCGTCAGGGCTGCGCACGTCGACGAGGTTCTTCACGCCGATGGCCTCGACGGTCTCGTCGCGGAAGGCGCGGATCGAGGTGTCCTGGTCCGACGCGGTGTAGGAGGTCTGCTCGCGGCTGGGAACCTCGTCGGTGAGCTCGCGGCTGTCGAGCTCCCACTTCTTGCGACCACCGTCGAGGAGCTTCACGTCCTGGTGACCGTAGAGCTTGAAGTACCAGTACGCGTAGGCCGCGAACCAGTTGTTGTTCCCGCCGTACAGCACGACGGTGTGGTCGTTGCCGACACCGCGCGAGGAGAGGAGCTCCTCGAACTGCTGCTTGTTGACGAAGTCCCGGCGGACCTGGTCCTGGAGGTCGGTGGTCCAGTCGAGCTTGATGGCGCCACGGATGTGGCCCTTGTCGTACGACGTGGTGTCCTCGTCGACCTCGACCAGCACGATGCTGGGGTCGTCGAGATGCTCCTCGACCCACTCTGCTGTGACCAGTGATGCTTCGCGGCTCATGCGACTGCCTCTTCTTCCTTGGTGTTCTCGGCTCGGTTGGCCGACGTTCCTGATGAGTTGACGGACGTGTTCTCGGTCGTGCTCTGGGGCGTGCTGGTGCGGTTGGGTGCGATGCGGCGGAACAGCAGGTACATCTCGCAGCCGAGGCAGAACCCGAAGGCTGCGTTCAGCAGCGCGGCCGCCAGGGCGAAGCCGGTCGCGACGGCGCCCACGAGGGGCGCGCCGGCGAAGTACCCGACGAGGCCGACCGCTGCGAAGGCGAGACCGACCCCTTGTGCGAAGCGCGGTGGTGCCGGGTCCTCGAGGTGCGCGGGGGCGGCCAGACGTGGCCGGACGAACGTCCGGAACAGGTACGCCGCCGGGGTGCGCTGCACACCGAAGGCCACCGCGACCGCGAAGAGCGCGGCCTGCACGCCGAGCAGTGCGACGCCCACCGGGCTCGGCGCGGCGATCAGGCTCAGAGCGAGCACGAGGCTGGTCAGCATCGCGTTGAACTGCGGTCCTCGCGGATCGATCTCGACCGGACTCGATCGGCTGTCGGGCCGTTGGTGCTGGGTGGTCATGGCTCTCCTGGATGTCCTGGGGGCGTCCGCCATCGAGGCGGGAGGGGCACCGGGCTCGCAGCGCGTGCGTCCGGCCTCGACGATCAGCCGACCGGTTCGGTCAGCGGAGGGAGGCGGGCGTGGTGCGGCCGGTCAGGACATTCGACACAGCGACGAGCGCATGCGGCAGTGGTCCACTGCGCGGCGCTTGGTCAGCATTGTCGAGGTCATGACGTCAAGAGTAGGGAGCGCCGGGACCAGCCCGAAAAGTGCGTCTCAGGATGTGAGCATGATGACCACCATGCGGACAGGCGCGCTGCCGCCTCCTCAGCCACTAGGCGTCGGGCACGGCCTGGCCGAGTGCGACCACCACCTGCTGCCTCGTCGGGGCGCCGGCGGCGCGGGTCACCTCGCGGCCGTGCTCGTCGAGGACCAGCGTCGTCGGCGTGCGCAGGATCCCGAGGCGGCGTACGACGTCGAGATGGTGCTCCGCATCGACCTCGAGGTGTACGACGCCCGGCAGGCTCGACGAGACGTCACCGAGGACCCGACGCGTCGCCCGGCACGGTGCGCAGAACGCCGAGGAGAACTGGAGCAGCGTCGCGCGCTCGCCGAGCTCGGCTGCCCACGGGGTGCCTTCGAGCACCGACTCGGGCGCGGGTTCCGCCACGGGCTCGGCGACAGTCGGATCCATCGGCTCCTCGGCCACGCCGTGCACCCGGTGGGTGCCACGGAACCGACCATCGGTCAGCGCGCGGAACAGCCCGAAGGCCAGCGCGGCGACCACGGCGATGACGAGGACCCAGGTACCGGTGTTCACGTGCGGGCCAACAACCCCGGAGGCCTGAGACATTTCTTCTGGTGGGCGCAGTCGGTGTCTCAGCCGCCGGCGAACGGCGGCAGGAACTCCACGGTGGCGCCGGGGGCCACGATCACCGATGCCGGATCACCCGTGGTGACGGGCCGATCGCCCACCATCACCGAGCAGCAGGACAGCACGTCGGAGAACCGCGACGAGTCCGCGTGGGCCGCACGAGCCCGGTCGACGAGCTCGGCCAGGGACACCGGTCCGGCGACGTCGAGGGCGTCGGAATCCGTGCCCGCCGCAGCTCGCGCAGACGCCCAGTAGCGCAGCGTCACCTGTCCGCTGCGGGTCTCGGAATCGGGGGTTGGCGTCACATTCGATATCCTGCCTCATCCACACCGTCGTGGTTTCGACCGGCTCAACCATCCTGACCAGGCCCGAACGCCGACAAGGGAAGTGCCACATGGGCACCGTGCTCCTGCTGACCAAGGCGCTGCAGCCCTCCGCCGAAGTGCTGCCCGGCCTCGCCCTGCTGAGCCACCAGGTGAAGATCCTCCCGGCCGAGGGAAGTGCCCTGCTCGAGGCTCCCCACCACGACCTGCTGATGGTCGACGGCCGCCGCGAGCTGGCCCACGCGCGCGACCTCTGCAGGCTGATCCGCACCACCGGCTCGGACCAGCCGGTGCTGCTCGTCGTCACCGAGGGTGGCCTCTCGGTGGTCCAGGCCGACTGGGGCATGGACGACGTGCTGCTGGACACCTCGGGCCCGGCCGAGATCGACGCGCGCATCCGGGTCTCCATCGGCAGGCAGGCCCGCAGCAAGGAGGGCCCGGACGACGAGGCGCACATCATCCGTTCGGGCGAGGTCGTCGTGGACGAAGCGACGTACACCGCGAAGATCAGCGGCCGGGTGCTCGACCTGACGTTCAAGGAGTTCGAGCTGCTGAAGTACCTCGCGCAGCATCCCGGTCGCGTGTTCACCCGCGACCAGCTGCTCCAGGAGGTCTGGGGCTACGACTACTTCGGCGGCACCCGCACGGTCGACGTCCACGTACGACGACTGCGCGCCAAGCTCGGCACCGACAACGAGGCGCTGATCGGCACCGTCCGCAACGTGGGCTACCGCTTCGTGCTGCCGCCGAGGGAACAGGCCAAGGACCTCGCCGAGACACCCTCACGGTGACAACCACACCCCGTCGTGGCTTAGTGTCCTGACATGGTGCAGATTCGTCGTGTCGACCCCGAGGACTTCGACTGGTCCAGCGAGGAAGGCCCCGCTGCCGAGGTGCGCCGCATCGCCCGCGCCTCGACCGCCCACGACGGCGCGACCACGCTCAACGAGCAGGCGCTGCTGCAGCTGAAGCACCGCGGCCTGCGCGACGCCTCGTTGTGGCTCGGTGACGGCGGGTTCGCCCTGCGGCACAGCGAGGTCCTCGACCTCGCGGTCCACCCCGAGTCCCGTCGCCAGGGCGTGGCCACGGCGCTGGCCGACGAGGCGATGCCCGAGGGGCACAAGGTCGACGCCTGGTCGCACTGCGACCACCCCGGCGCAGCCCGGCTGGCCGAGCTGTTCGGGATCGCCCGCGAGCGTGAGCTGGTGGTGATGCGCAGGTCGCTCACCGACCTGCAGCCGGTCAGGACACCCGAGGGCGTGCAGGTCCGCTCCTTCCGCCCCGGCGACGAGCGGCCGCTGCTCGAGGTCAACGCCCACGCGTTCGCGCACCACCCCGAGCAGGGGCACATGACGCTCGAGGACCTACGCGAGCGCACGAGCGAGTCCTGGTTCGACCCGGAGGGCCTGTTCCTCGCCGTACCCTCCGATCCAGGTCCCGACGACCCGCCGCTGCTCGGGTTCCACTGGACCAAGGAGCACCGCGACGAGGACCCGCCCTACGGCGAGGTGTACGTCGTCGCCGTCAACCCGAAGGCAGCGGGCCGTGGTCTCGGCACCGTGCTCACCGGAGTGGGACTGCAGCACCTGAAGGACCGGGGTCTGGAGTCGGTGCTGCTCTACGTCGACGGCGACAACGACCCGGCGATCGCCGTCTACACCGGCCAGGGCTTCGGGGTGGAACGCACCGAGGTGCAGTACCGCGGGATCTCCGCGGGCAGGAAGTCCGGTTGAAGCAGTCCTCTTGCAACAGGGCCAGAATCCCTCAGTGCATGACGCCGAGCGGCGCGATGTCGAGGTCGGGGAAGAGCGCTGGCACCGACCGGTCTGGGAACCGCTTGGCGACGATCTCGCCGAGGACGTTGCGGTAGTCGGTGGTCACCTTGAGGTCGCCGTCGATGACGGCCTCGGTGCCGAGGCCGGGCCAGCTGCCGTAGTACTTGCCGCCCTTCACCCCGGCGCCGGCGACGAGCATCATGTTGCCCCAGCCGTGGTCGAAGCCCTTGCTGCCGTTCTCCTGCACGCGCCGGCCGAACTCGGAGATCGTGACCACCGTGACGCGCGAGCGCAGGTCGCCGAGGTCGATCATGAATGCGGCCAGTGCCTGCGCGAAGCCGGAGATGTTGCTCTGCATCGAGCCCGACGTGAGGTTGCCGTAGCCCGTGTGCAGGTCCCAGTTGCCGGCGTCGATGGCGATCACGTCGGTGCCGATGTCCGCCCGGATCAGCTGCGCGGCGTTCTTCAACGGCTCGGCGAACGGGGTCGCGTACCACACCGTCGGGTAGGTGGCCGTGCTGGCGCCCATCGAGCTGAGCTTCTGGCCGGGACCCTTCGAGATGGCGACCGCTTCCCGCGCACCCGACGCCAACGGACCACTCGCGGAGGACCAAGCGGTCGCCAGCGAGCCGTAGCGCTGAGTGGACCGGTCGCCGACGCCGGGGATCAGTAGCCCGGACAGATCATCGGTCGCGAGGGTCGGGTTCGGTCCGACGAGCGCCGTGGTCGGGAAGTTCATGCCCATCTGTACGGCGTCCAGCGTGCCGTTGCTCGGGCCGAGGCCGATCATCCGGTTGATCCAGCCGCTGCGCGCCTCGGAGCCAGGGGCGGCGTCCTCGACCTCCTCGATCGCCGAGAAGTGCGAGCGGTTGGGCACCTTGAGGCCGGTGGCCTGGACGGCCGCCAGCTCGCCGGACTTCCACAAGGGCTCCAGTGGACCCATCGAGGGGTGCAGGCCGAACATGGAGTCCGCGCACAACAGCGCGCTCTTCGCGACCGCGGTCGAGGGTCGTGCCGCGTAGTAGGCAGGATCGCCATGGGGTACGACGACACCGAGTCCGTCGATGCCTCCGCGCAGGCTGATCACCACCAGGGTGTTGCCGCCGGGGGTGCCCGCGAAGCTGCTCTGCATCATCGCCTCGCCGAACATCTGCGTGACGGCCATGCCGCCACCGACGGCCACGGCGCCCTGCAGCAGCGAGCGGCGCGAGAGGCTGGCCCTGGTGAAGTCGCGGCAGCAGTCGGCCTGAGCCGGTTGGGTGTGCTGAGTCATCGTCTGCCTCACGTCGTCATGTGGTCGGGGGTGTCGAGCAAGGCGCTGACCAGCCGCGGGAACAGCCAGCCGCCCAGTGAGTGGTCCTTGGTGACCGTGGTCGACTCGGTGACGATCGCCCATCGCTCCGGTCCGGTGACCGCCTGGACAGCGGTCCGGAGCAGGCGCTCATCGGCGGTTCGACCCAGCCAGGTGCGGCAGAGGTGGTCGACGTACGCGTCGAAACGCAGGGCCGGCGCGGGCAGCCATGCGGCTCCCAGGCGGTACTTCACCGCTTCCTTCGGCCACCAGCCGCCGCCCAGGTTCTGGTGCATGCCGTAGCTGTTGAACACGCGCGATGCGGCCGACCAGGCGGCACCGGTGAGCGGCGGACCGTCCGGCCGCGGCCAGGAGTAGACCCGGTCGCCGCCGTGGATGTAGTTCGCGGCGTTGGCCCACGAGCTCCCGGAGACAGGTGCCTGCACGTCGACGGCCAGCACTCGCGCGCTTGCCACCAGGTCGGCGACCGGGGTGCGCACCTTGAGCCCCGAGGAGGTCAGGAACTCCGGGTGGTTCGACAACGCCTTCAGCACCGCGCGGATGTCGGTGCCCGAGCTCGTGTAGACGCCGGCGAGCGTGTCGACCAGACCGTCCGAGGGCGAGTCCGAGACGAACTGCGTGGCGAGCTTGGTGGCGATCCGGCGAGCGGTCGCGGGGTGGTTGGCGAGGTACTTCAGGTAGGCGACAGTCGCTGCCTGACCGTCGGCGGCGGCGTTGGGGTGGCTGAAGCCGAGGACCTCGACCGGCACCGGTGGTGTGGGCGTTGGGGTCGTACCTCGCCTCGTAGGTCTTTCCCCAGTCGATCGTGTAGCCGGAGAGGAGCACCGCCGAGGCCTTGACCATTGCCTCCGTGTAGCCCGCCGAACGACCGACGGTGTGCAGCTCCAGCAGCTCGCGGCCCTGGTTCTCGTTCGGCTTGTTCTTCACCGACTTCCAGTTGTCGAGGTAGGCACGCATCGCGGGGTGCAACGAGCAGGCGACGAGCAGGTCCTCGTAGGTGCCGAGCGCATGCTGCGGATGGTGGCGTCGTAGTCGTGGCGGTAGACCCAGGCGCGGTCATGGCCGACGGGGATGTGCAGCAGGTTGGACCAGAACTCGGTCATGGTCTCGAGCACGGACCGCTCGGAGTAGATCCGGCGCAGGATGCTCCAGTTCCCGAAGTCGTGTCCGTACTCCCACGCCTTCTTGCCGGTGCCGCGCGTTGGTGGCCGCTTTCTCGGCCGGAGTGCGCTCCAGGTCCGAGAACCAGGCGTCGATGTCGGCGATCTTGGCGGCCTCGGGCACGCTCGCCGGCGCGAGCTGGGCCTCGAGCCAGGCCTCGGGTGACCCGGCTGCCCGCAGCTGGGTCAGGGCCCGCTGGGTGAAGCCGGTGCCGAACCGGTTCAGGAACAGCCGCTCTCGCGAGGTGGCCGACCAACGCACCGGTCGGGGCCGTCTTCATGGTCCAGAAGGACGAGGCCTTGTAGCTCCTCGAGAGGATCATGCGGTCGCGCTGCTGGGTGTAGACCCGCACGTAGTACAGCGTGTTCAGGGCGAGCCCGGTCATCGTCGTGCTGTGGCGAACCCCTTGCCGACCGAACCTCGAAGTCACGGTCGAGTAGCTCTTGAAGGTCTTGTCCTTGCTGTACCGGACGACCAGCCGGACCTTGTCGCGCGAGTCCGGGTCGTCGACGATCGCGGACACGGCCACGGTGCCGTTGGTGTTCTTGGTCAGCTTCTCCGGCTTCTCGGGGAAGCCGTTGATGTAGAGCGAGGTCGGGGTGCTCGGGTAGGCCATCAGACCGACTCCGCACCGGGCGTACGGGCGATCTCGCTGCACGCGTCGCTTGTGTCGCGGGAGACTCGTGGGGGCATGTGGCGTCCTGACAGGCAGTGATGTCCGATTCGCCCTTATTATGCCGATAAGCGATGCGTCGGGGGCGCAATCAGAAAAACCTGCATGACACCGCCGCAGCAGGGCGGTCGAGGCGGCTCGGGCCGTCAGGCCGGAACCATCAGATCAGGGCGTCCCGCAGGCGCGCTGCGATCTCGGCGTTGTACGCCGGGGCCTCGCGACCGACGCCGACCATGTTGAAGAAGCCGTGGATCATCGACGGGTACCGCTTCAGGTCGACCTCGACGCCCTTCTCGGCCAGCAGCCGCGCGTAGGCCTCGCCCTCGTCGCGCAGCGGGTCGAACCCGGCCGTCACGACGTGGGCCGGCGCGACCCGCTCCGGGAAGTCGGTACGACGCAGCGCCGAGGCGTCCGGGTTGGCCTTGTCGGCGTCGGGCGCGAAGTACGCCTCCTCCGCGTTGGTCATGAACAGCTCGGTCAGGATGAAGCCTTCCCCGAACATCCGGCGGCTGTCGGTGCGCTCCACCCAGTCCGTGCCGGGGTAGATGAGCAGCTGGAAGCGCAGCGGCAGGCCCTCCTCGGCCGCCCAGACGGCCGTCGAGGCGGAGAGGGCGCCCCCGGCCGAGTCACCGCCGACGGCGAGGCGCTCCGGGTCGGCGTTGACCTCGTCGGCATGCTCGACCAGCCAGCGGTACGCCGCCCGGCAGTCCTCCACCGCGGCCGGGAACTTGTGCTCGGGCGAGAGCCGGTAGTCGATCGCCAGCACCTGGACGCCCGACTTCTCGGCGAGGAACCGGCACGGGGCGTCGTGGCTCTCGAGGTCGCCGTACATCCAGCCACCGCCGTGGATGAAGAGCATCGTCGGCACCGGGTCGGCACCGAGGCGCTCGGTCGGGGTGTAGAGACGCGCGAGCAGCTGGCCCTCGGCACCGTCGACCTTCAGGTCGCGCACCGCTCCGACGTGCTGGCGTCCGCCGGCCATCCGCTGCTGGCGCAACAGCTCGGCACGGGCCTCGGCCAGCGGCAGCGTCTCCGCCTGCGGGATCCGCGCGAGCTTCTCCAGCCTCAGCAACAGCTGCAGCTCCGTGCGAGAGCTGCTGCCCGTCGAGCACGACCGGGCGCCGGATCAGCGCGCGCTGCACGCGGGGCGGGAGGCCCATCGCCAGCTTGAGCAGGTTGGACTCGAGACGGAACCGGAGGTCTGGCACAGGCGCCAACCTACGACAGTCACCCACTGTTCACCTTTCGGTGTCAGACTTCGGCCATGTCCACCGACAGCTTCCAGCCCGCGGTCGGGTCCGACGCGGACGAGGGTCCGGTCGACCCGAGCCTGCGGGTCGTCCCGGCCGACATCTTCGACGTGGACCCGCCGTACGACCCCGACGACGTCGAGTTCGCGCCGGGCGAGTTCGAGGACCGCTTCCTCGACCGCGAGCTGTCCTGGCTGCGGTTCAACCAGCGCGTGCTCGAGCTGGCCGAGGACGACACCTGCCGCTGCTGGAGCGGGCCCGGTTCCTGGCCATCTTCGCCAGCAACCTCGACGAGTTCTTCATGGTCCGGGTCGCCGGCCTGAAGCGGCGGATCGCCGCCGGGGTCGCCGTACGCGCGGCGTCCGGGCTGATGCCGCGCGAGGTGCTCGAGCAGATCTGGCGAGGTCACCGGCGAGCTCGACCTCGCGGCACGCCGGCGTGTTCCGCGACGAGATCGTCCCCGCGCTGGCGCAGCGAGGGCATCGAGCTGGTCCGGTGGGACGACCTCGACCGCGACGAGCAGAAGCACTGCAAGCGGCTGTTCAAGGAGCGCGTCTTCCCGGTGCTCACGCCGCTGGCCGTCGACCCGGCGCACCCGTTCCCCTACATCTCCGGGCTCTCGCTCAACCTGGCCGTGCTGGTGCGCAACCCGAAGACCGACAAGGAGCACTTCGCGCGGGTCAAGGTGCCGCCGATCTTCAGCCGCTTCGTGCCGCTCGGCAACCAGCGCTTCGTGCCGCTCGAGGACGTCATCGGCGAGCACCTCAAGCGGCTCTTCCCCGGCATGGAGGTGCTCAGCGTCAACACCTTCCGGGTCACCCGCAACGAGGACCTCGAGGTCGAGGAGGACGACGCCGAGAACCTGCTCAAGGCGCTGGAGAAGGAGCTGCTGCGCCGCCGGTTCGGCCCGCCGGTGCGGCTCGAGGTCGAGGAGAACATCGACGAGCACGTCCTCGAGCTGCTCATCAGCGAGCTCGGCGTCACCGAGGCCGAGGTGTTCCGGCTGCCCGGCCCGCTCGACCTGCGCGGGCTGCACGACATCGCCGACCTCGACCGCGAGGACCTGAAGTACCCCACCTTCATCCCGGCCACGCACTCGCGGCTCGCCCCGGTCGAGTCGGCCTCGCCGGTCGACGTGTTCAAGGCGCTGCAGCGGTCCGACGTACTCCTGCACCACCCGTACGACTCGTTCAGCACGTCGGTCCAGCGGTTCATCGAGCAGGCGGCCGCCGACCCGCACGTGCTGGCGATCAAGCAGACGCTCTACCGCACCTCCGGTGACTCACCGATCATCGACGCCCTCGTCGACGCCGCGGAGGCCGGCAAGCAGGTGCTGGTGATCGTCGAGATCAAGGCTCGCTTCGACGAGCAGGCCAACATCCGCTGGGCCCGCAAGCTCGAGCAGGCCGGCTGCCACGTGGTCTACGGCCTGGTCGGCCTGAAGACGCACTGCAAGCTGTCGATGGTGGTCCGCGACGAGCCCGAGGGCATCCGCCGCTACACCCACATCGGCACCGGCAACTACAACCCGAAGACCGCCCGGCTCTACGAGGACTTCGGGCTGCTCACCACCGACGAGGCGATCGGCGAGGACGTCGCGCACCTGTTCAACAACCTCAGCGGCTACTCGCGCAACGCCTCGTACGCCGAGCTGCTGGTCGCGCCCGACTCCGTGCGCAGCGGGCTGATCGAGGCGATCCGCAACGAGATCGCCCACCACCGCGCGGGTCGGCCGGCGCGGATCCGGATCAAGGCGAACTCGATCGTCGACGAGGCGCTGATCGACGAGCTCTACGCGGCCTCGCGCGCCGGCGTGCCGGTCGACCTGCTGATCCGCGGGATCTGCGCCGTACGCCCGGCGTGCAGGGGCTCTCCGAGACCATCCGGGTGCGCTCGATCCTCGGCCGCTACCTCGAGCACAGCCGGATCATGTGCGTTCGAGAACGGCGGCGAGCCGGTCGCCTGGATCGGCTCGGCCGACCTGATGCACCGCAACCTCGACCGCCGCGTCGAGGTCCTCGTCAAGCTGCCGTCCCCGCGGAGCGGTCGAGGAGGTCACCGCGCTGCTCGACCTCGCCTTCGACCCGCACACCGTCGGCTGGGAGCTCGACTCCGACGGCACCTGGACGAAGGCCACCTCCCCCGACGACAACCCCATGCGCAACCTCCAGGAGACCCTGATCTCCCTACACCGCCGCCGCCGCTCCCGCCTCGCGTAGTCAGGACGACCGCCACCACAGGTGGTCGAGCAGCGACCACAGGTTCGAGCCGTGCCTCGCCCGGTTCGGTTACTCGGCGTCGACCAGGTCTTCGCGGTGGTGGGACTCGGCGAGGGTGCGGAGGTGGTCCATGTTGATCGCGTCCCGGGCGGCTACGGCTACGCGCAGACGGGGTGATGGCGGTGACGCTGGAGGTGCGGGTGCCGCCCTCGAGGAGGGCGCGTTCGCCGATCACGGCTCCGGGGCCGAGCTCGGCGAGGGCGTTGCCGTCCACGTCGACGCGGACCACGCCGTCCAGGATCAGGTAGAGCTCGTCGCCCGGGTCGCCCTGGCGGGTGAGCTGGGCGTCCTTCTCGAGGTTGCGGATCGTCGGGCGTGCGTTGCCCTGCATGATGTCCTTCGACAGCTGGCGCTCGAGCTCGCTCTCCACCGCGACGACCAGTGCCTCGCGGTCGTGGTCCGCCCACGGTGTGCGTACGCCGAAGGAGTGCGCCATCCAGCCGCCCTGGTCGGCCAGCCCGCTCTTCAGCACGATCCGCCCGTCGGGTCCGTAGACCCAGTGCCGCGGGAAGGCGCTCGCGCCGGTCAGCTCGACGTCGCTGCTGCCGTCGGCGCGCAGCGTCACCGCGAGGGTGGTCCACACGAGCGGCGCCTGCCAACGCACGTACGGCGGGTGCGGCACCGGCCGCGGCAACGGCACACCCGTGCGCCCGCCGACCGTCTGCCGGAAGCGCACCGCCCCGTCGGCGCGCTCGGGCTCGCGTTGCAGGACGGGCATCGAGGCCGCCCGGAACGTGGCCCCGATCCGGCCGATCTTCACCGTCGTCGCGCCCATCACCAGGCCGCTGGTGTCGTGGTGGCCCGCATCCACGATGCGACCGTCCTCGACCTCGGCCCACACGGACAGCACGTTGGCGAACCGGAACTTGTCGTGCCGGCTCAGCTCGTGCACCTCCTCGGCTCCCTTGACCCGGTCGGGGAGCGGCGCGTCCCAGTGCGAGAGCCGCAGGTCCATCCCCGCCTTCAGCGCTCCCTTGAGGGAGTCGGAAGGGATCCAGGACATTGTCAATGCGGTCGCCTCGACGCGCATATTGCTCACCTCCGGAGAAGCACACTGCCGATGCTCGAACTTATCCGCGCCGGTTCGCAGCCACAACGTACAGAACGGACAACAGCCCGCGCCTTCTGCTGGCCCAACGACTAGCGTGGCCCATATGTCCGGACGTCAGGGGGGTCCTCACGACGTGGGGACTGCTCGTACGACGAGCGGACCCTCCGCATCCGACGGCGGCACCGCTGACGAGATCGCCTCGGTCGACCGTGCGATCGCCGCCCTGGAGGCACAGCGCGAGGTCCTCGGCGATGCCGTGGTGGACACCGCCCTGGACCCGCTGCGGGCCCGACGCGCGGAGCTCGAGCGGTCCCGCACCGAGCAGCGCCGGCTGGTCACCGTCGTGTTCGCCGACCTCGTCGACTTCACCGTGCTCTCCCGCCAGCTCGACGCCGAGGACACGCGCGAGGTCGTCAACGCCTACTTCGCCCGCTGGCAGCGGGCGATCGAGGACCACGGCGGGGTGGTCGAGAAGTTCATCGGCGACGCCGTGATGGCGGTGTTCGGTCTCAGCCGCTCCTACGAGGACGACGCCCACCGCGCGATCCGGTCGGCCCTGGCCATGCTCGCGGACCTCGACGACCTCAACGCAGATCTCGTACGCCGGTTCGGCGTCACGCTGCACATGCGGGTCGGGATCGACACCGGCGAAGTCGTGGTCAGCACTCTCGGCGAACGCGCGGGCGGCGGATTCGTCGCGGTCGGCCCGACGGTCAACCGGGCCAGCCGGATCCAGGCTGCCGCACCCGTGGACCGGGTCCTGATCTCCTCGGACACCCAGCGGCTGGTCCGCGGCGTCTTCGACTACGAGGCACCCACGTCCCTCACGCTGAAGGGCATCGACGAGCCGGTGGAGGCCGTCGTGGTCGTCAAGGAACGCCGGCACGAGTTCCGGCTGGACCCGAATGCGGTCGTCGAGGGCATCGAGACGAGCACGGTCGGACGGGACCTGGCGCTGCGATTCCTCCAGGACCGGCTGTGGGACATCATCGACGAGTCGCGATGGCGCGTGGTCACGGTCATGGGTGACGCAGGCGTCGGCAAGTCCAGGCTGCTCTACGACTTCGACGCCTGGCTGGCCGACCGCCCCGAGTCCGTGTGGTGGTTCCGGGGGCGGGCAGCACCGTCCGGGCAGAACGGCGTGAACGTGCTGCTGCGCGACCTGCTCACCTCACGGCTGGACATCTCGATCGACGACCCGACCGACGTCGTACGCAAGCGGCTGATCGACGGCTTCGTCTCCGCTGTCGGGCCAGAGGCCGGACCACGCAAGGCGGCCCTGGTCGGCGCCTGGCTGGGATTCGACGTGAACGACGGCAGCTTCGACCTTCCCTCCGAACCCCAGGCGCTGCGCGACCAGGGCACCGAGGCCCTCGGCGAGTACTTCCGCGACCTCGCCAGTCAGGCGCCGGTGCTGATGCTGCTCGAGGACCTGCACTGGGCCGACGAAGGGACGCTCCGGTGGCTCGATGCGGTCGCTCCGGTTCTCGCCGAGTCAGCGGTCCTGGTGGTGGCCACGACCCGACCCTCGCTGCTGGAGAACCACCCCCGGTGGGGCGAAGGGCTCGCCCACCACGTGCGCCTCACGCTCAACCCGCTCTCGCGCCGCGAGAGCCGCGCGCTGGTGCGGCAGATCCTGAGCCAAGGTCGAGGATCTTCCCGACGACCTGGTCAACCTCGTCATCGACAGCGCCGACGGCAACCCGTTCTACATCGAGGAGCTGGTCACCTGGCTGATGGACGCCGGGGTGGTCGTCCGCGGTGAACCCCACTGGTTCGTCGTCCACGAGCTGGTGCGCACGGTCGCCGTACCCTCCACGCTCAAGGGCGTCCTGCAGTCGCGGCTCGACTCGCTGAGCATCGAGGAGCGCCGACTGGTCCAGCGCGCGTCGGTGGTCGGCCGGGTCTTCTGGGACCTCGCCGTCGCCCACCTCGACGGTGACCGCGAGAGCGACGTGGCGCGTGCGCGCGCACTTCTCGAGATCCTGCGCCGGCGCGAGGTCGTGCTGCAGCGGGAGGTCTCCCAGTTCGCCTCCGCCCACGAGTTCCTGTTCAAGCACGCGCTGCTGCGCGACGTCGCGTACGACGGAGTCCTGCGCACCCACCGTGAGCGCTACCACCAGCGCGCGGCCACCTGGCTGGCCGAGACCAGTGCGGCGGTGGGCCGCGCCGACGAGTACGCCGCCGTGATCGCCGACCACTTCGAGCGGGCCCACGACCCCGCTGCGGCGATCTGGTACCTCCGTGCCGGCACCCGGGCGACGTCCGTCTACGCCCTGACCGAGGCCACCCGGATGCTCGACAGCGCCCTGGAGCACGCATCCGACCGCGACCCACACCTGCGCTTCGACATCCTGCTGGCCCAGGAGAGCCTGCTGGACCGCCGGGGTGAACGAGAGCCCCAGCAGCAGGTCCTCGACTCGATGGTCGCGCTGGTCGACCACCTGGACCCGGCTCGCCAGGTGCAGCTCGACCTGGCGCAGAGCCGGATCCAGTTCACCCACAGCGAGTACGAGAAGGCGCGGCAGCATGCTGACCGGGCGGTCGAGGTCGCCACCGAGATCGGTGACCACGCTCTCCGCGCGGAGGCCACCCTGGCGCAGGGCAAGGCCCTCACCTGGGCTGCGGAGGGCGAGGGCGCGCAGGTCACCCTCACCCGGGCCGTCGAGCTGGCCCGCGAGATCGGGCGGCCGGCGCTGATCGGCGAGGGTCTGCGCTACCTGTCGATGCTGGCCAGCAACAACGGCGACTTCCCCGCCTCCCTGGCGTACTTCGCGGAGGCCAGGGAGGTCTTCGCCCGCACGGGCGACACCGAGCTGGAGAGCACCGCCCTCGCCCAGGTGGCGACCACCTACTTCAACCTCGGTTGGTACGCCGAGGCACAGGCCGCCCTCGAGGAGACGTTGCCGATCTTCCGGCGCTCGGGCCACCGCTACCGCGAGACCGTCGTCCTGGGCAACCTCGCCTCGATCGCGCTGATGCGCAACCAGCTCGCCTCCGCGGAGAACTGGGCGCGCGAAGCCGTGCAGAACGCCGAGGAGATCGAGGAGCTCGAGGCCGGGGCGATCTACAAGCTCGTGCTGGGAGCCGTCGGCACGTTGACCTCGCGCTTCGAGGTCGCCCGGACCCACCTCGCCGAAGCCACCGCCGTCGCGCACGAGGTGCACGGCGAGGCGCTCGAAGGAGAGTCCCTGGCCCGCATGTCCACGATCGAGCTGGTGACCGGGCACCATGAGGAGGCCCTCGACCTGGCTCGCCGAGCGGTCGCCGCCGCGGCAGGAGTCGCCTCCGAGCTCGACCGTGGCTACACCCAGCAGGCGCTCGGCCTGGCTGCCGCCGCGACGGGCCTGTGGGACGAGGCCGAGTCTGCCTTCGCCGAGGCACACCGTCTGTTCGAGATCCTCGAGCTGGAGTCGCTGGTCCGCGAGGCGACCGTCGGGCTCGGCAGTGTCGCGGCAGCGCGAGGTCAGCTGGACGCGGCCGTCGAGCTGATCGGTCCGGTGCTGGAACACCTGGACACGACTGGTCTCTCCCAGACCTGGGAGCCCGGCCAGATGCTGCTCTGCTGCCACCGGATCCTCGTCGAGGCAGGCGACCCGCGAGCCGGGGCAGTCCTGGATCAGGCCCGGTCCTACGTGCGCGCGATGGCCGAGGAGGTCGGCGACCCGGATCTCGCTGCCGGCTACCTCGCCTACCCACCGCACGCCGCGCTGCTGTCGCAGGACTAGAGGCGCGAGCACCGACGCGGCGCGCTCAGCAGGTCGCGAACAGCACCGGGCCGTCGTACAGCGCGGAGAGGACGAAGCCGGTCTTCGACCTCGGTCGCATGTCGAGCACGACGGCACTGCCGACGGCCTTCGACGACTCCAGCTCGAAGTCGTCGGCGAACGAACCACCGCGCCCGACGGCCTCTCCGACGGCCAGCTGCGCCCGCGACCTCAGGTTCTTCTCGGCCTGTTCGTCGTCCTCGAAGAAGGCGACGATCCGCAGGGTCCGGTTCGGCTGCATCGCCATCGCCAGGCCGGCGAGCGGCGTCACGCCGCCGGCTTCCTGCACGAGTCGTTCGCCTTCGGCCTGGTCGTTCTCGTCGGCCCGCGACATGGCGAGGTCGGTGCAGGCGAAGTCCTTGCCCCACATCATCGCGTTGGCCGGCTCGCCCAGCTGTCCGGCCATCTCGGAGACCCCGTCCACCGAGGCGAACGAGCTCGCTTCACCGGACGCCACTCGAGCCGCCGTACCGGCATAGTCAGCCGTGTCGCTGGAGACCACCAGGCCCTGCGTCCTCGAGCAGCACGACGTACTGGAGCTCAGGGGAGATCGTCGGGTCGATCTCGGGCATCAGGTCGACACCGCCCTCCCAGACACCGTCGTCCTCCTTGGGCTACTTGTAGCCGGCGGAGCGCAGGTTGTCCCGCCAGGACGTCGAAGTCGGCGCCGTCCGCCACCTTGAGCACCATGGCCGCCCCCTGGCGTCCCTGCGCGAAGGCCTCCCACTGCGCGGTGGCCGGGCTGAACCCGAAGTTCTCCTGCAGGGCCGGTGCGGAGTCGACGATGCTCGACGCGGAACCGTAGTCGCTGTCGTAGGCCTCCTGGATCAGCTTCTCGACCGCCTCGGTGCCAGGGGTGTCGCCCAGGTCGGCATCCAGCCTGCTGCGAACAGCGGCCCAGTCGGTGTAGCTGACCCGCAACGAGCTCGCGGGGACGGCCTCGAGTGCTTCCTCCAGGTCTGTTCGGTCGAGGCGCTGCCAGACCACGACGCCGACCACCAGCAGACCGGCGAGCAGGACGAGAACGAGTGCGACGACGCCCGCCCGGCGCAGGCCACGACGGTTCGGCACTCCCTCACCCCCTCCGCTCATGTGCTGGTCCCCGGCTGATGCACGCATGTCGGCCCGAGGGTAGCCGTAGGCAGCCTTCTCGCATGTCAGGATCTGCGCCATGACCAACCCGTCGCCGCCCGACGCGACCGGACCGGACGTCGTCGCCGCCGGGGCAGTGATCACGCGCAAGGGTCCAGCGGGGCGGGAGTTCCTGCTCGTGCACCGGCCGAAGTACGACGACTGGTCCTTCCCCAAGGGCAAGCAGGACCCCGGCGAGCACGTCACCGCGACAGCGGTGCGCGAGGTGCTCGAGGAGACCGGGATCGAGATCCGGCTCGGTCGGCCGCTCCGCCCCCAGCTGTACGCCGTGAGCGGTGGCCGGGCCAAGACGGTGCACTACTGGGTCGGCCACGTGGTCGGCGACGACGACGTTTCGTCGTACGAGATCAACGACGAGGTCGACGACCTCGCCTGGCTCAGCGAGTCCGCGGCGAAGGAGCGGATGACCTACCTCGACGACATCGACCTGCTCGCCCAGTTCCACGAGTTCCGGAAGACCACCTCGGCGCTGCTGGTCGTGCGGCACGCGAAGGCGGAGAAGCGGGACCGCTGGGACGGCCCCGACCCGAAGCGCCCGCTCAACGAGCTCGGGCGAGCAGCAGGCCGAGACGATGGTTCCGCTGCTGCACGCCTACGGCGTCGCGCGTGTGGTCACCTCGACCAGCACCCGGTGCGTGGAGACCGTCCGGCCGTACGCCGACCGAGCAGGTGCTGCCGCTGAGCGAGCTCGACGAGCTCTCCGAGGAGGGCTTCGACGAGGCCGCGGCCGAGCACGCTCCTCGTCGAGCTGCTGACGACCCCGGAGCCGACGGCGTCCTGTGCAGCCACCGGCCGGTGCTGCCCCGGATCTTCGAGCTCCTCGGCGTCGACGAGGAGCCGCTCGCCCCGGGCGAGGTGGTGGTGTGCCACCACCGCAAGGGCGCGGTCGTCGCCACCGAGCGGCACGCTCCCGTCACAGCGCGGAATCTGACCCAGAGCCGCTCGACGACGCCCACTTCCCGCGGCGCCAGGCGGATCCGCCGCCGACCCGCTGGCCAGCGTTCACCTCGCGTTCACCCACGCCGAAGCGCCCAGTCACTTCTGGTTCCTAGGTTCACCAGCGTGAACACACCCAATGACATCAGACACCAGGAGAACGCTGTGTCCCGCAAGCCCATCAGTGGATCGCGCTGCCCGGCGCCGCCCTGCTGGCCGTCACCCTCGCCGCCTGTGGCTCGGCGCCGAGGCGGGATCCGGTAGCGAGAGCGGTGGCGCCTCCGGCTCCGTCGCCGTCGACGGCTCCTCCACCGTCTTCCCGATGAGCAACGCCGCCTACGAGCTGCTCAACGAGGAGAACCCCGACATCAAGGTCACCGTCGGTTCCTCCGGCACCGGCGGCGGCTTCGAGAAGTTCTGCGCCGGCGAGACCGACATCTCCGACGCCTCGCGCCCGATCAAGGACGACGAGGAGGTCCCGGTCTGCAAGAAGAACAAGGTGTCGAGTTCACCGAGCTGCAGGTGGCCACCGACGCACTGACCGTCGTCGTGAACAAGGACCTCGAGGGCGTCGACTGCCTCACCACCGACCAGCTGATCAAGCTGTGGGGCCCAGGATCGCAAGATCAACAACTGGAACCAGCTCGACCCGAAGTTCCCCGAACCAGAAGATCTCGCTGTTCGGCCCCGGCACCGACTCCGGCACCTACGACTACATGGCTGCCGACGTGATCGGCGACGAGTCCGAGAAGACCCGCGACGACTACGAGGCCAGCGAGGACGACAACGTCCTGGTCCAGGGCGTCGAGCGGCACCGAGGGCGCCACCGGCTACTTCGGCTACACCTACTACGAGGAGAACGCCGACAAGCTGAAGGCGGTCGCCATCGACGACGGCAAGGGCTGCGTCGAGCCGTCGGCCGAGACCGCCCAGGCCGGCGAGTACACCCCGCTCTCGCGTCCGCTGTTCATCTACGTCGCAACAAGGCGTACACGCGACAACGAGGCGGTCAAGGAGTACACCGACTTCTACATCGAGAACCTCGAGACGATCGCGAAGGCGGCCAAGTTCATCCCGCTGAACGAGGAGCAGACTACAGCGAGACCAAGTCGGCCCTCTCCGGCATCGGCTGACGTCGAGGACACCGAGAGACCGAGGACTGCGACACATCGCATGAGTGAGCACTCCAGCGCGACGCCAGGTCCGCCCTCCGGGGCGGGCCTGGCCCGCGCCTCCGTCGACCTGCGCCCGCACGTCCCCGGCGGGCGGAGGCGGTCATCAAGGCCGTCCTGCTGGCGTCTCGGCGCTGCTCTCGGTCGTGATCACCTTCGGCATCATCCTGGCGCTGATCGAGCCGGTCATCCACTTCTTCGGCCAGGTCAGTTCGGCGAGTTCTTCGCCACCGAGGGCCACTACGCGGTGCTGCCCCTGATCGCCGGCACGCTGATGACGACGGTGGTCGCGCTGGTGGTCGCCGTCCCGCTCGGACTCGGCGCTGCGATGTACCTCTCGGAGTACGCCAGCAAGCGCGCCCGCAAGATCCTCAAGCCGATCCTCGAGCTGCTCGCCGGGGTGCCCTCGGTCGTCTACGGCTTCTTCGCACTGGCCTTCGTCACACCGACCCTGCTCCAGGACATCCTCAACATGGACGTCGGCTTCACCAACGCGCTGGCCGCGGGGCTGGTGCTCGGCGTGATGATCATCCCGACGGTCGCCTCGCTCTCGGAGGACGCTCTGTCCGCCGTACCCCAGTCGATGCGGCAGGGCTCCCTCGCCATGGGCGCCAACCGGATGCAGACCACCCTTCGCGTCGTGCTCCCTGCGGCGCTGTCCGGCGTCGCCGCCGCAGTGGTGCTCGGCCTGTCCCGCGCGGTCGGCGAGACGATGATCGTGGCCCTGGCGGCAGGTGCCCAGAAGAACCTCTCGATCGACCCGCGCGAGGGCATGCAGACGATGACCGGGTTCATCGCGCAGACAGCCGGCGGCGAGAACCCCGTCGGCTCGGTCGACTACAACATGCTGTTCGCGGTCGGCCTGCTGCTGTTCCTGATCACGCTGGTCATCAACGCGATCAGCATCTCCTTCGTCCGTCGCTTCAGGCAGGCCTACTGATGACCTCCTCCACCCTCGAGTACACCCGCGAGGCCGTCCAGAAGGCCGTCTCGACCGGCCGCAGCCGCGACCGCAACACGGCGTCGCTGGTCTTCCTGGTGCTGCTCTGGTTCTCGCTGTTCTTCGGGGTCATGGTCCTGCTCGTGCTGATCGTGAACACCGTCATCGACGGGGCGCCCCGCTTCGACTCGGCGCTGATCACCCGCTACGACTCCACGCTCTTCCCCGAGCGCACCGGCTTCCGGGCGGGCATCCTCGGGACGGTGTGGCTGATGGTGACCACCGCCGTCATGGCGGTGCCCCTCGGCATCGCCGCCGCGCTGTACCTGGAGGAGTTCGCCGACAACACCCGGTGGTACAACCGGCTGATCGAGCTGAACCTCCAGAACCTGGCGGCCGTCCCGTCGATCGTCTACGGCCTGCTCGCGGTGGCGGTGATGGCGCTGATCGGCTTCGAGCGCAAGGGCGTCGTCCTCGGCGGTGCGATCGCCCTGGCGTCTGCTGATCCTGCCGGTCATCATCATCACCACCCGCGAGGCCGTGCGGGCGGTGCCCAACGAGATCCGCTTCGGGTCCCTCGCGCTGGGCGCGACCCAGTGGCAGACGACGTGGCGCCAGACGCTGCCCTCGGCCATCCCCGGCATCGCGACCGGCACGATCCTCGGCCTGTCGCGCGCCATCGGCGAGGCCGCACCGCTGCTCCTGCTCGGGATCGCCGGGGCGGTCCGGTTCGACCCGACCGGCGTGGCCAGCCCGGTCACGGCCCTGCCGATCCAGATCTTCTCGATGACCTCCCAGTCCCAGGAGGAGTTCCAGACCGGCCGCCGCCGCGGCCATCGTCGTACTGCTCGTGATGGTGCTGCTGCTCAACGGCCTGGCCATCTTCATCCGCAACAAGTTCCAACGAGAGTGGTGAGCCCCATTGGCTACACGACCTGCAACATTCACATCCACCGAAAGCTTCAGCGGGAGTCTGGACACCTACATGAGCTCACTCGTCGACGTACCCGCCAGCGCGCAGCGCGACCTCCCCCCGGAGCCGACGGCGCCGGTCATGGAGACGCGCGGACCTCAACGTCTTCTACGGCGACTTCCACGCCGTGCACGACGTCGACCTCTCCTTCGGACGCAACGAGATCACCGCGCTGATCGGCCCGTCCGGGTGCGGCAAGTCGACGGTCCTGCGCTGCCTGAACCGGATGAACGACCTCGTCGCGGGGTGCCGGGTCGAGGGCACGGTCACCTACCACGACGTGGACATCTACGGGAAGAACGTCGACCCGATCGAGGTACGACGCCACATCGGCATGGTCTTCCAGAAGCCCAACCCGTTCCCCAAGTCGATCTACGACAACATCGCCTACGGTCCCCGGGTCATCGGCATGAAGGTCGACGACATGGACGCACATGTCGAGGAGGCGCTGCGCGCGGCCGCGCTGTGGGACGAGGTGAAGGACAAGCTCAAGCAGTCGGCGTACGGCCTCTCCGGCGGCCAGCAGCAGCGGCTCTGCATCGCCCGCACGATCGCCACCCGCCCGACGTGATCCTGATGGACGAGCCCTGCTCGGCCCTGGACCCGATCGCCACCTCGCGCATCGAGGACCTGATGACCGAGCTGCGGAGCACCTACACGATCATCATCGTCACCCACAACATGCAGCAGGCCGCGCGCGTCTCCGACCGCACCGCGTTCTTCACCGCGAAGCCCGACGAGACGACGGGCAACCGGACCGGGCTCCTGGTCGAGTACGACCTCACCAAGCAGATCTTCAGCAAGCCCGCCGACGAGCGCACCGAGGCCTACATCTCCGGTCGTTTCGGCTGATCCTGCGCCAGCGGGGCTATCCGAACCCCTGTCGCTCGTCCTAGGTTGGCGAACATCCAGCCAACGGGAGGCACACCATGGGGATCATCAGCGACATCCGGGTACGGCAGCCGGCCAAGCACGACCTCGTCGGACGCCAGTTCACCGTGACCGGCATCGGGACCGGGTTCGAGGGAACGATCGGGATGCGGTTGCTGAACCGCAGCGGCAAGGTCATCGCCACTGCGTTCGCGCAGTCGACGGGCGGGATGGCCGCACTCGGCGAGTTCACGACCACCATGAAGGTCAAGACACCACCTCGGGCCGGTACGCCGCTCACCCTGCAGGTGTTCGGCGACAACCCCGGCCCCGGCCCAGGACCGGGCAGTGACCTGCGCGAGGTCGAGGTGCTGATGTTCCCCAAGCTGACCGGGTGGCTGCTCTACCGGGTCGAGTCCGGCGACACCCTGACCGGCATCGTCCGCAAGGCCCGCGACTTCGGGAAGACGACCGTGGCCCAGATCGTGGTGGCGAACGACCAGATCAAGGACCCTGACCTGATCCAGGTGGGCTGGAAGCTGCGCATCCCGCTCAGCTGAGCAGCGGCGGGAGCTGTCAGCTCAAGGCATCTGGAAGACGAACTTCATCACGAAGTACGTCAGCGCCGCCACGGTGCCGGCCGCCGGGAAGGTCAGGACCCAGGCCGTGACGATGGAGCGCGCCACGCCCCAGCGCACGGCGGAGAAGCGCTTCGTGGACCCCACACCCATCACGGCGCTGGTGATGGTGTGGGTCGTCGAGATGGGAGCCTCGAAGACGTACGCCGTCGTGTAGAGCACGCCCGCGGAGATCGACTCGGCGGCGAATCCTTGCGGCGGGTCGAGGTGGATGATCCGCCGCCCGAGGGTGCGCATGATCCGCCATCCGCCGGAGTACGTGCCCAGTGAGATGGCCGTGGCCGCAGCAACGATGACCCAGACAGGCAGCGGGTCACCGGCTTTGACGTACTCACCCGACAACAGCGCCAGGAAGATGACGCCCATCGTCTTCTGTGCGTCCTGGAGGCCGTGTCCCAGCGCCATCGCGGCTGCCGACACGGCCTGGGCGAGCCGGAAACCCCGTCCGACCTTGGCCGGTGCCTTGTGGCGGAAGGTCCACATGATCGCGAGCATCATGGCGAAGCCGAGTGCGAAGGCGACGAACGGGGAGATGAGCATCGGCAGGAGGACCTTGTCGACCACCGTGGCCCAGTTGACGAGGACACCCCCAGCGATGGCCGCGCCGACGAGGCCACCGATCAGGGCTTGCGAGGAGGAAGACGGCAACCCGAAGTACCACGTGATCAGGTTCCAGGTGATGGCACCGAGCAGCCCCGCCATCACGATCACCAGCCCATGGCTTCCCGTCCCCGGACTGATGACCTCGCTCACCGTCTGCGCCACCTTCTGACCCAGGAAGGCACCGATGAAGTTCATCACCGCTGCCATCGTCAGCGCCACGCGTGGGGTCAGCGCCCGGGTGGAGACGGATGTGGCGATGGCGTTCGCGGCGTCGTGGAACCCGTTGGTGTAGTCGAAGACCAGGGCAGTGAGAACGACCGCGATGATGATCGCGAGCTCCACCGGTCAGGACTCCTTGGCGTGGATCTGCTCGATGGTGTTGGCGACCTTCTCGAAGGCGTCGACGGCGTGCTCGAGGGAGTCGACGATGTCCTTGAGCTTGAGTACGTCGAGCGCCTCGTACTGACCACTGAACAGGTTGGCCAGGATCCGGCGGTAGCTCTTGTCGCCGGCGTTCTCGAGGCGGTTGATCTCGATCCAGTACTCCTCGAGGTCCTTCATCGCCTTCAGGCGGGGCATCGCCTCGGCCGTCAGCTCCGCACAACGCTGGAGCACGTCGACCTGCTCCGCGATCTCCGTCGGTAGCGAGTCGACCTCGTAGAGCATCGTCAGGTCGACCGCTTCCTCCATGTAGTCCATGACGTCGTCGAGGCCGGAGGCGAGGGCGTAGATGTCCTCACGGTCGAACGGGGTGACGAAGGTCGAGTTGACCCGCTTGGCGATCTCGTGGGTCGTCTCGTCGCACTCGTGCTCGGCGTCCTGCATCCGATCGGCGACGTCCTTGCGGTCGGCGGTGTCGTCGAGCAGCTCCGCAAGGATCCGGGCCCCGTTGACGAGGTGCGTTGCCGAGGTTGAGAGGAGCTCGTAGAAGACGCTGTCCACAGGCTTGAAGCTCAGGGCCACGATTTAACTCCTGATGAGGAGGATCAGAACGCTGCACATGCTAGGGCCTGACGGAGTCGAGCGTGTCACCCGGGCGGATCATCTGCGCGGATCACCTGGGCGGTTCTCCGGGCAGACGCCCCGCGACCCAGGAGCGCGACTCCGCCGCGCTGCCACTGTGCCACGCGTGGGCGTGCTGCGGGCAGGAAACCTCACTCGCCCTTGCGCGGGCGCGGGAAGACTCCGAGGATCTCGTCGATCTCGGTGGCGGACATACGCGCCTCGGACTGGTTGGCGGCCACGATCAGGTTGGCGGTGAGCTCAACCTCGTCGAGCAGCTCGTCGTCTTCCAGACGCACATCGAACGGATCCACGCGTCCAGCCTTCCCTGTACTCCCCCTGGATGCCTGCTCCCAGTTTCCTACCCGCGTTCGAGGGCGCGAAACCAGCATGTGGACACTGGAACAGTTACATTCCAACTCTGCCAGGAGCTAAACACGAAGGGGCCCCGACCGTTGCCGATCGAGACCCCTGCTGTTGTGTTACGCGATATCAGATAGCGCGAACGTTCTCCGCCTGCGGGCCCTTGGGACCCTGCGTGACGTCGAACTCGACCTTCTGGTTCTCGTCGAGGGACTTGTAGCCCTGCGACTGGATTGCCGAGTAGTGAACGAAGACGTCATCGCCGCCGTTCTCCTGGGCGATGAAGCCGAAGCCCTTCTCGGCGTTGAACCACTTGACGGTGCCTTGAGCCATGCTCTTTTTCTCCTTGTTACTGAGGCGTGGACGCCACTTCGGCGACCGCGACAGGATGCGGTGATACGCCGTCCCGCCTCGCAAGCTTGGAGCCAAGAGAAGAAACGCCGTTGGATCACAAACTCCAACAAGCGTTGTGTAACCGCTGGAACTTGCATCCTGCATTCAGGAGCCTACCAACCTTGTGACCAAACGCGAGCCAGCCCTTCGGGCGGGTCTGCCGGAGCTCCGTTCCAGGGCGGGTGACGCAGCGATTCCCGCACCCAACGTTCCGTCGTACAGTCGACCGGGGCAAACACCTGTGCGGCACCAGCGGTGTCCGGGAAGGAGGGGTCGTGGCCGAGCGTGACGCCGTGGAGCAGGAGTCCGAGACTGCTGCTCGCGAGGTCGAGAATCGGCCCGAGCGCGAGCCGAGTCCCGCGCCTCCGTCGACCCCTTGCAAGTGGCTCGGGAGGCGTTCACCTCCGAGGAGCCGGACGACTCGGAGAAGCCGGAGCAAGCCGGACAAGGTCGAAGAAGGACGGGTCGGGTGGCTCGAGCCTGAGACGTCGCCTGCTCACGCGATTGAAGCCCTCGACCGGGAAGGACAAGCGCTCCGACGAACCCGCTGCTCCGCCCCCCGAGGAGAACTCGCCGGAGACCGCGGACGAGGGGTCTGACGAGGGCTGGGTCTTCCACGAGGCGGGACCGGATGGCGCCGGCTTCGAGGGCTGGCTCTACCACTACGCCGACGGCGCGATGGCCGCGGAGGACGGCACGGTCTACGAGCACACCGACTCGGGTGCGCTCACGGATGCGGCAGCGCCAGAGCCAGAACCCGAGCCGGAGCCCGAACCCGAACCCGAGCCAGAACCCGAGCCCGAACCCGAGCCCGAACCCGAGCCCGAACCCGAGCCAGAACCCGAGCCCGAACCCGAGCCCGAACCCGAGCCCGAACCGGAACCCGAGCCCGAACCCGGAGCCAGAACCGGAGCCCGAACCCGAGCCCGAGCCGGAAACCAGCGCAGAGTCCACTCCGGAGGCGGACTCAGGACGTGCGGCAGACGAGGCTGCGGACCAGGACGCACCAGCGACGGAAGCGTCTGCGAAGGAGGTCCCGGCGTTCATCCAGTACAGCCCGTCGAACGTCCCGCTCTACGGCCTCGGCGCGGTGCTGGCGGTGGCGGCGGGCGCCTCCGTGCTGACGCTCATCGTGACGGCAGCTGATCCCACCGTCTGCCGGGCTGATGGTGGCGGCCCTGCTCGCGATCGTCGCGGTGGCCGCGGGGTGGGCGCTGTCGAACTTGAACCCTCCGACCATCGCGATCCGTGACGGCGTGCTCGAGGTGGCCAACAGCCGGCGAGAGACGAAGATCGACCTGCGTGATCCGAAGACCCAGGTGGAGCTCGGCGACAAGCCTGGGTCCCCGAGCTGGCGAGCGGTGGTCAAGCCGCCGGAAGGCCGTGACGTGGTCATCCGAGCGCAGCAGGTCAAGGCGCGTCAGTTCACCGAGATCGTCCAGCACCACCGCAACAACCTGCGCGAAGACGACGAGTCGTCGGCCGAGGACGACAGCTGACCCGCTCCAGCCGCTGAAGCAGTTACTGCCGGCGTGACTTCCTGGCGCTCCGGTACGACGGCTCCCGAAGGCGTCGTACCCAGGCGTACTGCGTGAGGCCGGGCAGCTGGTTGCGCACCGGGTCGAACGACATCGCCTGGTTGGGTGCCTCGTCCTCAGTCAGGCGGAGCTCGGCGAAGGCTTGCCACTCCCCTCGTGGCCGGCACCAGGACATCTCGTAGACCTGAGCGGCGATCGCGCGGAGACCGAGCAGTGCCGGGCCCTCTGCTGTGCGATAGGGCAGCAGGGTCGTCATCGGCCGGGACTCCGGACCGCCGCCGAAGGTGAGCACGAAGCGTCCGAGGAGCCCCCAACCTGTCGACGCGAACAGCAG
Source organism: uncultured Microthrixaceae bacterium (assembly GCA_963728005.1). Taxonomy (GTDB): domain Bacteria; phylum Actinomycetota; class Acidimicrobiia; order Acidimicrobiales; family DATDAH01; genus DATDAH01. The sequence goes on from CAVSIG010000001.1 coordinate 1,370,957, forward strand.
GTCGCCCACGCCCGCGGGTGTGGGCACGCGCACGGCGAGACCGTGGATGTCCGGGACCGCATCCGGGAGACCGATGGCCCGCGAGACCCGTACGACGACCTCGTCCTGTCCCGGCTCGTCGACCCAGGCTGACCCACTCGGCACAGCGGAACCACGCCTGTCGAGGGTGCCCGTCACGATCACGCCCTCGGGGTGCAGCGGTTTCGCCGCCGGACGCAGCGCAGCCATGGTGCGGATGGTTGCCGACAGGGTCGCGCCGACGGCCGACGAGCCACCCCGCACGACTCGTCCGGCCAGGCTCGTGTCTTGAGATGTGTCGTGGTGTGTCATCAGACCTCCTCCGGGGAACCCAGTACCCCGAGATCGCGCGTTGTCGCGGTCTCGAACGCTCTCGACCTGTTCCCACGGCCGTGCCAACCACCGGAGACACACCGCATGTTCCTGTTCTTCAGCAACCGCCTCGGCTGCTTCGGCTCACTCGTCCTCTCGCTCGTCGTGACCGGGATCCTGATCCTGGTCTTCTTCCGCTAGGGCGGTCAGCGGCTCGGGTGCGGGGTCAGCAGCTGGTCGACCGGCGCGTAGTCGTCGGTGAGCACCTTCGCCCCGTCGACCCAGCCGGTGAGCCGGTCGCCGTCGATGACCTCCCACGCCAGGTCGCGCTCTGCGAAGCCGCGCTCCACGGCGGACTTGTCGATCGGTGAGTCCGAGGCGATGGCAACCAGGTTGCCGCCGCCGTTGCCGGAGAGGGTGAACGGGTCCGCCGCGAGGGCGACGTGGTCGAAGACCTTGCGCAGGGTCGCGAGCTCGGCCCTGGCGAAACCGAGCGGGTGGAAGTCGATGATGTTGACGGCGTACACCCCCTCGTCGCGGAGCACGCGCTTGACCTCATCGACGTACTCGATCGTGGTCAGGTGCCACGGCACGCTCACCCCGCCGAAGGCGTCGCCGACGACGAGGTCGCGGCTGGAGCTCGGGAGTCGTCGTACGCCGAGGCGGCCGTCCTCGACCCTGACCCGAAGGGTCGGCCCGGTCTCCAGCCCGAGCCGTTCGGTGTCGACGTCCACCACGCCCGGGTCGATCTCGGAGACCACGCTTCGCGTGCCGGGACGGGTGTCCGCGAGGTAGCGGGGGAAGGTGATCCCGCCGCCGCCCACGTGGTAGGCGTCCAGTGGTTCGCCCGGCTCGAAGCTGCCGTCGACCACCCCGGCGAGTGCCTTCACGTAGGAGAACTCGAGGAAGGTGGGGTCGTCGACGTCGACGTAGGAGTGCCGCAGCCCGTCGAGCACCAGCAGGCGGCCGCCGGGGCGGCTGTCGTCACCGAGCACCTCGGCACAGTGGTACTTCGTCTCGGCGTCACATCCCTGTGGCGCAACGAGCGCACCCACGACGCAGACGAGGATCAGCACGACGGGGTACACCGGCGGACGCCGTCGTACGCCGATCTCGACCACGATCGCAGCGATCAGCAGCAGCAACCCGAGCCCGAGCATGATGCCCGTCACCGGCACCCGCGAGATGAGCACGAACCCGGTCACGACCGTGCCGAAGATGGCGCCGACCGTGCCGATTCCGGAGAGCCGGCCGACGACGGTCCCGGTCTCCTTGAGCGTGGTGAGCATCAGCTTGATGACCATCGGCGTGACCGCCGACAGCAGGGCACCGGGGATCACGATCGTCAGTCCGGCCACCAGGAAGAGCAGCCCGGGAGCGTTCTCACCGGTAGCCCGGACGAGGAACGGGGTGATCGCGACCGCGACGCCGGAGAACGCCAGGAGTGGCGCGATCGTTCGCCGGGGCGCCACGACGTCGGCAGCCCGGCCGCCGTACAACGCCCCGAGCGCGATCGCCACGAGCGCGGTGCCGATGACGATGGTGCTGGTCTCCATCGTCAGTCCGAGGTACGGCGCCAACAGCCGGAGCGCCACCAGCTCCACCACGAGAACGGCCGCGGAGGCTCCGAACACCAGCGCCGCCGCAGCCCAGCCCGGAAGGGCGGCACCCGGATCGGGAGGCGGCTGGTTCACGCCGCGATCATGGCAGGCCCGGCAAGCCTCCGTCGTACATCTCAGCGCGCCAGCGCTGATAGGCGTCCTCGAGCTCGGGAAGCTCCCGTCGGGTCGGCCGTGGCACTGGCGGGGCGACCATCTCGCGGTGTCGGCCCACCGGCGAGGATCACCGCCCCGGCGGCCGAGACGCTGCGCATGGGCAGGTGGTTGACGGGCTTTCCGAGTACGTCGGCCAGCAGCTGTCGCACCCAGGGCTCGCGTGCGCCACCACCCAGCACGAACACCCTGCGCGCGTCCACGTCGAGCAGCTCCCAGGAGCGCCGAACCAGGAAGGCCTGGGCCTCGGCTGCTGCGCGTGCCGCCAGGGTGGTGGGCGGACGGTTGCCCATCTCCTCGGAGATCCATCCAGGTCCCGAGCGCGTCGGCGAGAGGGCACCGCGCTCGGGCGCGACGAACGGGCTGAACAGCACTCCACCGGCCCCGGGCGGGGCCTGCTGGCAGATCACGGACAGCTCGTCCCAGGTGATGCCGAGCTGCTGCTGCGCCCAGGACAGGGCCAACCCTGCGTTCTGGGCCGCGACCATCGAGTAGTGATCGCCGAGCACGCCCTCGTAGACGTGCACGTCGCTCCAGCCGGAGCCCGTGGGCGGACCCGTCCGGGGGTCGATCACCTGTGCCCCCGTGCCCAGGTTGACGACCACGTCGCCGGGCTGCCAGGCGTCCACGGCGTGCTCCATGGCCACCAGGGAGACCGGGGTGTCCCCACCACCGACCACGACCTCGGCGTCCCGCCAGGTCCCGACGAACTCGACCGAGGGCCTGATCTTCGGCAGCAGGTGCGCAGGGATCAACGCCGTCGCCTCGCGGGACCAGGACCCGTTGGCCACGTCCCACAGCAACGTCCCTGAGGCGTCGGAGGGATCGCTGGAGGTGCTCCCGGACACCAGGTGCTCGCGGACGAGGTCCTTGGGCAGCGCCACCCTCTCCGCACGAGCCACCGCGCCCGGCTCGTGCTCGGCGAGCCATGCGAGGACCGGACCGGTCATGCCGGCCGACCACGGGTTCCCGAGTCGTCCGAGCACCTCATCAGGGAGCGCGTCCCAGCGAGGTCGGACGACCTCGGCACGCGAGTCGGGCCAGAGCACCGCAGGGCGCACAGCAGTCCCGGACTCGTCGACCAGGATCGTGCCGTGCATCTGCCCGGTGACCCCGACTGCGCGGACGTCGTACGCCTCGGACAGGGGGATCAGCAGGTCGTCGACCGCGCGGAGCCATACGCCTGGGTCCGCCTCGGCCGTCTGGGAGTCAGGTCGGTCCAGCGCCCACGCGGTCTCCTGCTCGGCGAGGGGCGAGCCGTCGGCGCCGACGGCGATCACCTTGAGCGAGCTGGTGCCGACGTCGACGCCGAGCCAGGCTGGGGTTCTCACGCTCTCAAGCGTCGCATCCTGAACCGACGACCGCGCAGCCGAAGGCGTCCGTGCGACGGTCATCGTGCGGCAGCCGACCAGGGTCAATGCAGGCGGCCACGTCGACGCGAGTCGGCGCCGCGATCCGGATGCGCCATACTTCCACCGGGCACATGGAGTCTCGGTCCAGCGCGAGTTGTCTGCCCGCGCTTCGCCGGACCAGAACCCCCACGTCCCGGGCCTCTAGCTCAACTGGCAGAGCAGCGGACTTTTAATCCGCGGGTTGTGGGTTCGAGTCCCACGGGGCCCACCGACCCTCTGGTGTTGCCTCGCCCGCCGCTCCCCCGCTCACCCATTGAGGGTGACGCCGACGGTGCCAGGTAGGCGCGAGCCTGTAGGGGGAGGACCCTGTGGGCGAGGAAGCGAACACCGGCGTTGCTGACGTGGGTCAGCACAGCTCACGGTTGGCGATCCTGCTCGCGGCGGCGATGTTCGTGCTCGTCGTCGACACGTCACTGATGAACGTCTCCATCTCGTCGGTGGTCAAGGATCTCGACACGACCGTGAGCGGCGTGCAGTCCGCGATCGCCCTCGAGGCACTCGTCTCCGCCGCGTTCATCCTGATCAGCAGCAAGGTGGGCGACCTCATCGGTCGCAAGCGCGCCTACGTGTTGGGACTGCTCGCCTACGCGATCGGGGCCCTGGCGATGACCCTGGCCCAGGACCTCAGGGCGATCATCATCTTCTGGGCCATCCTCGGGGGCCTCGGTGCGTCGATGCTGCTGCCCGCGATGCAGTCACTCATCCACGGGAACTTCGACGGCGCGGCCCGAAAGAAGACCTACGCCCTGGTGGGTGCCGCCGCTGCGATCGCCGCGGCCGTCGGCCCGCTGCTCGGCGGGTTCGTCACCACGTTCCTGTCGTGGCGAGTCGGTTTCTTCCTCGAGGTCGTGGTGATCGCCGTCGTGCTCGCCAACATCAAGCTGGTGCGCGACGTCGCCTACACCGGCCCGCGCCAGATCGACCTGGTCGGCGCGGCGCTGTCCGTGGTGGGAATGGGTGGTGTGGTTCTCGGCATCCTGGTCTGGCAGGAGGGCGGCGAAGCGGTAGCAGCGCTCATCGTGAGCGGGGCCGTCGGCCTTGTGGCGCTGGCGTTCTGGCTGGTACGCCGCAAGCGCCAGGGGAAGCCGACCTTGCTCGACCCGGGGCTGTTCACCTTCCCGCACTTCAGGATCGGGATCTCCCAGCAGATGCTCCAGCAGATCACCCTGGGCGGGGCGATGATCGTGCTGCCGATCTTCTTGCAGATGACCCTCGAGTACAACGCGATGCAGGCCGGGCTCTCCCTGGCGCCGTTGTCCCTGAGCATGTTCGCGGTGGCCATGATCGCCGGCAGGAGGTCGGGGAAGCGTCGCTCGAGCAGCGTCGTACGCGCAGGCTTCGCGCTCACCACGGTGGGGATGGCGGTGATCATCCCGCTCGTCCCTCGAGCGGACTTCGGCTGGCTGCTCATCGGTCCGCTGTTGCTGGCCGGTTCCGGGTTGGGCCTGCTGGTCTCCCAGCTCAACAACTACACGCTGGCCCCCATCGAGGAGGAGCGGGTCAGTGAGGCGGCCGGCGTGAACTCGGCCGCGGGCTCCTTCGGGCTCTCCTTCGGTCTGGCGGTGGCAGGAGGACTCATGCTGGCCGCTCTCTCGCTGAGCTTCACCGACCAGACCGAAGCCAGCAAGATCATCCCTGCGGACGATCAGGAGCAGATCGCGCAGACGCTGGAGGACGATGCACAGATCATGAGCAACACCCAGATCGAGGAGTTGCTCGTCGACGAACCCGAGGACGACTCGGGCAGAGATCCTCCGCATCAACTCGCACGCACGCGACCTCTCGCTCCAGATCGCGCTGCTCGTCTCCGTCCTCGCCAGCCTCATCGGCCTGATCAACTCGTTCCGCATGATGCGCCTGCCGGAGATCACGCCGTCTCCCTCAGTCGAGGGAACGGCCCTGGGCTGAGCCCGGGGCCGGCCAACAAGCCGCCAACAGAACGCAACCCATCGACCGAAAGGACGGATCCCATGGCGAAAGCTCCTCGAGACGTGGAACGCATGTACTCCACACCGGAGGTGGTGGCGAAGCTCCGCCGACTTGCGGACGCACTGGAACGGGACCAGCCGTTCCGGATCCAGGTCGCCGGCGAGCGGTTCTGGGTCCCTGCCCGCGCGCAGTTCTCCATCGAGCACGAACGCGAGGACGACGAGGAGGAGGTCGAGTTCCAGCTCAAGTGGCCGATCGAGTCCGCGCCGGAGGCCGATTCGGACGACGAGCCGGTCGTCTAGTTCGGGGCGGCAAGGCTCTTCGCACCCCGTCCTAGGATCGATCAGGTGACGGTCTTGGTGATGGAGGCGACGGCGAAAGGTTCTGGATCGACTCGTGTGCTCAGGTGGCCCCTCCTCCAGCGGGCGCCGGCACACGACCCGCGGTCCGGCCGCCCAAGATCCGCGTGTGTTCGACGACGTGGTCGAGTTCGGGCTGGGTACGGGTCGAATCACCACCACCCTTGCCGCAGGCTGCTCGGGGCAGCAGTCGGCTCGCTGACCAGAAGACGTTCAGGCACCGACCACATCGAGGAGACATCTGCATGCGCATCTTGAGCGTCCGAGGCGCGTTGCCCGAGCACCGCTACGAGCAGCGAGAGATCACCACCACGTTCACCGAGACGATGCTCGGAGGCGCAGTCGACCGATCGATCGTCGAGCGCCTGCACCGCAACGCCGGTGTCGAGACCAGGCACCTGGCACTCCCGATCGAGCGCTATGCCCAGCTGCGTGACTTCGGCGAGTCCAATGACGCCTTCATCGAGATCGGGGTCGAGCTCGGTGCCCAGGCCGTGACCGAAGCGCTCAAGGCAGCTGGACTGACGCCGGAGGACGTCGACCTCATCGTGTCGGCGACGGTGACCGGACTGGCCGTGCCATCCCTGGAGGCGCGAGTCGCCCAGGTGATCGGGCTGCGCCCGGACGTGATCCGGATGCCACTCGTGGGTCTGGGGTGCGTGGCCGGCGCCGCGGGCGTCGCACGACTGCACGACTACCTCGTCGGTCACCCGGACAAGGTGGCGGTGCTGATGTCCGTGGAGCTGTGCTCGCTGACCCTGCAGCGAAACGACACCTCGGTGGCAAACCTGGTGGCGAGCGGACTGTTCGGAGACGGGTCCGCGGCCGTCGTGGCGGTCGGGGTCCGCCCGCGCCGACGACCTGGCGTCCCTTCGATCCGTTCAGCCAGAGGTCCTGGCCAGCCGCAGCCGTCTGTACCCCGACTCGGAACGCACGATGGGGTGGGACGTCGGGGCCACTGGGCTGAAGATCGTCCTGGACAACAAGGTGCCCGAGCTCGTGCGCACGTACGTCGGTGGCGACGTGGACGCCTTTCTCGCCGACCACGGGCTCAGCCAGTCGGACATCGAGTGGTACGTCGCGCACCCCGGCGGCCCGAAGGTGCTCGAGGCGTTGGCCGAAGCCCTGGACGTCAGCCGCGATGCCCTGCAGGTGACCTGGGACTCGCTCGCCAAGATCGGCAACCTGTCCTCCGCCTCGGTTCTGAACGTGCTGGCGGACACTCTCGCCAGCCGCCCACCCCGTCCGGGTTCCTACGGCCTGATGCTGGCGATGGGCCCGGGGTTCTGCTCCGAGCTGGTGCTGCTCCGGGCGCCGGAGGCACCTGCGTGAGCGAGGTCCTGTACACGGTCCTGATCGCAGCGGTGGCCCTGGAACGGCTGGCCGAGCTGGTGGTGTCCAAGCGCAATGCTGCATGGAGCTTCGAGCGCGGAGGCGTCGAGACCGGACAACGGCACTACCTGGTGATGGTGGTGCTGCACACCGGGCTCCTGGTGGGGGCTCTCCTCGAGGTCTGGCTCCTGCATCCGGAGTTCCACCCTGCGCTGGGCTATCCGATGCTGGCTCTCGTCGTGGCGTCCCAAGCCTTGCGGTGGTGGTGCATCGCCACCCTGGGGCGGCGATGGAACACGCGGGTCATCGTCGTACCCGGGCTGCCCCTCGTCACCGGCGGCCCCTACCGGCTGACCTCGCACCCCAACTACGTCGCGGTGGTGGTGGAGGGGCTGGCCCTACCCCTCGTCTACTCGGCGTGGATCACCGCTCTTGTGTTCACCGCCTGCAACGCAGTGCTGCTGACGGTGCGCCTGCGCGTGGAGAACGCGGCGCTGGCCAACGCAGCCCCGGCCAAGACGGCGATGTCCTCATGACCGACGTGTTGGTGGCCGGAGGCGGACCCGCAGGACTGGCAACCGCGCTGTATGCCGCGCGCGCCGGCCTGTCCGTCACCGTTCGCGATCCCCGCGACGGGGTGGTCGACAAGGCGTGCGGCGAAGGGCTGATGCCGGGCGCCCTCTCGGCCCTGCTCGACCTCGGCGTCGACCCGGCCGGCCACCAGCTCACCGGGATCCGCTACGTCGCCGGCAACAGCGTGGCGGCCGCCGACTTCCGGGACGGCCCCGGCCGCGGAGTGCGGCGTACGACGCTGCACGCGGCCATGCGCGATGCCGCTCTCCGCGCCGGTGTCGTCATCGAACAGGGCTCGGTGACCGACGTGACCCAGGACGACGGCGGAGTCGTGGTGGACGGCACCAGGGCGCAATATCTGGTGGCGGCGGACGGGCTGCACTCCCCGCTGCGGCGACTGCTGGGGATGGACGGACGACCTGCGGCGTTCCGCCGCTACGGGCTGCGGCGTCACTTCGCCATCGCACCCTGGACCAGCCACGTCGAGGTGCACTGGGCGAACTCGACCGAGGCCTATGTGACCCCGGTGGCCCGGGACCTGGTCGGGGTGGCGATGCTGACGTCGACGCGCGGCTCGTTCGACGACCACTTGGCTCTTTTCCCGGCCCTCCGGTCGCGGCTGGCCACGAGTGAAGCGGGTGACGTCATGGGCGCCGGCCCGTTGCGGCAACGGGCCGTGTCCCGGGTGAACGGTCGGGTCCTTCTCGTGGGCGATGCGGCGGGCTACGTGGACGCCCTCACCGGTGAGGGGGTCGCTCTTGCGGTGGCGCAGGCGCGCTCCGCGGTGCGCGCCATCAACGACGACGACCCGGAACGCTATGACCGTGAATGGCACCCGATCACCCGTCGCTATCGCGTGCTCACGGCGGGGCTCCTCGGCGCCACCCGGGTGCCTCCCGTACGCCGGGCGCTCGTCCCCGCCGCCGCCCTGCTGCCGCGCGTCTTCTCCGCTGCCGTCACGTCCCTGGCCAAGCCGGCGTGAACCCCACACCCCCTGAGCTCGTCGTCCTCGTCGACGCCGACGGCCACGCGATCGGCACCGCCGCCAAGGCCACCGTCCACCACCGCGAGACCCCGTTGCACCTCGCCTTCTCCTGCTACATCTTCGACGGCGCGGGCCGCATGCTGCTCACGTGCCGGGCCCTCGAGAAGCCCACGTGGCCAGGGGCCTGGACGAACAGCTTCTGCGGCCACCCCTCGCCGGGTGAGGACATCTTCGACGCCGTACGACGCCGCGCCCGTGAGGAGCTGGGAATCGCTCTCGACCAGCTTCAGCTCACCCTGCCGACCTTTCGCTACGAGGCGACAATGGAGAACGGCACCCGCGAGAACGAGCTCTGCCCCGTGTTCACCGCCACCACGCTGGACGAGGTGCAGCCCAACCCCTCGGAGGTCAGTGCTCACGAGTGGGTCGACTGGGCGGCATTCCGCGACGCCGTTCTCGCAGGCGACCGCGACATCTCCCCGTGGGCTGTCCGCCAGGTGGCCGACCTGGCCGAAAGAGCGACCGACCACGGGTTCCTGACCGCTCCCACCTCGGAGCTGCCGCCCGCCGCAAGCTGAACGAGTCGTGTGCTCAGGTGGCCCCTCCTCCCGCGGGTGCCGGCACACGACTCGCGGCGGCGGTTCCTCTCCAATCCTCGATGCCGCGGCTTTGCACCGGATATCCTCCGGTTTCACACCTTTTCAGTCGCGTGGGTCCTCGACCGGGTTCCTGCGTGCTGTTCGACGTCCGGAGGGAGCGACGAGTGCGGGACCACGACGACGCGAAGGACCGCTGCGCCGCTTGCGACGCTCGCCCGCGGCAGGAACGACGGCTGCGACGCCGGAAAACTCCGCGCCGCGGAGAGGGTCAGGTTCGCTCCGACGGGTGCACAATCGATGCAGAGACATTCGGGGGGTGGACGCATGGAGCTCTCGGCCGACGGTACGGCGCGAGACGGCGTCCGCGCCCGCCGCAAGCAACGCCTCGCGCACGCCCGTGCCCAGCGCCGTGCAGGCGCCGTGCCCGACCAGTTCCAGACACCCGAATGGCTGGAACGATCGTTCGTGCTCCCGCTCGCGGACCGGGGAGTGACCGTGCCGAGCCAGTCACAGCCGCACCACGACGACTTCTCCGAGACCCCGGTCTCCGAGCGTCCGGCGTACGCCGCCGAGGTGAACCCGGCAGCCACCCCGACGTTCGTGCGCCCTCCCAGCCCGGAGATCGACTTCGCCCGGATGGTCAAGCGATCCGACCACTGCCGAAGGGCATCCAGAACTGCCGTTGCCTCGATCGGACTGGCGGGTCTGGCCATCGTCATCTTCCTGCTGACGATGGACCCCCTGCCGCTCGAGCTGGCGATCGCATGCACCGTGCTCGCGGTGCTCGCCATCGGGGTGCGCGTCCGGTTGGGGACGGCCCCGGTGCCCCACCTCGAGCGCTGACGAGGTCGACCAACGCCCTGCTGCAACCTGTTCTAGTGTGCGGGTCATGAGGCCGCCCGTGGACTACACCGTCGTCGAGATGACCGCCGAGGAGCTCGAGGAGGAGCGACTCGTGTTCGGCGGACTGGCCGAGAGCGTGCGGGACCTCGCTGACGCGTCACTTCGTACGACGGTCTCCGCGGAGGTGGTCACCGAGGTGCAGGCAGAGATCGATCGCCTCACCGCTCGCCTGCGCAAGGAGCAGATCCCCGGGTCCTTCGGGGTGAGCCTGAGCTCGCAGGGCACCGTACGCGGTCACGGCAATGCGGTCGTCGGTCTGCGCAACCCGATCGCCCCGCCCCTGAAGATCGACCACTCCGACGAGGGGCGTGCCTGGTCGTCGTTCCGGCTCGGCCCCCTCTACGAAGGCCCGCCCGGCATGGTGCACGGAGGCGTGGCAGCGCTGGTGCTCGACCAGGTCCTCGGCGAGGCTGCTGCTGCCGGTGGCAGCCCGGGAATGACGGGCACGCTGCAGCTGCGCTACCTGCAGGCCACCCCGCTCGGTGACTGCTCCGCCGAGGCCTGGATCGACCGTGTCGAGGGCGCGAAGACGTTCGCCAAGGCCGAGCTGCGGCGCAGCGACGGCGAGGCCACGGTGCGGGCCGAGGGGATCTTCATCCTGCCCCGCTGGGCCCGGGAAGCGATCGACGAGCACAACCAGCGGCCGCCCCGCTTCGAGTGAGGCGCTAGGCCGTTCGGTTGGAGACCGCGTGCTCCATGGCCCTGCCGCGCTGCCCCGAGTCGGTGAGTCGTGCCTCCTCGGCTGCCCGCTCCTCCAGCTCGGCCCTGCGGTCCGCGGCGCCGCCGGGCTGGCTGACCAGCTCGGAGGCCCCACCCGGCAGCCGGTTCAGCGCCCGGCGAGCGAACACCTGCTGCTGTGTGGTGGTCCGCTGGGAGCGGTCGTTGCTGAGGAAGGTGACCGTCCAGTGCAGGAACGCGGCGATCTGGTTCTTGAAGCCGGTCAGGTAGATCAGGTGGACGCCGAGCCACATCAGCCAGGCGATGAAGCCGCTCAGCCGCAGCTTGCCGATCATGGCGACTGCGTTCCAGCGCGAGATCGTGGCCATGCTGCCCTTGTCGAAGTACTTGAACGGCTCCTGGGGCGCCTTGCCCTTGATCCGGGCCTTGATCTCCTTGGCGGCGAACTTGGCGCCCTGGATGGCCACCTGGGCAACGCCCGGGAGGTTGTTCAGCGCGATCATGTCGCCGACCACGAAGACCTCGGGGTGGCCCGGCAGGGTGAGGTCGGGGTTGACGCCGATCCGGCCGGCGCGGTCCAGCGAGGCACCGGACTGCTCGGCGAGTGTCGCGGCCAGCGGGCTGGCCTGCACTCCTGCCGCCCAGATCTTGGTGACCGCGTCGATGCGGCGCTCGTTGCCGTCCTTGTCCTCGACCACCAGCCCCAGCTCGTCGACGTCGGTCACCATGGTGCCGAGCTGTACCTCGACGCCGAGATCGGCGAGGGCCTCCTTGGTCTTCTCGCCCAGCTTCGTGCCGAACGGGGGCAGCACCTGTGACGCGGCGTCGATGAGGATCACCCGCGCGTGCCGGGTGTTGATGTAGCGGAAGTCGCGGTGCAGCGTGTGCCGGGCGAGCTCGGCGATCTGGCCGGCCATCTCGACGCCGGTGGGCCCGGCACCCACGACGACGAAGGACAGCAGGTGGTCGACGTTCTCGCCCTTGGCGGCCCCGAGCTCGGCCATCTCGAAGGCACCGAAGATGCGGCCACGGAGCTCGAGGGCGTCGTCGATGCTCTTCATCCCGGGTGCGAACTCGGCGAACTCGTCGTTGCCGAAGTAGGACTGACCGGCGCCGGCCGCCACGATCAGCGAGTCGTACGGCGTCACGGTCTCGCGGCCGAGGACGTGGTGGGTGACCGTGCGGGCCTGCAGGTCGATGTCCGTGACCTCGCCCAGCATCACCTTGGCGTTGCGCTGGTGGGCCAGGATCTCGCGCGTCGGCGGGGCGATCTCGCCCTCGGAGAGGATGCCGGTCGCGACCTGGTAGAGCAGCGGCTGGAAGAGGTGGTGGCTCGTCCTCGCGATCATCGTCACGTCGACGTCGGCCCGGCGCAGGGCCTTGGTCCCGAAGAGCCCGCCGAAGCCGGAACCGATCACCACGACCCGGTGTCGGTCCTGGGATACGCGTTGCGTGTTGTCGGTGTTCACGTCAGACATAACGCCGATTGTTCCCGGACAAGTCCCGGGACAACCCTCCGGGAGGGGTCTGTTCGGTCACACGGCTCCTGGTCGTTGTCGCTCCACCGCGCTCGTCCGTCCGGCACGATGGGTGGGTGACCCACTACGACCTCGCCCTGATCGGCACCGGCTCGGGCAACACCATCGTGACCAAGCGGTTCGCCGAGTGGCGGGTGGCGATCCTCGAGGAGAGCACCTTCGGCGGCACCTGCCTCAACGTGGGCTGCATCCCCACCAAGATGTTCGTCTTCCCCGCCGACATCGCTCGCACCGCCCAGGACGGTCCCGACCTCGGCGTCGACACGTCGTACGCCGGAGCACGCTGGCCGGAGATCCGCGACCGCATCTTCGGCCGGATCGACCCGATCTCGTCGAGCGGACGGGCCTACCGGCAACGGCTGCCCAACATCGACCTCTACGAAGGCCATGCCACGTTCGTCGACGACCACACGCATCGACACGGGCACCGGCCAGCAGATCACCGCCGACCAGATCGTGATCGCAGCCGGCAGCCGGGTCCACCGTGCCCCAGATCGCCGGACTGGACGAGGTGGAGTACCACACCAGCGACACGGTGATGCGGCTCGAGGAGCTGCCCGAGCGGATGGTCATCGTGGGTGGCGGCTACGTGGCCGCCGAGTTCGCGCACGTGTTCTCCGCGCTGGGCACCCAGGTCACCCAGGTCCACCGCGGCCCGGTCCTGCTCCGCGAGCACGACGAGGCGGTCTCGCACCAGTTCACCGAGCTCGCCGGGAGACAGTGGGACGTTCGGCTGAACACCAACCTGAGCCAGGTCGCGCGACGCGGCGATGCCACCGTCGTGACGTTCTACGACGGCAGCGAGCTCGAGACCGACGTACTCCTGATGGCCACCGGCCGGGTCTCGAACGCCGACCGCCTCGGACTCGAGAACACCTCGATCGTGATGGAGGACAGGCGCGTCCGGGTCGACGAGCACCAACGCACCGGGGTCGAGGGCATCTGGGCGCTGGGCGACGTCAGCAACGACCACCAGCTCAAGCACGTCGCCAACCTCGAGGCCGACACGGTGCGGCACAACCTGCTGCACCCCGACGACCTGGTCGCCTGCAGCCACCGGTACGTGCCGAGCGTCGTGTTCACCCATCCGCAGATCGCGAGTGTCGGCCTGACCTCGCAGGACGCCCGTGCGAAGTGGGTCGACCACGTGACCGGCATCCACGACTACGCCGACATCGCCTACGGATGGGCCATGGAGAGCCCGCCCGGCGAGCACTTCGTGAAGCTTCTCGCGACCCGCGACCGGGAGGAGCTGCTCGGCGCACACATCATCGGCCCGCAGGCGAGCCTGTTGCTGCAACCCCTCGTGCAGGCGATGAGTCTGGGCACCTCACCCCGGGAAATGGCCCGCGGTCAGTACTGGCCGCACCCCTCGATGGCCGAGGTCGTCGAGAACGCATTGTTGGAATTCATCACCTAATCCGTGCCCACAGAGTCGTATTCCCCTAATCTCATGCAGAGCGGGAGTTCTGTCTCCGCCCCCGCGTCAGCCCATCTCGGGTCCAGGAGCGAGGGAAGGTGCCCCTGACTAAGCGCTCGCTCGTTCTCCCCGCGAGTCCGCCCTCGGTCAAGCTCGCGCGCTTCTGGGTGTCCAAGGTCCTCGAGGAGATCGGCCGGGAGGACCTGGTCGACGCTGCGCAGCTCGGGGTTTCCGAGCTGGTCACCAACGCCTTGATCCACTCCCACCCACCGTTGTCGGTGCGCGTCCGGGGGACCGTCGACCATCCCCGCATCGAGGTCGTCGACTCCTCGCCGGTCCCACCCCAGCGCGCCGCGGTGGCGCCGGAGCCGGACGAGGTCGACGACGCCAACGTCACCACGTTCGGACGCGGCCTCGATCTCGTCGCGATGATGTCCAGCAGGTGGGGCTCGGACCTCGCGCACGACGGGCGCAGCAAGTCGGTCTGGTTCGAGCCCACCGGCGCTGCGCGGTTCGAGGCCCAGCTCGAGGGCGAGATCTTCGACTTCGACCCCGCACTCGCCGAGGGCCCCGAGCCGTTCACCGGCCCCCGGATCAGGTTGCGGCTGCTCCGGCGTGCCGGCACGGCTGTTCGGCGAGCTGCGCCGCTACCACTTCGAGGTACGCCGCGAGCTGCGCCTGCTCGCGATCACCGCGCCCGGTGAGTACCCGATCGCCACCGAGACCACCGAGTTCTTCAACCGGGCCGACCGGGAACGCCGGACGGTGGCCGGCGTCTCCCGCCTCGACCAGGCGATCAACGACGGCGTGGAGGAGGTGGACCTGGAGTACAGCGTGCCGGCCTCGGCACCGGCCACGATGGCGCGCATCCGCGACCTGCTCGACGAGGTCTACCGCGTCTTCTCCGAGGACCACCTGCTGGCACTGCGACCTCCCGACCTGCTTGGTGGAGCTGCAGAACTGGTACTTCACCGAGTTCGAGCGACAGGGCAACGGCGAGGAGCCGATCCCCTGGACCGGCCCGACCTCGATGCCTCCTGGATGAGCCCTGGTGTCCGACCGCAGCTGTCGGCATCGGTAGTCGGCGTCGCGGCGACGAGTGCCGGTGGCGCTGTCGGCGCGGTCGCTCGCTGGTCGCTGACTGACCTCTTCCCGGTCGCCGCGGGTCACTTCCCCTGGGTCACCTTCGCCATCAACGTCGTCGGTTCCGGACTGCTGGCAGCCCTGCCGCTGCTGGCCGTCGGCTCGAAGCCGCCCGTGGCTCGGGCTGCTGCTCGGCACCGGGGTGCTGGGTGGGTTCACCACCATGTCGGCGGCGTCCGCCGAGACGTTCGTCCTGCTCGACCGTGGCGACACCGGCCTCGGCCTGGCCTACTGCGTCGGCACCCTGTGCGCTTCCCTGCTGGCGGTGCTGCTCGTGGACCGGCTGACCAGTGACCGAGCAGCGGCGCGACTTCGAGCTCGCGGAGGCAGACGAGTGACCGGGTTGCTGGTCGCCCTCGGAGCGGCTGTCGGGGCACCGCTGCGCTACCTCGCCGGACACTGGCTGGATCGCCGGCTGCACTGGGGAACGCTGCTCGTGAACCTGGTCGGCTCGGCGATGCTGGGTGCCCTCGTCGGCGCGGCGGTCGAGGGGCACTGGCTGGCCCTGCTGGGCACCGGGTTCTGTGGCGGACTGACCACCTACTCGGCGTTCGCGGTGCAGACCGTGCGGGGTGGCACGACGACGTGGTTCGGCGTACGCCGTGATGACCGTCACCGGCTGCCTCGCCGCAGCTGCCCTGGGGCACTTCGTTGCTTCGACTCTGACCTAGGCTGCGTCCACCAGTGCTGGGTGCCCAGTGCTGGGTGCACCGGGCAACGACGAAGGAGGGTCCAGTGGCGCAGCGACGGCCGGTGACGGCGGCGAGCTTCCTGTTGCGCAACACCCGGCTGGTTCCGGTGATGTCGGCAACCCCGACCGTGCTGCCCGACCCACCTGTCGGCATCCCCCTCGACGTGCTCGTCATCGACGGCCGGGTGGTCGAGGTCGGCGAGAACCTGCCCCGTCCACCGCGAGCCAACGAGCACGACGCCGACGGTCGCTGGCTGATCCCCGGGCTGTGGGACCAGCACGTGCACCTCGACCAGTGGACGCAGGTCTCGCAGCGGCTCGACCTGACCGGCACCCGCTCGGCCGAGGAGGTGCTCGACCGGGTGGTCGCGCGACTGGCGGAAGGCCCGGAAGGACCCCTCCTGGGATGGGGGCATCGCTCCGCCGCGTGGACCCGGCAGCCCACGGTCAGCGAGCTCGACGCCGTCACCGGCGATCGCACGGTGATCCTGATCAGCGGGGACGGCCACAACGCCTGGCTCAACAGCACGGCCCTGGCCTGGCTGCGGCTGTCGGCACGGGACACCATCGTGTCGGAGCAGGAGTGGTTCCAGGCCTACATCCACCTCGGCTCGCTCGTCAGCGACCAGGGCACCTCGCCCGACGCCTATCTGCAGACCCTGAAGGACGCAGCCGCGAAGGGCATCGCCGGACTGGTCGACCTCGAGTTCGACCAGTCGTTGAGCGCCTGGCCCGAGCGCGAGGCGGCCGGCGTCGAGCTGCTCCGCATCAAGGTGGGCGCCTACATCGACACGCTGCCGGAGTTCCTGGCGGCAGGGCTGGTCACCGGCGACCCGCTTCCCGGCTGCGGCCCGCTGGTCACGATGGGGCCGCTCAAGGTGATCTTCGACGGGTCGCTGAACACCCACACGGCATGGTGCTGCGAGCCCTACGCGGTCGGGGGTGGCAAGGGTGCGCCGAACCTGACGCCGGGCACCCTGCGCGTGCTGATGACCCATGCCCGCGAGCACGGCCTGGAGGCCGCGATCCACGCGATCGGTGACGCCGCCGTGCACGAGGCGCTGAACGCCTTCGAGCAGACCAAGGCCACCGGGTCCATCGAGCACGCCCAGATGATCCAGCGCGCGGACAGCCGGAGGATGGCGCAGCTCGGCATCCGCGCCAGCGTGCAGCCGGGACACCTGCTCGACGACCAGCCGGTCGCCGAGCTGTTCTGGCCCGAGCGGACCCATCGCTGCTTCGCCCTTCGCTGGCTGTACGACGACGGGGTGCAGGTCGTCCTCGGCAGCGACGCCCCGGTCTCGCCACTGGACCCGTGGGCGTCGATGGCCGCGGCGGTCCACCGGGGCAAGGACGACAACGAACCGTGGCACCCCGAGCACACGCTGACCGTGCACGAGGCGCTGGCTGCGAGCACCCACGGGTTCGGCACGGTCGCTCCGGGACACCCGGCCGACCTGGCGCTGCTCGAGTCGGACCCACTGCCGTCCGGCTCGTCGTACGAGCAGGCGCAGGCGCTCCGGTCGATGCGCGTGGCCGCCACCTGGGTCAACGGCCGGCAGGCGCACTACACGCTCTGAGACGCGTCCCGGGGCGGCAGCCCGAGCGCGATGGTCAGCTCCAGGACTGCGCGAGGGTCCTCCAGGCGTTCACCGAAGAGCTCGCGCAGCTGGCCCATGCGGTAGCGCACGGTCTGCGCGTGCACGAACAGCTCGGCCGCCACCGCGTCCCGGCGTCCGTGGTGCAGCAGCCAGGACCGCAGGGTCTCGGTGAGCTTGTCCGCGCTCGAGGCGCGCACGTCGTCCAGCGGGGCCAGTGCCCGCGCGCGGAGGTCGGCCAGCGCGCTCTGGTCGGCGGTCAGCACCAGCTCGGCGAGGTGCTCCTCGCTGTCGGTGCCCAGCCCGAGGGCACGCACCCGGAGGGCCCGGTCGTAGGAGGAACGCACCTCCAGCCAGGGCCGCGCCGGACCGGCCACCGCATCGCGACCCTCCAGCGTCTTGATCAGCGAGGAACGCCTGCGGCCGTCGACGTCCGGGACCAGGAGCAGCACCATGCCCTCGCCGGCTTCGGTCGGCAGGGTCTCGGTCGACTGCAGGGTCTCCCCCGCGATCGAGTTCAGGACGGTGCGCACCTGCGACTCCGGGACGATCACCGCGGTCAGCGTGCGCGGCGGGGTCCAGTCGGAGCTCTCGGCGGCGGTCTCGACGACGTCCGGGTTCGACCCGTCGAGGAGGTGGTCCGCCAGCCGCTCGAGCATCCGCTGCCGGACCCGGCCCGAGGTGGCCAGCTCGTCGTTGTGGCCGGCGACGCTCGCCGCCGAGAGCTCGTCGATGTAGGCGAAGACGAGCTCGGCGAAGCGCGCCAGTGTCTCCGCGTCGACACCGGTGCGCACTGCCGTGGAGGACATCTCCTGCCAGGAGACGCGGGCACCGATCCGGTAGGCGGAGAGCAGGGCGTCGACCGTCCGGCCGCTGCGAGCCTCGCCCCGGCCGAGCTGGTAGGCGCCGTCGACCGCCGGTGCGGTCGGGGTCTGCGCCGCACCGCCCCGCGACCGCGCCGCCAGCGAGATGAAGCCGGCCAGCGCCAGCTCCACCGCGTTGCGGATGGTCTCGCCCATCTTGCCGCTGAGGGCGTCGGAGTAGCTCGGTACGTCGTCGATGATCGCCGCCACCGTCCGCTCGGCAGCGGCGGGCACACCCTTGCGCAGCTCGGTGATCGTGCGCTTGGTGAGGCGCAACTGGGGTCGCTGGGTCATGTTTCATCCTCTGTGAACAAAAGGAGGCGTTCGATTCACGCGCACCGGTCATGACTTTACCCCGAGAACACACCACTCTTGGAGTCATGGCCACCACGACCTCCCCCGCCGTCGGCGCGCGGGCTCCGCTCGCCCTCGGCAGGACTCTGCGCGAAGGCGTACGACGCGTCGTGGAGCTCGCCGCGACCCCGCTGGTTCCGGCCGACTACCTCGACGTGTTCAACCCCTTGCGCGCGGGCGCGGACCTGCGCGGCCGCATCGAGGAGATCCACCCCGAGACCGCCGACGCCGCCACGATCGTGATCCGTCCGGGTGCGGACTGGGCCGGGCACATCCCGGGCCAGTACCTCCGGATCGGCATCGACGTCGACGGTGTCCGCCTCTGGCGCGCCTACTCCCTGACGCACGGCCCCCGCACCGACGGCCGCATCTCGATCACGGTCAAGGCCGTGCCGGAGGGCAAGGTCAGCAACCACCTGGTGCACCGCGCCGAGGTCGGCACCCTCGTCCACCTCGAGCAGGCGGCCGGCGAGTTCGTGCTGCCCACCGACGGCGGCAAGTTCCTGTTCGTCACCGCCGGGTCCGGTGTCACGCCGGTGATCGGGATGCTGCGCAACCTGTTCCCGGTCACCGACTCCGGGGTGGTGCGCCTCCCCCGCAGCGAGCCCTACGACATCACCGTCGTGCACGTCGCGCCGAGCGAGCCCCACTCGATCTTCATCAGCAACCTGCGCGAGCTCGACGAGGCCGGGATGATCAACCTCGTCGCCCGCTACGACGACGAGCACGGCGTGCTCGACGTGGCCGACCTCGACGACCTCGTGCCCGACCTGCAGGAGCGCACCACGTTCGCCTGCGGTCCGACCGGGCTGCTCGACGCTCTCGGTGCCCACCACGAGGAG
Organism: uncultured Microthrixaceae bacterium; assembly: GCA_963728005.1. Classification (GTDB taxonomy): domain Bacteria; phylum Actinomycetota; class Acidimicrobiia; order Acidimicrobiales; family DATDAH01; genus DATDAH01. Next base: position 1,390,278 of record CAVSIG010000001.1, read on the forward strand.
CGCGGGATGAAGCTGCTCACCGAGCAGTTCCGCGTCGCGACCATGGTCGTCGGCGAGGGCGGCACGGTCAGCTTCACCAAGCACGGCAAGACCGTCGAGGCGGACGGCTCGCGCCCGATCCTCGACGAGGCCGAGGAGGCCGGCGTACTCATGCCGAGCGGGTGCCGGATGGGCATCTGCTACCAGTGCGTCCTCCCGCATGCGCGAGGGCAGCGTGCGCGACCTGCGCACCGGCGAGATCACCACGGCCGTCGAGGGCGACGGCGTCAAGATCCAGACCTGCATCAACGCTGCCGCCGGCAGCTGCTCGATCGACCACTGACCACCAGCAACACCACACGATCACCGACCCAGAGGAGATCACCATGACCGTCCTTCAGAAGAAGCCCACCAGCCCGATCGACCACCTCACCGCCGAGGACATCGAGAACATCGCCAAGGAGTTCGACGCGATCCGCGCCGAGTTCATCGAGAAGCGCGGCGAGAGCGACGCGAAGTACATCCGCAAGGTGATCGACACCCAGCGCAAGCTCGAGCTCGGCTCCCGCGCGGTGCTGCTGTTCTCGCTGTTCCCGCCCGCCTGGTTCGTCGGTACGGCGGGCCTGAGCGTCGCCAAGATCCTCGAGAACATGGAGATCGGCCACAACGTCATGCACGGCCAGTGGGACTGGATGCGTGACCCGAAGATCCACTCGAGCACCTGGGAGTGGGACAACGCCTCCCCGTCGGAGCAGTGGAAGCACTCGCACAACGAGCTGCACCACAACTTCACCAACGTGGTCGGCAAGGACAACGACCTCGGCTACGGCATCATGCGCGTCGACGAGGACCAGCGCTGGCACCCGATCTACCTCGCGCAGCCGATGTGGAACTTCATCAACGCCTGCTTCTTCGAGTACGGCATCGCCGCCTACGACCTCGAGATCGGCAAGAACGTCAAGCGCAAGACGCTGAAGTCGCCCGAGTTCAAGGCACGCGCCAAGGTGACGATGCGCAAGATCCGCAACCAGTTCAAGAAGGACTACGTCGTGCACCCGATCCTGTCGGGCCCGTCGTTCCTGCACACGATCACCGCGAACTTCACCGCCAACCTGGTCCGCAACCTGTGGACCCACTCGGTGATCATGTGCGGCCACTTCCCCGAGGGCGTGCAGACCTTCGAGAAGAAGTCGATCGTGGGCGAGACCAAGGGCGAGTGGTACGTCCGCCAGATGCTCGGCGCGGCCAACATCAGCGGCTCCAACGCGATGCACATGATGACCGGCAACCTGTCCTTCCAGATCGAGCACCACCTCTTCCCCGACCTCCCGAGCAACCGCTACAAGGAGATCGCGCCGAAGGTGAAGGACGTCTTCGACCGCTACGGGCTGGAGTACACGACCGGCTCGCTCGTCCGCCAGGTCGCCTCCGCGTGGCACAAGGTGATCCGGCTGTCGCTGCCCAACGACTTCCTGGGCACCAACACGACGCCCGCCCCGCTGGACAAGCCCGAGGAGCAGTCGCTCGCGGCCTGACCCCCGCGAGTCCCTCGAGGGCTCAGTCGGCTCTTGGCAGACCTGACAGGCTGAGAGCGATGGAGATCGACGAGTCCGAGTTCGAGGAGCTGGTGTCGCACGCCCTGGACGGCGTACCACCGGAGCTGACCGCGCTGATGGACAACGTCGTCGTACTCATCGAGGCGGAGCCGCCGGCCGGGGAGCCCGACATCCTGGGCCTGTACGACGGGGTGCCGCTGACCGAGCGGGACAGCAACTACACCTTCCTCGCGCCGGACCGGATCTTCGTCTACCGCGGCCCGTTGACCCGGATGTGTGAGTCGCCGGAGGAGCTGGTCGACGAGGTCCGGATCACCGTCGTGCACGAGATCGCGCACCACTTCGGCATCGACGACGCGGCCCTGCACGACCTCGGCTACGCCTGAGCCCGCGCCCACGCATGCGCTGAGGTCTGCGCCGCCGCGGCGTCCGGGTGGCCCTCGCCTATGCTTGCCCCCGTCGCTCACCGGATGTCTTCCGGGCGGCAGGCCCCCATCGTCTAGTGGCCTAGGACGCTGGCCTTTCACGCCGGTAGCACGGGTTCGAATCCCGTTGGGGGTGCGGATTCGGAATGCAGCCCCGTCGTGGGTTAGCATTCCGTGGCTTCGCAAGTGACGCGAGGCCGGCACATCCAGGCCCCGTAGCGCAGTTGGTTAGCGCGCCGCCCTGTCACGGCGGAGGCCGCGGGTTCGAGTCCCGTCGGGGTCGCCACAGCAGTCGGCCTCTCGATCACCATGTCGAGAGGCCTTGCTCATTTCAGGCCCGGGGTTGAGCCCGGGGTGTCGAGCAGCGCACCGCCGGGTACGTTCCGACCATGATCAGTGTCGAACGCATCGTGAAGACCACGCCGGAGCGGGTGTGGGACGTCCTTTCCGACGGCTGGCTCTACCCGTTGTGGGTGGTCGGCGCCTCCCGGATGCGTGAGGTCGACGACAGCTGGCCGGCCGTCGGCTCGAAGCTGCACCACTCCGTCGGCGTGTGGCCGGCGCTTCTCGACGACAACACCGAGGTCACTGACTGCGAGCAGCTCCGGATGCTCTCCCTGCGCGCACGGGCGTGGCCGTTCGGCGAGGCTCACGTCATACTGCGTCTCAACGAGTACGGCGGCGGGACCCGCGTCGTGATCGAGGAGGACGCGGTCTCGGGACCGGGCAAGCTGGTCCCTCAGCCGGCCCGGGCACCGGGTCTGAAGTGGCGCAACGTCGAGACGCTGCGCCGGCTGGCCTACATCGCCGAGCGACGAGCGTGACCGAGCACCGGGAAGCCGCGCTCCGGTGACGTCGTACGACGCCGTCGTCATCGGCGCCGGGCCCAACGGCCTGGTGGCCGCCAACCACCTCGTCGACGCCGGCTGGTCCGTGCTGGTCCTCGAGGCACAGCCCGACCTCGGTGGCGCCGTACGCAGTGCCAACGACGTGCATCCCGAGTTCGTGCACGACACCTTCAGTGCGTTCTACCCGCTGGCTGCTGCATCGCCGACGATCAGGTCGTTCCACCTCGAGGACCACGGCCTCGTCTGGCGCCACGCCCCCGCCGTACTCGGCCATCCGCTGCCCGACGGGCAGTGGGCGCTGCTGGACCGCGACCGCGAGCTCACTGCCTCGTGGTTCGAGGACCAGCAGCCGGGAGACGGCGAGGCGTGGCTCGACCTGTGCCGTGACTGGGACGTGATGGGCGAGCACCTCATCGCGGGGCTGCTCACCCCGTTCCCACCAGTTCGCGCCGGGCTCGCCGGCCTGCTGAACCTGCGTCGTGCCGGTGGGCTCCAGTTCGTCCGGACGCTGCTCACCCCCGCGGCCGACCTCGGCCGCAACCGCTTCCGGGGCGAGGCACCGCGGGTCGTGCTCGCCGGCAACGCGGGCCACGCCGACATCCCCCTCGACTCGGTTGGCTCGGGCCTGATGGCATTGATGATGAGCATGATGGGACAGACCGTCGGGTTCCCGGTCCCCGAGGGTGGGGCCGGTGAGCTCACCCAGGCACTGGCTCGGCGTCTGCGCTCCCTCGGTGGCGAGATCCGTTGTGCCACCCCGGTCGAGCGCATCGGCACCTCCAACGGGCGCGCCCGCACCGTGCACACAGCCGATGGCTCCTTCGACGCCCGGCGGGCCGTGGTTGCGACCGTCGTCGCGCCCAAGCTGTACGACGACCTCCTCGCCCCAGCCGACGTCCCTGCTCGGGTTCGCCGCGGCATGCGGCACTTCCAGCTCGACCCGGGCACCGTGAAGGTCGACTGGGCGCTGAGCGCGCCGGTGCCCTGGCAGAGCCAACCCCTCAAGGCGCCGGGCACCGTGCACATCGCCGACGGGGTCGCGGACATGACCGAGGCGCTCAGCCAGGTCGCTGCCGGGCTGGTGCCTGCCCGGCCGTTCATGCTGGCCGGCCAGATGACCACCACTGACCCGACCCGGTCCCCCGCCGGGACCGAGTCCCTGTGGGCCTACACCCACGTCCCGCAGGAGACCAGCGGCTGACGCCGGCGACGAGGGCATCCGCGGCGACTGGGGTCACGACGACCTGGAGCGCTTCGCCGACCGGATGCAGGCCCGGTTCGAGAAGCTCGCACCGGGGTTCGGCTCGCGCGTCATCGAGCGCCGCATCCTGGGGCCGGCCGAGCTGGAGGGCCGTGACGCCAACTTGATCGGTGGCGCGATCAACGGCGGCACCTCCCAGCTGCACCAGGAGCTGGTCTTCCGGCCGGTGCCGGGTCTGGGCCGTGCCGAGACCGGAGTGCCCGGCCTCTACCTCGGTGGGGCCTCCGCACACCCCGGCGGCGGCGTTCACGGCGCTGCCGGCATGAACGCCGCGCGCGCTGCCCTCGCCCACTCGCGCTGGCGGCGTGCGACGGGTCGCCGCGGATGACGGTGTACGTCGCCTGGACCCCCGACCTGCCGGAGGCGAACCTCCCCGGCCCCTGGAGCGAGCTCAGGATCGCGGCGCCCGGCGTCCTGCTCGTGGAGAGCGACGACACCCTCTCCCGGGTCTTCCATGAGCTGAAGTGGGCCCTCGCCGAGGAGGCCCCACTCTTCGTCGCGCCGGTGGCGGCGACACCCAAGCTGCGCGGCCTCGAACCCGGCACCCTGAGCTGGCTGCGCGCCCGGACCCCACGCCCGTGAGTCGGTCGTCCGCGTTCGCGGGCCCCGAGGCAGTCCGGTAAGGTTTCGCATCGCCTCTGGAAACAGGGGCTGTCCTGTGTCCCGGCTGCGATCGGGTCACTGGGACGGTACGGCCAGGTAGCTCAGTTGGTACGAGCGTCCGCCTGAAAAGTGGAAGGTCGGCGGTTCGACCCCGCCCCTGGCCACCACGGAAAGCCGCAGGTCAGAGCTTGTCTCCGACCTGCGGCTTTCAACATCCTTCACGCCGTTGACAGCAGTTTTGACATCAGCGTGGTCATGCGAGGGCCAGACCGAGGGTGCTCAGGGCCTTCCGCTTCTCCTTGAGAGACGCGTGGGCGTAGATGGTCATCGTGACGTCAATCGCGCTGTGGCCGACGATCTGCTGCACGATGTGCGGTGGAGCCCCCTCGGCCAGCAACAGGCTGACGCAGGTGTGCCGCAGGTCGTGGAAGCGGGGCGGTGGATCCCCGAGCACCTTCCGGACCGCGTACCAGCTGCGGCTGAGGTTGTCCGGCTCGATGGGCGTGCCGACCCTGGAGGCGAACACCATCCCCTCCTCGACCCACCGGGGGCCGGCCACGAGACGTTCCTTGCCCTGCGCTGCTCGGTGGCTGCGCAGCGCCTCGATGCACGGTGGCGGCAACGGCACAGTCCGCCGCGAGGTACGGGTCTTCGGCGGCAAGAACCGCAACTCCCCGTCGACCCGCTGCAGGGTGTGCCTGACCTCGAGAGTCCCCCTCTCCAGGTCAACGTCCTGCCAGCGCAGCCCGAGCAGCTCCCCACGGCGCAGCCCGAGGTAGACGGCCAACACATAGAGCGCATGCAGGCGATCCGAGCGCGAGCCTTCGAGAAGTGTCCGAGCCTGCTCAATGCCCAGCCCGCGACCGACTTCGTAACGCGGAGTCTTGACCTGGACAAACTTGGCAACGTTGCGCACGACCAACTCCTCTCGCATTGCGCTCTGCAGCGCGTTCCGCAGCACCGCGTGAACCTGCTGTATCCCACGCGTGCTCATCCCTTGCTCCTCGAGCCGAGCAATGAAGTCCCGAATATCCGCGACACCGAGGGACCGGAGACGCTTGCGCCCGATCACCGGAACGATGTGCAGCCGCGCCACGAGTTCGTAGCCCTGGCAGGTCTTCGGCGCCCTGTTCGGTTTGACCACGTCTTCGAGCCAATGCTCGAAATATCCCGCAACCGACCACTGCTCCTCGGGCACGCGGACCCCGCGGTCCATGTCCCGCTGGACGGCGGTCATCTTCTCCCGGACCTCGGTCCTCGTCCTGCCGTAGACGTGCACACGCTTCCGCCGGCCCCGCGTGGTCACCACGTACAACGACGCGCACCATCGGCCGTCCTTGCGTCGGAAGATGGTGCCCTCACCATTGGCACGCCGACTCATGCCACCGGCTCCTCATCCAACAACCGGTCGACGAGCTGCCGGCAGGCATCCACTGGGATTCTGCGGGACTTGCCGATCCGGACGGAGCGCAGCAGCCGCATCCGGATCAGGTCGTAGACCGTTGACTTGCCCACGCCGAGAACTTCGGCAGCCTCTTCCACGTTCAGCAGGATCTTCTCCATGCCCTTCTCCGCTCATTCGTGCGTCGCTGGTCGGCGCCCATTTGAGGGCTGGCCGGTCCGGGGCCGCGGCCTCCCGACCTTTGATGATGTGGTCACCCGTCCGGTGGTCAAGGGCACATTCGTGTCCTGTGGACTCCGCTGCGCTCCGCCCTTGACCACCAGCCGGGGTGACCGGGGTTGGCTGGCAGTCGGCATGCCGCGCGGGAGTGGTCTGCGAGCTAGCGGGTCCGCGCCACAGCAGCCGACATGACTGCGGAGGCGGCCTGGTCGAGGTCGAGGTAGCCGCGGCCGACATAGACCCACGATGAGACCAGCGCGAACCCGTCAGGAAGGTCGTTGTCATCGTCGAGGATCTGGCGCACGTCGGCGTCCGGATCGAGTCCGGGATCACGGCGGAACGCACGACGCCCACGGCGGATCTGGCCGAAGGTGACCGAGTAGGCCCGCGACTTGGTGATCGGGTGCCCGCGGTAGCCGAGGGTGGCTAGGTTGTCGCGCAGTCGCCCGTAGGACACCCCCTGCGCCGAGATCCGCACTGCGGTGTCGATGATCCGCACAGCATGTGGCGAGGCGCCGACGCTGCGCGCGTGGATCGCCGACCGCACCCGTCCCGGGAGCCCGAAGTCCTCGGTTGCCTTGGTCAGGTACTTCGCCAGATACGCGGCCACCTGCTCCGGGTGCACCACACGTGCGAGACGCTCGCCTTCGCGGTCAGCTTCCCCCGTGATCGAACGGCAGTTGACCTGTGTGCCCCAGCGCAGCTCGTAGGAGGCGCCGTCGCTCAGCGGGTCGGTGGAGAGGCGCACGGCGGCAGCTGCAGTACGGATCGCCTGCTCGAGGATCCCGGTGGTCAGGGGAAGGTCGGTGGCGGCGCCGTCGGGTCCGAGGGGGCCGTCGAGGCGGATCGGGACGTGCACGTGGATCAGGCCGCGAGCCTGGAACTCGACCACCTTGGAGTAGGAAATCCGGCATCGTTGCCGGAACGCCTTCACGCTCACCCCCGTGACGGTAGCCAGGCGCCTTTGGAGGGCGATTGTGAATCGGCGCCATAGCTCGGGCGCGTGCCACTGCCACAGCACGTGGCCGGTGTAGTCGTAGCACTCCCAGCACAACGGCTGGCCGAGCTGCGGGTCTTTGTCGTGATGGCGTTTGCCGCACCACAGCGGCCGGCCGTGCGGACAAAGTGGCTTGTCCCGCCGAGCACGGCACGGCCCTGTCTGCCGCAACCCGTGAACCGGGCCGAACGACGGCGCGGTAAGCGTGGCGAAGGTGCACGGATGTTCGGCCACCGACGGCGGGACGCCCTTCCCGCCGGCCAGGCCGCAGACCAGCAGGTGCCAGGCGTCGCCCTTGTACTCATGGCTGCAGGTCGGGCACACCGAAGCCCGTCGGTTGCTGCACCGGACGTAGGTGGTGCCGTCGAGCTCCTGGCCCGAGGAGTAGCTCTCTGTGATCTCCCCGGTGCTGGTGTTGACCAGACTCGTCGCCCCGTGCAGCCGCACCGGGCGCAGGCATCCGCCAGAACGCTTCTCCGCCGAGGCCCGCCCCGCCTCGCCAAGCAGACGTCCCGGCGCACCCGTCTCCCTCGGAGAAACCCGTCGACCCGCGAGAACGATCGCGCTCACCACCACTCGTGTCTTGACCACCAGAAGAAGTGCAGCGCGAAAGCCAGGGACGTAGGAACCACGTATCAGGGACTTTCACGGACGTCTACCAACGCGCTGAACGTCCCCGCCGCGGGAGCCCCAAGTGGTGTAACTCCCGACCGACATTCCGAAGCCAGGGCATCCCGCCGCCTTTGTGGCCCGTCAGATGCGCCCGCACATGCCGAAGAGCGCGCGCCTCCACCGGACCTGAGATCCTGGGAAATGAACTGAGGAGGAACGACATGCCGCGGCAGATCATCACAACCCCGAACGCGCCGAGTTCGCCGCTCTACAGCCAGGGAGTGAAGGCCGGGTCGCTGGTGTTCATTTCAGGAACCACCGGCATCGACCCAAGCACTGGCGACCTGGCTGGCAAGAGCATCCAAGCCCAAACCCGCCAGGCGCTAGTCAATTGCGAGGCCATTCTGAAGGCGGGCGGCGCGAGCCTCGATGACGTCGTCGAAGTCGGCGTCCTGCTCACCAGTCCGGGCGACTTCGCAGGCATGAACGAGGAGTACGCCTCGTGGTTCCCTACGGGCCCACCGACCCGCTACGCGGCCAAGCTCGGAGCCGAGATACCGGGACTGCTCGTCTCGATCCGTATGACAGCGTGCATCACCTGATCCTCAGCCCAAGGACAGACATCCGGATCCCGCGATCCGCGCGGAGATGCCGAGATCCGTGCCTCTAGGCCCGTCCGTGGGAACCGACGATGATCATCCTGGAGTTCCGCGACGAGGTGGTTGTTCGGGAATCCATCTACATCACTGAGGCGTGGGAGGCGCGCCCGACTAGCGCGCATCGTGGCGCGCGCCGAGAACTGAGCCGACCGTTGGTGCTGGTCGCGCCTACGCGGTCGCGAGGTCCAGACGCATCAGGACGTCGCGCTGCTCCTCCTGGCCGAACATGAAGACATGCTGGCCGAACTCTTCGTACCCGCGGTGGCGGTAGAGCGAAATGGCGTTGGAGTTGTGCTCCCAAACGCCGAGCCACAGATAGGTGAGCCCTCGCTCCCGTGCCTTCCCGGTCGCGAGATCGAGTAGTTGCCCGCCGAGACCTTGGCCGTGATGGCTAGCGAGAACGTAGACCTGTTCGACCTCAAGCCCGTCGCTGAACCCCGGGACGGTCTGCGCGGTGCCGTAATTGACCTTGACGTAGCCGACGGGTTTACCGGCGTCCAGGACCCAGGTGGTGTCGCACCCTGGGTCGAGCAACTCAGCAGAGACCGCATCCACCGCGAACGCCCGCGCGAGGTGCGCAGCCAGCTCGACAGGGTCGTTGGCCGCGCCGTACGTTTCGCTGAACGTGTCTGCTTTCAAGGCAGCGAGCGCGGCAGCGCTCTCGACGGCTGGTTGTTCGAACAGGCACCGCATCGACCACCGCCCCGTCGGGCCACACCATGTGGATGACAGCGCGACGATAGTAGGTCTCGGCCCGCAATGGCCACTGCCCAACGCCAAGCCTGACGTACGACGCGGTAGCTAGACGCGTGACACCCGACGGTCTACGGACGTTCCGCTGTCGCGGGGCGAGGCCCAGGGCATGACAAGCCGCCGGAAGTGCGACGTCCGGATGTCTGCCGCTGCGAGGTCGAGCCGTCGGGATCTGCCCGCTATCCGCTCGGGATGGCGATACGTTGACGTGATGCGACCGAGTTTCGCTGGCGTCGACCACGTGGCCTTCACGGTCACCGACCTCGACACGAGTCAACGCTTCTACACCGAGGTTCTCGACTTCGTTGTTGTGATGGACGTGGGTTACGCACGCATCTGCATGCACCCGCGGACCGGGTTTGTGTTGACGATCGTGGCCCACGAGGGCGGGCGTGGAGGATCCTTCTCCGAGCTCAACACCGGCATGGACCACATCGGTTTCACCGCAGCGTCGCGGGAAGTGCTCGAGCAATGGGAGCGGCACTTCGAAGAGCACGGGGTCGCCTACACGTCCATCCGCGACGAGCATTTCGGATCCCACTCGACTTCCGCGATCCTGACGACATCGCACTGGAGTTCTCTTCGTCCAACGAGCTCATGATCGCTGCCCAGCAGGCACTGTCGTCGGGTCAGATGACCCCCGCCGACATCGCGGCGTTTGTAGCAGAGAACGTCTCACCCGACTTCGTCGCCGGCGACCCGGCCGGGACCGAGAACTGAACGAGCACTTGTCGACGCCCGGCTTGCCCTGGGTGTTCGTGGTCATCGAACGTACTCATCTGCCGCATAGCGTGCACTGAGCGTTGAACTTTGTGTCCGGAGGTGGCGCATTTGTGTGATGGACACTCTGTATCTCGAACCCGCAAAACTCAGGGCACTCCCACCAAGTTCTGCGACTGGCTGTCGCCGCCTACCTTGCCCGCTATAAGGGGGAGTCGCGATCCCATACCGAGTCCGACCTGCGTAGCTACCTGATGTGGTGTCGCGAGCATGGCCTGGACCCGCTTGAGGCGAGGCGACCACACATTGAGCTGTACGTCCGCTGGATGCAGGAGGCTCGCCGATATGCCATGTCAACGATCTCGCGACGCGTCTCGGTCCTGGTCGGCTTCTATCGGACGTGCGTCATTGACGGCGTGCTTGAGCACTCACCGGCTGAGTATGTGCGCCGCCCACACGTGCCTGCTGAGTCACCCACCTTGGGGCTCAGCCACCTCCAGTTCGAGGCCCTGCTGTCTGCTGCCAGAGAGTCACCCAATGACAACGACTTCGCATTGGTGGCCATGCTCGGTCTGCTCGGGTTGCGCATCTTTGAGGCCACCGGTACCAACATCGAGGAACTCAGTGAGGCTCACGGCCACCGCGTCCTGCGAGTTCACGGCAAGGGAGACAAGATTGCGCTGGTCCCTTTGCCACCAGCGGTCGGGCGGGCGATCGACCGGGCCAGCGGAGACCGTCAGTCCGGGCCGGTGCTGCGCAGCGCCACCGGCAGCCGGATGAGCCGACACTGCGCCACTCGTCGCTTGCGCGCCCTGGCATGCGACACGGGTCTCCAGCTCGCACGCATGCATCCACACATGCTGCGGCACACCTACGTCACCACCATGCTCGACGCCGGGGTCGACCTCCGCGACGTCCAAATCGCGGCCCGGCACGCCGACCCACGAACCACGATGCGCTACGACCGAGCCCGCAAGAATCTTGACCGGCACCCCAACTACATTCTCGCGGCCTTCATGGCCTCGGGCACGTAGATCTTCACGACGACGGATCGCGGCAGATGAGTGCGTCGACCAGTGGCACCGACGTTCACAAGGGCGGCTCGACGGCATGCAGTCGCAGCACTGTGAGCTGTGCGTCACTCATCGGAGGGAACCCAGCTTCGATGAGGGCTGTTTGCATTGCCTCGCTGGCGAATCGAGCCCGCAGTACCTCTTCGGACTCCCAGACGCCGACGGACCAACGAGTCCTCGCCCACCGCGCAGTGGTGGCGCAGTTCGCCCGGTGCACCACCGGCTTGCATGATCGCTTGATGCGCTCGGTCATAAGCGCGAGTCAGCGCGTCGACGTCGCCACGGAATTTGGCGATCAGCAGTGCACGCATGTGAACTCCCACAGCAATCCGTCTGCACAACGAGCGTAGACGCCTTCCTCGCGGCGCGCATCGAGTTAGCCGCGCGCTCATCGGTGAGAGTGCGCGGATCGCAGGCAGATCAGGACGTTTGCGGGAACCATAGCGTCGGTGGTCGGTGAAATAGTTGGGCCCGTCGAGGTGGTGGGTGCCTGGCGGTAGTCGGTCTCGGGCGCCGCCCGCGCACTGACGGTCGACGCAAGGACCGAGGCGAGGAGTGACTGGACATGACCGGGGTCCACGACGTGACACCCGCGGTGCGTCTCAGGAGTGTCGAAGACCGGGATCTCGACGTGTTCTTTGACCACCAGGCGGATCCGCAGGCGGTCGAGATGGCGGCGTTTCCCGCTCGCGGCAAGGATCAGTTCGCGGCGCACTGGGCGAAAGTCCGCGCCGACGACACCTTGGTCGTGCGCACCATCGTTGCGGATGGCATGGTGGCGGGCAACATCGGCAGCTGGCTGGAGAATGGGCGGCAACTACTAGGCTACTGGGTCGGACGCGAGTGGTGGGGCCGCGGCGTCGCTACACAGGCGCTCGCCCTGCTCGTGGACGAGGTGTCTATCCGGCCGCTGTACGCCCATGTCGCGGTGCACAACGTCGGCTCGATCCGCGTCCTGGAAAAGTGTGGGTTTCGGCGCGATCGCGTGCAGGAGGCGAAGGCGCCTGCACCCGACGACGACATCGAGGAGATCATCTTTGTGCTGAACGCATAAGGTCAGCGGAAAGTGGCGCCCGGCGAGCCTCGGTGGACGCCAACGCGCTGGCATCGGCACGACCGCGCTTCCCTATCGGCGGCATGAGCGGTTGGCGCCACAAACGCACCCTTGACTAACAACTGACACCCGCACGGATCTCGGCATGACCGCGCGCATCGCGGCAAATCCGGATGTTCGGAGTGGAAGCGATGGTGCTGGCTCGATTCGTGCTGCGTGCGGAAGGTGTCGCGGTTTCGAGGCATGCGTCACCTTGTCTTGACCGTCGTTCAGGTGCATCCCTACCCTTTTGAATCCTGTTCAACAACGTGGCACTTCCTCATAGGGAGACGTGATGACCGACCCAGCCGAGAAGTGCTGCACCTGGTCTGAGCAGACCTTCCTCTCAGCCGGAACGGCCTGTGCTGCACGGGTCTACCGACCGACCGAGGTCACGGGCTCGCTGCCGGTGGTGGTGATGGCCCACGGCTTCGGTTCGGTACGCGCACTGCGGCTCTACGCCTACGCCGAACGGTTCGCGGCGGCCGGGTACGCGGTCGTTGTATTCGACTACCGGGGATTCGGTGACAGCGACGGCGCACCGCGCCAGCTCTTGGACGTTGGCATGCAACACGCCGACTGGCGGGCTGCCCTGGCGTTCGCACGCTCTCTGTCCGGAGTTGACGCGGACCGTGTGATCGCGTGGGGTACCTCGTTCGCCGGCGGCCACGTGATCACCTTGGCCGGTCAGCACGAGCCGCTCGCCGCGATCATCGCGCAAGTGCCTCACGTCAGCGGCCTCGCAGCAGTCAGAGCCACCGGCCTGCGCCCGAGCCTGCGCGTTGGTGTTGTCGGTATCCGCGATCAGGTCAGCGCGTGGCTCGGCCGAGGACCTGTCTACGTCAACAGTGTCGCCGCCCCCGGTCAGACCGGAGTGATGACCTCACCCGATGCTGTCCCCGGTCTCAGGCGACTCATCCAGGATTCCGGAGCTGCCGAGGGTGACTATCCGACGACCGTCGCAGCACGAATCGCGCTGAAGATCGGGCTCTACTCACCGCAGCGACTAGCACGCAACGTGTCCTGCCCGGCGCTGGTGCAGATCGTCGAGAACGACGCCATCACCCCCCAGCACATAGCCGAAGCCGCCGCAACGGCTATGCAGAACGCCGTCGTCCGCGTCTACCCCGGTGGGCACTTCGACCCCTACGTAGAGCCGCTGTTCTCCAAGGTCATTGCAGACCAGATCGACTTCTTGCACCGAGCCGTACCACTCAAACCTGCCCACTAGATCGGCAACAGGATCGTCAACCTCGACGCCACCAAGGCAGTTCTCCGGTCCGGCCACGCGCGCGCTTCGGACAACCCGTCCAACGCGCTCTCATCGGCATGAGAGAGCGCACATGCCGATGAGCGGGCGCGCCCTTCTGCCAGTTCGACGCAGCCCTTCTTTTCGGCGCAGACTTGCGGGCGGTCTAGTCAGCACCGAATCTGAGCATTGACAGCCCTGGCGGGCGATCCGCAGGGTGAGGGCACCTGTCCGACCACTAGGGGGTTGCTCCATGCTTGTCCGTCGCCTGTCCACCATCGCCGCCGGTGCCGCGGCGACCGTCGTGCTCACCGCCACCGCGGCGAGTGCGCACTTCTGCTACTTCAACAACCCGAACCCGAACGCGGACGCAGGGCGCGCGGGCTCGAAAGGCTTCGTGTCCTTCGGTGTGATCGCTGCTTCGGAGGGGTTCTGCCCGGCCGGGGCCCAAGTCCTGGCCGACGCCGTGGGCGTCACTACCAGGACGCTGATCAACGCGCACGGCTTGATGGCTGGACCCACGAACGGCAACAAGGCGATCTCGCACCTCGACTTCGCCGCGCTCGAGGAGGCGATCCCCGCCGCTACGGCCGCCTGCGCCTAGCACGCGCACGGACGCGGGACCGGCCGTCCAGGGTGGCCGGTCCCCGGTTCGAACCCCAAGCGGGGGCACTGGCAGATCAGCCGAACTACGTGGGGAAACGCGGGGAGGCCCTGGGGAGAAGGCCATAGGCAGGGTAACGCCCGCTATGCCGCAGATTGGTCGTGCCGATCGGCCAGCGCATGAGCATTCCCAAGCCGCACACGTCGGCGTACCGTCTTCAGGGTGATCGCCGTAGTCCGCGTAGCGCGAGTGCTGCTCATCCTCATGCTGGCTTGCATGGCCATCTCGTTCGTCATGGGCATCGGGACAGCAAGCACCGGGGTGCTCGAGAAGGTTCTGCTCCTCGGCTTCATCGGTGGATGCGTTTACGCGGCGGCAAAGGTGACAACCTTGAGCGAATGGGCAGTTCACCGCCTCGAACACCGCTGATTCCGGCGTCACCCGCGTCTTCCAAGCGCACTGTCATGCCGCGATGAGTACGTCTTACCGCGATCGACCTTGGGTGCGTTCCGGGCTCTATGCGGATGCGGTCGTCGAGGCCAGAATGCGTCGCGCCCGACGACCAAGGTCGTTCAGGTCCACTCGACCAGCGTCGGCTGCAGCTGCCAGACGCGCGGCGAGGTCCAATGTCTCGTCGAGTTCTGGCCCAGCGATGGCGGACTCCTGGCCCATGTCGCGAAGAATCGTGCCTTCGGTTCGCGAGGCGATCAATGGGTCGGCAACTCCATCGACCCACACTCGGGTCCGGCGCCCATCCCCGCGCTCCTCGCCTGTGATTCGCTCGAGCGCGAAGATTTTGTCCGCGCGTGCGAACTTGCCGAAGCCCAAAGCCACCATGCGGGAGTCCGACGCCACCCAGCCATCTTGACATCACTCATCGACTCAGGCCCGTTCTGCCTAGATCCGCTGGCGCGGTGGGCTGCCGTGTCCTTCCGCGGCCAGTCGCCTATCGCGACTCGACAGGCTCAGACTGCCGGAGCAGGGTGGTACGCGTGATGCGCGTCCCTCCTCCACTGGTGGCGCTCGCTGCGGCCCTGGCTCAGCGTGTGCTCACGGGCCCGGCGCCAGCGCCGACCGCAGGCCGCGCTGCGGCGACAACGACCGTCTCGCTGGCGTCTATGTTGATGGCCGCTGCGGCGGCGAGTCGGTTCCGGCGTAGTGGCACGACTATCGAACCGTTTCACCCCGATCAGACGTCTGTCCTAGTCACTACCGGTGCCAACTCGATCAGCCGAAATCCTATGTACGTCGGGATGGCGGGACTGCTGGTGGCGAACGCGATCTGGCGAGGATCCTGGGCTGCGCTTGCCCCGGTCGCAGGTTTCGTCGTGATCATCGACCGGCTCCAGATCGAGGCAGAGGAATCGGCACTGCTCGAAAAGTTCGGGGCCGAATACGAGGCTTATCGCGCAGCATCGCCACGCTGGCTCGACCGCAGGTCTCTCGACTTCGCGAAGCCGTGAGGTCGTGTATCGAGGGTGTCCGCGCTGCACCCTCCTGGCGAGTACCACGTCCAGCCGCCGCCATCTGAGCTGCACCTGCCGCCCTCCCTGTAGGCGCGTCTTTCGCCGCCACTGTCACGAACGGGACAGGACCGCGAACGACCCGGGCAGCCGGGTGCTAAACGGGCGCCGGCTCGGTGCCCGCGTCCGCTGCTCAGCGAGGTCAAGGCTCGAGGACCAGTTTCCCGCCCGGGTGCTGGCCCATCAGCAGCTCGGTGGCCTCCAGGGCGTCGGCCAGCCGGAAGGTACGGGCAACGGGGACGACGAGCCGCCCGTCGCCCGCCAACCGCACCAGACCGGCTCGCACGGAGTCCCTGTAGGCCTGGCTCGCCGGCATCGCGCCGGCGATCGCAGTGAAGCCATCGGCCTTTGCCCGCTCGGCAGCCGCGATGGTGACGATCCGGTAGCGGTCGGCTACCAGCGCGAGCGAGACGTCGACCGCCTCATCGGTGCCCACGCAGTCCAGCGCGGCCACCACCCCCTCGGGCGCCGCCTCGCGCACCCGCTGCTCGAGCCCGTCGCCATACGTGACCGGGACCCCGCCGAACACGGTCACGACGTCGAAGCTGCCCTCGCTTGCCGTCCCGATTGCGCGCGCTCCGAGCAGCGCGGCCTGCTGGAGCACGCTGACGCCGACCGCCCCAGACGCGCCGTGCACCAAGATCGTCTCGCCCTCGCCGACGTCGGTCACGTGCAGCATCTCGGAGGCAGTGCACCCGGCCAGCAGCAAGTTGGCGGCCTCGCCGAACCCCAGCGACGCCGGCTTGGCGAACACGTCCCGCGCCGCGACGGTCACCTCAGTGGCCCAGCCCCCGCTGATGCGATAAGCGAGGACCTCATCGCCCACGGCCACGGCCCCCGACCCGATCCGGGTGTCCTCGCCGACCGCGCTCACCACGCCGGCGACCTCATAGCCGATCGCCCTCGGGAAGTCCGCCGCGTCGCCGCGGGCCACGTGTTTGGCGTCGGCGGGGTTCATCCCGGCCGCCCGGACCGCGATGGTGACCTCCCCTTTTCGCGGCGGAGGAACGTCGTACTCCTCGAACACGAAGACATCTAGGTCACCCGGCCGGGTCGCGATCCAGTGCTGTGCCATCCCGCCAACCTAGTCCGCCGTTCACGGCACCCAAGTGAGACGGCTACTCCTGCTGGCGGGCTGCTCGACCACCCCTTCGATGAGGACCTAGGTCACAGTTCCGGACCTGTCATCAAGTACGCACTGCCCTCGCTTTTCTGAACACCCGCGGCGACCGTGGCGGGTTGGTGGTGTACGTCCTCGCCGGCCTTGCCGCTGCACTGCTCCTCAGACGGCTTTCGGAGCCTCCTCGTGACGCCCCGGGAGTGCGTCTAACAGCCGCGTGTCGGCGCGCCCCCCGAAGGTCCGCTCATGGAGTCATCGCAACACTTCCTTGATTCGAGGAGGTCGCGTTGGCGCGTCAGAACTATCAGCGGTTGTCGCCTGCAGATATCGACGAGATCTGGAGGCGGTTGCGGTCCGGGCACTCGGTCAAGCCGACGGCACGAGCACTCGGGCTGCCGACCAGCACGGTGCGGACCTATCTGATCCGGTGCGGCGGGATCAGACCTGAGCCACGCCACCGCGGCGCGGGCCGGCTGAGCGTCGAGGAACGCGAAGAGATCAGCCGTGGTTTGGCCGCCGGGCTGTCGTTGCGTGCGATCGCAGCCGGGCTGGGTCGCTCGCCGTCGACGATCAGCCGTGAGGTCACCGGCAACGGCGGCCGCCGCCGGTACCGGGCCACGGTCGCTGACCAAGCCGCGTGGGCCAGGTCGACCCGTCCGAAGGCGTGCAAGCTGGCCACGAACCCGGTGCTGGCTGGCATCGTGACCGAGAAGCTCCAACGACGGTGGTCGCCTCAGCAGATCGCCGGTTGGTTGAAGCTGACCTATCCCGACGACCCAGGGATGCACGTGTCGCACGAGAGCATCTACCGCACGCTGTTCGTGCAGTCGCGTGGCGCGTTGCGCAAGGAGCTGACCGCCTACCTGCGCACCGGCCGGGTCATCCGACGCATCACACGGGGTGCGGCTGCCTGATGGTCGCGGTGCTCGGCCGGGGATCGTCAACATCAGCGAACGACCAGCTGAAGCCGAGGACCGCGCGGTGCCAGGCCATTGGGAAGGCGACCTGGTCTTCGGTCGGGGCATGAGTCCGGTCGCCACCCTGGTCGAACGTTCCACCCGCTACCTGCTCCTGGTCGGACTGCCGGCCGGCAACCACAAGGCCGACGCCGTCGCCGACGCCCTGGCTGGTGCAGTTGCGCACCTGCCCGAGCACCTGGCGAAGTCATTGACCTGGGACCAAGGCCACGAGATGGCCGAGCACAAGCGGTTCACCAACGAGACCGGCATCCAGGTCTACTTCTGCGACCCCAAGTCGCCGTGGCAGCGCGGCAGCAACGAGAACACGAATGGGTTGCTGCGTCAGTACATGCCTCGACGACTCGACTTCCGCACCTTGACCCAAGCCGACTTGGACGCCATCGCACTTGAACTCAACGATCGACCTCGACAGACCCTCGGCTTCAAGACACCATCACAAGCACTAGCTGAGGTGTTGCGTTGACCGCCTCCGATGTCCGTGCGGGGGTACAGAGCGGCCGGTCCTCTCTTACGGTGGTCCGATGCCGATTCCAGACTTCATCGTTCGACTGCGTCAGAAGATCGGCCACGACCTTCTCTGGCTTCCCGGCGCGACTGCCGTCGTGTTCAACGGCGACGATGTGCTGCTCGTCCGGCGCTCGGACAACCGCGCTTGGACACCTGTCACGGGCATTGTGGATCCGGGAGAGCACCCCTCTCAGACCGCTACGCGAGAGGTGATGGAGGAGACCGGCATCGCCTGCGCGGTCGACGCTCTGGTTTGGGTGAATGTCACCGAGCCAGTCGTTCACGCCAACGGCGATCAGGCGCAGTACCTGGATCACACATTCCGTTGCCGCTACCTCGGCGGTGTCGCCCACGTGGCGGACGACGAGTGCTCTGATGTCGGCTGGTTTCCAGCAAACGACCTGCCGGGCTTGGCTCAAGTGTTCGAGGAGCGGATTCGGCGGGCCAGGCAGCCTGTCCGGTTAGGCGGGCTGGACGAAACCACCATCGCCCCGGAAACGCACTGATCTAGCCGCGTCCCCCCGCGCTCGTGCATGTGTGCCTGTGGCCTGAATTCACGGTCCGGCGCAAGCGGGGCTCCAAGGTTGTCGGCATGGATGTGCACGTGGTTCAAGGTCTGTTGCTCGTGCGTCGGGTGCATTGATCGTGATCTTGCCTCCTACGGTGGCGTCGAACGCCGAACCGAGGCAGCGGACCCTCAGGTCGGTGTCGAAGGCTGTCCATCGCTCTTGGCACGCCTACGCGTCTTGATCACGGGATTCGACTTCACCTACGCATGTGCACTTGACAACACTGTTGTCACTATCGGATTCTGCCGTTGTGATCGACCGCGGGGAACGTGTGTATGAAATCGTCCGCTTGGTCCGCCCGATGACACTGAACTCCGCACGCGCAATCGAGCCGGGACTACGAGAACACGGCCTGACGGTGGGCATGCGCGCGATCCTCGAGGTGGTTGCCGAGGGAGGTCTGATGACCGTCCCTCAGGCAGCACGCCTCCTCGACGTCTCTCGTCAGGCAGCGCAACGCCTGGTCACTGATCTCCACGACGCCGGCCACATCCGACTCACGAAGAACCCGCGACACCAGCGCTCCCCATTGGTCGAGATCACGCCCCAAGGCACTCACGCCTTCGCCAGCCTTCGCGCTCAGGAGACGAGACGTCTGTCCGCGCTGGCACCGGAGCTTTCCGACACCGAGCTCGAGACAGCCCAACGGGTGATGAGCGCGCTCTCCGAGGACATCCGGCGCACGGCCCAGGCGGCACGGCCGACAATCACGACAACCAAGGAGACCCACGGTGGGTGACACCCCAGCGAACGAGAAAGCGACCCCGACAAGTCACGACGTCCTCAAGCTGACGACCAGGAACCGGCTGATGATCGCGGACTTCTTGGAGGGGCTCAGCGAGGAACAGTGGCGAGCCCCGACGCTATGCGAGGGGTGGGATGTGCACACGATGGCTGCCCACTTCTTGCAACCAATGCTCGTCGGGTTTGGACGATTCTTCGTCACCGCATTGCGCTATCGCGGCGACACAGACATGGTCGTCGACCACGTCACCCGCCGCTTGGCCAGGCACAACCGTCAAGAGATCCTGCGCCTCCTCCGCGCCCACGCCGATGATCAAGTGGACCCACCCCGGGTCGGACCGATGGGCCCGTTCGCGGAGACCTGCATTCACCTGAGAGACATCGCGCGCCCGATGGGCTCGAAAGTAGACGTCCCGACAGATCACTGGACGGCGCTGCTGGACTACATGACGCATCCACGCGCCGCCGCGGGGATCGTCTCACCGGGAAGGCTCGACGGGCTCCGGCTCCAAGCTACTGACGCGGCGTGGTCTGCCGGCATGGGCCTCGAGATCACCGGGACAGCAGAAGCCCTCGGCATGGCAGCGAGTGGTCGGCGCCACGCATTGGCAGACCTCGACGGACCAGGCGCCGACGTCTTGGACATGAGATTCACGTAGCCGCATGTGTCGCCTACGCTCTCAGAGGTGCCGACTACGAGGCGTGACGATCGACTTGTCGCGTGGTGGCTGCCAATCGCGGAGTTAGGTGTGGCGGCTCTTGGATGGCCTGGGCTTTCGCTTCTCCACCCGTCAGTTCGTTCACTACCTGGTGGTTCGACCTCGTCGCGGTTCCGGCGGCTGTTGCGTGCCTGGTCGGAGGCGCGGCGGTGGCGATGCGGCGTGGACTCGCGCCGAGTGGAGCACTCGCTTGGGTCGGACTCGCCGCGTTGGGAGTGATCTTGGTGCTGCACGCATTCTTGCTGTGGATCGTTTGGACGTTTCCGGCCGACTTCTAGATGCAACGTCCGCATCTGCCGCGATCCGCGCGGTCATGGTGATGAGCGGGAAGTGGTCGGTGGTGTAGGCCATTCTTCCGAGTGCCGCGTCACTTGGGGCACACTGAAAGTGCCTTCCCACCGTTCTGGCGAACGGGAGGCAGCGATGGGATCTCGAATCTGGCTCCTGGCCACCGTGGCCGCCCTCTCGCTCACCCTGGCTGCTTGCGGCGGCAGCGACGAGGGTGGCGGTCCTGACGTCGGGACCTGCTGGGCGGTGCCCTCGGACGCCGTGACCGACACCGATGATCGGTTCGACGACTCGTCTAAGGTGCCATGCTCCGAACCGCACACCACCGAGACGGTCAAGGTGCTGCGGCTGTCGGAGCCCACGATCGCCGAAGCGAAAGAGGCAAAAGGAGCTTGCTGGGATCCCGTCCGTGTCTACCTCGGGGTGGACTTAGAGCATTGGGTTCATTGGCGGTCCGTGACGTTCTTGCCGAGCCGGGAGGAGATCGCTGACGGCGCCAACTGGATGCGCTGCGACGCGGTCTTCCCCGCGTGGGACCTCGGCAGCGTTCGGTCCACCACCTACCCGGCTGCTGGGGTCGCCGTGGACCCACCCGCGGAGCTGTGGGCGTGCCTAGATGAGCACCCCAAGAAGTCCGAGCAGTCGTTCGTCCCCTGCGACCAGCCGCACCAGTACGAGCAGACCGGAGGTCTGGCGAACCTCCCGGGTCTGGACCGGTACCCCTCGCCGGCTGAACTCGCCACTACTGCCCAACGACAGTGCGCCTACGGCGTCCAGGTCGATGACACCAACATCACCTTCACCGCAGTCTGGGACCCACGATCGGCGCTACGGGAGAGTTCAGAGATCGCCGGGGCGTGCTTCATGTTCGACAAGGCCGGTCAACCCCTTGCCCCGCGGCAGTAGAACCACAGGGAATCCTGCGCTGGTCACCGGTCAGAGCGTCTTTCTATGCCGCGATCCGCTCATCTGCCGAGTTGAGGACGTGACGTAAGTGCGCTCGTCCCCCCGGTCCTGGGGTCATGGGTGCGCGATGGCGTCGAACTACTTCCTGTCGGCATGGCGGTGGACCGCGCGCCATTGCCCCTGCTCCCGACGGTAGACATGGGTGACGCGAAGTTCCTGCTGGGCGGGCGGCTCTCCGCGGAGCGATGCCACGTAGCGCTCGATGGCGACTGTGTACGCGAAGTCTCCGCTGGTCTCGGAGGCGAAGAGGTCCCACGCATAGTCACGTACCGCGGAGAACTCGGACGCGACCCGATCAAAGGTCTCTGTCACGCGTTCGGTCCCGCTTTCGCACAATCCCCGGGCAGCGAAGAGCGTGACGGGATCGTTGTCCGTCCAGAGAGCGTTGTTGGCAGTCGGGTCCCCATCGTGAAAGGCGCGTTGCGCGTCGATGAAGCGAGGGAGGAAGTCACGGTGAAAGTTCTCGACGTCGGCCACAGGACCAATGTGCTGCAGGTGTAGCGCGGACCGCAATGAGTTTGGTCAGCTTGTCCAGCGATGCACGCATCTGCCGCGTTCCGCGCGGTTCGCGATGGTGGTCATGCCGCGAGCGCGACGGGGCGACGGACGAAGAGCACTGGCCGGAAGAGCGCCACAACTTGCCACTCGACGTCTAGCGGTTGCCGCGCACCAGCAGCATCCGGGCCGTCAGGTGCCGACCGGTCCGGTACAGGGTCGCCATCCGCTGCCCGTCACCGAAAGCCCCCATCGGCTCGCCGTTGTTGATCTGTCCGCCAACCACCCAGTCAGCGCCCGGGTGCCGGTAGACCCAGTCCGGCGGGTCGGAGAAGTTCAGTGTCACGACGGTGGACCCGGACTCCGTCACGAGGGCGGACGGGAGGTACGCGAAGTCGCCCAGGCGGCGGGGGTTCGCCCAACCGGTCGCGAAGCTGAACTCCGAGACCCGGAACCCGCCCTCGTCGAGCGAGGTCGGTGACCATGCCGCGACCGCCTTTCCACGCGCGTTCATGGCCAAGGTGATCTGGTCGCCGATGACCGCCCGATGCTGGCGCTCGTCGAGAAACTCAGCTTGGGACCAGGTGTGGTCCGCTCGGGTGTTTGCCCACGCCAGGTGCCGGCGGGCGTAGCTCTCCTCCTCTGTCGAGCGGGCCCACAGAGCAAGGGCGCGTCCGCGGCCGTCGATGACGATGCGCGGGTCATCGGGGTACTGCAGCCCGGGGATGGCGGTCGGGGCGTCCCACGTTGCGGTGTCACTTCGACGCATCGAGACGCCGACGCCGTGGTCGGTTGCCCACACCGAGGCCAGGTCTCCGCGGGAGTTGGTGGCAACGTCGGGCTCCCAGCCACGTTTGGTGAGCACCTCAGGTGGCTGCCAGTGACCGTCAGCGAGCCGGGAGACGTTGATCAGGTTGCCGACGTCGGCCGACGACGGGCGTGCAGCCCACACCACGGTGACGTGACCGGAGTTGTCGATCACCACACCGCCGACCTCGCCCTGGCCGACGTCGTGAGGGGCACGCCAGCGGCCACCGGTGCGGTAGGCGACCTTGACGGTGCTGTGGTTCCCGTTCCCGTTTGGACTGGTCCAGGCGACTGCCGCGGTCCCGTGTGGACCGAGGCCAGCCTCGAGTCGGTAGATGTACCCCTTCGATGTGGGACCGATGACCGCAGGTGTGCTCCAGTGGCCATCGACGCCGCGGTTGGACGCCTCCACCTGGCTCCTCCCGCGGCCACCCGCGGCGATCCAGAACGCCCACGTGGCGGCACCACGAACACGGATGATGGCGACCGGCCCGTCCGAGTCCGCGAAGCGGGGGGCGGTGACCTGCTCCGGAGGTCCCCACGCCAGGGCGTCGGTGCTTGATGCGGTCCCTGGGGTGGGTGATCCGGTGGCTGGGCTGCTCGAGGACGTGGGCGTCTGCGGTTTGGTTTGCTGGGACGCCTTCGGTGGGGCCTGCGAGGTGTCGGGGCCCGAGGAGCACGCGGCACCGAAGGTCATGACCGCCAGGGCCATCAACGTCACCACGCTGCTGGCCTGCGAACGGTGCCCGAACAACTTGACGTGCATGCCACCACGCCTTTCACGGTGCCAGCAGCGTATTCCTGTTCGTGGCACCGCCGCTCAGTCCACGAACGGGGAAGCGTCGATCGTCGCGGGGTTCGCCTCCGGCCAGGTCGACTAGGCTGGTCTTTCCGCCGCGTGTCGGCGCTTCTGGTTTACCGATGTGAAGATGAGCGTGCATTCAGAGCACCGAGCGACCGTCGCGGCTAGCCTGCGAGTATGCGGCTCATTGAGGTCGGCGGCATCGAGTTGGAAGTCCAGGACGTGGGGACGGGAGATCCCGTGGTCCTGGTGCAGACGGCGCTGACCGCCGACGAATTGGTGCCGCTCGCCGAGCACCTCGTCTCCCGTGGCGCATTTCGCGCGATCGTCTACCACCGGCGCGGCTACGCGAGCAGCAGCCCGGTCCAGGGCCCCGGGTCAGTGGTTCGCGATGCCGCCGACTGCCGAGATCTCATCGCTGCGCTGGGACTGGGCAAGGTCCACATCGTCGGCTACTCCTACAGCGGTGCCGTTGGCTTGCAGGTCGCCGCTGACGACGCGGAGCACGTCCAGACACTGACCCTGATCGAACCCCCTCCGGTGCACGTGCCGAGCTCGGCGGAGTTCCGGGGGGCGAACGCCCGACTGCAGGAAGCCAGACGGGCGCGCGGGCCGGACACGGCGCTGGAGAAGTTCCTGACCCTCGTGATTGGGCCGGACTGGCGAACCGACGTCGAGCAGCGTCTGCCGGGCGCAGCCGAACAGATGCAGCGGGACACCACGACGTTCTTCGACACCGACCTGCCGGCACTGTTGTCCTGGCGCTTCGATGCTCAGGACGCACACCGCGTCAACTGCCCGGTACTGCACGTCAGCGGCAGTGACAGCGGTCCATGGTTCGCCGAAGTCCGGGACTTGATCCTCACCTGGTTGCCGCATGCCGAAGACGTTCTGATCACCGGGGCTGATCACTCCCTGGCCTTGACGCACGCACCCCAGATCGCGGACGCGCTCGCAGACTTCCTTGGCCGTCACGCGGTCCTGACTGGTGGCGGACTGGACTGACCTTGCAAGCGACAGCACAAACGCCCGGAACTGCCGCGATCCGCGCGCTCCGAGTTGTGTTGCTAATTCAAGTGAAGGGGAGCCGCTAGCGCGGCTCCTCCGGCTCCGCCACGCGGTCCATCCACGGCTGCGCCCAATCGAACCGAGAGCAGACCTCATCGAGCGGGAGTCTCACGGCTGCCAAGTAGTCGGGATACCGCCGGGGCCGGAGATGACGTTGTACAGCAGGTTTGGTCGGCGTGATCCGTGGGCTCGGCACGTGCAGCACCGAGAGCTGGAACGGCAGCAGGAAAACCGCACCGGAGACCCCGACCGGCGTGGTGACCGCCGCGAGCACGATGCCCGCCAGGAGGCCGAGGAGGTCACGCTGCCAGTCCACCCAGCGTGAACTGACTGCGCAGATCGAGTGGCCGCGCCTCGGCAGACATCCGGTCGCTTCCCGAAGGGGCACAGCCCCTCGTCGCCCTCGTCGCCCTCGTCGGAGCACATCGCCCTCGTCGCCCTGTGATCCTGTGATCCTGTGATCCTGTGATCCGCTTTGTGAGAACTTTCTTTACTCCGTCAAGGCGCCGGCTCCGCCGGCGCGCACGCCGCCGCGCCGGGCGTGCGGCCTCCGGCCGTTCCGGGCGCGGGGGCGCCGCGCTCGGCCAGCAATTCTCGAGAGCGGGTTGACCGCAGCGCTGACAGCAACTGTTACGCACCGAGGCACACGAACATGAACCGACCAGGGTCGATCTGCGCTGGGAACGTCACAACACCGACGTCAGCCGACCCCGCAAGCGCCTGAAAAGTGGAAGGTCGGCGGTTCGACCCCGCCCCTGGCCACCACAGTTTCGCCGCAGGCCAGACCCCATGTCTGGCCTGCGGCTCCCCTCGTTCGAGGGCCGTCTCTAGATCCGCAGCAAGCTGCAGGAGCGGCGTCGGCTGACGCCCAAGACATAGACATTTCGATGTGATCGAACCTCGGCGGCCGATCGGTGATCAGCCGGGTGCTGACCGCGCACTCCGCAGGCGGTGAGGTCGCAGCCCTGTCTGCCGGCACGCAGCCCGGTGAGCACATCCACCCGGAGGTCGCCGACGTGCTGGAGCGGCTCGGCCTCGACACCTCTGCGGAACAGCCCACGCTGCTCACCCGCGAGACCATCGCGGGCGAGCGACGTGGCCATCACCCTGCGCTGCGGCGAGGATTGCCCGTAGGCCCGGCGTGAGGTACGTCGACTGGCCAAGTCGCGGATCCCGCAGGGCAGGACGAGGCGACCGTGCGCGCAGTCGTGGCTGACCTCGACGCCCGGGTGCTTGCCCTGGTGGTCGAGCTCGTCCCGGACATCGAGCTCCCGCCCTCGGTGCTCGACCCGACGTGCTATTCGTGGACATGGCCGGAAGCCGCCCGTCCACCTGCAGATACACAGCAATCAAAAGGGCCTAGACCGGCAATAAGCTTCGGTGCTGACCTATATACGAGACGGGATGCGGAAACCTACTCTGCTTATATGTCCGAGCCTCGGTCGGAATCGCGTGGCAATTCTTCTGCCAACCTCGAAACCGACCCCCGCACAAATGGTGGGCCGGAGGGTGGCGAGGCACCAGAACGTGCCGTCGTACCGCCGCCACAGGCAAATCGTGGGCCGGAGCCCAGCGGACCACGTGCTGAGGACCCACCCATTCGGCGAGCGGACGCGTCGAAGGATGCTGACCCAGCTGGCGATGCAGACCTACCGCCCCCGCACATCAAGCTGCCGGTCAAGGAGACGAAGTCGTCCTGGCGTGAGCACGCACTGACGCGCATCGAGGAGCTGGACGACTACGTCGACCAGCTCGTCGCCGACGGGGACATCCTGCCCAGAGCGGCGGCCCGCGCGCGCCGTCATCTGCAGGCCGCGCAAGGCACCGCGCAGGACAAGAAGGGCGACCCGCTCAAACAGAGGCTTGCGAACTCTGTCCATGTCGAGCGCGTCATGTCACATATTGACGCGGCCGAGGCATTCATTCTCAGGTCAGCGCCCCTGGAGCATGTAGCCGCGCAGGTACCCGCCATTTTGAATCACGTTCGAAATCATCTCGCCAGGGACAACGTCCTTCGCGAGCAGGCGGAAGCCATCGGCGCAGCCATGAGAGAACAAGGAAAGACCAAGCTGAGAAACGATGTCGAGCTCGACGAAAGAGAAAGAGGCATCCTGGTCGCTGCCATGCGAGCGGCCAGCGAAGAGGAGCGCCGCGAGATCATGCGGGTGCGTAGCTTCCGCAACGTTCTGTTCGTCTCCGGTCTTCTGGTGGCAATGCTCGTCGTGGTCCTCGGGTTCCTGGGCGCCATCTTCTACCAAGACGTCGACGTGTGCTTCAACCCGGTCGAGGCCAGCGGTGGCGGGAAGATCGTGTGCCCCCTCAACGAGACCTCGTACGAGGGCCAGCCAGGCAATCTGGATCAGCTCACGAACGACACCGCGACACCCTGGGACGTGCCGGCGATCCTGATCTTGGGGGCTTCCGCCGCCGCACTCTCCGCAGCGATCGCCCTGCGCCAGGTGCAGGGAAGCTCGACGCCCTACAGCCTCCCGGTTGCGCTGGCGGTGCTCAAGCTCCCGACCGGGGCGTTGACCGCGTTGCTGGGCCTGCTCCTGATGCGTGGTCAGTTCATTCCCGGGTTCAGCGCCCTCGACTTCCCAGCCCAGGTCCTCGCCTGGGCGGTCATCCTTGGTTACGCGCAGCAGCTGCTGACGCGACTCCTCGACCAGCGGGCCCAGATGGTCCTCAAGGCCGTGGGCACACCACCGAAGAACGACCCCCAACCCGGCTAGGTGCGCTTGCACATCAGTTGTGCAAAGAATCTATGCAAATAAACTGTGCACAGGTATCGTGCACGCATGCCCAGTCACATCCAGCTGGACGCGGAAGCCGTCCGGGTGCTCGCCCACCCCCTCCGCTCCCGGCTTCTCTCCGCGCTTCGGCTGCACGGTCCAGCCACGGCCACCGAGCTCGCTGACCGGCTCGACACCAACACCGGCGCGACCAGCTACCACCTCCGCAAGCTGGAGTCGGTCGGCCTGGTCGAGGACACCGGCGAAGGCGAGGGCAAGCGCCGGCTGTGGCAGGCCGCCAGCCGCTCGCACGGCTGGCGGACGAGTGACTTCGCAGACGACGACGATGCGGCGACCTCGCTGAACTGGTTGACACGCGACTACGTGCGCACCGCGGCCGACCACATGCAGCGGTGGTACGACGTGGAGCACGACTGGTCCGCCGAGTGGCAGGACGCCCTGGGGGTCAGTGACGACGTCGTACTGGTGACGGCGGCCCAGGCACGCGAACTGCTGGACGAGCTCAGCGCCGTACTCGGGCGCTACCGCGAAGCCGGGTCGGGCGATCCGGACGCCCGGCGCATCTCGGTCTGGTACCTGATGCACCCACTGGACACGGAGCAGCCATGACCGACCAGGTGCTCTCCCCCGTGGCCGCACGCCGGGTGTTCCTGACCCTGACGTTCACGCGGTGGTTCCCGGTCGGTCTCATCGCCGGCCTGATCACTCTGCTTGCGCTCGAGCGAGGGCTCACCGTCGCGCAGGCCTTGAGCGCCTTCGCGGTGATGGGCTTCATCGTCTTCGCGCTCGAGCTGCCGACCAGCGGGTTCGCCGACGCCTTCGGCCGCCGACCGGTGTTCGTCGCCGCGGCCGTCGTGAACGTGCTGGTCGGCTGCGCCTACCTGTTCGCCGACTCGTTCTGGGCCTTCGCCAGCGCGGCGGCGCTCATGGGGGTCTTCCGGGCGCTGGACTCCGGTCCGCTGGAGGCGTGGTACGTCGACACCGTCCATGTCACCGAGCCCGGCGCCGATGTCGACCGCGCCCTCGCTGCACAGGGCACCGTGCTCGGCGGCTCGATGGCGGTGGGCGCGCTGCTGTCCGGCGGACTCGTGTACTGGGACCCGCTTCCGGTGGACTCGGCGCTGCTGCTGCCGTTCGCTGTCTACCTCGCGTTGAACGTCGCACACCTGGTGGCCGTGCTGGTCCTGTTGAAGGAGCCGCGTACACACCTGGACGCCACCGGCGCCCGCCAGGCGATCGCCTCGGCGAAGGAAGCACCCATCGTCGTGCGCGACGGGCTGCGAACGCTGGCCCACAACAAGGTGCTGCGCGGCATCACCCTGGTCGAGGTCTTCTGGGGGACAGCGATGATCGTGTTCGAGTCGTTCCAGCCGATCCGGCTGGCCGAGATCCTCGGCAGCGAGGAGCAGGCCGGCGCACTGATGGGCCCGGTGACGTCGCTCGGCTGGGGGGTGTTCGCGCTCGGTTCGGCGCTGGCCGGACTCACCTCTATGCGGCTCGGGATCGCCCGGACGGCCATCCTCGCGCGCATCCTGAACGGTCTCGGCGCGGTGGTGATGGGCTTGGTCGCCGGACCGGTGGCGCTGATCGCGGCGTACCTCGTGACCTACACACTGCACGGCTCCGCGGGACCGATGCACAACTCCCTGCTGCACCGCGAGGCTCGCGCCAGCAACCGAGCCACCGTGCTGTCGATGAACTCGATGGTTGCCTTCGGATCGCTGAGCCTGATCTCTCCGCTACTGGGATGGCTCGCGGCATCGGCTTCGAACCAGGTCGCGATGGTGACCGCCGGGGCCTTCAGCATCCTGGGCGCCTGGTGCTACCTCCCCGCGCTGCGTGCGGAGCGCGAGCGCGCACAGGCGGGCGTTCCGCAGCCGGCAGCGGTGTAGGGCATCAAGGTGCGGTCGACGGCTCAGATCCCTGCGTGGGCGCGGGCTCTTCGGCCGGCTCCTCCGGCGGAGCCTCGTCCGTGTCCTCCGCGGTGGCCTCGCTTCCCGTGTCAGCTGTGCCGTCCTCAGGTGCGGTGCCCTCCCCGGAGTCAGCTGCCTGATCAGGTTCGGTCGACGGCTCTGTGCCGTCATCGGGTTGCGTCCCCTGTCCCGGCTGGTCTGCGTCACCGGCATCAGCCGTGTCGCCGTCCTCAGCGGCAGCACTGTCGTCGGTGCGGGACGCCTGGTCGGCCTCGATGATGTCGAGGATCTTGCTCTCGAACTCGGTGAGGCGGTCCCGGATCTCGTTGAGGGGCACCGTCGCGATGTTCGTCCCGTACGCGGCGATCTCGCGCCACAGCTCATTCAGCTCGCGGGTGCTCGCCTCGCTGAGCGGACCGTCGAGCGTCACGAACAGCTGGGTCGCGAGCGCATAGGTCAAGCAGTTCACGCAGTCGTAGTTGACGGCTGCGGAGATGTTCTGGGGCACGGCGACATGATTCTCGCCGGTGACCAGCACGACCTGGAAGCCGATCGCCACGGCCGCGCAGTTGGAGCAGCTCGCGAAGGCGTAGGCCTCGTTCTCGTTGAGTGCCGGAGAGTCGTCCTCGATCCAGACCAGCGCGAACGCCACGTCATAGCGAATCGTGTTGTCCGTCGTGTTCACCGCCAGTGCCTGGTTGTCGCCCTCCTTGGGCTCCAACGGCTTGTTGAACGGGAAGACCCACGACTCCGGTGTCGCGTCGGAGCCGCCTCCCGTCGCGGGCTCTGACCCCGACTGTCCGCCGGTCCCGGAGCCGTCCCGCGGGACCAGCACCAGGGCGAGCTGCGGCTTCCCGCGCGTCGGGCGCGGATCACCCTTCGCCCACCCGGTCGTGATCTGGCCGTAGTCACCAGCACTCAGCCCGGAGGTGGCTGGCCGGGTCGCGGCGGCAACCTGGGTGAGCGTGCCGCCCTCGTAGGGCTGGATGGGCCTGTAGGCGCCCTCGCGAGGCCACCAGGCCCAGGCCAGCCCGGCCACCAGGGCGAGGGCCAACAACGCGGCGAGGCCCCGGCGGACGGGGCGCCCGCGGGTGGCGACCCAGGTGCGCGTCAGCACGCGACGTACGAGGCGGAACAGCACGATCCCGATCGCCAGGATGGGAAAGACCACCGCGATGACTGCGAGTCCCCGGGCGATGACCTCGAGGAAGTCCGCGTCGGCCCAGGCGGCACCGAGCAGGGCAACCTGCTTGCCGGCGCTCGCCCACGCGGTGCCGAGGATGCGCGGCAGCGCGAGGACCATGCAGACCAGCGAGAAGACGAGCAACGGCACGACCAGGGCGACCCACAGGGTCACGACCGCTCGCGCCCACGGCTTGAGCACCGTCGACTCGGGGTGCTTCCATCGCCACGGCAGCACACCGAGCAGGGTCGGCTTGATGCGCTGGAAGAGGTCGGGAACTCCGGTGATGTCAGCCAGCACGTGGTAGCCGTCGAACCGCACGATCGGAGTCAGCTGGCGAACCATCTGCAGGATCTGGGTGGCGATGACGAGCAGCAGCGCGTCGTACTGGGTGACCAGCCAGACTCCCGCGATGCCGACCGCGACGATGGCGTTGAAGTAGAGCCCGCCCAGGTCGGTCAGCACCCGCCCCCAGCGGCCGAGGCGGTAGGAGTCGGTGACGTCGGTGTAGAACGCCGGCCACACCAGGTAGATCCCCGCCCCCATCGCTCCCGGAGTCGCACCACCACGCCGGGCCGCCGCCGCGTGCCCGAACTCGTGGAAGCCCGCCGAGAGGACGGTGACCAGCACGACGAGCAGCAACAGGGCCGGCTTGTCGAAGGCCTCGTACGTCGCGGAGGCGAGTCCCTTCTCGAAGAGGACCCACCAGCTCACGGCCACCAGGGCCGCGAGCACGACGATCACGACAACGGGGTTGAACAACCAGCCGAACGGGGCCGTCAACCGCCGGGTCCGATCGTGGTCGGTCACGGCGTACTTGAACCGGAGCGCCAGCAGGGGGTTCGACTTCTGCACTTGAGGTTGCGTGCCGTCGGCGTCGACGACGAGACCGGCGGGGCGCAGCTGGCCCTCGACAAGGGTGCGCACGTTGTCCGCCGAGACCGACTTCCCGAGTGCTGCACCCACGGCCTCGCCGATCTCGGCGAAGTCCCGGCGACCGTCCACGGTGGCGAGCACGAGATAGAGCAGCGGAGTCAGCTGGATGGTCTGACCGTCGCTGCGCCGGGCCAGCGCGGGCGGCTGCCGGTAGCCGGAACCCTTCATCTCGCCGATCAGCTGTACGCCGTCGGCACGCACCGGGACCTCGGACACCTGCGCAGGAGGGGATGTGCCCTCCGCACCCTTGGGGCCGGCCGATGGCCCGTTGACCACCGTCATCGGTTTGTGACTACTGCCCGATGTCGGAGGACTGCTCCGAGGTCGCCTCGGCGGAGCCGGTCACCTGCTGGTCGATGATCGCGTCCTGCTGGGACACGGCCACGGCTTCGCTGCCCTCGCTGCCGATGTTCGCGGCAACGGAGGCGTCGATCGGCGCGGCGACGTTGGCATTGGCAGCGACCGCGCCATTGACCGGTGCGGCGATGTCGGTATCTGCGTCGACGTTCACGTCGACGTTCAGCAGGTCGCCGGACAGTGCGCCGGCCTCGAGGCCACCCGCAGCGCCGTCGATTGCTCCTCCGACGCCGTCCGTGGCGCCACCCAGGCCGTCGCTCAGGCCGCCGGTGGCCCCATCAACAGTTCCGCCGACCGTGCCGGTCGCCCCGTCGGCAGCTCCGTCAACGGCGCCTGTTGTGCCGTCGACCGTGCCTGCGTCCGGTGCACCGAAGGCAGCGGCGGCAGCCGCGTCTCCTGCCTGCGCGCCGTCCGTCGAGCCGTCGTCGATGACGTCGTTGCCCTGGTCGAGCACGCTGCCCTGCTCGGCCGTGGCCGTGGCGTCGGCGTCGATGCCCTGAGTGATCATCACGCCCTGGTCACTGAGTGCCTCGGCGGTGGAGTCCGTGGAGAGCACGTTGGCGCTGACTGCCGCATCGATCGGCGCGGCGACGTTGGCGTTGGCGGCAACTGCGAGGTCGATCGGTGCCGCCGCGTCGATTGCGAGGTCGATGTCGGCGTTGAGGTCGAGGATCGAGACGACCTCCTTGTCCGGAAGTGCCGTCACGCCCTCCGCGCCCAGCTCTTCGTCCGAGAGTCCGTGTGCTTGCTCAATCATGGTCTTCCCCCAGTTCCCGGTCGGGCCGGTGCACCCCACCGGAGCAGGCGTACCCCTGTAGGGACCCAGGGAAACTTGCGCTAGTCCACTTCCGGCGAACCCGAACGTTTCTGACTGTTCGCCTGCAGACGTGACATTTCGGCGCCACCATCGTTGAGGAGACAACTTTCCAGCGCAGGAGGCGCCATGGGTGGCCAGCCAGAATCCTCGGGAAAGCACCACGACGTGTTCGTACTGTCGGGTGGCGCTGCGCGCGGCGCCGTACAGGTCGGCATGATGGAAGGCCTGCTCGAGCACGGGATCGTCCCCGACGCTCTCGTCGGCACCTCGGTCGGAGCGCTCAACGCAGCCTTCCTGGGCTGGCGCAACGACCGCGCCCGGATCCAGGAGCTCAGGGCCCGGTGGCTCCGGCTCAGCACCCAGGACATCTTTCCGGGCGGCAACCTGACCCGCATGGGGCACCTGCTGCGCCGGCGCCCGTACCTGTTCTCTCCTGCCGCCCTGTCTCGCCTCCTCGCCGACTGGATCCCCGCGGAACGACTCGAGGACCTGCGTACGCCGGTCCGTATCGTCACCACTCCGCTGGCCGGCAACACCGCGGTCTACCATCGCCGCGGCGACATCCATCAGCTGCTCCTCGCCTCAGCGGCCGTTCCGGCCGTCTTCCCACCCGTGGTGCTGCCGGCGAGCTGCGGCCACCCCGGCATGCACGTGGACGGCGGCGTCTCCGACCTCGTGCCGATCAGCGGAGCGGCCGACCTGACCCCCACCCGGGTCTTCGTCCTCGATGCCAGCGTCCCCGCGCGAGCGCCTCAAGGGCGGACGCCGATCGACGTGCTGGTCGCCAGCCTCGGGGTGGCCACCCGGGTCCGTTCTGCCCCGGACCTAGGGCCCGGAGTCGCCGTGCACCGGATGACCACCCCGGACCTCGGCGCCTCGATGTCCGACTTCGCCTTCACACCACAGCACCTGGACGGCGGCCGTGCCGCGGCAGAGGCGCTCCTGGACCAGCTGGGACGCGAACCCGTGCGCGTGGCGGCACCCGCAGCGCCGAGGCGCAGCACCATCCGGCTGTGGGACCGCCGACCACGCGTCTCCTGACCGCTCCTCGGTCTTGGCCTATCGTGGCCGGGTGATGCCGCACGCCACTTCTGCGCCCGAGCGCGTCCGCTGGCGAGGTGACCCGTGACCGTACAGGTCACCCGTGAAGGCTCCGTCACGATCGTCACGATCGATCGTCCCGAGACTCGCAACGCCGTCGACGGGCCGACCGCCGCGGCGCTGGTCCGCGCCTTTCGTGACTTCGACGGGGACGAGGACGCCGCGGTTGCCGTACTCACCGGGGCCGGGGGCACGTTCTGCGCCGGCGCCGACCTGAAGGCGGCGGGCACCGAGCGCGGCAACCGGGTCAGCGCGGAGGGCGACGGCCCGATGGGCCCGAGCCGGATGCAGCTGACCAAACCGGTGATTGCGGCGATCGAGGGCCATGCCGTCGCAGGCGGGCTCGAGCTGGCGCTGTGGGCCGACCTCCGGGTCGCCGCGGCAGACGCGGTGCTCGGGGTCTTCTGCCGCCGCTGGGGCGTGCCGCTGATCGACGGCGGCACCGTTCGGCTGCCGCGGCTGATCGGTCAGTCGCGGGCGATGGACCTCGTGCTCACCGGGCGCCCTGTGGCGGCCGACGAGGCCCACGGAATGGGGCTGGTCAACCGGCTCGCCCCGTCTGGCACCGCGCTCGAGGTGGCAGTGGGCCTGGCGAAGGACCTGGCGGCGCTGCCGCAGACCTGCATGCGGCACGACCGGCTCAGCATCCTGGAGCAGTGGGGGCTCGTCGAAGGCGAGGCGATGGCGTCCGAGCTCGCCCACGGGCTGGTCTCACTGGAGTACGACGCGCTGGTTGGCGCGGGGCGCTTCGCCGCAGGAGCGGGAAGGCACGGCGCAGCAGCCACCAACGGCTCACCGTGACGAGCCCGAGAACGGGCTTCAGAACAGGCGTCGACGCGACACAAGGCTCCCCATCAGTCAGACGAGAAGCCTTGAAACACGTTGTGGTCGCCGGGGGGACGACCCAATGCGGTCGGTCAGTCGCGCGCGCTGCGCTGAGCAGGAATGACATCGCCAAGGAGTTCCTTGACTTCCGACTCGCGGTAGCGGCGGTGGCCACCCAGCGTCCGGATGGCACTCAGCTTGCCAGCCTTGGCCCAGCGAGTGACCGTCTTCGGGTCCACGCGGAACATGGCTGCCACCTCAGCAGGCGTGAGGAGGGATTCAGTTTCGGTCGGTCGCGTTGCCACGGCGCTCCCCTTTTACTACATCGATCGGAGCTCTTTGCTCTGACGACGAGTGTGCCACCGCCCCCTGCCCACCGAAACCTGAAATGTCCTGATTCCCCAAAACTGCAGAAAATGGGTCGATGTAGTCTAGACCACCCAAGGCCCACCCTTGCCTCGTGGCGCAAAACGTGCATTCACCCCAAGCACGACAAATCAGAAAGATCACAACCGTGACCGATCCGGACTTTGCGGCCTTCGAGCATCTCACTGCCCATGAGCAGGTCGTCGTGTGTCAGGACGCCCGCCGCGGCCTGAAGGCCATCATCGCCATCCACTCCACCGCCCGCGGGCCAGCGCTCGGCGGCACCCGCTTCCACCCCTACCCCAACGACGCAGAGGCGCTGCGAGACGCGCTGAACCTCGC
This sequence comes from uncultured Microthrixaceae bacterium, assembly GCA_963728005.1. GTDB lineage: Bacteria > Actinomycetota > Acidimicrobiia > Acidimicrobiales > DATDAH01 > DATDAH01. Next base: position 1,425,512 of record CAVSIG010000001.1, read on the forward strand.
CCGGGGGATGTCCTACAAGGCGGCAATGGCCGGACTCGACCTCGGCGGCGGCAAGGCAGTGATCATCGGCGACCCGCACACCCAGAAGACACCGGCGCTGCTCCGCGCCTACGGGCGCTTCGTCCAGTCGCTGGCCGGACGCTACTACACCGCCTGTGACGTCGGCACCTACTCGGAGGACATGGATGTCATCGCCGAGGAGTGCCGCTTCGTGACCGGTCGCACCGTGGAGCACGGAGGTGCCGGTGACTCGTCGGTGCTCACGGCATACGGCGTGTTCCAGGGCATGCGTGCGGCAGCCGAGGTGACCTGGGGGACGTCCAGCCTCGCGGGGCGCACGGTGGGCGTGGCCGGGGTCGGGAAGGTCGGTCGACACCTGGTCCAGCACCTCGTCGAGGACGGGGCGGACGTGGTGGTGACCGACGTCTACGAGCCCTCCCTGCGCCGGGTCACCGAGACGCACCCGCAGGTGCGGACGGTCGCCGACACCACGGTGCTGGTCTCGGCACCGCTGGACGTCTACGCGCCCTGCGCGCTCGGCGACGCCCTGACCGACGAGGTCGTCGCGGTGCTGAGCGCCCGGGTGGTGTGCGGGGCCGCCAACAACCAGCTGGCCCACCCTGGGGTGGAGAAGCAGCTGGCCGATCGCGGGATCCTGTACGCGCCCGACTACGTGGTCAACGCCGGGGGGCTGATCCAGGTGGCAGACGAGCTGCACGGCTTCGACTTCGAGCGGGCCCGGGAGCGGGCGAGCCACATCTTCGACACCACTCTCGAGGTGTTCGCCCTCGCGGGGGCCGACGGGGTGCCGCCTGCCGTCGCGGCAGACCGCATCGCCGAGCAGCGGATGGCCGACGCCGGAAGCGACCGGGGGATCTGGCTGCCCTGACCCAGCGGGATCTGGCGCTGCGGGATCGGGCCCGTCAGGTCAGTCGCGAGAGGTGGTGTCGGGGTAGTCCGACCACTTGTCGTACTCGTCGGCGTCGTCCACACGGTCGACGCGGTCGACCTGGGTCGACTCGTCTCCGTGGAGCTCCTTGGCCAGCGATGCAAAGTCCGTCTCGTGAGTGCGGTACTTCAGATCGCGGGCAACCTTGGTCTGCTTCGCCTTTGCACGGCCGCGCCCCATTGGGTCGACCCCCTCGCACGTATGGCCGGCGCCGCAAAGGGCAGCCGGTCTGAGTTAACTGTTCGTGCAACAACCCTAACCGGCCGGTGGTGATTCCCGCACCTCGGCCCGCGGACTGGGCAGCCGGAGCCTGGCGAGCGTCGATCCGGTGTCGGGTCGGCTCAGGTGTGGTCGCCGTACAGCCACACCCGGCCGCGGTTCTCGTCCGCCGCGGGCTCGACCGTGCCCGCGACCCAGGCGTGGATGCCGTGGCCGGCGAGGAGCGAGACCGCACGGTCGGCGTCCTCCGCCGCCGTGAGCGAGACCATGCCCACCCCGCAGTTGAGGGTCTGCTCCAGGTCTTCGCGCGCAACTGCGCCGGTCTCCGCGACCAGGCGGAACACCGGCGGCAGCGACCAGGTGGTCCGGTCAAGGTTGACGGTCAGCTCGACCGGCAGGACCCGCTCGAGGTTGGCGGCCAGCCCACCTCCGGTGATGTGCGACATCGCGTGAGTCTCCGTATCGCGGGCGAGGTCCAGGCAGGCCTTGGCGTAGATCCGGGTGGGCTCGAGCAGCTCCTCGCCGAGTGTGCGACCGAGGTCGTCCACGTGCTCGTCGAGGCGGCGCTTGCCCTGCTCCAAGAGAACGTGCCGCACCAGGGAGTAGCCGTTGGAGTGCAGTCCGCTCGAGGCCATCGCGACCACCACGTCACCGGGACGCACCCGGCCCGGACCGAGGAGCTGGCTGGCCTCCACGACTCCCGTGGTGGAGCCCGCAACGTCGTACTCGTCCGGGTCGAGGAGCCCGGGGTGCTCGGCGGTCTCGCCGCCGATGAGTCCGCACCCGGCAGCGACGCACGCCTCGGCGATGCCCTTGACGATCGCTGCGATCCGCTCGGGTACGACACGCCCGGTGGCGATGTAGTCGGTGAGGAACAGCGGCTCGGCACCGCAGACAACGAGGTCGTCGACCAGCATGCCCACCAGGTCGAACCCGATCGTGTCGTGCTTGTCGAGGGCCTGGGCGATGGCCACCTTGGTGCCGACGCCGTCAGCGGAGGTCGCGAGCAGTGGCTGGTCGTAGTACTTCAGGGCGCTGGCATCGAAGAGCCCCGCGAATCCACCGATCCCGCCGATCATCTCCGGGCGGCGCGCCTGGTCGACCCAGACCTTCATCAGCTGGACGGCCCTGTCACCGGCCTCGATCGAGACTCCGGCTCCTTCGTACGTCGCCCCAGCCGGACGTCCGCTCATCGCACCTTCGCTCATGCCACCTTCTCTTCGGATGGAGCTCAGGGTCGACCCAGCGCGTCGCCGGCGCCACCACCGGCGAGCGAGGCCGTGAGTCCGTCGGCGTCGAGCAGGGGTGCGATCTCCAGCAGGTGCTTTCCGAGGAACTCGGGCTCGGGCAACTTCACCGGGTAGACGCCGTCGAAGCAGGCCCGGCAGAGCTTGTCCTCGGGCACCGACGTCGCCTCGACGAGCTGGTCCAGGGCGATGTAGCCGAGCGAGTCGGCCCCGATCGAGGAGCAGATCTCGTCGCTCGACAGGCCCGTGGCGATCAGCTCGGCCCGGGTCGCGAAGTCGATGCCGTAGAAGCACGGCCACTTCACCGGCGGGCTGGCGATCCGCACGTGTACCTCGCGAGCACCCGCCTCACGAAGCATCCGGACCAGCGCACGCTGGGTGTTGCCGCGCACGATCGAGTCGTCCACGACCACGAGACGCTTGCCCTCGATGACGTCGCGGAGCGGGTTCAGCTTGAGCCGGATGCCGAGCTGGCGGATGGTCTGGCTCGGCTGGATGAACGTGCGACCGACGTAGGAGTTCTTCACCAGCCCCATGCCGTAGGGGATGCCGCTGGCCTCGGCGTACCCGATGGCGGCGGGAGTGCCGGACTCGGGGACCGGGATGACCAGGTCGGCGTCGGCCGGAAAGTCATGGGCCAGGCGGCGGCCGATCTCGACACGCACGCTGTGGATCCGCTGGCCCGAGATCCGGGTGTCCGGGCGGGCGAGATAGACGAACTCGAAGAGGCAGCCCTTGGGCTCGGCCTCGGCGAAGCGACGGCTGCGCAGGCCGTGCTCGTCGACCGCGACCATCTCGCCGGGCTCGACCTCGCGGACGTAGGAGGCACCCACGATGTCGAGGGCCGCGGTCTCGCTGGCAACGACCCAGCCGCGCTCGAGCCGACCGAGGACGAGCGGCCGGATGCCCTGGGGATCGCGGGCGGCGTACAGCGTGGTCTCGTCCATCCAGACGAACGAGTAGGCACCCCGCAGCTTGGGCAGCACCTCGACGGCACGCTCCTCCAGTGAGCTGTCCGGGTGGTTGGCCAGGAGCGCGGTCACCAGTGAGGTGTCGTTGGTGCTCGTCTCGAGCTTGCGAGCGTGGATGTCGAGCTCGTTGAGCTCGACGGGCATCTCGGCGATCAGCCGCTGCAGCTCACGGGTGTTGGTCAGGTTGCCGTTGTGGCACAGCGCGATGGATCCGTCGGCAGTGGGCCGGAAGGTCGGCTGGGCGTTGTTCCAGGTGCTGGCGCCGGTCGTGGAGTATCGCGAGTGACCGATCGCGAGGTGTCCCTTGAGCGCCGCCAGGGTGGACTCGTCGAAGACCTGCGAAACCAGGCCCATGTCCTTGTAGACGAGGATCTGGTGGCTGTTGCTGACCGCGATGCCGGCCGACTCCTGGCCGCGGTGCTGCAGCGCGTAGAGGCCGTAGTAGGTCAGCTTCGCGACCTCCTCCCCAGGCGCCCACACACCGAAGACGCCACAGGCGTCCTGGGGTGCGCGGTCGTGGGGGTCGAGGTCATTGGTCAGGCGTCCGTCCCCGCGACGGCGTGCCCCCGGGTTTCCTGGGCTGGGGTTTCCTGGGCTGGGGTTTCCTGAGCCGGCCGCGCGGGAGTTGTCTGGGCTGGCCACGGGCCCGAGTGTACGTGCCGGGAGGGGCTGGTTCTGGCGCCGCCCGGCCGGTGTCGGCTCAGGGCGTTGATCAGGCCTGGATGACCCGCCTGCTGGTCGAAGCGATCCCGGCCGGATGTGGCTGCTCAAGAACGCCCGAGCGGGTCAGATTCGGCCTTGCAGCACAGGTTGTTCTCTTGTATACTCGAACATACGTTCGGTAACCAACTGGTGGACGCAGGAGGTGTCCAGTGAGCTCCACTCTCGACCGCCACGTGCATCCAGTGCTCGCGTGCGCCGATACGATCGAGGGAGCGCTCAAGGACTCGGCCGATGTTCAGGTCGTGTTCATGGACCCCGCCGACAAGCGGAGCGCGTTGTTGCGGTTGGCCCGGCTGGAGGCGCGACTGACGGCGCTGAGACTGCGGCTGATGGCGGCCTCCGACGATGTCGCCCTGGCCGAGGGTGCTCGAGACGTGGCCGCGCTGATGGCGACCCGCACGCGCGGCGATTACAGCGAGAACCGGCGAGACCTGGCGCTCGCTGAGGCGCTGGATCGGCGCTGGCCCGGTGTGGCCGCCGGCCTTGCTGCCGGCGACCTGAACGTGGCGCAGGCGCAGGTGATCACCCACGCCCTGGACGAGCTGCCCTCCGACAAGTTGCCTGCCGAGGTGCTTCGCGACGCGGAGGCCCATCTGGTCGCGCGGGCGGCGGAGTTCGGTCCGCGGGAGCTGCGAGCGTTGGGACGGCGAATCCTCGACGTCGTCGCTCCCGAGATCGGTGAGCAGCACGAGGCCGAGCAGCTGGCAGCGGAGGAACGCCGCGCCGAACGCAGGACGAGCCTGGTCAGCACGCGGCTCGGCGACGGCAGCACCCGTATCACAATCAACCTCCCGGACGCCTCGGCCACGCGGCTGCACGCCTACCTCGAGGCGTTCACCTCACCCAGACACGCAGGTGCCGGCGAGGGTGACCGGATCACGATGGACCGCAAGCGCGGTCAGGCGTTCTGTGCGCTGCTGGAGGCCGTCGACCCCAAGCGGCTGCCTGCGCACGGCGGTGATGCCACCACGCTGATCGTCACGGTCACGCTGGATGCGTTGCGCAAGGAGCTCGGCACCGCCGAGCTCGGTCCTGCGGACAAACTAGCGCTGGCGAGGTACGCCGGCTCGCCTGCGCCGCCCAGATCATCCCCGCCGTCCTCGACGGAACGTCCGAAGTCCTCGACCTCGGACGCTCCTCGCGCTTGTTCAAACCAGCCCAGCGAAAGGCGATGATCATCCGGGACCGCGAGTGCCGCGCCGAAGGATGCACGATTCCGGCAGCGTGGTGCGAAGCCCACCACTGGGGCAGACCCTGGGCCAAGGGCGGTCGCACCGACCTCAAGGACGGCGTGCTGCTCTGCAACTGGCACCACCATCGCGCCCACGACGCCACCTACGACAGCAGCCGAATGCCCAATGGCGACATCCGGTTCAGCAGGCGGACGTGAGGATCAGGCGTTGCCCACCCGCATACTCACTTCTTCGGCCAGAGCCCTTCGGTGGCAGCTCGGGCACGGTCGAGGGTGGCGGGGTCGGAGGCGACGACGAGGCCTCCGCCCTGCGAGGTGGCGGAGTACGGCGTGCCGTCGCGGTGCGCCGCGGCCCCCCCGGCCTCGCGCACCATCAGCGTGCCGGGAAGGTGGTCCCACGGGTTGGTGTGTCCGTAGAGCAGGTAGTCGGCCTCACCCACGATCACCTTGGGGTAGTCGACACCGCAGCACAGCCAGGAGCCCATCAGCGCTGGCAGGCCCTCCGGGTGCCGCCCTCGCCTCGACCAGATCGAGGTGGCTCCGCGCGGCTGGTCACCAGCGGGCTTCCTGACGACCGGCTCGCCGTTTCGTCGTACGCCGCCACCGCGCTCGGCGACCATGGCGAGCTCGTGCTCCGGCTGCCAGATCCAGCCGCGCACCGTCTCCCCACGCACCACCTCGGCCACCATCACCGCGTGGTCCGGCGACCCGTTGACGAAGTTCTTCGTGCCGTCGACCGGGTCGACGGTGAAACCGTGCGCGGCGGCCCGGAAGCGTTGCAACAGATCCTGGTCACCCGCATAAGCCTCCTCGCCAAGGACCACGGCGTCGGGATAGGCGTCCAGCAGGGCCCGGGTGATCAGCTCCTCCGACTCGTGGTCGGCGACGGTCACCAGGTCGCCCGGCTTCTTCTCGTCGATCTGCGCGCTGGAGAGCGAGCGGAAGCGAGGCGTGATCACCTCCGCCGCGACGGACTGGAGCAGCTCGAGGACTGCCTCGGTGGAGAGGGTCACGTCGCCGGCCACTGCTGTTCCGCAAGGTTCACCAGCAACAGCGCCTCGGCGAGGCAGACCCGCTCGAACTCCGCGAGGTGCAGGCCCTCGTTGGCCCCGTGCGCACGCGTGTCCGGGTCCTCGACCCCAGTGACGAGCACGCTCGCTTCCGGGAAGCTCTCCAGGAACTCGGCGATGAACGGGATAGACCCACCCACGCCCATGTCGATCGGACGGGTGCCGTCCCAGGCCTCGGTGAAGGCGTCCCGCGCTGCGTCGTACGCCGGACCCGAGGCGTCGATCGTGGTGGCCTCGCCGGTGTCCACGACGGTGAAGCCGAGCTCCGCACCCCATGGCACATGTGCCTCCAGGTGCGTGCGCAGGCACTCGATCGCGCGCTCGGTCGTGTCGCCCGGGGCGATCCGCAGCGAGATCTTGGCGCGCGCACTCGCGGCGAGGGTGTTGCTGGCACCGTCGACCTTGGGGGCGTCGATGCCGGTGATCGTCAGGGACGGCTTGGTCCAGAGCCGCTCGACCGCCGAGCCGGAGCCGATGAACTCAACCCCTGGCGCAATGCCGGACTCGGTGCGCAGTCGCTCCGCCGGGTAGTCGACGTCAGCCGCTGGTCCGGAGTGCAGCCCGGCGATCACGACATTGCCCTCGTCGTCGTGCAACGAGGCGATCAGCCGGCTCAGCGTCATCAGGGCGTCGGGGACCAACCCGCCCCACATGCCCGAGTGCACGGCGTGGGTGAGCGTGCGCACCTCGATGTCGACCCGCACCAGCCCACGCAGGCTGGTGGTGAGGGCGGGGGCGCCGATGTCCCAGTTGCCCGAGTCGGCGATCACGATGACGTCGGCCGCGAGATAGTCGTGGTGCTCGCTGAGCAGGTCGGACAGCGTGTCCGACCCCACCTCCTCCTCACCCTCGATGAACATCGTGACGCCCACGCCGAGGTCCTCACCGAGCGCGCGGACGGCGCCGAGGTGGGCGACGATCCCGGCCTTGTCGTCGGCTGCGCCGCGGCCGAACAGGCGGCCGTCGCGCTCGGTCGGCTCGAACGGCGGGGAGTTCCACTCGGCGTGGTCGTTCTCCGGCTGCACGTCGTGGTGGGCGTAGAGGAGCACCGTCGGCCTGCCCTCCGGCGCCGGCTTGCGGGCCAGCACCGCCGGGGCACCGCCGTCCTCGCGCGCACTCACGATCCTGGTCTCCTCGAAGCCATCGGCCTCGAAGAGGTTCGCCACCGCCTCGGCACTGCGCTGCACCTCCGTGGCGCGGGCCGGGTCGGCACTCACCGACTCGATCCGGACGAGGTCCTCCAGGTCCTGGCGAATGCGCGGCAGCTCGGCGGTCACCCGGGAACGTAGCTCGGTGATGTCCATGGGGCGACCCTAATTGCTGGGTCGTGGAACGAGGGGAAGGTAAGCCGACAGGTCCGCTCGTTCACCGGAGGCCCGGATGCGGCCGTCGGCCGAAGCGGCAGCCCAGGTGAGCTCGCCAGTTGCGAGGGCGACCCACGTGGCCCCGTCGAGCTCGACCACCGCGGGCGGCGTACCCCGGGTGTGCCGAACGCCCGGGACCACTTGGGCAGCGGCGTACGGCGGCACCCGCACCTCGACCGACCGGCCAGGTGCCCGCTCGGAGAGCAGGGCGAGGAAGTGCTTCGTGAGCAGCTTCAGGTCCGCGCTGGTGTGCTCCTCGCGAGTGAGCGCATCAGCGACCGCGGCGGGGTCCTGGGGCTGCAGTCGAGCGGGCACGCCAGCACGTTAGCCGCTGTCCCTGACACGCCTTCTGACCAGCCCTCGACGACCTCTGAGCGCCCGGGCCTCGGCACTGGAAGCCGGCGAAGACTTCCTCGCCGGACGGCGAGTTCCTGACCAGGATCTGCTGCAGTGAGTGCGTCTCCCCGATGATCTTCATGCCCACCGGTGAGCACGTCTGCTCGTTGATGACGCTCCGCGAGAGGCACCGGGTTCGTCATGGCCTGCGTGAAGGCGCCGTTGGCGACCATCGTCGTCAGCAGCTCGCCCATCATCAGGTAGTCCGGTACTCCTCCGCGAAGATCCCGACGTATCACTCGAGGCGACCGCGGGGAACTCCTGGCCGTCGAGGTGTTCTGGCGGAAGTCCTCGCGCCTGGTCCGCAGGAAGCTGTCCGGCTCGAGTACCGGCGTACGATCCGCGTGGCGCGGTGACGGGGCCGCTCCGGCGTGCGGCCGGCATCTTGGAGTTCAGTGGTGGTTGGAAGATCCGGGTCGCGGTGGACCAGCCCGGCCGCAGACCCTGGATCTCAGGGGGCTGCCTGCGAAAAGCGGATCGCCGTACGGCTGATCAGGTCGCGCAGCTCCGGCGGCCCCTCGACCTCGAAGTCCGCCTCGAGGTTGGCGAGCACCATCACCGGCCACTCGAGGGAGTCGACGTTCATCGTCAGCACACACCCACCCCTGGCGGCATCGGGCTCGGCCGTGCCCCAGCGGCCCACGGCCCTGGCGACCGCCTCGGCATCGGTGTCGATGCGCACGCGTACGGCGTACCGCTGCGGCATCCGACGGATGCCCGACTGAACGAACGCCGGCGCGTCCTTCGCAGGCAGCTGACGGGGACGGAAGCGCTGGCCGGTCGTCACCACGTCGCTGATCCGGTCGAGCCTGAATGAGCGCCAGTCCTGCCGGTCGCGGTCGTACGCCACGAGGTACCACCGACGCCCCAGCGACACCAGCCGCATCGGTTCCACCCTGCGCTCGGTGGAGTCGGCGTCCCTGCCCGTGTAGCCGAACCGCACCAGCTCGTCGTCACGGCAGGCCTGGGCCAGGGTGGTGAGCACGTCGGGGTCCATCACCGGTCCGCCGCCCCACACCAGGTTGTCGCTCTGCGACCGCACGGCATCCATCCGGCGCCGCAGCCGCGGCGGCATCAGGGCGATCACCTTCGTGAGCGCCTGGACCGAGGTCTCCTCCATTCCGCTCACCGCACCTGCTGCTGAGGTCCGGAGACCGACCGCGATCGCCACTGCTTCCTCGTCCTCGAGCAGCAGCGGCGGCAGCGACCCCCCGGCGCGCAGCTGGTAGCCGCCGGCGACCCCCCGCGCGGCATCTACGGCGTACCCGAGCTCGCGCAGCCGGTCGATGTCGCGGCGCAACGTGCGTGGGCTGACCGCGAGCCGTTCGGAGAGCTCCTCGCCCGGCCAGTAGCGGTGGGTCTGGAGCAGCGACAACAGCCGGAGCATGCGTGCGCTCGGGTTCATGCCGAACAGACTAAATCCTATTGCGGTCAGGATCTGGCCTCAATCATCCATAGCGTTGCCTGCATGAGCGAACACAGCGAAACCCCGATGATCCGGACCCGCGGGCTGACCAGGCACTTCACCCGCCACAAGAAGACAGTCGAGGCCGTGCGCGGGCTCGATCTCGATGTCCACCGCGGCGAGCTCGTCGCATTCCTCGGCCCCAACGGCGCCGGCAAGTCGACCACGCTGCGGATGCTGACCACGCTGGTCGCGCCCACGTCGGGAACGGCCGAGGTCGCCGGGTACGACGTGGTGACCGGCCAACGCGACGTACGCCGCAGCATCGGGTACGTCGGCCAGGGCAACGCCGCCGGCCACACCCAGCGAGGCCGCGACGAGATGGTCAGCCAGGCTCGGGCCCACGGCCTGACCCGACAGGAAGCGTCTCGCCGGGCCGACGAGCTGCTGGAGGCGTTCGACCTGACCGAGCACGCGGGCCGGCCGGTCTCCACACTCTCCGGTGGCCAGCGGCGCCGGCTGGACATCGCCATCGGCCTCGTGCACACCCCACGACTGTTGTTCCTCGACGAGCCCTCCACCGGCCTCGACCCACAGAACCGCGCCAACCTCCAGGAGCAGATCAAGCGCCTGCACGCCGAGAACGGCACCACGATCGTGCTCACCACCCACTACCTCGAAGAGGCCGATGCGATCGCTGACCGGGTGGTCGTGATCGACCACGGCCTGGTCATCGCGGACGACACCGCGGCGGCGCTCAAGTCCGGTCTCGGCGACCTCGTGACCCTGGGCTTCGGCAGCGTCCACGACGCCACGACGGCCGAGAGCACAGTCGACCGGCTCCCGACGGACGCGACCGTAGAGCGCGCCGGCAGCGTGGTCACGATCCGGACCCGGGGCGGTGCCGAGATGGTGCCGCAGATGGTCCAGGACCTCGCGGCAGCGGACGCGCCGGTCAGGCGCGTGGAGGTCGCCGGTCCGACGCTCGACGACGTCTTCCTCGACCTCACCGGGCGCAGCCTGCGCGAGAGCAACAACACCACCGACGAGACAACCGAAGGAGCAGCAGCATGAGCATCGTGACGGAGTACGCGCCGACCCAGGAGACCGTCGTACCCGACCAGCCAGGGAGGTCGGCCGATCCCGGCTTCCTGGCCGACACCTGGAACGTGATGGTCCGTGAGCTGAAGCCCGTGTTCCGGGAGCCGGCGTCGGTCCTGTTCGCAATGGTCCAGCCGCTGGTCTTCCTCGGCCTGTTCGCGCCGCTGCTCCCGCAGGTTGAGAACGGTTCGGCCCTGCAGTGGTTCGTTCCCGGCATCATCGCGATGACCGCACTGATGGGCGCCTCGTTCACAGGAGCCAACCTGATGCAGGAGATCATCACCGGCTCGCACGAACGCCTCCTGGTCTCGCCGCTGAGCCGTTCGTCACTGCTCGTCGGCCGGGCGCTCAAGGAAGTCGTGCCGATGCTGATGCAAGCGGGGATCATCTTGCTGGTCGTGACCCCGTTCAGCTTCGACCTGCACGTCGGCGGAGTGCTCGTCGGCATGGTGATCCTGGCCCTGTTCAGTGTCGGCGTCGGAGCGCTCTCGTTCGCGCTGGCGCTGGTCTCGAAGGACCAGGAGTGGATGTTCTGGACGGTCCAGCAGACGCTGATCTTCCCGGTGCTCCTGCTCGCCGGGGTGCTGCTCCCGCTCGAGGGTGCTCCTGGCTGGCTCCAGGTGGCCGCTGACCTGAACCCGCTGAAGTACGTCGTGGAGGCCGAGCGTGCGCTGTTCGCCGGGTCCTTCCCGGTCGACACCGTCGCCTACGGCTTCGTCGGCGCCGGGGTCGTGGCAGCCCTCGGGCTGGTCATCGGGCTGCGAGCGATGAAGCGGTCCAGCTGACCGGCGCCCTCCGGCGTTGCCCGCGGCTCTGGTGAGACCAGGGCCGCGGGCTCCGTGTGTGTCCGGAGGCCATACCTTCATCACGCTTGTGGCTGGATCGGACATTGCCACCCATCAGGCCTGCGCCCAGACTGCCACCATGCTCTCCCGGACCCTCACTGCTTTCCTCTGCACCGCAGCGACGGTCACCTCGCTGGTCATGCTGCCCGGCATCCCGGCGCCAGCAGCCACAATCTCGGCGGCCAGCCAGCACTGCGCCGGACAGGCACGGATCTCCGTGCCGGACGCGGAGAAGCAGAAGCTCTCCTGCCTGAGCGACCTCACCACCGCGGGCACGGTGGCCACCGGCCACACCAACCCGAACGACTGGGCCGGACTCAACGCGCCCGGCACCCGAAACCCCAGCGGCATCCCCGGCATCCAGGTGGACGGCTACTTCCCGGACACCTCGACCTCGAACACCAACAACGGGTGGAACCACGACGCCCAGTTCGTGATCCGTCTCCCGGACCGTTGGAACGGCAAGCTGGTGGTCAGCGGTGCGCCGGGGACGCGCAGGCAGTACGCCGGTGACTTCCTGTTCAGCGACTGGCTGCTCTCCAAGGGCTACGCCTATGCGATGACCGACAAGGGCAACAACGGCGCCGCGTTCCAGCGCGACGGAGCGACACCGGGCGATGCGATCGTCGAGTGGAACCGCCGTGTCACCCAGCTGACGAAGGCGACCAAGGCCGTTGTCAGCCAGACCTACCGACAGGCGCCGCGGCGTACATATCTGTTCGGCATCTCCAACGGCGGCTACCTGACCCGCTGGCAGCTGGAGAACCGGCCCGGGCTGTACGACGGCGGGGTCGACTGGGAGGGCACGCTGTTCCGTGCCGCCGGACCGAACCTGCTGACCTACCTGCCGACAGCGCTGCGCGAGTACCCGAAGTACCGCGCCGGCGACGAGGCCGCGCACCGCCGGATGCTCGCCGCGGGTTTCGCGCCCGGATCGGAGTTCACCTGGGAGTACCACTACGGCGTCTACTGGGACCTCACCCAGCGGCTCTACCGCGAGGAGTTCGACCCGTCGTACGACGGAGCGCTCGACGCCGGCATCCCGTTCTGCCCATCGGGCACCCCGAACTGCGACGCCGACTATGACTACGCGAAGCGGCCCGGCGGCGCACAGACGCCATGCGGAAGGTCCAGCTGACCGGCAACATTCGCCGACCGATGCTCACCCTCCACGGCACCCTCGACGCGCTGTTGCCGATCGCCACGGACTCCGACGTCTACGACCGGATGATCAAGCGCCAAGGCCACGGCAACCTGCACCGCTACTACCGGATCGCCGGCGGCACGCACGTCGACGGCCTCAACGGCACCTACGGTGACCGCGTCCGACCGATCCTCCCCTGCGCCCGGAATGCCTTCACCCAGATGACCTCATGGGTAGAGCACCGCCGGCCGCCATCGCGGAGCCGGACGATCCCGCGACCAGCCGCCGGATCGGACACGGCGAACACTTGCGCGCTGGGGTAGGTCAGAGGGGCCGGCTCGGCACCGGGTCGCGGCCCCGCTATGGTGTCGTTTCGAGTGAGGTCCATCACACTTCGACGGTCGGGTGAGGAGAGCAGATGGCGGCTCGCACCGGCGACGCACATCCCACAAAGGGCGAGGCAGCCCTCCTCGAGGTGAAAGATCTCGACGTCACCTACGGCGGAGTGCGCGCCCTGCGCGGAGTCAGCCTCCGAGTCGAGGAGCGCAGCGTCGTCGCCGTGCTGGGCAGCAACGGCGCAGGCAAGACCACCTTGCTGCGCACGCTGTCGAGCACGCTGCGCCTGCACCGGGGTCGAGTCCAGTCCGGGGAGGTGCTCTTCCGCGGCAAGAGCCTCAAGGGCATGGACCCCGCCCGATGCGTCGCAACCGGTCTGGTGCAGGTCCCCGAGGGGCGACGGATCTTCAGCCGCCTCACCGTCGAGGAGAACCTTCGCGCCGGCGGGCTGTCTAGCAAGGACCGTGCCGGGGTCGCGAAGGCGCACGCCCGCGTCCAGGAGCTGTTCCCGGTCCTCGCTGAGCGAGGCAGCCAGCGCGCGGGCCTGCTCTCGGGTGGTGAACAGCAGATGCTCGCCATCGGCCGAGGGCTGATGGCGCAGCCGACCCTGCTGCTGCTCGACGAGCCCTCACTGGGACTGGCGCCGAAGATCATCGGGCAGATCGGCGAGGTTGTGCGGGAGATCCATCGGCAGGGCATCTCGGTGCTACTCGTGGAGCAGAACGCCACCATGGCACTCAATGTGGCCGACCAGGCATACGTTCTCGACGTGGGCGAGGTGTCCCTCTCCGGAGCCGCTGCAGAACTTGCTCAGACCGGCGAGGTGCAACGCCTCTACCTGGGACACGGAAGCGACGACCCCCGGCCGGAGACCGTGACCACCAAGACGTTGTCGCGGTGGTCGGAGTGACTGCGTCGCAGGCCGAGGTCGCAGGCGCCGATGTTCCCGCGCTCGAGATCCGCGATGTGACCGTGAAGTTCGGGGCGCTGAGCGCCCTGAGCGAGGTCTCGTTCACCGTCGAACCCGGGTCCATCCACGCTGTCATCGGTCCGAATGGTGCCGGGAAATCGACGATGTTGAACGTGCTGTCCGGGGTCTACCGCGCAACTGCCGGTGAGGTGCGCTTCGGTGACCTGGTCATGACCGGAAAGCGCCCGCACCAGATCGCCAGGCTGCGCGTGACGCGGGCCTTCCAGAACATTGCACTCTCGGCCGGCCAGACGGTGGCCGAGAACCTCATGCTCGGACGTCATTCGCTGACACACGCCGGATTCCTGAGTTCCGGCCTTCGGCTGCCGCGCGCGACGCGAGAAGGCAAGCGCCATGGCGAACGCGTCCGCGAGATCGCGGACTTCATGGACCTCGGCGACAAGCTGCAGACCCCCGTGGGCGTGCTGCCGTACGGCGACCAGAAGCGCGTCGAGGTCGCACGCGCGCTCTGCACCGAGCCGCGTTTGATGCTGCTCGACGAGCCTGTTGCCGGCATGAACTCCGAAGAGACGGAGCGCATGGCAGCGGCAGTGCTCGAGATCCGCTCCGCGCTGGGCATCTCCATCGTGCTGGTCGAGCACGACATGGGGATGGTGATGGGAGTGGCCGATCGCATCACCGTGCTGGACTTCGGCCGCCGGATCGCCGACGGCACTCCCACGGAGGTGCAGCGGGATCCCGAGGTGATCCGGGCCTACCTGGGTTCCGGCGACGAGAATGCGCCTTCAGGGGCGCCTCAGGAGGAGACGCCGTCATGACCCAGTTCCTGTCGCTGCTGGTGAACGGGATCAGCCTGGGCGCGGTCTATGCGCTCATCGCGCTCGGTTTCGTGATCATCTTCAAGTCCACCGAGGTCGTCAGCTTCATGCAAGGTTCGCTGATCCTGCTCGGGGCCTTCCTGATCGCGCACTACCAGGAGAGCCTCGGCTTCTGGATCGCGCTGATCATCGGCATCGTCGGCACCACCTTGGTGGCGCTTCTGACCGAACGCGCCTTCATCCGCCCGCTCCGGGGGGCACCGGTCATAAGCTTGGCCATCCTGACGATCGGGGTGGACATCCTCCTGTTGACGGAGCTCACCCGGCGCATCGGCTCCGACATCTTGAACGCAGGTCAGCCGTGGGGTGGAGACACGCTGAGGGTCGCAGGCATCGGCATCACCACCAACCGTGCGCTGGCGGTGCTCGTGGCGGTGGTGCTGATGGCGATTTTCTTCGCAGCCTTCAAGTTCAGTAGCTGGGGTGTCGCGATGCGAGCGGTCGCCGAGGACACCGAGACCGCGGCGCTGATGGGCATCCGGCTGGGGCGGGTCTCCATGATCGCGTGGGGCGTAGCCGGTGTCCTGGCCGGAGTCGCCGGAGTCTTCCTTGTCGGCGCGCCGACACCGGGCGTCGCGCCCGGGGTCGCAGCTGTGGCACTGCGCGCCTTTCCCGCGGCCATCCTCGGCGGGCTGGACTCCACGGGCGGAGCCGTCGTGGGTGGCCTCGTCGTCGGAATCGCGGAGTCGTTGGCTGCCGGCTACCAGGACGAGATCGCCTTCCTCGGCCGCGGCTTCGGGGACATCGTCCCGTACGTCGTCATGGTGCTGGTGTTGCTCGTCCGACCGTCCGGGCTCTTCGGCACGAGGGAGCTGACGCGTGTCTGAGGTCCTCACAGCGACGCCGACCAGTGCGGGGGCCGGCCAGCCGAGTGCGAGCCGGCGGCCTCGTGCGGTGCGAATCGTGGCGACGCTCCTGGTCGTGGTGCTGCTCCTGATCCTGCCGCTCTACATCGACGAGTTCTGGCTGCGCACCGGCTTCGCCGTGTGCGCGGCGGTGATCGGCGCCGTCGGGCTGAACCTCCTGGTCGGCACGACCGGACTGCTCTCGCTCGGCCACGCCTTCTTCCTCGCGGTCGGAGCCATCACCTACGTATACGTCGCCGGCGAGGAGGGTGGAACCGCCACCCAGGTGAGCGGTCTGGGATGGCCACCCTTGGTCGCAATGCTCCTGGGAGTCCTCATGGCGGGACTGTGCGGCCTTCTGTTCAGCCCCATCGCCGCACGGTTGCGAGGCATCTACCTTGGTGTCGCCTCCCTCGGACTGGTCTTCATCGGTCAGCACGTGCTGAACACGTGGACCTCGGTGACCGGCGGGTTCAACGGCCGCGTGACCCCGGAGTTCTCGATCTTCGGCTTCCAGTTCGCCTGGACAACCTGAGTTCATGGTCCTGGACGTCCCTGAGGGGCAGCGGAACGTCTCTGGTACCTCGGGCTGCTCCTGGTGGAGCGACGATCTGGTTCGCCGGGACCTTCTACGTAGCCGCGCCGGTCGTGCGCTGCAGACCCTGCGCGACAGCGAGGTCGCCGCGGCGATGGGCGTCAACGTTCAGGGCGACAAGGCGCGCACTTCCTGGTCTCCTCGAT
>CAVSIG010000002.1:0-1060702 GCA_963728005.1 uncultured Microthrixaceae bacterium
CCCTGGAGGTTGTGCCGACAATGCAGGGGTCACGAGGGCCCCGGGCCCCATGACGCTCCACGACCGAGGGAGGTCGCAAAGAGCGCCGCGAGGGGTCCAGCCCTCACCACGTTGAGCGTGTTAGCGGAGCGAGAGAGCAGGTCCCGAGCGCTGCCGACGACTCGCCCCCGAGCCGGACCAACGGGGGCGACGGTGACGAACGTACGCCGGGCACCGGGCCACCGTGAACTCATCGTCCCTCGCCTTCTCGTGGCCACACAACCGGTGGACGAGTGGGTCGGCAGATCAGTGCCAACGGTTGGGAGCCCGCTGAAGCTGACCCTACCAATCGCACCACACCGAGTCACCTGGGTGCCACGGAGCGCGTCAGTGTGGCGGGGAACGAGTGGCCCCCTCGCGATCTACTTTCGAGGTTCACCGGTGACCGCCGACGGACTCGAAGGTTGGGGGTTCCAGTCCTTCCGAGCGCGCCCCATCCGTCCGTCCACGCGGCGACGGCGATGGCAACGGGTCGGGTCGCCGGCACAGGGGTAGGGTGGCAGGCAGCTACGGGGAGGTCGTCCATGTGCTGGCAGCGGCATGACCGGTCTGACTGGGGCCACGCCGAAGCGAGTTGGCCACGGGACACACGAGGCGACCGAGGCCGCACCACGGTGGCCCGACGACCCGACGTGCGCGTGTCCGACTCCGACCGCCACGCGGTGGTGGACGATCTGCAGCGCCACACGGCCGATGGCCGGCTCACGCTCGACGAGTTCGAGGAACGGGTCGACGAAGCGCTTCGGGCCCGCACGGGTGCCGATCTGGACGCGGCGCTGCGCGACCTGCCGTCGGTGGCGCCCACGTCACCCCACCGAGACCGCCGCCCCCGGGTACCCGTCCGACCGGGCTTCATCGCGGCCTGCATCGTCGCCGTGCTCCTGATCCTCGGGCAGTGGTGGGTGCTCATCCCGGTCGGGTTCTTCCTCTTCGGCGGCTGCGGCAGGCACGCACGCCACCCGGTGGCGCGCCGGCACGACGAACGAGACGAGTCGATCACCTACGCCTGACGTCAGGCCGCGACCGCACGCCGACCGGAGCGCCGCCGTTGCCCAGAGCGGCAGGTTCATGTCGGCGACTTCGCCGAGGCGCTCTGACCTTCGTAGTCAGAGCGTCGGGGTCGCTTGGTGGATCCCGAGGCGGATCTCGTGGGCGACCAGCGCTTGACCGTGGTCGGCCAGGTGGACGGTGTCGGCGACGCGAACCGGGGCGAGGGTCCCGGCGGCCGTCGGTCGGGTGGCGACCCACTCCCCATCGGGTCCGCCCACGGCCGTGGCGGCGTCGACCAGCGTGACCTCGGGGTGACGGTCGGCAACGGCCCGGTACTCGGCCCGGAGGCGGTCCGTCACCCGCTGGACCCGGGCGCTGATCATCGGGGGAGGGAGCACGAGGACCACGTCGGCTCCCGTGCTGAGCACCTCGGTCACGTACCGCTCGGCCTGTTGTCCCCACTCCCGGGCGAAGGCCGGCGCGTAGATGTCGGGAACCGTTCGACCGTCGGCGGCTACCCACATCTGGGCCGGGTCGCTCGTGTAGTTGCCGATGAAGAGCATGACCACGACGCCGGGATCGAACTGGTTCAGCGACGCCGGGAGCTGCGTCGGCCAGTCGAACACGTCCGGGGTGAGCAGGCCCGAGCCGTTGACCCCCTCGTTGTGGACCCGGTAGCGGTCACCGAGCTGGTGGGCCAGTGCCTCGCCGGTCGACTTCATGATCGAGTCGCCCACGAGCAGGACGTCCCGCGGTGGCGGGGGCGTGCTCAGCGGCACCGTGGTGGGGGCCGCAGTGGTGGGGCCGTCGTCGTCGTGGCCGGTTCGCTCTGAGCGGCGGTCGGCTCGACCAGGGCCAGCCCGGCCACCAGGAGGGCCGTGGCCACGAGAACCACATCCAGGATCGTCCTCGGGCGCGTTCGAACAGGGGTCATGAACATTGCTCCCTCCCGGTCGGTCGGGTCTCCGCCCAGTAACGCACGGCCCCGGTCCGGCGTCTGTCTCCTGGCGCACACTCCTGTGCGACGATGAGAGCTGGCGGAGGGAGGACGATGCGGTCGTCGGCACTGCCCGGGGAGATGCGCAACGAGTCGGTTTCACCGCGGCGGTGGCCGCTCTTGGCTGTCCTCGACGACACCGACGCCCGTGTCCTCCTCGAACAGATGCAGCCTCGGGCGTTTCGGCGGGGGCAAGCCGTGCTGCACGAGGGCGCCTCGGCCGCGTCCCTGTACCTCATCGACGACGGACACGCCGCCGTCCGTGTCGTCACCCCCGACGGTGACACGGCGATGATCCGGGTGCTCGGTCCCGGACAGCACTTCGGCGAGCTCGCCCTCCTGTCGCCGGGCGCCCGCACGGCGGGCGTCGACGCGCTCGACGACCTCTCAGTACTCGCGCTCGATCGGGTCACCTTTGACCGCCTCCGGCAGCGGCGCCCCAAGCTCGAGGCTGTGCTCACCGAGGCGCTCGTGATGGAGGTGCGGAGGCTGACGCACTGCCTGACGGACGCCTACCACCTGCCGGCCACGGAGCGGGTTACTCGGCGTCTGGTGGAGCTCGCAGGCGTCTACGGCTCGGGCTCCCGTGACCCGGTCACCATCCCGCTGACCCAGGAGGAGCTGGCGGAGCTGACCGGGGCGACGCGTCCCACCGTCAACCGCGTCCTGCGGGCACTGGAGGACGACGGCCTCATCGAGCACCAGCGCGGCCGCCTTCGCCTGCTCGACGTGGACGGCCTGGCCGGATCGACCACCGCCGACTGACCGTCGAGGTGCTGCGGGGTGGCGACTTGGGCTCCCGACGGCCGCCGCGGGCCGGTTTGGGCGCTCACCCGGAGCCCACGGCGAACAGTCTCCAGGTACTGGGTATGCCCCTGAGCTCGTGTTCTCCGTTGTCCACGAACTCGATGCCAGAGCCCGCAACCAGGTCCCTCACGGTGGTCGAGACCAACACCTCGCCTGGTCCGGCGAGTGACCCGATGCGGGCGGCTACGTGCACGGCCAGGCCGGCGAGGTCGTCGCCTCGAACCTCGCACTCGCCGGTGTGCAATCCGGCTCGCACCTCGATGCCCAGCCCACGGGCAGCCTGGGTGATGGACGTGGCGCAGGCGATGGCCCGACCGGGCCCGTCGAAGCAGGCGTGGAACCCGTCCCCTGTGGTCTTGATCTCTCGCCCGCGGAATCGGCGAAGTTGGTCGCGTACCGCTCGGTCATGGGCATCGAGCATCGCGTGCCATCGTCTGTCCCCGAGCGAGGCCAGGTGCTCGGTCGAGGCGACGATGTCGGTGAACAACACCGTCGTGAGCACGCGGTCGATGTCGACGACCGGACGGGTCCCGGTCAAGAACTCTGCGATCTCCCGGACGAGTGTGGCTCCGCCATCATCAGCAAAGATCCCGTGGCCGGGCAGCTCGATGAACCGCGCTCCCGGGATGTGGTCGGCCAGATATCGGCCGTGTTCGATTGGGACGAGCGGGTTTTGACTCGTGTGGAGAACCAGCGTCGGAGCCTGGATGAGGTGCAGAACTGAACGAACGTCGACGTTCTCCAGGATGTACCGGAGTTGCGCGGCCGCGTTGCGGGGCGTCGCGGAAGCCCGGAGTGTCCGTGCGTACGACCGGGCAAACTCCGCGTCGTTGGCACGCGCTGGTTGGGTGACGTTGGCGAGCTCCTCCGTTCCCCACAGCGAACCGATCGTCTCCACGACCGCATCAGCCATGGCCTGCGGCACCCCGATCGGGTAGTCGTCCGCCTCGAGGTAGCGCGGCGTCGTGTTGGTCAGGATGAGCGCACTGACACGTTCAGGCTGCAGCGCCGCGAACATCATTGCGATCGGCCCCGCGTCGAGGGCGGCAACGATCGCTGTCCGGTCCGATCCGACGGCATCGAGGACCGCTCCTAGATCGTCGGCCCACTCTTCCCAGGCCGGCATGGCGTTTCGAGTCAGAGGGTCCGATGCTCCGGTCCCGCGACGGTCGAGGTAGATCAGGCGGCTGAACGACGCCAGCGCATGCAGGAACTGACCGGCTCCGGGGTCGTCCAACAGCATGTCGACGTGACTGCCCAGGCCGTAGAAGAAGAGGAGGTCGACCGGACCGTCACCCACGACCCGGTACGCGACGTCAGCGTCGCCAACCGCGACGTACTTCGTCTCAGCTACCTCGCGCGAAGCAGGCATGATCCCCCGGAACCACCCATTGTGCACTCCCGCCAGCCCACCCGTCATTGGAGAGGCGGCTCGTCGCGGTGCACTACAACCTTCGCGCCGACGACCTCGTCGTGCGCTACCGCACGGCTCCAGGCGAGCGGGATCGATCGATTGGTTAGTGTGAGGCGGTCCACCGGCCGAACTCGGGAGTGACCCCATGGCGACGGTTGATCGGCGTGCATTCCTGCGGGGGGCGGCGGCCACGACGGGCGGAGTGCTCGTCGGCGGGTCGGTCCCGGCGCTGCTGGCTGAGGCGGCCGGGGCAGCACCGCCCGACCGGTTCCGCACGCTCGGGCCCGTGGCCGACCTGCGCGACACCAAGGTGCGCCTGCACCTGCCGCCGGGCTTCCAGTACCGGTCGTTCCATGACACCGACGGTCCGCCGGTGATCCTCGATGACGGCACGGTCCTGCCAGGCCGCCACGACGGTATGGCTGCGTTCCCCGCCGGTGACGGGAACGCGTGGCTCGTGCGCAACCACGAGATGCCCAGCGCCTTTACTCCGTGGCCCAACCCGGTCCCGGCGTCAGTGGCCTTCGGGCCAGGGACTCCGTACGACGCCCGCGGCCGCGGCGGAACAACGACCTCGCTGGTGACACCGTTCGGAGAGGTCCTCGAGAGCTTCACCAGTCTCAACGGCACCGTGCAGAACTGCGCTGGTGGCAACATGCCGTGGGGCTCGTGGATCACCTGCGAGGAGACCGTGAACGGACCGGACGTCGGTCCCGACTTCACCGGTATCACCAACGAGCACCTCCTCAAGCCCCACGGCTTCATCTACGAAGTGCCGGCCGGTGGGCAGTCGAACCGGCTGCCCATCAAGAATGCGGGTCGCTTCGCTCACGAGGCGGCGGCCTTCAGTCCCGACGAGGGCTACCTGTATCTCACCGAGGACAACTTCGCCTTCCCGTCGGGCTTCTACCGCTACCTCCCGCCCAACGACCCCATGGTCGACGGCCACGTGGAGGACGGCGGCCAGCTCCAGATGCTCAAGGTCGTCGGCGTCGACCAGGCCCACCTCGAGCAGGGCCAGATCAACGGGACGGCGTACGCCGTCGAGTGGGTCGACATCGCCATGCCCTACCCGAACTTCGGCACCAGCACCGACGCGTTGTTCACGAGCCCCACGACAAACGACCAGGCGCTCACCTTTGTCGGCAACCAGGGTCGGGCACTGGGGGCCGCCCACTTCTCCCGCCTCGAGGGGGCCTCGTACACGCGCGGGGAGATCTACTTCACCTCGACCCAGGGTGGCGGCGCGGCCGAGACCGGTCCCGAGTTGATCGCCGGGTACGGCAACGGTCGAGGGCAGGTGTGGTCCTACAACCCGCGGACGTCGAGGCTCACCTGCCGGTACCAGTCGCCGAACATCGACACGCTCGACTTCCCCGACAACATCACGGCCAAGAGTGACCGGGGCACGATTGTCCTGTGCGAGGACGGTGCGGCACCCAACTTCATCCGCGGCCTGACGCGCGACGCCGAGCTGTTCGACATCGCCCTGAACCGGCTGACGAACAACACAACAGGCGCGCCCCGGTTCGGCGAGGAGTTCGCGGGGGCCACGTTCGGCCCGGGCACCGACACGCTGTTCGTCAACATCCAGGCGTCGGCCGCGATCACCTTCGCCATCTGGGGTCCCTGGGGCCGCATCGGCGTCTGACGAACCGCCCGACGCTGCCACGTCCGGACCATCGACGAGTATTGGTACGCCCTCTCGGGCGAGGGAGAGATCTGGCGCAGCGCGCCGGACGGCCATGAGAGCATCACCCGGCTCATCCTGTGCACCGAGGCGGGCGACTGAGTACCCCTCATCCTCGGCGGGTAGCACGTAGAGGCGCTGGCTCTCGTACTCGCCGAGTCTGACAGCCAAGCCGCTGGAGAACGGTGTCCTTCGGTGGACGCCCCTGGCCACGGACCGTTCAGTCTCCGGGACTCATGAGACGCCCATGGTCTCCAGCGGACGGCCCTCAGAGAGTTACGAAGCCGCTGCTCCGAGCCGTCACCTCGCAGGTGTCGATGCCGATGAGGAAGACATGTTCGTCACCGCTGATGACGATCGTGTCGCCGTCGATGATCCGGCTTACGGACGGAGGTCCTGAGTGCTCACCTATCCCCGAGCGGGGAGAATGGTCAAGGCCCGCTCTGTGACCATCGGGGCGCTCGTCTGTCTCGCCCTCCTACCTCTGGTGACGCTGTCTCCGTCGCCGGAGGCCGGAGCCCAGGCCGCCGTTCTGGTGGTCGACCGTCCCATCTCCTCTGGCCCCAACGACGCCGAGCAGCGGGTCAGCAACGGGGCCATGGATCTCACCAACTCCGACCTGGAGCTTGTGACCGACGGCAACACCGTTCAGGCCGTCGGGCTCCGCTTCCAGAACATCCCTGTGCCCCGAGGGACGGCCATCACGAACGCCTACGTCCAGTTCCGGACCGATGAGGTCTCGACCGGGGCCGCCTCGCTCAGCATCGCTGGCCAGGCCGCCGACAACGCCAACGTCTGGGTGACCGCCGCCAACAACATCTCTTCTCGTCCGAAGACGGCGGCCAGAGTGGCCTGGGCTCCTCCGACCTGGCCCACCGTCAACGCCTCCGGGGTCAACCAGCGCACCCCGGACCTGTCCCCGATCATCACCGAGATCACGGGACGGGCTGGCTGGAACCCCGGCAACGCTCTGGCCCTGATCATCACTGGGACCGGCCGCCGCACGGCTGACGCGTTTGAGGACGGCGGGGCTCCGGTCCTCCACATCGAGTACGCCGCTCCACCCACGACCACGACCTCGACCTCGCACCACCACCACGACCACCACGACGGTTCCGCCGAGCGGTGACGTGGTGCCCACCCCGGCCGACTACGGGTTCCCGAGTTGCACCACCGGGCGCCGCGTCGTCCGCCCCTTCCCCACGGGGACGAACCTGACCTCGCGTTGGCGTGTCTCGGCGCCACCCGCTGACACGACCTACGACCTGACCGGCGTCACCTCGACGGCCCAGCCGTCGAGTTCGTATCCCTTCGCCTTCGGCACGGGGAGCGACAACGCGGATGCCGCCCTCCACACCTGCATGGTCGGGGGCCGGTTGCTCGACCAGTTCGGTGACCCGCCTCCCGTCCCGCCCTACACCTGGCGCTACGTCCACGACACCTACAACGCCTCCTGCGTCAAGGCGGTGGGCGTCGACTGGTACCAGATCCTCAACGTGGTCTGCCGGGGCATCGAGGACGGCTTCCGGCCCCAGGAGAGCGGGGTCAACGTCAACAACACCCGCTTCATGATCTCGGACACCTACCTGGGCAACGTGCTCGACGACTGCCTGGAGAACGACTACATCACCGCGGGCGTCGTGCTCGACTCCCTCTGGAACGGTTGCCTCAACGGGATCTCCGAGCGTCCCTCCGGGGACCGTTGCTGGGTGACCCCGCCGGGCGAGGAGCTTGTCCTCGACCATCTGCTGATGGGCCTGCGCCCGATGGAGACCGAGGTGGGCTTCGGGTATGGCCGCCTGTTCAAGTTCGCCAAGTGCGCCGAGACCGGTCAGCCCCGGACGCACAACAACCTCGTGATCCGGTGCTCGACCTTCCTGGTGCCCGACGTCAGGAAGGACGGGGGCACCGACGGCATGGAGTTCCCCGTGGGCACCGTCGTGGACGACAGCGCTTGCCCGACCGACCCGACCACCATCGTGTGGCTGGGTGGGGGCGACACCTACCCGGGCGACCTCCGGGGCCTGCCCATCCGGACCGTCACGGACCGCTCCTACTGGGACACCAAGGTCACGGAGTGGTGGGCGCGGCACTGATGAGCTCCAGGACGAGGAGATGATCGCCTGGCTCCGCGGTCTGGCCGAGGGCACCCATCTGTCTACCTCTGAGGTCAGATTGACCACGTCGGGAGGAATCGCTCAGGGCAGCGCTGCGCGCCGTGTGCGTCGACGACGACGGTGAGCCGGTCGAGGCGTACGACCGGCCGGTGTCCGAGCTCCGCGAATGGATCCCGCGGCTCCGTCGCTACTCGTTCGAGGGCGCGCTGGCCGCCCGGTAGCCGGCGCGGTCCGCTCCGTCGTTTCGGTCATCGGCGCCGGACGTGGTCTGGCATGGTGGGGACTTGTACCGGTCGTTCGGAGGGTGGCGACCATGAGCGATCCCACGGCATCGACCTCCTGTGGTCGATGCGGCGAGGCCAATCCCGCCGGGCGGCGGTTCTGCCGCCGCTGCGGGGAGGAGCTGCCGGCGCCGTGCGCTGACTGCAAGTTCGTCAACGCCGCGGGGGACGCCTTCTGCGGCGGGTGCGGCACGGCCCTGTCCGCCCGGGCCCCGTCCAGAGGTCGGGCGGAACCGCTGGGCGGTGGTGACCGCCGATGGGTGACCGCCGAGTTCGTCGACCTGGTGAGCTCGACCCGGCTCAGCGGCCAGCTCGACCCGGAGGACCTGCGCGACGTCCTGCGGGACTACCACTCGGTCGTCGGCGAGATCGTCGACGCGCAGGGGGGCACGGTGGCCCGGGTGCAGGGCGACGGCGTGTTCGCCTACTTCGGCTGGCCCGTGGCCCACGGCGACGACACCCGCCGGGCCGTCCGGGCGGGGCTGGACGTCGTCGACCGGGTGGCGGCCCTCGCGCCGGCGCCGCTGGCCGGGCTGGGCGCCGAGCTGGCCGTGCGGGTGGGGATCCACACCGGCCTCACCGTGGTCAGCGACATGGGCGCCGCCGACCGGGTCGAGATCGACGACCTCGTGGGGGACACCCCGCTGCTGGCCTCCCGCCTCCAGGCGATGGCGGCCCCGGGGGAGGTCCTCCTGAGCGAGGCCGTGGCCCGCCAGGTCGCCGGCTGGTTCGATCTCGAGGACCCCGGCCCGGTCGAGGTCAAGGGGATGGACGAGCCGGTTTCCGTGCGCCGGGCGCTGGCCCCGACCACCGCCCGGTCCCGCATCGAGGCCCGGTACGGCTCCGACGTCCCGCCGCTGGTGGGCCGGAGTGCCGAGCTGGAGTGGCTCGAGCGCCGGGCAGCCGAGGCCGCATCCCGGCCGGTCGTCGCCGTCGTGATGGGCGACGCCGGGGCGGGCAAGTCCCGGCTCGTCCGCGCCTTCCTCGACCAGCGCGACGACCTGGTGCTCGTGCTGTCATGTCGGGAGACCCACCAGCGGACGGCACTGCACCCGCTGGTGGCGCTGGACGTGCCACCCCCGGGCGTGAGCGAGCTGGTGGCCGGCCCTGCGCCCGGGGCCTCCCGCGCCTCGTGGCTGGCCGGCTTGGCCGCCACCCTCGCCGCAGCGGCCGGGGTCGTCGTGATCGAGGACGCCCACTGGGCCGACCCCACGACCCTCGACCTCGTCGCCGCCCTCAGCCGGGTCGACCGCAGCCTGCTCGTGCTGGTCACCGCCCGCGCCGACAACGGCCCCGCCGGCCCGGCGCTGACCGCCTCTCACACCTGGGCCCTCGACGGGCTCGGGGCCGACGAAGTGGTGGAGCTCGTCGGCCAGGTGGCCGCCGGCCGGTCCGTGCCCCACGACGTCACCAGCGAGATCGTCACTCGGGCCGCCGGCAACCCGCTGTTCGCCGAGGAGCTCACCGAGGCCTACCTCGACGCCGGCGAGGACGTTCCGGCCGGCCTCCAGGCCCTCCTGACCGCCCGCCTCGACCGCCTGGGGCCGGACCGTCAGCTCGTGCAGGTGGCGGCCGTCATCGGGACCCGCTTCGACGCCGCCGTCCTCGAGACCCTGGCGCCCGGGGCCGCCGAGGGGGGGCTGGACCGGCTCGTCGACGAGCGCATCGTCGAGCCGCGGACGAGTGCTGACGGCCGGGCCACCTTCGAGTTCCGCCACGCTCTCGTGCACCAGGTGGCCTACGAGTCGGTCATGCGCAGGGAGCGACGAAGCCTGCACGGCCGCTTGGCCGACACCCTCCTCGCCGAGGAGCGCAGCGTGCCCCCGGAGGCCATCGCCCGCCACCTGGAGGCCGCCGGCCGGCCAGAGGCCTGGGAGCACTGGGCCCGGGCCGCTCGGCAGGCGATGCGGGCCAGCAACTGGGCAGAGGCCGCCGACCAGCTCGAGGCGGCCATCGCGCTGGTGGCGGCCGACGCCGACGACCCCGACGCCGCTCGCCGTGAGCTGGACCTGCGAAGCCAGCACACCCTGGCCTCGGGGATGGCCGGCCAGGAGGCGCTGGTCGACCAGCGGGACGCGGCCACCCGCTTGGTCGTCCTCGCCCGGGGCCTGGCCGACACCCAGCAGCAGGTCTACGGCGGGCTGCTCCTGGCCATCGCCGAGCAGTCCCTCGGCGAGTTCGAGCGGGCCCTGCGCCGGATCGGCGAGGTCGTCGACCTCGCGGCGAGCACGGGCGACACCATGTTCGAGGGCGTGGCCAGGGTGGTCCGCGGCGCCATGGCCGTGTGGCTGGGGGCCGACGGCCCGGCGCCGGAGCACCTCGAAGCCACCCTCGCCGACCTGGGCTTCGCCCTCGACCAGCTCGTGACCCAGACCAGCGCCGCCGGCCCCCGCCGCCAACGGCTGGATCGGGGGACTCTCGGTGTCGGGGCTGGTGCACCACCTGCGCGGCCACGGCGAGGCGGCACAGGCCCGGTGGGACGCCTGCGAGGCCCTGGCCGCTGCGGCCGGCGAACCGGGCTCGATGGCCATGTACGAGGTCACCCGGGCGATGGGGTCGGCCGCGACCGGCGACTCGGCCACGTCGGCGGACCTCGCCCACCGGGCCCTCGCGGTGGCCGAGCAGGCGCAGCACACCCAGTGGGCGGCCTGGGGCCTGGTCCTGGCCGGCTGGTCCGAGGCCCGCGCCGACCCGGCGACGGGGCTGGCGCGGCTCGAGTCCGGCCTCACGCACCTCGACCCCGACGCCCGGCACCTGCGCCCGCTCTTCGGCGCCCTCCACGCCGAGGCGCTCCTGGCGACCGACCCGGCGCGGGCCCGAAAGGTCCTGGACGAGGCCCTCACGACGATGGAGACGACCGGGGAGCGCTTGTTCGAACCGGTGCTCCATCGGGTCCGGGCCGCCCTCTGCCGCCGCCGACGGGCGGCCGGAACTCGCAGCCGAGGCGACGGCCGCGGCGATCGCCGCCGCCGAGCGGCAAGGGTTCACGGCGGTGGTCACCGCACTGACGACGGCGAAGGGGAGCGACACATGAGGTCGTGGGACGATGCCCTGCTCGACGGGTTGCGGGCAGTGGGGGACCCGTTGGCCGACGATGTCGTGTCGGCCTTCTTCGCCGACCGCCAGGACGGGCCCGATGCCGGCGATGAGGGCGAGCTGTTCACGCACCTGGTCCGTCACGTCCGCCTCGATCCGGAGGAACAGGACCCCGCGGTCGCCGCCTACCTCCGGCACCCCGCGCCCTGGCCGCCGTGGGCCGAGCCCGAGCGCATCGCTCGGACCGCCGAGCTCTTCGGCCGCTGGGGGTTGCACGTGTTCTCGGCCCTGTACGCCGCCTCGCTGCCCATTGCCTACTGCTGTCACCGGGGTGTGCAGGTGCTGCTCCTGACCGCCCGCCTCCGCACCGACACCGTCCGGCGGCTCAACGAGACCGCGCAGTTCCACCTCGACGTGCTCGCCCCCGGCGGCCTCGACCCGGGCGCCACCGGCCACGACCACGTCCGTCACGTCCGCCTCATGCACGCCGGCGCTCGCTGGCTGATCGAACACGACCCCGACGTGGTCCAGGGCGACGACCCGTCGGACCCGCTGCACTGGGACCCCGCGTGGGGCCGACCGGTCAACCAGGAGGACCTTCTCGAGACCCTCCTCACCTTCACCGAAGTGGTCTTCGAAGTCTTCGACCGCACCCGCTTCCGCTACTCGGCGTCCGAGGCCGACGACTACCTCCACACCTGGTGTGTGGTCGGCCACCTGCTCGGGATCCGCGAGGACCTCCTGCCCCTCGACCGCGACGACACCCGGACCCTCGATGGCCGCGGTCCACCGGCGCCAGATCGGGCCCAGCGTCGCCGGCAAGGAGATGAGCGACGCGCTGCTGGCCGTCGCCCGCGACCCCATGCCGAAGCTGCTGAAGGGCATGCCGGCCAGCACCGTGCGCTTCTACGTCGGCGACGACTTGGCCGACGTGCTCGACGTCCCCGCCTCCGACTGGACCCGGCACCTCCTGTCGGTGTCCTCCCGATTCGGCCGCGTGCTGAGCGGGGCACCGGGGTGGTTGGTGCCCGAGTCGGCTTCCTCGCGCTTCGGTCGATGGATGCTCGAGGCGATGGTCGACGCCGAGCGCGGGAGCCAGCGGGCGGCCTTCCAGATCCCCGACCACCTCGATGACCTGTGGCGGGTGACCCGCTGAGCTACAGGGGCCCCGGCGGCACCCGACCCGCGCCCATCACGGCGAGCTGGGCGTCGCTGTAGGGCGCATCCAGCAGGCGCGGGTGGCGCTGGCGGGACCGGAACAGGTTGACGATGTAGTTCATCCGTTGCTCGAGGACCGTCCAGTCCCGTGCCCCGCTGCCGCGCAGGTCGGGACGGGCCCGGTTCCATGCCGCCCACAGGCCGGTGATACCGGGGTCGGCCAGTTCCATCAGCTCCGGCGGGAACACCACTCCGGCGAGGGCGGGCAGGTCCCGGCCGAGGCGCAGGGCCTCGTCGGAGGTGGTCAGCCGCATCAGCTCGTCCGTGGCGACCTCATGCCAGTGGCGCTCGAGCTCGGCGGTCAGCGGGGCCAGCGCGCGATCGAGGAGCGCGTGCACCGTGCGGTTGAAGGCCGCCACCTCGATCACGTCGTGGAGGATGTGGACGAACCCGTCCTTCACGGCGGCGTCGAGGGCCCCGGCGATGGCGGGCTGCAGCCGCTGTTGCTCGTGGAGGACGGCGGCGATGTTGCCCTCGAGGACGTTCTGGCACCGGGCGTCGGGGTCGGTGTCGAAGATGGCGCCCCACCAGGCGGTGAGGGCCTGGCGGAGCAGCGCCGGGTCGACCTCGCTCGGGACGTGGGCAGCCAGGAGGGGCTCGATCACCGCATCGCGATCCCCGGCGGCCGGGCGGGGCGACGCCTCGAAGGCGTCGACCAGGCCGGCCAGGATGGGTCCCAGCTCGGCGAACACGAGCAGGTTGCCCTCGGCGATGCGGCCGCTGATCTCGTCGGCGACCCCGTCGGCGACCTTCATGAGGTGGCCGCTCTCGAAGCGGTCCACGATGTTCATCCAGCCGAGGACGCGGGTGAGCCGGCCCGCCCGGCGCACGGCGCGGTCGAGCTCCTCGCTGTGGGCGATCGCCTGGCGCAGGGCGCCCGGCAGCTCGTCGCCCCGGATCGTCTGGCCGGCCGACTTGGACGCCCAGGTGCCGAAGGCGCACCACGACCCGTCGTCGCCACCCATCAGCCCGGCCAGGGCCACGCCCCACTCGTGGTAGGCGTGGGTGATCCACAGGTTGCGGACGACCGGGTCCTCCAGCGCGACGATGGCGGCCACCTGCGCACTGTCCACCGGCCTGGTGATCATCATCGCCCCCCTCCCGCGGACGCGACCGTACCGGGGTTACAACCTCCGGCAGATCGAGACATGGAGCAGCAATGACCTACGGGCGAGCTGCATGACGGTGTCGGGAAAGAACCATCACCGAGCATGCGCATTCGGATCCATCGTCCGACGCCCGATCGCTCGACGCCTTTAGATCGTTCCTGTGACCTGCACCATCGACGCCGGCATCACCATCGGACCCATCCTCCGACCAGCGAGATGTCGGCATCGGTGCCGAGCCGGGTGTGGCTGACGGGGCCGACCGCGGCGTTCGCTCAGGGCGTTCCCGGTCTTCCGCGGGCGCCGGCAGGCTGCGCCCGCCGCGCCGACAGGTGGCGTCGGTCGCCGGCGACCACCTCGAGGGTGGCCGAGAAGGATGCGCCGACCGGCAGCTAGAAGGCCCGGAAACATCGAGTTTCCGGGCCTTCTGCGTTCTCCGGAGTGGCCCGTGGCCGCTCGTCTATCGGCGGGAGCCGTCCCAGCTGTTGCCTACGCCGCAGCGCG
Organism: uncultured Microthrixaceae bacterium; assembly: GCA_963728005.1. Lineage (GTDB taxonomy): Bacteria > Actinomycetota > Acidimicrobiia > Acidimicrobiales > DATDAH01 > DATDAH01. The sequence continues at coordinate 14,200 of CAVSIG010000002.1, forward strand.
CTTGGCCGTTGCAGCCGTCCTCTTCGTCGCCGAGCGTGCGGTGCGGCCGGTCGTCGTGGCGGCACGCTTGGCCGTCGTCGCCGTGGCGCGGGTGGACTTCTTCGCCGAGGTGGCCGTGCCCTTGGCGCCGGCCTTGGCTGCCTTCGCAGTCGACTTTGCGCCGGAGTTGGCGCTGCGAGCCGTCTCCCGCACTCCGTCGGCCACCGTCGAGGCGTCTGAACGCACCTCGGTCGCCCGATTGCGGGTCGTCGAGGAGCCGGTCGCAGAGACCTTCGGTCGGTCCGAGCCGGTGATTCGTGCGATGACGTCCTGCACGGCGGTGACGCTGCCCTGGGCGATGCCGCTGAGGTTGTCACGGACCCGATCGACGACGCCGGTGATCGTTCCTGCGATCACGTTGGCGGGGAAGGAATCCGGCATGCGGGGGTGCGGTCGCGTCGGGGCCGACGTCTTCGCGTCGGCCAGCGTCTCGCCGAGATCAGCGAGCTCGTTACGGCCGAGTTCCTTGCGCACCTTGGGGAAGAAATCGCTCTCCTCCTCCTCGACGTGATGACGCACGCTCTCGATCAGCACGGTGACCTTCGCGTCGAACCGCTCATGAGCAGGGTCCATGCGACGAGCTCCGACAGCAACCACTTGACGACGTGGTGCTCTTCGAGGCTCTCGAGGGCCATGTCCTCGGTGTTCGGAACGGTCGCTCGGGCGACCGGATAGAAGACCTGCTCTTCGATGGCCGCGTGCACCGAGAGCTCCTCGATGATCCGGTCGACGATCTGGCGCTTCTGCACGTGCGCCCGCTCACCGGCCTGCTCGAACCGTTTGAACAGCTGCTCGACAGTGCGGTGGTCGTTCTTGAGAAGGGTGATTGCGTCCATAAGGCATCCGTCCTACCCGCTTCGCGCTCCTCCTACCGGCGACTCCGGTGTCATCGGTCACACAGGCCGTTCGATACTCGGAACGATGCCTCTGATGCCGACCCGCGAGGGCCGCAATGACCCCTGCTGGTGCGGCTCGGGACGGAAGTACAAGGTGTGCTGCGGACCGGAGCCCGCTCCCCGGCCAGCCGACTGACGCCGTTGGTGGTCAGGGGGTGTGCGGCTTCGTCCCGGACCGTCAGTCAGTGGTGAGCGCCACGCGGCCGTCGACGATGAGGTGGCGGACGCGGCGGTCGGGGCCAAGGGCGAGACCGTCGAGGGGATCGGGCAGGTCGTCGAGGTCGTCCGCCGGCCAGACGGCCAGGTCGGCAACGGCGCCCACCTCGAGACGGCCCAGCTCGGGGCGGCCGATGCACTGGGCGCCGCCAGTGGTGGCCAGGCGGAGGGCTTCTGCGGGCATAAACGCGTCTGCCCGACCCGCCCGGATCCTGGCTGTGTAGAGAGCTTGGCGCATCTCGGGGAAGAGGCCGCCGACTTCGTTGGAGGCCACGCCGTCGACGCCCAGGCCGACGGGGCAGCCTGCCGCCTCCAGGTCGGTCACGGGGCACAAGCCCGCCGCGAGGCGGGCGTTGGACGAAGGGCAGTGGGCGACGCCGGTGCCGGCGGCGCCGAGGTGGTCGATCTCGGGTGGGGAGATGTGGATGCCGTGGGCCAGCCAGACGTCGTCGCCGACCCAGCCCCACTCGTCGAGGAGGTCGACCGGGCGCCGGCCGAAGTGCTCGAGGCAGTACTCGGTCTCCTCGACGGTCTCGCAGAGATGCGTGTGCAGTCGCAGCCCGTGCTGTCGGGCCAGCTCGGCGGACTCGACCATGAGTTCGGGGGTGACCGAGAACGGCGAGCACGGCGCCACCACGACCTGGCACCAGTTGGGGTCGTGGAGGCGGGCGATCACGGACTCGGTCGACGCGAGGATCGCGTCGCGGTCCTCCACGACGTGGTCGGGGGGCAGGCCGCCCTTGCTCTCGCCGAGGTCCATCGAGCCCCGGGACAGGACGAGGCGGATGCCGACCTCCCGGGCCGCTTCGGCGATGGCGTCGAACACCGAGTCGTCGCCCCGTGGGACCAGGTAGTGGTGGTCCGCCGCGGTCGTGCAGCCCGACATGCGCCAGCTCTCGGAGGCCCTCGGAGGGCGGCGGCGTGGATCTCCTCGACGGACAGGCGGCCCCACACGGGGTACAGCTCGACCAGCCAGTCGAAGAGGTTGCAGCCGACCGCCCGGCCCCGGGTGGCCCACTGGTAGAGGTGGTGATGGGTGTTGATCAGGCCGGCGGTGATGATGTCGCCGTCGCAGCGGAGGACCTCGTCGTCGGGCTCCGGGGCGACCGTGCCGATGGCTTCGATGAGGCCGTCTCGGAGGGCGATGTCCCCGGGATGGCGGGCACCTCGCAGGACCAGGCGGCTCACGGGCCCACGATCTCGGCGTAGGCCACGGGGTCGGTAGCCCCCTCGGTCGACAGGACCAGGACCTCGTCGCCCAGCTCCGGACCGTCCGACGAACCCCGCACCTCGAGCAGGCCCGGCAGCGCTGCCGCACCCGTCTCGCCGGACACGATGCCCTCGTTCGCCAGCACCCGCATGGCTTCTCTCGCCTGGTCATCGGAGACGGTGACGACCCAGTCGACGCCCCGGGAGACGATCGGCCACGCCGTGGGCGACGGGGTCCCGCAGGAGATGCCCGACATGATCGTGCGGGGCGTGTCGGGCAGGGTCGACACCTCGCCCCGCTGGAGGGAGTTGACCAGGCAGGGCGCACCCGCCGCCTGCACGGCGACGAGCACGGTCTCGCCGGGGCGGAACGCGGTGACCACCGCGGCGGCCAGCGCGCCGACCCCGACGGGGAAGAACACGGCGTCGAAGCGGCGGTCGCCGAGCTCCCGGAACATCGTGGAGTAGCCCTCGATGACCCAGCGGGGGCCGTCGCCCTCGCCGGTGTCGGCCACGACCACGTCGCCCGACGCCGCGGCGGCGGCCACCGCCTCGTCGTAGGTGCCGTCGACCACCACGACCTCGGCGCCCTCGCCCTCGATGGCCTCGATGCGGGCCGGGACCATGTCGTCGGGCACGTAGATGCGGGCGTCGAAGCCCAGCAGCGCCGCCATGTGGGCCACGGCCCGGCCGTGGTTGCCGTCGGTGGCGGTGGTCAGGGTCAGCGGCCGCAGCGCCGCCAGCCGGTCGGCCAGCTCGTCGACCGTCGTCCACGACGGGCTCCTCGCCCAGCCGCTCGACGAGGGTCCGGTACGTGGCCCACGAGGCGCCCAGCATCTTGAACGACGGCAGGCCGAAGCGGTCCGACTCGTCCTTCACGGTGGCCCACCCGAGCTCGCGGACGGGCGCCGGCGCGTAGCCCGGGCAGCTTCCGGTGGAAGTCGTAGGGGCCGTCGCCCGGCGGGGTCGGCGCCACCGGTCCCGCCATCGGGTTGGCCAGGATCACGGTGTGGCCCACCGGCGACCGTCGGAGGAAATAGACGTCGGAATCCGACGCTTATTTCCTCCAACGTGGTCTGGGGTCACGGGGCGAACACGTCGATCATGCGGCGGACGTCGGGGCCGAGCGGATACAGGACCGGGCAGGTGCAGCCCCGGGCGACGTACTCGGCCACCTTCTCCCGGCACTCGTCGGGGGTCCCGGCGGCGCAGATCATCTGCACGACGTCGTCGGGCACCAGCTTCGACGCCGCCACCACCTGGTCGTGGGTGGCGGGCCAGGTGAGGATCCCGCCGATGTCGTCCAGCAGCTGCTCGGGCACGCCCGACGCCTTCATGATGTGGGGCTGCTGGCCCAGGTACTGGGTGACGAGCAGGCGGGCGGCGTCCAGCGCCACCTGGCGGTCGTCGTCGACCGAGCACACGATGAGCTGCGGGCGGTCGAGGTCGTCGAGGGACCGGCCGACGGCCTCCGCCCCGGCGGCCAGGTGTTCCAGGGCCCGGTCGTTGTAGGCGGGGGAGACCAGGTAGTTGAGCAGCACCCCGTCGGCGATGCGCCCGGTCAGCTGCATCATCTGCATCCCGGTCGCCCCGATGTAGATGGGCACGTCCTTGGGGCGGCGCTCCTGGTACACGTAGTCCAGCTCCACGCCGTCGAGGTGCACGAACTCGCCGTCGTAGGTCACGGTCTCGTCGGCCAGCAGGGCCCGGACCACGTCGACGGTCTCCCGCATGGCCCGCAGGGGCCGGGACCGGTCGATGCCGACCCGGGCCGCCAGCGGGTCCCACCACGCCCCGATGCCCAGGATGACCCGCCCGGGCGCCAGGTCGTCGAGGGTGGCGAAGGTCGACGCCAGCAGGGCGGGGTTGCGGGTCCAGTTGTTGACCACACCCGAGCCCGCCTTCAGCGTCGTGGTGTGGGAGAGGAAGGCGGCCATCGGCACGGTGGCCTCCCGCACCAGGCGGCTCTCGGCCTGCCACACCGCCTCGAAGCCTCGCTCCTCGGCGTAGCGGCAGATGTCGATGCCCTCGCTGATCGGATGGGCGTCCTGGAGGTAGAGGGCCAGCCGGTCGCTCATGGGCGCACGCCCTCCTCGCCTGAACTGGCCTCTGATCTGCCGTCCCTGACCGGCGAATCGGAGGCCAGTTCGGTGGGGGTTCGGGTCACGACTCCATCCTCGCCCACAGACGACGGGCGGCCTCGGCCGACTTGGCCCGGATCTCGTCGGCGTCGACCCGGGTCGGCCGGCCGTCGGCCCACACCTCCTCACCGCCCACCTCGACCCGGAGCGGGCGAACGCCGGTCGTGAAGGCCAGCGACCACGGCTCCATGGCGTCGACGGACCACGTGACGCTGTCGTCGGCCGCTTCGGGCACCAGGCTCCGGCCGGCCTCCAGCCAGGACCACGGCGCGTCGGGAGTGGCCAGGACGTCGCTCTCCCGCAGCCGGGCGTAGGCCAGGCGGAACTCCTCGAGCATGTCGGCGCCGATGCCGTCGGTGCCCAGGGCGACCGGGTTGGCGAAGCGGGCCGGGCGGGCGTAGCCGACGGCGTTGTTCATGTTCGACCGGGGGTTGTGGACGATGGTCCCCGCCAGGCCGTGGTCGTCGGGCAGGTGCACGCCGTGGACCAGCAGCCAGTCGTCCGTCGCGTGCGGGGCCAGCCGCGCGACCGCGTCGGCGTCGTCGGGGCCCTCGGCCACGTGGACGTGGACCCCGACCCCGTGGTCGGTCGCCAGCTCGGCGGCCGCGGCGATGGTCTCGTCCGAGCAGGTGAAGGCGGCGTGCAGGCCGACCAGCCCCCGGCCCCCCTCGGCCAGGAAGCGGCGGTTCTCCTCCAGGCCTCGGCGGGCGCCGTCGGCGCCGTGGCGGTCGGTCACCCCGTAGGCGCACTCCACCCGGACCCCGACCTCGGCGCAGGCGTCGGCGATCACGGAGAGCGAGCCCTCGATGGCGTTGGGCGACTCGTGGTGGTCGACGATCGCCGTGCAGCCGACCTCCAGCGCCTCCAGGGCGCCCAGCCGGGCCGACCAGGCGATCGTGTCGAGGTCCAGCGCCTGGTCCAGCCGCCACCAGACCAGCTCCAGGATCTCCCGGAACGTCGTCGGCGTCCGCGGCGGCGCCGGCATCCCCCGGGCCAGCGCGGAGTAGAGGTGGTGGTGGGCGCAGACCAGGCCCGGGGTGGTGGCGGTCACACGGTCGCTGTGTCGTCCACCGACATGGGGAGGCGGTTGCGCCACTGGCCGTCCCGGGCGTGCAGCGCCGCCGCCACCGCACCGGCCGTCGGCACGAGGCCGATCTCGCCCACGCCCTTGATGCCGTAGGGGGAGTTGGGCTGCGGCGACTCGACCAGGATCACGTCCACCGGCGGCATGTCCTTGGGCCGGATGATGGCCAGGCTGCGCAGGGTCATGTTGGTGGGCCGGCCCTGGTCGTCGGCAGGGAAGTCCTCGGTGAGGGCGAAGCCGAGCCCCATGTGCACCGAGCCCTCGATCTGCCCCTCGCACAGCTGCGGGTTGACCGCCCGGCCGACGTCGTGGGCGGCCACGACCCGGTCGACGTCGCCGGTCTCGGGGTCGAGGGTGACGAGCTGGGCGGCGTAGCCGAAGGTCGAGTGGATCACCGGCTCCTCGACGCCGTCGTTCAGCGAGTTGGTCCAGTCGACCCGGTACTCGCCGGGGTAGTCGATGCCGGGCCGGCAGCCGTCGGCGCACGCGGCGACGCAGGCGTCGGCGACCGAGCCGGCGCACATGATCGTCCCCCGGCTGCCGGTGGTCTGACCCGTGCCCAGCTCCCGGCTGGTGTCGACGATGACCCGGATGCGAGCCGGGTCGACGCCCAGCTCCTCGACGGCGACCTGGCGGGCGACGGTGTCGACCCCCTGGCCCATGTCGGTCCAGCAGTGGCGGACCTCGATGGTCCCGTCCTCCTCGAAGCGGACGACGGCCTTGGCCACCTCGACCAGGCCGTTGCCGAGCCCGGCGTTCTTCAGCCCGAGCCCGACGCCGACGGGCCGGCCCTCGGCGACGGCCGCGTCGTAGGCGGGGCGCACGGCGTCGAGGCACTCCCGGGCGCCGAGGCACCCGTCGTCCATGCGCTGGCCCGGGCCCCACAGGGTCCCCGGCTCGATGACGTTGCGGGAGCGGATCTCCCACCCGGAGATGCCGACGGCCTCGGCCAGGCGGTCCAGCACGCCCTCGGTGGCGAACTGGGCCTGGTTGGCGCCGAAGCCCCGGAAGGCGCCGCACACCGGGTTGTTGGTGCGCACGGCCACCGACTCGACGTCGATGACGGGCCAGACGTACGGGCCGCCGGCGTGCCCAGCCGCCCGCTCCAGCACCTTCATCCCCACCGAGGCGTACGGCCCCGAGTCGCCGACCATCCGGGCCCGCAGCGCGGTCAGGCGGCCCTCGGCGTCGCACCCCGCCTCGTACTCCATGCGGATCGGGTGGCGCTTGGGGTGGATGAGCAGCGACTGCTCACGGGTCAGCGTGCACTTCACCGGCCGCTGCAGGAGGTGGGCGGCGAGGGCGGTCTGGGCCTGGTTGGCCATGTCCTCCTTGCCGCCGAAGGCCCCGCCGTTGGACACCAGCTCGACCTCGACCCGGTCGGTCGGCAGGCCGAGCACCGAGGCGATCTGGTCCCGGTCGTCCCACACGCCCTGGCCGCCCGACCAGACCTGGAGGACGCCGTCGGGCCGGGGCGCGGCCAGCGTGGACTCGGGCTCCAGGAAGGCCTGCTCGACCCGCTGGGTCTGGAACGACTCCCGCACGACGTGGGCCGACGCCGCCAGCGCCGCCTCGACGTCGCCGCCCCGGGCGTAGGTCGAACGGGACAGCTCGTTGCCGTCGAGCTCCCACACGGCGTCCTCGTCCGACGCCAGCGCGGCGTCGGCGTCGACCATGGGCGGCAGGACCTCGTAGTCGACCTCGACCAGCGCCGCCGCCCGCTCGGCGATGGCCCGGTCGGTGGCCACGACGATGGCCAGGACGTCGCCCAGGTAGGAGGTCCGCCCGCCCTCGGGGATGAACACCGGCCAGTCCTTGTGGATGAGCCCGACCCGCAGCTCGCCGGGGACGTCGGCCGCGGTGAAGACGCGCCTCGACCCCGGGCACGGCCGCCGCCGCGGCGGTGTCGATGCGCAGGACGTCGGCCCGGGCGTGGTCGGCCAGGCGCAGGACCCCGTGGAGGAGGCCCTCGGGGAACAGGTCGTCGATGAACGGGCGGCTGCCGGCCGACAGCGACGTGCCCTGGTGCTTGACCGCCGACGCCCCGACGCCGCCGGCGAGCGTCGGCGTGGGGGACTCGCCCCGGGCCAGCGTCTCGATGGCGTCGAGGATCTTCACGTAGCCGGTGCAGCGGCACAGGTGGGCGCCGAGGTGGCGGGCCGCCTTCTCCCGGGTCAGCTCGGGGTCCTTGTCCAGCAGGGCCTTCGTGCGCACGAGGATCCCCGGGGTGCAGAACCCGCACTGCAGGCGCCCCGGCGGCGGCGAAGGCGTCGGCGTAGCGGTCCCGCTCGTCGATGCCCTCGAGGGTGACGACCTCCCGGCCCTCGGCCTTCTCCAGCGAGACCTGGCAGGCCACCACCGCCTTGCCGTCGAGCAGCACCGTGCAGCAGCCGCACTGGCCCGACGGGGCGCAGCCGTCCTTGGTGGAGATGACGCCCAGGTCCTCCCGCAGCGCCACCAGCAGGTGGGCCCGGTCGTCGGGGACCTCGACGTCGGTGCCGTTGAGCCGGAACCCGGTCATTCGCACATCCTCCGGTAGACCTCGGGGCGCCGGTACCGGGCGAAGTCGAACAGCGTCTCCCGGTAGTGGGCGCACAGCGCGGTGTCGACGTCGGCGACCACGACCTCGTCGCCCGCCGTCGTCGCCTCGGCCACGATCTCGCCCGACGGGGCGATGATGCAGCTCTCGGCCAGCAGCTCGACGCCCTCCTCGACGCCGCCCTTGGCCACGCCGACGACCCACAGGCCGTTCTGGTACGCCCCGGCCTGCATGACCAGCCGGTTGTGGAACCCGGCCAGCCGGTCCTGGTCAGGATCGGGCGGGTAGTGGATGGGGGTGTTGTACCCGATCAGGACGATCTCGGCGCCCTCGAGGGTCAGCACCCGGTAGGTCTCGGGCCAGCGCCGGTCGTTGCAGGTGGCCAGGCCGACCTCGGCCCCGAAGGCCGTCCACGTCTCGAAGCCGTCGCCCGGCTCGAAGTACGCCCGCTCGAGGTGCTGGAAGGGCCGCCAGTCCTCGGGCTCCTCGTGGCCGGGGAGGTGGACCTTGCGGTACTGGCCGACGATCGCGCCGTCACCGTCGACCAGGACCGTCGTGTTGTAGTGGTGGCCGTCGGTCAGCTCGGCGTAGCCGAGGGCGAAGCCGACCCCGAGGCGGGCGGCCTCGTCGAACAGCGGCTTCGTCTCTGGCCCCGGCATCTCGGTCTCGTAGAAGGCGTCGAGCTCGTCGCCCTCCAGCACCCAGCGGGGGAAGAAGCTGGTCAGGGCCAGCTCCGGGAAGGCCACCAGCTCGGCACCGTCGTCGGCCGCCCGGCGCAGGAGGGCGATGAGGCGGTCGACGACCTCGGACCTGCTCTCGTCCCGGCCGATCGGCCCCAGCTGCGCGGCGGCCACCCTCACACGACGTCCCCCTCGGTCAGGGCGAGTAGCACCTGCAGGAGCACGTCGGCCCCGGCGTCGAGGTCGGCGGGCTCGGTGTGCTCGGCCGGGTTGTGGCTGATGCCGTCATGGCTGGGGGTGAAGACCATGCCCGCCGGGCACACGCCGGCCAGCAGCCCGGCGTCGTGGCCGGCGCCGGCGGGCAGGCGATGCACCGAGTGACCGAGGCGCTCGGCCGTGGCCTCCACCAGGTCGACGACCCGTTCGTCGAACACGACCGGCTCGAAGCGGGCCAGCGACACCGACTCGACGGTGACCCCTTCGGCGTCGGCCACCTCGGCGACGTGCTCGGCCAGGCGCTTCTCGGCCTCCTCGAGGAGCTGCTCGTCGGTGTTGCGGAGGTCCACGGTCATGCGGGCCCGGCGGGCGACGACGTTGGTCAGGCCCGGGTCGAGGTCGATGACCCCGACCGTGCCCACCTGGGCGTCACCCATCTCGGTGACCAGGTCCCGCACCCGCTGGGTGATGGCCCCGGCGGCGAAGCCGGCGTCGTGGCGCATGGCCATGGGCGTGGTGCCGGCGTGGTTGGCCTGACCGCGGACGGTGAGCTCCCGCCAGGAGATCCCCTGCACGCCGGTGACGGCGCCGATCGTCGTGTCCATCCGCTCCAGGACCGGGCCCTGCTCGATGTGGAGCTCGACGAAGGCGTGGGGGACGGGACCGGGGACCGGCACCGAGCCCCGGTAGCCGATCCGGTCCAGCTCGTCGCCGAGGACGGCACCGTCGGCGTCGGTCCGCTCGAGGGCCTCCTCCAGCGGCAGGTCCCCGGCGTAGGTCATGCTGCCGAGCATGTCGGGGCTGAACCGGGCCCCCTCCTCGTCGGTGAAGAAGGCCACCTCCAGCGGGCGCCGGGTGACGACGCCGGCGTCGTTCAGGGTGGCCACGACCTCGAGGCCGCCGAGCACGCCGAGGTTGCCGTCGTAGCGCCCGCCGCTGGCCACGGTGTCGATGTGGGAGCCGGTCATCACCGCGGCGCCGTCCTCGTGTCCGGCCCGGCGCCCGACGACGTTGCCGATGGCGTCGATGCGGACCTCGAGCCCCAGCTCCTCCATCCACTCGACGACCAGGTCCCGGCCGGCCTTGTCCTCGTCGGTCAGCGCCAGCCGGCAGTTGCCCCCGTCGCCCGTGTCGCCGATCTCGGCCAGGGTGGCCAGCCGTCGTCGCAGCCGGTCACCGTCCACGCGGAGGTCATCCAGCACCGGCCCAGTCTGCCCCTCTCCCGCCGTTCTGGCGCCTGATTCGGGCGCTATAGCGACCAGATCGGGCGCCAGTATCGGTTCCTGTCGTTCTGGCGCCTGATCGGGGCGCTATGACGACCAGATCGGGCGCCAGAACCAGGTGGGGGACTCGGCGGCGCCGACCGGGTGATGTGCGTAGCCTTCGCCTCCCCGTCAGAACGAAGGAGAAACGCCCATGGCTGTCCTGATGATCGGAGAGGTGCCGAACCTGACCGAGGAGATCTACGCCGGGATGATCGACCAGATGGCGCCCCTGATGCGCGCCCACAAGGGCTTCATCTCGCACGCGGCCGGGCCCAGCCCGGACGGCGGCTGGCGCGTGGTCGAGACCTGGGAGTCGGAAGCGGACGGGCGGGCCTGGTTCGAGGACAACGTCAAGCCCAACCTCCCGCCTGACATCGTGCCCACGCGGACGTACCACCCCCTCCACACGGCCATCACCAGGGACGGCTGACGGCCGGTCAGAGGCAGATGTCCTCGGGGCGGATCGGCACCCGGGGGAGCTCCCGGCCGGTGGCGGCCCGGATGGCGGCGGCCTCGGCGGGGGTGGACGAGAGGGTCGGGGGCTCGCCCACGCCCTTGGCGCCGAAGGGGGCGCCGGGCTCGGGCTCCTCGACCAGCGCCGCGATGCGGACCTCGGGGGCGTCGAGGGCGGTGGGGATCAGGTAGTCGGTGAAGGTCGGGTTCAGGACCCGGCCCTCCGCCGTCTCCGACGGTCAGGCGAGGAACGGTTGGTGCGTGAACGGCTCGCCGAGGAGGATCCCCTCCGGCGTGATCCGGAACTCGCGGATCCTGGCGTCGTGCTGGCTGGCCCTGGTCTTCAGGACGGCGAGGCCGCGCTTGATCTCGCTGCCGTCGAGGACGTGCTGCAGCAGCACCACGTTGTCGGACAGGTGGGACATGCCGTACTCGCCGATCTTCGTCGTGCGGAACAGCTCGGCCAGCTCGAGAGCCATGAGGCAGGCCACCCCTTCCCGCGAGAACCGCCGGAGCAGGGAGTACATGTACTCCCGGAACCGCAGCTCGTCGGTCGACGCCACGAGGAGGTCGCCGAGGCTGTCGATGACCACCCGGGTGGCATTGGTGCGCTCCACCGTGTCGAGGAGGTCCTGGACCCACTCGTCGAGGTAGACGTCGACAGGGGACCGGCTCATCACCTCCACGCCCGGGGTGTCGAGCGACCATCCGAAGCCGGCGACGATGCGGGAGAGCTGGACGGGGCTCTCCTGCAACGTGGCCAACACGCCGTTCTCACCGGCCTGGGCGCCGGCGTAGAGGAAGTGCAGCCCCAAGAGCGTCTTGCCCGCACCGGACGGGCCCGCCACCAACGTCGAGGAACCGGGCCAGTAGCCGTCGCTGAGGATGTCGTCGAGGGCGGGGATCCCGGTGGAGGCTCGCTCCCCGGACATGGTGTACTCCGAGAGATCCTGCGGGTCGGCGAGACGGGGGAACACGCGGAGGCCGGCGGCGGTGATGCGATAGGCGTGCTGGCCGCCGCTGTAGGCGCTGCCCCGCTGCTTCAGCACGGACAGGACCCGCATCTCCCGCTCGAAGCCCGTCCGCGTGGTCAGGTTGAGGACGGCGTCCGCCACCGCGAACTCGGGGCAGCGGATGGAGTCCTCCCGGTCGTACTCCCCGATCCAGATGGCCGACACCGCCGTGGCGCTCAGGCGCCCGGCGACCTCGTGGAGGAAGCGGCGGTAGTCGGCCTCCGAGGTGGCGAAGGCGGCCAGGGCCTTGAAGCTGTCGATGACCAGGACGCCGGGACGGATGTCCTTGAGCACCCCGTCGATGGCCGCCACCACCCCGGGCAGCCCCTCGTTGACCAGTGGCGTGCCGAGGTCCTCGTAGAACACGTCACGGCCGATCCGCCCCACGTCGAAGAAGTCGAGGGTCTGGCCGTAGCGGAGGAGCTTCTCGTGCGGCTCGGAGACCGTCGACAGGTACAGAGCCGGGCGCTCGGTGGACGCGTTCTCGAACACGTACTGCTCGGCCAGGATCGTCTTGCCCGACCCGGGCGGGCCGCAGATCAGGGTGATGGAGTCCGCGGCGAGCCCGCCGCCGAGGATGCGGTCGAGACCGGGGTTGCCGCTACGGATGCGTGGCGTCATCGAGAGAGCGGCGCTCGACCGGCTCGGTGAGCGCGCTGGTGCCGATGAGGTCCCGGACGGTCGAGACCAGGCGCAGGGGCTCGATCGGCTTCGTGAGGAAGGCGCTGGCGCCCGCCTCGACGGCGACGTCGCGGAGTGCCATCGACGACACGGTCAACACCGGGATGCCGTCGGCCACGGCCGCCCGGCACAGGTCGATGGCGGACCCGCCCCCGAGGAGCAGCTCCAGGATCAGGAGGTCGGGACGGCGCTGCTGCTGGAGCTTGGCGGCCTCCCCGGCGTCGAGGGCGACGCAGACGTCGAGCCCCTCGGTCCGCAGGAAGTACTCGAACAGCTCGGCCGCGAACTGGTCTCGCTCGGCGAGGAGCACGAGCATCGACTGGCGAGGGCCCGGCGGCACGAAGGTGACGGCGTCCATGCGCTGCGCCAGAACGCGATGGGCGTCCGCCGCGCTCATGCCGGCGTCGATCTGCGCCACCACGAACCGCAGCTGGTCGACCTGGTCCCGGGAATAGATGCGCTGTCCACCCGAGCTGCGGAGGGGGACCACGGTCTTGTACCGCTGCTCCCAGGCCCGCAGCGTCGACGTCTCCACCCCGACGAGCCCGCTCACCCCGCCGATGCTGTAGGCCGGCTCCGCCCCGGCCCCCTCGCCGCCCTGGCCACCCGACGGGACAAGGGCGGCGACGCTCACCGCCGGCAGCTCGAACCACACCGACTTGCCCGTTGGCCCACCGTCGGTGCCCCAACGCTCGGCGAGCTCGGCGACGATTCCGAGGCCGAACCCGCCCTCGGGAGCCCGGGCGGGCAGGAGCGGCGCGCCGGATGCCTCGTCGGCGACGGCGACCCGCACCCCGTCCGCCGTCCGGTCGACGACGACGTCGAAGTCGGTCCCTGCGTGGCGTACGACATTGGTCGCGAGCTCTGAGGTGAGCAGGACCAGCGTGTCGATGTCCAGCTCCAGCCCGGTCACGGACTCCGCGACAAAGGAGCGTGCGGCCGCCAAGCTCGTCGGAGAGCACGGGAAACGCCTCTGCGCGGGGAGGGCCACGGGGGCCGCCTAACGATCGGGATGCTGACCGGCAGCATGCCATATCTGCCCGAATTGCGGTCGGACAGAACCTCGACAGACGTCAATCCCTCCTTACACAGAACTTCGACATGATCGGGACGCGCCGGGGGTAGGGTCGACAGACGAGCTCACATCCGCTCAAGGGGAACCCAGTGGGGGACGGAGTACGGCGACCGGCACGGCGGCCTCCGGAGCTGACGGCGTCCGAGCCTTGCACGCATCTGGAGGTCGACATCGTGATCGAGGACGGCGAGGCGCCTGCCGTCGTCTGCCTGAAGGGCGAGCTCGACTATTCAGTCGTCGGGACCGTGAGCGACGAGCTGGCGCCGGTCGTTGCTCCTGCCGACCGTGACGTCACCATCGACCTGGAGGACCTGTCGTTCATCGACGTCGGGGGCCTGAACCTGCTCGCCCGGACCGCTCGCACGCTGAGCGCCCGGGACCGGGTGCTCCGCCTTCGTGCCCCGTCCGCGATCCTCGTGCGGATGCTCGAGGTGACGGGCCTGGACGAGCACATGCAGGTCGTCGAGCGATCCGGGGCCTGATCCAGCACCCCGGTCAGAGGCAGATGTCCTCGGGGCGGATGGGCACCCGGGGGAGCTCCCGGCCGGTGGCGGCGCGGATGGCGGCGGCCACGGCGGGGGTCGAGGAGAGGGTCGGGGGCTCGCCGACGCCCTTGGCGCCGAAGGGGGCACCGGGCTCGGGCTCCTCGATCAGTGCGGCGATGCGGACCTCGGGGGCGTCGAGGGCGGTGGGGATCAGGTAGTCGGTGAAGGTCGGGTTCAGGACCCGGCCCGCCGAGAGCTTCATCTCCTCCATGACGGCGAGGCCGACGCCCTGGAGCGTGCCCCCCTCGATCTGGCCCACGACCTGCAGGGGGTTGAGCACCCGGCCGACGTCCTGCGCCGTGGTCATGTCGACGACCCGGACCAGGCCCAGCTCGGGGTCGACGTCGACGACCGCCCGGTGGGCGGCGAAGGCGAACGACACGTGGGCGTCGCCCTGTCCGTCCTCGTCGAGCGGCGACGTGGCGGCGTGGCGGAAGGTGACCTCCTCCTCGATCACGCCTGTGTCGCCGGCGTCGATCCGGCGCTTGACCGCCTCGCAGGCGGCCTGGACGGCGCCGCCGGACATCCAGGTCTGGCGGCTGGCCGAGGTCGACCCGGCCGAGCCGATGGCGGTGTCGACCGGGGCCAGCACCACGTCGTCGACGCCGAGCACGTCGTGGGCGATCTGGCGGACAAGGGTCACGAACCCCTGGCCGACCTCGGCGCAGGCGCACTTGACCGTGACCACGCCGTTCTCCAGCCGGCAGGACGCCGTCGAGTAGTCGTCGAAGGCCTCGGAGAACATCAGGTTCTTGAACCCGACAGCGAAGCCGACCCCCCGACGCACGTCGGTCGCATCGGTGGTGAGACCCGCTCCGCCCGGCCGGTCGAGGACGTCCTCGCCGGGCGGCGGGGGAAGCGGGTGCTCGGCGCAGGCTCGGATGACCTCGGCGACGGGGGCGGTGCCGGTGATGACCTGCCCGGTGAGCAGTGCGTCGCCCGGCTTCAGGGCGTTGCGCAGGCGGAGCTCGATCGGGTCGAGGTCGAGGGCGGCGGCGAGCTTGTCCATCTGGGATTCGACGGCGAATCCGGTCTGCACGGCCCCGAACCCCCGCATGGCCCCGCACGGCGGGTTGTTGGTGCGCACGACCTTGCCGTCGATGACCGCGTTGGGCACCAGGTACGGGCCGGCGGCGAAGCACGAGGCGTTGCCCAGTACGGCCGCCGAGGACGACTGGTAGGCCCCGCCGTCGAAGAGCAGCCGGGCGTCGACCCGCACGATCTGCCCGTCCCGGTCGGCCTCGTGGCGGTAGTGCATGCGGGCCGGGTGGCGGTGGACGTGGCCGACGAAGGACTCGATCCGGGTGTAGCTCATGCGCACCGGCCGCCCGGTGTGCAGGGCCAGGAGGCAGGCGTGGACGTGGAGGCTGAGGTCCTCCCGGGCGCCGAACGCCCCGCCGACGCCGGCGAGGGTCAGCCGGACCTTGTCGACCGGGAGCCCGAGGCAGGCCGCCACCTGGTCCCGGTCCGAGTGCAGCCACTGGGTCGAGACGAAGAGGTCGACGCCCCCGTCCTCGGCCGGGATGGCCATGCCCGACTCCGGGCCCATGAAGGCCTGGTCCTGCATGCCGACCTCGTAGGTGCCCTCGACCACGACCTCGCCGTGGGCGTCCGGGTCGCCGTGGCGGATGACCAGTTCGCGGAACACGTTGCCGAAGGGATGGATGGGCTCGGCCTCGAGCGCGGCCTCGGCGTCGACCAGCGGCTCGATCGGCTCGTAGTCGACCGACGAGCGCGTCGGCGGCCCGGCGGGCCGTCTCCGGGTGGTCGGCGGCCACGGCGGCCACCGCCTCGCCCTGGTAGCGGATGACGTCGGAGGCGAACACCGGCTGGTCGGTCCGGTCGAGGCCGTAGTGCGGACTCGCCGGGGACGTCGTCGGCGACGATCACGGCGAACACGCCGGAGACGGCCAGCGCGGGGCCGACGTCGACGGACCGGATGCGGGCCGCGGCGTGGGGGGAGCGCACCGTGCGGCCGAAGAGGGCGTCCTCGGCCCAGAGGTCGGAGCCGAAGGCGAAGCGGCCGCGGACCTTGGGGACGCCGTCGGGGCGGGGGACGCTGGTGCCGATCCGGGGCGGCGCGCCGGTGGTGACGGTGACGGTCACGACGCTGCGCCCCGCGTCCCGGGCGGCCACCCGCACGGCTTCGATGATCCGGCCGTAGCCGGTGCACCGGCAGAGGTTCCCCGAGATGGCCTCGCGGATCTCGAGGTCGGTCGGGTCCGGGGTCCGGTCGAGCAGGTCGTCCACCGCCATGACCAGCCCCGGCGTGCAGAAGCCGCACTGGACGGCGCCCTCGTCGACGAAGGCCGCCTGCACGGCGGACAGGTCCCCGTCGTCCTCCTGGCCCTCGATGGTCTCGATCGCCTCGCCCACGGCGGACGCGGCCAGGACCAGGCACGAGCACACGAGGGTCCCGCCGACCTTCACCGAGCACGACCCGCACTCGCCCTCCTCGCAGGCGTTCTTGGTGCCGGGCAGGTCGAGGCGGTCGCGCAGGACGTTGAGCAGGCTCTCGCCGAGCCAGGCGTCCTGGACCTGGTGGGTCCGGCCGTTCACCTCGCAGGGCGTAGGACAGGTTCACCCGAAGGCCCTCCGGACCGCCCGCTCGGCCAGGACGGCGACCGCATGGCGCCGGTAGGCGGCCGACGAGCGGTGGTCGTCGATCGGCCGGGCCGCCTCGGCCACCCGGGCGGGGAAGCCGGGGTCGGTGGCCTCCTCGATGGTGGCCGTGACCCGCAGCGGCGTGGGGCCGACCGAGCCGAGGCCGACGGCGACCGCGCCCGCTTCGGTGTCGACGACCAGGGCCAGGGACACGACGGCGATGACCATGGCGTTGCGGGTGCCCACCTTCAGGTAGTGCTGCGGCCCCCGGGCCACGGGGATGGTCACGGCCTCGATCAGCTCACCCGGTGCGAGTGCGGTCTTCTTCACCCCGGTGATGAAGTCGGTGACGGGCAGGTCCCGCGCCCCGTCGGCCGAGCGCAGGTGCACCGTGGCGTCGAGGGCGACGAGCACGGGCAGCAGGTCACCGGCGGGGGAGGCGGTGCCGAGGTTGCCGCCGAGGGTCCCGGCGTTGCGGATCTGGGGCGAGCCGACGGTCCGGGCCGCTTCGGCGAGGGCCGGCGCCAGGGCGGCCAGGTCCGGCAGGCCGAGGTCGGTGTAGGTGAGCGCCGCGCCGAGGCGGACACGGTCGCCGTCCCGGTCCCAGCCCGCCAGCTCGGGCACCCCGCCGACGGCCACGACGGCGCTCGGCCGGCGCAGGCCGTGGTTGACCTCGACCATGAAGTCGGTGCCGCCGGCCAGCACCTCGGCGTCGGGATCGTCGGCCAGCGCGGCACAGGCGTCGGCCAGGCTGGTCGCCACTCGGACGGTCACGGGCACCACGCTAGGTAGCGGGCGCTCACGTTGCGGCCTGGTTCGGTCAGGCGGGGACCCAGGTCCGGACCGTGCCCGGCTGCAGGTCGGCGGCCCGGCGGAGCGCCTTGTGGGCCACGTCCTCCGCCGCCTCGAGGGCGTCGAAGAGCGCCCCGATCTCGGCGCGCTGGGGGTGGAGGTCGAACCCGGGCGCGGCGGCGTACACCGCGGACATCTGGCGGAGGAGCTCCCGCAGCAGTGAGTGCAGCGGCCGGTCCCGGGTGCCCGCCGCCAGGTGTTCGAGCTGACGCTCGAGGCCGCCCATCTCGGTCACCCAGGTCGGGGCGTCGAGCCCACCGTGGTCGAGATACCCGCCGAGGCGCTCGAGGATCCGGCCCAGGAGGGCCGGGAGCTGGGGGTCGACGTCGACCCGGCTGCGCCAACGGCTCAGCCACCCGCCACCGCCCCCTGTACGGACCTCGGCCTCGTACACCGAGCACGATGTTCGCGCCCGCGCCTCGCCGAACGGTGGATGCTCGGGTTGATCGGGGGACTAGGACAGGGGCTGTGATGGACCGGGCGACGGCGCTGGCGGCCGAGCTGCTCGAGGCAGCCGAGGCGGTGGAGGGTCGCCAGCACGCCCGGCAGCGGCGGCGGGTGGCCCGGTTGGTGCAGGACGAGGCCAGCCGTGCCTTCGTGCAGCAACTGACCGACCAGGTGCTCCGCATCGACGACCCGCGACGGGCGGCAGACCGGTTCCACGACCTCGTCACTCTTCATCCGGTCCCGACCGTGGCGGGGCCGTTGGACCGTGTCGCCCTCGGTCTCGGGGCCCGCATGGCGCCCGTCTGGCCCCGGCCCGTGATGGCGCTGGTGACCCGGCGGCTGCGCCGGGAGGCCACCGGGATCATCCTGCCCGCCGAGGACCCGGCGCTGGCCCGCCACCTCGCCGACCGTCGGGCGGCGGGCTTCGGCCAGAACGTGAACCCGCTGGGGGAGGCCGTCCTCGGCGAGGTCGAGGCCGAGCGCCGGCTGGAGACCGTGCTGGCGACCATCCGGCGGCCCGACGTCGACTACGTCTCGGTGAAGATCACCGCCATCTACTCCCAGGTCGACCCGCTGGCCTTCGACCACACCGTCGACGTGCTGAGCGACCGGCTCCGCCGGCTCTTCCGGGCCGGGCGGGAGGCGGGGACCTTCGTGAACCTCGACATGGAGGCCTACGACGACCTCCACCTGACCGTGGCCGCCTTCCGCCGGGTGCTGGACGAGAGCGAGTTCGCCGATCTCGACGCCGGCATCGTGCTGCAGGCCTACATCCCCGACTCGGTGGCGGTGCTGGAGGACCTGGTGGCATGGGGCCGCCCGATCAAGGTGCGCATCGTCAAGGGCGCCAACCTGGCGATGGAGCGGGTCGAGGCCGAGCTGCGGGGCTGGCCGCAGGCGCCCTACACGACGAAGGCCGAGGTCGACGCCAACTACAAGCGCCTGCTCGACCTGGCCCTCGCCGGCGGCGTGCGCATCGGGGCGGCCAGCCACAACCTCTTCGACATCGCCTGGGCGCTGGTCGCTGCCGAGGAGGCGGGGGCGCAGGACCGGCTCGAGATCGAGATGCTCGAGGGCATGGCCCCGGCCCAGGCCGAGGCCGTCCGCCGCCGGGTCGGGCAGCTGCTGCTCTACGCCCCGGTCGTGGCCCACGACGACTTCCAGGCCGCCATCGCCTACCTGGTGCGCCGCCTCGACGAGAACACCGCCGCGGAGAACTTCCTGCACCACCTGTTCACCCTGACGCCGGGCTCGCCCGACTGGGACGACCAGCGCGCCCGGTTCGAGAAGTCGGTGCTCGACCGCCACCACGTCGAACGGGCGCCCCGCCGGGACCAGGACCGCACCAGCGAAGAGCGGTCGTTCGACCCCGACGGCCCCTTCGCCAACGAGCCCGACACCGACTTCACCTCGGCCGCCAACCGGGGCTGGGTCGCCGACCACATCGCCTCCTGGCGGCCACCGGCCGACCTGGAGGAGGCCGACCTGGACGGCGTCGAGCGGGCCGTGGCCACCGTCCGCACCGCCGCCCTGGCGTGGGCGGCGCTTCCCGAGGCCGAGCGCCGCCGGGTGCTCCACCGGATCGCCGAGGTCCTTGCCGCCCGCCGGGGCGAAGCGATCGCCGCCATGGTCCACGACGGCAACAAGACGATCGCCGAGGCCGACCCCGAGGTGTCCGAGGCCATCGACTTCGCCACGTGGTACGCCCGCGGCGGGCGCCTCGTCGACGACCTTCGGGCCGACGGCCTGCGCTTCGACCCCTACCGGGTGACGGTCGTGGCCTCGCCGTGGAACTTCCCGCTGGCCATCGCCGCCGGCGGGGTGCTGGCCGCCCTGGCCGCAGGCTCCGGCGTGATCCTCAAGCCGGCGCCCCAGACCGTCGCCGTCGGCCGCTTCCTGGCCGACTGCTGCCACGAGGCGGGCGTCCCCGCGAAGCTTCTCTGCTTCCTGCCGACGCCCGAGGACGAGGCGGGTCGCCGACTGCTCACCCACCCCGGCGTCGACGCCGTTGTCCTCACCGGGGCGTGGGCCACGGCACAGCTGTTCCTCTCGTGGGACCCGACCCTGCGCCTGCACGCCGAGACCAGCGGCAAGAACGCCATGGTGGTCACCGCCACCGCCGACCTCGACGCCGCCATCGCCGACCTCGTCCACTCGGCGTTCGGCCACGCCGGCCAGAAGTGCTCCGCCGCCAGCCTGGCCCTGGTCGAGGCCTCCGTGCTACGACGGGCCCCACTTCCTGCGCCGCCTGGCCGATGCCGTGCGCAGCCTTCGGGTCGGCCCCGCCACCGATCCCGCCAGCCGGGTCGGCCCCCTGATCGGCCCGCCGGAGGGACCCCTGGCCCGGGCGCTGACCCAGCTGGACGACGGCGAGGAGTGGCTGGTCGCCGCCCGACGGCGACCGCCCCGCGGTCCGCACCGGCGTCCAATCCGGGATCATGGTTCCACCAGACCGAGTGCTTCGGCCCGGTTCTGGGGGTCGTGCGGGTGGCCGACCTCGACGAGGCCATCGAGGTCCAGAACGCCGTCCCCTTCGGCCTGACCGGCGGGCATCCACAGCCTCGACCCGGCCGAGATCGCCCGGTGGTGCGACCGGGTCGAGGTCGGAAACGCCTACGTCAACCGCCACACCACCGGCGCCATCGTCAACCGCCAGCCCTTCGGGGGCTGGAAGCGCTCCAGCGTCGGCCCTACCGCCAAGGCCGGTGGGCCGAACTACGTGCTCTGCCTCGGCCGCTGGGACTCGCCCGGCGGCCCCTCACTCGAGCGGGCCGAGGTCTCCTTCGCCGAGGCCTGGGCGGAGGAGTTCTCTCGCGAGCACGACCCGGCCGGCCTCACGGCCGAAGCCAACGTGTTCCGCTACCGGCCGCTGCCCCGGGTGCTGCTGCGGGTCGACGCCTCGGTCGATGACGAGGTGATCGCCGTCGCCCGCCTTGCTGCCGGGACGACGGGCACGCCCGTCGAGGTCGTCGACGACGACGCCCTCGTCGCCCAGGTGACCGGCACCGACCGGGTCCGCCTGCTCGGCGCAGGCCGATCCCGAGGTCTGGGCCGCCGTCCACGCCGCCGGCGCCACCGTCGACGACAACGCCGTCGTCGACCACGGTCGAGTCGAGCTGATCCGCTGGCTGCGGGAGCAGGCCATCAGCCGCACCCGCCACCGCTACGGCACCGTCCTCCCCGACTGACCGCGCCGCCGCCCGTATGTTGTGGGCGGTTCGGGGAGGGGATGGTGGACGTGGGGCGGCTGGTGGCGGGTTGCCTTGCTCGTGCTTGTTCTCGCCGCCTGTGGTGGCGACGACGGCGACGGTGAGTCGCTGACGGGTGATGCGCTCGTCTGCGAGCGAGCCGTCGACGCGCTCCTGAACACGGACAACTCCGACCAGCACTGGGGTGAGAGCGACGATGCCGCGGTCGCCGAGCGGGAGCGACAGGAGGGTGAACGCCACGCGGAGAACGTGCGGTCGCTGGCGGAGGCTGCTGGCCAGGCCGATGACGACGAGGTGCATCGCCTGGCTGCCCTCGCGGGCGGCGTGTCGGAGTTGCCGGATGACGAAGGCCGCTCGTACGACGAGCTCCTCGAGGACCTGAACAACCGCTGCCTCGACTTGGGCTACTGACCGGCGACGGGACCGTCCTGTCCGACTGACGGGAAGGCGGCGTCGGTAGGGTCCCAGCGTGGCCGAGTTCGAGGCGCCTGTGGACATCACGTTCAACCGCGGGCCGGTCGAGGACGCCGCAGCGCTCGCGGCGGAGCGGGGCGCCGCGTCGTGGCTGTTCCTCTGTGGCACGGAGTTCGCCGAGGAGGGCGGGCTGGCCTACTCCGAGGTGCAGTCCGCAGTGGGGGAGTCCGAGAACATCATCTCCGACCCACCGCGGGTCCTGACCATGGACCTGGCCCGCCGCCACATCGAGGCCATCGACCGGCTGCCACGTCCGACGCTGGTCACCTGTCGCGCCGGGCCTCGATCGTCCGCCGTGGTCTACCTGTACGCGGGCCTCCAGGCCGGTGCGTCGGCCGACGAGGTGCTGGCCCGGGCCGACGCCGACGACGCGCCCTTCGCCGCCACGCCCGAGTACCGAGACTTCGTCGTGCAAGGCCTGCAGGAGCTGCGCCCGAAGCCCTGAGTCGGGCTCAACTCAGGGTCTGCAGACCGTCCTCGCCGACGGACTGAGGTCTACGATCCTTCGGTGATCCCGGTCTCCTGGGAGCAGCGACAGGCGCGCTCGGGAGGCACGAGGCGGGCGTGTCCCTCGTCGGCGTCGGACCCACCATGACCGGCGACGCGCCGACGCCGAAGCGTCGTTGGTGGCGTATCGACGAGCAGCAGTGGTACGTCGTCGTGATGGCGGTGTTGGTCCTGGTTGCGGCAGCCATCACCACGGTCGAAGGCGTGCGAAGGGTGTGGCCGGATCCCGACCCGACCGGGACGGCGTTGAGCAACTACGCGATCCTGGTCGACCGATCCCAGTCGATGGGCTCGGCGTTCGGCGACACGACCAGGCTCACCGGAGCCTCCAGGGAGCTCCTGACGGCCGTCGAGGACGACGAGGAGATCGCCAGGGCGCTGTGGTACTTCGGCGGCGGCTGTGACTCGGTCAGCGGAGAACCGAACGTCGAGCTCGCCTCCGGAAACGCTTCGAGTCTGAGGGAAGGACTCGAGAACCCGCCGGCCACCCAGGGTGACCGTCCGCTCATCGACGCGATGGTGGCCGCGGTCAGTGAGCTGGCGACGGTCTCGACCGACCTCGGGGGCGACGTCAGCACCGATCGCCGGATCGTGGTCTTCACCGACGGCCCGGACACCTGTGGCGAGGATCCGACGCGGGTGTCGACCGCGCTCTCGAACTCCGCCATCGAGGTCGAGTTCAACATCGTCGGCATCGACCTGGACTCGGCAGCGCTCCGGCCCCTCCAGCAGCTGGCCCGGGCGCTGCCCAGGGCCGAGCTCATCGAGGTGGCCGACCCTCCCGACATGGAAGAGGTCTGTCGATGACATCGTGGGCGGCGACGGGAGCGCGCCCACGACGTCGACGACCGGGGTGTCGACCTTGACGATCACGACGACCTCGACCTCCACGATCCCGACGTCGACCCGCCTGACCACCACGAGCCCGACCTCGACGCCCCCGACGTCGACGCCCCCGACGACCGCGTCTCGACGAAGGCCCGCGAATCAGGGGCGTGGCAGACTCTGGCCCGTCCTGACCTCGGCGATTGAGGGTGGCTGATGGAGACGGTGATCGTCGGTGTTGACGACAGTGACACGGCGCTCGAGGCGGCTCGGGCGGCGGGCGAGCTGGCCAAGCGGTTGGACGCTCGCCTCCACCTCGTCATGGCCATCGGGCACAGCCACACCCAAGCGACGGTGCGCGGCGGCGGTGAGGCCTGGAGCGTGAACAGCTTCTCTGCCGCGGAGCAGAAGTTGAGTGCCATCGCCGGACGGGTCCCCGCCGGACCGGAGAAGACCACGTCGGTCGTCGAGGGCGACCCGGCGAAGTGCCTCGTCGCCGAGGCGGAGCGGCTCGAAGCTCAGGTCATCGTGGTCGGCAACAAGCGCGTGCACGGCGCCGCTGGCCGCGTGCTCGGGGCGATCGCCTTGGAGGTCGTCCGGCGGGCCCCGTGCGCGGTCCACATCGTCAAGACCACCTGACCCGACCCCCTCGAACTGGCCTCCGATTCGCCGGTCATAGGCGGCAGATCAGAGGCCAGTTCGGGGAGTCGCTCAGCCGAGGGCGGAGACGATCCGCTCGCCGTAGGCGGTGAGCGTCTCGTCCTGGGCGTCGTGCTGGAGGTAGACGGCGAACTGGTCGACGCCCAGCTCGCGGAGCTCCTCGAGGCGCTCGATGTGGGCCTCGACCGGGCCGAGGAGGCAGAAACGGTCGATGACGTCGTCGGTGACGAAGTCGACGTGGGTCGAGGTGGCGCGGCCGTGTTCGGCGTAGTCGTAGCCCTTGCGGTTCTCGACGTACTCGACCAGCGCGGCAGGGACGAGGTCGGTGTCGGCGCCGTAGCGGGCGACGAGGTCGGCGACGTGGTTGCCGACCATGCCGCCGAACCAGCGCACCTGGTCGCGCTGGTGGGCCAGGTCGTCGCCGACGTACGCGGGGGCGGCGACGCAGACCTTGAGCGACTCGGGATCCCGGCCGGCGTCCGACGCCGCCGTCTTCACCGCCTCGATCGTCCACTTGGCGATCTGGGTGTCGGCGAGCTGGAGAATGAAGCCGTCGGCGTTCTCGCCACACACGGCCAGCGCCTTCGGGCCGTAGGCGGCCATGTACACGTCCAGCGACGAGCCTCGCGACCAGGGGAAGTGCTGCTCGGTCCCGTTGTAGGAGACCGTCTTGCCCTCGACGAGGCCCTTGATCACGCCGATCGAGTCGCACACCTGCGCCAGGTCGGCAGGCGGGTAGCCCAGCACGCGCAGGGCGGAGTCGCCCCGACCGATCCCACACACCGTCCGGTCGCCGAACATGTCGTTCAGCGTGGCGAACAGGCTCGCCGTGACCGTCCAGTCCCGCGTCCCCGGGTTCGTCACCATCGGGCCGACCTTGATGGTGTGGGTCGCCGACAGGATCTGGGAGTAGACGACGAACGGCTCCTGCCACAGCACGTGGCTGTCGAAGGTCCACGCGTACCGGAAGCCGTAGGTCTCGGCCTTGCGGCAGAGGTCGACGACCCGCCAGGCGGGCGGGTTGTTCTGGAGGACGACGCCGAAGTCCATTACTGGAGGTAGCCGCAGAGGCCGCGGCGCAGGTACTGGCCGTCGCCCTTCGACCCCAGGTACTGCCCGTCGTCCACGATCACCCGTCCCCGCGACAGCACCGTCGACACCCGGCCCGACACCTCGATGCCCTCGTAGGCGGAGTAGTCGAGGTTCATGTGGTGGTTCTCGACGCCGATCGTCCACGGCGCGTCGGGGTCGTAGAGCACGATGTCGGCGTCGGACCCGGGTGCCAGCACGCCCTTGCGGGGATAGAGCCCGAACATCCGGGCCGGCGTGGTCGAGCACAGCTCGACCCACCGGGCCAGGGTCAGCTCGCCGGCGACGACGCCTTGGTAGATCAGGTCCATCCGGTGCTCGACGCCGCCGATGCCGTTGGGAATGGCCCGGAAGTCGTCGACGCCCAGCTCCTTCTGGTCCTTCATGCAGAACGGGCAGTGGTCCGTCGACACGACCGACAGGTCGTTCGTGCGCAGGCCCTTCCAGAGGTCGGCGTGGTGGTGCTCGTGCTTGGTCCGCAAGGGCGTCGAGCACACGTAACCGGCACCTGCGAACCCGGGCGCGCCGAGGTGATCCTCGAGGTTCAGGTACAGGTATTGCGGGCAGGTCTCGGCGAACACGTTGGCGCCGGCGTCCCTGGCCATGGCCACCTGCTCCAGGGCCTGGCTGGCCGACAGGTGCACGATGTAGAGCGGCGCGGCGCCGACCTTGGCCAGCTGGATGGCCCGGTGAGTGGCCTCGCCCTCCAGCTCGGCCCGGCGCACGTAGCCGTGGTTGACGGGCTCGACCTCGCCCCGCTCGACGGCTTGCTCGGCCAAGACGTCGATGGCCAGGCCGTTCTCGGCGTGCATCATGACCAGGCCGCCGTTGCCCGCCGCCTGCTGCATGGCCCGCAGGATCTGGCCGTCGTCGGACAGGAACACGCCCGGGTAGGCCATGAACAGCTTGAAGCTGGTGATGCCCTCGTGGACCAGGGCGTCCATGGCCTTCAGCGAGGCCTCGTTGACCCCGCCGATGATCATGTGGAAGCCGTAGTCGATGGCGCAGTTGCCGTCGGCCTTCGCCATCCAGGCGTCGAGGCTCTCCCGCACGTCCTCGGTCGCCGTCTGGACGGCGAAGTCGACGATCGTCGTCGTCCCGCCCCACGCCGCCGCCCGGGTCCCGGACTCGAAGTCGTCCGACGCCACGGTGCCGCCGAAGGGCAGCTCCATGTGGGTGTGGCCGTCGACGCCTCCGGGCACGACGTACTTGCCGGTGGCGTCGAGCACCTCCGACGCGCCCCGTTCGGCCGACTCGGCCGCTTCCGAACCGGGTGCCAGCAGCGCGGTGATGGTCTCGCCGTCGACGAGCACGTCCACGGGCTGAGTACCCGTCGACGAGATGACCGTGCCGCCCTTGATCAGCAGCGACATGTCAGGCCTCCGTCAGTGGTCCGTAGGAGTCCGGCCGGCGGTCCCGGTAGAAGGCCCATCCGGCCCGGACCTCGTCGATGGTGTTCAGCTCCAGGTCCCGCACGAGCAGCTCGGGCTTCTGGTCCGAGGCGGCGCCGTCGATGATCTGGCCGCGGGGGTCGGCGAAGTACGAGGTGCCGTAGAAGTCGTTGTCGCCCAGGTCCTCGATGCCGATCCGGTTGAGGGCGCCGACGAAGTACATGTTCGCCGCCGCCGCCGACGTCTGTTCCAGCTGCCACAGGTAGGCCGACAGGCCCCGATGGGTGGCCGACGGGTTGAAGACCATCTGCGCCCCGGCCAGGCCCAGCGCCCGCCAGCCCTCGGGGAAGTGGCGGTCGTAGCAGATGTAGACGCCGACCCGGCCGACGGCGGTGTCGAACACCGGGTACCCCAGGTTTCCGGGGCGGAAGTAGAACTTCTCCCAGAACCCCTTCACCTGGGGGATGTGGTTCTTGCGGTACTTGCCCAGGTAGGTGCCGTCGGCGTCGATGACCGCCGCCGTGTTGTAGAGGATGCCGGGCTGCTCCTCCTCGTAGACCGGGAGCACCATGACCATCTTCAGGCGCTTGGCCACCTCGCAGAAGCGCTGGACGGTCGGGCCGTCGGGCACGGCCTCGGCGTACGCGTAGAACTTGTCGTCCTGCACCTGGCAGAAGTACGGGCCGTAGAAGAGCTCCTGGAAGCAGACGACCTCGGCGCCGGCGGCCGCCGCCTCCTCGGCGTAGGCCTCGTGGCGGTCGATCATCGACTCCTTGTCGCCCGTCCATTCGGCTTGGACCAAGGCCGCCCGCACCGTCGTCGAAGGGTCGTCGGCCATCGGGACTCCTGACTTGTCGGCTGGAGGGAGAGCGCGAACCTACTCCTCGTCGTCGCCCGGTGTCGGGTGGTCGCGGGGTGGCCTACGGTCACCTCATGACCGAGACCATGAAGGCGATCGTCGTGTCCGCCGGCGAGCTGAGCGTCGACGACATCCCGGTGCCGGAGCCGACGGCCGACCAGGCGCTGGTGCGGATCAGCACCTCCGGCGTGTGCCACTCGGACCTGCATCTGGCCCGGGGCGACTGGATGGGGATGCAGAGCCCGCAGCTCGGGCACGAGGCGATCGGGGTGGTCGACACCCTCGGGCCCGGTGCCGGGCGCTTCGTCCAGGAGGGCCAGCGGGTCATCCTCGGCCTGGGTGGTGCGGGCGGCGCGTACTGGTGCGGCGCCTGCGAGTACTGCCTCGGCGGGCGCCCCCGCCACTGCGCCAAGCAGCAGACGGTCATGGGCACGTTCGCCGAGGCGTACGCCATCTGGGCGCCGGCGCTGGTGCCGCTGCCCGACGAGGTGGGCGACAACGAGGCGCCGCTGGCCTGCGGCGGCCTCACCGCCTACAGCGCGGTGCGCAAGCTCCAGGCCAACGGGGTGCCGCCGGGACGGACCATCGGCGTGATCGGCGCCGCGGGCGGGCTCGGCCACTACGCCGTCCAGATCCTGAACGCCTTCGGTTACAAGGTCCTCGGGGTCGACGTGGGCGAGGAGCGGCTGAAGTTCGTCGAGGAGCTCGGGGCCGACCAGGCGGTCAGCGCCGACGAGGCGGCGAACGTGGCGATGGCCAGCGGCGGGATCGACGCGGTGCTCGTCTTCGCCGCCCGGGTCGCCGGCTTCCAGCTGGGCCTGTCGATGCTCCGCCAGAGGGGCCTGTTCGTCGGCGTAGGGCTCCCGGCGACGAGCGACGGCAACATCGAGATCAGCCCGTTCGAGTTCTTCTGGCGGGACCCCACGCTCATCTTCTCGGCGGTCGGGACGGTCCAGGAGATGCGGGAGGTCGTCGCCCTCGCCGCCGCCGGCAAGGTGAAGACCCACGTCTCGCGCACCGGCGCCCTGTCCGAGGTCCCGGCGATTTTCGACGAGCTGGAGTCCGGCGCCTACCTCGGTCGGGCCGTCATCACCGACCTGCAGAACTAGGGCGTCAATCCAGGACAAATCACGTCAAGCCGGAACGCGCGTGGGCTGGTATCGCAGGGCGACCGCCCCCGACCGGAACGCATGGCGATCCACGAGCTCGAGCTGGATGCGCTCGCGCAGACCGGCGAGCAACGTCGGCCCGTGTCCGGCAAGGACCGGCTGCACAAGGAACTCGTACTCGTCGATCAGTCCCAGATCTGCCAACGCCAGGGGGAGCGTCACGCCACCCACGAACAGGCCCTCGCCTGGCTCCTGCTTGAGCCGCTGAACCGCTTGCCCCAAGTCGCCTCGCACCAGCTCGGCATTCCAATCGACCCCGCTCAGCGTGCTCGACACGACGTACTTCTTCGCCCGGTCGATGGTCTCGGCGAACGGGATCTCCCACTCACCCATCCAGTCAGGCCACGTGCCCGTGGCCGGCTGCCGCCACGCCGACTCCATCATCTCGTAGGTCACCCGGCCGAACAGCAGGGCATCGGCTCGTTCCATCTCAGCGGTCCAGTAGCCCATCGACTCCTCGTCCGGCGGGAGTCCTGCCTCGTGATGGCAGCAGCCGTCGAGCGTGACGTTGATCGAGTATCGAAGTGGTCTCATCTCGTTGCTCTCCCTTGATGCCCGCCGCGCGTGAACCGGACCGTACTCAGACCACTGCCGGCGCCGAGCCGCACCAGGGGATGCGCCCCAGCTCGCCACGGGTCCCTCCTATCCTCAGCTCGTGGCTCGACTCGGGTCGTCGGAACGGACTGACCTCCCGGATCGGGCGTTCGCGTACATCGACTCCCGGGGGCGGCGGCGTCTTCCGATCCACGACGCGGCCCACGTCCGGAACGCGCTGGCTCGGTTCAATCAGGTCCACTTCGAGGACGACGCCGCTCGTGACCGGGCGCGGAACCGGCTGCTGCAAGCGGCGCAGCGGCATGGGATCGTGCCGCTGGGGTTCATCACGAGCCAGCTGGACTCGGAGCGCGCGTTCGGGGAGCGTCGCGCCCGCCAACCGGTGTCGCTACCGACCGGCTTCCTCACCATGCTGATGACCGACATCGAGGGTTCGACCGGCCTCGTCGATCGGTTGGGTGAGCGGTACCGCGACCTCATCGGTGACGTGCGAACCCTGCTTCGGGAGACGGCGATGGCGTTCGCGGGCCAGGCCGTCGAGACGCGGGCGGACGAGTTCTTCGCCGTGTTCGAGAGCCCCGGCGCTGCGCTCGATGCCGCTGTCGCCATGCAGCGCGCGTTCCGTGACAGCTCCTGGGTGGACGGGGTCGAGGTGAACGTCCGGATCGGAATCCACAGCGGCTATCCAACGCTCGACGAGGTGAACTACATCGGGCTCGCCATCCACACGACGGCCAGGGTCTGCGCGGCTGCCCATGGCGGTCAGGTGATCGTGTCCGGCGACACGAAGGAGGCGAGCCAGGGGCAGCGCCCGGCCGGCCTTCGCTTCGTGAGCCTCGGTGAGCATCGCCTTCGAGGGATCCCCGAGGCCGTGCCCCTGTTCCAGGCTGCGGCCAAGGGGCTGCCGTTCCGCTTCCCGCCGCCCCGCACGACCACTCGTTGAGGTTGTGTTGAGAGGGAACGGGTAGGAGGACCCTGGTCGGGCGGATCCGCGATCACGAGGATCGACCACGTGGAACGCATGAGTGCCCTCGATGCCGAGTTCCTGTACCTGGAGGACGGCGTCAACCACCTGCACATCGGGGCCTGCCTGATCTTCGAAGGGCCCTGTCCGACCAAGCCGGACGTCCGGGGCGTCTTCGCCGCGGCCCTGCCCAACGTCCCCCGCTACCGCCAGCGGGTGCGCACCGTGCCGCTGGCCCTGGGCCGACCGGTGTGGGAGGACGACCCCGAGTTCGACCTCGACAACCACCTCTTCTGGACGACGGTGCCCGAGGTCGGCGACGAGGCCGCGCTGCAGGCGCTGACCGCCGAGCTGATGAGCATGGAGATCGACCGCCGGCACCCCCTGTGGGAGACGTGGGTGGTCGACGGTCTGCCCGACGACCGGTGGGCGATGGTGGCCAAGGTCCACCACTGCATGGTCGATGGCGTGGCCGGCGTGGACCTCCTGGCGGCCATCCTGTCCGACTCGCCGGAGGTCGTGATTCCCGCGACGGTCGACGACCGCTGGGAGCCGGCGCCGGGACCGTCCAACGCCGAGTTGGTCCTCGACGCCGTCGGCGAACTGGTCAGACCGCTGGCCGCCGTCGCCCGGGCGGCCGTCGAAGCGGTCCGGCGTCCCGTCGACGCCATGCAGGACGCCCGCACGATCGCCTCGGGCGTCCGCTCGTGGCTCGGTGGGTCGCGTCCGACACCGCCCACGCCGGTCAGCGGCCCGATCGGCCCGGAGCGGTCCTGGACGTGGGCCCAAGCGGGACTCGATGAGGCCAAGGCGATCCGGGCGGCCCGGGGCGGGACGGTGAACGACGTGGTGCTGGCGGCCGTGACCAACGGCTTCCGCGACCTGCTCCTCGCCCGTGGCGAGGACCCGAGGGAGCACCGGTTGCACACCCTGGTGCCGGTGTCGGTCCGGACCGAGCACGGCGTCTTCGACAACGAGACGTCGGCCCAGGTCGCCGAGCTGCCGGTCGCCATCGCGGTGCCCGAGCTGCGCTACGAGGTGGTGTGCAGCGAGTCCCTGTCGTTGAAGGGGTCCGACGAGGCCGAGGCCGGTGAGCGGCTGACCGCGCTGGCCGAGTACATCCCCGCCCCCCTCATCGACTTCGGCTCCCGAGCCTTCGGCGCCGTCCTCCGCAACCGCGGCCAGCGCAACGTCAACACGGTCACCACCAATGTCCCCGGACCGCCGTTCCCCCTCTACGCCGGGGGGCGGCGCATGCTCACCTACTACCCCTACGTGCCCGTGGCCTTCGGCGTGCGCTACGCCGTCGCCGTCGTGTCCTACGACGGCGAGCTCTACTTCGGCCTCACCGGGGACCGTGAGGCCTCACCCGACCTCGACGTGCTGGCCAAGGGCATCGAAGCCGGCTTCGCCGAACTGGCGGTCTGACCCGGCGAGCGCAGGGCTCAGCCGATCTTCACCGCCGTCCGCAGGCGGGTGTTGCTGATCACCAGGCCGATGGCGGCGACGATGGCGGCGGCCAGGAACGCGGGGCGCTCGCCGCCCGTGATGGTGACGATCACGCCGAGCAGCGGCGCGCCGAGGCCCTGGGAGAGGTCGAAGAACAGGGAGAACGTGCCGACGGCGTGCGAGCGCTCGTCGTCGGGGGCGTTGTTGATGGCGACGGTGAACAGCGCCGGGAAGAGCAGCGACATCCCGATGGCCAGGAGCACGGTGCCCACCCAGAGCCCGGCCACGGAGGCGAAGGCGGCGATGCTGCCGATGCCCAGGCCGATGGCGCCGAGGGCGAGGGACGACGCCCGCACCGGCCCGAGGCGGTCGGGGATGCGGGCGCCGAAGATGCGCACGAACAGCACGAGCACGCCGTAGACGAGGAAGAACGGGCCGGCGTCGTCGAGGCCGATCTGGTCGACGTAGAGCGGGACGAACGCGGCGTAGCCGGCGAAGGCGAACAGGCCCATGAAGAGCACGGTGCCCGGGAGCACGGCGGCCGGGTGGAGGATCCCGCGGCGGGGCGGGGGGTCGGGGACCCGGCCGAGTGTGCGCGGGATGAAGGTCGACAGGAGCGTCGACAGGCCGCAGCAGGCGGCGGCGAAGGCCCACACCGAGCCGGGGCCGTGGTGGCTGTAGAGGAACTCGCCGGCGACCGGCCCGATGGCCAGGCCGCCGTAGATCGAGATGGAGAAGAAGCTGGCGGCCTCGCCTCGGCGGTCCGACGGGGCCAGGTCCTGGGCGGCGGTGGCGGCGCCGATGAAGAAGGCGGCCTCGCCCAGGCCGGTGATCAGGCGGAGGGCGATCAGGAACCAGACGGCCTGGACGAGGCCCAAGGGGATGATCGAGGCGCAGGCGATGGCGGCGCCGCCCACGGCCATCGTCCGCCGGCCGAGCACGTCGCCCAGCCGCCCGGCGGTCGGGCGCACGATGGCGGCGGACACGGCGAAGGCGCCGACGACGAGGCCGATCTCGACGCCGCTGCCGCCGAGGACGTCCTCCACGTAGCGGGGGAGGACGGGCAGCATCGAGCCCATGGCCACGAAGTAGGCGAGGCCGGCGACGGTGATGAGGGCGAACAGCGGCGTGACCAGCCGCTCTTCTGTCCCTTCACCCACGGCACTGGTCAACGACGCTGGGGCCGGGCCATTCCCGTGTAGGAAACGGGCATGCGGTCGGTGCGCGTGCTCGTGTTACTGCTCGCCCTCGTGGCCGTGGCCTGCTCGGGCGACGACGCGACCCCCGAGCCGACGACGACGACCGTCGACCTGGGTCCGGACACGGGCGACGGCGTGCTGTCGATCGGGACCACGGCTGCCTCGCCGGCGGTCGACGCCGCGGTGGCCCTCGCCCTCCGGGAGATCGGCGTGGCAGACGACCAGCCGCTCGACGTCGCCATCGGGCGCGACGGGCCCGACGGGGCGCTGCGGTTCTCGACCACGCCCGTCGAGCAGCCGTCGGACCTCGTCGCCAGCACGGTTCCGACGCCGCCCCTTCACGCGCAGGCGGTGGCCGACGTCGTCGCCGGGGACGAGGTCGGCTCGGTCGCCGTGATCGAAGGCGACGATGTCCTCGAGGCCGCGCTGGAGGGCGCAGGGGTCGCGGCCACGGCGGTCCAGACCGTCGACGAGGTCACCGCCGCCGAGCCCGACGCCGTCGTGATGGTCGTCGACGAGACGAGCGCGGACCTGATCCCCGCCCTGCAGGACGCCGGCTACGTGACCGGGGAGAACCGCCTCTACCTGGTCACCCAGATGGCGGACCCGGCCCTCGGCTTCGTCGTCGGCGACCGCCCCGGGGTGCTGGAGGGCGTGACCGTGATCCAACCCGGGGCCGAGGTCGACGAGGACCTCCGGGCCCGGCTGATCGAGGTCGACCCGTCGCTCGAGCAGGTCACCGGCGCCCCCGAGGCCTACGACGCCGCGGTGATCGCCGCCCTCGCCAGCGAGGCGGCGGGCACCGACGATCCCGACTTCGTCGCCGCCGAGGTCCCCGGTGTGACCCGGGGCGGGACGACCTGCACCAACTTCGAGGAGTGCCGGCGCCTGATCGCCGACGGTGAGGACATCGCCTACGCCGGTCTCGGCGGTTCGTACGCCCTGGACGACGACCGGTTGCCGACCCGGTCGGTCTTCACCGTCTTCGAGTACGGGGCCGACAACTTCCTCGACGGCAACCGGACCGAATACGTCGTGGCCGTGCTCCCGGGCTGACCGTACGCTCCGCCCCGTGGGGGAGACCGCCGCGATCACCGGGCTGGCCGATGCCGTCACCCGGCTGCTGCCGGACCTGGAGCGGGTGTGGCGCTGGGATCCCGAGGACGACCGGACGATGGCCGACCGTGCGCAGTGGACGGCGGCGCTCGACCAGCCGCTGCCCGATGCGGGCGTCGGGGTGGACCAGGTCCTCGACGAGCTGGCCCAGCACGTCATCCCCTACGGCCCGATGGTCGGCAAGCCGGGCTTTTCGGGCTTCATCGTCAACGGGCCGACGACGACCGGCGTCGCCGCCACCGTCGCGGCGACGGCGGCCAGCCCCCACCGGTACCTGAAGACGGCGGCCAACCACCTGGAGGCGCTGTCGCTCCAGTGGCTGCAGGAGCTGCTCGGCATCCCCGCCGGGCACCAGGGCGTGTACTCCACGGGCGGCTCGGTGGCGAACCTCGTCGCCCTCGGGGCGGCCCGCCAGGCGGCCTACGAGGCGCTGGGGGTCGACGTCGCCGCCGACGGCATCGACCGACCCGGCCGCATCTACGCCTCGGTCGAGGCGCACCACACGATCCAGCGCTCGGCCGCCGTGCTGGGGCTGGGACGCAACGGCGTCCTCCCGGTGCCCGTCGACGACCGGCAGCGGATGGACGTCGACGCCGTGCGGGCCGCCATCGCCGAGGACAAGGGCGCCGGCCTCGTGCCCGTCGCCATCGTGGGTACGGCGGGGACGACCAACACCGGGGCCATCGATCCCCTCGACGGCCTCGCCGACCTGGCGGTCGAGGCCGACGTCTGGTTCCACGTCGACGGCGCCTACGGCCTGCTGGCGACGACCGTCCCCGAGCGGGCCGAGCGCTTCGCCGGGGTCGAGCGGGCCGACTCGGTCATCACCGACCCCCACAAGTGGCTGTGTGCCCCCATCGGCATCGGCGCCACCTTCGTCCGCGACGCCGACCTCCTGCAGCGGGCCTTCACCGAGGGCCCGGCCGACTACCTCGAGGGCTCGTTCTCGGCCGGCGAGGCCGAGTCGCTCTTCGACGACATGGGCACGCCCTATGCCGACTACGGCGTCGAGCTCACGTCCCCGGCCCGCGGCGTCCTGGTCTGGGCGATGCTGCGGGAGCTCGGTGTCGACGGTGTCCGGGCGACCGTGCGCCGTGACCTCGCCTTCGCCCAGCGCCTGGTGGACCGGGTCCGGGCGGAGGACCGGCTGGAGCTGCTCTGCGAGCCCGAGCTGTCCGTGGTGTGCTTCCGCTACGTCCCCGACGGCCGCACCGAGGTCGAGCTGGACGAGCTCAACGCCCACATCCTGCGGACGGTCCGCCGGGACACCCCCTATGCGCCGAGCAGCACGAGGGTGGCCGGTCGCTACGCCCTTCGCCCCTGCTACGTGAACCCCCGCACCACGACGGCCGACGTCGACGGCCTGGCCGACGCCGTGCTCACCGCCGGAGCGGCGCTGGCCTGATCAGGCCTCCTGGCCTGCCGCCTGAACGGTGCCGTTGATCCAGCGGGCGCCGAACGGCGCGGCGATGGTCAGGAGGACGAGCGGGATGCACAGGAGACCGAGCAGGCCGGCGAGCGCGTTCATCGAGATGGCCCACGCCGACAGGCCGAAGCCCACGGCCGCGGTCAGGCGTCCGGGCCACGGGCTGTACCACATGGCGACGGCGACGAGGGCCAGGACGAAGGCGACCAGCGCCACCGCGGCGACGCCGAAGGCGCCGGCGTCCAGGTCGATGGCATGGACGATGCCCCACGCCCCGATGCCGATGCCGGCGACGACGCCGACCACCCAGGCCAACTTCCGCCAGCCGTCGGGGAAGGACCCCCGGAGCACGCTGCGCACGGTCGAGCCCGCGAAGCTGGCCACGAAGCTGGCCTTGCCCGGCTTGGCCGCCTCGCCCGTGGCGTCGGGGTCGGGCCAAGGGTTCACCTTCTGGTAGCGGAGGAGCCGTCCGACGACCCGACTGGCCCGCAGCACGAAGCCGGCCTTCTGCTTCTTGCGACCGCCGACCGACTCGTGGTCGACGGTCCACGAGGTGTGGAGCAGCTCGTAGAACGCCTCGGCCACGTCGGCGGGTGTCGACACCCCCTCGGTGCAGAAGTCGTCCAGCGCCTGCTTCGCCAGTCGCGTGCAGCCCGTCGATGCCGTTGGCGTCGACCTTCAGGACGGAACGCAGGTCGTCGGCCGACGGTCGGCCGGGGATCGGCTGCTCGGGGATGACGTACTCCTCGAGGATGGCCTGCTGCAGCCGCCGCACGCGGGCCTCCGGCGCCTCGGCCTCGTCGGCCTCCGGTCCGTGCTCGACCGAGCGGAGGATGTGACCGAGGATGACCTCGGTGGCGTCGAGGCGTCCCCACAGGATGTCGTTGCGCCGCCAGTCCTCGTCGAGGAACGCGCCGAAGTGTCCCAGCACGGTGCCGCCCAGCTTCGCCCGGCCGTCGCCCTCGTGCAGGAGCTGGGTGGCGTCGAACGGGCTGATGCGCACGACCTCGATCTGGTTCATCTCGCCCTGGGCCACGCTCCACATGGGGAGCACGAACTGGTCGTAGCGGTCGTAGTTGGCCCACGCCTCGGTCAGCGCCGCGCGCAGGTCGAGGGACGACTCGTCGGGGCGCTCGTCGGGGGCGATCACCTTGCGGGCGTTGATCGAGCTGTCGCCCAGCGTCGTGTACGAGGCGTGGTCGGGGATGTCGTGGCTGTTGAGCCGCAGCTTCAGGAGCTGCAGGAACTCCACCATGGCGTCGACGTCCCCGGCCAGCAGGGTCATGCCGTCGCCGGCGTCGATGTCCTCCAGCTCGTTGCGCAGGTCGAAGTAGATGGTGTTCAGCTCGCCCCGCAGGCCGCGGGCCAGGCCGAAGTCGGCGGCGTGGCCGTCGTCGCGCTGCCACGAAGCCAGAAGGCACTCGAGGAACGTCAGGCGGCGGAGCCGGAACCAGATGTCGAAGTCGACGAGGAACTGGCGCGGCGACGGCGCCGAACCGTCGTCGGGCACCGGGTAGAGACGGGCGACCGCCGCTTCGACCACCGCGGCCACGTCGGCGAGGATCGGCGGGGCCGGAAGGGTGGAGGGGTCGAACTGGGGGTCGTCCTCACAGCGAGCCGCGATCAGGTCGGCCCGTTCGCGCTCGTTCACCCGCTGGGCGATGGCGGCGATGAGCTGGACCACGGTCTGGTACCGGTAGCGCTCGAAGGCATAGGTCGCCGAGCCGCCGTCGGCGATGATGCTCGCCGCGCTCTGGTCCCTCCAGGCTTGGCTGATGTTCGACCTGGCGTCGACGAGCACGGCCCGGATCGCGTGCCAGCGGTCGGTGGTGTCGAGGGGGTCGCCGGTGTCGAACCGGTACCGCTGGCTCAGGGACGCGAGCACGTCGGAGGGCTCGCGGGCGAAGAGCTGCTCGGTCGCCTCGCTCAACCGGGCGACGGAGTCGTTGCGGGTCTGGATGTCCTCGATGTCCTGCCGGATGGTCTCCTGCCGCCCGAGGCTGAACGTCCCCGCCGTGTACTCGGCGAGCTTGGGCAGCACCCGGCTCATGTAGTCGTCGGCGTCCGGACGGCTGGGGTCCGGTTCGACGAAGACGACCTTGCGGGTGACCGGGACGTCGGCCCGGCGGAAGCGGAGGGGCTCCAGCGCCCAGGAGAACGGCTTGTTGTCGATGTCGCCGCCGTCGCTGAACCAGCGGGTGGTGAGGTCGCCGGTGAGGTTGGGCTCGAGGTAGCGGTCCAGCTCCTCGCTCAGCTCCTTGACCCAGGCCCGCCCCTCCGGATCGGTGTAGAGGTCGGTGCACTGCTTCCACTGGGCCGGATGGAAGGCCACCGGGTGGGCCGAGGTGGCCCGTGCCGCGAAGGCGAGGAGCGGCTGGTGCTCCTCGTCCAGGTCGTCGTGGTCGAGCCCGAGGGCGCCGGCGGTGCCCTGTCGGAATCGGAAGCGGGCCTTCAGCACCAGCTCGTCGGCGGGGACCTCCTCCCGGCGGTTGGCGATGGTGAGCTTGACCGGCGTTCCCCGGAGGTCGGTGGTCGTCAGGTAGCAGTCGATGCCGTCGACCAGCCGCGTGCCGTCGGGCTGGCAGTCGAGGGCGGCCAGCGCCTCCACCAACTGCACGTACATCACGTCGCCGCTGAGCAGCGACTTCGGCTTGCGGGCGTGGGGGATGTCGTCCAGCACGGCGCCGACCGCCGGCAGCCCCTCCTTCGCCCGGGTCGCCGCCCGCTCGGCCGCGCCCTCGCGTTGCTTGTCCAGCCCCTCGACGTCGTTCAGCAGCCCGACGAAGTCACCGGTCTGGATCCACAGGTTGGTCAGGCCGGACATGTCGAGGCCACGGGCGAGGGCCTTGGCCAGGAAGAGGGCGTTGATGCCGCCGGCCGACGTCCCGGAGAAGATGTCGACGATCACCCGGGTCGGCGGCGGATGCTGCTCGTCGCCGCCGAGGACCTTGCGGTAGGCCCTGGCCGACGGGTCCAGCTCCTCCCACCCGAGGTGGGGCGAGCTGCCCTTCACGAGCTGCAGGAGCTCCTGGGCCACGCCGTTCATGTAGATGGCGAGTGAGGAGCCGCCGGCCAGCACGAGGCTGAGCCGGATCTCGCGCCGCACGTCGGGTGCGCTCGCCGTCGCCGCCGTCCCGGTCTCGGTCATGACGTCCCCCTCGCCGCCCGGGTTGCGGCGTCATGATGCCTCAGGTCGGGACGCCGAGGTCGGGCGAACTACGGGGTGCGGGCGAGTGCGCTCTCGATCGCGTCGACCAGGGCACGGGGAGCGCCGTCGCAGGCGGCGAGGGCGGCGGGGCCCAGCACGAGGATCACGCCATCGTCGGTACGGCCCACGACGGCGGGCAGCTCGCCCACTGCCGACGCCACGTCGTCGGGCATGTCGTCACGGTGCACGGCCTGGAACGGGATGGGGAGGTCCGCCCGGCAGGCACGCCACTCGTCCTTCTCGCGGAAGGTGCCGTGGGTGATGTCGCAGAGGGCGCAATGCGCCCGGCCGAGGCGGGCGCCGACCCAGTAGGAGAGCTCGCCCCACACGGTGCCGTCGGCGGCGTAGACGCCGACCAGCTCTCGGACGGGCGAAGGCATGTGCGCCTAACCGACGCCCAGGAGGTCGACGACGAAGACGAGGGTCTCGCCGCCCTTGATCACGCCGCCGGCGCCCGCCTTGCCATAGCCGAGGTGGGGCGGGATGGTGATCTTGCGGCGGCCGCCGACCTTCATGCCGGCGACGCCCTGGTCCCAGCCCTTGATGACCTGGCCCGGCACCGAGGCCGAAGCGGAACGTGTCGCCCCGGTCCCAGCTGGCGTCGAACTGCTGCCGGGTGCTCCAGGCCACGCCGACGTAGTGGACCTCGACCTCCTGGCCGGGCGACGCCTCGTCGCCGGTGCCCTCCTCGAGGTCCTCGACCTCCAGCTCGGCGGGCGGCGCCTCGCCGGGCGGGACGTAGACGTGCGGCTTCTCGTCGTCGGCCATGGCGGGACCGTATCGGTGCCTAGCTGCGGCGGAACCCCGTCGTGACGGCGCCGTCGCCGTCCCAGTCCCCGGCGATGGCGACCGATCCCGACTGGCGCACGCCCCACGAGTAGCTGAGGTCGGGCGTGCCCGGGGCGTTGCTGTTGCGGAGGTGCCAGGCGACGTAGTCGGCGGCATCGACGACTGCCGTCCCGACGGTGTCGACCCCGTCCCCGTCCCAGTCACCCACGATGCCGCGCTCGGTGGAGCCCGGCCGACCGAAGAGGAACCGGTGGTCGGGTTGGCCTGCGCTGTTGCTGTTGCGCAGCCGCCAGCGGTTGGTGTCCCGGCGGAAGAGCCCGACGGTGTCGACGCCATCCCCGTTCCAGTCGCCGGCGAGGGCGACGACGAACCGGCGGGGCTGGCTCTCGCCGAACGAGAACATCACGTCGGCCGGGCCGGGCGTGTTGCTGTTGCGCAGGAAGAACGTACCGGTGGCCGGGTCGTAGAGGCCGATGGTGTCCTGGCCGTCGCCGTTCCAGTCCCCGCTGACGCCGGAGACCAGCACGTCGGTGAGCATCGTCGTGGTGAAGTTCCGCTCGGCGAGGAGCGTGCCCGAGGTCCCGTCCCTGGCCAGCCGCCAGCGTTCCGACTGGGCGTCGAACGTGCCCACGCTGTCCGTCCCGTCCCCGTCCCAGTCCCCGACGATCGGATGACCGCCGACGCCGGCGAAGCGGACCATGACGTTGGCGGACCCTTCGGTGTGGCTGTTGCGGAGGAACCACTTGCCGATCCCGTCCCCGTCGGCGGCGTCGGCCGGTGCGCCCACGGCCAGCAACCCGAGCACGAGGACGTAGATGATCGCGAGTCGCTGGCGCATGGCGCCAGCGAACACCCCAGCCGCTAACCAGCGCGCAACCGGAACTCAGTCGGTCAGGCGGAGCGGTCGGCCTTGAGGGCCTTGCGGGAACGGGCCCGGGACGGTGGCGTCCAGGTCGACCTTGCGCAGGCGCAGGCTGGCGGGCGTCACCTCGACGGCCTCGTCGGCGGCGATGAACTCCAGCGCGTGCTCCAGGGACAGGATCCGGGGCGGCACCAGCTTCACGGTGTTGTCGCTGCCCGCGGCCCGGACGTTCGTCTGCTTCTTCTCGCGGACGATGTTGATGTCCATGTCCTCGGACCGGCTGTTCTCGCCGACGATCATCCCCTCGTAGACCGGGTCGGTGGGGCCGACGAACAGGGCGGCCCGCTCCTGGATGGACTCGATGGCGTAGGGGGTGGCCTTGCCCTGGCGGTCGGACACGATGCGAGCCCGTCACCCGGTTGCGCAGCTCGCCCTTCCAGGCCTCGTAGCGCTCGAACACGTGGTGGGCCAGGCCGGTGCCGCGGGTCTCGGTCAGGAACGCGGTGCGGAACCCGATCAGGCCGCGGGCGGGGATCAGGTAGTCGAGGCGGACCCAGCCGGTGCCGTGGTTGACCATCTCGGTCAGCTCGCCCCGGCGGGAACCCATCATCTGGGTGACGGCGCCGACGTGCTCCTCGGGGACGTCGACGGTCAGGCGCTCGATGGGCTCGTGGAGGACCCCGTCGACCTCCCTGGTCACCACCTCGGGCTTGCCCACGGTCAGCTCGAAGCCCTCGCGGCGCATGATCTCGACCAGCACGGCCAGGGCCAGCTCGCCCCGGCCCTGGACCTCCCAGGTGTCGGGGCGCTCGGTGTCCAGCACCCGCAGCGACACGTTGCCGACCAGCTCGGCGTCGAGGCGGTTCTTGAGCAGGCGGGCGGTGACCTTGCTGCCCTCCTTGCCGGCCAGCGGCGAGGTGTTGGTGCCGATGGTGACCGACAGGCTGGGCTCGTCGACGGTCAGGACGGGCAGCGGGTCGGGGTGCTCGAGGTCGCAGAGGGTCTCGCCGATGGTCACCTCGGGCAGGCCGGACAGAGCGATCAGCTCGCCGGGGCCCGCCTCGTCGACGGCCACCCGATCGAGCTGCTCGGTCACGTAGAGCTCGGCGACCTTGGCGGGGGCGAACGAGCCGTCCCGCTTGCACCAGGCCACGGTCTGGCCCTTGCGGATCGTCCCCCGGTGGATCCGGCACAGAGCCAGGCGACCGACGTAGGGATCGGCGTCGAGGTTGGTCACGTGGGCCTGCAGCGGGCCCTCGGCGTCGGTGGCCGGCGGCGGGATGGTGTCGAGCAGGACCTCGAACAGCGGCTTGAGGTCGACACCGGGCGTGTCGACGTCGAGGGACGCCCAGCCGTCGCGGGACGAGGCGTAGACGACGGGGAACTCCAGCTGGTCGTCGTGGGCGTCGAGGTCGATGAGCAGGTCCAGGACCTCGTCGGCGATGTCGGCCGTGCGGGCGTCGGGGCGGTCCACCTTGTTGACCACGAGGACCATCGGCAGCCCGAGGGCCAGCGCCTTGCGCAGCACGAAGCGGGTCTGGGGGAGGGGGCCCTCGGCGGCGTCGACGAGGAGGACCACGCCGTCGACCATGGCCAGCGCCCGCTCGACCTCGCCGCCGAAGTCGGCGTGGCCCGGGGTGTCGACGATGTTGAGCTTGGTGCCGCCCCACTCGACCGACGTGTTCTTGGCGAGGATGGTGATGCCCTTCTCGCGCTCGAGGTCCATCGAGTCCATGACCCGATCGTCGACCTGCTCGTTGGCCCGGAAGGTGCCGGTCTGCCAGAGCATGGCGTCGACCAGGGTGGTCTTCCCGTGGTCGACGTGGGCGATGATGGCGGCATTGCGCAAGGGGCGCGCGGGCATGGCGGGGACTCTCTGGCTGGGCTGTGCCCTCCCGGGGGGAGGAGGACCCCTTCAGGCTACCGCCGGGTCACTCCGGCTGGACGGAGTCGCTCGCCGTGCTCGTGCGCGCCGTCGTGGGTCAGAAGAGCGGCGCCTTCTCGGACACCTCGTACTTCGACAGGTCCATGTCGCTGATCCCCAGCTGGCCCAGGCCGGCCATGAAGTCGCCCATGTGCGGCGTGGTGAAGTGCTCGGTGAGCGCCTCCTCGGAGGCCCACTCCTCGAAGACCCGCACCCGGCCCGGGTCAGCCGGGTCCTGCCAGAAGCCGTAGGCGCTGCAGCCCTCCTCGCCCAGGCTGGCCTCGGCCATGGTGGCGCCGAGGGTCATGGCCTGCTCGATGTCGGACGGGGCGACCCGCAGGGTGCCGGAGACGATGATCATCGCCCCAGCATGGCCTACCGATACCGGCGTGCCGCAGACGGGCCAGTGGTGGAGGCCGGAGTTGCGTCGCACGTTGTCGGCGATCTGGGCCTGGAACCAGGCGGGCTGCTCCTGGGGCATGCCGGCGCCGCCGTAGGCCTTCCAGGTGCCCAGGCTGAACTGGAGGCCGCCGTAGTAGCCGTTGCCGGTGCTGATCCCCCAGTCGCCGCCCGACTCGCACTCGGCCACCCGGGACCAGTGCACGACGAGGGCGAAGCGGCGCACGGCCTCGCTCTGGGACGCCAGGTAGCGGCGCAGCTGGTGGGCCTGGACCTTGAACGTGGCCCAGGAGTGGCCCCAGTGGCCCCGCCCGTTGGCCCACAGCTCGTGGCCGTGGCGCTCGTGGATCTGCTCGATCAGGTGGGCGTCGATCGACCGGGCCCGCAGCGTGCCGGGCTCCTGCTCGATGATCCGGAGCAGCTCCTCCCGGGTTGCACGTTCACCGTGGTCGTGGTCTCCGTGGCCCCAGGCGACGGGGGTCGCCGTGGCCACGAAGAGCAGCAGGGACAGCAGGAACAGGGTGGTGCGGGCTGGCGCGGGCACGATCAGGGCTCCCAGGACGTGATGCGGACCCGGTACCTGTCGTCATGTTCGTCACAAAACTGAAAAGACCCGCCCCTCGGGGCGGGCCTCTCACGTCGCGGGTCGGGTCACTCGACGCCGAGCTGCATCAGGATCTTGTCCCGACGCTCCTCGAACTCCTCGCTCTCCAGCTCGCCGGCCGCATGGGCCTCGTTGATGATGCGGAACTCCTCCATCAGCGCGTCCAGATCGGGAGCGTCGTCGGTCTCGACGCCGTCCTCTTCCTTCTCGAGCCGACGGGCGCGCTTGGCGGCCTGCTTCTCCTGGCGGGCCTTCTCGCGCTGCCGCTTGGCGAATGTCTCTCCACTTCGAGCCATGTCACACCACCCTCACGTTGCGGGCCTCGTCACCTTTTCTGCCCTGGGCGATCTCGAACGACACCTGCTCGCCCTCGCCGAGCACACCGCGT
Organism: uncultured Microthrixaceae bacterium; assembly: GCA_963728005.1. Lineage (GTDB taxonomy): Bacteria > Actinomycetota > Acidimicrobiia > Acidimicrobiales > DATDAH01 > DATDAH01. The sequence goes on from CAVSIG010000002.1 coordinate 57,221, forward strand.
GACCCGGTGACGTTCGTGTGGTGCACGAACAGGTCATCGCGACCGGGCACGGCAATGAAGCCGTAGCCACGTCGGGTGTCGAAGAACTTCACCGTACCGGTTGGGGCGCCAACTTTCCGACCACCCCGGGGGTGCCCGTGGGCGTGTCCGGTGTGGCGCTTGGCACCCTTCGCGGGCGACTCGATGGACAGCGCTCCGGGGTCGGTGATCTCGCCGGGCAGGCCCAGCTTCCGCTGCATCTTCCGGCTGTCGCTGACCTCCTCGTGGCGCACGAGGGAGACGACGATGCCGCTGGCGCCGGCGCGGGCGGTGCGCCCGGACCGGTGCAGGTACGTCTTCTCGTCCTCCGGCGGGTCGTAGTGGAGGACGCAGGCGACCCCGTCGACGTGGATGCCGCGGGCGGCCACGTCGGTGGCCACCAGGGCGTCGACCCGACCGCGGCTGAAGTCGGCCAGCGCCCGGTCCCGCTGGCCCTGCGAGCGGCCGCCGTGGATGGCGGCGGCCTTGACGCCGGACCTGCCCAGCTGCTGGGTGAGGCGGTCGGCGCCACGGCGGGTGCGGCAGAAGACGATGGTCGGGCCGGAGCCCGAGACCACGTCGACGGCGTGGTCCCGCCGGTCGAGGTGGGCGACCTTCCAGAACAGGTGGCGGGCGGTGGTGATGTCGGGCTCGACGTCACCGACCTCGTGGCGCACCGGGTGGTTCTGGTAGCGGTCGGTGACGACCTTGACGTCGCCGTCGAGGGTGGCCGAGAAGAGGACGGTCTGGCGCGTCCTTGGACGTGGCGTCGAGCAGGCGCTTGCACCGCGGGCAGGAAGCCCATGTCGGCCATGCGGTCGGCCTCGTCGATCACGACGAGGTCGACCTCGTCGAGCTGGACGTCGCCGCACTGGACGAGGTCCTCGAGGCGACCGGGGCAGGCGACGAGGACGTCGACGCCCTTGCGCAGGGCCTGGCGCTGGGCGCCGTAGCCGACGCCGCCGTAGACGGAGACGGCGCGGCGACCGCGGGCGGCCGAGCAGCGGCTGCAGCTCCTTGTGGATCTGCTCGGCCAGCTCCCGGGTCGGGGACGAGGACCAGGCCGCGCGGGCTTGCGGGGCCGGCCCTTGCCGACGCGGGTGGCCAGCGGGATGCCGAAGGCGAGCGTCTTGCCCGAGCCGGTCGGGGCCCGGCCGCAGACGTCACGACCGGCGAGGAGGTCGGGCAGCGTGGCTGCCTGGATGGGGAAGGGCTCGGTGGCGCCACGACGGGTGAGGACGTCGACGACGTCGTCGGGCACGCCGAGCTCGGCGAACGAGGGGGACATGGGGACTCCTGGATGGAACCGCAACGTGCGGGGGCCTGCTCGGTGGAGAGGCGTTCCAGCCGGAAGGGGGTTGACTTCGGGGCCGAACCGGGGAGCGTCAGGGGAGATGCTTGCCTCCACCCGGCGGCCGAAGGAGCCAGGGTACCGGCCCGCCACCCGTTTCGTTCTGGGTACTGGATCCGGTGCTGGGCGACCGTGGGCTGGTCCCAGAACGGCGGGTAGTTCGTTCTGGGTACTGGATCCGGTGCTGGGCGACCGTGGGCTGGTCCCAGAACGAGAGGTGTCGGGTCAGAGGGTGAGGCCGAGGATCACCGCGGCCAGGCCGAAGGCCAGCACGAACGGGCTGGCCACCGTGATGACGCCGACCAGGATGAGCCGGGACGGCCGCAGGGCCCGGCCGAGGGCCACGGCCGGGGCCATGCCCCCTTCGGCCAACGCGTCGACGTCGGCCTTCAGGATCCGCAGGGCGAGCGCGAGGCGGATCAGCTTGCGGAAGCCGTGGGCCTCGACCAGCTGGCGCTCGCCGGCGACGGCGCTGGTCTGCAGCTGGCGGGCGGCGTGGGCCAGGTCCTCGTGGGTGATGTTCGGCAGGTCCCGGACGCGGGCCACGTCCATGTTGAACCGGGCCTCGATGATGGTGGCCACCAGTGCGGCGCCGGCGAGCACTCCCCCGAGCGTGAGCCCCGAACCCTTCCACTCATCGGTCATGGCGACGCCGACGAACAGGCCGATCGCCCCCACCGCCAGCATGGCCGTCACCCCGTACAGCAGTCGGTGCAGGTAGGTGGCCAACGCCCCGACCCGGGCGACGACGGCCTCGTAGCGGCTCACGGAACCGGCGGCACGGCGACGCCGTCCACGTACTTGCGGGGATGTCGGCCGTCGACGTAGCCGTGGAACGGCGGGCGGACGTTGTAGCCGAGCAGCTCGGCCACCTCGGCCGGCATCGCCCGGGCCGAGTCGGGCGGGACGGCCACCAGGTGGTTCTCCTGGGGCCGAAGCCACGTGGCGATGTACTCGAAGTTCACCCCGAGCCGGGGACGGTCGGTGGTGTTGGCCCCGCCCTGGTGCCAGGTGGAGCCCCGCCACACGAGCACCGAGCCGGCGTCCATCTCGGCGGGCGTCCCGCCCTCTCCGGCGGGCGGGAACTCGTCGTTGCCCCAGCGGTGGCTGCCCGGGATGATCCGGGTGGCGCCGTTGGCCTCGGTGAACGGGTCGATGGCCCACATGCAGGAGACCATGATCTCCGCGTGGGGGCGGGGCAGGGGATAGATGGTGTCGTCGGTGTGCAGACCCTGCGGCGACTCGCCGGCGCCGATGGCGATGGCGAGGGTCACGCTCAGCTGGTGATGACCGACCAGGGCGTCGACGGCGCCTCGGACCAGGGGGTGGAGGACGAGCACGTCGGCGGCCCGGGTCTTGGCCAGCAGGCTGAACGAGCGCCGGGTCGAGAACCCCTCGAAGTCGTTGCGGCCCAGCGGGGTGGCGTCGACCACGGGCTGGAGGCCGGTGCGGACGGCGTCGAGGGTGGGCCCGTCGAGGGCGTCGTCAACAACCGCAACCCCGTCGTCGTCCAACGCGGCGACGAGCTCGTCGACCGTCGTCGTTCCCGGCAGGTGACACAGCGGTCCGGCCACGCTCCGAACCTAGGACGCGGCCGGAACAGCGGCGCCGATCAGGCGTCGACGAAGAAGGTGGCGAGGGCGTGCTCGAGGGCGTCGACGTCGGCGGTGCTGAAGATCTGCACTCCGACGACGCCGTGGAAGCGCGTTGTCCGGCGGCGAGAAGGCCAGCCACACGAAGTCGGTCTCGGTGCCGGCGCAGTTGTCGAACACCTCGGAGACGCCGACGTAGGCCGGGTCGCTCGTAGGGCTGGCGGCCGAGCGAGGTGCAGGCCGTGGTCTGGCCCTGCGACTGGCGAGATCGCCGTCAGGATCTCGTCGTTGGTCTGGCCGGTCTGGATGTCGGTGGCCTCGAACTCAGATGCCGGGGACGTCGTAGGTGGTCGAGCCACTCGCTGGACGTCGGTGGAGGCGAGCACGTTGGGGCCGAAGAGGCCGGGGCTGCCGTCCACGTCGATCCACTCGACGGGCACGTCGACGGTGAGGAAGCCCGAGTCGTCGGTGACCTCGACGTAGTCGCTGTACATCGGCTCCTCGGTGGGCACGTCGCCCAGCTCGTCCTCGATGGTGTCGCCGAAGTCGCCGATGGCCTCGTCCCGGTCGTCCTCGTCGTCCTCGGCCTCGGTCGTGGTGGTGGTGTCGGCGGGCTCGTCCTCGTTCCTCCTCCTCGGCCTCGGTGGTCGTGGTGGTGCTGTCGCCGTCGTCCTCGTCGCTGGACGCGCTGTCGTCGCCACCGCCGCACGCGGCGACGATCAGGCAGAGGCCGAACAGGAGCGCCAGGAGGCGCCGGGGGAAGGTCGTCATCGGAGTAGGTACCTCGCGTCCGCCGGTGGGATTCCGGGCCGGAACCTTAGGGGTCGGCCGCCCCCTAATGTCGGTCGCCCATGGGGACCACCACGCGCCTGCGCACCTGCCCGCTCTGTGAGGCCATGTGCGGCCTGGAGCTCACCGTCGAGGACGACCGGGTCACGCTGATCCGGGCCGACCGGGACGACGTGTGGAGCAAGGGCTACCTGTGCCCCAAGGGCACGACCCTCGGCCACCTCCACGAGGACCCTGACCGCCTCCGGGCGCCGCTGGTCCGCGATGGTGACGGCTTCCGGGAGGTGACCTGGGACGAGGCCTTCGCCGAGGTCGAGCGACTCATGGCCCCGGTGCTGGCCGAGGACGGGGTCGGCGCCGTCTCCTGCTACATCGGCAACCCGACGGCCCACAACTTCTCGCTGGGTCGCTACGCCGGCGCGTTCGTGCCCATGAGCGGGATCACGCAGCTCTACTCGGCGGGCACCGTCGACCAGTGGCCGAAGAACGTCGTCGGCACGCTCCTCTACGGCGGCATGTGGGACATCCCCGTCCCCGACCTCGACCGCACCGACTTCTGCCTCATGCTCGGGGCCAACCCGGCCGCCAGCCAGGGCAGCCTCATGGCCTGCGCCGACGTGCTCGGCCGCATCGACGCCATCCGGGAGCGCGGCGGCCGCGTCGTCGTGGTCGACCCCCGACGGACCAAGACCGCCGACCGGGCGGGCGAGTGGCTGCCGATCCAGCCCGGCACCGACGCCCTGCTGCTCATGGCGATGGCGCAGGTGCTGTTCGCAGAAGGCCTCGTGGACCTCGCCCACCTGGCGTCGTTCGTCGACGGGGTCGAGGCCGTGGGCCGCCTGTCCGAGCCCTTCACCCCGGAGGTGGTCGAGGCGGCGACGCGCATCCCGGCCGAGACCACGAGGGAGCTGGCCCGCTGCGCTCGCCACCGCCTCGGCGGGCTGCGTCTACGGCCGCATCGGGACCTGCAACCAGGAGTTCGGCACCCTCGCCTCGTGGCTGGTCGAGGTCCTCAACATCCTGACCGGCAACCTCGATCGCCCCGGCGGCTCGATGTTCGCCGACCCCGTGAGCTGGTCGATCACCTCGGTCCGTCCGCCCGATCAGGCCGACGGCTGGGGCTTCAACCGCTGGACCAGCCGGGTGCGGGGTGCCCCCGAGGTCCTGGGCCAGTACCCCGTGTCCTGCCTGGCGGAGGAGATCGCCACACCGGGCGAGGGTCGCATCCGGGCCCTGGTGGTCATCGCCGGCAACCCGGTGATCTCGGCGCCCGAGTCCGACCGGCTCGACGCCGCCCTGCCGCAGCTCGACGCGATGATCAGCATCGACAACTGGGTGAACGAGACCAGCCGCCACGCCCACGTCATCCTCCCCGGCCTGTCGGCGCTCGAGCAGCCGCACTACGACGACCTGATCTGGAGCTTCGCCACCCGCAACGCGGCCAACTTCTCGCGACGCCGTGTTCCCGCCCCCGCCGGACCGCCCCGCCGAGTGGGAGATCCTGCTGCGGGTGGCGGCGATCATCGGCGGGCAGAGCGGCGGCCGACGTCGACGTGCCCGGCTTCGACGACGGCTACTTCGTCGGCGTCGTCATGGCCAACCAGGCCCAGGCGGGCTCGCCGATCGCCGACCGGGACCCGATGGACATCCTGGCGGCGACGCCGGGCCACGGGCCCGAGCGCATCCTGGACTTCGGTCTGCGGGTCGGGCCCCACGGCGAGGCCTACGGGGCGAACCCGGGTGGCCTGACGCTGGACCTCCTGCGGGAGCAGCCGCACGGCATGGACTTCGGGCCGCTGGAGCCACGGCTGCCCGGGTTCCTGCCACGACACCGGACCAGCGCATCGACCTGGCCCCGGCCTACATCACCGCCGACGTGGACCGGCTGTCTGCCCGCCTCGAGCGGGAGGACGACGGCCTCGTGCTGGTCAGCCGCCGCCACCTGCGCTCGAACAACTCGTGGATGCACAACGTCAAGGTGCTGGTGAAGGGCAAGGACCGCTGCACGCTCCAGGTGAACACCGGTGACGCCGCCCGCCTCGGCCTGGCCGACGGGGCCCGGGCGACGGTCACCTCGGAGGCCGGATCGCTCGAGGTACCCGTCGAGGTCACCGATGACATCGTCGGCGGCGTCGTCTGCCTGCCCCACGGCTGGGGCCACGACAAGGACGGCACCCGACTCTCCGTCGCCCGCGAGCACGCCGGCGTGAACAACAACGTGCTGGCCCCCGGGCACCTGGTCGACGTGCCCAGCGGCAACGCCGTGGTGAACGGGATCCCCGTGGAGGTCGTTCCGGCCTGACCGCCGGGTCGGTACCTTCGCCCTTCGTGCTCCTCGGGCCCCATCGCCGCGTCCTCGCCTTCGCGGCGGTCGCCCTGGTGGCGGCCCTGCCCTCGGCGGCCCCGGCCCAGGAGGCTGAGGAGCCGCCCGCCGAGGCGCCGGCCGAGGTCGTGGCGCCGGTCCAGCTGGTCGACATCGGGGCTGGCCTCGGGCTGCCGCGTCTGGCCCACAGCTGGGACCTGGTCGTCGGACGGGTCGACGACGACGCCATCCCCGACCTGGTCGTGGCCGACCACGATCGGGTGCAGATCTTCCGCAACCTCCGACCGGGCCTCGAGCCGATCTTCACCCGCAACATGTCGGACCCCCACGGCTGCGCCATCGGCGACGCCGACGGCAACGGGCTGAACGACCTCTACTGCACGCAGGGGGCGGAGCAGGGCAGCGCCTCCGGCCGCAACCGACTCTTCCTCCAGGGCCCGGTGGGGACCTGGGTGGAGCGGGGCGAGGCGTACGGCGTCGTCGACCTGTTCGGCCGCGGACGGCGCACGACGTTCGTCGACCTGGACCACCTGTTCGGCGTCGACCTCTTCGTGGGCAACGAGCCCGGTCGCACCAACAACCAGGTCTCCGCCAACCACACGTTCGTCAATCAGCCGGCACCGCCGATGATCGAGAGCCGGCTGGGCCCGATCGGGGACAAGGGCGCCGTGTGCGTGCAGGCCGTCGACCAGAACCGCGACGGCTGGCAGGACCTCCTGCTCTGCGGGGGCAGCAACCAACCCGGTGTGAAGCCCGACGAGGACAACCGGCTCCTCCTGTACCGCAACCGGCACGCGGACGGGGGTGGCCGCCGGCTGGTGAACGTCAGCGCCGAGTTGGGCATCGCCGTGCAGCGCGTGCGCAGCGCCCGGTTGGCCCGCATGAACAGCGACGGGCTTCTCGACCTCGTGGTCGTGGGCAGCCGCCGGGTGATGATCTTGCCGGGCAACGGCGACGGCGGCTTCGATCCCCCGACCTTCGTGCGCACGCTGACGGCGGGCAACTGGGTGGCGGTGGGCGACGTCGACGGACGTCGTGGCAACGACGTGTTCGTCGTCCAGGGCTGCACGGCCCAGCGCAGCAACATCCGCGACGTGCTGTACGTCCACGACGAGGCCTGGGACTACCGGGCGGTGCCCGCCCCCGCCGTCGGCCGTGGCTGTGGCGACACGGCGACCATGCTCGACCTCGACGGCGACGGCGCCCAGGAGATCGTGGTCGGCAACGGCCGCTGGGCCAGCCGAGGCCCCCTGCAGGTCCTCACCGCAGGCGACTGGCGGCCCTGACCCCGCCGAAGACCGTTCTGGTGGCAGCCCTGTGTCGCTGAGAACACGTGGCTGCCACCAGAACGGGAGTTTCGGCGGTCGGCTCAGCCGCGGTACAGGTGGCCGCAGTGGGGCCAGGCGCCGAGGCCGGAGTCGTTGCGGACCCGCTCGCCGATCGTGGCCTGGCGCCACGGGGCGTTCTCGTTGGGCATCCCGGCGCCGCCGTAGGCCTGCCACGTGCGCATCGAGAACTGCAGGCCGCCGTAGTACCCGTTGCCGGTGTTGGTGCCCCAGTTGCCGTCGGCCTCGCAGTCGGCGACGCCCTGCCAGCGGGCGACCAGCGCGTCGCGCTGACGGGCCACCGCAGCGGCGTGGAGGTACCGGCGGAGCTGGCGGGCCTCACGGCGGTAGGCCTGCCAGGTGTGGCCCGGCGTGCCCTCGCCACTGCGGAACTGGTGGTGGCCGTGGCGGGCGTGGAGCCGGGCGATGTACTCGGCGTCGATCCGGCCGCGTCCGGCTTCGGTGGCGCCGGCGCTGGTCACGAGGGCCAGCAACGGCAGGCCGACGCACAGGACGGCGAGGGGGATGATGCGGCGCATTCGAGGGGGTGCCTCCTGGCGGCCCGCGCGCGAACACCGAAGGTTCGAGGGGGAGCCGCCTTCGGTCCTGAGCAGCGCCACACCTGTGGACCGCCGTTCGTCAGCGATCCGATCCCAGGGGCGCGAGCACAGGAGCTCTTCTTGGTCGGTGCTTCATTATCGTCACAACCGTCACCCAATTGAAACTTTCAACGGTGTGATTTCTCAGGCGACGGACTCCGAGGTGCGTAGCGACGGGGCGTCGAGGGGGCAGTGGGTGGTCGGTGGGGCGTCCTCGTGGCTGGCCTCCGGGCGGCCGGTGAGGCCGAAGAAGGCGACCACGCCGGAGGCCATGGCCAGCACGCCGGTGATCAGCAGCGCCTGGTGGAACCCCTCGGTGAAGGCCACGGGATCGCCGAACTCGTCGGCCCCGATCCCGGCCAGACCGGGCAGGGCGGCCACCGCCAGCAGGCCGGCCGTGCGGGCCACGGTGTTGTTGACCCCGGAGGCGATGCCGGCGTGGCGCTGGTCGGCGGCCGCCAGCACGGTGGCGGTGAGCGGGGCCACGGTGGCCACCAGCCCGAAGCCGAACACGAGGATGGACGGGAGGATGTCGGTCACGTACTCGGAGCCGGATTCGATCTGGGCCAGCCAGAGGAGGCCGAGGCCGGCGAGGATCGGTCCGACGGTCATGGGGATCCGGGGCCCGATGCGCTGTGCCAGTCGCGGCCGACTTCGACGAGAGCAGCAACATCACGATCGTCAGCGGGAAGAGGGCCGCCCCGGCCTCGACCGGCGAGTAGCCCAGGGTGGTCTGCAGGTGGACGGCCAGCAGGAAGAACGAGCCGCCCAGCGCGAAGTAGAGGGCGAGGGTGACGATGTTGCTGGTGGTGAACCACCGGTTGGCGAACAGCTCCAGCGGCATCAGCGGGTGCGGGCTGCGGGCCTCGACGGCCACGAAGCTCAGGAGGGCGCCGACCCCCACGACCGCGGCGAAGGCGACCCCGGGGGCGTCGCTGTCGGCACCGATCGAGCGCGTAGGTCACGCCCGCCGAGGCCGATGGCCGCGGCGGCGGCGCCCATGAAGTCGATGCCCGGCGGCATCGTGGTGTCCCGGCTCTCGGGGATGTGGCGGGAGGCCACCAGCGTGAGGACGGCGAGGGGGAGGTTCAGCAGGAAGATCCACCGCCACGAGGCAGCGTCCACCAGCCAGCCGCCGGCGAAGGGCCCGATGGCCGTCGCCACGCCCCCCAGACCCGACCACGCGCCGATGGCGGCGGCCCGGTCGTCGGGGTGGAAGCTGGCCTGGAGGAGGGCGAGGCTGCCGGGGGTCAGGAGCGCCCCGCCGACGCCCTGCAGGGCGCGGGCGGCGACCAGCACCTCGACCGACGGGGCCAGGCCGCAGAGCAGCGAGGAGCCGGCGAACCAGACGACGCCGATGACGAAGATCTTGCGGCGCCCGTAGCGGTCTCCCAGCGAGCCGCCGAGTAGGAGGAAGGACGCCAGCGTCAGCAGGTAGCCGTTGAGGATCCACTGCAGCCCGGCGATGTCGGTGTCCAGGTCCTCACCGATGGCGGGCAGGGCCACATTGATGACGGTGGCGTCCAGGGCGGCGAGGCCCGAGCCCAGCACCGAGCCCGCCAGCAGCCACCGGCCCTCCCGCGAGTGCAGGCGGATGGCGCTCACGACGCTTCCGCCTCGGCCTCCTGGCGCCGCCGGACCGTCCACACCCGGACCTTGTCGAACCCCCGCAGCCGGCGGATGCCGTGGACGCGACTGACCTCCACGTCGTCGCGGTCGGCCAGCGCCTCGTGCACCCGCTCGTCGACGAGGACGCTTCCGTGCCGGGCGACGTCGACCAGCCGGTGGGCCAGGTTGACCGTGCTGCCGAACACGTCCCCGTGGCGCAGGATGACGGGACCGGCCGCCACGCCGGCGCGCAGGTCGGGCAGGCCGTCATGCCCGCCGACCTCGTCGACCAACCGCAGGGCGGTGGTGGCGGCACCGCCGAGGTCCGTGCAGGTGAACATGACCTCGTCGCCCAACATCTTCACGACACGTCCACTGCCCTCGGCCACGACATCCCCGGCCGCCTGGGTGAAGCCGTCGATCAGCCGGGCCAGCTCGTCCTCCTCGAGGTGGTTGGCCACCCGGCTGAAGCCGACCAGGTCGGCGAAGCCCACGGCCAGGGTGGGCGACGCCGGGTCGAGGTCGTCCCGGTCGAGGAGGACGGTGCGCTCCACTTCGGCCAGCAGGTGGCGCCGGTAGAGGTACACGAGGAGGCCGTCGAGGCGGGGGAGCACGCCCTCCACGAAGTCGCTCAGGCGGTCGACGTCACGCTCGTCGGGCTCGGTGATCTCCAGGTGAGCCGCCGCGATCGTGGCGAGGGCCTGGCTCATCACCCGGGTCTGGGCCCGGACGGCGTCCTCGTCGACGATGCCGCTGTGCTGCAGCGCCACGGCGGACCGCAGCGCCTCGACGTCGCGGTCGGTGAACGCGACCTCGTCGTCGGGCACGTCGGGGAAGCCCATGGCCCGCCACAGGCGGTCGGCGGTCTCCCGGTCGACCCCGGCCCGCTCGCACACCTGGTCGGCCGTGTACGACCGCTCGCCCTCCAGCAGGGCAGCGGCCGCCAGGTCGAGCATGGCTTGCCGTTCGGCCTCGCTCGTGCCCCCGGCCTCGGTCACGGCGGCACGCTACCCGGACCCTTGCGCCCGCTCGCCGGGCAGGCCACGATCGGTGTCGGCGCTTCCCCCGCGACCGCCCACCCGACTCCGGGGGACGCCAATGCTCCATCACACCCGCGTCGTCGCGGCCGCCCTGACGGCCGCCGTCGCCCTCCTCGCCGCGCTCGCCCTGCCGGCCTCGGCCACCACGGCCCACGGCTCGGTGGTGGCGACGCCGGCCAACGACTCGGCCCACCCGTGGCCCACCGACGGCTGCTCGGCCTCACCCGAGCGCGGGCCGGGCTGGGACTTCCACCACGCCTGCGTCCACCACGACGGCTGCTACCGGGGCCACTGGGCCCGGCGCGACACCTGCGACGGCTGGTTCCACCGGGACCTGCGGGCCTCCTGCTCGGTGCTGCACGCCTCGGCCTGGGGTCGCTGGCCCTGCTATGTCCTCGCCGCCGCCTACTACGGGGCGGTGCGGGCCTTCGGCGGCCCGGCCTACGCCGACCACTCGGTCAAGGTGCCGGTGCGCTGACCCACGACCTGGGGACCCGACCGGCTGCTGGCCGATCGGGTCCCGGGGCCGGGGATGGCGGGTCGGGTCAGCGGATGGCGCGGAGGAAGTCGACCAAGCCGACCTCCTCGGCCGCGGCGTCGCTGTCGACGACGGTGCGGCCGTCGGGGGTGGCTTCCTGGTCCAGGGCAGGGCTCTGGTTGAACACGAGGCTGGCGGCCATGACGGCGACGGCCAGGCCGGCAGCGATCAGATGGTCACGGAGGCGCATCGCCGCGGAACGGTAGGGAGCCGTGATGACGCTGCCGGGCCCCTTCGGTGACGCGTGGATGACGCTTCGGCGAAGGCTGGGTGGGCTCAGCCCAGTCGGCGCCCCGCCATGAAGCCCGCCGTCGACGACGAGGGCGTGGCCGGTGACGAACGAGGCGTCGTCGGAGGCCAGGAACAGCGCGGCGGCGGCCACCTCGTCGGGCTGGCCGAAGCGGCCCAGGAGGTGCATGGCCGACGAAGGTGTCGCGGACCTCCTCGAGGCCGGGCAGCGAGAGCACCTCGGTCATGGGGGTCTCGATCACGCCCGGGCAGAGGCAGTTCACCCGCACCCCCGAGAGGCCGTAGTCGACGGCCATGTTCTGGGTGAGCAGGACGACCCCGCCCTTCGAGGCGTTGTAGGCGGCCTGGCTGGGCAGGCCGACGAGGCCCTCGATGCTGGCCAGGTTGACCACTGACCCCCGCCCAGCGGCGGTCAGGTGGGGCACCACGTGCTTGCCCACCAGGTAGGTGCCCTTCAGGTTGATGTCGACGATCCGGTCCCACTCGGCTTCGTCCAACGTCGCCACGTCGCCCGCGCCGGAGACGCCGGCGGCGTTGACCAGCACCGTGGGCGGGCCCACCTGGGCCACGGCGGCGGCCGACGGCCTCGACGATGGCCGCCTCGTCCCGGACGTCGAGCGTCCAGAAGCCTTCCAGCGGGTGGCCGTCGGCCGGGTCCTGCAGGTCGAAGCCGGCGACGGTCGCCCCCTCGTCGGTGAAGCGCCGCGCGCAGGCGGCGCCGATGCCGGAGCTGGCGCCGGTGACGAAGGCGACCTCGCCGGCCAGGCGTCCGTCGGTCATCTCACAACCTTCCTGCGTCGATGACCCGCTGGAGGAACTGCTGGGTGCGCTCCTCGCGGGGGTGGGTGAAGAGCTCGGCCGGCGGCCCCTGCTCGAGCACCCGGCCCGCGTTCAGGAACGCGACGTGGTGGGCCACCTCACGGGCGAAGCCCATCTCGTGGGTCGCCATCACGATCGTCATGCCCCGGGCGGCGAGGTCCCGGATGACCGCCAGCACCTCGCCCAACCAGCTCGGGGTCGAGGGCCGAGGTGATCTCGTCGAGCAGCAGCAGCGTCGGGTCGTTCACCAGGGCGCGGGCGATCGCTGCCCGCTGCTGCTGGCCGCCGGAGAGGCGGTCCGGGTAGTCGTCCACCTTGTCGCCGCAGCCCGAGCCGGATCAGCACCTCGCGGGCCCGGTCCTCGGCCTCCTTCCGGCGGACGTCGTGCACCCGGCGGGGCGCCAGCGTCACGTTGTCCAGGACCGAGAGGTGCGGGAACAGGTTGAAGGACTGGAACACGATCCCGATGCGCTTGCGCACGTCGTTGGCCCGGACGCCGGGCCCGGTGACCAGCGCGCCGTCGAGGCGGATGGTGCCGCCGTCGGCGGTCTCCAGGAGGTCCAGGCAGCGCAGGAGGGTCGACTTGCCGCAGCCGCTGGGCCCGATCAAGGCCACCACCTCGTGCTCGGCCACGGTCAGGTCGATGCCGTCGAGCACCACCTTCGACCCGAACACCTTGCGCAGGCCCCGGACCTCGAGGCGGGGGACGGCAGTCATGCGAGGGTCTGCAGTCTGCGGCGGCGGTCCCGGGCGGTGTACCAGTCGGTGAACCGGGCCACCGGGATGCTGGCGGCGAGGAAGAGGACGGTGGCGGCCACGTAGGAGGTGTAGTTGAACGTGTCGGTGGTGTAGAGCTCGGCCTCCCGCACGGCCTCCCGGATGCCGATGACGCTGACCAGGGCCACGTCCTTCTGCAGGGAGACCAGCCCGTTGAGCAGGGCGGGGATCACGTTGCGGATGGCCTGGGGGAGCACGGCGAAGCGCAGGGCCTGCCACTGGCTCAGGCCGAGGGCCCGAGCCGCCGAGCGCTGGCTCTCGTGGACGGAGTCGATGCCCGAGCGGTACACCTCGGCGGTGTAGGCCGAGTACGAGAGGACGAGGGCGACCACCGCCCAGAACTCGGCGTCGGAGGGCACGCCGTGCGAGACCAATCCGCGGGATGCCGAACCCGAGCAGCACGATCAACAGGTAGAGCGGGATGCCCCGGAAGAGGTCGATGTAGACGATCGCCAGGAGGCGGAGCGGGAAGAACGCCGCCCCCCGCAGGCTGCGGATGACCGCCACCAGCAGCGAGAAGCCCAGGATCAGCACCTGGGCGATGGCGAACAGCTTCATGTTCACCCAGAAGCCCTTGAGCACGTCGGGCCAGGCGGCCTTGAAGTGCTTCCAGCTGAAGAACTGGTTCTGGAGGGCGGGCCAGTTCTCGCTGGTGCCGATCCACCAGACGATCAGCCCGAAGACGACGACCGTGCTGACGGCGGCGACGACGGCGCCGATGGCGCCCTCCTCGCGGAGGGCGCCCCGGGCGGCGTCGAAGCGCCCGGGGGGGAGGGGTGGCCCGGAGCCGACGTCGCCGACGACCGCCGCCGGATCGGCTCCGGGATCCACCGACGACTACTCGGTCAGGGTCGGGATGTCGCCGCCGGCCTGGAGCCACTCCTCCTGCAGGGCCGCCAGCGTGCCGTCCTCCTCGAGGGCGGCCAGCGCCTCGTTCACGCAGGGCACCAGCGGGCTGCCGTCCTCGAACAGCATCCCCAGCTCCTCGGCGTCGCCGGTTGCGGGCAGCACGCCCACGATGGACGAGTTCGGGATCTCCACCGCGGTGATGTAGTAGGCGGTCGGCAGGTCGAAGACGAGGCCGTCCACCTGGCCGGCGTCGAAAGCGGCCTTCGCCGCGGCGTTGTCGTCGAACACGGACGCCTCGGAATCGGGCTGGATGACGTCGTCGATGTAGTTCGAGCGAGGTGGTGCCGACCGCGGCGCCCAGCTGGTCGTCCTGCAGGTCGGCGATCGACGTGGCCTCGGCCACGGACGAGTCCTCGGCCGCCACCAGCGCCTGCTGGACCGTGTAGTAGCCGTCCGAGAAGTCCACGACCTCGTCCCGCTGGGGCGTGATCGAGTACTGCTGGATGTTGAAGTCGTAGTCGGTCTCCCCCGCGGCGATGGCCTCGTCGAAGCCGGTGCGGACCCACACCACGTCCTCGTCGGCGATGCCGAGCTGGCCGGCGATCTCGTACACCAGCGCCGACTCGAAGCCCTCACCGCTGGTCGGGTCGTCGTCGGCGCCGACCCACGGCGGGAACGCCGGCTCGCCGGTGGCGACCGTCAGCGTGCCCTCCTCCTTCAGCGGCAGCGGGTCGCACGAGGCCTCCTCGCCGCCCTCGGTGGTGTCGGTGCTCCCGCCCTCGGTGGTCTCGGATCCCTCGTCCGCGGCCTCGACGTCGTCGCCGTCGTCACCGCTGTCGTCGCCGCAGGCGGCGGCGAACAGGCCGAAGGCCAGCAGGAGCGCAGCAAGGCTGCGCCAGGTCTTCGTCACGATGCTCTCCTCCCAGGTGAACGGCGAACACTACTGAGCACGTCGGAGCTCGGCTTCCTCGTAGGCGAGCACCGGCACGAAGCCGAGCCGCTCGTAGACCGTGCGGGCCGGCCCGTTCCCCGTCTGCACGTTCAGGCCCACGACGTCGACCAGCGGGAGCAACCGGTGGGCGAGCGTGGAGGTGAGGGCGGAGGCCAGGCCCGCGCCGCGGTGGTCGGGGTGGGTGAACACGTTGCCGATGGCGGCCACGCCGTACCGCTCGGACAGCACGTGCACGCCGGCGATGGCCACCAGCCGGTCCTCGACCCGGATCCCGCAGTAGTGGCCGGAGTCGAGCAGCTCGGGCACGAAGAAGGCGCTGATGTCGACGTCGGTGGCCCGCAGGTCGAGCACCTCGTCGACGGCGCGCCCGATCCAGCCAGGTCACCCGGGGGTCGGGCTCGGTGAGTCGGCCGCGGTCGACCAGGTGCATCTTCACGTGGGGGCCGACCCAGTCGACGGCGAACTCGCGGCCGAGGGGCTCGGTCAGGCCGACGGGCCCGGTGATCAGGAACCCGTCGGGCAGGTCCGGGGCCAGGTGCTCGAGCAGGTCCAGCGTGGCGGCGGCCTTCTCGTCGTCGGCGGCGATGGCGTAGACCGCGGGCTCACCGCCGAGGTCGAGCACGGCGACCACGGCGTCGCCCGACCGGTACCAGGTCGACGAGCTCCAGAACGGCTCCTCGAGGTCGGCCAGCCCGTAGGGGTGGACGGCCCGGTCGGGGGTGTAGAGCTCGACCAGCTCGTCGGGGTCGTCGATCCGGCGGACGGGCGGGGTCACGCAGCGCAGGAGAGGACCGGGCTCACCAGTCCTCGTCGATCCACCACTCGGTGAACTCCCGGCACCGCCCGTCGTCGGTCAGCCGGATGATCCACAGGTTGCGGTACACGGTCGACTCGGCGAGGTACTCGGTCCGGCCCTGGACCACCGACAGGGCCGGGGCCTCGAGGAGCGGCTCCCAGTCGAAGGTCCACGTTCCGGGCTCGTCGCCGATGTCCTGCCACCCGGCGACGATGGCGTCTCGGCCCTCCCACCGGTCGGGGCCGGTCTGCGGGTCGTAGACGGCGTCGTCGGTGAAGAGGTCGGCGATCTCCTCGGTCTGGCCGGACGTCCACGCCTTCAGGTACCCGTCCATCCACGCCGCGAGGCTCATGCTGGCAGCCTCGCCGGGCACCGGCGGGGCGTCAAACGAGGTCAGCCGGCGCCGAGGACGAGGCCCCAGACCACGACGGCGAAGCAGGCGCCGGCCACGAGGGTCAAGGTGTGCCACACCTCGTGGTAGCCGAAGGTGGCGGGTCGGGGGTTGGGCCAGTTGGTGGCCAGGCTGACGGCACCGACCGTGTAGGCGAGCCCGCCGGCCACGATCAATCCCAGGTAGAGGGGGCCGAGCAGGCGGATCATCGACGGCAGCGAGAGGGCGGCGGCCCACCCCATGAGCAGGTAGAGGGTCATTCCCACGCCGTTCTTCTCGGCGATGCCGGCCATGCCCAGGACGACGCCCAGCGTGGCGCCGGCCCAGACGCCGATCAGGGTGAGCACCGCACCTTCTCCCCGGAGGCCGAGGAGGCAGAGGGGCGTGTAGGTGGCGGCGATGAGCACGAAGATCATCGAGTGGTCGAGCCGCTTCATCCACGCCCGACCCCGGTCCGACCAGTGGCCCCGGTGGTAGGCGGCGCTGGTGCCGTAGAGGGCCGACGCGCCGAGGCTGTAGACGAGGGCGGCGACTCTCGCCGTGCTGGTCTCGGCGACGGCGACGAGGGCCAGGCCGAGGGGGATCGATGCCAGGAAGGCCCACTGGTGGAGGACACCACGGAACCGCGGTTTCACGGGTGGGGGCAGCAGCCGCAGCACCCTGTCCACTTCGGTCCCTTCCCGGATCATGTGAGGACGAGGCTAGATCTTCGGGCCGTCGTTTAGCGTCGCGGCCGTGGAGGACGTGGTGCGGGTGGGGCGACTGCAGATCCCGACCGACGAGCTGACCTGGCGCTACGACACGGCGGGCGGTCCCGGCGGCCAGCACGCCAACCGCGCCGCCACCCGCGTCGAGGTCCGCTTCGACGTCGCCGGGTCGCCCTCGCTGGCCGAGGAGGACCGGGCGCGGCTGCTCGAAAAGCTCGGCTCCGTCGTCGTCGCCACCGCCGCCGACTCGCGCTCGCAGGCCCGCAACCGTGACGTGGCCGTCGAGCGCCTGCGCACGATGCTGGGCGAGGCGATGAAGCGGGAGCGCCCCCGCCGCCCCACCAAGCCCTCGAAGGCGGCGAAGACCCGCCGGCTCGACGCCAAGCGCCAGCGGGGCAACCTCAAGCGCACCCGAGGCCGCGTCCGCCCGGACGACTGATCGTTCTGGCGCCCGATTCGGGCGCCAGAGCGCCCGAATCAGGCGCCAGAACGGGGGTGTCGTAGCCTCCCGCTCCATGTACCGGTGGAGCGATGAGCACCAGATGATGCGGGACGCCGTGCGGCGCTTCGCCGAGGCCGAGATCGTCCCGAACATCGAGGCGCTGGAGCACGGGGACACCCCGCCCTACGACGTGCTCCGCAAGCTGTGGACGACCTTCGGCATGGACGTGATGGCGCGCGAGCGCTTCAAGAAGCAGATGGAGCGCGAGCGGGGCGACGTCCCGGCCGAGACCGAGGAGCGGTCGGGTGGCGGTGGCGGCGCGGGCATGACGATGATCCCGATCATCGAGCTCTGCCGGTTCTGCCCCGGCATGGTCACGGCGATGGGGGTGAGCGTCGGGCTGACGGCGTCGTCGATCCTGTCGAAGGGGACGCCGGCGCAGAAGGAGCGGTGGGCCCTCGACCTCCTGACCATGGACAAGATCGGGGCCTGGGCCATCACCGAGCCCGACTCCGGCTCGGACGCCTTCGGCTCCATGACCTCGACCGCCCGACGGGACGGGGACGAGTACCTGCTGAACGGCTCCAAGACCTTCATCACCAACGGCCCGTACGCCGACACCATCGTCTTCATCTGCAAGCTGGACGAGGGCAACCCGCCCGCCGACCGCAAGATCCTCACGTTCGTCCTGGACTCGGGCATGCCGGGCCTGGAGCAGACGCCGCCCCTGCGCAAGATGGGGCTGCACTCGTCGCCCACGGGGCAGCTGTTCCTGACCGATGTCCGAGTGGGCAAGGACCGCCTGCTGGGCGAGACCGAGGACATCGCCGGGGGCGGACGCGAGGGGGCGAAGGCCACCTTCTCCATGGAGCGCACCGGCGTGGCCGCCATGGCCCTCGGGATCATCGAGCAGTGCCTCGAGCTGTGCGTGACCTACGCCAAGGAGCGGGTCCAGTTCGGCAAGCCCATCGGCGAGTACCAGCTCATCCAGGAGAAGCTGGCCCGGATGGAGGTGGCTCGGCTGAACGTCGAGAACCTCGTCTTCCGCCACCTGGAGATGTCCGCCGACGGCGCCGCCCTCACCCTCGCCGAGGCGTCCGCCATGAAGCTGTACTCGGCCCGGGCCGCCGTCGAGGTGGCCATGGAGGCCGTCCAGCTCTACGGCGGCAACGGCTACATGTCCGAGTTCCGCGTCGAGCAGCTCGCTCGGGATGCCAAGGTGTTGCAGATCTACGCGGGGACCGACGAGATCCAGATCACCCACATCGCCCGGGACCTGCTCAGCCGCTAGGAAGGACGCTCGTCATGGGTTGTTGTGCAGTCGCTCTCGCTGCGTTTCTGTCGCCGCGCTTCGTCCTGTTCCTGATGTGGTTGTTCAGCGACCGTCTGGACTTCGCGTTCGACTCGTTCTTCGCGGGGTTCGCCGGCTTCCTGGTTCTGCCGTGGACGACCCTGATGTACGCCTTGGCGTACGCGCCGATCGCGGGGGTCGAAGGCATCGGCTGGCTGTTCGTGGGTGCCGGACTCCTGGCCGACCTCAGCACGTGGTTCGGTGGCGGCCGCCAGGGCCGCACCTACTACGTCGAGAACTACTGACTCAGCGGACCCGCAGGCCGTCGAGGACGAGGTCCACGAGGCGCCCGAGGTCGGCGTCGGCGGCCGGGCGGCGGAGGATGAGCCGCTTGTAGAAGAGAGCGCCGCCGAGGAGCTGCGCTGCTTCGTCGGTGTCGGCGTCGGCCCGCAGCTCGCCGCGCTCGACCCCGGCGTCGAGGACGCTGCGCACCAGCTCGCGCCGCTGCTGGGTGAACGCGGCTGAGAGCTCGGCGATCTCCGGGTCGGACTCGGCGGCGTCGATCAGCGTCGCCATCATCCGGCTCCACTTGGGATTCCGCAGCTTCGTGGCCAGGCCCTTGGCGATGCCCAGCAGGTCCTCTCGCACGTCACCGGAGGGGACGAAGGCGGTGTGCTCGACCCGGCTGTAGAGGGCGTCGATCAGCAGCTCGGCCCGGCGGGGCCAGTGGCGGTAGATCGTCGTCTTCGCCACGCCGGAGCGCTCGGCGATGGCCTCGATCGTGGTGCCGCCGTGGCCGACCTCACCCAGGAGCTCGGCGGTCGCCTCCAGCACCGCGGCGCGGGAGCGGGCGACCCGGGGGTCGCACGCCGCGTCCTCGGTGGCGGCCGAGCTCACGGACCCGCCGAAGTGACGGGCTCGGCGGGGACAGCCTCGGCCGGCTCGTAGCCCGCCTCGTGGGTGACCACCTCGCCCCGGCTGGGCATGAACTTGAGCACGATGACGTGCGGTGACCAGCACGACGCCCGCCGCCGACCAGAACACCGGGGACATGGCGTCGGTGAACGCCGTGCGGGCGGCGTGGGCGATCTGCTCGGCGACGTCCGGGGGCACGGCGGGGTTCTGAGCCACGCCCAGGGCCGAGCCGACGCCCTCCTGGATGGCGGTGGCCGCCTCGGGCGGCGCCTGGGAGAGGTCCAGCTCGAGGTTCGACCGGTAACCCGACGCCAGGATGCTGCCCAGGATGGCGACGCCGAGGGCGCCACCGACCTCGCGGGCGGTGTCGTTGACGGCGGAACCGACACCGGCTTTGGCCAGCGGCATCGACTCCATGACCGCCCCGGTGGCCGGGGCTGTGGTCAAGGCCATGCCGGCGCCCAGCAGCACCAGGCCGACGGCCACCTGCAGGTACGGCGAGTCCTGGGTCAGCAGGCTGAAGCTGAAGAGGCCGATGGCCACCGTCGTGAGCCCGACGGCCATCACCTTGTCGCGGCCGAAGCGCTCGGCGAGGCCGGCGCTGCGGGGGGCGATCAGGATCATCATCACCGCCATCGGCAGCGTGGCCAGGCCCGCCTCGAGCGGGGAGTAGCCGAGCACGAACTGCAGGTACTGGGTGGCCACGAAGAACGTGCCGAACATGGCGAAGAACGTCAGGCCGATGGTTCCCGTGCCCATGGAGAAGCGGCGGTCCCGGAACTGCTCGATCGGCAGCATCGGGTCGGTCGGTGCGCTGCTCCCAGCGGACGAAGGCCACGCCGAGCACGAGGGCGAGCGGCGAAGAGGCTCAAGGTGAGCGGGTCGGTCCAGCCCTGGTCGGGGCCCTCGATGATGGCGTAGAGCAGGGCGAACAGGCCGACCATCGACAGCACGCCGCCGACGGGGTCGAGCTTGCGCTGGCGGGGATCCCGGGAGGTGGGCACGAGCAGCAGCGCCGGCGACCAGGGCCACGGCGCAGATCGGGACGTTCACCAGGAAGACCGAGCCGAACCAGAAGTGCTCGAGCAGGAAGCCGCTGAGCAGCGGGCCCGACCGCGGCGCCCGCCCCGGCGAAGCCGGCCCAGATGGCGATGGCCTTCGACCGCTCCTGGGGCGGGAACACGTTGGTGATGATCGAGAGGGTGGCCGGCATGATCATCGCCGCCCCGACGCCCATGATCGAGCGGGTGGCGATCAGCGTGCCACGGCTCGGTGGAGAACACGGCCAGCAGCGAGCCGATGGCGAAGATGACGAGGCCCGCTGCAGCATGCCCTTGCGCCCGAAGCGGTCGCCGAGGGCACCGATCGGCAGGAGCAGCCCGGCGAAGACCAGGGCGTAGGCGTCCACCATCCACTGCAGCTGGGAGCTGGTGGCGTCGAGCTCGCGCACGATCGTCGGCAGGGCAACGTTCAGCGAGGAGTTGGCGGCGACGACGAGGACCAGGCTCAGGTTCATGACCCAGAGCACCGCCCACCGGCGGTCGTAGGTCGCGGCAGCGTCCGTGGGAGGGGTCATATCGCTACGCTACTGTAGCGTAGCGAAACAGTCCAGGTGACACCGGTCACCCTCGTTCTGGTGGCAGCCCTGTGTCGTGGACAACACGTCGCTGCCACCAGAACGGCGGGTCAGCTGAACGGGGTGCGGGGACGGCCGAGGGCCTGGCCGTCGACCTCGACGTCGACCCGCTCGTCGAAGAAGGCGATCAGGCCGGCGATGGGCGCCGACTCCCGGGTGGGGTGGCGGTACCACCAGGCCACGTCCTCGTGCTCGGTCCCGTCGACGGTCGCCGTGTAGTACTCGGCGGTGCCCTTGTACGGGCAGGACGTCGTGGTCGCCGTCGGCGTCAGGAGGTCGAGGCGCGCGTCGGTCTTCGGGACGTACCAGCGGGTGGGGAGGCTGGTCTCGTAGAGAAGCGTCGGGCGGGTGCTGTCGGCCACGACCGTGCCGTCGATGCGGATCACGACGTGGCGGGAGCTGCGCAGGACATCGACCCGCTTGAAGGGATCGCGGGGGTGGACGTAGACCTGTTCGTCCTCCTCGAACCAGACGTCGAGGGCGTCCCACTCGAAGCGCACGTGGTCCCGGATCGCCTCGACCGGCGAGTCCGGGTGGTGCCAGGCGGCGTCGGCGACGTGACGGTCGCCGACCACCAGGTCGAACCGGTGCGCCGGGCCCCGGCTGGGGGAGCGGTCGACGGTGTCGTTGGGCTTCAGCACGCCCGAGGCGACGTCGTCGGCGGGCACGTACCAGGCCGGGTAGTAGGGCTTCTCCCACACCAGCAGCGAGCGCTGGGTGTCGACCACGAGCTCGCCGTCCAGGTAGCCCCGGATCCACTTGGCGTTGGGTTCGACCTTCACCCGTGCGCGTTCGCTCACGTGGTTGTCAACGCCGATCGGGGAACCCTTCTTCCCGTACCGTCTCGGTGGTGCGGGGCGGGCGGTGGCTGCTGGGCGTGCTCCTGCTGGTCGCGTCCTGCTCGACGGACGACGCCGGGCCGTCGACCGCACCGTCCACCGCGGACGACGACGTCGCTGCGCCGGCGACCGTTCCCGGCACCGCGCCGCCCGGTGACCGCGGGGTGCCCGTGGTCGACGTCCTCGACGGCGACACCATCGACGTCCGGCTGGCTGGCCAGGTCGAACGGGTGCGCCTGGTGGGCATCAACTCGCCCGAGGACGGCGAGTGCCTCTCCGAGGAGGCGGCGTCCCGGCTGGCCGAGCTGCTGCGTCAGGGCACCGTCGAGCTGCGCCGAGACCACAGCGAGCGCGACCAGTACGACCGGCTGCTGCGCCACGTCCTGGTGGACGGACGCTCGGTGGGCGAGCAGCTGGTGGCCGAGGGGCTGGCGATCTCGCGGGCGTACCCGCCCGACACCGGGCAGCAGGACCGGTTGGACGCCGCGCAGGCCCGGGCCCAGGCCGGCGAGCTGGGGATGTGGGCGCCCGACGCCTGCGGGCCGGCCGGCAGCGCGGCCGTGCAAGTCGGCGCGGTCCGGTCCGACCCGCCGGGCGACGAGTCGCAGACGCCCAACGCGGAGTGGGTCGAGGTCGACAACGTCGGCGACCAGTCGGTGGACCTGACCGGCTGGGGCGTGCGGGACGAGTCGGCCTCCCACCGCTTCACCTTCCCCGACGGGTACCGGCTCCCCGGCGGGGCCACGGTGCGCATCCACACCGGCTGCGGCCGACCCACCGCGGCCGACCTCTACTGGTGCATCACGGGTTCGGCCGTCTGGAACAACGACGGCGACACCGCGTTCCTGGTCGACCCGTCCGGGAACGTGGCCGACCAGCGCCCCGTCCCGGCGAGCGACTAGGCAGCCAGCGGCAGCTCGGCGAGCGCCGCGAACCGTTCGTCGTCCTGGGCCAGCACGCGGAGGCGGCGCCGGGTGCGGGAGACCACCTGGCGCACGGCCTCCGGCGACATGCCCCGGTCGGCGGCGACGGTGACGGCAGGCGACGGGTCCCCGAGCACCGACTGGACCCCGACCTCCAGCAGGATGGCCCGGTCCCGCGTGCTGGCAATGGCGGCGAGGCCCTCCCGCACGACGGCGACCGCGGGCACGGCCCGGGCCAGGTGCTCGAACAGGGCCTCGACGTCCGGCTCGTGGCCGAGGGCGTCCGGCCCGGCCTCGACCTCCAGGAGGGCGTCGTCCAGCGCGTCGGCGTGCTGGCCCACCCACCCGCCGACCACTGAGCGCACCCGGTGGTAGGCCCACTGCCACGGCGACGCTCCGCCGTCGGCCCGCCAACTGCCGGCCACCTCGCTGAGCATCAGGCAGACGTCCAGCACGAGGCCGTCGAGCTCCTCACGGTCCACGTCGTGGACGCCGAGGTCGGCCAGGTGCGAGCGCACCGCCGCCCCGATCGCCCCGCTGAACTCCATGGCCAGGCTGAACGCCGCCGTGCTGTCGCCGTCGGCGAGACGCGCCATCAGCGCCTCCAGTCGAGCCCGTCGTCCCTTCGCATCACGCCTTCGGATCCCCATGCCGACATCATCCGCAGGGGGTGTGACAGTTATCCGAGTCCCATCGTTCTGGGTACTGGATCCGGCTACTGGTGACCGATGGCTGTACCCAGAACGCTCAGTCCAGGCGGCGGAGGGGGTCGTGGCCGAGGGCGGCCAGGAGGCGGCTGACCTGGGCGATGGCGGTGGCCCGACGGGGTGGCTTGGTGGCCTCGCTCTCGCGCCCCAGGCGGATGGTGGGCCACGCGGCCCACACGTCCTCCCACCAGGCCTCGACCACCGCTTCGTCGGCCGTGGTGTGGACCTCGAGGGCAACCGGGGTCAGGGCGGGGCCGTTCCAGCGGTAGCGGCGGGCCTCGGTGACCAGCCGGTGCTCGACACCGGCCACCGCCTCCCGCACCTCGTCGGTGTCGGGCAGAGCGACGCCCTGGGCGGCCACCGCCGCACGCAGCGGGCGCACGCCGGGCGGCAGGTCACCGAGGACGTCCACGTAGGGACCGCTGGTCGCCTCCAGCCGGCACCGGCTCTCCCGCCAGGCCTTCGCCCTTGACGTCTCCACCACGCCCGCCGCCCACTGGTCGACCGTCGACCAGAAGCCCTCGACAGGGCCCGTGCGGCGGGTACGGCTCACCGGACCAGTGTGGAGCGTGCGTGGGGGGCATCCCTAGTCTCGGGCGATGCCCGACGAGGTCCGCTTCCGGGACCGACCCAAGGTCGTCCTCCACGACCACCTCGACGGCGGGGTGCGCCCGGCGACGGTGATCGAGCTGGCCGACGCCCAGAGGGTGGCGCTCCCGGTCGAGGGCGAGGAGGCGCTGGCCGACTGGTTCACGCTGCGACCGGGCATGCCCTTCGAGGAGGCCTGGGCCCGCTTCTACCTCGTCATCCGCCTCCTGCAGGACGGCGAGTCGCTACGTCGCGTTGCCCGGGAGGCGGTCGAGGACGTGGCTGCCGACGGGGTCGTGTACCTGGAGACCCGGTTCGGGCCGTTGAGCCACCGCCGGGCCGGGCTGGACGCCGACGGGGTCATGGCCGCGGTGGCCGAGGGCCTGGCCGAGGGAGAGGCGGCGACGGGGACGGTCGCCCGGATGATCGTGTGCGGCATCCGAGAGGACGGCCCCGAGCTGGGGCTGGAGGCCGCCCGGCTGGCGGTGGCCTGGGCGGGCCGGGGGGTCGTCGGCTACGACATCGCCGGCGCCGAGCCCGGCCATCCCGCCGCCGACTTCGTCGAGCCCTACGCGATCGCCGCCGAGGCCGGCCTCGGGCGCACGGTGCACGCCGGGGAGATGGACGGGCTGGTCAGCGTGGCGTCGGCACTCGAGGTGGGGCCGGACCGCATCGGCCACGGCTGGCGGATCGCCGACGACCTCGACGGGCCCGTGGCCGCCGAGGTGCGCGAGAGGCGGCTGCCGCTGGAGGTCTGCGTCACGTCGAACGCCTGCCTCGGCCTGCCCGTCGACCAGCACCCGGTGCGCCGTCTGCGCGACGCCGGCTTCATCGTGACCCCGAACCCCGACGACCGGGCCATCACCACCACGACCACGTCCCGGGAGCTGGCCCTCTGGGCCGAGTACCACGGATTCACCGACGCCGAGCTGGCCGATGCCGAGCGGGCCGCAGTGGCCGCCGCCTTCTGCGACGAGGCGACCCGGTCGGCAGTAGCGGCCCGAGTCGACGAGGGCTGGGCCTGACCCGATCGTTCTGGTTGTCGAATGTCGCGGCCAGTCGCGACATTCGACAACCCGAACGGATCAGTTGGCGCCGCCCCGGCCCGCCTTGATCTGGTCGAGGATGGCCTTGCAGGGCTCGCACACGGGGTAGCGGTTCGGGTCCCGGGTGGGCACGAACACGACCCCGCACAGGGCGGTGATGGCCTCGCCGGTGACGTAGGCCCGGTTCACGTCGGCGGCCGGGGCGATGTGGGCGACCTCGGGCTCGTCGGTGTCGGTCGCCTGCCGGTCCCGTTGCAGGTCGGTCGAGCTCATGCGGGCTCGTCCAGGGGGTCGGGGCGAAAGGCGAAGACCGGGACGAGCGCCACGTAGGACGACGGGTCGGCAACGGTCCAGTGCCACGCCTCGACCTGCTCGGCGCTGCGCCGGCCGACCACGGCGCGGACGAGCTCGAAGGGCTCGACGCGCACGGCGGCGGCGCGGCCGTCGCCCAGATCGACGCTTGTGGGGTCGAGGCCGGCCCCTGCGAACTGCTCTTCGACATGGGCGTGCACGCGGTCGACCACGAAGTCCGCCGCCGGACCTGTCCGCCCACCGGGCTGACCGACGGCACCGCGGACGTCCTGGTCGTGAGTCCAGACGTCGACCACGAGTCGGGGGTCGACATCGTCGCCGGTGGGGCCGAGCGCCTCGAGGAGGCGTGGAGCGTCGGCGTCCCACTCGTCCAGGATCTCGGCCAGCGACCGGCCCTCCCGCTCCTGCACCTGGCGGTCCGTCCACGGGTCGGTGGTCACCCCCTCCAGGCGTCCGGCCAAAATGTCCGCGGCCACGCCGGCCTGGTGGGCGAAGACCTGGCGCACGGTCCAGTTCGGGCAGGCGGGCACCGGACGCTCACCGTCGTCGGCGTCGAGGGTGCGGCCGAGGGCACTCATCGCCCGCTGACCGTCGGCCCACAGGTCGACTACAGCCATCGAGGGTCACCATAGGGTCTCGCCTCGTGGTGGCGGTCCTCCTCGGCCTGGCGGCCTCCGTGTCGTTCTCGTGCGCCGACTTCTTCGGCGGCGTGGCGGCCCGCCGGTCCGATCCCTGGCTCACCGTCTTCGCCAACCAGGTCGTCGGGCTGGTGCCGCTGACCCTCTACCTCGTGCTGCTCCTCGACCAGAGCCCCGACGGGCGCGATGTCGCGCTCAGCGCCGCCGCCGGGCTGGCCTCCATCGTCGGGCTCGGTCTGCTCTTCGGGGGGTTCGCCATCGGGCGAATGGCGGTCGTCGCCCCGATCAGTGCCGGGGTGGGTGGGGTGGTGCCCATCACCTGGGGCCTGCTGCAGGGCGAGCGCCCGGGCGGCCTCGCCTTCCTCGGCGTGGTCATCACGATGGCGGCCGCCGTGTTCCTGGCCCGGTCGGAGGGGGAGGGCGTGCCCGCGGAGGTCGACGACCCGGACGACCGCCTGGCCAGCTTCATGGCCGCCGGCGCCGGCCTGGCCTTCGGCGTGATCCTGGTCTGCTTCTCCGAGACCAGCGGCGACATCGGGCTGTGGCCGCCGTTCATCGCCCACCTCGTGGCCATCCCCACGCTGCTCGTGGGCCTCGTGGTGACCGGCCGCAGCCTGCGCCCGCCGGCCGATGCCCGACCGGTGATGGTGGGAAGCGGCTTCTTCGACGCCACCGCGGTCTCGCTCCTCCTGGTCGCCCTGCAGCAGGACGAGCTGGTCTCGCTGGTCGCCCCCGCCGCCAACCTGTACCCGGCCGGGACGGCCCTGCTGGCCACCCTGGTGCTGAAGGAGCACCTGCGCCGCAGCCAGGTGATCGCCCTCGGGGCGGCGGTCGTCGGCCTGGTGCTGCTGGCGACGGGCTGAGGTCAGACCTTCGAGATCACGTCCTCGGCGAACTGGTTGATGGCGTCGATCTTCTCCTGCAGCGGCTGGGTGTCCTGGGGGATCTGGTAGGCGTCCCGGAAACCGACGATGGCGTCGGTGATGCCGAGGTCCTCCAGGCGGTGCACGCCGTCGACGCTCCAGGCGTCGAAGGAGATGACGTGGATCTCGAACGGGCGGTCGGCGGTGCCCGCCTCCTCGCGCAGCTGCTGCAGCTTCGTCAGGCAGCGCTCGAGCTCCTCGGGCGGGCCACCGCCGTGCATCCAGCCGTCGGCCTTCTCGGCCGCCCGCTTCAGGGCCCGGTCGCCGTGACCGCCGATGAGCAGGGGGATGGGCTGGGTGGGGGCCGGGCTCATCTTCACCGACTGCAGCTGGAAGATCTCGCCGTCGTACTCGAAGAACTCCCCGGTGGCGAGGCCGCGGATGATGTCCATCATCTCGTCCATCCGCTTGCCCCGGCGCTCCCACGGGACGTCGCAGATGTCGTAGTCCTCGGGCCACGGGCTGGTGCCGATGCCGAAGGCGAAGCGGTTGTCGGTCATCACCGCCACCGACGTGGCCTGCTTGGCCACCAGCACCGGGTGCCGGATGGGGAGCTTCACGACGAAGGTGGTGAAGCGCAGCGTCTCGGTCACCGCTCCCATGGCCGGGATGAGGCTGAACGGCTCCAGGAACGGCTTGCCGTCGAGGAACTCCCGCTTCCCGTCGGGCGTGTACGGGTACGTCGAGTCGGAGACCTCGGGGTAGCAGATGCTGTCGGGGACGATGAACGACGAGTAGCCCGCCGCCTCCACGGCCTTGGCCAGCGGCAGGTAGTAGGTCGGGTCCGTCATCGACTCGGCGTACGAGAAGCGCATGGGCCGAGGGTCTAGCCGTCGGGGGCGGGGCGGAACCACATGCTCATCCGGGTCAGCCGCACGTAGCCCATGCGCTCGTAGACGGGCTGGCCGGGGTCGCTGGCGATCAGCACCGCCGGTACCGACGGGTCGGCGAGGGTGGCCGCCCACGTGAGCGCGGCGCCGTAGCCCTTGCCGCGGCAGTCCTCGTACACGCTGATCCACTCCACGTCGTTCTGGCCGTGGGCCACGAAGACGCCGGCGGTGCCGACGGCGCGGTCGCCCTCGTAGCCGACGAACAAGCGCACGTCCGTGTCGAACACCGCGGGATCGGCCAGCGCGCTGGTCCCGCCCTCGATGGGGTAGGCCTCGACGATCACCCGGAAGAAGGTGGCCAGCTCGTCCTCGTCCTCGACCGGCCGCAGCTCCAGCCCGGCGTCCCACCCGTCCGGCGGCGGTCCCACGGGCCGGTACATGAACGGCGGGTGGCCCATGAGGTGGACGCCCAGGTCGCCGGCGCCGGGGATCGGCCAGGCCGACAGGGCGACGAAGGGGCGCTCGGGCGGCAGGAAGTCGAGCAGCTCGTCGATCGCGGCGCGGGCCTCGTCCGCGCTGAGCGGCCGGAGGAAGGTGGCCACGTTGTCGAACAGGATCGGCGACCCGCTGTCGGTCATCGACAGCTCGGCCGTGCGCCGGGTGCGGCCCCCGACCGCCTCGGCGATGACCTCGGACCGCTGAGCCGTGGTCAGCACGTAGGCCCGCAGCAGGGAGTCCTCGGCCGGCACGTCGGCCTCCCACCCGGTCGTCAGCTCGTCGCTCACGTCGGCCTCCCCTCGACGGCGTGGCGCGACCGTACGCTCCCCGCCCATGGCCGAGCTGACGCGGCGCCAGCGCTTGGCGGCGAGGATCTCCCGCTCGGGGATCTTCCGCCGCGTGCTCGGCCCCAAGCTGTTCGCCAAGGCCGACCGGTGGGTGCTGTGGCGCACCAAGGGCCGGCTCACCGCGGCCGGCCCGCCGATGTTCCCGACGATGGTCCTGGTCACCACCGGGGCCAAGACCGGCGAGCCCCGCCGGGTGGCGCTGGTCTACCTGCCCGACGGTGACGGGGCCCTGGTCGTGGCCTCCAACTTCGGGCGCGAGCGGCACCCGGCGTGGTCCACGAACCTGCTGGCCGAGCCCGGGTTCGAGGTGGCGGCGGGCGGCGAGCGCTGGACCGGCCGGGCCCGCCTGCTCGACCCCGACGAGAAGGCCGCCCGCTGGCCGGAGCTGATCGCCCACATGCCGGCGTGGGACGGCTACACGAAGGTCACCGACCGGGACCTGCGGGTCTTCGCCCTGGAGAAGGACTAGTGCCCCGCGACGTCATGTTCACCGTCGACGACACGTCGACGGTCCTCGACCGGATGGCCGAGCTGGCCGACGGCTCGGGCTGGATCGTGTTCGACGCCGCCGTCGACGAGGACGACCTGCCGCCCCCTCCGGGGATCGTGGGGATCTTCACGGCGAAGGGGCCCGACGTGCCCGAGGTGTCGTGGGTGCCGGGGCGCGGGGTGGCCGCCGGGTCGAGCCGCTGTCGATCGGCATCCGCCACGGTGCCGGCCCGAAGGTGAAGCTGTCCCTCGCCGAGGCCGGGCACCCGGTGCCCGACGGCTGGTACGTGGTGCAGGACAACCCCCGCCGGGGGCTGGTGGCCCAGGTGCCGGACAGCGAGCCCCACGCCGCAGTCCTCGACTGGCTGATGAAGGCGGCGGCCATCCTCTCGAACGTCCCGCTCACCGGCGACTGGCGCGCCCGCATCTGGCACCGCTGATCGGTGCGAGACTCCGGCCATGTCGGAGGAGATGGAGAGGATCCTGGAGCTGCTGGCGGCGGCTCCCAGCAACGACGGTGAGCCGGTCGAGAAGCGCCGGGAGGACATGGACGCGCTGGCCGGGGCCGCCCCCATGATCGAGGGGACGGTCGTGGAGCCGGTGTCCGCCGGCGGGGTGCGGGCCGAGTGGCTGCGGCCGCCGGGTTCGGTCGAGGACGCCGCCCTCGTCTACCTGCACGGCGGCGGCTACTGCGTCGGCTCGCTGGTGAGCCACAAGCCGATGGCCGCCAAGTTCGGGGCGGCAGCCGGGCTGCCCGTGCTGCTGGTCGAC
This sequence comes from uncultured Microthrixaceae bacterium, assembly GCA_963728005.1. GTDB lineage: Bacteria > Actinomycetota > Acidimicrobiia > Acidimicrobiales > DATDAH01 > DATDAH01. The sequence continues at coordinate 87,139 of CAVSIG010000002.1, forward strand.
TACCGGCTGGGGCCCGAGCACTGCTTTCCTGCCGCCGTGGAGGACGCGTCGACGGCCCTGGACTGGCTCCTCGACCAGGGCTTCGCCCGCGACAGGGTGGCCCTCGCCGGGGACTCGGCGGGCGGCGGGCTCACGCTGGCGACCCTGGTGGCCCGCCGTGACGCCGGGGTCACGCTGCCGGGAGCGGCGGCCTGCCTGTCGCCGTGGACCGACCTGACCCAGGGCTCGGCGTCCATGGACGCCAACGAGGGCACGGACCCCATGCTCGATCGCGCCCGGCTGCAGACCTACGCCGAGTGGTACCTGGGGCCGGACGGCGACCCCACGCACCCGCACGCCTCCCCCCGCTTCGCCGACTTCCACGGCCTCCCACCCGTGCTCCTCCACGTCGCTGCGGACGAGGTCCTGCTGGACGACGCCCGGCTGGTGGCCGAGGGCATCGAGGCGGCCGGGGGGACCGTCGAGTACCGAGCCTGGCCCGGCGTCTTCCACGTCTGGCACGCCATCGCCGGCCTGGCCCCGGAGGCCGACGAAGCGGTGGCCGAGGTCGCCGCCTTCGTCCGCCGCCACCTGGCCGTCTGAGGCGGCACCCACACCGTTCTGTGACCAGCTACGCCCTCGACAGCGCGAAGCGCTGGTCACAGAACGAAGGGGCGCGCGGGTCTAAGGGGTGAAGACCAGGGTCACGTTGTGGCCGCCGAAGGCGAACGAGTTGCTGAGGGCGGGGCCGGGGCCGACGTCACGGGGCTCGCCGGCCACGACGTCGAGGTCGATCTCGGGGTCGGGCACCTCGAAGTTGGCGGTGGGCGGCACCAGGCCCGTCTCCACCGAGCGGATGGCGGCGATGGCCTCGACGGCGCCGGCCGCCCCGACCAGGTGGCCGATGGCCCCCTTGTTGGACGTGACCGGCGGGACGGCGTCGCCGAAGACCGTCCGCAGGGCGAGGGCCTCGAGGCGGTCGTTGAGGTCCGTCGACGTGCCGTGGGCGTTCACGTGGGCGATGGCGTCGGGGGCCAGGCCGGCGTCGTCGAGCGCCGCCCGCATCGAGGCGATGGCGCCGGCCGCCTCCTCGTGCGGCGCGACCAGGTGGAACGCGTCGGACGTGGCGCCGTAGCCCGTCACCCGGGCCCGCACCCGGCCGCCGCGCTGGGCCACCAGGTCCTCGGCCTCCAAGGTCACGAACCCGGCGCCCTCACCCATGACGAAGCCGTCGCGGTCGCGGTCGAAGGGGCGGCTGGCCCGCTCGGGCTCGTCGTTGCGGCTGCTCAGGGCCTCCATGCGGGCGAAGGCGGCGACCACGACGGGGTGGGTGAGGGCCTCGGTGCCGCCGGCCACGGCCCGGTCCACGACGCCGTTGGCCACCAGGCGGGCGGCGTCGCCGATGGCCGCGGCGCCCGACGAGCAGGCCTGGGACACCGTCGTGGCCATGCCGGTGACCCCGAGCTTCATGGACAACCAGCCCGCCGTCGCATTCGGCATGATCATCGGGACGGTGAGCGGGTTGACCCGCATGAACCCCTTCTCCCGCCCGACCTCGAGCGCGGCCAGGAACGGCCGGATCATCCCGCCCAGCCCGGTTCCGACGACGATGGCGGTCCGGTCGCCGCCGGTGGCCTCCCACCCGGCGTCGGCCACGGCGTCCATGGCGGCGCAGATCCCCAGCTGGGCGGTGCGGTCGGTGCGCCGGGTCTCGGGATGGGTCAGGTGGGCCTTGGGGTCGAACGCCTCGTCGACGTCGCAGGCGACGCGCACGGGCCCGAACTGCGGGTCGTCCATCTCCTCCAGCCGGCGGGCGAACGAGGCGCCGCTCAAGAGGCTCGTCCAGAACGTGTCGACGTCCAGGCCGCCGGGGGCGACGACGCCGAGGCCGGTGACGGCGACGGCGCGACCGTTCAAGGCACCAGCTTGTTGAGCACGTCCAGGGCGTCGCCGACCGTGGTCACCTCGGCGAAGTCGTCCTCCTCCGCCGTGAAGTCGAAGTCCTCTTCGAGCACCATCACGATCTCCAGGAGGTCGAGGCTGTCGGCTCCGAGGTCCTCACGGAGGTCCCACTCCTCGCTGACGCCCTCGGGGACCTCGCCGAGCACTTCGGTCGCCGCCTCCAGCAGGGCAGCCGCGAACTCTTCCCGTGACGGCATGGGCGGAGTGTAGGAGTGCCGGTCGACCCGGGACGGTGTCAGCTCCGGGCCAGTTCGACGTCGTCCCAGGCCATCGAGACCAGGTTCTCGGGCGAGAACGTGGCCAGCCCGATGCCGGTGGCGTCGGCGAAGGTCTCGTCACTGACCTCGTTGGTGGTGTCGCCGATCGTGACCCGGAGGACCGGGCCGGCCAGGGCGAGCTCGATCCGGGCGCCGTCCGCAGGGGCGACGGGGAGGAACCCCGGCGTGTCGGTGATCTCGCCGTCCTCGACGACGGCCAGCGACCACGACCCGGCGTCGGGCCGAGCGACCAGGGCCCAGAAGTTGCGCTCGTCCTGCACGCGGACGGCGAAGGCCCATCCCGGCTCGACGGCGGTGGCCGTCACCCGGGCGACCGCGCCGGCGGTGTCGCTCGGCAGCACGGCGACGGCCGGGACGCCGTCGACGGCCGTGAGGGTGGCGTGCCCGTCCTGCACCGCCCACGCCGCCGTCCCCTCCGCCCACGGGTGGTCGGCGTCGGCCAGGGCGTCGGCATCGGGCCGCTCGAAGTCGTCGGCCACGATCCGGGGCTCGACGGTGGTGACGGCCGCGTCGTCCGGGTCGTCGACCGGCTCGAGGTCGTCGCGGAACAGGGCCAGGCTGGCGACGGTCACGACCAGCAGCGTCAGCGCGGCGAGGCCGAGCACCACCCAGCGGGGCGGCGGGGAGGGGGCGGCGTCGCTCATGGCCGGGGCGGAGAGTAGAGGGCGCCCGCGTGCCAAGGTGTCCTCCATGGTCATCGCCTCCACCCGCGACCCCGCCGTCCTCCGTGACCAGCTCACCGACTGGTTCCGGGCCGCGCTGCCCGACGACGCCGATCCCGAGGTCTCCGAGCTCTCGTCCCCGTCCGGGACCGGCATGTCGTCGGAGACCCTGCTGTTCGACGTGACGGCGACCGAGGACGGCCGGCGCCGGACCAAGGGCTACGCCGCCCGCCTCGCCCCGGCGGAGGTCGACCACCCGGTCTTCCCCAGCTACGACCTCGAGCTGCAGGTCCGCTGCCTGCGGCTGGTGGAGGAGCACAGCGACGTCCCCGTGCCCCACACGCCGTTCTGGGAGCCGGACCCCTCGACGCTGGGCACGCCGTTCTTCGTCATGGAGAAGGTCGACGGCATCGTGTCGTCGGACAACCCGCCGTACGTGTTCGGCGGCTGGGTCGTGGACATCGGCCCCGACGGGGCGCAAGGAGCTGGAGGACGGGGTCCTGCAGGTCATGGCCGGGATCCACGGCATCGACGTGGGCTCGGTCGACGTCTCGTTCCTGGACCGGCCCGAATACGGCGCCACCCCACTGGACCAGCACCTGGGCTACCAGCGTTGGTACTACGACTGGGCCCGCGGTGACCGGAACTTCACCCAGATCGACCGGGCGTTCGCGTGGCTGGAGGCCAACCGGCCCGAGGAGGGGCCGACGGTCGTCAACTGGGGCGACGCCCGGCTGGGCAACACCATGTTCCGGGACCAGAAGCCCGTGGCGGCGCTGGACTGGGAGATGGCCGCCCTCGGCGCCCCCGAGGTGGACCTGGCGTGGGCGGTGCACCTCCACGACTTCTTCAAGGACCTGGCGGTGCGCTTCGAGATGGACCCGCTGGAGGACTTCTTCCCCCGCGAGCGGTGCATCGCCACCTACGAGGCGGCGTCGGGGCGGACCGTGGACCCTGACGTCTACGACTACTACGAGGTCTTCGCCGGCATCCGGTACTCGATCGTGTCGATCCGGACCGGCGAGGCCTCGGTGGCGACGGGCACGGTGCCCGAGCCCGACCACCACGACGGCCTCATCATGAACGGGCCGCTGCTGGCCTCCATCCTCGACCGACTGGGAGCACCATGATGGACATCGGGATCTTCAGCGGGCCGGACAGCGTCGACGGCCTCGTCGCTGCCGCCCGCAGCGCCCACGAGGACGGGTTCGGCTCGTACTGGACGTCGCAGATCTTCACGCTCGACGCCCTGACCGCCATCGCCGTCGCGGCCCGGGAGGTGCCCGAGATCCGCTTCGGGACCGGCGTGGTGCCCGATCCAGCCCCGCCACCCGATGATGCTGGCCGGGCCAGGCGCTGACCGTGAGCCAGGCCAGCGGCGGTCGGCTCGACCTCGGCATCGGTCTGTCGCACCAGATGGTGGTCGAGGGCATGTGGGGACTGCCGTTCGACAAGCCGGTCCGGCCGCATGCGGGAGTACCTGGAGGCCCTCGGGCCCGCTGCTGCGCGGCGAGGACCCCCAGGCGTCGGGCGAGACGGTCACCGCCCGGGGCGCGATCGACGCTGCAGGCCGACCCACCGCCCGTCCTGGTCGCCGCCCTCGGCCCTCAGATGCTGAAGGTCACCGGGCGCCTCGCCGACGGCACGGTGACCTGGATGACCGGCCCCAAGACGCTGGCCGAGCTCACCGTGCCGACGATCAAGGCCGCGGCCGAGGAGGCCGGCCGTCCTGCTCCCCGGGTCGTGGTGTCGCTGCCCATCTGCGTGACCGACGACGAGGTCGGCGCCCGGGAGCGGGCCTCCCAGGAGTTCGCCGTCTACGGGATGCTGCCGTCCTACCGGGCGATGCTCGACCGCGAGGGCATGGAGGGCCCAGCCGACCTGGCCTTCGTGGGCAGCGCCGACCAGGTGGCGGCCCGCATCGACGAGGTGGCCGACGCCGGCGCCACCACGCTGGTCGCCGCCGAGTTCGGCACTCGTGACGAGCGCGCCGCGACCCGGGAGCTGCTGATCAGCCTCCGCTGAGGCAATACCTTGTGGTTTCCGCAAGGTATTGCCTCGGGTTCGGTAGGGTCAGCAGTCGACGCGGACGGTGAACCCTTCGTCCTCGGCGGTGTCGCCGGAGGCACCGTTCGTGAACCACGTCCGCACGATGACCACGTTGTTGGACGGTCCGAGCTCGGATCCGACGAAGCCGGGCGAGACATCGCCGGTGGCGTTGTCGGTCCGGGTCGCCGTCCAGGCGCAGTGGCTCACGTCCCGGTTGAACGTCACGTCGTAGCGCCCGAGGAAGTTGTGCACGACGCTCAGCGCCCCCCGTCCGTCGATGATCGAGACGTTCGACGTGCCGCCGTTGATGTGCGCCCAGCGGGGCTTGACCGGGTCGGCGAGGTCGACGGCGGCGACCGTGCCGTTCTTGATGTCGACGCTGGCGACGGCGTTGTTGACGATCTTGATGCTGGTGACCGAGTTGTTGGGGACGTTCTCGGCCACCTGACGCGCCGCGCTCGGCCACCCCCAACGTTCCTGAACCGACGAGGACGACGAGGGCCGTGGCCCCCGCCAGCTTCGCCGCCCTTCCCAGCAGCTCCTGCTTCGTGTTGCTCATGGCGCCAGTACAGCCGAGATCGCCGTTGGCGTGAACGGGCGCGCAACGGCCGCCGGAGCGGGTGCCCCGGCGGCCGTCGCAAATGCCTTGGATCAGGCCTGGATCAGATCAGACGGTTGCGCAGTCGACCCGCACCGAGAAGCCGTCGGTCGCCGACGGGTCGACCAGGGTCCCGGCCGAGTTGTAGGTCCGCACCCGGAGCGTGTCGGCGTCGATGGACGAGTTGCGCTCGATGCTGATCTCACCGGGCACCGAGGAGCCGGCGTCGTTGTCGGTCAGCGTGGCGAACCAACCGCAGTTGGTGATCGGCGCGTTGAAGTCGACCAGGAACTGGCCGACGGCCAGGCGGCTGGCGCTGACGACGCCGCGGGCGTTGATGATCGAGGCACCGGCGGAGCTGGCGGCGATGTGGGCGTACCGCGGACGGATCGAGAGTGCGAGATCGGCCGCCGCGACGCTGCCGTCCTTGATGTCGATCCCCTGGACCGAGTTGTTGAGGATCTTGGCGCTGGTGACCGAGTTGTTCGGCACGGTCTCCGTGGCGGCCTGGGCCACGGAAAGGGTGCCGGACACGACGACGGCCGTGACCACCACGGCTCCGACGACGGTGGCGGCGTTCTTGCCGACCTTCTTGATGGTCGTGAACTTCATTTGGAAAGCCTCCTGGGCTCGAACTCTGTGTTTGCCGTCTCTCAGCAGGGTCAAGTGGTACCACTGGTGGGGCACGCATGCCTTGAGTAGCGACTACTCAAAGCGGTGAGCACCCCGTTGCTCAATGGCGCCTGGGGCATGATCCTGCGGTGGCCGACGTCCGCACCGACCGCGACGGACCCGTCGCCGTCCTGACCCTGGACCGGCCCGACGAGCTGAACACCTTCACCGGGACGATGGGGGCCGAGTTGGAGTCGGCGTACCGGGCCTGCGACGAGGACGACGGGGTGCGGGCCGTGGTGCTCACGGGCGCGGGCCGGGCGTTCTGCGCCGGGGCCGACTTCTCAGGAGGCGCGGCCGTCTTCGACGCGCCCGCGGACGGGGGCGAGGGGTTCCGCTCGGACCCCTTCACGTTCCACGCCTGGGACGTGCGCAAGCCGGTCATCGCCGCCCTCAACGGCCATGCCATCGGCATCGGCCTGACCATGGCCCTCCAGTGCGACCTGCGCTACGTGCTGGACGACGCGAAGCTCGGCGTCGTCCAGAACCGGCGGGGGATCAACCCCGACCTGCGGTCCCACTGGACCCTGCCCCGCCTCGTGGGCCACGGCCGGGCCACCGAGCTGCTCCTGACCGGGCGCACCTTCTCCGGCACCGAGGCGGTGGCGTGGGGCGTGGCGCTGGAGGCCCTGCCCTCGGCCGGCGCCGTGCTCGACCGGGCCCTCGCGGTGGCCCACGACATCGCCGTCAACACGGCGCCCCGGTCGGTGGCAGCCAGCAAGGCGATCCTCTGGCGCTCGCCCGCCCCGGACGCCGACGACGTCGACGCCTGGGAGCGAGCGGTCCACCTGGCCCTCATGGGCAGCCCCGACACCACCGAAGGCGTCATGGCCTGGGTCGAGAAGCGCGACCCCGAGTGGCAGGGGACCCTGGCCGACGGCTGGCCCCGGGACCTCGGCCCCTAGCCGGCGCTCCTGACCGCGGCGGCCACGGCCTGCCACTGGTCGAACGTCTGGTCCTGGCGCATCGAGTTGGCGGCGAAGTAGCAGATCACCCGGACGGGGTGCTCGACGCCCTCGTAGCGCTGCACGAGCGCTGAGGCGAGGTCGTCCCAGGTCGACGTCACCGCGTAGGCGTCCAGCATCTCGTCGGTGATGGTGGCCGCCATCGCCTCGAGGTCGCCCGTCCGCTGGTGCTCGTGGAGGCGCTCGGACGTGCCATCCCAGCCGTGGGTCTCGAACACGCCGCGGTAGGTGCGGGTCGAGCCGTAGAACGCCAGCTGGAAGCGGGCCGCCTGCCGCCAGCGCTCGAGCTCCTCGTCGGTGTCGCCCACGATCGTCAGCACGGGGCACGCCATGGTCACGTCCGCGGTGGTCCGGCTCGACGCCTCCAGACCCTTGGCCACGTTCGGGGCGATCACCTCGTCGAGGTACTTCCGGGAGTGGAGTGGGTGGACGTGGAGGCCGTCGGCCACCTCGCCCACGGCCTGCAGCATCCACGGCCGTACGCCGGACAGGTAGATGGGGACGTCGGGATGCTCGATCGGCCCGGGCGACCATGTGGCCGGGAGCAGGTCGAGGTGGTACCGCTCGCCGTGGAAGTCCAGCTTCTCCTCGCCCTGGAAGCCCCGGAAGATCGCCCGGAGGGCCAGCACGTACTCGCGGAGCCACGGGCCCGGCGACTCGTAGGTCACGCCGTAGCGCCGCTCGATGTGGGCCTTGACCTGGGTGCCGAGGCCCAGGACGAACCGGCCCTGCGTCGCCTCCGCCAGCTCCCAGGCGACGGAGGCCGTGACCATCGGGCTACGAGGGAAGGCCACGGCGATGCCCGTGCCGATGTCCAGGTGGTCGGTGGCGAGGGCGGCGGCCGTCGCCCCGAGGTAGGCGGTGCGGCCGCCCTCGGTGAACCAGAGCCCGGAGAACCCGGCCTCTTCGACGTCGGTGGCCAGGCGCTGCGCCTCCCGGAGGGGCAGGCCCATGGCCATGGCGTCGAGCTTCATGACGTCACCTCGACCGAGAACTCGACCTCGGCGGGCTCGGGCGGGGCCTCGCTGGGCTCCCCCTCACTGTTGCAGCGGAAGCAGTTGGCGACGACGAAGCTCGTCTCGCCCTCCCCGACCGCCGCGAACCGGATCTCCCGGGTGCCCCCGCAGCCATCGCAGTCCTCCTCCTCGGGCCCGATGGCCTCGTCGGATATCAGGGAGAGAACCGCGTCGTCGGGCTCCTCGGCCAGTTGCCAGAGGTCCCCGACCGACTGGTTCTCGTCGAGGGTCACGACGACCGCGTCGCCCACGACGGCCTCGGCCTCCGGTTCGTCGAGGCCGAGCTCGACCACGACCTCGGTCCCTTCGTCGGTGGAGCTCTGGTCGTCGTCATCGTCGGTGTCGTCGCCGCACGCCGCCGCCAGCAGCAGGACGACGACGAGGAGGATCCGGGGGTTCCGTCGCATCCGCCCATCTTGGCCTCGTAACGTCGGGACCATGAGCAGCTACGACGGCAAGGCCTCGCTCGTCTTCTCCTCGGGCGACTCGTTCGCCGAGTGCCACCTGGTCGCCACCGCCGACGGCGACGGCTGGGCCGGCGAGGTCACCGACATCCTCTTCCGCACCCAGATGGTGCCGACGCCGCTGAACGCGACCGAGAACCTGCGCCTCGACGACCTGGACGGCACGCCGGTCGTCGCCGTCACGGTCACGGGCCAGGACGACGACACCGCCCAGGTCACGGGCGAGGGCGATCCGTTCGCATGAGCAACTACGACCTGGTGGTCCGTGGGGGGACGGTCGTCGACGGGACGGGCGTCGAGCGCCGGGCCGCGGACGTGGCGGTGGACGACGGGCGCATCACCGCGGTGGGCGAGGTGCCCGGCGACGGGCGCGAGGAGCTGGACGCCACCGGCCTGCTGGTCACGCCGGGCTGGGTCGACGTGCACACGCACTACGACGGCCAGGTCACCTGGGACCCGCTGCTGACCCCGTCGTCGTGGCAGGGCGTCACCACGGTGGTCATGGGCAACTGCGGGGTCGGCTTCGCCCCGGTGAAGCCCGACCGCCACGACTGGCTGATCGCGCCTCATGGAGGGCGTCGAGGACATCCCGGGCACCGCGCTGGCCGAGGGCATCAGTTGGGGCTGGGAGTCCTTCCCCGAGTACCTCGACGTGGTCGAGGGCCTTCCCCACGCCGTCGACGTGGCCGCCCAGGTGCCCCACGGGGCGCTGCGGGGCTACGTGATGGGGGACCGGGGGGCCGACCACGAGGAGGTGCCGACCTCGGACGAGATCGAGACCATGGGGCGGCTGGCCGGCGAGGGCATCGCCGCCGGCGCGCTGGGCTTCACCACGTCGCGCACGATCAACCACCGCTCGTCGGACGGACGCCCGACCCCGAGCCTGACCGCCACCGCCGACGAGCTGCTGGGCATCGCCCGGGGCGTCGGCGCCACCGGGCAAGGGCGTGCTGCAGCTGGTCGCCGACCTCGTCGACTTCGAGACGGAGTTCGACCTGATCCGCTCGATGGCCGAGGTGAGCGGGCGTCCGCTGTCGATCACCACGCTGTCCGAGCCCCACCGGGGCGACTGGCGGGCGCTGCTGGACCACATCAGCGCCGCCCAGGCCGACGGGGTGCCCATCCGGGGCCAGGTGGCGTCGCGCCCGGTCGGCGTGCTGATGGGGCTGGAGGGTCGGCTGCACCCGCTGGTGACCTCGCCCACCTACCAGGCCATGGCGTCGACGCCGCTGGCCGAGCGGGTGGCCCGCCTGCGGGACCCCGAGGTGCGGGCGACCGTGCTCGGCGAGCTCCGCAACGGCGGCCTGGTGTTCGGGGGCTACGACGGGATCTTCCCGCTGGGCGACCCGCCGGAGTACGACCCCGGCGCCGAGCGCTCCATCGAGGCCCTCGCCGGCCACGAGGGCCGGGCGCCCGTCGAGGTGGCACTCGACGTCCTGCTCGAGCGCGACGGCCACGGCCTGCTCTACCTGCCGTTCGCCAACTACGCCGACAAGGACTTCGCCACCATCCGCGAGATGCTCCTGCACCCGCACACCGTCCCGGGGCTGGGCGACGCCGGGGCCCACTGCGGGATGATCTGCGACGGGTCGATGCCCACCTACCTGATCAGCCACTGGGGCCGGGACGTGGCCGATCCGCTGCCGCTGGAGTGGCTGGTGAGCCAGCAGACCCGCGAGACGGCGGCCCTCGTGGGCCTGCACGACCGCGGCGTGCTGGCCCCGGGCCACCGGGCCGACCTCAACCTCGTCGACGAGAAGGCGCTCGGCCTGCTGGCGCCCGAGATGGTCCAGGACCTCCCCGCCGGCGGCAAGCGCTACATCCAGCGGGCCACCGGCTACCGGGTCACCGTCGCCGCCGGCCAGGTCACCTTCCGCGACGGCGAGCCCACCGGCGCCCTGCCAGGCGGCCTGATCCGCGGCGCGCAGCCCGCCCCGGCCTGACCCCGCTTCTGGGTCCAGCGCACGGTCACCAGACACCGGATCCAGTACCCAGAACGATGGTGATCTCCTTCTGGGTCCAGCCCACGGTCACCAGACACCGGATCCAGTACCCAGAACGATGGTGATCTCCTTCTGGGTCCAGCCCACGGTCACCCAGCACCGGATCCAGTACCCAGAACGCCGGGTCAGGCGCGGGCGGCCTCGGCGGCGTCGCGGAGCTCGCGCTTGAGGATCTTGCCGCTGGCGTTGCGGGGGAGGCGCTCGGTGCGCACGTCGACGATGCTCGGCACCTTGAAGCCGGCCAGGTGCTCGCGCAGGTGGGCCAGCGAGCGCGTCGACGTCGAAGTCGTCGGTCGACGGCACGACGGCCAGGGCCACCTCCTCGCCGAGCCGCTCGTGGGCGACGCCGAAGACGGCGGCCTCGGACACGCCGGGGAACTCGTACACGACGCCCTCGACCTCGGCGCAGTAGATGTTCTCGCCCGCCCGGAGGACCATGTCCTTCGCCCGGTCCTCGACGTAGATGAAGCCCTCGTCGTCCAGTCGGCCGAGGTCCCCGGAGCGGAGCCAGCCGTCGGCGTCGATCACCTCGGCCGTGGCCTCGGGCTTGTTCCAGTAGCCCCGGATCAGGTTCGGCCCGCGGAAGCAGATCTCGCCCACCTCGCCGGTGGGCACGGGATTGCCGCCGTCGTCGACCACCCGGACCTCCATGACCGGGACGGCCCGGCCCGAGCTGGTCGGCTTGCGCAGGTAGTCGGCGCCGCTGTTGCCGGGCCCGTAGGCGTTGGTCTCGGTCATGCCGTAGCCGATCTGGGGCTTGCCCTTGGCGAAGCCCTTGTCGACCCGGCGCACCAGCTCGGCGGGCGCCGGGGCGCCGCCGCCGCCGACCGACACCAGGCTGGAGGTGTCCCGCTTCTCGAAGTCGGGCGACTCCAGCAGGTCCCACGACATGGTGGGGACGCCGACGAAGGCGGTGACCCGCTCGCGCTCGATCAGCTCGAGGGCCCGCTCGGGGTCCCAGCGGTACATCATCACGAGCTTCGCCCCCGAGGCGGTGGTCCCGAGCATGACCGGGATCAGGCCGGTGGCGTGGAAGAGCGGGACGACGAGGATGTACGAGGTCCGGTCCTTCGGCGCATCCGGGTCGGGCGCCTTCGCCGGCTCCATCAGGGCGCTGACCGTCGAGCGGGCGCCGAAGGCGAGCAGGCCGCTGAGCACGGCCCGGTGGGTCGACACCGCCCCCTTGGGGTGGCCGGTGGTGCCCGACGTGTAGAGGATCGTGGCGTCGTCGTCGGGGTCGACGGGGACCTCGGGCAGCGTGGCGGCCGGGTCGAGCACGTCCTCCAACCGGTCGACGCCCTCGAGGTCGTCGTCCAGGCGGACGCCGATGACGGCCAGCCCCAGCGACGCCTGCACCGGGGCGAGGCGCTCGGCCCGCTCCTGGTCGACGAGGGCCACCTTCGCCCCGCAGTCCTGGAAGCCGTACTCCAGCTCGTCGGTGGTCCACCAGGCGTTGAAGGCGACGGCCACCGCCCCGATCGAGGTGATGGCCTGGAAGGCGATGATCCACTCCGGGTAGTTGCGCATGGCGATGCCGACCCGGTCGCCGTGCTGCACGCCGTAGCGGTCGACCAGCAGCGCTCCCATGGCCCCGACCCGCTGCCCAGGCCTCGGCGAAGGTGATCCGCTCGTCCTCGTAGACGAGGTAGTCGAGGTCGGCGTAGCCGCTGGACAGCTCGAACAGGAAGCGAAGCGACGGCGGGGTGTTCTTGAACAGCTTGTAGGTCCGGCCGTCCACCTCCCCGTCGACCAACTCGTAGCGGCCGCCGGGGCCGCAGACCCGGGCCACGGCCTCGTCCCACGTCAAGGGTGCGTCAGGCATCGGGCAGCATGGTAGGGAATGGGGTCGTGGGGGACGTCAGCGTCGAGATCGCCGACCACGTCGCCACGGTGACGCTCGACCGGCCGCCGGTGAACGCCATCACCCGGTCGACGATGGTCGAGCTGCGGGACACCTTCCGCGGCGTTCGCCGACCGGGGCGACGTGCGGGTCGTCGTCTTCACGGGGGCGGGGGAGAAGGCCTTCATGGCCGGCGTCGACCTCAAGACCTTCGACACCGACGACACCGAGGCGGACCCCGAGGACCCCGGCCGCCTCCCCCGGGAGGCCCTGGAGGCCGTCTACGACTGCGCGGTGCCCGGTCATCGCCGCCGTCAACGGGCCGGCGCTGGGGGCCGGGCTGGCCTACGCCGCGGTGTGCGACCTGATCGTCGCCGCCGACCACGCCACCTTCGGCACCACCGAGATCAACGTCGGCCTCCTCGGGGCCAGCGCCCACCTGAACCTGCTGCTGGGCCGGCCCAAGGTTCGGGAGCTGTTCCTGACCGGCGTGCCCGCCCCGGCCGACGAGCTGTTCCGGCTGGGCGCGGTGAACCGGGTTGTGCCGGTGGCGGACCTGGCCTCGGTCGCCCACGACCTGGCGGCGGCGCTGGCGGCCAAGAGCCCCCTCGCCCTGCGGCTGGCCAAGCAGGCGATGAACGAGACCGAGTTCCTGCCGCTGAAGGAGGCCTACCGCACCGAGCAGGGCTACACCCGCCGCCTGCTCGAGCATCCGGACTCCCAGGAGGCCCGGCAGGCCTTCGCCGAGAAGCGCGACCCCGTCTGGACCTGGCGGCCCGGCGACTGACCGAGGTCGAGGACTGGCCGTACCGAATCGGTAGGCACAGTCCTCGGGGTCGGTCGCCTTTCGGACGAAACTGGAACGTGTTCTAGTGTCACGGGCGATGACTGACAGCGATGTCCTGAGGGCGCCGCTCGTCGTCGAGTACCCCTTCACCCGCACGGTGGGGCCGGTGCAGTCGGCCTTCTTCACCGGGCTGCGCGAGGGGGTCGTCGTCGGCGTGCGCACGAGCGACGGCGGGGTGATGTGCCCGCCCGTCGAGTACGACCCCCACACCTCCGAGGCCCTCACCGAGCTGGTCGAGGTCGGCACGGCGGGCGAGGTGACGACCTGGGCGTGGGTCGAGGAGCCCCGCACCGGCCAGCCCCTGGAGCACCCGTTCGCGTGGGCCCTGGTGAAGCTCGACGGGGCCGACACGGCCATGCTCCACGCCGTCGACGCCGGCCTCGGCCGACGCCATGAGCACCGGCATGCGGGTGCAGATCCGGTGGGCCGACGAGCGCGAGGGCCACATCACCGACATCGCCTGCTTCGAGCCGGAGGGGCTCATGAGCGACATCGAGGTCAGCTCGTTCCCCGAGGGCCTCTGGGCCCAGCCCGAGGTCGACGCATCGGCCATCGGCGCCATCGCCGACGTCGAGCCGGTCAGGTCGATCCGCACCCCGGCCCGGCTGGACTACACGTACACGGCCGGCATCAGCCAGACCCGCTTCCTGCGGGGGATGGCCGAGGGCAAGCTCCTCGGCGAGCGCTGCCCGATCTGCACGAAGGTGTACGTCCCCTCCCGCGGCGCCTGCCCCGTCGACGGCGTCCCCACCGAGGAGATCGTCGAGCTGCCGTCGGTCGGCACCGTCGTCAGCTTCTGCGTGGTCAACGTCGAGTTCACCGGGCGGGGCATCGACATCCCCTACGCCTCGGCGCTGGTCGTGCCCGACGGCGCCGATCTGGCCGTGTTCGGCCTCATCCAGGAGATCCCCCACGACCAGGTGCACATGGGGATGCGGGTCGAGGCCAAGTGGAAGGACCCCGAGGACTGGGAGACGTCCTTCGAGAACATCGAGTGGTGGCGGCCCAACGGTGAGCCCGACGCCGACTACGAGACCTACAAGGAGCACGTCTGATGCGTGACGTGGCCATCGTCGGCACCGCGCAGTCGGTGCACGCCGGCGCGGATCGACGACCGCAACGAGGTCGAGATGCTCATGCCGGTGCTCCAGGAGCTGAAGGACGGGCTCGGCGTCACCCAGGCCGACCTGGACTTCACGTGCTCCGGCAGCACGGACTACCTGGCCGGACAGGGGTTCAGCTTCGTCGGGACGCTCGACGGCGTCGGCCCCTACCCGCCGATCGCCGAGTCCCACGTCGAGCAGGACGGGGCCTGGGCCCTCTACGAGGCCTGGGTCAAGATCCAGACCGGGGCGGCGGACACCGCCCTCGTCTACAGCTACGGCAAGTCCTCGCCGGGCGAGCTGCCCCGGGTGCTGAGCCGCCAGCTCGACCCCTACTACTACGGCCCGCTGTGGCCCGACTCGATCAGCCTGGCCGCCCTGCAGGCCCGGGCCCTGCTCGACTCGGGCAAGACCACCGAGCGGGACCTGGCCGAGATCGCCGTCCGCTCCCGCACCGCGGCGAAGGACAACCCGTTCGCCACGATCAGCGGCGACTTCGACGTCGACGAGCTGCTGGCCGAGGACCCATCGTGGCCCCGCTGCGCAAGCACGACTGCCCGCCGCTGAGCGACGGCGCCGTGGCCATGGTGCTGGCCGCCGACGACCGGGCCCGCGAGCTGTCCGACAGCCCGGCGTGGATCCGCGGCATCGAGCACCGCATCGACGCCCACGCCCTCGGCGTGCGGGACCTGACCGACTCGCCGTCGACCCGCCTGGCCGCCGAGGCCGCCGGCGTGGGCGACGGGCCGGTCGACGTGGCCGAGCTCCACGCCCCCTTCACCTCACAGGAGGTCATCCTGCGGGAGGCGCTGGGGCTGGGTGACGACGTCGACGTGAACCCGTCCGGTGGGCCGCTGTCCGCCAACATGATCATGGCCGCCGGCCTGGTCCGCGTCGCCGAGGTGGCCAACCGCGTCTCGGCCGGCAGCGCCGCCCGGGGCGTGGCCCACGCCACCTCCGGCCAGTGCCTCCAGCACAACCTGGTCTGCGTCATCGAAGGAGGCAACTGATGGGTGCCGAGCGCGTCGCCATCGTCGGCTGCGGCCAGACCCGCCACCAGGCCACCCGCGGGGACGTCTCCATCGCCGGGCTCGTCCGGGAGGCCGCCATGCGGGCCCTCGAGGACGCCGGCATGGGCTGGGACGACATCGACGCCGTCGTCATCGGCAAGGCCCCGGACTTCTTCGAGGGCCTGATGATGCCGGAGCTCTACCTGGCCGAGGCCCTCGGGGCCGTGGGCAAGCCGATCCTCCGGGTCCACACGGCCGGGTCGGTCGGCGGCTCCACGGCGATCGTGGCCAGCAGCGCTGGTCTCCTCCGGCATCCACCAGCGGGTGCTGACCGTGGCCTTCGAGAAGCAGTCCGAGTCCGAGGCCATGTGGGCCCTGTCGCTGCCGATCCCGTTCAGCCAGAAGCTGGTGGCGGGCGCCGGCGGGTTCTTCGCCCCCCACATCCGGGCCTACATGCGCCGCTCCGGCGCCCCGGACGACACCGGGATCCTGGTGGCGCTGAAGGACCGGCTGAACGCCTGCAAGAACCCCTTCGCCCACCTGCACCAGCCCCACATCACCTACGACTCCATCAAGGAGTCGATCATGCTGTGGGACCCCATCCGCTACGACGAGACCTGCCCCTCGTCCGACGGGGCCTTCGCCATGGTCCTGGCCGACGAGAAGACCGGCGACGCCAGCCCGAACCCGGCCTGGATCCAGGGCACGTCGATGCGCAGCGAGGCCACCATGGCCGCGGGCCGTGACCACGTGAACCCGCAGGCCGGCCGGGACTGCGCCGCCGACCTCTACCAGCAGGTGGGCATCACCGACCCCCGGGCGCAGATCGACGTGGCCGAGGTCTACGTCCCGTTCTCGTGGTACGAGCCGATGTGGCTGGAGAACCTGGGCTTCGCCGAGCAGGGCGAGGGCTGGAAGGTGACCGAGTCCGGCGCCACCGCACTGGACGGCGACATCCCCTGGAACGCCTCCGGCGGCGTGCTCTCGACCAACCCGATCGGGGCGTCGGGCATGATCCGCTTCGGGGAGGCCGCCATGCAGGTGCGGGGCATGTGCGGCGACCACCAGGTGGATGGCGCTCGCCGCGCCCTCGGTCACGCCTACGGTGGTGGCGCACAGTTCTTCGCCATGTGGATCGTCGGCAGCGAGAAGCCCTGACCCTGGGAGGGAACAGGCCATGAGCACCCCTGCGGGTTGGTACCCGGATCCGACCGGTCGCCACCAGAACCGGTGGTTCGACGGGGAGGACTGGACGGACTCGGTCGCCGACGGACAGACCGTGGCCAGCGACCCGGTGCGCGGTGGCGCCGAGCCCGCAGCGGCCGAGCCCGCGGGCTTCGACCCCTCCGCCACGCAGGTGGTGCCCCCGCAATCGCAGCAGCCGGTGGCCCCCACGCAGCCGACGGCCGGCACGCCCCCGCCGGGGGCACCCGGCGCACCCATCGCCGCCGGCGGTTCTCCGCCGCCCGGCTCACCGGTCGGCGACTACACCGGCCCCCCCGGCTCGGCCTCCGGTGGTGGCAAGAAGACCGGCGTCATCATCGGCATCGCCGTGGTGATCATCCTCATCGTGGTCGGCATCGTCCTCCTGGCGGGAGGCGGTGACGACGGCGGTGGCGACGGCGACAACGCCAGCTCCAGCGAGGCGGCCGACCAGAGCGACGAGCCCGAGGAGGACCCGTCGGCCTCGGACCTCTTCGACGACATGGCCGACGACGCCTCCGACAGCGGGGACAGCAGCGACGACGTCTTCGGCACCGACGAGGACCCGCCCGACGCGCCCGAGGACACGACCGCCGGCGGCGAGTACCCGCCCGAGGTCATCGACACGTTCAACACCTCGTGCACCGGCTCCGGCGGCCCCGCCGACTTCTGCCAGTGCATCATCGACGTGCTCCAGCGGGACGTGCCCTACGACCGCTTCGTCGAGATCGACTCGCAGCTGGCCGAGGACCCGACCAACATCCCGCCGGAGCTGAACGCCGCCGTCACCGAGTGCCAGGCGGGCTGACCCGGTGGCCCACGACCGCGCCGAGATCCAGGCGGCCATCGACCGGTACGTCGAGATCCGGGAGGCGGCCGAGGAGGGCCGCGGGGGCTGGGACGGCCTCGACGAGATGTTCACCGACGACGCCACGTTCATCGACCCGGCGTGGGGCCGGGTCACCGGCATCGACAACCTGCGCCGGTTCTGGCGGGAGAGCATGCAGGGCCTGGACGACTGGCGCTTCCCGCACCTGGGCCACCTGATCGACGGCGACCAGGTGGTCCTCAAGTGGACCAACCGGTTGCCGGGGCAGCGTGAGGACGGCTCGTACTACGAGGCCCCCGGCATCTCGATGCTGACGTACGCGGGAGGCGGCAAGTTCTCCTACGAGGAGGACCTGATGAACATGGTCCACCTCATGGAGGTCATCGCCGAGAGCGGGTATGTGTTCGCCGAGAACATGAACCCACCACCCCGCAACCCACCTCGGTAGCGCATGGCCCACGACCTGGTGCCTCCTCGCGTGGAGCGCACCGTGAAGGTGAGCCACGACCGCGTGCTCGGCGTGGCCGAGTTCGGTCCGGCCGACGGCCGGCCGGTCTTCTGGCTGCACGGCACCCCCGGGGCCCGGCGCCAGGTGCCGCCCGCGGCCCGGGCCGCGGCCCACGAGCTGGGGGTCCGCGTCATCGGCGTCGAGCGTCCCGGCACCGGCGAGTCGACCCGCCACCTCTACCCGGACATCCGCGCCTTCGCCGACGACCTCCGAGCGGTGGCCGACGCCCTCGGCGTCGACCGCTTCGGCGTGATCGGCCTCTCCGGCGGCGGCCCGTACGTCCTGGCCGTCGCCCACGAGCTGCCGGACCGCGTGGTGGCGGCCGTCGTGCTCGGCGGGGTGGCGCCGACCGTCGGCGACGAGACGACGGGCGACGGCCTGGTCGACCTGACCCGGCTGCTGCGGCACCCGATCACCCTCGGGCGCTGGGGCCTGGGCGTCACGTTGACGATCCTGATCCGGGCGCTGCGCCCCCTCGGCCCACAGGCGATCTCGCTCTATGCCGCCATCGGCCCCGAGGGCGACAAGATCGCCTTCGAGACGCCAGGTATGAAGCGGATGTTCCTCGACGACCTGAACGTGGCCGCCGCCCGTGGCGGCATTGGGGCGGCGTCGGCCGATCTGGTGCTGTTCGGGCGGGCCTGGGGTTTCTCGGTGGCCGAGATCACCGTGCCCGTGCGGTTCTGGCACGGCGACGCCGACCACATCGTCCCGCTGTCGCACGCCCGGAAGCTGTGCGAGCTGGTGGCCGACTCGGAGCTGCACGTGCGACCGGGCGAGAGCCATCTGGGGACCCTGGTGGTGGGCGACGAGGCCCTCCGTACGGTGGTCGACCTCTGGAGGTGACCCCACCATGACCGACTCCGCCGCCCCCTGGTACCGCCGCCCCGGCGTCCTGGCGGTCGTCGCCCTGTTGGTGCTGGCCGCCGGTGTCGGCATCGGCCTCTTCCTGTCGGCGGACGACGACGACGGCGTGGACACCGTCGAGACGGCGGACTCCACGCCGGACACCACCGTGTCCACCACGGCGCCCCCGCCCCCGCCCACCACCGCGGTCACGACCACCACCTCGCTCTCGGCCGAGGAGCGCTGCGCGGTCGGCGACCAGGAGGGATGCGACGAGCTGAGCACGGACCGCCTCCGCGAGCTGTGCGACGAGGGGCAGGGCAACGTCGACGCCTGCCAGGTCCTGCTGGCCCGCGAGGGCGACGGTGAGCCCGACGGACCGGACGGTGAGGGCGGGAACGGGAACGGCAACGGCAACGGCAACGGCAACGGGAACGGGAACGGCAACGGGGACGAGGACGACGAGGGCGACTGATCCGTGAAGTGGACGCGGGGGCGGGGACGCAGCGGCAACATCGAGGACCGACGAGGCGCCCGGTCGGGTGGCATCGGCGGCCTCGGCGGGATGCTGCCCGGGCGGGGCCAAGGGCGGCGGCGTCATCGGGATCGTCCTGCTGCTCGTGCATCACCTTCGCCGGGCGCAGCTGCGTCGGCGGGGACGGTGCGTCCGGCGGCTTCGACGTCGGCGACCTGGCCGAGGTCCTCGAGGACTTCTCGACGGCCTCCGGCGCCGAGGGCGAGAGCCCCATCGACGAGGCCACCGATCCCGAGGCCGACCAGGTGGAGTTCGTCTCGTTCGTCCTCGACGACATCCAGGGGTTCTGGGACGGCTACTTCGACGAGGCGGGGCGGAACTACCAGGACGCCGAGCTGGTCCTGTTCCGCGACGCGGTCCGGACCGACGGCTGCGGTTCGGCCTGGTCGGCCACCGGGCCCTTCTACTGCCCGGCCGACAGCAAGGTGTACATCGACCTCGGCTTCTTCCGGGAGCTGCGTGAACGCTTCGGTGCGCCCGGGGACTTCGCCCAGGCGTACGTGCTCGCCCACGAGCTGGGCCACCACGTGCAGAACCTCCTGGGCATCGACGACGAGGTCCGCCGGCTCTCGCAGGACGACCCCGACCGGGCCAACGAGCTGTCCGTGCGCCAGGAGCTGCAGGCCGACTGCTTCGCCGGCGTCTGGGCCCACTCCGCCTTCCAGCGGGACCTGCTGAGCGACGGCGACATCGCCGAGGGCCTCGAGGCTGCAGCGGCCGTCGGCGACGACCGCCTCGGCGTCGATTCCCCCGAGAGCTTCACCCACGGCTCCAGCGACCAACGCCAGCACTGGCTCACCGAGGGCTACGAGTCCGGCACCCTCGACGCCTGCAACACGTTCGAGGTGGACGAAGAGGACCTGTAGCTACAGGTCTGGGAGGCCCATGGCGAGGTTGGGGGCTTCGAGGCCGCCGTCGACTTCGACGACCTTTGCCGGTGACCCAGCTGCCGGCGTCGGACGCCAGCCAGAGGGCGGCGGCGGCGATGTCGGACGGGTCGCCCAGGCGCTTCAGCGGGGGTGCGGGCGACCATCTCGTCGTGGATCTCCTCGGTGTCGAGGACGACCTGGAGGGCGGAGGTGGCGACGGAGCCGACGGCGATGCCGTTGACCCGGACCCGGGGCGCCAGGTCGGAGGCGAGGAGGCGGGTCAGGTGGGTGAGGGCGCCCTTGGCGGTGCCGTAGGCAGCGAAGCCGCGGTCGGACATGCGGCCCATGGCGGAGGAGATGTTCACCACGCTGGCGTTCTCGCGGCCGAGCATGTGGGGGATGGCCAGCTGGGTCAGGCGGAACGCGGTGGTGACGTTGAAGTGGAAGGCCTTCTCGAAGGCCCGGACGCTGGTGTCCAGGAACGCCTGCGGCATCGAGCCGCCGGCGTTGTTGACGACGACGTCGATGCCGCCGAACGCCTCGACGGCGGCGTCCACCAGGCCCTCGAGGGTGTCCAGGTCGCTCACGTCGGCGACGACCGTCACGGCCTCGCCGCCGGCGGCGCGGACGTCGGCGGCGACCTCGTCCAACTGGCTCTCGGTCCGGGCGGCCAGGACCACGTTGGCGCCGACGTCGGCGTAGGCGCGGGCGACGGCGGCGCCGATGCCCCGGCCACCCCCGGTGACGACGGCCACCTTCCCGTCGAGTCGAAAGCGATCGAGCACGGTCATTTCGACACACTGTCATGCCGATAGGCACCCCGTGCCCATGGCAGGTCAGGCGGACGAGTACGAGAAGATGGCGCTGGCATCCATGCGACGCGCCTCCGATCAGGGTGGTGACCCCAAGTTCCACCACATGCGCGCCCAGATCTTCGCCATCCTCGCCCTGGCCGCCGCCACCGACGCCGCCAAGGGATCCAGCGACGCGTGAAGCGGGCGGCAGGGCTGCTCGCCCTGACCCTGCTGGCCGCCGGCGTGGGCGTCGGTCAGGTCACGACGTCGAACGAGCAGCACGTGCTGCTCGTGGGCGACTCGATCATGCGCCAGACCGGCGACGCCCTCGACCACCAGTTGGGTGACGGCTGGAGGATCCACAACGACGGCGTGAACGGGTCCGGCCTCCTGACGCCGGACTACTTCGACTGGAGCGACATCCTCGAGCAGGACCTCGCCCGCACCGACCCCGACGTCGTGGTCTTCCTGTTCATCGGCAACTACACGGACGATCCCAGCGAGCTCTGGCAGGCCGACGACGGCAGCACCGTCGGCGACGTGAGCTCGCCCGCCTTCGCCCGCGAGTGGGGCCAGCAGGTCGACGCCGCCATGGCGACGATCGCCGAGGCGTCCGACGCCGAGGTCGTGATGGTCCTGCCCCCGCCGATGGCCACGCCCGAGCTGCAGGGGGTCGCCGATGCCCTGCGGCGCGAGTACCGACGGGCGGCCGAGCGCTGGCCGTTCATCCGTCTCGTCGACGCCGTCCCCGTCCTGGGCGGCCCCGACGGCGAGTGGGTGGGGTTCAAGGAGACCGCGGGCGGCGACGTCCTGCCCGTGCGGACGGGCGACGGCGTCCATCTCGCACGTCAGGGCCAGCGCCTGTTGGCCCGGGCGATCGCCGTGGCCGTCGAGGGTCAGGCCTCGTAGACCTCCAGCTCGGTCGCCTTGACGGTGGCCCAGACCGTGTCGCCCGGCGCGAGGCCCAGGTCGGCGACGGCGGCGGGGGTGATCTCGGCCACCAGCGGTACCGGCCCGGCGAGGGCCACCCGCACCCGATCGCCGACGGCCTCGAGGTCGTCGACCGACGCCGACCACGTGTTGCGGGGGCTGCCGTCGGGCCGGGCCCGGTAGAGGGCGATCGCGTGGGGCGCCACGGTGACCAGCACGTCGCCCGCCGCCGGCGTGGCCGTCACCAGCTCGGCGCCGCCCGCCAGCCTGATCGTCGTGTCGCTGGCCCGGCCCTGGAGGAGGTTGAGGCCGACCAGCCCGGCGACGAATGCCGACCGCGGTCGGCGGGTGAGCTCGGCAGGGGTGCCGACCTGGCTGACCCGACCGTCCTCCAGCACGACCAGGCGGTCGGTGAAGGCCAGGGCGTCGACCGGGTCGTGGGACACCAGGACCGTCGTACGGTCGGGACGCCGCTCCTCGGTGCGCAGCAGCCGCCGGACCATCGTGCGGCCGTCCTGGTCGAGGGCGGCGAGGGGCTCGTCCAGCAGGAGGATGTCGGGGTCGCGAACCAGGGCTCGGGCGATGGACGCTCGCTGGGCCTGACCGCCCGACACCTGGCGGGGCCTCGAGCGGGCGACGTCGGCCACCCCCAGCCGCTCGAGCCAGGTGGCGGCGGCGGCTCGGGCGTCGTCCTTCCCGACCCCCCGGCGACGAGGCCCGAAGGCCACGTTGTCCCGGAGGTCCAGGTGCGGGAACAGCGTCGGCCGCTGCAGCACGATGCCCACCGGTCGCTCGTCGGGGTCGACGAAGGTGCCCTCGGTGGGGTCGTCGAGGACGACGCCGTCGACGACGAGCCTTCCTTCGTCGAGCGGGGTGAGCCCGGCGAGGACCCGGAGCAGCGTGGTCTTGCCCGACCCGTTCTCGCCGACGAGGCCGACGACTTCGCCCGGCTCGGCGCTCAACTCCAGCTCGGCGGTGAAGTCGTCGAGGTGGACCCGCCCGGCCAGGTCGATCACGACCCACCGCCCACGACGCGGTCGCGGAGCAACACCAAGACCACGAGCGACACGGCCAGCAGCACGACCGAGAGGGCCAGAGCGGCCTCCCGATCGGTCTGCAGAGCGGTGTAGATGGCCAGCGGCAGCGTCCGGGTCCGGCCCTCGACGTTGCCCGCGAAGGTGATCGTGGCCCCGAACTCGCCCAGCGCCCGGGCGAAGGCGAGCGCGGCGCCGGCGGCCAGTTGCGGGGCGAGCAGTGGCAGGGTCACCCGCCAGAACGTCGTGGCCCGGTTCGCCCCCAGCGTGCGGGCGGCCTCCTCGTAGCCGGGGTCCAAGGAGCGCAGGCCGGACTCGACGGTGATGACCAGGAACGGCATGGCCACGAAGGTGGCCGCCAGCACGGCGCCCGCCCGGGTGAACGGGAGCGTGATGTCGAACCAGTCGTAGAGGTACTGGCCCACCAGACCCCGGCGCCCGAGGGCGTAGAGCAGGGCCACGCCGCCGACCACCGGCGGCAGCACCATGGGCAACAGCACGAGGGCCCGCACGACCGAGCGCCCCGGGAACCGGGTGCGGGCCAGCAGCCAGGCCAGGGGGACCCCCAGCAGCGTGGCCAGGACCGTGGCCGCGATGGCCACTTGCAGAGAGAGTCCCAGGGCGGCGGTCGCCGCCGGGTCCGTGAGCAGGTCGCCCAGGTCGGACCACGGCGTGCGCTGGAGCAGGCCGAGCAGCGGGAGGGCCAGGAAGACGGCCGCCAGCCCGCCAAGGATCGGCAGCACCCCGCCACCGGCGCCCCGCCGACCCTTCATGGTTCTGGCGCCCGATTCGGTTGTCACGGCCATCGGATCAGGTGCCAGAACGAGGGATCACGGGCGCTCGGGGATCTCGACCACCACGTTGGTGGCCTTGACCGAGGCCACGGCGACGACCCCGGGCTCGAGGCCGAGCTCGTCGGCCGCCTCCCGGCTCATCAGCGACACGACGCGGTAGGGCCCGGCCTGGATGTCCACCTGGGCCATCACCCCGTCGCGCTCGACCCGAGTCACCAGGCCGGTGAGTCGGTTGCGGGCCGAGGCGCCGGCGATGACGCCGGGCTCGGGGGCGTCGGCCAGCTCGGTGGCCAGCCGGGCCAGGTCCGGGGCGTCGACCAGGCGGTGCCCGCCGCTCGGTGCGCCGGGTGGCCAGCCGACCGTCGTCGGCCCAGCGGCGCACGGTGTCGACGCTGACGCCCAGGAGCGCTGCGGCCTCTCCCATCCGGAAATCCTGCATCTGCAGGGTTTCTACCAGGATCGGCCCGATCCCGGGTCTGACGTTCCCTCGCGCCGGGGTGCCACGATAGAGAGGGGGGCCGTGATCTTCGCCCTGGACCTGACCGAAGCCTGTGGCGAGGAGCCCGGGGTCGCCTGTCGCAACGTCTACGACTGGACGGGGAACGCCGCCCTCTCGGACCTGGCCGAGTGGTCGATCGACCGCCCGCTGAAGATCCTGATCATCCTCGTCACCGCGTGGATCCTGACCAAGGTGTCCCGCCGACTCATCCGGCGCTCCGCCCGCCGCCTGGTCGACTCCACGCGGGAGGGCCGCCTCGGCAAGGTCAGCAACACCGCCGTGGTCGGCGCCGCCGTCCCCGACCCGGTGCGGGCCCACGCCCGGGCCGAGGCGATCCAGAACGTGCTGGGCAGCGTGGTCAGCACGATCATCTGGGTCATCGCCGTCCTGATCGCCCTCGGCGAGTTCGACATCGACCTCGCGCCCCTCATCGCCGGCGCCGGCGTGGCCGGCGTGGCCCTCGGCTTCGGTGCCCAGACGTTGGTCCGGGACTTCCTGTCCGGCCTGTTCATCGTCATCGAGGACCAGTTCGGGGTCGGGGACACCGTCGACCTCCAGGACGTGGCGGGGACCGTCGAGGAGGTCTCGCTGCGCTCGTCGAAGATCCGGGACGTCGGCGGCGTGCTGTGGACGGTGTCCAACGGCGAGATCGTGAAGGCGGGCAACGCCACGAAGGGCTGGTCCCGGACGAAGCTCGACGTGAGCATCGCCTACGGCGCCGACCTGCGGCGGGCGATGGAGATCATCCTCGACGAGGCCGAGCAGATGCGCCAGGACGAGGACTGGCGGGCCGACATCCTCGAGCCGCCCGAGATGTGGGGCGTCGAGCAGCTCGCCGTCGACGGCGTGACCCTGCGCCTGGTCGTGAAGACCCGCCCCGGCCGTCAGTACGCCGTGACCCGGGAACTCCAGCTCCGCCTCAAGGAGCGGCTCGAGCAGGAGGGCATCGAGATCCCCTTCCCGCAGCGCACGCTCTGGCTCCGTCAGGCCGGGGAGGCCGCGCCCGACCCCACCGAGGCGCCGACCGACTGAACCCTGGGCCGTCCGCGCCCGTCCCACCCAGCGTGAAGGCGGGACGGCTCGCGGTGCTGGCGTTGTCGGTGGGGCTCATCGGCGGGTTCCAGGCGGGGCGGGCCTCGCCGGTGCCGACGGTCGTGCACGAGGAGGTGCCGGAGCCCGAGCGGGTGCTGCTGATCGGCGACTCGATCCTGCGCCAGACGGGGCCGGCGCTGGCCGAGGTGCTCGGGCCCGGGTACGCCGTGCGCAACGTGGCGGTCAACGGCTCGGGCCTGTTGACCCCGGACTTCTACGACTGGGCGGCCCGGCTCGACGAGGAGTTGGCGACGATCGAGGCCGACGTCGTCGTGTTCTCGTTCCTCGGGAACTACACGGGCGACCCCGACGGGCTCTGGGTCGAGGACGGCCGGACCGTCGAGAGCATCGAGTCGTCCGCCTTCAGCGTGGCGTGGGGGCGCCAGACCGACGCCGCGATGGCGGCCATCGCCCGCGCCGGCGCGCAGGTGGTCCTGGTGCTGCCCCCGACGGTGCCGGTGCCGGTCGTCCAGGCCGCCGTCGACCGGCTGCGGGCCGAGTACGAGCGGGTCGCGGCCGGCTGGCCCTTCGTCACCCTGGTCGACGCCACGGCGGTGCTGGACGGCCCCGAGGACCGCGCCGCCGACGGCGTGCACCTGTCCGACAGCGGCGCCCGCCTCCTGGCCGGCGCCATCGCCGCAGCCGTCTAGGGAGTTGGAGGAAATAGCCCACCGAATCGGTGGGCTATTTCCTCCAACGATGTTCAGCCCTCGGCGGGTTGGGCGGTCAGGGTCACGTCGACGGAGAAGGTGTCGCCCTCCTCGGTGGTGAGCTGGGCGGCCTTGGCGGCGTCGCGGAGGTCGTCCACGGCCAGCTGCAGGGCGGCCAGCCGCTCGGGGGTGTCCCGGACGACGACGGTGTCGACCTCGGCCCGCAGTGAGGCGCCGGCCTCGGTCTTGGCCTTGCGGATCTCGCCAGGACGGCGCTGGCGACCTCGGTGACCAGGGGGTCGCCGTCGGCCGCGGCCATCACGGCCTCGGTCGGGTCGGGCCAGGGCGCTCGGTGGATCGAGCCCTCGTGCCACCAGCGACCAGACCTCCTCGGTGACGTAGGGGAGGACGGGGGCGAACAGCCGCAGCAGCGTGGACAGCGCCACCTCCAGCGCGGCCCGGGCGGAGGCGGCGTCGCCCTGGTTCGCCGTAGGCCCGGCCCTTGACCAGCTCGAGGTAGTCGTCGCAGAACCACCAGAAGAACGACTCGGTGCGCTCGAGCGCCCGGGCGTAGTCGTAGCCCTCGAAGGCGGAGGTGGCCTCGTCGACCAGCGTCGGCCAGCCGGGCCAGCATCGCCCGGTCGACGGGGTGGTCGACGACGCGTGTCGGGTCCGGCGCGGCGTCACCCGGGAGGCCGAGGGCGAACTTGCTGACGTTGAGGATCTTGATGGCCAGCCGGCGGCCGACCTTCATCTGGCCCTCGTCGAAGGCGGTGTCGGTGCCCGGGCGGCCCTCGGCGGCCCAGTAGCGGACGGCGTCGGAGCCGAACTGCTCGAGCAGGGCCATCGGGGTGACGACGTTGCCCTTCGACTTCGACATCTTCTTGCGGTCGGGGTCGAGGATCCACCCGGAGATGGCGGCGTGGCGCCACGGGGGCCGTGTCGTGCTCGAAGTGGACGCGGACGACCGTCGAGAACAGCCAGGTGCGGATGATGTCGTGGGCCTGGGGGCGCAGGTCCATGGGGAAGATCCGCTGCGAAGAGGTCGTCGTCGTCCACCCAGCCGCCGGCGATCTGGGGGGTGAGCGACGACGTCGCCCACGTGTCCATGATGTCGGGGTCGCCGACGAAGCCGCCGGGCTGGCCCCGCTGGTCCTCGTCGTAGCCGGGCGGGGCGTCCGACGTCGGGTCGACGGGCAGGACGTCCTCGTCGGGGACCAGGACGCTGGTCGTGGTCGACCTCGCCGTCGTCGTCGACGGCGTACCAGACGGGGATGGGGACGCCGAAGTAGCGCTGGCGGCTGATCAGCCAGTCGCCGTTGAGCCCCTCGACCCAGTTCTCGTAGCGGGCCCGCATGTAGCGGCGGGTGCCAGTCGAGCTCCTGGCCCCGGCCGATCAGCGCCTCGCGCAGGTCGGGCTCGCGGCCGCCGTTGCGGATGTACCACTGGCGGGAGGTGACGATCTCGAGCGGCTTGTCGCCCTTCTCGTAGAACTTGACCGGGTGGGTGATCTGGCGGGGCTCGCCCCGCAGGTCGCCCGCCTCGCCCAGCAGCTCGACGATGCGCTCCTTGGCGCTGAACAGCGTCTTGCCCGCCAGCTCGCTGGCGTAGCGGTCGGCGGCCTCGTCGGTGAAGGCCTCGGGCGGCGTCGGCGACCAGGCGGCCGTCGCGGCCGACGACGGCGCGGACGGGCAGGTCCAGCTCCCGCCACCAGGTGACGTCGGTGATGTCGCCGAACGTGCAGATCATGGCGATGCCCGTGCCCTTCTCGGGGTCGGCCAGGCGGTGGGCCTTGACCGGGACCTCGACGCCGAAGAGCGGGGTGCGGACCGTCGGTGCCGAAGCAGCGGCTGGTAGCGCTCGTCGTCGGGGTGGGC
This sequence comes from uncultured Microthrixaceae bacterium, assembly GCA_963728005.1. Taxonomy (GTDB): domain Bacteria; phylum Actinomycetota; class Acidimicrobiia; order Acidimicrobiales; family DATDAH01; genus DATDAH01. The sequence goes on from CAVSIG010000002.1 coordinate 115,047, forward strand.
GACGAGGGCGACGCAGGCGGGGATCAGCTCGGGCCGGGTGGTGTCGATGACGAGCGGGTCGCCGCCGTCCCGGGCGAACGCGACCCGGTGGTAGGCGCCGGGCTGCTCCCGGTCCTCGAGCTCGGCCTGGGCGACCGCCATCTCGAAGCGGACGTCCCAGAGCGTCGGGGCCTCGGCCTGGTAGGCCTCGCCCCGGGCCAGGTTGCGCAGGAAGGCCCGCTGGCTGGTGCGCCGGGCTGCGGTCGTTGATCGTCGTGTAGGTCAGGCTCCAGTCGACCGACAGCCCGAGGTGGCGCCACAGCTCCTCGAAGGCCTGCTCGTCCTCGGCGGTCAGCCCGTCGCACAGCTCGATGAAGTTGTGCCGGGAGCAGGGACGAGGTCGTCCCGGCGGTTCCCCTTGGGCGGCTCGGCCGGCGGCTGGAAGTCGGGGTCGTAGGGCAGCGACGGGTCGCAGCGGACGCCGTAGAAGTTCTCGACCCGCCGCTCGGTGGGGAGGCCGTTGTCGTCCCACCCCATCGGGTAGAAGACCTCCCGGCCCCGCATGCGCTGGTAGCGGGCGATCGTGTCGGTGTGGGTGTAGCAGAAGACGTGGCCGACGTGCAGCGAGCCGCTGACCGTCGGCGGCGGCGTGTCGATCGAGTAGATCTCGTCGCGGGTCTTCGGTGCGGTCGAAGCGGTAGGTGCCCTGCTCCTCCCACGCCGCGCCCCACTTGCCCTCGAGGCCGTCGAGGGTCGGCTTGTCGGGGACGGATCGGGCGGGGCACATGGTCCCGTCACGCTACCGGTGGCACCCCGCCCGCTCGTAGACGGAAAGCCACCAGCCGGACGGGGACCGGTCGGTACCGTCACGGCGGTGCTCTCCCTGTTCGACACCGCCCGGGGCCAGGTGCGCCCCGTCGAGTTCCGCGAACCCGGGCAAGGCGACCGATGTACGTCTGCGGGCCGACGGTCTACGGGCCGCCCCACCTCGGCCACGGCCGCTTCACGCCTGGTGTTCGACATCCTCCGCCGGTACCTCGAGTGGACCGGCGTCGAGGTCACCTACGTCTCGAACATCACCGACATCGACGACCACATCATCAACGCGGGCAACGAGGAGGGTCGCGACCCCGGCCGAGGTCGCCGTCGAGTTCGAGGCGGTCTGGTACGACGCCATGGACGCCATCGGCGTCAAGCGCCCGACCGACGACCCCCACGCCACCGCGTACGTCGACGCAGATGGTGGCGCTGATCGAGCGAGCTCGTCGACGCCGGGCAGGCCTACGAGACCAGCGACGGCGTCTACCTCGTCGACCGAGGGCGTCGACGGGCTACGGGACGCTGGCCCGCCAGTCCCTCGACTCCCTGCGCGCCGGCGCCCGCATCGAGGTCAACGACGAGAAGCGGTCGCCGCTCGACTTCGTGCTCTGGAAGAAGGCCAAGCCGGGCGAGCCGACGTGGGACTCGCCGTGGGGGCCGGGCGGCCCGGGTGGCACACCGAGTGCGTGGTGATGTCGCTCGAGCTGCTGGGCGAGGGCTTCGACATCCACGGCGGCGGCCAGGACCTGGCCTTCCCGCACCACGAGAACGAGTGGGCCCAGGCCAAGGCCCTCGGCAAGGACTTCGCCCGCCACTGGGTCCACAACGGCTTCGTCGAGGTGGGCGGCGAGAAGATGTCGAAGTCGCTCGGCAACTTCTCGAACCTGCACGACATGGCCACGTCGGCCGACCCCCGCGCCTACCGCCTGCTCGTGCTGCAGGCCCACTACCGGTCGCCGGTCGAGGTCAACCACACGACGGCCGAGGCGGCCTCGTCGGCGCTGTCCCGCCTCGACGCGCTCGCCCGACGCATGGCGGGCGTCGCCCCGCAGGAGCCCGACGCCGACCGAGCTGGACCGGTTCCGGGCGTCGATGGACGACGACCTGGACACGCCCGCGGTGGTGGCCCAGCTCTTCGGCCTGGTCACCGAGGCCAACACCGCGCTCGACGGGGACGACCCGGTTCGGGCCGGCCGCGGCGTGGGCGACCGTGCTGGAGATCTGCGCCGCGGTGGGCATCGAGCTCGCCGGCGGCGCCGAGGTGCCGGCGGAGGTCGAGCACCTGGCCGCGCTGCGGGACGAGGCACGGGCGGCCAAGGACTGGCCCGAGGCCGACCGCCTGCGGGACGAGATCCGGGCACTCGGTCTACGAGGTCGAGGACACGCCCGAGGGAACGAGAGTGCACCCCATCTGAGGCTTGATGCGGTCCCCGGGGGGCCGATGAGGTAGCTCATGTTGGGTGGCTACCGCGCGCAGGTGGGCATGGCCTTCGAGGCCATCGCCGAGGGTCTCGCGCCCTACGTCGACAAGCGGATGTCGGCGTACCTGGAGGGTGACGACTGGATCCTGGTCGCCTCCAACAAGCTCGGGAAGCGCCCGGACATCGCCGTCTCGCTGACCGACCCCCAGTTCCAGCTCGAGGTCATCACCCGCTTCTGGGGCCCGGTCTTCGCCAAGGAGCTCGCCCCCGCCCTGCGCGACGTCGTCAAGGAGCTGCTCACCGCCCGCAACCACTGGGCCCACATGAGCGACGTCCAGCCCATGGACCTGCCCTACGCCGAGCGGGTGCACGAGCTGGCCCAGGACCTGCTGGAGGGCGTCGGCTCGCCGCTGGCCGCCGACGTCGAGGACCTGCACGATCGGCTGCGCTGGGAGTCCATCCACGAGGCGGCCGCGGCCGACAACGTCGACGACCACACCGCGCTGATGCGGCGCATCGAGCGAGCTGGAGGCCGACCGGGCCGAGCTGACCCGCCAGCTGGACGCCGCACGCGAGGCCACCGCCAACCAGAGCGGCCGCACCCGGGCCGTGGCCCGCCAGCTGGCCGAGCTGCAGACCCAGTACGCCGCCGTGTCCGGCCTCAAGGAGCAGTACGACCGGCTCCAGGTCCAGCTGGAGGCGGCCGCCGGCACCGGCGATCCGGAGCGGGTCGTGGCCCAGCTCGAAGGCGCCCGTCAGGCCGCCGTCGCCCTCAAGGTCGAGTCGGCCAGCCTCAGCCAGCAGCTGGCGCTGGCCCGGGAGCAGCTGGAGGACCCGCTGGTCAACACGGCCGCCGGGCAGCGCCTCATCTGGCTCACCGCCGCGCTCCTCGTCACCATGAGCATGGTCATGGTCATGGTCACCACCTGGCTCTGACCTGAGCACCTCTGGAACGGGGTAAAGGGTCGCCGCCGAAGGTGGTGTCCCCGTTGTTACCCGGTGGTAACTTATGGGCACCCCTGACCTTCGAACTGCCTGAGGTGCGCCATGAGTGACTTCTCGCTCGAGCTCAACGAGGACCAGATCCAGCTCCAGAAGTGGGTCCACGACTTCGCCGAGGACGTCGTCCGACCGGCCGCCCACGAGTACGACAAGAAGGAGGAGACGCCCTGGCCGGTCATCCAGGAGGCGGCCAAGATCGGGCTGTACAGCTTCGACTTCTTCGCCAACGCCTTCGCCGACGAGACCGGGCTGACGCATCCCCGTCGTCATGGAGGAGCTGTTCTGGGGTGACGCCGGGATCGGCCTGTCGATCGTCGGCAGCGTGCTCGGCGTGGCCGGGATCCTGGGCAACGGCACGCCCGAGCAGGTCATGGAGTGGGTCCCGCAGTGCTTCGGCACGCCCGAGAAGCCGGCCCTCGGCGCCTTCTGCGTGTCCGAGCCCGACGCCGGCTCCGACGTGTCGCTCCCTGCGCACCCGGGCCGTCTACGACGAGGCCAAGGACGAGTGGGTCCTCAACGGGACCAAGACCTGGATCACCAACGGCGGCATCGCCGACGTCCACGTGGTGGTCGCCACCGTCGACCCGGACCTGGGCTCCCGCGGCCAGGCCAGCTTCATCGTCCCCCCGGGCACGCCCGGCCTGTCGCAGGGCACGAAGTTCTCGAAGATGGGCATCCGGGCCAGCCACACCGCCGAGGTCGTCCTCGACGACGTGCGGGTGCCGGGCTCGCTGCTGCTCGGCGGGCAAGGAGAAGCTGGACGAGCAAGCTGGCGCGGGCCAAGGAGGGCAAGCGCTCCGGCGGCCAGGCCGCCATGTCGACCTTCGAGGCGACCCGTCCCGTCCGTCGGTGCCCAGGCCGTCGGCATCGCCCGGGCCGCCTACGAGTACTCGCTCGACTACGCCAAGGAGCGCAAGCAGTTCGGCAAGCCGATCATCGAGAACCAGTCGATCGCCTTCCTGCTGGCCGACATGAAGACCGAGATCGACGCCGCCCGGCTGCTGGTGTGGCGGGCGGCCTGGATGGGCCGCACCGGCAAGGTCTTCGAGAACGCCGAGGGCTCGATGTCCAAGCTCAAGGCCGGCCGCACCGCCGTGTGGGTCACCGAGCGGGCCATCCAGATCCTGGGCGGCGCCGGCTACGTCGACGAGCACCCCGTCGAGCGCTGGCACCGCGACTCGAAGATCTACGACATCTTCGAGGGCACGGAGCAGATCCAGCTGCTGGTCATCGCCCGGGCCATCTCGGGCATGCGCATCGAATAGGGGTTCCGCCCGTCTGACCGTCCCAAGCGGCGGACTAGCTTGCGGGCAGCCGGCTCGGCACGCGACCGGCAGGGGAGGATCCGTTGCGCGGTTTTCGGTCAGTTCTCGTCGGCATCGCGGCGCTCGCACTCAGCACCGCCGCTTGCACCGACGGTTCCAGCCCTACGGCGGAGGACGAGGCGCCGACGACGTCGGGAGTGACCGCGGAGCCGAGCCAGGGAGTGGCAGACACCGAGGTCGCGATCGGCGTGGCCTGGATCGACGCGCAGGAGATCCTTGACCAGTTCGGCGTCGACATCGGCGTGTACCCGGTGGAGGACCTGTTCCAGGCGATGGCCGAGGGGGTCAACGCCCGGGGCGGGGTGGCCGACCGCGACCTGCGGGTCGTCGCCAGCACGTTCATCCCCACCCAGACCGAAGAGATCGACCGGGTCTGCACGGAGCTGCTGCAGGACGAAGAGGTCTTCGTCGTCGCCGGGACGCTGCTCGGCGACCAGGCCCTGTGCGCCACCGAGCTCCATGGCCAGCCCTATGTCGGGGCCTTCGGGGAGACCGAGCAGATCCAGGAGCGGTCGGAGGGCCGGTTCTTCGCCGTCGAGATCGACTTCGCCCGCTACACGCTCGCGTCGGTGCAGGAGATGGTCGACGCCGGTGACCTCGACGGACGCGAGGTGGCCCTCTACACGGACGCAAGTGACCTCGAGCGCGACCTCGCCGAGGAGATCCGGGCCATTCTCGACGACGCCGGGATCTCGGTGGTGTCTCAGGTCGCGGGACCGGCCCTGACCGACGACCCCGCTGCGGCCGATGCCGCGGTCGACACCGCGATCGCGCGCATGCGGGCCGACGGCGCCGACGTCGTCCTGACGCCGTCGACGCCGATCGCCATCCTGCGGGGCGTCGAGCGCACCGGCTGGGAGGTCGACGTGGCCCTCACGAACGGCCAACTCACCAGCTTCGCGGCGGAGGACGTGGCCGTGGACGACGCGGTGCTGGAGCGCACGATCGCAGTGTCCGTCGACTCGCCCACGGCGGAAGAGGCGCGGGCGGACGAGGGAGTGCAGGCGTGCGTCGCCGACTACGACACCGCCTTCCCCGACGCCCCGCTGGAGATGGAGAACGACGACGTCGCCACCAACGTGGCGATGGCCTGCCGCACGTTCGACCTCACCCTGCAGATCCTCGAGGCCGCCGGTACGGAGCTGGACGTCGCCTCCTTCGTCGCCGCGGCCGAGGGCTTGGGAACCTTCGACCTCCCGGTCTCGCCCGGCGCGTCGCTCAGTCCCGACAAGCACTCGGCGACGTCGACGATCCGCCGGTACGTGTACGACCCCGACGTCGGGCACTGGGTGCGAGACGGAGACGCGATCCCCGTCGAGTCCTGACGGTGGCGCGCTTCCCCAACCCGCTCATCCCGGGGTTCCACCCCGACCCCAGCATCGTCCGGGTCGAGGGGTCGTACTTCCTGGTCACCTCGACGATGGAGTACCTGCCGGGCCTACCGGTGTACCGCAGCGACGACCTGGTGAGCTGGGAGCAGATCGGCAACGTCGCCACCCGGCCGGAGCAGGTCGAGGTGGCGATGGTCGGCGCGGGCATGGGTGTCTGGGCGCCGACGATCCGCCACCGCGACGGGACCTTCTACGTCATCGTGACGATCGCGGGGCCTCGGGGCTGTGTGCTGTTCACCGCCACTGATCCCGCCGGCCCGTGGTCCGACGGCCTTCCGATCGGGGGCATCACCGGCATCGACCCGGACCTCGCCTGGGAGGAGGACGGCACGGTGTACGTGACGTACTCGGGGCTCGCCCTGACCGGAGATGAGCTCGGACACCAAGGGATCCGTCAGGTCCGGGTCGACCTCGCCTCCGGTCAGGTGACTGAGGCGCCGAGGGGGCTGTGGTCGGGCACCGGGCTCCAGTTCCCCGAAGCGCCGCACCTCTACCGGCGGGGTGAGCACTGGTACCTGGTCATCGCCGAGGGAGGCACCGAGCGGGGCCACGCCGTCAGCGTCGCTCGGGGCCCGAGCCCGGAAGGGCCGTTCGAGCCGCACCCGGCGAACCCGATCCTCAGCGCCCGCAGCACCGGCCGGGCCGTGCAGAACACCGGCCACGCCGATCTGGTCGACACACCCGACGGCGGCTCGGCCTTCGTGCTGCTGGGCATGCGGCCGGTTGGGGCGGGGCGGGCTTACTCGCCCCTGGGGCGGGAGACGTTCGTCACCCCCGTCGCATGGGCGGACGGCTGGCCGGTGGCCGACCCCGTCGAGCTCGCGCCCGGCCGCGGGGTCGAGGAGGCCTTCGCCCTCGACGACCCGGCCACGCTCGACGACCCGGGGTGGATCGCGGTCCGGGACCGGCCGGACTCGTTCGCGGCCATCGCCCGCGGCCGGCTCGTGATCGACGGCGGCTCGTCGCTCGACTCGATGTGGCCCCACTTCGTCGGCCGTCGCCAGCGTCATCACCGCATGACGGTCTCCGCGCGGGTCGACGCCACCGCCGGCGCAGGCGGCCTGGCGTGCCGCTCCGACGAGCAGCACTGGTTCGGCCTCGAGCTCCGCGGCCGCAAGGTCACCGCCACCGCCCATCTGGCTGGTGTCGTGCAGCGCTGGGAGACGGCAACACGGACCGACGAGGTCGAGCTGCGCATCGAGACCGACGTACCGGAGGGCCTCGACGCGCTGGCTGTCGGCGCTGACCGGGTCCGGCTCTTCGCCGGCGACGAGCTGCTGGCCGAGCTCGACGGGCGTTACTGGGCTGCCGAGGTCTGCGCGCCGTTCTCCGGCCGGGTCGTGGGGGTGTTCGCCACCGAAGGCTCGGTCGCCTTCTCCCAGTTCTGCTACCGCGGGAGCGACGCGCCCTAGCGGTTCTGCCTGGGCGGGTTCGCCAGCCCGTCGAGGAAACCGGTCAGGGCGTCCCACCAGGCCTCTGGGGTCTCGAACTGCGGATTGTGGGCAGCGCCCTCCAGCAGCGCGAAGGACGCACCAGGGATCTCGTTGGCCATCCGCTGTGAGCCCTCGACGAAGCCGGGCATGTCGTGTTCGCCCACGATCACCAGGACCGGGATGTCGAGGGAGGCGAGCGCTGGCAGACGATCGGCGCCCTTCGGCAATTCCGCGGACATCGCTTTAGCCATGGTGAGCGAGGTGGCGACGACCTTTTCCCGGAGCCAGTCGGTGTAGCCGGGCCGCTCCGCGTAGAGGCGCCGGACCGACTCGGGCGAGCGGGGCGGCGGCTTGCGCAGGAGGCGGGCGAACGCGTTCACTCTGGCGGCCCGCAGCCCGAGCCTCATGACGAACATCGTGACCGCCATCGAGGCACCACTCGGTGGAGCGGCCACGGTGTCCATGAGCACCAGCCCGTCGAGGCGGTCGGGGTGCTCGATGGCGAAGGCTTGTCCGATCATGCCGCCCATGGAGTGGCCGAGCAGCACGAACCGGTCCCACCCGAGGTCATCCACCAACGCCAGCAGGTCGGTCTCGAACAGCTGGAGGGTGTAGTCCTGGGTGCGGGGCGGATGGTCACTGGCGCCGTGGCCGCGGAGGTCCGGAGCCACGACGTGCCAGCCCCGCTCGGCCAGGCGTTCCCACCAGTCGCCGAAGTCCTCCTTGGCCCCCATGAACCCGTGAACCATGAGCAGCGGACGGCCCCCGGCCCCCGCCTCGGCGATCTCGAGCTCGACGTCGCCTGCCCGGACCCGCCGCATGGCGACGTTGGTGGGGGGCACGGTCATCAGTGGCTCCTCGTGCTGCTGACGGCCCTCGTGGCTCGGCGGAGACGCAAGCGCGCAACTTAGGCGGCGGGGCTCGCACCGCTACACCGCTCTCGTGGGCGGCGAGCACGTCGGTCCTCACCTGTACTGGGTGATGACGCCGGTCGGCGCGCTCCTCAGGATGACGAGCGATGACCGAGGGGGCGGGATTCGGGTGACGGGACGGCCGTGAGCACCGGGGCGGTGATCGCGCTCGTCGTGCTGCTGCTCGGGTGGTCCGCGGTGTCGGGCCGCCTGGAGCGGCTCGACGTCTCGGGTCCCATCGTGTTCCTGGGGGCCGGGGTGTTGCTGTCCAACGTCTCCTGGGTCGACGTCGACATCGCCGTCGAGTCCCACACGGTGCACACGCTGGCCGAGATCACGCTCGCGCTGCTCCTGTTCGCCGACGCCGCTCGGGTCGATCCGCGGGAGCTCCGTCACCACGCCGGCCTGCCCGTCCGCCTGCTCGCCATCGGCCTGCCCCTGACCTTCGCCCTCGGCGCGGGCCTGGCCGCCGCCCTACTGACCGATCTGCCCTGGGAGCTCGCCGCCCTCCTCGGGGCCGTGCTGGCGCCCACCGACGCCGCCCTGAGTGCCGGCGTCGTCTCCGACCAGTCGCTCCCGGTGTCCATCCGACGGTCCCTCAACGTCGAGAGCGGACTGAACGACGGCATCGCCACCCCCGCGGTCACGGGGTTCATCGCCGCCTCGGCCGCCCTGCTCGGCGTCGGTGCCATCGAGGAGACCGCGTCCTCGCCCGGTGCCGCGGCGCTGGCCGATCTCCTCGGCGGCTTGGCCATCGGCGTGATCGTCGGCTACCTCGGGGGCCGCGGGCTGACCCGAGCCCGGGCCGCGGGATGGGTCGCACCGGGCGGGCGTCGCATCGGCGTCCTGATGCTCGCCGCCCTCGCCTTCCTCGTGGCCCACGCGGTCGAGGTCAACTACTTCGTCGCTGCCTTCGTCGCCGGCGTCGCCTTCCGAGCCGGCACCGGGAAGGAGGACGAGGAGGCCACCGAGCTCCCCGACCTCATCGGCCAGGTCCTGGCCCTCGTCGTGTGGTTCGTGTTCGGTGCCGGTCTCCTCGTCGACGGACTCGACCTCGTCGACTGGCGCATCGCCGTGTACGCCGTGCTCAGCCTGACCGTCATCCGGATGGTCCCGGTCGCCATCAGCATGATCGGCGCCGGGTTCAACCGCCCGGTCACCCTGTTCATCGGCTGGTTCGGTCCCCGAGGCCTGGCCTCGGTGGTCTTCGGCCTCCTGATCGTCGAGGAGCTCCCGACCGACGACCCCCGGGTCCAGACCGTGCTGTCCGCCATCGTCGCCACCGTCGTGCTCAGTGTGGTGGCCCACGGCGTCAGCGGACGCCCACTGACCGCGTGGCTCGTGCGCCGCGAGTCGCCGGCGTCATGACCTGAGCCCGCGGCAACGGATTGTTCAGCCGCCGGCCCTGAACGTTCACGTCTCGGCCACCTCGAGTTCGGCCGGGGGTGCTGGGATTCCCGGCCGTGGGAACCTCTCGGAATCTCCGGCGGGCAGCCGGATCGGTCGTCGTCGTGCTCGCCGCCTCGGTCCTGGCCATCACCTCGTCGACCCTCTCCGCCTTGCCGGCGGAAGCCGCACCGGTGGCGGTCCCGGCGCCGGCCATCCGGATCTCCGAGTTCAGCTACCAGCTGCGGGACTTCGTCACCGAGCACGAGTTCGTGGAGCTGACCAACGTGGGCACGACGCCGGTCAACATGACCGGGTGGTCGTTCGACGACGTCGACGCCATTCCGGGCCAGTTCAGCCTGAGTGGCTTCGGCACGGTGGCGGTCGGCGAGTCGGTGATCGTCACCAGCGCCACGCCGGAGGCCTTCCGCACCTACTTCAGCCTCTCGGGAACGGTGAAGGTGGTCGGCGGCAGCACCGAGGGGCTCGGCAATGGCGACCAGATCAACATCTGGGACGACGCCGGTGTCCTCCACGACCGCCTGACCTACGACGACACGCCCCGCAGCCGGGACAACTCGGTGGTCCCCAACGCCGTGGGCGTGCTGGGCGCCAACAACTACGACAACTGGGAGCTGTCGAGCGCGGCCAACGACCCGGGATCGGTCACCGTCAACGCGGACGCCAACGCCGAGACCACGATCGCCAGCCCAGCCACGACGGAGTACGCCGCCGCGGCGCTGTCGGGCACGGCGGTGCCCATCCGGATCTCCGAGTTCAGCTACCAGCTGCGGGACTTCGTCACCGAGCACGAGTTCGTGGAGCTGACCAACGTGGGCACGACCGCGGTCAACCTGGACGGCTGGACCTTTGGGGACAGCACCATCGCGACGCCCACCTCTCCCGGCGCGTTCTCCCTGAGCGGGCTGGGGGTCGTGGCGCCGGGCGAGTCCGTCGTGTTCACGAGTGCCACCGCCGAGGCGTTCCGGACCTACTTCGACCTGTGCTCGGCCGTGAAGGTCGTGGGTGGCAGCGCGCCGGGGCTCGGCAACGGCGACGTGATCAAGGTCTGGGACGACGCCGCCAACCTCGTCGACCGGGTCACCTACGACGACACGCCTCGCAGCCGGGACAACTCGGTGGTGCCGAACGCCGCGGGCGTGCTGGCCGCCGACGACTACGACAACTGGGAGCTGTCGAGCGCGGCCAACGACCCGGGATCGGTCACCGTCAACGCGGACGCCAACGCCGAGACCACGATCGCCAGCCCCGGCACGAGCGAGTACGCGACCGTCGCGTTCACCCCGGCCTGCCCGCCCCCGCCCGGGGGCGGTGGCATCGACCTGACGGAGTACGGGATCGTCGGCCGCTACCCGCTGCCGACGCACCTGGACACCCCGAGCCCCCCGGCCGGATCCGAGCTGGCCACCGAGGTGTCGTCGATCACCTACAACTGGGACACCGACACCCTCTTCGTCGTCGGCGACGAGGGGACCTCGGTCGTCCAGGTCTCCAAGACGGGTGAGCTCATCGACTCGATGACCCTCGCCGCGGGCGAGTTCGAGGACACCGAGGGCCTGAGCTACCTCGGCGGCGGCGAGTTCGTCCTCGCCGAGGAGCGCCTCCGCCAGGTGGTGCGGTTCACGTACGAGGGCGATGGCGTGCTCGAGGACTCCGAGACCGACGCCGTCAAGATCGGCACGACGATCGGCAACATCGGCCTCGAGGGCATCAGCTACGACCCGCTGTCGACCGACCCGAGCGGCCTGGGCTTCATCGGCGTCAAGGAGAGCGGGCCGCTCGGCCTCTTCCAGACCACCATCGACTTCGAGGCCGGCACCGCCTCCAACGGTTCGCCGAGCACGGAGAACTCGATCAACCTGTTCGACCCGGCCCTGGTCGGCACCGGCGACCTCTCGGACGTCTTCCCGATCTCGCTGCTCCCCGACGTGGAGGAGGGCGAGTCGGAGAACCTGCTCGTCATCAGCCAGGAGTCGGGCCGGATCGTCAACATCGACCGCGACGGGGCCATCGCCAACCAGCTGGACATCGTCGACGCCGGCGCCCCGCTCGCGGTCCCGGCCCAGACGATGGAGGGCGTCACCGTCGACCGCGACCTCGTCATGTACACGACCTCGGAGGGCGGCGGTGGCGACGCCACGCACCCCCAGCTGCTCGTCTGGGCGCCCGACGCCTCCCCGCTGGCGCGGCTCGCCGTGACCGAGGTGGCGCCATGGGGCAGCGACGCCTCCTACGCCGCCGACTGGTTCGAGCTGACCAACACCGGCGGCACGACGCTGGATCTGACCGGCGTGCAGGTCGACGACGGATCGAACGACGCCGCCAGCGCCGCGGTCCTGACCGGTGTGCCGGAGCTGGCTCCGGGCGAGTCGGCGGTCTTCTTCGAGAAGGGTGCGGCCGCCGACCCCGAGGCCGTCGCGGCAGCCTTCGAGCTGGCGTGGTTCGGCGAGGAGGGGGCGCCGGACGACTTCCACATCGGCTACTACACCGGTCCGAGCCTCGGCTTGTCCGGCAGCGGTGACGCGGTGAACATCTTCGCCGCCGACGACGCCCGGTTGACCGGCGTGTCCTTCGCTGCCGCCACGGCCAACGTCACGTTCGACAACGTCGCCCGACTCGGCGCCGTCGCCGGCCCCGTCCCCATCACCCGCCTCGCCGCCGAAGGCGTGCACGGCGCCTTCGTCGCGGCCGAAGGCGTCGGCCTGGGCTCCCCGGGCAACGTCGAGCCGCCCGTCGGGCCCCCGACGGGCGACCCGTCGGGCATCAAGATCACCGAGGTCGCGCCGTGGGGCTCGGGCACGGGCAACTCTCCCTACCTCGCCGACTGGTTCGAGATCACCAACACCGGCACCGAGTCGGTGGGCCTGACCGGTTGGAAGGTCGACGACTCCTCGGCCGCGTTCGCGACCGCCGTCGACCTGGTCGGGGTGCCGGTCCTGCCCGCCGGGGCGTCGGCCATCTTCTACGAGGGCACCGATGACGCCGCCTTCGAACTCGCCTTCGCCCAGGCGTGGTTCGGTCAGAACACGTTCGACGCCGGGTTCTTCTTCGGCCACTACACCGGTGGCAGCACCGGCCTGTCGACTGGCGGTGACGCGGTGGTGCTCTTCGACAGCTCGGGTGCCCCGGTCACGGGCGTCTCCTTCGGGGCGTCGGACGCGACGTCGCCCTTCTCCAGCTTCGACAACGCCGCCCGCCTGGGCACGCCAGCAGCCCCGTTCCCACCCGTGACGACGCTCAGCGTCGTCGGGACCAGCGGCGCCTTCCTCGCCGTCGACAGCCACGGCATCGGCTCACCCGGGCTCGCCCCGCCGGACGAGACGGATCCGACGGTGACGATCACGACGCCGCCGGATGGGGCGACCTATGACCGGGGTCAGGTCGTGAACGCGGACTTCGTGTGCGCCGACGAGGCGGGTGGCTCCGGCATCGCCACGTGTGTGGGTGATGTGGGCGATGGTTCGCCGATCGACACGTCGACGTTGGGGGCCCAGGAGTTCTCGGTGACGGCGACCGATGCGGCCGGGAACACGGCGACGGTGACGCATGACTACACGGTGGTGGACGGGACGGATCCGACGGTGACGATCACGACGCCGCCGGATGGGGCGACCTATGACCGGGGTGAGGTCGTGAACGCGGACTTCGTGTGCGCCGACGAGGCGGGTGGCTCCGGTATCGCCACGTGTGTGGGTGATGTGGCCGATGGTTCGCCGATCGACACCTCGACGTTGGGGGCCCAGGAGTTCTCGGTGACGGCCACCGATGCGGCCGGCAACACCGCCACGGTGACCCACGACTACACGGTGGTGGCGCCCCGCTGCGACGGCCGTGACGCGACGGTCGTGCTCGCCGTGGGCGATTCGCCGACGGCCGGGCCCGACGTGATCGTGGGGACCCCGGGCGACGACGTGGTCAACGGCCTCGGCGGTGACGACGTGATCTGCGGCCTCGGTGGCGACAACGAGCTCACCGGCGGCCCCGGCCGCGACCGGATCTTCGGTGGGGCGGGCCGGGACACGCTGCGCGCCGGTGGCGAGGGTGGGCTGCTGGTGGGCAACGGAGCGTCCGACCAGCTCTTCGGCGGCCCGGGCAACGACACGCTTCGGGGCGGCGACGGCAACGACACGCTGATCGGCCGTCGCGGCAACGACCTCGGCAACGGCGGCTCCCACAGCGATCGCTGTGACCTCGCCCCCGGCCGCGACACCGAGATCTCCTGCGAGCGCCACTGACTGCAGCGCCCCGTCAGCTGTTGCCGTAGATGTTCGCGTCGCTGCCGTGGGTGGTGATCACGTAGACGATGGTGTCGGCCCTGGTGGCGGCGTCGAGCGAAGCCCATGCCTGCTCGATCGTGTCGGCGTGCTGTTGGTCGTAGGCCATGACGACCAGGACCTGCTTGACCCACTCGTCCTCGGGGGCGACGTTCTGCGTACTCGAGACGATGTCGTCGAGCTTCCTCCCGAGGAGCGTCGCGAGATTGGTGAGGACGGGCGGACTCCCGAACGGGAAGGTCGAGGCCCGCATGACGCTGACGCCGACCTTGTTGCCCGCGATCTGCACCAGGAGGTCGGTCTGCTTCCCCGCCTGCTGGTAGACGATCTCGCTCTCGGTCTTGAGCAGGATTGCCCCCTCACACCGCGCCAGGGCCTCGAAGGCGAACACCTCGCTGAACACAGCGCTGCCGCCCGCATTCGGGACCTGGAGGATCTTCTGACCACCCTCCGTCAGCGCGCGTCCGGTCGGCGGGGTCGTCGTACGGATCGACGCCGAAGTCGAAGAACCTGTCCCCGAACAGCGAGGGCGTCGCGTCGTCGAGCTGCGCCGCCACGACGCCACACGTGCCGAGGATGGTGCCGAAGCCGGCACGGGCGTTCGGCACGGCCGTCACCGTCCTGCTGAAAGGTCCCCACCCCGCGCGTTGTGTGCCCGCACCTTGAACAAGTACGTCCGTCCGGGGGTCAGACCGTTGACCGTGAGCGACCGCCGCTGGGCCGCCAGGTTGGAGGTCGTGGCCGGCTCACCCGCCGACGGGCGCACCACTCGGTAGCGGTCGACGGTCGCGCCGCCGTTCGACTGCGGCCGTTGCCAGGCCGGACTCGGCGGCGACCGATTGCGGGGCGGAGAGTGCGATGGCCGGAGTGTGGCACGCGGGGTAGGAACCTGACCGCGATCGATGATTCCGTCGCGCGCCGGAGGTCCAACCCCCATGCAGACGAAGAACCTGGCTGAGCTCTACGACCTCGCCCCGCTGGAGTGGGAGCCGATCACCGCCCGACTCGCCGAAGGGGTGACCATGGCCCCCGGGACCGGGGGGCCGGACCGGCACTCGGCGTGGCTGGCGACGATCAACGAGGACGGGAGCCCGCACGTCACCGGCCTCGGCGCGCTGTGGCTGGACGGCGCCTTCTGGTTCGAGACCGGCCAGCACAGCCGCAAGGGCCGCAACCTGGCCCGGGATCCACGCTGCTCGCTGAGCCTGGCCACGAAGGAGTTCGACCTCGTGGTCGACGGCACCGCCGAGATCATCACCGATCCGCCGGTCGTGGCGGAGATGGCGGAGCGCTGGGCGGCCGAGGGGTGGCCGGCTGAGCCGGACGAGACGGGCACGGCGGTCACGGCCGAGTACAGCGCCCCGTCCGCCGGCCCGCCGCCCTGGCACCTCTTCAAGCTCACGCCGACGTCGGCGACTGCGCTGCAGACCGTCGACCCGGGCGGGGCCACGCGCTGGACGTTCGACTGACCCAGCTCAGATGACCGGGGCGCCGGCGTCGCGGCCCAGCGTGATGCGGCCGATGATCTCGTAGCGGGCGACGTTCAGCATGATGTGCTGGGTCGCGGTGTGGGCGTCCCGCCAGGCCCGCTCCAGGGGCGAGCCCTGTTTCACGGACGACATCCCGCCGACGTCGTGGTAGCGGTCGATGGCCTGGCAGGCGAGCCGGCCGGCGGTGACCACTCGGGCCCGTAGGCGGGCGCGGTCGGCATCCGTGAACGGCACCTCGGCCTGGCCCTGCCGCCAGACGTCCTCGACGGCGGCGGTGAGCGTGTCCTCCGCCGCCAGGAGCAGGCCCTCGGCCTCGCCGGCGGCGACGTGGGCGTGCGGCTTGTCGGCCAGGAGCTCGAAGCTGGCCATCGGCGTCTTGGCCCCCGCCAGCTCGGCGAAGGTCCGCTGGGCGCCCCGGGCGGCGCCGACGATCGACGCGCTGAGGGCCGGGCCCAGCTGCACGAGGAGCGGGATGTGGCTCCACGGGTCACCGGCGTGCGGGGTGGGATCGCCCCACCCGAAGGTGAAGCGCTCGGGCACGAAGACGTCGTCGAGCGTGCAGTCGTCGCTGCCCGTCGCCCGCATGCCGGACGGCGCCCAGGTCGGCTCGATCGTGGCCTCCTCGATGGGCACGATGCCCGCGATGAGCTCGGGGATGCCGTCGACGAAGGACGGCTCGCCGTCGCGGTGCACGAAGGCACCGGTGGCGAGCCAGCGGGCGTGGTGGCACCCGCTGGCGTACGCGGCCCTCCCCGTCAGGCGGTAGCCGCCGTCCACCGGCAGGGCGGTGGTGGTCAGGGGGTTCAGGGTCCCGGCGATGAGGACCTCGCCGTCGACGGCGAGGTCGGCGAGGGCCTCGGCCTCGAGCATCCGCCCGAAGATGGGGCCGTCGGCGAGGATGGCGAGCGTCCACGCTGTCGACGGGTCGAGGGCGGCCACCTCTCGGAAGACCGATGATGCTCTCGGGAAGCGTCAGTCCCATCCCCCCGAGGTCCTCCGGCACGATCAGTCCGAACAGGCCCGCCTCGTGGAGGGCGGCGACGACGGGCTCGGTCAGGCGGCCGAGCGACTCGGCCTTCTCCGCCTCGTCGACGATCAGCGCTCCGAGCTCGGCGACCTTGCCGAGCGCCCCCTCCACACGCGTGCTCATGCCCGCATCATGGGTCGTGCGCGTCCTCCGTGCTTGACAGGAAGATATCTTCCCATAAACTGACGGTCATGCGACGGAAGGCGGGACAGCTGCTCGACCTCGAGGCCCAGATCCTCTCGGTGGCCGTCGACGTGCTCGTCGAGGGCGACCCTCCCGAGGTGCACGGGTTCGCACTGGCCAAGCGGCTGGCCGACGAGGACGGCTCCCAGAAGCTCACGGCCCACGGGACGCTCTACAAGGCGCTCGGCCGGATGGAGGACGCCGGCCTGCTGTCCTCCCGATGGGAGGACGCCGCGCTGGCCGAGGAGGCGGGCCGCCCGCGCCGGCGCCTCTATCGGGTCACCAGCTCCGGCCAGGCCGCCCTGGCCGAGCACCTGTCCGCGGTCACGCCCGTGGCGACGGGCCTCGACACGGGGATCCATCCCGCATGAGCGACCGCCTGGCCACGGCCTGGGTCCGCCTGTACACGTGGCGGCTGCCCGACGACGTCGCCGCACGGCGTCGTGAGGAGCTGGCCTCGGATCTGCACGAACACGCCTCGCTGGCGGGCCGCACGCCGGCCCAGCAGCTCGAGGTCCTCGGTCGGGTGCTGTGGGGCATCCCCGCCGACCTGTCCTGGCGGCGGGTCGCCCGAGCGCCGCGCGAGCGGCGCCTCGAGACAGGAGCCCCCATGACCCTCCGCAAGGTGTCCACCGTCGTCTTCGTGGCCTATGCCATCTTCTTCACCTGGGGGGCGATCGGCATCACCGGCAACGGCTACCCCCTCTGGGCGGCGCCACTGTTGGTGGGTGCTGTCGCCATCGGCATCGGCCTGCGTCAGCGGGACCAGGCCCCTCGCCGCTCGACGGTCCTGCTGATCGCCGGTGCCGCCGCTCCGGTGGCGACGCTCTACTGGATGGTCCCGATCTTTGCGCCGGTGTGGCTGCTGGTCAGCTGGCTGGCCATTGCCACCGAGCCCGGCCGCCGCACCCCCGCCCCGGCCATCTAGGTCCCACAGCACCCGGGCGCCCGGCCGTCGTCCCTCCGCGGGACCTCAGCCGGGCGCCTGCTGTGCCCGTCGCCGGGCGCCGATCCGCAGGCCCACGACGGCCAGCGCTCCTGCGGCGGCCAGTGCACCGGTCGCCCGGGCCAGGTCGTCCGTGGCCGACCGTTCCGGTGGTGCCGGCACGTCGGGGTCCGGCGGGTGACCCTGGCCCACCCAGGCCGGGGCGGCGCCGGGGAGGCGCTGCGACGCCGAGCAGAAGCCGGTGACCAGGTGATCGTCCTGCGGATCGTCACGGCTGGCGAACACCAGCCAGCGCTGGCCGACCTCGGCCCCGAGGCCGCACACCGAACCGGTGCCGGGATAGGCCCACACCTCAGCGGTCCGGCCCACGTGGCCCACGAACACCTCGTCGACGTCGAACCGAAGCGCCAGCCGATAAGGGAGCAGGTTGTCGTCGGTGGGATCGATGACCGGCGCCGTCGACGCCAGCTCCCCCACATAGACCTCCTCGGACTCCGCCAGCTGTTCCGCGGGTCTGCGCGGGGCGCACGAGCAGGCGGCGGCGGGGGCGGCGTCGGCGACGGCGAACGCCAGCCCCAGGACGAGAAGGACCAGCACCCGGCGCACGCTGCCATGCTGTCCGACGGGCGCACTGGCCGGAGGTGACCGTCGACCCCGGCCACCCGGCTGGAACCCCCGGGGAGGTCGCCCGTTAGGGTCGATCGATGGCCGTCGACCCGATCGTGGCCCAGCGGCTGTGGGCCCAGCCGGAGGTGACCAGCCTCGGACGGCTGCCGATGCGGCCGCCGCTTGGTCCCGTATCCGGACCTCGACCTGGCCCGGTCGCACGACCCCGAGCGGTCGCCGTGGTGGCACTCGCTGGACGGGGACTGGCGGTTCCACCTGGCCGCCAAACCGGAGGCGGCGCCCGACGGGTGGCACCAGCCCCGGTTCGACGACCGGCAGTGGCGCACGGTGCCGGTGCCGGGGTGCTGGACCCGACAGGACGTCGGCGACCTCCCGCACTACACGAACGTGCAGATGCCGTTCCGGGCCGAACCGCCCGAGGTGCCGATCGAGGACCCCACCGGCCTGTACCGGCTCGAGTTCGCCGTCCCGCCCACCTGGGGCGAGCGGCGGGTGGTGCTGCAGGTGGGCGGCGCCGAGAGCTGTCTGATGCTGTGGTGCAACGGGACCTTCGTCGGCATGAGCAAGGACTCCCGGCTGGCGGCCGAGTTCGACCTGACCAAGCTGCTGCAGGACAAGACGAACGTCCTGGCCGCGATGGTCGTGCGCTGGTCGGACGCCACGTGGATCGAGGACCAGGACCACTGGTTCCACGGCGGCCTCCACCGGTCGGTCACCCTCTACGCCACCGAGGCCACCCACCTGGCCGACGTGGCCGTGACCACGGGGCTCGACGCCGAGGAGGGCACGGGGACGCTGGCCGTTGACGTCCGCCTTGGTGGGGCGCCGGTCCCGGAGGGCTGGACCGTCGAGGCCGTCGTGGAGACGACGACCGACGAGCCGGTGCACGAGCCGCTGTCCGCCCCGCTGCAGGCGTTCCAGGACGAGACGTTCGCCGAGCGGCTCATGGGCGCCTACGCCTGGCCGGGACCGGTGGCGCACCTCGAGGCGACGGTGCCGGACATCCGGTCGTGGTCGACCGAGGACCCGCACCGCTACCGCCTCCTCGTCAGCCTGAAGGACGCCGACGGCGGGATCCGCGAGGCCACCTCGCAGTGGATCGGGTTCCGCTCGG
This sequence comes from uncultured Microthrixaceae bacterium, assembly GCA_963728005.1. Classification (GTDB taxonomy): domain Bacteria; phylum Actinomycetota; class Acidimicrobiia; order Acidimicrobiales; family DATDAH01; genus DATDAH01. The sequence goes on from CAVSIG010000002.1 coordinate 134,396, forward strand.
TCGAGATCGTCGACCGGGACCTGCTCCTCAACGGCGAGCGGGTGCTGATCCGGGGTGTCAACCGCCACGACCACCATCCCGACACCGGCAAGGTCCTCCGCCGGGAGGACATGGAGCGCGACGTCGTGCTCATGAAGCGCTTCGGCTTCAACGCCGTGCGCTGCGCCCACTACCCGAACGACCCGGTGTTCCTCGACCTCTGCGACGAGTACGGGCTGTGGGTGATCGACGAGGCCAACGTCGAGAGCCACGCCCGGCAGGCGTCGCTGTGCCACGACCCCCGCTACCACCACGCCATCGTCGAGCGGGTGGTGCGGATGGTGCAGCGGGACCGCAACCACCCCAGCGTCATCGCCTGGTCGCTCGGCAACGAGTCCGGCCACGGGGCCGGCCACGACGCCGCCGCCGCTTGGGTCCGGGTCAACGATCCCAGCCGCTTCGTCCACTACGAGGGCGGGATCATGCACACCTGGCTGACCGAGCCCGGCGGGGGTGCCGCGGTCACCGACGTGGTGTGCCCGATGTACCCGGCGATCGAGGACATCGTGGCCTGGGCCGAGCGGGGCGAGGACCGCCGGCCGATGATCCTGTGCGAGTACCAGCACGCCATGGGCAACAGCAACGGGTCGCTGGCCGACTACTGGGCCGCGTTCGAGTCGACCCCCGGCCTCCAGGGCGGGTTCATCTGGGACTGGATCGACCACGGGCTGACCTGGCTGGACGACGACGGCCAGCCGTACTTCGCCTACGGCGGGGCGTTCGGCGACGAACCCAACGACGCCGACTTCTGCGCCGACGGCCTGATCGGCCCGGACCGGGTCCCGCACCCCGCCTGCAACGAGCACGCCAAGCTGGCCCAGCCCGTCGATGTCGAGGCGCTGGATCTCTACGAAGGGCGCTTCCGCCTGCGCAACCGGCGCGCCTTCGTGGGGCTGAACGACCTCGACGGGTCGTGGACCCTCACCGTCGACGGCGAGGCGGTGGCCGAGGGCCGGATCCTGGTGCCGGCGATCCCGCCGCTGGGCTCGGGCGAGATCGAGGTGAAGATCGAGCGCCCCTCGACCCTGGGCCAGGGCCAACGCTGCCACCTGCTGCTGTCCTTCACCCTCGGTGAGGGCAAGGCCTGGGCGCCCCGGGGCTTCGAGGTGGCGTGGGCCCAGTTCGAGATCCCGTGGGTGGGGGCCCACTTGGCGGTCAGTCCGGCGATGCGGCCGGTGCGCATCGCCGTCGACGTCGAAAAGGGATCGGTCTTGGCCGGCGACCTCCTGGTGAGCCACCCGGTGGCCTCGTTGTGGCGGGCACCGACCCAGAACGACGGCATCCGCTTCGGCCCGATGGCCGAGCTCTCCCCGGGCGTGCGTCGACGATGGCTGCGCTGGGGCCTCGACCGGATGGGCGTCGAGCTCGTCAGCGCCGTGCCCCGAGACCAGGGGGCGAACCCCTCGCTGACCATCCACCGGCGCCTCCAGGGCCAGGGCCCCGACGTGCGCATCGACCACCGGCAGGTCGTGATGCTCGTCGCCGGGCGCCTTGGTCTTCGACGAGGAGGTCCGCATCCCCGAGGAGCTCGACGACCTCCCCCGGGTCGGCGTGACCTTCACGGCCAGGGCAGGGCTGGAGCACCTGACCTGGGTGGGACTCGGTCCCCACGAGACGTATTCGGACCGTCGGGCCGGCGCCCGGTACGGCAAGTGGGCGAGCACGGTCTCCGAGCAGTTCGTCCCGTACCTCGTCCCCCAGGAGCACGGTTCCCATCAGGAGGTCCGCCGCTTCACGCTGACCGACGACGAGGGGAGGGGCTTCACCGTGAGCGCCCAAGAGCCCTTCTCGTTCTCGGCGTCGCACTTCTCGGCCGACGACCTGCACGGGGCGGCCACCACCGCCGACCTCACGCCCCGTGATGAGGTCGTCGTGCACCTCGATGTCGGTCTGCGCGGCGTCGGGACCGGTGCCTGCGGGCCCGACACCCTGCCGGAGTACCGGGTGGGCGGGGGCACGTACCGCTGGCGCTGGACGCTCACCCCGATCTGACGACGTGATCGACCCGGACACGTTCCTGTCCGACCTGTCGCTCGGGCTGTACCTGCGGGGCGACGTCTTCCGCCACCACCAGGACGCCTTCCTCGCCCGGCACGGCGGCGGCCGCACCGGCGTCGTCGTCGAGCTGGGCGGCGAGCGCGGCTACGACCTCGGCCGCCACTTCCCGGCGGCGGGTCGGTACCTGGTCACGAACGTGGCCGGCGACGCCGACGCCCGCCTGGACCTCACGGCGCTCGGCCTGGCCGACGCCTCGGTCGACACGGCGGTGTGCGTGTCGGTCCTCGAACACGTCGACGACCTCGACGCCGCCGTCGCCGAGCTGCGCCGGGTCGTGGCACCCGGCGGCGTGCTCCTGGTGACGGTGCCGTTCCTGTACCCCGAGCACGACCGCCACGACGTCTGGCGCCTCGCCCCCGCGGCCTGGCCCGTGGTGTTGGGCGACGAGTTCGAGGTCGAGGTGGTCACGAGGCTCGGCGGCCGCATCGCCACCTTGGCCATGCTGCTGCAGCGTCCCCGGGGCGTGTGGACCCTCCGCTACGCGCCCCAGAAGCTGCTGGGCCTGGTGCTGGTGGCGCTGCTGGGGCGACGGGACCAGCCCGACGACGCCCCGATGGGCACCGGTGTCGTCGCCCGCCGCCGCCCCTGACCCCCGTTCTGGGTACTGGATCCGGTGCCTGGTGACCGTCGGCTGGTCCCAGAACGGTGATCCTCTCGTTCTGTGACCAGCGCTTCGCGTTGTGGAGGGCGTGGCTGGTCACAGAACGGCGATCTTCCGGTTCTGGTGGCAGCCCTGTGTCGTGGACAACACGTCGCTGCCACCAGAACGGGTCAGGGGGTGGGGCCGTTGCGCTCCATCCAGCGGTCGGGCTGGACCAGAGGGGTGAAGCCGGCGTCGGCGTACACGCCGTGGGCGTCGGCGGTGGCGAGCAGCAGGCGCTTCACCCCCGCCAGGTCGGGGTCGCCGACGATGGCATCGACCAGCCGGTGGCCCAGGCCCTGACCCCGGTGCTCGTCGACCACGAACAGGTCGCAGATCCAGCCGAAGGTGGCGCCGTCGGTGACGACCCGGGCGAAGGCGGCCATGCGGTCGTCGTCGTCGACGAGGGTGAACACCCGGCTGCCCGCCAGCGAGCGTTCGACGACGTCCCGAGGACGGCCGAGGCACCAGTAGGCCTCGTCGTGGAGGAAGGCGGCGACGACGTCCAGATCGACGTCGTCCGGGTCGGTGCTGACCCGGAACCTCACGGGTGGCGGATGCCCCGCAGGCCGGCCCACGCCAGTTCGGCCACCTGGGCGGCCAGGACCGACGGATCGCTCCGGTCGCCGTCGGCCAGCCACCGGCGGCTGGCGCCCTCGGCCAGGCCGACCAGGCCGTGCGCCAGCAGGGCCTGGTGCTCGGGCTCGATGCCCTCGATGTCGATCAGCCCGGCGATGGCGGTGGCGATCGAGGTCTCGGTGGCGGCGGCCTGGCGGGCGAACTCGGGGTCCCGGCGGGTGTCGCCCCCGAACAGGACCTGGAAGGCGTCCTGCTCCTCGGCGACGAAGCGGAAGTAGGCGCGGAAGCCGGCCTCGACCTGCTCGCGGGGGCCGGGCGCCCCGGCCGCAGCCTTGGCGATGGTGTCCTCCAGGCGCCCACCGACGTCCTCCAGCACCACGCGGTAGAGGTCGCGCTTCGAGCGGAAGTGCTGGTACAGCACCGGCTTGGTCACCCCGGCGGCGTCGGCGATGTCGTTCATCGACGTGCTGTGGAAGCCCCGTTCGGCGAAGACGCCGCGGGCGGTGTCCAGCAACTGGCGCCGGCGGCGGGCCGCGGGGAGGCGGGGTGTTCTACTCATCAGAGGCCCCGGGCCACGTCGTCCTTCTCGGCGGCGCGCACGGCGTAGTTGAACACGATCGAGGGCGCCAGGACGATCGAGCCCACCACCAGGGCGACCACGATCGTCGTCGTCAGGCCCGACGTGTAGCCCGCCACCAGGCCGATCAGGAAGAGCACGATGGCCAGCGCGAACAGGCCGTAGCCCACCCGCAGGCCGAGCGTCACCAGGCCGGCGATGCGGGCCCGCTTCTCGCGGACCGGGTCGGTGGCCGGCGTGGTCATGTGAGGCGGACCGTACCGGCCTCCACGTCCACCGGATCGAAATTGCTCCGCTCGAGGTCGCTCTACGACCGAAGTCGGAGCAATTTCGGTCGGTCAGGCGTCGACCAGCTCGGGCGCCTTCGGCGGGGCGGCGACCCGGTCCTCGTACTCGGGCTCGGGCAGGCCGTGGCCGCCCTCGACGTCGATGTGGGGGAGGAGCCGGTCCAGCCAGCCGGGCAGCCACCAGTTGGCGTCGCCCAGCAGGCGCATGGTCGCCGGGACCAGCACGACCCGCACGATGGTGGCGTCGATGAAGACCGCCGTGGCCAGGCCGAGGCCCGTCATCTTCACGACCGGGTCCTCGCCGAGGACGAAGCCGAGGAACACGGCGATCATGATCAGCGCCGCCGAGGTGATGACCCGGGCCGTCGAGGTGATGCCCGAGATGACGCTGCCGGTGTTGTCGTGGGTCTCCTGGTACGCCTCACGTATCCGGGAGAGCAGGAACACCTCGTAGTCCATCGAGAGGCCGAAGAGGATGGCGAACATCATCATCGGCACGAAGGCCACGATGGGCACGGTCTGCTCGAGACCGACCAGGTCCTTGCCCCAGCCCCACTGGAACACGGCCACGATCACGCCGTAGGCGGCACCGATCGACAGCAGGTTCATGAGGGCGGCCTTCAGGGGGACGAGGATCGACCGGAAGACCACCATCAGCAGCAGGAACGAGAGCCCGACCACGGCGCCGATGAACCACGGCAGCCGGTTGGCCACCAGGTCGGACATGTCGACGAACGTGGCGGTGAGCCCGCCGACGTGGACCTCGGCGTCGACGGTGGGCAGCACGTCGTTGCGCAGGTGGTGGATGAGGTCCGACGTGCCCTCGGCCTGCGGCTCCGAGTCGGAGATGACCGGCACGATGGCGGCGTCGCCCTCCTCGCTGATCTGCGGCGGGGCGACGAAGACCACGCCCTCCTGGCCGGTGACCGCCTGCACGACCTCGTCGACCACGGCCGGGTCGCTGGACTCGACGGCCAGGAGCAGCGGGCCGTTCACCCCCGGCCCGTACGCCTCGGCCACCAGGTCGTAGGCCTGGCGCTGGGTGCTGTCGGTGGACATCGTGCCCGAGTCGGTCTGGCCGAAGCGGATCGAGAAGAGCGGCAGGGTCAGCGTGAGGAGGACGGCCAGGCTGCCGACGAGGTACGGCCACGGGCGGCGGGACACGGCGGTGCCCCAGCGGGTCCAGACCGACACCTTGTCCGGGCGGTCGTGGCGCCGGCGGAACACGCTGACCTTGTCGATGCGGTGACCGGCGAAGCCCAGCAGGGCGGGGAGCAGGGTGATGGTGGCCAGCACCATGACGGCGACGACGAGGGCCGAGCCGAAGCCCATCGTGGTGACCATCGGGATGCCGGCGATGGCCAGCCCGAGGATGGCGATGACCACGGTGCCGCCGGCGATGATCACGGCCTGGCCGGCCGTGGCGGTGGCCCGGGCGACGGACTCGCCGACCGTCATGCCCTCGTGCAGGTGCTCCCGGTGGCGGCTGACGACGAACAGCGCGTAGTCGATGCCGACGCCGATGCCGATCATCGAGGCCAGGATCGGGGTGGTCGTCGGCACCTCGACGACGGCGGCCAGCAGGGTGAGCAGGAAGACGCTGATCCCGAGGCCGAACAGGGCGATGCCGATCGGCAGTCCCATGGCCAGGACCGACCCGAAGGCGAGCAGCAGGATGACCACGGCGGCCAGGAGACCGATGAGCTCGGCCGTGCCGCTCTCCGGCTGCTCCACGTACTGCGGCAGCTCGCCGCCGACCTCGACCTGCACACCGACGTCTCGGGCAGCGGCGCCCGTCGCCCAGAGGCCGTCGAGGTCGTCCCGGGTCAGGTCGGTGAGCTCGACGTCGTACTGGACGATGGCGAGCAGGGCCGAGCCGTCGGGGCTCGGCTGCGTCGTCGGGTCGGTGACCGCGTCGACCTTGGGGAGCGTCGGCGACGTCGTCGACCACGGCCTGGATGGCGGCGGCCCGGTCGCCGTCGGCCACCCCGCCGTCGTCGGCGTGGAAGACCAGCTGGGCGGTGGCCCCGGCCGCCGCGGGGAACCGCTGCTCCAGCAGGTCCCGGGCCTCCTGTGACTCGACGCCCGGCACCCGGAAGTCGTCCGAGGTCGAGCCGCCGACGCGCCCGGCCAGCAGGCCGAGGCCGATCAGGGCCGCCAGCCACAGCAGCACGACGCGCTTGCGGTGGGTCACGCACCAGCGACCGAGGCGGTGCAGGGCGAGGGCCATGGCTCTAGTGTGTCAGTCACTGTCAAATGTCACCATGTGACATCGGTCATCCCGGACCGGGTAGTCGGGCTCGGGCAGACTTTCGGCGGGGGGACGGCCAGATGAACAACCTGCGAGAGCGCAAGAAGGCGGACACCCACGCCGCCATCCGGTCCGCGGCGGCCGACCTGTTCCTACGGCACGGCTACGACGGCACGACCATGGAGGCGATCGCCGAGGCCGCCAACGTGTCGGTGCGCACGGTCTTCCGGTACTTCCCCACGAAGGAGGACCTGTTCTTCGGCGACGTCGAGGCCGACCTCGGCGACCTGCGGGAGCTGCTCGACGCCCGCCCGGCCGACGAGCCGGTCATGCAGAGCCTCCAGGCCGTGATCGAGGTCCTGGCCACCCGGTTCGAGGACAACCAGGCCGAGGACGTCCGTCTCGCCCCGCTGCTGCAGCACGAGCCCGCCCTCCGCCAGCGCTACCTCGGCGTGCTCGACCTGGTCGAGGTGACCGTGGCGGAGTGGGCCCGCGTCCGCCTGCACGCCGAGCCCGGCGACCTGCGCCCCGGGCTCCTGGCCGCCTGTGTGGTCTCCATCCAGCGGGTGGTGGTCGACGCCATCGTCGCCGGCGACCAGCGTCCCGTGGCCGACCTCATCCGGGAGGCCACCGCCCTCCTGGCCACCGGCTTCCAGCAGCTGGAGCCCTGAACAGAGGACGCGGCTGCTGTCAGCCGCCGGGGACGTTCTCCACCGCCGCGTAGGGGCGGCAGGGCTGGGCCCGCAGGGTGCCGCAGGCGGGCAGTGCCCGGGGCACGGCGACGCCGGCGACGACGCCGATGGTCAGCGACGACGGGTGGTCGGCCGAGGCGGCCACCAGGTTCGAGCCGCCGGCCACGTCGACGGTGTCGAAAGCCCAGCGGGCCCGGTTGCCGCCCGGCGAGTCGATCGACAGCCGCAGTCGGGAGCCGGCCCGGAACAGGTGGGCGAAGGGGAACACCTCGACCGAGACCAGTGAGAACTCGTCGGCGGGGAGGTCCTCGGCCGCCTCCTCGGTGTGCAGGGCAACGGGCCGGAGGGCGGACGAGGCCTCCTCGTCGAGCGCCCGGTGGCTGGCCCGTAGCCACCCGGTCTGGACGTACACCTCGTCGCCCTCGGGGGTGACCTCGGTGAGCGTGACCTCGAGGTCGGTGTCGGGCTCGCTGGACTGCAGCCAGACATCGACCCGAGCCGACCCGACGACGGCGAGATCCTCCTCCAGCTCCGGGGTGAGCCACGTGGCCACCTCGCCCTGCTGCGGCGAGGGCCACTGGTAGGGCGGCTCGGGTGAGAACGAGACCTCGTCGGACTGCTCGAGCAGCGTCCGGTCGTCGGCCTGGTCGGGATCCATGGCGTACTCGACCACGGACCCGTCCTCGCCGTCGGCCACGTCGGGCTCGGCGTCACCGAGCGTGCCGTCGGGCTGGAACCAGAGCGTCTGGGCCTCGGCCTCGGGCGGCGGCCACTGGTCGAAGGTCGCCTCGGTCGTCCCGCCGGGACCGCCGACGTGAGTGGTGCCCGCCCCGTTCTCGAACACGACGGTGAACGGAGGGTCGGCCTCGTACTCGGCGAGGGCCTCGTCGTAGCTCTCGACGCCGGCGAAGCGGTCCGGTCCCAGCTCGGCGCCCTCGCCGAAGACGGCGTTGATGGCGGTGGGCACGCCCAAGCGGGCGACGTCGGGGATCGACGGGACCCGGCGGGCGACGTAGAGGTCCAGGAACTCGGTCCAGCGCTGGAAGTTCGGCAGCGTCAGCCCGTCGCCGTGGGGCCCGTTGGTCATGAACACGTGCAGCTGGTCGGTGCCGGTGAAGCGGTCGAGCATGTCGGCGAAGTGCCCGCTGGTCTGCTCGTCCTGCCACTGGCCGGTCAGGAAGACGGGCACCTCGATCCGGTCCACCAGCGTCTCGGGGCTGACCGGGCCCAGCCGGGCCTCGTCGAAGTACGGCTCGGCCTCCAGGCCGGCCACCAGGTCGAGGTTCTGGGAGCGCAGCGCCTGGTTGGCGTCGCAGTCGGTGTCGCCCTCGTCGATCTGCTGGTTGACGTAGTCGGGTCCGTAGGCGGCGGCGTCCTCGCTGACGTGGGAGGTCCACTCCTGCGCGAAGCCGCTGTTGAAGATGCCGCCCGGGTAGCCGACGCCGTCGTAGGCGTCGTCGATGACCGACATCGGGGTGATGCCGGCCAGATGGGGTGGCTGGGTCGAGGCCACGAACAGCTGGGTGATCCCGGGATAGGAGATGCCGACCATCCCCACCTCGTTGTTCGCCACCCAGTCCTGGGCGGCGATCGCCTCGACCACGTCGTAGCCGTCGGCGATCTGGGCGCCCTCGAAGAACGAGAGCGTCCCGCCCGAGCAGCCCGTGCCCCGCAGGTTCACGCCGACGGTGGCGTACCCGAGGACGTCGGCCAGCTGGAGCTCGGACGGCGGGCTGTAGGGGTTGGCGGGCGAGTAGCCCGACATGTTGACGACGGTCGGGTACGGGCCGTCGGCGGGCACGTCGTCGCGGGGGAACGACGGGAAGCGCACGGTGGCGGCCAGGGTCGTCCCGTCCCGCATCTCGATGTAGTTGACGCCCTCCTCCAGCACCTGGCCGTCGAAGAAGGCCTGGTCGGGGGCGTCGTCGCGGGCGAGCACGTCGACCGGCTCGCTCACCGTCGGGTCGGCGTCGGTGCCGCCGACCACCCGGTAGCCCTCGCCGGGAGGGATCCGGCCGAAGCCCAGCAGCCCCTCGTCGTCGACCGCGCCAGTCTCCGAGCGGGCGCCGAGCGGGGCGAACCAGGCCTCGACGACCGCGCCGTCGGCATCCACCAGCTGCAGCTCGGCGCCGGGCTCGGCGTCCTGGACGAAGACGGACTCGACTCCGGCGGTCACCGAGGCGTCGAGCTCGGCGGCGTCACCGAGGGCAAGCGTGTCGACCGTCGCCGCCGCCTCCGGTTCGGCATCGTCCGAACAGGCGACGAGAAGCGTGGCGAGAAGGACGGTCGGAGAGGAAGAGGGCGAAGCGACGGCGAGACATGGCGGCCGGAACCTAGATGCCCGAGCCTCTGGCCGAGCCAACCATCGGCTGGCCGTCGAGGCGGAACACGACGCAGACCACCTGGCGGTCACCGGTGGGCCACGAGTCGGGCGAGGGCCAGAGGGCGGCGATCTCCAGCTCGGAGCGGGTCCAGCGCACGCCGACGAAGCCCTCGAAGCCGTCCCGGCAGGCCTGCTGGGCCTGGCGGCGCAGCTCGCCGATGCCGGGGAACGGGGCGTTGCGACCGCCGGGCAGCTCGGGGCGCAGGTACACCTCGGCCTGGTGCTCCATCCGGCAGGGGGTCGAGTGGATGCGGGTGATCTCGTTGACCTGCCGCCCGGTGAAGGCGCTGGCGTCGTCGATGCAGAGGCCGGGCTCCAGGTCGACGACGGCCAGCTCCTGGCCCGGCTCGGGCACCGTGGTCGCCGTGGGCGCGCTCGTGGTGGTGACGGCGGGCTCGGTCGTGCCCGTCGCCCGGTCGACCAGCCACTCGGGCGGCTCCTCGTCCGAGCACGCCGACAGGGCGAGGACGGCGACCAGCGCGGACGCGGTGGCCAGGGCGCGGCGGAGCATCAGTAGCTGGACGGCAACAGGTAGGAGAAGTTCTCGAAGAACCCGTACAGCATGATCAGGAAGACGGGGAGCCCGAGCAGGTACATCGGCCACGGGCGCCAGGCCCGGCCGACGACCCAGGCGGCCAGCCAGACCATGGCCGCTGCCGTGCCCCACACGACGGCAGGGGTCTTGGCGTGGTCCGCGCCGTCCAGGCTGTCGTCGGCGAGCGTCGGCGTGGCGGCGTCAGGCGCCGGCTGCCCGCGGCTCGGCGGTGCCGGGCGGTCGAGGAGCCGGGCCGAGACCACGATGCGCTCGGCGGCGCTGTACTTCGGGTGGCAGGCCGTGAGCGTGAGCCGGTCGTCGAACTTGTACTGGAGGACGTCGGTCCGATCGGGCGTGACGTAGTTGGTGTTCACGTACTCGTAGGTGAAGGACGTGCCGATGGCGTAGCGGACGATGATCTGGTCGCCCTCGCCGAGCTCGTCGAGCCGGTTGAAGGGCGCCAGGTAGGTCGTCCGGTGGCCGGCGATGCCTGCGTTCCCGGCCTGACCGGGCAGCGGCGTCCCCTCGTAGTGCCCCGGGCCCTTCTGCAGGGTCGTCGAGGTCGACGCCCTCGAAGAACGCGTAGTCGGCCCCGATGGCCGGGATGTCGACCCACCCGATGGGCAGGCCGTGGTCCGGAGGCCGGGGCACCCGCTGGCGTTGCCGGTTCGGCTCCCGGGGCGTCTCCTCGGTCACCTCGGCCGGGACCTCGGCGCCCGCCTCCTCGGCGGCCGCCTCGAGGTAGTCGTCGGCGTTGTCCTGCTCCTCGCGGGTGTGCAGACCCGTGCCCCAGAGTTGGTAGGCGACGAAGAGCAGGATGAGCACGCCCGCCGTGATCATCACCCGGCCGATCGCCGCCAGCGTCCGGGCCAGCTTCACCGCCGGGAGGGTACTGGTGCGCTGGGAGGCCAAGAAGTCACCCCGGTAGCCTTGCCTTTCCCCATGGCACCCGTCGTCCAGCTCCGTGGTGCCGTCTCGCTGCTCGGGCGCTTCCCCGCCCTCGCCGGGGTCGACCTCGACCGTCGAGCCGGGCGAGGTGGTGCTGCTCCGGGGGCCGAACGGTGCCGGCAAGACCACGCTCCTGCGGGTGTGCGCCGGGCTCCTCCCGGTCACCGACGGCGTGGCCGAGGTGCTCGGCGTCGACCTCGTGACCGACCGCGCGGTCGGTGCGCCACCGGGTCGGCCTGGTCGGCCACGGCAGCGGGCTCTACGACGACCTGAGCGTGGCCGAGAACGTCGCCTTCTGGGGTCGGGCGGCCGGGGCGACCGACGACGACGTGGCCGGGGCGCTGGCCCGCCTGGGCCTGGACGGCCGCCTGCGGGACCTGGCCGTGACCAAGCTGTCGGCCGGGCAGCGGCGGCGCACGTCGATCGCCGCCATGGTCGCCCGCCGCCCCGAGCTGTGGCTGCTGGACGAGCCCCACGCCAGCCTCGACGCCGACGGCCGGGACCTCATCGACGCCCTGATCCGCGACTCGGTGGCGGCCGGGGCCACCGTGGTGCTGGCCAGCCACGAGGACGAACGGGCGGTCGCCATCGCCACCCGGACCGTCGAGGTGCGGGGCGGGATGGTCGTGACCGATCCGGAGCCGGCTCGTGCTCCGTGACGCCCGCCTGATCGCGGGCAAGGACCTGCGCATCGAGGCCCGGTCGCGGGTGGCCACCAACCAGGTGGCGCCCTTCGCCGTGCTGGTGCTGGTGCTGTTCGCCTTCGCCCTCGACCCCGACCGGGGGATCCTCGACCGGGCGACCGCCGGCCTCTACTGGGTCGCCGTGCTGCTGTCGACGGTGCTGGCCGTCCAGCGGGCCTTCGCCCTCGAGGCCACCGAGGGCCTCCCCGACGCCCTGCGGCTCTCCGGCCTCGAGCCGGCGGGCGTGTTCCTGGGCAAGACGGCCGCGCTCGCCGTGCAGCTGGTGGTGCTGGAGGCCCTGCTCCTCGTCGGCGTCGCCGTGCTCTACACCGTCGACCTGCACGGCCCCGGACTCCTCGCCGCGACCTGCGCGGCCGCGACCGTCGGGCTGGCGGCCGCCGGTAGCCTCTACGGCGTACTCGCCGCCGGCCTGCGGGTCCGGGAGACGCTGCTGCCGCTGCTGCTCCTCCCGGTCGTGGCCCCGGTGCTGATCGGCGCCACCCGGGCGTTCGAGTCGGCGCTGGCGGGCACCCCGGGCGAGGGGTGGCCGTGGTGTGGCCTGCTGGCCATTTTCGCGGCGATCTACGTAGCGTTCGGGATGCTGGCCTACGGCCCGCTCATGGAGGAGCTCTGATGACCACGACGACCCGGCCGGACCGGGCCGCGGGACGACCGCGACGACGGACGCCCCGGCCCACACCGGCTCGCGCGCCAGTCGGGTGCTGGGGATCCTCTCGCTGGTCGGCACCGTCGCCGTGGTCGTGATGGGCCTGGTCGTGACCCCGGCCGACGAGGTCCAGGGCGAGGTCGTCCGGATCCTCTACCTCCACGTGCCCGTCGCCATCGCCATGTACCTGTGCGTCGTCCTGCTGGGCGTCGCCAGCGCCTGCTGGCTGTGGAAGAAGACCCCGGGCTGGGACGCGCTGGCCGCCGCCTCGGCCGAGGTCGGCCTCGTCTTCACGCTGCTCGTGCTCGTCACCGGCGCCCTGTGGGGTCGCCCCACCTGGGGCGTCTACTGGGTCTGGGACGCCCGCCTGACCTCGACGGCCCTGCTGGCCGTGCTGCTGGCCGGCTACCTGGCCCTGCGGCGGGTGCCGGCCGACCCGGTCTCCCGGTCGCGACGGGCGGCCGTCCTCGGCCTGCTCATCGTGGTCGACCTCCCGATCATCAAGTGGTCGGTCGACTGGTGGCGCACCCTCCACCAGGACGCGACGCTGACCATCCCCGACGCCAAGATCGACGGGATCATGCTGTTCACGCTCTTCCTGGGCATCGTCGTCGGCGCCGTCGTCACGGCCTGGCTCCTCGTCCACCGCTTCCGGCTGGCCTGGCTGGAGGAGGCCGTCGAGGAGGGCGGCCTGGACGCCGCCCTGGCCGAACGCCGTGCCGAGGCGGCGTCGTGAGCTACGCCATCGCCGCCTACGTCATCACCATCGGCAGCCTCGGCGGCTACGCCGCCTGGATCCTCGTGCGGGGCCGGCGCCTCTCGACCCGGGTGCCCGCCGAGCGGCGCCGCTGGTCGTGAGCACCGTCGACGAGGGCGACGCCGGGCCGGACCTGGACCTCTCACCGCGGACGGCGCCGGCCCGGAAACGACGCGGCCTGCCCGCGGCGTTGGTCCTGGTCGTGATCATCGCCGCCCTCGTGTTCATCGCCGTCAAGGCCCTGGGCGACGCCTCGCTCTTCTTCCTCAACGTCGACGAGGCCGTCGAGGACCGGCAGGACCTGGGGACCGACCGCTTCCGCATGCAGGGGACGGTGGTCGAGGGCTCGGTGGACGAGACCGCCGACGGGGTCAGCTTCCAGGTCGAGTTCAACGGCGTCACGGCCGGCGTGGTCCACCAGGGCGACCCGCCCGAGCTGTTCCAGCCCGGCATCCCGGTCGTGCTCGAGGGGAACTGGGAGGGGGAGGTCTTCGCCTCCGACCGCATCCTGGTGAAGCACAGCTCGGAGTACGAGGCCGAGAACGAGGACCGGCTCCGGGACGCCGACGAGGGGGGTAGCGAGGGCACCTCGCTGCCATGAACCTCGTGCTTGGTTCGGCCGGGGTGCTGCTCGGCCTCCTGGCCTCGCTCGGCGGCGTGGCGGTCGTGGTGACCGGCATCGTCCGCCGCAAGCCGGAGCTGCAGAGGCAGGCCACCGCCTACGGGCTGCTGGTGCTGCTGGGCGCCGTCATCGCCACCGTGGCCATGGAGCGGGCCCTCATCACCCGCGACTTCACCGTGCTGTTCGTGGCCGAGAACGGCAGCAGCCGCACGCCGGCCGTCTACAACGTCGCCACCCTGTGGTCGGCCCTCGAGGGCTCGATCATCCTCTGGGCGCCTGGTCCTGGCCGGCTACCTCGTCGCCGTCCTCCGCAAGTTCCGGGACCGCCTGGACGACCCGCTCGTGGGCTGGGCGCTGGTGACCATGTTCGTCACCGCCGCCTTCTTCTTCGCCCTCATGGTCGGCCCGGCCGACCCGTTCCAGAGCTTCGACCCGCCGCCCGGCTTCGACGGGCCCGGGCCCGAACCCGCTGCTGCAGAACCACATCCTCATGGCGTTCCACCCGCCGATGCTCTACCTCGGCTACGTCGGGTTCACCGTGCCGTTCGCCTTCGCCATCGGGGCGCTGGCCACCGGCCGGGTGGGCGAGGGCTGGCTGGTCGAGACCCGACGCTGGACCCTGTTCGCCTGGGGCTTCCTGACCGTGGGCATCGTGCTCGGCGCCTGGTGGTCCTACGAGGTCCTGGGCTGGGGCGGCTACTGGGCGTGGGACCCGGTCGAGAACGCCTCGTTCCTGCCCTGGCTGACCGGGACGGCCTACCTGCACTCGGTGATGGTCCAGGAGCGCCGCGGGATGCTGCGGGTCTGGAACCTGTCGCTGCTGTGCGCCACGTTCGCCCTCACCATCCTCGGCACGTTCCTGACCCGCTCGGGGGTGCTCGACTCGGTCCACGCCTTCACCGAGTCCGGCATCGGCCCGGCCTTCCTCGGCTTCTTCGCCCTGATCGTCGGCGTCAGCGTGGTCCTCATCGGCTGGCGGGGCGACCGCCTGCGGGCGCCGGGACGCATCGACTCCCCGATCTCCCGAGAAGGCGCCTTCTTCGCCAACAACCTGCTGTTCGCCGCCTTCGCCTTCGTGGTGCTGCTGGGCACGGTCTTCCCGCTGCTGGTCGAGGCGGTCAACGGCGACCGCATCTCGGTCGGCGTGCCCTACTTCGACCGCATGGCCATGCCCATCGGGCTGGCCCTGCTGTTCCTCATGGCGGTCGCCCCGGTCCTGCCGTGGCGCAAGGCCAGCGGCGAGCTGCTGCGCCACCGTCTGGAGATGCCGGCCTGGATCGGGACGGGCGTGCGTCGTCGTCGCCGTGCTCCTCGGGGCCCGGGGCATCGCCCCGCTCGTCGCCTTCGGGCTCGGGGGCTTCGCCGCGGGCTCGGCCGGTGCGCCAGCTGGTCCTGGCCACCCGGCGCCACGGGCGTGCAGGGCCTGGTGGGACGGGCCAACGGCGGGATGGTCGTCCACATCGGCGTGGTCATCATCGCCGTGGCCTTCGCGGCCTCGCAGAGCTACGCCCACACCGGCGAGTTCCGCCTCTCCGAGGGCGACTCGGCCGAGGTCGGTGGCCACACCGTCACCTACCTCGGCCTGGAGACGATCGAGCACGCCGAGAAGACGGAGATCCGAGCCCGGGTGCAGGTGGACGACGACGGCGTGTTCACGCCGAGCCTGTCGGAGTTCCGCTTCGGCAGCCAGGCCATCGGCACCCCGTCGGTCCGGGTTGGCGTCGCCGACGACGTCTACCTGGCCCTGCAGGCCCTGCCCGAGGAGGGCGGCGACGAGGTCCTCCTGCGGGTCGTGGTCCAGCCCCTGATCCTCTGGCTGTGGGTCGGCGGCGCCGTGATGGCCCTCGGCACGATCCTGTCCGCGTGGCCCGGCTCGCGGCGCCGCCCGACCGATCCGCGTCGGCCGTGCTGCCCAGCGACGTCGAGCGCGAGTCGACGTCGGCGTGATGGACGTCACCGAAGCGGTCGACCGGCCGCCCCGCCGACTGGTTCTGGCCACCGTCTCCGTCGTGGCCGTGGTCCTGGTGGCCTTCATCGTCGTGCTCGCCACCCGTGAGCCGGCGACCGACCGCCAGAGCGAGAGCCCGCTGATCGGGAAGGTGGCCCCGCCCCTCGCCGAGGAGACCATCGCCCCTGCCGAGGCCGCGGGCACCGCCTACGACCTCGACCTCCAGCGGGGGCAGTGGGTGGTCGTCAACTTCTTCGCCACGTGGTGCACCCCCTGCATCACCGAGCACCCCGAGCTGGTCGAGTTCTCCGAGCGCCACGCCGAACTGGGCGACGCGTCGGTGGTGAGCGTCGTGTTCGACGACGAGGCCGCCGACGTCGTCGACTTCTTCGAGGAGAACGGCGGCGACTGGCCCGTCGTGGACGGCGGCGACGTGATCCTGGACTGGGCCGTGTCGCAGGTGCCCGAGTCCTTCCTGGTGGACCCCGACGGCACGGTCGTGGCCCTCATCAGGGGCGGGGTGACCGCCGACGGCCTGGACGACCTGCTCGGGCAGGCCCAGGGGACCTGATGCGGCGGTGGTCCTGGCTGGTGATGGGCGTGGTGCTCGTCGGCGCGCTGGTCGTCGGCCTGCAGCCCGACGACACCGCCCGCACCCCGGAGGAGCGGGTGTTCGAGGTGGCCTCGGGCTACAAGTGCCCGACCTGCCGGAGCCAGTCGGTGGCCGACTCGGAGGCGCCCAGCGCCAAGGCGATCAAGGCCGAGATCGCCCGCCGCCTGGAGGCCGGTGACTCCGAGCAGTCCATCCGGGACTACCTGGTGGGCCGCTTCGGCGAGGAGATCGTCCTCACCCCTTCGTCGTCCGGGTTCACCGGCCTGGTCTGGATCATCCCGGTCGTGGCCGTGGCGCTGGCTGCGGCCGGCCTCGGCCTGGCCTTCCGACGTTGGCGACGGCGCCCTTCGATCGAGGTGTCGGACGAGGACCGCCGCCGGGTCGCCGCGGAGCGGGGGAAGGCGTGACCGAGCGGGCGGCGGGTCCCGCCGACCCCGACGCCTACGCGGCGTTGGAGGAGCAGCGGGACTTCCTCCTGGCCTCGCTCGACGACCTCGAGCGGGAGCGGGCGGCGGGGGACATCGAAGAGGCCGACTACGAGGCCCTGCGCGACGACTACACGGCCCGGGCGGCCGCCGTGCTGCGGGCCCTGGACGCCGGCGGGGCCCGCTTCGCCGCCGCCCAGCGGCCGGGCTCGTGGAGGACGGCCGCGATCGTGGTCGTCGTCGTGCTGGCCCTGGGGGTGGGCGCCGGACTGCTGGTGGCCCGCAGCAGCGGCAGTCGGACCGAGACACCGGCCGACGACGAGCTGGCCGACCGCGAGCAGCTGGCGCAGTGCCTCGACCTGCTGGTCGACCAGGCCGTGCTCGACGCCCTCCACTGCTACGACGAGGTCCTCGACCCCGAGCGGGACCCCGACAACGTCGAGGCGCTGACTTACCGGGGCTGGGCCCTCATCATCTCTTCGCCGACCCTGGTCGAAGACGGCCTCGACTACGTGGATCGGGCCCTCGAGGAGAATCCCGACTACACACCGGCCCGGGTGTTCCGGGCCTTCGCCCTCCAGTCGCTGGGCCGCCCCGAGGAGGCGCTCGAGGAGCTGGACCGGGCCGACGTCAGCCAGATCCCGGCGGCCTTCGTGCCCCTCATGGAGACCCTGCGGCAGGACCTGGAGGCCGAGGTCGAAGGATCCCCGGCAGCCGAACCGGCCCAGGGCTAGGTTCTTTCGCCGTGACCGACCCGACCGTGCCTCCGCCGCCTCCTTCGTCAGGTGGGGCCCCGCCGCCTCCGCCCTCGGGCGGCTTCGCCCCGCCGCCCGCGCCGGGCGGCGGCGCTCCGGTCGGTGTTCCCGGCGACGGCCCGGTGTACGTGGCCCTCGACGCGCCGCTCGAGGTGGCCAACTGGCGGGCGTTGGTCAACTGGCTGCTGATCCTCCCGTACGCCATCGTCACCATGTTGCTCGGCTACGCCTTGGGGTTCGTCGGCTTCATCGCCTTCTTCACGGTGCTCTTCACCAAGAAGGTCCCCACCGGGCATGTTCAACTTCATGGCCATGTGCTTCCGGGTCAGCTGGCGTTCGACCAGCTACCAGTTCTTCATGCGCGAGTCCTACCCGAACTGGACCTTCGACTCCGCCGCCGTCGACCCGGGCGACGACCCCGCGAAGTTCAGCATCGAGGACCCGGGCGAGATGAACCGGTGGTTGCCCCTGGTGAAGTGGCTGCTGATCATCCCGCACCTGATCGTGCTGCTGTTCCTGTCCATCGGCGTCTGGTTCGCCTTGCTCGTCGGCTTCTTCGCCGTCCTCTTCACCGGACGCTGGCCCGAGGGCCTGCGGAACTTCATCATCGGCTTCGAGCGCTGGGCCCTGCGGGTCGGCGCCTACGCCTTCTTCATGACCGACGACTACCCGCCGTTCTCGCTGGACTGAGAGGTCAGTCCTTCTTCGGGGGCGGGACGTAGGTCCCCCGCACGAAGCGCGCACCCTCGCGCTCGAGGATCCAGGTCGAGCCCTTCTTGCAGTCGCGCCCGACGGCCTCCATGCCCTCGGCCATGAGGTGGTCGATCAGGTCGGGGATCAGGTCGCCGTGGCTGCAGAGCACGGCGTGGTCGAGCTCGTCGACCAGGCGGCGGACCGGCGCCAGCGGTGCAGCCCTCCCACAGGGCCTGGTCCTCGACGACGGGAAGGCCGCCGGCTTCGGCCAGCGGCTCGACGCTCTGGACGCAACGCACGGCGGGGCTGGACACGATCGTGTCGATCCGATGGCCGTCGAGGAGCTCGACCAGCCATCGGGCCTGTCGCGCAGCCCTTCTCGGTGAGCGGGCGGTGGAAGTCGTCGCCGTTCCAGTGCTGCCGGCTGATCGCATCGCCGTGCCGGACGACGTAGATGCTCACCGGGCGCCGAGCGCCCGGAGGTCGCCGACGACCTGCGGGAGGGCGGCCAGCAGGGCGTCGACGTCGGCGTCGGTGGTCGACCACCCGACCGAGACCCGCAGCGAGCGGTCGGCGTCGACGCCCATCGCCTCCAGCACCGGCGACGGCTCGAGGGACTCCGACGAGCAGGCGCTGCCCGAGTGGACGGCGACCCCGGCGGCGTCGAGCCCGAGGAGCACGGCCTGGGGCTCCACCCCCTCGATGCCGAGGCAGACGAGGTGGGGCAGCCGGTCCACCGGGTCACCGTAGGTCGGCACCCCGTCGAGGCTCGGCGACCCCGGCCAGCACCTTGTCGGTCAGGCGGCGGGCCTCGGCGGCCTCGTCGTCGAGCCGCAGCGCCTCACAGGCGGCGGCGAAGCCGACCAGCGCCGGGGCGTTCTCCAGGCCGGCCCGCCGGGCCCGTTCCTGGTCGCCGCCGACGAGGAGGGGATCGAGCCGCAGGCCCCGTCGCACGAGCAGCGCGCCCACGCCGGCGGGCCCACCGAACTTGTGGGCGCTGAGCGACACGAGGTCGGCACCCAGCGACGGCGAAGTCGACCGGGTCGTGGCCGTTGGCCTGCGCGGCGTCGACGTGGACCAGCACCTCGCGGTCGGCGCAGGCGGCGATCGACCTCGACCACCGGCTGGCGGGTGCCCGACCTCGTGGTTGCCGGCCTGCACGTGGACGACGGCGGTGTCGGGACGGAGGGCGGCGACGACGTCGTCGGGGTCGACCCGGCCCCGGCCGTCGACGGGGACCACGGTCACGTCGGCCGGCCCGCTCGGCGGCCAGGCGCACGGCCGAGTGCTCGACGGCGGTCAGCACCTGGTGGCCACCTCGTCCGGCGACGCCTGGACGACGGTGGCGATGGCCTCGGTCCCGCTGCCGGTGAACACGACCTCGCGGGCACGGGCCCCGAACGTGGCAGCGACGACCTGCTCCCGGGCCTGCTCGACGGCGACCCGGACGGTCAGGCCCTCCTCGTGGATGCGACCCGGGTCGCCGACCAGGTCGAGGGCGGCGACCATCGCCTCCCGGGCCTCAGGCCGCAGCGGCGAGGTCGACGCGTGGTCGAGGTAGGCGCGCAACCGGGTCGGCTACTCGGCGACGGCGGTGACGCAGATCTCGTCACCGGTGGGCCGGGACGACTCGGTCACCGGCGAGGTGTCGCCGTAGAGGGCACCGAGCATGCCCTTCGACCATCCCCCGGTCGACGGCGCAGATGACCGGGTGCTCGACCGCCGCACCGCCGAACGGGCAGTGCTCGGACACGATGCGCAGCTCGTTGCCGTGCTTCTCGGCGTGGGCGGCGAACCCGTGGGCGGTGAGGGCGTCGGCCACGGCGTGCAGGGCGGTGCGGAACGACCGGGGGCCGCTGTCGTCGGCACCGAGGGCGGAGGCCATGGCCCGCCCGTACTCCTCGCCGACCTCCTCGGCCAAGGCCTGGGCCGTGCTCGGGGGGCAGGGCCTCGAGGGCCCGCCCGAGGAGGGCGACGAGGACGTCGTCGTGGCCGACGTTGATGTCGAGCGTCATCTCGTGCTCGGTGGCCCGGTAGCGCTTCGACGGCCGGCCGGCGCCACCGCCGCCCGGGCGCTCCACCGCGACCTCGAGGTACCCGCCGGCGGCGAGCTTGTCGAGGTGGTGGCGGGCCACGTTGGCGTGGAGCTCGAAGCGCTCGGCGACCTCGGACGCGGTGACCCCGTCGGGTCGCTCGTGGACGTGGAGGAAGATGTCCCGGCGGGTCGGGTCGCCGAACGCCGAGGCGATCGCGGTGACCGCGGACGCGAACTCGGTGGGGGACAGGGCGCTGCCTTCCACACCGGTATTCTACCTACGCGCATAGGAGAAATTCCCGAGGAGCCGCGCGCGAGGCAGACCCGATGGCACCCAGCAACGACGAGGTCCTGGAGGCCCTGCGGGCCGTCGAGGAGCCGCTGCTGGAGCGCGATCTGGTCGACCTCGGGCCTGGTCGACGCCACCGAGGTCCGGCGGGGTGGGCACGTCAAGGTGAGCATCTCCGAGCCCGCCGAGGACTACCCGTACCGGGACCACCTGCGGCAGGCCATCCAGGCGTCGGTCGGCGCCGTGCCGGGCGTGAAGGACGTCGAGGTCGACGACGTCGGTGCTGGACGACGACGGCCAGGAGCGGGTCCGCCGCCAGCTCATCGGCGACCCCGAGGCCACCGCCGGCAGCCAGGCCAGCCACGGCCACGCCGAGGGCCGGACCATCCCCTTCGCCGAGCCCGGGGCCACGACCCGGGTCCTGCTCATCGCCTCGGGGAAGGGCGGCGTCGGCAAGTCGTCGGTCACCGCCAACCTGGCCATCGCCCTCGCCCAGCGGGGCAAGAAGGTCGGCATCGTCGACGCCGACGTGTGGGGCTTCTCCATCCCCCGGATGCTCGGGGTGACCCGGCCCCCGGTCCTCGTCGACCGCATGCTCATGCCGCCGGAGGCCCACGGCGTGCGCTGCCATCTCCATGGGCTTCTTCGCCGAGGAGGACACGCCGGTCATCTGGCGGGGCCCGATGCTGCACAAGGCGCTCGAGCAGTTCCTGACCGACGTGTGCTGGGGCGATCCCGACTACCTGCTGGTCGACCTGCCCCCGGGCACCGGCGACATCTCGATCTCGCTGGCCCAGTTCCTGCCCCGGTCCGAGGTCTTCGTCGTCACGACACCGCAGGCGGCGGCCCAGAGGGTCGCCCAGCGGGCCGCCTACATGGCCGAGAAGGTCCGCCTCGAGGTGCGCGGCGTCATCGAGAACATGAGCTGGTTCACCGGCGACGACGGCAAGCGCTACGAGATCTTCGGCAGCGGCGGTGGCCAGGAGCTGGCCGACCAGCTCGACGTGCCCCTCGTCGGCCAGATCCCGCTGGTCCCCGACCTGCGCGAGGGCAGCGACATCGGGCGCCCGATCGCCGCCGAGCAGCCCGACAGCGAGGCCGCCCAGGTGTTCCGGGCCATGGCCGAGAAGATCGACACGGAGCTCGCCCCGACCAAGCGCTACCACCCCGAGCTGAAGATCAGCTGACCACCAGCGCGTCGAGGATCTCGTCGACGTGGGGGATGGGAGCGAGGTGGCCCTCGTCGGCCCAGCCGGACGAGCCGTGCCTCGGGCAGGCGGCGGGCCAGCTCTTCGGCGTGGCGGAGCGGGACCATGGTGTCGGCGTGCCCTGGAAGATCGTCAGCGGGCCGACGTGGCCGAGCTCGACGCCCCAGGGTCCGGCGATCGCCCGGTAGTCGTCGACCACGCCCTGGGCCCCGTGCCGGAACGCCCGGGTGAACAGGCTCATGGTCTCGGTCGGGGTCTGGTTCTGGTCCTCGACGACGGCCCGGTCGGCCGGCCCCAGCTCCTTCGGCGAAGGACTTGAGCGCCGAGCTGGGGCTCATGTGGGCGAGGCGGGCACTGGTGCCCAGGAGGACGCGGGCGACGTGGGGGTGCTTCACGCAGAGGTCGAGCATCTGGCGGTCGGTCTTCTCGAAGTCCGCCGGCTCGGCCCAGACGCCGACCTGACCCATGCCGGCGGCCACGGCCGTCGCGGTCACCCGGTCACCGAGCACGGAGGCGCAGGCCACGGCGTAGGGCCCACCACCGGAGTAGCCCCAGCACAGCGAAGCGGTCGACGCCCACGGCGTCAGCGAGCGCGGCGATCCTGGCGGGGTACTCGCCGACGGACGCCAGGGGCGGTCCCGACGATCGGCCGACGCTTCGGCCGGTCGGGGGCCAGCACGCGCAGGCCGCGGGCCTTCGCCGGTCTGTCGGCCCAGTCGAACCCGGCCCCGCATGCGGGGACGCCGTGGAAGGCGAACACCGTCGTCCCCGAGGGGTCGCCGTACTCGTAGACGCCGACGGTCGTTCCGTCGGGCAGGTCGACCGCCCGGTCATCGGCCACGTCGCATGTTCCCACGCCCCTCGGTTACGATGTGCCCCGCATCCGCAACAGGAGGATCCGTGGACGTTCGCATCGGCGTGACCTACAGCCCCAAGGAGCTCGAGCTGGAGCTCGACGACGACGCCGACGCCGACGGAGCTGAAGGCCGAGATCGACGCCGCGCTCTCCGGCAAGGGCGCCCTCTGGCTCACCGACCGCCGCGGCCGCCAGGTGGCGGTGCCCGTCGACAAGGTCGCCTACGTGGAGATCGGCAGCCCCGACGACGCCCACCGGATCGGCTTCGGGGCCTGAGCGGCCCGCCGGATGCCCCCGGCCGCGGCGTCACCCGCCGGCCCCAACGGGCCGGATCTGCTCGACCGCAAGCTGGTCTTCGTCACCGGCAAGGGCGGTGTCGGCAAGTCGACCATCGCTTCGGCGCTGGCGCTGCGTCGCCGCCCGCCAGGGGCAGCGAACCCTGGCCTGCGAGTTCGACGCCAAGGGCAACCTGGCCGACTTCTTCTCGGCGGCGCCCACCGGCTGGGAGCCCACCGAGGTCCAGCCGAACCTCTTCGCCATGTCCATGGACACCGAGGAGTCGCTGAAGGAGTACCTGCGGCTCCAGGTGAAGATCCCGCTGGTCGCCCGCATCGGGCCGCTGGCCCGGACCCTGGACTTCGTGGCCAACGCCGCCCCGGGGGTGAAGGAGATCCTCACCGTCGGCAAGGTGGTCTGGGAGACCAAGGAGCAGCACTACGACCTGGTGGTGGTCGACGCGTCGGCCACCGGCCACGTCGTCGCCCAGCTCTCGGCGCCGCAGGCGATCGGCGAGCTGGTGAAGGTCGGGCTGGTGCGGGACCAGACCGCCTGGCTCAGCGAGATCCTCGACGACCCGGCGACGACGGGGGCCGTGATCGTGTCCGCCCCCGAGGAGATGCCGGTCAACGAGTCGCTGGAGCTGGCCGAGCGCATCCGCACCGAGACCCGGGTCGACCTCGCCGCCGCCGTCGTCAACCGGGTGCTGCCCGAGCTGTTCTCCCGTGAGGAGGAGGCGGTCTTCGAGGCGCTGCGTCGCCCCAAGACCGTCGCGGCCCTGGAGGAGGCGGCCGGCGGTCCCGTCGCCCCGATCCTCGACGCCGCCGAGCTGGCCGTCACCCTGCGGCGGACACGCAGCGTCCACCTCGACCGGCTCCGGGAGGGCATGGTCGGGGTGCCGTTGCTGTACGCCCCGGAGCTGTTCACCCGCAGCCACGGGATCCGGGCGACCAGCCAGCTGGCCGACGCCCTCTCCGCGGAGCTGGGCTACTGATGCCCAAGCGCCGCGCCACCGACCGGTCCACCTCGCTGGAGCAGCTGCTGGCGGCCAACGAGGTCGTCGTCACCTGCGGGTCCGGCGGCGTGGGCAAGACGACGACGGCCGCCGCGCTCGGGGCCATGGCCGCCGCCCACCTCGGTGGGCGGGTGCTGGTCCTGACCGTCGACCCCGCCAAGCGCCTGGCCAACGCCCTCGGCCTCGAGCAGTTCGGCAACGTGGAGTGCGAGGTGCCGCGCGTCCGCCTTCACCGACGCCGGGGTCGAGCCCCGCGGCCAGCTGTTCGCGGCCATGCTCGACACCAAGGCGAGCTGGGACGACCTGGTCGAGCTGCACGCCCCGGACGAACCGACCCGCGACGCCATCCTGGCCAACCCGCTCTACCAGAACATCACCGGCAAGTTCGTCCAGAGCCACGACTACATCGCCATGGAGCGGCTCTACGAGATCCACTCGTCCGGCCGCTACGACCTGATCGTCGTCGACACGCCGCCGACCCGGAACGCCATCGACTTCCTCGAGGCGCCCGAGCGGATGGCGGACTTCTTCAGCAGCCGGCTGCTGCGCTGGCTGACGGTCCCGGCCCGGTCCCGGGTCATGAACTGGCGTCGAAGCCCTTCTACACGATCGCCGACCGCATCCTCGGCTCGCAGTTCCTGGAGGACATCGCCGAGTTCTTCCTCCTCTTCCAGACGATGTACGACGGGTTCGTCGAGCGCTCGCAGGCCGTGTCCCGGCTGCTGGAGGACCACGGCACGACGTTCGTGGTCGTGTCGACCCTGGAGCCGGCCCCGGCGCAGGAGGCCGAGTTCTTCGTCGACGCCCTGACCGAGCGCAAGCTCCACCTGGGGGCGCTGGTGTTCAACAAGGTGCTGCCCGCTGGAGCTGTTCTCGCCCGAGGCGGCCCAGGTGGCCGAGCGCCTGTGCCGTGACGCGACGCCCGTCGCCGCCTCGGTGGCGAAGGAGCTGAAGGACCCCGACCAGGTCTGCCGGGTGCTGACCGAGGTGGCCGAGAGCTTCCTGAACTACCGGCTGGTGGCCAACCGGGAGGCCGAGGAGGCTGCCCGACTCGGCGCCAAGGCCGAGGTGGTGGCGCACCGTGCCGTACCTGTCCGACGACATCCACGACCTGGCCGGGCTGCTCGGGCATCGGCGAGCACCTCTGGTGATGCCGGGGGGTGGTGGCGGGCGGCCACCGGGTGACGTGCGAGGCCGCGACCCGGATCCTCGAGCAGGGCGGCAACGCCTTCGACGCCATCGTGGCGGCGGGCTTCGCGTCGGCCACAGCCGAGCCCTTGATGACCGGCCTCGGCGGCGGGGGGTTCTGCCTGACTCGGACCGGCGCCGGCGAGGCGACGCTCTGGGACTTCTTCGTCGACACACCGGGCCGTGGCCTCGACCCCATGCCCGAGCCGCACTTCTTCGAGGTCGCCGTGCAGCTATCCGGGCGTCGACCAGGTGTTCAACACCGGGATGGGCTCGGCCGCGGTACCCGGGACGGTCACGGGCTATCTCGTGATGCACCAGGCGATGGGCCGCCTTCCGCTGGCCGACGTGCTGGCGCCGGCCATCGAGGTCGCACGGGACGGTGTCGTGCTGGACGACTTCCACGCTTCGGTCTCCGAGCTGCTCTGGCCCATCCTGCGTCTGACCGAGGACGGCCGCCGCCTGTTCGGCCTCGACGACGAGCCCCAGCCGCCCGGCCACCGCTTCACGAACCCGGACACCGCGGCGTTCCTGACCGAGCTGCAGGCCGATCCGTCCCACGACCTCTGGTCCGAGGGCCGGGGCGCGCAGGTCGCCGCCGACATGGCAACGGGAGAAGGCCTGATCACCGAGCAGGACCTGCTGGAGTACACGGTCGCCGATCGCGCGCCCTTGGAGATCCGGTACCGCGACCGGCGGGTGCTCACCAACCCGCCCCCGGCGTTCGGCGGCGAGATGATCGCCCGGGGCCTCGGCTTCCTGGCCCAGGAGCTGCCGTCGCCGGGCACCTGGGGCGAGCCCGCCCACCTCGCCGCGCTGGGCCGGGCCATGCAGTCGCTCGAGGCCTCGCGCACCCCGCCCGAGGGGCCGCAGTTCAGCCGCGGCACGACCCACTGCAGCGTCGCCGACGTCGACGGCAACGTCGCCGCCCTCTCGACCTCCAACGGCGAGGCGGCCGGCTACGTCGTCCCCGGCACCGGCGTGATGCTCAACAACATGCTGGGGGAGGGCGACCTGCACCCCGAGGGCTTCCACGGCTCGCCCCCCGGTGTCCGGGTCTCGTCGATGATGGCCCCCACCGTCGTCCTCGACGCCGACGGCAAGGTCGAGCTGGTCCTCGGCACCGGCGGCTCCGCCCGCATCCGCACCGCGATCCTGCAGGCGGTCAGCGCCGTCGTCGACTTCGGCCTCGACCCCGCCGACGTCGTCGGCCTCCCCCGCATCCACTGGGACGGTGAGGCCTTCCAGGTCGAGCCCGGCTTCTCCCCCGAAGCCGTCGCCGAGCTGGAGGCCCTCGGCCCGGTGAACCGCTGGACCGAGCTCAACCTCTACTTCGGCGGCGTCCACGCCGTCGCCCCCGGCGGCCACGGCGCCGGCGACCCCCGCCGGGCGGGGGCCTGCCTCACGATCTGACGGGGTCGCCGGTCGTAGCCTCCTGGCCATGGCCGGTCTGCTGGAGCTCGCTCGGGCGCACACGCCGCTGCGGGACGACCAGATCGATCACCTGCAGCGGCTGGCGGCCTCGTGGGGGCTGCTGGCGGACCTGTGCTTCGCCGACCTGCTGCTGTTCGCCCCGCTGGACCCGAAGGGGGACGAGGGGTTCGTCGTGCTCGGCCAGATCCGGCCGGCGACGAGCCAGACCCTCTACCGGTCGGACCTGGTGGGTGCGCTGGTGTCGCCCGAGGAGCGCGAGGTCGTCACCCGGTGCTTCCAGCGGGACGAGATGATCGAGGGTGAGGTCACCAGCGCCGCGGTGCGGGAGCTGGTGCGGGTGGAGTGCATCCCCGTGCGGTCCGACGGCGAGATCGTCGCCGTCCTCACCCGGGAGTCGGCGACCTCGGTGGGACGCCTGCCGGGGGAGCTGGAGCGCAGCTACGTCACCATGTTCCACCGCTTCGCCCGGATGATCGCCGAAGGCAGCTTCCCGTTCCCGCGGGCGGACTTCGAGAGCGAGTTGGCGCCGCGGGTGGGAGACGGCGTGGTGCTGCTCGACGAGTCGCGTCGGGTCGAGTACCACTCGCCCAACGGTGTGTCGGCCCTGCACCGCATCGGGGTGCACTCGGCGGCCGAGGGCCGGACGCTGGC
This sequence comes from uncultured Microthrixaceae bacterium, assembly GCA_963728005.1. Lineage (GTDB taxonomy): Bacteria > Actinomycetota > Acidimicrobiia > Acidimicrobiales > DATDAH01 > DATDAH01. The sequence continues at coordinate 161,500 of CAVSIG010000002.1, forward strand.
CGAGGTCGGGCTCGACGACGAGATGGTCCGTGACGCCTATGCGTTCGGCATCCCGGTCACCCACGAGGTCGAACGGCCGTCCGGGGTCACCGTCGTCATCAGCTGCATCCCGTTGCTGGAGCGGGGGGAGGCCACGGGGGCCGTCGTCCTCATCCGGGACATCAGCGAGCTGCGTCGCCGGGACCTGCTGCTGCTGTCCAAGGACGCCACCATCCGGGAGATCCACCACCGGGTGAAGAACAACCTGCAGACGATCAGCTCACTGCTGCGGTTGCAGGCCCGACGCATGGAGAACGCCCGAGGCCCGGACGGCCATCGAGGAGTCCGTCGCCCGCATCTCGTCGATCGCCATGGTCCACGAGATCCTCAGCCGGGGGGCAGGGGAGGACGTGCCGTTCGTCGAGGTGCTGCGGCCGCTCCTGCGCACCGTCGAGGAGGGCCTGGTGCCCCACGACTACCGGGTGAAGTTCCGCATCGAGGGCGATGCCGGGAAGCTGCCGGCCTTCATCGCCACGCCGCTGTCGATCGTCCTCACCGAGCTGGTGCAGAACATCGTCGAGCACGCCTATCCCATCGACGACGACGACGGCCCGGAGGGCGAGGTGCTGCGTGGAGCTGGCCAACGACGGCCACACGCTGGTCGTCCGGGTCGCCGACGACGGCGTCGGCCTGCCGTCGGACTTCGACCTCGACACGACCATCGGGCTCGGCCTGTCGATCGTGCAGACGCTGGTCACCACCGAGTTGCAGGGGTCGATCACCATGCAGGCGCGCGCCGAAGGCGAGCACGGTGCGGTTGCCGAGATCGTCGTCCCCCTGGTGGCGGACGAGATGCGCTAGCTGGCTCGGCGGGCGGCCTTCAGGCGGGCGACGTGCTGGCGGCGGAGCACCCGACGCTCCTCCTCGGAGGTCCCACCCCAGACGCCGGAGTCCTGGTTCGTCACGATGGCGAACTCGAGGCACGCGGCTTGGGCGTCGCACTGGCAGCACACGGCCTTCGCGGCGGCGATCTGGTCCAGCGCCGGCCCGGTCGTCCCCACGGGGAAGAAGAGGTCGGGATCGGTGTCACGACACGCGGCGTCGTCCCGCCAGTCGTCGATCTCGTCTTCAGGGGTCAGGCCGGGGGCGTTCAGCGCTGGAAGGGCCACGAAACCTCCACAGTGAGGTTGCTCGGATCGGGGGATGGGTTGGGTGCGGTGACGGGCGAGCCGATCAGGAGCGGCCGATGCTCGTGATTCCGTTCACATGCAGCGTCTGCACCCTACTCCCGAGTCATAAGGGGGGCAACAGGTACGTTTGCATCACGTGTCACACCCCATCGTGATCGCCCACCGGGGGGCGTCGGCGGCGTACCCGGAGAACACGGTCGAGGCGTTCCACGGGGCGCGGGCGGCGGGCGCCGACTGGGTCGAGCTGGACGCCCGGCGCACGGCCGACGGCGCCCTCGTCGTCCATCACGACGCCGTGTTGGCCGACGGCCGCACCATCGTCGACGTGGCCGCCACCGAGCTGCCGCCCTCCGTGCCGACGTTGGCCGAGGCCCTCGACGCCTGCGCCGGCATGGGCGTGAACATCGAGATCAAGAACAACGCCCCCGACCCGGACCTCGACCCGACCGAGATCGTGGCCGACGGCGTGGTCGCGCTCCTCGCCGAGCGGGAGGGGCGGGACGAGGTGCTGATCTCGTCGTTCAACCCGGCCACGCTCCGGCACCTCCGCAACGCCGCGCCGCACCTCGAGACCGGCGCTGCTCGTGGTCGAGCCGCCCGAAGACGTCGTGGAGCAGCTGATCGCCGCCGGCCATGTGGCCCTGCACCCGTTCGACTGGTGGGCGTCGCCGGAGCTGGTCGATGCCTGCCACGCCGCGGGGCTGCGGGTCAACGTGTGGACCGTCGACGACCCCGTCCGCATGCGGGAGCTGCTCGACCTCGGGGTCGACGGCATCTGCACGAACGTTCCCTACGTCGCCCGCAGCCTCGTGCCGGAGGGCTAGGGCAGGACGAGCTTCATGGCGTCGGGCTCGTGGTTGAACACGAGCTTCTCGACCCCGCCCAGGTAGTCGCCGTCGACCTGGAACGGCATGCCTCCGCCGTCGGGGTTGGCGATCACCTCGACGTGCTCGACGTCGGTGCGGTAGTCGACGTGCTTGGACTTCCGCAGGTGGGCGCCCGTGGCCAGCGCGGAGGCGGCGATGCCCAGGAAGGGGAGCACCTTCATGCTCTTCACGGACACGACGGCCAGGCCGCGGTCGAACCCGGCGTCGGGGGCCAGGTTGAAGGGGCGGTTGCCCAGGTACGTGTAGGGGTTCGTGTTGAGGACGATGGTCATGTAGCCCTCCTCGACCACCGAGCCGTCGGGGTAGCGGACCTCGAAGTGGGGCTTCGAGCGGTCGTAGTGGGCGACGGTGGTCTCGATGCCGGCGTAGATGAACAGCGCGTGCCCGGCGTAGCGCTTCAGGCCGGAACGCTTCTCGACCTGGGCGACGATGGCGGCGTCGAAGCCGATGCCGGTGTGGAACAGGAAGTAGCGCCCGTTGACGCTGCCGAGGCCGACGGGGCGGATGCTGTCCCGGGCGAGGGCGTCGAGCAGGTCGCTGGTGGCCTCGATGGGGTCGTTGGGCAGGCCCAACGTCCGGGCGAAGACGTTGGTGGACCCGCCGGGAAGGGTCGCGAGGGCCGTGCCGGACCCGGCCAGGCCGTTGGCCGCCTCGTTCAGCGTGCCGTCGCCACCGAGCACGACGACGACGTCGACCCCGTCGTGGGCGGCGCCCCGGGCGAGCGAGGTCGCGTGGTCCCGGCGGTTGGTCTCCGCCACCTCGACGTCATGGTCGGCGGACAGCGCCTTGCGGATGACGACGCGGGTGCGCGGCGTCACCGACGACGCCGAGGAGTTGACCAACAGGAGCAGCTTCAGGGGCAATGACGCTACCCGGCCCGATTTGGCCGCCGCCCGGGTAGGGATCGACAATCTCCCCCATGCATGCCCCCGAACGGAGCGTCGCGTCGTGAACATCGTCGTGTGCGTGAAGCAGATCCCCGACCCGGCCGAACCGGGCGCGCTGGATCCCGAGACCAACACGCTGAAGCGTGATTCCAAGCTCATCCTCGACGAGGCCGACTCCTACGGCGTCGAGATGGCCCTCCAGCTCGCCGGCGACGACGGTGAGGTCACCCTCGTGTCCATGGCCCCCGGCAACGAGACCGGCGGCCTCCGCACCGCCCTCGCCATGGGCGCCGCCAAGGCCGTCCTCGTCAGCGACGAAGCCCTCGCCGGCTCCGACTCGCTCAGCACCGCCAAGGTGCTGGCCAAGGCCATCGGCCGGGTCGAGGGCTACGACCTCATCCTGACGGCGACCGAGTCCTCCGACGGCTACACGGGCACCGTGCCCGAGCAGCTGGCCGAGCTCCTCGGGCTGCCCTCGGTCACCTTCGCCAAGGAGATCCACACCACCGACGTGGGCGTGGACGTCCAGCGTCAGACCGAGCTGGGCTACGACGAGGTCGAGACCCCGCTGCCCGCCGTCGTGTCGGTGACCGCCGGTGTGGTCGAGCCCCGCTACCCCTCCTTCAAGGGGATCATGGCCGCCAAGAACAAGCCGGTCGACGAGGTCACCCTGGCCGACCTGGGCATCGACGCCGGCGACGTCGGCTGGGCCGGTGCCGACCAGGAGGTCGTGGACGTCAGCGCCGCTCCCGAGCGGGAGTCCGGCGAGATCATCGAGGACGAGGGTGACGCCCACGAGCGCATCGTCGCCTTCCTGGACGAACTGAAGGTGCTCTGACCATGGCTCTCTCCCGCATCTGGGTCTACGCCGAAGCCCGCGACGGCGAAGTCCTCCCCATCACGCTCGAGATCCTGGCCAAGGCCAAGGAGCTGGCCGACACCGTCGAGTGCGTGTTCGGCGGCGACGGCTCGACCGTGGCCGAGACGCTCGGCGCCCACGGCGCCAGCAAGGTGCACGCCACCGGCGACCTCAGCGACTCGCTCCAGGGCGTGCCCGTGGCCTCCGCCATCGCCGAGGCAGTGCAGGGCGGCGACAAGCCCGACGCCATCCTCTTCGGCACCACCTACGACGGTCGCGACGTGGCCGGCCGCCTGTCGGCCAAGCTCGACGTGACCGTGTCGACCAACAACGTCGACGTGTCCGAGGACGGCGGCTCGCTGGTCGCCACCGAGCCGATCTTCGGCGGCGTCACCAACATGCAGGTGAAGGTCGGCGGCGACGGCCCCGCCCTCGTGCTGATCCGCCCCAAGTCGTTCCCGATCGCCGAGGACGCCTCGGGTGGCGCGGCCGAGGTGGCCGAGCTGGCCGTGCCCGACACCGGCGCCACCGGTGCGGCCAAGGTCAAGGGTCGCCACGTCGAGGAGCGCGAGGGCCCGCAGCTGGACGCCGCGGCGGTCGTCGTCTCCGGTGGCCGTGGCCTCGGTGAGGCCGGCAAGTACGAGATGATCGAGCAGCTGGCCAAGCTGCTCAAGGCGGCCCCCGGTGCCTCACGCGCCATCGTGGACGCCGGCTGGGTCCCGTACTCGTACCAGGTGGGTCAGACGGGCAAGGTCGTGAAGCCGACCGTCTACATCGCCGCCGGGATCTCGGGGGCGACGCAGCACCTGGTGGGGATGAAGGGCTCCAAGAACATCATCGCCATCAACAAGGACGCCGAGGCGCCCATCTTCGGCGTTGCCGACCTCGGCATCATCGGGGATGTGCACAAGGTGCTGCCGGCTTTGATCGAGGCGCTGCAGAACCGGTGATCGTCTGTGGTGTCGCCTCGGGGTCGTCTGGCTCCGGGGGCGCCACCGGTGACTTCCTCACAGCTCGCAGCGGAGCTGAAAATCGCTGCTCGAAAGCCCCCGGCGGCGCCCCCTGCGTCTGGGCGCCTACGAGCTGGTTTCGTCTTGGGCGGTGATGGCCCAGGCGAGGCCGTCCTGCTCGTCTTCGACGGCGAGGCTGAGGTGCCAGCCGGTTTGGGGTTCGTTGGCGTCCCACCAGAGCCACTTCAGCTCGTTGGCGGCTTCGCCGAGTTCGGTGGGGTCGAGTTCTTCTTGCTCGTCGAGGCCGGTGAGGGTGGTCAGGGCCCACCAGGCTCTGGCTCGGCCGGTGGCGCCGCCTCGCCTTCTTCCGTGGGCGCCGCCGTTGGCGGCGGCCCAGGCGATGTGGGCGAGGGCTTCCGCGGCGGAGATCTCGATGACTCGTCCGCGGCGCAGGCCGAGCGCGGCGATGGCGCTCTCCGCGGTTCCCCTCACTGCGATCGTTTCGGCCCGGCCGTTGGACTCGGACGTCCATGTCCGCACGAGGTCCGCGAGCGCCGTTTCGACGGTGGGGTCGTCGAGCTTCTCGCCCGGGTCGTCGAAGGTTGTCGCGAGCGGGACGGGGGCATCGGGTGGGGGAACTCGGCCTTGTCCTTCTTGTAGGTGGCGAGGGCGTAGGCGGGCTCCCAGGTCTGCAGCTTTTCGGGGAGGTCGAAGATCTTGGGCTGGTCTTCGAGCTTTCCGGTGAGGTCTTCGCCGCGGAGGATGCGTTCGTGGGCGGCGAGGGCGGGGTGGGCGCCACCGGGGTGGTGGGGGGCGAGCTCGTCCCAGGTGTGGGTGCTGGCGGCCACCTCGTGGAGGGGGCCGAAGGTCATCCAGCCGGTGCCCTCGACCAGCATCTTCGCCGCCCACTCGCCGGGGGCCTCGAGGGCCAGGCGGTACTCGGCGTAGCTGGCGGCGGGCCAGAGCTGGAAGCCGCGCTCGATGGCGGCCTTGGCGCGGTCCCGGAGGCGGACCAGCTCGTCCCACGCGGCCTCGTCGGCGAGGCGGTCGACGTGTCGGATCAGCTCGTCGAGGTCGCCCTGGTCGACGGCCTGGTCGAGCGTCTTCACACCAGCGGCCAGGGGTAGCGGTGGCCGGTCGGGTCGTGAGGGAAGGCTCCGGACTGCAGCAGGGCGCCGGCCCGGGTCAGCACGGCGTCGCGCTCGAAGGGGTCGAGCAGGTCGGCCAGGTCGCCGGGGAGGCCCCGGTTCACCAGCGTCTGCAGGTCGGCGGCGAGGTCGTCGGGCAGGCGCTCGCCGGCGTAGTCCCAGATCACCGTCCGCACCTTGAACTCGTGGTGGAAGCTGAGGCCGTTGTCGATGGCCCAGATGTGGTTGTCGCCGTCGACCAGGCAGTGGCCGCCCTTGCGGTCGGTCGAGTTGGCCACGAGGTCGAAGGCGCACAGGTGGCGGAAGGCGTCGTCGTGGCGCTCGTCCTCCCGCAGGGTGAAGTAGTGCTCGCTGAAGTCGGCGTCGACGAACTGCTGCACGGAGCCCTCGCCCATCACCCCGTCCCGCATCACCGTGGGCGGCACCAGCTCCCAGCCCAGGGCCTTCGACAGCTCGTAGGCGGCGACCTCGCGCCGGGCCAGCCCGGACGGGAAGTCCCACAGCGGGCGCTCGCCCCGCACGGGCTTGTAGACGGCGAAATCCTCGACGCCGTCCAGCTCGAGCCGCACGAGGAACGTGCCGTTGGAGCTGTACGGCATCCGTCCCTCGATCGTCATCTCGCCTTCACGCAGGCGAGTGAGGTCGAGTCCGGCGCTCAACGATGGCCGTTGCTGCGGGGGCACACGTGCCCCTCGGGGTCCATGGGTCCGCCGCAGATCGGGCAGGGCGGGCGGCCCGACGCCATCAGCTCCTCGGCGTGCCGGCAGTAGGCGACGACCTGCGCCCGGGTGAGGTGGAACCGGGCGTGACCACCCTCCTCACCGGCCTCCTCGTCCACCAACTCGTCGGCCTGGAGGACGATGCGGTCCTCGCCGTCGTCGTAGGCGACCGACAGGGTGCCGATGATCCACTCCTCCAGAACGGGCTGGACCAGGTCGAGGTCGGCCGCCAGTTCCTCGTCGGGGACGGCGGGGAGGTCGGTCAGGATGCCCGCCAGGTACTGGGCGAGGGCGGCGACCTGCTGCTTCTCCAGCCGGAGGGTGACCACCGACGAGCCCTCGACGGCCTGGAGGTAGAAGATCCGGGCGCCGGGCTCGCCGACGGTCCCGGCGGTGAAGCGGTCCGGCTGCCGGAGGTCGAAGTCGCTCACGACGGCACCAGCCGCTTGAGATCGTCGACCGCGTTGACGGCGAGGACGAGGGGGCCGTCGTCGGTGAGGGCGACGGCGGTGACCGAGCAGGGCGACACCACGACCCGCTGGAACAGGTCGAGGTGGGTGCCCATGGCGTGGGCGACGGCGGCCTTGATGGGGTCGGCGTGGGACACGGCCACGACCCGCTGGCCCGGGTGGCGCGGCGCGGAGCGTGGTCAAGGCGTCCGTCATGCGGACCTGCATCTCGCCGAACGACTCGCCGCGGGGGAAGCGGAACCCCGAGGGGTGGCGCTGCACCTGCTTCCACTCCTTCTTCTTGCGGAGGTCGGACAGCTTGCGGCCGGTCCACTCGCCGAAGTCGCACTCGTGCAGGTCGGCCAGCGTCCGCACGCGGTTGCCCGTGGCCTTGGCGATGGGGGCGGCGGTCTCCCTGGCCCGTTCGAGGGGCGAGGCGTAGACGGCGGCGACCTCGCCCATCCCGGCGATGCGCCCGGCCGCGGTCTCGGCCTGGGCCCGACCCTGGTCGGAGAGGTGCAGCCCCTTGGCCCGGCCCGGCAGGGTCGTCCCGGTCGTCGGGGTGAGGCCGTGACGGACCAGGAGCACGAGCGTCGGGGCCGTCGTCCGGGTCGCCATGAGGGCGTCAACCTATCGGCGCCCACCTCGTACCTTGAGGCGATGGCCGATTCCCTGGAGGCGGTGGAGGCCGCCGTGACGACGTGTCGGGCGTGCCCCCGTCTGGTCGAATGGCGGGAGCAGGTGGCCCGCGAGAAGCGGGCCGCGTTCGCCGACTGGGAGTACTGGGGACGGCCGGTGCCGGGGCTCGGGGATCCTTCGGCCCGCGTCGCCATCATCGGCCTCGCTCCTGCCGCCCACGGCGCCAACCGGACCGGCCGGATGTTCACCGGCGACCGGTCGGGGGACTTCCTCTTCGCCTCCCTGCACCGCACCGGCTTCGCCAACCAGCCCACCTCGACCCACAAGGGCGACGGGCTCGAGCTGACCGGGGTCTGGATCACCGCACCCGTCCGCTGCGCGCCGCCGGCCAACAAGCCCACGCCCGAGGAACGCGACACCTGCAAGGCCTGGCTCGACCGCGAGCTGGCCCTGCTGCCGCAGCTGCGGGTGTTCATCGTCCTCGGGTCGTTCGGCTACGAGGCCATGGCTCGCTACCTGGGCGTGCGCCCCCGCCCGAAGTTCGGCCACGGGGTGGAGGTCGACGCCGGCGACGGCCGGACGATCCTCTGCAGCTACCACGTCAGCCAGCAGAACACCTTCACCGGCAAGCTCACCGACGCGATGCTCGACGCCGTCTTCGAACGGGCGAAGGAGCTGACGGCAAAACAGGCCTGATGGCCCATGTGGAGGGCCTCGCGGGCGACCGATCACTGTCAGGTAGCGCCTGCACGGCCGCTAGGTGCGGACTCAACGGCGAGTCCTCATCTCCTGGTGGAGACTCAGCGACGAGTCCCTGCCGCACCGGCCGGCGCGGGGACCGGGACCATTCGGCGGCGTCCCGGTCCCCGCCGGGCGGGCGCCCCCTCGATTCCTCGACTTCGACTTCCCGTTCTGGTGGCAGCCCTGTGTCGTCCAGAACACATCGCTGCCACCAGAACGAGTAGGGGGGCGCGCTGAGCGTCGCGCCCGGCCCCGTCGGGCGGACACGTCCTGGGTACGGTTCCCGGCCATGTGGCGCCCGGTGTTGGCAGTGGCGACGGCCATCCTGTTGGTCGCCGGGTGCAGCAGCGATGAGCCCGCCGACTACGACAGCGAGTTCCACGACGAGTTCCTGCAACGCTGCGAGGACGCCTTCGGCCGGCCCGAGGCGCCGCAGGTCTGTGGCTGCTGGTACGACACGGTGAGCGAGGCCGTGGCCTTCGAGGACCTGCCCTCGATCGACGACCTGGTCGGCGACGACTTCGACATCGCCCCCACCCGGTTGCCCGGGGGCGACCTGGACGTGCCGCTCCAGCTGCTGGCCGAGTGCGTGCGCACCGTCGGCCAGCAGCCGATCATCGGGACGGCGCCGCCGATGCCGACGCTGCCCCGGCCGCCGACCACCCCGACGACGGCGACGACGGTCGCGCCCGGATGATCGGCCGACTGCTGGTCGGCGTGCTCGCCGTCGTGGGTCTCGCCGTCGTGGTCGTCGGTGGCATCCTCTACCTCCGGGACGAGGACACCTCCTCCTCGGACTACGACGCCCGCACCGAGGACGACTTCATGGCCACCTGCACCGCTGACGCCGAGTCCCTCGGCTTCACGCGGGCGGCGGACTTCTGCGCGTGCGCCTACGACGACATCCGGGCCACGATCCCGTACGACCGCTACCTGGCGATCGACCAGGAGCTCCAGGAGGACCCGGCCGCCGTGCCCGACGAGGTGGATCGCATCCGCACCGCCTGCTACGTCGAGGTCGAGGCCGCCGGCGCCCCGTCCCCTCCCACCACCGCCGAGACCTGAGGACCGATGACCACCACCGACGAGCCTCCGACCGACGTGCCTCCCACCGACGCTGCGCCCACCCGCACCCGCTGGACCAGCCAGTGGAAGGAGCTCTACGAGGAGGTCATCGACTTCGGCACGTGCACCGGCTGCGCGGGCTGCGTGATCGCCTGTCCCCACGACGTCATCGGCTACGACCACCAGCAGGGCGGCTACAAGCCCTTCCACCTCGAGGACGAGCTGGGGCCGACCGACTGCGGCCACGGCCAGAAGGGCTGCACCAGCTGCACCCGGGCCTGCCCGCGCTTCCGCACCTGGGAGGAGGACGCCAACGAGCACCTCTTCGCCCGGGACCGGGACCCCGACGACATGGCCGGGATCGCCAAGGACATCACGCTCACGCGGGCGTCCGACGACATGGTCCACGAGATCGGCCAGGACGGCGGGCTGGTCTCCGCCATGCTCATCTGGCTGCTCGACCACGACTACATCGACGGGGCCCTCACCTCGTTCCTGGAGGGCGACGGCTCGACCTGGAAGGCCATCCCCGGCGTGGCGGCGAACAAGGACGAGGTGCTGGCGTCGGCGGGCAGCCGCTACACGTACTCGGCCAACACGCTGGCCCTGAAGGAGGCCCAGGAGCGGGGCCTCTCCCGCCTGGCCCTCGTGGGCATGGGCTGCCAGACCTCGTCACCGCCGGTCATGTGGCACCGCAAGGTGGGCAAGGTCGGCAAGCCGTTCGTCCTGAACATCGGCCTGATGTGCTCGAAGACCTTCGACGACGCCATCTTCGAGGAGCTGTTCGAGGCCAAGTACGGGATCAAGAAGGCGGACATCAAGAAGGTCAACATCAAGGGCGTCTTCCAGATCTGGTGTCACGACGGCAGCTACCACGAGGTCAACCTCAAGGAGTGCCACGCCTGGACCCGTGAGGGCTGCACGGCCTGCCCGGACTTCGCCGCCGAGCACGCCGACATCTCGACGGGCGGCATCGGCAAGTACAACGACTGGACGCTGACCGTGGTGCGCACCGACCTCGGCCGGGAGGTCATCTCCCGGATGCTGGCTGACGGCTCGATCATCAGCCGCCCGGGGGACGACGACCCCGACGCCATCAAGCTGATGCGCCGGCTCTCGATCGTCAGCCGCCGGCGCTGGCCCAAGAACGCGGATCCGGCGCCGGCGATCGGAGTCCCCCCGCCCAAGAAGAAGGCCCCGCCCGCCGAGCCGCCGCGCCGACCCGCCCGCCGAGGTGGCGCCGACCTGAGCCGTCGGGTCAGGATCAGCCCATGGATCTGACGTACCCGGCCGACGCCGAGGAGTTCCGGGCCGAGGTCCGGGGCTGGCTGGAGGAGAACCTGCCCGAGGGCTGGTTCGACGAGGGGTTCGAGCAGACACCCGAGGAGCGCAAGGCGTTCAACCGGACCTGGACGGCCAAGCTCCACGAGGGCAACTGGCTGTGCGCGTCCTGGCCGGAGGAGTACGGCGGCCGGGGCCTTCCGACCATGCACGCCGTGGTGCTGGCCGAGGAGTTCCATCGGGCGGGGGCACCGATGCGGGCCGACTTCTTCGGCGACACCCTCGTCGGCCCCACGATCCTGCAGTGGGGGACCGACGAGCAGAAGCAGGAGTTCATCCCGAAGATCCGCAGCGGCGAGATCTCGTGGTGCCAGGGCTTCTCCGAGCCCGACGCCGGCTCGGACCTGGCCGGCCTGAAGACCAAGGCCGAGCTGGACGGCGACGAGTGGGTCATCAACGGCCAGAAGATCTGGACCACGCAGGCCGGCTACGCCGACTACATCTTCGTGCTGGCCCGGACCGACCCGGACGCCCCGAAGCACAAGGGCATCTCGTACCTGCTCTGCCCCATGAAGCAGCCGGGCATCGAGGTCCGGCCGATCAAGCAGATCGACGCGTCGGCGGAGTTCTACGAGGTCTTCTTCACCGACGCCCGCTGCCCGAAGGACAACGTCGTGGGCGGGGTCAACGGGGGCTGGAAGGTGGCCATGACCACGCTCGGCTTCGAGCGGGGGACGTCGGCGACGACCGGCTACCGCCGATTCGAGAAGGAGCTGGAGCACATCGTCGACCTGGCGCGGGAGAACGGCCGGGCCGAGGACCCGCGGGTCCGCCAGGGCCTGGCCCACGCCTGGTCGAAGGTCCAGATCATGAAGATCAACGGCCTCCGCTCGCTGTCGTCGGTCCTCCACGACACCAAGGACAAGGGTGTGGCCGCCCTCGGGGCCACCAACAAGATGTTCTGGTCCGAGTACCACCGCGACGTCATGGAGCTGTACGTCGACATCGCCGGGATGCCCGGCCAGGTCCTGACGGGGAACACCGAGGTCGAGGAGTCCGTCCCCGGCTACGGCGCCCGGCGCACGAACGCCGAGTACCCGGCCAACCCCATGCAGTCGGCCTTCTTCTTCAGCCGATCGGAGACGATCTGGGGCGGCACCGCCCAGATCCAGCGCAACATCGTCGGCGAGCGGGTCCTGGGCCTGCCCAAGGAGCCCCGACCCGAGTGAACCTCGGGGCCGACGACGCTCGGCCCCTGGTCGAGGCCGCGCGGGTGGCGCACCTGGCCACGACGAACACCGGGCTCGGCATCGACGTCGTACCCATCACGTTCGCCCTGCTGCCGGGCGACCGGCTGGTCAGCATCGTCGACCAGAAGCCGAAGTCGACGACCCGGTTGCGGCGCCTCGACAACATCCGGGCCCATCCGGACGTGACGGTGCTGGTCGACCACTACGAAGACGACTGGGAGCGGCTGTGGTGGGTGCGGATGCGGGGCACGGCGACCGTGATCGCCGAGGGCGAGGCGTTCGACGAGGCCCGCGCCGCGCTGGTGGACCGCTACCCGCAGTACGTCGACGCCCCACCGCCGGGCCCCGTGGTCTCGGTCGCCGTGGTGGACTGGAGGGGATGGCGGGCCTGAGAGCGACCCTGACCTGACATTGCGGTTGGGTTACAGAGCACTAACCTCGGGCGGTCATGGCGAAGCGCAGGCGCGGCCGACGCGCGCATTCAGAGGGCGAATCGCCATCGGACACCCCTCCGGCGGAGAAGGCACCGCGCCGCCGGCGCTCGTGGGGTCAGCGGCTGCTCCTGACCACGTTCAGCGTGATCACCCTCGGGTGCCTGGTGGCCGCCGGGCTCATCGGCTGGGCTCGCTACCGCTTCGAGCAGATCCCCCGCTACGGCGACATCACCCTGGCCTCGGCGGCCAGCGGCGAGCCCCAGAACTTCCTCCTGGTCGGCTCGGACTCCCGCGAGGTCCTGGACGACGACAGCGAGGGCGCCGGCGCCTTCTTCGACGGCACCGAGCCCAACGGCCAGCGCTCCGACACCGTGCTGGTGGCCCGGGTGGCTCCCGACGACGAGCAGGTGACCCTGCTGTCGATCCCCCGTGACCTGTGGCTGCCGATCGCCGGCACCGGGTCCGAGGACCGCATCAACACGGCGTACTCGAACGGGCGCCAGGTGCTGATCGACACCATCCAGGAATCGCTGCAGATCCCGATCAACCACTACATCGAAGTCGACTTCGCCGGCTTCCAGCGGCTGGTCGAGTCGATCGGCGGCGTGCCCATGTGGTTCGACACGGCCATGCGGGACCAGCACACCGGCCTGGTCGTGAACGGCGAGGGCTGCGTGACCCTGGACGGTGAGCAGGCCCTGGCCCTCGCCCGCAGCCGCTACCTCGAGTACGTCGAGGACGGTGGCTGGAACACCGACCCGACCGGTGACCTCGGCCGCATCGCCCGCCAGCAGGCCCTGATCCTCGAGGCGGTGCGCCGGGCCGTGTCCCTGGACCTGACCAGCGCCTCCCGCTTCAACGAGATGCTCGACATCGGCGTCGACAGCGTCGGCATCGACGAGGGGCTGAGCTTCGACGACCTGGCCGGCCTCGCTCTGCGCTTCCGGAACATCAACGAGGACACGATCGTCAACCGCACCCTGCCGGTCGAGGACTACACGACGGACGGCGGCGCCTCCGTGCTGCGCATCGTGGAGCCCGGCGCTGACGAGGTGCTGGCCGAGTTCCGGGGCGATGCGTCGTCGTCGTCCGACGTCACCCCCGGCCTGGTCCAGGTGAAGGTCGTCAACGCGTCGGGTGCCGAGGGCCAGGCCGAGGCCGTGGGGGAGGCCCTGAACACGATCGGCTTCCAGTTCACGGGTACCGAGAACCTGACCGGCCTGCCGCTGGCGGTCACCCAGGTCCACTTCGCCCCGGGCGAGATCGCCGCTGCCGACCTGGTCGCTCGCCACCTGACCAACGAGCCCGACCTGGTCGAGAACGCCGCCGTGGCCCCGGGCACCGTCGCCGTGGTCACCGGCCTCGACTTCACCACGGTCCAGGAGATCCCGCACCCCGACGGCGAGGTTCCCCCGGCGGCTGACCGCGTCGCCGCCGAGGGCGATCCGGTGACCAGCGTGGTCGTGGAGAACGACGAGATCGACGTGGCCGACGGCAGCGAGGGCGTGCCGATCACCGAGGCCATCGGGCGCACGCCGGGCGATCCCCCTCCCGAGATCGAGTGCCGCTGACGGTAGGGTGGTCGGTCCTCAGCCCTCGTAGCTCAGCGGATAGAGCATCGGCCTCCGGAGCCGTGTGCGCAGGTTCGAGTCCTGCCGAGGGCGCTCTTCCCGATGCTCAGATGACCAGCGGTGGGTGGGCGACGTCCAGGCCGAGCAGCGCCTTCATCAGGTCGGCGCGGTGCAGTCGGGCCAGCATCAGGTGCTGGCGGGCGACGTGGACGTCGTCGAGAGCGCGTAGGAGCGGGCTGCTCCCATAGGCGGCACCGCCCCCGCCGAGCCGGTGGGCGGTGGCGGTCACCTGGACGGCGGCGTCGTTCGCCGCGTGGGCGGCCAGGACCACATGCGCCTGGAGGGCTCGGGGGATCGGGTCGCGGCGACGAGCGGCGGCGTCGGCGGCCAGCACGGCTTCGCGCAGACCCGCGGCGGCACCTCGCAGGTGGGTCTCGGCCTCGGCCAGGTCGGCCAGCGCGGTCGGGTCCTCGGTGACCTGGCCACGGCGGGCCGAGCGCCCTTCGACCGCCTGTCGGCCGATCTCGTCCAGCGCGCCGCGCGCGATCCCGAGGGTGACGGCCGCCAGTAGCGGGACGTACACCGAAGCGATCGGCATGCGCCAGAGCCGCCCGTCGGGCCAGGTGGGCCCGTTGAGGATGCACCAGTGGGCGTCGTCGACGACCGCACCCTCGACGACCACATCGTGGCTCCCGGTCCCTCGCAGGCCGGTGGAGTCCCACGTGTCCTCGATGGTCACGTCGGCCCGGGGGACGAACGCCACCCGAGGGCGCGGATCGTCGGCGCCGGCCTGGACGGCGCCGAGGCCGAGCCAGTCGCTGTGGAGGCAGTTGCTGGTGAACGGCCAGCGGCCGGAGAGCCGGTGGCCGTCGGCGGCGGGATCGAGGGTGCCGGCCGGAGCGAGCATGGTGGCGCTCCCCTGGTCCGGGTCGGCGAAGACGCGCCGCGCCCCGTCGGGCGGCAGGTAGCCGGCGAACAGGTTGCTTCCTGCGCCGATGACGGCGCACCAGGCCGTGCTCCCGTCGACAGCGGCGATGCTCGACGTGATCTCGATGAGGTCGTCGACACCGGCGTCGATGCCGCCGAGCTCGGTCGGGAGGAGCAGGCGGTTGATCCCGGTGCCGGCGAGGGCGTCGACCACCTCGTCGGGCAGCCGCCGGTCGCGGTAGGTGGTGTCGGCATGTGCGTCGACGGCAGGAAGCACGCCCTCGACGGCCTGCCGGACGTCGTCAAGGTCCGTCATGCGTCGATCGTCCGCCTTCGGCGGGTTCGGGTCCATCCCAGGATCGTGGGATAGCGGGTGATCGTGGCGGGGTCGCTCGCCTTCCCTCCCCTCAGGCTCCGCCCGGCTGCACCACCCCACTCTCGTAGGCGGCGACCACGAGCTGGGCCCGGTCCCGGGCCTGGAGCTTCGTCAGCAGGTGGCTCACGTGGGTCTTCGCCGTCGCCGGCGAGATGTAGAGCGCGTCGGCCACCTCGGCATTGGACAGGCCGCGGGCGACGGCGGCCAGGACCTCCCGCTCCCGCTCGGTGAGCTGGTCGAGCCCGGGGACGGGGGTGGCGGCGCCGGAGGCGGGGCGACGCAGGAACTCCTCCACGACCCGGCGGGTCACGCCGGGCGACAGGAGGGTCTCGCCATCGGCCACGACCCGCACGGCGGCCAGCAGGTCCTCGGGCAGCGTGTCCTTCAGCAGGAAGCCGCTGGCACCCGCCCGCAGCGCGGCGAAGACGTACTCGTCGAGGTCGAAGGTGGTGAGGATCAGCACCCGGGTCGAGGTCAGCTGGGGGTCGGCGGCGATGCGGCGGGTGGCCTCGACCCCGTCCATCTCGGGCATGCGCACGTCCATGAGGACCACGTCGGGCCGTTCGCGGGTCACGACCTCGAGCGCCTCGCGACCATCGCCCGCCTCGCCCACGACCTCGATGTCCGGCGCCGAGCGCAGCAGCACGACGAAGCCGCTGCGGACCAGGCCCTGGTCGTCGACCACGACGACGCGGATCACGACGCCGCCTCGCCGTAGGGCAGGCGGGCCAGGACCCGGAAGCCGCCGTCGGGGCCGGGGCCGGCCTCGACGGTGCCGCCGTAGACGGCCGCCCGCTCGTACATCCCGACCAGGCCGTGGCCGCCGGGCGTCGGCTCGCCGCCCCGGCCGTCGTCGACGACCTCGACGGCCAGAACGCCCGGCTCGAGCCCGACGTGCACATCGGCCCGCTGGGCGCCGGCGTGGCGCACGGCGTTGGTCAGGGCCTCCTGGGTGATTCGGTAGGCGGCCAGCCCCACCCCGGGAGGCACGGCGTCCAGCTCGCCGTCGATGTGGAGGTCGACCTCCAGCCCGGCGCCGCCGACGTCGTGGACGAGGCGAACCAGGTCGGAGAGGCCGGGGGCCGGGGTGTAGGCGGGGTTGCCGTCGCTGTCCCGCACCCGCCCGAGCAGCCAGCGGATCTCGGTGAGGCTCGACCGGCTCATGCGGGAGATGTGCTCCAGGGCCCGGCGGGCCTCCTCGGGCTCGGTGTCCATGACGTGGAGGCCGACGCCGGCCTGGACGGCGATCACGCCCAGCGAGTGGGCCACGACGTCGTGCAGCTCCTGGGCGATGCGGAGGCGCTCGTCGGCCGCGGCTTGGCGGGTGGCCTCCTCCTGTTCGACCTCGAAGCCCTCGATGCGCCGCCGGCGGGTCTGCAGCGCCCAGCCGAGGGCACCGGCCACGGCGTAGGCGATCCCGCTGCCGAGCGCGTCCGGCGGGTCGAAGCCCTCGACGTCGGACAGCAGGAGCACGACGAGGGAGACCTCGACCAGGAGGGTCCCGGCGACGACCTCCATCACCGGTCGCGAGGCGCCCAGCAGGAAGGTGGCGACGAGGAGGACCATCGGCAGGGTCCCGGCGTCGGCGTCGGCCAGCAGCAGGCCCACGGTCACGGCGCTGAGCAGGACGAACCCGGCCATCGGCGCCCAGGCGGGCAGACGCAGCGCCCGTGCCGTCTTCGTCACGACACGGACGGTAGGTCAGGCCCCGTCGGCGGCGCATCGGCCCACAGGCGGATCCCGGCGTACTCCTCGAGGGCGACGCCGTCGCCGGCGAACCGGTCCGGGGGCTGACGACAGCGGACCTCCGGTGTCGCACCGTGGCCGACATGACCATCACCGACGCACCAGTCATCCACGCTCCGGTCCGGCCGGCCGGTCGCCCGATCCCGCAACTCAGCCGCCGCCAGATCGGCGCCGTCTGGGCCGCCGCCGCGCTGCCGATGGCGGCGATGTCCTGGATCGCCGCCCCGATCCTGGCCAACCACCTCGACGGGCCCCAGGCCATGCCCAGGGCGCTGCTCGTGTGCCTCACGGTCGGGCTCGTCTGGCAGGGCCTGCTCGTCGCCGGCTTGGTGTTCCGCGAGCAGCGGACCCTGCGCTGGTCGGTCGTGCGCGAGACCCTGTGGCTGCGCTCGCCGACCAGCCCGCGCACGGGTCGGGTCGGCGGTCGGGTGTGGTGGATCGTGCCCGGCCTCGTCCTGGCGCTCGGCGTCAAGGAGCTACTGCCGCGCCTCCCCCACGTGGCGTCCCGGGACCTGGGGACCTTCTTCCAGTCCGACGGTGCGGAGCAGCTGTTCCACGGCTCGTGGGGCTGGTTCGGCCTGCTGGCCGTGATGTCCGTGTTCAACACGGCGGTCGGCGAGGAGCTGCTGTTCCGCGGCTATCTGCTGCCCCGCATGAACGGCGCCTTCGGCAACCGGGACTGGCTGGCCAACGGTGTGATCTTCGCCGGCTACCACCTGCACGTCCCGTGGGTCATGCCGACCGTGCTGGTCGACACCTTCCTCCTGGCGTACCCCAGCAAGCGCTACCGCAGCGCCTGGATCGGCATCGCCGTCCACAGCGCCCAGACCGTGTTCATCCTCCTCGCCGCACTGGTCCTGGTGCTCTAGGGCATCCTGGGCTCGTGAAGGCGTGGGTGGTCCGCACCCCCGGGCCGATCGAGCACCGACCGCTCGCCCTGGTCGAGCGTCCGGTGCCCGAGCCGGGCCCGGGGGAGGTCCGCGTCCGGGTGTCGGTGTGCGGCGTGTGCCGGACCGACCTGCACGTGGCCGAGGGCGACCTGCCCGTCCACCGTCCTGGCGTGGTGCCCGGCCACGAGGTGGTGGGGGTGGTCGACGCCCTCGGTCCGGGCGCCGCCCGCTTCACCCCGGGCGAGCGGATCGGCATCGCCTGGCTGCGCCACACCTGCGGCACCTGTCGCTTCTGCGTGCGGGGCGACGAGAACCTCTGCCTGGCGCCCCGCTTCACCGGGTGGGACGAGGACGGTGGGTACGCCGAGCACGCGGTCGTCGACGAGCAGTACGCCTACCGCTTGCCCGAGGAGTTCTCGGACGAGGAGGCGGCGCCGCTGCTGTGCGCCGGGATCATCGGCTACCGGGCACTCCGGCGTTCCGCCCTGCCCGACCGGGGCCGCCTCGGCATCTACGGCTTCGGCGGCTCGGCCCACCTCGCGGCCCAGGTGGCCATGGCCGAGGGGGCGACCGTCTTCGTCATGACCAGGTCGGCCGACGCCCGTCGGCTGGCGACCGACCTGGGCGCGGCGTGGGTCGGCGACACCTTCGACCAGCCCCCCGACCCCCTGGACTCGGCGATCTGCTTCGCCCCCGCCGGCGAGATCGTGCCCGCGGCGCTCGAGGCCCTGGACCGGGGCGGGACGCTGGCCATCGCCGGCATCCATCTGAGCGACATCCCCGCCCTCGATTACCAGCGCCACCTGTTCCAGGAGCGCCAGGTCCGGTCGGTCACCGCCAACACCCGCCACGACGGCGAGGACTTCCTGGCCGTGGCCGCCCGCATCGGCATCCGGGTGACCACGACCCCGTACCCACTCGACGCCGCCGACCGGGCGCTGGCCGACCTGGCCGGCGACCGGGTCGAGGGGGCCGCCGTCCTCGAGGTCGGCTGAGCCGAGCGAACCTCTTCGGCCGGGTCGGTTCCGCCCCGTAGCCTTGGCGGATCGTGGTCACCGAGTCCCTCACCGACGCCCTCCGGGCGGCCCTCACGTCCGTCGGCATCGACGCGCCCGATGACATCCACCTGGAGCGCCCGGCCAAGCGGGAGCACGGCGACTGGTCGACGAACGTCGCCCTGACCACGGCCAAGCAGGCGGGCCAGAACCCCCGGGAGCTGGCCGGCGAGCTGGTCGACGGCCCTCGAGGCCGACCCGGCGCCGCACGTGGTGAAGGTCGAGATCGCCGGGCCCGGCTTCGTCAACTTCCACCTTGGACGACGGCTGGCTCCACGACGTCCTCAGCCAGGTCGTCACCGACGGCGTCGAGGGCTACGCCCGGCCGGACCTCGGCGGGGGCAAGAAGGTGATGGTCGAGTTCGTCAGCGCCAACCCGACCGGCCCGCTGCACGCCGGCCACGCCCGGGGCGCGACCTACGGCGACTCGCTCGCCCGGCTGCTCGAGCGCACGGGCCACGACGTGCAGCCGGGAGTTCTACGTCAACGACCGGGGCGCCCAGATGCAGCACTTCGCCGACTCGCTGGTGGCCCGCAAGGCGGGCGAGGAGCCGCCCGACGACGGCTACCAGGGCGAGTACATCACCGAGTGGGCGGCCGAGATGCCCGACGACGCCGACCCGCTCGAGTGGGGCCTGGCGCGGGCGCGCCAGGACCAGGTCGAGACCCTGGCCAGCCTCGGCATCGCCTTCGACATCTGGTTCTCCGAGCGGTCGCTGGTCGAGTCGGGGCGCCATCGAGCAGACCCTGGCCGACCTGCGGGCACAGGGCGTCGCCTACGACGCACGACGGCGCCACCTGGCTGCGGTCGACCGACTACGGCGACGACAAGGACCGGGTCCTCGTCAAGTCCGACGGCGAGTACACGTACCTGCTGCCCGACATCGCCTACCACCGGGACAAGTTCGCCCGGGGCTTCGAGCTGCTGATCAACGTGTGGGGGGCCGACCACCACGGCTACGTGCCGCGGCTGAAGGCGGCGGTCGCAGACCCTGGGCCACGACCCCGACGAGCTCGAGATCGTCATCACCCAGCTGGTCAACCTGCTGCAGGACGGCAAGCCGGTGCGGCTGTCGAAGCGGACCGGCGACATCGTCACCCTCGACGAGATCGCTCGACGAGGTCGGTGCCGACAGCGCCCGGCTCACCTTCCTGCTGCAGTCGATGGACAGCCCGCAGACCGTCGACCTGGCCGTGGTCGCCAGCCAGGCCATGGAGAACCCGGTCTTCTACGTCCAGTACGCCCACGCCCGGATCCAGTCCATCGGGCGGAAGGTCGGCCGAGCTGGGCATCGAGCGGGCGCCGCTGGCCGACGTCGACCTCGGCCTGCTCACCCACGAGCGGGAGCTGGAGCTGCTGCGGTCGCTGTCCGAGCTGCCCGAGGTCGTCGCCGGCGGCCACCATCGGCCGGGCGCCCCACCAGGTCACCACCTGGGTCCGGGAGCTGGCCGGGCGCTTCCACGGCTTCTACCACGACTGCTACGTGGTGGCCGACAGCGTCGACCCGGCCCTGACCCAGGCCCGGCTGTGGCTGGTCGAGGCCGTCCGGGTCGGCCTGGCCATCGGCCTCGACCTGCTCGGGGCCGAGCGCCCCCGACGAGATGTGACCGCCGCTCCCGCGGGACCTGCTGCCCGACACCGCCACGGTGGCCGACGGACGGCCGCCTGTCGGTCGGGGGCTGCGACCTGCTCGACCTGGCCGCCGAGTTCGGCACGCCGGTGTTCGTCTACGACGAGGCCCACCTGCGGGCCCGCTGCCGGGAGGCGGTCGCCGCCTTCGGCGACGGCGTCGCCTACGCCACCAAGGCCTTCCTGTGCAAGGCCATGGCCCGCCTGGCCCACGAGGAGGGCATGCACCTCGACGTGGCCACCGGCGGCGAGCTCCACGTGGCCCTCGCCGCCGGCGTGCCCGCCGACCGGCTGGTGCTGCACGGCAACAACAAGTCCGACGACCGAGCTGCGCGCGGGCCCTCGAGGTCGGCGTCGGCCGCATCGTCGTCGACTCCTTCGACGAGGTCGACCGCCTCGAGCGCCTGGCCGCCGACGGCCGGCGCCGCGCCCGCAGGTCCTGGTCCGGGTCACCCCCGGCGTCGAGGCCCACACCCACGAGTACGTGCGCACCGGCCAGGACGACTCCAAGTTCGGCTTCGGCCTGCCGCTCGGGCGCCGCCGGCCAGGCCGTCGAGCGGCTGGCGGCGCTCGCCTCGGTCGAGCTGGTCGGGCTGCACGCCCACATCGGCAGCCAGGTCTTCGTGGTCGACTCCTTCTTCCAGGCCGTCGAGGCGCTGGCCCCCTTCGTCAACGCCCAGGGCCTGCCCGAGCTGTCCATCGGCGGCGGCCTCGGCGTGGCCTACGTCGAGGGGGAGGCGGCCCCGACGATCACCGAGTGGGCGCGACGCCGTGCAGGCCGCCTGCGCCGACGCCGGCATCACCGCCCGGGTCTCGGCCGAGCCCGGCCGGGCCATCGCCGCCGCCGCCGCCGTCACGCTCTACACGGTCGGCACCGATCAAGGACCTGCCCGGCATCCGCACCTACGTGGCCGTCGACGGCGGGATGAGCGACAACCCCCGCCCGGTCCTCTACGGCAGCGGCTACGAGACGTTCCTGCCCCGGGCCACCGACGCCGACGCGGGACCGCGCCGGTGCGCGTCGTGGGCAAGCACTGCGAGTCGGGCGACCTGCTGGTGGCGCGAGGGCCGGGTCCCGGCCGACCTGGCCGTCGGCGACGTGCTGGCCACCCCGGTCACCGGCGCCTACGGCCACTCCATGGGCTCCAACTACAACAAGGTCCCCCGGCCGCCGGTCGTCTTCGTGAAGGACGGCGAGGCCCGGCTCGTCGTCCGGCGCGAGACCGAGGACGACCTGCTCCGGCTCGACGTGTAGCGGGCGTTGCCGAAGCCGCAGAGGACGGGCCGGCCCTCGGCGTCCAGCAGCACGTGCTCGTCGTTCGGTGCGGCGTGCACGACGCCCGCCAACCGGAGTCGGTCGAGGACGGGCTGGACATCGACGGCGTGGGTGGGCGTCCTGGGCACGTAGCCCAGCACGAGGACGGTCCGGCCTCGACGGTCGATCACGTCGAGGAGGTCGACCACACCGTCGCCCCGGACCTGCTCCAGCAGCCGGCCCTCGTGGCGGAGGGCGGCGCGCTCCCGCCACGACTCGGCCGTCTTCAGGGCGACCGGGGGGCCGTCACCCTTCCGGGCCCGGACGACCCGGCGACCGAGCCGGCGCTCGATGGTCCAGTCAGCCATCGAGGGCGACCTGGACGACCTCCGCGGTTCCGGCGTCGAGCAGCACACCGCGGCCGGGTGGAACAGGGAGGTCGAGCACGGGCAGTGGTGCCGTCCAGAGATCGGCGTCGTGGAGGGGGTCGGCCCCGAGGGCGATGCCGTGACCGGCGGGGCGGAGGTCGGCCAGCCAGCTCGAGCGCCATGTGTCGGTGCGCACGGTCAGCAGCACGAGCGCGTCGGGGTGACGGCGGGCGACGAGATCACGGAGCCGACCGTCGGGGTCGGTGAGGAGGTGGGCGTCGTCGACGGCGAACGTGCGCGGTCGTGGATCGGCGAGCCACTCGGCGACATCGGCCAGGAAGGCGTCGGGCGCATCACCAGGGCGGACGACCGACCGCGGCCGGTCCGCCCGCTGGCGGAGCAGGTGCTCGAAGGCGTGCGTGCGGCCCGACCGGGGCGGTCCGGCCACCACGAGGGGCACGCCGGGGCGGACGGGCAGATCGATCCGAGCCAGGTCGCGGTCCCGGAGGGCGAGGGCGCCGATCGCCCGGACCTCGCTGGGGAGCGGGCGGAGGTCGACCGGGCCGAGGCCGGGCCGGGGGACGGCGGCCAGTGCGGCCACCTTGGCCACGGCGGTCCGGACGTCGGGCTCGGGTGGGGCGACCAGCTGGACCTCGTCCCCGTCGGCGGTCCAGCCCCGTCCCCGCGTCGACGGGCGCGCGGTCGGGCGCAGGCCGAGGACGCCATAGTCGGCCGCGTCGTCGAGCCGCAGCGCGATCGTGAGCGCGCGGTCGCCGAGGAGCGACGGGGGCAGCCTCGTCGGGCGGGCGCTGGCGACGATGAGCACGACGCCGCTCCGAGCAAGGCCGTCGATCGCCTCCAGCAGGCGGACGGCGTCCAGATCGTCGGTCGCCAGGCGGTCGTAGCCGTCGATCACGAGGACGCCGCGGTCGACGCGGCCGACGAGGCGGCGGAGCAGTGCCCGGTCGTCGGCCGGGACCACGCCGCTCACGTGGGGCAGGTCGGCGAGCACCGCCAGCCCCCGTCCCGCATCGAGGAGGTGGAGGTGCAGGGCCTCCGCCGAGTGCAGGCCGGCGAGGGCGAGGACGACGTTCTGCAACGCGGTGGTCCGGCCGCTCCGGCGCCCGCCGAGCACGACGAGGTGCCCGTCGGTGGGGTCCCAGGTCAGCAGCGGCTGGCGTCGACGTTCCGGCTGGTCGAGCCGGCCGAGCACCACGCGGTCCGACTCCCCGTCGACCACGAGGCGATCGGGGAGGGGCGGGAGCCAGGCCGACGAACGGCGGTCGGCCGGCGCCTCCTCGACGATCCGGTCGACGACGGCGTCCAGCTCGGTGGGGACGTCATCGTGCTCGAAGGGCCGGCCGACGATCCGCACGTCGAGCGGCGGGCGGCTCTCCGGCGTCGGTCGCGACCCGGTCGCCACCTGGAGCACCTCGGGCTCGCCGCCCCGCCGGAGCCAGGCCCGTCCCCGGTGCCGGGAGGTCGGCGGCATCGGCGGTGCCGAGCACGTCCTGGGAGTCGGCGGTGTCCAGCGTGCGCAGGCACAGGCGCAGTGCGGTGTTGGCCCGGATGTCGTCGCTGACCGCCCCCGCCGGGCGCTGGGTGGCGAGGACGAGGTGCACGCCGAGGCTGCGGCCGCGCCGGGCCACGTCCACCAGCGCGCCGAGGAAGTCCGGGAGCTCGGCGGCCAGCGTGGCGAACTCGTCGACCACGACGACCAACCGGGGTGGACCGGCGGGGACGTCCCGCAGGTCGGTCGCCCCGGCCGCCCGCAGCGCCGCCTCGCGCTCGCGGACCTCGGCTCGGAGGCCGACCAGGAGGCGCTCACCCAACCCCGGGTCGAGGTCGGTGACCACGCCGGTCACGTGCGGGAGTCGGGCGCAGGCGTCGAAGGCGCTGCCGCCCTTGTAGTCGACGAGGACGAAGGCTGAGCGCGGTCGGCGGGTGGGTGGCGGCCAGTGCGACCACCCAGGTGCGGAGGAGCTCGCTCTTGCCCGCCCCCGTCGTGCCCGCCACGAGGGCATGGGGACCGTCGGCGACCAGATCGACGACGACGGGCCCGTCGGGGCCGATCCCGAGGGGCACCGCCAGCCGCGGGCGAGGGGTCAGGTCGAGGTCGGCGAGCCCCACCTCGTCGGGCAGGCCACGGTCCTCCTCGGGGTCCGACCAGCGGGCGCACGTTCGCCGGACCTCGTCGCCGAGCTCGTCGCTGGCGACGAAAGGACGGACGGGCACGTCCCGTCGACTGTCGGCCCTGTCGGAGAAGCGGGCGCCGGTGGTCGACCAGACCAGCATCGCCGTACACCGGTCCGTGAGACGGTCGGCCCGTTCGGCGACCTCGATCTCCGGTGATCCACGACACCTTGTGGCGGCCTGCGCAGCGAGGGCGTTGGCCACCTGTCGGGCCCAGGGGCGCGGGCCGGCGACCCCGAGCCGACTGTCGGTCACGACGGGCGCTCGCCGGAGGTCGTCGCTCCATCCCACGGCGAGGTCGAGCGGCGTCGCGGACCGGCCAGAGGCCGACACCGGAGCGTGCCCGGTGGAGGGCGTCGACGATGGTCGGGAAGTTCCGGCGCTCCCGGTCGGCCTCGTGTCGACGTGTGTCCTCCGCTGCTCGTCGGTGAGCGTCGACCGCCTCGGCGTGCGCGGCGTCGGCCGTACGACCGTCCCGACGGTGCCGTCGCCGGGCGTCCAGGTGGGAGCCGACGGCGATGATCGGCCACCCCACGGTCACGAGCCCGGCGGTCGGGTGCACGAGCACGGCGAGCACGACGCCGACGACCAGCGGCCCGACGACGGTGAGGACCCCGGGCGGGGAGGGCGGCGGGGTCTCCGGCGGTGGCTCCGGCGCTGGTCCGGGGTCGGCCACCGCCTCGTCGGGCGGACGGGCAGCTCGGTGCACCGGCGAGCGAGGCGGGGTGACGACGGCGGGAGGGTCCTCGCCGAGCACCTGCAGGTCGACCGCTCCGACGGACAGGACCGACCCGGCCCGCAGAGGCTGCGGCCCGTGCAGCGGCACGCCGTCCAACCAGGTCGCCCCGTCGAGCGAGCATGCCGTCGTGCCCTCCACCAGGGCGTGCGCCGGCCGGATCGACGGGTGGTCGAGGCGCAGATCGCAGGCGGCCCCTCGTCCGATCAGGACGGTCCCGTCGATCGGGACGTCGATCGACGGCACGGGTCCCGCCACCACCACCAGCCGGGGTCGGACGACCGGCGCCCGTCCGACGGCCACCGTGGCGCCGTCGGCCAGCCCGCAGTCGACGAGCGGCGTGTCCCGCGGGACGGCTCGGTCGTCGACGACGAGGTCACCCGGCTCGTCCGACCACGCTGCCGCGAGGTCGGCGGCGGTCAGGTCGGCGCCGGGGTCGAAGCACACCTCACGGTCCGGGCCGCCGTGAGCATCGGCGACCCGGACCGTGATCGGCGTCGGACCAGGGGTCCTGCCCACAGGAAGGGGGCGGGGCAGGCAGCGGGCAGGACCCCGGGCCCGGAGCGAGCCAGGTCAGACGGCGGTGCCGTTCAGGGCCTGGCTGATGTTCTGGCGGTTGCGTTCGACGTAGACGGCGGACTCCCGCAGGGCCTCGGTGAGCCGGCGCAGGCCGGGGGCGAAGGTCTGGTTCCAGTCCTGGCGGAAGCGGTCGGCCACCCGACCGTCCCACTGCACCGTCCCTTGGCCCCCGGCCGGGCCCACGGCGGCCGAGATCTCGTGGATGAGCCGCTCGAGCTCGCCGGCGTCGCGTTCGAAGAGGCGGCGCAGCGTGGCCAGCTGTCCCAGATCGGCTCCCACCAGGTCGAACGGCATGTCGTTCCTCTCCGGCGCCCCGGGTACCTCCCGGTGGCTTGATCAGCAGCATGACATGAAACATCATGAAACGCAATGCCTGCTACGTCAAAGGTGCTCGGTAGTGCGAAGAGACCTCGTCGGCATCAACCTGACCACTGCCGGGCACCTGGCCGACGCGTTGAGCCGGGCGGCCGACGACCTCGGGGCGTGGGCCACGGAGGCCTTGGCCGCCGCACGGCTGGCGGACCTGCCGGCGGTGGCCGCCCTCCGGTTGGCGGCTGCCGCCCAGTGGGCGGACGAGCAGGCCCGTGACGTGCGGGCCCTCGTCGCCCGGCTCGCCGAGGTGGACGATGGGCCGGCCCGGTGGTTCGGCGGGACCGACATCGCCTTCGCCCACCCGTTCCGGTCGGCCGGCCTGGCCAGGGCGGTGTTGGCTGCCATCGAGCGAGGGGACTTCGGCGACGCCCGACACCTGCTCGGCGGACACGCCGACGACCCGGTGCTGGCCACCGTCCTGGTCGACGGGCTCGGCGTCGACGGCGTGCTCCGGCTCCTGCAGATCGGCCACCGCGAGTGGGACCGGGCCGACGAGCGGGACCTCGTGCTCGCCCTCGGCGACGCCCTCGCCCTGGCGGCGCGGCACGGGACGGCGTGCGTCTCGATCGACGACCTCGGCGCCAGGGCAGAACGGCTCGACGTCCCGGTGTCGGCGCTGGCCCTGCTGTTCGTCGGCGGCGCTCGGTTCCCGACCGTGGACCTGCGCTCGGCGGTGGCGACGATCGTGACCCCGATCAACGCCAGCCTCCGGGCCCAGCCCGGCTTGGGGGTGGGTCCGTCGTGGATCCCCGGCGTCGGTGACGCCCGGGTCGTGGTTCTCGACGCCGTGGCCCGGGACCGGGACGCGGCAATGCAGGCCGTGGGCAGCGCCGATCTCGACGATCTCCTCCCCGGTGAGCTCGCCTATGCCGACGGCGGCGTCGCTCTCGCCCGAGTCCTGCTGGCGGCGACGACGCCCGAAGGTCATCCCGGGCCGCTGACCACGCTCAGCCCGGTCGACACCGGGCTGGCCGGCGTCAACGCCCAGCGGGTCATCGAGTGGATCGGCGAGCACCGGGACGCGCCACTGGCCGTCCAGGCCGAGATCGGTCGACTGGCGACGCCGTGGATCGGCTCGTTCCGCTCCCCGGGCCTGGACGAGGTCGTCCGGCAGCACCTCCCGCTCGATCCCGAGCTGGGCCGGGCGTTCCTGACCTACGGCCAGGCGAGGGCCGGGGTCGACGACGACCTGCAGCAGGCCGCGTGGCAGTGGGCGGCGGCCGAGCTCCACGACCTGTGTGGTCCCCGCTTCGACGGCGCCGGCTTCGATGCCGTCGGCAGCGTGCTCGGCACGGTGACCATCACCCGCCTCGACGCCGACGTGGAGCGGGCCGTCGGCGAGGACGAGCGCCTCCGCCGCCAGGCCGACCTGTGGCATCGCGCCGGCGACCTCGTCCTTGCCCGCCTGCCGTCACCGGCCCGGCAGGCCGCGGAGGCCGTGACCGAGCGCGCGATCGACCGGGTCCTGCCCGTCGCCGACCGCGAGCTCGCCCTCTGGCGCGAGGGTCGCGACGAGGCCGTGCTCCACGAGCACCTCGCCCTCGACCACCTGGCCGCGACGATGCTGTGGTCCCGCCGGGCCGACAACGACTACGTGAGCCGGGTGCCCCGGCGCCTGCTCGTCGACCCGTCCGACCCCGACCAGGGCCTGCGCACGCCCCTCACCCTCGACGCCGCCGACATCGAAGCCTGGACCCGCTGGCGCGCCGACCTCGCCGCCGGGGGCGCCGCTCCGCTCCAAGTGGCGGGAGACCAGTTCCTGGCCGAGACCCGCCGCTGACGGTCAGAGCGCCTTGCGGACGATCTTCTCCTTGATGTCCGTGTAGGGCGGGTAGAGGAGCGCCGGATCCGGGAAGGTCGGCTTCCGCAGGACGCTCTTCAGGTTGGAGAAGGTGTCGAAGCCGGACTGGCCGTGGTAGCGGCCCTGACCGCTGTCGCCCACGCCGCCGAAGGGGAGGTCGGGGGGCATGATGTGGACGAGCGTGTGGTTCACGCACACGCCGCCGGACGAGGTGCGGGCCAGCACGGCGTCGACGGCGTCGTCGTCGGCGGCGAAGACGTAGAGCGCCAGCGGCTTGGGGCGGGCGTTGATCTCGTCGATGGCCTGGGCGACCGAGGTCACGGGGAGCACCGGCAGCAGGGGGCCGAAGATCTCCTCCTGGAGGATGTCGGCGCCAGCAGGGGTGTCGACCAGGACGGTCGGGGCGATGTAGCGGCTGTCGGCGTCGGTCTCGCCGCCGAGCGCGGGCTTGCCGCCGTCGGCGAGCAGGCCGGACAGGCGGGCGAAGTGGCGGTCGTTGACGATGCGGCCGTAGTCCTCGCTCTGCTTCGGGTCGTCGCCGTAGAAGTCCCGCACGGCGTCGCGGATGTGCTCGACCAGCTCGTCCTTCACGGACTCGTCGACCAGCACGTAGTCGGGGGCGATGCAGGTCTGGCCGGCGTTGACGAACTTGCCCCAGGCGATGCGGCGGCCGGCGACCTCGAGGTTGGCCGACTTGTGCACGATGGCGGGGGACTTGCCGCCCAGCTCGAGGGTGACCGGCGTCAGGTGCTTGGCGGCGGCCTCGGCGACGACGTGGCCGATGCGGGTGGAGCCGGTGAAGAAGATGTGGTCCCAGCGCTGCTCCAGCAGCTCGGTGGCCACCTCGGGGCCGCCCTCGACGACCTGGACGGCGTCGTCGAGGTACGCCGGCAGCAGGTCGGCGAGCACGGCGGAGGTGTGGGGGGCCAGCTCGGAGGGCTTGACGACGGCGGCGTTGCCGGCGGCGACGGCGGCGGCCAGCGGCTCCAGCAGGAGCTGCACGGGGTAGTTCCACGGGGCGATGATCAGCACGGTGCCCAGGGGCTCGGGCTGGACCCGGGCCCGGCCGGGCATGGCGGTCAGGGGGATCGAGGCGCGGCGGGGCTTGGCCCACTTGGCCACGTTCTTGCGCAGCACCCGGATCTCGGCGGCGGTCACGCCGAGGTCCGTGGCCCAGCCCTCCATGCGGGGCTTGCCGACGTCGGCGGCCAGCGCCTCGACCAAACGGTCCTCGCCCTCCTCCAGCAGCCGGACCAGGGCGTCGAGCTGACGCTCCCGCCATTCGATGGGCCGGGTGACGCCGCGGTCGAAGGCGGCGCGGGCGGCGGTGATCGCCTCGACGACGGCGCTGGGGCCGGGCGCGGCACCCTCGAGGTCGGCGCCGGTGGGGATCTCGGTGGTGGCCATGGGGACTGTTCTACCCCTGACCGACCGGGATCCGCCGGGGTCAGCTCCGGGCCCTCGGCGGGCTGTCGTGGTGCCGGGCTTTGTCGGCCAGCATGGCCTGGTCGGCCCGGGCCAGGTCGTCGTCGCTCAGCGGGCCGTCGGTGCGGGCCACGCCGACGCTGATGCCGAGCTCGACCTGGGTCCCCGACACCTCGATCGGCTCCCGCATCGCCCGGGTGATCCGCTCGGCGATCTGGGTGGCGACACGGTCGGACACCTCGTGGGCGAGGACGACGAACTCGTCGCCGCCGGTGCGGGTGACGACGTCGCCGGGGCGCACGCAGCTGCGCAGGCGGGCGGCCACCACCTGCAGGACCTGGTCGCCGACGGCGTGCCCGTGGCGGTCGTTGATCGGCTTGAAGTGGTCGAGGTCGCAGAAGAACAGCGCCCCGCCCCGCTGGTCCCGGTCGAGGAGGTCGAAGAGCGACCGACGGTTCAGGAGGCCGGTCAGCTCGTCGGTGTGGGCGAAGGAGTCGAGGCGGGCGGCCTGGTCGTGCCAGCGCAGGATCAGCTCGACGAGGGTCTTCGCCAGCTCCATGCCGTAGGCGTGGATCTCGGCGGGCATGCCGTCGACCCGGGCCCACACGGTGATGAGGGCGGGCACCCCCGTCGCGGCGTCGGGCACCGACTCGATCCAGAGGCCGGCGCGCCCGTGCTCCTGGGCCAGCGCCATCCGACGGAAGTCGAGCCCGCGACCGTCGGGGTCGTGGATCGCCACCCCCCGCCGGCGGGCCTGGTCCCACGGGGCGCCGGGCTTGGCCTCGGCACCACACAGGGGACGGGGCAGGCCGCTGGTCACGAAGCGGTGGGTGCCGTCGGGCTCGTACCAGGCGATGGCCACGTGGGTGCCGTTCGAGCGCCAGTCGAAGACGTCGATCAGCGGGGCGAAGGTCTCGCGGCGGTCGTGGCCCTTGAGGAGGCCGGCCAGCATCGACTCGAGGGCCTTGGCGTGGTCGGCGGGGCGGCCGTAGATGACCAGGGCTCGCTCGCCGTCCACGATCGAGGTGCCGATCGCCATGCTGATCGGCCGCCAGCGCCCGTTGGCGTCACGCACCCGGTAGGTGTCGGTGCCGTGGGGGATCCCGTCGGTGTTGGACCAGGTCTCGAAGCCGAAGACGGCGCGGGCCAGGTCGTCCTCGTGCATGAACTCGGCGACCGAGCGGTCGACGATCTCCTCGGGTCGGTACCCGAGCAGCTCGGTGGCGGCGCCGTTGACGAAGGCGATGGTCGTGTCCTCGCGGACGACGAGCACGAGGTCCAGGGCGTCATCCACGAGGGCGCGGTAGAGCTCGGGCGATGCAGACACACCGTGCCCGTCGGCGGCTGTCGGCGAGAGTTCAGGCCTCCGTGACCGGTTCACCCGGTTGGATGACGAAGGTCGCGTCGGTGGCCACCGCGCTGCGGCGGTCGAGGGCGTCGGCGACGAGGCGGATCTCGGTCGTCCAGTCCTCCGCGGTGAGCTCGTGGCGCAGCCAGCCCCGGTGCGCGGTTTCGCTGTAGCGGACGTGGGGGCTGTTGGTCAGGATGGCGTCCTCGATGACGGCGATGTCGCTCCCCTCGGAGCCGACGCCGGGGGCGACCAGCTCGGTGCCGACCCGGGCCGACCCCTCGTCGTCGAAGTCCTCCTTCAGGTCGGCCACCCACGTCGAGTGGACGTCGCCGGTGAGCACGACGACGTCCCCCGGGGCGCCGGCCAGCGCCTCGGTCACCCGGGTCCGGGCCTCCGGGTAGCCGTCCCACTGGTCCAGGTTGAAGATGGCGTCCTCGCCAGGGCCGAAGCGCCATTGGTGGAGGACGACCTGGTTGCCGACCACGTCCCACACCCGGTCGTCGCCGGTGAGCGACTCGGCCAGCCAGTCCTCCTGCTCGGTGCCGAGGAAGGTCGTGGTGGGGGCGAAGGAGGTGTCGCAGCGGGGCCCGATCTGGCCGACGGCCTCCGGGCAGTCGAGCGGGGTGCGGTACTGGCGGGTGTCGAGGAGGTGGACCCGGGCCAGGCCGCCGACGTCGAGGTTGCGGTGGATGACCAGGTCGGGACCGGTCGGCGGGTCGAAGCGGACCGGCATGTGCTCCCACCACGCCTGGTAGGCCTCGGCCCGGCGCTGGGAGAAGGCGGCCATGCCCGTGGTCTCGCTGTCCGCGTCGGGGTGGTCGCCGACGTAGTCGTTCGACGTCTCGTGGTCGTCCCAGATGACGGCCCATGGGGCGGCCTGGTGGGCGGCCCGCAGGTCCTCGTCGCTGCGGTAGAGGGCGTAGAGGTGGCGGTAGTCGTCGAGGGTCACGGCGGTGATCTGGCCGGCGCGGACGGCGCCCTCCGCCACGGTCCCGGCCCCGCGCTCGTAGATGTAGTCGCCGAGGCACACGACGAGGTCGACGCCCGACTCGGCCAGGTCCCGGTAGGCGGCGTAGTAGGCGTCGCCCCACTGGGCGCAGGACACCTGCCCGAGCACGAAGCGGTCGGGCACCTCGCCGGCGGCGGGCATCGTCACGGTCCGGCCGACGGGGCTGTCGTCGTCGCCGAGCAGGAAGCGGTAGGCGTACTCCCGGCCGGGCTCCAGCCCGGTGGCGTCGACGTGGACGGTGTGCGCATGCGTGGGCGAGGCCGTCGCGATGCCCTCAGCCACCAAGTCGCCGAAGCTGTCGTCGGCGGCCAGCTCCCAACGCACCGACACGTCCTGCGTGGGCATGCCGCCGCCGATCGTCAGGGCGTCGGGCGCCAGCCGGGTCCAGAGGACGACGGCCTCCGAGGTGGGGTCGCCGGAGGCCACGCCGAGGGTGAACGGGTAGCCCGAGAGCCGGGCGCGGGCAGGGTCGTGGTGGTGGCCGCGGTCGTGGAGGACGACGAGCTGCCGCCGCCCGAGCAGGCGGCCAGGCCGGTGGCGGCGACGCCGCCGAGGAAGGCTCGTCTCGACAGCGATGGCCCGCCCACGGGCGGCGAACCTAGTCCCCGAGCGTGCGCAGCAACTCCGCGCGCGACCGCAGCACCCGGGCCTCGTCGGCCAGCTCTCGGGCGGCGGCGCGCAGCAGGGCCCGCTGGTCGTCGAGCTCCCGGCCGAAGCGGTCGGCGAGCAGGCCCTGCCACACGTCGGGGCGGTGGAAGGCGACGATGCGGTCGAGCCCGGTGCCCACCACGCCGGCCAGCGCCTCGAGCCGCTCGGCGGCGGTGTCCAGGTCGGCGGAGGTCATCACTGGAACCTACCGAGATATACCGAGGTTCCATTCGTGGATATGAGCAGGTCCGGGCGTCGGGCCCGCCGGTACCGTTGCCGCCATGAGCGCACCGCGGGTCCGCATCGGGGTCCTGGGCTGTGGCAACGTCGGCGCCGCCCTCGTCGGCCTGGTCGAGACCCAGGGGGACACCATCGAGGCCCGCACCGGGCGTCCGCCTCGTGGTGACCCGGGTGGCGGTGCGCAACATGAGCCGCGAGCGACCGGTCGAGCTGGCCCCCGGCGTCCTCACCAACGACGCCGCCGCGGTGGTCGACGATCCCGAGGTCGATCTGGTCGTCGAGGTCATCGGCGGCATCGAGCCCGCCCGCGAACTGATCGTGCAGGCGGTCAAGGCGGGCAAGCCGGTCGTCACCGCCAACAAGGAGCTGCTGGCCAACCACGGGGCCGAGCTCTTCGCAGGTGGCCGAGGGCCGCCGGCGTCGACCTCCTCTTCGAGGCCGCCGTCGCCGGTGGCATCCCGCTGATCCGCCCGCTGCGCGAGTCCCTGGCCGGCGAGCAGGTCCACCGGGTGCTGGGGATCGTCAACGGGACGACCAACTACATCCTCACCCGCATGAGCGAGGACGGGGCCACCTACGGCGAGGCCCTGGCCGAGGCCCAGAGCCTCGGCTACGCCGAGCGGGACCCGACGGCCGACGTCGAGGGCTACGACGCCGGCGCCAAGGCGGCGATCATCGCCACCATCGCCTTCGGCGTCCGCGTCGTCGCCGGCGACGTGTACCACGAGGGCATCTCGGGCATCACCCCCGCCGACATCAAGTTCGCCCAGCGCCTCGGCTACGAGGTGAAGCTGCTGGCCATCGCCGAGGCCGACATCGGCGACGACGGCGTGCCCGACGTGGCCGTGCGCGTCCACCCGGCCATGGTCCCGGCCCACCACCCGCTGGCGTCGGTGCGCGGACAGCTTCAACGCCGTGTTCATCGAGGGCGACGCCGTCGGCGAGCTGATGTTCTACGGACGGGGCGCCGGGGGCGGGCCGACGGCCAGCGCGGTGCTGGGCGACGTGATCGACGCCGCCGTCAACCTGCGCCGGGGCACGCCACGCCACGCGTCGGCGCGCTGGCCCGGGCCCGCATCCGACCCATCGACGACGTGACCTCCGCCTACTACCTGAACCTCGACGTGGCCGACCAGCCCGGCGTGCTGGCCCAGGTCGCCGGGGTCTTCGGCCGCCACGG
This sequence comes from uncultured Microthrixaceae bacterium, assembly GCA_963728005.1. Taxonomy (GTDB): domain Bacteria; phylum Actinomycetota; class Acidimicrobiia; order Acidimicrobiales; family DATDAH01; genus DATDAH01. Next base: position 195,330 of record CAVSIG010000002.1, read on the forward strand.
CGTGTCCATCCGCTCCATGGAGCAGGAGGGCCTCGGCGACGAGGCCCGGCTGATCTTCATCACCCACGAGGCCGTCGAGCGCGACGTCCAGGCCACCCTGCACGACCTGCGCGAGCTCGACCCGGTCGACCGCGTCGGCACGGTGCTGCGCGTCATCGGCGACGACGCCTAGATGAAGTACGTGTCGCACGCGGGGCCGGGCCCCGGTCCTCGGCTTCGGCGACGTGCTGCTCGCCGGGCTGGCCACCGACGGCGGCCTCTACGTGCCCGAGACCTGGCCCGAGCTGGGGGTCGACGACCTCACGGCCTGGGCCGAGCGGCCGTACCCGGACATCGCCGTCGAGGTCATGTGGCCCGTTCGTCGAGGGCGACATCGAGCCCGACGAGCTGGCCGACCTGGTGGCCGGCGCGTACTCGAGCTTCGACGACCCCGACGTCACCCCGCTGCGCGACCTGGGCGACGGGCTGTGGCTGCTGGAGCTGTTCCACGGGCCGACCCTGGCGTTCAAGGACGTCGCCCTGCAGCTGGTCGGCCCCCTCTTCGAGCAGGAGCTCGAGCCGGCGGGGCGAGACGGTCACGATCATCGGGGCCACGTCGGGCGACACCGGCTCGGCGGCCATCGAGGCGACCCGGGACCGGGACGGCATCGAGATCGTCATGCTCCACCCGCACGGCCGGGTCAGCGAGATCCAGCGCCGGCAGATGACGACGGTCGACTCGGCCAACGTCCACAACCTGGCCGTCGAGGGCACCTTCGACGACTGCCAGGACCTGGTGAAGGCGCTGTTCGCCGACGACGCCCTGCGGGCCGACCTGCGGCTGTCGGCGGTCAACTCCATGAACTGGGCCCGGCTGATGGCCCAGGTCGTCTACTACGTGGTCGCCGCCGTCCCGGCTGCTGGGCCCCGCCGCCCCGGCCGTGGCGTTCTCGGTGCCCAGCGGGAACTTCGGCAACGTCTTCAGCGGCTGGGTGGCCCGGCGCATGGGCACGCCCGATCAGCCAGCTGCTCGTGCGCCAGCAACCGCAACGACATCCTCACCCGCTTCTTCGCCACCGGGGTGCTGGAGCTGGGCGAGGTCGTCCCCACCATCAGCCCGAGCATGGACATCCAGGTGTCGTCGAACCTCGAGCGGCTGCTGTTCGAGCTCTACGGCCGCGACGCGCGCGGCGACCACCGAGCTGCTGCACACGCTTCCGCAGCCGAGGGACGGGCCGAGCTGGCCGAGACCCGGCTGGCCGAGGTCGACGAGCTGTTCGACGCCGGCGCCGTCGACGACGACCGGACCCGGGCCGCCATCGCCGACTGGAAGGCACGGGCGGGCACGGTCGTCGACCCCCACACGGCCGTCGGCCTGGTCGTCGCCGAGGCCCAGCGCCGCGACCCCGCGGCTGCCGATGGCGTGCCTGGCCACCGCCCACCCGGCCAAGTTCGCCGATGCCGTCGAGGCCGCCACCGGCGAGCCCGTCGAGCTCCCGCCCCGCCTCGCCGCCCTCCACGGCATGGCCGAGCACTACGAGGTCGTCCCCAACGACCTCGACGCGGTCCGCGCCAAGGTCCGCGCCCTGACCGTCGTGACCGACCCGTTCTGCCGCCCGACGGCCAGGACGGCGAATCGGACGCCGAGAACGGGCGAGACTGGCGTCGATGAAGTACGTGGTGTGCGTGCCCGACGGGTGCGCCGACGAGCCGGCCGACCGGCTCGGCGGGCGCACGCCGCTGGAGGCGGCCGACCTGCCGACGCTGCAGGGCCTCGCCGCTCGGGGCACGGTCGGCCGGGCCGCGGTCATCCCGCCCGGGATGCCGCCGGGCAGCGACGTCGGCAACCTGTCGATCCTCGGCTACGACCCCGCCGTGCACCACACCGGCCGGGCGCCCATCGAGGCCGCCGCCCTCGGGCTGCGCCTCGCCCCCGACCAGGTGGCCTTCCGCTGCAACCTCGTCGACGGTCGGCGACGACGGGACGATGGTCGACTTCGCCGGCGGCCACCCCGTCAGCGAGCGAGGCCGCCGAGGTCATCGCCGCCCTGCAGGCCGAGCTGGGCGGGGGCGACATCGACTTCCACCCCGGCGTCCAGTACCGCCACATCGTCGTGGCCCCGGAGGCCTGGGCCGACGCCGAGTGCGTCCCGCCCCACGACCTGAGCGACAAGCCGATCGTCCTGCCCACCGGGTCGGCGGCGTCCAAGCTGATCGAGGTCATGGAGGCCTCGCGGGCGGTGCTCGAGCGCTTCGACGACGTGGCCGCCAACCAGGTCTGGCTCTGGGGCCAGGGCCACCAGCCGCAGCTGCCCGTCGTTCCAGGAGCGCCACGGCGTCGCGCGCGGGCATGGTCACCGCCGTCGACCTGGTCCGGGGGCTCGGCGTGCTGACCGACATGCGAGGTGGTCGACGTCCCGGGCGCGACCGGCTGGTACGACACCGACTACGAGGGCAAGCGGGACGCCGCTCTCGACGCGCTGGCCGACGGCGCCGACCTGTTCGTCGTCCACGTCGAGGCCACCGACGAGGCGGGCCACGCCGGCGACGTCGACGAGAAGGTCAAGGCCCTCGAGAACTGGGACCGCCGCATCCTGCCCGGCCTGGTCGAGGGCCTCGACGCCCTCGGCCCCTGGCGCCTGCTGCTGCTTGCCCGACCACGCCACCCCGGTCGACCTCAAGACCCACACCAGCGGGCCGGTGCCCTACCTGCTCGTCGACTCCGAGGTCGACGGCCCGGGCGGCGTCTACACCGAGCCCGGCGTGGCCAGCGCCGAAGTGGTGCCCGGCCACGAACTGGTGGACCGGCTGCTGGCCTAGCTACTCCTGGCGGACGCGCTCGCAGTCCCGGAAGCGGTCGAAGCCGGGGCCCCCGACGCAGAGGTCGTCACCGGGGCCGCCCACGATCACGTCGGCGCCGCTCCCGCCGAACAGGCGGTCGTCCCCGCTGTCGCCCTCGATGCGGTCCGGGTTCGGCAAGCCGAACACCTCGTCGTCGCCGCTACCGGCTCGGATGAAGCGACGGCCGCAGATGAGGTCGTTTCCGCCGAACCCCTTCACCGCGACCTCGACGCCGTCACCGACGATCACGTCCGGCCCCGGTGTCGCGCTGGCTGGGGACTCGGGGTACACGGTGGCGCGGCGCCCCCGGCACAGTGGGTACGCCTCGAACTGGACCCGCACCTCGGCGGTGTTGCCGGCGTCGTCCCGGGCGTAGGCCCAGAACCCCGTGGTGCGGGCGTCGATCGGCAACGACGTCCCGTCGGGCACGGTCTGGAAGACCGTGCGCCCGGCGGTGCAGGCGACGACCGTGCCGTCAGCGTCGGTGCACCCGTAGTCGACCTCCAGCGTCGTGCCCCTGGCGTAGGCGCCGCCCTCGGCCGGGGTCCGGAGGTCGACGATGGGATCGGTGGTGTCCGACTCGCCGGGCGCCCCCGCCTCGACCTCGATGAGCCGGCCGTCGTGGGCGACCCACACGCGGTCGTCGTCGGCCACGATCCGCTCGAGCGCGCCGTCGAAGCGGTTCCCGTCGCCCGAGGGCGGGATGAGGTAGCGGTCCTGGTCCTCGGTCACCGGGTCGATCCGCCCGACGAAGCTGGCGCTCACGGTCCACAGCTGGCCGTCGGGGCCGGCGACGATGTCGCGGAAGCGCTGCAAGGGCCCGACGACCTCCCCGTCGCCGCTGTCCGGATCGAGGCGGCCGATCTGGTAGTCGCCGAACGGGGAAACGACCCAGACGTCCCCGCCGGGCCCGGCGGCGATGTGGTGCGGACGAAAGCTGGGGCTGGCGAAGCTCGTGATCTCCTCGGTGTCGGGGTCGATCCTTCCGATCTGCCGCCGGGAGCGGTCGGCGTACCACAGGTCGCCCTCCGGTCCCACGACGATCGACGCCAGGCCGACGGTGTCCTCCGGGAAGGTGGTGAGGTCGTCGGTGGTGGGGTCGTAGGCGCCGATGACGTGCCCGGCGCCGTTGAGGCCGGTGATCCACACGCGGCCATCGGGCCCACCGACGAGGTCCTCGACGAAGGTGATGTCCGGTGCGAGGTCGGTGACCAACTCGACCAGGCCGGTGTCCGGGTCGACGGCCTGGATGACGCCCGAGTTGTCGCTGGAGAACCACATCCGGCCGTCCGGGCCGACGGCGATCTCCCACGGCAGACTGCCGGTCCCCGCGGGATAGGAGGTCGTTGTGTCGGTGTCCGGATCGAAGCGCACGACCGCGCCACCGCCGGCGTTCGTCCCCCACACGTCACCGTCCGGGTCGACGGCGAGGCTCACGACGTCGGGGAACGGATGAACCACCACGTCGCCCGCCCCCGCGGCCGCGGGCTCCGGGACCAGGCCGATCACCGCCAGGACCACCACCACGCCGAGGAACATCCGCCGCACGACTCCCACCACCCCTCTCAGGAGAATCGTGTCACATAGCCCCGCTGGCGGAAGGTACGCAGCATCATCGTGACGAACCAGAGCCCGGCACCGACCAGGACGACGATGCCGAGGAGGGCGGCGGCCAGTTCGTCCCAGGGCAGCGGCTTGCCGTCGAGCACGGCCCGGGCCGCGGCGAAGGCGTGGGTGGTGGGCAGGACGCGGGCGATCGGCTCCAGCACCCCGGGCAGGGCCTCGACGGGGTAGAAGACCCCGCTCAGCGGCATCACCACGAACAGGATCCCCCAGGCCAACACCTCGGCGCTCTGGCCGAAGCGGAGCACGAGGCCGACCACGAAGAGCGAGATCGACCAGCCGGCGAACAGCAGGAGCAGCCCGATGGGGATGAGGCGCCCAGCCCACGTCGGTGATCGAGAAGGCGAAGAACCCCAGCGCGGCCAGGCACACCACGACCATGGCCACGGCCAGCTTGGCCAGGCCGAAGAGGGCGACGCCGACGGCGTACTCCACCTCGGTCAGCGGGGTGGCCATCAGGTTGAGCAGGTTCCGGGACCAGGTCTCCTCCAGGAAGCCGGTCGAGGCCGCCACCTGGCTCTGGTACAGGACGTGGAAGAGGAGGATCCCGGCCAGCAGGTAGGTCACGCCCGCCCGGCCGCCTCGCTGGTCTGGTCGACCACGAACACGCCGAGCGAGCCCCACAGCAGCACGTCGACGACGGGCCAGATGAACACGTCGAACCAGCGGTGGGGGCTCCGCTTCAGCACGTAGTAGTGCCGGCGGCAGATGGCCCAGATCCGGCGCCGGTTCACGACGGCCTCCCGGACTGCTGGCCCGGCGGCCAGGTGCAGGAAGACGTCCTCCAGCGAGGTGCGGCCGTGCTGCTCGAGGATCTGAGCGGGGGCGCCGTCGGCCACCACCCGGCCGTGCTGCAGGAAGACGACCCGCTCGCAGAGGCGCTCGACCTCCGTCATGTCGTGGCTGGTCACCAGCAGCGTGGTGCCCTCGTCGGCGTTCAGGCGGCTGAGCGCGGTGCGGACCCGAAGCGCGACCTCCGGGTCCAGCGACGCGGTGGGCTCGTCCAGCACCAGCAGGTCGGGCCGGTGCAGCACCGCCTTGGCGATACCGACGATCGTGCGCTGGCCCGAGGACAGCTCGACGCACATCTGGTCGATCAGGTGGGTCGCGCCGAAGCGGTCGAGCGCGGCCTCCCCCGTCTCCGGTCCCGGATCGGCGCCGCTCAGGGCGGCGAAGATGCTGAGCACCTCCCACACCCGGAGGCGGTCGGGCAGCGGCAGGTAGCCGGCGGCGAAGCCGACCCGCTGCATGGCCTGGCTGCGGGCCTTGGGGAGGCGGTGGCCGAAGATCTCGACGCTGCCGGCGTCGGGCGTGATCGCTCCCAGGCACATGAGCAGGCACGTGGTCTTGCCCGCCCCGTTGGGACCGAGGAGGGCGACGCGCTCGCCCGGACGGACCTCCAGGTCGACGCCGGCCACGGCCGTCGTCGAGCGGAAGCGCTTGACCAGTCCCTGGGCGCGCAAGGCGGGCGCCACGGTCTCCATGCCCCGCAGTCTGCCCCTCGGGGACCACCCGACTGAACGGAGTTGTGGTGGTTGTGCCCTCGAAGGCACGTCGGTACCCTGTGCGTGTCGCCATCGGCGGCACCCACCGAATCCCCCGAAGAACCCGCTGCGGGATCCCGGGGGTGGGTGACCCCCCAGAACTCCACCGGGGGACGGTGACGGCAGTCAGCGCCAGCGTCGCGATCGCGACTCCTGGTGCAGCATTCCACCCGGTCGAACGAGGTGAAGATGACCATCGCCACGGGCGAGACCGAGCGCTCTGCGCTCGAGTCGAAGGACCGTCAACAGCTCGCCACCATCGCGCGGGCGCTCGGCGGCAATCCCACGGCGCGTACCCGCAAGGACGAGCTGGTCGATCTGATCCTCCGACTGACCGACAAGGGGGCGGGAGCCCCGGAACGAGATGGGGACCACATGAGTGACCAGACGACCGAGGACGCCACGGCGACCGCGGACGACGACGGTTCGGCGGCTGACAGGGGAAGCGACTCGGTGACCACCGCCGAGCGCAACGGTGCCGACGAGAAGATCGAGAAGGCCGACGCGCCCGAGAAGGCGGACAAGGCCGACAAGGACGCCAAGGACGCCAAGGACGAGAAGTCCGAGGGCGGCAAGGGCAGCCGCAACGGCAGCGGCCAGGCCAAGGACGGGGACCGGGACGGTGGCCAGCGCAACCAGGGCGGCCAGCGGAACCGGGACGGTGGCCAGCGGCAACCAGGGCGGCGGCAACCGCAACCAGGGCGGCGGCGGTGGCGGTGGCAACCAGGAGGACGACGCCGAGCCGGGCAACCGCAAGCGCCGTCGCCGCGGCCGCAACCAGGGCCGCGACCGCGACGAGGACCAGGGTCCCGTCCAGCAGTGGGACGGCGAGCCGGTCGAGGTGGACGGGCTGCTCGACCTCCGCGACGAGGGCTACGGCTTCCTCCGCGTGAAGGGCTGCCCTGCCGTCCCGGGACGACGTCTACGTCTCGGTCAAGCAGGTCCGCCAGTTCGGCATGCGCAAGGGCGACCGGGTCACCGGCGCCAGCCGCCCCGCCAACCGCAACGAGAAGAACCCGGCCCTGCTGCGGGTCGACACGGTCAACGACATGGACCCGGAGAAGGCCAAGGCCCGGCCCCGGTTCGAGGACCTGACCCCGCTGTTCCCCGACGAGCGCCTCAAGCTCGAGGCAGGCGGACGACCCGGGCAACATGACGGCCCGGATCATCGACCTGATCTCCCCGATCGGGAAGGGCCAGCGCGGCCTGATCGTGTCGCCCGCCCAAGGCGGGCAAGACCACGATCATGAAGCAGATCGCCACGCTCGATCGAGGCCAACAACCCCGAGGTCAAGCTGATCGTGCTGCTCGTGGACGAGCGGCCCGAAGAGGTGACCGACATGCGCCGGACGGTGAAGGGCGAGGTCATCGCCTCGACCTTCGACCGCCCGCCGACGAGCACACCTCGGTGGCCGAGCTGACCATCGACCGGGCCAAGCGCATGGTCGAGATGGGCCAGGACGTCGTCATCATCCTCGACGGCATCACCCGCCTGTCCCGGGCCTACAACCTGGCCGCCCCGGCCACCGGGCGCATCATGTCCGGCGGCATCGACACCGGCGCCCTGTACCCGCCGAAGCGCTTCTTCGGTGCGGCCCGCAACCTCGAGGAGGGCGGCTCGCTCACGATCCTGGCCACGGCCCTCGTCGAGACCGGCTCCAAGATGGACGAGGTCATCTTCGAGGAGTTCAAGGGCACCGGCAACATGGAGCTGCGCCTCGACCGCAAGCTGGCCGAGCGCCGCATCTACCCGGCCATCGACGTGGACGCCTCGTCCACCCGCCACGAGGAGCTCCTGTTCGAGCGCAAGCAGCTCCAGCAGGTCTGGAAGCTGCGCCGGGTACTCTCCGGGCTCGCCGATGGCGGCGGGGGCGGAACACAGGCCGGCCTCGAGCTGTTGATCGACAGGCTGAAGACGTTCAAGAACAACGACGAGTTCCTCGCCGAGGTGGCGAAGGGCCCGTCCATCGCCGGCTGACCCGGCACCACGAGAGGAACCAGCGACATGCGTGCCGACATCCACCCCGAGTACACCGAGACCACGGTCACGTGCTCCTGCGGCAACTCCTTCGTGACCCGCTCGACGGCGGGCGAGACCCTCCACGTCGAGCTGTGCGGCGAGTGCCACCCCTTCTACACCGGCAAGCAGAAGCTGGTGGACTCCGGTGGCCGGATCGACCGCTTCGAGCGCCGCTACGGCAAGCGCCGGTCCGCCGGTGACGCGACGGCCAAGGCCGACGCTCCGACGGAGTCCTGAGCCCCGAGCTCCCGCCGGAGCAGCGGGCGGCGCTCCACGCCGCCAAGCTGCGGGCCCTCGTCACCGAGCACGAGGGCTTTGACGAGGTCGGGACGACCTCGAACCCACGCTCTTCCCGGGCGGCGCCGCGGCGCGGCTCGGGTCGCGCGGCTGGTTCCTGGCCGGCGAGCCCGCCGTCCGCTCCCTCGGCCCGGCCCTCGCCTGGGCGGATCGCCACGACGTCGAGGACCTGCACGTTCTGGCCGACGACGGCACGGGCGTCCTGGCCCGCCGAGCGGCACTCTTCGAGCCCGCCCCGACGGTCTGGGCGGTCGAGGGGCGGGCAATGGCGTCGAGCCGAGCCCGAGCCGCTGACCGAGCCCACCGCCGCGGCGCCCGCTGACCGAGGAGTTCGCCCTGCTGCTGGCCGACGCCGGGGCCGACGTCGTGCGGGAGCACGGGGTGGTCAGCGGCGAGGTGCTCGGGCTGGAGGTGGCCCGCGTCGTGGTCGACGACGACGGGACCGCGGCCCTGGAGGTCGGGGTCGGCCGCCACGATCGTGACGCCTTCCAGATGGTCCACGGCGACCTGCCCACCCACGACGCCCTCGCCAGCGTCATCGACACCGTGCGGGAGAACCGCCGGGCGGGAGCCGAGGCCCACCCGCTCTACCGCCTCGCCCCCGAGCGGTGGGTGCGTTCGGTGCTGGTCGACCGCCCCGACCTGGTCGGGGCCACCGTCCTGGACCCGGTCGTGGCCGTGTTGCCGCGGGACTCGGTGAAGGACGTGATGGCGGCCTGCCTGGTGGGCGAGGACGCCGACGGCCACCCGCTGGTCGTTGCCTGTTCGGTCGGCGTCGACCTCGACCTCGTGCCCACTGCCGCCGAGGTTCGGCCAGCTCCACGCGCCGGGGCCCGCCTGGTCCTGGCCGTGCCCGGCCCGGGACGACCAACCCGTCACCCGCCGCATCGCCGCCCGCCTGCGGGCGCCCGCCGAGATCGTGACCCTCCCGGACGACTGGCGGTCCGCGGCCGTAGCGTGACCAAGTGATCGAGCGGCTGGACGACTTCGAGCGCGAGCTCGCGGACGTCGAGGCCCACCTGGCCGACCCCGACGTGTTCGCCGACCAGGAGCGCTACGTCGGGCTGACCCGACGGCACAAGGAGCTGGACGCCATCGTCGGCACCGGCCGCGCCCTGCGCCAACGCCAGGACGACCTGGTCACCGCCCGGGAGATGCTGACCGAGGCCTCGGGCGACGACCGCGAGGTGCTGCGAGCCGAGGTCGACGACGCCGAAGCCGCCATCGAGGACCTGACCGAGCAGTACCGCCTGCTGCTGCTGCCCAAGGACCCCAACGACGACAAGAACGTGATCGTCGAGGTGCGGGGGGCCGAGGGAGGGCGAGGAGGCGAACCTCTTCGCCCGCGACCTCTTCGACATGTACCGGGCCTACGCCGCCCGCATGGGCTGGAGCCTCGACGTGTTGGGCAGCCAGGCGTCGGACATGGGCGGGGTGAGCGAGGCCTCGTTCGTGGTGAAGGGCGACGGCGTGTGGAGCCACCTCAAGCACGAGGGCGGCACCCACCGGGTGCAGCGGGTCCCGGTGACCGAGTCCCAGGGCCGCATCCACACCTCGTCGGCCACCGTCACCGTGCTGCCCGAGGCCGAGGAGGTCGACGTCCGGATCGACCCCAACGACCTCCAGATCGACGTCTACCGCTCGTCCGGGCCCGGCGGGCAGTCGGTCAACACCACCGACTCCGCCGTGCGCATCACCCACAAGCCGACCGGTCTCGTCGTGGCCATGCAGGACGAGAAGAGCCAGCTCCAGAACCGGGCCAAGGCCCTGGTCGTCCTGCGCTCCCGCCTGCTCAAGGCCGAGCAGGACGCCGTGGCGGCCGAGGCCTCGTCGGCCCGCCGCAGCCAGGTCGGCTCCGGAGGCCGGGCCGACAAGATCCGGACCTACAACGTCAAGGAGAACCGGCTCACCGACCATCGCATCGGGCTGACCCTCTACAAGCTGGACAAGGTGCTGGCGGGTGACCTGGACGACGTGATCGAGGCCCTCATCGCCGACGAGCGCGCCCGGCAGCTGCAGGGTGACGGCTGAGCTGACCTGGGCCACGCTGCAGCGGGAGGTCGCGGCCACGCTGCGGGATGCCGGTCTGGCGACCGCGGCCCAGGAGGCCCGGTGGATCGTGGAGGAGGCCTCGGGCTACGACCCCGTGGAGGTGGCCGCCCTGCCCGTGCCCGAGCGGGGGATGGTGGCCGTCGACCGGATGGTGGAACGGCGCCGGCAGGGTGAACCGATCCAGTACGTGCTCGGGCGATGGGCGTTCCGCACGCTCGACCTCATGGTCGACGGTCGGGTGCTGATCCCCCGGCCCGAGACCGAGGTCGTCGCCGGTCACGCCCTGGCTGAGGTCGACCGGCGCAAGGGCGACCGGGTGCTGGTCGTCGACCTCGGCACCGGGTCGGGCGCCATCGGGCTGTCGGTGGCGGCCGAGCGGGACGGGGCCGAGGTCTGGCTGACCGACACCTCGCCCGACGCGCTGGCCGTCGCCCGAGCCAATCTGGCCGGCCTGGGTCGACCCGCGGCGCGGGTCACCGTGGTCGAAGGCGCCTGGTTCGACGCGCTGCCCGACGACGCCCGCGGGACGCTCGACGTGGTCGTCAGCAACCCGCCCTACATCGCCCAGCACGAGGAGCTGCCGGCAGCCGTGGTCGACTGGGAGCCGGCGTCGGCGCTGGTCGCCGGGCCCGAGGGGACCGAGGACCTGGTGCGGCTGGTCGACGAGGCGCGGGACTGGCTGGCGCCGGGCGGGGCGCTCGTCCTCGAGCTGGCGCCCTGGCAGGCGGCGCCGATGGGCGAGCGCGCCGTCGTCGCCGGCTACACCGACGTCCGGGTCGAGCCGGACCTCGCCGGCCTGGACCGGGTGTTGATCGCCCATGGATGAGGTCGTCCGCGTCCTCCGGGAGGGCGGCGCCGTCGTGCTGCCCACCGACACCGTCTACGGCGTGGCGGTGCGAGCCGACCTGCCGGGGGCCGTGGACGCGCTGGCGGCCCTGAAGGACCGCGCCGCCGGCCAGCCCGTGGCCATCCTGGTTGCGTCCGTTCGTCAGGCCGAGGAGGTGGGCGAGCTGCCCGAGTGGGCCCGAGCGGTGGCCGAGCGCTGGTGGCCGGGCCCGCTGACGCTCGTCCTGCGCCGCAAGGCCGGGCTGGCCTGGGACCTCGGCGAGCCGGCGGCCACCGTCGGCGTCCGGGTCCCCGATCACGACCTGGTCCGGGCCCTGGCCGCCGAGGTCGGTCCCCTGGCCACGACCAGCGCCAACCGCCACAGCCGTCCCACGCCCCCGACGGCCGCCGAAGCGGCGGCGGTGCTGACCCGACCCGCCGAGCTGGTGGTCGACGGGGGCCCCTGCGCGGGCGTCGCCTCGACCGTCGTGGACGCCACCGGCGAGGGCCCGGTCGTGCTGCGCGAAGGCCCGATCAGCGAGCAGGATCTCTGACGTGGCCGACACGTTCCGGTTCACGCCGCCGGCCGTCCGCCCGAGCTGGATCGACCGCCCGAGGCTGACGAGGCTCCTCGACCGGCGCTTCGACGCGGACGTGCTGGTGGTCATCGCTCCGGCGGGCTACGGGAAGACGTCGGCCCTCGGCCAGGCGCTGGCTGCGAACGCCGACCACCGACTGGGCACGGATCTCTGGTTCCAGTGCGAGCCCCGGGACGAGGACGCCGAGGTGCTGGCGAGGGGGATCCTGGCCGCCGCCGGGCTGCCAGTCGGACGGGGGTCCGTGGGCACGCCGGAGAAGGTGGCCGACGCCTTGCTGCGCCTCGCGCCGCAGGCCGTGTGCCTGGTGCTGGACGACTGCCACCGACTGCCCCGGCGGTCGCCGGGGGCGGAGCTGTTGAGCGGGCTCGTCGAACTCCTGCCCACCAACGCCCACCTGCTGCTCTCGGGCCGCACCCCGCCACCGGTGCGCCTGGCCCGGCTCCGCGCCCAGGGTCGGGTGAGCGAGGTGGGGGCCGACGACTTCAGCTTCGACGACGACGAGCTGGACGTGGCCGTGCCCGACCAGGGCGACCTCGACCGTTCCATCGCCCGGTGGCCGGCGATGGCGGCCCTGCTGGCGACGGGCTCGGCGTCGGCCACCGTCGACTTCCTGCTCGAAGAGGTGGCCGGTTCGCTGGGCGGCGAGCGGCTGGCGACACTGACCGCCCTGTCCCACGTGCGGACGGTGGACGACGGGATAGCTCTGGCCGCCAGCGGGGACCAGGCCGACGCGGCGACGCTCCTGGCCGACCTGCCGTTGGTGCAGCACACCTCCGAGGGCGCCTTCCAGATGCACGACCTCTGGCGGGACGCCCTGGTCCACGGCGAGCTCGACGAGGCCTCCCGGGAGGCACTGCGGCGCGTGGCCGCGCACCTCCAGGGCCGAGGCTGGTTCCGGGAGGCCAGCGAGCTGTTCGTCGCCGCCGGCGACCTGGACGGCGCCGAGGAGGCCGTCCGGCACTTCGCCAGGCAGCCGCTGATGGTCCTGGCGGCCAGCGACCTGCGGGAGATGGCCGCGCTGACCAACCGCCACCTCGGCGACCGCCCGCTGGCCGACGTGCTGGAGGGCACCCTCGGCATGCTGGGCGACGAACGGGCGTCGGCCGAGGCCTTCGAAGCGGCGGCCGAGCGGGCCCGGGCCGACGGCGACCTGGAGGTCGAGGGCCTCGCCCTCCAGTACGCCGCGAACATGCGGGGCGTCGTCGATCCGGCCCACATCCCCGAGGCCCTCCGGCAGCGAGCCGCCGAGCTGGACTCCGGCGACCACTCCATCGGTTCCACCCTGCACGCGCTGCTCACGTCCTACGCGTTGCGCTCCGCTGGCGACCCCGAGGGCGCCGCGGCCTGCCTCGAGCCGCTGTCACCCAGCACGTCGGTGATGGACCGGGTCCAGTACGCCTTTGCGGTCTGCGACCTCGGCCGACCCGAGGACGTGGGCACACCGGACCCCGCCGACATGGCCGGCCAGGGCGGCGGGGAGTACCTGGCCCAAGCCGTCTGGCTGCGCGGGGACCTGTCGCCGGAGGTGGCCCTGGAGTTCGGGCGGGGGCTGGCCGACGCCAGCGACGTCCGCCAGGTGCCCCACGTCCAGATCTCGGTCAACGGCGTCCTGACCTTCGTCGCCTGCGCCGCCGGGGACGTGCTGCTGGGCCGGAAGCTGGCCGACCGCGCCGGCCGCTGGGTCAGCCACACCGCCAGCCCCTACGTGCGGGCGTTCGCCTCGCTGGCCGACGCCACCTGCCTGCTCACCGAGCAGGGCGAGGAGGTCGCCCGCGACCGGATCGCCCGGACGCTGGAGCACGCCCCGATCGAGCCGTGGCCCTACCGGGCCTACCTCTACGTCCTGCCGCTCGTGTACACGCTGGCCCCCGAGACCCGGGCGTTCCTGGACGGTTGCCGCTTCGGCCCCGCGCTGACCGTGGCCCAGGGCGCCGGTCGGGCCCTCGTCGCCCTGCGGGAGCACGACGACCCCGAGCCGGCGACGGCCTTGCCCTGGGACCGTCCCAACGTCCTACGGGCCCACGTGCTGCCGCCGCACCTGGCCCAGCTGGCGGCGGCGGCCGCCGCCGCCGGCGACGGTTCGGTGGGCGGGGTGCTGGACGAGCTCCCGTCGCTCCGCGAGCACCTGGTCGAGGCGGGGCGGCTGTCCCACGCCTCGACGGCGTCCTGGGCCCAGCACCGGGTCGATGCGCTGCCCGCCCGACCCCACTACGACCTGAGGGTCGACGTGCTCGGGCCGCTGCGGGCCGCCCGGGGAGCCACCCCGATCGCCGACGAGGCGTGGGTGCGGCGGGACCGGGTGCGCCAGCTCTTGGCCCATCTCCTGCTCCACCGGCGGGTGTCCCGGCGCCGGGTCGCCGAGGAGCTGTGGCCGGAGCTCACCGTCGAGCGGGCCCTGCAGAACCTGCGGGTCAACCTCAGCCACCTCCAGCGCGTGCTCCAACCCGGCCGGGAGGCCGACGAGCGCCCGTGGTTCGTGCGGGCCGATGCCGAGAGCCTGGAGGTCGCCCCCGTCGGGCTGGACGTCGACACCGACCGGTTCGAGCGCGCCTGCCGTGGCGCCCGCCGCTTCGACGAGCAGGCGCAGGGCACTCGGGCCATCGACGGGTACCGGACCGCCGCCGAGCTGTTCCGGGGCGACTACCTCGAGGACTGGCCGGACGCCGAGTGGGCCGCGGTCGAGCGTGTCCGCCTCCGCACCCTGGCCACCGCCTCGATGTGCCGCCTGGGCGAGCTGCTGCTGGCCCGGGGTGAGCCCGAGGAGGCCACGGCGTGGGCTTCGGCCGTGCTGCGCCACGAGCCACTGCTGGAGCAGGCCCACCGGCTGTTCATCCGGGGCCTGGCCGGCCAGGGCAACCGCCCGGCCAGCGCCGCTGCCGCCCTGGAGCTCCTGGCGCGCCTGGCCGACGAGGGCCTGGTCCCCGAGCGGGAGACGGAGCGGCTGGCCGAGGGTCTCGGGGTCGGCTGATCAGCCGATGGCGTTGGCCACGACGGCGCCCATGCCCGCCATGCCCCGGCCGTTCGGGTGGACCGGGGCGGCCGGGTTGGCCGGGATGATGGGCTCCACCCAGCGGACGCCGGGACCCTTGCAGGCGTCGCGGCCGATGCTCGGTGTGTAGGTGTCGACGTAGCCGGCCCCGTTCGCCAGGGCCTGCGTCCGCAGCATGGCGTTGAGCTCCTTCTCCTTGTTGCGGAGGTAGGGGACGTCGACGAACGTCAGCGGCATCTGCGGCCAGCAGCCGAAGCCGGTGTCGGGCAGGATCGCCGGGTAGCCGACGACGAAGACCCGGGCCTGCGGCGAGCGGGCGCGGATGCCCTGGATCACGGCGCCCACCAGCGGAGCGGTGGCCCGGATGCGGTTGCTGATCTCGTCCTGGCCGTTGCGCACGTAGTCGTCTCGGCAGGGGCGTCCGAACGGGTTGAGCGTGGCGCAGTTCTGCACGATGCCGGAGAACCCGATGTCGTTGCCCCCGATCTGGACGGTCACGACCGCGGTGTCCGCCCGCAGGCCGTTGAACTGCGGCGGGTTGGGGCCGGGGGTGACGCCCTGTGCCTCGGTCATGTGCCGGGTCTGGGCGCCGCTGCAGCTCACGTCCCGGAGCGACAGCCCCCGGGTGCGCGCTGCGACCGCCGGCCAGTCGTTCGACGAACGCAGGCAGCCGAGCGGGTTGAGCGACTGGTTGGGGACGAGGGGACCGGCGGTGAAGGAGTCACCGAGGGCCACATAGCCGGTCGGGACCTGGGCGTCGGCGACGGGCGAGGGGACGAGCAGCGGTGCCGCCACTGCGACGACCAGAGCGATGAGCAGACGACGCACGACCGGATCTCCCTGTCCGCCAGCCTTCCCGAGGGTCATCTTCGTCCCCGGGGCGCCGCCCGGCAAGGACACCTCGGTCTACAGTCGCGCCGATGTTCTCGAGGAAGAAGGCAGAGCAGCAGGAGGCGGCCGCGCGGCTGGGTGACGTCACGTTCTTCGAGGGCTTCACCCGCGAGGAGCTGAGCCGCGTGGCCGACCTCGCCGACGAGGTCGAGGCGGAGGCCGGCGCCGCGCTGATGGACCAGGGCCGGCCGGGCCAGGAGTGCTACGTGATCCTGGAGGGCACGGCCAACGTCTTCTTCGGTGGTGAGCACATCGCCACGCTGGACGCGGGCTCGATGGTGGGGGAGATGGCGCTGATCGACCACAAGCCCCGGTCGGCCACCGTCGTGGCCGAGACCCCGATGCGCCTGCTGGCGTTCGACACCCGGGCGTTCCGGTCCCTGCTCGACAGCCTGCCGAAGGCCAGCCAGCGGGTGATGTCGCTGCTCAACGCCCGCGCCCAGGAGAACCGCGACCGCTAGCCGGTTACGCCCTGGTTAGCGCCGGGGCCCCAGGCTGGGCTGCCATGCACCTCACGACGTTCGCCACCGCTCTGCCCGCTGTGCTGATCGTCGCCGCCCTGGCGGCCCCGGCTGCCTCCGCCCAGGCCCCACAGGGTGGTCCGCCCTCGACGATCGTCGTCACCACCGAGGCCCAGTACCGCCAGGCGGTCATCGACCTCGCGGCGGCCGTCGTGCCGGCCACGATCGTGCTCGACGCCGACATCACCGTGACCGGCGCCTCCGACCCGCAGTACACGGGAGCGCAGCCCTTGTCGATCGTGGGCCAGGGTCACACGCTCAGTGGCGGTGACACCCGTCGGGTCCTGCGGTCGGCGCCGACGACGACGGCCCAACTGAACCTCCAGCAGGTCGTCGTCGCCGACGGCTTCGCCACCAACGGGGGGGCGGTCGACTGGGAGGGCAACGTCGTCGTGAACGAGTCCTCGCTGCTGGGGAACAACGCCAGCGACACGAACGGGTCGGCCGGCGCCATCCACGCGGAGAGCGTGACCGTCGTGGACTCGGTGGTGGTGGGGAACTCGGCAACGGCGTCGACCAACAACGCGAACGGTGGCGCCATCTACGCGAGAGGGACGCTCACCGTCCTGCGATCGACCTTCCGGGACAACTCGGCCACGGCCGTCGTGGCCGCGGGGTCAGGGGGCGCTGCCTTCGCGATCGACGGCATGACCATCACTGACTCGTGGCTCGAGGACAACACGATCACCGGCGTGCTCAACGCGACGGGCGGTGCGGCTCGGACGTCAGGCGACATGACCGTGAGCGGCTCCTGGATCGGTGACAACGCCGCAGCGGGGGCGAACGCGGCCAGCGGAGGCGGCGTCCACTCCCCCAGCGGGACGATCACGATCGACGACAGCGTCTTCGATGGCAACGAGGCGGCGTCCTCCGGGGGCACGGCGCGGGTGGCGCGGTGCTGGCCTCGACGGTCGACCTGACCGACTCGACGGTCATCAACAACGAGGTCGACGGGACGTCGAGCCTGGCCGCCGTGTCCGGCACCAGCGACCTCACCGCCGTCCACGCCACCATCACCGGCAACACCGGCAACCCGGCAAGCGTCCAGGCCAACGACGACCTGTCCCTCACGGCGACGATCGTCGGCGAGCCGACCGGCGGCCCCAACTGCGACAGCCTGGCGGACATCCGCATCGCGTCGGTGGACGACGACGGCACCTGTGTCTCCGGCGCCGGCAACCGGGCGAACGTCGACGACGTCCGCCTCGGGCCGATGCGGTTCAACCTGGGTGACGTCGCCGGCGCCCCCATCGACCAGATCGTGCTCCGGTCCCGGTTCCCCCTGGCGGGATCGCCCGGGATCGACCTCCTCGCGGCGGGCTCGTGCACCGACACGCTCGACCGGCGTGGGATCACGCGCCCGTTCGGCGCCGGGTGCGACGCCGGCGACGTGGAGGCCGTCTTCGAGCCGCACGCCTTCACCGACGTCGACCCGTGGGTGGAGGACGCCGTCCGCTGGCTGAACAGCGACGTGAACGACCCAGCGCTCATGGTCGGGCTGACGCCGACGCAGTTCGGCCACGAGCTGCGGATCAAGCGGTCGCAGGTGGTGCGCCTCCTCTACCGGCTGATGGACGAGCCCGACCCGTCGGCGTACCCCCCACACCCGTTCACCGACGTGCCCGCCTGGATCGAGGACGCCGTGCGCTGGGCCTACGGCGAGGAGATCGTCACCGGGGAGACGCCCACGCTGTTCGAGCCCGACGACTTCATCACTCGGGGCCAGGTGGTCCGGATGATGTACCGGGTGGTGGGCAGCCCGGACGTGAGCGGCATCGACCCGCCGCCGTTCACCGACGTGCCCGGCTGGGTGGCGGACCCGATCCGCTGGGCCGCCAACCCCGACAACCCGCTGCCGATCATGACCGGCGAGACCCCGACGCAGTTCGACGCCGAGGAGGACATCACCCGCGGCCAGGTGGCCCGGCTGGTCTGGCGGCTGGCGCTCACGCCGAACGCGTGGGAGGGCAGTGTCGACCCGCCGCTCACCGTGCTGTTCAGCCGCGGCGGGTTCTGACCCTCAGAGCCGCAGGGTGCCGTCCGCCTCCCGGCCGACGTCGTCGCCGACGTGCTCGTCGTCGTCGATCAGGGCGGCCAGGACCGTCCGGTCGTCCGACACCGCCCAGGCCCTGTCGCCGTCCGGGGTGAGGGTGGAGGCGATCGCCCGCTCAGGCTGGCCGTCGCGGTCGTGCATCACCGTGTACGTCTCGATGACGACGTGGCCCTCGTGGTCGGTGACCAGGCGCCGTGCGGGCCGGGCGTCGACCTCGTCCTGGGGGTGGGCGAGCCGGAACCCCTGCTCGGGTGGTTCGGTGCCGTAGACGCCGAAGGCCTCCTTGCTGGCCAGTCCGCCGTTGGCCGAGACGAGGCCCAGGTCGCCGGGATGCTCGCGCAGGACGTCGACCATGGTGGCGATCGAGTGCGTGACGTAGTCGTTCCACGGGCCGCCGGCGAAGCTCATCCCGCCCGTCACCGTCGTGTCCCGGCCCAGTTCGTCGGTGATGCCCAAGGCCCGGGCCGCCAGCGTCACCGCCGACGGGAAGCACGAGTAGAGGTCGAGGTGGCCGACGCCGTCGACGTCGGTGCCGGCCAGCTCCAGCGCCGCCCGCCCCGCCGCCGCCATGGATCGTGACTCGTGCAGCGACCAGCGATGGGAGACGTACGGGTCCTTCGCCTCGGCCCCGCTGTGGGGGAACACCCACCGGTCCCGGGCGATGCCGAGCTCCTCGGCCTTCGCCACTGAGCAGCAGAGGAGAGCCGCGCTCTGGTCCAGCATCTCGTAGCTGTTCATACGCTTCGTGTACGGGGCGCCGACCAGGCGGTTGTCCGCGGTCGGCGTCGCCACCTCGTCGGCGCTGAGCACCTCCCGGTTCCAGGCGTGGGGGTTGTCGGCGGCGATCTCGCTGAAGCGGGCGTAGAGGCCGCCGAGGCGGGTCCGGTGTTCGGCCACGCTGCGCCCCTCGGCCGCTCGGAGGGCCACGTCGAACAGCGGGTACACCTGGATGGGCATCCCGATGCCGAGTGACAGCTCGTCGGGATGGTTCATCTCGAGGTCGCCGCCGACCAGTTCGTCGGGCGGGGCGTCCTGCTCGGCCCACGGCGGTCGCTCGCCGGCCCGCTTGGCCGCCTGGCGGGTGCGCCACGCTTCGGCCCCTCCGATCAGGACGCAGTCGGCGTCGCCGGCCAGCACCTCGAGCGCCGTGCGGTGCAGCAGGGCCTGTGGCGTCTGGCCGCCGCCGGTCGTGTACGTCGTGCGCGCCCTGGGTGCCCCGACGCGCTCGGCCACCAGCCGACCGGGGTCCGTGTAGCGCCAGGACAGGATGCTGACGACCTTGACGGTGTCCAGCGCGGCCAGCACACCGGAAGCGCCGGTGTCGGCTTCGGCGAGCCGGGCCGCCTCGGTCAGGAGATCGACGGGCTCCAGCGGCTCGGCGCCCCGGTCGACGCGGTTGGACAGCTGGCCGACGCCGACGAGCACCGGCGTGCGCGGGTCGAGGGTCACGGAACGCAACGTAGATGGCCGCCCCGGTTCCGTAGAATCCGGGCATCGACGTCCTCGTCCTCTGCACGGGCAACATCTGCCGCTCGCCCATGGTCGAGGTCCTCCTCGCCGAGGGCCTCCGCCTGCGGGGCGTGGACGCGACCGTGCACTCCGCCGGCCTGCTGGAGGACGGTCGCCCGGCCGACCCGCACTCGGTGTCGGCGATGGCCATCCGCGACCTCGACCTTTCGGCGCACGCCAGCCGACGGATGTCGCCGGCGATGCTCGAGGGTGCCGACCTCGTCCTCGGCATGGAGCGCCGCCACGTCCGGGAGGCGGCGGTGGCGGTCCCCGGGGTGTGGCCCCGGTCGTTCACGCTCCGCGAGCTGGCCCGTCTGGCCACGGCGGCCGGCCCCCGACCCGCCGACGCCGCCTTCGACGCGTGGTTGGCCGAGCTGTCCGCCGACCGCTCGCCGGCCGACCACCTCGGGTACTCCCGCGCCGACGACGTGCCCGATCCCATCGGGCGCGGCCCTCGCAGCTTCCGCAAGTGCGCCGACGATCTCGAGCAGCTCGTCGGCGTGGTGATCGACCACCTCTGGCCGACCCAGCCCGGTCAACCGTCCCCCGACGCCGTCAGGAGCACCACCGCATGACCTGGTCCACCGACCGTGACACCGAGCTGTTCGACCTCATCGAGCAGGAGCGGGAGCGGCAGAACACCACGATCCAGCTCATCGCCTCGGAGAACTTCACCTCGCCGGCGGTGATGGAGGCCACGAGCTCGGTGCTCACGAACAAGTACAGCGAGGGCTATCCGACCAAGCGGTACTACGGCGGCAACCAGGTCATCGACCAGGTGGAGGAGCTGGCCCGGCAGCGGGCGTGCGCGCTGTTCGGGGCCGACCACGCCAACGTGCAGCCCCACTCGGGGGCCAACGCCAACATGGCCGTCTACCAGGCGCTGCTGGAGCCCGGGGACAAGGTCCTGGGCATGAGCCTGGACCACGGCGGCCACCTGACCCACGGCTCGCCCGCCAACGCGTCGGGGAAGCTCTACGACTTCATCGCCTACGGCGTCACCGAGACCGACGAGCGCCTGGACTACGACCAGATCCGCGACCTGGCCAAGGCCGAGATGCCGAAGATGATCGTGGCCGGGGCGACCGCGTACCCGAGGCGGATCGAGCCCGAGCCGCTGCGGTCCATCGCCGACGACATCGGGGCCGTCCTGGTGTTCGACGCCGCCCACATCGCCGGGCTGATCGCCGGCGGCGTGCACCCCGATCCGGTCCCGTACTGCGACATCGTCACCTTCACCACGCACAAGACGCTGCGCGGGCCACGGGGCGGCTGCATCCTGGCCAAGGAGGAGCACGCCGTCGCCGTCGACAAGGCGGTGTTCCCGGGTCAGCAGGGCGGGCCGCTGGAGCACGTCATCGCGGCCAAGGCGGTGGCCTTCCGCGAGGCCGCCGAGCCCGAGTTCCGGGACTACGCCGCCGCCATCGTGGCCAACGCCGTCGGCGCTGGCGTCGGCGCTGGCGGGGGAGGGGTTCCGCCTGGTCTCGGGCGGCACCGACAACCACCTGATGCTGGTCGACCTCCAGCCCTTCGACGCCGAGCTGACCGGCAAGGACGCCCAGGTCGTGCTGGACCGCGCCGGCATCACACTGAACCGCAACACGATCCCCAACGACCCGCGGTCCCCCTTCGTCACCAGCGGCCTGCGCATCGGCACCCCGGCCGTGACGACCCAGGGCATGACCACCGACGACATGGCCACGATCGGCCACCTCATCGCCGTCGCCCTCCGCGAGCGCGAGGACGCCGCCGCCCTCGAGTCGGTGCGGGCCGACGCCGCCACCCTCTGCGCGAGGTACACGCCGTACCCCTGAGGTTTCGCTCGGCAGGCGGAGCCTGCCGAGCGAGCTTGGCTGAGCGGCCTTCGGCCGCGCTGTCTTCGGCCGGCCAACCGGCGGAGCCGGCTTGGCCGGCGGTGGGGGGCTCCGGCGGGAGCCTCTGCCCCCCACACCCCCCGCCCAGTCGCGTCGGTCGGGTCGTGACCCTGGGTTGCCGCTTGTCGCGGCCGACAGGAACGAGCGATGGCCGTCATCACGCGCCCCGACGCGCCCGAGCGCGGACCGGTTGCCGCGCCGGGGCGTCGGCGTCGGCGGTGGGTGCGCCGCTTGGTCTGGGCCATCGGTCTCTACGTGGCGACCTGCTTCGTCCTGTCGGCCGCCAGCGCGTGGTTCGCTCACGAGGGGCTCTCCGAGCTGCGGGCGCTGCGGCGCGAGGTCACCCCGGCCGAGCTCCTCGACGGCTCGGCGGCTGACCGCCTCGACCGGGCCGAGGCCGACCTGTCCCGGGCCGCCGGGCTGGTCGGCCCGTGGATGGCGCCCCTGGAGCTGGTCCCCGGCCTCGGACGTCAGGTGGACGCCTTCCGGTCGATGGTGATCGGGGCCGCCGACGTGACGTCGGCGGCGGTCGACGGCATGGACGCCGCGCACGACACCGTGGGCGACGGCGTCCCCACCGGCCCGGCCCGGGTGGAGGCGCTACGGGAGTTGGCCCTGGTGGCCGAAGGCACCGCCGCCTCGTTGGCCGCCGTGGACGAGGGTCCCGACTCGTGGCTGCTGCCCGGGTTGTCCGACGCCGCGGAGGACTTCGCCGCCGAGAAGGACGAGTTGGAACAGACCCTGCTGCGCTCCCGGGACGTGTCGGACGCGCTGGCGACGATCCTGGACGGGCCGTCGACCTACCTGCTGTTCGCGGCCAACAACGCCGAGATGCGATCCGGCTCGGGGATGCTGCTGTCCGCCGGACTGCTGGTGGCCGCCGACGGCGACCTCGAGGTCACCGACCTCGAGCCGACCGAGGAGCTGGTCCTGCCCGAAGGGGTCGGCGTCGACGACCCCGACCTGGCCGACCGCTGGGGCTTCTCGGGGAGCGACCAGGACTTCCGGAACCTCCTGCTGTCGCCTCGGTTCGGGCCCAGCGCCGAGCAGGCCACCCGCATGTGGGCCGCCCTCGGTCGGCCCGAGGTGGACGGCGTCCTCGCCGTCGACGTGCTCGCCCTCGAGGACCTGCTGGAGGCGGTCGGCCCGGTGACCGTGGGCACCGAGCAGATCGACCACACCAACGTGCGCCGGCTGCTCCTGCACGATCAGTACGCCCGGGTCACCCAGGACGACACCGGCCAGGAGGCCCGGCGGGACGTGCTGGGCACCGTGGCCCGGGCCGTGCTCGAGCGCTTCGACACCACCGAGCCGGCGCCCGGCGCGCTGGCCCGGGCCCTCCGGGACGCGGCAGCCGGCCGCCACCTGATGATCTGGTCGGCCGACGAGGGCCTGGAGCAGGCTTGGCGTGGCGTCCAGGTGGCGGGCGACCTCGCCCCCGACGGGCTGCTGGTCTCGGTCCTCAATGATGGGAACAACAAGCTCGACCCCTTCCTCGACATCGGGGCCACGCTGGTGCCCGACGACGCGACCCACGGGACGCTGCGGCTGCGGGTCACCAACACCGTCGGCCCCGGTGAGCCCCCGTACATCGCCGGTGCCAACCCCGAGGTGGTCAGCGGCTACGGCGTGTACCCCGGGCGCCTGGCCGTCAGCTTCCCCGCCGGCACCGAGCTGCGCGTCGCCGACGGTCCCCGGGCCGCGGTGGCGGGGGCCGACGGCGGGAGCGAGGTGCTGGCCGCCCCGGTGCGGATCGCGCCGGGCGAGACGGTCGTCTGGGAGGTCGACTACGTCCTCGGCCAGGCCCTCGACGGCCTGCGCATCCTGCCCAGCGCCCGGTCCCCGGGCATCGAGTGGCACGTCGGGTCGCGCTCCTGGAACGACGAGCGGGTGCCCGCCCGCACCGTCGATCTCTGACGACTAGTCACTGAGGGTGGCGAAGATCACCACACAGGGTGTACTGTCCGGAACGGAATCGACAGGACCGAGCGGGACAGGGATCGACACGATGCAGGCAGGGCTTGAGAGGAAGATCATCCGGCGGGGGCTCACCGCCCTGCTGCTGACCGGTGTGCTGCTGGTGGCGGGGGCGACCGCGGCCGGGACGGACGGCTACGGCAGCGACTGCAGTGGCTGCACGAGCCCGCCGCCCAGCCAGCACTACGGCCCCACCTACCCGGTGCCCCCGACGCCCCCCGAGGCGCCGCCGGGCACCCCGACCAACCCGCCGCCCGTCCTGGCCCGCACCGGGTCGGACACCGGCACGCTGCTCGGCATCGGCGCGGCGACGGCCGCGGCGGGTGCCGGCATGGTCGTGTTCGCCCGACGCCGCCGACTGGCGGTCGTGCCCAGCTGATCCACGTTCTCCCGAGGGCGCGGGGCGGAGGAGCCGGTGGGGTGACCCACCGGCTCCTTCCGCGTCCGGGGGTCGGTTCGCACGCACCCAGGTCGAACGCGCGATGGTGAGGGGGTGGAAGCCAAGCTCGTCGTCCTGGGCGTGGCCTTCCTCGTCACCTTCGGACTGACCCCGGTGGTCCGACGGGTGGCCGAGCGGTACGGGGCGGTCGTGGCGCCCGACGAGCGGCGGGTGCACACCGTGCCCACGGCCACCGTCGGCGGGGTGGCCATGTTCGTGGCCCTGGTCGTCTCGCTCGGCGTGGCCTGGCGGCTGGATGGCTTCTCGGCGGTGTTCGAGAGCTCGACGGCGCCGCTGGGGATCCTGATCGCCGCCGCCATCATCTTCGCCGTCGGGCTGACCGACGACCTGCGCGAGGTCTCGGCCCCGGCCCGGGTGGCGGGCATGGTGCTGGCCGGCTCGGTCCTGGTGCGCTTCGGCGTGAGCATCCTCTTCCTGCGCATCCCGCTCTACGACCTGGTCCTCCTGTCGCCCGACCTGTCCGCCCTGATCACCGTCCTCTGGGTGGTCGGCATGGCCAACGCGGTGAACCTCGTCGACGGCCTCGACGGCCTGGCTGCCGGCATCGTGGCCATCGCCGCCGGGTCCTTCTTCCTCTACAGCGAGCAGCTCATCGACGCCGGGGTCATCGGCGAGGACAACGTCGGCCCGCTGATCGCCATCATCACGCTGGGCATCTGCCTGGGCTTCCTGCCCCACAACTTCAACCCCGCCCGCATCTTCATGGGCGACGGCGGGGCCCTCCTGCTCGGCCTGCTCATGGCCAGCTCGACGATCGCCGTCGGGGGCAGCCAGAACGAGCCGTTCAGCGGGCAGGTGTACTTCTTCTTCGCCCCGCTGTTCATCCCGCTCTTCATCCTCGGCGTGCCGATCATCGACACCCTGTTCGCCATCATCCGGCGGGCCTCGCGCCGCTCGGGCGTCGCCACGGCGGACAAGGAGCACCTCCACCACCGCCTGATGCGCCTGGGCCACGGGCAGCGCCGTGCCGTGCTGATCCTGTGGGCCTGGACCGCCGCGCTGTCGGGCCTGGTCCTCTACCCCGCCTACACGGGGAGGGGTGACGCCGTGCTCCCGCTGGCCGTCCTCGTCTTCGGCTTCGGCCTGTACGTCTTCTTCCATCCCGGGACCCGCCGGGCGAACGGGAACGGAACGCACGGCGAAATGGCGGACGCCGAAGCGGCGGCGGTGGGCTCGGCGGCGACACCGGACGCCGACGTCACCTAGTCTCCCGGCGCTTACCTCCGAGGGAATTTGCACCTCTGGGGGGCCGTCGATAGATTGTGCATGCAGTCACAAGCTCCCCGGCGACGGGGAGCGAGCGCCGCCAGTGACGCCGACGCCGACCAGGACATCCCGTGAACCTGAACCCCCTTGGAGACGTTCGCTCGCAAGAGCCAGACGGTCTCGTCTTGGCGATGGAGCTGGTCCTCGACCACGGTCATCTTCGCCGGCCTCGGCTGGTGGCTGGATCGCGGCGATCGGCACCATCCCGGTCTTCACCATCGCCTTCGGCGTCTTCACCCTCGGCTACGAGGTCTGGAAGATCGTCACCGGCTACTCGACGCCAGATGGCCGAGCACGAGGCGCAGCGCGACCCGCTGCGCCAGGGGCCGGTCGAGTGACCGCCGTGGACGAGCGCCCGACGACCGACGCTCCCGAGGCCGAGGTCGCCCGTGACCTCCTGCGCCGCATGGTCTGGGTCGCGCCCGCTCTTCGTGCGTCGGCAGCGCCATCGGCTGGGGCGTCGACGGCGCCCTGTCCGCCCTGTTCGCCCTCGCCCTCGTGGCCGCCAACTTCGCCGCCGCCGCCGCCCTCATCGGGTGGGGCGCCCGCACCTCGCCCAACGCCCTCATGGTCGCCGTGATGGGCGGCTACGTCGTCCGCCTGAGCGCCGTGCTGCTCGGCCCTCTGGCTGGTCCAGGACCTGGCCTGGGTCGAGATGGTGCCGCTGGGCATCACCCTGCGTCGCCACCCACCTCGGCCTCCTCGTGTGGGAGAGCCGCTACGTCTCGCTGTCACTCGCCTTCCCCGGGCTCAAGCCCGAGGCCCACCAGGAGGACAAGCACTAGCCATGCTCGCCAGCCTTCTCGCCATCGAGTTCCCGCCGGTCAGCCACGTCATCGAGTGGCCCGAGTTCCTCTTCGAGGGCACGCCGTTCGCCGTCAGCAAGGTCGTGGTCCTCATGTGGATCTCGGCGATGATCGCCATCGGCTTCGTCATCCTCGCCGGGCGCAACTTCCAGATGGTGCCCGCGGCCGCTGCAGAACGTCGGTGAGTCGTTCTACGGCTTCATCCAGAACGGGATCATCCTGCGAGACGATGGGCCCCGACGGCCTCAAGTACACGTCGTTCCTCGGGCTCGCTGTTCATCTTCGTCCTGAGCTGCAACTTCTGGGGGATCATCCCGGTCGCCCAGATGCCGGTGAACGCCCGCATCGCCCTGCCCTTCTTCCTGGCGATGATGGTCTGGGTCATCTTCGTGGTCGTCGGGCATCAAGAAGCAGGGCCCGCTCAGCTACCTGAAGAACACCGGCTTCCCGCCGGGCGTGCCCGTGGCCGCTCTACTTCCTGGTGACGCCCGATCGAGCTCGTCTCGACGTTCATCGTCCGGCCGCTGTCGATGTTCGTCCGGCTCTTCGCCAACATGCTCGCCGGCCACCTGCTGCTGGTCAGCTTCGCCGTGATCTGCGCCGCCCTCTGGGCCCTGCAGCCGACGGTGGTCATCCTGCCCTTCTCGTTCGCCCTGCTCGCCGCGCTCACCGGGTTCGAGATCCTGGTGGCCTTCCTGCAGGCCTTCATCTTCACCATTCTCGCTGCCGTGTACATCGGCAGCTCGATGCATCCAGAGCACTAGGAGGAACCGTGCTGGACATCATCACCATCGCCGCCCAGGAGGCCGGCGAACTCGAAGCCGGCCTGACGGCCGTCGGTCGAGGCATCGTCTATGGCGGGGCGGCCATCGGCCCCGGCATCGGCATCGGCATCGTGGTGGGCAACGCCATCACGGCCATGGCTCGCCAGCCCGAGGCCGCAGGCACGGTGCGCACCACCATGTTCCTGGGCATCGCCTTCACCGAGGCCCTCGCGCTGTTCGGCTTCGTCCTCGCCTTCATCATCACCGGCTGAGGTGCCGCCCATGCGAAACCGACTGCTGCTTGCGGCCTTCGTGGCCGTGGTGCTCGGTCTCGTCGGCTCCACCGGCCTCGCCTCCGCCCAGGAGGAGGCGCCGGAGCGAGGGCAGCCGAGGAGATCAGCCACGAGTCCGAGGAGTGCATCGAGCTCCTCGAGGACGGTGGCGAGGTCGACGACTGCCACGAGGCACCGAGCCCGATCCTGCCCGAGACGAACGAGCTGATCTGGGGCGCCCTGTCGTTCCTGGTCGTGTTCGGCGCGCTCGCCAAGTTCGGCTTCCCGGCCATCAAGAAGGGCCTCGCGGATCGCGCAGGCGAAGATCGAGGGCGACATCGACGCCGCGGAGTCGGCCAAGTCCGAGGCGACGGCGAAGGCCGCCGAGTACGACACGAAGCTGGCCGAGGCTCGCAGCGAGGCCGGCCGCATCATCGAGGAGGCCCGCCAGGACGCGGACAGCTACCGCTCCGACAAGCGGACCGAGGCCGATGCCGAGGTCGCCCGCATGAAGGAGCAGGCCGCCGCCGACATCGAGGCCTCCAAGGCCCAGTCCTGTCCGACGTCCGCAGCGAGGTGGCCACGCTGGCCATCGAGGCGGCCGAGCAGGTCGTGGGTCGCAGCCTGGACCGCGAGGCCAACGTGGCCCTCGTCGAGCAGTTCATCGACTCGGTCGCCACCCGGAGCAACTGATGGCCGAGGGCAACCGCAACCGGGCCTACGCCGCGGCGATGTACGCGGTGGCCAACGCCGAGGGCCAGCTGGCCACGGTGGGCGACGAGCTCTTCGCTGTCGCCCGGGCCATCGAGGGCAACGACGCGCTGCGTGACGCCCTCGGCGACGCCCACCTCCCGGCGGAACGCCGCCAGCAGATCGTCGAGGAGCTGCTCGGCTCCCGGGCCTCCGACGTGACCATCGGCCTCACCTCCCTGGTGGTGGCCGCCGGTCGCGGGCGGGAGCTGCCCGCAGATCGTCGACGAGCTGCTGGACCTGTCCGCTCGACAGGAGGGCCGCCAGGTGGCCGAGGTGCGCTCGGCCGTCGAGCTCTCCGAGGAGCAGCAGACCCGCCTGGCCGAGGCCCTCAAGGCCACCACCGGCACCGACGTGGACATCCGCGTCGATCGTCGACCCGACCGTGGTCGGCGGCCTGGTGGTCCGCGTGGGCGACCAGGTCATCGACGGCTCGGTCCGCCACCGCCTCGCCCAGCTCCGCGAATCCCTGTCCGTCCGCAACTGACCGCACGAAGAGGAAGACGCCACCCATGGCTGACCTGAACATCGACACGTCGGAGATCACCGCCGTCCTCCGCAGCAACCTCGAGGGCTTCAAGCCGGACCTCGAGGTCACGCAGGTCGGCCGGGTGCTCGAGGTCGGCGACGGCATCGCCCGCGTCTCGGGCCTGCCCGACGCCGCCGTGAACGAGCTGCTCGAGTTCGAGGGCGGCACCGTCGGCCTCGCCCTGAACCTGGACGAGGAGTCGATCGGTGCGGTGATCCTCGGTGAGGGCGAGAAGGTCGCCGCCATCGAGGAGGGCTCGCCCGTCCGGGCCACCGGTCGCATCCAGACCGTCCCCGTCGGCGACGCCCTCATCGGCCGGGTGGTCAACGCCCTCGGCGAGCCCATCGACGGCGACGGGCCGCTGAACAGCGACCTCACCCGCCGGATGGAGATCCAGGCGCCCGGCATCACCCGGCGCAAGCCGGTGCACGAGCCGATGCAGACCGGGATCAAGGCCATCGACGCCATGACGCCGATCGGCCGGGGTCAGCGGGAGCTGATCATCGGCGACCGCAAGACCGGCAAGACCACCATCTGCATCGACACGATCCTGAACCAGGCCGGCCAGGGCGTGAAGTGCATCTACGTCGCCATCGGCCAGAAGAGCTCGACGGTCGCCCAGACGGTGAACACCCTGCGCGAGCACGGCGCCATGGACTACACGGTCGTGGTGTGCGCCCCCGCCGCCGACCCGGCCCCGTTCAAGTACCTCGCCCCCTACGCCGGCTGCGCCATGGGCCAGCACTGGATGGAGAACGGCGAGCACGCCCTGGTCGTCTACGACGACCTCTCCAAGCAGGCCGAGGCCTACCGCCAGATGTCGCTGCTGCTGCGCCGCCCGCCGGGCCGCGAGGCCTACCCCGGCGACGTCTTCTACCTGCACAGCCGCCTGCTGGAGCGGGCCGCCAAGCTGTCCGACGCCGAGGGCGCCGGCTCGCTGACCGCCCTCCCGGTCATCGAGACCAAGGCCGGCGACGTCTCGGCCTACATCCCGACCAACGTGATCTCGATCACCGACGGCCAGGTGTACCTCCAGGACGACCTCTTCAAGTCCGGTGTGCGTCCCGCCGTCGACGTGGGCATCTCGGTGTCCCGCGTGGGTGGCGACGCCCAGATCAAGGCCATGAAGTCGGTGGCCGGCACGCTCAAGCTCGACCTGGCCCAGTTCCGTGAGCTGGAGGCCTTCGCCACGTTCGGCTCCGAGCTGGACAAGGTCTCGGCCGCCCAGCTCGAGCGGGGCTACCGCCTGACCGAGCTGCTGAAGCAGAACCTGAACTCGCCGATGCCGGTCGAGGAGCAGGTCGTGTCGATCTTCGCCGGCACCAAGGGCTACCTCGACGACATCCCGGTCGAGGACGTCAAGCGCTTCGAGAACGAGCTGCTCGACTTCGTCAAGACCCGCCACGGCGTGCTCCTCGAGACGATCCGCGAGCAGGGCACGCTGCCCGACGAGGCTCGAGGAGGCGGTCAAGGACTTCGCCGAGCAGTTCCAGCCGTCGGTCGAGGTGACCCCCGAGCCCGACGCCGAGGAGCAGGGCGACGCCGCCAGCACCGACGGTCACCGACACTCGACACCTCCCCGAGGACGAGATCGACCGCGGCGACGAGGACGACGGACGAGGACTGACCCATGGCTGGTGGCCAGGAACGCATCCTCCGGCGTCGGATCAAGACGGTCGAGTCGACCAAGAAGATCACGCGCGCCATGGAGCTCATCGCCGCCACCCGCGTCGTCCAGGCCCAGGAGCGCACCCGCAAGGCCCGTCCCTACGCCGAGCAGATCACCAACGTGATCCTCGACCTCGCCGACGCCGGCGCGGCGGGCAGCCATCCGCTGCTGGCGGAACGGGACGGCACCGGCAAGGCGGCCTTCGTCGTCGTCACCTCGGACCGAGGCCTGGCCGGGGCCTACAACTCGGCGGTCATCCGCGCCGCCGAGCGCGAGATCCAGGCCGCCCGCAGCGAGGGCCTCGACTACTCGCTGTTCCTCATCGGCAAGAAGGCCCTGACCTACTTCCGCTTCCGCGGCTACCGCATCGACCACGCACTTCCTGGCGATGACCGACCGCCCGACCTACGAGGACGCCCGCCAGGTCGGCCGCGCCGTCGCGCGAGGCCTTCGAGGCCGGCGAGCTGGACGCGGGTCGACCTCATCTACACCCGGTTCCTCTCCGCCGGCAGCCAGCGGGTCGGCGGTGCGCCGCTTCCTGCCGCTGGAGATCGAGGACCAGGACGAGACCTCGCAGGGCGCCAAGGCCGACTTCGAGTTCGAGCCGTCGCCCGACGGGATCCTCGACGAGCTGGTGCCCCGCTACGTCGAGGCCCGCCTCTACGCCGCCCTGCTCGACGCCTCGGCGTCCGAGCACGCCTCCCGCCAGCGGGCCATGAAGGCGGCCACCGACAACGCCGAGGAGCTGATCGTCAGCCTCTCCCGGGCCATGAACCGGGCCCGCCAGGACGCCATCACCACCGAGATCATGGAGATCGTCGGCGGCGCCGAGGCGCTGTCCCAGTCCGGGGCGGGCGAGGACGACCTCCTCCCGGACCACATCATGAGCCTCCACCTGTTCCCCGAGCACGCCGACCGCCGGGCTTCGTGAGCCCCGCCCCAGAGGAGACCTGAACCGATGACCGTGACCGAGTCCAGCACCGGCACCGAGGCAACCGAGCTCAAGGACGGCCGCATCGTCGCCATCGCCGGCCCGGTGATCGACGTCGAGTTCCCCCGTGGCCACCTGCCCGAGATCAACACCGCGCTCGAGCTGGACGTCACCATGGACGGCGAGTCGACCAAGATCGTGGCCGAGATGGCCCAGCAGATCGGCGACAGCCGGGTGCGGGCCATCTGCCTGCAGGCCACCGACGGCCTGACCCGGGGCGCCCCGGTGCGCAACCTCGGCCACGGCATCCCGATGCCGGTCGGCGACGCCGTGCTCGGGCCACGTGTTCAACGTGATCGGCGAGTCCCTCGACGCCGACACCGTCGACGGCATCGACGACCACTGGCCCATCCACCGCGACGCGCCGGCCTTCGACTCCCTCGAGCCCAAGGCGGTGGTGTTCGAGACCGGCATCAAGGTCATCGACCTGCTCACCCCGTACGTGCAGGGCGGCAAGATCGGCCTGTTCGGCGGCGCCGGCGTCGGCAAGACCGTCCTCATCCTGGAGCTGATCAACCGGGTCGCCACCCAGCACGGCGGCGTGTCGGTGTTCGGCGGCGTCGGCGAGCGCACCCGTGAGGGCACCGACCTCTGGATCGAGATGCAGGAGTCGGGCGTCATCGAGAAGGCCGCCCTCGTCTACGGCCAGATGGACGAGCCGCCGGGCGTGCGCCTGCGGGTGGCCCTGTCGGCCCTCACCATCGCCGAGTACTTCCGGGACGTGAAGCAGCAGGACGTGCTGCTGTTCATCGACAACATCTTCCGCTTCGTCCAGGCCGGCTCCGAGGTGTCCACCCTGCTGGGCCGCATGCCCTCGGCCGTGGGCTACCAGCCCACGCTGGCCGACGAGATGGGCGAGCTGCAGGAGCGCATCACCTCGACCCGGGGCCGGTCGATCACCTCGATCCAGGCCGTGTACGTGCCCGCCGACGACTACACCGACCCGGCGCCGTTCACCACGTTCACCCACCTCGACGCCACCACGGAGCTGTCCCGCCAGATCGCCTCGCTGGGCATCTACCCGGCGGTGGACCCGCTGGCTTCGACGCTCGTCCATCCTCGCTCCCGAGGTCGTCGGCGACCGCCACTACGAGGTGGCCCGGCGGGTGCAGGAGGTGCTGCAGCGCTACAAGGAGCTGCAGGACATCATCGCCATCCTCGGCCTCGACGAGCTGTCGGACGAGGACCGGATCATCGTCGACCGGGCCCGCAAGGTGCAGCGCTTCCTGTCCCAGCCGTTCTTCGTGGGCGAGGTCTTCACCGGCCTGAAGGGCATCCACGTGCCCACCGAGGCCACGGTGGACTCCTTCGAGGCGCTGGTCGACGGCGAGCTGGACGACCTGCCCGAGCAGGCGTTCCTGAACGTCGGCGACGCCGACAGCGCCCGGGCCAAGGCCGCCGAGCTGACGGGGGACTGATGCTCCAGGTCGAGCTGGTGTCGCCGGAGGAGATCCTCTACTCGGGCGAGGCCGTACATGGTCGTCGTGCGCACGCTCAGCGGTGGCGAGATCGCCTTCATGCCCGGCCACGCACCGTTCCTCGGCGCGCTCGGCGAGGGCGAGGCCCGGCTCCACCTCACCGAGGGCGGGCAGATCCAGAGCCTGCAGCTCAACGGTGGGTTCGTCGAGGTCAGCCACGACAAGGTGACGATCCTCTCCGACGAGGCCTCGTTGATCGACTGACCTACTAGCCGCCGCAGCCGTTCGGCGGCAGCAGCGCCATGATCACGAGGAGGCCCTCGGCGCTGAGGGCGTCCAGGCCGTCGCACACGCCGTTGCGGTACTCGTCGCCGCACCCTGCGCCGCCGGCGATCGCGTCGAACTCGATCAGCTGCTCGTAGACCCGGTTCGACGAGGTCGTCCGAGGGCGTGCCCTCGGTGTCGAAGACCGTCCGGGCCCGGCGTACGTAGCGTTCGGCCAGGTCGATGCAGGCCACCTCACCCTCGGTGGGGCCCGCCACGGTGCCGGTGGTCGCCGCTTCGGTCACGGTCGGAGCCGCGGTGGTGGCCGGTTCGGCCTCGTCGCCCTGGTCGCCGCCGTCGTCGGAGCAGGCGCCGAGCACCAGGGTCACGGTCAGGAGCGCGAGCAGGGCACGGTTCCGCACGGGTGCGGCACCGTAGCGGCCGTAGCGTGCTGCGCATGCCGCGCCGTCGACTCGGGGTCGTGCTGCTCGTGCCGGGCAACATCGCGCACGAGGTCGACGGCCTGCGCCGGGCCCTGGGCGACGGCGCCCTCGGCAAGGTGCCGCCCCACCTGACCCTGGTCCCGCCCGTGAACGTACGGGAGGAGGACATCGGTGCCGCGCTGGGAGTGGTGCGGGCGGCGGCGGCCGACACCGGCCCGCTGCACACTCGACCTGGGGCCCGTCGAGACCTTCCTCCCGGTCAACCCGGTCGTCTACCTCGCGGTCGGTGGCCCCGGCCTGGCGGTCCGTCCACCGCCTGCGCCAGGCGCTGCACCAGGGGCCGCTGGCCCGGGAGGTGACCCACGAGTTCGTCCCCCACGTGACCATCGCCGACGAGCTCTCGGAGGAGCGCATCCCCGAGGCCATGTCGGCCCTGGGCCGCTACCGGCACGCCCTCGTGACCGTCCGCCACGTCCACGTCCTGGAGGAGGTCCGGGACCCGGAGGGCGAGCGGGTCTGGCGTCCCATCGCCGGCATCGGCGTCGGGCCCCCCGCGGTCGTGGGGCGAGGTGGCCTGGAGCTCGTCATCGAGGTCCACGACCAGGTGCCGCCCGACGCCGGGTCGTTGGGCGACCGGGTGCCGCCCAGCGACGTCGTCCTGGTCGGGCGTCGGGACGACGCCGTCGTCGGGCTCCTGGCCGGTCGGGTGCGGGGCGCCAAGGCCTGGCTGGAGGCGGTGGAGGTGGACCCCGGGGCCGGTGGCGAGGGCGTCGGCTCCCACCTGCTGGCCGCCTTCGAGTCCGAAGCCACGGCCCGGGGCGCCACCCAGGTCTTCGCCCGGGCCGAGCCGGGAGAGCGGGCCGAGTCCTTCCTGGCGGGCCGGGGCTGGTCCCGGGAGGACCCGCCCCCCATGGTCCGCGGCCGCATCGGCCCGATCGGCGGCTGAGCATCGAAATTGCTCCGAATCTGGTCGTAGAGCGACCGAAAGCGGAGCAATTTCGGCGGTGTCGTAGCGTGCGCCGCCATGAGCACTTGGACACGGGCCTTGGTCACGGGGGCCTCGAGCGGCATCGGTGAGGTCCTGGCCCGCAAGCTGGCGGCCGAGGGCACGGACCTGGTCGTCGTGGCCCGGGACCGCAAGCGCCTGGAGGTACTGGCCAAGGAGCTGACCGAGCGCCACGGGGTCCGCGTGGAGGTCCTACGGGCCGACCTGGCCAAGAAGGCGCAGGTGGCTGCGGTCGAGGCGCGGGTCGCCGACGAGATGTCGCTGGTCGACCTCCTGGTCAACAACGCCGGATTCGGGACCTACGGGCCCTTCGTCGGGCTGGACCCCGACGAGGAGTCGCGGGAGATCCAGGTCAACTGCAACGCCCTCGTCCGCCTGTGCCACGCCGCCGTCCCGGGCATGGTCCGCCGGTCCCGGGGCACGATCGTCAACGTGTCGTCGCTCGCCTCTCGGACGGCGACGCCCCGCCACGCCGTCTACGCCGCCACCAAGGCCTTCGTGACCTGCTTCTCCGAGTCGCTCCACGAGGAGCTGCGGGGCACGGGCGTGTCCGTCACCGTCGTCGAGCCGGGCTTCACCCACACCGAGTTCCAGGACCGAGCGGGCATGACCGAGAACGCGGGCATGCCGGACTTCGTCTGGCAGAGCGCCGACGAGGTGGCCGACGCCACCCTGGCCGGCGCCCGCAAGGGCCAGGCCCTGGTCGTGCCCGGCATCCACAACCGGGTTGCCGCCGGCCTCTCCGCCCTCGTCCCCCGCAACGCCCGCCGTCGCGCCGTCGGCCTCATGACGGGCCGGTTCTGACCCTCAGCTGCCCAGGGCGGTGTACTCCCGCAGCTTGCTGCCGCGGTGACGTCCGTGGACGACGCGCACGGTGCCGCTGCGGGAGCGCATGACCAGCGACTCGGTGAACACGGCGTCGCCGGAGAAGTGGACGCCCTTCAGCAGCTCGCCGTCGGTGATCCCGGTGGCGGCGAAGAAGGAGTTGTCGCCGGCGACCATGTCGTCGATGGTCAGGACCTGGTCGAGGTCGTAGCCGGCGTCGACCGCCGCCTGGCGCTCGTCGTCGTCGCGGGGCCACAGGCGGCCCTGCTGGTCGCCGCCCATGCACTTGAGGGCGGCGGCGGTGATCACGCCCTCGGGCGTGCCGCCGATGCCGAAGAGGATGTCGGCCCCCGATTCGGGCCACGCCGTCGAGATGGCGCCGGCCACGTCGCCGTCCGGGATGAGCCGGATGCGGGCACCGGCCTCGCGGATCTCGGCGACCAGGTCGTCGTGGCGGTCCCGGTCGAGCACGACGGCGGTGACCTCGCGGACGGACTCGCCCTTGGCCTCGGCGACGGCCTTCAGGTTGTCGGTCACCGACATGTCGAGCGAGACCCGGCCCTTGGCCTCGGGCCCCACGGCGATCTTCTCCATGTAGACGCACGGGCCCGGGTCGAACATGGACCCCCGCTCGGAGACGGCGATGACGGCGATGGCGTTCCCGCGGCCCAGCGAGGTGAGGGTGGTGCCGTCGATGGGGTCGACGGCGATGTCGGTCATCGGCGGGCTGCCGTCACCGATCGCCTCGCCGTTGAACAGCATCGGGGCCTCGTCCTTCTCGCCCTCGCCGATGACCACGATCCCGTCCATCGGCACGCTGTTGAGCACGTGGCGCATGGCGTCCACCGCGGCCCCGTCGGCCCCCTCCTTGTCACCCCGGCCCATCCAGCGGGAGGCGGCCAGCGCCGCCGCCTCGGTGACCCGGACGAGCTCCAGTGCCAGGTTGCGGTCGGGCAGCTCGCGTCGTTCCTCAGCCATCCGGCGACAGTAGCGTCAGCCCCCCATGGACGATCAGAGTGACGACGAGCTGGACGAAGTCCCCCCGGAGGAGGTCGCGGTCAGCTACGCGCTGGATGACTGGTCGACCGAGTCCCGGGAGCTGCTGGACCGGCTGCTCACCTCCGACGACATCGTGCACGAGTGGCAGGGCGGGACCCTGAACATCGGCGGGGAGGACGAGGCCCTGGCCGACGAGCTCATCGCCGAGGTCGAGGCGACGCTTCTGCCCGGGCTCGACCCCGATGCCGAGAAGGTGCTCTACGAGGTGGCCGAGTGGTCCCCCGAGGACCGGGCCGACCTGACCGACGCCCTCGCCGTGGAGGGCGTGCGCTACGCCTTCGACGACATGGGCGACCTGCTGGTCGAGGCCATCGACGAGGACCGCGTGGACGACGTCGTCGCCAAGCTGGTGGGTGACGAGGCGGACGACGGCGAGGAGGCCCCGGCCGCCAGCGACGTGCTCTCCGAGCTGTTCGTGGCCGCCGACAAGCTGCGCAAGCAGCCCCGGGACGCCAAGGCCATCGCCAGTGCCATCGAGGAGGGCACGACGGTCATCAAGATGCCCGCCCCCTACGGCTTCGAGCGCCGGATCTGGGCGCAGGTCGGCCTCCGGGCCGGTGCCCTGCGGGCCGCGCTGGAGGACGAGGTCCACGACGACGAGGTCGTGTCCACCGCCGCCGAGGAGCTCCGCGACCTCCTCCACCCGATGGTCTAGCGATAGCGTGCCGCGGTGATCCTCGCGGAGCTCGAGGTCTACCACTCGCGCCCGATCGCGCCGACCCGGCGGGTGGCCCTCGGCCGCCAGCACCTGCCGCTCCACCCCGCTCCGGGGTTCGGAGGGATCCTCCTCGGAGGCATCGCCGCCGCCCACATCCGCGGGCTCGATCCGGACCTGATCCCCGATCTCTACGCCCTCATCGACCACGTCGACCACGGCCGACGGATCCCGCAGCCCCGGCTCCGGTACCGCTTCCAGACCGATCGCATCGGGCTGACCAAGAGCCGGCTGCGGCTGGTCGGCGACGGCGAGGCGATGCACTTCGACTTCGACGCGAAGGCGGCGCCGGCGCAGTACCTGCTGGGCGCCGTCTACGCCGGAGCGGCGCTGCCGTTCACCGAGCGGCGGGCGGTGCTCAACGCCGTGCGCAAGGGACTCACGTGGCGGGGGCCGATCGACGCCGGGCTCATCTCGCTGCTGGGCGGCACCCGGGGCCCGGGGGCCTGGTCGCCCGAGGCCTTCGAGGACCCGGTGCGCTGGGCGCTGGGCGTGCTGGGCCTGCTCGGCCTGGCCAACGGGTCCGGCGGGGTGATCGACCGCAAGCGGGTCCAGCGCCAGTTCCGCGAAGCGGCCCGCAACGCCCACCCCGACCACGGGGGCGCCGCCGAGGGCGCCGCCGAGCGGCTCTCCGACCTGGCCGAGGCCCGGCGCATCCTCCTCGACAGCGCTTGATGATGGGCGCCAGAGGCGCGGCGTGAGGCCCGGAGCCCTCCTGCTCACCCCGGGCGCCGGGTCCAACCGGGACAACCCGTCGCTGCGAGCCCTGGAGGCCGCCGTCGCCCCCCTCCCGGTCGCCCGGATCGACTTCCCCTACCGCCGGGAGGGTCGCAAGGCACCGGATCGGGCGCCCAAGCTGATCGCCTGCATCAACGAGGAGGCCGAGACCCTCGTCGCCTCGGCCCACATCCGGCCGTCCCGCCTGG
Source organism: uncultured Microthrixaceae bacterium (assembly GCA_963728005.1). Taxonomy (GTDB): domain Bacteria; phylum Actinomycetota; class Acidimicrobiia; order Acidimicrobiales; family DATDAH01; genus DATDAH01. Next base: position 233,087 of record CAVSIG010000002.1, read on the forward strand.
TCCTCGGCGGCCGGTCCATGGGCGGGCGCATGTGCTCGATGGCGGTGGCCGAGGGCCTTCCCGCCCGGGGCCTGGTCCTGATCTGCTACCCGCTGCACCCGCCCGGGAAGCACGAGAACCTCCGAATCGACCACTTCCCCCAGCTCGACGTCCCGTGCCTGTTCATCTCCGGGACGAAGGACCCCTTCGGCTCACCCGCCGAGTTCGAGGAGCACCTGCCGAGGATCCCCGGCGACGTGACCGTGCACTGGATCGAGGGCAAGGGCCACGACCTCCGCAACGCCGAGCAGGAGATCGTCGACACCACGGTCGCGTGGCTGGCGACGCTGCGCTGACGGTCAGGCGCGGATCTCGACCGGGGTGGCGTAGGGGAGGACGGGCGCCAGGCGGCTGATGGCGTCGTTGGTGAGGCGGATGCAGCCGTTGCTGACGTCGGTGCCGACGGCGGACGGGTCGTCCGTGCCGTGGATGCCGATGTCGCCGGGCCCGCCGTTGAAGGAGTCGTGGACCTCGGAGAAGCCGGAGAGGCCGTAGGCGTAGGGGCCGTAGACGGGGTTGGTCGAGGCGATCAGGGACCGGATGTAGAACAGCCCGCCGGGCGTCGGGGTCTCGCCGGTGCCCACCCCGATGGGTTCGTCGAAGATCTTCTCCGGGCCCTCGAACACCTGCATGCGGTGGGCACCCAGCTCGACCCGGACCCGGTAGGTGTGGGTGGTGACCGTCACCTGGTCCGTCCGGACGAAGCCGGTGGAGCCGTTGGGTCGGGTGGGGAGGAAGACCTCGACCCAGTCCGAGCCGGGGTCGAGCGCGCCGCGGCCCAGGAAGACGACAGGCGCGACCTTCGCGCCGTCGGCGTCGGTCGGGTTGGCGAAGGTCTGCGTGGGCGAGTCGGCGGACGCCTCGGTGTGGACGGTGGCCACGCCGCCGCCGGTGGCCAGCTCGGTGCCACGGGCGACGACGGTGTGGCTGACCCGCTCGGCCAGGACCTGCTCGGCCAGCACCCAGCCCGCCCGGCCGCCCCGCCGCTCGGGCAGGCGCACCCGGTACCAGCCCTCCTCACGGTCGTAGGGGGCCAGGATCGGGAGCTGGACGGGTTCACCGTGGACCCGAGAGGTGGCCGCCTCCAGGTCGGGGTCGTCGTAGACGTACAGGGTGCCGGTGGCCACCGCCCGGTAGCTGAAGTCGGGCGTCAGCGCCTCGCCGGGCTGGACCTGGTAGCCGGTGCGGTCGGTGACCGGTGGGGCCTCCTCGCCGACCTGAGGACGGTCGTCGTCGCCGCAGCCCGCCAGGAGGGCGGTCAGGGCGACCGCCGCCAGGCCCACGCGCCAGAACCGTGCCGTCATCGGTGTGCAGGACCACGCAGGGTGGCGATCGTGACGCGGATCAGGCGTCCTCGGGGTTCAGCTCCTCCAGCGCCCGGTGGGCCGTCTCGGGGTAGGCGACGAGGATGAGCACGGCCAGGATCGCCGGCCCGATGGCCACGTAGGGGATGGCCTTCTCGATGCCCCCGAGGCGGTCGGACAGGGATCCCACGATCAGGAGGCCGAGGGCCGAGCCCATGACGCCGAAGGTCGTGATGAGGCCGTTGGCGCGGCCTCGTGCCGTGGTGGCGAACAGCTCGGGACCGTAGACACCGAGGGCGGGGACGGCGGCCGCCCCGACGATGCCACCGGCGATCGACAGGACCCACAGGGACCAGCCCTGGCTGAGGTACATCGCCACGGTGAGGCCGACGCCGCCGGCCATGGCCACCGCGCCGACGATGCGCCGGCCCCGCAGGTCGGCCAGGCGGCCGCCCACCACGATGCCGATGAAGGCGGGGGTGTTGGTGATCAGCGTGAAGGCCGAGATGCGGGCGGCCGAGTAGCCGAGATCGTCCCGGAGGAAGTCGTTGAGGAACTGAGATGCCGGCGCCACGAAGACCAGCGCGAGGAAAGCCGACACAGCCAGGAGCCAGAAGCGACCGGCGTGCGGCCGCGCCGGTGGTCGCTCGACGGCGACCTCGAACCGTGTCGACTCCGGCAGCCCCGGGAGGATCCAGCGGGTGAACGGGATGCCGAGCAGCGGCACCACGTACAGGAGGCGCCAGCCGGACTCTCCGACGTCGGCCAGGGGCAGCAGCCACACGGCCATGCCCGACCCGAGGGCGGCGGTCAGCGCCAGCACGCTCACCGTCCACGCCCGCGAGTTCCGGGGGACCAGCTCGGCGGCCAGGATCCCGATGAGCAGCCCCAGCGCTGTCGAGAGGCCGCGGGCGACCGTCTGGCTGGCACCGAGCAGGCCCAGGTTCGGGGCCAGCGCCCCGGTGGTCGTGACGGCGCACACGGCGTACGCCGTGAACCGGATCATCGTGCGCCGGCCGCGCCGATCGGCGGTGGCCACGACCACGAGGGCGAGGAGGACGCCGACCCGGGTGGCGGCGAGGGCCACGCCCTGGTCGCGGTCCGAGGCGCCGAACTCGTCGGCGGCGAAGGTGATGGTCTGGCCGATGAGCGTGCCCGTGTAGCCGGCGATCAGCGTGAAGGCGGCCAGGCTCGACAGGGCGACCGCCGTGGAGGGGTCGAAGCGGTCGGGCGGCATCCACCACGCCAGCTGCGGCCTGGGGTGCGCCAACCAGCGGCGCGCCAGCGGCCGGAACACCCATCCCCACCCGGGGATGGCCAGGTCGAAGTCGACGCGCTCGACGACCCGGTCGCCGTCGAGGGTGACGGTGCGCTCGTACTCGAAGAAGGGGCCCTCGGCGCAGGCGAAGCGCCCGTCGCCGAGCGCCTCCTCCCGGACCAGGCCGTCGTCGCGGGGGCGGTCGGAGGTCCGGCAGGCGGTCGGCGTCGTGGTCGGTCGTGACGGTGCTGACGGTCGACGCCTCCGGGTCTGCCGCGCCCGGGTCGGGTCGCGGTCGGCGGGACCATACTGGTGCGGTGAGCTCGCTGATCGTGCGCCCGAGCGGGCCCCTGGAGGGGGTCATCCCCATCGGCGGGGCCAAGAACTCGGTGCTCAAGCTGATGGCGGCCACCGCTCTGGCCGAGGGCACGTACGTGCTGCGCAACGTCCCCCGGATCGCCGACGTGGTCTGGATGGGCGAGTTGCTCGACCTACATGGGGCTCACGGTGGAGGAGGGCGACCACGAGCTGACCATCCACTCGCCGGCCGAGATCAATCCCGAGGCGCCCTACGAGCTGGTCGAGCGCATGCGGGCCAGCATCGTGGTGCTCGGGCCGCTGCTGTCCCGTTTCGGCGAGGCGCGGGTCGCCCTCCCCGGTGGTGACGACTTCGGGCCACGGCCCATCGACATGCACCTCCGGGCCCTGGAGGAGCTGGGGGCCGAGGTCGAGTTCGAGCACGGCTACGTGCAGGCCCGGGCGGCCCAGCTCACCGGCGCCCGCATCCTGCTCGAGTTCCCCAGCGTGGGGGCCACCGAGAACGCGCTGATGGCCGCCGTGCGGGCCAAGGGCACGACGGTCATCGACAACGCCGCCCGCGAGCCCGAGCTGGCCGACCTGGCCGCGATGCTCAACCACATGGGCGCCCAGATCCGGGGCGCCGGGTCGTCGACCATCACCATCGACGGCGTCGAGGAGCTCCACGCCGTCGAGCACACGGTGGTCCCCGACCGCATCGAGGCCGCCACCTACCTGGCTGCGGTCGGCATCGCCGGCGGCGAGGTCACCCTGCAGGGGGCCGTCCCCGACCACATGACGATGCTGGTGCAGAAGCTGGGCGAGATGGGCGTGCGCTGCTCACCCGACGGCGACGGGCTGTGGGCCATGGCCCGCCGCCGCCTCCGCTCGGTGGACGTGTCCACCCTCCCGTACCCGGGCCTGGCCACCGACTACAAGCCGCTGCTGGTGGCCATGCTCACGGTGGCCGACGGCGTGGGGATCGTGACCGAGAACCTCTTCGCCGGCCGCTTCCGCTACGTCGACGACCTCGTGCGCATGGGCGCCGACATCCGCACCGAGAGCCACCACGCCGTGGTCCGTGGCGTCGAGCGGCTGTCCGGGCGCACCGGTGCGGGCGCCCGACATCCGGGCCGGCGCGGCGCTGGCCGTGGCGGGCCTGGGGGCCGAGGGCGAGACGGTGGTCGCCGACGCCCACCACATCGACCGGGGCTACGAGGACTTCGTGGGCAAGCTCACCGCCGTGGGCGCCGACGTGGAGCGGGTTCCGGACTAGACGCCGCGGTCGTCCGTCACATCGCCCTCGGCGGCCTGCTGGCGGGCCAGTTCCTGACTGGCGCGGCGGTTGGCCACGACCAGCAGGATCGCCACGAGCACCAGGGGCACGGCCACCATCAGCAACTCGTCCCAGCCGCCCTGGTGGGCCAGCACCACCACGGTCGTACACCGTACGCCGGGAAGGTCCGGGGGCGGTACGCGGTTGGACAAGGGGCATCCCCGTACACTTCGGCCGATCCCGAGGAGCCTGACACCGTGCCCGACGACCGTCGACAACAACCTGGAAGACCGGGTCCAGACGACGATCGAGGCCATCCGCCCGGCCGTGCAGGCCGACGGTGGGGACATCCTCTTCCACGGTGTCGACGACGCCGGGACCGTCACCGTGGAGCTGGTCGGGGCCTGCGTGTCCTGCCCCGCCTCGACGCTGACCCTCAAGGCCGGCATCGAGCGGATCCTGAAGGACCGGGTGGAGGGTGTCACCGCGGTGCGGGACATCGCCGAGGACGAAGAAACCGTCCTCACGCTGTGACGTCGGGAGGCTCCGCTCCGCTCCGCAGCCGCAGGGTGTGACGGACATCGACGCCCTGCTGGCGCGCGCTCAGGGCGGTGACCGCTCGGCGCTGGCCCGCCTGCTGTCGGTCGTCGAGCGGGGCGGTGACGCCGCCCGGGAGGTCGGGCGTCTGGCCCACCAGGTCGGCGACACGGCGCACACGATCGGCATGACCGGGCCCCCCGGTGCGGGCAAGTCCACGCTGACCTCCGCCCTGGTGCGCACCATCCGGGCCGACGGGCACCGCGTGGCCGTCCTCGCCGTCGACCCGTCCTCGCCCTTCACCGGCGGTGCCATCCTCGGCGACCGCGTCCGGATGGGTGACCACGCCCTGGACGACGACGTGTTCATCCGCTCCATGGCCTCCCGGGGCCACCTCGGCGGCCTGTCGCTGGCTGCCCCCGAGGCCGTCCGGGTCCTCGACGCCGTGGGCTTCGACTTCGTGGTGGTCGAGACCGTGGGCGTCGGCCAGGTCGAGGTCGAGGTGGCGGGGGAGACCGACACCACCGTGGTCGTGGTCAACCCGGGCTGGGGCGACGCCGTGCAGGCCAACAAGGCCGGGCTGCTGGAGGTGGCCGACGTCTTCTGCGTGAACAAGGCGGACCGTCCCGGCGCCGCCGAGGCCCGCCGAGACCTCGAGCAGATGCTGGACATGACCATGGGGCGGGACTGGCGGCCGCCCGTGGTCGACACGGTGGCCACCGAGGGGACCGGCGTGGAGGACCTGTGGGCCGCCATCGGGCGTCACCGGGACGCCGCCATGGCGTCGGGCCGCCTCGCGCAGGAGCGGGCCGACCGGGTGAAGGTCGAGCTGCGGCGGATCCTGGCCCGGCGCCTCATCGAGGCCGCTGAGGCGAAGGCCGACGGTGAGGCCTTCGACGCCCTCAGCGCCCGCGTGGTGGCCGGTGAGGTCGACCCTTGGGAAGCGGTGGATCAGCTGCTCGCTGAGTAGCGTCGCCGGATGACCGACGATGCCGCGGACCTGGTCCACCTCGACCGGGGCGACGACGGCGTCGCCGTGGTCACCCTCGCCAACGGGAAGGTCAACGCCCTCAGCCTGGCCCTGCTGCCAGCGCCTGCGGGAGGTGGTCGACGAGCTGACCGACGACCCGCCGGGTGCCGTCGTGATCACCGGTGGCGACCGCATCTTCGCCGCCGGGCGCCGAGATCACCGAGTTCCTGGACGACCCCGACGCAGCGGCCGTCACAGGTGGCGGACCACAACCGGCTCACCGCCCAGGGTCACGCCTTCCTGACCACCCTCAACGCCGTGGCGGCCATCCCCCGGGCCACCATCGCCGAGGTCGCGGGCTTCGCCCTCGGCGGCGGCTGCGAGCTGGCCCTGGCCTGCGACTTCCGCATCGCCTCGGACCGGGCCAGGCTCGGCCAGCCCGAGATCCTCCTCGGGCATCATCCCCGGTGGTGGCGGCACCCAGCGCCTGGCCCGCCTGGTGGGGCCGGCCAGGGCCAAGGACCTGATCCTCACCGGTCGTCAGGTCAAGGCCGACGAGGCGCTGGCCATGGGGCTGGTCGACGAGGTGGTCCCCGCTGACGAGCTGACCGAGCACGTCCGGGCCAAGGCGGCCGAGCTGGCCAAGGGCCCGGTCCTCGCCCAGGCCCTGGCCAAGCGGGCCATCGACGAGGGTCTGGACCGCAGCCTGGCCGAGGGCCTCGCCCTCGAGCAGGAGCTGTTCCTGGCGTCGTTCGCGACGGACGACGCGGCCACGGGCATCAACTCGTTCCTGGACGAGGGCCCGGGCCACGCCTCCTTCGAGGGCCGCTAGGCCAGGAACTGCTCCACGAACGCCTCGTAGCGGGCCAGGCGGGTGTAGACGCCGGGGAACCGGCGGATGCCGCAGCCGATGCCGAAGCTGACGATGCCGACCTGCACCCAGCCCGAGCCGCCGTCGGGGACGAACAGCGGACCGCCGCTGTCGCCCTGGCAGGAGTCCCGACCACCGTTGGCCAGGTCGCCGGCGCACACCATCTTGGTGGCGATGAAGGCGGCGCCGTAGGCGTTGCGGCACTGCGGGTTGCTGACGATGGGGACCGTCACCTCGTACAGCCTCACGGGGAAGTTGATCGAGGCGTCGCGACGGTCGCGGTCGCCCCAGCCGATGACGGTGGCGACGGTGCCCGGGTCCCAGAGGTCGAACTGGCCGGCCTGGATGTTCGGGATCGTCTCGCCCAGTGTCGACGGCTCGGCCAGCTCCACGATGGCGATGTCGTTGCCCGAGGTCTGGGGGTTGTAGCCCGGGTGGATGTGGATGGCGGAGGCGTGGATTCGCTCGCCGCCGGGCGACGCGAGGCGGTTGGTGCCGATGAGCAGGTCCAGTCGGTTGGCGGGCGGCCCGTCCGACGAGGCAGTGGGCCGCGGTCAGGACCAGGTCGTCGGCGATGAGCGAGCCGCCGCAGAACTGCGCCTGGTAGCGGTCGGCCGTGGTGCGCCTGAGCAGCCCGACCATGAAGGGGTACTCACCGGGGCTCGCCGGGCCGCCGCCGATGATCTCGGGTTCGCCACCGGGGCGAGCGTCCTGGGCCGTCGCGGCCGAGGACGGCACCAGCAGGGCCAGGGCGAGGGCGAGCACGACGAGCGCGCGGGGTCGGAAGGTCATCGGGGGTGGCTGCCTGTGTTGTTCCGGTCAGCTGCCGCCGACGGTGACGATGATGTTGCGGGTCGAACCGGCGCCGACGACGTTGACCGCCCGGACGGTCACCAGGTGCTGGCCGGCGGGCAGGTCGCGGAGGCGGAAGTGCCGCTGGGACCCCGACGACGGCGTGGGCGCGCCCGAGGTCCGGGATGTCGATGCGGTACTGCGTGATCGCCGTGCCGCCGTCGAAGAACGGCGCCTGCCAGGCGATGCGGACGGCGTCTTCGGCGACCGGGCGACGACGCAGGTCGGTGACGCGGTCGGGTACCTCGTCGGGGTCGAGGTACCGGCCGACGAACTGGGTGTAGGCGGCGACCTCGGTGTAGATGCCGGGGAACGGCCGCCGGGCACAACCACGGCCGGAGCTGACGACGCCGACCTGCAGCCAGTCGTCGCCCTCGGGGATCATCAGCGGGCCGCCGCTGTCGCCGAAGCACGAGTCCTCGCCGCCGTCGACCATGTCGCCGGCGCACACCATCTGGTCGGGGAAGAGCTCGCCGGGATAGGCCTCACCGCAGTCCTCGTCGGACACGATGGGGACCTCGACCTCGCGCAGGTAGCGCGGGTAGTACTCGTGGTCGAGGCGGATGTCCCGGTCCCCCCAGCCGATGGTCGTGGCCTCGGTGCCGGCCGGATACAGGCCCTCCTGGCCCGCCATCGCCGGGGTGATCGTGGCGTAGGGCAGGTTCTCGCCCAGCTGGATGATGCCGATGTCGTTGGCGAGGGTGAAGTCGGAGTAGCCGGGGTGCAGGCGGAGGGCGCGGGCGTGGACCCGGCGGCCGCCGCCGGGCAGCAGGCGGTTGGTCCCGGCCAGGACGTCGATGTCCCCGGCCCGGGCGCCGACGATGCAGTGACCGGCGGTCAGCACGGTGTCGGGGGAGATCAGGGTGCCCGCCGCAGAACTGGGCGCTCCACCGGTCCTGCACGTCGCTGAACAGGATCGCCACCTGGAAGGGGTACTCACCGGGGTCGGCCCGCCGTCCGCCGATGATCTCCGGCTCGGCTCCGCTCTCGGGGCGTCTCCTGCGCGGTGGCGGTGACCGGCAACAGCGCGGCCAGCGTGGCCAGGAGGGCAAGGACGAGCATTCGCCTCATGTGGTACAGGGTGCTGTCTCCAGGGTCGGTGGGCGCGTGAACACTAGTCGGGAGCGCGTGCGCGCTCCGGGTGGTCGTGCGTACCCGGGGTGGGGACGTCAGGCGTCGGGGTGGGCCGCCAGGTTCATGGCGTTGTGGATCAGCCCGAGGTGGCTGTAGGCCTGCGGGTGGTTGCCCAGTGAGCGTCCGTTGTCCGGGTCCCACTGCTCGGCCAGGAGGCCGGTCTGGCCCGCGCAGGTGACCAGCCCGGCGAACAGCGCCTTGGCGTCCGCCGGTCGTCCGGTGGCCAGGTAGGCGTCGACCAGCCACGACGTCATCAGCGTGAAACCGCCCTCCTTGCCGGGCAGCCCGTCGTCGCCGCGGTAGCGGTACACGGTCTGCTCCTCCCGAAGCTCCCGTTCGATCACGTCGACCGTGCGGAGGAAGCGGTCGTCCATGGGGTCGACCAGGCCGTAGAGGCCGAGGGCAAGGACCGAGGCGTCGACGTCGAGGCCGTCGTAGGCGGCGGTGAACGAATCCACCTCGTCCTTCCACCCCCGGTGGAGCACGTCGTCGCGGATCTGGTCCCGCAGGAGCTCCCACTCGTGGTGCTCGCCGTCGACGAAGTCCCCCGCCACCCGCAGGGCGCGGTCGACGGTGACCCAGCACATGACCTTCGAGTGGACGTGGTGGCGGGGTGACCGGCGGATCTCCCAGATGCCGTGGTCGGGTTCCTGCCACCGCTTGTCGACGGCGCCGACCATCGCCTGCACCAGCTGCCAGTGCTGGCCCGAGAGCGGCGCACCCTGGGTGGACAGCAGCCAGATGAGGTCCACCACCGGCCCGAACACGTCCAGCTGGACCTGGCGCTCGGCGGCGTTGCCGACCCGCACCGGACGGCTTCCGGCGTAGCCGGCCAGCTCGGTGAGGTCGGCCTCCGGCGGGAGGTGGCGACCGGTGACCAGGTACAGGGGGTGCAGCCGCTCGGGGTCGTCGCGCTGCTCGAGGATGTTGAGGACCCAGTCCAGGTAGGCCATGGCTTCGCTGAAGCTGCCGAGGCGCACGAGGGCGGAGGCCGACATGGCGGCGTCCCGCAGCCAGCAGTAGCGGTAGTCCCAGTTCCGGATGCCGCCGATGGTCTCGGGCAGCGACGTCGTGGCCGCGGCCAGGATCGCCCCGGTGGGCCCGTGGCAGAGGCCCTTCAGGGTCAGGGCGCTGCGGCTGACGAGGTCGGTCTCCACGGGCGGCAGGGCCAGCTCGTCGGCCCAGCGCTGCCAGAACTGGAGTGTGTCGGTGCGGCGCTCCTCCTCGCTGCGGGAGTCGGCCTTCGTGCTGGCCGTGCCGTAGCGGAACTCGAGCACGATCGGCTCGTCGCCCAACTCGATCTCGGCCCGGGCGGTGTGGTGGCGGCCGTCGTCGGTCAGCTCCCAGGTCACGCCGGGCGCCCGCAGGACCATCAGGTCGGCGGTGTCGACCACCTCGACCCCGTCGTCCCGGATGGCCAACCGGGTGCCGTGGCGGCCGAAGTCGAGGCGGGGGGCGAACTCGATCCACGCTCGGCCCTTCCCGGACAGCACGCGGACCAGGTCGCTGCGGCCGGCGATCCGGTCCGGCCGCCCGCCCGACGTGTCCAGGTAGTCGGTGACCGTGAACGACGGCCAGATGGTCTCCAGCACCATCGTGTCCTCGACGTAGCGCTGACCGGCGGGGGCCTCGCCGTCGGCGGCACCGACGGCGAAGTAGCCCGCGGTCGGGCCGCCCACCAGCTCGGAGAACACGGCGGAGGAGTCGATGCGCGGCGCGCAGAACCAGGTGATGCGGGCGTCGGGGGTGACGATCGCCGCGGTGCGCTGGTCCGAGAGCATGGCGTGGTCGGCGATGGGCACCGCCCCCGAGCCGGTGACCCACTCGGTCCGCAGTTGGGCGAGGCGGGCCAGGCTCTCGGCCACCCCGGCGGTGTCGTCCACCCTGAAGCGGGCCAAGGTCTCGCCGGGGCCCACCTTCACGCCGACGTCGGGCCCCCGCAGGGTGGCGAAGGCGTGCTCGTCGGTCTGGCTGTCGCCGAAGAAGAGCACCGCCGACGCCCCCACGCGGTGGCGCAGGGACTCGAGGGCACGGCCCTTGTCGGTGTCCACGACCAGCAGCTCGACGGCCTGGTCGGTGTGGTGGGTGTGGACGCCGTCCAGCGCGGCGGGACCGGCCTCGATGTCGTCCAGGGCCCGGCGGGCGTCCTCGGGGTCCGCCTTGCGGTGGTGGAAGGTCACCGCCGCGGGCTTCACCTCGAGCTCGGCACCCGGCGTCCGGTCGGCGATCTCGGTGAGGTCGGCCTTGATGCGGGCCCGCAGGTCCAGCTCCCGGGGCGACAGGCGCTTGCCGAAGCCGAGGTCGAACTCCCCGCCGTGGCTGCCGACCAGGTGGATCTCCATCGGCAGTCGGGAGAGGCCGGCCAGGTCCCGCAGCGAGCGGCCGGAGATGACGGCGACGTGGGTGTTCGGCAGGGCGGCCAGCGCCCGGAGGGCGACCACGGTGTCCGGCCGGGGCGTGGCCGCCATCGGATCGTCGACGATCGGCGCGACGGTGCCGTCGTAGTCGCAGGCCACGAGCAGCTGTGGCGTGCGCGCCAAGTGCCGGATCTCGGCCTCCAGCTCGGCCATCGCTTCCTCGGGCATGTGGTGGGTGACGTTACCGGCCGACTGGTTTGTGCCCGCCGGTAGGGTCCCGCCGATGCGGGCCGACGCCACGTGCTACCGGCACCCCGACCGCCGGGCGTCGGTGAGCTGCCAACGCTGCAACCGACCGATCTGCACCGAGTGCATGATCGAGGCGCCGGTCGGGTTCCACTGCCCCGAGGACGCCAAGCAGGGCCGGCAGAAGGTCTACACGTCGCAGCAGCTCTTCCGGGGCCGCGGTCGGCCGGTCGTGACGATGACGCTGATCGCCATCAACGTGGCGGTCTTCATCGTCGGCCAGGCGCTCGGTGCCGACGATCAGTTCCGAGGCTTCTCGCAGTTGGAGGTGGACGGCGGCCTGAACGGGATCGCCGTCGACGTCGGTGACTGGTACCGGATCTTCACCTCCGGCTTCCTCCACGCCAACCTCCTCCACCTCGCCTTCAACATGTACCTGCTCTACCTGCTCGGCCAGATCATCGAGCCGGCCCTGGGCTCGGTGCGCTTCGCGGTGGCCTACGTCTTCTCGCCTGGTGTGTGGGTCGCTGGGCGTGCTCCTGCTGGATCCCACCGCTCTCACCGTCGGCGCGTCGGGAGCCGTGTTCGGGCTGATGGGCGTGCTCGTGTTCGTCCAGCGCTCCCGCGGCCTCGGCCTCTTCGACACCGGCCTCGGCGGCCTGCTGGTCATCAACCTGGTCTTCACGTTCCTGGTCAGCGGGATCTCGATCGGGGGTCACCTCGGCGGTCTGGTCGGCGGTCTCATCGCCGGGTGGCTCCTGGTGATGCTCCCCCAGCAGTCGCGGGCCATGCCGAGCTTCCTGCCGTTGGCCGCGGTGATCGCGCTGGGGGCGGCGGTGTTCGGCGCCTCCCTCTGGGCGGCGTCGAACTGGATGGACCCGATCCTCTAGGTCCGTTCGACCTTCGCCTTCAGCCGGCGGAGGTTGCCCTCCCACACCCGCTTCAGGACGGGCGCGCCGGCGGCACCACCGACAGCACCCCCCATCCACCACGGGAAGCGCAGCTCCTCGTCCCAGGCGAACTCCGTGCCGCCGTCCGTCGTGGGGGTCAGGGTGAAGCGACCCTCGCCGGTGACCAGGCCGGCGTGGCGCACCCCCATGACCCGGCCCGGCTCCCACTCGGTGATCGTCATGTGGTCGGTCAGGCGCAGCGGCCCGACCTTGGTGTCGCACTCGAACGAGGTGCCCACCCCCGACGTCTGCTCGCCGTCGAAGCGGATGGCTTCGGCGTCGGCCATCCACTCGACGTGGCTGCCGACGTCCTCCACGGCCGCCCACACCTCGTCGGGCGGGGCGGCGATCGTCGTGGCGACGCGGATGCGGGGCACCGGCCGCAGGCTACGAGCCTCGGTACTGTCGGCCCATGGCCGCCGCCGAGCCCTCACCCACGCCGAACCCCAACGCCATGAAGTTCACGCTCGACGTGACGCTGGACGAGATGCTCGACGTGCGCTCGGCCGAGGCCGCCGCCGGCAACCCCCTGGCCGAACGCATCTTCGCCATCCCCGGTGTGGTGATGCTGTTCGGCACCGCCGACTTCATCACGGTCAGCCGCGAGGAGGGCGCCGAGTGGGACGCGATCGTTCCCGCGGTGCAGGAGATCGTGGCCGAGGAGCTGTAGGGAAACCGAGGCAAAGACGGGGCTCGGATTTGGGCCGCCTGCCTCGACGGCCTGACCCGCCTCGAACTGGCCTCCGATCTGCCGCCCATGACCGGCGAATCGGAGGCCAGTTCGGGGTCAGCTGGGGTCGCCGAGCCCCTCTTCGAGGCCCGAGGCGCACTCGACGGACGCCAGTTCACCAGAAGACCCAGATCACGCTGCTGAACCGGGGCATCCCGAGTTCCTGTCACACCCTGTCCGCAGACTGCGCGACATGCGATGCAACGACTGTGACCACGGGTTCGAGTGCTGCCACCAGCCGTCCGTGCGGCACGCCGACGGCACCACCGAGTGCTCGGGCGACGGGCCCTGCGCCCTGGCCCACGAGCTGCACGTGTGGGTCGTGGACTGCGACGAGGTCGGCTGCTCCTGCGGCGTGACCCCCTCCGTGGCGCTCCCGCTGGCGGCGTAGTCCTCCGGACGTCCACCCGCTCGCCCACAGGCGGGTGTGGAAGGCTCCGGACCGGTGTCCAGCGCCCGTCGACGCCTTGCCGGGCTCGTCACCCGCCCCCTGCCGCCGTTGGTCGCCCCGCGGGTGGGCACCCTGATCTATCCACCGTCGCGGGCGCGGGCTGACGATGTCGAAGCGGAGGGTCGGGCCCGGACCGGAGCGCGGTACCGATGCCGCACGGGCCACGTGTTGGGCGGCCTCGGCATGCTCTTGTACGGGTACTACGAGTGGCGCACCGTGGTCATCGCCGCCGGGGTCTGCGGACCGGGTGACACCGTGGTCGAGGTCGGCGCCCACATCGGGAGCGAGACGGTGAGCCTGGCGGACCTCGTCGGCCCCACGGGCCGGGTCCACGCCTTCGAGCCGCTGGACCGCAATGCCGACCTCCTCCAGACCAACCTCGACCTGAACGGCTTCGGGCACGTGACGGTGCACCGGGTCGCGGTGGATGACCAGGCGGGGACCGTCGCCTTCACCGCACCCCGAGGCATCGCCAACACCGCGGCCGGCCACCTCGGGGCGGCCGTCGCCGAGGACGGGGCCGAGGTGCTGACCGTGCCCGTCGTCCGCCTCGATGACGCCCTCGGGTCGGATGCGAACGTCCGTCTCCTCACGGTGGACGCCGAGGGCGCCGACACCGGTGTGCTCGTCGGGGGTCGGGAGCTCATCGCCCGCGACCGGCCGGTCTTGATCGTCGAAGCGCTGCCCCCGCACTCCAACCGGTACGGCCGCTGGACCCTCGACGACCTGGCTGACGAGATCCGGGGCCACGACTACGCCCTGTGGCGTGTCGGCCGCCTGGGCCTGGCCCCGATCCCTCCCTCGGCGCGGGGCGACGCCGAGCTCTCGCCGCGGGAAGCCCCGCACCTCAACTGGCTGGCCCTGCCCCACGACGAGGTCGACCGGGCCGGAGCGATCCACCGTGCCCTGCGCCGAGCAGCGTTCGCCCCCTGCGTGGGCCGCCTGAACCCTCTGGCGGCCTAGCTCCCCTGGCCCTCCGGATCGTGGCGACCCAGCTGCTGGGCCGCCAGCTCCGGGGCGACGATGTTGATCAGCGCCCCGGTGCCCTGCTCGAAGCCGGCGACGCTGGTCACCCGGGGGATGACGTGGACGTGCCAGTGGAACGGCCCGTCGTGGCCATGGGGGGCCGTGTGCAGGACGATGTTGTACGGCACGTCGCCCAGCAGGGACCGGATGCGGCGCAGCCCGTCCCTGACGGCACCGCCCACTGCCACCACGTCCGGCGGCGCAGACGCCTTCACGTCACCGCCGTGGGTCGTGGGCAGGACCAGCAGCTCGTAGGGCGAGCCCGCCCAGTAGGGGCTGAGCACGACGGCACCGCCCCGGTCGTCGACGAGGCGGTGGCCTTCGCGGCGGTCCTCGGTCACCGTGGTGCACAGCAGGCAGTCCCCGTCGTGCTCGGCGAAGGCGGCGGCCTCGTCGGCCACCACCCGGGACACGAACGGCGTCCCCAGCAGCTGGCCGTGCGGGTGCTCGAGGGAGGCGCCGGCCTCCCGCCCGTGGTTGACGATCACCAGCGAGTGGCGGACGACGGCGTGGCGGCCGTGCTCCTCGACGCGGTCCCGTATTGCGGCCATGACGAGCGCCACCTGGCGGTCGTCCAGGTCGGCCCAGGCCCGGTGGTGGTCGGGGGACAGGACCAGGACCTCGTGGATGCCGCTGGCGGGGGCCTGGGTGAAGACCGGGCCCAGGCGGGTCAGATCGGGTGGCTCGACGCCCCGGAACGCGGGGTACTTGTTGGGGACCACACGGACCCGCCAGTCGCCGTCCCGGGCGTAGGACTCCAGCGCGGGCGGGAAGTCGTCCTCGTTGCCGGGGCAGAACGGGCATGGCCGACCCGGCTCGCCCTCGACGGGCAGGAAGCGGGGGGCGAAGTCCGACGGGCGGGCGGCCCGGTCGGTGGCGATCGTGACCCACTGCCCGGCCAGGGGGTTCCAGCGCAGCTCGTTCACGGGCGCCCGTACACCGAGACGTGGTTCACGCTGCCGCCGTCGAACGGCGTGCCCGACCAGTCGGACCAGCGGTCCACCAGGGCCAGGCCGGCGTCGCCTGCCAGCTCGTCGAGCTGGTCGGGGTACAGGTAGCGGATGGCGTAGGGCCGGAGCCGAACCCCGCTCTCGCTGAGCTCGACGAACTGCCCGGTGACGGTCTGGCGTGGCGACGTCGCGGCTGGCCACGCTGAGGACGACCTGGTCGGCGCGGATCGAGCGAACCGCCACCGGGCCCTCGGGGGTCTCGTCGGAGTCGGTGGGCACGAAGGCCTCGACGGCCAGCCGCCCGCCGGGGACGAGCAGGCCGGCGGCCGCCCGCACGCAGGCGGCCTGGGCGTCGGCGGTCAGCAGGTTGAACAGCGTGTTGTACGCGCAGAACACGACGGCGAAGCGTGGGCCGGGGCGCAGGGGCGGGGCGGCCATGTCGGCCCGGACGACGCGGACGCTGCCCGGCTTCGCCCGCAGCCGCTCGAGCATCGGGCTCGACGCGTCCAGGCCCCAGGTCTCGATGCCGCGCTCGGCGAGGGGGAGGGCCAGGCGCCCGGTGCCGACACCCAGCTCCAGCACCGGGCCGCCGTCGGCGAGGGTGGCCACGGCCTCGACCGTGGCGGCGACGTCGGAGATGCGCTCGTACCAGTCGTCGTAGACGTCGGCGAAGGTGTCTCCGTACGACGTCGGTCCGAACCCCCGCACTGCACCAAGTGTGGCGCACGACGGCGGTTGGTGCTCCGCTCGTCGGCGGCCACGGGACACACTGGTCGGCGGTGGGACCCCCGGACGACGTCACCCGACCCGACGACCCCGGCCCGACCTGGGTGGCCCCGGAGGCCACCACCCCGGCGCGCAGCACCGCCGGCGCCGACGCTCGAGGCACCGGCCGCCGCGCCCATGGCCGCCGACGCCCGTAAGGCTCCCGGCGCCCCTTCGTCCGATGACGATGGGCGACCTGCTCGACGGCGGGTTCAACGTCCTGCGCACCCGCGCCCCGGACCGTGTTCACGGTCGCCGCCGTGTTCGTCGTCCCCGTCCAGCTCTTCGTGGCGTTCTTCAACCGCAACGCCCTCGAGGACTTCGAACAGCTGGTGGACCAGAACTTCTCGACCACCACCAACCCGTCGGGGTCGGTGGGCAGCCCGCTGGCCTCCATCATCGGCGCCATCGGCCAGTCCTACGCCCACGTCCTGGTCGCCGCCGCCATCGCGCTGATGATCGTCGACTGGTACGGCGGCGACGATCCGGGCCCCCGTGAGCTGCTCCGGCGGCTGCGGCCCCACGTCGGCACCCTGTTCGTGGCCTGGCTGTTCATCCACCTCCTCGAGCTGGCCGGGGCCTTCCTGCTCGGCATCGGGACGATCGTGGTGATGGCCCTCTACGCGGTAGCCGCCCCCGCCATCACCATCGAGGGCCTAGGCCCGTTCAAGGGCATGGCCAGGGCGTCCCGATTGGACGGCGGCCGCTTCTGGTTCATGGTCGGCTTCGTGATCCTGTCCGGCCTGGTGGCCAGCGCCGTCGGCCAGGTGCTGGCGCTGATCCCGCAGTTCGTCGGCCTGGCCCTCGGGCCGGACTACGGGTGGGTTGCTTACGGCGTCGGCTCGATCGTCGTCCACGATGCTGGCGTCGATCGTGGTCGGCGCCTCGACCTGCCTGGCCTACCTGGACCTCCGCATCCGCATGGAGGGCATGGACCTGGCCTGGGCCGCCGACCGCGACCTGCCGGCGTGAGCCCCGACGAGACCCGCCAGTTGGCGGACGAGATCCTGAGCCGGCGCGAGTTCCAGGAGCCGGAGCCGAGCCTCATCGAGCGGATCCAGACGTGGCTGGGCGACGCGCTGGAGCGGCTGTTCGCGACGGTCGGGGGCGGGGGCGCCGGGTCCGTCGTCAGCATCGTCGTACTGGCCGCCCTCATCGGCCTGCTGGTGTGGTTCTTCGTCCGCCTCGGCCGCACCGTGCAAGCGGACACCCGCATCGCCGGGATCACCCTCGAGGGCGTTCACCGCCGCTCGCCCGCCGAGTGGCGGGCCGAGGCCGAGGAGCACGAGGCGGCTGGGCGGTGGAAGGAGGCCCTGCGCTCCCGCTACCGGGCGCTGGTCGGTGACCTCGTCGCCGAGGGCCTGCTGGACGACATCGCCGGGCGCACCACGGGCGAGCTGCGTCGAGACCTGGCTGAGCGGGACCCGGGTCGCCGCGAGGCCTTCGACCAGGCCACCCTGCTCTTCGAGCTGGCCTGGTACGCCGACCGCTCGACCGGTCCCGACGAGAACGCGAGGTTCCAGGCCCTGGCGGCGACGATCACGGGCGTGCGGGCATGAGCTCCTCCTCGTGGAAGTTCGTCGTCGGCCTCGTCGCCGTGCTCGTCGTCGTCGTCCTCCTCGGCGGCGACCCCAATCAGCAGACGGGCGACCCCTTGGCGGCCGACGCCACCGGGCCTCGGGGGGCCAAGGGCACCGTGGTGCTGTTGCGGGAGCTCGGGGCCGAGGTGGTCACCGACGAGGTCGTCCCCGGCCCGGGCTCGAACACCGCGCTGCTCCTCCAGGACCGCCTCGACGATGATCAGCGGGACGAGCTGGTCGACTGGATCGAGGACGGCAACACCCTCGTCGTGGCCGACATCGGCTCGCCGCTGACGCCGCGGGCGGTGTCCGACCTCAGCCTCCTCGGGGTCGGCGACCCGACCATCGGCCCCGACGCCTGCGACATCGACCAGCTCGATGAGGTCGGCGTGCTCTCGCCCGGCGACGGCGCCCGCTTCGAAATCCCGGAGGGCACCGCCTCCTGCTACGGCGACGACGAGGTGGGCTACGTGATCGAGGCCGAGGTGGGTGACGGCCGGCTGTTCGCGGTGGGCGGCGTCGGTCCGTTCACCAACGAGCGCCTCGACCAGGAGGACAACGCCGTCCTGGTGGCCCAGCTCCTGGCCCCCGAGCCGAGCGAGGCCCGCGTGTCGTTCCTGGACCCGTACGCCGGCCAGGACGCCGGCGAGGGGGACGAGGCGCTGGCCGACCTCCTGCCCCGCCGGGTGTCCATGGCCCTCCTGCAGCTGGCCATCGCCTTCGTCGCCTACGCGTGGTTCCGGGCCCGGCGGGCCGGCCTGCCGGTCGTCGAGCCCCAGCCCACCACCCTGGCCGGGTCCGAGCTGGTGGCCGCCGTGGGCGAGCTGCGCCAGCAGGAGAAGGCCCCAGAGCGTTCGGCGGCCATCCTCCGGGAGGACCTGCACCGCACCCTCAGCCGCCGCCTCGGCCTGAGCCCTGACGCCCCGGTCGAGGAGCTGGTGGCCGTGGCCGAGCGCGCCGGGGCGGACCCGGAGCGCCTGCGCTCGGTGCTGGCCGGCCCGCCCGTGACCGATGGCGACGACCTGACCCGCCTCGCCCGCGAGATCGACCTGACCCGACAGGAGGTCCTCCATGAGCAGCCCTGAACCGCCGGTCCCACCGCCGCCACCGGCTGGTGGCCCGAGGCAGGCCATCAACGCCGTGCGCACCGAGGTGGGCAAGGTCGTGGTCGGCCAGGAGGGGACGCTGTCCGGCATCGTCGCCGCTCTGCTGGTCGGCGGCCACGTGCTGCTCGAGGGCGTGCCCGGTGTGGCCAAGACGCTGATCGTGAAGGCGGTCGCCGCCGCCTTCGACGTCGAGTTCAAGCGCCTGCAGTTCACCCCCGACCTCATGCCGTCGGATGTGACGGGCCAGCTCGTGCTCGACGCCGACCGGAGCTTCCGCTTCCGGGAGGGACCGGTGTTCACCAACCTGCTCCTGGCCGACGAGATCAACCGCACGCCGCCCAAGACCCAGGCGTCCCTGCTCGAGTCGATGGAGGAGCGCCAGGTGTCGGTGGAGGGTGAGGCGCACCCGCTGCCGGACCCGTTCGCGGTGATCGCCACCCAGAACCCGGTCGAGTACGAGGGCACCTACCCGCTGCCGGAAGCCCAGCTCGACCGCTTCCTGTTCAAGCTGCAGGTCGGGTACCCGACGGCCGAGCAGGAGCAGGAGGTGCTCCATCGCCACGACCGGGGGATGGATCCCCACGACCTTGCCGCGTCGGGCCTGCGACCCGTGGCGACCGGCGCCGACCTGGCCGAGGGCCGTCGGCAGGTGGACGCGCTCCACGTCGAGGACCCCGTCCTGGCCTATGTGGTGGCGATCGTGCGGGCCACTCGCGAGTCGCCGTCGCTGGCGCTGGGCGTGTCGCCCCGCGGTGGCGCCAGCCTCCTGAAGGCGGCCAAGGCCTGGGCCTGGATGGCGGGGCGGGACTTCGTCACCCCCGACGAGGTGAAGGCCGTGGCTCTGCCCGCCCTGCGCCACCGGGTCCTGCTGCGCCCCGAGCTGATGCTGGAGGGCGTCACCGCCGACGGGGTGCTCAACGGCATCCTCACCACCGTGCCCGCCCCCCGCTAGGCGTCATCCGGGTGCCCATCCCCACCCGCCGCCTGGCCGTCGTCCTGGCCCTGGCCTCGTTGGTCGTGCTCGCCCTCCCCGACTTCGGGTTGGGCAGCCTGCTCCTGGTCGACGGCACCATCCTGGTCGTCGCCCTGGTCGACCTGTTCCTGGCGCCCAGCCCGGCCCGGGTCGAGGTGGAGCGGGACCTGCCCGGGGTCGTGTCCCTGGGGGCGTCGGCCCCGATCACCTGGCGGGTGCGCAGCCGATCCCGGCGGCGGGCCGAGGTCCTGGTGGCCGACGAGCTGGCCCCGTCGCTGCGGGCGGGCGACCGGCGGGTGCGGGTCCGCTTGGAGCCGGGCGAGGAGGTCATGGCCTCGACCACCATCCGCCCCGCCCGCCGGGGTCGGTTCGAGCCGACCGAGGTCGTGGTCCGGGTCACCGGCCCGACGGGCCTGCTCTCCCGGCAGAAGGCCCGCCGGCTGCCCGGCCTGCTGCGGGTGTACCCGCCGTTCCGGTCGAAGGAGGAGGCCGAGCTGCGCATCGACCGGGCCCGCCTCCTCGAGGTCGGCCTGCGGTCGGCGGCGGGTCGGGGCGGCGGCACCGAGTTCGAGCAGCTCCGCGACTACAGCATCGACGACGAGTTCCGCCGCATCGACTGGGCGGCGTCGGCCCGGGTCGACCGTCCGATCGTGCGGACGTACCGGGCCGAGCGCAACCAGACCGTGATCGTGCTGCTCGACAACGGCCGGGTGATGGCCGGGCAGGTGGGCGACGTGCCCCGGGTCGAGCACGCCATGGACGCGGTCATGATGCTGACCGCGGTGGCCACCCGCCTGGGTGACCGGGCCGGCCTGGTCGCCTTCGACAACCAGGTCCGGTCGGTGGTGCCGCCGGCACACGGGCCCACCCAGCTCCGGCGGGTGACCGAGGCCATGTACCGGTTGGAGCCGGCGCTGGCCGAGAGCGACTACCGAGGGGCGTTCACCACCACCCTGGCCCGCTTCCGCCGCCGGGCCCTGCTGGTCGTCCTCACCGAGCTGGTCGAGCAGGCGGTGGGCGAGTTCCTGGTCCCGGCGCTGCCCCTGATCGCGGCCCGCCACCTGGTCGTGGTCGGCGCCGTGCAGGACCCCGAGGTGCTGCGCTGGGCGCTGGCCACCCCCGAGGATCCGGCCGAGGCCCACCGCAAGGCGTCAGCCGTCGCCGCCCTCGAGGAGCGGACCCGGACCGTGGGTCGGCTGCGGGGCCTGGGGGCGACGGTGGTCGATGCCGCGCCCGGGCGGCTGGCGCCGGAGCTCGCCGACGCCTACCTCAAGGTGAAGGCGACAGGGCGGCTGTAGGCAGCTCGCCCCAGGTGGGGGCGCGGTGGCCGAGCAGGCCGGTCTCACCCTGGGCCACGGCCCGCCGGCCGAACACCACGACGTAGAGCACGAAGGCCAGCTCGACGGCCACACCGATGCCGACCCGCAGCCACGTGGGCCAGCCGGTGCCGGTCACGAACGCCTCGATCAGCCCGGCCACGATGAAGGCGAGGACGAGGCCGAGCACGATGACCACGGCGCGGCGACCCGCCTCGCCCACGGCGTCGGCCCGCGAGCGGTCGCCGGGCGCGATGATCGCCCACCCCATGTGGATGCCGGCCGCCCCGGCCACGGCGACCGCGGTCAGCTCCAGGAGGCCGTGGGGGAGGATCAGCCCGAAGAACTTCGGCGCCTCACCGGCCGCACACGAACACGCCGGCGGCCACCCCGACGTGGGCCCCGTTGTTGATCAGGATGAACAGGGCGCCGAGGCACAGGAAGATGCCGGCCGCGAAGGCCGTGATCGCCACCTGGATGTTGTTGACGGTGACCGAGGTGGCGAACTGGGCGGCCGGGTCGGACGAGTAGTAGTCCTCGAAGTCCTGGGTCAGGTACGCGTCACGGGCCTCCTCGGGGATCGACACGTCGAGGGCGGCGTCGGAGTTGGCCACCCAGGCACCGACCGCGAACGCAGGCACCAGCAGGCACGCCAGGCTGACCAGCACGAAGCGACGGGCGTACCAGACGGCCCCCGGGAAGGTGGCGCGGAAGAACCGGCGGATGGTCGACAGCGTGCGGGCCCGCTTGCCGTAGATGACCCCGTTGGCCTCCGCGACCAGGCGGGTGAGCCGGCCCGTCAGCCCGGGGTCGGCGAAGGCGGTGCGGGCGTAGGAGAGGTGGGCCGACGCCCGCTGGTAGTCGGCCACCAGCTCGTCCACCTCGCCCGGACCGAGGCGGGACACGCCCCGCCGGGCGCGCCGGGCGCGCTGCTCGAGGCGGTGCCACACCGGCTGGTTGCGGTTGATGAAGCCGTCGATGTCCAGAGGCCGAAGGTTAGGTTCAGGGGGTGCCTGGGGGCCGCGCGATGAGCATCGTCACGCCCGAGGCGGTGAAGCTCGAGTTCGAGACGGCGACCGTCCCGACCCGTCTGCTGGCGATCACCATCGACCTCGCCATCCAGCTCGCGGCCTTCCTCGTGCTGGCGCTCGTGGTCGGCGGCTTCGACGCGGCCGGCGCGTCCGAGACGGCCGGGATCATCCTCGCCGTCATCGGGGTCTTCGCCATCGTGCTGCTGTACCCGGCCCTCACCGAGACCTTCTGGAACGGGCAGACGGTGGGCAAGGCGGCGCTCGGCCTGCGGGTGCGCACGACCGAGGGGGCGCCGATCCACTTCCGCCACGCGGCCATCCGCAGCGCGCTGGGGATCGTCGACTTCTGGCTCACCTCCGGCCTGGCGGCGACGCTGAGCATCCTGTTCACCCGCAACAGCCAGCGCCTCGGCGACCTGGCGGCGGGCACGCTGGTGCTGCGGGAGCGCACCCCGGCATCGGTCACGGCGAGGCCCTTCGCCTTCTACCCTCCACCCGGCTGGGACGCGTACACGGCCAGCCTCGACGTCGGCGCCGTCACCCCCGAGCAGTACGGCCTGGTGCGCAGCTTCCTGCTCCGGGCCAACGAGCTCACCCCGGCGGCTCGCCACCACCTCGCCATGCGCCTGGCCAACCCGCTGACCGCCGTGCTCCGCCACCAGCCCCCGGCCGGGGTCCACCCGGAGCCGTTCCTGCACTGCGTGGCCGCCGCCTACCAGCACCGCCAGACCGCCTCGAACCCCCCTCCGTCCGCACCCCCGGTTCCCTAGCCTGGAGCGGTGACCACCACCGCCTACCTCGACTGCGCGGCCTCCATGCCGGCACGGCCCGAGGCGGTGGCCGAGTTGACCCGGGTGCTGACCGAACAGCCGGGGAACCCCTCGGGCGCCCACGCCGCCGCCCGAGCCGCTCGGCGCACCCTCGACGACGCCCGGGACGTCCTGGCCGAGGTGCTCGGCTGTGGGCCCGGCGACGTCGTGTTCACCGGTGGTGGCACGGAGGCCGACAACCTGGCGGTCCTGGGCGCCACCGAGCCCGGTGACGTCGTCGTCGGCTCGGCGGTCGAGCACCCGGCGGTACGGGACAGCCTGGCCCAGCGCCAGGCCCGACTGGCCCCGGTCGACGGCGCCGGGCGGGTCGACCTCGACGCCCTGGCCGGCCTGCTCGACGAGGACGTGCGCCTGGTCAGCGTGATGCTGGTCAACAACGAGGTCGGCACCGTCCAGCCCGTCGACGAGGTCGCCCACCTGGTGCGGGAGCGGGCGCCCCGGGCCCTGCTGCACACCGACGCCGTCCAGGCCCTGTCGTGGGTCGACGTGGCCAAGGCGGCGGCGGGCGCCGACCTGGTGTCGGTCAGCGCCCACAAGTTCGGCGGGCCCAAGGGGGTCGGTGCCCTGGTCGTCCGTCACGGGGTCCGGCTGGCAGCCCGCCAGGTCGGCGGCGGACAGGAGCGGGACCGCCGCAGCGGCACGCAGGACGTGGCCGGGGTCGCGGCGATGGCTGTGGCCGCCCGCCTGACCGCCGACCGACGGGACGACGACACCGCCCGCATCGCCGCCCTCCGGGACCGGCTGGCCGACGGACTGCTGGCCGTGGTGCCCGACGCGGTCGAGACGGGCATCACCCAATGCGACCGCCGCGGTCGGGTGGCGGGGATCTGCCACGTCTGCTTCCCGGGGGTCGAGGCCGAGGCCCTGCTCTTCCTGCTGGACCAGGCCGGGATCGCCGCCTCGGCGGCGTCCTCGTGCGCCAGCGGTGCTGCCGAGCCGTCCCACGTGCTGGCGGCCATGGGCGTCCCCCGAGAGCTGGCCCGGGCTCGCTGCGGCTGTCGCTGGGGTGGGCGACCACCGACGCCGACGTGGACCTCGCCCTCGAGGCGGTGCCCGCCGCGGTGGCCCAGCTGCGAGGGGCCCGATGAGGGTGCTCTGCGCCATGTCGGGAGGCGTGGACTCGTCGGTCACGGCCGCCCTGCTGGCCGAGGCTGGCCACGAGGTCCACGGGGTCACACTCCGGCTCTGGGGCGGCGAGTCCGACCAGGGGTGCTGCTCGGTGGCCGACGTGGAGGACGCCCGCCGGGTCGCCGACCACCTCGGCCTCGACCACCACGTCTTCAACTTCGGCCCCGACTTCGATCGCCACGTGGTCGAGCCCTACGTCGCCGCCCACGCCGACGGGCGCACCCCCAACCCCTGCATCGAGTGCAACCGGCACCTCAAGTTCGACCGGCTGCTGGCCCGCGCCGACGCCCTCGGCTTCGACGCCGTGGCCACCGGCCACCACGCCCGCGTCGTCCGGCGGGCCGACGGGACCCGCCGCGTGGCCCGGGGCGCCGACGTGGCCAAGGACCAGTCCTACGTGCTCCACATGCTCGGACCAGGCGGCGCTGGCCCGGGTCCTGCTTCCGGTGGGGGATCTGACCAAGGCGGAGGTGCGCCGCCGGGCCACCGACCTCGGGCTGCGGACGGCGGCCAAGCCCGACAGCCAGGACGTCTGCTTCATCCAGGCCTCGGCGGGGCGCCAGGGCTTCCTGGGCGATCGGCTGGCGCTGACGCCGGGACGGGTCGTGGACACCGGCGGCCGGCAGGTCGGCGCGGTCGACGCCGTCGAGCTGGTCACCGTCGGACAGCGCCGGGGACTGAACCTCCGGGGCCAGCACGAGCCGAGGTTCGTGACCGCCGTCGACGTCGGTCACGGCCACCGTGACCGTCGGCCGCAAGGAGGACGTGCTGGTCGACGGGCACCGGCTG
Organism: uncultured Microthrixaceae bacterium; assembly: GCA_963728005.1. Taxonomy (GTDB): domain Bacteria; phylum Actinomycetota; class Acidimicrobiia; order Acidimicrobiales; family DATDAH01; genus DATDAH01. Next base: position 257,853 of record CAVSIG010000002.1, read on the forward strand.
ACCGACCTGGTGTGGGCCGACAGCCCCGTCGGCGGGTCGCTCCTGGTGCAGGGCAGCGCCCACGGTCCCGTCCTGCCGGCGACGCTCCACGGCGACGTCCTGGTCTGGGACACGCCCCAGCCCCGGATCGCCCCGGGCCAGAGCGTCGCCTTCTACGAGGGCGACGAGGTCCTGGGCGGAGCGCTCGTCGCCTAAGCCACCGGGAGCGACCGCTCCCGGGCCTCGGCCAGGAACGCGCCGGGCCGGGTGGGTGCGACGAGGACGGCGGCGGTGCTCACCGCCTCGTCCGGGGCCCGGCCGGGGCGGCGGCGGATCAGGTCGGACGGCGCTCGCAGGCGCAGCTCCATGATCAGCCCGCCGGCGCCCATCGTGAGGTCCTCGGCGTCGCTGTCGGCCGGGGCGGGGCCGACGGACGCCAGACCCGTGCGCGGGAGCAACACCGGGTCGCTGAGCGTCATCGGGTCGTGCACCACGACCCCGCCGGGCACGAACACCAGGAAGCGGCGGGACAGCTGGTGCAGCGAACGTGCCGCCGGCAGGGCGAGGCCGACGCCGGCCACCGTGGCCAGCACGCCCGCCACCCACTGCTCGGCGGCGAGGAGCAGCGGGCCCACGGCCAGGCCGGCCAGCACCGCGGCGACGGCGAGCGGGGCGGGCCCCAGCGCCAGGGTCCAGGGCACGCGCAGTGGCTGCCGGCGCTCCGGCCCGTAGGACGAGCCGTCGACGAGGTCGGCGCCGACCGAGGACCACGCCGCCACGACCAGCACCAGGGCGGCGACGACGAGGCCGAGCAGGTCGGCAGCGGAGACGTCGCCCCGCAGGGAGGCGGCCACGGCGACGGCGCCCACGGCCGGCGCCGCGACCCGGATGACGGTGAGCGAGACGATCCGGGGGACCAGGAGGGCGAGCAGCACACCGGCCCACGCCAGCCAGAGCTCGACGGACGCGACCCACCTGACGGCGGTCGACGCGCCCTCCAGCGCGTCCTGCACCGCCGGTCCGATCGTCACGGGCAGGGTGAGCCAGAGGAGCCGTAGCAGGTCCAGCGCCCGGGCTCGCACCCTCGGAGATTTGCCGATCGCGCCCCTCGGTGGCTATTCACGGTCCCATGGGGGAACCTGACGGCGGCAGGTCGACGGACAAGGAGGCCGACTTCCCGGTCGCGACCGGGACGGCCACGGCGATCGGCAGCCTGCCGCTGACCGACGCCGCGGAGGCCGTCGACCTCGTGATGCGGGCGTTGCCGCGGCTGCCCGCCGCGCCCTCGCTACCGATCGCCAACCCGATCGAGGGGATGCTGGCCCAGGGGGCGTGGGGCCTCCAGGGCGTCGACGTGGCCGAGGACGGTTCGCTCACCGTTCGCCCCGACGAGCTGGACGCCCGCCACCCCTACGTCGAGACCGGCGACGTCGGCGGCCCGCCCTTCGCCACCCTGCAGGAATTCCTGCGCACCGTGAAGGGGCGCAAGGGACCGATCAAGCTCCAGCTCACCGGGCCGGTCACGCTGGGTCGGGCCCTGCACGACGCGGGCGCCCCGGCCGACCGGGCCTTCGCGGTGTCGGGTGCCGCCGTCCGCGAACGGGTCGACGCCCTCCTCGCGGCCGCCCGCCACACCGCGCCCGAGGCCGACCTGGTGCTGTTCCTCGACGAGCCCGGGCTCACCGGCAACGAGCACCCCCGCTTCCCGTTGGCCAACGAGCAGGTCGTCCAGCTGCTGTCCGAGTCGCTGGCCGCCGTCGAGCTGCAGGCCACCAGCGGTGTCCACTGCTGCGGGGCCACCGACTGGTCGCTCGTGACCCAGGCCGGGCCCCGAGTCCTCTCCCTGCCGGTGCACGCCTCGGTGGTCGGTCATGCCGGCACGCTGGGCCGCTTCCTCGACCGGGACGGCTGGATCGCCTGGGGTGCCGTGCCCACCGACGAGCCCGTCGGCGAGGTGGGCGACGGCCTCTGGCGCCGGCTGTCCGACCTGTGGTGCGCGCTCGTCCGCGACGGCTGTGACGCCGGGCGCCTGCGTCGCCAGGCCCTGGTGACCCCGGCCTGCGGACTGGCCGGCCACGGTGCCAGCCAGGCCGACCACCGCCTGCGCCTCGCCGCCGAGCTGGGTCGCCGGATCCTGGGCCAGGCCATCGGGGTGCGCCTCCAGGTCGGCGCGTAGGGGCCACCGCTGTCACCGGTCCTCGGTAGGTTCTGAAGGTGCCGAAGGACGCCGCCGAAGCAGCCGAACGGGCCCGCGACCTGGCCGACCAGATCCGGTTCCACAACGAGCGCTACCACACGCTCGACGACCCCCTCATCAGCGACGCCGACTTCGACGCGCTGGTCCGAGAGCTGCGGGCTCTCGAGGCCGAGTTCCCCGAGCTGGCCACCCCGGACTCGCCCACCCAGGACGTGGGTGGCGCGCCCTTGACCGCCTTCGCCCCGGTCCAGCACGCCCTCCCGATGATGTCGCTGGACAACGCCTTCGAGCTCGAGGAGCTGCTGGCCTGGGGCGCCCGCCTCCAGCGCCGGCTGGGCCTGTCCGAGGACGCCGCCGTCGACTACGTCTGCGAGCTGAAGATCGACGGCCTCGCCGTGTCCATCCGCTATGAGGACGGCCGCTACGTCCAGGCCGCCACCCGGGGCAACGGACGGGTGGGCGAGGACATCACCCCCAACGTGGCCACCTTGGCCCAGGTCCCCCAGAAGCTGAAGGGCGACGCCCCCGACGTGCTGGAGGTCCGGGGCGAGATCTACATGCCCATCCCGGCGTGGGAGGCGCTGAACGAGGAGCAGGAGCGCCAGGGCCTCGCCCGCTACGTGAACCCCCGCAACACGGCGGCGGGCTCGCTGCGCCAGAAGGACGCGGCCATCACCGCCACCCGCAACCTGGCGCTGTGGACCTACCAGCTGGGCCAGGTCGTCGGCGCCCCGCGCTTCCGCAACCACCACGAGACCCTCGACTACCTCCAGTCGCTCGGGCTGCCGGTCAACCCCAAGATCGAGCGGCTGTCGGGACTGGAGGAGATCCACGAGTACTGCCAGGGGTGGCTGGAGCACCGCCACGACCTGGACTACGAGATCGATGGCGTGGTCGTGAAGGTGGACGACCTCGGCCTTCGGGACGAGGTGGGGTCGACGGCCAAGGCGCCCCGTTGGGCGATCGCGTTCAAGTTCCCGCCTGAAGAGCGCACCACCCTGCTCAAGGACATCATGGTGTCGATCGGGCGGACCGGGAAGGCCACGCCGTTCGCCGTGCTGGAGCCGGTGTTCGTCGGCGGCTCGACCGTCGGCCTCTCCACCCTCCACAACCAGGACCAGGTGGCGGCCAAGGACGTGCGGCCGGGGGACACGGTCACCGTGCGCAAGGCCGGCGACGTCATCCCCGAGGTGGTCGGCCCGGTGCTCGGCCTGCGCAAGAAGGGCACCCGGAAGTGGAAGTTCCCCACGATCTGCCCGGTGTGCGGCCAGCCGCTGCTGCGGCTGGAGGGGGAGAGCGACACCTTCTGCACCAACCTCGACTGCCCGGCCCAGATCGCCGGGCGCATCGAGCACTTCGCCTCCCGCGGGGCCATGGACATCGAGGGCTTCGGCGAGCAGCGGTCGCAGCTGTTCACCCGGCTGGACCCGGACACCGGCACCCGCCTGATCACCGACGTCGGCGACATCTACACCGTCGACTGGGACACCATCCGGGGCATGGAGGGCTTCGGCGAGATCGCCGTGCGCAACCTCCAGAACGCCATCGAGGCCTCGAAGGACCGGCCGCTGGCCAACCTCCTCGTCGGGCTGAACATCCGCCACCTCGGCGGGACCATGGCCGAGCTGGTGGCCATGGGCATGGGCACCATGGACGCGATCATGAAGGCCTCCGACGAGGAGCTGGTCGCCCTCGACGGGGTCGGCCCGATCATCGCCCGCAGCGTCCACGAGTTCTTCCAGCTGGACACCAACCGGGCCGTGGTCGAGAAGCTCCGGGCCGCCGGCCTCAACTTCCAGGGCCCCGAGCGCCCTGACGTGCCCCAGACCCTGGAAGGCCTGTCCATCGTCGTGACCGGCACCCTCGACGGCTTCACCCGCGAGGAGATCGAGGACGCCATCAAGTCCCGCGGCGGCAAGGCGCCGGGCAGCGTCTCGAAGAAGACGTCGGCCGTGGTCCTCGGCCGCGAGCCGGGTCAGGCCAAGGCCACCAAGGCCGAGGAGCTGGGCATCCCCACCATCGACGAGGCCGCCTTCGTCAAGCTCCTGGACACCGGCGAGCTCCCCGGCTGATCCCGAGGCAATGCCTTGCGGAATCCGCAAGGCATTGCCTCGACGTCAGGTGACGTTGAAGCACCAGGTGGTCGGCCGCCCGTCGGTTCGGGTCTGCTCGACCCGCCAGGCGATCACCGTCACGCAGTTCTCGCCGGCCTCGAAGCGCTCGACGGTCTTGCCCTCCCCCACCGTGTAGGTCAGGAGGCCGGTGGAGGCCAGGTCGTCGTCGTCCACTTCGTCCTCGGGGATCTCCACCCCGTTGACCTGGAGCACGCCGGTCCAGCCGGGGCGCAGGTCCACACCCACCGCCTCCTGGCGCAGGATCTCGCTGCCCCGAGGCGGGATGAGGCGCTCGACGGGGCTGTCGCCCGAGGTGGCGACGTCGTTGGTCCCGTCGTCGGTCTCGATCTCGCTGCAGGCGTAGGCGAAGCCGGCGAGGGCGACGATCACGACGACGGCGCTCAGGATCCGGCGCGGCAGCGGTGACACGGCGACAGTTTGGCTCCCGGCACGCCCAGAACCCCTTTCCGGCGGGGTCGACCCCCTACCCTCGGAGCGTGGCCCTGACGCGCATGAACGACCAGGTCGGTCGGGTCCTCGCGGGCCGCTACCGCCTCCTGGCGCCCATCGGGGCGGGGGCCTCGGCGCAGGTCTACCTGGCCGAGGACACCCGGCTCCGGCGCCGGGTCGCCATCAAGCTGCTGCACCAGTCCTACGCCGACGACGACGGCTTCATCCGCCGGTTCCACTCCGAGGCACAGATCTCGGCCGGCCTCAACCACCCCAACCTGCTGGCCGTCTACGACTGGGGCGACGAGGAGGTGCCGTTCCTCGTCACCGAGTTCATCGGCGGCGGTTCCCTGCGGGCCATGCTCGACCGGGGCCGACGGCTGAGCCTGTCGCAGGCGACGCTCATCGGGCTCGAGGCCGCCAAGGGTCTGGACCACGCCCACCGCCAGGGCCTGGTCCACCGGGACCTGAAGCCCGCCAACCTGCTGTTCGGCGACGACGAGCGCCTGCGCATCGCCGACTTCGGCCTCGCCCGGGCACTGGCCGACGCCGCCGTCACCGAGCCCGCCGGCGCCGTGCTGGGCACCGCCCGCTACGCCTCGCCCGAGCAGGCCCAGGGCCGCGCGCTGACCGGGCGCAGCGACGTGTACTCGCTGGCCCTCGTGCTCATCGAAGCCGTGACCGGCGAGGTGCCGTTCTCCGTCGACACGACCATCGGCACGCTGATGGCCCGGGTGTCCGATCCCGTCCCGGTGTCCGAGCGACTGGGGGTGCTGCGGCCGGCCCTGCAGGCGGCCGGGTCGCTGGATCCCGACGAGCGGCCGGACGCCGCTCGCCTCGCCACACTGCTCCTGAACGCCACCGCGGAGCTGGACCCGCCCGACCCGCTCCCGCTGGCGGGGGCCATCGTGCTGCCCGACGTCGACATCGAACTCGACCGGGACCCGACGATGCTCCCCGAGCCGTCGTCGGTCCCGCCCGAGCCCGAGGACCACGGGCAGCTCCAGGTCCCCGACCCCGCCCCCTCCCGCCGGGCCCGGCGCCGGCACCGGCGCGAGGCCAAGCGGGCCGCGCGGGACGGCCGGCGGGGTCACCGCAAGGTGCTGGTCGGCCTGTTGGTGGTGATCGGGCTGCTGGCCGTGTCGGCCGGGGCCTACGGCGCCTACGTGTTGACCCGGCCCCAGCACGACGTGCCCGAGCTGGAAGGGCAGACCGTGGCTGGCGCCACCGGCGTGCTCGAGGACCTGGGCTTCGACATCTCGTTCGTCGGCGAGCGCCCCGGCGGCGGGCCGCCGGGCACCATCACCGGCCAGGACCCCGAGGCCACCACCAGCCTGCGGGAGGGCGAGTCCGTCACCGTGACCGTGTCCCGCGGCCGCGAGCTGGCCGCCGTGCCCGAGCCACTCCTGAACCTGTCCGCCGCGCAACCGCTCACCCTGGAGCAGGCGACGACGATCCTGGAGGACGCCGACTTCACGCTCGGCTTCGTCAGCGAGAAGTACAACGAGCAGGCGGTTGCCGGCACCGTGCAGGCGGTCCCCCTGGCCTTCGAGCAGCTGCCGCTGGGCAGCCCCATCGACGTGGTGGTGTCCAAGGGGCCCCGGCCCCGCACGATCCCCGACGCCGTCGGCCGTCCGTTCGACGAGGTGGCGGCCGAGCTCGAGGAGCTGTCGCTGGCGGTCGATCGCCAGGAGCAGCCGACGCTGGACCAGCCCGAGGGCACGGTCATCAGCATCTCGCCGGAGGCAGGCACGACCGTTCCCCGGGACTCGACGGTGACCGTCGTCGTGGCCATCGCGCAGATCCCCGTCCCCGACGTCGGCGGCATGAGTGTCCAGGAGGCCTTCGAGGTGCTGGAGGATGCCGGCCTGGAGGTGAGCGGCACCCAGGGCCCGCCCGTCGGGACCGTCGACGGCACGGACCCGCCCGGGGGGACGCTGGTCGAGCCGGGCTCGTCGGTGACGCTGATCACCAGCCGTGGCGGGGGCGGCAACGGCAACAACGACGGCGACTGACGGACCATCCACCACCTGACCGGACCCCTTCCGTAGCGTTTCGCCCCGAGCCGACCCCGCTGGGGTGGTGGGGGTGTGGCGATCCCCAGCCGCTACGTCGTTGCCACCCCAGCCGGGCCGGTTCAGCTCCCCTGGGGGCGTCGTTAGCCTCCCCGAGTGCCCGCCGACCGTCCGCCCGACCTGTCGGTCGAGGCACCGGGCGTCACCGAAGAGGGCTCGGTCCCCTGGAGCCTCCTGCTCGCCCAGCGGGTCACCGACAAGGCCGAGGAGCGGGGCTGGTACCCGTGGCTGGTCCTGGCCACGACGCTCTTCGGGCTGCTCAGCGTCACCTTCACGATCACGATCCTGGCCGTCTCCATCCCGGACATCGCCGACGAACTGGACAGCACCACGTCGGTCCTGACGTGGGTCATCACCGGGCCGATCCTCGCCTTCGCCGTCGTCGGCCCCGCTGCCGGGAAGCTCGGGGACCGCAACGGCCACCGCCGGATCTACCTGTGGGGCATCGGCGGCAGTGCGGTGTTCGCCGCCCTCTCGGTGCTGGCGTGGAGCGCCCCTTCGCTCATCCTCTTCCGGGTCCTGGGCGCCACCGTGGGGGCGGCGACCGGGCCGGCGTCCATGGCGTTGATCAACACGACGTTCCCCCCGGAGCGCCGGGCCCAGGTCATGGGCTACTGGACGCTGGTCATGGCCGGCGGGCCGGTCCTCGGCGTGGTGATCGGCGGCCCGGTCGTCGAGCACTTCTCGTGGCGGTGGATCTTCGTGGCGCAGGTCCCGGTCGCCGTCCTGGCCTTCGTGCTCGCCTTCGTGCTGCTGCCGGACACCGAGCGGGTCGAGCGGCCCCCGTTCGATCTGGCGGGCACCGTCGTGCTCATCGGTGCCGTGGGCAGCGTCCTACTGGCGCTCAACCAGGGTCCGGAGATGGGCTGGACCCACCCGGTCGTGCTCGGCGGGTTCGTCCTGGGACCGCTGCTGCTCACGGCGTTCGTCGCCATCGAGCGCCGCGCCCTCGACCCACTGCTGCCCCTGGAGTACCTGCGGCGGCGCAACGTCAGCCTCCCCCTGGCCGTCGAGTTCACCAACAACTTCGCCTACCTCGGCGGGTTCATCCTCACCCCGCTCCTGCTCGAAGGCGTCATGGGCTACGGCGAGTCGAAGGCGGGCCTGCTGTCGATCGCCCGGCCGCTCGCCTTCTCCATCTGCGGGCCGATCGCCGGTTACCTCACCACGAAGGTGGGGGAGCGGCCGGCGGCGACCTTCGGCACCCTCGCCATCGTCACGTCGATGGTCGGCATGTCGACGGTGTCGCCGGGGACACCAGACTGGGTGATCGTCGTCTCGTTGGCGTGCTCCGGCATCGGCGCGGGCGCCACCTTCCCCGCGATGGCGTCCACGATCGCCAACGCCGTGGACGACAAGGACCTCGGCGTGATCGGCGCGTCCCAGCAGATGGTCTCCCAGCTGGGCGCGGCGGCGGGCACCCAGATCATGCAGACGATCCAGGCCAGCCGGGAGGCCGTGGTGGGCGAGGTCGACGCGTTCGGTCAGGCCTTCCTGGTCGGCGCCGGCGTCGCCTTGCTGGGCACGGTGTGCGCCCTCGGCGTCCGCTCCACCGTCAAGGGCGGGAAGCGGACCGAGCCGGAGCCCGCGCTCAGCTCCGGTTGACCCCCGCCGGGCACGGACCGTCTCCGTCGACGGCCAAAGCGGCCGGGATCACTCGGTGATCTCCTTGACCTTGGCCTGGATCTCGTCCTGCGCCGGGTCGGCGGGCTGCTGCTGGAGGAGCATCAGCTTGCTCATGTCGCCCTGGACCTTGACCTTGCCCTGCATGAACGCCTGCATGGCCTGCTGGGCGTCGCCGTCGACCGTGATGGCCTTGGCCGTGGCGTAGTCGGTGGTCACGGTGAGGTCGGGGCTGTCGAGCTCGCCGAGCTCCATGACGGCCTCGCCACCGGACGTGTCGAGGTACGTGCTGACGGTGCCTTCGCCGAAGGGCACGTCGGTCACCACCTGGTTCATCCGGATCGAATGAGCCGGGGGCTTGACCTGATCCTTGTACTCGTCGCGGATGGCCTTGGCGGCCTCCATCCACTCTTCGGTCAGGAACGCGTACTTGGCCACCAGGGATTCCTCCGTGTTCGGGCTGCGTGAGCGGGAGGGACGCTAGCTCACTTGACCGACCGGTCAAGCGGGCCGGAACTGCTGATGCCTCTTCGCCTGCCGGCTCATCGGTACCCTGCCCGCGGTGACGGCTGGAACTCGTGACGAACGCCTCGCCAGCCGCGAGCGCAACCCCAAGTGGCAGAACCTGCCGCTGTGGATCGACATGTCGATCTGCATCAACTGCGACACCTGCATCCGCTGGTGCCCGCCACAGTTCGGAGCCATCTTCAACCACGGCATCGACGTGGTGATCATCCCCGAGCTGTGCTCCGGCTGTGGGAAGTGCGTCGAGCCCTGTCCGGTGGACTGCATCTTCGAGATGCCGGAGGCGACGCCCGCCCCCGACGACTGGTGGGAGGAACCGGCGAACGATGACCCCTACCGCTGATTGGCCGCCCGAAGGCGCCGAGGTCGTGCCCGGGGCCGAGCCCTGGTCGGCCGACGGTGGCCCGCACGGGGTGCTCGTCCTCCACGGCTTCACCGGCAACTGCAGCGGGATGCGGCCGGTGGCCGAGGCCCTGCACGAGGCGGGGTTCGCCATCGAGATGCCGCTCCTGCCCGGGCACGGGACGAAGGTCGAGGACCTGCTCCCGACCACGTTCGACGACTGGTACGCCGCCGCCGAGGACGCCCTGGACCGCCTGGCCGACCGCGTGGACCGGGTCGTGGTGACCGGCCTGTCGATGGGCGGGGCGCTGACCTGCGTGCTGGCCGTCGAGCACCCCGAGATCGCCGGCATCGCCTGCATCAACCCCGCCACCCAGGTGAACGACGAGATCCGCACGACGGTCGAGACGATGCTGGCCGAGGGCAACGACTACATCCCGCCCGTCGGCTCCGACATCGCCCTCGAGGGGGTGACCGAGAACTCCTACGAGGCCACGCCGGTGCCGCCGCTGCTGAGCATGTTCGACGCCGCCGACCTGTTCGCCGCCCGGGTCGACAAGATCACCTGCCCCACGCTGGTCCTGACCAGCCGCCAGGACCACGTCGTGCCCCCGTCGGACAGCGAGTACCTGGTCAGCCGGGTGGCCGGCCCCGTCGAGCACGTGTGGCTCGAGAAGAGCTACCACGTGGCCACGATCGACCACGACGGCCCGGAGGTCGCCCGCCGGATCGTGGAGTTCGCGCAGCAGGTCACCGCCTGATACCCCCTGGGGCGCTCGCAGAGCGCGCCCCTACCATGCGCCCGTGCCCCGCATCTCGACGGACGACGTCGCCCACGTCGCACGGCTGGCCCGCCTCCGCCTGAGCGAGGAGGAGCTGGTCACCTTCACCGGCCAGCTCGACGCCGTCCTGGACCACGCCGCCGACGTCGAGGCCCTGGACCTCGACGACGTGCCCCCCACATCCCACCCGTACCCGCTGGCCAACGTCCTCCGGGACGACGAGGTCGTGCCCAGCCTCGACCGCGAGGAGGTCCTGGCCCAGGCCCCGGACGTCGAGGACCACCAGTTCAAGGTCCCGCCGGTCCTCGGTGAGGCGCCGTGAGCCCCGCCGTCGACATCGCCGCCGACGTCCGGTCCGGCGAGCGGTCGGCACGCGACGTGCTCGACGAGCACCTCGCCGTCGTCGACGCCCGCGACGAGGAGCTGCACGCCTTCAACCTGGTGCTGGGCGACGAGGCCCGGGCGGCCGCCGACGCCATCGACGCCCGGGTGGCGGCGGGGGAGGACCCCGGCCCGCTGGCCGGCGTGCCCGTGGCGCTGAAGGACAACCTCTGCACCCGGGGGATCGCCACGACCTGCTCGTCGAAGATCCTCGACGGCTGGCGGCCCCCCTACGACGCCACGGTCGTGGAGAGGCTGGCAGGTGCCGGCGCGATCCTCGTCGGGAAGACCAACCTCGACGAGTTCGCCATGGGCTCGTCGACCGAGAACTCGGCCTTCGGCCCGACCCGCAACCCCCACGACCCCACCAGGGTCCCCGGGGGGTCGTCGGGGCGGGAGCACCGTGGCGGTGGCCTCCGGCATGGCCTCGATCGGCCTGGGCTCCGACACCGGCGGCTCGATCCGCCAGCCCGCCGCCCTGTGCGGCGTCGTGGGGATGAAGCCCACCTACGGCCGGGTGTCCCGCTACGGCCTGATCGCCTTCGCCTCGTCGCTGGACCAGATCGGGCCCATCTCCACGACCGTGGCCGACGCCGCCACCGTCTTCGAGGTCATCGCCGGCCACGACCCCCTCGACTCGACGTCGATCCCGGAGCCGGTGGCCGATGTCCGCTCGGGGCTGGGCGAGGGCGTCGCCGGCCTCCGGATCGGCGTGGTCCGCGAGCTGGTCGAGGCGGACGGCATGGCGTCGGACGTCCTGGCCCGCACCAACGAGGCGGTCGCCGCTCTGGAGGCCGCCGGCGCCACGGTCGGCGAGGCCTCGGTGCCGGCCGCCGTCTACGGCGTCACCGCCTACTACCTGGTCGCGCCCGCCGAGGCCTCGTCGCAACCTGGCCCGCTACGACGGCGTGCGCTACGGCCTGCGGGTGGACGCTCCCACCACGGCGGAGATGAACGAGGCCACCCGCACCGCCGGCTTCGGCGACGAGGTGAAGCGCCGGATCATGCTCGGCACCTACGCCCTGTCGGCGGGCTACTACGACGCCTACTACGGCAAGGCCCAGAAGGTGCGCACGCTGATCGATCCGGGACTTCGAGAAGGCCTACGAGGACTACGACCTGCTGCTGTCGCCGACCACGCCGACCACGGCGTTCCCGCTGGGCGAGAAGACCGGCGACCCGCTGACCATGTACCTGAACGACATCTGCACGATCCCGTCGAACCTGGCCGGCCACCCGTCGATCTCGGTGCCGTTCGGCACGGGCGACGACGGCCTCCCCGTCGGGGTGCAGCTGATGGCCCCGTCGTTGGGCGAGGCCACCATGTTCCGGGCCGCCGCTGCGTTGGAAGGTGCAGCCCCATGACGCTCGTCGAGGGCTGGGAGGTGGTCATCGGGCTGGAGGTCCACGTCGAGCTGGCCACCGAGACCAAGCTGTTCTGCGGCTGCCGCAACGCCTTCGGGTCCGAGCCGAACACCAACGTGTGCCCGGTGTGCCTGGGGCTCCCCGGCTCGCTGCCCGTGATCAACCGGGCGGCCGTGGAGTTCGCCATGCGGCTGGGGCGGGCGCTGGGCTGCCGGGTGGAGCCGTCGACCTTCGCCCGGAAGAACTACTTCTACCCGGACATGCCGAAGGACTACCAGATCAGCCAGTACGAGCTGCCGATCAACGTCGACGGGGCGCTGGAGCTGCCCGACGGCTTCCGGGTGGGCATCGAGCGGGCCCACATGGAGGAGGACACGGGCAAGTCCACCCACGTCGGCGGGGGCGGCCGCATCCACGACGCCGAGTACTCGCTGGTCGACTACAACCGCGCCGGCGTCCCGCTGTGCGAGATCGTGAGCCGGCCCGACCTCCGCACCGCCGACCAGGCCCGGGCCTACGCCCAGGAGCTGCGGGGGATCCTGGTGGCCACGGGCGTGTCCGACGCCCGCATGGAGGAGGGCTCCATGCGGGTCGACGCCAACGTCTCGGTCCGCCGTGATGGCGACGAGGCCCTCGGCACCCGCTGCGAGGTCAAGAACCTCAACTCGATCCGATCGCTGGGCCGAGCCATCGAGTACGAGGCCCGGCGCCAGATCGACCTGCTCGAGGCCGGGGAGCGGGTCGTCCAGGAGACCCGTCACTGGAACGAGGACGAAGGCCGCACCCACACCCTGCGGTCCAAGGAGGAGGCGTTCGACTACCGGTACTTCCCGGAGCCGGACCTCGTGCCCCTCGCCCCCGACGCCGTCTGGGTGAACCGGGTCGACGCCGGGCTGCCCGTCCTGCCCGCCGCCCGGCGTGCGGCGCTGGCCGAGACCGCCGGGGTCGGGACCGCGGACGTGGCCGTCATCGTCGACCGGGGCCACGACGACCTGGCTGCGGCAGCCATCGCGGCGGGGGCCGACGCCCGCACGGTGCTGAACCGCGTGGGCAACGACCTCGCCGGCGACATCGGGCAGCTGGACGCCGAGGGCCTGACCGCCCTCGTGGCCATGGAGACCAAGGGCGAGCTGACCGCCACCCAGGCCAAGCAGGTCCTGGCCGAGCAGGTGGCATCGGGCCGTGCCCCGGCCGCCATTGCCGCCGAGCTCGGCTTCGAGGCCATGGACGCCGGGGCGCTGGAGACCGTCGTCGACCAGGTCATCGCCGAGCACCCCGACGACTGGCAGCAGTTCGTCGACGGCGACGACAAGGCGAGGGGCAAGCTCACCGGCTTCTTCGTGGGCCTCGTGATGAAGGCCACCAAGGGCCAGGCCGACGGCAAGGCGGTCACCGCGCTCCTGCGCCGACGCGCCGGCTGACGTGGCCGTCCAGCCGCCCCCGGAGCGGGTCGACGACGTCTTCGCCGCCTGCGTCCAGGGGTTCGGCCACACCGCGTTCCAGCCCGGCACGGCCGAGAAGGAGAAGACGGTCTGGGAGCTGGACCGGACCTGGGTGGCCGAGGACGACGGCCGCTACGTCGCCACCGCGACGTCGTACAGCTTCGAGATGACCGTGCCCGGCGGGGACCGGGTGCCGGTGGCCGGCGTGGCCCAGGTGGCGGTCCTGCCCACGCACCGGCGCCGCGGCCTGCTGCGGGACGTGCTCGGCGCCGTCCTCGCCCAGGCCGCCGAGAAGGGAGAGCACTACGCGATCCTCAACGCCTCGGACGCCGGCATCTACGGCCGCTTCGGCTTCGGCCACGCCGACCGGGTGCTCCGGATCGAGCTGGAGACCGACCACATCGAACTGGTCGTGCCCACGGCGGCGGGCCGGGTGCGGCTGGTCGACCGCGACGACGCCCTGCCCCTCCTGGCCGAGCTCTACGACCGCTTCGGCCGCGACCGGCCCGGCGCGGTCGGGCGCACCGACGCGTGGTGGAAGCTCGTGCTGGACGAGAAGCCCTCGTGGCGTGGGATCGGCGACCCCTTCGTCGCCGTGCACCACGACGAGGCCGACCAGCCCGACGGCTACGTCATCTACCGGAGCCACGAGCACTGGGAGCGGGGCCACGCCGCCGGCCGCGTCGAGGTCCGGGAGCTGGAAGCCGCCTCCGGCGAGGTCGAGGCCGCGCTCTGGCGATTCCTCTGCGACATCGACCTGCGCACCCGGGTCGTCGCCTACCCCCGGCCGTCCGACGAGCCGCTGCGATGGCGGCTCTCCCGTCCCCGCCGGGCGTGGGTGACCGAGACCGTCGACCTCCTGTGGTGCCGTCCCCTGGACGTCGCCGCCTGCCTCGCGGGTCGGCGCTACGCCGTCGAGGACTCGCTGGTCCTCGGCATCACCGACGCCAGCCGACCCGACCAGGCGGGCACCTACCGCGTCACCGGAGGCCCGGACGGGGCCGAGTGCGCTCGGGTCGACGACGACCCCGACGCCGAGTTGGACGTGTCGGTCCTGGGCTCGATCGTGCTCGGTGGGATCGACGCCGCCGAGCTGGCTGCCGCCGGCCGCATCACGGGCGCCCCGGAGGCGACGGCTCGGGTCGACCGCTTCTTCCGCTGGCGGCCCGTCGCCTTCTGCTCGACGACGTTCTGAGCTTCCGTCAGAGGTCGGCGAAGAACCCACCGTGCTTGAAGAACGTGTCGCGCGAGGCCGAGCTGCGACCGACGTACCAGAAGAGCTGGTCGGTGGCCTTGACCCGGGCCTGGTCGGAGGCAAGTGAGCGCCAACCCGCGGCGATCGGGTCCACCGTGGCGGCACCCGGTCGGGTGATGGAGATGTCGACGGTCTGCGCGTCGCTGCTCACCATGGGGCGCCCCGACGTGTAGAGCGCACGCGGTCGCCCGGGAGCGAAGTTCGCGCCGGTACCCCAGCGCCAGTGGATGTGAACGCACGTCGGGCAGCCCCAGGCGCCGGGATTCCACGAGGCGTCGAGGCCAGGGGCCAGAACCCGATCGCCGAGCTGGCAGTGGTAGTTGTCGTATACCCCTGGGGTACGAGCAGCGCGGACCACCCTCGTCGTGTATTCCTCCTCAACGGCGTTCAGCGAATGACGGATGACCGGGTGGTGTGGGCGGCTCACCTTGAAGCACTCGAGCATGGCGAGAAAGGTGGCGAGCCTCGACGGCACGGTCTGAGCGGAGTCACAGTCGGCGAAGAGTCCGGAGCTCGTCGCGCCGCCGTCCGACTGCGCGCCCCGGCCGGGCCGGAGGTGCAGCCGCTGGGGGGCTTCGAACCAGCGGAGGGTGTCGCCGTTACCGGGGAGGAACTCGTAGCTCACGGTCGGGTAGAAGCGGGCGCATCGATACGCCTGGTCGACTGGCGGGACCCCGATCGATTGCGTGGGGTTGCACCAGCCCCGCTCGGACCGCCCGCCGGGCAGCTCCGCCCACTGCGCCTTCGTCCTCGGCGGGGCGAACCGGTAGCGCTGGGTGACGAGGAGGCAGCTGCTCGACGGCCGTGCCGGCCAGTCGATCGCCCACCGCGCGCGGACGTCGATCCCGGAGGTCGTGTCGAACTCGTAGTCGACCAGGCGCGACCGCGCGTTCCCGGTCGAGCCGTTCGGTCGCAGCTCGATGCGCTGACGACCCAGTGACGTGAGGATCTCGATGTACGGCAACGACATCGACATCGCCATGCGACGACCGCCCAGCCGAACGTCTTCGGCGACGAGACCGTCGTCACCCGCCGAGCGGAAGTCGCTGGTCCAGTTCCCCCCGCCCGCTGACAACCTCGTCGGCTCCGGGATCGTCGGCTGCGGGCACGCGGAGTCGTCCGTGCACCCGTCGCCGTCGGCATCGGTTCCGATGGCCGGGGCATCCGGGCAGCGGTCGTCCCGGTCGGCCACGCCGTCGCCGTCCCGGTCGGGCAGGACGTCCAGGCGGAACCCACCGAACATGGGCGACCAGCAGCCATTCGTGTTGCGGTACGGACCGCTCGGCTGTGCCGAGAACCAGCAGCCGTCGACCCAGTACTGGCCTGGCTCGTCGTAGGTGTGGGAGTCACCGACCGCGAGGATCTGAAGTGGCCCCTCGGGACACGAGGTCGGAGAGACCGGCCCGCTCGTTGTCCCGTCACCCCAGTCGATGCCGCCGCTGGCCAGGGGTTCGTGGTGGTACGTACCCCAGCGATAGCGCAGCGTCACGCCCTCGACAGCCTCGAAGTTCGGGTGCGTCGGCGTGGCGACGTGCTCCACGTCCGACCACTCGAACACCTGCCGGTTACCGCAGGTCTGATCCCAGCTCCACCAGTCGAAGGTGTGGTCGGCTGCCGCGGCGGGCGAGCTCATCAGGGCGACCGAAGTCGCCAGCAGCACCACGGCCATGGCTACGGCGCCTTTCCCACCCCATCGCACCGGGGGGAATGTTCGCGCGGATCGTGAGGGCCTGCCGGGTTCAGTCGGCGCCGAGGCGGATCCAGCGGTCGCTGGCGAAGCGGGCAGCTGAGCACCGTCCCCCGGGCGGCCATCAGGAGCGCGATCGAGCCCCACACCCAACCGATGCCGAGGCCGAGGACGAGCACGGCGACGGCGGCGGGGGCGAAGACCAGGAGCGCGACGAGCATCGCCTTGGCCAGGAAGGCCAGGTCGCCGGCACCGATGAGGATGCCGTCGAGGGCGAAGACCAGCCCGTTGAGGGGTTGGAGGGCGGCCACCCAGAGGAGCAGGAAGCCGGCCAGGGCGACGACCTCGGGATCGTCGGAGAACAGCTCGGGCAGGACCTGCGACACGGAGGCCAGCAGGACGCCGGCGACCACTCCGGCGACGATCGACAACTCGATCATGCGGCGGCCCGCGGCCCGGGCCGCCTCCGCGTCCTCACCGCCGAGGAAGCGGCCGGTCATCGCCTGGCCGGCGATGGCGATGGCGTCGAGGGACAGGGCGAGCAGGAACATCACCTCGAAGGCGATCTGGTGGGCCGCCAGGTCGGCCGTGCCGATGCGGGCGGCCACAGCGGTGGCCAGGGTGAACGAGGCACGGAGCGCCGCCGTTCGAAAGAACAGCGCCACCCCCGCCCGGCCGAGGCCGGCGATGACGCGGCGGTCGGGCCGCCACGACGTCCCGTACTGGCGCGTGGCCCGGCGGATCATGGTCACGTAGACGGTGGCGGCGATGACCTCGGCCACGACCGTCGACAGGGCCGACGCCCCGATGCCGAAGTCCAGGCCGAAGATCCACCAGACCTCGAGGACTAGGTTCACCAGGGCGGTCCCGACGGCCACGACCAGCGGGGTGCGGGTGTCCTGGAGGCCGCGCAGGTAGCCGGTGCCCGCCAGGATCACGAATGTCACGGGGAGGCCCAGGACGCTGACCCGCAGGTAGACGAGGGCGTTGTCGGCCACCGCGCCCTCGCCGCCGAGCAGCGCCACTAATGGAACGGACACCACCCAGAGGAACGCGGCCAGCCCGATGCCGAGCAGCACGGCCAGCCACAGGCTCTGGACGGCCTGGTGGGCGGCCCGTTCGTGCTCGCCCGCCCCGATCAGCCGGGCCACGGCCTGGGTGGTGCCGTAGGCCAGGAAGATGAAGACGGCGAAACCCGTGGCCAGCACCGCGTTGGCGATGGTCATGCCCGCCAGCTCGTCGGTTCCGAGGTGGCCGACGACGGCGGTGTCGGTCAGGCGGTAGAGGGGCTCGGCCACGAGCGCGCCGAAGGCGGGCAGGGCCAGCCGGTAGATGTCCCGGTCGTAGGGGCTGTGCCGGACCAGGCGGAGGTTCACGGACCGGACATGGGGGCCAGTGCCGGGTCCGGGCCCGAGCCCTGGATCACGAAGACCTCGATCTCGTCCTCGCCGTCGTCACGCAGGAGGTCGGGGGGCACGACGGCCCAGAACCGGTTCCCCCGGCTGGTGGCTTGGAGCTCGGCCCATCCGCCGATGCGACCGTTGACGGCGATGGCCACGTCGAGCGCGTCGCCGGTGTTCACCGAACCGGCGACATAGGCGTCCTGCTGGGCCGGCGCCGAGCTGCGATAGCCCCCGTCGGGGTCGAGGTCGAAGCTCAGGCCGGAGTCGGCGGCGGCGGGGAGGTCGTCGACCGAGCGGCCGACGAGGTCGGCGTGGCGGCCGAAGCGGTAGAAGCGCAGGTCGGGGTCGTCGCCGGCACCCGGCGGGGGCTGGGCCAGCAGGTCCTCGAACCCCTCGGTGCCGTCGATCAGCGCATAGCCGTCCTCGTTGGCGATCAGGCGGTTGAAGCCCCAGTCGTAGACCCGACGCTCGTCGGGCTCGCCCGCCTCCGGGGTTGGGCCCAGCAGGGAGCGGCCGTCGACGCCGTCGGGCAGGTCCAGCCCGATGACGTCGGCGATCGTGGGGAGCACGTCGATGGCGCTGGCGGGCCGGTCGTCGATGCGGCCGGTGACCTGCCGGGGCGGCTTCACCAGCAGCGGGACCCACAGCACGCTGTCGGCGTTGGCCTCCGACACCCCCCGGATCGGCTCGCCGGTCTCGAAGCCCGCCCCGTGGTCGGCGGTGACGACGATCAGGGAGTCGTCGTAGGTGTCCAGCTCCCGCAGCCGGGCCAGGATGACGCCCAGCATCACGTCGGCGTGCCGGGCCTGGAGGAGGTGGCGCTGGCGGCCGGCGGCCGCCGAGAAGTCCGTGCGCCAGGCGTACTGCGCGTACTGGTCGAGGCCCTCGGCGATGAACGGCGCCTCGTAGGTCAGCCCCGACGGCAGGTGGTACCAGGGCTGGTGCGGGTACACGGTGTGGAGCACGTCCAGCTCGGGCCGGTCGCCCTCGCGCTGGATGTCGGCTGCCCACTCGTCGATGGTGGCCGGGGCGTCGGGGTCGGACTGCCGGATGGCGAAGTCGACGGCGCGGTCGTCGCCCCCGCCGAACAGCTGGCGCTGCCAGAGGTCGAGGACGTCGAGGCTCAGCTCCTTGAGCGGGTGGCCGCCCGCCAGCGAGCCCTCGCCGCACAGGTCCGTCGGGCAGAGCTGGGTCACCGACTCCTGGACGTGCAGGTCGTAGGTGCCCCGCAGCAGCGTGAAGAGGTTGTCGGGGTGCTCGTCGACGGTGGGGAGCAGGCCGACGCCGTCGTTGTACCGGCCGGTGAGGATGGGCGGCACGGCCTCGGGCGTCGTCGGCGACACGCCGGTGGCGTTGCGGAACCACGTGGCGTCCTGGGCCAGGAGGGCGAGGTTGGGGAACTGCTCGGCGTCGATCCGGTCGTCGGCGTCGAGGAGCGAGGCGAGGGGGAGCTCGTCCAACACCACCAGCACGACCGGGGCCGGGACGGCGACCTCCGCGGCCTCGCCGGCGCCCGAATCGGCGTCGGTCAGCAGTCCGCGGACGGGCTCGCTGAACAGGAACCAGGCGGCGAGCAGGAGTGGGAACACGCCGATCAGCTGGAGCCACTGACGGGTGCCGACCCAACGGGAGGTCGCCCACCAGAGGGCGACGCCGCCGACGATGGCCAGCAGGACGGTGACCACGCCCGGCAGCCCGGTGTCGCCCAGCAGGCGGATGACGACCAGCACGCCCAGTCCGCCGAGGAACAGGCGGTGCAGGTCGTCCCGGAAGCGGCCCCGGCGGTACAGACCGACCAGCTCCTCGACGACGAACAGCGCCAGCGGCAGGCCGAGGACGACCAGCAGGGTGAGGGCGACGATGTGCCACGCCTCGGCCCGCCGGCTGACGAGGACGTCGGCCCCGTCGTGGAGCGCGGTGAGGACCGGTTCGGCGACGACGATGCCCGACAGGCCGATGAGCTCGGCCAGTCTCCGCACGCGTCCGGGCGGCGCGGTTCGAGCGGGCACGGCGGGAAGTTACCGGCGGGAGAGGCGCGAGCCGGGGTCGCTAGCCTCGCCGACGTGAGCGACGAATCGGTGGTGGGGGGCCTGAAGCCCCGTTCCCGAGAGGTGACCGACGGCGACGAGAAGGCCGGTGCCCGGGCCATGCTCCGGGCCGTCGGCATGACCGACGACGACTGGTCGAAGCCCCAGGTGGCCGTGGCGTCCTCGTGGAACGAGGTGACGCCCTGCAACATGCCGCTGGATCGTCTCGCCAAGCGCTCGAAGGACGGCGTCCGCGAGGCCGGCGGCTTCCCGCTGGAGTTCACCACCATCGCCGTGAGCGACGGCATCTCGATGGGCCACGAGGGGATGCGGGCGTCGCTGGTGAGCCGGGAGATCATCGCCGACTCGGTGGAGTGCATGGTCCACGCCGAGCGGATGGACGCCCTGCTCACCTTCGCCGGCTGCGACAAGTCCCTGCCGGGGATGCTCATGGCCGCCGCCCGCCTCAACCTCCCCGCCGTCTTCCTCTACGGCGGATCGATCCTGCCTGGCCACTACGACGGCCGGGCGATCGACATCGTCGACGTGTTCGAGGCCATCGGGGCCAAGGCGGCGGGGACCATCGACGCCGAGACGCTGCGCAAGATCGAGGAGAACGCCTGCCCCACCGAGGGCTCGTGCGCCGGCATGTTCACCGCCAACACGATGGCGTCGGTGGCCGAGGCCATCGGCATGTCGCTGCCCGGGTCGTCGTCGCCGCCGGCGGTCGACTCCCGGCGGGACGACTTCGCCTACGAGTCGGGCAAGGCCGTGATCGAGCTGCTGCGCCAGAACATCCGGCCCCGTCAGATCATGACGAAGCAGGCGTTCGAGAACGCCATCGCCGTGGTCATGGCCCTCGGCGGCTCCACCAACGCCGTCCTCCACCTGCTGGCCATCGCCCACGAGGCCGAGGTCGATCTGGAGCTGGAGGACTTCAACCGGGTGGCCGCCCGGGTGCCGCACATCGCCGACACCAAGCCGCACGGCAAGTACCACATGGCCGACGTCGACGAGATCGGCGGCGTGCCGGTGGTCATGGCCCACCTGCTGGAGGCCGGCCTGCTGCACGGCGACTGCCTCACGGTCACCGGCAAGACCGTCGCCGAGAACCTCGCCGCCCTCGACCCCGCCCGCGCCCGACGGCGAGGTGGTGCACCCGCTGAGCGACCCGATCCACGACCGGGGTGGCATCGCCGTGCTGCGCGGGCTCGCTGGCCCCGCAGGGCGCCGTGGTGAAGGTGGCCGGCATCGACGTCGACCGGTTCGAGGGCACCGCCCGCGTCTTCGACGGCGAGGACGCGGCCATGGAGGAGATCCTCCGGGGTGGCATCAACCCCGGCGACATCGTCGTCATCCGCTACGAGGGCCCCAAGGGCGGCCCCGGCATGCGGGAGATGCTGGCGGTCACCGGCGCCATGAAGGGCGTGGGCCGCGGGGCCGACGCCGCCCTGATCACCGACGGTCGCTTCTCCGGCGGCACCCACGGGTTCTGCGTGGGCCACGTCGCCCCCGAGGCTGTCGACGGCGGCCCCATCGCCTTCGTCGCCGAGGGCGACCGCATCGTCATCGACACCGTGGCCCACACCGTCGACGTCGAGATCGACCCCGCGGTGCTGGCCCAGCGCAAGGCCGACTGGAAGCTCCCCGAGCCCCGCTACACCAGCGGCGTCCTCGCCAAGTACGCCGCCCTCGCCCAGGGCGCCGAACGGGGCGCCATCACCCTGCCGTAGTTCGTTGGAGGAAATAGCCGACCGAATCGGTGCGGCTATTTCCTCCAAACGAAGTCAGTCCCAGGCGCCGATCTCGCGGGCTTCGGGGGCCATCCAGTCCTTGCGGCCCTGGCGGACCGCGGTGGCACTGACCTCCGTCAGGTGGTCGGGCACGTCCAGGCGCAGCTCGTCGGGGACCGGCCACGGGGGGCGGGGCACCACGATCGGCGTGGGCAGCTTGGCCAGGGCCGCCTCGTGGGCCTCGGGGCTCTCGTGGAAGCGGACGTCGAAGAGCTGGTTCCACTTGTCGGCGCCGACGATCACGAGGTCGTAGGGCTCGGCGATGTCGGACACGTACTGCAGCTCGGTCACGACCACGCCCATCCAGGGGCGGGTCCCGGCGGCCAGCTCCAGGCAGGCCACCCGCTCGTCGAGGCGAATGCCGGCCTTGTCCTCCTTGGCCAGGGCGACGACCGAGATCACGAAGTCGACCCGGTCGAGGTCGTGGTGCTCGCGGGCGGCTTCGGCGATGCCGAGGTGCGCGATCGTCAGCGGATCGAAGCTCCCGGGGTACGCAGCACGGCCTCCCACCCCTAAGAGCTTGCCCCCGAGCGGCCGACTGGGGTTACCATGCGCCCGATGTCCCGGCTCGCGACCCTCGTAATCATCACCTAGCGCACGCCGTCCTCACCCCGCGCGTGCGCTTCCGACCTCCCCACGGGGAGGTCGTTGCAGTTTTCGGCCCCACTACCCTTCGGATGCGCTCATGACCAGCAACCCCTCCCACGGAGACCCGATCAACGGCGGTCAGGCCTTGATCCGCGCCCTCGAGCTCGAGGGCGTCGAGGTCATGTTCGGGCTGCCGGGCGGGGCGATCCTGCCGGTGTACGACCCGATCATCGACTCGCCGATCCGCCACGTCCTGGTGCGCCACGAGCAGGGCGCCGGCCACATGGCGGAGGGCTATGCCCACGTCACCGGCCGGCCTGGCGTGGCCATGGTCACCAGCGGTCCGGGAGCGACCAACATCGTCACCCCGCTGTGCGACGCCTTCATGGACTCGATCCCGATGGTGGTCATCGCCGGCCAGGTGCCGACCGCGGCCATCGGCAGCGATGCGTTCCAGGAGTGCGACACCACCGGCATCACCCAGTCGGTGACCAAGCACAACTTCCTGATCACCGAGGCGGCGGACATCCCGCACACGATCCGGGAGGCGTTCCACATCGCCACCACGGGTCGTCCGGGCCCGGTGCTGGTCGACATCCCCAAGGACATCGTCGACCCCCAGCACCCGAACTCCGCCATGGAGTGGTACTGGCCCGACGAGCTGGACCTGCCCGGCTACAAGCCCGTGACCAAGGGCCACCCGCGCATGATCCGCCAGGCCGCGGACCTCATCAGCGCGGCCCACCGACCGGTGATCTACGCGGGCGGCGGCATCCTCAAGGCCCGGGCCGCCGAGGCCCTCAGGGAGCTGGCCGAGCTGTGTGACATCCCGGTGGTCACCACGCTCATGGCCCGGGGCGCCTTCCCCGACAGCCACCCGCTCTGCCTCGGCATGCCGGGCATGCACGGCAACTACACGGCGGTCACCGCCATGCAGAGGTCGGACCTGCTCATCGCCCTGGGCAGCCGCTTCGACGACCGCGTCACCGGCAAGCTCGACGGCTTCGCCCCCGACGCCAAGATCATCCACGTCGACATCGACCCCGCCGAGCTGGGCAAGGTGCGCCGGCCCGACGTCCCCATCGTGGGCGATTGCCGGCTGGTCATCGAGGAGCTCGTCGAGGTCATCAAGAGCCGAGGCGGTCTCGAGTCCCAGCCCGAGCGCAGCGAGTGGAAGTCGACGCTCAGCGGCTGGCAGGAGACGTACCCGCTGACCTACCAGCCGGCCGAGCCGGGCGAGGGGCTCAAGCCCCAGTCCGTCCTCGAGCAGCTGCGGGACAGCACCCCCGACGACACGATCGTCGTCTCCGGGGTCGGCCAGCACCAGATGTGGACCAGCCAGTACTGGAAGTTCGAGCACCCCTACACCTGGGTCAACTCCGGGGGTCTGGGGACCATGGGCTTCTCGGTCCCGGCCGCCATCGGGGCGAAGGTCGGGCGCCCGGACAAGACCGTCTGGGCCATCGACGGCGACGGGTGCTTCCAGATGACCGCCCAGGAGCTGGTCACCGCCGCCGCCGAGCGCATCCCGGTCAAGGTGGCCATCCTCAACAACGCCTACCTGGGCATGGTCCGCCAGTGGCAGGAGATGTTCTACGACGAGCGGTACAGCGAGGTGTACCTCTCGCCGGACCTGCCCGACTACGTGAAGTGGGCCGAGGCCATGGGCTGCGTGGGCCTGCGGGCCGAGGCGCCCGAAGAGGTCCAGCCCATCATCGACAAGGCCAACGCCATCGACGACCGGCCGGTGGTCATCGACTTCCGCACCGACGCCCGGGAGAAGGTGTACCCGATGGTCGCCGCGGGCACGTCGAACGACAAGATCATCGTCGACCCGACCCAAGGCGAGGGCGGCCACTGATGCCGGCACTGACCCATACGGGCGACGCCCGCACGCACACGCTGTCGGTCCTGGTCGAGAACCGGGCGGGTGTCCTCACCCGCATCGCCGGCATGTTCGCCCGGCGGGGGTTCAACATCTACTCGCTGGCGGTCGCCCCGACCGACGACGAGCGCTTCAGCCGCATCACGATCGTGGTGGACGTCGAGTCCAAGCCGCTCGAGCAGATCACCAAGCAGCTCCACAAGCTGATCAACGTCATCAAGATCAGCGAGCTGGGGCCCGGTGAGGCCGTCGAGCGCGAGCTCATGCTGGTGACCCTCAAGGCGCCGGCCGAGACCCGGGGCCAGGTCATCGAGCTGGCTCAGCTCTACGACGCCGAGGTGCTGGACGTCGGGGTCGACACCATGACGCTCAGCCTCGACGACGAGCCCGGGCGCATCGACGACTTCGAGGACCTGTGCCGGCCGTACGGGATCGTCACCGTGCAGCGCACCGGCCGGGTCGCCCTCCCCGTGCTGGCGAAAGCCGCCACCCGCTAGATCGCATCAACCATCGTTCTGGCGCCCGATTGCGGCGCCAGAACACCTCAATCAGGCGCCAGAACAGCTCGAACCAAGGAGCAACCAGTGGCAACCGTCTACTACGAGAAGGACGCCGACCGCTCGGCCATCGCCGACCGGAAGGTGGCCATCCTCGGCTACGGCTCGCAGGGCCACGCCCACGCCCTGAACCTCCGGGACTCGGGCATCGACGTGCGGGTCGGGCTGCGCGACGGTTCGTCCTCGAAGGCGAAGGCCGAGGAGGCGGGGCTCAAGGTCCTGTCGATGGCCGACGCCGCCGCCGAGGCGGACCTGATCATGTTCCTGCTCCCCGACACCGAGCAGCGGTCGGCCTACGAGGAGCACGTCGAGTCGACGCTGAAGGACGGCGACGCCGTGTTCTTCGCCCACGGCTTCAACATCCGCTTCGGCGAGATCCAGCCGCCGGCGAACGTCGACGTCGCCATGGTCGCCCCCAAGGGCCCCGGCCACCTCGTGCGCCGTACCTACGTGGAGGGCGGCGGCGTGCCGTGCCTCATCGCCGTCGAGCAGGACGCCACCGGCGGGGCCAAGGCCCTCGCCCTGGCCTACGCGGACGCCATCGGCGGCACCCGGGCCGGCGTGCTGGAGACCACGTTCACCGAGGAGACCGAGACCGACCTCTTCGGCGAGCAGGTCGTGCTGTGCGGCGGGCTCACCTCGCTGGTCCAGGCCGGTTTCGAGACCCTGGTCGAGGCCGGCTACCAGCCCGAGTCGGCCTACTTCGAGTGCCTCCACGAGGTGAAGCTCATCGTCGACCTCATGTACGAGCAGGGCATCGCCGGCATGCGGTACTCCATCTCCGACACCGCCAAGTACGGCGACGTGACCCGCGGCCCCCGCATCGTCACCGACGCCACGAAGGCCGAGATGAAGAACATCCTGGACGAGATCCGCTCCGGCAAGTTCGCCGAGGAGTGGCTGGCCGAGTCCCGCTCCGGTCGGGAGAACTACACCCGCCTCCTCGACGAGGGCGCCAAGCACCAGATCGAAGAGGTCGGCGGCGAGCTCCGCGAGATGATGCCGTGGATCAGCGCCGGCAAGCAGTCCGTGCAGGAGGCCAGCGGGGGCTGACGCTCCGGCTCAGTCGCCGCTGACCTCGGTGGGGTCGGGCAGCTCGTAGACGAAGACGGCCATGTCCCGGGCGCCGCTGCCGCCTCGCGTCGTCGAGCCCGCGTACACGAACGACTCGGCGTGGACCAGCTCCATCGCCGTGCCCGACCCGTCGTGGTACAGCTCGTCGACCAGCACGCGGGCCTCGGGGTCGTCGCCGTCGATGTCGTCGCCGTGGTTGGCGATGTGGGTGACGCCGGCCTGTCGGAGGAACTCGCCGCCGCGGCCCTCGTCCATGGCGTCGGCGAAGGCGTCGCTGTTGACCACGCCGTCGAGGTTGACGACCGGCTGGTCGGTGAAGCTCCCGAGCGCGCCGGCGTCCCACGAGGCGACGACCGCGTCCTCGGGCAGGTTGTCGCTGATCCAGTGCCCGGCGTCCCGGTTGGCCTCCTGGATCGAGCGCAGGTGGGGATCGGCGAACTGCCGGCCGAGGAAGACGAACCCACCGATGAGTGGCACGAGGAGGATGGCCTGGATCGACCGCAGCGAGCGGGGGCCCTCGGCCCGGGCACCGTCCAGCAGGTCGGCCCCGCCGTGGGCGAGCAGGGCCACGGCGTAGAGCACGAGGGGGGCGAAGTACCACAGCCACTGCTGCGACGAGAGCAGCACGTAGTAGCCGACGATGCCGACACAGAACGAGGCGTACCAGCCGGTCGACGACAGGAAGCCGGTGAGTTCGGGAAACTTCTCGCTGGGTCCGAGGCGGCGCAACCGGCGCCCCAGGACCAGGGCACCGATGACCACGCCCATGACGAGGACGGCGAGGACGGGGGTCACGTCGACCCGCTTGATGTCGCCGCTGATCTGCAGCGGGCGGCCGAAGACGACCTGGTTGGCCAGCACGTACACCGCCATGGTGATGACGGGGGCGGCCAGGAGCTGGGCCAGGCGTCGCACCCCGACCTCGCCGAGCCGCACGACGTCCGGCAGCACCCACGCGGCGGCGAAGAACGAGAGCAGCACGCCGTCGGTCCGGGCCAAGAAGGCCAGGGCGAGCAGCGCCCCGAACCGGCGGCGGCCGAACGGCTCCTCGTCGCTGAGCGACAGGTCCGAGGCCCGGGTCAGCAGCAGGGCGCCGACCAGCACGACGAGACCGGACTCCAGGCCGCTGCCCACGCACCGCAGCACGTACGGGTTCCCGGCGACGAGCGCCACGGCCACGGCGAGGACGGGGGACGGGCGTCGCACCGTGCGCACGACGAGGACGACGGCGGTCGTCCAGCAGGCGAGCTGGATGGCGAGCTGGGCCCGCATGGCGGCGGTCCCGTCGAGGCCGACGAGACGTGGCAGGACGCAGATCGCCTGCCACAGCGGGTGGTACCCGTTGGTCTCGTTGATCGTGTCGAACGTGGACCCGTGCCCGTGGGCCAGGTTCTTGCCGATCTCGGCGTAGTACCAGGCGTCGTCGAAGGTCAGGGCGAAGGGCGCGTCCGACCAGAAGAGGATGACGACCAGCCAGGCGATGCCGGCGCCGATCGCGGCGAGCACCATGGGATTGCGGGTGCCGGTCCGCGGCGGGGCCTCGGTGATCGCCACCCGTACCCATCGGCGGTCAGGCGATGCGGGTGAGTGCCCCCCGCTCGCCGCCCGGCAGGAACAGCCCGTCGGCGCCGGCCTGGTCGATCATGCCCACGTAGTCCTCGTCGGCGTTGAGGGTCGCGTTGGCGGCGTCGCAGGCGGCGGCGTCGGCGTGGATCACGAACCAGGTGACCTGACCGAAGGGGCCGTAGTCGTCCGCGGTGAACGCGGTGCCGGTGTCGGTGAGCGCCGTCACCTTCTCGGCGATCTCGACACCCCAGGCCATGGCGGCCCGGAGCTTGCCCTCGCCGGGCGTGGCGGTGATGACCTCGGCCACGGCGCCGATCGGCGCGCCGTCCGGGTTCGGCTCTCTCGTCATGTGGACGATGGACCGCAGGGCGTCCTGCCCCGGTGTGGTGCCCACGTAGGCTTGGCCCTCGTCGATGAGGTCCAGAAAGCCCTGGTCGGCGCCGAGTGCGGCGAACTGCTCCGCCAGCTGGGCCCGGGAATCGACGATGGTGGTCCAGGAGACCGTGCCGAGTGGGTAGCCGAAGTTGGCCTGCCAGAGCGAGGTCTCGAGGGTGCCGACCTCGTTGACCTTCGCGGTGATGCGTACGGCCCAGTCGAGGGGCTTGACGATGCCACCACCGAGAGTTGCGAGACGTGAGAAAACATGTGGCATGGGCGCTGCCCTTTCGTATGAGGGAGGAACACTCCCACACTCGGGGGGCGGCTGCGCTCTACATGGTCTCGGAGAAGGAAACCTCGCCCTCGCCTCGCAGCACGTTCTTCAGCAACTTGCCGCTGGCGTTGCGGGGGAGCTTGTCGTCGGTGAGCTCGACGTAGGCCGGGACCTTGAAGTTGGCCAGGGTCTCGGCCACCCACGCCTGGACCTCGGTCTCGGTGAGGCGTGCCGTCGGGCATGAGCTGCACGACGGCCTTGACCTCCTCGCCCAGCTCGTCGTGGGGGACGCCGATGACGGCGGCGTCGGCCACGGCGGGGTGCTCGACGAGGCGCTGCTCGATTTCGACGCAGTAGATGTTCTCGCCGCCCCGGATGATCATGTCCTTGGCCCGGTCGGTGATGTACAGGTAGCCGTCGTCGTCGACGTAGCCGATGTCGCCGGTGTGCAGCCACCCGTCGATCACGGTCTCGGCGGTCGCCTCGGGCTTGTTCCAGTAGCCGGGCATGATGATCGGTCCCCGCATCAGCACCTCCCCGGTCCGGCCCGGTGGGACCTCGTTGCCGTCGGCGTCCACGATCGCCAGGTCGACCACCGGCACCGGTGGGCCGACCGACTCGGGGCGCTCGACGGCGTCGCGGCCGGAGATGACGGTGGCGACGGAGCTGGACTCGGTCAGGCCGTAGGCATTCGCCGTCGACTTCACGTTGGGGAACGTGTCCCGCACCTTGCGCTGGAGCTCGTCGGCCGACGGGGACCCGCCGAAGGCCACCGAGGTCACCGTCGACGTGTCGTAGTCGTGGCGGGCGGGGTGCTCGCACACCCGCCAGACCATCGTCGGCACCGTCGCCCAGACCGTCACGCCGTGGTCCTGGATGAGCTGCAGGGCCGTGTCGGGGTCGAAGCGGCCCTCGGGGATGACCAGCTTCACGCCGGCGATCATCCCGACCACGAGGCTGCTGTGGCAGCCGGACACGTGGAACAGCGGTGAGGTCAGGAGGCCGACGGTCTGGCCTCCGCCCGCGCCGGCGGCGGCGACGTCGGGATCGGCCATGGCGCTGGCGATGGTGTTGAAGATCGTGTTCTGGAGGTTGGCCACCATGTTGCGGTGGGTCGAGATGGCGCCCTTGGGGCGACCCGTCGTCCCCGACGTGTAGAAGATGACGGCGGGGTCGTCCTCGTCGATGGCGGTGTCGGGGAACTCGTCGACCGGGTCCTTCGTCAGCTCGGCGAACGACTTCACGCGGGGGTCGTCGTAGGCGGTGGGGTCGGCGTCGATCAGGTAGATGTGCTCGACGTTCGGGCACTGGTCGAGCTGGTCGGCGATGCGCTCGAAGCGCTTGCCGTCGGCGACGAAGACCTTCGCACCGCTGTCGTCGAGGCCGTAGAGGATCTCGTCGGTCTTCCACCAGCCGTTGAGGCCGACCAGGATCGCCCCGAGGTCGACCGTGGCCCAGAAGGCCAGGCACCACTCGACGTTGTTGGCCGACAGCACGGCGACCCGGTCGCCGTGGCCGACGCCGGCGTCGGCCAGCGCCCGGCTCACGCCGTTGGCCGACCGCACGAACTCGTCGTAGGTGTAGGTGCGGTCGCCCTGGACGATGAACTCCTGGTCGCCCCGGTTGGCGGCGGCCTGCGGCGATCTCCCGCAGCGAGCCCATCCGGTCCTTGTAGACCTTCATCTCGATGCCGTTGACCATCTCGGTCACGACCTCGAACGCCCCGCCCGGCCCCGTCAGCTGCCCGCGCACTTCCCCCAAGCTCGTCATGGCGCCATTGTGGGTCAGAGCCGCTCGACGACGAAGTCGATGCAGCGCGTGAGGGCCTCGACGTCGCTCGGTTCGATGGCGGGGAACATGGCGATGCGCAGCTGGTTGCGGCCCAGCTTGCGGTACGAGTCCGTGTCGACGATCCCGTTGGCCCGCAGGACGGCGGCGATCGTGTTGGCGTCCACGCCCTCGAAGTCGATGGTGCCGACGATGGGCGAGCGCTTGTCGACCTCGGTGACGAACGGGGTGGCGAAGTCCCGGTCCTCGGCCCAGCCGTAGAGGATCGACGACGACTGGTCGCACCGGCCGGCGGCGAACTCCAGCCCGCCGTTGTGGGCCACCCACTCGGCCTGGGCGTTGGCCAGGAAGATCGTCGCCAGCGCCGGCGTGTTGTACGTCTGGTCCTTGCGGCTGTTGTCGAGGGCGATCTTCAGGTCGAGGAACGCCGGGATCCAGCGGTCCGAGGCGGCCAGTCGCTCGATGCGCTCGATGGCGGCCGGCGAGCACACGGCGATCCACAGCCCGCCGTCGGCGGCCAGCGCCTTCTGCGGGGCGAAGTAGTAGACGTCGGTCTCGGAGAGCGCGACCCGCAGCCCGCAGGCGGCCGACGTGGCGTCGACCAGCACCAGGCCGTCGTCGGCGGGGCGCTGCAGCTGCATGGCGACGCCGGTCGACGTCTCGTTCTGGGTGAGGCAGTAGGCGTCGACGCCGTCCTCGGCCTTCGGGTCGGGGTGGGTGCCGGGCTCCGAGGCGATGATCGTCGGCTCGGCCAGGTGGGGCGCCGCCTGCACCCCGGCCGCGAACTTGGACGAGAACTCGCCGAAGCTGAGGTGCTGGCTGCGTTCGTCGACGAGGCCGAAGATGGCCGCGTCCCAGAAGGCGGTCGTCCCGCCGTTGCCCAGCAGGACCTCGTAGCCGTCGGGCAGCGCCAGGATCTCGGCCAGCAGGTTGCGGAGGCTGCCGACGACGAACTGGACGGTCGCCTGCCGGTGCGACGTGCCCAGGTAGGTGGTGCCCGGTGGCGGCCAACGCGTTCACGGCCTCCGGGCGAACCTTGGACGGACCCGAGCAGAACCGTCCGTCGGCTGGTTTCAGGTCGTCCGGGATGGCGATATCAGGGGGAGGTCCGCTCACGACCTGCCACTATCGCGGCGGCATCCCGAAAGGACCAATCCATTGCCGTCAGAACGCCTCTCCACACGGGTCACCGCCATCGCCCCGTCGGCCACCCTGGCCGTGGACGCCAAGGCCAAGGCGATGAAGGCCGAGGGTGAGGACGTGATCGGCTTCGGCGCCGGCGAGCCCGACTTCCCGACGCCGGCCCACATCGTCGAGGCCGCCCTGGCCGCCGTGAAGGACCCCGCCAGCCACCACTACTCGCCGACGCCGGGCCTCCCCGCGCTGCGCCAGGCCGTCGCCGACAAGACGAAGCGGGACTCCGGCTACGACATCAGCCCCAGTCAGGTCGTCGTCACCAACGGCGGCAAGCAGGCGTACTACGAGGCCATCGAGGCGATCGTGAACCCGGGCGACGAGGTGCTGCTGCCCGCCCCCTACTGGACCACCTACCCCGAGCCGGTGGCGCTGGCCGGCGGGACGACGGTGGTGCTGCCCACCGACGAGGCCGCCGGCTTCCGGGTCACCGTCGACCAGCTGGAGGCCGCCCGCACCGATCGCACCAAGGCGCTGGTCTTCGTCTCGCCCTCGAACCCCTCGGGCGCGGTGTACCCGCCCGACGAGGTCGAGGCCGTCGGCCGCTGGGCCGTCGAGCACGGCCTCTGGGTCATCACCGACGAGATCTACGAGCACCTCGTCTACGACGACAACGAGTTCTCGTCCCTGCCGACCCTCGTGCCGGAGGCGGCCGACCAGACCATCGTCCTCAACGGCGTGGCCAAGACCTACGCCATGACCGGCTGGCGGGTGGGCTGGCTGATCGGTCCGCCCGACCTGGTCGCCGCCGCGTCGAACCTCCAGTCGCACCTGTGCTCGAACGTCAACAACGTGGCCCAGCGGGCCGCCGCCGCCGCGCTCGAGGGCGGCCTCGACGACGTCGCCATGATGCGGGCCGAGTTCGACCGTCGGGGGAAGGTCATCCACCGGATGCTCAACGAGATCGACGGCGTGAGCTGCATGCTCCCGCAGGGGGCCTTCTACGCCTACCCGTCGTTCGAAGGCGTCCTCGGCCGGACGGTCGCCGGCCGGACGCCGACGACGACGCTCGAGCTGGCCGACCTCGTGCTGGAGGAGGCCAAGGTGGCCTTCGTCCCCGGCGAGGCCTTCGGCTCGCCCGGCTACGCCCGCTTCTCCTACGCCTTGGCGCAGGACGACATGGAGGAGGGCATCCGCCGCCTGGCAGAGTTCCTCGCATGACCCTGTCGAACTGGCCTCTTATGTGCCGCCCATGACCGGCGAATCGGAGGCCAGAACGTTTGGTCTGTCGGACTGGCCTCTTATGTGCCGCCCATGACCGGCGAATCGGAGGCCAGTTCGGCGGAGGTGCGGCCGTACGGGGCGTGGGCCTCGCCCATCACCCCGCAGGCCCTGGTCGCAGGGGCCGTCGGGCTGCACGAGGTCCAGGCCGACGGCGACGACCTGTGGTGGGACGAGGGTCGACCCGAGGAGGGCGGCCGGGTCCAGCTGGTTCGCAACGGCGAGGACGTCCTCCCCGACGGCTACGCCGCCCGGACGAGGGTCCACGAGTACGGCGGCGGCGCCTGGCGGGTCCACGACGGCGTGGTGTTCTTCAGCAACTGGTCCGACCAGCGCCTGCACCGCCTCGACCCCGGTGGCGAGCCCGTCCCCCTCACGCCCGAGGGCTGCCGCTACGCCGACATGGACGTCGCCCCCGACGGCACCTGGCTGGTCGCCGTCCGGGAGGACCACCGCGGCGACGGCGAGGCGGTGAACGAGATCGTCCGCATCGACACGCACACGGGCGATGAGGCCGTGCTGGTCACCGGGCCGGACTTCGTCGCGTCGCCCCGGCTCGACCCGTCGGGCCATCGGCTGGCCTGGACCCAGTGGGACCACCCCGACATGCCCTGGGACGCGGCCGAGGTGTGGTTCGGCACGCTCGACGACGAGGGTTTGATCGAAGCGGAGCGCCTGGCCGGCGGCCCGGGCGAGTGGGCGTCGCAACCCACGTGGTCCCCGGACGGGTCGCCTCTGGTTCACCAGCGACCGGGCGCGCGACCGCCAGGCCACGGGATCGGACACGGCCGAGCTGTTCCGCTGGGACGGCGGCGACGAGATGGAGACCCTGACCCACCGCAGTGGAGGCGACATCGCCACGCCGCCGTGGGTCTTCCGCATGTCGCGGTTCGTCGCCCACGGCGCACCGGGGGTCGACCGGCCCGAGGGGTGGGCCGCCGTGTGCCGAGCCGGCCTCGACACCCTGGTCCACGTCGACGGCTCGGGGGGCTATGCCGCCGTCGACACCCCGTACACAGAGATCTCCTCCCTCGTGCCGGGCGTCGGCGGGGTCGCCGCGGTCGCGGCCAGCTTCACCCGTGAGCCCGCGATCGTGGCCGGCGCCGCGGACGACCTGCAGGTCATTCG
This sequence comes from uncultured Microthrixaceae bacterium, assembly GCA_963728005.1. Classification (GTDB taxonomy): domain Bacteria; phylum Actinomycetota; class Acidimicrobiia; order Acidimicrobiales; family DATDAH01; genus DATDAH01. The sequence continues at coordinate 290,946 of CAVSIG010000002.1, forward strand.
CCCGCCCCGCGACCTCGGTCTCCGCCCCGACCAGATCAGCCTCCCCGAGAGCATCTCGTTCCCGAGCGCCGGCGGGCGGACGGCGCACGCCCTCTACTACCCCCCGACGAACCCGGACCACGTGGGGCCGGCCGGGGAGAAGCCACCGCTGTTGGTCGACATCCACGGGGGGCCGACGGCGGCGGCCCGCAGTCAGTTCCAGCTGGGGGTGCAGTTCTGGACCAGCCGGGGGTTCGCCGTGGTCGACGTGAACTACGGCGGCAGCACCGGCTACGGGCGCGCCTACCGGGAGCTGCTGCGGGGGCAGTGGGGCGTGGTCGACGTCGAGGACTGCGTCGCCGCGGCCCGGTTCCTGGCCGAGCGGGGGGACGTCGACCCCGAGCGCATGGGGATCCGGGGCGGCAGCGCCGGCGGCTTCACGACGCTGGCGGCGCTGGCGTTCCACGACACGTTCGCGGCCGGGGTCAGCAAGTACGGGGTGGCCGACCTGGCGGTCCTGGCCCAGGAGACGCACAAGTTCGAGTCCCGCTACATGGACTCGCTGGTGGGGCCGTGGCCCGAGGCGGAGGACGTCTACCGCGAGCGGTCGCCGCTGTACCACGCCGACCAGATCCGGGTGCCGCTCCTGGTGCTCCAGGGGTTGGAGGACGAGGTGGTGCCGCCCAACCAGTCGGAGATGATCGTCGCCGCGCTCGAGGCGAACGGGATCCCCGTCACCTACCTGGCCTTCGAGGGCGAGCAGCACGGGTTCCGCCGGGCGGAGACGATCGTGCGGGCCACGGAGGCCGAGCTGGCGTTCTACGGCGAGGTCTTCGGCTTCGACCCGGCCTAGACGCCGGCGATCGAGTTGAACAGCGGGACGTTGATGTCGCACACCTCGTTGCCGTAGGCGATGAGGATGACGACGCCGTCCACCGCCGCCGGCCGGGTGTCCTCGCCGTCGCCGCCGTCCACGATGGCCTGGCCGTAGGCGGCGACGTCCAGCAGCCGCTCGGCGACCCCCTCGGGCGCCGTCTCGGCGATGGCGCGCAGGCGGTCGACGTCGGGCTGCGTCGGGTCGAGGTCGGGGTCGATGTCGGCCAGGCCGGCGAGGTCGGCGCACAGGGCGTCCACGTCGTCGGCGACGAAGGTGTCGTCATGGATGACGATGGTCGAGCCCGGCACCGGCGTCGTCGTGGTCGACGGCGTGGTCCCTGCCGACGCCGCGCCCTCGTCGTCGCTGCAGCCCGCCAGCACGACGAGGGCCGCGAGCACGGTCACCAGCACGCCTCGCATCAGGCCGGGCACGGTATCGGCGCGGTCTGGGAGGATCATGGGCGATGACGGACCTCGCCCACCACACCGCCAGCGACCTCGTGGCCGCCATCAAGGCGAAGGAGGTCGGCAGCCGCGAGCTGCTCGACCACCTGCTGGCCCGGGTCGACAGCCACAACCCGGCGATCAACGCCGTCGTGACCCTGGACGCCGAGCGGGCCCAGGCCGCCGCGGCCGCCGCCGACGAGGCGACCGCCCGGGGCGAGGACCTCGGTCCGCTGCACGGCCTGCCCATGACCGTGAAGGACTGCTTCGAGACCGAGGGCCTGCGGACCACGTGCGGGGCCGAGGAGCTGGCCGACCACGTGCCCTCGACCGACGCCGTGACCGTGGCCCGGCTCAAGGCGGCCGGCGCCATCGTCTTCGGGAAGACCAACACGCCGACCTACACCGCCGACCTCCAGACCTCGAACCCGGTCTTCGGCACCACGAACAACCCGTGGGACACCGCCCGCAGCGTCGGTGGCTCGTCGGGCGGTTCCGCGGCGGCATTGGCAGCCGGGCTCACGCCGCTCGAGCTGGGGAGCGACATCGGCGGGCTCGATCCGCAACCCCTCGCACCAGTGCGGGACCTTCGGCCACAAGCCCAGCTATGGGATCGTCCCCATCCGGGGCCACATCCCCCCGCCGCCCGGCCTCCTCACCCGGGGCGACGTGAACGTCGCCGGCCCGATGGCCCGTAGCGTGGCCGATCTCGAGCTCGGGCTCGACGTGCTCGCCGGTCCCGACGCGCCCGAGGACGCCGGCTGGCGCCTCGACCTGCCGCCCGGTCCGGAGACGCTCCGGATGGGCAGCTGGCTGGAGGACCCGCACCTCCCAGTCGACCCCGAGGTGGGCGACGTCCTGGCCGCGGCCATCGACGCGCTCGCCGCCGGTGGGATCGAGGTCGTCGACGCCCCGCCGCCCATCGACGCGGCGCAGGCCGCCCACCTCTACGAACAGCTCGTCTGGACGGTCCTGTCGGTGCAGACCGACGAGCAGACCTGGGAGCTGGCGAAATCGGTGGCGGACGCCCCGCCGGCCGAGGAGCGGGAACCGCTGCTCTTCCGGGGCGGGCGGGCCAGCGCCATGCGCCACCGCGACTGGATGTTCCTGAACGAGGCCCGCCAGCAGCAGCGGGCCCGCTGGGCCGAGCACTTCACGACCGTGGACGTGGTCCTGTGCCCGGTCTTCCCGGTGGCGGCCTTCCCCCACCAGGTGGACGAGGACGAGTTCGGCATCCTCAACCGCACGCTGTCGGTCGCCGGCCAGGACGTGCCGCACGGCGAGCTGACCCACTGGTGCGGGGTGATCGGCGTGTCGTACCTGCCCTCGACGGTCGTCCCCGTCGGGTTCACATCCGACGGCCGGCCGGTCGGCGTGCAGGTGGTGGCCGACTTCCTCCAGGACCGCACCGCACTCGCCGCGGCCGCGGCCATCACCGAGGTGGTCGGAGGGTTCCAGGCGCCGCCGGGCTACTAGGGCATGATCGACGGGTGAGCGCCGGGCCGTACGAGGTCAGCCAGGTCGTCGAGCCGACCCCTGACGAGTTCTACGCCGCCCTCGCCGAGGCTGGCATCGACGTGGCCCTTCGACGACATCCTCGAGCGCCACAAGCACCCGGGTCTGCGGACGACCGACCACACGATCGGGCTCGTCCTCCACCCCCTCCACTTCGACGACAAGACCGACAAGATCGACGTGGTCCAGACCGCCATGGTCCTGGGACCCGAGCGTGGGGTCGTCGCCCGTTGGCGGGGCGACTGTCTCGACGAGGCCTTCGAGCAGCCGCACGAGACCCGTGGGGCCTTCGTCCGTGCGCTCGTCGAGGCCGTCTACGACGCCGACACCGAGGCCATGGAGGCACTCGAGGAGCGAGTGGACGACTGCGAGCTCGAGGTGCTCGACGCCGAAGGCCATGGCACCTCCGCGCAGGCGATCTACCACCTCGAGCACGAGCTGATGCACGTGCGCCGCGCGGTGGCGCCGATGGTCAGCCTCCTCGACCGCTTCGGGCGGAAGGCCGACGCCACCGCTCAGGCGATGGTCGACGAGTGGCGGGACCGGTACGTCCGTCTCGTGGGCCAGATGGAGGACATCGACAACCTCCTGACCAGCGTCCTGAGCGTGAACCTCACGCTGGTCTCCGTCCGACAGAACGAGGACAACCGCAAGATCGCCGCCTGGGCCGCCATCGGCATCGCCCCCACGGCGCTGGCCGGGATCTGGGGCATGAACTTCGAGCACATGCCCGAGCTTGGGTGGACGATCGGCTACCCGCTGGCGCTCGGCTCGATCCTGCTGGTCTGCGTGCTGCTCTACCGCAACTTCCGCAAAGCGGGTTGGCTCTGAGCCGCGCCGCGGAGATGATCTAGCCCGATGGCCCGAATCCTCGTCACCGAGAAGATCGCCGATTCGGGCCTGGACCGCCTGCGGGAGGCCGGCCACGACGTCGACGTCCACCTCGACGCCACCGCCGAGACGCTGCCCGACCTGGTGAAGGGGGCGCACGCCCTCATCATCCGCTCCGCCACCCAGGTCACGGCCGAGGTGCTCGACGCGGGCAACGACCTCGTCGTCGTCGGCCGTGCCGGCATCGGCCTGGACAACGTGGACACCGAAGCCGCCACCCGCGGGGGCGTGATGGTGGTCAACGCACCGCAGTCGAACGTGCTCTCGGCCGCCGAGCACACGATGGCGCTGATCCTGGCCCAGGCCCGCAACATCGCCCCCGCCCACGCCGCGCTCGATCGAGGGCCGCTGGGAGCGGTCGAAGTGGGAGGGCATCGAGCTCTCGGACAAGACCCTCGGCATCGTCGGCCTCGGCCGCATCGGGCGCCTCGTCGCCCAGCGGGCCCACGCCTTCGGCATGCGCCTGGTCGCCTACGACCCCTTCGTCACCCCCGAGCGAGCCCGCCAGATGAACGTCGACGTGCTCGAGCTGGACGACCTCCTGGCGGTGGCCGACTTCGTCACGCTCCACGTGGCCAAGACCCCCGACACGGTCGGGATGATCGGCGTCGAGGCCCTCAAGAAGGTGAAGCCCGGCATCCGCATCGTCAACGTGGCCCGGGGCGGCATCGTCGACGAGCAGGCGCTGGCCGACGCCATCGAGGACGGCCGGGTCGCCGGCGCCGCCATCGACGTGTTCGCCGACGAGCCGACGACCGAGTCGCCGCTGTTCGGCCTGCCCGGCGTGGTCGTCACCCCGCACCTCGGGGCCAGCACCAGGGAGGCACAGGACAAGGCCGGGGCCACGATCGCCGAGCAGGTCGGCCTGGCGCTGGCCGGGGACTTCGTGCCCTTCGCGGTGAACGTGTCGGCGGCCGAGGCCTCCGAGACGGTGCGACCGTTCCTGCCGTTGGCCGAGCGCCTCGGAGGGCTCTTCGCCGCCCTCCTGCCCGAGCTGCCCGACGAGCTGCGGGTCGAGTACCAGGGTCAGCTGGCCGACTACGACACCCGCATCCTCACCCTGTCGGTGCAGAAGGGGTTCTTCGGCCGCCTGACCGATGAGCCGGTGTCCTACGTCAACGCCCCGGCGGTGGCCAAGGAGAAGGGCATGGCGGTCCACGAGTCGAAGACCAGCACCACCCAGGACTTCGTGAACCTGATCACCCTGCGGGGCGGCGGCCACGCGATGGGCGGGACGCTGGCCGGCCTCCTGGCCAAGCCCCGGATCGTGATGGTCGACGACCACGCCGTCGACGTGCCCCCGTCGGACCACATGCTGGTCGTGCGCAACGACGACAGCCCGGGCGTCATCGGCTTCGTGGGCACCGTGCTGGGCGAGGCCGGGGTCAACATCGCCGACATGGACGTGGGTCAGTCACCCGACGGTCAGGCCGCCCTGATGGTCCTCGCTCTGTCGACCGAGGTGCCGGAGTCGGTGCAGGACGAGCTCCGGGCCGACGCCCGGATCAAGCTGGTCCGCTCGCTGGGCTAGCGCTTCGACTGCCGGAGGCCGTCGGCCTCCGCCGCCTCGGCAGAGGCGTAGCAGCGGTCGGGAACCGTCCGCTCGTAGAGCGCCCCCTCCGGGACGTGGAAGATCTTGCTGCTCAGCTTCGCCTTGACCGGGTAGCCGTCCGGGCAGGCGCCCGAAGCGCCGGGGCCGACCCACGACACGGTCGGCGACGGCGTGGGCACGGCGTCGGGCTCGGCCACCACCGGCGCAGCCGTGGGCGAGGCGCTGGGTGGCGCGGGGCGCCGTTTCAGCACGGCCAGCACGGCGGCCACCACGCCAACGGCCAACAGGAGCTTCACCAGGCGCTTCACGGGCGGGAACCTACCCAGCCGAGGCGACCAGTCGCAGCATCTCCCGGGCCACCATCGGCCCGGCGTTCTGGTTCTGGCCGGTGACCAGGCGGCCGTCGACCACCCAGTGGTTGGCGAGGGGGTCGCGGAAGCGGGTCGCCGACTCGAAGCGGGCGCCGGCGCGGCGCAGCTCGGTCTCGGGGTGGAACGGCGTGGACGCGATGCCGAGCTCCCGCACCTGCTTGTCGGTGACACCGGTGACGCGGCGACCCTCGACCAGGGGGCGGCCGTCGGCAGCCTTGGCGTTGACCAGGCCGAGCGGGCCGTGGCAGATGCCGCCCAGCACGACGCCGGCGGCGGCGGCCTCGGTGACCTTGTCGGCCAGCACGGCTCGGAGTCGCCGAAGTCGAAGGCGGCGCCCCAGCCGCCGGCCAGGAAGACGATGTCGTAGGCCGCCAGGTCCAGCTCGCCGACCGGCAGCGAGTCGGTGACCTTGGCCCGCAGCGTGCGGTCGCCCAGGAAGCGGTCGTCGGCCTCGCAGCGCACGACGGGCTTGAGCGACAGCGGGTCGACCGGGATCACGCCACCGGCCGGGCTGGCCACGTCGACGTCCAGGCCGGCGTCGAGGAAGAGGTAGTAGGGCACGGTCAGCTCGGAGGCGAAGACCCCGGTGGGCTTGCCGACGTCGAGCACGCCGTGGTTCGTGGCGATGACGACCGCCCGCCGGCCGGGGAGCTCGAAGCGCTCGGCCTCGGGGTCGTCGGGGTGCATGCCGAGCCGCTGGAGGGCGCGTCGCAGCAGGCGGGCCGGCGGGGCGGGCTGGCCGGCGTGGAGCGACCGCCGTCGCCGCGGGCGACGTACGGCCACGGGTGGTTGCGCTCGGGGACCGATTCCGCCTGCACCTCCTTCAGCCGGGTCTGCAGCTCGGCCAGCACGTCGGCGGCGGCCGGGTCGGTGGCCCGGTTGTCCGCCTCGACCGGATCGGCGTCCAGGTCGTAGAGCTCCCACTGGTCGGGCAGCGGCTCGGCCCGGTGGCTGGACCCCGCGGGACCCTCGGCGGCCAGGTGGCGGACGTCGGGCTCGGTCCACGTGGCCGGGTCGTCGAAGGAGCGCACCAGCTTCCAGGTGTGCTCGCCCACTCGGGTGACGATCGCCTCGAAGTTGGCGGCGACGTGGGCGGGAACCTGGATGCGCAGCGGCATCGGCGGGTTGACGGCACGGCCGAGCCGGCGGGCCACGCCCGAGGCCCCCGTGTCGCCCTCGAGCATGTTGTCCCGGGTCATCAGGTACACGGCTCGGTCGGCGTCGGGCTCGGCGGTCCCGTCCACGACCGGCATCAGGTCGACGCCCGGGAGCGGGTGGACCTCGCTGAACCGCTCGCCGGAGGTCGTCGGCCAGCGCGCCGGCATCCAGGCCCGGCGGCGGCGAGCAGGGTGGGGACGAGATCGACGTGAGAGGTCGGGGTACAGACCTCCCCGGCGGCTGTCGTCCTCGTCCCCACCCGAGCGATGGCGAACGGCACCCGAGTGGCCTCGTCGTAGAGGTTGAACCACTTCTGGTGCAGTCCGCCGTGAGCGCCGAGCAGCTCGCCGTGGTCGGCCGTGCGGACGAGGACGGTGTCGTCGCCCGCCGTCGACCACCGCCCGGCGGACCTGCTCGAGCGGGCCGTCCACCTCGGCGTGGAGCCGGAGGTAGAGGTCCCGGTAGGCCTGTGCATTGCGTCGGTAGACCCGGGCGACGACGGCCGACGGGCCGTAGCCGGAGGGGTAGGCGGCCCGGTACGGCGCCTGCGCGGCGGGCTTGCGTCGCGCAGGTCCTCGTGCTCGGTGGGGGCCTCGGGCACGGCCGGGGGGTCGAGGGGCGAGGGCGCCAGGGGCCGGGTCCGCTGCCAGACGGGGAAGAGCACGATGTCGTGCGGGTTGACGAAGCTCGCCACCAGCAGGAACGGGCGAAGGGCGTCGGCATCACCGGCCCGGCGGCGCTGCGTAGCGGTCGGCCAGCCAGGCCACCGACCCGGCGGGCGGTCAGCGGGTCCCGGCGCAGGCCGCTGTTGGCCATCGAGGCCCCGTGGGGCTCGGGCCCGATCCAGCCGGAGAAGCCGAAGGGATCGAGCACGTCGGCCTCGCGGTAGGCGGCCACCCCGTCGGGCAGGACCGCCCCGTCGTCCGTGTTCGTGGCCAGGGGCTGGCCGGTCGCCGGGTCGGGCAGGTCGGCGTGGCTGATGTGCCACTTGCCCTGGTAGTAGGTGTCGTAGCCGCCGGCCCGCAGCCAGTGGCCGAGCGTCGGCACCTCGTCGGGGCGCAACCAGCGCATGCGGGAGTCGTCGGCCGCCTTGCCCAGCCCGTCGGTCTGGGTCACCCCGTGCAGGTCGGGGTAGTGGCCGGTGAAGATCGTCGGCCGGCTGGGGACGCAGGCCAGCGAGCCCGTGTGGTGGCGGTGGAAGGTGACGCCGTGCTCGGCGAACCAACGCTCGCCGGCCAGGGTCTCGTGGCGCCAGCGGGTCAGCGCCTCGGGCTCGTAGGGCGGGGCGGCCCGTTCCTCGTCGGTGAGGAGGATGACGATGTCGGGCGGCTGGCTCACGGCCGTCGCTCCTGCAGGTGGGACGCCAGTCCCGCCAGCATCCCGTCCGACGCCGAGGCGAGGCGGCGGGCGAGCAGCGGGGCGACGAGGCGGCCGAGGGGCTTCGGGCCCGGGTCGACCGTGCTGGTGAGGGTCACCGAGGTGCGGTTGCCCTCCGGGTACAACGTCCAGCGGTTGGTGGCCCCGCCGACGACGGTCGGTAGGCCCTCGAGGACGTAGGTCAGGGTCGACGGTGGGTCCCACTCGGTCACCCGCTCGACGAGGACGGTGCGCCCCACCTGCACCCGACGGGCGGTGCCGACGCCGTCGAGCCGGGTGGTCACGTACGAGGAGTGGTCGACATCGGCGGCCCAGGTGCTGAGCCGGTCGAAGGCGGCGAGGACACGCCCAGACCTCGTCACGGGGCGCGTCCACGACCGTCGAACGCGATACCCCAGCCATCCTCCTCAGTTCTATCTTCTGACATGCCAGATGACAATAGAGGTCGCTCCAGGGGTTGACGATCCGGCCTGCGGATGCGATGGTGCTCGGTGATGGCGTTTCGACCCGCGCGCCCTGGAGCTCCTTCTTACGTAGAGCGGACACCGCCATAGCGCTGTTCGCTCCGCCTCCTGCACCCGGATGGGTCAGGGGGTTCTTTCGTTTTCGAGCCGATACGACCCCGATTCCCAGAGAGGCAATCCATGAGTGACAACCAGCGAGTCGTCATCTTCGACACGACGCTGCGGGACGGCGAGCAGTCGCCGGGCATCTCCCTCGACGTCGGCGAGAAGCTGGAGATCGCCGAGCAGCTCGCCCGTCTGGGGGTCGACTACCTGGAGGCCGGCTTCCCGGTCGCCAGCCAGGGGGACTTCGAGGCGGTGGAGGCCATCGCCAAGTCGGTGCGGGGCCCGGTGATCACCGGCCTGTCCCGGACGGCGCTGAAGGACGTGGACCGCTGCTGGGAGGCCGTGCAGCACGCCGAGAAGAGCCGGATCCACGTGTTCATCGCCACCGTCCGAGAACCACATGAAGAACAAGCTGAAGATGACGCCGGACCAGGTGAAGACCGAGGCCGCGTCCGGCCGTCGGCCACGCCCGGGGGTACACCGACGACGTCGAGTTCTCGCCCGAGGACGCCTCCCGGTCGGACTTCGACTTCATGTGCGAGGTGCTCCAGATCGCCGTCGACAGCGGGGCCACGACGCTGAACATCCCCGACACGGTCGGCTTCGCCATCCCCGAGGAGTTCGCCAAGCGCATCGCCGCCATCCGCGAGCGGGTGAACGGCGACTACGTCATCTCCGCCCACTGCCACGACGACCTGGGCATGGCCGTGGCCAACTCGCTGGCCGCGCGTCGAGGCCGGCGCCCGCCAGGTCGAGGTGGCCATGAACGGCATCGGGGAGCGGGCCGGCAACGCCGCCCTCGAGGAGATCGTCATGGCCCTGCGCACCCGCCGCGAGTACTTCGGGGGGCTGGACACCAACGTGCAGGCCGAGGAGCTGGCCAAGACCAGCCGCCTGGTCGCCCGGCTGACCGGCTACCCGGTCCAGTACAACAAGGCCGTCGTCGGGCGGAACGCCTTCGCCCACGAGGCGGGCATCCACCAGCACGGGATGCTGGAGGACCGCACCACGTACGAGATCATGGACCCGACCGCGGTCGGCCAGGACACCTCGCTGGTGCTGGGCAAGCACTCGGGCCGCCACGCCTTCGCGACACGCTGGAGAAGATGGGCCTGAAGGTCCAGGGCGACGCCCTGAACCAGGCCTTCGCCCGCTTCAAGGAGCTGGCCGACCGGAAGGTGGAGATCACCGACGCCGACCTCGAGGCCATCGTGGCCGCCGAGCTCGGCGTGTCGGCGACCGACGCCTTCGAGCTGTCGTCGATCGAGTTCCGGGGCGGCAACGTCGGTCCGGCCAACGCCAACGTGGTGCTGATCCGCACCGCCGACGGCGAGAAGGTGGAGGCCACCGCCGAGGGCGACGGGATGATCGACGCCGCCGGCCAGGCCATCCGCCAGGCCACCGGGGTCGACGGTCGCCAGACCGACTTCAACGTGTCGTCGGTGACCGGCGGCGTCGACGCCTTAGGCGACGTCGTCATCCAGTTCGAGTCCGACGGCGTGAAGGTCTCCGGCCGAGGCGTGTCGACCGACGTGGTCGAGGCCTCGGCCCGTGCACTCCTCAACGCCATCAACAAGGTCGTCCGCATCCGGGACCGGGCCGAGGTCCGCGACATCGAGACCGGCCCCTGAGCATTCGTTGGAGGAAATAGAGGTCGGAATCCGACCCCTATTTCCTCCAACGAGGTTCAGATCGCGGCGAGGACCTCGGTGACGGCGCGCTCGGCGGACTCGACGGCGCCGTCGAGGTAGCCCATCCAGACGGTGGCGGTCTCGGTGCCCGCCCAGTGGAGCGGGCCGACGGGCCGGCGGAGGGCAGGGCCGAAGCGGGTCCAGGCGCCGGTGGGGAAGTGGGCGCCGTAGCAGCCGCGGGTCCAGGGCTCGGCGGCCCAGTCCCGTTCGACGTAGTCGATCGGTGACGCCGCCTTGGCGCCGAACCAGCGGACCAGGCAGTCGACGAAGGCCTGACGGCGGGCGGTCGGGCTCCGCTCGCCCCAGTAGAGGGCGTGCTCGCCCTCGTAGAAGCCGACCAGGATCCCGGGGTCGTGGCCGGGCACGGTGTTGTCGAAGACGATGCCCACGGGCCCCACGCCGGAGGCGGCCTGCCCGTTGAGGCCGTCGGCCCGCCACCACGGCTCGTCGTAGGCCACCATCACCTTGATCACCTGCCCGTGGGGCAGTTGCTGGGTCAGCAGGTCCCGGCGGGCGGGGAGCGCCGGCTCGTAGTCGATCCGCCCGGCCAGGGTCGGGGGGATGGCCACGATCACCCGGCTGGCGGTCCAGGTCCCGGCGTCGGACTCGACGGTCACGCCGTCGCCGGTCGACGCGATGCGCCGGACCGGCGTCGACAGCACGACGGCGTCGCCCAGGTCCTCGGCCATGCGCTCGCAGATGCGCCACGTGCCGCCGACGACGCGGTCCTGCTGGGCGCCACCACGGACGCCGACCACCCGCTCGAGGCCGAACCCGCTCTGGATGTAGGTCAGCCAGTGGAGCAGCGACATGGTCGCCGGCTCGGTGGCGAACACCGCCTGCGAGACCACGTCGTGGAACATGCGGGCGTCCTTCGTCCGCACCCGCCGGTCCAACCACGAGGCGAACGACGTGGCGTCGAGGGCCTCGGCGTCGGGCGTCTTCCACGGCGCCTCCAGGTCGACGGTCTCGACCAGCTTGTCCAGCGCCCGCTGGGCCTGGAACAGGTCGGCCAGGGCCAGCGGGCTCGAGCGGCGGGGTGTCGCCCGAGTACCGCTTGACCCGGCCATCGGTCAGCTCGACGACGGCGTCACCCTGGTCGAACGTGGGGTACCGCTCGAGCCCGAGCTCGTCGATCAGGGCGTTGATGCGGTCCTGGGTGGGACCCACCCACTGCCCGCCGACCTCGACGGTGACCCCGGCGACGGTGTCGTTGAGCGTGCGCCCGCCGACCCGGTCCCGAGCCTCGAGCACGACGACCGAGCGCCCGGCCGCCTGCAGGCGACGGGCAGCCGTGAGACCGGCGATCCCGGCCCCGATGACGACGACGTCAGGCACGCACCGACGGTAGCCACGACGGTCGGGTCGTCTCGTAGCCGTCGATGTCGTCGGCGTGCTGGAGGCTCAGCCCGATGTCGTCGAGCCCGTTGACCAACCGGTGGCGGGTCGACTCGTCCATCGCGAACGTCGGCCTCGATCCCGGCGGCGGGGGCGGCGACGGTGCCCCGCTCCACGTCGATGGTGATCTCCGTCGTCGGGTCGTCCTGCACGGCCCGCATCAGGGCCTCGCCCACCTCGGCGTCGACCTGGACGGGGACCAGCCCGCACTTGGTGGCGTTGTTGCGGAAGATGTCGGCGAACCGGGGCGAGATGACGGCCCGGAAGCCGTAGTCCTGGATGGCCCACACGGCGTGCTCCCGGGACGACCCGGTGCCGAAGTTGGCGCCGGCCAGCAGGACCTGTGGCCCCGGCGTACTGCTCGTCGTTGAGGACGAAGTCGCGGTCGTCACGCCACTCGGCGAACAGGCCGCGCCCGAAGCCGGTGCGCTCGACCCGCTTCAGCCAGTCGCTGGGGATGATCTGGTCGGTGTCCACGTCGGACCGGTCCAGGGGGACCGCGGTCCCGGTCACCACTCGTACGGGCTCCATGTCAGGCCTCTCCATCCAGGTCGTCGGGGGTGGCGAAGGTGCCGGCGATGGCCGTGGCGGCGGCGACGGCGGGGGAGACGAGGTGGGTGCGCCCGCCCCGGCCCTGGCGACCCTCGAAGTTGCGGTTGCTGGTCGAGGCCGCCCGCTCACCGACGGCCAGCTTGTCGGGGTTCATGGCCAGGCACATCGAGCAGCCCGGCTGGCGCCAGTCGAAGCCGGCCGCGGTCAGGATCTTGTCCAGCCCCTCGGCCTCGGCCTGCTCCTTGACCCGGCCGGACCCGGGCACGACCAGCGTGCGCACGCCGTCGGCCACCCTCCGGCCCTCGGCCACGGCCGCCACGGCCCGGAGGTCCTCGATGCGGCCGTTGGTGCAGGACCCGATGAAGACGGTGTCGACCCGGATGTCCCGCATCGGCGTCCCCGCCTCGAGGCCCATGTAGGCCAGCGCCCGCTCGGCGGCATCCCGTTCCGACGCCTGCTCGAAGTCGTCGGGCGACGGCACGGCGCCGTCCAGCGGCACCACCTGGGCGGGGTTGGTCCCCCAGGTGACGTGGGGCGACAGCGAGCCGGCGTCGAGGACGACCTCCTTGTCGAAGCCCGTGTCGTCGTCGGTGCTCAGCGACCGCCAGTCGTCGAGGGCCCGCTCCCAGTCCGCCCCCGACGGGGCCGACGGCCGGCCCTCCAGGTAGGCGAAGGTGGTGTCGTCGGGGGCGATCAGGCCGGCTCGGGCCCCCGCCTCGATCGACATGTTGCAGACGGTCATCCGTCCCTCCATCGACAGCGCCCGGATCGCCGAGCCCCGGTACTCGATGACCGAGCCGATGCCGCCGCCGGTCCCGATGCGACCGATGATCGCCAGCACCACGTCCTTGGCGGTGACGCCCGCGGGCAGGTCGCCGTCGACGGTGACCGCCATGGTCCCCGGCCGCTGCTGGGGGAGGGTCTGGGTGGCCAGGACGTGCTCGACCTCGCTGGTCCCGATGCCGAAGGCCAGCGCCCCGAACGCCCCGTGGGTGGACGTGTGGGAGTCGCCGCAGACGATGGTCATGCCCGGCTGGGTCAGGCCCTGCTCCGGCCCGATGATGTGGACGATGCCCTGGCCGGGGTCGCCCATGGAGTGCAGGCGGATGCCGAACTCGGCCGCGTTGGCCCGCAGCGTCTCGACCTGGGTCTTCGAGATCGGGTCCTCGATGGGGCCGAGCGTGGTGGGGACGTTGTGGTCCTCGGTGGCGACGGTCAGGTCGGGACGGCGGACGGGCCGGCCGGCGAGGCGGAGGCCGTCGAAGGCCTGGGGCGAGGTGACCTCGTGGACCAGGTGCAGGTCGATGTAGAGCAGGTCGGGGTCGCCGCCGGTCCCCCGGTGGACCAGGTGACGGTCCCACACCTTCTCGGAGAGCGTCTTGGGCATCAGGTTCCTCATCTCACATTCTGAGACTATGATCTCGGTTTGTGGAACCCAGGGTAAGCGGTGTGGGCACGATCGACAAGGGGGTCCGGGTGCTGGCCGCCGTCGAGGGCGCCGGGCCACGGACCCTGGCCGACCTGGTCGACGCCACCGGGCTCTCCCGGGCCACGGCCCACCGGCTGGCGGTCGCCCTCGAGGCCCACGGGCTCCTGCGCCGGACGGCCGACGGGCGCTTCGCCCTCGGTCTGCGCCTGGTGGGCCTGGGCCGGGCGGCGGCCGACGCCCTGCCCCTGGCCGAGGCGGCCCGGCCCGCCCTGGCCGCCCTCCGGGACGCCACCGGCGAGAGCGTCCAGCTCTACGTGCGGGAGGGCGACCAGCGCGTGTGCGTCGCCTCGCTGGAGTCACCCCACGGCCTCCGTACGATCGTGCCGATGGGTGCCGCCCTCCCGCTCGACCGGGGTTCCGCCGGGCGAGCCCTCCGTGCGACCTCGGCCGGGTGGGTGGACAGCGTCGAGGAGCGCGAGGCGGGCGTCGCGTCGGTCAGCGCCCCGGTGCGCGACGCCGCCGGTGACGTGATCGCCGCCGTCAGCGTGTCCGGTCCCGTCGAGCGCACGACCCGCACGCCGGGGGCCCGCTACGGCGCCGCGGTCGAGGACGCCGCCCGGCGGGTGGAGGCCGCGCTGGCATGACCAGCCCGACGAACGACGCGATGCCGACGCTCGCCGCCATCGACATCGGGACCAACTCCATCCACCTCGTCGTGGCCCGGGCCGTCGCCTCGGACCGCTTCGAGATCCTGGCCCGCGAGAAGGACATGGTCCGACTCGGCCACGGCGGGGGCGAGATGAAGCGGCTGGAGGACGACGCCATCGACCGGGCCGTCGCCGCCCTGGCCCGTCATCGGGCCATCGCCGAGGCGCAGGGGGCGTCGGTGCGGGCCGTGGCCACCAGCGCCGTGCGGGAGGCCGAGAACCGCCACGTCTTCCTGCGCCGCGCCCTGGTCGAGGCCGGCGTCCGGGTCGAGGTCATCTCCGGCTTCGAGGAGGCCCGCCTGATCCACCTCGGGGTGCTCCAGGCCGTCCCCGTCTACGACCAGCGCTCGCTGATCATCGACATCGGCGGCGGCAGCACGGAGGTCGTGCTCGGCGAGCGGGACGAGACCCTGGTCGCCCGCAGCCTCAAGCTGGGCGCCATCCGCCTCACCGACCGCTTCTTCGCCGACGACGAGGTCACCGCCAAGGCCGTCGACCCGCTGCCGCCGCCACGTGCAGGGCCTGGCGCTGCCCCTCCAGCGGGAGATGGTCGGCTTCGACGTCGCCGTGGCCAGCTCGGGGACCGCCCAGAGCGTCGCCGCCATGGTCCTGGCGGCGCGGGGCGAGGACCCGATCCAGACCCTCAACCAGGTGGTCATCACCGAGGACGAGCTGGACGCGGTCGTCGATCAGCTGGTGGCCGCTCCCAACGTCCGGGAGCGCCGCCGCATCCCCGGCCTCGACCCCAAGCGGGCCGACATCATCGTGGCCGGCGCCCTCGTGCTGCAGGAGCTGCTGGCCACCTTCGGCGCCACCGAGGTGATGATCTCGGAGTCCGCCCTGCGGGAGGGGGTGCTGGCCGACACCTACCGCCGCACCCACGGCGGGTCGCTCCACCACCTGCAGGACATCCGCCGCCGCGGCGTCCTCCACCTGGCCGAGCTGACCGACGACGACCCCGAGCACTCGGAGCGGTCCGCCCACCTCGCCCTGCAGCTGTTCGACCAGCTCGCCCCGTGGCACGAGCTGGGCGACGGCCCCCGGGAGTACCTCGAGGCGGCGGCCCTGCTGTGCAACGTGGGGCTGTTCATCTCCCACTCGGGCCACCACGGCACAGCTACTACGTCATCCGGAACTCCGAGCACCTGACCGGGTTCACCGACGCCGAGATCGAGGTCATCGCCCAGGTGGCCCGCTACCACCGCAAGAGCGCGCCGAAGGCCAGCCACGAGGCCTTCGCCGCCCTCGACGAGTCCGACCAGCACGTCGTGCGCACACTGGCCGGGATCCTGCGCGTGGCCATCGGCCTCGACCGGGCCCATCGTGGCAGCGTCGGTGCGCTGCACGTGCGGGAGGACGACGACCGCCTGGTGATCGAGGTCGAGTCGGCGCCCGGCGCCGACACGGCGGTCGAGCTGTGGTCGGCCGACGAACGCAAGGGCCTGCTGGCCGAGGTCCTGGATCGACCGGTGGAGCTCGTCAGGACGGGTTGAGCACGTGCCGTGCCGCGACGTCGCGGCACGCAGCCGACCAGCACGGGCACGAACTGCTCGGCCTCGACCACGCAGCCGCCGTGGTCGATCGGGGCCCGGTGCACGGTGGCGCCGGGGATGGCGTCGGCCAGCTTCTGCTGGCGGGCAGGGGGGACCACGGTGTCGTGCTCGGTGAGAACCACCGCGGTGGGCACGTCGACCTCGGCGATCCAGTCCCGCGACGAGAAGCTCCCGATGGCCTGGCCCGCCTCGAGCACCATGCGGGGGTCGCCGGCCCGGAACTGGTCCCGGGCCCAGTCGGTCGCGTCGGGGCGGCGGTCGGCAAAGCGCTGGGCGGCACTGGCGCGCATGGAGGGCGGTGCGAGGCGGGCGGCGGCGGCCATCGCCGTGATGGCGGCGAACGTGCCCGCCGCGGCGCGGCTGCCACGGAAGTTGCGGGCGGTGGCGCCGAGGACCAGGCCCGACGACCCGGGTCCGGTGGCGGTGCCAGAGCAGCTGGGCGACCAGGCCACCCATCGAGTACCCGACCGGGATGAAGCGGTCCGACGCCGAGCACGTCGGCGAGGGCGACGGCGTCGTCGGCGCAGTCGGCCAGCCGGAATCGGCGCCCGCTGCGGATGCCCCGACCGTGGCCGCGGTGGTCGAGCGCCAGCACCCGGAAGTCGGCCGCCAACGGGTCGTAGGCGGGGTACCAGTTGAGGTCGGCGGTCGCCGTCCAGCCGTGCAGCAGCAGCACGACCGGCGCGTCGGCGCCGGCCCGGCTGGGCAGGTCCCGGTGGAAGGTGGTCCCGCGCCCCGGCAGCTCCAGCGGCCCGCCGGGCGGGAGCGCAGGAGTGCTCATCGGGCTACTCGCCGACGGCGACGATCTCGACCCGGAGCATGCCGCCCGGGGTCTCGGCCTCGACCACGTCGCCGGCCTCGCCGCCCACCAGCGCCCGACCGATCGGGGACCCGGGGGACATGACCTGGAGGCCGTCCCGCTCCTCCTCGATGGAGCCGAGCAGGTAGGTCTCGACGTCGTCGTCGCCCTCGTAGCGGATGGACACCACGGAGCCGGCGGCCACGATGCCGTCGCCGCCGCCCCGCTCCACGATCTCGGCCCGCTCGATCATGGCCTCGAGGTCGCGGATGCGGGCCTCGGTCTGGCCCTGCTCCTCCTTGGCGGCGTGGTAGTCGCCGTTCTCCTTGAGGTCGCCGAGCTCGCGGGCCGCCTCGATGCGCTTGGCGATGTCGATGCGCCAGACCGTGGTGAGGTGCTGGTGCTCTTCCTTGAGCCGGTCGTAGGTGGCCTGGGTGAGCTGGACGTTCTCAGCCATCCGGGAAGGCTATCGACGGCCCTCGACCGCCAGTTCGACCGCCATCGCGTGCTCGGCCTCGTCGCCGGGCAGGCCGATCGTGCCGTCCATGCCCATCGTGCCCTCCAGCAGGCCCAGCCGGCGGAGGTCGCCCACCAGCCGGCCGATGCCCTGGAGCGTGACCTCGGGGCCCGACCCGGGGGTGGGCGTCTCCATCGCCAGCGCGGCCGTCAGGACGTAGTGGTTCCCCTGGCGCTCGACGAGCTGCATCTCCGCGGTGAGCGAGACGGTCGCCCCGAACATCGGCAGCGGGCCCTGCACCGTCCACTCGGCCCCGATGCCGACGGGCTCGGTCGGGAACGGCAGCAGCAGCGAGGTCAGACGCGGGTCCAGCGAGTCGGCCAGCGCCTCCACGCCCGGGATCTCGCCCGACGCCTGCGTGTCGATCGTCGCCGCGGTCACCCCGCGATCGGGCCCGACCTGCAGCGTGCCGGTGAGGGAGAGGGCGTCCTCGATCGGGTCGGTGGGCTCGCCGCTCTCCGCCAGGGCCACATCCAGGCCGCTGAGCGCGTACTCCACCGTTGCCGTCGCGTCGCCTTCCCGGAACGACATCACGTCGAGGCGGTTGTCGCCCACGATGCGG
Organism: uncultured Microthrixaceae bacterium; assembly: GCA_963728005.1. GTDB lineage: Bacteria > Actinomycetota > Acidimicrobiia > Acidimicrobiales > DATDAH01 > DATDAH01. The sequence goes on from CAVSIG010000002.1 coordinate 308,886, forward strand.
GCGTTCGAGATCTCCTCCACCTGCAGGTCGAAGGTCAGCTCACCCACCGACGGCTGGTCCTCAGCCAGGTCCTGCTCCAGGATCTCGCGGGGCGTCGCGCCGCGGTCGCGGACGGTGACCCCCAACGGGGTGATGGCCACGGTCACCGGTCCGGCGGGTTGCGAGGTGTCGAGCGGTGCGGCCGGGAGCGCCGGCTCCGGCTCCTCGTCGTCGCTGCACCCGGCCAGCAGGGCGAGGACGACCACGGAAATGGCCACGGGGCGACGCACGACCGGCAAGCTAGACTCCAGTGTGTGAAGCGCCACTTCGCGCCCGTAATCATCCGTTAGCGCGCGCCGGCTTCCGGCCCGCGCTGCTCGACCGTCCACCTCGGTGGGCGGTTTCTTCGTTTCAGAGAGGAACACTCCGGACGTGACCCATCGCATCGGCGTCATCGGCGGCGACGGCATCGGCCCCGAGGTCGTGGCCGAGGCCCTGAAGGTCGTGCGCGCCGCGGGCGTCGACCTCGACACCGTCGACTACGACCTCGGCGGCGCCCGCTACCTGCGCGACGGCGACGTCCTGCCCGACGAGGTGCTCGACGAGTGGCGCGGCCTCGACGCCCTCTTCCTCGGCGCGGTGGGCACCCCCGACGTGCCGCCCGGCGTCATCGAGCGGGGCCTGCTGCTGAAGATGCGCTTCGCGCTCGACCTCTACGTCAACCTGCGGCCCGTTCCTCGCACCCGCCGACCGTCGACTTCCTCGTCGTCCGGGAGAACACCGAGGGCACCTACGCCGGCGAGGGCGGCTTCCTGCGCAAGGGCACGCCCCACGAGATCGCCACCCAGGGCTCGGTCAACACCCGCATGGGCGTCGAGCGCTGCGTCCGCTACGCCTTCGACCTGGCCCGCAGCCGCGCCCGCCAGGCACCTCACGCTGGTGCACAAGACCAACGTGCTGACCTTCGCCGGCGACCTCTGGCAGCGGACCTTCGACGAGGTCGCCGCCGAGTACCCCGACGTCGACCACCGCCTACAACCACGTCGACGCCGCCTGCATCCACTTCGTGCGAGGACCCCGAGCCGCTACGACGTGATCGTCACCGACAACCTGTTCGGCGACATCCTCACCGACCTCGGCGGGCGCCGTCTCCGGCGGCATCGGGCTGGCCGCCTCGGCCAACCTGAACCCCGCCCGCACCGGCCCGTCGATGTTCGAGCCCGTGCACGGCTCGGCCCCCGACATCGCCGGGCACCGGGACGGCCAACCCCACCGCCGCCGTGCTGTCGGCGGCGATGATGCTCGAGTTCCTGGGCGAGGCCGATGCCGCCGCCCGCATCCAGCAAGGCGTGCGCCGACCCGGCGCCACGAGGGGACCACCGCCGAGATCGGCGACGCCATCGCAGAAAGGGTCTGAGAGATGCCGCTCGACACCGTCCGACAAGATCTGGATGGACGGCGAGCTCGTCGCCTGGGACGACGCCAAGATCCACATCCTCACCCACACGCTGCACTACGGCTGCGGCGTGTTCGAGGGCATCCGGGCCTACGAGACCGACGCAGGGCCCGGCCGTGTTCCGCCTCGACCGACCACATCGACCGGCTGTTCAACAGCGCCAAGATCTTCATGCATCGACATCCCGTTCACCCGCGACGAGCTGATCGCGGCGACCAAGGAGACGGTCCGGGTCAACGACGTGCCGTCCTGCTACATCCGGCCGCTCGTCTACCTCGGCTACGGCGAGATGGGCCTCAACCCGCTGCCGTGCCCGGTCAACGTGTCCATCGCGGTGTGGCCGTGGGGCACCTACCTCGGCGACGAGGGCATCAGCACGGCGTCCGCATGAAGATCTCGTCGTGGCAGCGCCACGACCCCAACACCATGCCGCCCGCGGCCAAGGGCACCGGCATGTACATCAACTCGTCGATGGCCAAGGTCGAGGCCCTCAAGGCGGGCTACGACGAGGCCATCCTGCTGTCGCCCCAGGGCTACGTCAGCGAGTGCACCGGCGAGAACATCTTCGTCGTCAAGCGACGGCGCGATCATCACGCCGCCCGATCTCGGCCGGCGCCCTCGAGGGCATCACCCAGGACTCGGTGCGCGACGCATCGCCCGCGACCTCGGCATCGACTACCGAGGTCGAGCAACCTCCTGCGCAGCGACCTCTACACCGCCGACGAGGCCTTCCTCTCCGGCACGGCCGCCGAGGTCGTGCCGATCCGCTCGGTCGACGACCGCGAGCTCGGCGAGCCCGGGCCCGATCACCCGCCAGATCCAGGAGACGTACTTCGCCACCGTCCGCGGCGAGGTCGACCGCTACAAGGACTGGCTCGAGCATGTCAACGAGTGAGCGGCGGAGCCCCCGACCCCGCCGACGCGCGCAGCCGGCGGCGGTCGAGATCTACGACACGACGCTGCGCGACGGCAGCCAGCTCGAGGGCATCTCGCTCACCGTCGACGACAAGCTGCGCATCGCCGAGCAGCTCGACCACCTCGGCGTGCACTACATCGAGGGCGGCTGGCCCGGGCGCCAACCCCAAGGACGACGAGTTCTTCCGCCGGGCGCCGACCGAGCTCGACCTCGACACCAGCGACGCTGGTGGCCTTCGGCTCCACCCGCCGGGTCAAGGGCAAGGTCGACGACGACGAGACCCTGCGCCAACCTGCTCGAGGCCGGCACCGGCACGGTGTGCATCGTCGGCAAGTGCTGGGACTACCACGTGACCGAGGCGCTGCGGACCGACCTCGACGAGGGCGTGGCCATGGTCGGCCGACTCGGTCGAGTTCCTGCGCGGCGCCAGGGCCTGCGGGTGTTCTTCGACGCCGAGCACTTCTTCGACGGCTACAAGGCGCAACCCCGAGTTCAGCCTGCGGGTGCTCGAGGCGGCGGCCGATGGCCGGCGCCGACTGCCTCGTGCTGTGCGACACCAACGGCGGCTCGCTGCCCTACGAGGTCGAGCGCGATCGTGGGCGAGGTCGTCGACTACGTCGGACGACCGCAGGTCGGCGTGCACCTGCACGACGACACCGGCTGCGGCGTGGCCAACGCGCTGGCCGGCGTGCGCGGCGGCGCCACCCAGGTGCAGGGCACGCATCAACGGCTACGGCGAGCGCACCGGCAACTGCAACCTCACCACGATCATCCCCAACCTCACGCTGAAGATGGGCGTGGCGACGATCCCCGCCGAGCGCCTCGAGCGGCTCACCCCGGTGGCCCACCACATCGCCGAGCTGGTCAACATCACCCCCGACCCCCAGCAGCCCTACGTCGGGCACGTCGGCCTTCGCCCACAAGGCGGGCCTGCACACCAGCGCCATCGCCCGGCGGCCCGACGCCTACGAGCACGTCGACCCCGACGCGGTCGGCAACGGCACCCGCTTCGTGGTGTCCGAGCTGGCCGGCCGGTCGACGCTGCGAGCTCAAGGCCCAGGAGATCGGCCTCGAGATCGACGGCCCCGCGCTCGCCGACGTGCGTCGACCAGCTCAAGCAGCTCGAGCACGAGGGCTACCACTTCGAGGCGGCCGACGGCTCCCTCGAGCTGCTCATGCGGCGACGCCACCGGCTGGGCGCAGCCCTTCTTCAAGCTCGAGTCGTTCCGGGTCACGGTCGAGCACCGAGCCCCGCCGACGGCTCCAGCGGCGTGCACGGCGCCGAGATCGTCACCGAGGCCACGGTCAAGGTCGCGCGTCGACGGCGAGCGGGTCATCGCCACCGCCGAGGGCAACGGCCCGGTCAACGCCCTCGACACGCGCGCTGCGCAAGGCCATCGGCGGCCGCGCTACCCGGCCCTCGAGCGACGTCCACCTCACCGACTACAAGGTGCGGGTCCTCGACACGCGGCAAGGGCACCGGCGCGGTGACCCGGGTGCTGCATCGACTCGCACCGACGGCGAGCGCTCGTGGTCGACCATCGGCGTGTCGCGAGAACATCATCGAGGCGTCGTGGCAGGCCCTGGCCGACTCGATCGTCTACGGCCTGCTCCATCGGCCACTGACGACCGGCCTGAGCGCACGAGTACGCCGAGCTCCGCTCGGCGAGACTCCGCGGCTTCGGCTCGCCGGCGGCTCGGCGTCCGTAGGGTCCGCGCCGTGGCCGCCCCCGGTTCGTCCCGACCAAGGCGATCGACGACACCCGCATCTACACGTCCCCGCCACGGCGCCCCGACCCGTGGATCCCCAGACCGACCGGCCGAGCTCGACGCACGGCCAGCCGCGGGGCCCGCGCTTCGGCTGGCCCGGGCCCGGACCAGGGCTTCGCCCTCACCCTGGCCGAGCGGTTCCGGGGCCAGCTGCACCTGCGCCCCGGCGAGCACGAGGACGACGCCGTCGCCGGCTGCGTCGCCGTCGGCCTGAAGCGGGCGTCGCTCTTCGGCCGGGCGCCGGTCGTCCACGACCTCACGCATCGCCTTCACCGTCTGGGGCTTCCTCGATCCCGAGGCCCCCGACGAGCTGGTCGCGCTCCGCCGGCCGCTGTTCGAGGAGGTGGCCAACCCGCACCACTACGCCGAGCAGCGCGGCATCGCCGACGTCGTCCCCGAGGCGACCCTGCGCATGACGCCCGACGAGGTGGCCCGAAGCTCCGCCAAGGCGTGGCGGTCCCTGCTGGATCTGCCCGCCTGACCGATTAGGTCGGGCCGGCCGCCGAGCCGATCGGGAACGACGCCAGGATCTTCGGCTCGTCGTCGGCGACCTCGGGTTCCCTTCCCTCGGGGTCGGGCCGATCGTCGTCGTCCCCGTCGTCGGCAGCGGGGCGCTCGCGGCCGGGGACCAGCGAGCCGAGGCCGAAGGCGGCGACCGCGGCGCCGGCCAGAGCGGCCAGGACCGGGTTGGCCAGGAGGGCCAGCGCGAGCACGAACCCGATGGCACCCCAGCCGGCCAGGAAGCTGACCGGCCCCTCGGGGAGCCCGATCAGGCGACCGACGGCCGTCCCGGCGGCGGCGGCGCCGACCGTGGCGCCCAGCAGTACGACGGCGAAGGCGACCATGGCGAGGCCCATGCCGAGCAGGCTGAGGGCGAGCACCCCGACGACGACGGGGGCGACCACGAGCGCGAGCCCGCCGAGCAGGAAGGCCCGCGCCGGCCGGCCCGCCCCGTGGTGGGCGGCGTCGGCCACCCGTCGGGGCAGCAGGAACCCGGCGACCAGCACGGTCAGGCCCGCCGCCAGCCACCCGGCGAACCAGAGGCTGCGGGGCAGCTCGCCCAGAGCGGAGAAGAGGGTCACCTCGGCGACGTCCCCCCGCACGAGGGCGCCGGCGGCGACTCGCGGCGGGCGCGACGTGCGCAGGTCCCCGTCGATCTCCGCGTCGGGCCCGAGCCGAGCCGAGCCCCGGAGCACGATCACGTCGCCGTGGACGATGCCGTTCAGCCGCACCCTGCCGCTGCCCACGATCACGTCGTCCTCGACGGTGCCGTCGACCGTCACCACCCCGCGGGCGACGATCACGTCGTCCTGGGTCTGGCCCCGGGGGATGTCCGCCCGCCCACCGACCAGGTAGGTCGTGGCCTGGCGGTCGTTCTCCACCAGATCGCCCTCGCTCACCACCAGCACCGCGAGGATCGCCGCCGCCAGGAACCCGAAGACCACGATCAGCGCGGGGAGTGCCGTGTCCGTCACTCTCCGTGTCATGACGACCAGTGTGCCGCACGGAACCGCCCGACGAAAGGGCACTACGGTCACGCTCCGTGACCAACGTCGAGCGGGTGCCGATGACCGTGGGTGCCCTCACCTTCGACGTGACCGTGGCCGGCCCCGAGGACGGGCCGGTCGTGGTCCTCCTCCACGGCTTCCCCCAGACCGCCCACTGCTGGCACCACCAGGTGCCGGTCCTGGCCGAGGCGGGCTACCGGGTGCTCGCCCCCGACCAGCGGGGCTACTCGCCCGGGGCCCGCCCTGCGGGGGTGGCGGCCTACCACTCGACCGAGCTCACCGCCGACGTGCTGGGCCTGGCCGACCTGGTGGGCGCCGACCGCTTCCACGTGGTCGGCCACGACTGGGGCGCCAGCATCACCTGGCAGCTGGCAGCCCGTCACGGCGAGCGCCTGCTGACGATGACGGCGCTGTCGGTGCCCCACCCGCTGGCCTACAGCACCGCGTTGGCATCCGAGAAGACCGACCAGCAGCAGCGCTCCAGCTACTTCCCGATGTTCCGGGAGGAGGGCTCGGAGTACGGCTTCCTGGCCAACGAGGCCACCGGCCTGCGGATGATCTACCTGGCCAGCGGGTTCACCGAGGAGGAGGCCGCCCCCTACCTGGAGGCCCTCGGCACCCCGGAGGCCCTGGGCGCCGCCCTGAACTGGTACCGGGCGGCCGGCGGCCACCTCATCGTCGATCTCGGACCGGTCACGGTGCCCACCCTGCACGTGTGGAGCACCGAGGACCCCGCCCTCGGTCGCGAGGGGGCCGAGGCCACCGCCGACCACGTCGAAGGCCCGTACCGCTTCGAGGTGCTCGAGGGGGTCGACCACTGGATCCCCGAGCACGCGCCCGACCAGCTCAACGCCCTGTTGCTGGAGCAGCTCGGGCTCAGTTGAGCAGGGGCAGTACGTCGCGGCCGAGGGCCGCGAGCTGGTCGCAGAGCTCGTCGAGGCTGCGGCTGCGAGGACGGACCTGGACGTGGCTCACGCCGACGTCCTTGAAGGCCCGGACCCTCTCGGCGACCTGGTCGGGTGGGCCGCTGATCGTCCACGGACCGACGTCCCAGCCCGGCTCGCCCACGTAGATCGGCTCGCAGATCGTGCCGAGGTCGATGGGATCGTCGCCCCGGGTCGCCTTGCGGTGCTCGAGCAGGTAGGCGATGGCGTCGGCCAGCTCGTGGCGGGGCGTCCCCTGCGGCAGCCAGCCGTCGCCCCGCGCCGCGGCCCGGCGCAGGGCGGGCTTGGACGAGCCACCGACCCAGATGGGCAGGACCGCCTGGCGGGGGCGGGGTCGCAGGCCGACCCCCTCCACCGTGAAGTGCTCGCCGGCGTACGTCGGGTACTCGTCGGTGAAGGCGGCCCTCAGGACGTCGATGCACTCGTCGGTCACCGACCCCCGGTTGGCGTAGTCGGCGCCCAGCGCCGCGAACTCGCCCTCCACGTGGCCGGTGCCGACCCCGAGGATGGTCCGGCCGCCTGAGAGCTCGTCGAGGGTGAGGAAGGCCTTGGCCGACACCAGGGGGTGCCGGTAGGCGGGGACGAACACGTGGGACAGCAGCCGGAGGCGCTCGGTGCGACCGGCGATCCACGCCAGCGTGGCGACGGTGTCGTACCAGATGGTCTGCATCCTCTGGGCCGGCTCCTCGGGCACGGCCACGTGGTCGCACACGGCCACGTAGAACAGCCCGGCGTCCTCGCAGGCGTCGACCACGCGCGCCAGCTCGGCGGCACCGGTGCCCTCCTCCCACGGCTCGGCGTAGATGCGGCTCTGGGACTGGATGGGCAGCTGCATGCCGACCTCGAGCCGGCCGGGGGCGATGAGGGGGGTCACGGCCGGGGATCGTGCCACAGGGTCGGCGTCAGGGCAGGGGAGGGTCGCCGCGCAGCGAGCGCCGGGTGCCGTGCGGGTACCACGTGTCGAGGTGCTCGGAGCGGTAGGTCTGCCAGCCGATCAGGTCGACGGACGGCACCTGGATGGTCAGCACGACCTCGTCGGTCGGCTTGTCGACCTCCACGATCAGCGCGGTGTTGCGGTCCACGGCCTCGTCGATGACCGCGCCGTGGGTGATCAGGACGTGGTCCTCACCGATGGCGTCGGCGTCGCCCAGGAAGTCGGCGAACACGGGACCGGCCGGCGTGTCGATGCGGTGCTCCCACACCTGGCGCGCCGTCCACGTGCCCGGCGGCCCGGACCGGTCCAGCTCGTACTGCACCGCCCGGCTGTAGGGCCGGAAGTCCTCCTTGTCGTCCTCCCCCTCGGGCAGGGGACGCTGGGAGCCGTTGTCGTAGACCAGGATCGTGCCGTCGGGCTGCACCTCGGGGGCGTGCTGGCGGTAGAACCACTCGCCCTCGGTCAGCTCGAAGTCGAGACCGGGGCCCAGCTGCCAGAGCACCTCGCCGGCGGGCCCCTCGTCGTCGGCCTCCCAGCGCAGGGCCATGACCGAGCTCAGGTTGCGGGCCGACACCAGCACGACGTTGTCGGCCTCGAAGAGCTCGGCCGCGTTGGCGTGCGACCAGTCGACGAAGACCTCGTTGCTGAGGTTGCCGACCTCGTCGGTCTTGAGGTTGCACTGCTGGGAGCCGGGCTGCTCCCGGGGGTCGATGGCGTCGAGCAGCGACAGCTCGTGCACGATCTCGCCGTCGGGGGCGTACTCCAGGACGACGTCGCCCCGCTGGGGGCGGACCGTCGGGTCCTCGAACGGCTCGGGCGGGCACGCCGGGTCGGCGAAGCCCCGGAACGTGCGGATCTCCTGGCTGAGGGAGAGGAAGTTGCCGTTGGGCAGCGGGGCGGACACCTCGTGGTGCAGGCGGGGCGTGTCGACCACGACGGCGTCGTCGGCGTAGGTCTCGTGGTCGAAGCGGTCGGTCTGACCCACCCTGACGCGGGTCTCGGTGGTCCAGTCGGAGACGATGCGACCGAGGACGTCGACCTGGCGGGCGCCGATGTTGCCGAAGTTGTAGAGCAGGTCACCGCCGGGCAACTGGCGGACGTCGGAGATGAGCTGGCTGTCCTGGTGGTACCAGACCACCTCGCCCTCGTCGTCGACGGCGATGAGGTTGCCGGGGTGCTCGATCGACAGGTCGCTCGGCGTGGCGTTGAACAGGGTGAACCCGGGCGTGGGCTCGCCGTCGACCCGGGTGACGACCTCGGGCAGGTCCTCGGGCAACGAGCCGGTGCGGAACCGGATCGCCGGCAGGTCGAGGGGGTCCAGCGTGAGGTCGTAGGTGGTGGCGGCCCGCAGGCCGACCAGCGGGATGGTCACGTCGGACGCTGGTCGGCGGGGCGCGGGGACCTCGACCCGGTGGTCCCCGGCCACCGCCACCAGCTCGGGCTGGACCGGCTCGTCGGCCTCGATCTCGACCTCGGCGGTCAGGACGCTGGTCGGCCCCGGTGACACGGTCACCGTCACGCCGTCGCCGGTCACGGTCTGCGGCGGCGAGGGCAGGACCCGGTCGTCCCGCGTGGCGTCGCCGTCGTCCCCACTGCACCCGGCCAGGGCGGCGGCCAGGAGGACGAGCACGAGCGATGCCCGACGAAGGGTCACGGGTGCGAGAGGGTAGGAGGATGAGCCAGCGCTTCGAGGGTCGGGTCGCCATCGTCACCGGGTCGTCGTCGGGCATCGGGCGGGCCACGGCGGAACGCCTCGCCGCCGAGGGGGCCACGGTGGTCGCGGTGGACCGCGACGCCGGCAGCCCGGAGGGTGTCGCCGAGGCCCGGGTCCACGACGTCGCCGACCCGGTCGCCGACCGCGCCCTGGTCGACGACGTGGTCGAGACCCACGGTCGGCTGGACGTGCTGGCCAACGTGGCCGGGATCCTCCGGTTCGCCCACGCCACCGACCATTCCCAGGAGGACTGGGACCGCATGCTGGCGGTGAACCTCTCCGGCCCGTGGTTCCTGATGCAGGCCGCCCTCCCGCACCTGGCCGCGACCCGCGGCAACATCGTCAACGTGGCCTCGGCCGCCGGGTTGGTCGGGCAGGCCTACACCTCGGCCTACTGCGCCTCCAAGGGCGGCCTGGTCCTGCTCACCAAGGCGCTGGCCGTCGAGTACGCCTCGCGCAAGGTCCGGGTGAACGCGGTCTGCCCCGGCCAGGTGGACACGAACCTGCTGGCCGACTTCGCCTTCCCGGAGGGGGCCGACCAGCGCCTCCTCGACAAGCTGCTCCCGCTCCTGCGCGGCGCCGCCCCCGAGGAGATCGCCACCCTGATCGCCTACCTGGCCTCCGACGAGGCCCGCTACGTCACCGGCGCGGCCTGGCCCGTCGACGGCGGCCAAACGGCTGGCTAGGGAGAAGCTCCCCCCGAACTGGCCTCTCATTCGCCGCCCATGACCGGCGAATCGGAGGCCAGTTCGCCGGCGGCCTAGCCTGACGCCCCGTCAGATCCACCACTCCGGGGGGCGCAGCGAATGAGGGCCATCGTGTTCGACGGCGAGAAGGCCGCCGTCGAGACCAGCGTCGAGGTCCGGGCCACCGCGCCCACCGAGGTCAGGGTGCGGATGGTCGCCGCCGGCGTCTGCCACAGCGACCTGTCGGTCATCGACGGCACCATCCCGTTCCCGCCGCCGGTGGTGATGGGCCATGAGGGGGCGGGCGTCGTCGAGGAGGTCGGCTCCGAGGTGACCAACCTCGAGGTCGGGGACCACGTCGTCCTGACCACGCTGGCCTACTGCGGCTCGTGCCGGGAGTGCGACACGGGCCACCCGACCTGGTGCCGGGGCAGCTTCGGCCAGCTCAACCAGCCGTTCACGGTCAACGGCGACCCCGCGTATCAGTTCGCCGCCAACTCGGCCTTCGCCGAGCACACGGTGGTCAGCGCCCGGCAGGCCATCAAGATCGACAAGGACGTGCCGCTCACGTCGGCCTGCCTCATCGGCTGCGGCGTGATCACCGGCGCCGGCGCCGCCCTCAACCGGGCCGACATCCGCCACGGGCAGAACGTGGCCGTGTTCGGGGTGGGCGGCATCGGCCTCAACGTCATCCAGGCCGCCAAGCTGTGCGACGCCGGTCGCATCATCGCCGTCGACACCCTCCCGCAGAAGGAGGAGCTGGCGATGACCTTCGGGGCCACCGACTTCGTCCTCGCCGGGCCCGACACCAACGCGGTGAAGACCATCCGCCAGCTCACGGGCGGGGGCGGGGCCGACTGGTCGTTCGAGTGCGTCGGCCATCCGGCGGTGATCGCCGACGCGGTGAAGTGCCTCGACTGGGGCGGCAACTGCGTGATCATCGGCGTGCCCGGTCCCGAGGCCGAGCTGACCGGCATCCGGGTCAACCACCTGATGCAGATCGACCGTGGGATCATGGGCTGCCGCTACGGCTCGGCCAAGCCCCACCGCGACGTGCCCCTCTTCGTCCAGCTCTACCTGGACGGGAAGCTGAAGCTGGACGAGCTGGTCACCCAGACGTACCCGCTGGAGGAGTTCCAGGCGGTCGTGGACGACATGCACGAGGGCAAGCTGGCCCGCGGGGTGCTGACGTTCTGATGGCCGATCCCACCACCACGTACAACCGCTTCACCGGCAAGGTCGCCATCGTCACCGGGGCCGGCTCCGGCATCGGGAAGGCCACCGCCGAGCGCCTCGCCGCCGAGGGCGCGGCCGTCGCCGCCCTCGACCTGAACCTGGAGGCCACCGAGGCCACCGTGGCCGGCATCGCCGATTCCGGGGGCACGGCGACGGCCCACGCCGTGGACGTCAGCGACGAGGGCTCGGTCGAGGCCGGTGTGGCCGCCGCCGTCGACGCCCACGGCCGGCCCGACGTGGTCTGCAACATCGCCGGCATCGGGACCTTCGCCTGGACCCACGAGATGCCCCTGGAGACCTGGAACCGGATCATCGGGGTGAACCTCACCGGCACGTTCCTGATGTGCAAGGCGACGATCCCCCACCTGCTCGACGGCGGCGGGGTCATCGTCAACACGGCCTCCACCGCCGGGCTCTACGGCCAGCCCTGGAGTGCGGCCTACTGCGGCTCCAAGGGCGGGGTGGTGCTGCTCACGAAGGCGCTCGCCTACGAGTACGAGGAGACGTCGCTGCGGGTGAACGCCGTGGCCCCGGGCGGGGTCGAGACCCCGATCCAGAAGGACTTCTACGACGTGCCCGAGGGCGGCGACGGCAAGAAGCTCTTCAAGATGATGACCCGCAAGGGCATGTGCTCCCCGCAGGAGGTGGCGGGCACGTTCGCCCACGTCGCGTCCGACGAGGCCCGCTACATGAACGGGTCGATCGTCGTCATCGACGGGGGCATCACCGCGTAGTGCCGACCTCCTGCGTGACGGGGTCGGCCCGGGGGATCGGGGGCGCCATCCGAGCCCGTCTGGAGGCCGGCGGTCACGACGTCATCGGCGTGGACCTGGCCGGCCAGGAGGTCGAGGCCGACCTGTCCACGCCCGAGGGCCGCGCCGGGGCGGTCGCCGCCGTCACCGAGCGGGCCGGGGCCTCGCTGGACGGGCTGGTCGTGTGCGCCGGGCTCCCGCCCACGTTCGACCCCGTCGCGGTGGTGGCCCAGGTCAACTACTTCGGTGCCGTGGACCTGCTCGACGGCCTGCGACCGCTGCTGGAGGCCGACGGGGGCGGGTCGGCCGTCGCCATCTCGTCGAACTCGCTCGGGACCGTGCCGGAGGACGACCAGCCGCTGATCGGCCCGCTGCTGGCGGGCGACGTCGAGGCGGCCGTGGCCGCGGCGGCGGCGCTGCACGGCACGCAGGTCTACGGCATGTCGAAGCGGGCCCTGGCCCGCGCCGTCCGTCACCGGGCGCCGTCCTGGGCCGAGGCGGGGGTGCGCCTGAACGCCGTCGCCCCGGGTGCCACCCAGACCGCCCTGTTCCAGGAGACCCTCGACGACCCCGAGATCGGCCGCTTCGTCGCCGAGTTCCCGATCCCGGTGGGCCGCCGGGGTACGGTCGACGACATCGCCGAAGCCGTCTGGTTCGTGCTGGTCGACGCCACCTTCATGGTCGGCTCCGTCGTGTTCGTCGACGGGGGCAGCGACGCGCAGCTCCGACCGGACGTGGTGTGATGGCGGGCCTCTCGCTCACCCTCTCCGGGTTCCACCGGACCTTCGGCCCGGAGCTGGACCACTACGTCGAGGTGGCGAAGGCGGCCGACGACGTCGGCATCGAACAGCTGGTGCTGGCCGACCACGTCGTGATGGGTCGCAACACGGATCGATACCCGTACGGCGAGTTCCCGTTCGCCCCCGACGAGCCGTGGCCCGAGCCGCTGACCCTGCTCACCGCCATCGCCGCCACCACCTCGAGCATCCGGCTCGGCACCGGGATCCTCATCACCCCGTTGCGCACGCCGTCCTCGCTGGCCAAGACGGTGGCCACGCTGGACACCCTGTCCGGGGGCCGGGTGGACCTGGGTGTCGGCACCGGCTGGCAGCGGGAGGAGTACGACGCGGCCGGCGTGCCGTGGGACGAGCGCTGGAGCCGCCTGGACGACGGCCTGCGGGCCTGCCGGGCGCTGTGGTCGGACGCGCCGGCGAGCTTCGCGTCGCCCAGCGTCACGTTCACCGACATCTGGTGCTCCCCACAGCCGGCGCAGGCCCGGCTGCCCGTCTGGCTCGGGGCGAAGGCGACGGCGAAGAACTGCGCCCGCGTGGCGGACTGGGGCGACGGGTGGATGCCACTCGAGGCCCGGACCAGCTCCGACGAGCTCTTCGCGGGCATCGAGGCCCTGCGAGCGGCCTTCGCCGAGGCCGGCCGCGCGCCCGACGAGCTCCTGGTGCGGGCGGGGACGCCCTTCGTGCGGGGCGACGACGGCTTCGACTTCCCCGCCACCCGGGAGGCCGCGCTGCGCCTGCGCGATGCCGGGGTCACGCACTTCTCCGTCAACCTCCGCCGCAGCATCGCCTCTGCCGCCGACGCCCGGGCCTTCCTGGAGCAGCTGGCCGAAGGCCTCCTCCCGTTGGCCTGATGCGCCTCCGGATCGTGGCCATGGCGGTGGTCGTGCTCCTGACCAGCGGGTCGGGCTTCGCCGTCGTCGGCGACTCGGTCACCCAGGACGCCCGCGACGAGCTGGAGGCCCGCGGCGCCGACGTGTTCGCCAACGGCGGGGTCGACATCGTCAGCGGGCGTCCCGCCATCCGGCAGCTGGCACAGGCCAACCGCCGGCGGGCGGTGATCGAGCTGGGCCTGATGGACGTCGCCTTCTGGTCCACCGAGGCCCAGCTCCGGCGCCGCGTCCGGGCCGTGATGCGAGACGACATCGACGGCATCGGCTGCGTGATCTGGCTGGACCTGAAGGCGACCTCGGGCCACCCGTACTGGCCCGAGCGGGCGGGGGAGTTCAACGACCTCCTCACCGAGCTCGCTGAGGAGTACGACGTGCACGTCGCGCGCTGGTCGGTGTTCAGCGCCCGCCACCGCGACTGGTTCCGCAGCGACGGCATCCACCTCAACCGCCGCGGGCAACGGGGCTACGCCAAGTACGTCGACGGTCGGGTCGACCACTTCTGCTGACCCGTGCCCCGCCGGAGGATCACCTCGCTGCTGCTGCTGCCGCCGCTGCTGCTGCTGGTCGTCCTCGCCTCGGGCTGCCAGTACGTCGGCGCCGGCGGTCCCCGGCTCAGCCTCCACGGCGACTCGATGGTGGCCCAGGCATCCCCCCAGATCACCAACCGCCTCACCCGGAGCTACCGGTTGCACCTCGACGCCAGCGAGCGGGCCACGGTGCAGGACAAGCTCCCCGCCATCCGCCGACTGGTCCAGCAGGGGCCGCTGCCCGACGTGGCCATCGTCGAGCTCGGGTCGGGGGACGCCAACAACGGCTACGGCGACGCCCGCATGCGGCGGGTCATCCGACAGGTGCTGGACGCCCTCCGGCCCGTCGACTGCGTCCGCTGGCTCAACCTCAAGGTCGCCGGCGTCAACGGCTTCTACCAGGGCTATGTCCGCCGAGCCGACGACTTCAACCGGATCCTGGAGCGCCAGATCGCCGACTACCCGAACGCCCAGGTCGCCGCCTACCGGCAGTGGTCCGTGCAGCACGGCGGGTCGTTCAAGGCCGACGGGCTGCACCACACGGCCGCCGGCAAGGCCCGCTACGCGGCCTTCATCGAGCAGGTGGCGGGCAACTGTCCCTGAACGTTCACCCGAACGACTTCCCTCCGACACCCCGGCTGCGCCAAGGTGGGGGCGTGCTGGGGACGTCTCGACGGCGCGCGACCTGGATCGCGGTGGCGGTGCTGCTGCTCGCGCCCGGGTGCCGGTTCGCGGTCGTCGGCGACTCGGTGGCGAGCCTGACCCGTGCCGAGCTCCTCGAGCGTGGCGGTGAGACCTACGCCAATGGCGGGGTCGACATCGTCACCGGGCGCCAGGCCCTGAGGCAGTTGGCGCACGGTGACGAGCCGATCGTGATCTCGCTCGGGCTCATGGACACCAGTCGCCACGCAACGGCCGGGCAGATGGAGCACCGGATCCGCGCCGTGCTGCGTGACGACGTGGCCGACGTCGACTGCGTCATCTGGGTGGACCTGAAGCAGACCTCGAACGTCCACCGGACCTGGGGCAGCCGTTCCCGCACCTTCAACCGGGTCCTGCGAGAGGTGGCCGCCGAGTACGACCGCCCGGTGGCGGCATGGTCCGAGGCCTCGGTCGGTCGCCCCAAGTGGTTCGGAGCCGACGGCATCCACCCCAACCAGGAGGGGCAGGAGGCGTACGCCCAGTTCATCGCCGACGCCGTCGAGGAGCACTGCTGATCCGGATCTGACGGGTCGTCAGGTTCGCACCTAAGGTCGGCGGCGATGGACCTGCGGTACACCGAGGAGGAGCTGGCGTTCCGCGACGAGCTGCGGGGCTGGCTCGTCGACGCGGTGCCCGCCATGGGCCCGGCGCCCGACGAGGACGACTGGAGCGCCACCCGGGCCTACGACGCCGCGGTGGCAGCGCATGCTCTTCGACGCCGGGTACGCCGGCATCAACTGGCCGAAGGAGTACGGCGGCCGGGGGGCCTCGCCGGTCGAGCACATGATCTTCCTCGAGGAGACCGAGCGGGTCGGGGCGCCGTACGTGGGCACCAACTTCGTGGGCCTCCTCCACGCCGGGCCGACGATCATGACCGAGGCCTCCGAGGAGCAGAAGCAGTTCCACCTGCCGGCGATCCTCAAGGGCGAGCACTGCTGGTGCCAGGGCTTCTCCGAGCCCCAGGCCGGCTCCGACCTGGCCAGCCTGCGGACCCGGGCGGTGCGGGACGGCGACGAGTACGTCATCAACGGCCAGAAGATCTGGACCAGCCACGCCCAGGTGGCCCAGTACTGCGAGCTGCTCGTCCGCACCGACCCCGACGCCCCGAAGCACAGGGGCATCTCGTGGTTGATCGTGCCCATGGACACCCCCGGCATCGACATCCGGCCGCTGGAGACCATCCGGGGCAGCAAGGAGTTCAGCGAGGTCTTCTTCGACGACGTGCGGGTCCCGGTGGCCAACCGGGTCGGCGACGAGAACGACGGCTGGCGGGTGGCCATGGTCACCTTCAGCTTCGAGCGGGGCACGGCCTTCGTCAGCGAGCTGCTCTACTCCATGCAGCTGGTGGCCGACCTGGCCGCGTCGCCAAGCACGTACCAGCCACGGCGCACAGCCTGGAGGACCGGGGCCTGCGCCGGGAGATCGGCCACCTGGCCGCCGAGCTGGACGCCCTCTGGGCGCTCACCCGCCGCAACATCAGCCAGGCCGCCCGGGACGGCGTGCCCGGCGTCGGCGGCTCGGTGTTCAAGCTGGCCTACTCCGAGGCCCGCCAGAAGCTCGGCGACCTCAGCGACCGGATGCTGGACCGGGCGGCGCTGTCGATGGACGACCTCGACGGCTTCGCCAACGGCCGCCACGTGACCGGGCCGCCTGCACGCCCTGTCGATCTCGATCGCCGCCGGGACCACCCAGATCCAGCGCAACATCGTGGGCGAGCGGGTGCTCGGCCTGCCGAAGGAGCGCTGACGTGGACCTCGAGCTGAGCGAGGACGAAGCCGCGCTGCAGGAGGGCCTCCGGTCGTTCCTCGACCGGGCGCTTCCCCATGGACGTCGTGCGGGCCTCGGCCGACGGCGCTCGACCGCGGCCGCTGGCGGGAGCTGGCCGACACCGGGCGTGTTCGGTCTGCGCCGCCCGAGGCCGACGGTGGCGTCGGCCTCGGCATGACCGAGGCGCGTGCTGGCCTTCGAGGAGCTGGGCCGCTCGCTGGTCCCGGGCCCGGTCCTGGCCACCCACCTGGCCGCCGGCCTCGTCGACGGGGCGGCCGACGGCACCACGGTGGTCGGCCTCGTCGAGCGCCCGGCCGATGTCGCTGCTGGTCGAGCACCTCGACGCCCTCGACGTGCTCCTGGCCCTCGACACCGAGGGCATCTGGCAGGTCGACCTCGACGGGCTGGCGGCCGACGCCGGTGAGCGCGCCCCCTCGATCCGCTGACCCCGCTGCACCAGGTCGCCGACCTGCCCCAGGGCGAGCTGCTCGCCCCGGAGAACGTGGCGCGCGGAGTGGGCGCAGGTCGGCGCCGTGCTGACCGCCGCGCCAGCTGCTGGGCATCGCCGCCCGCACCACCGAGCTGGCCGTGGCCTACGCCGGCGAGCGGGAGCAGTTCGACAAGCCCATCGGCGTCGTTCCAGGCCGTGAAGCACCTCTGCGCCGACATGCTCACCCGGGCCGAGCTGGCCCGGGGCGTGGTCTACGCCGCCGGCGTCACCATGGACGGGCCGGGGCGTCGACGACATGGTCCGCCTGGTGCACGCCGCCAAGATCGCCGCCGGGGACGCCGCCAAGGCGCAACGGCAAGGCCTGCATCCAGGTCCACGGGGGCATGGGGTTCACCCACGAGGTCGACGCCCACCTGTACCTGAAGCGGGCGATCGTGCTCGACACCTGGTTCGGCTCGGTCGACGACCACGCCGAGGCGGTCGCGCTGTCGCTCTGACCCTGACCACCTAGGGTGCCGAAATGAGCGATCCGGGTGGCGCAGGGCAGGGCTTTCCGCAACAACAACCTCCTCCGGCGGCCCCGCCACCGGGGGCACCGCCGCCGACTGGTGGGACGGGCGTGCCCGGCGGACCGCCGCCTGGGCCGAAGCGCAAGGTGCCGATCGGCATCCTCGCCCTCATCGGCGTGGCCGTGGCCGCGGTCGTCGTGGGCCTGGTCGTGCTCCTCGGCGGTGGCGACGACGGCGGTGGCGACGACGGCGGTGGTGACGCCAGCGGAGGCGGCGACGACGGCACCGGCGAGGTGTCGGGCACGATCAGCGAGGACGAGCCCTTCGTCGTGCAGGAGTTCGAGCTCGAAGCCGGTCAGCCCGTCCGGGTGCTGGCCGAGCCGTCCGAGGACCTCGATCTCTCGATCACGCTGGGCGTCTCGTTGGAGAACGCCACGACGGCGGCCTTCGCCAGTCTCGCCGGCGAGAGCGAGGTCGCCGAGGAGGACATCCTCGAGGCGTACGGGAGCACGTACGGCGACCTGTTCAGCGACTCGGTCGATGCCGACCTGAGCGGGGACCTCAGCGAGGGGCTGTCCGAGGACTTCAGCGACTTCCAGGAGCTCATCGACGAGGAGCTCCCGTCGTTGGAAGGCGCCGGCATCCCGTTCGGCACCGACAACTCGGGCGACGCAGGTGAGCCCGAGGGCCTCTTCCTCGTGCCCCCGTTGGGCGGCACGTACTCGGTCATCTTCAGCGGTCGTGACAGCACCGGCGACTTCGACGCCACCATCGAGACCGGCGACCCGGTCGAGGACTTCGAGGCCTTCGATCCCGACGAGGACATCGACATCCAGGCCTTCTTCGAGTCGTTCGGCGCCCAGCGGGACTTCCTCTGCGACGAGGACTTCTGGGGCGGCGATCCGACCGACGTCTACGACTCCGCCGAGGACATCTGCGACGAGGACGCCTACGACGAGCTCCTCTCGACCCTCTCGGACGACGCCAGCTCGGACTTCTCGGACGACTTCAGCGATGACTTCTCCGATGACGCCTCGGACGACTTCAGCGATGACGTCTCCGATGACTTCTCGGACGACCTGAGCACGGAGGTCCCGGGCGCCTCGCCGACGGACCCGTCGGCCTACATCGACGACTACGGCACCAATGCGGTCTTCGACGGGTTGGCCGACGACTGCTTCGCCGGTGACCTCGCGGCCTGCGACGAGCTCTGGCGGACGACGCCGGTCGGCCCGCCCGGGTCCTACGAGGACTACGGCGGCTCGTGTGGCGACCGGATCCCCGACCAGATCGCCGGGCAGTGTGAGGCGACCCTGGGCTGAGGCTCAGGGCAGGCCGAGGAGGATGGCCGTCTCGTCGCTTCCGGCGACGGGGCGGCCGACCTCGGCGCAGAGGGCGACGGCCTCGGTGACCAGCTCGACGTTGGTGGGCGTGCGGTCGCCGGCGTAGGCCTCGAGGCCGAGGTGGAGGTGGCCGCCCCGCTCCAGGGCGAGGCGGGCGATCCCGCAGCCGACGACGTCGCCCCCGAAGACGCTCACCGACCACGGGAGGTCGGTGCCCTCGAGGAGCTCCAGGTAGGCGTCGAGGGCCTTCTCGGTGGGCCGGAGGCCGAAGGTGGCGCCACCGAGGTAGCCGTCCTCGCCTCCGAAGTAGAGCTTGACCATGGCCCCGGCGGGCAGGCGCCCGGCGGTGTGCCACGCGAGGGTGGTGCGCAGGAAGCCGGGCTCGAAGATCGCCAGCGACGGGCCGAGGCCGAGCTCGGCGCACAGCCCGAGCTGGTGGTGGCCGTCGTCGAAGCTGTTGGCGTAGACGAACGGACCGGTGGGCACCCCGTCGGCGTCCCGGCCGCCGAGGTTGACCGACGCCAGGTCGGCCAGCCCGATGCGCAGCCCGCCCCGCTCGGCCAGCGGGCGGATGTGGCTGTAGGACGCCTCGACCGAGGACCCGGCGTTGATCGTCGGGTACAGGAGGGCATCGGGGCGCTCGGCCAGCACCGGCCGCCACCCCTCGAGGTAGCGGTCGGCCGCCTCGTCGCCCGGGACCATCACCACGTCGACGTGGTTGTGGACGATGGCCGCGCCGGCGTCGAAGCAGGCGAGGGCGTCGGCGGCGATCTCCTCCGGCGAGATGGGGACGTTCGGGTTCCGCGACTTCGGCGTGACGCCGTTGATGGCCGCTTCGATGACGACCGGGTCGCTCATGATCCGTCCAGCCGGAAGACGGGGACGGTGTCGCCGTCGCGGACGTCGTACCAGTCCATGGTCACCGCGGCTCCCACCTCGACGTCGCCGGGGTCGGCGTCGACGACGTCACCGACCAGGCGGATCTCCTCGAGGCCGTCCAGGGCCACGACGGCGCCGATGACCGGCAGGTGGTCGGCCATGTCCGGGATGACCGGATGACGGACGACGGTGAACGTGAAGATCGTCCCCCGGCCGTCGTGGTCGTCCCACTCGACGTCCTGGCTGCGGCACACGAAGCAGAACGGGCCGGGCGGGAAGCGGTGGGTGCCACACGAGCCGCAGCGGGGGACGATCAGCCGGTGCTCGGCCGTGGCCGCCCAGAACGGTGCCGTCCACTCGTCGCGGGTGATGCGGATCAGGTCGG
Source organism: uncultured Microthrixaceae bacterium (assembly GCA_963728005.1). Classification (GTDB taxonomy): domain Bacteria; phylum Actinomycetota; class Acidimicrobiia; order Acidimicrobiales; family DATDAH01; genus DATDAH01. The sequence goes on from CAVSIG010000002.1 coordinate 329,028, forward strand.
GGGGTGGGACGCCCTGCACGTCAGCCTCCCTTCCGCAGGATCAGGCTGCTGGTGGGCAGCGACGCCGGCCCGCCGGTGCACAGCGCCACCTCGGCGCCCTCGACCTGGTTCACCGCGGTGCCCCGCAGCTGCTCGACGGCCTCCCGCACGTGGGTCAGCCCGAGGATGTAGGCCTCGGACAGGTTCCCGCCGTGGGTGTTGACCGGCAGGCCGCCGTCGGGCCAGCGGATGTTGCCGTCGGCCACGAAGGGGCCGCCCTCGCCCACCGCGCAGAAGCCGTAGTCCTCCAGCTGCATGATCACCAGCGGCGAGAAGTGGTCGTAGAGGAGGGCCACGTCGACGTCGTCGGGACCGACCCCGGCCATCTCGTAGAGGCGGGTGGCCAGCGTCCGGTGACCGGCCGAGGCGAAGTAGTCCTCGGGCATGCCCAGCCAGGTGATCGCCTGGCCCCAGCGGCCGGGCCCGCCGTGGGCCGTGCCCGAGATCAGCACCGGCGGCTGGCGCAGGTCCTTGGCCCGCTCGGCCGAGGTGACCACGACGGCCACGGAGCCGTCGCACTCCAGGCAGAAGTCGAACAGGCACAGGGGGTCGGCGATCATCCGGGCGCCGAAGTAGTCCTCCCGGGTCATCGGCTCCCGCATCAGGGCCGTCTCCCGCCGCGAGGCGTTGGCCCGCTGGGAGATGGCCACCTCGGCGAAGTGCTCGCGCGTGGTTCCGTACTCGTGCATGTGGCGCCGGGTGAGGAGGGCGAAGAGCTGGCCGGGGGCCATGAGGCCGGCGGGCTGCACGAAGCTGGCCTCGGGCGTCGCCGGCGCCGAGTAGACGGCGTTCTTCTTCCCCCGTGGCGCGTACGACGCCCCGAAGCGACTGGCCGCCTGCTGCAGGGTGATGACGCTGACGACGCAGTCGGCCATCCCCGAGGCCACCGCCGCGGCGGCCAGGCCGACCGACCCCGCGGCGCCACCCCCGCCGCCGGTGAGCATCGCCGTGAACTTCACGTCCGGCACGCCGAGCCACTGGGCCAGCAGCGAGGTGTCGAAGCCCATCGAGTACAGGGCGAAGCCGTCCAGGTCGTCGACGGTCAGCCCGGCGTCCTCCAGCGCGAGGAGGATGGACTTCCCGGCCATCTCCAGCGGGGTCTGGGGGAGCGAGCGGCCCCGCTTGTAGTACTCGGTGGCACCGATGCCGACGACCGCGGTGGTGTCCCGCAGCGGCGGTGCGCTCACGCCGCGTCCGGGAGCTCGACCCCGTAGAGGCGGGCGGCGTTGCCGGCCACGATGGCGTCCCGCTCGGCGTCGGGGATCCCGGCGAAGATCTCCTGCACGATCCGCTGGGACTCGGGGAAGGTGCCCTCGGGATGCGGGTAGTCCGACGCCCACAGCAGGGCGTCGACCCCCGTGATCTCGCGGGCCAGCAGCGGTGCCCGGTCGGCGCCGAGGGTGACCAGGCACTGGCGGCGCACGTAGTCGCTGGGGCGCTCGGCCAGCTTGGGCTTCACCCACTGCTCGTGCTCCTCGAACGCCTCGTCCATGCGCTCGCAGCAGTACGCCAGCCAGCCCGCCCCGCTCTCCACGAACACCAGCCGCAGGTCGGGGTGACGCTCGAGGGTCCCCGACGCGACGAAGTAGGTCAGCGTCTCGGCCGACAGCAGGCCGACCTTCGCGTAGTTGATGACCGCCCCGCCCGGGCCCTTCTCGTGCTGGGGCAGGGCGCCGGTCCCCGTGTGCATCGACAGCGGGATGCCCGCCCCGGCGGCCACGGACCACAGCGGGTCGTAGTCGGGACGGTTGTAGGGCAGTCCCTCGGGCGGCGAGGTGGGGATCAGCGCCGAGCGATAGCCGAGGCCGGCGACCCGCTCCAGCTCGGCCGTGGCCGTCGCCACGTCCCGCACCGGGACCAGCGCGGACGGGATGAACGTCGCCGGGTCGGTGGCGATGAAGGTCTCGGCCAGCCAGTCGTTGTAGGCCCGGGCGCACGCCATCTGCAGCTCGGGGTCGGCCAGCATGTCCACGAACAGGCCGAAGGTCGGGTAGATGACCTCGGCCACCACACCGTCGGCGGCCATGTCGGCCCGGCGGGCGTCGAGGTCGGACGATCCGCCCGCCCCACCGACGCCGTGGTGCTCCCGGCGCTCGGCGTCGACCTTGGCCAGCTTGCGGGGCGGGATCCCCTCGACGACCAGGCACCACCAGTCGTCGACCTGCTCCATGCGGGGCCCCCGGTCGCGCAGGTGAGCCGGCAGGCGCTGCTGCCAGAGGTCCAGCGGCTCGAACACGTGGTTGTCGGCGCTGATCAACAAGAGCTTGCTCACGGTTTCCCCTCCAGATGGAGCTCGCCCGGTCCGGAGATCCTGCCCCATGTCGCCGTGGGCGCGGTCACGAACGGGGTGGCCCGCTCCTGGAGGGCGGTGACGTGGAGGCGTCCTTCGCCGTCGGCGGTGACCTCCCACTCGGCCTCGTCGACCCGTGCCGGTCGGTCCGGACCGTCGGCCATGGCGACGGCGGGGCCCAGCAGGGCCATGGCGGTCGGGGGCACACCGGCCGCAGCCAAGCGGGGCGCGGCCTCGGGCCGGGCGCCCACGATCCGGATGCCGCCGAACACGTCGCCGTAGGGCAGACCGAGGTCGTCGAGGCCGTCCAGCAGCGTCGTCGGTGACGCCGAGCACGGCGTCGTAGGGGAGCAACCGGCAGTAGGTGGCGACCCGCCGGGCCTCGCCCTCCGAGGCGTCGGCGCAGGACAACTGGGTGCCGCCGAGCATGGCCCCCAGGATCCACGGCCAGAACTGGCCCGCCTCGGAGAGCATCGAGCAGAAGAGCACGCGGTCGCCGGCCCCCACGCCCACCTCGCCCAGTCGGCGCATGGCCGAGCCGAGGTCGCGCTGGATCTCGGCGTGGCCGATCTCCCAGCTCACCGGCCCGTCGGGCCCGTCGTAGCGACCGACACCCCAGAGCGCCTCGACCGTGCTCATGCGACCGCGATCCGCGGGATCTTGTGGGGCGGCCCGAGGCGCAGCAGCTCGGCCTCGGTCACCAGCTCCACCTCGGGCTCGATGCCGATCGCCTCGAGCACCGCGGCCCGCACCGCACCGGCGGTGTCGCCCTCGCCCGGCCGGTGGCCGACCCGCAGCCGGAGGACGTCGACCTCCCGGGCGGGGCGCAGGACCTGGAAGAGGCCGAGGCCGGCGCCGGGCGCCGACTCGACGGCATCCCAGACGTCCAGGGGCAGCACCGGGCGTCCGTCGACCACCACCTCGTCGCCCAACCGGCCCAGCGGCCAGACCCGGGCGTGGGTCCGGCCGCAGGCGCAGGCGTCGCGGGTGACGCGGACGAGGTCGCCGGAGCGGTAGCGGACCAGGGGCCAGACCCGGTTGAACAGGGTCGTGGCCACCAGCTCGCCGGGCTCGCCGTCGGCCACCGGCTCGTCACCCTGCGGGTCCAGGCACTCGACCACCACCGAGTCCTCCCACACGTGGAGTCCGGCGTGTTCGGGGCACTCGAACCCGGCGGTGACGTCGCCCACGCTGGTGTGCTCGAACAGCTCGGCGCCCCAGGCGGCGGCCTGGGCCCGGGCCCGGGCGCCGACCGGCTCGCCGGCGACCACGACGCCTCGGTACGAGGAGAACACGTCTCGCAGGTCGGTGGCACCCTCGCCGTCTCCACCGAGGTCGGCGAGGGCGTGGAGGGTGGTGTTGCCCACGTTGTAGAGGGCGGTCGGGCGATAGCGGAGCGACAGCTCGCAGAGCCGGGGCAGCTCGGCCAGGTCGTGGTCGAACAGCAGCGGGACGGCCCCCAGCGTGTGGGCGAAGCCGTACACCGGGCCCCGGTAGGAGAACAGGAACAGGCTCAGGTGGTCGCCGGGGCGCACGCCCATGCCCCAGAAGTCCCGGGTCATGACCCCCGGGCGCTCGCCGCCCCACACCTCCGGCACCAGCGTCGGGTCCCCCGTCGTGCCCGACGTGGACATGATGGCCGTGAGCTCGGCGGGGTCGACGGCCAGCATCCCGCCGTAGGGGTCGTCCCGCTCGTCCCGGAAGCGGCGCAGGGCCTCCTTGTCGATGAACGGGACCTTGGCCCGCAGGTCCTCCAGGCCACGGACGTCAGCCGGCCGGAGGCCGACGGCGTCCCACGCCTCGCGGATCAGGGGCGAGGCCTCGTAGGCGTGGGGCAGGAGCTCGACGAGGCGTTCGGCCTGCAGCGCCTCGATGGCCGGCCGGGCCATCGTCTCGGCCCCCTCGTCGTAGAAGGTGCTCACACCGACCTCGTGGCGCCGCCGGGGTAGCCGCCTCCGCCGAAGGCCTCGTCGAGGGCGGCGTAGTCCACCGGGCCGGCCGCGGTGCGGGGCAGGGCGTCGACGAACTCGACCGACCGGGGCTTCTTGTACGAGGCCAGGTGGGCCCGACAGTGCCCGACGAGGTCCTCGGTGGTGGCCTCGGCGTCCGGGTGGAGGACGACCACCGCCTTCACGTTCTGGACCCAGGTCGGGTCGGGCACGCCGATCACGGCGGCGTCGGCGACGGCCGGGTGCGAGCGCAGGCAGCCCTCGATCTCGGCGGGATAGATGTTCTCGGCCCCGGACTTGAGCATGCGGCCCAGCGGCCCCACGAAGGTGAGCGTCCCGTCGGGCTCGAGGCGACCGAGGTCGCCGGTCCGGTGCCAGCCATCGACGCGGCGGCGGGCGTTCTCCTCGGGCCGGTTCCAGTAGCCGTTCATGACGGTCGGCCCCCGGGCCACCAACTCGCCGGTCTCGCCGTCGGGCACCTCGACCCCGTCGGGATCCACGACCCGCATCGCGAGCAGCGGCGACGGACGCCCGTGCAGCCCGATGCCGTCGGGAGCCAGCAGGTTGAACGTGGCCATGCCGACCAGTTCGGTCTGGCCGTAGCCGCCCGGCCGCCGGCCCCACCGGCTGCGGTCCGGGGACACCATGGCGTCGAAGGCGGCGTGGCCGCGCTCGCCCCGGAAGCAGCTGAGGTCGAAGCGGCCGTCGGCGTTGGACGCGGCCACGCCCTCCACCATCGGGCCGACCACGTAGCCCCCGGTGCAGCGCTCCTCGGCGATGGCCCGGGCGATGGCCTCGCCGTCGTTGCGGCGCACGAAGACGTTGGTGGCGCCGGTGACCAGGCTGGCCAGGGCGAACATGAAGGTGCCGACGTGGAACAGCGGCCCGGCGCACAGGTAGGCGTCGTCGGGACCGACCTCGGTGTAGTCCGCCAGCAGCAGCCCCTGGGCGAGCAGGGCGCGGTGGCTGAGCATCGCCGCGTTCGGGGTGCCGCTGAAGGCGGCGGTGTAGACGAGGAGGAGCGGGTCGCCGGGATCCACGTCGGGATCGGTGTCCCGCGGCTCGTGGGCGTCGACCAGTGCCTCGTAGCCGCCCTCGTCGTGGTCCAGCCAGGCGGCTGGCCGGTGCCCTGCCCGTTCAGCGGCAGCGGCGACGGTGGGGCCCACCTCGGCCTGCTGGCCGATGACGACGGTGGGGGTCAGGTCGTCGACGACGAACGCCAGCTCCTCCTCGGTGCCCCGCCAGTTCGCCGGGCAGAAGAGCGCCCCCACCCGGGCGCAGGCCACCAGCAGCTCCTGGATGCGGAAGGAGTTCTGCCCGAGCCAGAGGACCCGGTCGCCCCGGCCCACGCCCTGGGCCGTCAACCCGGCCGCGACCCGAGCGGCGCGGTCGTCGAGCTCGGGCCAGGTCAGGCGGACGTCGCCGTCGGCGACAGCTCGCCCGTCCGGGCGGGCTCGGGCGTGCTGTCCGACGAGGTCGGCGACGGTGAGCCCCTCCGCGAACGCCATTGCTCGATTCTGTCCCACGCCACGATCACGGCGGCTGCGTAGCCCCAGCCGATGAAGAGGTCGACGAGGTAGTGCTCCCCGGTGAGCACCAGCGTGAAGGCCATCGCCAGCGGGTAGGCGACCAGCACGCGACCGGCCCACCCGCCCGAACGAGGGCCAGAGGGCCCAGAGCACGAGCGCGGTGTACCCCGCGTGCAGCGAGGGGATGGCGGCCACCACGTTGGCCGTTCGCTGGCCGAGCTCGACGAGGTCCTGGGCGATGTCCAGGTTCAGCTTCGACCAGCCCCGGGGGGCAGTCCGCGCGATCGGGTCCAGCTCGCCCTGGTCGGCGGCCAGCCACGGCGGCACCGCCGGGAACAGCACGAAGGTGATGGCGGCCAGGAAGCTCAATGTCACGAACCGGCAGACGTACTGCCAGTAGCGCCGCCGGTCCCGGAGCCAGAAGACGGCGGCCACGATGAACGGCACGAAGAAGTGGGAGATGTAGACGAGGGTGACGGGCACCTCCCACCACTGGACCGGGCCGGGTCGGTAGAGCCAGTGCTGCAGGCGCAGGGTCGGCACCTCGCCGAGGCCCAGCCACTCGTCGGCGACCAGCTGGGGGCGCACGTGGGCGGTGATGCCCAGCCAGTCGTCGGCCTTCCCCCGGGTCAGGTCGTAGACGATCAGGACCAGCAGGACGGGCAGCCAGTCCCGGATGACCCGCAGGGGGCCGCCCTTGGGCGAGCCGATCGACAAGATGACCAGCAGGACGCCGACCCAGAGCAGGATCTGCTCACGGTCGAGGGGAACGCCCCATCCGGCGTCGCCCACCTCGATGCCGACGACGGACAGCAGGTCCCAGGTGGCGACCAGGACGCCGGCGTAGATCCCGAGGGCGACGACCCGGAGGACGCGCACCCACTCGGCACGTTCGCTCACGACCAACCGGGCAGGAGAAGGCGGAGGTCGGCGGCGCCGGGCGTCAGCGCCTCGCCGACCAGCAGCGGGTAGAGGAAGGCGAAGGCCACCGCGCTGCCGACGACGAGGGGGACAGCGGTCCAGCGCAGACGCGGCAGGCGGTCGAGGGTCAGCACGGTGGCGACGGCGAGCAGGGGGACGAGGGACACGGCGTAGTACGAGTACACCTCACGCCCGCTCAGCATCCACGGCAGCCACTGGGCGGCGGCCAGGGCGAGCACCACGCCGGCGGCGTCGTCCCGCCGGCGCACGGCGAACCAGACCAGCGCCACCAGGGCGACCATTCCCGCTGCCCACGACACCGGGTTGGCCACGCTCAGCAAGCGGGCCTGCGTCCGCTGATCGCCGTCCGGGCAGACGCCGTCGTCCAGCTCGCCAGGAGGTTGCGCCATCTCCGGTCGGCACGGCTTGCTGAACAGGTCGGCGGGATCGGCCTGCGTGGCCCAGTGCCAGGCCGGGGCGGCCTCGGGGTTGTCGGTCTCCAGCCCGGCGTGGAACTCGAGCAGGTCCCGCTGGTGGTCGAACCAGACCTGGACCCGGTCGACGGCGCCGAGACGGCACGGCTCGGCGCCCTCGCAGTGGGCCAGGCCCGCCCGCGTCCGCTCGGCCTGGGTGAACCACGAGGCGTACGAGGCCACGTACAGCCCGGCGGGCACCAGGGTGAGCACGGCCAGGGCCTGCAGGGTCCGGCGCCGCCGATCCTCTGCCGGTACGGACCGGCGTTCGAGGCCCAGCAGCACGGCGGCGGCCACGGGCCAGGTCCACACCGCGCCCCACTTCATCGCCGTCCCCAGACCCAGGAGCACGGCCACGGCCCAGCGCCAGCGGCGTAACCGCTCGGGATCGTCATGGTCGACCAGTGCGCCGAGCAGGCACCACGCCGCCCCGGTGGTGGCCGTGGCCACGAAGACGTCGAGCAGGGCGAGCCTGCCGGTGGTGAAGGCGATGCCGTCGAAGGCCACAAGAGCGCCCGCCGCGAACGCCAGCCCCCGGTGGTCCGTCACCTTGCGGGCCGCGGCCCAGGTCAGCAGCACGAGCAGGACGCCGAACACCAGGGACGCCAGCCGCCAGCCCGTCGGCGTGAACCCGACCACCCGGATGCCCCCGGCGATGAGCCACTTGGCCAGCGGGGGGTGGGCGGCGTTCGACTCGACCCCGTGCCGAAGGAGGTCGGCGGCGTCGAGCGCGTAGTACACCTCGTCGAACACCAGCGACCGGGGGCGGCCCAGCCTCGGGAGGCGGGTCGCCAGGACGAGCACGACGAGGCCGACAGGCGCGGCCCACGGCCGCAGGCGGCCCGTCACGAGGCGAGGTTGCGGCAGGTGTCGACCAGGCGGGAGGCCGGGGAGAGCGTGGACGGGGCGTCGGGTGGTCCGAGCGGGGCCTCGTCCAGGCGCTGCTGGAGGGTGGCGTAGAAGCGGTCCGGGTCACCGGTCAGGACCCGTGGGTCGAGGTCGTCGAGCTTGTCGTCGTCGGCGAGGCCACCGATGGCGTCGGGGAAGCGCTGGAGGGCGCGGGACGCCACCCGCTCACGCAGGCTGGCGCACGTCCGGCGCTCCTCGCGGGCCTGGTCGGCGTCGAGTCCGGGCGCGCCGCAACCGGCCAGCAGGAGGGCGGCGGCGAGGAGGGCGGGTCGCAGTCGGGAGCCGATGGCGGGGGACCCTAACGGGCTACATTTCCCGCACTCCTTCGGCGAAAGGGCACGGGATGAGCGATCAGGGCGGAACGAGCGAGGCGGGCTGGCAGCCGGATCCCCACGGGCGGCACGAGTACCGGTACTGGGACGGCACGGCCTGGTCGGATCAGGTGTCCGACGGCGGGGTCGTCTCGACGGACCCGCCGGGCGACAGCCCCGTCGACACGCCGACCGAGGTGACCGAGCCCGTCGGCAGCGAGACCGTGGCAGGCGTGCCGGTGGCCGCCGCGCCTCTGGCCGGCCCGCCGACCGAGGGCATGCCCTCCGGCCCGCCCAGCGCCGATGCTCCGCCCTACGTCCCCCCGCCCGGCGACAAGCCCAAGGGCAAGGTGCCGGTCGGCATCCTCGCCCTCGTCGGCCTGGCGGTGGCGGCCGTCGTGGCCGCCCTCGTGATCTTCCTCGGTGGTGGTGACGACGGTGGTGGCGGCACCGGCGACTTCGCCGGCACGATCAGCGAGGACGAGCCGTTCGCCGTCCAGACCTTCGACCTCGAGGCCGGCGAGGCCATCCGCGTGATCGTCGAGCCCAGCGACGACCTCGACGCCGCGGTGACCGTCGGCATCGAGCCCGAGCTGGCCACCAACGCGCTCTTCGGTGGGAACAGCGGTGAGATCGACGACCTGCTCTCGGACTACGGCTTCAACTACGACCAGCTGTTCTCCGATGCCATCGACGGCGATCTGAGCTTCGACCTCAGCCAGAGCCTGAGTGAGGACTTCAGCGCGTTCCAGGACCAGTTGGCCGAGGCCGTGCCGAGCCTGGAGGGCGCCGGTGTTCCCCTCTACTCCAACAACGCCAACGACGAGGGAGGCTCCGAAGGGGTGATCTTCATGGCGCCGCTGGAAGGCACCTACTCCGTCATCGTGAGCGGTCGCGGCAGCGAGGGGGACTTCGACGGCAAGATCGAGACCACCGGTCCTTCGGACGACTTCGAGGGGCTGGATGCCGACGAGCCCTTCGATTTCGAGGCGTACGCCGAGAACATCGAGCCGCTGCAGGACTTCCTCTGCGACGAGGAGTTCTGGGGTGGGGATCCGGCGGAAGTGACCACGGATGCCGAGCTCTGTGGCGACCTCCAGGACCTCCTCAGCGGTGATGCGTCGGACGACTTCTCCGACGACCTCACCAACGACTTCTCGGACGACTTCAGCGATGACCTCTCCGACGACTTCAGCGACGACCTCTCGGACGACTTCAGCGATGACTTCTCCGATGACTTCTCGGACGACTTCAGCGATGACTTCTCCGATGACCTCAGCGACGACCAGGACCAGGGCGCCATCGGGATCGGCGACTCGGCCAGCGGCACGATCGAGACCGGGACCCGGGACACCTTCACGATCGACGGCAACGGCGGAACGGTGACCATCGAGGTCATCGGGACGTTCGAGTCCGGTGGCCTGGACCCGACGGTCGCCGTGCTGGACAGCTCCGGTGAGGAGATCGGCTTCGACGACGACGGCAACCCGCGCGGCTCGCGCAACTCGCTCCTGGAGATCCAGCTGGCTGACGGGGAGACGTTCACCATCGCCGTCGGCGCCTTCGGCTCCACGACGGGTGCCTACGACCTGAATGTGAGTTGATGGGCGACGGAGCCCGGCGGCCGACCATGGGCCTCCTCGCTCTCGTCGCTCTCGTCGGCATGTTGCTGGTTGGCTGCTCGGGCGACGACGGCGGCGGGTCGTCGCCGGCGACCACCGAGGGCGAGGAGCAGGAAGAAGAAGAGGCGTCCTCCGGCACGGGGGAGTTCGAGGCCGAGTTGGACGAGGACGAGCCCGTCGCCGCCTTCCCGGTCGAGCTGGCGGCGGGTGACGCGCTGCGTGTGGTCGTCGAGGGGCTCGACACGGCTCTGCTCGTGGCCGCGTCGGAGGACGCCGACACAGCCGGGTTCAAGCGCCTCGTCGGCGCCGACGCCGAAGACCTCGAGGACCGCGTGTCCCGGAACCTCGTCCTGCTGGCGGGGCACGTCCTGGACGACGACGAGTACCTCGACTTCGAGAACGCCTACTTCGAGGACGAGCTCGACGTCGACGAGCTGCGCGACGCCGTCGCCGACGTCGTGGACGGGGTCGAGGACGCCGGCACCATCTTCATGTCGACCGACCGCAGCAGTGACGACGTCGAGGGGCTGCAGCTGGTGGCGCCCACCTCGGGTACCTACACCGTGTTCGTGGCCACCGACGACGAGGGCGAGGCCGACGTCAACATCGAGGTCGAGCCCGGTGACGACGACGGCCTGGACGGGGACGAGATCCGCTACAGCGACTACCTGGTCCACTACGGCGAGCACGCGGAGTTCTTCTGCGACGAGGACTTCTACGGCGCCGATCCCGAGGACGTGACCAACTACGGGCCCTCGCTCTGTGACCCCGAGGAGCTGCAGGGCGTCCTCGAGGGCGGGTTCAGCGGTGACTTCACCAACGACTTCGGCGGAGGCCTGTGACGGCCCCCGACCCGGGCGCGTTCACCGCCCACCGCAGTGAGGTCCGTGACGGTCTGTCGCTGGCCTACGTGCGGGAGGGGGTGGGCGGCTATCCGCTGGTCCTGCTCCACGGGTACCCGGAGACCAAGCGGATCTGGTGGCGGAACGTCGCCCCGCTGGTCGAGGCGGGCTACGAGGTGATCGCCCCGGACCTGCGGGGGCACGGGGACAGTGACGTGGACCCCGAGGACCGCTACGACATCGTCACCTACAGCCGCGACGTCGAGGTCCTGGTCCGCGACGTGCTCGGGCACGAGCGCTGCGGTGTCGTCGCCGGCGACGTCGGCGCGGTGGTGGCCTACGACCTCGCCTTGCGGGTCGAGGGCCTGGTCGACGGGCTGACGTACTTCAACACCGCGCCCCCGTTCCTCTTCGAGGCCTACGAGGCGGCCGGGATCCGGCTGACGGGCCTCGGCGACGTCGACGCCCGCCCGGAGACGGACTACCAGCTCCGCCAGGGCTCGCACCCCGACGAGCTCGCGGCCGAGCTGGACACCCCCGAGCGCCGCCGCCGGTACATCGGCGATTTCTACGGGCACCGCCTGTGGGGTAGCCGCGGTTCGTTCACGCAGGCCGAGATCGACTTCATGACCGAGCCATGGGCCGAGGAGGCCCGGCTGCGGGCGGGCTGGGCCGTGTACCAGTTGGGGCGTGGCACCCGGACCTCCGAGGAGGTGCCCCGCCTCTTCGAGACGATGCCGGTGCCCAGCCTCCTGCTCTACGGCCCCGAGGACCAGGTCGTACCCGACGTCTTCGTCGCCTGCTGCGAGATCGCGTTCACCAACCGGGTGGGACCGCTGATCGTCCCGCGCGCGGGACACTTCCTGCAGTGGGAGCGTGCCGACGTGCTCAACGGCCTCGTCGCCGGCTGGTTCTCGCAGTTCCGCTAGCAGCGCTGCTCGTTGCGGCGGCGTGCGGGGACGACGGTGGGTCGGCGGCCACCACCACCACCACGGGAGTGCCAGGGCCGACGTTGCTGGCGGCCACCGCCACACGGTCGAGCCTCTTCGACAGCGGCCGAACCTTCCGACTCGAGCTGCGCAACGAGGGGGACACCGCGATCACGGTCGACACGGTCCAACTGCGCTCCCCGGGGTTCGAGGAGGTGGCCCCCAGCGAGCGCGACACCCAGCTGGCGGCGGGCCAGCAGCTGCTGCTGCCGCTGCCCTACGGCACGTCCGTTTGCCCGGGTGGGAGCGAGCCGCCCGTGGTCGTCGCCGAGGTGGCGGGCGAGGCCGTCGAGGTCCCCCTCGACCAGCAGCCGGCGACGGTGATGGACGACCTCCACGAGGTCGAGTGCGCTGAGGCGGCGGTCCGGGAGGCGGTCGACATCGACTTCGCCGACGAGTGGACGCCGACCGGCCCGCGGTCGGCCCGGGGAACGGTCGAGCTCACGCCGCGGGGTGCCACCACCGCCACGGTCGACACGATGGAGGGCAACATCGTCTTCGGCGTCCGGATCGACGCCCTGCCGTCGTCGACGTCGTTCCCCGTCGAGCTGGTGGTCGACCGGTGCGACACCCACGCCCTGATCGAGAGCAAGCGCACCTTCAAGTTCCCCCTGGAGGTCCGCCTCGACGGCGGGGAACCGGCGCTGGTCGTGCTCGAGGCCCTCCCCACCACCCCCGCCCGCCGCGTGCTGGCCGATCTGATCCAGGCCTGCATCGGCTGACGGTACGGTCGCGGGGCCGAACGAGGGGGAAGCGATGGATCTGATCCTGCGCAACGGGACCGTGATCGACGGGACGGGGGCGCCGCGTCGGTCGGCCGACGTCGGCGTGGCCGACGGGAGGATCGTGACCGTGGGCGAGGTCTCGTCCACGAACGGGGCCGAGGAGGTCGATCTCGGGGGTTCGGTGCTCGCACCGGGCTTCGTCGACATCCACACGCACTACGACGCCCAGATCCTGTGGGACCCGGACCTCACCCCGTCGTGCTGGCACGGCGTGACCAGCGTGGTCATGGGCAACTGCGGGTTCGGCATCGCCCCGACCCGACCCGAGCACCGGGAGACCATCGCCCGGACCCTCGAGAACGTCGAGGGCATGGCCTTCGACGCCCTCGTGGCCGGGATCGACTGGAGCTTCGAGACCTTCCCCGAGTACCTGGCCGCCGTCGACGGGCTGCCGAAGCGCCTGAACGTCGGCGTGCTGGCCGGTCACACGCCCACCCGCCTCTACGTCCTCGGCGACGACGCCTCGGACCGCGAGGCGACCGAGGACGAGGTGGCCGAGATGGCCGCCATCATCAAGGAGGCGTTGGAGGCAGGGGCGGTCGGGTTCTCGACCTCGGCGGCGCCCACCCACGCCGGGGCCTACGGCAAGCCCGTGCCCAGCCGACTGGCCCACTACGACGAGATCCGCACCCTGGCCCTGCAGATGGGGGAGGTCGGCCGCGGGGTCATGCAGGCCACCGTCGGGGCCAACCTGTTCATGGACCAGTTCGCCGAGATCTCCAAGGCGACCGGTCGCCCGGTGTCGTGGACGGCCCTGCTGTCGGGCATGTGGGGTGCCGGCGGCGCGGCGTCCATCATGGAGGCCACCGCCCAGCGGGGCGGCGACGTGTGGCCGCAGGTCGCCTGCCGACCGCTGGTCATGCAGGTGACGATGGCCGACCCGTTCCCGATGGCGACCATGGACGCCTTCCAGGAGGTGCTGGCCGTCCCCCACGAGCGCCGGCCCGACGTCTACCGCGACCCCGAGTGGCGGGCCCGCATGCACGCCGATCACTCGATGTGGGGCGACCGCCTGACCAAGGCCACGATCCAGGAGAGCGAGCGCCACCACGACCTGGTGGACGGACCGACGATGGCCGACCTGGCCCGGCAACGGGGCGTCGACCCCTTCGACCTGATGATCGACCTGGCGCTGGAGGACGACCTGGCCACCCGCTACCGGATCGTCTTGGCCAACGACGACGAGGAAGAGCTCGCCGGGCTCCTGCAGGACGAGCGCACGGTCCTGGGGCTGTCCGACGCCGGTGCCCACGCCAGCCAGCTGTGCGACGCCAACTTCTCGACCCACCTGCTGAGCGAGTGGGTGCGCAACCGGGGGACGCTCACGCTGGAGCAGGCCGTCTGGCGGCTGAGCGGTCAGGCGGCCGACGTGTTCCGCCTGGAGGGCCGGGGCCGCATCGTGGAGGGCGGTGCCGCCGACCTCGTGGTGTTCGACCCGGACTCCGTGGGCTCCGAGCCGCTGGAACGGGTCTGGGACCTGCCGGCGGGCGCCGACCGCCTCATCGCCCACAGCACGGGCATCGAGCACGTCTGGGTCAACGGCACGGCGATCCGGCGCGAGGGCGAGGACCTCGACGCCCGCCCGGGGACGCTGCTGCGGGGCGCCCCCTAGGCAGAAATTGAGTAGCGCCTACTCACCCGCCGGGTGAGGCGAATGGGCGATGATGACCGCATGGAGACGTCGATCCTCATCATCATCGTCCTGTCGGTGGCCATCCCGATCATCATCACCGTGTTGGTGCTGCGGAACGTGCGCTCCGCCTTCGGCAACTCCCCCGAGAAGCAGGCGCAGGCCCAGAACCTCGTCGCCAGCGGGCAGAAGGCCCGGGCCATGATCCTCAGGGTCGAGCCGACCGGCATGGTCGTGAACATGATCAACATCCAGTGCCTGGTCGACTTCCAGCTCACCCCCCTGTCGGGCGGTGCGCCGTTCAACGCCCAGAAGAAGATGATGATCAACCAGACCCAGATGCCGCGCGTGGGCGACGTCTGGCCCTCCTGGTACAACCCGGCAAACCCCAGCGAGTTCGCGGTGGGCATGCCCGACGGTGCGTCCCAGGAGCAGATCCCGATCTTCCGGGAGTTCGGGATCCCCCACCCGCTGGACCCGCAGTCGCAGGCCTGACGCTTCTCCCCTAGGGGACGGTGGGGTTCTCCGCCGTCAGGTCCCGGGGGATGATCGAGAACGCCGAGCTGTGCGGGTGCATCAGTTCGTCGTCCTCGTCCCTCGGCAGGTGGTGGAACGACGTGCCGTACCAGACGACGATGTCGCGCCCGGTGAGGCTCTCGCCGTTGGCGAAGTCGGCCAGGTCGTCGCCGCAGGTCGCGCCGGGGTTGTGGGCCGCGAACCGCTCACACGGCTTGCGGCGGGTCACGTAGATCTCGTGCTGGGTGAAGGACTCGAACGCCGGTCCCCGGTAGATGTGGTCCGTGTTGGGCAGCAGCTCGACGCTGACCGGGTGGTTGTCGGCGTTGCGGCTGTTCAGGTCCCGGATGCGCCAGCTGCGGAACCCGGTCGGGGCCACCCGGCGCTCCACCTCGGTGGTGAAGGCGCGGCGGGTGTTCCGCATCCGGTTCCGGCCTGAGCCCGGGACGGCCAGGGTCTCGAGCTCCTCGACCCGGTCGTTGGCCGAGCCGTCCACGTCGAAGTCGAGCCGCCAGTAGAAGTTGTGCATGTGGGCGATGCCGAGGCGGCCACCGCC
The DNA here is from genome assembly GCA_963728005.1 of uncultured Microthrixaceae bacterium. GTDB lineage: Bacteria > Actinomycetota > Acidimicrobiia > Acidimicrobiales > DATDAH01 > DATDAH01. The sequence continues at coordinate 344,389 of CAVSIG010000002.1, forward strand.
CAGCGGCCAGCCAGCGCTCGGCGGGCCGCCGAAGTCGATCTGCAGGCTGCCGGCGGCGTCCACCCGGGGGCGGATCGTGCCGTCGTCGTCGAAGCTCCAGCCGACGATGTAGTTGTAGGCGCCGAGGGCGCTGACGCTGAACAGGTCCAGCGAGGTGGCGAGTGCCTGCTGGTTGTACGACTTGTACTCGAAGCCGTTGTCCACGACGTTCTGGCACATCACGTGCCGGCCGCCGTCGACCAGCAGCTCACCTGGGCAGTCGGCCGCGGTCAGGTCGAGCATCGCCGAGTTCGAGCCCAGGCCGATGTCCGACAGGTCGTGGAAGCGGGCGAAGTTGTTGTCGTAGGGGACGTGGATCTCCGCCAGGTTGGCCTGGCCCAGGATCTCCACGGGCGTGCCACCCGGCGGGGTGAAGGTGATGTGGTGGAAGACGATCCCCTCCGCGTTCCGGCGTTCCCAGCACATCTGCCACCGCGCCCCGTTGGCCAGGACCTCGTTGACGGCGAAGTTGCCGGAGCAGGTGTTCGGCCCCGCGGCATCGGCCATGTTCAGGGCCACCGGCACGGCGGTCGCCAGCAGCGTGATGCCGACGAGGGTGCCGACGGTCTTCAGGTGGCGGCGGATCATGAGAAGAACCCCTCCCGAGACACGACCTCACCGGCCGACAGGTCGACGATGGGAAGCAGGTCGACCACGACGTGGTCGGCGGTCTGGAGCAGCAGTTGGACGCAGCGGTGCTCGCCGCACTGCGCCGCTGCGCTGCCGGCGGCCTCGGGGTTGCTGTCCGCCCGGAAGATGATCGGCTGCACGATCAGCTGGGTGGCGGGGTCGGTCAGGTCACCGCCCGCCGCCTGGCGGTACTCGGTGGCCAGCAGCTGCTGGTACTCGGCGTCGGCGGCGACGATCTCGTCGAGCCGCTCCCGCTCCTCGTCCACCATCGGGAGCTGCTCGTCGGTCAGCTCCTCGGTGCGGACCACCTCACCGTCGGCCAGGTCGACCAGCGTGTGGATCAGCACGTCGTCGTCGTAGGAGTAGACGTAGACGTCGGCCCGGCGCAGGCCGGCCTCCTCGGCGGCCTTGGCCTCCTGGTGCCGCTCCACCAGCAGCACCACGTCGTCGCTGCCGAGGCCGTCGGACTCGGTCGGGCTGGAGCCCTCGGCCAGGCCCTCGGCGAGCTCGAGCTCTTCGGCCGAGAGGGGATCGGTGCCCCGGGGGGTCTCGTCGCCCTGGGCGCCGGCGATGGCGACGCCCAGGGCGGCCACGCCGGCGACACCGAGCAGGACCGCCGCCCAGGCCCGTCGGGAGAGATGGAGCACGGCCGGACCCTACTGGCGCACGCACTAGACAACGGGGGCATGGGACTCGGATTGGACGGCAAGGGCGCGCTGGTCACCGGCGGGGGCAGCGGCATCGGTCTCGGCTGCGCCCGGCGGTTGGCGGCCGAGGGTGCGGTGGTCACCATCTGCGGCCGCAGCGAGGAGCGCCTGGCGGCCGCGAAGGACCAGCTCGAGGGCGACGTGCACACCGTCGCCTGCGACGTCACCGACGAGGCGCAGGTCGTCGCCGCCGTGGCGGCCGCCTCCGAGCCGACGGGCTCACTCGACGTGGTGGTGGCCTCAGCGGGCGGGTCGTCGACCATCGGCCCGCTCACCCAGGTCGACACCCAGGCCTTCCGGGACACGATGGACCTGAACGTGGTGGGGACGTTCCTGGCCCTGAAGCACGCCGCCCCGGTCATGGTGCGCGGCGGGGGTGGCTCGTTCATCGGCATCTCGTCGATCGCGGGGTCCACGACCCACCGCTGGTTCGGGGCCTACGGGCCGGCCAAGGCGGGCATCGAGGCGCTGGTCCAGATGGCCGCCGACGAGCTGGGTGCCTCCAACGTCCGGGTCAACGCCATCGCCCCCGGCCTCGTGGAGACCGAGCTGGTCGAGGCCATCACGGCCGGTGGCCCGGTGCTGGACGACTACCTGGACCAGATGCCGATCGCCCGCCCGGGCACCGTCGACGACATCGCCGCCGCGGCCGCCTACCTCGCCGGTGACCAGGCGACCTGGGTCACGGGCCAGGTCCTGCACGTGGACGGCGGCCACTCGTTGCGGCGGGGGCCGTTGTTCCACGCCTTCCTCGAGCCGGTGTTCGGCGACGACGGCCTGCGGGGGGTGATGTCGTGAGCGACTACGACGAGTTCGGGCTCTTCGAGGAGAACGCCGGCGAGGTCGGGCTGGCGTACGACGAGCCGCCGGTCGTCATCCGGGTGTCGGTGGCGGTCGACGGCGAGCGCCGGGTCAGCGCCCTGAAGTGGGGCGTGGGCGAGCCGGAGATCGTGCTGATCCACGGCGGGGCCCAGAACGCCCACACCTGGGACACGGTGGCGCTGGCCCTCGGCCGGCCGCTCCTGGCCGTCGACCTCCCCGGCCACGGCCACTCGGACTGGCGGGAGGACCACTCGTACTGGCCACCCCACCTGGCCGAGGACGTGGCGAGCATCGTCGAGCAGCAGGCACCGAACGCCGAGCTGGTGTGCGGCATGTCGCTGGGCGGCATCACCGCCATCTCCCTCGCCGCCCAGCACCCCGACCTGGTGCGCCGGCTGGCGATCGTGGACGTGACCCCCGGCGTCGACCACGAGAAGGCCGAGCCGATCGTGGCCTTCGTCTCGGGGCCCGAGAGCTTCGCCTCCTTCGAGGAGATCCTGGACCGGACGGTGCAGTTCAACCCGACCCGCTCGGTCTCGTCGCTGCGCCGGGGGATCCTCCACAACGCGAAGGAGAACGCCGACGGCAGCTGGACGTGGCGCTGGGACCCGATGCGGGAGTGGAACTTCCCCGACGGCGCGGAGCCCGACTTCGCCAGCCTCTGGGACCTGGTGGACCAGATCACCTGCCCGATCCTGTTCCTGCGGGGTGGGGCGCCGGGATCGGTGGTCCGGGACGAGGACGAAGCCGAGCTGTTGCGGCGCCAGCCCGCCACACGGGTCGAGCTGGTAGAAGGTGCCGGCCACTCCCTCCAGGGCGACCAGCCCCTGGAGACCGCCCGCCTGCTGGAGGAGTTCCTGACCGCATGAGCACCACCGAGACCGGATCCCGCACGTACGCCGGTGAGTACCAGGCTGTCTTCGACTCGGTGGTCCGCGTCGCGCCGACCGTGAACCTGAAGGTGACCTCCGCCGACCCCGCCACCGGCCTGATCACCATGACCTCGGGCTTCTCGTTCTCCTCGTGGGGCGAGAAGGTCAGCGTCAACGTGGGTCAGGTGACGGAGGGATCGATCCAGGTCGACATCCAGTCCAAGCTGAAGTTCGGCCTCGTCGACTGGGGCAAGAACAAGAAGAACCTCAACAAGCTCTTCTTCGGCGTCGAGCAGGCGCTCGCCACCCCCTAGCGGGGCGGATAGGTGCCCCGGCCGACCCCCCCGAACTGGCCTCCGATTCGCCGGTCATAGGCGGCAGATCAGAGGCCAGTTCGGGCGTGGATCCGCCGGAGACGTTGGATCGCTCCGGCCGGGTCGAACCAGATCTCCGCATCGGTGAATCGCTCTACTCGATAGCCGGCGGCCTCCAAGGCCTTGGTCCTGGCGCGGTCAGCGGCTTGATCGACCAGGGCCCCGTGGTAGTAGGCGCTGTCCACCTCGAAGATCAGCATCCGCCTCCGGTCGACGAAGTCGACCCGCCCGAGCCACTCCCGGTCGAGGATGTTTCGCTGCCGTTCGAGGTCGCGGAAGCCCGCCTCGCGAGCAAGCTGCTGGAACCGGTCCTCGAGGTTCGTGTCGTTCGGCCGGTAGTTCGGACCCCGCTCCTGCAGGAGCTCGCGCACGAGCGGGACGCCCTTGCGACCCCTTCCGGCGAGCTCCTCGAGCACGCTGCAGCAGCTCCGGTACGAGAGGAGGTTCGCCGCCCACGCCCGATCCAGGACCTTCGGGACGAGCCACGGGTGCGTCTGCGCGACGTCGAACGGCAGCCGGGAGGGGATGGTCACGACCACACCGTTCAAGGTGGTCCGATGGTGTGCTGGGAACGAGCGCGGCTCGTGGATCGTGTCGGCGAGCCGCGCAGGCGTCGAGTTGGTCGACCGAAGTCGCATGACCTCGATGTCCAGCAGCGCGAAGCCAGGGATCCGCCACCACGCCGTCGCGGTCCGGTGGGAGAGCGCGGCGTCGGCACCGGCATCCAGGACCGCCTCGGAGACTCGCTGGCCTCGTGACCGAGGGGCGCCGAGCCGTCGAAGGACGACGGGTGTGACCCGAGCCCACTGTTCGGACTCGATCAGGTTCTCGATGCCGTGGTGGGACATGCCGAGCTCGGACAGCTGTCGGACGGCGACGGCGCCGTGCTGCCGTTCCGAGAGCGCGGCGATCGAGGCTTGCAACCCGTGCATGGCTTCCCCTTGCCAGAAGAACGTCGGGCGGGGGAAGCGCCGAGCGGACCGTATCGGACAAGGGCCGACTGCCGAACTGGCCTCCGATTCGCCGGTCATAGGCGGCAGATAGGAGGCCAGTTCGTCAGGGAGGGCCGGGTGGGGGCGGATAGGTGCCCCGGCCGACCGGGGACTCGGGCCAGTCGGCGTCGGGCTGGTCCAGGGGGTTCGTGTCGAGCTGCTCGCCGTAGACCAGCTGGTGGTCCCGGGCCCGGATGTACCACTGGCCGTCGTGGCGCTCGTAGCGGTCGAGGTAGACGATGCTCTGGCGGATCCACCCGAGGTCGGGGTCCTCGACCTCGGCGGTGCAGTAGACGGTGCCGGTGGCGTGGTCGTCGTCGACCAGGTCGACCACCTGGGTGGTCACCGACAGGACGGTGACGCCGAGTCGGGCCACGGCGGCCTCCAGCCGACCCCGCACCTTGTCCTGGATGCCGGGCACGAAGAGGCCGGCGAGCGCGTCGAAGTCCTTGCGGTCGAGGGCGACCGCGTAGCGGTGGGCCAGCTCAGCGGGGGTGTCGGCCATGGATCGACTCGGTGATGGCGTCGGTGGCCTTCAGCAGGCGCTCGGCCACGTCGGGCACCTGGTCGGCGGCGATGGCGTCGCGGAAGGCGAGCACGAACAGGCCCATCGCCACGGTCCCGTCGGCGTCGAAGACCGGGGCGCCGATGGTCGTCATGCGGTAGTCCTCGGCGCCCCGCAGGTCCAGCAGCTGGTACTCCTCGCCGTCCCGGCCCGCCGACCATCCCTGGATCCGCACGTTGGCCAGCGCGGCGCGGTAGCGGTCCAGCTCGGCCTCGGACACGTCGGGCCCGACCCGCCGGAGCCACTCGTCGATCTCCTCGGACGACGCCCACGCCATGAACACCGTCCCCATCGGGGGGACGAGGGGGAAGCGGAAGCCCACGGCCACGGTCAGCCCGATGGGTCGCACGGGGCCGGCCCGGTCCACGATCACCATCTCGTCGCCCACCGGGGCGCTGGCCACGCACTCGGTGCCGAGGTCCTGGCTGAGGCGGCGCAGCTCGTCCCGGGCGAACTCCACGACCGGGTACTGCTCCCGAGCCGCCTCGCCGACGGCGATCAGGCGGGGGCCGAGGCGGTAGTCCTTCCGCACCGGGTGGCGCAGCAGGTAGCCGCGGTCGACGAGGGCGTTGAGGGTGGCGTGGGCGCTGGCCTTGTTCAGGTCGAGGCGGCGGGCCAGCTCGGACAGCGAGAAGGTGTCCCGCGGGTTGTCGGCCAGGAAGTCGAGGACGTCGACGGCCCGGTCGACCGCCGGCGCCGGCCTGGCCACGTCAGCTCCGGACCGCGGCGGCGACCACCGGTCCGATGGCGGCCGCCATGGCGGCGTGGCCGTCGTCGCCCGGGTGGATGCCGTCGGCCAGCTGGTCGACGCTCACCAGCGGAAACCCCTCGACCAGGGTGAGGGCTGGGTCGTCGGCCTGCCGCTCGGCGATCACGGCCTCGAACGTCGCTCGCAGGTCCACCAGCGTCGTGCCGAGCCGGTTCGCGGTCTCCTCGGCGTCGGGCCGGGTGATGGGGCTGACGGCCACGATCGGGGTGTCGGGGTGGCCCTGGCGCACGATGGTCAGGAAGTCCCGCAGGCCGGCGGCGAACAGGTCGGCGCTGTGGGGCGTCCGGGTCCAGCAGTTGGTGCCGTGGCTGATCGAGATCACGTCGGCGTCCAGCTCGGCCAGCTCCTCGGCCGAGGGGATCTCGCCCCGGGCCGAGCCCGCGTAGCCCAGGTTGACGACGTCCAGCCCGTGGTCCCGACCGACGACGGCGGGCCACGGCCGGTCGGGGGCGGTCACCACCCAGCCCTCGGCGATGGAGTCGCCGTAGCAGAGCCAGCGGGGCTGGGCCGGGGCGGGCTGGATCTCGCCGCCGACGCCCTCGACGGCCAGGACCGTCGGCCCCATGCGCTCGGGCAGGTAGACGATCGCCCGCCCGCCGGCGGGGCCGGGCAGACGGACACGTCCGCCTCGCCGACCTCGGCGTCGACCTCGCCGCAGCGTTCCCAGGACTCGTCACCCTCTCGCCACACGACGAACGAGTGGCCCTCGCCGCCGCCGAGGTAGCCGAAGCTGTCGTGGGCGGCGTGGTAGCCGAGGTCGACCTCCGGGGCGTCGCCCACCAGCTCCAGGCGGACGCCGGCGGGGATGGACGCCATCAGCCACGTGTCCTGGGGGAGTCGGCCCATGGCGCCCTCGGGCTTGGCCCTCGGGTACGGGACGCCGGAGGTGGCCGGCCACGCGCACCCCCGCAGGAAGGGTTCGACCTGCTCGGTGCGCCGAGGTCCGTCCGAGGCATGGCGGTCGCCCGCCAATGCCTCGGACGGCTTCTCGGTCATGCCTGGCTACTTGTTGGCCGCCGCCGCCATCGCCTTGTGCTCCGCGGCGGGGGAGTCGGCGGGCGGCTCGTACTTCTCGATCTCCGGAAGCACTTCCTTGCCGATGATCTCCAGGGTCTTCATGACCGACTCGTGCGGCAGGTAGCCGAACTGGACGTAGCAGAGGAGCTCGTCCACACCGAGGTCGGCGTAGTGCTTCATCTTCTCGAAGCAGGTGTCGGCGTCGCCGCACACGATCATGTCGGCGTCCATGAAGGTGTCGACCGGGATGTTGCCCTCGGCCAGCGGCTTCATGAGCGGGAAGATCCGGTCCACCTCCTCCTGCGGGGTGTTGGGGAACTCCCAGTCGATCGTGAACTGGGCCAGGTGCTGGTACCACCATGCGAGGGACTCGTAGAGGCCGTTGGCCTTCAGCTGGGCGTCGTCCTCGGCGCAGTGGACCAGCGTGTAGGCGGCCACCTTGTTGGTGTGCACGTCGGTGAGGGGCTTGGCGTTGAGCTGGGCCTCCCGGTACATCTTGATCGCCTTCCCCATCATCTCGATGGGCTGCATGATCGTGAACGACAGGAGGCCGAGCCCGTTCTCGCCCGCGGTGGTGGCCGACGACTGTGACGTCGCCGCCATCCAGGCCGGCGGGTGCGGGTCCTGGTACGGCTTCGGGGTCACCATCCGCTTGGGGAACTTGAAGGTGTCGGACTCGTACTCGAAGTACTCCTCGCGCCACATGCCGCAGATGATCTCGATGGCCTCGCGCCACTCGTCGCGGCTCTTCTCCCGATCGACGCCGAAGGCCGTCTGCTCCATCGGGGTGGAGCGACCGGTGCCCCACTGGACCCGGCCCTTGGACAGGACGTCCACCGTGGCCACCTTCTCGGCGACGCGGGCGGGGTGGATGAAGCCGAAGGGCGTGAGGGTCACGCCGAAGCCCATCCCGATCTGCTCGGTGCGCTGGCTGAGGGCACCCAGCACGACCTCGGACGACGGGCAGTGCGAGCGGCCCTCGCGGAAGTGGTGCTCGACCACCCAGCAGGTGTTGAAGCCCGAGCTGGTCGGCGAGGGTGATCTGCTCGAGGGCCTCGTAGTAGGCGGCCTGCTCGGCCTCTCGCTGGGCGTAGGGGTGCGGCTTGTCCGGCCAGGGGGCGGGGACGTCGATCTCGTAGAGCAGGTCCAGCTTCACGGGGGGCCTCCTGAGTCGGCCGTTGGCGTTTGCAGTGACAAACGCATGATCGCAGTTGTGATCAAAGGTAGTCACCCCGTTCGCCGGGGTGCAAGCTACGGTCCGGCCGTGCGACGCCTCCCGGTGGTCCTGGCCACCCTCGTCCTCGGCACCGTCCTGGTCGCCCTGCCGGGACCGGCGTCGGCGGCCGAGCGGCCCAACGGCTGCGGCATCGGCCGCACGCCCGGCACCCGGGTCCACACCATCCGGTCGACCGGCATGGATCGCAGCTACCGGCTGACCGTGCCCCGCGGCTACTCGGGCGACCAGCGCGTGCCGCTGGTGGTCGACCTGCACGGGGCGGGCTCCAATGCCTTCGAGGAGCAGCTGCTGACCAGCGCCGACGACGAGGCCGCCGAGCGGGGCTGGATCGTGGCCACGCCGGACGCGGGGGCGGTCTTCTGGCTGCTCCAGGCCCGCAACGGGCAGGACGTGACCTACCTCCAGAAGCTGGTCAACGACGTCTCCCGGCGGCTGTGCATCGCCCCGAGCCGACGGTTCGTCATGGGCATGTCGAACGGGGCGGGCATGTCGGCCGCCGTGACCTGCGCGGCTCCCAACCTCTTCGCCGCCGCGGCGCCGCTGGCCGGGGCCAACATCTCCGGCTCCTGCATCGAGCGCCCGACCCCTGTGCTCATCGTCCACGGCACCGCCGATCCCATCGTCCCGTACCAGGGCGGCCGCATCCGCGGTGTCAACGGCGTGTCGTTCTCCGTGCCGGCGGTGACCGAGACGCTTCGCCTCTGGTCAATCCGCAACCACTGCACGTCGGGGCCGGTGTCGACCAGCGTCGTCCAGGCCGTCACCCGGCTCGCCTACGAGGGCTGCGCGGCGCCGACCGAGCTGCTGAAGGTCAGCCGCGGCGGCCACACCTGGCCCGGCGGTCCGATCCTGCCGTCCCGCCTCGGGCCCACCAACCAGACGCTCGACGCCACCGAGGCCATGTTCGAGTTCTTCGAGGCCACGTCTGGCTCCGCCTGAACGGCGGGGCCCCTGACGGGGACGGAGCCGTGGCGTTCCCCCTCGTCGTCGGTTTGGAACCTGGCGGTGTCCTACGGTCGTCGCGTGACAACTTGACGATCGGGTCGCGCTGGTCACCGGCGCGGCATCGGGGATCGGGGCGGCGTGTGTCGACCGCTTCGTCGAGGACGGGGCGACCGTCGTGGGCCTGGACCTCGGGCCGGCGCCCGAGGGCAGCCGAGCGTCGGCCTGGCATGAGGTCGACGTGCGGGACGAGGCGGGCATCGCCGCCGCCGTCGGGACGCTCGACCGTCTCGACGCGGTGGTCACCGCGGCGGGCGTCGCTGGTGGCGGGCCGGTCCACCTGGTCGAGGCCGAGGAGTGGGACCGGGTCCAGGACATCAACCTGAAGGGCACGTTCCTGACCTGCAAGCACGCCCTGGGCCCGATGCTGGAGGCGGGTTCGGGCGCCATCGTCACCGTCGCCTCGGTCGAGGGGCTCGAGGGCACCGAGGGCGGTAGCACCTACAACGCCTCGAAGGGCGGGGTCGTGCTGCTGACCAAGAACCTGGCCCTCGACTACGGGCGGCGGGGGATCCGGGCCAACTGCATCTGCCCCGGTTTCATCCAGACCCCGCTGCTCGAGTCGGTCTTCGACAACGAGGCCATGGCGCCGTACGCGGAGCGCATCCGGGAGCAGCACGAGCTGGGGCGCTTCGGTCGGCCCGACGAGATCGCCGCCGTGGCCGCCTTCTTCGTGTCCGACGACGCCTCGTTCGTCACCGGCCAGGCGCTGGCCGTCGACGGCGGGTTCACGGCGGGCCACTCGGTCGGCATCAAGGAGCTCATGGGCCTTGCCTGACGCCGGGCCGTACACCCTGACCCGCCGCCTCGCCAGCGGAGGCATGGGTGAGGTGTGGGCCGGCACGGGGGCGGACGGCCGCGAGGTGGCGGTGAAGCTGCTGCCCGAGGGTTCGCTGGCCGACCCCGCGGCCCGGGCGCGCTTCACCCGGGAGGTCGAGGCCGCCCACCGCGTCGACCACCCCAGGGTCCAGGCGGTCATCGCCGCCGACGCCGAAGCCGAGCGCCCGTGGCTGGCCACCGAGCTGGTCGACGGTCCCACCCTGGCCCAGCGGGTGACGGCCGACGGCCCCGTCCACGGCCCCGACCTGCACGCGCTGGCCATCGGCCTGGCCGACGCGCTGGCCGCCGTCCACGCCGCCGGCGTGCTCCACCGCGACATCAGCCCCGCCAACGTCGTCCTGGGCGCCGACGGGCCGGTGCTGGTCGACTTCGGCATCGCCCGCTTCGCCGAGGCGACCACGCTGACCCTGACCGGCACCGTCATGGGGACGGCGGGTTGGTTGGCCCCCGAGCTCCTGCGGGACGACGAGGTGAGCGAGGCGGCCGACGTCTGGTCGCTCGGAGCGGTGCTGGCCTACGCCGCCACCGGCCGCCCTCCGGCCGACGGGAGCCGGGCCGAGGTGGTCCTCCGCAAGGTCATGGACGGCGACCTCGACCTCCGCGGCCTCCCGCCGTGGCTGGACGTGATCGTGCGCCGCTGCCTCGCGCCGGACCCCGCGCAGCGCCCGAGCGCGGCCGACCTGGTCACGGACCTCGACCCTCGCCGCGCCCTGGCCGCCACCGCACCGGTCATGGTTCCTGCCACCGAGGTGACCGAGCCACCACCCGCCCCGAGCGCGCCCCTGAACTGGCAGCCCTGGATCCTGCGAGCCGGCGTGCTCGCCGCCGCCGCAGCCTTCGGGCTCGTCGCCCCGCCGCTGGTCGTCGTCCTGGTCGTCACGGTTCTCGTGCTGGCGGCGAGCGGTCTGCGGGTGTGGTCGGAGGAGCGGTCCCGAGAGCGGAAGTTCGCTCTCGGCCCGGCCGTGCTTCTCGCCGCCGCCGGTCTGGCCACGTTGACCGCCCTCGCCGAGGTGCTCGGCCTGCTCCTGGCCCTCATCGCCATCGTCGCGTTCGTCGTCGTGTTCTTCGTCCTGGGGGGTGACTTCGGCTGAGGCGGTTTGAGCATCCGCCCGGTCGTGGGCGAGACTGCGGCTAGAACCGGTTCTACTTTCGGGGGATCGCCGATGTACATCGGGCTGAACGACGAGCAGCAGGCGCTGCGCCAGGAGCTGCGGGAGTACTACGCCGAGCTGCTCACGGACGACATCCAGGAGAAGCTCGCCACCGAGCACGGCGTGGGTCCGACCACACGGCAGGTCGTGAAGCAGATGGGGACCGACGGCTGGCTCGGCATCGGCTGGCCCGAGGAGTACGGCGGGAAGGCCAAGACCCAGCTCGAGCAGTTCATCTTCTTCGACGAGTCGATGCGGTCCGGCGCCCCGGTGCCGATGCTGACCATCAACACGGTCGGGCCGACCATCTTCCGCTACGGCACCGACGAGCAGAAGGAGCGCTTCCTCCCGGCGATCGTGGCCGGCGAGACCCACTTCTGCATCGGGTACACCGAGCCCGGGGCGGGCACGGACCTGGCCGCCCTGAAGACCAAGGCCGTCCGGGACGGCGACGAGTACGTCATCAACGGCCAGAAGATCTTCACCAGCCTGGCCAGCGACGCCGATTACTGCTGGCTGGCCGTGCGCACGAACCCCGACGTGTCCAAGCACAAGGGCATCTCGATGATCATCGTCCCGCTGGACACGCCGGGCATCACGGTCCAGCCCATGGACCTCATCAGCGAGCACGACATCAACCAGGTCTTCTACGAGGACGTGCGGGTGCCGGTCGACAACCTGGTCGGCGGCGAGAACAACGGCTGGTCGCTGATCACCAACCAGCTGAACCACGAGCGGGTCACCCTGTGCTCGTCGGGGATGCTGGAGGCCACCTACGAGGACACCCTCCGCTTCGCCCAGGAGACCAAGCTGGCCGACGGGCGCCGGGTCATCGACCAGGAGTGGGCCCAGGTCAACCTGGCCCGGGTGCGAGCCGGGCTGGAGTTCCTGCGCCTCATCAACTGGAAGGTGGCGTGGGGGGCGACCGAGGGCCACGCGCTGGACATCGGCGACGCCTCGACCACCAAGGTCTTCGGCACCGAGTTCTACCTGGAGGCCTTCCGCCTGATGATGGAGGTCATCGGGCCCGTCTCGTACCTGCGCCGCGGCTCGCCCGAGGCGCTCCTGCGCTCGCGGCTCGAGCGCAACTACCGCAGCCTCATCATCCTCACCTTCGGTGGCGGGGTGAACGAGGTGCAGCGGGACCTGATCGCCATGTTCGCCCTGGGCATGCCCCGGGCCGACCGATAAGCGGGGGACAGCAGTGGACTTCTCGTTCAACGAAGAACAGCAGGCCGTTCGGGACCTGGCCGGCCAGATCCTCGGCGACCAGGTCACCAACGACAGACTGAAGGCGCACGAGGCGTCGGGCGACGCGTACCCGGCCGGGGTCTGGTCGGCGATGGCCGACGCCGGGCTGCTGGGCATCGCCCTGCCCGAGGACGTCGGCGGCAGCGGCCTGGGCTTCCTCGAGGCCTGCCTGACGCTGGAGCAGATCGGTAAGACCACCGCGCCCATCCCGTACTTCGCCACCGTGATGGCCGCGCTCGCCGTCGACCGCTTCGGCTCCGACGAGCAGCGCTCGGCCCTGCTTCCCGGCGTCGTCGACGGCTCTCGGGTGCTCACCGTCGCCTTCACCGAGGCGGGCGCCGGGCCCGCTGGCCCCGTCGACGACCGCTTCCGACGGCGCGCTGTCCGGCACGAAGCTGCTGGTCCCCTTCGGCGCCCAGGCCACCCATGCCGTGGTCGCCGCCCGTGCCGGCGAGGACACCGGCCTCTACGTCGTCGACCTGTCCGGCAGCGGTGTCCGCCAGGAGGACCTGGATGCCACCTCCGGCCTGCCCGCCACCCGCCTCGACCTCGACGGCGCCGCCGGCGAGCCGCTGTCCGGCGGAGCCGACGCCCTCCAGTGGCTGGTCGAGCGGGGCACGGCCGCCCTCTGCTGCACCGCCATCGGCATCTGCGAGGAGGCCCTCCGCCTCACCGCCGAGTACACGAAGACGCGGGAGCAGTTCGACCGCCCCATCGCCACGTTCCAGGCCGTCGGCCAGCGGGCCGCCGACGCCTACATCGACACCGAGGCCGTTCGCCTGACCGCCTGGCAGGCCGCTTGGCGCCTCAGCGAGGACCTGCCCGCCACCGAGCAGGTCGCCATCGCCAAGTTCTGGTGCGCCGAGGGCGGCCAGCGCGTCGTCCACGCCGCCCAGCACCTCCACGGCGGCATGGGCGTCGACCGGGACTACCCGCTGCACCGCTACTTCCTGTGGGCCAAGGAGCTCGAGCTCACCCTCGGCGGCGCCACGGCCTCCCTGCTCAACCTCGGGTCGATCCTCGCCGCCGAGCCCGTCTAGGCGTCGAGGCGTTCCTCCAGGACGACGGTGACCTCGTCGCCGGCGTCCTTGCCGATGGCCTTGCGGACGTCGGCCTTCATCGGGAGCATGTGGGTGCCGTCGCCCAGCGCCATGAACGAGCTGGCGAACGGGTGGCCGTCGACGGTGCCCCGCACCTTGACCCGGCCCTTCGTCCCGAAGAACTCGACCGACTCCGGCCACAGCAGGCAGGTCCACCCGCCCTTGCCGGGATTCTTCTGCAGGGTCGCCGTGAACTGCTTGTCGAGTGCGCTCACCCCGCGATGATTCCATGAACCTCGGGAGGTCTGATCGGCATGTTCACCATCGCACTGCCCACTGCTGACCGACCGACCACGTACCGCTTCTACGGCGAAGGGCTCGGGTTCCAGCCCTTCGGCGAGCTGGCTGACGATGGTGTGCCCGAGCCGCTGCAGTTCCAGCTGAACGAGGGTGTGAGCCTCATGTTCATCCCGACCGGCGGATTCGGCTGGGTCACCGGCGACCACGAGACGGCGCCCGCCGGCGTGAGCGAGTGCCTGCTGAGCCTCACCGTCGACTCCGACGACGACGTCGACCAGGTCTTGGCGAAGGCCGAGGCTGCTGGCGCCAAGGTGGTCACCAGGCCGGTGCAGCAGCCCTGGGGCTACCTCGCCACCTTCGCCGACCCCGACCTGCACCTCTGGCAGGTCATCAACGCTCCGAGCTGAGGCCCACCCGTTGGTCGCCGGTGGCGAACTGGCCTCCGATTCGCCGCCCATGACCGGCGAATCGGAGGCCAGTTCGGGGGGGAGGCCCGCATCGGCCCCCATCATTTCCGGATGTTTCCCAGCACTTCGGTGCCGAGGCGCTCGATCTGCTCCCGGGCCATGGCCGCGGTGACGCCGGGGACGTGGACCCGCAGGTTCAGGCAGGTGGCGCCTGCCTCCCGCCGGGTGGACTGGAGCGCCGTCGCCAGCTGGTCGGGGTACGTGCTGGTCAGGAACGAATGGTCCGCCGAGGTCGACGCATACGACCGGTAGACGGCGGCTTGACGGTCGAAGGCCTCCGTCGGGGGCTCGCCGAGCCACACGCGGCGGATGAGGACGATCGGGCCGGCACCACCCGCTTGCTCGTAGGCGGTCGACAGCTTGCGCAGGCGCTCGACGGGCGTGGCGCCGTCGTACACGACCCCGGCGCCCGCCTCGGCGGCGCGGCGGACGGCACCCGGGCTCAGGGCGGTGGCGATCACGGTGACCGGGTCCGACGCGCGGGCCTGCAGGGCGAGGTCGCCTTCGAGGCTGCGCAGGTCTCGGCCGTGGAGCAGCTCGACCAGCCGGGGCAGTTGGCCGCGGAAGCGATCGTTGCGCTCGTCGAAGTCGGCGCCGGCCACGTCGAAGTCGACAGGCAGCGCTCCCGGAGCCACGCCCACCGCCACCCGCCCGGGGAACCGGGCCGCCAACCAGGCCACCTCCTCGGCAACGAGCCCGACGGACCGCAGCGGTAACAGGAGCGGGCAGGCCGCCGCCCACCCGGTCGGCATGGCCTCCAGGCACCAGCCGGCCAGCTGGAGCGGGTTGGGGGAGTACCCGGCGAACCCGCCGTGGTGCTCGCTGGTCATCACCCCGTCGAAGCCGACCTCGGCCGCCAACCGGGCCTGCGCCCGAACCTCGTCGACCACGGCGGCGGCGTCGCCCAGGTCGTTGTGCGGGTACAGCCGCAGCGACACGGACCCCGGCTGCGGCACACCCACGGTCAGATCATGCCGTCGGTGAGCACCTGGTCGATGAGGTGGCGGTTCTGGCGGACCATCGCCGGGTTGCTGTGCAGGTAGTAGGGCAGCGCGATCACCCCGACGGACAGGGCCCAGCCCGCACCCCGGACCCAGGTCGCGTCATCGACGTGGACCGCCTCCCGGAACGCGGCGCGACCCGCGGGGCCGTCGATGGCCCATGCCCCGAGGAGGTCGTTCGCGGGGTCGCCGTACGAGAGGCAGCCGAAGTCGATGACGCCCGACAGGCGCCCGTCCTCGACCAGCAGGTTGCCGGCCATGAGGTCCCCATGGACGAGCACCGGCGGCCCGTCCCTCTCCGACACCTCCAGGATCCGGTTCCAGGCCGCGGCGGCGGCCTCGACGTCGATCAGCCCCTCGCAGTCCGGCAGCACCCGCCGGAACGTGTCGTCCCGAGCGCCGATGGGGCCGCCACGGCCGTAGTGGTAGGAGCCAGGGGTCGGGGCGACGGGGGGTTCGAGGGCCCACAGCGCCTGGACGAACCCCGCCAGGTCGAGGGCGAGATCGGTCGGATCGTCGAGGCGTTCGGGGTCGACGGGCTCTCCCGGGAGCCAGTCGTAGACGGCCCACGGCGCGGGGAAGCCCTCACCCGGCTCGCCGACCCCCATGGGCACCGGGATCCGCACCGGCAGGTGCGGCGCCAGCCGCGGGAGCCACTCCGCCTCGAACTCGATCTCGTCGCTCGACTTGGGGCGGCGCGGCAGCCGTACGTACCGCTCGGATCCCAGCCGGAAGATCCAGTGCGACGTCCCGGGCGAGTCGAACGGCGTGACCGGTAGGTGGGCCCACTCACGGAACTGGGTGGCCACCAGCCGACGGACGAGGTCGGCGTTCGCCGGGATCTCGTCCTCGTGCATCACGGTGGCAGCGTGGCCGCAACCCCTGGCCGAGGGCGACGGAATTTCCCGTACGGTCCAGGCCGTGGAGTGGCGAGGCGCCTTCACGAGCGCGGAGCTCGAAGCGCTCCACCGCGAGGCGTTCGGCGTGCCCGGACCTCGACCCGACTGGCGAGAGGTCGTCGAGGTTCTCGCCGACCTCGGCGGGGCTGCGCCGGCTCAGCCGGGGGTGATGTCGACGGCGAGGACGGTGGCGTGCTCGTCGACCAGTTCCTCCGGCACCTCGATGCGGACCTCGCCATCCGGATCGCTGTTGAACAGGCCGTCGAGCACCGAGCACCGGGTCGACCACGTCAGCTCCCGGCCCGAGGCCACCTCGACCACCTGGTCGACCCGCTTGATCGGAAGGCCGCGCACGGTCACCGAGTCGTAGGGCCGAGCGAGGCACATCAGGTACACGCGCCCGTCGCGCCGGGTCGACGGGCCGTACCACTGCCAGGGCTCCAGTCCGGGTCCCACGTCGTGGACGGCGTCGCCGTAGCGGGCCGTCCAGGCGGCGACGGCGTCGAGCCGCTCGGCCTCGGCGGGGTCGAGGGAGCCGTCGCCCCGAGGGCCGACGTTGAGCAGGAGGTTCCCGCCCTTGCCGACGGTCTCGCACAGCGCGTGGACGAGGTCCCGAGCCGACTTCCAGTCCTCGTCGCCGGGGACCCAGCCCCAGCTCTCGTTCATCGTCAGGCAGGTCTCCCACCGGCCCTCGGGAGGGGTGGGCGGGACGAACTGCTCGGGCGTCGTGTAGTCACCGACCGACGGCAGCCGTTCGTTCAGGAGGATGTCGGGTTGCAGCTCGCGGATGAGGGCCTCCAGCTCGGCCGCCCGCCACTCGTCGCAGGTGCGCTCCCAGCCGCCGTCGAACCACAGCACGGCGATCTCGCCGTAGTCGGTCAGCAGCTCGCGGACCTGGCCGAACAGGTCGTCGACGTAGCGGTCCCACGCCTCGGGCTCGGGGCGGCGGTACCCGATGAAGGCGTAGGGCCGATCCTCATCGCGGAACGCCGGATAGTCGGGGTGGTGCCAGTCGGACAGCGACAGGTAGAAGCCCACCCGTAGGCCCTCGGCCCGGCAGGCGTCGACGAACTCCCGCACCAGGTCCCGGTCGATCCCCGAGTCGGCCACCCCCAGCGACGTGTGGGCGCTCGGCCAGAGGGCGTAGCCGTCGTGGTGTCGGGTGGTCAGCACGGCGTAGCGGGCGCCGGCCCGGGCCGCTGCCGCGCACCACTGCCGGGCGGCGCCCTCGGCGGGGGCGAAGTCGGCGACCGAGGCGTAGTACTCGTCGACGGTGCACGCACCGCTGTGGGGCAGAACCGGCCCGCCGCCGACCAGGGGCCACGACAGCTCCTGGCCGGCGGCGGACGAGTGGGTCCAGTGCACGAAGAGGCCCATCCCGGCGCCGAAGAACCAGTCCTTCCCTCCGTCCCCCACCGGCGCCGACCGTAGTCCGGCCGCACGTACCCTCGTTCCGCTTGGACCGGCCGCTCACCTTCGTGTTCTCGTCGAGCCCCGGGGGGACGCTCGGGCGCTACTTCAGCGGCGTCGTGACCGAGCTGGATCGGCGCGGTCACCGGGTCTCGCTCCTGGTGCCGCCCTCGTACGCGGGCGTGGCGGTGGAGGACGTGGGCGGGACGAACGTCGTGCCCTGGGCCTCGCCGGAGGCGGGTCGGCTGGCGGCCTTCCGGCAGGCCGACGCCCTGCTCCGCGAGCGCCCGGCCGACGCCACCATCAGCAGCTTCTCGGGCGACAACGTCCTGCAAACGGCTGCCCGACGCCGCGGGGTGGCTGCCCGCGTCGCCTGGCACCACACGCCGTCGACCCAGCTCCGGCTGGACGGCGCCGAAGGTGTGCGCTTCGCCTTCCAGCGGCGGCGCAAGGCGCTGGTGTACCGGCTGTGCACGGACGTCCTGGTCGCCACGGACTACGTGGCCCGCGACATCCAGGCCGCCTTCGGGGTCGACCCGGCGAAGATCACCCTCGAGACCTACGCCATCCCCGACCCCGGGCCGGCGGCCGCCGAGCGCGTGCCCGGGCGGATCGTCTTCGTGGGTCGCTTCTACCCCTCGAAGGGTCACGACTGGCTCCTGCGCTCGCTGACGAAGGTGACGACCGAGGTGCCCGACCTCGAGCTTCGGATGGTGACCGCCGGCGGTCCCGACGACGAGCGGATCCAGGCGATGGTCGACGAGCTGGGCCTCGCCGACCGCACCACGGTCCTGCGGAACCTGCCCCGCCACGAGATGTTCGAGGAGGTGGCCACCGCCAGCGTTTCGGTGGTCCCCAGCCGAGCCGAGGGCTTCGGGCTGGTGACCATCGAGGCCGAAGCGGTCGGCACGCCGGTCGTGGCCTCCGACATCCCGCCGTCCAGGGTCACGGTGGTCGACGGCCGGTCCGGTCTGCTCGTGCCCTTGGACGACGAGCAGGCGATGGCCGAGGCCCTCGTCCGGGTCCTGGTCGACGCCGACCTGCGGTCCCGTCTGTCCGAGGGTGCCCGGCAGCACTTCTGCGACCACTTCGACCTCGGGCGCCGGGTCGAGGCCATCGCCGACCTCTACGAGGACCTGGCCCGCCGACGCATGAAGTAGAAACTGGAACACGTTCCAGTTCTGAGGGGGACCCACGTGAAGTTCGCGCTCTTCTACGAGATCCCGGTGCCCAAGCCCTGGGGACCGGAGGACGAGTTCCTCGCCTACCAGCACACCATCGAGCAGGCGGTGGCCGGTGAGAAGGCGGGGTTCCACGCGTTCTGGACCGTCGAGCACCACTTCCTCGACGAGTACTCGCACTGCTCGAACCCCGAGGTCCTCTACGGGGCCATCGCGGCGAAGACCGAGCGCATCCGGCTCGGCTATGGCGTACGCCTCATGCCCAAGCCGTACAACCACCCGGTGCGCACGGCCGAGTCGGTGGCGGTCCTGGACCTCATCTCCGACGGGCGGGTCGACTTCGGCACCGGCCGCTCGTCGACCCGGGCCGAGCTGGAGGGCTTCGACGTCGACGTCGAGACGGCCCGCGAGCAGTGGGCCGAGGCCATCGGTCACGTGGTCACGCTGTGGACCAACGAGGACGTCGAGCTGTCGGGCAAGCACTGGTCGATGCCGAAGCGCAACGTCCACCCCAAGCCCCGGCAGTCGCCCCACCCGCCGATCTGGGGGGCCACGTCCAGCGAGTCGGGCCACTACGAGGTGGGCAAGGCGGGCATCGGCCTGTGCTCGTTCACCGTCGGCGTCCCGCCCGAGGAGCTGGTCCCCCGCATCGAGAACTATCGCCGGGGCCAGGCGGACTGCACCGAGCCGCTCGGCGCCTTCCGCAACGAGCAGGTGGCGACCTTCACCATGGTCCTCTGCGCCCCGACGAACGACGAGGCCGACGCCGCCGCCGAGGAGTCCTTCGTCTGGTACCCGGCGGCCGGCGCCCGCCTGATCGGGTCGGTCGCCGAGTGGCTGGAGGAGAAGCAGCAGGCCCTCGGCACCTACGACTACGCCGGCAACGCCAAGAAGCTCGACGAGGACGGGATGCTGGACCTCCTCACCTACGACTTCATCCGGGACTCGGGCTCGGCGGTCGTCGGCGACCCCGAGCGATGCGTCGAGATGGCCAAGCGCTACGAGGCCGTCGGCGTCGACCTCCTGCTCTGCCTCGTGAACCCGTACAAGATCAGCCACGAGCAGGTGATGCAGACCATCGAGCTCATGGGCGAGCACGTCATTCCGCAGTTCGACTGATGACGACGACGGAGTGGACCTGGCAGAACGCGGTCGTCGACCCGAAGCCGCTCCACGCCTTCAACACGGTCCTCGACCTCGGTGGCGGGCGCGCCGCCCGACGGCTGTTCTCGCTCGACCCGGCGGACCTCTGCGCCGCCGCCCGCAAGCAGTCGGGGCTGGACGACCTCGGGCCGCCGACGTTCTGGGACGGGTTCGTCGCCTTCACCACGGCGTTCGAGGAGGAGGCCCATCCGCACCCGATGGGGCGGATGGCCATGCGCAAGCAGCTGGTCGATGCGTTGGCGGCCCGGGCCCGGGTGTTCGCCTGGCTGGAGGAGCACCCCGAGGCCCTCGACCGGCCGGTGGCACCGCCGCTGATGATCTGCGGCCTGCCCCGCACCGGCACCACGTACCTGGGGTTCCTGTTCGGGGCCGACCCCAAGAACCGCACGCTGCGCTACTTCGAGGCGCCGGATCCCGCCCCGCCGCCGGTCCCGGGACGGGAGGCCGACGACCCGCGCATGGCGGCGTCGTACAAGCAGCTGGAAGGCCTCGGCAAGCTGGCCCCGGGCTTCCAGTCGATGCACCCGATGGAGCCCGACGCGGCGACCGAGGTCGTCACCCTCCACGTCCACGAGGGTTGCAGCGTCCAGCTGGAGACCCAGGGGCACGTGCCGTCGTACGCAGCGTGGATCGACGCCCAGGACCTGCGCTCGGTCTACGGCTACGAGAAGCTCGCCCTGCAGGTGCTGCAGCACGGCTACGACGTCGAGCGTTGGAACCTCAAGACCCCCGCCTACCTCATGGGGATGGACGCCATCTTCGACGTCTACCCCGACGCCCGCATGGTGTGGACGCACCGGGACCCCGCGCAGGTGGTGGTCTCGATCGCCAGCCTCAACACCGCCCTGCACCACGTGATGTCCTACGACGTCGACCCGGTCGTGGTGGCTCACCACTGGTTGGAGCGGCTGGGCGGGATGGTCGACCGGGCGATGGCCTACCTGGATGCCCACCCCGACGCACCGATCACCCATCTGCACTACGACGAGCTGACCTCGGATCCCGTCGGCTCCGTCGCCCGGGTCTACGCCGACCTCGGCTTCGAGCTCGACGACGAAGCCCGGGCCGCGGTCGACGCCGCCACCCGCCACCACACCCAGGACAAGCACGGCCGACACCGCTACCGGGCCGAGGACTTCGACCTGGACCCGGCGATGATCCGGGACCGCTTCGCCGCCTACTGCGAGAGGTTCGACACGTGATCCGGACGTCGGACGGCCACCTTCGACCCGGATGTGAGCGGCATCGTCCGCAGCCGGCGCGCCCAGCTCGATCTCCGCGGGGTGCCTGAGATGAGGTTCGGGATCACGATGTTCCCCACCGACCTGTCGGTCGGGCCCGTCGAGCTGGCCCGGGCGTGCGAGGAGCGTGGCTTCGGCTCCCTCTACGTGCCCGAGCACACCCACATCCCGGCCAGCCGGGAGACGCCGGCGCCGGCGGGCGAGCCGCTGGGCGAGGAGTACTACCGGGCGCTCGACCCGTTCGTGGCCCTGACCGCCGCCGCCGCGGTGACCGAGGACCTTCGCATCGGCACCGGCATCGCCCTCGTCGCCCAGCGGGACCCGATCGTGACGGCCAAGGCGGTCGCTTCGCTGGACTTCGTGTCCGGGGGCCGCTTCGTGTTCGGCATCGGCTTCGGCTGGAACGTGGAGGAGCTGGCCGACCACGGGGTCGCCTTCGCCGACCGGCGGGCGGTGGTCCGTGAGCGGGTCGAGGCCATGAAGGCCATCTGGACCCAGGAGCAGGCGGCCTACCACGGCCAGTTCGTCGACTTCCCGGCCACGTTCTCGTGGCCCAAGCCGGTGCAGCAGCCGCACCCGCCGATCCTCATCGGGGGCGGAGGCGGCCCGAAGCTGTTCGAGGCCATCGCCGCCTACGCCGACGGCTGGATCCCGATCGGGGGTGCCGGCGTCAACAAGCAGCGCCCGGCCCTGAACGCGGCCATGGAGGCCGCCGGGCGGGACCCGGCCGAGCTCACGATCATCCCGTTCGGCGTGCTGCCCGACCCGGGCAAGGTCGCCTACTACGAGGAGAGCGGCTTCGACGAGGTCGTCTTCCGTGTCCCGCCGGCTCCCGCCGAGAAGGTCCTGCCGATCATGGACCGGCTGGCCGCCGACTTCCTCTAGCGCCATGGGTCCGTTGGACGGCATCCGGGTCGTGGAGATGGGGGTGTGGGTGGCGGGCCCCGCCGCCGCCGGGATCCTGGCCGACTGGGGCGCCGACGTCATCAAGGTCGAGCCACCGTCCGGGGACCCCGCCCGGGGGTTCGGAAAGATGCTCGGCGGCGACCTGGACAGCAGCCCGCCGTTCGAGCTGGACAACCGCTCGAAGCGCAGCGTGGTCCTCGACGTCACGACCGACGAGGGGCGGGAGCAGGTGCTGGACCTGCTGGCCACCGCCGACGTGTTCCTCACCAACATCCGCCTGTCGGCCCTCGAGCGCCTGGGCCTCGGCCCCGACGCCCTGCTGGCCCGGGACGAGCGCCTCGTCTACGCCCTGCTCACCGGCTTCGGCCTGGACGGGCCTGACGCCGACAAGCAGGCCTACGACATCGCCGCCTGGTGGGCGCGGTCCGGCATCGCCAGCCTGCTCACCCCGCCGGGCGCCGACCCGCCGTTCCAGCGGGGCGGGATGGGTGACCACACCGTCGCCATGACGGGGGCGGCGATGGTCTGTGCCGCCCTGCTCAGTCGCCAATCGACGGGCACGGGCCAGCTGGTGACGACCTCGCTGCTGCGCCAGGGCGCCTACACCGTCGGCTTCGACCTCAACACGTACCTGCTCTGGGGCCAGGAGATCGCCGTGGGCCAGCGCACGACCATGGGCAACCCGACGGTCAACAACTACGTGGCGGGCGACGGACGCCGGTTCTGGATCGTGGGCCTGGAGGGTCCGCGCCACTGGCCGCCGCTGGCCCGGGTCGTCGGCCACCCCGAGTGGGCGGAGGAGGGGCATCCGTGGTCGACGCCACTGGGCCGGTTCCAGCACGCCACCGAGCTGATCGCCGCCCTCGACGAGGTCTTCGCCACCCGGACCCTGGACGAGTGGGCCGAGCTCTTCGCCACCGAGCCCGACTTCTTCTGGGCGCCGGTCAACCGGCTGGAGGACCTGCTGGCCGATCCCCAGTTCCACGCCGCCGGTGGGTTGGTCGACGTCCCCGACGGCGGCTCGTCGACGACGATGCTGGCCACCCCGGTCGACTTCCACGGCACGCCCGCGGCGCCCCGCTCGATCGCCCCCACGCTGGGCCAACACACCGACGAGGTCCTGGGCGAGCTGGATGACTGACCCCGAGGACGGTGCCCACCGAATCGGTACGCACAGTCCTCGACCTCGGTCAGAGCAGCGCTTGAACGTTCTCCGGCGGACGGCCGAGCACGACCTGGTCGCCCTTGACGACCACGGGGCGCTCCATGAGCGCGGGGTGGGCGAGGAGCACCTCGACCACCTGCTCCTTGGTCGCCACGTCGGCCGGGGTGAGACCGGAGTCCTTGAACTCGGGGTCGCGGCGCACCAGCTTCGACGCCTCGACGTCGATGCGGTCGACGATCATCTCCAGCGTGGCCCGGTCGGGCGGGGCCTCCTTGTAGAGGACGATGTCGGCCTCGACGCCGCTGTCCTGGAGGATCCCCAGCGTCTGGCGGGACTTCGAGCAGCTCGGGTTGTGGAAGATCGTGATGTCCTCGGCCATGGCCCGAACCTACCGAAAACTAGAATCGGTTCCAGTGGCTGAGCTCTCCGTCGACGACCTCACCGTCGGGCAGGCGGCACGCCGCCAGCGGGTCATCGACGCCGCCCTGCAGCTCGGCTCCGCCGGGGGGTACGAGGCCGTCCAGATGCGGGACGTGGCCCGCACCGCCGGCGTCGCGCTGGGCACGATCTACCGCTACTTCACGTCCAAGGACCACCTGCTGGCCGCCGCCATGGTCGACTGGACCGGCGACCTCGAGCGGCGCATCGCCCTGCGGCCGATGCGCAACGGCACCCACGCCGACGCCGTCGTCGACGTGATCCGCAAGGCGACCCGGCCCATGGAGCGGGACCCCCGACTGGCCGCCGCCATGGTGCAGGCGGCGTCGGCCAACGAGCCGTCGGTGACCGCCTGCTCGGCCCAGACCACCGAGATCGTCGAGCGCATGCTGATCTCGGCCATGAACGGCGACGATCCCGACCGCCGGGCTCGCACCGCCCGGGTCCTGGCCCACGTCTGGAACTCGTGCATCCTGCGCTGGGCCAACGGCTCGGAGGCCGTCGGCCAGATCGGCGACGACCTCGAGGACGCCGCGAGGTTGCTGCTCGACTAGGGGGGCCGGCGCCGGGATTCCGCGCTGACTAGAACGCGTTCTAGTATCGACGGTCGTGGACTTCGACGACACGCCGGAAGAAGCCGCCTTCCGCGCCGAAGCCCGAAGCTGGCTCGAGGCCCACGCCCAGCTGCGCAAGCCCGACGCCCGACCCACCATGGCGGCCGCCAACGACCCGGGGCACATCGAGGCGTGCCGCCGGTGGCAGCGCACCCTCTACGACGGCGGCTGGGCCGGCATCACCTGGCCGAAGCAGTACGGCGGGCGGGGCGGGACGTCCAACCAGGCCCGCATCTTCGCCCAGGAGGAGCGCCGCTTCGACGTGACCACCGGCATGTTCTCGGTCGCCGTGAACATGGTCGGACCGACGCTGATCGAGCACGGCACGCCCGAACAGCGGGAGCGCTACCTCGAGCCGATCCTGCGCGGTGACGAGCTGTGGTGCCAGCTGTTCTCCGAGCCCGGTGCCGGCTCGGACCTCGCCGGCCTGCGCACCCGGGCCGAGCGGGACGGCGACAGCTTCGTCGTCAACGGCCAGAAGGTGTGGAACTCCGGTGCCCACCAGGCCGACGTCGGCATCCTCCTCGCCCGCACCGACGCCGACGTGCCCAAGCACGGCGGCATCTCCTACTTCCTCGTCGACATGGGGTCGCCGGGCATCGACGTGCGGCCCCTGCGCCAGATCACCGGGCACTCGCACTTCAACGAGGTGTTCCTGACCGACGTGGTCATCCCGGCCGAGGGTCTGCTCGGGCCCCTGAACGGGGGCTGGGGAGTCGCCCAGACCACGCTGGCCAGCGAACGCGTCGATGATCGGCGGCGGGGGCGCGGGGACGGGCATCGAACAGCTCGTCGACCTCGCCCGCAGCTTCGACCGGGCCGGCGAGCCGTTGGTCCGCCAGGAGCTGGCCGAGGCCTACACCCGCATCCGGCTGCTGGAGTTCCTCGGCTACCGGGCCCAGACCGCGCTCAGCCAGGGAAAGCTCCCCGGGCCCGAGGCCTCGGTCATGAAGCTGGCCATCTCCGATCACATGGAGAAGACCGGCGACCTCCTGGTCGCCCTCGAGGGGCCGCACGGCACCCTGGGCGGCGATGACGCCCCGCGGCAGCAGCTGGCGCAGTACCAGTTCCTCGGTCAGTGGTCCGTGAAGCTCGGCGGCGGCACCGACCAGATCCAGCGCAACGTGATCGGCGAGCGGGTCCTGGGGCTGCCCCGCGAGGCCCGCGCCGACAAGGATGTCCCGTTCCGGAACCTGGCCCAGGGGGGATAGGTGTACCTGCAGGAGACCGAGGAGCAGCAAGGGCTGCGACGCGAGCTGCGGGCGTACTTCGCCGAGCTGCTCAGCCCCGAGGTGCGGGCCGGCATCGGCTACCGCGGCGAGGGCGGCGAGGGCTGGCGCCGGATCGTCAAGCAGATGGGCACCGACGGCTGGCTCGGCATCGGCTGGCCGACGGAGTACGGCGGCCAGGGTCGCCCGGCCATCGACCAGTTCATCTTCTTCGACGAGGTCCAGCGGGCCGAGGCGCCGGTCCCGTTCGTCACCCTCAACACCGTCGGCCCGACGCTCATGCGCTACGGGACCGACGAGCAGAAGGCCACGTTCCTGCCCCGGATCCTGAGCCGGCGAGGTCAACTTCGCCATCGGCTACACCGAGCCCGAGGCCGGGCACCGACCTCGCCTCGCTGCGACCCGGGCCGTCCGCGACGGCGACGAGTACGTCATCAACGGCAACAAGATCTTCACCAGCGGCGCCAACGACGCCGACTACGTCTGGCTGGCCTGCCGCACCGACCCGGAGCGCCAGAAGCACAAGGGCATCTCGATGATCCTCGTGCCGACCGACGCCGCCGGCTTCTCGTGGACGCCGATCGTCACCGTCGGCGAGCAACCGCACCACCGCCACCTACTACGACGACGTGCGGGTGCCGGTCGACGAACCTGGTCGGCGAGGAGAACGGCGGCTGGCGGATGATCACCACCCAGCTCAACCACGAGCGCATCGGCCTCGCCGCCCACTCGGCGGCGAGGCCCACGGCTCTACGACGAGGTCGCGCGACGTGGGCGGCCGACGACACGGCGTCCTGCGACGGTGCCCGTGGGTGCAGCGCCGACCTGGCCAAGTGCCACGCCCGGCTCGAGGCCATGAAGCTCCTCAACTGGAAGCTGACGACGGCGGTCGCCAACGACGAGCTCAACCCGGCCGACGCGTCGGCGGTCAAGGTCTACGGCACCGAGACGGTCATCGAGGTGTACCACCTGCTGCTCGGCATCCTCGGCGCCGCCGGGTACCTGCGGGCCGGCTCGCCGGGCGCTGTGCTGTCCGGCCGGCGTCGAGCAGGCCGGTCGCGGTCGGCCCAGATCAACACCTTCGGGGGTGGCGTGAACGAGGTCCAGCGGGAGATCGTGGCCTGGATGGGCCTCGGCATGACCCGGGGGGCTCGCTGATGGCGTTCCTCGACGCAGCTCCAGCGCGTTCGAGGGCCGGCAGGTCGGCCCGCCCGTGCGCGGCCGACGACCCGGTCAACGTGCCGATGATCCGCCACTGGGTCGAGGCCATGGGCGACACGAACCCCGTCTACCTCGACGCGGAGGCCGCCGCGGCATCCGGCCGGGACGGGGTCGTCGCCCCGCCGTCATGCTCCAGGCCTGGCCCATGAAGGGGCTGAAGTCCCAGGGGCCCCGAGGCGACACCGCGCAGAGCCGACTGCTCAACCTGCTCGACGAGGCCGGCTTCACGTCGGTCGTCGCCACCAACTGCGAGCAGGAGTACCTGCGGGAGCTGCGTGCCCGGCGACCACCTGACCGACGACCGCGCTTCATCGAGCGGTGTCGCGAGGAGAAGGCCACCGGCCTCGGCGTCGGCCACTTCGTGACCACCCGCACCGAGTTACCGGGACCAGGCGGGCGAGCTGGTCGGCGACCATGACGTTCCGGATCCTGAAGTTCACGCCCGCGCGCGAAGGCGAGCCGGGCGAAGCCGCCACCGGCCCCGCCCGTCGACCAACCTCGACAACGCCTTCTGGTTCGAGGGCGGCGAAGGACGCACAAGCTGCTCATCCAGCGGTGCTCGTCGCTGCGGGGCGCTGCGCCACCCGCCCGGGCCCGATGTGCCCGCAGTGCCAGTCGCTCGAGTGGGAGACCGTCGAGGCCAGCGGCAAGGGCACCGTCTACAGCTTCGTGGTCAACCACTACCCGCAGGTCCCGTCGTTCGACTACCCGCTGGCCGTCGGCCTCATCGAGCTCGAGGAGGGCACCCGGCTGGTCGCCAACGTGATCGGCGTCGAGCCCGACGCAGATCGAGGTCGGCATGGCCGTCGAGGTCGAGTTCGTCGACCACGACGACGACCTGACCCTGCCCGCCGTTCCGGCCGGCTGGGGTGGCTGACGTGGACTTCTCCTTCACCGAGGAGGCAGGAGGCCGTCCGCGACCTGGCCGCGCAGGTCTTCACCGGGTCGGTGACCGTCGAGCGGGTCAAGGAGGTCGAGGCCTCCGACGACCGCATCGACCGCGAGCTCTGGAAGGAGCTGGCCGTCGACCGGCCTGCTCGGCATCGGCCTCCCCGAGGCCGCACGGCGGCGCCGGCCTCGGCCTGGTCGAGGTGCTGCCTCGTGCTCGAGGCACCAGGGCCGCCGCGTCGCCCCGGTCCCGCTGCTGGCCGACGCGTCGTCGCCGCCGCAGCCGCTGGCCGAGGCTCGGCACACGAGCAGCACCGGCGCGCTGGCTCCCGTGGCGTGGCCGACGGCGATGCGCTCGACCGTCGCCCTCGAGCGCCGGCGCGAGGGCACGGCCGACGGCGGGCGCCTGACCGGCGACTGGCCCGAGCGTCCCCGCCGCTGCACGTCGCCGGATGCCGTGGTCGTGTTCGCCGGCGACGACGGCGTGTGCCTGGTCGAGACCGCGGGCCGACGGCGTCGAGCTTCGAGACGGCGACTGACCACCAGCCGGGCGAAGGTCGGCCACCTGCGCCTCGACGGCGTGCGCGGCCGCCCCGCTCGGCGACCGTCCGGGCCTACGCCCACGACCGGGCGCTCGTGGCGTTGGCGGCCCTCTCGCTGGGGGCCTGCCAGGAGGCCACCCGGCTGGCCGCCGAGTACACGTCGAGCCGGGAGCAGTTCGGCAAGCCCCTGTCGACCAACCAGGGCGTCGCGCTGCAGGCGGCCGACGCCTACATCGCCATGGAGGCCATGCGCGCCACCCTGTGGCAGGCGGCCTGGCGACTGGACGAGGGGCTGGACGCCGCCGAGGCCGTCGAGGTGGCCAACTGGTGGGCGTCGGAGGGCGGGCACCGGGTCGTCCACATCACCCAGCACCTGCACGGCGGCATGGGCGCCGACGTCGACTACCCCGTCCACCGCTACTTCCTGTGGGCCAAGCAGGTCACCGACGTGCTCGGCGGCCCCAGCGCCCACCTCGCCCGCCTGGGCGACCTGATCGCGGAGAAGTCTGAATGACCGACCTCGCTCCCACCCGGCGCTACGCCGACGTGGCCGTGGGCGACGAGCTGCCCGCGCTGGCCATCCCGCTGACCCGCACGCTGATCGTGTCGACGGCGATCGCCATCGCGCGACTACCAGGACGTGCACCACGACCCCGACCTCGCCGTCGAGCGGGGCTCGCCCGACATCTTCATGAACATCCTCACCACCAACGGGTTCGTCGGCCGCTTCGTCACCGACTGGGCCGGGCCCGACGCCGTGCATCGCCAAGCTGTCGATCCGGCTCGGCGCGCCCAACTACCCGGGCGACACCATGACGCTGACCGGGTCGGTCGACGGCGAAGGACGACGCGCCGACACGGTCGACGGTCGCCCTGGTCGGCGCCAACTCGCTCGGCGACCACGTCACCGGCACGGTCGAGGTGGTCGCTGCCCGATGAGCGAGCGCAACTCGCTCGAGGACCGGCCGCCATCGCCGGCATCGGGGCGACCGAGTTCTCCAAGGACTCCGGCCGCAGCGAGCTGCAGCTGGCCTGCGAGGCGGTGCGCGGCCGCGCTCGACGACGCCGGGCTCGCGCCGTCCGACGTCGACGGGATGGTCACGTTCACCGCCGAGACCAACCCGGAGATCGAGATCGCCCGCAACCTCGGCATCGGCGAGCTGACGTTCTTCAGCCGCATCCACCACGGCGGCGGCGCCGCCTGCGGCACGGTCCAGCAGGCGGCCATGGCCGTGGCCGACGGGCGTCGCCGACGTCGTCGTCTGCTACCGGGCCTTCAACGAGCGCTCCGGCCACCGCTTCGGCACCGGCGTGCAGGACCGGCCGCCGTCGGCCACCGCCGAGAGCGCCCACTTCTCCTGGTACGCGCCGTTCGGGCTGCTCACCCCGGCGCAGTGGGTGGCCATGTTCGCCCGCCGCTACATGCACGAGTCCGGCGCCACCAGCGAGGACTTCGGCCGGGTCGCCGGTCGCCGACCGCAAGCACGCCGCCACCAACCCGAAGGCGTGGTTCTACGAGCAGCCGATCACGCTCGAGGACCACCAGGACAGCCGCTGGATCGTCGAGCCGCTGCACCTGCTCGACTGCTGCCAGGAGAGCGACGGCGCCCAGGCGCTCGTCGTCACCATCGCTCGAGCGGGCCCGGGACCTGCCGCAACCCGCCGGCGGTCATCGTCGGCCGCCGCCCAGGGCGTCGGGCGACGACCAGCAGATGATGACGAGCTACTACCGCGACGACATCACCGGCCTCCCCGAGATGGGGCTGGTCGCCCGCCAGCTGTGCGAGCAGGCCGGGCATCGGCCCCGACGACATCCAGACCGCCGTGCTCTACGACCACTTCACGCCGTTCGTGCTGCTGCCAGCTCGAGGAGTTCGGCTTCTGCGGGCGGGGCGAGGCCAAGGACTTCGTCCGGGACGGCCACATCGAGCTCGGCGGCCGGCTGCCCGATCAACACCCACGGCGGCCAGCTCGGCGAGGCCTACATCCACGGGATGAACGGCATCGCCGAGGGCGTCCGCCAGGTCCGGGGCACGTCGGTCAACCAGGTCGACGGCGTCGAGCACGTGCTCGTCACCGCCGGCACCGGCGTCCCGACCAGCGGCATCGTCCTCCGTCCCGACCGCTAGGCGACCGGCGTCCACCTCGGGAGCACGACGCCCTCCACCGGCGCGGGGAACACCACCCGGACCTTCGTCCCGATGGCGATGTTCTCGGGGCCGAGCTCGCCCAGCGGCCCGTCCGGGGTGCGCACGACGTTGCCGACCATGCGCAGGCCGGGGTCCTCGTCGAGGGTCACCACGGCCACGTTGTAGGGAGCCTGCTCGGCGTAGTCGGGCAGCAGCGGGGGATGGGCGATGACGAAGGACCAGATGGTCCCGCCGCCCGAGGCCACGACCCAGGTGCTGTCGAGCGAGCGGCAGTACGGGCACATCGGCCGGGGCGGGTGCCGGTAACGGCCGCAGTCGCTACAGGTCTGGTAGCGCAGCTCGCCGACGGCCGTGCCCTCCCAGAACGGGGCGGCGACCGGGTGGTCGTCGATCGGCAGGAGCAGCGCCACCCGGTCACCAGCCCTTGAAAGCGACGTCGCGGCGCTCGCGGAAGGCGGCGACGCCCTCGTCCATGTCGTGCGTGTGCATGACGTGCTCCTGGCCCATGGCCTCCTCGCCGAAGGCCGTGTGCCGGTCCTGGTCGACGGCCCGGTTGATCAGCCACTTGGTGGTGGCGATGGCCCGGGTCGGCCCGGCGGCCAGGCGGCTGCTCCACTCGGCCAGCGTGGGCTCGAGGTCGTCGGCGGGGACGACCTTGTTGACGATGCCCAGCCGCTCGGCCTCCTCGGCCAGCAGGTCGTCGCCGAAGAAGGCCAGCTCCTTGGCCTTGTGGGGGCCGACGGCCCGGGTCAGCAGGTAGGGCCCGCCGGCGTCGGGGATGATCCCGCGCCTCACGAAGACCTCGATGATCTTCACCCCCTCGGCGGCGATCACCAGGTCGGCGGCCAGGGTGAGGTGGGCGCCGAGGCCGGCCGCGGTGCCGTTCAGCCCGACGATGACCGGCTTCTCGCAGTCGAGGATGGCCGAGATCAGACGCTGGGCCCCGGTGGCGATCATGCGCATGGCGTCGCCCACGATCCGGTCGGGGGCACCCTCGGGCTTGGCCGGGCCCTCCTTGCTGCGGTCGGCCCGCAGGTCGGCGCCGGTGCAGAAGTGACGGCCGGTCGCGGTCAGGACCACGCAGCGCACGTTGGCGTCGGCGCTGGCGGCGTCGAGGAGCTCGATCAGGCGGTTGCGCTGGTCCGGGGTGACCGAGTTGCCGGCGTCCGGGCGGTTGAAGCGGATCCAGGCCACGCCGTCGCGCACCTCGTGCTGGAGGTCGTCCTCGGTCTTCGGTTCGTTCTCGTCGGGCATCGAGCCGGACCGTAGACGACCCGCCTCCTCCCACCGTTCTGGTGGCAGCGGCGTGTTGTCCAGAACACAGGGCTGCCACCAGAACGGGATGGTCGTTGTTCTGGTGGCAGCGGCGTGTTGTCCAGAACACAGGGCTGCCACCAGAACGGGGGGTCAGCCGAAGGAGGTGGAGCGGGCGGCGGTGCTGGAGCCGCCGTCGACGGGGAGCAGGATGCCGGTCACGGTGGCGGCGTCGGGGCCCGCCAAGCACGCCACCGCCGCGGCGATGTCGTTCCCGGTCGCCAGGCGGGTGAGGTGCATCCCCTCGCAGGCGGGAGCGGCGCTCGTCGTCGAGGTCGGCGTCCCGCCGGTCGTTGAGGACATAGCCGGGGGCCACGGTGTTGGCCCGGATGCCGTCGGGCGCCCCCTCGACGGCGAGGGCCCGGGTGAGGGCGTTGAGGGCACCCTTGCTGGCCACGTAGGCGGCGAGGCCGGGCGACGCCCGCTCGGCGGCCCGGGACGAGATGTTGACGATCGAGCCGTGCCCGGCCCGGCGGAGGTGGGGGAGGGCGGCCCGGCAGAGCCACATGGGGGCGGTCACGTTGACCCGGAACGCCGCCTCCCAGGCGTCGGTGTCCTGCTCGGCGACCGTGGCCGTGCCCACCTCGGCGACGGCGTTGTTGACCAGGATCGTGAGCCCGGCCGGCTCGGCGGCGGCGTCGACCAGTGCGGTGCAGGCCGCCTCGTCGGCCAGGTCGGCTGCCAGGAACCGGCCGCCGACCTCCTCGGCCACGGCCGCGCCCCGGTCGGGATCCCGTCCGGTGACCACGACCGACGCCCCCTCGGCAGCCAGGCGGCGGGCGATGGCCCGGCCCAACCCGGAGGTCGACCCGGTGACGAGGGCGACCTCGCCGGCCAGCCGGACCGGGCTGGGGTCCGCTGCGGTCACCCGCGTAAGGTACCCAGCCGCACCTGACGCAGGCGTCAGCTTCAGAGAGGACACACATGAGCGGGTACCTGGAGGGCAAGTCGATCGCCGTCACCGGCGCCGGTCGGGGCATCGGCCGGGCCGTCGCCGTCGCCTGTGCCGCCGAGGGCGCCAGCGTGGTCGTGAACGACTACGGCGTGGCCGCCGACGGGTCCGAGCCCACCAGCGAGGTGGCCGACGCCGTCGTCAAGGAGATCACCGACGCCGGCGGCACCGCCGTCGCCGTGGCCGACTCGGTGGCCGAGATGGCCGGGGGCCAGCGCATCGTCGACACCGCCGTCGAGCAGTTCGGCAAGATCGACGGGGTCGTGTGCCCGGCGGGGATCCTGCGCGAGCGGATGCTCTTCAACATGTCCGAGGACGAGTGGGACCCGGTCATCGCCACCCACCTCAAGGGCACGTTCACCGTCTTCCGGGCCGCCGCCTCCTACATGCGCGAGCAGAAGTCCGGGTCGCTCATCGGCTTCACCTCAGGCGCCTACGCCGGCTCGGTGGCCCAGGCCAACTACGCCGCCGCCAAGGGCGGCATCGTGTCGCTGGTCCGCTCGGCGGCCGCCGGCATGTACCGCTACGGCGTCACGTCGAACTGCATCGCCCCGGTGGCCAAGACCCGCTTGTCGGGTCAGGTCCCGATGGAGCTCCAGATGGGTGAGCCCGAGGACGTCGCCCCCATGGTCGTCTACCTGCTGTCCGACAACGCCCGCCACATCACCGGGCAGGTGTACACGGTCAACGGGCCCACGATCGCCGTGTGGGACCAGCCCCACGAGGTCCGTTCGATGGACCGTGACGGCGGCGGGCGCTGGACGCCCGACGAGATCGCCGCCCAGATCGACGACGGCGTCGGTCAGGAGCGGATGGGCCTCATCGACCGCCTGGAGGCCATGCGGGAGGCCGCCGCCTCCGGCGAGAAGCCCAACCAGTAGCCACCGCTCGTTCTGGCCTCCGATTCGCCGGTCATAGGCGGCGAATCGGAGGCCAGTTCGCGTCAGGAGGGGCGCGTCGAGCCCTTCATCCTGAAGGCGACGTCCATGACCGACGTGGAGAACGTGTGGCAGGTGTTCTCCATGCCGTGGCCGATCTCCGACGCCCGCTCGTAGTCGTCGAGGTCCATCAGCAGCCCCAGCGACGTGCGGCAGCCGCGGCGCAGGACGATGGCGGCCTCGGCCGTGTCCGGGTCCAGCGTGGCGTTCGCCCACGCCAGGAAGCCACGGCCCATGGCCTGCCCGGTGTAGGGGTCGGGGCCGAGGACGTCCTGCGCGCCGACGTCCCAGTCGAGGATCGGCTCGCCGTCCCTGGCCAGGTGGGCGGTCGTGCGTCCCTTCCGGTCGCGGTCCGGGATCTCGATGTCGTAGCGGCGGTGGTCGCGGCCCGCGCCCGCCTGGGCGATGACCAGCCCGGCCAGGTCGAACCAGTGGGTGCACGTCGTGCGGGGGTCGGTGTGCTCGCCGATGGCGGTGGCGTCGGTGGTCACCGGCGCGCCGACCAGGGCCCGCAGCGGGGCGAGGGCGTCCGGGCACGTCGACCACGGATGGCGCGGCGTCTCGCCGTCAACCGCCACCACCGTCCCGTCCTCGTGCGCGATGCTCACGCGGAAGTGGTGGAAGTCGTCCTCCACGCTCCCCCTCCACGACCGACGGTGACCTCGTGACCAGCTCGATCCTCCGTCGGTACGCCCCCATCGACGCCATCGTCGCATGACCGAGCACCTCGGTTTCACGCACACGGTCACCCTCGGCGCCCTCGTGTCGGCCGTCGTGGCCCTCGGCGTGCTGGCGCTCGTCCACGTCGTCACCGGCAAGCGCATCGGGCTGTTCGAGGTGCTCGAGGCCCTCGTCGTGGGCGGGGCGGTCGCCCTCCTGCAGTTCCTCCTGGTCAGCGACGGCTTCGGGCGGCTCCACGTCGCCTACCTGTACGTCTTCGTCACGCTGCCGATCCTCGGCGGCGCTGTGCTGGCCGCCGCCCTCGTTCCGTCGCTGCGACCCACCCGGTGGGGGCTGGTCGCCGGCGGCGGGCTCCTGGCGCTGGGCGCGGTCGGCTTCTACGCCACGCACATCGAGCCCTTCCGGCTCCGCGTCGACCGGGCCACCCTCGACGTGGCGCCCGTCGACGGGGAGCCCCTGCGGGTCGCCGTGCTGGCCGACCTGCAGACCGGCGACGTGACCTCGTACGAGCGGGACGCCATCGACCGGCTGACGGCGGAGGAGCCCGACCTCATCCTGGTGGCCGGCGATCTCCTGCAGACCGACGGGCCGGACTTCGACCGCCACGCCGACGAGATGCGCGAGCTGCTGGCCCAGCTGGACGCCCCCGGCGGGGTGTACGTCACCGAGGGCGACGTCGACTCACCCGGCCGGATGACGTACCTGACCGAGGGCCTCGACAACCTGACCTGGCTCGACGACGAGGTGGTCACCACCGAGGTCCGGGGCCAGACCGTCCACGTCGGCGGCATCTCCGTCCGTTACCGCGAGCCCTCCGCCCAGGCCGCCATCGACGATCTGGCCGCCCGCGACGACGGCGAGCTCCGGCTCCTGGTCTCCCACCGTCCCGACGCCGCGTACCACGTGCCCGAGGACGGCCTGGACCTCCTCGTGGCCGGTCACACCCACGGTGGCCAGGTGGCGCTGCCGTTCATCGGCCCGCCGATCACCCTTTCGAACGTCCCCCGCGAGGTCGCCGCCGGTGGCCTCCACGAGGTGGACGGGATCCCGATCTACCTCACGACCGGCGTGGGCATGGAGCGGGTCACCGCCCCCCAGGTCCGCTTCGGCGTCCGCCCCAGCTTCGGGATCGTCACCCTCGAGTGATCAGGGGTAGCCCCGGCTTGAAGATCATCAGGTAGAGGATGACGAGCACGGCCACGTTGAGGAAGGCCCCGCCGGCGGCCAGCTTCTTGCCGATGGCCTCCATCTGCACGACCTGCGGGGGCGGTCCCTGCGCGCCCTCGGGCGGCGGGCCGGCGGCAACCAGCTCGGCGGCGAGCTCGTTCATCTTCTTCGCGTTGGGGATCTGCTGGCTGTGCGAGAAGCCGATCGCCACGATGTAGATCAGGATCGACAGCCAGACCCAGGCCTGCCCCCACTCGATCGTGTTCTCCTCAGCGACCAGGACGAGCAGGATCCCGAGGACGAAGACGGCGTAGATGAAGTACTCGGCGATCTTGCCGACGAAGAAGTTCGCCTCGCCGATGGCGACCCCGCCCGCCCCCTGGTGCTTGGCGGCCTGCGCCCCGTAGACGCCGTTCAGCATCACGCTGCCGAACCCGACGATCGCGCAGATGATGTGCAGGAAGAGCAGGATCCCGTAGAGGGCGTCGTCGTAGTCGCCCGCCTCCGCAACCGTTGCCAACACACCCATGACCGACCCCCTGGTTCCGACCGGCGGCGAGCATAGGCCCGGCCGTCGGCCAGACTGGCGGACCGATGGGGGACAACGTCACGGTCGGCCTCGACATCGGCACGACATCGGTGAAGGGCCTGGCGGTCGACGACGACGGCAGGGTGCTGGCCCAGGTCCGGGTCCCGCACCCGATCCAGGTGCCGGCCGCCGACCGCTTCGAGCACGACGCCAACCTGGCCTGGCGCGAGAACGTGCGCCACGCCTGGCGTCAGGTGTCGTCGGGACTGCACCCGGTCGGCGTCAACGTCGTCGCCATGGTCCCGTCGCTGACCGCCGTCGACGCCCGGGGCCACGCCGTCACCCCGGGCCTGCTCTACGGCGACGTCCGCGGTCGGGGCGACGGCCGACCGACCGGTGCCCCCGGTGACGTCGGCGAGCTCTTGGGCTTCCTGCGCTGGTGCAAGGCTGAGGCGCCGCAGGCCAAGGGCTTCTGGCCGGCCCAGGCGGTGGCCAACCACGCACTCGGCGGCGACGGCGCCATGGACTCGATCACGGCGATGACGGCCTACCCGCTGTTCGACGGCCAGGGCTGGGACCAGGCCATGCTCGACGACACCGGGGTCACGGCCGCGGAGCTGCCCGGCGTCGTCAACGGCGACACCGCGGTCGGCGAGGCCGACGGCGCCAAGATCGGCCCCGGCGGCATCGACGCCTTCGGCGAACAGCTGGTGGCGGGCGCGGACGACGTCGGCGACGTGCTCGTGATCTGCGGGACGACGCTCATCACCTGGGCGGTGACCGACGAGTGGGTCGACGTCCCCGGCCTGTGGACCATCCCGCACTCGACGCCCGGCCGGACGCTGATCGGCGGCCCCAGCAACGCCGGCGGGCTCTTCCTCAACTGGGCCACCCACCTGGTGGGGCGGGGCGACCAGCCGGTGCCCGACCAGGTCCCGGTCTGGTCGCCCTACGTGCGCGGCGAGCGCACCCCGCTGCACCAACCCGACCGGCGGTCCGTGCTCGACGGCCTCGACCTGACTCACGGCCCCGGCGCACTGCGGCGCGCCGCCTTCGAGGCCGCCGGGTTCGTGGTGCGCCACCACTTGGACCTCGCCGGGGTGAAGGCCGAGCGGCTGGTGCTGACCGGTGGCGGGGTCCGGGTGCCGGAATGGGTGCAGGCGCTGGCCGACTGCACCGGCCTGCCCGCCGACGTCGTCGCCGTCCCCGAGGGGGGTGCGCTCGGATCGGCCTTCTTCGCCCGCCTGGCCGCCGGCCTGGAGACCGACGCCACCGAGGCTCGGCGGTGGGCGAAGGTCGACCGCCGAGTGGAGCCCGACCCCGCCTGGGTCGAGGCCTGCGCCGGCCGCTACCAGCGCTTCCGGGAGCTGGCCGACGGCTGAGGATCAGGCGAGCTGAGCGGCCCCGAAGGCGGAGTCGAAGCGGACGCACCAGATCACGACCGTGTGGAACCGCTCCAGGTCGACATCGGCCGGGATCTCGTAGTTCTGGTCGCCGACGTTGCCCCGGAGGTCGCCGAGGTCGACGAAGTCGTCGTCGAACGTCGACTCCTCGCCGTCGGGCGGGGTGGTGGTCAGGTAGACGTTCACGTCGGGCCCGTTCTCGGTGCTGAAGTCGGTGATGCGGAGGAACCGCTGCGGGCTGCCGTCGCCGAGCACCACCGCGTCGCCCGACGTGCCGTGGTCGAGGCTCACGAACTGCCCGCTGGCCAGCGTCTCGATCACCGGTGCGGGCGCGGTGGTCGGGGTGGGGCCGGCCCCGGCACCTGCGGATGCTCCGGTGGTGGTGGCCGACGGCTCGGCCTCGGCCTGCGAGTCGAACACGGGGGCCGCCTCGTCGACCTCGTCGTCCACCCAGAGCTTGTGGACCTCGAACCAGCCGAAGGCGACGACGGCGGCGCCGAGCAGCAGCACCCCACCGACGAGTCCCTTCCAACCGAGACGGCGCATGCCTGGTCAACGCTTCGGCCGGCGATCGGGTTCCGCTGTGGGATGCTCCCGCGGTGGACGACCGCCTGCTGGAGGGCAAGGTCGCCCTGATCACCGGGTCGGCCTCGGGTCAGGGACGGGCGGCGGCGGAGCGCTTCGCCCGCCACGGCGCCGCCATCGCCGTCGTCGACGTGAACGACGAGGGCTCGGCGGAGACCGTGCGCCGGGTCGAGGCCCTCGGTGCCGAAGCCGTCGCCCTCCACGCGGACGTGTCGGTGCCGGCCGACGTCGAGTCGATGGTCGACACCGTGGTCGACCGCTGGGGACGACTCGACGTGCTCTACAACAACGCCGCCGTGCAGATGTCCGGCCGGCTCGTCGAGTGCAACGAGGCGGACTGGGACCTGACCATCGCCACCAACCTCGACGCCGTGTTCTGGGCGTGCCGGGCGGCGCTGCCCGTGATGCTCGAGGGCGACGGCGGCTCGATCATCAACACGGCGTCCGTGCTCGGCCTGATCGGCTCCGAGGGCTACGTCGCCTACGGCGCCGCCAAAGCGGGGCTGGTTGCGCTGACCCGGCAGATCGCCGTCGAGTACGGCCCGACCGTGCGGGCCAACGTCATCGCCCCCGGCTCCATCGACACGCCCCGGTTCCGCAAGGTGGCCGAGGAGATGGACGACCCCGAGGCGTTTCTCGGCGGCCTGGCCAAGACGATCCCGCTGCACCGACTCGGCACCGCCGAGGACGTGGCCGGCATCGCGCTGTTCCTGGCGTCGGATCTGTCCGCCTACACGTCGGGCGCCGTCATCCCCGCCGACGGCGGCCTGGCGGTGTACCGGTGAAGGTCGCCGTCGTCACCGGTGGGGCCTCGGGCCTCGGGGAGGCGATCTGCGAGCGGCTGGCCGACGATGGGTTCACTGTGGTCGTCGCCGACGTCGACGGCGAGGGGGCCACCGCCGTGGCCGAGCGCATCGAGGGTGAGGCGGTCCAGGCTGACGTCCGCGACGACGCCGACGTCGCCGCCATGGTCGCCGAGGCCCGTGCCCTCGGACCCCTGAAGGCGCTGGTGCTGTCCGCCGCCGTCGAGACCCGGGCGCCGCTGCTGGAGACCACCGACGAGGCCTGGCGGGAGGTGATCGACACGAACCTCAAGGGCCCCTTCCTGTGCCTGCACCACGCCGTCCCCGCCATGGTCGACGCCGGCGGCGGCTCGGTCATTGCTCTCGGCTCGACCCTCGGCCAGATGGTGGCGCCCGCCTACCCCGCCTACTGCGCCAGCAAGTTCGGGCTGACCAACCTGTGCAAGCAGGTGGCCATCGAGCACGCCCCCGACCAGATCCGGGTCAATGTGGTCGCCCCGGCCGCCACCGAGGTCGGTCTGTTCGCCCGCGTGGCCGAGGCGACCGGCGACCCCGAGGGCATCAAGGCCTTCGTCGCCGGCAACGTCCCCATGGGCCGCCTCGGCACGCCCGGGGACGTGACCGCGCTGGTCAGCTTCCTGGCCTCCGACGCCTCGTCGTACCTCAGCGGCGCCGTGATCCCTCTTGACGGCGGTCTCGCCGCGCGCAGGATGTAGTCATGCCCGAGGTCCTGACCGTCCACCCCGTCCTGCGGATCTTCGACCGCGACAAGGCGGTCGAGTTCTACGTCGACTACGCGGGGTTCACGCTCGACTGGGAGGAGGGCGAGCCCGACGGTCCGCAGTACCTCCAGGTGTCGATGGGGCCGCTCGCCGTGCACCTGTCGAACAACCACGACGACGGGACCCCGGGCGGCGTGCTGGTCATCGAGCTCGACGACATCCTGGCCTACGACGCCGAGTTGTCGGCGAAGGGCTACTCGTTCCTCTACCCGGCCGTGTCGCCCGGCCCGGGTGAGCACATGGCGTCGCTGGAGCTGATCGACCCGTTCAGCAACCGCCTTCGCTTCTTCCAGCGCCACATCGACCTCGAGGCGTAGATGAAGGTCGTGCACGATCCCACGCTCGGGAAGCTGGAGCGGCGGCGGGGCAAGTGGCACCGGATGTTCGAGCTCGGTCACGAGAAGGTCCCGCTCGTGCTCGCCGGGGGCCGGTCCGGACCCGACCCCGAGGCGGTGGCCGTGGCCCAGACGGCCGTCGGGCAGCTGGCGGCGTGGCGGTCGATCGCGGAGCCGGCGCTGCGTGTGCACCGTTCGAACGGGACGGACATCGCCCACGACGCCGACGTGTGGACCGACGTGACGTCCGTCTACGTCGCGGTCATCCCGATCGACCGGGAGATGACGATCGAGTGGGGCCTACGGGTCGGCTGGGACGAGGAGCACACCCTGGGGCGCGCCTCCGGGGCGGCGAGCTGGTCGAGCTGAACGGGAGCGTGCTCGCCCCCTGATCAGTCGTCGACGAGGAGGTCCATCCAGTCGTCGGTCTGCAGGAGCTCGTGGAACGCCAACAGGTCGTCGTGGGTGAGCAGCGGCGCGTCGGGGTCGCGCTCCTCGAGCGGGGCGGGGAGCTCGGCGGGCACTTCGACGCTGCCGGCCTGCAGGAGCAGGTCGATGGTCGATGCCGGGGCCGCCACCTGGCGGATGCCGTGACAGCCCGGGCAGCAGAAGGTGTAGGTGCCGGAGCCGTCGCCCGCGCTGATCCGGACCTGGACGTCCTTCGACACGAACTCGACGTCACCGCAGAGGCCGCATCTCGCTCGAACCATCGCCACGTCGGTGTGACCTCCATCGCCATGGGGCAGGGCGCCGTCCCCCCTTCCCCCTATCGGTCCGTCGTCTCGGGTCGTGAGTCCCGCGTGAGAAGCTCCCCGCATGGGGGTCGACGGGTTCCCGGTGCTCGACGCCGACGCCCATGTCGTCGAGCCGCCCGAGGTGTTCGGGGCGTGGGCCGACGTGTCGCCAGGCGCCATCGACCTGCCGGCGGACACACCGATGGTCCCGTGTGGCGACTTCGACCTGATCCAGGACCAGTTGCAGCACGCCTTCGACGCCCCCTCGTACCTGCGGGGGATGGACGCCCAGGGCATCGACGCCGTCGTCCTCTACCCGTCGATCGGGCTGTTCGTCCCGTTCCAGCCCGAGCTGGACCCGGCCGACGAGCGCGGCGGCATGCCGGTCGTACAACGAGTGGATCGCCGACTACTGCGCGAAGGACCCCCGGCGGATGTTCGGCGTCGGCCTGGTCCCGCTGGTCGACGTCGACCTGGCCGAGGCCGAGGCGAAGCAGGCCGTCGACCTCGGGCTCGTCGGAGTGCTGGCCCGGCCGAACCATCTCTACGGCCGCAACCTCGGCGATGCCGCCTACGACCCGCTCTACGCCACGCTGGCCGACGCCGGCGTGGTCCTGGCCGTGCACGAGGGCCTGGGGTTGCGGGGCCCGACCATCGGGGCCGACCGCTTCACGTCGTTCACCGCCCGCCACCTGCTCTCGCACCCGCTCGAGCAGATGGCGGCCATGGCCAGCCTGGTTCTGGACGGTGCCCTCGACCGTCACCCGACGCTGCGGGTGGCCTTCCTCGAGTCGGGGACCGGCTGGCTGCCGTACTGGCTGCACCGGCTGGACGAGCACCTCGAGTGGGCGGGCAGCGATGGCGCGCCCCGCGTCGGTGGCCTTCGCCGAGCAGTGCGTGATCTCGACCGAGGCCGACGACGACCTGGTGGCCGGCGTCGCCGGTCACGTCGGCGCCGACCACGTGCTGT
This sequence comes from uncultured Microthrixaceae bacterium, assembly GCA_963728005.1. Classification (GTDB taxonomy): domain Bacteria; phylum Actinomycetota; class Acidimicrobiia; order Acidimicrobiales; family DATDAH01; genus DATDAH01. Next base: position 385,706 of record CAVSIG010000002.1, read on the forward strand.
GGGCCAGCGACTTCCCGCACCCCGACGCCCTGTTCCCCGACGCGGCCACGACCTTCGTGCGGGAGGCCCGCGGCCAGGGCCTCGGCGACGACGACCTGGCGCACGATCCTCTGGGACGCCCCCGTCGCCTTCTACGGCTTGGACGACCGCCTCGCCCCGACGACATAACCTGACACGCGTGTCAGCTTCGATGCCCGTGGTCGACGGCATGGCCTTCGACACGATGGCCCAGTTCACGGCCGTCGCCGGCGACCTGCGAGACCCGTACCCGGTCCTGGCCGAGAAGCGCCGAACCCTCCCGGTGGAGGCGACGACCTACTCGTCCTTCATCGACGGGCTGGAGGAGACCAGCTACATCGTCCACCGCTACGAGGACGTGGTCGCCGTCCTGCGGGACAACGTCACGTTCTCGTCGTCGGCCATCCGGGAGCTCATGGCCCCCGTCATGGGCGACTACGTGCTGGTGGGGATGGACGAGCCCGAGCACAAGCGCCTGCGGGCCCTCGTCAGCGTGGCCTTCCGCCAGCGCAGCCTCCAGGCCTGGGAGCCGTACGCCGAGTCCGTCGTGAACGGCTACCTCGACCGCATCGTCGACGGGGGGAGCGCCGAGCTGGTCCGGGAGCTGACCTTCCCGTACCCCATCCAGGTCATCGCCAAGATCCTGGGCGTCCCGCCCGAGGACACGGCCGAGTTCCACGAGTGGGCGTGGTGGATCATCAACGTGGCCGCCGACCCCGACCGTGGCATCGCCGCCTCCGAGGCGATGAAGGCCTACCTCAAGGAGGTCATGGACGCCCGGCGGGCCGACCCCGGCGACGACGTGATCTCCGATCTCGTCCAGGCCGAGCTCGACGGCGAGAAGCTGGGCGACGAGGAGATCTTCTCGTTCCTCCGCCTGCTGCTGCCGGCCGGCGCCGAGACCACCTACCGGGCCACGGGCAACTTCCTGTTCGGGCTGCTCACCAACCCCGACCAGCTCGACGCCCTCCGTGAGGACCGCAGCCTGATGACCCAGGCCGTCGAGGAGGCGATCCGCTGGGAGTCGCCGCTGCTGATCACCTCCCGCAGCGCGGCGGTCGACACCGAGGTGGCGGGCACGATGATCCCGGCCGGCGCTCAGGTCGTCCCCCACGTCGGGTCGGCGAACCATGACGAGGAGCGGTGGGACGACGCCGAACGCTTCGACATCCACCGGGAGCAGAAGCCCCACGCCGCCTTCGGCGTTCGGCCCCCACATGTGCCTCGGCATGCACCTGGCCCGGATGGAGATGCGGGTGGCCGTCGACGCCGTGCTCGACCGCCTGCCTGACATCCGCCTGGATCCCGACGCCGAGGACCTGCACATCCACGGCGAACGCTTCCGGTCGCCGACGGCGCTTCCCGTGGTCTTCGGGTAGACCGGGGACGTGGAGATCCGCATCGACACCGAGCGCTGCATGGGGTCCGGCAACTGCGCCTTCTGGGCCCCGGCCACCTTCGACATCGGCGACGACAACCTGGCCTACGTCCTGGATCCCGAGGGCGACTCGGAGGACAAGATCCGCAACGCCGCCGAGGGCTGCCCGACCCAGGCCATCACCCTCGCATGACGCTCGTTCTGTGACCAGCGACGCCCTCCAGGGCGCGAAGGGCTGGTCACAGAACGATGAGCTTGGGGGTCACCGAGGACCACCTCGCCCTCCACGAGACGGCCCGGAAGTGGGTCGAGGCCCGCGGGCTGCTGAAGGCGGCGCGGGCGACGCTGGACGAGTCGGCCGATGCGCTGCCGCCGTTCTGGGACGAGCTGGCCGGGCTGGGGTGGCTGGGACTGCACGTCCCGGAGGAGCACGGAGGTTCCGGCTTCGGGCTGGCCGAGCTGGCCGTCGTCCTGGAGGAGCTCGGGCGTGCCGTCGCCCCGGGGCCGATCCTGTCGACGGTCCTGGCGGCGGCGGTGGTGGACCGCATGGCTGACGACGATGAGGGCTTCGCCCTGCTGGCGGTCCTGGGCGACGGCTCGACGCCGGGAGCGGTGGCGTTCGCCTCCGACCCCAACGACCGCGAGTGGCGTGCGGTGCTCGGCGCCGGAACGGCGGGCGTGATCGTGGTCCCCCGACGGGACGGCTGGTGGGCCCTGGACGCCGAGTGCGTGACCGTCGAGGAGCACAAGAGCCTCGACTCGACGCGGCGCCTGGCCACGGTCCGTCTCGACGGCGAGCCGTCGGGAGCCCAGCTCGGCCCGGAGGACCGGCCCGGCCTGGTGCGGGATCTGGCCGCCACGCTGCTGGCCGCCGAGTCGACCGGCGGCGCCGCCTGGTGCGTGGACACCGCGGCGGCCTACGCGAAGGACCGCGAGCAGTTCGGCCGACCCATCGGGCAGTTCCAGGCGGTCAAGCACCGCTGCGCCGACATGCTCGGCGCGCTGGAGCTGGCCCGGGCGGTCGCCTGGGACGCCACCCGGGGCGGGCCCGACGACGAGGTGGCCCTGGCCGCTGCCGTCGCCGGCGCTGTCGTCCCCGAGGCCTTCGCCTTCTGCGCCCAGAGCTGCGTGCAGGTCCACGGCGGCATCGGCTTCACCTGGGAGCACGACGCCCACCTCTTCCTGCGCCGGGCCATGGCCACCCGTCAGCTGCTGGGCGGCGAGGAGGCCTGGAACCACCTCGTCGTCGAACGGGCCCGGGGCGGCGCCCGCCGCTCGATGACCGTCGACCTGCCGGCCGAGGCCGACGAGCCCCGAGCAGAGGTCGAGGCCTTCCTCGAGGACCTGAAGGCCCAGGACCGCGCCGAGTGGGACCGCCGCATCGCGGAGGGCGGGTGGCTGGTCCCCAACTGGCCCTCGCCGTGGGGGCGGGACGCCGGGCCCATCGAACAGCTGGTCATCGACGAGGCCTTCCGCGAAGCCCACGTGCGCCGCCGCCACCTCCAGGTCGGCGCCTGGGTGCTGCCCACCCTCATCGTCCACGGCACCCCCCAGCAGCAGGAGCGCTTCATCGGGCCGACGCTGGCGGGCGAGATCCTCTGGTGCCAGATGTTCAGCGAGCCCGGTGCCGGCTCGGACCTCGCGTCGCTGACCACCCGGGCCGACAAGGTCGACGGCGGCTGGGCGATCACGGGTCAGAAGGTCTGGACGACCATGGCCCACATCGCCGACTGGGGCATCTGCCTGGCCCGCACGAACCCGTCGGCCCCCAAGCACCTGGGCATCAGCTGCTTCCTCGTCGACCTGAAGACGCCGGGCATCGACGTGCGCCCGCTGCGGGAGCTGACCGGGGCGGAGATGTTCAACGAGGTCTTCTTCGACGAGGTGTTCGTCCCGGACGACCTCGTCGTCGGCGAGGTCGACGACGGCTGGGAGGCCGCCCGCACGACGCTGGCCAACGAGCGGGTGTCGATGGGCAGCGGCGGCTCGTTCGGGCCCGGCGTCGAGGGCCTGCTGGCCCACGCCGGCGAGGGCGCCTCGCCGGTCGTGGTCGACCGGGTGGGCCGGCTGCTGGCCGAGAGCCACGCCATCGCCGCCCTGGGCTGGCGCTCGACCCTGCGGGCGCTGACCGGCGCCGACCCCGGCCCGGAGGCCAGCGTCCGCAAGCTGCTCGGCGTCGAGCACGAGCAGCGCATCCAGGAGCTGGGCCTCGGCCTGCTGGGCCCGGCCGGGGCGGTCGACGAGGGCGACGGGGCGGCCTGGATCGGCGGCTACCTGGGCAACCGCTGCCTGTCGATCGCCGGCGGCACCAGCGAGATCCAGCGCAACGTCATCGCCGAGCGCCTCCTGGGCCTGCCCAAGGACCCGTGATCCGGGGGTGAAGTCGACGCTGGCGTTCGACCTGGACGGCACGCTGTCGGACTGGGGCGCGGCCATCCGGGCGACCGAGCCCGACCACGCCGAGGCCCTGCTGGCCGTGATCGACAGCCGTCACCCGCGGGAGGACGGCTGGCCGGTCGACGGCGTCCACTACCTGCTGTTCGTCGCGGGCGAGGAGATCTGGGCCGAGGTGGTGGGCGCCGCCGAGGCCGCCACGCGGGCCGAGGCGTTCATGGCCGCCTTCCGCGCCGTCGCCTACCCGGAGGTCGAGGCGGTCCTGGCCGGGCTGCGGGACCGATACCGGCTGGCCCTGGTCACCAACAGCCCACGTGCCCACGACGCGCTGGACGAGCTGGGCTTCAGCGACCTGTTCGACGAGGTCGTCGAGATCCCGCCCGACCTGCGCAAGCCCCGGCCCGAGGGGTTCTGGCACGCCGCCGAGGTCCTGGGCGTCGACCCCGCCGACCTCGTGTACGTGGGCGACAGCTACCGGTGCGACATCCAGGGCGGTCTGGCCGCCGGCGTGCAGCCGGTGTGGGTCGACCGGCTCGACACCGGCCTGCCCGTCCCCGACGGCGTCATCCGCATCACCAGCCTGGAGGCACTGCCCGACGTGCTGTCCTAGCGTCGAGCTCATGGCGCAGGTACCCACGGTCACCGGTCCCGTCGACACCGCCGATCTCGGCCCCACGCTCATGCACGAGCACGTCTTCGTGCTCAGCCCGGAGATCATCCAGAACTACGGGGACTACTGGGACCTCGAGGAGCGCGTCGCCGACGCCGTCACCAAGCTCAACGACCTGGCCAGCCGGGGGATCACCGCGATCGTGGACCCGACCGTGATCGGCCTCGGCCGCTACCTCCCGTGGGTGCAGCAGGTGGCCGACCAGGTCGACCTGCGGATCGTCCCCGCCACCGGGCTGTACACGTACAACGACGTCCCCTTCTACTTCCACTACCGGGGGCTGCTCTTCGACACCGACCCCGACCCGATGGTCGACCTTCTTCGTGAAGGACATCACCGAGGGCATCGCCGACACCGGCGTGAAGGCGGGGATCATCAAGTGCGCCACCGACGAGTCGGGCCTGACCCCCGGGGTGGAGCGGGTCCTGCGGGCCTGTGCCCGCACCCACCGGGAGACCGGCGTGCCGATCACGACCCACACCCACGCCCCCAGCTACCGGGGTCGGGACCAGCAGCGGGTGTTCGAGGAGGAGGGGGTCGACCTCAGCCGGGTCGTCATCGGCCACTCGGGCGACTCCACCGACCTCGACTACCTGAAGGAGCTGATGGACAAGGGCTCGATGATCGGCATGGACCGCTTCGGGATCGACGTCCTCCTGCCCTTCGACGACCGGGTCCAGGTCGTGGCCGACCTCTGCGCCCAGGGCTACGCCGACCGCATGGTCCTGGCCCACGACGCCGCCTGCTACATGGACTGGTTCACTCCGGAGGTCCAGGCCGCCATGGCGCCGAACTGGCACTACAACCACATCTCCGACGACGTGATCCCCGAGCTGCTGAACCGGGACGTCACCCAGGACCAGGTCGACCAGATGCTGACCGGGAACCCCCGCCGCCTGTTCGAGATGACCGGGGCCTACTAGCCGAGGAGGGCGACGGCGCGGTCGACGGCGTCGGCCCACCAGTCCAGCTCCGGCCCCGGGCCGCCCAGCGACTTCTCCCACCCGAGCAGCAACATGTGGCCGAGCAGGGCGAGGGTGACCTGGTCCTCGAACCAGCCGGCGGTGTCGACGCCCTCCCGCTCCAGCGCTGACCGGTAGGCGGCGACGGCGTCCTCCTTGCCCTCGGGCATCCGGGCCGAGTTCATCGCCAGGTAGTGGGCGAGGTCGTAGCCGGGCGACGCCTGCCCGGGCAGGGCCCAGTCGATCATGACCGTGGCCCCGTCGGGCCGAGAGCCGAGGTTGGCCAGCTTCACGTCGCCGTGGACCAGCGTGCGCGGCCCGGTCTCCAGCGCGGCGAGGAACGGCTCCGGGTCGGCGTGGACGGCGAAGATCGCCTCGGCCATGCGGGGCACCAGCCCGGGCAGCTGGTCCCAGCCGGTGACGGCCAGCCCGGGGACCACGGCGGCATCGGGGCGGGCCGCCTCCTCGCGCATCGGCGCCGGCGCGAACCAGGCGTAGCGGCGGTCGCGGCCGAGCAGGCCGAGGCGGTCCTCCCACCCCCAGTACCTGGCGTGGAGGGCGGCCAGGTGGTCGAGGAAGCGACGGTGCTGGTCGAAGCGCACCTCGGCGTCGCCGTCGGGCACGAGCCACTCGGCCACGTCGTGCATGAGGATCGCCGAGCCGCCGGGCTGGGCGAAGACGTCGACCACGACCGTGTCGATCTCGGCGGGCAGCCGGGCGAGCGTGCCCGACGTCCAGAGGCGGAGGAACCAGTCGCCCTCGTCGCCGGTGACCCGCATGATCCAGTCGTCCTCAGCCCGGACGTGCTTCAGGACGTAGCGCTCACCGTCGACCTCCAGGCGTTCGAGGACGGCACCGGACTTGCCTTGGGTGACGAGGACCTCCCGGTCGGTCGCCGCCGCCAGCCAGTCGTCGAGCGCCCGCACCTAGGTCCCTCGCAGCTGCTCTCGAAGGGCGAACTTCTTCACCTTGCCGCTGGGTGTGCGGGGGAGATCGTCGACCTCGCGGAGCTCCTCGGGCCACTTCTGCCGCGCCAGGCCGGCGGCCTCGAGGTGGTCCCGGATCTCGGCCAGCGACGGGGCCGACGTCCCGGGGACGGGGCGGATGAACGCGCAGCCGTGCTCGCCCAGGCGTTCGTCGGGGGCGGCGACGACGGCGACCTCGGCGACACCCGCCATGCGCAGGAGCAGGTCCTCGACCTCGGCCGGGCTCACGTTCTCGCCACCGCGGATGATGACGTCCTTGGCCCGGTCGGTGATGGTCAGCCAGCCGTCCTCGTCCAGCTCGCCGATGTCGCCGGTGCGGTACCAACCGTCGGCGTCGGTGGCCTCGGCGGTCAGCTCCGGGTCGGTGTAGCCCGTGAAGAGGTCGGGGCCGCGGCTCCAGATCTCACCCACGTCGTCGAGGCGCAGCTCCACGCCGGGCAGGGGATGGCCGTCGGTGTGGATCCGCTTCGTGCGATCGTCGCTGTGCAGGGCGCCCGTGGTCGACGGGTGCTCCGTCGAGCCGTAGGCGCGCGTGGTCTCGATGCCCAGTGCCGCTGCCCGCTCGCCGATGGCGACCGGGACCGCCGACCCACCGAGGCCGATGGCCGGCATCAGCGCCGCGTGCTCCTCGCTGAAGTCCGGGTGCTCGAGCAGGCTGAGGAGGAAGAACGTCGCCCCGCTGCCCGAGGTGAGCCCGTGCTCGCACATCAGCGCCAGCACCCGCGCCGGGTCCCAGACGTCGACCATCGCGATCGGCTCGCCCCGCCAGACCGGCAACAGCAGGCTGGCCAGCATCCCGATGGCGTGGCCGACCGGCGCGCCCATCAGCATCGGCAGCCCATGGCCGGGCTGGATGGCGCCCAGCTGGCGGATCTCGGCGCCGAGGCTGCGGTGCGAGTGGACGACGCCCTTGGGATCGGCGGTCGTGCCCGACGTGTAGGCGATCAGCGCGGGCGACGTCGGGTCGACCGCCGCCGGCTGACCGAACGGATCGGCCTCGTCGACGACGGTGCCGAAGTCGTCGCCCACCACGAGGATGTGCTCGAGGGCGGGCAGGTCGAGGCCCTCGAGCACGTCGGGAGCGGCGGTGACCAGGACGGCGGCCTCGGACTGGCGGAGGATGTAGCGGACCTCCTTCGGCCCGTAGAAGTGCACGATCGGGACGACAACCGCACCGGCGATCGCCGCCCCCCAGAACGTGGCGGCTGCTTCGACGCAGTTGGGGAGGTGGAAGGCGACCGGGTCACCGGGGCGGACACCGCGGGCGGCCAAGGCACCGGCGACCCGCTGGGCCACGGCCAGGCCCTCGCCGAACGTGCCCTGGAACGGTCGGACGTCGGAGAAGAACATCACACGCTGGCCGGCGGCCGCGGCGAGGCCGTCGGCCAGGATCCCCCCGACGCTCTCGTCGGTCCACCAGCCCTCGCCCTGGTAGCGGCGGGCCAGCTCGGCCGGCACCGGACGGACCCCCCACTCGGCCATGGGCCGTGACGGTAGACGGCGACACCGCGGGTGGGACCTACGATCGCCGGGATGCCCGACGACGAGGAATGGACGTTCCCCTTCGAGGGGACCCTGCACGAGACCTTCCCGGCGTTGCACGAGGCGCAGAGCGCCTGGCTGGCCGAGATCGACTCCATGTCGGTGCCCGACCGCAAGACCCACGAGCTCATCCGGCTCGTGTGCACGGTCATCCTCCGCAACCCACCGGGGGTCGAGCGACACGCCCGCCTGGCCGCGGAGGTGGGGGCGACCTGGGACGAGGTGCTGGGGTCGCTGATGCTGACCACCCCCGGCTTCGGCGTGCTGCCCGCCGTCGAGGCCATCCCCCATGCCCGCCGGGGCTTCGAGTCCGCCGAGCTGCCCGAGGACGACTGAGTGACGACCACCCCTCGGCCGGACTTCCGCATCCTGCCCCGGCTGCGCGACGACAACGAGTTCTTCTGGACCTCGGGCGAGGACGGGCGGCTGCGTTTCACCCGCTGCCAGTCCTGCGGCTACTGGCTGCACCCGTCGGGGCCGATCTGTCCCGTCTGCCACTCGAAGGAGCTGGCCCCCGAGGCCGTGTCGGGCGACGCCACCCTGCACACGTACACGGTCAACCACCAGGCCTGGATCCCCGGCTTCGACCCGCCCTACCTGGTCGCCATCGTCGAGCTCCCCGAGCAGGAGGGCCTGCGCCTGACGACGAACCTGGTGAACGTGGACGTCGACGACGTCCGCATCGGCATGCCCGTCCGCGTCACGTTCGAGCACTGGGAGGACGTCTGGCTCCCGCTCTTCGAGCCTGCCTGACGTGCTGAGCCCCCTCGTGGCCCAGGCGGAGGGCCCCACGGATCCCGACCTCACCGTGCCGATCCTGGTGATCATCGTCTGCGCGGTGCTGATCGTCGTCACGCTGATCGTGCAGCGGGTGCGTCACCGGCGCGAGCACCGCATCGCCACCCGACCCGAGCTGGAGGCGTGGCAGCTCGACGGCGGCCGGCTGCTGGACCAGTGGGTGACGGAGGTGGACGCCGAGGTCCAGGCCCGCCGCACCTCGCCGTACCCGGACACCGTGACCCGCAGCGACGACCCGCTCGGGCTCGACCGCGCCATCAAGGACTGCCCCGACGCCCGCCTGGGAACCCTCATCGACGAGCTGCGGGTGGCAGGGACGACCCTGCTGGCGACGGTGCGGGAGCAGGACCCCAACGGGCCGGAGGCGGCGATGGCCGAGGCCCGGTTCCAGGACGTGAAGAGCCGCACCGGCGCCCACCTGCGGCCGTCCGGGGTGCCGGGGATCCCGCAGTAGCGTCACCCCGATGCGGCTGGGCTACGACGACGAGGACGAGGCCTTCCGGGCCGAGCTGCACGCCTGGCTGGACGACCACCCGCCCCCGTCGCCCGAGGAGCGCACCGTCCGGCGGTCCAGCTCCGACATGCCCGAGTGGGCCCGCCGCTGGCAGCGCACGCTCTACGACGGGGGATGGCTGGTGCCCGGCAACCCGCCCGAGTGGGGGGGCCGCAACGCCACCGCCGTCCAGCAGATGATCTACTTCGAGGTGCTGACCGAGCGGGAGATCCCCCGCACGGTCAACCCCCAGGGACTGTCGATCGCCGCCGCCTCGCTGCTCGACTACGGGACCGAGGCGCAGATCGAGCAGCTGGCCGTCCCCACCCTGAAGGCCGAGCTGGCCTGGTGCATCGGCATGAGCGAGCCCGGGGCGGGCAGCGACCTGGCCGGCCTCTCGACCCGGGCCGTGCTCGACGGTGACGAGTTCGTCGTGAACGGGCAGAAGGTCTGGACGTCCGGGGCCCACCACGCGACTGGTGCTTCTGCTACGTGCGCACCGACCCGTCGGCCCCGAAGCACAAGGGCATCAGCGCCCTCGTCATCGACATGAGCACGCCGGGGATCACCTGCCGGCCGCTGCCCGAGCTCACCGAGCCCGACTACGCCGACTTCAACGAGGTCTTCTTCGAGGACGTCCGGGTGCCCGCCGAGAACCTGGTCGGCGAGCTCAACGGGGGCTGGGCGATCACCCAGGGCTCGCTGGCCCACGAGCGGGCGATGCTGTGGATCGACAACTCCAGCCACCTGCAGCGCTCCGTGCTGGCGCTGGCGAAGCTGGGGGACCGCCCCGGCCCCGACGGCAGCCCGCTCAAGGAGGACCCCCGGTTCCGGGACCAGGTGGCCCGCCTCCACATCGACGCCCAGGCGGCGATGCTCATCGGCTACCGGGGCTTCGCCCTCGCCGCCGAGGGCAAGCCCGCCCCCGAGCACGGGATCCTGAAGGCGTTCACCAGCGAGTCCGAGCGGCAGCTCGACCTCGTGGCCATGGAGGCCCTCGGACCCGACGGGATCGACCAGAGCATCCTCGGCCGGCCCGTGGTGCGGGACGGCTCGTGGGCGGACCAGTACCTGCGGTCCTTCGCCGGCACCATCGCCGGTGGCACCAGCGAGATCCAGCGCAACATCATCGCCGAGCGCATCCTCGGCCTCCCCCGCATCTGATCAGCGCAGCGCCGGGAGGACCTCGTCGGCGAACACCCGCAGCGTGTCGGGCTGGCCGAAGTCGGTGAACTGGACGACGAACAGCTCGGCGCCCTTGTCGACCTCCAGGCGGAGGGCGGCGGCCACCTCGTCGGGGGTCCCGGCGATGAGCCCTCCCCACCCGCCGAAGCGCCGTTCGGCCTGGGCCACCACCTCGTCTCGCTGCGCCGCCGAGGGGGCGAGGCCGATCGGGTGCTGGACGGACAGCCGGGCCGTGCCCGAGCGCGGCCGCAGCTCGTCGAGGCGGTCGACGGCGTAGGACGGGCAGTTCCACCAGTCGGCGTGCCCCGCCACGAGCGGCAGGGTGAGCTGCACCCCGGCGCCCCCGATGTGGATCGGGACGCGTCCCTGGTGGGGGACCGGCCGCCCGACGGCGCCACGGAGCTGGAAGAAGCGGCCGTCGAAGTCGAACTCCTCGCCGCGGAACATCAGCTCGAGGATCTGGAGGGTCTCGTCCATGCGGTCCGCCCGCTGACGGTTGGTGGCGTGGCCGAAGCCGAAGCGCTCGATCTCGTCGGGCACCGAGCCCCAGCCGACGCCCAGCTCCAGCCGTCCCTCGGTGATCACGTCCAGCGTGGCGGCCATCTTGGCCAGGAGAGCGGGGTGGCGGAAGGCGTCGCAGAGGACGAGGTGGCCGAGGTGGATGCGCTCGGTCGTGCGGGCCAGCGCCGCCGCCACCGTCCAGCCCTCGAAGCAGTCGTAGCCGGGCCCGGCGGGCGGGGTCAGGTGGTCCATGAACCAGACCGAGTGGAAGCCGAGCACGTCGGCCAGCTGGACCCGCTCCTCGATGGTGGGAAAGTCCATGCGCAGCTGGGGCAGGAAGACGCCGACCTCGGCGCCCATCAGAGGGCCCCCAGCCGCACCAGCTCCTGGCGCAGGTCGTCGCGTCCGACGAAGGCGTGGGTGTGCATGCCGACCGCATCGGCGCCGGCCAGCTTCGCCGTGCTGTCGTCGGTGAAGAAGACCGACGGCGCCGGCAGTTCCAGCACGTCGAGCACGTGCTGGAAGACCCGGACGTCGGGCTTGGCCATGCCGATCTCGGCGCTGTTGAAGACGTGGTCGACCCGGCACCCGATCCCCTGGTCGGCCATCTCGGCGGGGATCGTGTCGGTCCCGTTGGTCAGGACGGCGACGACGAGGCCCCGCGCCCGCAGCTCGTCGGCCAGATCGAGCATCTCCGGGTCCACACTCGGCGGCCGCCCGCCCCACTCCCGGGCGGCGTCGGGCGCTCCGAGGGTCTCGCCGATGCCGGAGATCCACGTCGCTCGCGTGATCTGCCCGGTCGTGACGGCGGTGATCCCCGGCTCGGCGAACGCCGTCTCCAGCAGCGCCCCCAGTTCGAGGGCGTGGCGGCGCTCGATGTCGGCCGTCGCCTCGGGGTCGAAGTGACGGATCACGCCGTCGAGGTCGAACACCACCGCTCGGATCACGGTGCCAGTCTCGCGTCGTAACGTCGCCCCCGTGACGGAGCACGGGGTGGCGGGCAAGCGGGTCGTCGTGACCGGCGCCGGCCAGGGGATCGGCCTTGGCATGGCGCGGCACCTGGTGGCCAACGGGGCGTGCGTGACCGTGGCCGAGTGGAAGGAGCACCGGCTCGAGCGCGGCCTCGCCTCGCTGGCCGAGTTGGACGCCCCCGACCGGGTGCACGGCACCGTCACCGACATCGCCGATCGGGCGAGCGTCGACGCCATGGTCGCCTCGACCGTCGAGCGCTTCGGCGGGGTCGACGGGCTGATCAACAACGCCCACACGTTCACGGCCAAGGCCTCGCTGGTCGAGGTGGAGGAGGGCGACCTCGACGTCAACCAGTCGACCGTCAAAGGCACCTGGTACGCCATGCAGGCCGTCTACCCGCACTTCGCCGCCCAGCAGTGGGGCCGGATCGTCAACTTCGCCTCGGCCGCCGGCATCACGGGCATGGCCGGCTACGGCGCCTACAACATGGCCAAGGAGTCCATCCGGGCCCTGACCCGGACCGCGGCCCGCGAGTGGGGTCGCGACGGGATCGTGGTCAACGCCATCGCCCCCGGTGCGGCGTCCCCGCGGGGCAAGGACGCCGCCGCCCGCGACGAGGACGGCTACCGGGAGTTCCTGAAGGACCACCCCATCGGTCGCCAGGGCGATCCCGAGGACGACATCGGGCCCGTCGCCGCCTTCCTCTGCTCCGACGCCTGCCGGTTCCTGACGGGCCAGACCTTCATGGTGGACGGGGGCGCGTTCCTCTGGGCCTGACGATCGGCAACGTCATCCTCGGCGTCGTCGACCTGGAGGCCGCCAGCGAGCGCCTCCGGGTCCAGGGCCTCGACGTGGTCGACGGCGGACGCCACGAACGCTTCGGCACCCGGAACCGCATCGTGCCGCTCGGGGCGAGCTACCTGGAGCTGCTGGCGGTCGAGGATCGGGAGCTGGCCGAGCAATCCGACTTCGGCCGATCGCTGCTGGCTCGCACCGCGGACGGGGACCGCCTGACCCGCTGGTCGATCCGCACCGACCGCATCGACGAGGTCGCCGACGAGCTCGGCCTGGAGGTCGACGACCGCTCCCGGGCCCATCCGGACGGCCGCACACTGCGCTGGTGGTCCGCCGGCATGGCGCCGTCGCTGGCCGACCCCAGCCGACCCTTCTTCATGCAGTGGTCCGACCAGGACTGGCCCGGCCACGAGCCCGCCACCCACGACGCCCACCTCGTCGACCTGGAGGTGTCGGTCCCCGACCGGGATGCCCTGCACCGCTGGACCCTCGGCGCCGACCTTCCCCTCACCGTGCACGACGGACCGCCCGACCTGGTGTCGGTCACGCTCGAGATCGGAGGCGTCGAGCTGGCGGTTCCCGGCCACTGACTACCGTGTCAGCTTTCTCCTTCGAGCCGGAGCAGGGGGTCCTGTGCCGATCCACTACGAGCCCGCGGTCGACCACACGGTGGTCATCACGATCGACCGCCCGAGGCCAAGAACTCGCTCGACCTGTACCACTTCCGCGACCTGGCCGGCGGCGTGGCGGCGGTTCGCGCGACGACGACGACGCCTGGGTCGCCGATCATCACCGGGTGTCGGGCGCAACTTCATGTCCGGCGCCGACCTCAAGACCTACATCCCGCAGATCACCGAGCTGCACGCAGCAGATCAGCAGCGGGCGAGGTCGACGAGATCGACGGCTGCAAGCTCCGCGACGGCACCGACGCGGTGCTGCGCAACATCGAAGCTCTACAAGCCGATCATCGCCGCGGTCGAACGGCCCGTGCGTGGCCGGCGGCATGGAGATGCTCGGCGGCATCGACATCCGCATCGCCACGACCCACGCCAAGTTCGGGGTGATGGAGCCGAAGCGGGGGCTGTTCGCCGGCGGCGGCACGACCGTGCGCCTGCCCCGGCAGCTCGCCTTCCCGGCGGCGATGGAGTTCCTGCTCACCGCCGAGGCGTTCCCGGCCGAGCGGGCCCTCGAGCTCGGGTCTGCTCAACGAGATCGTCGAGCCGAGGACGAGCTGCTCGACCGGGCGCAGCGACTGGGCGCGCCGCATCACCGCCAACGCGCCCGCTCGCCGTGCAGGCCACCAAGGAGAGCGTGCTGCGGGGCCTGGCCGCCGACCATGCGCGAGGCGTACAAGATCGAGTCGGAGCTCTCGAGCATGGTCTTCGCCAGCGAGGACGCCAAGGAGGGCCCGAAGGCCTTCGCCGAGAAGCGCGACCCCGCACTGGCAGGGGCAGTAGTGGCCGTCGACCCGCGGACGCCCTGCGTCATCGGGGTCGCCCAGTTCGTCTCCCGGCCCGACGACGGCCCGCGCCCGAGCCGCTGGCGCTGTGGGAGCGGTGTCGTCCGGGCGGCGGCCGCCGACGCGCCAGGCGTCGGGCGACGTGCTGCGGCGCGGTCGACAGCCTGCAGGTCGTCTACTGCATGAGCTGGCCGTACGACGACCCGCCGGGCCGGCTGGCCGAAGCGCTCGGCATCGACCCGCGCCCACCGCCTCTACTCGGGCATCGGCGGCACGACGCCGCAGGTCCTGGTCGCACGACGTCGGCCGAGGCGATCCTGGCCGGCGACCTCGACGTCGCCGTCGTCGTGCGGCGCCGAGGCCCTCGACACGAAGCGTCGGCTGAAGAAGGCGGGGGAGCGGCCCGCCTGGAGCCACCGGGACCCCGAGCCGCCCGCCGTTCCCGTTCGAGGCGCCCGTTCCACCCGGCCGAGGTCGCCCACGAGGTGTTCCAGGCCTGGCTCACCTTCGCGGTCTGCGACGTCGCCCGCCGCGCCCACCTCGGCGTCGACCCCGACGACCTACCGGCGGCCGCTCGGCGAGCTGCTGGCGCCGATGACCGAGGTCGCCGCGGCCAACCCGTACGCCTGGTTCCCGGTCGAGCGGTCAGCCGAGGAGCTGGTCCACGCCGACGCCCGAGAACCGGATGGTCGGCTACCCGTACACGAAGTACACGGTGTCGGTCATGGACGTCGACATGGCCGCCGCCGTGGTCGTCGCCAGCCACGAAGCGGCCGACGCGCTCGGCGTGCCCGCCGACCGCCGGGTCTACCTGCGGGGCTGGGCCTACGGCCGACGACCCCGTCTACGTGGCCGAGCACGCCGACCTCGTGGCGCTCACCGGCGATGGCCGACGGCGTTCGACGACGGCGCTCGGCGCGCGCCGGCGTCGGCATCGACGACGTCGCCCACCTCGACCTCTACTCGCTGCTTCGCCTCCTCGGTGCACTTCGCCCTCGACGCCCTCGGCGTCGACCAGGGCGATCCCCGGGGCGTCACCGTGACCGGCGGCCTGCCGTTCGCCGGCGGCGCCGGCAGCGACTACCTGACCCACTCGATCGCCACCATGGTCGACGTCCTGCCGGGCCGACCCGGGCTCGTTCGGCCTGGTCGACCGGCGTCGGCATGCACATGACCAAGCACGTGGCCGGCGTGTACAGCACCGAACCAGGGGCGTCGGCGCCGGTGCCGCCCCGGACTGACCTCCAAGCGGAGCTCGACGCCGACAACCCGCCGGTGCCGATCACCGAGACCGCAGCGGGCACGGCGCAGGTGGTGACCTACTCGGTGGTCCACGGCCGCGACGGCTCGGCCGAGAGCGGGCTGGCCGTGTGCGACCTTCCCGACGGCTCCCGCACCTACGCCCGAGTGGACGACGCCGGCCTGCTGGCCGAGATGGAGGCCATCGAGTGGGTCGGGGCCGACGTCGAGCTGGCCACCGACGGCGGGCGCAACACCGTTCTGGTGTGAGACGCCTCGCGGTGGCCGCGTTGGGCCTGGCCCTCGTGGCCGCGGCCTGCTCAGGCGACGATGGTGGTGCGCCGGAGCGTGCCGCGACCGCGACCACGGCGCCGCTCCCGCCAGGGGAGACGAATGGGTTCTCGATGCGTCGGGAAGGCCCGCGCCACCTGATCCTGACGACCGAGGTCACCCGGATCGACGTCCGCAGCGAGCCGCTGTCGATCAGCGTCGGCCAGCGCGACGGTCCGGAGGGGACGAGGTCGTTTCCCTACGTCGTGCGCGACGGGCAGCGACTTGGCGTCGACCGCGTGCGGCTGGACGACCCGGCGAGCGACGACGTCGCCTTCACCGTCTGGTTCGACGACGGGAGCCACGGCACGCTCGACCTCATCCCGGTGTCCCCCGAGACCACGCAGGTCCGCCTCCTGCCTGGCGAGCCCGGCGGGATCACCGGGTGGGGCCAGTCAGTCGACCTGGCGCGGGGCGAGCGGATCTACGGGCTCACCGAGCGCACGGTCAGCGACCTGATCGACTCCGAGATCGAGCCCACGGCCGACGGGACGCTCGACCGTCGTGGGGAGGTGGTCGAGATGTCGATCATCCCGACGATCTCGGCCTACGCCCCGTTCTTCCACTCGTCTGCGGGCTACGGGATGCTCGTCGACGGCACGATGCCGGGGACCTACGACGTCGGCGCCGCACGCCCCGATGTCCTCGACGTGCGGTTCGCCGCCGAACCGGGCACCGGAGGCGGCAGCTGGCACCTGTTCGTCGGCGACCACCCGACGATCCTGCGGGAGTACACGGCGCTGACCGGTCGGGCGCCGGTGCCCCCGGACTACGTCTTCCGACACTGGCGGGGCCGGGACGAGTTCGAGATCGGCGGGACCGAGACCTACGAGGGGGTCGAGCTGAACGCCGAGGTGGCCGACGAGTTGCGGCACTACGACGAGCTCGGCCTGCCCGCGCCGGGTGTCTTCCACCTCGACCGGCCGTGGGGGACCGGGCCCGAGGGCTACGGGCAGCTCGAGTTCGACACCGAGCGCTTCCCCGACCCCGAGGGGATGCTCCGCCTCCTCCAGGACCGGGACAGCCACCCGTGGGTGTGGATCTCCAACTGGGCCATCGGTGAGCGGGGGAGGGAGGCCCGGCGTCTGGGCTACCTGGCCCCAGGCAGCGAGCGCGCCATCGACTTCACGAACCCGGACGCGGCCGAGTGGTACCGGCAGGACCTGACCGACTTCCTGGCCACGCCGGAGGGAGCCCTGATCGACGGCTTCTTCATCGACCGGGGTGACGAGCCCGACGTGCCCACCGACCGCGAGGACGTCTACGCCGACGGCCGTCGGGGCGACGAGCTGCGCAACGCGTACCCGGTGCTGATGCAGGAGCAGGTGCGGCAGGTGCTCGAGGACGTCCGCTCCGAGGACGGCTTCGCCATCGCCCGGGCGGCGTACACGGGCACCCAGGGCCTCGTCGCCACCTGGGGCGGCGACACCCACAGCCGCAACGGCTTCCAGCTCCCCGAGGTGCCGGCCACCGGGACCTCGACCGATCTCGGGCTGCGCAGCGTGCTGGTCAGCATCCAGCGGGCGGCGTTCCTGGGCATCCCGTACTGGGGCTCCGACATCGGGGGCTACTCGGAGTTCGCCGATCGGGAGGTGTTCGCCCGCTGGATCCAGGTCGGGGCGCTCAGCCCGCTGATGCGCTTCCACGGCAAGGGCTCGGACCTCCCGTGGGACATGCCGACCGAGCCCCCCGACGACGCCGAGATGACCGAGATCTACCGCCGCTACATCGTGCTGCACGAGTCGCTGGTGCCCTACCTGGTCGACCTCGCCCAGGAGGCTCACGACACCGGCCTCACCCCCGTGCGCCCGCTGGTCTTCCGCTACCCGGACGAGCCCGAGGCCGGCGACCGCTGGGACGAGTGGCTGTTGGGCGACGACCTGCTGGTGGCCCCCGTGTGGCGCAGCGGTGCCCGGTCCCGCCAGGTGTGGTTCCCGCCGGGGCGCTGGGTCGACGTGTTCGACCGGGACACCGTGATCGAGGGGCCGGCCACCCGTAGGGTGCGGGCGCCCCTCGACGCGCTGCCGCTGTACGCCGCCGAGGGCTCCGAGGTGTTGGATCTGATCGCGGAGGACCCATGACCGCCGACATGACCGGAAAGACGGTGCTGATCACCGGCGGCAACGCCGGGCTCGGCCTCGAGACCGCCGTGGCCCTCGCCAAGGTGGGTGCGACGGTGACGATCACCTCACGCGACGTGGGGCGGGGTGATGTGGCCCGCAAGGAGATCGTCGACCGGGCGGGGGTGGACGCCGACCAGGTGGAGGTCATGGCCCTGGACCTCGCGTCGACGGCGTCGATCCGGTCGTTCGCCGAGACCTTCCTGGCGTCGCACCCCCGGCTCGACGTACTGGTCAACAACGCCGGGCTCATCCTCAGCGAGCGGACGGAGACCGAGGACGGGTTCGAGACGACCTTCGGGGTGAACCACCTGGGCCACGTGCTGCTCACCGACCTCCTGCTCGGCCGGCTGGAGGAGAGCGCTCCCTCTCGCATCGTGGTGGTGGCCTCCGACGCCCACAAGTTCGCCCTCGACGGGCTGAAGTTCGACGACCTCCAGTGCGAGGGGCACTTCTTCTCCTACCGGGTCTACGGCCGCTCGAAGCTGGCCAACATCTACTTCGCCCGGGCCCTGGCCAAGCGCCTGGAGGGAACCGGCGTGACGGTCAACGCCATCCACCCCGGCAGCGTGGCCACCCGCTTCGCCCGGGACGGCGACACCGCCTTCGTCACGGCCCTGACCACGTTCGTGGCCCGCCCGTTCTCGCGCACGCCCGAGGAGGGCGCCCGCACCCAGGTCCACGTGGCCTCTGCCCCGGAACTGGCCGACGTGAGCGGCTCCTACTTCTGCAACTCGAAGCAAGCCGATCGCCGCTTGTCCCGGGCTGCCCGCAACGACGACGACGCCGAACGCCTGTGGACCGTGAGCCGGGAGCTGTTGGCCCTCGACTGACGACCGAGGGCTACGTTCGTCGCCGTGAGCGACCCCACGCGACTGGACACACCGGCGGTGCCCGAGCCGGGCGACACGGTCACGGCGCCCCCGCCCTCGGGCGACCCGACCGATGAGCTGCACGTCCAGATCCCGGCGCAGCCGCCGCCCCCGGGCAACGGCGACGGGTACGGCGGTGGGGGAGGCGGTGGCGGTGGTGGCGGCGGCGGCGAGGGATCGGGCGGTCCCGAGGACCCCGACGAGGAGCCACCCTGGTACCGATCGACCTCGGTGATCATCGTCGGGGTGATCCTCCTGATCCTGCTCATCGCCATCGGCGTCGCCCTGGCGTCGGGCGGCGGTGACGACAGCGACAGCGACGACACCACGACGACCGACGTGCTCACGGTGACCTCGACGTCGACGCCGTCGAGCACCAGCTCGTCGACCAGCAGCACCCCGACGACGAGCACCACGTCGACCACCAGCACGACGACCACGACGACGACCACGACCACCACAACGGCGCCGCCGACGACAACGGTGCCGCCGACGACGGTCTGATCCTCAGACCCCGAGGTCGTCGAGCAGGCGGCTGAGGGCCTCGACGCTGCGGGTGATGGCCGACGCGTAGCCCTCGGCGTCGATGCGGGGGCCGACCAGCTCCAGCTCGAACGGGCCCGCGTAGCCGGCCGCGAGCACGTCGCCGAGGATCCGGCGCAGCGGGATGTCGCCGTCGCCGGGCACCAGGCGGTCGGGGGTCGACGTGGTCCCGACCGCGTAGTCGCTGACCTGGACCAGCGCCAGCACGTCGGCGCCGTCACGGAGCGTGGCGGCCAGGCCCCGCTCGCCCCAGCAGGCGTTCACCTCGACGCACACGCCCAGACCGACGCGGCGGGCGAGGTCGACGGCGTCGCGCAGGGTGTGCACGAAGCCGACGTCGGCCCGCAGCGAGTTGGTGTGCTCGAGCACCAGCGCCACGCCGGCATCCTCCGCGGCGGCCACCAGCGGCGCCATGGTGGCGGCGAACGTGTCGGCCGCCTCCTCCCACCGGGCCGAGTCGGCCGGGCCCGTGGTCAGCACCACCAGGGGAGCGCCCAGGCGCTGGGCGACGGCGATTCCCTCGCCGACCTGGCTCGAGCCCACGCCGATCACGTCGACCACCTGCAGGGAGGCAGCGGCCAAGGCCGCCTCGTCGTCGGGCCCTCGCAGCTTGCGCAGGGCGACGCCGACGTCGGTGATGCCGACCTCCGCGTAGAAGGCGAGGTCCTCGGCCACCGACCAGCTCCAGCTCGAGATCTGGCTGACGGCCACTCGGGGGTGCGGAAAACCACGACCAACCGTAGACGAACGACCACGGAGAGTGGTACTTCTGGGCACGGCCCCGACAGGGACCCGGATCTGTGGAAGGCGAACGGGACATGCGGCGGAGGAGTTGGAAGGCGGCGATCGTCATCGTGCTGATCGGCGTGACCATGGCCGGGGTGGCGACCCTGCCCGGTGGCCGGAGCCAGGATCCGCCGGCGGCGTCAGAGGACAGCGTGCCCCACCAGGCGGTCAGGTCGTCCACCCGCGGCGTCGTCACGCTCGCCCTCGAGTCCCCCGGCGGCGAGGTGGTGGGCGGCCTGCCGTTCGACCCCGGCGGTGACGAGGAGGCGGCCGCCGACCCGGCCACGACCGTGCCGACGCCCCCGGGCGCCACGCCCGAGGCCGGCGCGTCGGCCGAGTCGGTTCTGGGCCCCGACGGCCGAATCTGGCTGCGCAACCGGACGACGGCGTACCCCAACAGCGCCATCGGCCGGCTCGACTTCCGCCAGGGCGGCCGTACCTACTGGTGCACGGGGAGTCTGATCGACGCCGACACCGTCCTCACCGCCGGGCACTGCGTGCACGACGGGATGAACGGCGAGACGGGCTGGTCGACCCGGGTCGAGTTCATCCCCGGCGCCGAGGGCAACACGGCGCCGTTCGGCTCCTGCGATGCCGTCGAGCTCCTCACGCTGCCCGGCTGGTACGGGAACGGGTCCGAGTACCAGGATCTCGGGCTGGTCCAGCTCGACTGCTCGATCGGCGACACGGTGGGCTGGTTCGGCTACCGCTCCGCGCAGGGTCGTTCCGGGCTGATGAACGTGCCGGTCCACCTGCGCGGCTACCCGGGCGACAAGGTCTGGAGCTCGCTGTGGACCATCCGGGACCGGGTCCGGGCGTCCCAGGCGCAGATGGTCTTCTACGCGGCCGACACGTACGGCGGACAGTCGGGGTCGCCGGTGTTCAACTTCCGGCAGTGCAACGGGGTGCGGGGGCCGTGCGTCCTCGCCGTGCACGCCTACGGCGTCCACCCCGGTCGCAACCACCGCGAGTTCAACCACGGGCCGCGGCTCGACGAGGTGCGGGTGGCGACGATGAGTCAGCTCGCCGCCGCCCCCGGCGTGGCCGGCTGACCGCTGGCCGTGGCCCGGAGCGAGGGCACCGGTAGGGTCGCCGCCGTTCGCTGACTCCCTCGGAGGACCCGAGATGGGCCGCCTCGCCCGCACCCTGGCCGTCGCCGCCGTCACCATCAGCATCGCCAGCGCCCTCGCTGACGGCACCTCCACGCCCGCAGCCGACGCCTCGACGCGGCTGGGCCCGACCCCGATCACGCAGCTGAGCCTGTCCGGGCCCGTCTCGGCGGCGCCGAGCTACTCGGGCCACCCGCCGACGGCCCCGCCGCCCGGCAGCCCCGAGTCGACCAACCCGCCCGGGGACGGCGAACCGATGGGCGCCGAGTCGGTCATCGGCCACGACGACCGGGAGCGGGTCGACCCCACGACCGTCTACCCGAACAGCGCCGTGGGCCACATCGAGCTGCGGAACCGCAACCGGGACTTCCTCTGCACGGGCTTCCTGATCGACGACAACTCGATCCTCACGTCGGGCCACTGCGCTTACGACGCGTTCCTGGGCCCCCAGCCGAACCCCATCGAGTCCGCCACCTGGTTCCCGGGCCGCAACCGCGGCGTCGACCCCTACGGGGCCTGCCCGGTGACCGGCGTCTGGGCGCCGCCTCGGTTCGTCGACACCGGCAACCCCGCCTATGACTTCGCGGTGATGAACCTGCTCCCCACCTGCTCGGAGATCGGGACCGAGACCGGCACGTTCGGGCTGTTCGCCCGGGACGGGTCGCTGGCCACGGTGAGGGCGACCGTCACCGGGTACCCGGGCGAGGCCGTCTACGGGACCATGAAGCGCCACCGGGGCAAGATCACGAAGTCCGGCGCCCGGCTGATCTGGTATCCGATGGACACCACCGGGGGGCAGTCGGGCTCGCCCGTGTGGAAGAACCGCCTCTCGGGCGACTGCGTCGGGCCGTGCGGGCTGGCGGTCCACGGCTACGGCATCGACGAGATGGCCATGGACGGGGTCTGGAGCCGGAACAACGCCGGCGTCCGCATCACGGCGTTCCGGATCGGCCAGATCCTGGACATCGCCGGCCAGAACGACTGACGTGCGCCGTCCCCTGCTCCTCGCGGCGCTCGCCGCCCTGCTGGTCCTGGCCGGCTGTGGCGACGACGACGTCGAGACCGGCGACGTCGGCACGGACGGCTCGTCGGCCACCGAACCGGCCGACACGACCGAGCCCGAGGACACGCCCGAGGAGACCGTGAGCGTGGCCGAGGCCGTGGAGCTGGACGAGGGCACCGCCGTGACCGTCCGGGGCTACGTGTTCCAGCCCGACGAGGGCGCCACGGTCATGTGCGACGTGCTCGGCGAGTCGTTCCCCCCGATCTGCGTCGGCCCGACCATTCCCACCGACGGGCTCGACATCAACAGCCTGTCGGGCGTCGAGACGACCGCCCCGGGCGACCTGGTGGCGCCCGCCACGTGGACCTCCGCGCCGGTCGAGGTCAGCGGCACCGTCGAGTCCGGGCGCCTCGTCGTCGACACCTGAGGACGACAGCCGGTCAGGCGGCCGGGCACCCCGCGGTGGGTTCATGCGGCGTCCTGTTCGGGAGTCTCGTTCGGTGGTCGCCGCCCCGGTTGGGGCGGGGTTCGTCGGTGTTCGGTGTTGGGTGGGCCTGCGTCGGGTGGTGGGGGTTGGCCGAGGTGGTTGGTCTTCCAGATGTTGTGGGGGCCGCAGTAGCGGTCGGCGTTGTCGGTGTCGGTGGGTCCGCCGTGTTGGTGTTCGACGGTGTGGTCGGTCTGGGTGGAGGGGCCTGATCGGTCGCAGCCCCAGGGATGGGCGCAGCGTCGGGACTTGGCTCTGATGGCGTGCGGCTTGGGCGGGGGTGAAGAGGCGGCGGGCTCGTCCGTAGCGGAGGATCTCGCCGTGGGGGTCATAGAGGATCCCGCGGACGGTGCCGGTGAGCAGGGCCAACATGACCGTGTTGACGGTGACCACGGTGCCGTCGTCGAGTTCGTGGAGGGAGTCCTCGCCCAGTTCGATCGAGTCGAGGGCGTCGTCGAGGTCGAAGCCGGGGTCGTCTTCGGGGTTGAGTGCCTTGGTGAGCACGGCGATCAAGCGCGGTGAGGAACTCGGGGGTCACGTGCACGGTGGTGGTGAACGGCATGGGGCCCAGCTCGTCGTCGCCGAACGCCGCGGACCGTCGTGCCATCAGCACCATGGCCTCGACCCGACGCTGCCGGGTGGTGCGCCGCAGCTCGCCGTGCAGGGGTGCACGGCCGAGCCGGTCCCGGGCCTCGGCCCGGTCTTCTTCCAACAGGTGGTCCATGAGCCGTTCGAGCTCGGCCTGCCACGGTCCGAAGCCGATGGCGTCCATCTGGGCGTCGACCTTGCCGTTCGAACCCACCGGTGAGGACGAGGCGTAGCGGTCCTCGAAGTCCCGTCGGGCCCGTTCGTCGGCATCGGCGGGGGCGGCGCGGACGATCACGTACTCCACCGTCTGTTCGAAGTCGCCGAACCGCAGGTCGATGGCGGAGTCGACGAGCGGTTCTTCCAACGATCGCGGAAGTTGGCCGGCCCGATCAGCTGCCGGGCCCGCCACAACACATCGACGTGCTCCACGCGTGATCAGCCCCCGGGTCAGCGCCGTCTTCGGCCTTCGGCAGTTCCCGGAGCCGGTGCGCAGTCCGTTGCCGCCGCGCCGCATCCGGGCCTTTGGCGTGCAGATGGGACTTGGCCCACGCAACCACCGACCCGTGGCCCTCGTGACGGTGCTCCTGGGTCACCTCGAAGCTGGTGGTCACCCGGGCGTCGAGGGCGTCGAACTTGGCCCGCATGCGCCCGATCAGCTCCATCGCCTCGCGCTTGGATTCCCCGGGCAGTCCTTGGAACAGGACCTTGTTGGCGATGTCGAGCGCGTGGTCCAGGTCGTCGAGCTCACCGGTCAGCCGCACCGGTGCCCCTTCGTCGGCCCAGATCGTCATACCCTGAGAGTAGCGAACAGACGTTCGTCACACAAGTGATCCACGAAGAAATCCCGTGATTTCTCAGTGATGTTCAGAGTTCAGACGCGGTGGGTGCTCAGGAGGAGCATCGGCTTTCTACACCCCCGCCGCGTCTGCCCTCTCCGCTCGGATCGAGGTCAAGGGATCCGCTCGCCCTCCAGGGCGAAGGTGTTCACGTACTCGATGATCAGCTGGGGGTGCCACGCCCAGTCGTCGTACGCGGCCGTCCCCGGCGGGCCGAGGCGCTCCTGCACCAGCGGGGTCATCGTCGTGTAGGTGGCCTCGGGGTCGTCGCTGTGCATCTCGTACAGGTGCAGGTAGCGCGGCTCCCCGCCACCGACCCGCTCGTACGGCGTGATCATGCGGTAGCCGGGCACCGCCGCCTCGGCGATGTGGCGGAGGTGGACGAAGTCGCCCCAGTCGCGCAGCTCCTGGCCCCGGTCCGGGTCCTTGGGGCTGATGAGCACGAGCAGCAGGCCGTTCGTCGGGTCGCCGCCCAGGGTCCCCTGCCCGGGGCGGGGCGTCGCCGCGACGTGCAGGCCGAGCGACCCCGTCGACCGGCGTGGGCGGCGTGAACCCCGGCCCCAGCTCGTGGAGGCCGAGGGTGGCGAACTCGGTCAGGCGCTTCGGGACGTCGTCCCGGTCGGGGTGCTGGTTCGACCACCACGTCGTGCGGGTCACCCCGGCCCGGTCGCCCACGAGCACGGCCCGATCCCGGGCGTAGGCGTCGGTCTCGGCGACAGCCAGCTCCAGGTACAGGGCGCCGGTGCGGCGGTCGTCCATGGCCGGAACGTAATCTGCGCCGATGCCCACTGATCCCGCGCTGGCCGAAGAGCTGGTCAGCACCGTCCGCCGCTGGGTGGCGAAGGACGTCATCCCCCACGCGTCGGCGCTCGAACACGCCGACGAGTTCCCCGCGGACATGGTCCAGCAGATGCGGGAGTTCGGCCTGTTCGGGGCCACCATCCCCGAGGAGCACGGCGGCCTGGACCTCGACGTCGCTCACGTACGCCCGCCTGGTCGAGGAGCTGGCCTACGGCTGGATGTCGCTCTCCGGCATCCTCAACACCCACACGATCGTCTCCACCCTGGTGAAGCGCTTCGGGACGGATGCCCAGAAGGCGCACTGGTTGCCGACGATGGCCACCGGCGAGATCCGCGGCGCCTTCTCCCTGTCCGAGCCCGACTCCGGCAGCGACTCCCAGGCGCTGCGCAGCAAGGCCACGCCCGACGGCGACGAGTACGTCATCAACGGCACGAAGATGTGGGTGACCAACGGCGAGCGGGCCGGCGTGGTGGCCCTCGCCGCCCGGACGCCCGAGGGCATCACCTGCTTCATCATCGGCAAGGAGCCCGGGCCCGAGTACGGCGGGATCCGGGTGAGCCGCAAGATCGAAAAGCTCGGCTACAAGGGCCTCGAGACCGTCGAGATGGCCTACGACAACCACCGGGTGTCGGCCGACACGGTCCTGGGCGGGCCCGACAACCTGGGCAAGGGCATGCACCAGATCCTCAGCTCGCTGGAGCTGGGGCGCATCAACATCGCGGCCCGCGCCGTCGGCGTCGCCCGGGCCGCCTTCGACGCCGCCCTGGACTACAGCCAGCAGCGGGAGACGTTCGGCGTGCCGATCGTCAAGCACCAGGCCATCCAGTTCAAGCTGGCCGACATGGCCACCAAGCTCCAGGCCTCCAAGCTGCTGGTGCGGAGCGCGGCCGAGAAGTTCGAGGCGGGGGAGCGGGCCGACGTCGAGGCGGGGATGGCCAAGCTCTTCTGCTCGGAGGCTGCGCTGGAGATCGCCACCGAGTGCATGCGGATCCACGGCGGCATGGGCTACGCGGCCGAGCTCCCCGTGGAGCGCTACTACCGGGACGCCCCGCTGATGATCATCGGGGAGGGCACCAGCGAGATCCAGCGGATCGTCATCGCCCGCGGGTTGTTGCGACGAGCTGAGGCGGGGGAACCGGTTCTCTGATGCTCCACAAGCTCTGGAAGCGGTTCCGCTACCGCTTCGACAACGCGATCTCGCGCGGCACCCTGGCGGTGATCCTCTGGCTGCTGTGGGCCACCGTCGTCGTCGTCGGCGTCGGCGCCCTGGCCCTCACGATCTTCGGGGTCGACTACGGCGACGACTCGGGATTCGTCGAGACCTACTACCAGACGCTGCTGCGCATCCTCGACCCGGGCACGTTCTCCGGGGACGCGGGCTGGGGCCTGCGGGCCGTCACCTTCATCATCACCATCTTCGGCATCACCGTGGCCGCCGTCCTCATCGGTCTCATCGCCACCGGCATCGAGGGCAGGGTCGACGAGCTGCGCCGGGGCCGCAGTCCGGTCATCGAGACCGACTTCACCCTGATCCTGGGCTGGTCGCCGCGGGTCTTCACGATCGTGTCCGAGATCATCGAGGCCGACGAGAGTCGCAGCGACTCGGCCATCGTCGTGCTGACCGCGATGGAGAAGCGGGACATGGAGGACGAGCTGGACAGCCGGGTGCTCGTGCGCAAACGCACCCGCGTGGTCTGCCGCTCCGGCGACCCGTCCAACCTGAACGACCTCGAGCGGGTCGGGATCCGCGAGGCCCGCTCGGTGATCGTGCTGGCCGACGTCGAGGCCGACGACGGCGACGCGGTGGCGGTCAAGACGGTGCTCGCCGCGCTGATCAAGCTCGGCGACCGCGACGTCCCGGTCGTGGTCGAGCTGAACGAGGCCGAGACCGCCCAAGCGCTGCGGGAGGCCGGCCCCGACAAGGTCCTGGTGGTCCGGGCCCCGGAGGTCATCGCCCGGGTGACGGCCCAGGCGTGCCGCCAGCCCGGTCTGTCGACCGTCTGGCAGGACCTCCTCGACTTCGAGGGGGACGAGATCTACTTCTTCCCGGCCGACGACCTCGTCGGCCACACCTTCGGTGACGCCCAACTGGCCTTCGATCGGGCGGCCGTGCTCGGTCGCCGGGCGGCCGACGGCACGGTCAGCGTGAACCCGCCGGCCGACACGCCGTTCGCCGAGGGCGATGCGGTGATCGTCCTGGCGGAGGACGACGACGCCATCGTGTTCACCGGCCTGTCGGACGACGACATCGAGCGGCCCCCGCCCGCCCCGTTCGACGCGCTGCCGCCGGAGCACATCCTGCTCATCGGGTGGAACCCCATGGCCTCGATGATCCTCTGCGAGCTCGACCGCTTCGTCCCCGCGGGCTCGACGGTCGACGTCCTCGTCGACGCCGACCTCATCCCCGTCACCGCCGTCCACGACCCCGGCCTGCAGCGCGTGCAGATGACCCTCCTGCCCGCCGAGAAGGCCAACCTCGACTGCCTCGCCGATCAGGTCGGCGCGAAGGACTACGACGTCGTGCTCCTCCTGGGCTACCGGTCGCTCGGATCGGCGGCCTCGGCCGACGCCCGCACCCTGCTCACGCTGCTCCTCGTCCAGCAGGCGGCCCGGGGCCCGCTGCGGCTGGTCGCCGAGCTGATGGACTCCGCCGACATCGAGCTGGCCATGGAGTCCGGCGGCGACGACTACGTCGTCAGCGACGCCCTGTCCGGCTACCTGATGGCGCAGCTGGCCGAGAACCCGGAGCTGAGCCAGGTCTTCGACGCGCTGTTCGAGGGGACCGACGTCACCCTCCGCCTGGCCCTCGCCGGCGGGTACCACGTCGGGCCGGGCACCTTCGCCGACCTGGTCACGGCGGCGCAGGCCCGAGGTGAGGTGGCGTTGGGCTACTTCGTGAGCGACGGGACCGTGGTGACCCTCAACCCCGCCAAGTCGGCGCCGGTCGACCTCGGCGAGGACGACCGGGTCGTGGTCATCAGCCGGGTCTGACCGGCCGGGCCGTCAGGCCTCCGTGGTGGTCGGCGCCGAGGACTCGGTGGCGTCCACGCCGGTGTCGGAGCCGCCGTCGTCTTCGGCGGAGCCGTCGTCATCGGCGGGAACGGTGGTGTCCGAAGCCGGGTCGTCGTCGGTGGCCGTCGTGGTGGTCGGCGGCAGCGTCGGGACGGTCACGTCGCCGGGGCTCTCGCCGCTGATGGCGGGGGTGGGCGGTCCGTCGTCGGAGCACGCCGTCACCGCACCGAGGGTGATCAGCAGGCCGGCGAAGAGGGCGAAGGACCGTCGCCGGGCACGCGAAGGGTTCTGAGAGGCGGGACGCACGCCGTTGGAACTACCACTTTCGGCAGGGCTGACGCCAGACTGACGCCCATGCCGTGGCTGTTCCTGGTCGCCTCCTGCATCGGCCTGCTCTTCACGATCAACGCCTTCCGGCCCGTTCGGAAGAACCGCTGGCTCTTCGGCCAGAGCTTCTTCGCGGCATGGCTGACCACCGAGCTGGCGGGCCACCACCTGTTCTGGCAGGCCGTCGCCACCGTCCTCTTCGTCCTCTTCGGGGCGCTCGAGTCCCCGGTCGGCTGGGTGGCGCTGGGCATCACGGTCGTGTCGTGGATCGGCCTGGTCGTCCTGATGCTCCAGGGCTTCCGCGCCGCCCACCAGGTGCAGGAGGCCCTCGGCGACCTGCTGCCCGTGGGCCCTGCACCACGGGTGCCCTGGAGCCAGGTCCTGCTGCCGTTCCACATGCGGCGCAAGGGCGTGCGCAAGGACACCGACGTCGAGTTCGCCCGGGTGGCGGGCAAGCGGCTGCGCCTCGACGTCTACCGAGCGAGCGACGCGCCGCCGGGGGAGCGGCGCCCGGCCATCCTCGAGATCCACGGCGGCGGCTGGGTCATCGGTGACAAGCGGGAGCAGGGCATCCCGCTGCTGGGTCACCTGGCCGCCAACGGCTGGGTCGGCTTCAACGCCAACTACCGCCTGAGCCCCGGCGCCACCTGGCCCGATCACCTCGTCGACCTCAAGCGGGCGCTGGCCTGGATCCGGGAGCACGCCGACGAGTACGGCGTCGACCCCGACTTCATCGCCGTCACGGGCGGCTCGGCCGGCGGTCACCTGGCGGCGATGGTGGCGCTCACCGGCAACGACCCCCGCTACCAGCCCGGGTTCGAGGACGCCGACACCAGCGTCCAGGCCGCCGTGCCCTTCTACGGCGTCTACGACTTCACCGACCGCCAGGGCGTCTGGCACGGCGACGTGCACCGCATGTTCCTCGAGCCGATCGTGATCAAGGCGTTCCTGGACGAGGAGCCCGAGAAGTTCGCCGACGCCTCTCCGCTGGACCACATCGACGGTGACGCGCCGCCCTTCTTCGTCCTCCACGGCGACAAGGACACCCTCGCGCCGGTGGAGGACGCCCGGCTGTTCGTCGACCAACTCCGCGAGGCCAGCACCGCGCCGGTCGTCTACGCCGAGCTGCAGGGCGCCCACCACGCCTTCGACCTGTTCGTCTCCGCCCGCGCCAAACCCGTGATCGAGTCCGTCGAACGCTTCCTCCACGCGGTCCACACGAAGCCGGAGGAGGCGATTCCCGAAGCCGACATCGACGCCGACGGAGCCGGGCCGCCGGACGTGTCCGAAGATCCCTCACTCAGGGCCGCGGACCTCGCCAGGTAGTCCTCACCTCGGGGTCTCCGGCGCCGATGAAGAACCCATGCTGTTTCTGCTGGGGACGGCGATGGGGATCCTGGCGGTGGGCGCGGCCGCCGGCGCCCGCTACCGGGCCCGTCATCGCTGGGTGAGCCCGTACACCAACCTCGCGTCGGCCATGCGCGTCGGTGACCCGGACCGAAGCGTCCGAGTTCCGCCCGTCGGGCCTCGTCGGCCTGCGTCCGGCCCCCGTCGTCCACGACGCCGAGGTCTTCGACCTCCACCACGAGCGAGCCCTCCGCTCGCGCCAGCCGGTCGGTGTCTGAGCCTCTCCGGGCTTCTCTGAACTGAAACGGGTTCCACTAGGGTCGGCGCCCCGAGACGCTGAACCCCAGGAGAGCAAGCCCATGCGCGGTGCGCTGTTGCGGAACCCCGGTGACGACACGCTGGAGGTCGTCGACGGCCTCGAGATCGGCGACCCCGGTCCCGGCGAGGTCAAGATCAAGATCGAGGCCACCGGCGTCTGCCACTCCGACCTCTCGGTGATGAACGGCACGATCCCGCAGCCGCCGCCCGTGATCCTGGGCCACGAGGGGGCCGGCATCGTCACGGCCGTCGGCGAAGGCGTGCCCGGCCTGGCCGTGGGCGACCACGTGATCATCGCCTGGTCGCCGGCCTGCGGGACCTGCGCCGACTGCGTGGACCGCAAGTCGCCCCACCTGTGCCAGGGCTTCCTCATGAACATGGCCGTGCCCAAGTACAAGCTGGACGACGTCGACGTCTTCGGCATGGCCGGGGCCGGCACCTGGGCCGAGGAGACGATCATGCCCTAGCAGGGCGCGATCAAGATCGACGACGACGTGCCCTTCGAGGTGGCCTCGCTCATCGGCTGCGCGGTCATGACCGGCGTCGGGCGCCGCCATCAACACGGCGAAGGTCGTCCCCGGCTCGTCGGTGGTCGTGTTCGGCTGCGGCGGCGTCGGCATCAGCTGCATCCAGGGCGCCAGGGTCTGCGGCGCGGCCGAGATCGTCGCCGTCGACCTGGTCGACGACAAGCTGGAGACGGCCAAGACGTTCGGTGCCACCCACGCCGTGAAGCCGGACGACCTCGCGGCCGTGCAGGCCGAGATCACCGGCGGCGCCGGCTTCGACTACGCCTTCGAGGCCATCGGGCGCCCGCAGACCATGAGGGCCGCCTACGACGCCATCCGCCGGGGCGGCACCGCCGTCATCGTCGGCGTGGGCCGGGCCGAGGAGACCTTCGAGCTGAGCGCCTTCGAGCTGTTCTACAGCGAGAAGACGCTGGTGGGCTCGTACTACGGCTCCACCGACGTGCGCTCCGACTTCGCCCGGATCATCCGCCTGTGGCGGGCCGGTCGCCTCGACCTCGAGGGGATGATCACCCGCAGGATCGCCCTGGACGACATCAACGACGCCCTCGGCGCGATGGAGCGCGGCGAGGTCGTTCGCCAGGTCATCACGCTCTGACCATGCGGAGCCGGCGGATCCCGACCCTTCTCGCCATTCTCCTCCTGCTGGTCGGCGGTGCCGCCGCCTGCGGTGACGACGGCGGCGGCGACGACAGCGAGAGCGGCAGCGCCAGCGAGACCGACGGCGGCGGCGACGTCCAGGCGTTCTGCGACCGGCTCACCGAGCTGGACGACGAGGGCGCCTTCGCCGACGACACCGACGACGCCCTCGACGCCTTCGAGGAGCTGGCCGAGGACGCCCCCGAGGACGTCCAGGACGCCCTCGACGAGCTCCGGGACGCCTTCGCCGACCTCGCCGAGCTCGACGATGACGACCCCGAGGACGCCGAGGAGGCCTTCGACATCCTCTTCGGGGAGGACGTCGTGGCGGCCATCGAGGCCTTCGGCGAGTTCGCCGAGGAGGAGTGCGACCTCGACGATGTCGTCGGGGGCGGCATCGAGGACCTGACCGAGGACTTCTCGGACGACTTCACCAACGACTTCTCGGACGACTTCACGTCGGACCAGTCGGACTTCTCCGACGACTTCAGTGACGACGGCCCCAACGACGCCTCGCTGCTGCGGGACTTCCTGGAGGCCGAGTACCCGGACTTCGCCCCGGCGGTGGGCGGCATCGGGTCGGTCGACCGCGGTGACGGTTCCTACGAGTTCACGCTGACGATGAACCTCGACGCCGACCCCGAGCTGGGCAACGGCATCTGCGACGCCGTGCTCGACTACGGCGAGCAGGAGGGCTACAGCGGCGTGACCGTCGAGGTCGAGACCAGCGACGACGTGGTCATCGCCACTGGTGAGCTGGGAGAGGGGTGCGGGGCGGCATGATGGTCGCCTCGCCGACATCGAGGAGCTGAACGTGCGCGTCGTCGTCGATTTCGACCTGTGTGAGAGCAACGCCATCTGCATGGGCATCGCCCCCGAGGTCTTCGAGGTGCGGGACGACGACTTCCTCTACATCCTGGACGAGACGCCTCCCGAGGAGCTCCGTCCCAAGATCGAGGAAGCGGTCCGGCGCTGCCCGAAGCAGGCGATCAGCATCGCCGAGGACTGACCCTGGACACGGTTGCCATCGTCGGGGGCTCGCTGGCGGGCCTCCGGGCGGCGGAGACGCTCCGCCAGGACGGCTTCGAGGGGACGGTCGTCGTCGTCGAGGCCGAGGCCGGCCCCGCCTACGACCGGCCGCCGCTGTCCAAGCAGGTCCTGGCCGGCACGTGGGAGATCGCTGACGCCCGGCTGCCCGTCGACCCCGACAGCCTGGACGTCGACTGGGAGCGCGGCCAGCGGGCCACCGGCCTGGACCTGCGGGCCCGCGAGCTGTCGCTGGCCGACGGCCGCCGCATCGCCTTCGACGGTCTTGTCATCGCCACCGGGGCGGCGCCCCGCATGCTCCCCGGCGCCGGGACGATGGCCGGCGTCCACGTCCTGCGCACGCTCGACGACTGCCTGGCCATCCGGGCCGACCTCGAGGCCTCACCCGGCCGGGTGGTCGTGGTCGGCGCCGGCTTCATCGGCTCGGAGGTGGCCGCCACCTGCCGTCAGCAGGGCCACGACGGTCACGGTGGTCGAGGCCCTGCCCGTCCCCATGGAGCGCATCCTGGGCACGGACCTGGGCTCGCTGTGCGCCGACATCCACCGGGACCACGGGGTCGAAGGTGCGCCTCGGGGTGGGCGTGGAGGCCCTCGAGGGCGGTGACCGGGTCGAGCGGGTGCGGCTGGCCGACGGCTCGGTCATCGACGCCGACGTCGTCGTCGTCGGCATCGGCGTGTCGCCGTCGACCGGGTGGCTGGAGGGGTCGGGGTTGGCGCTGGACAACGGCGTGGTGTGCGACGAGACCTGCCTGGCGGCCCCCGGCGTCGTTGCCGCGGGCGACATCGCCCGGTGGCCGAACGCCCGCTTCGGCGAGGTCATGCGGGTCGAGCACTGGGAGAACGCCCTGGACCAGGGCGCCCACGCCGCCCGCAGACTGCTCGCCGGCGACGGCCCCGGCGAGCGCTTCGAGCCGGTGCCGTGGTTCTGGTCGGACCAGTACGACCGCAAGATCCAGCTGGCGGGGCGCTCCGGCCCCGACGACCTCGTCCGGGTGATCCACGGCTCGGTCGAGGAGCGACGCTTCGTCGCCCTCTTCGGCCGGGGCGGGCGGGTCGTCGGGGTGCTCGGCGTGAACCGCCCCCGTCACGTCATGCAGTGGCGGGCCCGGATCCACGACGGCATCACCTGGGAGGACGGGCTGGCCCAGGCGGATGCCGACGAGGCCGCGTGACCGTCACCACCACCTGCCTGCTGCTCGTCTTCGGGGTGTACGCCCTGGGCAACTGGTGGGCGGTCGAGGCCGGCAACCGGCGCCTGGAGTGGGTGTGCAAGCCCGCCGCCCTGGCGGCGCTGACCGGGGCGGCCATCGCCATCCGCCCCGACGCCTACGACGTCAAGGTCGCCTTCGTCATCGGCCTGCTGCTGTCGCTGGCCGGCGACGTGTTCCTGATGCTGCCGAAGGACCGGTTCCTGCCCGGGCTGATCTCGTTCTTCCTGGCCCACGTGGCCTACGTCGTCGGCTTCGCCCTCGCCGGCCTCGAGCCCCTGCCGCTCCTGGCGGGCCTGGCCGTCGTGGGCATCGGCGTCGCCGTGATCGGCGCCCCGCTGGTGCGCAAGGTGAAGGAGGGCCCGCAGTCCGACTTCGCCCTGCCCGTCATGGCGTACATGGGCGTGATCTCCCTCATGGTGGCCTTCGCCTTCGGGGCCGGGAACTTCTGGGGCATCGCCGGCGCCCTGAGCTTCTACGTCTCCGACGCCACCCTGGGCTGGAACCGCTTCGTGGAGGAGACCCCCCACGGCCGCCTCGCCGTGATGGTCACCTACCACCTCGCCCAGCTCTTCCTGGTCCTCTCCCTGATCTGATCCGGTCCGACCCGACCCGTGTTCTGGCGCCCGATTGCGGCGCCCTGGCGCCGCAATCAGGCGCCAGTTCGGGTCAGGTGGGCCAGTGGAGGTCCCAGCAGCGCTGGGCGAGGGTCCCGGGGGACCAGTGGCCCCAGGCGCCGCCGGCGGCGCGGCGGGAGCGCTCGGTCCAGGCGATGACGTCGCGGCGGGCGACGCGGCGCACGACCTGGCGGAGGCCGCCCTCGTGCACGACGTAGCCGGTCCAGGTGCCGGGGTGGTCCTTGGGCGAGCCGGTCTCGGCCACGACGACGTGGCGCTCCCGGTGCATCCGGTGGCGGTGCGAGTGGCCGCTGACGATGACGGCGGCCGGGCTGGCCTCGGCCACGGCGTCGACCAGGCGCCGGGCGGCGGGGGAGGGCATGCCCGGCGGCCAGTAGCTCTGTACGGGGAGCGACAGCAGGTGGTGGTGGAGGACGACGAGGGCAGGTCGGCCGTCGAGCGCCTCGCCCAGGCGAGGGAGCAGGTGGTCGACGTGGCCGCCGTGGGCACCCTCGCTGGTCGAATCGAGCAGGACCAGCCGCAGCCCGGGGAGGTCGACGGCGCGCAGGCCGTCCTCGATCGGGACGAGGCCGAGGCTGGCGAAGGCCGCCGTGTGATCCACCTCTCGGTACGGCTTCACCTCGTGGTTGCCGGGGATCGCCTCGGTGGGCAGTCCGGCCTCGGCCAGGACCTTGCCCAGGAGGTCGTACTCGTCGTGGGCGGCCCGGTCGACCATGTCGCCCTTCAGGACCAGGTGCTGAGCGCCCCACGCCTGGCCCTCGGTCAGCGCGGCGCGGGTGCCCCGCAGGGTGTGGACCTCGTCCACGTCGTGCTCGTACATCTTGAAGAAGAGGCCGAAGCCCTCCTGCCCCAGGTGCATGTCCGACATGGTCATGAACCGGTACAGCTCCTCGCCGGGCGGCGGCGTGGGCGTCGTGGCCCGCAGCCGGCGCTCGCCGACGGTGATCGCGTAGGTGGTTCCCGGGGCCAGGTCGGCCAGGTCGACGGCCCCCGGGCCGCCGTCGGCGTCGACCGTGACCTCGGCGGCGACGTCGCCGCTGCCCTCGGCCCGCGCCTGCACCCGCACCGGTCCGGGCCGCAGGCCCGCCCAGCTGAGCTGGACGGACTCGGGCTCGACGGCGAAGACCTGGAGGCGTCGCGCCGCGATCACCCGCCTCCTGTCGGCTCGGTGAGGTGGGTGGCCAAGGCTTCGGCCTCCCGCTGCCGGTAGGCGACGTTGACCCGCAGGCGCTCGCGCGACTGCTGCAACTGCTTCTCGCCCTGCGGTACCGGGTGCTCGTCGAGCCAGGCTTCGACCTCGTCGGCGAGGGCTGGCTCGTCCAGGGCCCGGATCCCACCCAGCATGCGGGCGATGCTGTTGGACGGGAAGCGGCTGACGGCCTCGTCCCAGTGCTCGGTGAGCCACCGCCAGCCGTCGGCGCCTCGCTCCGGGTTGGTCAGCGCCCGCCGGACCACGTATGGCGCGTTCTGCGAGCGCACGGTGTCGGTCAGCGTCAGGTCCAGGGTGCGGGCGAAGAGCTCGGGATCCTCGAAGTCGGCCAGCAGGTACAGGTAGCGCTGCTCCTCCTGGGGGTCCGAGGCCGACGTGAAGCGCTCCAGGAACGCCTCGTAGTCGTCGGCCTTGCCCACGTCGGCCAGGATCCCGGCCGCCGCCGCGGCCAGCGCCGGGTCGACCGACGTGCGGTCCTTCAGGTGGTTGCGGTGCAGCTCGGCCGCCCGCTCCCGGGCGTCCTCGTCCTCGGCCAGCATGCCCAGGGCGCCGAAC
The DNA here is from genome assembly GCA_963728005.1 of uncultured Microthrixaceae bacterium. GTDB lineage: Bacteria > Actinomycetota > Acidimicrobiia > Acidimicrobiales > DATDAH01 > DATDAH01. The sequence goes on from CAVSIG010000002.1 coordinate 421,396, forward strand.
AGCAGCGCCCGCAGCTCGGCGTCCCGGTCGCTCTCGCCCTCGACGGGGAGCGGCCCCAGCCGGGCGTACGCCGGACGCAGCAGCTCGCCGGCCAGCTCGGTCAGCCGGACCCGAGCGTCGCCGTCCAGCAGGCGTCGGAGCCCGTGCAGGACGCCGACGATGCGCTGCCAGACCGAGAGGTCGGTCTCCTCGCCGAAGCGGACGACGGTGCCGAGCAGGTCAGCGGCGTCGAGCCGCCCGGCCAGCGCGGCGGCGGCCACGTCGTCGACGAACTGGAACCGCTCGATGGGCGCCAGCACCTCGACGGCGTGGTCGGCCAGCTGCTCCCGCAGTGCCGGGCCGTAGGCGACCCGGTAGAAACCGGAGCCACCCTGGTTGACCACGACCCAGTCAGGCTCGCCGCCCAGGTCCACCTCGGCCCGGTCACCCTCCAGCAGGATGCGCTCGGCCTGAGCGGCGCCGTCCCGGGACCAGGCGACGAGGACGGGCACCGCCCACGTGGCGGGGTCGGCCCCCTCGAGGTACGTGAACCGCTCCTGGGTCAGCACCAGGGAGCCGTCCTGGACGTCGGCGCCCACGAGCGGGTAGCCACCCTGGAAGATCCAGCTGTCCATGATGCGCCGGGTCGGCTCGCCGGTGGCCGCCTCGATGGCGTCCCACAGGTCGGTGGTCTCGGTGTTCGCGTACTGGTGGGCGTCGAGGTAGCGCCGGATGCCGCCCTGGAACCGCTCCTCGCCCAGGTACTGCTCGAGCATCCGCACGACGGCGGCGCCCTTCTCGTAGGTGAGGATGTCGAACATCCCCTCGGCGTCCTCGGGGGACACCACCTCGAACTCGATGGGCCGGGTGCTGTGCAGGGCGTCGGTGTCGAAGGCCTCCGAGCGGGAGATGCCGAAGCTGACCCAACGCTCCCAGTCCGGGCGGAAGGCGTCGGTGGTCAGCATCTCCATGAACGTGGCGAAGGCCTCGTTCAGCCAGATGCCGTTCCACCAGCGCATGGTCACCAGGTCGCCGAACCACATGTGGGCCAGCTCGTGGGCGATGACGTCGACCACGTTCTGCAGCTCGGGCTGGGTGGCGGTCGCCGGGTCGACCAGCAGCAGGACCTCGCGGAAGGTCACGCAGCCGAGGTTCTCCATGGCCCCGAAGGCGAAGTCGGGGATGGCGACCAGGTCGAGCTTGTCGCCGGGGTAGGAGATGTCGTAGTAGTCGGCGAGGTGGTCGAGGGCGAAGGCGCCGACCTCGAGGGCGAAGCGGGCCAGGTCGCCCTTGCCCGATCGGGTGGACGACGCGCAGGTCGACGCCGCCGGCGGGCACCGGGTCGGTGGCCTCGAGCGGGCCGACGACGAAGGCCACCAGGTAGGTGGACATGACCATCGTCTCGGCGAAGTGGACCCGGACGCGGCCCGTCCTCCGACGGTCTGGCGGGCCACCTCCTTGGCGTTGGAGATGGCCAGCATGGCCTCCGGCACCACGAGGGTCACGGCGAAGGCGGCCTTGCAGGTCGGGCTCGTCCCAGCAGGGGAAGGCCCGGCGGGCGTCGGTGGCCTCGAACTGGGTGGTGGCCAGCGTCCGCTCCCGTCCGTCCTCGTCGGTGAACGTGCTGCGGTAGAAGCCCCGGAGCTGGTCGTTGAGGATGCCGCGGAACGCCAGCTCGACGACGGCACGGCCCGCGGGCAGCGCCTCGTCGACGGTCAGGGTGAGGCGCTCGGTCGCCTCGTCCAGGGCGACGGCGGCGTCGCGGCGCTCGCTGCCGACCACGACCGAGGCCTCGTCGATCTCGAGCTCGATGGCGTTCAGGACGACTTCGGTCACCGGCTCGGTGACGTCGACGTCGATGCGCACGGTCCCCGTCGAACGTCGCCGCGTCGAGGTCGGGGCGCAGCGTCAGGTCGTAGCGGGAGGGGACGACGGTGCGCGGGAGGCGGTAGGGGTCGGCGTCGGGCACCCGCCGAGGCTAGCGACGGCGGACTGCGCCGCTCGGGGCACCCACCACTACCCTTCCGTGCCTCATGACGGAGAAGTCCTACGACGTGGTCGGCCTCGGCAGTGCCATCGTCGACGCCATCACGCACGCCGACGACGCCTTCCTCGACGAGTGGGGGATCGAGAAGGGCGGGATGACCCTGATCGACGAGCGACCGGGCCCACCTGCTGTACGACGCCATGGGCCCGGCCGTCGGAGACCTCGGGTGGGTCGGCGGCCAACACGGTGGCCGGCGTGGCCAGCTTCGGCGGCCGGGCGGCCTTCATCGGCACGGTCCGCGACGACCAGCTGGGGGAGATCTTCCGCCACGACATCCGGGCCTGCGGGGTGGACTACGACGTGCCCTCCGGCATCGAGGGGCCGTCCACCGCCCGCTGCCTGATCCTCGTCACCCCCGACGCCCAGCGCTCGATGAGCACCTACCTCGGGCATCTCGTCCCTGGTCGACCCCGCCAACGTGGACGAGGACCTCGTCGCCGCCAGCAAGGTCGTCTACTGCGAGGGCTACCTCTGGGACATGCCCCAGACCATCGAAGCCATCAAGAAGGCGTTCGACCGGGCCCGGGACGCCGGCGGCAAGATCGGCTTCGCTCTGTCCGACGACTTCTGCGTCGACCGCCACCGGGCCGACTTCCTGCGGTCTGGTCGACGAGCGGGTCGACCTGCTCTTCGCCAACGCCGAGGAGATCTGCTCGCTCTACGAGGTCGACGACTTCGAGGCGGCCATCGAGGCGGTGCGCGGCCGGTGCGAGGTGGCGGCGCTGACGTGCTCGGCCGAGGGCTCGGTCATCGTCACCGCCGACGACACCATCCGGGTGCCCGCCGAGCCCGCCGACGTGGTCGACACCACCGGGGCGGGGGACCTCTACGCCGCCGGGTTCCTCCACGCCTACACGCAGGGCCTGGACCTGGCCACCTGCGCCCGTCTCGGCTCGGCGGCCGCCGCCGAGGTCATCAGCCACCTGGGCGCCCGACCGCTGGTGCCCCTGAAGGAGATCGCCGACCAGTTCGTCTGATCGGGCGCTTGACGGGCTGATAATAGTCGTTATCATCGTCAGGGATGGGGGAGAGCACCGACGCCACCCGCCAGGCCCTGGTCGCCGCTGCGGCCGAGGTCTTCGCGGAGAAGGGCTACGAGAAGGCGGGCGTGGCCGAGATCGCCCGCCGGGCCGGCCTGACGACGGGCGCCATCTACAGCAACTTTTCGGGCAAGGCCGACCTGCTGTTGGAGGCCATCGACCTGCGGGCCGAGGACGAGTTCGAGCGCCTCTTCAACGAGCACCGGTTCCAGGGTCGGGCCACCGACATCCTGCAGACCGTCGGCGCCCACCTCGTCGAGCCCGGGGACGCGGACGACCGGCCCCACCTCCTGCTCGAGGCCGTCATCACGGCGCGCCGGGACCCCGACCTGGCCGCCGCTCTTGCCGCCCGCATCGAGGCCCGCGCCGCCCGCATGTCCGCCCTCATCGAGGAGGCGAAGCTCGACGGAACCATCGACGAGGACCTGGACACGCTGGCCCTCGTCCGCTTCTGCCACGCCGTCAGCCTCGGCGTCCTCAGCCTGAAGGCCCTCTCCCTCGACCTCCCCGAGCCCGAGCCCTGGGCCCGCCTCATCGAACAGCTCGTGGGGGCCCTGGCCTCCGACGCCATCGACCTCTCCGACCAAGGAGCGTTGACCCATGACCGCGACTGATCGCGAGATCCTCGACCGCGACGAGGCGAACGACATCGACGCCATCCTCGCCATCGCCAACACCGACGTGGACGAGGTGATCCACGCCGTCGAGGACAACGCCGACGCCATCTTCACGTGGGACTACGAGAAGGGGCAGCGCCCGGCGCTGAACAAGCTCTACGAGAAGGCCAAGACCAGCCAGTGGAACGGCGAGACGGACCTGGACTGGTCCATCGAGGTCGACCCCGCCCAGGTGCTGGTCGGGCTCGGTGGCGGCGAGGGCGATCCCCGCTTCGGCCGGGACGGCTACCTGGCCCAGGACCGGACGCTGCCGTTCCACAAGTTCAGCGACAAGGAGTGGGACGAGCTGCGGACCCAGTCCACGGTCTGGCGGCTCTCCCAGTTCATGCATGGCGAGCAGGGCGCACTGCTGTGCACCGCCAAGATCGTCGAGACGGTCCCGTGGATCGACGCCAAGTACTACGCGTCGACCCAGGTCATGGACGAGGCCCGCCACGTCGAGGTCTTCGCCAAGTACCTCGACACCAAGCTGGAGGGCTTCTATCCGGTCAACGCCCACCTGAAGCTGCTGCTGGACGACATCATCCGGGACAGCCGGTGGGACATGACCTACCTGGGCATGCAGATCATGGTCGAAGGGCTGGCGCTGGCCGCCTTCGGCTTCATGTACCAGCTGACCGAGGAACCGCTGCTGAAGAAGCTCCTGCGCTACGTGATGAGCGACGAGGCCCGTCACGTGGCCTTCGGCGTGCTGTCGCTGAAGGAGTACTACGAGGGCCTGTCGCAGGCCGAGCTGCGGGAGCGCCAGGAGTTCGCCTTCGAGGCTGCCGTGCGCATGCGGGACCGGTTCCTGCAGCAGGAGGTCTGGGAGCGCATGGGAATTCCGGTGAAGCCCATGCTCAACGCCCTGCTGTCGCTGCCGCAGGACGAGAACATCTTCCAGCAGATGCTGTTCTCGAAGATCGTGCCGAACTGCAAGAAGCTCGGCCTGCTGGACGCCGGCGACGGCTGGCTGCGGGATCGCTTCACCGAGATCGGCGTGATCCAGTTCGAGGACTGGGTCGACACCGGCGCGGAGTACGAGGCGCTCGACGAGGTGGCCAAGGACCGCGCCGCGGTCTGAAGCGTATTCTCGCCCGATGGGCTCCACCTGCTTCGACGTCGACGTCACCGACGGGATCGCGCACGTCGTCCTGAACCGGCCCGACGAGCTCAACACGATGACCGCCGACTTCTGGCGGGAGCTGCCCGAGATCGTCGACGACCTGAGCGCCTCCGGTGAGGCCCGGGTCCTCGTGCTGTCGTCCCGCGGTCGCCACTTCACCGCGGGGATGGACCTGTCGGTGTTCACCGGCGAGTCGGCCCTCCTGGGGGGCAACAACCCGAACGCCGAGCTCGGGCGCCAGCGGTCGCAGATCCGCCAGTCAGCCCGGCTGCTGCAGGACAGCTTCACCGTCCTCGAGCGGGCCCGGATGCCGGTCCTGGCCGCCGTGCAGGGCGGCTGTGTCGGCGGTGGCGTCGACATGGTCTGCGCCTGCGACTGCCGCTACGCGACGGAGGACGCCTTCTTCGTCATCCAGGAGACCAACATCGGCATGACCGCCGACGTCGGCACCCTGCAGCGCCTGCCCAAGCTCATCCCCGACGGGATCGCCCGCGAGTACGCCTACACGGGGCGGCGCATGACCGCGCAGCGGGCCGTCGAGGTCGGCCTGGTCAACGAGCTGTTCGACAGCCACGAGGCCCTCGTCGACGGGGTGCTCGGCATCGCCAAGGAGATCGCCAAACAGAGCCCGCTGGCGGTGTGGGGCACCAAGGAGATGGTCACCTACAGCCGGGACCACTCGGTCCGCGACGGCCTCGACTACGTGGCCACGTGGCAGACCGGGATGTTCCAGGGTGGGGACATGATGGAGGCATTCAAGGCCAAGGCCGAGGGGCGAGATCCCGAGTACGAGGATCTCCTCCGGGAACCGGGCTTCGACTAGCGTCCCGCCTCGTGCATCGTCGCTGGGGAGTCGTCATCGGTCTTGTCGTCGCCGGGATGGCCGTGATCCCGCTGGCCAACGCGGGGGCCCAGGCACCGCCGACGACCGCCGATCAGACCATCGAGGGCAGCGCCCCTCCCGGAGGCACGGTCAACTGTGCGACCGCCCCCACGCTGACGCCCGACCACGGCCCGCCGGGGACCGAGGTCACCGCCACCGCCGAGTTCATCGGTAACTGCGACGACGTGTTGACGTTCTTCCTCGAGGACATGACCTGCGAGGGCACGGTCACCGGCGGGGGCGTGGAGTTGAGCTTCCCCGTCACGGTGACCATCGGCGAGACGACGGTGTCGGTCAGCGGCACGTTCACGGCACCGCCCACTGAGCCCGACCCGCCCGTCGTCGATGCCGTCGAGGACCTGGCCGTGACGATCACGTGCTTCGTGCCCGCCGGCCAGCCGACCGCCACCCAGGGTGCGCCCGTGGGGACGACCTACGTGTACCCGCCGGCGAACTACGGCCTCGAGCTGTTCGCCGACCCGGACACCGAGCAGCCGACCCTGGTCGAAGACGACGAGGTCGTCGATCCGACCGACCCCGGCGTCGTGAGCGGCTCGCCCACCTTCACCGGCTGACCCGGGGCGTCAGCCCTGCTGGGCCCGTCCGCGGTCGACGACCGCCTGGCGGCGCTCGGCGATCTCGTCGGGGTCCCAGCGGTTGCCCGGCCAGGCCGCGGCTCGGCGGCCCTCGATCTGCCAACCCTCGGTCACCGTCGTGCTGGTGACCAGCTGGTAGGTGCCCAGGATCTGGCGGACCCCGGCCTGGTCGTTCGACACGATGTCGGCGGCCAGCTGACGGCAGAACGGCAGCAGCTCGTCGTGGGGGACCACGTGGTTGACGAGGCCCCACGCCAGCGCCTGCTCGGCGTCGACGTAGTTGCCGGTCACGCTCATCTCGCGGGCGCGACGCACCCCGATGGCCTGCGGGAGCATCACGGTCAGGCCCCACCCGGGCATGACCCCGACCCGAGCGTGGGTGTCGGCGAAGCGGGCCCGGTCCGAGGCGATGAGGAAGTCGCAGCCCAGCGCCACCTCCAACCCACCGGTGACGGCCACGCCGTTCACCGCCCCGATGAGCGGCTTGGTGTGCGGCGGGAACGGGCCGGTGCGGGACTCGACGACGGCGCCGATGGCCGAGTCGGCGTCGCCCTGCCCGCCCGCGGCGGCTTCCTTGAGGTCCACCCCGGCGCTGAAGGCGGGATCGGTCCCCGTGAGGACGACGACGTCCACGTCGTCGCGCTCCTCCGCCTCGTTGAGGTAGCGGGGGATGAGGCGCAGGACCTCGGTGTTGAGCGCGTTGCGGGCCTCGGGGCGGTCGATCGTGATGGTGCCGATGCGGTCGGCCACATCGAACACGACGGCATCACCCATCTCAGCCCTCACCCTCCGCCGGCAGGTAGGTGAGCTTCATGTCACCGAGGCGCACCAGGGTCGAGGCGATCCAGCCACCCATGGCGGCGAAGTGCTCGTCGAGGGCCGACCCGTCCTTCAGAGCGGCGTCGTCGAGCAGGTAGAGGCCCTCGTAGCTGACCTCGACGGCCCACTGCCGCTGGGTCAGGTCGGTCGTGTACAGCGCCTCGAGGGTCGGGGCGCTGCGGTCGAGGGGGAGCGAGCCGATCACCGGGCTCTCCTCGGGGAGGACGGCGAGCACGGCCTCGGGGTCGGGCTCGTCCGCCAGGCGCTGGATGCGGAGCACGATCTCGATCTGGATCGTCGGCTCCTCGTCGAAGTCCTCGCCGATGTACCAGGAGCGATAGGCGCTCTGGGCCCACGTCGGCCACTCGAGGGTGATGTCGGCCCGTACCCGCGGGGGCAGGCCCTCGCCGGGCAGCCCGTAGCTGGTCTGCCAGGTCAGGTCGCCGAGGAGGATGTCGGCCTGGAAGCGTTCTTCGAAGGTCTGGCGCTCCAGGAGGTTGTTCTCGAACACCTCCCGCAGAGCACCGATCGCGTCGGTGAAGACGTGGTCGAGCACCGGGCCACCCTAGGCAGGGTGATGGGGAGGCGGTGGGGTCAGGAAGGCGATGGGCACGCCGAGACCGAGAGCCTCGTGGCGCAGCGTGGCGATCCGGCGACCGCGCTGCACGGCGTCGGTGATCGGCCCCAGGTCGTCGCCCAGCAGCGTGGCGGCAGCGTCGAGGTCGTCGACGGTGAGCGCCACGCCCCAGAACGTCGCCGGGCCGTCGTCGTGCGCGCCGGGCGTGCCGATCAGCTCCAGGATCACCTCGCCGATGCGGAAGAAGCGCTGCTCCATCCGGCCCGCATCCCGGGTGCGGCGCAGCTCGATCCCGGCCGCGCCCAGCGCTTCGGTCGTGCGGTCGAGGTCGGGCGACGCCACGACGACGTGGTCGATGGACGTCGTCGTGTTGGCGTGCGCAGGGTGCTCGGCGAGCGGGTCGACGGCGTCGTGCAGGATCCCGTCGACGGCGGGCAGCGCCCAGGCCTCGATGCCGCCCGGCTCGCCCGTCAGCCCCACCGTGACCTCGCCCATGCGGATGCGGCCGTCGACGACCGTGAACCCCGCCGTGCGCCAGGCGTCGGCCCCGCCGCCGACCGTCAGTCCGTCGAGGGCGGGCGGATCGCTCACCCCAGGCCGGGGTGCGCCGTCGCCCAGCGCTTGGCCTCCGCCCGCGCCTCGACTTCGGTCGGGATCGCCAGGTAGGCCTCCCGGTGGCTGCGGAGGCGAACCAGGTTCCCCGCGTAGTCCCACAGGTAACGAGCCAGGAAGCGCACGAAGCCCCGCTCCGCGTACTGGCGCACGTGCACCAGCTCGTGGGCGACGAGCACCGGCCGGTCCTCGTGGCCGCGGAGGAGCAGCACGTGGCGACCCAGCGTCATGCCGTGCGCCCCGGAGGCGAGCCACCGGGTCCGGTGGAGCCGGGCCCGGCGGGCCACGTCGGCGGGGATGTGGTCGTACTGCTCGACCTCGACGGTGCTGAGCGAGCGTCCCACGCGCCCCATCGTCGCGCGACGATGGCACTCATGGCCGATCCCCAGGACCCGTATTCGCTCGCGTCCGCCGCCGCCGAGGTGCTCGGCGACCACGACGTCGCCCTCGTGCTGGGCTCCGGCTGGGGCCCGGCCGCCGATCAGATCGGTGCGACGGTGAACGAGGTCACGGCCAGCGAGGTGCCCGGCTTCCCGCCGTCGACGGTCGCCGGCCACGGCGGGACCATCCGGACGCTGGACGCCGACGGCGTGCGTGTCCTGGCCTACTTCGGCCGGGTCCACGGCTACGAGGGCAACCCCGTGTCCGCCGTCGTGCACAACGTGCGGGTGGCCGCGTCCAGCGGGTGCCGGGCGGTCATCCTGACCAACGCCGCCGGTTCGCTGCGCGAGGAGTGGGGTCCCGGCCAGCCCGTGGTGCTCTCCGACCACCTGAACCTCACCGGGCTCTCCCCACTGGCCGGGCCGGAGGCGCCGCCGCCGTACGGCCCGCGGTTCTGCGACCTGACCGAGGCCTGGTCGAAGCGCCTGCGGGCCCTCGTCCACGAGCTGGAGCCGGGCCTTCCCGAGGGCGTGTACGCGGGCCTGAACGGGCCGCACTACGAGACCCCCGCCGAGATCCGGATGCTCCGCACGCTCGGGGCCGACCTCGTCGGCATGTCGACGGTCCTGGAGTGCATCGCCGCCCGCCACGCCGGCCTCGAGGTGCTCGGCCTCTCTCTCGTGACCAACCTGGCCGCCGGCCTGGCTCCGGCCCCCCTCGACCACACCGAGGTGCTGGAGGCCGGCGCCGGCGCGGGCGAGCGCCTGGGGTCGCTGCTGGCGCAGGTGGTGCGTCGGATCTAGTCCAGCTTCTGGTTGAGTCGAGCGGCTTGGCGCGTCTGGTGGTCGCGTTCTGCGAGGTTGGGTGCGTTGCGAGCTGCGCTGGCATAGAGGCGGGCAGCCAGCTCGAGCTCGCCGTTCTTCTCGTGGAGGTACGCGGCGACCGCTTCACGCCGAGGGACGTGTTCATCGACCTCTGTCAGTGCCGCCAGTCCTGCGGGCGCGCCGTCGGCCTCGCCGACGGCGACCGCACGGTTGAGCCGGACGATCGGGGTGTCGGCGAACCGGAGCAGCTCGTCGTACCACTCCACGATCTGGATCCAGTCGGTCTCCTCGACACGGGGCGCGTCGGCATGGAGCGCGGCGATCGCCGCTTGCGCCTGGTACTCGCCGAGCTGGTCGCGCGCGAGCGCAGCATGGGCGATGTCGATTCCCTCGGCGATGAGCCCGGTGTCCCACTGGCTGCGGTCCTGATCGGCGAGCGGCACGATCCGTCCGTCCGGTCCCGTGCGACTGCGGCGGCGGGCATGGTGGAGGAGCATCAGGGCGAGCAACCCGTGGACCTCGGGGTCGTCCACCAAGGCAGCCAGCTGGCGGGTCAGTCGGATCGCCTCGGCGGCGAGGTCGACCTCGCCGGAGTAGCCCTCGTTGAAGACCAGGTAGAGCACCCGCATCACCGTGCCCACGTCGCCGGGACGATCGACACCGGCCTGACCGACCGTGCGCTTGGCACGGCTGATGCGCTGCGCCATGGTGGGCTCCGGCACGAGGTAGGCCTGAGCGATCTGGCGGGTGGTCAGGCCACCCACGGCTCGGAGGGTCAACGCAACCGCCGACGACGACGTCAGATCGGGGTGCGCGCACAGGAAGTAGAGGCGCAGCGTGTCGTCGGCGCTCGGGATCGAGCCGGCCGGCGGTTCGGTGTCGAATCGGAGCTCTCGGTCGTGTCGAGAGGCATCTGACCGCGTCATGTCGAGGAAGGCCCTCCAGGCGACCGTGATGAGCCACCCCGTGGGGTCGGCGGGCATCTCGTCCCCCCACGCGGAGAGGGCACGGATGAGCGCCTCCTGGACGGCGTCCTCGGCGGTCGCGAAGTCTGCTCCGCGACCGACGAGGACGCTCAGGACCCGTGGGACGAGCTCACGCAGCTCGACGTCGTCCACAAGTCACTCGGTGACGTTGGGCGGCGCGGTCAGGAAGGGCCGCACCTCCAGCCACTCGTGGATCGGCTCACCGCCGGCCCCAGGTGCCGCCGACAGCTCACCGGCGAGCTCGATCGCTCGCTCATGGGTGTCGACGTCGATCACCATCCATCCCGCGACGAGGTCCTTCGTCTCGGCGAACGGGCCGTCGGTGACCGGCGGCCGCCCCTCCCCGTCGTAGCGGACCCACTCGCCGTCGGGCGACAGCGCCTGACCGTCGATGAACTCGCCGCTGCTCTCGAGCCGAGCTGCGAAGTCGTTCATGAACCCGACGTGGGCCTCGACCTCGTCGGGCGTCCACTGGTCCATCGGGACGTCGTTGACGGCTGCCGGCGCGCCTCGGTAGTGCTTGAGCAACAGGTACTTGGCCATGGTGTTCTCCTTGTGTGACACCGGCCCTTCTGGCCGGATTCACCCCTGGGACGGAGCAGGACCCGACGTTCTCGACATCGTCGCCGCGCATTCGGCAGAACAATCCGTCGCCAGCTCGTGAAACGAGCGAACGTCGCCGGACGCGGCTAACTGCGGTCGAACTCCCGCAGGACACGGCCGGGCCGGGCCCCGGTGTGCTCGCCCTGCTGCGTGACGACGGTGCCGTTGACCAGCGTCGCCGCATACCCCTCGGCCCGGACGCACAGCCGGCCGGCGCCGCCCGGGAAGTCGTTCACGTAGGTCGGGTAGCCGAAGCGCAGGCCCGCGGGGTCGACGACGTTGAGGTCGGCGTAGGCGCCGGCCCGCACGGTGCCACGGTTCACCAGGCCGATCGTGGCGGCCGCCCGGCCGGTGAGGCGGTGGACCGCCTCGGGGAAGGGGAGCAGCCCCCGGTCCCGGGACCAGTAGGCGAGGAAGTGGGTGGCGGCGTCGGCGTCGCAGATCTGGCCGGCGTGGGCGCCGGCGTCCCCGGCACCGGGGTAGACGTGGTCGAGGGCCACGAGGGGGCCGATGGCCTCCCGGTTGCGGTGGAAGAACCAGAGGTTGAACAGCTCCCGGCCCTCGGACTCGAGCAGCCGGTCGACGACCAGCTCGATCGGGTCGACCCCGGCGGCGGCGGCGAGGTCGGCGACCGAGGTCCCGCCCTCCACGTCGTACTCCGGGTGCTCGCCCTGCCCGAGGGAGTGGATGTGGCGGGGGTCGTAGATCAGCCCCTTCTCCCGCCCTTCGGCGAGGAGCTCGGCCCGGGTGGCGTCGTCGCGCAAGGCAGCCAGCCGGTCCTCCAGCGTCGGCAGGGTCATCACCTCGCGCCAGCGCCGCCCCTTCACCGGCGGCACTTGGACGAGACCCATGAGGCTGCCGGAGGGTCGGGTCATGGTGTAGCCCGTGGCCCGCCCGGCGTCGGCCCGGGTGCCCTCCAGGAACTGACCCCACAGGTCGACGACGCCGAGGCCCATCGACTCGTCGTTGCCGGGCCCGATGGCGAACAGCACGTCACCGGCGTGCTCGGCCATCGTCCGCAGGAGCTGGAACTCGTTGGCGGCGCGGGACTCGAAGTCGCACACGACCTGGAAGAGCCCGCCCCCGGCGTCGTTCATGCCGTCGGCGAGCGCGAGGTGCTCGTCGTTGGTGGCGAAGGTCCCGGGGACGGCCCGGCCGTCGGGCACCCGGTGCACGAGGATCCGCGACGTCGAGTAGCCGACAGCCCCGCCGGCGACCGACTCGGCGACGATGTCCCGCATCCGTCCCAGTTCCTCGGGCGTCGGCACCTCCTCGTCCAGCGCCCGCTCGCCCATCACCTGGTAGCGCACGGCGCAGTGGCCGACCTGACCGACCACGTTCAGGGCCGGGCGACAGGGCCTGGACGGCGTCCAGGTACTCGGGATGGGTCGACCAGTTCCACGGGAGGCCGCCGAGGATGGCGTCCCGGGGGATGTCCTCGACGCTCTCCATCATCTCGGCCAGGTAGGCCTTGCCGCCTTCGTCGACAGGGGCGAAGGACATCCCGCAGTTGCCGATCATCGCCGTCGTCACCCCGTGCCACGAGGCCGAGGTCATGAACGGGTCCCAGCCCACCTGGGCGTCGAAGTGCGTGTGCAGGTCGACGAAGCCGGGCGTCACGGTCAGCCCGGTGGCGTCGAGCTCCTCGGTGGCGTCGACGCCGGCGAGGTCACCGACGGCGGTGATGCGGTCACCGTCGACCGCAACGTCCGCCACGACGGGGTCGGCGCCGGTCCCGTCCAGGACCGAGCCGCCGCGGATGATCAGGTCGTGGGCCATGTCCCGATCATGCCCGGTCGGGCCTCAGTACGCCGTCGTGCGGCAGCGGTGCCGAGGCACGGCCTTGGCCTCGGGCCGGCCGCCACGGTGCCACAGGGCCATGTCGACCTGGCCGGCGGTGGCGTCGCTGACACCCAGCTCGTGCAGCGAGGCGACGACCTGCTCCACGGCGTGGACGGCGACGGCGCGGATCTCGACCTCCTCGACCGAGCCGTGCTCCAGCAGCTCCTCGGCCTCGATCCGGGCCAGGAGGGCGTTCTCGTAGCGCAGGACGCCGGCCAGGCGCAGCACGTGGGGGACGAGGTTGTCGGCGAACATCGTCAGGCGGTCGAGGTCGTCGAAGCGGCCCGGGCCCTCGCCGCCGAAGGCCAGCGCCAGGTCGGCGGCGGTGATCTGGGCCCGCTTGAACAGCGGAACCCGCTCGCCGTCGTGCTCGCCGACGTCCCGGTAGAGCTTGTGCTCCCAGGCCAGGAGCTCGACCAGCCGGTCGGCCGACCCGCCGGCGGCGTCGACCAACTCGAGGGTCGAACCGAAGCGCTCGATGACCACGCCGAGCCTGGCCCACGACTGGGCGAACAGATCCATGAGGTCAGCGACGTCGTCGTTGCCGGCCTGACCGAAGAGCTCGGCGCACCACTCGCCGGTGGCGGCCTGCATCTCGTCGACGGTCACCCCGCCCCGGTCCCGCAGGGCGCCGGCGATCGTGTGGTAGCCGGAGGCGCCGTCGGCCTTGCGCAGGACGGGGAACCAGCCCGAGCCGAAGTTCACGGCGTCGAGGGCCAGCACGAAGCGGGCGCGGTCCTCGTCGGTGGCCCCGACGGAGTGGTGGGCGGGGTCCGTGGGGTCGGTGCCCAGGCCCTCGGCGGCCAGGTCGGCGGCCAGTGCCGGGACCGCCTCAGGCACCAGGTGGACGTGGTGCGAGCGGGCCGCCACCCCGGCACAGGCCCCTCGGATGTCCTCGAGCACGGCTCGTAGGGTAAGCAGCCATGTCGCACCCGGCCGAGGCCCTCTTCGACCGCCGACCACTCGTGTTCACCGCTCATGCCGCCGAGTCCGCCTACCTCCGTGAGCGCATCTGCGCCTTCGTCCTCGACGCCGGGGCCGTACCCGTCAACCCCTGGATGCTCGGCGGCTACTTCCTCTACGGCCTGGTCGAGAAGGACGACGTGCGCCGGGCCAACAACAACCTGCTGATGCGCTGTGACGAGCTGTGGGTCTTCGGTCCGGCGTCCGACGGGGTCGAGGTCGAGGTGGCCTGGGCCGAAGCCCACGACGTCACGGTGCGCCGGTTTGACCTCGACCACTACGGCGAGGCCATCGTGGAGCAGGCATGAGCGACGTCGACACCTGGCTGCTGCAGGACCCCGACCCCGAGACCCGCGCCGAGCTGCGGGCGCTGATCGACGCGGGCGACGACGAGGAGGTGGCTCGCCGCTTCGCCGGCCGCCTGACGTTCGGCACCGCCGGCCTCCGGGCGCCGATCGGGGCCGGGCCGCTGCGCATGAACCGCCTGGTCATCCGCCAGGCCACCGCCGGCCTCGTCCGCTGGCTGCCCGACGGGGCGACGGTCGTCGTCGGCTACGACGCTCGCCACAAGTCCGACGTGTTCGCCCAGGACGCCGCCGGGGTCGTGGCCTCCGCCGGGGGCCGTGCGCTGCTGCTGCCCCTCGCCCTGCCGACGCCGGTGCTGGCCTTCGCCGTGCGCCACCTGGAGGCCGACGCCGGGGTGATGGTCACCGCCAGCCACAACCCGCCCGCCGACAACGGCTTCAAGGTCTACCTGGGTGACGGGGCGCAGATCGTGCCGCCGACCGACGCCGAGATCGCCGCCGCCATCGACGCCGTGGCCACCGAGGGCGACATCGAGGTGGCCGAACCCGACGACCCCCGCATCGAGGTCCTCGGCGCCGACATCGTCCTGGCCTACCTGGACGCCCTCGTGGCGGGCTCGCTGGTCGACGCCCGTGCCGTCCGGGTCGTCTACACCGCCATGCACGGGGTGGGCCGGGACGTCCTGCAGGCGGCCTTCGGCCGGGCCGGCTTCCCACCGCCCGATGTGGTCGTCGAACAGGGCGAGCCCGACCCCGACTTCCCGACGGTCGCCTTCCCGAACCCCGAGGAGCCCGGTGCCCTCGACCTCTCGCTCGAGAAGGCCCGGGCGACCGGGGCCGACCTCGTGCTGGCCAACGACCCCGACGCCGACCGCCTCGGCGTGGCCGTCCCCGACGGTGACGACTGGCGGGCGCTGACCGGCGACGAGATCGGGGCGCTCCTCGCCGACCACGTCCTGCGCAACACCGAAGGCGACGACCGGCTGGTGGTGACCACCGTCGTGTCGTCCCGCCTGCTCGGTCGCCTGGCCGCCGCCCACGGCGTCCACTTCGCCGAGACCCTGACCGGCTTCAAGTGGATCATCCGCCCCGGCTTGGAGCACCCCGACCGGCGCTTCGTCTTCGGCTACGAGGAGGCGCTCGGCTACCTGGTCGGCGACGCCGTCCGGGACAAGGACGGCATCGGCGCCGCCCTGGCCTTCGCCGGCCTGGTCGCCGATCTGAAGACCCGCGGCCAGACCGTCCACGACCGCCTCGCCGCCCTCGCCGACGAGCACGGCCTCCACGCCACCCGACCCCTGACCCTGCGGTTCGACGGCCTCGCCCCCGTCGTCGCCCTGATGGAGGAGGTCAGAGCCGAGCCTCCGACCGAGCTGGGCGGTCGCGCCGTCGAGTCCGTGCGGGACCTCCTCGACGACCCCGCGGTGCCGCCCACCGACGCCCTGCGCTTCGACATCGCCGGCGGCTCCCGCGTGGTCATGCGCCCCAGCGGCACCGAGCCGAAGCTCAAGTGCTACCTGGAGGTCGTCGAGCCCGTCGACGGCGACCTCCCCGCCGCCCGCCAGCGGGCCGACGCCGCCCTCACCGCTCTCGTCGACGACCTGAACGCCCGCCTCCAGCGCTGACCCCCTCGAACTGGCCTCCTATCTGCCGGTCAGGGGCGGCGAATCGGAGGCCAGTTCGGGATCGGTCGGGTAGACCTACTGGATGGACGCGCTGGTCGTCGTCGGTGGGGGAGAGCCTGACGAACACCTCCGGGCCCGAGCCCGGCGGCGGATCGACCTGGCCGCCGACGAGGGCCCGGCCGAGCTGGTGGCGGACCTGCGGTCGCACCGGCCTCGGCGGGTCGGGGTCACCGGTCCGGTGGCGGAGGCCACGTCGGTCGCGGGCACCCTGCACGACGCCGGGCTGCCCGTCATCCTCTACACGGACGAGCCCGCCGATGACGCGCTCGCTAGGGAGATCCGGGTGCTCCCCGCGTCCGACACCGGTCCGCCGATGGAGGTCGCCGACCGCCTCGAGGACCTGGTCGGCAACACACCGCTGGTGCGCTTGGACCGCATCGGCCACGACCTGGACTGCCACCTGCTGGCGAAGCTGGAGCTGCTGAACCCCGGCGGCTCGGTGAAGGACCGGCCCGCGCTGGCCATGGTCGACGCCGCCGAGCGGGAGGGCCTGCTCGAGCCGGGCGGGACGATCGTCGAGCCCACGTCGGGCAACACCGGCGTCGGCCTCGCCCTCGTGGCGGCCCGACGGGGCTACCACTGCGTCTTCGTCATGCCCGACAAGATGAGCCCGGAGAAGATGGACCTGCTCCGGGCCTACGGGGCCGAGGTCGTGGTCTGCCCGACCGCCGTGCCGCCGGACCACCCGGACTCCTACTACTCGGTCGCCAAGCGGCTGGCCGCCGAGCGGCCGGGCGGGTACTCGCCCAGCCAGTACTGGAACCCGCAGAACCCCGCCGCCCACGAGGCGACGACCGGCCCCGAGCTGTGGCGGCAGACCTCCGGCCGCATCACGCACTTCGTGGCCGGCATCGGCACGGGCGGGACCATCAGCGGCGTCGGTCGCTACCTGAAGGCCCAGAACCCCGACATCCGCATCGTCGGCGCCGACCCGGAGGGCTCGGTGTACTCGGGCGGCACCGGTCGGCCGTATCTGGTCGAGGGCATCGGCGAGGACTTCTGGCCGGGGACGTACGACGGCTCGGTGGTCGACGAGATCATCGAGGTCAGCGACCGGGACTCGTTTCTCACGGCCCGTGCGGTGACCCGCACCGAGGGCCTCCTGGTCGGCGGCTCGACGGGCACGGCTGTGTGGGCGGCGCTGCAGGTCGGGCGCTCACTGCCGGCCGACGCCGTGGTGGTCGTCCTCGTGCCCGACAGCGGCCGCGGCTACCTCTCCAAGATCTACAACGAGGACTGGATGGCGGACTTCGGCTTCCTGCGGGTGGGCGAGCACGCCGCCGGCGACGTGCTGGGTCGCAAGCGGGCCGACCTGCCGGCGCTGGTCCACGTGCACCCCGACGAGACCGTGCGCACCGCCATCGAGATCCTGCGGGAGTACGACGTCTCACAGTTGCCGGTCGTGCAGGCCGAGCCCCCGGTGGTCCTTGGCGAGATGGTCGGCGCCGTGCGCGACGTCGCGCTCATGGACGCCGCCTTCCGGGATCCGAGCGTGCTGGACCGCGACGTCGCCGACGTCATGGAGCCGAAGCTGCCCACCGTGGGCGCCGGCCAACCCGTCGACGACGTGGTCGGGCTGCTCGAGGAGGCTCCGGCCGTCGTGGTCATCGACGCCGGCCACCCCGTCGGCGTGCTGACGAGGTCCGACGTCCTCGACTTCATCGCCGGCTCTCGGGCCCGCCCGTGAGCGGTTTCGAAACGCGCGCCATCCACGCCGGCCAGGACCCCGACCCGGGGACCGGCGCCGTCGTCCCGCCCATCCACCTGGCCACCACGTTCGTCCAGCTCGAGCCGGGGAAGGCCGAGTTCGAGTACTCGCGGTCCGACAACCCGACGCGGCGGGCGCTGGAGGCTGCCGTGGCCTCGCTGGAGGGCGCGTCGCACGGTCTCGCCTTCGCCAGCGGCATGGCGGCCGAGGACGCCCTGCTGCGCTCGCTGCGGCCCGGCGACCACCTCGTCGTCCCCGACGACGCCTACGGCGGGACGTGGCGGCTGGTCGACAAGGTCTACGGCCCGATGGGCGTGACCCACACCGCCGTCGACCTCTCCGACGTCGACGCCGTCGCTGCCGCGTGGCAGGAGGCGACGAAGCTGGTCTGGGTCGAGACCCCGTCGAACCCGCTCCTGTCCATCGCCGACATCGGCGCCCTGTCGGGCCTGGCCCACGATCGCGGCGGACGATGCGTCGTCGACAACACGTTCGCCACGCCCTTCCTCCAGCGTCCTCTGGAGCACGGGGCCGATGCCGTCGTGCACTCGACGACGAAGTACCTGGGTGGCCACTCCGACGTGGTCGGCGGCTTCGTCGCCCTCCACGACGACGCGTGGGCCGAGGAGCTGTTCTTCGTCCGCAACGCCACCGGGTCGGCGTCGGCGCCCTTCAACGACTTCCTGGTCCTGCGGGGGCTGAAGACCCTGGCCGTGCGCATGGAGCGCCATTGCCAGGCGGCCCACGACATCGCCCAGTTCCTGCTGGACCACCCCGGCGTGCGGGAGGTGCGCTGGCCCGGCCTGGCGACCCATCCCGGCTACGAGGTCGCCCACCGCCAGATGCGCGACTTCGGCGGCATGGTCAGCTTCGTCGTCGCCGGGGGTGCCGACGCCGCCGCCCAGGCCGTGGCCCGCACCCGCCTGTTCACCCTCGCCGAGTCCCTCGGGGCGGTCGAGTCCCTCATCGAGCAGCCCGCCGTGATGACCCACCTCTCGGTGGCCGGCAGCCCCCTGGACGTCGACCCCGCCCTGATCCGCCTGTCCGTCGGTCTCGAGACGATCGACGACCTGATCGCTGACCTCGACCAGGCGCTGTCGGGCTGACATCGTTGACGATCGATCCATGATCCGCGGATGGAAGTGGACATGAAGATCACCTCTGGGTCCCTTGCCCTCCTGCTCGCGCTGGGCCTGGTGGCAACCGCATGCGGCGACGACGCCGACTCGTCGTCTGGCGCCACCGAGGTGGTCGATCCGACCACCTCGCCGACCACAGAGGCGCCCACCACGACGACCGAGCTTCCTGCTCTCGTGGGCACCTGGCGCACCGAGCCCATCACCGCGGCAGCGGTCGATGCCGCGCTGAGAGCGAGTGGCCTGGACGAGTGGATCGACGACTTCGCCGCGCAGAACTTCGGTCAGTCCGAGCCGTCCTTCCTTCTCGAGATCGGGGAGGAATGGGACATGTACCTCGAGGACGCCGACGGGGTTCGGACCCCCGTCGACTACGACGCGGAGTACGACATCGAGGGCGACGAGGTGACGTTCCACCACTCGGAGGGCGACTACACGTACCGCTGGACGGTCGAGGGCGACACGCTGACCCTCGAGTTCGTCGACACCACCGCGGGAAGCGTCGGGGGGATCCCCGAAGAGGTCTACCAGCGGGCCCTCTACGAGACCGCCACCTTCACCCGGGTGGCCTGAACCTCCGTTGGAGGAAATAGGCGTCGGAAGCCGGTCCCTATTTCCTCCAATGAACTACTGGACGCCGAACTGGCGGTCTCCCGCGTCGCCGAGGCCGGGGACGATGAAGCCGACGTCGTTGAGGCGCTCGTCGACGGCGGCGGTGACGACCTTGGCGTCGGGGTAGCGCTCGCTGAAGTGGGCGATGCCCTCGGGGGCGGCGAGGACGCAGACGACGATGAACTGGCCGGGGTTCGAGCGTTCGATGATCTCCACGGTGTGCACCAGCGACCCGCCGGTGGCGAGCATGGGGTCGAGGATGATCACGGGGCGGCCGTCGAGGTCGTCGGGCACCGTCGTCATGTACTCCTCGGAGTCGAGGGACTCCTCGTTGCGGCGCAGGCCGACGAAGCCGACCTCGGCGGAGGGCAGCATCGTGAAGGCGGCGTCGAGCATCCCGAGGCCGGCCCGCAGCACGGGCACGATGAGGGGGACGGGGGCGATCTTGACGCCGGTGGCGGGCGCCAGCGGGGTCCGGACCTGGAAGGTCTCGTACGGGAGGTCACGGGTGGCTTCGTAGACCAGCAGCCAGGAGAGCTCGGACAGGGCCCGCCGGAACTCGGGCCGGGGGGTGCTCTCGTCCCGCAGAGCGGTCAGGCGCTCGGCGGCGAGGGGGTGGTCCACGACGGTGGTCATGGCCCGCATCATGGCCCACACAGGCCCGGGATCGTCCGCCCGAGGTCGCTGGTACGGTCCGATCGTGGCTGACACCGATCTGGCGCCCGTCGAGCGCCTGTCGATCCCGCCCGTCGGCGGGGTGAGCGTCCGGGTCACGCCGGTCGACGCCGTCGGACTCGAGGCCCGGGCCAAAGCCCTCGGCGGTCGGTCCATCAAGCGGGAGACGAAGGCCGCCGCGCTCGACCTCGCCATCCGCTGCTGCGACCTCACCACCCTGGAGGGAGCCGACACCCCTGGCAAGGTGAAGGCGCTCTGCGCCAAGGCGATCCGGCCCGACCCGACCGACCGGTCGGTCCCGTCGGTCGCCGCCGTGTGCGTCTACCCGAGCATGGTCCCGGTCGCCGCCGAAACCGTGAAGGGCACCGGCGTGCTGGTGGCCAGCGTGGCCGGCGCGTTCCCGTCGGGCCTCGGGCCGCTCGACACCCGGCTGGACGAGATCCGGCGGGCCGTGGCCGCTGGGGCCGACGAGATCGACATGGTCCTCAACCGGTCGGCCTTCCTGAGCGGGGACTTCGCCACCGCCTTCGACGAGATCGCCGCCTCGAAGGAGGCCTCGGGGCGAGCCCACCTGAAGGTGATCCTGGAGACCGGCGAGCTGGGCTCCTACGACGCCACGCGGCGGGCCTCGATGCTTGCCATGGCCGCCGGGGCCGACGTGATCAAGACGTCGACCGGGAAGATCGGCGTCGCCTCGACCCCGCCCACCGCGCTGTGCATGGCCGAGGCCATCCGGGACTTCCAGGAGCAGACCGGGCGGGCCGTCGGCCTGAAGCTCGCCGGTGGCATCCGTACCGCCAAGAACGCCTGGCAGTACCTGGTCATCGTGGGCGAGACCCTGGGGCCGGACTGGCTCCGCCCCGAGCGCTTCCGCCTCGGCGCGTCGAGCCTGCTCAACGACCTGCTCATGCAACGACGCTGGCTGGCCACCGGCCGCTACCAGCGCCCCGACGACTTCACGCTGGACTGAGCGCCCGATGACGGATCTCACCGAGCCAACCGGGTTCACCCTCGAGTACGCCACGTCGACCGAGTCGACGGCGATCGTCTCATTGCGGGACGCCTACGGCCTGTGGATCGGGGGCGAGTGGGTGGAACCCCGCTCGGGGAACACCTTCCCGACGATCAACCCGGCGACCGAGGAGGAGCTGGCGGTCGTGGCCGAGGCGGGGGACGAGGACATCGACCTCGCCGTCACCGCTGCCCGAGAGGCCTACGACAGCGGCTGGCGGGACCTCCCGGGCAAGGAGCGGGCCAAGTACCTCTACCGCATCGCCCGCCTGCTGCAGGAGCGTTCCCGCGAGTTCGCCGTCCTCGAGACGCTCGACGGTGGCAAGCCCATCAAGGAGTCCCGGGACGTCGACCTGCCGCTCGCGGCGGCCCACTTCTTCCACTACGCGGGCTGGGCCGACAAGCTCGACTACGCCTTCGCCGGTCGTCGGGCCCGCCCGGTCGGCGTGGCCGGGCAGGTCATCCCCTGGAACTTCCCCATGCTGATGGCGTCCTGGAAGCTGGCCCCGGCGCTGGCCACCGGCAACACCGTCGTGCTCAAGCCGGCCGAGACCACGCCGCTGACCGCCCTGCTGCTGACCGAGGTCCTGCGGGACGCCGACCTGCCGCCGGGCGTCGTCAACATCGTCACCGGCGCCGGGGCCACGGGCGCCGCCCTCGTGAACCACCCCGGCGTGGACAAAGTGGCGTTCACCGGCTCGACCGACGTCGGCAAGCGCATCCAGACCGAGCTGGCAGGCACGGGCAAGCGCCTCACGCTGGAGCTCGGGGGCAAGGCGGCCAACATCGTCTTCGAGGACGCCGCCCTCGACCAGGCCGTCGAGGGCGTCGTCAACGGCATCTGGTTCAACCAGGGCCACGTGTGCTGCGCGGGCTCCCGCCTGCTGGTGCAGGAGACGGTGGCCGACCTCTTCCTCGACCGGCTTCGGCAGCGCCTGGACACGCTGCGGGTTGGCGACCCGCTGGACAAGAACACCGACGTCGGCGCCATCAACAGCCAGAAGCAACTGGAGAAGATCCGGGAGCTGGTGGCGTCCGGGGTCGACGAGGGCGCCGAGATGTACCAGCCGGCGTGCGTGCTGCCCGACAAGGGCTTCTTCCACGCCCCGACGATCTTCACCGGCGTGTCCCAGTCGCACCGCATCGCCCGCGAGGAGATCTTCGGGCCGGTCCTGTCCGTGCTGACGTTCCGGACGCCCGACGAGGCGGTCGAGAAGGCCAACAACACGCCGTACGGGCTGTCGGCCGGGGTCTGGACCGAGAAGGGCAGCCGCATCCTCTGGATGGCCGAGCGCCTGCGGGCGGGCGTCGTCTGGGCCAACACGTTCAACCAGTTCGACCCCACCAGCCCGTTCGGCGGCTACAAGGAGTCGGGCTTCGGCCGGGAGGGCGGCCGCCACGGCCTGGCCCCCTACCTCGAGCTGGAGCCCGTGTGACGAACCGCCTCGACGTCCGCAAGACCTACAAGCTCTACGTGGGGGGCGAGTTCCCCCGCTCGGAGTCCGGCCGCTCGTTCCCGGTCGAGTCGCCCGACGGCGAGCTGCTGGCCCACGCCGTGCTCGGCTCCCGCAAGGACCTGCGCGACGCGGTCAAGGCGGCCCGCGGTGCGCAGAAGGGCTGGGCGGCCAAGACCGCGTACAACCGGGCCCAGATCCTGTACCGGGTGGCCGAGATCATGGAGGGCCGGCGGTCGCAGTTCGTCGACGAGCTGGCCGCCGGTGGGGGTCGACGACCCCGACGCCGAGGTCGACGCCGCCGTCGATCGCTGGGTCTGGTACGCCGGGTGGGCCGACAAGCTCTCGTCGGTCCTGGGTGGGGCGAACCCCGTGGCCGGCCCGTACTTCAACTTCACCGTGCCCGAGCCCACCGGGGTCGTCGGCCTGATCGCCCCGGACCGACGCGCCGCTGCTGGGCCTGGTCAGCCGCCTGGCGCCGATCGTCGTGTCGGGCAACACGGTGGTGGCGCTGGCCTCCGAGCGCCTGCCGCTGCCGGCCATCACCCTGGGCGAGGCGCTGGCGACCAGTGACGTGCCCGGCGGCGTCATCAACCTGCTGACGGGCAAGCGGGCCGAGCTGGTCCCGTGGTTCGCGAAGCACCGCGACCTCAACGCCCTCGACCTGACCGGTGTCGACGACGCCGAGCTGGCGGCCGACGCGGAGCGCACGGCGGCGGAGAGCGTCATGCGCATGGCCCGGCCGGCGCCCGACACCGACTGGGCCTCGGGCGACGCCGAGTCGCCGTACGTCATCGAGTCGTTCCTGGAGCACAAGACCGTCTGGCACCCGAAAGGGGCGTGAAGCGTGGGGGAGGGGAAGACCTGGGAGCTCACGAAGGCCTACGACGAGCTCATGGAGCTCCTGAAGGACTTCGACGACGAGTTCATGACCGGCCCCAACCACGTGGCCGACGACGAGCAGCTCGTGGTCATGGGCTACAAGTGGATCTTCTCGATCCTGCAGGTGGCCATGGACGTCTACCTGTGGGGCGACTCGGCGGCCCCCCGCTTCGTCGACATCGTCGGCCCGTACAAGAAGTGGGGAGGCGACAACACCGACGCCTACTACCAGTTCGCACCGGTCGACCCCGCCCGCACGTACACGGTCCGTGGCACCGCCGGCGACGCCGTGTACTTCTCGCTGACCGTCTACGGCGGCCCCAACGACGGCAACTACACGACCCGCATCGTCGGCATCGTCAACAACCGGGACCTGGAGCTGGGGCCGAACGGTGAGTTCGAGTTCCTGATGGGCCCCGAGAAGCCCGACGGCTACGACGGCGTCTTCATGCAGATCGACGGCGACGCTGTCCACGCCATCACCCGCGACTACCTGGTCGACGCCCGCACGGGGAAGCGGGTCGAGTGGAAGATCGAGGCGTCGGACCGGCCTGCCACCTATCGGGAGAGCGACGCCGACGCCGCCCGCCGGTTCCGGGCCGTGATCACGTGGCTGAAGGACCAGGCGGCGATGGTGCCCATCCCCGTCGGCCAGCAGGACGACGTCGACGAGGAGCGCAACCTCGGCCACAAGGCGAACCCGGACAGCAACCAGTTCGACGACCCGTACCCGGTGCCGGAGAACAACTTCGGCTGGTCGGCGGGTGACGCCGCCTATGCCTTCGGCAAGTGGGACCTGGCCCCCGACGAGGCGCTGGTCATCGAGGGCACCTCACCGGAGTGCGCCTTCTGGAGTCTGAACCCGTGGAGCCCGTTCCTCCACTGCTTCAACTACGACTACGAGCGGCTGACCATCAACCACGGGTCCTGCCGGCTGAACGACGACGGGTCGTTCACGATCGTCCTGGCCCACGAGACACCCGACCACCCCAACGGCCTCTCGCTGCAGGGCAACCGCCGGGGGTTCCTCTGCTTTCGCTGGTTCCTGCCCGAGCGCACCCCCGACCCGATCACCACCCGCGTCATCAAGGTCACCGAGATCGGGGACCTCTAGCCCCAGATCGGGTCAGAGGCGGGTGAGCAGGTCGGGGAGGTCCCGGATCGACTCCAGCTCCCAGTAGCCCTCGGCGGTCGTGTCGGCCTCGGCGTGCTCCATCTCCCAGGTCAGCTCGTACTCGATGTGGACGGCCCGGCCGCCGAGGGCGAGGACCGGGAGGATGTCGCTGCGCACCGAGTTGCCGACCATGACGAACGTCGACGGGTCGATGCCGTAGCGGCGGAAGATCCGCTCGTAGGTGGCCTCGTCCTTCTCGGCCACGATCTCGATCTCCCACAGGTCCTCGACGAAGCCGGCTCGAGCCAGCTTCGACTCCTGGTGGAACAGGTCGCCCTTGGTGATGACCATGACCTTGTAGTCCCGCACGAGCTGCTCGACGGTCTCGGCGACGCCGTCCAGCAGCTCGACAGGGTGCTGGAGCATGTCCTTGGCGTTGTCGATGATCGTCTGGATGTCGGCGGTGTCGATGCGGCCCTCGGTCACCTCGATGGCGGTCTCGATCATCGACAGGGTGAAGCCCTTCACGCCGTAGCCGAAGAGCTCGAGGTTCTGCCGCTCCCGGTCCAGCAGCTTGGCGTCGAGCGCGGCGGCGTCGACGTGGTCGGCCAGCAGCTCCCGGTAGCGCTGCTGGGTCATGACGAACTGGTTCTCGCTGTGCCACAGCGTGTCGTCGCCGTCGAGGGCCACCACGTCGATCACGACCCCCTTCTAGCCTGACGCCGGTGCTGTTGTGTGTTGGTGACCTGATCGAGGACGTGGTCGTGTGGCTCCCGGGCCCGGTCGCGCTCGGGTCGGACACCGAGGTGCGCATCACCCGCGAGCGGGGCGGCTCGGCCGCCAATGTGACCGCCGCGGCGGTCCGGGCTGGGGGCGCGGCCCGCTTCGTCGGGCAGTTGGGCGACGACGAGCTGGCCCATCGGCTCCTGCACGGCTTGGCCCACACCGGTGTCGACGTGGTGGCCCGCCACGGCGGGCGCACCGGTTCGATCATCGTGCTGGTCGACTCGTCGGGCGAGCGGACGATGCTCACGGACCGCGCCGCCGCCACCGAGCTGACGGCGGCCGAGGCCGAGTGGCTGGAGGGCGTCGACGTCCTCCACCTCCCCGCCTACTCGCTGTTCGTGGAGCGCCTGGCCCGCTCGTGCCTGGACCTGGCAGCCATGGCCCGTGAGCGGGGGATCCCGGTGACCATCGACCCGTCCTCAGAGGCGCTCCTCGTGCAGTACGGGGTCGACCGGTTCCTGGAGCTGTTGGCCGAGGTGCGGCCCGCGGTGTTGTTCCCCAACGTGGACGAGGCCCGGGTGCTGGGGATCGACGAACGACCGCCCCCCGGCGTCGACCTCGCCGTGGTCACCGACGGTCCGAACCCCGTGCGCCTGGTGTCGGCCGACGGCGTCGTGGAGGTGCCGGTTGCCGCGGTCACCGGCGTCCTGGACACGACCGGGGCGGGCGACGCCTTCGCGGCCGGGTTCCTGGTGGCGTGGACGGCGGGCAAGCCGCCGGTCGAGTGCGTGGCTCGGGGGAGCGAGGTGGCCGCCCACGTGCTCCGCGGCCCCGGCGGCGACGCGTGGCAGCCCGCATGATCCCGTTCTGGTGGCAGCGACGTGTTGTGGGAAACACAGGGCTGCCACCAGAACGACGAGGGGACACCGCATGATCCGGATTCATGAAGAGGTGGCCGACGCGCTGCACGACCACCGGCCGGTGGTCGCCCTCGAGTCGACGATCTTCAGCGAGTTCGGCCTACCCCCTCCGGTGAACCGGGAGTGCCTCGAAGCCTGCGTGGCCGCCGTCCGGGCCGGTGGCGCCGTGCCCGCCATCACGGTGGTGCTGGGGGGCGAGGCCTGCGTCGGCCTGGATGACGTCGACTGGGAGCGGGTGCTGCTGGCCGACGAGAAGCTCGGCGCCCGCGACATCCCGGTGGCCATCGCCGGCGGCTGGCCGACCGGGGCGACGACGGTGTCGGGCGCCCTCTCGTTGGCCGCGGCGGCGGGCATCGCCGTGTTCGCCACCGGCGGCATCGGCGGCGTCCACCGCGACGTGGACGAGACGGGCGACATCAGCGCCGATCTGCACGCCATCGCCCGCTACCCGGTCGTGACCGTCACCGCAGGGGCGAAGGCGTTCCTGGACCTGCCTCGCACCGTGGAGTACTTGGAGACCCTCGGCGTGCCGGTCCTCGGTCTGCAGACCGACGAGTTCCCGGCGTTCTACAGCCGCTCCAGCGGCGTGCCGCTGCCGCACCGGGTCGAGACGCCCGCCGAGGCCGCAGCCGTCGCCGACGCCGCCTGGGACCTCGGCCACGGCGGCGGCCTGGTCCTGGCCGTGCCGGTGCCCGAGGAGGCGGCCATCCCGTCGGACCAGCTCGACGCGGTCATCGAATCCGGCCTAGCGCAGGCCCACGCTGCCGGTGTCCGGGGCGCCGCCGTCACCCCGTTCGTCCTCGGCCAGTTGGTCGACGCCACGGGTGGCAGCACTCTGGACGCCAACCTCGCCCTTGCCGTGAACAACGCCAGAGTCGCCGCCGAGGTCGCCGGCGCCCTGGCAGGCTGACCGTCATGCGCCTCTTCAACGTGACCTTCGACGCCCGTGACGCCGCCGGCCTCGCCGGCTTCTGGTCCGAGGTGGTCGAGCGACCGGTCGACGAGGGAGCCAGCGCGTTCTTCGCCCGGATCGACGGTGGGGGCGAGGTGCCCAACCTGCTGTTCATCCAGGTGCCCGAGGACCGGACCGCCAAGAACCGGGTCCACGTCGACCTCGACGCGCCGGACCTCGCCGACGCCCGCGCCCGGCTCGAGGGGCTCGGCGCCACCTTCGTCCACGAGAAGGACGAGTACGGCCTGCGCTGGTTCACCTTCCGGGACCCCGAGGGCAACGAGTTCTGCGTCGGCGCCCACGAGTGAGCTGGACCTGCCGAGCGCCGTGGGCGCTGCCCGCGGCGCTCGTCGTGGTCGCAGTCGGCCTCCTGCTGACGGTCGCCACCGGCCTCGTTGTGCCTGTCGTCTTCGGCATCGTCGTGGCCGTGCTCGTCCTGCACTTCCGCCGGATCACGGTGACGGTCGACGAGACCGACCTGCGCACCGCCTTCGCCGGCCCGCTGATCCGCGTGGCCATCCCGTTGGCGGAGATCGAGCGGCTGGAGCACGTCCCCGACGTGCGGCCCGTCCGGTACGGCGGCTGGGGCTACCGAGGCAGCCTGCGCGTGCTGAAGAAGGCGGCCGTCATCCTGCGGCGGGGTGACGGCGTGATCTTCGCCCTCACGGGTGACCGCCGCTTCGTCGTCACGGTCGACGAGGCCGAGTCGCTGGCCCGGACCGTTCAGGAGCGCATCAGCGCATGACCGGGGAACCGCCGCTGCTGATCACGGACATCGTGGACGACCTGCACGACCCGGTGCTCCCCGCGCCCGGGACGCCGCACCGGCAGGCCGTGGCCGACGCGGGCTGCTTCGCCGTGGTCGAGGTCGGCGGGCCTGCCACCGAGCCCGTGGACCGCCCCCTCCGGATCGTCGCCGCCAACCTGGAGCGGGGGCGCCGCCTCGACGCCTGGGTCGAGCTCCTGGCGGACACCGGCGCCGACGTGGTGCTGATCTCCGAGGCCGACGGCGGCATGGCCCGGTCCGACAACCGCTACCTGGCCCGAGAGCTGGCCGAGCGCCTTGGGATGCAGTTCGCCTTCGCCGTCGAGTTCGTCGAGCTGGGCCTCGGCAGCCCGGACGAGCGGGCTGCCCTGCCACCCGATGCCCGCAACGAGTTCGGCGTCCATGGCGGAGCGATCCTCAGCCGGGTCGGCCTGGAGCGCCCCGCCGCCGTCCGATTCGAGTTCGACGGCCGCTGGTATGACCTCGATGGCGACGAGCCGAGGGTCGGAGGTCGGCTCGCGGTGCTGGCGACCGTCGGGGACCTGGTCGTCGTGGCGCCCCACCTCGAGAGCCACACTGGCCCGAGCCATCGGGCCCTGCAGCTGGCCGACCTGCTCGACCTCGTCGACGACTACGCCGACGGGCGCCCCGTGGTCGTGGGCGGCGACCTGAACACCCACACCCTCGACTTCAGCCGGGAGGAGGACGTCGGCGCCGACCGGTCACCCGAACGCTTCCTGGACCCCGTCGCCCGGGAGCCGCTCTTCGTCCAGGCCGCCCTCCGCGACTACGACTGGTCCGCGGCCAACACCAGCGAGCCCACCTGGCCCTCCGGCGGCGCGCACCTGGACTGGTTCCTCACCCGCGGCGTCGTGGCGACGGAGCCGGCCGTGATCTCGGTCGTGGCCCACGGCACGGAGCTGTCCGACCACGACCTCATCGCCGTCACGGTCGAACCTCGTCGGAGGGAATAAGGACCGGAATCCGACCCGTAGTTCCTCCGATGGGGTCTAGGGCATCGACCCGCCGAGGAGCTTCTCGTAGCCGGGCTTCACGATCGAGTCGATGATGGCCAGGCGCTCGTCGAAGGGGACGAAGGCGCTCTTCAGGGCGTTGACCGTCAGCCAGCGCATCTCCTCGAGTCCCCATCCGAACGCATCGTGGAGCTTGGCGAACTCGCCCGACATGGAGATGTCGCTCATCAGGCGGTTGTCGGTGTTGACCGTCACCCGGAAGCGCAGGTCGTGCAGTGCCTTGATCGGGTGGTCGGCGACCGAGGCGACGGCGCCGGTGCCGACGTTCGACGTGGGGCACATCTCCAGCGGGATGCGGCGGTCCCGGACGAAGGCGGCCAGGAGCCCGAGGTGGGCCTGGCCGTCGGCGTCGTACTCGATGTCGTCCACGATGCGGACGCCGTGGCCCAGGCGCTCGGCGCCACAGAACTGGATCGCTTCCCAGATCGACGGCAGGCCGAACGCCTCGCCGGCGTGGATCGTCATGTGGAAGTTCTCCCGCTGGACGTACTGGAAGGCGTCCAGGTGCCGGGTCGGGGGGAAGCCCTTCTCGGGCCCGGCGATGTCGAAGCCGACGACCCCGGTGTCCCGGTGCCGGACCGCCAGCTCGGCGATCTCCAGCGAATGGGCCTGCTGGCGCATGGCCGACAGCAGCGAGCGCATGGTGATGCCCCGCCCATGGCTGCCCCGGGCGAATCCGGCGTTCACCGCTTCGACCACCTCGTCCATGCTCAGCCCGGCCTCGACGTGCTGCTCGGGGGCGTAGCGGATCTCGGCGTAGACGACCCCGTCCTCCGCCAGGTCCTCGGCGCACTCGGCCGCCACCCGCTCGATCGCGTCCCTGTGCTGCATGACCCCGACGGTGACGTCGAAGGCCTCGAGGTACTCCTCCAGCGAGTTCCCGGCCGCTCCCCGGGTGAACCACGTCGTCAGCTCGTCGACGTCGGTGGTGGGGAGCGTCGAACCCGTGCTCGGCCGCCAGCTCGATGACCGTGGCGGGCCGCAACCCCCCGTCGAGGTGGTCGTGGAGCAGGGCCTTGGGCGCCTGCCGGATGGTCTCGAGGTCGAGGTCGGCTCCCATGGACGAAGGGTAACGAGGTGGGCGAAGATTCTCAGCGGACGTTCATCTGGGTTCACGGTGACTTCAGGCACCTGGTCGATGCTCGACACATGAAGTTC
This sequence comes from uncultured Microthrixaceae bacterium, assembly GCA_963728005.1. Lineage (GTDB taxonomy): Bacteria > Actinomycetota > Acidimicrobiia > Acidimicrobiales > DATDAH01 > DATDAH01. The sequence goes on from CAVSIG010000002.1 coordinate 451,468, forward strand.
CGCATCGTCCTCGTCGTCCTCGTCACCCTGGCCGCGGCCGCGGTCGTCGCCGTGCCCGCCGGCGCCCAGGAGCGCGGCCCGGTGTGCACGCCCGACACCCGGGTCCGCCGGGACATCGCCTACGGCCCGGCGAACAAGCAGCGCCTCGACGTGTACCCGGCGCCAGCCGACGAGTGCGGCGAGACCCCGGTCGTCGTGTGGGTGCACGGCGGTGGCTGGGTGACCGGGGACAAGGCGCGCCTGAACGCCAAGCGGGCGTGGGCCCGGGACAACGGCTGGACGCTGGTGAGCGTGAACTACCGGCTGACCGACGTGGACGACCCTCCGGACGAGCGGCTGCAGTACCCGAGTCACAATCGGGACGTCAGCCGAGCCGTCACCTGGGTGGTGGACCACATCGGCCCCCTGGGTGGTGACCCGGAGAGCGTCGCCCTGATCGGCCACAGCGCCGGCGCCCAGATCGTCAGCTCGGTGGGCACCGGCCAGCGCTACCTGGCTGCCGACGTCCGGCCGTCGCTGTGTGGCGTGGTGTCCCTCGACACCGAGGGCTACGACGTGGTCGCCCGCATTGCCGCCGGCGACCGCGGTGCCCGGCTCTACCGGACCGTGTTCGGCAACCGGCCGGCGGTGTGGGCCGACGCCTCACCGATCAACCACGTCGACGCCGCCGATCCGGCCGAGCTGGTCGTGCGCCGTGGCAGCCTGCGCCGGCAGCAGGGCCAGCGGGCCTTCGCCCAGGAGCTCCGAAGCGAGGGCATCCCGACGACCGTCGTCCCGACGCCCGGGTATTCGCACAGCGACGTCAACCGCCTCCTGGGCGACCCGTCCGACGACCTGCTGACCCCGCCGGTCGAAGCCTTCCTCGACGACTGCTTCGCCCCCTGATCCCGTTCTGGTGGCAGCCCTGTGTTGCCAGGAACACACCGCTGCCACCAGAACGGTGCTTCGGGTCCTTAGGCGACGGGACGAAGCGGAAGGTCTGGCCGCTGGAGCCAGTTGTCGGCGGGGTACTCGGCGCCCGCGCTCGATGACGTGCACCGTGTACGCGTGGCGTGAGCGATCCGACCGGTTCGGTCCCGAGCGGTGGGGCAGGGCACCGTCCAGCACGATGAGGGTCCCGGCCTCCGCCTCCAGCGGGACCAGGCCGTCCTCGGGGTACGGCGTGTCGTCCAGCACCTCCATGACCGTGCCCCCGTCGCCGTCCCGGCGGAACCGCTGCTTCACCGGGATGGTCTGGCCGCCGGGCAGGGCCCACATGCACCCGTTCTCCAGGGTCGCCTCCTCGACGGCGAACCAGAAGCCGGTGACCGTCCGGGGCTCGGTCCACAGGAACGTGTGGTCCGTGTGGCTGGTGACCTCGCCGCCGATGCGGGGCTGCTTGAAGATGTACATCGACTGCAGGATCGACGGGTCCCGGTAGCCGAGGTCGGCGCACAGCTCGGCCAGGTCGTCGGTGTGGCTGAACGCCTCGAAGACCGGGTCGAGGTCGTGCATGGCGTGACCGAGCTTGTTGATCGACAGCCCCTTGGCCTGCTTCAGCTCGCCGTCGGCGCCGAAGGCCTCCTCCTCGAAGAAGAACCGGGTCTTGTCGCCGGAGGTGAGGAAGTACTCGTCGCTGTGCCGGGTCTGCTCGTTGGTGGTGAAGATGGACCGCACGCCGGCATCGGGCTCGAAGTCGTCGACCAACGCCTCGGCCCGGGCCTTCAACTCGGCGCACGCCGCCCGGGAGGCGAAGCCGGGGAGGACCAGGAAGCCGTCCCGCCGGAAGTCGGCCCGCTGCTCGTCGCTCAGCACGGCTCGAACCTACGCGGTGATCCGGTCCAGCAGCAGAGCCGGGGGCTCAGCCGGGTCGGGGCCGACGGACCAGGCACCGTCCAGCGCCTCGCGGGCGGCGGCGAAGCGGCCGGGATCGTCGCTGCGCAGCTCCAGCAGGGCTTGGCCGGCGCGCACCGTGTCGCCCACCTTGGCGTGGCAGATGACGCCCGCCGTGGCGCTGACGTCGTCCTCCTTGCGGGCCCGGCCGGCGCCCAGTCGCCAGGCGGCCACGCCCACGGCCCGGGCGTCAAGGCGCTGGAGCACGCCGTCGCCGTCGGCGGTGACGACGTCGTGCTCGGTGGCGACCGGGAGCGGTGCATCGGGGTCCCCGCCCTGGGCCGCCACCATGGCCCGCCAGCGGTCCATGGCCCGGCCGTCGGCCAGTGCGTCAGCGGGGTCGACGTCGACGCCGCCCAGCTCGACCATCTCGCGGGCGAGCGCCAGTGTGACGTCGACCAGGTCCGCCGGGCCGCCGCCCGCGAGCACCTCGACGGACTCCTCGACTTCCACGAGCGTTGCCCGCCGTGCGGCCCAGCGGCTGCTCCATCGCCGTCAGCAGCGCGGTGCAGCGGACGCCGTGGGCGGTGCCGAGGCCGACCATCGTGCGGGCCAGCTCTCGGCCCAGGTCGGGGTCGGGGAGGAAGGCGCCCGACCCGTACTTCACGTCCAGCACCAGTCCGTCGGTGCCCTCGGCGATCTTCTTCGACATGATCGACGAGGCGATCAGGGGGATCGACTCGACCGTCGCCGTCGTGTCCCGCAGGGCGTAGAGCTTGCGGTCGGCGGGGGCCAGCTCCGCCCCGGCGGCGCAGATGACCCCGCCCACCGAGCTCAGCGTGGCCAGGAACTCCTCGTTGCTGAGCTGGGCCCGCCAGCCGGGGATCGACTCCATCTTGTCCAGGGTCCCGCCGGTGTGACCGAGGCCCCGGCCGGACAGCTGGGGCACGGCGAGGCCGCAGGCGGCGGCCAGGGGGATCAGGGGCAGCGACACCTTGTCGCCCACCCCGCCAGTGGAGTGCTTGTCGACGGTGGGCCGGTCGACGGACGACAGGTCCAGCCGCTCGCCGGACTCGATCATCGCCTTCGTCCACACGGCCAGCTCGTCGGGCTCCATGCCCGTTCAGGAAGATGGCCATGGCCAGGGCCGACGCCTGCTCGTCGGCCACCACCCCGTCGGTGTAGGCGGCCATGAACCAGCGGATCTGGTCGTCGGAGAGCCGGCCGCCGTCCCGCTTGGTGCGGATGACGTCGATGGCCGAGTGCGTGCTCACAGGTCGTCGGGGCCGAAGGCGTGGGGGAGCAGCTCGCCCAGTGGCATCGGCCCGTCGGGGTGGTCGACCAGCACGTCGGCCCCCCCGAACTCGTACAGCAGCTGGCGGCAGCGCCCGCAGGGCATGAGCAGCTCGTCCCGGTCGGCGGCCACGCACGAGACCGCCACCAGCCGTCCGCCGCCCGACGCCGCCAGCGCGGACACCAGGCCGCACTCGGCGCACAGGGTCAGCCCGTAGGAGGCGTTCTCCACGTTGCAGCCCACCAGCTGGCGGCCGTCGTCGGTCACGGCGGCCACGCCGACCTTGAGCCCGGAGTACGGGGCGTAGGCGTGCCGTCCCGCCTCCCGGGCCGCCGTGCGCAGGGCGTCCCAGTCGACCGTCACGCGCCTACTCGACCTGTCCCTTGCGCCACGGTCGGCCCACATAGGCGGGCGGTCTCAGGCGCTGGGTGGCGACGGCCAGCACGACGAGGGTGACGACGTAGGGCGTCATCTGGACGAACTCGACCGGGATGTCGTCGCTGGTGAAGTACCACCAGCCGATGAGCGTGCCGAACGCCGCCGCGAGTGCGGCGGCGGGCCGACGCCGCTTGAACAGCAGATAGCCGGCCCCGACCAGGCCCAGCAGGGCGATGAAGAGGAGGGCGGCGTGCACGGCGGTCGACTCGCGGAGCTGCAGGGCGTCGGCGAAGCCGAAGAGCAGGGCACCACCTGCGGCACCGGCCGGGCGCCAGTTGCCGAAGATGAGGGCGGCGAGGCCGATGAAGCCCCGGCCACCCGTCTGACCCTGGCGGTAGATCCCCGAGGCCTCGATCGACAGGAAGGCACCGGCCAGACCGGCCAGGCCCCCGCTGATGATCACGCCGTAGTACTTCATCCGGTACACGGGCACGCCCAGCGAGTCGGCGGCGGTCGGGTTCTCGCCGCACGACCGCAGACGGAGACCGAACACCGTGCGCCACAGCACGAACCACGAGATGGGCACGAGGAGGAAGGCGATCAACGTCAGCCAGGCCAGGTTCTCCGAAAGGCGCGCAGGAACCCGGCGAGGTCGGAGATCAGCAACCAGTGGTTCTCCTCGAGGTCGGCCAGGCGGTCCGAGATCCACGGGACGTCGAAGGTGCCTGCGCTGGTCACGCGCGGGGACTGGGTCGCGCCGCCGCCCTGGACGCCTTCGTACACCTCGACGGACAGATAGCGCGTGAGCCCGCCCGCCAACGTGATGATGGCGACACCGGAGATGATGTGGTCGACGCCGAAGCTCACGGTGGCCACGGCGTGGAGCAGGCCCGCCGCCGCCCCGCCGGCGATGCCGATGACCACGCCCCACCAGGGTCCGTACTGCCAGGCGCCCCATGCCCCGAACCAGGTGCCGAGGATCATCATCCCCTCGAGGCCGATGTTGACCACGCCGCAGCGCTCGGCGTAGAGCCCGCCGAGGGCGGCCAGCAGGATGGGCACGGCGAACCGCAGGGTCAGGCTGAACGTGCCGAACGAGGTCAGCTCGGGGTTGTCCGTGATCTGGCGGACCAGCGAGAGGATCAGGAAGACGACCATCCCCATCAGCAGGAACTTGCGGAGCGGGCTCGTCCCGCCCGCGGTCGCGGCCAGTTCGTCGGCGCGCGAGATGGCGCCGGGCCCGACGATCGACGCGCCGGTCTCCGGCCCCCCGAGGCCGCCGGCCAGCCCGTGCTCGCTCATGCCGGCGCGCCCACGGGGACGGCCGCACCCGCATCACCCGGGTCGGCATCGTGGGTCTCCGAACCGACCATCCGCCGTGCCTGCGATTCGATGAGGCGCTGGACCAGCTCGTAGGCGACGACCACCGAGAGGACGATGATCCCCTCCATGATCACGACGATCTCCTTGGGAATCTCCTCGAGGTCGAGGACCTGCGAGCTTCGGTCGAGGAAGGCCAGCAGGAGCGCGCCGAGGGCGATGCCGATCGGATTGTTGCGGCCGAGGAGGGCGACGGTGATCCCGGTGAAGCCCAGACCGGTGGCGAAGTCCAGTCCGTAGTTGTGGGAGAAGCCGAGGAGCGTCGGCATGCCGACGAGGCCGGCAATGGCTCCGGACAGGAGCATGCCCTTGACGATCATCGCCCTGGGGGCGACGCCGCTGGCCTGGGCGGCGAGCGGGTTCAGGCCGCTGGCCCGCAGGTCGAAACCGAAGCGGGTGCGCCAGATCAACAGGTAGTACCCGACGCCGACCGCCACGCCGACCAGGACGATGGCGTTCACCGCCGGACCCTCTGCCAGCGGGTTCTCCGAGGTGAAGTGGAAGAGCGAGGGGAAGAAGCCCGACGGGTCGATCTTCTCGGTCTGCAGGTTCAGCGTCTCGTCCGCCCGGTCCAGCCAGTGGTTGGCCAGGAGGTACCCGGCCAGGGACACGGCGATGAAGTTGAGCATGATCGTGGAGATCACCTCGTGGACGCCCCGGGTGACCTTCAGCACGCCGGGGATGGCGGCCCACACCGTGCCCACGGCCATGGCCACGAGCAGGATGACCGTCACGTGGAGGACGGCGGGGAGGTGCACCGAGGCGCCCACGTACGCCGCCGTGAGAGCGGCGATCGTGTACTGGCCCTCCACCCCGATGTTGAACAGCCCCATCTTGAAGGCGATCGCGAAGGCCACTCCCGAGAGGAACAGGGGGACGCTCCGGTCGACGATCGAGGCGATCGAGGCCTGGGTCGTCCCGAACTCCCACATCTTGGCGAAGGCGAAGTTGGCGTCGCTGCCGCTGATCTCCAGCACCAGGCCGGAGATGAGCACGGAGAACAGGACCGCCGACACCGGGGCCAGCAGCCGGAGGCTGAACATCCCGACCGGACCGAGCTGCGGGGGCGTGCGGCGAGCTCGGCGGTCCGCCTCCGGCACCAGGGGAGCGGCGGCGAAGAGGCGGGGTCGGATCCGACGCAGGTAGATGACGCTGGCGACGCCGACGACCACGACGAGGAGGACGATCCACAACGGCTTGCTGATGCCGGCGGCCTGCCAGAGCGAGGCTCGTGTCCGCAACGCGTCGACGATGGCGTACAGGTAGAGCCCGGCCACGAGCACCAGGGTCAGGACGACGACGAACGTGAACACGTCAGGCGGCCTCGCCGGTGCGGGCACCGGTCATGTAGGAGCCCAGCTCCTCCGGGGTGACGGTGTTCGGGTCCAGGGTTGCGACGATCCGCCCCCGGAGCATCACCAGCAGGGTGTCGGACAGGCCGATGAGCTCCTCGAGGTCCGCCGAGATGAGCAGCACCGCAAGCCCGTCGGCCCGCACCCGGCGGAGGTGCTCCCACACCGCGGCCTGGGCCCCGACGTCGACGCCCCGGGTCGGGTGGTTGGCCAGCAGCAGGCGGGGGTCGGCCTCCAGCTCACGGCCGACGACCAGCTTCTGCTGGTTGCCGCCCGAGAGGGCGAAGCCGGCGACGTCCGTGCCGGGCGTGCGGACGTCGTACTTCTCGATCACGTCCGCCGTGCGCTTCTTGGATCCCCGCCGGTTGATCCACGCCCCGTCGCGAGAACGGCCGCTGGGTCTGGTTGCCCAGGATCACGTTCTCCCACAGGGGCGAGCTGAGGAGCATGCCCCGACGATGACGGTCCTCGGGGATGTAGCCCACGCCGCGCTCCCGCCGGTCCCGCGTGCCGAGGCCGGCGATGTCGTCGCCGTCGAGCAGGATCCTGCCGCGGTCCACCGGGCGGAGGCCGAGGATCACATCGACCAGCTCGGCCTGGCCGTTGCCCTCCACGCCAGCGATGCCGACCACCTCGCCACGGCGGACCTGGATGTCGATGCCCTCGAGCAGGGGACGACCGCCGACGCCGTCGAGACCGACACCTTCGACCGCGAGCTCGACCTCGTCGGTAACCGTCGACTCACGGGTCTCCGGTGTGGGCAGCTCGCTGCCCACCATCAGCTCGGCCAGCTGGCGGGCCGAGACGACCTTCGGGTCGACCGTGGCGACCGTGCGCCCGGCCCGCAGGACCGTGATCGAGTCGGCGATCTCCAACACCTCGTCGAGCTTGTGGGAGATGAACAGGATCGTCTCGCCCTGGGCCTTCAGCTCCCGCAGGTTGGCGAAGAGCTCCTCGATCTCCTGGGGCACGAGGACGGCCGTCGGCTCGTCGAGGATCAGGATGCGGGCACCCCGGAAGAGGACCTTGATGATCTCGACCCGTTGGCGCACGCCGACGCCGAGTGCGCCGACCAGCTCGTCCGGGTTGACATCCAGCCCATAGGACTCGGCCAGCGCGGCGATGCGCTCGGTGGCGTTCGACCGGTCGATGCGCCCAAGCGACGAGGGCTCGCTGCCGAGGATGACGTTCTCGGTGACCGTCAGCTGGTCGGCCAGCATGAAGTGCTGGTGGACCATGCCGATGCCGGCGTCGATGGCGTCCTTCGGGGACTTGAAGGCGGTGAGCTCGCCGTTGACCTCCATCACACCCTCGTCGGGCGGCTGCATCCCGTAGAGGATCTTCATCAGCGTGGACTTGCCCGCCCCGTTCTCGCCGACGAGCGCGTGGATCTCGCCGCGCGCGACCTTCAGGTCGACCCCGTCGTTGGCAACGACGCCCGGGAACCGCTTGACGATGCCCTGCAGTTCGACGGCGATCGCCTGGTCCGCTTCCACCGGCCTCCCTCGTGTCCCCAAAACGGCGACGGACCCGGGCACCCTAGCCCGGGTCCGTCACCTGGTTTTCGTGAGGCGTCAGCCTCGGAGGGTCACTCCGGGGCCGTCGGCACCTCGATCTCACCGTCGATGATCTGCTGCTTGAGGTCCTCGAGCTGGTCGATGACCTCCTGTGGCATGAAGTCACCGCTGGTCGAGTAGCCCACGCCGTCGACCGACAGGTCGAAGACCGTGCTCTCCGGGACCTCACCGGCCGCGGCGGCCTCGATCGTGTTGTACACGGCCACGTCCACCCGCTTCAGCATCGAGGTCAGGATGACCTCCTGCACCGCCGGGTCGGCGGTGTTGTACTGGTCGGAGTCGACGCCGATCGCCCACGCCGTGGCGCCACCCTCGCGGGCGGCCAGCGCGGCCTCGAAGACGCCGGCACCGGAGCCACCGGCGGCGGCGTAGATGACGTCGGCGCCGCTCTCGTACATGGCGGCGGCGACCTCACGGCCCCGGGCGGGGTCGTTGAAGCCGTCGAAGTTCGGCGGCTCCGTGAGGTACTGCACGTCGACCGTGATGCTCGGGTCGATCTCCGCCACGCCGGCCGCGAAGCCGGCCTCGAACTTGTGGATGAGGTCGATGTTCACGCCGCCGATGAAGCCGACGTGGTTGCTCTCGGTGGTCAGGGCCGCTGCGGCGCCGACCAGGAACGAGCCCTGCTCCTCGGCGAACGTCAGGTTCGCCACGTTGTCCAGCTCGAGGCTGGCATCGTCGATGATGGCGAACGAGCTGGACGGGCACGTCTCGGCGACCGCGCCGACCGACTCCGCGTACAGGAAGCCGACCGCGAAGATCAGCTGCGTCTCGGCGCCACAGAGCGTCTCCAGGAGCTCCTGGCGGTTCTCGCCGCCCTCGTCGGGCTCGAGCTCCTCAGGAGCCGCGATGCCCAGCTCCTCGACGGCCCGGTCCAGGCCCGCCGCGGCCGAGTCGTTGAACGACTGGTCGCCACGCCCACCCAGGTCGTAGGCGAGGCCGACGGTCAGATCGCTGGTGGCCTCACCTTCGCCTTCGGTCGTGTCGGTGCCTTCGGTCGTCTCGGTGGTGTCATCGCTGGCATCGTCGTCGCCGCTGTCGTCGCCGCAAGCCGCGGCGAGCAGCACGAACGCGAACAGCAACGCGAGCAGCGCCCTGAGCTTGCGAGGTCTACGCACGTGATCTCCCCTTCTCACCTTCGTTGTTCAGCGGACGTTCATCCGCGCCAAGGCGGCAACGTAGTCCGCCCGCGGGTGTCCCGCCTACGCGGGGCGTGACGGGCGTGTGAACTCGTGGGGTGGGGATCAGTCCTCGGGGGCGGTCGTCGTGGTCGTCGTGGTGGCCGACGGAGGCGGCGTCGCCTCGAAGTCGGGCACCAGGACCAGGACGCTGGTGATGAAGTTGCGGAGGTGGAGGTCCCAGTTGGCGTCCGACGGTTCGGTCTCGTCGAGGAAGTAGGTGGCGACGGCGTTCGCGTGGTCGCCCCCCGTCACCTCGAGCAGGTGGCCGAGGTAGGCGGCGGTGAGCTCGACGTTGCCCTCGGGGGAGCGGGGGTCGACCATCTCGTCGCCCGGGATCAGCTCCTCGTTGATCCACCCGACCATGTCGGTGTCGATCCGCCCGATGCCCAGGTCACCCTCGCCCTCGTTGACCGAGTTGTTGTCCCAGGACGAGATGACCCAGGCGAGCGACTGCAGGAGGGACGTGGGCACGTCGTACTCACGGGCGTAGCGCTCGAAGTACTGGTTCTGCTGGGCCCGGAGCGGGTCGTCGACCAGGCGGCGGGGCCACTCGTGGCCCTCGCTGGACTGCTCGGGGATGTCGATGCTGTCGCCGGGCTCGAGCGAGTCGGAGAGGCTCAGGTCGAGCTCCGCCAGGAGGGCGTCCACCTCCACGCCGTGCAGCTCGGCGACCGAGGTGATCGTGTCCCCCTCGCGGACCGTGTAGTGCGACAGGCCGACGCGGTGGCGGTCGTCGTCGGTGGCCCGGGAGTCGTCGCGGCTGACCAGGAACAGGGCGCCGAGGGCCAGCAGGGTCGTCACGGCGGCCGCGATCAGGACCCGGCGAGGGGGTCCGGCGCGGCGCGTCGACTCCGGGACCACGGGGGGGACGATGAGGTCCGGGCCGACCGACGAAGGGGTGTCGGTCGTCAGTGCGATGGAAACAGGATGGGGTTCGTTCTCGCCAGTGTCAACGCGGCGGCGGAGGAACCTCAGCAGTGGCTCAACGCGACCCCAGGGCCTCGAGCGGGACGGCGGGCGCTCGATGCCCCGGGGTCACGACCTAGCCGGTGAACGCGGGGTTCCCGGGAACGGCGATGGCGGGCGGCTGCGGGGTCGCGGGGCCGGCGTCGGGCGTGCACGCTGTTCCAGCCTCGTTGTCCAGGCAGAACAGGGCGACGCCGGTGCCCAATGGGTTGTCCTGGTCGACGAGCAGGGGGATGATCCGCTCGGCGGCCGACTCCAGCTGGCTCGGATCCGTCGGGTCGAGCAGGCCGGTGAGCTCCTCGGCGATGACCGCGGGGTCGGGCTCTTGGTCCAGGCCGAGGCAGATCATGGCCACGGCGTACGTGCCGGGCGCGGCCACCGGGGCGGTGATGTCGACCTGGCCCTGGATCGGGTCCCACATGGGCTGGTCCGAGCCGGGGACCGGGGCCTGCGACGCGATGTCGACGAAGGCGGCGACGTAGAGGAGGGCGACGTCGAAGGGGATGGCGCCGCTCTGCAGGGCGGCGACCAGTGCGGTCAGGAACGCCTGGTCGATGACGCTCAGGTCCGGGCTGCCCCCGGCGATGACGTTCGTCAGGATCTGGGTCAGCTCGTTGACCGGGTCGGTGATGCACTCCTCCTGCGCCTGGATCGGGTCGACCGTGCCGTGGATGCTGGTGCCGGGCGGGCCGAGGACCGGGTCGATGGTGACGTCGAGGTTCAGCTCGGGGAGCTGGGCCTGCGCCGACGGGGTCGCCACCGAGGCGAACAGCGCCACCAACGCGGCGACGACGAACGTGGCGATGATCCTGCGCATGTCTGCTGAAGTGCCCCCGTTGTCCGGCGTGTCGGCGGTCCAGACCTCGCTTCTGGCAGTCCATGACGCGGGTTCTCCGAGAATTTCCCCGGTTGTCGTCGACCCCGTTCCCACTCGTTCTCAGCTCGACGGTACGCTGCCCCCGTGGCCTCCGACCTGCACACCGCCGTGGCCGAGCGCCTGCAGGACTCGGACCAGCGCTACACGCGGGGTCGGCGGGCCCTGATCGACGTGCTGGAGGAGGCCACCCGGCCCCTGACCATCCAGGAGATCCTGCAGCGGGACCGGGGCCTGGCCCAGAGCTCGGCCTACCGGAACCTGGTCCTGCTCGAGCAGAGCGGGGTCGTGCACCGGGTGGTCAGCACCGACGAGTTCGCCCGCTTCGAGCTGGCCGAGCACCTCACCGACCACCACCATCACCACCTGATCTGCACCCAGTGCGGCCAGGTGGCCGACTTCACGGTGTCGCCTGAGGTGGAGGCCGCCCTCGACCAGGCGCTGTCAGGAGCCGCCGACGAGGCCGGTTTCGAGATCCAGGATCACCGGCTCGATCTGGTCGGCCGGTGCCGCCGCTGCGCCTGACCGGTACCCTCCTCGGCCATGTCGAAGCGCACCACGAAGCGGCGCCTGCGCGCTCGCCGCAAGAAGGCGAACCACGGCCGCAAGCCCAACGCGGGCCGAAAGCGCTAGATCCCCTTCCGCCGCCCCTAGTTGGTGTGGTGGTGCGGGGTGTCGTCGAGGAGGACGGTGCCTTCGCCGAAGCGGATGATCATCTGGCCGTAGGCCTCCATGAGGCGCGCCTCGGTGAGGACCTGGTCGGCCGAGCCCTCGGCGACGACGCGTCCGGCCAGCAGGAGCAGGTGATCGGCGGACGCGGCGTCGGTCAGGCTGTGGGTGCTGGCCACGACCGTGTGGCCCGCCTCTCGCTCCTCGTCCACCACCTCGACGATCCGCTCCTGTGAGGGGGCGTCGAGCCCGGTCAGGGGCTCGTCGAGCAGCAGCAGCGTGGCCTCCTGGGCCAGCGCCTGGGCCACCAGCACCCGCTGGCGCTGGCCGCCGGACAGCTCGCCGAGCTGGCGACCGGCGAGGTCGGTGACCTTCAGCCGCTCCATGGCCCGGTCGACAGCAATCCGGTCGTCGGACCGCAGGCGGTGCAGGGCGCCGCGGTGGGCGTACCGGCCCATGGTCACCACCTCGCGGGCCGAGATCGGGAGCTGGTCGTTGGCGTGGAGGTGCTGGGGGACATAGGCGACGGCCCGCCGGTCGCCGGGCGCACGGCCGAGGACCTCGATCGTCCCCTCCTCGGGCTCGTGGAGCCCGCCGATGGCGTGGAGCAGCGTCGACTTCCCGGACCCGTTGGGTCCGATGATCGCCGTGGTCTGCCCGGCCGGGATGGTGAAGCTGGCATCGCGGATGGCCACCTGGGGGCCGTGGGCGAGCGTCAGCCCCGTGCCGCGGGCCGCCGGCGTGGCGGAATGGGGATGGTTCTCGTTAGGGTGCGACATGTGAACGGGAACCATTCTCGCCGGGGTCGTGCGCAACGGCAACTCGGCGCGGTGGTTCTCGTGGCAATCGCCGCCGTCGGTTGCGCTGACGGGGTCGACGATGACGGCGGTCCGGTGGTCGTCGCCACCCACAGCGTGCTGGGCGACCTCGCTCGCAACGTGGTCGGCGATCAGGCGGAGGTCGACGTCGTCATGCCCGCCGGCGCCGACCCCCACGAGTTCGAGCCGTCGGCGTCCCAGTTCGCCGACGTCACCCAGGCCGACCTGATCATCGCCAACGGGCTGGACTTCGAGCACGGGCTGGAGGACGCGCTGGCCGCCGCGGCAGGCGAGGGCGTGCCGATCCTGTCGTTGGGCGAGGATCTCGACCCCATCTGGCTGAGTGACAGCTCCGAAGAGGACCCGCACTGGTTCACCGACCCCGAGCGCATGGCCGACGCCGCCGGCCTCGTGGCCGAGGCCGTGGCCGACGTCGACGGGGTCGACGGGTCGACCGTCCGGGACCAGGCCGCGGCCTATGCCGACGAGCTCCGGGCGCTGTCCGCCGACGTCGGCTCGGAGCTGGCTCGCATCCCGGCCGACGACCGGGAGCTGGTCACCAACCACGAGGTCCTCGGCTACTTCGCCGACCGCTACGGGTTCGAGATCGTCGGCACGGTGATCCCCGGCGGCAGCACGCTGGCCGAGCCCTCGGCCGCCGACCTGGGCGGGCTGGTCGACACCATCGATTCGTCGGGGATCCCGGCGCTGTTCGTCGAGGCGTCGTCGGTCAGCGGGCTGGCCGACGTGCTGGCCGACGAGGTCGACGATGACGTCGCCGTCGTCGAGCTGTACAGCGAGTCGCTGGGTGACGAGGGCTCGCCGGCGTCGACCTATGTCGGGCTCATCCGCACGGACGCCGAGCGGATCCTTGGCGCGCTGAGCTGATGGACTGGCTGACCGAGCCCTTCCAGTACGCCTTCATGCAGCGGGCGCTGGCCGCCGGGATGCTGGCCGTGGCCATGACCTCGACGGTGGGGACGTGGGTCGTCATCCGGGGCATGAGCTTCGTCGGCGACGCCCTGGCCCACGGGGTCCTGCCGGGGATCGCCGTGGCCTTCCTCATCGGGGTCGACCCGGCGCTCGGCGCCTTCGTCGCCGCGATGGTGATGGTGGCGGTGATCAGCCTGGTCAGCCGCCGGTCGGGGCTGAGCGAGGACACTTCCATCGGCCTGCTCTTCGTGGGGATGCTGGCCCTGGGCGTGGTCATCATCTCCCGCGAGGACGGGTTCGCCGGCGACCTCACGTCGTTCCTGTTCGGCAACCCGCTGGGCGTGACCAGCGGCGACCTGGTCTTCCAGGCGATCGCCCTGGCCGTCGTGCTCGTGGCGGTGGCGCTCCTCTACCGGCCGCTGCTGGCGCTGTCGTTCAACGCCACCAAGGCCGCGCTACTGGGCCTGCGCCCGGGCGCCACCCACCTCGCCCTGATGGTGTTGGTGGGCCTGGCCGTTGTCGCCTCGTTCCGCACCGTGGGGACGCTGATGACCTTCGGCCTGCTCGTTGCGCCACCAGCCACGGCCGTCCTGCTCGTGCGCCGGGTGTGGGTGGTGATGCTGGTGGCCGTGGGCATCGGCTGGGTGGCGGTGGTCGCCGGCCTCCTGGTCTCGTACCACTTCGACACCGCGGCGGGGGCGACGATGAGCGGGCTCGCCGTCGCCGCCTTCTTCGTCGTCCTGGCCGTGAAGGAGATGGTCAGGCAGTGGGGTGGGACCCGGCCCAGGCCAGGAGATCCTCAGCCGGCATCGTGTTGACGACGTCGTCGGGCTCGATGCCGTGGCGGGCGGCCTTCTCGCACCCGTAGGCCTGCCACTCCAGCTGCCCGGGGGCGTGGGCGTCGGTGTCGATGGCCACCTTGCAGCCCCACTCGATGGCGACGTCCAGCAGCTCGTCGGGCGGGTCCTGGCGCTCGGGGCGGCAGTTGATCTCGACCGCGGTGTCGAAGCGGGCGCAGGCGGCGAACACGATGTCGGCGTCGAACACCGAGCCGCGGCCGGCCCTTGCCCACGACCTTGCGGTTGGTGCAGTGGCCGAGGATGTCGACGTGGGGGCTGGCCACCGCCATGACCAGCCGCTCGGTCATCTGCTGCTCGGGCATGCGGAACTTGGAGTGGACGCTGGCGACGACGACGTCGAGGCGGTCCAGCAGGTCCTCGGCCTGGTCGAGCGAGCCGTCCTCGAAGATGTCGACCTCGATGCCGGTGAGGATGCGGAACGGCGCCAGCTCGGCGTTGAGCGCGTCGATCTCGTCGAGCTGGGCGAGCAGCCGCTCCCGGTTGAGGCCGTGGGCGATCGTCAGGCGGGGGGAGTGGTCGGTCATGACCAGGTACTCGTGGCCGAGGCCCATGGCGGCCTCGGCCATGCCTCGGATGGGGGCGCCCGCCGTCGGACCAGGTGGAGTGGGCGTGGCAGTCGCCCTTCAGCGCGGCCCGGAGCTCGGCCCCGTCGCCGGGGTCGAGGGGGGTGGCGTCCAGCTCGGCCAGGTAGGCGGGGGTCTCGCCCCGGTAGGCCTCGCTGATGACGGCGGCGGTCTTGTCGCCGATGTTCTCGAGCTCGGTCAGCGTGTCCTGCTCGACCCGCCGGGCCAGCTCGTCGTCGGTCAGCTCGTCGACGACCTCGGCGGCCCGGAGGAAGGCCCGCACCCGGTAGGCGGGCGCCAGCTCGCGGTCGAGGAGGTAGGTGATCCGCTCGGAAGGCGGCCTCGACGTTCGCCCGCCCGGTGTCGCTCTGGCCCACGGGGCCGAGGGTATGCGGCCGTAGCCTTCAGGCGGATGGAGCGCTTCGGGTTCGTCGGTCTCCCCAACGCGGGGAAGTCCTCGCTGTACAACGCGCTCTCGGGCGGCTCGGCCCTGGCCGCGCCGTACGCGTTCGCCACGACCGACCCCAACGTGGGCGTGGCCAAGGTGCCCGACCACCGCCTCGAGGCCCTGGCCGAGATGTCGAACTCCAAGAACGTGGTGCCGGCGGCGGTGCAGTTCGTCGACATCGGCGGCCTGGTCGAGGGGGCGCGCAAGGGCGAGGGGCTGGGCAACCGGTTCCTGGCCGGGATCCGTGAGGCCGACGCCATCGTCTACGTGCTGCGGGCCTTCGCCGACGCCGACGTGCCCGGCCCGACCGACCCCCTCGAGCACCTGCGGGTGCTCGAGATCGAGCTGACGCTGGCCGACCTCGAGGCCGTCGAGTCCCAGATCGAGAAGCGGCGCAAGGCGATGAAGGGCGACAAGTCGCTGGCCGGCGAGGTCGCTGCCCTCGACGCTGCGCTCGCCGTGCTGTCAGCGAGGGCACGCCGCTCTACCGAGCGGACCTCTCCGCCGACCACCGGGCGGCACTCACGCCCGTGGTTCCTCCTGACCAACAAGCCGGTGATGGCCCTGGTCAACCTGGGCGAGGAGCAGATCGCCGACCCCGACCCGGTCGCTCGACCCCGTCCGCGCGGAGCTGGGCGGCGTGGCCGAGGTGCTCGGCGTGTGCGTGCAGCTGGAGGCCGAGGCGGCCCAGCTCGCCGCCGACGAGCGGGCCGACCTGCTCGACGCCTACGGCCTGGGCGAGGGGGCGCTGCCCCGCTTCGTCCAGGCCGCCTACCACCTGCTCGGGCTGCGCACCTTCCTCACGACGGGCGACAAGGAGAGCCGGGCGTGGACGTTCCGGGCCGGCGCCAAGGCCCCCGAGTGCGCCGGGGTGATCCACACCGACTTCCAGCGGGGCTTCATCAAGGCCGAGGCGATCGACTGGCAGGAGCTGCTCGAGATCGGGTCGTGGTCGAAGGCCCGCGACGTCGGCAAGCTCCGGATCGAGGGCAAGGACTACGAGGTCCAGGACGGCGACGTCCTGGAGTTCCGCTTCAACGTGTAGACCGCCGACGTGGCCTGGCTGCTCCGTGACGACGAGGTGCTGGCCACCCTCGAGGTGGCCGACGGCTTCGGCTCCCGACTGCCGCGGCCTGCTCGGCCGGGACGGCATCGACGGCGCCCTCCTGCTGCGGCCGGCCCGGTCCGTGCACACGCTCGGCATGCGCTTCCCGATCGACGTCGCCTACTGCGACCGACGACCTGCGTCGTGCTGCGGACCGTGACCATGCGCCGCCACCGGATCGGCCGGCCCTGCGTGAAGGCGCACTGCGTGCTCGAGGCCGAGGCGGGCGCCTTCGCCCACTGGGAGCTGCGCCCCGGCGACCAGCTCGAGATCCGGGACTAGGCCGTGGCCGGCGCCCTGGTCCTGGTCGGGACCCCGATCGGCAACCTCGGCGACCTGTCGCCCCGGGCCGTCGAGGAGCTGGCGCAAGGCCGACGTCGTGGCCTGCGAGGACACCCGCCGCACCGGCCGCCTGCTGCAGCACGCCGGCGTGCGGGCCCGCGAGCTGCTGGTCGTCAACGACCACAACGAGGCTCAGCGGGTCGGCGAGGTCCTGCGCCGGCTGGCCCGGGGCGAGCGGGTCGCCGTCGTCACCGACGCGGGCATGCCCGGCATCTCCGACCCCGGCGAGCGCCTGGTCGCCGCCGCCGTCCCGGGACGGCCACCGGATCGAGGTCGTGCCCGGGTCCGTCGGCGGCGGTGGCCGCGCTGGTCGCCTCGGGCCTGCCCACCGGCCGGTTCGTGTTCGAGGGCTTCCTGCTCCCGCAAGGCCGGCGCCCGCCGCTCCGCGCCTGGCGGCGCTGGTCGCCGACGAGCGGACGCTCGTGTTCTACGAGGCGCCCCATCGCCTGGCCGCGACCCTGGCCGACCTGGCTGACGGTGCTCGGCGGGTGGCGCCGGGTCGCCGTCGCCCGGGAGCTGACCAAGCTGCACGAGGAGATCTGGCGGGGCCACCTCCACGAGGCCGCGGCCTGGGCGGAGGCGAACCCGCCCCGGGGGGAGATCGCTCTGGTCGTGCAGGGGGCGCTGCCGCCGGGACCGGCCGACGCGTCGGACGTGGAGGCGGCGGTGCGAGGCTCGGCTCGACGGCCGGGGACTCGGCGCGGGACGCTGCGGCGGCCGTCGCGGCGGAGCTCGGGGTGCCCAAGCGGCAGGCCTACGAGGTCGCCATACGGCTATCCGCGGGGGACTGAACCGAGGCAAAGAGCGGGGCTGGCCTTCCTTGCCGCCTGCGTCGACGGCCTGACCCGCCTCGAACTGGCCTCCGATCTGCCGCCCATAACCGGCGAATCGGAGGCCAGTTCGGGGGGCAGGTCGGGCCCAGCCCGAAGACCCAGAGCACGCTGCTGAACCGGGGCATCCCGAGTTCCTGTCACACCCCCTGACCAGCATGGTGTCCATGGTCATCGCCATCGTCTGCGCCCTCCTCGTCGGCTGCCGTCGTCGGCGTTCGTCGTGGTCAAGCTCCTCCCGGGCACCGTCCTGGACGTCGTCGGACGCCATCTCGACGCCCGTGCCCAGGCCAACGCCCGGGAGATGGAACTGCGTCAAGGCGCCATCTCGGAGCAGATGGACCTGCGACAGACCGCCATCAGCGAGCAGGTGCAGGCGGCCAACACCGAGCTGCGGGAGCTCCGGGAGCTGGTGGCCACCCTGCGCAAGGAGCGGGCGGCCGAGCAGGGCTCGATCTGACCACCCGGCTCGACGAGGCGCTCGGCCACCAACCGCCAGGTGGCCGAGGTGACGGGGAGCCTCCGGGAGGCCCTGGCCAGCCCCAAGGCACGAGGGGCGTGGGGTGAGCGGACGGCGGAGGACATCCTCCGGGTGGCGGGGTTCGTCGAGGGCGTCAACTACCGCAAGCAGCGCTCCGTGACGGGCGGGGCGACGATCCCCGACTTCACCTTCCTCCTGCCGCACGACCGGGTCGTGCACATGGACGTGAAGTTCCCGATCGCCGGCTACCTCCGCTACCTCGAGGCGGCCTCGGACCTCGAGCGGCAGCAGGCGGCCAAGCAGTTCACCCGGGACGTGCGCACCGCGGCTCAAGGAGCTGACCGGCCGTCGCTACATCGACCCGACCTGCACCGTGGACTACCTGCTGGTGTTCATCCCGAACGAGAGCGTCTACGCCTTCATCCACGAGCAGGACCCCGAGCTGCTCGACGTGGCGCTGCAGCAGAAGGCCGTGCTGTGCTCGCCGTCGACCCTGTTCGCCGTGCTCGCCGTCATCCGCCAGGCGATGGACAACTTCATGGTCGACCAGACCTCCGAGCAGATCCTGCGGTGCCTCGGTGCCTTCACGGACCAGTGGGACGAACCTGGCCGAGGCGATCGAGAAGGTCGGTCGTCAGCTGGAGCGCACGCAGGCGGCGTGCGGAGGAGCTGAACGGCCCCCGGCGGCGGGCGGTGGACCGGACGTTCGCCGAGGTCGACGAGCTGCGGACCAGCACCCGACAGCTGCCACTGGCAGCCGTCGAGCTTCCGGAGCCCGACCGCCGGGCCGGGTAACCGTGGAAGGCGGGTTGTGACCCGTCGGTAGCGTTGAGGTGTGGAGCCGCTTCTACGTCACGACGCCGATCTACTACGTCAACGACGCGCCCCACATCGGCCACGCCTACACGACGGTCATCGCCGACGCCCTGGCCCGGTGGCACCGCCTGCTCGGCGACGACGTCTTCTTCCTCACCGGCACCGACGAGCACGGGCTGAAGGTGCCGCGGGCGGCCGAGGCAGCAGCGGCCTCACGCCCCAGGAGCACGCCGACCTCACCAGCGAGCGCTTCCGGGAGGCGTGGGACCTGCTCGACATCAGCTACGACGACTTCATCCGCACCACCGAGCCCCGCCACCACAAGGCGGTGCAGGCGCTGCTGCAGGCGGTCTACGACAACGGCCACATCTACAAGGACACCTACGAGGGCCTCTACTGCGTGGCCTGCGAGGCGTACTACACCGAGGACGACCTGGTCGACGGCCTGCTGCCCGATCCACCACCGGCCGGTCGAGCGCCTCAGCGAGGAGAACTGGTTCTTCCAGCTGTCGGCGTTCGAGCAGCCGCTGCTCGACTGGTACGAGGCGCACCCCGACGTCGTGCAGCCCGAGGGCAAGCGCAACGAGGCGCTCGGCCTCGATCCGCCAGGGCCTGCGGGACATCTCGATCACCCGCACGTCGATCCGATGGGGCGTCCCGGTCCCGTGGGACCCCGAGCACGTCTTCTACGTCTGGTACGACGCGCTCATCAACTACGCCACGGCGATCGGCTACGGCAGCCGACCCCGAGCGCTTCGAGCACTGGTGGCCCGAGGCGCACCACCTGATCGGCAAGGACATCCTCCGCTTCCACTGCGTGTACTGGCCGGCGATGCTGCTGGCCGCCGGCATCGACCCGCCGCAGCGGATCAGCGTCCACGGCTTCCTGCTGGTCGGCGGCGAGAAGATGAGCAAGACCAGCCTGAACCAGATCTGCCCGGCCGACCTGGTCGCCGACTTCGGCGTCGACGGCTACCGCTACCACTTCCTGCGGGACGACGCCGTTCGGGCCCGACGGCGACTTCAGCTACGAGGGCATGGTCGCGCGCTACAACAGCGACCTGGCCAACAACCTCGGCAACCTCCTGTCCCGGGTGGCCACGGTGGTCGGCAAGAAGTGCGACGGCATCGGTCCCGCGCCGCGCCCGGACAGCCCGCTGGCCGCGGTGGCCGCCGCAGGCCTACGCCGAGGCGGCCGCGGCGTGGGAGCGGGTGCAGCCGTCGGTCGCGCTCGAGGCGACGTGGCGGCTCATCCGCGAGACCAACGCGCTACCTCGAGGCCAACGAGCCGTGGAAGGCCGAGCCCGGCCCGGAGGTCGACGCCGTGCTCGGCGACGCGCTCGAGGTGCTGCGCATCGTGACGGTGCTGGCCTCGCCCGGCCGTGCCCGGCGACCGCCGCCGAGATCTGGCGCCGCCTCGGCCTGGCGGGCTCGCCCGCGGACCAGCGCCTGCCCGAGGCCGCCGACCTGGGGCGGGTACCCCGGCGGCCTGCCGGTCGAGAAGGGCGATCCGCTCTTCCCCCGCCGCCGGCTGAGCCTGTGGCCGCCGACGCCGTGCGCTGGACCGACGACCACTGCCACCTCGGCCACTTCGAGGACGTCGGCGCAGCCTTGGCTGACGCCGCCGCGGCCGGGGTGGTGCGGGTCGTCGACGTGGGCACCGACGTGGCCGACTCGACGGCGGCCGCCGACCGGGCGGCGGCCCACGCCGAGGTGTGGGCGACGGCCGGCGTCCACCCGCACGAGGCCCGGCACGGGCTCGACGGGCTCGAGGCGCTCCTGGCCCGGGCCGAGGTGCGTGGCGGTGGGCGAGTGCGGGCTCGACTACCACTACGACCACTCGCCCCGGGACGTGCAGCGGGACGTGTTCGCCGCCCAGATCGAGCTGGCCCACCGCCACGACCGGGCCCTGGTCATCCACACCCGTGAGGCGTGGGACGACACGTTCGCCGTCCTCGAGGCCGCGGGCATGCCGCCGAGCGGACGGTCTTCCACTGCTTCACCGGCGGTGCGGACGAGGCGCGACCGGGCGCTCGGCGCTCGGCGCCCACCTGTCGTTCAGCGGGATCGTCACCTTCCCGTCGGCCGACGACCTGCGGGCCGCGGCCCGGCGCGTGCCCGCGTCGACCGGCTGCTGGTCGAGACCGACGCCCCGTTCCTGACCCCGGTCCCGCACCGCGGGCGACCGAACCGCCCAGGGCTGGTCACCCTGGTGGGGGAGAAGCTGGCCGAGGTCCGCGGCCAGGATCCGGCCACGGTGGCCGAGCTGACCTGGGCCAACGCCGACCCGGGTCTACGAGCTTCCGGACTGACCGTCGCAGGGCGGGACCAGGTTGCGGTTGTGTTACGGTCCGGAGGTCCCGGACGGCGAGCCCCAGGAAGGTCGTGTCCTCACATCCCCCGTTCCGCCTGCGACTCTCGCTGGCGCTGCTGGTCCTCGCGCTCGGCGCCACCGCAATCGTCGCCGCGGTGACGCTCGGGAGCAACCAGGAGGACCCCGCCTCGGCCGACAGCGGCACGGAGCTCGCCGTGACCGGCCCCATCCCGGGCGCCCTCCCCGAGTCGACGCCGACGGCTTTCGAGGGCGCCAACCCGGGCATGCGCATGAGTGTCCTCGACAAGGCGCAGGCCCGGGCCGAGGAGCGCCAGGCCCGTGCTGAAGCCCAAGCGCTGCAGGAGCTGGCGGCCCAGCAGGCTGCCATCTTCGAGTACGCCGCGGCGCTCGACGAGGCCGACCAGGCCGACGAGACCGCGGCCCCGGCCGGTCCCCCCGTCACGCCCCCAGCCCCGGCGTCGACGCCCACCGTCGGTGACGATGGCGGCGGTGGAGGAGGGGGCGGCGGCGGCGGTGGTGGTGGCGGTGGCCCGGACCCGAACGACCAGCCGCTGTACACCAAGCTCGACAACATCGCCACGTGCGAGTCCGGCCAGAACCCGCGTGCGGTGAACGACCAGGGCAGCCCGCAGACCTCGTACTACGGCGCCTTCCAGTTCCTGTTCAGCACCTGGCAGACCTGGGGCGGCGGCGGTGACCGGCCGCGGGACATCCTCGACTACTCGTACTCCGCACAGCGCGAGATCGCCGCCAACCTGGCCCGGGCCCGAGGCTTTGCCGGCTCCTGGCCGACCTGCGCCCGTCAGTTCGGGTACAGCTGAGCGACCACAGCTCCGCACGGCCAGACTGAGCACCTGCTCACCCCCACGCAGGCCCGCGACCTCCTCGACCGCCACGGCATCGCCCCCAGCCGCGCCCTGGGCCAGAACTTCGTCGTCGACCCCAACACGGTCCGGCGCATCGCCCGGCTGGCCGACGTCGGCCCCGGCGACCACGTGGTCGAGGTCGGCGCCGGCCTCGGGGCGCTGACGCTGGCCCTCGCCGACACCGGTGCCTCGGTCACGACCATCGAAGCCGACCGCCGTCTGGTGCCAGCCCTCGAGGAGGTGCTGGAAGACCGCCCTCCCGATTCGGCGGTCCGCCTCGTCGCCGCCGACGTGCGGCAGGTCGACTGGGACGACGTCCTGACCGGTGCCGATCGGTGGGCGCTGGTCGCCAACCTGCCCTACAACCTGGCCACGCCGATCGTGCTCGACGTCTTGGCCGACGTGCCCAAGGTCCAGCGGCTGCTGGTCATGGTGCAGCGGGAGGTCGGCGAGCGCCTGGCCGCGCCCGCCGGGTCGAAGGTGTACGGCATCCCGTCGGTGTTGGTGGCCCTGCGGGCGCACGCCGAGGTCGTCGGGCGGGTGTCGCCCGACGTGTTCCTGCCCCGGCCCCGGGTCGAGTCCGCGCTGGTCCGCATCGAGCGTCGGGCCTCGCCTGCCACCGACGCCGATCCGGTCGTGCTCACCGAGCTGGTGCGTCGGGCCTTCGGCAACCGGCGCAAGATGCTGCGCCGCTCGCTCGACGGCCGGGTCACCGCCGAGCAGTTCGCCGCCGCGGGTGTGGCCACCGACGCCCGCCCCGAGCAGCTGGACATCGAGGCCTGGGGACGCCTGGCCGAGGCGGTGGCAGCGTGAAGGGCCTGCTCCCCGCCCAGGTACCGGCACCGGCGAAGCTGACCGTCTCGCTGCGGGTGGTCGGCACCCGGAGCGACGGGTTGCACCTCATCGACGCCGAGATGGTCACGCTCAGCCTCGCCGACACCCTCGACCTGACCGAGGGTCTCGGGGTCACCTTCGTCGGCCCCTACGGCGACGAGGTGCACGCCGGGGACGACCTCGTCACCCGAGCGCTGGCGCTGGTCGGGCGCTCGGCCGCCGTCAAGGTCGCCAAGGAGATCCCGTCCGGCGCCGGCCTCGGCGGTGGGTCCGCCGACGCCGCCGCGATCCTCCGCTGGGCGGGGCGGGCGGACCTGGGGCTGGCGGCGGAGCTGGGCGCCGACGTGCCCTTCTGCGTCGTCGGTGGCCGGGCCCGCGTGCAGGGCATCGGCGAGCAGGTGGAGCCGCTGCCCCACGAGCAGCGGACCTTCACCCTCCTCACCCCGACGATCCACTGCTCGACGGCCGAGGTCTATGCCGCCTGGGACCGTCTGGGCGGGCCCACGGGCGAGAACGGCAACGATCTGGAGCCGGCCGCGATGGCCGTGTGCCCCGAACTGGCGCGGTGGCGCGACGAACTGGCCAGGGCAACCGGACTGGTCCCGAAGCTCGCCGGAAGTGGCTCGACGTGGTTCGTCGAGGGGAGCTTTCCGGGGGAGAGTCGACGCGTGGTGCGAGCGACGCCTCCGTAGAACGAACGGTTACTTGCCGGCCCGGCGTTGCCAGCGGGTGCGCTTCAGCATCTTCTTGTGCTTCTTCTTGCGCATGCGCTTGCGGCGCTTCTTGATGAGCGATCCCATGTCGGCGGAGCAGGGTACTGGGGTCAGCGTCCCGTGACCGATTCCGGCTCCACGAGGATGGTGACCCGCTGCTCGCCCTCCCGGCGGAACGGGTACGAATCGGCGTCCAGATATTTCTTCGCCAGGTGGTCGATGTCGGCGTCCCCGGTCTCCGTCCGGCGCTCGCCGACCCGGCCTCGCACCTGGACGTACTTGTACTCGTCCGCGGGATCGGTGGCCGACAGCGCGATCGGGTCGCCGACCTGCGCGTACCGGTCCTTCACCCGCCCGACCGCCGTGTTGAACCAGAGGTTGGCCGACTCGTCCACGTCGACCCAGACGGGGGTGACGTGCGGACGCCCCTTCGCGTCCACCACCGCCAGGTGCGCCATGACCGGCTTGCGGAACAGGGCGAGGGTGGCGGCGTCGAGCTCCATCAGCGCATCTGGGGGAAGCCCAGGTCGACGCCCCGATCGTGGGGGTCGGGCCAGCGCATCGTGATCGCTTTGGCGCGGGTGTAGAAGCGCACCCCCTCCAGGCCGTGGACGTGGGTGTCGCCGAACAACGACGACTTCCAGCCACCGAACGAGAAGTACGCCATGGGCACGGGGATGGGGACGTTGACCCCGACCATGCCCACCTGCACGTCCCGGTGGTAGGTGCGGGCGGCGCCCCCGTCGTTGGTGAAGATTGCGGTGCCGTTGCCGTACTCGCAGGCGTTCACCAGGTCGAGCGCCTCGTCGAAGCTGTCGACCCGAACGACGCTCAGCACCGGGCCGAAGATCTCGTCCAGGTACACCTTCATCTCGGGCTCCACCCGGTCGAACAGGCACGGCCCCAGCCAGTAGCCGTCGGGGGCGTCGTCGACCTCGAGGCCACGGCCGTCGACCACCAGCTCGGCGCCCTCCTCGACACCGAGGTCCACGTAGGACCGCACCCGGTCGCGGTGCGCGGCGGTGACCAGCGGGCCCATGTCCATCCCGTCGTCGGTGCCCTTGCCGATGCGGAGGTCGTCCATGCGTTCGGCGATGGCGGGCACCAGCCGGTCGCCGGCGTCACCGACGGCCACGACGACCGAGATGGCCATGCAGCGCTCGCCGGCCGAGCCGAAGCCGGCGCTGACCGCAGCGTCGGCAGCCTGGCCGACGTCGGCGTCGGGCAGCACCACCATGTGGTTCTTGGCCCCGCCGAGGGCCTGCACCCGCTTTCCGGCCCGCGTCCCGGTCTCGTAGACGTGGCGGGCGATCGGGGTCGAGCCGACGAAGCTGACCGCCTCGACGTCGGGGTGTTCCAGCAGCCGGTTCACGGCCACGGCGTCGCCGTGCACCACGTTCAACACGCCCGGCGGCAGCCCGGCGTCGGCCGACAGCTCGGCCAGACGGACGTTGGCGGCGGGGTCCTTCTCGGACGGCTTGAGGACGAAGGTGTTCCCGCAGGCGATGGCCAGCGGGAACATCCACAGGGGGACCATCGCCGGGAAGTTGAACGGCGTGATGCCGGCGACCACGCCGAGGGGCTGGCGAACCGAGAAGGCGTCGACCCCCGTCGAGACGTCCTCGGACCGCTCGCCCTTCAGCAGGTGGGGGATGCCGCAGGCGAACTCGACCACCTCGAGGCCTCGGGCCACCTCGCCACGGGCGTCGGCCAGCACCTTGCCGTGCTGAGCGGTGATGAGCCCGGCCAGCTCGTCGGCGTGGCGGTCCAGCAGGTCCCGGTAGCGGAAGAGCACTCGGGCCCGTTGGGCGAGGGAGGTGTCGCGCCAGCCGGGGAAGGCCGCCTTGGCCGCGGCCACGGCGGTGTCCACGTCGGCCTCGGTGGCGATGGGCAGGGTGCCGGTCTGCTCGCCGGTGGCCGGGTCGTGGAGGGGGTCGTGGCGCTCCGGGGTCCCCTCGGTGGACGTGCCGTCGATCCAGTGCAGAACAGCCGTCATGGGAGGATTCTCGCAGCCCGATGACCGTCTCCACCCTGTTCCTCGTCGGTCGGTTCCTGTTCGCGGTCCCGTTCGTCATGCTCGGCGTCGACCGGCTGGTCGCGTCGGGGGCCATGGCGGCCGAGAAGGGGTGGGCCGCCCTCGGCGTGGTGGGCGCCGCCGGCGTGGTTCTGGGCGTCTATGGCGACGTCGCCGCCGGTCTCGTCGCCCTCGCTGTGCTCGGCGGCGGGATCCGCGAGTGTCGGCTCGCCGAGACCACCGACGCCACCCGCCTGCGCCTGGTCGGCCTCCTCGGCGGGGCGCTCTGTGTGGGGGCGCTCTACGTCGCCGTCGGCTCGGCGATCGACCTCACGATCACCGACCCGGTCCTCGATCTCGACCTCCGTTGACGAGGTCCCTCGCTACGCTCCGCGCACCCCGTTGGGGGGTCGTCCAAGAGGCAGGACACTGGGTTTTGGTCCCAGGAATCGGGGTTCGAGTCCCTGCCCCCCAGCCAGCACCCGCCCGGGTCATCGCCGAGCGGCAGCAGCGGACAGGCTGAGGCTCAGTCCTCGTCCAGGTCGATCTCCTCGTAGGGAACGTCGTCGCCCAGCTGGAGGCCGGTGATGGAGCCGCCCGCCCAGATCTGGCCCAGGTGGCCGGCCATGCGGGCGAGCAGCCCCAAGCCGATGGCGATGCCGGCGTAGACCAGGAGGGCGACGGTGCCCGTCGCCAGGGTGATGCGGTCGGCCACGGCGATGTCGTCGCTCTCGTCGAAGGGGCCGAGGGCGATGGGTGACGCCTGCTGCTGCTGGCGCACGGTGAGCCAACCCCAGGCGAACAGGCCGACCAGCCCGATGGCGACCAGCACGGTTCCCCCGAGCCGGGCGAAGGCGGCGCTGCGGTTGAGGGCCGACCGGTTGAGGTCGTCGACGTCGTTGGCGGTCACGGTCCCGAGATCGTCCATGCCCGAGCCTCCCAGACCGGCCGCCGGGAATGATGTTCACCTCACGGTCGACGGCGGGCCTTGCCACGGTCAGTGGCCGGACAGGTGCGCTCCGTACGTTCGACGCATGACGGCGATCGATGTCCGCGCCCCGGCCCGCCACGTGCCGCTGGACACGGTGTTCAACCTCCGGGACCTCGGCGGGTACCGCACGTCGGACGGGCGCACCGTCGCCCTCGGCCGGCTCTACCGCAGCGACGGGCTGCACGGGCTGACCGGCCCCGACCTCGACCGGGTCCGCTCGCTGGGGCTGCGCACGGTCCTCGACCTGCGCACCCACGCCGAGCTGGACCTCGGCACCTTCCCGGTCCGGTCCCACCCGATTGCGATGCACCACCTGCCGGTGCTCGCCCGCACGTGGGACGACGGCGACGACGTCGGCGCGCTGGCTGAGCGGTCGACGCCCTACCTGGTGGCCCGCTACATCGACCTCCTGACCGAGGGCGGCCCGCTCATCGCTCAGGCGGTCACCCACATGGCCGACCCCGACGGCTGCCCGCTGGTGTTCCACTGCGCCGCCGGCAAGGACCGCACGGGCGTGCTCGCCGCCCTGGTGCTGAGCACGCTGGGGGTGCCCGACCACGACGTGGCCGCCGACTACGCGCTCAGCGCCGACGCCATGGCCCGGCGTCTGGCGTGGCTCCGGGCCACTGATCCCGACGGCGCGGTGCTCATGGCCCGTCAGCCGGCGGGCTGGCTGGCCGCCCCGGCGGAGGCGATGCTGGCCTTGCTCGCCCATCTCCGGCAGGCCCACGGCGGGGCGGAGGGCTACCTCCGGGCGCACGGGGTCGACGCCGTGACGCTGGACCGGCTGCGTGAGGGAGCCCTGGTTCCCCTCGCCTGAATGCTCCGCCGCGCTGGAACCCGCGGTGATCTGACCTGAGGGTCGTCGCGTGGGCGGGCTGGTCGCGGTAGACAGGAGGCATGAGCGGAGGGCCCCTCTCGGCGATCGTGCTGGCTGCCGGTGAGGGCACCCGCATGCAGTCGGACCGCCCGAAGCCGCTCCACCTCCTCTGTGGCCGCCCGATGCTCCGCTACGTGCTCGACGCCCTCGGGGGCTGCGAGCTGGATCGGGTCGTGATCGTCGTCGGCCACCACGCCGAGCGGGTCACCAAGCGCCTGCAGGACGACGGGCCCGACCTCCTGATCAGCTTCGTGGAGCAGGAGGTCCAGCGGGGGACGGGCGACGCGGTGAGCGTCGGGCTCACGGGCTTCCCCGACGACCCGCTGGACGAGGACGACGGCGACGTGATCGTCCTGCCCGGCGACACGCCGCTGCTGCGACCCGAGACCATCGCCGACCTGGTCGCCCTCCACCGCGAACGGGACGCCGCCTGCACCGTGCTCAGCGCCGAGGTCGCCAACCCAACCGGCTACGGCCGGGTGGTGCGGGGCAAGGACGACCACGTCACGCGCATCGTCGAGGAGCGCGACGCCGACGACGACGAGCGGGCGATCCGCGAGATCAACACCTCGATCTACTGCTTCCGCCGCAGCGTCCTGGCCCCCGCCCTGCGCCGCACCAGCCCGGAGAACGCCCAGGGCGAGTACTACCTGACCGACGTGGTCGAGGTCCTGGCCACCGCCGGGTACCCGGTGGCGTCGATGGTCATGGGGGACGCCGAGGAGGCCGCGGGCATCAACGACCGGGCGCAGCTGGCCGCCGCCGAGGCGGTGCTGCGCCGCCGCACCGCCGACCACTGGCTGCGGGCCGGCGTGACCATGGTCGACCCGGAGCGCATCTCGATCGACACCACGGTGCGCCTCGGCACGGACGTGACGCTGTTCCCGGGGACCCTGCTGCAGGGCGAGACGGTGGTCGGCGACCACGCCGAGATCGGTCCCGACACCCGCTTGGTCGACTGTGTGGTGGGGGCGAATGCACGGCTGGAGCAGGTCGTGGGCCGCGAGGCCGAGGTGGGCGAGGGCGCCGTCGTCGGGCCCTACGCCGTCCTCGAACCGGGTGCCCAGATCCCCCCGGGAGCCCGTACCGGGTCGTTCTACACTGCGGTTGCCGACGACTGAACGAGGGGCCCGTCCGTGAAGAAGCTCAAGATGGCCACGGACAAGCAGCTCTACGTGGTCTCCGGGCGCTCCAACCTGCCGCTGGCTGAGGAGATCGCCGAGAACCTCGGCGTCGAGCTGGGCGAGCCCAACCTCTCCGAGTTCGCCAACGGCGAGATCCATTGCCGCTACTCCGAGTCGCTGCGGGGCGCCGACGTCTTCATCATCCAGTCCCACACGCACCTGGACGGGCTGACCCTGAACGACTCGCTGATGGAGCAGCTGATCATGGTGGACGCCGCCAAGCGGGCGTCGGCCAAGCGCATCAGCGTGGTGTGCCCGTACTACGGCTATGCCCGCCAGGACCGCAAGGCCGAGGGCCGTGAGCCCATCAGCGCCCGGCTCGTGGCCGACCTGTTCCGCACGGCCGGGGCCAACCGGCTGGTCAGCGTGGACCTGCACTCGGGCCAGATCCAGGGCTTCTTCGACGGTCCCGTCGACCACCTCACCGCCGCCCCGGTGCTGATCGAGGCCTGCCGCCGGGATCTCCCGGACGACCTCGTGATCGTGTCGCCCGACACCGGCCGGGTGAAGGTGGCCGAGAAGTACGCCAACAAGTTGGGCGCCGACATCGCCATCGTGCACAAGCGCCACGTGCACGGCCAGAAGAACGAGGTCGAGGCCCGGGAGCTCATCGGCGAGGTCGAGGGCAGGCCCTGCGTGCTGCTCGACGACATGATCGACACCGCGGGCACGATCGTCGCCGCCGCCGACCTGCTCTTCGAGCGGGGCGCCAGCAGCGTGTGGTGCATGGCCACGCACGGCCTCTTCTCCGGGCCCGCGGTCGACCGCCTGAAGAACTCCAAGATCGACAAGGTGGTGGTGACCAACACCCTGCCGCTGCCGTCCGAGAAGCAGTTCGACAAGGTCGAGGTGCTCTCCGTGGCGCCGATCATCGGCGACGCCATCCGGGCGGTCTTCATGGACACCTCGGTGTCCGAGATCTTCGACGGGGAGAACCTCTCCTAGCCCAGCAGGGTCCGCTCCACGAGGTCGGTGACGGCCTCGAAGGCCTCGTCCTCGCTCCACCCCCGCTCGGCCGTGAGCGCCCGGTAGAGGTCGGTGCTGCGGCTGAGGGCCCAGACGAGATCCACCGCCCGGTCCACTGGCACCGGCAGCGGGCCGACTTCGGCGATCAGGGCGACCAGCGCCTGCACGTCCGCCAGGCGCTCGGCCTCCATCGCCGCCCACAGTTCGGCGATCTCGGGGTCGGACGCCGCGGCGGCACGCACGACCGTGGCCACCGGCTCGGCACGCGCCAGGATCGGGCGGGTCGCTTCGGTCATGAGGGCGAGGCGGCGGCGGGGGTCGGTCTCGGCGCGGAGCCGATCGAACCAGCCGGCGTCGAGCACGCCCTCGCCCTCGTCGGCACCGGTCGTCGTCTCCCGGGCCACGGCGGCCAGCAACCGGGCCTTGCTCGCGAAGGTGGCGTAGACGGTCTCGGGGGCGACGTCGGCGGCGTCGGCCACGGCAGCGACCGACGTGGCGACGTAGCCCCGTTGCACGAACAGCTCGCGGGCGGCATCGCGCACCGCGGCCCGCGTCGCGAGCCGTTGCTGGTCGCGGCGAGGGGAGCGGTAGGGGCGACGTGGCTCGACGGGATCGCTGATGTCGATACAGTACGACATTATTGATCTGAGTAATACTGTGACGAAGTTACGAGGGAGGGTGAGCGATGGGCTTCAACCACATGGCGTTGGCGGTGCGGGACCTCGAGGCGAACCATCGCTTCTGGACCGAGGGGATGGGCTTCCGGCTCGTCGACGCGTTCGACGTGCCTACGGGGACGGGCGACGGCTGGGCCCGCCACGTCTTCTACGACACGGGCGACGGGACGTGCCTGAGCCTGCTGCACCTCCACGACGAGACCGTCCCGGCCTTCGACCCGTCGATCTCCCGGGGTCTCGGACTTCCCGGCTGGGTGAACCACCTCGCCTTCGACGCCGCCGGGTGCCGAAGCGCTGGACGAGGCCCGGGATCGCTGGCACGACGTCGGTCTCGACGTCGTGCGCATGGACCACGGTCGCTCACTGTCGATCTACGCCGAAGACCCGAACGGCAACACCATCGAGTGGTGCTGGCAGCACGCCCCGTTCACGGACGAGGACGCCGCCGGCGCGCTCGGCCGCCTGTTCGGACCACAGGCGATGGCCGACGGTCCCGAGCCGGTCTTCGAAGTCTTCGCGGCCTCGGCGGCGAGAACCTGACCCGCGCCGGTAGCCTCGTCTGTCGCTGTTTCCGCGCCGCCGCGCGGGTCACTGATCTGATCACGGAGCTGTCTGATGGACGTCACCCTCACTGCTGAGACCGGCCGCGCGCTGGGCAGCCGCTCGTCGCGGCGCCTCCTGCGGGACGGGAAGGTGCCGGGCGTCGTCTACGGCCTGGAGCAGGACACCGTGTCGGTGGCCGTGGCCTGGCCGGCCCTGCGGGCCGCCCTGACCACCGAGGCCGGGCTCAACGCCCTGATCACCCTCGACGTGGACGGCAACGAGGACCTCACCATCGTGAAGGACCTCCAGCGGGACCCGGTGCGCCGGGACGTGATCCACGTCGACTTCCTGCGGGTCTCCCGCGACGCCGAGATCCTCGTCGACGTCCCGGTCGTGCTCGAGGGCCACGCCGAGAAGGTCGAGCGGGAGGACGGCACCGTCTCCCACCTGCTCTTCAACCTGGCCGTCTTCGCCAAGCCGGGCGCCATCCCGAACGAGCTCACCGTCGACGTCACCGACATGGAGATCGGCGACGCCATCCGCGTCGGCGACCTCACCCTGCCCACGGGCGCCCGCACTGAGGTGGACGAGGACGAGGTCATCGCCACCGCGGCCGATCAGCCGCGAGACCATCGAGGTGGCCGAGGAGGAGGAGTTCATCGAGGCGCTCGACGAGCTCGCCGAAGCGGCGGCCGAGGCCGAAGCCGAGGGCGGCGGCGACGAGGGTGGCGGCGACGACTCGGGCGGCGACGCCTCCGACGAGGAGTAGTCGGTGCGCCGCCGCGGCAGCGCGGCGAGCGCCGAGGCACCCCCGCCGACCTGCTGGTGGTCGGGCTGGAGAACCCGGGTCGCGACTACGAGGGCACGCGCCACAACGTGGGTGCCGCCGCGGTCCGGCTCCTGGCCCAGCGCCACGGGACGAAGCTCAAGGGCCTGCGTGGGGTCCCCGCCGTCACCGGCGAGGTGAACGTCGGCGGCCGGCGCCTGGCCCTGGCGGTGCCCTCCACCTACATGAACGAGTCGGGGCAGGCCGTGCGCCCGCTGGTCCGCCGCTACGGCCTGGAGGACGACCTCGCCCACCTGGTGATCGTCCACGACGAGCTGGACCTGCCGCCCGGCACGCTCAAGGTGAAGGTGGGCGGCGGCCTCGCCGGCAACAACGGCCTGCGCTCGATCCGGGACCACCTGCACTCGACCGACTTCCTGCGGGTGCGCATCGGGGTGGGCAAGCCCCCGTCCAAGGAGCGGGGCGCCGATCACGTGCTCTCCCGCCCCGGCAAGCGGGAGACCCTCGAGTTGGAGATCACGGTGACCGACGCCGCGGACGCCGTCGAGGTGATCCTGGCCGACGGCGTGGAACGGGCGATGGAGCAGTTCAACCAGCGGGGGTGACCCGTAGATTCTGGTGGTGACCCTCCGCTCGCTCCCGCCGCTGCTGCGGGGCGAGCCCGTCCTCGCCGACGTCCTCGGCTCGACGACGACGACGCTGACCGTCCCCGAGGCGGCCCGGGCCATCTTCGTTGCCGGCTTGGCCGAGTTGTCGAGCCGTCACCCGATCGTCGTCGCCATGCCCACCAGCACCGAGGCCGATCGCCTGGCCCATGACCTCCGGGTCTTCTGCGGGCGACGACGGGGTCGACGTCTTCCCGGCATGGGAGACGCTGCCGTTCGAGCGGGTCAGCCCCGCCGTCGAGACCATGGGTCGCCGCCTGCGCACGATCTGGCGGCTCACCGACCCCGACCAGTCGAGCCGCATCATCGTGGCCCCGATCCGGGCCCTGGTGCAGCGCCTCGGGCCCCACGTGGAGGACATCGAGCCGGTCGTCGTCCGGGCCGGCGCGCAGGTCGACCAGGAGGACCTGGTCAGCCGGCTGGTCCACCTGGGCTACCGCCGCGAGTACCAGGTCGAGCACCGGGGTGAGGTGGCGGTCCGGGGGTCGATCGTCGACGTCTTCCCGTCGACCGACGACGTCCCGGTGCGCATCGACCTGTGGGGTGACGAGGTCGACCGACTGAGCGAGTTCTCCGTGGCCGACCAGCGGTCGACCACGGACCGGACCGAGGTCCAGCTCTTCGCCTGCCGCGAGCTGCTGCCCACCGAGGAGGTGCGGGCCAGCGGGCCACCGGGCTCCTCGCCGGCGAGCCCTGGGGCCGAGAGCAGTGGGACCGCCTCGCCGACGGCCAGACCTTCGACGGCATGGAGTCGTGGCTGCCATGGCTGGTCGAGGACGAGCGGCTGCTGTCCGACCTCCTGCCCGACGACGCCCTCGTGCTGCTGGTCGAGCCCGCCCGCATGCGGGACCGGGCCGCCGACCTGCTGGCCGACGAGACCGACCTGGCCACCACGCTGGCGCGGACGTGGGAGGCGGGCGAGCGCGACTTCCCGCAGCTCCACCTCGACTTCGACCGCCTGCTCGCGCCACACCGAGGCTCCGGTCTGGTCGCTCACGCCGGTGCCGGAGGGCCCGTCGTCGCCGGAGGTCCTGGCCTCGGCCTGGGACCCCGTCATCGGCGACGGCTCGGTCCTCGCCAAGCAGCTGCGAGACCTGCTGGCCGACGACTACCGCCTGGTGGTGGCCGCCGACGGCGACGGCAGCGCCGACCGCATGGTCGAGGTGCTGGCCGAGCACGAGATCCTCCTCGCCCGCGACGTCGACGGGGACGACCCGCTGCCCGCGCCCCGCACGGGCCTGGTCACCGTGGCCCCGCTGGAGCGTGGGTTCATCCTCCCCGGGGCCAAGTTGGCCGTCCTCACCGAGCGGGACATCACCGGCCGGCGCCGGGCCCACCGGCCCGCCCGCCCCCGCCAGCGCGACGCCCGCGGCTTCTTCGACGACCTCACCGAGGGCGACTACGTCGTGCACCACCAGCACGGCGTCGCCCGCTACGGCGGCATGGTGCGGCGGGCCATCGCCGGCCACGAGCGGGACTACCTGGTCCTGGAGTACCGAGCCGGCGACCGGCTCTACGTCCCCTCGGACCAGATCGACGCCGTGCGCCACTACACGGGCGGCGACAGCCCGTCGCTCAGCCGCCTGAACGGCTCGGACTGGCAGAAGACGAAGGCCCGGGTGCGCTCGGCGGTGGCCGAGATCGCCCAGGAGCTGGTCGTGCTCTACCAGCGCCGCATCACCAGCCCGGGCACGACGTTCGGACCGGACACGCCGTGGCAGCACGAGCTGGAGGCGGCGTTCCCGTACCGGGAGACGCCCGACCAGCTCGTCGCCATCGAGGCGGTCAAGGCCGACATGGAGGCCCCGTCCCCGATGGACCGGCTGGTGTGCGGCGACGTCGGCTTCGGCAAGACCGAGGTCGCCATCCGGGCCGCCTTCAAGGCGGTGCAGGAGGGGATGCAGGTCGCCGTGCTGGTGCCGACGACGCTGCTGGCCCAGCAGCACGGGCAGACCTTCGCCGACCGCTTCGCCCCGTACCCGATCCGGGTCGAGGTGCTCAGCCGCTTCCTCACCGCCGGCCAGCAGAAGCGAGGTCATCGAGGGCGTCGGGCTGGGCACGGTCGACGTCGTCATCGGCACCCACCGCCTGCTGTCGGGCGACGTGCGCTTCGACAACCTCGGCCTGCTCGTCGTGGACGAGGAGCAGCGCTTCGGCGTGAGCCACAAGGAGGCCATCAAGGAGTTCCGGGCCGACGTGGACGTGCTGACGCTGAGCGCCACCCCCATCCCGCGGACGCTGGAGATGAGCCTGACCGGCATCCGGGACCTGTCGATCATCAACACCCCGCCCGCCGACCGCCAGCCGATCCTGACCTACGTCGGCGACTACGACGAGCGGGCCGTGGCCGAGGCCATCCGCCGCGAGCTGCTGCGGGAGGGCCAGGTCTTCTTCGTCCACAACCGGGTCGAGGACATCGAGCACGTCGCCGCCCGGTCTGCGGGAGCTGGTGCCCGAGGCCCGCATCGCCATCGCCCACGGCCAGATGGACGAGGGCAGCCTTGGAGCGGGTGGTCATCGACTTCTGGGAGGGCGGGTACGACGTGCTCGTCTGCACGACGATCATCGAGTCGGGCATCGACATGCCCACGGTGAACACCCTCGTGGTCGACCGGGCCGACCTGCTCGGGCTGGGCCAGCTCCACCAGATCCGGGGCCGGGTCGGGCGGGCCGGCCAGCGGGCCTACGCCTACCTGTTCACGCCACCGGACCGCTCGCTCAGCGAGGACGCCTACGAGCGGCTGCGCACGATCGGCGAGTCCACCGAGCTGGGCTCCGGCTTCAAGATCGCCATGCGGGATCTCGAGATGCGGGGCGCCGGCAACCTGCTGGGCACCGGCCAGTCCGGCCACATCGCCGCGGTGGGCTACGACCTCTACTGCCAGATGGTCACCGAGGCCGTCGCCGAGCTGAAGGGCGAGGAGGTGCGGGAGCCGGCCGAGGTGAAGCTGGACCTGCCCTTCGACGCCAACCTCCCGGCGGAGTACGTGCCGAAGGAGGAGCTGCGGCTCGAGGCGTACCGACGGCTGGCCTCGGTCACCGACCCGGACCAGGTGGGCGACATCCGGGCCGAGTGGGAGGACCGCTACGGCCCGGTGCCGCCCGCGGCGGCGGCCCTGCTGGACGTGGCCTGCCTGCGGGCGGTGTGCCAGCGGGTCGGGGTGACCGACGTGGTCGTGACCCGCAACCAGGCCTTCTCGGGGCCCGCCCACGTCGCCAAGCTCGAAGCCGCTGGACCTGCCGGAGAGCAAGCAGATCCGCCTCCAGCGCCTGCTGCCGAAGGCGGTCTACAAGGAGGAGACCGGCGAGCTGCAGGTGCCGGTGACCAACCCCGACGAGGTGGCGCAGGCCCTCGTCGTCCTGCTCGACGAGCTCGTCCCCGCCGACCCGCTGGTGGCGGCGGGCGCCTGATCCCTACGATCCCCTGATCGTGAAGCGTCTCCTCGCCCTCCTGCTCGTCGGCCTCGTCGCGGTGGCCTGTTCCCCCGACGAGGACACCGCCCTCACCGTCGGCGGTGACGACGTGCTCACGGTGGGGGACCTGGAGGACGACCTGCAGGACATGCGGGGGCACCACGACTTCCTCACCGTGGTCAACGCCAGGGGCGCTGGGAGCGACACCCTGCGGGCGGGCTTCGTGTCCGAGGTGGTCCTGACCAACCACGCCCGAGTCGCCGTGCTCGACGACGAGCTGGCCGAGCTGGGCATCGAGCTCACCGAGGACGACATCGCCGCCGGCACCGAGCTGATGGCGACCGACCTGGCGAACGCCGGCCAACAGGCCCTGGCCCCCGACGAGCTGCCACCCAGCTACCGGCAACTGCTGATCGACGTCTACAGCCGGTTCAGCGCGCTGGCGGCGACCTTCGGCGACGACCCCGCCACCACGCTGCCCCAGGCGGGTGAGCGCCTCCAGGAGCTGATGCTCGACGCCGAGGTCGACGTCGCCGGCCGCTACGGCAGCTGGAACCCCGAGGAAGGGCGCATCGTGGCGCCGGAGGGCCCGGCCACGCCGACCACCGCGCCATTGCTCCCCGGCGGTTGAGCCGGGTCGTCGTCGCCTCATTCCGAAATTGCGCCATT
Source organism: uncultured Microthrixaceae bacterium (assembly GCA_963728005.1). Lineage (GTDB taxonomy): Bacteria > Actinomycetota > Acidimicrobiia > Acidimicrobiales > DATDAH01 > DATDAH01. The sequence continues at coordinate 487,685 of CAVSIG010000002.1, forward strand.
CGGTAGCGGTATCCGCTACCCAGCGGCGCCAGATCGAGCCAGGGCTTGGGCGAGCTGGTCACAGATCAGCTGCGGGCGCTCCTTGTACATCTTCCAGGTGAACACGAGGATGTGCCAACCGAGGAGCTGGATCCGGTTCAGCTTCTCCGGGTCGCGTTCGAACGACGTCGGGTTCAGGTGGTGGGCCTTGCTCTGGAGCTCCGCGCCGACCATCGCGCCCGGCCAGGCGAGGTCGACCTCGCCGACGAACAGGGCCCCGTCGTAGATGTTCCACTGTGATTCGGGCTCGGGGAACCCGGCGTCGAGCAGGAGGCGACGGACCATGCGTTCGAACCAGCTGTCCGTGATGACCTTGTCGCCGAAGCGCTGGTCGAGGACCGCACGAAACGTTCCGCACCCGTTCCGGCCCCGGCGAGAGTGGAGCGTCAGGCTCTCGTAGAGGTCGGGCCACTGCGTCGGTGACGTCCGGAGCACGTCGTCGATCGCGTGCTCGGCGGCGTCGAGGGTGATGACCGAGCTCACGTCGAGCAAGGTCCGGATCAGGCCGGTCGTCGGTATGCCTCGGCGGAGTACGGGCGCTGCCAGGTGGAGATCCGTCGACTCGTGGATACGGGCGTCCAGCCCCTCGGGCCGGTGGTGGCGGTGGACGGAGATCTCGGGGCGGCCGCGGCGGAAGTCCTCGACGTTCCAGAGCACCGCTGCCGTGCGGTGTGAAGCGAGCGTTCCGTCGCTCGACGCGAGGACCGACGAGAGGATCCGGGCCTCCCAGGTGAACGGGTGCCCGGCGATCGAGTAGACGCCGGGGCGGACGCGCAGCCAGAGCCCGCTGGCGACGCGGCGTCGGGCCCTGTGCTTGTCGCCACCGAGACCGACGTACTGCTTCAACGAGATGAGGCTGTGTTGGCGGGCGGCCAGCGCGACGGCGCGGGCGTCGATGTCGTCCACAGACGCTTCCCTGGTGGAGGGGCGGCGGGGAAGCGCCACGTGGACTGTCGCGGTTCCGATCCGCCTCGTCAACGCCCACCCGGTGTCGAACCGTGTCGAGGCCAAATTGCGCCGCTCGGTAGCGGGATCCGCTACCGAACGGCGCAATATCGTTTGGGGGCGGGCGTAGCTTGAGGTCGTGGGCCGGGTCGTCGTCGTCGGGCTCGGGCCGGCGGGCCCGGAGCTGCTGACCGCCGCCACCCGCGCCGAGGTCGAGCGCCTTGCCCACCGCTACCTCCGCACGACGCGCCATCCCGCGGCCGTCGCCGTGCCCGACGCGACCAGCTTCGACGCCCGCTACGAGGCCGAAGCCACGATGGACGCCGTCTACCGGGGCATCGTCGACGACCTGGTGGCCGCCGCCGAGGAGCACGGCGAGGTGCTCTACGCGGTGCCCGGCTCGCCGACCGTCGCCGAGCGCACGGTGGAGCTCCTGCGGGCCGACGACCGGGTCGAGGTCGACGTCCTGCCCATCCGTCTCGTTCCTGGACCTGGCCTGGGAGCGCCTGGAGGTCGACCCCGTCGCCGCCGGCGTGCGCCTGGTGGACGGCCACGACTTCGCCGTCGCCGCCGCCGGCGCGACCGGACCACTGCTGGTCGGGCAGTGCGACCGGCCATCGGTCCTCTCCGACATCAAGCTCTCGGTGGAGGAGGGGCCGACCGTCACCGTCCTGCAGCGACTCGGCCTGCCCGACGAGGCGGTGACCGAGGTGGCGTGGGCGGACCTGGACCGCGCCGTCGAGCCCGACCACCTGACCTCCCTGTGGATCCCCGGCCTGGCCGAGCCCGTGGCCGCCGAGCTGGAGCGCTTCGCCGGCCTCGTGCGCCGCCTGCGGGCCGAGTGCCCGTGGGACCGGGAGCAGACCCACCAGTCGCTGACCCGCCACCTGGTCGAGGAGAGCTACGAGGTCCTGGACGCCATCGACCTGCTGGCGGTCGACGAGGACGAGGGCTACGTCGCCCTCGAGGAGGAGCTGGGCGACCTGCTCTTCCAGGTCTTCTTCCACGCCACGCTCGGCGCCGAGGAGGGCCGGTTCACGCTGGCCGACGTGGCCCGGGGCGTCCACGACAAGCTCGTGGCACGCCACCCCCACGTCTTCGGCGACGTCGAGGTCGACGGGGCCGACGACGTCGTCACCAACTGGGAGTCGATCAAGAAGGCCGAGAAGGGTCGCGAGAGCGTGTTCGACGGAATCCCCCGCGGGTCTGCCGGCCCTGCTCTACGCCCTCAAGGTGCAGAAGAAGGCGGAGGCGACCGGCCTGATCGAGGCGGTGCCGCTGCCCACGGGCGACGAAGCCGACGACCTCGGCGCCGCGCTGCTGGTGCTCGTCGCGCGGGCCCGGGCCCAGGGCGTCGACCCCGAGGACGCCCTCCGTCGGGCCACGACGGCTTGGCGGGACGACCTCCGGGCGGAGGAGCGGGCCTAGCCGGCGACGAGGAACGCCAGCAGGAGCACGACGGCCAGCGGGCCGAGCGTGGCGAGGATCAGCAGGCCGATGTCGACGGTGGCGACCAGCACGCCGCGCCCGAGGCCGCTACCGGGCGCCGCCGCCCACGCTCCCTGTGGCCCGTCGACGATGGCCACATCGAGCTCGTGGGAGAGGCGTTCGCGCAGGCGGGGCCGGATCGTGGTCAGGAAGCGGTTGACCCACACCACCTCGACCACGAGCACCGGGACCAGGAGCACCCACCACACGGGAGGCGAGTGTGGCACCTCCGTCGGGCCACGACGGCCTGGCGCGACGAGCTCCGGGCGGCGGAGTCGGCGTCCAACCAATCTGCCGCCGTCCAACGGGCGGGCTGTGAGTCGAGGCTCCGCATCCCGTAGACAGGGTTGCCGCGGTTCGCGGTCCGGTTTCGGCTACAAAGGCGGCCGGGGAACACGGGCCACACCAGCCACAGGAGCAACAAGACGTGAGCGCGCAACGATGAGCGCCATCGAGCACGTCGTGGGCCGTGAGGTCCTCGATTCGCGCGGGAACCCGACGGTCGAGGCCGAGGTCGTCCTCCTGTCCGGGGCCCGCGGACGGGCCATCGTGCCCAGCGGCGCCTCGACGGGCCAGTTCGAGGCCGTCGAGCTCCGCGACGGCACCGCCCGTTACGGCGGCAAGGGCGTGCTGGAGGCCGTGGCCCACGTCAACCGCGAGCTGGCCGACCTGCTGTTGGGCCAGGAGGCCCTGGACCAGCGCAACATCGACCGCCAGCTGATCGCCGCCGACGGCACGGACGACAAGTCCCGCCTCGGGGCCAACGCCATCCTCGGGGTGTCGCTCGCCGTGGCCAAGGCGGCCGCCGACGAGCTGGAGGTTCCCCTCTACCGGTACGTGGGCGGGGCCAACGCCCACGTCCTGCCCGTGCCGATGATGAACGTGATCAACGGCGGGGCCCACGCCGACAACAACCTCGACGTGCAGGAGTTCATGATCCTGCCGGTCGGCGCCGCCTCGTTCGGCGAGGCCCTGAACTGGGGCGCCGAGACCTACCACGCCCTCAAGAAGCTCCTGCTCCGACGACGGCCTGTCGACCGCTGGTGGGCGACGAGGGCGGGTTCGCCCCCGACCTCGCCTCCAACGAGGAGGGCCTCGAGTACCTCATGCGGGCCATCGAGGCCACCGGCCGGGTGCCGGGTGACGACATCGTCCTGGGCATGGACGCGGCGTCGACCGAGTTCTGTGAGGACGGCACCTACGTGCTGGCCGGCGAGGGCGGCCGACGCCTCTCGTCGACGGAGATGGTCGAGTACCTGGCCGACCTGGTGGACCGGTACCCGATCGTCACCATCGAGGACGGCGTGGCCGAGGAGGACTGGGACGGCTGGGCGCTGCTGACCCAGCGGCTGGGCTCGACCGTGTCCAGCTCGTGGGCGACGACCTCTTCGTCACCAACACCGAGCGTCTCCAGCGGGGCATCGACGCGGGCGTGGCCAACTCGATCCTGATCAAGGTCAACCAGATCGGGACGCTCACCGAGACGATCGAGGCCGTGGACATGGCCCACCGGTCCGCCTACACGGCGGTCATGTCGCACCGGTCGGGCGAGACCGAGGACACGACCATCGCCGACCTCGCGGTGGCCACCAACTGCGGCCAGATCAAGACGGGGGCGCTGGCCCGCAGCGACCGGGTCGCCAAGTACAACCAGCTCCTGCGCATCGAGGAGGACCTGGGCGAGGCCGCCGCCTACCCGGGGGCCGGCGCCTTCCCGATGGCGGCCGCCGAGGACGGTGGCGACGATGCCTAGGTCCCGGACCACGACGATCGTGTTGATCCTGGCCACCGTGCTCGCTGTGGGCTACGTGATGTTCGTGCCCGTCCGGAACTACGTCGACCAGCAGTCGGCGACCCGGGAGACCCAGGACCAGCTCGACCAGCTCGACGCCGAGATCGCCGAGCTCCAGCAGCGCCGCGAGGAGCTGTCGGACCCGGAGCACATCGAGCGGGAGGCCCGCGAGCGCTTCCACCTCGGCTACCCGAACGAGCAGGTCTTCGCGGTGCTCCCCGCCCCGCCGCCACCACTGCCCATCCCCACCGGCTGGCCCTTCGACAGCCTGCGGATGGCCGCTGCGGCCGTGACACCCACGACGGGCTGAGGCCGCGCACGGGCTTGGTAGGTTCGCCCCGCCGTCCAGCGGGGAGCGTCGTGCCACATCCGATCGAAGCCGTAGGGCTGGTTCGTCGCTTCGGTGACCTGACCGCGGTCGACGGCGTCGATCTCCAGGTCGCCGACGGTGAGATCTTCGGCTTCCTCGGGCCCAACGGGGCGGGCAAGTCCACGACGGTGCGGATGCTGACGACCCTGCTCATGCCGACCGCCGGAACGGCGCGGGTGGCGGGCTACGACGTGGTCAAGGAGGCCGGTCAGGTGCGCCGGTCCATCGGCGTGGCGCTGCAGGACGCCGCCATCGACCCCCTGATGTCCGGGCGGGAGCTGCTCCAGCTCCAGTCCGTCCTCCACGGGATCTCCCGCAAGGAAGCCGACACCCGGGCCGACGGCCTGCTGGAGCGGGTCGGCCTGACCGCGGCAGCCGACCGGCGGGTCGGCACCTACTCGGGTGGCATGCGCCGCCGCCTCGACCTCGCGCTGTCGCTGGTCCATGAGCCCGCCGTGCTGTTCCTCGACGAACCCACCACCGGCCTCGACCCCATGAGCCGCATCGCCCTGTGGGAGGAGGTTCGGCGCCTCAACGAGGACCAAGGCATGACCGTGCTCCTCACCACGCAGTACCTGGAGGAAGCGGATCAGCTGGCCGACCGCATCGCCATCATCGACCACGGGCGGATCGTGCGGGAGGGGCAGGCCGACGCCCTGAAGGCCGCCGTCGGGGCGCCGACCCTGCAGATCATCGTGCCGATGGGGGACGAGGACCGGGCCCGGCTCGCTCTCCAGGGCATCGGTGAGCCCCGGCCCGACCGTGACGGCGCCGTCTGCCTGGGCCTCCCGGACGGGGCGTCGCAGATGGCCGAGGTCGTGCGCGCCCTCGACCAGGCCGGGGTCGCCGTCGAGAACCTGGAGCTGCACCAGCCGTCCCTGGACGACGTGTTCGCCGACGCCACCGGCCGTCGCCTGGAAGGGGCCGAGGACACGGCCGCCCCCACCCCGTGAGCGACGCCGCCACGTTCCACCGCCAGCCGGTGGCCCAGATCCGGGTCCTGGCCCGGCGCTCCGTCCTGGCCACGCTGCGCCAGCCGCCGGTGTGGATCCCCGGCATCCTCTTCCCGCTCCTGCTGGCAGCGGTGAACTCGGCGGCGTTCAGCCGGACCACCGCGCTGCCCGGGTTCCCGGAGGTCGACTCGTTCTTCGACTTCCTGCTGCCCGCCAGCATGTTGCAGGGCGTGATGTTCGCCTCGGTGGCCGGCGGCTCGGACATCGCCCTCGACATCGAGGACGGCTTCTTCGAGCGCCTGCTGGCTTCGCCCATCTGGCGGCCGTCGATCCTGATCGGGCGCCTCGCCGGTGCCGCGGTGCTCGGCGCGCTGCAGTCGCTGGTGTTCATCGCGGTGTTCAGCATCTTCGGGGCCCGCATCCACGGCGGGTTCGCCGCCTTCGTCGTGCTCATCCTCCTGGCGATGGTCATGGCCATCGCCATCGGCGGGGTCACCGCCGCCATCGGGGTCCGCACAGGGTCGCAGGAGACGGTGCAGAACACGTTTCCGCTGATCTTCATCCTGCTGTTCCTGAGCTCGGCGTTCTTCCCGACCGAGCTCATGTCCGGCTGGTACCAGCTGATGGCCCAGGCGAACCCGATCACCTGGATCATCGATGCCGCCCGGGAGCTGGTGATCACGGGCTGGTCGTGGGACGCGGCGGCCACCTGCCTCGGGGTGTCCGGCGCCTTGGCCGTGCTCTCGGTCAGCTTCGCCGCCCATCAGCTCCGTCGACGGCTGGCCCGGTCGTGACCGTCGTCGCCGTGCGTGCCGAGGAGGGTCGCAAGCCCCGCACCTCGGCCGTGGCCGCCAGCCTCGCCCAGCGCAGCCTGCGCCGGATCGTGCGCATCCCGGCGGCCGTCATCCCGATCGTGGCCATGCCGGTGTTCCTGCTGATCTCGTTCAGCGGCGCGTTCGTCGCCGTCACCGACGTCCCGGGGTTCCCGACCGACTCGATCCTGTCCTGGGTGGCGCCCTACGCCGTCATCCAGGGTGCGGCCTTCGCGGGGGTCGGGGCGTCCCAGGCGGTGGCGGCCGACATCGAGAACGGGTTCTACGACCGCCTCCTCATGTCGCCCACGTCCCGATTCGGCCTCCTCCTGGGTCCGATCTCGGCGGCCCTCATCCGGGTCCTGCTCCCGTTCACCGTCGTGCTCGTGGTGGCCGGCGTCGGCGGTGCCGAGCTGACCGAGGGCGTCGCCGGCGTGCTCATCCTCCTGCTCGCCGCCGAGGGCATCGCCATCGTGGCCGCCCTGTGGGGCCTGGGGATCGTCTACAAGTTCCGCACCCAGCGCTCGGGCGGCCTGGTCCAGGTCGGGATCTTCGTGGCCATGTTCCTGTCGGTCGGCCAGGTCCCCTTGAACGTCATGGAGGGCTGGCTGCACACGGTGGCCCGCCTGAACCCCATGACCAACATGCTGCGCATGGCCCGCCAGGGCTTCATCGGCGAGATCACCTGGCACGACACCTGGCCCGGCCTCCTGGTCACGGCGCTCAGCGCGCTGGCCTTCGGCACCTGGGCCTACCGCGGCCTCCAGAAGATGACGAGGGACTAGCGCCCGCCGCTCGTTCCGGGTACTGGATCCGGTCTCTGGTGACCGCGGGCTGGTCCCAGAACGGCAGGGTTGGCGTTCTGGGTACTGGATCCGGTCTCTGGTGACCGTGGGCTGGTCCCAGAACGGGTGCTGCTAGCCCGCGGTCGCCTCCTCCAAGGCTCGCCGAACCAACACGCGCGCCAGGTGCTGGCGGTACTCGACGGTGCCGTTGAGGTCGTTGGGCGGGTTGGTGCCGTCGGCGGCGACCTCGGCGGCCTCGGCGGGGGAGGCCCCACCGGCCATGGCCTGCTCGGAGGCCGCGGCTCGGGTCGGGCGGGTGTCCATGTTCACGAGGCCGATGCCGGTGCGGCCGTTGTGGACGGCGGCCACGCCGACGATGGCCCAGTCCTGGGCCCGGCGGTTGAACTTCTGGAACGACCAGCCGGCGCCGGTGGCCTTGGGGATCCGCACCTCGGTCATCAGCTCGTCGGGGGCCAGGGCGGTCTCCAGGAAGCCCGTGAAGAAGTCGTCGGCGGTCACGGTGCGCGCGCCCGACGGGCCCCGGATGACCATCTCGCCCCCGAGGGCGAGGAGCATCGCCGGGTGGTCGGCGGCCGGGTCCCCGTGGGCCAGCGCACCACCGAGGGTGCCCCGGTGCCGGACACTCGGGTCGCCGACCTTCGAGGTGCCGTGGGCCAGGAGCGGCAGGTGCTCCTTCAGCAGGTCGCTGATCTCGATGTCGCGTTGCCGGGTCAGCGCCCCGATGGCGATGGTGTCGCCGTCCTCCCGGATGTACGACAGGTCGCCCAGCCGGCCGATGTCGACCAGCACGGAGGGCACGGCCAGCCGCAGCTTCATCAGCGGCAGCAGCGAGTGCCCACCCGCCAGCAGCTTGGCCTCGTCGCCGTGCTCGGCGAGCAGCGACAGCGCCTCGTCGGCCGAGTCGGCCCGGACATAGTCGAACGCAGCGGGGATCATGCCCGGGCCTCCTGGATCGCCGCCCACACCCGGTTGGGTGAGGCGGGCATCGCGATGTCGGTGATGCCGAGCGGCGACAGGGCGTCGACCACGGCGTTCATGACGGTGGCCGCGGAGCCGATGGTCCCCGCTTCGCCGATCCCCTTCACCCCGAGGGGGTTGGTGGGGCTGGGCGTGACCGTGTGGTCGAGGCGGTAGGACGGGGCCTCCATCGACGACGGCACCAAGTAGTCGGCGAGGGAGGCGTTGCGCAGGTTGCCCTCCTCGTCGTACTCGGCGCCCTCCCAGAGCGCCTGGGCCGCGCCCTGGAGGATCCCGCCGTGCAGCTGGCCCTCCACGATCATGGGGTTGATCTGGGTGCCGCAGTCGTCGACGGCGACGTAGTCCCGGAGGTGGATGCTGCCGGTCTCCTCGTCGATCTCGACGACGGCGATGTGGGTGCCGAAGGGGAAGACGAAGTTGGGCGGGTCGTAGGTCACGTCGGCGGAGAGGTTGGGCTCCATGCCGTCGGGCAGGTCGTGGGCCGTGAAGGCCGCCGCCGCCACCTCACCCAGGGCCATGGCCTTGTCGGGCGAGCCCCGCACCTTGAACGAGCCATCCTCGAACTCGAGGTCGTCGGCCGACGCCTCCAGCTGGTGGGCGGCGATGTCCCGGGCCTTGTCGATGACCTTGTTGGTGGCCATGTGGATGGCGGTGCCGCCGACGGCCAGGGACCTGGAGCCGTAGCTGTCCATGCCCAGCGGGGCGATGGCGGTGTCGGAGTGCAGGACCTCGATGCTGTCGGGGTCCACCCCCAGCTGGTCGGCCACGATCATCGACCATGTCGTCTCGTGGCCCTGCCCGTGGGGGGCGGTCCCGGTGACGACCTGGACCACGCCGGTGGGCAGCACGCGCACGGTGGCGGCCTCCCAGCCGCCGGCCCCGTACCGGAGCGAGGCCAGCACCCGGCTGGGGGCCAGGCCGCACATCTCCACGTAGGTGCAGATGCCGATGCCGAGGTGAGTGGTCGAGCCCTCGTCCCGCAGGCGCTGCTGCTCGGCTCGGAGGTCGTCGATGCCGGCCATGGCCAGCGCCTTGTCGAGCGACGGCTCGTAGTCGCCGCTGTCGAAGACGAGCCCGGCGGGGGAGTCGTACGGGAAGGCGTCGGTGGGGATGTAGTTCCGGCGACGGATCTCCTCCGGGGTGACCCCGAGCTCGCGGGCGAGGGCGTCCATGGCCCGCTCGATGGCGTAGGTGGCCTCGGGCCGCCCGGCCCCGCGGTACGCGTCCGTGGGCACCAGGTTCGTGAACAGCCCCGTGCAGGTGAACGAGTAGGCGGGGATGTCGTAGACGCCGTGGTAGAGGAAGGCGCCGAGCAGCGGGATCCCCGGGGTCACCAGCTGCAGGTAGGCGCCCATGTCGGCGAGCAACGTGGCCCGCACCCCGGTCACCTTGCCGTCGGCGTCGGCCGCCAGCTCGATGTCCTGGACCTGGCCCCGGCCCTGGATGGTGGACAGAGCCGCCTCGGAGCGCTCCTCGGTCCATCGCACCGGCTTCTGGTGGTGCTTGGCCAGGACGACCGCCAGCTGCTCCTCGGCGTACATGTCCAGCTTGCTGCCGAACCCACCGCCGACCGACGGTGCCACCACCCGGATCTTGTGCTCGGGCGTTCCCGTGGTGGCGGCCACCAGGTACTTCAGGATGTGGGGGATCTGGGTGGCCGAGTAGATCGTCAGCTCACCCCCGTGGGGCTGTGGCACCACGGCCACGCCGCGGGGCTCCATGGCGGCGGGGATGAGCCGCTGCTGGAGGTAGCGCTCCTTGACCGTGTGGGCGGCCGAGGAGAAGGCGGCCTCGACGGCGTCGGGGTCGGGGGTCAGCTCCCAGACGTAGGACGTGTTCGAGTCGAGGTCGCTGTGGGCCAGCACGTCGCCCGCCGCCGCCTTCTCGAGGTCGACGACCACGGGCAGCGGGTCGTACTCCACCTCCACGGCGCCCACTGCGTCGCGGGCCTCGTAGCGGCTCTCGGCCAGCACGACGGCGACGGCGTCGCCCACGTAACAGGCCTCGCTCACGGCCACCGGGAGGTGCTCCGGGGTGACCATGTCCTCGGTCACGGCCCAGGCGCACGGCAGCGGGGCCATGCCCAGCTCGGTCAGGTCGGCGCCCGTGTACACGGCGACGACGCCGGGCATGGCGGTGGCCGCGGAGGTGTCGATCGAGGTGATGCGGGCGTGGCCGAACGGGCTGCGCACCATGCCCATCCACATGGCGCCCGGAATGGTGAGGTCGTCGATGTAGCGGGCCTCGCCGGAGAGGAGCTCGGGGTCCTCTTTGCGCAGGAGACGGGTTCCGGTGACGGTCATGTCCTCATCCCCCGTTGGCGACGGCCAGAACGGCCTTGACGATGTTGTGGTACCCGGTGCAACGGCAGAGGTTCCCCTCCAGCCCCTCGCGCACGCCGGCTTCGTCGAGCCCCGGGTTCTCCTCGACCAGGCAGACGGCGGCCATGACCATGCCGGGCGTGCAGTAGCCGCACTGCAGGGCGTGGTGCTCGTGGAAGGCCTGCTGCATCGGGTGCAGCTCCGACCCGTTCGCCAGGCCCTCGATGGTGGTGACGTCCTCGCCGTCCGCCTGGACCGCCAGCATCGTGCACGACTTCACCGACTCGCCGTTCACGAGGACCGTGCACGCCCCGCAGGACGAGGTGTCACAGCCCACATTGGTGCCGGTCAACCCCCGGACCTCGCGGAGGTAGTGGACGAGGAGGAGGCGTGGCTCGACCTCGTCCGACCCGGCCTGGCCGTTGACGGTCACGGACACTTCCATGCGTCACCCCCGGTGCGGTCGTTTCGGCCATCCTCGCGCTTCCCTTCCGGACCCTGCGCCGGTCTCCGCACGAGCAAGGTTCTGACCCCAGAACCCTCGTGATGACCAGAATTGTGGCCGCCGAATCAGACGAGGCCGGGAAAGGCGCCGCCGTCGACCAGCAGGGACGTTCCGGTGACGAAGCCCGCCTGCTGCGAGCAGAGGAAGGTGACGACGGCGCCGAAGTCGTCGGCGTCGCCGAGGCGCCCGACCGGGACGCCGGCGGCGGCCTGCTCGGGCGGGGTGTCGCCGTGCAGCTGGCGGACCCGGTCGGTGTCGTGGAGGCCCGGTTGCACGGAGTTGACGGTGACCCCGTCGGGGGCGACCTCGGTGGCGAGCACCTTGAGGAAGGCGGTCAGGCCTGCCCGGGCGGTGGCCGAGGCGATGAGGTAGGCGGGGGGTTGGCGCACGCCGATCGACGTGATGGCGACCATCCGCCCCCAGCCCTGGGCCCGCATGGCGGGTACTGCGGCCTGGCAGAGGGCGATGGACGACAGGAGGTTGAGGTCGAGTGCCTGGCGGTACGCCGCCAGGTCGGTCGAGGCGAAGGTGCCGCCCGGCGGCCCACCGGCGTTGGCCACGACGATGTCGACGGTCCCGCCGAGGCGCTCGCCGGCCTCCTCGACGAAGGCGGCGGCCTGGTCGGTGTCGGCCATGTCCGCCACGATCCCGACGGCGCCGTCGCCCAGCTGCTCGACGGCGGCATCCAGCCGCTCCTGGTCCCGCCCGCAGACGGCCACGTGGACGCCCTCGGCACCCAATGCCTTGGCGGCCCCGAGCCCCAGTCCCGCCGACCCGGCGGCGACGGCCGCCCGCCTGCCTCGCAGCCCCAGATCCACGGTGCGAACCTAGATGCTCCGCCGTGGAGGGATGCGACGTGGTCCGGCCTGACCTGACTTGGAGGAAACAGCCCACCGGTTCGGTGGGCTATTTCCTCCACGGGTCCCGGCCACACTGGTGGTGTGAAGATCGTGTCGCTGCTGCCGTCGGCGACCGAGATCGTCTTCGCCCTCGGGTGTGGCGACGACCTCCAGGGCGTCACCTTCGAGTGCGACTTCCCGGCCGAGGCCCGCAGCAAGCGGGTGGTGTCCTCCTCGGGGCTGGAGGCCAGCACGGACAGCCCCGAGGACATCGACGCCGCCGTCCGCCAGGCGACCGAAGGCGGCACGCCGCTGTACCGGCTGGACGAGGAGGCCATCGCCGAGATCGACCCCGACGTGATCCTCACCCAGGACCTGTGCCGGGTGTGCGCCGTGCCGTCGGGCGACGTCGACGAGGCCCTGGGCCGGCTGGGCTGCTCGGCGGAGGTGGTGTCCCTCGACCCGAACCGGCTGGACGAGGTCATCGACGACATCGACCGGGTCGGCGCGGTGCTGGGGGTCGAGGGCCGGGCCGCGGAGCTGACGGGGGCCCTGCGCCGGCGGCTGCGGGCGGCACGCGAGGCCCGCGCGGGCTACGCGGCGCCGCCCGTGTTGCTGCTGGAGTGGGTCGACCCGCCGTTCGGAGCGGGGCACTGGATCCCGGACATGATCCGGGCCGCAGGCGGCCACGCCGTGCTCGCCGCGCCGGGGACCCATTCGGGCGCCCTGTCGTGGGACGACATCGACGCCGAGCCGTTCGGCACGGTCATCGTCGCCCCGTGCGGCTTCGGACTGGACGGTGCCGTCGAGCAGGCGACGGCGGTACGGGACCGGTTTCCCGAGCACATCCGGGTCTGGGCTGTGGACGGTGACGCCTACGTGGTGCGCCCCGGACCCCGCCTGGTCGATGGCGTGGAGCTGTTCGCGGCCATCCTCCGCAAGGGGGAAGTGCCCCCGGATGCGGCCGCTCTCGTAACCTGAACCGGTGGGGCGCACTCCGGACGAGGTCGCGGACGCTCTCGCCGCGCACGACTACCTGGCCGGACGAGGGGCTGGCCACGGCCGTCTTCCTGGCGCTGGAGCTGCAGCGCCCGCTGCTGCTCGAGGGCGAGGCCGGGGTCGGCAAGACCGAGGTGGCCAAGGTCCTCGCCCGCTGGACCGGCGGCGAGCTGATCCGCCTCCAGTGCTACGAGGGCATCGACGTCGCCCAGGCCGTCTACGAGTGGGACTACGCCCGCCAGCTCCTGCACCTGCGCACCGCCGAGGCCACCGGCCGGGCCGAGGCGCGCCGCCGACGCGCTGGAGGACGAGCTCTACACGGAGCGCTTCCTCGTGCGCCGGCCCCTGCTGCAGGCCATCGACCACGCCGACGGGCCGCCGCCGGTGCTGCTGATCGACGAGGTCGACCGGGCCGACGACGAGTTCGAGGCCTTCCTGCTCGAGATCCTCTCCGACTACCAGGTCACCGTCCCCGAGCTGGGGACGTTCCGGCGCCGCGACCCCGCCGGTCGTCGTCATCACCTCCAACCGCACCCGGGACGTGCACGACGCCCTCAAGCGGCGCTGCCTCTACCACTGGGTCGAGCACCCCGACTTCGAGCGTGAGGTGGCCATCGTGCGGCTGCGGGCGCCCGCAGGTCACCGAGGCGCTGGCCCGCCAGGTGGCCGGGCGTCGTCGAGCAGCTCCGGGAGCTGGGCCTCTACAAGCCGCCCGGCGTGGCCGAGACCATCGACTGGGCCGAGGCCCTGGCCGCCCTCGGCCGGGCCGACGCTCGACGAGGCCACCGTCGGCGCCACGCTCGGCGCGGTGCGTGAAGTACCGCGAGGACCAGCAGCGGGTGCGGGACCGCGGGCATCGGGGACCTGCATCCGGCGAGGCCGTCCTGCCGTGGCGCCTGAGGCCGCGCCTGGCCCCCGAGCGGGCCGGCGGTGGCCTTCGGCCGGGTGCTGCGGGCGGCCGACCTGGACGTGCCCGTCGACCGCGTCCTCTCCTTCGTCCGGGCCTGGGAGGCGGTCGGCAGCGACGACCGCCGCCGCGTCTACTGGGCCGGCCGGGCCACGCTGGTGCGCCGGCCCGAGGACATCGGCGTCTACGACGCCGCCTTCGCCGCGTTCTTCGGCGGCGAGCACGTGCTCGCGCCCGGCCCGCCGCCCCCGCCGGCGGTCGAGGTGCCCCGCGGCCACCGACGACGGCGACGAGCGGCGACGCGGCGGACGGGCGAGGACGGCCCGGCGCAGGTCGCTGCGCTGGTCGCCCGGCGAGGTGCTGCGCCACAAGGACTTCGCCGCCTGCACCGACGAGCGAGCGAGCCGAGGCCATGCGCCTCATCGGCGACCTCCGCGTCCGACGGCGCCCGGCGCGACGTCCCGCCGCCGCCGCCCGACCACCCGGCCGGGGCGGCTGGCCCGACCTGCGCCGCACCACCCGCGGCGCCCTGCGCACCGGCGGCGAGGCCATCGACCGACGCTGGCTGGACCCCGGCGAGCGGCCGCGGCGCCTGGTCCTGCTGGTCGACGTGTCCGGCTCGATGGAGGCCCACGCCCGGGCGCTGCTGCGCTTCGCCCAGGCCGCGGTGGCCGGCGGCACCCGGGTCGAGGCCTTCGCCATCGGCACCCGCCTCACCCGGGTCACCCGGGAGCTGTCGTCCCGGGACCCCGACGCCGCCCTGCGAGCGGCCAGCGACGCCGTCGTGGACTGGTCGGGCGGCACCCGCCTCGGGGCCTGCCTGCGGGAGTTCAACGACGACTGGGGCGTTCGGGGCCTGGCCCGGGGCGCCACGGTGGTCGTCCTCTCCGACGGGTGGGACCGGGGCGAGCCCGAGCTGCTGGGCGAGGAGGTGGCCCGCCTGCACCGGGTCACCCACCGGCTGATCTGGGTCAACCCGCTCAAGGCCAGCCCCGGCTACGAGCCGCTGGCCCGGGGCATGGCCGCCGCCCTGCCCCACGTCGACCACTTCCTCGAAGGCCACATCGCTGGCCTCGCTCGACGACCTCGCGGAGGTGCTCTCGGCGTGAAGACCGTTCTGCCATGAAGGATCTGCTCGCGGACCTCGACCGCTGGAAGGCGGCCGGCAAGAAGGTGGCCCTCGCCCGGGTCGTGGACGTGCGAGGGCTCCGGCCCCCGCGGCCCCGGTGCCGGCCATGGCGGTAACGAGGACAGCGAGGTGGCCGGCTCGGTGTCGGGCGGCTGCGTCGAGGGGGCGGTCGTGACCGAGGCCCTCGACATCCTGGCCACCGGCGAGCGGCGGGTGGTGACCTTCGGCTACTCCGACGACGAGGCCTTCGCCGTCGGCCTCACCTGCGGCGGCACCGTCCACCTGTTCATCGAACCGCTCGACTGGGCCGTGAGCGTCTACGACGAGCTGCGCGAGGCCCTCGTGGCCGACCGGCCCGTGGCCCTGGCCACGGTCATCGACGGCCCCGGCACGGGCAACAAGCTGCTCGTCGGCCCCGACCTCGAGCCGGTCGGCACGCTGGGCAACGAGGACCTGGACCGGGTGGTGGCCCGGGACGCCCTCGGCCAGCTGGACGCCGGCCGGACCGACCGCCGGAACTACGGCGCCCACGGCGAGGCCGCGGGAGGCCGTGGTCGACGTCTTCATCGAGGCGTTCGCCCCGCCGCCCCGGATGCTGATCTTCGGCGCCGTCGACTTCACCGCCGCCCTGGCCGACCGCCGCGAAGTTCCTCGGCTTCCACGTGACCGTGTGCGACGCCCGGGAGGTGTTCGCCACCAGGCGACGCTTCCCGATGGCCGACGAGGTGGTGGTCGACTGGCCCCACCGCCTGCTGGAGCGGGTCGGTGCGGAACTGGGCGCGGCCGACGCCGTCTGCGTGCTCACCCACGACGCCAAGTTCGACGTGCCCGGCCATCGTGGCCGCCCTCGACACCCGGGTCGGCTACCTGGGCGCCATGGGCTCCCGGCGCACCCACGCCAACCGGGTCGAGCGGTTGCGGGAGGAGGGCGTCACCGACGAACAGCTGACGCGGGTCATGGCCCCCATCGGCCTGGACATCGGCTCCCGCACGCCCGAGGAGACGGCCATCTCCATCTGCGCCGAGATCATCGCCAACCACACGGGCCACACCTCCGGGTCGCTGCACTCGCAGGGAGGGCCCCATCCACTGATCCATCCTCGTTCTGGCGCCTGATCTGGTCGCTCTGGCGACCGAATCGGGCGCCAGAACGGGTTGGGTCAGTCGCCGGCGAGCCAGATGGGGATGGCGACCCCGTCGTCGAGGACCTCGGCCGCCTCGACATCGTCGACCGGCCCGACCCGGAGCTCGGCGTCGGGGCCGATGACCCACACGATCTGGCTGCCGTCGGGCGAGAAGGCCGCTCCGAGGACGGGCGAGCCGAGGTCCTGGACCTCGCCGGTGTCGAGGTCGAGGAGCCGGGCGTACGTCCCGTCGTCGTCGAAGGTCGACACGAGGGCCGCCGGTCCCGCACCGGCCACCATGGGGAAGCCGACGATCCGCTCCTCCTCGTCGAGGTCGAGCAGGGGGACGACCGAGCCGTCGGTGGTGTCGAGGCTGACGAGCACGTGCTCGTCCTCGCCGCTGAAGGGCACCCACCGCTCGGGTCGACCGCCGAACACGGGGGTCAGCCCGTCCAGGTCGGGCAGCTCGGTGGCCGTCGCCTCGCCCCCGTCGACCAGGGTCCAGGTCGGCTCGTCGCTGCCCGGCACCAGGACGGCGTCGCCGACCGCCACCGGGGCGACGCCCTCGTTGCTGTACGGAGCGGACGCCAAGACGTCGTCCGAGCCCGGCTCCAGCAGCACAGCCTCGTCGTCGCGGGCCACCAGCACGTGCTCGCCGACGGCCAGCGCGCCGTCCGGCTGGTCGGAGACGGTGATCTCGTCGCCGCTGTCGAGATCACGCACCACGGCACCGTCCGCCGACGTCAACAGCACGGCATCGTCGCCCTCCAACAGCTGTCCGGCGCCGTCGCCGAGCCGGTCGGCCTCCTCGGGCGCGTCGGTGGGGACCAGGTACACGCCGTCCTCGGTGTTGACCAGCACGACGGACTCGTCGTCGGCGAACTCGGCCCTGAGGATGAACTCGGCGTCGCCGATCACGTCGAGAAGGTCGGTCACCTCGGCCTCGTCGACATCGACCAGCGCCCCGCCACCGTCGAAGCCGTTCAGGAGCACCACGTAGCGCTCGCCGCCACCCTCCACCGTCGAGTCGGAGAACGTGAGGTCCACGTCGTCGGTGGTCAGGCCCAGGTCGTCGACCTCGCCGGACTCGGCATCGACGAGGACGATCGAGTCGTCGCTCTCGTAGAGGGCCGTGCCCGGCCCGGCGGGGATGCCCCGGTCCACCCCGGGCAGGTCGATCGTCTCGCTGCCGGGTCGCTCGGGGTCGATCACGATGAGCGTGTCGGTCAACTCGTCGTCGACCTGTTCCTGGCCGACGATCAGCCCGGCCGAGGCGGTGTCGTCGTCGCTCGACCCGCCTCCGCTGCCTCCACCGCCACCGTCGTCACCGCATCCGGCGACCAGCGCGAGGGCCAGGAGCAGCATGAGGGAGCGTCGCATCGGGCACGAGGTTGCCAGACTGTCCCCGTGGCCGAGCAACAACCGGAGCCCCTGCTCTCCGACGCCGAGCGCGACGCGGTCGTGGAGCGCCTCCGGGCGGCCTGTGGGGAGGGACGGCTGAGCCTGGAGGAGTTCTCCGACCGGGTGAGCGACGTCTACCGGGCCCGGACCGCCACCGACCTCGTGCCCCTCACCCACGACCTCCCCGCCGAGCCCGAGCCCGCCGGGCCGACGCTGCGGCCCACCGAGTGGGTGGTGGCCGTGTTCAGCGGGTCCGGCCGCTCGGGGCCGTGGCGCCCGGCCCGCCCGACGCGGGCCGTGGCGGTGTTCGGCGGCTGCCAGCTGGACCTCACCGCGGTCGACCTGGACGCCGAGACGCACCTGGTGGCCGTGGCCGTGTTCGGCGGTGTCGAGGTGCTGGTGCCCGAGGGCGTCATGGTGGATCTCGGGGGCTTCGCCGTCTTCGGAGGCCGCGAGGACAGGACCTCCTCGCACGCCAAGCCGGGTGGGCCCGTCGTCCGGATCGACTGCCGGGCCTTCTTCGGAGGCGTCACCGTGCGGACTCCGCGCTTTCGGGGCCGATGACCCTGCTCGCCGTCGTGCTGGCGGCGGGGGACGGCAGCCGGTTCGGCGGTCCCAAGCTACTGGTCGACTTCCGGGGTCGACCGCTCGTCGCCTGGGCGCTGGACGCCGCCCTCGGGGCCGGGCTGGACGAGACGGTCGTCGTCACGGGCGGGCAGGACCTCGGGGAGGTCGTGCCCGATGGCGTGACCGTGCTGGACAACCCGCGCTGGGCCGAGGGTCAGTCCACCTCGCTGCAGGCGGCTGTCGCCCACGCGGACGCCGCCGGCCACGACGCCGTCGTCGTCGGTCTGGGCGACACCCCGCTGGTGGGGGCCGACGCCTGGCGGGCCGTGGCCGCCGTGGACGGCCCCGTGGTCGTTGCCACCTACGACGGCCTGCCCCGCCCGCCGGTGCGGCTGACCCGGGCGGTCTGGCCCCTCCTGCCGACCGAGGGCGACGAGGGGGCGCGGGTGCTGCTCCGGGACCGTCCGGATCTGGTCACGGCGGTACCGTGCGCGGGAGACCCGGCCGACGTGGACACCCGAGGGGACCTGGAGCGATGGAGCTGACCAACGAGTTCGACGTGGAGGTACCGGTCGACCAGGCATGGGCCGTCCTCACCGACCTCGAGACGATCGCCCCGTGCATGCCCGGTGCCCAGCTCACCGAGGTCGAGGGCGAGGAGTACCGCGGCACGGTGAAGGTGAAGGTGGGGCCGATCACGGCGCAGTACAAGGGCGTGGCCCGGTTCACCGAGAAGGACGAGGCCGCCCACCACGCCGTGATCGACGCGCAGGGCCGCGACACCCGGGGTCAGGGCAACGCCAACGCCACGATCACCGCGTCCCTGGCGCCCGAGGGCTCGGGCACCCGGGTCACCATCCAGACCGACCTGAAGCTGACCGGCAAGGTGGCCCAGTTCGGCCGCGGCGCCATCGCCGACGTCAGCGGCGCGCTCCTCGGCCAGTTCGTCTCGTGCCTGGAGACCGACCTGCTGGCGTCGGGCAGCGCGGCACCGGCCGTCGACCCCGACCCGACGCCCCCGCAGCCGGCGGAGGAGGCGCCCGTCGAGCCGGTGGTGGTCACCGAGGCGGCGGTGGACGAGGCGTCCGTCGAGCCGGTGGTGGTCACCGAGGCGGCCCCGGCCGTGCCCGAGGGCGTGCGCAAGATCGACAGCCCCGAAGCCGAGGCGGTGGACCTGTTGGCCGTCGCCGGCGGGACCTTCGCCAAGTACGCCGTCGGCGCCGTGGTCGCCGTCGTCGTGGTCGTGATCCTGCTGGTCCTGCTCCTTTCGTGACCCCGGTGGCCGCGGGTCCGGTGAGCGACCGGGAGGCCGTCGAGGCCCTGCTCGGCCGGGCGCCGCAGGGCGCCGTTCGAGGTCGTGGTGCGCCGGGACGACGGCGGCCCGGTGGTCATCCGGAACGCCCCCCTCCTGGACGACGGCACGCCCATGCCCACCCGCTGGTGGCTGGTGGGCGACGCCGAGCGGGTGGCGGTCGGGCGACTGGAGGCGGCTCAGGGCGTGCGCCGGGCCGAGGCGGCCGTCGACCCCGACCGGCTGGCCGCCGCCCACGAGCGGTACGCCTGCGAGCGCGACGCTGCTCTGCCTCCGGGCCATGACGGCCCGGCCCCGTTCGGCGGCGTGGGCGGCACCCGGCAGGGGGTCAAGTGCCTCCACGCGCACTACGCCTGGTATCTCGCCGGGGGCGACGACCCGGTGGGTCGGTGGGTGGCCGAACAGCTCGCTGAGGCGCAGCCATGAGCACCGTCGCCGCCGTCGACTGCGGCACGAACTCGACCCGGCTGCTGGTCAGCAAGGACGGGTCCACGCTCGAGCGGCTCATGCGCATCACCCGGCTGGGCCAGGGCGTCGACGCCACCGGCCGCCTGGCCCCCGAGGCCATCGAGCGCACCCTGGCCGTGCTGCAGGAGTACCGGGACGTCATGGACCGCCACGGTGTCGAACAGGTCGGTGGCAAGCACATCCGCATGACGGCCACGTCGGCGGCCCGGGACGCCGAGAACCGGGACGAGTTCTTCGACGCCGCCGAGGGTGTCGTCGGCGTGCGCCCCGAGCTCCTGTCCGGGCTGGAGGAGGGCCGACTGTCGTTCGCCGGTGCCACGGCCGAGCTGGACCCGGCCGACGGGCCGTTCCTGGTCGTCGACATCGGCGGAGGCTCGACCGAGTTCGCCGTCGGCACGCTTGAGTGCGAGGGCGCCCTCTCGATCGACATCGGTTGCGTCCGGTTGACCGAGAAGTTCCTGCTCCACGACCCCCCTCGCCCCGACGAGCTGTCGGCCTGCCTCTCGGTCGTCCAGACCTATCTGGACGACGTCTCCCGAGACCTGCCGGCGGTGCTGGCGGCGAAGACCTTCGTGGGCCTGGCCGGCACGGTGTCGACCGTCGCCGCCGTCGAGCAGGGCCTGCCCGAGTACGACCGCGACGCCATCCACCACTTCGTCCTGGAGCACGAGGCCGTCGAGGACGTCTTCCGCACGCTGGCGACGGAGACGCGGGCGCAGCGGCTGGAGAACCCGGGCATGGAGGAGGCCCGCGCCGACGTCATCGTCGGGGGCGTGTGCGTGCTGGTGAAGATCATGCGCCACTGGGGTCTGGGCTCGTGTCTGGTGTCCGAGGCCGACATCCTCGACGGTCTGGTGGCCTCCATCGCCTGACGTAAAGTCCCGTCCGGTGAGCACGCTCCTGGGTCGGCGCGTCCTGCTGCGGCCCCTCGGAGTCGGGGACTTCCCGTCGTGGACGGAGGTCCGCACCCGCAACGCCGGCTGGCTGCTGCGGTGGGAGCCCCGCCGCCTACCCGGCCAGCCCGACGTCACCACCGACCGCGACGCGTTCGCCGTGCGCTGCTCGGCCCGCGAGCGGGAGCGCCAGCTGGGCACCGGCTACGGCTTCGGCGTGTTCGTCGACGGCTGCTTCGCCGGCGAGATCAACCTGTCGGCCATCCAGCGGGGCCCGTTCCAGAGCGCCTACGTCGGGTACTGGATCGACGAGCGCCACGCCGGGCAGGGGTACACCCCCGAAGGGCTCGTGGTGCTGGCCCGTTTCGCCTTCGACGACCTGCGCCTGCACCGGCTCCAGATCTCGATCATCCCCCGCAACACCGCCAGCCGCCGGGTGGTCGAGAAGCTGAAGTTCCGGGAAGAGGGCATCGCCGAGCGCTACCTCGAGATCAACGGGGTCTGGGAGGACCACGTCCGCTACGCCGTCACCGCCGAGGAGTGGCAGGAGCGGCGGGACGAGCTACTGGCGGACTGGATCGACTGACCCTCCGGGGAACAGACCACCCCCGAACGGGTAAGTCTCCCTCCATGGAGGAGACCGAAGAACTTCCACACCCGGTCCGACTGCTGTTCGTCGCCGACATCGCCCTCCTGAGCGAGACGGTCTGTGACTGCCTCGAGCAGCACGAGGCCGTCACCAGCTGCGATGCGGTTCCGAGCATCGACGACGCCACCGCCTTCCTGGCCGACCACGAGTGCGACGTCGTGATCGTCGACCTGATGATGGCCGAACGTTCGGCCATCGAGGGTGTGCGGGCGATCCGCTCGGCCCGGCCCGACATTCGGGTCGTCGGCCTCACCGGCCACGCCGAGCTGGACCTGCTGGCCGAGGCCGCCGCCGCCAACGTCGACGCCTTTGCGCCACCCGATTCCAGCATCGAGGACCTGGTCACCGCCGCCCAGTCCGACAACGGCGGCCCCCCGGCGACGGCCGAGCTGCTGGCCAAGCTCACCGCCGAGATCCAGCGCCGGGAACAGGCTCGGGTCGAAGTTCCGGTCATCGACCTGACCCCCCGCGAGCGTGACGTGCTGGCGCTGCTGGCCAACGGCGTGCAGGTGAAGGACATCGCCCGCCAGTTGGACGTCAAGGTGGAGACGTGCCGCGGCTACCTCAAGGGCCTCATGTTCAAGCTGGGGGCCCGCTCGCAGCTGCAGGCCGTCGTGGCCGCCGCCCGTTACGGGCTCCTGCCGCCTCTGGGCTCCGACGAGGTCGGCGTCGGCGGCCGCTAGCGGTTGCCGCTGATCCGAGCCTGGATGGTGGCCAGGCGCTCGGCGAAGTCGGGTTGGGTGAGCGACCAGAGCTGGTCGGTCAGCTCCCGCTCCACCGCCGCCTCGTGGTCGTCGACCGTGGCCATGTCGGCGATGGTGCGCTTGACCCGCTGGGCGAGCTCTCGGGGGGCGGCCGCGGCCTTGGCGGCCATGGCCTGCGCGGCGTCCACCAGCTCGTCGTCGGCCACGCAGCGCCAGACCATGCCGACCCGCTCGGCCTCACGGCCGTCGAGCACCTCGCCGAAGACGGCGGTGGCCATGGTGGCCTGGACGCCGGCGATGCGCCGCAGCATCCACGTGTACCCCCCGCCCGGGTGGAGCCCGAGCTGGAGGAAGCGGGTGTCGAACTTGGCGCGCTCCGCGGCCAGCCTGGCGTCACACGACAGCGCCATGTTCAGTCCGGCTCCGACCGCGGCGCCGTTGACGGCGGCGAGGGTGGGCAGTGGGCACCGGCTGACCCGGAGGAACCCCTCGTAGATGCGGCGCAGGCCCACCTCCTGGGACGAGCCCAGGTGGGAGAGGTCGGCCCCGGCGCAGAACGCCGGCGGGGCGCCGGTGATGACGATGGCGCCGACGCCGTCGTCGGCCTCCAGCGCGTCGAAGGCCTCGGCGATGCCGTCGACCATCGCCAGGCTGATGGCATTGCGCTTGTCGGGCTCGTTCAGCGTGACCGTGGCGACGCGGTCGACCACGTCGACCAGGACGGCGTCGCTGTTCTTTTCCGCTTCTGCCGGCTTCGCCGGCGGGCCGCTCGGGCCTTTGGTCGTCGTCACACTGGCTGGTCGCGTTTGACGGCGGGGGAGTGCTTGAAGAACTGCTCCACGTCGGCTTGGTAGATGTAGGCCGGATCGCTGTCGCCCACGGTCGAGCGCAGACGCAGGGCCCGGGCGAAGTCCTCGACCGTACCGGCGGACGTGTAGCGGTAGTCGAACCCGGCCTCGACCAGCTTCGATCCGTCCACGCCGCGCCCGTAGCGCAGCAGCTCCAGCAGCTCGGGCGGCATGTCGGAGCCGAGGGCTCGGAGGGGGAGCGCCGCGGTGGCGGTGAACAGCGGGGGAAGCGGGACGGTGCGCTTGCCGCAGATGGTGGCCACCTCGCTCCACGGCAGCATCCCGTCGCCGGCCACGTTGTAGATGCCGGCCAGGTCGTTCTCGAGCACGAACAGCATCGAGCGCACCACGTCGTCCTCGTGCACGAACTGGAAGCGGGGGTCGAAGCCGAAGATGGCGGGCACCACCGGGAGCTGCAGGAGCTTCGAGAACGGCGTCTCGATGGTCGGGCCGAGCACGTTGCTGTAGCGCAGCATCGACACGGTGACGTGGGGGTTGTCGACGGCGAAGTCCCGGACGTAGTCCTCGACGGCGAGGAGGCTGCGCTCGAGGCCCGTCTTGGCCGGACGGGTGCGCGTCATGTCCTCGCGGAAGAAGGCCGGGTCCTCACGGTCGGCCCCGTACACCAGCGAGGCGGACTTCACGACGACCCGTTCCACCGTGCTGCCCGGCGCGACTGGCGGCGGCGAACAGGTTCATCGTCCCGATGACGTTGATCTCCTTCATCGCCCGGGACGACACCTGGCCGGTGTTCATGACCAGGAAGGTGTGGATGATCGTGTCCACCTGCGTGGCCGAGACGATGCGGCTGAGGATCGAGTAGTTCTGGTCGACGCGGACGAACTCGGTCCGCTCCAGCTCGATCTCCGGCGGCTGGGTGTCGAGGCCGACGATGATCTCGATGTCGGGGTCGGCCTCCAGCTGCTGGGCGACGAGGCCGCCCCAGAAGGTGCTCAGGCCGGTGACGAGGACGCGTCGACCCACGTCAGCCCGTCCAGATCGAGCGCCGGGCCCGGATCATGTCGTACAGCTCGTCCTGGATGCGCTGGCGGATCTCGTCGGCGGCGTCCATGACCCGGCTCTTGCTGTAGCGCTCCTGGTCCGGCGGCACGTCGAAGTGGATCGGGTCCAGGACCCGCAGGCGGAACTTGGCGGGCAGGGGGGCGACCAGGCCCAGCGGGCCGAGGGCCAGCATCTGCGGCGTGATCGGCACGTACGGGAGGTTCAGGGCCTTCGCCAGGGGGTTGACCTTGGCGATGATCGGCATCGCCTCCTCGGAGCCGACCACGGCGATGGGGATGATCGGCACGCCCGCCTTCATGGCGATCTCGACGAAGCCGCCCCGGCCGAATCGGCGCAGGCGATAGCGCTCCGACACGTGCTTGCCGGTGCCCTTGGTCCCCTCGGGGAAGACGAGGGCCAGTGCCTGCTTGTCATGGAGCAGCCGGTAGGCGTTGTCGGGGTGGGCGACCACGCCGCCGACCCGGGACCAGAGGGTGCCGACGACCGGGAGGGACTTGAAGAGGTGGTCGGCCATTCCGTAGACGGGCCGCTTCAGCTCGGTCTCGATGCCGTGCATGATCACCGGGGCGTCGGAGGGGACGGCGCCGGCGTGGTTGGCCACCAGCAGCGCCCCGCCGTGCGGCGGGGATCTTCTCGAGGCCGTCCCACTCAGCCCGGAACCACGAGCGGTAGATCGGGTCGTAGAGGGTGCGGGCCAGCTCCCGCATGTGTTCGGAGCGGCCCCACTCGTCGACGTCACCCCGGCGGGCGGGGTCCTCGCGACCGACGGCCGAGCGGTCGACGGGGAGGTGGACGAGCTGGCCGCCGGCGGTCGACGGGTCGTCGGTGCCGGTCTCCGAGGACGTGTCGACGCGGGTGTCCTCGGGGGCCATGCGCGGTGAGGCTACCGAGGGTCGACGTCCTCCGTGAAGGCCTCGCGCGGAGCGTTCTGCGTCGCTGCGTGAGCCGTTCAGTGGGCCCCGCGGGTCTCCAGGAACTCGCGGCCCTCGGCGCACTCGTCGGCGAGGGCGCACCAGTCGCAGGCCGGTCCGGGCTTCTTCGCCAGCGGGCGGTGCGGGTCCTTCAGCTCGACCATGGCCTCGATGCCGTCGACCGTGCGGGCGACGGCAGCCTCGAGGAGGTCGACGGTGACGTCCTCGACCGAGAGCTGGCCCGAGTCGAGGTAGTGGGTGGCGACCCGCCGGGGCGGCACCCCCAGCCGCATTGCCTCGATGAGGGCGTAGAAGCGCAGGTCCTCGCGGTGCGTGGGGCTGGCGCGGCCGGTCTTGAGGTCGATCAGCACCTTGCCGGCCCGGTTTCCCTCGGACCGCCCCAGAGCCAGGTCGACCTTGCCGGCCAGCACGATGGCGCCGTCGAAGAGCTCGAAGTTCAGCCGACTCTCCGGCGCCGGCCGCCACCTCGGGTTCAGCGGAGGCCAGCAGTCCAGGAACTTGACCAGGAGGTCGTTGACCTCGCCCCGCAGCTCGGCGCGCTCGGCGTCGCCACAGGTGCGCAGCCACTCGGCCAGCCAGGCATCGCTCTCCTGGAGCCGGGCGATGGCCTCGTCGACGAGGTCCAGCGGCGGGGTGTCGCCCGGGAGGTTCAGGGTGAGCTCGATGGCCTTGTGGGTCACGGTGCCCCGGGCCGTCGCCGCCGACGGCACGAAGCCCTCCTCCTCGGCGACGAAGCGGACCTCGCAGCCGTGGACCTCCCGCAGGCGGTACTTGGTGACCCGGAGGCGCTCGTCACCCAGCTCGGCGACGACGGGGGCGACGGCATCGTCCAGCAGGTCGCGCAGATGGTGTCGGAGCGTCGGGATCGAACTCCGGCCACTCCGTCCGGGGCGCGCCGAGCAGGTCCACGACGTCCTGCTGCGCGGGGTTCAGCGCGGGGAAATCCATCTCGTCCCGAAGGTACGACGGCGACGTGACCGGCGGTGGGATGTCACACCCCGCGCGGAGGATGGCGGTGATGCAGGCGACGTCGGTGCGGTTCGCGGGGGCGGTGAAGAGCCTCAGCGACGTGGCGCGCCGGCAGGGTCTGGTCGCGCCCGCCTTCCGTAGCCCGCCCCGCCTCACCGGGTGCGAGCGGACCATCCGCTGGCGCCCTGACGGCGGGGCCACCGTCGCCGTCCGGCTCAAGGGCCGGCTCTGGGTCCAGGTGCTGGCCGACATGGTCGAGGGCGTCGTGGCCGCCAACGGCCTCCAGGGTGCCGAGGCGGATCGGGCCCGCACCGCCCTCTGGGCCTCGGTCGAGGGCGGCGGGCTCCAGGCCGCCTAGCGTTCCCGCCAGGCCCGGGTGGCGTAACTGGCAAACGCGGGGGGCTTAAACCCCCCTGGTCCGCAAGGGCCGTGTGGGTTCGAATCCCACCCCGGGCACACACAAAATGCATTGAAAGGGTTGACGAGGACATCGAACATCTGTATGGTGGGTACAGATGTTCGATCTCCTCACGACCGCCCGGCGTTCGCTCCGCCAGTTCAACGAGACGGTGGACCCTGCCTCGGTGTCGCCGATCGAGGCGAAGGCGGCGATCGAGTCCTTGGCCGAGCTCGAGAAGTTGACGGCGGGAGCCAAGCTGCGGTTGCTGCGGGCTTTGGAGCCTGACGCTGCGACGGTGGACTGGCTGGGCCGTACGACAGGGCGAACCAAGCGGGACGCGGAGCGCGATGTGGAGGCCGCGCAGCAGGTGAAGCCGGCCACCGATCAGGCGTTGCGGGACGGGCAGCTTTCCGCTGAGCAGGCCCGGGAGGTCGCCTCCGCGGCGGACGCGGATCCGGGGGCGGAGCAGGAGTTGTTGGACACGGCTCGCAACGCGTCGGTGTCCGAGCTGAAGCGCAAGGCGAAGAAGACCCGGGGCGCGGCGACCGACGACGCCGAGAAGGAACGTCGCGCCCGCAAGGAGCGAGAGCTGTCCACCGGGATCGATGAGGAGACGGGCAAGGGCTGGTGGCACGTCTCGGGTCCCGCTGGCGACGTCGCCCGCATGAACGCCGTCCTCGAGCCGTTCGTCCAGGCCGAGTTCGACAAGGCCCGGCGTGAGGGCCGCCACGAGTCGCGCGGCGCCTACGCCTTCGACGCGCTCAAGGCGGCGCTCGGGCTCGCCTCCACCCGCCGCTCGGGTCGAGCCGAACCCGATGGTCCGGTGGGCCAGCCAGCGCGGATCCTGGTGCGGGTGGACGCCACCGCCATGAAGCGGGGTCACACGGTGGCGGGGGAGACCTGTGAGATCGACGGGCTCGGCCCGGTCCCGGTCGCCGCCCTGCGGGAGCTGCTGCCCGATGCGGCCATCGAGCTGATCGTGACCAATGGCGAGAACGTGTGGAACATCACCCACCTGGGCCGGCGGGCCAATGCGCATCAGCAGGTCGTGTTGGACTGGCTGGGCGGTGAGTGCTCACGCGAGGGGTGCGGGGCGACCCGCAACCTGCAGGTCGATCACCGCATCGACTGGGCCAGCATCCACATCACCGAACTGATGAACCTGGACTGGATGTGCGTACGCGAGCACCGGCTCAAGACCCATCACGGCTGGGCCCTGGTTCCCGGCAAGGGCAAACGCCGGATGGTCCCACCCGATGACCCCGACCACCCCGCCAACTCGCCGCCCGCCGGGGCACGACCCGCCGCCGACGCCGCCTGACCATCAACCGAACTGCTGGCACCGGGTCCGCCGCTGCCCGACCAGCACCCGCACCTTGACAACCGAAAGCGCCGGCCGACCGGGTCAGTCCACGCCGAGCACCCGGGACGTGGCCCGCTCCGGGCGGGTCAGGTGGTTCGCCGTGCGGCTGCCCTTCCAGAGCTCGGCGAGCTCGCCTGCCCGCCACGAGGTCGGCACCTGGGGGGCGACGTAGCACGACCGGGCCACCGCCCGCGTGTTGCCCAGGAGCTCGGCGGCGGCATCGATGGCCGCCAGCTCGCCGGCGTCGACCTCGTCGGGCTCGTCGGGCAGGCGCAGCGGGCCGAGGGCACCGGTGACGTGGGCGGTGCCGCCCCAGGTGCGGAAGTCCTTGGCCGAGAAGTGCTCGCCGGCCAGCTCCCGCAGGAAGTCGTTCACGTCCTCGGAGGTGACGTCCTTGACCTGGCCGTCGACGTCGAACCAGAACAGGTCACCGTTCTCGCTCGACTCGAGGCACTGGCGGACGACCTTCCGCACCTTGGCGTCGGTGACGGGGACGGACCACTCGAGGCCGCCCTTGCCGGGGAAGTCGAGGGACAGGGTCCGGCCCCGGTCGACCACGTGCTCGGGCAGCAGGGTGGTGGCGCCGTAGGTCTCGTTGTCGGCGGCGTAGGACTCGTTGCCGATCCGGATCAGCGTGGTGTCCAGCAGCCGGGTCACGGCGGCGAGCACGCGGCGGCGGGTCAGGCCCGAGTCCCGCAGGTAGCCGTCGAGGTCCTCCCGGACGGTCGGCAGGCGGAGGGCGAAGTCGGCCAGGCGCTCGAACTTCGAGGCGTCGCGGACCAGGCGCCAGTGCTCGTGGTACAGGTACTGCTTGCGGTCCTTGTCGTCCCGGCCGGTGGCCTGGATGTGGGCGTCGGGGTCGACGGCGATCCACACGTCGGTCCAGGCGGGCGGGATGGCAAGCGCCTCGATGCGCTCCCGGGTGGCGGCGTCGACCACCTCGCCGTCGGGGGCGCGGTAGCTGAAGCCCTTCCCCTGCTTGCGGCGCGTGTGGCCGGGATCCTCGTCGTCGCGGACGTAGGTCAGCCCCGCGGCGTCGGCTACCGCCGCGGGGTCGTCGTCCTTCGTCGCGCTCGTCCTCCGCTCGGGCCGTCAGCCGGCGTCCGGTGAGAGGATGCCCTCCCGGAAGGAGTGGGCGACCGCGGCGCTGCGATCCGACACCCCCAGCTTCTGGTAGAGCGACTTGAGGTGACTGCGCACGGTCTCGTCGCCGACGAACAGCTGCTCGGCGATCTCGCGGGTCGACGAGCCGTGGCTGATGCCCTCGAGCACCTCGCTCTCGCGGCGGGTCAGCCCGCGGGTCAGGCCCGGCCAGAAGTCGGCTTCGGCCAAGCGGGCACCGCTGAGCGCGACGCGGCTGGCCAGCGAGCCGGTGACGACCGCCTCACCGGCGCACAGCCGCTTGAGCGCCATCGACGCCTCCTCGGCCGGCGTCGTGTGCAGGAGGAACCCCAGGTACCCGGCGCGCAAGGTGCGCAGGACGAAGGGTTCGTCCCGGCGGTGCGTCAGCGCGACGTGGGTGCAGCCCGGGAGCTCGCCCACGATCGCCGGCGGGGACCGGGTCGGGTCGGAGACGACGAGGTCGCCGTGTGCGGGGTCGGCGCCCTCCTCGAGGTACTTGACAGCCATCCCTTCGCCTTCGGCCACAGCGGCCAATCCGGCGAAGCCCACCGTCGGTTCAGGCTCGTAGAGCCAGAGTGCGGGTGGTCGCATGCGCGGGACTTACCCGAACGGGGGGTGTGACAGACACTGTCTCGTTCAGCCTCAGGAGTCACTCGTGCTCGAGGTGGGCCCGGATGGCGGAACCGTCGTCGCTGAGGAACCCGTTGTCCCGGGCGTAGGCGACCATCCCGTCGAACGCGGCCCGCCAGTCGTCGGCGGCGGCCTCGCCCGCCAGCGCGACCACGGCGTCGGTGGCGATCCAGGCGTGCTCGCCGTCGAGGCGACCGTGGGGTGCGAGCACGTCGCCGAGCCGCTCGTCGTCGGTCGCACCACCGACCACGGCGACGTGGAACCCGCGGACGTCCTCGGGGTCGACGAGGGTCACGGTGGCGGTCTCCAAGTCGGCGCGGATGATCACGGTGGCGAACGTACTGCGGGCTGCGACGATGTCGGGATGAGCGAGCGTGAGGTGATCGACCGCTTCGTGGCGGAGGGCTACACGCACGAGTTCTTCATCGTCGACGAGGGCGTGCGGTGCCCCGAGTGCGACAGCGAGGTCCTGCCGCCCGAGCGGATCACCATCGACGCGATGGAGCGTGTGGAGGGGGACTCCAACCCGGACGAGCAGGCCATCATCTTCGCCGTGAGCGACGGCCCCTGTGGGCTCAAGGGTGTGCTGGTGTCGTCCTTCGGCCCCGAGGTCGACGGCCCGCTGGCCGACGTCCTCCGCCGGCTCGGCGGCTGACCCTCAGCCCGCGGACGCGGGCGAACCAGGAGTCGGCCGTGAACGAGAAGTACTGCTGGTCGGGCCACTCGATCCAGGCGGTGAGCTTGCCCCGGAGCTGCTCGCCGGCCCCGCCGGTCACGAACGAGCGGAACCGGCAGGTTCGGGCCTCGCCCGGGCGCAGGACGAAGGTGGTCGGGCAGTCGAGGGGCACCACGCTCCGAAAGTCCTCGGCCCAGCCGTAGACCCGGAGCCGATCGCCCACCGAGGTGTTGCGGACCTGCATGCTCAGCTCCACGCGCCCGCCCGGCGCCACCACCCGCTGCACCGGGCGCACGTCGGGCCGGGCGGCGTCGAAGTCGACGCCCAGGCGGATCCCGCCCTCCACACCCTCGGCGGCGGAGTCGACGGCGATCAGGTAGCGCACGTTCCGCTCGACCCGGAAGCCCAGACCCCGGAAGACGTTCTCCGGCTGCGGGCGCCCGGCGCCCGAGTCCGGTGGGGTGCCCCGGACGGACTCGACGGGCGTCAGCCGCGTGAGGCTGGGCCCGGTGTAGACGGCCACCACCTCCCGGAAGGTCGACTGCGTGGTGAGGTTCAGGTAGCCGGCGTGGGGGGCCCGCAGCACCCACCACACCGATGAGCGGCCGTCGGCGCCGTGGTGCGGGCTCTCGCCGGGCTGGTGCGTCGTCCCGACGTTGTGGCCCCGCACGGTCCGGTGCGCGGTGGCCGCGAAGGTCGAGATGCGGATGACCTTGGCCGAGCCGAACCGGTCGTTGACGGGGCGGGGGACGACGGCGTCCGGGTCGACATCGAGCGTCAGCGTCGGGCCGCACGTCGGGCTGAAGTCGGTCAGCGCCACGCCGCTGGGCAGGCCGGTGTTGAGGTCGCTGTTCGGCGAGCTGTCCGGGGTGAAGCGGTCGTTGAAGGGAAACTCCGACGGGTAGGGGTCCTCGCTGTCGGCGAAGCCGTCGTTGAAGCGTCCGCCGCCGGCCTCCTCGACGTCGACCCGCCGGCTGTCGTCGACAGCGTTGTCGAACTGGCGCTCGTCGATGTGCCAGACCAGCAGCCCGCACCCGGGGAGGGCGACGTCGTAGCCGACCTGTTGGCGGTTCTCGACCAGGAAGTACTCGCCGGTCCCGCTGCCGCCCAGGAAGCCGACGTCGACGCCGTCGGGGTTGTCGAGCACCCGGACCACGTCGTCGCTGGTGGCCGACGCCGCCAGGGCCACGTCATCACCGGCGGAGGTCACCTGGGTCGGCGTCAGCCAGCCCAGCTGCCAGCGGCTGAAGGGGTCGGGCAGCGGCGGCCGGGTCCCGATCTCCTCGCCGGGCAGGGCCAGCCAGTGGAGGCCCATGACGCTCCACGTGTCCACGCCCGCGGTGCTGCCGTCGAGGTCGTAGAGGTCGATGAGGCCGAGGTCGTGGCCGAACTCGTGGACCCAGACGCCGACCGTGGCCTGGAAGTCGTCCTCGCCATTGCACTGGATCTCGCCGCCGGTGAAGAAGCCGCCGCGGGAGCTGAAGTCACCGACGAAGACGCCGTCGGCGGACAGCGAGTCGTCCAACGAGGTCCGGTGGGCCCACACCGACGGGCCGGCGCAGCCGAGCGCGGCCTCGGTCCCGGCCACCACGATCCCCAGGTGGAGCTCGTCGGGGGCCAGGAACCCGTCGTTGTCGGTGTCGTAGGCGTCGAAGTCGACCGAGGCGTCGGCGGCCTCCAGGATCGACCGGGCCGTGGGCTGGAAGGCCCCGAAGTTCCGGCCGGGGTCCGGGTGGGGCGTCGGCAGCGTGACGGTCACGACACCGTCGTCGACCGTGCCCTGGCTCTCTGCGGCTGGGGCGATGTCGAGGGCGCCGAACGACGCAACGTCGTAGTAGTCGGCCAGGCTGTCGGTCGGGCCGAAGAAGAGGTCCGACCAGTCGGCCGGCGCGGTGGTCAGCGACTGGTCACTGAACTGGGCGAGTATCACGAGCAGGTCCTGGGTGCCGACGGCGGGCGGCGGCGGCTCGTCCTCCTCGAACCCCTCGGCCTCGGCGGCGGCGTCGGCCAGCTCCTCCTGGTCCCGCAGGTGGGGCTCGAGGACGAGCGACTCGGGCGGCACCCCGGACGCGCCCGGTCGCACACCGGTCGGCTGCAGTCGGCCGGCGGCGTCGGCGGTGGCGAAGGACCAGGTGCCCGGAGCCGTCCTGGACGAGCGTGTAGCCCGGCAGGGTCTCGTAGCCGTTGACGAACTCGTCGCCGTAGAGCCGAGCCGGGAAGGTCGAGCCGTCGGGTTGGGTCAGGGTCTGGGTGACCGGCGCCGCCGGGGTCGCCGAGGCCGAGGACGCGAAGAAGAGAAGGCCGACCGCGGCACCCACCGCAGCCAGCGCCACGATGAGGAGCCGCCGCACCGGCGGCACCCTACCGACGGGGTGTCCGGCGGGGTATCACCCGTTGGGCCAGGGCCCAGAGGTCGCGGTCGCCGGTAGCAGGGTCGTCGTCGGCGTCGACCGGGCGGGTGGCGCCGAGGACGAAGGCGAGCGCGGCGCTGGCGAACAGGTCCCACTCGGGCGCCAGCTCGACGGTCGCCGTCTCCGGCGAGACGATCCGACGCAGGTGCATGCCCTCGACCATGGCCATGAGCACCACGGCCACGGACTCGAACGTGAACGGCGGCCGGGGCTCGAGCCCGTAGGCGGGGAAGTAGGTCGAGAACAGCTTGGCCCACCGCGTGCCGACGGCCTCGGCCTGGTCGCCGAGGCGCCGGTCGATCTCGGGGTCGGCGTAGGCGAGGAGGGCCAGGGTCAGCCGCTCCCGCTCGGCGGTGACGGCGAGGCCGTGGTAGCTGATGTCGGCCACGATCCGGGCCAGCTCCTCGAAGCTCGGCTCGCCCGCCAGCCGCTCGGTGACGACCTCGTTGGCCCGCTCGATGTTGGGGAACTGCTCGGGGGACAGGAGCAGGTCGAGCAGGTCGTCCCGGTAGTCGTCCTGGCTCTCCCAGTAGTGGTAGACGGCGCCGATGCTGAGGCCGACGTCCTTCACGATCTCCGACACCCGGACGTGGTCCAGCGGCTCGCCCAGCGGGTGGCTGTAGACGTAGTCCCGCCCCGCCTCCAGCAGGGCCCGACGACCCTCGTCCGGCGGCAGGCGCCGCCGCCGGGTGCGCCGCTCCCGGGTGCTGGCCATGGCCCGACCGTAGCGAATACTCGGTACTAGGTAAGGCGCAGCTCCACGTCGGTCAGGCGAGGACCTTGGCCAGCCCGTCGACGATGCGGTCGACCTGCTCGTCGGTGATCACCAGCGGTGGGCACATGGCCAGCGCGGTGCCCAGCGGGCGCACGATCACGCCGCCTTCCAGCAGCGCGTCGCGGACCGCCGGTGCGGCCTTGCCCTCGGGTAGCTCCACGGCCCACACCGCGCCCTCGCCCCGCACCTGGGTGACCAGGCCGTCGGCGTGCAGGCTGCGCAGCCCGTCGGACAGGCGCTTGCCGACGACGAGCGCCCGATCGAGGAGGCCGTCGCCCTCGATGACGTCCAGGTTGGCCAGTGCCGCGGCGGCCGCGGTGGCGTGGCCCGAGTAGGTGTGGCCGTGGCGGAGGACGAAGTCGGGGTCGGCCTCGAGCGCCTCGTGCACCGGCGCACCGAGGACGGCACCCCCCAGCGGCACGTAGCCGGAGGTGACCCCCTTGGCGAAGGTGATGATGTCCGGGCGCACGTCGTAGTGCTCGGAGCCGAACCAGCGGCCCAGCCGGCCGAAGGCGCAGATGACCTCGTCCACGATCAGGTACGCCCCGTGGTCGTCGCACAGGCGGCGGAGCTGGGTCAGGTAGCCCTCGGGGGGCGGGAACACGCCGCCGGCACCCTGGACGGGCTCGGTGATGACGGCGGCCACCTCCTCGCCCCGCTCGGTGAACATCGTGGCCATCGCCTCGATGTCGTCGCCGGGGACGCTGAAGACGTCCTCGACCAGCGGGCCGAAGCCCCGTCGGTTGTCGGGGATGCCCTGGGCCGACGTGCCGCCGAGGGTGACGCCGTGGTAGCCGGCGCTGCGGCTGACGATCAGCGTGCGCTCGGGCCGCCCGGCCCGGATGTGGGCGGCGCGGGCCAGCTTCATGGCCGTGTCGACGGACTCCGAGCCCGACGAGGTGAGGAAGACCCGCGGGTCGTCCACCGGGGCCAGAGCGACCAGGCGCTCGGCCAGGGCGTCGGCGGGCCCGTTCGTGAACGGGTCGAAGCAGTGGTAGGCGTGCAGCGTGCGGGCCTGCTCGGCGATGGCGTCGGCGACTTCGGCCCGGCCGTAGCCGACGTTGGCGAACCAGAGGCTGGCCATGCCGTCGACGTACTCCCGACCGTCGGCGTCGTAGACGAGGGCGCCCTCGCCCCGGACGATCGTGACGAAGTGGTCGGCGGGGGAGGCCGGCTTGGCGAACGGGTGCAGCAGCTTCGGCAGCTCGGACGAGTCGGTGGTCATGCGGACGCTCGCTCCTTCTCCTTCAGCTCACGGCGGAGGATCTTCCCGCTCGGGTTCTTGGGGATCGCGTCGATGAACTCGACCTCCCGGACCTTCTTGTAGGGCGCCACCCGTTCGTCGACGAAGGCCATGATCTCGTCGGCCGACAGCTCGGCGCCCTCCCGCACGACCACGAACGCCTTCGGGATCTCGTCGGTGCCGTTGCCGGCGTCCTTGGGGATGACGGCGGCGTCGGCGATGTCGGGGTGCTCGGCCAGGACGGACTCCAGCTCGGCGGGGGCGATCTGGTACCCCTTGTACTTGATCATCTCCTTGGCGCGGTCCCGGATCGTCACGTAGGTGTCCTCCTCCACCGTGACGATGTCGCCGGTGCGCAGCCACACGCCGTCGTCGTCGGTCAGCAGGGTCTCCTCGCTGGCGTCCGGGCGGTTGAAGTAGCCGGCCATGACCTGGGGGCCCTGGACCAGCAGCTCGCCGGTCTCACCCACGGGCAGCTCCTCGCCGGTGGCCAGGTCGACCACCTTCTGGCGGGTGTCGGCCACGGGCGGCCCGACCGTGCCCGGCCGGTTCTTCCCGAGCTCGCTGACGTGGGTGACCGGGCTGGCCTCGGTCATCCCGTAGCCCTGGACGACCTCGACGTCGTAGTGCTCGGCGACGCGCCGGGCGACCTCGATGGGCAGGGGGGCGGCACCCGACAGGATGAAGCGCACGCTGCTGAAGTCGGCGCCGAGCTTGTCGCCCATGTTGGCCAGGGCCAGCATGGCGGGCGGCACGACGAAGAGGTTCGTGGCCCGGTGGGCCGTGGTCAGGTCGACGAACCGCTGCGGGTCGAAGCCGGGCATCACCACCTGCTTCGAGCCGCTGGCCAGGCCGACCAGCTGGAGCACGGTCAGCCCGTAGATGTGGAAGAAGGGCAGGAAGTCGATCATCACCGACTTGTCGGCGACGATCCCCGTGGCCCGGATCTGGGCCACGTTGCTGGTGATGCTGTGGTGGGTGAGCATCACGCCCTTGGGGGCGCCGGTGGTGCCCGACGAGTAGGGGAGGGCGGCCAGGTCCTTCGTCGGGTCGATCGTGACGTCGGCCGGCTCGCCCGCCTCGGCCATCGACCACACGTCGGCCGTGTGGTGGAAGCGGTCGTCGTGGCCCCACACCTTGCCGGTCACCTCGGCGGTCATGTCGGCGACGAAGACCGCCTTCGGCTCGGAGTCGCCGAACTGGTGGGCGATCTCCCGCTCCTTGTAGAGCGGGTTCAGGGTGGTGACGGTGGCCCCGGCCAGCTGGGCGCCGTGGAAGGCGATGATCCACTCCGGCGAGTTGGGGGCGACGATGCCGACGCGGTCGCCGGGCTCGACCCCCTCGTCCTGCAGGGCCCGGGCCACGCCCCGGGATGCCTCCCAGATGCGGGCGAAGGTGTACTCGGCGTCGGTGACGCCGTCGACCAGCGCGACGTCCTCGGGCCACGTCTCGGCGGCCGCCGCGAGCAGGCCGCTGACCGGCAGCTCCGGGTACGGGGCAAGCGACGGACGGGGTGATTCCTGGGCCATGGTCGGATCGTAGGTTCCCGTCGTGACGGCTGCCGCCGGCGTCCCGTACCCTCAGGCCCGGCTCCTGCCGCTGCCCCATGTTCCGTCGCACCTGCACGCTCCTCACGTCCGTCGCGCTCGCCGTCGCGATGCTCGCCGCCCCCGCATCGGCCGACCCCGCGACGTACGAGCAGGCCGACGAGTACCCCGACGCCCCGTCGGCCGACGTCGAGGCAGCCCCGGCGCCGCTGGTGGAGGCGGGCGCGCAGGAGGACGCCAACTGGGTGCCCTTCCTCGGCAACCACGAGCTGTGGTGCACGAACGGCAACCCGGGGTACGCCGGCTGCGCCGGCCACCACGGCTACCCGGCCATCGACATCGGGATGCCGGTCGGCACCAACATCTACGCCTCGGGCCCGGGCACGATCCGGACGGCGGGCTCGGCTGGCGACGCCCGGGGCACCTACATCGAGATCCAGCACACCGACGGCGTCCGCTCCCGCTACTACCACCTGTCCGCCGAGCTCGTGAACGTCGGCCAGCTCGTCGAGCGGGGCACGCTCATCGGGCGCTCGGGCATGACGGGGCAGACCACGTCCCCCCACCTCCACTACGAGGAACGCACGTCCGGCGGGACGCTGAAGGACCCCGGCGTCATGTTCGGCATCGTCAACGGGCAGCTGGTCGCCTATCCGGACGTCTCCGGACACACGTCGTGGTGGGACACGCCGTACGGCACCCGCATCCGGAACCGGGACTTCGCCGTCGACAACACCAGCCTCTACTGGGGCGGGCCCGGGGTGGCCACGGGCGACCTCAACGGCGACGGCTTCGACGACGTGGTGACCGGCATCCCCGGTGAGGACTCCCGGCGGCCCGACGAAGGCCCCAACACCCTGGACAGCGGCGCCGCCTTCGTCCTCTACGGGGGCGAGACCGGTGTGACCAACGCGGGGGCGGACCGCATCTTCCAGGGCTACAACCAGATCCCCGGGACGATGGAGAACAACGAGGTCTTCGGCGCCGCCGTGGCCGTTGGCGACTTCGACGGGGACGAGTTCGACGACGTGGCCGTCGGTGCACCGGCGGCGACGGTCGACGGCCACCGGGGCGCCGGCGAGGTGGTCGTGCTCTACGGGTCGGCCGAAGGACTGCTCCCCGCCACGGCGGTGCTGCTCGAGGGGCTCGCTCGGGAGAACGCCGACCTGTTCGGTGCCTCGCTGGTCACGGGCGACTTCGACGGCGACGGCGACGACGAGCTGGTCGTCGGCGCGCCCGGCGAGGCCATCGCCGGGCGGCCGGTGGCGGGAGCGGTCACCGTCTTCGACGGGTCACCCGACGGCCTCGGCCCGACACCCCGGGAGATCGCCGCCCACACCGCCGACGTGGCCGGGTCCCCCGAAGCCGGGGACCGCCTGGGGGTGTCCGTCGCCGCCGGCGACGTGAACGGGGACGACCGCGACGACCTCGCCGTCGGCATCCCCGGCGAGGACACACCCGGCATCGGGGCCGGACCCACCCCCGACGCCGGCGCCGTCCTCGTGCTCCTCGGGCGCCCCACCGGTCTTCGCGGCGCGGGCAGCGTCGAGCTGGCGGCCGACACGCCCGTGGTCGCCGGCGACGGGCGGCCGATGGACCAGCTCGGCACCACCGTGGCGGTCGGCGACGTGCATGGCGACGGGTTCGCCGACGTCGCCGTCGGGGCCATCGGCCGGGACGTCGGCGGGGCGCTCGACGCCGGCGTGGTGTTGGTCCTGAAGGGCTCCGAGGCCGGGGTCCGCCCTGCCGGGAGCCGTCAGATCACCGCCGACACCGAGGGGGTGGCCGGCGTGGCGCAGGCCGGGGACCGGCTCGCCTCCGGCTTGGCGCTCGGCGACCTCGACGGTGACGGTGCCGCCGACCTGCTGGCCGGGATCGCCGGCCAGCGCATCGATGGCGCTACCCGTGCCGGTGCGGTGCTCGTCGTGCACGGTGGCGAGGCGGGGCTCTCCGGCGTCGGCAGCCAACAGCTCCACGCCGGGACGCCCACGACGGGCCTGGTCGACAAGGCCGAGGAGGCCGATGTGCTCGGCGCGTCGGTGGCCATCGGCGACCTGGACGCCAATAGCTTCGGCGACCTCGTGATCGGCGTCCCCGGTGAGGACCTCCCTGGCGCCGTCGACGGCGGTTCGCTCACCCTGGTGCTGGGCGCCGACCCCGGCCTGCGGGTGGCAACCAGCAAGCTCTTCCACGGCGGCAACTCCGGCCCCATGAGCCGGGCCGAGCGCGGCGACCGCTGGGGTGGCCTCTACCCGATCTATTTGCGCTAACCGGTCAGCACCGTTTGGGGGAGGCGGCGGACCGGTTTGGGGACGAGGGGGACGACTCGGCGGGCGAGGGCGGTGCCGGCGTCGAGGGCCAGGCGGTCCGACGTCCGCCAGCGGAAGCCGTACTGGTCGCGGATGCGAGCGGGGAGTGTCCCGACGGTGAGGAAGCGGGCCAGGGCGATGGACGGGCCGGCGATCCAAGGCAGGTCGGGGGCGAAGATCGAACGGGCCAGGTGGCGGGCGGTGTCGCTGACGTCGAGGCTCCCGACCATGTCGTGCCAGTACCGGCGGAACTCGGCCCAGTCGGCGGGCTGGGCGTCGCGGGGGCAGCCGAGCACTTCGGCCACGTAGGTCGAGTCCTCGTAGTACGAGGCCTTCTCGTCGTCGGTCAGCGGGCCGTGGACGGCGGTGTAGACGGTGATCGCGGTGTCGACCAGCGTGGCGTTCACCCAGCACAGCAGCTCGGGGTCGTTCGCCTGATAGCCCGGCCCGGTCACGTGGGAGTGGATCCGCCGCACCCGGTCGGCCACCGCGGCCGCGGCTTCGTCGGTGCCGAACACGATCGTGTAGGTCGCCTCCAGCGTCCCCCGCAGGCGCCGCAGCGGATCGCCCTCGAAGTCGCTGTGCTCGGCCACACCGGCGGCCACGCTCGGATGGGCCAACTGCAGGAGCAGCGCCCGGCCCCCGCCGAGGAGGATCGATCCCTCGGCGTCGACCCGACGGATCACGGCGTCAGCGGCGAAGCGGCTGGCCATGCCCCCACGCTAGGACGGCTCGGTACCATTGGTCGACCATGGAGATGCCCCCTGGTCCGCCGTCGCTCGGCGCGACGGCGCCACCGATCGAGCCGGGAGCCGAGACCCCGGAGGTCGAGGACGAGGGCAACCGCTACGAGGCGGAGCGCCAGCGGCCACTGGCCGACGAGGCCGCCAACCGCCGCCTTGTCGCGACCACCGGGGCCCTGGCCCTGGTCGCCGTGGCGGTGATGATCGCCGCGTTCCTGCTCACCCAGGACTCGTCCGAGGAGGGCCCGGAGGCCGGCGTGGCCGTTCCGGTCACCGTGCCGACGCCCACCACCGACGCCCCGCCGCCGGACATCGACCAGGCCGAGCTGGACCAGGTGGTCGAGGACGTCAGTGCCTTCGTGGAGTCCGAGCGCGGGCTCGAGTTCACCGGGGACGTCGAGCTCACCGTCCTCAACCGGACGGACTTCGAGGAGCGGGTGCGGGCGACCTTCGACGAAGAGGCCAAGGCGTTCGACCGGTCGATCCGCCAGCTGACCGCCCTGCGTCAGGCCCTCGGGATCTGGGACCCGGTCGACGACCCGGTCGTTCTCATGCGCCAACTCGTGACGGAGGGCTCGATCGGCTTCTACGACCCCGAGACCGAGGAGATGGTCATCGGTGCCACGGAGCTCAGCCCGCTGCTGGAGAGCACCCTGGCCCACGAGCTGACCCACGCGCTCGACGACCAGCACTTCGACCTCGAACGGCCGGACCTCGACCTCGTGACGGACGAGTCCGGGCTGGCCTTCCGGGCCGTCGCCGAGGGCGATGCGTCACGGGTGCAGCGGGCCTACGAGGCGACGTTCTCGGACGACGAGCTGCAGGCGATGGCCGACGAGTCGGAGCAGCTGTCGGCGGACGCGGACCTCGCCGGGCTGCCACCGATCTTCGCCATCGAGCAGGAGTTCGTCTACGAGGGCGGTCGCTCGTTCGTCCAGGCCTTGTTCGAGGAGGGTGGCAACCGGGCGGTGAACGACGCCCTCCGGGAGCCGCCGACCACCAGCGAGCAGGTCATGGAGCCGGAGACGTTCCTGTCGGGCCTTCCCCACAACCGGCTGGACGCCCCACCGTCCGACGGCGAGCCCATCGCCTCGGGCGAGGTCGGCCAGTTGACGCTCGGCAGCCTGGCCGCCTTCGAGGAGGCGGCCTCGACCCCGGCGCCGGAGTGGAACGGGGACAGCTACGTGCTCTGGATCCCCGACGGCACGACACGGGTCTGTGCCCGCGTGTTCGTCACCGGTGACGTCGACGGCTACGAGGAACGGCTGCAGCCCTGGGCCGACGCCGTCGGCGCCGAGCTCGAGCTGACGACCGACGGCGGCCTGGCCATCACGGCCTGCCCGCAGTAGCTCGCCGGGCCGGACCGCTCAGCCGAGCTGGCCCAGACCCTCCTGGTCGCCGACGGCCGTCTTGTCGGCGATGGTCTGCAGGAAGCCCTCGTCGGCGCCCGCGGCCTCCATCATCTGCTTCGGGTAGGCCTTCATCGAGTAACCCTCGGGCAGCAGCGGCGCGGTGTCCTCCCGCCGGGCCAGGACCTGCTCGACGACCGGCTCCAGGTCACGGGCCTTGCGCTCGCTGGCCTCGACGTCCCGCTCCTTGAAC
Source organism: uncultured Microthrixaceae bacterium (assembly GCA_963728005.1). GTDB lineage: Bacteria > Actinomycetota > Acidimicrobiia > Acidimicrobiales > DATDAH01 > DATDAH01. The sequence continues at coordinate 528,279 of CAVSIG010000002.1, forward strand.
TCGGGCAGGACCTCGGACCCGAACAGCTCGAGGCTGGCCATGATGTCCTCGTGGCGGTTCTTGCCCGCCTGCATCACGAAGATGAGCTGGTCGACCCCGGCCTCCTCGTAGCGGCGGAGGAACTCGCGGAGCTGGTCGGGGGTACCGACGGCGCCCCGGAGGCCCTCCCGCTCGCCGGCCACGAGCTTGGCCCCGAGGGTCTCCTGCTCGGCGGCGATGGCCGCCTCGGGGGAGTAGCCCATCTGGTCGCGGCGCTCGAGGAACTCCTGCCAGACGTCGGTCGAGCCGGGCCGGTGCTCGCCGAAGATGTAGTAGTGGGCGAGCGAGTACCCGAAGAAGTTGCCGCCCTCGAGCCCCATGGCGAGGGCGTCGTGCTCGTCCCGGGCGCACATCATCGGGGTCACGCAGGCCACCGCGGGGTTGACCGTCCGACCGACGGCGACACCCTTGTCGGCCATCCGCTGGTGGTAGTCACCGACCCACTGACGGGCCTCCTCGGGGTCGATGAAGGCGAAGGTCAGTGCCCCGATGCCCAGCTCGGCGGCCAGCAGGATCGTGTCCCGGCGGGAGCAGGCGACCCACAGCGGCGGGTGCGGCTTCTGGACCGGCTTCGGCACGACGTTGCGGGGCGGGATGCTGACGAACTCGCCCTCGTAGCCCGTGAAGGGCACCTCGGTCATGCAGCGGATGGCGACCTCGAGGCCCTCGCGCCACTGGTCCCGCTTCACGACGGGATCGATGCCGAACCCGCCCAGCTCGGCCTCGGACGAGGACTCGCCGGAGCCGAAGTCGACCCGGCCGTTGGACACGAGGTCGAGCATGGCCACCCGCTCGGCGGTACGGGCGGGGTGGTTGTAGCCGGGGCCGGTCTGGATGATCCCGTGACCCAGGCGGATGTCCTTCGTGCGTTGGCTGGCCGCGGCCAGGAACACCTCGGGCGCCGAGCTGTGCGAGTACTCCTCGAGGAAGTGGTGCTCGACCTCCCAGCAGTACTCGATGCCCACGCGGTCGGCGAGCTCGATCTGGTCGAGGGCGTCCTGGATGAGCTGGCGCTCGGAGTCCTCGGTCCAGGGGCGGGGCAGCTGGTGCTCATAGAAGATGCCGAACTTCATGTGTCCCTCCCGCCGATGGTCTGGGTCTCCCGCGCGTGTGCGAACTTCATGCCGCGGTCACCTCGATGTCGGGGTCGGCCAGGTCGTCGAAGCGGGCCATGAGGTCGGCGGTGTCGGATCGGCCGGACATCGCGTGGACGATCTCGCCCCGGACGATGTCGATCGTCTCCTGCCGCCGGGTGCCGAGCGACTGCGCCAGTGCCCGGTCCCAGATGGCGCCGACCAGGTCGGCGCCGGCGTGCTTCCCCTTCTCGCCGACGATCGTGCGGTCCCGCATCTCGGTGATGACGGTCTTCAGGTACTCGACGTGCGGGGTCTCATCCGAGCGGATGTAGCTGACGAGGCGGGCGGCCTCGCCGTCGCCGCCGACCAGGTCGGGGTCGTCGAGCAGCTCCTCGGCCCAGGCGAAGGTGTGGAAGGCGGAGATCTCGATCAGCAGCAAGCGGACCATGCGCTCGACCAGCATCTCGAGGTCGATGCTGACGTCGTCGGGCCAGAGGCGGTTGGTCGAGGCCTTGGCCATCTGGCCGATGCCCATGCGCTGGAGCATGAGCTGGGTGTCATCCTCGGTGGGCGGGTTCCCGAAGGCGACGTCCCGAGCCGCGAACCACATCTGCTTGTGGCCGCCCTCGCTTTCGCCATCCTCGGGCTCCCACCCGGCCTCGTCGCGGGCGTGGGCCTCGAACAGGCCGCCGCCGAGGTGGGCGAGGGCGGTGCCGTCGGTGTCCTCGACGAAGGTGCGCGTGCGGTCGGGGATGGGGGAGAGGCGGATCATGCCGCCGAAGCCCTCGACGGTCCCGACCCGGGTCAGATTGCAGATGATCGGCTCGGGCACTCCGGACTCGATCAGGAAGCGGGCCTGGGCGACGTTGGGGTAGTGGCCGGGCCAGGTGTCCAGCGGCACGCCCATCAGGTCGGTGCCGAAGGTCGACCGGTGGTTGGCCTGCCAGGCCTCGATGGCCGGCGTGCGGTGAAGTGTCCGGGGCGAGACGTAGGTGCCGTCGGCGTCGAAGCCGCCGTGGCAGCGGACGCCGCCGGCGATGAGCGGCTCCTCGTACGGGTGGGAGGCGAGGAGCTCGGGCTCGTCGTAGGTGAGCTGCACAGGGGATCCCCTTTCCACGGGCTCGGGCCAAGTGTAAACTCTCGCGTATACAGCCGCAAGCACGAACTCTGCTCTCCCGCCCGGAGCGCCAAGCGCAGCTCCGGCGCGCCGCGGCGGCGGCCTTCGCCCGCACGGGCTTCGCCGGGACCTCGATGGACGATGTGGCCGCCGAAGCGGGCGTCAGCCGGCTGATCGTCTACCGGAACTTCGACTCCAAGGCCGACCTCTACCGCGCGGTGCTGACCGGCGTGCGGGACCGTCTGCGGGACGAGTTCCTGGCCGGCTGGGAGCGGCGGGACGAGGATCCGGCCTTCGCCGTGCACGCCATGGTGACCGTCGCCCGCGAGGACCCGGACGGCTTCCGTCTGCTGTGGCGCCACGCCGCCCGCGAGCCGGAGTTCGCCGCCTTCGCCGATGACTTCCACGATCGTGCCGTCGGCGCCGTCGAGGTGCTGGTGGGCGAAGGGGTGACCGACCCGGCGCTGCGTCGGTGGGCCTCGGTGCTGTCCGTCGACTACGTGGTCCAGGCCGTCCTCGGCTGGCTGGACCACGGCGACCCCCGGCGGGACGACGAGCTGGAGCGTCGGATCGTCGACGGCCTCGTCGCCCTCTACCCGACGTGGCAGTAGACCCGGCGTTCGCCGCCGTCGGGGAGGCGTTCCGGGAGAACTTCGCATCCCGCGGCGAGCTGGGCGCCGGGGTCTGCGTCATCGTCGACGGCCGGGTCGTCGTCGACCTCTGGGGCGGTGACGGCTGGGGTCCCGACACGCTGATCAACGCCTTCTCGGTCGGCAAGGGCCTGACCGCCGCCGTCCTCGGCCACGTGATGGAGACCTGCGACGTGTCGCTGGACGATCCCGTGACCCGCTGGTGGCCGGAGCTCGACCTCGGCCTCACCATCGCCCAACTGGCCTCGCACCAGGCCGGACTGCCCGCCCTCCGGGACCCGCAGCCCGAACACGTCATGTACGACTGGGACGCCATGTGCTCGGCGCTGGCGGCCGAGACGCCCTGGTGGGAGCCCGGTACCGCGCACGGCTACCACACGAACACCTTCGGCTTCCTCGTCGGCGAGGTCGTCCGGCGCGCCTCCGGGCGGTCGGTGGGCACGATCCTGCGAGAGCTGGCGGAGCCGCTGGGGGCCGACGTGTTCATCGGCCTGCCCGACGCCGAACACGGCCGGGTCGTGCCCTTCAGCTTCCCGGACCTCGGCTGGATGATGGAGGTCGAACCCTCCGACGAGCACCACCGGATGCTGCGCAACGGCTACGTGAACCCGCCCGGCTTCTCGGGCAAGGGGACGGTCAACACGCCCGAGTGGCGGCGGGCCGAGATCCCGTCGACCAACAGCCACGCCAACGCCCGCGGCGTCGCCCGCTTCTACGCCGGGATCCTCGACGGCTCGGTGCTGGCACCGGACACGCTCACCGCCCTCTGCCTGCCGCAGGCCGACGGCCACGACCTCGTGCTCGACCGCCCGTCCCGCTTCGGCACCGGTTTCCAGCTGCCCCAGCCCGAGCGCCCCTTCGGGACCGGTCCCCGGGCCTTCGGCCACTTCGGCGCCGGCGGCGCCCTCGGCTTCGCCGACCCCGACGCCGGGGTCGCCTTCGGCTACGTCATCGGCGAGATGGGCCCTCGCTGGCAGAACCCCCGCAACCAGGCCCTCCTCGCAGCTGTCGCTGCTTCCTGCGCCTGAACGGCGCGGCCCCTGACGGGGACGGAGTCCGCCGCCGTGGTGGCCCGTCGGTTTGAAAACTGGCTGCGGGCGGTCGATCCCCGTCAGGCGAGCCGATCCCGCCAGGCCAACAGCTCCTCTTGGCCGTGGTCGTCGGAGAAGAGGCCCTGCTGGTTGGCGCAGATGGAGACGGCGACCCGGGCTTCGGGGTCGACCGTGAACCACGAGCGGAAGCCGCCCCAGTCGCCGCCGTGGAAGAGGAGGAGCCGTCCGTCGACCACCTCGCCGCAGATGCCGGCGCCGTACCACCAGTCGTCCTCGGCGGGCACGCGCCGAAGCTGCAGCTCGAGCACCTCGGCGCCGAAGGGCGCCGTCGAGTAGGCGTCGGCCCAACGCACCATCTCCGACGGGGTGGTCCAGACCGAGCCGTCGCCCACCTGCTCCCAGACGGGGTCGGCGGGCTGGCCTTCCTCGTCGAAGGACGTGGCCCGGTCGGGCACGTCGCCCAGGGCATCCATGACCATGTCCAGGCCGAGCGGCTCGAAGATCAGCTCCCGCAGGACGTCGGGCAGTGACTGGCCCCGGGCCTCGGCGATGCGGATGCCGAGCAGCACGTAGTTGGTGTTGGAGTACGACCAAGCGGTGCCGGGCTCGAACTCCAGCGGCTGGCCCTCGAGGATCGCCACCGCGTCCTCGGTGGTCGTGCGGTCCTGGTAGCCGTGGCCCGCAGCCAGGAGGAGGTCGATGTAGTCGGGCACCCCGCTCTGGTGGCGCAGCAGGTTCCACACCTCGTCGTCCAGGTCGAGGGTCAGCAGTGCGCCCAGGCCGGTGAACTGCTTCGACGTCGAGGCGATGTCGAAGCGCGACGCCGGCGTGAACGGGCCCGAGCACTCCGTGTGGACGACCTCGCCCCGGTGGCCGACGGCCAGCGACCAGCCGATGTCACCCATCAGTTGTGCAGCGGCAGCACCGCGTCGGCCAGCGCGTCCAGCTCGGCCTCCCAGTCGTCGGGCTCCAGGATCGGCAGCACGACGAACTTGCTGGCGCCCGCGCCGATCATCTCCTTCAGGCGGGTGACCAGGCCCTCGTGGCCCGACGGGATGATCTGGCGGGGATCGGTGATGTCGGGCCGGCGCTTCTGGACGAACTGCAGGAACACGTCGGGCACCTCGCCGTGGGCGTAGGCCACGAGGGCGCCGAAGTGCTCGGGGTCGATGGCCCGCTCGGCCTCGTCGGCGGCGGCGGTGACCGCCGGGATGCCGTTCTCGATGTCCTTGGCGTCACAGAACGACGGCAGCCAGCCGTCGCCCAGCCGCCCGACCCGGCGCAGCTCGGACGGCGCCTGGCCGCCCAGCCACACGTCCATCGGCTGCTGGACCGGCTTCGGCCGCACCGTGATGCCGTCGAGGTGGAAGCGCTCGCCGTGGTGCTCGACGTCGTCCTCGGTCCAGAGCCGGCGCAGCAGCGGCAGCGCCTCGTTGAACCACGGCGCCCGTTCCTTCCGCTCGACGCCGAACGCCTGCTGCTCCCGGGGGTCGGCGACGCCCAGGCCGAAGGCGGGCAGCAGGCGACCGCCCGAGAGGCGATCCAGGCTGGCCAGCTCCTGGGCCACCAGCACGGGGTTGCGGCCGGGCAGGACCATGACGCTCATGCCGAACTTGATCGTCGTGGTGCGCCCGGCGGCGTAGGCGAGGCCGACGACCGGATCGGGGCAGTCGCCGCTGACCCGCTCGCTCAGCCACAGCGAGTCGAACCCGTGGCGCTCCAGCCCGTCGACCATCGGGTCGAAGCGCTCGGGGTCGTTCGTCACCGTGCGCGTCCCCAACCCGAAGCCGACCCGGATCTTCATGATCCGTAGTCTCCCTCGCCGTGGACCCCTTCCGTCTCGACGGCCGCGTGGCGCTGGTCACCGGCGCCTCCGCCGGGCTCGGCGCCCGCTTCGCCCGGGTGCTCCACGAGGCCGGCGCCCAGGTCGTCCTCGTCGCCCGCCGGGCCGACCGTCTCGAGGCCCTGGCCGTCGAGCTGGAGGGCGCGCTGGCGCTGCCCGCCGACCTCGCCGATCCGTCGGCGCGGGAGTCGGTGGTCGGCGTCGCCCTCGCCCACCACGGCCGGGTCGACGTACTGGTCAACAACGCGGGGATCAGCGACGGCCCGCAACGGGCCGAGGCGGAGGACCCGGCGGACTTCGCCCGGGCCGTCGAGGTCAACCTCAATGCCGCCTTCCACCTGTGCCGCCTGGTGGCGCCGGGGATGATCGACCAGGGCCGCGGCGCCATCGTCAACATCACCTCGGTCCACGGCCTGGTGGCCTCGTCGCCCAACCGCCAGGCCGGCTATGTGGCCAGCAAGGCCGGGCTGGTCGGGCTGACCCGGGAGCTGGCCTGCCAATGGGCGACGGACGGCGTGCGGGTCAACGCCATCGCCCCCGGCTACTTCGCCACCGACCTGACCGGCGAGATGATCGCTTCGGAGAGCGGCCAGGCGTGGATCGAGCGCAACACGCCCATGCGCCGCATCGGGGCCGAGCACGAGCTGGACGGCGCCCTGCTGTTCCTCGCGTCGGACGCCAGCAGCTACGTCACCGGGCAGACGATCGCCGTCGACGGCGGTTGGACGGCGCGGTAGGTCTCGTCGCTAGCGTCAATCCCATGACGACGTCCGACGGCGGGTCCCGCACCGAGCACGACTCCATGGGCGAGGTGCAGGTCCCGTTCAGCGCCAAGTACGCGGCGCAGACGCAGCGGGCCGTGGAGAACTTCCCGATCTCCGGCCTCACCATCGACTCCCGTCTGATCCGGGCGCTGGCGCTCATCAAGGGCGAGGCGGCGAAGGTCAACGCCGGCCTCGACGAGGTCCCCGACGTCGACGACCGCATCGGCGACGCCATCGCCGCCGCCGCCGACGAGGTGGCCGACGGCCAGTGGGACGGCGAGTTCCCGATCGACGTGTTCCAGACCGGCTCGGGCACGTCGTCGAACATGAACACCAACGAGGTCCTGGCCACGCTGGCGTCCGAGAAGCTGGGCGAGAAGGGCGCCGTCCATCCCAACGACCACGTCAACGCCTCGCAGTCGTCGAACGACGTGTTCCCGACCGCCATCCACGTGGCGGTCACCGAGGCGCTGCGCGACGAGCTGCTGCCCGCCCTCGACCACCTGGGCCGGTCGCTGACCGGCAAGGCCGACGAGTTCGCCTCGGTCGTGAAGTCGGGGCGGACCCACCTGATGGACGCCACCCCCGTCACCCTCGGTCAGGAGTTCGGCGGGTACGCCGCCCAGATCACCCAGGCCGCCGAGCGCATCGAGCTGGCCCTGCCCCGCGTCGGCGAGGTCCCCCTCGGGCGGCACCGCCGTCGGCACCGGCATCAACGCCCCGCCCGACTTCGCCCCCCGGGTCATCGAGCGTCTGGCCGAGCGGACCGGCCTGCCCATCACCGAGGCCCGCAACCACTTCGCCGCCCAGGCGTCCCGCGACGGCCTGGTCGAGGCGTCCGGCCTCCTGCGGGTCGTCGCCGTGGCGCTGGTGAAGATCGCCAACGACCTGCGGTGGATGGGCTCGGGCCCCCGCACCGGCCTGGCCGAGATCCGCATCCCCGACCTGCAGCCCGGCTCGTCGATCATGCCCGGGCAAGGTGAACCCGGTGGTCCCCGAGGCCGTGACCCAGGTGGCGGCCCACGTCATCGGCAACGACGCCGCCGTCGCCTTCGGCGGGAGCCAGGGAACGCTCGAGCTCAACGTCTTCATGCCGATGATGGCGCACAACCTGCTGGAGTCGATCCGCCTGCTCAGCAACGTCAGCCGGGTCTTCGCCGACACGTGCATCGACGGCATCGAGGCCGACGTCGAGCGGTGCCGGGCCTACGCCGAGAGCTCTCCGTCGATCGGGACCAGCCTCAACCCCCACATCGGTTACGAGAAGACCGCCGAGGTCATCAAGCGGGCCACCAAGGAGAACAAGACCATCCGCGAGGTCGTCCTCGAGGAGGGCCTGATGTCCGACGAGGAGCTCACCAAGGCCCTCGACATCGAGGCGATGACCCGGGGCGGCATCATCAAGTAGCCGAGCGGCTCAGCGATCAGAGCTCCCCGCTGGCGAGGAGCTCGACGGGGTCCTGCATCCGCACCATGCCGAGGTAGGCGCCGCCCCGGTCGATGCTGTCCTGGACCGAGTACCCCAGGACCTCCTGGGCCCGACGGGGGAGCTTGGCGGCGAGGTCCGGTGGGGTCGACAGGTAGTTGTTCTCCTCGGTCCGCAGCCAGCCCAGGCAGTAGCTGAGGTGGGCGCCACGGCGGGGGATGTCCGTCGTGTTGGCGCCGCCGCCGTGGATGGTTCCGCCGGTGTAGATCACCGCCGAGCCGGCCGCCATCTCGGCGTAGGCGATCTGCTCGGGATCGGGAGGGCCGGCGGCGATCTGCTCGAACGGCGGGAGCTCGCGATCCGGCCAACGGTGGCTGCCGGGGACGACCCGGGTGGCGCCGTTGTCGCGGGTGAAGTCGACGAAGGCGATCACCGAGGCGAGCTGGAGCTCGGGGGCAGGCCGGGGGACGTCGCTCCACACGAGCTCGTCGCGGTGGAGGAGCTGCTCCGCCGAACCGGGACCGCGCTGCAGCAGGTGGCCGAGGTTGAGCTGGAACGAGGCGCAGTTCGGCCCGAGGACCGCCTCGGCCAGCCCGAGGAGCACGGGGTGGCACATCACGTCGACGGCGAACGTCGGGGAGATCCCGGGCATCCCGGCCACCTGCCGGGTGTGCTCGCCGTGGAAGGCCTGCAGGATCGGGTTGAACATCGGCGCCGTCGGGTCGGCGTCGGCGACCGCGGCCTCGACGTCGGCGTTGACGGCGTCGACCACGTCCTGGGTCAGCATTCGGTCGACGATCACCACGCCGTCCTCGTCGAGGACCCGCAGGAGGTCGTCGAGCTCGTCCTCGACGTCGAAGCGCCTCACGGTCGCCATCGGCCTCCCCCTCGTCCGGCTGGCGCGGAGCCTACGACCCGACGGGTCAGCCGAGGGCGGGGGAGCCCTGGAAGGGCCCGGGGTCTCCGGGGGCAGGGATGTTGGGCGGGATCCAGCCCATCTCGCGGCCGAGGTCGGTGGTCGCCGCCCGCCACTCGAGGGGGTCCCATCCTTCGGCCTTCGAGGCGACCGAGAGATCCGTGCGGATGTGGACGAAGGCAGGGAGGGCGTCGATCTCCAGCGCCTTCACGAGCTCCCGGTCGGGATCGGCGTAGGCCAGCATCTCGTCGGCCCACGGGCCGAGGAAGCGGCGGGCGTCGTCGGGCTTGGCGGTGACAGCGAAGCCCACTCGGCAGTCGGCCTGAGAGAAGACCCGCAGGATCCGGCCGGCGGTCTCCAGGATCCAGGCGCTCTCGTTCGTGTAGGGGTCCACGACGACGAGAGCGAGGTGGAAGTTGGTGACCCACTCCGAGAGCGGGCGAGCCTCACCGGCGAGGGGCGCGAGCTCGAGATCCGGCGGTGCCGAGGTGGTCACGGCGCCCGAACGTACTGCGAAGGGTTCGGCGAACGCGAACTCCCCAGGTGGATACCGTCGGCCTCGTGCACCCCATCGAGCGCCTGCGCTACGTGGCCCGGGCGCACGGTGCGACGCAGGCGGTCATGGTCACCGAGACGGCCGCCGCGCTGCGCTCCTTCGGCCGCGACCCGCAGGGGTTGGTGACCGCCTGCCGGCGGATCGTCGCCCGCCAGCCGAGCTCCGGACCGCTCTGGTGGCTGGCCGCCCGCACGCTGACCGCGCCCGACCCGATCACCGAGGCACAGCTGGCCGCCGCCGAGATCGAGGACGACCGCACGCCCCGGGCGGTCGCCGACGCGCTGCCCGAAGACGCCACCGTGGTCCTGCTGGGCTGGCCCGAGCTGGCGCCGGGTGGGCTGCCTCGCCGGGGCGATCTCGAGGTGCTGGTCGTGGACGTCGACGGCGAGGGGACCGACCTCGTGCTGCGCCTGCTGCGCTCCGACGTCGACGCCACCGACGTGCCCCTGTCCGGGCTCGGGGCGGCGGCGGCCGAGGCCGACGTCGTGCTGCTGGAGACCAGTGCGCTCGGGCCGGCGGGGTTCCTGGCCCCCAGCGGCTCCCGCGCCGCCGCCTCTGTGGCCCGGCTGGCGGGCGCGGAGGTCTGGCTGGTCGCCGGGGTCGGGCGCCTGCTACCGGAGCGCATGTTCACCGCGCTGTGCGACCGCACGATCGCCGCCGACAGTCCGTGGGACGACGACCTCGAGCTCGTCCCGTTGGACCTGGTCGACAAGGTCGTGGGCCCCAACGGCCCGGCGAACCCGAAGGACGCGCTGCGCCGAACCGACTGCCCCGTCGCCCCCGAGCTCCTCAAACCCCTGCAGGGCCCGACTCCCTAGTCCTCTCGTTCTGGGTACTGGATCCGGTTGTCAGTGACCGTCGGCTGGACCCAGAACGGTGTGGGTTGCGTTCTGGGTACTGGATCCGGTGCTGGGTGACCGTCGGCTGGACCCAGAACGATCAGTCGGAGGCGAGGGCGGCCTCGTGGAGGCCGGTGACCGTGAGGCGGGCGGACTCCAGGGCTCCGTGCTGCCAGCCCGGCGTGTACGAGAGCCAGTCGCCGGCGAAGCGCCAACGGCCCGCCGGCTCCAGCAGGCGGGCGTAGCCGCGGCTGCGGTCCGCCCACTCGGCCCAGCCGCCCTCGCTGTAGGGCTCGGTGGTCCAGTCCACCGAGAACGAGCCGGCGACGTCGCGGAAGGCCCGCCCGTGGACCACCTCGCCCGCCTCGACCGCAGCGGCGACGCGCTCCTCGTGGCTGAGGGCGCCGAGCCGCTCGGCCTGGTCGACGAACGGGTAGGCGCCGAGCAGCACCCCGCCCTCGCCCAGGTAGCCGGTCGACGGGTACCAGATCTCGCGGCAGTCGCTGTCGGTCGACGTGATCCCGCCGAACACCCCGTCGTCCAGCTCCCAGAAGCGGCGGTCGTACTCGAGGCCGGTCTTGCCGGTCGGGAAGGCGAACGCCTCCTGCAGGGCCGTGACCACGTCGGTGTCCCAGCCGGTGTCGAGGCCGGCGGCCAGCCAGGGCGGCAGCGTGCTGATGCCGAAGTCGGCCTGGACCTCCTCGTCGGCGTCGGTCTCGAGGTCCCGCACGACGACGGTGACGCCGTCGGGCTCGTCGGTCAGCGAGCGCACCTCGCGGCCCAGCCGCACCTCACCCTGCAGGACATCGGCCAGGGCCGTGGGGATGGCGTCCATGCCACCGATGGGGTGGAACATGACCCCGGCCTGGTGCCAGTCGGCGTCGAAGGCGATCCGCTGGTCGAGGCCCAGCCCCAGGGCGACCGCCAGCTCGTCAGCGCGGACGACCTCGCCGGCCTGCTCGCCGGCGCCCGGCGGCTCGGTGAACCCGCCGGCCCCGACGACGGCGCCGACGGTCGCCAGGTGGGTGCGCAGGGCGTCGAGCTCGTCGCGGGTGAGCTCGCTGTCGAGGGCCCGCCGGTCGATCGCCTTGACCAGCAGCTCGGTGACCGCGCCGTCGACGACCCCCTGGACGCTGCGGCGCCGACGGACCTCGCCGCCCCGCTCGACGAAGGCGTCGATGTTGCGGTTGATCAGTGGCTCGACGGTCACGCCCAGCTCCCGGCAGTAGGACAGCGTCGTGTGGTGGCTGGCGATGCGGGCCGGCCCGGCGTTGAACCACCGGTCCTGGCTGAAGGGCTCCCGCACGGTGTGGTTGCGCCCGCCGACCCGGTCCCGGGCCTCCAGGACGGTCACCGTGTAGCCCGCCTTCTCCAGCTCGTAGGCGCACGCCAGGCCCGCCACGCCGGCGCCGAGGATGACGACGGAGGTGTCGTTCACCCGACCCTGGAGGTGGAAGTCGCCCGCCGCCGGGGGTTGGAACGTGTCGGGCGGCGGGTCGCCACGGTCGATCGCCCACAGCGCCCCGAAGACGGCTCCGGTGCCGCCCGCAGCACCCAGCCCGACGAGGAACCGCCGCCGGGTCAGACTGGCCATCGCCCCATCTTGTCGCCGTAGGCTGAGGTCATGTCTGCACGCACCCGTGACCTCCCGCGCCGGTCCTGCCTGTCCGTCCCCGGCTCGAGCGAGAAGATGCTGGCCAAGGGCCCGACGCTGCCCGCCGACATGGTCTTCCTCGACATGGAGGACTCGGTCGCCCCGCTGGAGAAGGAGGCGGCCCGGGCCAAGGTGGTCGACGCCATCAAGAACCAGGACTGGGGCGAGAAGATCCTCTGCGTCCGGGTCAACGCCTGGGACACCGAGTGGACCCACGGCGACGTCATCGAGGTCGTGGGCAACGCCGGCGAGCGACTCGAGGAGGTCATGCTCCCGAAGGTGCAGACGCCAGGCCAGGTCGAGGCCATGGACCTGCTGCTCACCCAGGTCGAGAAGAAGGCGGGCCTGCCCATCGGCCACATCGGGATCGAGGCCCAGATCGAGACCGCCCAGGGCCTGATCAACGTCAACGAGATCTGCGCGGCGTCGCCCCGGCTGGAGAGCGGTCATCCTCGGCCCGGTCGACTTCTCGGCTTCGATGGAGATGCCGTCGCTGTCCGGCGGCCTGCAGATCCCGGAGTACCCCGGTGACTACTTCCACTACGTCTTCATGAAGATCCTCATGGCCGGCCGGGCCAATGGCCTGCAGGTCATCGACGGCCCCTACGTGAAGGTGCGTGACTCGGAGGGCTTCCGGGACTTCTGCAAGCGGACCCAGATCCTCGGCTTCGACGGCAAGTGGGCCCTGCACCCCGACCAGGTGACGATCCTGAACGAGATGTTCTCGCCGACCCAGGAGCAGTTCGACCGGGCGTGCGCGATCCTCGACGCCTACGAGGAGGCCACCACCACCGGCGACCGCAAGGGCGCGGTGATGTTCGGCGACGAGATGATCGACGAGGCCTCCCGCAAGGTGGCCGTCAAGCTGGTCAGCCGGGGCGAGCGCGCCGGCCTGGTCCGCAGCGCCGACTAGGGGCGCCGCGGTCGAGCCACGACAGCGATCTGCTTGAAGCCGGCCTCCTGGCGGAGGTCAGGCGCCACTGGGCGCAGCACGGTGCCGAACAAGCGGTCCCTGCGGAAGCCGGTGGGATTGACCATCTCCGCCCGGTCGACGGTCCAGCCCGCCTGGTCGAACGCGTCGACCAGCGTGCGGCGGGTGAACCAGCGCAGGTGGTCGACGTCGTGGATGCCCCGGTCCTCGTGGGCCCACCGGCCGTGCCGGACGAGGTCGATGATCGTGCGCCAGTTGCGGACGTTGGGGACCGAGGCGACAAGGACCCCGTCCGCCTCGACCAGCGGGTGCGTCGCGGCCAGCGCCGCCCAGGGGTCGACCAGGTGCTCGAGGACGTCGTTGAAGACGACCGTGTCGAAGGTGCGACCGAGCTCGGGGATGACGTCCGGGTAGGAGCCGACGACCACGTGGTCCAGCACGGTCCGGGCTTCGGCGGCGACGTCGGCCACTGCTTCGATGCCCCACACCTCGAGCTGGGGGCGGGACTCCTTCAGCAGCCGCCCGAAGCCGCCGGCCGCGCAGCCGACGTCGAGCACCGACCGGGCCGAGCCCGGTACGAGGTCGACCATGGCGGCCTTGTCGACCCGGTAGTAGTCCTCCGCCTTCGACATTCAGGTCAACGCTGCCACGACGTCGTCGACGACGTGGTCCGCGCCGGCGGTGATGGTCGGCTGGAGCTCGTCGGCGACGGCACGCAGCGTCTCCTGCTCGCCGTCGTCCATCGCCAGCCGGGGCCGCCGGCCCAGCGTGCCCGCGGTCCGGTCGGCGGCATAGGTCGGGTCGGCATACCGGCTCGGCTCCAGCCGGCTGGTGAGCTGGCGCAGGAAGTCGGCCCAGCGCTCGTGGTGCTCGGCCGGGACCATGGCCAGCGCCTCGTCCCCAGCGTCGGCCAGGGCCGACCAGGCCGGCGTGAAGGTCGATGCATGGCCGGCGTCGTCCAGCAGCGCCCCGTCCAGCAGCAGCTCGACCAGCACGTGCCCCGCTCCCCGGGCCGGACCCCGCCGTACGCCGCGGGCCGTGAGCTCGGCGACGAACGCCCGGTTGTGCCCCCGGAACCACGCCGAGTCGTGGAACGCGGCGTCCGTCCGATGGTGCGCCGCCACCCCGGCCAGGTGGTCCTCCGGCCCCTCGGTGGCCACCGGCACGCGGGCCATCCTCGCCAGGTCAGGTGCTGCCGCTCCCAGTAGGAACCCCGTCGACCCGTTGTCGGTCGTCTGGCTGGCGACGACGATGTGGGCGACGAAGTTCACCCGGTCGAGGCTAGGGACGGCACGCCCGACGTCGGGCCGTAGCGTCTCGGCCATCGTGGGTCCGACCCTTGCTCCGACGCGCCACCGGCGTGGGTACGTGCTGGTGCTGGCCGGCGCGACGTTCTTCGGGGTCAACGCGTCGGTGTCGAAGGTGGTACTGGAAGCGGGGATCGAGCCGGCTCGGCTGACCGCCCTGCGGTGCACCGGGGCGGCCGTGGGGATGCTGCTCGTCCTCAAGACGGTCCGGCCGACGAGCCTGCGGGTGCCCCGCAGTGAGATCCCGCTGCTGATCGTGCTCGGGCTCAGTGGAGCGGCGCTGCTCCAGTGGCTCTACTTCATCGCCCTCGACCACCTGCCGGTCGGCATCGCCCTGCTGCTGGAGTTCACGGCCCCGCTCATGGTGGCGCTGTTCTCCAGCCTGGTCCTGCGCCACGTGGTGCCCCGCATGGTCTGGTTGGCCCTCGGCATCGCCCTGCTGGGGCTGGCGCTGGTCGCGCAGGTCTGGAAGGACGTCGGCCTCGACGTCGTCGGCGTGGCCGCCGGCCTCGGCGCCGCTGCGTTCCTGGCGACGTTCCACCTCCTGGGCAAGCACATGCTCGAGCGGCGGGACCCGCTGGTCCTGTCCTTCTGGATGTTCGCCGTCGCGTCGGTGTTCTGGGCGATCGCCCAGCCGTGGTGGGAGTTCGATCCATCGGTCCTGTCCGAGTCGACGAGCATGCTCGGCCGCCTCGCCGAGTACTCGATCCCGGTCTGGCTCGGCGTGCTGTGGGTGATCGTGTTCGGGACGCTCGCCCCCTACGGCCTCGAGGTCGCCGGCCTCCGCCACCTGCCGGCCACCACCACCGGCATCGTCAGCATGATCGAGCCGGTCATCGCCGCCACCGTGGCGTGGCTGTGGCTCGAGGAGGTCCTGAACGGCATCCAGCTCCTCGGCGGTGCGCTCGTCCTCACGGGCGTCGGCCTGGTTCAGGTCGCCCGCGCCGCCCCCGAGGAGCCCGACCCCGAGCCCCCGCTGGTCGGCGTCGACACGCCGATCCAGTAGGTCAGCCGGTGACGAAGCCCGCCGTCGTCGAGTGGGCGGCGAGCACCGACTCGAACACGTCCGCCGGGACGGGCTGGCTCCAGTAGAAGCCCTGGGCCAGGTCGCAGCCGAGGTCGCGGAGTGCCTCGAGCTGCCCGACCCGCTCGACGCCCTCGGCGATGGCGGTGAGGCCGAGGGCGTGGGCGAGGTCGATCATGCTGCCGACGATGGCCCGGTCGGCGTGGTTGCGGTCGAGGCCGTCGACGAAGCAGCGGTCCAGCTTCAGCGTGTGGAGGGGGAAGCGCCGCAGGTACTGCATGGACGAGTAGCCGGTGCCGAAGTCGTCGACCGCCAGGCGCACGCCCAGCTTGCGGAGCGACTGCAGGCCGTCGGCGACCGCGGCGGAGTCCTCCATGAACATCGACTCGGTGATCTCCAGGCACAGGCTGGCGGGGTCCAGCTGGTGAAGCTTGAGCAGTCGGTCGACCTTGTGGGGCAGGTCCAGCTGGTCGACCTGGCAGCCGGCGAGGTTGACCGACATCTGCAGGTAGTCGGCGCCCGCCTTGTGCCAGGCGGCCAGCTGACCGAGGGAGCGGGTGAGGACCTGCAGGCCGAGGGGACGGATCAGGCGGGTCTGCTCGGCGGCGGGGATGAACTCGCCGGGGGCGAGGAGGCCGCGAGAGGGGTGGTTCCAGCGCACGAGCGCCTCGGCACCGACGACCTCCTCGTCCATGGTCAGCAGCGGCTGGTAGTGGACGACGAACTCGTCGTTCTCCACGGCCGAGCGCAGGTCGTTCTCCAGGTTCAGCCGGGCCAGCGCCCGGGTGCGGATGGCGTCGTCGAAGATCTCGTACTGCCCGCCGCCCCGCTCCTTGGCCCGGTACATGGCGGTGTCGGCGTTGCGGATGATCTCCTCGGGGTGGGCCGTGGGGTCGTCGACGGGGGCGATGCCGATGCTGACGGCGACGTGGTGGCGGCGCTCGCCGAGCCGCAGCGGCGCGTCCAACGACGACAGGAGCCGCTGGGCCAGTTGGGCGCCGGCCGTGGGCTCGGGCAGGTTCTCGCACAACACGACGAACTCGTCCCCGCCGAAGCGGGCCAGCGTGTCCCCCGCCCGCAGGTGGTCGAGCAGGCGCTCGGCCAGCGCGATCAGCAGCTCGTCGCCGACGGCGTGGCCGAGGCTGTCGTTGACGGTCTTGAAGCTGTCGACGTCGATGAACAGCACCGCCAGCCCGTTGGTCCGGCGCCGGAGGCGGACGACGGCCTCGTGCAGCCGGTCGACGAAGAGCGCCCGGTTGGGCAGGCCCGTGAGGCTGTCGGTCAGGGCCTGATCGGCCAGCTGCTTCTCGTAGGCCACCTGGTCGGTGATGTCGCGGATGAAGGCCCGGAACCGGGTGCTGCCGTCGCCTTCGGGGAGGTGGATGAACGAGGCCTCGATCGGGAACTCGCGGCCGTTGCGGTGGATGCCGGTCATGGCCACCCGGCCCGGGATCGGGGCCTCGCTGTCGAACTGGTCGGTGTCGACCAGCCCGAGGTCCACCGCGGCGCGGTCGCTGGGGGAGACGGCGGTCCCGACGAGGCGCCGGCCCATGGCCTCGGCGGTGGGCCACCCGAAGATGGACTCGGCGGCCCGGTTCCACTCGACGATCTTCCCGTCGTGGTCGACGCCCACGAAGGCATCCCGGGCGGCGCCGATCATGCGCCGGTACACCTGCGCCTGCTCGAGCCGGGCCTGCTCGGCGGCGTGCTGCTCGCTGATGTCCAGCGTGGTGCCCCGAAGGCCGACCGGGCTGCCGTCCTGCGCCCGCACGAGGCTGCCCTGGCTGCGCAGGTGGGCCGTGGTCCCGTCGTCCTGGCGGACCCGGTAGTCGACCACGAAGCGGTCGCTCCCGGGGGCGCCGGTGAGCGGCGAGTCGAGGAAGCGCTGGAGGTCGTCGGGGTGCACCCGCGACAGGAAGTCCCCGGGGGCGATGGCGGCGTCGGGGCTGGTGCCGAAGACCGTCGCCAGGTTCTGGGCGTCGACGTACTCGCCGGTCTCCATGCTGACCTCCCAGGCGGCCATGCCCGAAGCCTCCAGGATCATCTGCAGGCGGTCCTGCTGCTGCTCGATGGTGCGGGTGGCCTCCTCCTGGTCGGTGAGGTCCTGGAGCAGGGCGATGGCGTACTGCGGGATGCCGACGTGGTCCCGCACGATGGCGTTGGTGACCCGGCACAGGACCGCGTGGCCGCCCGTGTGCAGGAACCGCTTCTCCCGGGTGGTCGGGGCGGAGTCGCCGGAGCGGATGCGGTCGACGTACTCCTGCGTGTCGTCGACGTCGTCGGGGTGCGTGACGTCGGCGACGGTGCGGCCCACCAGCCTCCCGCCCTCGTCACCCAACATGTGCTCGAGCGCCGGGTTGACCTGCTGGATGCGCTCGTCGAGGCCGACGATGGCCATGCCGATCGGCGCCTCGAGGAACAGGCGCCGGAACCGCTCCTCGTGCTCCCGGACGGCCAGGAAGGCCTGGCGCCGCTCCTCGACGTGGGCGATGCGGGACATGACCCCGATGTAGGCACCCCGGCTGTCGAACAGCGCATCGGAGGTGACCTCCACCCAGATGGTCGACCCGTCGACCCGGTGGACCCTGGCGTCCCTGCGCATCGAGCTGCCGGAGGCCCAGTCGATGGCCCAACGCTCCTGGTGCTTCCGCAGCTCGCCGGGCGGGATGAACTCCAGCGACGAGCGGCCGAGCAGGTCCTCGGCGGTGCAGCCCAGCATGTCGGCCAGGGCCTCGTTGACGTAGGTGATCGTGCCGTCGGGCTCGCAGAGGCACAGGCCGCCCTGGGTGACCTCGACCAGGCGACGGAACCTCGCCTCGCTGTCGTCGAGGGTCGGGGCCTCTCCGATGGTGGCCATGCCGTCGGCCAGGCTGATCGTGCCGACGAGGTCGCCGTCCTCGTCATGGAGGCCGGAGATCTCCGAGTGGACGGGGATCCGCTCGCCCTCCCGGTTCCGCACCGTGAACTCTCCGGACCAGCGTTCGCCCGAGAGCAGCCGCTCAGTGATGGCGTCGATCCGGGACAGCGGCATCGTCGGGTCCAGGAGCGCTTGCAGGTCCTGGCCGGTGGCCTCCTCGGCCGTCCAGCCGTAGAGGGCCGCCGCCCTGGCGTTCCAGGCCGTGACGAGGCCGTCCATGTCCGTGACGACGACCGCACGGGCGAGCGCGTCGAGGATGGCGGCCGCACGCGCGCTGTCCGCGCCCGCCGGTGACTCCACCTTGCTCAGATCGGCCGGAGGGCACACCGGCCTGATGCCAGGGGCGGAAAAGGGGCCGAAGGGCCTAGTCGACCTCCGGCGACGGGCCGGGGGCTGACCGCCTAAGGTCGCACCGGAGACGGCCGTGTCCACGACCGGAAGGCACCGCGTGAGCTCTCTCCCTCGGGACGACGACCAGCTGATCGTGACGACCAAGGGTGAGGTGAGCGAGGCGGCCCGTGAGTATGCGGCCGAGAAGGTGGCCCGGCTCCACGGGCACGCCCACGGAACCGTGCTTCTGACCAGGGTGAAGCTGACCCGGGCCGACCGCCAGGACGTCGAGCGCAGCGCCATCGCCGAGGCCGCCCTCGACGTCGACGGCCGGCTGGTCCGGGGGCAGGTGGCCGCCCGCCGCTTCGAGGAGGCCATCGACCTCCTGGTGGACCGGATGATCCGCCAGCTCGACCAGGCTGCGGCCAAGGCGCGCAGCCGGCAGCGCCGGAACCCCGAGCCGGTGGCTCGCCCCAGCCCCGTCACCGTCCCGCCGGAGGAGCGGGAGGTCGTCGCCCACAAGTCCTTCGCTATCGACCGGGCCACGCTCGACGAAGCCGCCTTCGACATGGAGGTCCTCGACTACGACTTCTTCCTGTTCACCGACGCCGACGACGGTCGGGACAAGGTCGTCTTCCGCGATCTGGACGGCGACGTGCACGTCGCCGCCGCTCCGCCCACCGAGACCGTCGACGAGGCCCTCGAGCGCCTCGACGCCGGCGGCGAGCCGTTCGTGTTCTTCTGCGCCACCGACACCGGCCGCGGCGCCGTGGCCTACCTGCGCTACGACGGTCACTACGGGCTGATCCGACCCGCCGACGGCTGACGGGACGCGCCAGTCGACCGTGCGAAACGGTTGGAAAACCGGCATCCTGAGAGACCCCGCCGCGAGGCTGCTGTTCACGTTCTGAGGAGATCCCGGGCGCTCATGTCGTTCAAAGTCGGAGACCGAGTCGTCTACCCCCACCACGGGGCGGCCGTGATCGAGAAGAAGGAGAAGCGCAAGACCCCCGGGGTCGAGGGCGAGGAGAAGGAATATCTCGTCCTGCGCATGGCCCACGGCGAGCTCACGCTGTCCGTGCCCTCCGACAACGCCGAGACCGTCGGCATGCGCCGGCCCATCGCCCGTGAGGACGTCGACGACCTGTACCAGGTGCTCGCCAAGCGGGACGTCCGCGAGCCCTCCAACTGGAGCCGGCGGTTCAAGAACCACCAGGAGAAGCTGAAGTCGGGCGACGTCTACCAGGTGGCCGAGGTGGTCCGGAACCTCGCCCTGCGGGAGGCCGACCGCGGTCTGTCCGCCGGCGAGAAGTCGATGCTGGCCAAGGCCCGCAGCGTCCTGGTGTCCGAGCTGAGCTTCGCCCTCGACGTGTCCGAGGACGACGCCCTCGACCAGGTCAACAAGCAGCTCACCTGATCCCGAAGTCCCGAGGCAATACCTTGCGGAAACCGCAAGCTCTTGCCTCGACACGTCAGCTGACGGCGTGCTCCCAGCCGCCGGACAGCGGCTGATCCGCCAACCTGGCGCCGTCCCCGTCGGTCGTGCGCCCGATGACGACCGGTTCCCGCAGCCCCGCCTGGACGAACCCGGCGCGCACGCGCTCGGGATCGGGTGCGGTGAAGCAGAGCTCGTAGTCGTCGCCGCCGCCGACCGCCTGCTCGAGGGTCGCCCCATCGGCCACCGGGACCTTGTCGGGATCGACGACGATGCCGACCCCCGACGCCTCGACGAGGCGCCGCAGGTCGACGGCCAGGCCGTCGGAGAGGTCGAGCATCGCCGTGGCCCCGGCCTCGGCGGCCGCGATGCCTTCGGCCAGGCGGGGCACGGGACGGTGCAGCGCCGAGGGGTCGTCGACCGGTTCGCCGAGGTCGAGGCGGGAGAGCACGGCGGCCGCACCGCCCAGGGGACCGGTGACGAACAGCGTCTCGCCCGGCTCCGCCCCCGAGCGCAGCACCGGTCGGTCGGCCCGGCCGGTGACGGTCACGGCGACGAAGAGCTCGGGGCCAGTCGACGTGTCGCCCCCGACCAGGGGGCAGCCGAAGCGCTCGCCGCACTCGACCAGTCCGTCGAGGAGGGCGTCGGCCAGGCCGGGCCGGTCCTCGGGCAGGGCCACGGCGGCCACGGCGCACTCGGGCCGGCCTCCCATGGCGGCCAGGTCGCTGAGGTTGACCGCCAACGCCTTGAAGCCGACGTCGGCGGGACTCGCCCACGCCGATCGGAAGTGGACGTCCTCGACCAGCAGGTCGGTGGCGATCAGCCGGCCCCCGTCGAGCACGGCGCAGTCGTCACCGACGGCGGGCAGCCGACCGGCCAACCGCTGCACGAAGGCCAGCTCGCCGCCGTCGCTCACGTCGACGCCCCTCGTCCACCGAGCTCGAGGACCTGGCGTACCGAATCGGTGGGCACAGTCCTCGAGCTCATGCCAGGCCGGCGCGGCGCAGCATCGAGGGCGGGATGCCGGTGTCGCCGGCGGCCAGCATGGCCGCCCGCTCCACGTTGACCTCGTCGTGGTCGCGTGCCGACCACTGGTCCCACGGGCCCGAGGGGATGTCCGCCGGATCGCCGCCGGCGTCGCAACAGGCGTACAGGTAGGCCGACTGGGCCAACAGGTCGTCGGCGCCGCCGACGGGCCCGTGACCGGGGACGATCGTCGGCCCGAGCGCGGCGACATCACCCAGCGTGTCGGCCCACGCCGCCGGGTCGGCCTGGAAGGCGAGGGGGGTGACCCCGAACGAGCACGTGGCGCCGCCGAACACGACCCCGGCCCGGGGCACGGCCAGGACCAGGTTCTCCTCGAGGTCACCCCGCACGACGAGGGCGTGCACGGCCGGAGTCAGCTTCGTCCGCTCCGTGACCACGTGGGTGACGGGCCGGGTGCGCAGCTCGTCGTCCAGCTCGTCGGCGTGGTCGGGGTAGAGGCGACGCAGCACGCCCACGTCCGGCGGCTGGTCCAGGTGGGCGCTGACCTGGGCCGTGCCGTAGATGGCGGGACGCGGGAAGAACGGGGTGCCGCCGGCGTACTCGAGGTGGCTGCTGGTCAGGACCAGGCGCGGCACGGGCAGCCCGAGCGCCTCCACGGCGGCGGCGAAGGGCTGGGACTGGGTCGGGACCATCAGGCTGTCGATCACCGTGACTCCGCTGTCCTCCACCACGACACCGGCGTTGGGTCGGCCCGGGCCCGGGTCGTCGGCCAGCCAGGCGTAGACACCGTCGGCCAGCTCGGTGAGGCTCATGGCAGGTCTGGAGGCAGGTCGATGAGCAGGTGCCGGCTGACGTCGCCGACCAACCGCAGGTCCATGGCCCGCTGGGCGAAGCGCCACCCGCCCGCCGTGCGGGCGAAGGAGTCCTCGTAGCGCCCAGCGACGATCGGCTGGAGCGCGAGCCCCTCGGTGGCCTGGAAGACCGTGAAGTACGACCGGGCGGTGGCGGTGCTCAGGTCGATCCTGATGTCCACGTTGGTCGTCACGTGGTGGCTGTCTGGCGTGCCGTGGTCGTAGCGCTTCGTCGTCGCCGCGTAGAGCGCTTCCACGGCCTCTGCGCCGGTCGCCAACGGCGTGCCGTCGGGACCGCACACGGAGCCCTCGGCGAACAGCGCGCCGATCCCGGCGAAGTCGCCATCGTCGATGCGCCGGGCGTACTCGTAGATCAGCGACTCGATCTCCGCCCGGTCGTTGACGGCTGTCACGCCGGCGAACCTACCCGAGCCCTCCTGGCCTACGGTCGGGCGATGGACGAGCTGGCGCCGTTCCCCGAGGACTGGCGCCGGGCGCTCGCGATCGTCGCCCACCCGGACGACCTGGAGTACGGGGCGGCGGCCGCCATCGCCAAGTGGACGGCGGCGGGGAAGTGGGTCGGCTACGTGCTGGCCACCAGCGGCGAGGCCGGGATCGACGGGATGCACCCCTCGGAGGCGGGACCGCTGCGGGAGGCCGAGGAGGTCGCCTCGGCTGCCGTCGTCGGGGTCGACACGGTGGAGTTCCTGGGCCTGCCCGACGGACAGCTCGTGTACGGCCTGGACCTCCGGCGGGAGATCGCGGCCGCCATCCGCCGTCACCGACCCGACCTCGTGCTGTCGGTCAACTTCCGCCTCACGTGGCCCGGCGGCTCGGCGGCGAACATGGCCGACCACCGGATCCTGGGCGAGGCCCTGCTCGACGCCGCCCGGGACGCGGGCAACCGCTGGGTCTTCACCGACCTGCTGGAGGAGGGCCTCGAGCCCTGGTCCGGTGTGCACTGGGCGGCCTTCAGCGGGTCACCCGAGGCCACCCACGTCGTCGACGTCTCGGGGTGGCTGGACCGGGGGATCGCCTCCCTCGAGGCCCACGCCGCCTACCTGCGGGGTCTGGGCGACGGGACCACGAAGGCCGCCGACATGCTGACCCCGGCCGCCGTGGCCACGGGCGCCCGCGTCGGCGTCGAGCACGCCGTGGCCTTCGAGGTCCTGCAGCTCTGACGCCCGTAGCCTTCGGGACGTGTCCGACTACACCCCTCCACTGGACGACATCGGGTTCGTCCTGACCCACCTCTGCGGCATCGACGAGCTGGCGAAGCTCGACGCGTTCACCCACGCCGACCGGGACACGGTCCTCGGCGCCATCGAGGAGGCGGGCAAGTTCGTGGCCACCGCGGTCGCCCCCCTCAACCACCCCGCCGACCGCCAGGGCCTGACCCTCGAGGACGGCGTCGTCACCACGCCCGACGGCTTCAAGGAGGCCTACGCGCAGTACGTGGCCTCGGGCTGGGGCGCAGTGCCGTTCGACCCCGAGTACGGCGGCGGCGGCTTCCCCTGGGTCGTCGGCGTCGCCCTGCAGGAGCTGATGACGACGGCGTCGATGGCCTTCTCGATGGGTCCCCTGCTGACGCAGGGCGCCATCGACATGCTCCAGCACCACAGCGCACCGGAGCAGAAGGCCGTCTACCTGCCGAAGATGATCACCGGTGAGTGGACGGGGACGATGAACCTCACCGAGCCACAGGCCGGTTCCGACGTGGGGGCGCTGATCACCAAGGCGGTGCCCGGCGACGACGGGACCTACCGCATCTCCGGCCAGAAGATCTTCATCTCCTTCGGCGAGCACGACCTGGCCGAGAACATCGTGCACCTCGTCCTCGCCCGCACCCCCGACGCGCCCCCGGGGACCAAGGGCATCTCCTGCTTCGTCGTCCCCAAGTACCTGCTCGACGAGGACGGCTCGCTGGGCGAGCGCAACGCAGTCACCTGCGTGTCCATCGAGCACAAGATGGGCATCCACGCCAGCCCCACCTGCACGCTCGTGTACGAGGACGCCGTCGGCTTCCTCATCGGCGAGGAGAACGAGGGCATGCGCTACATGTTCACGATGATGAACAACGCCCGCCTCTCGGTGGGTCTGGAGGGGCTGGCGCTGGCCGAGCGCTCCCACCAGCAGGCGCTGGCCTTCGCCAAGGAGCGCAAGCAGGGCCGGGCCGTCGGCGGCCCGCCGGGAGAGCAGGCCGAGATCATCCAGCACGCCGACGTCCGGAGGATGCTGCTCACCCAGAAGGCCCTCATCGAGGCCATGCGCGGCCTGATGTACGTGAACGGAACGGCCATCGACCTGGCCAACCACCACCCCGACGACGACGTGCGCCAGGCCCACCAGGAGCTCGCTGACCTCCTCACCCCGCTGTCCAAGGCCTGGGGCACCGAGATGGGCCTCGAGTGCACCTCGCTCGGGATCCAGGTGCACGGCGGCATGGGCTACATCGAGGAGACCGGCGCCGCCCAGCACTTCCGGGACGCCCGCATCCCGCCCATCTACGAGGGCACCAACGGCATCCAGGCCATGGACCTGGTCGGGCGCAAGCTGCCGATGCGAGGCGGCGGCGTGGTCACCGACCACCTGGACCGCATGCAGGGCGTGGCCGACGAGCTGGCGGGGTCGGGTGACGAGGACCTGGTCGCCATCGGCGACCGCCTGGCCGAGGGCGTGGCCGCCGCCCGTGAGGCGACGACCTGGCTCTTGGAACACGGGCTCGAGGACCCCAACGACGCCTTGGCGGGTTCCACCCCGTACCTGCGCCTGCTGGCGACGGTGACGGGGGCCTGGGTCCTCGGCCGCTCGGCGCTGGTCGCCCGGGCCGGCGAGGCCAGCGAGGATCAGAGGTTCCTCGACGCCAAAGT
Organism: uncultured Microthrixaceae bacterium; assembly: GCA_963728005.1. Taxonomy (GTDB): domain Bacteria; phylum Actinomycetota; class Acidimicrobiia; order Acidimicrobiales; family DATDAH01; genus DATDAH01. The sequence goes on from CAVSIG010000002.1 coordinate 552,863, forward strand.
CGTGACGGCGCGCTTCTTCGCCGACAACCTCCTGCCGCCGGAGCTCGGGCAGCTGGACGCGGTGCGCACCGGCGCCGCTCCGCTGTACGACGAAGCGCTCTTCGCCTGAGCGTGCTCGCACTTCTCGCCTCGATCCCCAGCCCGGGGTCGGAATCGATCGAGATCGGTCCGGTGAACCTGCGGGCCTACGGCCTGATGATCGCCCTCGGCGTCCTGGCCGGGGTGGAGCTCGTCCGCCGGCGCTTCGCGGCGCGCGGCCTCGACCCCGATGACGTGTCGGCCATCGCCGTGTGGGCCGTGCCCGCCGGCCTGGTCGGGGCCCGCCTCTACCACGTCATCACGGACTGGAGGCGGTTCCAGGGGGACTGGTGGGACGTCTTCGCCGTGTGGCAGGGCGGCCTCGGCGTGCCCGGCGGGATCCTGCTCGGGACCCTCGTCGGCGTGTGGGTGGCCAAGCGCCGCGGCGTCCCTCTCGGGCTGGGCGCGGATCTGTTCGCGCCCGGGATCCCGTTGGCCCAGGCCATCGGGCGGCTGGGGAACTGGTTCAACCAGGAGGTGTTCGGGCGTCCCAGCGACCTGCCGTGGGCGCTGGAGATCGACCCCGCGAACCGCCCGGCCCGCTACGCCGACGAGCCGACCTTCCACCCCACGTTCCTCTACGAGGGGCTGTGGAACCTGGGCTTGTGCGGCCTGCTCATCTGGCTCGACCGCCGCGGGCTGGTCCGCAAGGGCCGGCTCTTCGCCGTCTACATCCTCGGCTACGGCATCGGCCGATTCTGGGTCGAGGCGCTGCGCTCCGACGAGGCCAGCCTGCTCCTCGGCGTCCGCGTGAACCTGTGGGTCAGCGGCCTGCTGGTGCTCGGCGGCCTCGCTTGGCTGCTGTGGCCGTCAGGCGGTGACGAGGCCGACGTCGGCGTCGACGTCACCCCCGACGGTGTCGACCACCTCGACGGAACCGGCCCCGGCGACGACGTCGAGGTCCAGTAGGTCGATGTGCCCCCGGCCGTCGACCGTGTCGGCCAGCCGGTGGTACGGGTGCAGATGGGACAGCTCGTCGACCGGTCGGGTCGGCGGGTCCAGCAGCAGCTCCCGGACGTCGTAGGCGATCGAGTACACCCGCAGCCGGTCCCGCAGGTGGGGATTGGCGAAGAGCTCGGGGTACTCCGCCGCCAGCCAACCGGGCACCTCGGCGTAGTCCTCGGGCAGGGTCACGGTCTCGTAGTCCTCGGCCACGTGCAGGAACGGGAAGGCGCAGAAGCGCAGGAACACGTCCAGCTCCAGGTCGGGCGCCGCAGCCCGGGCCCACTCGAAGTCCAGGAGGCCGGTGATGCGCTCGCCGTCCCAGAGGATGTTCTCGAAGTGGATGTCACCGTGGATCAGCGTGCCGGCCGGGACCGGGTCCAGGCTGGCGAGGCTCTCCCGCACGAGCATCTTGGCCCGGAGGACCAGGACCGGGTCCACGTGCTCGAGGTCCTGGACGACGTCGAGCCCGCTCATGAGCCGCTCGACCGACCCGGGTCCCGCGCTGGAGGCCAGCATGTGCGGGGTGGCGATCTCGGGCAGGGGCTCGCTCAGCTCGTACCGGTGCAGCATCTTCAGCTTCTGGGCCAGCTGCTCGATGGCGCGGCGGCGGTCGCTCAGTGACATCGCCGGCCAGCAGCGGCTGAGCACCTGGCCGGGGAGACGCTCGGTGATCATCCAGTCGGCGCCGATGAGCCCCCCGTAGGCGACGATCGCCGGGCAGCCGACCCCGGCGGGGAGGAGCATCGTGGCCAGGGTGGCCTCCCGCCAGAGACGGGGGACCGGGTGGCGGTTGACCCGCACGACGTGCTTGCCCGCCAGCCAGACCTCGTTGGTCACGCTGGAGAGGGGCTGCAGCTCCACCGAGGGATCGAGGCCGGCCTTGGCCAGGGCCGCGCGTGCCCTGGCCATCGCCATGCCGTTGCGATCCCCATTGGTCATGACCCTAGAAACGGCCGGTTTTCCAGCCGTCTGAACCCCGAGCACCGAAAAGAATCACCCGGCATGGGCCAACCGACCCACCAGTGGTCACCAAGCCCACGCAGCGTGACGGAATGGCGTCGCGGACGTGGGTCCGCTCGAGCTAAACCGGCGCGCCGGAAAGGAGATCGAGATAGGAGGTGCCGTGGAGGACGGCCTCCAGGCGGTGGTACGCATGGTGGTCCGGGAGCCGGTCGACGGGCACCGGTGGCGGGTAGAGCAGCAGCTCCCGGATGTCGTAGGCGATGGAGAAGATCCGCATCCGGTCGAACTGGCGGTGGGCCGAGAAGAGGTCCGGGTAGGCGTCGGCGAACAGCCAGGGCACGTCGGTGTACTCGTCGGCCGTGGCGTGGTGCCAGTGGGCGTCCGCCACGTAGGCGTAGGGGTGGGCGCAGAAGCGCAGCAGGACGTCGAGGTCGACGTCGGGGGGCGCGGGCCGGGCCCACTTCCAGTCGAGGAGGCCGCTCACCCGGGTGCCGTCCCACAGCAGGTTCTCGAAGTGGACGTCGCCGTGGACCAGCGTGTGCGCCCGGAAGGGCTCCAGCGCGAGCGTCAGGTCGCGGACCAGGCCCCGGGTGTCGGCCATGAGGCCGGTGTCGATGTTGGGCCGGCCATCGAGCTGGTCGATGGCCTCGACCAGGCGCGCCGTCGGCGACTCCAGCTCGACACTGGTGAGCAGCGGCGGGTCTTCGATGTCGGGCAGCTCGGCGGGAGCGGGCAGCGAGTGCACCGTCTGCAGGAGGTAGGCGAGGTGCTGGACGGCCAGGTTGCGCTGCGGGGCGGCGAGGTGCGGCCAGGCCCGGCTGAGCACCCGCCCGCGGGGGCGGCGCAGAACCAGCCAGTCGCCGCCGGGCTCGCCGCCATAGGCGACCGCCTCGGGGTAGTTGAGGGCGGGCGGCAGCAGGCCGCCGATGGCCATCTCCTTCTGGAGGCGGCCGTCCTGGCGACGGTTCAGCCGGACCAGGTACTCGTCCGAGAGCCAGACCTCGTTGGTCACCGAGCGCAGGGGCTCGAGAGGACCCTCGGAGGGCAGGCCCGCGTCGGCCAGAGCCTGTCGGGCGCGAGCTTTGGCGAGAGCGCTCATCGCATCACCGGGGCACAGGCGGACACACCGTCTCTGGTCGGCCGTCAGGTGCCGTTCGTGAGCACCAGATCGGCAAGTTCCGGCCAGGCCTGTAGTGCCCAGTCGTCGAAGTCCCGGTCGCAGAGCGCCACCAGGCTCACGTCGGCGGCGGGATCGGCCCAGGCGAACGTGCCCCGCGCGCCGAAGTGGCCGGAGGTCCGGGGGCTGTTGGCGTGACCCGTCCAGTGCGGATCCTTGCCGTCGCGCACCTCGAAGCCGAGCCCCCAGTCGAGGGGGTCGAAGCGGCCGATGCCCGGCAGGACACCGGCCAGCCCGGGGAAGGCGACGGTCGTTGCCCGGTGCATGGTCTCGGGGGCCAGCAGCGCCGGGCGCCGGACCTGGTCGACCAGGAGGAGCACGTCGAGGGCCGTCGACCGCCAGCCGGCGGCCGGCGAGCCCGTGATCTCGGTCGACGCCAGGGCGAGCGGGTCGACGACGGCCTCGCGGGCGTAGGTGTCGAAGTCGATCTCGGTGGCCCGGGCGACGGTGTCGGCGAGCGCCTCGTAGCCGGTGTTGGAGTAGATGCGCCGGGTGCCCGGCCGGGCCAGCACGGCGTCGGAGTCGAAGTTCAGGCCCGAGGCGTGGGCGAGGAGGTGCTCGACGGTCGAGCCCTCGGGGCCGGCCGGATCGGTCAGGGCCAGCGCCCCCTCTTCGACGGCCACCAGCGCGGCGACGGCGGTGAACAGCTTGGTGACCGAGGCGAGGGGGTAGACGCGGTCGGCCTCGCCCACGACCAGCGGCTCACCGTCGCCGCGGCGGACGGCGACGGTGACGTGATCGGCGCCCCAGCCGGCGATCTGCTCCTCGATGGCCTGCGCGAGGTCCGCCATCAGTCCCAGAGCATCGGCCCCGTCTCGCCCCCCAGCAGCGCACTCGCCGGCGTGTGCTTGTCGATGTGGCCGATGAGGCCACGGTAGGTGCCGTAGCCGACCAGCTCCTGGAGCCGGCGCGGGAAGGTGCGCACCAGGTCGGGGTCGAGGCCGAGCTGCTGGTTCTCCTGCTGGCGGATGAAGCCGGCGCAGTAGTTGGCGGCGATGCCGATGCGGTCCTCGCCCGTGGCGTTCGCCCCGCCGCCGTGCCACAGGCTCCCGTGCCAGACCAGCACGCTGCCCTTCGGCATCTCGGCCGAGATCGAGTCGTACGGCCGTCCGTAGTCGGGGGAGTGGTCCCTCAGGTGCGAGCCGGGGATGATCCGGGTCGCCCCGTTGGCCTCGGTGAAGTCGGTGAGCGCCCACATGGTGTTGCACACGGTCGGGGCGTGGGGCTTGTCGAGGGGGATGACCTGGTCGTCGGCATGGATGGGCTGGGCCGCCTCGTCGGCCTGGATGCGGATCGAGGAGAGCGACGACATCAGGCAGCCCGGGTCCAGCACCCCCTCCACCACCGGCAGCACGCCGGGGTGCACGGCCAGCTCGGCCCATCGAGGCCCGTGGGCCAGGAGGTTGTAGACGCGGAGCGTCTTCGTCCCCTCGAACGAGTTCGTCGCCGGCGCCGTGCCCAGCTCCCGCTCGAGGCGCTCGAGGTCGGCGACCAGCGCGTCGCCCCAGTCCGGCTCGAACACGTCGTGGAGGACGGTGAAGCCCCGCTCGGCGATCTCCTCGACCGGATCCACGACCGTCACCGTACGACGACGGTGCCATGCTCGGAGCGTGCTGGCCGCCCGCGAGGTCGTCGCTCCGGTCTTCTTCGTCGACGAGGTGGTGGGCGTCTTCCTCACCCTCGACCAGGCGCTTCGGTCGGTCGACCCCGCCGACCTCCCCGGGGCCCCGGCCTACGACGCCGAGGGTCGACGGCTGGTCCTGCGGGCCGAAGGGCGCCACACGGTCCTGGACGAGGGGGCGTCCGGCGAGGCGTGCCCCGACGAGCTGCGCGCCCACCTCGTGGCCTTCGCCGCGGACGACGGCGTGGGCGTGCGTGACCCTTCGACGATCCCCCTCGCCGAGCTCGTCGACGCCTACGCCCGCAACTCCACGCTCCCGGCCCGCCCGTCGCCCGCCGTCTACCTCGTCCTCGTGGCCGTGCTCGTCCTCGGCATCGTCGTCATGTTCTTCGTCGTGTGACCGAGTTCGAGCAGGCCGTGGCCGACGTGCTGGCGGGGCTGGGAGAGGGCGACGTCGTCACCTACGGCGAGGTGGCGGCCGAGGCGGGGTACCCCGGAGCAGCACGGGCGGTGGGGCGGTTCCTGGCCACCCACGAGGGCCAGCCGTGGTGGCGGGTCGTCACCGGGACGGGGCGGCTGGTCCCCCAGCACACCGAGGAGCATGCCCGACGGCTGCGGGCCGAAGGCGTCAAGGTTCGGGACGGCCGCGTCATACTGAGGCGGACATGAGCATCTACGACCACTCGATCCACGCCCTCGACGGGAGTGACGCCGACCTCCACGACTACGAGGACAAGGCCACCCTCGTGGTGAACGTCGCGTCGAAGTGCGGTCTCACCCCGCAGTACGAGGGCCTGGCGAAGCTCCAGCAGACCTACGGCGACCGGGGCTTCACGGTCCTCGGGGTCCCGTGCAACCAGTTCATGGGCCAGGAGCCGGGCACGGCGGAGGAGATCCAGGAGTTCTGCTCGGTGACCTATGGCGTCGACTTCCCCCTGATGGAGAAGATCGACGTCAACGGCGACGACCGCCACCCGCTCTACGCCGAGCTGACCGAGGTGGCCGACGCCGGCGGCGACGCGGGCGACATCCAGTGGAACTTCGAAAAGTTCCTGGTTGCGCCCGGTGGGGCCTCGATCACCCGCTTCCGGCCCGGCGTCGAGCCCGAGGCCCCCGAGCTGGTCGAGGCCATCGAGGCCAACCTCCCCAGCTGATCGTGCCCCGCCGTGCGGGGGCGTTCGCGGCGGCGGCCGTCGCCGTCGTCTGGCTGGTCATCGGCGTCGCGCTCATCGGCAGCCTCACCCTGGAGGCCCTCACCCTGAGCGACAAGGGCTGCCGCGTCGCCGCCCTGGAGACCCAGGGCGAGGTGGAGTGGCAGATGTGGCCGCCGGGCGAGCGCTGCACGTACCTCGGCAGCACGTTCCGGGAGCCGCCCGCCTACCGGGGCTGGCTGATCGTCTTCGAGATCGTGGTGGGCATCGGGCTGGTCGTCGTGTGGCGGCGCTACCGGGACGCGCCGGACCCCGACTGGACCGCCTGACCACCGTTCACGGAGTTCCCCGCTCATCTCGGTACACTGCACGGCCGAAGGGTCTGCATCCCGCCGCCACGCAACCTCCTGGCGCCGGATGGACCCACCCGGGTTGTCCTCTGTCCTGTGAACGCCGAGGGCGGCCCACCAGGACAACTGACCGAAGGACAACCTGCATGACCCCCACGTTCGAGTCGCTCGGCGTGGCCTCTGACCTCGTCGAGGCCCTCGCCACCCGCGGCATCACCGAGCCGTTCCCGATCCAGGCGCTCGCCATCCCCCCGGCCCTCGAGGGCCGGGACGTGTGCGGCAAGGCCAAGACCGGCTCGGGCAAGACCCTCGCCTTCGGCCTGCCGATCCTCGGTCGGGTGGCCAAGGCCGAGCCCCGTCGCCCCCGGGCCCTGATCCTCGTCCCGACGCGCGAGCTCGCCCTGCAGGTCTGCGACGAGCTCAAGCCGCTCTCCGTCGAACGCGACGTCAAGGTCATGGCCATCTACGGCGGGGCCCCGATGGAGAAGCAGGTCGCCGCGCTGCAGAACGGCGCCGAGGTCGTGGCCGCCACGCCCGGCCGCCTGATCGACCTGATCGACCGCAACGAGTGCTCGGTCGCCGACGTCGAGGTCGTGGTGCTCGACGAGGCCGACCGCATGGCCGACATGGGCTTCCTGCCGCAGGTCGAGTGGATCCTGCGTCGCATCGACAACGAGCACCAGACGATGCTCTTCTCGGCCACGCTCGACGGCGTCGTCAACGGCGTGATCAAGCGGCAGTGCACCGACCCCGCCATCTGTGAGGTCGAGTACGCCCAGGTCACCGTCGAGGAGATGCACCACCGCTTCCTCCACGTCCACGACATGGACAAGGTGCGGGTGGTCGCCGCCATCGCCAAAGGCACCGAGCGCGCGCTGGTCTTCTGCAACACGAAGCGGGGCGCCGACCGGCTGGAGCGCAGCCTGGAGAAGGAGGGCGTCGACGCCGCCGCCATCCACGGCGACCTGCCGCAGCGGGTGCGGGAGCGAGCGCTCGGGGACTTCGACGAGGGCAAGCTCCACGTCCTCGTGGCCACCGATGTGGCCGCCCGGGGCATCCACGTCGACGACATCGACGTGGTCATCCACTACGACCCGCCCAGTGACCACAAGGCCTACCTCCACCGCTCCGGCCGCACGGCCCGGGCCGGTGAGTCCGGCGTGGTCGTCAGCCTCGTGCTCTGGAACCAGGAGCTCGAGGTGAAGCGGCTCCAGACCCGAATCGGGGTCAACCAGCCGATCGTCGAGGTCTTCTCGAACGATTCCCGGCTCGGCGACATGCTGGCCTGGGATCCCTCCACCGACGCGGAGCTCGCCTCTGCCTGATCGCCCGACCCGGGACTGGCTCACCGCCCTGCGGGCGTGGGCTGGTGCCGAGGACGTGGCCGCCCGGCCCGTGTTGGCCGGGCTCAGCCGCTCGCTCTTCCTCCGGGAGGGGCTGAGCGGCGCCGAGATCGAGTTGCTCGACGCTGAGGGTGTCGATGGCTTTCCGCCGATGCCCGACAGCGCGGGTGCCGATCTCCTGGGCCTCGCCCACGAGGCCCTGTTGGCACCGGCCGATCGCAAGGCGCGGGGTGCGCACTACACGCCCCCTGCCCTCGCCGACCGGCTGATCGCACTGACCCTGCCGCCGGCGGCCGAGCGCGTGCTCGACCCGGCGTGCGGGGGCGGCGCCTTCCTGCTCGCCGCCGCCCGGGCCGGGGTGCCCGAGCTGCACGGGGTCGAGCTCGACCCGCTCGCCGCCGACGTCTGCCGGGCGGCGACGGCCCTGGTGCACGGCGGCGTCCCCGCCGAGATGGTGGTGGGGGACTTCCTCGAACTGGCCTCCGATCTGCCGGTCATGGGCGGCGAATCGGAGGCCAGTTCGGTCAGGACGGAGGGGTTCGACGCCGTCGTCGGGAACCCGCCGTTCGCCTCGCCGCTGCGCACCGGGGGTGCCGGCGGTCTCGGGGCCTACACGGACCTGGCCGGCCGCTTCCTGGTCCGGTCGCTCGACGTCGTGCGGCCCGGTGGCCGCGTCGGGCTGATCCAGCCCCAGTCGGTGCTGACCGCCCGCGACGCCGCCGGCGTGCGGGAGGCGGTGGGGGACCAGCTCCGAGCCCTGTGGGTGGCCGAGGAGAAGGTGTTCGCGGCGGCGACCCACGTGGTCGCCGTGGTCGCCGAGAAGGGCGGGGGTCCCCGACCGGCGGAGCTCTACGGCGGGCCCGAGGTCGAGGCCCGGGGCACGGCGACCGGGTCGTGGGGGCTGCTCGGGGCCCGTGCCCGTGGCCTCCCGGAGGTCGATCTGGGCGACGGGCCGACGGTCGGGTCGCTCGCCATCGCCACGGCCGGCTTCCGGGCGCAGTTCTACGGGATCGTGGAGCACGTGACCGAGGACGGCGACGGCTCGCCGCTGGTCACCGCCGGCCTCATCGACCCGGTGCACTGCGCCTGGGGCGAGCGTCCGACGCGGATCGGCGGTCGCGCGTGGGAGCGACCCACTGTCGACCTCGACCGGCTGGAGCCCGGTCTCCGCACCTGGTTCACCGCCCGGAAGGTCCCCAAGCTGCTGGTCGCCACCCAGACCAAGGCCGTCGAGGTCGTCGTCGACGAGGCCGGCGAGCTCCTGCCCTCCGTGCCCGTCGTCTCCGTCGAGGCCCCGGCCGACCGTCTCTGGGACCTGGCCGCCGCCCTCACCGCCCCGCCCGTGACCGCCTGGGTGCTGGAGCGCACGATCGGCTCCGGCCTGTCGGCCGACGCCGTGCGCCTGAGCGCCAAACTCGTGCTCCAGATCCCCCTGCCGACGGACCGCCGGGCGTGGACGGCGGCGACCAAAGCCCTACGCGCCGGCGACCTCGACCGCTTCGCCCCGCTGGCGTGCCGGGCCTACGGCGTCGACGAGGCCCTCGTTCCGTGGTGGCGGAGTCGACTCCCGTAGGGTCCGCCGGATGAACGGTGACGACCTTCGCCGGCGCCTCGCCACCGGCGATCCGGTGCTCATGCCGGGCGTGTGGGACGCCATGTCGGCCCGGCTGTGCGTGCAGGCGGGGCACGAGGTGGCCTTCCTCTCCGGCTACTGCACGTCGGCCACGCTGCTCGGCCTGCCCGACTTCGGCTACCTGACCCAGGGCGAGATGGCCGAGGTGGCCCGCCGGGTTTGCGGGGCGGCGTCCGACCTGATGGTGATCGTCGACGCCGACACCGGCTACGGCAACCCCCTCAACACCATCCGCACCGTCGAGCTGTGGGAGGCGGCCGGGGCCACGGGCATGTTCCTGGAGGACCAGGTGTGGCCCAAGAAGTGCGGGCACATGGCGGGCAAGGAGGTCGTCCCCGTCGAGGACTGGCTGTCGAAGCTCCAGGCGGCGGTGGCCACGAGGACGAGCCTCCACATCACCGCCCGGACCGATGCCCGGGCGGCGGTGAGCCTGGACGAGGCCATCGACCGGGCTCGCCGGGCGCTCGACGTCGGCGTCGATGCCGTCTTCGTCGAGGCCCCCGAGTCGCTCGAGGAGCTCGAGCAGATCGCCGAGGCCCTGCCCGACTGCGTGCGGGTGGCCAACATGATCGAGACCGGCAAGACCCCCCTGCTCACCCCGTCCGAGCTGCACGACCTCGGCTTCGACCTGATCGTCTCCCCGCTGGGCGCCCTCTACGCCGCGGCCCAGGCCATCCGGGACGTCTACGCCACACTGGCCGAGAAGGGGACGCTGCGCGACGACCTCGAGGGGATCCTGAGCTTCGACGAGTTCAACGCCCTCGTCGACCTGGACGAACACTACGAACGGGAGAATCGCCACCGATGGGTACCAGGAGGGGGGTAACCTCCTCCACCAACATCAGGAGTGACCCGGGCGACCGGGTCCGGCAACCTGGGGCGGACACCCAAGGTGCCACCCACCTCGGTGGGGATGTGGCCTCTGCGGAGGCAACGAAGTCGTCCACGCTCGACGTGACGCCGGAAGTGTCCGCCCCTGAAGTGAGGGTGGTCATGTCCGACGGGTCCCGCCAGCTGCCGGTCACCGGCGCCTGGCGTCCTGGGGACCCCGTGGGGCGGCGCCGCTTCCTCCACCTGCCGGAACAGCGGACCTTCGTGCTGGAGGGCGGTGGGCAGCTCAAGGGCGCCACCGTCGCCTACGAGACCTGGGGCGAGCTCGACCCCGCCGGGGCGAACGCCGTGCTGGTGTGCCACGCCGTCACCGGGGACAGCCACGTCACCGGTCGCCAAGGGCCGGGCCACCCGACGGACGGGTGGTGGGAGGACATGATCGGCCCTGGCCGCCCCATCGACACCGACCGGTACTTCGTCGTGTGCGTGAACGTGCTGGGCGGTTGCCAGGGGACCACGGGGCCGTCGTCGATCGACCCGGCCACCGGCCAGCCCTACGGCGCCGACTTCCCGGTGGTCACCATCCGCGACATCGTCCGCACCCAGGCCGCGGTGGCCGACGAGCTGGGCATCCCCCGGTGGCTGGCGGTCGTCGGCGGGTCCATGGGCGGCATGCAGGTCCTGGAGTGGGGCGTCATGTACCCGCTGCGGGTGCGCTCGCTGATCCCGCTGGCGACCACCTCGGCGGCCAGCGCCTGGCAGATCTCGTTCAGCCGGGTGGGGCGGCTGGCCGTGCAGCTCGACCCCAAGTGGCGGGGCGGTCGCTACTACGACGCCGAGCCGGGCGACGGCCCCCACGCCGGCCTCGCCCTGGCCCGGATGATCGCCCACATCACCTACCGCAGCGACCAGGTCTACGAGGCCCGCTTCGGCCGAGACGGTGTGGAGCTCCTGGAGGACTTCCTGGAGCAGCGCTTCGAGGTCGAGGGCTACCTCGACTACCAGGGCGAGAAGTTCGTCCGCCGTTTCGACGCCAACAGCTACCTGCGCCTGAACAAGGCCATGGACCTCCACGACGTGGGCCGGGCCCGGGGCGGGGCGTACCGGGCTCTGTCCCGAGTGCAGGTCCCGACCATGAACGTCAGCGTCTCCAGCGACACCCTGTACCCCCGCCACCAGCAGGAGGCCGTCCACGACGCGCTGCTGGCCGGCGGCGCCGACAGCCGCCACGTCGTGCTCGACAGCCCCCACGGCCACGACGCCTTCCTCATCGAGACCGGCGCGGTCGGCGCCGTCGTCGGTGAGTTCCTGACCGAGATCGAGAAGAGCAACGGAGTGATCGATGTCTGAGGACCCGAAGCCGCCCCTCCATGCCGAGACCCGCGCCATCACCGGCGGGCGGGCCGACCAGCACGGCGCCCTCGCCCCGCTGCTGTGGCCCTCGACCACCTTCGAGACCGAGTCGGCCGAGGAGGCCGCCCGCCTGGCCAAGTCGGTGGACCCCGACCGCTTCTACAGCCGCCACGGCAACCCGGGGGTGCGGGCCTTCGAGCAGGCCGTGGCCGATCTGGAGGGCGCCGAGGCCGCCCGCGCCTACGCGTCGGGCATGGGGGCGGTGACCGGGGTCATCCTGGGCATCTGCTCGTCCGGCGACCACATCGTCGCCCAGCGCCAGCTCTACTCGCAGGTGACCTCGATCCTGCTGGGCATCTGCCCCCGCTTCGGCATCGACGTGACCTTGGTCGACGGCACCGAGCCCGGCGCGTTCGCCGCCGCCGTGCAGCCCGGGAAGACGACGCTGGTGTTCGCCGAGAGCCCAGCCAACCCCCGGCTCGACCTCGTGGACCTGGACGAGGTCGGCGCCATCAAGGGCCCGGTGACCTGCGTCGACTCGACGTTCGCCACGCCACTCGGCCAGCAGCCGCTGGCCCACGGGGTCGACCTGGTCCTGCACTCGGCCACCAAGGGCATCGCCGGCCACAACGACGCCAGCCTCGGCATCGTGTGCGGCAGCCAGGAGCTGATCGACTGGGTGTGGGGCTTCGCCATCTTCCAAGGGGCCAACGCCTCCCCGTTCGACGCCATGAACGGCCTGCGGGGCCTGCGCACCCTCGGCGTGCGCCTGGCCCGCCAGAGCGCCACCGGCCAGGAGCTGGCCGAGCGCCTCGAGGCGTCCCCCCACGTCGAAGCCGTGCGCTACCCCGGCCTCGACTCCCACCCGCAGCGGGACCTGGCCAAGCGCCAGCTCGCCCACACCGGGTCCGTCCTCGCCTTCGACGTGATCGGGGGCCGCCAGGCGGGGCAGGCCTTCGTCGAGGCGCTCCAGCTGGCCCGCATGGCCACCTCACTGGGCGGTCCCGAGACGATCGTGTCCCACCCGGCGTCGACGACCCACCAGAGCCTGCTGCCCGAGGAGCTCGAGGCGGTCGGCATCGGCCCCGGCACCATCCGGCTCTCCGTCGGGCTGGAGCACGTCGACGACGTGGTCGCCGACGTGACTCAGGCGCTCGAGGTGGCCTCGAAGGTCAGCTGAGCGAGCTCGAAGACGACGAGCCCTCGCTCGTCGCTGGCCTCCAGGGAGTGCAGGTCGGATGCCAGCGCCTCGACGTCCACGTCGGCGGCGTCGGACCGCCGGCCCCAGGTGGCGAGGTTCATGGCGAACAGGCGGGCGACGACGCCGGCGGGTGGCGCCACCGACGTGAGCGTGACCCGGTCGGCCAGCGGCACCAGGCGCTCGCCGACGTAGAGGTCGCCGCCACCGGTGCCCATGACCACGGTGACGGCGTCCTCGTAGCGGCGGAACGCCGGGTGGTCGATGCGCAGCCGGGTGTTCTCCTCGACCAGGAGCCGGCCGCCCGGGCGCAGCGACGCCTGCCAGTCCCGCACCAGGCGGTCGGGGTGGGGGAGGTGGGACAGGAGGTAGCGGGCGAAGACGAGGTCGGCGGGCGGCAGCGGGTCCACCGCGAGGTCCTGCTGGAGCAGCTCGACGTCGGGGAGCGCTCGGCGGGCGTGGTCGAGGAAGGCGGGGGAGGCGTCGATGCCGAGGATGCGCGCCGGGTGGACCGTGGTCTGCAGCAGGGCGGTCGTCGCGCCGGGGCCGCAGCCGAGGTCGAGGGCGACGTCCGGCCGATGGAGGGCGTCGCGCACCAGGAAGCGTCGGCTCGACGACCGGAACGTGGCGTCGAGCAGGAGCAGGCGCCGGGCGGCGAGGTCGGAGTCGCCGAAGGCGTAGGTGGGATCCGGGGCCGTCGTGCTGCCATCATCCCGCGGTGCCCGAGATCCTCGAGATCGAGTTCTACCGGCTGCACGCCGAGGCGGCCCTGGGGCGCACGGTCTCGACGGTCCACGCCGGCGACGCCTGGTACCTGAAGGAGGGCCTGGACGAGGCGACGCTGCGCTCGGCGCTCGGCGGCCGAACGCTCACCGCAGCTCGGCGCCGGGGCAAGCTGCTGCTGCTCGACACCGACGAGGGCGAGGGGCCGGTGCTCGGTCTGCGCTTCGGGATGACCGGCCGCCTGATGGTCGACCACGGCGCCGCCCTCGAGGACCTGGTCTACGGCAGCAACCGCGACGTGCCGGAGTGGGACCGGTTCCGCCTGGACTTCACCCAGGGCGGGGACCTGCGCATCCGGGACCCCCGTCGCCTCGGTGGGGTGCTGCTGGACCCCGACGAGGACCGGCTCGGTCCGGACGCACTGACCCTCACCCTCCGCCAGCTGCGGCAGGCGCTGGGCACCAGCACCGCCCCGCTCAAGGCCCGGCTGATGGACCAGGAGCGGGTGGCGGGCCTGGGCAACCTGTTGACCGACGAGATCCTCTGGCGGGCGGGCCTGGACCCGGCCCGGGAGGCTCGGAGCCTGGACGACGACGAGCTCCGGCGCCTGCACCGCCACCTGCGGGGTGCCTTGGACCGGATGCTGGCGCGCGGGGGCTCGCACACCGGCGACCTGCAGGACGCCCGCCAGCGGGGCGGGGTGTGCCCGAAGGACGGCACGCCGCTGCTGCGGCGCACCATCGGCGGGCGCACCACCTACTCGTGCCCGCTCCATCAGGTCTGAGGTTTCGATCGGGAACTGAAGTTCCCGATCGAGCTCGATCGAGCGCCTGACGGCGCGCTGCCTGGTGGGACCGACCGAGCAGGTCGGATCGGTCCCGGCTGGGCCGAGCGGTACGCTCATCGCCGCAATGCCCCCCGCTGCCGTGACGCGTCGCGCCCTCGTCGGGCTGGTCCTGATCGGGGCCCTCGCCCTCGGGATCGGCGGGGTCGCCTCGGCCCAGGAGCCGCCGCCCACGTCGGGCGTGCTGGTGCCCGGGACCACCACGCCCTCCGTCACGACGCCGCCGTCGTCGACCAGCCAGGCCCCTGCTGCAGAGGACGAGGCGGACGAGGACAGCCTCCTGGACCTGGACGCCAACGAGAAGGTGTGGGTCATCGTCGGCGGCCTGGTCGCCATCGCCATCGTGATGATGGTCCTGACCGTCATCTACTGGCGGCACACCAAGCCCGAGCGCCCGAAGCAGGATCGGCGCATCGACCGGGCCGAGCGCCGGGCCGAGAAGGCGGAGCGCAAGGACGAGAAGCGCCAGCGCAAGGCCGCCAGTCGTGACCCGTTCGTCGACGACGACACGGACCTGGACGCCCTCATCGACGAGGTCGACGACGAGAAGGACGAGCCGGACGAGGCGGACGGAGAGGACGAGGACCCCCTGCCGGAGGGGCCGCTCGACCTGGAGGGCCTGCTGGGCGCCCCCGACTCCTCCCGCTCGGTGTTCGGCGTTCCGTCGGAGGCCGACGAGCCGCCCCGCTAGGTTTCTCGGCATGGCTGACGAGCTCGACGTCGACGCCATGATCCAGCGCTTCCGGGAGCGGGCCGCGGCCGTGCGGCAGCGGAACCTCCCGCCGGTGGGTGGTGACGAGCGCACCGCGTTCATCAAGCAGGCCCAGACCGACTTCCAGGACTACGCGTTGATCGCCGACGCCACCGGGGCCGTCGAGGACGGGTTCCTCGTCCTCCGCGTGGACCTCCGCCCACCGGACTCGCTCGAGGGGGAGTGAGCCGAATCCGGCTGGAGCAGGCGCTGGCCGCCATCGACGCCGCCAACGCCGACGACCCCCACACGATCGTGGTCGGTGGCGTCGAGCGCTCCAAGGAGCTGGCGCACTCCGAGTTGATGACGGCGTGGATCGAGCGCCTGGTCGAGCACCCGACCGATGCCCAGCAGCTGGCCGCCCGGGCCCACCACCTGCGCCGCTGGGTGTCGCCCCGGGACAGCTACCCGGAGGGACGGGCGGGCTACCTGCGCTGGCGCAAGGACCAAGGTCGTCGCCAGGCCGAGGAGGTGGCCGCCATCCTCACCCACTGCGGCTACGACGGGGCCACCGTCGAGCGGGTCCAAGCCATCATCACGAAGAAGGGCCTGAAGACCGACCCCGAGGTCCAGGCCCACGAGGATGCGCTGTGCCTGGTCTTCCTCCAGACGCAGCTGCTGGACCTGGCCGAGCAGGTCGGCCCCGACAAGGCCGTCGACGTGCTGGCCAAGACCGTCGCGAAGATGACGCCTCGGGGTCGGTCGGAAGCCCTGGAGCTCGAGCTCAGCCCCACCAGCCGGGCAGCGCTGGAACAGGCGCTGACTAGCGTGGGGCCCTCACCTCCCGGAGGAGCCTGATGTCCGATCAGCAGGACGATCCCACCACCGAGCAGCCGCCCCCGCCCGAGGGCGAACCGTCGGACGCGCCCCCGCCACCACCGTCGGCGCCGGACGCCGGCGCCACTCAGATCGTGAACCTGGCCGACATGCCCGGCACCCCGGGCGGCCCCGAGCCGGAGACGCCGCCGCCGCCGGGCGCTGCACCGCCGCCGCCCCCGGGTGCGGGCACCCCACCGCCGCCGGGCGCGCCGGCCGTGCCGCCGCCCCCGCCCGGCGCTCCCGCCGCCCCGCCGCACCCGCCGTCGGCGCCCCCGCCCCCGGCTACGCCCGTGCCGCCGGCGTCGCCCGTGCCGCCGGCCACCGCAGAGGCACCGCCGCCCCCTGGTGCTCCGGATGCCCCGCCGCCCCCACCAGGCGCGCCTGAGGCCACTGCGCCACCGCCTCCTCCGGGCGCCTCCACAACGGCTGAGGCCCCGGCCGCCGTGCCGCCCCCGCCTCCTGGTGCGCCGGCGGACATCCCGCCGCCTCCGGGCGCTCCGGGTGCCGCGCCGGCGCCGCCTCCGGGCGCTCCCACCGCTGCCCCCCCGCCTCCTGGTGCGCCGGCGGACATCCCGCCGCCCCCGCGCGCTCCGGGTGCTGCGCCGGCTCCGCCTCCGGGTGCTCCCACCGCTGCCCCGGCTCCGCCTCCGGGTGCTCCCACCGCTGCCCCGGCTCCGCCTCCGGGTGCTCCCACCGCTGCCCCGGCTCCGCCTCCCGGTGCTCCGACCGCTGCTCCCGCTCCGCCGCCGGGTGCTCCCACCGCCGCGCCGGGGCCCATGCCGGCGCCACCCACGGCATACCTGCCGATGGATCCCTTCGGCCTCGGCGCCGCCGCCACGCGCCTGTCCGGAGGCTCACGCAAGAAGGGGAAGTCGGCCCTCGCCGTCCTCAGCGCGGTGCTGAAGGAGGGCGATCAGGTCGAGCAGGTGCTGGTGGGCACGTACCACTCGGTCGAGGGCGCGGCCGCCGTCGTCAGCGGCGACCTCCTGCTGGTCAACACGCGGGAATGGCAGCCCGAGGTCGTGCGGGTCACCCTGGCCGGCATGGGCGTCCAGGGTCTGGCCGACGGGCGCAACGCCAGTCTCACGTTCCAGAGCGGAGCGACCAGCGACACCTTCGCGGGCGTCTCCGACGCCGAGCTGGCGGTCGAGTTCGCCAACCGGATCCGGGCCCGAGCCGCCGGGGGGTGAACCAGGTGGGTCGCTACACTCTCTGGACCCTGCGGTAGTAGCTCAGTTGGTAGAGCGCAACCTTGCCAAGGTTGAGGTCGCCGGTTCGAGCCCGGTCTACCGCTCCACAGAAGCCCCTCGCTTCGGCGGGGGGCTTCGTGCGTCTACCGTCCGCGCATGACCGACGACCTCGCCCGCCTCGACGCGGTCTCCCAGGCCGAGCTCGTGCGAACCGGCCAGGCATCGCCCCTGGAGCTGGTCGACGCCGCCATCGCCCGGATCGAGGCGCTGGACCCGCAGCTCAACGCCGTCATCCACCCTCGCTTCGAGCGGGCCCGGGCGGAGGCGGCTTCGCCGGACCTGCCCGACGGGCCGTTCCGGGGGGTGCCGTTCCTGCTGAAGGACCTCTGGCCGACGTCCGCCGGTGACCCGTTCCACATGGGGATCAAGGCGTTCAAGGACGCGGGCTACGTCCACCCCGAGGACGCCAACCTGACCAAGCGGTACCGGGAGGCGGGCTTCGTCATCGTCGGCCGCACGAACACCCCCGAGCTCGGGCTGGTGGCCACCACCGAGCCGCTGGCCTATGGCCCGACCCACAACCCGTGGGACCTCGACCACGGCCCCGGCGGGTCCAGCGGCGGCGCCGCGGCGGCCGTCGCCTCGGGGATGGTGCCGTGCGCCAACGCCTCCGACGGCGGGGGCTCCATCCGCATCCCTGCCGCCATGTGCGGGCTGGTCGGCCTGAAGCCCTCTCGGGGCCGCGGCTCGATGGGCCCGCTGCGGGACGAATGGGGCGTGTCCGTCCAGCACGTCGTCTCCCACTCCGTGCGCGACACCGCCGCCGTGCTCGATGCGACCTGGAGGCCCTTCGCCGGCGACGGGGTGATCGCCCCGGCCCCATCGAGGCCGTGGGTCGACGAGATCGGCGTCGACGAGCCGCTGCGCATCGGCGTCCTCGACCATGCCCTCGGAGGCGTGCCCACCGACCCCGAGTGCACGGCGGCCGCCCGCCGGGGAGCCGAGCTCTGTGCCGCCCTTGGCCACGACGTGACCGACGCCCACCCCGCCGAGCTGGACCGCATGGCCGACCACGGCCCGCTGGTGACGACGCTGTGGGCGGTCGGGGCGAAGGCCAGCCTGCTGTCGCTCGCCCCGATCCTCGGGCGCGAGCTGACCGAGGACGACGTCGAGCCGGGCACGTGGGCCCTGGCCGAGTGGGGGAGCGCGTTCTCGGCGGTCGATCTCGCCAGCGCCCAGGGCCAGATGGCGACGGTGCGCCGCACCCTGGCGACGTGGTGGGACGAGTACGACCTGCTCATCACGCCGACCACGGCAGCTCCGCCGCCGCCCTTGGGCCAGCTGGTGGCCACGGACGACGAGCCGCTGCGGGGCCTCATCGGCTCGACGCCCTACGCCACGTTCACCGCCGTCTTCAACCAGTCGGGCCAGCCCGCCATCTCACTCCCACTGCACCGGACGCCAGCCGGCCTGCCGGTGGGCACCCAGTTCGTGGCCGCCTATGGCCGGGAGGACCTGCTCATCCGCGTAGCCGCCCAACTCGAGGCCGAGGTTCGCTGGGCCGACACGCGGCCGCCGATCCATGCATAGGTCTGGGGCCGGCGGAGGCCCGCCGGTAGGGTGACCGGTCCCTGGCGGCGTGGCCGAGTGGTTTAGGCAAGGGCCTGCAAAGCCTTTTACCCGGGTTCGATTCCCGGCGCCGCCTCCAGCGAACGACCCCTCGACGTGGGGGCCGAGGTGGTTTCGGCGAGGGCCTGCAAAGCTCTTACCCGGGTTCGATTCCCGGCGCCGCCTCCAGGTCCGGGGTCAGTCGGCGGCGAGATGCCGCTCGAGCCCGTCGAGGACCAGGTCCTGTCCGAACAGGAAGGACGAGCAATGCAGGCGATCGTGCAGGACGAGTACGGCGAGTCGGAGGTGTTGCGGCTGGACACCCTGCCGGACCCCACCCCGGGGGACGGCGAGGTGCTGGTCGCGGTGCACACCGCCGGGGTGGACAAGGGCGCGTGGCACCTCATGGCCGGCCTCCCGTATCCCGTCCGGCTCGTGTACGGACTGCGCTCGCCGAAGGACCCGGTCCGTGGTCGTGAGGGCGCCGGGGTCGTCGAGGCCGTCGGGTCGGGCGTCACCGACTTCTCGCCCGGTGACAGGGTCTTCGGCGTCCTCGAGGGTGCGTTCGCCGAGAAGGCCGTCGGACCGGCGAAGAAGCTCCTGCCGATGCCCGACGGGCTGACGTTCGAGCAGGCGGCCGCGCTCCCCATCTCCGGCATCACCGCCGTCCAGGCCGTCCGTCAGCACGGCCAGGTGCAGGCGGGCCAACGGGTCCTGGTCATCGGAGCCTCCGGCGGCGTGGGGTCCTACGCGGTCCAGATCGCGAAGGCCGCCGGCGCCGAGGTCACGGGCATGAGCAGTGCGGGCAAGGCAGACCTGGTCCGCGGTCTCGGGGCCGACGACGTGCTCGTCTACCCGGACGAGGAGGTGACCTCCGGTGGTCGCACCTATGACCTGATCATCGACATCGCCGGCAGCCGGCCGCTTGGCCTGCTTCGCCAGGCGTTGACGCCGCGGGGTCGGCTCGTCCTCACCGGAGGCGAGGAGGGCGGCAACTGGCTGGGTGGCATGGACCGGCTGGCGCGGGGTCGGCTGCTCTCGCCGTTCATCGGGCAGACGATCGCCAGCTTCATCGGGTCGGAGTCCGCGGAGCACCTGCGCGAAGTGCTCGCCCTGGTGGAGGCCGGCTCCGTCGTGCCCAGCATCGACCGCACCTTCCCGTTGGCCGAGGCCGCGGCCGCCATCCAGTACCTCCAGGACGGGAAGGCCAGGGGCAAGGTGGTCGTCAGCGTCGGGCGCTGAGCAGGAGCCCGCTGAACTGCGTCGCCATCTGGTCGACGGCTGGTCCTTCGGGGTCGACCGTCGCCTGCAGCACGACGCCGGTGGCGACGGCCACGAGCAGGGCGGCCATGGGCTCGGGGTCGACCCACTCGGGGAGCACACCGCCGTCCCGGAGCTCGGTGATCTGATCGGCCAGCCGAGTCCGGAGTTCGGCCCAGAGATCCTGCACGCCGGCGCCCAGGGCGGCGAGGCGAGGTGCCTGGACCAGCGCTTCGAGGTGGACGGCGGCCTCGCCCCGGTGCTCTTCGTAGGCGGCGAGCAGGACCTGCACCGCCTGCAGCATCCCCGTGGCGGGATCCTCGGCCTCGGCCAGCGCGTCGAGCCCCGGCTGCAGCCACGAGCGCAGGCCGTCGAGGAGCGCTTCGGCGACCAACTCGTCCTTGGACCCGAAGTGGTAGGTGATCGCCGCCAGGTTGGCGTCCGCCTCGGCGGTGATCTCCCGCGAGGTCGTGCGAGCCAGGCCTCGATGCCGCACGCAACGCCGGGTCGCCTCCAGGAGCCGTTGACGGGTTTCATTCATACGTATGTATGATAGGCGGGATGACCCAGGTGGCGGTGGATCGACGAGCCGTGGGGCTGCTGATCGGGGCCGTCCTGACAGCGGCGGCCGTGTCGCTGGCGTGGGCGCTGCTTCCCTCGGTGGCGTGGGAGACCGGGTCGGCGAGCTCGGACGGCACCGTGATGGTCGAGTCGGGGACCAGCACCCTGGTCGAGTCGGAAGGACCGTCGGTGCTGTTCGTGCTCGCCCTGCCCGTCGTGCCCGCGGCCGTCGCCCTCGCGGTCCGGCGGCGCCGGCTGACCCTTGTCGCCGCCTGGCTCACCGCCGCCTTCTGCTTCCTCGGCATGCTGTCGGTCGGCCTGTTCTACGTGCCGACGGCGGCGCTGCTCTTCCTCGCGTCGCGGCAGAACCGGGCGTAGCGCTCCGGGGGCATGCCGAGGGCCGCGGTGAACTCCCGCGTCAGGTGGGCCTGGTCGCTGAAGCCGAGCTCGGCGGCGAGGTCGGCCCAGCGCACGTCGGTACCGCGGGCGGCTCGCTCGGCGGCCTCGTACAGCCGGTAGCGCCGGATCACCCACTTGGGGCTGACGCCGACGTGCTCGGCGAAGCGGCGCTGGAGCTGGCGGCTGCTGAGACCCGCCTGCGCAGCCAGGTCCTCGACCCGGACCACGGCGGGATCGGCGGCGACGGCCTCGATCAGGGCCGACACGGCCTCGCCGGGCTGCTCGTCCTCGGGCACCCGGTCGGCCAGGAAGCGGTCGACCAGCTGGTGGGCGCCGTCGGGGCCGCCGGCGCGGACCTCGTCGACCAGCTCGTCACCGGGGAAGCCGAAGACGGTGCCGATGCCGACGGTTCGGTCGACCAGGGCGGCGGCGTCGGCGAACGGGGAGAAGCCCGCGGGCCGGAACATCGTGCCCAGCGCCCACCCGCTGCTTTCCAGGGTGCGGGCGCCCATGCGCGTCTGCACGCCGACGACGAGGCCGCCATCGGCCTCGATCACGACGTTCACCACCGGGTGGGAGAGCACCTGCTGGGTGTGCGACGGCTGGCCGGTGAGGTCCCAGCGGACCAGCCAGTACCAGGCGACGAAGCGGTCGACGCCGGGGGACGGCTCGAAGCGGTCGAGCGTGAAGCGGGTCAGGCCGGCGTCGGGGGCGACGATGCCCCGGGCGTCGTCCTCAGGTCCCTCGACCACGACCGCACCGTAGGACGGGTTTCTTCAAGACCCCACCGCGGGGTCGCGCGAGGGTGGACCCATGACCGAGATCTCCGATCGCTACACCCGCCTCGCCACCGCGTTCAGCGACCGGGTCGCCGCCGTCCCCGACGACGCCTGGTCGAACCCCTCGCCCTGCGAGGAGTGGACGGCCCGGGACATCGTCCGCCACATCGTCGATACGCAGGGCATGTTCCTCGGCTTCGTCGGTCGGGAGATGGGCGAGCTCCCCTCGGTGGACGACGACCCGGAGGCCGCGGTGCGGGCGGCGACCGGCCGCATCCAGCACGACCTCGCGGACCCGGACCTCGCCGGCGCCACCTTCGAGGGGATGTTCGGCACGCAGACGTTCGAGGCGGCGGTCGACCGCTTCCTCTCGGCCGACCTCGTCGTTCACGCCTGGGACCTGGCCACGGCCACCGGCCAGGACACGGAGATCCCCGAGGAGGACGTCGCCCACATGCGCGAGCTGGCGAAGGGATTCCCCTCCGAGGCCATGCGGGGCCCGGGCGCCTTCGGGCCCGAGATCGACGTGCCCGACGACGCCACCGAGCAGGCGAAGCTGCTGGCCTTCCTGGGCCGACGCGCCTGACTGGCAGCATGAGGGGGTGGACGCCGCCGCCCTCGACGTCGAGCCGTACTGCTACCTGACGACGACCGGCCGGCGCAGCGGGCGCCCCCACGAGATCGAGATCTGGTTCACCGCGCTCGGTGACTCGCTGTACCTCATCAGCGGTGGACGCGATCGTTCGGACTGGGTCCACAACCTCCAGGCGAACCCGCTGGCCAGCGTCCGGGTCGGCGCCGTGACGTTCCCCGTGACCGCGAGGGTGCCGGTCCACCCGGGCGAGGAACGGACCGCGGCGATCGAGCACCTCCACGACAAGTACGCCGTCCAGGTCAGCGGCTCCGTGGACGACTGGAAGCGAACCGGCTTCATCGTTGCGCTCGACACGAAGGCGAACGGCTCATGAGCGTCGCCGTCGTGACGGGTGGGGGCCGGGGGATCGGCGCGGCGACCGCCCGCCGGCTCGCCGCCGACGGCTGGGACCTGGCTCTCGGCTACCTCCACGACCACGATGCCGCCGCCGGAGTCGTCGAGGACTGCCGGGAGGCAGGGGTGCAGGCGGTGGCCGCCGCCGGCGACCTGTCGACCACGGAACCGGTGCGGGCGCTCTTCGACGCCGCCGCGGAGGTCGGCCCGATCGGGGCGCTGGTCAACAACGCCGGTGTGGTCGACGTCGCCGCCCGGGTCGACGAGATCGACGAGGCGCGCCTCGAGCGCATGTTCCGGATCAACCTCACCGGCCCCTTCCTGTGTGCCGGCGAGGCGGTGCGGCGCATGTCGACCCGCCACGGCGCCGCCGGCGGCGTGATCGTCAACGTCTCGTCGGTCGCCGCCCGAATCGGCAGCGCCGGCCAGTACGTGGACTACGCGGCGGCGAAGGCGGGCGTCGAGGTGCTGACCCTCGGCCTCGCCCGAGAGGTGGCCGAGGAGGGGATCCGGGTGAACACCGTCCAGCCCGGGATCATCCGCACGGACATCCACGCCAGCGGCGGCCAGCCCGACCGGGCCGAGCGCCTGGCCGAGCAGATCCCCCTGAAGCGCCCGGGGGAGCCGGAGGAGATCGCCGCCGCGATCGCCTGGCTGTGCAGCCCCGAGGCCTCCTACGCGACCGGAGCGACGCTGGACGTCACCGGCGGCCGGTAGCGAAAAATCGTCACAGGAGTTGTTTCCTACCCAGTCGTCGGGTTATAAAGTACGACGACACGACCGGAATACGCGTAAATCGAGCGCGTCATCACGACAAGGAGACGGCGTGAGCAGAGTTCCCCCCTCAGGATCGAAGCGGTGGCGGTGGGCCATCGCTCTCGTCCTGTCCAGCCTCCTCCTCGCTGCGGCCTGCGGCGACGACTCGGGCGACAGCAGCGACAGCGTCAGCGGTGAAGGTGAAGGTGGTGGCGAGGTCGCGGAGCTGCGGCTCGGCTACTTCCCGAACGTGACCCACGGACCCGCCGTCGCCGCCGTGCAGGAGGGCTTCTTCGACGAGAACCTCGACGGGGTCGCCGATGCGACGTACAGCACCTTCGACTCCGGCACCGAGGCCGGCGAGGCACTGCTGGCCGGGGGCATCGACGCCACCTTCATCGGCCCGAACCCCGCCATCAACGCCTTCGCCCAGACCAACGGCGAGGCCGTGCGCATCGTGGCCGGCACCACCTCGGGCGGCGCCGCCCTCGTGGTGAACGACGAGATCGAGTCCGTCGAGGACCTCGAGGGCCACACCATCGCCACGCCCTCGCTGGGCAACACGCAGGACGTGGCGCTGCGGGCCCTGCTCCAGGAGGAGGGCTTCAGCTTCGACGACGCCGGTGGCGGTGACGTCCCCATCGTCAACCTGGACAACTCCGACACGCTGACCGCCTTCCAGGACGGCAGCGTGGACGGCGGCTGGGTCCCTGAGCCCTGGGCGACCCGCCTGGTCCAGGAGGGCAACGGCCACGTCCTGATCGATGAGGCCGATCTCTGGCCCGACGGCGAGTTCGTCACGACGCACCTGCTCGTGAGCACGGAGTACCTGGAGGAGAACCCCGACGTCATCCGGGGCCTGATCGAGGGCCTGGCCGACGGCGAGGAGTTCGTGAACGACGATGCCGCGGCTGCCCAGGCGTCCGTGAACGCCGGCATCGAGGCCATCACCGGCGAGGCGCTTCCCGAAGAGGTCATCAGCGCCTCGTGGGAGAACCTGACGTTCACCCTCGACCCGATCGCCTCCTCGCTGGAGGAGTCGAAGAACGATGCCGTCAGCGTCGGCCTCCTCGAAGAGGTCGACCTCGAGGGCATCTACGACCTGACCATCCTCAACGAAGTGCTCGAAGAGCGCGGGGAGGGATCCATCGAAGCATGACCGCCCTCACGGGTGAGCTCGCTCCCGTATCGCTGAACGGGACGGGGGGGTCCGGCCAGGCCGGGCTCCCCCCTCGGATCACCGGAGGCCACGTCCGCCTCCAGTCCGTGACCAAGCGATATGGCCGGGGAGCCGGCTCAGTACTCGCCCTCGACGGCATCGACCTGGACGTCCGACCCGGAGAGTTCGTCTGTCTGGTGGGCGCCTCCGGCTGTGGGAAGTCCACCCTGCTGAACCTCGTCGCCGAGCTCGACCAGCCCACCGCGGGCGAGGTCGAGGTCACCGGCAAGACCGGGGTCATGTTCCAGGAGGCCGCCCTGTTCCCGTGGCTCACCGTGGCCGGGAACATCGAGCTGGCCCAGCGCCTCGTCGGCGCCAACAAGGCGCAGCGACGGGAACGGGCCCAGGAGCTCCTGCGGACCGTCCACCTGGACGGGTTCGCCAAGAAGCGGCCCCACGAGCTGTCCGGCGGCATGCGCCAGCGCGTCGCCCTGGCCCGGACGCTGGCCCAGGACTCCGACATCTTCCTCATGGACGAGCCGTTCGGCGCCCTGGACGCCATCACCCGGGACCTGCTCCACGACGAGCTCGAGCGGCTCTACCTGGAGCGGGGCTTCACGGTCCTCTTCGTGACCCACAACGTCCGCGAGGCCGTGCGCCTCGGGACCCGCATCGTGCTGTTGACCAGCCGCCCCGGCCGCGTGGCCGAGGAGTTCGTGGTCGACGCTGACCGCCCCCGCCGCATGGACGACCCGGCCACGTCGGCCCTCTCGGTGAAGATCACCGAGCGTCTCCGGGAGGAGGTGCGCCGCCATGCCGACGACTGATGTCGAGACCATGCCGGCCGGGGCCGTCGCCGGCGACGGCTCGGACCGCACCTTCGCCGGCCTCGACGCCCTGGAGGCGGCCGAAGGCCCGAAGCGGTCCCGCCTGCGCCACCTCTGGAGCCTGACGTGGCCGAAGCTCGCCGCCATCGCCATCGGTCTCTTCCTGTGGCAGTGCGTGGTGTGGTCCGGGTGGAAGCCCGAGTACCTGCTGCCCGGCCCCGCCGCGGTGTTCTCCGAGCTGTGGAGCTACATCCAGGAGGGCCGCCTGCAGGAGGCGATGCTCATCACCTTCCAGCGGGCCTTCAAGGGCTACGCGATGGCCCTGGTGATCGGCGTGGTGTTGGGCAGCCTGGTGGCCCGGATCAAGGTGCTGCGGGTGGCCTTCGGGTCGCTCATCACCGGCATCCAGACCATGCCCTCGATCGCCTGGTTCCCCCTGGCGATCCTGCTGTTCCAGCTCTCCGAGCAGGCGATCCTGTTCGTCGTCGTCATCGGGGCTGCGCCGTCGATCGCCAACGGCCTGATCGCCGGGAGCGACAACATCCCGCCGATCCTGCTGCGGGCCGGCCACGCCCTCGGGGCCCGGGGGTTCCGCTCCTATCGCCACATCGTGCTGCCGGCCTCGCTGCCCTACTTCGTCGGCGGCATGAAGCAGGGTTGGGCGTTCGCCTGGCGGAGCCTGATGGCCGGCGAGCTGCTCGTCGTCATCGCCGGCCGGGAGTCGGTCGGTGTGCTCCTCCAGACGAACCGGAACCTGTCGAACGCCGAGGGCCTGATCGCCGTGATGATCGCCATCCTCGTGATCGGCATCGTCGTGGACAGCCTCCTCTTCGGGACGCTGGACCGGGCCATCCGTCGCCGCTGGGGTCTCCTCGACCCCGGCCTCTAGGACTCGGCTCGGCGGTCGTCGGCGCTGCAGCGGGCGCCGGCGGCCGCCGAGCCGGGAAACCCCTCAGTCAGTCGTCGAGGTGCTCCGCGGCGACGAAGCCGCCCACGGCGGCGCCGGCGGCGAGGACGAGGATGCCGAACCGGCTCCGCTTCGGCAGCTGCCGGTAGGCCAGCGCCGTGGCGACGGCGTCCGCCGTGTCGGACAGGGCCGAGGCCCGGATCCAGTCCCTCGCCGCGGGGTCGCCTCGGCCCAGGGCACCGATCACGCCGAGGCCGAGTACGAGGTCCCGGGCCCCCAGGCCGCGGCCGAGGAGCCGGCCGCCGGGGGTCGCCCCGTCCGTCCCCGTCCAGCCCTTCGTGACCCGCTGGGGCACGACCAGGAGGGCCACGCCGATGGCCACCCGGCCGGCGGCGCTGATGCGGGCGAGGCTGCGGTGATCCATCGGCGCAGTCTGCCCGCCTAGAGTCGCCGCGATGTCCGAGCACGGCCAGCCACCTCCTGTGGCCCCAGAGGCCGCCGAACCTGCGGTCGACCTGAAGGCGGCGAATCGCCCGAGCGGGATCCTCCTCCTCGTGGGCGCACTGCTCCTCGTGGTGGGGTGCTTCCTCACCTGGGCCACGGTCGAGGGTGAGGCCGGGGACTTCTTCAGCCAGACCGGCACCTTCAACGCGTCCCCGTCCGGCGTGGACGACGTCGAAGGGGAGGTCGACGGACCGGCGCTGGTCTTCATCGTCGTCGCCCTGGTCATGGCCGTGACGGGCGTGCTGGCCCTGCTCGGTGTCGTGAAGCTGGCCCTCAAGGTCATCGCCCTGGTGATCGGGGTGCTCGGCACTCTGGTCGCACTGCTCGTGCTGTTCCTGATCATGACCGACGACTTCATCAAGTTCGAGGGGACCCTCGAGGGCCTGCCGACCTCCCTGGGGGCCGGGATCGTCGTCTGCTCGCTCGGCGGCATCCTCACTGTGGTGGGGGCGGCACGACTGCGCCGGCAGGTGCCCTGAGCCCCGTGGCCGAGGTCGCCGTCGCGCCGCCCGGCGACCGGGTGCGCGACCTCCGCCTCGCCGGGGTCGTGGCCGCCGGCACCGCCGTCGTGGGGTCGGCCCTCGAGCTGGGCACCCTCTGCCCGCTACGGCGGGCCACCGGCGTGCCCTGCCCGCTGTGTGGCCTCACCTCGGGCGTGTGGGCCGCCGCCCAGGGCGATCTGCCCGCCGCCGTGGCCGCGCACCCCCTGGCGTTGCCCGCCCTCGGCCTGCTGGCCGTGGCCTGGACACCCTGGGGGCCGGAGGTGGTCGAGGGCCTCGGTCGCCACGGGCGGGCCATCCTCGTCCTGCTGGCCGTCGTCTGGGTCGCCCGCCTCCTGGGCCTCTACGGATCTTGAACAAAGGAGCACTGCCGTCATGAGCAACGTCCCACCGCCTCCGCCGCCCGGTGGTGGCTTCCCGCCGCCACCCGAGCAGCCCGGTGGCTTCACCCCACCCCCGCCGCCCGGCGGCGGCTTCACCCCACCCGCGCCGCCCGCCGGCGGGTTCGCGCCGCCGGCTCAGGGGGGCTACGCGCAGTACGGCCAGCCCACGGGCCCCATGGGGCGCGAGCTGGCCGGCTTCGGGCCGCGCCTCGGTGGCTGGATCATCGACTGGCTGATCACCGGGGCGATGCTCGTGCCCGGCTACGTCTACCTGCTGGCCGGGGCCAAGGAGATCGAGCCGTGCTCGGACAGCATCAGCGAGTTCGAGGGCCAGCTCTGCGAGGTGCCCACCGGCGGGACCTGGGCGATCGCCGCCATCCTGTGGCTGGCGGGCGTCGTCGGGATCCTCGCCTACGTCGGGATCCTGGGCGGCAAGGGCGCCACGATCGGCCAGCGGTCGCTGGGCCTCCGCCTGGTGGACCAGAACACCGGGGAGCCGATCGGGACCGGCCGAGCCATCGGCCGTCACTTCGCCGCGATCCTGTCCGCCATCCCGTGCTACCTCGGCTACCTGTGGAACCTGTGGGACGACAAGAAGCAGTGCTGGCACGACAAGCTGACGTCCTCCGAGGTGGTCCGCGGCTGACGAACGGCGTCGGGCGGTGCCCGGGTGCACGGCTGGTATCGTCGTTCCTCCGGGGCCGTTGGCGCAGTTGGCTAGCGCACCTGCATGACGCGCAGGGGGTCGGGGGTTCGAGTCCCTCACGGCCCACTCCAGAGAAGCCCCAGGTCATCGTCCGGTCAGGGGGGATCGGCGACCTGGGGCTTCTCTGTGTCAGATCCGACGAGTTCAGGGGGACCTGATGGCAGTGGACCGGGAAGCGGTGGTCGGCCGCCCGGTGGGCGCAGCGACCATCCACGTGGAGCGGGGCCCGGTGACGGCCTTCGCCCGGGCCGTCACCGACGGCAACCCGATCTACGAGGACCCGGCGGCGGCCGAGGCCGCAGGCTTCGACGCCATCCCGGCGCCGCCGACCTACACCTTCGCCGTGCAGTCCTGGGGGCGGTTCCCCGAGGACCAGCCCGAGGATCCGACCGGCGGGGCGAACCCCATGGCCGAGATCATGGGCCAGCTGATGGCCAACGGCGGCCTGATCCTCCACGGGGAGCAGGAGTTCACGTACCACCAGCCGGTGGTCGTGGGCCAGACGCTGCACCACTTCGGCGAGGTCGTCGACCTGTACACGAAGGAGTCGGGCGACCGGGTCATGACCTTCCTGGTCATCGAGAACCGGTTCACCGACGACGACGGCAACCCGGTCGTGACCGAGACCTTCAACCTCATCCACCGGTCGTAGGAGGGCAGTGAGATGGGTGTGACCCCGATCCTGAAGTTCGACGACATCCAGCTCGGCGACGAGGCCCCCGCCATCAGCCACGAGCTGGGCCGCACCGACCTGGTGAAGTACGCCGGCGCCTCGGGTGACTACAACCCGATGCACACCGACGAGGTGGCCGCGCAGGCTGCCGGCCTCCCCAGCGTGTTCGGCCACGGCATGTTCTCCATGGGCCTGCTGGCTCGCGCCCTCACCGACTGGGCCGGCGTGGGCAACCTCACCGCCTACCGGGTCCGCTTCACCAAGCAGACCTGGCCGGGTGAGACCCTGACCACCTCGGTCATCGTCACGGGGAAGCGCGAGGAGGACGGCCAGAAGCTGGTCGACGTCGAGGTCGGACTGGCCAACCAGGACGGCCAGGCCAAGCTCAGCGGGTCGGCAACGGTCGTCGCCGGCTGAGCCCCTGGTGCGTCCGGTTCAGACGCCGGCGACCAGCCAGACGCCGGCGACGGCGACCGCCGACCCGGCCAGGGCGCGGATCGGCCGCCAGCGGGCCAGCACCGGACCGAGGGTGACCCCGGCGAGGTGCAGGGTCGCGGTGGCCACGAGGAAGCCGAGGACGTAGAGGGCGGGGCTGGCCGCCCCGGGGACCTCGCTGCCGTGGGCCAACCCGTGGAACAGGGCGGCGACGGCGACCAGGCCGGCCAGAGCCCTGGCGTCGACCGCCCCGGTGGCGGCGACGAGCACGAGACCCAGCAGCGCCACGGACGAGGCGACGATCACTTCGGTGGCGCCGATGCCGACGCCCAGCACGCCGAGCGCCCCGCCGGCGGCCATCCCGCCCACGAACATGGCGGGCAGCGTGAGCCACGGGAGGCGATCCCGGAAGAGGTAGGCCAGCGTGCCGACCACCACGATCGCGAGGAGGTGGTCGACGCCGAAGACGGGATGGGCCAGGCCGTCGAGCAGGCCGCCGGCCCCGGTGAGGTGGGCGATGGTCACGAGCCGACGCTACCCCGACCGCGGGGGCGGCGACCGCGGCAGGTGACTGATCAGGCCCAGTCCGCCTCCGCGGCGACGGTGAGGTACAGCCAGCTCGCCATCTGGCCACGGGTGGCCCGCTGGTTCGGGCGGAACGTGTCGTCGTCGAACCCGGCGACGATGTCGTGCTCGACCAGCCAGTCCAGGCCGGCCTTGTACCAGGCGGTCGGGGGGACGTCGGTGAACGAGCTCGGTGCCGCGGCCTCCGGGCGGCCGGCCAGCTTCCACAGCCAGCCGCTGAGCTGGGCCCGGGTGATGGGATCCCGCGGGCGGAACGTGTCGTCGGCGAAGCCGAACACGATCTCCTGCTCGTCGGCCCAGTCGAGGGCGTCGTCCGACCCAGGTCCCGTCGGGCACGTCGGTGTACGGGTGCTCGTGGTCGGTCGGTGGCGAGCCCATCGTGATCCAGAGCCAGCGCACCATCTGCTGGCGGTTGACCGTGGCCGACGGCCGGAAGCTGCCGTCGGCATACCCCTGGGCGATGTCGTAGCCGTCCAGCCAGTCCACGGCGTCGACGTTCCAGGCGTTGCGGGGGACGTCGCCGAACCCGTGGGGTCCGGGCACCTCGAGTGAGGGCGACGACGGGGGACCGTCGCCACCGGCGAACGAGGCGGTGACCCGGTAGGCGAGCGAAGCCGTCGGCGGCGGGTCGGCGCCCAGGTCGTGGGTGAAGGTGGTGGTGCCGGCGGGCACGTCGAAGGACTCGCCGGTGGGCAGGACGGTCACCGTGTAGCCGGTCACCGCTCCTCCGGACTCGGGCGCCGTCCAGGCGACGGCCACCGTGCGTTCGTCGACGTCCAGCTCGGCCGTCACCCCGGTCGGCGACTGCAGGCCGGTGAAGGTCCGGCACGGCTGGCCCCGCAGGGACTCGCAGGGGGGCAGGGCAGCGGGGGCACCGGGGTCGGGAACCGTCGACAGGGTGAGGTGCGACGGGCGGCCCACGGAGTGGCCGACGTCGTTGACGGCGCCGGGGACCTCGAGGGCGTCGAACTTCCAGAACGGGCGACTGCCACCGGGGGCGTCGACGGTCAGGCGCAGGCGCGACCCCGCCCGCACGACGTGGGCCACGGGGAAGAGCTCGACCCGCATGCGGGCGAACTGGCCCGCCGGCAGCGGCGCCGCCGTCGAGCCGAGGTGGTCGTGGAAGGGGGCCAGGGCCGTGGAACCGGCGCCCTCGTGCCGGTGCGAGGCCCGCAGCCAGCCGGCCTGGATGTAGGTCTCCTGGCCGTCGGGGCGCACCTCGGACAGGGTCACCTCGAGGTCGACGTCGGGCGCGGTGGACCGCAGCCACAGGTCGACGCTGCCGCTGCCCAGGATGCTCAGGTTCTCGGTCAGCGGCGCCGTGGTGAAAGCGGCGTGCTCACCCTCCGGCGGATTGGGCCAGGTGGTGGCGGCGTCGGTCCGCCAGATCTCCGCCGTGCTGCCGCCGAAGGTGCGGATCTGGCTCACCTCGTCGGCGTCGTAGGCGTAGGCGGTCCACCCGCGGATCTCGTCGTCGGCGACGGTCGGGGCCGTCGGGCCGAGGCGACCGTCAGGGCCGAGGTACAGCTGACGGGCCTGCGCTGTGGGCGGCGGCCAGGCCTCGTAGGTGGACTCGTAGCGGGCCAGCGGGGTGCGGGGGGAGCAACCCGGGCCGACGGCGTTGTCCAGGAGGCAGACGAGGGCGTCCTCCTCTTTGGCCCCCCGCTCCCAGAGCACCCGGATCGACGGCTCGGCCTGGTACTGGGCGAGCGCGTCCTCGTAGTCGAGCGGCCAGGTCCGGTCGAGGGCGATGTTGTAGGGCTCGCCGAAGATCTCGGTGTAGAGCACCGGGGCCGCGGGCCGGGCGGCGGGGTTGATCAGCGGGACCCGCTCGGCGACGTAGAAGTCGAGGAACTCGAAGACCGACACCAGCAGGTCCGGGCCGAGGCTCTCGACGTGGGTCCCGTTGGTGAGGGCGACGTGGAGGTCGGGCACGTTGGTGGCCAGGTCGTCGAGCATCGTCGGGAAGTGGCCGCCGGTCTGCTCGTCCTGCCAGGCCCCGCCGAGGAAGGTGGGCACGTCGATCTGGTCACGAACGTGCGGGGGGCCAGACCGTCGAACCACGTCGGGTCGTAGGGCTTGTCCTGGGTCAGCTGGTCACTGATCGACGGGGCCTGGCCGTGGAGGACCTGGTTGTCGGCGCACACGGTGTCGCCCCCGTCGATGCGGGTGTTGGCCCAGGGCTGGCCGTCGGGGGCGGGCCGGCTGTCGTGGGCCCGCTCGGCCGCCCAGTCGGTGGCGAAGCCGTTGTTCAGGATGCCGCCGGGGTACAGGGTCGACCGGTAGGTGTCGGCGATGACCGACAGCGGGGTGATGGCGGTCAGGCTCGGCGGTTGCAGCGCTGCCGTGAACAGCTGGCTGATGCCCGGGTACGAGATGCCGAACGTGCCGACGTTGCCGGACCAGTCCTGGGCGGCGATCGCCTCGACGACGTCGTAGCCGTCGGTGGCCTGCAGCGGCTCGAAGAAGGCGAAGGCGCCGCCCGAGCAGCCGGTGCCCCGCATGTTCACGCCGACCGTCCCGTAGCCCAGCAGGCGGGCGGCGAGGAGGGTGGGCTCGGGCTCCGCGGTGGCCGGGTTGGCCGGCGTGTAGCCGGAGTAGTTGACGAGGATGGGGTCCGGGGTCAGCGGCCCGTTCAGGTCGACCACGGGCGGCTGGGCGTGCATGGCCAGCTTCACGCCGTCCCGCGTGGTCAGGTAGCCGTAGCCGAGGGCGTCGATGCCGTAGGGCAGGTCCTGGCCGTCGTAGAACGCCTGGTCGGGGGCGTCGTCGGGGACGGTGACGGTGACCGGCGGGGAGTCGGGGCCCGAGCCCTCGCGCACGGTGTAGCCGGAGCCGGCGGGCACGTCGTCGGTCGTCCCGTACTGGACCCCGAAGATGTAGGCGCCGACGTCGTCGGCGACGGCGGTCGCCATCTCGGTCCCGTTGTGGCGCAGGCTCAGGGTGGACCCGGGCGTCGCCCCGGTCACGTACACCTGGTTCACGGACCCGTGCACGCTCAGTGTGTCGGCATCGGCCGGCGTGGGCAGACCGAGGGGCAGCGCGGTGGCCACGAGGGCGACCAGCGCGAGGAGGACCGTCCGTCGTCGCATCGTCTCTCAGGACCCCCGGGGCCCCGGTGTGTGACGGCGGTGTCACGTTGGAGGCAATAGCCCACCGTTTCGGTGGGCTATTTCCTCCAAGAGTTCAGGGGCGACCGTTCAGGTCGTGGAGGACAGCATCGGCGGCGTTGCGGCCGTTCAGGCTGCACACGCCACCGGCGGGATGGGTGCTGGCACCGCAGAGGTAGACGCCGGGCAGGCCCGTCCGCGTCGGGAACCGGTTCGTCCACATCTGGTCCGGGGTGCACTCGCCGTGGAAGATGTGGCCGGCGGTGAGGCCGACCTTCTTCTCGATGTCCGGCGGGCCCAGGACCTGGACCTCGTCGACGCAGTCCTCGACGTCGCAGTACTCGCCGATCATGGTCAGCACCTGCTCGCCGATCCCGTCCCGGCAGCTGTCCCACGTGCCGTCGGCCAGGTCGTAGGGCCCGTACTGCACGAAGGCCGACAGCGTGTGCTTGCCCGCCGGGGCGACCGTGGGGTCATAGGCACTGTGGAAGTAGAGCTCGGCGAAGCCGGGCACGACCTCGCCCCGGGTGCAGGCCTCGAAGGCCCGCTGGGCGTCGTCCATCGGGGCGGCGATGGTCACCGGCGCCTGGCTGGGCCAGACCTCGCCGGGCACCGCGTGCCAATCGGGAAGGCGGTTCAGGGCGCAGTTCACCTTGAGCACGGGGCTGGTGATGCGCCAGCCGTCGACCCGGGCCCGGAAGTCCTCCGGAGCGTCGGACTCCAGCAGCCGCAGGGTGGCCTTGGGGTCGGCGTTGGAGATGACGACCTTGGCGCGGACCAGCTCGCCGCTCTCCAGCCGGACGCCCTCGCCGGGCACGATCTGGGCGACGGGCACGCCCGCGGCCAGCACCGCACCCAGGTCCCGGGCGGCCTCGGCGATGGCGAAGGAGATGGCCCCCATGCCGCCCTCGACGTAGCCCCAGGCCATGGGCACGCCCTCCAGCTCGCCGAGGAAGTGCATGAGCTTCACGAAGGCGGTGCCGGGGTCGTGGGGACCGGCCCAGGCCCCGATGATCCCTTGGCCGTACAGCGCCCGCTTCAGGCGCTCGTCGGTCACGTGGCGGTCGATGACCTCGGAGATCGGCGTGTCGTAGAGCGCCTCGATCATCTCCGGGTCGTGGCCCAGCAGCTCCTCGAGCTCGGCCCGGTCCGGCGCCTCGCCCACCCAGGCGTCCCGGGGTCCCTTGCGCAGGGCGATGCGCATGCGGTCGAAGAAGTCCTCGTAGGCGAACTGGCCCTCGATGTCGGCGTCGGTGAACCCGTTCGCCCGCATGTCGGCGGCCGTGTGCTCGGCGTCCTGGAACTGGGCGTAGCTGGACCCGTCCTCGAACGGGCACCAGATGAACGGCTCGGCGACGAAGACCTTGTAGCCGTAGTCCCGCAGCCGCAGCTCGTCGATGACCCGCTCGTCGAGGAGGCCGACCACGTAGGCACAGGGGCTGACCTTGTAGCCGTCGTCGGTGAAGGGGGTCTCCAGCGTGCACGCCCCACCGAGGCGCTCGCGGGCCTCCAGGACCAGGACGGACTTCCCGGCCTTCGCCAGGTAGGCGGCGGTGGTCAGCCCGTTGTGGCCGCCGCCGACGACGACGGCGTCCCAGTCCTGGGCGGCGAGCTCGCTGACCGGTTGCGGGAGGCCGACCCTGCCGAGGGCGGCGTGGATGTCGCCCTTCACCCTCGGAGAGCCGCGGCGAAGGTCTCGAGGTTGGCCAGGAACACGTCCACGTCCTCGTCGGTGTGCTGCACCGACAGGGTCCACTGCTCGCACTTGCCCCACGGCGGCAGGAAGACGCCGCCGTTGTGCTGGAACAGCCAGTGGACGTGGCCGTAGCGACCGTCGTAGCCCATGAAGTCGCGGTAGTTCTCGATGCGCTGGTCCGAGAAGATGACCGCCCCCTTCGCCCCGAAGGCGCTCACGTAGCCCTCGATCCCGTGGCGGGCCAGGATCTCCGCGCTGCCGTCGGCCATGCGGTCCCGAAGGTGCTCGAGGTGGGCGTGGGCCTCGGGGGTGAGGACCTCCAGCAGGGTCGCCTTGGCCGCGGCCATCGTCAGCGGGTTGCCGTTGAAGGTGCCGACGACCTCGTAGGTGTCGTCCTCCACGATGTCCATGACGTCCTGTGTTGCGCCGATTGCGCCGCAGGGCAGACCACCGCCCATGGACTTGGCCAGGCAGACGATGTCCGGGGTGACGCCGAAGCGCCTGGTGGCGCCGCCTTCGTGGGTGGTGAGGCCGGTCTTCACCTCGTCGTAGGTCAGCAGCACGTCGTGCTCGCCGAGCAGCTCCTTGAGGTCGGCCAGGTAGTTCGGCGGCGGCGGCACGACGCCGATGTTCATCATCATCGGCTCGATGATCATCCCGGCGATCTCGCCCGGGTGGGCCTCCAGCACCTCCCGGACCGCGGCCACGTCGCCGTAGGGCACGACCAGCGTCTGGGCCGCCACCTCGGGGAGGACACCGCCGTGGACGGGGACCGAGGCGGGGTGCTCGGGCGGGCCGGCGTCCTCGAAGTCGGGGTACACCGAGACCTGCACCGAGTCGTGGTGACCGTGGTAGCTGCCCTCGATCTTGATGATCTTCTTGCGGCCCTTCACCACCCGCATCAGGTTGAAGGCGGCCAGGGTGGCCTCGGTGCCCGAGTTGGCGAAGCGCCACTTGGGCTGGTCGAAGCGGCGGGCCAGGTCCTGGCTGACCGGGATCACGTCCTCGACGGGCTGGGCGAAGTGGCTGCCGAGGGCGATGCGCTCCTGCACGGCCTTCACCACGGCGGGGTGGGCGTGGCCGACGAGCATGGCGCCGAAGCCGTTGTGGAGGTCGACGTAGGTCGTGCCGTCGACATCGGTGACCTTCGAGCCCAGGCCGTGGGTGATCCAGATGGCCCGGGGTGGGGCGTCCTGCCACGAGGAGGCGACGCCGCCGGCCAGCGCGGTGCGGGCCTCCTCCATGATCCGGGCCGAGGCGGGCGTGCGCTCCAGCAGCTCCGCCTCCTGCTCCGCGATCAGGCCGTCGATGACGGCGAGTTCGGCGTCGGTGCCGGTGGTGACGGTCACGAGGTCAGCTCCTTGGAGGTGGCGAAGGGCACGCCGGCCGGCAGCGCGCCGTCCCGGTAGGTCTGGGCCATCAGCCGGACGAACTGGGTGACGGCGTCCTCGTCCTGGGCGAAGGGGCCGGGCTGGTAGCCGCGGGAGGCCACCCCCCGCTGCACGCCCTCGCAGGCGGCCCAGTCCTGGCGGTTGGTCAGGTCCCACAGGTCGACGGCGTAGGCGGGGTCGAAGCCCGGCTTGGCGACCGCCGCCGGGTCGAACAGCCACTGGCACTCGACCACCGTCCGGTCCGGGCTGATGGGCTCGAAGCGGTGGGTCATGACGTAATCGGGGTGCGGGCTGATGAGCAGGTTCGGGAGCAGCCCGATGTAGTGGACCCGGCGCCGCCAGGTCTCGTCCACGCCGGGCAGGAACACGCCCTCGGACCGGCCGTCGAAGGCCATGGTCTCGGCCTCGTCGGCGAGGACCATCCAGCCGCCGATCCACAGCCCGTCGTGGTCGACGCAGTTGTCGCCGCTGTTGGGCGGGCTGACCACGCAGAACTGGGGGTGGATGGCGGGGCAGTGGAAGCACTCGTGGTAGTTCTCGATGGGCAGCTTCCAGTTGGCGGCCAGCTCGTAGGCGTGGCTGGCGCCGACCACCAGCCGGGCCGGGTCCCATCGCTGCATCTCGTCGTCCAGGTCACCAAGGTGCTCGGCCAGCGGCCGGGCGTCGCCCGACACGTTGACGAAGACCCAGCCGCACCACTCCTCGGTGCGCACCGGGGTCAGCGGGTGGTTGGCCGGGTCGAAGCCGTCCGGCGCGTCGAAGCGGGGGGTGAACCGCAGCGTGCCGTCGAGGGCATACGTCCAGGCGTGGTACGGGCAGTGGATGGCGTTGCGGTGCACCACCGTGCCGACGGGCTGGAGCTCGTGGCCCCGGTGGCGGCAGACGTTGTAGAAGCCGCGCAGCACTCCGTCGTCGCCCCGGACCAGCACGACGCTGTCGTCGCCCACCCGCAGGGCGCGGCGGTCACCGGGGTCGGCCAGGTCGGCGCCGCGACCGGCGCACACCCACGAGTCGGCGAACACGTGCCGGCGCTCCCAGGCCAGCACGTCCTCGGACGTGTACGCCTCGGCGGGCAGCATCCGCCCCGGTGCGCCGGGGGCGAGGACGGCCTCGAGCCCTGTGGGGTCGACGGGGGCGGCGGAGCGGGCGGACAGGCGCTGTGTCATCGACCCCCTCGCCGGGACAGGCGCTTGCGCCTCTGGTCCTTCAGGATGCGCCGCGTGCAGAGCAACGCGGGGATGCCCGTCACCCCGCCGCCGCCGTGGGTGGCGGAGGAGCACTGGTACAGGCCGCTGATGGGCGTGGTGAAGTCGGCGAAACCGGGTGCGGGGCGCATGTGGAAGAGCTGGTCGGGCGAGAGCTCGCCGTGGAAGATGTTCCCACCGATCAGGCCGTACTCGTTCTCCATCTCGTAGGGCCCGATGACCTGGCGGTGGATGACCGACTTCTTGAAGTTCGGCGCGAGGGCGTCGTAGCCGTCGATGACCCGGTCGGCGTAGGCCTCCAGCTCGTCGTGGTCGGGCTCGGAGGACCAGGACTGCGGCACCCACTGGGTGAAGAGCGACATGACGTGGGTGCCCTCCGGGCACAGCGACGGGTCCACGGTCGACGGGATCACGCCGTCGGAGAAGGGGAGCGTCGAGGCCTGGCCCCAGCGGGCCTCCTCGAAGGACTTCTGGAGGTGGTCGATCGAGTGGCACAGCTCCACCGAGCCACTGAGCGCCTGCGTGTCGGGCGGGCCGGGCCAGGCGTCGAAGTCGGGCAGCTCGGACAGGGCCACGTTGACCTTCACGGTGCCGGAGCGGCTGCGCCAGTGCTCGAGGTCGGCCACGAAGTCGTCGGGCAGCTCGTTGCGGTCGAGGTGACGGAGGAAGGTGATCTGGGGGTGGGTGGCGGCGACCACCACATCGGCGTCCAGCTCGGTGCCGTCCTGGAGGGCGACGCCGACGACCTTGCCGTCCTTCGTCCGGATGCGCTCCACCGGCGCGTTGGTTCGGATCTCGGCGCCGAAGGCCTCGGCCGACGAGCGGATGGCGTCGGACACGGCGCCCATGCCACCGACGGGGTAGCCCCACTTGCCGAGGTGGCCGTCGCCGACGTCGCCGATGGTGTGGTGCATCATCACGTAGGCGGTGCCCGCGTCGTCGGGCCCGGCCCAGGTGCCGATGATGGCGTTGATGGCCATGAGGCCCTGGACCTCGGGCGACTCGAACCACTCGTTCAAGACGTCCCGGATGGACATGGTGAACAGCCGGGTGGCGTCGGCCGTGCCTCGCACGTCCAGCCCCCGCAGGCCCCAGGCCAGGCGGAGCTGGTCCATGAGGTCCTTCGGCCGGCGGGAGCCGACGCTGGGCGGGCACGAGAGCAGGAGGGGAGCGAGGACGTCGGCCACGCCGGCGATCCAGGCGTGGTAGTCGGCGAGGCGGTCGGCGTCCTTGCTGGAGAACTTGGCCACCTCGTCACGGTCCAGCTGCGGATCGTCCTCAGCGAGCAGGTAGCGGCCGTCGGGCAGGGCGATGAAGGTCGGCCCCATGGGGATGACCTCGTAGCCGTACTCGGCCAGCTTCAGGTCGTTCAGGATCGTCGGCGGCATCAGGCTCATCACGTAGCTGAGCGCCGTCATCTTGAACTCGGGGCCCCACGGGGTCTCGGTGGTGGCGGCGCCGCCGGTGTTGCCCCGGGCCTCGAGCACCACGGGCTTCAGGCCGGCCCGGGCCAGGTAGGCCGCCGCCACGAGCCCGTTGTGACCACCGCCGACGACGATCGCGTCGTACCTGCTGTTCACCGGGCTGCCCCTCTGTCGTAAGATCCCGAACGTACTACTAACTGATTGCTCAGTCAGTATAGGACGACCGAGGGAGAGCGGCCGTGACGTTCCATCCGCGTGAGCAGCCGGTACGGCGGACGCTGGACCGCCGGGCGTTCCTGCGCCGGTCGGCGTACGGCGCCGCCGTGTTCGCGGTCGGGCCGTCGCTGCTGGCCGCCTGCGGGGGTGACGACAGCGGTGGGGGCGGGGGTGGCGGAGAAGTCCAGCTGTCCCGCCCGGACAACCCGGTGACGCTGCCGACGTTCGACGACATCGCGATGATCGGGGACGGGCTCGATCCGGAGGCCGGGCCGCTCAAGATCTACAACTACGCCGAGTACATCGCCCCACAGACCATCCGGCGCTTCCGGCAGGAGTACGGCGTCGACGTCGAGGTCACGACGTTCACCAGCATGGACGAGGCCATCGCCCGCCTCTCCGGCGGACAGGCGGACTTCGATCTGTGGTACGCCACCACCGACGTCATCGGCAAGGCCGCCGTCGGGCGCCTGCTCCAGCCGCTGAACCCCTCGTATCTGGGCAACTCCGGGAACGTCTGGGACCAGCTGCAGGACCCGTTCTACGACGTCGGGGCGCAGTACAGCCGGCCGTACACGCTCTACACGACGGGCATCGGGTACCGGATCGACCGGGTCGAACAGCCCCCCGACGACTACGAGAACCCCTACGACATCTTCTGGGACGCCCAGTACTCCGGCGACCTCTACCTCCTGGAGGACGACCGCGAGGTCCTCGGCATGGCCATGCTGCGGGCGGGCCAGACCGACGTGAACACCGAGGACCCCGAGGAGGTCGACGCCGCGCTGGCCGACGTCCTCGAGCTGGCCGCGGATGTGAACCCCCGGGTCGGGGTCGAGGCCTACACGATCCTCCCCGAGGGCCGGGCGACGGTCCACCAGGCCTGGTCCGGTGACGTGGTCAACGCCCAGTACTACCTGCCCGAGGGCGAGAGCATCGACAACATCGGCTTCTGGTACCCGCCGGAGGGCGGGGGGATGATCGGCTCGGACCAGATGACCGTCCTGGCCGGTGCCGCCAGCCCCGTGCTGGCGCACCTGTTCATCGACTACCTGTTGGACGCGGGCAACTCCCTCACCAACTTCGAATGGCTCGGCTACCAGCCGCCGCAGACCTCGATCGATCCGGCGTCGGTCGTCGGCGACGGGCTCGTGCCCGCCCACCTCGACACCACGGTCATCCGTCCGGAGGACTTCGAGACCGGCCACCAGCTGCTGCAACTGTCCCTGGCCGGCGAGCGCCTCTGGGACAACGCCTGGTCCACGTTCACCGCCGGGGGCTGAGCTTGAGGGAACGGCGCTGGAAGGACCGGTCCCGGCTCGTCTGGCCGGGCCTGGCCCTCCCGGGGGTCGGCTGGCTGGTCGCCTTCGTCCTGGTCCCCGCGTTCGCGGTCCTCGCCGTCGCCTTCGGTCGGTTGGACCCGATCTTCGGCAACGCGGTGCCGGTGTGGAACCCGCTCGACTGGGACACAACGGTTTTCGGCGACGTCCTCGACCGGGTCATCACCGCCGAGCTCCGCGACGTGTACCTGCGGACGTTCGCCTACGTCGGCATCGCCCTCGTGATCTGCTTCATCGTCGGCTACCCGGTCGCCTACTACGTCTCCCGTTTCGGCGGCCGGCGGCGGGGGCTGCTGCTCGGCCTGGTCCTCGCCCCGTTCTGGATCAACTACCTCATGCGGATGCTGGCGTGGATCAACCTCCTCCAGGAGGACGGCTACGTGAACGACGTCCTCCAGGCGCTCCACCTCACATCGAACCCGGTGAACTGGCTGGAGGGTCGGGCGATCACCGTGGTCCTCGGCCTCGCCTACGGCTACCTGCCGTTCCTGGTGCTGCCCCTCTTCGCCGCGCTCGACCGCATCGACTCCCGCGTCATCGAAGCGTCGCGGGACCTGGGCATGGGCCCGGCCCGCACGTTCCTGCGGGTGACGCTGCCGTTGTCGAAGCAGGGCATCCTCGCCGCCGCCGTCATCACCGCCCTGCCGATGATGGGCGACTACTACACGGCCGACCTGCTGTCGGGCTCTCCCCGCACGAGCATGGTCGGCAACCAGATCGAGGGCTACCTGTTCGAGGGGTCGCAGAAGAACGCCGGCGCGTCGCTGGTGGTCATCCTCTCGATCCTGTTGGTGGCCGCGATGGCGTACTACCTGATCCAGACGGACCGAGCGACCAGGCAGTTGCAACAGTGATCAAGCGCATCCGCCGCTGGTGGTCGAACCCGTGGCGACGGCCGACGTTCCTGGCCGCCAGCTTCTGGGCCTACGTGGTGTGGTCGCTGGTGCCGGTGCTCATCGCCATCCAGTTCGCCTTCAACGACGGTCGGTCCCGATCCTCGTGGCAGGGCTTCTCCCTGCGCTGGTGGTTCGACGATCCCGACCGCTCGCTCTGGCACGACCCGTCGCTGCGGGACGCCATGTTCAACAGCCTCTGGCTGGCGGTGCTGACCATGCTGATCGCCACACCCCTCGGCGTCGCCCTCGCCCTCGGTCTGGCCCGCTGGCGGGGCCCGGTTGCCCGCGGCGGGAACCTCCTGATGCTGGCCCCCCTGGCCATGCCCGAGATCGTCCTGGGGACGATGCTGTTCCTGGTCTTCGACAACCTCTACACGTCGGTCCCGCTCGGC
The DNA here is from genome assembly GCA_963728005.1 of uncultured Microthrixaceae bacterium. GTDB lineage: Bacteria > Actinomycetota > Acidimicrobiia > Acidimicrobiales > DATDAH01 > DATDAH01. The sequence goes on from CAVSIG010000002.1 coordinate 594,533, forward strand.
CGGCCCGCCATGCTGCTCGGCCACATCACGTTCTCGGTGTCCTACGTCGTCGTGCTGGTGCGGGGTCGCCTGCTGACGATCGGCCCCGACCTCGAGGACGCCGCCATGGACCTCGGCGCCCCGCCGCTCGGCGCCGTCCGCACCGTCCTCCTGCCCCTGCTGGGCCCCGCCATCTTCGCCAGCCTGATGGTCGTCTTCGCCACCTCGATCGACGACTTCGTGATCTCGGCCTTCCTGTCCGCCGACGCCTCCAGCGAGACGATCCCCATCAAGCTCTACAGCACCGTCCGGGTCGCCCCGACGCCCGCCCTGAACGCCCTGGCCACGGTGATGCTCCTCGGCACCGCCGTCGCCGTCGTCCTGGCCGTCGTCGCGCTCAAGTTCTTCCGCCGGGGGGAGAAGGGCAGCGCCGTCGAGGACTTCGCCGCCTTCGACATCTAGCCGTCCTCGACCTCGTCGAGGGGCTGCATCCAGCTGGAGACCTCCACCAGGTCGCCCCAGCGCTCCTCGGCGTAGGCCCGGGCCTCGTCGGTGGCGGCGACGAGCTCGACGTCGACCTCGAAGTGGGCGTCGTCGAGCGCCACCATGTTGATCCGACCGAGCGGCGTCGTCGGCGGGAGGGCGCCGATCTCCTCGTAGAGCTGGTTCAGCTCGGCGTACGACGGGCCCTCGCGCTCGACCACGCAGAGCAGGCCCTGGTACCGCTCGCGGGCGGCGGCGATGACCTCGTCGCGGCTGCCGGGGAGCACGACGAGGTTGAGGACGCTCTCGCCGTCGCTCACGATCCCGACGGGGGTCCGGTTCCTCAGCTGTGGGCGCGATCGCCGAAGATTTCTCGTTCAGGAGGTTGACGTGATCCACTGACATACTATGTTGATGGCGAACATCAGTTCGATACAGCGAGGGAGGTGCTCGGGATGCTCAGAGAGCTCGACGACCTGGAGCACCACCTCGACCTGGCCCTCAAGGGCTCACTGGTGGGGGCGTCGTCGGAGGAGAAGGCGGCGGCGCTGGCCCAGGTGACGCGCATCCTGAACAAGGCCGACGCCCTCGACGCCAGCACGCTGCACGCCTTCGAGGCGACCGCCGAGCACCGGGCCGAGGGTCATGGGTCGCCGGTCGACTGGCTCAAGCACCACAGCCGGGCGAAGGGGCCGGCTGCTTCTCGGGGGCTCCGTCTGTCGAGATGGCTGTCGTCGCTTCCGATGGCCCACGAGGCGCTCGTCGACGGGGCGATCTCGGCCGAACACGTCGAGGTCTTGGCCCGGGCGCAGAAGCTGCTCGGCGACGAGGTCTTCGCCGAGCTCGAGGAGGGGCTGGTGGACGCGGCGAGGACCAAGCGCTTCTCGGACTTCGAGCGAACCGTCGACTACTGGGTCGTGCGGGTGGCGCCCGCCGACGCGGCGGAGCGGGAGCGCCGACAGGTCGAGGGCCGGGGCGCCACGTCGTCCCGGGGTCCCGGCGGCGTCGGGCGGGCGAAGGCCGAGTTCGACCCGCTCAGCTTCGTCCCCTGGCAGGCCGAGCTCGACCGGATCATGGACCACGAGCTCCAGAAGGACCGCGCCGAGGCCCGGGACCGCCTGGGGCGTGCGCCCCTTGCCAGCGAGCTGCGGCGGACAGCTCGGCAGCGGCGCCTCGACGCCATGCGGATCATGGCCGAGCGCTCAGCCAAGCTGGGCGACGTCGACCTCGGGCCGGCGCCCATCAGCGTCGTGGTCCACGGCGACGTCGTGCTGCTGGGCCGGATCGTCGACCGCATCGTCGAGGTGCTCGGCGGTGACGGCCTGGTCGACCTGGGTGACCTGGCCTACGAGGGCGACAGCCTCCACGAACTGGAGGACGGCACGGTCGTCACCGTGAACACGATCCTGCTGGGGCTGCTCACCGGGACCGTCCGCGGGATCCTCTACGACCCCGACGGGGTGCCGTTGCGGTTCGGGCGGGAGCGGCGGCTGTTCAGCGGTGAGGTGCGTCAGGCCATCCGAGCCCGGTTCCGACGCTGTGCCCACCCCTTCGGGTGTGACCGCACCGGACCGCACCTCGAGTCCGATCACGTCCACGAGTGGGACGACGGCGGCCGCACCGACATCGACAACGGGCAGGGCCTCTGCCATCCCCACAACATCTGGAAGACGAACCACCGACACGATCCTCCGCCGGACGACCCGGACCGATCACATCGACGAACCGGGCCCGATGCCGGGCCACCTCCGCACAACCTGGGCCACCCGGCAGACGAACAGATCGCCTGAACACGGCCGCTACCCGGAAACGGGCATGCCGGCACCTGCACCTTGACAACTGAAGAGAAGCCCCGGTCGAGGGTCGGCGTCAGCTCAGCTTGACGTAGATCTGCTTCGACTCCAGGAAGGCGTCGAGGCCGTAGGGGCCGAGCTCGCGGCCGATGCCGGAGCCCTTGAAGCCGCCCCAGCTGGACTCGGTGGGGGCGGGCTGGGAGGCGTTGATCCACACGGTGCCGGCCCGGATGGCGCGGGCGGCGCGGAAGGCCTTGCCGACGTCACGGGTCCACACGGCGGCGGCCAGGCCGTAGTCGGTGTCGTTGGCCGCCTTGGTCACCTCGGCGACGTCGTCGAAGGGGAGCACGGTGGCCACCGGGCCGAAGATCTCCTCGCGGGCGATCCGAAGGTCCTGCGTGTCGGCCTCGAAGATCGTGGGCGGGACGAAGAAGCCGTCGGCCAGGGCGGGGTCGGCCGGGCCCTCGCCGGCGTAGGCGAGGCGGGCGCCCTCGGCGGTGCCGGCGTCGATGTAGCCCTGCACCCGGTCCCGCTGCTCGGACGAGACCAGCGGTCCCATGGTGACCTCGGGGTCGAAGCCGGAGCCGATGCGGATGTCCTTGGCCTGGTCGACGAGGCCGGCCAGGACGTCGTCGTAGACCGCCCGCTCGACGAAGATGCGGCTGCCCGCCGAGCACACCTCGCCCTGGTTGCCGAAGATGCCCCAGGCGGTGCCGGGCACGGCCTCGGCCAGGTCGGCGTCGGCGAAGACGATGTTCGGGCTCTTGCCGCCCAGCTCGAGCGTCACCCGCTTCAGCGAGTCGGCGCACGTCCGCATGATGTGCTGGCCGATCTCCTTGGAGCCGGTGAAGCTGATCTTGTCCACCTCGCGGTGGGTCAGCAGCGGCTCGCCGGCCTCAGGGCCGAAGCCGGTGAGGACGTTGAGCACGCCGGCGGGCACGCCCGCCTCCTCGGCCGCCTTGGCCAGGCCGAGGGCGGTGAGCGGGGTCTGCTCGGCGGGCTTGAGCACGACCGTGCAGCCGGCGGCGAGGGCCGGGGCCACCTTCTGCGAGGCCATCAGCAGCGGGTAGTTCCACGGCACGATCAGACCGCACACGCCGACCGGCTCCTTGACCACGAAGCTCATGGCGTCGGGCCCGATGGGCGGGATGTCGCCGCTGATCTTGGTGGCCCAGCCCGCGTAGTACTCGAACATGAACGCCGACTCCTCGATGTCCCACACGGCGTCCTCGTAGGGCTTGCCGGTGTCGTGGGTCTCGAGCTTGGCCAGCTCGGCGGTGTCGCGACGGAGGATCTCGGCGATCTTGAAGAGCAGGTCGGCGCGGTCGCGCTCGGCCACCGCGATTCCCCAGGTGCCGTCGTCGAAGGCGCGCCGCGCGGCGGTGACCGCCCGGTCGGCGTCTGCGGCCTGGCCGGCGGGGATGGTGGCCAGCACCTCGCCGGTGGCCGGGTCGACGGTGTCGAATCGGCCCCCGTCCACGGCGTCGACCCACTGGCCGTCGATGAACATCTGTCGGGCGTCAGCCATCAGCTGGTCCTTCCTCGTCGGTGGCGACCTTGGTGGACGGGGCGAGGACGCGCAAGGCGTCGGCGGGCAGCGTGGCCGCGACGCGCGTCCCCGCCTCCCACGTCGGGCGCCCGTCCTGGTTCACGACCAGCGCCTGCAGCGGCGCCCCGTGCGGCAGCCGCAGATGCACCTGCGTCGTCGGGCCGACGTAGACGACCCGCTCGACCATGGCGGGGACGCAGTTGTCGCCCTCGGGCTCGGCCTCGGCCACGCGCACCCGCTCCGGGCGGATGACGACCTTCACCGGTCCGGTGCACGACTGGTCGCCTGCGATGGCGGCCAGGGAGAACGAGCCGAGGGTGATCCGGCCGGTCCCGTTGCTGCGGGTGCAGTCGGCCTCGAGCAGGTTGGCCACGCCCAGGAAGTCGGCCACGTAGGCGGTCAGCGGCTCCTCGTAGACCTCGTCGGGAGTGCCCACCTGCTCGACGTGGCCCTGGTCCATGACCGCGAGGCGGTCGGACATGGTGAGGGCCTCCTCCTGGTCGTGGGTGACGTAGACGAAGGTGATGCCGACCTCGTGCTGGAGGTTGGTCAGCTCGGTCTGCAGGGCCTTGCGCAGCTTGGCGTCGAGCGCGCCGAGGGGCTCGTCGAGCAGGAGCACCTTGGGCTGGAGGATCAGGGCCCGGGCCAGGGCGACCCGCTGCTGCTGACCCCCTGACAGCTGGGCGGGCCGGCGGGTGGCGAAGTCCTCGAGCTGGACCAGCGCCAGGGCGTCGGCCACCCGAGTCGCCCGCTTGGCCTTGCTCTCGCCGTCCTTGTGCCACCGCAGGCCGTAGGCCACGTTGCGCTCGACCGTCAGGTGGGGGAAGAGGGCGTAGTTCTGGAAGACCGTGTTGACCGGTCGGCGGTGGGGCGGCGTGGTTGCCAGGTCCTCGCCGTCGAGGAGGATCTGGCCACCGGTGGCCGCCTCGAACCCGGCGATGAGGCGGAGGGTGGTCGTCTTCCCGCAGCCCGATGGACCGAGAACCGAGAAGAACTCGCCGGACGCGATGTCCAGGTCGATGCCGTCGACTGCGGTGAAGTCGCCGAAGCGCTTCACCAGGTCGACCAGTCGGATCTCCCCCCCGTGCATCATGCGCGAGTCTAGAATGACTGAGTCGTCAGTCAGTAGTGAGGTCCGTCCATGACCACCAGATCGCTCGCCGAGGAGCTGTCGGCTCGCCGCGGTCAGCCCGTCGAACGGGCGCGGACACTGCCCGGTCACTGGTACTCGGACCCGGCCCATCACGCCGTGGAGATGGAGCGGGTCTTCCGCCGGCAGTGGATCGGCGTCGCCGGGACCGACGCCGTCGAGAAGCCCGGCAGCTACCTGACGGCCACGGTCGCCGGCGGTGTGCCGGTGCTGGTCGTGCGGGCCGACGACGGTGAGCTGCGGGCGTTCCTCAACGTGTGCCGCCACCGGGGCGCCCCCGTGGCGGAGGGCAGCGGCACCGCCCGGGCCCTGTCCTGCCCGTACCACGCCTGGGTCTATCGCCCCGACGGGTCGCTGGCCCGGTCCGGCGGGGTGGGCGAGCCCGAGGGCTTCGACCAGGCGGACTACGGCCTGACGCCGGTCGGCGTGACCACGTTCGCCCGCACGGTCATGGTCAACCTCGACCCCGATGCCGAGCCCTTCGACCCCGGCCCGCTGGTGGACGGCCTGGCCCCGTACCGCCTGGACGACCTGGAGCTGGGGCGCACCGACCGTTACGACGCCGCCTTCAACTGGAAGGTGCTGGTCGAGAACTACTCCGAGAACTACCACACGCCGTTCGTGCACTCGCAGCTGGTCGGAGCCGGGTACGAGTACCCGATGGAGACCACCGGCGACGTGGTGTTCGCCTGGGACCGGCCGCTGTCGCCGCGGGACGACTCCGAGGAGGCCCTGGCCTCCTCCCGACCCGGTGGCCCGGGCTGGGACGGGGTGGCGGGCGACCCGTCGCCCGAGTCGTTCAACAACGGCAGCTACCTCACGGTCTTCCCGAACACGATGGTCTCGGTGTTCGCCGGCTTCGCCGCCACCTTCCGCCTCACGCCGACGGGACCGACGACCACGCACGTCGAGCGGGACTACCTCTGGCACCCGTCGGTCAGCCCGGAGCGGCGCGAGGCCGACTACCAGGCCACCAAGGAGGTCGTGCAGCAGGACCTCGAGATCTGCGCGGCGGTCCAGCGCACCTACGACGGGGGCCTGTCGGCGAACGGGGTGCTGTCCACCGAGCACGAGCGGGGTGTGCACCACGTCCACCAGCTGCTGTTCGAGGCGCTCGCCTGATGGGTCCACGCACCCGCAAGGACGTCGACGAGCGACGGGCCCAGATCCTCGACGCCACCCGGGAGGTCGCCCTCCAGCGAGGGTTGGCCAACCTCCGGGTCAACGACGTCGCCCAGCACCTGGGCATCAGCTCCGGCTTGGTCCACTACCACTTCTCGTCCAAGGACGAGCTGTTGGTCGAGATGCTCCGGGCCATGGCCACCACCGACGTGGCCCGCCTGCGCGAGACGGTCGACGCCGGCGGTGACGCGGTGGCTCGCCTGGACGCCGTCCTGCGCGAGTACCTGCCGGCCGCCCGACGCGACGAGTCCTGGGCCCTCTGGATCGACTGGTGGGACGAGGCCCTGCGCAGCGAGCCCCTGGCCACCATCTCGTCCGAGTTCGACACCGCCTGGGTCGGCATCCTGGACGAGCTCATCCAGGCCGGCGTCGAGGAGGGGCTCTTCGACTGCAAGGACACGCGGGGTGCCGCGTGGCGCTTGTCCGCTCTGCTGGACGGCCTCGCCGTCCAGGTCGTCCTCCCCCGTCGCACCATCACCCGGCGCGAGATGCTCGACCACGCCCGCGTCGCCGCTGCCCGCGAGGTCGGGTTGCCCCGCTCAGCGTTCCCGGCCTAGTCGGGGAGCGGCAGGCCGTGCGCGGTGTGGCCGCGGAACCCGGTGACCGTGTCGGAGACGCACAGGGCGTCGAGCGCGGCCTCCTCGACCGCCTCGACGACGGCGACGAAGAGCGGGTCGATCGCCCGGTGGTGCACGACCGTCCGGGTGGTCGTCGGCGCCGACGGGCGGCGCTCACCCCGCACCGTCGTCGAGAACGCCGTGAAGATCTCGCCGGAGCCGTGGTGGGCCACCGACCCCCCACGGGCCAGTCCCAGCCCCGCCCGTCGGGCCAGGCGCGTGCAGGCGTGGGCGTCGAGCGGGGCGTCGGTGGCCACGATCACCACGCACGAGCCCTCGGGCTCGGCCTCGGCCCCGCCGAAGCCGCCGGCCACCAGCTCGCGGCCCCAGGCCCGGCCGCCGACGGTGAGCTCGGGCAGGTCGCCGTGGTTGGCCAGGAGGAGGACGCCGACGACCGACTCCAGCTCGTCGACCAAGCGGGACGCCGAGCCGATCCCTCCCTTCACGCCGAAGCTGACCATGCCCGTGCCGGCGCCGGCGACGCCCAGGGGCACGGGGTCCGTGGTGGCCGTGGCGATGGCGGTGCGGCAGTCGTCGACGGTGACCGCCCGCCGGCGGGCCTCGTCCAGCCACGAGTCGTCGCACTCGCCGACCATGGGGATCAGCAGGTGGTCGGCGCCCGCTTCGGGGACCAGGTCGAACACGGTGTCGACCACGCCGTCGTAGCCCCGGCCCACCGCCCCGGTGCTGGTCAGCAGGATCGGCGTCTCCACCTGGCCCCACTCGGCCGCCTTGAGGGCACCGGTCAGCTCGCCGGTCCCGTTGAGCACGGCCGAGCCGCCGGCCATCGGCCGCCACCACAGGTCGGCCGGGTCGTCGGGCAGCACGGCCGTCACGCCGGTGCGGGTGGTGTCGCCGTCCCACCGGGTCACGTGGCCGACCCTCACGCCGGGCACGTCGACGATCGTGTTCGTCGGCCCGGTCGGTCGGGCGCCGATCGTGATCCCGAGGTCCCGGGCCCGCGACCGGGGCGGCGGTGGCTCGCTCATGGCTAGGGATCGTGACACGCCGCTGGCGATGCCCGTGGTCTGGGACGAGCGCCATCGCCGTCACGACGTCGGTGGCGGCATCTGGCTCGGGGTCGAGCTCCCGTCCGACGAGACGCCGGCTCGGGGCGACGCCCTGCGCGACGCCGTGGTCGCCGCCGGCGCCGACGTCCAGCCCGCCACCGACCACGGCGACGCCCCGGTGCTGGCCGTGCACGCCGCCGAGTACCTCGCCTTCCTGCGCCGGGCCCACGACGACTGGCAGGCGGCCGGTCACGACCAGGAACCCGGCCAGCCCGACGTGATCCCGTACTTCTTCGACCAGCGGTCCCGCCGGCGGGCGGCGGCCATCCGGGCCGAGGTCGGGCAGTACGCGGTCGACACGATGACGCCGATCGGGACCGGGACCCACGAGGCCGCCCGCGCTGCGGTCGACACCGCGCTGACCGCGGCGGACCTGGTGCTCGGCGGTGCCCGGGCCGCCTATGCCGCCGTCCGTCCGCCCGGCCACCACGTCGGCCGCGCCACCTACGGCGGGAGCTGCCACCTGAACAACGCCGCCTGTGCCGCTCAGCACCTGGTCGATCGGGGCGGCGCCCGGGTGGGGATCGTCGACATCGACGCCCACCACGGCAACGGGACCCAGGAGGTGTTCTGGGCCCGCGGCGACGTGTGGTTCGGATCGGTCCACGTCGATCCCGGTGCCGGCTGGTTCCCGCACACCGCCGGCTTCGAGGACGAGCGAGGCGCCGGCTACGGCGACGGGGCGAACCGGAACCTCCCCCTGGCGCCGGGTTCGGGCGACGGCGAGTGGTTGCGGGCGGTCGACCGCCTGCTCGCGGAGGTGGTGGCCCACGGTGTGGAGGCGCTCGTCGTCAGCCTCGGGGTGGACGCCGCCGCCGGTGACCCGGAGAGCCCGCTGGAGGTGAGCCGGTCCGGCTTCGCCCAGGCAGGTCGTAACCTCGCCGGCCCTGGCCTCCCGACGGTGTTCGTCCAGGAGGGCGGCTACGACCTGGACACGCTCGGCGACCTCGTGATCGCCGTGCTCGACGGCTTCGAGGGGGGTAGTGGTGGCTGAGCAGCCGGTGTGGCGGGGCGCGGTGGAGACCGGGGGTCAACCGATCCCGCCCCGGGCCGACGTCCGCCCGCCCCCGCACTGGCGTCTCGAGGCGGTCGCCGCCACCGAGCGGCCGCGCCACCCCGATGTCGGGCCCGACGGCCGCACCGCGGCGTTCGTCTGGGACCGCGACACCTCCGACGTCTGGACGGTCGACACCACGACCGGCGACCTCCGTCGTCTCACCACGGGTCGGGCGCTGATCGCCTACTGGGACGACACGCAGCTGGTGGTGTCGCCCGACGGCACCCGGGTCGCCTATGCCGAGGACGACCGGATCTGGGTCGTGCCCGTCGAGGGGGGCCCGCCCAAGGAGGTCCTGGAGGGCGGCGACCCGGTGTGGACCGCCGACGGCCTCCTGCTGGCCAGCGTCGAGCGCGACCGGTCGTCGGCTCTCGTGCAGGTCGACCCCGACGACCCGTGGCCGGTGCCGGTGGCGTCCGGCGAGGGCGACTGCTGGGGTGCCGACCCGTCGCCCGACGGCAGCAAGGTCGCCTACCTGTTCTGGCCCCATGCCGACCGCAACCGCACCGAGGTCCATGTCGTCGACCTGGACACCGCTGACGACCGGGCGATCACGGGCACGCCGGAGCACCACGACCTAGGCGTGCGTTGGTCACCCGACGGGTCCACGCTGGCCTTCACGGCCGAGCGACCGGGGTGGCACGAGATCTTCCTGATCGGCCCGGACGGCACCGGCGAGCGCCAGCTCACCGACGGCGGGCACAGCTGGAGCGACCTGGCCTGGCACCCCGACGGCGACCGCCTGGTCGGCGTCCGGGACCGGCACGGCGTCACCGACCTCGTCGTCGTCGACGTGGCCACGGGCGCTCTCGACGTCCTGGCCGAGGGCGGGGCCTGGAGCCGGCCCCTCTGGCTGGCCGACGGCCGCGTCCTGGCCGGCCACGAGGCCTTCGACCGACCGCCGGAGTTCGCGCGTCGTCGGGCCGGGGACGGCGCCGACGACCCTCCTGGCCCCCGCTCCCCAGGCCGTGAAGTCGGCCCCGCACGTGGTGCCCGAGTCGGTCACCTACACCTCGTTCGACGGCCGGGCGATCCCGGGCTGGCTCTACCGTCCCGCGGGCGCGTCGGTCGACGAGCCCGTGCCCGCGGTGGTCAACCCGCACGGCGGGCCCACCGACCGGGACGGCGACGAGTGGTTCGGCGTGGCCCAGTACTTCGTCGAGAAGGGCTACGCGTGGTTCCTCCCCAACTTCCGGGGGAGCACGTCGTGGGGTCGCGAGCACGAGTGGGCCAACCACGGTGACTGGGGCGTCGGCGACACCAAGGACTGCCTGGCGGCCCACGACTTCCTGTCCGGCCTGGAGTGGATCGACGGCGACCGCATCGCCATCTTCGGCGGTTCGTACGGTTCCTACATGGCCCTCTGCTCGTGCGTCGACGACCCCGAGCACCGTTACCGCGCCGCGCTCACGAAGTACGGCGACTGCGACATCCGGACCTCGTGGGCCCAGGGGGACCGGGCCGGCGTCCAGGACATGGAGCGCCAGATGCCGCACCCGTCGAAGGCCCGCCAGGCCTACGTGGACGGCTCGCCGATCCACCGGATCGACCAGCTGCAGGTCCCGATCCTGGTGGCCCACGGGCTCCAGGACGTGCGGGTCAACCCCGCCCAGAGCGAGCAGCTCGTCGAGGCGCTCCGCCGCCTCGGCAAGACCTACGAGTACGTCACGTACCCGACCGAGGGCCACGGCTTCCTGAGCGCGGGCCCGCAGGTCGACTACTACCGCCGGGTCGAGCGCTTCCTCGACTGGGTGCTCATGTGAATGCTGGACGACGACACGCCGGCCGAAGGTACGGCCGGCGGGGAAGGACATAAGGTCACGCCATGGGGAGAGAGTTCGGGAGGATCGGGCTCGTCGCGGTTTTGGCGACGGTGGCCCTGGGGTTCGGATCGGCGTCCGCACAGGACACCACCACGACGACGGCGGGGGCCGACGACGAGCAGGTCACGCTCACCATCGGGATCCCCCAGGAGATCGACTCGCCCAACGTCACGGTCGGGTACACGGTGGCGGCCTACGAGGTCTGGAACCTGATGTACGCCACGCTGACCGACAAGGCGGCGGACGACTTCGAGACCATCCCCGGGCTGGCCGAGTCCTGGGAGGGTTCCGAGGACGGGCTGACCTGGACCTACACGCTCCGCGAGGGGCTCGAGTGGTCCGACGGCGAACCGCTAACGGCCGACGATGTGGCCTACACGATCAACCGCTCGCGGGACGAGGAGTGGTTCAACCACTTCGCCACGACCGCCAACCTCGAGGCGACCGCCATCGACGACGTCACCCTCGAGATCGTCAGCTCGGTGCCCGATCCCAAGCTGCCGACGATGGACGTCTACATCGTCCCCCAGCACATCTACGAGGACATCTCGGCCGACGATCTGGGGACGTATGAGGCCACCGATGGCGTGGCCTCCGGGCCGTACTCCCTCGCCGAGCTGAACCGCGGCCAGGACTGGATCATGGAGGCCAACCCCAACTACTGGGGTTGGGAGGGCCAGGATCCCTACGTCGACCGGATCATCTACCGGCTCTTCACCAACCCGGACGCCATGGTCACCGCGCTGGAGCAGGGCGAGATCGACGCCGCCCACGACGTCCCCACCGCCTCCTTCACCCGGCTCGAGGACGCCGAGGGCATCGTGGCCGTCGAGGGCCAGCAGGGGGGCTTCGACGAGATCGCGCTGAACGCGGGGGCCGGTGGCATCGGTGACGGGCACCCGGCGCTCCAGGACGTCGCCGTGCGCCAAGCCATCGCCCACGCCATCGACAAGGAGACCATCGTCTCCCGCGTCTTCAGCGGGATCGGTGAGCCGGCCGAAGCGATGTCGCCGTCGGCCGACCCGGCGTGGACCCCGGAGATCGAGGAACCGTTCGAGTTCGACCTCGATCGGGCCAACGAGATCCTCGACGACGCCGGCTACGAGGACACCGACGGCAACGGCGTGCGGGAGATGCCCGGTGGCGGCGACGAGCTCCGCTTCCGCTGGGCCGTCCGGACCGAGTCCGACTGGGCCCAGCCCGCCTACGAGCTGATCAGCGGCTCGCTGGCGGACATCGGCATCGAGACCGAAGTCGAGAGTTACAACGACACCCAGCTCGGGCCGGTGATCGGCCGGGGGAACTGGGACATCTTCGGCTGGGGGTGGACGCCGTTCGTCGACCCGGACCCGCAGCTGTCGTACTTCCAGTGCAACCAGGTCTCCACGAACCCGGACGAGCCGCTCGACTACTACAACGACGCCAACTGGTGCAGCGAGGAGTACGACGCCCTCTACGAGGAGCAGAACCAGGAGCTCGACCGCGAGCGGCGCGAGGAGATCGTCCACGAGATGCTGACCCTCTTCTACGAGGACGCGGCGTACGTGGTGCTGGACTACTCGCCCGACCTGCAGGCGTACCGCACCGATCGCTTCGAGGGCTGGGTCCGCCAGCCCGCCGACATCGGCCCGGTGATGTTCTCCAACACCTCGCCGTCCTACGCCCTGCTGCAGCCGGTGAGCGAAGACGCCTCGGGGAGCGGCGGCGACGACGGGGGCAGCTCGAACACGGGCCTGATCGTCGCCCTGGGCGTCGTCGGCCTGCTGGTGATCGGTGGCGGGGCGTTCGCCCTCGGACGCCGGGGATCCGCGGAGGACCGGGAGTAGGAGTCCGGAGGGGGCCGAGGTCGGGGGGCCGACGTGACGCTGCGCTTCGTCACGCTCAAGGTGCTCGGCGCGCTGGCCACGCTGCTCTTCGTCATCGTCTTCAACTTCTTCCTCTTCCGGGTGGTCGAGAACGACCCGGTGGGGACGCTCGTCCGCGGGCGCAACCTGACCGAATCGCAGCAGGACCGGCTGGCGGAGGACTTCGGCGTCGACAAGCCGTTGCCCGAGCAGTTCCGGCGCTACCTCGTGGAGACGTCCCAGCTCAACCTGGGCCTGTCCTTCGAGACCCGCGAGCCGGTCTGGGACACCATCAAGGGCAAGATCTGGCCGACGATCTTCCTGGTGGGGACGTCTGCCCTGCTCTCGGCGGTCATCGGCACCATCATCGGCATCTTCGCCGCGTGGCGGCGGGGGAGCGGGTTCGACCACGCGTCGACCAACACGACGATGCTGCTGTACTCGATGCCGGACTTCTGGCTCGGCCTGCTGCTCCTGGTGGTGTTCGCCGACCTGCTCGGCTGGTTCCCGACGAGCGGGTTCACCGATCCGGGCGGCGACGCCACCGGCGTGGCCAAGTTCGTCGACCAGGCCCACCACATGTTCCTGCCGGGGCTCACCCTGATGCTGGCCTACCTGGGGGAGTACGCCATCATCATGCGCTCCTCGGTGTTGGAGACGATGGGCGAGGACTACCTCGTGCTGGCCCGGGCGAAGGGGCTGCGGGACGCCAGCGTGCGCCGGCACCACGCGGTGCCCAACGCGCTCCTGCCGCTCATCACGCTGCTCGCCATCAACTTCGGCTTCGTACTGAGCGGCGCCATCGCCGTCGAAGCCATCTTCTCCTGGCCCGGCCTCGGCCTGGCCACGGCGAACGCGATCCGAGCGCCCGACCTGCCGATGCTGCAGGGCCTGTTCCTGGTGTTCAGTGCCGCCGTGATCTTCGCCAACCTGGTCGCCGACCTCCTGTACGCCCACCTCGACCCGCGGGTCGGAGGCCGGACGTGAGCGAGACCACGACCAAGACCCTCTCGCCCCGCCGCGTTGCGTGGCTCCGGCGCCGAAAGGCGTGGGGGCGCATGTGGGCGCAGTACCGGACGAGTACGGCGGGCATGATCGGCCTCGGGATCCTGGTGGTCATCGTCGGCATGGCCCTGGCTGCGCCACTCATCTCGGACGCCGAGGGCCTGGTCGCCAGCAACACGGTCCAGAACCCGGCGTGGGCCAGCCCGGGGGAGTTCGGGCCACTCGGGACCGACCACCTCGGCCGCAGCGTCGCCGCGCAGTTCGTGTGGGGCGCCCGGATCAGCCTGTTCGTCGGCTTGGTGGCCACGGTGCTGACGATGATCATCGGCTCGGTCATCGGGGTGGCGGCGGGGTTCTTCGGCGGCGTCGTCGAGTCCGTGCTGATGCGCCTCACCGAGTGGTTCCTCGTGATCCCGTTCCTGCCGCTCGCCGTGGTGCTGGCGGCGATCCTCGGACCGTCGGTGCGCAACATCATCCTGGTCATCGCCATCACGTCGTGGCCGGCGACGGCGCGCATCATCCGGGCCCAGGTGCTCAGCGTGAAGGAACGCCTCTACGTCGACCGGTCGCGCGCGCTCGGCGCCAGCAACTGGCACCTGACCTCGAAGCACATCGTGCCCAACGTGGCGCCCCTCATCCTGGCCAACACCACGTTGACCGTGCCGGTCGTGATCCTGACCGAGACCACGCTCGCCTTCCTGGGGCTCGGCGACCCCGACCGGGCGTCCTGGGGCCGGACGCTCGACGAGGCCTTCAGCAACGGCGCGGTGCTGGGGCAGAACGCGTGGTGGTACTACCTGCCGGCCGGCCTGGGCATCGTGGCCGTGGTCCTGGCCTTCACCCTCTGTGGCCACGCGTTGGAGGCCATCGTGAACCCCCGACTGCGGGACAAGACGAGCTGATGGCCCCCATCCTCCAGATCGAGGACCTCCGGGTCACCTATCAGCCGTCGTCCGGCCCGGTCCCGGCGGTGCGCGGGGTGGACCTGAGCCTGGAGGAAGGGGACACGCTGGGGCTGGCGGGGGAGTCCGGGTGTGGCAAGTCGAGCCTCGGCGGCGCACTCCTGCGGGTGCTGCCCAAGTCGACGGAGGTGTCGGGCCGGATCCTCCTCGACGGCAACGACATCCTGGCCATGAAGCCGGGCCGGGTCCGGGCGGTGCGGTGGAGCGAGATGGCCATCGTCTTCCAGGGCGCGCTGCACGCCCTCAATCCCGTGCAGCGGGTCGGTGACCAGATCGGCGAGGCCATCGAGACCCACGAGAAGGTCTCCTCGGCCGAGGTCAAGCGCCGGGTCGGCGGGCTCCTGGAGCAGGTCGGCCTCACCAGCCGGCGAGCCCGCGACTACCCGCACCAGATGTCGGGCGGTCAACGCCAGCGGGTGATGATCGCGATGGCGCTGGCCTGTGACCCGCGGGTGCTGATCGCCGACGAGCCGGTCACGGCGCTCGACGTGATGGTCCAGGCCCAGGTCCTCGACCTGCTCGAGGAGCTGCAGCGCGAGCGCCAGCTCACGATGATCTTCATCACCCATGACCTGTCCGTGCTGGCCTATGCCTGCCGGACGCTGGCGGTGATGTACGCCGGGCAGGTGGTGGAGCAGGGGCCGAGCGAGGCGGTGTTCGCCGATCCCCAGCACCCGTACACCCGGGCGCTGGCCAGCGCGTTCCCGACCATCGGCGACCTGTCCGACCGTCACGCGCCGATGGGCCTCGGTGGCGATCCACCCCGGCCCACGGCCCTTCCGTCGGGATGCCCCTTCCATCCCCGCTGCCCGGACGCCCTGCCCGAGTGCTCGTCGACGGAGGTCGAGCTCTGGCCGGCCGGTGATGGCCGGGAGGCCGCCTGCGTGTTGGCCCCCGGGGCGCCGGCGAGGGTGCCGTGACCACCGCGGTCGCTCCGCTGCTGGAGCTCCGGGACCTGTCGGTCCGCTTCGGCGCGACGCGGGCCTGCGACGGCGTCGACCTCGACATCGCCGCCGGCGAGGTGGTCGCCCTGGTGGGCGAATCGGGCTGCGGCAAGACCACCCTGGCTCGTGCGATCGTGGGGCTCGAGCAGCCGTCGGGCGGTGCGGTCCGCTTCGAGGGCGAGCCCATCCCGGTCGGGTCCCGACGCTCCAAGGCCTACCGCCGAGCCGTGCAGATGGTCTTCCAGGACCCGACCGGAGCCCTCAACCCCCGCCAGACCATCTACGAAGCGGTGGCCGAGGGCATCCGCATCCAGGGCCTGGTCGGGGTCGAGGAGGAGCAGGTGGCGGCGGCGCTGTCCCAGTGCGGGCTCCGGCCCCCGGACGACTTCTTCCTGCGCTACCCGCACGAGGTCTCCGGTGGCCAACGCCAGCGCGTCGTCATCGCGGGCGCGATGGCGCTCGAGCCACGGCTGATCGTCGCCGACGAGCCCGTGTCGGCGCTCGACGCCTCCGTGCGGGGCGAGATCCTCGCCCTCATGCTGCGCCTGGTCCGGGACACCGGCGTGTCCATCCTGGCCATCACCCACGACCTCGGCCTGGCCTGGAACATCGCTGATCGGGTGGCCGTCATGTACCTCGGGCGCATCGTCGAGCTGGGTCCGACCGAGGCCGTGCTCGAGGACCCCCAGCACCCGTACACGAAGGCGTTGCTGTCGGTCGTCCCCGAGACCAAGCGCATGCGCCAGCAGATCCTCACGGGCGAGCCGCCCGACCCTCGCAACATCCCCGCCGGCTGCCGCTTCCGCCCGCGCTGTCCCGCCTACCAGTCGGGCGCCGCCGAGGCCGCTGGCATCAAGGAGCGGTGCGAGACCGAGGACCCCGCTCTCGAACGGGTCCTGCCCGACCACGAGACCGCCTGCCACCTGGTCACTGGAGGTGGCGGGGGATGACCTCGTGCCAGCGGCGACGGGCGAAGGGCTGGCCGTCCTCCTCGACGTCGAGGTCGATCTCGACCTCGTACTCGTCCTCGGTGGAGCGCACGCTCAACCGGGCGTAGGCGGCCACCGTCGCCTCGGGCCAGGTGATCTCGAACCTCGCGGTGCCCTCGGCGCCGGCGTCGGCGGGATCGACGGTGGAGACGTCGACCGAGCCCGTGTAGGTGTCCCGCATCGTCGAGCCGTGCCGACCGCTGTACACGTTGCCGTGGTCGTCCCGGGCCGTGCGGCGGCGGCCGAGGACGTCGTGCTCGATCCACCAGCGGACGGGGGGCTGGTCGACGTCGTCGTCGAGGTCGGGGCCGTGGTCGTCGCTCACAGGCGGGTGGAAGACGGGCGTGTCCAGGCCCGGGTGCTCGGCGATGGGGAGCTCGAGGGCGATGCTCTCCTTGTCCACCTCGACGGTTGCGACGTCGGGGGCGGGCCAGGCGTTGGGCCAGTCGGCGCGGGAAAGGGCCAGGCGGACCTCGTGGCCGGGGTCGAAGTGCCAGGTCGTGGCCTCCAGGTCGATGACGAGGTCCAGCCACTGGCCGAAGGGGACCTCGGTGGGCTCGGTGGAGGACTCCCGGTGGGCGAGGTTCAGGAACCCCCGGGTGATCAGGTGGGAGGCGCCGCCGGGGAGCCCGTCGGCCAGCTTCGCCGAGAGGGTCACCACCGGGCGGTCGCAGCGCACCCGTAGGCGCAGGCGGGGCTGGCCCACGACGTCGATGCCCTGGGCCGGGCTGGGCCAGCGCAGGAGCAGGGATCGGGCCTCGTCGGCGGCCTGGTCGGTGGGCTGGCCCCACGGCAGTGAGGCGGCGCACGAGTTCCAGGCCGACTCGCCGACGTCGTGAGCGTCGGGCAGGGTCAGCGACCCGCTGCCGTCGACCTTGAACGTGGCGGTGGCGTGCGCGGGCGGGGGCCACGAGGGCAGCGCCCACCACTCGCCAGGGTGCTCGGCCAGGTCGGGCTCGGGCTCGACGGCGTCGCGCACGTAGACCTGGATGGGAGCGGCGCGGTCGACGCCGTTGTCGTCGCCCCGCAGGTGGTGGCCGAACCAGGCGATGAGCTCGGGGACGAGGTCCAGGTGCGGGCCGGGCAGCGAGGCGGCCGTCGACATGTGGCTCCACGGCCCGGCCAGCAGTCGCTTCGGCGCGGTCAGCCGCTCGAAGGTGCGGAAGGTGTTGTTGCGGTAGCCGTCGGCCCAGCCGGCGACGATCATCGTGGCCGCCTCGATGCGCTCGTAGCCCTCGTCGGCCCCCGGGGGGCGGGTGCCGGCCCGCAGCGAGCCCTTGCGCCAGTAGGGCGAGTCGACCTGCTCCCGCAGCCAGCGCAGCACCCAGGGCTCGGCCTCGTCGACGCGGCGGCGCCACTCGTCCCGCCATCCCTCACCCCACACTCCGGGGACCGGCGGCAGGGCGTTCACGGCGATCATGTACGTCGGGTAGTCGACGAGGTCCAGGGCCCGGAGCTGGCCCCCCACGTAGTGCACGTCGTCGGTGAAGCAGTCGTCGGTGGCGTAGATGGCGCAGATCGCCTTCAGGGCCGGCGGACGGCGGGCCGCCAGCTGCAGCGAGTTGAAGCCGGAGTACGAGGTGCCGTACATGCCGACCGCCCCCGTCGACCAGGGCTGGGCGGCCAGCCAGGCGATCACCTCGGCGAGATCGTCCTGCTCCTCGGGCGGGTACTCGTCGGTGGCGATGCCGCCGGAGGAGCCCGTGCCCCGCACGTCGACCCGGGCCACGGCGAAGCCGCCCTCGTCGGCCAGGCGCACGTACTCGCCGAAGTAGGACGAGGTCAGGTCGTCCTTGCGGTAGGGCAGCGCCTCGACGATGACCGGCCACGGCCCGTCCCCGTCCGGGAGGACGAGGGTGACCGCCAGCGACACCCCATCGGCCATCTCGACCCGCACTTCGTCCTCGCGCACGCCGGCATCTCTAGCATCGGGGGCGTGGAGAGGGCGCTGCCCCGGTCGGCCTACGTCGACCCCGAGGTCTGGGAGGCCGAGCGCGAGCGGCTGTTCGCCCACCAGTGGGTCTGCGTCGCCCGCGAGGAGGACGTGCCCGAACCCGGCGACGTGTGCGCCGTCGACGTGGCTGGGGAGTCCGTGCTCCTCGTCCGGGACCGTGACGCGCTGCGGGGCTTCTACAACGTCTGCCGTCACCGGGGCTCGCAACTGGTCGACCCCGGGTGCTCGACCCACGTCGCCGGCGGCCTCCGCTGCCCGTACCACGCCTGGACCTACGGGCTCGACGGCGGCCTGCGGCGGGCGCCGTTCGTCGACGACCTGGACACGGCTGCGTTCGGGCTCCACCCCGTCGGGCTCGGCCACGTGGGGTGGCTGGGTCTTCGTCCACCTGACGCCCACCGAGGCGCCACCGCTGGCCGACCAGCTCGGCCCGATCCCCGAGCGGCTCCGTCGCTACCCGCTGGCCGACCTCCGTCGCGGCGCCCGCCTCGAGTACGACGTGGCTGCCAACTGGAAGGTCATCGCCGAGAACTTCAACGAGTGCTACCACTGCGGCCCGGTCCACCCCGAGCTCTGCGAGCTGGTGCCCGCCTTCCGCAGCGGTCGCGACCTCGACTGGGAGGACGGGGTGCCCCACCGGGAGGGCGTGTGGACGTTCACGGAGTCGGGGACCTCGGAGCGACAGCCATTCCCCGACCTGACCGCGGAGGAGCGCATCCGCCACAAGGGCGAGCTCATCTACCCCAACGTGCTGCTGTCGCTGTCGGCCGACCATGCCGCCGCCCTCGTGCTGCTGCCCAGGGCCGCCGATCGCACACTGGTCATCGCCGACTTCCTCTTCGCCGCTGACGAGACGGCCGACCCGTCCGACGTGGTCACCTTCTGGGACCGCATCAACCGTCAGGACTGGCGGGCGTGCGAGCGGGTCCAGCGAGGGATGAGCTCCCGGGCGTACACCCACGGATGGTTCGCCCCCATGGAGGACGAGAGCGCCGACATCCGCCGCTGGTACGGCCCGCTGATGGGCGAGGACGTGTGACCTCGGCCGAGACCGAGGCCGACGTCGTCGTCATCGGGTTGGGGGCGCTGGGCAGCGCCGCGGCGTGGGCCTGCGCCCGTCGGGGCGCGCGAGTGATCGGCCTCGAGCAGTTCGACCTGGGCCACGACCGGGGGGCCAGCCAGGACCACTCCCGCATCATCCGCCTCAGCTACCACACGCCCCACTACGTGCGGCTGGCGAAGGCGGCCTACGAAGCCTGGGACCTCCTGGCCGCCGACACCGGCGACGACGTGGTCACGGTGACGGGCGGGTTGGACCTGTTCCCCGCCGGTGCCGCCATCGACCCGGCGGACTACCGGTCGTCGATGGACGCCGAGGGGGTGCACTACGAGGACCTGACCGGGGCCGAGGTGAAGGCCCGGTGGCCGGCGTGGTCCGGACTGGCCGACGACGTGACCGCGCTCTTCCAGGAACGGACGGGGTTCGTGGCCGCCAGCCGGGCCGTGGCCGCGCTCCAGCGGGGGGCCACCGACCTGGGCGCCGTGCTCCGGGACCGGACGAAGGTCGTCGACCTCCGGGTCGACGGCGCCGAGGTGGTCGTCACCACCGACGCCGGCACCGTCCGCGCCGCCCACGCCGTGGTGGCTGCCGACGCCTGGACGAACCAGGTGCTGGCGCCGCTGGGCCGCGAGCTGGCGCTGACCGTGCTGAAGGAGCAGGTCACCTGGTTCGAGGTCGACGATCCGGAGCGCTTCACCGCCGCCGACTTCCCCGTCTGGATCTGGATGGACGACCCCTCGTGGTACGGCTTCCCGGCCTGGGACGGCGCGATCAAGGCGGCCCAGGACTGCGGCGGCCGTCCCGTCGACCCCGACACGCGCACGTTCGACCCCGACCCCGAGAACGAGGCCCGCCTGTCCGCCTTCCTCCACGCCAGGGTGGGTGGAGTCGGCGAGGTTCGCAGTTCGAAGACCTGCCTCTACACGCTGACGCCGGACCGGGACTTCGTGCTGGACCGCCTGCCCGAGGCGCCCGAGGTGCTGGTCGCGCTCGGCGCCGCCCACAGCTTCAAGTTCGCCGCGTGGTTCGGCCTCACCCTGGCCGAACTCGCCCTCGACGGTCGGGCCACCGCGGACCTCGGCCCGTTCGCCATCGACCGACCGGCGCTCGCCGATCCCGCCGCCGAGGCCGGCTGGCTGGTGTAGGTCCGCGTCTGCCCCACCCGGACGGGGGGTAGGCCCTTGCCCGTGCGTAGGAGCGGGGGGCTCCTGGTTGTGCTCCTCTCGACGGTGGCCATCGTGGCCTGTGGCGGTGACGACGACGGTGGCGTGCCCACCCTCGCCTGGTACGCCTTCGACGAGCCGGGCGGGTCGTTCATCGCCGCCGCCGAGGACTGCACCGAGCAGGCCGACGGCCGGTACCGCATCGAGGTCCGTGACCTGCCCGCCGACGCCGACCAGCAGCGGGAGCAGCTCGTGCGCCGGCTGGCCGCCGGGCGACAGCGACATCGACCTCATGGGCATGGACGTCATCTGGACGGCCGAGTTCGCCGAGGCCGGGCTGGCTGCTGCCCTTCGAGGAGCGCTTGGCGAACCAGGTGACCGACGGGACCATCGAGACCATCGTCCAGAGCGTCACCTTCGAGGACCAGCTCTGGGCGGCGCCGTTCACCAGCAACACCCAGCTGCTCTGGTACCGCAAGGACCGCGTCGCCGACGCCGCCCGCCACCTGGGACGAGATGCTCGCGCAGGCCGAGGAGATCGGCGAGGGCGGGCGCATCCAGGCCCAGGGGCAGCGCTACGAGGGCCTGACCGTGCTGGTTCAACTCGCTGCTGGTCTCGGCCGGCGGCAGCATCCTCGACCAGAGCGGCGAGGTCGCCCTGCAGGAGGAGCCGACCCTCCGGGCCCTGGAGATCATGCGGGACCTGGGCCAGCGCCCGGCGGCCGACCCGGCGCTGTCCACCTCCCAGGAGGACCAGGCCCGCCTCGCCTTCGAGTCGGGCACGTCGGCCTTCATGGTCAACTACCCGTTCGTCTACCCGAGCGCCCGGGAGAACACGCCGGACCTGTTCGAGCACCTGCAGTGGGCCCACTGGCCCGCCGTGTACGAGGGCGAGCCGAGCCGGGTGACGATCGGCGGCTTCAACCTCGGCGTCGGCGCCTACTCCGAGCACCCCGACCTGGCCTTCGAGGCCGCCGCCTGCATCGTCGAACCCGAACACCAGCTCACGGCGGCCATCGACGGCGGCCTCCCGCCGACCAACGCCGCGCTCTACGACGACCCCGAGATCCGTGAGCAGTACCCGTTCGCCGACCTGCATCCGGGAGGACGCTGCAGAACGGCGCGATCCGGCCGCGTGACGCCCGATCTACAACGACATCTCGCTGGCGATCGCAGCGCACCCTGCACCCGATCGTCCGACATCGATCCCGAGTGCAGACGCTGGACCGCTTGCGAGAGGCCATCGAGCGACGCCCTCGAGTCGGAAGGGCCTCCTGTGACCGCCGCGCCGAGCGTCAGCGACCGCCGCGCCCGGGCCCGGTCCGAGCGACAACCTGGGCTGGATGCTGTGCGCCCCGGCGGTGATCGTCATGCTGCGGTCACCGCCTACCCGATCGTCTACGCCGTCTGGCTGTCGCTGCAGCGCTACGACCTGCGCTTCCCCGACGAGCGGGAGTTCGTCGGCCTCGACAACTACACCGGCGTCCTCACCGACCGCCTGTGGTGGCAGACCTCGTTCACCACGACTGTTCATCACCGATGGTGATCTCGGTGGCCATCGAGCTGGTGCTGGGCTTCGCGCTGGCCTTCCTCATGCACCGGGCGCATCTTCGGGCGCCGCACGGTCCGGGCCTCGATCCTCGTGCCCTACGGGATCATCACCGTGGTCGCCGCGTTGGCCTGGCGCTTCGCCTTCGACCCCACGACCGGCTTCGTCAACGGCCTGCTCAACACCGACCGGAGCTGGTTCACCGAGCGGTGGTCGTCGCTTGTTCGTCATCATCACCACCGAGGTCTGGAAGACGACGCCGTTCATGGCCCTGCTGCTGCTGGCCGGGCTCACGCTCGTGCCCGAGGACGCTGCTGCGGGCGGCCCGGGTCGACGGGGCCACCGACGTGGCAGCGCTTCTGCGCAGGATCACCCTGCCGCTCATGAAGCCGGCGATCCTCGTGGCCCTGCTGTTCCGCACGCTCGACGCCTTCCGGATCTTCGACACCGTGTTCGTCCAGACCCGCGGGCGCCCAGGACACCGAGACCGTGTCGATCCTCGGCTACAACACGCTGATCAACCGGCTGAACCTCGGCCTCGGCTCGGCCGTGTCGGTGCTGATCTTCCTCTGCGTCCTGATCATCGCCTTCGTGTTCGTGAAGGGCTTCGGCGCCGACCTCGCCCAGCAGCGAGGGGAGGCGCCGATGAGCCGCGATCGATCACCGCCCGGGACCGGCTGTTCTGGGGCGTCGGCCGCGCTCGTGGTCGTCTTCTACGCCCTGCTGCCCGTGGCGTGGATCGTGTCGCTGTCGCTGAAGCCGCCGGCCGACCTGACCGACGGCAAGTTCATCCCCCGAGTCGGTCACGTTCGACAACTACCGCAACATCTTCGACGACGCGCAGTTCCCGGCCGCCCTGCGCAACTCGATCGGCATCGCCCTGCATCACCACCGTGCTCGCCGTGGCGCTGGCCATGTTCGCCGCCTACGCCATCGTCCGGCTCGACTTCCCGGGCAAGACGCGTCGTGCTCGTCGGGCGCGCTGGCCATCGCCATGTTCCCGCCGATCTCCGTCATCGGCCCGCTGTTCAACATGTGGCGCTCGCTCGGCCTGTTCGACACCTGGCCGGGGCTGATCATCCCGTACATGACCTTCACGCTGCCGCTGGCCATCTGGACGCTGTCGGCCTTCTTCCGGGAGATCCCGTGGGACCTCGACAAGGCGGCCCGGGTCGACGGGGCCACGCCGTTCCAGGCCTTCCGCAAGGTGATCGCCCCGCTGGCCGCGCCCGGGCGTGTTCACCGCGGCGATCCTCGTCTTCATCTTCGCCTGGAACGACTTCCTGTTCGCCATCGTCGCTGACGTCGACCGACCGGGCCCGCACCGTGCCCGCCGCCCTCGCCTTCTTCACCGGCGAGCTCGCAGTTCGCGCAGCCCACCGGCTCGATCGCCGCCGCCTCGGTCGTGGTGACCATCCCGATCATCGTCATGGTGCTGATCTTCCAGCGCCGGATCGTCTCCGGGCTGACCTCCGGCGCGGTGAAGGGCTGAACGACCGGGAGAGGACCCACTGATGGCCGAGATCGTGCTCGACAAGGTGACCAAGCGGTTCGCCGACGGCACCGTGGCGGTGGACGAGGCCGACTTCACCATCGGCGACGGCGAGTTCTTCATCCTCGTCGGCCCGTCGGGCTGCGGGAAGTCGACGCTGCTCAACATGATCGTCGGCCTCGAGGACATCAGCGACGGCGACGCTCAGCGTCGACGGCGAGGTCGTCAACGACGTCGACCCCAAGGACCGCAACATGGCGATGGTGTTCCAGAGCTACGCCATCTATCCGCACATGACCGTGCGGGAGAACATCGCCTTCCCCCTGACGCTGCGCGAAGGTGCGCCAAGGACGAGATCGACGAGCGGGTCGACGAGGCGGCCGAGATCCTCGAGCTCGACCGAGCTGCTCGACCGCAAGCCCGCCAACCTCTCCGGCGGCCAGCGCCAGCGGGTGGCCATGGGCCGGGCCATCGTGCGGGAGCCGACGGCGTTCCTCATGGACGAGCCGCTGTCGAACCTCGACGCCAAGCTCCGGGTGCAGATGCGCACCGAGATCGCCCGCCTCCAGGAGCGGCTCGGCACCACCACCGTCTACGTCACCCACGACCAGACCGAGGCCATGACCCTCGGCGACCGGGTCGCCGTGCTGCGGCGGGGCGAGGTCCAGCAGGTCGGCACGCCGAAGGAGCTCTACACCGACCCGGCCAACCTGTTCGTGGCCGGCTTCATCGGCTCGCCGGCGATGAACTTCTTCCCGGCCGAGGTCGACGGCGACACGGTCACGCTCCCGATGGTCGAGCTGACCTGCCCGAGGAGCTGCGCGCCCGGATCGCCGACGACGCCAGCGGCTCCGTACATCGCCGGCATCCGCCCCGAGAACTTCGAGGACGTCGCCTTCGTCAGCGACGACATCGTCGACTCGGGCGCAACGCTTCACCGCGAAGATCGACGTGGTCGAGTGGCTGGGCTCCGAGCTCTACGCCTACTTCACCCTGGAGCACGGCACCCACGACGCCCTCGCCGAGCTCACCGGCGACCTGGCCTCCGAGATCGAGGGCGTCGAGTCCGGCGGCGAGCGCCGACAGGTGGTCGTCCGCTTGGACGTGTCCAGCCCGGTGGCCGCGGGGGAGGAGCTGGATCTGTGGCTCGACGCCCGAGCCCTGCACCTCTTCGACGGCGAGACCGGCGAGTGCCTCACCTCGGAGGATCGGGAGGACGCCTAGCCCGTGAAGGCCGCCTGCTGCTTCGGGGTGTCGACGAAGTGCCGGAAGGCGGCGACCTTGCCGTCCTCGTCGAACCACCAGCAGTGCAGCTCGGGGGACTCGCTGAACGAGGTGCCGGTCTCGGTCACCAGCGTGTCCAGCTCGATGAAGGCGATGACCACGCCGTCGCCGACGGCCACGCCGGTGGGCTCGAAGCGCTTGATGTCGAGGTGCTCGGCGACGGCGCCGAAGAAGGCCATGACGTGGTCCTTGCCGCGGCCCGGCTCGAGCCATGGCACACCGCTCGGCGAGGCGCCGCGCTCCCACTCGACGTCGTCCCGCAGCTTGTCGATGATCGCCGGGATGTCACCGCGGCCGAAGGCCTCGTAGATCTCCGTCACGGTCTGAACGTTGTCGCCCACGCAGGTGTCCCTCTCCGTCGTCGCCCGGCCGTCCCGGGCGGTTTGCCGACGTTCGTCACCGATCGGTCGACCGGATCACTGACCCCGCTCGTTCTGGGTACTGGATCCGGTTGTCGGTGACCGATGGCTGGTCCCAGAACGGGATGGGGTTCGTTCTGGGTACTGGATCCGGTGCTCGGTGACCGATGGCTGGTCCCAGAACGGGACGGGTTCGTCAGCCGATCCGGGCCAGCGCCCGTTCGAACAGGCCCACGGTCGTCGCGTGGAGCAGGGCGCCCGTCGCCGTCGGTGCGAGGCCGGCGAACGCCCGAGCGTGGGTGCCCTCGAGGATGATGCCGAGCTTGTAGCAGGCGAGGACGGCGAACCAGTCGACCGACGAGAGGTCTCGGTCGCTCACCGAGGCGTAGTGCTCGACCAGCTCGTCGGGCGTCGGGAACCCGCCCTCGGCCACCTGCGGCGCCGGCCCCGGAGCACCGTCGTCGGGCCAGGTGGCCAGCAGCCAGCCGAGGTCGATGAGCGGGTCGCCGATCGTGGTCAGCTCCCAGTCCACGACCGCTGCCAGCTCCGCGCCGTCGTGGCGGAACATCACGTTGGCCAGGTGGAAGTCGCCGTGGATGATGCCGGGGCGCATGGACGACGGTCGGTGGTCGTCGAGCCAGTGGGCCACGTCGTCGAGCCCGGGGATGTCCGGGCCCGGGTAGCCGTCCAGGGCCGAGTACGACTCGAGCTGGCTGCGCCAGCGCCCGACCTGCCGCTCCAGGTAGCCCTCGGGCTTGCCGAGGTCGGCCAGGCCGAGCGCCTCGTGGTCCAGCGCGCCCAGGGCAGCGATGGCCTCGACCATGGCCAGGCCCATGCGGTGGCGCAGGGCGGGGTCGCCGGCGTGCAGCGGCGGGAGGCCGGTCGACGGGTTGAAGCCGTCGACCAGCTCGGTCAGGTAGAAGGCGGCACCGATCTCGTCGGTCGTCGGGCAGGCGGCGATGACCTCGGGGTGGGGGACCGGGCTCCCCTTCAGGGCGGTGAGGACCCGGGCCTCACGGCGCATGGTCTCGTCGCTGTTGTCCCGCTTGTGGAGGGGCGGGCGGCGCAGCACGTAGGTCTGCCCCGCCCGGTCGAAGCGCAGGAGGATGTTCTGGGTGCCGCCGCCCAGGAGCTCGGCCTGCTCGATCGGCCCGTGGCCCAGGCCCTGCCCGTCCATCCACGCCGCCAGCGCCGCCAGGTCCACCGGTTCGTCCATCCCGGCCATGATGGTCCGTCATGCTCACGCTGGATGCCGACGGCCTGACCGCCGCCCTCCACGCGGCGGGGACCCTGGAGCCGTCGGTGCGGGTGGCGAGCGTCGACACGGTGCCCGTCGGCACGGGTCAGATGGGGGACTGCCTGCGCCTCGCCCTGGGGTACTCGGCGGCCACCGACGCCCCGCCGTCGCTGGTGGCGAAGCTGCCGTCGTCCGACGAGACCAGCCGGGCCACCGGCATGGCCATGCGCACGTACGAGGTCGAGGTTCGCTTCTACCAGGAGCTGGCCGCCCGGCTTCCGGTGCGGGCGCCGCGGTGCCACCACGCCGAGATCGACCTCGCTACGGGCGACTTCGTGCTCCTGCTCGAGGACCTGGCTCCCGCCGAGCAGGGCGACCAAGTGGCCGGCTGCTCGGTCGACCAGGCGGTGCTGGTGCTCGAGGAGGCGGCCCGGCTCCACGCCCCGCTCTGGGGCTCGCCCGAGCTGGACGGCTTCGAGTGGGCGGTGCGCTGGTCGCCGGAGGCCCAGGACGGCCTTCAGGCGATGCTGACCATGCTCTGGCCGAACTTCGTCGAGCGCTACGGACCGGACCTGGACGAGGACATCGTCGAGATGGGCGGTCGCTTCATCGCCGCCCTTCCCGCCTACTACGGCCATCGCCCCGAGCCCCACACGGTGATCCACAACGACTACCGGCTGGACAACCTGCTGTTCGGCACCGCCGAGGGCGGGCCGCCCGTCGCCGTCGTGGACTGGCAGACCGTCGGGGTCGGCCCCGGACTGCTCGACGTCAGCTACTTCCTGGGCGCCGGGCTGAGCGTCGACGACCGGCGGGCGACCGAGGAGGCCCTCGTCCGCGGCTACCACGAGGCCCTGCAGGCCGGCGGCGTCGAGGGGTTCGGTTGGGATCGGTGCTGGGACGACTACCGGGCCTTCGCCTTCGCCGGCTTCCACATGGCCGTCCTGGCCTCGATGGTGGTCCAGCGCACCGACCGCGGCGACGCCATGTTCCTGGCCATGGCCGGGGGCGCCGGGCGCCAGATCCTGGACCTCGGCTCCGAGGAGATCCTGGGCTAGGGGTCCGTGAGGGTGACCTCATCGCCGACGTGGATCGTGCCGGGGGCGAGGACGGTGGCGTAGGCGCCCCCGCCCCAGTCGGCCCGGAGGGCTCCCTCGAGGCCGGGGTGGGCGTCCTCCATCAGGCGGCACGGCTTGCACTCGCGGCCGATGGTGAGGCGGACCGGCCCGATGGCCAGCACCTTGCCCCGGGACTCGACCAGGTCGACGCCCGACACCAGCAGGTTCGCCCGACGGAGCTCCGGGTCCACCTCGGTGCCCAGGTCGGCTTCGGCCCGGTGCCACCGCTCGGCCGACATGACCGTGATCGGGTGGCGGCCGCCCCGCTCGGCGTTGCCGACGATCCCTCGGCCTTCGACCTCGACCTCGTGGCGGGACGACATCGGCGCCCGAGTGGCGGGCTTGACCCAGATGCGCTCCAGCCGTCCCACCCCGCAGACGCTAGGGGCACGCGCCCGGCCGGCCGAGGAGGCGGAGACCCGGCCGGCCGGGGCGATCAGGTGGGCCGGGCCTTGGCCCACCAGCGGACGGCGAGGCCGAGGGCCAAGAGCCCGATGCCGATGGCCGTCCACGAGGCGATCTCCAGCCCGGTGCGGGGGAGCCAGGCCGGCGGGTCGGCGACGGGGGTCGGCTGCTCCACCCGGGGTGGTGGCCGGTCGACGTCGTCGAGGTCGTCGTCGGTGTTGTCCCTCGGGTTCGGGTCGTCGGGGTGCGGGGCGACGGCCACGTTGCGGACCTCGGTCCCGTCCTCGACCTCGGGCCGCACCCGGGCGGTGATCGTCATCTCCCGCTCCTCGCCGGCGGCGAGGTCGAACGGCGGCCACGAGACGGTGCCGGGCTCGGCGTCGCTGGCCTCGTCCGAGGCCGTCATGAACTCCAGCTCGGCGGGCAGCTCGTCGGTCAGGTGCACGCCGTGGGCGTCACCCGCACCGGCGTTGCGTGACCCGGATGGTGTAGGTGACCTCGTCGCCCGGGTCCACGGTCGTGAGGCCGTCGTCCTTGTCGACGACCAGGTCGGGGTGATCGACGGGCACGACGGCGGTGTCCTGGTCGTTGGCCGGGTTCGGGTCGCCCGGATGCTGGACCGAGGCCGTGTTGTCCAGGTCGCCGTCGTCGCCCGCCGCCTGGCGCACGTCCTCGTCGGCGGTGGCGCTGACGGTCACGTCCCGGTGGGCGCCGGCGGCCAGGTCGAACGCCGGCCAGCGGATGGTCCCGTCGGCCGACACCTCGACCTCGGTTCCCGGCGTGAGCCCGTCGGGGAGCGTGTCGGCCAGGGAGTCCACCCCGACGGCGTCGCTGGGCCCGTGGTTGGTCACCCGGATCGTGTAGACGACCTGGTCGCCGGGCCCGGCCACCGGCGTCTGGGCCGTCTTGTCGACGCCCAGGTCGGCGCAGCTGCGGACCTGGAGCGGTGTCGGGTCGGGCAGCTGTGGGGTTCCGGAGAACTCGGACAGCACCTCGGCGCCGAGGTTGCCGGAGATGTCGCTGAGCCGGGCCTGGTTCATCAGCGTGCCGGGCGCCAGGTCGGCAGGCAGGGCCACGTCGACCTCGATGACCCCGCTCTGCCCGGACGTGATCTGGAGCTCGTCGATCTGCAGGCGGTCGGTCCGGCCGTAGGCGTTGACCTCGCCGCCGAACGGATTGACCAGGGACCCGGTCACGAACGCCCGGCCGTCGTCGGGGAGGTCGTCGACGAAGTCGGCACTGGTCACCGTCCCGCCCTCTCCTGGGGTGGGGTCGATTGCCTCGTTGGTGACCTCGTACCGGTAGGTCACCGTCGTCCCGGCGCAGGCCGAGGCGGGGTCGACGGTCTTGTCCAGCCCGAGCGTGAAGGGGCACGAGGCGCCGTCCGAGTTGGTCACCGCCGGGCCCTGAGCGACGACCTCGGGCACGTCCTCACCGACGTCGTCGATCCGGTACAGCGTGTCCTGGGTGCCGACGGTGTCGCCCGAGCCGTAGAGCCACAGGCGGCCGAACGCGTCGAAGAACGACGCTGCCCGCGTTCGCCGGGGCGTCGAAGGTGGGGCCGACGCCGGTGGCCGCCCCGGTCGTCGGGTCGATGCGCACGATGCGGTTGCGCACGATGCTGTGCCCGTAGAGCTGGCCGTCGACCGGGTTGAGGGCGACGTCCTGGAGGTCGTTGTTGCCGACCGACGGATGGGAAAAGGTGCGCCGTACCGCAGGCGGGTTGACAGCCACATCGATCTCGGCCCACGTACCCGGCACCGTGCCCCGCGGCGTCTGGGCGGGAGCGTTGTCGCCGAGGACGAGGTAGCGGCCGTTGGCCAGGAAGGTGCCGACGAAGGTCAGCTCCCACGACGCCGGCGCGCCGGTCGCCGGCCCCTTCGCCGCCTCGGTGCCGTCGGCCGACACCTGCACGATGCCGTGCGGGGCGTTGCGGTCGATGCCGTAGAGGAAGTCGTCCTGCGGGTTGTGGCCGAGGGCGTTGGCCACGAGGCCGCCGGGCCCGATCGGCGTCAGCTCACCGGTCTCCTGGTCCACCCGCACAAGCTGCATGTCGTCGGGCGAGCCGGTCGTGACGTAGAGGCCACCGTCGCACTCGAGCGGGGCCTGCCCGCCGGCGGGCTCGGCGACGGCGACCGTGATGGCCGCGG
This sequence comes from uncultured Microthrixaceae bacterium, assembly GCA_963728005.1. Taxonomy (GTDB): domain Bacteria; phylum Actinomycetota; class Acidimicrobiia; order Acidimicrobiales; family DATDAH01; genus DATDAH01. The sequence goes on from CAVSIG010000002.1 coordinate 624,751, forward strand.
CCACCACCAGGACGAGGGCGAGGCCGAGCAGTCCCCGGCGGGTGAGGAGGTGGGGCATCGGGACGACCTCGGCAGGAGAGAGCATGGAACTGCACGAGATCATTCAACTTGCCACGTAGGAGGTCAAGGGAAACAGCAGGAAAATCCATGAAAAGCACGACGGCCGGCCCCCCGAGGGGAAGGGGACCGACCGTCGTGCTCGGGCGGCGGGGCTCAGGGCACGGGGCAGGTGGCCCGGAAGGGGACGGCGAGGTCGAGCACCTGGCGGGTCGGCGATGCCGGCCCGATGCGACCCAGCAGGGACAGGTCGCCCGTGGCGAGGTCGATGGTGGCCAGGCGGGAGGACTGGTCGGCGAGGGGATTGACCGGATCCACGCTGACGTAGCCCACGTTGTTGTTGGGCGAGACGTCGAAGCCGACACGGACGCGGGTGTCGAGGCCCAAGCCGCCGATGGCCATCAGCGTCCCGTCGTTCGGCGGGTTCTGCTGGGCGAGCAGGTTCTCGTTGTGGTCGATGTCGAAGAGCGCCGTCGTGCGCATGGGGTCGGCTGGGCCGCACTGGCTGTTGGTGTAGGCCACCGCCTTCACCGCCGGGTTGGTGCCGCCGTACTTGCCGGGGGCGTAGGCCAGCGTGCCGTCGACGGTGACGGCTCCGGTGTCGGGGACGACCCGCAAGTTCTGGTCCGTGTTGCTGACGATGCGAAGGCGGTCGACGACGGGGTTGAAGTCCACACCGAAGAAGGTGCCGGACAGCGGCGTGCTGAGCACGGCCTCCTCGGTGGCGGCGCCGGTGGCCGGGTCGATCGTGTAGAGGCGGCTCGTGCTGCCCACGGCCCAGAGCTCACCGGTGGCCGGCCGGAAGTCGATGCCGACGACCTTCTCACCGGGCTCGAGACCGGTGATCGTGCGGGTCGCGGTGATCGTGCCGGGGTTGTAGCTGCGGAAGCGGATCAGCCGGTTGTCGGTGGTCAGCCCCCAGACGGACTGGTCGGTCGGGGCGGCGTCCGCGGGAACTGGGCTCCCACCGATGAGGAAGAGCGAGCCCACGAGAGCGAGGGTGAGGACGAGCCGTACGAAGCGCATCGGATGGAGCCTCCTGTGGTCGCGATGCCGTTTCGATCGTGCCTACGGTGCGCGGGCGCTGGCTGGATGGGGAGACGACCTACGGTCGCGGCCATGGCCGGATTGCTGGACGGACGCGTCACGCTGGTCACCGGCGCCGCCCACGGCATCGGCCGGGCGACGGCCGAGCTCTTCGCCGCCGAGGGCGCCCACGTGCACGCGGTCGACCTCGAGCCGGTCGCGGATTCGCCGGGCACCACCGGTCACGTGATGGACGTGCGGGACCCGTCAGCGGTAGCGGCACTGGCCGAGGCCGTCGGCCGGGCGGACGTGCTGGTCAACAACGTCGGGCACTGGGTGGAGATCGTGGACTTCGTCGACTCCGACCCCGAGCACTGGGACGCCCTCCACCAGGTCAACTTCCTCCATGTGCTGCGCGTGACTCGCGCCTTCCTGCCCGCCATGGTCGACGCCGGTGCCGGGTCGATCGTGAACGTGTCGTCGATCGAGGGGGTGCGGGGCTACCCGCCCGACCCCGTGTACGCCGCCTACAAGGCGGCCGTGAACCACTTCACCCGCTCGCTGGCCGTGCAGGTGGGCGACCGGGGCGTGCGGGTCAACGCCATCGCCCCCGACGTGACCGACTCCCGTCAGGTGCCCTACGACCGCATGGTCCCCGAGGACCAGCGCCACCTGTGGCCCCGCTGGGTACCGGTCGGTCGCATGGGGGTGCCCGAGGACCAGGCTCGCATCGTGCTGTTCCTGGCCTCGGACCAGTCGGCCTTCGTGACCGGCCAGGTCCTCAACACCGGCGGCGGCACCGAAGCGGCGGGCGGTTGGTTCCGCACCGACCGCAACCCGACCGGCTGGACGAACCGCCCCGTGGACCCCTGACCGATCCGAACTGGCGCCCGATTGGGGCGCTCTGGCGCCGCAATCAGGCGCCAGAAGCAGGCTCTCAGGCCGGAATGACCTCCACGGGGACGCCGTTGAGGACGGCGTTGCCGGACAGGGGGTCCAGCTCGGCGCCGTCGGTCAGCAGGTTCACGTTCACGCCGGGGCGCTTGCCGGCGACGGCGAGCTCGACGCCGGGCAGGTCATGGCCCCAACCGTGGGGGAGGGACACGACGCCGGGGCGGACGATGTCGGTCACCTCGACGGGGGCGGACAGCGAGCCGACCCGGCTGGTGACCCGGGCGTCGCCGCCGTCGGACAGGCCGAGGCGCGAGGCGTCGTCGGGGTGGACCTGCAGGGTGCAGCGGTCCTTGCCCTTCACCAGCACGTCCACGTTGTGCATCCAGGAGTTGTTCGACCGGACGTGGCGGCGCCCGATCAGCACCATCGTCCCGTCCTCGGGCGGGGTCATGGCGGCGGCCGCCCGGTCGAGGTCGCCCCGGATGGGCTCGGCCAGGACCTCGATCCGGCCGGACGTCGTCTTGAGGACGCTCGGGAGGCGGGGCTCCAGCGGGCCGAGGTCGATGCCGTGGGGGTTCGCCTCCAGCTTGGCCAGCGAGAGCCCGTCGGGGTCCTCGCCGAAGCCGTCGCCGTAGGGGCCGGTCCGCAGCATCAGGTCGACCAGGCGCTCCTCGGGCGGGTGGTGGGCGACGGCCGAGCGGATCTCGTCGTCGTCCCGGTCGGCGATCGGGGAGCCGGGTGCGCTCTTGCAGCGACGCCAGGAGGACGTCGAACATCAGGTCGTCGACGATGCCCGGGTCGGCCGACGCTCCCTGGCCCGAGGCGATGAGCGACAGGCGGGCCAGGATCTCGTGCTCGGGCATGGCGTCGTCGTCGGGCAGGACCGGCGGCGAGTAGTTGGCCACGTTGCGCACGGCCAGCCCGTAGAAGGCCAGGTCGTAGTGGCCCCGGGTGAGGGTCGACGGCGGCGGCAGGATCACGTCGGCGTGGCGCGAGGTCTCGTTGATGTACGGGTCGACGGCCACGTGGAAGTCGAGGTGCTCGAGGGCGGCGTCGAGGCGACCGCCGTCGGGTGTCGACAGCACCGGGTTGCCGGCGATGGTGACGAGGGCACGGACCTGGTCCTCGCCCGGCGTCTCCATCTCGTCGACCAGCGTGGCCACGGGGATCTCGCCCCGGACCTCGGGGTACTCCCGCACCCTGCTGGTCCAGCGACCGGTGGTGAAGCCCCGACCGCCGCCCTCGTCGCCCCGCCGCCGGCTGTGGGCGGCCAGCGGCCACATGGCGCCACCGGGCGAGTCGAGGTTGCCGGTGACCAGGTTGAGGGCGTCGACGGCCCAAGCCGCCAGCGTCCCGAACGCCACCGTGTGGGTGCCGATGCGGCCGTAGGCGACGGCGGTGGGCGCCGCGGCCATCTCGCGGGCCAGGCGGCGGATGACGTCGGCAGGGACGCCGGTGACCGGGGCGACCGCCTCGGGGGTGAAGGCGGCGACCGCGTCGGGCAGGTCGTCCAGGTCGTCGCTGTGGGCGCCGGCGGCACCGGCGTCGCCGAGCCCCTCGTCCAGCACCACGTTGACCATGGCCAGCAGCAGGTGGGCGTCGGTGCCCGGCCGGATGGCCACGTGCTCGTCGGCCTCGTCGGCGGTGCGGGTGCGCCGGGGGTCGACGACGACGACCTTGCCGCCGCGCTCCTGGATGCCCTTCACCCGGCCGGGGAAGTCGGGGGCGGTGCAGAGGCTGCCGTTCGATTCCCACGGGTTGGCACCGAGCATCAGCAGCCAGTCGGTGCGGTCGAGGTCGGGCACCGGCATGGCGCCGGGGTCGCCGAACATCAGACCGGACGACACGTGCTTCGGCATCTGATCGACGGTGCTGGCCGAGCACAGGTTGCGGGTGTTGAACGACTGGATGACCGGGCGCAGGTAGAGGGCGCCGCTCATGTGGTGGACCGAGGGGTTGCCCAGGTACAGGGCGACGGCGTTGCGACCGTGCGTGTCCCAGACCTTCGTCAGACCCTCCTCGACCGCGGCGAAGGCCTCGTCCCAGGTGACCTCCCTCCAGCCGTCGCCGTCCTTGACGACGGGGGCCCGCAGCCAGTCGGGGTCCTCGTGCAGTTGCTTGAGCGTCGAGCCCTTCGGGCAGATGAAGCCGTGGCTGAAGACGTCGTCCCGGTCGCCCCGGATCCGCTTGATGGTGTCGCCCTCCAGCGTGATCTCGAGCCCGCAGGTGGCCTCGCAGAGCGGGCAGGTGCGGTACGCGACCCTCGTGTCCCCCGAATCGGTCATGCCGACAGTGTCGCAGGGCGGGGTGACCGATGCCGCTACCTGGGAGGTCAGGCGGCCCCTAACGTCGTCACCATGCTCGGGGACCCGGAGCGCTGGGAGGCCGACGTCGTCCTGGCCGACGGCGGCGTCGCCCACCTCCGCCCGGTGCGCCCGTCGGACGCCGAGGCGGTCGTCGACTTCCACCACCGGCAGTCCCCGGAGAGCCTCTACTACCGCTACTTCTCGCCCAAGCCCACGCTCACCACCGCCGAGGTCGAGCACCTGACCGACTCGAGTGACGACCGGAACGTGGGCTTCGTGGCCTTCGACGGCGACGAGCTCGTCGGCATCGGGCGCTACGACCAGCTGCGGGGCGGCAACGAGGCCGAGGTCGCCTTCCAGGCCGACGAGAACCACCGGGGGCGGGGCCTGGCCACGATCTTCCTCGAGTACCTGATCGCCGCCGCCCGGGAGGCCGGGTTCGACCGCTTGATCGCCTCGGTGCTGCCCGACAACCGCCGCATGCTCGGCGTGTTCGAGCGGGCGGGGTTCGACGCCCACCGCCAGTTCGCCGATGGGGTCATCGAGGTCGAGTTCAGCCTGGACGCCACCGAAGCGGCCCAGGCCGCCATCGAGGACCGGGAGCAGCGGGCCGATGCCCGTTCCGTCGGCCGTCTGCTGGCCCCGTCGGCGGTGGCGGTGATCGCCGGCGAGGGCCCGGTGGGCGACCCGGCGCGGGCGGTGTTCGCCAACCTGATCACCCAGGACTTCGCGGGACCGGTTGTCCGGGTGGGGACGGAGGCCGCCTGGTCCGCACCTGCCAGCGACCGCATCGAGGACGTGCCCGACGCTGTCGACCTGGTCGTCGTCGCCGTCGCCCCGGCCGACCTGTTCCCGACGCTGGAGGCCTGCGCGGCGAAGGGCGTGCGCGGCGTCGTCCTGCTGACGCCCTCGTCGGAGGCGCCCGCCGATCTCGTCGGCCAGGTCCGCCGCTGGGGGATGCGCCTCATCGGGCCCGGCGCGCTCGGGTGTGGTGAACACCGCGCCCGACATCCGGCTGCACGCGGTGCCCGACCCGGTGCGGGTCGCTCGCGGCCCCATCGGCTTCCTGAGCCAGTCCGGCTCGCTGGCCACCGCGCTGCTCCAGCGGGCGGACGCCTTCGGGCTCGGGTTCTCCAGCGTCGTCTCGGTGGGGGACAAGGCCGACCTGTCGGCGAACGACCTCCTGCAGTGGTGGGAGCACGATGAGGCCACCCAGGTCGTTGCCCTCTACCTCCAGTCCTTCGGCAACCCCCGCAAGTTCAGCCGCATCGCCCGCCGGGTCTCCCGCGTGAAGCCGATCGTGGCCGTGAAGAGCGGGCGGACGCCGGTCCAGGTCCGCAGCGAGGAGTGGCCCGACGACATGCTCGACGCCCTGATGACCCAGACCGGCGTCATCCGGGTCGACACCACCGAGGAGCTGCTGGACGTCGCCCGCATCGTGGCCACCCAGCCGGTCCCCGCCGGTCGGCGGACGGTCGTGGTCGCCAATCGGGGGGGTCCCGCCCTGGTGGCGGCCGACGCCTGTGCCGGCGCCGGGATGGTGCTGGAGGGCACGGTCGTGCTCGACCGTGACGCCCCGGTCGACGAGTGGGCCACCGTGGTCCGGCAGGCGTTCGCCGACGGGGCCGAGTCGGCGATCGTCGTGTGGGCCGACACCTCGGGCAGCCCGGCAGGCAGCGCGGCGGGCTCCGTGCTCAAGGCCGTGGGCGCGGTCGCCAAGGAAGCGGGAAGGCCGGTGGTGGCCACGACCATCGGGTCGCCCCCACCGGTCGGGAGCGTGCCGGCCTTCGCCTTCCCCGAGCGGGCGGTGCGCAGCCTCGCCCGGGTGACCGACTACGGGGCGTGGCTCGCTCGGCCGGCGGGCCAGGTGCCATCGTTCGCCGACATCGACGTCGAGCGGGGCCGGGCGCTCGTCGACGGGATCCTGGCCGAGTCACCAGAGGGCCGCGTCCTGACGGTGCCCGAGGTGGGCGACCTCCTCGACGCGTTCGGCTTCTTCGCCCCGGACTGCCGGGTGGTGTCCGACGAGGCGGAGACGATCGCCGCGTTCGCCGACCTGCAGCCGCCGGTGGCCCTCAAGGCGTTGGGCGTGGAGCGCCCCGGCAAGGTCGAGGCCCAGGGGCTGGCCCTCGACCTCCACGACGTCGACGAGCTCTGCGCCGCGTACCGGCGCATGGCCGATCACCTGGGGGACGCCATGCGTCCCGCCCTGCTCCAGCGCATGGTCGAGTCGGGCGCCGACGTGCTGGTCGACCTCCACCAGCACCCGCGCTGGGGATCGACGGTCAGCATCGGCGTCGGCGGTGCCGTCGCCTTCGCCCTCGACGACCGGCCATTGCGGGTCGTGCCCCTGACCGATCTCGACGCCGCCCGGCTGGTGGACGCCTCGCCGGTGCACCGGCTGTTCGACGTCAACCCCGACATCGACCGCGCCCTTCTCGAGGACGTGATCCAGCGGGTGTCGGCGGTGGGCGACGCTCTGCCCGAGGTGGCCGGCCTGCGGCTGAACCCCGTGATCGTGGGCCCCGAGCGGGCCTGGGTCACCGCAGCGTTCGCCCGGGTGCGACCCTGGACACCCGGTCCCGACCCGAGCCTGAGGAGGCTGTAGTGCGAGCGGTGGTGTTGGAGGAGCACGGCGGCCCCGAGGTGCTGCAGGTGCGGGAGGTGCCCGACCCCGAGCCCGGCCCCGACGAGATCCGGGTCGGCGCTGACCGCCACGGGCCTCAACCGGGCCGACCTGCTGCAGCGGATGGGCTTCTACCCGGGCCCGCCCATGGAGCACGAGATCCCCGGCATGGAGTTCGCCGGCCCGGTCGCAGGCGCTCGGCGAGCGCGTCATCGAGTGGGCGGTGGGCGACGAGGTCATGGGCATCGTCGGCGGCGGCGCCTACGCCGAGCGGCTCTGCGTCCACGAGCGCCAGGTCATGCCCGTGCCCTCCGGGTTGGCTCTGGCCGATGCCGCGGCGGTGCCCGAGGTGTTCCTCACCGCCTGGGACGCCCTGGTCGTGCAGGGCGGCCTGACCTCGGGCCGGGTCGCCCTCGTCCACGCCGGCGCTTCGGGCGTCGGCACCGCCGCGATCCAGCTGGCGAAGGCGATCGGCGCCCGCGTCGTCGTGACCGCCTCGACGGGCAAGGTCGAGGCGTGTCGGTCGCTCGGCGCCGACCTCGTCGTCGACTACACGCAGGACGACTTCGTCGAGGCCGTGAACGAGTTCACCGACGGCCATGGCGTCGACGTCGTGCTCGACGTGATCGGTGGCGACTACGTGAACCGCAACATCGCCTGCACCAGGGTCACCGGCACGATCATCCAGGTCGGCGTCATGGGCTCCGGGCGAGCCGACGTCGACGTCGGCCTGCTGCTTCGCAAGCGCGCCGCCTGGATCGGCACCGTCCTGCGGCCCGGCCGCTCGAGGAGAAGATCGCCGCCACCCAGCGCTTCACCGCCGAGGTCCTGCCCAGGTTCACCGACGGCACCCTCGAGCCCGTGATCGACTCCCGTTACCCGCTCGACCGAGGCAGCCGAGGCCCACCGACGCATGGAGTCGAACGCCAACGTCGGCAAGCTCCTGCTGGAGATGTAGGGCGGTACCCCTAGCGCTGGTGGAGGGGGACGAACTCCCGCTCCGGCGTCCCCACGTACACCTGGCGGGGACGGGCGATGCGCTGCTTCTGCTGGAGCATCTCCTGCCAGTGCGCCAGCCAGCCCGACACGCGGGGGATGGCGAAGAGGACCGGGAACATCTCCTGGGGGAAGCCCATGGCCTGGTAGATCAGGCCGGAGTAGAAGTCGACGTTCGGGTAGAGCTTCCGGCTGATGAAGTACTCGTCCTCGAGGGCGACCTCTTCGAGCTTCAGGGCGATGTCCAGCAGCGGGTTCTGGCCGGTGACCCGGAAGACCTCGTCGGCGGTGCGCTTGATGATCGTGGCCCGGGGGTCGTAGTTCTTGTAGACCCGGTGGCCGAAGCCCTGGAGCCGGACCTCGCCGGCCTTCACCTTGGCGATGTAGGGCTCGACGTTCTCGTAGGAGCCGATCTCCTCGAGCATCTTGATGACGGCCTCGTTGGCGCCGCCGTGGCGGGGGCCGTAGAGGGCGGCGGCCGCGGCGGAGGTGGCGATGTAGGGGTCGGCGTGGGCGCTGCCCACGACCCGCATGGCCGTCGTCGAGCAGTTCTGCTCGTGGTCGGCGTGGAGGATGAACAGGACGTCGAGGGCCCGGGACAGGACCGGGTCGGGCTGGTACCGGGGCTCGGCGATCTTCCACATCATCGACAGGAAGTTCTCGGTGAAGCTCAGCGAGTTGTCCGGGTACACGAACGGCATGCCCTGGCTGAAGCGGTAGGCGCCGGCGGCCAGCGTCGGCATCTTGGCGATGAGCCGGGTGATCTGGAGCTGGCGGACCTCGGGGTCGTCGATCTCCTTGGCCTCGGGGTAGAAGGTCGACAGGCCGGCGACGGTGGCGACGAGCATCCCCATCGGGTGGGCGTCGTGGTGGAAGCCCTCGAGGAACTTCTTGCGGATGTTCTCGTGGATGAACGTGTGGGTCGTGATCTCGTGGATCCACGTGTCGAGCTGCTCACGGTTGGGCAGCTCGCCGTGGATCGAGGAGGTACGACACCTCGAGGTAGGTGGCCCGCTCGGCCAGCTGCTCGATGGGGTAGCCCCGGTAGCGGAGGATGCCGGCCTCGCCGTCCAGCTCGCAGATGGCGCTCTCGGTCGCCGCGGTGGTGCTGAAGGCGGGGTCGAGGAACCAGACGTTGGGGAGGAGCTTGGACCACGACGTGGCGTCCACGCCGCCGTTGGTGATCGGGATCTCGATCGACTCCCCGGTCCGGTTGTCGGTGATCGTCACGGACTCGGCCATGCGTCCGAGGCTACGCCTTCAGTCGGGGCGCTACGAGGGGGTGACGGCCACCAGACCGGGTTGCCGACCGACGTGCTCGCGGACGACGTCGAGCAGCAGTTCGCGCACGGCGGCGGCGGGGGTCGAGAGCAGGCCGCGGCGGCGCTGGGCGAGGCCGACCCGGCGGGGCTCCAGGCCGTCGACGGCGATGACCTGCCACGTCGGCTGCATCCCCGGGGGTGCCATGGGCACGGCGGACGCGGGGAGCACGGCGGCGCCGAAGCCGGCGACGACGAGCGAGGTGAGGAGGCGCATGCCGTCGATCTCGGCCCGGGCCTTGAGGCGAACGCCGGCGGCCGCGGCCTGGATGTCGAGCTCGTCCCGGAAGGCGGTGCCGGTCGGCTCGAGCAGCAGGTCGTGGCCGGCCAGCTCCCGCAGGCCGACGGCGGGCAGGTTCGCCAGCGGGTGGTCGGGCGGCGCCAGCAGGATGCGCTCCTCGTCGAAGAGCGGCTCGGTCTGGGTGTCCGGGCTCTCGGCGGGGAGGTTGACGACCGCCAGGTCGAGGTCACCGCGGTCGACGCGGGGGACGAGCGAGGTCGTCGTGGCGTCGACGAGCACGAGCCGGACCTCGGGGTGGTGCTCCTCCATCGACTCGAACAGGCGCGGCGCCAGCCAGCGGGCGGTGGTGCCGATCATCCCGAGCCGGGCCGTGCCGGCCACCTTCGCCCCCAGCGAGGCGACGTCGGACGACAGCGACTCCAGCTCGGCGCGGATGCGGGCGGCCCGGGTCAGCACCGCCTCGCCCTCCTCGGTGGGCAGGCCCGTGGCCCGGTCGATGAGCGTCGCCCCCAGCTCCTTCTCGAGCCGGGCCACGTGGGTGGAGACGTTCGACTGGACCGTGTGCAGCGCCCGGGCGGCGGCCGAGAAGCCGCCGTGCTCGGCCACGGCGAGCAGGGCGTTGAGCTGTCGGAGGTCCATCGCGAGAAGTGATGTTACCCATCTGTAACAACTGCTTGACCGATCATGTGAACGGGTGCACAATGCCGATACAAACCCCATAGCGGAGAAGCGCTCTTCCCCCAAGAGCCACTCCGCACTCGGACCCGGGAAACGGTCCCCCCAAGTTCCCGGAGTCCACATCAAGAGGATCGGCTTCATCCCCCCGGAGCCGATCTTCTTGGTTTTCGCCTGAACGGCGAAGCCCCTGGCGGGGTCGGAGCCGGTCGGTCCTCGAGCCGACGGTCGCACTGGCTGGAGTCCTGGTCGGCGGGCCCGGCTGAGGGTCTGCGGGTAGGTTCATCCTGCATGGCCGGTGCCGCCTTCTTCGACCTGGACCGGACGCTGCTGGCGGGGGCCTCGGGGCCGGCCTACTCGAAGGCGCTGCGCGACGCGGGGGTCATCACGGCGCCGTCACTTCCCGGCGAGGGCCTGCTGTTCCAGGTCTTCGACGTCATCGGCGAGACCATCCCCGCGATGCTGCTGACCCGCCAGGCCGCCAAGGTGGCCAAGGGCTGGGACCAGGCCACGGTGCGGTCGGCGGCGAAGGTGGCGGCCGCCGACCTGTTCGAGCAGGTGCTGCCGTACGCCCGGCTCCTCATCGCCAAGCACCACGCGCGACGGGCGGCCGGTCGTCATGGCCACGACCACGCCGGTGCGACCTGGTCACGCCGCTGGCCGAGCTGCTCGAGCTCGACGACGTGATCGCCACCCGCTACGGGCTCGACGCCGACGGGCTGCTACGACGGGACGATCGACGGCGAGTTCGTCTGGGGGCCGGGGAAGCTGGCGGCGGTGCGGGCGTGGTCCGAGGCCCACGGGATCCAGCTGCGCGACTCGTACGCCTACTCGGACAGCTTCTACGACGTCCCCCTGCTGTCCGCCGTCGGCTCACCCGACGGCGGTGAACCCCGACCTGCGCCTCGCCGGCGTGGCCGCCGTGCGGCGGTGGCCGGTGCTCCACCTCGACGTGCCGCCCGGGGTGCCGAAGCTGGCGGGACTCGAGCCGCAGCAGGTCGCTCCAGGCCTTCGCCCGCCCCGAGCTGTTCCCCTTCGCCCGCTTCGACATCGAGGGCGTCGAGCACATCCCGTCGGCCGGCGGCGGCCTCGTCTGCGGCAACCACCGCAGCTACTTCGATCCGCTGGTCATGGGCATGACGCTGTCGAAGAAGGGCCGGCCGGTGCGCTTCCTCGGCAAGAAGGAGGTGTTCGACGCCCCGGTCGTCGGCACCCTGGCCAAGGCCATGGGCGGCATCCGGGTCGACCGCGGCACCGGCTCCGACGAGCCGCTCGAGGCCGCTGCCGAGGCCCTGGCCGCCGGCCAGCTCGTCGCCCTCATGCCCCAGGGCACGATCCCCCGCGGGCCCGGCCTTCTTCGACCCCGAGCTGAAGGGTCGCTGGGGCGCCGCCCGCCTGGCCGCCCAGACCCGGGTGCCCGTCATCCCGGTCGGCCTGTGGGGCACCGAGAAGGTGTGGCCCCGCAACGCCCGCGTTCCCCGACGTGCTGAACGTCACCGACCCGCCGGAGATCACGGTCCGGGTCGGGCCGGCCGTCGAGCTGACCTACGAGGACCCCGACGCCGACACCAAGGCGATCATGGCCGCCATCGTCGACCTGCTGCCCGCCGAGGCCCGCGACGCACCACGAGCCCACCGGCGAGGAGCTGGCCCGCACGTACCCGGCGGGCTGGACCGGCGACCCCGAGGCCGAGACCGAGCGCCGCCCCGGCACCGACTGACCGTCGTCGACCCGCAGCGCCGATCAGCCAGCGGCGATCAGGCGTTCGCGTGCGCGGATGATGTTGAGGGCCCTGCCGGCCCTGAACCACTCGATCTGCTCCGGGCGAGAGCGTCTGGATCGCCTCGAAGTCGACGGTGGAGCCGTCGGGCTTGGTGATGCGGCACGTGACCGGCTCGTCCGGCGCCAGGTCGGCCAGGCCGAGGACCGAGATGCGGTCGTCCTCGCCGATCTCGTCGTAGGTGGCCGGGTCGGCGAAGGTCAGCGGCAGCACGCCCTGCTTCTTGAGGTTGGTCTCGTGGATGCGGGCGAAGCGACCGGGCGATGACGGCCTTGGCGCCCCGGAAGCGGGGCTCCATGGCCGCGTGCTCCCGGGACGAGCCCTCGCCGTAGTTCTCGTCGCCGATGGCGACCCAGCCCTGGCCGGCCTCGTGGTAGTGCTTGGCGATCTCGGGGAACGGCTTGACCTCGCCGTCGAGCTGGTCCTTGCCCTCGCCGGCCTCGCCGGTGAAGGCGTTGACGGCGCCGAGGAAGAGGTTGCCGCAGATGTTCTCGAGGTGGCCCCGGTACTCGCAGCCACGGGCCGGCGGCCGAGATGTGGTCGGTGGTGCACTTGCCCTGGGCCTTCACCAGGATCGGCAGGTCGACGAAGTCGTTGCCGTCCCAGCGGCGCGAAGGGCTCGAGCAGCTGCAGCCGGTCGCGAGTCGGGGCGCACGACGACCTCGACGGACGCCGCCGTCCGCCGGGGGCGCGACGAAGCCGCTCTCGCCGGGCGTCGAAGCCCGTCGGCGGGCAGCTCCTCGCCGACGGGCACGACCGAGGCGGACCTCCTCGCCGGCGTCGTTGGTCAGCGTGTCGGTGAGCGGGTCGAAGTCGAGCGTGCCGGCCAGGGCCAGGGCCACGACCGTCTCGGGCGAGGTGACGAAGGCGAGCGTGGACGCCAGGCCGTCGTTGCGCTTCGGGAAGTTGCGGTTGTACGAGGTGACGATCATGTTGACGTCGCCCTCGTCCACGTCGCGACCGGGCCCACTGGCCGATGCACGGGCCGCAGGCGTTGGCCAGCACGGTGGCCCCGATGCGCCTCGAAGTCGGCCAGCAGGCCGTCGCGCTCGATGGTGGCCCGCACCTGCTCGGAGCCGGGCGTGATCATCAGGTCGGTCTTGGCGCGCGAGGCCGTTGGTCGGCGGCGTGGCGGGCGATCGAGGCGGCCCGGGTGATGTCCTCGTAGGAGGAGTTCGTGCACGAGCCGACCAGCGCGTAGCTGATCTCCTGCGGCCAGCCCTCGGCCTCGGCCTCGGCGCCCAGGGCGTCGACCGGTGCGGGCCCGGTCGGGGGTGTGGGGGCCGTTGATGAGCGGCCGCAGCGTCGTCGAGGTCGATCTCGATGACCTGGTCGAAGTAGCTGCCGGGATCGGCGAGGACCTCGTCGTCGGCCCGCAGGTCGTGCGGCGACGGCGTCGGCCAGCGTCGGCGATGTCCTCGCGGCCGGTCGCCTTCAGGTAGCGGGCCATGGCGTCGTCGTAGGCGAACAGCGACGTGGTGGCGCCGATCTCGGCGCCCATGTTGCAGATGGTGGCCTTGCCGGTGGCGCGAGATGGACGTCGGCGCCGGGCCCGAAGTACTCGACGATGGCGCCGGTGCCGCCCTTCACGGTGAGGATCTCGGCGACCTTCAGGATGACGTCCTTGGAGGCCGACCAGCCGTTGAGCTCGCCGGTCAGGTGGACGCCGATGAGCTTGGGCCAGCGCACGTTGAACGGGAAGCCGGTCATGACGTCGACGGCGTCGGCGCCGCCGACGCCGATGGCGACCATGCCGAGGCCGCCGGCGTTGGGCGTGTGGCTGTCGGTGCCGATCATCATCCCGCCGGGGAAGGCGTACTGCTCGAGCACGACCTGGTGGATGATCCCCGAGCCCGGCTTCCAGAAGCCGATGCCGTACTGGCCGAGACCGACTCGAGGAAGTCGTAGACCTCGTCGTTGCCCTCGAGCGCGGCCAGCAGGTCGATCTTGGCGTCGACCCGGGCCTGGATGAGGTGGTCGCAGTGGACGGTCGACGGGCACCGCGACCTCGGCGAGGCCGGCGGTCATGAACTGGAGCAGCGCCATCTGGGCGGTGGCGTCCTGCATGGCGACCCGGTCGGGCCGGAGGTCGGTGTAGGACTGTGCCCCGCTCGAGCTCGGCGCGTCGGGGTCGTCGAGGTGGTTGACCAGGATCTTCTCGGCGAAGGTGAGGGGACGGCCGAGGCGCTCGCCGGCCGGCGGCGACCCGCTCGGTCAGGCGGTCGTAGACCCCATGGATCAGGTCGATCGGTGTGCGGGCGGTCTCGGCCATGGCGGTCCCTCTTGGTGGTGGGCGGTTGCATTTCTCTGCGAACAATACAAGTCTAATACAAGTGCGCAGCCACCGCTACCAGCAGATCGCCGACTCCCTGCGCCGGCGGATCGAGGCCGGGGAGTTCGCGACCGGTGGTCTCCTACCCAGCGAGGCCGAGCTGGTCGAACACTACGAGGCCAGCCGGGTCACCGTCCGGCGGGCGCTGGAGGCCCTGCGCGACGAGGGGCTGGTCGACTCTCGCCAGGGCTCGGGCTGGTTCGTGGCCACCGACCCGCTGCCCCAGGACCTGGCCCACCTGGGCACGATCGAGGACCAGCTGCTGGCCTCCGGGCGCACCAGTGAGCGCCGGATCCTCGACTTCGCCTTCGGCAAGGCGCCCGCCGACGTGGCCGAGCTGCTGGGCACCGACGACGTGCTGATGACCCGCCGCCTCAACCTGGCCGACGGTGAGCCGTTCGCCCTCGTCACGGTCTGGTGCCCGCAGGCGATGGCGTCGAAGCTGTCCCGGGACGACGTCGAGGCCCGGCCCTTCTACGAGCTGCTCGACGTCGAGCTGGGCTCGGCCCGTCAGCGCATCCGGGCCGGCGTGGCCGACCGCCGACGAGGCCGAGCTGCTGGGGATGCTCCCCGGCGGACCGGTGCTGCGCTGCCGCCGGCTGACCGAGGCCGCCGACGGTCTTCCGGTGCTGGCCAGCGAGCACACGTTCCCGGCTCACCGGACCGAGTTCGTGGTCGACCTGGCGACGGCCGAGCGCTCGATCGCCCCCAGCGGCCTGCGCCTGGTGGACGAGGCCTAGCCGGGTTCTTCGATCGTCGTGGTCGGGGCGCCCGACTTGTCGGTGGGCTCGAGGTCGAGGTCGTCGGTCTTGTCCCACTCGAAGAAGAGGGCGACGAAGGTGAGCTGCACGACGATGAAGATGCCGGCCAGGATCCCGGCGATCAGGCCGATCTTGGCCTTCCTCCGCTCGCGTGGATCCAGGTCCCCGGCGTCGACCGCCCGCATGGCGCGCCGGGACAGGATGATGGCCACCGGCACGAGGATGATCGCCAGGATCGAGCCGAGGAACGCGAACCACACGGCGGCGAGGCCGGCGATCAGCGCCCACAGCGCCCGCCGGTCGGGCCGCGCCGGTCGCTCGAGGGGGTCCGGCGCCTCGTCGTCGGGGCCGGAGACCTGGTCCGGGGTCAGGACCTCGCCGTCGTCGTCGACCTCGTCGTCGTGCGTGCTCACCATCGCTCCCAGTGCGTGCGGTCGGCGGCGGACACCCGGGCGGCGGGCTTGAAGTCGGTGCCCTTGGTGTAGGCGACGGGGATGAGGCCGACCTGGGTGACCGAGTCGAAGGGGAGGCCGAGCAGCTCAGCCGTCTCCTTCTCCTGCGGGAGGTGCAGCGTGGTCCAGGCCGTGCCCAGTCCCCGCTCCCTCGCCGCCAGCATGAAGTTCCAGACCGACGGCATGATCGAGCCCCACAACGACGCCTGCAGGAACGACGGAAGGCCCTCGCCCATCCGACCCTCCATGCACGGGATCACCCACACCGGCACCTCGTGCAGGTGGCGGGCCAGGTAGGTGGCGGAGTCCACGACCTTGTCGAGCCGGTCGGTCCGGGGATCGTCCTCGGGGTAGGGCGACGACTGCGGGCTGCCGTAGAACATCTCGAAGTTGGTGCGGTACCACTCGGCGATCGGCTTCTTGAGCTCGGCGTCGGTGACCACGACCCAGTGGTAGGTCTGGCTGTTGGAGGCCGTCGGCGCCTGGATCCCGATGTCCAGGCACTCCTGGAGGACCTCGGCCTCGACGGGTCGGTCGAAGTCGAGACGCTTGCGCACGGCCCTCGTGGTGGTGAGGACCTCGTCGGCGCTCAGGTTCAGGTGCACGGCGCCCGAGCCTACGGGGCGGGGCGTGCACACTGGGAAGCGTGGCGGAGCCCTGGGCGCTGGTGGCCGACCCCGGGATCGACGACGCCGTCGCCCTCGCCGTGCTGGCCGGCTCGGGCGAGGTGCCCGACCTGGTCGTCAGCGAGCCGGGCAACGTCAGCGGGGCGGTGGCCGCCCGCAACGCCGCCGGCCTGGTCGTCCTGCTCGGGCTGACCTGCCCGGTGGCGGCCCACGAGATCGACGCCCCGCCCGCGGTGCGGCCCGGTCGCAGCTCGCGTCACGGCGACGACGGGCTCGGTGGGGTGGCCGACCGGCTCCCGCCGGCACCGGCCCCGGGCCCGGTCGCGGGCCTGCCTCTGTCCTTCCTGGTCACCGGTCCGCTGGCCGCTGTCGAGGGCGTCGAGGAGGTCGAGCGCCTGGTCTGGATGGGCGGGGCGTTGGGCAGCGGGAACATCACGGCGGCCGCCGAGTTCAACGCCTGGTGCGCGCCGGCGGCCGCCGACGACGTGTTCCAGCGCCACGGTGCCGCCACCTCCGTCGTCCCCCTCGACGTGACCACGCAGGTTCCGCTGGGCGAGCAGGAGCTCGAGGCGTGGTCGGGGGCGGGGTCACGGCCCGGCTGCTGGCCGACGCCTTGCGCCTGCGCCTTGACCGGGGTCGGGCCGTCGTCCACGACGCCGTCGCCGCGGTGGCCTGGCTGCGTCCCGGGCTGTTCGGCTGGGATCGCTACGCGCTGCGGTGCCTCACCGACGGTGACGACCGCGGTCGAGTGGTGGCCGAGTCAGGCGGGCCGACGGCGGTGGTGGTCGACGTCGACGGCGAGGCGGTCCGGGGTCTCGTAAAGGAGGCCGTGCTCGCCTGTCGCTGACCGCGAGACTGGCCCGATGGTCGACGATCTGGTGGATGACCGCCGGGAAGAGCCCCCGTTCCTGTTGGAGGAGCGGCCGATGCTGGAGGGGTGGCTGGAGTTCCACCGGACGACCCTCCTGCTGAAGTGCGAGGGTCTCGGGGACGACGAGCGCAAGGCCCGACCCGTCCCGACCTCCCTTCTCTCGCTGCACGGCCTGGTCCGGCACCTGGCGGAGGTCGAGCGCAGCTGGTTCCAACGCACCCTGGCGGCGGAAGAGGATGTGGGCGGGATCTGGTTCACCGCCGAGGAGCCGGACGCGGACATGGCGCCGTTGGACGACGCGGTCTGGGCCGACGACCTACTCAGCTGGCAGGCGCAGTGTGAGCTCAGCCGCACCATCGCCGCCGAGCACGACCTGAGCGACACCGGCCCCCGCCGGGGAGAGCCCTGCTCCCTGCGTTGGATCTACAACCACATGATCGAGGAGTACGCCCGCCACAACGGCCACGCCGACCTGCTCCGCGAGCTGGTCGACGGCGAGGTCGGCTGGTGACCTGACCCTCAGGCGCCGGGCGGGAAGACCAGGATCACAAGGGCCAGCGCCGCCAGGACGCCGTTGCGCACGAGGTCGGTCCAGGCGATGGGCCGGGTGCGAGTGCTGCCGAAGCACTTGCACGGTGCCTCCGAGCCCGCCCGCAGCCGACGCACGAGCAGGATCGAGAACCCCAGGAGCAGGAGCAGGGCCACGATCGCCCCACCGACGGGGGCGACGATGAGCAGCACGGCGGTCGCAAGCTCGACGGCGGGGATCTGGATCGCCAGCCGGTTCGCGTGCCGGAGGCGCAGGGCGCGGAAGCCCTCGGCCGTCGCCCCCTGGTCGGCGAACTTGGCGCCGGCGGCGAAGGCGAAGACGGCCGCGAGGAGGACCGGAGCGATCCAGCGCACGGCTGGCGAGGCTAGGCCGCAGAGACCCGGTGGGCTTCGACGCGCTGGTGCCGCTCGGGGCGGTCCCAGGGGAGGATGTGCCAGAGCGTCTCGGCGGCCTGGTCCCAGACCTTCAGCAGCTCGGAGGCCCGCAGCGAGCCCGTGGCCTCGCAGTGGCGCTCGACCAGCCACTTGCACCTCGTCGATGTCGTCGGGCTCGGGGCGCAGGGCCTCGACCAGGTCGGTGTTGACCCGGGCCAGCACCCGCTCGGTGTCGGGGTCGAAGACGAAGACCTGGCCGCCGGTCATGCCCGGCGCCGAGGTTGTGGCCGACGGGGCCGAGGACGACGACGGTGCCGCCGGTCATGTACTCGGCGCAGTGGTCACCGGTGCCCTCGACGACGGCCAGCGCGCCGGAGTTGCGGACGGCGAAGCGCTCGCCGACCGAGCCGGCCACGAACAGCTCGCCGGCGGTGGCGCCGTACAGGCAGGTGTTGCCGGCCAGGACCGGGTCGCCGGCGTCGTCGGCGGGCGGGACGATGACGATGCGCCCGCCGCCCATGCCCTTGCCGACGTAGTCGTTGGCCTCGCCGACGAGGGTGAACTCGACGCCGTGGCTGAGGAAGGCGCCGAAGCTCTGGCCGGCCGAGCCCGTCGAAGCGGACCTTGGCCGTGCCCCGCGGCGGCAGGGCCCCGTACTCGAGGGCGACGGCCCCGGCGAAGGCGGCGCCCACCGAGCGGTCGGCGTTGGTGATCGGGTACGACAGCTCGACCTCGTCGCCGTCCCACACCAGGCGGAAGGCGTCGTCGCGCAGCCGGTCGCCGAGGGCGGAGCGGGGGTCGAGCATCGGGATGCGCTCGACGAAGTGACGGGGCTCGTCGGTGTGCTCGGGCGGCTCGACGACGTAGGCGAGGTCGAAGCCGTCGACCCGGTCGTCGCCGGTCGTGGCGCTGGCGCAGCAGGTCGACCCGGCCGATGACCTCGTCCAGCGATCGGGCGCCGAGACGGGCCAGGTGGCGGCGCACGTCCTCGGCCACGAACAGGAGGTAGGCGGCGACGCCCTCGGGCGTGCCGGTGAAGTTGGCCCGCAGGTGGGGCCGCTGCGTGGCCACGCCCGGCTTGCAGGTGTCCTTGTGGCAGGCCCGCAGCATGATGCAGCCCTCGGCGATCATGGCCGAGGTGCCGAACGAGTACTCGTCGGCGCCGAGCAGGGCGGCGACGATCACCTGGCGGCCGGTCTTGAAGCCGCCGTCGACCCGGACCCGGACCCGACCCCGCAGGCCGTTGTCGACCAGCGCCCGCTGGGTGTCGGCCAGGCCCAGCTCCCAGGCCATGCCGGCGTGCTTGATCGACGACAGCGGGCTGGCGCCGGTGCCGCCGTTGGCGCCCGAGATGTGGACGACGTCGGCCAGCGCCTTGGCGCAGCCGGCGGCGATGGTGCCGACCCCGTCCTCGGCGACCAGCTTCACCGAGACCTGGGCGGCGTTGACCTGCTTGAGGTCGTAGATGAGCTGGGCCAGGTCCTCGATGGAGTAGATGTCGTGGTGGGGCGGCGGCGAGATCAGCCCGACGCCGGGCTGGGTGTGGCGCAGGCGGGCGATCTCCTCGGACACCTTGTGGCCCGGGAGCTGGCCGCCCTCGCCGGGCTTGGAGCCCTGGGCCATCTTGATCTGCAGCTCGTCGGCGTGGACCAGGTACTCCGGGGTGACGCCGAAGCGGCCCGAGGCGATCTGCTTGATGCGGCGAGTTCTTGTCGTCCCGGCCCGTGGCCCCGCGTGTAGTAGCGGTACGGGTCCTCACCGCCCTCGCCGCAGTTGGACAGGCCGCCCAGCAGGTTCATGGCCTGGGCGAGGGTCTCGTGGGCCTCCTTCGACAGGGCGCCGTGGGACATGGCACCGGTCGAGAAGCGCTGGACGATGGTCGAGGCGGGCTCGACCTCGTCGAGGGGCACCGGCGTGTCGGCCTCGACCAGCTCCAGCAGGTCGTGGAGCTCGGTGGGCGGCCGGTCGTCGACCAGCGTCCGGAACGACTCGTAGAGGTCGTAGGACTCGCCGTTGATCGCCCGCTGCAGCAGGTGGGCGGCGGTCATGTCCTCCAAGGCCTGGTCGACGGGCTCCTTGACCAGGGTGAGGTCGTTGAGGGCCTGGACCACGTCCTTGCTGTGGGCGTGGTACTCGCCCCGGGCTTGCGGACCCGGTAGAAGCCGGGCGACACCAGCTCGGCCGGACGCGTGCGAGCTGCGAGGGCGTCCTCGCCGAGGTGCTCCCAGCTCGACGCCCCCGACCACCGACGGGGTGCCCGTGAGGCAGACGGTCGACGACCTCGTCGGCCAGGCCCGACGACCTCGAAGATCTGGGCGCCCCGGTACGAGTCGAGGGTGGAGATGCCCATCTTCGACAGGATCTTCAGCACGCCGGCCTCGATGGCGTCGATGAAGTTGCCCTGGGCCTCGGGACCGGTGATGTCGTCGTCGCTGTTGTCGGCCCAGTCGCCCAGCGTCTCCAGGGCCAGGCGGGGGCACACGGCGTCGGCGCCGTAGCCGAGCAGGCACGGCGAAGAAGTGGGTGTCCCGCGCGTCGTCGGCGAGCGACCACGAGGCTGACGTCGCTGCGCCGCTTGAGCTCGATGAGGCGGTGGTGCACGGCGCCCACGGCCAGCAGCGAGGGGATCGGGGCCCGCTCGGGGCCGACGTCGTCGTGGCTCGAGACCAGGATCTCGACGCCCTCGCCGGTGACGGCCTCGGCCTCGTCGGCCAGGCGCTCGACGCCCGGCCCGCAGCCCGCCGGGTCCGTCGGCCACCGCGAAGGTGGCGTCGAGGCTGACGGCGGCGAAGGGGGTCTGGCCGTCGACCAGCTGGGCGACGGCGTCCGGGTAGAGCAGGAACGACTCGAGGCGGAGCAGCCGGGTGGCGTCCTCGTGCTCGGTCAGGATCGGGGCCCGGGGGCCGAGCAGGGTGCGCAGCGACATGACCCGGTGCTCGCGCAGCGGGTCGATGGGCGGGTTGGTCACCTGGGCGAAGCGCTGCTTCAGGTAGTGGTGCAGCGGGCGGGGCCGACCGGCCATCGGGGGCAGGGGCGAGTCGTCGCCCATGGAGAAGGTGGGCTCCTTGCCGTCGGCGCCCATGGGCCGCAGCACCATGGCCAGCTCCTCCTGGGTGTACCCGTGGATGGCCTGGCGGGCCGCGATGTCGTCGGGGTCCGGCACCTCCATGACCGGCTCGCCCGGCCCGAAGGTCAGGAAGCCGTCGTGGGCCCAGTGGGCGTAGGTGCCGGCGGCGGCGAGGCGCTCCTTCACGTCCTCGTTGCGCTGGACGCCCCGGGTCGGGTCGACGAAGAGCATCTGGCCGGGGCCGAGCCGGCCCCGCTCGACCTTGCCGTGGCCGCTGACGTCGACGGCGCCGACCTCCGAGGAGCAGACGACGAGGCCGTCCTCGCAGATGGCGTAGCGCAGGGGACGGAGGCCGTTGCGGTCGAGGGCCGCGCCGACCCCGACGCCGTCGGTGAACACCAGGCCGGCCGGGCCGTCCCAGGGCTCCATGAGCGCCGAGTGGTAGCGGTAGAAGCCGCGCACCTCGGGGTCGAGGTCGACGGCGTGCTCCCACGCCTCGGGCACGAGCATGGCCAGGGCGTGGCGTACGTCGCGCCCGCCGCGGGTCAGCAGCTCGAGGGCCTCGTCCAGCTTGCCGGAGTCGGACGTCGTGGTCGTCGAGCACCGGGCGGAACAGCGCCTCGGGGCCGAGCCCGGCCTCCTCGGTGCCGAGGATCGACCGGGCCAGCATGCGGTTCCGGTTGCCCTGGATGGCGTTGATCTCGCCGTTGTGGCACAGCGTCCGGAAGGGCTGGGCCCGCTCCCAGGTGGGCAGCGTGTTGGTGGAGAAGCGCTGGTGGAAGATCGTGAAGGAGGCCTCGTACCGGTCGTCGGCGAGGTCGCGGTAGAAGTCGGCCAGGTGGTCGGCGGCGGCCAGGCTCTTGTAGACGACCGTCCGGTACGAGCACGAGGCGACGTAGAGGCCGTCGATTGCCGGCAGGCGGCGGCGGATGCGGTAGGCCGTCACCTCGTCGCTGTAGGGCGAGTCGGTCGGGCGGGCCGATGATGGCCTGCAGGATCTCCGGCCGGGTCTCGGCCGCCATGTGACCCAGGACGGTGTCGTCGGTCTCCGGCTTGCGCCAGTCGAGGACCTTCACGCCTTCGGCGGCGCAGGCGTCCTCGACCAGCGTCCTGGCGTCGGCGCCCCGCACGAAGAGGGCGATGACCCCGTTGCCCTCGCCGAACAGCGCCGGCGGGATGGGGGTGAGCACGCCCGCATCCGTCGGACGTCAGGCCGTCGGCGGCGGCCGCTCCCCGGTGCTTGACGCAGGCCAGTCCGTGCAGTGCGTCGGCGACGATGGCGCGCGAGGCCCGACCCTGGGCATCGGCAACGAAGCCGATGCCGCACGCGTCGTGCTCGCGCAAACCGGACCTCCTGTTGAGCGGGCAGGCAGTACCGCCCGGCGTGAACCCTGGGCCCTCGATCCCCGGGGCGCGAAAGTCGGCGGTGACAGGAGCGCGGCGCCGTTGCCTGGCCCGGGAGGGCGTCGTACGAGTGTACCCGCGGGTGTCCGCCGGGTACCCATCAGAAAGCCGTCAGGCCGTCAGACCTTCGGCCAGCGGCGCCGCTGCCGGGTGCGCTTCTTCGTCTCGCCCAGCGCCCAGGCGCGCCGCCAGGTCGGGGCGTCCGGACCCGTGAGGTCGGGCGTGGCGCCGGCGTGGACGCGGCGGCGGGCGGACCACCAGTCGGTGGTGGACTCGTCGGCCAGGGCGGCGACGGCGGCCTCGATGCGCTCGTTGAGGCGCCGATGCTGGACTCGCCCTCCTGGCGGTGATCGGGTGGCCGAAGGTCACCTTGGTGCGGGCGGGCCGGGGGTACTTCATGCCCTTGCCCAGGATCTTGCCGGTGCCTGCGATGTGGACGGGGACGACGGGCACGCCGCAGCGCAGGGCCAGGTAGGCGGCGCCGCCCCGGAACTCCTGGCCCCAGCCGTCGGGGGAGCGGCCGCCCTCGGGGAAGAGCGTCAGGCTCCAGCCGTCGTCGATGAGCTCGGCGGCCTGGTCGGCGCCGCGGCGGCTGACCCTGGAGCGCTCGATGGGGATGGCGCCGATGACCAGGGCCGACAGCGCCGAGGTCACGCGGGGTGCCGAAGAAGTAGTCGGCGGCGGCGCCCACGAACATCTTGTTGCGCCACGGCTCGGGGATGGACGCTCAGCAGCAGCGGCGTGTCGAGGTGGCTGTGGTGGTTGGCCACGAAGATCGCCGGGCCCTCGAGCGTCGTCAGGCGGTCCACGCCCCGGATCGGTCGGGTCGGCCAGGGCCTTCGCGGCCGGCCGCATCGACCCCGTTGAGGAGCACCAGCCGGGTGGCCCGGGCGGGCCAGCGGCGGGCCCAGTCGGTGTCGTAGGCGCCGCCCTTGCGGGCCTTGCGCCGCGGCGGCTCGACGCCCCGGGGGATCGCCGGCGCCCGGTACGGGAACGGCAGCGCCCGCACCAGCCGGGTCGGCGCGAACCGGACCCTCACGTGACGTCGGCCAGGAGGATGGGCGGGTTGTGGAGGTGGGTGACCGTGGGCTGCGGGCCGACGACGTCGGTGGCCATCTCGAAGGCGTCCTGCAGCGTCGACGCCGGCTTGAAGCCGAGCCGGCGGACGGCCTTCACGTCGCCGCCGACGATGATCACCCCGCCCAGGTGCTGCAGGGCGTGGCTGCCCCAGTACCACATGTAGAACGGGTGGACGCCGTGGTAGGCGTACGACGTCCGGTACAGGTGGCTTGTACCACTCGTCCTCGGCGAAGTCCTTCTCGTACTTGGCTCTCGATCTCGACCGGGTCGGTGGTCTCGGCCAGCACCTGCTCGAAGAAGTCGATGTAGCTCGGGTGGTGGACCGGGTGGAACTCCCACGGCGTGGGGTGGGTCATGATCAGCACGCCGCCCTCCCGGACCAGGGGCTTGCCCCGGTAGAGGTTGAAGAAGTACCCGAGCCCCAGGCACATGACCAGGATCGGGTTCATGACCGAGTTGACGTTGTAGGGGCAGATGTAGGGCAGCCCCATCGTGAGCACGTCGGTCTGGCCCTCGACCGGCACCAGCTGCTGGGCGTGGACGTTGCGCTCGGTGGTCAGCTCGTGCACGGCCTCGACCTCGCCGGCCTGCACCGAGGTCAGGGCGTACGGCGCCTTCCACGAGTGGAAGACGTTGCGCCGGGCCGTCGCCGGCATCCGGTCCAGGCCGGCCTTCGAGGCCGATGAACGAGGCCCGGTCGCCCAGCGTCCACTCCCACTCCCGCTTCTGCAGGACCGACAGCGGCAGGTCCCCGCCGAACGTGTCGTTGTTGAGCGTGGTCTCGATCTGGAAGATCTTGACGCCGGCGTTGCGGATGACCTCGCCCATGCGCCAGTTCGACTGGTGCAGGGCCGAGTTGTGCCGGTCCATGAGCGAGCGGCAGTGCTGCAGCGTGTGGACGTTGTGGTGGTGGCGCAGGCTGCGGTAGCTGGCCAGGCCGGTGGCGGTCGCTCTTGTGGCCGCCGTCCATGGCCACGAGGTTGATGTTGACGTAGACGAGCAGGTCGGACTCGGCGGCCCGCTTGTTGATCTCGACCTCCTCGCCCTCGTCGGTCGTCGCCGAGGAAGGACAGGCCGTCGGGGTCCTCGGCGTCGAAGTTGTAGAGCAGGCCGTCGGGGGCGAAGGCGTCGTAGACCCGGTCGCCCACGGCGTGGCGCAGCTCGGCCTCGGTCATCCGCCGGTGCAGGGCGAGGGCGGCGATGAGGTGGACGTCGTCGACGCCGGCCGCGGCGGCCAGGTCGAGGACGGCCTCGATGATCCGCTGGCGGATGTCGGGCCGCCGCATCGGGGGCAGGGGCAGCGAGATGTCGTCGAAGGCGATGGTCAGCTTCATGCCCGGCGTCAGCAGGGCGGGCAGGGGCTCGCTGTCGCCCAGCGGGTTCAGCAGGGCCTGGCGGATGGCCTCGTCGGGGTCCTTCAGCGCCTCGCAGCGGCTCGGCCGGGTAGACGATGCGGGAGCGGCCGACGGGCAGCCGCTCCAGGCGCAGCGCGTCACCGTGGTGGAACAGCATCGGCGGGGTCGACCGATCGACCTCGAGGACGAACCCTGGCCTGCTCACAGTGACTCACGCTCCCGTTCGTTGCGGAGGTCGAAGGCGATCTTCACCGCGCCCCGGGGCCCGGCGGCGGCGGCGTGCTCCAGCGCCTCCTGGTACCGGTCCAGCGGGTAGGTGGCCGACACGAGGCGGCCGAGGTCGGCCTCCTGCACCAGCTCGAAGGCGAGGTCGAAGGTCCGTCGCCCGTCCCGTCTCCCGCGCCGTAGGCGTAGGCGCCGACGAGGGCGACCTCCCTGTGCCAGAGCGGGGTGAGGTCGACGCGTCGCCGTGCCGGGCATGCCGCAGAGCACGACCCGGCCGCCGGCCCGGGCGACGTCGATGCCGGTGCCGATCGTGTCGGCGCTGCCCACGCAGTCGACGACCGACGTCGGCGCCCCGGGTGAGGCGTGTCGCCGATGACCATGGCGCCCGTGGCCCGGCGCACGGCGCGGTGGGCCTCGTCGGGGTCGACGACGACGTCGGCCCCCAGCTCCCGGGCCAGGCGGGCCTGGT
This sequence comes from uncultured Microthrixaceae bacterium, assembly GCA_963728005.1. Lineage (GTDB taxonomy): Bacteria > Actinomycetota > Acidimicrobiia > Acidimicrobiales > DATDAH01 > DATDAH01. The sequence continues at coordinate 650,238 of CAVSIG010000002.1, forward strand.
GCGGGTAGCGGGCGGTGGCGATGAGCGTGCCCGGCGTGCCGAAGCGGCGGAGGGCGGCGACGGTCAGCAGGCCGAGGGTGCCGGCCCCGAGCACGACCTGTACGCCGCCCTCGCCGGCGGCCAGCGCGGCCCGCACGGCGCACGCCGCCGGCTCGACCATGACCGCGGCCTCGTCGGAGAGGTCGTCGGGCACGGCGTGCAGCTGGCTCGCGGTGGGCGACCAGCAGCGTCGACCAGCCGCCGCCGGTGTCGCAGCAGAACCCGGTCTGCAGGCCGGGCTCGAGGTCGCCGAAGGCCACCCGCTCGCAGCGGCCGACGTCACCCGCCGGCGCAGGCGGCGCACGGCGGGTCGATGCCGCGGGCGGCGCAGCCGAGGACGGCCTCGAGCACGACCCGGCTGCCGTCGTCGAGCTCGCCCACCACCTCGTGGCCGGGCACGAACGGGAAGCGACACGATCGGCTCGAAGTAGCGGGAGCTGCGGCCGTCGACCGTGGCCAGGTCCGAGCCGCAGATGCCCGACAGCCGGGGCCGCACCCGCACCCAGCCGTCCGCGGGCAGGTCCGGGACGTCGACGTCCCGGAGCCGCAGCGGACCCCAGGCCGCGCCCTTGCCGGGCACGACGGCGCCGGCCACCCGGGCGGCGGCGTAGCGGGGCACGTTCCGCTCGAACTGGAGCGCCTTCACGACGGCACCCCGCTGGTCGGACTGAAGCGCTCCAGGGTGCGGCTGATCCAGCCCTCCCGGCCGCCGGGGCGGGCGGCCAGCGGGCAGCGGCGGGCGGGGTCCGCCGGGCGCCTTGTCGAAGTGCTCGACCAGCCAGCCCCGCTTGCGGGCGAGGGCCGACAGGCGGGTCTCGGGGTTGACCGCCACCGGGAAGCCGACGGCCTCGAGCATCGGCAGGTCCGACTGGCCGAGTCGGCGTAGGCCACCGACTCCTCCAGCGACAGCCCCTCGGCCTCGGCGTAGTCGGCCATCGCCTGGGCCCGGGCCTCACCGGTCGGCGGCACGGCCGTCATCCCGCCCGTGTAGCGGCCGTCCTTCTGCTCGAGCGAGGCGCACACGATGTCGTCGAAGAGCGGCCGCAGCGGCTCGACGACGAAGTCGAGGGCGCCGGTGATGAGCACGGTGCGGTGGCCGAGCGCCCGGTGCTCGCGCACCCGGCGGATGCCGGCCGGGAACGACTTGGTCAGGATCAGGTCGCTGAACATCTGCCAGGCGTCGGCGTCGATCTGGTCGACCGGGGCGTTCTCGTAGCGCCGGTAGAAGTGGCGGAGGAAGTCGCTGCGGTCACGCCGGTCGAGCGCGCAGCAGGCCGGGGCGCCTCGCGCAGCATCTGGGCCACGAAGCGGGCCCGGTCGGTCGGCGGGCAGGCGTCGGGTGGCCAGCCACGAGTACGACGCCACCACGTTGGAGGCGATGAGCGTGTTCTCCAGGTCGAAGGCGGCCAGGTGGCGGTCGGGGGACAGGACCTGCTTGCGCAGGCGCTCCTGGCGGTCGACGGTCGTGCGCCCTCCGCCCTCGGTCCGCACCCGGGCCTGGGCCACGATCGACGGCAGGTGGATGTCCTGGACGTAGGTCGGCCAGTCGATGACCCGGGGGTCGAAGACGAAGGCCTCCCGGTCGTCGTCGTCGAGAGCGTCCCAGCGGGCCAGCAGGCGGTCGACGCCGTAGACGGCCTCGCACTCGGCGTACGCGCCGTACAGCTCGACGTAGCCGATGGCGCTCTCGGCCTGCTCCCGGCGGTCCTCGAGTCGAGCCGACAGCTCGGCCTGCTTGCCCCGCAGGGGGAGGGCGGACAGGACCTTGTCGGCCCGCTCCAGGGTGGTCTTGGCCCGCCGGAGCTGGGACTCCACCTGACCCCGGCCGGGGAACGACCAGTCGCCGGGGACGATCGGCTGGCCCTCGCGGTCGTAGAGCGGGTGCTCCTTGAACCAGGCCGACACGAGGTCGACCAGCTGCCCGTAGCGCAGCGGGTTGACCGAGCCGGAGGCGACCTGGGTGACGTCCGACCGAGCCGTCGGGCTGCGGTCCGGCGGCGGCCACCGCGCAGATGGCGGCGGCCACGTGGTCGACCGGGATCACGTCGACGATGCCCTCGGGCACGCCGGGGAACTGCTTCAGCAGGCCCGCGGGCGTAGGAGATGATCACCGGCTCGGCCATGCGGAAGCCACGGATCCAGCCCGGCTTCGGCTCGGCCCACGCCGACTCGATGATCGAGGGCCGCACGATGCTGACCGGGACGTCGCCCCGGGTCTCGCACAGGGCCCGCTCGCCCAGGGACTTGGTGTAGGCGTAGGCGTCGGGCCAGCCCAGCGAGGCGGCGCGGGCCCGGCCCGCCTCGGCCATGCGGTCGGTGACCCAGCGGGTGCGCAGCTGCTCGGTCTTCTCGGCCAGCAGGGGGACGCCGGCGGCGCCCAGCTCGGCCCGGGCCTGCTTGCGGAACCCCGCCAGCATCTCGGGGGTGCGGCTGGCGGCCTCGGTGTCGGTGCGCATGCGACGGGCGGCGTCGACCTCGCCGCGCCACGAGACGTCGGTGAAGAAGTCGCTGTCCTCGACCAGCTCCTCGGGGGCGTCGCCCCGGCGGCTGCCCGGCCACGTAGCAGGTGGACACCGCCACCAGGTGGGGCGTGACCTCCAGCTCGTTCAGGACGTCCACGATGCGGGTGGGGCCCAGGAGGTTCACCTCGACGGCCTGGTCGAGGGGGGAGTCGAAGGAGACCGTGGCGGCGGAGTGGATGACGATGTCGCACGTGGCCAGCGCGGCGCGGCCCTCGTCGTCGAGGCCCAGCCCGTCGGTGCCGACGTCGCCGGCGACCGCCGCCACCCGACGGTCGATGGTCGCCTGGAAGTCGTCGCCCCAGTCCTGCCGCAGGCGGTCGAAGGCGTCGTTGCGGAAGATCTCGCGATTGGCCCGGCGGGTCGGGTCGGAGCGCCGACCGGGCCGGATCAGGAGCACCAGCTCGCAGCCCGGGACGGAGCGCAGGAGCCGCTCGACCAGCGCCGTGCCCAGGAAGCCCGTGCTCCCGGTGACGGCGATGCGCTTGCCGTCGAGGTCGTCGGCGATGCCCACGACGACATGTTCTACCATTTGGTAAGTGCCGTCCTCCACCCGCGACCGTTCGCTCGACGCCGCGCTGGCCTCGTTCGCCGCCCGGGGCTACGAGGCCACGTCGCTCGACGACATCGCCCGAGAGGTCGGGGTGTCGAAGCAGGCGGTCCTCTACTACTTCCCGTCGAAGGCGGCGCTGCTGGACGCCGTGGTCGACCGCAGCGCCGCCGAGCTGGCGGGCGCCCTCGAGGCGGCCCTGGAGCGGGCCGGCGAGGGCTGGGACCGGGTCGAGGCCGTCGTCCGATCGGTCTTCCGGCTGGCGCTCCGGCGCCCCGAGCTGCTGGGCCTCCTGCGGGAGGTCAGCCGTCTGGGCCCGCCCGCCGCCCCGCGGCTGATGGCCGCCCTCGACCCGCTGGTGCAGCGGGCGCGGGAGTTCCTGGAGGGGGAGATGGCCGCAGGGACGGATGCGGGCGACCGACTCCCGACTGCTGCTGCTGTCCGCCTACTCGACGGTCATCGGCATGGCCACCGAGGTCGAGGTGCTGCGGGCCCTGGGCGAGGAGCCCACGCTGCGGTCGCTGGCCCGCCGGCGCCGAGAGCTCCTGGACTTCCTCCACTCCGCGCTGGCCCCACCCGTCCTCCATCCCGTACTGGCGCCCGATCTGGTCGCCATAGCGGCCGAATCGGGCGCCAGAACGAGCTGATGCCGGCCTGGCAGAAGCGCCCGTCGATCGCCTTCGACCAGGCGACCGAGTACTACGACCAGACCCGTGCCCTCCTGCCGGAAGCGGCGGCGAAGGTCACCGCCGTCCTCGCCGAGTCCGTCCTCGGCCACGGGCCGGTGCTGGAGATCGGGGTGGGGACCGGCCGCATCGCCGTGCCCCTCGCCGAGACCGGCATCGAGGTGGTCGGGATCGACCTCTCCCGGCCGATGCTCGACGAGCTCACGGCCAAGTCGTCGGCCGTCCCGGTGGCCCAGGCGGACTGCACGGCGCTCCCGTTCCCGGACGACTCGTTCGGCTCGGTCATCGCCAGCCACGTGTTCCACCTGGTGCCCGAATGGCGCGACGCCGCCCTCGAGGTGCTGCGGGTGGTGCGTCTCGACGGTGTCTTCCTCTGGTCCCGCGGGGGCTTCGGGGTTCCCGGCGAGCAGGCCGCGGAGGTGTTCGCGAAGGCGGCGGGCATCGAGCGGGCGCCGGTGGGCCTCGCCGAGGTCGAAGGGCTCGACGCCTACCTGCGCAGTCGCCACTGGAAGGGCGAGTGGACCGAGGAGGTCCCCGACGAACGCCTGGTCAGCACCGACCAGCTGATCGACCAACTGGAGCGCGGACGCATGGCGTGGACGTGGTCCGCCAGCGACGAGCAACGGGCGGCGGGGGCGGCCGCGGCTCGCGCCTGGGCCGCCGAGCAGCCCGAGCCGAGCGACCGGCCGCGACCCATCCGGCGACCGGTGCGCTTCCGGGCCTACCGCAGCATCCGCTGACTACCGTGACGCCGATGACGGCCGTGCAGCACTTCGACCCGCTGCTCGGGGCCGAGGGGGCCGACGCGATGCTGCGGCTGGCCGAGGCGTACGGCACCTACCGCACCTACAGCGAGGAGCGGACCGAGCAGAACTACGGCGATCTGCCGCAGCGCATCGACGCCGCCTCCAACTACGTCCGCACCGGCGGCCGGTTCGGGCGGCGGGACGAGCCGACCGCCGCGCTGGCGGACCGCACGAACTACTTCCGGGAGACGTACGCCTACGGCGAGGACGTCCGGGCGCCGGGCATCGAGCCCTTCCTGCACCACGAGGGCTTCGTCGAGGCGGCCCGCGCGCTGCACGGCCGGGACGTGATCGTGCCCGCCATCGTCTACGCCAACCTGCTGCTGCCGGGCCAGGAGCTGGCCGTCCACACCGACGTGCCCGAGTTCCGCGGCGCCAACCGGCTGCGCCTCCCGCAGTGGCTGATGGTGGTCATGCACCACTCCGGCCTTTTCGCGGACTGGCGCATGCCCATCGCCACCGGCGTGGCCTGGTTCGGCGACGCCGTCGAGGGCGCCTTCGCCTACTACCCGGACGGGGTGGACGGCCCCGCAGTGGCGCTGCCCGTCCACCACGACACCGCGGTCCTGCTCGACACCGACACCGTGTTCCACGGCGTCGACCGGGTGGGGACCGAAGGCGTGCCGGTCCCCGCGCTGGGACCGGCCCCGGAGCTGACCTTCGTCGGCGACGGTCGCTGGTCGCTGCGCACCGAGGCGCCCGAGCCGATCGAGCTCGGCTGGGACGACCTGCGCTTCTCGGTCTCGTGGAAGGCCTACTGCTTCGCCGACGAGGACGAGCGTCGGGCCTGGGCCGACCACGCCGACGATCTCACCTTGGACGTGATCCTGGGCCGCCTCGAGGAGGACCTCCGGACGACCGGTCGACTCGAGGGCGCGCGGCCGGAACCGAGGGAGTTCGCCACTCTGTTGATCCGGACCTACATCCGGTTCCCGGAACCAGCGGTGGCCTAGGTCCGATCAGACGACGCGCAGGTCGGTGATCCCCTCCACGGGATCCGGGTAGCTCAAGTCGAGGCCCTTCAGGGTCTCGACCAGGACCTGGGACACGACCACGTTGCGGAACCACTTCCGATCGGCGGGAACCACGTACCAGGGCGCCACCTCGGTGGTCGTCAAGGACAGGGCCTCCTCGTAGGCCTCGATGTAGTCGTCCCAGTGCTCGCGCTCGCTCAGGTCGTTGTGCTCGAACTTCCACCGCTTGTCGTGTCGGTCGATGCGGGCCTGCAGGCGGGCGGCCTGTTCCTCCTTGGAGATGTGGAGGAAGAACTTCAGAATCGTGACACCCTCGTCGGCCAGCATCCGCTCCCACGCGACGATGTGGTCGTAGCGGCGACGCCAGCGCTCCTCGGGGACGAGGTCGTGGACGCGGACCACCAGCACGTCCTCGTAGTGACTGCGGTTGAAGATGGCGATGTCGCCGTTGGCCGGGGCGTTGCGGTGGATCCTCCACAGGAAGTCGTGGGCCACCTCGACGTCGTTGGGTCGCTTGAAGCTGGCCACCTTGACGCCTTGCGGGTTGGTGTGGCGGAAGACGTGGCGGATCGTCCCGTCCTTCCCACCGGTGTCCATGGCCTGGAGGACCACCAGCAGCTTGTGACGCCCGTCGGCGTAGAGCAGGTTCTGCAGCTCCTCCAGTTCGTTGCAGAGGGCGTCGTGGGCCTCCTTGCCCTGGCCCTTGCCCCCGTCGAAGTCACCGGTGTCCCTCGGGTCGCGGGCCGGGAGGTCGACCGTCGCCCCCGGTGCCAGCCGGTACGGCCCGGTGTCGACGAACCGGTCACCCATCGCGGGAGGTCCGCGTCGTGCGGCGGGTCTTGGTCCGGCGCTCGTGGCGCTCGATGGCGAGCTCCACCAGCTCGTCGATGAGCGCGTCGTAGGGCAGGCCGGATTCCGCCCACAGCTTCGGGTACATCGAGATCGGCGTGAAGCCGGGGATCGTGTTGATCTCGTTCAGCAGCGGGCCCCGTCCGTCCTCCTCGTAGAAGAAGTCGACGCGGGCCATGCCCTCGGCGTCGAGGGCCCGGTAGGCGCGGCGGGCAAGGTCCTGGAACTGGTCGACGACCTCGGGCGGCAGGTCGGCGGGGATGATCAGTTCGGCCCTCCCGTCGAGGTACTTGTCCTCGTAGTCGTAGAACTCGGCCGCCGGCGCGACCTCGCCGGGGACGGACACCCGCAGGTCGGTGTTGCCGAGGACGGCGAGCTCGATCTCCCGCCCGATGACCGCCTCCTCGACCACGACCCACTCGTCGTAGCTGAAGGCCAGCTCGAGGGCGGCGACCAGCTCGTCGCGGTCGTGGGCCTTCGACACGCCGACCGACGACCCGAGGTTGGCCGGCTTCACGAAGCAGGGCAGGCCCAACTCGGCCTCGATCTCGTCGAGGGGCAGCTCGTCCAGGTCGGTGGACCGGTACGCCAGCCACCGGGCCTGGGGGATGCCCTCGAAGGCCAGGACCTTCTTGGCCATGTGCCTTGTCCATGGCGACCGCCGAGCCCAGCACGCCCGGCGCCGATGTAGGGGACGCCGGCCTGCTCCAGCAGGCCCTGGACGGTGCCGTCCTCGCCCATCGGCCCGTGCAGGAGGGGGAAGACGACGACGGTCTCGTCCGCCGTGGCGGGGACGACGGCCGTCTCGTGGCTCGATCGCGGGGCCCACCGCCGACAGGGCCTCGGGGAGGGCGGCGGCGCCCCGCTCGATGGCGGCCCGCGGCGTCCTCGGCCTGGACCCAGTCGCCGTCGCGGGTGATGCCCACCGGCTCCAGCCGGTAGCGGGTGCTGTCGGCGGCGTCGACCACGTGCTTGGCGGTCACACAGGACACGTCGTGCTCGGCCGACTGGCCGCCGAAGAGGACGACGAGGCGGATGCGCCCACGGTCCGGTCGCTCCTCGCTCACGCTGTCCACGGTACAACTGGTGGGTGCACCTGGCCCTGGAGGAGATCGCCCGCGCCACGGGTGGTCGCGTCGTGGGCCCGGGCGACCGGCGGGTGGACGGGGCCACGATGGACAGCCGGGGCCTGCGTCCCGGGCAGCTGTTCGTGGCCCTCCGCGGCGAGCGGGACGGCCATGACTTCGTGCCCGACGCCCGCAACGCCGGGGCCGGTGCGGTCCTGGTCGAGCGTCAGGTCGACGACGACCCCGCCATCGTGGTCGACGACACCAGCCGGGCCCTGACCGCGCTGGGCCGTCACGCCCGTCACCGCCTGGACGAGGTGGTGGTCGACGGACGCCACGTCGCCGTGGTCGGCGTGACCGGGTCGGTGGGCAAGACGTCGGTGAAGGACCTGATGGCGGCGGCCACGTCCCGTTCCCGGCGCACGGCAGCCAGCCTGCGCTCGTTCAACAACGAGCTCGGGGTGCCGCTGACCCTGCTCGAGGCGCACGACGAGACCGAGGTGGCCATCGTCGAGATGGGCGCCCGCGGCATCGGCCACATCGCGGGACCTGTGCGCGATCGCGCGGCCCACCATCGGTGTGGTCACCGCCGTCGCCCTCGCCCACACGGAGGCGTTCGGCACCATCGAGGACGTGGCCCTGGCCAAGGGCGAGCTGGTCGAGGCCCTGCCCGCCGAGGGCACCGCCGTGCTCAACCTCCGGCGACGAGCGGGTGGCGGCGATGGCCGGACGCACCACCGCCGCCGTCCTCACCTACGGGGTGGACCAAGGCGACGTCCGGGCCGAGGGCGTGGTCCTCGACGACGACCTGCGGCCGCAGTTCCGCCTCGCCACGCCCTGGGGTGCCGAGGAGGTGGTGCTCGTGGTGCGGGGTCGCCACATGGCGGAGAACGCCGCGGCCGCGGCCGCCGCCGCCCTCGCCGCCGGTGCCGAGTTGCCCAAGGTGGTCGACGGCCTGGCCGCGGCCGAGCTGTCGCCGTGGCGCATGGAGCTCTCGGTCACCGCCGCCGGGGCACGCGTGCTCAACGACGCCTACAACGCCAACCCCACCTCGATGCTGGCGGCGCTGGACGCGCTCGACGACCTGACCGCCGAGCGCCGCACCGCCGTGCTGGGGCCCATGGCCGAGCTGGGCGCGGCGGCCGACGCCGAGCACCGTCGGGTCGCCGAGCGGGCCGACGAGCTGGGCATCCGCCTCGTGGCCGTCGACACCGACGCCTACGGCGGCGAGCGGGTGAAGGGGATCGACGGTGCGCTGGTCGCGCTCGGGGCGGCTGGACGCGGGCGATGCCGTGCTGGTGAAGGCCAGCCGCGTGGCCGGCCTCGAGCGTCTAGCCCAACGCCTCGTCGACAGGTGAGGCCGCCGGTCGTCGGGCCCGGCGCCCGGTCGGCTCGCTGGTGAACAGGTAGGCGTAGAGCCCGAGCACGGCGGCCATGACAGCCCCGAACAACATGACGGCCGTGACCGAGGTCGCTTCGATGACCGGCCCCGCGACGAGGCCGCCGATGGGCACGGTGCCGCCGAAGCACATCACCCACAGGGCCAGCACCCGGCCCCGGACGCGGTCGTCCAGCTGCTCCTGGAGGACGGTCGACAGCGAGGTGACGGTCCCGAAGTAGGCGCTGCCCACGATGACGGTGATCGGATAGGCGGGCAGCGGGTCCCGCACCAGGGCCAGTGCGGCGAGGGAGACCGAGAACAGGCCGAGGCCCTGGCGCACCAACCGGCGCTTCGAGTGACCGGCGAACACGGTCCCGATCGACAGCGACCCGATGACGGCCCCCAGGCCGAGGCAGGCGTAGAAGAGCCCGAAGGCGGCGCTGTCGGCCTCGATGCCCAGGTTCCGCTCGGCGATCGTCGGCATCTGGGTGACGAAGGGCAGGCAGAACAGCGAGAAGCAGGCCATCGTCAGCAGGGTCCGGCGGATGGTCCGGTTCCGGCGGGCGACGGTGACCCCGCCGAGGAGCCGGCGCAGGCCCTTGGGCTCGTCCGGATCCTGCACGACCCGCGGGAGGCGGATGACGTAGAGGACGCCGATCACGATGAGATAGGTCGCGGTGTTGACGGCGAAGACCCAGGCCACGCCCGTCGCTGCGTAGAGGACGCCGCCGATCGCCGGGCCGATGACCCGGGAGGCGTTCATCTGCGCCGAGTTCAGGGAGATGGCGCCCGGCAGATCCTTGCGGTCGACCAGGGCGGGGAGGGCGGCCGAGTAGGTCGGGGCGTGGATGGCCTGGCCGACCCCGATGCCGAACACGACGAGGACCAGAGCGGTCTGGCTGGGTGCGTCGCCCATCGTCATCCACGTCAGGACGGCGGAGAGGACCAGCTGCTCGACGGCGACGGTGATCAGGATGCGCCGGCGGTCGAACACGTCGGCCAGGGCTCCGCCGATCGGGGAGAAGAGGAGCAACGGCCCGAGCTGGGCGAACACGATCAGCCCGACGAAGCTGGCCGAGTCGGTGAGCTGGAGGGCGTAGGCGCCGAGCACGGCGTTCTGCATCCACGAGCCGATGTTGGAGCCGAAGGCGCCCCAGTAGAGGCGTCGGAACGTGGGGTAGGACAGGGCCGCCCGAGCGGTGCCCGGGGTGATCGTCCGGTCGGCGTCGACCAGCGCGTCCTCGGCGTCGGCGGCGCCGAGGCGGGGTTCGGCCATCGCGGCCGAGGCTACGTGTGCGCTACCGGTGGAGACGCACCGCCATACCCCTTGTGGTTCGGCGGTTGTTGCCGACGGCTGTGGGGAGAACTCGCGTCCCGAGCCGGAACGGCTCCGGCCGGCCGCGGGCCGACTGGAGGAGTGGTGACGACGGCCGAGGTGCCCACGCAGCGCCACGACGACCCCGTCGACGCCCTCAGCTGGCTCCGGGCCGCCCTGTGGAGCCCCGACGCCGACGTCCGCCTCCTCCCCGTCGACGCCGGTGACGCCCGGGCCACCTGGTTGGCCCGTCCGGTCGCCGCCGACCCCGAGCTCCTGGTGCCGCTGGGATCCGCTCGGGCCGCTGCCGGCGTGAGCCGCCGCTTCTGGGACGGCATGCCCGCCGACCGCCGCCTCCGCCAATGGGTGGGGGAGGCCAGCCTGCGTACCGGCGGCGCCCAGCGCCTGTGGCCCGGTCGGGTGGCCCTGGAGGGCTCGTCGACCGACCTCGCCGACCCCGACCGCTCGCTGCTGGCCCGTCTCGGCGCGGTGCTGGGGGAGCGCGACGTGCTGGCCGCCGTCACCGCCCGGCCGACCCACTACAACGCCAAGCCCGTCCTCCAGCTGTTCGCCGCCGACGGCCGGGCGCTGGCCTTCGCCAAGGTGGCCGTCGACGACGTCAGCGAGGGATACGTCCGCACCGAGGTGGACTGGCTGGCGCGGGCCGCCTCGGCACCGCCCCCGCTGCGGGCGCCCCGGCTGCTGACCACACTCGACTGGCAGGGACGTACGGTCGCCGTCCTCGAGCCACTGGCCCTCCCGCGCCTACCCCGGCGCCGGGCGGGTTGGGCCCGGGACGCCGTCGCCGCCTCCGTTGTCGACCTGGGTCCCGTGGAGCGGACCCGAGCCGGCCTGCGGGGGCCGGGCGTCCGCTCCCGCGAGGAGGGGACCGCCCACGGCGACGATCAGCTGGTCGAGCTCGCCGATCTCGTGCTCGACCGCCACGGCGACGCCGCCATCCGCCTCGGCGTGTGGCACGGCGACCTGAGCCCGTGGAACACGGCCAGCCTCCGCCGCCAGGTGTTGGTGTGGGACTGGGAGCTGGCCGGTGAGGACATGCCGCTGGGCAGCGACCTGCGCCACGAGACCGTCATGGTCGCCACCCACCTGCTCGGTCACAGTGCTCGGGTGGCGCTGGCGCCGCTGGACCCACGGGACCCGGCCACCGCCCTCTACCTCCTGGAACTGGTCCGCCGCGACCACCGGGCCCGCTGGTCGGGCCGCTTCGACGGGCACCACGGGCTGGGCGACGCCGCCGCCGACCGGCTCGTCCGGGGCCTGCGATGAGCGACGTGGCCTCGGACGGCACCGCGGCCGCGGTGCGGGGCGGCGCCCTGAACCTCGCCGGGTCGCTGGTGAGCATGGTGCTCAACCTGGCCCTCGTGGTGCTGGTCGCCCGCGAGTACGGCGCGGCGGGCTCGGGGGTGTTCTTCGGCGCCGTCGCCCTCTTCACGATCGTGGCCACGACGGTGAAGCTCGGCTCGGAGACCGGCCTGGTCTTCTCCATCTCCCGCTTCCGGGCCAAGGAGCGGTGGGCCGACATCGTGCCGACCATCCACCTCGCCCTGTGGCCGGTGCTGGCGCTGTCGGCGCTGGTCGCGCTGGCCCTGATGGCAGGCGCCCACCTGGTCCCCGGTGCCGACCACCACACGCCCGACGGGGACTTCGCCGAGGTCTTCCGCGGCCTCCTGCCGTTCCTGCCCGCGTTCGTCGCCGTACAGGTCCTGACCGGGGCGACCCGGGGCTACGGGACGATGCTGCCGACGGTCCGCGACGTCAGCGTGCTGCGCCCGCTGCTGCAGACCGTGCTCATGGCGGTGGTCGTGGCCAAGGACGAAGGCATGGTCGTGCTGGCGGTGGCCTGGGGCCTGCCCTTGGCGATCACCAGCCTGACCGCGGCGGTGAGCCTGGTCCGCCTGGTGCGCCGCGACCCGAAGGGCGGCGACCCGTCCCCCGGCCTCCGCCGCGAGTTCTGGGCCTACTCGTCGGTGCGGGGCTTCGCCCAGACCCTGCAGACCACGCAGGACCGCATCGGCGTGGTCGTCGTCGGGGCCGTCGCCGGACCCGCCGTCGCCGGGGTGTTCGTGGTCGTGGCCCGCCTGATCGGATCCCTCAACCTGATCATCTACTCGATCGGTCAGGCGATGAACCCGGAGATCTCCTCGCTGTTGGCCAAGGGCGACACGCCGGGCGCCGAGCGCCTGGTTCAGCGCATGACGGCGTGGACGATGTTGTTGGTCTGGCCCGTCGCCATCCTCCTCATCACCCACGGCGACGTGGTCCTGTCGCTCTTCGGCCCCGAGTTCGTCGCCGGTTCGTCGGCCCTCGAGCTCCTGGCCCTGGCGATGATCGTCTGTGCGGCCTTCTGCCACCTGGACAACGTTTTGCTCATGGGGGGCCGCGCCCGCCTGTCGCTCTACAACGTGGCCGCGTCGCTCGGCCTGATGGTGGTGCTGTACGCGGTCCTCTCCCCGCGCTGGGAGCTCATGGGAGCGGCCTGGGCGTGGGCCCTCGGCCTCCTGGCCTACAACCTCGGCCCCTGGCCCTACGTCCGGCGCTCGCTGGGGATCCGGGGCCTCGGCCCCGACGCCTTCTTCGTCATCCCCGCCGCCGCCGGCGTGCTGGTCTCGGCGTCGCTGGGGAGGGTGGTCCTGGGGGCCGACTGGCCGGCCACCCTGCTCACCTTCGTCGTCGCCGGGGTGGTCGGGCTGATCGCCGTCCGCCAGTACGCCGGGCCCCTCCACCTGGCCGAGCTGGCCGGTTTCCTGCGACCCACCGCGCGCGCCTTGAACACGGACAGTGACACTGGTACCACTGGAGGTGACGTACTGGAGCCGGCGGAGGAGGGCGGATGACGGCGACGACCACGACCACGACCACGACCGCGACCACGCCCACGACCTTCCCCGTCGATGCGCCCGCGACGCGGCCCACCCGCCACCGCCTCCTGCTGGTCGCCTCCGGCGGCGGCCACCTGGGTCAGTTGCTCACCATGCAGCCCTGGCTGCAGCGCCACGAGCGGACCTGGGTCACCTTCGACACCGCCAGCGCCGGCGCCGTGGGTGACGCCCCGGTCGTCTTCGCCCACCACCCGACGACCCGCAGCCTGCGCAACCTCGTCAAGAACGTCCTGCTGGCGTGGACCGTCCTGCGCCGCGAGCGGCCCGACGCGGTGGTCAGCACCGGCGCCGGCGTCGCCCTGCCCTTCTTCCTGATGGCGAAGGTGCTCGGCATCCGCACCGTGTTCATCGAGGTCTACGACCGCATCGACAGCCGCAGCTTGACCGGACGCCTGTGCCGACCGCTCTCGGACCTGTTCCTCCTCCAGTGGGAGCGCCAGCGTGAGCTCTACGGCAGCGGCACGGTGATCGGAGGGCTGTACCCGTGAGCTCGGTCGTCGTCATGGTCGGCACCGATCACCACCCGTTCGACCGCCTCGTGGCCTGGGCCGACGCCTGGGCCGTGGCGCATCCGGAGGTCGAGGTCTTCGTCCAGCACGGCGCCGCGGCCCCGCCACAGGTCGCCCCCGGCACGGCCCTGGTCGACCCCACGGTGCTGGCGGCGAGGGTCGAGGCGGCCACCGCTGTCGTCACGCACGGCGGCCTGTCGTCGATCATGGAGAGCAGGGCTGCCGGCTTCCTGCCGCTGGTCGTCGCCCGGGATCCCGAGCGGGGCGAGCACGTCGACGGCCACCAGCAGCGGTTCACCGCCGACCAGGCCCGTCTGGGGCGCATTCGGCTGCTCGACGCCGAGACCGAGCTGCACGCCGCTCTCGACGAGGCGCTGGCCCATCCCTGGACCGTCCGCCTCGAGGCGGACGTGGCCGTGGCCGACGTGTCCGCCGCCGTCGAGGAGGTCGGTGCTCTCATCGACGACCTGCTCGCCGGCCGTCCCGCCCGCCACCGCCGAAAGGCGCCTGCGTGAGCAACGCGGAGCTGCTGGCCGAGCCCGACACGGACGTGGCCCGGCAGGCGCCCTCGGTCACGGCCATCGTCGCCACGCTCGGCCGACGCGAGCTGGCCCGTGCCATCGACGCCATCGTCGATCACGACTACGAGGGCCCGCTGGACGTCATCGTGGTGTTCGACGACGGCAAGCCCGACCTCGGCCTGGTCCGGGACGGGCGCGACGGCCGTCGGGTGCAGGTGATGGTCAACGAGCGCACCCCCGGCCTGGCCGGCGGCCGCAACACCGGCCTGCTGGCCGCCACCGGGGACCTGGTGGCGTTCTGCGACGACGACGACGAATGGCGCCCCGGCAAGCTGCGGGCCCAGGTGATCGCCCTCGAGGGCCTGCCCGGGGCCAAGGCGGCGACCGCGGGCATCGAGATCCACTACAAGGACCGCCGCAAGGTGCGGATCCCCGAGACCGAACGGATGACCTTCCAAGGCTTCCTGTTCGACCGGCAGGCGGAGGCCCACCCCAGCACGTTCCTGTTCGACCGCCGGTTCCTGCTCGACGAGGTCGGCTTCGTCGACGAGGAGCTGCCCGGCAGCCTGGCGGAGGACTACGACCTGCTCCTGCGGGTGGCCCGGCTCGGTCCCATCGCCGTGGCGCCGGCCCCGTTCGCCACGATCCACTGGGGCGAGGCGTCGTTCTTCTCGCGCCGCTGGCAGATGACCTACGACGCGCTGGACCACCTGCTCGTCAAGTACCCCGAGTTCGCCGACCATCCGCACGCCCTGGCCCGCATCCGGGGCCAGCAGGCGTTCGCGCTGGCCGCCCTCGGCGACCGCACCGGCGCCCGGCGCCTGGCCCGTGAGGTCCTCGGCCTGCGGCCGACCGAGAAGCGCGCCTACCTCGCCCTGCTCATCAGCACCGGCCTGGTCAGCGGGGAGCAGGCCATGAAGGCGGCCAACTGGTTCGGCCGAGGCATCTGATGGACCACCGGGGCATCGACCCCGAGCTCCGCACCGGGAAGGGCCTGGGCTGGCGCCTGCGCCAGCCCGTCGTCCCTGCCGTGAAGGCCGGGCTGCACACCTATGGCATCGCCACGGCCGGCAGGCGGGCGCTACCCGACTTCCTGATCATCGGGGCCAAGCGCGGCGGCTCCACCTCGCTCTACCGCAACCTGGTCCGGACGCCGGGGGTGCTGCCGCTGTTCCCCCGAGCCGCCGACCTCAAGGGGACGTACTTCTTCGACGTCGAGCACGCTCGCGGCGAGCGCTGGTACCGGTCGCACTTCCCGGCCGGTCGGCGGCCGGGGGACCGGGTCGGCGAGGCGTCGCCGTACTACCTCTCCCACCCCCACGCGGCCCGGCGGGCGGCCGACCTCGTGCCCGAGGCCCGGATCGTGGCCGTCCTGCGGGACCCGGTGGCCCGGGCCCACTCGCACTACCAGGAGCGGGTGCGCCAGGGGATCGAGGACCTGCCCACCTTCGCCGCCGCCTTGGAGGCCGAGGACACCCGTCTGGCCGGCGAGGTCGAGCGCATGCTCGAGGACCCGACCTACGTGAGCTGGAACCACCTGAACTTCGGTTACGTCGCCCAGAGCGACTACGCCGCCGGCCTCGGCCGCTGGCTGGACCGGTACCCGGCCGAGCGGGTGCTGGTGCTGCGCTCCGAGGACCTCTACGCCGACGACGCCGGGGTGCTGGCTCAGGTCCGGAGCTTCCTGGGCCTGGAGGCCGAGCGCCCGGCCGAGACGAAGCAGTGGAACCGCACGGGCTCGTCGGACCTCGACCCGGGCCTCGCCCGGGAGCTGTCGGACCGCCTGGCGTCCAGTGTCGCCGAGCTCACGGCCCTGCTCGGCTGGCCCGCCGACCCCTGGCCCGCGGAGGCGCTGACGCCCTGACCTCCCTCGCGCCCGAGTCGCCATGCGAAACTGAGCGGCGGTCGGACGCGGGGCGGTTGGAGGATGGGTCGAGCCGGGAAGGCGAGGGTTGCGGTCGGGCTCCTGCTGGCCCTCCTGCTGCCCTGGCCGCTCTCCGTCGACGAGCCGGCCGCGGCCGCCGGCCAGAACATGCCGGGCGTCGTGGTCGTGGACGGCATCGTCCGGTCGTACCTGCTCCACGTCCCTCCGGGCTACGACCCCACCGAACCGGTACCGCTGGTGGTCGGGCTGCACGGCGCCGGGAGCAGCGGCGTGCAGTTCGGCGCGGGCACGGAGTTGGACAAGGGGGTGGACGAGCGGGGATGGCTGGCCGTGTTCCCGGACGGCGTGCTCAGCCAGGCCGGTGCTCGTAGCTGGAACGCCGGGATCTGTTGCTCACCGGCGACCGACCTCGGCGTGGACGACGTGGGCTTCGTGACGACCCTGATCGACCAGCTCACCTCGACGCTGCAGATCGACGAGCGACGCATCTACGTCACCGGCCACTCCAATGGCGGCATCCTCGCCTACCGGCTCGCGTGCGAGTTGCCCAACCGCATCGCCGCCATCGCACCGGTGGCGGCGGCGATCGACGACACGACGACATGCGCCCCGGGCCACCCCATGTCCGTCTTGCACATCCACGGCCGCGAGGACGAACGCGTTCCGTACGAGGGCGGCGTCAGTCCGGTGGGGGTGTTCCCCATCGACTGGCCGTCCGTCGACGACGCCATGGCCCGCTGGCGGACGATCGACCGGTGCACCGGACCCCGTCGTCAGACGGTGGAGGGACGCGTCCGGGTCATCCGCTGGGCCCCGTGCTCGCCGGAGGGCGAGGTGCGGCTCATCGCCGTGTCCGGTGCCGGCCATGACTGGCCGGGCGACTGGTTGCACCCGAACGACCCGATCGCCGCCACCGACACGATGCTGGACTTCTTCGGCGGTCATCGGCTCCTGGCCGGCTTCACCCCGCACGGCTACGTGGACGTCCCCGCGAACGCGGCCTACTCGTACGCGCTGGACTGGCAGGCCGATGCGGATCTCCTGTACGCCTCCGCCGCCCACGAGTTCCGGCCGGACGAGTCGCTACGGACGGGGCCGGCGGGCCGAGCGGTCGCCCGGTTCCGTGGCCGTCCCGATCCGGAGCCTCCCGCGGGCGGCGGCACCGTCGTGACCCGTGCGGGGGCGGCAGGCCGCCTCTTCACCGCCGCCGGCGCTCCAGCCGGCTACGACGGCGCGGTGTCGTGGGCGAGGCGGACGGGGGTCATGCCCCCGTATCGCGACGGTGAGTTCCGGCCAGGGCAGCCGATCACGCGGGCCGAGTTCGTCATGGCCCTGTACCGACTGGCGGCCAAGCCGTCCGCCTGGGCAGGGGGCGCGGCGGCGACGCCCTACGTCGTGTAGGTGGCCTCCAGGACCATCGTCTCGAAGTCGTTCCACTCGGCGGGGATGGACTCGCCGTGGAAGTCGATGCCGTCGAAGTCGGGATCGTCGCTGTGGCCCACGGACATGCGCCGCACGTCGCTGAACCCGGCGGCCTCGAGGGCGCCGCGGAGCGTGTCCTCGTCGTAGAGGAACTGGTGGCCCCACTCGTGGAAGAGGCGGTTGATGACGGTGACCGCCCCGGCGTCGTCGGCCCCGAACATCTGGTTGGACCAGGCCACATAACGCTGCTGGCGCTCGTCCAGCTCGGGGGCGCCGAGGCCGATGACGTTGTCCAGGTCGGGGGTGGCCAGGCGCAGGCGACCGCCGGGGGTCAGCACTCGGCGGCACTCGGCGAGCAGCCCGGCGCCCGCTTCGGCGGGGATGTGCTCGATCATGTGCTCGCACAGGATCCGGTCGACCGAGGTGTCCGGGAACGGGAACGGTTCGGTGGCGTCCAGGTAGAGGTGGTGCCGGCTCTTGGGGACGAGGTCGGTGGCCAGCCAGCCGTCGAGGCGGTGGCGGGAGGCGCCGAGGATCACCCGGTGGGGGCCGGGCTCCCCGAGGTAGCGGCGCACCTGCGCCGGCCGCCGAGCCTTGCAGACCGCCGTCCAGGCCGCGAGCGACGCGGCCTCGACCCGGGGTCGGCGCTTGAGGACGGCTCTCAGGTCCACGACGTCTCCTCGGGGGTGGCGAGAGCAGGGGTGGGGGCGGCCTCGTTCCGGGCCTCCCGGTAGGCGATGGACGCGGCCATCACGACGATGAAGAGCTGGTGGGGGACCTGGCCGTAGAAGAGCATCTCCAGCATCCCGAGCAGCAGGACGACGTGGAGGGCCATGCCGAGCGTCGTCGACGGGTTGCGGGTGCGCCACACCAGGACGACGAACATCGTCATCCACAGTCCGGCGGCGATGAACCCGTGGGAGAACATCACCATCCAGATCTGGCCGTGGGTCCCGACCGACTGCGCCGTCTCCTCGGAGGGACGGGGCGCCCCGTGGCCGAGGAACGGGGACTCGGCGGTCCGGGAGATGGTCTCCTCGTAGAGGATCGTGCGTCGCTCGTTGCTGTCCGCCGTCCGGCTGCCCAGGGCGTCCCGCACCGGGTCACCCAGCGGGGTGGCGATGACCAACGTGCCCACGACGAGCAGACCGAGGAGGATGTCGAGCACGCCCCGGGTCCGGCCCTGTCGGCTGCGGCGCAGCACGGTGTACAGCACGCCGACGGCGAGCAGCACCCACAGACCGCGGTTCAGCGACAGCAGGATGGGGATCGCCGACGCCGCCAGTCCGAGCTTGATGATCCGCTTGGACGGGCGGATGCCGGGGACCGACAGGGCGCCGATGGCGAAGGGGGTGAGGAGGGCCATCGCCGAGCCCCACCCGTTCGTGTAGAAGTACGGCGCCTTCGGCCGGGTCAGCGTGCCCGTGTACGAGACCTGCACCTCGGCGAAGCCCGGCGTGATCATCGAGCTGACCAGCTCGTTGCCGGCCACGTTCTCGGGCAGCACCTGGGTCAGCGGTGAGGCGAACTCGGTGTGGGGCAGGAGGATGCCCAGCCAACCGCCGATGACCGTGGAGAGCCACAGGATGACGATCATGCCCATCAGCCGTCGGGTGTTGATCTTCGCCTCGGTGTTGGCCAGGTAGAGCCACAGGATCCCGGCCGCGAGGTACCACGAGCCCCGCAGCAGGTAGCCGGCCAAGCGGTCGGCGCTGTCGATCTGGACCACCGAGGCGGCGACGAAGCACAGGAAGACGGCGTAGAGCGGGAAGCCACGGGGGAGCTGCAGGCGGCGCTGGGCGACCAGCCACGCCGCCATCGGGGCGGCCAGGACCAGCCAGACGAAACCGCCGAGGCCGAGCGCCCACCACACCGGGTACCCCGCGATCATCGCCCCGACGGCCCAGCCGGCCGGCAGGAAGCGACGGCGGGCGCTCGGCTCGGGGGTCGCCAGGTCGGGCGGCGCGACCGGCGCCGTGGCCACGGCCACGGGTCAGCCCCGGGACGGGACGGGCGTTGCGGCGGCGGGGATGCCGGTGCGGCGGGCTCGGGCCTCGACGACCACGGCACCCAGGAGCGGGGCCTTGGCGAGACGCAGACGGCTGACCGCACCGCCGAGCTCGTTCTCGGCGCTGTGGCGGGGGTCGACGGCCAGGACGACGGCGTCGCTGACGGAGGCCATCACGGTGGCGTCCGGGGTCTCGCCCACGGGCGGGCCCTC
Organism: uncultured Microthrixaceae bacterium; assembly: GCA_963728005.1. Lineage (GTDB taxonomy): Bacteria > Actinomycetota > Acidimicrobiia > Acidimicrobiales > DATDAH01 > DATDAH01. Next base: position 669,882 of record CAVSIG010000002.1, read on the forward strand.
GATGACGATGAGCTGGAACTCGTTGCGGACGGTCGCCAGCTGGGCGGCGAGCCGCTCGGCCGAGATCAGCGAGGAGGGATCGGGACCGGGCCGACCGGCCGTGACCACACACAGGGTCTCGATGCCGCTCCAGCCCTGGAGGACCTGGTTCATCGGCCGCTTGCCGCTGAGCACCTCGGCGAGGCCTTGGTCGTTGCCGAGCTCCAGCCGGTCGTGCAGCCGGGGGTGGTGCAGGTCGCCGGCGATCAGGAGGGCGTCCTGGCCCGCGAGCGCCGCCGTGGCGGCCAGCCCTCCGGCGAGACCGACGGTGACGCCCCGCTCGATGGCGGAGGTGACGAAGACGACCCGGGAGCCGGTCTGCTCGAGCCGCGGGCGCAGGGTGGCGTGCAGGCGGCGGAGGGCCTCGCCCGACGGGCCGCCGAGGGCGACGGCGTCGAAGGCGGGCTCGCCGGCGTCGTTCGACAGCCGAGGCACGTTGCCGAGGAGCTCGACCTCGAGGCCGGCCAGGGCCTGCGACGGGTCACGGCGCCGCCGCCGGTCGGCGGGGCGGGCCGGGGCGGCAGCCGGCAGGGCGCCGAACGTGCGGTTGCGCACGGGCGGAGGGGGCAGGATGCCGGGGATCTCCGGCTCGGCCGGGGCCGTGGGGGCGGCAGCCGGCAGGGCGCCGAACGTGCGGTTGCGCACGGGCGGAGGGGGCAGGAGGTCGGGGATCTCCGGCTCGGCTGAGGCCGTCGGGGCGGGGACGACCGTGGGCAACGAGCGGGCGGGAGTGGCCGACCCGAGCGCGGCCGGGCGCGGAGCGGGCTCGGGTCGGAGCGGAGCGGGCGCCGGGGGCTCGGGCGCGGGCTCGGGGCCGTGGCGACCGCTGGCGACTGGACCACGGGCTCCACGGCCTCGTCGACGGGGACGGGCTCGCGGCGGGTACCGAGGTTCTTGCGCTCCAGGACGAAGGTGGCGGTCAGGGCGAGCACCAGCCCGATCAGGGCGGCGCCGGCGACGTTGAGCAGCAGCCCGGGGCTCGAGGGGCTCGTGGGCACCTCGGCCTCGTCGATGATCGTGCCGGGGTCGAGGTCGCTGCTGCGCAGCTCCTCGAGCTGGCTGTCGAGGCGGACGATGTCCCCGTCCAGCGCCTGGATGCGGGCGCTGGTGTCGGAGTAGTCGGGGGCGCCCCGGGTCAGGTCGTCGAGGCTCGACTCGAGCTGGGCCTGCTGCTGCTGGATCTCCCGGCGCTCGCGCCTCCAGCTGCTGGCGCTGCTGGCGAGTGGCCTCATCGGCCTGCTGGGCTCGGAAGTCCAGGTAGGCCTGGGCGAAGGCCGCGGCACCGCGGTGGGCCGTCTCCGGGTCCGGGTGCGTGTAGCGGATGGCCAGGATCGTCGAGTCGCCGATGTTGCTGACGCTGACGCGGTCGAGCAGGTCCGTCGGGCTGGTCTGCGTGTTCAGGGTGTCCTGGGCCAGGGTGGCCACGGCCGACGACTTGGCGATGCCGACCTCGGTGTCGATGTTCACGTGGTCGGTGGCGCCGTCGCCCGGGTCGAAGATGGCCGTGACCGAGACGCGCGACTCGGAGGTGTACTCCTTCGTCGACAGCAGGCTGAAGGCCGCGCCGAGCACCACGAAGGCGCCCACCACGATCATGATCAGCTTCTTCCGCCGACCGATCGCCGCCACGTAGTCCTCGAACTCGACCAGGTTCTCCTGGCTCATGTGTGGTCCTTTCGGCCGGGCGGGAGCGCCGGTGAGCGGGTCGATCATCAGTACGCCCCCTTGGACCACAGCACCGTCGGCACGGTGCGGGCCAGGATCCCGAGGTCCACCAGGAGCGACCAGTTGTGGACGTAGTAGAGGTCCAGGCGGGCGTACTCGTCGAAGGACGAGTCGCTGCGTCCGGAGACCTGCCACATGCCGCTGATGCCCGGCTTGACCCGCAGGCGCTCCCGCACCTCGGCGTCCCACTGGACGGCCTCGAGGGGCAGGCCCGGGCGGGGCCCGACCAGGCTCATCTCGTTGCGGAGGACGTTCCAGAGCTGCGGCAGCTCGTCGATCGAGGTCTTGCGCAGGATCCGACCCACCCGGGTGATGCGGGGGTCGTCGGCGATCTTGAACAGGGGACCGTCGGCCTCGTTGAGCTCGGCCAGCTCGGCGAGCATCTGGTCGGCGTTCGGCACCATCGTCCGGAACTTCCAGATGCGGAAGGGGCGGTTGCCGCGACCCACCCGGGTCTGGCCGTAGAAGACCGGGCCCTTCGAGTCGAGCTTCACCGCCAGGACGGCCACGGCCAGCACCGGGCTCAGGACCAGGAGCCCGAGGCCGGCGCCGACGACGTCGAAGGTCCGCTTGGCCGTCGCCCGCCACCCGTTGCGGATGACCGGCTCGACGTACATGACCGGGAACGGCCCGATGGGACGCACCCGCAGGCGCCGATGATCGACGTCGCGCAGGGTGGAGGTCATCTCCACGTGGATGCCCGCCTCGGCGAGGCGGCGCAGCAGGCGGGTCGACAGCTCGGTGTCCATGGCCGATGCCGCCACCAGCGCGGTGGTCGCGCCCGAGGCGACCGTCTCGGCCACCAGGTCCTCGGCCACGACGACGGGGTCGCCGCCGGGGCCCGGGTCGATGACGGTCACGACCTGGTAGCCCGTGCCGGGGTCGTCGTCGATGACGCGGCGCAGGGCTCTGGCCTCGCCGTTGCGACCGATGATGGCCACCTCCCGCAGCAGGAGGCCGCGGTGGCGGGCGGACTGGAACGCGGCCCGCAGCAGCTGGCGCTCGGCGGTCACGGCCAGCGCGGCGGCCACGAGTCCGGAGACCAGCCAGCACCGCTCGATCTCGATCGCCAGGATCCAGCCCACGGTGACGAGCCCGATGCCGGTGAGCGCCATCGCCGCCACGATGCGACGGATCTCCTCACCCTGGAGCTCGGTGAAGCGGGCCTGGTACAGGTGGGCCACCGACCCGGCGCCCACGAACGCCGTCCCGGCCACGATCGCCCACGAGACGTGCGGTGAGGGCCCGTTCTCGCTGAAGGCGGGAGCCACGACGAGCACGGCGAGGATCGCGGCCAGGCCGTCGACCAGCCGCAGCACGGTCTTGGAGTGGTTGGACAGGACCCGGAACCAGCCCGCGGTCCGTCCCGGCACCGCTGCCGACGTCGTGGCCGACGGCAGCGTGACCACCGCCGCGTCGAGATTCGCTTCTGAGATCGCCGGCACCGGCGCCGCCTCCGCCCTGTGTGAACTTTTCCGCCACACAGAGTGATATCACGCCGGAGAGCGGCGAACAAGCCACCGACAGTGGTGACATTCGGCACTCAGCGCGGGCGTCTGACCTCCGCCCGTGCCAGAGTTCAGGCAGCGAGTGCCTCTGCGAGGGTCGTGTAGTCCCGCCCGAGCGCCTCGGCGACCACGGGGTGGGTGACCGCGCCGCCGTGGACGTTGATGCCGAGGGCGAGCACGGGATCGTCGGCGGCGGCCTCGAGGCCGGCACCGGCCAACTGCACCAGGTAGGGAAGCGTGGCGTTGGTAAGGGCGAACGTCGACGTGTTGGGCACGGCGCCGGGCATGTTGCCGACGGCGTAGTGGACGACGCCCTGCTCGACGTAGACGGGCTCCTCGTGGGTGGTCTCGTGGATGGTCTCCACGCAGCCCCCCTGGTCCACGGCGACGTCCACGATCACCGCGCGGGGCTTCATGCCGGCGACCATGTCCTCGCTGATGAGGACCGGGGCCCGCCCACCCGGCACCAGCACGGCGCCGATCACCAGGTCGGCCCGGGCGACGGCCCGCTCGACCGTGCCGCGGTTGGAGGCGAGGGTCGAGATCCGGCCCTTGTGGATCTGGTCGACGAAGCGCAGCCGGTCGAGGTTCTTGTCGAGGAGGACCACTTCGGCCTCCATGCCGGCGGCGATCCAGGCGGCGTTCCACCCCACGTTGCCGGCCCCGATCACGACGACCTTGGCCGGCGCCACGCCGGGCGCGCCACCGAGGAGGACGCCGCGGCCGCCGTTCTCCCGCTCCAGGTAGTGCGCCCCGATCTGCGTCGCCATGCGACCGGCGACCTCGCTCATGGGGGCCAGCAGCGGCAGGGTGCCGTTCTCCAGCTGAACGGTCTCGTAGGCGACGCCGGTGACGCCGCGCTCCATCAGGCCGTCGGCCACCTCCGGGTAGGCCGCCAGGTGGAGGTAGGTGAAGAGGATCTGGCCGGGCCGGTAGGCGGCGATCTCCTCGGGCTGGGGCTCCTTCACCTTGCAGACGAGGTCGGCCCGCTCGACCACCTCTTCGACGGTGGCCACGACCTCGGCGCCGGCGGCGCGGTAGCTCGTCGTCGGGCAGCTCGGAGTTGGCACCGGCACCGGCCTCGATGAGCACCGGGATGCCGTGCTGGGCCAACTCCCGGACCCCGTCCGGGGTGATCGCCACCCGGTTCTCGTTGTTCTTGATCTCGCGGGGGACTCCGACGAGGAGGGCCATGCCCAAGCCTGCCATCTGTGGGGTTACGTTGCCGTCAGTGTCGATGCGGATCGCCCTGGCCCCGGCAGGGGAGCGGACGTGGCTGGGGGAGGCGGTCGAGGCGGGCGGCGGGACGCTGGTGGATCCCGCCGACGCCGAGGGCCTGGTGTGGGCCTCGACCGGTGGTGCCGATGACCTCGCCGACCTCCTGCGGGCCCACGAGGGCATCCGCTGGGTCCAGCTCCCGTGGGCGGGCATCGAGCCGTTCGTCCCCGTGCTCGACGTCGAGCACACGTGGACCTGTGGGAAGGGCGTCTACGCGGTGCCGGTGGCCGAGCACGCCCTGACCCTCGGCCTCGCCGGCCTTCGGGGCCTCGCCTCGTACGGCCGGGCGACGACCTGGACCCCGCCCCAGGGAAGGAACCTGGTGGGCGCCGACGTCACGATCCTCGGCGGCGGGGGAATCAGCGAGGAGCTGCTGGCCCTGCTCGCCCCCTTCGGCGCCCGGGTCACCGTCGTGCGCCGCCACCCCAGGCCGATGGACGGCGCCGCCCTGGTCGTCGGCCAGGACGCGCTCGCCGACGCGCTCCCTGGTCGTCGACTGGTGGTGCTCGCCCTCGCCCTCACGCCCGAGACCACCGGGATCATCGGGTCCGACGAGCTGGCCGCTATGGACGACGACGCCTGGCTGGTCAACGTCGCCCGCGGGGGCCACGTCGTCACCGACGACCTGGTCGACGCTCTGCGGTCGGGTGCGATCGGCGGCGCCGCCCTCGACGTCACCGAGCCCGAGCCCCTTCCCGACGGTCACCCGCTCTGGACGCTGCCGAACGCCCTGATCACCCCCCACGTCGGCAACACCCCGGAGATGGCCCGGCCCCTGCTCTCCGAGCGCATCAGCGAGAACACCCGCCGCTTCGGCGCCGGCGAGGCGCTGCTCGGCCTGGTGGACCCGGCGTCGGGCTACTGACGCGCACCGACCCGTCCCCCGCGGGGACGGGTCGGTGTCTCTGGTCGTCGATCGGTCCTGGCGTGGTCGCGCCAGGCGTTCGGTCGAACCCGGAGGCGGGAGCGCGCTCGGTGCCGGTCCGTCCGGCCGGTGGGCGGGGCGGGAGCGAACGGAAACCACGGCACTCGGCGTGCGTCAACGCTCTGCCGAAGGCTCGCGAAGGGTCGGGACCACGGTGGGCCCGATCGACCGAAGGCTCCGTCGGGACACCCACGTCCCGACGGCTCAACGGCCGGGCGGATCGCCCTCCTCGTGCACGGTGGTCATCAGACCTCCTGCTGGTCGGTCGGTGTCTTCTCCGAGACTCCACCCGGGACCCCGCGCTGTCAAGGGGGTTCCCTACGCTGGGCCGGCGAGCCACTACGACACCCTCGGCCTCACCCCCGCGGCCACCCACGAGGAGGTGCGGCAGGCCTACATCGAGCGCGCGCTGCGTCACCACCCCGACCGCCAGAAGGGCCAGGACGTGGCCGGTCTGGCCGAGGCGGAGCGGCGGATGCAGGCGGTGAACGTGGCCTGGGGCGTGCTCGGCGACCGGGACGCCCGGGCCGCCTACGACGCCGAGCTGGGCATCGTCCGGGACGAAGACCGGCTGGTCGTCGAGGATCACGACGAAGCCGAGGTCGTGCGGGCACCGGCGGGCCTTCGTCGGTACGTGCCACTGCTCGTCGTCCTCGGCCTGCTGTTCGCCTTCTTCGTGTTCACCGCCTACGCAGGGGCGGGACGCAGCTGAGCGTCAGGCGCGCTCATCGCGGGGCCTCAGTCGGCCGCGACCCGCCGCTATGGCGGGTGGCACCGCGCTGACCACGCCGACGAGGAGGACGACGCCGCAGGCGGCGGCCACCAGGGCCCACGGGACGTCCGTCGTCTCGACGGCGCCGAGGGCGTCGGCGAACCGCCGCCAGAGCTCCCGACCGAGGGCGACGCCGATCGGGGCGCCGATGACGACGGCGGCGACTGCGAAGAGCAGACCCTGCACGGCGATGGTTGCCCGCAGCTGTCCCGGCGTGAAGCCGAGCACCCGGTACGTGCTCAAGTCGGGCCGCCGGCGGCGGACAACGGTGACCAGCGTGAGCAGGATCGACAGCAGGCCGGTGACGGCGAGCGCTCCGAGGAGCGCAGGCTGATACCGGGTGGCGTCGGTCGTGGTGGCCACCTCCGTGGGCTCGATCACGCCGAAGATGTCGACATCGGTGCCGTCGACGACCAACTCGGACCCGTCGGCAGCATCGTCCAGAGCCGCCACGTCGGCGCCTGGCGCGAGGTCGAGCAGCAGGCCGTTGAACGCCGGGCCGAACGTACCGACGAAGTCGAAGACCCCGGCGTCGGGGGCCACCCAGGCACCCTCGTCCAGCCCCGTCCGGACCGCGAGCGCGGGGCCGAAGACGGGGAAGACGGCCGTTCCCACCACGGTGGCGCGGACGGCGGCCTCCCCGATCCCCAGGGTGACCGTGTCGCCGACATCGGCGTCGATCGATGCCAGCGTCTCCTCGCCGAGCACGACCTCGTCGGGGCCGGTGGGTGCGTGGCCCTCGGTCAGCACCGGCTCGTAGTCGGCGGCGTCACCCGAGCCGGGTCCGTAGGCCAGCCCGGGCGTGGCCCGGCCGTCGACCACCGTGCGGTCGCCGGCCACGTAGCGCCAGCCGTCGATGTCGTCGCGGCCCTCCAGCCAGGTGTCGGACGTCTCGGGGTCGAACCCGCCGTAGCCGCCGTCGGCCCAGGCGAGCGCCTCGCCCCGCCAGCCGTAGCGATCGGGGTTGCGGTCGAGCGCCCGAAGGTTCTCGGCGAACACCACGCCGCCCGTCAGCACGACGACGACGACGACGGTCGAGACCAGCACGGACCGGGTCGGGACGTAGCTGGCGCCGCGACCCGAGTCCACCGTCAGCCGAACGGCGGCGACAAGGGGTTCGGGTGCCCCGGACCGGGCCACCTGCCGAGCGAAGCCGGACGATCGGTCGTCGGCACCCACCGGCGCGAGGAGGTTGGCGGCCTGACGGTTCACGGCGACGAGGACCGCGGCCAGCGGCATCAGTGCGACGAGTCCCAATCCCAGGAGGAGCACGAGAAGGTCGGTGTCGATCCCCGAATCCGGCTCCAGAACTGTGAACGGTCCGGACGGGAAGCGGCTCGACAACGCCACCGCCGTGACCGCAGCGACGACGACCGCCAGGCCGATGGTCGCGATCGGCACCGCCATGGCCCCCTTCACGAGGGACCGGCGGTCGAGCCCGAGCAACCGGGCCACGCGCTGCCGGTCTGCCTCTTGGCGGCCGGCACGGCGTGAGGGCCTGCGCGCCGAGGAAGGCGGCGGTGGCCAGCAGCACCAGGCCGACCACCGCGAGGGCAAGAACCAAGGGTCGCACGGCCCGAGCCGCGGTGTGCTGCAGGTCGCTCGTCCGGTGGACGACGCTGAGCCAGCGGTCCCCGGTCCGGAAGGACTCTTCCTCGGTGAGCTCGGCGTTGTGAGCCGACGACACCTCGTTCCACTCGGCGATGACCCGCTCGGCGCCGTCGTTGCCGTCCTCCAGGCGGAGGCCGTACCAGGCGAAGCTGTAGTAGGCGGGTGACCAGCGCGGTGCCGGTGGTGTGAACGCGGGGCTGACGTAGAGCCGGGCGAGGCTGGCGTCGAGCGCCTCGGCGACGACGTCCTCGTTGAGGGCGATGATGCCCACCACGGTTGCGTCGATCTCCGCGTCGGGGGCATCGAAGCGCAGTGGGATGTCGTTCTCGTCGCCCTCGAACCACCCGATCGGGACGACGTCACCCACCTCCCAACCGGCGGCTTCCGCCAGGCTCTCGTTCACCATGATCTCGTCGGGCTGCTCAGGGTCGACGCGCCGGCCCTCGATGACGCTGACCTCGTCCATGCCGCCGTCCAGATAGCGCCCGTCCGAGGTGACGGAGAGGATCGTCGCGGCGCGGGGGTCGAGGGTGCCGGCCTCCGTGAGCGGATAGGCGCTGACCGCCGTCCACCAGCTGATCTCGTCGACACCCTCCAACGCCCGCATCGCGCGGTCCGACTCCACGGTCAACGTGCCGGGGTCGATCTCCACCTGGGCGGCCCGGGTCGCCCCGAGGTGCCGGTCGAACGAGGTCGCCGTCCGCCGGGCGCCCGCCACGGCCGCGATGCCGACGCCGGCGGTGAGGCCGAGCAGGACGCCGACGACGAGCACGAGCCGCCAGCGCCGGCGCAGGTCGTCCCGCACCAGCGTGGACGTCGCCGTCCGCCCTCCCTGCCTCACTGGCCCCCAGCGCACCACAGATCGGTGCGCGAAAGAAGGGCGTGGGCCTCAGCCGCAGGGTGGGGCTGGCACCCCCTGGCTCACTTGCGGGCGACGAAGTACTTGGCGCGGGGGTGGTGGCAGATGAGGGCGCAGGTGGTCTGCTCGGGCTGGAACTGGTAGCCCGTCTCCTCGCTCACCTCGATGCCCAGGCGGCCGCCGTCGAGCAGCTCCCAGGCCTTCTCGTTGTCGGCCAGGTCCGGGCAGGCCGGGTAGCCGAACGAGTACCGGCCGCCGCGGTACTTCTGACGGAACAGGCCGTTCAGGTCGGGGCCGTCCTCGTCGGCGAAGCCCCACTCCTCGCGGATGCGGCGGTGCCAGTACTCGGCGAGGGCCTCGGCCATCTCGACGCCGAGGCCGTGGAGCATCAGGTAGTCCTGGTAGCGGTCGGCGGCGAACAGCTCGGCCGTGCGCTCGCTGACCGCCGCACCCATGGTCACCAGGTGGAAGGCGGCGTAGTCGGCCTCGCCCGACTCGGTCGACCGGAAGAAGTCGCTGATGCAGAGGTACGGCTCGACGGTCTGGCGGGGGAAGGTGAACCGGGCCAGCTCGCCGGTCCGGGTCTCGTCCTTCCAGATGACCAGGTCGTCGCCCTCCTTGTTGGCGGCGAAGAAGCCGTAGACCACCTGGGGCACGAGGAGGTCGTCGGCCTTGGCGATCGCCAGCTGCTCGCGCAGCATCGGGCGGATGCGGTCCTTGAAGGCGGCGTCGTCCTCGCCCCCCTCGGGACGGAACTGCCACTGGTTGCGGAAGAGCGCGGTCTCGTTGAGGTAGGCGGCGACCTCGTCGAGGGCGATGCCCTTCACCAGGCGGGTGCCGACGAACGGGCGGCTCGAAGACGGGGTTGTCGTCGACCACCTCGGGGGAGCGCTCGGGCAGGTCGACGGGGGGCTTGTCGCCGGACGCGAACTTCTCCTTGATGCGAGACGGGACCTTGGACTCCGAGGGCACGAGGCCCCAGTCGCCCAGCTCCTCGCCCGTGCGGCGGGACTCGCCGATGCGGTCCATGACGTGGAGGCCCTCGAAGGCGTCCTTGCCGTAGAAGAGTCGACCCTCGTAGATCTCCCGCAGGTCCCGCTCGACGTACGAGCGGGTGAGCGCGGCGCCGCCGAGCATGACCGGGATGCTCGGCCAGGCCCTGGGCGTTGAGCTCCTCGAGGTTGTCGCGCATGATCAGCGTGCTCTTGACCAGCAGTCCGCTCATCCCGATGGCGTCGGCCTGCACGGCCTTGGCCTTCTCGATCATCTCGGTGATGGAGATCTTGATGCCGAGGTTGTGCACCTCGTAGCCGTTGTTGGTGAGGATGATGTCGACGAGGTTCTTGCCGATGTCGTGGACGTCGCCCTTCACCGTGGCCAGGACGAGACGGCCCTTGCCGGCGTCGTCGGCCTTGTCCATGTGCGGCTCGAGGTGGCGGACGGCCGCCTTCATGGTCTCGGCCGACTGCAGCACGAAGGGCAGCTGCATCTCGCCCGAGGCGAAGAGCTCGCCGACCACCTTCATGCCCGCCAGCAGCGTGTCGTTGATGATGTCCAGCGCCGGCGTGGTCGCCAGCGCCGTCGTCGAGATCGGCCTCGAGGCCGTCGCGCTCGCCGTCGATGATGCGCTGGGACAGCCGCTGCTCGACGGGCCAGCCGGAGCGGTCCTCCTTGACGATCTCGCCGACCTCGACGTCCTCGAAGAGCGCCAGCAGCCGGTGCAGCGGGTCGTAGTCGGGGTCGGTGCCGTCGCCACCCTCCGTGCCCCGCCGGTCGTGGACGAGGTCCAGGGCGACCTGGCGCTGCTCGTCGGGGATCCGGTTGAGCGGCATGATCCGCGCCGCGTGGACGATGGCCGAGTCCAGCCCGGCCTCGACGCACTCGTGGAGGAACACCGAGTTGAGGACGTGGCGGGCGGCCGGCTTGAGGCCGAAGGACACGTTGGACACGCCGAGCGTGGTGTGCACGCCGGGCAGCTCGGCCTTGATGCGGCGGATGGCGTCGATGGTGGCCAGGCCGTCCTTGCGCAGGTCCTCGTCGCCGGTCGAGAGCGGGAAGGTCAGCGCGTCGAAGACGAGGTCCGACGGCTCCAGCCCGTAGCGGTCGACGGCGATGTCGTGGATGCGATGCGCCACCCGCAGCTTCCACTCGACGTCGCGGGCCTGGCCCTCCTCGTCGATCAGGAGGCAGATGGCAGCCGCGCCGTACTCCTTGCAGAGGGTGAACACGCGGTCCATGCGGGAGCCGGGCGCCTCGCCGTCCTCGAGGTTGGCCGAGTTCAGGAGTGAGCGGCCGCCGATGTGCTGGAGGCCGGCCTCCATGACCTGCGGCTCGGTGGAGTCGAGGACCAGGGGGGCGGCCACCTGGGTGCCGAAGCGGGAGGCCAGCTCGTCCATGTCGACGGTGCCGTCCCGGCCGACGTAGTCGACGCAGAGGTCGAGCACGTGGGCGCCCTCGGCCAGCTGGTCGCGGCCCATCAGCACACAGGTGTCCCAGTCGCTCTCCAGCATCGCCTCACGGAACTTCTTGGAGCCGTTGGCGTTCGTGCGCTCGCCGATGATCAGGAACGAGGTGTCCTGCTCGAACGGAACGTGGCTGTAGATCGAGGTGGCGCCGGGCTCGTGCACGGGCGTGCGCGGAGCCGGGGTCAGGTCCTGGCACTCCTCGACGACCCGACGGATGTGCTCGGGGCCGGTGCCGCAGCAGCCGCCGACCACCTGCACGCCCAGCTCGGTGATGAAGCGCCGGTGGTGCTCGGCCAGCTGGTCCGGGGTCAGGTCGTAGGCCATCTTCCCGTCGACCACCGAGGGCAGGCCGGCGTTGGGCAGGCACGAGATCGGCATGCGGGCGTGCTGGGAGAGGTGGCGGAGGTGCTCGCCCATCTCGTTGGGCCCGGTGGCGCAGTTGAGCCCGACGACGTCGGGGCGCAGCGGGTCGACCGCCGCCAGGGCGGCGCCGATCTCGGTGCCGGGCAGCATGCGGCCGGTCAGCTCGATGGTGACCTGGACCTGGAGCGGGACCTCACGGCCCTGGGCGGCCATGGCCCGGCGGGCGGCGATCATGGCCGCCTTGAGCCCGAGCAGGTCGTACTGGGTCTCGATGATCAGGAGGTCGACGCCGCCCTCGAGCAGGCCGTCCATCTGGACCTGGTAGGCGTCGCGCAGCTCGGCGAAGGCGATGTGGCCGAGCGACGGCATCTTCGTGCCCGGGCCCGACCGAGCCGGCCACGAAGCGGGGGCGGTCCGGCGTCGTGTAGTCGGCCGCCACCTCCTTGGCCAGGCGGGCGGCGGTGACGTTCAGCTCGTGGGTGCGGTCGGCCAGGCCGTACTCGCCGAGGGGGATGGCGAAGGCGCCGAACGTGTCGGTCTCGACCACGTCGCAGCCGACGTCGAGGTAGGCGGCGTGGAACTGGCGGATGACGTCGGGGCGGGTGGCGACGAGGATCTCGTTGCAGCCCTCGAGGTCGGGGCCGCCGAAGTCGTCGGCGGTGAGGTCGAGGCCCTGGAGGAACGTCCCGGTGGCGCCGTCGTACACGACGACGCGCTCGTTCACGAGGTCGAGGAACCCGGAAGCCATCGCCCAAGGCTAGCGAGGGGCCTCGTCGCCTCCCTTGGATGATTTCCCCCGACGCCGGACCAGCCCGCGGACGCGGTCGACGATCGAGCGCGACCGCTTGCGGACCTTGGGGGCTCGGCCGGTTGCCTCGAGGTAGATGGCCTTGCCCGCCCCGAGCAGGGGAACGGCCACGAGGGCGCCCGGCACGCCGGCCACGGAGGCGCCGACGATGGCGCCCACCATCGTCGTGGGCGCCGACAGGTCGACCGCCTCGCCCACGATGATCGGGCTGAGGATGTGGTTCTCGAAGTTCAGGTAGAGGACGAAGGCGATCAGGCAGATCACGCCGGTCGTGGCGCTCTGGGTGAAGCCCAGGAGCACGAACGGGGTGCCGGCCAGCGCCCCGCCGATCTGGGGGATGAGGCTGGCCACCGCGGCCCAGAGCCCGAGCAGGGGCGCGAGGGGGACGCCGAGGATCAGGGCGATGGTCAGCACGTAGAGGCCGTGGATCACCGCCACCAGCAGCGAACCGGCGAAGTACTTGCCGACGATGTCGTAGAACTGGCGGCCGGCCCGGTCGATCCGGGGACGGTGACGGTCGGGGGTGAGCCGCTGGAACGCGCCGACCAGCCGGTCGCCGTCGAGCAGGAGGCTGACCACCACGAGGCCGGTGGCCATGGCGGCCAGGAACCCCGACAGGATCGACTCCGCCCGGTCGCCCAGGTTGGCGTCCGGCCCGGCCAGCGTCTCGGGCAGGTCGTTGATCCAGTTCTCGACCTTCTGGGGCACGTCGTTGCGCTCGAGCGTGTCCCCGACGAGGGGCAGGTCGTTCAGCTGGGCGACGACCTCGGGGAGGTCCTCGCTCAGGGACCGGGCCTGCTTCGAGGTCTCCGGACCGACGAGGAAGCCGATGAGCCCGATGAAGATGAAGAAGGCGGCCACGACGGCACCGACGGCGACTCCGCGTCGGAGGTCGAGGCGGCGCTGGAACGCGTCGACCAGGGGGTCGAGGGCCAGGGCCAGCAGCATCCCGATGATCAGGTAGGTGAGCGTGCGGCTGGTGGCCGCCGCCACGGCGAAGACGGCGACGAGGGCGACCACGCCACCGCAGGCGAAGGCCGCCGAGCGCCAGTCGAGGTCGAAGCGCACGACCTCCTGGGGCCCGAACGCAACTCCCTCATCGTCCGGGGCCACCTCGTTACGGTAGGCGGCGTGGAGGGGGTGCCCGCGGAACCAGCGAAGCTGCTGCGCCTCACTCCGACCTCGGTCATCCGTGCGCTGCTCATGGTGGCGGCCACGCTCCTGGCCCTCGCCGTGTTCCGAGCCGCCACCCGTCCGCTGGGCTGGCTCGTCGTGGCCGCCGTCGGTGCCGCCCTGCTGACCCCGCTGGTCATCCTGCTCCAGCGCGTCATGCCGCGGGCGTTGGCCGTGACCGTTGCCATCCTCGTCGCCATCGGGACGGTCGGCGCCGTCGCCTACGTCGTGGTCGAGGACCTCGGCAACGAGCTCGAACGGGTGCAGCGAATCGCCCCGAGGGCCGCGGGTGAGCTGGAGCGTTCCGTGCGCTTCGGGGACTTCGCTCAGGAGATCGAGCTGCGCAACCGGGTCGACGCCTTCGTCGACGAGCTCCCCGATCGCCTGCGGGGCGGGGACCCGGCAGCGGCCATCCAGTCGGCGGCGTCGCGCGGCGTGTCCTTCCTCATCACGTTCGTGCTGCTGCTCTTCCTGGTGGCGCAGGGCCCGAGGTACATCAACGCCGGCCTCAACCAGCTCGAGGACGTGGAGCAACGGGAGCGGATCCGCGAGGTGCTGATCGGCGCCTACGGCCGGTTCTGGCGGTACGTCGGCCTCACGCTCGGCCGGGCGGTCCTGGCCGGGCTGTTCACCTACGTCGTGGTGCGGCTCGCCGATCTGCCCGCGCCGGTGATCCTCGCCGTCTGGGTCGGGGCCTGGAGCATCGTGCCCGCCGTCGGCGTCTGCGTCGGCTCGCTGGCGGTGGCGCTGATCGCCATCCCGCACTCGTTCTCGCTGGCCGCCTGGCTGCTGATCCTGTTCCTGGGCTTCCAGGTGTTCGACGCCCTCATGCTGGAGGCGCGCATCGACCGGGCCACCCTGCACCTCGGAGCGTTCGGGACGTTCGTGGCCGCCGCCATCGGGCTGGAGGCGTACGGCATCGGGGGCCTGATCGTGTCGACCCTGCTGGCCATGTTCGCCGCCGCCGTGGTGCGCACGATCAGCGCCGGCCCGATCGTGCCGGCCGCTCCGGCGGAGGCAGCCGCGGCCGCTGGGTAGCCTCGCCGCGGCGTGCGCATCACCACCAAGAAGGGCGACGACGGCACCACCGGGCTGCTCTTCGGTGGCCGGGTGCCCAAGGACTCGGAGCGACCGACCGCCTACGGCGAGGTCGACGAGGCCCAGGCCACGCTCGGCGTGGTCCGGGTGCAGGCGGGGACCGAGCTGGCCGAGATCGTCCTCGGGATCCAGCGGGACCTGTGGGTGGTGATGGCCGAGCTGGCCACCGGCGTCGAGAACGCCGACAAGCTGACCGACGGCCAGAACAAGACCACCGAGGCGATGGTCGACGCCCTCGGGGCGACGATGGACGAGATCGCCACCCGCTTCGACCCACCCACGGAGTTCGTGGTCCCCGGTGAGTCCCCGGTGGCCGCTGCGCTCGACGTGAGCCGCACGGTGGTGCGCAGGGCCGAGCGGGCGGCGGTGGCGGCGCTGCGGAACCAGGACTCGTGGGCGGTGCCCTACCTGAACCGCCTCAGTGACCTGCTGTGGACCCTGGCTCGCTGGCAGGAGGGCGAGTCCCGAACGACGAGGTCGGTGACCTGATGATCGAGTTCCCCCTGGCGTCCGAGGCGGCGGACGGTGACGTCCTCGTCAGTGGGCTGAAGAAGGACGCGGTGGCCGATGCCCCCGACGGTCTCGGCCCGCACCTCGCCGACCGAGGCTTCGAGGGCGAGCTGGGGGTGACCGTCTGGGTGCCCGGCGACGGTGCCTCCCGCCTGTTCGTCGGCCTGGGCGACGACGTCGACGCCCGGTCCGTCCGTCGGGCCGCAGCGGGCGCCGCCCGCGCCCTCGCCAAGCACGAGGCGGCGGCCACCACCCTGCTGGCCGATGCCGGGATGGTCGACGCCACCGGGCGCCCAGGCGTTGGTGGAGGGGTTCGCTCTCGGCGCCTATCGCTTCACCGCGCACAAGTCCGATCCGGAGCCCCACCAGCTGGCCACCGTCCGCGTGCTGGACGACGGTGATGCCGTTGCGGACGGCGTGGCCCGGGGAGCCCGGATCGCCGAGGCCGTCAACGTGGCCCGCGACCTCGTCAACGCGCCGGGCGGCGACCTCACCCCGCCGGTCTTCGCCGAGCGGGCCCGCGAGCTGGCCGACGCCGGCGGCATCGCCGTCGAGGTCCTGGACAAGGCCGGCATCGAGGCCGCCGGGCTCGGCGGCCTGCTCGGGGTCAACCGGGGGTCGTTCCACGAGCCCCGCTTCGTCCGCCTGACCCACGACCCCGAAGGCGCGACCGCGCACGTCGTGCTGGTGGGCAAGGGGATCACGTTCGACGCCGGCGGCCTGTCCATCAAGACCGCCGACGGCATGGTCGGCATGAACGGCGACATGGGCGGCGGTGCCGCGGTGATCGCCGCCCTCTCGGCCGCCGCCGACCTGGGCGTCGGCGTGAAGGTGACCGGGCTCGTGCCCATGACCGACAACATGCTCGGGCCCGACGCCACGCGGCCCGGTGATGTGCTGACCATCGCCGACGGCGGGACCGTCGAGGTGCTGAACACTGACGCCGAAGGTCGTCTGATCCTGGCCGACGGCCTGGCCGTGGCCTCCCGCGAGGAGCCCGACGCCATCATCGACCTGGCCACCCTGACCGGCGCCTGCATGGTCGCCCTCGGCGGGCGCATCGCCGGCCTGATGGGCAACGACGACGGTCTGATCGAACGCATCGAGGGAGCCGCCGGGACCGCCGGCGAGCGGGTCTGGCACCTGCCGCTACCGCAGGACTACAAGAAGGAGCTCGACTCCCCGGTCGCCGACGTCAAGAACATCGGCAAGCGCTGGGGCGGCGCCCTGACCGCCGGCCTGTTCCTCCAGCACTTCGTGGCCGACGGCATCCCCTGGGCCCACCTCGACATCGCCGGCCCCTCCTGGCTCGACGACGCCGACGGCGAGAACCCCAAGAACGGCACCGGCTTCGGCGTCCGCACCCTCCTGGAGCTGCTCAGCTCCTGGACCTGAGCGTTGCCGCCGCGTCTGCCGCGGCCCGGTGGCGGTCGAGGGCCCAGGCGGTGGCGGCGGAGGCGAGGGCGGGGTGGTGGTGCCAGCGGTGGAGCTCGCGCTCGACGGCGTCGGGGTCCTCACCGATCTCGAAGAGGCTCAGGGCCAGGCGGCGGGCTCGGCGTTGGGCCTCCTCGAAGCGGTCGTTGACCAGTTCGTGTTCCTGCCAGTCGGCGTGGGCGCGGCGTACGGGCTCAGGGAGGCGGGCCACCTGGCCGCGGTTGAGCGGGGGCAGGCGACGCCGCACGTCGAGGCCGTGGTGGCCGACGGTGCGGGCCAGGCCGAAGCGGACGGTGCGCTCGACGGTCCGGTGCAGCGGCGCGTGCCGACCCTCCGGGGCGCCGAGACCGAGGGACCGGGCGGTGGCGCGCAGGTCGAGGTCGAAGCCGTCGGGCTCCCGGTCCAGCCGGTGGGCGACGAGGCGCAGGAACCACGTGGTCGACGGCCCGAGCACCCCCAGCCAGAACTGCTCGACGTAGCGCGAGCGGGCGTCGTGGCCGACCCGGTCGACGACGGTGTCGGCCCAGGGGCGGATGGTCAGGGCGGGGGCGGGCTCCATGTCGACCGAGTGAAGCATCTCATGTCATTTCCGTCAATGTCGATCAGATGTCGAAGACCCCGTCGAAGAGGAGGCCGACGCCGGCCACGACCAGCACGGCGGCCGTGAACCGCCCCAGGCCGTTCAGCACCCGCTCGTTGCGCCGGGGGAGCGCGACGACGATGGGCACGGTGACCAGCGCCACGGCGACGATGCCGAGGGCGATCGGCGCCGACCGGTCGACGGAGCCGACGACGGTCAGCATCGCCAGGCCCGGGGTGAGCAGGGTCGGGAAGGCGACCGGGACGATCGCCGCCTTCCAGCCCTCGAGGGCCGGCTGGGGGTCAGGCCCCGGCGTGCCGAAGGCGAGGACGCCGGTGGCCACCAGCAGCAGGCCGCAGGCGATGCGGGCGGTGGGCGGCGAGATCGACACCAGGTCCAGGAGGGGCACGGCGAACGCGGCGAACGGCGCCAGGGCGCCCAGCGTGAGGGCGGCGCCGAGGGCGGCGATCCGGGCGTCGCTCGTCGCGGTGCAGGACCGGTACGGGTTCACGGCGCACACGGCGGCGAGCAGGAACAGTGCAAGGCTCATCGATCCTCCAGGACCGGTAGGGCGGCGAGCAGGGCGGACACGGCGTGCTGCTGGTCGTCCACCTGCGTGATGTCGTTGCGGAACCAGGCGCCGTCCTCGCGGGGGTCGTCGCTGTGGACCTGGCGCTCGACGAGGATCCCGGCGACGCAGGCCAACCGGTCGTCGACCGCGTCCGGGTCGACGTCGAACTCGTCGCTCCGCTCGGCCAGGCGACGGATGCCGCCCAACCCCTCGCCGAGCGTGCCGACGCCGGCGGGCAGGGCGATCGGGCCGCGGGTCAGGCGGGCCAGGCCCTCCTCGCGACGCTGGGACTCGTAGCGCACCTGGAGGCTGAACAGACCGGCCTGGCGCTCGGCGTAGGCGAGCTCCTCGTCGCTGAGCTCGACGGGCCACGCCGAGATCTCGTCCCAGGCATAGGCGCCCCAGTGGTCGGACACCGGCGGGAAGCGGCGCTCGGCGTCGTCCCGCTCGGTCGCCACGTAGTGCGAGATGCGGCGGGCGGGTTCGTCCCAGCCCTCGTCGGGGAACTCGGCGTGCAGGCGGGCGAGGGCCCACATGATCTCGCCGGTGAAGAACGGCGACCGGCTGTCGGGCACGGGCTGGTCGGCGTCGAGGTCCCATGAGGCGGTGACCGCCCCCTCCTCGGTCACCGTCGTGGCCAGGAAGCGGCCCAGCTGGTGGAGGACCTCGTCGTGCTGGTCGTCGCCGGTGGCGCGCCGGTGTTCGACCAGGGCAGCGACCAGCAGCCCGGTGCCGCCGGTGTCGGCGGTGAACG
Organism: uncultured Microthrixaceae bacterium; assembly: GCA_963728005.1. Classification (GTDB taxonomy): domain Bacteria; phylum Actinomycetota; class Acidimicrobiia; order Acidimicrobiales; family DATDAH01; genus DATDAH01. Next base: position 688,355 of record CAVSIG010000002.1, read on the forward strand.
CCTGGCGGTCGTCGCTCAGCTCGGTGAGCCGGTCGAGCGCCCAGGTGATGGCCCGCTCGGACGTCTCGGCGGCGCCGTCGAGGCCGTGGGCGGCGGCCTGCTCGAGGGCCAGCGTCGTCCCCGCGTGGCGGACGAAGTTGTAGCCGGGCAGCACCTCCTGGGTGCTCCGGTCGTAGCGGTAGAGGAACGCGCCGTCGTCCTGCTGGTTGGCGCCGATCCAGTCGACCCCCGCCTGCGCCGCCGCCCGGGCCTGGTCGGCGGTGACCGTCGGGCACCCCTCCGGGTGCGCGGCGGCGACGACCACGACCAGCCCGCCCAGCCAGGCGAGCAGGCCCGCGCCCACCCGTCGCCGCACGCTGCCCACGGGCCGACGCTAGGAGATGCGCCGATGAGCGCAGGGATGCGCGTCCTACGCTCGGCCGCTTGACGAGCAGGCGGCGATGGCTGGTGACGGTGGCGGTCGGCATCGTCGTCTTGGCCCCTGCCCTCCTGCCCGAGGCCGAGGACGACTTCCCGATCTCGACCTACCCGATGTTCACCGCCGAGCGGGGTGAGGTCGTCGACCTCGACACGGCGGTGCGGGTCGACGACGAGGGTCGCCACCGGCTGTCGCCCGAAGCCATCGGCGGCACCGACGAGATCGTGTCCGCCTCCGTCGCGGTGAGCCGGGCCGTCGTGGCCGGCGCCGCCGCGCTGGACCTGCTGTGCGGCCACATCGCCGACCGGGTCGACGGGCCGGGCGAGGTCCAGATCGTCACCGAGCGCCACGACGCCGTCGACCTGTTGCGGGACGGCGGCGAGCCGATCGCCGTGACCGTCCACGAGCGGTGTCCGGTCCCGTGACCGAGGTCGCCCCGGCCCGCCGCCTGGCCACCTTCCGCATCCTCAGCGGGAGCTTCGCCGTCGTCTACCTGGTCGCCCGGTTCCCGTACTTCCTGGACCTGGGTCGCCTGGACGAATCCCGCTGGGAGCCGCCAGTGCCGCTGGGCTGGCTGGACGGACCTCCCAGCCAGGGCGTGGCCGTCGCCGTCCTGCTGGCCGCCATCGCCGCCGGTGTGGCGTTCGTCATCGGGTGGCGCTTCCGCTGGACCGGTCCCGCCTTCGCCGTCCTGCTCCTGGTGGTCCTCAGCTACCGCAACGGCTGGGGACACCTGTTCCACAACGACAACCTGCTCGTGCTCCAGATCCTCATCGTCGGCCTGTCGCCCGCGGCCGACGCCTGGGCGGTGGGCGCCCCGACCGTGGAGCCCCCCGAGGACGTGCGCTATGGCTGGCCGCTGCGCCTGGCGGCCATCGTCACCGTCCTCACCTACGTCGTGACCGGCGTGGCCAAGCTGCGCTACGCCGGGGCCGACTGGTTGAGCGGCGACACGCTCCTGAACCAGATCGCCTTCGACAACGCCCGCAAGAAGGTGCTGGGCGACACCTACTCGCCGCTGGCCGCGCTGGTCGCCGAGCACGCCTGGCTGTTCCGACCCATGGGCGTGCTCACGCTGCTCGTCGAGCTGGGGGCGCCGGTGGCCCTGCTCGGGCGGCGCTGGGCGGCGGCGTGGACCGCGGCCGCGTGGACCTTCCACGTCGGGATCGTGGCCCTCATGTGGATCTCGTTCGCGTACCCGCTCAGCCTGATCGCCTTCGCCCCGTTCTTCCGCTGCGAACGCCTGGTGGAGCGGCTCACCGAGTCGACGCGGGTCCGTAGGCTCGCCACATGACGGCTGTCGACGACGCCCGCCGGCTGGTCCAGGAGGCGACCGCAGTCACCGTGCTCACCGGGGCCGGCATCTCGACCGACAGCGGCATCCCCGACTTCCGGGGCCCGAACGGGGTGTGGACGAAGAACCCCGGGGCCGAGAAGGCGGCCACCATCCAGAACTACGTGAGCGACCCCGAGGTGCGAAAGCGCGCCTGGCGCAACCGCCTCGACTCCGAGGCGTGGACCGCACAGCCCAACGCCGGCCACCTCGCCCTGGTGGAGCTGGAGCGCCAGGGCAAGCTCCACACCCTCGTCACCCAGAACATCGACGGCCTCCACCAGGCCGCCGGCAGCGACCCCGAGCGGGTGGTCGAGGTCCACGGCACCATCCGCGAGGTCGGCTGCCTGAACTGCGGCGAGCGGGCCCCCATGGAGCGGGCCCTCGACCGGGTGCGGGCGGGGGAGGAGGACCCCGAGTGCCGGACCTGTGGCGGGATGCTGAAGTCGGCGACGATCTCCTTCGGCCAGTCGCTGGTGGCGGCCGACCTCGGTCGCGCCGAGCGGGCCGCCCGCGAGTGCGACCTCATGCTGGCCGTCGGCTCGACGCTGTCCGTCTACCCGATCTGCGACGTCGTGCCGGTGGCGAAGCACTTCGGCGCCGCCGTCGTGATCGTCAACGCCGAACCCACCCAGTTCGACGACCTCGCCGACGCCGTCGTCCGCGCCTCGATCAGCGAGGTCCTGCCCGACATCATCCGTTCTGGCGCCTGATTCGAGACGTTCTGGCGCCGCAATCGGGCGCCAGAACGAGGGGGTCAGGCCGTGGGGTCGGTGATGCGGCCGAGGAAGAGGGTGGCGTCGGTCGCCGGGTCGTAGAGCCGGAACAGGAAGGGGCGGTCCAGCACGACGGGCACCGGCTCGCCCTCCGGAAGGCCGGTGCCGACGGCCAGCACCGCGGTGGCGGCGGCGGCCTCGGTGCCCTCCTCGTCCATGGCCAGGTAGGTCTCGTGGATGACGTCGGACACCTCCAGCCCGTCGTCGTCGGCGATGCCGAGCAGGTTGCCGGGCTCGAACGGGGCGCTCAGGCCGAGGGCCTGCAGGGGCTCGGTGAGCGGGGTCTGGAAGCGGGTCTCGAAACGGGGGAGCACCAGCTCGGCCCCCAGCTGGCCGGCCGACACCTCCTCGAACGCGGCGGGCAGGTCGGCGGCGACCTCGTCGAAGCGGCCCTCGTCGGGGAGCACGAACTGCGCCTGCAGCCCGCCCACGTACGCCTTGGTGGCGCCCACCCAGCCGTCACCGGCGGCCGACCCGTCGCTGAACCCGTGCATGAGGGGCACCGTGACCTCGGAGCCGTCGGCCGTCGTGAACGGCCCGTCCTCGGTGTCGGCTTCGTCGAAGGTCTGCTGCCACGAGGCGTTCAGGTAGAGGGCGTTCACGAGGGCGAGCACGTGGTCCGGGGTGAGGACCCCGTCGGCGATGAGCTGGGGGATCCGGTCCTCGGTGGCGTCGGCCACGAAGGCGTTGATCTCGTCGGCGACGGCGTCGGGGTCGCTCGCGAAATCGACCTCGTTCAGGACCGACCCGTAGTAGCGGCCGATGGTGTCCAGGTAGTCGGGCTCGAACGGGTAGCCCTCCTGCAGGAACGCGGCGTTGGCGATGCGGAGCGTCAGCTCGCCGGGATCTCCGTCGCCGGTGTCGACCGGCTCCCGGGACTCCAGGCTCTGCTCCAGGGCGTTCATCGCCGCGTGGTACTGCGCCGGGTCGGCGATGCCGAGGAGCTCACGCAGCTGGGTCGCCGCGTCGTCGACCGCACCGGGCTCGACCATGGCCAGGGCGATGGCGATGCTGGCGGGGGAGATGACCGCGTTGCCCTCGGCAGGCAGCTCGCCGAGCAGCCGGGTGCCGAGGTCCAGCATCGGTCCGCCCGCCACCGTCGGATCGTCGTCCTGGCTCGGCTGCTGGCGGTCGGCCACCGGCACGGCGTCGAGGTTCACGGTGGCCTCCTGGTCGTCACCGGCGTCGTCGGCCGCGTCGTCGCCGCAGGCCACGGCGAGCAGGGTGAGGGCGAGCAGGACGACGATCGTGCGGAGCATCGTCCTTCCGACGCTACGACGGTGGGCGAGGGTTCCCGTGGAATGGCACCCGCAGGGCGATTGTTGACCTGATCGCTAGGCTTTTCCTTCGGAGGACGCCTGAACCATGCCCAACTTCCGCGAGCTGCTCACCCAGACCAAGGCCCGCATCAAGGAGGTCTCCACCGAGGAGGCCGAGGCCGCCCGTCTCGACGACGGCGCCATCGTGCTCGACGTCCGCGAGCCCGACGAGTACGAGCAGGGGGCCATCCCCGGCTCGGTGCACATCGCCCGGGGGAACCTGGAGAGCCAGGTCGAGAGCCGGCTGCTCGACAAGGACGCGCCGGTCGTCGTGTTCTGCGCCGGCGGGACCCGCTCCGCCTTCGCCGCCGAGACCCTCGGCCAGCTCGGCTACACGAACGTGGCGTCGGTGGCGGGCGGGTTCAACCGGTGGAAGGACGAGGGTCGGGACTGGAAGGTCCCCCAGGTCCTGTCGGCCGAGCAGCGCAACCGCTACCAGCGCCACCTCCTCCTGCCCGAGGTCGGCGTCGACGGCCAGCAGAAGCTGCTCGACGCCAAGGTCCTGCTCCTGGGCGCCGGCGGCCTGGGGTCGCCCGCCGCCCTCTACCTGGCCGCCGCCGGGGTCGGGACCCTTGGCATCATCGACATGGACGTGGTCGACGCGTCGAACCTCCAGCGCCAGATCCTCCACAACATGGACCGGATCGGCGAGCGCAAGGTCGACTCGGCCAAGAAGACGCTGACCGCCATCAACCCCGACGTGAACGTCGTCACCTACGACACCCGGCTCGGGGCCGACAACGTGGTCGAGCTGCTGTCCCAGTTCGACGTGGTCATCGACGGCGCCGACAACTTCCCCAGCCGGTACCTGCTCAACGACGCCTCGCTGAAGACCGGCACGCCGGTCGTGCACGGCTCGATCTTCCGCTTCGAGGGCCAGGCGACCGTGTTCAAGCCCTACGACGGGCCCTGCTACCGCTGCATGATCCCCGAGCCACCGCCGGCCGAGCTGGCCCCGTCGTGCGCGGAAGCCGGCGTGCTCGGTGTGCTGCCCGGCATCGTGGGCTCCATCCAGGCCCTGGAGGCCATCAAGATCATCCTGGGCATCGGCGACGACCTGTCCGGCCGCCTGCTGGCCTACGACTCCCTCGAGCAGTCCTTCCGGACCTTCAAGGTGAACCGGGACCCGGCGTGCCCGGCGTGCTCGCTCGACCCCGAGCAGATCGTCATCGCCGAGTACGACGAGTACTGCATGCCCCATCCGGTGGGTGCCTGACCAACGGCCCTAGCCTGATCCGGCCATGTTGGTCGGCGAGAAGCTCATCTACCTGCAGCTGCAGAAGACGGGGAGCACCCGGATCACCGACCTGATCCAGGCCACCGTCGGGGCCGAGGAGCGGTCCAAGCACGATCGCTTCCGCCGCGTCGACCTGGCCGACCCCGAGATCGGGCCGAAGTACCGGCTGGGTTCGGTGCGCAGCCCGTGGTCGTACTACGTGTCGCTCTGGGCCTTCGGCTGCCACAAGGCGGGGGGCATCTTCGAGCGCACCACCGGCGTGTCCCGGGCGGACCAACCCACGCACCTCCAGGGGACGTTCGGCCACAAGACCGTGCCCCTGGCCGAGCGGGACCGGAAGGCCCGCAAGCGGGCGGCCCGATGGCTGGAGACCTACACGCACGCCGACGACGCCGACGCGTTCCGGGCGTGGATCACCCTCCTCAACGACCCCAAGCACCGGGGCGACGTCGGGGAGGGCTACGGCAAGAGCGCCATCGCCGGCCACGCCGGGCTCCTGACCTACCGCTACGCCGTCCTCTTCGTCCTCGGCGTCGTGCCCGGCGAGCCCCACGACGAGCTGGCCACGCCCGAGGCGTTCCGGGCCTACGTCGACGAGTTCCACCTGTGCCAGGGGATGGTCCGGGTCGAGCACCTCTCCGACGACCTCGAGAAGGCCATGCTCGAAGCGGGCTACGACCTCGACGACGAGCAGCGGGCGCTGATCCACGGCACGACCGACGCCCGGGGCGAGAACCGCTCCAAGCACCACCCCACCGACTGGTACTACGACGACGCCACCCGGGACCTGGTGGGGCGGCGGGACGCCTTCATCGTCGAACGCCACGGCTACGGGCGCTGATGTTCCTGGTCGTCGGGCAACGGGGCTCTGAGGCGCGCCTGGTCGCCAACGCCCTCGACGCCCACCCGGACCTCACGGTGGCGGGCGGCGGCGAGCTGCTCCTGCCGCTGGCCTTCCTCCTCCAACGGGTGTCGGACCGACCCGTGGCCCGGACGCTGGCGGGCGACCTGATCGTGGCCGACCGGGGCTTCGCCGCCGGGATCGGCCGCCACCTCGACGCTGACGCCGTCCGCGCGGTGCTGGCCGACGCCCCGCTCCGCCTGGGCCCACTCCTGTCCGCGGTGTTCGCTGCGGTGGCGGAGGCGGCCGGCACCCGGCAGGCGGGGACGCTGCTCACGGTGCTCGGCAACCCGGTGCTGAACCGCACCGGCCTCTACGACGGTGACGTCCGGCTGCTCCACGTCGTCCGGGACGTGCGTGACGTGGTGGCGGCATCGCAGGGCCTCCAGTCCACCGCGGAGATCGCCCGCCAGTGGGACCAGGCCAACCGCCTGTTCCGGGATCGGCGGGGCGGCGACCCGCGCACGTACGCGCTGGTCCGCTACGAGGACTTCGCCCGGGACCCCGGTGGCGGCGTGGCCGCCGTGGCGTCCGCTGCTCGGCATCGACGACCGCCGCCGGGAGCTCCCCGCCGTCGACGCCACGGCCTCGCAGCTCGACCCGGCGCGGCGGGCCGAGGTCACCGAGATCGCCAAGGAGGGGTTGTTCCTCTTCGGCTACGACCCGCCGAAGGGCTCACCGCGGCGGGCGGTCCTCCTGGCCGGCAGACGGCTGACCGGCGCCCGCCGACGGGCCCAGCGCTCGGCGATCGAGGTGCGCGACCGGCTGTGGGCGCTGCGGGCGCCGCTGCCGTGGACCCCGGCGACGGACCGCGAGACGATCTCGCCCGCCGCCTGCAACATCTGCCGGTGGACCGGCGACGCGTTCGCCGGGCACGAGCACGCCGAGAGCGCCGACTGCCCCCGCTGCGGCAGCATCGCCCGGGAGCGCTTCCACCTGCACGGACTGGGACCCGACGCCGGCTCGACCCGCCTCCGCCTCCTGGAGACCGCGCCGCGCCTGAGCGGGTCCTACCGCCGCGCCATGGGCCGGTGGTTCGACTACACGGTCCTCGAGCCCGGGAACCGGGGCGGCCCGTTGGGCCACCTGGGCGGGTTGGCCGACCTCCCTGCCGTGTCGGTGGACCGGGTGGTCAGCGCCCACGACCTGCACACGGTGCCCGACCCCGACGCCGTGCTGTCCGAGGTGGGTCGGGTCCTGCGTCCCGGGGGCGTGGTGCTCCTGCAGGTCCCCGTGCTCGCCGGGGCCACCGTCCCCCTGGCGGCGGCCGAGACGGCGGCGGCGGGCACCGCCCGCTGGTCGTTCGGCACCGACCTCGTCGACCGCCTCGACGCCGTGGGCCTCGAGGCCGACCTGCTGGTCACCGACGACCTGGTCGACCTGGTGGCCAAGGGTCCCGAGGGGTGGTCCAAGGCTCCCACCAGTGGCGAGGTCGACCTGGCCGGTGTCCTCGGCGGGGCGTCGGCCCAGACGCTGACCCCCGTGGCCGACCACCCCACCGCCCGGCGCCGGGGCTGGACCCCCGCCGTGCTCTTCATGACCTTCCGCGGCCGGAAGGTGGGCGCCTGATGTTCGTCGTCTACGGCATGCCCCGCTCGGGCACCACGCTCGTGGCCCAGTGCCTCAACGGCCACTCCCAGCTGCTGGTGCCCGACGAGACCGACTTCATGGTCCCCGCCGCCCACGCCTTCCGCCTGGTCGAGGACCCCGACCTCGGGCGGCGCCTGCTCGGCGACCTGATCGTGGCCACCGACCGTTTCGATGCCACCCTCGGGCGGTGGCTCACCCCCGAGCAGGTCCGCGAAGTCGTCGCCGGGGAGTCGTACGAGTTCGACCTCATCGTGGCTAGCCTCTACGACGCTCTTGCCAGAGCGGCTGGTGCCTCTCTGGCGGGCGACAAGTCGCCCAACGACCTGCCCCAGAGCGAGATCCTCGGACAGGCCGGGTTCTTCACGGAGCGCATCCGGGCCATCCACCTGGTCCGCGACCCGCGCGATGTCATGGTCTCGATGGCTCGACTGGGATGGCTGAACGGAATCGATGTGAGCTACGCCCGCCTGTGGCGCAACGCCAACCTGAACCTCCACCGGCGGCTGTCCGCCCATCCGGACCGCTACCTGCAGATCCGCTACGAGGACGTCGTCGCCGACCCCACCGCGAGCTTCGAGCGGGTCGCCGAGTTCCTGCAGATCCCCTTCGAGCCCGCCATGGTCAGCGAGGAGGCCCGCTTCTCGCAGTTCCCCGAACACAAGGGGATGACCCAGCACGCCAGTACGTTCCGTCCCATCGGCGACGACAGCGTCGGCCGCTACGCCGACGTGTTCGACCGAGCCACCCTCGACGAGGTCGACGCCCTCGCCGGCGACGCCCTCTCCACCTTCGGTTACCAGTGAGGTCCCCCGAACCATGCTGACTGCGACAAACGAGCTCTGGGGCTACCGCGCCCTGGTGCAGAACCTGACCAACCGCCAGCTGAAGAGCCAGTACAAGCAGAGCCTCTTCGGCAACCTCTGGTCGATGATCAACCCGGCGGCGACGATCGGGGTGTACTCCCTGGTCTTCGGCGTCTTCTTGAAGTTCGGCCGGAACATCCCGGGCGTGCAGTACGGCGACCTGCAGAGCTTCCCGCTCTACCTCTTCTGCGCCATCATCCTCTGGTCGACCTTCAACCGGATCGCCATCGGGTCCATGGGGACGTTCAGCAGCACGGGCTCGCTCCTCAAGAAGGTGTACTTCCCGCCCGCCGCCCCCATCACGGCGCACGCCTTCGCCCAGGTGAAGCAGACGATGCTCGAGGGCCTGATCGCCATGATCGTCCTGGCCGCCATCGGCTACTTCTCGTGGACGTTCGTGCTGTGGCCGCTGATCATCCCCCCGATCCTGATCTTCTCGCTGGGGATCGCTCTCGTCCTGTCGTTGGCCAACGCCTACTACAAGGATGTGTCGTACCTGATGAGCATCGTCACGATGCTCCTCTTCTACTGCACGCCCATCCTGTACTCGCTGGACCGGATCGGTGACACCCAGATCGCCGGCATCGAGGCCACCACGCTGCTGGAGCTCAACCCGTTGACCCACTTCGTGGGCGCCTCCCGCGAGATGCTCTACCTGGGCGTCGTCCCCAGCTTCACCCGGTGGGCCGCCATCTGGCTCTCGGCCATCGTGAGCCTCGTCGTCGGCTGGGCGATCTTCGTGCGGTACTCCAAAGACGTGAGCGAGGTCGTCTGATGAGTGACAAGCCGGCGATCAGCGTCGAGGGCGTGTCGAAGCGCTTCCGGCTCGCCCACGACCGCTCCGAGTACCTGAAGGAGGCCGTCAAGCGGGCCGAGCGCACCGAGTTCACCGACTTCTGGGCCCTGCGGGACGTCGGGTTCGAGGTCGAGGAGGGGTCGATGTTCGGCATCATCGGCCACAACGGCTCGGGCAAGAGCACGCTGCTGCGCCTCCTCGCGGGCATCTACCGGCCCACCAGCGGCTCGATCAGCACCAAGGGCCGGATCTCGGCCCTGCTGGAGCTGGGCACCGGCTTCCACCCGCAGCTGTCGGGCCGGGAGAACATCTACCTGAACGCCTCGATCCTGGGCATCCCGGCCAAGGTCATCGAGCGCAAGATCGACGACATCATCGGCTTCGCCGACATCGGCGAGTTCATCGACTCGCCCGTGAAGATCTACTCCAGCGGCATGAAGGTGCGGCTGGGCTTCTCGGTGGCCGTCCACGTGGATCCGGAGATCCTCCTGCTCGACGAGGTCGTGGCGGTCGGCGACGAGCGGTTCAAGCGCCGCTGCTTCGAGCACATCTACGAGCTGCGCCGCCAAGGCGTGACCATCGTGCTGGTGACCCACAGCCTGGGTCAGGTCCAGTCCCTGTGCGACGAGGCCATCTGGATGGAGAAGGGCCAGATCCGCGAGCGCGGCCACGCCATCGACATCGCCCGCAGCTACCTGCAGCAGGTGAACCTGGCCGAGGCCGAGGCCGGCTTCGACGGCGACCTCGGTGACGCCGACCTCATGCTCGAAGGCCGCGGCGAGCGCCGGGGGACGGGCGAGATCACCATCGAGCACGTCAGCTTCGTCAACGCCCACAAGGCGGTGACCCCGTTCGCCAACTCGGGCCGGCCGCTGGTGGCCCGGATCCACTACAAGGCGCACGAGCCCATCAAGAACCCCAGCTTCGCCCTGCGCTTCCACACCGACGGCGGGACGATGATCACCGCCCCCAACAGCCGGCGGGGTCGCGTCAACACCGGCATGGTGGAGGGGGAGGGGACGATCCTCTACAAGATGCCGAGGATGCACCTCACGCCCGGGACGTACCACATCACGGCCGGCGTCTACGACGAGAACAACCTGCACATCTTCGACCAGCGCGAGCGCGAGTTCGAGCTCCGCGTGCAGCCCGGCAACGCCCACGACGGCGAGGGCTACCTGGACATGGGCGGGACGTGGGCCATGCCCGGGCGGGGCGACCAGTCCGACGACGAGCTGGTCCAGGCGCACAAGGTCGCCGCCGATGTCGCCGCCGACCAGGTGGACGTGGACGTCGACGTGGACGAGAACGCCCCGGCCGAAGCCGTCACCGGGCGCGACGACGCCGCCTGACCTCTTGAAGGCCCGCCTGGAAGTGTTCGGCGCGCGCCTGTCCGAGCGCAACCCGCTCCCGGACGGCACCCTCACGGTCGGCGCCGGCCTGGTGGTGAACGGACTCATGTCGTTCGCCTTCCTCGGCATCGCCGGGCGGACGCTGGGCAAGGACGCCTTCGAGCCGCTGTCCGTCTACTGGGCGCTGATCTACCTGGTGTGCCCGGGCTTCTTCCTGCCGCTGGAGCAGGAGGTCAGCCGGGCCCTGGCCAACCGGTGGGCGCGGGGCCTGGGTGTGGGCACGCTGGTGCGCCAGGCGGGGCAGATGGGCGCGGGGCTCACCGGCGCGTTGGTCCTCGGCGTCGTGATCGCCGCGCCGTTCATGCTCGAGCACCTCTTCGACGACCAGGTGCTCTTCATCGTCGCCCTGATCCTGGCGATCATCGGCTACGCCGCCGTCCACCTGGCCCGCGGGACCCTGGCCGGCCTCGGTCGCTTCAAGGGCTACGCCAAGTACTACGTCTACGAGAACACCCTGCGGGTGATCGCCTGCGTCGCCCTGTGGCTGCTGGGGGTCGACACGGCAGGGCCCTACGCCCTAGCGGCCGGCATCTGCCCGTCGGTGGCCCTGCTGCTCGCGCTGCGCAGCGAGCACGACCTGGCGTCCGAGGGACCGGCGGCGGACTGGGCCGAGCTGCGGGCGGCCCTCGGGTCGCTCCTGGCGGCCTCGATCCTCACCGCCTTCCTGCTCTACGCCGGCGTCCTCGCCGTCGAGCTGCTGAGCGATGAGTCCGAGTCGGAGTCCGGCGAGGCCTCGGTGTTCCTGGCCGGCCTGGCCGTCTCCCGCGTGCCGGTGTTCCTCTTCCAGGCCGTCCAGGCGGCGCTGCTGCCGAAGCTCTCGGCCCTGGCCGGGGCGGGCCGCTTCCACGAGTTCCGCGAGCGCCTCGGGCGCCTCCTCGGCGCGGTCGGGGCGATCGGCGTGCTCGGCATCCTCGGCGCCGGGCTCTTCGGCCCCCTCCTCATCGACATCCTGTTCGGGGCCGAGTACGAGTTGGAACGCCTCGACCTGGTCCTCCTCGCCGCCTCGAGCGCCGCCTTCATGCTCGCCGTCGCCCTCGGCCAGGCGTTGATCGCCCTCGAAGGCCAGGCCCAGGTCGCCATCGGCTGGCTGGTCGGCGTCATCGGCTTCCTGGTCGTGACCGCCATGGGCGACGACCTGTTCCTGCGCGTCGAGGCGGGCATGGCCGCCGGGTCGATCATCGCCGCCGTCGTCATCGGCGTCCTCGCCCGCCACCGCCTGCACGGCAAGCTCCGCACCCACCCGCACACCCTCACCGCCCTCGACGAGACGACGACGATCGAGCGCTGATCACATTCAGTAGGTGAGTCGACCACTCAACGTGGTCGAACGCCCTCCGATGGTCCAGGCAGGATGCGTGTCAGGACCCCCGTGCTCGTCACCGGCCTCGCCGTCGCGGCCCTCCTGCCGCCCGGGGCGTGGGCGCTCGCCACCGCGGCCCCCTCGGACCCCGCCCGGACCCTGCCCGAGCTCCCCTCGGTGGCCGAGCAGGTCGACGGCCAGTACGACGAGGCCGGCTGCCTGGTCACGGGGGACGGCGAGGCGGACTGCTCCGTGCGGGCCGAGGAGGTCGACCGGGCGCTGAGCCACGGCCCGGCCACCGAGACCCGGCACCTGGAGGGCTTCGTCGGCTCCCGCTGGCTGGGGCAGGTCACCGGCGCCGGGCCGACGGTGGTGGCCCCGTCCGTGCAGGCGTCGACCACGGGCTCGTACCGGGCCAGCGGACTCGCCCGCAACGAGGGCACCGGGGTGGTCGACACGATCGAGGTCACCGCCCGGTTGCGGGACGCCGCCGGGTCGGAACTGGCCACCGTCACCACCACCAGTCCGGTCCACGACGTGCGCCCCGGCGAGCCCGTGCCGTTCACGGTGACCGCCGACGTGCCCGCCGCCGCCGTGGCCGCGGTCGAGTGGTCGGCGACGGCGGTCGGCACCGGCGACGAAGCGGTGCGGGCCTTGGCCTGGACGCCGTACTGGGAGCGACCGGTCGGCGGCCCGCCCGTCGACCTCTACCTGCACCGTGACGGCGCCGGCCGCCGCCCGTACCTGCTCTTCGGCTCCGCGACAGCGGTTGGCGGCGACGTCGCCGAGCCCGAGGTGGTGGTGGCCTGGCTGACCGCCGGTGGCCGGGTGGCAGTGATCGCCTCGACCCCGCTGCGGGCGCCCGACGGCGTCGCCCTGACCGCCCTGCCCGCCGGCGGCGCGGCCGACGCCCTCGTGGTGGCCGACCGCAACCCGCCGGCGGGCGGCGAGGTCCTCGTGTGGGTGCAGGGCTCGTGAGCCGCCGGCTGCTCCTCCTCGTTGCCGCGGCCAGCCTGTTCGGCAGCCTGCTGGCGGCCGCCCCCGTCTCGCCCGTGGCCCCGCCGGCACCGGCGGCCGCGGGCCAGAGCTTCGGCGGCGACCCGCTCGACGATGTCCTCCACTGGGCGGCCCGGGAGGCCCGCTGCGGGCTCACCACCAACCGGCTGGCCGCCCTGATGCTGGCTCCGACGTTCCCGGAGACCGGCGCCCCGACCAACGCGGCGCCGTCGCCGATGACGTTGTCCCGGTGGGACAACCAGCGGACCCTGCACTCGTTCGGTACGGTCGCCGACCAGCCCCGGGCCTTCTGGCACCCCGGCGTCGGACTCTGGCAGTTCGACTCGGCCGGTCTCGGCGCCTCGCTCACGGCGGCGCAGCGCATCGACACCTTCGTCGTCGCCGGTCGGGCGGCGGAGACGATCGCCGCCCGCTGGTGCACCAACCCCACGCTGGCCTACGTGTGGGCACCCTGGTACGGCTGCGGGACCCGCACGTGCAAGGACATCTTCCACGCCATCTACCGGCGCAACGGCGACCGCCTGGTGAACGTGGGCCGGGTGGCCGAGGTGCACAGCCGGGGCGGGATGCAGCGCCGCACGTGCACCGGTCAGGCCAAGGCCGGGGAGTTCACGTGCTGGCGCGTCGATCCGGCCCGCGCCGAGGGGCACGCCGCCTTCGCCGCCCCCGGCTACGGCCCGGCGCCGATCAGCGCTCCCTTCTACGTGTACGCCGCCAACGGCCGGGAGTACCGCCACTGGCTGAAGGGCGACACCGGGTACAAGCGGAGCGTCTGGGCCTCGCGACCCCTCGGCTCGAACGCCCGCACCAGCCTCACCTGGCACCGCGGCGCCGGCATCATCGACATCTCCGCCAGCTGACTCGACCGAGCCTCAGCCGAAGGCGTCGGCGCAGAGCACCCCGGTGCCGGTGGCCTGGCGACCGGCGCACGAGTCGCCGTAGTCCCGGTAGCCCGAACCCGGGTCGGAGTCGAAGTACAGCTGATCGCAGGTCTCGTAGTCACCGCTGTAGCAGGCGTCGGCGGCGTCATCGAGCGCACCCACGGAGCCGTACTCGGGGATCTGGTCCTCCGGCGCGAGCGCGTCGGTGCCGATCTCGTCGGAGAAGTCGTCCGAGAAGTCGTCGCTGAAGTCGTCGGAGGCGTCGTCCGAGAAGTCGTCGCTGAAGTCGTCGGAGAAGTCACCGGTGTCGTCGGACAAGTCGTCCGACGAGTCCTCCTCGTCGACGAAGCACTCGAGGCCGAGGTCCTCGCCGAGGTCGTCCAGCTCGGTCTCGTTGTCGGCGAGCTGCTCGCCGATCTCGCTGATCTCGTCGTCGTCGTCGTCCTCAGCAGCGGCCTGCAGCTCCTCGTAGAGGCCGAGCTGGTCCCCCATGAGCTCGAGCGTCGAGTCGACGTCGTCCGCGATGTCGTCGGGCGGCGTGAGGCCCTGCAGCTCCTCCAGCGCGGGCTGGGCGACCTCGAGGGCCTCGCCGGCGGCCTCGGCCAGCTCCTCGGTGGTCTCGGGCTCGCCGAGCTCGTCGATCTCCTCGTTGACGCTGGTGCAGATCTCGTCGAACTGCTCGCGCCACTCGTCCTCGTCCAGGGGCTCGGACTCCTCGGCGTTCTCGGAGCCGCTGCTCTCCTCGTCACCGCCGCCGTCGTCGCCGCCGCAGCCCGCGCCCACGAGGGCCAGGGCCGCGATCAGCAGCAACCAGATCGGTCGGGGAAGCATCCGTCGCATCAAGGGGAGCCTTTCGTCGTCCATCCACGCCTGGAACGCCGCGACAGTAGTGGAGAGGGCACCCCGAGCTGTCAGCGCCCCAGCTGCTCCACCAGGCGGGTGAGCGGCACCCGGAAGTCGTCGAGCAGGTCCACGCCCGCGGCCCGCAGGGCGGCGTTGTCGAGGACCGAGTTGGCCGGCCGAGGCGCCGGTCGGGGCGGCTGCAGGTCCGCCGTCGTCACCGGATCGACCCGATCGGGGTCCTGACCGGCGGCCTCCAGCACGAAGCGGGCGAACTCGTACCAGGAGACCGCGTGCTGGTTGGTCACGTGGACCACGCCCTGCAGGTCGAGTCGGACCAGCTCGATGGCCTTCGCCGCCAGGTCGTCGGCGAAGGTCGGGTGACCCCGCTGGTCGTCGACGAAGGTCAGGCGGTCGTGCTCGCCGGCCAGCCGCAAGATGGTCTTGACCATGTTCCCGCCGTGGAGGCCGCAGACCCACGACGTGCGCAGGACCAGGGCGGCGGGCCCGGCTGCCTCCTCGCCGGCGAGCTTCGTGCGGCCGTACACCGACTGGGGGTTCGTCGCGTCGGTCTCCACGTAGGGCGTGGGCTTGGTGCCGTCGAACACGTAGTCGGTGGAGAACGTGCAGAAGCGGGCCCCGGCGGCGGACGCCGCCTCGGCCACGTACCCGGTGGCGGTGGCGTTGAGGGCGTGGGCGGCCTCGGGCTCGGCCTCGGCGGCGTCGACCGCGGTCCACGCGGCGGCGTGGATCACGGCGTCCGGCTGAGCGGCCTCGACGGCGGCCCGCACGGCCTCCTCGTCGGTGACGTCCAGCTGGGCGTGGGTCAGCCCGACCGCGTCGTCCCCGAGGAGCCGGACGAGCTCGGCGCCGACCTGGCCACCCGCCCCGGTGACCAGGACGTTCATCCTTTGAGCGGTTCCCACCACCAGCGGTTGTCCCGGTACCAGTCGACGGTGGCGTCGAGGGCGTCGTCCAGGTCGTGGCGGGGGGCCCAGCCGAGGGACCGGACCTTCGCGGTGTCGACCGAGTAGCGCCGATCGTGGCCCAGGCGGTCGGCCACCGGCTCGATCATCGACGCGTCGGCCCCGACCCGCTCCAGCAGCCGGTGGGTCAGCTCCTTGTTGGTGATCTCGTTGCCGGCCCCGATGTTGTAGATCTCGCCGACCACGCCCTGGCGCAGCACCACGTCCACGGCCTCGCAGTTGTCGTCCACGAAGCACCAGTCCCGGATGTTCAGGCCGTCGCCGTAGAGGGGGACCTTCTTCCCGTCGAGCAGGTTGGTGACGAAGAGGGGGATGACCTTCTCGGGGTACTGGTTGGGCCCGAAGTTGTTGCTCGTTCGGGTGACGAGCACCGGCAGCCCGTAGGTCTCGTGGTACGCCAGCGCGATCAGGTCCGAGCCGGCCTTGGCCGCCGAGTAGGGCGAGCGCGGCGTCAGCGGATCGGTCTCGACGAACGAGCCCTCCTCGATCGAGCCGTACACCTCGTCGGTGGAGATGTGGAGGAAGCGGTCCACCTCCTGCTGTCGGGCGATGTCGCACACCACGTTGGTCCCGCTGCAGTTGGTGCTGACGAAGGCGTCGGGGTCCACGATCGAGCGGTCCACGTGGGTCTCGGCGGCGAAGTGGACGACCCGGTCGTGACCGGCCATGGCCTCGGCCACGGCGGCCCGGTCCCGGATGTCGCCCTTGACGAAGCTGAACCGGGGGTCCTCGTCGATGCCCTTGAAGTTGTCGGTGTTGCCGGCGTAGGTCAGGGCGTCGAAGACGGTGACCTCGTCGTCGCCGTTGGCCAGCACCCACTTGACGAAGTTGGAGCCGATGAACCCGGCACCGCCGGTGACGAAGAGCTTGGTCATGTGCGCAGTCCGTAGTGGGGTCGACGATCCTTGGGCAGCTTCGACCGGCGCGGGTTCTCCTGGTCGCGCTCGGAGAGGACGGGGTCGGTGACCCCCCAGTCGGCGTCGATGGCCGGGTCGTCCCAGGCCACGCCGAGTTCGTCCGCCGGGTTGTAGTAGCCGTCGACGAGGTAGGTCATGACCACGTCGGTGAGCGCGGCGAACCCGTGGGCCACCCCCGGCGGGATGAACACCCCGTGGTGCTTGTTGTCGCCGCGGGCGTTCACGCCGAGGTTCAGCATCAGCGTGTTGCCGTCGGTGGGCGACCCCTCGCGCAGGTCGTGGAGCACGACTCGGGCGCGGCCTTCGGGCACGTACCAGTAGTCCGCCTGGTGCAGGTGGTAGTGCAGGCCGACCACCGAGCCGGCTCGCCGGTTGCTGCGGTTGCCCTGGACCATCTCCCGGCCCGCCGGGAACCACTCGCGGCGGTAGGTCTCCACGAACACGCCGCGATCGTCGCCGAAGAGCTTCGGTTCGACGATGACGACGCCCTCGATCTTCCGAGAGCTCCTGACCTTTGCCATCACGTCCTTACTCGATGTCGACACGGGAGTGATCGCCGAGCATCAGCCGGGTGGCCCGGGGCACTCGGCCCGAGCGCACGACCTCGACCTCGCGGCCGATCAGCGAGTCCTGCACGTGGGGGATGTTCACGATCCGGCTGTTCTCCAGGATCACCGAGTGCTGGACCTCGGAGTCGAGGATCTCGCAGCCGGCGGCCACCGAGGTGTACGGACCGATGTAGCTGTCCACGATACGGGTGCCCCGTCCGATGATGGCCGGGCCTCGCACGGTGCTCCCCTTGATCTCGGCGCCGTCTTCGACCACGACCCGACCCTCGACCAGCGAGGCGTCGTCCACGCTTCCCCGCACGTCGGGCTCGAGCGTCTCCAGGATGAGGCGGTTGCCCTCCAGGAGGGGGTCGAGCTTGCCGGTGTCCTTCCACCAGCCCTCGAGGATCTCGTGGCGGACCCGGTGGCCCTGGTCGATGAGCCACTGGATGGCGTCGGTGATCTCCAGCTCGCCCCGGGGGGACGGCTCGATGGCGTTGACGGCGTCGTGGATGGTCTTGTCGAAGAGGTAGACGCCCACGAGGGCCAGGTCGGACGGCGGCTCCTCGGGCTTCTCGAGGAGCTGGAGGACCTCGCCGTCGGGCCCGATCTCGGCCACGCCGAAGCGCTGAGGATCGGGCACCCGGGCCAGGAGGATCTGGGCGGTGGGCGGGACGACGTCGCCGTCCAGCGACGGGCTGGACGATGCCGCCCGGTCCGCCTCGAAGCTGTCCACGAACTCGGCGATGCCCTGCCGCAACAGGTTGTCGCCCAGGTACATGACGAAGTCGTCGTCGCCCAGGAAGTCCTTGGCGATGAGGACGCAGTGGGCCAGGCCCAGGGGCGCGTCCTGGGGCAGGTAGGTGACCTCGAGCCCCCAGGTGCTGCCGTCGCCGACGGCGTCCCGGATCTCCTCGCCCGTCTCGCCGATGATGATCCCGACCTGCGTGATGCCGGCCTCGGCCATGTCCTCGAGGCCGTAGAACAGGATCGGCTTGTTGGCCACCGGCACCAGCTGCTTGGCGCTGGTGTGGGTGATCGGGCGCAGACGCGTGCCGGCCCCGCCGGACAGGATGAGGCCCTTCACAGCGGCCGTTGTAGCAGGCCGCTGCGTATCCTCACCCCTCCGATGCCCCGAGTCCGCGCTGTCGTCCTGAACTACAACGGCGGCCGCCACGTCCTCGACTGCGTCGACGCGCTGACCCGGACCGAGTGGCCGAGCGACGACCTCGAGGTCGTGGTGGTCGACAACGCCTCGTCCGACGGGAGCGACGGTGCGCTGCGGGAGCGGTTCCCGGAGGTCGAGCTCCGCCCCGTCGGCGCCAACCTCGGGTTCCCCGCCAACAACGTGGCCATGCGGGACCTGGACGACGTGGACTTCGTCGCCCTGGTCAACAACGACGCCTTCGTCGAGCCGGATTGGCTGGCCCCGCTGGTGGCCGAGCTGGAGGCCGACGCCGAACTGGGTGCGGCCTGCCCCCGCATCGTGTTCGCCGACCGCTTCCTGGACCTGCGGATCACGTCGCCCACCTTCCGCCCGGGCACCGGCGACAGTCGGGACCTCGGCGTGCGGCTGTCCGGCGTCGAGGTCGGGGGCGGGGACGTGTGGCGCGACGCCCAGCGGGTCGAGGGGTTCTGGGGCCTCGAGCACGGGAGCGGTGACGAGGCCCACTTCGAGTGGACGCAGGGCTCCGCCCTCGTCCGGGTGCCCGTCGCAGAGGGCGGGGCGAAGGCCGAGGTCCGGCTTCGGCTGGCGGCCGAAGCGACCAAGGTCGTCACCGTCGGCGAGACCGAGGCGGAAGTCGGCCCCGAGCCCCGCTGGGTCGAGGTCGTGCTCACCGGGACCCCCTACGACGTCGTCAACAACGTCGGCTCGGTGCTGATCGAAGGGGGCTACGGCGCCGACCGGGGCTACCTGCAGCGCGACGACGGCCAGTTCGACGAGGCCGACCGACGTCTTCGCCTGGTGTGGCGGCGGGGTGCTGCTGCGCAGCGCCTACCTGGAGGCCATCGGGGTCTTCGACGAGCGATTCTTCCTCTACTACGAGGACACCGACATGGCGTGGCGGGGCCGGGCCCGGGGCTGGTGCTACCGGTACGTTCCGCAGTCCCGCATCCGCCACATCCACGCCGCCAGCAGCGGCGAGGGCTCGGCCCTCTTCCAGCACTACGTCGAGCGCAACCGGCTGCTGATGCTGGTGAAGAACGCCCCGCGGGCGCTGGCCGCCCGAGCGACGTGGCGCTACGTGCTGACCACCGCCAGTTACGCCCGGCGCGACGTCGTGAGCCCGATCCTGCGGGGCCACCGTCCGAACACCGTGCTGTTTCGCCGCCGCCTGCGGTCGTACCTGTCGTTCCTCCGCCTCCTCCCCGCCATGCTCGTCGCCCGTCGGCGCAACCGCCGGGTCCAGGTGGTGGACGACGCCGAGTTGGTGGGTTGGGCCGTCCCCCAGCCCGGAGCCCCCGGATGAAGGTCGGGATCTACAACCGCTTCTGGCGGACGGGTGGGGGTGGGGAGACCTACGGCGCCGCCGTGGCCCAGGTGCTGGCCCGAGACCACGACGTCGACCTGATCGGACCGGAGGAGGTGGACCTCGCGGTCCTGGCCGAGCGCCTGCGCCTCGACCTCTCCGGCATCGGCATGGTCGTGTTCCGAGAGCGGCCGGGCGCGATCCTGCGGGTGAGCCGGGGCTACGACCTGTTCATCAACGTGACGTTCATGAGCGACGACGACGCCGGCGCCACCCACAACGTCTACATCACCCACTTCCCCGCCCGCGCCGCCCGGGACCTCGGACCCGTGCAGCGCGCCGCGATCCGCGTGCTGGGGCCGATGGTCCGGGCCCAGGCGGTCGACACGACCTGGGGCGAAGGGTTCTTCCCCCGTGAGGGTCGCCGGCCCCGGTACTTCTGGACGGGGCCGGAGGCGTCGTTCTTCGTCGAGGCCCGGCCGGACGAGCCGGTGCCGGTCAGGATGGTCTTCCGTCACCTACGGCCTGCCGACGTGGCGCCCGCGGACGTCGTGGTGTTCATCGACGGAGAGCCGGTCGCCGAAGTCGAGGTGGCGAGCGGGGGCTCGCCGCTGGCCCGTCGGCGGGGCCAGCCGCTGATCCTCTCCGTCCCCGCCCGGCTGGGCGAGGTCGAGGTGCGCATCACCTCGCCGACCTTCGTCCCGGCGGAGCACGGCCTCGGCGACGACGACCGCCGCCTCGGGGTCGCCCTGTCGACGCTCCACACCGGTCACCGGTGGCGGGACCGCCTCGGCGCCGGCCTCGGCGCCTGGTTCCCCTTGCTCTACCGCCCGCTGCCGAACAAGTCCTTCCTCGACACCTACGACACGCTCATCGCCAACTCCGAGTTCACGAGGGGATGGATCCGGCGCTGGTGGGGTCGCGACGCGCCGGTCCTGTACCCGCCGGTCCGCCTCCACGAGGCGGGCCCGAAGGAGCCGATCATCCTCGCCGTCGGCCGGTTCTTCGCGTCGAAGGCGGGCCATTCGAAGAAGCAACTCGAGATGGTCGAGGCCTTCCGGCGACTGACGGCGACCGGCGCCGCCGAGGGGTGGTCGCTGCACCTGGTGGGCGGCTGCAGCGAGGTCGACCAGCCGTACCTCGACGAGGTGCGGGCCGCGGCCGAGGGACTCGCGGTGACCTTCCACATCGACGCGCCCGGCGCGGAGCTGGCCGACCTCTACGCGCGGGCATCGATCTTCTGGCACGCCACCGGACTGGGTGAAGACGTCGAGGCGAACCCGGGAGGCATGGAGCACTTCGGGATCGCGATCGTCGAGGCCATGTCCGCCGGGGCCGTGCCGGTGGTGCTCGGGCAGGCCGGCCCGGCCGAGATCGTCGAGCCCGGTCGCAGCGGGCTGCACTTCTCGGATCTCGACGATCTCGTCGCCCAGTCGGTGGCCCTCATCGCCGACGAGGAGGAGTGGTCCCGGCTCTCGGCCGGCGCCGAGGCCCGGGCGCAGCACTTCGGGCTGGACGCCTTCGCCGAACGCCTCGAGCGCATCGTCGCCGCTGCTACGACCTGATCCCCTCCCACGTCAGGAACATGTAGGAGGGGACGAAGCCGAGGCGAGCGGCCGACGTGTCGTCGGCGACGGTGACGAGGTCGTCGGCGACCGAGCCCGCCAGCAGCGACGTGACGTCGAACTCGCGGGACGTCGGGCCGTCCCATTCGATCGCGCCGCTGGTCACCCGGCGATGCCAGTCCTCTGTGCAGAGCAGGCTCGTCGTGAAGCCGTGGTCGCGGAGGCGGGCCGTGAGGTCCGGGCCGAAGCGCCAGAACACGGGGGTGTCGTCACCGTGGAACTCGGGCTCGGTCGGTGGTGCCGTCGCCCCCTGGAGCACGGGCACCTGCAGGTACATGCGGCCTCCGGGGGCGAGCACCCGGGCGATCTCGTCGAGGGCGCGGTCGGTCTCGGGCACGTGCTCGAGGACGTGGGGGGTCAGGATCGCGTCGAGCGACTGGTCGGGCAGGTCGATGGCCTGGAGGTCGAGGCGGACCGTGCCCGCATGGGCCCGCTCGTCGAAGTCCGAGCAGGTGTAGGTGAACCAGCGGTCCATCGCCCGGCGATAGTCCGGCCCCAGCCGCGGGCTGGTCTCCAGGAGGCGGGTGCGCAGGCTGGGCGGGGTCCGCTCGACGAAGCACCAGAACAGGAAGCGGTCCCGGGCGATGCTGCCGCAGCGCGGGCAGGTGGCGAACTCGGAGTGCTGCGGGCCCTCGAACGCCGTGCCGGTCCAGCGGCAGATGTTGCACCAGGCCGACGCCCGCTCCTCGGCCTTGCTGGCGATGTCCCACGGGGACGGCGCGGTGTCGACCCACGACGGTGCTGCCGGCGCCTCGGCCGAGTCGGCTGAGGCGGTGTCCGCAGGCAGGACGCGGCGACGGATGGCGGCGAGGTAGCGGCGGAGACCCATGTGTGGCGGAGGCTACCGGCGCCGAATCGGGCCGTTCGACCCATGGACAACCACTGAGAGTGACGACATCCTCACGTAGAGGAGTGGCGGGTGTCGCTGAGGGAGGGCGCCCGCCGCGAGACGGGAGTTGGCCAGGATGGGAAGCACCGAGACCAGTTGGCGGGCGCGACCCGTGGCCACCGTCCTGGTCAAGGCCGCCATCCTGCTGGCCCCGGTCGCCCTCGGCACCGCGGCGGGGCTGCTCCTGGCCCATGCGGTGCCGCCGCCGGCGGGCACGGCGGCCCGCGTGGCCTGGTCGGTGCTGGTGCTGGGGACCTCCACGCTGGTCCTGCTGGGTGCCGAGCGGGTGATGCGCCGCCTCGCACCCCTCACCCTGCTCATGCGCCTGAGCCTCGTCTTCCCCGACCAGGCGCCGAAGCGCTTCGGCGTGGCCATGAAGGCCATCCGCCCGAGCCGGCGGTCGTCCGAGGGCCTCGAGGCCAAGGACTGCCTGGCGCTGCTCGCCTCGCTGCTGGCGCACGACCGGCGCACCCGCGGCCACTCCGAGCGGGTGGCGGCGTACACGACGATGATCGCCGAGGAGCTCGGCATCGAGGGCGAGGAGCACTCGCGCCTCGTGTGGGGCGCGCTGCTGCACGACATCGGCAAGCTCGAGGTGCCCGCGAGCATCCTGAACAAGCCCGGCGCCTTGGACGACGGCGAGTGGAAGGTCATGTCCGCCCACCCCGAGCACGGCCGGGCGTTGGTCGAGCCGCTGCGGCCCTGGCTGGGCGATGCTCTCAGCGCGGTCGACGGCCACCACGAGCGCTACGACGGCAACGGGTATCCCGACCGACGGCGATCGGTCGACCTGCCGCAGGCGGCCCGGATCGTGGCCGTGGCCGACGCCTTCGAGGTCATGACCGCGGCCCGCTCCTACAAGAAGCCCATGTCGATCGCCGCCGCCCGCCAGGAGGTGGTGGCCTGCACCGGGGGCCAGTTCGACCCCGAGGTGTCCCGCGCCTTCCTGACCCTCTCGGTCCCGAAGCTGTGGCGTGTCGCCGGCCCGATGGCCTGGGTCGCCCAACTGCCGGTGCTGGGCGTGCTGGTGCGGGGCGAGCTGGTGCCCGTCGCCGTCGGCGCCGCGGCGCAGAACGCGGCCCTGGCCACCACCCAGGCGGTCACCGCGGCCGCGGTCGTCGGTGGCGCCCTCGTGGCGACCGGGGCGACGAGTCTGCTGACCACGGATCCCGCCGAGGCCCGACCCGCCGCGGTGGTCGTCGGCGAGGAGCCCGAGGCGCGCGGGGCCACCGCGGCGTCCTGGGCCGGCGAGGTCGCGCCAACCGACCCCGACGACGGCGCGGAACCGGCGAACGACGACGGTGCTGGTCCCGACAGACCCGGCGCCCCTGGGACACCGCCGCCCGCCCGACCCGCTCCGGAGACCGAGCCCTCCGCCGGCCCCGGTCCCGTGGCGGAGGTCCCCGACCCGGTCGCACCGGGCCATGACGACGAGGTGCCGCCGGGTCACGGTGGCGAGAACCCGGGCCACGACGACGAGGTGCCGCCGGGTCACGGTGGCGAGAACCCGGGCCATGACGACGAGGTGCCGCCGGGTCACGGTGGCGAGAACCCCGGCCATGGTGGCGAGAACCCCGGCCACGGCGGCGGGAACGGTGGCGGGAACTCCGGTCACGGTGGCGACAACTCCGGGCACGGCGGCGAGAACTCGGGCCATGGCCACGATCACGGACAGGGCCAAGGCCAAGGTGGCGGCTGAGCGGCGGAGAGCCGAAGGCAATCAGAACTGAGGGTGAACGATGGTCGGCGGATCAAAGGCCTATCCTGAGCCGACCTTGGCGCCCGTCAGCGCGTCAGTCACCGTCGACCCCAAGGAAGCAGTCGTCGCCATGCACGCCTACCTCGATCCCGGAAGCGGGAGCATGCTCCTCGGCCTCGTCGCCAGCGGCATGGCCGGCATCGTCGTGATCTTCAAGACCTTCGGCCAGCGGATCAAGAGTGTCGTCTTCTTCTGGAAGAAGGACGACCCCGTGGTGGCCGAGCCGACGGTGACCGAGGAGACGGTCGACCAGACCACGCCCTCGGCGTCCTGACCCCCCTCGCCGCTCCCGATCCCGGGTCGTTCCGGGACCCGTCCAGCCGCGTCTACCTGTCCGAGGACGCGGTCTGGCGCGGCCTCGACGCCGAGGCGCTGGCCGACTTCCAGGCCCTCGCCGCCACGCCCTTCTTCGCCGCCGCGCTGGCCTCGGGCCAGGTGGTCGACACCGAGCTGGTCGACGAGCGCCCCGACGGGCTCGACGCCTCGTGGGCCGGTGTGCTCCGCCATGACCGCATCCCGGTCGTGTCCTATCCGTACGAGTGGTCGTTCGAGATGCTGCGGGACGCCGCCCGGCTGCAGCTCGACCTGGTCGCCCAGGCCCTGGCCGAGGACCTGACCACCAAGGACGCCTCCGCCTACAACGTCCAGTTCGTCGGCGCCCGACCCCGGTTCATCGACCTCGGCTCGTTCGAGCGGCTCCGGCCGGGGGAGACGTGGTTCGGCTACCGCCAGTTCCACATGCACTTCCTGCTGCCGCTGATGCTGCAGGCCTACCGCGGCATCGCCTTCCAGCCGCTGCTGCGCGCCGATGTCGAGGGCGTGAACCCCGTCGACGCCCGCCGGATGATGTCGTTCTGGGACATCCTCAGCCCGCGCAAGAAGGGCACGCTCGTCCACGTCGCCCTGCAGGCCCGGGTCGAGGGGGCCACCAGCAAGCACGACGTGAAGTCCGAGATCAAGGGCGCCGGGATGAAGAAGGAGGTCCTCGTCGCCCAGATCCGGAACCTGCGGAAGCTGGTCGACCGGGTCCGGGTTCGCAGGGCGGACACCGAGTGGGCCGGCTACAGCGACCGTTCCCACTACACCGACGCCGACCTCAAAGCCAAGGAGAGCTTCGTCTCGTCGGTGGCGGCCCAGGTGAAGCCCGCCCTCGCCTGGGACCTGGGCGCCAACGACGGGCACTTCTCCCGGCTGGTGGCCGACCAGGGCGCCTACGTGGTCGCCGCCGACGGTGACCACCACGCCGTCGACGGCCTGTACCGCTCGCTGCGGGAAGCAGGCGACGACCGCATCCTGCCGCTGGTGGTGAACCTGGCCGACCCGTCGCCCAACCGCGGGTGGCGGGGGACGGAGCGCGTGGCGTTCACCGAGCGGAGCCGGCCGCAGCTGGTCCTGGCCCTCGCCCTCGTCCACCACTTGGTCATCAGCCGGAACGTGCCGATGGAGGAGTTCGTGAACTTCCTCGCCGACGCCGGCGGTGACCTCGTCGTCGAGCTCCCCACCCGGGACGACCCGATGGTGCAGGGTCTCCTGCGCAACAAGCGCGAGGGCATCCACGACGACTACACCGTCGAGGTGTTCGAGGCGGCGCTGGCCGGGCGGTTCGACGTGCGCCGGCGGGAGGAGCTCCCGTCCGGCACCCGGATCTGCTACCACGCCGCGTTGCGGTGACCGCGGAGGTCGACGCCCCGACGCCGCGGCGGTGGTCGGGGGTCGGACTGGCAGGCCTCGAGATCCTGGCCCTGTGGGCCCTGGCCGGTGCGCAGCCACTCCTCGACCTGTTCGGGCGCAACGCCGAGTTCTTCCTGGCCGCCGGCTCGGGCCCGGGCGAGATCGTCGGCTTCACCCTGGTGGTGGCCTTCGCCGTCCCGATCCTCCTCGTACTCATCGAGCTCCCGTTCCGCCTGCTGCGACCCTCCCTCGGCGAGGCGGTCCACAAGGTCGTCCTCGGCCTGCTCGGCGCCGTGCTGGGGCTGAACATCGCCCGCCAGGTGGGCTGGGACGGCGTCGTCCCAGCGTTGCTGTTGGCCGCCGGCTTCGCCGCCCTGGTCCTCTTCCTGGTGCGCAAGGCCGCGGCCCGCACCGCCCTGCACTACCTGGGCGTGGCCCCGCTGGCGTTCGCCGCCCTGTTCGTGTTCTCGTCCGACGCCGGGCGGCTGGTGTTCGCCGACGAGGCCGAGGTGGTGGACGTGGCTCAGGGCACCGGCGGCCCCGTCGCCGTGGTCGTCTTCGACGAGCTGCCGCTGGCCTCGCTGATGACCCGAGAGGGCAAGTTCAACGACCAGCGCTTCCCGAACTTCGCCCGCCTGGCGAACCAGGCCACGTGGTACCGCAACGCGACCTCGGTGGCGCCGTCCACGCCCGAGTCGGTGCCCACGATCCTGACCGGCGAGTACCCGGATACGGACCTGCTGCCGACGTCGGCCGAATGGCCGATCAACATCTTCACCCTGCTCGGCGGCACCTACGAGGTCGACGCCTTCGAGGGCCTCACCGACCTCTGCCCCGACGACATCTGTGTCCCCGAGGAGGCGGCCCCCGGCGTGGGCTCCTTCGTCGACGACCTCCTGGGCACGCGTCGGCGACGCCTCCGTCGTCTACGGCCACCTCACGCTGCCCGAGCCGATGCGCGACGGCCTCCCCACGCTCGGCCAGTCCTGGGCGGGCTTCCTCGACCAGCCGTCCGGCGAGGTGGACCAGCCGCCGTCGGACGTCCGCGACGACATCAGCGACTTCATGACCGGCCTCGGCGAGAGCGCCCGGGAGCGGGGTGGCCAGGGCCTCGACCTGGTTCCCCTGATCGACGACTACGCGGCGGTCGACGGATCGCTGCTCGTGGGCCACGATCCCTTCATGCCGCACCGCCCGTGGCGGCTCACGCCCAGCGGCGCGGTGTACAACTCGACCGTCGGCGGGGTGACGCCCGGGCAGGAGGCGTGGGGGGAGTCGCCGGCCTTCGTGCGACGGGTGCTGCAGCGCCACCTGCTCCAGGTCGGGTTCGCCGACCTGCTGCTGGGTCGCCTGCTCGACAGCTTCGAGGACGCGGGCACGCTGGAGGATGCGACGATCGTGGTCGTGGCCGACCACGGCATCGCGTTCCGGGCCGGAGGGCAGGCCCGCACGCCGACCGAGGACAACGTGCAGGAGGTCTACCGGGTCCCGATGCTCATCAAGGGCCCCGGCCAGGAGCTGGGCGAGGGACGGGTCAGCGACCAGAACGCCCTCCTGGTGGACGTGCTGCCGACCATCCTGGACCTGATCGACGTGGCGCCGCCGGCCGAGGCGGACTTCGACGGCCAGTCGCTGGTGGATCCGTTCTTCGATCGGGACGACGAGGACAAGCCCGTGTTCTACGGCCGCGGGCCACAGGAGGTGGAGGGTGGGTTCCAGGCGCTGTTGCCCGCCATCTTCCGCAACGTGGGCTACGTCGGCGACGGCGGATGGGTCGACCTGCTGCAGGTGGGCCCGGCCGGTGACCTGGTGAACCGGCGGGTGGAGGAACTCCGCCGCGGGGCGACCATCCCGGCGAGCTGGGACATCGAGCAGGAGGATGCGATCCGCGACGTCGCCGAGGGGGCGTTCCGGCCCGTGGCCATCAACGGCGACATCGACGTCGACGACGACGTCGAGCTGCCGACGCAGGTCCTGGTGGGGATCGACGGCATCCTGGCGGGCATCGGCGACCTGGATCGGGAGAGCGGAGGGTTCGTGGCCCTGCTCGACGAGCGGAGGCTGACGCCCGGGCCGCACGACATTGCCCTCTACCTGCCGACCGACGGCGGGTCGATCTTGCGCCTGGTCGAGAGCGACGGCGGCTGAGGTGTTCCTGGTCCTCGGCCAGCCTCGCTCGGGTACCACGCTCGTCGCCCAGTGCCTGAACGGGCACCCCGACCTCGTCGTGCCCGACGAGACCGACATCGTGGTCCCGCTGGCCTTCCTGGTGGACCGCATCGAGGACCCCGACCTCGGCCGCGAGCTGGCTGCCACGCTGGTCACCAACACCCGGCGGTTCGCCGGGAGCCTCGGCCAGTACCTGGACGCCGAGACCGCCGTCGCCGCCATCCGCTCGGCGCCCTGGACCCTGCGCGGCGTGCTGTCCTCGCTCTACGCGGCGGTGGCCGAAGCGGGCGGTGGGCGACTGGGCGGCGACAAGTCGCCCAACGACCTGAAGTTCACCCGCATCCTGCTCACTGCCGACCTGTTCGCCGAGGACCTGCCGGTGATCCACGTCGTGCGGGACGTGCGGGACGTGATGGTCTCGTTCAAGGACCTCGGCTGGGCCGACGGGGTGCCCGAGGGGCTCGTCCGCCTCTGGGTGGCCAACAACCTGATGGTCCACACCAACGTCCCGCGGCGGGGCAGCCCGTACCTGCTGGTCCGCTACGAGGACGTGGTGAGCGACCCCGAGGGCCAGTTCCGGGCCATGTGCGACCTGCTCGGCGTGGACTGGGACCCGGGCATGCTCGACGACGAGCGGCGGTACCAGCAGTTCACCGCCCACCAGGAGATCGGCCAGCACGCCCGCACGTTCGAACCGATCACCGCCGGCCGGATCGGCACCCACCGGGAGGCCCTCGACGAGGCGACCGTCGCCCGCATCACCGACCTCGCCCGGGAGGGCCTGGACGCCTTCGGCTACTGACGGGCGCGGAACGCGTCGAGCAGGCGGATGGCCGCCGCCGCGGGGGAGAGGGTGCCGGCGGTGACCTGGGCCTCGAGCTCGGGTGCGAGGTCGGCCACGGAGGCGTCGGTGCGCAGGTCGTCGAGCAGGGTCTCCCGCACCTCGTCCCACAGCCAGGTGCGGGCCTGCGCCGACCGGTGATCCGCCAGGTCCAGCCCGTCGTGGACGGCGGCGATGGCCGTCCAGGCCTCGTCGATGCCCTGTCCGGTGACGGCTGAGGCGGTGACGACCGGCGGCGGGTCGCTGCCGTGGAGCAGCTGGACGGCGTGGCGGTGGTCGGCCGCCGTGCGGTTGGCGGCCGCCTCGAGATCGCCGTCGGCCTTCGTCACCACCAGCACGTCGGCGAGCTCCATGATCCCCCGCTTGATGCCCTGCAGCTCGTCGCCGCCGGCCGGGGGCACGAGCAGCACGAACACGTCGACCATGTCGGCCACGGCCACGTCGGACTGGCCGGACCCGACCGTCTCCACGATCACCACGTCGTGGCCGGCGGCCTCGCACAGCAGCAGCGCCTCCCGGGTGCGGCGGGCCACGCCGCCCACGGTGCCGCCCGACGGGGACGGCCGGATGAAGGCCTCCGGGCGGCGGGCCAGCTCACCCATGCGGGTCTTGTCGCCCAGGATCGAGCCGCCCGAGCGGGTGCTGGACGGGTCGACGGCGAGCACGGCGACCATGTGACCGGCGTCCACCAGGTGCAGACCGAGCGCCTCGATGAAAGTGGACTTGCCGGCGCCGGGTTGGCCGGTGATGCCCACCCGGATGGCCCCACCCGTGTCGGGCAGGACGCGCTCCAGGAGCTCGACCGCCTCGGCCCGGTGGTCGGGCCGTGACGACTCGACCAGGGTGATCGCCTGGGCCAGCGCCCGTCGCTCCACGGCCGTGGGTCAGCCCTGGTCGAGCAGCTCGATGACGCCGGAGCGCGGCCTTCGGGATGTTGGTCCCCGGGCCGAACACGGCCGCGACCCCGGCGTCGTGCAGCTTCTGGTGGTCGCCCGGCGGGATCACCCCGCCGCACACGACCAGCACGTCGTCGGCGCCCGGCGTCCCGAAGCTCCTGGACGAGCTGGGGGACCAGCGTCTTGTGGCCCGCCGCCTGGCTGGAGACCCCGACGACGTGGACGTCGTTCTCGACGGCGTCGCGGGCGGCCTCGGCCGGCGTCTGGAAGAGGGGGCCGACGTCGACGTCGAAGCCCAGGTCGGCGAAGGCGGTGGCGATGACCTTGGCGCCGCGGTCGTGGCCGTCCTGGCCCATCTTCACGACCAGCATCCGGGGCCGGCGGCCGTGCGCCTCGGCGAACGCCTCGACGGCGCCCTGGGCCTCCTCGAAGGCGTCGTTGCCGGCGGAGGCGGCGCCGTAGACGCCGGAGATCGACCGGATCTCGGCCTTGTGCCGGTCGAAGACCTCCTCCATGGCGCTGGACATCTCGCCCACGGTGGCCCGGGCCCGGGCGGCGTCGATGCACAGGGCCAGCAGGTCGGCGTCGCCCCGGGCGCCCTCGGTCAGTGCGGCCAGCGCCGCCTGGGCGGCGGCCTCGTCCCGCGTGGCCCGCACGTGCTCCAGCCGCTCGATCTGACGGCGGCGCACGTCGCTGTTGTCGATGTCCAGCACGTCGACCAGGTCCGGGTGCTCGGAGACGTACTTGTTGACCCCGACCACGGCCTCCTCGCCGCGGTCGACACGGGCCTGGCGCCGGGCCGCGCTCTCCTCGATGCGCAGCTTGGGCATGCCGGAGGCGACGGCCGCCGTCATGCCACCCAGCTCCTCGACCTCCTCGATGATGGACCAGGCCTTGGCCGCGAGATCGTGGGTCAGCTTCTCGACGTAGTAGCTGCCGGCCAGCGGGTCGACCACCTTCGGCACCCCGGTCTCCTCGGCGAGGATCAGCTGGGTGTTGCGGGCGATCTTGGCCGAGGCGTCCGTGGGCAGCCCGAGGGCCTCGTCGAAGGCGTTGGTGTGGAGGCTCTGGGTGCCGCCGAGCACGGCGGCGAGCGCCTCGTACGCCGTGCGGACGACGTTGTTGTAGGGGTCCTGCTCGGTGAGGGAGACGCCCGAGGTCTGGCAGTGCGTCCGCAGCATCAGGGACTTCTCGTCCTTGGGGTCGAACTGGGACATGACCCGCGCCCACAGCAGGCGGGCGGCCCGCAGCTTCGCCACCTCCATGAACAGGTTCATGCCGATGGCGAAGAAGAACGAGAGCCGGGGGGCGAACCGGTCGACGTCGAGGCCCCGGGCGGTGGCGGTGCGGACGTACTCGAGGCCGTCGGCGATGGTGAAGGCCAGCTCCTGGTCGGCGGTCGCCCCCGCCTCCTGCATGTGGTACCCGGAGATGGAGATCGAGTTGAACCGGGGCATGTGCTCGGCCGTGTGCTGGATGATGTCGGCCACGATCCGCATGCTCGGCGCCGGCGGGTAGATGTACGTGTTGCGGACCATGAACTCCTTGAGGATGTCGTTCTGGATGGTCCCGCTGAGCTTCTCCTGGCCGACGCCCTGTTCTTCGGCCGAGACCACGTAGCAGGCCAGGACGGGCAGCACGGCCCCGTTCATGGTCATGGAGACGCTGACCTCGTCGAGGGGGATGCCGTCGAAGAGGATGTTGGTGTCCTCGACCGAGTCGATCGCCACACCCGCCATGCCCACGTCGCCCTCCACCCGGGGGTGGTCCGAGTCGTAGCCCCGATGGGTGGCGAGGTCGAAGGCCACCGACAGGCCGGTCTGCCCGGCGGCCAGGTTGCGCTTGTAGAAGGCGTTGGACGCCTCGGCGGTCGAAAACCCCCCGTACTGGCGCAGGGTCCAGGGCCGGTTCGTGTACATCGTGGCCCGCACGCCGCGGACGAACGGCGGGAAGCCGGGCAGCCCGCCGAGGTGCTCGACGCCGACCAGGTCGGCCTCGGTGTACAGCGGGTTCACCGGGATCCCCTCGGGGGTCTCCCACACGAGCTCGTCGGGGCTCGTGCCTCGCAGCTCCTTTTCGGCCAGGGCCCGCCAGGCTTCGGGATCAGGTGCGTCCATGGTGGCCGCAATCGTACGGGAGCGGCTCATGCTGCGGCCTGGTCCGGGGGCTCGGTGGTGGTCGGTCGCCCCGGTCGGGGCGGGGTTCGTCGGTGGCCGGTGTCGGGTGGGCCTGCGCCTGGTGGCGGGGGTTGGCCGAGGTGGTTGGTCTTCCAGAGGTTGTGGGGTCCGCAGTAGCGGTCGGCGTTGTCGGTGTCGGTGAGCCCGCCGTGTTGGTGTTCGACGGTGTGGTCGGTCTGGGTGGAGGGGCCTGAGCGGTCGCAGCCCCAGGGATGCGCGCAGCGTCGGGACTTGGCTCTGATGGCGTGCGGCTTGGGCGGGGGTGAAGAGGCGGCGGGCTCGTCCGTAGCGGAGGATCTCGCCGTGCGGGGTCATAGAGGATCCCGCGGACGGTGCCGGTGAGCAGGGCCAACATGACGGTGTTGAGGGTGATCACGGTGCCGTCGTCGAGTTCGTGCAGCGAGTCGGCAGTGAGCTCGATCGAATCGAGTGACTCGTCGAGGTCGAAGCCGGGGTCGTCGTCGGGGTTGAGTGCTTTGGTGAGCACGGCGATGAGCGCGGTGAGGAACTCGGGGGTGACGTGCACGGTGGTGGTGAAGGGCATGGGGCCGAGGTCGTCGTCGCCGTAGGCGGCGGACCGTCGGGCCATGAGGACCATGGCCTCGACCCGACGCTGGCGGGTGGTGCGCCGCAGCTCGCCGTGCAGGGGTGCACGGCCGAGCCGGTCCCGGGCTTCGGCCCGGTCTTCTTCCAACAGGTGGTCCATGAGCCGTTCGAGTTCGGCCTGCCAGGGTCCGAAGCCGATGGCGTCCATCTGGGCGTCGACCTTGCCGTTCGAACCCACCGGTGACGAGGAGGCGTAGCGGTCCTCGAAGTCCCGTCGGGCCCGTTCGTCGGCATCGGCGGGGGCGGCGCGGACGATCACGTACTCCACCGTCTGTTCGAAGTCGCCGAACCGCAGATCGATGGCGGAGTCCACGAGCGGTTCTTCGACGATCCGGAAGTCCGCGGGCCCGAGGAGCTGCCGGGCCCGCCACAACACATCGACGTGCTCCACGGTGATCTGGCCGCGGGTCAGGGCCTCTTCGGCCTTGGGCAGTTCCCGGAGCCGGTGGGCGGTGCGTTGCCGCCGGGCGGTGTCGGGGCCTTTGGCGTGCAGGTGGGTCTTGGCCCAGGCCACCACGGAGCCGTGGCCTTCGTGGCGGTGCTCCTGGGTCACCTCGAAGCTGGTGGTGACCCGGGCGTCGAGGGCGTCGAACTTGGCCCGCATGCGCCCGATCAGCTCCATCGCCTCGCGCTTGGACTCGCCGGGCAGGCCTTGGAAGAGCACTTTGTTGGCGATGTCGAGCGCGTGGTCCAGGTCGTCGAGCTCACCGGTCAGCCGCACCGGTGCCCCTTCGTCGGACCAGATCGTCATACCCTGAGAGTAGCGAACAGACGTTCGTACTGCAAGCCTTTCGAGGAGCGATCACGACCGAAGCGGACGCGCCGTAGCCTTCTGTCGTGGCCGTGCGCTTCGTGATCATCGGTGGTGGCCCGGCGGGCAACGCCGCCGCCACCCGGGCGGCGACGCTCGGTGCGGAGGTCACCCTGATCGAGCGGGACATCGTCGGGGGTGCTGCCCACCTCTGGGACTGCATCCCGTCCAAGGCCATGATCGCCACGGGTGGGGCCTTGGCGTACCTCTCCAAGGTCGAGGACATGGGCCTGCGCGAGGTGCGGGCCGACGTCGACCTCGAGGCGCTGCGGGAGCGGCTGGAGTCGATCGAGGATCGCCTCGAGGCGTCGGTCACCGAGCTGCTGACCCGGCAGAAGGTGCGCATCCTGCGGGGGACCGGGCGCCTGACGGGCCCGAACACCGTCGTGGCCGACACCGTCGACGGCGAGGTCACCGTCGAGGCCGACGCCATCCTCCTCAGCACGGGCAGTCGGCCCCGCGTCCCGGACTGGGCCGAGCCCGACGGCGACCGGGTCCTGATCACCCGCCAGGCGTACCCGCCCAAGGTCCTGCCCGAGCACGTCGCCGTGGTGGGCTCGGGCGTCACCGGCGTGGAGTTCGTCCACCTGTTCACCTCGCTGGGCTCGAAGGTGACCCTGGTCGTCAGCCGCCAGCAGGTGCTGCCCCAGAAGGACCCGGAGGTCGCCGCCGCCCTCGAGGAGAACTTCCTGCAGCGGGGCGTGACCCTGCTGAAGGGCGCTCGCGCCGAGGCGCTGGAGCGGGGCGACGACGGGGTGACGGTCCTGTGCGACGACGGTCGCCGGGTCCAGTGCTCGCACGTGCTGCTGGCCATCGGGTCGCTGCCCAACTCCGAGGGCCTCGGCCTGGAGGCGGCCGGCGTGGAGGCCGACGGTGGCTACGTCCCGGTGGATCGCCACTTGCGCTCGAACATCAGCCACATCTACGCCGCCGGCGACCTGTCCGGGAAGCTGCCGCTCTCCTCGGTGGGCAACATGCAGGGCCGCAAGATCGCCGACCACGTCATGGGCCTGCACACCCGGGAGCACCGCCACCTGGACTACGAGAAGGCGGCGTCGGCCATCTTCACCGAGCCGGAGATCGCCGACGTCGGCCTGGCCGAGGCCGACGCCTTCGCCATCGGGCGCAAGGTGCGGGTCACCAAGGTTCCGTTCTCGGCCAACGCCAAGGCGATGATCAACGACGCCACGCCGGGCTTCGTCAAGATCGTGTCCGACCCCGCCACCGGCCAGGTGCTGGGAGGCTCGATCGTGGGCCGCCACGCCGCCGAGCTCATCTCGGTGGTGGCGCTGGCCGTCAGCGCCGGGCTGACCGTGACCGACCTCGACGACGCCCTCTTCGTCCACCCGACGCTGTCCGAGTCGCTGGCCGAAGCCGCGGATTAGGAGCCTTCGCATGGGCGTGCTCGTGCTGGGCATGCATCGCAGCGGCACGTCCGCGCTGACCCGGGTCCTGAACCTGCTCGGCCTCGACGCGGGGCGGGACGTGCTGATGGGGGCCAGCGAGTCCAACCCCACCGGCCACTGGGAGGTCGAGCGCCTCACGTCGTTCAACGACCGCCTCCTCGACGAGCTGGGTGGGCGGTGGAACGCCCCGCCGCCCACGGCCCGCGAGGTCCTCGCCCTGATGGCCGACGGACCGCTGGGTGACGAGGCGGCCGAGCTCCACGCCGAGGCGTTCACCGACACCAGCTGGGTCTGGAAGGACCCCCGGGTGTGCCTGCTCCTGCCCTTCTGGCGGCTGGTCCTCGCTCGCAACGACCGGCCCGAACCCCACGTGGTGGTCGCCCTCCGCGACCCCCACGAGGTGGCGGGTTCGCTCCACGCCCGTGACGGGATGTCGACGGCCTACGCCCTCGCCCTCTGGGAGCGGTACACCCGCACGCTGCTGGCCGACCTCGACGGCGAACAGGCCTACTTCGTGCCCTACGAGCGGCTGCTGGCCGAGCCCGAGGCAGTGGCCCGGGACCTGGTCGCCTTCTGCGACGGCGAGCCGCTGAGCGACGAGCCCGACCGCCTGGCGGCCGTCGCCGCCCACCTCGACGCCGGCCACCGGCACCAGCGGGCGACCGGCGCCGAGGACCTCGAGGGCTCCCAGGAGGAGCTGGACGAGGTCGTGCTCGAGCTGTCCGGTGTGCACGACCCCTACGAGCGGGGCGACCTTCCCCTGGAGACCCCGAACCTGCAGCTGGCGTTCGACGAGGTGCGCCGGCTGATGGCGTACGTCGAGGAGAACGAGCGCCTGCCGCGCCGGCCTCGAGGAGCAGCAGGAGATCCACAAGGAGCAGGTGGCGACGCTGGTGGCCGACGCTGAGGCCCGCTCGTCGGAGGCCTCGGCGCTGGCCGAGCAGGTCATCGCCATCCGAGCCGAGGCCGACGACTACCTGCGTCAGCTCGAGGAACTGCGGAGCAAGCTCCCGATCAAGGCCTACACGCGGGCCAAGGGCCTGCTCAGCCGCGACTGAGCAGGGCGGCCAAGCGGTCGTCCTCCACCAGCGAGCCGTCGGCCAGCCCGGCGGCGACCTCGTCGTCGGACAGCAGGAGCTTCTGCCACTCCTCGTCGAAGGTGCCGTCCTGCTGGTGGGCGTGGAGGCGGCGCCACTGGTGGCCGACCTCGTCGGGGAGCTCGGGGTTGCGGGCGTAGGCGGCCCCGCCCTTGGCGATCTTGTTGTGGAAGTGGGCGTAGCTGCGCACCGGGCAGTGGAGGATCTCGATGCGGCCGTCCTCGAGCACGGCGCCGGGGAGGCCCTCGACCTCGTGGTTGCCCTGGAGCACCTGGATGTCGGGATCGGCCCGGTGGGCCACCTTCGGTGGGAGCGGGCCGTCGCCCAGGCCGGGGTGCTGGCGGGGGACGGCCTGGCGGACGGTCATCGGCGTGCCCTCGGGGCGGGCGACGAGGTTGTAGCGCTGGGCCACGACCACGTCGACGTCGTCGGGCACGCCGGCGAGCGTCGACGCCAGGTCGCCCTCGCGAGGCCACCAGAACTCGTCGGCGTCGTTGTTGATGACCCAGTCGGCCCCGTGCTCGGTGGCAGCCAGGCGGGCCATGCGGGTGACCCAGCGGTGCTGGTCGTAGGTGTCCTCCGGCTCGAGGATGAGCTGCAGGCGGCCGGCCCGCTCCTCGGCCCGCAGGATGTCGAGGGTCCCGTCCACCGACCCGTTGTCGGTGGCGACCACGAGGTCCACGCCCTGGCGGAAGTGGTGGGCGAGGTTGGCCTCGAGGATGTCCTCCTCGTCCCGGACGAGGAGCGTCATGACCAGCACGGGTCAGCCGGGGAAGAGGCGGGCCAGCACCGGGCTGCAGAGCTCGTCGATGCGGCCCTGCAGGTGGTCCTGGTCGATCTCGTCGAGCAGGCCGAACTTGGCCCGGGCCTTGAAGCCGTGGGCCTGGGCGGGGTCGAGCGTGTCGGCGGGCACGCCGACGAAGGCGGCCAGCTCGCCCAGCCGCTCGCCGATCTGCTCGGTGCGCAGGATCAGGAGCCGGTCGGTGGGGACGGCGTCGAGCACCCGTGTGTGGCGGCGGGCCCAGTCCCCGAGGTAGCCGTCCAGCGGGTAGAAGCCGTGCTCGTCCAGCACCGCCTCCTCCGGCGGATGGGGCTGCCCCGTGTCGTAGAGGAGCGACCGCAGGCGGACGAAGTGCGGCGGCGCCTGGCCGACCTTGAGGTGGTTCACCAGCGAGTCCAGCCAGCCCCGGGGCTCGCGGACGGTGAGCACGAAGCGGGTGTCGGGGGCGAGGTCGACGAGGTCCTCGACGACCAGCCCGTTCCAGCCGGCGGCGTTCACCTCGAGGCGGAGTCGGTCCTCGCGGTCCTGCAGGTAGGACCGGAGGTCGGCGGGATCGGCCTTGCCCTCCAGCACGTCGCAGGTCAGCTCGACCTGAGCCTTCGCCTCGGGTTCGTGGGCGCTGCGGTAGTCCCGGGCGAACACGCCCGCCAGCGAGTGGGTGCCGCTCTTGGCCAGCCCCACACCGAAGAGGCGGAACCGGCGATCGTCGACCGCCTCCGGCTCCCGGCGGCGCGCCAGGCGGTTGAGGAGCGAGGGCATCGGCCGGAGGCTACCGACCGTCCTCGACCAGCCCGCGGGACAGCTCGGCTGCCTCCGCGGGGGTCTCGGCCCAGTGGGTGAGCGAGCAGGCGCGGGTCCACGTGTCGTGGAAGGAGCGGACCTTCCCGGTGGCGTTGTCCTCGACCACATGGGGGATCCCCTGCAGCAGGCTGAGGAGGTGGGCGTGCAGGCGGTCGGTGCGCACCACCCGGCCGCGGGCCAGGATCTCGTCGGCCCGGGCCACCCAGCGGCGGCCCAGCGGCTCGAAGGTCATGGCCGAGTCCTTCCAGGTCTGGCGGGCGAAGCCCGGGCTCTTGGCCGACCGGGTCAGCAGGGCCCGGTTCAGCCGCCGGCGCAGTCGGTCGCTGACGGGCCAGTGCGGCTCGTCGGGGACCTCGCCCAGCCAGTCCACCCGCTCGACGGTGACGCCCGGCGTTTCGACCGGCTCGTGGCCGACCGACTCCTTGTCCGCCCGGGCGAGGTGCAGCACGTCGACGCGGGGCTCCCGCACCCGGTCGTGCGGGTCGAGGGCCAGCGCGAGGTCGGGGCACAGCTCGATGGGGACGTCGAAGTGCTCCCGGGCGTCAGCCAGGCTCTGTTCCTCGCGGACCAGCAGGGTGAAGTCCGAGTGGGTCTCGCACAGCTTCCGCATGCGTTCGAGGTTGGCGGGGTCGTCGAAGTGCAGGCTCTGGGGCAGCTGGATGGTGCGGACGTCGGCCAGGTCGGAGAGCACGCGCTCGCGGGTGGCTTGCTGGTTCTCCGGGTACAGGTCGCCGAAGTTGCCGCCGCCCTGCAGCAGGACGACGCCGTCGCCCGCCAGCGCCCGGCGGAGGGCCTTCGGCTCGTACGTCGCCCACGAGGCCCGATACGCGACCAGGACCTGCATCCGCCGCAGCGAGGCCAGCGCACCCAGCCAGATGGCCGAGTCACCCGCGTTGGCGTGGTTCGGAAAGTTGACCATCGCCACCCGCGTCCCCTGGGGCAGGAGGTCGTGGAGCACCCCGTCGACCAGGCGGGACCAGCCCGCCAAGTGACCGCGATCAGGGTTGGGGGGACTGCTCGTCATCGCCGGAGGACGCCTTTGGGATCGATCGGGAATGGTTCGGCCGCTCGTCGCTGAACGACTGGTCGCCGAGCTTCGCTCGGCGATAACGCCGCTGTGCTTGTCGGTCGCCTCGCCTTTCGGCTCGGCTCCTATGCTCGACAGCTTGCCCAGCGTACGGAGGTGGTTCCTCTGAGGGCGGAATGGGTCGGCGACGGAACGCTGGCCCTGACGTCGGCCACGAACCGCTGGGAGGCGTCGTTCACGGTCGACGGGGCCGAGCTGACGACGGCCGCCGACGCCCTCCTCTGCGCCGGGCTCCTGCCCGCCATGGCGGCGGGCGAGGGGCTCGAGCTGGAGCAGCCGGTCAGCGCCACGCTCCTGCGCAACGCCGAGCAGCTGGTCGACGTGTTCGCGGGCTGGTGGCCCGACGAGCTGACCCGGGTGCCGATGGTGGCCCCCGTGGCGAAGGAGCGCCGGCGCCGGGCCCTGAGCGAGGTGCTGGTCGCCCACTCGGGCGGCGTGCGCTCGCTCGCCGCCCTGGGCGAGGTGCCCGCCGGTCTGGTGGCGCTGGTTGTCGAGGGCATGGGCGAGGTGGCCCCGCCGCCCCCGGCCGGGCCCAACCCGGTGATCACGGTGCACACCGACCTGGCCGCCACGCTGGCCCTGGCCGGCGTCCCCGCGGCGGCCGCGGGGCCGTCCGCGGTGCTGGCCGTCGTCGCCCACGCCCTCGACGGGTTCGGCGAGCTGCGGGTCTCCAGCTCGTTCGGGTGGCTCGACCAGTTCGCCCACGGCTCGCATGCCCTGACCGACCCGCTGTGGTCCGGCTCGGGGACGACCCTGCAGGTCACCGACCGCGCGCTCGACCGGGTCGCCTGCCTGGACAGGGTCGTGCGGGATGCCCCCGAGGCCCGCCCGGTCGCCGCTGATTCGGTGCTGACCGGCGCCGCCGTCCGGTCCCTCGGCTTGGCCGACCGCTGGCCCGACGTCCCACCCGTCGACCTCGAGGCGGTGGCGACCTTCGCCGTGGTCGGACCGCCGGAGCTGGCCCGGGTGGCCGAGGTGCTGTTGCGGGTCCGTGACGACCGGGACCCCGAGCTGCGGGCCGCGCTGGAGGCGGCGGTGCGCACCACGACGGCCGCCGGGGTCGCCTGGCCCGAGGGGTGGGCCCGGGTCCTCCCCGAGCTCGGCCGGGGACGGGCATCGTGATCACCTTCGAGGAGCTCCGCTCGGACCGGTCCGACGCGTCGGTGCGCATCCACGGCGTCGGTGACCCCTTCGAGCTCTGGTTCCGGGTCAAGGGCGCCCGGGCGCAGCTGGAGGCCGAGGCCCTCGTGGCGCTGACCCTGCCCGTGGCCATGGGGCACAACGTCGACATCGACCTCGGCGGCCTTCGGCTGGACGAGGTGTTCGCCGCGGGCAGCTCGTCGTGGCAGGAGGCCTTCGCCAC
This sequence comes from uncultured Microthrixaceae bacterium, assembly GCA_963728005.1. Lineage (GTDB taxonomy): Bacteria > Actinomycetota > Acidimicrobiia > Acidimicrobiales > DATDAH01 > DATDAH01. The sequence continues at coordinate 727,939 of CAVSIG010000002.1, forward strand.
CTGGTACCCGGACCGGCTCCGCCCGGTCGGCCTGGTCCGCCAACGCGCTCGCCGCGCCCGCAACCGCCCGTCCGGAGTCGGCTCCTTCTTCACCGGCGGGGTCGACTCGTTCCACTCGGTCCTGGCCAACCGGGAGCGCCTCAGCCACCTGGTGTTCGTACACGGCTTCGACGTGCCCCTGGAGGGTCTGCCTGCCCTCCGGGCGGACGTCACCGAGCACGTGCGGGCCGCCGCCCTGGAGCTGGGCCTGCCGCTCATCGAGGTCGAGACCAACCTCCACGACTTCTCCGACGCCCGCCAGTCGCCGTGGGGGACCACCTACCACGGTGCCGCCCTCGCCGCCGTCGCCCACGTGCTGAGCGGCACCGTCGGCGAGATGGTCATCGGCGCCACCCACGCCTACGCCGACCTGTTCCCCTACGGCTCCCACCCCATGACCGACCGCCTGTTGTCCAGCGCCGGCCTCCGCCTCGTCCACCACGGCTGCGAAGCCGACCGCGTCGAGAAGACGATCTCGTGCGCGGCCTCGCCGGTGGCCATGCGCCACCTGAGGGTCTGCTGGGAGAACCGCGACGGCACCTACAACTGCGGCACCTGCAAGAAGTGCCTGAGGACGATGATCGCCCTCGAGATCGCCGGCAACCTCGAGAGCTGCGCAAACGCTCGCCCCACGAAATCGACCTCGAGCGCTGTCCGGTCCCTCCCCCTCGGCGACATCAACACCCTCGCCCGACACGCCGAACTCATCCACCACCTCAAAGCCCAAGGCACGCACCCTGCGCTCCTGGAGGCGTGCGAAGCCGTGATCACCAACGCCGACCCCACCGAGATCCAGTGGGGAACAAGGGACTGGACATCCACACTCCCGCTCCTGTGGGAGGACCAGCCGCCCAAAGGTTGAGCGCCCGGAGAAGGCGGGAAACGCCGGTGGTTTTCGAGCGAGGTCTGCGAGCGAGGAAACTGCCGGTGGTCGCCCGCCCCCCAGCGAGAGCAAGACCCTCAGCCAGCCCCCGGCACCGAGGACCCAGCTATTCGATCACGATGACGACGTCCCCAGACCCGACCGAGTCCCCAGGCGCCACCCGCACCTCGGTCACGGTTCCAGCCGTCTCCGCGTTGATGTTGTTCTCCATCTTCATCGCCTCGAGCACGCAGACCGCCTGACCCACCTCGACCTCGTCACCCACGTCGACCAGCACCTTCACGATCGTCCCCTGCATGGGCACGGTCACCGTCCCGGCGCCGGCGGGCCCACCGCCACCGTGATCCGAAGCGGCGCGCCGGCGGGCGCGCGGCCCGGGCCGTCCCCGCGGCAGCAGCGGGCGCCGCGGCCGACTCGGGCACCCAGACCTTCACGGAGAAGCGCTTGCCGTTGACCTCGACGTCGACGTCGCGGCGGACCTTGGGCTCCTCGCCCTCCTCGACAGCGGGCGGGGCCGTGGGGGCGGCGGACACGCCGGTCAGGTCCAGGGTCTCCTCGACCCACTTGGTGGAGTGCTCGGCGTTGACGAAGTCCGGGTGCTCGAGGATGGCGACGTCGGCGGGGATCGTGGTGGCCACGCCCTCGACCACCATCTCGTCGAGGGCCCGAAGCGTCCGCTTGATGGCGATGTCGCGATCCGCGCCCCAGACGATGAGCTTGCCGACGAGGTTGTCGTAGAACTGGCTGATCTCGTCGCCGGACTCGTAGCCGCCGTCCCAGCGCACGCCGAAGCCCTGGGGCACCACGAGCTTGTCGATCCTGCCGGGGGAGGGGAGGAAAGCACCCTCCGCGGGGTCCTCGGCGTTGATGCGCACCTCGATGGCGTGGCCGCGGAGGTCGATGTCCTCCTGGGCGAAGGACAGCGGCTCGCCGGAGGCCACGCGGATCTGCTCGGCGGCGAGGTCGAGGCCGCTCACCAGCTCAGTCACCGGGTGCTCGACCTGGAGCCGCGTGTTCATCTCCAGGAAGAAGAACTCGCCGTCCTGGTAGAGGAACTCGACGGTGCCGGCGTTGACGTAACCGCAGGCCTGGGCGACCGCGACCGACGCCGCCCCCATGGCCTGACGGACCTCGTCCGGGAAGTCGGGGGCGGGGCTCTCCTCGATCAGCTTCTGGTGGCGGCGCTGGGCCGAGCAGTCCCGCTCACCCACCCACACGCAGTTGCCGTGGGTGTCGGCGATGATCTGCATCTCGACGTGGCGGGGCCAGGTCAGGTAGCGCTCGAGGTAGATCTCGTCCCGACCGAAGTAGGCCAGCGCCTCCCGCTTGGCCGAGTCGATGGCGTCCTGGGCCTCGTCGGCGCCGGCCACGACCTTCATGCCGCGTCCGCCGCCTCCGTAGGCGGCCTTGATGGCGACGGGGTAGCCGTGCTCCTCGCCGAAGGCCTGGACCTCTTCGACGGTCGTGATCGGCTCGTCGGTCCCGGGGACGCCGACCACGTTCGCGGCCGTGGCCGCGTGGCGGGAGGAGATCTTGTCGCCCATGACGACGATGGCTTCGGCCGGCGGGCCGATCCAGGCCACGCCCTCCATCTCGCTGATGGCCCGGGCGAAGTCGGCGTTCTCGGAGAAGAAGCCGTAGCCGGGGTGCACGCCGTCGGCTCCGCTGCGGGCGATGGCGTCGAGGATGGCCTCGGTGTTCAGGTAGCTCTCGGCGGCAGTTTCACCGCCCAGGGCGAACGCCTCGTCGGCCAGCCGGACGTGGAGGGCGTCACGGTCGAGCTCGGAGTAGACGGCGACCGTGCCGATCCCCAGTTCCTTGCAGGCACGGATGACCCGGACGGCGATCTCGCCCCGGTTGGCGACGAGCACTTTGCTGAGCACGCCATAGGTTTACGGGAATGGGAGGTCGTGACACCAACGGCGGCCTCACCGCCGGGCAGAGGCAGGTCCTCTCGGGGACCCGCTTCGACGTGCACTGGGTCGAGGCGACCGGCTCCACCAACCAGGATCTGCTGGCCGAAGCGGCCGAGGGTGCGGCGGACGGCTCGGTGCTGGTGGCCGACCACCAGACCGCAGGGCGGGGCCGACAGGGCCGGTCGTGGGAGGCGCCGCTGGGGTCGTCCCTGCTGGTCTCGATCCTGCTCCGGCCCGATCTGGCGCCCGACGACCTCCACCTCCTGACCACCGCCGTGGGGGTGGCCGCCGCGGAGGCCGTCGACGAGGAGCTGGCCGTGCCCGTCGGGCTCAAGTGGCCGAACGACCTCGTCGGCATCAGGACGGACGGCGAGGAACGCAAGCTCGGCGGGATCCTGGCTGAGGCGGTGTGGGACGGCGACCGGCTCGAGGCCGTCGTCGTCGGCTTGGGCCTCAACGTCGAGTGGCCGCACCTCGTGCCCGTCGAGCTCGACGGGATCGCCATCGCCCTCAACCACCTGACCGACGAGGTCGTCGACCGCGGCGACCTGCTGGTCAGCCTGCTCCTGCGCCTGGAGGACATCCTCGACGACCCGCTGGCGGCGGCGCTGCCCGCACGGTGGAACCACCTGACGACGACGATCGACCGCGATGTCCGCGTCGAGCTGGCCTCCGGCGCCGTCGTTGAGGGCATCGCCCTCGGCATCACCGAGCACGGCCGGCTCCTGGTCGAGACCGACACCGGCATCGAGCAGATCACCGCCGGCGACGTGCACCACCTCCGCCCCGTCTAGGCGGGCCAGAGCAGCGGGTTGATCTCGGTGGCCAGGAGGTCGCCGGGCGCTGCCCCCGGGGCCCAGAGGGCAAGATCCAGCTCCTGTTGCCGGGCGGGCTCGGTGAGGCGGGCGCCGTCGGCCACGTAGATCACGGTCATCACGGGACGGTCCACGGTGGTCGGGTTGGGGCCGGCCGAGTGGAGGGTCCAGCCGGCGTGGAACGTGGCGTCGCCCGCCGCCAGCGCGCCGTGGGTCTCCCGGGGCAGGCCGTGGTCGGTGACCAGCTGCTCGAACCTCGCCTGCGACTCGTCGGAGATGGCCGGGCCCCGCAGGTCGCCCAACCGGTGGGACCCGGAGGCGAAGTACATCGAGCCGACGTTCTCGGGCAGGTCGACGAGGGGCATCCAGAGGGTGATCGTCCGGTCCGTGTCCAGCGGCCAGTAGCCCTGGTCCTGGTGCCACGGCGTCGGCCCACCGCCCGCTTCCTTGACCAGGGCCTGGTCGTGCCAGAGGCGAACGCCGTCGACCTGGAGGAGCTCGGCGGCCACCCGGGCGAAGCGGGGGCTGAGGACGAAGTCGGCGATGACCTCGTCGAGCCGCCACAGGTTCGTGGCCTGCAGGAAGGCCTTCGAGTACGTGTCCCGCTGATCTGCGGGGATGTTCCGGTTCCAGGCGGTCGACGCCGCGGCGGCCTCGATGACCGGGCGCACGGCGGCCACCTCGTCGGCGGTGGCCAGCCCCCGGACGACGGCGTGGCCGTCGGCAGCGAAGCCGGCGACCGCCTCGTCGGGTGCCGGTCGTGTCCCCTCCACGGCATGACGGTAGACACTGGCCCGATGGAGGCTCCGTACGAGCTGGTCTGCAACCTCTGCGGGCGTCGCTACCCGGCCGACGGCTCGTACTGGGTGGACTGCTGCCCGGAGGGGATGCTGGTGGCCGAGTACCCGCGCCTCCAGGTCAAGGACCACCTCCGCGGGCTGTGGCGCTTCACCGACTGGCTGCCGGTGCGCCATCCCGGTGCAGGGCGGGTCGGTGGCTGCACGTACCGCAGCGAGGCACTCGGCCGGCGACTCGGGCTGGACGACCTCTGGATCGCCTTCAACGGCTGGTGGCCGGAGCGGGGCGCCCATTGCCCGACGTGCTCGTTCAAGGACCTCGAGGTGGCGCCCACGCTCCAGCGGCTCCAGGAGGCCGGCGCCGCCGGGGTCATCGTGGCCACCGCGGGCAACACCGGCCGGGCCTTCGCCGACATGGGCGGCGAGGTCGAGTTCCCGGTCGTGGTCGTCGCCGCCGAGGCCCACGTCGAGCGCATCTGGCGGTCGGGGGCGCCGATGGCCCCGACGACGGCGGTCGTCGGCATCGCCGGCGGTGACTACAACGACGCCATCGAGGTGGCCGCCGAGGCCGCCGCCCTGGTCGGCTTCGAGCTGGAGGGCGGCATCAAGAACGTGGCCCGCCGCGATGGCATCGGCACGCTGCTGCTCGACGCGGTGACGACCATCGGGCGGATGCCCAACCACTACGTGCAGGCCGTCGGCGGTGGTCCCGGCCCCGTCGGGGTGTGGGGTGTGGCCGCCCGGCTGGCTGCCGACGGTCGCTTCGGCGGCGTCCAGCCCCGCTTCCACCTCGCCCAGAACGACACCCACCATCCGGTCCACACCGCCTGGCAGGCGAGACGGTCGACGCTGGAGCCGGGCGACGTGCCCGCGGATGGGCACGACGCCTACGCCGACGTCCTCGTGAACCGGAACCCGGCCTACGCCCTCAAGGGCGGCCTGCACGACCTGCTGACCGCCACCCAGGGGCAGACCTACGCCGTCGCCGAGGCCGACGCCGCTGGCGTGGCGGAACACCTTCGCCGAGCTGGAGGGCATCGACATCATGGAGGCGCCGGCGGTCGCCCTCGCAGGCCTGGCCCAGGCCGTCGAGCAGGGGGAGATCGCCCGGGACGACGGCGTGCTGCTGTCGGTCACCGGGGGCGGGGTCGAGCGGTTGCACCGCGACGCGCCGCTGCAAGGGCCAGGCGACGTGCCCCTGGTGAAGCGGGACGAGGCCGTGGCCTTCGTGGCGGAGGTGGCCGATGGGCTCGGCTGAGCTGGACGGCGCCACCCAACGGTTCGTCGAGCGCACACCCGGGTCGGCCCGGCTGTTCGCCGCCGCCCAGCGCTCGCTGCCCGGGGGCGACTCCCGTTCGACGCTGTACCACCCGCCCCACCCGCTCTACGTCGACCACGGCACGGGCAGCCACGTGTGGGACGTCGACGGCCACGAACTGGTCGACCTGACCAACAACCACACGGCGCTGGTCCACGGCAACGCCCACCCGGTGATCGCCGAGGCCGTCCGGGAGCAGCTGGCCAAGGGGAGCTGCTTCTCGGGTCCGGTGCCCCTCCAGGTCCAGGTGGCCGACCAGCTCACCGCCCGGGTGCCCGGGCTGGAGCAGGTGCGCTTCTGCGCGTCGGGCACCGAGGCCACGCTGCACGCCACCCGGGCGGCCCGGGCCTTCACGGGCCGGCTCAAGATCGCCAAGGCCGAAGGCGCGTACCACGGCAGCCAGGACGACGTCTTCGTCAGCACCCACCCCGGGCCCGACCAGGCGGGACCGGTCGAGCGGCCGGTGTCCGTGCCGCGGGCCGACGGCCTGAACCGCTCGGCGTTGGCGGACACCGTCGTGTTCCCGTTCAACGAGCTCGACGCCACCGCGGCGATCCTGCGCGAGGTCGGGCCCGACCTCGCCGCCGTGTTCGTGGAGCCGGTCATGGGCTCGGCGGGGATGATCGCAGCCGAGCCCGGCTACCTGGCCGGCGTCCAGGAGGTGGCCGCCGAGGTCGGCGCCCTCTTCGTCGTGGACGAGGTGATCACCTTGCGCCTCGACCCGGCCGGCGGCCAGGCGTGGGCCGGGACCAAGGCCGACCTGAGTTGCTTCGGGAAGATGCTCGGCGGCGGCTTCCCGCTGGGTGCCTTCGGCGGCCGGGCCGATGTGCTCGCCGCCTTCGACCCCACCGTCGACGGGGGACCGGCCGTCGGCCACCCGGGTTCGATGAACGCCTGGGCCGTCGGCCTCGCCGCGGCGGCGGCCACGCTCGACCTGCTCGACCCCGCCGCCATCCGACGCCTGGGCGAGCAGGGTGACGGCCTCCGGGACCGGTTCCGTGCTGTCGCCGCCGAGCGGGGCGTGCCCCTGACGGTCACCGGCGCCGGCTCCCTGTTCGGCCTGCACCTGACCGCCGGCCCGGTGCGCACGTTCCGTGACACCTGGGCCGAAGACCGCGAGCTGGCGCTGGCCGTCTACCTCGACCTGGTCAACGAGGGCGTGCTCACCGACCCCCGGGGCGCCGGCTGCCTGTCGACGGTCACCACCGACGACGACCTCGACGCCGCCGTCGCCGCCCTTGACCGAGTCCTGACCCGCCTCGCGTAACGAGGACCGAGGCAACCACGGGGGCGTGGGGAGGAGCCGCCGGTCGTCAGGGGCACGAAATCTCACGCGCAGTGACGAGATCCGGTCGCTGATCAGCTCGATCTCGTTCTGGCGCCTGATTCGGGCGCTATAGGACCCGAATCAGGCGCCAGAACGGTGAGTGGTCACGACGAGTGGCGAAACTGCCCCGACAACCCTCGGCGGCACCCCACGCCCCGTTGTTGCGTCGGTTGCCCTGGGGCTCACGGGTCGAGGGTGCGGGCCTCCAGGGCGGCGAACGCGTCGGCGGCCGCCTTGGTCAGCGGGCCGGGGCAGGAGGGCAGGGCCCGGCCGTCGACGTGGGCGATGGGCTGGAGGTCGCGGGTGGACGACGTCAGGAATGCCTCGTCGACCCGGGCGAACTCATCCATCGACACGTCGGCCTCGACGGCGTCGGTCTCCTCGAGCAGGAGCTCGCGGGTGATGCCGGCCAGGCAGCCCGCCGTCAGGGGCGGCGTGACCAGCCGACCGTCGAGGCCGACGAAGACGTTCGTGCCGGTGCCCTCACAGAGGTTGCCGGCGAGGTTGGCGAAGATGGCCTCGCCGGCCCCCCGCTGGTTGGCGTGGGCCAGGGCGACCACGTTCTCGGCGTAGGACGTCGTCTTCAGGCCGGCCACCGCGCTGCGCTCGTTGCGGGGCCAGGGGACGGTGACCACGTCGGTCGACGGAGGCCAGCTGGTCGCCGCTCCGGTGGCCAGGATCACGGTGGGACCGGCCTCGCCCCGGGTCGAGCCCAGGGGCCCGGGCCCGCCGGTCACCGTCATGCGCAGACGGCCGACACCGGGTTGGTTGGCCCCGATGACCTCGTCGACGGCGGCGGCCAGCTCGTCGTCGGACAGGGGCAGCTCCAGGCCGAGCCCGGCGGCCGAGCGCCGGAGGCGCCGCAGGTGGCGGGTCAGGGCGAAGGCCGTGCCGCCCACCACCTTGGCGGTCTCGAAGACGCCGTCGCCCACCAGCAGGCCGTGGTCGTCGGCGGCGATGATCGGTTCGTCGCCCGAGCGCAGCGCCCCGTTGATCCAGACCGAGCTCACGGGCTGCCCACCAGCTCACCAGAGGCGACCTTCAGGAGGCGGCGGGCCTTCAGCTGCGTCTCCTCCCACTCGGCCTGCGGGTCGGAATCCCAGGTGATGCCGCCGCCGGTGCCGAAGTGGAGCCGGCCGTCCTCCAGCCAGAACGTGCGGATGGCGACGTTCAGCTCGCCGACACCGGCGTCGGCGTCGACCCAGCCCACGGCGCCGCAGTAGACCCCTCGGGGCTCGGGCTCCAAGCGGCGCAGGTGGTCGACGGCGGCCAGCTTGGGCGCACCGGTCACCGACCCGGGCGGGAAGGTGGCGTCGACGAGCTCCGGCCACCCCAGGCCGTCGCGCAGCCGGCCCTCGACGGTGCTGACCAGATGGACCAGCCCCGGGTGCTCCTCGACCCTGCACAGCGACGGCACCCGGACGGAGCCGAACTCGCAGACCCGGCCCAGGTCGTTGCGGACGAGGTCCACGATCATCACGTTCTCGGCGTGGTCCTTCGGCGTCAGCGCCTCGGGGATCATCGCCGTCCCCTTGATGGGGGAGGACCACACCCGGCGGTCCTCGCGGCGCAGGAACTGCTCCGGGGAGGCCGACGCCACGGCCAGGCCCGCCGACGGCACGCGGACGACGGCGGCGTACGGAGCCGGGTTGCCCGTGGCCAGCGCCGCGCCCAAGGCGGCGATGTCGCCGCTCGAGCCGGGCCCGGGCTCGTGGGGGGCGGAGAGCCGGCGGGTGAGGTTGACCTGGTACACGTCGCCGCGGCCGATGGCGGCCCGGATGTCCCGCACCCCGTCCTCGAAGTCGCCCTGATCGAGCGACGACGTCCACGTGTCGAGCGCAGGGCCCCGCCAGGAGTCACCGGGCCAGGGGACCGCGGGGCGGACGGTGGCGAAGCGGGCGCAGACGGGCGTGCCGTCGAAGGGGACGACCACGGCCCAGAAGCCGTCGCCATCGAGGGCGGCGAGGTCGTCGGTGACGTCGACGAGGTCGGTGGCCAGGCGGTCGCCGACCACGGCCAGCGCCCCGTCACCTCGCCACCGCTGCACCCTTCGGAGGCTACGGGCTTGGGCTCCCGCGACCCGTGTGGGTTCGCCGGTACCCTGCTCGTGCGATGGCCGGTCGACGGGCGCGAACGCGCCGCACCTGGCCCCAACGCCTGCTGATCACGTTCAACCTCGGTGTCATTGCCGCGAGCATGATCACAGCGGGGGCTCTCGGGTACCTCAACGTCAAGCTCGACGAGGTGCAGCGGGTCGACCTCGGCACGACCCTGGACGAGGAACCCCAGGGCTCCAGCGAGCCGCAGAACTACCTCTTGGTCGGCACCGACAGCGCGGTCGGCATCAGCGAGGACGACTCCATCACCGAGGGCCGTGAGAACCTCGGCACCAACTCCGACACGATCATGCTGCTGCGGCTCGAGCCCGGTACCGCCGGCGCCCAGCTCCTGTCGTTCCCCCGGGACCTCTGGGTCACCGTCCCCGGCATCGGCGAGCAGCGCATCAACGCCGCCGTCTCGGCCGGCGGACCGGAGACCCTCATCCAGACCATCCAGGACAACTTCGACATCCCCGTGCACCACTACGTCGAGGTCGACTGGGCGGGCTTCCAGGGCCTGGTCTCCGCGGTGGGTGGGGTGCCCATGTACTTCGACAAGCCCCTGCGGGATGAGACCACCGGCCTGAACATCCCCAACGCGGGGTGCGTCACGCTGGACGCCGACCAGGCGCTGGCCTTCTCCCGCTCCCGGCACCTCGAGTACTACGAGGACGGGTCGTGGTCCGTCGACGGCACCGGCGACCTGGGGCGCATCTCCCGCCAGCAGGCCTTCATCCGCCAGTCCATCCAGCGGTCCATCGACCGGGGAATCCGCAACCCGATCACATTGAACAACCTCGTCAACGTGGGCATCGACACCGTCACCGCGGTCGACACCGAGCTCACGCCGGACGACCTGATCGACGTGGGTACGGCGTTCCGGTCCTTCTCGCCCGAGGACCTGCGCACGATGACGCTCGACGTCTACGACGACAGCATCAACGGCGCCGCGATCCTCCGCCTCCAGGACACCGAGGCCAACCAGGAGCGCCTCGACCTGTTCAAGGGCCTCGGCGAGGGCAGCGGCAGCGAGGCCGGTGCCGTGCGGGTGGCGGTGAACAACGGCACCGGCGTGTCGGGTCAGGCCACCGTGGTGGCCGACGAGTTCGCCACCCTCGGCTTCGACACCTCGCCGGGCACCGGCGACGCCGAACGATTCGACTTCGCCCGAACGGTCGTGCGCTACTCGCCCGGCAACGAGGCCGTCGCCCAGTACGTGGCTGCACAAGTCGAAGGCGGGGCCGACGTGGAAGAGGTGGGCTCCACCTACATCGCCGACGTCATCGTCGTGACCGGCGCCGGCTACACCGGGCTCACCTCCGAGCTCCAGCCTCCGCCGGTCCCGCTGGAGGGCAGCGGTACCGAGCCCCCGACGACCGATCCCACGGCCACGACCGTCCCCACGGACCCGTCGTCGGCCACGACCACGACCCAGTACGGCGTGGTGCCGCAGGCACCGCCCGAAGGGGGAGGCTGCAGCTGACATGTCCGAGATCGCGGTCATCGGTGCCGGGTACGTCGGCCTCACGACGGCGGCCTGCTTCGCCCATCTGGGCCACAAGGTCGTCTGCGCCGACATCATCCCGGAGCGGGTCGAGTCCCTCTCGCGGGGCGAGGTGCCGATCGTCGAGCAGGGCCTGGACGCCGTCGTCCGGGAGGGCCTCGGCAGTGGGCGGCTGAGCTTCGTCCTCGGCGCCCCCGAAGCGGCCCGGCAGGCCGAGTTCGTGTACCTCGCCGTCCCCACGCCCCAGGGCGCCGACGGCAGCGCCGACCTCAGCTACATCGAGGCCGCCGCCCGGGAGATCGCCCCCGTGCTGCAGCCCGAGGCCGTGGTCATCAACAAGTCGACGGTTCCCGTCGGCTCCACCGGCGTGGTCGAGCGGGCGCTGGAGCGCTCCGACGTGTACGTCGTCTCGAACCCGGAGTTCCTCCGCGAGGGCTCGGCCGTGCAGGACTTCCTCCACCCCGACCGTGTCGTGATCGGCGCCGCCGACCAGAGCGCGGCGATCCGGGTCGCCTCGCTCTACGTGGGTGTGCCCGCCCCGCTGATGGTCACCGACCCGGCGTCGGCGGAGACCATCAAGTACGCCAGCAACGCCTTCCTGGCCACGAAGCTGTCGTTCATCAACGCCGTCGCCTCGATCTGCGAGGCCGTGGGTGCCGACGTCAACGACGTCGTGCTCGGCATGGGCTACGACAAGCGCATCGGCCACGACTTCCTGCGGCCCGGGCCGGGCTACGGCGGCTCGTGCTTCCCGAAGGACACCTCCGCCCTCGTGCGCATCGCCGAGGACGCCGGCTACGAGTTCGACCTCCTGCGCTCGGCCATGCAGGTCAACGAGGAGCAGTTCGAGCGCATGGTCGAAAAGGTCCGCGACATCGTCGGCGGCGAACTCCAGGGCAAGCGCATCGCCCTGTGGGGGCTCACGTTCAAGGCCCGCACCGACGACCGCCGCGAGTCGCCGGCGCTGCACGTCGGCCGTCGCCTGCTGGACGCCGGCGCCGAGCTGCTGGCCCACGACCCGACCGTGGCCGACGGCCCGGTCGACGAGCTTCCCGGGATCATGGCCACTGCCGACCCCTACGCCGCCTGCGAGGGGGCCGACGCCCTGGTCGTGATGACCGAGTGGGACGAGTTCCGCTGGCTGGACTTCGACAAGGTGGCGTCGGTCATGGCCTCGCCCCGAGTGGTGGACACCCGCAACCTGCTCGAGCGGGCCGCGCTGGTGCGCCGCGGGTTCGAGTACGAGGGCGTCGGTCGGTGATCCTGACCTGATGGCCCGCATCGTCGTCACGGGGGGCGCCGGGTTCCTCGGCTCCCACCTCTGCAGTGCCCTGCTGGACCGAGGCGACGAGGTCGTCGCCGTCGACAACCTGGCGACCGGCCGGGTCGAGAACATCGAGCACCTCTTCGGCCGCGACGACTTCCGCTTCGTCCGCCACGACGTCTCCCAGCACCTGTGGGTGCCCGGCGAGGTCGACGCCGTCCTCCACTTCGCCAGCCCGGCCTCGCCCCGGGACTACCTGGAGATGCCGATCCAGACGCTGAAGGTCGGCAGCCTCGGGACCCACAACGGCCTGGGCCTGGCCAAGGACAAGGGCGCCCGCTTCCTGCTGGCTTCGACCAGCGAGGTCTACGGGGATCCCCAGGTGCACCCCCAGCCCGAGGACTACTGGGGCCACGTGAACCCCGTCGGGCCCCGTGGCGTCTACGACGAGGCCAAGCGCTTCGCCGAGGCGATCTCGATGGCCTACGCCCGGACCCACAACATGGAGGTGCGCATCGTGCGCATCTTCAACACCTACGGTCCGCGCCTGCGAGCCCACGACGGCAGGGTCGTCTCCAACTTCATCGACCAAGCCCTGCGTGGCCTGCCCCTGACCATCTACGGCGACGGCGAGCAGACCAGGAGCTTCTGCTACGTCGACGACGAGGTCCGCGGCTTGCTGGCGCTCCTGGACAGCGACCTCGACGGCCCCGTGAACATCGGGAACCCCGACGAGTTCACCGTCCGCGAGCTGGCCGACGTGGTCATCGACGTCACCGGCAGCGACTCGGAGATCGTCCACGAGGACCTCCCCGTCGACGACCCCGGCAAGCGCCGCCCCGACATCACCCGGGCCCGCACCGAGCTGGGCTGGGAGCCCGAGATCAAGCTCCGCGAGGGCATCGAGCGCACCGTGGCCTGGTTCCGCGACGAGCTGGCGAGGGGCCGGTGAGCGACCGTTCCGAGCCCCGTTCGATCGAGGCGGCGATCGACGGGCTCACCTTCCTGGCCGACCGCACGCCGACGACGACCGACGCCGAGGCCTTCGCCCGGCTGGCGCCCTACCGCGACGGGGCGGTGTTCGTCGGCCACTGGGCGGGAACGAGCGAGTGGGAGCGCCACCCGGTCGGCGACGAGATCGTCCTCGTGGTCGACGGTGGCACGACCATCGTCCTCCTGGAGGACGGGACGGAGCAGGCCCACCGGATGGGGCCCGGCGAGCTGATCGTGGTGCCCCAGGGCACCTGGCACCGCTTCGAGACGCCCGACGCCGTGAAGGTCCTCAGCGTCACGCCGCAGCCGACGGAGCACCGCACCGAGGTGGGCGAGCCCCCGCCGGACTGAGCTAGATCTCCCGCCTCTCCGCCTCCTCGCGGTTGGCGAGGTACCAGTCGACGGTGGCCTCCAGGCCGTCCTTCAGGCTCGTCGGGGCCTTGAAGCCGAACTCGGTCTCCGCCCGGCCGGGATCGACCCGGCGCCGGGGCTGGCCGTCGGGGTAGGAGTCGTCCCAGCGGATCTCGCCCTCGAAGCCGACGATCTCGGCGATGAGCGGCACGAGGTCCCGGATCCAGGTCTCCTCGTTGGCGCCGAGGTTCACGGGCTCGGCGTCGTCGTACTTCTCGGCGGCGGCGAGGATCCCCTCGGCGGCGTCGTCGACGTAGAGGAACTCGCGGCTGGCGTTGCCCGTGCCCCACACGACGATGTGGTCGTCGCCGGCCTCCTTGGCGTCCACGCACTTCTTGACGAGGGCGGGGATCACGTGCGACACCTTGGCGTTGAACTTGTCGCCCGGCCCGTAGAGGTTGGTGGGCAGCAGGTAGATGACCGACTGGCCGTACTGCGCCCGGTTGGCCTGGGCCTGGGTCAGCTGGGCCAGCTTGGCGATGCCGTAGGGGGCGTTCGTCTCCTCGGGGTAGCCGGTCCACAGCTGGTCCTCGGAGAACGGGACCTCGGCGTACTTCGGGTACGAGCAGATGGTGCCCACCATCACGGTCTTGCCGGTGCCCCGGCGCCGGGCCTCGTCCAGCACGTAGGTGCCCATGAGGAGGTTGTCGAGGTAGAGGTCGGCGGGCCGCTCCCGGTTGGCGCCGATGCCGCCGACCCGGGCGGCCAGGTGGATGACCAGGTCCGGATCCACGTCGTCGAAGAGGCGCACGGCGTCGTCGGGTCGGCGGAGGTCGTACTCCTCGCTGCGAGGGGCGGCCACCAGCGCCGGCTCGAGGGCACGGATGCGCTCCAGGACGGCTCTGCCGAGGAAGCCCGAACCGCCGGTGACGAGGACCCGCTGGTCGGTCGGGAATCCAGCCATCGAGGCCCGAGGGTATCGGTGGAGCCCGGGAGGCAGAGGGAATCGGCTCTGTCCTGACACACTCCCCGCCGTGCGGCTCGCGGTCACCCTCGAAGCCTGCTGGCACCGCGTGCCGGGTGGGACGGCGACCTCGGTCCTGCGCACCGTCGACGCGCTGGCCGAACGCGACGACCTCGAGCTGGTCGGGGTCGCAGCCCGGCACGGGCACCCGCCGGCCGACCCGTTCGTCCCGTCGATCCCGGTCTGGGAGCTGGGCCTGCCCCGCCCGCTGCTGTACCCGGCGTGGCAGCGCCTCCGTCGCCCGCACGTCGAGGGGGCCACCGGACCGGTCGATGCCATCTGGGCCAGCGGGGGAGCGGTCCCGCCCCGCACCGCCCCGCTCGTGGCGACGGTCCACGACCTGGCGCCGCTCCACCACCCGGAGCACCACCCGCGCCGGTCGTTGGCCTTCTACCGACGGTCGTTCGAGCTGGCCCGGCACCGAGGCCGACGTCGTCTGCTGCCCCTCGTTGGCGACGCTCGAGGACTGCGTCGCCAACGGCTTCGACCGGGCCAAGCTGCGGCACGTCCCGTGGGGTGTGCGTCCGGTGCCCGTCGCCGACGGCGCCGTCGCCGAGCTCCGCCGCCGGTTCGACCTCGGCGACACCTACGTGCTGTGGGTGGGCACCGCCGAGCCCCGCAAGAACGTCGCCGGCCTGGTCGACGCGTTCGCCCGGGTCGCCCGGCCCGGGCTGACCCTGGCCCTCGCCGGGCCCGAGGGCTGGAAGGAGGACGTGCGGGCGCTGGTCGGTGACCGCACCGACGTCCGGCCGCTGGGCTTCGTCGACGACGCCGACCTGGCCGGGCTCTATGCCGGGGCCGCCGTCTTCTGCTACCCGAGCCTGCTGGAGGGCTTCGGCCTTCCCGTGCTGGAGGCCATGGCCCAGGGCGCACCGGTCGTCACCTCGGCGGGGACCGCCACCGAGGAGCTGGTCGACGGCGTCGGCGCTGCGGTCGATCCGCGGGACCCCCAGGCCATCGCCGAGGCCCTTGCCGCGGTGCTCGACGACCCGGCCGAAGGCGAGCGTCGGCGGGCCGCCGGACTGGCCCGGGCCGCCGGATTGAGCTGGGAGGCCACCGCCTCGGCGATGATGGCCGCCGTGCAGGAGGCGACGGCATGAGTGCCGCACGCGTCGGCGTCAACCTTCTCTGGCTCGTCCCCGGTGTCGTCGGGGGCAGCGAGGAGTACACGGTCCGGACCCTCGACGGGGTCCTGGAGGTGGCGCCGTCCGACATCGAGATCGTCCTGTTCGCCCTGCGCCCGTTCATGGACGCCCACCCCGAGCTGACCGACCGCATCGAGACCGTCACCCTGTCGCTGACCGGGCGGGACAAGTCGGTGCGGGTGGCGGCCGAGAGCTCGTGGCTGGCCTTCCAGTGCCGGCGTCAGGGCGTCGCCATGGTCCACCATGCCGGCGGGATCCTGCCCGCCGTGCGGGCCGTCCCCGGCATGCTCACCGTGCACGACGTCCAGCCGCTGCTGCAGCCGGAGAACTTCGCCCCGGCGAAGCGCGCCTTCAGTCGAGCGGTGCTGCCGCGGTCGGCGAAGGCCGCCCGCCTGGTGGTGACGCCCAGTGAGTACAGCCGGGACGCCCTGCTGTCGGTCGTCGACCTGCCCCCGGAGCAGGTGTGGATCGTCCCCCACGGGATCCCGACGCCGTCGGTGGGCCCCGGGCGGGACGTCGACCTGGCCCAGGTGGACGAGGCGTTCGGCATCGAGCCGCCGTTCTTCGTGTACCCGGCCATCACGTACCCCCACAAGAACCACCTGACGCTGGTCCGGGCTTTCGCCGACGTCGTCCGCCAGCACCCCGAGGCATCGCTCGTGCTGACCGGCGGCGAGGCGCAGATGGAGGGCGAGATCCACGAGACCATCGCCGAGCTCGGCCTGGAGGGGAGTGTCCACCGCCTCGGACGCATCCCGTGGGGCGACCTCGCCGCCCTGCTGCGCCAGGCCCGGGGGCTGGGCTTCCCGTCGCGGTTCGAGGGCTTCGGCGCCCCGGTGATCGAGGCCATGGCCCGGGGCTGCCCGGTGATCGCCGCCGACAACACGGCCCTGCCCGAGGTGGTGGGCGACGCCGGCGTGCTCATCGACGCCGACGACACCGAGGCGTGGTCGAAGGAGCTGGTGCGTCTCCTCGAGGACGAGGCCCACCACGCCGACCTCGTGGCCCGGGGTCGCGAGCGGGCGTCGGCGTTCACCGCCGTGGCCTCCGCCGAAGCGCTCCTGCGGGCCTACCGCGAGGTCCTGTCCGACTCGTGAAGATCACCGTCATCGCGCCGCACTTCGCGCCGGACGTCGCCCCGACCGGCGAGGTCCTGAGCAGCATCGTCCACCACCTGGTCGAAGACGGTCACCGGCTCCACGTGGTCACCGCGCTTCCCTGGTACCGCCACCACCGCATCGAGCACGGCTGGCACGGGCGGCTGGTCCGCCACGAGGACACGGGTTGGGGTCGCATCTCCCGGGTCCACCCCTTCCCGACCGACAAGACCAACATCCCCGCCCGGGCGATGGCCTTCGCCGGGTTCACGGTGCTGGCCACCCTGGTCGGCCTGCTCCGCCGGGAGAAGCCCGACGCCGTCCTGGCCATGTCCCCACCCCTCACCCTCGGGCTGGCCGGCTGGCTGGTGGCCCGGGCGCGGCGGGTCCCCTTCGTCTTCAACATCCAGGACGTGTTCCCGGACGTCGCCATCGAGGCGGGGGTCCTCCGGGGCCGCAAGGCCATCGCCGCCGCCCAGGCCCTCGAGCGCTTCACCTACCGACGCTCCGACGCCGTGACCGTCCTGTCCGACGACCTCGCGGACAACCTGCGGGCCAAGCTCCGGCCGTCGGACCACGAGCGGATCCGCGTGATCCCCAACTTCATCGACACCGGCCGCATCGCGCCCGAGGAGCCGCTCAACGAGTACCGGGCCGAGTTCGGGCTGGGCGAACGGCGGGTCGTGATGTACGCCGGCAACCTCGGCTACAGCCAGCCCGTCGGCCTCGCCTTGGAGGCCGCCCGCAAGCTGGCCGGACGCGACGACGTCGTCTTCGTCATCAACGGAGCCGGCTCGGCCCGACCCGCGCTCGAGGCCGAGGCCGCCGACCTGCCGAACGTGGTCTTCGTGGACCTGCAGCCACGCGAGCGGCTGAGCGAGGTGCTCGCCGCCGCCGACGTCCACCTGGTGCTGCTGCGCGCGGGTTTCGCCCGCTCCAGCGTGCCGTCCAAGCTGTACTCGATCCTGGCCGCCGCCCGGCCCTTGGTGGCCAGCGTCGACCCGGGTACCGAGGTGGCGCGGGTGGTCGAGCAGGCCGGCTGCGGGGTGGCGGTGCCCCCGGACGACCCGGACGCCCTCGTCGAGGCGCTGCTGCCCCTGCTCGACGATCCCGACCAGTGCCGGGCCCTGGGGGAGGCGGGGCGTCGCTTCGTCGAGACGTGGCCGTCACCTGCGGAGATCGCCCGTCGCTACGAGGAGCTGTTCGAGGAGCTCCGGTAGCGTTCGCGCCGTGCGGCGGACCGCGGCGGTGCTGGTCCTGCTGCTGGCGGCGGCCTGCAGCGGGGACGACGACGGGGAGTCGGTGGACACCTCCGAAGGGGTGTCGGCGTCGGAGGCGTTCGACGACGCAGCGGGTGGCGGTCCCACGGTCACCGACCACTGGCACGTCGCCTACGCCGTCGACATCTGCGGCGAGCTCACCCCGCAGCTGAGCAGCGGCGCCAGCGACCCGAACGGCATCCACACCCACGACGACGGCGTCGTGCACGTCCACCCTGGCGCAGCCCAGGTGGTCCCCGCCGAAGGCGAGGAGGCGACCGTCGCAGTGTTCCTCGAGGCGACAGGCGCGATCTTGACCGACGACTCACTGTCGCTCGAGCTGGAGGGCGAGCCTGTCGCCACCTACACCGAAGGCGAGGAGGGCTGCGACGGGGAGCCCGCCGTCGTACAGGTCGCCTACTGGCCGGACGCCGAAGGGGCCGGGTCCGAAGACCCGATCATCGTCACCGAGGACGTCGACGACGTCGTGTTCCGGGACGACCGTGCCGCGGTCACCGTCGCCTTCCTTCCTGAAGGGGAGACGCCCCGGGCGCCGACCACGGTCGGTGTGCTCGCCGACCTGTCGGGGGAGAGTGGGTCGGCGGTGACGACGCCACCGACGACCATCGTTCCCTGACGGGGTGCTGACGCCCCCGAAAGGTCCGGCGATACCCTCTCCGGGCCATGGGTAAGGCCTCTTCCGCCAAGAAAGTCGCTCGCGCAGCGCGCGCCGGGGGTCGTGGGGCCCGCGGTGGACAGCGCCGCAGCCTCCTCTTCCCCGCCAGCGTCACGATCGTCTGCGTCCTGGGCGTCTCCCTGATCCTGTACGCCCGGACCCAGGACGAGGCCGAGGCCCTCGAGCCCGGCCTGGCCGACCACTGGCATGCCGCCTACGGCGTCGACATCTGCGGCGAGCTGCTGCCCAACCTGTCGAGCGGCACCGCCGACCCGCAGGGCATCCACACCCACGACGACGGCGTCATGCACATCCACCCCGGCGCCGCCCAGCAGGTGGCCGCCGCTGGCGAGGACGCCACCATCGAGGTCTTCCTCGAGGCGACGGGCTCGTCCATCTCGGACGACTCGCTGACGATCCGGGGCGCCGACGGCACCGAGACCACCTACACCGAGGGTGCCGACGACATGCCGTGCGACGGCGAGGTGCAGGTCGCCTACTGGGCGAACGCCAGCGAGGCCAACGACACCGACCCGCAGATCTTCACCAGCGACCTCGCCGACATCCACTTCAACAACGACCGTGAGGCGTACACATTCGCCTTCGTGGAGGACGGCGAGGACATCCTGCCGCCCGCCACGGTGGCCCAGCTCGACGAGCTGGCGGGCATCGACGGGGGCAGCACGGTGACCACACCGAGCACCGTGCCCGGCAGCGGCCCGACGACCACGACGACGGGCGGTGGGGGTCGCGGCGCCCCGACGACCACGGCCGATCCCTCGGCCCCGACCACCTCGGCGCCGCCAGCCGGATGAGGGCCGTCGTCCTGGTCGGAGGCTTCGGGACCCGCCTCCGACCGCTGACCCTCGGCACCCCGAAGCAGATGCTGCCGGTCGTCGACCGCCCCATGATCGAGTGGGTGGTCGGCCACCTGGCCGAGCACGGCGTCGACGAGGCGGTGCTCTCGCTGGGCTACAAGCCCGACGCCTTCACCGAGGCCTACCCCGACGCCACCTGCGCCGGCGTGCGCCTGACCTACGCCGTCGAGGACGAGCCGCTCGACACCGCCGGGGCCATCCGCTTCGCCGCCACCGAGGCCGGGATCGACGAGCGCTTCCTCGTCGTGAACGGCGACGTGCTGACGGACCTCGACGTCGGCGCTCTGGTCCGCTTCCACGACGCCCACGGCGGCGCCGGCACCCTGCACCTGATCCCCGTCGAGGATCCGTCCCGTTACGGCGTGGTGCCCACCGACGCCGACGGCCGCGTGCAGGCCTTCGTCGAGAAGCCCTCCCGGGACGAGGCGCCTTCGCACTGGATCAACGCCGGCACCTACGTCCTGGAGCCCGAGGTCCTCGACCGGATCGCTCCCGAGGGGCGGGTGTCGGTCGAGCGGGAGACGTTCCCCGCCCTTGCCGCGGAGGGGAAGCTCTACGGCTACGAGGCCGAGACCTACTGGGTCGACGCCGGCACCGCCCCGACCTACCTGCAGTCGCAGTTGGACCTGGTCGACGGTCACCGGTCGGAGACGCCGCCCGCCGTCGCCGCCGATGCGGTCGTCGCCGAGGGGGCCAAGGTCGACCACGCCGTCGTCATGACCGGCGCCTCGGTCGCCGACGGTGCGCTCGTCGCCGACAGCGCCGTCCTTCCCGGTGCCCGGGTCGAGGCCGGGGCGACCGTGCGGGACTCGATCGTCGGCCCCCGCGCCGTCGTCGGGGCCGACGCCGTCGTCGACGGTGGGACGGTGCTGGGCGACGGGCGCGGTCGTCGAGCCCGGCGAGGTGCTGACCGACGCCCGACGCCCCGAGGGGGACTCGTGAAGACCCTGGTCACCGGCGGGGCGGGCTTCATCGGCTCGACCCTCGTCGACCGCCTGCTCGCCGACGGTCACGATGTGGTCGTCGTCGACGACCTCTCCAGCGGCTCCGAGGCCAATCTGGTCGACGCTCGAACTGCCGACGTCCGCAAGATCGACATCCGCGACGACGCCGCCACGCAGGTGGTCGTCGACACCGCCCCCGAGGTCGTCTTCCACCTCGCCGCCCAGGCCGACGTGCGGGTCTCGGTGGCCCGGCCGACCCACGACGCCTCCATCAACGTGATCGGGCTGCTCAAGGTGCTCGAGGGCGCTCGCCAGGCCGGCACCCGCAAGGTCGTGTTCGCCTCCAGCGGCGGGACGATCTACGGCGAGCCGGACCCCTCCGTGCTGCCCATCGACGAG
This sequence comes from uncultured Microthrixaceae bacterium, assembly GCA_963728005.1. Taxonomy (GTDB): domain Bacteria; phylum Actinomycetota; class Acidimicrobiia; order Acidimicrobiales; family DATDAH01; genus DATDAH01. The sequence goes on from CAVSIG010000002.1 coordinate 748,667, forward strand.
TCGAACCCCGAACTGCCCATCTCCCCCTACGGCGTGGCCAAGAAGGTCGGCACCGACTACCTGCGGGCCTACCAGGCCGTTCACGGCCTCGACTGGACCAGCCTCGCCCTGGCCAACGTCTACGGCCCCCGCCAGGACCCCCACGGCGAGGCGGGTGTCGTGGCGATCTTCGCCGGCCTGCTCCTGGACCGCAAGCCCTGCACCGTCTTCGGTACGGGCGAGCAGACGCGCGACTACGTCTACGTCGACGACGTCGTCGACGCCTTCGCCCGCGCCGCCGACGCCGGCAGCGGCGAGCTCTACAACATCGGCACCGGCCAGGAGACCAGCGTGAACGCGCTCTACCAGGCCATGGCCGACGCCGCCGGTGTCACCGACCCACCGACCTACGTCGCCGCCCGCCCGGGCGAGCTCGACCGCTCCGCCCTCGACGCCTCGAAGGCGCAGCGTGAGCTCGACTGGAGCCCCCGGGTCAGCCTCGAGGACGGCGTGAGGACGACCCTCGACTGGACGAGGGCACGCCGCTCCTAGTCGCCTGCGAGCCGGTGGGCGAGGAGACGCTCGTAGAGGGGGCGGCACTCCTCCAGGAGGCGCTGCTGCGTCTCGCTGAGCTCGACCGTGCCGGCCGGCGGGTCGACGAACCCGGTCGAGCGGTGAACGGCGTGGTACCAGTGCTTCGCCCACACGCCGTCCTCGGGCTTGGGCCCGGCGGGCCAGTGCAGCATGGCGACGTCGAACTCGAGGTCGACCGCACGGCACAGCGCGGTGAGCAGGGCGGCCGGTTCGGCGAGCAGGTCGCCGGCGTCGATCACGATCGGCGTCCGCCCGGCGGCCAGCTCGTGCTCGACCACCCGCACCTGTTGCGGCAGGCCGGTGATCGTCACCGGGAAGTCGGCGTGCAGGGTGGCGTCGAGTGAGGCGATCACCCGGGCCGGCTCCCGCACGAGGACGGCGTTGGTGAACTCGTCCAGCACCGAATCCGGCAGGGCATCGAGGTGGTGACCGATGTTCTTGACGAACCGGACGGGCTCGTCACCCTCCGTCCGGATCCGGGCCACGACGGCGTCCACGTCGTCGGGCATGGCGGCGAGTATCTGGTCACGGCCCGGGTGCCCCGGATCCGTGCGCCGCAGGTAGATGCCGTAGAAGGGCTCGTCGAAGACCCGGGTGTCCGGCCGCTGACGCCAGCTGTACATGAGGGCGGTGGACACGGTGCGAGGCCCGCACCAGCAGTTGCAGGATCACGTCGGGCCGCGTCGTCCAGCGCCTCCCGGTAGCGCTGGGCCAGCCGCTCGGTGACCGGACCCGCCCCGGCGCCCGACCCGATGCGGCGGCCGTCGACGCTGGCCACCGGCGTCAGCGCCCCGAACGTGCCGGTCACGAACGCCTCGTCGGCGGCGTACACGTCGTCGAGGCCGAAGTCCCGCTCGTGGGCGGGAAGGCCCTCGGCCGTGGCCAGCTCCAGCACCAGGCGACGGGTGATCCCGTTCAGGCAGTGCTCGCCGGTCGACGTCCAGACCTCGCCGCCGGTCACGATGAAGAAGTTCGTGGCGTTGCACGTCGCCACGTGACCCTCGGTGTCGAGCATCAGGGCCTCGTCGCCGCCCGCTTCGATCGCCTGGAGCAGGGCCACCACCTCGTGGAGCTTGCTGTGGCAGTTCCAGCGCTGGTCGAGCGTGTCCGGTGGCGGTCGACGCACGGCCGCCGTCACCAGGTCCACGCCGACCTCGGTGATGGACGGGTCGGCGACCTTGTGCTCGGCGATGACCACGATGGTCGGCCCGCCGACGACGAGCCGCGGGTCCTGCGACGGCGTCTTCTTCGTGCCCCGGCTGACCATCAGGCGCAGGTGCACGTCAGTGGTCATGTCGTTGGCGTCGACCACGTCGCGCAGGATCGCCACCAGCTCGTCGCGGGTCTTGCCGATGTCCAGGCCGACGGCGGCGGCGGTGGCGTAGAGCCGGTCGAGGTGGAGGTCGAGGTGCGGAAAACCGCGCTCGTGGAGGCGCAGGCCCTCCCACACCCCGTCGCCGACCAGGAAGGCGGAGTCGAACACCGACACCTTCGCCTCGGCCCGTGGCACCAGCTCGCCGTCGACCCAGACCAGCACCGACTCGTTGCGAGGATCGGGAAGGGAGACGTGGGTGCCCTTCACGTCAGCGGAAGAGGTCTTCGGCCGGGTCGCGGACGATCTCGGCCTGCACGCTGGACTCGCGGAGCCAGGTGGCGTCGACACCGCGGACGACGGCGACGGGGACGCCCTCGGCCTTGCCCATGACCAGCTCGGCGGCGGCCGCCAGCTCGTCGGCGACGGCGACCTCGGTGACCTGGAGCTCTCTGCCGGTGGCGTCGGCCGAGCCGCGGAGGTCGACGACGGCGGCGATGCCGGCGACGCCGATGGCGACGTCGACGAGGCCGCGGCGCCAGGGGCGGCCGAACGTGTCGCTGATGATCACGCCGACGGTCAGGCCGGTCGCACCGTGGAAGCGGTCGCGGATGCGGCGGGCGGAGCGGTCGGCGTCACGAGGCAGCAGCGCGGCGACGCCGTCGTCGAGGTTGGAGCGGTCGACACCCGCGTTGGCGCAGACGAAGCCGTGCTTGGTCTCGGTGATGAGGAGGTCGCCACGTCGGCGCAGGACACGGACGGCCTCCTGCTCGACGAGGGCCTTGTGGGACAGGGGATCGTCGGGGTCGACCTCGACCAGGGCGCCTTCGGCCTTGGAGACGATCTTCTGGGTGACGACCAGGACGTCGCCCTCGTGGACGTCGGCCGCGGTGGCGATCAGCGAAGCGATGTCGTCGCCGGGACGGACCTCGGGGATGCCGGTGACCGGCAGCAGCTCGATGCTCACGTCCACCCACCCTCCGAACTGGCCTCCGATTCGCCGGTCATGGGCGGCAGATCGGAGGCCAGTTCGAGTCGGGGGGTCATGACAGGACCACCCGGGCGAGGGCGGCGGCCTCGGGCGGGCCGTACATCATCGTGGGGGTGACGACGGGTTCGATGCCCTCGGCGGCGACGGCGTCGGCCAGATCCGCGTCCGCCTCGTCGACGACCAGGCGACTGGCCAGCGGGGCGTAGAGCCGGGCCACGCCGACGACCGACTGGTCGTGGCCGAGCTCTCGTAGGAGGCGGTCGGCGGGTCCCTTCACCGTCGTCCCGGCGATGATCGGCGACACCGCGACGCAGTCGTCACGACGGGCCTCGACGGCTTCCCGCAGACCCGGTACGGCGAGGACCGGGGCGATCGACACCAAGGGGTTCGAGGGGGCGATCACGACCCGCTCGGCGCCGGCCAGGGCCGCCAGCGCGTCGGCCGAGGGCGCTGCCGACTCGGCGCCGCCGAAGCGGATGGCGGTCGCCTCGACATCGTGCCGGCGGCGCACGAAGTAGTCCTGGAACCCGATCTCGCCTTCGTCCACGACCGTGATCATGGTCCGCACGGGATCGTCGCTCATGGGGAGCAGCCGCAGGTCGAGGCCCCACGCCTTCGTGATCTCGGCGGTGACCTCGGTCAGGGTGAGCCCGTCGTCCAGCCGCTGGGTGCGGTACAGGTGGGTGGCCAGGTCCCGGTCGCCGAGGCTGAACCAGGTCACGCCCCCGTAGCGGGCGAGGGCGTCCATCGCCTGCCAGGTCTCGTCCCGCAGGCCCCAGCCGGTCTCGGGGTTCACGGCGTCGGCCAGCGTGTAGGTGATCGTGTCCAGGTCGGGGCTGATGCTCAGCCCGTGGAGGACGAAGTCGTCGCCGGTGTTGACCACGGCCGAGATCGACGACGGGTCGACGACCTGGACGAGGCCACCCAGCAGCCGGGCGGCGCCCACCCCGCCGGCCACGACCGTGACGGTCACGAGATCGGGCGCAGCTTCCCGTTCAGCAGGTCGAGGTCGGCCTCGACCATCATCGTGACCAGCTCCTCGAAGCCGACCGTCGGCTTCCAGCCCAGGATCCGCCGGGCCTTCGACGAGTCACCGACCAGCAGGTCCACCTCGGCGGGACGGAAGAAGGCCTCGTCGACGACGACGTGCTCCTCCCAGTCCAGGCCGACGTGGCCGAAGGCGATCTCGCAGAACTCCCGCACCGAGTGGGTCTCGTCGGTCGACACGACGTAGTCGTCGGGCTCGTCCTGCTGGAGCATCATCCACATCGCCTTGACGTAGTCCCCGGCGAACCCCCAGTCCCGTTGGCCGTCGAGGTTCCCCATCCGCAACTCGTCGGCCATCCCCAGCTTGATGCGGGCGACGCCGTTGCTGATCTTCCGCGGCGCGAACTCGAGCCCCCGCCGAGGACTGTTGTGGACGACGACGAAGCCCGGACCGGCGGCGAAGCGCTCAGTCTCCGTGGCCAGGTCGCACATCCAGCCCCGGTGAGGTCGAACCTCGGTCTTGCGGATCTCGTCCTGGGGCTTGCGGAGGTGCGCGCCCTTGTTGCCTCGTGGCGACCCGGTGGAGAGGTTGATGAGGTAGCTCTCGCCGCCGCCCAGGGCGCCGGGCTGCAAGTAGACGCTGACCCGACGACCGAGCGTCGTCCTCGCGAGCCAGATCAGACCGGCAGCCAGCGTTGGCGAATTGGTGCGGAAGCTCTTGAACGGATCGGTGCCGTGGCCGGCCTTCAGCCCATCACCCAGGTTGTAGGCGGCGAGGAACGCCTCCTGGAGATGCGGTGCAGCGTTGAGGATCCGCTTCGGAACCCGCTTGTGACCGTCCTTGAGGTAGATCTCCGATCGGAGGAGGCGCGCGTACTCGCTGTTCCCATTGAGTTCGACAGCGGCAATGCGTCGACCGGAGAACGCCGACGCGACGCCGTCGTGCTTGCGGGCCCAGCCGCCGCTGACGCGCTCCCAGCACGCAGCTGCCTGTGCGAGCAGGGACTCGTCCGTACAGGTGATCCGCGCTCGGCCGCGCGGTTGGACATGGCCCTCAGCAACGAGGGCACCGAGAAGCCATGCCTCGTCTTCGGTGAGCGTGGTTCCAAGTGTTTGCGGAGGCTGCTCGGCGAGCCGCACACGATCACCAGCCTCGAAGTCGGCAGCTGGCCGCTCGTCGTCTGGCGTGAACACGACGTGGTCGGGGGTCGACTGGACGATCCCACCGCGGCCATGGAGAACGATCGAGTCCCCCTCGTGCCAGTAGGCCGTACGGGCGAGGCACCGGACGAACCGATCGCCGTCCCACACCTCGAGGTTTCCGCCGGGATACGACACCCGGGCGCCGGGCTCGCCCTCGACCGGGTGGGGCATGAGGGAGCCGATCGGCAAGATGTCGACGAGGCCCCATTGTCGGACGACTACCGGCGTCTCCGCTGGCACAGACTCGTGGTTGAACAATATGCCGCTGGAGGCATGTAGGTCGTAGGACTCGCGGTAGTTGATGGTGATCCAGTGGCCGTAGACCTTGGCCACGCCATACGGGCTGCGGGGGTGCAGTGGCGTGGACTCCGTCTGCGGGACCTCGTGGACCTTGCCGAACATCTCGCTGCTGGACGCCTGGTAGAAGCGGATGTCGGGGTCCACGATGCGGATGGCGTCGAGCATCCGGGTCACGCCGAGGCCCGTCGTCTCGCCCGTCAGCACCGGCTGCTGGAAGGAGGTCTGGACGAAGGACTGAGCGGCCAGGTTGTAGACCTCGTCCGGCCGGTGCGTGGACAGGGTCTCGATGAGGGAGATCTCGTCCAGCACGTCGCCGGGCACGGTCGTGATCTTGTCCAGGAGATGGGCGATCCGCTCGAAGGTCACGGTGCTGGACCGGCGGACCATCCCGATCACCTCGTAGTCCTGCTCCAGCAGGTGCTCGGCGAGGTAGGAGCCGTCCTGGCCGGTGATGCCGGTGATGAGCGCACGTCGGGGCATCAGGCCGTTGTAGCCGGGGAGCGGCCTCTTGTCTGCCAACTGGGTTGGCAGACCGTCGTCGTACCCTGGCGCCATGGCACGGGGCCACGAGGTCGAAGCGCTCGGCCGCCGCATCGCCGACCACCGGGCGAAGCGGGGCTGGACCCAGACCGACCTGGCCGAGCGCCTGGGGATCTCCCGGGTCGCCGTTTCCCACATCGAGGCCGGGATGTCGACCCCGGAGGAGCGCACGGTGGCGCTGCTGGCGGGCCTGTTCAAGCAGGAGCCCCACGAGCTGGTGGCCGGGACGAACTACCCCTCGGCGAAGACCGACCGCCTCCCGCTGGTCGTCAACCAGCACACGGACGCCGAGCTCCAGGTGGCGCTCTGCGAGGCGGACCTGGCCTGGATCGAGCGGGGGTCGTCGCTCTACGGAGACCAGCGGCTGGCCCAGTGGGACGTGGCCCTGCGCCGCCTGGCCGTCGACTGCGACCGCCACGACCGCCCGATGGTCGAGGCGTGCCAGGCCCGGCTCCGGGCCACACTCGACCGCTAGCTGCGGACCCGCTTCCGCCAGTCGTCGAGCACGTCGGCGAGGGTCTGCTCCAGGGGGATCTCCGGGATCCAGCCCGTGGCCTCGCGCAGACGGGTCGGGTCGCCCCGGAGGACGGGGGTGTCGACGGGCCGGAGCAGGTCAGGATCCGTCGCCAGGGTCATGGGGAGGTCGGCGAGGGCCACGAGGCGGTCGGCGATCTCCTGCACGGACACGTCGGTGCCCGAGCACACGTTGTAGGCCTCGCCGGGCTCGCCCCGCTCGACCAGCAGCCGGTAGGCCCGGACGACGTCGCGGACGTCGGTGAAGTCCCGCCGGGGCGTCAGGTCGCCGACCGGGATCCGGTCGCCGCCGTCCAGCTCGTTGTGGGCGATGCGGGATGCCAGGGCGGAGGCGACGAAGCGGTCGCTCTGGCCGGGGCCGAGGTGGTTGAACGGCCGGGCCCGGATGACGCCCAGCCCCCGGCCGAGGTGGGCCTGGAGGGCGATGAGGTCGGCGGCCGCCTTGCTGGCGCCGTAGGGGCTGTGGGGGCGCAGCGGCCGGTCCTCGCCGATGGGCAGCTCGTCGGTGGGCACCTGCCCGTAGACGTCGGCGCTGGCCACGGCCAGGACCCGGTCGACCCCGGCGTCGGCGGCGGCCAGGAGGACGTTCATCGTGCCCTCGGCGTTCACCCGGAACGTCTCGACGGGCCGGGACCACGAGCCCCCGACGTCGGCTTGTCCGGCGAGGTGGTACACGACCTCGGGCCGGCCGTCGCCGAACAGGGCGGCAAGGCCGTCGAGGTCGAGGATGTCGAGTCCCTGCTCGCGGTCGGTCTCGATGACCTCGTCGCCCGCCGCCTCGAGCTGGGCGACGAGGTGGCGGCCGACGAAACCAGCTGCACCGGTGACGAGGGCCCGCACGCGCCGGAGTCTAAGACTCGGTCGGCCCCCCGCCCTGCGGGGGTTCGGTCGTTGCCTACGCTGCGGCCAGCTGCCGGTAGACCTCCAGGAGCCCTTCGGCGGCGGCGTCCCACGAGTAGCGGGCGGCCCGTTCCCGTCCCCGGGTGATCAGCGCGGCCCGGTGGCCATCGTCGGTGAGGACTCGGGACAGGGCCGCGGCCAAGGCGTCGTCGTCGTCCAGCGGCACCAGCTCGGCGGCGTCGCCCACCACCTCGGGCACGGCGCCGACGGCAGTGGCGACCACGGGCACGTCGACGGTCATGGCCTCCAGCGGCGGCAGGCCGAAGCCCTCGTAGCGGGACGGGTAGGCCAGCACGGCGGCCTCCCGCAGCAAGCCGGCCCGGTCCTTGCCGCCGACCCACCCGGTGCGGTGGATGCGGTCCCGGTGGGCGGCGGTCCCGATGGCGGCGTCGACGGCTTCCACGCCCCAGCCGTCGGCGCCGGCCAGGACCAGTCCGACGTCCGGATGGTCGGCGGCGAGGGCGTCGAAGGCCCGCACGAGGGCGGGCAGGTCCTTGCGGGGCTCGAGGGTGCCGAGGGCCAGGACGTACTGCTCGAAGCCCGCCCGACGCCGGCCCCGGCCCGGTTCGGCCTGCTCGACCTCGTCGACCCCGTTGGGGACGACGACGAGGCGCTCGCGGGGCACGGCGAAGGTGTCGGCCACCTCCTCGGCGACCGACTGCGACGGTACGTGGACCCAGGCGCCCCCGGCCACAGCCCGGCGCAGCAGGTCCGGGTAGGTGAGGACGTCGGCCGTGCACATCTCGGGGTAGCGCACCGCGGTCAGGTCGTGGACGGTGACGAGGCGGGCGGCCCGGGCGGGGGGGACGACGAAGTTCGGCCCGTGCACGACGTCGACGGGGCCCGTCCAGGCCTCGATCCGGGGCCAGTCCACCCGGCGCCACAGCTCGCGCAGCGGTCGGGCGGCCATCGGCCGGCGGACCACGGTGACGCCCCCGGGCACGAGGCCTGCGAGGCGCCCTCGGCCCCGCCAGCTGACCGAGAAGGCGACGACGTCGATGTCCGGTGCCTTCGCCACACGCTCCAGGAGCGCCTGGGTGACGACCCCCACCCCCGTGGGCCGGTCGAGGAGCGGGGTCGCGTCGATCGCGACCCGGACGGTCATCCGGCTGCGGGTTCCGCCGGCTCGCGATCCGAGGAGAACCGCCGGCTGAGCTCCTTCTCCAGCTCGCGTCGCTGGACCTGCAGACGCTGCACGGCGAGCACGCCGGCGCCGACGCCGATGTACAGCGCCTCTCGGGCCAGGCGCGTCGCAGAACGCAGCGTCAGGGGGCTCATGGGGCCGATCGTAACTGCTAACCACAGCAAGCAACGGGGACCGCGAGTGCCCGATGCCACATGACGATCGTGTTGCGGGTGTCCCCCAACCGGCGGAACGGCACAGCTACCCTGCGGCCATCGTGGACGAATCCGCCGCCGACCCCGCGGCGCCTCCCCCCGGTCCGACCACGCCCGCCGTCGTCGCGGTCGTGGTGACCCACGAACCCGGTCCGTGGTTCGAGGACGGCCTGCGCGCGCTCGCGGCCCAGGACTACCCGGACCTGACCGTGCTCGTGATCGACGCCGGCAGCGCGAAGGACCCGACCGAGCGGGTGGCTGCGGCCTGCCCGGCGGCCTTCGTCCGCCGGCTGGACGGCAACCCGGGCTTCTCGGCCGCCGCCAACGAGGTGCTGGAGACCGTCGAGGGCGCCAGCTACCTGCTGCTCTGCCACGACGACGTCGCCCTCAGCCCCGGGGCCGTGGTCGCCCTCGTCGATGAGGCGTCGCGGTCCAACGCCGGCCTGGTGGGTCCGAAGCTCACCGAGTGGGACGACCCCCGCCAGTTGCAGGCGGTGGGCATGACCGTCGACCGCACCGGCCACCCGTCGTCCTACGTGGAGGACGGGGAGTACGACCAGGGGCAGCACGACAAGGTCCGCGACGCCTTCTACCTCCCCGGCGGCTGCCAGCTGGTGCGGGCCGACCTGTTCGCCACCCTCGGCGGCTTCGACAGCGCCATGCGCTACTACGGCGAGGACCTCGACCTCTGCTGGCGCGCCCGCGTGGCCGGCGCCCGGGCGGTCGTCGCCCCGCAGGCCCACGCCCGCCACGTGGCCGACCTGCCGGCCCGGCGCCCCGACATCGACCCCTACCGCCTGAGCGAACGCCACCGGCTGCGGACGGTGCTCTCCTGCTACGGCCTGGGGACCCTGATCTGGCTGGTGCCCGTCCTTCTGGTCATGTCGATCGCCGACTTCCTGGGCGGCGTGCTCACCGCCCGGGGCGCCCGGGCCCGCGCCGCCGTGTCGGCCTGGACCTGGAACCTGGCCCGCATCGGCCCGCTGGTGGCCCGCCGCCGACGGCTGAAGGCGGTCCGCCACACCTCCGACAAGGAGCTGCGGGCGCTCATGACCCAGGGCCTGGTGCGGGTGCAGGCCTTCCAGAACCGGGAGCGCTCGGGCGAGCGCCGCTCGGCGGTGACCACCGTGCGCCAGGGCCTCGTGGACTTCGTGCGCTCGGGCCCCAGCGGGGTGTCGACGGCGGTGTGGGTCCTGCTCGGCCTGGTGTTCGTGGTGGGCAGCCGCCACCTGATCACCCAGGCCATCCCGGCGGTGGGGGAGCTGGCCCCCTTCCCCGGCGGCCCCAGCGAGCTGTTCAACGAGTTCCGCTCCGGCTGGCGGTCGGCCGGGCTCGGGTCGGACGCCCCGGCACCGACCGCCTTCGCCCTGCTCACCGCCTGGACGGTCCCGTTCAAGGCCGTCGGGGCCATGGGCCTGTCCCGCCTGGTCTTCTACCTCGGGCTGATCCCGCTGGGCGGCTTCGGCGCCTGGCGCCTGCTGCGGGACACGGAGTCCGTCTACGGCCGGGTCACCGCGCTGATCGTCTACCTGACCTGCCCGGTGGCCTACAACGCCCTGGCCGACGCCACGCTTCTCGGGCTGGTCACCTACGCCGCCGCGCCGTTCCTCCTCGCCGGCCTCCTGCAGGCCAGCCGCCTGGAGCCCTTCGGGGACGAGCGGGTCAACCTGTACCGGGTCGGCCTGACCCTCGGCGTGACGACCGCCCTAGGCGCCATGTTCCTGCCGCTCATGGTGGCGGTCACCCCGCTCATGGCCGTCGCCCTGGCGGTCGGCATCGTGCTGACCGGCCAGACGGCTGCTGCCGTCCGGGTCCTGGTCGCCGGCGCCATCGGCACGGTCGTCGGCTTCGTCCTCCAGATCCCGTGGAGCCTCGAGTACCTGAGCGGCGACATCGACGCGCTGGCCCTGGGCGCGGTGAACGACGGTCCCGGCACCCTCACCGTCCCCGAGATCCTGCGCTTCGAGACCGGCCCGGTGGGCGCCGGCATCGCCGGGTTCGCGTTCATCGTCCTCGCTGCCGTCCCCATCGTCATCGGGCGGGAGTGGCGGGCGGCCTGGGCCGTGCGGGTGTGGGCGGTCACCGTCGCCGGCTGGGGGATCCTCTGGGTCGGCGAGTCGGGCTGGTCGCCCGTGCCCCTGCCCGCCCCCGAGGTCATGCTGGCCCCGGCGGCGGCCGCGCTGGCCATGTCCGCCGGCCTGGCCGCGGTCTCGTTCGAACGCGACGTCCTCGGCCGCGGCTTCAGCTGGCGCCAGCTCGGACTGGTGGCGGGCATCGTGGCCCTGGTCATCGGCACCGCGCCGTTCCTCAACGCCGCCGGCGACGGGCGCTGGAACCTGCCCAGCAACGACTACGAGGTGATCCTCTCGTTCCTCAACGCCGAGGAGGAGGACGCACCGTTCCGGGTCCTCTGGCTGGGGGACCCCGACGTGCTGCCGCTGTCGGGTTGGAGCCTGAACGAGGACACGGCCTACGCCACGTCCGACAACGGGCTGCCCGACGTGACCGAGCTGTTCCCGGGCCGCACCGACGGCGGCACGGACATCCTGGAGGAAGCCCTCCTGACGGCGACCCGCCGGGAGACGAACCGGCTGGGCGACCTGCTCGGTCCCATGGGCGTCCGCTACGTGGTGGCCCCCGAGCGCTTGGCCCCGCAGCCCTTCGCCACCGAGGAGTACCCGCTCGACCCGGTCGTCCGGGATGCGCTGTCCAGCCAGCTGGACCTGGTCCAGATCCGCCTCAACCCGGCGGTGATCATCTACGAGAACTCGGCGTGGATCCCGACCCGCGCCCTGCTGCCCAGCTCCGACGCCGGCGACCTGGGCGAGGACGCCGTCGAGCCCCGGGAGGCGCTGGCCGCCGCTGCCGCCACCGACTTCGGCGAGGCGGTCCCCGCCCTCGGCGACGAGCGGGGCCCGACCACCTTCCGCGGCCCGGTCGACGGGCAGGGTGAGCTCTACCTGGCATCGGGCCCGACCTCGGGCTGGCAACTCGAGGTGGAGGGCGAGGAGGCCGACCGCCGCACGGTGTTCGGCTGGGCCAACGCCTTCGACCTGCCGCGCTCGGGCACGGCCACGCTCTCCTTCGACACGCCCGCCACCCGCTACCTGTTGATCGTCCTGCAGGCGGCACTCTGGGTGTTCGTGCTCACGCGGATCCGACGACCGGCCGGGCCCCGCCCACCACCCGGGGACGGACTCGTGACGCTCGCCCGTTGGCCCGCGGTGGTGATCCTCGTCGGCCTGGTCACCGCGGCCTGGGTCATCGACCGGGACCACGAGCGGGAGCAGCCCGACCAGGTCGACCAGCAGGAGACGCCCCTGGAGGCCCAGGGCTTCATGCCCGTCGCCCCGCCCGAGGACGCGCTGAGCAGCACCTGGTACTGCGCCGGCGGCACCGCCGGGGCAGACAGCCGGGCCGACACCTCGATCGTCGTGGCCAACGCCACCGATCGGGAGCTCCAGGGCACGGTCACGATCTTCCCGAACATCCCCTCGCAGCTCCCTCCGGGGGACCTGAGTGAGGACGAGGGCACGACGACCACGTCGACGACCACGACGACCGAGCCGGAGGAGGAGCAGGCGCAGCTCCCGGTCACGGTGGACCTGACCGTGCCCGTCGCCGACGACGTGGAGATGCGCCTGGGCGACGAGATCGACGCCGAGTACGCCGCTGCCCTTGTCGAGCTCCCGGGCGGCGCGGTCTCGGTCGAACAGCGGGTCGACGGCCCCAACGGCGCCGACGTGTCGCCGTGCACGACGCAGGCGGCCGAGACCTGGTACTTCGCCGACGGACGCACCACGGCGGACTCGGTCGAGACCCTGGCGTTCTTCAACCCCTTCCCCGACCCGGCGGTGGTGGACGTGACGTTCCGCACCGAAGCCGACCTCCGGACGCCGGTCCCGTTCACCGGGTACACCATCCCGGGCCAGACGCTCGTCGTGGAGGACATCGGCGAGCAGGTCAACCGGCACGAGCACGTGTCGGTCTCGGTGGTGGCCCGCTCGGGGCGGCTCGTCGTCAACCGCGTGCTCGAGGTCGACGGTTCCGAGGACGGGGTGCGCGGGCTCGACGTGTCGGCGGGAGCCGCCGTCCCGGCGCCCGTCTGGTACTTCCCGGACGGGATCGTGACCGAGAACGAGGACGTGGAGGAGACCTTCGTCATCTACAACCCCAACGACACGGGCGCCGAGGTCGACCTCTTCATCGAGCCGAACGACGCCGAGCGCTTCGGCGCCATCGAGCCGTTCACCCTGTCGATCCCGCCGGGGGCGTTCCAGGAGATCGCCGTCGACGAGGAGCGGCGCATCGCCGACGCCATCGCCGGCGTCGAGGAGGGACAGCCGGTGATGCTGCACGGCGCCCGCCTGGAGACCGTCAACGACGTGCCCGTGGTGGCCGAGCGGGTCATCTCGGGCAGCGAGGACAGCAGCCGACCCGGGCTGGACATGATGTTCGGCGCGCCCCTGCTCATGGAGGAGGCCGTGCTGGCCGCGTCGTCGCCGGCCGAGACCGTGGTCGTCGACAACCCGTCCACCAGCACGCCGGTCCGGGTGACGTTCCGCTCACTCGACGGCGGCACCCTGGGCGAGTCCCCGGAGGCCACCGACCTCGAGGTCCCGATCGCCGGCCGGCTCGTCGTCACCCCGCAGGAGCTGGGCCTCAGCCCGGAGACCGCCATCATCGTCACAGCCGACGCGCCGGTGATCATCGAGCGACGCGTCGTCATCGGCGACCCCTCCGACACTGCGGGGGCGATCGCCGTCCCGCTGGCGGGGACGGTCTCCGAACCGCCCGACCGGTTCGGCTGATGGCCCGGCTGCTGCCGGCCGTCGTCCTGGCCACGGTGGTGGCCGTCGTCGCCGTGTGGCTGCAGCGCCGCCGCCCCGGGGCCGCCCCGGTCGTCGAGCGCCACCACGTGCCCACGTCCGTCGACCGCGCCGACTTCGTGCGGTCGACGGCCGACTGGCTCGTCCTCGTCTTCACCTCGGCCACGTGCGGCACCTGCGCGGCCACCTGGGAGGTGGCCCGGCAGCTGGAGTCCCCGGCGGTGGCCACCCAGGAGGTCGAGGTGGGGGCCGAGCCCGCGCTGCACGAGCGCTACGGGATCGACGCCGTGCCCACCACGATCGTGTGCGATGCCGCGGGCGGCGTCGTCCGCTCGTTCCTCGGCCCGGTGAGCGCCACCCACCTCTGGGCGGCCGTGGCCGAAGCGCGGGAACCGGGTTCCGTCCCGCCCGGCTGCACCGCAGACTGAAGGCCATGAAGGTCAGCCGGCGCCAGGTCCTGGGCTTCCGGCTCCGGCGCCACGGGCTCGACGGCGAGAGCGGCGCCGACCTCCTCGACTACGGCGTGCAGGACACCGGGGCCGACGGCTCGGGCTGGGCCCTCGGCCTGCGGGGCGGCACCCGCGCCCCGCTGTTCCTGGCGTGGACGTTGCGGGGCGCTCCCCATGCGTACCGGCGATCGGACGCCGCGGCCGTCGCCCTCGCCACCTCGCCGTGGTCGGAGGACGACGCCGCCAAGCGCATCTTCGACGCCTCGAAGCCGCTGAAGGACGCCGGGCTGCCCGTCCTCGAGGCCCTCGCCCTCGTGGCCGAGACGATGCGGTCCATCGTCACCTCGCCCATGGTGAAGGGCGAGGTGTCGTCGCGACTGACCAAGGAGCTGCCGAAGCCGTTCCTTCGGAAGTGCGTCCCGTGCGACGCCATCCACACCTACGAGCAGCCGTTCCGCCTCGCCGCCCTCCAGGCCGGGCTGGAGCTCGAAGCGGGCACCTCGCCTCCCGTGCTCCGCCGCCTGAAGGGGGTGAAGCCCCTGGCCTTCGGCCGCTCGGGCACCGAGGCCAAGGCCCGGTTCGACGTCCTGCGCAACCACCTCCGGTTCTACGGCCCCATCGGTCCCAAGCCGGTGTCGGTGTTCGTGGACGCCCCGCTGAAGGACGTCAAGGCCCACTGGCCCGAGGACGTCGTCGAGGTCGAGGTGGACGGCGAGCCCGGCACCCGCTCGATCCTGGCCGCCGACGTCGACGAGCTCTCCGGTCCCGCCGCGCTCCCGAAGGGCGTCACCCTCCTGGCCCCGTTCGACCCCTACCTGCAGTTGCGTGACCGCGAGCTGCTGGTGCCCGACCCGGCTGCCCGCAAGGACCTCTGGCGCACCATCGGCCGCCCCGGTGGCCTCCTGGTCGACGGCGAGGTCCAGGGTTCGTGGCGGGCCCGGAAGAAGGGCGAGAAGCTCGAGGTCACGGTCACGCCCTGGGCGAAGGTGACCAAGGCCGCCCGCACCCGCACCGACGCCGCCGCCGAGCAGCTCGCCGACTTCCGAGACCTCGAGCTCGCCGGCGTCAGCTGGCCGGACTGAAGGAGACTGGAGGAAATAGCCCCCGGAATCGGTGGGCTATTTCCTCCGCCGTGGTCTCTGGCCGTGCCGGCTAGTTGGGCGGCTCGAGGCGGTCCTCGGGGACCGTCACGGGCTCGACGTGCTCACCCTTGCCGTTGCTGGCGTGGCCGTTGGCGGCGACGCCGATGAGGCGGACGACCTCGCTGCCGTCGATGGTCTCGTGCTCGAGCAGGGCCCGGGCCACGAGGTCGAGGCCGTTGCGGTGCTCGGTCAGCGTGTCCCGGCAGCGCTCCTCCTGCTCACGCAGGATCGCCTCGACCTCCTCGTCGATGATCCGGGCGGTGTCGTCGCTGTAGTCCCGGGTGTGCATGAGGTCCTCGCCCAGGAACACCTGGCCCTGGTTGCCCCACGCCATGGGGCCGATGCGCTCGCTCATGCCCCACTCACGGACCATCTTGCGGGCCAGCTCGGTGCTGCCCACCAGGTCGTTGTTGGCGCCGGTCGAGATCACGCCGAAGACCAGCTCCTCGGCGATGCGGCCGCCCATGCGGACCACCAGCGTGTCCTCGATGTAGTCCTGGCGGTGGATGTGGCGCTCCTCGACGGGCAGCTGCTGGGTCACGCCCAGCGCCATGCCGGTGGGCAGGATCGTCACCTTGTGCACCGGGTCGGCGTGCTCGAGCACGGCGGCGCAGACGGCGTGGCCGGCCTCGTGGTAGGCGATGGCCTCCTTCTCGTCGTCCGAGAGGGCCATGGATTCCCGGCGCTGACCCATCAGCACCCGGTCCCGGGCCATCTCGAAGTGGCGCATGTAGATGGCTTCCTCGCCGTCGCGCACGGCGAACAGGGCGGCCTCGTTGACCAGGTTGGCCAGGTCGGCGCCGCTCATGCCCGGCGTGCCCCGGGCCACGACGTCGAGGTCGACGTCGTCGGCCAGCCGCTTGTGCTGGGCGTGCACCCGCAGGATCGCCTTGCGGTCCTCGAGCTCGGGCAGCGGCACGGTCGACCTGGCGGTCGAAGCGACCCGGGCGGAGGAGGGCGGAGTCGAGGATGTCGGGCCGGTTGGTGGCCGCCATCATGACGATGCCCTCGGTGGCCTCGAAGCCGTCCATCTCGGAGAGCATCTGGTTGAGCGTCTGCTCCCGCTCGTCGTGGCCGCCGCCGAGGCCGGCGCCCCGCTTGCGGCCGATGCTGTCGATCTCGTCGACGAAGATGATGGCCCGGCCCATCTTGCGGGCCGACTGGAACAGGTCCCGGACCCGGCTGGCGCCGACGCCGACGAACATCTCCATGAAGTCCGAGCCGGTGACGGAGAGGAAGGGCACGCCGGCCTCGCCGGCCACGGCCCGGGCGATGAGGGTCTTGCCCGTGCCCGGGGGGACCGACGAGCAGGACGCCCTTGGGGATGCGGGCGCCGATCTCGCGGAAGCGCTCGGGGTGCTTCAGGAAGTCGACCACCTCGGTGATCTCCTGCTTGACCCCCTCGTAGCCGGCGACGTCGGCGAAGGTCGTGCCCGGGCGCTCGGTCGAGTAGGTCTTCGCCCGCGAGCGGCCGATCGACATGATCCCGCCCATCTGGCTCTGGGCCCGGCGGCTCATCCACCAGAAGAAGCCCACGATGAGGATGAGCGGGCCGAAGATCGACAGGAAGCCGATGATGGGGTTGGACGACGGGGTCTTGTACTCGACGTCGACGTCGTTGGCCCGCAGGGTGGCCAGGTCCTCGGGCGGGATGCCGCTCTCGAGCGGGCCGGTCGTCGTGAACTCGGTCCCGTCCTCGCAGGGTGCCGGTGATCTTGGCGTTGGTGTTGTCGAAGGTGATCGACTCGACCTCGCCCTCGCCGGCCTGCTGGATGAACTGGTCGTAGGAGACGCTCTCGCCGGAGTCACCGCCGACGAAGGTCGTGAGGACGAACGACGCGATGATCACACCGACCAGGATCCAGAGGGACCAGCGCGGCCACTGCGTCGATCCGCTCGGCTTGCCGCCGTCGTTCGACCCGCCCGAGGGGGGCGGCGGTGGGGGCGGAGGGGGCTGCGCCATGGACCTAGCGTAGAGGTTCGACCCCTCGGCCCGACCGCGATGCCGGCACGGCTGACGTCGGTGTGACGGATATCCACGATCCGGCTGACCCGCGCCATTACCTTCGACGGGCATGGCTCGACGCTGCGCCGCGCCCCACGTGCCAAGAGGTCGCCGAGGTGACGCTCTCCTACGACTACGCGGACCGCAACGTCTGGCTGGACCACCTGGCGGCGGTCGACGAGCCCGCCAACCACGACCTCTGCGAGCACCACGCCGAACGGCTGACTGCTCCGCAGGGCTGGGTCCTGCAGGACCGGCGCATCGTGACGCCGATCTGGCAGGCTCGCGCCTCCTGAGCTCGACCTCCCCCCACCCGCCGACCGCGCCCCGTTGGGGCATCACCGACGCCGTCGTCGGCCTCGTCGTCGCCAACCTGGCCGGAGCAGTCGTCGGCGCCGCCATCCTGGCCGCCACCGGCAACGTGGACGCGGCGGGGCTGGGGACCCTGTCGCTGACCATGATCGCGGTCCTGCAGATCCCGCTGTGGGCTCGGCTACCTCGGCGCCCCGGTCTACGCGGCGAAGGTGCAAGGGCAACGGCGTCGTCCGGACTTCGGGCTGCGCATGGAGCCGCTCGACGTCCCGAAGGGCCTCGGCGCCGGTCTGGGCACCCAGCTCGTGCTCATCCCGCTGGCCTACGTCCTGATCTTCTGGTTCGCCGACGCCATCGGGTGGGACATCGACCATGACCTGTCGGGCGCCGGCCCGCGACCTGGCCGAGCAAGGCCACGGACCCGGTCGGCGTCGTCCTGCTGGTGCTGATCACCGTGGTCGTTCGCCCCGGTCATCGAGGAGCTGTTCTTCCGGGGCCTGCTCCTGCGCTCCGTCGAGAAGCGGTTCGGGTCCCGCTCGGCCCTCTGGGCGTCCTCGATCGTGTTCGCCGCCGTGCACCTGCAGCTCCTGCAGTTCCCGGCGCTGGTGCTCATCGGCCTCGTGCTGGGCTGGCTCACGATCCGCTCCGGCCGCCTGGGGCCGGCCATCTGGGCCCACGTGGCGTTCAACGCGACGGCCACCGCTCACCCTCCTGGCCGCCGACTACCTCGCCCAAGGCACCGCTCCTGGAGGCGCTGCTGCGCTGACCCTCAACCGGCGCTGCTTCGCTCCGACTAGTGGTGAAAGCGAGCACGGAGAGTGAGCATGGCGCAGGACCGGTGCCCAGGGTGCGGGCGCGCCTACGTCGAGATCCACCTCGAGGTCGGGCGGCAGGACGTTGACGCATGCGGTCGTGCTCGACCTGCGACACACGGCAGTGGTACGGCCCGGACGGCGAGCAGCGCCCTCGACGGCGTGCTGGCCGACATCAGCGCCTCCACCGCGCCGCACGCTGACCAGCCGCGCCGCCGAAAGGCGGCGTCCGTCGCTGCGAGGATGGTCGGGCTGTGCGCGCCCGCCTGACCGCCCTGTGCGCCCGCGTCGCAGACCGCGCGGCTCGAGAGCTGGATCACCGCCGCCGTCGTCCTCGGCGCGGTGGCCTTCACGTTCGCCCAGCTCCACCCGAGCCTGATCTTCCGCGACACCACGCCCGACCGGGCGGCGACATGGGCGCCCACGTGTGGTCGGGCACGCTACCTGCGCGACCACCTGCTGCCGCACGGCCGGCTGATCGGGCTGGACGCCGGACTGGTACGCCGGGTGCCCCGCCTTCCACTTCTACATGGTGGTGCCGTTCCTGGCGATCCTGGTCCTGGACGTCGTGCTGCCGTACGGGGTCGCCTTCAAGCTGGTCACGGTCAGCGGCGTGGTCGCCCTGCCGGTCGCCGCCTGGGCCTTCGGCAAGCTCAGCCGGCCTGCGCTTCCCCGGCCCGCCGATGCTGGCCGTGGCCACCGTCTTCTTCCTCTTCGACAGCCGCTTCACGATCTACGGCGGCAACATCGCCTCGACGATGGCGGGCGAGTTCGCCTTCGCCATCAGCCTCGTCGCTGGCGCTCGTCTACCTCGGGGTGCGTCGCCCGCGGCCTGCGCACCGGCCGCCACCGGGCGCTCGGCCGCGGTCCTGCTGGCCCTCGTCGGCCTCTGCCACCTGATCCCGGCCTTCTTCGCCGTCGTCGGCACCGCTGGTCGCTGCTGGCCCTGCTACGCCCGCCGGTCGTCGCTGCGGTGGCTGCGTCACGACGGTGCCCGTCGCCGGCCTGCTCGGCGCCTTCTGGGCCCTGCCGTTCGCCTGGCGCCGCGACTACATGAACGACATGGGCTGGGAGAAGATCCAGCCCTGGAAGGCGTATCCCGCTGCTGGTCGACCGGACTGGTGGGGCCGCGTCGGCGACTCGCTGTGGCCGTGGGACATGCGGATCGTCTGGCTGCTGGCCCTCATCGGCCGTCGCCGGCGGCGTCGCCGGCCGCAAGCGGCCGCACCTGTTCCTGGCGCGTCGATGACCGTGATCGTCGGCGTGGCGTTCGTCGCTGCTGCCCCAGGGCCGGCTCTGGAACGCCCGCCTCCTGCCCTTCTACTACCTGTGCATCTACCTGCTGGCCGCCCTCGGCGGTGGTCGAGGTCGTGCGGGCGCTCGCCGCCCGCTTCGTCGACGAGCGCGCCCGACGTCCGCCGCGTCGTCCGCGCCGTGGCGCCCGTCGCCGGCCTGCTCGTCGTCCTGGTCTGCGCTGGGCATGACCCTGCGGACGCTGCCGTCGTCGGGCACACCGACGTGGCCGACAACCGCTACCACTGGCTGGGCCTGACCGTCGCGCGACGGACAACGTGTGCCGACGGCTGGGCCCGGTGGAACTTCCCGGGCTACGAGGGCCGCAAGCCCAACGTCGACGGCGGCGGGTACCACGAGTACCGGGACCTCGTCGCAGACCATGGACGAGGTCGGGCCAGGAGCACGGGCTGCGGCCGGGCCATGTGGGAGTACGAGCCCGAGCTCGTCCGCTACGGCACGCCCGATGGCGCTGATGCTGCTGCCGCACTGGACCGACGGCTGCATCGGCTCGATGGAGGGCCTCTACTTCGAGTCGTCGGCCACCACGCCGTACCACTTCCTGAACCAGTCCGAGCTGTCCGCGGTGCCCGTCCCGGGCCCAGCGGGACCTGCCCTACGGCGCGCTCGACGTGGCCCGGGGCGTCGAGCACCTGCAGCTGCATGGGCGTCCGGTACTACCTGACCACCTCGGAGACGGCCCGCGCCCAGGCCGACGACGTCGAGGACCTGACCGAGGTGGCCACGTCCGGGCCCTGGACGGTCTACGAGGTGGCCGACTCGCGAGCTGGTGGCGCCGCTCGACGAACCAGCCCGCGGTCTCGGACGACGTGGCCGACGGCCAGGGCGAGTGGCTCGAGCCGGCGGTCGACTGGTACCTCGACGCCGGAGGCCCACGACGTCTTCCTGGCCGCCGACGGCCCGCCGGAGTGGCAGCGGATCGGCCGAGGGCGAGACCCCGGACGCCGTGCCCGCTCGACCCGGTCGAGGTCACGAACATCGAGGCGGACGACGACCGCATCAGCTTCGACGTCGACCAGATCGGCCAGCCCGTGCTGGTCCGGACGTCGTACTTCCCGAACTGGGAGGCGTCGGGGGCCGAGGGCCCGTACCGGGTGACGCCCAACCTCATGGTCGTCGTCCCGACCGACACCCACGTCGTCGCTGCACTACGGCTGGACGCCGATCGACCTCCTCGCCTGGCTCCTCACCCTCCTCGGCATCGTCGGCCTGGTCCTGCTCGCCCGCCGCCCGCCCGTCGACGTGCCCCGCCGCCCGAGCACGACGACCCCGGCGCGTCGACGGCACGACCCGGGTGACCGGGACCTCGATCGAGTCGCCGGCCGGCGAGGTCTGGCGCCCGCCCGACGCTGAGCCCGACACCGAGCACGAGCCCGACGAGGTGCCGGTGGGCGCGGGGGACTGATGCGGCGGTTCGGCCCGGCGGCGGCCGTCCTCGTGGCCACCGGGGTCGACGTCGGCCTGCTGCTGGCCCTCCAGGTCGGCGCCGGCTGGCCGGTCGTCGCGGCCGACGCGGTCGCCCTCGCCGTCGCCGCTCCGGTCTCCTACCTGCTGCACCGGGTCACCGACCGGGGCGCCGACCCGTTCGTCCGCTGGGTCCGCGACCCGCGCCGGTTCGCCGCGCGTCGCCCTCGTCGCCGGCGCTGGTCGACCTCGCCGTGCTGTCGATCCTCCTGGTCGGGGTCGACGACGACCCCGGCTGCCGGGCGGTGCTGGCCGCCAAGTTCGTGGCCGTCGCCGTCGCCGCCCTGGTCCGGGTCGTCGGCCACCGCCGGATCTTCCAGCGCGCCGTCCGGGCCGAGCAGGCCGCGCCCGGCCCACCGGCCGCCCCCGCCGGGCGACCGCCGCCTGACCGTGGTCCTGCCGGCGTACCACCAGCCCGAGCTGGCCGCCGAGGCGGTCACCCGGATCCGGGAGGCGCATCGAGACCGCGGTCGGGGACCGGCGACCTCGAGATCGTCGTGGTCGACGACGGGTCGGGGGACGACACCGCGGCCCGGGCCGAGGCCGCCGGGGCCGACCAGGTGGTCGTCCATCCCGCGAACCGGGGGAAGGGTGCGGCGGTGCGCGCCGGTGCTGCCGTCGCCCGGGGGCGGACGATCGCCTTCACCGACGCCGACCTGGCCTACGAGCCCGACCACCTCGCTCGTCCTGCTCGAGCGGGTCGAGGAGGGCTGGGACGTCGCCGTCGGGCAGCCGCCGGCACACCGACGCGGTGACCCTGGTCCGGGCCCGTCGCCTCCGGGAGGTCGGTGGCCGGGTCATCAACCTGCTCACCCAGGCCGTGCTGCTCGGCCACTACCGGGACACCCAGTGCGGGCTGAAGGGCTTCCGGGCCGACGTCGCCCCGGTCGTGCTCGGCCAGGGCCTCGATCGACGGCTTCGCCTTCGACATCGAGCTCTTCCACCTCGTCGAGCGCAACGGGCTGTCCCTGGTCGAGGTCCCCGTCCAGGTGGCCAACTCCGAGCAGTCCAGCGTGCGGGTCGCCCGGGACGGGATCCGGCTGGTGCGGGACCTGTTCCGCATCCGGCGCCAATGCCGCCGCCGGGCGCTATTCGGCGGCGGTCCCGGACCCGGAGGCCGCGGATCCCGTTCGGTAGGGTGAGCCGCCTTGTCCGGTCTCCCTGATCGCGCCGCCGCGCCCGTCGATCCCGGGCCGCCTCGCCGCCGTCTTCAAGGCCTACGACATCCGGGGACTGGCCCCCGAACAGCTCGACGCCGACCTCTGCGCCGCCGTCGGCGCCGCCTTCGCCGCCTTCGTGGCCGAGGCCGACGGTGCCCGAGCGCGTCCTGGTCGCCCGGGACATGCGCCCCACCGGTCCCGAGCTGGTCGACGCCTTCGCCGACGGCGTGATCAGCCAGGGCCTCGACGTCGTCGACGTCGGGCTGGGCTCGACCGACATGCTCTACTTCGCCGCCGGCGACCTCGACGCTCCCGGCGCCATGTTCACCGCGTCGCACAACCCGGCCGCCTACAACGGCATCAAGCTCTGCCGCTCGGGGGCCCGGCCCGTCGGCGAGGACACCGGCCTCGACGACATCCGCCGCCGGGCCGAAGCGGGCGTTCCCCCCGCCGCCACCCGGGGCGCGGCTCGTGGAGGAGGACGTGCTCCCGCGCTTCGCCGACCACGTCCGCTCCTTCGTGGACGTCGGCTCGCTGCGCCCGCTCAAGGTCGTCGCCGACACCGCCAACGGGATGGGCGGCCTGGTCGTGCCCGCGGTGTTCGAGGGGCTGCCGTTCGACCTCGAGATCCTGTATCCGGAGCTCGACGGGACGTTCCCCAACCACCCGGCCGACCCGATCCAGCCCGAGAACCAGCGGGACCTGCAGGAGCGGGTGCTGGCCTCCGGCGCCGACATCGGGCTGGCGTTCGACGGTGACGCCGACCGCGTCTTCCTGGTCGACGAGCAGGCCGAGCTCCTGTCGGGCTCGTTGACGACGGCGATCGTGGCCGACGAGATGCTGGGCCGCGAGCCGGGCGGCACGATCATCCACAACCTCATCTGCTCGAAGGCCGTCCCCGAGGTCGTCCGCGAGAACGGCGGGACCCCGGTGCGGACCCGGGTCGGGCACTCGTTCATCAAGGCGGTCATGGCCGAGACCGGGGCCGTCTTCGGCGGCGAGCACTCGGGCCACTACTACTTCCGCGACAACTACCGGGCCGACTCCGGCCTGATCGCCGCCCTCGTGGTCCTCGAGCGTGCTGTCCCGCGCCGACCAGCCGCTGTCCGAGCTGCGGAAGCCCTACGAGCGCTACGCGGCGTCGGGGGAGATCAACACGGAGGTGCCCGACCCCGAGGGCGTCATCGAGGAGGTCGCCGAGGCCTACGCCGAGCACCCCCAGGACCGACTCGACGGTCTCACGGTGGACCTCGGCGACTGGTGGTTCAACCTGCGGCCTTCCAACACCGAGCCCCTCCTCCGCCTGAACCTCGAAGCCCCCGACGCCGACACCTGCACTCGGCGGGTGGCGGAGGTGCGGGCCATCGATGGGCACCGATGACGCTCGATCCGCAGCTCCTCGAGATCCTCGCCTGCCCGGAGGACAAGGGACCGCTCCTGTACTTCGAGGACGAGGCCCTGCTCTACAACCCCCGGCTGCAGCGCAAGTACCGCATCGACGACGACATCCCGGTGATGCTGGTCGACGAGGCCGAGGCGGCCGACGACGCCGAGCACGAGCGCCTGCTGGCCAAGGCCGAATCGGCCGGCATCGAGCCGACGTTCAGCGACGAGTGATGAGCCCGGGCGAGGAGCCATGAGCAACGAGCGGGTCGACACCCTGGGCATGTTCGAGGCCGCGGCCGGCTTCCCCGAGCAGATCGAGGACGCAGTGCAGCGGGCGCACGGGGTCGAAGGGCTGCCCGACCCCTCCACCATCGACAACGTGCTCGTGCTGGGCATGGGCGGCAGCGGCGTCGTCGGGCGACCTCCTGGCCACCGTCGCCGGCCCGTTCATGCCCCTGCCGGTGGTGGTGGTGAAGGGGTACGAGCCGCCGTCGTACGTCAACGACCGCACGCTGGTGTTCGCCATGTCGTTCTCGGGCAACACCGAGGAGACGCTGGACGCCGCCACCACGGCGGCGAACGCCGGTGGGCGGATCGTGGCGATCACCCAGGGCGGCCAGCTGGCCGAGCGGTGCCGGGGCTGGGGCGCCCCGATCGTGCCCGTCAGCGAGGACATCCCGGTGCCCCGGGCGGGCCTGGGCGCACTGGCGACCCCCATGATGGTCGTGGCCGAGCGCCTGGGCTTCTTCCCCGGTGCCGAGGAGTGGATCCGCTTCGCGGTGGACCAGCTGAAGGCCCGCCGCGACAAGCTCACGGTCGACGGCAGCCCGGCCGAGCGCCTGGCCGACGACCTGGCTCGGCGGGTGCCGATCATCTACGGCGGTGGCGGCCTCGGCGGCCTGGCGGCCACCCGGTGGAAGACCGAGTTCAACGAGAACAGCCGGACCCCCGCGTGGGCCAACACCGTCCCCGAGCTCGGGCACAACGAGATCGCGGGCTGGGGCCAGAACGGCGACCTCACCCGTCAGGTGTTCGCGCTGATCAACCTGCGCCACGACTTCGAGCATCCCCAGATCATGCGGCGGTTCGACCTCATGGAAGGGTGGTTGGAGGAGGTCGTCGGCGACATCTTCACGGTGCGCGCCGAGGGGGAGGGCCCGCTCGCCCAGTTGCTCGACCTCTGCCTGGTCGGCACCTTCACCAGCCTGCACCTGGCCACCCGGGAGGGCATCGACCCCGGCCCGGTGCCGGTCCTGGACGAGCTCAAGGCGGCGCTGGCGGGCTGACGACCCGGTCGGCGGCCTCGAGCTCCTCGTGCATCCCCTTGGCGATCTCGCGTCCGGTCACGTTCGGCACGAAGCGGCTGAGGCGCCAGAGGAGCTTGGCCCGGCCCGGGACGACCAAGCCCCGGTTGCGACGGACGCCGTCCAGCACGGCGTCGGCCAGCGTGGCCGCGGAGACCGGCGTCCCGGCCGCCGCGGTCAGGTAGCGGCGGACGTCCGTGCCCGCCGTGGCTCCGTGGGCATCGAGGAGCGGCGTGTCCACGGGGCCGGGGCAGACGGTCGTCACCCCGATGCCGTGACGGGCGGCCTCGGGCCGGAGGCTGGCGCCGAGGTTGACGATGGCCGCCTTCGTCATGGCGTAGGGGGTCAGCAGCGGCGTGCCGACGAGGCCGGAGAGCGAGGCCATGAGCACGATCGCCCCCGACCCCTGCTCCCGCAGGCGGGCGTAGGCGGGCAACGCAGTGTTCACCACCCCGCGGATGTTCACGTCGATGCTGCGCTCCCACCCGTCGGGATCGATGTCCTCGACGAGGCCCCCCACGCCGACGCCGGCGTTGGCCACCACGACGTCGAGGCGATCGAGGGCTGCGAGTGCGGCCGCCATGCCGGCGGCGTCGGTGACGTCCACCTCGAGCTCGGCGCCGGTGCCGGGCAGGTCGGCGGCCAGAGCGGTCGCCCCCGCACCCCGGAACCCGTCGACCAGCGCGGAGCCGATCCCGCCCGTTCCCCCCGTGACCACGACCGTCGTTCCGTTGAGCTCCACGCCCCCTCCTTCGCCGCGGCAGCGCGGGTCGGATCACGTAGCCTGTCACCGGGCTGACTGTGAGGCGTCAGTGGACCCCAGCCCGGAGCACGCGAAACCCAAGGCTGCGAAAGGCACACGAATGTCCACGAACACTGACGCGCGTCCGACCACCGTCGCTGACGGTGACTTCAAGGTCGCCGACCTCTCCCTGGCCGGCTTCGGCCGCAAGGAGATCCAACTCGCCGAGCACGAGATGCCCGGCCTGATGGCCCTGCGGGCCGAGTACTACGACAGCCAGCCGCTGGCGGGCGCCCGGATCATGGGCTCGCTGCACATGACCATCCAGACCGCGGTCCTGATCGAGACGCTGGTCTCCCTCGGCGCCAAGGTGCGCTGGGTGTCGTGCAACATCTTCTCGACCCAGGACCACGCGGCTGCCGCGGTGGTGGTCGGGCCCCGAGGGCACCGTCGACAACCCCAAGGGCGTCCCCGTCTACGCCTGGAAGGGCGAGACGTTGGAGGAGTACTGGTGGTGCACCGAGCAGGCCCTGCGCTGGCCCGACGACGGCGAGGGCCCCAACATGATCCTGGACGACGGTGGCGACGCCACCATGCTCGTCCACCTCGGCACCGAGTACGAGCGGGCCGGCGAGGTCCCCGACCCGTCGACGGCCGACAGCGAGGAGTTCGAGGTCGTCCTCACCGTCCTCGGCCGCACCCTGGAGGAGGACCCCAAGCTCTGGCACCGCATCGGTGAGGGCATCCAGGGCGTCACCGAGGAGACCACCACCGGCGTGCACCGCCTCTACGAGCGGTTCGGCGGCGGGCACCCTGCTCTTCCCGGCCATCAACGTCAACGACTCGGTCACCAAGTCGAAGTTCGACAACCTCTACGGCTGCCGCCACAGCCTGATCGACGGCATCAACCGGGCCACCGACGTGATGATCGGCGGCAAGGTCGCCGTGGTCATGGGCTACGGCGACGTCGGCAAGGGCTGCGCCCAGTCCCTACGGGGCCAGGGTGCCCGGGTCATCGTCACCGAGGTCGACCCGATCTGCGCCCTGCAGGCGGCGATGGAGGGCTTCCAGGTCACGACCCTGGAGGACGTGATCGAGACCGCCGACATCTTCATCTCGGCGACCGGCAACAAGGACATCATCTCGGCCGAGCACATGGCCCGGATGAAGCACCAGGCGATCGTGGGCAACATCGGCCACTTCGACAACGAGATCGACATGGCCGGCCTCAACCGCATGTCCGACGTGCAGAAGGTCGAGGTCAAGCCGCAGGTCCACGAGTACGTCTTCCCCGACGGCCACTCGGTGATCGTCCTGGCCGAGGGGCGGCTGCTGAACCTGGGCTGCGCCACCGGCCACCCCAGCTTCGTGATGTCGAGCAGCTTCACGAACCAGGTGATCGCCCAGATCGAGCTGTACGCCCACACCGACGGCTACGACCTCGGCGTGCACGTCCTGCCCAAGCACCTCGACGAGAAGGTGGCCCGGCTGCACCTCGACGCCCTCGGCGTGAAGCTGACCCAGCTCACCGAGGAGCAGGCCGCCTACATCGGCGTGCCGCAGAAGGGCCCGTTCAAGCCCGCGCACTACCGCTACTAGGGATGGACGACCTCGAGGGGAAGGTCGCCGTCGTCACCGGCGCGGCCAGCGGGATCGGCCGGGCTCTGGCCGACCGCTGGGCCGACTCGGGCATGAAGGTCGTCCTGGCCGACGTCGAGGAGGGACCCCTCGACGCGGCCCGGGACGAGCTCGACGCCCGCGGTGCCGACGTGCTGGCCGTGCGCACCGACGTGTCCGACGCCGCCCAGGTCGACGCCCTGGCCGCGGCCACCCTCGACCACTTCGGCGGCGTGCACCTGGTGTGCAACAACGCCGGGGTCGGCGGCGGCGGCCCGATGTGGGAGGCCGGCATCGAGGACTGGGAGTGGGTCCTCGGCGTCAACCTGTGGGGCGTGATCCACGGCATCCGGGCCTTCGTGCCCCACCTGGTCGCCCAGGACGAGGGCCACGTGGTCAACACGGCCTCGATCGCCGGGTTCGCCTACGCCCCGATGATGGGCCCCTACAACGCGTCGAAGGCCGCGGTGGTGGCCATCTCCGAGACGCTGAAGGCGGAGCTGGCGCTGCACGGGTCGAACGTCGGGGTCAGTGTCCTGTGCCCGGGCTGGGTGAACACGCGGATCATGGACTCGGACCGGAACCGCCCAGGCGGGCCGGTCCAGAACGACCTGATGAGCCTCGGCCGGGAGGCCATGCGCGACGTCATCAGCCAGGGCAAGCAGCCCGCCGAGGTGGCCCACCTGGTCGCCGCTGCCGTCCGGGAGGGAACCACCCACATCTTCACCGGCGACGAGTGGATCGGCCTCGCCAGGGGACGCATGGAGATGGTGCTCACCGAGCTCCCGGGGACCGAGAGCTGAGCGCCGACCCGATCCCTCCCACCATCGAGTGGGCGGGGGACCGGGTCCGGCTCATCGACCAGCGCCTCCTGCCCGGTCGGCTGGAGGTGGTCGAGGCCGAGACGGTCGACGAGCTGTGCGACCTCATCCGCACGCTGGCCGTGCGGGGCGCGCCGGCGCTGGGCGCCGCCGGGGCCATGGGTGTCGCCCTCGCCCATGTGCGGGGGGAGGACACCGCTGCCGCCGGCGACGCACTGATCGCCACCCGCCCGACGGCGGTGAACCTGGCGTGGGGCGCTCGCCGGGCGCTCGCCGCCGAGGATCCCGTGGCCGAGGCCGTGGCGATCGCCGCCGACGACGTGGAGCGGTGCCGGGCCATCGGCCGCCACGGCGCCGTCCTGGTGCCACAGGACGGGCGGGTCCTCACCCACTGCAACGCCGGCGGGCTGGCCTGCGTGGGCTACGGGACCGCGGTCGGCGTGATCCGGGGCGCCCACGAGGCCGGCCGCCGGCCCCGGGTGTGGGTCGACGAGACCCGACCGGTCCTGCAGGGCGCCCGGCTGACGGCCTGGGAGTTGGGTCGCCTGGGCATCGAGCACACGCTGGTGGTGGACGCCGTCGCCGGCTCGCTCATGGCCGACGGCCTCGTCGACCTCGTGGTCGTGGGCGCCGATCGCATCGCCGCCAACGGCGACGTGGCCAACAAGATCGGGACCTACTCGCTGGCCGTGCTGGCCCACCACCACGACGTGCCGTTCTACGTGGCGGCGCCCCGGTCGACCTTCGACCCCGACACGCCCGACGGCGCGTCCATCCGGGTCGAACAGCGCCACGCCGACGAGGTGGCGGTGGTCGGCGGGACCCGAGTGGCCCCGGACGGGGTGGCGGTCGAGAACCGGGCCTTCGACGTGACCCCGGCCGACCTCGTGACCGCCTACGTCACCGAGGACGGCATCGAGCACCACCCCTGACCGCCGTTCTGGCGCCCGATTGAGGCGTCCGGGTGCCTCAATGAGGCGCCAGAACGAGATCAGTAGGCCTCCATCGTCGTCTCCGGGACGGGGGCCAGGCTGAGGCGGGGGAGGAAGAAGGCCACCAGCGGGCCCACGGTGAGCGCGAAGAGGACGGTTCCCACACCGACGCTGCCGCCCAGCAGCCAGCCGAGGAACAGCACGGTCAGCTCGATGCCGGTGCGCACCCAGCCGAGGCGCAGGCCGTGCTTCGCCAGGCCGGTCATGAGGCTGTCGCGGGGCCCCGGGCCGAGGCCGGCGCCGATGTAGAAGCCGGAGCCGAGGGCGAAGAGCACCGTTCCGCCGACGAGGAAGACCCACTGCAGCCAGGTCTGCTCCGGCGTGTCGAGCCGCCAGAGCACGAGGTCGATGGTCGTCCCGATGAGCAGCACGTTGAGCAGGGTCCCCACCCCGATCAGCTCGCCGAGCGGCAGGGAGAAGGCGAAGACGCCGAAGCCGACGAGGATCGACACCACCCCGATCGAGATCCCGGTCTGCTCGCTGATGCCCTGGTGGAACACGTCCCACGAGTCCAGGCCGAGGTCGCCGGCGATGATCAGCGCCAGGCCGACGCCGCACAGCTCGAGGCCCAGCAGGAGGCGCGGGAGGCGCCGCCGGATCTCGGCGCGCGGCGGGGTCTGGATGAAGCGCACGGCCGCCCGACCGTATCGGCGGGGTGTCACCCCGCTTCCGCACGATTCGCGTGTGCTCCTCGTCGCGGCGTGCGTCGCCTGCCGGGCTCCGGACGGGCCGGTGTGCCCTCGGTGTGCCGCGGCCGTACAGCCGGTGGGGCGGGTGGCGGTCGCCGGGGTGGACGCCGCCTGGGCCCTCGTCGCCTACGACGGCGTGGGTCGGGAGCTGGTGCGCTCGCTCAAGTACGCCAACCGCCGGGCGGCGGTGGGCGTGCTGGCCGACGCCATGGCCGACCTGGTCGATCGCCGACCGTCCGTGGTCGCCTGGGTGCCGGCCACCCCGTCCCGCCGGCGCCGGCGGGGCTTCGACCAAGCCGAGCTCCTGGCCCGAGGGTGCGGCCGCCGGCTCGGGGTGCCCGCCCGACGTCTGCTCGGGCGGGCCGCGGACCGCTCGCAGACCGGCCTGGACCGGGATCATCGGCTCGCCGGCCCCGCGCTTCGAGCCCGGCGACCGGCGCGCGGCACCGTGCTGGTGGTCGATGACGTCGTGACCACTGGGGCGTCGCTGGGCACCGCCGCCCGGGTGCTGCGGGCGGCCGGCGCGGACGCCGTGCTCGGTGTGGCCCTCGCCGTCAAGCTGTAGCGGGGCAGGTCACCGACCGATGAACAGGGTGATGGAACCCCTGCTCGCCGATGCTGACCTGTTCTTCATCGACGACGACCTGCCGGAGGACCCCGTGCGGGTCGTCCTCGGCGACGACAACGGCCTGTACCGGCGCGGCCTCCTGACCGCGCTGGAGGACGAGACCGACCTGGAGGTCGTGGCCGAGGCCGGGCCCGGTGCCGACCTCATCGCCGCCGTCCGGGCGCTGGCGCCCGACGTGGCGGTGTGCTCGCTGAGCATGGGTGGCAACGCCGGCGGGGTGGAGACGACCTTCGCCATCACCGAGGTCATGCCGCTGGTGCGGGTGGCCGTGCTGACCACGGACCAGGACCCGCAGGCCAAGACCGTCGCCGCCGTGCGGGCCGGGGCCATGGGGCAGATCGACAAGGTCGATGCCCTCGAGGAGGCGGCTCGGGTCATCCGCGGGCTGCACGGGGGCTGGCCGTGCCTCGACCCGTCGACCTGGGTCGGCGTGGCCGCCGAGGCGACCGGCTGGCTGAGCGCGAGCGACCAGGTGACCGAGCGCGAGGCAGGGGTGCTGGCCGCCCTCGCCAGCGGCGGGTCCTGGGAGGGCGCCGCCGACGCCGCCGGGCTGAGCGCCGTCGCCGCCCGCAACCAGATCCGCAATCTGCTGGCCCGCTGCCGGGCCGCCGGCTACCCCGAGGCGGCGCAGGCGGCCCTCGGCGCCGGCCTCGTCGGCACCGCCTGACCGTTCTGGGTACTGGATCCGGTGCTGGGTGACCGTTGGCTGGTCCCAGAACGGAGGGTCGATCGTTCTGGGTACTGGATCCGGTGCTGGGTGACCGTTGGCTGGTCCCAGAACGGTCTGACGTCGTCGCCATGACGCCTCATCGGCGGCGATTCGCGCCGGTAGCCTCCATCAACCGTGAGTGCTCTTGATCGAATCCTCCGCGCAGGGGAGGGCCGGAAGGTCCGCGCCATCGCCGCCCTGGTCCCCGACGTCAACTCCTGGGAGCCGGAGTTGGAGGCTCTGTCGGACGAGGCGCTGCGGGCCAAGACCGGCGAGTTCAAGGGCCGGCTGGAGCGGGGCGAGGACCTCGACGACCTCCTGATCGAGGCCTTCGCGGTCACCCGGGAGGCGGCCCGAGCGCGTCATCGGCCAGCGCCACTACGACGTCCAGCTGATGGGCGGCGCCGCCCTGCACTTCGGCTGGGTGGCCGAGATGAAGACCGGTGAGGGCAAGACCCTGGTGTCGACCCTGCCCGTCTACCTGAACGCCCTCGGCGGCGAAGGCGTCCACCTCATCACCGTCAACGACTACCTGGCCACCCGTGACTCGGAGTGGATGGGCCAGGTCCACCGCTGGCTGGGGCTGTCGGTCGGCCTCGTCGTGCCCGGCAACAACGACGCGGAGCACAAGCGGGAGCAGTACGGCCACGACATCACGTACGGAACGAACAACGAGTTCGGCTTCGACTACCTGCGGGACAACATGGCCATGAGCCGGGACCGCCAGGTCCAGCGGGGCCACAGCTACGCCATCGTCGACGAGGTCGACTCGATCCTGGTGGACGAGGCCCGGACGCCGCTGATCATCAGCGGGCGCATGGCCGACGCCGCCAAGCTCTACGTGCGAGTTCGCCCGCATCGCCAAGACCCTCGTCGCGGGAGATCGACTACGAGGTCGACGAGGAGAAGCGGACGGTCGCCCCCCTCGAGGAGGGCATCGAGAAGGTCGAGGCCCAGCTCGGCATCGAGAACCTGTACGACGAGATGTCGGCCAACCTCGTCCACCAGCTCCAGGCGGCCCTGCGGGCCAAGGAGCTGTACCAGCGGGACAAGGACTACATCGTCAAGGACGGCGAGGTGAAGATCGTCGACGAGTTCACCGGCCGCATCCTGGAGGGTCGGCGCTGGTCGGAGGGCCTGCACCAGGCGGTGGAGGCCAAGGAGGGGGTGCAGATCAAGGAGGAGAACCAGACCCTCGCCACGATCACCCTCCAGAACTACTTCCGCCTCTACGAGAAGCTCGCCGGCATGACCGGTACGGCCCAGACCGAGGCGGCCGAGCTGGCCGGCACCTACGGCCTCGACGTGGTGCCGATCCCCACCAACCTGCCGACCCAGCGCGAGGACGACGCCGACCTCATCTACAAGTCGGAGGACGCCAAGTTCGACGCCGTGGTCGACGACCTGGCCGAGCGCTACGAGGCCGGCCAGCCCTGTCTGGTCGGCACCGTCTCGGTCGAGAAGTCCGAGCGCCTGTCCCGCGCCCTCGAGAAGCGGGGCGTGCGCCACGAGGTCCTGAACGCCAAGCAGCACACCCGGGAGGCCGAGATCGTGGCCCAGGCGGGCCGCCTGCACTCGGTCACCGTGGCCACGAACATGGCCGGTCGTGGCGTCGACATCATCCTCGGCGGCAACCACGAGGCGCTGGCCCAGCGCGACGTCCGGGCCGAGGGCCTCGACCCCGACGAGGACCCCGAGGCGTTCGAGGCCCGGCTCGAGGAGCTGACGGCCAAGCACAAGGACGAGACCCAGGCCGAGGGCGAGAAGGTCAAGGAGCTGGGTGGCCTCTACGTGCTCGGCACCGAGCGCCACGAGAGCCGGCGCATCGACAACCAGCTGCGAGGCCGCTCCGGTCGTCAGGGCGACCCCGGGGAGAGCCGCTTCTACCTGTCCCTCGAGGACGAGCTGATGCGGCTGTTCGCCACCGGGGCCATGGACTGGGTGATGAACAAGTCGCTGCCCGACGACGTCCCCATCGAGTCCAAGATGGTCAGCAAGGCCATCGAGCGGGCCCAGACCACCGTCGAGCAGCGCAACGCCGAGATCCGCAAGAACGTCCTCAAGTACGACGAGGTCATGAACGAGCAGCGCAAGGTCATCTACGCCGCGCCGCTGACCAGATCCTGGACGGCGCCGACCTGCGCGCCGAGGCCATGGAGTACCTGGCCGAGGCCGTCGACACGATCATCTCGACCTACTGCGTCTCGGAGTACGCCGAGGAGTGGGACCTCGAGGGCCTGGCCCACGAGATCCGCACGTTCTGGCCCACCAAGCTGGATGCCGACGACCCTCGGCGCGGCGGACGGCACCGACGAGCTCTACGACACGCTCATGGCGGAGGCCGTCGGCCCACTACGAGGCCCGCGAGGCCGAGATGGGCGAGGACACCATGCGCAAGGTCGAGCGCGAGGTGATGCTGCGCATCATCGACCAGAAGTGGCGCGAGCACCTGGCCGACATGGACTACCTCCGGGACGGCATCAACCTCCGGGCGATGGGCCAGAAGGACCCGCTGAACGAGTGGCAGCGGGAGGGCTTCGAGATGTTCGGGGCGATGATGTCGGCGATCGCCCAGGACTTCGTCCGCATACCTGATGCACATCCAGGTCACGTCGCAGGAGCAGCAACAGCAGCCCCGGCAGGAGCCCGCCCTCGAGCGACGTGCAGTACTCCGCCCCCGAGGACCCGGTCCAGGGCTCGGCAGCCATGCGCCGGCGGCGGTGCGCCCGCCGGTGGCGGTGGCGGCACCGGCCCAACCCGAGGCCGAGGCGCCGCCGGCCAACGTGCCGGTCACGAAGAGCGATTGGGACAAGACCGGGCGCAACGAGCCCTGCCCGTGCGGGTCGGGCAAGAAGTACAAGCTGTGCCACGGCCGGTAGGCCGGCACCGTCGATGAGGGACTTCTCCGAGGACGTCGCCGCGCTCCGCAGCCGGCTCGAGGCAGCCGAGGGCTACCTGAAGGCCGACGAGCTGCGGGCCCGGCGGCCGGAGCTGGAGACCGAGGCCTCGCGCCCGGACCTCTGGGACGACCCGGACAAGGCCCGCAAGGTCACCGGTGAGCTGGCCGCGCTGGTCGACGACCTCGATCTGGTCGATCGGCTGACGACCCAGGTCGACGACGTGGCCACCCTGGCCGAGCTGGCCCGCGAGGAGAAGGACGAGTCGCTCGAGCCCGAGATCGACGAGGCTCATCGGCCGAGCTGGCCGGCGACCTTCGACGAGCTGGAGCTGCGGGCCCTGTTCCAGGGCGAGTACGACGAGCGGGACGCCGTCGTCGAGGTCCACTCCGGCGCCGGGGGCACCGACTCCCAGGACTGGGCCGAGATGCTGGCCCGGATGTACCAGCGCTGGGCGGAGCGCAAGGGCTTCAAGGTGGAGATGGAGGAGGCCCAGGCCGGCCAGGAGGCGGGCATCAGCTCGGCCACCTTCAAGGTCCAGGGCCGCCACGCCTACGGCTGGCTGCAGGGGGAGGGCGGCGTCCACCGCCTGATCCGCATCTCGCCCGTTCGACAGCCAGGCCCGCCGCCACACGGCGTTCGCCTCGGTCACCGTCGTGCCCGCCCTCGACGAGGCCGACGACGACGTCGAGATCGACGAGAAGGACCTGCGCATCGACACCTACCGGTCGTCGGGCGCCGGTGGCCAGCACGTCAACGTGACCGACTCGGCGGTGCGCATCACCCACCTGCCCACCGGCATCGTCACGTCCTGCCAGAACCAGCGCAGCCAGCACCAGAACCGGGACAAGGCGATGGAGATCCTGAAGGCCCGCCTGGCCGACCTGCGGCGCAAGGAGCACCAGGACGCACCTCGACGAGCTGGCGGGCGACCAGCGCAGCGCCGAGTGGGCCAACCAGATCCGTTCGTACTTCATGCACCCCGAGCAGCGGGTGAAGGACCACCGCAGCAACCACGAGGTCGGCAACATCCAGGCGGTGCTCGACGGCCAGGTGGACGGCTTCATGGAGGCCTATCTGCGGTGGTCCCGAGCCGAGGCGCAGGACGCATGAAGGCGGATGAGCCCGCACCCCCGTCCGCGGTTCGGCGGGAGGCCACTGGTACATTCCTCGGTCGACGTACGCGGCCTCGGGCGGGACTGCGCCGGCCCAGTACGCACGACTGACCGCTACCCCCCGACGCTGACACCCCCTGCATGATCAAGCTCGAGAACGTCACCAAGCACTACATGGGCGGCCAGGTGGTCGCCCTGCAGGACGCCAACGCCGAGATCCAGAAGGGCGAGTTCGTCTTCCTGGTCGGCCCGTCCGGCTCCGGCAAGTCGACGTTCATCCGCCTGCTGAACCACGAGGAGGTCCCCGACGAGGGCCGCATCTTCGTCGCAGGCAAGGACATCGTGAAGCTGACCCCGTGGAAGGTGCCGTACCTGCGCCGCAACATCGGGTGCGTCTTCCAGGACTTCAAGCTGCTGCCCAACAAGACGGTGTACGAGAACGTGGCCTTCGCCCTCGAGGTGATCGGCCGCCCCAACAACGTCATCCGCAGCCAGGTGCCGGCCATCCTCGAGCTCGTCGGGATCGCCGACAAGGACCGGAACATGCCCCACGAGCTGTCCGGTGGTGAGCAGCAGCGGGTCTCGATCGCCCGGGCCTTCGTCAACCGGCCGCTGATCCTGCTGGCCGACGAGCCCACGGGGAACCTGGACCCGAACACGTCGGTGGGGATCATGCGCCTGCTCGACCGGATCAACCGGACGGGCACGACGGTCGTGATGTGCACGCATGACCGTTCGATCGTCGACAGCATGCGCCGACGGGTGCTGCAGCTGGACCGTGGCGTCATCGTCCGGGACCAGGCTCGCGGCGTGTACGAGTAGCCCGCCATGGCGCTCAAGGTCAGCTACACCGCGCGCGAGGTGGGGATCAACCTCACCCGCAACATCACCCTCACCCTGGCCACCATCGCCACGGTGGCGGTGTCCCTCACCCTGGTCGGCACGGCGTTCCTGATCGGCCAGGGCGTCCAGGACGCCCAGCAGCAGTTCCAGGGCGGTGTGGAGTTCATCGTCTTCATGAACCCCAACGCCACGGACGCCCAGATCGACGCCGTGCGCACGGAGCTGGACGACAACCCCCAGGTCCGCGAGGCCGACTACTGCGACCAGCAGTGCGCCTTCGAGGAGTTCCAGGAGCTCTTCGCCGAGGACGAGCAGCTGTTGGCCAGCGTGACGCCGGACATCCTGCCGCCCTCGTTCAAGGTGAAGCCGGTCGACGCCGACTCCGACGCCGTCGAAGCGCTGGGCGAGGTGTTCTCGGGCCAGCCCGGTGTGCGGGAGGTGGCGTTCTCCTCGGAGGCCATCGAGCGCATCGAGAGCTTCTACGACTTCCTCTCCGGCCGCTCCGCCCTGGCCGCCATCGCCCTGGTCGGCGCCGCCACCCTGCTGGTGCTCAACACCATCCAGATGGCGATCCTGAACCGGCGGCGGGACATCGAGGTCATGAAGCTGGTCGGGGCCACGAACTGGTTCATCCGGATCCCGTTCATGCTCGAGGGCCTGATCCAGGGCCTGGTCGGCGCCCTGCTGGCCATCCCGGTGTGCGCCTGGTTCGTGAACGACCTCGAGAACCAGGCCTCCGGCGCGGGCCTCCTGTCGGCCTTCTCGGTGAGCAGCGACCAGATCACGACCGCGTCGATCCTGCTGGTCGTCGTCGGCGCCGCCGTCAGCCTCATCGGCTCCGGCATCGCCGTCAGCCGCTTCCTGAAGGTGTGATCCTCCAGCAGCTGCGGCTGCTGTTCTTCAGCTTCTGCTCCGGAATCGTCGTCATCGGCGTCGTCGCCGCCTTCATCGTCCCCTCCGACACCGCCGACTTCAGCCTGCCGCTGGCAGCTGGGATCGTGGCGGCGCTCGGTCTCGCCACGCTGGTCGCCGGGGGCACCCTGGGTCGCCTCGACGGCTCGTCGAACGACGCCCTGGCCGAGAGCTACCGCCAGCGCCTCATCCTGCGGCTGGCCACCACCGAAGCACCGGCCCTCGTCGGGTTCCTGCTGTCGTTCCTGGTCGGCAACCTCGTCCCCTACCTGGTCGCCCTGCCGTTCACGGCGATCGCCTTCGCCCGGGCGGCCCCCACCGACGGGAACCTGCAGAAGGACCAGGACGCCCTCAACGCCACGGGGGCGACGGCCGACCTCAGGACGGCGCTCGGCTGAGGCGAACGGCCAGGGCAGGTTGGAGGAAATAGCCCACCGGATCGGTGGTCTATTTCCTCCACGGTGGTGAGCTGCCCTCAGCTGACCGCCCGCAGGAGGGCGGTGGTGCCGGCGGCGACGACGACCACCACCAGGAACGGCGCCCGACGCCAGACGGCGATGCAGCCGGCGGCCAGGCCGGCGGCGCGGGCGTCCAGCGTCAGGTGCTCGTCGACGGCGAAGGTCTGGACGACGACCAGCGCCGCCAGGAGCGCCGGTGGCAGCAGGGCGGTGATCCGGACGAACCAGTCCGGCAGCTCGACCCGGTCGAGACCGACGAGGCCGATGGCCTTGAAGGCATAGGACAGCCCGCCCAGCACGAGGATCGCCGTCCAGCTCATCCCTCCC
Organism: uncultured Microthrixaceae bacterium; assembly: GCA_963728005.1. Taxonomy (GTDB): domain Bacteria; phylum Actinomycetota; class Acidimicrobiia; order Acidimicrobiales; family DATDAH01; genus DATDAH01. Next base: position 786,272 of record CAVSIG010000002.1, read on the forward strand.
GCTCCTGGCGGCTGCGCCGCCGGGCCGCTCGGGCCCCCGCTCCGCTCACGAGGCCTCTCGGCGCTGGACGAGGAAGCCGGGGATCACGGCGACGGAGGCCACCAGGATCGGGGCGCCGGCGGGCAGCAGCGGCACGGTGACGAGGGCGATGGCGCCGCCGACGAGGGCGGCGACCAGGCCGGGCCGGGTGCGCAGGTGCGGCGCCAGCAGGGCGATGAAGCCGGCGGGGAAGGCGGCGTCGAGGCCCCAGGTCTCGGGGTCGCCGATGGCGTTGCCCCCGACGGCGCCGAACAGTGTGCCGAGGTTCCAGAACACGAACACGCTCAGTCCGGTGAGGAAGAACGCCTGCTCGGCGTGCTCGGGGTCGGGCTGCGCCGAGGCCATGGCTGCCGACTCGTCGATGACGAACTGGGCGGCGGCCAACCGTCGCAGGCGGCCGCCCCGGATGGTCGTGGTGAGGGCGAGGCCGTACATGCCGTTGCGGGCGGCCAGCAGGAGGGCCGAGCCCAATGCAGCCGCCGGGGTGCCGCCGCTGTCGATCACCCCGACGGCGGCGAACTGGCTGGCCCCGGTGAAGACCAGCAGCGACATGGCCTGAGCCTGGGGGGCGGACAGCCCGGCCGAGACGGCCAGCACCCCGAAGGTGACGCCGAAGACGCCGACGCCCAGCCCGATGGCCAGGGCGTCGCGGCGGCGAGGGGGAGTCGCGGACGAGGGGTCGGTCATGGCCGGGCGGCCATCATGGTCGACCGTGACCTACGAGGAGATCGACTATCGCGTCCAGGACGGTGTGGCGACCGTGACGCTGGACCGGCCCGAGAAGCTCAACGCCCTCACCGCCACGATGGCCGTCGAGCTGCTCGACGTCTACGACCGGATCGACGCCGACGACGCCGTCCGAGCAGTCGTCGTGACCGGCCGGGGTCGGGCCTTCTGCGCCGGCGCCGACCTGTCCCTGGGCGGACAGACCTTCGACTACGACTCGCAGGACCCGGAGGGACCCGCGGCCACCGAGCGGCGGGACGGGGGCGGGATGCTCACGCTGCGCACGTTCCGCCTGCTCAAGCCGATCATCGCCGCCATCAACGGCCCCGCCGTGGGCGTCGGCATCACCATGACCCTGGCCATGGACGTCCGACTGGCGTCCGAGGACGCCCGCATGGGCTTCGTCTTCGCACGCCGGGGCATCGTGCCGGAGGCGTGCTCCAGCTGGTTCCTGCCCCGGATCGTGGGAATCGATCGGGCGCTCGAGTGGACCTACCGGGGTGACGTCTTCCCCGCCACCGAGGCGCTGGAGGGCGGGTTGGTGCGCAGCCTCCACCCGGCCGACGACCTGCTGCCCGCCGCGTACGAGCTGGCCGAGACCATCGCCCGGAACACCTCGGCGGTCTCGGTGGCGCTGACCCGGCAGATGCTTTGGCGCATGCTCGGTGCCGGCCACCCGATGGAGGCACACCGGGTGGACTCGCGGGCCGTCAACCGAACCGGACGGTCCGCCGACGCGCTGGAGGGCGTCGGCTCGTTCCTGGAGAAGCGGGAACCGCGGTTCGAGGGCCGCGTGAGCGAAGACCTCCCCGACGTCTTCCCGGAGTGGGTGGAGCCGGAGTTCCGCTAGGCCGGACGCAGCACCTCTCGGAGCTTCAAGCGCCGTCCGGTCCGCACGATGCCCCGGCGGTACACGACGGCACCGATCCGGGCCACGACGACGACGGCGACGACGCCCAGGGTGAGCGAGGCGACGATCTCGAACGGCGAGGCGACCCCCAGGGCCAGCCTCGACGGCATGATCAGCGGGGAGGTGAGCGGGATGTAGGCGAGGACCGTGCCGAGGGGGGTATCGGCCGCGCTGGTGGCGACCAGGTACGTGGCCACCAGGAGGATGGAGAGCGGTGTGATGACCGATCCCGTCTCCTCCTGCCGCTCCACGAGCGCGCCGAGCGAGGCGGCGATCGTGAGGTAGAGGGCGAGGCCCAGGATGAACCACGCCGCCCCGCCGACCACGGCGCTGCCGGCGCCGGCCGGCAGGTCGCCGCCGGCCAGGTACTTGATCAGCACCGGGAGGGTGGCGGCCAGGATGGTCAGGATCCCGGCCAGGCCGACGCCGATGACCTTTCCGAACAGCAGGGCGGATGGCCGGACGGTGGCCAGGAGGACCTCGCTGATGCGGTTCGCCTTCTCGATGGCCGTGCCGTTGGCCACGCCGATCATGAGCATCAGGAGCAGCAGGTACAGGACGAGCGAGACCACGAACGCGCCGGCCTGCCGCCCGGACTCTTCGGTGTCGAGGCGCACGACTGGGGGTGACTGGACCGTCAGCGCTTCCTCGACCTCGGCATCGCTCAGACCGGCGGACGTGAGCTCGGCGCCGAGGCCGTCGACACTGAGGGCTTGGCGCACGAGGCCGATGGCCACCTCGCCGCCATCGCCTGCCACGATCACCTCCGGCTGCTCCCCGCCGACCGCCGCCACGTCGGCGTCACCTTGCTCCAGGGCGCGCTCGGCTGCCGCACGGTCGTCGACCTCGCGCACGTCGAGTGAGACGTCCTGGTTGTCGGCGGCCGCCTCGAGCACGGCTTCGAGGGTGGGGGAACCGTCGACCACCACGACCTCGTAGCGATCGCTGTCGTCATTGATCAGTTCGGGGATGACCATCGCGGCCGCCGAGCCGGCGAGCGACACCGCGATCACGACCCAGAAGGTGCGTCTGCGCATCGCCTCCCGAAGCTCGCGCCCGGCGACCAGCCCGAGGCTCCGAGTGGTGGTCACGCGGCGGCCTCTCGGTCCTCTTCGTCCTGCGGCGGCTCGCCGGCGGCCGCCAGGAACAGCTCGGTGAGGCTGGGTTCCTCGACGGCGAAGCTGCGAGGGGCGACGTGCTCCCGGACCGCGTCGAGGACGTGCAGCGGGTCGGCTCCGGGCTCGAGCCGCAGCCGGGTCCCGGCCGCGTCGCTGGTGGTGATGGCGGCGGATGCGTGCTCGATCCATGACGGGTCGACTCGGACGTCGACCCGCAGGTAGCGCTCTGGGCTGGCGGACTTGAGCTCTTGCAGGTCGCCCTCGAGGACGACCCGGCCGTGGTTGATCAGGGTGATCGTCTCGCAGAGGTCCTCGACGAGGTCGAGCTGGTGGCTGGAGAACAGGAGGTTCCCGCCGTCGCGAACGTGCTCCATGATCACCGTGGACAGGAACTCGACCGCCGCGGGGTCGAGGCCGGCGAAGGGCTCGTCGAGGACGAGGAGGTCGGGCTCGTGGACCATCGCGGCGGCGAGCTGCACGCGCTGGGCCATGCCACCCGAGAGGTCCATGATCGTGTCGCCCTCCCGGTCGGCCAAGCCGAGGCGCTCGAGCAGGTCGCGGGCGTTGGCGTGGCTGGCGGCCTTGCTGAGGCCGTGGAGGCGGGCGAGCCAGCTGAGCTGGTCGAGGACCCGCATGTCCCGGTAGAGCCCTCGCTCCTGCGGCATGTAACCCCATGAGCGGCGGTCGTCCTCGGTCGCCGGACGGCCCTGCCACTCGACCGCTCCGGCGTCCGGGGTCAGGACACCGAAGAGGATGCGCATGAGCGTCGTCTTCCCGGCCCCATTGGGCCCGAGGAGCCCGATGACGCGGCCCGCAGGCACGTCGAGGTCGACCCCGTCCAGGACGCGGCGGTCGCCGTACGCCTGGGTGATCCCGCGTGCCGTCAGCGTCGCCGCCAAGGGCTCCTTCCTATCGGGACGAGCCGGATCAGCCGCCCCAGCCGCGGAAGGTCTGGCTGCCGGCGCCGAGCCCGAGCTCGCCGGACCGGATGCTGGCCTCCGACGGCAGCCCCTCGGTGCCCACCTCGCGCATGTCGTGGGGGAGGTGCTGCTTGAGGTGCCACTGGTAGAGCCCGCCGGCGATCACGAAGACCAGGATCGCCAAGCCGACGATGGCGAGCACGATCACAGGTTCGAACGGTAGTCCTCGGCCACCATCTCGTCGATGACGGTCGCCAGCGACTCGTCGGCGTTCGGGTCGATGCGCGGGGCCAACATCGCCCCGAAGCTGATCTTCTTCTTGGGCGGCCAGGACTCGGTCTTCCAGAGCTTCGAGCGGATGAACGCCTTGGCACAGTGGAAGAAGACCTCCTCCACGTGGACCCGGATCGCCAGCACCGCGGGCTTGCCCCGGGCGGCGAGGCGGTCCAGCAGCTCGGGGTCGCGGGTCAGCTCGGCCCGGCCGTTCACCCGCAGGGTCTCGGTCGTGCCCGGGATGATGAAGAGGATCCCGACGTGGGGGTTGGCGACCATGTTGGTCAGCCCCATGGCCAGGTGGTTGCCGGGCCGGTCGGGGATCACCAGCGTGTGGTCGTCCTCGATCAGCACGAAGCCGGGGTCGTCCCCCTTGGGGGACGCATCGACCCGGCCGTCGGCGTCGGCGGTCGACAGCACCACGAAGGGGCACTCGGCGATGAACTCGCGGGCGTGCTCGTCGAGGGTGTCACCGAGCTTGGAGGCGATGTGCTCCTGGTAGGGCACCACGGCCCGGAGCTGATCCATCGACGTCACGAGATGGTCCGTCACCCGGCGCAGCCTACGATCCGCCGGAGTCGGCGAACAGGAAGGAACGGACATGGGGCAGCAGGTCCGGGGGGTCGTCTCCCGCGCCAAGGGCGAGCCGGTCACGATCGAGACCATCGAGGTGCCCGACCCGGGGCCCGGTGAAGCCGTCGTCGCCGTGAAGGCGTGCGGCGTGTGCCACACCGACCTCCACTACCGCGAGGGAGCCATCAACGACGAGTTCCCGTTCCTCCTCGGCCACGAGGCGGCGGGCGTCGTCGAGTCGGTCGGAGACGGGGTCGAGGACGTCGCCCCCGGCGACTACGTGATCCTGGCCTGGCGCGCCCCGTGCGGCATCTGCCGCTCCTGTGTGCGGGGCAAGCCCTGGTACTGCTTCGAGTCCAAGAACGCCGCCCAGCCCATGACCCTGGACGGCCAGCCCCTCAGCAACGCCCTCGGCATCGGGGCCTTCATCGACAAGACCCTCGTCCACGCCAAGCAGTGCGTGAAGATCGACCCTGCCGCTCCGCCGGAGGCCGCCGGCCTCATCGGCTGCGGCGTGATGGCCGGCTTCGGCTCGGCCGTGAACACCGGTGAGGTGAAGCGGGGCGAGACCGTGGCCGTCTTCGGCTGTGGCGGTGTCGGCGACGCCGCCATCATGGGCGCCCACGTCGCCGGGGCCCGCCAGATCATCGCCGTCGACCTCGACGACACGAAGCTGGAGTGGGCCAAGGGCTTCGGGGCGACCGACACGGTCAACGCCTCGGCCGGGGACCCCGTCGAGGCCATCCAGGCCCTGACCGACGGCCTCGGCGTGGACGTGGCCATCGAGGCCATCGGCCTGCCCCAGACCTTCGTCCAGGCCTTCAACGCCCGGGACCTGGCCGGCCGCCTCGTGCTGGTGGGCGTGCCGTCGCCCGACGCGAAGGTCGAGCTGCCGATGATCGAGATCTTCGGCCGTGGCGGCTCCACCAAGTCGAGCTGGTACGGCGACTGCCTGCCCACCCGGGACTTCCCGCTGCTCATCGACATGCACCTCAGCGGCCGCATCGACCTCGGCAGGTTCGTCAGCGAGACGATCTCCCTGGACGACGTCGAGGAGGCGTTCCACAAGATGGAGCGCGGCGAGGTCCTGCGGTCCGTCGTCGTGCTGTGACTTTGATCTTTCATGGTCAGCCAGCCGCCGTCGCCCAAACAGGGCGTCGCCGTAATGAACGATTGAAGTCATGACGTTGCGCATCGACCGAGTGGTCACGTCGGGGATCTTCACGCTCGACGGTGAGGACTTCGAGGTCGACAACAACATCTGGCTGGTCGGCGACGACGACGAGGTGATCGTCGTCGACGCCGCCCACGACCACCGGCCGATCGTCAGCGGGGTCGGTTCCCGTCGCGTCGCCGCGGTGGTCTGCACCCACGGCCACAACGACCACATCAACGCCGCCGTCCCCCTGGCGGAGGCGGTGAGCGCGCCCATCTGGCTGCACCCCGACGACCGCATGCTGTGGGACGTGGTGTGGCCCGACCGGGCGCCCGACGCCGAGCTGGCCGACGGACAGGAGATCGAGGTGGGCGGGGGGCGCCTCGACGTGCTCCACACGCCCGGTCACTCGCCGGGCGGTTGCTGCCTGCACGCGGCGTCGGACACCGTGCTGTTCTCGGGCGACACCCTGTTCAACGGCGGGCCGGGGGCGACCGGCCGCAGCTTCTCGGACTACGACACGATCGTGGCCAGCATCCGGGACCGACTCCTGGTCCTCGACGACGACACCGTCGTCCACACCGGCCACGGCGACGACACGACGATCGGCGCCGAGAAGGCCCACGCCGGCACGTGGTGACGGTGGAGGTCCGCGGGGTCGACCTCGCCGTCGAGGACCGAGGCGCCGGAACGCCGGTGATCTGGGGGCACGGGCTGACCAGCTCGATGGCGGCCGAGGAGGCGATGGGCATGGGCGTGGCCGACCTGCCCGCCGACCGCTATCGCCTCGTCCGCTACGACGCCCGCGGCCACGGTGGCTCGGGCGCCACCGAGGATCCCGGCGACTACACGTACCCGGCGCTGGCTGCCGACCAGCTGGGCCTGGCCGACGCCCTCGGCATCGACCGGTTCGTCACCGGCGGGATGTCGCTGGGCAGCGGGACGGCGCTCCACGTCGCCGTGACCGCTCCCGAGCGGGTCCGCGCGCTGGTCCTGGGCATCCCGCCGACCGGTTGGGAGGGCCGCCGGGCCCGGGGCGCCACCTACCAGGACCGGGGCCGGCTCCTGCGGGAGCAGGGCCGCGCCGCGTTGCTGGACGCGGTCATGGCCGAGCCCCTGGCGCCGATCTTCGAGCCCTTCGCCGAGCAGGTGGAGGTCGGCATCCGGGCCCGCTACGAGAGCTACGACACGGAGGTCCTGGCGCCGCTGCTGACCGGCATCGGGGGCTCGGACCTGCCCGACCCCGACGCCATCGCGACACTGACCATGCCGGTCCTGGTGCTGGCCTGGCGAGGCGACCCCGTCCACCCGGAGGCGACGGCCGAGCGCCTGGCCGAACTGCTCCCGCAGGCCGAGGTCGTGGTGTCCGACAGCCTCCGGGAGGTCGTCACCTGGAAGGACCGCGTGGTCGCCTTCCTCGACGGGTCACTCCCTCATCCTTCTGGCGCCTGATCGCGGTGCCCTGGCGCCTCAATCGGGCGCCAGAACGGGTCAGCCGAACCAGTCGGGCTCGTTGCCGGCCCGCCACTTGATGTTGCAGCCGATGCTCGGGGCCTGGTCCTCCGGCACGGCCGCGCCGGCCAGGAGGGCGTCCACCGCGGCCATGAAGTCTTCCCCCGTCACCGCGAGGCCGTTGGCGGGACGGGAGGCGTCGAACTGACCGCGGTAGGCCAGCCGGCCGTCCTTGTCGAACACGAACAGGTCCGGCGTGCAGGCGGCCCGGAAGGCCTTCGCCACCTCCTGCGAGTCGTCCAGCAGGTAGGGGAAGCGGAAGCCGTTGTCGGCCGCCTGCTTGGCCATGGCCTCGGGCCCGTCCTGCGGGTAGTCCTCGACGGCGTTGCTCTGGACGGCGACGACGGCGGCGCCGCGGTCGATGAGCTCGGCGGTGACCTCGCCGAAGCGAGCCTCGATGTGCTTGACGTAGGGACAGTGCGGGCACAGGAAGGCCACGACCAGGGCCGGAGCGCCCACCACGTCCTCGGTCGACCACGGGACCCCGTCGGGGTCGGACAGGGAAAAGGTCGGGAGCTCGGAGCCGAGAGGCATCATCGTGGACGGCGTGGCGACCATGGCTTCTCTCCGTACGGTCTCGCGGTGACCCCAGGTCTACCCCCCGAGGCCGAGGCCCACTACCGGGCGACCGACGAGCACGGGCGCCTGGACGGCCATTGGCTGGAACGGGTGCGCACCCAGCAGGTGCTGGGGCGCCTCCTGCCCGCCGGCGCCGACGTGCTCGACATCGGCGGCGGGACCGGGGTGCACGCCCGCTGGCTGGCCGAGCAGGGCCACCGGGTCACGTTGGTCGACGCCATGCCGGAACACGTCGAGCAGGCCATCGACGACGGCACGTACTCCGCCAGGGTGGGCGACGCCCGGTCGCTGGACGAGGCCGACGGCTCGGTCGACGCCGTGCTCCTCCTCGGCCCGCTGTACCACCTCGTCGAGCTGGAGGACCGTTCCCAGTGCATGGCCGAGGCGCACCGCGTGCTGCGGCCGGGCGGCGTGCTGGTCGCCGGCGCCGTCAGCTACGCCGCCTCGCTGCTGGACGGCGTGGCCCGACCGTGGCTGGACGACCCGGCGTTCGTGGAGATCGTGCGCGCCGACCTGGCCACCGGCCAGCACCGCAACCCCACCGGCCACGAGGCCTGGTTCACCACGACGTTCTTCCACCGGCCCGACGAGCTGCGGGCCGAGGTCGAGGCGGCCGGCTTCGACGTCGAGGCGCTGCTCGGCGTCGAGGGACCCGGATGGCTGGTCGACGAGCCCGAGCGCTCGCTGGTGGCGGCCGAGCTGGCCGACGCCCATCCCGAGCTGGCCGTGCTCAGCGCCCACCTGCTGGCCGTCGGGCGCCGCCCGTGAGCGAGTGGGTCCCGGTGGCGGGGGAGGTGCAGCCGGGCGAGATCACCGACGCCGCCCACGGCGACCTGGACCTCGTCGTGTGGCGAACCTTCGACGGCGAGCCGTGCGTCATGGAGGCCCGGTGCCCCCACCAGTGGTCACATCTGGGGGCAGAGGGCGTGGTCGACGGCCCCGAGATCGTCTGCGCCGCCCACTTCTGGCGCTTCGACACCGAGGGCCATGGCACGAAGGTCGGCATGACCGGCCGCCGGGACCCGAAGGCCGACATCGCCGTCTACCCGTGCCGGGTGGTCGACGGCCGGATCGAGGCCGACCTCCCCACGGAGTAGAACGGCTCCATGAAGGGCAAGCGCATCCTGCTGACCGGGGCGACGGGCCAGGTGGGGCTCCCCGTGGCGTTGTCCCTGGCCCCGCACAACGAGGTGGTCGCCGTCGCCCGCTTCGGCGACGCGAAGGCGAAGGCCCGCCTCGAGGAGGCGGGCGTCATCTGCGTCACGGCCGACCTCGTCGCCGGCGATCTCAGCGCTGTTCCCGCCGAGGTGGATCACGTGGCCAACTTCGCCGTGGCCAAGACGGGCGACTTCGACGCGGGACCTGGCCGCCAACGTCGAGGCGCTGGGGATGCTCATGCACCACTGCCGCGAGGCGGCCTCGTTCCTGCACTGCTCGTCGACCGCCGTCTACGAGCCCAACGGCCACCACGACTTCGCCGAAGGCGACCCGTTGGGCGACAACCACCGGCCCTTCGGGTTCCTGCCCACGTACTCGGTCAGCAAGATCGCCGCCGAGGCCATGGCCCGCTACGGCGCCCGCCAGTGGGACCTGCCGACGACCATCGCCCGGCTGTCGGTGCCCTACGGCGACAACGGCGGCTGGCCCGCCTTCCACTTCGAGATGATGCTGGCCGGCCAGCCCGTGCCGGTCCACGAGGACGCGCCGAGCGAGTTCAACCCGATCCACGAGGACGACATCGTCGCCCAGGTGCCGAAGCTGCTCGAGGTGGCGTCGGTGCCGGCCACGATCGTGAACTGGGCCGGCCCCGAGCCGGTGAGCATCGAGGACTGGTGCCTGTACCTCGGCGAGCTGGTCGGGATCATGCCGACCTTCGCCCCGACCACGGCGACCATCGAGAGCGTGCGGGTGGACACCACGAGGATGCACGAGCTCGTCGGCCCCGCCGAGGTGCGCTGGCAGGACGGCCTGCGCCGCATGGTCGAGCACCGCCGACCCGACCTCTTCAGTGACTGACCTGCGGCCCCGGATCGAGCTGACCGGCCGAACGGCGCTGGTCACCGGCTCGTCCCGCGGCCTCGGGGCGGCGACCGCCCGCTGCCTCGCCGCCCTCGGCGCCGAGGTCGTGGTCACCTACCGCAAGCAGCAGGCCGAGGCCGAAGGCGTGGCCGCCTCGATCACCGAGGCCGGCGGCACCGCCCACGTCCACGAGCTGGCCGCGGGCGAGAGCGACTCGGTCGACGCCCTGTTCGACTGGATCGCCTCCGACGACGGGCCGGGTGGGCTGGACATCCTGGTGGTGAACGCGGCGGCCACCAGCCTCAAGCCGCTGCTCGAACAGGCCCCCCACAACGTGGAACGCACCTTCGCCATCTCCGTGACGGGCTTCCTCCACGCCGTCCAGCGGGCCGTGCCGCTCATGGAGGCCCGCGGCGGCGGCCGCATCGTGGCCGTCTCCGGCATCGACACCGTGTCGTGGGCGCCCGCCCACGGGCTCCTCGCCGCGGCCAAGGCGGCCATGGAGGCGATGGTCCGCTACCTGAACATCGAGCTGGGGGAGCGGAACATCACCACGGTCGGGGTGAACCCCGACGCCTTCTTCGGCGACTCCCTCAAGCTGATGCTGGGCGACTACTACGACGTGATGACCGGCCTGCTACGCCGGTTCCACCCCCTGCGGGAGCCCGCCACCCCCGAGGCCATCGCCGAGGTCGTCGCCCTGCTCTGTACCGACGCCGCCCGCTGGTTGTCCGGCAACACCGTGATGGCCGACGGCGCCGCCAGCTTCGCGGCCCGCGGCCAGTTCATCGGCCTCGCCGCCCAGCTCCCCTACGAGCAGCAGCGCCAGCTCGCCGGCCTCGACCCCACCGACGACGCGAGAAGGCCCGAGTTCAGCCCCCAGCGTCCCCGACCTCTGACCCTCTCGTTCTGGTGGCAGTCCTGTGTCGTGGAGAACACGTCGCTGCCACCAGAACGCTTGACGCCCCGTTCTGGTGGCAGTCGTGTGTCGTGGAGAACACGTCGCTGCCACCAGAACGGGAAGTCAGCGGGCTGCTTCGAAGCAGGCGAGGATCGCCTCGATCGAGCGGTCGACGTCGGATTCGGTGGTGCTCCAGTTCGAGACCGAGATGCGCATGGCGGCGCGGCCCTGCCACACGGTTCCGCCGCACCAACAGGTGCCGTCCTCCTGGATGGCCCGGATCGTTGCCTGCGTGACCTCGTCGGAGTCGCCGAAGCGGACGAGGACCTGGTTGAGCACCACGTCGTTCAGCACCTCGACGCCGTCGGCGGCGGCGAGCTGCTCGGCAAAGTGCTGGGCGAGGTCGCACGTGCGCTCGACGAGGTCCACCACCCCGCTCCGGCCGAGGGAGCGCAGGATGGCCCACACGGGGACGGCCCGGGCCCGGCGGCTCATCTCGGGGTTCCAGTCGATGGGCTCGCGGTGGGCGCCGGGCGTCAGGTAGGCGGCGACGGTGGCCATGGCCGCCCGGTGGGCGTCGGGGTGGGCGGTGAGGGCCACGGACCCGTCGTAGGGGGCGTTGAGCCACTTGTGCATGTCGACCGCCCAGCTGTCGGCCGCCTCGTACCCGTCCAGGAGGTGCGCGAGGCGGGGTGAGGCGGCCGCCCACAGGCCGAAGGCGCCGTCGACGTGGACCCAGGCGGCGTGCTCGTGGGCGACGGTGCACACCTCGCCGATCGGGTCGAACGACCCGGTGTTCACGTTGCCCGCCTGGGTGACCACGATGGCCGGGCCGGTGCCGGCGAGTGTCTCGGCCAGGCCGGACGGGTTCATCGCCCCGTTGCCGTCCACCGGCAGGTCGACGATGGCATTGGTGCCGATGCCGAGGTAGCGCAGGGCCCGGTCGATGGCGGCGTGGCGCTCGCCCCCGACGACGACGGTGACGGGCGGGGCCCCGAACAGCCCGTCGGCCTCGACGTCCCAGCCCGCCTGCTGCAGCACCTGGTGGCGGGCGGCGAGGAGCCCGACCACGTTGGCCATCTGGGCTCCGGTGACGAAGGCGCCGGACCCGCCGGGCGGCAGGTGGAGCAGCTCGCGCAGCCAGTCGAGGGCGACCTCCTCGATGACGGCGACCGCGGGGCTCATCACGTGCATCGCCGCGTTCTGGTCCCACGTCGAGACCAGCCAGTCGGCGGCCAGGGCCACGGGCAGCGACCCCCCGATGACGAACCCGAAGTACCGGGGCCCCGCCATGGCCACGATGCCCGGATCCGCACCCTCGACCAGGGCCCGCAGGGCGTCGAGGTCGCCGTCCCCCTCGTCGGTCAGCGGCTCGCCGAGCGCGGACCGCAACCCGTCGACATCCGCGGGCACGCCGACGGGACGCTCGGGCAGGGACTCGACGTAGTCAATGGCCGACCGGAAGGCCTCTTCCAGCAATGGGTGCTCCACGTCGTAGAGTTTGGCGGCGAACCAACGGCTCGCGGGCCGCTAGGGGCCGCCGTTCAGGCGGGGAGGTACGTCGTTGCGGTTCAACCACATGGAGCTCACGCTGCCCACGGGCGCCCTGGACGACGAGGGTCGGGCCGACATCAAGGCCTTCTACGGCGAGGTCTTCGGCTTCGAGGCCCTCGACGTACCGATCCTCGGCCAGCTCGGCCTCCTGCTCCGCACCGACCCCGAGACCAGCCAGTTCCTGCTGATGATGGAGTCCGACGACCCGATCCGGTCGCCGGGCTACGACCACCTGGGCTTCCTCTACGACACCCGGGAGGAGGTGGACGAGAAGCGGGACGAGGTCAAGCGCTGGCAGGACAAGGACGACCGGATCCGCATCAAGGAGTACGACGACCTGGTCACCGGCAACACGGTCGTGCACGCCTTCTACGTCCGCCACCTGCTGCCCATCTGGTTCGACGTGCAGAGCATCGAGCACACCGCCGCCTGAGAGGACCGCCATGTCGATCGACTTCACCCTCACCCCGGAGCTGGAGGACCTGCGGGTCCGCGTCCGCGACTTCCTCGAGGAGGTCGTGATCCCCACCGAGAAGACCCTCGACGAGTCCGATCGGGACACCTACGTCGGGGCCCTGCTCGGCATGCGCAAGGCGGCCTTCGAGGCCGGCCTGTGGTGCCCGCACATGCCCGAGGAGTTCGGGGGCATGGGGCTCACACACGTCGAGATGGCCATGGTCCAGGCCGAGGCGGCCAAGACCTACTACGGCCCCTGGGTCCTGAACTGCCAGGCGCCCGACGAGGGGAACATGCACACCCTCCTGCACTGGGCGACCGACGAGCAGAAGGAGAAGTACCTGAAGCCACTGTGCGACGGCCGCATGTGGTCCTGCTTCGCCATGACCGAGCCCGAGGTGGCCGGCTCGGACCCCACCCTCATCCAGACCCGGGCCTACCAGGACGGCGACGAGTGGGTCATCAACGGCCACAAGTGGTTCATCTCCAACGCCCACCGGGCCAACTTCGCCATCCTCATCGCCCGCACGGAGGACGACCCCGAGCTGCCCCAGGCGGGCAACACGGCCTTCCTCGTGGACATCCCCAGCGACGGCTGGACCGAGGTCCGCCAGGTGGAGACGATGCACGGCTCCACCGGGCACTCGGAGATCCTCATCGAGGACCTGCGGGTCCACGACGACCAGATGCTGGGCGGCCGCGGGGAGGGCCACCTGCTCGGCCAAGCTCGCCTGGGGCCCGCCCGCCTGGCCCACTGCATGCGGTGGATCGCCCAGGCCGAGACGGCGCTGGACATGATGGTCGACCGGTCGCTGAACCGGTTCTCCCACGGTTCGATCCTCGCCGAGAAGCAGGGCGTCCAGTGGATGATCGCCGACTCGGCCATGGAGCTCTACCAGTGCAAGCTGATGGTCCTCCACGCCGCCTACAAGATCGACCGTGGCGACGACTTCAAGTCCGAGGTGTCGATGGCCAAGCACTTCGTCGCCAACGCCCTGAACCGCATCATCGACCGGGCGATCCAGGTCCACGGCGCCCTCGGCTACTCGACCGACACGCCCCTGGCCCACATGTTCCAGCACGCCCGCTGGGCCCGCTTCGCGGACGGCGCCGACGAGATCCATCAGATGCGGATCGCGCAGCGCACGATCGCTGCCTACAAGGACCACGGCACGACGAAGGCGGCCACCGGGGACCTCCCGATCTGACCTGCGGCCCAGCGGCGCTCCAGCGCCGCGCCAGTACCCTGAACGGTCCGGTCAGCCGAGGGGAGCCCCGTCCAGCATGGCGAGCACGCGTGTGGTGGTCCACGACCACAGTGGCCACCCGTTCCAGGTGCAGCTCGCCAGAGCCCTGGCCGTTGCGGGTCACGAGGTGCTCCACCTCCACTGCTCGTCGTTCGCCACCGCGCACGGGGCGCTCGAGCGCCGTCCCGCCGACCCGCCGACGCTGACCCTCGACGCCATCGACCACGGCGAGCCGTTCGACAAGTACCACCTGAGCCGGCGGGTGCGACAGGAGCTGCGGTACGCACGCCGCTTCGTCGAGCGGATGGAGGCGTTCGGTCCTGACGTGGTCCTCTCGGCCAACACGCCGCTGTTCGCGCAGCACCGGCTGTCCACCTGGGCCCGTCGCGCCGGCGTGCCGATGGTCCTGTGGCTGCAGGACATCTACAGCGCAGCGATGGGCACCGCCGTCCGGGCTCGCCTGGGGCCGCTCGGGCTGCCGGCGGCCCGGGGCTTCGAGGCGATCGAGAAGTCGTCCATCCGACGCTCGACCGCGGTGGTGGCGATCAGCGAGGACTTCGTGCCCTTCGTCAGCGCCGCAGGGGCCGGTGACCGCGTCCACGTGATCGAGAACTGGGCGCCCCTGGACGAGGTGACGCCCGGATCGAAGGACAACCCGTGGTCCCGCGACCACGGGCTGGCCGACCAGCAGGTGCTGCTCTACGGCGGGACCCTGGGCCTGAAGCACGACCCGGGCCTCCTGGCCGAGCTGGCCCGGGCCGCCGTGGCCCGCCCCGCCGTTCGGGTCGTGGTGATCTCCGAGGGCCTCGGGTCCGACTGGCTCCGGGACGACGACGCAAAGGACCCGATGCCGACGCTCACCCTCCTGCCGTACCAGGACCATGACGCGCTCAGCGACGTCCTGGCCACGGCGGACGTGTTCCTGACCCTGTTGGAGCCCGACGCCGGGACCTACTCGGTCCCCTCGAAGGTCCTCAACTACCACTGCGCCGGCCGGCCCGTGGTGGCCTCCATGCCCCCGGAGAACCTTGCGGCCAGGACGATCGTGGACGCCGACACCGGCGTCGTGGTCGCCCCCGGCGACCGGCAGGGCTTCGTCGACGCCGCCCTCGGCCTCCTGGACGACGAGCCCCGTCGCCGGGCCATGGGCGAGCGGGCCCGGGCCCATGCCGAGGCCCGGTACGCGATCGACCCGATCCGACGGCGCTTCGAGCCGATCCTCGGGCTCGAGGTGGCGGTCGCATGAGTCCCCCGGAGCCCCGTCTGCGCCCGGGCAAGGACGACCTGGTTCTGGTGGCCGGCGGCGGCGGGTTCATCGGCGGCCACCTCGTCGCCGACCTGCTGGCCCGTGGCCACACCGCCGTCCGGGCGGTGGACCTCCAGCCGCTCGACGAGTGGCACCAGCGCTTCGACGAGGTCGACAACCGCCGGCTCGACCTCGCCGACCTGGCCGCCTGCCACGAGGCCGTGGACGGCGCCGCGTGGGTGTTCGACCTGGCCGCCGACATGGGCGGCATGGGCTTCATCGAGAACAACAAGGCGCTCTGCATGCTCTCGGTGCTCATCGGCACCCACCTGCTGATGGCGTCCAAGGACGCCGAGGTGGAGCGCTTCTTCTTCTCGTCGTCGGCGTGCGTGTACGCCGCCGAGAAGCAGGAGACTCCCGAGGTCGTGGCCCTCCGCGAGCCGGACGCCTACCCGGCCATGCCCGAGGACGGGTACGGCTGGGAGAAGCTCTTCACCGAGCGCCTGTGCCGGCACTTCCTCGAGGACTTCGGCCTGCAGACCCGGGTGGCCCGCTACCACAACGTCTACGGGCCCCACGGCACGTTCGAGGGCGGCCGCGAGAAGGCGCCCGCCGCCATCAGCCGCAAGGTGGCCACCGCCGTCCTCACCGGCGACCACTCGATCGAGATCTGGGGCGACGGCCTCCAGACCCGCAGCTTCACGTACATCGACGACTGCCTCACGGGGACCTACCTGGTGACGGGTGGGGACGACACCGAGCCGGTCAACGTCGGCAGCAGTGAGCTGGTCACCATCAACGAACTGGTCGACATCATCGAGGGCATCGCCGGGGTGACGTTGGAGCGCTCGTACCAGACCGACGCTCCACAGGGGGTGCGGGGGCGGAACAGCGACAACACACTCGTGCGGGAGCGGTACGGCTGGGAGCCGTCGGTGACCCTGGCCGAGGGCCTCGAGGCCACCTACCGCTGGGTGTACGACGAGCTCGCGGCCCGCCAGCGGTGAAGCAGGGGCCTGCCCGCGAGGCGGCGGAGACGGTCGCCAAGCGCCTGTTCCTTCTCGGCGACCGGGCGGGTGTCCACGTCCTGCCCCGCCACTACTACTCGTCGGTGACGCCGCGCTCGCAGCTGCGGGACGACCCCTCGTGGCGAGGGCCGGCCGCCCTGCCCGGCATCGAGCTCGACGCCGACGCCCAGGTCGAGTGGCTGCGCCAGACGCTGGCCGGGCGTGAGGACGGCCTGACCCTCGCCGAGTACGACGCCCTCTGCGGTGAGGGCCTCGGCTTCGGCCCAATCGAGGCGCAGATCCTGCACGCCGCGGTGCGGACGTACGCGCCCCGGCGGGTGGTCGAGGTGGGCGGCGGCGTGTCGACGGCCGTGGTGGCCGACGCCGTGCGCCGCACCCGCGCCGCGGGCGGCGAGGACACGGCGATCACCAGCATCGAGCCGTTCCCCTCCGACGGCCTGCGCCGGCTGGCCGACCGGGGGGAGGTCACGCTGGTGGACCGTCCCGCCCAGCAGGCGGCGGTCGAGGTCGCCGCCCAGCTCGAGGCGGGCGACCTGCTGCTGATCGACTCGACCCACACGGTTCGCACCGGCTCCGAGGTGGTGGGCCTGTACCTGGATGTCCTGCCCCGGCTGCCCGCCGGCGTGTTGGTCCACATCCACGACATCTACCTGCCCTACCTGTACTCGCCCCTGGTCCTCGACGAGCTGTGGGACTGGCAGGAGACCGTGGTGCTCGGCGCCCTGCTCACTGGCAACCCGAGCTTCGCCGTTCGTTGCCTAACGGGCCTGCTCCACGCCGAGCGCCAGGACGAGCTCCGCGGCCTGCTGCCGGATTACCGGCCGGCTCGGCTGGTCGACGGCCTCGCGCCCGACGGCGTGGTGGACGGCCACCTGCCGCTCTCCGGCTGGCTCGAGCGGGTCGAGCCGCCCGGGCCCTCCGCCTGACCACCGGTACCATCGGCCCCGTGGCGGAGGATCATGCGGTGAGGCGCGTGCTCGGCGCGCTCGCGCTGGTGCTGGCGGGCGGCGCCCTCCTGGTGCTCCTCGGGTCGAGCCCCGCCGCGGCCGCAGCCTGCACGGTCAACGGCACCCCGGGCCCGGACCGGCTGGTCGGCACATCCCGCAACGACGTGATCTGCGGACGGGGCGGCGACGACGTGCTCATCGGCGCCGGTGGCAACGACCGCCTGGAGGGTGGGGCCGGCACCGACGTCCTCGACGGTGGGTCCGGCAACGACGTGCTCCGGGGTGGCACCGGCGCCGACACGGCCGACTTCCGCACGTCCGCGGCCGCCGTGACCGTCGACCTCGGGGCCGGGACCGCCTCGGGGGCGGGCGCCGACACGACGGCGGCGGTCGAGAACGTCCGCGGGTCCCGCTTCGGCGACGTCCTCCGAGGTGGCAGTGGGCCGAACCGACTCGAAGGGCTCGGTGGCTCGGACGTCCTGGCGGGGGAGGGCGGGGCCGACCAACTCGACGGCGACGGCGGGACCGACACGGCGAGCTACGCCGGTGCGTCGGCACCGGTCGTGGCCAACCTGACCACCGGAACGGCTGTGGGGCACGGGAGCGACTCGCTCGCCGCCATCGAGGATCTGACGGGCTCGCCGCTGCCCGACGTCCTGCGGGGCGGCCCGGGCCCGAACGTGCTGCGGGGCGTCGGCGGCAACGACCAGCTCTTCGGGATGGCCGGCGAGGACCGGCTGGAGGGCGGCGCCGACCGGGACGGCCTCGACGGCGGTCCGGACGACGACGAGCTCGATGGCGGCACGGCGATCGACGCCGCCACCTTCGGCGAGTCCGCGGCCGGCGTGACCGTCGACCTCGCCGCCGGGACGGCCTCGGGAGACGGTGAGGACGACCTGGTCGGCTTCGAGCGGGTGATCGGGTCGGCGTTCGACGACGAGCTGAGTGGCAACGGAGCGGAGAACCGCCTGGCCGGCGGCCTCGGTGACGACGTGCTCGACGGGCAGGGTGGTGAAGACGAGGTCGTCGGAGGCGCCGACGACGACGAGGTGGTGGGCGGCACCGGCAGCGACTGGCTCGACGGAGGACCGGGGACGGACCTCGTGGACCTGTCGGGAGCCACTGCGGGCATCGACGTGAACATCCTGGCGCTCCGGGTCCTCGATGGCGCCGACACCGATGACCTCATCCGGGTCGAGAACGCGATCGGGTCGGCGTTCGACGACGTCCTGGTCGGCGACGGCCTTGCCAACGACCTGCGCGGATCGGGCGGAGACGACCAGCTCGTGGGCGGGGAGGGCGACGACCACATCGTCGGTGGGGCCGACGACGACACCCTGAACTTCGTCGGGGCCGACGCCGGCGTCACCGTCGACCTCGGCGCGGGAACCGCCTCAGGCGACGGGGACGACACCGTCGAGGAGATCGAGTCGGTGAGCGGGTCCCCGCAGGACGACGTGCTCTTCGGTGACGACGGGCCGAACACGCTGCGGGGCCGCGACGGGAATGACACGGTGGTCGCCCTCGAGGGTGACGACGTGCTCGACGGTGGCATCGGGGACGACACGCTCGACGTCGGGACCGGCACGGACGTGGTGAACGGAGCGGCGGGTATCGACCTACTGGACTACGCCGCCGCCGCGTCGCCGGTCGTCGTCGACCTCGCGGCGCTCACGGCCACCGGGCCGGGGACGGCGACGCTCAACAGCATCGAGAACGTCACCGGCTCGGACCACGCCGACACCATCACCGGCGGCAACGGCGCCAACGTCCTGGACGGTGGCGCCGGCGACGACACCGTCAGCGGCGGCCTGGGCTCCGACACGATGTCGGGAGGCGAGGGGACCGACACGCTGTCCTACGCAACCGCCGCCAACGGCGTGGCGGTCAACCTCGCCGCCGGGGCGGCCAACGGCGAAGGCGGGGACGTCGTGTCCGGCTTCGAGGTCGTGATCGGGTCGGACTTCGTCGACGTGATCACCGGGTCGGCGGTGTCCGACCGGCTCGAGGGTGGCGACGGCGGCGACACCCTGCGGGGCCTGGCCAACCCCGACCAGCTCTTCGGCCAGGAAGGCGACGACACGCTGGAGGGCGGGCCGGGCAACGACACGCTGGACGGCGGCGCCGGCACCGACACCTGCACGGCGGCCGGCGGTGTCGACACCTTCGTCGACTGCGACTGAGGGGGTTTCGATCGGGAACTGAAGTTCCCGATCGAGCTGATGAGCGCCTGACGGCGCGCTGCCTTTGGGACCGACCGAGCAAGTCGGATCGGTTCCGACGGGGATCGATCAGGGAGCGGGAGCGGGCGGGTCGGCGCGGGCGGTGCACTCCGCCACCCCGACGCACCCGAGCATGCCGTGCAGGACCTCGGCCAGGTGGTCGCGGACCGCGGCGTACCGGGGGTCGTCGTGGAACGAGGTCAGCTCGTAGGGGTCGACCACGTGGTCGTAGAGCTCGATGCCCCCGTCGTCGCTCTCGGTGTAGGAGTACCGCTCGGTGCGCACGCCTTCGTAGTGGTTGAAGATCGGCCGGGCGCTGGGCCGCTCCCGGCTGCCCGACGGCCAGTTCTCGTAGAGGAGCGACCCGGTCGGCCCAGGCGTCGTCGTCGGCCACGATGGACTGCAGCGCAACGCCGTCCATGGTGAGCGTCGGCGTCAGGCCGGCGGCGGCGGCGAGGGTGGGGGCGATGTCGACGTTCATCGTCGGTGCGTCCACCGTCGCCCCGGCAGGGAAGCCCGGGCCGCGGATGAGCAGCGGGATGCGCAGCGACTCGTCGTAGGGGACCTTCTTGTCGGCGAAGATCCTGTGCTCACCCCAGAGGTACCCGTTGTCCGACATGAAGACGACGAGCGTGTCCTCGAGCGCCCCCAGCTCCTCGAGCTGGTCCATGAGCGAGGTGACGCTCTCGTCGACCGACACGAGCGATTCGATGGAGGACTGGTAGGCGGCTTCCCGCTCCTGCTCGGTCGTGGCGTCCCACACCTGCTCGTGGGACAGATCCTGCAGCCAGGCGGGTTTGTCGCTGAGGTCGTCCTCGCCGTAGTTCGGCGGGTGGGGCAGTGGCGCGTCGGAGGTGCCCACGTGCCGGGGCGCCGGGGCGGCGGCGAATGTGTTGGCCTGTGTGCGGTCCTGGAACCCGGCGTGGGGCGCCATGTGGCCGATGTGGAGGAAGAACGGGCGCCCGCCCGCCCACATCTGGCGCAGGTCCTCCTCGGACCGCTCGGCGATCACGTCGGTGACGTAGTCCTCGTCCGAGTCGCCGTACACGACCTGTTCGCCGTCGACGAACGCGCCGTAGTTGAAGTAGTAGCCCGTCCCGCCACGGACCTGGCCCTCCCAGGCCCACCAGTGGTCCCAGCCGGGCGGGATCGGCGGGTCGGAGCCGGGACCGTCGTACCAGTTGAGGTACTTGCCGACGAACGCGGTCTCGTAGCCGGCCGCCTGGAACCACGTGGGCAGCGCGGTGTCGTGGTCGAAGGTGGGGTACCCGCCGAGCGGCGGACGGTTGGCCAGCACGTTGTGGTTGTGCGAGTACTGGCCCGAGTACAGCGAGGCCCTCGACGGGCAGCACCACGGGAAGCTGGCGATGGTGTGCGTGAACGTCGTGCCGACATCACCGCCGATCAGCGCTTCCGCCGCCGGTGTGTCGGCGAGGGCCTCCAGCGTCTGGTCGTCGGTCAGGATGAACACCACGTTGGTCTCGGTGCCGTCGGGTCGCCCAGCCAGGCGCCACAGCCACGTGAGGGTGTCGACCCGCAGGATGGTGTTGTTGGGCCGGAAGCGGGCCGTCGCGCTCACGACCGCTTCCTCCCCGGCCCAGGCGACGGCGTTGCGGTAGGGGGCGGTGGCGCCCACGTCGGGGTTGGCGGGCGGTCCCGACGGGTCGGGGGAGCCCGCCTGGCGCCAGAGCCAGGTGGCGAAGACGCTACGGAGGAGCGGTCGGGGGCCCCGGAACGCCTTCGACGGGACGATGACGTCCTCGTCGACCAGCCACGCGGCGGCGTCGGCGTACCAGGCGCTCGGAGGCACGTCGACAGGCGGAGCCGCGGTCGGTTCGGGTCTCGCGGCCTGGTTCCACAGCCACACCGCGGCCTGGGCCCGGGTGGTCGACTGGCGGCCGAGCGCCGCCGCCGGTGCGGTGGCGATGCCGTGCTGCTGTGCCCAGCTCACCGCGGTCGGCACGCCGGCGCCCTCCGACCCGGGCCGGGCGGCGGTGACCGGGCTGGACGCGGCCGTGGCGACCGCGGCGGCGGTCAGCGCCACCGCCACCAACCCCGCGGCGCGTTGCCGCACCCCTCGCTTCCGCCCGGTCACGACGGGTCACGGTACCCGTCACCAGGTCACGGCGGACAGGGGAGCGGCGGACCGGTACGGTGGCCGTACTGACCACGCTGGGAGGGCGGGCGTGGAGGACGAGAGGGCGGGCATGCAGACGACGGCGACCGCAGATGCGACGCGCATCGACCGCGAAGCGGACTTCTGGGACGACCACGTGCTGCCACTCGACGAGTGCGTTCGACTGGTCGCGGCCGGTCCGACACCCAACACGGCGGCCATGCTCGACGCGATCGGGCCCGTGGCGGGCCGGAGGGTGATGGACTTCGCCTGCGGCTCCGGGCTCACGACGGTGTGGCTGGCCCAGCGGGGGGCGGACGTCGTAGGGGTCGAGGCCAGCCACGCCTCCCTGGACCGGGCCCGCGAGCTGGCCGAAGCCGTCGACGTGGAGGTCGAGCTCCGGGAGCTGACCGGCCCGGAGGGCGACCTGGGGCCCTTCGACGCGATGGTCGGCCGCTTCGCCCTCCACCACGTCGATCTCGATGAGTACGCGCCCTGGCTGGCCAGTCAGCTGCGGCCGGGGGCACCGGGGGCGTTCTTGGAGACGTTCGCCACGAACCCGGTGCTGTCCCTGTCGAGGCGGGTGCTTCCCGGCCGGTTCGGGATCGTGAAGATGGGCTCGGACGACGAAGCACCGCTCACCCGAGGAGACGTGGACCTCCTCGGCCGGCACTTCCGGGGGGTGCGCCGCTCCGTGGGGGAGCTCACCTTCCTGCGGCTGGTGGACCGACGGGCGTTGCACGGCCGTGCCGCTCGGCTCGGCCGCATGCTCCAGGCCGGCGACAGCGCCCTTCAGCACCTTCCGGGATCGACCTCGCTCAGCTACCACCAGGTCGTCCACGTGGAGGGCCCACCGGCCTGAGCCCTCAGCCCAGCTCGAGCACCCGTCGCCAGTCGCCCTCGGTCGTCTCCACGTCGAGCTGCACACCGCCGTCCTCGAGCGCCTCGACATCCTCGGCCGGCTCGACGGCCCAGCCGTCGGACGGGTGCAGGACGACGGAGGCCTCGTCCGCGTTGACGACGGGCTGGTTGGCCACGGTGAGCCGGTAGTCCTCGTCCGGGCGGATCGCCCCCTCGAGCGCGAAGGTCACCGTCACCTCGCCGCCGGGCGGGATCTGGACGAAGCCCGAGTAGGTGTTCCAGCCCAGCTCGGTGCCCGGGGTGAACCCGAACGGCGCGCCGTCCAGCTCGGACCGCTGCAGGGTGTGCGGCGTGTACAGGGACAGGAGGACCTCGTTCGTCCCCATCGGGAGCTGCTGTGGCTGCCCGCGGCGCCCGTTGCCGAGCACGATGTCCGGCAGGCCGGACGGTGGGGCGTCGTTGCGGATCCGGATCGTCGCGGTCGCCTCGACCCGCCCGGAGTCGGGGTCGTAGGTGGTCTCGTACTCGAGCTCCCGGTGCATGAAGATGTCGATCTTGTTGTTGGCCGCGTTCTGGGTCGTGAGGGCGACGAAGTCGCCGCCGTCCGGTCGGGGGAACTCGCCGGCGAGGTCGGGGACCTGGTCGATCAGCGCCTGCTCCTCGTCGTCGGCCAGGGAGACCATCAGGCGGCCCTGGTGCACGACCGGCCCCAGGACGGTGGCCAGGCGGCTGGGCGCCGGGATGTCCCCAGACGTCAGCGCCTCGAAGGTCAAGCGCGTGGCGTCCTGCAGGAAGTCCTTCCGATCGGCGCGGTCCCCGAACTCCAGGTACTGCTCCTCCAACAGGAAGTCAGCGGCGTTCTGGGCGGTCAGCGCTTCGGGGGCGTCCGGCACGGCGATGGGGCCGGTGATGCGCAGCAGGCTCTGCAGGGCGACCGGGTCCACCGAGATGACGCCGTCCACCGGCTCCCCGCCCGCCTGCGGGTAGTACTCGCTGATGACCTCCGCCACCGTCGGGAAGTCGGGGGAGAGCGGGATGTCGCCGGGGTACTTGGCCGGCTCGTACGTGCCCCAGCGGCCGAGGTAGTCGGCCGGGCCGGTGATGGTGGCCTCCCGCGCCCGGCCCTCCAGCGTGAGGCGCTGGATGGAGCCGTGGCGGGAGAGCTCCAGGTCGCCGTTGTCGGCCGTCAGGACGCCGAACTCGCCCATGAAGCCGCCGAGGCCCCGCAGCTCCGACGGCGTCAGGAAGGCGAGGAAGTAGTGGCGGGGGCCGTCGGCGCCGAGCAGCTGCGGCGCCAGTTGGACGCCGTCGAGGGCCAGGCGCGCCTCGGGCAACGCCTGGTCGACCTCCTCGGAGAACTCGTCGACCCGGGAGGCCACCGGTGGCAACAGCCACGGCGAGTCGATGTCGGTCAGGTCCTCCTGGGCGGCGTCCAGCTCGGCGGCCACGTCGCTGAGGGGCACCTCGAGGGCGGCCACCGCGTCGAGGTCCATCCGGCCGTTGACGAACCGGATCTGGTCGAGGTCGGCGTCCAGCGTGGCGTCGGCGCCGACCACGGCGAGCTGTGCTCCGTGGCTGGCCACGGCGTCCACCGCCTCCATCTGCGCGCCCAGGACCGGCAGGCCCCACGCCGGCATCGCCCAGCTCGTGTTGACGGCGTCCTCCGCTTCGGCGAACGCGACGGCCGCGCGCTGGAAGGCCTGGAGCGCGGCCTCGTCGTCGCCGGCCCGCGCCGCGGTGAACGCCTGGCGAGAGGCGATCACCGCATCGGCGGTGGAGCGCCGGGCGTCGAGGGCGGCCAGTCCCGCCCCGACCAGGGCGACGAGTGTCACCGCCCCGAGCCCGAACGCAGCTTGCCGAGTCCGGTGGCGCGCCGTCTCCCCGGCCCGGTGGTACCCCGAGACGAGGATCACCGTGACGGCCACCCCGGCGAGCAGCGCGGAGCCACCGCTGAAGCCGAGGTGGGGCAGGCGGACCAGCGCCTGCACCGTGCAGGCCGCGGACAGGGTGCCGAGGACCGCCGGCGCGCGGCTGCTCCAGCCGAACATCACGGCGAACACCGCCCCCGCCAGCGCGGCGAGGAGGAACACGTCGCCGCCGATCCCGACGGCGGCCGCCCCCGCCGCCAGCAGGAGCGCCGTCGGCGTCGCCCGGGACCCGGCCGCGGCGACGCCGGCGCCGAGGGCGGCGCTGAAGAGGGCATCGGTCAGCGCGAGGCCGGTGGGATGGCACTCGGCGAGCGCCACGCCGATGGCCGACGCCAGGCAGACGGCGGTGATGGCGGCTGGCGGCGGCGCGCCGCGGCCCCGATGTGGGGCGTCAGGGAAGACCGGTCGGGTGGGGCTCAGGGGTCAGGTCGCTCTCAGGTGCCGTCGCCGCGCACGACGACGAGGACCGTGCGCAGCAGGATGTTCAGGTCGGAGGCCAGCGACCAGTTGTCGAGGTACGCCAGGTCGAGCTCCACGGCTCGTTCGGCGTCGAGGGCGGACCGGCCGGAGACCTGCCACAGGCCCGTCAGCCCGGGTCGGGCGAGGGTCCGGCGGCGCGACTCGAGGGTCAGCATCTTGGCCTCGTGGAGGGGCAGCGGGCGGGGACCGACCAGGGACATGTCGCCCTTCACGACGTTCCAGAGCTGCGGCAGCTCGTCCAGGCTGTACCGCCGCAACCACCGGCCCACGCGGGTGACCCGCGGGTCCTTGTCGTACTTGAAGAACGGTCCGGACGCCCCGGCGAGCTCCTGCGCCTCGGCCAGGGCCTGCTCGGCGCCGGCCGTCATCGTGCGCAGCTTGTAGATGGTGAACGGTCGTCCGCGCCGACCTGCTCGCTGCTGGCGGAAGAAGGCCGGTCCGCGGCTGGTCAGGCGAACGGACAGGGCGGCCGCGAGCAGGATGGGTGAGGTCAGCACGAGCAGGATCGTCGACCCGATGCGGTCGATCCACGCCTTGAGGACCCACGAGGCCCCGAAGATCCGCGGCTCCTCGATCTGCAGGAGGGAGCCGCTGGACAGCCGGATCAGTGCCGGGGAGAGCCCGGCGACCTCGACCGCGCCCGGCTCCACGAGGACGGCGACGCCCGCGTCGGCGCTCGAACGCAACAGCCCGAGGAGACCGGGTCGGTCCACGGCCCCCTCGGCGACGACCAGGAGCGACGCTTCCTCTTCGGCGGCGACGAGAGCCGACGCCGTGGGGTGTCCGAGCACGGGCCAGGGGGCGTCGATCTCCTCGCCCAGGGGGACCGCCAGCGCGACGATCTGGAAGCCGACGTCCCGCTCGGCCTCGAGCCGAGCGGCCAGGTCGGCGGCGGCGGCGGCCGAGCCGGTGACCACCGTCCTGCGGTGCAGCCGGCCCCGACGGGCCCGCCAGCGCAGCCAGTCGCGGAAACCCTCGTGGAAGACGGTGCTGAGCACCAGGGCGATGGCGATCGCCGTCAGCGAGCCCGCCGGCCGCAGCCAGCGCTCGAAGACGACCAGCCCGATCAACGACCAGAGGCCGGCGACGGCCAGGCGTTCGAACTCGGTCGGGAACAGCCCGTCGACGGATCGGTCGTAGACCCGGTTCAGTTGGAGCACCAGGACCCAGGTGATCGCGCCGGCCACCATGAGGGAGGGCTCGACGTCCTGCAGGCCGGTCCACTCGACCGCGGCCACGCCGACGGCGGCCGCGACGGCGTCCCCGAACACGACCAGCCACACCGGACGGCGGCGCCAGTTCCGTTCGGAGGTCGACCTGTCCTCCTCCACCGGGCGGGACGGTACCGGTCGAGCCTCCTCGGGCTTGACGGTGGACTCGCTCACGTCGCGGCCATCGTCAGGCGGCGCCGGGTTCCGGCCCGGGCGTTCGCCGCCGTCAGCGCGAAGAACGCGCCGGCCGCGGCCCACTCGCCGAAGCTGAGCATGCCGCCACCAGCCGTGAGGAAGCGCACCACAGGGATCAGGCCGATGCCGATGGCGCAGGCGCGGCTGACCGGGAGGTGCCACGTCGGCGCGTCCACGAGGTACTGCACGGTGAGGTGGACGACGGCGGCGGCGAGGAGTCCGAAGAAGACGAGGGCGGCGAGTGAGCCCACGAGGCCCCCGGCCAGCAGGGCGTCGAGGACGACGTTGTGCGGCGACGCGTCGATCTCGATGTCGTTGGCGCCGAGCAGGTAGTCGTCGGCGTGCTGGAGGGTGTCCTCCACGTTGGCACTTCGCGCGGTCACGGAGCCCTCGTTGGTGAGGAAGCGCTCCTCGAAGACCTCGCCCATGGGCGACAGCGCCAGCAGCGCCACGCTCCCGGCCAGGAACGCCGGGAGGGCCCAGCGCAGCAGCGATGCCCGGCCCTTGAAGAGCGGGCGAGCCGTCACGATGGCCAGCCACGCCAGCATCGCCAGGATGATCGAGCGGCTGAGGGTGATGGCGACGATCAGGCCGGCCACGGTGATCCCGACGTTGGCGATCCGCCGGTTCCACTTCCCGAGGTCGAGGCGGACCATCGCGGTCAGGAAGATGCTCAGGGCCAGGGCGCTGGCCAGCCCGTGGCGGAGGTTGGCCCGCACGGCCTCGTCGGCGAGGCCGCCCGCGCTCGCGAACGACGCCCGGAACAGGCCGAAGATCACGATGTCGGGCTGGCCGCCGAGGAATCCGTCGATGAGGAGGCTGACGGGGTTCAGGCCACGACGGATGAGTGGCTCGAACAGGGCGACGAGGGCCACGGTCGCCGAGAGCAGCGCCGACCACGCCAACGGGCGTCGGGCTCGCTCGGTCACCAGCGACAGGGCCGCGATGGCCAGGATCATCCCGGCGCCGGCGTACACGAGCTGCCGGGCGAAGAGCGACAGCGGGAGGAACGGCTCCGGGCGCAGGATGTGGGTGACGAGGACCGCCGCCAGGTAGACGGCGATCGCCGTCCAGAACGCTCCCCACCGGTTCACGATCACCTCGAGGCGGGCGCCCAGGTCCGGGGCGATCACGACCAGGACGACGAGGCCCGCGGCGGCGATGTGGAACCACTTGAGCGACAGCGAGCCGGCGCCGGCCAGCCCGAACCACTGCACCCCGGCCGTCGCGACCACCAGGACGAAGGCCCACGCCAGCCACCCGTCGTGACGGGCGCCGCGGACGACCTCGGTCCTGGGTGGCCCCGGCTCGGGTGCAGCCGGGGCCCGCGCCGCCGGCATCGGCGCGGGCCGGCTCACGACGAGGGGTTGGCCCTCGTGGAGGCGCGCGTGGAGGACGACGGGTCGGGCGTCGACGTCGAGTTGCTGCGCTGGCTGGTCGGGGCGGTCGTCACCGGCTCCGGATCAGGGGTGCCAGCCGGCTCCTCGGTCTTGGCGGCGGGGCGTCGAGGGGTGGGGAGCTCGGGGTCACCGGGCTCGGCCTCGTAGCGGCGGACCCGGATGTCGGCCCGGTTCAGCACCGTGCCGACGATTCGGGCGCCGACCCGGTCGAGGGCGCGCAGCGTGTCCTCGATCTCGGTGCGGGTCGTGCTCGCGCTCGCCACCAGGAGCACCGCGTCAGCCTCCCGGACGATGACCTGGGCATCGGTGGTGGCCAGCACCGCGGGCGTGTCGAGGACCACGACGTCGGCCCGCGCTCGCAGGTCGGCGATGATCGGCTCGAGTCGGGGCGGGATGAGCACGTCGGCGGGGTCCCCGTCGTTCGGCCCCGCCGCGAGCACCTGCAGCCGCGGGCTCTCGCTGCTCTCCTGGAGCGCGGCCCGGACGTCCTCGGGGACCGTGATCGAGGTCCAGCCCGGGGCCGGATGGGCGCCGAGGGCCCGGTGCAGCGAGGGTCCGCGCAGGTCGAGGTCCACGGCGATCGTCCGCTCGCCGGCCTGGGCCAGGGCGATGGCGAGGTTGGCGGCCACGGTCGTCTTGCCGTCGCCCTGCACCGGGCTCACGACGGCGAGCACGTTGAACGGATCGTCGATGCTGGCGTACTCCAGGGCGGCCCGCAGGCCGCGGAAGGCGTCGACCATGGCCACGCCCGCTTCGGCCCGGCGGCGACCGGCGAACTGGGGGAGGGTCGCCAGCGTGGGGACGTCGGTGAGGGACTCGAGGCGGCGGCGGGTCCTCGTGCGGTCGTCGAGGAGGTGACGGGCGAAGGCGACGGCCAGGCCCAGCAGCAGTCCGGCGGCGACGCCGAGCAGCACGTCCCGGGACAGGTTCGGCGACGTGGGGGAGGACGGCGGCGTCGCTTCGTCGGTCAGCTCGCCGAAGGACGCCAGCAGGTTCTGCACCTGCCCCCGCTGTTCGGCGAGCCGGCTGCGGAGCTCTGCCTGCGTCTGCGCGTCGGTGTTCACCCGGAACTGCAGCTGCGTCGCCTCCTGCTGCAGCGACGGGTCCGGGGGGTCCTGCGCGGCGAGCGTGGTGCTGATCTCGGCCAGACGGGCGTTCTGCTGATCGATCGAGGCCTGCAGCGTGTCGATGCGCTCCTCGAGCGCCTCGTTGCCGGCGCGGACCTGTTCGGCCAAGGAGTCGCCCCTCGTCTCGAGGTAGGCCTGGGCGTACGCATTCGCTCCCTCGGCGGCGACGTCCCGGTCGCCGTCGCTGACCACGATGCGTAGAGCGGAGCCACCACCCCCCGTGGCCTTCATGTCGACCCGCTCCTCGAGCCGCTCCCGTGCTGCGTCATCGACCTGGTCGCTCTGAGCGAACTGGATCTCCGAGATGATCGCCTGCTGAGTGGCGACGATCGGGTTCGAGCTCTCGTCGAGATTCTGCCCGGAGGTGACGTTCAGGTCGACCAGGACGGTCGCCGACGCCTCGTAGACGGGGGTCTGCAGCATCGACCACACGACCGCCCCACCGGTCACGACGGCGGCGACGAAGACGATGAGCCACCGCTGCCGCCAGAACACCCCGAGGAACGAACGGAGGTCGAGGTCGGGTTCGTCGAAGCTGGCCAACAGTCCTCGGGGTCTCTCGCCGTGGGGCGCGACATTTCACGCGCAGGGGATTCCCAGGGTACCGTTGCCTTGGCTGCTTCAGCGGTCAGCCAAGATGCATGACAAGCACGTCAGTACCGTCTATTGTGCGCCGTTGGAACCGGCCAGGAGCGGGAGCGAACACTTTGAGGCGTAAATCACTGATCTTCACGGGCCTGTTGATGGCCCTACTCTTCCTCGGACTGGGCGCGGCCCCAGCCGATGCCCAGTACGGCCCGGGCGTGGGGCCAGGCACGATCGGCTGCGACGGTGGCAGTTGCACCGTCGGTGGCTGTCCGGCCGGCTCGACCGCCACGGTCACCGTCGACGGCGTCTCGATCGGGTCCTTCCCGGTCGGTGCCGATGGCACGGTCAGCTTCGCTGATCCGGGTTCGGGCACCGTCGTGGTGACCTGCGGTGGCGTGACGCTGACCTTCGAGGTCGGTGCGGGCACCGTCGCCGCCGACGGCGCCGATCTGGCCCGGACGGGTGCGGACAGCGCTCCGCTCATGCGGGTCGCCATCGCACTGACCGCGGTCGGTGGCATCGTCCTCCTCGCCGCTCGTCGGCGGATGCGGGGCGTCGAGGCCTGATCCGGCTGACAACCTGTTGGTTCTGAGAGAGAGGCGCCCTTCGGGGCGCCTCTCTCGCGTCCGGACACACCTCCGCGCACCAGTGGCGAGTTCGTTCTGGTGGCAGTCCTGTGTTGTGAGCAACACACCGCTGCCACCAGAACGAGCTTCGGGCTGGCCGCTGAATGAGGTTCCGGCCGTCAGGGCAATGGGGTTCCGGCTGGCGGGGGAATGAGGTTCCCGCTGGCGGGGGAATGAAGGTGCCGCTGGCGGCTGAATGACGTTCCCGCTGGCGGGGGAATGGGATCCGGGCTGGCGGGACAATGGGGTTCCGGCAAGGGCCGGAATGAAGGTGCGGCTGGCGCTGGTATGAGGTCCGGAGGTCAGGGGGTGGTGGGCTCGGGCGGGTGCGCCCGGATGTCGCAGGTGACGCCCGCGCAGGCCTTGAGCTCGTCCAGGAGCCCGTTGAAGTAGGCCTCCACGGCGTCATAGGCGGGGTCGTCGTGGACCGAGTCGAGCTGGTGGGGGTCGATCGTGCGGTCGTAGAGCTCGACCGAGCTGGACTCGGGGACCTCGACGTACGTGTATCTCGCCGTGCGCACGCCCTCCCAGTGCCGGATGTGGCTCCCCGGACGGGTGCTGGTGGGCCAGTTCTGGATGAGGATTGCCCGGTCGTCGTAGCCGTCGGGGTGGCGGGCGACGTCCTGGAGGGCGAGGCCGTCCATCACCAGGCCCGGGGTGGCGCCGGTGGCCCGCACCAGCGTCGGGGCGTAGTCGATGTCGGCCGTCGGGGCGCTGACGGTGGCGCCGGCCGGGAACCCCGGCCCGCGCACGAGCAGAGGGACCCGCAAGGACTCCTCGTAGGGCTCGTTCTTCTCGGACAGGAAGCCGTGCTCGCCGTAGGCGAACCCGTTGTCCGAGGTGAAGATGAGCAGGGTGTCGTCCAGCTCGTCGAGCTCCGTCAGCTCCTGGACCAGGGTCTGGACGGCCTCGTCCACGGCCAGCAGCGACTCGAGGTAGAGGCGGTACCCCGACTGGATCAGGGCCAGCACCTCCGCGTCGGTCCGGTCGTCGCCGGGATCCTCCGTGCCCTGGGTCTTGAGGAAGTTGAAGAAGTTGATCGGATGGTCACGCTCCGCCTGGACCCAGGGAGCGGACCCGACCGGGACCTGGTCGAACGCAGGGTTGTCGTCGAGCGGTGCGTTGGGGAGGTTCGGCACGCCCACGAGGTCCCCGAGGTGGCGGGGCGCCGGGGCGGTCCCGACGGGATTCGCGTTCGCTCGGGTCCGCCCGCTCCCGGTGTGGGGAGCGAACGGGGCAACGGTGAGGAACCAGGGGTCGCCGGTGGCGGCGAGCTCACCCATCTGCTCGATCGCCCGGTCTCGGAGGACGTCCGTCAGGTAGTCGTCGTCGTCGTTGCCGTACTCGACGGTGGCCCCCGGCGTCGGACCGGCGGCCCCGTCAGGGTCTTCGTAGATCCGGTAGTTGAAGTAGTTCTGGCGCGCCCCCGTCGTGGCCTCGAGCATCCACCCGAACCAGCGGTCGTAGCCGGGAGGCGCCGGCGGGGTGGCTGCCGCGCCGTCGTAGTCGTTCAACGTCTTGCCCACGTAGGACGTCTCGTACCCGAGGGCGTCCATCCAGGTGGCGACCGTGTTCGTGTGGTCGAACTCGTCGTAGCCGCCTTGGCCGAGGACGAAGTCGTCGGCCGGCGGGCCCGGTATCGGATGCGGGTTGTTGTCGTTGTCCACGACCCCGTGGTGGTGGGCGTACTGACCGGTGGCGTGGGTCGCCCGGGCTGGGCAGCACAGCGGGAACGAGGCGATGTCCTCGGTGAACGTGGTGCCCTGGGTGCCGATCAGCGCCCGGGTCTGCGGCATCACCGCCAGCGACGCCAGCGTCTGGTCGTCGGTGAGGACGAGCAGGACGTTGGGCGGTGGGTCCGTCGGCAGCGTCGACGCGCGGTACAGCCACTGGACCGCCGTGCCCCGGGTGACGGTCCGGGACGGCTTGAACTTCCCGTCCGGGAAGCCGCCGGCCACGTCGTGCTCGGCGGCCCAGGCCACAGCGCTGCCCAGCTGGCCCGCCGCCGCGTCGGGGAACGGGCTCGGTTCCGTGGGGTCCGGCCGTCCCGCCACCCGCCACAGCCACCCGACGACCTGCCCACGGGTCACTGTGCGCCGCGGTCGGAAGGTCTGGTCGGGGTACCCGCCGACCACGTCGGCCTCGTTGGCCCAGGTGGCGGCGTCGTGGGCGTAGGAGCCAGGGGCGAGGTCGGAGAACGGGCTCGGGCCGGTCGGCGCGGGCCGGCCCTGCTGGGCCCAGATCCAGTTCACCACCTGGCCCCGGTTGAGCACCTGGGACGCCCCGAACGAGCCGTCGGCGAAGCCGGCGACGATGTCCTGGTCGAGGGCCCAGGCCGCGGCGGGGGCGAGCGACGAGGTGTCGCTGACGTCGGGGAAGCGGTGGTCGGCGGGGGCCGGGAGGTCCAACGTCGCGGTCGCGGTGACCACGAGCACGACGAGGACCGCCACCCGTAGAGCGCCGCGCCGAATCCGCCGAGAGGTCTGCACCGTCGGTCAACGGTACCGGCCCCGGCCGCTACCGTCCCGCCGGTGCCGGAGCCCGACATCGTCGTCGTGGGCACGCTTCCGCCACCCGTCCACGGGGCATCGCTGATCACCGAGCGGGTCGCCGCCTGGATGGAGCAACGCTCGGTCGTGCGGCGCATCGACATCGAGCCGGAGGGCGCACTTCGTGTGCCGAGGAAGGTCGGTCGGTACGCGGGGGCGGTCGCCACCCTCGGCCGGTACGCCGGCCGCGGGCTCTACCTGCCGTCGTCGGGCGGGGAGGCCATCCTCGGCGACGCCGCCGTCTGTCGCCGGGCGCGGGCGGTGGGCTGCCGCATCGCCATCCACCACCACAGCCACGCCTACGTCCGCGAGCACAGCCGGGCGATGGCCGCCATGGTGACCGCCGCGGGGCGTGACGCGCTGCACCTGGTGGGCTGCCCCGGCCAGGGGGAGCGGCTGCAGGACCTCTATCCGGGCATCGGGCACGTCCAGACGCTGTCCAACGCGCCCATCGCCCTGGATCCCGGCGAGCCCCCGGTGCCGACGACCCACGGAGCCGTGCGGTTGGGGCACCTGGCGAACCTCAGCCTGGACAAGGGGCTCGGCGAGGTCCTCGACCTGGGTCTGGCCCTGGACGACGCCGGCCGTGACGTCGAGGTGGTGCTCGGCGGCCCGGCGACGTCGCCCGAGGCGCAGGCACGGCTGGGGGCGGCCCGGAGCCGCCTCGGCGAGCGCCTGGTCGTCCTGGGCCCCGTCGACGAGGCGGCCAAGGTCGACCTCTTCCGCCGCGTCGACCTCTTCGTGTTCCCGTCTCGGTACCGCCACGAGACCCTCCCCGTGGTGATCCACGAGGCGCTGTCGCACGGCGTCCCGGTGTTGGCGACGGCCATCGGCTGCGTGGCCGACCAGGTCGGGGAGGCAGGTCGCTGCATCGGCCTCGACGAGGACTTCGTGGCGGCCGCCCTGCCGCTGGTGGACGAGCTGGTGGGCGACCGGGCCCTACGCGGCGTCGCCCGCCGCACGTACGTCGACCAACTGGCCGCCAGCGACGACGAGCTCCGGCGGCTCGAGGCTCACCTGCTGGGGAGCTGATCCCGGAGCGCCTCGCGGTACTGCGCGTGGAGGACGCCCAAGCCGAGGATCGCCCCGGTGGCGAGGCCCCACGCCGCCCCCTCGCCACCCGCCACCACGGCGCCGACCGCAGCGCCGGCCAGTCGCAGCACACCGGTCGCGGCGCGCCCCCGCAGGCTGCGCCGGGCGTCGGCCACGGCCCGGAGGGACACCAGCAGGCCGGCGGCCCACGCGGTGGCCAGGGCGTTCACGCCGATGGCGGGCACGACCTCGCGGGCGGGCTCCCACGAGTCGCCGATGACCGCTTCGCCGACGCCCTCCGGTATCGCCAGCACCAGCGCGGTCCACAGGACGACCACGACCACCAAGCCACCGCCGATCACGAGGCTGACCCGACGGAGCCGCTCGAAACCCCGGGCCCGCGCCCGGACCGCGATCGGTGTCCCCGCGACCCGGACCCCATTGGCCAGCGTGGCCACGGGCCCGTAGGCGACCTGGGCGCCGCGCAGCTGGGCGACGGCGCCCAACCCCGCGATGGCGCCGGTCACGCTGAGGGCGGCCTGACTGGCGCCGAACGTGGCCAGGAACTCCGCCGCGTAGCGCACGCCGAGTCCGGCAGTGCTCCGCAGCCAGGTCACGCCGGCCGTCGGCTCGGGGATGACGCCGAGCTGCCAGCAACCGAAGACGGCAGCGGCGGCGGCACCCGCGCCCCAGGCCAGCACGAGGTTCGTCGGCGTGCTCCAGCCGCCGAGGATCACGACGGCGAGGGCGACGACCTGCACGCCGACCCAGACGACGTCGTTGGCCACCGCCGTCTCGGGCCGGTCCAGCGCGAAGCAGGCGAAGCGCCAGAAGCTCTGCACCAGCAGGGCGGGGAGCACGAGGGCGTAGGCGACGAGGAGCGACTGCGTGTGGCCGCCGACGGCGAGGCCGACCACGGCCATCAGCAGGCTGGCGGCGACGCCCAGCAGGATGGACGCGCCGGAGGCCCTGCCGAGGTCGGCCCGTGCCGCCTTCCCGTGCTCCTCGCTGTGGACGACGGAGAACGGCTCGCACACCAGCCCGTCCACCGTCCCCTGCAGGACGACGACGGCGGCGTAGACGAGGGCGAAGATCCCGAACTCCCGGACATCGGCCACCCGGGCGACCAGGATCGTGATGGCGAGGTTGCTGGCGCTGTACAGCGCCTGGTCGACGAGAGGGAGCCCGATCCGCCCCAGCTGCCTCCTCACCGTGTCCACGCGGCCAGGTCCCAGCCGAGGAGGCGCTCGAGGGCGATGACGTCGTCGCGGCACGCCGCCGCGATCACCGCCTCCGCCTCGGGCGTCACCGTGGCGGGCGCAGGTTCGCCATCGGCCCTGCGGTTCCACGACAGCAGCCCCGTCTTGACGGCATCGCGCGCCCGTCCCGGCACGAGGTCGAGCATGCGCCGGGCCGGACCGGCCCCCCGGTCGGTTGGTCGGGCGACGCGGGCCAGCAGCTTGGATCGCGGCGCGCCGGAGGGGTTGTGGCGGTGACTGGTGTCGACGGTCGCCGCCGTCAGGCCGAGGAAGGCGAACGT
The DNA here is from genome assembly GCA_963728005.1 of uncultured Microthrixaceae bacterium. Taxonomy (GTDB): domain Bacteria; phylum Actinomycetota; class Acidimicrobiia; order Acidimicrobiales; family DATDAH01; genus DATDAH01. Next base: position 821,351 of record CAVSIG010000002.1, read on the forward strand.
GCGGCGGCAGGCCTCGTCGGGATCGGCGACCACGTCCTCGAACCTGTGCACGAGCACCCGGTCCTCGCCGACCGCCTCCCGCAGCCGCGCAATGCCCGCGGTGTAGCGGCTGCGCTCGATGTAGGCGCACGCCCGGCGGGGGTTCGGGTCCCGGAAGGCGTCGGGGCCGCGCTCCAGGGCGGCCGCCAGGTCGTCGAGGGGCTCCAGCCCCAGCTGCCGGGCGTAGTGGAACGCCGAGACGGCACGGGCCACCGGCTCGCGCACGACGGCGACGAAGCGGACGTCGGGGTTGTGCTCGATGACGCGGGCGGTGGCCTCGGCCGAGTACAGGATGGCCACCGACTTGGCCAGCACGAGGTGGCCCGGCGGGACCGGGTCGTAGAAGCGCTGGTAGGCGGCCTCCCAGCCCTGCCGGTGGACGTGGTCGGCCAGGAAGTACGGGATCTCGGTGACCCGGTGGGTGTCGACCGCCGGGTGGGCGCTCAGCCAACGCAGCAGCGAGGTGGAGCCGGCTCGCTGGGCTCCCGGGATCACCACGTCGACGCGCGGCGCACTCACGGGTCGGCGCGCAGCTCGACGGCGTCGGTGGACGCGACCGCGGTCTCCAGCCCGGCCTCGACCGACTCCCCGCCGGAGGAGCCCTCGAGCATGGCCAGGATCGAGAAGAGCAGCGGGCCGTAGGCCGGCGAGTTGGGCTGGACGAGCTCGAAGTGGCCGGCGCCGACCAGCTCGACCAGGTAGCGGGGCGAGGCAGCGTCGTCGTAGGCCGCCTCGGCCTGCTCGACGGGGATGACCTCGTCGTTGGTCCCGTGGGCGAACATGACGGGGGCGCCCTCGAGGTCGATCGTCCCGGACCCCGGGAGCAGCACCGAGGAGATGGCGGTCACTGAGGTCACGTCCTCGGATAGCAGGCAGCAGCTGTTGAAGGCGGCGTCGATCACGGTTGCCGCGCCCAGCGAGTGCCCGGCCAGGTTCAGCTCGTCGGGCAGCAGCAGCGAGGCGATCGGGACCCCGCCGATGCCGGCGGACCGGACCCGCTCGACGATCTCGGGGAGGGCCAGGGACTGCGGCTCGGCGAGGTCGAGTGCCCGGTTCGATCCCACGATGCTCGGCGAGGAGCTCTCCGGGAAGGTCGGGGCGGCGACGACATAGCCCCGTGAGGCGATCGTCTGGAGCATGGTGGCGTACGTGGCGGCGCCGGCGCCGGCACCGTGCACGAACACCACCAGGGGGTACGGCCCCGACGAAGCGGCCGCCGCCGCGCCGTTGCGGGGGAGCTGCGACGGGTCGGTCTGCGCCGGGTAGTAGACGTCGAGTCCCACGCGACCGGCCGTGGCCGTGTCGACCGCGGTGGACACCACGCCCACGCCGAAGGTGGCGGGCGGTGGCTCCACCGCGGGCTCTCGGTCCACCTTGTGCGCGCAGCCGCCGAGGACCAGCACCGCGGCCAGGACGACCGCGCCGATGCGGGTGGTCAACGAGCCGGAGGCCCGCCGGTGCTCACGTGCCGGTGCCCGCCTCGACCAGGGTCACGTTGACCCAGGCGAGGTCCGGGCCGAGCACGCCGCCGCAGTTCACCGCCGCGCCGAGCCGGGCACCTTCGACCTGTCGGGCGCCCGCCCGGTCCCGCAGCTGGGTGACCACCTCGACGAGCTGGCAGAGGCCGGTGGCGCCCACGGGGTGGCCGCGCCCGACGAGGCCACCGCTGGAGTTGACCGTGACCCCGTCACCGCCCAGCGCGCTCAGGCCCTTCAGGGCGGCGGGGCCGGCCTCGCCGAACCCGTACGCCCCGACCGCCTCGGCGGCCCAGATCTCCTCGCCGCTGGTGGCGTCATGGACCTCGAGGAGGTCGATCTCCGTCGGGTCGACCCCCGACTCCTCCCAGACCTCGGCCGCGCACGCTTCCATGCGCTCGTGCCACTCGCCGGTGCCGTCGCCCGACATGGACCGCGACGACCGGATCTTGGGCACGTCCGGGCGGTCCTCCGTGGTCAGCACGACCGCGGCGGCGCCATCACTGTGGCCGCTGCACATGAGCCGGGTGAGCGGGTCGTTGACCATGGGCGAGTTGAGGACGTCGTCCACGTCGGCTTCCCGGTGGAGCATGACGAGGGGGTTGGCGCGGGCGTGCGCATACGCCTTGGCCGCGGCGGCCGCCAGGTGCTCGCGGGTGACGCCGCGCTCCTCCATCAGGGTCTGGGCCCAGACGGCGTTGAGCTTCATGAGCACGGTCCCGCCGCCCTCGCCGAGCTCCTCACGGCGTCGGTGGCGGTCACCGGACTCGATGCCGTCCTCGACGGCGGCGATGGTCGCCTCGCGGTGGCCCACCCACATCTTCTCGGCGGCCACGACCAGGACGGGGCCGGAGGCCGCACCGAGCAGGCCGACGTGCAGGGCGGCGCTGGCCGACCCGCAGGAGTTGTCGACGTTGACGACCGGCGTCCCCTCGAGGGCGAGGGGGCCCAGCCAGGACTGGCCTCGGATCGACCCCTGGTCGCACAGGGCGCCGCCGAGGGCGTTGGCGAACACCACCATCGAGACGTCGTTGGGGCTCAGACCGGCGTCATCGAGCGCCAGTCGCGCCGCTTGGTGCCCGAGGACCGCCGCACCCTCTTCCAGCCGTCCCTGGGGCGTCATGCCCGCCCCGATGATCCGTACCGTCATCGTTCGACCCGCCGATCTTCGCCGTTACCGTGACGCCCTTGATGGGCCACCCCTCGAAACCCTCCGCCGTGGACCGGTTCCATGGTGTTCAAGCCTACGTCCGATGATCCGTCTCGTCGTTGCCGCCATCGCCGCGATCCTGCCCTGGGCGCTGAAACGGCCGCTGTACCGGCTGATGGGCCACAAGGTCGACAAGACCGCCCGCGTCGGGGTCTCGCTGCTCCTCGTCCAGCACCTGGAGCTCGGCCCCGGGGCCCGGATCGGCAACGCCAACCTCATCATCGTGGACCGGCTCGTCCTGGACGCGGACGCCCAGATCCGGCAGCTGAACGCCATCCGGCACTGCGAGCTGGTGCACCTCGAGGAGGCGGCCGTGATCGGCGGCCTGAACATGGTCAACGGCACCGGGAGGGACAGCAAGTACCTCCAGGGCGTCGAGCGCACGCCCGCCCTGATCCTCGGCCCGCACAGCTGCATCACCTACGGCCACTTCCTCGACACCAGTGACACGATCCGGCTCGGCGCCTACGCCGGGGTGGCCGGCTGGGGCTCACAGCTCCTCAGCCACGCCCTCGACGTGCACACGGCCGCCCAGTACACGGCGCCGGTCGAGCTGGGGGAGTACGCGATGGCGGCCACCGCGGCGGTGATCCTCCCGGGGTCCTACCTCCCGCCGTTCTCCATGCTCGGCGCCAACTCACTCCTCAACCAGCGCTTCGAGGAGTCGTACCGCCTGTACGGGGGCACTCCCGCCAAGGAGGTGGCGGAGCTGAACCCCGACATGGACTGGTTCTCCCGCGAGGTCGGGGAGATCCCCTAGTCCCGGTGCCAGGCCGGCAGGCGCCGGCCGAGGTGCTCCTCGACCGCCTCGACGTCGGGGGCGAATCGGCTGGTCAGCTCGGCGCGCAGCGCGGGGTCGAGGTCGTGGGGGCGCTCGGGCAGGACCTTGGCGGCCACCCGCTGCTCGAAACGGGTGACCAGCGCGCTGGCCGCCCGGGGGACGAAGCTGTCCCGGACCTCGAAGCCCAGTGGGCTCTCGTGCGAGGAGCGGAAGACGAACCGGTTGGCCGCTCGCCGGATGCGCAGGCGGGCGAGTCGGCGAGTCCCCGAGTTGGTGGCGTCCGACAGGTTCTCGGGCAGGAACGTCGGGTCCACCCCCACGAACTCGTAGGCGGCCCGGAGCGCCGCCGGGGGGTCGTCGCGGATCTCCTCGTTGACCAGCACCAGGAGGTGGTCGCGTTCGTGGTGGGCCAGGACCCGCTCGAGCTGGGGGCGGTAGTTGCTGTGCTCGACCACGTGGACGGCCGCGGGGTAGCGCTCGTCCCATCGGCCGTCGAGGAGGGCGCGGAGGCCCTCGTTCAGCGGCACGACCGGCGCCAGGCCGAGGCCGACGTAGTGGAAGTAGGTCGACACGGCGCGGCTCACCGGCTCCCGCAACGAGGCCAGCAGGCGCACCCCGGGCAGGTCGTCGGCCATGCGGGCCGGGCACTCGGGCCGGGCGATCCACAGCGACTCCCGGAACCCCCGTGCGGGATAGCCCTCGCTGCCGGCGAACAGCTGGCGCAGCCACGGCTCACCTCGGCGCCCGTAGAACGGGTCGTCGAAGTAGCCCTCCTCCCGGGGCGGCATGAAGACCTGCGGATGGGCCCGGAGCTGGCGATGGAGGTAGGTCGAACCACCTCGTTGGGAGCCGATGACCAGGAAGTTGGGCAGGGGCGGCGCCGGTCCGTCCACGGTCATCCCAGGAGGAGCCGCCGGACCTCGGCGGCCGCCTCGACCTCCTCGCCGACGTCCTCGCCCACGGCGTAGAGGTGCACGTCCTGGCACCCGGCCTCGAGGTACGGGGCCAGGAAGTCGGCGATGACCTCGGGACTGCCGTACGGCGTCCAGTGCTCGAACTGCTCGAAGGTCAGGCCGTACAGGCCCTCCATGGCCGAGGCGACGAGGGCCCGCGCCCGGTCGCGGTCGGCGTGGACACCGCAGTAGACGCAGAGGGCATGGCGCTGGGCGGCCGCGTCCCGGCCGGCGCCGGCGGCGTGCTCGGCGACGATCTCGATCGCCTGGCGGTAGCGCCGGACCGACGACCAGACCCCGAGCCAGCCGTCACCCAGCCGCCCGGCCCGGGCGAGGGCGGCGTCGGACCGACCGCCCACCACGATCGGCACCTCGACCGGGGCCGGTCGGATGCGGACGTTGCGGAGGTGGAAGAACTCGCCGTCGTGGTCGACCGGCTCACCCGTGAGGAGCGCCCGCAGCACGACGAGGCACTCGTCGGCCCGCCGGCCGCGGGTCGAGGGGTCGACGTCGCAGGAGTAGACCTCGTCCCGGTCCTCGCCGCCGATGCCGACGCCGAACGTGAACCGCCCGGGGGCCAGCGCGTGGAGGTCGGCGAGCTGGCGGGCCACCAGCGTCGGGTGGCGAAGCGGGAGGAGGTAGGCCGCGGTGGCGCACCGCAGGCGGTCGCTGAGCACCAGGACCGTGTTGGCGAAGGCCAGCCCGTCGACCCCGAAGCCGTCGCGGAAGCTGGGGTGGTCGATGATCGCCAAGTGGTCGAGCCCGGCTTCGTCGGCGTGGGTCACCGCCGCCCGTCGGGTGGCCCCGTCCGTGCCGATCAGGCTCAGCGGCGCAAGGCCGACCGACGTGTCTCCCACCCGCCGGGAGCGTACGGGTCGCCGCGGCTCAGGACCAAGGGTCGTCCCGACGACCCAGCCGGCGGAAGAGGTTCCCGATGGTCCAGCGCTGGGGGTCCCAGTCCTTGGCCAGCGCTTCGTCCCAGTCCAGCGGGGCGGCCAGCGGGGCCTTCGGCAGCGCCCGCAGCGAGTACGGGGCTGCGGCGTGCTGCTGGTAGGCGTTGCGGTTGATGTCCAGGAGGAGGCGGTCGCCGCGGTCCTTCTTGTAGAAGGCGAGGGTGAAGTCGTCGGGGCACTCGTCCACCAGCTGCCGGCTCACGTCTTCGGCCAGGCCCCGGGCCTGCTCGAAGTCGGGCAGGTCCACGTCGACCACCACGTGCAGGCCCCGCGAGCCGCTGGACTTCACCCGGGGCGTGTAGCCCCGCTCGGTGAACAGCTCCCGCAGGCGCCCGGCGGCGGCCCGCACCGGGCCCCGGTCCGCGGTCGACGGGTCGAGGTCGACCATCACCTCGACGGGCGTGTGCGGCGCATCGGCCCGGCTGAAGAGCGTGTGCAGGACCAGGACGCCCTGCCCGGCGAGGTACACGACGGTGGCGGGGTCGTCGAGGACGACGAACTCCGTGCTGCCGTCCCGTGTCTCCAGCTCGACCGTGCGGATCCACTCGGGGAAGTGCTTCCCCTTCTGCTTCTGGAAGAACCCGCCCTTGGCGATGCCGTCGGGGAAGCGGTGCATGGCGACCGGACGGTCCTGCGAGAGCTTCACCAGCAGCGGCCCGATGCGCTCGTAGTAGCGGACGATCTCGGCCTTGGTGATCCCGTCGTCGGGGTACAGGACCTTGTCGGGGTTGGAGATGGACAGCTCGCGGCCGTTGACCTCCAGCTCGAGCCGCTCCTTGGCCATCGCCGTGACCTACCCGGGGCTCCGGTGCTGTGTGTCGACCACCGCTGCCAGCGGGAGCGGGCCGTACACGTGGGGGAAGCCGTTCTCCTCGACGATCTCGGCGTCGATGCGCTCGGGATCGAGGGTCAGGACGACCACCTCGGGCAGGTCGGCGTAGAAGCGCTGCAGCGTCCCTGCCAGCTGCTCGGCGTACGAGCAGTGGACGAAGCCCTCCTCCTCCAGCGTGAGATCCCGGGTGGACTGTCGGGACTCACCGTCGGCCTGGAACCGCCGCCATCCCTCCGGGGTCATCACGTGGTGGATCACGGGCGCAGGTAGGTGTCGGCGGCCGTCCCGAGGGCGGCGGCGAAGCCGTCGACCAACTCGGCCAGGATGTCGGCGACGGGGAGCACGCCGTCGATGCGTCCGGCCCCCTGGCCGGACATGGGGATGGCGGCCTCCATGTCGCCCCCGAAGTAGAGGTCGGCGGGGGAGCCGAACTGCCCCCAGACGTTCCCCGGCTCCTGCTCCAGGCGGGTCGTGCGCTCGGTGCGCAGGGCCCGCATCCCGGGCTTGGCGAAGCGGTTGAGCAGGACCGTGCCGGTCTCGGTCGAGTCGACGATGGCCTGCTTCCAGTTCTCGTGCACCGGTGACTCGACCGAGGCCACGAAGCGGGTGCCGAGCTGCACGCCCTCGGCGCCGAGCACGAAGGCGGCGGCCATGGTCGCCCCGTCCACGATCCCGCCGGCGGCGATGAGCGGCACGTCGACCTGCGAGCGGATGAGGGGGAGCAGGACCATGGTCGAGGCGCCCTCCGGCGTCTTGAACCCGCCGCCCTCGATGCCTTCCACGACCAGACCGTCCACGCCGGCGTCCACGGCCTTCCTGGCCCCCCGCAGGGTGGGGACGACGTGGAAGACGGTCAGCCCGGCGGCCTTGAGCCGGCTGGTGAAGCGATTGGGGTCGCCGGCCGACGTCGTGACGAAGCGCACGCCGGCGTCGACGACCACGTCGATGATCGAGTCGTCCCGGACCAGGTTCTGGGCGATGTTCACCCCGAACGGGCGGCTGGTGAGCTCCCGCATGGCGCCGATCTCGCGCACGAAGGCGTCGAGCTCGCCCGACGACGTCTCGATGATCCCCAGCCCGCCGGCCGACGAGACCGCCGACGCCAGCTGCGAGCGGGCGATCCAGCCCATGGGCGCCTGGATCACGGGGAGCTCGACCCCGAGCAACCGCGTGACGCGGTTGTGGAAGGTCGGCCCCGGCGTCGTCATCGATCAGCATCGTAGAGATGCGCGCCGGGCTCCTCGATCCGGCACACTGTCCGCGGGAAGGCAGGCGGGTCGAGGGTGCACAAGCGGGCGGTGAGCGGTGTCCTGGTGGTGATCGTGCTGTTCGGCACGCTCGCGGCCGCGCCCTCGGCGCCTGCGCAGGAGCCGCCCCCGGTCGAGGATCCGTACCCCCAGCACACGATCGTCGTCGGCGACCTCGAGCGGACGTACCGGGTCCGCCTGCCGGCGAACTACGACCCCGGGCGCCCCGTGCCGCTGGTCGTCGGCATCCACGGCGCCGGGGAGAGCACGGCCAAGCGCTTCGCCGACGTCACGGGCACGGGCGACGCCGTCGACGCCCGGGGCTGGATCGGGGTCTACCCGGAGGGCGTCCGCAACGAGGAGGGGTTCACCGGGTGGAACGCCGGGGTGTGCTGCGAGCCGGGGACCGACGGGATCGACGACGTCGGGTTCATCGCCGCCGTCATCGACGAGGTGAGCAGCGAGCTGGCCGTCGATCCCTCCCGCGTCTACGTCGCCGGCCAGTCCAACGGCGGGGCGTTCGCCTACCGCCTGGCCTGCGAGCTGCCGGGCCGGGTCGCTGCCTTCGCGGTCGTGGGTGCCGTGATCGACCCAGGGGCGACCTGTGCGCCCGACCGCCCGATCTCGATGCTCATCGTTCACGGCCGTCGCGACCGCCACATCCCGTTCCACGGGGGCGCCGACCTCGTGCCGGGCGACTGGGCGTCGGTGGCGGATGCGACGAACCGGTACCGGCCACTCGGCGGGTGCCGGGGAGCGGTCCGACGCACGATCACCGTGTCGGTCGCCACCGATCGCTGGGTGCCGTGTGCGCCAGGGGTCGAGGTGCGGCTCGACGCCATCCTGGGCATGGACCACCGGTGGCCGGGCGGTCCCTACCACGACCCCCTGGAGGACGGCTACGACGGCACCGACGCGATCCTCGACTTCTTCGAGGGCCTCCGGCTTCGGCGCTCGTTCCCTTCCCACGACTTCGCGGACGTGGCCGAGGGCGCCTGGTACGGCTACGCCGCGGACTGGGTGGCGGACACCGAGCTGCTCGGTGCCTTCCGCGGACGCAACTTCCGGCCGCGTGCTGCCGTCCTCTCGGACGCCGCGCAACGCTCGGTGGCCCGGCTGCTCGGTCGCTTCGCGGTGTCCGGGGGACAGCCTCGTCCCCTCAGCCGGGAGGCCGGCGCGAGCCTGCTGGCCGCGACGGTGGGCCGGAGCGACGTCGCCGGCGCCATCCGATGGGCTGCCGTGAACGGCGTGATCCCGCGTCGCTCGGACGGTCGTTTCCACGGAAGCGAGCACCTGACCCGTGCGGAGTTCGCCGCTGCGCTCTACGTCCTGGCGGCGACGCCGTCCGCCTGGGCGGCCGGCAGCGTGGCGAGCCCGCTCGCTCTCTGAGGCATCGTGGAAGGGTGCAGGAGGGTGCTCCCCGCCGACGCGACCGAGCTGGAGCGCCGTTGAGCGACGAGCGTCTGCGCCTGGCGGTCGAGGACAACGTCGCCCACTGCGACCGCGTGGTGAGGGAGGACGGGGTGCCGACCTTCCAGGACGACGACCGGTGGTGGGCGACGGCGCGGACCCGGGAGCTGTACCCGGACGCCATCACCCGCCGACCGGGGCTGACGGCCGAACAGCTGCTCGCCGGCGTGGAGCCGGGTCCCGGGTGCTCGGTGAAGGACAGCTTTGCCGACGTGGACCTGGTCCCCGCCGGCTTCGAGGTGCTGTTCGAGGCCCGGTGGCTGTGGCTGCCGGGGGAGCCGGAGGGCTTCGACTACGAGCGGGGTGAGGCGCTCGACGCCGCGAAAGCCGCCGGCGCGGTCGAGCTGGGACCGCTCCGCGTGTGGGTCACGCCGGGCTGAGCCAGTCCACCACCTGCTCGACACGCGCCCGCCGGTCGGACACCGACTCGATCCACGGGGCCGGCTGGATGGCCAGGGCCTTGCGGAACCACTCGGTCATCGGCCCCCGGACGTGCTCACCGTCGCGGAGGCCGTCCTGGACGAAGGGGACGCCTTCGGGGGTGGTCAGCACGTAGAGGTCGGGCGGCACCGCCCGGTGGACGAGGTGCGAGGCCTCCGAGCCCACGTAGCGGTAGTGCCACACGGCGACGGCCAGCACGTCGTTGTCGCAGACCAGGACGTCGTCGCCCCGGGCCTCGGCGGCGACCAGGGCGGCGGCGTCGGCCGCCTCCTGCCCGACGGCCACGGCGTCGAAGTCGGCGGAGGTCCAGTCGATGTCCCAGATGGAGCCTTCCTCGTCGGCCCGGCGGTCGGCGTACTCCCGCAGGTACTCGGGCACCCACAGCACGCCGAGGTGGACGGCGAGGTCCTCGGCCAGGGTGGTGGAGCCGGTCGACTCCGAGCCGAGGACGACGACACGGCGGACGGGCACGTTGCATCCCTAGCACCCGGCCGGGGAATGAGTCCCCGTACGGACCAGGAGGGTGAGGGCAGGATCTGAAATAGCCTGAGCAGGTGGGAGGTCGGCTCTGGTACGTCCGACGCCGCCTCCTCAACGAGGCGATCCACCGCTCGTGGCGCTGGGTCCAGTCTCGGGGTGCGGTTTTCCCCGGCACGATCCGGGCCGAGCGCTTCGGCACCTTCGGGGCCAACAGCCTGTTGGGCTTCCCCGTGGCCACGCTCTACGGCGAGCCGAGCATCCACATCGGTGAGGGCACGCTCATCGCCAGTTGGGTGACGCTGGCCGCCGGCTATGGGCCCGACCAGGCCGACGTGCCCGAGCGGGCCCTCGTCATCGGCGACCGGTGCCTGATCAACGTGCGCTGCGGGATCGTGGCCCACGAGTCGATCGAGATCGGCGACGACGTCTGGTTCGGCCAAGGCGTCTACATCACCGACGCCAACCACGGCTTCGAGGCCCTCGACGTCCCGATCGGCAAGCAGCTCGGCGACCACCAGCCTGTGTCCGTCGGCAAGGGCTGCTGGTTGGGCCACGGCGCCGTGATCCTGCCCGGCTCGCGCATCGGCCGGCAGTGCGTCGTCGCCGCCGGCTCCGTCGTGCGTGGCGAGGTCCCCGACCACTCCGTCGTCGCGGGTGTCCCTGCGAAGGTCATCCGCACCCTCGACGACGGCAGCCGCGCCCACATCGCCGGCCGCCTCGACGACTACGTCGAACCCCTCGCGTCGGGGTTCGGTCGCTGGAACGAGTCCTAGGCCCTCACTGCCGGTAGCCCTCGACCGTTCCTTCGTCGCGCACCTCGGCCTCGTCAGGGTCGAGCCCGGCGTTGCGGCGGGCGCGTCGCTGGCGGAGGAGGTCCCAGCACTGGTCGAGGGCCACCTCGACATGCTGGAGGCGCTCCTGCTCCTGGGCGTTCAGGCCTTCGCCGACGTGGGATTCTTCGAGCTGGTGCTCTTCGTCGACGAGGGCGTGGATCCGGGCGAGGATGTCGGCGTCGTCCATGGTCCGTTGTCATAGCCGGTGCGGGGCACCGAGTGCTCGCCGAGTGGCACGGGATCGGGTTCGTCGTCGACCGCGGCGTAGCGGGGAGGCTCGTCGAGGAGCCTCAGGCCCCGGGCGGGGATGGCGAACAGCGTGACCACGACCAGCGCCACGCCCAGCGTCACGAACGTCGTCCCGAGGCCGAGCCACTCCACCAGCGGGCCGGCGGCGAGATAGCCCAGCGGACCGGCGGCGAACTCGACCGACGTGAGCACGCCGACCACGCGGCCCCGCAGCGCCTCCGGCGTGCGGGTCTGCATGGCGTAGTTGGTCAGTGGGGGGATGGGCCCGTAACAGAACCCGGCGATGGCCGCGAGGACGACCAGGACCGGGAAGGGCGGGAGCAGCGACATGCCCAGGATCGGCACGCCGACCGCCACCATCGCCGTCACGTACAGGTTGCGCTTCGACCAGCGCAGCCCCCAGCGGCCGTACGCCAGCGAGCCCGCGAGGCCACCGATGCTGAGCGCCATGAGCACGGTGCCGAGGCGTTCCGGCTGGTCCTGTTCGGTGAAGTACGTCGGCAGCAGCACCGCTTCCACCGGCAGGTACAGGGCGACGATGGCCATCGTGAGGAAGGCCCCGGCGCGCAGCACGGGGTCGCGGAGCACGAAGCGCAGGCCCTCGAGCGTCCCGTGCCACAGGTTCTCCGGGCGCTCGTCGGGGTGCGGCGTGCCCGAGCCGGCCACGTGGACGCCGCTGGTCAGCAGGAAGGCGGTGGCGAAGGCGGCGGCGGTGAGCCACAGCGTGTTCGCCGCCCCGACCGTGGCGATGAGCACACCACCGACACCGGGACCCACCAGGAACGCCGTGTTCCAGACGGCCTCGTGGACGCTGTTGGCCCGCTCCAGCTGCCAGCCCGCCGCCTTCGCGGCGGCGGGCAGGAGCGTTTCCCGTCCGGTCACGCCGGCGGGGTCGAAGGCGGCGCCGACGGCGGCCAGCAGGACCAGCCAGCCGATGGTCAGGCGGCCGGTGGCCTCGATCAGGGGGATGGCGGCCACCGAGGCCAGCGACAGGAGATCGGCCACCATCGCCGTGCGCCGGCGACCGAAGCGGTCGACGATCGTGCCCGAGATCAGGCTGGAGACGACGAGGGGGAACGCGGCGGCGGCCGCCACGATCCCGGCCGAGGTCGCCGAGCCCGTGAGCTCCAGGGCCAGCCAGGGGAGGGCGACCATCGCCACGCCGTTGCCCGTGGCCGACACGAGCGTCGCCGCCTCGAGCAGCAGGAAGTGTCGTCGGCCGGCGGGCATGGCCCCAGGGTCCCACGGTGACGGGCCGTTCCCCCCGGGGTTTCAGTCGGCGGTGAAGACGTGCGAGGAGCCCAGCTCGACGAAGCCGACCGCCTCGTAGAGCGCCCGTGCCGGGGTGGCCAGCGTGACCGCCAGCCCCAGCCGAGGACGTCCGGCCGCGCTCAGGGCGCTCACGGCGTGGGCCAGCAGGTGGCGACCGACCCCACGGCCCTGGGCCGACGGCTCGACGAAGACGTCGGTGATCCACGGCCCGCCGGCAAAGCTGTCCTCCGGCGGGTACTCGCCGACGAACAGCGCGCCGAGCAGCTCGCCCGACGCCGACCGGGCTTCGGCGGACGCGTCGGCCAGCAGCGGACCGACCACCTCGCCGTCGAGGTACGAGCGGATGGTCGTGGTGGCGACTGCCAGGTCCACATCGCCGTGGTCGTGGTCGGGGTGGCCCGGTGGGTAGGCCCGACGCATCGTCTCGGCGTAGGCCTCCGCCTCCGAAGGTCGCAGCGGTCCGAGCACGACGTCTGGCGCGTCCGAGGTGATCGAGGCCGGCAGCTCCAGCACCATGAGCGCCGAGGCCCGCGTCAGGCTCGCCCCGGCCAGATCGAACCCCGCGGCCAACTCCCGGTCCCCCCGCACCACCAGGCGGTGCCCTGGGCACGCCGCCATCGCCGCCCGAGCCACCTCCACAGGGCCGGCCCCCTCGACCCGGGTGACCACCGACCGCGCCGGCTCCTCCGCCGGATCCCGGCGGGCCCACCCGACGACCTGCCCGTCGTCCCTCGTCAGCTCGACCTCGACCATGCCATCCAGGGTCGCGCCCCGGACGCGACGAAGGCCCGGACCTGGGTCCGGGCCCTCGGAACACGGGGTCACGGTGGAGCTGGAGGGAATCGAACCCTCGTCCGCGAAGTGCGTGATCGTACGAGCTACGACCATTCCCGAGCTAGCGGCTTGCGGCCGCCCAGAGGTCGGGTCCTCATGACCGCCGGATCTTTCTCCGGTGTCAGCGGTCTTTCCCGCCGCCAGCGGTCTCTCCCTGCGGTCCTCCACTGCTTCTGTTGCCGGGCTGCAGTGGACAGGCCCCGCGTGGCCTCACGGCTCGCTGGGACTCTCTACCTACTGACTAGGTCAGGCGGCGAGAGCGAAGTCGCCATCGGCGCTTCTTTTGGTGCCCCGTTTTAGGAGTCTGAGCAACTCCGGTCGCCCGCAGCGCCAGACGGTCTCCACGTCGAAACCGATCAGCCCCGTGCGTTCTTCCTTCGGATGTCAAGTGACTCCGAGTGCCGAAACACCCGGAACCACCAGTCTACGGAGCCGTGTGACGGCTCAGCCGATCCAGTTGCTGCCGCCGGGGGCGTTCGGGTCCTGCTTGGGGGCCTCGGTGGACTTGGCCATCCAGAACGAGAAGCCCGCCGCCACAAGCCACGAGATGCCGATGATCAGGAAGGTCGTCTGCGTGAACGACGACATCGTGAAGCTGAGGACGATGAAGACGATGCCGAGGATGCCGAACATCACGGCCTTGCCCTTGAGGAACCCACCCATGACGATCATTTCGCTCTCCTTCGAGCCGTGTGGAACGTCGCTGAACGTACGATCCGCCGGCCCCGAGGGCATGAGTAGGCGCTACTCAAATCACTCGCCGCGGCGAGCGCGGGCGATGTCCCGCTGGGCCTCCCGTTCGGCGTCCCGGGCGGCGATGTGTTGGCGCTTGTCGACCCCGGTCCGGCCCTTGCCCGAGGCCCAGCTCCAGCTTGGCCCGCCCGTCCTTGAAGTAGAGCGACGAGGGGCACCAGCGTCAGCCGGTCCTGGTCGAGGCGGGCCTTGATGCGGTCGATCTCGACGCGGTGGAGGAGCAGCTTGCGGTCCCGCTCCGGGTCGAGGTCGGCCGAGTCCGCCGGCCGAATGGCTGTACGGGGTGATGTGGAGGCCGATCACCCAGGCCTCGTGGTCGATGATCCGGGCGTAGGCGTCGCCGACCGTGACCTTGGCCTCGCGCAGGGCCTTGACCTCGCTGCCGCGCAGCACGATGCCCGGCCTCGAACGTGTCGAGGATCTCGTAGTTGCGCCGGGCCTGGCGATTGGTCGCCACGACCTTGACGCCCTCGGGTCGGGCCATAGGCCGCCAGTCAACCCCGTCTGGCTGGTCGCCGCACTAGGCGGCTCCGCTGCCTACGGCAGCTTCCGCACCGGTCGTCGGCCCTGCTTCGCCTGGCGGCTCCGCAGGCGCGGGCCGCGAGTCAGGCCTCCAGTTCGGAGGCGCCTCCCGTGCCCCACCAGCTGGCGGTCAGGCGCAGGCCGTCGATCGAGGCCCGGGGGAAGAGCTCCTCGTAGGTCCGCTTGTAGCCGGTGTGCTTGATCTTCCACTCGCCGTCGACCTTGACGTAGTCGTCCTCGTAGAAGGCGGCGCCCTGGATCGTCAGGCCGAAGTTGGTCTCGACGACGGTGTCCTCCAGGGCCCAGGTCCCGTGCGCGGTGTCGGGGCCGGTCAGGCGGATCTCGGGGTGGTGCATGCGGTGCGACGACAGGAAGCCCTCCGACTTCATCGACTCGCTGATCCACCCGACGATGGCGTCCCGGCCCTCCTGGCGGTACTTGCCGGCCGAGTACTCGGCGACGGCGTCCTCGACGAAGAGGTCGGGCATCTCGTCCCACAGCTTCTGGTCGAGGCAGCGGGCGTACTTGTACTTGAGCTGCTTGATGGCCTCGATCTCGACGAGGTCCTCGGGTGTCATCGGGGTCGTCATCGGGTCGGCACAGTACCGGTACCGTCGTGGCCGCCGTGACGAGGGACGTGCTGAAGCTGGACCGGGGCCCGTGGGGCGAGATGCTGGCCCACGCCTACGACGGCCTGCCCCTGGAGGCCTGCGGGCTGCTGGCCGGCACCCCCGGCCGGGGCGAGGTCTCCCGCTTCTACCCCTGCCGCAACGCGGAGGAGAGCAGCCGCATCTACACGGTGCACCCCCAGGACTTCCTGCGGGCGGACCGGGACGCGGAGGACGCCGGGCTGGAGATCATCGGCGTGATGCACAGCCACACCCACACCGACGCCTACCCGTCGCCCACCGACGTGGCCCAGGCGCCCGACCCGGCCTGGCACTACGTGATCGTGTCGCTGCGCCACCCCGAGCCCGTGCTGCACTCGTACCGCATCGTGGACGGGGAGATCGACGAGGAGGCCGTCGTTCTCCTCGACAGGTGAGCCGAAGGCCCGGCAAGCCCTAAGGGCGGGCGAGCAAGTAGAATCCTGAGTCGTTCGGTCGACATTCGAGGGGGTGGAGGTGACGGTGCACTCGTCGGTGCTGGACCTGATCGGGAACACGCCCGTCGTCGACCTCAGCTCGTTCAGCCCGACGCCCGGCGTCCGCATCCTGGGCAAGCTCGAGGGCCAGAACCCGGGCGGCTCGGTCAAGGACCGCATCGCCAAGAAGATGATCGAGGAGGGGGAGGCCGACGGGACCCTGACCCCGGGCAAGACCATCCTCGAGCCGTCCTCGGGCAACACGGGCATCGCCCTGGCCATGATCGGCCGCATCAAGGGCTACCCGGTGAAGATCGTCCTGCCGGGCAACGTGTCGCCGGAGCGTCGCCAGCTGCTGGAGGCCTTCGGGGCCGACATCATCGACTCGCCCGCCGAGGAGGGGTCCAACGGCGCCGTACGCCGGGCGGAGGCCCTCGCCGCCGAACACCCGGAGTGGGCCTTCCTCTACCAGTACGGCAACGAGGCCAACCCCCGGGCCCACTACGAGGGCACCGGACCCGAGATCTGGGCCGACGTCCCCGACATCACGCACTTCGTGGCCGGCCTCGGCACCAGCGGCACGCTGCTCGGCGTCGGCACCTTCCTCAAGGAGAAGAACCCCGACATCAAGGTCATGGCCGTGGAACCGCCCGTCGGCGAGACCGTCCAGGGCCTGCGCAACATGGACGAGGGCTACATCCCGCCCGTGTACGAGAAGTGGGGCGGGCCCGACCTGCTCGACGGCAAGCGCATCGTGCGGCCGATGGAGTCGCTGGTGTACACGCGCCGGCTGGCCCACGAGGCCGGCATCTTCGCCGGCATCTCCTCGGGCGCCGCCCTGGCGGGCGCCGTGCGGGTGGCCGAGCGGATCGACGAGGGCGTGATCGTCTTCATCGTGTGCGACGGCGGCTGGAAGTACCTCTCGACCGGGGCGTGGACGGACGACCTCGAGGAGGTCGCCGAGCGAGTCGAGCGGGTGATCTACTTCTGAGCCGTGGCCGTACCTTTCCCCGCTGACGACGCCGCCGACATCGCCCGCCCGGGCAGGGAGGAGGCCTGGCTGAGCGCTCGCGCCTTCGCCACGGCCGTGGTGCCCGAAGGCGGCCTCACCGAGCTGCAGGAGTTCGTCATCCGCGGCCTCACGCAGGCCCTCACGGCCGAGCTGATCGAGCTCGGCGATCTGTCCGCGCTCGAGCCGATCACCCCCGACGAGTACGCCGAGGCGAACGCCGACCGGGGCCGCCTCTACCGCATCCGCCGCGTGCAGACCATGGTGCTGCTGGAGCTGCTGCTCCGCCCGCTGCCTGCCGAGGTGGTCGAGCGGGTCGAGGCCTTTGCCGAGTGCCCTCGACCTGCGGGACGAGTGCCGGGACATGTTGGACGCCACCCGTCACCTCTCGGCCGGCGCCACCGAGCTCGCCCTGGCCGACTTCATGCGCAACGGCTACGAGACGATGCACTTCGAGCGTCAGGGCGAGGCCGCCCCCGACGACCCGACGCAGTACTGGCAGGCCGTCGAGGACGACCCGGAGCTGGCCGGACGGTGGCGGGCTCTCGAGCAGTGCCCGCCCGACGCGCTGGGCCGCAAGGTGTGGGAGTTCTACAAGGCCCGCGGCTTCAACTTCCCCGGGACGCCGATCAGCGTGTCGCCCCACCTGGCCCAGCACGACTTCGTCCACGTGCTGTCCGACTACGGCACGACCGTCGAGTCCGAGATCGAGGTGTTCGCCCTGATCGCCCGGGCCGACGAAGACCCGCGGTCGTTCAGCCTGCTCGTCGCCGTGCTCGCCCTGTTCGAGAGCGGCTACCTGGCCAAGGGGCTCGGCGCCTTCCGGGCCGACCCCGACCACCTCAGTGCCAAGCCGTCGAACATGGGGATCCGGCTGGGCAACGCCATCGCCCGCGGCGGTGAGGTGGCCTGGAAGTTCAACGAGACCAACGGCATCGACCTCCTCGGCGTCGACTGGTTCGCCCGCGCCGACGACGACCTGGCGGTCTTGCGCGACGAGTACGGCTTCACCGGGCCCGGTGCCAAGTCGCTCGAGGCGAAGCTGGCGGGGTCAACCGGCCCCTTCGAGCCCGGCGGCGTGACCCCGGCTCAGGTCGGGTGGGGCGAGGACCTGGCGAAGGCCGAGGGGCGCCCGTACGAGTCGTACGGGACGGCGCTGTCTCCGGACCAGGCCTGATGCCGGTCCCGTTCCCGACGGCGGCGACCGTCAACCTGGACCCGCCGCAGGACGACGAGGTCCTCCACGTCGCCCGTGGTGTCGTCAGCGCCGTGGCCCCGCCGGAGGGCCTGACCCGGCTCCAGGCCCTCTGCCTTCGGGCCCTGTCGGACGCCATGACCGACACCACCCTCGACCTCGAAGCCGTCACCCCGATCAGCGCGCATGACTACGCCCTCGGCCTGGCCCGCCGCGACGAGGCCTTCCGGGTGCGGATGGTCCAGATGAAGTTGCTGCTCGCCCTGCTCCTCCGGCCCCTGCCGAAGGAGGTGGCCGACCGGCTGCAGGAGTTCGCCGACGAGCTCAGCGTGGGGGAGGACTGCCGGGACCTGCTGGCGGCCACCCGGCACCTCGCGGCTGGGTCCCGGGACCTGGCGGTGGCCGACTTCGAGCGCAACGGCTACGAGACGATGGCCTTCGAGCGCGCGGGCGGTGGCGATCACACGGCGGCGGAGTTCTGGGCCGAGGACCCGGACGACCCCACGCTGGCGGCCCGGTGGGCGGCCCTCGAGCAGTGTCCGGAGGGCAGCCTGGGACGCCGGATCTGGGAGTTCTACCGGGCCCGCGGGTTCCACTTCCCGGGCACACCGGGCAGCGCCCCGCCCTCGCTCGCCCAGCACGACTGGGTCCACGTGCTCGCCGACTTCGGCACGACGGTCGAGTCGGAGCTGGAGGTGTTCGGCCTGATCTCGAGGGCCACCGACGATCCCCGAGCCTTCACGCTGCTGGTGCAGGTGCTCGGCCTGTTCGAGGCCGGCTATCTCGAGTCCGGCATGGGCCTGTTCCAGATGGACGTCGGCCACGTCTCGGCTGACGAGGAGAGGATGGCGACCCGCCTGGCCGATGCCTTCAAGCGGGGCGCCTGGGCGGCGTGGCAGCACAACCTGGCCAACGACACCGACACGGGCATCGACTTCCTGGCCGTGGACTGGTTCGAGCACGCCGACCTGCCGCTGGACGAGGCACGCGCCCGCTTCTTCCTGGTCGGCCGGGCCGAGAAGTCGGCGCTGGCCGTCGACGCCGGGTCGGTCGGACCGTGGGAGCGGGGAGGGATCTCGCCGTTCCAGTTCGACTCCGGTCGGGCCGCGGCGGAGGCGGAGGGCCGCCCCTACGAGTGCTACGGGGCCGCGCCGGCCTGACCTCGGCGGGGAGGGCGGCTGAGCCTCCGCCCGCCGTCTGCTGCCGATCTCTAGCCTCGGGGCGGTGGACCGGCGGCCGATCGGGATGTTCGACAGCGGCTTCGGCGGGCTGACCGTCGCCCGGGCCGTCATCGACCTGCTGCCCGCACGAGGACCTCGTCTACGTCGGCGACACCGGCCGCTACCCGTACGGGCCCCGGCCGCTGCGACGAGGTGCGCGGGCTTCGCCGACGCAGATCACCAAGCTACCTGGTCGGCCGAGCACGACGTGAAGCTGGTCGTCGTCGCCTGCAACACCGCGGCGGCCGCCGCCCTCGACCGAGCTGCAGGCCGAGCTCGCCGGTGCCGGTCGTCGGCGTGATCGAGCCCGGGGTGCGGTCGCTGGTCAGCGCCACCCGCAACGGCCGGGTCGGGGTCATCGGCACCGTCGGCACCATCGGCTCGGGCGCCTACCAGCGGGCCGTCGCCGCCCCGGCGCCGCCGTCGAGCTCACGCTGTCGCCGCCTGCCCCGGCTTCGTCGAGTTCGTCGAGCGGGGCGAGACCGACAGCGACCAGGTCCACGTGCTGGCCGAGCGGCTGCTGGCGCCGGTGCGCGACGCCGGGGTCGACACCCTGCTGCTCGGCTGCACCCACTACCCGTTCCTCGCCCGTACGATCAGCGACGTGATGGGCCGGGACGTCGTGCTGGTGTCCTCCGCCGACGAGACCGCCTTCGAGGTGCGCCGCCGTGCTCGCCGACCTGGACCTGGCCCGGCGGACCCGCGACCGCGACGGGCGAGCACCGCTTCCTGTCCTCGGGCGACGTCGGCTCGTTCGCCCGCCTCGGCCAGCGCCTGCTCGGCCCGGAGCTGGTCGACGCCGAGGCGCGTGGCGTGGGACTGAGCGCTCACGGTCCTCGGCTGCGTCGGGCACGCTACGCCGCGCCCGGACAACGCCTGCAGCGGCTACCTCGTGCGCACGGCGACGACGACCGTGCTGGCTCGACCTCGGGCCGGGCACGCTGGCCAACGCTCCAGCGCCACGTCGACCTGGTCGACGTCGACGCCATCGTCCTCACCCACGAGCACCCCGACCACTGGCTCGACCTGCCCGTGGCCCGCAACGTCGTGGCGCTACGTCCTCGACCGCGTGCGGCCTGCCGGTCTACGGCACGGCGGGGACCGTCCGGCTGGCCGCGGCCGTTCTGCGACGACGACCGACCTTCGCCTGGACGACCTGATCGCCGACGGCGACGGTCGACCATCGGCGGACCTGGACCTGCGCTTCTCCCGCACCGACCACCCCGTCGAGACGCTCGCCGTGCGCGATCGAGGCCGGCGAGCGGCGTCGCTCGTCTACTCGGCCGACACCGGCCCGGACTGGTCGCCGACGGCCTTCGGCGCGCGGCCTCGACCTCGCCCTGTTCGAGGCCACGCTCGACCGACGCAACAGGACCTGCACGCTCCACCTCACGGCCGGCAGGCCGGGGCCCGGGCGCGCGCCGCCGGCGCCGGCCGCCTGGTCCTCACCCACCTGCTGCCCGGCACCGACCCCGAGCCGTCAGCGGGCCGAGGCCGAGGCCGCCTTCGGCGGGCCGGTCGAGGTCGCCGTCCCCGGGGCCACCTGCACGATCGGCCCCGTGCCGAACTAGACGGCGCGATGAGCACCCCGAGCCCCGGGCCGACGGCCGCCTGCCGCGACGAGCTGCGGCCCGTCACCTTCGAGCGGGACTTCACCGACATGCGCCGCCGGCTCGGTGCTGGTCTCCTTCGGCCGCACCCGGGTGCTGTGCACCGCGTCGGTCGACGACGACGTGCCCCGCTGGATGCGGGGCAGCGGCAAGGGCTGGGTCACCGCCGAGTACTCGATGCTGCCGGGCTCGTCGCCCGAGCGGATCCGGCGGGAGGTCAAGGACGGCAAGCCGTCGGGCCGCACCCAGGAGATCCAGCGGCTGATCGGCCGCTCGCTGCGGTCGGTCACGCGACATGGTCGCGCTGGGCGAGCGGTCAGATCATCGTCGACTGCGACGTGCTCCAGGCCGACGGCGGCACCCGCACGGCGTCGATCTGCGGCGGCTACGTCGCCCTGCACGACGCCCTCACCCGCCTGGTGGCGACGGGCGAGCTGGCCGCGCACCCGCTGACCGAGAACTGCGCCGCCATCTCGGTCGGCATCGTCGACGGCGCGCCCGCTGCTCGACCTGCCCTACGTCGAGGACTCGAAGGCCGAGGTCGACATGAACGTGGTGATGACCGGCGAGCGGCCGCTTCGTCGAGGTGCAGGGCACCGCCGAGGGCCTGGCCGTTCACCCGCGGCGAGCTCGACGAGCTGCTCGACCTGGCCGAGCGGCGGGCATCGACCGAGATCGTCGAGCTCCAGACCGAGGCCGCTGGCCACGCCGCCGCCGCCCCGGTCGAGCTGAGTGCGGCTCGTCCTCGCCACGGCCAACCCGGACAAGGTCGGCCGAGATCGCCGCCATCCTCGGCGACGGCGTCGAGCTGCTGCCCCGGCCCGCCGACGTGCCCGACGTCGTCGAGGACGGCGACACGCTCGAGGGCAACGCCCGGCTGAAGGCGGTCGCGCGTGTGCGAGGCCGACCGGCGAGGCGGCGGTGGCCGACGACACCGGCCTCGAGGTCGACGCCCTCGAGCGGCGCGCCCGGCGTGTACACCGCCCGCTTCGCCGGCGAGGACGCCACCTACGCCGACAACGTGGCCAAGCTGCTGGCCGAGCTGGCCGGCGTGCCCGAGGCCGAGCGGGGGGCCCGGTTCCGCACCGTCGCCCTGGCCCGCTTCCCCGACGGCCGCGAGGTGGTCGCCGAGGGCGTGGTCGAGGGACGCATCGCCACCGAGGCCCGGGGCGACGGGCGGCTTCGGCTACGACCCGGTGTTCGTCCCCGACGAGGGCGACGGCCGCACCTTCGCCGAGATGACCGCCGACGAGAAGCACGCCATCTCCCACCGGGGCCGGGCCTTCCGGGCCTTGGCCAGCTCCTGGCCGAGTCCGCCGCCGGCTGACCGACTGGCCTCCGATTCGCCGGTCATAGGCGGCAGATCGAGGCCAGTCGGAGGTCACCAATGACGGAGGTCACCAGTGACGGAGGTCGACGGGCCACTCGTCGACGACCTCGTCGCCCCGGACCAGGTGGTAGCGCTCGTGGAGGGCGACGGTCGGGTCGCAGTGGGCGGGGAGCACCCGGATGCGCTCGCCGACCTCGGGCTGCCAGCCCTCGTGGGGCAGGAAGGTCAGGTGCTCGTCGGAGCAGTAGAGGACGTCGGCGCCGTCGACGGTCGGGTCGCCGTGGTCCATGGCCAGCGACTTGATGCCCGGCGTCGGCGACGGCGGCACCCGGTGAGGCCGAGATGACCGTCGCCTCGACGAAGAGGGCCTGGCGGAACGGCAGGTCGAGCGCGCCGTAGGCGGTGTCCATGACGAGGAAGCTCCCGGCCTGGAGCTCGGTCACCGTGTCGTTCAGGTCCCAGGTGCCGGTCCCGCCGCCGGAGACCACCTCGCCGCCGACGTCGGCGTGGGCCTGCCGGGCCCGGTCCATGGCCGCCGACGCCAGCCGGGTCCGCTCCGCCCGGTCGGGCACGAGCACGACGTGGGCCTCGTAGGCCATGACCCCCCGGACGTCGAGGCCCTGCGGCCCGGGCCCGGTCGGCCAGGCGCCCGGCGTCTTCGGGACGCATCCGCAGCGGAAGCCCGACGTTGACGTCGATCAGCACCTCCGCGCACGCCACCGGCGGCAGCGGCGTCGACCGTCTCGTCGGAGTCGACCGCCACGGTGACCCGGTGCCCGTCGGCCACCAGCACCCGCCAGCCGGGTGGCGTCGACCACCTCGTTGGCCAGCAGCAGGTCGTCGCCCAGCCCGGCCGCGGCCAGCCCTCGATCTCGCGGATCGTGGCGCAGGCAGAAGGCCAGGTGCCCGGCGTCGGCCAGCCAGGCGGCGAACGCCGTCGACTTGAAGAGCTTGACGTGGGGCCGCAACGAGGTCCCCGGCCATCGCTCGGCCATGACCCGAAGGTTGGCTTCGACGACGTCGAGGTCCAGCAGCAGCGCCGGCGTCGGCAGCTCGTCGGCCCGCATCCGGCCGAACCTACGCCGATCACCGATGAGTCCACGTCCCGGCCGGGGTCGAAGGAAGGAGCGGGCCGCCGGCCCGCAGCGAGGAAAGACCGTGATGAAGGCGACCGTGGTGCGCTACGAGACCAAGCCGGAGCGGGCGGACGAGAACCAACAGCTGATCGAGAAGGTGTTCGCCGACCTCGAGGAGCGCCAGCCCGAAGGCTTCACCTACAAGGCCTTTCGCCTGGAGGACGGCGTCCACTTCGTGCACGTCGTCATCGAGCACGACGGGGTGGAGGAGCCGGACTCGCTCCAGGACGTTCCGGCGTTCCAGGCCTTCGTCGCCGACATCGCCGACCGCTGCATCGTCCAGCCCGAAGCGTCCGGGGCGACGGTGGTCGGCGGCTACCGCTGACGGCGACGTGCGGGCGAGAGGACTCGAACCTCCAAGGGCCTAGGGCCCACCGGGACCTAAACCCGGCGCGTCTTCCAGTTCCGCCACGCCCGCGTGGCACGGAAGGGCCAACGGTAGCCTCCGCCTCCATGTCGCAGCCGTTCGACTTCCAGGACCTCCCGGTCGCCCAGGGCCCTTCCGGCGACCCCACCCAGGACATCTACAACCGCCTCCTGCGCGAGCGCATCGTCTTCCTCGGGCAGGAGGTCAACGACCAGATCGCCAACCTGATCACCGCCCAGCTCCTCTACCTCGAGGGCCAGGACAGCGAGAAGGACATCTGGCTGTACATCAACTCGCCCGGTGGGTCGGTCACCTCGGGCATGGCCATCTACGACACCATGCAGTTCGTCGGCCCCGACGTCGGCACCATCTGCATGGGGCTCGGTGCCTCCATGGGCCAGTTCCTGCTCTGCGCCGGTACGCCGGGCAAGCGCTTCGCGCTGCCCCACGCCCGGATCCTGATGCACCAGCCCTCGGGCGGCATCCAGGGCCAGGCGTCCGACATCGCCATCCAGGCGGAGCAGATGGTGTACACGAAGCGCCTCATGGCCGAGCGCATCGCCGCGCACACGGGCCAGACGCTCGAGCAGATCCAGCTGGATTCCGAGCGGGACCGCTGGTTCACCGCCGACGAGGCCAAGGAGTACGGCATCATCGACGACGTCGTCGCCAACCGGCGCGAGCTGCACGACTGAGTCCTGGCGTCACCCCGTGACGGGTGGCGCGGTGGTGTCCACCGGCGGGACGGTCGTCGCCGGCAGCGTGGTCGACGGCACCGTCGTCGCCGTCGGCGTGGTGGTCACCGAGGCGGCGTTGATGGCATCCAGGTCGATGCCGCAGACCTCGAGGGCGTAGGTCGACACCGCCTCCTGCGCGTCGGCAATGGCGTCCTCGTCGATGCCGAGCTCGGCCAGGGCCTCGGGTGTCTCGGGGTCGGACGGGTCGTGCTCCTCCAGCACCCCGGCCACGTCGGCGAAGGTGTCGGCCAGGAGCCTCATGGGCTCGGCCACCTCGGCGGGGGCGGCATCCGCCAGCCGGGCGGTGGCGGCTTGGGTCTCCTCGGCCGTCGTGGGCTGCAGCGGGTCGAAGATCGTGTCGTGCTCGACGACGGTCGTGCGCAGCTCGCGGCAGAAGGCGTCCTCGGTGCCGGTCGCCGGCGGGGGGTCCTCGGCGTCGTCGGAGCAGGCCACCGCACCCGGGACGAGCACGCCGACGGCCAGCGCGAGGGGGGCGAGGCGCATCGGCCGAGTATCACCGAAACGGGCGGACCTTCTGTGTCACTGGTCCTGGGTAACGTCCGAACAATGGCGAGGTTGGTGCGGACCCCCTTCGGTCGCCCCGCCCTCGAGGCCTTGGCGGAAGTGGTCTCGGAGGCGCAGGGCGACGATCCCCTGGCTCCCGTCACCGTCGTCGTCCCGTCCGCCCCCGCCTCGGTGTCGGTGCGCCGAGCGCTCGGCCGCCATGCGGCCGCGGGACTGGCCAACGTCCGCACACTGGCCCTGCCCCAGCTGGCCACCCTCCTGGCCGCCGCCGGTCAACGGGCACCCCTCGGCCGCGCTCGCGAGGCGGCTGCCATCCGCGTCGGCCTCGACCATGCGCAGCCACCGCTCTCCACGGTCCCCGTGTCGGCTGCCTTGGAGGAGGCCCTGCTCCAGACCTTCGCCCGCCTCCGGGACGCCACCGACGCCGAGCTGCGGGCCATCGAGCGCACCAGCACCCGGGCCGCGGCCGTCGCGGCCCTCTACCGGGACCACCGGCAGCGGGTGCAGGACTGGACCGACCGCCACGACGTGCTCACGCTGGCGGCGGCCGCCGTGCGGGACGGGTCGCCCGAGATCGACCAGCTCGGCACGGTCGTGGTGCACCTGCCCCGCCGGCTTGGCCGCTCCGACCTCGCCCTGATCGAGGCGCTCGACATCCGAACCCCCGTCGTCGTGGTGCTCGGGGTCACGGGGGACGCCGACGGGGACCAGCCGCTGCGCCGGCTGTTGGACCAGCTCGGCGAGCCCGGGCCGGTCGACGTGGCCCTCCCCGAACCGCCGCCTGCCCAGGTCGTGCTGGCCCCCGACCCCGACGAGGAGGCCCGCGAGGCCGTCCGCACGGTGCTGGCCCACCTCGAGCTCCGGCCCACCGAGCTGGACCGGATCGCCGTCGTGTCCCGGGTCGAGTCCCCGTACCGCCTCCTGCTCCACGAGCACCTCGACGCCGCCGGACTCGCCCACCACGTCGAGCTCCCCTCCAACCGGGCCCAGAGCCTCGCCGGGCGGGTCCTGCTGGGGCTGCTCGACCTCCCGGACCACGACTTCCGCCGGGTGGACCTCGCTCGCTGGCTCCGTTCCGGCCCCCTGCGGTGGCGCGGCCAACCGGTGCCCGCCTCCCGCTGGGACCGTGTCGCCCGGCGGGCGGGCGTCGTGCAGGGCCTCGACCAGTGGCAGGACCGGCTGGCCCGGCGCCGCGTGGAGTTGGCCGAGCGCGCCGAGCGGGACGTCGACGACCCCGAGCAGCTGGCGCGCTGGCAGGAGCGCATCGCCGAGGTCGACGCCGTGCAGGCCTTCGTCCTGGACCTGCACGCCCTGTTCCCGGCTGGCGGCCGCCAGTCGTGGGCGGCGTGGGCGGCGTGGTCCCGCACCCAGCTGGCCGACCTGCTGGGTGGGGCGCATGACGCTTGGCAGGACGAGGACCGGGACGATCTCCAGCAGGTGCTGGTCACGCTCGACGCCCTCGGCGAGCTGGACGACATCGAGACGGACCCTCCGGAGGTCCACCGCTTCCGCCGAGTGCTGGCCGACGAGCTCGGGCGCCAGCACCGTCGGGTCGGCCACCTCGGGCGCGGGGTTCAGGTGGGCGACCTCGAGTCCGTCTACGGCCAGGACCTTGATCTCGTCGTGGTGGTCGGCATGGCCGAGGGCTGGCACCCGCCCCGTCGCCGCGACGACCCGTTGCTCCCGGACCACGAGCTGGCCGACGCCGGGCTGGGCGAGTCGCTCAGCCGGCCGGACCGCACCGACGACCGGCGGGACCACCTGGCCGCACGCGTCGCCGGCGCCGACGTCGTGCTCATGGCGCCCCGCAGCGACCCCCGGGGCCAGCGCGAGCTGCAGCCGGCTCGCTGGCTGCTGGACGAGCTGTCCCAGCGCGCCGGGCGCCGACTCGGCTTGGCCGACGTCGCCGGGCTGGAGGCGCCGTGGCTGCGGCGCTCGCCCTCGTTCGAGGACACCGTCCGCTCCGCGT
This sequence comes from uncultured Microthrixaceae bacterium, assembly GCA_963728005.1. Lineage (GTDB taxonomy): Bacteria > Actinomycetota > Acidimicrobiia > Acidimicrobiales > DATDAH01 > DATDAH01. Next base: position 847,877 of record CAVSIG010000002.1, read on the forward strand.
CGACGGCCATCGACGCCGGTGAGCGGGACCTGACCGCGCTCCTGCGCTCGACTGTGGCGGGCTCGCCGGCGCTGGCGGCCCACCCCGCGGTGCAGGCCGATGCACGGCTGGGGCGGGGCCTGGAGGCGGTGGTCGCCCGGCGGGACCGGGACTACGGCGAGTGGACCGGCCAGGTCGGCCCCCGGGACGAGCTGCGCTTCCACGACGAGGCCGTGCCGTCGGCCACCCGGCTGGAGCGCTGGGCCCTCTGCCCGTTCCAGTACCTGCTGGACGGCGTGCTGCGGGTCCACACCCACGAGGACCCGGTCGACGTCGAGGGCATCACCCCGCGGGATCGGGGCTCGCTGGTGCACGAGGTGCTGGAGACCTTCGTCGGCGAGCACCTCGGGCGCGACCCGGCGGCGCCGTGGACCGACGAGGAGCGAGAGCGACTGGAGGCCGTGCTCGACGAGGTGGGCGAGCAGTACCGCGCCCGAGGCATGACCGGCCGGGACCTGGGCTGGGAGCTGGAGTCGGCGGCCATCCGCCGCTGGCTCGGCGCCGTGCTGGACCGTGACGACGACGAGCGTGCCGCCCGGGCCATGTCGCCCGCCGCCGTCGAGCTGCTCTTCGGCGACGACACCGACCGCCCGTCGGCCGAGGTCGGGCTTGCCCGACGGCCGCCGCCTGCGCTTCCGGGGGATGGTCGACCGGATCGACCGGGCCGACGACGGCTCGCTGCTCGTCCTCGACTACAAGACCGGCAAGGGCCAGTCGTACCGGTCGGTCGACGACGACCGGCTGGATCGGGGCAGGAAGCTGCAGCTGCCGATCTACGCCGACGCCGCCCGCCGCGCCTTCCCCGGCGACGCCGACCCCGTGCCGGTCGAGGCCTACTACTGGTTCGTCGAGGAGTCGGGCCGCAAGGCCTGGCGGGGTGGCCCCGTCGACCAGGCGGTGCAGGAGCGCTTCGAGTCGGTCGTGGCCACCATCGTGGACGGCATCGAGTCCGGTGACTTCCCCGCCAACCCCGGGCGAGGAGGCGTACTTCGGGCCGACGCACTGCGGCTTCTGCGACTTCAACCGGGTGTGCCCCAGCAGCCGGGTCGACCTGTGGGAGGGCGTGCGGGACGACCCGGCGCTCGACGACTACCGCGAGCTGGCCGAGGGCGAGATCCCGTGACCGTCGTCCTGGAGCCCACCGACCAGGCCGCCCGCGAGCGGATCCGCACGGACCACGACGCCACGCTGTTCGTGGAGGCCGGTGCCGGGACGGGCAAGACGACGGCGCTGGTGCGACGGGTGGCCGAGCTGGTGGTCACCGGTCGGGTCACCTCGGCCCGCCACCTGGCGGCGATCACCTTCACCGAGGCCGCCGCCGCCGAGCTGCGGGACCGGGTCCGCGAGCAGCTCGAGTAGGAGGTCGGCCGCATCGAGCGGACCGACGAGGAGCGGGCCCGGGTCGAGGCGGTGCTGGCCGACGTGGACGAGATCACGCTGACCACGCTCCACGGCTTCGCCAGCCGCCTCCTGGGCGAGTTCCCCCTCGAGGCCGGGCTGCCGCCGGGCTTCGAGGTGGAGGACGAGATCGAGGCGTCGGTGCGCTTCGACCGCCGCTGGCGGGACCTGCTGGACGACCTCCACCAGGACCCGGAGCTGCGGCCGGTCCTGGCCCGGGCCCTGGCCCTCCGGCTCCCCCTGTCCCGCCTGTCCGAGGTGGCGGCGGTGTTCGACGACAACTGGGACCGGCTGGGCGAGGGTGGCGTCGACCGCGCCCTGACCCCGGTCACCATCGACGGGGTCGTCGGCCCACTGGACGACGCCGCAGCCCTCATCGGGTCCTGCTTCGACCCCGACGACAAGCTCCTGACCCACGTCGAGGACGTCGCCGTCCCGATGGCCCGGGAGCTTCGGGCCCTCGACGCTCTCGGCGACGCCGACACCCTGCTGACCGCGCTGGTCCGCTCCGAGAGGCTCAGCTGCAACAACGGTCGCCAGGACGTGTGGAACGGGGACAAGCCTGCGGTGGTCGACGCGCTGGCAGCCGCCGAGGACGAGCGCACCCGCCTGGTCCACGACCACCGCAGCGAGGTGCTGACGATCCTGGCCGACCGGCTCCGGGCCTTCGCCGTCGGTCGGCGCGCGAGGAGCGCCGCAAGCGAGGCCAGGTCTCGTACCACGACCTCCTGGTCCATGCTCGGGACCTCCTGCGGAGCGACGCCGGCGTCCGCACCGCTCTCGCCAAGCGGTACCAGTACCTGCTGATCGACGAGTTCCAGGACACCGACCCGCTGCAGATCGAGATCGCCGCGCTGCTGGCCGCCGCCCACCCGGAGGAGCTGCCGGGCCACTGGAGCGAGATCGACGTGGTGCCGGGGAAGCTCTTCTTCGTCGGGGACCCGAAGCAGTCCATCTACCGCTTCCGCCGGGCCGACATCGCCCTCTACAGCCAGGCCCAGCACGCCTTCGAGGCCGACCCGGTCAAGCTCACCGCCAACTTCCGCTCGGTGCCCGACGTGCTCGCCTGGGTCAACCGGGTCTTCGGCGAGCTCATCGTCGACGACGGCGACGCCCAGCCGCCGTACGTCGACCTCGACCCCCACCGGGCCTCGCCGACCGCCCCGCCGGCTGTCCTGGTGGTCGGGGGCCCGGTCGAGGGCCGCTCCATCGGCGAGGTCCGCGAGGAGGAGGCCGCCGAGCTGGCCTCGCTGGTCCAGCGCATGCGGGCCGAGGCCTGGGAGGTCGGGCGTGACGAGCGGCGGCCCCTGCGCTTCGACGACGTCGCCCTGCTGGTCCCGACCCGCACGCCGCTGGGCCAGATCGAGCGGGCGCTGGAGACCGAGGGCGTGCCCTACCGCATCGAGAGTCGGTCGCTGATCTTCCAGACCGACGAGGTCCGGGAGCTGCTGGCCATCCTCGCCGCCATCGACGACCCCGCCGACGAGGTGGCGGTCGTCGCCGCGCTGCGCTCGCCGGGCTTGGCCTGCTCGGACCCGAGCTGGCCGACTGGCGGCTGGCCGGGGGATCGTGGCGACCGGGAGCGACGCCGCCCGAGGGGTTCGAGGACCACCCGGTGGCCGTGGCCCTGAGCGTCCTGGCCGAGCTCCACCGCCGAGCGCGACTGGCTGCCGGTCAACGAGCTGGTGGCCCGGGTCGTGCGCGAGCGACGGCTGGTCGAGCTGACGCTGGCCCGCCGCCGGCCCCGGGACCACTGGCGCCGGTACCGGTTCCTGACCGACGCCGCCCGGGCCTTCGTCGAGGCGGGCGGGACCTCGCTGGCCGAGTTCGTGGCGTGGGTCACGGCGCAGGCCGACGGGCGGGCCGACCGCGTCGAGACCGTCGCCCGTGAGGCCGACGACGACGCGGTGCGGATCATGACGGTGCACGGATCCAAGGGCCTCGAGTTCCCGGTCGTCGTCCTGGCGGGCCTCAACGCCGATCGCGACGTGCGGGCGCCGCTCGTCAGCTGGAGCGACGTCGGCCCGGAGATCCGGTTCGGCTCGAAGCAGAACGGCTACTTCGAGACGGCCGGCTACGCCACCGTGCGGGCGTCCGACGAGCGCTTCGAGGAGGCCGAGCAGCGCCGCCTGCTGTACGTCGCCGCCACCCGGGCGCAGGACCACCTGGTGGTCAGCCTCCACCACAAGCCGGCCAACCAGCCCAGCCACGCCCAGCTGCTCCATGGCATCTGCCAGGAATGCGCCGGCCTGCACACCCGCCCCGAAGCGACCCAGCTGGCGCTCGCCGTCGACCCCCCGCCGCCGGGTGAGGCCGTCGAGGACGAGGGGGCCGCCACCCGCTGGCGACAGGAGCGAGACGCCCTGCTGGCCCGACTGCGTACGGCCAGCGTGGCCACGCCCAGCGGCCTGGCTCACGACGACCAGCCGGAGTTGGTCGAGCAGGACCAGCGGATCCCCGGCCGCGGGGAGGGTGGCACCGCCCGGGGCCGTGCCGTGCACGCCGTGCTCCAGTCGGTGCGGCTCCCCGACGCCGGCGACGTCGACGAGCTCGCCACCCTCGAGGCCGCCAACGAGGGCCTGGCCGAGCGGGCCGACGAGGTGGCCACGATCGCCCGCGCCGCGCTCGGGTCGCTCGGTCGTCCGGCGGGCGCTGGCCGCGCCCCGCTACTGGCGGGAGCTGGCCGTGGTCGCCGAGCTGGACGGGCGCCTGGTCGAGGGCTTCATCGACCTCGCGTTCGAGGAGGCCGACGGCCGGCTGGTGGTCGTCGACTACAAGACCGACGCGGTGACGACCCCGGACGACGTCGACCGGGCCGCCGTCGGCTACCGCCTGCAGGTGGGCGCCTACGCCGCCGCTCTGGCTCGGGTCACCGGACGTGAGGTCACCGAAGGGTGGCTGGTGTTCGCCGGCGTCGACGGCGTGCAGGAGCGCCGAGTCGACGACCTGCCGGCCGTCATCGTCGAGGTGCAGGCCGCGCTGGCCCGCTGAAGGTCAGCCCTGGGCGGCGGTGGCTCGCTGGCGCAGGTCGCCGACGGCGTGCTCCAGGCCCTGGTCGTCGGCGAAGAGCGAGCTGCCGGCCACCAGGACGTTGGCGCCCGCCGCCGCGGCGCCGGCGATGGTCAGCGGTCCGATGCCGCCGTCGACCTCGATGTCGATCTCGTGCCCGGACTCGTCGATCAGCTCCCGGAGCGCGGCGATCTTGGGCTCCATGGTGGCGATGTAGGGCTGCCCGCCCCAGCCGGGGTTCACGGTCATGATCAGCACCATCTCGACCAGGTCCAGCACGTTGGCCACCGCCTCGATCGGCGTGGCCGGGTTCAGCGCCACCGCCGCCTGCGCCCCCAGCTCGGTCACCGCCCCGAGCGTCCGGTGGAGGTGGTGCGTCGACTCGGCGTGGACGATGAGGATCTCGCAGCCCGCCTCGACGTAGCGGTCCAGCATCAGCTCCGGCGTGTTCACCATCAGGTGCGCCTCGAAGGGCACGTTCACCAGGTCCCGCACCGAGGCGATGACGTCGGGCCCGAAGGTGAGGTTGGGCACGAACTGCCCGTCCATGACGTCCCACTGGATCCGGTCGACGCCGGCCTTCTCCAGGGCCATGCACTCCTCGCCGAGCCGGGAGAAGTCCGCCGGGAGCACGGAGGGAACGATCGAGATCGGCCGATCGGACTCACTGTGGGCCCCCTGGGATTCGAACCCAGAACCTGCGGCTTAAGAGGCCGTTGCTCTGCCGTTGAGCTAGAGGCCCGACGCCGGTGGAGGCTAGCGGTCGGCATGATGCCGCCCGCCAACCTCACCGGTTCGGTATGGGGTGACCGAGGGGACTTGAACCCCCGACCTCCAGGGCCACAACCTGGCGCTCTAACCGAGCTGAGCTACGGCCACCAAGAGCGACTCAGCATAGGGCCACCCCACCGGAGTCCCCCAGGGATAGCTGCTCCTCATTGGCTGCGCGGCCTGCGAGCACGTCGGCGACCGACCGGAACTGCTCGGCCATGTGCACGCCCTTCGACTGGCCATTTCGACATGGCGTCACGCGAAGGATGACGCTCTTGCCGTGGTCCTGGGGTCGGAAGTAGTAGCAGTCCCTCGTCGCCGGGCAGTAGACGCAAACGAGGTCGACCTCGTTCTTGTTCATCGGTCGACGGTGCAGCTGCTTCCGGTCCGACCAGACCGATCCCAGCTCGATGTCCATCGCGCCGCGGGCGTCGAGCGATCGGTATTTGACCTGGACCCGTACGAACGCCTCCTCTCGATAGGCGACGAGATCGAACGGTGCATGCTCCGTGGCCGGCCACAGCACGAGGTAGCCCTGCTCCATGAGGTCGGCGTACGCGTGGGCGACGGCCAGATCGCCCTTCGTCTTCGTCGGATGTGTGAGGGGCATGCGACGATCCTAGCAGGCGAGAGCGAACAGGTGTTCGATCACTTGACGAACGAGCCGCTGACCTACCCTTGTCTGGTTGCCCCCGTAGCTCAGCCTGGACAGAGCATGCGGCTTCTATCCGTAAGTGCGCAGGTTCGAATCCTGCCGGGGGCGCGTTCTCCTGAACCGTGATGGCGCCAGGGGCCAAGAGAGCGGCGCAGGGCTGCCGCGCACCCCTATTTGGGGTCACCGGAATCCCCCGACGCGACCCCCCGATCGGGTGGGGATGACTCACGCCTCCGCGGGGGAGGTCTCGGCTCCGAACCTGAGACGAAACCCCGGACGGAGCAGCCATGAGCGACATCCAGACAGAGGAACGCAGCCGCACGGATCAGGCCAAGGAAGCCGCGTCGAACGTCGCCGGCGAAGCCGCCACGAAGGCCGGCAACGTGGCCGATGAGGCCAAGGCGCAGGCCGGCGAGCTCGCCGGGACCGCCGCACAGAAGGCGAGTGACGTGGTCGGCACGGCCCGTGATGAACTCCGTCAACGGGCGGCCAGCGAGGCCGCGTCGGTCGGACAGCGGCTCCATACCGTCGCCGACGAGCTCCGGGCGATGAGCCGGGCCTCGACCGACAACGGGGGCACCGTCGCCCCGATCGTCGGTGACCTGGCCGAGCGCGTCGACCACGGCGCCCAGCGCTTGGCGAACGGCGATGTCGACCAGGTCCTCGAGGACGTGAAGCGCTTCGCCCGGAACCGGCCCGGCACCTTCCTGCTGGGCGCCGCGGGTGCGGGCTTCGTCGTCGGGCGCGTGCTGCGCTCGGTGGACCTCAACGAGGTGAAGGAGTCGGTCAAGCCGTCGAGCGGCCACGAGCAGCCTTCCCTCGGCAACGGGCAGCCCCCGCAGCCGGTCACGGCACCGGCCAGCCCGCCTCCCACGGCCGTTGGCTCGGCGACCCCGTCACCCGTTCCGCCGCCGCCCGAGATCCCGGCCTCGCCAGGAGCGCCGAGCTGATGGCGTCGACCGACACGACTCGCACCACCCCACCGTCGGCCACGGAGCCGATCGAGCCCGAGAAGTCGCTGAACGAGCTCATCTCCGAGCTCACCACCGACTTCAGCAACCTGGTCTCGACGCACGTCGAGCTGGCCAAGGTCGAGATCAAGGAGGAGGTGAAGAAGGCAGGCATGGGTGCCGGGCTCCTCAGCGGGGCTGCGGTGGCGGCGCTGATGACGCTGCTCCTGCTCTCCTTCGCCGCCGCCTGGGGGCTCAGCGAGATCGTCCCCGAAGGCGTCGCCTTCCTCATCGTCGGCCTGGTGTGGGCCGTCGTCGCCGGCGTGATGGCGGTCGTCGGCCGCCAGCGCCTGGCCCAGACCAAGGGCCCCGAAAAGACCGTTCAGGAAGTCAAGGAGGATGCACAGTGGATTCGGCAACAGGCGAACTGACGACAGATCAGCTCCGGCGGCAGCTCGACGAGCAGCGGTCGGAGATCGGTGATGACCTCGTCGCCATCGGCGACCGGGTGAGCCCGAAGCGGGTCGCCGAGCGGCGCACCGCGGCGGTCAAGCAGAAGGTCGGCGGCGTCCGCGAGGCCGTGATGGGCGCCAAGGACACCGTGGCCGACAAGGCCTCCGGCGTGGGTGACCAGGTCAGCGGCGCCGGTGGGGCGGTGGCCGACAAGGCGTCGGCCGCGGCGGACCAACTGCGTCAGGCGCCCGAGCTGGCCCGGAACCAGACGCAGGGCAACCCGATCGCCGCGGGAGTGATCGCCTTCGGCGCGGGGATGCTGGCTGCCACCCTGCTTCCCAGCACCCGCAAGGAGCAGCAGCTCGTCGCCGAGCGGGTCCAGCCCCAGCTCGACGAGGCCGCCAGTCACGTCGGGGAGCTCGCCCAGGAGACGGTCGAAGCCGTGCGCCCGGCTGCCGAACAGGCTGCGACCGAGCTCAAGGACGAGGCCCAGGAACGGGTCGCCGCTGTGAAGGACGAGGCATCGACGGCGGCCGGTGAGGTCGCCGACGATGCCAAGCAGCAGGCCGGCGACCTCCGGAGCTGAGCCGGTCCATCTTCCCCGCGACCCAAGCCCACAGGGCTGACCATCCCGGTCGCGGGGAAGATCGAGGTCAGACATGACAACCGTCGCCGATCCCCACACCGCCGGACACGAGGCGGAGGATCACGGCCGCGCGGCCGACGCGCCGACCGACCTCCCGGCCCGGGGTTGGAAGGACGTGTTGGTCCGCGTCAAGGCCGAGGCGAAGGATGACCAACTCCCGTTCCTCGCCGGGGGCGTTGCCTTCTTCGCCCTCATCGCGCTGGTGCCGGCGATGATCGCCTTGGTCTCGCTGTTCGGACTGGTGGCCGACCCGGTCGACGTGCAGGAGCAGGTGACCGACTCGCTGGCGTCGGCACCCGAAGAGGTCCAGGAGTTGGTCGCCGCGCAGCTCGAGGACGTTTCGCGGGCATCGGACACCGGGCTCGGCGTGGGTCTCGCGGTCGGGCTCGCCCTCGCCCTGTGGACGGCCTCGGCGGGCATCACCAACCTGATCGCCGCCCTCAACCGGGTCTACGACGAGAGCGAGTCCCGGCGGTTCGTCCCGCTGCGGGCGACGGCACTGGCTCTGACCGTCGGTGCGGTCGTGTTCGTCGTGCTCGCCGTTCTCGCCCTCACCGTGCTGCCCGATCTCGGTCCGGTCGTCGCCGTCCTCCGCTGGCCGGTGCTCGCCATCGGCTTCGTCGTCGGCCTCGGGGTCGTCTACCGCGTCGGCCCCGACCGCCAGGACGCCCGGTGGCGGTGGATCACCCCCGGCGCGGTCCTCGCCACCGTTCTCTGGCTGCTGGGCTCGCTCGTCTTCTCGCTCTACACCTCCAACTTCGCCTCGTACAACGAGACCTACGGAGCGCTGGGCGCCGTGGTCATCACGATGCTGTGGCTGCAGCTGACCGCCTTCGCCATCCTCGTCGGTGCCGAGGTCAACGCCGAGCTCGAGCACCAGACCGCACGCGACTCCACCACAGGACCGGACCGGCCCCTGGGCGAGCGAGGGGCGACGATGGCCGACACCATCGGCCCGACGGCCGAGCAGGTGAAGGCGGCGAAGGACTAGGCGGCCCGGATCCCCAACCGCTCGAGGACCCGGTCGAACCGGCCGGGCGGTGGCGGGGGAGGAGCAGCGACCGGGGCGTTCACCGCTCCCGAGAGCCCGTCGACGAGGACACCGGCCAGAGCGCCCGCGTCGCGCACGTCGATCCGAGTGGCCGCCGTGCAGACGTTGTCCCGCCAATGGCTGACGACGAACAGCTCCTCCGGCGCGTGCCACGTGATCCTGAGCATCTCGCCGTTGCGACGGACGTCCTCGATCATCGCCCGATGGGCACCACGCCAGCTCCGCATCCGACCATGATGAGCCGACTGGTGCGGGCTGTCGAGCGCTTGGAGCGGGTGAGGGGAATCGAACCCCCGTCACCAGGATGGAAGCCTGGAGCTCTGCCATTGAGCTACACCCGCGTGGTCGGGGAGGGGAGATTTGAACTCCCGACCTCCTGCTCCCAAAGCAGGCGCGCTGCCAAGCTGCGCCACTCCCCGACGTGTGTCGGCCGTCAGGGTAGGGCGGCGGGCGCCCGGCGAGGGCGGAGTTGGCGGGGGCGCGGTCTGTAACCTCCGCGGCCTTGGCCGAGCCGTTCGCCCAGACGAACCTCCAGCTCTACGCCCAGCTCCGGCGGGCGGGCTGGCCGGCGGCGGAGGTCGAGGCCGCCGCCCGGGCGTATGGGCTGGCGTCCCGGCTCCTGGCCGGGTGGTACCGGGCCAGCGGCAAGACGTTCGTCGACCACTTCGTCGGCACGGCCAGCATCGTCGTCGCGACCGGCGGTCGTCCCGACCTGGTCCGCGCCGCTCTGCTCCACAACGCCTACGGCTCGGTGCTCGGAGCCGGGGCCCCAGATCGGCGCCGGCGCGAGGTGCGGGCGGCGATCGGGGTCGACGCCGAGGCCCTGGTCGACGACTACGCCGGCCTCCCCTGGGACGACGATGCCGTCGCCACGTTCGCCGCCCGGGCCGGGGAGCTGACTGCTCGCGAACGGGATCTCGTCGTCCTGCGCCTGGCCAACGAGATCGACGACCGCCTCGACCTCGGCGGGCCCCACAGCTGCCAACCGCTGCTCGATCTCGGGCCGATGGTCGACCTCGCCCGGCGGGTCGACCAGCCCGTCCTCGCTGAGGCACTGGCGCAGATCGTCGCCGAGGAAGGTGCCGCGGTGGTCGAGCCGGGTGTGCGCTCGGAGGCGCGGGTGCCCTACGCCCTCACGCCACCGTCCGACGGTCGGCGCCGGCGAGCGGTGGGGGCGAGGGCACGGCGCCTCGCCGCCCGGGTCCGGCGCCGGATCAGGCCCGGCGGACGATGAAGCGGACGACGTCCTTGCGCTTCGGGTCGCTGGTCGACGTCGACGTCACCAGTCGGTCGACCTGGCCGCCGGCGGGGGCGTTGGGCCCGACGGTCACGATGACCTTGATCGTCCGGGTCGCTCCCGGGACGAGGACGGGCGTCTGGTAGCTCCCGGTGCGCACCGCGGCGCTGATGTCCTCGCCTGCCGTGCGGTATTCGACCGAGTAGTTCGTGGTCGACGGCTGGCCGCGGACCCGCAGGGCCTCGGGGTGTGAGCCGTCGTTCTGGACCGTGACGAAGAAGATGACCGTCCGGTTGCGGGCGGCGGACGTGGTCCGGTTCTGGCCGGCGGCGGACGAGTTGACGACGTCGTCACCGACCTGGGTCCCGGCAGCGCCCTGGCGGATGCGGTTGTCGGGGCGGCGGACGGCCACCACGTAGTCGTGGACCACGGTGACGTCGTTGCCCGCGCCGTCGGTCGCCGTCACCGAGAACTGGTGGGGGCCGGGGGTCGCCGTGTCGATCGGGTGGGCGTCCTTGACCGTGCCGATGCAGAGGACCGGCGTCGGCTGGTCGTCGGTGCAGGCGAAGTCGGCGGCGACGACCTGGCCCTGGTTGACCACGACGCCGTCCGCCGGCGTCGTGATGGTGACGACCGGGTCGGTCACGTCCCGCACCTCCACGGTCACCTCCGAGGTGGCCGGGGTCGGCTCGGGGAGCTCGGTGGTCGTGACCGAGGCCGCGTTGGTCCACATCCCGGGACCGGGTGGCGTGTGGGTGCAGTCGACGGTCACCCGGGCGCCCTCGGCCAGCTCGGTGTCGTCGCCGGGCAGGTCGACCGGGCCGGCGCAGTCCGGCGCCTGGGGGTCGAGGATCGAGATCCCGGTGAGCGGCACGTTGCCGATGTTGGTCACGGTCAGGTGCAGCGTCACCGCCTCGCCGTCGCCGATGACGGTCTGGTCGGCCACCTGCTCCAGCAGCACCAGGGGGGTGCCGGGGGCCAGGACCGGGATGCTGACCGGGTTCGACGCCGTCGTGCCGGACAGCTGGTCGGCGCCGACCGTGGCCACGTTGGTGAAGAGCCCGATGTCGTCGGGGTCGACGGTCGCGTAGGTGCAGGTGACGACCTTCGTGGCGCCGACGGCGATGTCGGGCACCGGCCCCTCGCAGTCGGGCACGGTCTCGTCGGTCACCTCGACGCCCGTCAGCGGGACGTTGCCGGTGTTGACGAGCGTGAGCTGGAGGTCGATGTCCTCGCCCACCGTGACCGTCGGGCGGGTCGACGACTGGGTCACGGTCACCTCCGGCTCGGGGCAGAGGTAGATCTGGAGGTCGTCGATGTACCACCCGAGGTCGCCGTCGGAGGCGTCCTCGCCCAGCCGGAACCGGAAGCGGACGTTCTTGTTGGTGAGCGTCGACAGGTCGAGACGGGTCGAGATGTAACCCCGGCTCTCGTTGACGAAGGCCGGCCGCCCGTTCAGCGGGTTGGTGCTGGTCGTGGCGTTGAGCGTGCCGTTGTACCCGTTGTCCTCGAACAGGGGGCCGGCGTCGATCCAGGTGTTCCCGCTCGTCGAGTACTCGAGCACGCCCCCGTCGAAGTTCACGGTCGGGGTGTTGTGGAAGTACCAGGCGTGGCGGAACCGGAGGTAGGGCTGGGTGTTCGGCGGCAGATTCACCGCGGTGCTCATGGCAATGCGGGCGTCGCCGAAGCTCTTGCTGCCGACCGCGGTCTGCGGTGTGCCGGTGTCCGGCCCCCACAGGTTCAGGTCGCCGCTGGTGGCGTAGCGCTGGCTGGCGGGCGGTGGGTACGACCAGTTCCAGCCGCCCAGCGCCGACGTCGTCCAGTTGCCGCTGCCCGGGTCCTCGAAGTCGTCGGCGAACAGGTCGGTCGGCTCGATGTCGTCCGGGCACACCGGCGCCTCCGGGCGCGGGGGCGTTCGGTGGGTCGGTCCCCATCTCGACGATGCCGACGACCGTCTCCACCTGGGCGCAGTCGGCCAGGGTGATGCTCAGGGTGCCGACGAGGTTCACGCAGGCCTGGGGGAGGGCGACGCCGAGGTCGGCGTAGTCGCTGGCCGAGGTCAGCTGGGTGGTCAGCGTCTCGTACCAGATGGCCGCGACCTTGTCGACGCCGAGCGGCGTGACCGTCGTGGAGCCCACCGTCCCACCGTCGGCCAGCAGGGCGGCGGCCCGGTTGCCGACACCGGCGTTGGCGTGCATGCCGAGCTGGTCGGCTCGGTAGAGGGGACTGCTCATCCGGTCCGGGTGGTTCTTGGCGGTCGGGTCGGCCATGTTGCGGATGACGCCCGCCGCCCGGTCCTCGCCGATCTGCCACCGGACGTCCGGTCCGAGGTCGATCCCGTCGGTCAGGTCGACGAGCTCGCCGAACACGTCCGCCATGGACTCGTTGATCGCCCCCGACTGGTACTGGGTGAACAGGCCGGCGGTGTGCTGGACGACACCGTGGGTCAGCTCGTGGCCGACGATGTCGTCGGTGGCGAAGCCGGCGCCGAGGACGATTCCCTCCTCACCGGCGACCCCGTTCCAGAAGGCGTTGTTGTACGGGCACTCCGTCGTGCGGCAGTAGTTGACCGTGGCCCGGAGGGGGAGTCCGTTGCCGTCGACGCTGTCCCGGTCGAAGCGCTCGTGGAAGAAGAGGTAGGTCGCGCCGAGGAAGATGAACGCGCGGTTGATCTCGTTGTTGCCGGCCGGCGGGCTGGCCTCGGTGGCGGCGTAGGGACCGCCGTTGCAGTTCTTGTCCTCGGTGGCGGCGACGTTGCAGACGAAGCGCTGCAGCGCGTGGGCGTGCTGGTCCATCGACAGCAGCACGGCACCTGTCTGCGCGTCGACGAGGACGACGTGGTGCGCGTCCGCCCCGTCGACGTCCACCCGCCACACCAGGCGGCTGGCCGGCGGGCCACCGGCGCCGAGCACGACCGGGTCGTAGATCCAGCGCTCGGGCCGGGTCGCCGTCAGGTCGTCGGTGGTCAGCCCACGCTCGGCGGCGACGTCGTCCATGGCGGTGACCCGGGCGGCGGCCGGTGCGACGGTGGGATCGGTCCCCACGTCGGCCGCGGTGGCCGACAGGTCCGAGAGCGCGGAGCGTACGTCGCCGGCGTCGTCGAGCTGGACCGACGCCTGGCCACCGAACACGGGCACGCCGCTGACCTGCTGCTGGAGGCGCACGGCGGCGCCGGTGCCGAGGCTGGGCGTGGTGCTCAGCGGGACCAGGTCCGTGCCCGGGGCGCCGAGCGCGTCGCCGAAGCGGTCGGCGAACTCGAGCCCGGCGGCGTCGGGGTCCTGGGCCTCGAGGTCGATCGGAGCGCCGGGCTCGGTGCTCAGCGAGTCGACGCCGCCGGTGACCGCGTCACGGTCGAGCTGGACGGTCCCGTTGGTGGCGTCGCGCAGGGCCTGGACGGCCTCCCGGGCGGCGGCGTCGTCGGGGGTCGGCGACGGCTCGCGGTCCATCGAGCGGACCAGTGGTAGGACGGCCGCCATCGCCGCGGCGAAGACCGCGAGGCAGAGCAGGGTGAGGCGGGCCGGCGACCGCACAGCAGCAGCCTACGACCGCGGAGCGCGGCGATACACGCACCGCGCGTGAACGGCCCCTTTGCAGGCGGGGGGTGTGGGGGGCAGAGGCTCCCGCCGGAGCCCCCCACCGCCGGTCGATCCGGCTTCGCCGGGCGGCCGGCCGGAGGACAGCCGGCCGAAAGGCCGCCCCACAAGCCGATCGGAAAGGCTCCGCCTTTCCGATCGAGTCTCAGAACTGGAAGTAGATGAAGGGGACGGTCTCGCCGCCGGAGAAGACGAGGATCGACGACGACGAACACGCCGTAGAGCGCACCCTGCAGGACGGGGGTCAGCTCCAGCATCGGCGTGTGCGTCTCCCGGTTCCGCTGGGCGAGGTCGATGGCCAGCGTCACCGCGCCGAGCAGCAGCACCAGGAAGATGGCGCCGCCGTCGGTCACCCCGCCCTGGAGGGTGAGGATGCCGGTGATCACGTCGAAGGCCTGGCCGAAGCTCGCGGCCCGGAAGAAGATCCAGGCGAACACCACCAGCTGGAACGTGCCGATGGCCGGTAGCACGTCGCTGCGGGTGAAGCGGCCGATGCGGTTGTGGATCGGACCCGGCCCGCCCTCTCGTTCGGAGAAGGCCTTGTGGGCGCAGAGGTAGAAGCCCTGGAGGCCACCCCACACGACGAACGTCCACGCCGCCCCGTGCCAGAGGCCGCCGAGGAGCATGGTCAGCATCAGGTTCCGGTAGGTCTTCGCCCGGCCGCCGCGGTTCCCGCCGAGGGGGATGTAGAGGTAGTCCCGCAGCCAGTTGGACAGCGAGATGTGCCACGTCCGCCAGAACACGGTGATGTTCCGGGACAGGTAGGGCTGCTCGAAGTTGAGCGGCAGCTCGATGCCGAGCAGGCGCGACGAGCCGCGGGCCACGTCGGAGTAGCCCGGCGAAGTCGCCGTAGATCTGGAGGGCGAACGCGTACGCGCCGAAGAGCAGGTTCACCCACGACGCGTTGGCTGGGGTCGGTGAACACCTCGTCGACGAACGGGCGCCAACGCGTCGGCGATGGCCACCTTCTTGAACAGGCCGAGCAGGATCAGGCAGAGCCCGGAGCGGGCCTGCTCCCAACGCAGTGGCGGCCGCTCGTTCTCGAACTGGGGGAGCTGGATGTGGGCCCGGCCGATCGGACCCGCCACCAGCTGCGGGAAGAAGGCGACGAAGACGGCGAAGTCGAGCAGGTCGTTGGCCGGCTCGATGTCCCGCCGGAAGACGTCGAACGTGTAGCTGATCCCGTGGAACGTGTAGAAGCTGATCCCGACCGGCAGCAGGATCCGCAGCGTCGGCTCGCTGCCCTCGAAGCCGAACGCCTGGAGCAGGTCGGCGGCCGACCCGATGAAGAAGTCGAAGTACTTGAAGAAGCCGAGGACGGCGAGGTTCAGTCCGAGGCTCAGGCCGAAGGCGAGCTTCCGCTTGCGCTCGTCCTCGTGGGCGGCCAGGTAGCGGCCGACGCCGAAGTCGACGAACGTCGTGAGCAGCATCAGCCCGAGGAACCGCCAGTCCCACATGGCGTAGAAGAACCAGGAGGCGGCGAGGAGCAGGATGTTCTGGCCGCGCCGCTTCAGCTGCCAGTAGACGACGAAGACGAGCGGGAAGAAGACGAGGTACTGCAGGGAGTTGAAGACCATGGCCCGGCGGCGAGGCTAGGCCAGCGGCCCAGCCCGTCCGCGGTCGAGCTTCAGTCGATGGCGCGGGCCACGACGACGACCGTGTCCGTGCGTCCGGGCTCGACCACGGACTCCGCGGTGAGCCGGATGCGCTGCTCGGCACCCGGTGTGGCGCCGGGCCGCACCCGGACCTGGATCCGCAACGGGAAGTAGGCGCCGGGCCCGAACGACGAGGTCTCGAACGTGCCCGGCTTGATCCCCGGAGAGATGTCCAGGTTGCCGCGCAGGTACCGCACGTCGAACGCGCCCGTGCTCCGGGAGCCCTGGAGCCGCAGGGTCTCGACGCTGGTGCCGTCGGCCTGGAACCGCACGAGGGCGGTCACGGTGCGACCCGGCCGCCCGTTGAGGACGACGGTCTGCCCGGCTCCGCCCGAGTTGTAGGTTCCGTTGCCGATCCAGGGGCCGCGGCTCTGGCGCCGGAGCATGCCGTCGGGCTGGTGGGGCCCGGCAAGGACCGTGTACGTCCGTGCGAGCACCGCGGTGTTCCCGGCGCCGTCGGTCGCGGTCGCGGTGAACGTGTGTGCCCCCGGGGTCGAGGTGTCCAGGGTGGTGCCGGGCGGGACCGTCCCGGTGCACTCAGCGAGGTTCGAACCGCCACGGTCCGTGCAGCCGAAGTCCGCGGGGATCACCGCGCCCTGCCCGTACGTGCCGCCGGAGGCGGGCACCGCCATCTCGATCTCGGGGTCGGTGGCGTCAGGTGCCTGGAACTTGAGGCTCCGGTAGGAGATGTAGCCGCTGCCGATCGTCAGCTCCCAGACCTTGTCACCCTCGGGATCGACCTCAGTGGCGATCGGCGAGCTGTTGACCCAACCGACCAGCGTGTTGCCGCCGGCCAGACGTTGCGCCGATCCGGCGAACGGCGTGTAGATCCCGCCTTGCGCGTAGCTCCACACCAGGGTGGCGGTCATCGCCTCGGTGTCCAGCTCGTACTCGGCGACCCGGCTGAACGGGCGGGCCCGGCGGGCCTCGGGGTCCTCGGGGTCGGGGCAGATGTCCCCGGTCTGGACGCTGAACGGGCTGCCGGGGTCGGCCTGGGCGCCGTTGTCGAACACCATCAGGTGGCCGTCGTCGGTCCAGTGCGCGGTGTGCTGGGCGCAGAACCCGCCCTCGGGGTCGTCCTCGAAGGTGAAGTCGCTGCTCACTCCGCCGAGGCGCCACACGACGTCGCCGACCTGGAACCCGTCGTGGGCCGTGCGGGCGATCCGAAGCACCTGGCTCGGGTTGCGGAACGAGGCGAGGATGTCGCCGTCGGGGAGGTACTCCATCGAGTTGATGTGGGCGTAGTCCGACCCCCCGACCAGGCCGTCGCTCACCGGGATGTGGTCGTCGCTGTCCCACGTGAAGGCCACGGACCCGTCGGGGGCGAGCTCCTGGATGACCGAGTCGACCCTCGGGGGATCGGCTTGGTACGACATGAGCAGGGCGGTGCCGTCGGGGCGGAGGACGCTGTCGTGGAAGTCGGTCGTGGTCAGCGGCGCCACGGTCTCGTAGCTCTGGTCCTCGGCGAACGTGCCGTCGAGAGCGACGATGCGGTCGCCAGTCCGCCCCGGCGTGGTCGTCGGCCGGGCGATCGAGTAGCGCCCGTCGGGCTGCCGCTTGAAGTCGTTGCTCCCGATGGTCACCGTGCGGACGAAGACGGGGACGCCGTGCCGGTCGACGGCGGCCTCGAAGCGGGGTCCGCTGACGAACGAGTTGAGGGTGAGGAACACGATGCCGTCCTCGGGGCCCTCGGCGAAGGAGGTGGCCGTCATCGTGGGGAGGCCGGCGGGCAGGTACACCAGCGCGTAGCTGGTGGTGCCGCCGGCGTCGGCGATGCGGACGGCCACCTCATCGCCTTCGATCAGGTCGGTGACCGCGACGCCGACACCGCTGGTCGCCGGTCGGCCGTTGACCGTGATCACGCCGCCGGGATCGGTGGTGGTCGCCGTCACCGTGATCGAGCCCGCCGTCCCCTCCGTGGTGCGGACGCCGTACCGGGTGATCGCCGGGTTGAACGTCGGATACGTGCTCACGCCGGTCCCGGTGGCGGTCACGGTGCGGGTCGGGGCGCCCTGCGCGCCGACCGGCGTCGCGGCGCCGTCCACGGCGAGCGTCGCCAACACGAGGACCACGACGACCGCCACCCGCCGCATGGACGGACTGTCTAGCTCGCGCACCGCGCCGCTCGTGACCAGGGCCGGGAAGTCCCCGTGGGCCGAAGGGGGTCGCAGGTACACTCCGGCGCTCCATGAAGGCCACGGTCGAGACCCTCGAGGGCAACAAGGTCAAGGTCTCGGTCGAGGTCGACGAGACCGAGTTCGAACCCGCGGTCGACGACGCGTTCCAGCGCATCGCCCGCGAGGTGCGCATCCCCGGGTTCCGCCCCGGCAAGGCGCCCCGCCAGGTCCTGGAGGCCCAGCTCGGGCTCCGGCTTCGCCCGCGAGGAGGCGCTGCGCGACGCCCTGCCCGAGTACTACGCCCAGGCCGTGCGGGAGAACGACGTCGACGTCATCGCCCCGCCGGAGATCGACATCACCGCGGGCGAGGCCGACGGCGCCGTCGCCTTCGACGCCGTCGTCGAGGTCCGCCCGGAGATCGCCATCACCGGCCACGACGACCTGACGCGTCACCATCCCGTCGCCCGTCGTGACCGACGAGGAGGTCGACGCCCAGGTCGAGCGGCTGCGCCAGAACTTCGCCGAGCTGGAGGTGGTCGACCGGCCGGCCAAGGACGGCGACAACGTCACCATCGACATCGCCGGCTGGGAGGACGACGAGCCCGTCTCCGGCCTGACCGCCGACGACTACCTCTACGAGGTGGGCGCGGCGCCGTCGTCGCCGAGATCGACGACCAGCTCCGGGGCGCCAAGGTCGGCGACATCCTCGAGTTCGACGCCGAGCACCCGGACCCCGACAGCGACGCCCAGCTGCGCCTGCGGATCCTGGTCAAGGAGGTCAAGGAGAAGGTGCTCCCCGAGGTCGACGACGAGTGGGCCAACGAGGCCTCCGAGTTCGAGACCGTCGGCGAGCTGCGCGAGCGACCTGCGCAAGCGGGTCGGCGATGACCCGGGTGGTCAGGCCCAGATGGGCCTGCGCAACGGCGCGGCCCAGGCCGCCGGCGACCTGGTCGAGGCCGAGGACGTCCCCGAGGCGATGGTCGCCGCCGAGATGGAGCACCGCCTCCAGGACCTGGCCCTGCGGCTCCAGGCCCAGGGCATGGACTTCGAGGCCTACCTGGCCGCCACCGGCCAGGACGCAGGACGGCGGTCGTCGACGAGCTGCGGCGAGGCCGCGCTGGTGGCCTCCAAGGCCGACCTCGCCCTGCGGGCCGTCGCCGAGGCCGAGGGCCTCGAGGTCGACCGAGGAGGAGCTCGACGAGGAGCTCGAGAAGCTGGCCGAGCGGGTCGAGCAGAACCCGGCCGAGGTGCGCCTCGCGCTCGAGGAGGGCGATCAGCTCCCGGCGGTACGCTCGGACCTGCGCAAGCGCAAGGCCCTGGACTGGCTCGTCGAGCACGTCGCAGATCGTCGACGAAGACGGAGAGCCGATCGACCGGGCGCGACCTGCGAGGTCCCCGAGGACGACGAGGACGAGCGACCGCCGAAGCCGAGCGAAGCGACGAGCGAGCGAGGAAGCAGTGACGATGGATCCGGTTCGCAACTACCTCGTCCCGACCGTCGTCGAGCAGACCAACCGGGGTGAGCGGGCCTTCGACCTCTACTCCCGCCTGCTCAAGGAGAACATCATCTTCCTGGGCACGCCGATCGACGACACGATCGCCAACCTGGTCTGCGCCCAGCTGCTGCACCTCGAGTCGGAGAACCCCGACAAGGACATCAACATCTACATCAACAGCCCGGGTGGCGACATCACCGCGCTGTTCGCCATCTACGACACGATGCAGTACATCAAGCCCGACATCGCCACCATCTGCTTCGGCCAGGCCGCCTCGGCCGCCGCCGTGCTGCTGGCGGCCGGCGCGCAGGGCAAGCGCCTCGCCCTGCCCGCACTCGCGGATCCTGCTCCACCAGCCCTACGCCGGGGCCCAGGGCCAGGCCACCGACATCGAGCTGGCGGCCAAGGAGATCCTGCGGCTGCGGGAGCTCCTGGAGGAGATCCTGGCCGAGCACACCGGCCAGCCGATCGAGCGGATCCACAACGACACGGACCGGGACTTCGTGATGACCGCCGCCGAGGCCAGCGAGTACGGCATCATCGACGAGGTGATCAACACCAGGTCGGCCGCGGACGCGGCCGCACCGATCGCAGCCGTCGGCTCCTGAAACACCGACAGGGGGATCTCGACGGTGGCCAAGTTCGGAGACGGGGGGGAGCTGCTGAAGTGCTCCTTCTGCGGCAAGTCCCAGAAGCAGGTCAAGAAGCTCATCGCCGGCCCCGGGGTCTACATCTGCGACGAGTGCATCGACCTCTGCAACGAGATCATCGAGGAGGAGCTGGCCGAGACCTCCGACGTCAGCTTCGACGAGCTGCCCAAGCCCCGTGAGATCTACGAGTTCCTGAACGACTACATCGTCGGCCAGAGCCACGCCAAGAAGATCCTGTCGCGTCGCCGTCTACAACCACTACAAGCGGATGCAGATGGGCGGCGGCGAGTCCGAGGTCGAGCTGGCCAAGTCCAACATCCTCCTCATCGGGCCCACCGGCTGCGGCAAGACGCTGCTGGCCCAGACCCTGGCCCGCATGCTGAACGTGCCGTTCGCCATCGCCGACGCCACGGCGCTGACCGAGGCGGGCTACGTCGGCGAGGACGTCGAGAACATCCTGCTCAAGCTGATCCAGGCCGCCGACTACGACGTCAAGAAGGCCGAGACCGGGATCATCTACATCGACGAGATCGACAAGATCGCCCGCAAGAGCGAGAACCCGTCGATCACCCGGGACGTCTCGGGCGAGGGCGTGCAGCAGGCGCTGCTGAAGATCCTGGAGGGCACCACCGCATCGGTGCCGCCCCAGGGGGGCCGCAAGCACCCCCACCAGGAGTTCATCCAGATCGACACGACGAACATCCTCTTCATCTGCGGCGGCGCCTTCGCCGGCCTCGAGAAGATCATCGAGTCCCGGGTCGGGCCGCAAGGGCGTCGGCTTCGGCGCCGACATCCGCGGCATCGACGAGAAGGACCTCGGCACCATCTACGGCGACGTGCTGCCGGAGGACTTCCTCAAGTTCGGCCTCATCCCCGAGTTCGTCGGCCGCCTGCCCGGTCGTCGGCGCGGTGTCGAACCTCGACGCCGAGGCGCTCATCGAGATCCTGGTCGAGCCGAAGAACGCGCTCGACCCGCCAGTACAGCCGTCTCTTCGAGTTCGAGGACGTCGAGCTGGAGTTCAAGGACGACGCCCTCGAGGCCATCGCCGAGCTGGCTCTCCTGCGGGGCACCGGTGCCCGTGGCCTGCGCGCCATCCTCGAAGAGGTCCTGAACGAGGTCATGTACGAGCTGCCCAGCCGCGGTGACGTGTCCAAGTGCGTCATCGACCGCCAGGTCGTCGAGGAGCAGCGCGGTGCCCGACGCTGGTGCCCCGCTCGGACTCGTCGGCTCGCCCGGCCCGCCCGCGCCGCGCCGCCTCATGAACCGAGCGGCCCGGGGCGCCCTCATCGGGGGTGCGGTCGGAGCCCTGGTCGCCGTCGCCCAGACCGTCCGGGCCGAGGACGACCCCCAGCGCGTGGTCGCCGTCCAGGCCGTGCGCGGCGCCGCGCAGGGCGCCTTGGTCGGCGGGCTCGTCGGCTGGGTGCTGGACCGCACGTCCTCCGCCCGCAAGGGCGGCGTCGCCGCCTACGCCGGGGTGGCCCGTGAGGCTCTGGCCGACGCCGTCGAGCAGGCCGAGCAGGCCTACGAGGCGGCCCGCCCCCACGTCGAGCACGCCGTCGAGGTCGCCCTCCCCGTGGTCGAGCAGGCCGCCGAGCTGGCTCGCGAGCGGGCCCAGGACCTGGCCGAGGTCGCTCGTCGACGAGGCGCCTGAGGTCCCGTTGAACCCTCGCGAGGCGCGGCGGTGGCTGGACGGCCACCTGAACCTGGAGTCGGGCACGGTCACCGCCGGGGTGGTCGACGACCTGTCGCTCGACCGCATGCGCTCGCTGGTCGGGGTCCTGGGTGACCCCCAGCAGGCCTACCCGGTCATCCACCTGACGGGGACGAACGGCAAGGGCTCCACCGCCCGGATGCTCGAGGCGGTCCTGCGGGGCCACGGCCTGTCAGTCGGGATGTACACCAGCCCCCACCTCGAGCGGCTCGAAGGAGCGGCTGGTCTGGGACGGTCGGCCGATCGCCGAGGACGACCTGGCCGAGGTGCTGACCGAGGTGGCGAGCCTCGAGGAGCTGGTCGACGGCGACCCGAGCTGGTTCGAGCTCGTGACCGCGGCCGCCTTCGCCTGGTTCGCCCAGCAGGCCGTCGACGTGGCCGTCGTCGAGGTCGGCCTGCTCGGCCGCTACGACGCCACCAACGTGGCCGACGGGATCGTCGGCGTCGTGACCAACGTGGGCAAGGACCACACCGACGCCGAGGGGGACTGGCGCCGGCAGATCGCCGAGGAGAAGGCGGGCATCGTCAAGCCCGGCTCCACGCTCGTGCTCGGCGAGACCGACGTCGAGCTGCGCCCGATCTTCGAGGGCGCCGGCGCCGAGACGGTCTGGCGCCGCGACCGGGACTTCGCCGCCGAGCGCAACCGGGTCGCCGTCGGCGGCCGGGTGGTCGACGTCCGCACCCCGTCCGGTGTGCTCGAGGACGTGTTCCTGCCCGTCCACGGCGCCCACCAGGGCGACAACCTCGCCGTCGCCGTGGCCGCCGCGGAGGCCTTCTTCGCCCGCACCCTCGACCGGGACCTCGTCGTCGAGGCGTTGGTCGAGCTCCAGTTGCCGGGTCGGTTCGAGATCGTCGGCCGCGAACCCCTGCTGATCCTCGACGGCGCTCACAACGTGGACGGTGTTCGTGCCCTGGCCACGACCCTGGCTGACGACTTCACGCCGACACCGGTCTCCGTCGTCGTCCTCGGCATGCTCGGCGGTCGGGACCCCGCCGAGATGATCGAGGCCCTCGAGCTGACCCCCTACGACATCGTCATCTGCACGACGGCCCCGTCGCCCCGAGCGCTGCCCGCCGAGCAGGTCGCCGCCGTCGCCCAGGAGGTCGGACTGGAAGCGGAGGTGGTCCCCGACGTCGCTGACGCCGTCGAGCGGGCCCGGTCCCTCGCCGGCCCCGAGGACCGCATCCTCGTCACGGGCAGCCTCTACGTGGTCGGCGCCGCCCGAGCCGCCCTCGCCTGACTCAGCAGATCGGGCCGCTCGTGTCGGCGGTCATCCTGAGGATCGAGCGGACCACGTCCAGGTCGACCTGCTCCGGCCGCCGGTAGCGGATGCACACCTTGCCGAGGTCGAGCCCGGCGAGTTGGTCCCGGTGGGCGTCCATCACGTCGGTGCGCACGTAGAGCGAGACGTACTGCTTCTGGTTGGCGAAGGCGATGCCGTCGTCTTCGTCGTCGCCGCGCATGTAGGCGGGCATGCGGTAGGCCATGCCCTCCTCGAAGCCGTCGAGCTCCTCGAGGCAAGCCTCACGGAGGGCTGTGACCATGCCCAACCGCTTCTCGGGCACGGCGGCCACGTAGGCGTCGACGTCGGGGTCCCGGTCCACGGCTTCAGTCTCGCGGGCGGAAGCGGATGAGCACAGTGTTCTCGAACGTGAACACCGCTTCGCCGTGCTGGTTGTAGAGCGTGTCGCGGAGCTTGACGACACCGACGCCGGGCCGGCTCTTCGACGGTCGACGGTCGATGACCTCGTTCACCTTGGAGAGGACGTCGCCGGGACGGACGGGGGCGAGCGTCCGCATGTTGTCGAACCCGAGCGCAGCGACGGCTGCGGTCGGCGTGCTCTTCACGCCGAGCGCGACATCGATCGCGAAGATGTGGACGGTCGAGGCGATGAGCCCGCCGAACTCAGAGGCGGCCGCGGCCTCGGGGTCGACGTGGAACGGCTGCGGGTCGAACCGCTCGCCGAACTCCCGGACCTCCTCCTCGGTCACGACGTAGGTGGTCGGGCTCGCGGTGACGGTGCCGACCTCGAGGTCCTCGTAGTAGCGGAGCGCCCGTTCCATCAGGTCGGGCGGTAGTGGACGAGCGAGGCGATCTCGGCGGAGAAGACCGGCTCGTCGCGCTGGTTGACGAGCATCCCCTGCATCACGACGATGCCCGTCCCTGGGCGGCTGTTCGACGGTCGTTTCTCCACAACGGTCGACTGGTGTCGGACGCGGTCGTCGGGCCGCAGAGGTGCGTGGTTCACCAGGTCGGTCATGCCCAGGGCGCTCATCGCCGCGAGCGGATCGTCGTGCATGCCGAGCTTGGTCAGCAGCGCGAAGAGGTGCACGGTTGAGGCCACGAGCCCGCCGAAGGCCGACGAGGCGGCAGCGTCGGGGTCGGTGTGGAACGGCTGCGGATCCCACCGTTGGCCCATCTCGACGATCTCCTCTTCGGTGACCAGGTAGTCGTCCACCGCTCGCGAGGTGACGCCGACCTCGAGATCCTCGTAGTACCGCGGCATCGCTTCCCCTCCCGCACCGTGGTGCGGCGCGAACGTACGCCGGTAGCCTCGCCGCCGCCATGAACCGGACACTCGTCATCGCCAAGCCGGATGCCGTCGAGCGCGGCCTCGCCGGGGAGATCATCGCCCGCTTCGAGCGGAAGGGCCTCAAGCTGGCCGCCGCCGAGCTGCGGTCGGTCGACCAGGAGACGGCGGCCAAGCACTACGCCGAGCACGAGGGCAAGGGCTTCTACGACGAGCTCATCTCGTTCATCACGCGGTCGCCGGCGCTGGTCTTCGTGGTCGAGGGGCCTGAGGACACCTGGCAGATGGTGCGCCTGATGATGGGGGCGACGAACTCGGCGGAGGCGGCGCCTGGGACGATCCGCGGCGACCTCTCACCGTCGTTCACCGAGAACCTGGTGCACGGCTCGGACAGCGCCGAGTCGGCCGAGCGGGAGATCGGGATCTGGTTCCCGGACCTGTAGTCGATCGCCTGAGCGGGCACGGGATCGCCTCGACGCTGGCCGATGGGACGCCGATTCCCGCCTCGGTCGCCCGGCGCATGGCCTGCGACGCCGGGCTGATCCCGATGGTGCTCAGCGGTGACTCCGTGCCACTCGACGAGGGCCGGGCCAAGCGGGACCCCACGCCGGCGCAACGCCTCGCGCTCGAGGCTCAGTGGTCGACCTGTGCCATCGCCGACTGCACGATCCCCTTCGCGTGGACGCAGATCCACCACATCGAACCGTTCAACGAGCACGGTCACCAAGGGCCGACCGATCTCGACAACCTCGTCCCCGCCTGCGACCACGGCCACGACCTGGCCCACACGCCGGGCTGGACGGTCGAGAAACTGGCCGATGGTCGCGTGGTCACCACCGCCCCCGACGGCACCCGGTGGGAGCGATCACCGAACGGTCCCGCGGCGCGACGACGAAGCGAGCCGCCTCGGGCGGCGGCCACCGAAACGGTCCGGGAGGAGTCGGTCGGGACCCCCGATCGAGCCCCGGAGACTGCCGCCACCCTCTTCAGGGACGCCGCCTGAGGTGGGGTTCGCCCCGCCGCCCGTAGCCTGCAGGAGCCACCGGAAGGTGTGACGCGCGTCGCTTCCGACCGCGTTCGACCCCACGTTGCGAAATGGTTACAATCCCGCACTGGCGAGTGGAGTGGGGATGTCCGATGGTCCGGGTCCGGGTGACCTAGTCTTGGGCAGCCGGCGCTTCGCTGACTGAGACAGCGACCCCCAAGGACTCCTTGATGTCCGACAGCATGCTCACCACGGTCATGGGCCGGGACATGGCCGTCGACCTGGGCACGGCGAACACCCTCGTCTACGTGCGCGGTCGGGGCATCGTCCTGAACGAGCCCTCCGTGGTGGCCATCAACACCAAGACCGGGCAGCCGCTGGCGGTCGGGGCCGAAGCCAAGCGGATGATCGGTCGTACGCCCGCCCACATCCAGGCCATCCGGCCGCTCGCCGACGGGGTCATCGCCGACTTCGACATCTGCGAGAAGATGCTCCGCTACTTCATCCACAAGGTGCACCAGCGCCGCTGGGTGAAGCCCCGCATGGTCATCTGCGTCCCGTCGGGGATCACCGGCGTGGAGCAGCGGGCCGTCCAGGAGGCCGCCGAGTTCGCCGGCGCCCGCAAGCCCGCCTACATCATCGAGGAGCCCATGGCCGCCGCCATCGGCTCCGGGCTGCCCGTCCAGGACCCGACGGGCAACATGATCGTGGACATCGGCGGCGGCACCACCGAGGTCGCCGTCATCTCCCTCGGCGGCATCGTGGCCGCCCACTCCTCGCGCGTCGGGGGCGACGAGCTGGACGACGCCATCGGCGCCTACATGAAGAAGGAGTACAGCCTCGTCCTCGGTGAGCGCACCTGCGAGGAGGTCAAGATCGCCCTCGGTTCGGCGTGGCCCCTCAAGGAGGAGCTGCAGGCCGAGATCCGCGGCCGCGACCTGGTCAGCGGCCTGCCGAAGACGGTCACCGTCTCCACCAGCGACCTGCGCGACGGTCTCGAGGAGCCCGTCGCCGCCATCATCGACGCGGTGAAGTCGACGCTCGACAAGACGCCGCCGGAGTTGGCCGCCGACGTCATGGAGAAGGGGATCATGGTTGCCGGTGGCGGGGCCCTGCTGAACGGCTTCGCACAACGACTGGCCCACGAGACCGGCATGCCGGTCCGCGTGGCCGAGAACCCGCTCTTCGCCGTGGCGCTGGGGTCGGGGCAGTCGCTCGAGGAGTTCGAGGCACTCAAGGGGGTCCTCTTCTCCTCGAACCGCTTGTAGCGGTTCCCCCAAGCTGTGCACTCCCGAGGTCCGGGCCAGTCCCGCTTCACGCTGGCCGTCCTCATGGTCATCTCGATCACCGTGATCGCCGTCGACCTGCTGGGAATCGGCCCGGTGAACTTCGTCCGTGACGGGGTGAACGGCGCCCTCAGCCCCGTGCGGTCCCTCGGCGACGCCCTCTTCGGCGACGAGGACAGCGAGCAGGTGCAGGAGCTCGAGCAGCGGGTGGCCGAGCTGGAGGTGGCCGAGATCGAGGCGGCCAACTACCTGGCCGAGCTCCGGCGGCTGCAGGAGGTCCAGGGCCTCGCCATCGACTCGGAGTACCTCGCCATCTCGGCGAACGTCATCAGCCGGGAGATCGGCAACTTCGACGCCTCCATCGAGATCGACCGGGGCGCCGACGCCGGCATCGAGGTCGGCATGCCGGTGCGGACGACGGCCCTCGTCGGGGTCGTCGACCAGGTCACGTTCACCAGCGCCCGCGTGCGCCTCATCACCGACCCCACGGTGACGGTCGGCGTGCTCCACAGCCCGACCGGCGAGGTGGGCGTGGCCGAGGGGCAGGGGCCGGGCGAACCGCTGGTCGTCCAGAGCGGGTTCGACGCCGCCACCCGCGTGGCCAACGAGGACCCGTTCGTGACGGCCGGGCCCGACGGCAGCAACTACCCGCCGGGGATGGTCGTCGGCCGGGCGGTACGGGTGCAGGGCGGGACGAACCCGCTCGAGCAGGAGGTCTTCATCGAGCCGACGGCCGACCTCGACGGTCTGACCCAGGTGGCGGTCGTGCTGTTCACGCCGACCCAGGGCGGCCCCGACGCCGACGGCGAGGGGCAGGCGGGGTGACCGGCACCACCCTGCGCACGGGCCTGGTCATCCTCATCGCCCTGCTCCTCCAGGTCGCCGTCCTCCCGTGGCTGACGATCCGCGGCGCGCAGATCGACCTGTTGCTCATCGTCGGCATCGCTGCCGGCCTGACCGGTGGACCCGACCGGGGCGCTCGCGTGGGCTTCGTCTGCGGCCTGGCGTGGGACCTCGTCGTGGACGGGCCGCTCGGTCTCTCGGCCCTGGCCTACTGCCTGGCCGGCTACTTCGTCGGCAGCGCCCAGCGTTCGGTCGTGGGACCGACGTGGTGGGCGCCGATCCCGGCGGCGGCCATCGCCGCGGGCGGGGCGACCGCGTTCTACGCGGTCATCGGTGCCGGCCTCGGCCACACCGAGTGGATCGGCGGCGACACCCTCGTGGTCGTCCTGGTGGTCGCCTTCGGGGCCGCGGTGCTGGTTCTGCCCGCCATGCGTATCCTGGCCTGGACCGAGGGCGAGTCGCTCGGGTTGCGGCTCCCCCGCCTGCCGCGACGCCGGAGCAGCTTCCGTCCAGGGCGCGGGCGCAGGACACTGACTACCGGAATCCGACGATGACCGCGACTGAGGGACGGCGCAGAGCATGAGCGCGTCGACGAGCATGCGCCTCTCGGCGATGGCGATCGTCATCGTGTCGCTGATCGGCGCCCTGACCGCCCGCCTGTGGTTCCTCACCGCGGTCGAGGGCGAGGCCGCCGTGCAGGCCGCCGACGCCAACCGAATCCGCACGCTGCACATCCAGGCGCCGCGCGGCCGGATCTTCGACCGGAACTACTCGATCCTGGTCGACAACGAGCAGGTCCGCGAGCTCCGGATCGACAGCGAGGCGCTCAACGAGGCCGTCGGGCTTCGAGGAAGAGGGCCGCGAGGAGGTCTTCGCCCGGGTCGCCGACGCCCTCACCCGGTACCAGGTCCCCCACGAGGACGAGGTGCCGATCCCCGGCGGCCTGCCCATCGAGGTGACGCCGTGGACCACACGGGACGTCGTCCACGCGTACGACACCAACGCGGTGAGCCCGTTCCTGCCGATCCGGGTCGCCCAGCGCGTGCCCGAAGACCTCGAGGTCCTGATCGCCGAGAACCAGATGCAGTACCCGGGGATCGACGTCGAGCCCGTTGCCCTCCGTCGGTATCCCCACGGGACGATGGCCGCCCACCTCCTCGGCTACGTGAAGCCGCTCTCCGAGGAGGAGCTCGAGCTGGACGAGGTCATCAACGCCGACAAGTCGTACGCCTCGGGTGACGACATCGGCAAGTCCGGGGTCGAGCTGGCCTACGAGGAGTACCTGCGGGGTACGCCGGGGGAGCGGGTCATCGAGGTGGACGCCGACAACCGGATCGTCCGCACGATCAGCTACGACCCCCCGATCGCGGGCGACGACATCATGCTGGCGATGGACATCCGGGTGCAGGCGCTGCTCGAGCAGAGCCTGTTCGAGCAGGCCCAGGAGGCCGACGCCCCGGGTGCGTCGGGTCTGGTCCTCGATCCCCGTGACGGCTCGGTCATCGCGATGGCCTCGTACCCGACGTTCAACCCGGCGGAGATGTCCGGGCGGGTGAGCAACGAGCGGTACGACGAGCTGACCGCCGAGGAGAACGGCGCGCCGCTCAACAACAAGGTCATCTCCGGGCAGTACCTGCCGGGCTCGACGTTCAAGCCGGTCACGGCGCTGGCTTCGCTGCGGGCCGGGGTGCTGACGCCGGAGTTCTCCTACAACGACACCGGCGAGTACGTCATCCCCAGCTGCCCCGACGACCCGAGCTGCCACTTCCAGAACCCGAACATGACGCCGCTGGGGACGGTGAACCTGGCGTCGTCGCTCACGGTGTCCAGCGACACCTTCTACTACCGGCTGGGTGACCAGCTCTGGGGGGGCCGGGACCGCATCGGCGAGGACGCGCTCCAGGCTGCGGCGCGGGACTTCGGGTTCGACAGCGAGACCAACATCGACCTGCCGGCCGCCTCCGACGGGTTCGTGTGGACCCCGGAGATCCTGGCCGACCTCTACGAGAACAACCCCGAGGACTTCCTCACCGGGGACTGGTTCTCGGGTGACACGATCAACATGGCGATCGGTCAGGGCTACCTCGGGGTCACCCCGCTGCAGCTGACCAACATGTACGCCGCCATCGGCAACGGCGGGGTGCGCCACACACCGCACGTCGTGCGCCAGATCCTCAGCCCCAACCCCCGGACCGAGGAGTGGGAGGTGGTGGTCGACTTCGCCGCCGAGCCGCCCGAGCCCCTCGGCACCGTCGAGATGGAGCCGCAGTGGCGCAGCGCCATCATGCAGGGCCTCCTCGGCGTGCCCCAGGACCACCTGGGTGGTACGGCCGGCGGCGCCTTCGAGGGCTTCGACCTGGCCAACTACCCGATCGCCGGCAAGACCGGTACGGCGCAGAAGAACGACGAGCTGGACTACGGCCTGTTCGTCGGCATGGGCCCCGTGCGGGGCGACGCCCCACCGGAGTACGTGGTGTCCGCGGTGTTCGAGGCGGCTGGCCTGTTCGGTGGCGACATCGCGGCGCCGACCGCCCGGCGGGTCTTCGACGGCCTGGCCAACCAGGGCGACCCCCACCTGCTCCCGCCCGTGCCCAACTCGATCCTGGCCGAGCCGGTCGGCAGCACGCCGGTCGAGGACATCGCAGTCGAGGACCTTCCCGTGCCGGAGGTGGAGGAGTGAGCGCCGCCCCCACATTGGCCCGCGGGGGCCTGGCGCCGTCTCACCGCCGGTCGAACGCCCAGCGGGTGATGGCGCTGCCCGAGACGATCCAGCACGTCGACTGGATCCTGGTCGGCGCCACGGTCGCCGTGTCCGTGCTCGGCGTGCTGATGGTCTACAGCGCCACCAAGGGCACGGGCGACGAGCCGACGACCTTCTTCCTCCAGCGCCAGGCGCTGTTCGTGCTCATCGGCCTCGGCCTCATGGCCGCCGTCGCCGCTTTCGACTATCGGCGTCTGCGGGACTGGGCCATCCCGATCGCCGGCGCCGCCCTGTTCCTCCTCTTCGGCGTGCTCACGCCGCTGGGGACCGAGTCGAAGGGCATCCAGGCCTGGTACGAGCTGGCCGGCTTCCAGCTCCAGCCCGCCGAGCTGGCCAAGCTGGCCCTGATCGTCGGCCTGGCCGCGTTCCTGACGCTGGAGCAGCAGGTGATCGACGGCCGGCGGCTGGCGATGATCCTCGGGGTGTCCGCCGTGCCGATGGCGCTGATCATGCTCCAGCCCGACCTCGGGACAGTTCTCGTCTTCGGCGTGACGACGCTGGCCGTCGTCTTCATCGCCGGGGCCCGCCCGCGGCACTTCGCCGTGCTCCTGCTCATCGGGATCATCGGGACGGTCGGGATCCTGAACAGCAACGTCCTGGCCGAGTACCAGGAGAACCGCCTGACCAGCTTCCTCGAGCAGGGCCAGGGCGGCGCCCCGAATGACGCCAGCTACAACCAGGACCAGTCGCAGAAGGCCATCGGCAGCGGCCAGATCAACGGCCAGGGCCTGTTCAAGGGGCCGCTCACCGGCCTCGACTTCGTGCCCGAGCAACACACCGACTTCATCTTCACGGTGGTGGGGGAGGAGCTCGGGCTTCGTCGGCGGGGCGTCCCTGCTCGGCCTGTTGACCATCATCCTCTGGCGGGTCTGGCGGACCGCGCAGCTGGCGCGGGACGAGTTCGGGATGCTCGTCTGCGTCGGGGTGCTGGCGATGTTGACGTTCCAGATGTTCGAGAACATCGGGATGGCCATGGGGATCATGCCGGTGACCGGCATCCCGCTGCCGCTCATGTCCTACGGCGGGTCATCCATCCTGACCGCGTTCGTCGCGATCGGCCTCGTGCTGAACGTCCACATCCACCGCTTCAGCTGAGGACCGGGGCGCCCAGCGCCTTCTGCAACAGGACGCCGAACTGGGCCCGCTCGTCGTCGTCGAGGTTGGCCAGGGTGCGCACCTCGGCCTCGATCATGAGCACCCGCAGGCGGTCGGCGGCCTTTGCCCCTGCCTTCGTGATCATCACCGCGTGACGGCGCCGGTCATCGGGGTCGCGCCTGCGCTCGACGAACCCGGCGGCCTCGAGGATGTCGATGGCGCCGACCAGGTCGCTGGGGTCCAGACCGACCTGCTCGCTGATCTCCCGCTGGGACATCGGACCCAGGGCGGCCACGGTGCGGAGCACGCCGGCGCACGGCGGGCGGAACCCCTTCTCGGCCATCCACGACTCCTCGGCGAAGAGGTCGGCCAGTTGCCGACGCAGCTCGCGGGTCAGGAGCATGAGGTGGTGAGCGCCGTCGGACTCGGTCACGGCCTCCATCCTACGACACCGTGGGGTTGACGGACAATGGGTGACTGCTATCGTTGGAACTACCCATGAATACGACCATCGACATCGACACCGACCTCGCGGTCCAGGTGCGAGGGCTCGAGAAGCGCTTCGGGGACCTCGTGGCGGTCGACGGGGTCGACCTCGACGTGCGCCGGGGCGAGACGTTCGGCTTCCTCGGCCCCAACGGGGCGGGCAAGTCGACGACGATCTCGATGCTGTGCACCCTGCTCGAGCCCACCGGCGGCCACGCCGCGGTGGCCGGCCACGACGTGGTCGCCGAGAGCGACGAGGTCCGCCGCAACATCGGCCTCGTCTTCCAGGACGTCACCCTCGACACCTACCTGACCGCGGAGCGGAACCTCCGCTTCCACGCCCAGCTCTACGGGGTCCCGAACGAGGAGATCGAGCCCCGGATGCGCCAGGTGCTGGAGCTGGTCGGGCTGTGGGAGCGGCGCAAGTCGGAGGTCGGGACCTTCTCCGGCGGCATGAAGCGGCGCCTGGAGATCGCCCGGGGCCTGCTGCACTCGCCGTCGGTCCTGTTCCTCGACGAGCCGACGGTCGGGCTCGACCCGCAGACCCGGGCCTCCATCTGGGAGTACCTGGACCAGCTGCGCCGGGAGGAGGACCTGACCATCTTCCTGACCACGCACTACATGGACGAAGCCGAGTACTGCGACCGGATCGCGATCATGGACGCCGGCCAGATCGTCGCCCTCGACACCCCGCTGGCCCTGAAGGCCCAGATCGCCACCGACCGTGTCCGGCTGACGACCGCCGACGACGAGCGAGCGGCCGAGGTCATCCGGGAGCGCTTCGACCTCGAGCCGCTGGTCGAGGAGGACGCGATCCTGCTGCACGTGGCCGACGGCGAGGCCTTCGTGCCCGAGCTCCTGGCTGACCTGGGGGTCGCCGTGAGCAGCGTCAGCGTGTCCCGGCCGTCCCTCGACGACGTGTTCATGGCCTTCACGGGCCGAACCATCCGAGACGCCGAAGGTCCCCAGAACGAGATGCCTGCCATGTGGAGGAGTCGCCGATGACGACCACCGCCCCCCAGCCCACGGTCGGCGCCGCGCGGCTGGAGGTCGCCCCCGTCCGCCGAGCGCCCAAGGGCTTCCGCGCCGACGTGCGCGCCGTCAAGATCGTCACCCACCGCGAGCTCCTCAGGACGGGGGCCGATCGTGGCCGCCTGCTCACCGGGCTCGTCCAGCCATTCCTCTTCCTGTTCGTGCTCGGCGCCGGTCTGTCCAGCGTCGTGTCCGCCGGGCTCCCCGGCGTCGACTTCCAGACCTTTCTCTTCCCCGGCGTCCTCTGCACCTCGGTGCTGTTCACGGGGGTCTTCGCCGGCGTGTCGATCGTGTGGGACCGCGAGTTCGGGTTCCTGCGGGAGATGCTGGTCGCGCCCATCCGGCGCTCGAGCATCCTGGTCGGCAAGTGCCTCGGCGGCGCGCTGGTGGCCACGGGGCAGGGACTCATCGTGCTTCTCTGCGGTGGGCTGGTCGGTGTGCCCTACTCGCCGGTGCTGTTCGCCGAGCTGCTCGGGATCCTGTTCCTGGTCGCGCTCGCCGTCTGTGCCCTCGGCATGTTCCTGGGGGCCAAGATCCGGGACATGCAGGCCCTGATGCCGATCATCCAGTTGGCGATCATGCCGATGATGTTCCTGTCCGGGGCGATGTACCCGATCGGCGACCTGCCGAGCTGGCTGCTCTTCCTCACCAAGATCAACCCGCTGACCTACGCCGTCCAGCCGATGCGCCATCTCGTGCTCGACGCCGTCGGGGTCTCGGCGGCCGAGAACGCGACCCTCAACCCACCCATCACCTGGTTCGGCTGGGAGGTCCCGATCCCGCTGCAGGTCCTGATGATTGCCGTGCTCGGGTTCGTCATCCTGGTGGCGGCGATCAAGAGGTTCAGCGCCACCGACTGACGCTGACGTCAGCCTCCCTTCGGGCGGGCCGGGCGGCCCGGTAGACTCGACTCGATCATGACCATGTGGCCCGAGCTGGAGCCGCTCCTGGCCGAGGTCCAGAAGCCGGCCCGCTACATCGGGGGCGAACTGGGGGCGATCACCCCCGAACACGGTCCCGGACGTGTGGCCTGGCTGCTCCTCTACCCCGACGCCTACGAGGTCGGGTTGCCCAACCAGGGGCTCCAGATCCTCTACGAGATCCTCAACGAGCGGCCCGATGCGGTCGCCGAGCGGGCCTACGCGCCCTGGACCGACCTCGAGTCCCGGCTCCGGGCGAAGGGCCTGCCGCTGTTCTCGGTCGACACCCACCGGCCGGCCACCGACTTCGACGTGCTGGCCTTCAACCTCTCGGCCGAGCTCGTCTTCACGAACGTCCTGAACTGCATCGACCTGGCCGGTGCGCCGGTGCGGGCCGAGGAGCGGACGGGCGAGCACCCGATCGTCGTCTGCGGCGGGCACTGCGCCTACAACCCCGAGCCGCTGGCCGACTTCGTCGACGCCTTCGTGCTGGGCGACGGCGAGGAGGTCGTCGGGGAGATCACCGAGGTGATCGCCCGCTGGAAGGCCGGCCGCCGCACCGATGCGTCCCGCCGGGACTGCCTGCGGGAGCTGGCCAACGTCACCGGCGTCTACGTCCCGACGTTCTACGAGCCGGTCTACGCCGGCGACCACCTGGTCGAGATCCGCCCGACCGAGGCCGGCATCCCCGACGTCGTCGAGAAGCGCACCATCGCCGATCTCGGCGAATGGCCGTATCCGAAGCACCAGCTGGTGCCCCTGACCGAGGTGGTGCACGACCGCCTCAACGTCGAGGTCTTCCGAGGCTGCACCCGCGGCTGCCGTTTCTGCCAGGCGGGGATGATCACCCGGCCGGTGCGCGAGCGACCCGCCGACCAGGTCCGCTCGATGATCCAGTCCGGCCTCCAGCGCACGGGCTACGACGAGGTCGCCCTCACCTCGTTGTCGACCGCCGACTACAGCGGGATCCAGGACTCGGTGAAGGCGGCCATGGACGACGACGCCCCCGGCTGCGGCCGGGTGTCGGTGTCGCTGCCCAGCCTCCGGGTCGACGCCTTCACCGTCGGCATCGCCGCCGAGATCCAGCGGGCCCGTCGCACCGGCCTCACCTTCGCCCCCGAAGCGGGCACATGGCGCATGCGCCAGGTCATCAACAAGCTGATCAGCGAGGACGACCTCTACGGCGCCGTCGAGTCGGCCTACAGCCAGGGCTGGCGCCGCATGAAGCTCTACTTCCTGACCGGTCTGCCCACCGAGACCGACGAGGACACGCTGGGGATCGCCCGCTTGGCCCGCAACTGCGTCGAGCTCGGCAGGGCCCACACCAACAAGCCGTCGATCACGGTGTCGGTCGGCGGGTTCGTGCCCAAGCCCTTCACCCCGTTCCAGTGGTTCGGGCAGAACACCGACCGCGAGCTGCGCCGCAAGGTCGGCCTGCTCCGCGACGACCTGCGCCGGGACCGGGGTGTGCAGCTCAAGTGGCACGACCCCACGGCCAGCCAGATCGAGGGCCTGCTGTCCCGGGGCGACCGGCGCTTGGGCGCGGTCATCGAGGACGTCTGGCGGGCGGGCGGAACCTTCCAGGAGTGGTCGGAGCACTTCGACATGCGTCTCTGGACCGACGCCATGGAGCGCCACGGCCTGTCCATGGACTGGTACGTGCACCGGCACCGCCGCGAGGACGAGGTCTTCGCCTGGGACCACCTGTCGGCCGGCCTGCACAAGGACTTCCTCTGGCAGGACTGGCGTGACGCCCTCGACGAGGTGGGCCTCGAGGACTGCCGCTGGACCCCCTGCTACGACTGCGGCGCCTGCACGGGCTACGGCATCGAGCACATCGTCGCCTCGGCCACGCCGCCCGCCGGTGGCAGCCAGGGCACGGGCCAGGGCCTGGAGTGGCACAGCTCGGTGCCCGTGGAGCTGACCGGGGCCCGCTCGTGACCGACATCGTCGGGACGACGGCCCGCTTCCGCTTCACCAAGCACGGCAAGGTCCGCTTCACCAGCCACCGCGACGTCGCCCGCCTCTGGGAGCGCGCCCTGCGCCGGGCCGGTGTCGGCGTGGTCTACAGCGAGGGCTTCTCGCCCCGGCCCCGTCTGGCCTTCGGCCTGGCCCTGCCCACCGGCCACGAGTCCGACGGCGAGTACGTCGACATCCGCCTGACCGACGAGCCCGACGGACTTGCCCTGCTCTGCGCCCGGCTCTCCGACGTGCTGCCCGACGGCCTGTCCGTCGCCGCGGCCGACGTGATCCCCCCGGGCACCCCCTCCCTGCAGGAGTGCGTCGGCGCCTGCACCTGGACCGCCGAGATCGACGGTCCGACCCTCAAGGAGGCCACGGCTGCCATCACGGCGACCCTGGCCCGCAGACGAGCTCCCCATCGAGCGGGAGCGCAAGGGCAAGCCCCAGGTCGTCGACCTGCGGCCTGCCATCAACGAACTGACCGTGGGGGAGGTGGGCGCCGACCGGGCGCTGACCCTCACCGCGGTCCTGGCCACCCGTCCGGCATCGTTCCGCCCCGAGGAGGTGATCGACGTCGTCGATCCCTCGTGGCGGCTGCTGCGGGCGTGCCGAAAGCACCAATGGATCATCGACGAGGACACCTGGCGAGAACCTGTGCCACTGGTCGTCCCGTCGCCGCGCGCCGAGGTGCGCGCGTCATGAGAAGGGACACACCCCATGCCCGAGGACCGCAGCGCGGACTCGACCACCCGACACGAGCAAGCTCCCCGACGAGCTACCTGATCGCATCTCCGAGAACCGGCCGTCCAAGGAGGCGGCCGAAAAGGCGATCGTCCGCAAGCCCCAGATCGGCGACACCCGCCCCGCCCCGCCCTCCGCGGAGGGCGACAAGGACGGCATCGGCGGCGGCCAGGGCGGAGGCGGCCAGGGCGGAGGCGGGAGCTCGTCCAGCAGTCGCCGGCGCCGGCGCCGCGGAGGTCGCGGCCGGGGTGGCGGTGGTGGCGGCGGCGGCCAGGGCGGCGGCAACCGCAACCAGGGCGGAGGCAACCGCAACCAGGGAGGTGGGGGCCGCCAGACCGTGACCCCGGTCGAGGCGCTCCTGACCGACGACGAGGACGCCGTCGAGCTCGACGAGAAGGCGATGAAGCGACGCCGCGGGCGCCGGCGCAAGGGCCGGGCCGTCGGCCGCTACTCGATGGCGGTCAGCGTCGCCCGACGGCGTGACCCAGATCGCCGTGCTGGAGGGCCGGTCCCTGGTCGAGCACCAGGTGTCGCACCCGTCCGACGACGTCAGCCAGATCCACGGGAACATCTACATCGGTCGGGTCCAGAACGTCCTGCCCGGCATGGAGGCGGCGTTCATCGACATC
This sequence comes from uncultured Microthrixaceae bacterium, assembly GCA_963728005.1. Classification (GTDB taxonomy): domain Bacteria; phylum Actinomycetota; class Acidimicrobiia; order Acidimicrobiales; family DATDAH01; genus DATDAH01. The sequence continues at coordinate 884,581 of CAVSIG010000002.1, forward strand.
TCCACGCCCAAGAACGCGGTGCTCTACCGGGGTGACGTCCAGTACGACCCCGAGGACATCGAGGAGAAGGGCCAGGCCCGGATCGAGCAGATCCTGAAGAACGGGCAGACGATCATCTGCCAGGTCACCAAGAACCCGATCGGGGCCAAGGGCGCACGGCTGACCCAGGAGGTCTCGCTGCCCGGGCGCTTCGTCGTGCTCGTCCCCGGCACCTCGACCTACGGCATCTCCAAGCGCCTGCCCGACAACGAGCGCAAGCGCCTGCGGGGGATCCTCGACAAGGTGAAGCTCGATGGCCACGGCGTGATCGTCCGCACCGCGGCCGAGAACGTCACCGAGGAGGAGATCACCCGGGACCTCAACCGCCTGGTCGAGCAGTGGCGCCAGATCGAGGCGCTGGGCAAGAAGAGCAAGGCCCCGGCCCTGCTCTACCGCGAGCCGGACATGGCCCTGCGGGTCATCCGGGAGGAGTTCAACCCGGACTACCGCTCGGTGACCATCGATGACGAGGCGCTGGCCGACCAGGTCCGCGACTACGTCGACAGCGTCTCGCCGGGGCTGGGGGAGCGGGTCGAGCACTACGACCCCGAGGACGAGGGCCTGCCGCTGTTCGAGCGGCTGCACGTCCACGAGCAGATCCACAAGGCGCTGGACCGCAAGGTGTGGCTGCCATCGGGCGGGTCGCTGATCATCGAGCACACCGAGGCGCTCACCGTCATCGACGTGAACACCGGCAAGAACGTCGGCTCGTCGTCGCTCGAGGAGACGGTCTTCAAGAACAACCTCGAGGCCGCCGAGGAGATCGCCCGTCAGCTCCGGCTGCGGGACATCGGCGGGATCATCGTCATCGACTTCATCGACATGGAGGTCAAGGCGAACCGGGCCGAGGTCGGCAAGGTCTTCCGCGAGGCCCTGTCCCGGGACAAGACCCGGACCCAGGTGTTCGACATCTCCGAGCTGGGCCTGGTCGAGATGACCCGCAAGCGCATCGGCGAGGGCCTGCTGGAGTCGCTGTCGTCCACGTGCCCGTCGTGCGCCGGCCGGGGCCGGGTCATCGACACCGAGCTGGTCGGCGAGTGACGGCGGCCGTTCGGCCGTAGGATGTCCGCTCCTATGTACGCAGTCATCAGCACCGGCGGTAAGCAGTACCGCGTGTCGGAGGGCGAGCGCCTCGACGTCGAGCTGCTCGGCGATCCCGACGACAAGGTGGAGCTCTCGCCCGTCCTGGTCGTCGACGGTGACCGGGTGGTCTCCGCCGCCAAGGACCTGGCCAAGGCCAAGGTCAAGGCCACCATCGTGGGCGAGTCCAAGGGTCCCAAGATCACCGGCTTCACCTACAAGAACAAGACCAACCAGCGGAAGCGCTGGGGTCACCGCCAGCACTACTCGACCATCGAGATCACCGGGATCACCGGGGTTCCCAGTGCTGCCAAGGACAAGGGGTAGCCGACCATGTCGAAGACCAAGGGCGGCGGTTCCACTCGGAACGGTCGTGACTCCACCAGCAAGCGCCTCGGCGTGAAGGTCTACGACGGCACCGTCGTGAACGCCGGCGCCATCATCGTGCGCCAGCGCGGCACCAGGATCCACCCCGGCGACAACGTCGCCCGTGGCGGGGACGACACCCTGTTCGCCACCGCCAACGGCACCGTGAAGTTCAGCGCCCGCAAGGGTCGCAAGAACGTCAGCGTGCTCAGCGACGGCTGAGCTTCCTCACCGAGGACTGAACGCCACCGGCCCGTTCGTGCGACGGGCCCTCCTCGTCTTGCTGCTCGGTTTCGCCGCGCTCGCGTGCAGCGGTGACGACGACGAGGGCAGCACAGACGTCGCGGCCTTCTGCGCCTCGCTGGAGGAGGCCGGCACCACCGGCTTCCTGGGCGACTTGGATCCCACCGATCCCGCGGCGGCGGAGGAGACGGTCGAACGCCTCCGTCAGCTCCAGGACCAGGCCCCGCCGGACGTGGAGGCGGAGATCGAGATCCTGGCCGACGCCGCTGAGCGGTTGAGCGCCGCCCTCGCCGACGGCGAAGGCGACATCGGCGACGTGCTGGAGCAGGTGGACGACCTCGAGGACGTGCAGGAGATCCAGGCCGCGGCGGAGCGCGTCGCCGACTTCGCCGTCGAGGAGTGCGGGATCGAGCAGGGGCCCGACGCGTCCTGACCGGTCCTTCTGGATGTCACACCCCGTCCGTAGGGTGGACGACGTGAGCACGAGTCCCAGCGCGTGGCCCGACGTGGCCTGGGCCCACGCCCCCCTGGCGGTCGGCGAGGTCGCCCCGTTGGCCCGGGACGAACGGGAGGAGCGGGAGGACGCCCGCCTCGCCCCCGACGCCACGCGGGCCTCGGGCGCCGGGAACCGGGCCGTGGCCGAGGAGCCCGATCCCAACCGGACCTGCTTCGAGCGGGACGTGGACCGCATCCAGCACAGCCGTCCGTTCCGGCGCCTCGCCGGCAAGTGCCAGGTGTACCTGGCCCCCGACGACGACCACCTCCGCACCCGCCTGACCCACGCCATCGAGGTGGGCCAGGTCGCCGTCTCCATCGCCCGGGGCACCCGCCTGAACGAGCCCCTCACCCTGGCCGCCGCCCTCGGCCACGATTGCGGCCACGGCCCCGCGGGCCATGCCTCGGAGGACGCCCTCTCCCCCTACCTGGAGGGTGGCTACCACCACGCCGTCTACGGCGCCGACGTGGTCCTGCAGCCGCTCAACCTCTGCACCGAGACGCTCGACGCCATCCGCAACCACTCGTGGAACCGACCGGCGCCGTCCACCCCCGAGGGCGAGGTCGTGGCGTGGGCCGACCGCATCGCCTACGTCTGCCACGACTTCGAGGACGCCGTGGACGCCGGCGTCGTGGCCGCCGCCGACCTGCCCGCCGAGGTCGCCCAGGTCGTCGGCACCGAGCGCCGCGTGCAACTGGGTCGCTTCATCGGGGCCATGGTCGAGACCATCGCCGCAGACCGGCCGGGTCGGCATGCGCAAGCCCGAGGCCGACGCCCTCGCCGCGTTCCGGGCCTTCAACTACGAGCGCATCTACCTCCGGCCCGAGTCCGTCGCCCAAGCCGACCGGGTGAACGCGCTCCTGCGTCAGTTGACCGAGTGGTTCATCACCAACCCCCGCGCCATCGGCGGGGGCGACGTCCTCCGCCCTGGTTCCACCGAAGCCGCCCAGGCGGCGGTCCGCTACGTCAGCGGCATGACCGACCGCTTCGCCCTCCGCCTCGCCGTCGACCGCCTCGGCTGGTCCGTGGAAGAGCTGCCGACGGGGGTCTGACACCCAGGGCGATTTGGGGGCGATCCCCCATGGTGCGCGGACTCGCAGGGGCGCATCGTGGGGGCATGAGGTCCCGGGACCCGCTGTTCGTGGCCGACGTGGTGGCGAAGGCGCTGCTGGTCGGGTTGCTGCTCCACGCGGTCCTGGCGCCGGACCTGCCGCAGTACCAGGCGAAGGGGATGGGCTGGCGGCTGGCGCTGTACCCACTGGTGGCCGTCGCGGTGCCGCTCGTGCATCGGGCGCGGGGTGGGACGTACCCGGCGCTGCTCGACCTCTGCCTGGTGCTGCCCGTTCCTGATCGACCTGGCGGGCAACGCCGCCGGGGCGTACGACTCGATCACCTGGTGGGACGACGCCATGCACGTCGTCACCTGGGTTCCGCTGGTCGTCGCCCTCGGGCTCCTGCTGGGCGACGCCCGCCTTGCGTTCGGGGCCGGCGCGGTCGCCGCCATCCTGTGGGAGATCGCCGAGTACTTCACCTTCGTGGCCGACCACCCGGTCGAGTCGATGTCGGCCTACCGGGACACCGTGGGCGACCTGACCGGCTCGCTCACAGGGTCGGCGCTCGGCGCCCTCCTCCTGGTCGCGTTGAGCCGACGACGGCCGGAGAAAAGAGCCCACCGGATCGGTGGGCTATTTCCTCCAGGCGGTCACGAGGTGACGGCGTGAACGGGCTCCTGGCGTGGCTCATGGCGTCGGCCCACCTGAGCCTCATCGTCTTCCTCGTTGCCGGGGCGTGGCTCGCCCGGGGTCGGCCCCGGGTGCGGGCGGCCCACCTGACCGCCATCGGGGCGACGGCTGCCGTCTTCCTGGTGGGCGCCGACTGCCCGCTGACGGTTTGGGAGAACCACTTCCGGGCGGCGGCGGGCTGGCCCACCTACGACGAGGGCTTCGTCGTCCACTACCTGATCGCCCCGCTCACCGGCGTCCACCGGCTGAGCCCGACCGGCCAGGCGATGGTGGTCGCCGCGTGGGTCGGGCCGACCGTCGTCGGCTACCTGGTGGCGGGGTCCGGGACGAAGAGGTACCGCCAGGCGTCCACCGGCCCATCGTCCACCAGGACGTAGAGCCCGCCCCGCTCGAGCACCTCCACCGGGGGTGGGAAGCGCTCCAACCGACTGGTCGACGGCCCCCCGTCGCACGGGATGAGCATGCGCTCGCCCGGCTCCACCCGCCCAGTGTGACCTGCGAACCCTCCCGGGAGCGGGCCGGGGGCGGCCGTATCCTCCTGCCGTGGCCGGGTTCGTCGACGAAGCGCAGCTCTGCGTGAAGGCAGGCGACGGCGGTGCCGGGGCGGTGTCCTTCCGCCGCGAGGCCCACGTCGCCCGCGGCGGGCCCGACGGCGGCGACGGTGGGTCGGGGGGCGACGTCTGGCTGGTGGCCGACGTCAACGTGGCCTCGCTGCTGGCCTTTCGGGACCACCCCCACCGCAAGGCGGAGAGCGGTGTCCACGGGCAGGGCAAGAAGAAGCACGGCGCCACCGGCGACAGCATCGAGATCCCGGTGCCCGAGGGGACCCAGGTCAAGGACCTCGACGGCAAGCTCCTGGCCGACCTGGCCCATTCCGGGGACCGCTGGCGAGCGGTCGAGGGCGGCCGCGGCGGGCGGGGCAACGCCAGCTTCCTCAGCAACCGCCGCCGGGCGCCTGCCTTCGCCGAGCAGGGCGAGCCCGGCGACGAGGTCTGGTTCGACCTGGAGCTCAAGCTGCTGGCCGACGTGGCCCTGGTCGGGTTCCCCAACGTGGGCAAGAGCACCCTGATCTCCCGCATCTCCGCCGCCCGGCCGAAGATCGCCGACTACCCGTTCACGACGCTCGAGCCGAACCTCGGCGTGGTCCGGACCGACGACGCCGAGTACGTCGTGGCGGACATCCCGGGCCTGATCGAGGGGGCCAGCGAGGGCCGGGGCCTGGGCCACCAGTTCCTGCGCCACATCGAGCGGGCCCGTGTGCTGGTGATCCTGTGCGACCTCGCCCCGGCCGACGGCGTGTCCGTCGCCGAGCAGCAGCGGATCCTCCTGCAGGAGCTGGAGCAGTACCAGCCCGGACCTGGTCGTCCGTCCCCGGCTGGTCGTGGGGTCGCGTGCCGACCTCGTCACGGGCGACGTCGACACCGAGGGCCTGGACCTGGTCATCTCCTCCGTCACCGGCGAGGGCATCGAGGAGCTCGTGGGTCGGGCCGCCGACTTGGCCGTCGAAGCCCGGGCCACCGAGCCCGAGGACGAGGAGTCGATCGGCCCCGCCTTCGTCCTGCACCGTCCTGGCGCCGACGCGTTCGACATCCAGCGGGACGACGACGGGGCGTACGCCGTCGAGGGTCGTGAGGCCCGGCGGGCCGTCGCCCTGTCGGACCTCTCCGACCCGCAGGCCCTCGCGGTCGCCCACGGTCGCCTCCGCCGCCTGGGCGTCGACCGGGCGCTCGCCCGGGCCGGGGCCAAGGCGGGAGACACCGTCCGCATCGGCGATCTCGCCTTCGACTACGAGCCCGAGGACTGACCCGTGATCGTCGTCGTCAAGATCGGGACCTCGTCCATCACCGACCGCCAAGGCGCCCTCGACCCCGCACGCCATCGGCGGCCTGTGCGCCCAGGTGGCCGACCTGCACCGTGCCGGCCACAAGGTGGTCGTCGTCACCTCGGGCGGGATCGCCGCCGGCCTGCCCGCGCTGGGCCTGAGCGCCGAGCGCCGCCCGAGGGACGCCGTCACCCTGCAGGCGGCATCCGCCGTCGGCCAGAGCCGGTTGATGGGCCTCTACGACGAGGCGCTGGCCGAGCAGGACCTGATCGCCGGTCAGGTGCTGCTGGCGCCCCGGGACTTCATGATCCGGTCGCAGTACCTCTACGCCCGCGGGACGCTGGAGCGGCTCCTGGAGCTGGGCGTGGTTCCCGTCATCAACGAGAACGACGCCATCGCTGACGACGAGATCCGCTTCGGCGACAACGACCGGCTGTCGGCCCTCGTGGCCCACCTGCTGGGTGCCGACCTGCTGATCCTGCTGACGGACACACCAGGCCTGCTGACGGCCGACCCCCGACTGGACCAGTCGGGCTCGCTGATCGAGGAGATCGTCGAGGTCGACCAGGAGATCGAGGAGCTGGCCGGCGGGAGCGGGACGACGCGGGGGAGCGGCGGCATGGCCTCGAAGGTCACCGCGGCCAAGATCTCGGCCTGGTCCGGGGTTCGGGCGGTGATCGCCGACGCCAAGCGGCCGGGGGTCATGGCCGGTGCCGTGGCCGGTGAGGCCGTCGGCACCCTGGTCCTGCCCCGCGAGAAGCGCCTGGCCAGCCGCAAGCTCTGGATCGCCTTCGCCGTGGGCTCGTCAGGCACCGTCGTCGTCGACGCCGGCGCCCGCCGTGCGCTGGTCGAGCACAACCGCTCGCTGCTGCCCGCCGGCATCGTCCGCGTCGACGGACACTTCGACGCCGAGCGAAGCCGTCGAAGTCGCCGACCAGCGACGGCGAGGTCTTCGCCAAAGGCCTGGTCCGGGTCGAGCTCCGGCGTCCTGAGCGCCGCCGCCGGCAAACAGACGGGCGACCTCCCCGACGGCGTCCCCCACGAGGTCATCCACAAGGACGACCTCGTGGTCCTGCCGTAGGGGGCGGTGCGGGGGACTTTCGAGAAGCGATTTTCAGCTCCGCTGCGAGCATTCGAGGAAGTCCCCCGTGGCGCCCCCGGAGCCCGACGACTCGATGTTGGAACTGCCTGCTAGGCCTCGGCGGGAGGCTCCTCGACGGCGGCGGGCTCCGGCTCCGGTTCGCCGGCGGCGAGGCCCATCTGCTCGCGCATGGCCTCCAGGCGGGCGTGGGCCTCGGTGCTGCGGGTGGCGCGCTCGACCTCGAGCATGCGGCTCTCGACGGAGCCCTCGGAGAGCTCGGCCATGCCGGTGGCCTTGGCGTAGCGGGCCTCGATCTTCTCCCGCACCTCGTTGAAGGTGGGCACGTCCTGGCCCACCGTCTCGGAGAGCTGGGCCATGGCCGTGTTCATCTGCTCCTGCATCTTGGCCTGGTCCAGCTGGCCGAGGAGCTTGTTGCGCTCGGTCAGCTTCTCCTGCACGGCGATCGAGTTCTGCTCGACCGCCGCCTTCGCCTGCTCGACGGCCCGGGCGTTGTCGAGGTGCAGCGCCTTGAGGTCCTCGACCTCCCGCTCGATCTCGATGAGGCGGGTGGCGATGGTCTCGGCCGTCGTCGTGAACTCGTCGGCCTTCTTCTCGTCGCCCGACTTCGCCGCTTCGTCGGCCATGGTCAGCGCCTGACGGGCCTGGTTGTTGGCCTTCTCCAGCTCCTCCATGCGCCGGTTCAGCCGCAACTCGGTCTGCTTCTGGTTGGCGATGACGTTGGCCGCCTGCTCCTTGAGCCGGCGGTGCTGGTCCTGGGCTTCGCGGATGGCCTGTTCGAGCTGGACCTTGGGATCGGCCCGGGCCTCGAAGTTCCCGCTGAGCTTGGCCGTCAGGTATTTCCACCACCGGCGGAAGAGCTGCATCATGGCGCGGCAGCCTAGGGGGTCCGCCCGCGACGGGTCAGCCGACGCAGGACGGGCTGGAGAACGTCGTCGACCTCCGGGGCCCGCTGCAGCTTGGCCACCCCGAGGTACGCCAGCCCGCCGAGCCCGACGACCACGACCAGGCGGATCACGCTGGGCACGTCGGCGGTGAGCGCCATCAGCACGGCCATCAGCACGGCCGCGACGACCCCGGCGAGCAGGAAGCGGCTCTGCTGGTGGGCGACGTGGACGGGACGGCCCAGGTGCTGGCGGGCCTTGCGTTGCAGGAGCGCGACCTCCACCCAGGCGCCGATGCTGGCCGCCACGGCGAGCCCGGCGGCGCCCAGCCGCAGGGTGCCGCTGTCGCGGGCTGCCTGCGAGAGGGGTTCCAGAGGGGCGGGCAGGTTGTCGAACCCGGTGACGGACCCGTCGGTCACGACGAGGCGCTCGAACTGGAACATCAGGACGAACCCGAGGACCGACGAGATGAGGACCCGGATCACGGCGATCCACGCCGTCGCCTTCACGTCGTTCACGGCGTAGAGGACGTTCTGCATCAGGCGGGACGAGCCGACGGACAGCAGCGCGGTGGCGTAGGCGGCGAGGATGAGCCAGACCAGCATCGTGTCGTCGGCCTCGAACCGGCCCCGCTCGTAGATGGCCGCGATGATCGCCTGCCCCGCCACCAGGTAGGCCGCCATGGTGAACGTCATGAAGAACGTGATCCGTCCCAGCCCACGGTCGAGGCGCTGGAGGAGCGCCTCGGGGTCGGTGCTGGACCGGGACAGCTCGGGCAGCTCGGCGGCCGCCACGCTCATGGCGAAGAGGCTCACCGGAAGGATGTAGAGCACCTGCGAGTACCCGAGGGCGGCGACGGCACCGGTCGCCAGGAGCGAGGCCAGCACCAGGTCGATGTAGGCGACCAGCTGGATGGCGCCCCGGCCCAGGACGGCCGGCCCGAAGCGCCGGATCGACTCGCGGACCCCGTCGACGTCTCTTCGCAGCGACAGGCGGATGCCGGGGTCCACGCGGCGGACGGTGGGCAGCTGGATGAGGAACTGGAGCAGCCCGCCGACGAAGACCCCCCACGCCAGCGCCTCGGCGACGTCGACGGCGGCCCAGCCCCGGAGGCCCACGAAGACGAGGACGGCGATCTGGGCCACGTTCCAGACGACCGGGGCCACGTAGGACAGGAAGAACTTCCGGTGGCTGTTGAGGACGCCGAGGCACCAGGCCGACAGGACCAGGAAGCCGATGCCCGCCGTCATGATGCGGACGAGCTGGACGGTCAGGTCGAACTTCTCGCCCTCGAAGCCGAAGGCGAGCACCCGGGTCACCGGCTCGGCGAACACGACGCCGACGACGACGAGCACGCCGGTGAGCAGCGACAGCAGCCCGGCGATGGCCCCGGCGAGACGACCGGCGTCCTCCTCCCGGTCCTCGGACAGGAGTCGGGAGTAGACGGGGATGAAGGAGGCCGACAGCACGCCCTCGCCCAGGAGGTTCTGCAGGAGGTTCGGGATGCGCAGCGCCGCTCGGAAGGCGTCGCCGGCGACGCCCGCGCCGAGGTAGGCGGCGGTGGCGGACTCGCGGATCAGCCCGGCGATGCGGGAGAGCAGGATCCCGGCGCCGACCAGGACCGACGACCTGCCGGTGTCGACGGCGTCCAGCGGCTCGCCGGCGTCGAAGGCGGCTGCGGTGGTCGGCGCGTCCCCGGGAAGGTCCGTCACGACAACTCGGTCGGCCCGCTCCCGCCGTCGGCCTCGTCGAGCGCGAGGCGCAGGGCCTCCATCTCCTCGAGCACCGACTCGACCGTCGTGTTGAGGCCGCCCAGGTCCTCGGGGTCGTCGGCGTCGATGGAGAGCTCGAGTGTGCGGGCCACCGCCTCGTCGAGCCGGGCGTCCAGCAGGATCAGCCGGTTCCGGGTGTCGTCGAGGACGCCGTCCAGCCGTTGGGCCGTGGCCAGCTGAGCCCGGAGCGCCTCGGCGGTCCGGGCCAGGCTGGCGTCACCCGTGGGGCTGTTGTCGACGGTCGCCTCGACTCGCTGCAGGTCCGTCAGCACCCCCTGGCTGTCGATCTGGCGGCGCACATCCTCCAACCGCTGGCCCCGCTGGGCGACCCGGCCGGCCTCGGCCACGCCCCGTTGCAGCTGCTCGCCGATCGTCACCAGCCGGTCCCGGAGGGGGCCGGGGGCGACCGAGGCGGTTGCGTTGCGGAAGCGGGTCTGAGCCTGCAGCGCCTGCTGCACGGCACTGCGCCACGGCTCGCGCAGCGAGAACGGGTCGACCATGCCGGGGCCGCGCTGGCGGGCGTAGCTGCGCCACACGGGGATGGCGGTGGCGATGACCCACGCCACAACGGCGAGCACGATCGCCCCGAACACCTCGCCCCCGACCAGGATCCCGATGGCGGCCCCGAGGCCCGCCACCAGGATCGACCGGGGAGCCATTCCGGCCACCACGGCGTCACGGGCGAGCACGGGCAGCACGGCGTGTCAGAAGTTGGAGATGACGGCGGCGAGGACGCGGTTGATGGAGGCCGGATCCGAGGCGTTGTACAGGGCGGCGTTCGACGCCTCCGCGATCTCCTGGAGCACGTCGAGGTCGGCGTCTCCCCCGTAGGCGATGGGGAAGACCCGCACGGGCTCGGAGCGGCTCCCCTCGCTGCCCTCGCTGAGCGTCGCGAGCAGCGTGTCGAGCTGCTGCTCGTCGTCGTCCCGGTCGTCGTCGTCGTTGACGCCGTCGCTCAGCAGGACGACGGCGTTGATGCTGGCGGGGTCGTAGGTGTCGACGGCGTCCTCGTACGCGGACTGCACCGCGGAGTAGAGCGGTGTGCCGTTCGTCGGTTGCAGCTGCTGGATGGCGGCGCGCATCTCGTTTCGCTGTGCGCTGGTCATCATCCCCGGCTCGACGAGCTGGATGACCTCCTCGCCGTTGGCGCCGAGGTTGGTCGAGAAGATGCGCAGGCCGACGACGTCCCGGTCCGCGAAGAGGTCGAGCGCGTTGTTGGCCGCCCGGATGGCGAGGTCCAGCTTCGTCGGCACGGGATCGTCACCCGCCGGATCGCCCATGGACCCGGACACGTCGATCACCATCTCGACCCGGGCGGGCTTGCGTTGCTCGTCCCAGCGGGCGAGCAGCTCGATCATGACCGGCGGCTCGGGCACCTCCAGCAGGGTCTGCGGCTGCTCGGGGTCGACGCCGTTGTCACTCGTGATCGGGTCCCCGATGGCCACTTCGGGGTTGCCCGGGCGGAAGCCGTAGTCCAGGACCTGCTCCTGGTTCTCCGCCTCCTGGACGAAGTCCTGGAAGAGCTCGGCGCCTTCGGCCTCGGTGTCGGACACCCACTCGGCGTCGAGGATGAAGAACGGGTTGTCCGAGTAGAGCGTGCCCTCCTCGGGATAGATGGCAACCAGCGGCACCCGTGGCGGACGGGGCTCCTCGCCGGGCTCGGTGACGCCGTCCGGGTTGCCGGAGTTGTAGTCGATGACCGACTTCTCCTCGACGGCCACTGCCGAGGCGTAGCTCAGCGAGTTGCCGCGCTGGTCGGCCCGGTAGAGGTTGTTGAGGAAGGTCAGCGTCGTGTCGCCGTAGTGGACGACGGACGACTCGACGCCGGTGGCGAAGTCGATGACGTCCTGTTGGTCCAGGTCCTCCGTCGTCAGGCCCTCGGTCTTGCCCGTGGCGGCGTAGCTCTGGGCGATCAGCGCCGACAGCCCGCTGGTCGAGAAGTTGGGGTTGGTCTTGCCGAGGCGGAACGGGCCCCACTCGGGGTGGTCGTAGGCGGCCCACCCCTGCGGGTCGGTCGACAGCTCGAAGATGTCGGTCCAGCCGATCGGCTCGTCCGGCCAGCCGAGGGCCTCGGCCATCGGCTCGGGCATGGCGATGACCAGCGGGGTGAGCATGAACGGCGTGCCCTCGCCGGCCATCGGGGCATCCCCCTGCTCGGTCAGGCGCTGGTCGAGGATGGCGCCCCAGGCGCTCGACGCCGGGGACCAGACGACCGGCTGCGGGCCGTCGGTCTCCTCGTCCCAACCCTCGGCCAGGAGCTGGGCGCCGAGACCTGACGACTTGGTCTGGGGCCGCACGAAGACGCACTCGCCGTCCACCTCGGCGCCGGACCGGTTGAAGGTCAAGGCCAGGTCGGTCAGGAGCTCGAGCTTCTCGGGCGAGACCGCCATGTCGACGACGGTGCAGTCGCCGGGGTCCCCGAGGACATCATCGACGGTGGTGTCCCCGGACGCCTCGCTGTCCCCACCGCTGTCGTCCGACGAGCTGCAGGCGGCGACGAGCGCCAGCACCGCGACGAGCATGGCCAACCGCTTCATCGGAGCTCCTCCCGCAGGGCGTACATCGCCCCCGCCGACGGGAGTGTGGAGTCCCCGCCGCCTTCCCAACCCGCGTCGGCGAGCGCCGAAGCAAGAGCATCCGGGTCGATCAGGTCCTCCGCCGAGGCCCCGGGGGCGACCAGCACCACCTCCGCCCGGTACATGGGGGCAGGGTAGGAGATGACGAGACCCTGGCCCCGGGCACTGGCCCCGGCTGCCTCCGCCTCCGAACCGAGCGCTCCGACCGCGCTGTACGCCCCCGCCCCCTGCAACACCATGTCGTCGAGTGCCCCGTCACCGCGGCTGAACTGGTTCATCCAGCGGTCGACGTCGTTGGTGTCGAGGTCGTTGGTCGCGAACTGGTCGTTCTCCACGTAGTCGCCGACCGCCTGCGCCGAGGTCAGGAGGCCACTGGCGGAGTCGAGGTTCTCCATGCCGATGTTGATCTGGCCCCACGCCGCGTCACCGCCGTGCTCGCTCCATGGATCATCCGCGACCTCGCCCAGGCACTCCCAGTCGACCTCACCGCCGCACGCTTCGGCGAGCGCGTCGGCTCGGCTCGGATGGGCGACGATGGCCATGTCGGTCGAAACCCCGGTGCCCCTCGGCTCGTCGTACTGCGTGCCCTCGCCGGCCTGCTCGCGGGCGACGTCCGCCATCCCGGGGAACGGGTCGAGGGTCAGCCAGGCATCTGCCTCCAGGTCCTCGGTGGCGACACGGTCGACGGTGACGCCGGCCTCCTCCGTGGCGAAGCCGGCGATGGCGTCGTCGTCCTCCAGCGCCTCGCAGACCGCTTCGAGCTCCTCGGCGCAGACCAACGTGAGGTCGGCAGGGCGATCGTCGGTCTCCGATGAGCCACCACCGCCGTCGTCGTCGCCGGCGACGAAGTCGCGGACGAGCAGGGCCGCTCCAACCATGAAGACGGCGCCCAGCACCGCGACGAGCCGTCGCATCGTGGCGTGAGTCTACGGAACCGTCCCCCTCGGTCTCGGTAGCCCCAGAGGACGTTGGAGGAAATAGGCGTCGGGATCCGACGCCTATTTCCTCCAAAGGGGTGGGGCGCGGGCGACCGGTAGCCTCACGATTCGTGACGACCCCGTCCATCGCCGAGCTGGGCCGCCGCGCCAAGGCCGCCTCGAGGGCGCTGGGCCGGGCGTCCAGTGCCGAGAAGGACGCCGGCCTGCTGGCGGCCGCCGACCTCCTCGTCGCCCGGTCGGCCGACGTGCTCGAAGCCAACGCCCTCGACGTGGTCCGGGCGGGCGAGCAGGGCGTCAGCGCCACGGTGATCGACCGCTTGCGGCTCAGCCCGGAGCGGGTCGGGGCCATGGCCGACGGACTGCGCCAAGTGGCGGCGCTGGCCGACCCCGTGGGCGAGGTCCTCGACGGCTGGGTACGGCCCAACGGCCTACGCATCCAGCGCGTCCGCGTGCCGCTGGGCGTCGTGGCCATCATCTACGAGAACCGACCGAACGTGACCAGCGACGCCGCCGGCCTGTGCGTGAAGTCCGGCAACGCAGCGTTCCTGCGGGGTTCCTCCGGTGCCATCGAGTCGAACAAGGCCATCGCCGTGCTGTTGCGGGAGGGTGTGGCCAAGGCGGGTCTTCCCGAGGACAGCATCGTCCTCGTGGAGGACACCAGCCGCGAGGCCGCCGTCGAGTTCATGCGCCAGCGGGAGTCGATCGACTGCCTGATCCCTCGCGGTGGGCCGTCCCTTATCCAGTCGATCCTCGACAACGCCACCGTCCCGTACGTGATCGACGGGGACGGCAACTGCCACGTCTACGTCCACGAGGACGCCGACCTGGACATGGCCCGCGAGATCATCGTCAACGCAAAGACCCAGCGCCCGTCGGTGTGCAACGCCGCCGAGACCCTGCTGGTCCACACTGCGGTTGCCGACCGTTTCCTGCCGATGGCCGCCGAGGCGCTGGCCGGCGTGGAGCTGGTCGCCGACGAGCGGGCCCGCGCTCTGCTCCCCGGCACCGCCGAGGCGGGGGAGGAGGACTGGAGCTCGGAGTTCCTCGACCTGAAGCTGGCGGTCGGCTTGGTCGACGGCCTGGACGAGGCCATCACCCACATCAGCCACTACGGGAGCGGCCACAGCGAGGCCATCGTCACGACCTCGGTCGTGGCCGCCGACCGGTTCTGCCAGGAGGTCGACGCCGCCGCCGTCCTGGTCAACGCGTCGACCCGCTTCGTCGACGGCGAGGAGTTCGGCTTCGGCGCCGAGATCGGCATCTCCACCCAGAAGCTCCACGCCCGCGGACCGATGGGTCTGCGGGAGCTGACGACGGCGAAGTACGTGGTGCGGGGGACCGGCCAGACCCGCGGCTGAGCCAGCGCTCACTCTGAGTGACATTTTCGAGTCGCCAAAGTGACACGACCGCGGAGAGCGAGTATCTTCAACACATTCCTCAGGGCGGGGAACGGCAATCGTCCGGTGGGGGGCATCTGGGCCACCGGACCTGAAAGAGCGGGCGATCATGAGGAAGCAGCGAGTTCGACTGGCAGCGCGTTTCGTCGCTTTGGCAGTGGTGTCCGTATGGACGGTCGCCGGTGGGCCGGCGATGGCCAGCGACGAAGCGGCACCCGAGCCGCCGGTGGAGGAGGTCGTCGTCCCCGACCACGCTGCCGCCGACCACAACGGTGCCCCCGACCACCGCGGTGCCGCCGACCACCGTTGCCCCGGTCACGACTGAGGTTCCGGCTCCGCCCGCCCCCGTTGTCGAGGCCCCGGCCCCGGCTGCGGCCTCGGCCGTGGAGCGCTCCGTTGCTGAGACCCAGCCGGAAGAGCACAAGGTGCTCATCTGCCATCGCACCAACGCGGTGACGCATCCGTACGCGAATGCGAAGCAGGAAGTCGATGACAGTTCCGTTGACGGTGTCGAGCCTCCGGGCAACGACCATCAGCATCACGGTGGCCCGGCGTTCGATCCCAACGCCCCCTACCCGCCTCCGCACAACGGTGACCAGTGGGGCGACATCATTCCGCCGTTCTACGCCGATGGCTCCCCCGGCTACTGGGCACCCCTGAACTGGGATGCCGCCGGTCAGGCCATCTTCAACAACGGCTGTGTGCCCCCGACGCCTCCTCCGCCGCCCGTCGGGTCTCTCGCCGTCGAGAAGGTGGTTGCGGGAGACGGCACCCCTGACGCCGATGTCGAGTTCACGGTCGAGGTCGACTGTGACGGCGACGAGTTCGACACCACGCTGGTGTTCGACGAGACCGGCGCGCTGGTATTCGGCGACCTTCCGATCACCGACATCCCGGTGGGCACCGAGTGCACGGTGACCGAGACGGGTGACGGTGGCGCTGGCGATGTCAGCTACGACCCCGCCGATGGCACGGTGACGATCGAGGAAGACGAGACGGTGACGGTGACGGTGACCAACACCTTCGACCAGGCGGTCGGGTCGATCGATGTGTCCAAGGTGGTGGCCGGTTCGGGCACCCCGGATCCGGGGGCCACCTTCACGGTCGAGGTCGACTGTGACGACGACGCCTTCGATGAGACGTTGGTGTTCGATTCGACCGGGGCGCTGATCTCGGGGACGACTCCGCAGTCGGGGATTCCGGTCGGTGTGCAATGCACTGTCACCGAGACGGGTGATGGCGGCGCCGACGGTGTGACCTATTCGCCGAATGGTGGGACGCCTACCGATCCGCCGACGGTGACCATCGGGGACTACACCACCGTGAAGGTGAAGGTGACGAACACCTTCGACCAGGCGGTCGGGTCGATCGACGTGTCGAAGCTGGTGGCTGGAGACGAGGACCCGGATCCGGGGGCCACCTTCACGGTCGAGGTCGACTGTGATGACGATGCCTTCGATGAGACGCTGGTGTTCGATGCCACCGGGGCCCTGATCTCGGGAACGAGTCTCCAGTCCAACGTGCCGGTCGGTACCCAGTGCACGGTGACCGAGACGGGTGATGGTGGCGCTGACGGTGTGAGCTATTCGCCGAATGGTGGGACGCCTGCCGATGCGCCGACGGTGACAATCACAGAGTCGGTCACGGTGACGGTCACGGTGACCAACACCTTCAGCGGGGACCCCCGTACCCCGGCCGGTGCGATCGACGTATCGAAGGTGGTCGCCGGCTCGGGCACGCCGGATCCGGCGGCGACGTTCACGATCGAGGTCGACTGCGAGAACGACAACTTCGACGAGACCCTGGTGTTCGACGCCACCGGGACTCTGATCTCCGGGACGAGTCTGCAGACCGATCTCCCGGTCGGCATGCAGTGCACCGTCACCGAGACGGGTACCGGTGGTGCTGACACCGTGGCCTACTTCCCGGACGGCGGCTCGCCCGCCGACCCGCCGACCGTGACGATCAGGGATCTGGTGACGGTGACGGTGACGGTGACAAACACGTTCGACCAGGTGACGCCGGCCGGCGCGCTCGACGTCAGCAAGGTGATCGCCGCTGGGGCGCCAGCCGAGCCGGGCAGCACGTTCACTGTCTCCGTGGACTGCGATGACGACAGCTTCGACCGCGACCTGACCTTCGACGAGACGGGTGCGCTGATCGCGGGCACCGCGCCGATCCTGAACATGCCGGTCGGGACCGAGTGCACGGTGACCGAGACCGACGACGGCGGCGCTTCTGGTGTCCTCTACTCGCCAGACGGCGGGACGCCGACGGACCCGCCGACCGTGACGATCGTCGACGCAGTGACGGTGACGGTCACGGTGACGAACTCGTTCCTCGACGCCGGGCCGGTTGATCCTGTTGATCCACCGGAGCCCGGCCCGGGCGACCCGGAAAACCCGCCGGACGGCGGTGGTCCGAGCACGCCCACCCCGCCGACCGGGAGCCTGGCCCGGACCGGTGCCGATCTCGGCTGGGCCGTGCCGGTGTCGGTCTGGCTCCTCGCCATCGGCTCATTGCTCGTCCTCGTACGGCGGCGGCTGACCTCGACCTGATCGACTGAGTTCGGTTCAGACCTCCCACTTCACGGCGAGGAGGTGTCGCGGCTGGGGCACGCCCTTGAGCGTCTCCAGGCCCCGGTCCACGAGGTTGACGTCCGCCGGGGCGAGGTCGGCCACCGACTCGGTGACCAGGATCTCGCCGCCCGTGGCCACACCGGTCACACGCGACGCCACGTTCACCACGTGGCCCAGCAGGTCGCCCCCGTCGTCGGCCACGACCTCGCCGGCGTGGAGCCCCATGCGGGTCTCGGGGACCAGATCGTCGCCCCGGCGCTCGGCGGCCAGCGAGCGCTGGATCGCGACCGCACAGCGGAGTGCGTTCTCGACGGCGTCGAAGCGGACGAAGAAGCTGTCCCCCTGCGTCGACACCTCGCGGCCCTCGCAGTCGTCGACGTGGGCTCGGACCGTCGCCCGGTGGCGGCTCAGGACCTCCCGCCAGGTGTCGTCGCCGAGCTCGGCGGTCAGGGGCGTGCTGTCGGCGATGTCGGTGAACATCACGGCCACCCACTGGCGGGTGCCCGCCGGCACCGCCGCCCCGGACTGGCTGCGCTTGGCCTCGAGCTTCGCCGACGCCATCGACGCCGCCCACTTCGCCGTCTTGTCCCAGGTCCGCTGCAGCTCCCGGCGGCGACGGCGGCGCCGGCGGCGGGCCTGGAAGCCGAAGGCCCCGTTCGAGAAGGCCACTCCCGTGTGGATCAGCAGGGCGCAGCCGTCGAAGGCGACGAACCAGATCGGCCAGAACCCCTCGTCCAAGGCGTCGGCGGGGCTGCCGACGACCGTCTGCAGCGTGTCGACCGAGCCGGTCGTCAGCAGCCACACGAAGGTGAGGAGGGCGCTGACGGCCAGAAAGACGGTGAGGTGGATGGTCCAACCGTGCACAGCGAGCATCCAGTCAAGCAGAGCTGAACTCTTGACTGGCCGGTCAAGTGCGGTGGGTAGGCTCGCTCGGTGACTGACGAGCGCAAGATCGCCGCGGACGAGGTGAGCGTCCCGTGACCGAGTATCGCTTCGACGCCGTGGACGAAGTCCGCGCCGGCCTGGGGAAGGTCGACTACCTGGCCGACGAGGGCATCGCCGGGGTCGTTTACCTCGCCGACCGGCTGCAGAAGCCCGTGCTCGTCGAGGGTCCGGCCGGGACGGGCAAGACCCAGCTGGCCAAGTCGGTGGCCGAGATGACCGGCGCCCGCCTCATCCGCCTGCAGTGCTACGAGGGCCTGGACGAGGCCAAGGCGCTCTACGAGTGGAACTACAAGAAGCAGCTCCTGCGCATCCAGGCCGAGCGCAACTCCGAAGGCACCTGGACCGAGATCGAAGACGACATCTTCTCCGAGGACTTCCTGCTCACCCGGCCGCTCCTCGAGGCCATCCGCGCTGAGGACCCGGTCGTGCTGCTCATCGACGAGGTCGACCGGGTCGAGGTCGAGACCGAGGCCCTCCTGCTGGAGATCCTGTCCGACTACCAGGTCTCCATCCCCGAGCTGGGCACCGTGTCCGCCACGCAGATCCCGCTGGTGTTCCTCACGTCGAACAACACCCGGGAGCTGTCGGAGGCGCTCAAGCGACGGTGCCTCTACCTCCACATCGACTACCCGGACATGGAGCGCGAGAAGGAGATCGTGCTGACCAAGGTCCCGGGGGTCAGCGAGAGCCTCGCCGACCAGATCAGCCGCATCGTGCGCTCGATCCGCCAGCTCGAGCTGAAGAAGGCCCCGTCGGTGTCCGAGACGCTCGACTGGGCCCGGACGCTGGTACACCTCGGCGTCGAGCACGTGGACGAGCAGCAGGCCACCGAGACGATCACGATCCTGCTCAAGTACCAGGCCGACATCGCCAAGGCCATCAAGGAGTTCGGCGGCGACGGCCAGGCCTGGGTCCGGGGCGGGCAGGCCCCCAGCCGATCGTCATGACCGACGTCGCGTCGACAGTCGGGCCATCACAGCCGACGACCGGCGACGCACTGGTCGAGCTGCTCAACGGCTTCATCGTCGAGCTGCGGGAGGCGGGCCTCCCGGTCAGCCTGACCGAGAACCTGGACGCCATGCAGGCTGTCCGTCACATCCCGCTGGAGGACCGGGAGGCGTTCAAGTACGCCCTCGCCGCCACGCTGGTGAAGAACAACGCCCACTGGCGGGCCTTCGAGACGGTGTTCGAGGTCTACTTCTCGTACCGGGGCAGCCACTACCGGATCGCCGACGAGGACGACGAGCTCCTCAGCGACGACGAGCTGTCCGAGATGGGCGAGATGCCCGGCAGCCAGGGTGGCCAGGGCGGCCCCGGCGAGGGCATGTCCAACGAAGAGCTGGCCGAGATGCTCTACCGGGCCCTCATGGAGGGCAACGAGGCGCTCATGCGGGCGCTGGCCCGCCAGTCGGTCAGCCGCTTCGCGGGCATGGAGCCCGGACGGCCCGTGGGCGGCACGTACTACCTGTACCGCACGCTGCGGAACCTCGACCTGGACGGGATGCTCGACCGGCTCATGGAGCAGGCCCGGCAGGACTCGCCCGAGCCGCTCAGCCCGCTGGAGGCGCGGCTCGAGGAGGACGAGTACCAGAGCCGCATCGAGCAGCTGAAGAAGGAGATCGAGGCCGAGATCCGCCGTCGCCTGGTCGCCGACCGGGGTGTCGAGGCCATGGCCAAGACCCTGCGCAAGCCGCTGCCCGAGGACGTCGACTTCATGCACGCCAGCCGGGAGGAGATGGCCGACCTCCGCAAGGCCATCTACCCGCTGACCCGCAAGCTGGCGGTGCGACTCACCCGCAAGCGCCGCCACGGCCGCAAGGGGCCGCTGGACTTCCGCAACACCGTGCGGCACTCCCTCAGCTACGGCGGCGTGCCCGCCGAGCCGAAGTTCCGCTACCCGAAGCCCTCGAAGCCGGAGATCTTCGTCGTGGCGGACATCTCGGGGTCGGTGGCCGCCTTCGCCCGCTTCACCCTCCACCTCGTCTACGCCATCAGCCACCAGTTCTCGAAGGTGCGCTCGTTCGTCTTCATCGACGGGCTGGACGAGGTCACCCGCTTCTTCGAGGGCGTCGAGGACATCGGTGACGCCATCCACCGGGTCAACACCGAGGCCGACGTGGTCTGGGTCGACGGCCACTCGGACTACGGCCACGCCTTCGAGGTGTTCTGGAACACCTACGGCAAGGACGTCGGCCCCAAGACGACCGTGCTGATCCTGGGCGACGCCCGGAACAACTACCACGCCTCCCAGTCGTGGGTGGTGAAGGAGATGCAGCACAAGGCCCGCCACGTGTACTGGCTGAACCCCGAGCCCCGGTCCTACTGGGACACCGGCGACTCGATCGTGGGGGAGTACGCCGTGCACACCGACGGCGCCTACGAGTGCCGCAACCTCCGCCAGCTCGAGGCGTTCGTCGAGAAGCTCGCCTGACTCAGCCGATGAGCTCGGCCGGCACCGCCAGGTCGGCGTGGTCGCTCAGCTCGAGGACCTCGGCGTCGGATCCGGTGGCACACACCTCGGCCAGGCGGTCGAGCAGCTCGTCGTAGTCCGGGCCGGTCCGGCGTTCGTACGCGTCGTCCATCCGGCCCCAGGCGTCCCAGGGCAGCATCTCGACCTTGACGAGCGCGGCGATGTCTCGGACGGCATTGCCCTGGATCTCGGGCAGGCCCCAGTTGTCGGGCACCCCGAACACGCCGAAGCGCTGCGGGTCGACGTCGCCCGTTCGGGCCAACGCCCACGCTTCCCCACCCGTCAGGAACTGGCCGGGCGCCAGGTCCGGCTGCATGACCTCGGGATCGGTCCGCACCCATCGGCCGTCGCCGTCCCGGTGCTCGACGATCCAGTGATCGACCCACGAGTCGGGCACGAAGTAGCCGGCGAAGCCACAGCGGGCCCGAGCCGGGATCCCGCGGAAGCGGAGCAGGGCGCAGGCCATGGTGGCGAAGTGCCGGCAGGTGCCGAGGACCCGCTGGCTGGGCTCGGCCGGCTCGCTCAAGGTGGTCGCACCCTGGGCCACGACCGCGTCGAGCATGGCATCCGCCTCACGCAGGTCCTTCTCGGCCTGACGCTCCTCGGGGACGCCGAGCGGCAGCGCATCGTGAGGCTCGATCACCAGCCCCTGGGCCACGCGGCAGACCTCGACGGCGTCATCCGGTAGGTCCGCCAAGCCCTCGGCGTGGGCCGACACGTCGGTCAGCGGCCCCGCCGTCCCGTAGTCGAGCACCGTCGGATCGTAGGAGTCGGCGCCGCGGTACGTTCGGGCGATGGCCACCGAGGACGACGTCCGCCGGATCGCCTTGGCACTGCCGGAGGTGATCGAGAAGTCCTGGTTCAACACACCGGGCTTCCGGGTGAAGGACAAGGGCTTCCTGCGCATCCGCTCGGAGGCCGAGGGCTGGATGGTCGCCTTCGTCGAGGACGAGGGGGAGAAGCTGGCCCTGCTCGAGGCCGAGCCGGACAAGTTCCACACCACGCCGCACTACGACGGGTACCCGACGATCCTGGTGGACCTCGAAGCCGTCGACGAGCGGGAGCTCACGGAGATCATCTGTGAGTCCTGGCGCCAGAAGGCACCGAAGCGGGTGCTGAAGGAGTTCGAGAAGGACCTGCCGATCTGAGCCGACGCCTTACAGCGGCGTCTCGCTCGCCACCTCGTACTGCACGACGCGGGCGTCGAGGATCTGGGCGCCCTGCTCCTCTGGCGTGCCCGACCCCCGAAACGCCTCGACGGCGGGCACCGACTCCCATCGCTCGAACACGTTGATGCGCCCCGGCTCGATGGGGTCGGCAGACAGGTGGAAGTCCCGGCACCCCTCGGCCTCTCGGGCTGCGACGACGACCGCCCGGCACCCGTCCAGGTAGGCGTCCCGCTCGGCAGGATCGACGAACAGGTGACCGGCCACGATGATCATCGGCACAGGGTGGCCGACGGCAGCCGCTGTGCCAACAGTCACCATGGTTCAGGTCAGCCTGAATTCAGGGACAGCTGTATGGTGCTCGCATGGTGACGACCGACGCATCGGACTCGCTCGAACGGGTGGGCACGGCGCTCGCCGACCCGACCCGACGCCGCATCCTGCTCCGCCTTCTCGACGGCGACGCGTACCCGGCCGAGCTCGCCGAGGACATCGGCACCGGGCGGTCCAACATCTCGAACCACCTCGCCTGCCTCCGGGGCTGCGGCCTCGTGCGGACCGAGCGGGAGGGTCGCCAGGTCCGCTACTCGCTCAGCTCGCCGCACCTCGCCCACGCCCTCGCCGACCTCGTGCGCCTCGAGCTGCGCGTGGAAGACGATCACGCCGACCTGGACGGACGAGGCTGATGCCCGGCATCGCGCTGGCCCTCTACGCCGTCTGGTTCGTCCTGGCCTTCGTCGTCCGGTCGGCCGTCCAGCTTCGACGTACGGGTGAGACCGGGTTCAAGGGCCTCGGTGGCCGCCCCGGGTCCCTCGAGTGGTGCGCCGGCGTGCTCTTCGTCGTGGCCTTGGCCGTCGGTGTGGCCGGGCCGGTGGCGGCGCTCGCCGGCCTCGACCCGCTGGTCGACCTCGCTTGGCTGGAGGCCGTCGGCCTCGCCCTGGCCGTGGGCGGGGTGGTCGCCACCCTCGTGGCCCAGTTGGCCATGGGCGACTCGTGGCGGATCGGCGTCGACGAGACCGAGAGGACCGAGCTCGTGACGGGGAGCGTCTTCGACCTCGTGCGCAACCCGATCTTCTCGGCGATGTTGCTCACCGCCGTCGGGCTCACGCTGATGGTCCCGAACGTGATCAGCCTGGTCGGCCTCGCCGCCCTCGTCGTGGCCGTGGAGCTCCAGGTCCGTGGGGTGGAGGAGCCCTACCTGGCCACGGTCCACGGCGGTGCCTACGCCGCCTACCGCCGGCGCGTCGGACGCTTCATCCCCGGCGTCGGGCGAACCTGACCCGCCCGCTCTCAGCTGAGGTCGTCGAGGACCTCGTCGAACTGGTGGAAGAGCACGGGGCGGTCGTGGTGCTCGCGGGCCAGGACTCCCAGGCGGCGGACCTTCACCAGGAGCTG
Organism: uncultured Microthrixaceae bacterium; assembly: GCA_963728005.1. Taxonomy (GTDB): domain Bacteria; phylum Actinomycetota; class Acidimicrobiia; order Acidimicrobiales; family DATDAH01; genus DATDAH01. The sequence continues at coordinate 907,590 of CAVSIG010000002.1, forward strand.
GCGGGCCTCGCGGCCGGGCCAGGGGCGGGGGAGGAGCTCCGGCGGGAGCAGGGGATCGTGGCGCATGACCTCCTGGAAGTCGACGAACGTCGCCAGAGCACCGGCCAGGAACTCGAAGTCGGTCAAGCGCTCGTGGCGGGCGCGCATGCCCTCGAGGGCCTCGGGCACGTCGGCGTAGGCCGTGAGGAACTCCCGGTAGCGCTTGGCCACACCCTCCAGGTCCCAGAGGCGGGCGGCCAGCTCACGGGGGTCGCTGACGCCGCCGACGACCAGCTCGTCGGTCGACGCGGTGGTCACGTGCTCCTCGACGCCGAGTCGCTCGACCTCGGCGAGCACCTCCTCCTCCCAGTGGTGGGCGGAGACGAAGAGGCCGCCCTGCACCGGCGCCCCGCCGAGCTGGCGCAGCCAGTCCCGCAGCGCGTCCCGAGCGTCCCGCTGCGCCTCGGGCACGGCGAAGCCGACCAGGTGCCAACGGCGATCCCAACCCCGACCCGCCTGGTCCTGGGCGTACGAGAGCCGGTGCCGGTCCAGGTGGCCGGTCCAGAAGTGCGCCCCCCGGTCCGTGAGCTGGAACACGGCATCCCGGCCTTCGCCGTCGCGGGTGAACATCCCCTCCGCCACCAGCCGCCGCAGGCACGAGCGCACCTGCTCGGCCGACTGTCCGCTGGCCTCGGCGACGGCGTACACATCGTCGGCCCGGATGGTCTTGTCCGGCCGAGCCATCCCGAACACGAGGATCCGCGTCGGCACACCGGTCGAATCAGAACCGGTCGTGCTGGCCACGACCAGAACCTTACCGCGCCCGACTGGCGCCCTAGGAGAGGGAGTCTGAGGGGGAACGCTTCGCGTGCCCCCTCAGTCGGATCGGATCCGGCTTGGCCGGTCCGATCCGCAAGGGCAGGGCGCCGTCAGGCGCTCGATCAGGCTCGGTGCGGAACCTCTGGTTCCGCACCGACTACAGATGCAGGCCGCATTCCTTCTTGGAGATGCCGACCCAGCGGCCGCTGCGGGGGTCCTCGCCGTCGGCGACGGGCTTGGTGCAGGGCCAGCAGCCGATGCTCAGGTAGCCCTGGTCCCGCAGCGGGTTGTAGGGGACGTCGTGGTCGGCGATGTAGCCGGCGACGTCCTCGTCGGTCCACGCGGCCAAGGGGTTCACCTTGACCAGGCCGCGCAGGTCACGGACGACGATGGGGGCGTTCGTGCGGGTGGGGGACTCGTCACGGCGCAGGCCGCTCATCCAGGCCGCCTTGCCGGCGAGGGCCCGGTCCAGCTGGCCGACCTTGATGGCCGAGCAGCAGTTCTCCGGGTCGATCTTCCACAGCTCGTCGTCGTGGGGCGGCACGGTCATCATCCGCAGGTTCAGCCCGTAGTGACGCCGGACCTTCTCGACGGTCTCGAGGGTCTCGGGGAAGTGGTAGCCGGTGTCGATGAAGACGACCTCGATGCCCGGGTCGACCTTCACGGCGAGGTCGATGAGCACGGCGTCGGTCATGGACGCGGTCAGGCAGAGGTGCGGAGCGAAGGCGTCGACCGCCCACTGGATGATCTTGGACGCGGGCAGGTCCTCGAACTCACGGTTGAGGTCGGTGAGCTCCTCGTCGCTGAAGTACGGGATGTCACCGACGGACGTGGTGTCCGCCATCAGGTCGCGCACTCCGAGTCACCGATGACGGCCTCGTACGGGCCGGTCTCGTCGTAGTCCACGTAGTAGTCGGGGGCCTCGTCGGGGAGGGGGAACTCGTCGAGGTCCTTGAGGCCCTCGGCCACGGCGGATGGCCCGCCGACCCGCTCCAGCCAGCGGTGGAACGCCTCGCCGGCGTCGCGCTCCTCCGAGTAGCGCCGCACGACCCGAACCGCGGCCTCGGGGGCGTTGCGGGCGGGGAGGCGCAGGGCCTTGCGGCCGAACTCGATCTGGGTCTGGCCGACGTAGCCGCCGAGCAACATCTGGTAACCGGGCGCCGCCTTGCCGTGGGCCCGGCGCTCGGCGCCGAAGAAGCCGATGTCACTGGCGTGGTGTTGGCCGCAGGAGTTCGTGCAGCCGGAGATGTTCGTGCGGACGCCGCCGACCTCGGCCAGGCCGGCCTCCTCGAGGGCGTCGCCGATGGCGTCGGCCAGGCCCCGGGACTGGGTCACAGCGAGGTTGCAGGTGTCGGCACCGGGGCAGGCGACGACGTCGCGGCTGAGCTCGGCGCCGGGTTCGGCCATGCCGATGGCGCCGAGGCGCTCGTAGAGCTTGGCCAACTGCGCCTCGTCGAGACCGCGGAAGACCAGGTTCTGGCGGTTGGTGACCCGCACCTCGGCTCCCAGCTCGCGCTGGATCGACGCCAGCGCCCGGAACTGGGCAGAGGTGATGTCCCCGAGCCGGGCCCAGGCGTAGGCCGAGACGGTGCCCTTGGCCGTGCCCCGCACGACGTTGGCCTCGTCCCAGCGGTCGTACGGGTCGGACTTGCGGATGGTGACGGGGGTGCCCTGCCCGATGGCGGTCGGGGTCACGCCGTCGGCCAGACCGGCGGGCTCGTCGCCGAGCTTCTCGACGACCTGGGGCACGCCACCGGGCCACGACGAGGAAGCGACCAGCATGTGGCGCTCTTTCAGGATCTTGGCCTGCAGCTCCTCCCAGCCCATGGTGTCGACCAGCCACTTCATCCGGGCCCGCAGCTTGTTGTCCCGGTTGCCGTGGTTGGAGAAGACCCGGAGGACCGCCTCGAGGGTGGCCATGAGGTCCTCGCGGGCGGTGAACTCCTCGAGGGCGAGAGCGGGGTGCGGGTTGGCCCCGAGGCCGCCGGCGACGAAGACCCGGAAGCCGGCCTCGGTGCTGCCGTCGTCGCCGGTGCGGGTGGTGGCGACCACGCCGACGTCGTTGAACATGGCCTGGCCGCAGTCGGTGTCGCAGCCGGAGAAGTTGATCTTGAACTTGCGGGGAAGGCGCTGGGCCAGCGGGTGGTGCAGGAAGTGCTGGAAGGCGGCCTCGGCCCAGGGGGAGATGTCGAGTGCCTCGTAGGGGCAGGCGCCGGCGAGGTGGCAGCCCTGGACGTTGCGGACGGTGTCGCCGCACGCCTCCCGCGTGGTCAGGCCGACGGCGGCGAGGTCCCGCAGGATGGCGGGTATCCGCTCCAGCTCGACGAAGTGGAGCTGGATGTTCTGACGGGTGGTGATGTGGCCCCAGCCCCGGGAGTACTCGTCGGCCACCTGACCGAACATGTCGAGCTGGTCGGGGGTGATGGACCCGTAGGGCAGCTTCACCCGGACCATCTGGTTGTGCCCGCCCTGCCGTTGGCCGTAGATGCCGTTGTTCAGGCGGAACACGCGGAAGGCGTCCTCCGCGAGGTCACCCGCCAGGTAGCGCTCGAGTTGGACCTCGAACTTCTCGACGTCGGCGGCGATGGCCGGGTCGATCGTGATGCTGGGCATGGCAGACCTTCGGGCAGCGGTGGTGGTGCTTCTGCAGAGCTGAAACCTGAGTTACCCACTCAGGATTCCCTCATCCTGACAAATCCGATCTCTTTGGTCAACATTTAGGCCGCGTGCAATGCGTCACGCCGCCGATCGGATCAGCCGTCGAGGAACTCCGAGACTCGGAACGCGAGGTCGAGGGACTGGCCGGCGTTCAGCCGTGGGTCGCACACGGTCTCGTAGCGGGAGTCGAGCTCGGCGATGTCGGCGCCGCCGCCGAGGCACTCGGTGACGTCCTCACCGGTGAGCTCGACGTGGATGCCGCCCGGCCACGTGCCGACCTCGCGGTGGGCGGCGAAGAAGCCTTCGATCTCGCGGCAGACGTCGTCGAAGTGGCGGGTCTTGCGGCCCCCACTGGTGTACGTGTTGCCGTGCATGGGGTCACAGGCCCACACGACGGGGTGGCCCGACTCCTGGACGGCCCGCAGGATCGGGGGCAGGGCCTCGCGGACCCGGTCGGCGCCCATGCGGGTGATCAGCGTCAGGCGGCCGGGCACCCCCTCGGGGTTGAGCGCCTCGCACAGGCTGACGGCGTCGTCCGCCGTGGCGCCGGGGCCGAGCTTGCAGCCGAGTGGGTTCTTCACGCCCGAGAGGAAGTGGACGTGGGCACCGTCGAGCTGGCGCGTGCGCTCACCGATCCAGAGCATGTGGGCCGAGCAGTCGTACCAGTCGCCGGTCAGCGAGTCCTGCCGGGTGAGCGCCTCCTCGTAGCCGAGGACGAGGGCCTCGTGGCTGGTGGAGAAGTCCACCTGGTGGAGCTCGGGCTCGGCCGAGGTGTCGATGCCGCAGGCAGCCATGAAGCGCAGAGCCCGGTCGATCTCGCCGGCCAGGCGCTCGTAGCGCTGGCCCGCCGGGCTGCGCCCGAGGAACTCGAGGTTCCAGCGGTGGACGCTCGACAGGTCGGCGAAGCCCCCCTTGGTGAAGGCCCGCAGCAGGTTCAGCGTCGAAGCGCTCTGGTGGTAGGCGGCCACCAGGCGCTCGGGCTCGGGGGCCCGGGCCGCCTCGGTGAAGCCGATGCTGTTCACCATGTCGCCCCGGAACGACGGCAGCTCGACGCCGTCGACGGTCTCGGTGTCGGCCGACCGGGGTTTGGCGAACTGGCCGGCGATCCGGCCCACCTTCACCACCGGGACACCGGTGGAGTAGGTCAGCACGACCGCCATCTGGAGGATGACCTTCAGCTTGTCCCGGATGGCGTCGGCCGAGAACGCCTCGAAGGACTCGGCGCAGTCACCGGCCTGGACCAGGAAGGCCTTGCCGTCGGCGACCTGGCCGAGGTCCTCGGTCAGCGTGCGGGCCTCGCCGGCGAAGACCAGCGGCGGCATGGCGGCCAGCGACTTCAGGGCGGCGTCGAGCCGCGCCTCGTCCGGCCACGTGGGCTGCTGGGCCGCGTCGAGCTCCCGCCAGGAGGAGGGGGACCACTCGGGGGGCGGCAGCACGGGTGTCACGGCAGAAGGTTGCCGGTCCGGGCGGGGTTTCCCAAGGGGTTTCCCCCGCCCGGTGGGATCAGGCGGCGTCGATGGAGGCCGAGGCGTGGTCGCGGACCGTGTTCACGGCTCGCTTGACCAGGCGGCGGGCGGCTTCGGCGGTCACACCGAGCTCCTCGCCGACCTCTCGGTAGCTGCGCTTGCGCCCGTCGTGCAGGCCGAAGCGCTGCTCGACGGCGTAGCGGGCCCGGGCGTCGAGGATGTCCAGGAGGTCGGTGACCATCTGGGTCTCGGCCCGGTCCATGACCTCCTGCTCCGGACCGGCGTGCCAGTCCGGGATGAGGTCCACCAGCTCGTTGCTGTCGTCGTCACCGATGGTGCGGTCGAGCGACGTCGGGGTGGTCAGCCGGTGGAGGCGAGCGTGCTCCTCGTCCAGCTCGTCACCGTCGCCCGAGGCCTGGCGCAGGGCCGCCCGCAGGCTGGCCGAGCGGTCGCCGGGGAGGCGGACCAGGCTGGCCTTCTGGTCGAGGGCCCGGCCGATGGCCTGGCGGATCCAGAAGGTGGCGTAGGTGGAGAACTTGAACCCCTTGCGCCAGTCGAACTTGTCGACGGCGTGCTCGAGCCCGAGGTTGCCCTCCTGGATGAGGTCCAGGAGCTCCATGCTCGGGGGGAGGGGGTAGCGGCGGGCGACGCTGACGACCAGCCGGAGGTTGGCTCGGATGAACCGGTCCTTGGCGGCGTCGGCGGCGCGGATGGCCTTGCGGATCTCGCGGCCCTTCTCGCCGGCCTCGAGGCGGGCACGGGCTTCGAACCCGGCCTCGATGATCTGCGCGAGCTCTCGCTCTTCTTGCGCGTTCAGGAGCGGCACGGTGCCGATCTCGTTGAGGTACTGGCCTACGGAATCACTCATGTCATCTCTTCTCAACCCAATTCTGACGACGGTCATTCCGACGGCAGATGGGCCAACGTTCTCGACGGCGGGGGGCAACAGAACAACGACCCCGACTCGCTACCCGTTCCGAGCGCTACCATGACGTTCGTCACATTCGACGCTGGGCGGGATCGATGCGTCGTGCGTGGCGTCAGCGACGAAACGACGTACCGGGTGAGCCGACGGGGCGAGGGGGGAGCCGGTTCGCCGTCTAGGATCGCGCACGAACAGGGGAAAAGTCCATTCATTGTGGTCGGGCCCCTGATGTCGGCGCGCGGAGCGTTCACCTCAAGCACCCTGAGTGAGATTTCATGGTCCGGCGCATCGGAATCCTCGGCGGGACCTTCGATCCACCCCACATCGGGCACCTGGTGATGGCCGCGCAGGTGCGTGACGCGCTGGCCCTGGACGTGGTCCTGATGGTGGTCGCGCACGTCCCGTGGCAGAAGGTGGATGACCGCCCGATCAGTCCGTCGGCCGACCGGCTGGCCCTGATGGAGGCCGCAGTGGCCGACCTGGAGGGGGTCGAGGCATCGGACCTCGAGATCCGGCGGGGCGGCCCCTCGTACACCGCCGACACGCTGGCCGAGCTGGCCGACGAGGGTCCCGACGACGAGCTGTGGGTCATCCTCGGCGCCGACGCCGCCGCCGGCCTCCCCACCTGGGAGCGGGGCGACGAGGTGGCCGAGCTGGCCCACATCGTCGTCGCCGCGCGCGAGGGCGAGACGGGCCCGGCGCCGCCGGGCTGGTCGTGGCGCACCGTGCCCATGACCCGCCTCGACGTGTCGAGCACCGACCTGCGTCAGCGGGTGGCCGAGGGCCGCTCGATCGACGTCCTGGTGCCACCGACGGTGCGACGGGAGATCGAGGCGCGCGGCCTCTATCGTTGAACCGAATGACCGTGGTGTCCTCCGACCAGCGCCCGACGGGCGACGAGCCGGATGCGGAGCCCGACACCTCGATCGGCTTGGAGCTGCCGGAGGTCCGGCGCCGCCGAGAGCTCCCGTCCCTGCGCGTGCCCGGCTTCCTCAAGCGGGCCACGTGGCGCTTCTACCTGTTCACCCCGCTGCTGATGGTCCTGGTGCTGGCCGTCCCGTTGCTGTCCTGGAAGGGCTTCCAGATCTTGCGCAACGAGGACACCGGCGACGTCATCGAGACCGCCACCGGCAACCCGGACGAGCCGGGCTACCAGGCCCTGGTCAACGGCACGCCGACGACCGTGGTGGCCGACATCGGTCCCGACGGGACGCTGCAGGGCGTCACCCTGATCACGGTCCCGTCGTCGGAGGAGGGCGGCGGCAACGTCATCTTCTTCCCCGTCGGCACGCTGCTGGAGGTGCCGCTCCGCGATCCGCCGGAGCTGGCCATGAACGCCCTCTACGCCGAGTTGGGGATCGACGCGCTCGAGCAGCGCCTGGAGACCATGCTCGGCGCCGCCGTCGACGAGGTCGTCGAGGTGCCCCGGGCCCAGTGGGCCGAGCTGGTCCAGCCGGTCGCGCCGCTGACCGTGCAGAACCCCACGTCGGTCGAGACGACCAACGACGCCGGCAACCCGGTCTCCTTCCCCGCAGGCGAGATCCAGCTCAGTGCCGAGCAGGTGGGGCTGTACCTGCAGGCCGACTCGCCCGAGGAGGCCGACCCGGTGCGGATCGCCCGCCACGAGGCGTTCTGGACCGCGTGGTTGGCGGCCCTGGACGAGGCGGGCGAGTCGGCGGTGCCCGGCGAGGGCGAGACCGGCGTCGGAGGCATCGTCCGCGGGCTGATCGGCGGGCCCCGGAACTTCGAGACCCTCCCTGCCACCCCGGTCGCCATTCCCAACGTGCCCGCCATCGAGAGCGACGTGTTCCGTCCCAACACCCTCGAGGTGGTCGCCAAGGTCCCGACCTGGATCCCCTTCCCGAAGGGCGTCGGCCGCCTCCGCACGCGTCTGGTGATGGGCGTGGAGGGGCAGACGGACCAGATCGCCGACATCGCGCACACCCTCGTCGTGGCCGGATCGGAGATCGCGGTCATCGCCAACGCCGAGGAGTGGGGCGAGGACCAGACGCAGGTCGTCTACTTCCGGGACGAGCAGCGGGAGCAGGCCCAGCGCCTGCTCGACGCCCTGGGTACCGGCGTACTGATCAAGGACAGCGCCCCGGGAGACAACTTCGACGTCGTCGTCGTGATCGGCCAGGACTTCATCGACGCCGGGGGCGGCGATGAGCCGGCCGGCTCGGTGCCGGGCTCCGTTCCGACGGAGGCGGACCCGTCGAGCGGCGGACTGCCCGAGAACGGGATCCAACCGGGTGAACCGGGGGGTGAGCCGACTGGCTGAGGCCATGGACCCCGAGGTCCTGCTCGCGGCGGTGAAGGCGGCGGCCGTGGCCGCCGACGACAAGCAGGCCACCGACGTCGTCGTCCTCGACGTGGGCGATGTCCTGTCGATCACCGGCTGGTTCCTGATCAGCTCGGGCTCGAACCCCCGTCAGGTGCGCACCATCGCCGAGGAGGTCGAGGTCCGGCTGAAGGCCGAGTACGACCTGGCTCCGCTACGGGTCGAAGGCTTCGACGGGCTGCGCTGGGTGCTCCTGGACTACGGCGACTTCGTCGTGCACGTCTTCCACGAGGAGGAGCGGGACTACTACCAACTCGAACGCCTGTGGGCCGACGTGCCCCAGGTCGAGTGGCGCTCCGAAGAGGCGGCCGAAGCCGGCTGACCAGGTGGTCCGGCGCGACCCTGGTGGTCGACCAACCACTGAGTGGAGCCGATGGGATTTGAACCCACGAACCCCCTGCATGCCATGCAGGTGCTCTACCGGACTGAGCTACGGCCCCGTGTTCGGCCGTGAGGCTACCAACCCGCTGCTGGATCTGGTCCAACTCCTGACCCACGGAGCACATGGGTCGATTGTCCGCCGGGCCAGTGACAGCGCGTCGGTACGCTCGGCGGATGGCCATGCCGGAGAGCTCCACCGATCCGGAGTCGTACGACCCCCAGACGATCGAGCCGCGCTGGCAGGCCCGGTGGCTCGACGAGGGCACCTACGAGGTCGACAACGACGACCCCCGCCCCCGGTCGTACGTCCTGTGCATGTACCCGTATCCCAGCGGCGCGGCCCACATGGGCCACGTGCGCAACTACACGTTCGGCGACCTGCTGGTCCGCTACCGGACGATGAACGGTCAGGCCGTGCTGTCGCCGATCGGCTTCGACTCGTTCGGCCTGCCCGCCGAGAACGCCGCCATCAAGACCGGTGAGCACCCGCGGCCGTTCACCGAGGCCCGCATCGAGGAGCTGACCTCCAGCCTGAAGCGCCTGGGGGCGTCCTACGACTGGCGCCGGACCGTGATGAGCCACGACCCGTCCTACATCCGCTGGACCCAGTGGATCTTCCTGCGCTTCCTGGAGGCGGGCCTGGCATACCGGGCCGAGGCGCCCGTCAACTGGTGCCCCGGGTGCCAGACCGTGCTGGCCAACGAGCAGGTCCTGGCCGACGGCACGTGCGAGCGCTCCGGCGACCTGGTCGAGCGCCGGAACCTGGAGCAGTGGTTCTTCAAGATCACCGACTATGCGCAGCAGCTGCTGGACGACATCGACCCGCTGGACTGGCCGGAGCGGGTCAAGACGATGCAGCGCAACTGGATCGGCCGCTCCGAAGGGGCCCGGTTCCGCCTGCCTGTCGTCGGCCACCAGGACCTGGCGCTGGACGTCTTCACCACCCGACCGGACACCAGCTTCGGCATGACCTACGCGGTCGTGGCGCCGGAGCACCCGGTCGTCCCCCAGCTGACCACCGACGACCAGCGGGAGACCGTCGAGGCCTTCGTCGCCCACGTGGCGGTGGAGAGCGAGCTGGACCGCCTGAGCTCGGACGGCGGGCTGGACAAGCGCGGCGTCTTCACCGGCTCGTACGCCGTCAACCCCTTCACCGGTGACGAGATCCCGATCTACCTGGCCGACTACGTGCTGGCCACCTACGGCACCGGGGCGATCATGGCCGTGCCCGGCCAGGACCAGCGGGACTGGGAATTCGCCGAGGCCTACGACCTGCCGATCGTCCGCACGGTCCAGCCACCCGAGGACTTCGACGGCAAGGCGTACACGGGCGACGGGCCGGCCATCAACAGCCAGTGGCTGGACGGCCTGGGCGTGACCGAGGCCAAGGCCAAGGCCATCGACTGGCTGGAGGAGCAGGGGATCGGCGAGCGCACGGTCCAGTACCGCCTGCGGGACTGGTTACTGAGCCGCCAGCGCTTCTGGGGTTGCCCCATCCCGGTGATCTACTGCGACGGCTGCGGCATCGTCCCCGTCCCCGACCAGGACCTGCCGGTGGTCGCCCCCGACGACGTGGAGTTCCTGCCGACCGGTGAGTCGCCGCTGAAGCACCACGCCGGCTTCCTGAACGTCGAGTGCCCCGCCTGTGGCGGCCCGGGCCGGCGCGAGACCGACACGATGGACACCTTCGTCGACTCGTCCTGGTACTTCCTGCGCTTCGCCGACCCCCACAACGACGAGATGCCGTTCGGCAAGGACCCGGTGGCCGAGTGGCTGCCCGTCGACCAGTACATCGGCGGGGTCGAGCACGCCATCCTGCACCTGATGTACGCCCGCTTCTTCACGAAGGCGCTGGCGGACCTGGGTGTCGCCCCCGAGGGCCTGCGCGAGCCCTTCGAGCGGCTGTTCACCCAGGGCATGATCCGGGCCGAGGGCATGAAGATGTCCAAGTCGAAGGGGAACCTGGTCGCCCCCGAGGCCTACTTCGAGCGCTACGGCGCCGACGCCCTGCGGCTGTTCCACCTGTTCGTGGGCCCGCCTCAGGACGACATGGACTGGTCCGACGCCGGCATGGAGGGCTCCTACCGCTTCCTGGGCCGCCTGTGGCGCCTGGGCATCGGCGAGGCCCCGGGCACCGTCGGGGACCGGGAGCCGACCCCGGCCGACGTCGAGATCGACCGGGAGCGCCATCGGCTCATCCAGCGGGTGACCGACGGCTACGAGCGCTGGTCGTACAACACCGCGGTGGCCGCCTTCATGCAGTTCACCAACGACCTGTACCACTACGTCCAGAGCGACGACGGGGGACGGCGGGAGACCCTGGACGCGGCCATCGACACCGTGCTGCTGCTGATGGCGCCCATGGCACCGCACATCACGGCCGAGCTGTGGGAGCGCCGCCACGGCACCCACGTCCACGCCCAGCCCTGGCCGGTCGCCGACGCGGGCCTGGCTGCGGTCGAGACCGTGACGATGGTCGTGCAGGTCAACGGCAAGGTGCGCGACCGCATCGACGTCGACGCCGGCATCGGCGAGGACGACGCCGTCGCCGCCGCGCTGGCCTCGACCAACGTGCAGGCCCACCTGGGTGGGGGCGAGCCCAAGAAGGTCATCGCCCGCCCGCCCAAGCTGGTCAACCTGGTCGTCTGAATCGGTTCTGGCGCCCGATTCGGGCGCTATGGCGCCCAGATCAGGCGCCAGTACGGAAGCTCAGCCGGCCTTCAGCTGGTTGACGACGGGGAGCCAGGTGTCGGGGTCGGCCTCGTAGGGGGCGTAGAAGCTCATCCGGTCGACGAGGCCACCCCAGCGCTCGAGCAGCTTGCCGCCCACCTCGTGGGGCTCGCCGACGACGGCGAAGGCGTCGAGGATCTCGTCGGTGATCCGGTCGCCCATGGCGGACCACTCGCCCTGCTTCGAGAGCACGTTCAGCTCGTCCTGCAGGTCGCCCCAGCCGTGGTGCTCGAGCACCGGCCGGTACGCCGGGGTCGAGCCGTAGAAGGCGATCTGGCGGCGGACGCCGATGGCCGAGCGGGTCATCTCGTCCTCGTCGTTGCCGGTGACGATGAAGGCGGGCAGCGACAGCTCCAGGTCGGCACGGGTGCGGCCGGCCTTGGCCAACCCGGTCTCGAGGGCGGGGAGCGTCTGCTCCTGCAGGTACGACGCGGTGGTGAAGCCGTGGCAGAGCATCCCGTCGGCCACCTCACCGGCGACCTCCGTCATCTTCGGTCCGACGGCGGCCAGGAACACCTTCGGGTGGCCGTACGGCGATGGGCCGGGGTTGAAGAACGGGGTCATCAGTGTGTGCCGGTAGAAGTCGCCGCGGAACGCCAGCTTCCCGTCGCCGTCCCAGCAGTCCCAGATCGCCCGGATGGCGAGGACCATCTCCCGCATGCGGGCAGCGGGTGAGGACCACGGCATCGAGAACCGCTTGGTGATGTGGGGCTTGATCTGCGAGCCGAGGCCCAGCAGGAAGCGGCCCTGCGAGTGGATCTGGAGGTCCCAGGCCGTGTTGGCCAGCGTCATCGGGTTGCGGGCGAAGGCCACCGCGATCCCCGTGCCCAACTCGAGGCGCTCGGTGGCGTCGGCGGCCGGGACGTGGGGGAGGAACGGGTCGTGGCTGGTCTCGGCGCTCCAGGCACCGTCGTAGCCCGCCTCCTCGAGCGATCGGGCGGTCTCGCCCGCCGTGGCGATGGCCCCGATCCCGCCGTCGACCTTCATGCTCGTGCTCCCGACATGGGGGGCGAACCTAGCGGTGGGGGGCGGACGTACGCGGTACGTCGAGCGAACTAGGTTGCCCCCCGAATGTCGTCCGGGGGGGTTGACACCGCACCATGGCGTGAGCCGTTGCGACGGTTCGGACCGGCGTTGCTGGTTCTGGCGGTGCAGCTGATCCGGTTCCCCGTCCCGCCCGGCGTCATGGTGCGAGGGATCACCGTCGGGCTGCTGAGTGCCCTCGCCGCGCTCGGGCTGGTCCTCGTCTACCGAGCGAACCGCATCGTCAACTTCGCCCAGACGGACCTGGGCAGCGTGCCCGCCACCCTCGGCGTGTACTTGATCAGCTTCGCCGGCCTGAGCTACTGGCTGGCCCTCGGCCTCAGCTTCGCGGCGGCCATCGTGGTCGGCGCCCTCGTCGAGCTGGTCGTCGTGCGCCGCTTCTTCAACGCGCCCCGGCTGATCCTGACCGTGGCGACGATCGGGCTGGCGACCCTCCTCGGCGTGGCTGCTCTCTGGCTTCCGCACTTCTGGACCGACCGCGCCTCGGCGCTGCCCCTCAACGTGCCGTGGGACGCCCACCTGACGATCGACCCGATCGTGCTCAGTGCCGACGACCTGGCCGCGCTCATCATCGCCCCGCTGATGATGGTGGCGCTGGCGTTCTTCCTGCAGCGAACCGATGTCGGCATCGCCGTTCGGGCGTCGGCGGAACGAGCCGACCGGGCGGCGCTGCTCGGCATCCCGGTCAAACGGATCCAGACCGTCGTCTGGATCGTCGCCGCGGTCCTCGCCTTCACCGGCGCCTGGCTGCGGGCCGGAGTCGTCGGCCTGCCGATCGGCGGCTCGGCCGCGACGTTCGGCTTCCTGCTGCGCATCCTGGCCGCCCTGGTCCTCGGCGGGATGACCGACCTGGCCGCGGTGGCGGCCGCGGCGGTCGCCCTCGGGGTGCTCGAGGCCGGCATCGGCTGGAACGCGTCGAGCCCGGCGCTGACCGACCCGATCATCGCGGGCGTGATCGTGGTGGCGCTGCTCCTCCGGCGGAAGGGGGTGGCCCGCACCTCGTTGGAATCGGTGTCGACCTGGCAGGCGGCCGAGGACGTGCGCCCCATCCCGAAGGTGATCGCCCGCCTCCCCGAGGTCCGCGTCGTCCGGTGGGGCGGTGCCGTGCTCCTGCTCGGCCTGCTCGTCTGGCTGCCGACCGCCCTGGGGCCGAGCGACTCGCTCCTGGCGTCGACGATCCTCATCTTCGGGATCATCGGGATCTCCCTGCTCGTGCTCACGGGCTGGGCCGGTCAGATCTCGCTGGGCCAGATGGGCTTCGTCGGGCTCGGCGCCGCCGTCGGTGGCTACGCGACGGCGGAGTGGGGCCTCGACCTCAGCCTCGCCCTCCTGCTCAGCGGGCTGGCCGGCGCGGCCGCGGCGATCGTCGTCGGCCTCCCGGCGCTCCGCCTCCAAGGCCTGTTGCTCGGGGTGACGACCTTCGCCCTCGCCCTCGCCCTCTACTCGTACTTCCTCAACCCGCAGTTCTTCGACTGGGTGCCGACGAGCCGGGTCGAGCGGGAGCCGATCTTCGGACGCATCGACTACGACAGCCCCACCCGCGTCTACTACCTGATCCTGATCGTGCTCCTGCTGGTCATCCTGGCCGTGGGCGGCATGCGGTCCAGCCGCTTCGGCCGAGCGCTGGTGGCCCTGCGGGAGAACGAGACGGGGGCGCAGGCGTTCGCCCTGCGGCCGGTGCGGCTGCGGGTCGCCGCCTTCGCCATCTCCGGCTTCCTCGCGGCCCTGGCCGGCGGCCTCTTCGTCCACCACCAGCAGGCCTTCGACCCCGACACCTACAGCCCGTTCCTGGGCTTCCTCGTCTTCACGATGGTGGTCATCGGTGGCCTGGGCTCGACGCTCGGCGTGCTGCTCGGCGCCGTCTACCTCGAGCTGCCCTACCGGTTCGCCGGTGACCTGCCCGGCGACCAGGCGCTCTGGCGCCTGCTGTCGAACTCGATCGGCGTGCTGCTGGTCCTGATGATCCTGCCCGGCGGCCTCGGCGGCTTCGTCTACCGCGGTCGGGACGCGGCACTGCGGTGGGTGGCCCGCCGCCGGGGCCTCGTCGTGCCCAGCTACGTGGAAGGTCCCGTGGAGGAAGTGCCCGAGATCCTCGACGAGGAGCACCGGACGCCGGTCGGGGCGGACGCGTGAACGCTGTCGTCACCTGGCTGAAGGGCGCGGGAACGGCGATCCGTCATCCCCGCCGGGCCATGGAGGACCTCACGGGCGGGGTCGCCATCTACCCGCTCCTGATCCTCTTCGGGCTGAACGCCGTCGACGAGCTGGACCGGACCGCCTTCGGGATCCTCCTCCCGGAGATCCAGGACTCCTTCGGCCTCGACCTCGCCGGGATCCTCGCCCTCGTCGGGATCGTCGCCGCCGTGGCCCTGGCGCTGCAGGTCCCCATCGCCCAGTGGGCCGACCGCCACAAGCGGGTGCCGGTGGCCCTCGGCGGCGCCGTGGTGTGGAGCATCTTCTCGCTGATGACCGGGCTGGTCACCACCGTCGTCTGGCTGGGTGTCGCCCGGGCGGGCTCCGGCATCGGCAAGGCGGTCGTCGACCCGACCCACAACTCGCTGATCGCCGACTACTACCCGCCGGCGAAGCGCCCCGGCACCTTCTCGTTCCACCGGGCCGCCAACTCGGTGGGGCAGTTCGTGGGACCGCTGCTGGGGGGCCTGATGGCGTACTGGTGGGGCTGGCGGGCGCCGTTCCTGTTCTTCGCCATCCCGACCCTGATCCTCGTCGTCCTCGGGCTGCGCATGAAGGAGCCCGTGCGGGGCCGCCACGAGCGCGAGGCCATGGGGGCGGCGGCCGAGACGCTCGACACCGAAGAGGAACCGGCCTCGTTCTCGGAGGCGTGGCGCACCTGCTGGAAGATCACCGGCCTCCGCCGCATCTGGTATGCGCTGCCGTTCCTGGCCGCCTCGCTCGTCGGTTTCGTGACGCTGGCCGCCATCTTCTACGACGAGGAGTTCGGCCTGAACGAGGTCGAACGGGGCGTCGTGGCCGCCTGTGTCGAGCCCTTGCAGCTGGTCGGCCTGATCATCGGTGCCCGGATGGCCACCAAGTGGGTGCTGACCGACCCCGGCAAGATCCTGAAGTTCCTGGCCTGGACGGCGACGTTCGCCGCCTTCTTCGCCGCCGTGTTCGCCCTCGCACCCAGCCTGCCGGTGGCGGTCGCCGCCAACATCCTCATCACGGCGAGCCTGGCCATCGTCCTGCCCGGGATCCTCGCTTCGCTGTCGCTGGCCATCCCGCCGCGGACCCGGGCGCTCGGGTTCTCGATCGCCTCCCTCTGGGTGCTGCCCGGCCTGGTGGTGCTCCCGCTGGTCGGCGCCATCGGCGATGCCTGGGGCATCCGCGTCGGCATGTTGATCATGACCCCGGTCTTCCTGATCGGCGGCCTGGTCATCTCGTCGGCGGGCAACCTGATCGGGGACGACATCCGCCAGGTCTGGCGGGTGGCCGCGGCCAGGTCCGAAGACCTCTACGAGCGCAAGCACGGCAATCCCCGCATCCTCATCGCCCGGGAGCTGGAGGTCGGCTACGACGACGTCCAGGTCCTGTTCGGCGTCGACATGGAGGTCCGGGAGGGCGAGATCGTCGCTCTGCTCGGGACCAACGGAGCGGGGAAGTCGACCCTGCTGCGTGCCATCGGCGGCGTCGTCGAGGCGGACAGGGGCGCGGTGGTCTTCGACGGGATCGACATCACCCACGCCCCGCCCCACGAGATCGCCGCCCGCGGCATCGTGCAGGTACCGGGTGGGGCGGGCGTGTTCCCGTCGCTGACCGTCGACGAGAACCTTCGCCTCGCGGGCTGGCTGCGGCGCAAGGACGACGCCGAGGAGACCGCCGCCGCCGTCGCCCGAGCGATCGAGCACTTCCCGATCCTGGGCGATCGGGCGGGCGAACCGGCCGGGGACCTGTCCGGCGGACAGCAGCAGATGCTGTCCCTGGGCATGGCGCTGATCGCCCAGCCGAAGCTGCTGATGATCGACGAGCTCTCGCTCGGCCTCGCCCCCGTCGTCGTGGAGCGCCTCCTCCCGCTGGTGCGCGAGATCCGGGACGAGGGCGCCACCGTGATCCTGGTCGAGCAGTCGGTGAACCTCGCCCTGAACGTGGCCGACCGGGCCTACTTCATGGAGAAGGGCGAGATCCGCTTCGAGGGCCCGGCCGCCGACCTCCTCGAGCGGCCCGACCTGCTGCGGTCGGTCTTCCTCGAGGGCGCCGGGGCCAACGGCGCGCCGCCCAAGGCCACCGAGGTCGACGTGAAGGCGGTCCGCGAGGCGCTCGACGAGTCGACGACGCCCGCGCTGCGGGTCGAGGGCCTCAGCCGGGCCTTCGGAGGCGTGAGGGCGGTCGACGACGTCACGTTCTCGGCGCAGCCCGGTGAGATCCTCGGGATCATCGGTCCCAACGGGGCGGGCAAGACGACCCTGTTCGACCTGATCAGCGGCTTCGTCCCCGCCGATCACGGCACGGTGCACCTCGGCGACGACGACATCACCGGTGCCGCCGTCGCCGACCGGGCGTGGCGTGGCCTCGGCCGCTCGTTCCAGGACGCCCGACTGTTCCCGGCCCTCACCGTCGAGGAGACGCTGGCCGTCGCCCTCGAGCGCTGGATCGAGGTGCGGGACCCGCTGAACCCGGCGCTGCGCCTGCCCGCCGCCTTCGACAGCGAGGAGCACGTCCAGCAGCGGGTCGACGAGCTGGTCGAGCTGTTCGGGCTGGGTGGGTTCCGGTCCCGGTTCGTGCGTGAGCTGTCGACGGGCAGCCGCCGGGTCGTCGACCTGGCCTGTGTCGCCGCCCACCGCCCCACGGTCGTGCTGCTGGACGAGCCGTCCAGCGGCATCGCCCAGCGCGAGACCGAGGCCCTCGGGCCGCTCCTCGAGCGGCTGCGGGACGGCCTCGGCGCCGCTCTGGTGGTGGTGGAGCACGACGTCCCGTTGGTCACCCGTGTGGCCGACCGGATCGTCGCCATGGATCAGGGGGCCGTCATCGCCGACGGCCCTCCGAGTGAGGTGCTGACCGACGCCGCCGTCGTCGCGTCGTACCTCGGCAGTGACCGGCACGCGATCGCGCGGTCGGGTGTGACCCCAGGGGGAGAGCCCTAAGCCCATGCAGCCCAGCAGTGACAAGCCGACCACCGCGACGTCGTCGCGTTCCCTCCGCCGCTACGGCCCGTTGTTGGCCATCGTCGTGGTGGCCGCCTTCGTGGCCGGCGCGCTCGTGCTGTCGGGTGGGGGCGACGACGGAGGCGGCGGCGACGACGACACCGGCGAGACGGCCAGCCGCGGCGAGGACGCACTGTCGTTCGCGGACGCGGAGGAGCAGGGCGTCGAGGTCGACTGGCCCGAGACGTGTGACACCGAGACCGGTCGCCTGGCGATCCCGAACTTCTTCGCCTCCGAGTGCTACGCCCCGTTCGAGGGCGACAACGGCGGGGCCACCGACGTCGGGGTGACAGCAGAACACGATCCGCATCGCCTACTACCAGTCGCCCCCGAACCCGATCTCGGACTTCCTGCTGGGGGGTTTCGGCATCGACGACACCAACGAGGACGCCTACGCGGCGATGCAGGGCTACGTCGACATGTTCAACGAGTACGCCGAGACCTACGGCCGCACGGTCGAGATCGTCGAGCTGGAGGGCTCCGGCCCGCCCAACGACGACGTGGCCGCCCGGGCCGACGCCGTGCGGGTGGACGAGGAGCTGGACGCGTTCATGGTGTGGGGCGGGCCGATCCTGACCGACGCCTTCGCCGACGAGCTGGCTGCTCGCCAGATCCCCTGCATCAGCTGCCAGACCGGCGAGCCCGACCAGTTCGCCGCCGATCGCGCGCCGTACAACATCACCGTCGGCCAGTCGCCGGACCAGGCGCGTGCCCACCTCGTGGAGTGGCTGTCGAAGCAGGTGGCGGGCCGCACCGCCGACTTCGCCGGCGAGGACCTGCAGAGCCAGGAGCGGGTGTTCGGCACGCTGTTCCTGGAGAGCGACGAGGACGCCGCCGCCCAGAACCAGATCACGCAGGACATGCTCGCCGAGGAGGGCATCGAGATCGCCGAGAGCGTCGCCTACCAGCTCGACCCCGCTCGGCTGCAGGAGCAGGCGGCCGCCGCCATCGCCCGCTTCAAGTCCGCGGGCGTGACCAGCATCATCTTCTCCGGCGACCCGATCGCGCCAGGGACCTTCACCGTCGAGGCGACCGCCCAGGACTACTTCCCCGAGTGGATCATCACCGGGTCGGCCCTGGTCGACACGACGGCGGCGGCCCGCAGCTTCGACCAGGAGCAGTGGTCCCACGCCTTCGGCATCAGCCCGCTGTCGGCACGGGTCAGCCCCGAGGTCAGCCGGCAGCTACTACATCTACGAGTGGTACACGGGTGAGGAGTCACCTGCCGAGGGCACGTCCGGCTTGATCCTGCCCCTGCCCCAGGTCTTCTTCGGCGCCCTGCAGGGCACCGGGCCCGACCTGACGCGGGAGAACTGGGTGGCCACCCTGCTGGCCGCCGAGGCGACACCCAGCGCCATCAGCCAGCCCTCGGTGGACTGGGGTGAGGTCCAAGGCTGGCCCGAGACCGACTACCACGGCCTCGACGACTGGACGGCGATCTGGTGGGACGCCGAGGCCACCGGCCCCAGCGAGATCCGCCGGGTCGACCAGGGCATGTACCAGTACGTCGACGGCGGCGAGCGCTACTACCTCGGCGAGTGGCCCGAAGAGGACACCCGCGCCTTCGACCCCGAGGGCGCCGTGGCCTTCTACGAGGAGGCCCCACCCGGAGAATCCCCGCCCGACTACCCGTCACCAGCAGGATGACGTGACTCGATGAGGGGGGAGCGGGAGGGGGGCGGCTCCTGCCGCCCCCCTCGCCCGTGGCCCGATCCGACTTGCTCGGTCGGGCCACAGGAAGAGCGCGGCCGAGAGGCCGCCCGATCAAGCTCGATCCCGAACCTCTGGTTCGGGATCGACTAGTCGCCCTGTTCTCTCAGGAAGCGCTCGAACTCGGCGGCGAGCTCGTCGCCGGAGCGGAGCTCGATCTCGCTGTCGTCGTCCTCGGCTTCGGGGGCCTGGTCGACGTGGAGCTCGAGCTGGTGGACCAGCTCCCGGTGCTCGTCGCTGTCGGCGAGGAGGTCTTCGAGGCGCGCCTCGGTGGCCTTCGCCTGCCGGTGCAGGTCGGCGGCGTCGAAGGAGAGGCCGGCGACCTCGTCGAGCGACTCCACGAGGCGAGCGGCGGCGGCCGGGTAGGCCATGCCCGCGGCGTAGTGGGGGACCTGGGCCCAGACGCCCGAGGGCGGGGATGCCCCGGTCGGCGGCCTCCCTTTCGATGGCGGCCTGCACACCGGCGGGCACGTCGAGCGTTCCTCGGATGAAGCCGATGCGCCGGGCCAGCTCGGCGGTGGAGGCGGTCGAGGCCAGCTGGACGGGCCGGGTGTGGGGGACCGGGGCGGGGTACGCCCCGAGGCCGAGCACCTGGACGACCTCCAGCGACTCGGCCAGGTCGACGACGGCCTTGGCGAAGGATGGCCAGTTGTGGTCGGGCTCGGGGCCGACGAGGAAGAGGACGTCCCGCTCCTCGGCGTCCCAGGTGGCCAGCAGCTCGATCGACGGCCACGTCAGGCCGGAGTTCACCCCGTCGACGATGTGCATGATCGGGCGGCGGGCCCGGTGGTCGAGCAGGAGGTCGGTGTCGAACGTGGCGATCGCGGCCTTGTGGGGGACCGAGGCCAGGATCGTCTCCGCGGCCAGGGCGGCGGCGCCGCCGGCGTCGATCCAGCCCTCGAGGGCGAGCACGAGCACGGGCTCGCTGATGCCGGGGTCCTCGTGGAACTCGTAGAGGGCGGTCACGCGGCCTCCATGCCCAGTGTGGCCGCCGCGGCGTCGGCCAAGTTGGCCACGTGGTGGGTGAACAGGTCGACCAACCCGCTGGCATCGTTCCCACCCATCACCCCGGCCTGATAGCGCTTGAGTACGCCCTCGCAGATGCAGGCCAGCTTCCAGTAGCCGAAGGCCACGTAGTAGTCGATGTCGCCGACGTCCCGGCCGGACACCTCGGCGTAGTGGGCCAGCACCTCGGCCTTGGTGGCGAAGCCGTCGACGATCGTCGGGGCGTCGGGCGCGGCCGTCAGCGTGTCGCCCACCTCGGTCCAGTACATGAGCAGCTGACCCACGTCGGCCAGCGGATCGCCGAGCGTGCACAGCTCCCAGTCGAGGACGGCCCGGACCTCGCCCTCCTCGCTCACGATGCAGTTGTCCAGGCGGTAGTCGCCGTGGACGATCGCCGCCGGCCCCTGTTCCGGGACGGCCGCCGCCAGCCGGTCGTGGACGGCGTCGATGGCCGGCAGGTCTCGGGTCTTCGACTGCTCCCACTGGCCCTGCCAGCGCTTGAGCTGGCGCTCGACGTAGCCCTCCTTCCGACCCAGGTCGCCCAGGCCGACGGCGTCGACGTCGACGGCGTGGATCCGGGCCAGCACGTCGACGAGGGCGTCGGACACGCGGGCCCGGGCGGCCAGCGGCAGCAGCTCGGCCGCCGCCGCGTTGCGCACGATCGGCCCGTCGACGAAGCCCATGACGTAGAACGGCGCGCCGTTGACCGAGTCGTCGGCGCTCAGGCCGATGGCGGGTGGCACGGGCACGTCGGTGTCGGCCAGCGCGGCGATGATCCGGTGCTCCCGACCCATGTCGTGGGCGGTGGCCAGCACGTGACCCAGGGGCGGGCGTCGCAGCACCCAACGACCGCCGACGTCGTCGGTGACCAGGTAGGTGAGGTTCGACCGGCCGCCGGCGATGAGCTCGAACGTGAACGGGGGGCGGGCCTCCGGGACGTGCGTGCCGAACCAGGCCGTCACGTCGTCGGCGTGGATCCCCTCGGTCACGGGGATGTCGTTCACCGCCATCTCGTGCAACCTACTGCCGCAGGAACAACCCCGACCCCGGCCCCGTTGGAGGATGCGATGACGGACGTCACTGATGCAACGTTCCAGACCGAGGTCCTCGACCGCTCGAACGAGGTCCCTGTCGTGGTGGACCTCTGGGCGGCGTGGTGCGGCCCGTGCAAGCAGCTCACACCGATCCTGGAGAAGGTCGTGGGCGCCACCGATGGCAAGGTCGACCTGGTCAAGGTCGACGTCGACGAGAACCCCCAGCTGTCCCAGGCCTTCCAGGTCCAGTCGATCCCCGCCGTGTACGCCATCAAGGACGGCGCCGTGGTGGATCAGTTCATCGGGGCCCAGGGCGAGGAGGCCGTGCAGGCCTTCGTCGACGGTCTCCTGCCGACCCCCGAGGACGACGAGGTCGCCTCGCTGGTCGCCGCCGGCGACGAGGCGTCACTGGAGCGGGCCTTGGCCATCGCCCCCGACGACGAGCGGGTCGTCATCGCCCTCGCCGACCGTCGCGTCGACGCCGGCCAGACCGACGAGGCCCTCGCGCTCCTCGAGCGCATCCCCGAGTCGCCCGAGACCCGGCGCGTCGCGGCACGCGCCCGCACCGGTGGCGCCCCCGAGGGTGACGAGCTGGAAGGTCGGCTCGACGATCTGCTCGACCGGGTCAAGGACGACGAGGCCGCCCGCCAAGAGTTCGTCGACCTCCTCGAGCTCCTAGGCCCCGACGACCCCCGCACCGCCGACTACCGCAAAGCCCTCTCCACCAAGCTGTTCTGAGCAGAGCCCCCAGCCCCTTCGCCCCGCAAGAGAACCTGTCGGAGGGGAGCCCGGCCGCAAGGCAGAGGACGAGCACGAAGCGGCGGGCGCCGGTGCTCGCGGCAGCGACGTATCGGTTGTCGCCGAGCGAGTGCCGGTGACCGCCGCACCCAGGAAAAGACCGACCCTCAGCCACGACCAGGGCCGGGCTGTCACACCCCGCCGGTAGGTTCATCGCAGCGCTTCCCCCGCGTGTCGTCCTGCCGTGGAGGAGCGCCGTGCCTGCGGAGCCCACCGACCCCGCCGACCCCCTCGGGCTGACCCGGTCCGAGCCCGCCCGACCCGCCGACCGGGTGGCGGGCGTGCTGTCCGACCTGGGGCTGTCGCCCCGCACCGCTGCGCTGGGCTTCGCCGTCTGCCTCGTCGCTCTTCTGGGGTGGTGGTGGCTGCGGTCGCCCGCCCCGCCGCCCGCTGAGGCGGACGTCCCGCTCGCCCCGGCCGTCTCGAGCACGGTCCCCGGCGCCGTAGCGGCCCCTCCGCCGGGCCAGGTGGTGCTCGCCCACGCCGCCGGGGCGGTGCGCCGGCCGGGTCTCTACGAGCTGGCGGCGGGGGACCGGGTCGCCGACCTGATCGCGGCCGCGGGCGGGGCGACACGGGCGGCCGACCTCGACCGGGTGAACCTGGCTGCCCCGGTCGCCGACGGCAGCCAGATCGTCGTGCCTCGCCGGGGCGAGCCGGCTCCTCCGGCAGCGCCATCGTCCGCGCCGGCGGGGGACGCTGGGCCGGCCGCGCCGGTCGACCTCAACCTCGCCGGGCCCGAGGAGCTGGAGTCCCTTCCGGGCATCGGACCGGCCACGTCGGCGGCCATCATCGAGTACCGGGACGCCAACGGCCCGTTCGCCTCGGTCGACGCCCTGATCGACGTACCCGGAATCGGCGAGGCCAAGCTGGCCGCGCTGGCCGATCTCGTCTCGGTCTGACCTGTGAGAGGGCGCTCAGAGGAACGTGACGACGATCCCCATGACGAGGAGGCCGCCGATGACCCCGGCGACGACGCCCCCTGCGTAGAAGGCGACCTCCCGCCAGAAGGTCCACCACGTGGCGTCCACGTCCTCGGTGGCCCGGCGACTGGCCCACACGCCGAAGAACACCCAGAGCGCGACGCTCGAGGCCAGGGCCAGGAGCAGGTTGATCGGGGAGACGACCCAAGGCAGCCCCGTCGGCAGGGCCGTCGGCAGGGCGAACAGGACGAGGCCCCAGGCCCCGACGTAGGGCTTGCTGCACGACGTGCCGTCGCAGGGCCAGGCCTGGATGATCACGGCCGCCAGCAGGACCAGCCCGATCGGCACGGCCAGGACGGCGATGGGCCCCAGCGCCCGGATCCTCCCCGGCCTGGCCACACGACCCGAGGACGGGCCCGTGCGCGGGCCGAGTTCTGCCGTGCGCGCCACGGGATCACCGTACCGACGGGTCGGG
The DNA here is from genome assembly GCA_963728005.1 of uncultured Microthrixaceae bacterium. Taxonomy (GTDB): domain Bacteria; phylum Actinomycetota; class Acidimicrobiia; order Acidimicrobiales; family DATDAH01; genus DATDAH01. Next base: position 931,034 of record CAVSIG010000002.1, read on the forward strand.
GCGGCGCCCGGTGACCGACCGGGTGGCCATCGCGCTGGCGCTCTGCGTCGCGGCCGGTGCGTGGTGGGCGGCGCCCGTCCCGCTGGGTGTCGCCGGCGTCGGCGTCGCGATCGCCCTCGTGCTCCGGCATCCCGCCCTGCTGTGCGTCGGCGGCGCGCTGCTTGCCGCCTCCCTCGGGCACCGGGCCTGGGCCGGGCTCGACCCGCCACAGCCGGCGACCGTCGACCCCACCCGGGTCACGCTGGTGTCCGATCCTGAGACCGACGGCGATGCGGTCGAGGCCATGGCCCGGTTGGGCAGCCGCCGGGTCGAACTGTCCGTGCCGGTCGGTCCTGACGGCGATGTGCTCGCCGAACGACTGGCGGGGGAGCGGATCGAGGTCGGCGGGCGGCTGGTGCCGGTCACTGACCGGCCAGACCTCGCCGTCCGCCACGTCGCGGCCCGGCTCCTGGTCGACGAGGTCGGACCGCACGACGAGGGCGACCTGGCCAGTCGCACGGCCAACGACCTGCGACGGGCCGTGGTGCGGGGTGCCGGCTCGCTGGGCGGACCATCGACCGCGCTGCTCACCGGCATCCTCTTCGGTGACGACCGGGACCAGTCGCCGGCCACCACCGACGACTTCCGCGCCGCCGGCCTCACCCACCTGCTGGCGGTCTCGGGACAGAACGTGGCGTTCGTGCTCGTCGTGGCGGGACCACTCCTCGGGCGCCTCCTTCTCGTGCCCCGGTTCCTCGCGGTTCTCGGCCTGCTGGGCTTCTTCGCGCTGCTGACCCGGTTCGAGCCGTCGGTCCTCCGCGCCACGGCCATGGCGGCGGTCGCAGCCGGGCACTGGCTCGGCGGGCGAGAGCTCACGCGGTTCCGCAGCCTGGGCCTGGCGGTCGCGGTCCTGCTGCTCGTCGACCCCGTGCTGGTCCGGTCGATCGGATTCGCCCTGTCGGTGGCGGCGACGGCGGGGATCGTCGCCTGGGCGGCCCGCATCCAGCACCGCCTCCCGCTGCCCCGTGCTGTGGCCGAGCCGCTGGCGGTGACGCTCGCCGCCCAGCTGGCGGTCGCCCCGCTCCTGGCCACGGTCTTCGGCGGTGTGCCGCTGGTGGCGCTGCCGGCCAATCTCCTCGCCGGCCCTGCCGCGGGGCTCGTCATGGTCTGGGGCCTGGTCGCCGCCCCGATCGCCGGGGTGTTCCCCGCGCTGGCGACCGTGCTCCACCTGCCTGACCGGTTGGCCCTCGCGTGGCTCGGCGGAGTCGCCCGCACCGCGGCGGCCGTGCCGCTGGGCGAGCTGCGACTCGTGCACGTCGCCCTGGTCGGCGGTCTGTTGTTCCTCGCCCGGCGCCGGGTCCTGCGCCCGCTCGCCGTCGCCGGCCTGGCGATCGTGCTCGCCCTGCCTGCCGTCGCCCTCGCCCGACGGCCGGACCTGGTCGGGCGGCCGGTCGCCATGGGTAGCCAGGTGTGGCGGGAGGGAGCTGCGGTCGTGGTCCGGCTGGACGGCCGGGCCCGTGCGTCACCGGTCCTGCAGGGCCTGCGGCGGCTCGGCGTGCGCCGTGTCGGCCTCGTGGTGCTCGGCGGGTCGTCGTCAACAGCGACCGAGACAGCCGACGCGATCGCCGAGCGCGGTGGGACCGAGGTCGTCAGCGACGCCGCCGAGGGCGAGCGCCTGCGGCAGGGGCCCATCACCGCCGAGGCCCGGCTCGGCGACGAGGGTGGCACCCGCTGGCTGGTGCGGATCGACCGCAGCGCGGCCCGGTCGGTACGGTCGGCCGGTGCTCGTGGCACTCGGCGCCGGCCGCTGGGACGTGACCCACCGCGCCGTGGTCGTCGGCCTGGTCGAAGACCCCGAGGACGCGGGCCGCCACCTGGCCGACGGCGCCGACGCCCTCGCCACGGTGGGCGTCGAGCTCGATGTCGACCTCCCGGTCGTGACCCTGGACGGGCCCGAGCTGGAGGCCGTCGGGGAACTCGTCGTGCCCGCCCCGGCGCGGGATGCCGATCGGGGCGAGGTGCTGGCCACCCAGGCGCTCGCCGTCGTACAGGGCAAGCGCGTCGTCCTCACGCGGGACGTGCGCGGGACCCGACGCGTGGTCGACGTGCTGGCTGCCATCCTGTCCCGCACATGAGCTCGGCGCGGCTGGTCAAGGGTGACGACGACACCATCAGGGGTGACGCCGTCCGTGACCTCACCGCCTCGCTGCTCGGCGATCTCGACCCCAGCCTCGGGCTGGAGCGAGTCGAGGGTGAGGAGTACGAGCTGGCCACGGCGGTCGACGCCGCCCAGACGTCGCCCTTCCTGACCGATCGGCGGGTCGTCGTCGTCCGCCACCTGGCCCGGTTCTCGTCCGACGAGCTGGCGCCGCTGGTGGCCTACCTGGCCGACCCATTGCCGACGACCGACCTGGTCCTGGTCTGGGAGCGGCCGGCGGGCGCCTCGGGGCGCATGCCGGCGGTGCCCAAGAAGCTGAGCGAGGCCATCAGCGCCGCGGGCGGCGAGGTCGTCGACACGTCGGTGGGCACCGGCAAGGCCCGTCAGTCCTGGCTGAGCGACCAGTTGGCCGCCAGCTCGGTCAGCTTCGACCGCTCGGCCCGGGACCTCATCGCCGCGCACCTGGCCGACGACGTCGACCGACTGGGCACGGTCATCGCCACGGTCGAGGCCGCCTACGGCGCCGGGGCCAAGGTGGGCGAGGACGACGTCGCCCCCTTCCTGGGCGAGGCGGGTCAGATGCCGCCGTGGGCGCTCACCGACGCCATCGACTCGGGCGACATCGCCCTGGCCGTGGACCGGTTGCACCGGATGATCGGCGCGGGCAGCATGCACTCGCTGCAAGTGCTGGGCATCGTGACGACGCACTTCCGCAGGATCCTGGCCCTGGAAGGTGCCGACGTCGGCAACGAGGCCCAGGCGGCGGCCCGCCTGGGCATGAAGGGTTCGACGTTCCCGGCCAAGAAGGCGCTCGCCCGCGCCAACCGGCTGGGCTACGAGGGGAGCTCGAGGGCGGTCGGCCTGCTCGCCCAAGCCGACGTCGACCTGCGGGGGAAGACCGCCTGGCCTGACGACCTCGTGCTCGAGGTACTCGTGGCCCGCCTGGCCCGGCTGAGCCGGTGACCGCGCCGTTCACGGTCGAGCCAACCGGGCAGGCCTGCGGTGCGCTCGTGCGCGGCCTGGACCTCCGCCGCGACCTCGACGACGAGACCGTCGCCGCCGTGCGGGCGGCGTGGCTGCAGCACCAGGTCATCGCCTTCCCCGACCAGGACCTGACGATCGAGCAGCTCGAGACGGTCGCCCAGCGGTTCGGCCCCTTCGGCGAGGACCCGTACCTCCCGGCGATGGACGGCCATCCCCACGTCGTGGAACTTCGGCGGGAGGCCGACGAGCAGTCGCCGATCTTCGCCGAGGCGTGGCACTCGGACTGGAGCTTCCTGCCCACACCGCCGGCCGGGACCCTGCTCTACGGCGTCGAGATCCCGCCCGTGGGAGGAGACACCCTCTACGCGAACCAGTACGCGGCCTACGACGCCCTTCCCGACGACGTGAAGGTCCGGCTCCAGGGCCTCGACGGGGTCCACTCGGCTCGGCGGGGCTACGCCAAGGACGGCCAGTACGGCACGAAGGACGTGGCCCGCTCGATGCCGATCCGGTCGTCGGACGACGCCCTGGCCACCCAGCTCCACCCACTGGTCCGTACCCACCCCGAGACCGGCCGGCCGGTCCTGTTCTGCAGCATCGGCTACACGATCGGGATCGACGGCCTCCCGGACGACGAGGCCCAGGAGCTCCTCTGGTTCCTCTACCGCCACGCCGGAAGCGAGGAATTCGTCTACCGCCACACCTGGTCGAAGGGAATGCTCACCCTCTGGGACAACCGCTCCCTCCTCCACCAAGCCACCGCCGGCTACCCCGGCCACCGCCGCATCCTCCACAGAATCACTGTTGCGGAGCAGAACTGAAGCTGCCGCCGCCGTCCTCCGGACGCCGTTGCCCCCGATCAGGCGTCCCCAGCCCACACGCCGAGCGACCAGTCACAAGCGGCGAGCCGCGCAAACCGAGCGACCAGGCAACGCGGCGGGCGTCGGTGTTTGCGGCCGCGACGTATCGGTTGTCGCAGAGCAAATGCCGGCGACCGCCGCCTCCGGCGACAAGCCGACCCTCAGCCGGGATCGGCCAACGGGCTGATCAGCCCTGAGCGGAAGCCTTCTTCTGCAAGCGTGACTTGCGGCGCGAGGCCTCGTTCTTGTGGATGACACCCTTGGCCGCCGCCGTGTCGATCGTCTTCATGGCGATCCGGAGGTTCTCCTCGGGGTTCTCGCCACCGGCCTCAGCCGCCTTCACGCGCGTCCGCAGCTCGGAGCGGACCGCCTTGTTGCGGGTGCGGCGCTTCTCGTTCTGACGGTTGCGCTTGATCTGACTGCGGATGTTGGCCATGACGGCTGACGAGGCTACCGGGAGAGGGGGCCGCGGCCCTACCCTCCGCCACGTCCCATGTCCGAGATCTCCCGCATCCGCAACCTCTGCCTGCTCGCCCACATCGACCACGGCAAGTCGACGCTGGCCGACCGCATGCTGGAGATCTGCGGCGCCGTCGAGCAGCGGGACATGCGGGCCCAGTACCTCGACACCATGGACCTCGAGCGCGAGCGGGGCATCACGATCAAGCTCCAGAGCGTCCGCCTGAACTACGGCGACCACGTCCTGCACCTCATCGACACCCCGGGGCACGTCGACTTCGGCTACGAGGTCTCCCGCTCGCTGGCCGCCTGCGAGGGTGTCATCCTCCTCGTCGATGCCGCGCAGGGCATCGAGGCGCAGACGCTCGCCAACTGCTACCTGGCCCTCGAGCACGACCTCGAGATCGTCGCCTGCGTGAACAAGATCGACCTGCCCGCCGCTGAGCCCGAGCTGCGGGCCGAGGAGATCGAACACGTCCTCGGCATCCCGGCCGAGGACATCATCCCGATCTCCGCCAAGACCGGGCAGGGGGTGGCCGACCTGCTCGACGCGGTCGTCGAGCGCATCCCCGCACCGGAGGGCGACCCCGCCGCCCCGCTGCAAGCGCTCATCTTCGACAGCCACTTCGACCAGTACCGGGGCGTGATCAGCTCGGTCCGGATCATGGCCGGCACGCTCGAAACGGGCGCCGAGCTCTCGTTCATGCACGCCGGTGTCACCCACGACGCCGACGAGGTCGGTGCCCGCACACCGGAGCCGACGCCGGTCGCCCGCCTGGGGCCCGGCGAGGTGGGCTATCTCATCGCCGGCATCAAGGACGTGGCCGAAGCGCGGTCCGGTGAGACCGTCACGACCACCCGCCACGGCGCGACGGAGCCGCTGCCTGGGTACGCGCACCCGAAGCCGATGGTCTTCTGCGGCCTCTACCCGGTCGTTGGCGACGAGTTCGCCGACCTGCGGGAGGCGCTCGACAGGCTGGTGATCGACGACGCCAGCTTCAGCTTCGAGCCCGAGACCTCGGGGGCGCTCGGGTTCGGCTTCCGGTGCGGCTTCCTCGGCCTGCTGCACATGGAGATCGTCCGCGAACGGCTGGAGCGGGAGTTCGACCTCGCCCTGATCGCCACCGCCCCGTCGGTGGAGTACCTCGTGCACACCGGCGCGGGCGACGTCATCGAGGTCGACAACCCGTCGGACGTTCCGCCCGCCGCCGAGATCGAGCGCATCGAGGAGCCGTGGCTGACGGCGTCGATCATCACCCCCACCGGCTACACGGGGACCCTGATCGAGCTCTGCGAAGCCCGGCGGGGGAGCCAGCAGCGCATCGACTACCTCTCGCCCGAGCGGGTCGAGATCGTGTACCGCCTGCCGCTCGCCGAGGTGGTGACGGACTTCTTCGACCAGCTCAAGAGCCGCAGCCAGGGCTACGCCAGCCTCGACTACGAGCCGGCGGGCTACGAGCCATCGGACCTGGTCAAGGTCGACGTCCTCCTCAACGCGGTGCCCGTCGACGCCTTCAGCACGATCGTCCACCGCGACCGGTCCTACGAGTACGGCAAGAAGATGACGGCGAAGCTCAAGGAGCTGATCCCGCGCCAGATGTTCGACGTGCCCATCCAGGCCGCCATCGGTGGGCGCATCATCGCCCGGGAGACCGTCAAGGCGAAGCGCAAGGACGTCCTCGCCAAGTGCTACGGCGGCGACATCACCCGCAAGCGGAAGCTGCTCGAGCAGCAGAAGGCGGGCAAGAAGCGCATGAAGAACATCGGCCGGGTCGAGGTGCCGCAGGAGGCCTTCGTCTCCGCCCTCCGCATCGACTGACTCGTTCAGAAGCGGTTCAGAAACCGCGCCGACGCGCGTAGGGGTCTCGCGCTCGGACGTTCACGAACGTGACATTTGTCTGTTTTCCCCGCTTCGTACGTTCCTCCCCAGTACGACGCGGGCGGAGGGTTCGCGTCTCAGGCAGACACGAGAGGAACCGGACATGTTGGATTCCCGCACCCGGTGCGAGCGGATCGGGGAGTGGCGCCCATGAAGCGAAAGCTCCTCGCCGGCACCGCGGTGGTGCTGGCAATGATCGGCCTGACGGCCGTGGCCGCCAACGCCCAGGACATCGACCCCGCACAGGCCGTCACCGACCTGGGCACCCAGGTCAACCTGCTCTGGGTGGTCCTCGGCGCCGTGCTGGTCATCTTCATGCAGGCCGGGTTCGCCCTGGTCGAGACCGGCTTCTGCCGGGCGAAGCACGCCGCTCACGTGGTGAGCACGAACTTCGCCATCTTCGGCCTCGGCTTCGTGGCCTTCTTCCTGGTCGGATGGCCGCTGATGTTCGGCGGCTACACCGTCCCGCTGATCGGCTTCGAGACGCCGACGGGCACCAACCTCATCGGCTCCGGGAACTGGGTGTTCCTGTGGCAGGGGGGCTGGGCCGGCAGCGGCGAGTCCTTCTACACGGCAGGCGCCATGGGGATCTTCCTCTACATGGTGGCCTTCATGGACACCGTGGCCACGATCCCCACGGGGGCCATGGCCGAGCGGTGGAAGTGGAACGCCTTCGTGGGTTGGGGCCTGTTCTGCGGGGCGATCTACTACCCGCTCTTCGGTGCGTGGACGTGGGGCGGCGGTTGGCTGGCCAAGCTCGGTGAGTCCGCCGACCTCGGCGTCGGCTACGTCGACTTCGCCGGATCGGGTGTCGTGCACGCCGTCGGCGGCGTCGCCGCCCTGGCCGGGGCCATCGTGCTCGGGCCCCGCATCGGGAAGTTCAACAAGGACGGGACGCCGAACACGCTTCCCGGCCACCACGTCCCGATGGCGATGCTCGGCTGCTTCATCCTGCTGTTCGGTTGGTTCGGCTTCAACGCCGCCTCGACCTTCGCGGTCACGGACATCCGCTTCGCCGTCGTCGCCCTGAACACGGCCCTCGCTGCCGCCTTCGGCGCCACCACGGCCATGTTCTGGATGATGAAGCGGACCGGCAAGCCGGATCCGGGGATGATGGTCAACGGCATGCTCGCCGGCCTGGTGGCGATCACCGCCCCGTGCGCCTTCGTGCAGCCCTGGGCCGCCGCGGTCATCGGGATCCTCGCCGCCGTCATCGTCATCGAGGCAGCGGGCTTCATCGAGCGCCGTGGCGTGGACGACCCGGTCGGGGCCATCGCCGTCCACGGCGTGGGTGGCATGTTCGGCGTCCTGTGCGTCGGGATCTTCTCCGACGGCCAGTACGGCGCCGGGTGGAACGGCACGACGACAACCGACGCGGGCGTCACGGGGGTGCTCTACGGCGTGGCCGACGGGCTCCCGCAGCTCGCGTCGCAGGCGATCGGGGCGATCGTCATCGCCACCGTGATCTTCGGCGTGGCTCTCACCTTCTTCAAGATCCAGAACGCGGTCATGAAGGGCGGGATCCGCTCGGCTGAGGCCGACGAGATCGAGGGCCTCGACCTGCCGGAGATGGGCATGCTCGCCTACCCCGAGTTCGAGGGCAGCCACGCCCCCGGCCTCGAGGAGGAGCAGGTCGCCGACCCGGCGGGCACCGAGCTCAACGTGTAGCTCGCCGCCTCTCAGCAGTTCCCCCGCAGCGAGGGGTGCGGGCCTTCCGGGCCCGCACCCCTCGTCGCACGTCACGCCCCGTCCCGGAGACCGCCACACCCGTCCATGGACTTCGCCCAGTTCCTGACCGACATCCTCGTCGTCCTCATCGCCGCCAAGCTGGCGGCTGAGCTCTCCGAGCGAATCGGCATCCCCGCCGTCGTCGGCGAGATCGTCGCCGGCGTCATCATCGGCCCCTCGGGCTTCGGCCTGGTTGGTCACGGCGACGACGTGCTGGTCACCCTCGGCGAGCTCGGGGTCGTCCTCCTCCTGCTCGAGGTCGGGATGGAGATGGACCTCGGCGAGCTCGGCAAGGTGGGCCGGGCCTCGCTCCAGGTGGCCACCGTGGGCGTGATCGTGCCGATGGTCCTCGGCTTCCTGGCCATGGGCGTCATCACCGACGACTTCAACACCAAGCTCTTCGTGGGCGCGGCCCTGACCGCCACCAGCGTCGGCATCACGGCTCGGGTGTTCGGCGACCTGCGGGCGTTGGCGACGACAGAGGCCCGCCTCGTCCTCGGCGCCGCCGTTGCCGACGACGTCATGGGCCTCGTCGTGCTCACGGTCGTGGTCCGGCTGGTCACCGAGGGCTCGGTCTCCGTGCTCTCGGTGCTCTGGATCATCTTCGTCGCCGTCGCCTTCCTCGTGGTCGGCGGCTTCGCCGGGCTGAAGCTGGCCGACCCGCTGTTCCGCTTCGTCGAGCGCAACTCCCGGGCGACCGGGACGCTCGTGGCGATCGCCTTCGTGTTCGCGCTCGGCTTCGCCCGTCTGGCCGAGGCTGCCCAGCTGGCCCCGATCGTGGGGGCCTTCGTCGCCGGCATCGCCCTCAGCCGAGTCTCCGCCGCTGATCGCATCCAGCGCGAGCTGCGACCCGTCGGCCACCTGTTCATCCCCGTGTTCTTCCTGCAGATCGGCATCGACGCCGATGTGCAGGCGTTCTTCTCGCTTTCGGTGCTCCGGGACGCCGGACTCCTGCTCCTCGTGGCCGCCGTGGGGAAGCTGGTGTCGCCCGCCGGCGCCTTCGGGACGCGGGCCGACAAGTGGCTCATCGGGCTCGGGATGCTGCCCCGTGGCGAGGTCGGGCTGATCTTCGCCACCATCGGGCTGACCAACGGCGTGCTGAACGACGACCTCTACGCCGCCCTCCTCCTGGTCGTCCTGGCCACGACGCTCGTCACCCCGCCACTCCTGAAGATCCGCTACAACCGCATCCGGACCCAGGTGGTGCCCAGCGGGCCACCACCCGGTACAGCGCCGCCCGAGGGCGGCTGGCTGCGGGTCGTCGACGAAGAGGTCGGGTTGACCACCACGCCGCCGGTCGACGCCGGCCTCCTCATCGCTCTCCAGGCGGCGGTCATCGCCGGCCGCCACCGGCCGGACGACGAGCTGCTGGCGTGGCTGGCCGACCTGCCCGACGAGGTCCTCCGGTTCACGTCGGACACCACCGAGGCCTTCTTGGACCTGGTGGAGCGGGGCAACGCACGCTCGTGGCGCTTCCTGCTGACCAGCGGTGTGCTCGGCCGGGTGCTGCCCGAGCTGGAGGACTCGCTGAAGGCCCGCGAGGACCAGGTGGGTCTCGATGCCACCGCCGCGTATCGCCTGCGCTCGGTCGAGCAGCTCCGTCTGCTGGACGCCGACGACCCGTTGCTGACGGAGCTCCGGAGGGTCGACGACCTCGACGCCGTGCTCCTGGCCCTCCTGGCCGTCGACGCCACCGACGGTGCGCCCGACCGGGTCCGAGTGGCCAAGGCCACGGCCGAGCGTGTCGGACTGCGACCCCTCCCGTGTCCGCAGGGTCGTGGCCCTGGCCGAAGACGGGGACCAGCTGTTGTGGGCCGCAGCCCACCGCCCCTCCGGCTTGACCGAGTCGGCCGTCCTCCCGCTGGTCACCCACCTCGAGACCCCTGACCGTGGCCGCGGCGTGTACGTGATCGCCGCCCTCCGCAACACCGACGCCGAACGCTGGGAGCGGGACCGCCTCCGCCAGCTCCACGACCTGATCCAAGTCGTGCTGGGCGACACGGGATTGACCGGGGCGGGTGCCCGCAGCCTGGTGGCCGAGCGCCGGCAGGACGCCCTCGCGCTCGCAGGCCCGTCGCCCTCCCCCGGCCTCGTGAAGCGCATCGAGGACGCTCCGAGGTCCTTCGTCCTGCACCTGACCCCCGACGAGCTGCAGGACGCGGCAGTGCTGGTGGAGCCTCCGCCCAAGCCGGAGCACGCCCGCGTCCGGGTCGACCCTCGCCCGAACGGGACGTGGACGGTGACGGTGGCCGCCCGCGACCGCCTCGGTCTGCTGGCCATGGTCTCGGGCGTGCTGGCCGACCAGGGGCTGGACGTGGTGCGGGCGCACGTCGCCACCTGGTTGGACGGGGCTGCCGTCGAGGTCTTCGAGGTCCGCGGCGACCATCCACTGTCCGACGGCCTGCTGGGCGACCGCCTGACCGACGCCTTGGACAGGCCGCTGCGGTCCGAGCCCCTGCCCGGACGCCCGGGTCCACTTCGACGACCGCAGCTCGCCGTGGCACACCGTGTGCGAGGTCGAGGCGCCCGACCGACCCGGGGCTGCTCCACCAGCTGGCCACGGCCTTCGCCGCCGCCGACGTCGCGGTCGTCGCCGCCACGATCGGCGAGCAGGACGACGACGCCGTCGACACGTTCGAGCTGGTCACCCGCGGCGGCGAGAAGCTGAGCGAGCAGCGACCGCCAGGCCGTCCGGGCCGCCATCACGGGCGGGGCCGAGCTCGCCCGTCGGCGGTTCCGCAGCGGGCTGGTCGCCCGCTGAGCAGATTCGGGACAGGCGATCGGTCACCGAATCGATACGCCGGCCTGAACGAACCTGACACGTCGCCGTCGTACGTTCGCCTCGTGATCAGCGCGAGCCCGCCGTCCACGGGGGTCGTCGTGCCCGCTCCGCTGGCCCGAGGAGGCCGAACGTCGCGACGAGCTGGCTGCAGCGGGCATTCCGCGGCTGCTGCTGGTCAGCCCGGAGGCGACGCCACCGCTGGACTGGGCCGTCGACGAGGACTGGATCACCGCCGACGCACCGCCCGAGGACCGGGCGCACCGGGAGGCGACGCTGCGCCGACGTCTCGACCTGGTCGCCGGCCCGCCGCCGCGCCGTCGGTGCCGGTGGTGGTCGACGAGGACGGCCTGGCCCGTCGCGACGGGCACTGGGTGGCCCTGTCCGAGCCCTCGAGGTCCGGCTGGTCGGCCCGCTGCTGGCGGCCACCGGGCACTGCGTCTCCCGGGACCGGCTCCTGGACGCCGGCTGGCCCGGGGAGGAGCGCCCGTGCCGCGCCGTGGACGGCGCCATCCGGCGGTCTGCGCGTGAAGCTGCCGGCCGCTGGGGGTGCGGATCCACGGCATCACCGGCGCGGGCTACCTGCTGGAGGTGGGGGCCTACCCGCGGGCCCTGAACGGTCCCTCGGTATCCTCGGGTGACCATGTCGATCGAGCGCAGCGGCCTGGACGACCGCAAGGCGGCGATCCTGCGGGCGGTGGTCGAGGAGTACATCGAGACCGCCCAGCCCGTCGGGTCGGGCCACGTCGCGTCCTCGAGCGGGTTGGCGGTGTCGGCCGCCACCATCCGCAACGAGATGGGCGCCCTCGAGCGCGACGGCTTCCTGCACCAGCCGCACACCAGCGCCGGGCGGGTGCCCACCGACAAGGGCTACCGCTTCTACGTCGACAACCTGGTGCCCGCCGACCTCCAGACCGACGACGCCGAGCGGGTGCGGGACTTCTTCGACCGGGCCCACGGCGAGATCGAGCGGATGCTGGGCCAGACCAGCGGGCTGCTGGCGAACCTCACCGACTGCGCGGCCGTGGTCCTCGGCCCGCCCTACGACGCCAGCGAGGTCCGCTCCGTCCAGCTCGTGCCGCTGACCGAGCGGATCGTCCTCGTCGTGGTCGTGCTGGCCAACGGCGTCGTCGAGAAGCACACCATCGAGCTGGCCGAGCCCATCGGCCGAGGACGACGTCGACCAAGGCCCAGGCCCACCTGGCCGCCCACGCCCACGGGCAAGGCGACCTCCGCGCTCGGCCGCCGCCGCGCACGTCGGGCGACACGGCCGTCGACCGGCTCGTCACGGCCGCCCTGGACCTGATGGGCGGCGACACCCAGATCCACGACGCCGAGCACGTCTTCGTCGAGGGCGCCTCCCGGGTCGCCTCGGCCTTCGACGCCGTCGAGACCGTCCGCGAGATCCTCGGCATCCTCGAGCAGCAGTTCGTCGTGGTCAGCCTGCTGCGGGACGTGATGTCCCGGGGCCTGTCGGTGGCCATCGGCACCGAGACCGGCATGACGCCGCTGGCGGAGTGCGCGCTGGTCGTGTCGCCCTACGAGATCGGCGGCGTGGCCGCGGGCACCATCGGCGTCCTGGGCCCGACCCGCATGGACTACCCGCAGGCGCTGGCCGCGGTGGCCGTCGTCAGCCAGCGGCTCAGCGACCGCCTGACCGAGGGCTGACGTGGCCGCCGACTTCTACGGCCTCCTGGGCGTCAGCCGGGACGCCACCCCGGAGGAGATCAAGAAGGCGTACCGCCGCAAGGCCCGGGAGCACCACCCCGACGCCAACCACGGCGATCCCGAGGCCGAGGCGCGGTTCAAGGAGCTGTCGGTCGCCTACGAGGTCCTGTCCGACCCCGACAAGCGCCAGCAGTACGACCTCTACGGGGAGGCCGGATTCGGCCAGGGCGGTGCCGGGGATCCCTTCGGCGGCGCCGACTTCGGCGACATCTTCGAGCAGTTCTTCGGCGGGGGCGGCAGCCCCTTCGGCGGCGGCGCCGCCCGGCGGGGGCCCGACCGGACCGCCCCGGGGCGCCGACCTCGAGCAGTCCGTCGAGATCGACTTCCGCGAGGCCGTCTTCGGCGTCCAGAAGGACGTCACCGTGCGCACGGCCGTGGCCTGCGAGGTGTGTGAGGCCACCGGCGCCTCGCCCGGCACATCGTCGCAGGGCTGCCCGGAGTGCGCGGGCACGGGCCAGGTGCGGCGGGTGCGCCAGTCGATCCTCGGCCAGATGGTCACCGCCGCACCGTGCAACCGCTGCGGCGGCATCGGCCAGATCATCCCCGAGCCCTGCGGGGGCTGCGACGGCGAGGGGCGCAAGGTCGACGACCGCACCTACACCGTCGACGTGCCCGCCGGCGTGGACACCGGCTCCACGCTGCGGCTGTCCGGCCGGGGCGCCGTCGGCCCCCGGGGCGGTCCCGCCGGCGACCTGTACGTGCACCTCCGGGTGCGGCCCGACGAGCGCTTCATCCGCGACGGCGACGACCTGGCGGCCATCGTCGGCCTGAGTCCGGCGCAGGCGGCTCTGGGCACCGAGGTCGCCTTCGAGACCCTGGACGGGGACGAGGACCTGAAGGTGCCGGCCGGCACCCAGAGCGGCGACGTCGTTCGCCTGAAGGGTCAGGGCGTGCCCCACGTGCGGGGCCGGGGCCGGGGCGATCTGCGCATCCGCTACGTCGTGCGGACGCCCGACCGAGCTCACCGCCGAGGAGGACGAGCTCTACCGGCGCCTGGCCGAGCTGCGGGAGGACCCGGTCAACGCGGCGCGCAACGGCGTGGTGGGCCGGATCCGCGAAGCCTTCAAGTAGGCCGCCCTGGCACCGGGGGAGCGGCCGACCGGCCACGAGGGTCCCTTGGTCTTCGTGGACGACGTCGACCACCCGGAGCTGGACGACGGCGACCGCCATCACCTGCGCAGAGCGCTCCGCCTGCACCCGGGCGACCCGCTGATCGTCGCCGACGGGGCCGGGGCCTGGCGGACGGCCCGCTTCGGCGACGAGGTGGTGCCCGACGGCGACGTGGTCGTCGTCCCCCGGCCCACCCCCACGCTGACCGTCGGGCTGACGCCGACGAAGGGGGACCGGCCGGAGTGGGCGGTGCAGAAGCTGACCGAGCTGTCGGTCGACCGGATCGTCGTGCTCCGCACCGAGCGGTCGGTCGTGCACTGGGAGGGTGACCGGGCGGACCACCACCTCGAGCGGCTGCGCCGGATCGCCCGGGAGGCGGCCATGCAGAGCCGGCAGGTCTGGTTGCCGGAGATCGTTGGTGTCGACGGGCTCTCGGATCACCCCGGTGCGGCGCTGGCCGATCCCGGCGGGCGGCCACCGGCGGTGGGCGACACCGCCATCCTGTGCGGTCCGGAGGGGGGCTGGAGCGACGTGGAACGTGGTTCTGATCGATCCCGCGTGACCCTCGGACCCGCGGTCCTGCGGGCCGAAACGGCCGCCGTCACCGCCGGTGCGCTGCTCGTCGCGCTGCGTCACGGGGTGGTCCGACCCGCCTGACCGCTCACCGTGGTTGATCCGGGGGCGAATTGGCACGTACAGTGTTCGTCGTGGGAAGAACTCACACGGTGCGTGGTCATCGGCACGCCATGCCGAGGACAGAGGGCGAAGGGGCTCATGGTCGCTGACATCGATCCTGCGGGGGAGTACGGGCGCAAGGTGGGTGAGCGCCTGCGCGCCATCCGACGCCAGAAGCGCATGTCGCTCCAAGAGGTCGAGGCGGCCTCCAACCACGAGTTCAAGGCCTCGGTCTTGGGCGCGTACGAGCGGGGGGAGCGGGCCATCTCCGTGCCCCGCCTCCAGCGCCTCGCCCGGTTCTACAGCGTCCCGGTGGACCAGCTGCTGCCCGGCAACGCCATGCCCGACTTCGGCCGGGGCGGCGAGGAGGTCATCGACCTCACCGACAGCGTCCAGGCCAAGGCCGTGCTCGGTTCGATCACCATCGACCTCACCAAGCTGGAGACGCTCTCCGGTCCCGAGTCCGACATGCTCAACCGGTACCTGTCGATGATCCAGGTCCAGCGCCAGGACTTCAACGGTCGTGTCCTGACCATCCGGCGGGACGACCTCCAGGCCATCGCCGCCATCCTCGGCACGGACGTCGACAGCGCGCCGAGTCGCCTCGGGGACCTCGGTCTGCGGCGTACGCCCAATCCGTAGTCGGTGATCCGAGTCGGCTGAGGGCCTCTCGTCGCCCGGGGGGCGGCGATCGCCGGCACTCGCTCGGCGACAACCGATACGTCGCTGCCGCGAGCACCGGCGCTCGCCGCCTTTGCGGAGCGCTCGGCTTGCCGCCGCCGGTGCATCACCTCGTTGGCGACGCCACGACAACTCGGCTGGCGGACAGCCTTCCCTAGCCTGGGGGGGTGGCGTTCGGGGTTTATGTGCATGTGCCGTTTTGTGCGCGGCGGTGCGACTACTGCGCCTTCGCGGCTTGGGATGACCGCCACGAGCTGACCGATCGCTACCTGGCCGCCCTGCGGACCCAGGCCCGGCGGGAGGCGGTCGACGCCCCTCCGGTCACCAGCGTGTTCGTGGGCGGCGGCACGCCGTCCATGGTCCCCGCCGAGGGCCTGCTGGCGGTCCTGGCGGAGCTGCCGCTGGCCGACGGGGCCGAGGTCACCGTCGAGTGCAACCCGGACACGGTCACGCCCGAGCTGGTCGACGCCTATGCCGCCGGCGGGGTCAACCGGCTCTCGTTCGGTGTGCAGTCGATGGTGCCGCACGTCCTGGCGTCGCTGGGGCGGGCCCACGACCCGGACAACGTGCGGCGCTGCGTCGAGCTGGCCCGGGGCGCCGGGCTCACGTTCAACCTCGACGTGATCTACGGGGCGGCCGGCGAGACCCTGGTCGACTGGCGACACACGCTGGAGGGGATCCTCGAGCTGGAACCGCCGCACGTGTCGGCCTACGGGCTGACGGTCGAGCCGGGCACGCCCCTGGCCGACGACCCCAGCCGCCACCCCGACGACGACCTGCAGGCCGACGAGTACGAGCTGGCCGACGACCTGCTCTCGGCGGCCGGGCTGCACTGGTACGAGGTGTCGAACTGGGCCCTTCCCGGTCACGAGTGCCGCCACAACCAGCTCTACTGGTCGCAGGGCGAGTACCTCGCCCTCGGCTGCGCCGCCCACGGCCACCGCCACGGACGCCGCTTCTGGAACCTGCGCACGCCGGAGCGCTACCTCGCGGCGGTCGAGGCGGGGAGGAGCGCCGAGGCCGCCGACGAGGAGCTGGATGCCGACGCCCGGCGGATCGAAGGACTGCAGCTGGCCCTGCGCATGCGCTCCGGGGTGCCCGCCGAGGCCCTGCCCCTGGACGAGCTCGACGGCCTCGTGACCGTCGAGGGCGACCAGGCCGTCCTCACCCGCCGGGGCCGCCTTCTCGCCAACGAGGTCGCCCTCCGCCTCGCCTGAACGGCGTCAGAAAGGCGACGCACGGCCGACAACCGGCCGTCATCTTGTTCATCTTCAGGAAACGTTCCGGCGACTGCGGCGAAACGTTGGTCCCTCACACTCCGGTCGACCACTGACCGAGGAGGGATCTTCCACGATGGAGTTCGACACGGGCGCAACGGCCTGGGTCTTGGCGAGCAGCGCCTTGGTGCTGTTCATGACCCCAGGGCTGGCCCTGTTCTACGGCGGCATGACCCGCTCGAAGAACATCCTGAACATGCTGATGATGAACGTGTACTGCATGGGCATCATCCCGGTGCTCTGGGTGCTCGTCGGGTTCAGCCTGGCCTTCGGCGGGGCGGGCAACGGCGGGTTCATCGGTGACTTCGACTTCGCCTTTGCCCAGGACCTCTACACGGCGTTGCCGGCCGACCTCGGGGGCAGTGGCTTCTTCGGGGCCCTGACCATTCCGCTGGTGGTCTTCGCCGCCTACCAGCTGACGTTCGCCGTCATCACGCCGGCGCTGATCAGCGGCGCGGTGGCCGACCGGATGAAGTTCGCCGCCTGGGCGGTCTTCGTCCCGGTGTGGGGGCTCCTCGTCTACGCCCCGCTCGCCCACTGGGTCTTCGGCGGGGGGCTGCTGTCCCTCGGCGACACCATCTTCGGTGACCTCTACGCCCTCGACTTCGCCGGTGGCGCTGTTGTCCACATGAACGCCGGGGCCGCGGCGCTGGCGCTCGTCATCCTCCTCGGCAAGCGCCGGGGCTGGCCGGACTCGCCGATGCCGCCGCACAACCTCACGATGACCATGCTCGGAACGGGCATCCTGTGGTTCGGCTGGTTCGGCTTCAACGCCGGCTCCGCCTTGGCCGCCGACGGCATCGCCGCCGCTGCGTTCATGAACACGTTCATCGCCGCGGCGGCGGGCATGCTCGGCTGGCTCATCGTCGAGCGCCTGAAGGACGGGCACTTCACCACCCTGGGTGCCTGCTCGGGCGCCGTCGCCGGCCTCGTGGCCATCACGCCCTGCGCCGGTTTCGTGGGCGGGCTCGCCCCGCTCTACATCGGCCTGGGCGTCGGCGTCGTCTGCTATTTCGCCATCCAGCTGAAGTACGTGTTCGGCTATGACGACTCGCTCGACGTGGTCGGCGTCCACCTGGTCGGCGGCCTGTTCGGCTCGATCGTCCTGGGCCTGTTCGCCGATGCCACCATCAACGCCAACATCCCGGCGCTGATCGGTGAAGGCAACGAGGGCCTGTTCGTCGGCGGCGGGGCGGACCTGCTGTTCGACCAGATCATCGCCTCGGTGGTCACGATCGTGTTCTCCTTCGTGATGACCCTGATCATCGGCAAGGTGATCGACATGACCATCGGGCTGCGGGTGAGCGAGCAGGATGAGCTCACCGGCCTCGACCAGACCCAGCATGCGGAGTCCGGGTACATCCTGGACGCCGCCTGAGCCGGCTGACGACGAGAGGAGCTGACAGATGAAGCAGATCACCGCAGTCATCAAGCCGTTCAAGCTGGATGAGGTCAAGGACGCCCTCAAGGGGGCGGGTGTGCAGGGCCTGACCGTCACCGAGGCCAAGGGCTTCGGGCGGCAGGGCGGTCACACCGAGGTGTACCGCGGCGCCGAGTACCAGGTGGACCTGGTGCCGAAGGTGCGGCTGGACGCCATCGTCGACGATGCCGTCGCCTCCACCGTCGTCGAGGCTCTCGTGGCCGCGGCGGCGACGGGCGAGATCGGCGACGGCAAGGTGTGGGTCACCGACGTGCTCGAGATCACCCGGATCCGCACGGGCGAGAAGGGCGCCGACGCCGTCTGAGGGATCGGGGGGAGGGCCGTTCGGTCCTCCCCCCCGGCCCCTGACAGGTTTCTGTCAGAAGATCGTCCACGACGCGTCACGGTGGCCACACCGTCGGGCAACACCCCATTCGTACGGTCCCCACGACGCACCCGACGTCGGAGAGGAGTCCCAACCCGCCATGGCCCATCTGGTGACCGCGGTCATCAAGCCGTTCAAGCTCGACGACGTGAGGGACGCCCTCCAGTCGGCGGGGATCATGGGCCTCACCACCAGCGAGGTCCAGGGCTACGGCCGCCAGGGCGGGAAGACCGAGACGTTCCGGGGCGCCGAGTACAAGGTCGACTTCATCCCCAAGGTGAAGGTCGAGGTGATCGTCGAGTCCGATGCCGTCGACCTGGCGATCGCCGCGATCGGTGGCGCCGCCCACACCGGAAAGATCGGCGACGGCAAGATCTGGTCCGTCGACCTCGACCGGCTGCAGCGCATCCGCACCGGCGAAGTCGGTGACGACGCCGTCTGACATGGCTGCCGACGTCAGGCCCGACGAGGGCGAGGTCCGATCGGTCACCGGCTCCGACGTGGCCATGGTCCGCTGGCCCGGTGAGGAGCATCGCCTGGAGCGCCTGCGGGCCGAACGCCGCCCTCGCCTGCTGCTGGTCGAGAGTGGCGCCGCCCCACCCCTGCCGGCCGACGGCCTGGAGGACTGGATCCGCGTGCCGGCCCACGAGGTCGACATGATGGCCCGCCTCGCCGGGCTCGAGCGTCGCTACCAGGAGAACGGCTCGGTCCGCCCGGAGGTGGGGGAGGACGGGGTGCTGCGCATGGGCCGTAGCTGGGTCTCGCTGCCGCCGGTCGACCACCGGCTGGCGAGCGCGCTGGTCGAACGCTTCGGCGCGGTCGTCAGCCGAGAGGCCTTGGCCAAGGCGGGCTGGCCCGAGGCGATGCCGGCTCGCAACGCGCTGGACGTGCACGTGCTGCGCCTGCGACGACGCCTGGAGCCGCTGGGGCTGGCCATCCGCACGGTGCGCTCCCGGGGCTACGCCCTGGAGCAGGGCGAGCCACAGGTGAACGGCACCGGATGATCCGTAGGGGTTTCTTGCTCGCTGCGCTCGTCGTCGTGGTGCTGGCCCTCGGGCCGTTCGCCGCACCGCTGACGGACGACGTGGGCACGTCGATCGTCGACGTTCAGGTCGACCACCGCAACGACGTGCCGGTCGTGCAACGCAGCCGCCCGGACTCGTCGCACCTGGCGACGGAGCTCCCGTCGACCCGCAGTCTGCTCGTCGTCGTCGTCCTGGTGGCGGGACTGCTGCTGGCGGCGGTCGCGGTCTGGCGACGCCACACGCCGACCGCGGCGGTGGCTCGGCTGCCGTCGTGGTCCCGTCCTCCTCGCCGGGGTCCGCCAGTCCTCGCTGCCGGCTGACCACGTGCGCCGCCGACGGCGCGCCCGGAGCGAGGAGATGAGATGTCTGACGAACGCACGCTGCCGCGGCTCGACGCCGCGTCGGCGGTCGTCTGCCTGTCGTGGCCCGGCGAAGCGGAGCGACGGGCCGACCTGGCCCGAGCGGGGGTGCCCCGCCTGCTCTTCATCGAGCCCGGCCACGCCCCACCCGAGCTGCTGGACCTCGACGAGGACTGGGTGCGGGTGCCGGCCTCGGTCGAGGAGGTGAAGCTGCGCTCGGAGGTCCTGCGTCGACGTTCGGGGTGATCCGCGGGGCCGTGCCCGAGCGCTAAGTTTCCGACGGTTTTCGACGGCGAAGAAGGGGCGGGCATGCGGCGGATCCTGGCGGTGGTGGCGTTGTTGGCGATCGTGCTGGTGGGGTGCGGTGACGACACCAACGACACACCCGGCGGCGAGGCGGCGTCCGACACGTCGGGGTCGTCGACCACGGAGGCGGCGCCCGAGCCGTTCGCCTTCGACGTGACGTCGGTCGACTTCGGCTACGAGCTGCCAACGGCCGAGGTCCCAGCCGGGCCCGTGCTGGTCACACAGACCAACGAGGGCGACGAGCCGCACCAGGTCACGTTCATCCGCCTGGAGGACGGCCAGACCCCCGACCAGCTGCGGGACACGATCCTCACCGAGGGCGACGACGTCCTCGACCCAGCCAACTGGTTCGGCGGCCCCAACTCGGTCGTGCCCGGCGAGACGAACTCGGCGCTGGTCTCCCTCGAAGGCGGCGACTACGTCGCCTACTGCTTCATCCCCGAGCACGCCGAGCAAGGGATGATCGAGCCCTTCACGGTGACCGGCGATGCTGCGGTGCCCCCGGTCGCCGAGTCGACCGAGATCGTCACCCTGGACGACTTCAGCTTCGACGTGCCCGACGCCTTCACCGGCCAGGGCACCGTCGAGGTGGTCAACGAGGGCGCCCAGGGCCACGAGATGACGATCGTCCAGGCCGACGACCAGGCGCCGGCCGGCGGCCTGACCGTGATCGCCCCCGACCAGACCGCCTACGTCGACTTGGCCCTCGAACCCGGCGACTACACCCTGCTGTGCTTCGTGACCGACCCCGAGTCCGGTCAACTGCACTTCCAGGTCGGGATGACGAAGGACTTCACGATCACCTAACCGGGCAGCCGGAGTACCGCGCCCGGGAGGAGGAGGTCCGGCTCCCCCGGGTCGGCCAGGACGTCCACGTTCCGCTCGATCAGAGCCAGCCACGGTCCGATCACGTCCTCGTCCGTCGGCCGGTGCCCCAGTCGCAGCGCGACGAGGTTTTCGGCGATCGACCAGAAGCTTTCGCCCGGTTGCACGGTGATCGTCGAGGGCGTCTCCTGGGGGAGGGGCCGTGCCGGCTGGAGTGGCGGTGGGACCGGAGCCTCCCGAGGGGCCGTCGCCTCCGGTGCCGACGGCTCCACGGGCCGCATGACCGGTGGCGACCCTCGTTCCTCGATCGGGGCGATCACCGGTGCCTCCGCCGCGTGCGCCGCCATCGGGGACAGTGGCACCGCCCCGACGGCGAGCACCGACGCGCCCACGAGCTGTCGGATCCCTCTGGCCAACCCACCGCCGGTCCAGCGATCGACGGTGCGACGCATGGCCCGCGGCAGCACCTGCAGCTCGGCCAGCAGGAGGGCCAGGAGCACGAGCGCCACGTAGCCACAGAGACCGGTGGCGACGATTCGCAGCACGAAGGTCGCCATCTGGGGGGCGGTGTCCCCACCCACGGTCGAGGTCACGGGCAAGCCCTGTGGCGCCAGCACCGCGACCCCGCCGGCGGCGATGAACAGGCCGACCGCGGTGCGGAGCACGCGGGTCATGCTTCGTGCACCTGAGCGGTCGTGCCGTCGCTCCGACGGACCAGGAGCTGGTCGTGACCCTCGGCTGGGCGTTCTTCGAGGTCGATGGCACCCGGGTAGTCGCCGACGGGCTCGGCGGCGACCGACGCGTCGGGGTCCCAGGTGGCGAAGCGCCAGACCGTGCCGGTGCGCCGCTGGAGGAGGGCGACCGTGGCCCGGCCGTCGCCGTCCCAGTCGCCGAGGGCGATCGCGTCACCGGGCCGGCCGACCCGGTAGCGGCGACCGTCGACCTCGATCCAGCCGGAACCCAGCCGCACGACCTCCGGGCGCCCGTCGCCGTCGAGGTCAGTCGACGGCTCGGGTGCGAACGTCGGCGACGCGGCGGCCGTCACCGGGACCTCGGGGGTGCTCCTGGTCGTGCCCATGAGGCCGAGGCCCATGACGACGACACCGACGACGGCGAGCGCGGCCACCCGGCGGTGCCGGCGGGGCGGCTCGTCATCGAGGCGGGGGTGGCGGCGCAGGCGCACGGCCACGAGGTCGACGAGCGCCTGGCCCAGGTTCGGCATTGCCTTCGTCGGCTCGGGCTCGACGGTCCCCCCACCGGCCTGCAGGACGGCGTCGGCCAGTGCCCGGGCCGCGGGGCGGCGGCCGGGCTCGTCGTGGGTGGCCTGGTCGGCAAGGGTGAGGAGGGCCCGGTGGCGGTAGCCGATCCACGGGGTCCGCCGCCACGGCCGTCGGTCGGGGATCGGCTCCTCGTCGAGGTCCGGCTCGAGGAGGGCCCCGAGGCACCGACCGATGCCGTGGACGTCGTCGGCGGGCGTGGCGGCGTCGTCAGTGGCGAGGCCGCAGAGGACGACACGGTCCCCGGCGACCAGCGCGTGCTCGGGACAGACGGCGCCGTGCACCTGCCCGGCGGTGTGGAGGTCGGCGACGGTCCAGGCGAGGTCGGCGACGAGCGTGGCCGCGCGCTCGGTCGTGACCCGGCCCATGGTCGCCAGCGTCCGCGGGCCGACGTAGTCGGTCACCAAGCGAGGACCGTCGGCGTCCTCACGGAGCTCGATGAGGTGCACGACGCCGGGATGGTCGATGTCGGCGAGTCGCTCCGCCTCCGCCCGGATGGCCGGCGCCCCGTCCGGTGTCGTCGAACGCTTGCAGGCGACAGTCCGACCGTCGTCGGCGTGCTCGATGCTCACGTGCTTCGTCATCGGAGCTCCGCCGTCGCCTGCGCCGTCGCCCGCACCACGAGCCGGTCCGGGGCGCCCGGGATCACTCCGGCGAAGCCGAGCGGAACCTCGGCGTCGACCGTGACCTCGACCGATCGTGGCCCGGTCAGCCTGACGAGGCCCCGGAGCGGCCGCGACCCCGAGCCGCGGTGGACGGCCACGCTCCGGCGGACGACGTTTTCGACGGCGACCGGGTCGAGCTGGTAGTCCCGGCCCGACCGCAGCGCGTCGACATCGAGCCCACCGGTCACCGCGTCGTTGGCCGCGGCCACGGCGGCATCGTCCGCTTGGCGTTGGACCAGCCGGACCCGGGCCATGTCGACCGTGATCGAGGCCAGGACGACCACGACGAGGAGGGCGGCAGGGAAGAAGAGCAGGGTGGTGCCGCGGTCGGTGCTCACGGCCGGCCGTCACAGTCGGCGACGCCGGGCAGGCCGTCCCGGTACGGGTCGACCAGCTCCTGATGGGCCGATCGGACGGTCACGGTCGGGCGCGCGGGTCGCCACGGCAGGCCGAAGGCCGGCACCTCCATCCGGGCGACGAACCGGGCGGGTCGGCATCGCGCGAAGGTCCGCTGTCCGCTGAGGCCGTCGACCGCCGCGTCGGCCTCGACCTCGTCGGCGGCTTCCACGAACGCCCGGGTGGCCTCACGGGCGGTACCCGCGGTGATGAACTTGGCGTCGACGACCGCCCAGGTGTGGGCGAGGACCAGGACGCCGACGAGCAGGACCAGGAGACCGAAGGGGACCGCCTCGATACCGCCGACCTGTCCGGCGTCGCCGCGGAGTCGCTTCATCGCACCTCCTCCCAGCGGGCGCTGGCCACGCGGCGGATGTCGGCCGACAGACCGGGGACAGTGGGGGAGGGCACGACGATCTCGACCCGCACACCGGCGTCGTCGGTGGTCCACCGGACGTCCGCGGCCTGCCCGAGCAGACGGCGCACCCCGGCTTCAGCCGCCGGGCGCTGGTCGTCGCCCTCGGTCGCCACCAGGTGGGCGGCGGTGTTCGCCGCCGCGCTCGCGAGCGCGGTCCGCTGCAGACGGGCAGCCAGCTGGATGGTGGCGACGAGCAGCGTGAAGGCGACGGTCAGGCCGATGGCGGCGCTGAGGGTGCCGGTGCCGCGGCTGCCGGTCAGCCGCCGATCTCGTTGATCTGCTCGTTGGTCTGCGCTTCGGCGTTCGCCCAGATCTGCTGGAAGCCGACCCACATCAGGGCTCCCAGGAAGGCGACGATCAGGACGGCGATGGCGGCGGAGATCACGCCTTCGCCGCGATCGCCGCGGGTACGAGGGTTCGGTCGTTCGGACACGGTGGGACCTCCTGGGCATTGTCACGGGCCGGCGAAGAGCCGGAGGGCGTCGAGGAACGGGACGAGGAGGAGCAGGGAGCCGGGCAGGAGCGTCGCCACCGTGACCGGCACCCAGACCTGCTGGGAACGACGTTCGAGCGTGGCCAGCAGCTCGCGGTGGGCATCGGCCCGGATGGCTTCGGCCTCCTGCTCGACGAGCCGGTCCAGGTCCGTCGCCTCGCCGGCGAGGGTCAGCACGCCGACCAGGTGGACGATGCCCGGGGTCGGTCGGAGGTCGGCCCACTCCCGGAGCGCCTCGGCCTCGCCGAGCCCCTGCTGGATCCGCCGGGTGACGCGGCGCAGGTCCGCTGCGCAAGGCCCCTGGCCCCGCTCTCCGAGCTGAGCGATGGCCGCCGGTACCGAGCGACCGGCGGCGAGCAGCATCGCCAGCTGCTCGGCCACCGTGGGGAGCTCGCGGATGACCTTCGCCGTCTGCGTCCGGTCGAGGGCGACGAGGCGCTGCTCGTGAGCGGCGAAGACCACCAGGGGCGTCGCCACGACGAGGGCGACGGCCCACGTCGGAGGCAGGGTGACCGCAACGGCGCCTGCCAACCCGAGGCCGATGACGGCGTGGCTGACCTGTCGGAAGCGGAACGCTCCGGCGTCGAGCGGATGATGGACACGACGGAGGCGCCGATCGAGCGGCTCCGTCGACCGGAGGAGACGGCTGAGCCGGTCGCCGAGCAGGAGCGACAGGGCGACGCCCCGGTTGCGGGCCGGTGCCGTCGACGGCGGGACGACGTACGGCCGAACCCGGTCGGCCAGCGAGGGTCGTCGCACCGGGCCCAGCGTCGACAAGAGGAGTCCGGACCCGACCCACAGGGCCGCGGCGGCGAGAGCGAGCGTCACGGGGCGAACACCCGTGGCTCCTCGGGCAGGCGCAGGAGCGACCCGGCCCACAGCCAGCAGCCGGCGACGAGGCCGGCGGCGACGAGGCCGACGGCCTGGCCGGCGGGGGAGGCGAACGCCGCCTTGCCGGTACCGACCGCCTGGCCGGCGACGGCCATGCCAAGCGGGACGATCACGACGAAGCGACGGGCGAAGCGGGCGCCGGCGAGCTTCGCCACGGCCAGGTCGCGTGCGGCGAGATCCCGCCGTCGGTCCTCGGCGACACGGGCGAGGCGACGGCCGACGTCGGTCCCGCCGAGCTCGTGGGCGACCAGCAGCGTCTCTGCTACGAGGTCGGTGGACGCCTCAGCGAGCTGCTCCTTGAGCACGGTGAGGGTCCGGTCGAAGTCGGCCGACACCCGCCACGTCTGGCGGGCGGTGGCGAACGCCTGGGACGTGGGGGCGGGCGTCCGGTCGCCCGCTTCGAGAAGGGCGCGGGGGATCGACCGGCCGCCGCTGGTCGTCAGACACGCGGACCTCCTCGAGCAGCGCGGGCCAGAGCCGTCGGGCCTGATCCCGCCGAGCGGCGTCGACCGTCCGTCGTCCCAGCACGCTGCACAGCCCGGCGAGGCCACCGACCACCAGCGACGCGGGACCGCCGATGGCCAGGGCGCCGACGACGGTTCCCGCGACGGCTGCGCCGACCGGCAGGCGGACCGAGCGGAGGTCGAGCGGCCGCCGGTGACGCGGCGCGGGCCGGGACCAGAGCAGGTGGACGCCCAGGGCCGCGAGGACCCCGAAATAGAGCCCGTTCAGCATGCTCCCAGCGCCTCCGTGAGTTCGACGCGCGCCCCCAGCCGCTCGGGGGTCAGGCCGGTCCAGGTCAGTGGTCGGTCCGGTCCGGCGCGCCGGAGCACGGGCGTCGTGGTGAAGCGGCCGCTGTCGGCGGCCGCGGTGTCCTCCACGGCGAGGACTTCGACGACCCTCGGGCCGGCAGGGGTTCGGGCGCAGTGGACGACGACGTCGATGGCATCGGCGACGAGGGTCGTCAGCGTTGCCGCGCCGAGGTTGGCGGCCTCGTCGGCGAGGAGACAGATGAAGCGCAGGCGGCTGAGGGCCTGCCCGGCGGAGCCGGCGTGGACGGTCGTGTACCCGGTGACGCCCGACGAGAGCGTCAGCAGCAGCGGCAGCGCTTCACGGTCACGGACCTCGCCGACGATGGCGACGTCGGGCGCCATCCGGAGGAACGCGGCGACCAGGCGGCGGAGCCCGATCTCCGGGCGGTCGGGGCGCGGGCCCCGCGTCTGCATGCTCGCGACGTTTGCAACGGGGACGTCGGCCTCGAAGACCTCCTCGGCGACGACGACCCGGCAGCGCGGGTCCAGTTCGGCGACGCAGCACGACATCAGGGTCGTCTTGCCGGTGCCCGGTCGACCGGAGACGACGATCGAGGCGCCGCTGCCGACCAGGGTGGCAAGGAGGTCGGCGGTGGGCCCGTCGAGCATCCCGGTGGGCACCAGCTCGGGCAGGCGCCGGTAGGTCACACCGGTGAACTTCCGGATGTTGACCATCGTGTGGCCGCCACGGCTGAGGTCCCGGTGGACGATGTGGAGGCGGGCGCCGTCCTCCAGCTGGGCGTCCTGCAGGCCGAGGGTCGGGTCGAGCTTGCGGTGCGCGCCGGTGGCGTCGTCGAGGATCCGGGTCAGCACCCGCAGGACGTGGTCGTCGTCGTGGAAGACGTCGTCGTGGGGCCCGTCGGGCCCCCGGTGCCTCTTGACGAAGAGGGCGTCGGGGGCGTTGACCATGATCTCCCAGACGTCGTCGTCCTCGAGCAGCGGCCCCAGCGGGCCGTAGCCGACGAGGTTCCGCAGCGCCCGCTCGACCACGTCGTCGTCGAGGCCGACCTGGCGTCTGCCCTCACGGTGCTCGCCGTTCCACTGGCCGACGGCGTCGACGACGAGCCGACGGAGCTGCTCGGGGCCGTCGACGGCGAGCTCGTCGGCTCGCGCCTGCGCCACCCGCTCGATCTCGGCCAGCGGCGACGGGGTCACGGTGGGCTCCCCAGCGCCGCCACCCGGGTGACGAGGCGGGAGGGGAGGGGCCGCGCCTCACGGAGGCGGGCCTCGACCCGGCGGTCGTGGGCGAGCGCGACGGCCGTGGGCCAGGGCTCGCCACCGAGCTCGCCGAGGAGCTCAGCAAGCGATCGGCTCGCCGCGCTTCGGCGGGGCACGCCGTTCAGCACGGGGCGGAGGCGGTGCCGGTCGACGCCGTGGCGTTCGAGGCCGGTCAGCAGGCGCACGAGCCTCGGCACCCCGGTCGTCGTCCCGCGACCGACGACCACGACGACCGTCGCCTGTCGGACGACGGTGCGGGCCAGGGCGTTGCGGTCCTCGAGGTCGAGCGAACCGGTCTCGGCCCGCCCGTCGACCTCCGACGACACGTCGGCCACGACGTTGGCCCGCTCCCGTCGAAGGACCTCCACGAGCTGTTCGGCAACGCTGCCGCTGAGGGCGACCCACTCCTGTGGTCGGCGGAGCCCGCAGAGGAGGTCGTAGCCCGAGGGCTGGGGTGCAACCGGTGGTTCGATGGTGCCGGGCCGTTGGTGGCGGAGGGCGTCGGCGAGCTCGAAGACCCCATCCGCTCCGGGCGGGACGCCGTGGCGGAGGTGCTGGTCGGCGTCGAGAGCGAGGTCGGCGAGAAGCGTCGGGCCGGTTGCGGCAAGGGCGGTCGCCAGCGCTTGGGCGACCGTCGACGCCCCGGCACCCGGGGTCCCGGTCACGGCGAGCAGGTCCGCCGGCACCTCGTCGG
Organism: uncultured Microthrixaceae bacterium; assembly: GCA_963728005.1. Classification (GTDB taxonomy): domain Bacteria; phylum Actinomycetota; class Acidimicrobiia; order Acidimicrobiales; family DATDAH01; genus DATDAH01. Next base: position 958,515 of record CAVSIG010000002.1, read on the forward strand.
AGGCTGCCGGAGCCGCCGGCGGGATCGGCGCCCGACTGCGGGCGTGGGAGCGGAGGACGGCGGAGAGCGCGTCGGCGTCGAACTCGGGAGGAAGCACCGCGTCCGGTTCGAGGCGCTCGACGGCAGGCCCCAGGGCCGGCCCGTCGACGACGGCGAGGGCGGCGCCGGCCTGCCGCACCTCGGCAGCGAGCACCCGGTCGACACCGGGCATCCCGGCCTCGACGATGGCGAGCCCGATCGGGGTGGAGGCGACGAGCGCCCGCAACTCGTCGGCGGACACGCAGGTCGTGGTGTCCAGCGGCAGCGTGGCGCTCGATCCCCAACGGGCGACGGCACGCGGCCATGCCGGCCCGGGCCGCCCGAGCGTGGCCACCCGGTGCCGGCTCACGACGCCCGCCGTCGCGTCTGCCGACGGATGGTGGCACCACGGCCGACGTCGTCGGCGATGCGGAGTCGGTTCATTCGGGTACCTCCGGGGAAGGGCGGACCACGGTCACCTGGCCGTCGTCGACGGCGTCGACCACGCCGAGGAGCTCGTCGCGGGACTGCAGTCGAACGGTCAGCACCAGGCCCTCGCCGCTGTCGAGCAGGGCGTCGCCCGACGAAGAAGCGCTGGTCAGGAGGGCGTCGTGGGCGACGACCCGCGTGGCACCGGTCGGGAACGAGGCGACGAGGTCCAGCCGCTCGCCGGGCGCGACGTCGCCCGCGAGGGCGCGTTCGGTCGGGACCGCGAACGAGAGGTCCACGCCACTGGTCGGAGCCGCCCCGGGAGGGAGGACCTGGCTGAGCAGGATCGGCTCGCCGGCTTCCAGAGGCGCCAGCAGCACCGCGCCATCGACCGCTTCGACCGAGGTGAAGGCCCGGCGCGCCGTGGTCGGGGGGAGGTCGACCGGCAGCAGCTCGAGGGCGTCGGCGGCCAGGGCGGTGCCCGGGGCCAGGGTCCGGGTGGCGACGACGAAGGCGGCGGAGGGCGGGCGATCGGCGTGGGCGTAGGCCTGGCTGACACCCAGGAGGGCCACGGTCACGAGCAGGCCGCCCACGGCCGCCCGCAGGGTCAGGGCACGGTGGCCCACAAGGGAAGCAAAGGAAAATCCACTTCCTGGCACGAAACAGCACCATAGAACCCGTAACGGCACGTATCAAGGGGTCTCAGCCACTTTCGGCAGCTTCGGCACCATCCGCGCCTGGCGCGGCCGCAGTGGGTACCGTCGCGGGCATGTCGGAGATCGAGTGGCTGAGCACGGCGGAGGCCGCCGGACGCCTGGGGATCACCCCGCGCACGCTCTACCGCTTCCTCGACGAGGGTCAGCTGCCGGGGTACCGCTTCGGCCGGGTCATCCGCCTGCAGGCGACCGATGTCGAGGCCTTCATCGAGCACAGCCGGATCGAACCGGGCACGCTCGAGCACCTCTACCCCGATCCCTCCCCCAAGACGGCGGCGACGGCTGACGACGAGACGTAGGCCGGCTCGGCCGGAGGGTCGCCCACCAGGGTGAGGACGTCGACCCCGACGGCGGCCACCCGGCCCGTGCACTGCGCCCCCGAGGCCAGCACCAGCGTCACCCACGTCCCCGCTTGGCGCGAGAGCACCTCGTCGAAGCACCGATCGACCCGCGCCGGCAGGGACCCCTCGTGGTCACCGCTGGGGACGACCACCTCGACCGCCGAGAGCCGGAGGTAGCGCCATCGGTCGTGGACGGCGAGGCGGACGTGGTCCGGGCCCAGCTCGCGCACCGTCCCGTGGTGGGCTCCAGCCGGGCCCAGGTCCAGGTGCACCCCGCGCCCGGCGCGGGCCAGCGCCTCGAGGGTCGTTGCCAGGGTCGCCTCCTCGACGCCAAGCCGGTCCCAGTGGGTCCGGCGGGAGCGGGCGTCGGCCGCCTGGGCGAGTCGGGCCTCGCGGGCCCACGCCTCGGGATCAGGCGGGAAGGCAGAGTCGACGGGCACCGGCGGGCAACCTAGAACCCCCCGAGACCGCGGGACAGGGGGCGGTACGCTCGATCGGAGAACACATGTCCCCCGTGAAGATCAACGTCCCCGGCAACCACCTGATGGTCGGCCTCCTCGGCCAGCGCGACGAGCTCCTGCGCCTCGTCGAGGCGGCCTTCCCGGAGACCGAGATCCGGGTGCGCGGCAACGAGATCACCGTCGAGGGCGAGGACACCGAGCCCGTCGCCCGCCTCTTCGAGGAGCTGGTCATCCTCGTGCAGCGCGGCCACGCGCTGGAGCCCGCCGAGGTCGTGCGCACCATCGAGATGATCCGCGCCGACGAGCGCCCCTCCGAGGTGCTCACCGCCGAGGTCCTGCGTGGCTTCAAGGGGCGGACGGTCCGGGCGAAGTCCAGTGGCCAGAAGCGCTACGTCGAGGCCATCCGGGACAACGTCATCACCATCGGCGTCGGCCCCGCCGGGACGGGCAAGTCCTGGCTGGCCGTGGCCACCGCGGTCCAGGCCCTGCAGGAGAAGCAGGTCGAGCGCATCATCCTCACCCGGCCGGCGGTCGAGGCGGGCGAGCGGCTGGGCTTCCTGCCCGGCGACATGATGGCGAAGATCGACCCCTACCTGCGGCCGCTCTACGACGCCCTGTTCGACATGGTCGGGGCCGAGGGGGCCGAGCGCCTGATCGAGCGGGGCACCGTCGAGGTGGCGCCGCTGGCCTTCATGCGGGGGCGCACGCTCAACGGCAGCTTCATCATCCTGGACGAGGCCCAGAACACCTCGCCCGAGCAGATGAAGATGTTCCTGACCCGGATCGGCTTCGGGTCGAAGGCCGTGATCACGGGCGACACCACGCAGGTCGACGTCCAGCACGGCCGCTCGGGCCTGGAGGGGCTGGAGCGCATCCTCACCGGGATCGACGGTCTGGCCTTCGTCCGCCTCGGGTCCAAGGACGTGGTGCGCCACCGCATCGTCCAGGACATCGTCGACGCCTACGACAAGGCGGCGGCCCAGCCCGAACGCCCATCGTGAGCGGTCCGGTGGCGACCGAGCCCGTGGTGATCGCCACCGACGACCAGCACGACGAGCCGGTCGACCTCGACTCGCTGGTCCCGCCTGGCGACCGACGCCCTGGCGGCCGAGGGGGCGCAGGGCGAGCTGAACCTGCTCTTCGTCGACGAGGCGGCGATGGCCGCCCTCAACCGGGAGCACATGGGCCACGAGGGGCCGACCGACGTGCTGTCGTTCCCGATCGACGGGACCGACGCCGGCCCCGACGGGCTGCTGGGCGACGTCGTGGTGTGCCCGGCGGTGGCCCGCCGCAACGCGCCCGACCACGCCGGCACCTACGACGACGAGCTGGCCCTGCTCGTCGTCCACGGCGTGCTCCACGTCCTGGGCCACGACCACGCCGACGCCGATGACGCCGAGGCCATGCGTGCCCGGGAGGTCGACCTCCTGGCACGATTCACCCCGTGAACCGGGACAGCGACCCTCCGAGTCCCTCGTTCTGGTGGCAGCCCTGTGTTGTCCACGACACGTGGCTGCCACCAGAACGGAACCTGGTGAGTCGATGAGCCGCATCGAGATCCTCGCCCTCGTCGGCTCGGGCGTCCTCGTGCTGTTCGCCGCGGTGCTGGCCGTGGCCGAGACGGCGTTCACCCACCTCGGGCGGGCCCGGGCCGAGGCCATCGACAACGCCCGGTCGGGCAAGTCGAAGGACGGGAACGGCGACGACGAGACCGACCCGGCCCACGCCGGCGTGCTCGTCGACCTCCTCGCCCGCCGCGGCCAGGTCCTCAACCCGGTCCTCTTCCTGGTGCTGGTCTGCCACCTGGCCGTCGCCACCATCGTGACCGTGGTCGTGCACGACCGGTGGGGGGTCGAAGCGGTGCTGATCGGCTTCTGCATCGAGCTGGTCGTGATCTACGTCGTGGCCGAGGCGGCGCCCAAGACCTGGGCCCTCGAGCACACCGACACCGCCGCGGTGCGGGTGGCGCCGCTGGTGCGCGGCCTGGCTGCCCTGGCGCCGTTGCGCTGGGTGCTGCGCCTGCTCATCGGCCTGGCCAACCTCCTCGTACCGGGCCGCGGCCGACGCGAGGGCCCGTCGGTGTCGGAGGAGGAGCTGCTGGCGCTGGCGGGCGTTGCCGCACGAGGCGGCCGTCATCGACGCCTCCGAGCGCACGCTGATCGAGTCGATCATCGACTTCGGGGACACCATCGCCCGCGAGGTCATGGTCCCCCGCACCGAGATGGTCACCGTCGGCGAGGACTTCCGGGTCGACGCCGCCATCGAGATCGCCATCGCCCACGGCTTCAGCCGGCTCCCCGCCTACGGCGACGGCGGCGTCGACGACATCACCGGCGTGATCTACGCGAAGGACCTCATGCGGGCCGAGCGTGACGGCCACACCGAAGAGCCCATCGCCACGATGCTGCGCCCCGCCCGCCTCGTGCCGGAGACGAAGCGGGTGGCCGAGCTGCTGCGGGAGATGCAGACCGAGCAGTTCCACATCGCCATCGTCGTGGACGAGTACGGCGGCACCGCCGGGCTGGTCACGCTGGAGGACGTCATCGAGGAGCTGGTCGGCGAGATCCAGGACGAGTTCGACGTCGAGGAGCCGCTGGTCGCAACCGGCCGCCGATGGCGGCATCCGGGTCCACGCCCGCATGGCCGTCGACGAGGTGAACGCCCTGCTGGAGGGCGAGCTGCCCGAGGACGGCGACTGGGACAGCGTCGGCGGGCTCGTCTACCACCTGCTCGGCCACGTGCCCGCCGAAGGCGAGGCGGTCTCGGTCGAGGGCTACCGGCTGTCGGCCGAGAAGGTCCAGGGGCGGCGCATCGGCCGGGTCCGCATCACGCCTGACCCCTCGTCCGAGCGCCGGTCCGACGAGGACGGCGGCCCGTGGATCAAGGCCGAGAACGTGCCCACTCGATGAGGTCGGGGTTCGTCGCCATCGTCGGCCGGCCCAACGTCGGCAAGTCGACCCTGCTGAACACGATCCTCGGGCAGAAGGTGGCCATCACCTCGCCCACCCCCCAGACCACTCGCAGCCAGGTGCGGGGCATCCTCAACCGGGCCGGTGCCGACGGCGAGCCGACCCAGATCGTCTTCGTCGACACCCCCGGCATCCACAAGCCCCGCAGCCCGATCGGGCCTCGTCTCAACGCGGCGGCGGGCTCGGCGCTGTCCGACGTCGACGTCGCCTGCGTGATGGTCGACGCCACGGCGCCCATCGGCCCCGGCGACAAGTTCGTGGCCGCGAAGGCACCACCGGGCTCCGTGCTGATCGTCAACAAGATCGACGCCGCCGACGAAGCCGACACGTTCGCCCAGCTCCAGAAGGGGAGCGCCCTCGGCGTCGAGTTCGCGGACTACTTCCCCGTGTCGGCCAAGACCGGCCGCGGCGTCGACGCCCTCGTCGACTTCCTGCTGGCCCAGATGCCCGAAGGCCCGCCGTACTACCCCGAGGACACCGTCGCCGACGCACCCGGTTCGTTCTGGGTCGCCGAGCTGGTCCGGGAGCAGCTCCTCGCCCACCTGCGTGAGGAGATCCCGCACTCCATCGCCACCCAGGTGACCGAGTGGGAGTGGCCCCGCATCCGGGTCGAGATCCTGGTCGAGCGGGATTCCCAGAAGGGGATCGTGATCGGGAAGAAGGGCAGCGTCCTGAAGTCGGTCGGCACCGAGGTCCGCAAGCAGCTCCCCGAGGGCGCCTACCTCGAGCTCCAGGTCAAGGTCGACAAGGACTGGCAGCGCCACGACCCCACCCTCGACCGTCTCGGCTACGGCGGCCCGCCGCAGTAGGAAACCGTCGTCCGCCTTCCACGCCAGCCGTTCAGCCGACTTCGTTGGAGGAAATAGGCCCCGGAATCCGACGCCTATTTCCTCCGATGATCCCCTTCGGGTCAGTCCTGGGTGATCTCCTTCAGGAAGGACTCGGCCTCCGCGCGGTGGCGGGTGCGCTTCATCGGGGGAAGGGCGTTGACGATCGTCCAGCGGTAGGTGGCGTTGGCGAGGCGGGAGTCGAGCACGGCGACGACGCCGCGGTCGTCGGAGGTGCGGATCAGGCGGCCGACGCCCTGGGCAAGCAGGGTCGTCGCCCTCGGCAGGTCCACCGTGGCGAAGGCGCCGGCGCGGGCCTGCTCCCGGCGGGCTTGGAGCAGGGGCTCGTCGGGGCGGGGGAAGGGGAGCTTGTCGATCGTCACCAAGGACAGGCTTCGGCCGGGGACGTCGACGCCCTGCCAGTAGCTGAGTGTGGCGAAGAGCGAGGTTGCCTCGTCGTCGGCGAAGGCCTGGGTCAGGGCGGGCTTGGGCAGGTCGCCCTGGACGAGGACCGGGGTGTCGAGCGCATCCCGCAGCACCTCGGCCGCGGCCTTCATGGCCCGGTAGCTGGTGAACAGCGCGAGGGTCCGGCCGCCGGCGGCGGTGATGAGGGCCTGGAGCTCCTCGTGGAGGGCGTCCTCGTAGCCCGGCTTGCGGGGGTCGGGCATGTGGGCGGCGCAGTAGAGGAGCGCCTGGCTGCCGAAGTCGAAGGGGCTGCCGGCGTCCAGCTCGTCGACCGACTCCGGCGGCAGGCCCACGGTGTCGGTCAAACCGGGCGGGATGGTGGCCGAGGTCAGGATCGCGGTGCGGTGCTCCCAGACCAGAGCGTCGAGGATGGGGGCGACGTCCAGCGGGGCGACGCAGAGCCGGGGCTCACGGCCCCGCTCCTCGATCCAGGCGACGACCTCAGGAGTGAGGTCGAGGACGGTGTCGATGTCCTCCTGTAGGCCCGTGACCGCCTTGAGCGCCCTCTCGCGGCGGGTCTTCACGTCGGCGGCGTCGGAGCTGATCTTCTTGAGCGCCGCGGTCGCCTCGGCGAGCCGGGTGTGCGCCGCCTCCAGTACCGATCGGACGTCGTCGCTCACCCCCCGACGCAATCGAGTGCCGACATCCGGAGCGAGGGCCAAGCCGATCCGGTCGCCAACCGTGAGCAGCGACTCCTTGAGGCCCTCGTCGTCGATGATCCCACCCACGACGTGGGCCAGCGCGGTGAACCGGCCGCCCGACAGCTCGGCCCCGCACGTCTCCGAGACGGTGTCCTCCAGCTGGTGGGCCTCGTCGAACACGACCAGGTCGTGCTCGGGCAGGACCGCCCCGCCGGCAGCCAGGTTGGTGCCGTAGAGATGCGTGTTGACGACGATCACGTCTGCCGCGGCGGCGGCCTGGCGGGCGTCCTCGGCGAAGCAGTCCTCGCCCCGCGGGCACTTCTTGGCGCCCGGACACTCGTCGGACCCGGTGCTGACCGCGGCCCAGGTCGCCGGGCGGGGCTCGCGCTCCAGGTCGGCCCGGTCGCCCGTGAGCGTCACTTCTACCCACTTGCTGATCTCCTCCAGCTCGGCTTCTGAGGGCCCGTTGCCCGGCTCGAACCCGGATCCGAGCGACAGCTGCACCTCGCCGTCCATGGCCTCGTCCAGCCGCTGGCGGCACACGTAGTTCGATCGCCCCTTGAGCACCGCCCAGCTGAACGGCCGGTCCAGGTGCTCGTTCAGGAAGACCAGGTCCTTGTTGCAGTTGTGTGAGGCGAGGCCCTCGGCGATGTAGGTACGCGTCGACGTCCTGATCGCCACGACGCTCCGCGGCCCAAGGAAGGTCTTCCTTACGACTCGTTGACCGTTCACCTGCCCGCCCTTGCGTCCAGGAATCGTGCCGAGGCCGTCGGGGTCGAACTTGGCGAGCAGGCGTCTGGGTCGGAACTGTCCGAGGACTCGCATGATGTCGGAGCGCTGGCTGATGCGGACCACAAAGGTCTCGCTGTGGTGAGGTTGCTCCTTCTTGCGCTCGGTCACCGAATACTGAATTCCGTAGGAGTCGAGGACTCCGAGCGAGGCCTTCAGGGCCTCGTTGTCCACTTGGGAGAACGTCAGGCTGTTGAAGTGGTATCGGCCCGCGGCGTTGTCCGTCCGCCGCTGTTGAAGGCAGCCCTCGCCGTCGTACATCCCGGCCAGGTAGCCCGCCTCCCACGAACAGTCTTCCTCCCAGACATCCGACAGCCGGATGACGTTCGACCCGAGTCGCCCACCGGTGGTAGCGACGATGTTCTCCGTGGCCAGCCATTTGACCTCCATGGTTTTGGCCACCAGCCACCGATGTTCCGCGGAGCACACGACGACGGTCCCGTCGTCGAACTCGAGTTCGTAACAGGGCCGCTGGATCTCCTCGACCGCCTCGACGACGGCCCGCCGGTACCGCCGGCGTGTGCCGTCACGCTCCTCGTCGAAGCCCATGAGCTCTTGCCCGACGAAGACGGTGTCAGCACGGACGTGATGAAGGTCGGCCGTCAGGACGCGGGTCTCGGGAGCGATGCACAACTGATCCTGGAGGGCCTTCGTGGCCGTGGCCACGACCGTGCGGCGACCGGAGAGGATGGCGGGCACGAGGTAGGCCAGGGTCTTGCCCGTGCCGGTGCCGGCCTGGACGACGAGGTGGCGCTGGCCCGAGGACGGCGTCGGACACGGCGCTTGGCCATGGCCTCCTGGCCGGGGCGGGAGACGCCACCGGGGAGCTGCGCGACCACCTCGGCGAGGGCGGCGAGCACACGATCGGACACGACTCCGGACCGTACAGGGGCCCAGTGACACCATCGGGGACGGGGTCCTGAGGACGGCGAGGCGTCGCCGGTAGGGTCGGACCATGGTGGACGGGATCGATCCCGACCGCGTTCCGGTGCACGTCGCTGCCGTCATGGACGGCAACGGGCGCTGGGCGACGCAGCGGGGCCTGAAGCGCACCGAGGGCCACGCCGCGGGCGAGGAGGCCCTGTTCGACGCGGTCGAGGGTGCCCTCGAGCTGGGCATCAAGTGGTTCACCGTCTACGCCTTCTCGACGGAGAACTGGCGGCGCCCGGCCGACGAGGTCCGCTACCTCATGGACTTCAACGAGTCCCTCCTGCTCCGCCGCCGCGACGAACTGCACGATCGGGACGTGCGCATGCGCTTCATCGGGCGTCGGGGCCGGCCGGTGCCGAAGCGGATCACCCAGCGCATGGACGAGTCCTCTGCCCTCACCGAGAAGAACAAGACGATGACGCTCACCATCGCCTTCAACTACGGGGGCCGGGCCGAGATCATCGACGCCGTGCGCGCCCTGGTCGAGGAGGGGGCGAAACCCCGCCAGATCACCGAGGCCGCCATTCGCAAGCACCTCTACGACCCCGAGATGCCCGACCCCGACCTGTGGATCCGCACCTCGGGCGAACACCGCATCTCCAACTACCTGCTCTGGCAGATCGCCTACTCGGAGCTGGTCTTCACCGACGTGCTCTGGCCGGACTTCCGCCGGGAACACCTCTTCGAGGCCGTGCGGGACTACCAACGGCGCGACCGTCGCTACGGCGGGCTCCAGGACCCGTGAGCCTGTACCGCGAGCACGGCATCGTGCTGCGCACCTACAAGCTGGGGGAGGCGGACCGCATCGTCGTGTTCGTGACCCGCGGTCACGGCAAGGTCCGGGCCGTCGCCAAGGGCGTTCGCAAGACAAAAAGCCGCTTCGGGTCCCGCCTGGAGCCGTGCAGCCACGTCGCCCTCCAGCTCTACGAGGGTCGGGAGCTGGACATCGTCACCCAGGCCGAGTCGGTCGACCACTTCCGGGCCATTCGCGACGACCTGGACCGGCTGGCGGGCGCCCAGATCATGCTGGAGGCGACCGACCAGGTCAGCCAGGAGCACGAGGCCGACGCCCGGCTCTATCAACTGCTGCTGGGCGGCCTGCGCACCCTGGCCGGCACCGGCGGCGGCCTGGTCGTCCCCGCCTTCCTCCTCAAGCTGCTGGCGGCCGACGGCGTGCGTCCGATGGTCGAGCTCTGCGCTTCGTGTGGCGAGGACACCCCGCTGGAGGCCTTCGACCTCGAGTCCGGCGGTCTGTTGTGCCACTCGTGCCGTCGCGGCAGGAAGGTGAGTCCCGAGGCCGTCGCCCTGCTCCAGGACGTCCTCGGCGGTCGCCTCAACGCCGCTCTGGCTCGGCCCGAGGACGACGCCACCCAGGAGGTCACCCACCTGGCGACCTCGGCGATGGAGCACCACCTGGAGCGCCGGCTGAAGACCGTCGACGCCCTCGACCACGCCTGATCGCACCTAGGCTGCGCACAGGGCGTGCCGGGAAGTCTGGTCGGCGATCCACTTCGACGACCCCAGGCCCCAGATGTCCGACCGACGGATCCGAGTTCCCGGCGCCCGCCGGTTGCCGCCCTACGGCGAGGACTTCGTCCACGTCGAAGTCCTCAGCGGCATCGTCCTCGCGGCCGCCACCGTCGCCGCCCTGGTGTGGGCCAACGTCTCGCCCTCGGGGTACGAGGACCTGTGGCACACGGAGCTCCCGCTCGACTTCGACCTGCGCCACGCGGTGAACGACGGGCTCATGGCGCTGTTCTTCTTCGTCGTCGGCCTGGAGATCAAGCGGGAGCTGGTCGAGGGCGACCTCCGGGACCGGCAGACCGCGGCCCTGCCGGTCGCCGCCGCCATCGGCGGGATGCTGGTGCCGGCCGCCGTGTACCTGGCGGTGAACGCCGGCGGGTCGGGCCATCCGGACGGCTGGGCCATCCCCATGGCGACCGACATCGCCTTCGCCCTCGCCGTGCTCGCCATGGTCGGGAGCCGGGTCCCGCGGGAGCTGAAGCTCTTCCTGCTGACCCTCGCCATCGTCGACGACATCGGGGCGATCGTCGTGATCGCCCTCTTCTACGCCGACGACCTGGCCCCGGCCTGGCTCCTCGCCGCGGCGGCAGCGGCCGTGGTCATGATCGCCATGCGGGCAGCCGGCGTCACCCACCCAGCGTGGTACGTGGCGCCCGCGCTCCTGCTGTGGCTCTTCACCTACGAGTCCGGGGTGCACGCCACGATCGCCGGCGTCGCCCTCGGCCTGCTCACGCCGACGGGCACGGTCGGCGACCGGGAGGTCCTGCGGAACCTGGAGCACGGCCTACACCCGTGGTCCAGCTTCGTCGTGGTGCCGCTGTTCGCCCTCGCCAATGCCGGCGTCGTGCTCCGGGCCGACTCGCTCGAGGCGGCGGCGACCAGTGCGGTGGCCTGGGGCATCCTCCTCGGCTTGGTCGTCGGCAAACCGCTGGGGATCCTCGGGGCCTCGGCCCTGGCCGTGCGGCTGAAGATCGCCACCCTGCCCGGTGGCCTTCGGGTGTCACACCTCAGCGGCGTCGCCGTCATCGCCGGCATCGGGTTCACGGTGTCGCTGTTCGTGGCCGACCTGTCGTACGGGGGGCTCCGGCTGGGCGAGGCCAAGGTGGCCATCCTGGCGGCCTCGCTCCTCGCCGGGCTCCTCGGGGCGCTCGTCGTGCGCCTCGCCGCGCCCAAGGCGGCGGTCTGACTGGGGGAGAACCCCACCACGAAGACTCAGGTGTTCTCCATTGGCCGGGATCGCCACCGTGCTTACGGTGACACGGTGATCGAGGAGCTCCTGCGACCGTGGCGCCGCCCGGCGACCTGGTTCGAGCTGGGCAGCGTCGCCCTGGGTCCGATCATCGGTGCGGTGAGCTTCTCCGTGGTCATCACGTTCCTCGCGACGACGGTGGGCCTGCTCATCACGTTCCCCCTGGCCCTGCCCTTCGCCTGGCTGCTGTTCGCCTCGGCCCGGATCTTCTCCCACGTACAGCGCTCCCGGCTGGCCTCGCTGCTCGACGTCGAGCTGGCCGACCCGGTTCCGCCGCTCAGCGAGGGCAACTGGTGGCGCCACCTCCTGGAGCGCGTCCGGTCCGCCCCTCGCTGGCGGGAGATCGGCCACGCCCTGCTGGCCCTGCCCCTGTCCCTCCTGAGCTTCGTGGTCGTCTCCGTCGTCTGGTGCGGCTCGATCGTGCTGCTGACCCTGCCGCTCTGGGTCAGCGCGCTGCCCGGCGACACCGCCAAGTTCTGGCTGTTCGAGGTCGGGTTCGGCCCCGGCGCCTTCGCCCTGGCCCTCGTCGGGCTGGTCGTCCTCGTGGTCCTGGCGCCCCGGGCCCTGGCGGCCATGGTCCACCTGGATGTCGCTCGCCGCCCGCCGCCTGCTGGGGCCCTCCGAGCGGGACGAGCTCGCCGCCCAGGTCGGCCGCGTGGAGACCCGCCGGGTCGCGGCCGTCGACTCCGCCGAGGCGGAGCGCCGGCGCATCGAGCGGGACCTCCACGACGGGGCCCAGCAGCGGCTGGTGGCGCTGGCCATGGACCTCGGCGCCGCCCGGGAGCGCATGGACCGTGACCCCGAGGCCGGCCGGGCTCTGGTGGAGAGTGCTCACGAGGAGGCCAAGGCCGCCCTCGGGGAGCTTCGGGACCTGGTCCGGGGCATCCACCCGGCGATCCTCGAGGAGCGCGGGCTCGACGCCGCCCTGTCGGCGGTCATCGCCCGCTGCCCGGTTCCGGTCGAGGCCCGTGTGAACGTCGTCGACCGCCCCCGCTCGACCGTCGAGAGCGCCGCCTACTACGTGGTGGCCGAGGCGCTGACGAACGTCGCTCGCCACTCGGGGGCCGGGAGGGCCTGGGTCGACATCGTCCGCGTCGGCGATCGCCTGACCGTCGAGGTCCGCGATGACGGTGTCGGTGGGGCCGACCCCGAGAAGGGCACCGGCCTGCGGGGTCTGCGCGACCGGGCCACCGGCCTCGGTGGGACCTGTGACGTGATCAGCCCCGTCGGGGGCCCGACGACCCTCCTGGTGGTGCTGCCGTGCGCATAGTCATCGCCGAGGACGCCGTGCTCCTGCGAGCCGGGCTGACCCGCCTGCTGGTCGACGCCGGTGAGGACGTCGTGGCCACCGTGGGCGACGCCGACGCCCTGCTGGAGGTCGTCGAGCGGCTGCAGCCCGACCTGGCCGTGGTCGACGTGCGCATGCCGCCGACCCTGACCGACGACGGCCTCCGAGCGGCGCTCGAGATCCGGGACCGCTGGCCGTCGGTCGGCATCCTCGTCCTCTCCCAGTACGTGGAGGAGCGCTACGCCACCGAGCTGGTCAGCCGCTCGACCGAGGGCATCGGCTACCTGCTGAAGGACCGCGTCGCCGACGTGGCCGAGTTCGTGGCCGCCGTGCGTCGCGTGGGTGACGGAGGCACCGCCCTCGACGCCGAGGTGGTGGCCCAGCTGGTCGCCCGGTCGGGTCGACGCGACCCGTTGTCCCGCCTGTCGCCCCGCGAGCGCGAGGTGCTCGGGCTCATGGCCGAGGGCCTGTCCAACTCCGCCATCGCCGCCGCTCTCGTCGTCAACGACGGGACGGTCGAAAAGCACGTGACCAACATCTTCACGAAGCTCGACCTGCCGCCGGCCGAGGGCGCCCACCGACGAGTGCTCGCCGTCCTGCAGTGGCTCGGGGAGGACGCATGACCACCGTGCTCGATCCCGCTCCGGCCCCGCCGACGCCGACGTCGCCGGGCGTCCGCACCCTGTGGAAGGTCCTGGCGTCGCTGGGCGCCGTCGCCCTCCTCTTCTGGGGGGTCACCACGATGCTGGGGCTCCTGGCCCACGAGCAGCGCACGTTCGTGCAGACCTTCGACGCCGAGGGCGTCGTGACCGTCGACGTGGACCTGGACAGCGGTTCGGTGGAGATCGTGGCCGCCGACGTCGACGAGATCACCGTCGAGACCGAGGTCAGCGACGGGCTGCTCCGCACCGGGCACGAGCAGCGGATCGACGGCGGCACCCTCGTCCTGCGGGGAAGCTGCCGGCTGTTCCTGTCGACCTTCTGTGCGGTCCACTACGACATCCAGGTCCCGCGGGACATGACCGTCGTGGCCCGCACCGACAACGGCCGGATCCGGGTCGACGGGATCACGGGGACCGTGTCGGCCGACAGCGACAACGGCAGCGTCGAGCTCCACGACGTGCACGGCGACGTCCACCTGTCGAGCGACAACGGCAGCCTCCGGGCCGAGGGACTGGTGGCCGACAACGTGACGGCCAACAGCGACAACGGCGGCGTCGACCTGGGCTTCCTCGAGCCCCCGACGTTCGTCGACGCCGAAAGCGACAACGGCTCCGTCGAGATCCGCCTGCCCGAGGTCGTCGGCGGCTACCGGGTCGACATGGACACCGACAACGGGTCGACCGACCTCGGCGTCGCCACCGACCCGGCCTCGAGCCGGCTGATCAACGCCCACAGCGACAACGGCAGCGTGCGGGTGCTCAGCACCGAAGGGGCGGGATGACCGCCTGGCTGGGACCCGACGTGGTCAGCGTGCTGTTCGTCGCCCTCGGTGGGGCGGTGCTCCTCCTGCTGGAGCTGGCCGACACCGCCGAGTCGGCCGAGGGCGTCAGATCGGGCGCCACTCCCCGCCGTCGTCGTCGAACTGCAGCCACACCTGCTTGCGGGGGTCCCACTGCAGGTAGGCCTGCCGGGCGGGGTCCCACTGCGGCTGGTACGCCGGGGCCTTCTCGGCCCCGGCCGCTCCCGCCGCGGCCGCAGGTGCAGCGGCGACAGCCGACGTCCGCTGGCTGAGCGGCTCGCTCGTCGCGGCGTCGCCCACTCGTACCGGCTCGCCGTCGGACAGCGTGGTGACGTGGCCGGGGTGCTCGTCCAGCGTCCGCCAGCCGTGGATGTCGTCGTCACGGGCCCCGGTGGGATCCTCGCCCACGGCACTGCGGCGCACGACGTAGGTCCCGCCCACGAGATCGCCGACGCGGCGATGATCGTCGGTGGTGGCGGCCACGACCCCGCCGACGACCGGAATGAAGACGCCCGGGATCTGGTCGATCACCAGCAGCAGCGTGCGGATCAGGGAGCGGAAGATGCCGGGGCGGTCGCCCTCGCGGTTGACCGTGCGGACGCCGGTGATCGTCTTGCCGACGGTCCAGCCCTTTCTGCCCTGGATGAAGACGTCGAACAGCAGCACCACCCCGAGGGCGACGGCGGCGACGATCCAGATCTCGCTGCGCTCCAGCACGAAGATCCGGTCGTCGACCAGGACCGCGCGGTCGGCGCCCACCGCGAACGTGTCGACCCGGTCGTAGGCGTCCGGGTTGAAGAGGGCCAGGCGGTCGGGCAGGTCGTCGGTGGTGTAGCGCTCGGCCAGGAGGACGAACGTCACCACGGCGACGGCCGCGTACAGGAGGGCATCGATGACGTGCGCGACGTAGCGGCGGATGAGGACCTTGGTCGGACTCTTGTCCGGGGGGGTCGGACTCACCCGTCCTGTCTACCCGGTCAACCGTCCGGACTTGCGTCCTCCGTCCCTGCTCGCTCGAACGGGGCCCAACCGGCGTCGGTGTGGGTCAGCCACCGCCCGGCCTTGGAGTGCCACAGGACGTAGCGCCGGTGACGGCGGTCCCAGATGGGTTCGTCCACGGGGACGCCCTCGGGCGGCGCGGCCACGACCGGCGCCGGCACGGGCCCGGGCTCGGGCTCCGGTTCGGGCTCAGGCATCGACTCGGGCACCGGTTCGGGTTCGGGCTCGGCCTCGAGATCGGGCTCCGGCTCACGCGGGGCGAAGAGCACGGACTCCTGCTCGGGCTCCTCCACGGTCATCGCCTCGGGAGCGTCGTCGGTGAGGGGCTGGTCGACGGGACGACCGGCAGCCCGCTTGTCGACCACGTAGGTGCGGGCGAGCCGGTCGCCCACCCGCTGGTGGTGGCGGGTGACCCGGGCGGAGGTGTACGCCACGAGTGGGATGCCCGGGAGGATGTCGACGATCCAGCCCAGGGTCCGGACGATGGCCCCGCCCACGCCGACCCGGCGGCCGTCGCGGCGCACGATGCGCAGGTCGGCGGCCAGGTGGCCCGGGGACCAGCCCTTCCAGGCCGGCAGGAGCACCAGGACGAGCAGGACGCCGACGGCGAAGGCGCCCGCCGTGACGGCCAGCTCGGCTCGGCTGAGCACCACGACGGTGTCCCGCAGGAAGAAGGCGATGTCGTCGCCGTGGCGTTCCACGTCGAACCCGTCGCTGGCCCGGTTCAGCTCGTAGGCGTCGGCCAGGAGGAGGGCCGGGATGGCTCCCGCCAGCGCGCAGAGCACGGTGTTGATGAACCACGCCCCGCCTCGACGGGCCACGACGGCGGTGGGATCGGTCACAGGGCGCCGCGGCACGCGGACTTCCTAGCAAAGCCTCCTACCTGCAGAGGGCACGCCGGTACGATCCGCCCCGATGGCACCCCCCGCCGACGCCCAGCCTGACGCGCCCGACGATCGCATGGAGAAGGTCGTCAACCTCACCAAGCGACGGGGCTTCGTGTTCCCCTCGGCCGAGATCTACGGCGGGTTCCGGTCGGCCTACGACTACGGCCCCATCGGCGTCCTGCTCCTGCGCAACGTGAAGGACGCCTGGTGGCGGTCCATGGTCCAGCTGCGCACCGACATCGTCGGCCTCGACGCCTCGATCCTGTCGCCGCCGGCGATCTGGGAGGCGTCGGGCCACCTGGCCAACTTCACCGACCCGCTGGTCGACTGCCGCAACTGCCAGTCCCGGTGGCGCCTCGACAAGCTCGAGGACCCCGACACCTGCCCCAGCTGCGGGTCGAAGGGCAGCTTCACCGAGGCCCGGGCCTTCAACCTGATGTTCAAGACCTTCGCCGGCCCCGTCGAGGGCGAGGGGAACGAGGTCTACCTGCGCCCGGAGACCGCCCAGGGCCACTTCGTCAACTTCGCCAACGTGCTCCAGGCCAGCCGCAAGCGGCCGCCGTTCGGCATCGCCCAGGTCGGGAAGTCCTTCCGGAACGAGATCACGCCGGGCAACTTCATCTTCCGCACCCGGGAGTTCGAGCAGATGGAGATGGAGTACTTCGTCCCGCCCGACGAGAGCCAGAAGTGGTTCGAGTACTGGTGCGAGGAGCGGATGCGCTGGTACATCGACCTCGGCATCCCGGCAGAGGACCTGCAGCTGCGTCCCCACGACGAGGACGAGCTGAGCCACTACTCGTCGCAGACCTCCGACGTGGAGTACCGCTTCCCGTGGGGCTTCGACGAGCTGGAGGGCATCGCCAACCGGGGCGACTACGACCTGACCCAGCACGCGAAGGCGTCGGGCGAGGCGCTCGACTACTTCGACCCGGCCACCGAGACCCGCTACGTGCCGCACGTCATCGAGCCCGCGGCCGGGGCCACCCGAACGCTGATGGCCTTCCTGCTCTCGGCCTACGACGAGGAGGAGGTGAAGGGCGAGACGAGGGTGGTGCTGCGCCTCCACCACCGCCTGGCGCCGTACAAGGTCGCCGTGCTCCCGCTCTCCCGGAAGGACGAGCTGAGCGGCCCGGCTCGTGAGCTGTTCGACCGGCTCGCCCCGGAGTTCATGTGCGACTACGACGAGACGCAGTCCATCGGCCGCCGGTACCGGCGCCAGGACGAGCTGGGCACGCCGTACGCGGTGACGTTCGACTTCGACTCCCTCGAGGACCGCTCGGTGACGGTCCGGGAGCGGGACTCGATGGAGCAGGAGCGCCTGCCCATCGACGACCTGGTGCCCTACCTGCGGGAGCGGCTGGCTTGAGCGACGAGGAGTACCGGCGCCTGAACCGGGCCTGGTGGGACGAGCGGGTCCCGATCCACGCCGGGGGGGACTTCTACGACCTCGACGGCTTCGTCGCCGGCCACGACACGCTGCTGCCCTTCGAGGACGACCTGGTCGGGCCGGTCGACGGGTTGGACCTGGTTCACCTGCAGTGCCACATGGGCATGGACACCCTGTCGTGGGCGCGGCGGGGCGCCCGGGTCACGGGGCTGGACTTCTCGGAGCCGGCCATCGAGGTGGCCCGGGACCTGGCCGACCGGATCGGGGTCGTGGCCCGGTTCGAGGTGGCCGACGTCTACGACAGCGTCGAGGTGCTGGGGGCGACGTACGACATCGCCTACCAGAGCCTCGGCTCGCTCAACTGGCACCCGGACAAGGTGCGGTGGGCGGAGATTCTGTTCGAGCTGCTCCGGCCCGGCGGCCGCTACGTGCTGCTGGAGGGCCATCCGCTGGCCGGTGTGCTGGACGACGACGGGGAGAAGGTCGAGTACCCGTACTTCGCCGATCCGGCCGGCACCCGCTGGGCCGACGACGGTGGGACCTACGCCGACATGTCGGCGGTCACCGCCAACAACGAGACGCTCGAGTTCCCCCACACGCTGAGCGAGATCATCGGGGCGCTCCTGCGGGCCGGCTTCGTGCTGGAGCGCTTCGTGGAGCACGACTTCACCGTGTTCCAGATGTGGCCGTGGCTGGAGGAGACCGATGGCCAGACGAAGACCTACCGGGCGCCGGAGGGACGGCCGAGCCTGCCGATGATGTACTCGATCGTGGCCCGGAGGCCGGCCTGACCCCGACTGGGTAGGGTCCGCGCGTGGCGTGGGTCTACGGGTTCGACCATCAGCACGACACGCCGCCCCGGGACCTGAAGGACCTCCTCGGCGGCAAGGGGGCGAACCTGGCCGAGATGACGTCGGTCCTCGGGCTGCCGGTCCCGCCCGGCTTCACGATCAGCACCGAGGCCTGCGTCGCCTACCTGCGCGACGGATGGCCGGTGGGGCTCGACGACGAGATCGACGAGCACCTGGCCCGCCTGGAGACGGCCATGGGTCGGCGGTTCGGCGACGCCGGCGACCCGCTGCTGGTCAGCGTGCGCTCGGGGGCGAAGTTCTCGATGCCGGGGATGATGGACACGATCCTGAACGTCGGGTTGACCGAGGAGAGCGCCGAGGGCCTCGCCGGGGTCACCGGCCACCGCTGGTTCGCCCTCGACAGCCACCGCCGCCTGATCCAGATGTACGGCACGACCGTGTGCGACGTCGACGACGACGTGTTCGACCACGTCGACGACCTGGACGAGGACGGGCTGGCCGAGGAGGTGGCCCGCTTCCAGAGCGCGTTCGCCAAGGCGGTGGGCGAACCGTTCCCCTCCGAGCCCCGGGTCCAGCTCCGGGAGGCGGTCGAGGCGGTCTTCCGCTCGTGGAACACGCCCCGGGCCGAGGCCTACCGCCGGCGGGAGGGGATCCCCGACGACCTCGGCACGGCGGTCAACGTGCAGGTCATGGTCTTCGGCAACCGGGACGATCGGTCGGGCACGGGCGTCGGCTTCACCCGGGACCCGGCGACGGGCGACAGCGGCCTGTACGGCGACTTCCTCGTCAACGCCCAGGGCGAGGACGTGGTCGCCGGCATCCGCAACACGCTGCCGCTGGCCGAGTTCGGCCGGCACTTCCCGGACCTGGAGGGCGAGCTGGAGGAGGTGTTCGACGGCCTCGAGCAGCACTACCGGGACATGATGGACATCGAGTTCACCGTCGAGCAGGACAAGCTCTGGATCCTGCAGACCAGGGTCGGCAAGCGGACCGGCGCCGCCGCCATCCGCCTCGCCGTGGCCATGCACGAGGACGAGCGCATCGCCCTCACGCCGGCCGAGGCCGTGGCTCGGGTGGAGCCGGACCACATCGACCAGGTCCTGCACCCCCAGCTGGGGCACCACGACGACGACGACCTCCTGACCACCGGCCTGGGGGCCAGTCCCGGTGCCGGCGTCGGCCGGGTGTACTTCACCGCCGACGACGTGGTGGAGGCGGTCAAGGCGGGGGAGCGGGCGATCCTGGTCCGCAAGGAGACCTCGCCCGAGGACATCCACGGCATGGAGGCGGCCGAGGGCGTGCTCACCGCCCGGGGCGGCCTGGTCAGCCACGCCGCCGTCGTGGCCCGACAGTGGGGAAAGCCCGCGGTCGTCGGCGCCCACGAGATCGAAGTCGGCGACGGGTTCCTGACCGTCGGTGAGGCGACCGTGCGGGAGGGCGAGTACCTGTCGATCGACGGGACGACCGGCGAGGTGGTGCGGGGCGAGGTCGACCTGGCCGAGGGCACCCTGCCCAAGGAGCTGACCACGGTGCTGGTCTGGGCCGACGAGATCCGGGCCGGGCGGCTGGACGTGCGGGCCAACGCCGACAACGCGGACGATGCCCGCCGGGCTCGCGAGTGGGGTGCGAACGGCATCGGCCTGTGCCGCACGGAGCACCAGTTCCTCGGCGAGCGCCTGCCGCTGGTGCGGCGCATGATCCTGGCCGAGGACCCGCAGGAGGAGGCCGCCGCCCTCGCCGACCTGGGTGAGCAGCAGCGGGCCGACTTCGAGGACCTGCTCGAGGCGATGGACGGCCTGCCCGTCACCGTGCGCCTCCTCGACCCGCCGCTGCACGAGTTCCTGCCCGACCTGGACGAGCTGATCGCCGCCGAGGCCCGGGACGAGCTGTCCGACGAGGACGCCGAGCTGCTGCGGGCGGCCCGGACCTGGCGGGAGGAGAACCCGATGCTCGGCGTGCGGGGCGTGCGCCTCGCCGTCCTGCGGGAGGGCCTCTACCGGACCCAGGTGCGGGCGCTGCTCGACGCCGCGGCGGCCCGAACGGCCGCCGGCGGCAGCCCGATCATCGAGGTGATGATCCCGCTGGTCGTCGTCCGCGAGGAGCTGGCTCTGGCCCGCTCGTGGGTCGAGGACGAGCTGGCTGCCCGCGGCGAGGTCGGCACCGTCCACGTCGGGACGATGGTCGAGACGCCGCGGGCCGCCTTGCGGGCGCACGAGATCGCCGAGGTCGCCGACTTCTTCTCGTTCGGCACCAACGACCTGACCCAGCTGACCTTCGGCTTCAGCCGGGACGACGTCGAGGGCCCGATGATGGACGCCTACCTGGAGCGAGGGCTCCTGGCCGCCGACCCGTTCGCCACCGTCGACCAGGGCGGCGTGGCCGACCTCATCCGGATCGCCATCGATGGTGGCCGCCGCACCCACCCCGGCCTGACGGTCGGTGTGTGCGGCGAGCACGGAGGCGACCCGGCATCGATCGGCGTGTTCCTGGGGCTGGGCGTCGACTACGTGTCGTGCTCGCCCTTCCGGGTGCCGATCGCCCGCCTGGCCGCCGCCCGCGCGGTGCTGGCTGAGGCGGTTTGAACCCCTCCGAGAGCGGCCACCTGCACTTGGTAGCGTGCGAGTGATGGAGGTCGAGTGACGTGGGGATCCTCGACGAAGACATCCGCAGGGTCCGTGACGCCTCCGACATCGTCGCGATCATCACCGAGCACACCCAGCTGAAGAAGAGCGGGAGCCGGTGGGTCGGCCAGTGCCCGTTCCCCGACCACAACGACAAGAGCCCCTCGTTCTCGGTCAACGCCGAGGACGGTCTCTACTACTGCTTCGGCTGCGCCAAGAGCGGGGACACCATCACCTTCGTCCGCGAGATGGACGGTCTGGACTTCGCCGCCGCCGTCGAGAAGCTGGCGGCCCGGGCGGGGGTCACCCTGCGCTACACGACGAGCAACGAGGGCGAGAGCCGGGGCAAGAAGGCGAAGCTGATCGAGGCCATGGAGGCCGCCGTCGACTGGTACCACCAGCGGCTGCTGTCGTCGCCCGACGCCGCGGCGGCCCGGTCCTACCTGCGGGGCCGGGGCCTCGACGGCGACATCGTCCGCCAGTACCGGATCGGGTGGGCGCCCGACGACTGGGACCTGCTGGTCCGCAACGTCGGCGTGCCCTTCGACCGCCTGGTCGAGGTGAACCTGGCGATCCTCAACAAGCGGAACCGGCGCCAGGACGTCTTCCGCAACCGGATCCTGTTCCCGATCTTCGACGGGCAGGGTGATCCCGTGGCCTTCGGCGGCCGGGTGCTGCCCGGGGGCGAGGGGCCCAAGTACAGGAACTCGTCGGAGACGCCGATCTACGCGAAGAGCAGGGTGCTCTACGGGCTGAACTGGGCCAAGGGGGACATCGTCAAGGCCGATGAGGCGATCGTGTGCGAGGGCTACACCGACGTCATCGGCATGGCGCGGGTGGGCCTCGGGCGCGCCGTGGCCCCGTGCGGGACCTCGCTCACCGAGGAGCACGTGCGCATGCTCACCCGCTTCGGCAGCCGCATCGTGCTGGCCTTCGACGCCGATGCCGCGGGGGAGAACGCCGCCGCCCGGTTCTACGCCTGGGAGCAGAAGTACGACGTCGACGTCCGGGTCGCCGCCCTGCCGCCGGGCCAGGACCCCGGTGACCTGGCCCAGAGCGACCCCGACGCCCTGCGCACGGCGGTCGAGGAGAGCCGGCCGTTCCTCCGCTTCCGCTTCGACCGTGCCCTCGCCGGCCAGGACCTGAGCTCGCCCGAGGGCAAGGCCCGCGCCGCCGACCGGGTGCTGGCCGTCATCGCCGAGCACACCAACGAGCTGGTCCAGGACCAGTACCTCATGGAGCTCGCCGGCCGGCTGCAGCTGGACCCCGACCGCCTGCGCGGCCGGCTCAAAGCCGGTCCCGCGCCGGTCGACGAGGCCGTCGAGCGGGTCGAGGCACCGTCCCGGGCCAGCGGCCGTGAGCTCGAGGCGCTGCGTCTGCTGGTGCACCACCGAGGCGAGATCGTCGAGCGTCTCGACGCGGTGCTGTTCGCCGACCCCGTGGCGCAGGGTGCCTACGCGGTGTTGGTCGAGACCGGCTCGGTGCAGGACGCCGTCGTCGTGGCCGAGGGCCAGGTCCGCCACCTGCTGTACCGGTTGGCCCAGGAGGAGGCGGGCGAGGGTCCCACCGCGGTCGACGTCGCCGCCTTGCTGGTCAAGGACTCGCTGGACCGCCTCAAGGTCGAGGTGCGCCGGACCGAGGACTTCGCGCTGTTGCACGAGCTGAACGGGCTGTCGGATCGGATCCAGGTGCCCGACGTCGACGTGACCGTCGTCGACAAGGCGTTGGAACTCCTGCGCACCCACGCTCGTGGAAGCCATGATGGGGCGAGTGAGCGCAATGAGTGATGCCGTCGCCTCCCCGGGGCCGTGGGCCGGCGCGCCCAAGGACGACGTCGCTCAGCTGCTGGTCGACGGGCGCGAGAGCGGGACCGTCGCCATGGACGACCTGATGAAGGTGCTGGAGGGTGTCGAGCTGACCGAGGACCGCATCGACGGGATCCGCTCCGCCCTCACCGCCGAGGGCATCGCCCTGGACGAGGATCACCCGGCACCGGCCGAGCCGATCGTGGTCGAGGACCTGGTCGAGCCCGACGAGCTCGTCGACCTGCGCAAGCCGACCCCCACCCGCACCCGCCGCCCGAAGGCAGCCCGGGCCCGGGGCGACGGCGGGGACAAGGGGTCGACGTCCGATCCCGTGCGGATGTACCTGCGGGAGATCGGCCAGGTCCCGCTGCTCAAGGCCGAGGACGAGGTGCGGCTGGCCAAGCGAATCGAGGCGGGGACGAAGTCCGCGGTCGAGCTGGCCGACCTGGCCGCCGCCGGGAAGCTGGACGACCTCGACTTCGCCGAGCATCGACGCCTCCGGCGCTCCGCCGCCGACGGTGAGGCGGCCAAGCGTGAGCTGACCCAGGCCAACCTGCGGCTGGTCGTGTCGATCGCCAAGCGCTACGTCGGCCGGGGGATGCTCCTGCTGGACCTGGTCCAGGAGGGGAACCTCGGCCTGATGCGGGCCGTCGAGAAGTTCGACTGGACCAAGGGCTTCAAGTTCTCGACCTACGCCACCTGGTGGATCCGCCAGGCGATCACCCGGGCAATCGCCGACCAGGCCCGCACCATCCGCATCCCGGTGCACATGGTGGAGTCGATCAACAAGGTCCATCGCATGCAGCGCCAGATGGTGCAGGAGCTGGAGCGGGACCCGACGGTCGACGAGCTGGCCGAGAAGGTCGACATGACCCCCACTCGGGTGCGGGAGATCCTGCGCATCAGTCAGGATCCGCTGTCGCTCGACTCCCCGGTGGGGGAGGAGGACGACTCCAACCTGGCCGACTTCATCGAGGACCTTCAGGCCGAGGCGCCCGCCGACGTGGCCACCCGCCACATGCTCAACGACGCCGTGTTGGAGGCGCTGGACGAGCTGACGCCCCGGGAGAAGGAGGTCGTCCGGCTGCGTTTCGGCCTCGACGACGGCCAGGCCCGGACGCTGGAGGAGGTCGGCAAGCAGTTCGGCGTGACCCGCGAGCGGATCCGCCAGATCGAGGCCAAGACCCTGGCCAAGCTGCGCCACCCCCACCGCAGCCAGAAGCTGCGGGATTACCTCGAGGGCGGCTGAGCCTCAGTTCTGGGAGTAGTTGGCCGTGAGGTCGTCGGCGTCGTCGATGATCTCCCGGGCCCGCTGCTGAGCGGCCTGGGCGGCCTCGCTGTTGCGGGCCTGATCGATCCACGCGTTGATCTGCTCGTAGCGCTCACGGCCGGCCTTCGCCCCGAGGTAGTACCCCGCGGCGAACCCCACGATCGCACCCATCTTGAATCCCATGTGCCCTTGCTACCCGATCAGGCGGGGGTGTCACACCCCAGTGGGAGGATGGAGCCCGCTTCCCCAGCGACGCTGGAGGAACGCGCCATGGGCTATCGAGGACGAATTGCCGATCAGGAGTGGGCGCGGGAGCTGCGAGCACAGGCCTGGACGCTCGCCGAGATCGCGGAGGAGGTGTGTGCAGGCAAGGGCGCGGTTTCCGTCTGGGTGCGTTACGTCGAGTTCGACGAGGACGCTCGGCTCGAGCGCGAGCTCGCACGCAAGGCGGTGGGACAGGCCGCGGCGCGTCGGCGCGGGCCCAACAAGCTGCAGCGGCGGAAGCAGGCCGAGATCGACGAGCTGCTCGAGGAAGGCCGACATCGAATCCGCGAACGCGTTCTGGTCGGAGTTGACGGGCATCCCTCTCTCGCAGTTCGGCAAGCCGTATCGAGCGGACCCCGATCCCACGATCCGCACGGCGAAGCACGTCAACGGGTGCCCAAGCGTCATCTACGGTTGCACGCGCACGCATCGGGCCGTGATCGGGCTCGTTCGCGCGCTGTTATCCTCCGAAGCCCTTCCGGGGTAGCTCAGTTGGCAGAGCGACGGATTGTTAATCCGTTTGTCGGGAGTTCGAGCCTCCCCCCCGGAGCAACTAGGTCAAGGGTTTGAGTCTGAGTGAGGGGGACAGCAATGACGATGGTCGACCTGCCCAAGGCCGTGATGCGCAGTGAGACCGACTGCCCGATGGTGGACGCCGGCGAGGGCGTGAAGCTCCAGCTCCTCCAGGTCGACATCGAGGTCGGGCTCTGGGTCATCCGCAACCTGTTCGAGCCGGGGGCCCGGGTCCAGACCCACAAGCACACGGGCCAGGTCTTCGCCTTCACGCAGAAGGGCTGCTGGAAGTACGACGAGTACCCCGAGCTGATGACCGCCGGCACCTACCTCTTCGAGCCGGCGGGCTCGATCCACACGCTGATCGTCCCTGAGACGAACACCGAGGTGACCGACGTCTGGTTCGCCATCTACGGGGCGAACCTGAACCTGGACGCCGACGGCAACGTGGAGTCGGTGCTGGACGCCGGCTTCATCCTCGAGGCCTATATGGCCCTGTGCGAGGCCGAGGGGTACCCGACACCGAACGTCATCGGGGCCTGAGGCCGGCGCCGTGCGGGCGCTGATCGCCACCACCGTCGGTGGGCCGCTGGAGGTCGCCGAGGTCGACGACCCCAACCCCGGCCCCGGCGAGGTCGTCGTCGCCGTCGAGGCGTGCGGCATCTGCGGCTCGGACCTCCACATGGTCGACGTGTTGCCCATGCCGGGTCACGTCCTCGGCCACGAGCTGGCCGGCCGGGTCGCCGCGGTGGGGGAGGGCGTCGACGGCTGGTCCGAGGGCGACGCGGTCATGCCCCTGTCACTGGCCACCTGCGGGCAGTGCGACGCGTGCCGCAGCGGCCGGCCCCGGAAGTGCGCCTCAGCCCTGATGCTCGGGGTGGAGACTCCCGGTGGCTACGCCCAGTACGTCCGAGCCCCCGCCCACGATCTCGTGCCGCTGCCGGACGGACTCGACCTGAGCCACCGCGGCCTTGATCGAGCCCCTGGCCGTCGCCCGCCACGCCGTCGGCCGCGGCGGGCTGGTCGAAGGGGAGACGGCGCTCGTGATCGGCGCCGGCCCCGTCGGCATGGCGGTGGCGATCTGGCTCCGGCGCCTCGGCGCCGGCGCGGTGGTCGTCTCGGACCCGCTCGCGGGCCGACGGTCGATGGCCGAGTCCCTCGGCGCCGACGTCGTGGTCGACCCGACGGTGGGTGATCTCACCGCCCAGCTGGCTGATGCCGGCGTGTCGCCGCCCAGCCTCGTCCTGGAGTGCGTCGGCCTCCCCGGCCTGGTCGACCAAGCCGCCGGTGTCGCCGCCGTCGACGCCCGGATCGTCGTCGTCGGCGTCTGCATGGCCGAAGACCGCTACTTCCCGTACACCTCGATGGCCAAGGAGCTCGACTGGCGGTTCGCCTTCTACTACTGCCGCGCCGATGTCGACGCCACCGTCGAAGCCCTGGCCGATGGCACGCTCCCCGGCCGCCAGCTCATCACCGGCGAGGTCACCCTGGACGAAGCGCCGTCCCGGTTCGATGCCCTCAAGTCCGGCACGGATGACACGAAGGTCCTGATCCGCCCCTGACCTAGCCTGCCGCCGGGCCCGGTCGTGCCACCCGTCGGAGGAATCGAGGCTGGATCAGCGCCCCGCTGAGTACTTCGTCGAGGCGCTGGGCGATCTCCAGAGCGTCACGGCCCCGGTGCGACTTCGGCTCGATGACCAAACGGGTGCCGTCCTGACGCACGACCTCCGCGTCGAGCTCCTCGATGACGTCGCGGATCTTCGCGTGGTCGGCGAGCAGGCTCTCCTCATCGCCGGCCGCGAGCTCCACGCGGACCTCGGGCAGGACGGTCAGGAGGGTTCCATCGGCCGATTCGAGGACGGGTTGGGCCGCCCCCGCTCGGTCCAGCTGTTCGAGGCTCTCCGTGCTCAAGTCCTCGCTCTGGGCGAGGACGAGCGAGCCCCGGAGCGATTCGGCGCGTTGGCCGAGGGCGGCGAGCACGTCCTCGGGGAGGAGGCCACGGCTGGCGTCGAGGTCGACCGCGACGAAATCCGAGTCCGTGAGGGTGACTCGAGTGTCTCCGGCGTCGTAGGCATACGCCACTGGCTTGTCGCCCGTCACAACCGACGCGAAGCCCACACCGCCATGTAGGCGTTGAGGCGCCCGTAGCCCGTGTAGCGGTCCCAGCCGGTGGCGGCCGACATGGGGTCGGCGGTGGATCGGAGCACGGACCTGACCTGGCTCTCGGTCAGCTGGGGCGATGCGGAGAGCATGAGGGCGGCTGCCGCGGCAACGAATGGGGTCGCCGAGGAGGTCCCGTTGAAGCGGTCGGTGCTGTTCGTGGTCGAGTAGCCCCGTGCTCCGTGGATGTCGGTCGTCCGGATGGCGACACCGGGGGCCATCAGATCGAGACCCTGACCCCAGTTCGACCCCCACCAGGTCTCCCCGTCCTGGGAGGTGGTGGTCTTGCGCTTGTCCCACTGGTTGGACGCACCGACGGTCAGCGTGTCCGGGAGGTTGCCCGGGTAGCTCACCGACGACCGGGCGTCGTTGCCCGCGGCGATGACGAGCACCGAGCCCAGCCCGTCGCGGCCCTGGGTCCGCGCCCGCTCGAAGGCGGAGCTGATCAGGGGCACCGGAGGTCCGCCTCCCCAGGAGTTGGACAGGACGTCGGCCTGCGCGTCGTCCCAGGACCAGTCGATGGCGTCGGCGGTGTCGAAGTCGTCGAAGATCCAGAACCCTTGCGCGTTGGACTTCGCGATCCGGACGCCGACCAGGCTGACGCGGGGCGCGAGTCCACTGACCCTCGAATTGCGGCTGCCCACGATGCCGGCACAGGCCGTCCCGTGCGCGTCATCGCCATCCGGCATGGCGGTCGGGTTGCCGTCCACCGCATCGAGCTCGGCGACGATCGCCGCCCGCAGGTAGGGGTGCTGGGAATCGACACCTTCGTCGAGGATTGCGACCCGGACGTCCTCGCTGCCCTTCGTGATGGTCCACGCGGCCTCGGCATGGACGTCGGCTCCGACCAGCCCAGGATCTCCGGGATTGACCAAGCCCCACTGCGACGGGATGGCCGACTGGGCCATGCGCGGTCGCTGCACGACTCGCAGGAAGTTCGGAGCGGCTTCGCCATGGGATGACGAGCGCTTGTGCAGCGCCAACGCCGCCTCGGATGCGTGAGCGACGCCATCGTCGGTGTCCTCGGGCGCCCGCATGAGCACCTTGCCATGAGACCCCTCCCGAACGACCTCCAGCCCGTACCGGTCACGGAGGAACTTCAGGTCCGCCTTGCTGGCGTCGTCGATCGCGACGCTGTCCGTCGGGATCACGGTGGCCTCACCGGGCGGCGCCGCCGCCACTTCGGCGACCCCCTCGGAGAGGTGCACGAACCGATCCGCCAGGCGCTCCCGCTGGTCGCTGAGGGTCGCCGCCAACCGGTCGCCCGACGCCTCGGGGCGCATGGCGGCGACGGCCGGCCGGCCGGCGGGCCCGGCCTCGAACGTCGTCGGTCCGTGCTGCCTCGCCTCGAACAGCCCTCGAAGCTCGAGCTTCCGTATCCGCTTCCCGTCGAAGTACTCGATGGTTCTCACGGTCGATCGCCTTCCTTGCTGGAGGGCCCGCCTCCTGATCCTCACGACCGCGGCGACCAGCCGTCAAGTGCTGCATCGCTGGACGCACGACAACAGCGAGGGCGGTGATGCGGTCGGTCGGCCCGGCACTCCAAGGCCGTGCTCCGCCCTTGACCTAGCCTGCCGCCGGGCCCGTAGCTCAATGGTCAGAGCAGGCGACTCATGATCGGGGATGGGTGAGCGCTGTGCTACTGAGTGGGAACCGCAGATTCCAGCGGGTGCCGGGGGAGCGCAGCGGGACCAATCGCCTGCTCTATTTCTCCGATTCCGCCGGCGCTTGGTGCGGCGGGCTGGCGGTCATCAACGCCGACCCCGGACATTTCCCGATCGCTGGGGGTGTGGCTCAGCGATTGCCGGCCGTCGTGAGCGCGCGCTCGGCGTCACCGAGCAGCGCCTCGGCTTCGACCCGCCGCGGTGAGGGCGAAGTCGGCCGGGCTTGACGGCGGGCGCCGGGCGACCGGGCCGCTGCGCCAGCAGGGAGTGCCGAGCGACCTGAGGCCGGCTCGGCGACGTCGATCACCGCATTGATCGTCAGGAGCCGAAAACGGCCCAAGAGTCGCGCTTCGAGCGCGAGGTCGACCACGTAGACCCCGCGGGCAGCGCGATCCGGGAGGTCGCCGCGCCCGACCGCACGGTCAGCGCGACGCTTGCGCTGCCGCTTCGCCATTGCGCTTCCAAGCGGGTTCGCGATCGTCGGACTCAGACCCTCCGCTCGCTTGCTCCTCGAGGAGATCCGCGAGTCGCCCGCGGAACGCCGCGATCTGCTCCCACCGCTCTCGGCCGGCTCGAGTACCGACGAGATATCCGAGCCCGAAGACGAGGAGGGATCGGACCTTCATGACGCCTTCCCGGCGCCGGCGAGAGCCTTGACCAATTGGTCCTTGGTCATGTGCGAGCGGCCCTCGACGTGGGCGGTGGCCGCCAAGTCGAGGAGCTCGGCCTTTGTCCGGGCGGCGAGGACCTTCTTGGAGACCGCGGGAGTCGCGGTGATGTCGCGTTCCTCCCATCCAAGCCGATCTGCGGTTCGAACGGCCTCCGCGGCGGCGTCCTCGGCGGTCTGTCGCGCCTGTGTGGCCAGCTCGCGGGCCTGCGCCACTGCGTCGTCCGCCGCGACGAGTGCCGCCTGAGCCCGGGCTGCCGCCTCCTGGGCTTGGCCGCGGGTGGAGGCCACCTCAGCGTCGAGCTCTGACCGCAGGTCGTCGAGCTCGGACTCGGCGTCTCGCGTCGCCGCGATCCGTACTTCGTCGACGTGCTCGGTGGCCTGCCGCCGAGCCTGGCGGACGAGTTCCTCACCGTCCCGTGTCGCCGCTTCGATCTGGGACTCGATCGAGTGCTTCGACCTCGGCCTCGGCTTCTGCCAAGCGGTCCTTCGCCTCGTCCGCAGCGTGCTGCGCCTCCTCCGCGGTGCGCTTTGCCTCCTCAGCCCGCTCCATCGCCTCGGTCTCGGCCGCATCGGCGGCCTCGGCTGCTTCCTCGGCCCGACGCAAGAGCGCCTCGACACCGTGATCCGACCCGGCCGAGCTCACCGCCGACGCCGCCCGGTGGATCACCTGCCGTCCCTTGTCGAGCACCTTGTCGGCCACGTCGGTGTCCGCACTGGAGCTGGTGCCGTTGGGACGTAGGACCTTGGAGAGCATTGATGCTGCGCTCCGGGGCAGGTCTCTGACACCGTCTTTGGCGCGGTTCACCACCTTCTCTTCTCGCCGTCCAGCCATCTCTTTGGCTCCGTCCTGTTGTGGGTCCGACTAGCAGCCGCGCCCTACCCAACAACCCCCCTGCCATTCGTGCAGCTGTCGGTCGGTCGTTGCTCCGGGGTCAGGCGACCCGCCGACTCCCATCCGCCCCTGACCTAGCCTGCCGCCGGGCCCGTAGCTCAATGGTCAGAGCAGGCGACTCATAATCGCTCGGTCGTGGGTTCGATTCCCACCGGGCCCACCAACCGGGAGTTTGGGAGTCGGCGTCAGACGGTCTGGTCAGTTGTTCTGAGATCCGTGGCGTGTAGTCGTGGTGCCAACGATGTCCGCGGCGCCCGAACGCCCGACGCGCTGCTTCAGGTTCTCGAGGCGCGTGGGCCGCGCCAGTGCCGGTTGAGGGCGAGGAGGCGGATGCCGAAGATGGCGGTGGCGGCCACGGGGAAGACGAACGGGTGGTCGACACCGAGGTCACTGGCTGTTGCGACGGCGAGGGCGCCGACCACCGCCGGCACGGCGTAGAGCTCGGAGTCGGAGCGGACCAGGGCCGGCGTCTCGCGCGCGATGACGTCGCGGAGGACGCCTCCGCCGACGGCGGTGGTGACTCCGAGGACGGCTGCGCTGAGCGGTGCGAGCCCGTGGTCGAGTGCCTTGAGGGTTCCCGCCACGCAGAAGAGTCCCAGGCCGGCTGCGTCGAAGACGAGCAGGACTCGCGAGCCTTGCTCGATCGTGGGATGGGCGACGAAGGTGACGGCGGCCGCCGCCAGCGCCACGAGGAGGTACTCCCACCTTGTGAACGCCGGCGGCGGTGTGTCGCCGAGCACGAGGTCGCGCAGGATCCCACCGCCGACGGCGGTGACCACTGCCAGGATGGCGATCCCCACGACGTCGAAGTTGCGGCGGATCGCCATCAGCGCACCCGAGACTCCGAAGGCGAAGATCCCGATGAGGTCGAGCGTGGCGAGCATGCCGGCACTCGTGCGCGTTTGGCAGGTGATCTGGCGAGGGCGAGTCGTCAGCCAGTGGTCGCCCGGGCAGCATCGTCGATGAGATCGGCCACGGCCCCCGGCTGCGACACGGTCACAGCGTGGGACGCGTCGATCTCGACGGTGCTCGAGCCGGCCCGTTCGGCCATGAACCGCATCGAGTCGGCCGGGATGGCGAGGTCGTGCCGTGTGACCATCGTCCATGACGGGATGGCGGTCCAGGCCGCTTTGGTGGCGATGTCCTCGAGCGCCGATGCAGCGATGGGTCGCTGCGTCGCCGCCATCAGGCGAGCCACGTCGGCGGCGACGTCCGCAGCGAAGACGTCGTGGAACCGGTCCGGCTTGATGTAGAGGTCGGTGCCGGTGCCGCCGTCGGCGAGCGGGAAGGAGACGGGTTCGAGCGCCGGCCCGAGCTCGCCGCCGGGGAACTTGGCGGCCAACTGGGCGGTGCTCTCGCCCGGCTCGAGGTTGAAGCTGGCGACGTAGACGAGCGCCTTGACGTTCGCGGCGCCGGCGGCGGCCTCGCTCATGACGGAGCCGCCGTAGGAGTGGCCGGCGACCACCACGGGTCCGGGGAAGCCGTCGATCACGCTGCGCAGATACGCGGCATCGTGCTGCAGACCCCGCAGCGGATTCGCCACCGCCACGACCCGGCGGCCGCGCCGGTGGAGGTCGGCGATGACCCCGTTCCAGCTGGCCGACTCGGCAAAGGCGCCGTGCACGAGCAGGACCGTCGGTGCTTCCTGCGTGGGGTTGTCCTGGTGGGTTTCGTTCACTGTGATCATCTCCTGTCTTCGGTTGGTAGGTGACGGCCGTGGGAGGAGAACCCCAGCACGGTCGCCGGTACTGGCGGCGGGCGCCGCCGTGTCGACGCCGCAGCCCGTGAGCGGCGGGTCGAGGTGGGAGCGGGCGGCGGAGCCGGTTCCCGCTCGCGTTCTCGTCAGACAGCGATCACCAGCTCCGCGATGCGGTCGCCGTCCATCGTGAAGCGGTAGGTCAGGTCGGCGACCCCGCCGGGGAAGTCGCCTTCGAGGTGGTTCCGCACCACCCACTTGTCGTCGTCGATGCGCTCGCAGCCGACGAGCGTGGTCGTGTAGCTGAACTCGGCTCCGGCGCTCTGCAGGAAGTCGAGGACTTCGTCCGTGCCGCGGAAGGTGCGTCCCTCGTCGACGACCACGGCGCCGGGCCCGAAAGCCTGGAGAGCAGCGTCGGTGTTGCGCGCGGCGTGAGCGACGAGGTAGCTGCTGATCGTCGCAGGGAGCTCGGTGGGATCGATGCTGGTCGGTGAGGTCATGCCGCCACGGTGCATCCTCCCGTCACGGGAGGGTCAAGCCCTTGGACTCTCCCCCTGGGGGAGGGTTCACAATGGCCGGGTGTTGTCGATCGGCGAGTTCTCCCAGATCACCCACCTGAGCGTGCGCACGCTTCGCCGCTACCACGACTCCGGCCTGCTCGAACCGGCGAGGGTCGACAACTCGAGCGGATACCGGTACTACACCGCCGACCAGATCCCCACGGCACAGGTCATCCACCGGCTGCGGGAGCTGGAGGTCCCCATTGGTGATGTCCAGCGCATCCTGCGCTCCCCGGATCCGGCAGTGCGGGCCGAACTCGTCGCCGACCACCTGCGCCGGCTCGAGTCGCAGCTCGACCGGACTCGCGCCGCGGTTGCGTCGCTGCATCGACTGCTCCAACCCGAGCCCGCTGACCTGGACGTGGAACTACGGCACACGCCGGCCACCACGGTGGCGGCCGTCGAGGGCGACGTCGATCGCGACGATGTCCTCGACTGGTACGCCGGCGCCATGGCCGAACTGGACGCCGTGGTGCCAGCGCGCAGCGGAAGTCCAGGCGGGCTCTACGACAACTCGCTCTTCGAGACCGGCCGCGGGCACCTGCTCGTGTACCGGCCGACGGCCGACCCACCCCACATCGGCCGGGTCCACCCGGTGACACTGCCCGCCGCCGAGTTGGCCTTGACCACCCACGTCGGCGAGCACCACGACATCGACGTCACCTACGGCGAGCTCGGCACATGGGTCGTGGACAACGCGCTCGCCGTCGGAGGTCCTGTGCGGGAGACCTACCTCACCGGCCCGCGTGACACCGATGATCCAGCCGCATGGCGCACCGAGATCGGCTGGCCGGTGTTCCGGGTCGGTCCGCGCTGAACAGGCGGTCGGAGCCAGTTCTGCCGAATCGCGCAGCACGAGCCAGGTTGCCTCCCACACAGAAACTCCTTTGGGCAGAGGCCCCACGGCTGCCAGCCTTGGCGCATGGGCACAGTGATGGTGCGTCGTGCCCGGGGGCTCGCGCTCCCGGTGGGGGTGGTATCCGCTCACTGATCGCGCCGCGGCTCGGCTGGTCGCCGACTCCGGTGTGTCCTCGGGTGAGCTGGTGCTGGATCTCGGAGCGGGCTCCGGCGCGCTGACGCGGCCGTTGCTCGAGGTCGGCGCGCGGGTCGTTGCGGTCGAACTGCATGCACGCCGGGCGGACTCGCTGCGGCGGTCGTTCCCGGAGGCGAAGGTCGTGAGCTGTTCGATCGAGGAGTTCCGGCTGCCGGGGCGGTCGTTCCGCGTCGTGGCCAACCCGCCGTTCGCCCATTCGTCGGAACTGGTGCGCAGGTTGCTCGACAGCCGGCTGGTGCGGGCGGACCTGGTGGTGCCGGTGCAGGTGGCTCAGCGGTGGGCCCGGAAGCGGCCGGACCGGTGTTCGTACGTGCGGCTCCCACGCTCGTCGTTCCGGCCGGCGGCGCCGGTGCCGACGGCGGTTCTGCGCATCGCACGTCATTAGGTTCCTGCGTCGTGGGGGTGCTGGTCGACATCACGCCGCTGCGGGTGTCGAGGGACTTCCGCAGGCTCTGGATCGGTCAGGCGATCTCGCTCGTCGGGACGACGATGACGGCGGCGGCGCTGCCGTTCCAGGTGTTCGAGCTCACGGACTCCTCGTTGGCCGTCGGCCTCCTGGGGCTCAGCCAGCTCGGGCCGCTCCTGCTCTTCTCGATCCTCGGGGGGACGCTGGCCGACGCCTGGGACAAGCGGAAGCTCCTCCTGGCCGTGAGCGCCGCCGCCCTGCTCTGCGCGGTGGCGCTTGCCGTCAACGCGTCGCTCGACGAGCCGCAGCTGTGGGTGCTCTACGTGGTGGGGGCGGCGACCAGCGCCATCCTGGCCATCGGGCACCCGGTCATGCGATCGCTGCTCCCGCTGTTGCTGCCAGAGCACCTCCGGCCGGCGGCGTTCGCCCTCCAGTCCAGCTACGTGTGGCTGGGCGTGCTCATCGGGCCGGCGCTGGGCGGGCTGGTCATCGCCGGGTGGGGGCTGTCGGCGGCGTACGCGGTCGACGTCGCCTCCTACGTGGTGGCGCTGGCGATCTTCGCCGGGGTGGCGCCGCAGCCTCCGGTGGGCGAAGGCACGAACATCGGTCTGCGGTCGATCCTGGAGGGCATCCGGTTCCTCCGCGGGTCCCTGGTCATCCAGGTCTTCGCCCTCGACCTCCTCGCCATGGTCTTCGGGATGCCGAAGGCCCTCTTCCCGGCCCTGGCCGACCGCCTCGGGGGCGGCCCCACCCTCTACGGGCTCCTCTTGTCGTCCATCGCCGCCGGGGCGCTGCTCGGCTCGGTGTTCAGCGGGTGGACGTCGCGCATCCGCCATCAGGGGCGGGCGATCCTCGTCGGCGTCGCCGTCTGGGGCGCCGCCATCGCCGCCGCGGGGCTGGTCGACACCCCCGCCGCGGTGCTCGCTCTCTTCGCCGTGGCCGGTGGCGCCGACGTGATCTCCGGCGTGTTCCGGGGGACGATCGCCGCCGACCTCACGCCCGACGAGCTGCGGGGTCGCGTCAGCGGGGTCGAGCTGGCCGTCTACGCCGGCGGGCCGCTGCTCGGTGACGTCGAGGCGGGCGTCGTCGGGGGTCTTGTCGCGGTGCCGTTCGCCATCGTCTCGGGCGGGTTGGCCTGCATCGTGGCCGCCGCCCTGTTCGCGCTCTTCGTGCCGAAACTGACCTCCTACGAGCGAGCGGCCTAGCGTGGAGGGGGTGACCGTGACCGCTGGCCCCACCACCGAGCCCTTCCCGTACTCGGGTTGCACGACCGTCGAAGACGAGCGCCTCCACCGCAAGCAGCGCCTGGCGGCGGCGTTCCGGATCTTCTCGAAGTACGGCTTCGACGAAGGCGTGGCCGGGCACATCACCGCCCGTGACCCCGAGTTCGACGACCGGTTCTGGGTGAACCGGCTGGGCCAGGACTTCAGCACGATCAAGGCGTCCGACCTCCTGCTGGTCGACCACCGTGGCGAGATCGTCGAGGGCACCGGCCCGCTGAACCGGGCGGCCTTCGCCATCCACTCCCGGGTGCACGCCGCCCGGCCCGACGTGGTCGCCGCCGCCCACTCCCACTCGCCGTACGGCAAGGCGTGGTCGGCCCTCGGCCGCAAGCTCGACCCCATCACCCAGGACGCCTGCGACTTCTACGAGGACCACGGCCTCTACGACGAGTTCCGGGGCGTGGTGCTCGACACCGCCGAGGGCGATGCCATCGCGGCGGCGGTGGGCCCGACGAAGGGGGCCATCCTGCAGAACCACGGCCTGCTGACCGTCGGCCGGTCCGTCGACGAGGCGGCGTGGTGGTTCATCCGCATGGAGTCCTGCTGCCAGACCCAGCTGCTGGCCGAAGCGGCGGGCACGCCGAAGCTCATCGACCGCGAGGCGGCGCTGCAGGTGCGGGGCGAGCAGGGCGGCGGCATCGCCGGCTGGTTCACGTTCCAGCCACTCTGGGAGCTCGTCGTCGCCGAGCAGCCCGACCTCCTGGACTGACCGCCTGGGGTCAGGTGGGCCCGGCGGTCGTCCACCACTCCCAGAACTCGGGCACCGTCGCCCCCTCGGCGATGGTGGCCTCGGTCTGGATGGACAGCGGTCGGTTCGACCACACGATGGTCTGCAGGCCGGAGTCGGTGTTGGCACAGAACACCCGACCCTGGGACTCCCCGTCGACGGTGAGGCCGCCTTCGAACGGGCACTCGTCGTTCTCCCCGACGTTGCGCTCGACGTTGTTGCTGGCCCGCAACACCTCGTACTGGGCCGTCGCCCCCTGGGCGGTCGGGTAGGCGTTGTAGAACACCGTCTGGACGACCGTCTCGGGGGAGCACTGGACCGACGCGATCTCGCGGGACCGCAGCTCGGCCCTGATGCAGGTGTCCCGGAACTCCTCGGGCACATGGCTCAGGAGGTTCGACTCCTCGGTGTTCGGGAAGTCCTCGTTCTCGCTCGCGGCGGCACGGCTGACCAGGTCCGCCCACCAGCGGTAGAGGGCGGCGTCGCCGTCGTCGCCGCGGTGGGCGATGGCGATCAGCTGCAGGTCGTCGACCGTCCATGCCAGTTCGGCCTCGCCGTCCTCGTCGAGGTAGCAGGCGACCTGCGCCGAGCGACGCTGTCGGGCTCCTCGTCCGACGTCCAGGCGTGGACGGCGTAGCGGTCGGTCTCGCACTCACCGCTCGTCGTCGAGGTCCTCGGCCGCGCCGGTCCTGGAGCAACTCGAACTCGCTGTCGGTCTCCTCCTCGTCGTCGTAGACGGTGACCGCGACCTCGTCGGCCCCCTCGGCCGGCTCGCAGGTGATGTCGGCCACGACGTCGTCGTCGTAGTCGGCGACGTCGTCGTCCAGCTCGCACTCGTCGTGGTCGAGGCCGTCGGGCAGCGCGTCGAAGGCCGCCTCGGCGTCCTCCAGGCGCTGCTGCTCCTCCTGGGCCTGCTCATCGACCGTCGTCTCGGTCGGCTCCTCCTCGCCGCCACCGTCGTCACCGCCGCCGCCGCCGAGCAGCAGCGCGCCGACGACGACGAGCACGAGCAACACGACGACGCCGCCGATCACCAGCGGCACCTTGGACCCGCCACCCGAACCACCGGGGGGCGAGCCGCCGGGCACGGGCGGCGGCGTGGTGGCCCCGCCGCCCGAGCTGAAGCCCGGCGGTGTGGGCGCGGAAGGTGCTGGCTGCGGGAGTGGGTGCCGGTGTGGAGCTGGGCGGCGGCGGGGGAGGGGGCGTGGCCGGCGGCGGGAGGCCGCTGGACAGCAGTGCCCGGCGGGCGGCCTCGGCGAACTCGCGTCCGGTCTGGAACCGGTCCGCGGGCTCCTTGGCCATGGCCGTCTCGACCACGGCGTCGATGGCCGGCGGGAGGTCGGCCCGGGCCTCGCTCAGCCGCGGTGGCGGCTTGGTGAGGTGCGAGGTGATCATCGTGTGGATGTCCCCGCTGAACGGCGGCATGCCGGTCAGCGACTCGAACAGGACGCAGCCGAGGGCGTAGAGGTCGGCCCGGCCGTCGACGGGCTGGCCGCCCAGCTGCTCGGGCGCGGCGTAGGCGAACGTCCCCAGGAACTCGCCGGCCCCGGTGAGGCTGTCGCTCGACGCCGTGCGCTTGGTCAGGCCGAAGTCGGCGAGGAAGCAGCGGCTGTCCCGGGTCCGGATGAGGATGTTGCGGGGCTTCACGTCCCGGTGGACGAGCCCCGCCTCGTGGGCGTAGTCGAGGGCGCCGGCGATCTCGCTGATCACCTCGACCGCCCGGGTCGGGTCCAGCGGCCCCTGGGTGATCTGCTCGCCCAGGTCGTGGCCCTCGATGTAGCGCTGGGCGATGTAGAGCTGGCCGTTGTGCTCGCCGGCGTCGATCACGCCGACGATGTTGGGGTGGTCGTCCAACTCGACGGCCAGCAGCGACTCCCGCTGGAAGCGCTCGCGGTTCTTGTCGTCGGCCGACAGCGTCGGGTTCAGGACCTTGAGGGCCACCTTGCGCTTGAGCGCCGGCCGCAGGTCCTCGGCCAGGTACACGTTGCAGAACCCACCGGCGCCCAGCAGCCGCTCGATGCGGTACCCGCCGAACTCCGTGCCCGCATCCATCGACTGACATCGGTCGTTCCGCCTCGTTTCAGTACCCGCCGTGCCCCGTCCGGGAGCTCCCCGGAAGTATGCCTGTGTCCCCTGGGACGGCGATGGCCGCCCCCAGCCGGGTGAGCGCGTGGGCGTAGGCCGCCCGCCGAGGTCGACGTCGAGTCTAGTGGCGAGCTCGTGGACGGCGTCGAACTCCCGGCGCATGATCTCGGCCAGTCGCTCGTGGACCTCCTCGAGCGTCCAGTGCAGGCCGCTCCGGTTCTGCGACCCACTCGAAGTAGCTGACAGTAACGCCCGCCGGCGTTGGCCAGGATGTCGGGGATGATCGTGATCCCCTTGTCCACCAGCGATCTGGCTCGGCGTCGGCGGTGATCGGGCCGTTGGCCACCTCGATGATGGTCGCGGGCCTGGATGCGGTCGGCGTTCGTCCTCGGTGATCACGCCCTCCAGGGCGGCGGGGATGAGGAGGTCGACGTCGAGCTCGAGGAGCTCCTCGTTGCTGATCTGCTCGGCCTCGACCAGGTTGCAGACCGTGCCCTCGCAGTAGACGGCCCGAAGGGCCCGGGTGTCGTTCTTGTTCTGGACCAGGCTGGGCACGTCGAAGCCCTCGGCGCGGTGGATGCCGCCCTGGCTGTCGCTCACCGCCACGATGCGGTAGCCGTCGGCGTGGAGGAGCAGGGCGACGTGCTGGCCGGCGTTGCCGAAGCCCTGGACCGCGACCGTCATCTCCTTCGGGTCCCAGCTCGCGGATCCGCTCCAGCTCCTTGATGCAGTAGTAGGCGCCGCGGCCGGTGGCGTCGTCGCGGCCCAGGCTGCCGCCCAGCTCGATGGGCTTGCCGGTGAAGGCGCCCGGGGACGCGGCACCGCTCGATGCGCGAGTACTCGTCGGTCATCCAGCCCATGACCATGGCGTTCGTGTAGACGTCGGGCGCCGGGATGTCGGTCTCGGGGCCGAGGACGTCGTGGAGGGCCTGGACGAAGCCCCGGCTGACCCGCTCCAGCTCGAGGCGGGACAGCTCCTTGGGGTTGACGACGACGCCGCCCTTGCCGCCCGCCGAAGGGGAGGCCGACCACGGCGCACTTGATGGTCATCCAGAAGGCGAGGGCCTTGACCTCGGCCACGTCGACGTCGGGGTGGAAGCGGATGCCGCCCTTCGTCGGGCCCCGGGTGTCGTCGTAGCGGACCCGGTAGCCCTCGAGGACCTGCAGCGAGCCGTCGTCGCAGCGGATGGGGATGGCCACCTCCATGACGGACTTGGGGTGGCGCAGGCGCTCGAGGACCTCGGGGTCGACGTCGATGAGCTCGGCCACCTCGTCCAGCCGACGGAGGGCATCGGTGAAGACGTCGGCCATGAGCGTCAGCTGCGACGGTGGGAGTCGAAGGAGAGGACGCGCGGACCCGACGAGCAGGTGCATGCCCGGGGTGAGCACGGCGGGGTTCGGGGGCGTGACCGGGGTCCACTGGGTGGCGTCCCGGGTGGCGACGAAGGTGCCGTTGGCCGACCCGGCGTCGGTCGACCCGGACCTCCCACTCGTGGAGGCTGACCCGGGCGTGGACCCGGGAGATGGCCCGCTCCGGGTCGGGGAGGGCGATGCCGCGGCCGAGCCGTCGGTCACGCCCTCGTCGGCGCCGGGCTCCCGGCCGATCACGATGTCCCGGTCGACGACGTAGGTGCTGCCGTCGTCGAGCACGAGCACGCCCAGTGGGGGCCGTGGGCCCTCGACCAGGTTGTGGGTCTGCTGCACCATCGAGATGCCGCAGGTGGCGCAGAACGGCGAGTTCGGGTCGTTGAAGTGGCCCCGGGCGCAGATGACGCCGTGGACGTGGGGCACCTCGGGCTCGTCGGGCATCGGGCGGCGGGGGCAGCTCGTCGGCGCCCGCCAGCGGCAGCGGCACGCCGTGGCTCGTCCTCCGCCTCGGGCTCCAGCAGCGACACCGCCACGAAGTCCGGGGCGGGCACCGGCTCGGGGGCCGCGGCGGGCGGCTGCGGCGGGGGCGCGGGCGCCGACCTCGGGCGTGGGCGCGGTCTCGGCCGGAGGAGGCGCGGACGGCGGCGGTGGCGGCTCCTCGGCGGCCGGCGGCGGCGCCGGCGCCTCGGGTTCGGTCGTCGGGGCGGGCTCGGGGGCGGGCACGGCGCTGCCGGTGGCGACGCCGTCGCCCCGGGTCACCCCGGCCTGCAGGTCGGACCACTCGTCGGCGGCGCCGACCCCGTCGAGGGCCAGCGACCACTGCGACGGGGACCTGGTCCAGCAGCCGGTCCAGCCAGGCGGCCGAGTCCCGGCCCGACAGGGTCTGGTCGTTGCCGGCGGCGTCCTTGTAGGCGAACTCGACATCGCCGTGGAGCAGGACGGCGAGGCCCGTCGCCGTCGGCGCCGACCAGGCCGAGGGGCGGTGCGTCGTCCGCCGCGGCCAGGAGCCCGGCCACGGCCGCGGGTG
Source organism: uncultured Microthrixaceae bacterium (assembly GCA_963728005.1). Lineage (GTDB taxonomy): Bacteria > Actinomycetota > Acidimicrobiia > Acidimicrobiales > DATDAH01 > DATDAH01. The sequence continues at coordinate 998,774 of CAVSIG010000002.1, forward strand.
CACCGCCGGCCGGCGTCGTCCTGACCGGCTGCCGCACGGACGGCGTCCAGGAACGACGTCACCAACGCGTGGTGCTGCTCGCCGGACGGGAAGGCCACCGCGGTGATCCCCGGGGCCCGCAGGACGATGCCGTCGCCCGGCACCACCCGCAGTCGCAGCTCGTCGAGGGTCGTCATCGGGCTCACCAGCCTCCGATCAGTCGGCCGCCCTTGAAGCGCCAGCGGATGAAGATCATCTTCATGAAGTTGCCGAGCGAACAGCTGGATCACGAGCCACGTGGTCACGAAGTGGATCAGGAACGGGACCACCGGCAGGAGCCTCGAGGAGGACCCGCCACTCCGAGCTCGGTGTCGGTCGTCCCGAGGCCTTGACGGCGATCCAGCACGAGCGATGCCCTCGTTGATCCCGGTGAGGTAGCCGAAGAACGTCGGCCAGTCCTTCTCCCACCGGAACTGCATGGAGCCCCTCGTAGACGAACTCCCACACGATGCCGAGCAACAGGGCGATGATGAGGATCGTGAAGGTGACCTTGTAGGCGTCGCCGAGGTCGAGGCTGCCGTCCTCGGTCGCGTCGATGTAGAGCTTGACGAACGGCGTGATGATGATCGTCCAGATGCCGCCGATGACGAGGACGAGCGAAGATGCGGGTCTGGATGCCGACCGTTGAGGGTGGGTAGCACGTCGGTCTCCTCAGGGGGCGGTCTTCTTGGACCAGCTGCGCCACTGGCTGATCGACCGCCGGACGCCGATGCGGGGGACGAAGCCCTGGTCGGCGAGGTCGTCGGTGATGCGCAGGGCGGCGTACTGCAGGCCGAGGAACGAGTCGACGACGGCGAAGTAGGCGCCGAGGGTGGCCGAGCCCGATGGCGTACATCTTGCCGGGGCCGCTGCGCGGCGCCCCGGATCTCGAAGTGGCGCTCGACGTCGAGCTTGCCCTTGACGTTGCGCCCGGCGCCGCTGTGCTCGAGCAGGTCGGCCAGGACCCGGTGCTCGGTGATGTCGGCCTCGAGGCCCGGTGCCGTCGATGACGTAGTTGGCGGGCACGTCGTAGACGCCCTGGTTGGTCTTGACCCGGCTGACCACGGTGCCGTCGCCCGGGGTCACCGACTCCACCGTGCCGACCATCTCCTGGTACCAGCCCTCGGCCCGGCCCTTCTTCAGCTGGTTCTTCCAGAGCTTGCGGTGCGGGGTCGTGGTGCCGCCGATGATCGTCCCACAGCTTGCTTGCGCTTGTCGTCGGGCCAGCGCTCGAGGTTGTGCTTGTACTGCCCGCCCCAGCACGACTTCGGGTAGTTGAAGCCCTGGAACGCCCAGCCGTCGCCGCCCGGGCGGCGCAGGAAGATGCTCGGCCCGTGGGCGCTGTCCACGTAGGTGCGGAACAGGTGGATGATCTGGATCTGGCTGCCCTTGTCCCGGTCGTCGCAGAGGCGCTGGAGGATGCGGGAGGCGACGATGCCCGGCGCCGCGGACCATGACCGTGCCCGGCTTCTTGGCCAGCTCCTCGTAGACGTGCTCGTGGGGCTCGTAGGCGTTGACGACCCGGTGGAAGTCCTGGTGGGTCTGTGCGGTACGCCTGCAGGTCGGGCAGGAAGCGCAGGCCCGGGTAGCCGACGGCGAGGTGGACGTAGGTGCTGCGGTAGGCCACCCGCTTGGTGGCGCGTGGTGCCCGGCCGGCGGGGTGAGGATCGTGAAGTAGCCGCCGCCGTGGCGGCGGCGCACCATGCGCACGATGCCCTTGGCCTTCATCTGGTCGTAGCCGATGCGGCGGGCCTCGACCTCCAGGGCCTCGAAGACCTGGCCGGCCCGCGGGGTGAAGTAGTTGGTGAGGATGGGCTCGGTGAGGACGTTGAACAGCGGGTCCAGCTTCTTGACGAGGCCCGGGGCCGCCATCGCCTCCCGGGTGGCGTAGGACGGGAAGCCCCAGATGTTGTCCGGGGCACGAGCCGGAGTCGGAGCGCAGGCGCTCGGGGCGGGGGATCTGCGAGCAGCGGGTCAGGTACTCGTAGGTGTCCCAGGGGTTGTCGAGCGCGCCGAGCGCCTTGAAGTGCTCCGTGCGGCATGCCCGCGATGCGCAGGTAGTCGGCCAGGACGAACGAGCCGATGCCGCCGCCGACGGAGACGATCGGGACGTCGACGACCGGGATGCCGGCCTCGGCCACCATCTCGTCGGTCCAGACGCTGGTGGTGATGAGCTGGTCGTTGAGGTCGCCGCGGCATCGCGGCGGCCTCGACCGCCGCCGCCATCTCCTCGTGGGGGAGGCTGACCGTGTTCGTGTTGTGCTCATCGCGTGGCTCCTCGTCACGCCGCCGTGGCCATGTCGGGCCGGGATGATAGGTCACGGCGTCACGGCCGGTCGGGGCGGCTCAGGACTCGGGCACCGAGGCCTGCTGGCCGAGCCGGTCGACCAGCGCCGACCAGGCGCTCGACGCCGTCGTCCCGGCCGCGCCCAGACGCCCAGCGTGGGGCCGTCGGCCGCGCCGCCGGTGCATCTCGCCGGCGTGGACCGTCGAGGCCGACCGCGCTGGTCGAGGCGTCGCCGACGTGGCCGCAGGCCCGCAGCCGCTCGAGGCTGGCCGCGACCTTCCGCCCGGCCGAGCCGGTCGACCCGCAGCGGCGTCGCCCCGGGCCGTCGGCGAGCCGGAGCCCGAGGTCGAGGGCGTGCACGTCGTCCGACCGTCCCTGCAGGTGCGACGGCGACGGCGCCCGTCGGCGGTCGTCTGCGCCGGCGAGGAGCAGGCGGGCCGTCGGGCGCGGCCGGGGCCTGGCTGCCGCCCGGCGGGCGTGTAGGTCGGGTCCTCCGGCACCAGGACGATGTCGGCCACGTTCTCGTCGGCCAGCAGGCCGAGCAGGCGCCCGGGATCGTCGGTCGTCCGCGAGCGGGCGAACACCGGGACGCCCGACGCTTCGACGCGTGGTCTCGAGGTGGTGCAGGGCGTCGAGCGAGGTGGCCATGGCCTCGATGCCGCCCCCGACCTCGACGTCGTCGACCGGGCGTCGCCGAACTGGACGAGGGCGACCTCGCGGGGCTCCTCGCCGTCGGTGAGCTCGGCCGCCAGCGCGGCCGAGGAGCGGGCCGGGGTCACCCTCGGGGGTCCCGACCAGCACCCGGAACGCCGCCGCCTGCTCGGAGCCGATGCGCTCGGCCTCGTCGATCTCCCGCTGCGACCAGCTCGTCGGGGTAGAGGACGCGCAGCAGCGGCTCGGTGATCACCGTCGTGAACACGGCCATCACCACCATGATCGTGAACATCTCCTCGTTGAGGACGCCCGACCTCGCGCCCGATGGTGAGGATCACCAGCTCGGTGAGGCCGCGGGTGTTCATCAGCACGCCGATGGCCATGGCCTGGCGCGTCGGGCACGCCCTGGCTGCGGGCGGCGACGGAGGCGCCGACGAACTTGCCGGCGCAGGCGACGAGCGAGGACGAGGAGCAGGTAGCCGAGGCCGTCGGTCCCCGAGGCCGGTGATGTCGACGTTGAGGCCGGTGATCACGAAGAAGACGGGCAGCAGCAGGAGGACGGTGATCTGCTCGAGGCGCTCGAGGATCTCGTGGAACATCTGGTGGGCGCCCTCCCGGGGGAAGATGGCCCCGAAGAAGAAGGCGCCGAAGATGGCGTGGATGCCGATCTCGGACGTGAGGTACGACGAGACCAGGACGCCGACGAGGACGACGGCGAGGATGTCCGGGGTCAGCCGGCCGACCTCGCTGGTAGCGGTCGACCAGCTTCTGCAGCAGCGGCCGGATGAGGATGATCATGCCGGCGCCGTAGAGCAGGGTCAGGATCACGCACCCAGTGGGCGCTCGAGGTGGCCCTCGCCCACGACGGTGAGGACGGCGGCCAGCAGGGACCAGGCGAGGATGTCGTCGACCGCGGCGCAGGCCAGGGCCAGGACGCCGATCCGGGTCCGGTGCATCCGGCGCTCGGTGAGGATCCGGGCCAGCACGGGGAAGGCGGTCACCGACATGGACGCGCCCGATGAAGAGGGCGAAGTGGAGCCACTCGACCTCCTCGCCGTTCACCACGCCGTAGGCGTCGTGGAGCACCATCGAGACGAGCGATGCCGAGGGTGAACGGGAGGATCACCGAGCTGACCGAGGTCACCGCCGCCAGGCGGCCCTTGCCTCGGATCAGGCTCATGTCCAGCTCGAGGCCGACGATGAACATGAAGATGATCAGCCCGAGCTGGGCGATGATCCCGAGGAAGGGCCGGACCTCCAGCGGGAAGAGCTTCGGTCGGGCAGGTCCTCGTTGATCAGGCCGAGGAGGCTGGGGCCGAGCAGATGCCGGCGATGATCTCGCCGACGACGGCGGGCTGGCGGACCTTGCGGGCCAGCACGCCGAAGATCCGGGCGACGACGATGATGATGGCGATGCTGAGGAAGACCCGAGCAGTGATGTCCTCGGTGAGCACGCGGACCCCTCCGACCGCTCGGCGATGCGGGCCGGATCGTAGACGAACCCGTCCGGCGGCGAGCGGCCGCGTAGCAGCGCTGCCGACGGATGCGCCGAGCCCGACGCCTGACCGACGACGAGGAGGCCAGTGGAGACGATCGCCGACTACCGCCTCATCCGTTCCCTCGGTGCGGGCAGCCACGGTGAGTTCTTCCTCGCCGAGCCACCCGGCCCGCCTGGGCCTCGACACCGAGTTCGTGGCGGTCAAGGTCATGGCCGGCCAGACCCAGGACGACGCCTTCCGCCGGGCGACCCGTGAGCTGCGGCTGTTCGCCCAGGTGCAAGTCGCCGTTCCTCGTCGCCCTGTACGACGCCGGCCAGGAGGGCGGTCGCTTCTTCTACGCCGCCGAGTACCTGCCGCTCGGCTCGCTGGCCGTCCCCGGCCAAGCCCCTCGACCGGGCCCAGACGCTGCGGGCGGTGGCCGACGCCGCCCGGGCGGCCCACGTCCTGCACGAGGCGGGCATCGTCCACCGTTCGATCAAGCCGGCCAACATCCTCATCACCGAGACCGGCGGGAAGCTGTCCGACCTCGGGCCTGGCCCAGGTCCTCGCCCCGGGCATGACCGTCACCGGCATGGGCCCGATCGGCTCCGTCGAGTACATCGACCCGGCGATCCTCTCCGGCGAGCGGGCCGGCCGGCCGTCGGACCTCTGGTCGATCGGGGTGACCCTGCACCGGGCCATCACCGGCACCGGCGTCTACGGCGAGCTGCCGGAGACCGAGCCCCTGGTCGCCATCCGCAAGGTGCTGTCCAGCGATCCCGGAGCTGAGCGACGCCCTCAGCCCGGTCGAGCGGGAGCTGGTCGGCCAGCTCCTGGCCCCGGACGCCGCCGACCGCCCGACGACCGCCCTCGAGGTGGCCGAGCGCATCGACGCCCTGATCTGACTTTCCCCTGCACCGGGGAGGAGGGCTACCGTCGCCGCGCGTGAGACGGCTTCTGCCTGGTGATGGCGCTGGTCACGGCACTGGCCGTGGCCTGCGGTGGTGACGACGACCCCGAGCGGTGCCGACGGTGCCGAGGCACCGCCCGACGCCACACTGCTCGAGGGCGACTCGGTCGAGATCCAGGCGGTCGACAACACGTTCGAGCCCGAAGCGGCCGCGGTCGCCGCCGGTACCGAGGTGACCTTCGTCAACGTCGGGCGCAACGACCACAACGTCGTGCCCGAGGACGAAGGACGCCGAGTGGGCGGTCGACACCGCCGACTTCGGGCCGGGCGACTCGGCCAGCTACACGTTCGAGGAGCCGGGCGTCTACCGGTTCTTCTGCTCGATCCACGGGACGATCGACGCCGGCATGCCCGGCGTGCTCGTGGTCGAGTAACCACGCCGACGACACCACATCCGAGGGGAGACGAGATGGGCAAGGGGACGAGACGGCTCCTGGCCGTCCTGGTGGTGCTGGTCACCCTGGTCGCCGCGTGCGGTGACGATGGCGGCGGAGGCGGCGGCGGCGGCGGCGAGGGGGCCTCGGGCGACGCGGGCACGCTCCGGGTGCCCGACGACTACGGGACGATCCAGGAGGCGGTCGACGCCGCCTCCACCGGTGACCTGGTCCTGGTCGCGCCCGGGACCTACGAGGAGGCGGTCAACGTCACCACCGACGACCTCACGATCCGGGGGCTGGACCGCAACGAGGTCGTCCTCGAGGGCAACTTCGAGCTGGAGAACGGCGTGCGGATCCTCGAGGCCGACGGCGTGGTCGTCGAGAACATGACCGCCCAGAACTACACCGGCAACGGCTTCTTCTGGACGGGGGTCGACGGCTTCCGGGGCTCGTACCTCACCGCCATCCGCAACGGGGACTACGGCCTCTACGCCTTCGGTTCCCGCAACGGCGTGTTCGAGCACTCCTACGGCTCGGGCAGCCCGGACGCCGGCGTCTACGTCGGCCAGTGCTACCCGTGCAACACGCTGATCGACGACTTCGTGTCGGAGTACAACGGCCTCGGCTACTCGGGCACGAACTCGGGTGGGGACCTCTGGATCGTCAACTCGGTGTTCCGCCACAACAAGGCGGGCATCGTCCCCAACAGCGGCAGCCTACGAGGGCTGCGCGCCCGGAGCGGGAGACGACGATCGTCGGCAATCTCGTCCACGACAACGACACCTACGAGGTCGACGGGATCGACGCGGCCGTGAGGGCGTCCGGCAACGGGATCCTGGTCACCGGGGGCATCGACAACGTGATCGAGCGCAACCGGGTCCAGGACCATCCGGTGGCGGGCATCGCGTTGACCCCGTTCCCCGAGGACGACGCCATCGCCCCCATCCCCGAGTCGACCGTCCACCGACTGCGTCGAGGACGCCGTGCCGGCGCCCGACGGCCGAGGTCCCGGACGAGACGATCTACTGGCCGGCGACGGGGAACCAGGTCATCGACAACGTCGTCAGCGGTTCCGGCGAGTGGGACCTGGTGCTGATCACGCTGGGCGAGGACGGCGAGGGCAACTGCTTCGAGGGCAACGAGGCGGCCGTGACCTCGCCGCCCGAGATCAGCGAGGTGCTCCCGTGCGAGGGCGCCCAGCAGACGTACTACCCCGGAGATCGCTCGCTTCCTGGAGACTGGCCGAGATGGACCACGGCCCGATCGGCGACTACCAGACCGTCGAGCTGCCCGATCCGGGTGACCTCGAAGGCATGGAGGATCCCGAGAACGCTCCGACCTCGCCCGGCGCCGCGCCGGAGCCGGTCGACCTGGCCTCCATCACGGTCCCCGACCGCCCCGTGACCGGGCGCCGTCTGGCGCTGCTCGGCGGCCTGCTGGGCCTCCTCGCGGTGTCGGCCGGCGTGTACGTGGCGACGGCGGGGAGTGACGACGCCGAGGCGGCGATGCCCGCGCCGCACAACGGCCGGTTCCACGTCGAGTGCCCGTTCAGCCACAGCGCCCCCGACGACCCGATCGTTTTCCCGAGTGAGCCCGGGGCCTCGCACCAACACGACTTCTTCGGGGCCACCGGCGACCGACGCCGACTCCGACATCGACTCGCTGCTGGCCGGTGACACGACCTGCGACACCAGGCAGGACACCGCCGCCTACTGGTCGCCGTCCCTCTACGACGGCGACCAGCGCCTGCGAGCCGATCTCGTCGACCGCGTACTACCGAGCGGCTCCGGGCGTGGACCCGGAGGACGTCGAGCCGTTCCCGACCGGGCTGATGATGATCGGGGGCGACGCCACCAGCACCGAGCCCCAGGACACCGACGTCGTCGGTTGGGCCTGCACGGTCGAGGGCCGGCCCCACGCCGAGCCGCCGGCCTGCCGAGGCGGGGTCCTCCTCCAGGTGGTCTTCCCCGACTGCTGGGACGGCGAGCACCTGGACTCGGCCGACCACCGGACCCACGTGGCCCGCTCCACGGCGACCGGCTGCCCGGCGATCGCACCCCGTGGCCATGCCGCAGCTGGAGTTCCACGTGAACTACCCGCTGCCCGACGGACCTGTCGGACCTCCGACCTGGCCTCCGGCAGCCTCCTCACCGGCCACGCCGACTTCGTCAACGCCTGGCAGCCCGACAAGCTCGCCGAAGAAGTCCGCTACTGCATCCACCAGGACGCCTACTGCTGACTCAGACCTCGTCGAGCCACACAGGCGCTGCCTCCAGGAGGTAACGGGAGACCTCGAGGCAGCGGTCGAGGGTCTCGCAGAGCATCTCGGCGCCCAGGAAGACCTTGGCCAGCGAGAGCTGGAGCTTGGCCACGATGGCGAGGCTGCGCTCGGGGGCGTCGGTGACGGCGGCGAACGAGTCGATGGCCGACACCTCGAGGGGGAGGTCGGGACCACCCACGCCGGCGAGGTCGGTGGCCAGGACCAGCAGGTCCGGGGGGTGGGGGAGCGGCGGCAGGGCCCAGTTGAACAGGAGCGGGAAGTGGTAGTCGTCGGGCGGGTCGTCGCCCTCGGGGATCTCCAGGACCTTGTCCTCGAAGGCCAGCAGGACGCGGGGATCCACCTCCAGCGACAGGTGCAGATCCAGCGGCCCGCCGCACGCCTCCTCGGGGTGCAGGTCGACCTCCCAGGCCTGGCGCAGGGAGTACGACTCGACGAAGTGGCGCTCGTCGTGGACGTGGAACCCATGGTCGACCGCGTGGTCCTTGAGGTCGGCGATGAACCCCGCGACATCGATGACGGCCAAGGCCACCAGCCTGCCACGCGCTGGTGACAGCAAGACACTCCGGGGGCGCCGCGGGGACGGGTAGGTTTCGGCGGCCATGACCGACGACGACCTGCTGGCGGTCCTCCACCGGGCCGCCGATGCCGCCGTCTCGGCCACGGCGCAGTCGGGTGACTTCGCCATGCTCGACGAGGGCCGCGGGCAGCACGTGGCCGACGTGGCCGCCGACGGGGCGGCGGTCGACGTGCTGGTGGCGGCCGGGCTCGGCGTGCTCAGCGAGGAGTCCGGCCGGCACCACCCCGACCGGTCCGGTGACCGTCGTGCTCGACCCCCTCGACGGGTCGACGAACGCCTCGCGGGGCCTGCCCTGGTACGGCACCAGCGTGTGCGCGGTCGACGGCGACGGCCTGCTGGCCGCCATCGTGGTCGACCAGGTCAGCGGCACCCGCCACGAGGCGGTTCGGGGTGGCGGCGCCCGCCGGGACGGCGTGCCGATCACCCCCAGCGGGGTCGTCGATCTGGGCGACGCCATGGTCGGCCTGTCGGGGCTGCCGCCGAGGTGGCTGGGCTGGCGCCAGTACCGGGCCCTGGGAGCGGTGGCCCTCGACCTCTGTGCCGTGGCCGACGGCCGCCTCGACGGCTACGTCGACTGCAGCGCGTCGGCCCACGGCCCCTGGGACTACCTCGGCGGGATGCTCGTCTGCCTGGAAGCCGGGCGCCGCGGTGGCCGACGCCGGCGGCCGCGACCTGGTGGTGCTCGAGCACGACGCCCGCCGGACGCCGGTGGCCGGGGCGACAGCCGAGTTGCTCGACCAGGCACTCGACGCGCGGCGGACCTTCCCGGTCTAGGGAGGGCGCCGTCAGGCGAAGAGCCATCGACAAGGCCGTACCCTGAGCCGATGCGGCGCCGGGCGATGCGCCTCCTGCTGGGGGCCTACCGCCGGTTGCCCCGCCTGGGGCGCCGGTGGGTGGTGCGCACCATCGCGCCGAAGTACACGGTCGGGGCCATGGCCATCGTCGAGCGACCCGACGGGTCCGTCCTCCTCGTACGCCACAGCTACCGGCGGCGCTGGGGCGTCCCGGGTGGCCTGCTGAAGCGGGGCGAACACCCCGAGGTGGCGCTGCGGCGAGAGGTGCTCGAGGAGGTCGGGGTCGAGGTCGACCTTCTCGGCGAGCCGGCTGTCGTCGTCGACCCGGATCCCCAACGTGTCGACCTCGTGTTCCGGGGTCGGCTGCGCGACCCGGACGCTGAGCCGCGACCCGTGTCGGCTGAGATCCTCGAGGTCGACTGGTTCGGCCCCGACGAGCTCCCCGAGCTGCAGTTCGAGACCAGCGGGGCGCTGATGGCGCTGGCCCGGTCGTCCCGCAACCCCCAGAGCCCGCCGCTGCCGTCGCTCGGCCTGCTGGAGCGCCACCACCGCGAGGCCGGCTAGGGCCTAGCGTCCCGCGGCGATGTCACCTCGCCGTCACCTCGTGGCGACCTTCGTCGCCTTGGCCGTCATGACCGGCGCCTGCAGCTCGGACGACGGCGGGGAGGAGGGCGCTCCACCGGTGTCGGCGGCGGGCGGCGAGTTCTCGCTGCTCTCCTACAACGTGGCCGGTCTGCCGCAGGAGGTGTCCTCGGAGAACCCCGAGGAGCACCTTCCGCTGATCAGCCCGCTCCTGAACGAGTACGACCTCGTGCTCACCCAGGAGGACTTCGACTGGTGGGGCCCGCAGGTCGAGGAGCTCGACTTCGTCAACTACCACGACCGGCTGCGGGCCGACACCGACCACCCCTTCGCCACGGAGCCCCACCCCGGGCCCGAGGCGGTCGGGATCGACGGCACCGACACGGCACGGCCCGTGCCGTACGTGGGCGATGGCCTCGGTTTCCTCAGCCGGTTCCCGTTCACCGATGTCGAGCGGGTGCCGTGGAGCAGGTGCTACGGCGTGCTCGACGGGGCCAGCGACTGCCTGGCGATGAAGGGGTTCGCCGTGGGCACGTTCGAGCTGGCCGAGGGGGTCCTGGTCGACGTCTACACGCTCCACGCCGAGGCGGGGGAGGGCCCTCAGGACCAGCCCCTGCAGGTCGAGAACTTCGAACAGCTGGCCGACTTCGTCACCGAGCGCTCGGCCGGCCGGGCGGTGATCCTGGCCGGCGACACGAACCTCCACCTCGAGCCCGACCACGACCAGCGGGCGGGGGACACGCCGATCTGGGAGGAGTTCCTGGAGACCACCGGGCTGACCGACACGTGTGCCGTCGTCGACTGCCCCGTCGAGGGCGCCATCGACAAGGTCGCGTTCCGCAACAGCGACGGCCTGACCCTCGAGCCCCGGTCGTTCGCACATGCCGACGAGACGTTCTCCACCCCCGAGGGGGAGGACCTGAGCGACCACCCGCCGGTGGTGGTCGAGTGGAGCTGGACCGCCGAGTCCTAGCCTGAGCGCCCCAGGGCGCTTAGCTCAGCTGGCGAGAGCACCTCCCTTACAAGGAGGGGGTCGGGGGTTCGAGTCCCTCAGCGCCCACAGAACCCGGCGCATAAACGCCGGGGTCGGGTAGACGTAGCGTGAGCATCTCGTGGGACCCCAGCGAAACCAGAACCCGATGAGCAGGCGACTGCTCGTCGGGATCTTGATCAGCGTCGCCGTCTGGTCACTCCTCGTCACCTCGGCCCTGATCGGGGCTGGCACCGCGCAGGCCTTGGTCAGCACACCGAACCCTCAGTTGCGGCTCAACCGGCTGATTCGGACCTCACCGTTCCAGGGATCGTCGACCACGGTGCGCGACAACGAGGGAAGCGCCTTCGTGCCCGCCGACAACTCGCTGTGGATGGCGTCTGACAACGACGACGCGCTGTTCGAGGTCAACCGCAGTACCGGCGGGCTGCGCCGGACGATCGAGCAGTCGGCCTTCGCCAACGCGCCGCGCCTCGGGGTCGGCACTCCGGCCGGTCAGGCGCGCAGCGAGGACCTGGAGGCGCTGGCCTACAACGCGCGCGGCGAGGCCCTTCTCGCATTCTCGGGAAGCACGAGCGCGACGCCGACGGTGTTCCGCCTGACCCGGGGCGCCAGCGGGCGGTTCCGGGTCCAGTCCTGGCAGCCGCTGTCGTCGGAGCTCACCGGGGCAGGATGGCGCTCGGCCGACGGACGCACGTACGTCGCGAACGGCTCGACCATCCGCACCTACGCCTTCCGCAGCAACACGCTCGGACGCGCGTTTTCGATCCCGGGGCTCACCCAGATCCTGGGCCTCGACTTCGACAACGTGACCGGCGACCTGTTGGCCGTGAACAACGCCGAGCGCCTCTACCGGGCCTCGATGAGCACCAGGTCGCTGCGCTCCGGCTGGGAAGGGATCTCACTCGAGCGTTTCGGCCTGCTGGACACCCGTGCCGTCGAGGTCATCGGTCAACAGCTCTTCGTCACCGACGGTTACGACGGAGCCGACTTGCGGCCCTCGGGCGATCCGAGGAGGCACGCGGTCTTCGTGATCGGCGTGACCGCCCCCTGATCGGCCGGGGGCTCGTCGCTATCGGGACCTGCCGGCCGCCCTGGCGAAACATCGGCTGGACACTCGGGCAGCGCCCCCTCCGAGCCAGCTACTGTGAGGATTCGCTGCACCGGTCCGGACCCCGCTGATGCCGCTTCCCTCTAGCGAACGGAGCGGCCATGGCGACAACGACCACCAACCAAGGTTGGCTCACCCTCTACGAGGTGATGGAAGCGACCGATCTCTCCTACCGGGAGATCAAGTTCCTCGTGGGCAGGGGAGAGCTCAAGACCCGCATCGGTGGATCGGTGGAGCTGTACGACGCCGATGACGTAGCGCTCTGCGGACGGCGCGAGCCCGAGGACGGCTAGAAGGGCCGACCGGCTCCCGCCGGCTCGAGCGCCTCAGCGCCCACCCGAGGTCAGGGGCCGCTGACGGCCTGGACCGTTGGGCTCTCGTCGCCCTTGCACTGGCCGGGCTTCTTGAAGACCTTGGCGTAGAACTTGCCCGGGGTGCCCGTGGTGCCCGTCGACCAGCGACCGACGCCGCCCTGCAGCTCTGAGGTGTCCGTGGCGAAGCGGATGTCGGCGCCGCCGGCGGGTCCGCGTGGGCCGACCTGCCTGAACACCACGACGAGGCGGTTGTTCGCACAGCGGTTGGGAGCAGGGCTCCGCACCTGTCCTGACAGATCGGTGCCGTCGGCCCGGATCGTGACCGTCGTGGCGGCCGGAACCGCCGCCTCCGCAACTGCGCCGCCACCGAGGAGCGCAGCCACTCCGAGGAGAACCCCGGTCACCATCATCCGCTTCGTTCGCACAGCGCACCTCTCTCGTTCGAAACCCTTGGCCCCAGGCCCTCGCCCCCGCTGGTGCGCGGGGGCGAGGACCGGGTGTCCGAAGGGGCTAGCTGCCTAGGGAGCCAGGCAGTAGGCGTGCGCCGTGACCGTACGGGCCCCGCCGCTGGTGTTGAACAGGAACACCCGCCAACCGTTGCCTTCCTGGCGCGAGGCGACGATGTCGAAGCCGTTGACCAGGGTGCCGTCGTTGCCGCCGCTCAGGACCTGCTCGCCGGCGAGGCAGCTGGCGGTCGCGCTGCCGCTGGTGTTGTTGGCGATGCTGGCCGAGGTGGCGGAGCGCTGGGTGACCGTGCCGAGCTCATCATTGCTGATGATGCCCGCCGCGATCTCCGACGAACCGACGGAGTCGGCCACGATCTCCGACGAGCTCACGCTGTCGGTGGCGAGGTCCGCCGCCGAGATCGAGCTGTCGGCGATGTCGGTGCCGGTCAGGCTGTTGTTGAGGATGTCCACGCTGCTGAGACTGCCGTCGGTGACGTCCAGGCTGGCGATCGAACCGTCCTGCACGTCCGTGCTGGTCACGGTGTTGTTCAGGATGTCGATGCTGGCGACGCCGCCGTTGCGCAAGTCGACGCTCCGCAGGGAGTTGTCGATGACGCTGGCGCTGTTGACCTGGTTCGGTGCGACGATCTCGGCTGCCTCATCGGCAGCTTCCTGGGCGAAGGCGGCGAGACCGCCAGAAACCACGAGCGTGGTCACGATCACCGAGGCGACCGCAACTGCCACTCGTGAACCGATCACCCGCGATGTCGGTTGAGCCATAACTTGTACCCCTTCCGTTGTTAGTGCTGCGAATCCTTCCACCAGTTGTGGAGGTCCGCCACCGGAACATTTCCGGAATCAGACGGCCACCCAACCTCCGGCGCCGGCGTCGCCGGACCGGGAGCTTCCCGGGAGCCGGACGAACGGCCCGTAGCCGCCGCTGTTGGGGACGCGGTCGACGTGGATGTCGTCCTCCGCGTCGTCGGCGTGGTCGTCGTTGAACTTGCCCGCAACCCGGATGACGTGGGCACCGCCCAGGCACACGACCGGGATGGTCGCGCGGAACCGACGGTTCGGGAGCGCTTGGAGCGGGCCGATGCACTCGGCGCCCCCGGTGCCGTTGAAGACGACCGCGTTCCACCCGTTGTCCGAACGGCTCATCGTGACTCGTCGGTTGTAGGCCGCTGTCGTTCCCTGCCAGTCGATCAGGAAGGCCATGTGGGTGGCTCGGCTGGTCGCCGCGGTGTCCCAGATCGGGTTGGCCTGCATCCGGAACGTGAGCCGCACGTTCTGGCGGCCGTTCTCGACCACGATCTTGCGCACGTCGCCCGCGGAACGGTCGGCGTCGCCGACCGTGTCGTCCTTGGTCCACGGTGAAGACACCTGCACCCGCGGGGTGGTGAGCTCCTCGGCCGGGGCGGCGCCGGCCAGCCCCACCACCGCGGCGAGCACCACCAGGATCCGCACGGTCCGCTTCACGAGCACCCCTTCACACCTCGATAGTCACGGAGGGTAGCGCAAACAACTACTCTGTGTCGCCCTCGGCCTCGACGGCGTCGTTCTCGGCGTCCTCGGCGTCGTACACGGCTTCGGTGATCTCGACGTCGTCGATGGTCCCGTCGCCGTCGGTGTCGACACCGGTGGCGCTGACCTCGTGCACGACGTCGAGCGTTCCGTCGCCGTCGACGTCCACCGCGGTGACGACCGTGCGGTCCACGATGTCGGGCACGCCGTCGCCGTCGAGGTCGATGGCGGTGGTCGTGACCTCCTGGATCACGTCGGTCTGGCCGTCGCCGTCGAGGTCGTAGACGGTGGTCTCGGTCGAGGTGACGACGTCGGCCTCGCCGTCGCCGTCCAGGTCCACGACGGAGGTGGACGTCTCGGTCACCACGTCGACGAAACCGTCGCCGTCGACGTCCTTGGTGGTCACCTCGGTGACGTTGATGCCGTCGGCCTCGCCGTCGCCGTCCAGGTCGATGCCGGTGACCTCGACCTCGGGCTCCTCAGGGGTCTCACCCATGCGCGTCGCTCCCTCGTCCAGCGGGGCAGCGTGCCTGTCCCGGCCCGCGGCAGAGTAGACCTCTGCGGCGAGAGGATCTTGCGTGCCCACCGACCCCCCTGAAACCGAGCTGTTCAGCGAGCAGCTCGAGGCGTGGCTCGGCACCGGCGGCAGCAAGACCGTGGGGGACCTCGGCGACCTCCTGGAGGAGAAGAGCTTCGCCGTCACGGTCCTCTTCCTGATGTTCCTGCCCGCCCTGCCCCTGCCGACGGGCGGCCTGACCCACGTCTTCGAGGCGATCACGGTCCTGATCGCCGGGCAGATGATCATCGGTCGGCGGACCCTCTGGCTCCCCGAGCGGGTGCGACGCCGGGAGCTGGGCCCGACGATGACCGAGAAGGCGGTGCCGTTCATCATGCGGCGGGTCCGTTGGTTCGAGCGGTTCTCCCGACCCCGGGGCGTGCGTCTGTTCCGGAACCGGATCAGCCTCAGCCTGATCGGGGTCTTGATCGCCGCCTTCGCCATCGGCGCCGCCCTCGCGCCACCGTTCTCCGGGTTGGACACGGTGCCGGCGCTGGGGGCGGTCGTGGTGGCCTTGGCCATCATCCTGGAGGACGTCGTGCTGCTCGCCGTCGGCGCGGCGATCGGCACCGGCGGCATCGCCCTCATCGTCACGCTCGGGGCCGCCGCCGTCCGCCTGTTCCGCGAGCTGTTCTGAAAGGCTGGGAACGAGGTATGGCGGCTCGGCTGGCGGTGGCGGTGATCCTCGTCACCGGGCTCCTGCGCCCCGGCGTCGCGGCGGCCGCCCGCACGCCGCCGCCCGAGGTGTCGGTCACCCGCACCGTGCGGGCGGTGGTCGACACGTCGGTGAGCGAGGCGCAACCCGCCCAGGCGTCGGGGTCGGCGCCCCGGCTGCGGGTCGACGCCTCCCCACGCCGGATCGCCTACGTCCGCTTCGCCATCCCGCCATTCGAGGGACTGCTTCGCTCGGCCACCCTGCACCTCCACGTCGCCGACGTGCCCGGCGCAGGCGGACCGGCGGGCGGAACCCTGATCGGCTCGTCCGACACGACGTGGGACGAGGCCACCACCTGGGCGACCCGACCGGTGCTCGACGGTCCCGTCGCCGGCAGGCTCGGCGAGGTCCGACGCGACACCTGGGTGCGGCGCGACCTGACCGCCGTCGTGCGTGCGGGTCGGACGCTCACCCTCGGGATCCGCTCGATGAACGCCGACGAGGTGGCCTACGACGCCAGCGGCAGCGGTCGGGCGCCCCGCCTGGTGCTGGATCTCAACGCCCCGCCCGCCGGCGTGATCGTGGACGCCGTGGGCGACATGGTCTGCGGGTCGGCGGCGGCCGTCACGCCGACGACGTGCCACGAGCAGCAGGTGTCCGACCTGATCGTGGACGACCCCGACGTGACGGCGTTCCTCGCCCTCGGCGACCTCCAGTACAACGCCGGCTCGCTGGAGGAGTTCGAGACGTACTACGAGCCGACGTACGGCCGGGTGAAGTCGATCACGCGCCCGGTGATCGGGAACCACAAGTACCAGACCCCCGGCGGTGAGGGGTACTGGGACTACTTCGGCGCCCAGGCCGGCCCCCGGGACCGGGGTTGGTACAGCTTCGACCTCGGCGACCGGTGGCACCTCGTCGCCCTGAACTCCAACTGCGCCGAGGTGTCCTGCGCCGTCGGGTCGCCGCAGGTGCAGTGGCTGCGGGCCGACCTGCAGGCGAACGACCGCCCCTGCGTGCTGGCCTACTTCCACCACCCCCGCTGGTCGTCGGGCAAGGCGCCGGGCAACAACACCTCGGTGGACGCCTTCGTCCGCGTGCTGCACCACCACCGGGCCGAGCTGATCCTGTCCGGGCACAGCCACAACTACGAGCGATTCGGGCGCCAGCGCCCCGACGGCACCCGGTCGTCGACCGGCATCCGTCAGTTCGTGATCGGGACCGGCGGTCGCTCGGTCGGCGCCGACGACGGGTTCGAGCCTCCCTACTCGCCCAACTCGAAGTTCCGCCTCGCCGGCGTCTTCGGCCTCCTGCGGCTCAGCCTCATCGACGCCGGTTACTGGTGGTCGTTCGTCGACGAGAACGGCCGGGTCCGGGACGCGGGCAGCGACGCCTGCCGCTGACAGGGTCAGGCGCTGTCAGCGACCTCGTCCCACTCTTCACAGCGGAAGCAGCGGCGGTAGGCGGCGGGGGAGGTCTTGAGCGCCCGCTGGAAGTGCAGACGCATGGCGGCCGCCGTCCCGAAGCCGGCGTCGTCGGCCACGCGCTCGATGGACAGGTCGGTGGTCTCCAGCAGGCGCTGGGCCAGCGCCGTGCGCTGCGTGAGGAGCCACTGGTGCGGGCTCGTCCCGGTGCGGGTCCGGAACTGGCGGGTGAACTGCCGAGGGCTGAGGGCGGAGTGGGCGGCCAGATCGGCCACGCTCAGCTCGTCGCCCAGCCGCTCGGCGGCCCAGACCATGGTGGCGGTGAGGTGGTCGGTGGGCGTGTCCGGGGCGAGGACCGGCGTCTCGATGAACTGCGCCTGGCCACCGTCTCGGTGGGCGGGCACCACCATGTCCCGGGCGACCTTGTTGGCCACGTCGGCGCCGAAGTCGGAGCGGATGACGTGCAGGGCCAGGTCGATCGCGCCGGCGGCCCCGGCAGAGGTGAGGACGTCGCCGTCGTCCACGTAGAGGACCGACGGGTCGACGTGGACCTTCGGGTACCGCTCGGCGAGCAGGCCGCTGACCTCCCAGTGGGTGGTGGCCGGTCGGCCGTCGAGGAGCCCGGCAGCGGCGAGGAGGAAGGCGCCGGTGCAGAACGAGACCATGCGGGCGCCGCGGGCGTGCGCGTGCCGCAGGGCCTCGAGCAGGTCGGGGTCCGGATGCTGGTCCTGCGAGCTCCACCCCGGGATCACCACCGTGTCGGCCCGCCGGAGGACTCCGAGGTCGGGCTCGGGCACGACCAGAGCGGTCACCGTCCGCCCGGTCGGCACGCGGCCGCCGCCCACCACCGAGTACCGGTACCACGGCACGCCGAGGTGGCTGCGGTCCTCGCCGAAGAAGTCGTGGGCGACGGCAGGCTCCAGCGCGCTCATGCCGTGGGCTACGACGGTGACGATGTGGTGGCGCTTGCGACCCATGTCCCCATTCTCGCGCATGATGGGTTTCGAGACAACGTCCGTTTTCTTGCGAACGGTGTCATTCAAGTCACTGGCTCGGGTCGGCCGGAACCTCCATCATGGGTGTCACACCAACGACATACCGACGAGATGAGAGGAGGAGCCATGCAGTACCTGGACACCCAGCTCGCGAACCAGCTGGTCAGCGATCGGCAGGGGATCCTCCGCAGCGAAGCGGCACGCGAGCGACTGTCTCGCCCCGCCCGTCGCCGGGGGGATGGTTCCCGCCTGGTCGACCTCCTGCGGGTCACCCGGTCGATCCGATGACCAGCCGCCGCTGAGCCAGACCGTGACGTGGGAGATCGCCGGCGCGCCCGGCGGTCTCCCGCCGATCACCCGTCCAGATCTCGCCGCGGCCCCGTAGAACCGGCGAGACCACGACGGGAGAGAACCCATGAACCTCGGAGCCACGGAGCTGCTGATCGTGCTGGCGGTCGTGATGCTGCTGTTCGGCGCCAAGAAGGTGCCCGACCTGGCCCGCTCGCTGGGGCAGGCCAAGCGCGAGTTCGAGCACGGGGGCGAGGAGTCGGCGTCGGCCGACCGGGCCTGATCCACCGGGACACCACACTGGCGGCATGAGCCGCCGCATCGACGACGACGAACGCAGGGCCCGCCTCGGTCGCCGTCACCACCTGGCCGCTCGGGCGCCCACCGTCGAGGCGGCTGCCGGCGACCTCCTCGGGCTGCACTCCAGCGACCCGACCGGCGTCTTCCTGTCCGCGTGGGCCCGGCGAGGTGACGGTGCCCGCCCCGAGCTGGAGGCGGCGCTCTATGACGACCGCACGTTGGTGCGCCTCATGGGCATGCGCCGGACGCTGTTCGTCGAACCCGTCGACCTGGCGGCCGTCGTGCAGGGGGCCTGTTCTCGAACGATCGCCAAGGCCGAGCGCACCCGGCTGCTGAAGGCGATGCGGGCCGGCGGCGTGGGCGGGGCGGACCCCGGGCGCTGGCTGCGCCGGGTCGAGCGGGCGACGCTGGCCTCGGTGGCGGCGCGAGGTGAGGCGGCGGCGGCCGAAGTACGGGGCGACGTCGCCGCCCTGGGCAAGAAGGTGACGATGGGCTCCGGCCGGTGGGCCACCGAGCTGACCCTCGGCCCGCGGGTCCTCAGCCTGTTGGCCATGGACGGCCGACTCGTGCGGGGTCGGGCCCGGGGCACGTGGATCTCGAGCCAGTACCGGTGGTCGACCACCGAGGCATGGCTGGGTGCGTCGTTGCCCGACCTCGACCCGGCAGCGGCCCGCACCGAGCTGGTCGGGCGCTGGCTGGCGGCGTTCGGCCCGGCCGCCGTCGAAGACGTGACGTGGTGGACCGGGCTGACCAAGGCCGCGGTGCGCGCCGCCCTGGCCGCGGTCGACGCGATCGAGGTCGAGCTGGACGACGGGCCCGGGTGGATCCGCCCGGACGACGTCGAGCCGGTCGCGCCGCCGTCGCCCTGGGTGGCCCTGCTGCCCTCGCTGGACCCGACGACCATGGGCTGGAAGCAACGGGGCTGGTACCTCGGCGGCCACGGGCCGGCCCTGTTCGACCGCAACGGCAACGCGGGGCCCACCGTGTGGGTCGACGGTCGGGTGGTGGGTGGCTGGGCCCAGGACCCCGACGGCCTGGTCGTCTGCCGCTTCCTCGAGGACGTGGGGTCCGAGGTGACCGCCGCCGTCGACGCCGAGGCGGCGGCCCTGACCCGCTGGTTCGAGGGCGTGCGCGTCACGCCCCGGTTCCGCACCCCGATGGAGCGGGAGCTGAGCAGCGGCGGTCCCTAGGGTCGCGGGCTGTGCCGATCGAACCCGACCTGAAGGACTGGACCTGGGTCCTGGAGCGCCCGTGCCCGGAGTGCGGTTTCCGGGGCCAGGACGTCGACCACGACGATCTGGGCGAGCTCATCCGGGCGAACGCGGCCGCGTGGCCCGCCGTCCTCGAGCGGGACGACGTCGCCGACCGTCCCCGGGACGACCGGTGGTCAGACCTGGAGTACGCCTGCCACGTACGGGACGTGTTCCGGCATCTACGACGAGCGCCTGGCGATGATGCTGGCGGAGGACGGCGTCGCACTTCCCGAACTGGGACCAGGACGCCACCGCCGTCGACGACGCGTACAACGAGCAGGACCCGGCCGTCGTCGCCGTCGAGCTGGTCGAGGCGGGCGAACGCGCTGGCGGACTCGTTCGACGCCGTCGAGGGCGACCAGTGGGACCGCACCGGGGTCCGCAGCGACGGCGTCCACTTCACCGTCGACTCCTTCGGCCGGTACTTCATCCACGACCCGATCCACCACCTCCGGGACGTGGGCGCGGGGTGAGCCGGACGGCGGTGATGGCGTGGGCCTCGACGGACAGGACCTGCGCCTGCCAGTCGCCCAGCTGGACGGTCTCGCCGGGCTCGTCGGGGATGTGCCCGAGCCGGTCCAGCACCGCGCCGGCCACCGTCGTGTACTCCCCCTCGGGGATCTCCACCCCGATGTCCTCGAGGTCGTGCACCGGGAAGCGACCCGGTAGCACCAGCGAGCCGCCGGGCAGCCGGCGGACGGTGAGGACGTCCTTGTCGGACTCGTCGTAGATCTCGCCCACCAGCTCCTCGACCAGGTCCTCGACGCTCACCAGGCCCTCGGTGCCACCGTGCTCGTTGACGACGAGGCAGAGCTGCTGGCGGTCGGCCTGCATCCGGCGCAGGGCGTCCAGGACCTGGACCGACTCGGGCAGGAAGAGGGCGGGACGGGTGTGGTCGGCCACGAGGTCGTCGAGCTCCAGCACGAGGTCCCGCACGTGGACCGTGCCGATGACCTCGTCGAGGTCCTGGCCGGAGCGGGTCACGGGGGCCCGGGAGTGGCCGGCGTCGGCCAGCAGCCGGGTCGCCTCTCGACAGGTCATGCCACCGTCGACGGCGACGACGTCGTTGCGGGGGACCAGCACCTGGCGCAGCGTGCGCTCGGCGGACTCCAGGGTGCCCTCGATGATCTTGCGCTGGTCGGGGGTGAACGTGGCGTGCTCGGCGACGAGGCCCCGTACCTCCTCCGCGCTCATCTGCTCGGCCCGCGCGTCGGGGTTGCCCCCCAGGAGGCGGACGACCAGGTCGGTCGAGTGCGACAGGATCCACACCACCGGCCGGGTCAGGGTCGACAAGGCGGCCAGCGGTCGGGCGGCCAGGAGGGCCCAACGCTCGGCGTTCTGCATGGCCAGCCGCTTCGGCGCCAGCTCCCCGAGCACAAGGGTGAAGTAGGCCAGCACCAGGGTGACGACGACGATCGAGACGGGACGGGCGGCGTTGCCCAGGAAGCCCAGGTGCTCCTCGAGCGGCTCGGCCAGGGACACGGCCGCGGTGGCCGACGCCAGGAAGCCGGCCAGCGTGATCCCGATCTGGATGGTGGCGAGGAACTGGTTCGGGTCGCGAGCCAGGCGGGCCAGGGTCCGGCCCCGCCGGCCGCCGGTCTCCTCGAAGCGCTTGACCTGGGTGTCGCGCAGCGTGACCAGAGCCAGCTCGGTGCCCGTGAGGGCGGCGTTCATCGCCACCAGCAGGAAGACGAGGATGAGTTGCGGACCGACGCCGTTCACCCGCTCCACGCTACGGGTCGGCCTGTTCCACCTCTCGGATGTCGTGGTCGGGGCCCTTGTGGAGGACCACGTCGGCCCGGTCGCGGGTGGGGGCGATGTGGTCGACCAGGTTCGGCAGGTTGACCCCGTCGTAGACCGACCGGGCCAGCTCGGCGACGGCCTCGGGCTCGAGGTCGACCCACCCCCGGTAGAAGGAGGTGGGGTCGTCGGCGGCGGCGCGGACCAGATCCTGGAAGCGGGCCACGTACCAGCGACGGATGTCGTCCACCTCCGCGTGGATGTACACGGCGAGGTCGCCGATGGCCCGTTGCAGGGCGACGACGCCCTCCACGATCAGGACGTCGGGACGCTCGAGGTGCACCGGCGCCTCGAGCACGTCGTAGCGCTCGTGGGAGTAGACGGGCACCTCGAGGGGCGAGCGACCGGCGCGGGCGTCGTCCACCACGGCCTCCAACCGGTCCAGGTCGTAGGTCTCCGGGCAGCCCTTGCGGTCCAGCAGACCGCGCTCCTCGAGCACGGCGTTGCGGTGCAGGAACCCGTCGGTGGCGACCACGGCGACCGTGTCGCCCCGGGCCTCGAGGCGCTCGGCGAGGGCGGCGGCGATGGTCGACTTGCCCACGGCGACGGCGCCCGCGAGGGCCACGACGAACGAGCCCTCGGGGCGGGTGAGGACCCGGTCGACGACCGGTGCGAGCGGATCCGTCGCCGACACGCCGGGGACGCTACGCCACGGACGTGGTGGGAAGGGCTACTCTCTGCGTTCACGCGAGCACACGAGGACTGGTGGCCATGGGGTTCCTGGACCGCTTCAAGAAGACGGCCGAGCAGGTCAAGGACACGGCGACCGACCTCGCGGAGGAACACGGCGACGAGGCCAAGGACGCCGTCGACAAGGCCGCGGACTTCGTGGACGACAAGGTCGACCCGAAGCACGCGGACAAGGTCGACAAGGGCGCGGACGCGGCCAAGGACGCCATCGACAAGCTCGCGGGCGACAACACCGACACCTAGACGCCTCCGGCGCCGGCGGCGGGCCGACGCCCCGGCACGGGAACTGAAAGGCGGACCCATGTCCCAGCCACCCGAACTCCTGGATCCCCAGGCGCTGGTTCGCGTCGACTTCGCCCTCGTGCGCCGGGGGTACAGCACCGAGCAGGTCGACTCCGTCCTGCAGCAGGCGGCGGCGGCCTTGGCCGCGGCGCAGCAGCGGCTGAACGAGCTCGGCGAGGAGGTCGAGGGCCTCCGGGACCAGGCGCCGCCACCGGACGTGGCCGACCTGGACGACAACGAGCTGATGCTGCGCCTCGGCGAGAAGACCGCCCGCGTGCTGGAGGCGGCCCGGGAGAGCGCCGCCGAGCTCGAGGTGAAGAGCCAGGACCGGGCCACGGCCACGGTCAACCGGGCCAAGGAGGAGGCGCTCCGGGTCCGCTCGGAGGCCGAGCGCGTCATGCGGGAGGCACGGGCCCGCATCGAGGCACTGGAGAAGGAGACCGAGCGCAAGGTGCGGGAGCTGCGCCTGGCTGCCGAGGCCGACGCCGATCGTCTCCGCACCCAGGCCGAGGAGGTCATGCGGACGGCCCGGGTCGACGCCCACGCCGTCGAGCAGGAGGCCACCTCTCGAGCCGAGTCGCTGACGCAGGAGGCCACCGAGAACGCGGCCCGGGCGCGGGCGAAGGTCGAGGCGCTGCTGACCACGACCCGGACCCAGGTGGAGTCGAACCGGGCAACCGCCGAGGAGGACGCGGCCCGGTTGCGCCACGAGGCGGAGGAGGAGGCCGACACCCGCCTGGCCGAGGTGACCAGGGTGGTCGACGCCAAGATGGCCGAGGCCGAGGCCCGGGCCGAGCGCATCACCGCGCAGGCCGAGGCCTCCTACGAGGAGCGGGTCGCCCTCGGACGCGAGCGGGGCCGCGAGCTCATCGCGGAGGCCGAGATCAAGCGGGCCGAGGTTCTGCGCCAACTCGCCCGCACCCGCCACAGCGCCCACCTGAACCTGGAGCAGCTGCGGGTCGGACGGGAGCGCCTGCTGACCGCCTACGAGGTGGCCCGGGCCACCATCGACCAGGCCACCACCGAGCTGGACCGGTCGATGCCCGAGGCGAAGGCCCTCGCCGAGCGGCTGGCCGCCCGGATCGGCGATGACGAGTCCCGCTCGCTGCTCGAGCTGGAGGCCGAGTTCGAGCTGGAGCGCCTGGAGGACCTCCGCGTCCTGTCCGACGACGACCCCGGGGCGAAGGCACCGCCCCGCCCGAGCGACCGGTCGGAGATGCCCTCCGGCGAGGTGCCCGCCATCGAGGGGGAGGAGCCCGACGAGGACGCCCCGTCGTCCAAGGTGTTCGACATGGAGGCCGCCGAGGCCGAAGCCGAGGAGGAGGCGCAGGTCTTCGCCCAGGCGGCCGAGCCGCCGGCCCCCGCCCTCGCCCGGACGGAGGACGACGAGGACGACGACGACGAGGTCATCGAGGTCGACGAGGTCATCGACCTGACCGACGACGACGCCACCCAGCCGGTGGCCACCGCCGACGAGTCCGCCCCCACCGCCCGCTGACCGCCTCGAACTGGCCTCTGATCTGCCGCCTATGACCGGCGAACCGGAGGCCAGTTCGACTAGAGCTCGTCGCGGGTGTAGGTGGTGACGGCCTCGATCTCCTCGGGGCTCAGGCGGTCCCCGAACGCCGGCATGCCGTCGCGGCCGTCGGTGATCACGACGACCTGATCGGCCGGGTCGGGGAACGCCTCCACGACGGCCCCGTCACCCAGCGGCGGCCCCAGGCCTCCACCGCCGTCGGGCCCGTGGCAGCTGGCGCAGTTCGCCTCGTAGACGGCGGCGCCGTCTGCCGTCCCGTCCTCCGAGGGCGCCGCGGTCGGAGATGAGCCGTCGTTGAGGAACAGGGCGAGCACGGTCACCGCGGCGGCCACCAGCACCAGAACCTGCACGACGTCGACCACCCGCTTGAAGCGCATCAGAACCCCGGGAAGTCGACGGTGGTGAAGAACCACAGCGAGCTGGTCAGCCACACCCCGACCAGCACGGTGAAGGTGACGCCCCCGACGACGGGGAGGGCCCAGCCGGGCAGTCCCTTGGCCCGCACGACGAGGACCTTGGTGGCGAAGGCGCCGTAGAACGTGCACCCCAGGAGCGAGTGGAGCAGGACCCTCGTGTCGTCGGTCTGGAAGCCCAGCCCCCAGAGGCAGTGGTATGCGACCGGCAGCGACACCGCGAAGGCGAGCGTGCCGGAGAGTCGGTGGAGCTCGCCGTACCACGGAGGGAGCTCTCGGGGGACGTTCAGCTTCCCGTACATCCGCAGGGCGGTGACCACCTGCACGAGGGCGAACAGCAGCGCCGCGGTGGCGAACCACACCTTGAAGTTCAGGGTGGTCGAGAACCACAGCTGGTAGGGCGCTTCGCCCGTCGGGTCGTGGCTCGACGCGTACACGCCGAGGCCGATGGAGATGAGGGCGCCCGCCAGGGCGAGGGCCGCGACCCGGGCGTTCGCCGGTGTCGCTCGATCGATGGTTGCTCCGGTCACGTACGGCCCCTTCCTGCCGTCAGGCTCAGGTCCCTGCCAGTCGCTCCACGACGGGCGCCAGCGCCTGGTACGCGTCGCCCTGCACCACGATGTAGGAGAAGCCCCACCGCTCGCGCCGCGCCTGCAGGGTGTCGCAGATCTCGTCGATGGTCCCGAACAGGGCGTGGGGGATGTCGAAGGCATCGCCGGGGTCGACGTTGAAGCCGCCCGCCATCAGGTTGGCGAACCCCTCGCGGTCGTCGGTGACGGCGGTGACCAGGCAGAGGCAGTTCAGCTCGATGTCGTCGAAGCGATCGCCGGCGGCCTCCCGCAGCCAGCCCAGCTTGCGGTCGGTGGCCTCGGCCGTCGCGTCGGCGGCGGACGTGGCGTCAGCGGCGCCGGAGTGGAGCGACGGGTTCACGCCGACGATGTCGGCCTCCTCCGCGGCCAGCGCCAGCATCCGCTTCCCGCCGCCACCGAGCACCCAGGGCGGACTGGGGCGTTGCACCGGCTTGGGCGCCCCCTCCAGTTCGTTCACCCGGTAGTGCTCGCCCTCGTAGGTCAGGGGACCGTCGGCGAACAGGCCCTTGATCACCGCGATCGACTCCCGCAGGCGGTCGATGCGGGTCCCCGGGCTGTCGAGGGAGATGCCGGACTCGTCGTAGTCCGTGGTCATCCACCCCGCCCCGAGACCGATCTCCAGGCGTCCGCCGGACAGCACGTCGACCGTGGCCAGCTCCTTGGCCAGGACGACCGGATGGCGGTAGTCGTTGCCGAGCACCAGGGCGCCGACCTTCAGGTCGGTGGTCACGGCGGCGGCCGCGGCCATGGCCGGAAGGGGGCCGAGCTGGTCGCCGAAGTGGTCGGGCAGGTAGAGCGTCGAGTAGCCGAGAGCCTCGACCTGGCGGGCCTGCGCCAACCACGCATCGCCGCTGGGTGCGTTCGAGAGCTGCACCGCGAACCGAAATCGTCGGTCGTGCCCCACGCGTGTCCCCTCTGCCCGGTCGCCGGAGCGTAGTCATCGCGGCCACGCCGAGCGTCCGTCCCGCCACGGATCGGCCCGGGACCTCCGGTACATTCCGAGTTCTTGCGGACTGCACTCCGGCTCCTCGTGGTGCTCGCGCTGGGTGCCGGCGGACTGGCGGTGGCCACCGTGGCGATCGCCCCCCAGGTGGGGGAGTTCTTCACCGCGGGCTCGGTCGAGCCGCCGAACATCACCCTGCGCCCGCTGGCCGAGCGCTCGGTCGCCTACGCGGACAACGGGTCGGTGCTGGCCACCTTCCACGCCGCCGAGAACCGTGAGGAGGTGCCGCTGCGGCGGATCCCCCGTCCCGTCCGCCGCACGATCCTGGCGGTGGAGGACGAGGACTTCTTCCAGCACAACGGCGTGAACCTGCGGGCCACCATGCGGGCCCTGTTCGAGAACGTGAGCTCCGGCGGCATCGCCCAGGGTGGCTCCACGATCACCCAGCAGCTGGTGAAGCTCTCGCTGCTGTCGCCCCGCCAGGACCTCAACCGGAAGGCCCGCGAGGCGATCCTGGCCATCGAGCTGGAGAAGGAGCGGTCCAAGCAGTGGATCCTCCAGCGCTACCTGAACCAGGTGTACTTCGGGGGCGGCGCCTACGGGGTGCAGGCGGCGGCCGAGATCTACTGGGGCCAGAACGTGCAGGACCTGGACTGGGGCCAGTCCGCGCTGCTGGCCAGCCTCATCCAGAACCCGGTCGGCTACGACCCGGTGCTCGAGCCCGAGGTCGCCCGCGAGCGCCGGCGGCTCGCCCTCGACCGCATCACGGAGCTGGGCTACATCACCGAGGAGCAGGCCGACTTCTACGACGCCGCCCCGCTGCCCGAGGCCCGCATCGACGTCCTCCCCGAGCCCAACGACTACTTCGTCGAGGAGGTCAAGCAGCAGCTCCTGGACATGGAGGAGCTGGGGGAGACCCCGACCGAGCGCTACAACGCGCTGTTCAAGGGCGGCCTGCGCATCCAGACCACCTTCAGCCCCCAGGCCCAGTTCCTGGCGCTCTCGGCCCGCAACAACGTGCTGCCCGACACCGGCGGCCAGTTCACCGCCGCCCTCGTGGCCGTCACGCCCCAGACCGGGGCGGTGCGGGCGATGGTCGGCGGACCGGGCTTCGACCAGTACCGCTACAACCTGGCCACCCAGGGCGCCCGCCAGCCGGGGTCGTCGTTCAAGATCTTCGTCCTGGCCGCCGCGCTGGAGTCCGGCCTGGTGCCGAGCGACATCGTGAACGGCAACGGTCCCTGCACGTTCCCGAACCCGGGCGGCTACCCCGACCCGTACATCGCCAACAACTACGCGGGCGAGGCAGGCGGCAACACGACGATCCAGGGGAACACGCAGGCCTCGTCCAACTGTGCCTTCCTGCGCCTCGGCCAGTTCGTCGGCCTCGACAAGGTCGTCGACATGGCCCGTCGCATGGGCATCACGACCGAGCTGGACGCCCGCAACCTCTCGCTGCCGATCGGCTCCGAAGAGGTGCACCCCATCGACATGGCCGGCGCCGCCGCCGTCCTCGCCAACGGCGGCATACGCCACCGCCCCTTCCTCATCGAGAGCGTCACCGACCGCGGGGGCAACGTCATCTACCAGCACGAGTCCGCCGGGCGGCAGGTCATGTCCACCCAGACCGCCTGCCTGGAGACGCAGGTCCTGGAGTCCAACGTCCAGGCCGGCACGGGCACCGCCGCCCAGCTGTCGAACATGGCCGTCGCCGGCAAGACGGGGACCGCCCAGAGCCACGGCGACGCCTGGTTCGTCGGCTACACGCCCGTTCCTGGCCACCGCCGTGTGGATGGGCAACCCGGCGGCCCGGGTGCCGATGACCAGTGTCGGCGGCCGGACCGTCACCGGCGGCTCCTATCCCGCCGAGATCTGGCATGCCTTCAACGAGCCCGCCCACGAGGGCCTGAGCTACACGGGCTTCCCGACGTGCCAGCCGACCCGGCCCGGGCGCAGCCTCAGCAACTTCTTCGAGGACCCGCGGGACCCGTCGACGGGGTCGACCGACATCCCGACCACGTCGGAGCCGACGGAGTCCATCCCGCCGGCGAGCATCAGCTGCCCGCCGGGCTACCTCCCGGGTGACCTGAACGGCGACGGGATCCTGGACAGCTGCGTCGGAACGACGTCGCCGGCATGAGCGACGGCGACGGCACCGGTGTGCTCCAGCGGCTCCTGGCCGTCCAGGACCAGGACACCGCCACCGACCAGCTCGAGCACCGCCGGTCTCACCTGCCCGAACGGGCCGCCGTCGACGCCCACGAGGAGGCGGTGACCGCGGTCGAGGCCGAGCGGGCCGGCCAGGATGAGCGCCGCCACGAGCTGGACCGCAACCTGAAGCGCCTCCAGGACGAGGTCGCTTCGCTGGAAGCCCGCATCACCGAGGTCACCCGCACCCTGCACTCCGGGGCGGTCACCGTCCCCCGGGAGCTGCAGGCCCTCCAGCACGAACAGGAGTCGCTCCGTCGGCGCCAGGACCACCTGGAGACCGAGGAGCTGGAGCTCATGGAGGAGCTCGACCCGCTCAACGAGTCCCTGACCGGGCTCGACGGGCGCCTGACCGACCTGGCCACGGAGGGGGAGGAGCTCGCCGAGGCCCTCGTGCAGGCGGAGGTCGACATCGAAGAGGAGCTGACCGCGGTGACCGGGCGTCGCCAGGACGCCGCCGCCGGCGTGGACGCCGACCTGCTCGCCACCTACGACGACCTCCGGGGCCGGCTGGGTGGGATCGCCGTGGCCCGGCTGGTCGGCTCGGTGTGCGGCGGGTGCCACCTCGGCCTCTCCGCCGTCGAGGTCGACCGGATCAAGAAGCAGCCGCCCGACGCGCTCGTCCACTGCGAGGAATGCGGCCGCCTCCTCGTGCGCTGAACGTCCCGTGCTCCTGTGGTTCGCCGGCCTGGCCTGGCTCCTGGTCTGGCGGGTCTTCCGCAGCCCGGCCGTCGACTACCGGCTGGTGATCGTCGGCGCCGTGCTGCCGGTGGGCGACGTCCTCGTCGGCCACGCCACGCCCCTGCACACGGTCACCGCCGCCGTCGCCGGCCTGGCCCTGGTGATGGTCCTCGCCCGGGGACGCCGGCTGGCCCAGCGTCGCTGGCTCGGGGTGCCGATCGGCATGTTCGCCCACCTCCTGCTGGACGCCACCTGGGCCCACACCGAGCTCTTCTGGTGGCCGCTCAGCGGCGCGAGGCTGGACACCTTCGAGGCGCCCGAGGCCACGTGGCCGTTGCCCCTCGTCCTCGTGATGGAGCTGATCGGCCTGGTCGTGCTGGTCGGTCTCTGGGTCCGCTTGGGCCTGACCGAGCCGGCACACCGCGAGCGGTTCCGCCGCACCGGTCACCTCGCCCGGGAGGTGGCGTGAGCGAGCTGGTGATCGTGCGCCACGGCCAGACCGACGCCAACGCCCGGGGCCTCCTGCTCGGCCGACTCGACGTGGCACTGGACGAGGTGGGGCGGGGCCAGGCCCAGGCCCTGGCCGCCGCCCTCCCGACGCCGGACCTGGTCGTCAGCAGCCCGCTGGCCCGCGCCCGGGAGACCGCCGCCGCATTCGGGGTGGACGTCGAGGTGGTCGACGACTGGATCGAGATCGACTACGGCGACTGGGACGGGGTCCCGGCCGGGGACGTGCCCGCCGAGACCTGGGACGCCTGGCGGGCCGATGCCGACTTCGCCCCGCCCGGGGGCGAGTCACTGGCCGGGCTCACGGCCCGGGTCCACGACGCCCTGGACACGCTCGTGGCCGACCTCGACGGCCGCCGGGCCGTGGTCGTCACCCACGTGTCGCCGATCAAGGCCGCCGTTGGCTGGGCGCTGGAGATCGGCCCCGCTGTGGCCTGGCGCACGTACGTGGCCCCGGCGTCGATCACCCGGTTCGGCCTCGGTCCCCACGGCGCCCTTCTCCGCTCGTTCAACGAGACCGCGCACCTGGCTTGACCACCGGGAGTGGTCAGGACAGGCTGGAAGCGTGGCGATCCGGCTCTGGCGGCGGCTTGGCGCGACCAGCGTGCTCCTGGTGATCCTGGCCATCTCCGTCGCCCTGGTGGGGGGCGCGGTGGCTGCGGCGCTGGCCCTGACGGTGGACGACACGCCCGCCGGCGAGCAGGCCGCCGTCGAGGCCGCCGACGTCGAGGTGCGCCGCTGTGGGCAGAGCCGGGGGCTCATGACGGCCCGCCTCCGCGTCACCAACAACTCCTCGGCACCCAGCGACTACTACGTCGACGTGGAGTTCGTCCGCGGGGCGTCGCCCTACGTGGTGGACACCGCGTCGGCGGTCGTCGAGGACCTGGCTCCGGGGGACGCGACGCCCGTCGCCGTGATCAGCGCCCGACCTTCACCCCGCACCTTCGACTGCCAGGTCGGCGACGTCGACCGGCTCGAGGCCTGAGGTTCGATCGGAAAGGCGGAGCCGTGCCTCAGGCGTCCTCTTGGCGGGCGCGGCTGGGGGCCACTCGGGGGGGCTCGTTGGGTTGTTTGGGGTAGACGGGCGGCCACGGGGCGTCCATCAGGCCGGCGGCCATGTCGGCCTCGTGGAGCGCCAGCATCGGCTCCAGCGACTGGGGGCGATCGGGCATGTCGGCCCACGGATCGCCCCGCTCGGCCAGGCGCCCGGGCACCGAGGCGATGGTCAGCTCGTCGGGGTGGATGGTGTCGATCTCGTCCCAGAACAGCGGCGTGGAGACCTGGCCGCCCGGCCGGGAGCGGGCCGACCACGCGCTGAACACGGTCTTGTGCGGCGCGTTCTGGTTGAAGTCGATGAAGACCCGCTCGCCCCGCTCCTCCTTCCACCACGACGCGGTGACGAGGTCGGGGCGGCGCCGCTCCAGCTCGCGGGCGACGGCCACCGCGCACGAGCGCACCTCGTAGCTGTCCCACCGCGGCTCGAGGCGGGCGTACACGTGGACGCCTCGGTTGCCGGTGGTCTTGGGATGGGCCTCGACGCCGAGCTCGTCGAACAACGCCTTCACCTCGCGCGCGGCCTCGCGGATGTGGTCGAAGGTGATGCCCGGCTGCGGGTCGAGGTCGATGCGGAGCTCGTCGCTGTGGTCCGGGTCCTCCCGGGTGGAGGGCCAGGTGTGGAAGCCGAGGCAGCCCATGTTCACCGCCCAGAGGATGTGGGCCAGGTCCCGGGCCACGAGGGCGTTGGAGGTCGTGCCGTTGGGCGTGCTGACCACCATCGTCTCCAGCCAGTCGGGCGCGCCGTTGGGCACCCGCTTCTGGAAGAAGGACTTTCCGCTGGCCCCCTCGGGGAAGCGCTGCATGAGGGTGGGTCGCCCGACCATGGTGCGCATGAGCGGTTCCTCGACGGCCTGGTAGTAGCGGACGAGGTCCAGCTTGGTGTCACCCCGCTCGTCGAAGAAGACCTTGTCGGGGCTGGTGATGCGCACCGGGTGGCCCGCCACCTCGAGCTCGACCACCTCCTTGGCCGCCATGGTCCGCACGGTAGGCCGCGGGGAGGGAAGGTGGGGTGCCGAGCCGTGGAGGTGCGCGGTTTGCTTACCTGAGAGGTAGCCGACGCCGGGTGAGGCCGTCGTTAGGGTCGACCGGGTGAGCACGACGACCACCTCGCCGCCCCGCGTGGGCGAGCTCCTGCGGGACTGGCGCCACCGCCGGCACCTCAGCCAGCTCGACCTGTCGATCGAGGCCGAGGTCTCGGCCCGCCACCTCAGCTTCGTCGAGACCGGGCGGGCCAAGCCCAGCCGCGAGCTCCTGCTCCACCTGGCCGAGCACCTGGAGGTGCCGCTGCGGGAGCGCAACGCCCTGCTGCTGGCTGCCGGTTTCGCCCCCGTCTACCGGGAGACGCCCTTGGATGCCGAGGAGATGGCCCCCGCCCGCGAGGCGCTCGACAAGATCCTGGCCGGCCACGAGCCGTACCCGGCCTTGATCGTCGACAACGCGTGGGACGTGGTGTCGGCCAACGCGACGGCGTTCGCCCTCCTCAGCGCGGGCGTCGACCCCGCCCTGCTGGAGCCACCGATCAACGCCATGCGGGTCAGCCTCCACCCCGACGGCCTGGCCCCCCGGATCCTCAACCTCGCCGAGTACAGCGCCCACCTCATGCTCCGCCTCCACCGCCAGGCCCTGCTCTCCCAGGACCCCGCCATCGGCGACCTGCTGGACGAGCTGCGGGGCTACCCCGGTGTGGTCGAGCACGCCACGGCGGCGGTGGAGCCGGTGGAGCTGCTCTTCTCGCCGCTGCGGCTCGAAGCCCCCGACGGCGGCGAGCTGACGTTCTTCAGCACGCTGGCCACCTTCGGCACCGCCCTCGACATCACCCTCGCCGAGCTGTCCATCGAGCAGTTCTTCCCGGCCGACGCGGCGACGGCCGCCGCCCTGCAGCGCCGGCGCTGAGGCTCAGCCGCAGGACTCGCCCTCGGGCGTCTGCGGGACGACGCCGGGGACGGTCGTGGTGGGGAGGTCGGGCAGCGTCGTCGTCGTCGTGGACGGCGGCGTCGTGGTCGCCGGGGGAGCGGTCGTGGGCGGCGCGGTCAGGGTGGGGTTCACGCCGGTGAAGTCGAAGCCGGTGACCACGACCACGTCGGCCGCCCCCGTGTCGAGCACCTCCTGGACGACGGCGCCCGGCGCCAGCTGGGCGGCCACGAAGCGGGCGGCGGCCTCTTCACCGGCCCGGAAGCGGACGGTCGTCTGGGCCACGTCGAAGGTCTCGGCGTCGCCGGTGCCCGGCGAGGTGTCGAACCCGAGGGCGCTCAGCCCGCTGGTCACCAGCGTGGCCTGGCCCGTCGTGCCGGTGCCGTTGAGGACCTGGACGGCGATCGAGGCGGCGTCCGCCGTGCCCGCGACCGCGCCGGGCTCGGCCACGCCCCGGAAGATGTTCAGTCGGGCCTGGTTGGCCTCGTTGTCGACCATCCGGAGGATGCTGATCTCGCCCGCGTAGTCGTAGGCGACGTCGAGGGACATCGTGTGCAGCTGCTCGGGGTCGAACGAGCTGAAGCGCCGGCCCAGCGCGATGAGGTCGTCCACCACGAGGGTGTCGTCGATGGTCACGCTGTTGACCCCGGCGTTGACCAGCGCGTTCAGCGTGATCGGGCTGCGCACGCCCTTGTCGATGGCCCGCTGGATGGTCCGGCGGATGAAGTCCTGCTGGCGGGAGATGCGGCCGAGGTCGCTCGACCCGTCGTCCTGCCACGCACCGTCCTCGAAGTAGTCGAGGTGGCGGGCCCGGACGTAGTCGAGCGCCTGCTCGTCCCGGAGCGTGATGCACCCCGGGTGGCCGATGTGCAGGCCGATCTGCAGGTCCCGGACCGCCCGGTCGAAGTAGATGGGCACACCGTCGACGGCGTCGACCAGTTCCTTGAAGCCGAGGAAGTCGACCTCGACGTAGTGGTTGATGGGGATGCCGAAGTTCTCGTTGATCGTCGCGATGAGGGCTTCGCGGCCGGCCGACAGGGCGGCGTTGATCTTGGACTCGCCCCACCCGGGGATCGACACCCAGAGGTCACGCGGGAACGACAGGAGCTGGGCCTGGGTCTGATCGGGATCGACCCGGAGCACCATGATCGTGTCGGACAGGATCCCCTCGTCGACCCGGGCCGACGGGTCGTCAGGATCCAGGCGGGCGGCGCTGTCGGTACCCACCAAGAGGTAGTTCTGGGGGTCGCCGGGGTCGGTCGGCTCCTCGTCGAGCACCCCACCACCCAGGTCGAGACGCTGGACGTTGGCCAGCTTGTCGTTGGCGTAGCCCAGGGCGAAGGCGAGGCCGAGGGTGGCGAACACGACGCCGACGTTGAACGTGATCAGGAAGCGTTGCGGCCACGTGCGTCGACGCCGTCCGACCTCCGCTGCCCGCGCCATCGAGCGAGGCTAGCGACGCGCCGCTCCGTGGCGCCGTCGGCCCGCCGCGGATCAGTCCGGGAGCATCGGCATCGAGAAGCCCGGGTCGCGGCCGAGGAGCCTGGCCCGGCCGATGGCGTCGCGGCCGAAGCGCTCGTGGACGTCGTCGAGCACGGTGTCCAGCGCGGTCGTGGCGAAGCGGTCGAAGGGCAGCTGGAGCTGGATGGCGCCGCTGTCGTCCAGGTTGCCGACCGAGAGCCCGACGAGGGTGAGCCCCCGCTCGTTGATCAACGGTTGGGCGTCGGCCAGCAACGCCCGCATGACGGCCAGGATCGTCGGTGTGTGGTTGGTGGCTCGGGCGAGGGTGCGTGAGCGGGTGATGCGGGCGAAGTCGTCGAAGCGGAGCCGCAGCGTGACGGTCCTCCCGGCCCGGCCCGCCTTGCGCATGCGCCGTGTGACCCGGTCCACGATGGCGACCACCACGGCGTCGACCTCGGCGTGGTCCCGGCGCCGGCGGCCGAGGGCCGACTGCGAGCCCATCGAGCGCCGACGCCGGCCCACCTCGACCGGCCGTGGGTCCCGGTTGTGGGCCAGCGCGTGCAGGTGGCGGCCCGATGCCGCGCCCGAGGATGGCCACCAGGGTGGGCTCGTCCAGCCGGGCCACGTCCCGGACGAAGCGGATGCCGCGGTCACGCAGCTTCGTCGCCGTGATCGGACCCGACACCCCAGAGCCGCTCGACCGGGAGGGGATGGAGGAACTCCAGCTCGTGGTCGGGCGACACCACCAGCAGGCCGTCGGGCTTGGCCACCGCGCTGGCGACCTTGGCCAGGAACTTCGTCCGGGCGACCCCGACGGTGATGGCCAAGCCGACCTCGCCGCGCACGCGGCGGCGGAGGTCCGCGGCGATCTCCTCGGGCGCGCCCGAGACCCGGCGCAGCCCGCCGACGTCCAGGAAGGCCTCGTCGATCGACAGCCCCTCGACCAGCGGCGTGGTGTCCTCGAAGACGACGAACACCGCTCTGCTGGCCTCGGTGTAGGCGTCCATGCGGGGC
Organism: uncultured Microthrixaceae bacterium; assembly: GCA_963728005.1. Taxonomy (GTDB): domain Bacteria; phylum Actinomycetota; class Acidimicrobiia; order Acidimicrobiales; family DATDAH01; genus DATDAH01. The sequence continues at coordinate 1,033,742 of CAVSIG010000002.1, forward strand.
GGGACGGTGATCGCCCAGGGACACAGGCGCCGGGCCTCGCCACCGCCCATCGCGGTGCGGATCCCGAACGCCTTCGCCTCGTAGCTGGCGGCCAGCACCACGCCGCCCCCGACGATCACCGGGCGTCCGCGCAGGGAGGGGTCGTCCCGCTGCTCGACCGACGCGTAGAAGGCGTCGAGGTCGGCGTGCAGGATCGTCGCGGGCATGGCGAACACATGTTCGCACACATGGGAGCCTCACGGACAGCGGGCGGGTCACTTCCCTCCGTCGCCGGGCGTGACTATGGTCACCGGCGGGGATCCAGAGCGGATCGCGCGTCGGCGGCGGACAGAACGGAGTCGGGATGCGGCGACGTGGCGCGACGCGGGTGACCTTCCTCGCCCTGGTGGCAAGCGGTCTGGTGGTCGCGGGCCTGGACACGGCTGGGGCCCAGGCGCCACCGGAGTCGGGTCATCCGGCGTCGTTCGCCGGTGCCGCGGGGCTGGCACCCACCGACCGCGTCGAGGGCGAGCGCACCGCCACGAGCCGCTTGGCCGAGTCCGACGCCGCGCTGCTCGACCGCTCGGACGCCGAGCCGGTCAACGTGATGATCAAGCTCGACTACGACTCCCTCGCCACCTACCAGGGCGGCGTCGAGGGCACCGAGGCGACCAGCCCGGCCGTCACGGGCGAGGGGCTGACGCCCGAACTTGCCCGCACCAGCGACTACGTCCGTCAGGTCGTGATCCCCCTCGAGCAGGTGGTGCTCGCCGACGTGCGCGCCGCCGCGCCCGGCATCACCGTCGGCCGTCGCCTGCGCGCCGTCTTCGGCGGCGTCGCCGCCGTCCTGCCCGCCAACCAGGCGGCTGCGGTGGCAGAGGTCGAAGGCGTGTCCGCCGTCCAACTCGACTCGCTGAACCAGCCGGCCACGGACTCGAGCCCCGACTTCATCGGCGCTCCGCCCGTCTGGGAGGACCTCGGCGGTCAGGCGCTGGCCGGCGAGGGCGTCCTCTTCGGATCGCTCGACACCGGCGCCTGGCCCGAGCACCCGTCGTTCGCGAACAACCCGGACCTGGGCCCGGCGCCCACGGCCAACGACGGCAGCGCGCTCGACCTGCGACTTCGGCGACAACCCGCTCACGCCGGGGACCGACGTGTTCGCCTGCAACAGCAAGCTGGTCGGCGGCGAGCCGTTCCTGGAGACGTACAACGACGTTCCGGACGTGGAACCCGACATCTACCCCGACTCGGCCCGGGACTCCGAGGGTCACGGCACCCACACCGCCAGCACCGCAGCCGGCGACATCGTCGCGAGCGCGCCGATCTTCGGCGTCGAGCGCGGTCCCATCTCGGGCGTCGCTCCCGGTGCCTGGGTCAACAGCTACAAGGTGTGCGGCCCGGACGGCTGCTTCTCGTCCGACTCCGTCGCCGCCGTGGAGGCGGCGCTGTTCGACGGCGTGGACGTCATCAACTTCTCGATCTCCGGGGGCAGCGACCCCTTCAGCGACCCGGTCGAGCTCGCCTTCCTGGACGCCTACGAGGCGGGGATCTTCGTGGCCGCATCGGCCGGCAACTCCGGCCCGGCTGCCGCCACCGCCGATCACCTCTCACCGTGGGTGACCACGGTGGGGGCTTCGACACAGACGCGGGAGTTCGCCAGCGACCTCACCATCACCGCCGGCAACGGCGACGTCTTCGAGGCCGAGGGTGCGTCCATCGGCGTCGGGATCTCGACGTTCCCCGTGGTCCTCTCCTCCGAGGCGCCTTACAGCGACGTCGGCTGTGACACCGCGGCCGCGCCCGGGATCCTCGACGGGAAGATCGTCGCCTGCCGGCGCGGCCCCGGCCGTGTGCAGCGGACGTGGAACGCCCTGCAGGGCGGTGCGGAGGGCGTGATCCTCTACAACGACCCGCCCGCCGACACGCTGACCGACAACCACTTCCTCCCGGTCGTCCACATCAACCAGGGCGCGGAGTTGGTGGCGTTCCTGAACGGTCACACCGGCGAGACGGGCTCGTTCACCGCCGGCACCGCGCAGGACGGGCAGGGTGACGTCGTCGCCAACTTCTCGTCCCGCGGCCCCGGGGGCGCCTTCGTGAAGCCCGACGTGGCCGCGCCTGGCGTGCAGGTCCTGGCGGGGCACACGCCCACGCCGGGCAACATCGCCGGCGGGCCGGAGGGCGAGTACTTCCAGGCCATCGCCGGCACCTCGATGGCCGCGCCCCACGTGGCCGGCGCCGGCATCCTGCTGGCTGCCCTCCACGACGACTGGACCCCCGGCCAGATCAAGTCCGCCCTGATGACCACGGCGGTCACCGATCTGGTCGACGGGTCGACCCCGGCCGACCCGTTCGACATCGGTGCCGGTCGCATCGACGTCAGCGTGGCGGCGTCGCCCGGCCTGACGATCGCCGACGACGTCGACGGGTTCACCTCGTGGGGTGGCGACCCGGTGACCTCGGTCAACGTGAACGTCCCCTCGGTGAACGCGCCGGTCATGCCCGGCGAGGTGACGACCACCCGGGTGGTCACCAACGTCAGCTCCGGCACCGCCGTCTACAGCGTGGGCACGTCGGCGCCCCCGGGGACGTCGATCACCGTCAGCCCGAACCGCTTCTCGATCGCCCCGGGTGGCCAGCGCACGCTGACCATCACCGTCCACGCGGACGAAGGGGTCACCGGCCAGAAGTTCGGCCAGATCGACCTCAGCGCCCCCGGCCGGGCCGACATCCACCTCCCGGTGGCGTTCCTGCCGGGGCAGGGTGACGTGTCGCTCACCACCGACTGCGCCGTCGACGACGTGACCGTCGGCGACACCACCACCTGCGACGTCACGGCCACCAACCAGTCGGGCACCGACAGCACGGTCGACCTGCGGGCGGCTGTCGACAGCCACCTGCAGGTCAACGACGCCAGCCCGGCGGCGGCGACCCACACGGCGACCGGCGCCGAGCTGGAGGACGTCCCGATCGCAGGGCGCGACCCCGGTGTCCCCAGCCTGGACGTGTTCGGCGATCTGGGTGAGGGCTACCTGCCGGGCATCGAGGCCGTTGCCGACCCGATCGCCGTGGGCGACGAGGACGCCGTGAACTTCACGGTGCCGCCGTTCCTCTTCAACGGCGTGACCTACGACCGCGTCGGCGTGGTCTCCAACGGCTACCTCGTGGTCGGCGGCGTCGACAGCGCGGCGGACATCCAGTGCTGCCCGCCCGGGCAGTTGCCCGACACGTCGCCGCCCAACAACACGTTGGCGCCGTTCTGGGCGGACCTCACGGGTGAGGGCGACGCCAACCCCGACCCGGACGGGATCTACGCCGTCGCCCTCGGTCCGTTCACGGTGTTCGAGTTCCGCTTGAACGCCTTCGGGACCGACGAGCTGAAGGTCTTCCAGGTCTGGCTGGGGACGGGGTCGGAGCAGGACATCTCGTTCAACTACGACCCCGCGAACCACAGCCTGGACGGCCTCCTCCTGACCGTCGACGATCCCAGCGGCGGCCTCACCGTCGGGGCCGACAACGAGGACGGCACCGGCGGCGATCAGCTGGACGCCACCCCGGAGGAGGACACCCTGCCGGAGACCGACCTGGCGGTCGTGTCCACCGACCCGACACCGGGCGACGAGGTGAGCCTGGAGGTCGAGGTCGAGGGCACCAACCCGGGAACCGCGGTCTTCCGCGGCGAGATGGAGAGTCCCATCGTCTCCGGGGTGACCCAGGAGCAGACCACGCTCCAGGTCGTCCGGGCCGCCACCGAGTTCGACGCCTACGTGGCGCAGGCCTACCTCGACCTCCTCGGGCGCGATCCGACCGGGGCGGAGCTGGAGGACTGGGCCACGCGCCTGGCCGACGGCACCACGACGAGGCTGGGGTTCACCAACGCGTTGACGACCACGGACGAGTACCGGGGCCTGGTCGTGGACCGGCTGTACCAGCTGGTGCTCCACCGGGACCCGACCGCCGGCGAACGGACCACCCAGGTCAGCCGACTGGCGGCGGGCCTGGCCGAGAAGGACATGGTGGGCCGCCTCGGCGGCTCGGGTGAGTTCTTCACCCAGGCCGGGGGGACCAACGCCGGCTTCGTGGACCTCCTGTTCGAGCGGCTGGTGGACCATCCCCCGTCGTCGGCGACCCGTGACCGTCTGGTGTCCCAGATCCTGGGCGGCCGCTCCCGCACCAGCGTGGCGACGGCGATCTACCAGCGGCTGGACTCCCGCAACTTGCGGGTCGACGCCCTGTTCGACACCTACCTGCATCGGGAGCCGTCGCCCGAGCGGCGGGCCCACTACGCCAACCTGCTGAAGACCCGGTCGGACACCTTCGTGGCCGCCCGCCTGGTCAGCAGCCAGGAGTACTTCGACAACGCGACGACCTGACCTGCAATCCTTCGTCGGCGTACGCCCGTAGACCTGGGTGTACGCCGGCGAAAGGGATCCTCATGAAGCGCTTGCTCCTCGTCCTCTCGGTGACCGCCCTGCTCCTGGCGGCCTGTGGCGACGATTCGTCCTCGGACGACTCGTCGTCCGGCGCCTCGGACGAGACCTCGGCCACGACCACCGAGGCGGCGCCCTCGACGACCGCGGGGGACACGTCGTCGTCGGACACCGCCGACGATGGCTCGAGCGACCAGCCCGACTACGGCGACGAGGGCTCGACCGGCACCGAGCCGCCGGCGTCGTCCGGTGGGAGTGGTCAGACGGTGGCGCTGGCCGAGGTCGCCGGCCTGGGCCAGGTCCTCGTCGGGCCCGACGGCCGGACGCTGTACCTGTTCGAGATGGACAGCGGCACCACGTCGGCCTGCACGGGTGGCTGCGCCGACGCGTGGCCGGGCCTGACCGCCGGGACCGGAGATCCCACGGCCGGTGAGGGCGTGGACGTCGCGCTGCTGTCCACGGCCGACGGGCAGGTGGCGGGCCAGGTCGCCTACAACGGCCACCTCCTGTACTACTTCTCCGGCGACGAGGCACCCGGCGACGCCAACGGGGTGGGTCTCCCGTCCTGGTACCCGGTCGACGCTGCGGGCAACGCCGTCGACGCCACCTGAGCGTCGCCATGTGGGAAGCGTCGGACGAGGCGCTGCTGGCGGGGTTCGCCACGGGCGACGCCACCGCGACGGCGGTCTTCGTCCGGCGCTTCCAACACCGGCTCTACGGGTTGGCCGTCACGATCGTGGCTGACGAGGGTGACGCCGCCGACGTCGCCCAGGAGGCCTTCGTGCGTGCCTGGCGCCACGCCGGCGCCTATGACGTCCGCCGGGGATCGGTGCCCACGTGGCTGCTCACGATCACCCGCAACCTCGCCCTCGACCACCTGCGCGCCCGTCGGGCCCGACCCGTGGACCCGGTCGAGCCGGTGACCATCGACCTGACCTCGGGCGCCCCGGGCCCCGCCGACCTGGCGGTGCGGGGTGACGAGGTCGACCGGGTCGCGGCCGCCCTGCGTGGCCTCCCTGAGGGCCAGAGGCGGGCGCTGCTCCTCGCCGCGCTGGGCGGCCGCACGGCCCGGGAGATCGGAGAGATCGACGACATCCCCCTGGGCACGGCCAAGACCCGCATCCGATCGGCCGTCCTGCGCGTGCGCGACACGCTGGCCGAGGACGAGGTGCCCCGTGGCTGAGCTGCCCGCGGACTGCACCGAGCTCCGCCTGGTGGCAGCCGAGCTGGCCCTGGGCACGCTCGAGGGCTCGGCCCGGGGCGAGGCGCTGGCCCACCTCGCCGGGTGTCCGGCCTGCCGGGCCCACGTCCAGGAGCTCGCCGAGGTCGTCGACGAGGTCCTCGGCCTCGCCCCGGTCGCCGAGCCACCGCCGGGCTTCGAGTCCGGCGTCATCGACCGCGTCACCGACGAGCGCCGGGCGGGACGCACGGGCCTGCGCACGCCCCTCCTGGTGGCGGCCGCTGTGGTGCTGCTGATCGTGGGCCTCGTGGTGGGGTTCGCCGCCGCCGGTCTCGGCGACGGCGGCGCCGAGGACGACCTGGCCTGGGCGACGATGGTCGCCCCCGGTGGCGACTCGGTGGGCGAGGTCTGGCGCTACGGGGAGGACGAGGCCGCGCTGTTCGTCTCCGTCCCGGCCTGGGCCGAGCTGGACGAGGGAGGTCCGCGCTACGCCCTCCGCCTCGAGCTGGCGAACGGCGAGACGATGGACGTGGGGGACTTCGGCCTCGGCGACGGGACCAGCTCGTGGGGCGTGTCGACCGAGGTCGACGCCGAGACGATCGCCGCGGTGTCGGTGGTCGACGACACGGGACGTGTGTGGTGCACCGGGGAGTTCGCCTAGGAAGAGGGTCTCCGATGAGTTCGGACGCGACGCCGGGTCCAACGACCATGACCACACCGAGGACCGAGGTCGACGCCCGCTTCAGCGATCCCGACGCGCCCGCCACGGGCTGGGACGAGACCGCGGGCGTTCTGGCGGGCGCCCAGCTGTCGTGGCTCACCACCGTGCGGGCCGACGGCCGGCCCCACACCACGCCGCTCGTCACCGTGTGGGACGAGGGCGTCCTCTACTTCTGCACCGGGGAGGAGGAGCAGAAGGGGGTCAACCTGGCCGGCAACCCGCACGTGACGGTGACGACGGGCTGCAACACGTGGGACCGGGGCATCGACGTCGTCGTCGAGGGCGCCGCTGAGCGGGTCACCGACGCCGAGCTCCTGCAACGCCTGGCCGAAGCGTGGGCGGGCAAGTGGGACGGCAGTTGGCAGTTCACGGTCGAGGGCGATCGGTTCACCCACGGCGACGGCGGGGAGGCGGTGGTGTTCGCGGTGGACCCCACCAAGGTGCTCGCCTTCCGGAAGGGCGACCCGTTCAGCCACACCCGCCACGTGTTCTGAGCTGATCGACGCCACCCCTGCGTCGGGGGGATCTCAGCCGCTGAAGCCGCCGAAGCCGATCTCGTTCCCGTCGGGGTCCCGGTAGGTCACCTTGCGGACGCCGTTGTCGTAGGTCTCCCGCTTCGTGGGTTCGATGCCACGGGACGTGATGCCGTCCACGATCGCATCGAGGTCGTCGACGAAGACGGTGACGGCACTGTGGCCGGCGTTCTCCGGCTGCTCCTCGACGGCGATCGACCGGTTCTCGGCCAGCTCCCACACCTCTTCGGTCTCGTGGGCGGCGAAGGCGGGATCACCGAGGAGCTGGACGTACCAGGGCTTGGCAGCCTGGAAGTCGCGGACGTGGATCTCGGCGAAGAGGGCGAGGGCCATGGCTCGACGGTACCCACCCTCCGGACGGCGCGCGGTTGACAGTTCGGCGAGGTCGTCGTACGGTCCCTTCATTCGTGGAAGCGCTTCCACGACCGTCGATGAGGATGGTTGGAAGCGCTTCCATGGTCGACAGCACACCGTCGATCCTTCGGGGGGAGGATGGTCACGATCGCGGATGTCGCAGTGCGAGCGGGCGTTGGCATCGCCACCGTCTCGCGGGTCCTGAACGACAGTCCCAAGGTCACCGACGAGACCCGAGGCCGGGTCCTGGCTGCGATCGAGGCGCTGGACTTCCGTCCCAGCTCATCGGCCCGGGCGCTCTCACGAGGTCGGAGTCAGACGCTGGGCGTGATCGTCCCGTTCTTCACCCACGCCTCCGCCGTGGAGCGACTGCGCGGCGTCGTCGCCGCCCTCGAGGGCAGCCGCCACGACCTCGTCCTCTTCAGCGTCGAGCTCCCGGCCCATCGGGACGAGCACTTCGCGGCGCTGCGGGGACGGGACCGGGCGGACGGGCTCCTGGTCATGACCCTTCCCCCGTCCCCCGCGGACATGGCCCGCCTGGCCGACGCCGGCGTACCGGTCGTGCTCGTCGACGCCCGGGGCCCGGGCGTACCGATGGTCGTCACCGACGACGTGGACGGCGGTCGGATCGCCACCCGCCACCTCGTCGAGCTCGGCCACGAGCGCATCGCGTTCATCGGCGACGACCGCGAGCAGGGCTTCGGCTTCACCGCCAGCCCACAGCGCGAGCAGGGCTACGAAGAGGTCCTGGCCGAGGCCGGCATCGCCTACGACCCCGACCTCGTGCGCCACGGCTACCACGAGCGCGACGTCGCCCAGCGGCTGGCCGGTGAGCTCCTCACCCTCGCCGATCCACCGACCGCGGTGTTCGCCTCCTCCGACGTCCAGGCCACCGGCACCATCGCCGCCGCCCGCTCGCTCGGGCGGCGCGTGCCCGAGGACCTGTCGGTGGTGGGCTTCGACGACATCGAGCTGGCTGCCTACGTCGGCTTGACCACCGTCCGCCAGCCCCTGTTCGAGAGCGGCTTCCTCGGCGCCGAGATCCTGCTCTCCGCCCTGCAGGGCAACGGGGGGCCACTGGTCGAGGAGGTGCGCGAGCTCCCCGTCGAGCTGGTCGAACGGGCGACCACCGCGCCGCCCGATCGAACTGGGAGTCATCGTGGCTGACATCGCCCTGCGCGACCTCTGGAAGGTGTTCCCGGACGGGACTGAAGCAGTCCGGGGCCTCGACGTCGACATCGCCAGCGGGGAGTTCGTGGTCCTCGTCGGACCGTCAGGCTGTGGGAAGACGACCGCCCTGCGGATGGTGGCGGGGCTGGAAGCGATCTCTCGGGGGACGGTCGCGATCGGGGGCCGGATGGTCAACGACCTGCCTCCGAGGGACCGGGACCTGGCGATGGTCTTCCAGAACTACGCGCTGTACCCGCACATGAGCGTGTTCGACAACATGGCCTTCGGCTTGAAGCTGCAGAAGGTGCCCCGCGCCGAGATCGACGAGCGGGTGCGGGAGGCGGCCTCGATCCTCAGCCTCGGCGAGCTCCTCGACCGCAAGCCCGCCGCGCTGAGCGGTGGCCAGCGCCAGCGCGTGGCCATGGGCCGGGCCATCGTGCGCCATCCCCAGGCGTTCCTCATGGACGAGCCGCTGTCGAACCTGGACGCCAAGTTGCGCGTGCAGATGCGGGCGGAGATCTCCCAGATCCAGCGCCGCTTGGGCGTCACCACGATCTACGTCACCCACGACCAGGTCGAAGCCATGACCATGGGCGACCGGGTGGCGGTGATGCGCCGCGGCGAGCTCCAGCAGCTGGCGTCGCCCCAGACGCTCTACGACCGCCCGGTCAACCTCTTCGTCGCCGGGTTCATCGGCTCGCCCGCGATGAACCTGCTGGCCGCTCGACTGGAGCGGTCAGACGGCGGGTTCGACGTCCACGTCGGGAGCGCGAGGCTCCCGGTACCGGAGAGCGTCGTCGCCGCCCGCCCGGAGCTCAAGCGCTACGAGGGAGCACCGGTGGTCCTCGGCATCCGTCCGGAGGACCTGGAGGACGCCGCGCTGGTGTCCGGAGCGCCGTCGTCCCGTCGCCTGTCCGTCACCGTCGACCTGCGGGAGGCACTCGGCTCCGAGGTGGTCGTCCACTTCTCCTTCGACGCGCCACCGCCCACGACGGATCACGCGAAGGACCTGGCCAGCGACGTCGGTGTCGAGGCGCTCGAGTCCGTCGAGCAGGAGGCCCACGAGGGGCACTCCACGGTGGTCGCCCGGCTCAGCCCCCGGACGTCGGCCCAGCCCGGCCAGCGCCTCGAGCTCGTCGTGGACACGGACCGCCTGCACTTCTTCGACCCCGACGACGGTGCGGGGATCTACGGGCCGGCATCGGCCGGCGTGGACGAAGCGGACGGGGGGCCGCAGGAGCAGACGACCAGCTGAGAACAACGAAAGGGAGAGACATGCGATTGCGCAGGATCATGGCGCCGTTCATCGCCCTGCTCTTCGTCGCCGCGGCTTGCGGTGACGACGGGGGGGACGGAGGCGGCGGAGGCGACGAGGGAGCGAGCGGTGGGGAGGACACCGGCCAGGTGTCGGTCTTCAGCGCGATGGAGCCCGCGGAGGCCGACGCCCTGAACGGGATCATCGACGACCTCATCAACTCGGAGGCCGACTACACCGCCGAGGTCGAGGCCTCAGCGGACTTCGAGGAGCAGTCGACCATCCGCATCGAGGGCGGCAACCCGCCCGATGTGATCATGTACCCCCAGCCGGGGGCGGTGCTCGAGCAGGCGGCGGCCGGCAACGCCGTGTCCCTGGAGGACCTCGGGTTCGACATCGCGGAGCTCGAGGACCTGTTCGGGGAGTACTACCTCTCCCTGGCGGAGTACGAGGGCGAGCACTACGGGATGCCGACCAACATCAACCTCAAGAGCATGATCTGGTACCCCGTCGACGACTTCGAGGAAGCCGGCTACGAGATCCCCGAGACCTTCGATGACCTGATCGCGCTCAGCGACCAGATCGTGGAGGACGGCGGGACGCCGTGGTGCGTCGGCTTCGAGAGCGGCGGGGCGACGGGCTGGCCGGCGACGGACTGGATGGAGGACCTGATGCTCGCCACCGCGGGCACGGAGACCTACGACCAGTGGGCGACGCACGAGATCCCCTTCGACGACCCCGCGGTCGTGGAGGCCGGGGAGCTCTTCGGCGAGGTCATGTTCACCGACGGTTACGTGCTGGGCGGGGCCGATCAGACCCCGGCCATCGCCTTCGGCGACGCCCCCGCACCGATGTTCGAGGACCCGCCGGGGTGCTGGATGCACCGGCAGGCCAACTTCATCAACGCCTTCTTCCCGGAGGATGCCGAGCCGGGTGTCGACTACGCGTCGTTCCCGTTCCCGGCAGCTGACGAGCAGGGGACCCTCTTCGGCGGCGAGTTCTCCGCCGTGTTCCGCAACGCGCCGGAGGTCAAGGACTTCCTCGAGCGCTTCGCGGGTGAGGAGGTCCAGTGCGCCCAGGGTGGCGAGCGGGCCTCGTCGCGGATCTCGCCCAACGTCAACGTGGGCCCGGACTGCTACGTGGACTCGGTCCTGGCCGATGCGGCCGGGGTCCTGACCGGCGCCCTCGAAGAGGGCACGGGGCGCTTCGACGCCTCGGACCTGATGCCCTCGGCGGTCGGCGCCGGGAGCTTCTGGACCGGGATGGTGGAGTACCTCCAGAGCGGGCCTGACTCGCTCGAGCCGACGCTGGCCTCCATCGAGGAGAGCTGGCCGGAGTGAGCCCGGTGGCGACGGGCGTGCCCGTCGAACCGGTGGTGGAGGGGGGTGGCCGCGAGCCGGCCACCCCCCGCCGCTGGCCGTCGGCCCGTCGGCTGGCGACCACGTTGGTGCTGCCCGTCATCGCCTTCGTCGTGCTCGGGCTGGCGTTCGACTTCCTGCGTGACCCGGAGAGCAGTCGCTTCGCCGTGGTCGCCGTCGCCATCGCCATCGGCGTGGGCGGCGTGTTCTTCCTCTTCTTCGCCATGGACCGGGTCGTGGACCTGATGCCGCCGGACAGTCGCGAGCGAGCACGTCCGTACGTGTACGTCGCGCCGGCGCTGGCGATCGTCGGGGTCTTCCTCGTCTACCCGCTGATCAACACGATCCTGATCAGCTTCCGGGACGCCCGGTCCGAGAGCTTCGTCGGGCTCGACAACTACCGGTTCCTGTTCACCGACGAGAGCATGTTGCGCTCGATCCGCAACACCGTCGGGTGGATCGTGCTCGTTCCCCTGTTCGGCGTGAGCATCGGGCTGGTCTTCGCCACGCTCGCCGATCGCCTCCGCCGCGGCGAGTCGCTGGCGAAGTCGATGATCTTCCTGCCCATGGCGATCTCGCTGGTGGGCGCCGCCGTGGTCTGGCGGTTCATCTACAGCTTCCGGCCCGAGGGCTTCGGGACGAACATCGGCCTGCTGAACGCCGTGGTCCAAGGGGTGGGCCGGAACCCGGTGCCGTGGCTGCAGGAGCAGCCGTGGAACAACTTCCTGCTCATCGTCATCATGGTCTGGATCCAGACCGGCTTCGCGATGGTCGTGCTGTCGGCGGGGATCAAGTCCATCCCCCACGAGATCATCGAGGCGGCCCGCATCGACGGCGCCTCCGAGTTCCAGGTGTTCTGGCGGATCATCGTCCCGACCATCTTCCCGACGATCGTGGTCGTGATCACCTACATGGTCATCACCTCGCTCAAGGTGTTCGACATCGTCTTCGTGATGGGCAACGCGGAGACCCAGGGGACCGAGGTGATCGCCGAGCGGATGGTGAGGTGGTTCTTCATCCTCGACCACGACGGGCGGGGTGCGGCCATCGCCGTGATGCTGTTCGTCGCCGTGATCCCGGTGATGGTGTGGAACGTCCGTCGGTTCCGGGAACAGGAGGCGATGAGGTGAGCGTCCTCCTTCCCGAGCAGGACGCGCTTCCCGAGCAGCCGGACGCGACGTCCAGCGGCGACGTCCGGCGCGGCGGGTGGTTCGTCCGCATCACCGTCATCGTCATCGTCCTGGTCTGGTGCGTGCCGACCGTGGGCGTCCTCATCAGCTCGTTCCGCCCGGAGGAGGCGGTCGACTCGACCGGCTGGTGGACCGTCTTCGGGCACCTGTTCGACACGTCGCAGTGGACCATCGAGAACTACCGCACCGCCCTGTCCGACCAGGGGTTCGGCAACGCGTTCCTCAACAGCCTGGCCGTGGCCATCCCGTCGACGGTGATGCCGATCACGATCGCGGCCTTCGCCGCGTACGCCTTCGCGTGGATGGACTTCCGGGGTCGCAACGTGATGTTCGTGGCCGTCGTGGGCCTGATGGTGGTGCCCCTGCAGATGGCGCTGATCCCGATCCTGCGGCTCTACACCGGCGGGGCCGAGCTCCTCTCCATGCGGATCATCCCCGACCTCGACCTGGGGGGCACCTTCGTGGGGGTGTGGCTGGCCCACACCGCGTTCGGGCTGCCGCTGGCCATCTACCTCCTCCGGAACTTCATCGGCGCCCTCCCGTCCTCGATCATCGAGTCGGCGAAGATGGACGGGGCGAGCCACTTCACGATCTTCTGGCGCCTGGTCGTTCCCCTCTCGGTGCCGGCCCTGGCCGCGTTCGCCATCTTCCAGTTCCTCTGGGTGTGGAACGACCTGCTGGTGGCCTACGTCTTCCTCGGGGGGACTGAGGAGACGCGTGTCCTGACCGTGGCACTCGCCGATCTGGTCGGCGCCCGAGGGGAGAACTGGCACCTGCTCACCGCCGCTGCGTTCATCTCGATGGCCCTGCCGTTGGCGGTGTTCTTCACCCTGCAGCGGTACTTCGTGCGGGGCCTCACCGCCGGGTCGGTGAAGGGATGACGTCACGGCCGACGTGGCGGGCGATCACGCTGGCGACGCTCGTCGTCGTCCCCGCCTACTGGACGGTCCTCGCCGGGCTGGTGAGCCTCGCGCTCGACGACGGTGACGCGCTGACACACCCGGAGGTCGCCATCGCCTTCGGGCTGTCCCTGGTTCCGTTCGCCTTCACGGTCCTCGCGTACTTCTCCGAGCAGCCCCGGGTCCCGATCGCCGTGGCCACGGCCATCGGGGCGGCCGTCCTCGTCGGGGTGACGGTCTCGGCCATCGCCGCCGACGCCGTGACGGGGCTCGTGGCCGGCATCGGCGCCGGCGGGATCTTCGCCTTGCGGCCGGAACCCACGGTGGGCCTCCGGCCCCGGGTGGTCGCGCTCGCCGTCGTGTGCGCCTACACGTTCGTGCTGGCCCAGGCGGCGCCGACGCTGGCCCTGCTGCCGGCACCGTTCTTCCCGTTCGCGGCGCTCGGGCTCGCCGATCACCTCGCCGAACGACGGCAGGAGTTGTCCGGGGCCGGGACCTGAGCCCGGTGCGGCGGTTCCCGAGGGGCTTCGCGTGGGGGGTGGCCACGTCGGCGGCCCAGATCGAGGGCGGGGTCGATCTCGACGACAAGGGCCCGTCGATCTGGGACACGTTCTGTCGGATGCCCGGTCGGACCCGGGACGGCGCCGTCCTCGACGTCGCCGCCGATCACCGGGGGCGGATGCAGGAGGACGTCGATCTCCTCGCCTCCCTCGGCATCAGTGCCTACCGGTTCTCGGTGGCGTGGTCGCGGGTGCAGCCGTCGGGGTCGGGGGCGGTCAGTCAGTCCGGCCTCGACTTCTATCGCGAGCTCGTCGACGGGTTGCTGGCCCGGGGAATCGAGCCCTTCGTGACCCTGTACCACTGGGACCTGCCGCAGGCCCTCGAAGACCAAGGCGGCTGGCCGTCGCGTGACACCGCCGTCCGCTTCGCCGAGTACGCGGGCGTGGTCGGCGAGGCGCTGGGCGACCGGGTCCGGCACTGGTCCACGATCAACGAGCCGTGGTGCGCCTCGATGCTCGGCTACGCCGCCGGGGTCCACGCGCCGGGGCGATCCGAGCCGGCGGCCGCGGTCGCCGCCTCCCACCACCTCCTGCTCGCGCACGGCTTGGCCGTCGACGCCCTCCGAGGCCGGGTGCGCCCTGACGCCGAGCTCGCCATCAGCCTCAACCCGTACCCGGTGCGGGCGGTGGGCGACCGTCCCGAGGACCACGACGCCGCCCGACGAGTGGACGGCGTCGCCAACCGCCTGTGGTACGACGCCGTCCTGCGGGGCCGCTACCCCGAGGACGTGCTCGCCGACTTCGCGTCGGTCAGCGACCTGGCCCACGTCCGGGACGGTGACCTGGCGCAGATCGCCCGCCCGATCGACGCGCTCGGCGTCAACTACTACCGGAGGTACCACGTCCGGCACCGCACCGGCGCGTCGGAGACGGGGCCGACGGCGGTCTGGCCCGGCTCCCCGGACGTCGACCTCCTGACCCCCAACGTGCCGCTGACCGACAGCGGTTGGGCCATCGAACCGGTCGGCCTCGGAGAGGCGCTGGCCCGGGTGCGGGACGAGTACGGCGCCGTCCCCCTGTACGTGCACGAGGCGGGCTGCGCCTTCGAGGACGAGCTCCGACCCGGTGGGGAGGTCCTCGACGAGCGGCGGATCGACTACCTGGCGGCACACCTCCGCGTCGCCCACGACGCGATGTTGGCCGGCATCGACCTCCGGGGCTTCTTCGTCTGGTCACTGCTCGACAACTTCGAGTGGGCGGAGGGTTACACCCACCGCTTCGGCGTCGTCCACGTCGACTTCGACACCGGCGATCGGACGCCGAAGGCGAGTGCCCCCTGGTACGGCGAGATCGCCAGAGAGGGGCTGGCACCCGCCGGCTGACGCTCACGTCCCGGCCAGCGCCTCCTGGACCTGGTCGCCGAGCCGGCGATCGACGCGCACGCCGAACCGCTCCTCCTGGTCGCGCCGGGCGCCCACGTAGGCCTCGATCGCCGACGGCAGGTCGTCGGGCGGCTCCGCAACTCCGAGGGGTGCCAGGAGGTGCTGGTGGAGGTGGGCCAACTGGTCGCTCACCAGGGCGTCCTCGCCCCGCAGCCGCTTGGCGCCGAGCCAGAGGGTCCAGTCCCAGAAGTGGGCGTCGATCGCCGAGAGGGTCTCGGCCGAAGGCATCCAGGGAGGCGACGGCGTGAACGGCTGATCGGCGAAGATCAGGTCGACCTTGGTCGGGCCGTCGAAGAGCACGGTGAAGTTGGGTCGGTTGCCGAGCGGATCCCAGAACACCGCCAGCGGCCCGAGGGGCGCCACCGCTCCTGGCAGCTCGGCGGCCACCGCCTCGAAGTCGGAGACGTCGACCTCGTAGTCCCAGTCGGAGAGGGACGTCGGGTCACCGCGGGCCCTCGACCCCACCGGACGGACCTCCGAGACGCCATCCAGCGCCGACACCCGGTCGACGAGGTCGTCGAGGATCACGAGCTCAGTGAACCAGCTGGCTCCCCTCGTAGGGTGGGCGAATGGCCGCTCGCCCCGGTCCTGAACGGCTGGAGGACGACGAACTCCTCGGGCTCCTGGCCACCCAACAGCACTGCGTGATGTCGACCCTCAAGGCCGACGGCACCCCGCACCTGAGCAACATGGTCTTCCACTGGGCCCCGGAGGAGCGCCTGCTGCGCTTCACGACGAGGGCGGGCCGGCTCAAGGTGCGCCACCTGACCCGTGATCCCCGGTGTTCCGTACTGGTGTCCAGTGACGACCACTGGTCGTACACCGTCGTCGAGGGCACGGCCGTGCTGACCGCGGTGACGACGACGCCCGGGGATGCGACGGGCCAGGAGCTCCTGCTGCTGCACGGCGAGCAGCCAGACCGGGAGGCGCTGTTCGCCGAGATGGTCGAGGAGCAACGCCTCGTGATCCGGCTCCCCGCCGAGCACCTCTACGGCGCCCGCCTGCCGATGCCCGACTGAGTCGCTCGATGGACCCAGGTGACGGCGACAATGGTCGGGTGACCGCCGGGATCGAGGCTGCACGGGCAGCCTTCGACCAGCGCGACTGGGCAGCCGCGCACGCGGCCCTCACGGGTCGCGAGCTCGAGGCCGAGGACCTCGAGCGGTTGGCGGTGGCCGCCTTCCTGCTCGCGCGTGACGAGGAGAGCGCCACGGCCTGGGAGGGCGCACACCGGGCCTGGGCGGCCGCGGGGGAGGCCGACCACGCCGCTCGTTGCGCCTGTTGGCTGGCGCTCACCCACCTGCTGAAAGGCGAAGCCGCCCAGGGGAGCGGGTGGCTGGCGCGGGCCGAGCGGATCATCGACGACGTCGGACCCTGCGCGGCGCGGGGCTTGGCGCTGGTGCCTACGGTCCTCGTCGCCTTGGACGACGACGACCCCGGTGGGGCAGGGGCGATGGCGGCCGAGATGGTCGAGATCGGCCGGACGTTCGCGGATGCCGACGTGACCGCGTTCGGCCTGCTCACCAGCGGCGAGGCGGCGATCGCCGCCGGCGACCTCCCGGGCGGGATGCGCCTCCTCGACGAGGTGATGGTCGCCATCGCCGCCGACGACGTGTCTCCCATCACGGTGGGGATCGTCTACTGCGCGGTCATCGAGGGGTGCATGCGGGCGTTCGACCTCCGGCGGGCGTCGGAGTGGACCGAGGCCCTGCGGCGGTGGTGCGCCGGGCAGCCCGATCTCGTCCCGTATCGGGGGCAGTGCCTCGTCCACCGATCCCAGGTCCTGCAGGCCCAGGGATCCTGGGCCGAGGCCGTCGACGAGGTCGATCGGGCGAGTGAGCTCCTGTCCAGCCCTGCGCATCCGGCCCTCGCCGTCGCCCTGTACCAGCGGGGTGAGCTCCACCGCGTCCGCGGCGACCTGCGTGAGGCCGAGCGTGCCTACCGCGCCGCGAGCCGTCACGGCTACGAGCCGGTGCCGGGCTTCGCCCTCCTCCGACTGGCGCAGGGGAAGGTCGATGCCGCGATGGCCGCGGTCGAGCGCATGCTGGACCAGGCGCAGGCGATCCTGAGCCGTCCTGCCGTGTTGGCGGCCGCCGTCGAGGTGTTCCTCGCGGCCGGCGAGATCGACCGGGCCCGGGAGGCGCGCGATGAGCTCGCTGCGTTGGCGGAGGGCTTCGCCGCGCCGATGCTCGGCGCCGCCGCGGCGTATGCATCGGGAACGGTGCAGCTGGCCGAAGGTCGAGCGGGACCGGGCCTGGTCGACCTCCGCCTGGCGCGCGACCGGGCCCGTGAGCTCGATCTCCCGTACGAGGAGGCTCGGGCCCGGGTGCAGGTCGCCGTCGCCTGCCGGGCCGTGGGCGACGACGATGGCGCCGACCTCGAGCTCGAGGTGGCGGTGGCGCTCCTCGGCGACCTCGGGGCACGGCTCGACCTCGAACAGGCCCGTGTGCTCCAGGGGCGGGGTGCTGGGTCGGTCGAGGATCTGACCGGTCGGGAGTGTGAGGTCCTCCGGCTCGTCGCCACGGGACAGACGAACCGGGAGGTGGGAGCGACCCTCAGCATCAGCGAGCACACCGTCGCCCGGCACCTCCAGAACATCTTCACCAAGGCAGGCCTCACCTCACGGGCCGCAGCAACGGCATACGCCTACGAGCGTGGCCTCGTCGGGTCGCGTGGTGAGGATTGACCACGGACCCTCCCCGTCAGAAATGGTCGAATCGGGCGATGCGGGCAGTCCCGGCGCCTTCGTACGTTGCCTTCTGACGAGAAGCGACGACGAGGAGACACCGGATGTCCGGTTCGCAGCTCACCGCACCACCTGACGAAGCGACGGTCGATCGGTTGAGCACCGCCTTCAACCGGTGCTTCGAGACGTTCATCGCCCCCGACGACCTGTTCGCCCCCGATGCCTTCTTCGACCTGCTCCCGCCGCTCTGGCGGTTCCAGCTCGTGGGCGGCGAGGCGTTCGTCGGACAGCTCCGGGCGATCGCCGTCGGCCAGCCGACCGCAAGGGTGCTCCGGGTGGTGCCGACCGTGCAGGGATTCGTCCTGGAGCACGAGGAGGCGATGCCCGACGAGGGTCTGGTGGCGCGGCGTCTCTGGATGTGCGAGGTCCGTGACGGTCGCATCACCGAGGTCGTCGGCTACTGCAACGGCGGTTGGGACGACGAGCTGCGGGCCCGACACTCGGCCGAAGCCCCGATGGTGCGCCCATGACCACGGTCGAGTCCGTGCTGAAAGCAGCCGATCGCCTGGCCCCGAGCCTCCGCGAGCGGGCACCGGAGATCGAGTCGGCTCGGCGACTGCCGCCTGACGTCCTCGACGCTCTCGTGGAGGCGGGGTGCTTCCGGATCCTGCACCCCGTGTCGCACGGCGGCCTCGGTGCCGACCTGATGTCCGCCCTCATCCTCTACGAAACGCTCGCCCGGGCCGACGCATCGACGGGCTGGACGGTCATGATCGGCTCCGCCGCGTGGTGCGACCTGGCCTTCCTCCCTCGATCGTCGTTCGACGCGCTCTTCGCCGGCGAGGACGACGTGATCGCCGCCGGCGCGTTCAACCCGACGGGCTCGATCGCCCCAGACGGGGACGGCTATCGCGTCGAGGGTCGATGGGGGTTCGTGAGCGGGTGCGAGCACGCCACCTGGCTGTACGGCAACGCCGTGGAAGGCGTGGTCGACGGCGTCCCCCAGTTCCGCATCGCCGTGTTCGCTCCGGACGAGGTCGAGATCGAGGACACGTGGGACGTGGCCGGACTGCGGGGCACGGGAAGCCACCACATCCGCGTGGACGGGTTGGCCGTGGCCGCTGACCGCACGTTCGTGCCCCTGCACGGAGAGCCGTGCCTCGACGAGCCGATCGTCCGGTGTCCGATCCCCGCGGTGATCGCCCTGTACATCGCGGCCGTCGCCCTCGGGATCGGTCGCGGCGCGCTGGACGACGTGGCCGACCTCGCCGCCTCGAAGGTGCCCCTGCTGTCGGCCGGCCCGCTTGCCACCAACCCGGCCTTCCAGGACGCGTTCGCGAGGGCTGACACCGAGCTCCGGGCCGCGAAAGCCCTGCTCCATGAGGTCGCCGAGTCGACCTGGGCCACCGCGGTCAGCGGTGGCGCGGCGACCATCGAGGACCGCGGGACGATGCGAGCGGCTGTCGGCCTGGATCGTCGAGAGGGCGGAGGCGGCCGTGGACGCCGCGCACCGCGCCGGCGGTGGGGGCGCCATCTACGCCGACAGCCCCTTGCAGCGGCGACTGCGCGACATCACGACCCTGCGCCAGCACTTCCTCGTCCGACCGGACACGTTCATGACGTCCGGTGCGATCCTCGCCGGCCTCGAACCGGACGTCCCGTTGTT
Organism: uncultured Microthrixaceae bacterium; assembly: GCA_963728005.1. Classification (GTDB taxonomy): domain Bacteria; phylum Actinomycetota; class Acidimicrobiia; order Acidimicrobiales; family DATDAH01; genus DATDAH01. Next base: position 1,053,105 of record CAVSIG010000002.1, read on the forward strand.
CTGAGCTCCAGGCCGAGCGCTACGAAGCGTTCAGGAGGTAGCGGGTGCCGACGACGCTGGGGGCGTAGCCGGCGGGGCTGAAGGCGTCTGCGAGCTGCGCGGCGGCTCGCCAGCCGGTGCAGTGGCCGGGCGCGACGACCCGTGGGGCGACGAGGTCGGTCAGATCTCGAACGGTCGGTTCGATGCGGTCCTCGACGGTGGTGCCGGCGAGGTGGTAGCCGCCCAGGAGGACGTCGACCGGCTGGTCGGGGAGGAGGCGCTGTGCCTCGAGGCCCACGTTGACGACGCCCGCATGCGAGCAGGCGGTGAGCACCGTCGTCCCTCGGCCGCGGACGTTGGCGGCGAGAAAGCGCTCGTCGTGGATCCCCGGATCGAGGGTGACCTGATCACCCCGCCAGGTGTGATGTCCCGGCAAGCCCGTCTCGTAGCTGGTCTGGCGAGGGATGTCGCCGCTGGAGAGGAAGAGTTCGGCCACGTCGTGGACTTCGGCGTCGGTGATGACCTGGCCGCCGGCGGTCTCGATGGCATCGACGGTGGGTTCGGGGGGCAGCATCGCAAAGACGTCGAACGGCGTGAGGATCCCTCGTTGGTCGGGTCGATCGGGGTGCACGTCGACGACGAGCGGGGCGTGACCCGCAGCGTGGCGCGCCTCGGCGATTGCGGCGACGACGGTCGTCATCCCGCCGGAGTGGTCCCAGTGCCAGTGCGAGAGGAACAAGACCTCGATGCTGGACAGGTCGATGTTCAGGCGCTCGGCGTTGGCGAGCCACACGTCGCCGTAGGGGCCGACATCGAACAGCACCGTTGCCGTTCGCTGCCCCTGGCGTGCGGTTGCCAGGGCGGAGAAGCCGTGACAGGCGACGCAGAGGTGGTCGAACCCGACGACGCAGTCATGCCCGTCGTGGGTGCCGCTGGAAGGAACGCTCCCGAGCAGGTACGCCAGCTCGGGAAGCTGCGGCACGCCCGGGGCGATGCTCGAGAGCGTGTCCGTCGCATTGTCGACGACGATCGTGACGGTGAGCTCGTCGAGGGGGACTGCAGTGACTCCGGCGGGAGGCGTCATCGACGCATGTTCCCACCCGACGGAGGGACCGCGCCGGACGCGATCCAGGCGATGATCAGGCTGTCGGGGTAGTCGACGAGGTGGTCGCGTGCCAGCGCGTTGACCAGCTCGCTTCGGCCGCCGAGGTGGGATCGAGCGATCGCGACCATCTGCCGGTCCCGGCTCGTCGAGGCGACCGAGGCGGCGCGGTCGAGGCGGTCCGGCTGCGGTTCCAGCAGGGCAGCCATGACGATCAAGGCCACGGTCTCGGTGGTGTCGGCTTGCGCGGCGATCAGGGCGATCGCGTGGTCGTCACCCCCGATCGCTTGGCGGATCACGGTGTCTGCGGCGCTCTCGGTCATGCGCCGAGGGTGTCTGGGCCCGCTGGTGGTTCGCTGACAGCCCGGTCACAGCAGTGTGCGCCGATCGTCAGCGTTGCGTCATGGCGGCCCCTCATCGTGTGCCCACAGCGAGCAGGACGCTCGTCGGGACGATCGAGGGGAACGTGGAGATGCACCGACGCAAGTTCGAGACCAAGAGGTGGGCCAGGTGGCTCGGGACCTTCATCGGGTTCCCAGTGGCCGGAGTGGCCGCACGGGCCGTCGCCGGCAACATCGACTCGGCCGGAGCTGCTCTCGTCGGCGGGCTCGCCGCCGGTGCCGTGCTCGGCGCCGTGCAGGTCCTCATCGGAGGGATCGACGGCGGCGACCGGGTCCGCTGGATCATCGCCACCGCCACCGGCCTCGCCGTGGGCCTCACCGTCGGCGCCGCCGTGGTCGCCTACGACACCGACACCGCCAGCCTCGTGGCCATGGGCGCCATCACCGGAGCCGGGGTCGGCGTGGCGCAGGCGATGTCCATCCCGATGCAGTCGGTGGATCGAGTGCTCTGGGCTGTCGCCACTCCTGCCCTGTGGGCGGGCGGCTGGCTGATCACCTCGCAGGTGATCGTCGACGCCGACACCCAGCACGCCCTCTTCGGCTCGTCGGGGGCGCTGGTGGTGAGCGCCATCGCCGGCGTGCTGTACGCCTTCCGCGCTCGGGCCGTCGAGCCCGAGTCCGCTGTCGTCAGCTCCCTGACCCCCCAGGCGGTGTCGTGATGCGGCGTCTCGGAGCGTTCGTGGTGCGCCGCCGGCGCTCGGTCATCCTGGCGTGGGTCGGGCTCCTGCTCGTGACCGCGACCGTCGGCAGCACGGCCTTCGATGTGTTGTCCACCGACTTCGGGGCCGGCACCTCGACCGAGTCAGGCCGAGTGGCCCAGCAGCTCGATGACCTCGCCGAGACCGGCGGACAACTGGCGATCGTTGCCGACGGCATCGACGTCGATGATCCGCAGGTCCAGGAACAGATCACCGATGGCCTTCGCCCGATCGCCGGACTCGAGGGTGTGCTCGACGTGGCCGATCCCTGGTCGTCGGGGGCCGATGCCCTGCGGGCCACCGATGGTCGCGCTGCGCTCGTCGTCGTGACCCTCGCCGGTGACCTCGACGAAGAGGCGGAACTGGCCGTCGCCAACGAGGTCGAGGCTTTCGCGCACGAGCTCGATGCCCCCCATGTTAGATCGTTAGGTGTTTGTCCTGCCACTCTTTCCGGTCTTCGGTCTCCCGTTTCCGTCTTCTGGACTGCTCTGCGAGTTTACCAACTCGCCTACGGCTCTTCGAGCCGAAGGCTCGTAGAGTAGAGTTGTAAACCGACTCAGGACTATGGACTTTCTTCTGTATAGACTCAACAGGCTGGATGGACTGAATAGACTGAATAGACTGGCTCTCCATTTTTCATCAATCCAAAAAGATTCGTTAATTGGGGAAGAAGAACAGAGGGTAGAGGGTGAGGATAGAAGATAGAAGGTGAGATAGATAGAGGGTAGGTGACGGAAATCAGGAATCTCAGATCAGCAAAAACCACAAGGAGGATCGAATGAAACGCTTTGCTATCAGTTTGGTTATTCTCACATGCGCTGCTTCATCTTTTGCGCAGATCCCAAACGCAAGTTTTGAGACATGGACATCGGGAAATCCAGACGACTGGAGTACCAGCAATATCCCGGGCACCGTAATTAACGTTACGCAGTCCGGAGTTTCCCATTCCGGATCATCGGCTGTGAGCGGAGTTGTAGCGGACTTTTCGGGATTTCCCTATTCGCCGTTGATTTTCTCAGGTTCAACCGGGGAAGGGTTTCCCGTCAGTGCCAGGCACGAGGCAGTACACGGATGGTATCAGTGCGACTTGCTCGGCATGGACATCCTCTTAGTCTTTGTGGTTATGGTGCAGGGAGATTCTGCGATAGGGGGAGGGACGGCCACAATCACCCAATCGACATCAGTTTATACAGAGCTGGTTGCCAACATTATCTATTTCTCTCCACTGGTTCCCGACACATGTATCATCTACGCGTCGATATCAAGCTCAGGCGGGCAGCCCGAGATTGGTTCTTCCTTCCTCCTTGATGATCTGTCTTCGGACCTGTGACCACGGTGGATCAATCGGACAACACACTCCCGGAGGAGTATTCTCTGCTTCAGAACTATCCCAATCCGTTCAACCCCTCCACCACCATTGAATATGCAATTCCACAGGCGGGCCATGTAAGGCTGGCTGTGTTCGATATGACGGGGAGAGAAGTCTCGCGGTTGGTGGATGAAGAGCAGGGACCCGGAATGTACCGCGTTGGTTTCGACGGAACTAAGCTATCGAGCGGCGTCTATTTCTATCGTCTTGAGTCGGGCGGATTTGTTCGGACACGGAATCTCGTGGTATTGAAGTAAGATGGAGGGTAGGAGGTGGTCCGAGGGGACCCCTTGAAGCAAGAAGCAAGAAGCAAGAAGCAAGAAGCAAGAAGCAAGAAGAAGATAGATGGTAGATCGTTAGTTGTTCGCCCGGCTCTTCCGAGGAATACCGAACGCGCTAACAGCGATCCGGTCAATGACAATCGGTGAATGGGTAACCAAGAAGCAAGAAGGTAGAGGATAGAGGGTAGAGAGCAGACGACAGAAATCAGAAATCAGAGATTCGATGGCGTGAGGCAAGAAGCAAGAGGGTGAAAGCCAGAGAAAGGGACAGCGCACGAATAGCCATTGGAGCGGTTCACCGATAACCGGATAGATTAGATCGAACGCACTAACAGTCAGATGGTAGAGTCAGGCAGTCGGAAAATGCCATTCACCCTTTCTTTGGGTAGTCGCGCAGCGGATTTCGTTCTGCCCGGAACCGACGGTCGGGTGTACAGGCTCTCCGACTTTGACGATGCGAAGGTGCTGGTTGTTTTCTTCACGTGCAACCATTGCCCGTATGTCATTGGTTCTGATGAAGTAACCAGAACGACAGCAGAGAGGTTCGCGCCCCTCGGTGTCAGATTCGTTGGCATCAACTCGAACAGCAAGCACACCTACCCGGAGGACGACTTCGGGCACATGGTCGCACGGATGAAGGAACGCCGGTTTCCGTGGCTCTACCTGTATGACGAATCGCAGGAGGTTGCCCTTGCCTATGGGGCCTTGCGGACGCCTCATTTCTATGTGTTTGACAAAGACCGTCGTTTGATCTACACCGGCCGCGGGGTTGACAGCCCGAGGGATACCCGCAGAATGACGGTGAATGATCTCGAAAGGTCCATTGAAGAACACCTTGCTGATAAACCAGTGAGCGTTCCACTAACCAACCCAATCGGATGCAATGTCAAATGGGAGGGAAAGGACGCACACTGGATGCCGGCCGAGGCATGTGACCTTGTGTAGCTTGAAACCTCGAGCCGATGACTAGTGCCCAATGACTAGTACCCTGTGACTAATGCCCAATGACTCTATGATCGGTACAACAATCTCCCACTACAGGATTCTGGAGAAGCTGGGAGAGGGTGGTATGGGCGTTGTGTACAAAGCCAGGGATGAAAAGCTGGAGAGGAATGTTGCACTCAAGTTCCTTCCCGCCGCGCTCTGCAGTCTTCCCCCGATGATATCGCTCGGTTTGAACAGGAGGCCAGAGCGATTTCTGCCCTTAATCATCCCGCCATAGCGACGATTCACAATATTGACGAAGCGAACGGCAGGACATTCATCGTGTTGGAGTTCATTTCCGGCGGCACGCTGAAATCGATGGTCCAAAAGGCGAAGAGTGAAAGCGAGGAACTCGCCCTTGCTGATGTGGTGAAGTATGGGATTCAGATCGCTGAAGGTCTGGCAAGCGCACACCGTGCAGGTATTATCCACCGGGATGTGAAGTCCGACAACGCAATGCTGACCAGCGAAGGAAACGTGAAGCTTGCGGATTTTGGGCTGGCAAAGCTACAGAATGCCGTGCAAATGACAAAGGTCGACCGCACAGTGGGCACCGCCGCGTACATGTCGCCCGAACAAATGCGCGGGGAGGACGTTGATCTGCGCTCGGATATCTTCTCACTCGGCGTTGTCCTGTATGAATTGACAACGAAGCACTTGCCGTTTCGCGGCGAGCATGAGGCGGCTCTTGCTTATTCGATTGTGAATGAAGAACCTCGCCCTGTAAGGACGATAAGGTCAGACACGCCGGATGGGCTTTGGAGAATTATCGAACGATGCCTTGAGAAAGATCTCGCGAAACGCTATCAAACGGCCGATGAAGTTGTCCACGACCTGAGAAACCTTCCCCTTGGAGTTCCGGGCGCGGCAGTGGCCTCTGCGGCGAAGAACAGACCAGGACTCGCATGGATCATTGTTCCCGTTGCGCTCTTGCTTGGAGTGATCGGGGTGTATGTGTTCAAGCAGGCTTCTCAACCTGCCGGATCGGAGAGGAAGACCATTGCTGTACTACCCTTTGTCAACATGAGTTCGGACCCTGACCAGGAATATTTTTCCGATGGACTTTCGGAAGAGCTTCTGAATGTGCTGGCAAAGAATCCTGGACTGCGTGTCACCTCCCGAACATCCTCGTTCTCATTCAAGGGAACCGGTACCGACATCAAGACCATCGCGGCAAAACTCAACGTGCAGCACATTCTTGAAGGGAGCGTCCGTAAATCCGGCAATGCTTTGCGCGTCACCGCACAGTTGATTGATGTGGAAACAGATGCCCACCTGTGGTCGGAGACGTACGATGGAACAATGGAGAATATTTTTGCCCTGCAGGATACAATCTCATTTGCCGTGGCTCAGGTCCTGAACATCGTTCTCCTGACAAAAGACACCGGAACACGGCAACGGGGAACAGACCCGGAAGCGTATAACGCCTACCTGCTGGGAAAGCACTTGTACGATCTTCAGGAAGATTGGGATCAGGCAGCGCGCTATTTCCGGCAAGCGCTGTCGATCGATTCCACCTATGCCCCCGCCTGGGTGGGGTTGTCCCGGACTCACAGTTCGCAGGCCAACGATGGTTCCGTACCGCTTCATGAGGGGTACCGGGATGCACGTCTTGAGGTGGAAGAGGCCCTTGAGCTGGATCCTGATTTTGCCGCAGCCCATGCACAGATTGGTTGGATAAAGCGAAGGTACGATTGGGATTGGATTGGGGCAGACGCGTCCTTCCAAAGGGCATTGGAGCTTGATCCGGGAAACGCGGAGGTTGTCAGGGGGGCGGCTGGTCTGGCGCGCACGCTTGGGCGATTCGACCAGGCGATCGCACTCATGCGTCGTGCAATTGAGCTCGATCCGGTCTCTCCTTCCTTGTACGGTGGCCTCGGTTTGTATTGCTGGTACGCAGGCTTGCTGAGCGAGTCACTAGCCGCCTACGAGAGAAGTCTTCAATTGAATCCGCAGTTTACCGGCGGCCATACGTCTGTCGGCCTTGTATTTCTTGAGCAAGGGAGATTGGATTTGGCGCGGGCGGAAGTGTCTGAAGGAAGCCGAACCTGACTGGCGATTGTATGGACTTGCACTGATTTCTCACGCCCTGGGGATGAAGTCTGAATCGGATAGCACGCTGGCTGAATTAATCAGAGGGTTTCAGGACCGGGACGCATACCAGATTGCCGAGGTCTACGCCTATCGTGGTGAAGCAGACAAAGCCTTTGAGTGGCTGGAACGCGCCTACCGTCAGCGCGATGGAGGTCTTCCATCGATAAAAGGCAATCCGCTCCTGCGGAACCTTGAAAGGGATCCGCGTTACTCTGCATTCATGAAGAAAATGAGACTACCGGTGGGGTGATGGATGGAAGCGCGGAACGTGAAAGGCGAAACGTGGCAGATTGCGAGATGCAGACTTTGACTGTCGACTACTGACTATCGGCTCGCGTTTAATCTGATCGACTGAATAGACTGAACGACTGGATAGACTGAAATGGAACGCGATACGCAGAAGGCGAAACGCGGAAGCAGACGCGGAGAACACGAGGGGCTCGCTTTTCCAGGTGAAATTCGAAATCCGAATCTCGAAATCCTAAGGAAGCACGAAGGATCGAATGACCAAATCTCGAAACCGCAGGGCCTGTTTCGGTCATTCGTGATTCGGATTTCGGGCTTCCTTTGTGCTTCGATATTCGAGTTTCGGATTTCAATCGGTGTTTCTGTATAGACTGGACTTGCCATGATTGGTGCAACCATTTCACACTATACTATCCTTGAGAAGCTCGGCGAAGTCCCAATCCG
>CAVSIG010000003.1:0-309672 GCA_963728005.1 uncultured Microthrixaceae bacterium
AACTAGCGGTGCCCTGAATACAGCGCGGAGTTCGCCGGCGCCGCCGCTCCCGTGGACGAGAGTCGAACATTCATGTCATAGTTCTGGCACAAATGTGCCACGTAGCGGACGGAGGGCCCTGGTGGACCGCGAGCACGGGTCGGCGACGTGTACTACGACCCGTACGACGTCGAGATCAACGCCGACCCGTACCCCGTGTACCGGCGGCTCCGGGACGAGGCGCCGCTCTACTACAACGAGCCGCACGACTTCTACGCGCGTCAGCCGGTACGACGACGTCGAGCGCGGCCTGCGTCGATCGCGACGACGTTCATCTCCGGCCGCGGCGGCATCCTCGAGCTGATCAAGGCCGACATCGAGATGCCGCCCGGCGTCGTCATCTTCGAGGACCCGCCGACCCACACCATCCACCGCAGCCTGCTGTCGCGGGTGTTCACGCCCCGGAAGGTCGCGGCGCTCGAGCCGCAAGATCCGCGAGTTCTGCGCCGCGCAGCCTCGACCCGCTCGTCGGCGCCGGGCGGCTTCGACTTCGTCGCCGACCTCGGCGCCCAGATGCCGATGCGGGTGATCGGCATGCTGCTCGGCATCCCCGAGGAGGACCAGGAGGCGGTCCGCGACTCGCGTCGACGCCAACCTGCGCACCGAGGCGGGCAAGCCGATGGAGGTCAGCGGACGGCTTCGCCAGCGGCGAGCATGTTCGCCGAGTACATCGACTGGCGGGCCGAGCACCCGTCCGACGACATCATGACCGAGCTCCTCAACGCCGAGTTCGAGGACGAGACCGGCACCGTCCGGCGCCTGCGCCGCGAGGAGCTCCTCACCTACGTCAACGTGGTCGCCGGCGCCGGCAACGAGACCACCACCCGGCTGATCGGCTGGGCCGGCAAGGTGCTGGCCGACCACCCCGACCAGCGGCGCCAGCTCGTCGAGGACCGCTCGCTCGATCCCGAACGCCATCGAGGAGCTCCTGCGCTACGAGCCGCCGGCGCCGCACGTCGGCCGCGTACGTGGCGCGCGACGTCGAGCTCCACGGCCAGACGGTCCCCGAGGGCAGCGCCATGCTCTTCCTCGTCGGCTCGGCCAACCGCGACGACCGCCAGTTCCCCGACGGCGACCGGTTCGACATCCACCGCAACATCGAGCCAGCACCTCACCTTCGGCTACGGCCCGCACTTCTGCCTCGGCGCCGCGCTGGCCCGCCTCGAGGGCCGCGTCGCGCTCGACGAGGTGCTGCAGCGCTTCCCGGAGTGGGAGGTCGACCTCGACGACGCCAAGCTCGCGCCGACCTCGACGGTGCGGGGCTGGGAGACGCTGCCCGTCGTCGTCCCGTGACGCGCGCCAGCGCGCGCCGCACGCGCCGGCGCTACGACAGCACCGCTGCGCGCCAGCGCGCCGGCGGAGACACGCGAGCGGATCGTCGCCGCCGGCTGCGAGCTGCTCCAGGGCTCGTCCATCCGCGACTGGCGTGGGGCTGACGATGCGGGCGGTGGCCGAGCGCGCCGGCGTCAACGAGCGGACGGTCTACCGCCACTTCGCGAACGAGCGCGGACTGCGCGACGCGGTGATGCGCCGCCTCGAGCAGCAGGCGGGCATCGACCTCGACGGCGCTGCGGCTCGACGACGTCGCCCGACGTCGCGGCGCGGATCATCGCCACCGTCGCGTCGCACCCGCTCGAGCCGCGGCCCGCGCTCGACCCGACCCTCACCGAGGCCGGCCAGCGCGAGCGCGAGGCGCTGCCGACAGGCCGTCGGCGCCGCCGCCGCCGGCTGGTCCGACGACGAACGCCGCGGTCGCGGCCGCGATGCTCGACGTGCTCCTCGGCGTCGCGACCTACGAGCGACTGGCCGGCGACTGGGAGCTCGACCCCGACCAGGCGATCGCCGGCGTCACCTGGGTCGCCAACCTCATCGGGATGCGGTTCGCGAAGGCACAGCCCCGTCCAACTGGGGTCCGAAGTGCGCTAGAGTGGCCGAGCCCTCGGACCTCGAGCTCCGACGGTCGAGGATCAGCCGGCCGGCTCAGGCGGGGGCGGTGGGGCGGGGGGAGACGATGACCGTCGACATCGAGACGGACGGACCGGCGTGCAGGACCCGTCGACGGCGACGATGAGGTCCTCGACGTCGACGAAGGATCCGGCGAGCAGGCCGCGCTCCACCCACAGCCCGCCCATCTCGGCGGCCAGGTCGGGATCCCACGCGTTGGCGAACTGGGTGAGGCCGTCGCCCTCGCCGCCGGGGCAGTCGCCGACGACGAGGCGGGTGAAGCCGACCTCGGGGTGCTCGGCCCGCCACGCCTCCACCAGCTTGTCGAGGGCGGCCTTGCTCACGGCGTAGGCGCTGAGGCCCGGCCAGGGCGCGGTCTGCGACGCGCTCACCGAGGAGAGGTAGACGACCGCGACCGGCGGAGGCGTTGAGATGGGGGAGCGCCGCGGCGGTGAACAGCGACGCACCGATGACGTTGGTGTCGAAGGTGGCGCGCCAGGTGTCGGCGTCGAGCTGCTCGATGCGCGCCAGGGGACCGATGGCCGGTGCGTACACGACCGAGTCGATCCCGCCGAGCGCATCGACGGCCGTGCCGATGGCTTGTTGGCAGGAGTCGGCGTCGGTGACGTCGCACGTGATCGCGACCGCGCGTCTCGCCGGCCTCCTTCGCCGCCGTCTCGAGCTTGTCCGCTCGGCGGGCCATGAGCGCGACCTGTCCCCCTCGCTGGGCCAGCCCGATGCCGATGCAGCGCCCCAGGCCGCTCGATGCCCCCACCACCACGGTCCTCATCGTCCAGCGTCTCCCCTCGGCGGTCGGACCGTTGATGGTAGGTCGGTGGACCTTCAGTCCGAACGTGGAGTAGGCGCCGGGCTCGTACGACGCCCTCCCGCCCGCGATAATGTGGTTCTCCGCAACTGAGGGTGGCCTTCGCGTGAACGGAGGGGCCCGGACACCGAACCCAAGGGGGACCAACGGGATGTCGAGGACCTTGCTCAGGATGCTCGCGGTGCTGCTGTCGTTGGCACTGGTTGCCGCGGCGTGCGGTGACGACGACGACGCAGGTGGCGGCGACGGCGGCGAGCCGGCCGAAGAGATCGACTACGAGGCCATCGGCCTCTGGGACGATGGCCCCTGCGACGAGGCGCTCGACCCGCTCGTCGTCGGCCTCATCACCACCTTCGAGTCGCCGGTGATCTCCCTGGGCGACCAGGCCACCGCGCTGGAGGCCTCGGCCGAGGCCTTCAACGAGCGGGGCGGCGCCAACGGCGCGTGCATCGAGGTCGAGAACTGCGACGACGGAGCCAACCTCGACCAGGCGGTCGCGTGCGCCGACCAGCTGATCGACGCCGGCGTGGTGGCCATGATCAACGACCAGGCCACGGCCGGCCAGAAGGAGATCTCGGACACCTTCGCGGCCGCTGGCATCCCACGTCTCGCGGGGAACGTGACCAACAACGACTGGGCGGATCAAAACGCCTACCCGCTCGACGCGTCTGGCACCGGCACCACCTTCCTGATGCCACAGGCGCTGATCGACGTGGATGCCAAGGAGATCGGGATCATCCGAGTGGACAGCGCCGGCGCCGGCGCGATGCAGGGCCTGCTCCAGAGCAACTTCGAGGACGATGGCGTGACCTTCGTGTCCGACGCGCCGGTCCCGGCCGGCACCACCGACTTCACCCAGTTCATCCAGGGTGCCGAGACGGCCGGCGCCAACGGCGTCATGCTCGCGCTGGGTGAGCAGGAGGCGGTCCAGGTCGTGAACGCGGGACAGCAGCTCGACACTGACCTGGCCATCGGCGGCTCCGTGGGCACCTTCGCCCACTCGGCGATGGGCGACTTCGGCGACTTTGCCGAGCAGATGGCGCTGGTCGGCCCCTTCCCGCCGGCGACCGCCGACCTCCCCGTGTACGCCGCACTGCGCAGTGACCTGGCCGCGTCGGGCGACGATGCCCTCCAGCCGGAGACCCTCAAGACCAGCCCGATGCGGTCGTGGATCGGGCTCTACGCGCTGCTCTACATGATCCGCGACGCCCAGGTCAGCGAGTTCACGCCCGAGGCGATCAAGACGCTCGCCGAGGAGGCGCAGGACGTTCCCATGCTCGACATCTACGGCGGGGAGAACTGGACGCCCGACACCGACCACCCAGGGATGTTCATGCGGGCGGGCATGAACCACTGGGCCACCTACGTGTGGGATCCCGAGGCCGAGGGCGACTACGACGGCAACTTCACGAAGGCCGCCGACATGTCCTTCGACGAGGTGCTCTGCGGGTCGATCTTCGGTGCGCCCCCGGAGGAGTGCTGAGCCGGCCTCGGCCATGCTGACCACGTGCAGTCGTTCCTCCAGTTCCTGATCATCGGGCTGGGCGCAGGCGCCACCTACGCCCTCTTTGCCCAGGGCGCCGTGCTCATCTACCGCGGATCAGGACTCGTCAACTTCGCGGAAGGCGCCATCGGCACCTTTGCCGCCTACCTCGCCTTCGTCGACCTGGCGGGTGAGCGCGAGTGGTCGGTGTGGCCCTCCGTGGTGGTGGCGGTCGTGGTTGCAGGGCTCGTGTCGCTGGCGTTCCAGCTGGTGGTCCTGCGGACGCTGAGGGGAGCGGCCGCCATCGTGCGGGTGATCGCGACGATCGGTCTGCTCGGGTTCCTCCAGGCGATCGTGCTCAAGCGCCACGGCGCCTCGAACCAGTCGGTCGATCACTACCTGCCCACACGACGTCTTCGACTGGGGCGGCTACACCGTCCAAGAGGAGCGGCTGTACATCGTCGGCATCACGCTTGTCCTCACCGCCGGGCTCTGGGCGTGGACGAGGTACACCCGTGTCGGGCTCGCCATCAACGCGAGCGCCCAGAACGAGCGCGCCGTGCAGACGCTCGGGTGGTCGCCCGACCGGCTCGCCGCGCTCACCTGGACGGTCGGCGGCATGCTCGGCGGCCTGGCCGCCGTCCTGGCCGCCCCGCTCACCGGCCTCTCGGCGACCACCTTCACGATCGTCGTCACCGTCGCCGGGCTCGGCGCCGCTCTCCTCGGTGGCTTCGTCTCGTTCCCGCTGACGTTGCTCGGGGGCTTGATCATCGGCGTCGGCGAGGCGATGGCCACCAACTACGGCAGCGACATCACCGACTTCCTCAACCAGGACCTCATCTCCGGGCTCAGCCGCATGCCGGCGTTCCTCGTGATCTTCCTCGTCGTGGTCGCGGGGGGGCGAGGCCTGCCCCTGCGGTCGCACGTCGCCGCGCGCCTGCCCCGGCTGGGCACCGGCCAGATCAACATGCGCGCCGTGCTCCTCCGTCGGCGATCACCGCCGCGTTGTTGTTCTTCGTGATGGACGACGTGTGGGCCCGGGCGACGTTCACGTCGCTCACCAGCGCCATCATGATCCTCTCGATCGTGGTGCTCACCGGGTACGCCGGGCAGATCTCGCTGGCGCAGTGGGCCTTCGCCGGCATCGGCGCGGTGATCGCCGGTCGCTTTGTGCACGCCGGTCTCACGGTCGAGCTGGCGGTCCTCCTCGGGATCGTGCTCACGATCCCGGTCGGTTTCGCCTTCGCCGTTCCCGCCCTGCGCACCCGAGGGGTGAACCTCGCCGTCGTGACCCTCGGCCTCGGGTTCCTCGTGTCGGAGGTCGTCTTCGCCAACCCGTACTACCTCGGCGACTACCTGGACGGCGGCACGCGCATCGGCCCCTCGTGAAGCTCTTCGGCATCGAGGTCGATGCGTCCAACCACCCGCACGCCTGGGCGGCGGTGAGCCTGGTGTGCTTCGTGCTGCTCGCGCTGCTGGTGGCCGACCTCCGCCGGTCGCGCACCGGCCGCCGGCTCGATCGCGGTGCGCACCAACGAGCGAGCCGCCGCGTCGCTCGGCATCTCTGTGTTCGGGGTGAAGCTCTACGCCTCGCGGTGTCCGCCGGGCTCGCGGCGGTCGCCGGCATTCTGGTGGCCTTCCGGGGCCAGGTGATCACCTACACCGAGTTCAACGTGTTCGCCTCGATCAACAGCCTCGGCCATGCCGTGATCGGTGGCCTGGGCTTCGTGCTGGGCGCGGTCTTCGGTGGCCCCAACGCCATCGGCGGCTTCGGCACGCGCATCGTGGAGGACTGGGTCAGCCTCGAGGACCGGTGGGATCTGATCCTCGGCTCGCTGGTCGTCTTCCTGATCCTGATCTTCCACCAGAACGGCATCGCCGACGTCGCCACCGCCCACGGCCGCGGGCTCTGGGAGAAGCTCCGGCTGGTCCGCCGGCGGGACGGCGCCCGCCCCTGCCCCTGGCCGAAGTCGAGCCAGTGGCGGGAGCCACATTGTCGATCTCGGAGCTGACGGTCCGGTTCGGCTCGGTCGTGGCGGTCCAGGACGTCTCCTTGGAGGTTCGGCCCGGAGAGGTCGTCGGCCTGATCGGGCCAAACGGCGCGGGCAAGACGACCCTCATCGACGCGGTAACGGGCTTCGTACCCGCGTCCAGCGGCTCGATGACGCTCGACGGTGATCCGTGCGACCTGGTGCTGCCCTTCGGCTCCGACGGGGCGCGGTTCTACGTGCTCGGGCCTCCCAAACATCGCCCACTGCTGCGCTCCAACTTCCGCGCCCAAGAGGTGTACCTGCGGCAGCGCGGCGGGGAGCTCGCGCTCCTGAGCGCACTCGCGAGCCACGCCGACCGAGCCGCGCCGATTCGGCGAGCCCGTTCGGGCGCGACGCGGGTCTCGACGAGACCAGCGCGAAGGCGCACCCGTTCTTCGCCGAGCGCTACGGTTTCGATCCCGCGGACGACAACGCCTGGCGCCGCATCGACCCCCGCTGGCTCGAGTCGCTCGAAGCGCTCGCGCTGCAGTACGACGACTTCATCAACAACACGAGCCTCGTGCTCGCGATCGAGCTGCCGCGCACCCGGCGCGTGCTGCTCTTCCCTGGCGACGCGCAGGTCGGCAACTGGGTGTCGTGGGCGGAGCTGCCACCCGCGCCGGACCCGGACGAGGAGATCGACGAGGACGCGCCGCAGCCGGTCGTATTCGAGGTCGACGGCGAGACCGTGACCGGGCGCGACCTGATCGAGCGCACCGTCTTCTACAAGGTCGGCCACCACGGCAGCCACAACGCCACGCTGCGCGACAAGGGGCTCGAGCGCATGCGCTCGCCGGACCTCGTCGCGTTCGTGCCCACCGACGAATCGTGGGCGTGGGTCAAGCAGGGGAAGGGCTGGAAGATGCCCTACCTGCCGATCTACCGCGCGCTGCTCGAGCGCGCACGGGTCGAGTCGTGCAGGCGGACACCGGCCTACCCGACGGCAAAGAGCGCATGGACCGAAACGATGCGCGCCGATGGCCGCGTTCCCTATTCCGAGGCCGAATGGCTCGAGGTCGAAGAGCGGATCGCGGAGCTCCAGCCGCAGATCGACGCCATGCGGGGAAAGCTCGTCGAGGAAGATCTGTACTTCCAGTGGACCGTCGAGGACGAGTAGCTCACCGAAGACCAGCAGCCCGTCGAAGACCTATAGCACCGAGCACCGCGATCGTGAACCGCATCCCCGACTTCGCTCCACCGCCAGGAGCCGCGCTGGAAGCCACGGCCTTCGACCACTACCCGTGCCTGGGGCGGGTGCGCGATCACGTGCTGGAGCACTTGGGAGAAGGGATCACGCTCGCCGGCGCTGCCACGATCGCCGGGCTCGAGTACCACCACTTCTCGCGGGTCTTCCACGAGCGGATCGGCATCTGCTTCCGCGACTGGCTGTGCGCGATGCGGGTCGCCCGGGCGATGGAGCTCCTGTCGCAGCGCGATGTCGCGATCTCTTGGGTCGGCGCCTCCGTGGGCTTCGCGGATCGTCGATCCCTGCAGCGCGGCTTCCAGCGGTGGCTCGGCATCACTCCGCGCGAGTACCGTGCGCTGGCGAGAACCGCCTCGCGCACGGTGCTCGAAGAGACCTCGCACCGCCGCTCCGGAAGCTCCTGGGCGGTGACGGGAGCTCCAGTCGCCTGTACTCTCCGCGTCAGGCTCCCGGCTCGGTCGGCTGACGAGGCGAGCACCGGCTCCAACGACCGGCTCCCTCGATCGACCGGCCTCGATCGCCGGTAGCTCACGGCGATGGTGAGCCCCAGCGAAAACTGGACCGATCTGCGCGCGCGAGTGCTGCGGCGGGCTCCCACCGAACGCCAGGGCTTCGTTGCGCTCGAGGTGGAAGTCGACGCGCTTCGTCCGGTCGAGGGCTTCGTGTCGCTTCCGAAGAGCGTCGTGGCTACCACGATGGTGCTGCTGCTCCACGAAGAGACTCTGATTCGTGCGGGCTTGCACGAGGGCGACTGGCTCGAGGGGCGCGTGCGCCGCGGCCTCAGCCCGCGTCAGCTCCTCGCCGACGAGAGGACCGTGCGAAAGGCGGCACGCGAGGCCCGTTGACGCGGAAGGAGAGCTGGGCCGGTCGAGCCGATATTCCCGGTCGATTCCCCTAGGCTGATTTTTCCGCGCCGAGGCTGGCCCACTGTTTGCTCGTACCGCAGCGGACGGGTGTATGGAAGGAGCTTTCTCGATGAATCCGCGATCTCTCCGAACGCAGAGTTCTCCGAAGCTTCGAGCCCTGCTCGGGCGCTTCGTGCCTGGATCTTCGACCTCTCAGCCACCGCGAGCGCTGGCGAGATGGCGCCGGCCGGGGCTCTACGCCGGCCTGCTGGCGTCCCTCTTCGCCGCATCAGCTCTCGCTCAGGGTCCTTCGGGCGAGACGGTGCCGTCGCTCCTGGTGAACGGCAGCGCCGAGCTCCAGGTCGAGCCCGACGAGGCGGTGGTCCGCCTCGGCGTGAGCTTCCAGGAGACCGACGCCGCGGCGGCACAGCGGCGCGTCAACACGACCGCGCACGCCATCCTCGAGGCGGTCAAAGCCGCGGGAATCGCCGAGTCGAAGATCCAGACTTCGCGCCTCGACCTCTCCCCGGTCTACGACCACCGGCCCCGCGCCGAAGGAGGACCGCCGGTCGTGGTCGGCTATCAGGCATCGAACGTCGTGACAGTGACGCTCGAGGACCTCTCGAAGGTCGGCGCAGTCGTCGACGCCGCCATCAAAGCCGGCGCCAACCAGGTAGAGGGCATCTCCTTCGAGCTCGAAGACGACGACGCCGCGAAGCAGCGCGCCCTCACTCAGGCGATCGAGGACGCGAAGGCCAAGGCGGGCGCCATGGCGCGCGCGCTCGGGCTCTCGCTCGGGTCGGTGCTCGAAGTACAGGAGGGCGGCGCCTTCGTCGCACCTCCTCCCTACCAGGCGCGCTTCCGCATGCAGGAGATGGCAGTGGCCAACGACTCGACGCCGGTATCGCCCGGCATGGTCACGGTCACCGCGAACGTGACGGTGCGCTATCGCCTGACGAGCTGACGAGACGAGTAGGTAGCGAGCGGCGGCGGCCGGCAGACCGCGCGCCTCACGGGCAGGCCAGGAAGGCAGCGGTGTCGGTGATCGCCGCCGCCGGCACCCCCGCCGGGTTGTGGTATTCGACCGCGCTGCCGGTCTGCGAGTCGGTCACGCGGAGCGTCAGCTCGATGTCGGTGGTGGCGGCCGCGAACACCCAGTACGCGCCGTTGACGCTGCAGGCGTCGAGCACCTTCACGAGCATCTCCCAGTTGTCGGCGTCGAAGAAGTAGAAGAGCCCCGAATCGGACGACTCGGCCGGGACGACGTGTCCGGTGCCGACGGTGCCCGAAGGAGCGCGCCAAGTGACCTCGACCGCGAAGCGTTCGTGCGCGAGGCAAAGCGTGTCGGGACCGTCGGCGCACGTCGCGGCACGTTCGCCGGCGACGCCCGCCACCGCGCCGCGTAGCCGCTCCAGCTCCTGGACGGAGCGCCGCACCACGCTGTCGACGGTCGCCTGCGCGTCCGTCAGCGGGGTCGGGTTCGCTGCGCACCCCGGGAACGCGGCCGTGTCGGTGACAGCGGGCGCGCGGACGCCCGCCGTATTGTCGTACTCCACGATTCGACCGGTGAGCGTGTCGGTGACGGTGAGGGTGTAACCCAGGTCGGTGGTGGCGGCGAGGAACACCCAATAGCTGTCGTTGATCGCGCAACCGTCGAGCACCTTGACCAGCATCTCCCAGTTGTCGGCGTCGAAGAACGAGAACAGCCCCGAATCGTCCGACCCGAACGGCACGACTCGTCCGTTGCCGCTCTCTCCCGAGCCGCTCTCCCACTCCACCGCCACCTCGAAGCGGCCGCCTTCGAGACACAAGGTCTCGTCGTCCGCGACGCAGGGCGCGCGAGGATCTTCCTGCGCGATCACGATCCAGGCCCTGCTGCTCGAGAGCTCGGCGGCGTTGTCGGCGTGCACGAGGTCGCTCGGGTCCTGCACGCGCAGCTCCACGTCGTAGCGGCGCGGGGCGGGCGGCAGGAAGTCGAAGCGCGGGCCGCTCGCTCCCGGAACCGGCAGGCCGTCGACGAGCCACGTCACCACGAGCGGCGGTACGCCGACCGGCTGCAGGAGCTCGACCTCGAAAGAGACCGGCACCCCGAGCTCGGTGCGCACCCTCGCGCCCGGGCGCGGCTTCTCGGAATCGGGCTCGATCGGATCGATGCCGTCCGCCGGCACTCCCCCAGCCGCCTCGATAGAGCCGCAGCACGTACGCCTCGCGGCAGACTCGGTCGAACGACGCGCCGAGCACGCGCATCAGGCACTGATCTCGCGGCCGGAACATGTCGCTCGCGTGGTAGCGCGCGCCCTCGAAGAGGCCGATCGATTGTTCGAAGTCCGGGTCGTTCTCGGGTGTGGGCACCGGTGTCGAGGCCGAGATCCAGTGCTCCCACTTGACGAGCGCGCGCTCGGTCTCGTCGGTCGCGTTGGCTTCGCAGCCGAAGCCGGGACCACGATCGCTGCACGTGGGGAATCCCGGAAAGGCGTCCTCGTACTCGTCGGCGAGGTCGCTGAAGGAGTGGCCATACTCGTGCCGCGCGATCTCCGTTGCCGCCTCGTTGGTCGACACCACCGCCACCAGGCCGCCCGAGCCGCCGTAGGTGTCGTCGTTGAGGAGCGCCAGGATCAGATCCCAGTCGGGCGCCGCGGCCGCCGCCGCGAACACGGCCGCATCGTCGACCACCGCGAGCCGGTGCACGTTGAAGGAACAGAACCGCCCGCCGAACGCGGTATCGACGAAGGTGCCGGCGAGCGGATCGTTCTGCGCCGCCGAGTCGGAGCAGCAGGTCGAGCTGCCGGTGGGACAGCCCGCCTCGAACGGCGGGTGATCCGCGCCGCTCTGGGCCGACGGCACGAACAGTCGCCGAACGCGAACGTAGTTGCGGTACTCGTCGTACGGCGAAATAGCCAGCAGCTCCGAGACGTGGCTCGACGCGTCGTCGGTGAAGGCCTCCTGCTCGGCAGCCGTGTAGCCGTCACCCACGACCAGCAGATCCACCCGGTTCGCTGCCAGGTTGGCTGCCGTGGCGGCCGAGCCGCTGCCGGCGCCGCTCGCGCGCGCTGATTCGTCGGATGGCACGTCGAGCACGATCGCCGATCGAGCTCCGCGCGATCGCTCGGGCACCAGGTCTGCGACGGCGAACGACGAAGCCCGAGCGCCGTCGCTTTCGACCCGCAGCGTGCCCGCGTCCACGAACGGCACCCGCGCCACGAAAGCGCGCCGCTTCGGACCCACCCGCACGGAATCGATAGCGAAGCGCCCGTTGGAGCGCGGCGCACCATGGAACTCCCCGCGCAACATCTGCGGCAGCACGACCACATCCTCGTACACGAGCTCGCCGCCCGCACCCGAGAGCTCGACGCGCACGGTGTCGGCGTCGCCGCTGGATCGAGCCGAAGCAGCGCTCGCTACGCGGCTCGCGGGTGGCGCGGCCAGCTCGACGCGTTCACTGGCGTAGAGCTCGAAAGAGCCCTCGTCGTTCTCTTCGAAGACCAGGTACCACGCGGCATGTCCTTCCCCGGACGCCACGGATGCGTCCCGCGGCGTCTGCGGGCTCTGCCCGCTCGCCGCTCCAGCGAGCGCGAAGAGCAAGACCAGGAAGCTCCAGCGGCGTGAGAACACGGGCGGATCCTCGCAGAGGCCATTCCAGTGAGCTAGGGGGCCGGGGTTCCCGGCATCCCGCTATGGCGGACTCGAGGCGCCCGAAGGAGCGAAGAGCTGTCGCAGCGCCAGGAGAGCCGCGGGGTGGTAGATCGTCGCGTGCGTCTCACCCGGCATCGGCTCGTAGTGCCACTTCAAGTCGGACGGCGCGTGCTGCTCGAGGACCTCGGCCAGCCGCTGCGTCAGGTCGGAGCGGTCCTCCCGGCTGTTCGCGAGGTAGAGCGAGCGCCCGCCTCTACCTCCCCCGGCCAGCTCTCGCGCTGCCCGCTTCACCCACTCGCCGTCGTTCCACCACAGGCTCGCGTCGAACGCGATGTAGGTGTCGAACATCAGCGGCGCGAGGAAGAACGTCTCGACCACGAAGAGCCCCGCAACCGATTCGCCGATGATCGCTTTCTCCGAGGTGGTCCGATACCTCGACTCGACGACCGGCATCAGCTCCGAGCGGAGGAACTCCCGGAAGGCAGCCGACCCGCCCACCACCGGCGCGATCTTCTTGTCCTCGGCGTTCTGGGTGGGGCCCGTGAGGTCGCGACGCCGCTGCGTGTTCTCGATGCCGACGAGCAGGAACGGCCGCATCGTGGCGTTCCCTACAGACACCTGCACCAGCCCGGCGACGTGCAGGAAGTCCTCCCCGATCCCGCCGTCCGGCATGTAGAGGACCGGAAGCCGCGTCTTCGTACTCGGCCGAGGGCTGCCGCAGGTCCACCCACCACGACTGCTGCGAGAGCCGGGTCACCAACATCCAGCGGATGGCGGACATCGTGCGCGGCTACATCATCCCGCCCGACGGCGGGGTGTTCGACCTGAACGAGGTCGTCGGGCCCCGCACGATCGAGAACGGCTTCGTCCTGGCCGGTGCCATCGAGAACGGCGAGCACGTGGAGTCCGTCGGCGGAGGCGTGTCCCAGTTCGCCACGACGTCGTTCAACGCCGCCTTCTTCGCCGGTCTCGACATCCCCGACTACCAGTTCCACACCGAGCACCTGAGCCGGTACCCGTTCGGCCGCGAGTCGACCGTTTCCTACGGCGGGCCCGAGTTCCGGATCGTGAACAACACGCCCTACGGCGTGCTCATGTGGCCGACCTACACCGAGACCAGCATCACGATGCACCTGTACTCCACCCGCTTCGCCACGGGGGCGCAGACGGGGCAGAGCACCGGGACCAACGGCAGCTGCACGACCGTGACGACGACCCGCACGCGGACCTACGTCGACGGCCACACGGAGCAGCGACCAGTTCTCCGGCTACTACCGCAACTCCGGCCCGACCTGCGGTGTGACTTCGGGTCGGCAACCGGAGGTTGCCGACCCGGCTTGATCGAGCGCCTGACGGCGCGCCGCTCTCGGTGCGCCCACCGGCCTGTGACACGACTCGCCGTTCTGCGGTTGACTGGTGCCGTGACCGACGAGCACTTCGACTTCCAGCCGCGGATGAGCGATGCGGACAAGCTCATGTGGACCATCGAGCGGGACCCGCTGCTGCGCAGCACGATCACCTCGGTCGTCGTCCTCGACAGCGCGCCCGATCACGACCGGCTGCGGGAGAAGCTCGAGCGGGCCAGCCGCACGGTGGTGCGCCTGCGCCAGCGGGTCATCGGCAACGCCCTGTCGTTCTCGCCGCCCCGGTGGGAGGTCGACCCCAACTTCGACCTCGACTACCACCTCCGCATCGTCAACGCGCGCCAACGGCGGCTCGATGCGCGAGCTGTTCGACATCGCCGAGCCGATCGGGATGCAGGCCTTCGACCGGGCCCGCCCGCTGTGGGAGTTCACCGCTGGTCGAGGGCCTGGAGGACGGGCGGGCCGGCCTGATCATGAAGATCCACCACGCCATCACCGACGGCGTGGGCGGCGTGAAGCTCATGCTGGAGACCTTCGACGCCGAGCCCGACCCGGGCGAGGCGGGCGAGATGCCCGACGCCCCGCCGGTCCACGTGATGAACCAGGTCGAGCGCCTCGTCGACGCCCTCAGCCACGAGCAGCGTCGGGTCGCCGGGGTGGCCAAGCGGTCCGCCGGCATGGCGACGACCGCCGCCATCAGCACGGCCGCCGACCCGGTCGGCATCGGCGTCCGCATCGGCGAGACCATCAGCTCCGCCGCCCGCCTGCTGGCCCCGGCCAGCGAGCCCCTGTCACCGCTGATGACGAAACGCTCGCTGTCGGTCCAGTTCCACACGCTCACGGTTCCGCTGGCCGAGATGAAGGCCGCCGGCCGCCGCGCCGGTGGGAAGCTGAACGACGCCTTCGTCGCCGCCATCGCCGCCGGCTGGCGCCGCTACCACGACCGCCACGGCGAGCCCGCGTCAGCCCTTCGCATGTCGATGCCGATCAGTGTCCGCACCCAGGCCACCGAGAACGTGGCCGGCAACCAGTTCGCTCCGGCCCGCTTCCCGGTGCCGCTCACGGTGGTCGACCCCGTGCACCGCATGAAGGTGGTGCGGGACCTGGTGGGTCGGGCCCGGGCCGAACCGGCGCTGGCCCTCACGGAGCCGCTGGCCAACGTCCTCAACCGCCTGCACCCCGACATCACCACGGGGATCTTCGGCTCGATGCTGCGGGGCGTCGACTTCGTGACGTCGAACGTCCCCGGCCCGCCGTTCCCCATCTACCTCGCCGGCGCCCGGGTGCTGAGCCAGTTCCCGTTCGGCCCCATGGCGGGCGCGGCGGCCAACATCACACTGCTCAGCTACGTCGACGACCTCAACATCGGCATCAACTCGGACCCCGCCGCGGTGCCGGACCCCGAGGTGCTCTTGGAGTGCATGCAGGAGGGCTTCGACGAGGTCCTCAAGACCGCCTGACACCCGCGAACCTCGTTGGAGGACGA
Organism: uncultured Microthrixaceae bacterium; assembly: GCA_963728005.1. Classification (GTDB taxonomy): domain Bacteria; phylum Actinomycetota; class Acidimicrobiia; order Acidimicrobiales; family DATDAH01; genus DATDAH01. The sequence goes on from CAVSIG010000003.1 coordinate 14,855, forward strand.
ATTCAGCTCGACCAGTCCTTGAGCTTGCCGACGATGTCGGCGGCGTCGCCGATCGGGGTGATGTTGAGCATGGTGACGCCGGACTCCCGGAACGCGGCGAGGCGCTCCTTCACGTAGCCCTCGTCGCCGCACATGGTCGTGGCCTCGAGCAGGTCGTCGGGCACCAGCGCGGCGGCCTCCTCCTTCTTGCCGTCGAGGTAGAGGTCCTGGATCTGCTCGGCCTCCTTCTCGAAGCCGTAGCGGCAGACCAGGTCGTTGTAGAAGTTGCGGCCCTTGGCGCCCATGCCGCCCACGTAGAGGGCGACCATCGGGCGGGCGAAGTCCCGGAAGCCGGCCACCTCGTCCTGCGGGCCGATGGCGACGAGCCCGCCGGCCACGACCTCCAGCGGCCCCAGGTCGGCGATCGCGCTTGGCCGCGCCCCGGGCCAGGTCGTCGCCCCAGACCTCCTTGGCCTTCTCGGGCAGGTAGAAGAGCGGCAGCCAGCCGTCGGCGATCTCGGCGGTGAGCTCGACGTTCTTGGGACCGAGGGCGGCGACGTGGATCGGGATGCGGTCCCGGACCGGGTGGGTGATCAGCTTCAGCGGCTTGCCCAGCCCGGTGCCCTGATCGGGCGGCAGCGGGATCGTGTACGCCTTGCCGTCGTGCTCGACCCGCTCCCGCTTCCAGACCTGGCGGCAGATCTCGATGATCTCGCGGGTGCGGGTCAGCGGCTTGTCGTAGGGCACGCCGTGGAAGCCCTCGATGACCTGCGGCCCCGAGGCGCCCAGGCCGAGCACGCAGCGCCCGCCCGACAGGGCGTCGACGCCCGCCGCGGTCATCGCCAGCAGCGTCGGCGTGCGGGTGTAGAGCGGCAGGATCCCCGAGGCGATCTCCACCCGCTCGGTCACCGCCGACGAGGTAGCCCATGATGCTGACGGCGTCGACGCCGTAGGCCTCCGCCACCCAGATCAGGTCCAGCCCCGCCGCCTCGAGGTCGACGGCCTGCTTGGCCACCTCCGCCGGGGGGACGTCGTACCGGAGCTGGGTGCTGATCTTCATGGCGACCGAACCTAGCCCCAGAGGGTCGCGACGGCCCGGGGCCGGGTCGGCAGCACCGAGGCCCGGTCCGCGGTCAGCGTGAGGTCCCGGGGACGGGGCTCGGGCTGGTCCCGGCTGCGGGCCGCGGTGATGCCCGCGGGGTCGAGGCCATGGGCCTCGGCCAGGAGCACGCCGAGCTCGTGGCGGCTGAGAGCATCGGGGCCGACGAGGTGCCAGAGGCCGGAGCGCTCGTCCCGGGGCACGGCAACGACGTCCCAGAGCATCAGGGCCAGGTCGTCGACGCGGACCGGGCAGCGGACCTCGTCGGTGAACAGGGTGATGGCGTCACCGGCTCGCAGGGTGTCGACCACCCAGGCCGAGCGGGGATCCAGAGGGTCAGCGGCGCAGACCAGCGAGGTGCGGACGACGGCGGCGTCGGGCACGGCGGTCAGCACGTCGGCCTCGCCTTCGGCCTTCGCCCGGCCGTAGGCGTGGACGGGCACAGGCGCGGCGTCTTCGGCGTAGGGGGCGTGCTCGCCGTCGAACACCACGTCGCTGCTGAGGTGGACGAGGGCGACGTCGTGGATGGCGCAGGCGGCGGCGACCGACCGGGTGGCGGCGATGACGTCCCGCTCCAGGTCGAGCGGGCGTAGGCGGTGTGGACCACGACGTCGGGGCGCACGGTGGCGAGCAGGCCGACGGGGTCGTCGGGGTCGGCCAGGTCGATGGTGTGGGCAGTGGCGCCGACGACCGGGGTGGTGCGCTGGGTGGCGTGGACCTCGACGTCGTCGGGCGCGGTGGCGATCAGCGTCGAGCCGACCAGCCCCGCCCCGCCGGTGACGAGGACCCGTGCATCATCCGAACGTGTCACGCCGCGATCTGGTCACGGAGGCGGGCTCGGCGGGGAGGCCGAGGACCCGCTCGCCGATGATGTTGCGCTGGACCTCGGCCGTGCCGCCGCCGATGGTCAGCGCCGGGCCGAACAGGAAGCCGTAGCGCCACATGTCGGCCGCGCTCGCCGAAGGGGCCGACGTCGTCGACCAGCCCGCCGGCGCCGGCCAGGTCGAGGGCGAGGGTCATCAGGCGCTGGCCGTGCTCGTCGGCGAAGACCTTGCGGATCGACGCCTCGGGACCGGGCTGGGTGCCCTGGATGGCGGCGGTCACCGTGCGCAGGCGCAGCAGCCGGAGCAGCTCGCCCTCGATGTGGATCTGGACGAGCCGCTGGCGCAGCCCGGGGTCGTCGACCCCGTGCTCCTGGGCGAGGTCGACCAGGTCCGAAGCCGACGGGCCGCGGCCCCACAGCGCACCGCCGCTGGAGAGCGACACCCGCTCGTTGGCCAGGGTGACCTTGGCCAGGTCCCAGCCCCGGTTCTCCTCGCCGACCAGGTTCTCGACGGGGATCCGGACCTCGTCCAGGAACACCTCGTTGAAGAGGTGCACGCCGGTCATCTCGACGATCGGCCGCACCTCGACGCCCGGGGTCGTCCATCGGGCAGATGAAGTACGAGATCCCCCGCTGCTTCGGGGCGTCGGGGTCGGTGCGGGCGATGAGGATCCCGAACTTGGACACGTGGGCGATCGAGGTCCAGACCTTCGAGCCGTTGACCACGTAGTGGTCGCCGTCACGCACCGCGGTCGTCCGCAGCGAGGCCAGGTCGGACCCGGCGCCCGGCTCGCTGAACAGCTGGCACCAGAACTCCTCGCCGACGAGGATCGGGAACAGGTAGCGGTCCTTCTGCTCCTGGCTGCCGGCGGCCAGCAGCGTCGGCCCGGCCCAGCCGATGCCGATCTGGTTCGGGCGGCCGGTGCACGCCGGCCGCGGCCAGCTCCTCGTCGATGACGATCTGCTCGATCGGGTCGGCCTCCAGCCCCCACGGACGGGGCCAGTGCGGTGCCACGTACCCCGCCTCGGCCAGGCCCGACCCGACGGCGACGGGTTGGCCGCCAGCCACTCCCGGACGGCCAGGCGGCGGGGTCGTCGTCCGGAGGGAGGTCGAAGTCCACGGGCCGAACCTAACCGCGGCCGGAAGCGGGTACAGGAGAGCCAGCGGGCGCACAGAAGGGACTCGTCATGGAACCCATCACCTGGGCGATCGTCGCTGCCGGCGCCGTCGTCCTCCTGCTCCTGCTCGTCCTCGCCGTACGGGCCCGGCGCCGCCGCAAGGCCGTCGCCCGCAGCAACGACCTCCGCGACCGCTTCGGGCCCGAGTACGACCGCACGGTGGCCGAACGGGGCCGCGACGACGGCGAGTCGGAGCTCGAGCACCGGGTGGACCGCTACCGGCGCGCCCCCGCCCGACCCCTGCACCCCGACGCCCGGCGCCTGGCCATGCAGCGCTGGAGCGAGCTGCAGGCCGTCGTACGTCGACGACCCGCGGGTCGCCGTCCAGCGGGCCGAGTCGCTCCTGCGCTCGATCCTGGACGAGCGCGAGATGCCATCGGACCGCCTCGACGACCGGGTCACGGCCGCCGCCTTCGTGCGCCCGGGCCTGGCCGACCAGTACCGGCGGGCCCACCAGGTCTTCGTCGAGATCGAGGCCGAGCGCAGCGGTCCGACCGACGAGCACGACCAGCGAATGGCCTTCCTCGTGTACCGCGAGCTGATCGTCGAGCACACGCGGCCGCCTTCCGGTGACGACGAGCTCGAGGTGGTCGAGCACGACGGACTGCGGGTCACCACGGCTTCCACGCCCGACTGACCCGCCTACAGTCGCCCGCATGCCGGGCTGGAACTTCGCCGACGCGTTCGAGGTGGTGGCCGAGCAGCTGCCCGACGCCACCGGCACAGGTGCACGGCGACCGGCGCTCCACCTGGCGGGAGTTCGACCGACGGTCCGACGGCGTCGCCCTGGCCCTCCTCGAGGCCGGGGCCGAGCGCCAGGACAAGGTCGCCCTCTACGTCCACAACGGCCCGGAGTACATGGAGGCCTGCACCGGGGCCTGGAAGGCCGGCCTGGTCCCGGTCAACACGAACTACCGGTACACCGCCGACGAGCTGGCCTACCTGTGGGACAACGCCGATGCCGTCGCCGTCGTCTTCCACGGCACCTTCACCGAGACGATCGAGGCCGTCCGGGACCGGGTGCCGGTGCGCACCTGGCTGTGGGTGGACGACGGCAGCGGGCCGTGCCCGGACTGGGCCAGCCCCTACGAGGAGGCCGCCGACCTGGCCGTCGGACCGCACCGTCGCCCCGCTGGGGCCGGGACGGCGACGACCTGCTCATGCTCTACACGGGCGGCACGACGGGGATGCCCAAGGGCGTGATGTGGCGCCAGGACGACCTGTTCCTGGCCTACGCCAACGCCGTGGCCCCGCAGTACGGCGACGGACGCCGACCTCGACCTCATGCGGGAGTCGCTCAACGGGCCCGGGGCCGGTGCACATCCCGGCCTGCCCGCTCATGCACGGCACCGGCTGGTTCACCGCGCTCATGGCGATGATGACCGGCGGCTGCGTCGTCACGCTGACCGGCCGCACCTTCGACGCCGTCGAGCTGCTGGACACCGTCGAGCGCGAGGGCGTGAACATGATGGCGATCGTCGGCGACGCCTTCGCCAAGCCGATGCTGCGGGCGCTCGACGCCGAGCCGGGCCGCTGGGACCTGTCCAGCCTCGTTCGTCATCATCTCGTCGGGCGTGATGTGGAGCGAGGAGTCCAAGCAGGCGCCTCCTCGCGCACCACCCGGGGATGCTCCTGCAGGACGCCTTCTCGTCGTCCGAGGCGCTCAACATGGGCGGCTCGGTCTCCGCCAGCGGGGCCGCCGCCCAGACCGCCAAGTTCACCCTCGGTCCCAACGCCATCGTCGTCGGCGAGGACGGGCAAGCCGCTCGAGCCGGGCTCGGGCGAGATCGGCCGGGTGGCGGTCGGCGGTTTCGTCCCGGTCGGGTACTACAAGGACCCCGAGAAGTCGGCGGCCACCTTCATCGAGATCGACGGCAAGCGGTACTCGATGCCGGGCGACTACGCCACGGTCGAGGCCGACGGCACGCTCAGCGCTGCTCGGCCGCGGGTCGGTGTGCATCAACACGGGCGGCGAGAAGGTCTTCCCCGAGGAGGTCGAGGAGGCCCTGAAGTCGCACGCCGGCGTGCGGGACGCCGTGGCCGTCGGCGTGCCCGACGAGAAGTTCGGCGAGGCGGTCACCGCCGTGGTCGAGCCCGAGCCCGATGCCGTGCTCGACGAGGCCGACGTGATCGCCCACGTGAAGCAGACGCTGGCCGCCTACAAGGCGCCGAAGCGGGTGCTGACCATCGAGACCATCGGCCGGGGCCCGAACGGCAAGGTCGACTACAAGCGGCTGCGGGCCTACGCCGAGGAGCAGGTGACCGTCTAGGCGGGGTGGCCCGTCGTTAGCGTCTGGGGCCGTGCCCCGACGCCGAGGAACCCTGGGACCGCGCCTCGCGGTCACCCTGAAGGTCGCCGTCGTCATCGGTCTCGTGACCGCCGTCGGCAGCGTCGGGCTTCCTGCACTTCCGGCTCGAGCCAGATCCCCCGCCTCGATCTCGCGCGACTCGCTGGACGACGAGCCGGACGGGGACTCGGCGCAGAACTACCTGCTGGTCGGCACCGACAGCGCCGACCGCCTCGACCCGAACGACCCGGTCACCAACGGGCGTGAGGACCTCGGGGTCCTGTCGGACACGATCATGCTGCTGCGGGTCGACCCCGACTCGCCCCAGGCCCAGCTGCTGAGCTTCCCCCGCGACCTGTTCGTGGACATCCCCGGCGCGGGCGAGGGCAAGATCAACTCGGCCCTCGCCGCCGGCGGCCAGGAGGCGCTGATCGGCGACGATCCAGCAGACCTTCGACGTCCCCGTCCACCACTACATCCAGGTCGACTTCCTCGGCTTCAAGGAGCTGGTGCGGGCCATCGACGGCGTGCCGTTCTTCTTCGACACGCCCGGTGCGGGACACCGACGACCGGCCTGTTCGTCGGCCACCGGGGCTGCAACACGCTCGACCCCGACCAGGCGCTGGCCTACGCCCGCTCCCGCCACCTCGAGTTCCGAACGCCCGAGGGCGAGTGGGTCCTGGACGGCACCGCCGACCTGGGCCGCATCTCCCGCCAGCAGGACTTCATCCGCCGGGCCATGTCCCGCACGATCACCGAGGGCCTCCGCCAACCCGCTGCTGCTCGGCGACGTGGTCGACGTGGCCACCGAAGCCGTCGAGATGGACGACACCTCGGCGTCGACGACTTCCTCCAGCTCGGCCGCAAGTTCCGCAACTTCAACGACGACACCCTGCAGACGCTGACCCTCGACGTGACCGACGACTTCGTCGACGGCTCCCAGGTCCTCCGCCTCGCAGGACAGCGAGGCCAACGAGCGCAGGATCGCCATCTTCCGGGGCCAGAGCGGCGCCGGCGCCAACGCGGCCCCCGACGTCAGCGTCGTGGTCCACAACGGCAGCGGCATCGACGGCCAGGCCGGCGAGGCCGCCGACGGCTTGGAGCGGCTGGGCTTCGACACCTCACCCGGCACCGGCGACGCCGAGAGCTCGGACTTCGGCCAGCAGCGTCGTGCGCTACGCCGGCGACAACGAGGCCGAGGCCGCGTTCGTCGCCGCCCAGGTCCAGGGCGACGTCGACGTCGAGCAGGTCGACAGCGTCGAGGGGGCCGACGTCGAGCTGATCACCGGCAGCGACTTCGACGGCATCGAGAGCGATCTCCAGCCTCCGCCCCAGCCCCTGGGCCCCGGTGGGGGTGGCGGTGGCGGCGGGCAGCCGATCGGTGAGGTCCCCACCGCACCGCCGCCCGAAGAGGTGGTGTGCGGCTGAGCCGCCCTAGGGCATGAGCTCCAGGGCGTCGAGGTCGACGATGGCCGAGGCGCTGCGGTCGAGCATCGCCTCGAACAGGGCACGGGCCCGGTCGTTGACCAGGTCCAGCGCACCGGCGTTCAGCGGGTAGACCGGAACAGAAGAGGATGGCCAGCCGGTAGTCCTCCCAGACCTGCTCGTAGCTGTAGCCCTCGACACCGCCGGCGACCAGTGCCTGGTGGTAGGCCCGGACGACCTCCTCGTCGGCGGCCCGCCGGTCCTCCGGGGTGAGGCTCTGGCTCATGAAGTAGGCGATGTCGTAGGCGGAACGCCCAAGGCCGCAGATCTGCCAGTCGACGGCGACGACCGGGTCCTCCGCCCCCGGGTCGAAGAAGAGGTTGTCCAGCCGGTAGTCGCCGTGGAGCAGGGTGAGGGGCGGTTCGGACAGACGGTTCAGGAGCTCGACGCAGACGTCGGGCATGCGCCGGGCGGCGTCGAGCATCGGGCCGGGCAGGAGGTGGGCGAACTCCGACTCGATCAGGGGCCAGGACTGGCGCAGCGTCGGGGGCAGCGCCTGGGGGTTGGGCGGGTCGCTGGTCCGGAAGGTCCAGTCGGCCTCGAGGATGTCCACGTCCTCCCACCACCAGGCGTGGTGGGCGGCGATCTCCTTGGCCGCCACCAGAGCGTCCTCGACCGAGCAGCCGTCGAGCTGGTCGAACTGCTTGCGGTCGCCGAGGTCCTCGAGCAGCAGGACGAAGTCCTTGCGGTCGCGGTCGTACTCGGCCGCGTAGACCTCGGGAGTCCCCAGCGGCGTGCGGTGGGCGGCCTCCCGGTAGAAGTTGACCTCACGGCCGTAGAAGCTGAAGGCGTCGGCGGTCTGGCGGGCGCCCTCGACGGTGTGGGGCAGCTTCAGGACGGCCGTGGCGGGTCCGGTGCCGTTCGTCGTAGGTGAACATCACCCGCCAGAGCAGGGACAGGATCCCGACGCCGACGCCGATGGGCGCCGCTTCGGCGGTGGCGACCGAGGTCGTGTCACCGAGGGCACCGCGGGACCGCAGCGCGGTCGTGTACCACTCCGGCCCCAGCTCGTCCGGCGACGCCGGAAAGCCCAGATCCCCCATCGCCTCTCCCCCGAGTCGAGAACGTGGGCGGACGTAGTTCGGGGATTTCGGGTGGCTCGGCTGTCGTCGGTACCGTTCCGCGCCATGGCTGACATCGGGTTCGACGGGAAGGTCGCGATCATCACGGGCGCCGGCGGCGGGCTCGGGCCTCGAGCACGCCAAGCTGCTGGCCTCGCGGGGCGCCCAGGTCGTCATCAACGACCTCGGCGGCTCGGTCGCCGGCGACGGCGGCGACGCGAGCGCGGCCGAGACGGCGGCCAAGGCCGATCGAGGACCTGGGCGGCGTGGCCGTGGCCAACCACGACAGCGTGGCCACCCCCGAGGGCGGCGAGGCCATCGTCAACACCGCCATCGAGGCCTTCGGCCGGGTCGACATCGTGATCAACAACGCCGGCATCCTGCGGGACAAGGCGTTCCACAACATGACGCCCGACCTGGTCGACCCGGTCATCGACGTGCACCTCCGGGGCGCCTTCAACGTGACCCGCCCGGCCTGGGTCAAGATGCGGGAGCAGAACTACGGCCGGGTGGTCAACACCGCCTCGACGGCCGGGATCATCGGCAACTTCGGCCAGGCCAACTACGGCGCCGCCAAGATGGGCCTGGTCGGCTTCACCCGGGTCCTCGCCCAGGAGGGCGCCCGCAACAACATCAAGGCCAACGCCATCGCCCCCATCGCCCGGACCCGGATGACCGAGGAGCTCCTCGGCCCGATGGGCGAGCAGCTGAACCCCGAGCAGATCTCGCCGGTCGTCGCCTGGCTGGCCCACGAGGACTGCCCCGTCACCGGCGAGATCTACTCCTGCGGCGGGGGCATGGTGGCCCGCTTCTTCATCGGGCTCACCACCGGCATCTTCGACCCGGAGCCTCACCCTCGAGGAGCGTGCGGGACCGCTTCGACGAGATCCGCGACGAGGACGGCTACATGGTCCCGGACGGGCACGGCCGACGAGCTCCGGAAGCTGCTCGCCTACTTCAAGGGCGAGTAACTCGCCCACGGCAATCCACATATAGGTCTCACGGCCTAGGCGTCGGGGCCGATGGAGGCACGTGGACGCCGCCTCGCTCGAGCCGGACCGCCTCGACGCGGTCCTGGCCACGCTGCCCCCCGACTGGGCCGTGGCTCAACTCGGCCGTGACCGACTGGTCGCCGGCCGGGCCGGCGCGTTCGTCCTGCGACCCTCGACGGGCGAGTACCACCGCGACGCCCGCCGGGTGACCCAGCTGGCCCGGGCCACGCGCACCGGGCTCGGCGACCACCTGGCCTGGATCCCGGTGATCGACGCCCTGGTGGTCACCCCCGATGCGCATCCTCGAGCCCGTCGGCGCCACCGTGATCCCGGTCGCCATGGTCACCTCCCTCCTGCATGGAGGGCATGCAGCCCCTCGACGAGGAGACGCTGCGCCGCATCACGGGCCTGATGGTCGAGCGCCGCCTGACCCCCGAGTGGATCCCGCTCGGCGTCTCGCCCACCGCCGACCTGCTCCTGCCGGAGGGGTAAACCACATACGCTGTCACACCCCGTGCGTAGGGTTGTGGCATGGCGTTGGAACCTCCCACCGGGCTCTCCCCCTCCCGGGTCTCGTCCTTCCAGGACTGCGCGCTGGCGTTCCGCTTCTCGGCCATCGACCACCTGCCCGGAGCCGTCCTCCCTGCCCGCGGTGCGGGGGACGCTGGTGCACGCCGCGCTGGAGCGGCTCTTCGCCCTCGACCCGGCCGAGCGCACCGCCGGAGCGGGCCACCACCTGCCTGGCCGAGGCCCACGCCGCCATCCAGGACCGACCCCGAGTACCTGGGCCTGGAGCTGGACGACGAGCACGACGAGCTGCTGCGCATCCGCTCGCAGGAGCTGCTGGACAACTACTTCCGGCTCGAGGACCCGACCACGATCACGCCCATCGGCATCGAGCTGCGGCTGGCGGCGCCGCTGGGCGACCTCGAGCTGCGCGGCATCATCGACCGGCTCGAGCTGGACGCCGACGGCGGGCTGGTCGTCACCGACTACAAGACGGGCGCCGCCCCCCGCCAGCAGTACGAGCAGGGCCGCCTCGGCGGGGTGCACTTCTACTCGTTCCTGTGCGAGGAGCTCTTCGGCGTGCGGCCGTCGAAGGTCCAGCTCCTCTACCTGGCCGACCCCGTCGCCATCGTCGCCGAGCCCTCCGACCAGGCCAGCCGGGGCCTGCGCCGCAAGCTCACCGCCATCTGGTCGGCCATCGAGCGGTCGTGCGAGCGGGAGGACTTCCGCCCCCGGCCCTCCAAGCTGTGTGACTGGTGCGCCTTCCAGACCCACTGCCCGGCCTTCGGGGGCGATCCCGAGACGGCCCGTCGGGAGGCCGCGGCGACGGCGGCGCTGGAGGAGACCCCGCTCGACCTGCGGCCGGTGGCGCTGGCGGGTTGACCCCGGTCGCAGCACGTCGCCGCGCTCGACGACGCCGTCGACCAGGCCTTCGACCGAGTCCGGGGCGAACCCGGTCGCCGACCGGGTCTTCTACTCCGCCTCGGCGCTCGGAGACTTCAGCGTGCTGTGGTCGCTGATCGGCTCGTTCCGGGGGCTCCGCTCCGACGAGGACGCCGATGCCGCCATCCGCCTGATGGTCTGCCTGGGCGTCGAGTCGGCGCTGGTCAACATCGGGATCAAGTCGCTGCTCCCCCGGCGCCGCCCGGCCTCGAGGGCGACCACCCGTTCACCCTGCGGACGCCGAAGACCACCAGCTTCCCGTCCGGCCACGCCAGCTCCGGCTTCATGGCGGCCACCCTGCTGGCCGACGGCCAGAAGGCGCCGTGGCGGTGGGGCTGGTACGGCCTGGCCGCCGTCGTCGCCTCCAGCCGGATCCACACCCGCGTCCACCACGCCTCCGACGTCGTGGCCGGCGCCGCCCTCGGGGTCGTGCTCGGCCGCATCGCCAAGAGGGCGTGGCCGCTGCCCCGACGGGGTACGGAACACCCGACCGATCAGGGGGGTTGACCCCGACCATGACCACCTCCTTCGCCGTCACCTGGGACTACCGCTGCCCGTTCGCCCGCATCGGGCACCAGCACGTGCTGGCGGGACTCCGGGACGGCGCCGACTGGGACGTGCACCTTCGTGCCCTTCGTCCTCGGCCAGATGCACGTCGACGAGGGCGAGCCCGACGTCTGGGACGACCCCGAGAAGGCGTCGGGCCTGCTCGCCCTGCAGGTGGGCACGCTGGTGCGGGACCGCTGCCCGGACCGGTTCGCCGCTGTGCACCTCGGGCCTGTTCGACGCCCGTCACGTCGATGCGCTGGACCTCCGCGAGCGCGACGTGCTCACCAAGATCCTGGAGGACAACGGCGTGCCCGCCGCCGAGGTGTTCGACGAGATCGCCAGCGGCGAGCGCGCTGGCAACGTTGCGCAAGGAGCACGAGGCCGCCGTCGACGCGAACAACGTGTGGGGCGTCCCCACCTTCGTCATCGGCGACCGGGCGGTGTTCGTCCGCCTCATGGACGGCCCGACGGACGACGCCGACGGCCACGCCACCGTCGACCGGATCCTCGACCTCCTGGCGTGGACCGACCTGAACGAGTTCAAGGCCACGTCCATCCCGCGGTGATCCGATCGCCGCCGGTAGCGTCGGCGGCCATGGCGGAACGGGTGGCCAGAGAGGTCCGGTCGGACCCGCGCATGACCGACCTCGAGGCCCTGATGTGGAACCTCGACAAGGACCCGCACCTCACCTCGGTCTTCGCCAACGTCACCGTCCTCGACTGCCCGCCGGACCGGGAGTACCTGCGCCGCAAGCTGGGCCGGGCCGTCCAGGAGATCCCCCGCCTGCGCCAGCGGGTCGTGCCCGCCTTCGGCCGACTGGCCCCGCCGACGTGGGAGGAGGACCCGACCTTCGACCTCGACTACCACCTGCGCTGGACGGCGCTGCCCGGCACGGGCGACGAGCGGGCCCTGATGGACCTGGCCACCCGCATCCACCAGCAGCCGTTCGAACGGGGCCGGCCGCTGTGGGAGTTCGTGGTCGTCGACGGCCTGCCCGGCGGTCGGGCGGCGATGGTCCAGAAGCTGCACCACACGGTCACCGACGGGGTGGGCGGCCTCCGCCTGGCCGAGCGCTTCCTCGACCTCGAGCGCGCCCCGCCGAACCCGACGGCGGCCCGCCCGTGACCGAGCGGACCAGCGGTGGGTCGGAGCCGTCGGTCCTGGGTCGCATGCTGGGCACCGCCGCCCATCTGACCCGTCAGGTGACCACGACCACCATCGACGTGGCCCAGCGCCACCGGCGCCGCGCTGGTGCGGCCCGACCAGTGGCCGGCGCGCCTGGCCGACGCCTCGGAGACCACGCAGCTCGGTCGTCCGCCAGCTGGTCGGCACCAACGCCGCCCGGTCGCCGCTGTGGACCGAGCGGTCCCTGTGGCGAGAGCTGGTCGTGCTCCGGGTGGACTTCGACACGGTGAAGGCGGCGGCCAAGAAGCAGGACGTCACCATCAACGACCTCTTCGTGACCGCCGCCGCCCGGGCCGCCGGCGAGGTCCACCGGCGGGCCGGCCAGCCGGTCGACGAGCTGCGCATGGCCATGCCGATGAGCACCCGGGACGACAAGAGCGCCGCGGGCAACGCCTTCTCGCTCACCCGCTCGCTGGTGCCGGTCGACATCGACGACCCCGAGACGCACCTGCAGGCGGTCCACGAGCTCCTGGCCGCGACACGCGGCGAGAAGGCCTTCCAGGTCCTGGACCAGCTGGCCGGGGTGATGAACGTGCTGCCGACCTCGGCGCTCGTGTCGGCGGCCCGACACCAGGCCGAGACCGTCGACTTCACCACGTCCAACCTGCGGGGAGCACCGTTCCCGCTCTTCTTCGGCGGGGCCCAGATCGTGGAGAACTACCCGGTCGGTCCGCTGGCCGGCACCGCGTTCAACCTGACGATGCTCAGCTACGACGGCGAGCTGCACCTCGGGCTGCTGGTCGACACGCGCGGCCATCCCCGACGCGGAGGCACTGCGGGATGCGCTCGAGGACGCGTTCGAGGAACTGACGTCTGTAGTCGACGTCAGTTGGGAGAGACGAGCTCGGATTGCTTCGACAGGAGCGTGCGTACGTCCAGCAGCAGGTCGGCGACCTCGTTGGTCGAGACGAGCTGGCGGTCGTGCAGGGTGCCCAGGCCCTGATCGATCAGCGCGAGCGCCTCGGTGATGACTTCCGCGTCCTGAACGTCGTGCCGTTCCGTGGTCTCGGTCATTACGGAGCGATGGTACCCGTCCCCGGTGACAGGAGTGAGTCAGTAGCGTGAACCGGTGACCGAAGCCACACCGGTCGGCGTCACCTTCGCCGGTTTCATGCCCCTCGGGCCGCAGGCCGCCGTCGACGTGGCCCGGGAGGCCGGCGAGCTGGGCTACCGCTCGTTCTGGACGGCGGAGACCACCGGCCCCGAGGCCTTCTCCCTCCTCGGCGCCGTCGCCGGCGTCGCCCCCGGCCTCGATCTGGGCACCGGGGTGCTGGCCCTCCAGCTGCGGACCCCGCAGGTGACGGCCATGGCCGCGGCCACGCTGCAGGCGCTCGCCCCCGACCGGGACGTGCTGCTCGGCATCGGCATCTCGTCACCCGTGGTCACCGGCCAGTGGCACGGCGTCGCCTACGGCGACCGGCCACTGGCCCAGGTGCGGGAGTACGTGGCGCTGGTGCGCGAGTGCCTCACCGGCGAGTCGGTGACCTTCGAGGGCGACTTCTACTCGGCCAAGCGGTTCCGCCTCGGCATCCGCCAGGGCGAGCGCCGGCCGAAGATCGTCATCGGCGCCCTCAACCCGGGGATGCTCCGCCTCGCCGGCGAGGTCGCCGACGGCGTGCTGCTCAACTACCTGCCCGCCAGCCACGTCCCCTGGAGCGTCGAGCAGGTGCGCAAGGGCGGCGACGCCGAGGTCTACGCCTACGTCCACGTCGGCGTGGCCGACCGCGAGCAGGCCGCCGACAACGCCCGCAAGGACCTGTTCTCGTACGCCGTGGTCGACGCCTATGCCCGCAACTTCGAGCGGGCGGGGTTCGCCGACGAGGTGGCCGACGATCCGCGAGCGCCACGCCGCCAAGGACCGGGAGGGCGCCGTCGCCGCGGTGTCCGACCGGATGGTCGACGCCATCGACGTCGTCGGCGACGCCGACCCTCGTGCGCGCCACCATGGACGAGTACGTGGCCAACGGCGTCGACCACCCCATCGTCATGCCCCTGCCCTGGGGCCCCGACCGCCGCCAGGTCATCACCGACACCCTCCAAGCCGTCGCCGGCTGACCCGCAGCCGTACTGGCGCCTGATTGGTCGCCATGGCGACCGAATCGGGCGCCAGAACCGTGGTTCCGGGTCAGCCCTCCAGCTCGGGGACCACCAGGCCTTCGGGAAGCTCACCGCCGGCGGCCAGCCAGTCGGCCACGACGACCGGCGCCTCGTCCGGGTTGTAGCAGTCCTCCTCGTAGGACCACTGGTCGTCGCCCGCGTAGTGCAGGACGACGCACGCGGGGAACTCGTAGCTCGGCGTCGCCGCCGGTGGGGTCGGGCAGGCGGTTGCCGGCGACGAACACGACCCGGTTGCCGTCGATGCCGAACCAGCGGGTCGGGAAGTCCATCTCCGGGAAGGGCTGCATGACGCCGACGATCCAGTCCTTGATCTCGATGCGGCCGTTGAAGCGGCCGTAGTGGTGCTCGAAGTAGCGGGCGTCCTCGACGAACTGTCGGGACCACGTCTCCCAGTCGCCGGTCTCGACCGCGGTGCGCGCCCGTTGCTGAGTAGCGCTCGAAGGCCGCCTCGACCTCCTCACGGTCGTGCTCCGGGGGCCGGGGCAGCGGGGCCCAGTCCTCGGGGGCGACGAGGTCGTCGTTCTCCGGTGTCTCCTTGGACCCACCGGCCCGGTACCAGTCGCCGACGACCCGGGTGGCGTCGGCCGGGTTGTAGAAGTCCTCCTCGCGGGACCACTTCCCGTCGCCCGCGTAGTCGATGAGGCTGATGTTCGGGAACGAGTGGAAGGCGTCGCCACCGGCGGGGTCGGGCAGGTGGTTCCAGATGTAGAAGGCGACCCGATCGCCCTCGATCACGTGCCAGTCCACCGAGAAGGTCATGTTCGGGAACGGGGTCATGGCTCCGACGATCCAGTCGTGGATGGCGGGCTGTCCCTGGAACGTCCCCAGGTTGTGCTCGATGTACTCGGCGTCGTCGGTGAACAGCGCCGCCCACGCCGGCCAGTCCCGTTCCACGACGCCGCGCTGCAGGAACTCCTGGAACGCGGCCTCGACCTCTTCCCTCGGATGCGCCATGGATCCGAACGTAGTGCAGCCCCGGACGTACGCTCTCCGCGCCGTGGAGCTGGGCGGGAAGGTCGTCGTCGTCACGGGCGGCGGGAACGGCATCGGCGCGGCCCTGTGCCGGCGCTTCGCCGCCGAGGGCGCCGAGGCGGTCGTGGTGGCCGACCTGGACGGGGACGGCGCCGCTGCCGTCGCCGACGAGATCGGCGGCTCGGGCCGTCACCGTCGACGTCGCCGACCGGGCCCAGGTCGAGGAGCTGGTCGCCTCGACCATCCGGGACCACGGGCGCATCGACCTGTTCTGCGCCAACGCCGGCATCGGCGTCTTCGGCGGGGTCGAGGTCGCCGACGACGACTGGCAGCGCTGCTGGGACGTCAACGTCATGGCCCACGTGTACGCCGCCCGGGCGCTCCTGCCCGACTGGCTCGAGCGGGGCGACGGCTACCTGCTCCACACGGCGTCGGCCGCCGGGCTGCTGACCAACATCGGCACCGCCCCGTACTCGGTCACCAAGCACGCGGTGGTCGGGCTGGCCGAGTGGCTGTCGATGACCCACGGCGACGCCGGGGTGACGTTCTCCTGCCTCTGCCCCATGGGCGTGCGCACCAACATGGTGGCCGGCCGGTCAGGACGTGTCCGCCGGCGCCGTCGTGATCTCGCCAGGGCGTCATCGAGCCCGAGGACTGCGCCGAGGCGGTCGTCGAGGGTCTCGCCGACGAGCGATTCCTGATCCTCCCCCACCCCGAGGTGGCCGAGTTCTTCCGTCGCAAGGCAGACGACCACGACCGGTGGCTGGCCGGGATGCGCCGCCTCCAGGCGGCGATCGAGGCGGGGCTGGAGAAGTGAGGGGCCTCAAGCGCTTCTCCGCGATCCTGTTCCCGTTCCTCTTCGTCGGCGTCTTCTTCCTCATCGGGCTCGTGTTCGAGAAGGTCGACATCGACTCGGGCGAGAAGTCCTTCACCCTCGAGGACATCCAGGTCACCGCCGCCCTGCGGCGCGACGGCGTGCTCCTCGTCCGCGAGCGGGTCACCTACGACTTCGACGGCACCTTCAACGTCGGCACCCGCGACTTCGACAGCGGCCCGTGGGAGATCCGCAACATCCGGGCCTTCGAGGGCGACCGCCCGCTGCGACGACGGTCACCAACACGCCGACCCTGCTACGAGTGGGACATCGCCCCGGCGTCGGGGACCGACACCTACGAGCTGCGCTACGAGGTGCTGAACGCGGCCATCGCCTGGCCCGACGTGGTCGAGCTGAACTGGCAGTGGGTCGGTCGGGACGTGCCCGTCCGCGGTCGAGCACCACGAGGTCACCCTCCGACTCCCCGGCGACGGCGAGGGGGTCAAGGCGTGGGCCCATGGGCCGCTCAGCGGCACCATCCGGGTGGACGACGCCACCGTCCACACACGAGATCGACGACCTCCCGGCGTACACGTTCCTCGAGACACGGGTCATCGCCCCCCGCAACCGGTTCGGCCCCAACCTCCGCGAGGGCCGCGTCGGCGAGGAGTTCCTCGGAGAGGAACAGTCGACCTGCGATCTGGTGCGCAACGCAATCATCAACAACAACCCGGGCATCTCCGAGGAGAACCTGCGGCTGGCGCTGGAGAACGTGGACACGTGCCAGAACGAGGCGCCGGCGTCCATCGAGACCGAGCCCCAACAGCCGCGGATCATCGCCGAGGAGACCGAGCTGGCCGAGCAGGCCAACCTCGACCGGGCGGCGTTCGCGCGGGAGCAGCAGGAGAAGGAGGACCGCAGGCGCGCCCTCAACATCGCGGCGCCGTTCGTCGTCGTCGTCGGCCTGCTGGCTGCCTACCTGATCTGGCGCAAGTGGGGCCGGGAACCCGACCTGACCACCGACGATCGACTACTGGCGCGAGGTCCCCGAGGACGCTCCCGCCGTTGCCCAGGCGATCTTGGAGTGGGGCGTACGTCGACACCGACGCCTTCTCGGCCACCATCGTCGACCTGGCCCAGCGCGGCTACCTGACCATCGAGGAGACCGACAAGGACCACAAGTTCACGGCGACCGAGAAGTCCCGGGACGGCCTGCTCGAGTTCGAGAACATGGTGCTGAAGAAGCTGTTCGAGGACGGCACGGAGACCAGCCAGAAGCAGCTGACCAGTTGGGCGAAGTCGCACCGCTCGTCGGCCACGTCGTGGCTGAGCTCGTTCAAGGAGGCCGTGGTCAGGCGCTACGAGACCAGCCACTACCAGGTGAAGGGCCAGACCGCCGCCTACCTGCTGTACCTCTTGGTCGTGGTGCTGGTCGCCGGGTTCGGGGTCATCGCCTTCTTCAACGAGGCGTTCATCGCCGGTGCCACGGTCGTCGGCGTCGCCTTCGTCATCCTCATCAACGTCGCGCTGCTGAAGCGGCGCACGCCGGCCGGTGCCCAGCGCCACGCCGAGTGGGAGGGGCTGAAGCGCTACCTGAAGGACTTCTCGCAGCTCGAGGACGCGCCGTCCGGGCACTTGGTCCTCTACGAGCGCTACCTCGTGGCCGCCGTCGCCCTCGGCGTGGCCGACGAGCTGGTCGACGCGCTGAAGGTCCGCATCCCCGAGGTGGCCAACGACCCGACCTTCGCCACCTGGTACGTCGGCTCGCGGGTCGACGGGGTCGGCTCGTTCTCGTCGATCGGGGACTTCAGCACCGGGCTCTCGGCGGCGACCGCCTCGTCGTTCCGGCCACCCCCGTCTTCGTCCAGCTCGTCGGGTGGCGGGTTCAGCGGCGGCTTCTCCGGTGGCGGCGGAGGCGGGGGCGGCGGTGGAGGCTTCGGCGCCCGCTGACCGGCCCTCGCCGGCGGGAACCCGCCGTTCTGGCGCCTGATTGAGGCGCCATGACGCCGCAATCGGGCGCCAGAAGCGATGCGACGCTGGCGGTGTACGAGGCGCGGGCTGCCGAGTGGGCCCGGGACCGTCACGCCGGGCGACCCGAGCGGGCCGAGGCGCTCGCCGCCCGAGCGGCCGCCGGGCCGATCGCAGACCTGGGCTGCGGGCCGGGTTGGCACCTCCCCCACCTCGGACCGCGGGCGGTGGCCCTGGACGGGGCACGGGCCATGCTCGACCTCGTTCCCGAGCGGTCCGGAGCCCCCCGGGTCCAGGCCGACCTGGCCGCCCTCCCCTTTCGCTTCGGCGCCATGGGTGGGGCGTGGGCGTCGAAGTCCTACGTCCACCTGCGCCGCACGGCGATGCCGATGGCCCTGGCCGACCTCCACCGCTCGCTGGCCATCGGCGCCCCGGTCTACCTGACGCTGTTCGGGGGCGACGCCGACGACGTCACCTTCGACGACGACGACTTCGCGGGCCGCCGCTTCTCGCTCTGGCCGCAGGCGATGGTGAGCGACGTGGTGGTCGGCGCGGGGTTCGACGTCGACGACCTGACGGTCGAGGAGCTCCGCCGACGGGGTCACGCACCTGCTGGTGGCGGCGACCCGGGCTCGCACGCTGCCCGACACGGTCGGGACCGTCGATGCGGCTGCTGGTCTGCGGGCTGAACCCCAGCGTCTACTCGGCCGACGCCGGCCGCGGCTTCGCCCGCCCGGGCAACCGCTACTGGCCCGCGGCCCTCGCTGCCGGGATCGTCAGCCGCGACCGGGACACCCGCCACGCCCTCCTCCACCACGGCGTCGGCATGACCGACCTGGTCAAGCGGGCCACGCCCCGAGCCGACGAGCTGACGATCGACGAGTACCGCGACGGCGTCGAGCGGGTCGCGCCGGCTGGTCGACTGGCTGCGGCCCGGGGCCGTCGTGATGGTCGGCCTGGCCGGGTGGCGGGCGGCCGTCGACCGCAAGGCCGTCGCCGGCGTCCAGGCGGAGCCGTTCGGTGAGCCGACCCGTCTACGTCATGCCCAACACCAGCGGCCTGAACGCCCACAGCCGCCTCGAGGACCTGGCCGACCACCTCCGGGCGGCGGCCGACCTGGCCGATCGGGCGTAGGTTCTGGCCATGCCGCTGCGCCTCGAACCCGCCGACGAATACCTCCACGAGCTCGGGCCGGAGGAGACCTTCAACGAGTCCATGTACTTCAACGTGTACGACCCGGCCGAGCAGGTCGGAGGGTTCGTGCGCCTCGGCAACCGGGCCAACGAGGGCTACGCCGAGATGACCACCTGCCTCTACCTGCCCGACGGGCGGGTGGCGTTCACGTACTTCCGGCCGGAGATCAGCGACAACGACGCCTTCGACGCCGGCGGCATGCGCTTCGAGGTCGTCGAGCCGTTCGAGGAGCTGCGGGTCCGCTACGAGGGCAAGGTCGTCATGCTCGACGACCCGCTGGCGATGGCCGACCCCCGGGCGGCGTTCACCGACAACCCGTGGTCCGAGCGGCCCGGGTCGAGCTGACCTACACCCGGGTCAGCGACATGGTCGGCGGCGAGCCCACCGAGAAGGTCGAGCGGGAGGGCGAGGAGTTCGCCAAGGGCCACTACGAGCAGCTGGTGGCGGCCACGGGCACGATCGCCGTGGGCGACCAGGAGTGGGCCGTCCAGGGCTTCGGCCTGCGGGACCACTCCTGGGGCCCGCGGACCTGGCAGGCGCCCTGGTACTACCGCTGGCTCACCGCCAACTTCGGCGGCGACTTCGGCTTCATGGGCTCACGCATCGCCCGGCCCGACCGCGACGGGCATGCGCGGCGGGTTCATCTGGGACGGCGAGCGGATCATCCCCTGCCGGCGGCTTCGAGATCAGCACCGACTGGACCGAGACCGGCACCTACCACCGGGCCATCGAGGCGGTGCTGCACCACGACGACGGCTCGCTGGACGTCAAGGGCAAGGTGCTGAACCTCATCCCGCTGCGCAACCGGCGCGACGGCCTGGTCACCCGGATCTCCGAGGGCCTCACCGAGTGGACCCTGGAGGACGGCCGGGTCGGCTACGGCCTGTCCGAGTACCTCGACCAGATCGTCGACGACCAGCCGGTCGGCATCGCCGAGTAGGTCGAGGCAATACCGTGCGGATTCCGCAAGGTATTGCCTCGGGTCAGGTGGCGGCGGGGGCGGGGACCACGGGCAGGGCGGGGCTGTCGGGTCGGGGCGAGCCGTCCCGCTCGACACCACACAGGGACCGCCAGAGGAAGGGCACACGGTCGCCGGCGAAGAAGCCGGCGGCCATGACCTGGGCCAGGATCGGCCGGCAGGCCTCGTAGCGCATGGCCCGGCGGCGGGCCGAGCGGTTGGCCTTCAGCCAGGTGCGCATCGGCGGGCAGGCCCACGGTGGCGTAGACGCCGGGGTCGATCATCGAGTCGAACAGCTGGCGGAGCCCGAGCGGCACCGTGTGCTTCATGCGCCAGCGCTCCCAGCGCCGACGCCTCCTGGCGCAGCTCGGGGAGCCGCATGCGGGCGAAGGCGAGGTGCCGGGCCTCCTCCTGGCGGTGGTAGCGGTTGACCTCGGCCAGCAGGGGGTCGGTCTCGGGGTGCTCCGACGCCAGCTTCTGCATGAGGTCGGGGATCTCCTCGCCGGCCAGCACGAAGACGTACAGCAGCGGCGGTGTGGCGCAGGAGGCCGCGCTGGATCCGCTTGCGGACGAACAGCGGGCAGGCCGCTTCATCAGCAGGCGGGGGGCCGTCGGCCCGATCTGCTCGACCAGGCGGAGGAACGCCCGGGAGTGGCGGGTCTCCTCGCCCATCTCGTGCAGGGAGTACGTGGTGCGGGCGTCGACGAGGTCGCGGCGCTCGGCCAGCTCGAGGGCGAAGGCGGAGATCAGCACGGTCTCGAAGCGGACACCGGACTCCAGCAGCGAGGCGACCTCCTCGCGGGACAGCGTGGCCCGCTGCTC
Organism: uncultured Microthrixaceae bacterium; assembly: GCA_963728005.1. Classification (GTDB taxonomy): domain Bacteria; phylum Actinomycetota; class Acidimicrobiia; order Acidimicrobiales; family DATDAH01; genus DATDAH01. The sequence continues at coordinate 35,791 of CAVSIG010000003.1, forward strand.
GGGCGTGAGGCCGTGCTCGTCGGGGTCGATGGACAGCAGGGCGTCGGGGATCAGCTGGCCCTCGCCCAGCTTCTCCCAGGCGAAGCGCCTCCTCGGGCTCGATCACCCGGCGCACGGAGGCGGTGTTGAGCTTGTCGACCCGTCGGGCGACGGCGTCGTCGAGCTCGGTGGATCGGGTCATGGTCGCAGCCATGGGCCAACCCTCGCACGATGTTTCTGATGAGTCAATGACTTCTATCACTTCATAGGGGTGACGTTCGTCATAGCTCTCCGGCCATGGCCGACGTGCTGGCGAGACCAAGGGCGAGCGCACCCGGCGCCGCCTGCTCGAGCTGGCCGTCCGCCGCTTCGCCGACGACGGCTACCGGGCGACGTCCGTGTCGGCCATCGCCCGCGACGCCGGCGTCACCCAGGCCGCCGTCTACGCCTACTTCGACAACAAGGAGGCGCTGTTCGAGGCCGCCGTCGACCTCGACGCCGCCGAGCTCATCGCCGGCGCCCGCGCCCAGCTCGACGACACGCTCCCGCTGGTCGAGCTCATCCCCGGCCTGCTCCTCCACCTCCGACTCGGCGTCGAGGAGCACCGCCTGGCCCGGAGGGTGCTGGCCGGCCAGGAGCCCGAGGTCATCCACCGGGTGGCCGACCTGCCCGCCCTCCAGGACATCACCGCCGAGCTGACCGAGCAGCTGCGGGCCGAGCAGGCGGAGGGCCAGGTGGCCGCCGACATCGATCCCGAAGTCCTCGCCCTCGGCGTGGAGACGGTGGTGCTGTCACTGCTGATGTCCGCCGTGCAGGTCCCGGTCGAGGCCGACAGCCGGGTACCCGGCATCGTCGCCGTCTTCCAATCGCTCTTTCGGCCGCCGGCGGGGTAGAACCCCCCGTCAGTGATGGAACCCGAGGCCGCAGCGGCACGGCTCGCGTGGATCGATGACCTCAGCGACGTCGATCTGGTCCACCTGGGGGTCGAGGAGCTTCTCGACGAACTGCTCGAACGCGTCCGCCGGCTGCTGGACGTCGACACAGCCGCCGTCCTCCTCCTGGACGCCGACGGCGACGGCCTGGTCGCCACCGCGGCGCGGGGCATCGAGGAGGAGGTGCGCCAAGGGGTCACCGTCCCCCTCCGCCGGGGCTTCGCCGGTCGCATCGCCGCCGAGAAGAAGCCGGTCGTGCTCGACCGCGTCGACGAGACGACCGTCGTCAACCCGCTCCTGGTGGCCAAGGGCATCCGGACGATGGCCGGTGTGCCACTCCTCGACCATGGCCGGGTCGTGGGCGTCCTCCACGTGGGCTCGTTGGCCGAGCGCCGGTTCGAGGAGCAGGACATCCGACTGCTGGAGCTGGTGGCCGACCACGTCACGGTGGCCACCAGCGCACGGCTGGCCCGCATCGAACGGGACGCCGCCCTCGCCCTGCAGCGGGGGCTCCTGCCCGCCAGGCCGCCGGACGTCCCGGGGCTCGCCATGAGCGCCCGCTACGTGCCCGGCGGGGGCAGTGCCGTCGGGGGCGACTGGTACGACGTGTTCCCACTGGCCGCCGGCGGCCTGGGCGTCGTCATCGGCGACGTGTCCGGGCACGGCCTCCACGCCGCCATCGTCATGGGCCGCGTGCGCAGCGCCCTGCGGGCCTACGCCCTCGAGGCCGACGACCCCGCCGACGTGCTCCAGCGCCTCAACCGGAAGCTGGTCCACTTCGAGGCGGGCGAGATGGCCACGGTCCTCTACGCCCAGGTCGACGCGACCTTCGAGCTGGTGCAGGTCTCGTCGGCCGGGCACCTCCCGCCATTGCTGATCCCCGACGACGGGCCGGCCCACTTCGTGGACCTCACCATCGACCCGCCGATCGGGATCGGGTCGCGCGTCAAGCGCACCAGCACGAAGGTGGAGCTGCCGCCGGGCAGCCGCCTGTGCCTCTACACCGACGGACTCGTCGAGCGCCGTGGCGAGGTCATCGACCTGGGGCTCGACCGGCTGCGCGACGCCGCCCGGGCCGAGCCGGCAGGCGCCGTGGTGGCAACGGTCATGGCGCAACTGGTCGGCAGGTCCGTGCTCGACGACGACATCGCCCTGCTGGTCCTCGAGCGCCTGCCGGTCGACGCCGCAGAAGCACTCGAGGTCCGCGTCCCCGCCGAGCCCCACGTCCTCGGTGGTGTCCGCGCCGCGGTCCGCCGATGGCTCGTGGCCGCCGGCGCCCAACCCGACGAGGTGCAGGACCTGGTGCTCGCCGTCGGGGAGGCCTCCACCAACGTCGTCGAGCACGCCTACGGCGCCGAGGGCGGCGACCTCGAGCTCCGACTGGCGCGGGAAGGCGACGTCGTCACGGCCACGGTCTCGGACCGGGGAAACTGGCGGGAGCCACGGGGCGCCAACCGCGGCCGGGGGAGCATGATCATGCGCGAGTGCAGCGACGACGTCAGGGTCGACGCCTCGGCTGAGGGAACCCGGATCACGATCACCAAGACCCTCGGAGCGGCTCCGTGACCACCTGCGACATCGCCGTCACCCAGGACGGAACGAGCATCCGCTTCGCCCTCGCGGGCGAGATCGACCTGACCAACCGGGACACCGTCGCCGACGAGCTCAACCGGGCCATCGGCAACGAGGCGACGGCCGTCGTCCTGGACACCTCCGCCGTCACCTATCTGGACAGCACCGCGCTGCGCTTCCTGTTCGCCTTGGCCGAGCGGCTCGAGCGCCTGCAGGTGACCTTCGCGATCGTGGCGCCGCCCGACTCGATCGGCCGCAAGGTCATGGACCTCGCTGGCCTGAACCAGGTGGCCGACGTCAGGGACGACTGAGGTCGGGCGTGGTCGCCTGGCCGCCTCGCCAGGCCTCCAGATACGGGAAGGGGTCGATCTCCCCGCGGCGGACCGCCCAGTCGTCCGGCGTCGTGGGATGGGAGATGCCGAAGTGGAGGTGCGGGTCGGTGTCGGCGGCGTTGCCGGACCGGCCGCTGGCACCCAAGCGCTGACCGGTGACCACGGCCACGCCGGGCTCGATCCCCGGTTCGACCGACGAAAGGTGGGAGCCGTAGTAGCGCACGCCGTCATCGCCCACGATGGCCACGGACAGGCCGCCGCGCGCGGCGGGGTCGTCGGTGGCCGGGTCCCAGGTGTCGACCCGGCTCACGAAGTCGACGACGCCGTCGGTCACGGCCACGAACAAGGTCCCGATCGGGGCGAAGATGTCGACGGCCGGGTAGTCGTGGTGCGCGTCCGAGTAGTCGGTCACCGACGCCCGCACCAGCGGGAACGCATACGTCGGCACGACCGTGCTCGGGGCCGTCGTCGTCGGAACCGTCGTGGTGGTGGTCGTTGGCGCGGTGGTCGTGGTCGTCTCCAGGTCCGGCGCCTCGGTGAGCGGGGCAACGGGCTCCACCGGCGTCCCGCCGCCTCCGTCGTCCCCACAGGCCAGTGCGGCCAGCAGGACGAGGGCGACCACAGCCGTGCGCATCAGTTGGATATGCCTCGGACCCGGACCTCGGAGATCGGCGTGAAGTCCCGCCCCCCGCTGGGCAGCGGCGTGACCTCGGCGATGGTGATCCGGATCGAACTCGTCAGGACACCGGGGATGGGGATCGACTGGAGCTCCCGGCTGTCGACGAAGGTCTGGGTCTGGGTCACGCCCTCGTCGAACTCCCACGTCACGCGCCGGATCCGCCGGTTCTCGGTGAAACGGTCGGCGCCGTCGACCGGGTCGACCTTGGCGTAGCCCGGGATGAGACCGACCTCGGTCACGTAGATCGGTCCTGACGCGGTCCGGTAGGTGAGCGTGTCGCCCTGGCCGTCGCCGTCGACCCGCCAGGCGGTCTCCGGGTCCCCGTCGATCGTGTTGAGAACCGAGTAGCTGACGGGGTTGCCGGCCGCATCGATCCCGTCGGCCGCGGTGGCCGATGCCGCCGCCCCGGTCAGCGGCTGGTCGACGGCGGCCGCAGGGTCGATGACGACCTCGGTCGTCGTGGTCGGCGGCGTCGTGGTCGTCGTCGGGGCGGTGGTCGTGGTCGTGGCCTCGGTCGTCTCGGGCGGTGCCCCGAGCTGCTCCGACGCCCGGCCGTCGTCGTCCCCGTCCCGGGTGAGGAGGTAGGCGACCAGGCCACCGGCGACGAGGACCAGCACGACCAACAGCCAGGCCCAGCCCTTGCCGGACGAAGCGGGGGCCGGCGTCGGCTGTGGCTGCACCACCGGGGCGACGACCGGCCGAGGCGCCGGCGGCGGCGGGGGCAGGTCCTTCGGGGTCGAGGTGAGGACGGGGGCGACCGGAGCGGCGACGACCACGGTCTCGCCGGCGTCGGCCTCGGCTCCCGCCTCCAGGGCCACGGGCAGCGGCGTGGGAGGCAGGCCGAGGGCCACCTGCACGGTGCGCAGCGCCTGGCCGAACTCGGCGCGCGGTGGCGAAGCGCTGGGCAGGGTCCTTGGCCATGCCGCGGTCGATCACGTCGGCCAGCTGCGCCGGGACGCCGACCGCCTTCAGGTCGGGTGGGGGCTCGGTCAGCACCCGGTTCATCACCGCCAGCGTGCTCTCGTCGGTGGGCCGCACGAAGGCCGGGGTGCCGGTCAGCAGCTGGTGCAGCGTCGACGCCAGGCTGTAGACGTCGCTGGCCGCGGTGGGCACCTGGCCCTGGAGGGTCTCCGGGGCCGAGTGCGCCGGCGTGCCGGTCACCATCCCGCTGGCCGTCAGGTTCGCCCCGCCCTCCAACCGGGCGATGCCGAAGTCGGCCAGCACGGGCTCGCCGAACGAGGAGACCAGGATGTTCTCCGGCTTCACGTCGCGGTGCAGCACCCGGGCGCGGTGCGCCGACTCGAGCGCGCCGGCCATCTTCACCCCGATGTCGGCCACCTCGGCCCAGGGCAGCGGGCCCCGGGTGTTCAGGCGGTCGGCCAGCGAGCCCGCCGGGTTGGTAGCCCATGACCAGGTACGGCAGGCCATCGCCGGTCTCACCAGCGCCGTGGACGGTGATGATGTTCGGGTGCTCGGACAGGGCACCCACGGCCTGCAGCTCCTGTTCGAAGCGGCGGCGGAGACGTTCGTCGACCCCGGCGACGGTGACGACCTTGACCGCCACCTCCCGGGAGAACGTCGGCTGGCGGCCCTTGAAGACGACGGCCATGCCACCCCGACCGATTTCCTCGAGGTCCTCGACCCCGGGGACCTCCATCGCCACTACCGGGGTGCCAACGCCCGGTAGGCGGCCTGCTGGTCGAGCGCCCCGGGGAAGGGCAGGAGGGCGATGGCCGGGGTGTCGACCCCGTTCTCCCGGTAGCGCTCGAGGTGCTCCCGGCACTCCTCGGGCGAGCCGTGGACGATGAGCTGGTCGACCACCTCGTCGGGGATGGCCTCCAGCGCGGCGCCGCGGTCGCCGGCCTTCCACGCGTCCCACATCGGCTTCAGCACTTCGCCCCGGCCCAGCCACTCGTGGAAGGCGGCGTACACGGGCACGTTCAGGTAGGCGGCGATGGCGAACCGCCCGGCGCCCCGCATGGCCTCGGCGTCCTCGGAGACGGCCACGAAGATGCGGGCCACGACCTCCTTGTCCTCGCCGTAGGACTTCACGATCGGGGCGACCTGCTTGCACGTCGTCGGCCGACAGCCAGTTGATGATCGCCCCGTCGCCCTCGCGGCCGGCCAGGCGCAGCATCCCCTCCCGCAGGGCGGCCACCAGGATCGGGACCGGCTCCGTCGGCCGCACGCCGAGCTTGAAGCCGTTGACCGTGAACGTGTCGTACTCGGCCTTGACCTTCTCGCCGGTCAGGGCGTCGCGCAGGAAGCGGACGACGTCGCGGGTGCGCTTGTAGGGCTCCTCGAAGGGGATGTCGTTCCAGCGCTCGACGATCACGTTCGACGAGCTGCCCACGCCGAGCACGAAGCGGCCCGGCGCGGCCTGCGCCAGCGAGCCGACCGACTGGGCCAGCGTGCCGGGGCCCCGGGTGTAGGCGGGCACGATCGCCGTGCCCAGCCGCAGCTCGGGCGCCCACACCGAGGCGAGGGTCAGCGGCGTGAAGGCGTCGGCGCCGTCGGCCTCGCTGGACCAGACGTCGGTGTACCCGAGGTCGACCAGCTCCCGGAACCAGTCCCGCTGCTCGCCCAGCGGGAGCGCCGGCGAACGGGACGGTCATGCCAAAGCGGTCGGTCATGTCGAGCCGCGATCCTTCCAGAAGCGGACGATGGTGGACTGGCTGGCGATCGCCAGCAGCTCGCCCGTCTCGGACCAGAGCAGCACGGCGCCGTGGCCGAAGCCACCGTGCACGGCGTGGACCCGGATGTCGAGCAGCACCCAGTCGGTCGGCTCCAGGCGCGACGATCCGGATGGTGTTGTCCAGGCTGTTGCCGCCGGCCGGCAGACCGAGGGCCTGGCCGATGCCGAAGGGCACGAAGTCACCGAGGATGGCCAGGGCCGCGCTCGGACATGTCGAGCACCTCGGGCATGCGGGCCCACAGCGCGCAGCGTGCCGTCGCTGGGCGTGCCGTCCAGCTCGTCCATGGGCCGGCCGACGGCCAGGCGCTGCTCCATGCGGGACGCCACCGACTCGTGCTCGAAGCGGTGGGTCCGGATGTCGCACTCGTCGGGCCCGGGGACGTCGGGCATGGTCGCCCACTCCCCCTCCGCATCGAAGGACGGCCGCGACCCGAGCGCGGCGTTCACCGTGAGGATCTCGGCCTCGTCGGTGCGGCCGACGGCCCGGGCCTGGGTGACGCTGCGGCCCTCGGCCCCGATGGTCACGTCGAAGGTCGACGACCGCTCCGGGCCGGGCGTAGGCCAGGTACTGCGCCGTGGCCCAGATGACGGGTCGCTCGGTGATCTCCTCCAGGGCCACGATCGCGGCCGCCAGCCCGCAGCCGCCGAAGAGGAAGCCGCCGCCCGCGGTGATGCCCGGCCACGACCGGCAGGCGGAAGCCCGGACGGAGTGCCGTCGGACTCGAGGCCGAGAAAGGTCCGAGCGTCCATCGGCGGCGCACCCTAGGAGAACTCGGTACGCCAACTAGTCGCTGTGCGAACATCTGCGGCCATGTCGGATGCCCCGTGGCAGGGCGATGCCTGCTCGCTGATCGACGCCTTCCGCGCCGGCGAGCGCTCCCCGCTCGAGGAGCTCGACGCCGTCGCTGGCCGCCATCGAGGCCAGCTCGCTCAACGCCTTCACCTTCGTCGACCCCGAGCCGGCCCGAGCGGCGGCGAAGGACGCCGACGTGTCGCTGCCGTTCGGCGGCCTGCCCATCGGGATCAAGGAGCTGGAACCGGTCAAGGGCTGGCCCTGGACCGAGGCCTCGCTGATCTTCAAGGACCGGGTCGCCGACTGGGAGACGACGATGATGACGCGGGTCCGCGAGCCAGCGGCGCGGTGCCCGTCGGCCTGACCGCGGCCAGCGAGTTCGGCGGCCTCAACGTCAGCGTGAGCAAGCTCAACGGCGTCACCCACAACCCGTGGCAGCACGGTCGCACCGCCGGCGGCTCGTCCGGCGGCAGCTCGTCGGCCGTGGCCGGGCGGCCTGGTCACGCTGGCCACCGCGGGCGACGGCGGCGGGTCCATCCGCATCCCCGCCGCCTACAACGGCCTGGTCGGGATGAAGGGCACGTACGGCCGCATCCCCCGAGGCCCGCAGACCCACATCGCCCCCAACACCGTCGTGCTCGGCTGCGTGGCCCGGTCCGTGCGCGACGTCGCCCGCTACTACGACTGCTGCGCCGGCTACGACCCCCACGACCCGACCAGCCTGGCCAAGGAGGAGGGCTGGGAGCGCGACCTCGGCACCCAGGACCTGAGCGGGCGGACCGTCGTCGTCGCCCCCTCCCTGGGCACGGTGCCGCTGAAGCCCGGCGTCGAGGCGTCGATCATCCGGGCCGCCGAGGCGCTCATCGCCGACCACGGCATGAAGCGCGTCGACGTCGACGTGGACTTCGACGTGCCTCGTCTCGGCGTGCCGTGGACCATGGGCAACCTGGCGTCGCTGCTGGTCGACATCGGCGACCGGTGGCCCAAGTGCGCCGAGGAGCTGACCGAAGAGCTGGCGTTCGCCTTCACGCTGGCCTGGAACACCTTCGACCTCGAGCTGGCCGCCGAGGCCGAGCGGCGGCGCACCGAGGCGAACGAGGCGATGGCGTCACTGTTCGAGAAGGCCGACTTCGTCATCTGCGGCGACGAACCCCGACCCCGCCTTCCCCGCCGAGCACGGCCTCCAGTCCGAGGGGCTGGGCGACAAGATGCTGCGGAAGATGGAGGACAGCAAGGGCATGAAGCTGGCCTGGCGGGGCCTGGCCCGGTTCATGCGCCTCGTCGGCGTGGCCCGTCCCCGCACCAACCGTGAGGTGCTGACCTGGGCTTCGGCAAAGTTCGCCGACCTGCTGGACATGGGCGCGCTGACCATCCCGGCCAACATCTACGGCAATCCGTCGGTGTCGATCCCTGTCGACCCGGTCGACGGCCTACCCATCGGCATGCAGGTCATGGGCCGCCACTACCAGGACCGACTGCTGCTCGACCTCGCCCTGTCCGTCGAGCGTGAGCGGCCCTGGCCCCTCACCGCACCCGGCACACCGCTGTGACTTCTGGCGTGATCTCGGCCCCTGTGACGGCTGACCACCGCTGAACAGGACTGGCTGTCACACCCCCTGGGCAGAATTCAACCCATGGCACGGCAGTTGCGACTCCTCGATCCGGTGGAGGACCAGTGGCGCCTCGACGAGGAGACCCGGCGGGTCGGCTTGGCCGGCGTGCAGGCCGCCCGAGAGGCCCTGCGTCAGGTCCGCCCGGTCCCGGTCGAGCACCCCGACGTCGCCTCCCCGGCGGCCTGACGGACCCGCCCTCCGGGGCGACCGATCGGCCCGGCGCGCGCGGCGTCCGGTTGGACCGAGCGGTACGGGCACGTCGTAGGCTGCTGCGCCATGAGCTCGGACTCGCCTCGCGACATCGTCATCTGTGAAGCCGTGCGCACGCCTGTCGGGCGCCGCGGCGGTGGCCTCTCCACCATGCACTCCGCCGACCTGCTCGGCGTCGCCCTCGAAGGAACTGATCGACCGATCCGGCATCGACCCCGCCGAGGTGGGTCAGCTGATCGGCGGCTGTGTGTCCCAGGTGGGCCAGCAGTCCTTCAACGTCAGCCGCACCGCCTGGCTGACCGCCGGCCTCCCGGTCTCGGTCGCCGCCACCACCGTCGACAGCCAGTGCGGCTCGTCACAGCAGGCGACCAACTTCGCCACCAGCCTGGTCGGCTCGGGCGTCGTCGACGTCGCCGTGGCCTGCGGCGTCGAGGTCATGAGCCGGGTGCCGATGGGCTCCAGCCTCGGCCAGGGCGTCGGCAAGGCGATTCCGAAGTCGTACTTCGAGAAGTACGAGTGGACCACGCAGTTCGAGGGCGCCGAGCGCATCGCCGAGAAGTGGGGCATCACCCGTGAGGACACCGACGCCTTCGGCCTGCGTCTCCCAGCAGCGGGCGGCCGAGGCCTGGGCCCAGGACGCCTTCGGCACACAGGTCGTGGCCGTCGACGCCCCCGACCTCGGCGAGGACGGCAAGCCCACCGGCACCACCCACCGGGTCGAGAAGGACGAGGGCCTGCGCGAGACCACGCTCGAGGCCCTGCAGGGCCTGAAGGCCGTGGCCCGGGAGGACGGCGTCCACACCGCCGGCACCTCGTCGCAGATCTCCGACGGCGCCGCCGCCGTGCTCATCGCCACCCGCGAGAAGGCCGAGGCCCTGGGCCTCACACCCCGGGCCGAAGATCGTCGACACCTGCCTGGTCGGCAGCGACCCGGTCCTGATGCTGACGGGCCCGATCGACGCCACCCACCACCTGCTCGAGCGCAACTCGATGCAGATGAGCGACATCGACCTGGTCGAGATCAACGAGGCCTTCGCCTCGGTGGTGCTGGCCTGGGAGCGGGAGCTGAAGCCCGGACATGGCGACGGTCAACCCCAACGGCGGCGCCATCGCCCTGGGTCACCCCCTGGGTGGGACCGGCGCCATCCTGACCACCAAGGCCGTGCACGAGCTGGAGCGCAGCGACCTCAACACGGCGCTCGTGACCATGTGCTGCGGCGGCGGCCTGGCCACCGGCACCCTGCTCGAGCGCATCTGACGCGGACGACCGCCGCCTGAGCAGTTCAGGCGGCGGTCGCAGAATCAGGCAGAGGTCGTCGACTCAGTCGTCGTCGGCCCCGCCGTCATCCTCACCCGCGCCGTCGTGCTCCTGGCCGACCACGTTGAAGTCCTCGTCCAGCTGGACGTCGACCTGGGAGCCGTCGTCGAGGGTGACCTCGACCTCGTAGAGGCTCTCCTCGTCGCCGACCTCGGTCTCGGTCACCTCGCCACCGCCCGTGGCCTCCAGAGCGGCCGCCGAGGCACGGTCCAGATCGTCGCCGCTGATCGGTGCCTCACTGTCGTCACTCCCGCCGGCGGCGGCGATGCCCGCCCCAGCCCCGGCGGCGACGACGACCGCAGCCCCGGCGATCACGAGCTTGGTCCGCTTGGTGATGGTCATGGGCCGAATGTACGAAACGTCGCCTGAACAGAGCCTGAACCCTCAGGCCACATCTCCCGCGACCCTGATGTCGTGCGCGATGCGAGCGATGTCGACCGGGTCGTAGACGACGGATCGCCCGACGTGCTTCGACCCGATGTGGCCGTGCTCGACGAGCTCCATGAAGCGTCGGGGCGAGAGGCCCGTCTCGTCCAGGGCCTCGTGGAGCGTGGACCACCCGCTCTTGGAACTCTGCACGCGCTCTCCCCCGTCGGTCCGAGCGTCTGGTCTACCCGGGACCGCCGACGCCACACCACCCCCAACTGGGGGAGGCGTCGACCCCGCAGAGGTGACACCGTTGCGGGCAGTGCGCCACTCCGTGACGATTGACGAGATCGACAGGGCGACCTGTCGGGCGTTCCAGGCCGAGGTCGACCAAGCCATGGCCACCGTGTCGGAGGAGGGCGACGAGCTCACCCTCGACTTCACGGACGTCCGGTTCATGGACTCGACGGGCATCAAGGTCCTGATCGACGCCCACGCCGCCCTGGCGGGGCAGGACCGTCGACTGGTGATCGCGAACCGGAGCCCGGCGATCGAACGCGTGCTCCACGTCACCGGGCTGGACGAGGTGCTGCGGGGCTGACGCCGGCTGTCACTGCGGCCCGGTAGGTTCGGACTCGGCTTCCCCCGCCTCGGTCCTCCCACCAGGAGGTGCGGGATGCGCCGCACCCTGTTCGCCCTGCTGCTCCTGCTCGCCGGCTGCTCGCGCCCGGCCGCTGCCGGCGACGGCGGGCTGGCCACCGTCGACCACGTCGTCGATGGCGACACCGTCGTCGTCGAGCTGAACGGTCGAGAGGAGACCCTGCGCCTGATCGGGGTCGACACGCCCGAGACCGTCGACCCCGACACCCCGCCGGAGTGCTTCGGACCCGACGCCAGTGACCACACAAAGTCCCTGCTCCCCCCGGGCACCGAGGTCCGCCTGACCCGCGACGTCGAAGCCCGCGACCGCTACGACCGCCTGCTCGTCTACCTGGAGCGCGCCGACGACGACCTGTTCGTCAACCTCGACCTCGTCGCCGGCGGCTGGGCCGACGACTACCCCTTCCCGCCGAACGTCGCCCACGAACGGGACTTCGCCCTCGCGGCGTCCGACGCCCGTGCCAACGGTCTCGGCCTCTGGGGTGCGTGCGGCGGGGCCGACGCACCGGGCGGCTGAGCCCCGCCGTCGGTCGTCACCCCGACCTCACGCTTCGGGGCAGGGGCTCCCGACCGACAGGACGGCGCAGACCCCGTCGCGGGTGACCTTCCACTCGTCGTCGATCCGAACGAGGGTGACCGGCAGGCCGGCGGCGAAGGACGCATCGTCGACGACCACCTCGACGGTGGCCGTGGCGTCGTCGCCGTCGGTGATGATGTCGCTCACCTCCAGGTCGACGTCGAACTCAGCGATGAGGTCGAACACGGCGTTGTAGGTCTGCTCGACGTCCTCGGCGCCGTCGGTGTACGGCAGCCGGTCCTCGAACGACCGGTCGGGGTCCTGGCCGACCGCCAGCTGGATGACCTCCTCGATGGCGGCGGCGTCCTCCTCGGAGGCGGGGCCGGCGCCGGGTGGGGCGGTCGTGGCGGGCGCCGCGGCGCCGTTGCCCTCGACGACGACGATGCGGGTGCTCCCGCAGCCGCCCAGGGCCAGGAACACGCCGACCATCGCCACCAGGGCCAACCGGGGCACGTACCGCATCAGTCTCGTCCTTCGGTCGGCCGCGGCGAGGGCCGCCCGGCCCCGGCGCACGTTGCGGCGGTTGATCCACATCACGACCCCGGTCACGACCAGCACCGCGGGGCCGAGCCCGACCAGGAACCAGAGCAGCTGCACGCCGATGCCCCCGAAGCTGCCGAAGTGGAGCTCGGCGGCCCACTCGTCGAGGCCGCGCTGGACGCCGGACTCGTCGGCGGGGTCGTGGACCTCGAGGATCTCGCCCGTGTACTGCTCGATGTGGAGGTCGACGAACCGCTCGCCGCCCAGCATCCCGATCGCCGAGCTGTCGATGTAGCCGCTGACGTCGTACACGCCGACGGGGCTGCCGCCGGTGCCGGTGACGAACTGGACGTCGACGACGCCGACGTCCCGGGCGATCTCGAGCGCCCGGTCGAGGCCGATGGGCTCTTCGCCCGTCGGCTGGGAGACCGCGACCTCCTCGGTCACCTCGGTGTCGTAGGCCCCGAAGGTGGCCACGTCGTAGGCCTTGGCCACCTGGCTCGGGTAGCCGAACCAGATCCCGGTCACGGTGATGACCAGCAGCGGCAGCAGCGTGACCAGACCCACCGCGTTGTGCAGGTCGAGGTGCCAGCGGTATCGGCCCCGGTTGCGGCGGATCCTGAAGATGTCGGCCCACGCCCGCATGCGCGGCCAGTACCAGACGTAGAAGCCGGTCAGCATGATCACCAGGAAGAACAGGCCCAGCCACGCCTGCGCCTCGATCCCGCTCAGGCCGAAGACCGACGTGCTGTTCAGCTCGAAGTGCAGGTCGGCCATCTCCTGGATGAGCCACGGGACCTTGTAGTCGTCGTTGGTGACCTCGCCGCTGCCGGGATCGACCAGTGCCCGGTGGTACAGCCCGTCGACGTCGTAGAGGCCGACCACGTACATGCCGCCCGACTCGTCGCCGCCCGGGAGGCTGACGTCGTTGAGCACCGACCCTTCCCGGTCGGCCAGTGCGGCGTCGGCCGCGGCGTCGACGCCGATGTCCTCGCCGTCGGTGACCTGGAAGTCGCCCCGGTTGGCGAATCGCTCGATCTCGGGGCGGAACACCAGGATCGAGCCGGTGACGCACTCGACCAGCGACCCAGACGAGCAGGACGATCGAGACCCACTTGTGGACGACGAAGAACGGCCGGCGGTTCTTCGAAAGCCAGCGGTACGCACCGCTGCGGGTGGCGGGGCTGGGCGCGACCGCCTCGTCGGGCCGATCGTCGACCTCGGCCAGGAGCGTCATGGGTAGGTATGCCTAACACATTCTGTCAAGTGACGAAGAACACAGAAGCTTTCCGGTCCAGCAATCTTGCACATCTCTGCAAGATTGCGTATCCTGAAGCCGTGAGTGAGACCGGTCTCCGTGAGCGCAAGAAGGCCCAGACCCGCCAGGCCCTGACCGCGGCCGCCATCCGGCTGTCGATCGAGCGGGGCAGCCCCGACCGGGTCACGGTCGAGGAGATCAGCGAGGCGGCCGACGTGTCCCCGCGCACGTTCTTCAACTACTTCTCGTCCAAGGAGGACGCCATCCTCGGCGTCGACCCCGAGCGTCGGGCCGCCCTGCGCTCCGAGCTCGAGCTCCGGCCCGAGCGACGAGACCCCGATCGAGGCCCTGCGGGCCACGCTCATCGTCGACCGTCGACGACATCGACGAGAACGGCGAGCTCTGGGCCCAGCGCCTGCAGCTGGTGCGGGACCACCCCTCCCTCTCCCCCGGCTACGTGGCCAGCTTCGCCGACTTCGAGCGCGGCCTGGTCGAGGCCATGGCGGCCCGCCTCGGCCTCGACCCCGACGCCGACCTCTATCCCGCCCTCGTGGTGTCGACGGCCCTGACCGTCATCCGCGTGACGGTGAAGCACTGGCAGGCGACCGGTACCGGCCAGGGCCTGTCCGAGCTGCTCGACGCCGCCTTCGACCAGCTGGCCGACGGCCTCGAGCTCCCCCCGACCCCCTGATCCGAACGGACCCCCCGACCCCCGTGCACACCCCCACCGCCCCCGAAGCCGTCCACGACACGAACCCGCTGACCCACCGCCAGATCCTGGTGATCTTCAGCGGCCTGATGCTGGGCATGTTCCTGGCCGCCCTCGACCAGACCATCGTGGCCACCGCGCTGCCGACGATCGTCGGCGACCTCGGCGGCCTCGACCACCTCTCGTGGGTGGTCACCTCGTACCTGCTTGGCGGCCACCGTCTCGACGCCCATCTGGGGCAAGCTCGGCGACCTCCTCGGCCGCAAGCGCATGTACCAGGTGGCGATCGTCGTCTTCCTCGTCGGCAGCGTGCTGTCCGGCCTCGCCACCATCGATGGGCCAGCTCATCGTCTTCCGGGCCGTCCAGGGCCTCGGCGGCGGCGCCCTCATCGTCCTCGCCCAGGCGATCATCGCCGACGTCGTCAGCCCCCGGGAGCGGGGCCGCTACCAGGGCTACTTCGGGGCCCTGTTCGGCGCCTCGCAGCGTCGTCGGGCCGCTGCTCGGCGGCTTCTTCACCGACAACCTGTCGTGGCGCTGGGTCTTCTACATCAACATCCCGCTCGGCATCCTCGCCCTGGTCGTGACCAGCGCCGTCCTCCCCGTGTCGCCGTCCGACGGGCACGGGTGAGGCATCGACTACCTGGGCGCCGCCCTGCTGACGGTGGCCGTCAGCTGGCATCGTGCTGGTGACCACCTGGGGCGGAAGCCGAGTACGCCTGGGGCTCGTCCACCATCATCGGTCTCTCGGCTGCTGTCGATCGTCCTGCTCGGCGCATTCGTGGCCGTCGAGCGGCGGGCCGTCGAGCCGATCCTGCCCCTCCGCCTCTTCCGGAACCCGATCTTCATCGGTGAGCAGCGGCGTCGGCCTTCTCGTCGGCGTCGCCATGTTCGGCGCCATCAGCTTCCTGCCCCTGTTCCTGCAGGTGGTCGGCGGCGCCTCGGCCACCGACTCCGGGCTGCTCCTCGTCCCGCTGATGCTCGGGCCTGCTGGGCGCCTCGATCGTCGCCGGCCAGATCGTCACCCGCACCGGCCGCTACCGCATCCTGCCCATCATCGGCACGGCCTTCGTCGGTCGTCGGCATGTTCCTGCTGTCGACGATGGACCCGTCGACCACCCGGGTCGACGTCGGGCCTCTACATGGCCGTGCTCGGCATCGGCCTCGGGCTGACCATGCAGGTGCTGGTGCTGGCCACCCAGAACTCGGTGCGGGTCGCCGACCTCGGCGTCGCCACGTCGTCGGTCAACTTCTTCCGCTCGGTGGGCGGCTCGGTCGGCGTCGCGCTCTTCGGCGCCCTGTTCAACTCGCGCCTGACCAGCGAGCTGGCCGGGTCCGCCGTGGCCGTGCCCGACCCGGTGACCCCACAGGCGATCGCCGGTCTGCCCGCCGCCGAGAAGGCCACCGTGGTCGCCGGCTTCGCCGACGCCCTGACCACGGTCTTCTTCGTGGGCGTGCCCGATCGCCGCTCGCCGCCTTCCTCCTGAGCCTCCTGCTGAAGGAGATCCCGCTGCGGTCGTCGTCGGGCAACGCCCGGGCCCTCGCCGAGCGCGACGTGGCCGCCGAGACCGCCGAAGCCATCGTCCCCATCGCCAGTTAGGCCGCGAAGCGGCCTCGCCGTTCAGTCCAGGCGGGCCACCGGCGCCCCCTCCGGTTCGTCGGGGCCCTGGTCGAGGCGGAACGGCGGATACTCGTCGCGGAGCAGCAGCACGTAGGCGGCGACCCGGAACACCCAGCGGTTGATGCCCACCACGAAGTCGAACAGGCCCGTGGCGTACCGCCCGGTGACCAGAAGGCTCACGCCGGCGATCAGAACGAGGATGCCGAGCAGGCCCGGCAACCCACGCTCCCCGGCGCTGTTACTCCAGCCGTCGACGAAGCCGCCGGCGAGCACGGCGACGATCACCAGGTGCGGGATCGCCAGGAGCCAGGACTTCACCCAGACGAGCCCGCGGGAGAGCCGCTCGGGGTACTCGACCGCCGAGCGCGGCGGGGTCGCCGGGCTGCTCGTGGAGCGAGAACGGCGGGTAGCGGTCCGTCCCCAGCGCTGCGTACGCATAGAAGCCGACGCGCCACGTCCAGCGCAGGACGCCGACCGTGTAGTCGAACAGCCCCCGCGGGTAGCGACCGGTGAACACGATCGAGAACCAGGCGATGACGCTGACGACGGCGACGCCGATCCAGAGCAACACCAGCACGACGATGTGCGGGATCACGAGCAGCCACTTGACCAGCCAGAGCCAGCGGTTCAGCCGGTCGTCGAGTCGGCCGGTCAGGCGGACCGGTACCGCCGAAGCCACTGGCGTGGGCTGCACGGATCCGGCGGTCGCCGCGGCATGGCGGGAGAGGCCGATGGCGCCGAACACCAGGAGGAGGGCACCGCCGACGACGAGGAAGAACCCGCCGATCAACAGGCTGAGCCCGACCGGCAGGATCCAGTCGGCCTTTGCCGCGATGCTGGCGTCGACGCTGACCCCGGCCGAGCCGTCGACGTTCATCACGACGACGACCCAGTCGCCCTCCTCCGGCTCCCACACGAGCGGCTGCTCGTCCGTGCCCTCGGCGACCCAGAAGTCCTGCTCGCCCGGCGGCTCGGCCCGGTCCGTGCCCGAGGTGAACCGGTACTCGACCCGGAAGGGATGGAGGCTGACGTCCTCGATGCGCGCCTGCGCCACGCCGTCGAGATAGGCGCGCACGTCGTCTGCCGGGCCGATCCCCACGAAGGCGGCGGACTCGCCCGCACCCTCCACGTCGATCCGTACCGTGGCAAGGTCCCCGAGATCGAACCAACGGGTGTCCTCGGGCGACACGCCGAGGTCCAGTTCGTCCGAGGTGATCGCCGGTGTAGCGGTGTCGAGGCGCTCGCTCGACGTCGAGTAGAAGCCGTCGTCGTCGCGCTGCGTCGCGTGCGCCCAGGTCAGGACGGCGCCGCCCAACGCCACGGTGCCGGCGGCGAGGATCAGGAGCGCGCCGGCCACCACCATGAGGATCCGCCCGACAGGCGCGTGCGTGGCAGGAGCGGGGGTGGTCGCGGCGGGCTCGGTCATGGACACAATCGTCGCGGGATCCGCGGCTCGGCGCACTGGCCGATGGTCCCGGCGCCGGTACCGTTCGGGTCGTGACCACGCTGGCCGAACGGCTGGGGTACGACGCCGAGGCCCGGCTCCTCATCCTCAATTGCGACGACCTCGGGTCGGCCCACGCCGCCAACCTGGCCACGTACGACGCGCTGCGCGACGGCGTGGCCACCAGCGCCTCGCTCATGGTCCCCTGCCCCTGGGCCCGCGACGCCGCCCAGCGCTACCTGGGTGAGGACGTCGGCGTCCACCTGACCCTCAACTCGGAGTGGGACATCTACCGCTGGGGCCCGATCACCCAAGCGCCGTCGCTGCTCGACGGCGACGGCGGCTTCCCCCGCACGCTCGAGGACCTCTGGGACCACGGCGACATCGACGAGGTCCGCCGCGAGCTGCCGGGCCCAGGTCGAGCGGGCGATCCTCTACGGCTTCGACGTCAGCCACCTCGACAGCCACATGGGCGCCCTGCAGCTCAAGGCCGAGTTCTTCGACGTCTACCTGGAGCTGGCCGTCGACTTCGGCCTGCCCTTCCGGCTCTCCGGGGCCTCGACCGAGCAGCTGATCGGCTTCCCCTTCCGCAAGCTGGCCGCCGAAGAGGGTGTGGTCTTCCCGGACCAGTTCGTCTACGTGCAGGGCGTCGGCAGCCGCGCCTCCCTGCAGGAGACGCTGTTCGACCTGCGCCCCGGCGTGACCGAGATCTACGTGCACCCCGCCGTCGACTCGCCCGAGCTGCGGGCCGGCTTCCCCGACTGGCACGCCCGGGTCGACGACCACGACCTGGTCACCACCGACGCCGGCATCCGCACGATGATCGAGCGCTCCGGCGCCCAGCTGGTCGGCTTCCGGGAGCTGCGGGACCTCCAGCGCGCCGGGGGCTGATCCTCCCCCTGGCGGGGGAAGACACGACCCGTACGGTGGGTCCGTGCGCGGGCGGGCGGTGGTCGCAGCGGTGTTGGTGCTTGGCGCGGTGGCGCTCTCGAGCGGCGGGGCGTCCGGCCAGGACGACGAAGGCGCACCGGACCCGCTGCACATCGTCATCGACCGTCCCGACTGGGAGCACCACTGGGTCACCTTGCACGGACACCGGCGCGACGATCCGGCCGCGTTCCACTGCCAGGCCCACGACGAGGTGAGCTGCGAGGGGACGGTGGCCTACGGCGAAGCTCTGCCGTCCGAGAGCCTCGGGATCCACCGGTTCACGGTGACCGCGACCCAGGACGGGGGCACCGTGACAACCCGCACGATCCGATACCGGGTCGTGCCCACGTGCTTCAACCGGCGGGTCACCGACCTGGTCGGCCACGATCTCGAGCTGAACGAGCAGCGCCGAGACACGATCGGCGGGCTGAACCGCGACGACCGGCTTCGCGGCCTCGGCGGTGACGATGTGATCTGCGGGCGCGCCGGTGCCGACGTGCTGAACGGCGAGGAGGGCAACGACTCCCTCGACGGCGGCCGCGGGGACGACCTGATCATCGGTGGCCCCGGCGGTGGCGACCACTGCTGGGGCGGTCCCGGTCAGGACCGCTACGTGGGCTGCGAGCGGATCAGCGAGGGTCGCCCCTAGCGGATCCCGGCGAAGAGGTCCGACTCGGGGAGCTCGGTGTCGACCCGGCTCTCGGCCAGGACGTAGTCGTCGAAGGGGTGAACGGTCCGGGAGACGTCCCGGGGCAGGCCGAACCAGAAGGGCGACGTCGGGTCGACCTGGGTCTCGTGGGCCAGCAGCGAGTCGAGGCGGACGTCGTACCAGTCGGCGATGTCGATGCTGGTGGTGATCTGGTCGTCCTGGCTGGGTCGGGTGAACCAGTCCTCGCCGAACGGGGACTCGAGGCCGAGCTCCAGGAACTTGTCGTGGGTGGCCTTGATCCGGGCCCGGCTCCAGACCACGTAGTAGAGCTTCTGCGGCGCCCACGGCTCGCCGGCGTCGGGGAACTGGTCGGGGTCGCCGGCCGCGTCGAAGGCCGGCACGCGAGATGTCGTGCACCCGCAGGTGGTCGGGATGCGGGTAGCCCCGCTGGTCGTCGCCGTAGGTGATGATCACGTTGGGGCGCTCGCGGCGGATGACCTCGACCAGCTTGCCGACGGCCTCGTCCAGGGGGGCGTTGGCGAAGTTGTCGGGGTGGGCGTTGTCCTCGGAGTCGGGCATCCCCGAGTCGCGGTAGCCGAGCAGGACGACCTCGTCGTAGCCGATGATCTCGGCGGCCCGGGCCAGCTCGTCGCTGCGGACCTGGTCGATGCGCTCCCGCACCTCCGGCGTGTCCATGGCCGGGTTGAGGATGTCGCCGGCCTCGCCACCGGTGCAGGTCACGAGCACGGTGCGCACGCCCTCGTCGTGATAGCGGGCGACCGTCGGCGCCCCCTTCGACGCCTCGTCGTCGGGATGTGCGTGCACGGTGAGCAAGCAGAGGTCGGCCATCGGGCAGGAACGTAGCGGTGAGCTACCGTTCCGCCACCGGTGGGGAGACCGACACATCCCAAGGGGGCGGCGTGGGCCATCTGAGCGCGCACGAAGCGGTTCTCACCTACTTCGACGAGGCGGCCCGCCTCCTCGGGTTGGACGACAAGATCGCCACGGTCCTGCGCAGCAGTTACCGCGAGGTCGCGGCGCAGGTCCCGATCACGCTCGACAACGGCGAGCTGATCGTCGCCCGGGGCTACCGGGTCCAGCACAACGGCGCCCGGGGCCCGTACAAGGGCGGCATCCGCTACCACCCCACCGCCGACCTGGACGAGGTCCGGGCCCTGGCCTCGCTGATGACGTGGAAGACCGCGTTGGTCGACGTCCCCTTCGGCGGGGCCAAGGGCGGCATCGAGATCGACCCCACGCCGCTGTCGTCCGACGAGCTGGAGCGCATGACCCGCCGCTTCATGGGCGTGATCCACCACGTGCTCGGGCCGTACCGGGACATCCCCGCCCCCGACGTCGGCACCAACGCCCAGACGATGGCCTGGATGATGGACTCCTACGGCCGGGTGGCCGGGCACACACCGGCGATCGTCACCGGCAAGCCCGTCGCCCTGGGCGGGGCACCCGGACGCGAGCAGGCCACCGGGCGAGGCTGCATCGAGGTGCTCGACGCCCACCTGCAGGCGGAGGGCGACACCCTCGACGGCAAGACCATCGCCATCCAGGGCTTCGGCAACGTGGGCTCCTGGGCGGCGCTCGAGGCCACGGCCCGGGGCGCGAAGGTCATCGCCATCTCGGATGTGACCGGTGGCGTCCACAAGGCCGACGGCCTGGACGTGATCGAGTTGGCCCGCACCGTGCTCAACGGCGGGATCCTGGCCGATGCCCCGAACGTCGAGGTCATCGACAACCGGGACCTGCTCAGCATCGGTTGCGACGTGCTCATCCCCGCTGCCCTCGGCCAGGTCGTGACGGGGGCCAACGCCGACCAGGTGAAGGCGGCGACGGTCGTCGAGGCGGCCAACTACCCCGTGACCCCCGACGGCGACCACGTCCTCCACGACCGGGGCATCAAGGTGATCCCCGACATCCTGGCCAACGCCGGCGGGGTCGTCGGCAGCTACTTCGAGTGGACGATGAACATCCAGCAGTTCCGCTGGGACGAGGGCCAGTTCAACGAGCGCCTGGCCGCCCGCCTGTCGACGGCCTACGCCGCCACCCGGGAGAGCGCCGAGTACCTGGGTTGCACGCTGCGCTCCGGCGCCTACTCCATCGGCGTCCAGCGCGTCGCCGAGGCCGTCGAGCTCCGCGGCTACATCTGACCCCGACGCGACGCGTCGGCCCGGCCGCCTATTTCGTCAGCCGACGCGGTCGAGGGGCAGGAGCTCCTGCTCGCCGGTCTCCTCGTCGAAGTTGAAGCGCCAGCCGAGGCGTTCGGCCACCAGGGCGCGGCCCTCGTCGGGCCCGCTGAGGATCAGCTCGTCGCCGACCTGGAGCCGGACGTGGCGGCGCGGCTGGTAGCGGTAGCGGCCGTCGCGCTTGATGGCCAGCACCTGGTAGCCGGGCTCGATGGGGAGGGCGAGCTGGCTGAGCGTGGCCCCGTCGGCCTCCGAGCCCGGGGCGACGGGCACCCGGAGGACGACCTCGTCGCTCTCCCCCAGCGCCAGGCCGAGGATGGGGTGGATCTCCTCGCCGTGCTCGATGAGCCACACCATCTGCTGGGCCTGGTCGCCGATGTCCTCGGCGGCCTGGGACAGGGCCAGCAGGCCCCGCAGGGGTGAGGGGTCGATGTCGGCGGCGCCGGCCCGCAGGACCCAGACCTCCAGGCGGTCCTTCATCTCGTCGAGGCGGTCCTCCAGGTGGCGGACCTCCAGCGCCAGGCTGAGGTCCCCCAGCACGAGGGCCGAGTAGGCCAGGCCGACAGCCGCCTCGGAGATGTTCTTCATCTCCACCAACGTGTCGACGGCCCGGTCCAGGTCGGTCAGGACCGCATCGCTGGGCACCAACGCCGGCGTCCACGGCGACGCGCCGGCCAGCTCCCGCAGCCGGGTGATGCCCGCCGGCGAGCCCTCGCAGAAGAGCACGTCGCCCGGTTGGATGACCTGGTCGCCGCGGATCTCCTCGATGATCCAGTCCCGGCCCCGGCGGATGGCCATGACCCGCATGCCGGTGGCCACCGGCAGCTCCAGCGCCGCCAGGGGTCGGCCGGCGAGGTGCGAGCCGTCCCGGATCAGGACCCGGTGGGCCACCTCTTCGGCCTCGGACAGGTCGGCCACCAGCTCGCGGGGGATGCCCAGACTGGTGGGTGACGATGCGGCCGATGTCGGCCGCCGCGTTGGCGATGCGCTCGATGGCGCTGATCACCTGGAGCACCGACGCCATGGCGTCGGCCTCCTTCGGCGCCCGGGCGGCCAGGATGCACACGGCCCGCATGTCGTGGACCAGGTCGTTCATCTGGTCCTCGAGCTCGTCGACCTCCTCCGCCATGTCGGGGTCACCGAAGTACACAGAGGCGTAGGCGAGATCGAGCATCAGCTCGGACGCGTCCTTCGCCTCGGTGAGCATCGAGCGGAGGTTGCGGGGTCGGTCGTCGCTCACGGTTCCTCTCCAGGGTATTTCAGGTCGCGCCGAGCACGGCGACGGCGATGATGAAGGACATTGATCCGGCCAGGTCGATCGACGAGGTGACGAGCGGGATCCCGACGTTGTCGGGGTCGATGCCCGCCCGGTACGAGACGACGGCGCCGTAGTAGGCGACGAGGGCCGAGCAGGTGGTGGCCATCAGGCCGCCGACGAGCGCCACGCCGACCATCGTCGCCGGGCCGGGGCTGCGCAGGTCGGCCACCACCGAGATGAGGTCGGCCACCAGGGAGGCCAGGGCGAAGATCGGCACGGCCAGGAGGAAGACGTCCAGGATGTCCCGGCGGGCGGCGCCCGAGGGCAGGGTCGTCGGGTCGATGGTGCCCAGGTGGAGCCGACTGGTCAGCCGGTTGGACAGGATCCCGCCCAGTGAGCCGGCGCTGGCCAGGAAGGCAGGCACGAGGGCCAGCAGGGCCGGATACTCGGCCAACGAGTCGAGCTGGCCCTCCAGGGTCAGGCCGGCGATCAGGCTGAGCCCACCGGCGGCGACGACCACGGCGAGCGACTCGCGGATGATCCGCCGGAGGTCCTCGAGGGACGAGCGCACGGCGACGACGAAGCTGGCGACGGCGAGCCCGACGGCTAGGACGGAGGTGACGGCCACCACCACGTCGAGGTGCAACAGCAGGGTCGCCAGGTACAGCGAGGGCAGCGTGATGAGGTCTCCGGTGGCGGTGATGACCGGGGCCATCACGTTGTCCGGGTCCCACCGGTAGCGGGTCGACGCTGCGGCCAGGGCCACGGTGAACACGACGAGCAGGAGCGATGACGCCACCGCGGCCACGAACGAGATCACCAGCAGGTCAGGGATGGAGATGGTGTCCTCGATGCCGAAGCCAACGGCGAAGACCTTGGTCATCACCGCCAGAAGGGCAGCGGTGACCAGCGTGAGGACGCCGGCGGCCAGGACGTTCTGGCCGAGGACGGTGTCCGGGCGCAGGCGGACCGAGAAGGTACCGGTGTGGATGGAGGTGCCCAGCCGGCTGCCCATCGCCCCGAAGATCGTCCCCCGCAGGCCGATGGCGGCGGGCACCAGGACGAGCAGGCCGGGCAGTCGCTCCAGCGTCTCGGTGATGGACCCCAGCGTCAGCCCGGCGACGAGGCTGCACAGCAGGCCGAGCGACAGCGCGCCCAGGCCCTGGACGACGCCGGCCGGGTCGGGGCCCAGCAGCGCGATGAGGCGCGCCCGGAAGCGATCACGTGAGGTGGCCATGCACGGGCAAGCTGCCCGCTGACCAGTGTGGTGGACCGGCCCCGCCGGACTCGGGAGGTCGAGGACCAGGCGTACCGAATCGGTAGGTGCAGTCCTCGACCTCGGTGGGTCAGCCGGTCGCGCCGGCCCCGAGCTGCGTGCGCAGGTCGGCTTCGAAGGCCTGGATGTCGGGCCCGGCGCTGGCAGCCAGCAGCTCGGCCAGGCGGGCGTAGCCAGTGTCCTGCTCGGTGTCCCATTCGTCGGCGAAGCGCCCCGACGTGATGTCGTCGACCAGCTCCCGCATCGTGACCCCGATGTCGAGGTGGTCGTAGCGGCCTCGGCGGGACAGCTGGCCGTACTGGCTGGTCGGCGAGTGGTACGCCATCTGGCGGGCGAAGCCCTCCTCGCGCAGCAGGCGGTACGTGCGCTCGACCTCGCCGGAGAGGACCAGCTCGGTGATCACCGCCTCCAGCGGGATGCCCTGCTCGAGCATCACGGCGACGAAGTTCGTCGAGACGTGCGTGAGCGCCGGCGAGAGCACCTGCTCGACCGCCAGGTCCAGCACCGCCTCCTGCTCGGCGGTGAGCTCGATGGCGCCCTGCCGCAGCCCGCCGATGCCCTTGGCCACCGCCAGGGTGCGGGCCCACGCGGCGCCCGTGCGATCCTGTTGGACCCCGACGGCCGTGATGAAGCCGACGCCCTCCTCGAAGCAGCGCCGGACCTCGGGCCCCAGCATGCGCGGCGCGACCAGGCCGATGTCGCCGGCGGGCGTGAACCGGTCGAAGGCCAGCGTGTAGCCACTGGCGACGACGGTCAGAGCGTCGTCCCTCGGCGACAGGGGCAACGACGGGATGACGTCGTCGGGCACCAGCACGCAGACAACATCGGCCTCGTCGGCGGCGTCGAGGTCGGCAGCGGTGAAGCCGTCCTCCTCGGCCTGCTCGCGCGAGGCGTCGGCCCGGACGCAGACCTGCACGTCCAGGCCGGAGTCCCGCAGGTTGAGCGCCCAGGAACGTCCCTGGTTCCCGTAGCCGACGACGGCCACCCGTCGGCCGTCGAGCGCCGCCAGGTCGCCGTCCTCGTCGTGGAAGATGGTCGTCATGCGGCGAGCGTAGGACCGTGGGTAGAACGACGCCGAAGGCTCGGCCGCTCGCCCAACGGGCTGGTTCGCCAAGCTGCGCTTGGCGAAATGGACGCTGTGCTTGTTGGTCGCCTCGCCTCCGGCTCGGCTCATTACCGTGGCGTCCGGTGCGCCGGGTGCTCCTCGTGCTCGCCCTGGTCGTGGGACTGGGGGCCTGTTCGTCCGACGACAGCGGGGACGTCGACGCGGCCCCGGACCAGGGGGTCACCGCGCCGTCGACGACCGCCGCGCCATCGACGACCGCCGCGCCCGCGGCCGTCCTGACCAGTACGGCGTTCGCGGAGGGCGGCGCCATCCCGGTCGAGCACGGAGGCTGCCCGCCCGGCGACAACGTCAGCCCGCCTCTCGCCTGGGAGGGGTTGCCGCCCGGCGCCGAGCAGTTGGCCATCACGGTCGTCGACCCCGACGCCGGTGGCTTCGTGCACTGGGCCATCGCCGGCATCGACCCGTCGACACCGGGGCTGGAGGCGGGCGAGGTGCCGGCCGGCGCCGTGGAGGCGATGAACGACACCGGCCAGACGGGATACTTCGGGCCGTGTCCGCCCGAGACCCACACCTACGAGTTCACCGTGCACGCCCTCAGCGGGGATCCGGGCATCACGCCCACGACCTCGGGGTCCGAGGCCGTGACCGCCATCCAGGGGGCCACCGAGGTGGGGGCCACGCTCAGCGGGGAGTACGAGCCGCAGCCGCAGTCCTGACGCTCCTCGTCGTCGCTGCCTGCGGACCCGACGACGGCCGTGAGCTCGCCGAGCCCGACCCCGACCTGACCGCCGTCCCGGTGCCCACGACCACGCCGGCCGAGATCATCGACGTCGACCCCGAACTGGCGACCACCGGCCCCGGCGGGCTGACCCTGAGCAGCCCCGACTTCTCGCCGGGCGCGACCCTTCCCGAGCGGTCCGGATGCGGCGGGGCCACCTCGCCGGCGCTGGAGTGGACCGCGCCCCCCGGCCGCGCCCAGGAGCTGGCGCTCGTCGTCCAGGACGTCGACGGCGACGGCACGATCCAGTGGCTGATCACCGGCATCCCGCCCGACACCCTCAGCGTCGAGGCCGGGACGCCGCCCGCGGGCGGTGAAGTGCGCGCCAACAGCGCCGGCACGGCGACCTGGGCCAGCCCCTGCCCCCAGGACGACTTCCAACACCGCATCCTCTTCAGCCTGTACGTGCTCGACGGGGCGCTTCCCGAGGGTCCGGGCGACCCCGCCTCGGTGATCTCCGCCATCGAGGACAACGCCTCCGGCTCGTCGACGATCGTGGGTCGGGCCTCGCCGTTGCTCGGGGACGGCTGAACCAACACCGCCGCACGCACGTCGTAAGGGGGCGTGATGTCACGCCGCCTGCTCCTGCTCCCGCTCGCCGCCGCGTTGGTGCTGGCCGCCGAACAGGCCGCTGCCGGCGGTGGTTCGTCAGTGTCGTACGACCAGGCGTCGTACCAGCCGGGCGATGCCGTGTCGGCCTGGATCGACGTGTACGACATCGACCAGGCTCGGGCCGACGGCCCGTTCGGCGCCTGGCTCTCGCTGGTGGAGGACGGGAACTGGGGCGAGCTCTCCCCGACCGCCGTCTACGTCGGCGATCTCACCTTCCACGACGGGCCGGCACCGGACGGGGTCGTCAGCCCGTACCACGCCACCATCGACTTCACGCTGCCCGATCTCGCGCCCGGCGAGTACACGATGAACGTCTGCAACTGGCCGTGCACGACCGGGCTCGCCGACATGACCTGGGGCGGCGACTTCCTCGTCCCCGGTCCGACCGCACCCACGACCACGACGACGCTCCCGACCACGACGACCACCACCACGACGTCCACCACCACATCGACGACCACGACCACTGCGCCGACCACCACCACCGATGAGGTCGATCGGTTGGTCGCCGACACCGGCAGCGGCGGGGGCGGCTGGGACGGCCTGAGCCTGGGGTTCGGCGCCGGGCTCGTGGTGGTCGCCGCGCTGTGGGTCGGCTGGGGCCGCCGTCAGCGGACGGTGAAGCCCGCCTGACCGGTCGGGTCCCGGTCTTCGATCAGCACGGCGTCGACCCGGGCCCGGGGCGGGCCCTCGGCGGCCCAGGTCAGGAACCGGTCGACCGACGACGCCGGGCCCTCGGCCTCCAGCTCGACGCTCCCATCCGCAAGGTTGATCGCCGAGCCGGCAACGCCCAGGCGGTCGGCCTCCCGTCGGGCCGAGTCCCGGTACCAGACACCCTGGACCCGACCCTTGACGACCGCCCGCCGGCGGACGACATCGCTCACACGATCGCCGCGAGCTGGCGGGACTGGGCCAGGAGCCGGCCGGAGCGGTCCCAGATCTCGCCGTCCTCCTCGAGGTAGCCCTCGGCGGCGAGCCGGGTGCGGAACCGCACCAGCAGCCAGGGGTCCTCGCCCTGCGGCAGCTGGCGCAGGTGGACGGTGAGATCCACCGTCGGCAGGCCGATGCGCTCGGCGGTCACGCCGAAGGCGGCCGGGGGCCAGGCGTCGGCGACCTGGACCAGGAGGTGGGCGTCGGTCGGCTCCGGGTCGACCAGCTTGATCCAACCGCCGGTGACGGCCTCGCCGCTGGGGCCGGAGGGGTCGAACGGCGTGTTGCCGATGGCCCGGCGGGTGTCGAAGTTGTCCCGCAGCGGCACGGGGAACGGCGGAACGGGGCTCGGCGGGCAGTCCTCGGGATCGGCCACCTCCGGTGGACCAGCATCGTCGTGGGAGAACGACGTCTGCTGGGCCGAGCCCGCCGCCACCAGGGCGTTGGCCAGGAGCCGACCCTCCTGGGACAGGTGGGCGGTCAGGAAGGACATCCGCCGGCCGGCCCGGTCGGTGGTCACGTCGATCTCGACCGGGCCGTCCTCAGGCGGGCGCAGGTAGTGGATGGTCATCGAGCGGGGCCGGCGCTCCGGCTCGGCCAGCTCGGTGGTCACTGCCCGCAGCACGAGGGCGGCGACGTAACCGCCGTTGGGCCGCTCGACCCGCCAGGCGGGGTCGACGGTGGCGCCGTAGCGGCCGTCGCCCAGCGACGTGACCGCGGTGTCGATGGCGAAGCGCGAGGCCATGCCAGGAAGGTAACGGCGAGCGGTGACCGGCCGATGGAGAGCCGTGGTGGTGTGGCTCATGTGCGCGGCCTTCGTGGCCTTCGGCGCCATGTCGACGATCGCGCTCAAGCGCAAGGCCGGGCGCAACCGGGAGCTGCAGCGGCTGGCCGCGGCGAACGGCTTCGCCTACGTCGAGGACGACTGGTTCTCGTCGACGCGGGTGCCGTTCCAGATCTTCCGCCTGGGCAACCGGACGATGGTCGAGAACATGCTCGTCGGCCGGGCCCCCGACGGGGCGCCGGTCCGGGTGTTCGACCTGACCATCTGGGAGGAGAAGCAGACCGAGGAGGGGACGCAGGAGTCCCGCTACCGGTACTTGACCTGCTGTCTCACCGAGACCGACCACTCGTTCCCGCACCTGGTCGTCCAGCCCGACACCATGGCCACCCGCCTGCTCGAGAAGATCGGGATGCCGTCGATCGACCTCGAGTCCGAGGCGTTCAACCGCCGCTTCATGGTCAGCTCCGAGGACGAGCGGTTCGCCCGCATGTTCCTCGACCCCCAGATGATGGAGCTGCTGCTGGCCACCGAGGGTGAGTTCCAGTTCGAGGTCAAGGGCCGCTGGGTCCTGATCGCCGGTCCGCAGCTGCCGGCCAAGCTGTGCCTGTCGCTGGTCGGCCTCTCGACCCGCTTCCGCCAGCTGGTGCCGGACGTGGTGCGCGAGTTCCACCCCGACCTGCCCGACGTCGTCGAGGGGCGGCTGCGATGAGCGTCCCCGTCGTCGTCGGCATCGGCGTGCTGGTGGTCCTGGTGGGCTGGATCTGGTCGTCCTACAACCGGTTCGCGCTCCAACGGGAGCTGGTCCGGAACTCGTGGTCGACCGTCGACACCGAGCTGCGCCGCCGCTACGACCTCGTCCCCAACCTGGTCGCCACGGTGAAGGGCTACGCCGCCCACGAGCGCGAGACCCTGGAGCGGGTCATCCAGGCCCGCAGCCAGGCCGTCGCCGCCACGGGTGACCCCGAGGACCAGGCCCCCGCCGAGAACGTGCTGGTCGACGGGCTGAAGCAGCTGTTCGCCGTCGCCGAGGGCTATCCCGAGCTGAAGGCCGACCAGCACTACCTGGAGCTGCAGCGGGAGCTGGCCTCGACCGAGAACCGCATCCAGGCCGCCCGCCGCATCTACAACGGCAACGTCCGCGACCTCAACCGCCGGGTCCAGCAGGTCCCCTCGAACCTGGTGGCCAAGCTCGGCGGCTTCGACCGCGCCGAGTACTTCCAGATCGACGAAGCCGCCCGAGAGGTGCCCGTCGTCGCCTAGAAGGTGACCGGCGTCCCGTCCCGGGACTGCTTCAGGATGCGGCGGGCCACGGTGTGGACGTGGACCTCGTCGGGCCCGTCGTAGATGCGGGCGAAGCGGGCGGCCCGGTACATGTAGCTGAGCGGCGTGTCGTCGGTGAGGCCCATGGCGCCGTAGGCCTGGATGGCCCGGTCGATGACGTTGTGCAGCATCCGGGCGCCGACCACCTTGATCGTGCCGATCTCGATGCGGGCCTGCTCGCCCCGGTCGATGGCCTGCGGCGGCGTGCAGCGTGAGCAGCCGGCAGGCCTGGATCTCGGCGTAGGACTCGAACACGTGCTGCTGCATCAGCTGCTTGTGGCCGAGCGGCTCGCCGAAGGCCGTGCGGCTGTTCAGCCGCTCGCACAGCAGCTCGAAGGCCCGCTGGGCCTGGCCCAGCCAGCGCATGCAGTGGAAGATGCGCCCGGGCCCCAGCCGGTCCTGGGCGATGACGAAGCCGTGGCCGCGGGGGCCGAGCAGGTTGCCCGCCGGCACCCGGACGTCGGTGTAGCGGACCTCGCAGTGCCCGCCCCGGATGCCCAGCACCGGCGTCTCCCGCACGATCGTCGTAGCCCGGGGTGTCGGTCGGCACGACGATCATCGAGAAGGCGGCGTGGTCCGGGGCATCGGGCTCGGTCCGGCACATGACCGTCGTGTACGCCGCCCGGTTGGCGCCCGGTGGTGAACCACTTGTGGCCGTTGATGACCCACTCGTCGCCGTCGAGCACGGCCGCGGTCTGCAGCTGGGTGGGGTCCGACGACGCCACCTCGGGCTCGGTCATGGCGAAGCTCGGCGAGATCTCGGCCGCCACCAGCGGCGCCAGGTAGCGCTCGCGCCACTCGTCGCCGGCGTACTTGTGCAGCATCAGCGAGTCCTGCAGGGTGAACGTGCCCAGGGCGAGCTGGCCGAACTCGCTGCGGCCCTGCACCTCGTTCACGTACACGTAGTCCAGGAACGGCAGCCCGCCGCCGCCGAGCTCCGTCGGGTGGCCGAGGGCCCACAGCCCCTCCTCCTTGGCCTCGGCGCTGCAGGTCCCGCAGCAGGTCGCGGGCGGCCTCGTCGCCGGCGTGGAGCTGCGGCTCGGCGGGCTCCACCCGCTCGCGCATGAAGGCCTCGACGGCCTCCCGCACCGGTCGGACGTGCTCGGGCACCTCGAAGCTCATGACGGATTCCCCTTCTTCGATCGGACCAGATGGAGCCGCGGCAGGTCGGCCATGCGGTCCGAGGACCACAGGGCGGGCGGCGGCTGGACGAGGGCGCACATCTCCAGCAGCACGCGGTCGTAGTTGACCCGCCAGCCGGCGAAGTCCCGCCAGCACTGCTCACGGTCGGGCTTCAGCGGCACGCCGGCGGCCAGCAACTGTTCGTAGACGCCGTCGAACTCGGCCCGGTGGACCGAGATCGGGTCGGTGGGCTGCGGTTGGCGCTCGTGCTCGATGCCGAAGAAGTCGGCGATCGCCCGCAGGGCGATGTAGCCGGCCCGGATGGTCAACTCGCACTTCGGCTGGCGCGGGAGATCCAGCGTCGACGCCCGCAGGGACGCCGAGTCCAGCAGCGCGCCGGCGGCGGTGAGCCAGGAGCGATGGTCCTCGATCGAGCGGAAGTAGACGAGCGCCGGATAGCTGGTGTGGCTCTCCTCGATCTCGATGAACCAGTCCTCCCAGTCGGGCCAGATGTCGTCCAGCTGGTCCATCCGCTGCAGGCGGTGGTGCCGGATGAACATGTCGGCGGGCGTCGGCGGCGTGCCCGCCCGGCTCGAGAGCTTGGCCACCAGGTGCTCCCGACGGGAGAAGTGGCCGTACATGGTGGGCAGGAAGCTGATGAGCAGGGCCACGAGGCCGAGGCCGATGACGGCCTGGACGACGGCGGCGAAGAGCGGCGGGAACTCGTTCGGCCGGGAGAAGCCGAGGGTGGTCACCGAGGAGCCGGAGAGCACGAACTCCTCGCTCACCGGGTCCGCCCCCAGCGCCCAGTAGATGGGGACGAAGCCCAACCACACGCCCAGGACCCACGCCAGGGGCATGAGCAGCAGGGTCGTCGGCCCGTAGCGGGCCCGGATCGTCTCCCGCGCCGTGACCGTCTTGGCCCGCCGTGCCCACCACTCGAACGGGCGCCGGACGGCGACGAAGAGGAATCGGGTCAGCCACACCTGCTCGGCCCGTGGCACGACGACGGTCCACACCGCCGAGCGCACCACCCAGACCACGACCAGCACGCCCGCGCAGAACGCCAGGACGTGGCCGGCGACGCTCATCACCATCGGCGCGGGAGCGTACGCGCTGACCACGACCCCTCGTTCTGGTGGCAGCGGTGTGTTCTCCACAACACACCGCTGCCACCAGAACGGGAGTCAGGACGGTTCGGGCGCCTCGGGCTGCTCTTCGTCCAGCGGCAGCAGGGCCAGCGTCAGCGCTCCCGAGCGGAAGGCGACGACGACGGCGCCGACGCCGACGCCCAGGGACAGGGCCGTGACCAGCCGCTCCAGGGCGAACGGCACCGTGGTCGGCAGCACCGGGTTGGACAGCACCGACAGCCGGAACACCCCCCAGGTGGCGAGGAAGACGCCGGCAGCGAGCAGGGCCACCGCCCGGATGCGCTCCAGCAGCATGGCGAGCAGCGCCAGCACGAACGCGATGGCCCCGACCGCGGCGGGCACCAACGACGCTCCCGTACCGCTGGGCTGGCCGGAGTACCCGATCCACGCCACGGCGGTCACCGCAGCGGCGATGACCGCCACGATCGTCGGCGGCACGGGGTCGGCCAGCTTCGGACCCAGGAGCGCCATCCCCACGAGGGCGACGAGGGCGAGCCCGTACCACGGGAGGGGCGAGACCGATCCCTCGTCGCGGATGATGCCGGACACCACGACGTCCTCGCCGTCGGCGACCAGCGGCACCTCCCACGTCTGCTCACCGCCGGGGAGGTCGCCACCCATGAAGTGCGAGCGGTGGTCGTGCCAGGCGTAGCTGCCGCCGTCGGACACCTGCTGCCCACTCGGGCTCGAGGTCGTTGGGGTCGACGCCCTGCAGCTCGTCGGGTGCCAGCTCGTTGGTGCCGTAGCGCTCCGCGTTGATGTAGGTCGCCGGTGAGTTCGTGTTCTGCTCGACCGTGCCGTCGGCGTTGAACCGCAGGTAGGGCTCGCCCTCGTAGCCGAGGACGGTGACCTCGTGGCCCTCGTCGACGGTGAGCTCGAGGAAGGCGTCACCCCCGGTCGTCTCGACCACGAACGTGCCCGGGTCGGGCTCGACCGAGGTGACCTCGGACGAGTACCGGCCCGGTTTGGCGGCGTCAGCGGCCGCCGGCCCGGCCGTGACGACCAGACCGACGACCGCGAGGGCCACGGCGCGACGAACGAGGGCCCACCGACTCACTCGGTCAGCTTGCCCGACGGGTGCTCAGGACGGCATACCCGCCCGACAGCAGGCCGAGGGCGCCGACGATCAGGGCGACGATGGCGAGGGTGTCGCTGTCGCCCTCGTCTTCGTCCTCGTGGGACTCGGCGGCGGCCGCCTCCTCCTCGGCGTGCTCGTCGCCCTCGGCCTCCTCACCGCCGCCGTGGGAGTGCTCGCCCTCGGACTCGGTGATGGCGACCGCGGGAGCTGGACTCTCGGGCTCCTCACCGCCCTCGGGCGTCTCCTCGATCCAGGCGATCTCCTCACCGCTCACGCAGGTCTGGATGGTCGGGAACAGCGCGGTCTCGCCCGGGGTGTCCGGCATCTGCAGCGAGACGCCGAAGTCCAGGAACTCGTCGTGCGGGAGTGGGCCACCCTCGAAGGTGACGACCACGGGACCCGAGTCGTCGACCGTGGCCTCCCAGCCCGGGATGGCCTCAGGCGTGGCGGACTCGACGCCCTCGGGCATCTGGATCTCCACCTTGTCGGTGTCACCACCCTCGCCCTCACAGCCGTGCCCGATGCGGAACCGGATCGCGGCGAAACCGCCCGCCGGCGCCTCGGTGATGTCCGTCACCACATGGGCCGACGCCGGCCCGGCGGACACCAGGACCAGGAGCACGGCTCCGGCCAAGCCGAACATGACCTTCTTCATCGCTGTTCCTCTCGTTGGGTGTGGTCAGCCACCGACGAGCACCTCGACCTCGGCGGCGGCGGTGTCGAACCGGGACACCCGCGACGTCACCTCGATGGTCCAGCGACCACTGGTGACGAGCTCGTTCCCGTCGATCTGGAAGTGGGCGGGCCCGGCCCGGAAGGGCTCCCGCACGATGGGACCGATGTCCTCGCTGGGCAGCGTGAACGTGACGGTCACGTCCTCGGCGATCTCGGCCGGGCGACCGTCCTGGTCGTAGAAGTAGAGGTGGACCGAGTTGCGGCCCGCCCGGTTCGGGTCGACGACGATGTTCACCGACCCGGCGTCACCCATGGGCACGGTCTCGCTGAAGATCTCGCCCACGCCGGCGGCGCTGCGGGCGGGGGTGACGTTCACGAGGACGGCGGTTAGTGCGATGGCGACGACGAGGCCGAGCGCCTCGAGGCGCACGCTGTGCCGCAGCAGGGACCACGCCCGCGGGGCGGACGTCGACCGCTGGATGGCGGGCACCACCCGGAGGCGGTTGTGGGCGCCGATGAGGCCGACGACCAGGACGACGCCCACCTTCGCCACCAGGGTCCAGCCGTAGGTCGTCGAGGTCAGCGCCCGCAGGGCGCGGACCTCCGACCACGACAGGACGATGCCGGCGACGCCGACGGCGACGACCGCGCCTGTGGCCATCGTGGAGAAGCGGCTGACCATGCCCGCGGTGGAGGCGTGGTCGTCCTCGTCCCGGCGGCCGCGGAGCGTCAGGTAGAGGAGCACCAGCCCGCCGAACCAGGCCGCGGCGGCCACCGTGTGGACGACGGCCGAGACCACGGCCAGCGCTTCGATGTCGGTGGCGCGGGTGTGGCCGGCGAGGGCGAACGAGCCGGCGGCCAGCACGACGCCGGCGCCGACCGGCAGCCGGTTTCGGTCCCCCACGACCAGCAGCACGAGGCCGAGCAGGCCCAGGGCCGTGGCCCAGCCGACGCCGTCCTTCAGGACCTCGCCGAGGACGCCCGACTCGAAGATTGCCCCGATCCCCTGGCCGGTGGCCAGCGTGGCCTGGATCGGCAGCGCGGCCAGGATGC
This sequence comes from uncultured Microthrixaceae bacterium, assembly GCA_963728005.1. Lineage (GTDB taxonomy): Bacteria > Actinomycetota > Acidimicrobiia > Acidimicrobiales > DATDAH01 > DATDAH01. Next base: position 69,907 of record CAVSIG010000003.1, read on the forward strand.
CGACGGCGCCGACCACCGCCCCGGTGCGGACCAGCCGGCGCAGGCGGTCCCGCTCCGGGCCGCCGTCGTGGACGAAGGCCAGGAACGACGCGCCCCCCGCCGCCAGCAGCACACCGCCGTAGGCCAGGAAGCGGAAGAACGCGGCGGCGATCTCCCAGACACGGTCGGAGCCCTCGTCGAAGAACTCGCTGATGAGAGCGGGGTCGGCCTCGGCGTCACCCACGCTGAACACGAGACCGCCCTGGACCGGGTGGCCGTCGGCGGAGACCACCCGGTAGGTGGCGACGTAGGCCCCGTCGCCGAGGCCGTCACGGAGGTCGACCTCCACGATCGAGCCGCCGGACCGCGTCTCGCCGGTGTCGACCCGATCGCCACCGGACTCGTACACCCGCAGCCCGCCGAGAGCGGCCGAGACCGGCTCGTTGAACTCCAGGCGCACGGTGTCGGGCGGCGTGTCCAGATGCGCGCCGTCGGCCGGCGTCGAGGCCACGAGCACGGCGTGGGCCGACGCCGGCGACGCGCCGAGCAGCACCACCGCCGCGACCAGGGTCGCGGCCGCGAGCAGTCGCCTCATCGAGCGAGCACCGGGCGGGTGGCGGCCGCCTCCTCGTCACGTCGAGCCAGCAGCCAGAGGAGGGCGATGCCGGCGATCTCCAGGAGGTGCACGGCCTCCCCGCCTCCCGCCGTGGCGCCCGACAGCACGTCGACCAGGGCCCCGAGCGTCAGCACGCCGGCCAGCACCAGCCCGAGCGGCAGCATCCCCCGGGCCCGCGCCGGTTGCCACGCGGCGACCAGGAGGCCGACGGCGAGGGCGGCCGACCAGCTCCCCAGCTCTCGGGTGGTGTGGACCGAGGAGCCGTCGCCGTCGGTCAGCAGTGAGGGCAGGGCCAGAGCCAGCTGCGCGAGGGCCACGATGGCCAAGCTCCAGCGGGCGGCTTCACGGCGCGGGTCCCGGGCGGCCGGTGTGACGGCCGCCATCACCTGCGCGGTCAGGTCGGGCACGGGCTCGGCAGGGACCACACGGGTCAGGCGGTCCACACCATCGAGGGAGTGGGCGAAGTCAGTGCAGGCCGTGCAGCTGGCAAGATGGCGCTCCAGCACCGCCACCTCGTCGGGGGTGGCCTCGCCGTCCAGCCGGGCGGACAGCAGATCTCGACTCTGATCGCAACGCATGCCCTACCAGTCGAACGAACCCCCCGTTCGGTTCCCATGAGCGACGACAACCTCGACGAGCTCGCCGTCCGGGCGGCGACGGGTGACCGTGTGGCCCTGTCCGACGTGGTGCGGGCCACCCAAGCCGACGTCTGGCGGCTGTGCGCCCACCTGGTCGACCGACAGAGCGCCGACGACCTCACCCAGGACGTGTACGCCCGGGCCATCGCCGCCCTCCCTCGCTTCCGCGGCGACAGCCCGGTGCGGCTCTGGCTGCTCGGCATCGCCCGCCACGTGTGTGTGGACGAGGTGCGGCGTCGCACCCGTCGGCGCCGGATCCTCGGGCGGGCGCTCCCTCCGCCGACGACCACGCCCGACCCGACCGGCGCCGTCGACCTCGACGACCTGCTCGCCGGGCTGGACCCGGACCAGCGGGCGGCCTTCGTCCTGACCCAGGTCCTGGGCCTGCGCTACGCCGAGGCCGCCGAGGCCCTGGGCTGCCCGGTGGGCACGATTCGCAGCCGCGTCGCCCGAGCCCGCGAGGCCCTGGTCGACGCCATGGCCTTCCCGGAGGACGACGCCGCCGCCGACTGACCTACCTGAAGTCCCGGCTGCGTTGAGGGGTGGCGACGGGCAGGGGCTCGAGGCGTTCGGCCACCACGTTGGTGACGCCCTCGACCTGCTCCAGCCTCCCCCGCACGATGAGCGCCGGGGTCCCGGGCGATGCGCCGGTAGCGGGCCCAGCAGCCCTTGGACACGACGACGTTGACCAGGCCGGTCTCGTCCTCCAGGTTCAGGAACGTGATGCCCGAGGCGGTGGCCGGGCGCTGGCGGTGGGTGACCACCCCGCCGACCACGACCCGCACCCCGTCCTCCATGGACTTGAGGGCCAGGGCGGTGACCACCCCGCGCCGGTCCAGCTCCTCCCGCACGAAGCGGGTGGGGTGGCCCTCGGGGCTGATGCCGGTGGCCCACAGGTCGGCCAGCGCCTCCTCGCGGGGCTCCAGGCCGGGCAGGTGGGGCGCCTCGACCCCGGTGACCACGCCGGCCAGGCGGTCGGCCCCGCCCTGGGCCACCGCGCCGGCGCCCCACAGGGCGGCGCGCCGGTCGAGGCCGAAGCAGCCGAAGGCCCCGGCCGTGGCCAGCGCCTCCAGCTGGGCCAGGTTGGCCCCGGTGCGCCGGGCCAGGTCCTCGGGACCCGTGTACGGCCGCCCGTCGGCGATGGCCTCGGCCAGGTCGTCGCCGATGCCCCGCACCGACGCCGACGCCCAGCCGCACCACCGGCCCGTGCGCCCCCCATTCGCTGGAGGAAATAGCCCCCCGATTCGGTGGGCTATTTCCTCCAACGGGGTTCGGGGGCTCGAGCGTGGCGTTGGCGGCGCTGGCGTTGACGTCGGGGGTGCGGACCTCGACCCCGTGGCGGCGGGCGTCCTGGACCAGCGTGTGCGGCGAGTAGAAGCCCATGGGCTGGGCGTTGAGCAGGGCGGCGCAGAAGGCGGCCGGGTGGTACCGCTTCAGCCAGGACGAGGCGTAGACCAGGTAGGCGAAGCTCACCGAGTGGCTCTCGGGGAAGCCGAAGTTGGCGAAGGCGGCCAGCTTCTCCCAGATCTCCTCGGCCACCTCGGCGCGTGATCCCCCGCTCGGCCATGCCGGCGTAGAACCGCCCCCGCAGCCGCTCCATGCGCCGCGACCGACGCTTCGAGCCCATGGCCTGGCGCAGCTCGTCGGCCTCGGCCGCGGTGAACCCGGCCACGTCGATGGCCATCTGCATGAGCTGCTCCTGGAACAGCGGCACGCCCAGGGTCTTCGCCAGCGACGTTCTCGAGCAGCGGGTGCAGGTAGGTGACCGGCTCCTGGCCGTTGCGGCGGCGGATGTAGGGGTGGACCGACCCGCCCTGGATGGGACCGGGCCGGATGAGGGCGACCTCGACCACCAGGTCGTAGAAGGTGCGGGGCTTCAGCCGGGGCAGGGTGGCCATCTGGGCCCGGCTCTCGACCTGGAACACCCCGACCGAGTCGGCCTGGCACAGCATGTCGTAGACCTCGGGGTCCTCGGGGGGATCGTGGCCAGGTCGAGGTCGACGCCCTCGTGCTCGGCGATCAGGTCGAGGCGTAGTGCAGGGCCGACAGCATCCCCAGGCCCAGCAGGTCGAACTTGACCAGGCCGACGGCGGCGCAGTCGTCCTTGTCCCACTGCAGGACGCTGCGGTCCTCCATGCGCCCCCACTCGACCGGGCAGACCTCGACCACCGGCCGGTCGCACATGACCATGCCGCCGGAGTGGATGCCGAGGTGGCGGGGGAAGTCCTCGACCTCGGCGGCCAGGGCCAGCACCTCGGCGGGGATGTCGTGGTCGACGTGGCCGTCGGGGCCCCGCTGGTGCTCGCTGTCGCCGACGTGGCTCCAGCGGTCGATCTGCTTGGCCCAGGCGTCCTGCTGACCGGGGGCGTGGCCCAGGGCCTTGGCCATGTCCCGCACCGCCGAGCGGGCCCGGTAGGTGATGACGTTGGCCACCTGGGCGGCGTGCTCCCGGCCGTGGCGCTCGTAGACGTACTGGATGGCCTCCTCCCGCCGGTCGCTCTCGATGTCGATGTCGATGTCCGGCGGGCCGTCCCGCTCCGGGGACAGGAAGCGCTCGAAGAGCAGGCCGAGGCCGACGGCGTCGGCGTTGGTGACCCCGAGGGCGTAGCAGACGGCCGAGTTGGCGGCGCAGCCCCGCCCCTGGCAGAAGATGCCGCTGACGTTGCAGAAGTGGACGATGTCCCAGACGACGAGGAAGTAGCCGGGGAAGCCGAGCTGCTCGATCATCGCCAGCTCGTGGTCGATCTGGGCGTAGGCGCCGCGGCACCCGCTCGGCGCCGCCGGGGCCCGTAGCGGATGGCCGGCGCCCCGCTCGGTCAGCTCCCGCAGGTACGACATCTCGTCGTGGCCGGGCGGGCACGGGAAGGGGGGCAGGTCGGGGGCGACCAGCTGCAGGTCGAAGGCGCACTCGCGGCCCAGCGCGGCCGCCCGGTCGACCACCCCCGGGTAGCGGGCGAAGCGGCGGGCCTGCTCGTCGCCCGAGCGCAGGTGGGCGCCGGCGGCCGCGGGCAGCCAGCCGTCGATCTCGTCGAGGCTGCGGCGGGCCCGCACCGCGGCCAGGGCGGTGGCCAGCCGGCGTCGGGCCGGGGTGGCGTAGTGGACGTTGTTGGTGGCCACCACGTCGACGCCCGGCGGACGGCGACCTCGGCCAGGGCGTCGTTGCGGGCGCAGTCGAGCGGGTCGCCGTGGTCCCACAGCTCGACGGCCACGTTCTCCCGCCCGAAGGCGTCGACCAGCCGGGCCAGCTCCCGCTGGGCGGCCGCCGGCCCCCGCTCGACCAGCGCCCGGGGCACCGCCCCCTTGCGGCAGCCGGTGAGCACCAGCCAGTGGTCCCGGGCCCGATCGTCGCCCCCCAGCTCGGCCAGGGACGTCCGGGGCGCCCCCTTCTCCCCCGCCATCTGGGCCCGACTGACGGCCACGCCCAGCCGGGCGTAGCCCGTCGGGTCCCGGGCCAGGACGACCAGGTGGTCGCCCTCGGGATCGGGCTCGCCCATCTGGGGGCGGGTCAGGCCCAGGGTCAGCTCGGCCCCGAAGACCGTGGGCAGCCCGTAGGCCTGGCCGCCTCGGCGAAGCGGACCACCCCGTAGAAGCCGTCGTGGTCGGTGAGGGCCAGCGCCTCGAGCCCGAGGCGGACCGCCTCCTCGGCCAGCTCCTCGGGATGGGAGGCCCCGTCGAGGAAGCTGAAGTTGGAGTGGCAGTGCAGCTCGGCGTAGGGCGTCGCCGCCCGCCGCCGCTCGAGGGCGAGGGCCTCGTACGTGTCCCGCTTGCGGCACCAGGCCGGGCTGTCACCCCCGTCGGCCCCGGGCCAGTGGGACTGGTCCAGGGGCGTGGCCCACTGGTCGGAGAGCCGTCCTTCGAGCTCGGACCAGGTGACCGGCGGGTTCCTCCACCCCATGTCCCGACCGTATCGAACACCTGTTCGTTACGCCAGCCGGACATGATCGGGACGTGGACGACGCGACACTGACCCGACTGGCCCACCTGAACTACCTGGCGTTCGGGCGGGAGATCACGCTCTGGTCGGACCAGGGCATCGTGCACGAAGCCGATGGCGTCCTGCTCTACGCCCCCGGTACGGACTTCCCGTTCGTCTTCAACGCCGCCTGTCGGACGGAGCCGGGCGTCACCCCGGCCGCGGTCCTGCACCTCGCCGACGAGTTCTTCGGCGCCCTCGGCCGCGGATACACCCTCGTCACCGCCCCCTGGGACGAGGACCTGGCCGCCCACGCCGAGGGCGAGGGGCTGATGCAGTTCGGGACGACGCCGGAGATGGTGTGCCGACGGCGGCTGGCCGACGTCGAGCCGCCGGCGGGCGTCGAGCTGCGCCAGGCGACCGACGAGGCCGGCATCGCCGACTTCGTGGCGGTCAACGCTGCCGCCTACCAGACGCTGGGCATGCCGGTGGAGGCGCTGCTCGACAGCGTCCAGCGCTTCGACCGGGTGCTCGAGCCGCACATCGCCACGGTCGTGGCCTACGACGGCGACGAACCGATCGCCGCCGCGCAGGCGGCGCTGAGCCACGGCATCGCCGGCGTGTTCTGGGTCGGGACGCTCGAGGCGACCCGGGGACGGGGCCTGGGCGAGGCCCTCTGCCGGTGGGTCACCAACTGGGCCTTCGACCACGGCGCGGGGGCCCAGAGCCTGGAGGCGTCGACCATGGGCGAGCCGATCTACGCCCGGATGGGCTACGAGGAGCTCTACCGCTACACGTCGTGGTTCCGCTCCGGGGAGCGCTGACCCACCAAGGCCTCGCGGTACAGGGCTCGGGCGGCGAGGGCTTCACGCATCTCGCCCAGGATCCCCTCGAAGAACTCCTTGCGGTACTGCTCGTCGGTCAGGGCCGAGAACGTGAACTGGAGAGCGGAGAACGCCGCCACCAGGCCCGCGACGCGGACGAGGTTCCAGGTCAGCAGGACGGGCTGGCCGAAGAGCGTGACCTCGGCGATCTCGTCGAGCTCGCCACCGACCCACGAGAGCATCGTCGTCTCCCGGACCGCCACCAGGCCGAACGCGATGTAGAAGAGGCCGATCACGAGGCCGACGATCACGATCTGCACACCCTGGGTGAAGACGAGCACGAGCGTGACGTTCAGCCGGGCCCGCTTGCCCAGCGGCGGCGGGTCGGGGGGCTCGGGCAGCGACTCCACCGGGACCTCGGCCACCGGCGCGCGCCCGCAACTCGCCCGCACCTCGGCCCACGACGAGAACCGCGACACCCCCTCGACCTCCTGACGCTGGCGGATGATCAGGAAGGTCGTGCCCGCGGCCAGGAACATCCCCACCACGATCAGGAGGAACGGCGCCTCGAGCTCGGCGGCCACCTGCCAGATCTCCGTGTTCAGGAACAGGAAGGTGGCGAAGAGCAGCAGCAGGGGCAGCGAGCGGACCATGAGGTCGGCCACGTCGGCCAGCTGGCGGAACATCTGGCCCAGCGCCCACCGGGTCATCGGCAGCAGCGCGTAGCTGGTGACCACGTAGACCACCAGCAGGATGGTCAGGTTCAGGGCCACCGCCCCCAACGGGTCGGTGGCGTGGTCGTGGCTGAAGATCGCCGGCAGCAGGGGCGGGACCAGGACGAACACGGCCAGCTCGGGGGTGCCCACCTTGTCGGGCCGCTGCAGCGGGCTGCGGCCCCGGAACAGGTTCACCGCGGTGATGGCCACCAGGAAGATGGCCACGCCGCCCAGGACCGGCAACAGCTCCTCGAACCCCTCCCGCTCCTCGTCGAGGCTGAAGGCCAGCTCGGCGAAGAAGACGAGGATCAGGAACGGTGCCGCCCGGGTCCACACGTCGGTGGTGGCGCTGTACTCGTCGATGAAGTGGGGCAGGCCCCGCCTCACGAACCAGCGCTCGGTCCGACCGGCGAGGTCGGCCCGGGTCAGATCGTCCACGGCGGAGAGTCTGGCCCGTAGGTTGAAGGCCATGAGTGACGTGGTGGTGACCGGAGGGACGGGCGGGCTCGGTCGACGGATCGTCGACCGACTGCTGGCCAAGGGCCACACGGTGTCGATCACGTCTCGGGACGCCGCGTCGACCGCCCCCGAGGGCGTCACCGTGCACGGGGTCGACATGAAGAGCGGCCGCGGCCTGGCCGAGGCGGTCGCCGGCGCCGACGTCATCGTCCACGCCGCCAGCAACATCCGCGGCAAGAAGAAGGTGGAGGTCGGCGGGGCGAAGCACCTGCTCGACGCCATCGGTGACGCCCGCCCACACCTGGTCTACGTGTCGATCGTCGGCGTCGACCAGCACCACTACGGCTACTACCAGGCGAAGTGGGCCGCCGAGCAGGCCTTCGAGGCGGGCCCGGTGCCGCTGACGATCCAGCGGGCCACCCAGTTCCACTCCCTGCTCCACCGGCTGCTGAGCCTGCCGGTCACCGGTCTGCCCTTCGGCTCCACGTTCCAGCCCATCGACTCCGGCGAGGTCGCCGATCGCTTCGTCGAGCTGGTCGAGGGCGAGCCGGCCGGCCGGGTCGACGACATCGGCGGTCCCGAGATCCTCGACATCGACGACCTGACCAGCCAGTACCAGGAGGTGCTGGGGACCAAGCCGCGGCTGTTCACCCTCCCGGCCACGGGCAAGGCGTTCCGGGACTTCGGCAAGGGCATCCAGACCTGCCCGGACCACCGGTACGGGACGCTGACCTGGCACGACTTCCTCGAATGGCAGAAGGCCGAGGAGGCCGGCGAGGAGGCCTGACCCGCACCGTTCTGTGACCAGCCACGCCCTCCACAGCGCGAAGCGCTGGTCACAGAACCGTCAGTCGTAGGTCGCCTCCAGCCACCAGCGACCGTCCTCCACGCTGAGCAGGAGGGCCACGCCCTCGTCGGTCAGGACCTGGAAGCGAGCCCGCCGGCGGTGGGTGCCGGCGTCCCACCACCGCTCGTCCACCGGCCACGGCCCGGCCCACCCGGCCACCGCCCGGTCCACCCCGTCGCCCACCCGCACCCGGGCCGGGGCGGCAGTGGCCAGGCCCCGGCCGCTGACCCCGACGGCGCGGTCGTGGCGGTCGACCACTTCGGCCCGCACCGGTTCGGCCAGGACCCGGGCCGGGGCCGGCGTGGGCAGGTGACCGGGCCAGGGGGCGGCCACCTGCTCCCCCGCCAGGGTGCGCTCGGTGAGGTCGACGGCGTCGGCGGGCACGAGCACGACCGCCTCGCCCGGCCCCCGGCCCCCGCGCCGCTCGGGCACGGTGGCCGACCCGGGGCCCAGCAGCCCGTCGACCCGGGCCAGGGCGCGCGCCGCCCGCTCGGCGGCCGCCGTCTCGCCGCCCCAGAACCCCAGCTGACGACCCTTCGCCGCCCCCACCTCGACGGGGGCAAGCGTCAGGTGGGCGATGCCGCTGGTCGGGCGTGACGCGGCGCTGCTGTTGAGCCACCCCTCGAGCTGCCAACGCACTCGCTCGGCCATGGCCGGGGCGGTGAGCGCCCCCTCGTGGCGCCAGCAGCGCTCGTGGCGCTCGCCGTGCTCGGTCTCGGCCGTGACCAGGACCTGGGCGCAGGACAGGCCCCGTCCCGCCAGACGCTCGTGGAGGTCGTCGGCCAGGCGCTTGGCCGCGAAGGCGGCGGCGTCGACCCGCTCGGCGGGCGGGTCCAGCTCCACGGCGGCGACCAGGTCCGGCGGAGGCGGCCGGGTGTCCGGCAGGCGGGCGTCGTCCCCGCAGGCGAGGCGGTGGGCCCGCTCCCCCGGCCACCCGAAGCGGGCCACCAGGTCGGGCCGGGGCAGCGCCGCCAGGTCGGCCAGGGTGGCGATGCCCAGGCGGACGAGGACGCTGGTCAGCTCCTCGTCCTCCAGCACCCCGATCGGGAAGGGGGCCAGGAAGGCGGGCGAGGCTCCCGGGGGGACCACGACGCCGTCCTGGGCGGCGAGGACGGCGGCGAAGGGCCCGTCGGCCACCCCCACCCGGGTGGGCCCGGCGACGGCGTCGGCCACCAGGCCCGCCACCCGCTCGGCCAGGGCCTCGTCACCCCCGAAGTAGCGGGACGGGCCCCGGGTCGGGAAGGAGCAGACGCCCGGGCGGGTCAGCTCGACCCGGGGGGTGACGGCCTCGACGGCACCGGCCACGGCCTCGAAGGCCCGGGCGTCCCGGACCGGGTCGTGGGCCAGCAGCTCGACGTGGGGGCAGCGGCTCTGCGCCTCCCGTCGCCGTAGCCCCCGCCGGATCCCCTCGGCCCGGGCCGCCGGCGTGCTGGCCACCACCCGGTTGGCGTGGAGGACGACGGCGGGGACGCCCAGGTCCACCCCGGCGGCCACCAGCGGCCAGTCCTGGCACCACACCACCATCGTCCGCACGGCCGTTGAACCCGTTCTGGCGCCTGATTTGGGCGCTCATAGCGCCCAAATCGGGCGCCAGAACCGAAGGGTCCGGCGGCACCCCGGTCGACCGGTTGGTGGTCACGAGGCGGCCCGCACCAGCTCGCCCACCGTCGAAGAACCCGTTCTGGCGCCCGATTGAGGCGTCAGAGCGCCCGAATCGGGCGCCAGAACGGTGAGCTGGGGGTCGACCGGGGCGACGGGGTCGACGGCGGCGGGGAGCCAGAGCTCGGCGGACCGGGGGCGGGCCGCCTCCCGGCGGCCGCTCACCTCCAGGTGGACCCGGCGGCGCTGCAGGTGGCCGTGGCCGCGGCCCAGCCCCTGCCAGTCCGGGTCGGTCAGGGCCAGGCGCAGGTCGGCGCCCTCGGGCCAGGCCGACACCGCCCCGTCCCCGGCCAGCACCACGACGGTCCCCCGCTCGCGGGCCCGGGCCGAGAGCCGGCGGGCGTCGGCGGGCCGGACCCGGTGGGGGGCGGCCACGACCAGGTCGAAGCCGTCGAGCAGGGCCCCCAGCACCGTCGCCCACGCCGTCCGCCCCGGCGGGGCGACCACGGCCAGGCGCTCGAGGGCCACCCCCGCCCCGGCGGCCGCCAGCAGCCCCGCCGACGGCAGCCCCACCAGCACCGCCCACGACCCGGCCTCGGTGGCCGGGGCCAGGAGGGCCCAGAGCAGCGAGGTCGTGCCCGGCCCCTCCAGGCCCACCACCGACCCCCGCCGCACCCCGCCACCGGGCAGCACGTCGGCCAGCGCCGGCAGCGCGGGCAGGCGCTGGTCGCCGGTCAGCGTGACCGGCCGGACCTTCTCCCGCAGTACCCCGAGCTCCCCAGCCACAGGGTCCTAGTATCGAACACCTGTTCGGCAACGGCAAGTCGTGGTCGAACGGTCACACCTCCCCGGCGACCACCAGGTCGTCGTAGGTGTACGACATCGCGGCGGTCTCGTCCTCGCTGGCCACGGTGCCGCACAGCGACAGCTGGGTGAACGACGCCAGGCTGTCGTCGTTGCCGACCGACGTCACCACCTCGTCGTCCACCCGGATGTCGAGGTTGGTCGTCTCGCCGTTGGTGCTCCAGCCGGCGGTCACCCGGTGGCTGCCGGTGGACTCGTAGGCCTCGGTTGCCTCGTCGAGCAGGACGAACTCGTCACTGCCCGCCGGGTAGAAGCCGAGCGACGCGTAGCCGTCGACGGAGATGGCGAACTCGTACTCGCCCTCCTCCCCGGCCAGGCAGAAGCCGGCGAAGCCGTTGCTGAGGTCGCCCTCGATCTGCGCCGACGCCGTGCCCTCCTCCGGGAGCGGGGTCCGGATGGGCACCGGCACGAAGGCCGCCCCGGTCAGGTCGAAGGCGAAGACGCCGTCGTCGTACCCCACGGTGTTGCCCGCCTCCTCGAAGGGCACCAGGCCGCTGTCCTCGTCCGAGAAGTCGTCCTCCAGCTCGAGGTCGCCGTCACCCTCGTCGCCCCGGATCTCGATGTCGGTGAACGTCACGGGCTCGCCGCCGTCGTCGCCGTCGAGCGGGGCGACCGCGACGCCGCTGAACCCAGCGCCGAGGCCGTCCTCGTCGGTGGCCGAGCCGACCTCGGTGCCGTCCACGGCCACCGCCAGCTCCACCTCCTCGCCGTCACCCTCGCCCAGGCAGGTGCCCGTCACCTCGACCGAGTCGTCCTCGCCGGCACCCTCGACGGCGTCGTCCTCGCCGTCCTCGAGGATCTCGGGCTCCTCGTCGTCCGAAGTCCATCGGGCGATCGCCCAGCCGCCCGTGGCCCCGTTCACCAGGAGCGTGTAGTACGCCACCGGACCCGTGCGGGACAGGCGGCAGGTCGTGCCGAACCAGCGGTCGGCCTCGCCCGCGCCCTCCGCGACCTCGACGGTCGTCGAAGAGTCCTCGACGTCCACGGGACCGCCATCGGCGTAGGCCCAGTAGGCCCCCTCGTCGGCCTCGTAGGCGACCTCGTACCCGTCGTCGGTGAACTCGGTCGCCGAGATCTCGTCCTCGCCCTCGCCCCATCCGTTCTCGTCGTCCTCGAGGTCGTCCTGGAAGAGCTCGTCGAGCTCCTCGCCGGCGGACGTGAGCGTCTCCTCGGGAGCCTCCGTGTCGTCCGTCGACGATCCGGTGTCCTCGGACCCCCCGTCGTCGCCGCCCCCGCACCCGGCCAGCACCAGGAGGGCCACGAGCCCCACACCGATGCGGCGCATCGTCGACCCGCGCATGTCTCCGCCCTTCCCCGACGTCGACCGTCGACGCCCGGCGAAAGGATCGCACGACTCGGTCCCACTGGTGGAACAACCCCCAGCGAGTGGTGTTCAGTGGGGGCATGGAGCTCGACCTGGACCGCCTCGCCGCCCGCCGCCAGGAGCTGCGGGACCAGTACGTGCAGGAGCGGGACGTCCGCCCGGCGTCCGCCGCCCGGGGCGTGCACCACGTGGCCCTGGTGTCCTCGGACGTCGAGACGACCATCCGCTTCTACCAGGACGTCCTCGAGTTCCCCTTGACCGAGCTGTTCGAGAACCGGGACTACCCGGGCTCGACGCACTTCTTCTTCGACATCGGCAACGGCAACGCCATCGCCTTCTTCGACTTCCCCGGCCTCGACCTGGGTGACTACGCCGAGGTCCTCGGCGGCCTGCACCACCTGGCCATCTCGGTGCCGCCCGACCGGTGGGCGACGATCAAGGCCCGCCTGGACGAGCAGGGCATCGAGTACGCCCACATCGACGGCAGCTCGATCTACTTCCGGGACCCCGACGGCGCCCGCCTCGAGCTCATCTCCGATCCCCTGGGCGAGATGTACGGCTCGCCCGTCATGTGACGGTGGTGGTCCTGTGATCGACGTCCGACGGCCGAAGCGACCGCTTCCACACCGACATCGACTGGCTGAACTCGTGGCACAGCTTCAGCTTCAGCTCCCACTACGACCCGGCCAACGTGGGCCACGGGCTGCTGCTGGTCAGCAACGACGACCGGGTCGCCCCCGGGCAGGGCTTCGGCACCCACGCCCACCAGGACATGGAGATCGTGACCTGGGTGCTGGAGGGGTCGCTGGCCCACCAGGACTCGGCGGGCAACGCCGGGATCATCACGCCCGGCGTCGCCCAGCGCATGTCCGCCGGCAGCGGCATCCGCCACTCGGAGATGAACGCCAGCAGGGACGAGCCCGTCCACTTCGTGCAGATGTGGGTGCGGCCGGACCGGACCGGCATCGAGCCGGGCTACGAGCAGGTCGACATCAGCGACCGACTCGACGCCGGTGGGTTGGTCGCCGTCGCCTCGGGCCAGGGCCACGAGGGCGCCGTCCACCTCCATCAGGAGGGCGCCGTGTTGTGGGCCGCCCGCCTCGACGAGGGCGAGACCGTCACCATCCCCGCCGCCCTCCACGTCCACGTGTTCGTGGCCCGGGGCTCGGCCCGCATGGCCGTCGACCTGTCCGAGGGCGACGCCGTGCGCCTGACCGACGAGCCCGAGCAGGAGCTCACCGCCACCAGCGACGACACCGAAGTCCTCGTCTGGGCTACGAGCTGAGGGCCTGCTTAACGAGCACCTGCGCGCTGGGGCGGACGTTGCGGTCGCGGTCGATGATGCCGAAGCGGACGTCGTAGCCGAACACCCACTCGTAGTTGTCGACCCCGGTCCAGTGGAAGAGGCCGCGGACGTCGATGCCCCGCTCGATGGCCTCGTGGGTGATCCGCAGCCCGTCGCGCAGATAGCCGGCCCGGGCGGCGTCGTCGTCGGTGCCGATGCCGAACTCGGCGACCAGCAAGGGCGTGCCCGGGACCTCGGCGTGGAGCCGGTCGAGCACCAGCCCCAGCCCGTCGGCCCAGATGCCGTAGCCCAGCGGGGAGACCTGGGCGTCAGGCGGGTGGACGGTCAGCTGACCATTCGCCACGCCGAAGGCGCCGTAGTACGAGAACCCGATGAGGTCGAAGGACCCGGCCAGGTCCGGTCGCTCGACATCGGGTCGCCCCGGGACCCGCAGCACGCCGTCCCGAAAGAGACCGAGCCCCGGCTCCCACAGCACGGCGGCCTCGCGCTCGACCCGAGCGGCCGTCTCGGCCGTGTCGTCGTGGGCCACCGTCGGGAACAGCGAGAAGATCGAGGCCACCGGAGCGCCCGTGCCCTGCAGGCGCACCGCCGCCTCGGCGGTGGCCAGGTGGATCTGCTCCCGCACCGCAGCGGCCTCCGCCCGGTCGTCGTGCCCCGGCGGGAACCCGAGCCCCCCGAACTTGAGGAGCGGGTAGATGTTCATCTCGTTGACCGTCTGCCAGCCGTCGACCAGGTCACCGAAGGCGTCGGCGACGAAGGCCACGTGGTCGGCCCACGGCCCGGTCCGGTTCTCGGCGACGGTGAAGTCGCCGGCGTCGGCGAACCACTGGGGCACGACGAAGTGCAGCAGGCAGACCCACGGGTGGATGCCGGCGTCCCGGGCCGCCTGCAGCACGTCGCGGTAGTGCTGGACGGCGGCGGGGTCGCGCCCGCCGGGCTCGGGCTCGATGCGCGCCCAGTCGATTCCCAGCCGGTGGTGGGTCAGCCCGAGCGAGGCGTACAGGGCGAAGTCCTCCGCGTAGCGCCGGTCGAACCCAGTTCCGTCGCCGGACGCCGGCACCCGACCCGCCTCCTCCCACCGGGCCCACTCGGATGCCGGCGAGGCCCCCTCGCACTGGGTCGCCGATGCGCCCGTCCCCCACCAGAACCCCTCCGGCCACTGCATCGTCCCATCATCGTGGACGACGGGTAGGAACGTGGCGTGCTCATCGCCGAAGACCTCGTCCGCCTGGCGCTGGACCCCGACGGGACCCTGGCCCGCGGCGCCTCGCACCAGCCGGTGGTCGCCGTAGGCGTGACCGGCGCGCTGGTGTCCGAGTTGGCCATCGACGGTCATGTCGATCTGGCCGACGGTCGCATCCGCCTCACGGGCACCCGGCCCGATCACCCCGTGCTGGCCCGGACCTACGAGAACGTGATCCCCCACGGGGGCAAGAAGCTGAAGAGCCGGCTGTCGTCGATCAAGCACTCGGGGTGGCCCGAGGTGGTCGACCACATGGTCGAGACCGGCGTGCTGGGCCGGGACAAGCCCGCCGCCCTGCGCACGACTCGGCACCCGGTCGCCGACCCCGCCAGCCAGGCCGCCCTTCTGGCCGACGTGCGGTCAGCAGCCGCCGATGACGGCCCGCTCGAGACCCGCACCGCCGTCCTCCTGGCCCTGTCCGGCCCGTGCCACCTGCTCGAGGTCGTCGCCCCGGACCGGGAGGATCGCAAGCACGCCCGGCGTCGCATCGACGACGCCGCCGACCTCGTCCCGGCCGCCGACGCGGTCAAGGCGGCCATCGAGGCCGTCGTCGTCGCCACCACCGTCGCCGCCACCACCGCGGCGACCACGGGCTAGCCCGGGAAGCAGCCCCAGCCGCTGGCGTCGATCGTCAGGTCGCCCAGCTCGATCCGGCCTTCGACGACGACGTCGTGGAGCTCGGCGGTGACCCGCTCGGAGCAGAAGTCTGCGTCGAGGTCGGCGCCGACCTCGATCGTCCCACTCACCACGGCCAAGCGCTCGTCGATCTCGGCCTGAGGATCGCTGACGAGGTCGGTGCACCAGTTGGCGAACAGGTCCTGGCCCCGGCGGAGCTCGGCCACCCACGGCCGGGACGAGAGGTCGGTGGGCAATGGCTCGGACAGCTCGCCGTCGGCGTAGGCGAACAGGCCGACGGTCTGGTCGGCCGAGCCGATGGCCACACCGTGGCCACAGGCGTAGGAGTCGACCAGCTCGACCCCCGGCGATGAGGTCGTCGTGACGGTGGTCGTGACCGTCGTCTCGGTCAGACGCGCTTCGTCGCCGTCATCGGAACAGGCGCCGCCCACCAGCACGAGGACGGCCAACACGAGCAGCGGGCGGCGCACGTCCCTTCGGACGACGCGGCCCAGCCCGCCGGTTCCCGCTAGTCGGCGGCTGCACCCTCCGGGAGGGCCACTTCGACGCCCTCTCGGTAGTACGTGAAGAGGCTCTCGATCTCCTCTTTGAGGCCCTGGGGCGGCACGCCGCCACCCAGGTCGACCGTGATCACGTTGGAGTAGATGTGGACGCCCTCGACACCGGCGTGGCCCAGCAGGCGGCGGGCCACCTCGTCGGGCGGCGCGTCACCGGTGATCTCGTCGCCGGCGCGGTACCGGTGCGGGTCCATGCCCGTGATCGAACGGTTGATCTCGAAGCGGACGACGTCAGGACGTGACGTCGACTTCTGCACGACGGTGACCGGCTGTCCCATGACGGTCAGGGAGCGTAGTGGCGCGCACTGTGGCCACCGCCAATGCGATCGAGACCACGGCGAGCACGAGGTGGACCACGATGAACGCGGCCTCGTGGTCGGCGAGGGCGATCTGCACGCCCCGCACGACCCAGACGCCGACGGTCCACACGGCCGAAGCCCGGATGGCCATCTGCTCGCCTGCCGTGAGCACGCGACCCCGGGCCCGCCAGGCGACGGCGAGGAGGACGACGCCCACCACGGTGAAGGACAGAGCCAGGCCGACGCGGCCCGCCCGGGCCACGCCGCTCAGGTCGTCCTGCTCGAACGCGGTGCCGACCCTGGTGGCCCACACGAACAGGGTCCAGACCCCGAAGGCGACCAGCAGGCGGCGTCCCGGCATGGCCGCAACCTACCGGGGCGGGTAACTTGACCGACCAGTCAAGTTTTCACCCGGGAGCAGACATGGCCGACCTCACCCTCGAGGAGTTCCGCGACGACGTCACCGCCTTCCTCGACGCCAACGCCGAGCCCAAGCCGGCGGTCTCCGGCGAGCAGAAGTTCGTCTGGGGCCAGGGCGACGACGACGTCGCCGTCCTGGAGGAGAAGACCCGCGAGCAGGAGCTGGCCGAGCTGGCCGACGCCAAGGCGTGGAAGGCGAAGCGCTACGACGCCGGCTTCGGCTGGATCCAGGGGCCGAAGGAGTTCGGCGGCCGCGAGCTGCCCGTCACCTACGACCGCGCCTACGCCTCGCTCGAGAGCCAGTACCGGATCCCCAGCCAGAGCCCGTTCGGCATCGGCCTCGGCATGGTCGCCCCGACGATCCTGGCCCACGCCACCGACGAGGTGAAGGCGAGGTACCTGCCCGGCCTCTACCGCGGGGACATCGTCGCCTCGCAGCTGTTCAGCGAGCCGGGGGCCGGCTCGGACCTGGCCGGCCTGCAGACCAAGGCCGTGAAGGACGGCGACGAGTGGATCGTCAACGGCCAGAAGGTCTGGACCTCCGGCGCCCACTACAGCGACATCGGCGAGATCATCTGCCGCACCGACCCCGACCAGCCCAAGCACCGCGGCCTCACCGGCTTCGTGGTCGACCTGAAGGCGCCCGGCGTGGAGATCCGCCCGCTGCGGCAGATGACCGGCGGGGCATCGTTCAACGAGGTCTTCTTCACCGACGTCCGCATCCCCGACGACCACCGGCTGGGCGACGTGGGCCAGGGCTGGGCCGTCGCCCTCACCACGCTCATGAACGAGCGGGCCTCGATCGGCGCCGGGAGCGGCTCGGGCATGGGCCTGGGCAACGCCTCGCGGCTCATCGAGCTGGTGCGCCACTTCGGCCTCGAGGACGACCCGCTGACCCGGGGCGAGCTGGCCCGCCTCTACGGGAACCTCCAGGTCGCCAAGTGGAACAACCAGCGGGCCATGGACAAGGTGAAGGCGGGCCAGGCCCCCGGGCCCGAGTTCTCCATCGCCAAGATGGCCCTGACCCGCAACATGCAGCTCACCGGCGAGTTCGTGGCGAACGTGCTCGGCCCCCGGATGATCGCCGACACCGGCGAATGGGGCACCTACGCCTGGAGCAAGT
This sequence comes from uncultured Microthrixaceae bacterium, assembly GCA_963728005.1. Lineage (GTDB taxonomy): Bacteria > Actinomycetota > Acidimicrobiia > Acidimicrobiales > DATDAH01 > DATDAH01. The sequence goes on from CAVSIG010000003.1 coordinate 87,270, forward strand.
TCGTCCTCGGCACGCCCGGCATGCGGGTGGCGGGCGGCACCGACGAGGTCCTGCGCAACATCGTCAGCGAGCGGGTGCTGGGCATGCCCAAGGAGCCCGGCATCGACACCACCAGCCCCTTCAAGGAGCTCGCCCAGAACTGACCGAGTCGTTCGGCGCCCGATCTGGTCGCCATAGCGCCGAATCAGGCGCCAGTACGAGGACCACCGTCTGGCGCCCGATCTGGTCGCCATAGCGGCCGAATCAGGCGCCAGTACGTGCTAGCGGAGATCGAAGTCGAGTTGGCCTTGGAGTGAGGCGGGGCGCTGGCGGGGGATGCCCGTCCAGCTCAGGTGGTCCATGAAGACCCAGGTCCGGCGGTGGATGGCGCTGGGGCCGAGCCATTGCAGGGCCGCCTTGTGCCGGGGGCACGGGTAGCCCTTGTTGAACTCGAAGTCGTAGCCGGGGAAGTTCTCGGCCTCCTCCCGCATCATCCGGTCGCGGGTGACCTTGGCCAGGATCGACGCGGCGGCGATCGACAGGCAGGTGGCGTCGCCCCTGATCAGCTTGCGGGTCCTGCGCCCGCCGCCGACGAAGTCCCAGTTGCCGTCGATCAGGATCTGGTCGGGCTGCACCCCGAGGCCGTCGATGGCCCGGGACGCCGCCAGCTTCTGGGCCGCCGACATGCCGAGGGTGTCGCACTCCACCTGGGTGGCGTGGCCGACGGCCCAGGTGTTGCACCAGTCGGCGATGCGGTCGAAGAGGATCTCCCGCTCGGATTCGGTGAGCATCTTGGAGTCGCGCACCTTGTAGACCCGCCGGTCCTGGGGCAGGACGGCGGCCCCCACGCTGATCGGCCCGGCCCAGGAGCCTCGGCCCACCTCGTCGATGCCGACCACGACCCGGTGGCCCGCCGCCCACAGCTCCCGCTCGACCGACAGCGACGGCGACTGGCGCTTCAGCGCGGTGCGCAGCTGCGGAGCGGTGACGGTCATCTGTCGAGCGACGTTACCCCGGACGGCTTCCCGGCCCGGGGCTACCGTCGGCTCGTGAACCAGCACGACGACCCGATGGAAGACTGCTCGCCGGGGTCGCTCTTCTCGATCGGGTCGGCCGGATCCATCGCTTCGATCGGCAGCGCCGGGTCGATCGCCTCGATCGGTTCCGCTGGCTCGATCCTGTCGATCGGTGGCGCAGGCTCGGTCCTGTCGATCGGCTCCCTCGGCTCGGTGCTGTCCATCGGCTCGATCGGCTCGGTGGCCTCGATCGGGTCCGGGTTCTCGGTCGGTGCCTTGGGCGGGTGGTGCGAGGGGCGGCCCCGCGTGATCGAGCAGGGCGCGACGGTGCTGGCCGTCGCCGCGCTGGCCACGGCCGCGCTCAAACGCTGAGGATCAGCCGCACGACCTCCGTCATGGACGTGGCCGTCGGGAGTCGGGACGGACGGCGTGCGAGCACAAGAGAGTGAAGACCTTGTAAACCCTGGCCGATACGGGGGTCCTGCGCTTGACGTCAGAAGGGCTCCGCGGACAATGACGGTTGTGACCATGGTCGAAGCATCCGAACGGACATTGGCCGAGGGATCCCACGTGGAGGTGCGCAACCGGTTCGACGGTCGCTGGAACCGAGGCTTCACGGTGGCGGAGGTGGTGGACGCCGGCTACCGCATCCGCCGGACCTCCGACGAGCAGCTGCTGCCGACGGTCTTCACGGTCGACGAGGTGCGCCGGGAGCACCGCCGCGGCCAGTGGTGGTACTGAGTTCACTGGCCTGCTGACGTCGCCACTACGGTCGCCCGACCCGTCGACCGATAGGACCCTGACGACATGCGCCGCCCCCTCCTCGTCGCGCTGACGGCACTGCTGGCCGTCCTGGCCATCGCCCCGAGCCCAGCCTCGGCCGCCACCCCGCAGGAGGCGCGGCTGCGCCCACCCGTCTACGGCTCGTTCATCCACGGCGACCAGTTCCGCAACTTCCCCGACCCGTCGATCGTGCGGGTGGGCAACCGCTACTACGCGTACAGCACCAGCCAGACCGGAGGCTCCACCCGACGGATCATGGTGATGTCGTCACCCAACCTCTGGGACTGGAACGCGCCGGATGTCGCTCCGCAGGAAGCGATGACCACGAATCCAGCCTGGGCGCGGGACCTCCCCAACGGGGGCGAGTTCTGGGCGCCGTCCGTGGTACGGGCCGGCGGTCAGTACGTCATGTACTTCGCCGGCCGGCACAAGAACGTGTCGTCCAGCCGCCCGGGTTGGTGCATCGGCATCGCCACGTCGGACGACCCGCTGGGCCCGTTCCGGCCCCGGAGCACACCCTTCTTCTGCCAGGTCAACTCGTCGAGCGCCACGCCGGCGTCGTTCTCGGGCACTCCGGCCCAGGACCGCGGCGCCATCGACCCCCAGGTGTTCCGGGCCCCGAACGGGAACCTCTTCCTCTACTTCAAGGCGCTCAACAACCTCTACCAGCTGTGGGGCGTCCGCCTGTCGGCCAACGGCCTGAACCGCGTGGGCCCGGGCCACGGCCTGGTGCCGATCAACGCGCAGGCCAACACGTGGGAGTACAGCACCCGCCTGCACTTCACCGTCCTCGAGAACCCGAACATGGTCTACAACGACGCCCCCGGCGTGCACCGCCGTTACCTGCTCACCTACGCGGGCGGCGAGTGGCAGATCCCCAGCAACTACGGGACCGGCTACGCCGCCTGCAGCAGTCCGCTGGGAGGTTGCGCCCGGCTGACCACGCAGCGGCCGTGGCTCTACAGCCGCGGCAACTCGCTCGGTCCGGGCGGCGCCAGCACGTTCACCGGCCCCGACGACCGGCCGTGGATCGCGTTCCACACGTACGAGCGGGGCCACGTCGGCGACATCCGCGGCCGGCGGCTCCACATCGAGCCCCTGCGCTTCGCCGGCGTGAACCCGAGGCTGAACAACCGGCGGCCGACCGGGACGGTGATGTGGCCCATCGGTCCGATACCGGGCACCGTCCACGTCTCCGGCCACGCCGACGACCCGGACACCGGCCGTTACGTGCGGCTGTCGATCCGCCGGGACGGCACGCAGATCGCCCAGGTCACCGCCGGCCCCGACGGCAACTGGACGTACAACGACAGCCCGGGCGCGGGGAGCTACCGCTACTGCGTGGTCGCCTTCGACGACAACGGTCTGAGCCCGCGCGCCTTCCCCTGCGAGAACCTCCAGGTGACCTGAGCTCAGCCCGGTGGTGCTGGGTCCTCGACCACGACCCGGTGGCAGCGGGTCGTGGTGTCCTCGGCGACGTGGTCGTCCCGCACGACGGCGCAGTACTCGTGCACCCCGGCGGGAACGGTCACCTTCACCACCTGGTACGCGCCGAGGAAGGTCGTCACCCGGGCGATCGCCTGCTCGCCCTCCATGACGGCGACCGTCGGGGGTCGACCGGTGTCCCGGTCCCGAGCGGTGCCCGCGAACGCCACCGTGTTGGGCCCGGTCACCGTCGCGGTGAAGCTCCCGCTGGGCGATCGGTTCTGCAGCACGGGATCGGCGCCCTGGTAGGTCAGCGGTTCGATGTGCATGCGCCGACCGTTCGGGGAGCCGACCTGATGGAGCGCCCACGAGTGGTACGACGCCCACCGCTGGCCGTCCGCGGCGCGCGCGACCGAGAAGCCGCCCGGACCCAGCACGCCGCGGTTGCGGGTCAGCCAGGCCCGGCTGGTCGTGACCTTCTTGCACGGACCGAGCGGCGAGACGCAGGTGGCGTAGCCCGTCGAGTAGCTCGCCGTCCCCCACCCACCGCCCGAGTAGAAGAGGACGTACGGCTGGTCCGTGTTGCGGGCGGCGACGTTGTAGTCCAGGGCCGGGTTCTCCAAGACGGTGAAGCCGTCGGGCTGGCTGTACTCCCACGTCAGCTCGTGGGCGTCGAGGTAGAGGAGCCCGTGGGCAGGCCCGACCGTGGACAGGCCGTCCCGGCTCAGCCGCATCGACACCAGCTGCCAGCCGCGCTGGAGCGGCTTGGCCGCCAGGTACAGCCGGCCGTCGGGCGCGCGGTACACGAACGGGTCGATGAGGCCCCGGTTGGTCGACGGGGCCCGGGAGACGGCGCTCACCTGGTTGTGGCGGAGCACCCGGCAGACAACGGGTCGTCGCACCGGGATGTACGGCCCACCGGGCGTCGTGGACCAGGCGGCGCCGATGCACCACCCGGACCGGTCGACGGGCACGTCGCGGTGGCGGGCGGCGAAGTAGAGGACGTACCGGTCACGGATGCGGATGGCCGAGGGCGCCCAGAACGAGCCGCCCTCGGTGAGGGGGACGGCCCAGGCGGGTGGTGTGGGCAGCGCCTCCATGGACTGCCCGACCCCGTTCGGCGAGCTCCAGTTCCAGAGGTCGGTCGAGCGGCTGACCGAGATGTTCCGGGCGTCGAGGCCCAGGGAGTTGGTGGCGAAGGCGAACCAGCGCGACCGGGCGTTCAGCAACGCGGGGTCGGGGAAGTTGCGGATGCCGGGCTCGCGGACGTCGGTGCCGAAGACCGGCTGGCGCAGTGCCGGCGACTCGGGGATGGCCTCGGCGCGGCCCGCGCCGGCGACCGTGGTGGTCAGCACGACGGCGATCGCGACGGCGATCGCCAAGGACTTGCCCGTCACCCTTCCCTCCGGTCCACCTGCGGTCCTGACCCATCGGCCGGTGCCGGGACGTCCTGAACCGGGGGCCGCGCCCCCCGAGGCTAAACGGGGTCGGTGTCGGCCGCGAGTGCGGCGATGTACTCGTCGACGTCGATCGTCTTGATCGTGGTGGTCTTCAGCGTCCCGCGGGCGGCGAGCTTCGTGGCCAGCTTCGCCACGGTCACGTCGTCGGGCGCCTCGATGATGTTCATGAAGTCCCACTGCCCCAGGAGGGCGTACTGCTGGAGGATCTTCACCCCCAGCGCCTCGACGTCGGCGTTGACCTCACGCAGGCGCTCGGGCTGGGTGTTGAGCTTCAGGAACCCGTCGGGCCCGATCGTGGAGAGCATCACGTAGACCGGCATGGTCAGACGGTACCCATCACAGCTTGGCGATCTCGTCGGCTTCGTCGGGATCGGGATCGGTGGTCAGGAAGGCGTCGACCAGCTCCTCGGCCACCGTCGCCGTCGTCAGCCGCAGCCCGAAGACCAGGACGTTGGCGTCGTTCCAGCGCCGGGCCCCACGGGCGGTCTCGGCGTCGACGCAGAGGGCGGCCCGCACACCGTCGACCTTGTTGGCGGCGATGGAGACGCCCGTGCCCGTCCAGCAGCTGACGACGCCGCGATCGGCCCGTCCCGCGGCCACGGCTTCGCCCACCCGTCGCCCGACGTCGGGCCAGGGGTCGCCCTCCCCCACGACGTCGACCTCGTGGCCGCGCTCAGCCAGCAGGGCCTTCACGGCGTCGGTCACGTCGGTTCGCTCGTCGGTCCCGAAGGCGACCCGCATGCCGCTGACGGTACCCGTGGGCGTCACTGCTCAGCCGTAGCCTGACCGCATGGCCCGCACCGTGTCGGTCGTCCCCCACACCCACTGGGACCGCGAGTGGTACGCCCCGTTCCAGCGCTTCCGGCTGAAGCTCGTCGACCTGCTCGACGACCTCCTCCCCCGCCTCGAGGCCGACCCCTCCTTCCGCCACTTCCTGCTCGACGGCCAGATGGCCGTGGTCGACGACTACCTCGAGATCCGACCCGAAGCCAAGGCGACGCTGCAGCGGCTGGCGACGTCGGGCCGCCTGGCCATGGGCCCCTGGTACGCCCTGCCCGACGAGTTCCTGGTCTCGGGCGAGACGCTGGTCCGCAACCTGCAGCTCGGCATCCGCCGGGCCGCAGACTTCGGTGGGGCCATGGACGTCGGCTACCTGCCCGACATGTTCGGCCACGTGGCCCAGATGCCCCAGCTCCTGGCCGGCTTCGGCTTCGCAGCACACGGTCGTGTGGCGGGGGGTGCCCGTCGGCGGTGGACCGCAGCGGCTTCTGGTGGGAGGCACCCGACGGCACGACCATCCGGGCCGAGTACCTGCCCGAGGGCTACGGCAACGGCGCCCGCGTCCCCGACGACGCCAAGGCCCTGCTCCGGCTGGTCGACGGCTTCGTGTCGACCCACGACGACCTGCTCACCGGCGACGTGCTGTGGATGGTCGGCACCGACCACCTGACGCCCCGACCCTGGCTGGGACGGGTGGTCCTGGAGGCCAACGACCTCCAGGACGACTACGAGCTGGTCATCCGCTCGCTGGCCGAACACGTCGCCGCTGCTCCCGACCGAGGGCCTGCCCCGCTGGCAGGGCGAGCTGCGCTCGGGCGCCCGGGCGAACCTGCTGATGGGCGTGGCCTCCAACCGGACCGACGTGAAGGTGGCCGCGGCACAGGCCGAGCGCGCCCTCGAGCAGCTGGCCGAGCCGCTGGCCGCCCTGCTCCAGCCCGCCGACCAGTGGCCGGGGCGACAGCTGGACCTGGCCTGGCTGGAGGTCATCCGCAACTCGGCCCACGACTCGGTGTGCGCCTGCTCGCACGACGACGTGGTCGCCGCCGTGCTCCACCGGTACGCCGAGGCCACCCACATCGCCGAGGGCCTGGTCACCCGCGCCCTGCGCACCCTCGGCCGGTCGCTGGCCATGACCGGCGCCGCCGTCGTGAACCCCTCGGCCCGCGACCCGGGGCGGCGTGGTGGAGCTGGACCTGCTGGGCCCCGGCGAGGAGGGCGACGGCCTCCAGGTGCTCAGCGAGACGCCCGCCGACGAGGTGCTGCACGACATCGCCGCCGCCGACTCGGTCATGGTCGTCGAGCGGGAGATCTTCTACCGGCCCGCGCTGGCCGAGGTGGAGCTGTCCATCGACGGTCCCGACGCCGAGGTCCACCTCCGCTCCGGCGACCGGCTGCTGGACGTCCCGCCCGAGAACACCACCGCGCTGCTGGCCGAGCTCACTGCTCACGCCCAGGAGCACCCGCAGGGCAACGTGCGCGTCGAGGCCCACGGGGTGCCCCGCCGCACGGTCCTGGTCCGGGTCGACGACGTGCCCGGGTTCGGCTGGCGGGCCTGGGACCCCTCCGCGCCGTCGGCGGCCACGCCGGTGACGGCCACCGACCAGGCGCTGACCAACGGCCTCGTGACCGTCGTCGTGGACCCCGCCGACGGCACCTTCTCGCTCAACGGCCACGGCGGGCTGGGCAAGCTCGTCGACGACGGCGACGCCGGCGACACCTACAACTGGTCACCGCCGGACCACGACGTCTTCGTCGGCCAGGCCGAGTCGGTCGGCGTGACGCTGGCCGAGACGGGCCCGGTCCGCGGCCGGCTGGTGGTCGACGCCGTGTACCGGCTCCCGCACCACATCGAGGACCAGACCCGGGTGGGCTCGGTCGACATCGACGTCCAGACGGTGCTGGAGGTGCGGGCCGGCGAGGACTTCGTCCGGGTGAGCACCACCATCGACAACCAGGCCCGGGACCACCGCATGCGGGTCGGGCTTCCCGCTGCCCGAGCCCACGGACCACTCGGAGGCCGAGTGCGCCTTCACGGTCGTCCACCGTGGCCTCGAAGCCGAGGGCGGTCCCACCGAACGGCCCATGAGCACGTATCCGTCCCGCCGGTTCGTGCGGGCCGGCGGCCTGACCATCGCCCACGAGGGCCTGCTGGAGTACGAGCTGGTGGACATCGACGACGGCCGCTCGCACCTGCTGGGGCTGACCCTGCTGCGCTGCACGGGGATGCTGTCGCAGGGCCCGATGACCACGCGTCCGCTGCCCGCCGGCCCCGAGGACCCGCTGGAGGGCCCGCAGATGCAGGGCCGGACCACCGTGCGCTACGCCGTCCAGCTCGGCGACGGCGACCCCTACGCGTTGGTCGACGACGCCTTCGTGCCGCTCCAGATCGCCACGGGCGAGGGGCGGGGCGACGTGAGCGACGAGGGGCAGGTCCTGAACGTCACCGGCGCCCAGGTCTCGGCCCTGCACCGGGACGGCGGCTCGCTGGTCCTGCGGGTCTTCAACCCCAGCGACACCGCCACCACGGTCACCGTGGACGGGCGCCGGGGCTGGACCGTGGACCTCAGGGGGCGGCCGCTGGCACCGTTCGAGGGCACCGTGGACCTCGGCCCGCAGGCCATCGCCACGCTGCGCCTGGAGGGCTGAGCCTCAGTCCTCCTCGGCATTGTCGGCGGTCGGCTCGTCGACGGCCTTCTCGTCGGCGGCCTTGTCGCCGGTGACACTGCGGGCGGCCAGGTCGAACACGTTGCTGAACTGCTCCTCGATCCAGGCCCGGCCGACTTCGCGGCGGATGCGGGCCTTGTCCAGCAGCGACATCTCCTCCTCCTGGCGGCGCAGGAGCCACAGCGGGACCTTGCCGATGTCCCGCAGCGTGTGGGCCCGGATGCTGACCAGGTCGAAGCGGTCGTCGTCGGCCAGGACCTGCTCGATGGGCTCCGGGACCACCACCGACCCGGGGTAGGCGATGCCGACGATGCGGTGGGCCAGGTTGACGGTCGGCCCGTAGAGGTCGCCCTCGTACTGGAGCACCGGGCCGTACGCCATGCCGACGCGGACGTCGGACACGACCTCCTCGGCCCGGAACTGCTCCGACAGGCCGAGGGCGATCTCGGCGCCGGCGAGCGGGTTGTCGGCCGAGAACATGACCTCGTCGCCGATCGTCTTGATCAGGCGGCCGCCGTGCACCGAGACCACGTCGGCGGCCACGGCCTCGAAGCGGCCGACGACGTGGGCCAGCTCGTCCTCGGGGAGCTGCTGGGACAGCGCCGTGAACCCCACCAGGTCGGCGAAGCCCACGACCACGCGTGGCGCTGACCTCCTCGGGGTCGGCCCCCTCCAGCTGGGCCAGCCGCCGCCGGGCCTCGACCTCCAGGTGGCGGCGCCACACGTACTCGAGGACGCCGGGCATGACCTCCACGAGCAGGTCGGAGCGCTCGGCGAAGGGGGTGTCGGCCGCCTCGTTGTCGCTCCGCGACTGGCGGTCGACCATCACCGCGATCTGCGCCGCCGCCACCCGGGACAGCGACTGGCCGATGACCCGGGCCATCTGCAGGGTCAGGTCGGCGTCGGTCAGGCCCCGGTCGAGCAGCGACCCGACCATGGCCGTCATGTCGGCGTCGGCCTGCGTGTAGACCTTCTCGTCGGGCTCGACGTGCGGGAAGCCGAGGGCTCGCCAGACCTGGGAGACGTCCTCGACCGGAAGCCCGGCCAGCTCGGCGATGTCGCGCTGGCTGAGCGTGCGGGGCGCCTCCTCCAGCAGGCGGTCGATGGCCAGCAGCTCCAGCCCGCCGACGGCCGCCGCCCGCTCGATGTCGTCCTCGGGCACCCCGCCGGCCAGCAGCGCCTCCTCCATGGAGGGCTGGCGGCGGAACTTGTCCCGGAAGCTCACGAGAACGACTCCTCCGACACCGGCAGCGGGCGTGGGCCGAGTAGAGCTTCACCCTCCGGCTCCGCCGCCGACCACGTCGGGTCGAGCCCGGGGGCCTCCAGGCGGAACGGTCGGTCGGGGTCGCGGGCGTCCAGCTCCCAGAGGATCGCCGGACGGTCGCCGTGCCAGCGCACGGCGAAGCCGAACCGGCCGAAGTCCGTGGGGGCGTCGTGGAGCTCGACGGGCTGGCCCAGCCAGGCGTCGGGGACGACGGGGAGCACGGCCAGTCGGTCGGGGCGGGCGAGGTGCGGGCCCCGCTCGACCACCAGGAGCGAGCGAGCCGCGAGCAGGAACGCGGCGGTCGCCGCGGGATGGTGCTCGGCGAGGGTGGCCGGCACCGCAGGCTCGCCGTCGACCAGCTCGGGCCAGGCGGCGGAGGTCGCCATCGCCCGGAGCCGGTCGAGGCCCCGGGCGTCGCCGAGGCCGATCTCCACCTCGGCCAGCAGGGCCGTCAGCCAGGGCGACCGGCCGTCGGAGAGCACGCCGGCGGTGACACCACCCAGCGGCGTGGTCAGCTCGGCCCGGATCAGGTCGAGGGTGGCGGCGACGGCGGGAGCGGTGGGGTCGACGGCGCCCAGGGCGGCGGCCACCACCACGCCGACGACCCCGGCGTCCAGTGGCCGCCCGGGCCCGGCAGGGATGGCGTCGACCTCGAGGTCGGCGGTCTGCCGGGCGATCGACTGGTCGAGGTCGGCAGCGAAGCCCCGGGCGAACCGCCCGGCGTCGACCCCCGCCTCGACCTGGCCGCCGTCCTCGAGCAGTCGGGCCGCCCGTTCCAGGCCGGCCACCGACCACCAGTCGTCGAGGTAGGTCTGGGACTCGGCGCCGATGACCAACGGCTGCGGTCCGGCGGGCAGCAGCCCGGCCCGGATCGGGTCCTTGCGGTGACGGCGCACCCTCCGCTTGCGCTCGATCCAGTGCGCCGCCTTCGCCACGACCCCGTCCAGGTCGGGGTCCGGCGCCGGGCCGATGGCCACCAGGGCCTGGCCGGTCGCGGCCCGGGAGCCGGTGTCGTCCTCGAAGGCGCCGGACAGCTTCTGCGTGCCGGCCAGTGCCCGGCCCCCGTCGTCGGGTAGCGCCAGCGCACGGCGGGCTTCGGCCACCAACGCGGTGCCGGCGAGATCGGGCGGGTCGTGCAGGAGGAGGAAGCCCCGGGCAACCGACGCCGCCGCGTCGATCGTCGGCTCGGGGATCGACCACCGGACGCCGATGTCGGACTGGGCCCGCCAGCCGGCGGCGACGCGGTCGGCATCGGGCAGCTCGGTGGGGTCGGGGGCCTCCTCCCCGGCGACCAGGGCCAAGCGGAGGGTCGCCTTGTGGGCCAGCGGCACGAACGCGGCGGGGGCCACGAACTGGCCGGGAGGCCTCGGCAGGCGGACCCGGTGGGTGCCGCCGACCAGCAGCTCCGAGCCGTCGGCCGTCACCTCGGCGCCGTCGACGACGAGGGCCACGGCGACCGGCACCGGCGTCTCGTTGGTGATCTCGGCCACGACGGCCGCCTTTCCGCCGGGCCCGGTCACGGCGTAGGCGTGGTGCACGACGTCACCACCCTCGACCCGCACCCGGGTCTCGACCACCGGGGTGTCCGCGACGAACGTCTGCCGGACGGCCGCTTCGACGGCGGGCACGTGCCAGCGGTCCTCGCCCCCGATCCACCACTGCAGCGACCAGCCGGTCCCCGCGGGATGGAGCCCGCCGCCGGCGTCGACCGCGCCGAGGCGCCCGGCGCCGAGCACGCCGAGGTCGATCACGTCAGGTCCGTTCGTCGGCGACGTCTCGCCGCAGCAGCCCCCGGTACGCGTCGTTGGCGTCGGCCTCGGAGGAACAGACCCGCGCCACCTGGGCGGTGATCGGCATCTCGACGCCGTACTCCTCGGCCAGCTCCAGCACGACCTTGGCGGTCTTCACGCCCTCGGCCACCTGGTCCATCTCCTCGATGACCTGCTCGATGGTCTTGCCCTTGCCCGAGCTCCTCGCCCACGTGCCGGTTGCGGCTCTGGGTGGAGATGCACGTGGCCAGCAGGTCGCCCATCCCGGCCAGGCCGGAGAAGGTCATCGGGCTCGCCGCCCATCGCCACGCCGAGCCGGGTGAGCTCGGCCAGGCCCCGGGTGATGACGGCCGCCCGGGTGTTGTCGCCCGCGCCGAGGCCGTCGGCCATGCCCGAGGCCAGGGCGATGACGTTCTTCAGGGCGCCGCCCAGCTCGGAGCCGACGACGTCGTGGTTCGTGTAGACCCGGAAGAGCTCGGTGGCGAACAGGTCCTGGAGGCGGCTGGCCACGGTGGCGTCCGACATCGACGACCACGGCCGCCGCTGCGTGGCCGGCCAGGATCTCCTTCGCCAGGTTCGGCCCGGTGAGCACGCCGTAGGGGTGCCCGGGCAGGACCTCCTGGATGATCTGGGTCATGCGCAGCTTGGTGCCCTGCTCGAGGCCCTTGGCCAGGCTGACCACGGGCACCCACGGCCGGAGGTGGTTGCGCGACCTCGATCAGCGTCTGACGGAAGCCCGAGCTGGGGACGCCCATGACCAGCACGTCGGCCTGGCGCACGGCCTCGGCCAGGTCGTCGGTGGCCTGGAGCTTCTCGTGCAGCTCGAAGTCCGGCAGGTAGCGGGAGTTGCGGTGCTCGGTGTCGATCTCGTCGGGCCACGTCCGGGTCCCGGGCCCAGAGCAGGGTCGGGGTGTTGTGCGCAGCGAGGTGGGCGACCGTGGTCCCCCACGACCCGGCGCCGAGGACCACCACTCGGACGTCCATGGGAGCCACCCTAGACTTCGCGATCGCATGCTCGTCCTGGTGCCGGTGAAGGCCTTCGGGCGAGCGAAGGTGCGGTTGGCCGAGGTCCTCGACGCCCCCGCCCGGGCCGCGCTGGCCCGCGAGATGGCCGACCGGGTGCTGACCGCGGCCGGCTCGCTGCCGGTGGCTGTCGTGTGCGACGACGACGAGGTCGCCGCCTGGGCCGAGTCCCGGGGCGCCCGGGTGCTGTGGCGGCCCGGCCGCGGGCCTGAACGGCGCGGTGAGCGACGCGGTGACGACGCTGGCCGACGAGGGCGTCGACCGGGTGCTGGTCACCCACGCCGACCTGCCCTTGGCCACCGACTACGACGAGCTGGCCGTCGAGGACGGTGTCGTGCTGGTGCCGGACCGTCACGAGGACGGCACCAACGTCGTGTCCATCCCCGCCGACTGCGGCTTCACCTTCGCCTACGGCCCCGGTTCGTTCGCCCGCCACTGCGCCGAGGTGGAGCGCCTCGGGCTGACGCTCACCGTGCACCGGTCACCTCGGCTGACCTGGGACGTCGACGTCCCCGCCGACCTCGACCTGCCCCCCGACCTGCCGACGGCGCCCCTGCTCTGCCGGTGAGCTCGTCGACACTGGAGCCCTCCACCAACCTGCCCGTCCCCGAGCGGGCGCTCGCCATCGCCGCCCACCCCGACGACGTCGAGTTCAACTGCGGCGGCACCTTCGCCAAGTGGTCGGCCGCCGGCTGCGTCGTCAACCACCTGATCTGCACCGACGGGTCGAAGGGCAGCTGGGATCCGGGCCAGGACCTGGCCGAGCTGGTCGCGCTCCGACAGGTCGAACAGCGCGCCGCGGCCGACGCCCTCGGCTCGACCGGCGAGGTCGGCTTCCTCGGCTACGTCGACGGCGAGCTGGAGGTCACCCTGCAGGCCCGCGGCGAGGTCGCCTGGTGGATCCGCCACGTTCCGCCCCGACGTCGTGCTGGCCCACGACCCGTGGAAGCGGTACCGGCTGCACCCCGACCACCGGGCCGCCGGCTTCCTGGCCTGCGACGGCATCGTCGCCGCCCGAGACCCCCACTTCTTCCCCGAGCACGACGTGTCGCCCTGGCGGCCGTCGACCCTTCTCCTGTTCGAGGCCGACGACCCCGACCACGTCGAGGACGTCACCGACTGGACCGAGCCCAAGCTGGCCGCCCTCGAGGCCCACGAGTCCCAGTTCGAGACGACCATGCACAAAGGCATCTCCGGCGACCTCCGGGAGGGCTTCCGCGACCGGGAGCGGGAGCTGATGGCCGACATGGCCGCCGACACCGGCTTCGCCTACGCCGAGGCCTTCAAGCTGGTGACCGACCTCTGAACGATCAACATACTTGTTGATCAAGTGATATGTTGATCGTCGTGCTCGACGACGCCTTCGCCGCTCTGGCCGACCCGACGCGGCGGGCGATCGTGCACCGCTTGGCCTCCGGGGAGGCGACGGTCAACGAGTTGGCCCGACCGTTCCCGATGAGCCTGCAGGCGGTGTCCCGCCACATCGGTGTGCTCAAGCGCTGCGGGCTCATCGACCAGCGGGTCGACGGCAAGCAACGGCCGTGCCGCCTCAACCCGGCGACCATGGACGAGTTGACGGCGTGGATCGGCGAGCAGCGGTCGCTGTGGGACGAGCGGCTCGATGCCCTCGAGGAGCACGTCGGGTGAGCGTCCTCACCGCGTCGCGTGTCGTGGCGGCACCGGTCGAGCGCCTGTGGCGGGCCTTCACCACCGCCGAGGGCGTCGCCGCCTTCTGGGGTGGCCACCACGCCACCGTGCCGACCGACTCGGTCGAGCTGGACGTCCGTCCCGGCGGACGGTTCGAGCTCGTCACCGTCGCCTCCGACGGGCGCCGGCACCCGTTGGCCTTCATCTACGACGAGGTCGACGAGCCCCACCGGCTGGTGTTCACCGAGCACGAGGTCGGCATCGTGACCACCGTCGACCTGACCCGCGACGAGGGCGGGACCCTCGTCACCATCCACCAGCGGCAAGTGCCGCCCGAGCTGAGGGGACCGGACGCCGAGCGCGGCCTGGCCGGGATCCTGGACGCACTCGCCGCCCACACCGAGGAGCGCTGATGTCCAGACACAAGGACCTGGTCGAGACCTACTTCGAGGGCTTCCGCCGTCAGGACCACGAGCTGATCCTCGACTGCCTGACCGAGGACGTCACGTGGTACCTGCCCGGCCACGCCACGTTGGAGGGCAAGGCGGCGTTCGACGCCGAGATCGCCAACCCGGCCTTCGAAGGCCAGCCGACCCTGCGGATCGACCACCTCATCGAGGACGGCGACGCCGTCGCGGCCATCGGCGAGGGCGCGGCGCACTTCAAGGGTGGCCAGCCGTTCCGCTTCGCGTACTGCGACGCGTTCCTGTTCGAGGGGGACCTGATCCGACGCGTCGAGTCCTACGTCGTGCCCCTCGACCAGAACCCGCTGGGGTCCACGGGCGACTAGGACCCGTCGCCCGCCCCACGACCCCCGTTCTGGTGGCAGCGGTGTGTTCTCAGGAACACAGGGCTGCCACCAGAACGAGAGATCTACTCGGGCGCGTCGCTGGCGCGGCGGGCGGCCATGCGCTCCTGGACCTCGTTGAAGTCGACCTTGATGAAGAGGCCCTCGGCCTCGGCGGTCAGGGTGTCGCCCGCGTGGCACGTGGCCTTGGCGACGATGCGGCGGCCGACCTCCTCGGTGACCCAGGCCCGGAACAGCAGCTCCTCCTCGATCGGGGTGATGTGGCGGTACTTCACGGTCAGGGTCGCGGTCACGCCCGGCTTCTCCATCATCCGCTGGGTGGCGCCGAGCACCTCGTCGAACATCCCCGCCACGTAGCCGCCGTGGACCCCGTGGGGCGGGCCCTCGTAGCCCAGGCCGAGGCGGACCCGGGCCTCGATGCGGCGACCGTCGTCGTCCTCGATCAGCTGGATGTCCATGGGCGGGGCGAGCGGGTTCCAGGCGCCGCGGAACAGGCTCTGGTTGTTGAAGGCGGCGGCGTTCTCGTGGTCGAGGACCCCGTCGACGAAGGCCGCCTCGTACCAGCGCGGCGCCCGATCGCCGTCGAGGAAGGTGCGCAGCTCGGCGGCCATCTCGACGGCTCTGGCGACTCGCTCGGGATCGTGGGCGACCGAGCTCAGCTCCTCGATGGCCCCCCGCAACTCGTCGGCGAGACGGGTGGCGGGGTCGCGGGGGTCGCTGTCCATGGGCCGCATCATGCACGCGCGAGGCTGGGACGATGGCACTGCCGCCCGCCTTCAAGGAGCTCGCCGCCCGAGTGTCGAACTGGGGACGCTGGGGGGAGGACGACCAGCGGGGCACGCTCAACCTGATCGACCAGGCCGCCGTGCAACGGGGCGTCGCCGCCGCCACGCAGGGGAAGGTGTTCTCACTGGCCATCCCGTTCGACGAGGACGGGCCGCAGATCGGGCTCATCCCCGGGCGGGACAACCCCCAGCGGGAGATGATCGCGATCAACCAGTCGTACACGGGCTCGACCGACGACTTCTGCACGTCCGACGACCGTGTCGTCATGGGCATGCAGGCCGCCACCCACTGGGACTCGCTGGCCCACGCCGGTTACGAGGAGCGCTACTACAACGACGTTCCGTTCAGCGACGTCGACGAGGCCGGGTGTCACCGCCTGGGCATCGACCACGTCGGACCGCTGGTCAGCCGCGGTGTGCTGCTGGACGTGGCCCGGGCACTGGGCGTCGAGACCTTCGACGACGGTCACCCCATCACCGGCGACGACCTGCAGGCGGCGGCCGACCTGGGAGATATCGACGTCCAGCCCGGGCGACGTGCTGCTGGTGCGGACGGGTCAGATGGCCTTCCTGGCCCGGGGCGACAAGTTGCGCTTCGCCGATCCCAGCCCCGGCCTGTCGACCCAGTCCGTCCAATGGCTGCGGGACCACGACGTGGCCGCCGTCGCCACCGACACCCTGGTGTTCGAGTGCTGGCCGTGCGAGGACCCCGCCGTCCTGCTGCCCGTGCACCTCCTGCACCTGCGAGACATGGGACTGCTGCAGGGCCAGCTCTGGTACCTCGACGAGCTGGCCGCCGACTGCGCCGCCGACGGCCAGTACGACGGCCTGCTGACGGCCACGCCGCTCCCCTTCACCCGGGGTGCGGGCAGCCCGGTAGCCCCCACACTGGTCAAGTGAACATCCACCTGGGCGTCGACATCGGTGGCAGCGGGATCAAGGGCGCGCCGGTCGACATCGACACGGCCGAGTTCACCGCCGAGCGGTTCCGGCTCGAGACCCCACAGCCGGCGACGCCCCCAGCCGTCGCCGAGGTGTTCGCCGAGGTCGTCGGCCAGTTCGACCCGCAGGGCAGCGTGGGCTGCACGTTCCCGGGCATCGTCCAGCAGGGCGTCGTCCGCACCGCAGTCAACATGGACAAGGGCTGGGTCGACACCGACGCCGCCGCGCTCTTCAGCGAGGCCATCGACCGCCCGGTCGTCGTGCTCAACGACGCCGACGCCGCCGGCCTGGCCGAGGCCCGCTTCGGCGCCGCGGCGGGCCGGGACGGCGTGGTGCTCCTGCTGACGTTCGGCACCGGCATCGGCTCGGCCCTCCTGAACGACGGCGAGCTCGTCCCCAACACCGAGCTCGGTCACCTCGAGCTCGACGGCGTCGATGCCGAGTCCCGGGCAGCGGCCGCCGTCCGGGAGGACGGGGAGCTGTCGTGGGAGGAGTGGGGCGAACGGGTCGACCGCTACCTGCACTACGTCGAGTTCCTCTTCACCCCCGACCTGTTCGTGATCGGCGGCGGGGTCAGCAAGAAGTTCGACCGGTACGCCGAGTTCCTCCACACGAGGGCCGAGATCGTCCCCGCCCAGCTCCAGAACCGCGCCGGCATCGTCGGCGCCGCCCTCGTCGCCGCCGGGCGGGAGGACGCGCCGGCCTGAGCGGGGCCGGGCCGTCCGGCGCGAGACTTCCCGCGTGGAGGCGACCGAGCACGTCGATCCGCCGAGCGGGATCAGCCTCCGGCTGGCCGTGCTGGTGTTCGTCGTGAGCGCGATGCTCGCCAGCGGCGTCTTCGTCGTCTGGTCATCGTTCGACATGCCGACGACCGACGACCCCGTGCGCTCGTTTCCGCGATACGGCCCGCACGGTGTGCGAGTTCGGTCCCGTCCAGCCGGGCTGACCTAGCGTCCCGCCCATGAGCGGGCAGGTCGTCCTCATCACCGGGTGCTCGTCGGGGATCGGACGGGCCACCGCCACCCGCCTCGCCGGGGGCGGGCACACCGTCTATGCCACGGCCCGGAAGCCGGAGTCCATCGAGGACCTGGCCGGGGCCGGCTGCCGGTTGCTGGCGGTGGACGTGACCGACGACGCCTCGATGGTCGCCGCCGTCGAGGCGGTCGAGAGCGAGCACGGCGCCGTCGACGCGCTGGTCAACAACGCCGGCTACAGCCAGAGCGGGCCGGTCGAGGAGGTCCCGATCGACGAGGCCCGCCGCCAATTCGAGACCAACGTCTTCGGCCTGGCCCGGCTGTGCCAACTGGTCCTGCCCGCCATGCGGGCGAAGCGCAGCGGACGCATCGTCAACCTGTCGTCGATGGGCGGGCGCATGACGCTGCCGGGAGGCGGCTGGTACCACGCCAGCAAGCACGCGGTGGAGGCGCTGTCCGACGCCCTGCGCTTCGAGGTGCGGCCCTGGGGCATCGACGTCGTCGTGATCGAGCCCGGCGTCGTCGTCACCGAGTTCGGCGACACGGCCATCGCCACCGCGGGCGAGTCCACCGACCTCGGCGGCCCCTACGACACGATGATGGCGGGCATCGCCACGACCGTGGCCGGCGCCTACGAGAAGCCGAAGCGCGGCTCGAGCATCACCCCCGACGTGGTGGCCGCCCGCATCGAGAAGGCCATCACCGCGAAGCGCCCCAAGACCCGGGTCGTCGTCGGCGCCCAGGCCCGCCAGATCCTCACCGCCCGGGCGGTCCTCCCCGACCGCGCGTGGGACAAGTTCCTGACGACGCAGTTCCCCAGCCCGACCCCCGACGCCTAGACGTTCTCGTCGTCGTACGCGCTCCGGGTGGGCGGGGGCGACCTCGCGGTGAAGGCCGGTACGGTCCCCGGATGGGTCGGTCGGCGGTGGTGGTGCGGGCCGCGGCCTTCGTCACGGCGGCCGTGGCGGCGTACGTCCTGGTGCTCGCCATCGTGGACAACGAGCCCCTTCCGGAAGCCCCCGCAGAGCCCAAGACCGACCCCGCGGTGCGGGACCTGAGCCCTTACGAGGGCCTGGGAACCTGGGTCGACGCCTTCGACTACGGACCCGCCTACCAGACCGAGGGGCACGGTCCTGCGGTCACCCCCGACGACGTCGATGCCATGGCCGACGCCGGGGTCCGCACGCTCTACCTGCAGGCCACCCGAGACGACCCGCGCTCGCCCGACGGGTTCGTCGACGAGGACCTGCTGGACGAGTTCGTCCTCCGGGCCCACGAGCGCGACATGGCCGTCGTCGGGTGGTACCTGCCGACGTTCTCCTCGGTCACCACGGACCTGGCCAACCTCCAGGCCCTGCTGGAGTTCGAGGTCGAGGGGCACCGGCTGGACGGGGTCGGTGTCGACATCGAGTCCACCGAGGAGGTCCCCAACCCGGCCATCCGCAACAGCCGCCTGGTGCGGTTGAGCGAGCAGTTGGACGAGCTGGCCGGCGACGACACGCCGCTTAGTGCCATCGTGCTGCCACCGGTCCTGACCGAGGTGATCAACCCCGACTACTGGCCGGACTTCCCCTGGGCGAAGCTGGCGCCGTACTACGACGTCTGGCAGCCGATGAGCTACTGGTCCCAGCGCACCGAGGACTCGGGCTACAACGACGGCGCCGCCTACCACGAGGAGAGCGTGACCAGGCTGCTGGCCAACCTCGGAGCGGAGGAGGGCGACGTCGTCGTGCACGGCATCGGCGGCATCGGCGACGAGGTCACCGGCGAGGACCTGCTGGCCTTCGCCCAGGCGCTGTCGGCCGACGGTGCCGTCGGCGGGTCGGTCTACGACTGGGCCACGCTCAGCCAGCCCAACCGGGACCTGCTGGCCCGCCTGTTCGCCGACTACCCCACGGTGCCTTAGTCGTTGCCGAACCAGAGGTTCGGCAACGAGCTCGATGGAGCGGCCTCTCGGCCGTGCTCCCGCTCCCCCCGGGCTGCCACCGCTCAACACAGACTCCATTCGACGAGGACCTCGTGTACAGCTTCGACGACGCTGGGGGGCACGAGGTCGGCGAGCTCGTCGAGGTAGTCGTCGGCGGACGGGAAGTCGTCCAGGACCCAGCGGGCGAACATCCCGTCGTCCATCCACGCCGCGCCCTCGGGGGTCAGGTCCTCGACGGGCCAGTCACCGGCGACGCAGGCGGTCCGCAGCTTCGACCAGGTCCGCTGCTGGCCGAGGATGCGGCCCAGGCGCACCAGGCGGGCGACGGCCTCGTCGAGCAGGTGCGGCTCGTGCTGGGCGACGAGCTCGATGGCGGGGTGGGCGTGGGCGGCCGCCACCAGACCGCGGATGCGCTCGCCGCGGGCGACTCGGGCCAGCAGGTTGTCGAGCCACAGCAGGGCCCACAGCTCGACGGTGTCCTCGGGCGGGTCGGGCGTGGGCAGGTCGAGCGCCCGCCGGCAGACGTCGACCAGCCGGCCCTCACCGCCGTCGTCCGGGGGTTGGGCCGCCTCACCCAGGTGGCGGAGCACCGAGGCGACGCTGCCTCCGCGGTCCACCACGTGGGTGAGGCGAACCGGACGCGGGTCCGCCGTCCCGTCGTCGAGCCGCCACGACCGGCCCTGCACCACCACGGCCATGGCCTCCCACGTCGGCGGGGCGACGAAGCCGACGAGAGCGGCCACGAGGTCGACGGGCTCGGTCCCGGGGCCGTGCGGGAGCGGGACGGGCGGGTCGGGTTCGTCCACGCCACCGGCCGGTGAGCCCGATGAGCAGGGGTGGCGCGCCCCAGCCGACGTCCTCGGCGACGGCGTCGAGCCGGCGGGCCACCGCGTCGAGGTCGTGGCTCGGGCGGGAAGGTGTGCAGCAGGAGTCGGCCATGGACGGCCTCCGACGACGTGCCTCCCCGTGGGAGGCGGGAGAGGCGACCGTCAGGCCGGTCCGCGAGCCGGACCTCAGTGTGCCCACACCCTGTGACAACAACCTCGACTGCCACACTGCACCGGTGCCGGCGCTGCGGACGGAGATCACCGAGATCGTCACGGGCCTGGCCATGTGCGGCATGGCCGAGGTCGGCCTCGGCCTGCAGCACCGGCCGCCGCAGCTGCTGAACGTCGACGACGCCACGTGGGCCCGGGTGGTCGGGGCGTGGGACCGGCGGGAGTACGGCCAGGAGTTCCACGCCGCCTGGGCGAACGGGTTCGCCTTCCTCAAGGCCCGGGACGGGCTGCGGGGCAAGGTGCCGATGCGGGTCGAGTGGAAGGGCCCGCACAAGGCGCCGGGCGACGAGCGGGTGCCCGCCGACCTGCGGGTCGACCACGTCTACCTGGTCAGCTGCAAGTACCTGTCGTCGATCCTGCACAACGCCTCGCCGTCAGTCGCTCTTCGACCACCGGCTCGGCGCCCACCGACACCCGCATCGCCAACTGGTACGCCGAGGTCGCCCCGGCCGAGTACCAGGCGCTCTACGAGGCCGTGCGCAACGACGCCCTCCCGCCACGTCCCCGCCGACCTCGAGCCGGGACGAGCGCCGGGCGCTGAGCGAGACGCTGAAGCCGGGCTGGCCCGACGGCGCGCAGGCGCTCTACGAGGAGCTGGCCGCGGTCGTCGCCCGAGAGTCCGCCGCCCGCTGGCACGCGCCAGCTGGGCAAGGCCCTGGCCCGGGAGGAGATGGCCTGGCGACTGCTGCGCCTGCAGGCGGCGCCGTACTTCGTCCTCGGCACGACCGAGGGGGCGACGCTGCGGGTCCGGGTCGGCACCCCGTGGGACTGGCGCCAGCGCTTCGGGCTCGCAGGCCTTCGACGTCGAGCCCGAGCCCGGCGGCCAGCCTCGGGTCGGCTGGCGCCTGACCGTCCACGACCGGGAGACCGGCGAGGATCGGGTCGCCGCCGGGCCACGTCGAGATCCGCTGGTCCCACGGCCGCTTCGGCCAACCGCCGGAGGCCAAGGTCTACCTGGACACCCCCCACCGGGACGTCCCCGGCTACTTCCCCCTGGACTGAGCATCTGCCGGTCGGACCGGCCCGCCCGACCGTCAAGACGACGGGGTCAGGTGGGGCGGCGGCCCTGCTCGATGTCGTCGAGGCGGGCCCGCAGGCGCTCTGGCGCTCCCAGGTCGAGGGGCTCGTCGATGTCCTCGAGGAGCACGGTGACCGACAGCCGGCCGTCGCCGTGGCCGACCTCGATCAGCTGGGCGTCGATAGGGAGCCGAGGCAGGGGCAGGCTGCCGGTGAGGAGATCGCCGAGGCCGCCGGGAAGGGTGCGGCCGACGGCCTTCAGGGGGCGGAGGCGCAGGGCCCCGTCCTCCCGCACGGCGAGCTCGGTCAGGACCTTGCCGACCCGCAGGGAGCCGACGCCGGCGCTGGACTCGATGCCGTCCTCGGTCAGCTCGAGGCGGAACGGGAGGCTGGCCCGGCCGACCCACTCGTCGACCCGCTCCTGGACGACCGTGAGCTTGCAGGTCACCGGACCGCCCTGCAGCCGGGGCTCGAGCCCGGGGACGATGCGGGCGTCCTCGATGCGGACGACGGCCCGGTCGACGGTCAGCCCGGAGACGCGCAGCTCCTCGACGCCGATGGTCAGCAGCCGGGCCCGCCCCCGCACGGCGTCCAGCGGGTGGGCGTCCCACCGCAGCGTCGCCGGGCGACCGGCCACCAGGGCGGTGACCTGGTCGACGACCCACGTCAGCGGCGTCAGCAGCAGCGACGTCGGCGAGGCCATCAGGGGTCCGAGGCTACGACGACCACGTGGACGTGCCGGGGGCCGTGCACCCCGAGGGTGAGGATCTGCTCGACGTCGCCGGTGCGGCTCGGCCCGCCGACGAGCACCAGCGAGCTGGGGGCGCCCTCGCCCAGCGGGTGGAGGACGTCGGCCGGGGTGGCGACGATCCGGTCGGCCGGCAGCACGCAGACGTGGACCGGCGGCAGCAGGCCGGCGCCCCGGGAGCCGGCGATCGACGAATCGAGGACGATCGACCCGGTGGCGGCGATCCCGGCGACGGCGCCCGTCAGCCCCAGGTCGGCGTCGGCGCCGAGCGCGGGCGTGTAGGAGCCGACGGCCAGCTCGGCGTCGACGAGGGCGTCGGCGGGCTCGTCCAGCTCGGCCTCGGGGGTGCGGACGACCGTCGTCGAGCCGTGGTCCCTGGCGATGTCGACGACGGTCTGGCTCACGTCGGCGGCCGTGACCCGGTGGACGACGGCGTCGACCTCGGTCGCCATGCGCTCGAAGCTGCCGACGAGGTCGTCCGGGTCGAGGGCGCTGAAGCGCACCGTGGGCGGGACGGGCGTGGGCTCCGGCGGCACGTGGACCGGATTCACGTGGATCCCGCCCTCGAGGCGCCGGCGCGCGTTGGCCAGGAACGCCGAGCGGTCGCCGGTCTCGCTGCCGGGCATCAGCCGCTCCGCCCGTTCTGGGACCAGCCCACGGTCACCAGCAGCCGGATCCAGTACCCAGAACGGCGAGCGCCTCGTTCTGGGACCAGCCCACGGTCACCAAGAGCCGGATCCAGTACCCAGAACGGCAGGACGAGGTCGGCGGCATCACACCTCGCCTGCCTTCCACCGGTCGCGGAAGCGCCGGGCCACCGGCTTCAGCGGGGTGCGGCCGGCGGACCAGCGCTTCGCCAGCGGCGCGAGGTCGGCACCCCAGCGGCTGGCCGCTGTCGACAGGCGGTAGCCCCTCGGCGACGACCAGGCGCTGGCCCACCCGGACCAGGCGACCATCTCCCCCACGCCGGACCGCCGGTCGCGCCGCAGCGAGAGCAGCAGGTCCTGGAGCGGGATCTGCACGGGACAGGCGTCCATGCAGGCCCCGCACAGGGTCGAGGCGTCGCTCAGGTCGTCGCCGCCGGCGGCGAGCAATGGCGTGAGGACCGCACCCATCGGGCCGCTGTAGACCCAGCCGTAGGCGTGGCCGCCGGTCTGGCGGAAGACGGGGCACACGTTGAGGCACGCCCCGCAGCGGATGCAGCCGAGCATCTCGTGGTACTCGCCGGCGAGGAGCTCGCTGCGCCCGTTGTCCAGGATGACGACGTGCAGCTCGTCGGGGCCGTCGGCCTCGCCCGGGCGCCGGGGGCCTGTCGTGATCGACGTGTACGAGCTGAGCGGCTGGCCGCTGGCCGACCGGGCGAGCAGGTTCACCATCAGGTCCAGCTGCCGCCAGTCGGCCACCAGGCGCTCCATGCCCAGGACGACGACGTGGACCCGCGGCAGCGCCGTCGCCAGGCGCCCGTTCCCCTCGTTGGTGACGAGGACGATCGACCCGGTCTCGGCGACGGCGAAGTTGGCGCCGGTGATCCCCACGTCGGCGGCCAGGAACCGCGCCCGCAGCGCGCCGCGGGCGAAGCGGGTGATCGACTCGGGGGTGGCCTCGAGGTCGTCGGGGTCGGCGCCCGCCTCGTCGACCAGCACCTCCCGGATCGTGTGCCGATCCCGGTGCAGGGCCGGGATGATGATGTGGCTCGGGGTCTCGCCGGCCAGCTGGATGATCCACTCGCCCAGGTCGGTCTCGACGACCTCGCAGCCGGCGGCCAGCAGGGCCTCGTTCAGCCCGATCTCCTCGGTCGCCATCGACTTCGACTTCACGACCCGGTTGCCCGCCGCGGTCACGACGCCGGTGACGTAGCGGCCGGCGTCCTCGGCGGTCGACGCCCAGCACACGTGGCCGCCGCCGGCCAGGACCTGGTCGGCGAACTGCTCGAGCAGGTCGGGCAGCCGAGCCAGGACGTCGCCCTTGACCGCCCGGGCCGCCCGCCGCAGGTCGTCGGCGCCCTCCAGGCCGGCCAGGCCCTCGGTGCGCTTCGTGACGAACCGGTCGACGGCCGCCGTGACCCGACCGTGCAGCTCCTCGTCGGCCACCGCCGCCGCCGTGCGGGACCGCAGCGTCCCCTGGAGGTTCACGGCAGGGCGTCGTCGAGCAGCTGGGCCAGGTGCCGGGTGCGCACGGGTGTGCCGACGGCCTCGCTGCGGCTCCGCAGCTGCGCCAGGCACGAGGCGTCGCAGCCGACCAGCACGTCGGCGTCGAGCGAGGCCAGCTTCTCGTCGGCCATCGCCGTCGACACCTCGGGCAGCTTCACGGAGAACAGGCCGCCGAAGCCACAGCACCGGTCGTCGTCCTCCCAGGTCACGCGGCTGCCGACCCGGTCGACCAGGGACTCCGGCGCGTGGCGGATGCCCAGCTCCCGCAACATGTGGCACGAGTGGTGGTAGGCGACCCGCTCGTCGCCCGTCACCAGCTCGGGAAGGTCCCGACCGACGAGGAAGTCGGCCAGCTCGTGGGTCACGTCGCCCACGGCCCGGGCCCGATCGGCCGCGGCCTCGTCACCGACGACCGTGAACAGCTCCGGCCAGAACACCTTCACCATCGCCGCGCACGACCCGGCGGGGACGACGACCGCCTCGGCACCGTCGGCCAGCTCGTCCTCGAGGGCGGCCAGCGTCGTCCGCGCCACCTTGGCCGCCTCCCGGGCGTGCCCGGCGTTCCACCCCGGCTGGCCGCAGCAGGTCTGGGCGAGGTTCACCGACACGTCACAGCCGGCGGCCCGCAGGACCCGCACCGTCGCTTCGCCGACCTCGGGCTCGAGCAGGTCGACCACACAGGTGACCAGCAGCGTGACCCGCACCGGGCCATGGTCGCACGCCTACCGTGCGGCCGTGCCCGAGTGCGTCTTCTGCAAGATCGTGGCCGGCGAGCTCCCGGCGTGGACGGTGCTGGAGGACGACGACGTCCTGGCCTTCCTCGACGTGCGGCCCCTCTTCCCGGGCCACACGCTCCTGATCCCCAAGGAGCACCACGAGACGCTGGCCGACCTGCCCGAGGACCTCGTCGTGCCCTTGTTCACGCAGGCGCAGCGCCTGTCCGCCGCCATGGAGACGGTCCTCGGCGCCGCCGGCAGCTTCGTCGCCATGAACAACAAGGTGAGCCAGAGCGTGCCCCACCTCCACGTCCACGTCGTCCCCCGCAACCGCAAGGACGGGCTGCGGGGCTTCTTCTGGCCGCGCCACAAGTACGAGGACGACGCCCACGCCGAGGCGGTCGCCACCAAGCTGCGGGAGGGGCTGACGTGAGCCGGACGCTCGTCGTGCTCGTCGCCACTGTCGCAGCGCTCTCGGCCTGCGGGACGGACGACGACAGTGTCTCGTCGGCCGACCTGCGTGACCGGTCCTTCGAGGTGGTCCGGCTCGGTGAGCTGCGGCTGGACAGCGTCGAGCTCCGGGAGGAGTCGACAGCATTCCTCGAGTTCGGCGCCGAAACCCTCTCGATAAGCGGCTGCAACCGGTCGTCGGGCGACTACCGGATCGAAGACGGCCGCTTCGCCTTCGAGGTCCGTGGCTCGAGCGACGTGGACTGCAGCCAGGCTGCGCCGAACGAGCGACCGATCATCGATCTGCTCGAGGGCCGCCCCACGATCGAGGTGGAACGGGACCGGCTGGTCTTCACCGCCGCCGACGGCACCACCCTCGTCGCCGTGGATGGACGGTCGACGCCGCCCTAGAAGACGTGGACGGTGTCGAGGAAGCGGGTGCCCGCGGCCTCGTCGCCGGAGACCTTCACGTCGAGGTCGCGCCAGGCACGACGCCCGGTCGACCACAGCACGAGATCCGGGATCGACGACGTCACCGTCGCCAGCGGATCGCCCTCCGGACCGACACGGGCAGTACGACCGCCGGGGCCCGTCAGCTCGAGGTCGATCGGCTCAACAGCGGCAGCGGGCGACATCTGCGGGATGCCGGCCAGGATCCAGTCGGCCGACGCCGCCAGGTGGTCCTCGGTGACGGGCGGCGCGGGCCGGTCCACCGGTCCGCCCGGGGCAAGCACGTCGACCCGGATGTGGGTGTAGTGGTCGAAGGCGAAGGCGTTGGCGATCAGGTGCATCGGGTGGGTGCCCAGGTCGCCGAGGTCCATCGTCTCCTCGACGCCCTGCAGCCCCTCGAGACCGGCGATCGCCTGCTCGCCCAGCGTCCGGTAGTCGGCCAGGATCTGCTCGGCGGGCACGTCGTACAGCGCCTCGACCCAGCGGTCCTGGGTGCGCTCGCTGCTGCCCGAGGGGTCACCCTCGGGGAGCGAGGCCGGGTCGACGACCTGCCGCCAGAGCTGGGTCATGTGGCTGAGGACGTCGCGCACGGCCCACCCCTCACAGGCGCGAGGGAGCGGCCCAGTCGTCGGCGGTGAAGGTCTCGGCGAGCGCGGAGAACGCGGCGTGGTCGGCGCGCACGGCGGTGACGGCGGCTGTGGTCATGCGGGACAGCCTCGCCCATCGCGGTAGGGCGTGCGACTACCCGTCAGGTCATGGCGACCTGCCGTCGGTGGGCCGCCCGACTGGGGTCGGCTCAGGCCGGCTGGCTGAAGTCGGCGGCGCGCCGGAGCTGGTCGAGCGCGGCGGCGATGGCCGCGGCGTCGGCCCGGTCGGCCTGGGCGCGGCCGAGGGCCTCCCGGGCGCGGGCGATCAGCTCGTCGGTGCCCTCGACGACGGTCAGGTCGTCGCCGGCGGGGAGGCTGACCTCGGGCCCCTTGGCGGGGGCGAAGGGGTCCAGGACCAGGGGTCCCTCGTCCAGGCCGGGGACCGTCGCGGCCAGCTCGGCGAGCGCCGCCTCGAGGTGGCCGGCCAGCACCCAGGGATCGCCGAGCAGCTCGGGATCACCCTGCAGGCCGAAGTCGAGCTGGTCCATGTAGCTCATCACGGTCATGTTCAGCCCGGCGCCGTCGAAGATCGGCCCCATCGGGTAGTTGGCGACCAGCCGGGCGCCCGCGGAGTACAGCGGGAACGGCGGACCGGGGACGTTCGAGATCGTCACGTTGAAGACCGGCCGGTGGCGGTTGGCCAGCTGCATGCGCGAGTACAAGCGCGCCGCCCGGCCCAGCAGCGCCGGGGCGGCGAACTCGGCCCAGTCGGTGAGGGCGTCGGCGCCGATGGCGTGGCGCTCCTTGGCCTCGCGGGTGGCGTCGCCGATGACCTGCAGGCGCACGGCCGGGTCGGACACCTCGGTGGCCAGGCTCACCAGCATCGACGAGACCCGGTTGCCCATCGCCCCCTTCTCGTCCTCGGCCCGCACGGACACCGGCACCATGGCGACCAGCGGCGCCTCGAGCTCCTCGCCGCGCTCGTCGAACCAGCGCCGCAGCGCTCCGGCACACAGCGCCAGCACGACGTCGTTCACCTTCACGTCGTGGTGGGCCTTGATGGCCTTGACCGCGGGGAGTGACAGCGACGTGGCGGCGAACACCCGCTGACGGGTCAGCGGCCCGTTGATCGACGTCCGCGGCGCCGCGAACGGCGACGGCGGTGCGCTCTGGCTGGGCAGGCGCCGGCGGCCGAGGGCGGCGTCGACGCTGCGCCGCGTGGCCTTGACCATCCCGACCGGCGAGGTCAGGAGCGACCGGGTGGCGTAGGCCAGCATCGAGACGTCCGACGGGATGCTGTCCGACTTCCAGGGTGGCTCCTCGGGCGGGACCTCGTCGCCCTCGGGGCTGACGTCGAGGGTGGCGACGGTGATCTCGTTGCCGGACGCTCCGTCGATGGCGGCGTGGTGGACCTTGCTGAGCACGGCCACGTGGCCGCCGGCGACCCCGTCGATCAGCCACATCTCCCACAGCGGGCGGCTGCGGTCGAGTGGGATCTCGTTCAGTCGGGCGGCCAGCTCGGCCAGCTCACGGGGTCCACCGGGGGCGGGCACGGCCACGTGGCGCAGGTGCCAGCCGATGTCGAAGTCGGGGTCCTCGATCCACAGGGGGTGATGGAGGCCGAACGGCACCTCGCGCAGGCGGCGGCGGAACGGCGGGGCCATGTGCAACCGGGGCTCGTACACCTCGCGCAGGTGGTCCACGTCGAAGCGGCCACCCACGGTCGACGGGTCGAAGATCGCCAACCCCGCGACGTGCATCGGCGCCGTCGGCGTCTCCATCGAGAGGAACCCTGCGTCCAGGCCGGTCAGCCGCTGCATCCGTCTCCCCCTGGTTGTCTCCCCAAGGAGTACCACTACCGGAAGGCGGACGCCCGCGGGACGACGATCTCCATGACGAGGCCCTTGGCGTCGTGGCGGCGCTCGCCGAGACGGCGGTCCTTGCCCCGCAGCACGGCTCGGGCGGTGAGGGCGACGGCCGCCGCGTCCAGCACGTCGTCGGCCGCGGCGCCCCGGGGCGGGCGGGCGACGAGGTCGCCGACGTTCGGGACGTGGGGCGCCAGCACGGCCAGGCGCTCCTCCTTGCCCGCCCGCGTCGCCTTCGGGTGGGCCATCGGCACCCCGTGGATCGCGGCGAAGACGGCCTCGGGATGGACCTCGAAGATGCGGCCCTGGCGGGTCGGATCGAGCAGGCGGTCGACCTCGGTGATCTTGGGGACGAGGTTCCAGGCCTGCTTCGACAGGCCGACGCCGATCGCCTTCCGCGACCGGGCCAGCGCCTGCTCGTAGCTGCGGGCGCCGAGCACCGCCCGGGCCGGGGCGGGGAAGACCGACGAGCGCCGGGGGCCGAGCAGCGCGCGGGCTTCCTCGTCGCACTTCCGGGGGCCACCCTCGGACAGGCCGATCGGGATGTCGACGCCCACGGCGCCCAGCTGACCCTTCGCCTGGCGGGTGGCGAGGGTCCGGAAGCGGTCGACGACCTCGACGGTGGCGTCGGCACCGTCCTCGGCGGGCAGGGTGACGACGCACCAGCCGCCGCGGCACGCATCGGCGCCGGCCACGGCCTGGGGCAGGGCGAACATGTCGCGGCACTGCTCGAGGCCCTCGATGCGGATGTCGCGGCGCCGGTTCGCCTCCCAGGCCTCCCGGGTCATCCGGAAGCGGGCCAACTCGGCGGGCTCGCCGCGGCGCAAGTCCATCTCGATGCCGTTGGGCACGTAGCCCAAGCGCTCGGTCACGCCGAGCGAAGGCGCGTTGTCCGTGTAGGCGAACGTCTCCATCCACCGGGCGCCCAGGCCCTCGAAGGCGAGGTGGAGGACGGCGGCGCGCATCTCCTTGCCGATGCCCTTGCCCTGGTGGTCCAGACCCAGCCACGAGCCGGTCTCGGCCACCTTCTTCTTCGGGAACTCCTTGGCGAACATGTCCTGGACGCCGACGACCTCGCCGTCGACCACCACGACGAGGCCGCACCCCCAGTCGTCGACCTTCCACTCGGCTCGCTGACGCCACCAGAACTGCAGGGCGTTGCGCTCGAGCTGGGGCGACGGGATGTCGGTCCACGGCATCGAGAACGGCATGAACGCCGGGTCGTGGATGCCGTGGCGCACGAGGTCGACCATCGCCAGCAGGTCGTCCTCAGTGGGGTACCGCAGCTCGAGGCGGGGCGTGCGCACCCGGAGGTCGAACAGCGGCCAGTAGGGGTGCGCCACAGGTCCAGTGTCGTCCACGACCTCCCGGCGGCCCGGCATGGTTTCAGCTCGTAGAGTCCGGGCGTGCCCCGACTCATGGCCGCCTGGTACGACCGGTCGCTGGCCCAGGCCGAGGAGGCGGGGCTCAGCCAGTGGCGGGCTGACCTGCTCGGCGACCTCACCGGCGAGGTGCTGGAGATCGGCGCCGGCACCGGCCTGAACCTGCCCCACTACGGCTCCGGCGTCACCCGGCTGGTGCTGGCCGAGCCCGACCGGTTCATGCGCACGAAGCTGGAGCAGCGGCTCCGCCTCACCGAGGTCCCCGTCGAGGTGGTCGACGCCGGTGTCGACCCGATGCCGTTCGCCGACGAGAGCTTCGACGTCGTCGTGTCGACGCTCGTCCTCTGCTCGGTGCCCGACCTGGAGACGGCGCTGGCGGAGATCCGGCGGGTGCTCCGCCCGGGCGGCCGGTTCGTCTACCTGGAGCACGTCGCCGCCGTCGAGAACCCGAAGCGCCACCGCTGGCAGCGGCGCATCGAACCGCTCTGGAAGCGGCTGGCCGGCAACTGCCACCTCACCCGGACGACGGACCAGGCCATCCCCGCCGCGGGCTTCGAGCTGGTCGAAGCCCGCCGGGAGTCGATCCGCAAGGTGTCGCCCTGGGTGCGGGTCAGCACCCGGGGCGTGGCGACGAAGCCCACTTGACCCGAGGGTCAGGGCTCGAGCTCACCTTCGGCACGCCGTCGACCACGGTCAGCGTGGCGGGGATGCCCAGCATCTGGGCCGGGTCGCCGGCCAGGTTGGGCGAGCGCAGCGACACGACCTCGCCCTTGTGCTCGCCCGCCAGCAGCGCCAGGTCGAGGCTGACGACGCCGTCGACCTCCTCGGCGTCGACGACGATCACGTCGTAGGTCCCGTCCAACAACACGCCCCTACTGTGCCCGCCATGAGCATCCGCTACGAGGTCGACGGCCCGGTCGCCGTCGTCACCATCGACCGGCCCGAGGTCCGCAACGCCGTCGACGGTCCGACCGCCGCCGAGCTGGCCGACGCGTTCCGGCGCTTCGACGCCGACGACGACCTCCTGGTCGCCGTGCTGACCGGGGCCGACGGCACGTTCTGCGCCGGCGCCGATCTGAAGGGCGTTCTTCGAGGGTCGGGGCAACCACGTCGACCCTCGACGGCGACGGGCCGATGGGGCCGACCCGGATGCTGCTGGACAAGCCGGTGATCGCCGCCGTCGAGGGCCACGCCGTCGCCGGCGGGCTGGAGCTGGCCGTCTGGTGCGACCTGCGGGTGGCGGCCGCCGACGCCACCTTCGGCGTCTACTGCCGGCGCTGGGGCGTG
The DNA here is from genome assembly GCA_963728005.1 of uncultured Microthrixaceae bacterium. Classification (GTDB taxonomy): domain Bacteria; phylum Actinomycetota; class Acidimicrobiia; order Acidimicrobiales; family DATDAH01; genus DATDAH01. Next base: position 118,226 of record CAVSIG010000003.1, read on the forward strand.
CCGCTCTGCGACGGCGGGACGATCCGCCTCCCCCGGCTGATCGGCCACAGCCACGCCCTCGACCTGATCCTCACCGGCCGCGGCGTGTCGGGCGACGAGGCCCTGCGCATGGGCCTGGCCAACCGCCTCGTCGAGCCCGGCGAGGCCCTCTCCGCCGCCGTCGAGCTGGCCAAGGACATCGCCCGCTTCCCGCAGACGTGCCTGCGCTCCGACCGGCGCTCGTCCTACGAGCAGTGGTCGCTGACGCTCGACGACGCCCTCCTGCGGGAGACCGAGCTGGGCGGGGAGACGATCCAGCAGCGGCGAGACCCTGGAGGGCGCCGCGCGCTTCGCCGCCGGCAAGGGCCGGCACGGCGCGTTCGACGAGCTCTAGCCGGGCAGGCGGTAGCCGAGGAAGCGGGCGCCCGGTGGTCGATCGACCACCAGCCGGCCCCGTAGGCCAGGAGCATGTCGTCGGAGCCGACCAGCGAGCCGCCCGTGGCGAAGACCTCGCCGTCGTAGAGCGGGAGCGGCTCCCACTCGCCGGTCGCCGGGTCGACCAGCGCCTGCGTGCACCCGAGCACGCCGAGCCGGTCGCCGACCTCGGCGACCGAGGCGGTGCAACGCGGGAACTCCGCGGAGCGGGGCAGCGATCGCGGCGCGACGGTCCAGAGGTCGTCGCCCGCGTCGTACAGGAAGAAGGCGTCCCGTTCGGGACGGTTGCCGACGAACGTCATCGACGTGTCGATGAGGATCGCCGCCCCGCCGGCGGCGTGGATCGACGGGCCGAACCCGGCCTGCTCCTCCCCCCGCTCGAGCGAGAGCCGGTGCCACCGGTTCGTCCCGACGTCGAGGCCGTACGAGACCAACGGGTTGAACACCAGCAGTTCGGTGTCGGTCCCGGTGGTGCTCACGTTCATGCCGACGGCGGTGGGCAGGTCGGCGAGCACACGCCAGGTGTCGGTTCCCGGGTCGTAGGCGGCACTCGTGCGGATCCACCGCCCTGACGGCAGTGCCGGCTGGCAGGGCCCCGGCCCGAGGCAGACCGGTGGCTGGTCGACCCGTCGCCCGCCCGTGACGACCAGCTCGTCACCCACCATGGCGGCCGACGGCCCGCCCCGGGACTCGACCGGGGCGTCGGCGATCACCCGCCACGAGTCGGTCTCGGGGTCGTAGGCGGCACCGGTCTCCTCGTAGGCCTCGAGCGGCACGGGATCGCCGCCCCAGACGACCATCTCCTCGCCGGTCCAGACGACGGCGGGGTCCTGTCGGGACGACAGCGGTGAACGGGCGATCACCCGCCACGAGTCGGACTCGGGGTCGTAGGCCGACCCCCACATCCGGCCGCGCTCGCCCGATCGGCCCCACCAGATCGCCTCGTCGCCGGTCCAGACCTGGCCGAGGACGGCGAAGTTCCCCCGGAACGGCGGCTCGGCCAACGCGACCCACCCGCCGGCGACCGGCACGGGGTCGGCGACCTCGTCCCGACCGGAGTCCGCCCGGTCGAGGATCACGGCCGCTGCGACCGCGAGGAGGATGCTCGCCGTCGCCACCGACGCCAGACCCACCCGCCGTCGACGCGCCTGGCGGCGGGCACGGGCATGGAGCCCGTCGAGCGCCACCTCGGGGTCGACCGCCGGCGCCAGTCGGGTCAGGCGATCCTGCAGATCAGTCACGGGACACCTCCTTGGCCTGAGCCAGCGACCGGCGGGCGTCGTGGAGCTGCGACTTCACCGTGCCCTCGGTGACGCCCAGCGCGTCGGCGACGTCGGCCACGGACAGGTCGGCCAGGTAGTGGAGGCACACCACCAGCCGCTGGCCCTGCGGCAGCGCCCGGACGGCGGCGCGCAGGTCGAGGTCGGTCGGCGCCAGATCGGCGCGGTCGACGACCGCGGCTCGGGCGAGCAACCGGTCGCCTCGGACGCGACGGCGATGACCGTCGACCAGCCGGTTGACCGCCACCCGGCGGACCCAGGCCTCGGGTCGGTCGTAGTCCCGGACGCGACCCCACCGTCGGTGGGCCTCCAGAAAGGCGTCCTGCACGGCGTCAGCGGCCTCCTCCCTCCCGGAGGCCACCGACAGCGCCCGCACCAGCGGGGCGTAGTGGCGCCGGAAGAGCTCGTCGAACTCGGCGTCCATCCACCCCCCTAGACGTCCGGCGGTGCGATCCGGTTGGGTCCATCCTGACCCAGACCCTCAGCCGGTGGTCGAGGTCCACCCCCGAAAACGACGGAAGCCCGCCCCGCGGGTGCGGGACGGGCTCCGGTCGAACTGCCGGGCGGATCAGCCGTAGTACGAACCGCAGTGCGGCCAGTGACCGAGGCCGGACTGGACCCGGACCCGATCGGCGATCTGCGCCTGGTACCAGGCCGGCTGCTGGTGCGGATAGCCCCGGCCGCCGTAGGCCTGCCAGGTGCCGAGGTTGAACTGGACGCCTCCGTAGTAGCCGTTGCCCGAGTTGATGCCCCAGTTGCCACCCGACTCGCAGTTGGCGACACCGGACCAGCGCCGCACGAGCTCCTCGCGGTGGCGCCGGACGGCGAGGGCATAGGTGTAGATGCGGAGCTGGCGGGCCTCACGCTTGAAGTTGGGCCAGGTCTCGCCGCGGTGGCCACGGACCCGATCGGTGCCCCAACGGAACCAGCGGCCGTGTCGCCACTGGAACTTGCCATCGCGCTGATGGGCCTTGGCGACGTGGCAGGCGGTGATGCCGTTGCCGCAGTTGCCGTAGTCGATCCAGCGGGGGTCGGGGCCACGTCGGCCCGACCGGTTCGCCGCCGACCGCTCCCGAGCCGCGGGCTCGGCGGCCGGGGCGGGCGCCGCCGTGGTGGGCGGGGCTGCGCTGGTCGTCGGCGCCGGGGCCTCCGGGGTCGGGGCCTCGGTCGTGGGAGGAGCGGGCTCCTCCGCCGGCGCCGGCTCCGTCGTGGGGGTGACCACCTCGTCGACGTTGTCGTCAGCCGAAGCGACGCTGTCGGCGCCGATCACGGCCAGTGCGAGCGTCAGGCACAGGGCCGTCAACCCGATCTTCTTCTTCATCTCGTGCACAGGGGGTTGTGCTCCTTGGGGGGACAGCCCCACCGGGCAGGCGCGCGGCAGTGCTCGGAGGTGAGGGGGTCACCGGCGCTCGGCGCAGAGGCCGAGGCTCGAGCGGGCCGTTGACCGATCGTCAGTGCGCGATCGGAAGGCGCTTCTCTTGGTGGGGTGCGGGCAGGATGCGTCTGGCTGTCACGGGATCGCAACATTCAGGCGTGTGATTAGGGTCACAAGCTGAATTTGCCCGGAATTCCTCAAGTCAGAACATGACGATCCGATGACACCGGCTCGCTGCCCTGCCTCCTCCCTATCCTGATGGCGCGTGGATGCAACCTTTTCGCTGACGGAGAAGGCCCGGAAGCGGGTCCTGGCCCTGCGGGCCGACGAGCCCGAGCCGGGCCTCGCGCTCTGGGTCGAGGTGGTCGGCGCCAACGCCAGCGAGTTCGTCTACGACCTCTACTTCCAGAGCGTCGAGCACGCCGATCCCGACGACCTGGTCGTCGAGGTGGAGGACCTCACGGTGGTCGTCCCCGACGGCAGCCGGGACTTCCTGGAGGGCGCCACGCTGGACATGAACCGGGACCTGCTCAACCCCGGCCTGCTGCTGGACAACCCCAACCGGCCGCCGACGGCGGCCGTCAGCCCGGAGATGTCCTCGGACCTCGGCGAGCTCACCGGCACCGTCGAGGAGCGGGTGCGCGCCGTGCTGGACCGCCAGATCAACCCCGCCGTGGCCAGCCACGGCGGCCGTGCCGACCTGGTCGAGGTGAGCGACGCCGGCGTGGTCTCCCTCCGCCTCAGCGGGGGCTGCCAGGGCTGCGGCATGGCCGCCCAGACCCTGCGCAACGGCATCGAGGTCGCCCTGCGCCAACACGTCCCCGAGATCACCGAGATCATCGACGTCACCGACCACCAAGCCGGCGAAAACCCCTACATCTCCGCCTAACCCTCAACTAGATGTCGAGGGTTGCGCCCGCTCACGACGGGGAGGGACGGTGGCCGTCTGCAGCGAGGACTTTTACCGGAGCGCAGGCGGCTGCCGTCCCTCCCCGTCCCCGGCCGCCGCCCCTCCCCGCCCAGCCGGATCAGCTCAGCCGCTCGAAGACCATCGCCATCCCCTGCCCCCCGCCTACGCACATGGTCTCGAGGCCGAAGGTCTTGTCGTGCTCGCGGAGGTTGTGGATGAGCGTCGCCGTGATGCGGGCGCCGGTCATGCCGAAGGGGTGACCCAGGGCGATGGCGCCGCCGGCGACGTTCAGCTTGTCCCACTCGATCCCCAGCTCGTCGGCCGAGGGGATCACCTGGGCGGCGAAGGCCTCGTTGATCTCGACCAGGTCGATGTCGTCGATGGTCATGCCGGCCCGGCCCAGGGCCTGCTTCGAGGCCTCGATGGGGCCGAGGCCCATGATCTCGGGGTTCAGGCCGGTCACGCCCGAGGCCACGATCCGGGCCAGCGGGGTCAGGCCGAGCGCCTTGGCCTTCTCGTCGCTCATGACCAGTACGGCGGCGGCGCCGTCGTTCAACGGGCAGGCGTTGCCGGCGGTGATCGTCCCGTCGGGACGGAAGACCGGCTTCAGCTCGGACAGCTTCTCGACCGTGGTGCCGTCCCGGGGCCCGTCGTCCTTCGACACCACCGTGCCGTCGGGGAGGGTGATCGGGGTGATCTCCCAGTCGAACCAGCCCTCCTGCTGGGACTTCACGGCCCGCTGCTGGGAGAGGGCGGCGAACTCGTCCATCCGCTCCCGGGGCACCTGCTTGTACTCGGCGACGTTCTCGGCCGTCTCGCCCATGGCGATGTAGATGTCGGGCAGGCCCTCGGGCGGCGTCCAGGCGCCCTGCCCGCCCTGGCTGCGCTCGGCGGTGCGGGCCCGAGCGTCGTCGAACACGGGGTTGGCGGCGTTGCCCATGTCGGCCATGCCGTTGAGGAAGCGGCTGACGGTCTCGACCCCGGCCGAGATGAACACGTCACCCTCCCCCGCCTTGATGGCGTGGGCGGCCATGCGGGTCGTCTGCAGCGACGACGAGCAGTAGCGGTTGACGGTCACGCCGGGCACGTCGGGCATGCCGGCCTCGACGGCGACGACCCGGCCGATGTTGAAGCCGGACTCGCCGGCGGGCTGGCCACAGCCCATGATCAGGTCCTCGACCTCGCTCCGGTCGACGCCGGACTGGTCCATGAGCGAGTTCACGACCTGCGTGGCGAGGTCGTCGGGGCGCATGTCGACCAGCGACCCCTTGTTGGCCCGGCCGATGGGGCTCCGGGTGGCGGCGACGACGACGGCTTCGGGCATCTCGGTTCCTTCGATCAGACGGGTGGTGAGAGCGTTCCGACGCTACCGCCCGCTCGGTGATCCGGCCCAAGGCCCGGGCGGTCGCGGTCGGCGGAACGGCGTGCTGGCGCTCCCCGAGCCGAGGCGTAGTGTCGCGAGCGGATGCGCGTGGAGATCGGACCGGTCACGGCGAGCAGCGTCACGGCCTGGGTGGGCTATGCCCGCAAGGCGCTGGACGAGGTCGTGGGAGAACCGGGGAGCGACGGGGTCTGGATCCCGGACGACACCGTCGCCACCTTCACGAGCTACCTCGACAAGTGGGAGCGCGCGGCGGCGGGCGTCGACGAGGTCCACTGGGCCGCGGAGATCCCGGCCGACGAGGCCGAGTACCTCTCGCACGCCTTCTTCCGGATCGCCAGCAACCTCGCCGCCCGCGCCGAGGAGCGGGGCTACACGATGGCCCCGCCCGAGAGCGACGAGTTCTACAAGGCGCTGGTCACCGCGTTCCTCTCCGCCCTCGACGCCGAGGGCCAGAGCAGCCAGGAGTTCTCCGAGCACCTGCGCTCGTTCTGGCCAGGGCTGGGGGAGGACACATGAGCCTGCTCGGCGGCGTGCACCACGTGTCGCTCGACGTCCAGGACGCGGAGGACGCGGGACGGTTCTACGAGGAGGTGCTGGGCCTCACCCGCATCGAGCGGCCGGACTTCGGCTTCCCCGGTGCGTGGTTCGACGCCGACGGCACGCAGGTCCACCTGATCGAGGTGCCCTCGCACGAGGCGCCGACCAGCCAGCACTTCGCGTTCCGGGTCGACGACGTCGATGCCGTGTACGCGACGCTGATCGAGCAAGGGCATCGAGGTCAGCAAGCCGGCCAGCTTCCCGGGCGCCGGTCGGCAGGCGTTCCTCAAGGACCCGTCCGGGAACCTCATCGAGCTCAACCAACCCGACCAGCCCGCGTGACCGTCGGGCCGGCCACGGGAGGGCGCCTGCTGTTGGCGGGCCCGAACCTCGAGGACCCCAACTTCCGGCGCACGGTCGTGTTCATGATCGAGCACAACGACGACGGCGCCCTCGGCCTCGTCCTCAACCGCCCGTCCCCCATCGACCTCACCGAGGTGGTCCCCCAGTGGGCCGACCTCGCTGCCGACCCACCGTCGGTCTTCGTCGGCGGCCCCGTCGAACAGAACGCGGTCCTCGGCCTCGGTCGGGTCGTTGCCGACGAGCCGCCCGACGGCGTCACCCCGGTGCACGCCGGCATCGGGGTCCTCGACCTGGAGGCCGACCCGCTGCTCCTGCTCGGCGACGTGGCCGGCGTGCGCCTCTTCTCCGGCTACGCCGGCTGGGGTCCCGGCCAGCTGGACGGCGAGTTGGCGATGGGCGGCTGGATCGTCGTCGACGCCGACCCCAGCGACGTCACCACCACCGACCCCGACGACCTGTGGCGCGCCGTGTTGCGCCGCCAGCCCGACGAGGAGCTGGCCCGACTCTCGCTCTTCCCGGACGACATCTCGACCAACTGATGCCCGACGTCCAGCTGCCGGGTGTCCGGCTGGAGTACGAGCTGGTGGGCACGACCGGCGCGCCGCGGCTGCTGATGATCTCCGGCTCGGGCCAGAACCTGCGGCGCGAACCACGCAGCCACGACCATCCGGCGCTGGCCGAGAGCTTCGAGATCCTCGCCTACGACCAGCGGGGCCTGGGCCGCTCGGTACCCGACGACCCCCACCGCGAGCCGACGATGGGCGAGTTCGGGGCGGACGCCGTCGCCCTGCTGGACCACGTGGGCTGGGACACGTGCCGGGTGCTGGGCGTGTCGTTCGGTGGGATGGTCGCCCAGGAGCTGGCCGTGCAGGCCCAGGAGCGGATCGAGCGGCTGTGCCTGGCGTGCACCTCGCCCGGCGGGGCGGGCGGGTCGAGCTCGCCCCTTCACGAACTGCTCGACCTGCCCGAGGACCAGGCGCTGACGAAGCGGGTCGAGTGGCTGGACACCCGGGCCGCCGACGACGCCGAGCTGCGGGCCACCTGGATCGAGATGATGTCCGCCCTCAGCGGCTACGAGCCGACCGAGGGCGAGCGGCTCCAGCTGGCGGCCCGGTCCCACCACGACGTGTGGGACCGCCTGCCGACGCTGGACCTACCGGTCCTGATCGCGGCCGGCCGCTACGACGGCATCGCCGTTCCCGCCAACCAGGAGGCGCTCCTCCGTCAGATCCAGGGTGCCGAGATCGTCTGGTTCGACGGCGGCCACGCCTTCTTCCTCCAGGACCCGACCGCCATGACGATCATCGCGGACTGGCTCCTCGACGGCTGATCGTCCTCCGGTGACCCACAACCTGCGGCCCTACGAGCCGCGCGACCTCGAGCGGCTCTACGAAATCGCCCTGCGCACCGGTGCAGCCGGCGAGGACGCCACCGACCTGGTCGTCGACCCGAAGCTGTTCGGCGAGCTCTACGCGGCGCCCTACGGCGTGCTGGAGCCGGAGCACGCGCTCGTGCTCGACGACGGCGAGGGCACGGCGGTGGCCTACGTGCTCGGCGCGCTCGACACCCGTGCCTTCGAGGAGCGTCGCGAGGCCGAGTGGTGGCCGGCCCTGCGCCAAGCCCACCCGGTCGGATCGGGTGCCAACGACCTGGACGAGCTGCTCATCGCCATTCTCCACCGGTCGCACCTGCCCGACGACGAGTGGCTGGACACCTTCCCGTCCCACCTCCACATCGACCTCCTCCCCGAGGTCCAGGGTCGCGGGTGGGGACGGCGGATGATGCGCGCGATGGAGGACCTGCTCGCGGCCGACGGCTCCGCCGGTGTGCACCTCGGTACCAGCGTGCGCAACGAACGAGCCATCGGGTTCTACCGCCACCTCGGCTACGAGGAGCTGGGGTCCAACGGCTTCAGCATCGACTTCGCCCGTCAGCTCCCCCCTCGCTGCACCTAGCCGACGGGCACCCGGTCGTCGTCCGGTTCGTCGGCCGGGTCGTCGAGGACCACGACCAGCTCGTCGTCGACCTTCCGCGCCCGTTCGTCGGGCGGGACCTCGTGGAGGCCGAACCGCTCCTGCAGCCGCTTGAGCGGCTTCGGCGCCCACCAGTTGGCCTCGCCGGCCAGCTTCATGAAGGCGGGCACCAAGGTCGCCCGGACGATGGTGGCGTCCATCAGCACCGCCATGGCCAGGCCGAGCCCGAAGAGCTTGATGAACGTGATCCCCGAGGTGGCGAAGGCCAGGAACGTCACCGACAGGAGCAGGGCGGCGGCGGTGACGATGCGGCCGGTGCGCTCCAGGCCGAGGGCCACGGCTGTCTCGTTGTCGCCGGTGCGGTCGTGCTCCTCCTTGATCCGGGACAGGAGGAAGACCTCGTAGTCCATGCTCAGGCCGAAGGCGATGCAGAACATGAGGATCGGCGTCGTCGTGTCGGTCAGGCCCGTCGGCGTGAAGTCGAGCAGGCCGGAGCCGTTGCCCTCCTGGAAGATCCAGACCATGGCCCCGAAGGTGGCGGTCAGGCTGAGGGTGTTCAGGACCAGCGCCTTCACCGGCACGAGGATCGACCCGAACATCAGGAACAGCAGGATGAAGGTGGCCACGGCGATCCAGAGGCCGGCCCACGGCGCCAGCCCGAAGATGGCGTCCTTGGTGTCGATCTGCTCGGCGCCCATGCCACCGACGAGCACCTCGTCGAAGGGGGTGTCGACATCTCGGACCGTCGTGCACCAGGTCCTCGCCCTCGCCGGAGATGGGCTCGACGGAGGGGACGAGGCTGAGCCACGTGGCGTCCTCGCCCTCGAACTGCGCCATCGTCGGATCCGGCCCGATGAGCAGCGCACCGTCGGCGTAGCGGCCGGTGCAGCGCGTCGACCCGCGTGACGCCGGGGACCTGCGACAGCTCGATGGCGTAGGCGTCGATGGCCTCGTCGGTCACGCCGCCGCGGGCGACCACGGGGAAGGCGTTGGCCTCGCCGGAGGCGAAGTCCTCGTCGAGGTGCTCGGACACCTCACGGGCCGGGTTGCCCTCGGGCAGGACGCGGTGGTCGGGTGAGCCGAACTGGGCCTGGAAGAAGGGCAGGCCGAGGGCGATCAGCAGGGACACGACGACCACGGTCACGATGAGCGGCCGCCGCATGACGGCCGTGGCGACGTTGTGCCAGAAGCCGGTCCCCACCTCGGGCTCGGGGCGGTGGCGGAAGACCCGCAGCTTGTCGACCCTCGGGCCGAGCACCGCCAGCAGCGCGGGCAGGCTGACCAGCGAGGCCAGCATGGCGACCAGGATCACCCCGATGCCGGCGTAGGCGAACGAGCGCAGGAAGAAGAGCGGGAAGATCAGGAGGGCGGACAGCGACGCCGCCACGGTCAGGGCGCTGAACGCCACCGTGCGCCCGGCGGTCTCGACCGTCCGGACGACGGCTTCGTCCACCGGTCGACCGGCGTGGAGCTCCTCCCGGAAGCGGGAGACGACGAACAGGCTGTAGTCGATGGCCAGGCCGAGGCCCATGGCCGTGACCAGGTTGATCGAGAAGACGGACACGTCGGTGAAGACGGTGATCATCCAGAGGACGAAGAACGCGCCGAGGATGGCCAGGAGCCCGACCCCGAGCGGGAGCAGGGCGGCGACGATCCCGCCGAAGACGACGATCAGCAGGATCAGGGTGATCGGGAAGGCGACGCTCTCGGCGCGGGCCAGGTCGGACTCGATGGTCTCGCCGATCTGGTTGAAGATCTCGACCGGGCCGCCCACGGCGACGGTGACCGCGCCCCGATCGCCCTCGAACTCCTCGGCGAGGCCGTCGGCCACGTCCTGCCACTCGTCCTGCTCGCCGGCCAGGCGACCGACCACGAGGGCTTCGGTGCCGTCCTCGCTCCGCAGCGGCGGCGCGCCACCGAGCGACCAGTACGAGATCACGTCGTCGGCCCGCGGGTACTCGGCCAGCTCCTGGGTGAGGGCCATGCCCGCCCGACGCACGGCCGGCGCGTCGACGTCGCCCTCGTCGGCGGTGACCAGCAGCACCACGTTCGGCGCACCCGCCCCGAACTCGTCCTCGAGGAGGTCGGCGGCGTGCTGGGACTCCGCGTTCGGGTCGTTGAACCCGCCGTTGACGAGGCGATCGAACACGCCGCCGCCCAAGACGCCCGCGAGGATGACCACCACTCCGGTCAACGCCAGCACGAGTCGACGACGACGAACGGTGATCTGACCGATGCGCGTGAACATGCTGGTCAGTTGACGCATGTACATGTACAGTCGTCAATGTGAAAGCCGTCACACGCGACCCGCAACCCGCGGGGCCAGGGCGAGCGCCTCCGGCACGATCTCCTGGAGGCGACGGTCGACCTGATCGCCGAGTCGGCCTCGATCGACGATGTCAGCTTGCGGGCCGTCGCCAAGCGGGCCGGCGTGTCCCCCACCGCCGTCTACCAGCACTTCGAGGACCGCGACGCGCTGGTCGAAGCTGCCGTCGTCGCACTGCTGGGAGGACTTCCGCAGGGCCCTGAAGGGCGCCTTCGAGGTCGACGACCCGTTCGAGCGCCTTCGGGTCGGTGGCGCCATCTACGCCGGGTTCGCGCTGAGCTATCCCCGCCGCTACGCGGTGATGATCACCGAGACCGACAACCTCCCCGGCGCCACCGAGATCGGACTGGCCGCGTTCAACGACCTCGTCACGATGGTCGCCGACATCCTCGACGCCAACGGCGACGACCGGGACGCGGTGTACGTCGCCACCCTGGTCCACACGTGGACCCACGGGATCGTGTCACTCATGCCGTGCACCAAGGAGATCCCCTGGCCCAGCCTCGACGAACTGCTGAACGAGGTTCTGCTGAGGCTCGGCCTGGTCCCGAAGGGGACCTGAGCCTCAGCCCATGTACAGGACGAGCATCTGGTAGATCAGCGAGGGCTTCTCGTTGTCGACGACGTGGACGGCGATCTCGGACTTGATGAGGGTGCCGCTCCCCTTCGCCGTGGCCTCCAGCAGGCGGGCCCGGGCGTGGACCTTGGCGCCGGCGGGCACCGGGGCGAGGAAGCGCAGGCCGTCAGCGCCGTAGTTGACGGCGTTGGCGTGGCCGGTGGGCACCGTGCCGCTGGCGCCGGCGCTGAGGGCGGGCAGGAGCGACAGGGTCAGGAACCCGTGGGCGATGGGGCCGCCGAAGGGGCCGGCGTTGGCCCGTTCGATGTCGATGTGGATCCACTGGTGGTCGCCGGTGAGGTCGGCGAAGTCGTTGATCATCTCCTGGGTGACCTCGATCTCGGGACCCCAGTCCCCGAAGTCACCTCCAGCAGCGGCGTTGATCCCGTCGATGTCGTCGAAGCGCAGTGCAGTCACGGCGCGGAGGGTAGATCAGGCGGGCCGACCGACTCGCACCGGCACGCCGTCGGCCTCGGGGTACGGGAAGTCGTGGGGGTCGAGCGCACCCCAGCGGTCCAGCAGGTGGACGACGTTGTAGTACCAGACCAGGACCGTGGCGGCGTGGCCGGGCTCCTTGTCCAGCAGGAGCTTGCCCACCTGCATCGGGATCCTGGCGTACTCCGGCCCGAGGTCCTTGTAGCCCTGCCGCAGCCGCCGCCAGATGGCCAGCAGGTCGCCGGGGAACGCCGGGGCCAGGCCCTCGTCCACCTTGTCGGGCAGGCAGTCGGCCAGGATCGTCACCCGTTCCATCAGCGCGTCCGGCCGGTACATGGCGTTCAGCAGCCAGAGCACGCCCTGGCGGAGCTGGTCGACGGTCATCTGCGCCGGGATGACGTTCGTGGTCAGCCCGTTCAGCGTCTCGATCGCGTGCTCGGGCATGTCGACCTCTTCGACCAGGCGGCCAGCGGCCCGCAGCCGGGCGGCCAGCGGCGTGCCGAGCGGGGCGCCCAGCATGGTGACAGCCACGTTGGGCGTGCCCGCCGCCTGCATGAAGTCGTACTGGCGCTGGAAGCACGTCAGGTCGTCGGCGTCGAACCCGCACACCAGCCCGGACTGGATCTGGATGCCGGTGCGCTGGACCTTGTGGATGTCGGCGACGAGGTCGTCGCGCAGGTTCTGGTGCTTCTTGGACTCGGCCAGCGACTCGGGGTTCGAGCTCTCCAGGCCGACGAAGGCGAGCCGCAGGCCGGCCCGGGCCGCCCGCTCCAGCAGCGGCGTGTCCTGGTCCCGGGCCACGTCGATCGAGACCTGGGTGATGAAGCGCATGCGCTCGGGCTTGGCCTCGTTCCACTCGGCGATGGCGTCGAGGATCCGGGCCGACTTGCCCCGGTGGGCGGTGAGGTTGTCGTCGCAGAGGAAGGCGTCCCGGTAGCCCATCTCGTAGAGGGCCTCGAGCTCCTTGACGACCTGCTCGGGGGCCTTGTGCCGCTGACGACGGTCCAGGTAGATGATCACGTCGCAGAACTCGCACTCGAACGGACAGCCCCGGCTGGTCTGCACGCTGCCCATGTAGAAGCGGCCGAAGTCGACCAGCTCGTGGCGGGGCACCGGCGACGAGGTCATGTCGATCCGCTCGCCGAGGTAGGTGTCGGCCCACGAACCGGCGGCGTAGTCCTCCATGAACTGCGGCCAGGTGTCCTCGGCCTCGCCGATGAACAGCACGTCGGCGTGGGGCCGGTACGTCTCGGGGTCGAGGCTGGCGTACGGCCCCCCGATCACGACCATCCGGCCGCGCTCGCGGAAGGCGTCGGCCAGCTCCAGCGCCCGGTCGCGCTGGGTGATGTAGCCCGTGATGCCGACCATGTCGCACTCGGCGTCGAGGTCGACGGGACCCTCGGCCTCGTCGACGAGGACCACCTCGACGTCCGGCGGGGTGAGCGCCGCCAGGGTCGTCAGGGCCAGGCTCGGCATCATGCCGTGTGCCCCGATCACGTCGGCCACGTCGCTGAGCGACCACACCGACGGCGGAACCCTGGGGTTCACCAACAAGAGACGCATGGAATCAGCAGAAGTGTACGACCGCCCCGTCAGGTCAGCCGGTCCCGCTCTGCCTTCGCATCGACCTTGGCCAGGCTGTCGCCCAGCCCGCCGGGACGGCTGCGGGCCGACCAGCAGGCGGCCTGCGCCTCCCGTAGACGGGCGAGGTCGGCGGCCAGCGTGGCGTCGTCCGGACTCGGCAGCCCGTGGGTCCGAGCCAGGCGATGGGCGCCGTGGCGGGCCAGGGCCACCGCCTGGCGCAGTTCGTCGCGGGTGAGCTCGCCGTCGTCGTCGGTGAACGTGGCGCCGGCGAAGGTGGCGTCGGCCTCGTCCAGCGTGTCGATGATCCCGGCGAGGGCCACCTCGGCCGGTTCGCCGAAGCCGCCGATGCCGCCGCCGGCGATGGCGTCGTGGAGCGCCGACCCGTTGGGCTGGATGACGCCCGTCCGGGCGAAGACCCCGGCGGCCTCGAGGAGGGCGTCGCCGGCGCCGGTCGACGGGAGCACGTAGCGGTCGAGCGCCTCGGCCACGTCGAGGTCCTCGTTCGCCGCCCGACACCAGGCCACCGACGCCGCGTACGTGAGCGCGGGCAGCATCACCGTCGGCGGCTGGAGGTGGCCGTTGTCGCCCCACTCGGTCACCAACACGCCCGTCGCCCCGTACTCGGCGGCGCAGGTCACGGCGTCGAGGGCGTTGGCCCGCGCGTTCGACCAGCGGCCGACCAGCGAGTTCCACCCGCTGGTGCCCGGGCACACCCACCAGTCGATGCCGGCACCGGCGAAGCCCTCGGCCCGCGGGCCGAAGCCCAGGAACGCCCGGCTGTCGATCCAGTCCTGGATCAGTGAGTCGAACGGCGCCGGCAGCTCGAGCTCGCCCATCAGGTCGGCCGTGGCCTCGGGCAGCGGCGCCTCGTAGTGCCACAGCAGCGCGGTGGCGTCGCCCACGACGTCGGCGGCACCGGCCGGGTCGCCGTGGATCATGTCGGCCCAGAAGAGGGGGTGGCGACCCGACGCCCGGGCGCCGTCGAGCAGGCGGCCGAGGTGGCGGACGAAGTCGTCCCGGCGGCCGTGCAGCTCGAAGACCTCGTCGCAGCCGATGTTGACCTGCCGGCTGGTGTGGGCGTCGGTCAGCTCGGCCACGAGGTCGAGGGCGAACCGGGCGTTGTCCTCGGTCGGGGCCAGCGAGCGGGGGTCGGCGCTGTCGGGGTCGACGGCGCGCTGCCGGTACTCGTCGTGCCGCAGCCAGCGCTCGAAGTGGCCGAAGCAGTTCTGGTTGGCGACCAGCTCGATGCCCCGGGCCGTGCACTCGGCCTCCAGCCAACCGACGTCGTCGACGGTCATCGGCGAGGCGTCGCGCCACACCAGCTCGTGGTCGGCGTAGGCGAAGGTGTGCTCGGTGTAGAGCTCGAGGTGGTTGATCCGCAGGCGGTCCAGCCGGTCGACCAGCGCGGCCAGGTCGGACCGCAGCGGCACCCGGTCACGACTGATGTCCAGCATGAAGCCGCGGGTGGCGAGGTCGGGCCAGTCCCGGATGCGACCAGACCGCAGGCCGTCGGCCCGAAGCTGGTCGAGGGTCGATCGCCCATAGCGGCGACCGGCCTCGTCGGCGTGGCGGAGGGTGACCCCGCCCTCGTCGAGGTCGAGCCCGTAGCCCTGAGCCGGCAGCGAGTCATCGGCGACCTCGGCGACGGGCGTGTCGTCGGGCAGGCGGCGGTCGCCGAGGTCGACCTCGCGCGGTTGCGGCACCAGGAACGGACCGCTCACGCGCGCGTCATCCATCGCCGTCCCCCCTGCCGTCGCCTCGGACCGTACCCCTGGCGGCCCTACGCTCGCCGCCGTGCGCCTGCGGAGCCTGCTGTTCGCCCCTGGGAACCAGGGCGAGGTCCTGGCCAAGCTCCCCCGCTCAGGCCCCGACGGCGTGGTGCTCGACCTGGAAGACGCCGTCCCGGCCGACGCCAAGGGCGACGCCCGTGCGGTCGTCGCCGAGGTCGCACCGGGGTTGATCGCCGACCACCCGGGACTGGCGGTGTTCGTGCGGATCAACGCCGTGCCGTCGGCGTGGTTCGCCGACGATGTCGCGGCGCTGCCCTCGGGCCTGGCCGGGATCGTGGTGCCGAAGCTGGAGTCGGCCGACCAGGTCGACGCCCTTCCCGACCTCCCGGTCGTCGCCGGACTGGAGACGGCCGCCGGGGTCGCCCGCGCCGAGGACGTGCTGGCCCCCGACCGGGTCGTCGCCGGGTACTTCGGGGCCGAGGACTTCATCGCCGACATGGGCGGCGTGCGGACTCCCGAAGGCACAGAAGTGCTGTACGCCCGCTCGCAGGTGGCACTGGCGGCTCGTCTGACGGGGACGCTGGCCATCGACCAGGTCGTGACCGACCTCCGTGACGAGGCGCGCTTTCGAGCCGACGCCGCCGTCGGCCGGTCCCTCGGCTACCGGGGAAAGCTCTGCATCCACCCCGCCCAGGTCCCCTGGGCCCACGAGGCCTTCAGCCCGTCAGCCGACGAGCTGGACCGGGCCCGCCGCCTGCTGGCCGCCTACGACGAGGCCAACGCCGCCGGCTCCGCCGCCATCGCCTTCGAGGGCCAGATGGTCGACGAGCCGCTGGCCCGCCAGGCCCAGGCCCTGCTCGACGCCGCGACCTAAGCGGCGCGCATCCAGGCGATGCGATCGTGGAGGCTGACCCGCTCGCCCGCTGAGGCGTAGAGGCTGATCAGCCGCCCGGCGAAGGGCGACACCACCGGCAGCCGGGAGTCACCCGTGCCCGCCACGTGGCCGATGACGTCGCCCTCACCGAGCTCAGGTCCCGCCGGCCCGGGGACGAAGACCCCGCTGGCCGGGCTGACGATGACGCGCTCGGGCACCCAGATGGTCTCTCCGTCGAACATGCCCCCGAGGATGGCGGCAACACGTTTCAATCCCTACGCCGCTGTGTGAACGCAGCAAGAAGAGGTGCTGACGGCCCTACGACGCGGGTCGGCGGTGCATCAGCGCCATCCGCGCCGCCCTGCACACCAGGACCTCGTCCTGGTTGAAGGCACGGTGCTCGAAGGTCGTGATGCCGGCGTCGGGGCGGCTGCCGGAGGGGCGGGAGGCGATGACCTCGGTCTCGGCGTGGACGGTGTCGCCGGGGAAGAGCGGGGCGGGGAAGGCGATCTCGCCGAAGCCGAGGTTGGCGACGGTCGTGCCGTGGGTCGTCTCGTGGACAGAGATGCCCGACCAGCAGGGCGAGCGTGAACATCGAGTTCACGAGGGGCTTGCCGAACTCGGTCTCGGCGGCGTACGAGCTGTCGAGGTGCAGCGGCGCCGGGTTCAGGGTGGTGGCCGAGAAGTTGATGTTGTCGGCCTCGGTGATGGTCCGGGTCAGCGCATGCGGGATCACGAGTCCGACCTCGAGGTCCTCGAACCACTTCCCGAGAATCGGTCGTTCCCACGCCACGGCCTCAACCTAATGTCGCCGCGGGATGGGCGATCTCGAGGTCGACACGAGGTTGGACGGCGGCGACGGCCACTGGACGGCGCAGCTCGACCCGTCGTGGGCGATCTGGGGACCCTGCGGCGGCTACATCGCCGCCGTGTTGCTGCGGGCGGTCGGCGCCCACTCGGCCTTTCCCCGACCGGCGACCTTGTCGGTGAACTTCCTCGGCGTCGCCCGATTCGAGCCGGTCGACCTGCACGCCGAGACCCTGCAGGCCGGCAGGCGCAGCCAGGCCATTCGGGTCTCGATGACCCAGGACGGTCGGCCGATCAGCCACGCGGTGTCGTGGACCGTCGCCGAGCCCGACGGCCGCGACGGCATCGCCTACGACTGGACCGAGCCCCCTGACGTGCCCGGGCCCGAGGGTCTGCCCAGCGTCGACGAGCTGCGACCGGAGGTCGAGGGAACCCGGTTCCCCTTCTGGGACAACATGGAGGATCTGCCCTGTGACTGGCTCGGTCCCGAGGTGTGGGACACCGTCCGACCGGTCGAGCCGACCCTGCGGACCTGGTTCCGCCTCCGCCCGACGGCCCGGTTCGACGACCCGTACGTCGAGGCGGCCCGAGTGGCGATGGTCGCCGACCTCATGGGCTGGCCCTCGGTGGTCAAGGCGCTGCAGCCCGGCCAGGAGATGGAGTGGATGGCGCCCAACCTCGACGTCACGGTCACGTTCCACCAGCCGCCGGGCGACAGCGAGCACCTGCTGCTCGACGCCGCGTCGCCCCTGGCCTCGGGCGGGACCATCGGGTCGGTGGGCCGGGTGTGGTCGGAGGACCGGCGCCTGCTGGCCACCTCGATCCAGCAGATGCTGGCCCGGCCCGTGCCCCACCGGGCGTCAGGTGACGAGGGCCAGCACGAAGCCCGTCGCCACGACGGCCAGCAGGACCAGGCCGACGGCGACGAAGCGCCGGTCGCCGCCCCGCCACCACGCCACGATCAGCCAGACCACCCGCAACAGTGGCGCGGCCACGACCACGACGACTGCGGCAGTGGCCACGTCCTGGCCGACCCGACCGGGGAGGGCCAGACCGACGGCGGCCAGCACCGCGGCATGCCACCACCGCCCAGAAGAGGCCCTTGCCCAGCTGGTCGAGCGGCTCCCGGGCCAGCTCCGGGCTCATCCGTCCGCCACCCGGGCCGACCACCTTGGAGGAAATAGCCCCCCGAATCGGTGGGCTATTTCCTCCAGTGCAGTGGCGGGGCTCATGCCGTCGCCACCAAGAGGACCGCGATGGCGACGAGCACGACGCTCAGCAGCCGGCGCACCGACGCCGCCCGCAGGCGACCCTGGAGGAGCCCGCCGGCCAGCCCGCCGGCCACGCTGCCGATGATCACGGCCGCCGCCGAGTGCGCTTCGATCCGACCCTGCGCGGCGAACACCAGCAGGCCCGCCGCGGCGGTGATGCCGACGGTGAACGTGCTGGTGGCGGCCGCCACCTTGACCGGGACGTGCATGATCTCGCTCAAGACCGGCGTCTTGATGAAGCCGCCGCCGACGCCCGACAGCCCGGAGACCAGCCCGGCCAGCGACATGGCGCCCAGGCCCACGGGCAGGCGCTGGACCCGGTAGGGGGCGACGCCGCCGACCCGCGCCACCGCGCCACCCAGCGTGCCCACCCGCTCCCCCACGTGCTCGGGGCCGAACGCGGGGTGGGGTGCGTTGCGGATGCCCTTCCGACTCCCACCGGCGACAGCGGCGACCAGGGCCACCACGGCGAGGGCGTAGACGAGGAACTCCTCGCTCACCGATCCCGATACCAGCGCGCCGAAGACGGCGCCCGGCGCTGGCCGCCACCTCGATGGTGACGCCGAGGCGGTGGTTGACCGAGCGGTCCTCGAGGTGGCGGGAGCCGCCGGCGATGGACCCGGCGGCGACCAGCACGAGCCCGAGCGGTGCCGCCTCGGCCGCCGACGTCCCCGTCGCCACGAGCAACGGGACCA
Source organism: uncultured Microthrixaceae bacterium (assembly GCA_963728005.1). Taxonomy (GTDB): domain Bacteria; phylum Actinomycetota; class Acidimicrobiia; order Acidimicrobiales; family DATDAH01; genus DATDAH01. Next base: position 136,800 of record CAVSIG010000003.1, read on the forward strand.
GCAGGAGCGCGCCGCCCAGGCCGCCGATCGACCCGATGGCCGCGGCGCCGGCCGCGGCGAGGACCAGGAGCGGGGTCGCCACGAAGCGAGTGTCCCACCTGCGCCACCGGTGCCAGAATCCGCGGCCATGAGCGACCTGCTGCGCGCCGAGCGCCCGGCCGACGGCGTCGTGCTGGTCACCCTCGACCGGCCCGACCGCCGCAATGCGCTGTCGACCGCGCTGCGCCGCGAAGGCAACGCCCTCCTGGCCGAGCTGGCGGCGGACGAGGGGGTGCGGGCGCTGGTCGTCACCGGAGCCGGCGACGTGTTCAGCGCCGGCTTCGACCTCGGCGAGTTCGGCCCCGCCATGGAGGACCCGGTGCTGGCCGAGCAGCTCTGGGCGACCAGCGACGAGTGGCACCAGCGCTGGCACGCCTTCCCGGTGCCCACGATCGCCGCCGTCAACGGGCCGGCCCTGGCCGGTGGCTTCGACCTCGCCGTCCTCTGCGACATCCGAGTCGCCGCCCCGTCGGCCACCTTCGCCCATCCGGAGATCCGCTTCGGCGACGTCGTCTACGGGCCCCTCCACGACCTGGTGGGCGGCGCCGTGGCCCGGGACCTCTGCTTCACCGGTCGGACCGTCGACGCTACCGAGGCCCTCCGGCTGGGGTTGGTGCGGGAGGTGGCAGACCTCCCCGTCGCCGCCGCGCTGGTCGTCGCCGAGCAGGTCGCCGCCGCGCCCCGCGACGTGCTGGTGCGCACCAAGGCGAAGGCGGTTCGGGCCGCCACCAACCCGGTCACCCGGACGCTGGATCTCTAGCCCGGCCCGGAGTTCGACCCGCTGCGGTCGTCGTCACCGCCGTCGTCGCCCTCGCCGCCGTCCACCATCTCCTCGAGTGCCTCGATGAGGATCTGCTCCTCCTCGTCGGAGAGGCGGGCGTCGGGGTGGAGCGGGGGGTACTGCCTCGGCGGCATGGAGCCGTCCTCGACCTCGTCGGCCCCGTCGTCGGCGTCGGACTCCTGCTCCTGGTCCCACGTCGAGAAGTTGAGGGCCTCGCGCCCGTTCTCCACGTCCCGACGCACCAGCCACGACATCGGGGCGACGTAGCTGTAGACGGGCCACTCGGTCTCGTTCGAGTGGCAGTCGTAGCAGGCGCCGACGGCGATCTCCCGGGCCCCCTCCGACGGCCACGGCGCGTCCTGGGTCACCGGCGGGTTCGGGTGCTTCCAGCCGTAGGGCACGAGCTGGATGAGGACGGCCACGCCGAGGAACGTCAGCAGGACGGGCTTGACGAACCGGCGCATCGGCCGTTCCTACCCGCCGGTGATCAGCCGGTTGACGATCTTGTCGATGTCGTATCGGTCGTCGGCCCCGGGCAGCTCTTCGGCGTCGAAGGCGGCCAGGACCTCCTCACCGCGCTCGGCGGCGAAGCGGCGGGAGTGGGCGTGGGTGACGATGATGAAGTCGCCGCGCTGGATGCCGGCCACCGCCCGGGCGCCGAGCTCGGCGGGGTCCATGCCCTCCTCGAACAGGCGGCGGCCGATGTCGTCGCCACTGTGGCGCTGCTCGCCGTGCTCGACGGGTCGGTTGCGGTCCGCCTCCCACAGGCGGGTGCTGACCAAGCCGGGGCACAGGACGCTGACGCCGATGAAGTCGGGGACCTCCCGTCGCAGCACATCGGCCAGGGCGAACACCGCGTGCTTGCTGGCCGTGTACGGCGCGTTCAGCGCGTGCGGCACGCCGAGGCTGTGCTCGGACCCCGTCACCGCGATGCGGGCGGGCGTGCCCTGCTCGACGAAGCGGCGGCCGAACTCGACCATGCCCAGGAAGGGCCCGATCGTGTTCACGTCGAGCGTCCAGCGCAGGTCCTCGAGCGAGGCGTCGAGGAGGGCGACCGGAGCGACGACCCCGGCGTTGTTCCAGATGAGGTCGATCCCGTCCATCGCGTCCCAGGCCCGGTCGGCCAGCTCCCGGATGTCCTCCGGATCGGTCACGTCGCAGCGGACGGCGAGCCCCCGGGTGCCTCGGGCGGTGATCGCCTCGACCGTCTCCTCGGCGGCCGCGAGGTCGATGTCGGCGGCCACCACGTCCATGCCGGCGTCGGCCAGGGCCAGGCTGAGCGCCCGGCCGATGCCGCTGCCCGCCCCCGTCACCACCCCGGCCTTCCCCGCGAGGTCGCCCTGCAGTCCAGCCATCCTGACCCTTCCGTCCGGCCCCGCAGGGCCCCGGCGGGAAACGTACTGGTCTGCCAAGATCGGCGCGTGACCCCTGACATCCCCTACGAGCGGGGCCTGCACGAGGTGTCCGACGGGGTGTTCGCCTGGCTCCAGCCCGACGGCGGGTGGGGGTGGAGCAACGCCGGCCTGGTCCGGGGCGAGGGCGGCTCGTTGCTGGTCGACACCCTCTTCGACCTCGACCTGACCCGGTCGATGCTGGACGCCATGGCGCCGATCACCGACACCGACCCGATCGAGACGCTGGTCAACACCCACGCCAACGGCGACCACTGCTACGGGAACCAGCTGGTCAACGGGGCCGAGGTCATCGCCTCGGCGGCGACGGCCGACGAGATGGAGCGACTGCCGCCGAGCGCCCTGGCGCTGATGACCAGCCTCGACCTGGGCGACGCCGCCAACCGCTACGTCCGCGACGCCTTCGGGCCGTTCCGCTTCGACGACATCGAGCCGCCCCACCCGGACCGCACGTTCTCGGGCACGCTCGACCTCGAGGTGGCCGGTGAGCGGGTCGAGCTGGTCGAGGTGGGTCCCGCCCACACCGCCGGCGACGTCCTCGTCCACATCCCGGACCGTCGCACGGTCTTCACCGGCGACATCCTCTTCATCGGCGGGACCCCGATCATCTGGGACGGCCCGGTGCAGAACTGGCTGGACGCCTGCGACCGCATCCTGGCCTTCGACTGCGAGGTCATCGTCCCCGGCCACGGCCCGCTGACCGGCGCCGACGGCGTCCAGGCGACGGCCGACTACCTCCGCTTCGTGCGCGACGAGGCGACGCAGCGCCACGACGCCGGCCTGTCGGCCACCGAGGCGGCCTGGGACATCGACCTCGGTCCCTACGCCGACTGGGGTGAGGCAGAGCGAATCGCCCTCAACGTCGACGCCGTCTACCGCGAGATCGACCCCGCCTACGAGACCCCCGGCGTCCTGAGCCTCTTCACCCTGATGGCCGAGATCAAGGACGCCCACGCCTGAGCTGATCCGAAATTGCGCCAGCTGGTTGCGCATACCGCAACCAATCGGCGCAATTTCGATGGGTCAGGGCTGGGGGGCGTAGCGGCGGTAGTGCCAGCCGCCATTGACGGCGCGGCCGGGGAGGTCGTTGGCGAGGCCGATCCAGCGGCCGACGACGGGCGGCACGCCGGTGTTGCCGAAGACGATGCGCTCGTGCGGCGGGCCGCCGGTCAGCGTGCGCCGCAGCAGCCACGGCCGGCCCCGGACCATGCCGGGGTCGGTGCGTCCGTTGCCGTCCCAGTCGCCCGCCACCGGACGGTCGTTGGGGCGGCCGAAGTCGAACTCGGCGGCCGGGGTGCCGGTGGTGTTCCGGTTGCGGAGCTGCCAGTGGTTGCCGTCGACCATCCCCGCGGTGTCGACGCCGTCGCCGTTCCAGTCGCCGACCACGGGGCGGTCGCCCGGCGCGCCGAAGCGGAAGCTGATGACGGGCGGCCCGGCCCGGTTGCTGTTGCGCAGGAGCCACTGGTTCCCCCGCACCACGCCCGCGGTCTCGGTGCCGTTGCCGTCCCAGTCGCCGCACACGAACCGGTCGCCGACGTCGCCGTAGGTGAAGCGCTTCTGCGGCCCACCCGACCGGAGGTCGTTGCGGAGGCGCCATTCGTTGCCCCGCACCACCGCCGGCGACTCGATCCCGTCGCCGTTCCAGTCACAGGCCAGGACCTTGTCGCCTCGCCGGCCGAACTCCGAGTGCTGGACCTCCGGGCCCCGACCCCGGACCCCGACACCGTGGCGGGCGGCCGCCGACGACAGCTCGCCGGGCACGGGCCACACGTTGTGGCGGCACCCCTGCAGGCCCTTCGACTGCTGTTGCATGACGGGCGCCGCCTGACCCGCTCCCGGACACGAGGCGTGGCCGAAGCCCAGCCAGTGACCGGTCTCGTGGTTGACGACGTAGTGGCGGTAGCTGTCCAGCGAGGCGCCGGCGCCGTTCCACGAGTCCGTCGCCGTCTGCCACCGGGTCTGGTTGATGATCACCGCTCGGCCGACGCGGCAGGACCACATGCTGCTGCACGGCGAGCCGAAGCTCGGCACCGTGCCCGCCTCGGCCAGGTAGACGGTGAAGTCGCCGCCTCCGGCGACCTGGCGGAACTCGATCGTCCCGCCCAGCGACCACCCTCGGGGGTCGCCCAGGGTCTGGGCGACGTGGATGGCGAAGTGCTCGAGGTTGGCGCTGATCGCGCCTCTGGTGGCGATGGAGTACGTGTACACCCGGCCCTCGGTGCCGCCTTCGGCGAGGGCGTCCTCGGGGCGGGCGCCGACGACCACCGAGCGGGCTTCGCTCCGCGGGACCTTCGCCCGCCGCCGTCACCGCGCTGACCTGGTAGGTCACCCGCTGTCCGTCCGGGAGGCCGGTGTCGGTGAAGACGGGCGCCGAGAGGTCCGTGACCTCGGCCACGCGGGCGCCGTCGCGGTAGATTCGGTAGGCGGTGACCGACGCCGCCTCCGCCGGTGGCAGACGCCAGGTCAGCGTGACCACGCCGTCGCCGGGGATCGCCTCCGGCCCGGTGGGCACCGGTCCCGAGGCCGCCGACGCGGGCATCACGGCGAGCACGCCCACCACGACCACGATCACCAGGAACGAAGCAACCCGCCGCATGCCCTCAAGGTAGTCCGGACGGCCCCAGACCCTCGACTACGCGAAGTGGTTGACCAACCACTCGTCGTGGTGCATGATGGATCCGCGACAACGCATTGGACGGCCCGGAACGCTACGCCAGGTGGTCCCCGACATGAACGAAACCGACAGGTGCTTGCGCCTCGAGGTTGCCGCCGATCCCTCCGCCCCTGCCGTGATCCACGGCGAGCTCCGCCGTTGGCTCGCCCGTGAGGGGGTCCGAGGATGGGTCGTCGACGACCTCCTGGTGGCCAGCGACGAGATCGCGTTCGAGACCGTCCTGCTCGCGGGCGTCACCCAGATCGAGGTGCGCGCCGAGGTGGTGGACGGGGTGGTCAACCTCGCCATCAGCGCCGACCGGCGGCGACCGCGCGAGGTGCGCATGGTCCCCTTCCTCTCCGGCATCGAGATCGTCGACGACATCGGCGACGAGCTGAGCCTCGCCTACCAGGTGTCGGACACCTTCGCCGTCCGCACGCTGCCCGACCGCACGATCGTGGAGCTCACCAAGATCGTCGTCTGATCTCCCAGACCGCCCCGGCCCCGCCCCGCAAGGTCACCCCGCCCGACCGAGCAGGGTGTGGGCCGGGGCACGTCCTGGAAAGTTTCTCGGCCACCTGTCGAATTCAGCGGTCCCTGTTCGTGGACGTGGTGAGGACCGGCAACGAGCCGGCTCCCACGAACAAGGAGCCTCGCAATGACCGCCATCACCGTCCCCACCACCAGCACCGAGATCACCGTCGCCCGGGTCCCGACCTGGAGGTCCGGCCTCGCCACCGGCGCCGTCGCCGCCGTCGTGACCACCGTCGTCGCCGTCGCCCTGCGGGCGCTCGGTGTCCCGCTGGAGATCGCCGGGGAGGAGATCCCGGTCGCCGCCTTCGCCCAGATGGTGCTGCTGTCCACGGTCGTCGGCATCGTGCTGGCCCGCCGGATGAGCGCATCGACCTTCGTCCGCACGGCGATCGTCCTGACCGCCGTGTCCTTCGTCCCCGACGTCCTCGCCGACACCGGGACCGCCAGCAAGCTCGGCCTGATCCTGACCCACGTGGTCGCCGCCGCCGTCGTCATCCCCCGCCTGGCCCAGGACTGACGGCGAGGCGCCTGGCGCCCGATCCGGTTGCGCCGCAGCCGGGTCGGGCGCCTCGTCGCGTTCAGGCCGTCTGGTCGGTGCTCCGTCCGATCCGGACGTTGTTGCGGTCGGGGTCGGTGAGGGTGAACTCCCGCATCCCCCAAGGCATGTCCTCGATCGGTGTCACCGCGAGGCCCCGGAGGACGAGTTCATCGTGCCAGCCGTCGACGTCCCGGACGATGAGGTAGCAGCCGGCCCCGTTGGTCTCCGGGGTGATCTGCTCGCAGACGCTTCAGGTCGAACACACTCTCGTCCTGGTACTCGACGAAGGCGAACCCGCCGCCTTCGTACTGGCGCACGTCGAAGCCCGCGGCTTCGTAGAAGGCGCACGCCGCGTCCAGGTCGCGGACCGGGAGGATCGGGGTGGAGTCCGGGCGTCCGGCCTGGCCACCGAGCCAGCCGATGCACACCCGACAGAGCTTGACGTCCGGGTGGCACAGCAGCGCCGCGATCTGATCTTCGTCCCGTTCCTCGCCGCAGCAGGAGCACGTGACCATCGCCGAAGGCTAGGTCCGCGTGGCACCCCACGTCAGGGCGCACTCAGGACGCTCATATCGACGGCCCCACGCCATCTGCCGCCAACCGCCGGTCGACCTCATCGGGAACTTCGATGACCCAATCGGCCGCAACGAGTTGAGCGTGGCTGAGGTGCAAGCACGCCACCATCGACACCCGCCGACTCGAAGATGACGAGCCAGTGGTCACCCTGGTCGAGCACCTCGAGGAATCGGTAGGACTCACCCGGCGCGACCGAACCGACTCCGAGCACCGTGCGGTCACCAGGAGCCTGCACGCTGACGTGGATCCGTCGGTTCGCCGAGTTCGTGATCTCGAGGTCGACCGTCGATGGCGGCTGGAAAGCGCCCCACAGCCCGAGCAGGACCAGAGCAGAGACCACGGCGACCACGGCCGCCCGTGGCAGGAGAGACCGGCGGGCCGAACGGACGGGGCGAACAACAGTGGGTGATGACAAGGAGGCCTCCTCGGACGTCGAAGGATCGACGGCCGGCGGTCCAGCCGTCGTCAGATCGTGGAGAGGAGCGGCGGTGGCCGCCATCGCCATGACAGGTGAAGGCGCGGCCGGCGAGGAACCGCTGACTCGTGCCGCCGCGCCATCGCAACCGTCACGGCGGCAAGCCACGCGAGCCAGACAGCAACCGCAGCCGTTAACGGCTCGCGCCGTTGGTCGTCGGCTACCGGATCCGCCTCATCCCGGTGCTCGACCACGGGAAGCTCCGCAGCCGACAGGGTCGGTGCCAGAACGGCCGCGCTCAGCGCCTGCCCCCCGCCGTCGCCGGTCATCGATGCGGCCGGGGCGAACAACAAGGCCCAGAGCCCCAGGATCCACAAGCCGCGACAGCGGGCGATCACCACTTGAGGCTACGCCGGGCCAACCCACCGCACCAGAGGCCGCACCTGACGTTGGACGCCTGGCCCCGGGTCGTTCAGCCGGGATTAAGGCCCGATGTGCTACCTGGGAGAGTGATGCTCGAGCTTCCGATCGACCAACGCACACGACGCCTCCTGATCCTGAAGGTGTGGGCGATTGCGATGGTGGTGCTTGTCGTCATCGCCTTCGCGATCGACGGGCGGTGAGCGGATCACGGCGGCTGAGCGGTCAAAGGCCGTCGACCCCGGCCAGCTGGTGGAGCATCAATGAGGTCGCCCATGCCCCGAACCGTTCGATGTCCCATCCACAGTCGATGGTGAGGAGGCGGAAGACCTCCTCGTTGAGGAGTCCGTAGTAGACGTCGGTTGCCGTCTCGACATCGAGCTCGGGCCGCAGGTACCCCGACCGCTCGAGGATCTTGATCAGCTGCTGTTGGTCGTCGCGTCGCCGACGCCGGTTCTCGTCCAGCATGACGCGGACATCAGGGTCGGCCGCCCCCTGCCGGACCACCTCGTAGATCGGCGATGCACGGGCCAGGATCGCCACCGACACCTCGACGAGGAGCTGGACGGCCGAGGTCGCGTCGCCCGCGGTCTCGAGCTCGTCGAACCACGGTCGCTCGAGCACCGCGACGGGCTCGACGTCGCCGGCGATGCTCGCGTCCAGTACGGCGGCCAGCAGGTTCCGCTTCGTCCCGAAGACGTAGTACACGGTCTGCGGGGCCACGCCCGCCCGCTCGGCCACGGCCTCGATCGTGGTCTCCAGATAGCCCCGGTCGACGAACAGCTGCTCCCCGGCGTCGACGACCCGGGCGCGGGTCCGCATCGATCGCTGACGACGACCGTCGGTCGCCCCTGGTCCCATGATGTCTCCCTGACGTTGGGGTATTTGTAGTCACACTCTAGTGTTTGACCATGAGTACTTGTGGCGACGGCGCACCGAACGACACACGGACCTTCCTGTTCACCGACATCGAGGGCTCGACTCGCCAGTGGGAGGAGTCGCTCGGGATGCACGAGCACGTGGAGCAGCACTTCGACGTCCTGTCGAGGGCGGTGGCGTGCGGGGATGGTGACGTGTTCGCGACGATGGGTGACGGCATCGCGGCCGCCTTCACGTCGGCCGAGGGCGCCGTGCAGGCGGCGATCGAGGCCCAGCGGCACATGCCATCGACCGGCCTCAAGGTGCGGATGGGCGTGCACACCGGCGAGGTGGAGCGCTCGGGTGACGACTTCCGCGGCCGGGCGGTCAATCGTGCCGCCCGAGTCATGGCCGTGGGGCACGGCGGCCAGATCCTGGTGTCGGCGGTGACGGCGGAGCTCGTGCGCTCGGGCCCGAGCCCGGTCGGGTTCGTCGACCTCGGCACCCATCGACTGCGCGACCTCACCGAACCGGAACACGTGTGGCAGGTGGTCCATCCCGACCTGCCACGGCACTTCCCGCCCGTGCGCGGGCTCGACACCTACGCGAACAACCTGCCGGCCCAGCGTTCGACCCTCGTGGGCCGCGACGCCGACGTGGCCCGCGTCATCGGTCTGACGCAGGAACATCGGATCGTCACCCTCACGGGGGTGGGCGGCGTCGGCAAGACCCGCCTCGCCGTCCAGGCCGCAGCCGACCTGCTGGCCGACTACGCGGCGGTGTGGTTCGTCGAGCTCGCCAGCGTCGCCGACCCCGATGACGTCGCCGACGCGATCGCGCTCACGATGGGCCTGGGAACCGCGACCGATCCGCTGGCCGCAGCTGCGGCGGTGCTGTCCGGTGAGGACACGCTGCTGGTGGTCGACAACTGCGAGCACGTGGTCGACAGCGCCGCGGCCGTCATCGACGCGCTGACAGCCGCGTGCGCCAACCTCTCGGTGATCGCGACGAGTCGAGAGGCCCTCGGCATCGACGGCGAACACGTCGTGGCGGTGCGGTCGCTCGACCCGGCCACCACCGCCGTCGAGTTGTTCCGACAGCGGGCGGTGGCGGCGGGGGCCGAACAAGAGTCGCTGCCCGGCACGATGATCGAACACGTCTGTCGCCGGCTCGACGGCATCCCCCTGGCCATCGAACTGGCGGCCGCCAGGGCCGCCACGCTCGGGGTTCCGGCGATCGTCGGCGCCCTCGACGACCGCTTCAGCCTGTTGGGCGGAGGTCGGCGTCGTGCGGTCGACCGGCACAGCACCATGCGGGCCACCATCGACTGGTCCTACCGCCTGCTCGACGCCGACGAGCAGCGGCTGTTCCAGTGGCTGGCCGTGTTCTCGAACGGCTTCGAGCTCGACGCGGCTCACGCCATCGCCGACGAGCTGGGGATCGAGCACGCGGCCACCGAGCACGTCGCCTCCTTGGTGCACAAGAGCATGGTGTCGCCCGAGTTGCAGCCTCACGGCGTGCGCTACCGGATGCTGGAGACGGTGCGCGCCTTCGCCCTCGAGCAGCTCGACGAGGGCGGCGACCGCATGGCCGCGCTGGCCGCACATGCGGAGTGGATCACCACCATCACCGACCTTCCCTACGCCGATCCGTGCAACGCCGCGGTCGAGCGCAACGCGATCCGCCTCGAGCGGGAGGCGGACAGCTGGCGGGATGCGGCCATGTTGGCGACACAGCTCCGCTCCGGTGACCTCGCGGCCCGTCTGTGCGGCCCGCCCGTCGCGTTCTTCCTCCTCGGTCGCCACGATCTCGCCGACTTCGTCCGACCGTTGCTCGAGCTGTGCGGCGACGACATCCGCCAGCGTCGGGCGGTGCTCACCGCGCTGTGCGTGTCGGCGGCGGGCGCGACCGCTCCGGCGCAGCTCCAGGCGTGGGCCGACGAGATGCAGCAGATCGAGCAGGTCGAGCCCACGGGCCTCGGTGGCCTGATGCAGTGGCTCGCGCTGGCGTGGCGAGGCGACTTCGAGACATCGGTCGAGGTGTGCGTGGCGGCGTCGCTCGACCCGCGCCTGCTCCAGGGCACGCGCGACATGTTCGTGGGGATCGCGGCCCTCGACCACTTCAGCCTCACCGACGCGACCGGAGACCCGCATGGCCTGATCGACCGGGCCCTGGAGGTGGCCGATCGCTCGGACGTCGCCCTCCACCGGGTGACGTGCTGGCTCGGTGCGGCATGGGGACTCGCCGGCGACCGAGCCCGATCGGTCGTTGCGGCTGGTCCGTCGCGCGCTGCACGACATCCCCAACGTGCCCGCCCTGACCCGCCTCACCCTGCCCGGCAGCGCGTCCCGGCTGCTGACCCGGCTCGATCCCCGGGTTGCGGCACAGGGCCTGCTCGAGCAACTGGAGACCACCGCGTCCCGGCGGACGTTCGTCGACCTGATCCCGGTCTTCTACGCCGCCGCCCTCCTCCAACGTCTGGGGCACCCGTCGGCCGGGTCCGCGCTGGCCACCCTGACGGTGTCACCCATCGCGCCGTACCTGTCGATGATGGACTTCGTCGACCTGGCCCGCCGTGCCTCGGCCTCCAACAACCCGGTGTCGCTCAGCGAGCTCGAGACGATGGTGCGGTCGGCACTGGCCGACATCGTCGACGCCGACGACGAGGTCCAGCCGGCGTCCGCGCTCACCCGCGTCTGACGTCGATCCGTGAGGGAGTGGCAGCCCCAACGGGGTTCGAACCCGTGTCTCCACCTTGAGAGGGTGGTGTCCTAGGCCACTAGACGATGGGGCCGTGGCGACAGCCCGGTGAGGCTATCGCTGGAGCTCGGGGGGAAGGACTCGAACCCTCAATGTCTGGACCAGAACCAGATGTGTTGCCAATTACACCACCCCCGATCGGTGGGACCGTCGAGGGTAGCGCCTCGGTCCGGCTCAGCCGCCGGTGTTGCGGACCGTGTCGTCGAGGTTCATGAGCCGTCGGTAGCCGAGGAAACGGCCGACGGAAACGGCGGCGGTCTCCCGGATCATGGCCCGCAACTCGGCGGCGCCCTCGACCGGGCTCTCGTCGGTGGGCGACACGTAGGCCTCGAGGCCGACCTCGTCGGCGATCTCCTCCAGGCGCTTCGCGTGGAAGGGGTCGGAGACGATGATCACGTCCTCGATCCCGTCCTCCTCCAGGAAGCGGGCACTTGCCGCGAGGCTCTCCCACGAGTTCCGGCCGTCGACCTCCAGCAGCAGCGCGCTCTCGGGCACGCCGTGCTCGGTGAGCCACATCTCCCCCGCCTGGGCCTCGCTGAACTCGTCGCCCGCCTGCTGGCCGCCGGTGACGACGACGGTGTCGGAGAGGCCCTGCTCGTAGAGCTCCAACCCGTGCTGCAGCCGGGCCTCGTAGACGGGCGACGGGTCGCCGTTGTACTGCGCGGCGCCCATCACGACGATGGCGCCGGCCTGCTGGGCCTGGTCGCGGCGAGAGGCCTGCCAGACCTGGAAGAAGGTGCCGCCGATGTAGAGGGCGAGGACGACCACGACGCCGAGCGCCACCTTCCAGCCGATGCGGAACCACCGCGGGCCGTCGCGCAGAACCCCCACGGCTAGAGCCTGTCTCTCGCCGCCCGCAGCCGCCGCAGCGTCTCCTCGCGGCCCAGCAGCTGCAGGCCCTCGAACAACGGAGGGCCCACCGTCCGCCCGGTGACGGCCACCCGCACGGGCGCCTGCGCCTTGCCCAGCTTCAGCTCGAAGCGCTCCTCGCCGATCACGCGCAGGGTCTCCTTGAGCGCCTCGGAATCCCAGTCGACATCGGTGTAGGCCTCGATCACGGCGTCGAGCAGGTCGGCGGCGGTGTCACCCATCGCCTTGTCCCACGACGCGGGGTCGTCGGGAGGTTCCACCAGGAAGAGCCAGTCGACCTGCGCGGGCAGGTCGGCCAGGAGCTTCAGCCGCTCCTGCACGAGTGGGGCGATGGCCCGCCAGACCTCGGGGTCGAAGCGATCGGCCGGCCAGGGCACGCCCTCCCCCGTCACCCACGGCTCGGCGACGGCCAGGAAGTCGTCCCGCGACAGCCGCCGGATCCACTCGCCGTTGATGTGCTCGAGCTTCCTCAGGTCGAAGAACGCCGCGCTCTTGACCACGTCGTCGAGGGCGAACAGCTCGAGGATCTCGTCCATGGGCCGCACCTCGACACCGTCGGGCGGTCCCCAGCCCAGCAGCGCCAGGTAGTTCGCCATCGCCTGCGGGAGGTAGCCCTTGCCCGGGTAGTCGCCGACGGAGACGTCGTCCTTGCGCTTCGACAGCTTCTGGCGCTGCTCGTTCACGAGGAGGGGCAGGTGCGCGTACGTCGGCTCGTAGGCGATCCCCAGCAGCGAGCGCAGGAGCATGACCCGGGGTGTGGAGCTGAGCAGGTCCTCGCCCCGGATGACGTGGGTGATGCCCAGGTCGGGGTCGTCGACGGCGTTCGCCAGCAGGAAGCCGGGCGTGTCGTTGCGCCCCCGCCAGATGACGAAGTCCTCGATGTCGGCGTAGTCGAAGGTGACCTCGCCCCGGACGAGGTCCTGGATGGTCGCCGTCCCGTCGGGCACCCGCACGGCGACGCCCGCGCCGGGCTGGAGCGTGTCGCCCGGCAGCTCGTTCTTGTCGTCGTCGATCAGGTAGGCGGCACCGTCCGCCAGCAGCTTCTCGCAGGCCGTGCGGTAGAGGTCTCGGCGCTCGGACTGGAAGATCGGGCCCTCGTCCCAGTCGATGCCCAGCCAGGTGAGGGAGTCGGTGATCGCCTCGATCAGCTCGGGGCGGCTGCGCTCCTGGTCGGTGTCCTCGATGCGCAGGACCATCGTGCCGCCGTGCTGGCGGGCGAAGAGCCAGTTGAACAGCGCCGACCGGGCACCGCCGACGTGGAGGTAGCCGGTCGGGGCGGGCGCGAAGCGGACGCGGGGAGCATCGGCCATCACCCGGTCGAGGGTAACGGCGACCCCCCGACCGGCCGATGGCCGGACCCTTCCCCCTCCCCTACGGTCGCGGACGTATGGAGGGGGAGGAAGGACGAGGAAGACTCGTCAACCGTGGTCCCGCCCCACGGCGGTGGCTCATCGTCGCAGCGCTGGTCGTCGCGGTCGCCGCGCTGCTGCTCCTGGCCCTGCGGGTGACGGGCGACAACGGTGGCGAGACGCTGGAGACGCCCACCTCGACGATCGTCGGCAGCTGAGCCCTACCAGGGCATGGCCACACCGCCGTTGGGGCGGAGGATCTGGCCGGTCATGAACTTGCTGGCGTCGGAGGCCAGGTAGAGCACGGCGTAGGCGATGTCGTCGGCCTCGCCGACGGCGCGCAGCGGCGTACCCCGGGACATGCGCTCGGCCAGGGCGGCCTTGGTCTCCTCGTCGGGGATCGACCCCAGCGTCATGTTCGTGTCGATGAAGCCCGGGGCGACGGCGTTGACGCGGACACCCTGGGGTCCCACCTCGGTGGCCAGCACCTTGGTCAGCTGGACGAGCGCCGCCTTCGCCATCCCGTAACAGACGAGGCCGGGAGCGGGCTGGTCGACGGCCGCCGACGCCATGTTGACGATCGACCCCGAGCCCTGCTCGACCATGACCCGGGCCGCCGACTGGCAGCCGTAGAAGACGCCCTTCAGGTTGACGGCCAGGACGCGGTCGAGGTCGGCCTCGTTGGTCTCGAGCACCGTCGAGCGGTGCATGATCCCGGCCACGTTGGCCATGACGTCGAGGCGACCGTGGCGCTCGACGGCGCCCGCCACCAGCGCGTCGACCTCGCCGGCGTCGGTCACGTCGACTCCGACGGCGTCGGTCGCCCCCGCGATCGCGTCAGCCGTCCGCGCGGCGCCGTCGGCGTCCCGGTCGGCGCAGACGACGGTGGCGCCCGCCTCGGCCAGGCGCTCGGCGGAGGCCCGGCCGATGCCGCTGGCCGCCCCCGTGATGACGGCGACCCGGCCGGTGAGATCGAAGGCGTCCACGGCGCCGGACCGTAGTCAGCCGGCCAGCTCGGCCAGGGCGGTCAGGCCTGTCGTAGACGTCGACGAACCGAGTGGTCAGGGGCGAGCAGCCGACGCGGACCAGGTCGGGCTCCCGGTGGTCGGTCAGCACCCGCCGCTCGGCCAGGGCGGCGGTCAGCTCACCGGCGGCGGGGGTGGCGGATCGACACGTGGGCGCCGCGGCGCCCGTCGTCGCGGGGCGTCGGCGACTCGAGGCCGAGGGCGTCGGCCAGGTCCAGGGCGAAGCCGGTCAGCGCGACGGACTTCGCCCGGATGGGGCCGATCCCGGCGTCGGCCACCACCTCGATCCCGGACTTGGCCGCGGCGATGCCGACGATGCCCGGCGTCCCCACCAGCAGCCGGCCGATGTCGGGCCGGGGCTCGTAGGTGGACGGCATGGCGAACTGGTCCGCCCGGCCGAACCAGCCCCACAGCGGCTGACGGATCAGCGGGATCAGCTCCCGGGCCACGTAGGAGAAGCCGGGTCCACCGGGTCCGGAACCCAGGAACTTGTAGGTGCAGCCGACGGCCAGCTGTACGCCGGCCCCGTGGAGGTCCACCTCCATCACGCCGGCGGCATGGCAGAGGTCCCACACCACGAAGGCGCCGGCGGCGTGGGCCCGGGCGGTCTCGGCGGCCACGTCGACGATCTCGGCCGTGCGGTAGTCGACCATCGACCGGACGACGACCGCCACGTCGTCGAGGTCGTCGTGGCCGGGGCGCACCTCGAGACCGGCCTGCTCGGCGATGCCGGCGACGACGTACACGTCGGACGGGAAGTCGTCCGGGTCGACCGCGATCACCCGCCGGTCGGGTCGGAGGGCGAGGGCGGCGTGGACGAGCTGGAAGAGGTTGATCGAAGTCGAGTCGTGGACCACCACCTCGTCGCCGTCGACGCCCAGCAGCGGGGCCAGCGCGGCGCCCGCCTCGAAGGGCAGGTCCATCCAGTGGTCCCACGACCCGATCAGGCCACTGGCCCACTCCTCCTCGGTCACCCGGCGGATGGCCTCGACCGTCCTGCGGGCAGGGGGGCCCAGCGAGTTGCCGTCCAGGTACACCAGGTCGGGGTCCGGGATGACGAACTCGTCCCGCCACGGAGCAAGCGGATCGGCGGCGTCGAGGGCGGCTGCGTCGTCTCGGGAGACCACGGCCGCAGTCTGACGTAACGTCCGCCCCCGAGATGAAGGCTTCCGACCTGCTCGTGCGGTGCTTCGAAGCGGAGGGGATCCGCTTCGTCTTCGGCGTGCCCGGCGAGGAGAACGCCGACGTGATGATGTCGCTCCAGGACTCGGAGCTGGAGTTCATCCTCTGCCGCCACGAGCAGGGCGCCGCGTTCATGGCCGAGGTGCACGGCCGCCTGACTGGTGACCCGGCCATCGCCCTGGGCACGTTCGGGCCCGGCGCCACCAACCTCCTCACCGGCGTGGCCGACGCCAACATGGACCGGGCGCCGATGCTGGTGCTCACCGGGCAGGGAGCGACGACCCGGCTCCACAAGGAGTCGCACCAGGTCATGGACGTGGTGGGCATGTACGCCCCGGTCACCAAGTGGGCCCAGTCGGTGCTCCACGCCCGCAACATCCCCGAGATCGTGCGCAAGGCCGTGCGCGTCGCCCGGACCGAGAAGCCCGGCGCCTGCCTCATCGAGCTGCCCGAGGACGTCGCCGACCACGACGTCGACGCCGAGCCGATCAAGCCCCACCGCTACCGCCGGGCGGTGCCCGACGACAAGATCGTCGACCGGGCCTGGGAGGCGATCCAGGCGGCCGAGCGGCCCATCATCCTGGCCGGCAACGGCACGATGCGGAAGCGGGCGGCGAAGCAGCTCCGCCTGTTCGTCGAGCGCACCGGCATCGGCGTGGTCAGCACGTTCATGGCCAAGGGCTGCGTCGACATGGACGACGAGGCCTGCCTCTTCACCATCGGCCTCCAGGCCCGGGACCACCCGGCCAAGGCCATCGAGCGGTCGGACCTGGTGATCACCCTCGGCTACGACATGGTCGAGTACCACCCCCGCCTGTGGAACCCGGACGGGGACAAGAAGATCGTCCACGTCGACTTCCTCCCGGCCGAGGTCGACGAGAAGTTCGACGTCGACGTCGAGGTCGTGGGCGACCTGGCCCACACGCTGTGGATGCTGAACGAGCGGTGCTGGCGAGGGTCGACCTCGGCCGACGCCTGGGACCACAGCCACACCCGGGAGGCCCGGGCGGCGATGCTCGAGGACTTCGCCTCCTACGCCGACGACGACGCGGTCGGCGCCATCAAGCCCCAGAAGGCCCTCTGGGACGCCCGTCAGGTGATGGGCCCGGAGGACATCCTCCTGTCCGACGTCGGCGCCCACAAGATGTGGGTCGCCCGCTACTACCAGTGCCACGAGCCCAACACGTGCCTGATCCCCAACGGCTTCTGCTCGATGGGGTTCGCCCTCCCGGGTTCGATCGCGGCCTCCATGCTCTACCCGGACCGGCGGGTCCTGGCGGTCTGCGGCGACGGCGGGTTCCTCATGAACGTCCAGGAGATGGAGACCTGCGTCCGCATCGGCGCCCACCCCGTCGTCATGGTGTGGGAGGACGGCGGCTACGGGCTGATCGCCTGGAAGCAGGACACCGAGTTCGGTCGCCACACCGACCTGGCCTTCGGCAACCCCGACTGGGTGCAGCTGGCCGAGTCCTTCGGCTGGCGCGGCGTGCGGGTCGAGCGCTCCGCCGACCTCGCCGGCACGCTCGAGGACAGCTTCCGGTCCCGGCAGCCGACGCTGGTCGCCATCCCCATCGACTACCGGGAGAATCTCCTCCTCACCGAGCGCCTCGGCAAGATCGACGAGACGCTCTAGAGGAGCAGGTTCAGCAGGATCGTCAGCACGACCGAGGCGACGACCGAGAACAGGATCATCATCAGGCACCCCGGGGCGCCGCCCAGGGGTCGGATCTCGAACTGGCGCTCAGGCACGGGGCCGCCCTACCCCCTCCGACCTGCGACGATCACGCCCGGCCGCGACGACGACAGGAGACGAGGATGCCGAGGCTGCGAGAGGTGCCGAAGGCCGAGGTCCACGAGTTCGGGGCCGTGCTCTACGAGATGCTGTTCGACGATCGGGACCCCGTCGCCGAGCCGGGCACCGCCACCGGGTCGCCGGGCAACTGGTGGACGGTCTTCGCCCAGTGCCCGGACGCCTTCGACCACGCCTGCGGAGGGTTCGCCTTCTACCGGAACCCGGAGCGGGAGCTGGACCCGAAGCTGCGGGAGCTCGGCCAGATCCGAGCCGGCTGGTCCTGCGGGTCGCAGTTCGTCTTCAGCCAGCACTGCAAGGCGGCCCGTGACGCGGGGCTGACCGACGAGCAGGTCGACGCCATCCCCCACTGGCAGGTGGCCGACTGCTTCTCACCCCTCGAGCGGGCCGTGCTCGCCTACACCGACGCCCTCGCCCTCCAGCACGGCCGCGTGCCGGACGGGGTGTTCGAGGTGCTGCACGACGAGCTCAGCGAGGTCGCCATCCTCGAGCTGACCTACGTCACCGGCACCTATGTCATGCACGCCATCACGACCCGGGCTCTGCGGCTCGAGTTCGACGACGTCGACGACCCCTGCATCGAGGTCCCCGATCCCGAGGGCAACAAAGCCGGCTTCGACGTCATGGCGGTCGCCGACGTCGACCCCGACTGAAATTGCTCCGATTCCGGTCGCTGGACAACCCGAATCGGAGCAATTTCGAAGGGTCGGACCTCAGAAGTCCATCGGGTAGGGGAACTTCGCGCTGACGCCGCCGTCGACGACAAGCGTCTGGCCGTTCACGTAGCCGCTCAGGTCGCTGACCATGAAGAGCAGGGCGGCGGCAATGTCCGCGGGGAGGGCGACGCGACGCAGGGGCGTGTTCGCCTCGTTGTTCTTGCGGCCCTCCTCGCCCACGTAGGCGCTGACCCGGGGCGTCCAGACCATGCCGGGGGCGACGGCGTTGACCCGCACGCCCATGGGGCCGAGCTCGACGGCGGCGGTGCGGACCAGCGACATGAGGCCGGCCTTGAACACCCCGTAGGCGCCGTGCAGGGGCGCCGAGCTGATGCCGGAGACCGAGGCGACGAAGGCCATGACACCGCCCCCGCCGTCGGCCATGGCCCGACCGCCGAGGGTCACCGCCAGGTGGGCGTGGCGCAGGACGATGTCGTGGTGCCACTGCCAGTTGTCGTCGTCCACGTCGAGCAGGCTCTTGTACTGGGCCATGCCGACGATGTCGACGATCCCGTCCAACCCGCCGAGGTCCTTGTGGGCGGCGTCGAACATGGCGACGGCCCCGTCCCGGTCGGTGGCGTCGCCGGCCCAGCCCACGCCGTCGACCTCCTGGGCGATGTCGTCGGCCCGGTCCTGCTCCACGTCGACGCACAGGACCTTCGCCCCCTGCTGGGCCAGCGCGTGGGTGGCCTGGCGCCCGATCCCCTGCCCGGCGCCGATGACCACGAAGCGCTTGCCGTCGAGGCGGAGCAGATCGGCGAAGTCGGGAACGGCGGAGTCGTCGGCACGCGTCATGGCGCAGATCATGGCGCGACACTGCGGACGTGGACCGAATCGCCGCGCTGACGGCGGCGCTGGAGGCCCGGCGGGACCCCGAGCGGGCGGTGACGATGGCGGCCTACATGAAGGATCGCTTCCCGTTCCTCGGCGTGCCCACGCCGGAGCGGCGTGTCGCCCAGCGGGAGGCGCTCGGCGATTGGCGGACACCGGACCCCGACGAGCTCGCCGCGTTCGCCCGGGCCTGCTGGGTACTCGACCCCCGTGAGCTCCAATACGCGGCTTCCGACACGCTCATCCGCCACGTGCGTCGCCTGGGCCCCAACGCCCTCGACCTGTGCGAGGAGCTGATCACGACCAAGCCGTGGTGGGACAGCACGGACGCGCTGGCCAGCCGGGTCGTCGGCGTCCACGCCCGACGGCCGGTCATCGAGCGCTGGCTGACGTCGGGCGACCTCTGGCTGGAACGGACGGCGATCCTCCACCAGCTCGGCTACAAGGAGCGCACCGACGAGGCGTTCCTCTTCCACGCCTGCCTGACCCACGCGGCGTCGACCGAGTTCTTCCACCGCAAGGCCATCGGGTGGGCGCTGCGCCAGTACGCGAAGGTGGCCCCCGACGCTGTGCGGGCCTTCGTCGTGGAGCACGACGACGAGCTCTCAGGGCTGTCCAAGCGGGAGGCGCTCAAGCACCTCTAGGCGATGGCCACCTCGCCGTCGCGGAGGACCGGGGTCCAGAGGTAGTAGCTGCCGGTCTTGGCGTGCTCGAGTCGGGCCGCCGCGTCCTCGGGGATGTCGCCCAGAGCCTCGCCGTTCGCCGTCAGCGCCTCGGCCGTGCGGTCGACCGTGCCGGCGATGCCGTAGTGGTACACCATCGCCGCCCGGGCACCGTCGGAGCCGTTGTCCTTCGACCGGTGCATGAGATGGCTGTCGAAGACCAGCACGTCGCCCGGCTCCATGAGCACGCAGACCTCGTCGGCCATGTCGTGGCCGACGATCTCCACGTAGCCGAAGTTGGCTTCGGGGCGGGTGTCGGCCACGTGGGCGTGGACCCGCTCGCGGTGCGAGCCGGGCAACACCCAGAGCGGGCCGTTGTCCTCGGTCGCCGCCGTCACCGCGATCCAGATGCCGACCTGATGGTCCGGCTCGAACGGGAAGTAGAAGCTGTCCTGGTGCCACGGCTGCCCGATGGCGCCCGGGTTCTTGAAGATGAACTGGGAGAGGAAGCAGTCCAGATCGGGGCCGAGGAGGTCGGCGACGACGGCCAGGATCCGGGGGTCTCGGCTGACGGGGCCGAAGACCGGGTCCCAATGGTGCAGCAGGAACACCTTGGACACGAAGTCCTCGGCCTCGCTCGCTCCGGGCCACGAGTTCTTCTCCGGGGCGACGAACGCGCCCTTGGACAGACGCTCCCCAGCGGCATCCAAGCGACAGAGCTCGACAGCCCGGTCCAACTGGGCCTCGACCAGTGACGGCTCCAGCAGGCCACGGAGGATCACGAACCCGTCCTCGTCCCACTGCCGGCGCTGGTCGGCGGTCAGCATGCTCGGGACAGTAGTGACAGGGTTTCGCCGATGAGCTGGTTCCTCCGGCCCGACCGGTGGCCGATCACCCCGGGGGACTGGTTGCGGGTGGTGGACGACCTGGCTCGGGCCCCGACCCGCGTCCTGCTCGAGACCTTCACCTCGGTGGCGGACGCCCTCGTCGGCAAGGAGGTCGAGCTCCAGTCGGCCAACGGCGCGATCACCGTCGTCGTCGAGTCGATCGTCGGCGCCCACTCGGCGCCGCCGGTCGCCCTCGGCGCTCTCCGACCGGGCCTCGACCTGGAGGGGCTGGAGGCCGTCGACATCGACCTCGTCGACGTGCGCTGGGACGGCGGTCGCATCGACCGCCTCCGGCTCCAAGCCCACAACGTCCACCTCGAGGGCGGGGTGATCTCGAAGGTGGTCGCCGGCCCGGTCGGCCTGTCGGGCGAAGTCGACCAAGCCACGCTGGACGAGTGGCTCGACCGCTACGACGCCCCGGTCCGGGTCACCCTCGACGGCACCGACCGGGCGACGGTGTTCCCCGGCGGCCGGCTGTCGGCCGTCGTCTCCGCCGAGCTGGACGGCGAGGTCGTCCGCTTCCCCGTCCACCAGGTGCGGTGGGCCGGTATCCCGCTGCCCCTCGTCCACCGATTCGTCGAGACCCGGACGGCCGAGGTGCCCTCGCTCCCCCGCGGCCTGCGCCTCACCGGCTTGTCGTCGACCCCCGGCGTGCTGAAGGGGACGGCGGTGGTCGACGACTTCCGGGAGCCACTCCTGCTGGAGTCAGTCCTGCGGGCGGCGACGACGGTCGGATCACACGTCGTCGTGAACCGGGTGAACCCCCGCCAGGTGCCGTGAGTGCAGCCAGGTGAGCCACCGGGCGACGCCGTTGACCACGTGGGTCGAGCGCACCGAGTGGAACGTGTCGAAGGCGTGCTGGGCGCCGGGCAGCTCGGCGTAGGCGACCGGCTGGGTCGACCTCGCTCGGAGCGCGTCGACGAAGGTCCGGGCCTGGCCGACGGGCGAGAGCGAGTCGAACGTCCCGTGGAGGACGAAGAAGGGCGGCGCGTCGGGGTGGACCTGGGCGATCGGTGACGCCGCCAACCAGCGATCGGCGCAGGCCTCGGGGGCGCACTTGACGACGACTCGCTGGAAGAGGGCGCGGAACCCGTCGAGCGGGTCGTAGATGCCGTAGTGGGGCACGCAGCCCTGGACGCCCGTCGCCGGGTCGAGGGCCGCCAGCGCCGCCAGGTGCCCGCCCGCGGAGCCGCCCATGAGCACCACGAAGTCGGGGTCGGCGCCGAGCTCGTCGGCGTGATCTCGCACCCAGGCCACCGCGGCCTGGACGTCGACGAGGTGGTCCGGGAACGTGGCCGCCGGGCTGAGGCGGTAGTTGATCGAGACGACGACCCAGCCCTCGTTCGCCAGGTGCCAGGTCAGTGGCTTGGCCTGGCGCTCCTTGCGGCCGTGCATCCACGAGCCGCCGTGGATGTGGACCAACGTCGGCGCCCGGTCGGCGTGGTCCCGGCGGCGGTAGACGTCGAGGGTGTTGAACCGCCCGTGAGGGCCGTACGACAGGTCCCGCAGGACCTCGACGTCGGGCACCTCGAAGCGGAACGGACGCAGGAGCAGACCGCGGGGCACGTGGCGACCGCTCGGCGGGAGGTCGCGTCCCAGCGCGTCGACCAGCGCCTGCTCCAGTGCGGGCTCGGTCTGCCGGGCGCGGTGGTGGGCGAGGAGCAGGCCCGCCCAGCTGACGACCATGAGCCCGAGGCCGACCCGGCCGAGGGTGGCGTCGAGCGCGCCGGTTGCGACGGCGTAGGCCGTGAGGGCCACCTGCCAGGCCAGGTGGAACAGGGCGAGCTCACCGGTCAGCCACCCACCGACAAACCACGCCATGGCGAACGGCGCCCTCCCCCGGAAGGACGCGAAGAAGGCGTGGCCCGCGCACAGGGTGCCGAGGAGGAAGAACAGCTCCGGGCTCACGACCTCACCATCGGACGAAGTACGGCGCCGACGAGGACGCTGGATGTCAACAGCTGGTGCGGGACGGCGAGCTGGTCAGCCGATGACGGCGTCGGCCACCCGGCGCCGATGCCAGGCGGCGTCGCCCCAGGCAGGGCTCAGGGCCCACACCCGCTTCATCCAGAGGTGCAGGTCCGACTCGAACGTGTAGCCGATCGCCCCGTGGACCTGGAGGGCGACGCGGGCGGCCTGCTCGGCGGCGTCACCGGCCATGGCCTTGGCCATCGACACGTCCCGGGCCACCGTCGGCTCGTCGTGGGCCAGCGACCACGCCGCCCGGTACACAGCGGGGGCGGCGAACTCGACGGCCAGATGGGCCGAGGCCAGGTGGTGCTTCACGGCCTGGAATCCGCCGATGGGCTGGCCGAACTGCTGGCGCTCCTTGGCGTACTCGACCGTGAAGCCGACCAGGCGCCGGGCGAGGCCGATCAGCACGGCGGCGGTGCCGAAGGCCATCCGGTCGAAGGGGTCCTCGACCTCCCCGATCGGGTCGCCCAGGTCGCTCGTGCGCACGAGGCGGCGGGCCCGGTCGACCGACGGCTGCGGGTCGGCGGTGGCCGTCGGGTAGACGCTGGTGCCGACGACGACCCGGTCGGCCGACGCCGCTCCGGCGACATGGGTGGCGTCGGCCGGGGCGGCGGCCACCTTGGACGTGCCGTCGGTCCCCAGCAGGGTCGACTCGACGAGGGGCTCGGGCAGGGCCGCCCAGCCCGCCTCCTCCAGCAGCAGGACGAGGTCGACCTCGCTCAGACCCAGTCCCCCGTCGACCTCGGGGACCAGGAGACCGACGACCCCCATGTCGACCAGGGCCGACCACCGGTCGTCGGACCACGGGTCGTCGGCGTCCCACGCCGCCCGCACCGCCTCGGGCGGGCATGTGCCGGCCAGTAGGTCCCGGACGGCGTCCCGGAACGCCAACTGGTCGTCGGTGAAGGCGAAGTCCATCACCCCCACCTCCCGGTTCTGGTGGCAGCGACGTGTCGTGGGCAACACAGGGCTGCCACCAGAACGGTGATTTCGGGGCGCATCAGACCCTCGGGAGACCGAGCACCCGCTCGGCCACGACGTTGCGCTGGATCTCGTTCGTCCCTGCGTAGATCGGTCCCGCCAGCGAGAACAGCCAGCCGTCCAGCCACCGGCCGTCGTCGGGAGCGTCGTCGCTGTCCAGGCCCAGTTCGGCCTCGGCCCCGACCAGGCGCTGCGCGGTCTGGTTGAGGTGCACGTCGAGCTCCGACCACCAGAGCTTCATCAGGCTGGCCTCCGCCCCCATCGGCCGGCCGGTCTGGAGCATGCGGCCGATGGCCTGGAAGGTGAGCAGCCGGTAGGCCTCGGCGTTCATCCAGGCCTGCGCCACGTCGTCCCGCAGGTGCTCGTCGGGGCGGCGGTGGTAGAGGTCGATCAGCCGATCGGCGGCGGCCAGGAAGCGGCCCGGGCTGCGGAGGGTCAGACCCCGCTCGGACGAGGCCGTGGCCATCGCCACCTTCCAGCCCTCGTCCACACCGCCGAGCACGTTGGCCGCCGGCACCCGGACGTCCTCCAGGAACACCTCGGCGAAGGCCACGTCGTCGTGCAGCCCGCTGATCGGGCGGACCGTGACCCCTTCCGCGTCGAGGGGGACGAGGAAGTAGGTGATGCCCTTGTGCTTCGGCGCTTCGGGGTCCGAGCGGAACAGGCCGAACAGCCAGTCGCAGAAGACCCCTCGTGTCGACCACGTCTTCTGCCCGGTGAGGACCCAGTCGTCACCGTGCCGGACCGCCCGGCTGCGGAGGCCCGCCAGGTCGCTGCCGGCGTCGGGCTCGGACCACCCCTGCGCCCAGGTCTCCTCGCCGGATGCCATCTTCGGCAGGTAGCGGTCCTGCTGCTCCTTGGTCCCGTGCTCGAAGATCGTCGGGGCGAGGAGGAAGATCCCGTTCTGGGTCACCCGGCCCGGCCCGCCGGCCGCCCAGTACTCCTCCTCGAAGATCAGCCACTCGATGAGGTCGGCGCCCCGCCCGCCGTACTCCTCCGGCCAGGACACCACCGCCCAGCGAGCGTCGAACAGCTTCCGCTCCCAGTCCCGGTGAGCGGCGAACCCGTCGGCCGTGTTCATCGACCCCAGCCCCGACGGCACGTTCGTCCGCAGCCACTCCCGTGCCTCGGCCCGGAAGGCCTCGTGCTCGCGCCGAGAAGGTCAGGTCCATGGCGGCGAGAGCCTGACGCCCCCTCAGGTCCGTCCGCAAGGTGGGTGTCACACCCAACCGGGAGGATGGCGTCATGGACGATCGGGACGGTGTTCGCCTCCCGGCATCCATCTCGCTCGACCTGACGGAGGTGCGAACGGTGCTGGAGGCGCTCGACGACGCCGAGGCCCTCACGCAGCCGGGGACAGACCTGCAGGTCAACATCCGGACGGCCATCGTGCTCATCACCCGGAAGGTGTGGCCCGACCTGGGCGATCTGCTGGACGAGGACGAGGGGTAGCCTTTTCTCATGGCCGAGGACATGCTTCGGACCCCTGAGGTCGGCCGACGCCTGGGGATCACGACTGGCGAGGTCTACGACCTGATCTTCGACGGACAGTTGGACGGCAAGCCCGATGTCGACGGCCTCGTCGTCATCGCGGCATCCGAGGTCGAGCGCTACCGACTGGCTCACGCCGACAGCTGAGCCTGGACGCGCGGCCCTGCTCGGCTCCTGACGACCCGTCAGGTCCGGCGAGTACCCTCCCGGCCGTGACCACCACGGAGTCGGCGAAGCCGCACGTGGCGGCGGTCGAGGGGTGGTTCACCCTCGACGACCCGCCCCACCTGCTCGGCACGAGGTGCGGCGCCTGCGGCACCTACTTCTTCCCCCGGGAGGACGGCTGGTGCCGGCGCCCCGGGTGCGGCAGCACCGAGCTGGCCGAGGTCGAGCTCAGCCGGACGGGGAAGGTCTGGTCGTACACGGACGCCCAGTACCAGCCGCCGGCGCCGTTCGTCTCGACGGACCGAGGAGTTCCAGCCGTTCGCCCAGGCCGCGGTCGAGCTGGCCGAGGAGCAGCTGATCGTCATGGGCCAGGTGGCCGAGGGCTACGGCGTCGACGACCTCACGACGGGTCAGCCCGTCGAGCTCGTCGTCGAGCCGCTGTTCGAGGACGACGAGGCCGTCCACCTCGTGTGGAAATGGCGCCCTTCGGTTGAAGGAGCCGGAGGATGACACCCACCAAGGCCCGAGCGGCCCGACGGCGAAGCCGTCAGGAGCGGGAATGAACAGCGTCGTCGTCGCCGGGGTCGGCATGCACCCGTGGGGCAAGTGGGGGAAGAACTTCGTCGAGTACGGCCGGGCCGCCGTGGCCGACGCCCTGGCCGACAGCGGCATCGACTGGCAGGACGTCGAGTTCGTGTCGGGCGCCGACACCATCCGCAACGGCTACCCGGGCTTCATCGCCGGTGCGACCTTCGCCCAGGCCATGGGCTGGACCGGCGTTCCCGTGGCCAGCAGCTACGCCGCCTGCGCGTCGGGGGCGACGGCGATGGGCGTGGCCCGGGACCGCATCCGGGCCGGTGCCTGCGAGATCGCCCTCGTGGTCGGGGCCGACACCACGCCCAAGGGCTTCTTCAAGCCCGTCGAGGGCGCCGACCGGTTCACCGACCCGGACTGGCTGCGCTTCCGCCTCCTCGGCGCCACCAACCCCACCTACTTCGCCCTCTACGCCCGCCGCCGCATGGACCTCTACGGCGCGACCGACGAGGACTTCGCCCAGGTCAAGGTCAAGAACGCCCGCCACGGGCTGGCCAACCCGAAGGCCCGCTACCGCAAGGAGGTCACGGTCGAGGAGGTCCTGGCCTCGCCGATGGTGGCCGACCCGCTGCGCCTGCTGGAGATCTGCGCCACCTCCGACGGCGGCGCCGCCGTCGTCCTCATGAGCGGGGACGAGGCCGAGCGCCGCGGCGTGGCCGACCCGCTCACCGTCGCCGCCGTCTCGACCGTCACGCCGACGTTCCCGAACACGGTCCTCGACCTGCCCGAGTTCGCCACCGACTCGGCCGCCGCCAGCGCCCCGCCCGAGCTGACCTACCGGGCCGCCATCAGCGCCGCCGCCTACGAGGAGGCCGGCCTCGGCCCCGAGGACGTCGACCTGGCCGAGGTCTACGACCTGTCCACCGCCCTCGAGCTGGACTGGGTGCGAGAGCCTCGGGCTGTGCAAGGAGGGCGAGGCCGAGCAGCTCGTCCGTGACGGCGAGACCACGCATCGGCGGCCGCATCCCGGTGAACACCTCGGGCGGCCTGTCCATGCTTCGGCGAGGCCATCCCCGCCCAGGCCCTGGCCCAGGTCTGCGAGCTGACCTGGCAGCTCCGGGGCCAGGCCGGCGAGCGCCAGGTCGACGGGCGCCCGGGTCGGCATCACCGCCAACCAGGGCCTGTTCGGCCACGGCTCGTCCGTCATCCTCACCCGCTAGATCCCGATGGAGGGAATAGGCGTCGGATTCCGACGCTTATTTCCTCCGATGAGACAGGAGCCACTGACACATGGCTGAGGCGTACATCGTCGATGCGGTGCGGGCGCCCGTGGGCCGACGGGGCGGCGGGCTGGCCCACGTCCACCCCGCGGACCTGGGCGCCCACTCGCTGACCGCGCTCATGGACCGCACCGGGGTCGACCCCAGCGCCGTCGAGGACGTGGTCTTCGGCTGCGTCGACACCATCGGCCCGCAGGCCGGCGACATCGCCCGCACCTCGCTGGCTGGCGGCCGGGCTGCCCGAGGAGGTGCCGGGCACCACCGTCGACCGCCAGTGCGGCTCGTCGCAGCAGGCGGTGCACTTCGCCGCCCAGGCCGTGCTGAGCGGCACCAGCGACCTGGTCGTCGCCGGCGGCGTCCAGAACATGTCGATGATCCCGATCAGCTCGGCCATGACCGTCGCCGAGCACGTCGGCATCACCGACCCCGACCCGTTCCGGGGCTCGAAGGGCTGGCTGGCCCGCTACGGCGACCAGGAGGTCAGCCAGTTCCGCGGCCGCCGAGATGATCGCCGAGAAGTGGGACATCTCCCGTGAGGACATGGAGGCCTTCGCCTACGAGAGCCACCAGCGGGCGATCCGGGCCATCGACGAGGGTCGCTTCGACGCCGAGATCGTGCCCCTCGAGGGCGTCGACGGACGACGAGGGCCCCCGCCGGGAGTCGACGCTGGAGAAGATGGCGCCAGCTGCGGACCCTGGTCGAGGGCGGCCGGCTCACCGCCGCGGTCTCGTCGCAGATCTCCGACAACTCGGCGGCCATGCTGGTCGCCTCGGAGCAGGCGGTGAAGGACCACGGCCTCACCCCCCGGGCCCGCATCCACCACCTGTCGGTGCGGGGCGCCGACCCCGTCTGGATGCTGACCGCCCCCATCCCGGCCACCGAGTACGCGCTGAGCAAGGCGGGCATGACCCTCGACGAGATCGACCTGGTCGAGATCAACGAGGCCTTCGCCTCGGTCGTGCTGGCCTGGCAGAAGGAGACGGGCGCCGACCTCGACAAGGTCAACGTCAACGGCGGGGCCATCGCCCTCGGCCACCCGCTCGGCGCCACCGGCGCCCGCCTGATGACCACCCTCCTCCACGAGCTGGAGCGCACCGGCGGCCGCTGCGGCCTGCAGACCATGTGCGAGGGCGGCGGCCAGGCCAACGTGACGATCATCGAGCGCCTCTAGGCGCTCAGGAGAGCTTCGAGTAGTCGACGGACCACCAGCGAGTCGGGCGCATCGAGTACTTGAGGTTGCCTTCCCCGTCGGTGTCGGCCACGTAGGCGTCGCCCAGCTCCGGGCCGAAGTAGCGGTGCGCCAGCGGGCGTCGGTCGGCTTCGAGGTCGGGGGGAGCCACGTCGACGATCGGTCCCTCGACGCTGACGTACTTGTAGAAGGGCGGCTCCTCCGCCTGCGCGCAGAGGCTGAAGCGCCGGGCGGCGTTCAACAGCCTTCCCTTGAGGGATTCGGCGTCGGTGATGATCCACACGAGCCCCCCGGGCTCGTAGCCGTACCAGATCGGGACGGTGAGCGGCGGGCCGTCGGCTCGCTCGATCGAGATGACGCCGACGTGGAGACCGGCGAGGAACTCCTGCCGCTCGTGCTCGCTCATGGCCAAGGACATGGGCGAAGGGTGTCACGTCGCCCGACACGCCGCGTTCGGAGATCAGTCCTTCTGGCGCCTGATTGCGGCGCTCTGGCGCCGCAATCGGGCGCCAGAACGGGACGTGTCAGACTCTCGCCCGGTGAACGGGGGGCGAACCAACGGTGAACTGACGCGGCGCGGGTTCCTGGTCGGGTCGGGGGCGACGCTGCTGCTGGCCGCCTGCTCCGGGCGACGACGGCGGCCGGGCGCCTCGACCACGTCGGCGGCGCCCAGCACGACGCTGCACACCGCCCAGCTCCGGCGCGACCCGTTCCAGCTCGGCGTGGCCTCGGGCGACCCGGCCGCGGACTCGGTCGTGCTCTGGACCCGCCTCGTGCCCGAGCCCCTCGCCCCCGACGGCGGTCTCGCGGAACCGGTCGACGTGCGGTGGGAGCTGGCGACGGACGACCGCTTCACGTCGCTCGTCGGCGAGGGCGTGGTCACCGCGGTCCCCGACGAGGCCCACTCGCTGCACGTGGTGGCGGAGGGCCTCGACCCCGCCACCGAGTACCACTACCGCTTCGTCGTGGGCGAGTTCACCAGCCCGCCCGGCCGCACCCGCACGATGCCCGCCGCCGGCGAGACCGTCGACCGGTTCCGCCTCGCCGTGGCCAACTGCCAGTGGTACGAGACCGGGAGCTACGCCGCCTACCGGCACATGGCCGACGAGGACCTCGACCTGGTCGTCCACCTCGGGGACTACATCTACGAGTACCCCACGCTGCCCGGCCGGCGCTCCGTGGCGCCCGAGGGCGAGGTCATCACGCTGCCCGACTACCGGCTGCGGTACGCCTCCTACAAGGTCGACCCCGACCTCCAGGCCGTCCACGCCGCGTTCCCCTTCGTCGCCACGTGGGACGACCACGAGGTGGCCAACAACTACATGGGCGACACCGTGCCCGGCGGCCGGGTCGCCAACCTGCGCCTGCCCGAGCGCCGCGCCGCCGCCTACCGGGCGTGGTGGGAGCACCTGCCGACTCGGCTCCCCGCCCCCGAGGACGAGCACGCCGACATCTACCGGGATGTGGTGATCGGCGATCTCGCCCGCATCACGTTGCTCGACGAGCGCCAGTACGCCGACGTGCCGCCGTGCCGCGACGTGGTCGAGGAGGACTTCGGCGACTGCCGGGAGCGCAACCAGGACCGGACCCGCCTGGGCGAGGCCCAGGAGGCCTTCGTCGCCTCGTCCCTGACCCGGGCCGACACGACCTGGAACCTCGTCGGCAACCCCGTCGTGCTCGCCGGTGTGGACGCCGGCACGACCGAGCCCGAGTTCTACCTCGACACCTGGGACGGCTACCCCGACGCCCAGCGCCGGATGATCGAGACACTCCAGGCCGCGCAGAACCCTGTCGTCCTCACCGGCGACTACCACGCCGGCATGGTCCTGGACGTCGACAGCCGGCCGTTCGACCCCGACGCCGACCTCGTGTGCACCGAGTTCATGGCCCCGCCGATCAGCTCGGTGCTGTTCCCCCAGGACGTGTCCGCCCGCACCCCGCAACTACGCCAGCAGATCAACGCCCACGGCTACCTGGGCGTGACCGTGGAGCCCGACGCCGTCACCGCCGAGTTCCGAGTCCTCCGCGACGTCGAGGACCCGGACACCCGCATCCGCACCGAGGCCACGTGGCGGGTGCGGGCCGGTGACCCGCGCGCCCGCCCCGTGGAGGACTGAGCGTCAGACCCGTCTGGCGATGAACTTGACGACGTCGCGGATGGTCGTCGTGTGGGTCGACCGGGCCGTCAGCGTCGTGGTGAAGCTGTTGCCCGGCACGGTGGTGGTCTTGATCTTGATGCTGACGGTCATGGTCGTGATGCCGCCGGGCGGGAGGACCGGCGTCTGGTAGGTGCCGTTGCCGACCGCGGTCGTGACCCCGACACCGCCGACCCGGTAGGTCACCGTGAACTTCGTCGTGCTCCGCGTCCCCTGGATGCGGAGGCGCTCGGGGTGTTCCCGTCGTTCTGGAAGGTCGCCGTGTAGGTGACCGTGACACCGCGCCCGCCGTTGCGGCTGACCGTCTGGTTGGCGCACCCGTCGTGTTGTAGACGTTGTTGCCCCTCAGCGGTCCGGTGGTGCCTGTCCGGATCCGGCCGTCGGGCCGGAAGACCGGTGGCGGCGCCGGAGGACCGGGGAGGATGAACTCGCCGGCGCCGTACTCGTTGTCGGCGCCCGCCGGGACCCCGGTCGGTGATCGCGTTGGCGAGGATCCATGACCGCACCTGCGCCGGGGTGCGTGGCCACGCCGGAGCCCAGGACCAGGGCGGCGCCGCCGGCGACGACGGGCGTCGCGGCACTGGTGCCGTTGAAGCAGCCGGGGTCGAAGGTCTGGCTCTCGACACACGCCGCCGCCGAGATGTCGGGCTTGATGCGGCTGTCGTTGGTCGGCCCCTCCGAGCTGTAGTTGGCGATCGTCGTCCCCAGGGCGGGGTCGATGGCGCCGACGGTCATCGCGCCGTTGCTGTTCTGGTCCGCGGCGGGACCGGACGCGCTGCCCGGGTTGACCCAGTGCTCGATGCCGGTGCCGTTGAGCATGAACTCGAGGACGTCACCGTCGGCACCGTCGTTCTGCTCGAACAGGTGGATCGCGACCTGGTTGCCGGCGCCACTGCAGTTGATCGTGTTCTCGATCGGCGGCACGCCGGGCGAGTCGCTGCCCTGGTCGATGATGCTCTGGAACGGCGACCGCCGTCCCGGCCGCGTTGTAGAGGTAGAGGTCGAAGTCCGTCGGGTTGGCGGAGCCGAAGTCGCTCCAGCGCAGGCCGTTCTGGAAGCCGCAGTTCATCCCCATCAGCTCGTCGCCGGGCGCGAACTCATGGAAGCCGTCTGCGTCGGTGTCGGTGAAGACGCCGCGGTGGTAGGAGCCGAACCGGGTCGGCACCACGCTGCTGCCCGCCGAGTTGCCCGCTGACTGGAACCACGCCATCCCGTCGGCCACCGCGTTGTTCATGACCGTGGCGAAGGGCCCGGTGCCGTCGCCGGCGCCGTCGTAGCGGGACGTGAGCGACCGGGTGATGATGTCGACGCCCTGGCTGTCGAAGAAGTCGACGACGGCCTGCGTGTCGGCGGTGCTCGTCGCCGAGCCCAGGAAGATCTGGGCATTCGGGGCCATGTCGTGGATGATCTCGGCGACGCCGACGCCGTGGTTGCTGCCGCCGGCGAAGACGTTGCAGACCGCCGCCGTTGTCGCGACAGAACGTGCCGGACTCGTTCGGCACGTCGCCCGTCGCCTCCGCGCTGTTCCACGCGCCGGTGTCGAACACGTCGATGATGCCGACCCTCACGCCGGCACCGAGGTGACCGGCGATCTGCCAATCGTCGGCGTTGGTCTTGACGACCTCCTCGCCGAGGAAGTCGCCGCTGCCCGGCACGCCGGTCGGCTCGTTGACCACCAGCGGGACCCGGAGGAAGTCGACGGCCGTCTCGGCCTCGAGGGCCTCGAGCTGGTCGAAGGGGACGTCGCCCTCGAGCAGCACGCCGGGCACCGAACCCGTCACGACGCCGCCGTGCGCGGCCACGAGGTCGCGTGCTGCGGCGTCGGTCGTGTGGTGCAGGACCTCGACGTGGACCAGGTCTCCGTCGACGCTGGCCTCGGCGTCGGTGGCGGAGCCCTCCTCGAGGTCGCTGACGACCTGGCGCAGGGTGTCATCCGCCAGTGCGACGTCCGAGTTGGGCTGCTCGGGCACCCCACCCGGGGCCTGGTCGACGTCGGGAGGAAGCCCATCGGCGGCCGGTACCTGTCCGCCGGCGGGGACCTGCCCGCCCGCCGGGCTGCTGGACGCAGCAGCCAGGGCGCTGCCGACCAGCGCCGCCGCTGCCAGAAGGGCGGCCGTCCGCCGCCCACGATTGGTCCGCACCTGAGTCATCTGACCGCCTTCCGTCCGCCGTTTTGACACACATCGGCCGTTGCGGCGGCGAGCGTAGTTGTCCACCACGACGCCTGCTGGGAGCCGAAATCCAGGCTCGACATAGCAGACACTAGGTACTATCTTAGGCCTCGTGGACGGGCGCCCGGGGCTCCCCAGTCGTCGTCGGACGGCAGGGGGGCGGCGCTATCGGCTGGTGTTCCAGGGACGGCCCGCCGACCGACGCATCGTCGTCATCCGGCGGCGGCCTCAGCCGGTGCGTCGGACGACGAGCCCGGCGGCGTCGCCGACCCGCACCGACTGATCCGGCGTGGTGGACATCGGCGCCCCACCGTCGACCTCGATCGTGCTGGGCCCGCCGTGGACGACGACCTCCAGCTCGGTGTCGTCGACCTCGTAGCTCTCGTCGACGACCGTCCGTCGGATGACCGTCCGGTCGCCGTCGGCCTCCATCTCGAAGCGGTCGATCCGGCTCGGCCCGTACCCGTCGCCGGCGTCCCGGTACCAGTGGCTCGACCCGTCTCCGCCCGGGTACAGATGGAGGCGGTCCCGCCCGTCCTCCTCGGCGGGCAGCACGGCACCGGCGCGGACGAAGACCGGGATCCGGTCCATCGTGACGTCGACGTCGATCACGCCCTCATGGACCCCCTCCCCCACCAGCTCGAACCATTGACCGGCCGGCAGCCGGACCTGGCGGGACGTCGCCCCCCCCTCGAAGACCGGGGCCACGAGGACGTCGGACCCGACCAGGAAGGCGTCGTCGACGTCGAGGAGCGCCTCGTCCGTGGGCGCCGGCCACCAGACGGGGCGCACGATGAGCTCGCCGTGCGTGGCGTGCCAGGCCTGCGTGTAGAGGTAGGGCAGGAGGCGGTGGCGGCAGGTCATCGCCTCGCGCACCGCCTCGAGGTGGGTGCCGGCCGCCTTCCACGGCTCGCGGGACGGCATGGTCAGGATCGAGTGCGCACGGAAGAACGGGAGCCAGGCCGACATCTGGAACCAGCGGGTGTAGAGCTCGGGCGACGGGTCGCCCGAGAAGCCCCCGATGTCGGGTCCCGTGTAGGGCACGCCGGACAGACCGAGGTTCAGGGCGGTGGCCAGGGTGCGGCGCAGCATCGTCCACGAGGTGCCGACGTCGCCGGTCCAGGTCCAGGCGTAGCGTTGGACACCCGCCCAACCCGAGCGGGTCACGATCCACGGGCGTCGGTCGGGGCGGTGCGCCCGCAACCCCTCGTGGCCCGCCTTGGCCATGCCGAGGCCGTACAGGTTCCGACCCTCGACGTGATCGCCGCCCTGGCCCTCGAGGTGGTGGCGCGCCGCCAACGGCAGGGATGGATCGGTGCCCGCCGAGAACACCGCCGGCTCGCACATGTCGTGCCAGATCCCGCCGACGCCCTGGTCGAGGAGCACCGGGTACTGGTCGGCCCACCAGGCCCGGACGTCGGGTGAGGTGAAGTCGGGGAAGCCCACCAGCCCCGGCCACACGACGGCGTTGACCTCGGTGCCGTCGGGCAGCGTGACGAAGTGCCCGGCCTCGTGCCCCTCCCGGTAGAGCGGGAAGTCGTCGGCCTTCGCCACGCCGGGGTCGATGATCGTGACCGCCTCGACGCCCTCGGCGTTCATGTCGTCGATCAACCCCCGCAGGTCGGGGAAGTCCTCGGTGTCGACGGTGAAGACCCGGTAGCGGTCCATGTAGTCGATGTCGAAGTGGATGGCCGACAGCGGCAGGTCGTGCTCGCGGAAGCCGGCCAGGACACCCCGGATGTCCCTCTCGGTCTCGTAGCCCCAGCGGCACTGGTGGTAGCCGAGGGCCCAGCGGGGCGGGAGCCCGGGCGTGCCGGTGAGCCGGAAGTGGTCGACGAGCGAGGGCGCCACGTAGGTGCGCAGTGCCCCGCCCTCGAAGGTGGCGGTCAGCTGGTCACCGACGCTGACCGACCCCCGGTGGCTGTTCTCCCAGAACCCGACGTGCGATCGCCCGGGGGCGACGACGACCACCACGGGGATCGTGATGTAGAGCGGGTCGGCCTCCGGCCCGTAGGACCCGGACTGCTCGGTGTTCCAGAGCCCGTAGGTGCCGGGGCGAAGGTCGAACGGGGCCGCCCGCTCCCCCAGACCGTGGACCCGGTCGTCCGGCGCCAGCTCGACGGTGGCCGTCCACTGGTCGCCGACCCGGACCGGTGGGCGCTCGCGGCGGAGCACCACGTCGTCCCGGCGGACCTCGACGGACCCGTCGGCAGCCACGACGACGGTGAGCTGGTCGCCGACGAGCTCGTGGCGGCCGTCGACCTCGCGGTGCTCGAAGGGCGCCCGGGCCGACGTGAAGGCGGGATCCCGGGCCGAGTCGACGGGGAGCGAACCCGGCGTCCAGGTCAGGCAGGCCATCGTCTCGGTGACGAACTCGACCTCCAGGACCAGCTCGCCGAAGGTGAACCGGGCGACCCCCTCGCCGACGGTCAGATCGGACAGCGTCCCCGGTCGGACCTCGGGCCCCGTGGGCCGAGCCCTCAGGTACCGCCGGTCCAAACGGGTCTTCCAGAGCCCGTAGCGCGCCGTGTGCAGGGCCCCCCGCAGGCCGACCAGGCGCACGCCGGCCATGGCGAGGGCGATGAAGCCCGGTTCCCGATCGGACTCCTTGGCCACATCGGGACCCTAGTGAGCGACCTCAGGGTCGGCCTTCGGCCGCCGACGGAGGAGACGTGGGTCCGAGCAAGCGGTTGTGCAGGGCCGCAGAGGGCGCCCTGCTGAAGGGCGAGGATGCGGTCATCGCCGTCGTGGCGAAGAGCGACCGCGTCGGCTGGCCCGACCCGATGGTCCAGGCATCGCGGGTCCCCCCGGGCATCGACGTGGTCCTGGTCGTCACCAGCCACCGCCTGCTGATCCTGGAGAAGCTGGGGCGTGGGCAGGTCGGCGATCCGTACCTCGGGGTCGGGCCCCACAACCTCCTGGAGCTCGACGTCGAATTCAGCCCGCTGACGGCGGCGATCGTGATCCGCTACCTCGACGGCTCGGTGACCGAGTTGACCACGCTGACCGCGAAGGCCGTGCCCGGCCTGCGGGCGGCGTTCCACCACCTCCTGCCCAAGCTGGACGACGTCAGCCCCGCAGAGCCGAGCACGCCCTAATCTCCCGCCGATGACGCTGCGGCGGGCGCTGCTCACGATGGGCGTCCTCGCGACGGCGCTGGTCGTCGTGATCGACGTGACGCCGGCGGGCGCCGATCACGGCGACATCACGGTCTTCGCCGACGGCGAAGCCGAGGTCGACAGCCCCACCAACCTGATCCTCGGCCCCGACGGGAAGATCTGGTTCACCAGCCCCGGGAGCAACCGCATCGGTCGCATCGACCCTGCGGCGGCCGACCCGGCGGCGTCCATCACCACCTTTGTCGACGCCGGCATCGTCGCCCCCTGGGACCTCGTGACCGGGCCCGACGGGAACATCTGGTTCACCGCAGACGGCGCCGTCGGCCGCATCGACCCGGGCACCGGCACGATCACGGACTTCCCCGACGGCAACATCGACGACGGGCGGGGCATCGCCGTCGGCCCGGACGACAACCTGTGGTTCGCCTCCCAGGCCAACGACCGCATCGGCCGGGTCACCGTCGACGGGGTGGTCACCACGTTCACCGACCCGGGCATCCACAGCCCGACCGCGGTCGCCCCCTACCAGTCCTTCGAGAGCCCGGGGTCGCCCCCCGACGCGGTCTGGTTCACGAACACCGGAGACGACGACCTCGGTCGTGTCGTCCTCCCCGACGAGACCATCGGGTTCGTCGAGGTCGTGGGTCTGGACGACCCGACCCAAATCGAGTTGCTCGGGGGCGACGTCGGGCCCGGCGTCGGGTTCGTCAGCGCCGGCAACGACCGGCTGGGCAGCTGCGACGTGTTCTGGAACTGCAGCCTCGAACCGCCGGCGCCGGTCGACGGCCTCGGCGGGTTCAGCCTGGACCACACGGGCCCGGTGTCGCGCCTCTGGCTCATCGGCCTCGACGACGACGTGCTCCACGTCACCGCCAACACCCGGGTGCAGGACTTCACCAGCGCCGACGTCGTGGACCCCGCCGCGCTTCTGCCCGTCGGCGGTGACGAGCTGTGGTTCACCGTCCCCAGCACCGACCGGATCGGCCGCCTCGAGGTGGACGGCACGAGCCCGACCGTGTCGATCACCTCGCCGGTCGACGGTGCCACGTACACGCGGGGATCGCTGCCGCCGCTGCAGTACAGCTGTGCCGACGAGCCCGGGGGCGCCGGGCTCGAGGAATGCTCGTCCGGGCTCGGCCCCAGTGGCTCCGCCCTGCCGGACGACGGCATCGGGCCCTACCGGATCTCGGCCGGCGCCTACGACAACTTCGGCAACATCGGGGTCGACTCCATCGAGATCAACGTGGTCGCCACGACCAGCTGTGACGGCCTCCCCGCCACCATCGAGCTGGAGCACGGCGACGACCCGACCGGGAACACGGACGACGTGATCGTCGGCACGCCGGGTGACGACGTCATCGAGACCGGTTGGGGCGACGACGTCGTCTGCGGCAACGGCGGGGACGACCAGATCACGACCGGGCCGTTCTCCGACCGGGTCTTCGGAGGGCCCGGCGACGACGAGATCACCTCGAGCGGCCAGGACGACGAACTGAACGGTGGCGACGGCGACGACCTGATCGACGGCGGCGACGGCGACGACCACGTCGTCGGCGGGATCGGGATCGACACCATCGACGGTGGCACCGAGCACGACCGGATCGAGGCCGGCCCCGGCGCCGACGTCGTCGACGGCGGCACGGGCGACGACGAGATCCTCGGCGAGGCGGGCTTCGACACCCTGCGCGCCGGAGACGGCAACGACGAGGTCCACGGCGGCACCGAGCGGGACGTCCTCGACCTCGGTTCGGGGGCCGACGACGGGTTCGGCGGCACGGGCGACGACACGCTGAAGGGCGGCTTCGGCCGGGATCTCCTGGAGGGTGGCGCGGGACGGGACCGGGCCTTCGGTGCCAATGGCAACGACGTCCTCAAGGGGGCGACCGGTGACGACCTGCTCGACGCCGGCTACGGGGACGACAAGATCTACGGCGCCGACGGTGCCGACGTCGGCTGGGGCCGGGAGGGTCGGGACGTCCTCGACGGCGGCAACCAGGACGACACGCTCAACGGCGGGCCCCACCACGACGTCTGCTTCGGTCGAGCGGGGGGCGGCGACGTCAAGGCCGCCTGCGAGGTCAGCAGCGGCTTCCCCTAGCCGGACCCGACACCCGTTCTGGTGGCAGCGACGTGTTCTCCACGACACAGGGCTGCCACCAGAACGAGGGATTTGCGATTCGGTTCCCCTAGGTGGACGACCCTTCGACCCGTTCTGGTGGCAGCCACGTGTTCTCCACGACACAGGGCTGCCACCAGAACGAGGGATTTGCGGTTCGGTTCCCCTAGGTGGACGACCCTTCGACCCGTTCTGGTGGCAGCCACGTGTTGTCCACGACACAGGGCTGCCACCAGAACGAGGGGTTTGCGAGGCGGGTTCCCCTAGGTGGACGTGAGCCGGGTGAGGACGGCGTCGGCCTCGGCCATGATCCGCTCGAGCAGCTCGGCCACCGTGGGCAGGTCGTCGATGACCCCGACCACCTGGCCGCTGGACATCACGCCGAGGTCGGGGCGACCGTCGACCATCGCCGCCTTCAGCAGCATGGGCGTGTTGGCGGCCATCACCACCTGGCTCCAGGTCAGCTCCTGGCGCTTGCGCATGGCCCGGCCCTCGCGGAGGAGGTCGGCGAAGCTGATCCCCGACACCTTCTTGAAGGCGAGGCCGTTGCGGACCGCCCGGGGCAGGCTGGTCAACGAGCCGCCCTGGTCGAGCGGCCTCGGTCAGCTCCGTGCGCAGGACCCGGTGGGGCACGCCGTCGACCTGCGTCGTGCGGATCGTGCCGTTGACGTCCTTGCTCGAGGTAGACGTCCTTCACGGCGTCGGGCACCGGGGCGTCGGCCGTCATCAGGAACCGGGTGCCCATGGCGATGCCCGCGGCGCCGTAGGCCAGCGCGGCGACGAGGCCCCGGCCGTCGAAGAAGCCGCCGGCGGCGATGACCGGGATGTCCACGGCGTCGACCACCTGCGGCAGGAGGAGGCTGGTGGGCACCGCCCCGGTGTGGCCGCCGCCCTCGCCGCCCTGCACGAGCACGGCGTCGACGCCCCACTCGGCCACCTTCTCGGCGTGGCGCTTGGCCCCGATGGACGGGATGACCACGACCCCGGCGTCCTTCAGCTTGGCGATGAGGTCCTGCGTGGGGGCCAGGGCGAAGGACGCCGACCTTCACGCCCTTGTCGATCAGGAGGTCGATGCGCTCGCCCGACGTCGGGGGCGTCGGCCCGCAGGTTCACGCCGAAGGGGGCGTCGGTCGCGGCCTGCACCTCGTCGATGGCGGCCGACGAGCTGGTCGAAGTCCATCGTGGCGGCGGCGAGGATCCCGAGGCCGCCGGCGTTCGCCGTGGCCGACGACCAGGCGGGGGCCCGCCACCCAGCCCATGCCGGTCTGGACGATCGGGTACTCGCACCCCGACCAGGTCGCACAGCGTGGTGTGCAGCGCGGGGTGCGGTCACGTCAGGACCTGACCTCGGCCTCCCGCAGGCCGTTCGGGTCGAGCACGTCGCGGATCAGCGCCAGCTCCTCGTCGGTGGGCAGCCGGGTCTCGTCCAGGTCGTCGTCGATCGCCAGCTCGAAGCCGGTGGCCTCCAGGACCTCGTCGACGGTGACGCCGGGGTGCACCGAGCGCAGGCGCATGCGGTGGTCGTCGGTGTCGAAGTCGAACGTCGCCGAGGTTCGACACCACCCGCCGGATCTCGAGGCAGCCCCGAGTCCCAGCCCACGCCCGTGACGACGTCGACCTCCGCGCACGAACGACCTTGGGCGAGTGGTTGGGCACCAAGTAGCTGGTCGGGTTGCAGACCGTGTTGCCCGGCGCGCCCCGGAAGCCGAGGAGCTGGACCTTGGGCTTGGCCCAGGTCGCCGATGGCGGCGATGTTCTGGTTGCCGTACCGGTCGACCTGGGTGGCGCCCATCATCACGTGGCGCTTGCCCGCCCCAGACCACGTCGAACATCGTGCGGTAGGGGTTCCAGCCCTCGGCCACCAGGTCGGGATCGCCCTCGGTGCCCACGGGGTGGATGTCGGCGGCCAGCATGGCGTAGCCGTCGGTCATGACCAGGTCGGGCTCGAAGGTGGCCCGGGCCAGGCGGCCGCCGATCATCGGGATGGTGCCGATGGGGTTGGCCAGGATCTCGCCGTCGCCCCGGAAGCACTCGGCCACGGCGACGCAGCAGACCTCGGCCCGGGTGACGTCGCTCATGCCGCGCTCCACTCGTCGAGCCACGCCTGCCACGCCTCCGGGTCCCGGGACGTCGTGGCGTAGGCCTTCTGCGCCTCCTCGTCCCGCTCGTAGTCGGGCTGGCAGGAGGTGAAGTCGGCGCCGCCGGGCGCCTCGACCACGCCGTCGACCTGCAGCCGGTTGATGCGCAGGGTGTGGAACGGCGTCGAGCTCGGCGGTGGGGACGACCTGCTCGCAGGAGACGTAGGTCCGCTCGGCCGCCGAGGCGAAGAGGTCGTCCATGTAGAGGTCGGGGCCGAGGAACTGGGCGTTGCCCCGCTCGTCGGCCCGGTTCAGGTGCAGCAGCGACACGTCGAGGTGGCAGCGCCGGCATGGCCACGAGCTCCTCGGCTCGCCGTCGGGCGACGGGTACGGCGAGCGCACCGTCTCCAGCCGCGGGTTCACCCGGAAGAGGTCCGAGCCGAGGCCGACCCGGGTGGGCAGGAAGGGCACGTTCCAGGCCGCGGCCTGCAGGCCCGAGGAGGAACATGCCCTCGTCGTACTCCTCGACCTCGATGGCGCCCGACTGCCGGGCGGCCCGGAAGTGCGGCTCGAGCGGGATCGAGTCGAGCGAGACGAAGCCGAACACGACCTTGCGCACCCGGCCGGCGGCGCAGAGGATGCCGACGTCGGGCCCGCCGTAGCTGACGATCGTGAGGTCGTCGACACCGGTGCGCACGAGTGCCCTGACCAGCGCCATCGGCTTGCGCCGCGA
Organism: uncultured Microthrixaceae bacterium; assembly: GCA_963728005.1. Taxonomy (GTDB): domain Bacteria; phylum Actinomycetota; class Acidimicrobiia; order Acidimicrobiales; family DATDAH01; genus DATDAH01. The sequence continues at coordinate 177,106 of CAVSIG010000003.1, forward strand.
GCCCCAGCCGCCGATGCCGACGGTCATCCCGCTCTCGATCCCGGCGACGACCTCGTCGGCCGTCATGGTCTTGACCAGCGCCACGCTCAGTCCTCGTCGTCGGCGCTGAAGTCGGCGTTCTCGCCCGTGGCCACGAAGGCGTCCCGCGCCTCGTCGGCCACGCCCGCCAGGTTGAGCTCGAAGGTGAAGCCCTGCTCGAAGCGGTACGACGCGCTTCACGTCGACGGGATCGATCCCGTTGAGCGACTCCTTGGCGGCCCGGATCACCGTCGGGCTCTTCGCGGCGATCTCCGCGGCCACCTCGCGGGCCGCACCGCGCAGCTCGTCGCGGGGCACCACCCGGAGCACCGAGCCGTAGTGGTGGAGCTCGGCGGCCGTCGCGACGGCTGACGTGTAGACCATCGCCCGCATCTTGTGCTGGGGCACCAGGCGGGCCAGGTGGGTGGCGGCACCGAGCGCGCCCCGGTCCACCTCGGGCAGGCCGAACGTGGCGTCGTCGGAGGCCACGATGATGTCGGCGTTGCCGACCAGGCCGATGCCGCCACCGAGGCAGTAGCCGTGCACGGCGGCGATCACCGGGACCGCGCACTCGTAGACGGCGGCGAAGGCGGCGTAGCAGCCCTTGTTGGCGCCGATGAGGGCGTCGAAGCCCTCGGTGGCCTGCATCTCCTTGATGTCGACGCCGGCGTTGAAGCCCCGGCCGTCGGCGGCGAGGATCAGCACCCGCACGGCGGGGTCGTCGCCCAACGAGCGCACGATGTCGGCCAGCTCGAACCAGCCGGCGACGGTGAGGGCGTTCACCGGCGGGTGATCCATCACCACCGTGGCGATGCCGTGCTCGTCGATCTCGGACGTGATGGGCATGCGCGGCCGAACGTAGGCGATCCCGAGGCCGCGTGGCGAAAGCATCCTCAGGGCGGTGCGGGGTCCTCCGCGCGCTCCTGGACGCCTACGCTCGCCGCGCCGATGACCGCCACCCCCGCCCTCCAGGACCGAGTCGCCCTCGTCATCGGCGGCGCCGGCGACGTCGTCGACGGGCTGCGGTCGGCCGGGGCGGAGGCCGTCGTGGTCGGAGGCCGCCGACCTGCACGAGAGCGCCCAGGCGGACGACCTGGTCGCCGCCGTGGCGTCCCAGCACGGACGGCTGGACGTCCTCGTGATCGGCGAGGGTGGGCCCGTCGACGGCGACGGCACCGCCGCCGTCGTCCGCAACCTGCTGGTCCCGCTGTGGCTGGCCACGGCGGCCAACGGGGTCATGCAGGCCCAGGAGGACGGCGGATCGATCGTCGTCCTCGGCTCGCTCGACGGCCACCGGCCGACGCCCGACGCCCCCGCGTACGGCGCCGCGAAGGCCGGCCTGGTCCACCTCACGTCCTCGCTCGCCGTGGCCTGGGGCCCGAAGGTGCGGGTCAACTGCGTGTCGGCGGACGGCGGCGCCGACGTCGCCGGGGCCGTCGCCTTCCTGGCCTCCTCCGCGGCGGCCTACGTGACCGGCGCCGACCTCGTCCTCGACGGCGGTGGCGCACCGCCGGCCTTCCTGGCCGCGCTCGCCGGCGACTGAGCCGGGTCTCACCAGCCGCGGTTGCGGCATCACGATCTGTGGGATCTGGGTCTGGTACACCATCTTCAGAGGTAGCGAGGCCACCTCGTGTGTTTGGCGCGACCGCGGAGGATGGCCTAGCTTTCTGTAACACATCCGCAAAGATTCCGTAACCAACCCACAGCACGGTGGCTGGGAAGCCCACCGAAGGGGGACACGATGCGGACAAGGTTCACAGTCCGCGGGGAGCATCCGATCTCTTGAACGTGCGCCGCCGCCTCGCCACCACGCTCCTCGCCGTCCTGACGGGCGCGGGCGTGCTCGCCGTGGTCCCCCTCGGCATCCACCCGGCCCAGGGCCAGGGCGAGCCGACAATGGCCGTCTCGCAGACCGAGGGCGTGACGGGCCGACCCATCCGAGTCACGGGCACCGGCTGCTTCCTGCCCGACGGCGTGACCGGCGCCGACGGCCTCCTCATCCAGCTCATCGCCCCTGACGGCAGCGCTGCCGCCTCGGCCACCCTGACCGTCGAGCGCGACGGCACCTGGGACAGCGGCTGGGTCGTCCCCCGGTCGGTCGAGGTGGGCACCTACTCGGTCCGCGGGACCTGCATCGCCCCCATGTACGAGGACCTCGGCGTCCTCACCGCCGGCACCTTCACCGTCACGGGCCAGGGCCCGCCCGCCCGCGAGCGCGAGCCGAACACGCCGCGCTTCCCCGACGACATCGAGCCGTACCCGCGGTACGACGGCCAGAGCACCTGCAGCCCCGACGCCAAGCCCGGCATGGTCGCCTTCCGGGACATGATCCTCGCCGCGTACCCCGCCAGCACCAGCTTCGGCATCAGCCGGGACTGCAGCATCGGCGGCACCTCCGAGCACAAGGAGGGCCGGGCCTGGGACTGGGGCAACAACGCCAGCGAGACCGCCGGCCGGCGCCGGGTGGCGAACTTCCTCCGCTGGCTCTTCGCCACCGACCAGTACGGCCACCGCCACGCCATGGCCCGCCGCCTCGGCGTCATGTACATCATCTGGAACCGCGAGATCTTCCGGATGTACCGGGCCAACGAGGGCTGGACCCCGTACACCGGCTCCAGCCCCCACACCGACCACGTCCACATCAGCCTCACCCGCAAGGGCGGCGCCAAGCGCACGAGCTTCTGGACGATGCAGATGGGCGGGCCCAACCCGCCCGACCCCGAGCCGAACCCGAACCCCAACAAGGGGCCGCGGGCCGAGTTCGAGCGCACCGAGCGCACCGTCAACGGCGACTACGACTTCGCCGAATCCGGGGACTTCGACGGCAACGGCAAGCTGGACATCCTCTGGTACGGCCAGGGCACGAAGCCGGAGGAGATCTGGTACGGCCGCCGTGGCCGCGGCTTCGTCCACGCCGACATCACGGCGCGGGGCCGCTTCCGTCCGCTGACCGGCGACTACGACGGCGACGGCCGCACCGACATCCTCTGGTACGCACCGGGCGCGGCCCAGGACTACCTCTGGTTCGGCCGCACCGACCGGACCTGGGAGACCACCGAAGGTCAACATCGGCGGCCGCTTCCCCAAGACCATGGTCGGGGACTACGACGGCGACGGCCGCGACGACATCTTCTGGTACGGCCCGGGCGGCGGTGCGGACAAGCTCTGGTTCGGCCGGGCCGACGGGCGCTTCGTGAACCGGATCCATCGACATCAGCGGCACCTACCGGCCGACCGTCGGGGACTTCGACGGCGACCGTCGCTCCGACGTGTTCTGGTACGCCCCCGGTGACACCCAGGACTACCTCTACTTCGGCCGGTCCGACCGCTCGTTCGACACGACCCTGCGCACGGTCGCCTTCGACGCCCGCCCGCTGGTCGCCGACCTCGACGGCAACAGCAGGGACGATCTCTTCTGGTACCGGGCCGGCGACGGCCTGGACAAGGTCTGGTGGGGTCGTGCCGACCGCGGGTTCTCGTTGGGCGAGGTGGACAACGTGACCGGGTCCTATTCGCCCATCGTCACCGGGGACTTCGACGAGGACGGCAAGGACGACATCTTCTGGTATGCGGCCGGCGCCTCGTCGGTCTGGTGGTTCCAGTAGCCCTCCGCGGGCGGGGACGGTAGCTGTCGCCAGCAGCGCCCGACCGGTTCTCCTACGATCCGCGGCCATGGCCGACACGTTCGTGGCTCATCTGGCCACGGTCCCGCTGTTCGCGAGGTGCTCGAAGCACGACCTCGCCGAGATCGCCCGCTTCGTCGACGAGATCTCGGTCGACGCCGGCCGGGACCTGGTCGTCGAGGGAGACGTGGGCCATGAGGCCTTCGTGATCGTCAAGGGCGACGCCACGGTCACCCGCGGCGGGACGTCGGTGACCAGCATCGGTCCCGGTGCCGTGTTCGGCGAGATGGCCCTCATCGACCGGGCCCCGCGCAACGCCACGGTCACCGCCACCACGCCGATGGAGCTGCTGGTCATCGGCAAGCGGGAGTTCTCCGGCCTGATCGACGAGTCGGCCAGCTTCCGCGCCAGCATCATGAGTGCCCTCGCCGAGCGTGTGCGCGAGAAGGACCGCGAGCTGGTCGGCTGACCAGGCGGGCTAGGCGGCGAGCCCGTCCAGGGCCCGGATGGCGGCCTGAGCCGTCGCCACCCCACCGGGCTCGGGGCTGAGCGCCGAGCCGAGGGCCACGGCGTGGTCCTGGCCCTCGAGCAGGACCACGGCGGCGTGCTCACCCTCGTGGGCCACCTCGCAGGCGTAGCGGAAGTCGACGTGGCGGCCGGCCGCCACCAGCACGGCCCGGGTGATGGCCTCGACGCGGGTGGCCGCCCGCCCGTGGCCGGGCCGGATCTGGTCGGCGACCCGGACCTCGACCTCGGCCAGCACCGTGTCGAGGCTGCGGTGGGCCTGCACGCGCACCGGCATGGCCATCGTGGTGGCGGGCGCGGCGGCGCCGTCGAGCTGGTGGACCGCCCGGCCGAAGGATCGGCAGAACCGGGTGGCCACCTCGCGCTCGGGGACGCTGATGCCGTCGGGGCGGGCCACGGCCCAGAGCCCGCGGGAGCCGTCGCCCACGGTGGCCACGCCGACGCCGCGGAAGCCCGCGGTCGCCAGCTCGGCGTCGCTGCGGCCGGCCTCGAGCTCGACCCGGAGGGTGTTCAGCAGCGTGTAGGCGCGCTCGGGGCCGATGGCGTCGAGCGAGGGGGCCTGCAGGAAGAGGTGGGGCGCCTCGCCCGGTCCCTCGTGGAGGTAGGCGCAGAGGTCCAGCGCCATGGTGTTGGCCAGGCCGTCGAGAAGGGCGCCGACCAGGTCGTCCCGCAGCTTGCGGACGGCCGAGGGTGCGCTGGCGGGCGGAGGCTCGGGCGCCTCCGGTTCCTCGGCGGCGGTGCCGAGCAGGGCCGCCACGCCGCCCCGGCGGCGGGAACGGCGCGGACGCGGCGCGGGCGCGTCGAGATCGGCGAGGGTCGGGATGATCGCCGCCAGGCCGCGGCCCAACCCGCTCTGGGTCTCCAGTTCGTCGAGCTCGTCGTCGGCGCCGTCGGCGTCACCGCCGAGCCCAGGCAGGGTGTCCGCCACGCATCTACGGTACGAACCGGGGCCGACCGAGTGGGGGACCCGTCATGGCGAACGAACGCGACGAGGAGCTGGTGGTCGTCGTACCCGCCGCCCACCAGGCCGGTGTGTGGGCCAACGACGCCATCGTCAACACCAGCGACCACGAGGTCACCGTCGACCTGCTCCGCGTCGACCACGCCGTCGAGCCCGAGATCGGCACGGTCGTCGCCCGCGTGGCGATGTCGCCGATGCTGCTGCGGCAGCTCATCGACGACCTGACCGACGCCTGGGACAGCTACGCCGAGGGCGTGGCCCGGGAGCTCACCGAGCCGCCCGCCGGCGACGATTGAGTACCGCCTGCTCACGTGTGGGCTGACCCGGGCGCGTAGCGTCGCCCTCCATGGAGCGCACCGAGCGGCCGGACCTGTTCGCCCGGCAGAACCGCCTGCGCATCGCCGCGGTCCTGGTCATGGCCACGGTCGTCTACTGGATGGCGGTGTGCGCCGCCGTCGTCGGCACCGCGCTGATCGGCATCTTCTGGCTCATCAGCGAGGGCGGTCTCCCCGACAGCTTCGAGCTCTGGAAGTGGTTCTTCATCGGGATCGGCATCGTGATCGTCCTGTCGGTGATCGTGGGCAGCGTCCTGTCGCTGGTCCGCATCCCCGGGCTGCGCCGCAAGCTGGAGCAGCAGGTGCTGCGGGAGACCGGCGCCCACGTGGCGAACCCCGACGAGTTCCCCGAGGTGCGCAACATCCTCGAGGCCCTGGCCATCAGCGCGGACGTGCCCATCCCCCGCTTCGCCGTCATCCCGGACGTCGCCCCCAACTCGTTCGGGGTCGGGACCCGGCCGAAGAAGACGATCATCGGGATCACCTCCGGGCTCGCGCACCACCTCAACCGGGACGAGCTGGAGGCCATGCTCGCCTACGAGGTCAGCCGGATCGGCAGCTGGGACATCGCCCTGTCCAGCTGGACCGTCGCCCTGACGTCGGGCGCCATCAGCACCGCCGAGGCCGACGACCTGAAGGGCCTCCTCGGCTGGGTCCCCGCCCGCATGGCCGAGTGGCTGCAGGCGTGGGCGCTGCGGGACCAGGTCGAGCAGCGGGACCGTGTCGCCGTCCAGTTCACCCGTCACCCCGAGGCCCTCATCACCGCGCTGGAGAAGCTGGAGGCCGAGCAGAGCCAGATCGTCCGGGTCAGCCGGGCCACCGCGCCGCTGTGGATCGAAGTGCCCGACGGCGTCTACGGCGGGACGATGTCCTCCCGGTCGAAGCGGCTGGGGACCGCGCTCCTGCTGCGCAGCCGCATCGTGAAGCTCACCGACCTGGCCGGCCTGCCGCCGCGGCCGATCCTGCCCAAGACCGGGCGGGGACAGGTGCTGCCCCCGCCGCCGGTCAACCCGCCGACCCCGGCCCAGGTCGCGCCGACGGCCGCCGCCGTGCCGGGGACGGCCGCGGTGCCGGGGACGGCCGCCGTGCCGGACCCGGAGAACCCGTACGCCCACCTCCCGCCGCCGCCCACGGCCCCGGCACCGCCTGCTCCCCCGCCATCGCCGCCCCCGCCGCCCCCGACGCCACCGGCGCAGGGCGGAGGCGGCTTCAGGGTGGGCTGAGCCGGCCCACCGCGCAGCCGCAGTCGACCGGCCGCAGGTCGAGGCGCTCGACGCGCAGATCGGTGAAGCCCGCCCGCTCGAGGCGGGCCGCGTTCTCCTCAGCGAGACGGACGCTGTCGGCGTCCGTCGCCCCCTTGAATCGGGGCTGGATCGCCAGCGCCACCCGGCCCCCCGGCGCCATCCGCTCGCTCAGGGCCGCCAGCGAGGCGTCGGCGTCGGGCCAGAACATGACCGTGTTGACGGCGAAGGCGGCGGTGAACGGCCCGTCGGGCAGGTGGTCGCTGTCGCCGTCGAGGACGGTCACGCCGGGGTTCCGCTTGGCCGCCATCGACCGCATCACGTCGGACGGGTCGATGGCCACGACCTCGGCGCCGGTCGCCGTCACGGCGGTGACGGCGATGCCCGGGCCGCAGCCGATCTCCAGGACGCGGTCCCCGGGACCCAGGTCGAGCAGGTCGACGACCCACCGGTTGCGGTCGACGTTCGACCCTCGGGTCGACATGATCCAACCGGCGACCCGGCCGCCGACGCCGGCGGGGTGCATGAAGTGCTGGTGAAGGCTCATGCCCGCAGGGGACCACTTCATGTACACTTGAAGTCAAGTGCCCGACCTGCTCACGATCGGCGAGGTGGCCGAGCAGGTCGGCGTGCGCACGTCGGCCCTCCGCTACTACGACGAGCTGGGCCTGCTCCCGCCCGCCGAGCGGGTCTCGGGCCGCCGGCGCTACCGGCCCGAGGCCGTGGCCCGGGTCGGGGTCATCCTCCTGCTCACCGATGTCGGCTTCACCCTGGCCGAGGTCCAGTCGATCCTGGCCAGCCGGGCCGAGTCGCCCAAGGCCTGGCACGAGCTGGCCGAGGCCAAGATCGACGAGTTGCGCCGCACCGCCGAGCAGGCCGAGCTGGCCCGGGTCGCGCTGGAGCACGCCCTCGACTGCCCCAAGGACGACATCATCGACTGCCCCAACTTCTGGGCGCTGGTCGGCGACCGCCTGGCCCGAGGCCCTGCCTAAGGGTGCTGGCTGGAGACCGCCACGACCTCGCCGGTCATGTAGCTGGAGTAGTCCGAGGCAAGGAAGACGATCACGTTGGCCACCTCCCACGGGGTGGCGCCGCGACCGAAGGCCTCCTGCTGCTCCAGCTCCTCCAGCAGGCCGTCGTCCATCACCTTCGTGAGGAAGGGGTGGGTGGCCAGGCTGGGAGCGACGGCGTTGACCCGGACGCCCACGTCGGCGGCCTCGATGGCGGCGCAGCGGGTGAGGGCCATGACGCCCGCCTTGGCCGCCGCGTAGTGGGCCTGGCCGCGCTGGGCCCGCCAGCCGAGCACCGACGCGTTGTTCACGATGACGCCGGAGCCGCGCGGGAGCATGTGGCGCAGGGCGGCCCGGGTGGTGCGGAACGTGCCGTTGAGGGTGACGTCGAGGACGACCGACCACTGCTCGTCGGTCATGTCGACGAGGTCGACGGTGCCGCCCAGGCCGGCGTTGTTCACCATCACGTCGATGCCGCCCAGCACCTCGGCGGCCCCGTCGACGAGCGCGTTGACCGCGGCGTCGTCGGTCACGTCGCACACGATCGTGGCCGGCCGCTCCCCCACCTCGGCCTCGATGGCGTCGGCTGCCTCGCCCAGCCGGCGCTCGTGGTGGTCGGAGAGGACGACCCGGGCCCCCTCCTCGGCACAGCGCTTGGCCGTGGCGAAGCCGATGCCGGTACCGGCGGCGGCCGTGACGACGACCCCCTTGCCGGCCAGCAGGTCGTGGCCCTCGGGGTACGGCGGGATCTCTCGGCTCATCGGGGCTCCCTCGGTAGGCCGAGGACCTGTTCCCCCAGCACGTTGCGTTGGATCTGGTTCGACCCGCCGTAGATGGTGTCGGCCCGGCTGAACAGGAACAGCCCCTGGAGCTCGGACAGCGCGTAGGCCTCGCCGCCGGGCATGGCCGTCTCCGGCGTGAGGACGGTGGCGTCGGCGCCCAGCACGTCCATGGCCAGCTCGCCCAGGCCACGGTGGAACGTCGCCCAGTAGAGCTTGTTGATCGAGGTCTCCGGGCCGGGCTCGCCCGAGATCGTGCGCAGGGCGGTCAGCCGCATGAGCTCCAGGCCGATCCAGGCGTCGGCCAGTCGCTGGCGCATGCCGGCCTCGTCGGCCTTCCCGTTGCGACGGGCCGCCTCGAGGACCAGCTCGAACTCCTGGGCGAAGGCCATCTGCTGGCCCAGGGTGAGCACGCCCCGCTCGAACCCGAGCGTGCCCATGGCGACCCGCCAGCCGCCGTTCACCTCGCCCACGACCAGGTCGGCCTCGGTCCGGGCCTCGTCGAGGAAGACCTCGTTGAACTCCGAGGTCCCCGTCAGCTGGTTGATGGGGCGGAACTCGATGCCGGGCTGGTCCATCGGGCACAGCAGGTACGAGATGCCCCGGTGCTTCGGCTGCGCATCGGGGTCCGTGCGGCAGACCGCGAACATCCACTGCGCCCAGGTGGCCAGTGACGTCCACACCTTCTGCCCGGTGATGACCCACTCGTCGCCGTCGAGGTGGGCCCGAGTCTGCACGTTGGCCAGGTCCGACCCGGCGTTCGGCTCGGAGTAGCCCTGGCACCACAGCACCTCACCCGAGGCGATGCCGGGCAGGAAGCGGGCCTTCTGCTCGTCGGTCCCGAAGGCGATGAGGGTGGGACCGAGCAGCCCCTCGCCGACGATGCCGACCCGCCCCGGCGCCCGGGCCCGGGCGTACTCCTGGTGCCAGATGACCTGCTGGGTGACGGGCAGGCCCTTGCCGCCGTGCTCCTTCGGCCAACCCACGACGCTCCAACCCTCACGGCCGAGGAGCTTCTCCCACTCCAGGCGGCCCTCGAAGTCCTGGTGCTCCTTGCCGGGCCCGCCCAGGCCCCGCACGGAGGCGAAGTCGCCGGCCAGGTTCGTCTCGAGGAAGTCCCGGGCCTCGGACCGGAAGGCCTCGTCCTCGTCGCTGAACCGGAGGTCCACCACCCCTCATTACCATCGCCGCCGGTGCCGGGGACCAATCGAGTCGCCATCGTGGGGGCGGCGCTGTCGGACGTCGGCCCGATGGTTCTGGCGCCCGATTCGGTCGCTATGGCGACCAGATCAGGCGCCAGAACGAGGGGGAATGGCCGATGAGGGGGGTTCGGAACACGGAGGACGGGATCCGGGTCCTCGACCTTCCCCGCCCGGAGCCCACCGGCGACGAGGTGCGGGTGCGGGTGGCGGCGTCGGGCATCTGCGGGTCGGACCTGCACCTGGTCGAGTGGGGGCCGATGCCGGTCACCCTCGGCCACGAGTTCGCCGGGTGGCTGGACGACGGCACGGCCGTGGCGGTCGAGCCCGCCGTGCGCTGCGGGACCTGCGACCGCTGCGTCGCCGGCTGGACGCAGCTGTGCAGCCAGGGGATGACGATCGGCATCGGCCTCGACGGTGGCATGGCCGACGAGGTGATGGTCCCTCCGATGTGCGTCGTCCCGCTTCCGGACGGCCTGTCGGTCCACGACGCCTCGCTGGTCGAACCCGTCGCCTGCGCCGTCCACGCAATGGAGCGAGCCCGGATCGAAGCGGGGATGCGGGTCGCCGTGATCGGCGGCGGCACCCTCGGTGTCGCCGCCGTCGCGGCCGCCACCCACGCCGGCTGCGAGGTCGGCGTCCGGGCCCGGCACCCGCACCAGCAAGCCGCCGCCGAAGCCGTCGGCGGTCGACCGGTCGAGGGCCGCTACGACGTCGTCATCGAGGCGGCCGGGACACCGTCCGCCTTCGCCGAGGCGATCGACCTGACCCGGGTGCGGGCGACGATCGCCATCCTCGGCACGTACTGGGAGCAGCTGACGGTCGCCGCCATGCCGCTCAGCATGAAGGAGCTCACCGTGGTCGGCGCCTACGCCTACGGCCACCACGCCGGCCACCGCGAGGTCGAGTCCGCCGCTGCGCTGCTGGCCGAGGTCCCGGAGCTCGCGCCGGCGCTCATCACCCACCGCTTCCCGCTGGACGACGCAACCGAGGCCTTCCGGGTCGCCGCCGACCGCGGCGCCGGCGCCATCAAGGTGACGCTGGAGCCCTAGGTAGTGGCGATGCGCACGCAGCAGTAGCCGGGCTCGGGCGCCAGTCGGGCGCTGAGGTGGTCGTCGGAGCCCAGGCCCTCGAGCAGCCCCCTGAGGAAGTCGAGGTTCATCCCGCAGACGAGGCTGCGCTGCTCCTCGGCCAGGCGGTGGAACGGGCAGTTGGCCAGGACGATCTCGTCGCCGGCGCCCAGCGTCGGCTCGTAGCCGTGGCGGGCGAGCACCCCGAGGACGGCGCCCCGGCGGTCCTCGGTCGTGGGGAGTGACGACGCCGCCTCGCGGGCCTCGGACCCGACGATCCGACCTGCGGCTCGGGCCGTGTCGCTGAGCGTGTCGCCGATGGGCGCTCCGGTCCGCTGGGCCGTGGCGACGGCGGTGGCGAGCAGCGAGCCCGCCAGGTCGTACCGCCGGTCCGGGACCGACGCCGCCACCTCGTCCGATCCGACCCGGTAGAGCTTCGAGGGGCGGCCGGCGCCAGGCCCGGTACGGCCGCTGGTGCGCTCGAAGGTGACCTCCAGGACGCCGGCCTCCGCCAGCTTGTCGAGGTGGAAGGCGGCGACGGAGCGGGCGACGTCCGAGCGCGACAGCGGCCTCGTCACGGGTGACCCACCCGTCCCGGTCGGCCAACAGCTCGTACAGGGCCCGGCGCAGCGGCTGATCGAGGGCGGCCACCGTCCGGACCCTCCGCTCGACCTCGGTCTCGGGGTGTGCCGCCTCCACCTCCCGCACTCTAAAACAGAACTTGGTTGACGGAAACCCCTCGGCGATCTAAAGTCAGCTTTATTCAACTTTAGAAGGAGGCAGACCGATGGCCACGCTCACCGCCGACCACCAGGCGTCCCATGCGACGCCCCGACGGCTCGCCGACCCCGCCTACCAGGCATTCTTTCTGCTGCGAACGGCGTTCACCGTCGCCCCGATCCTGTTCGGGCTGGACAAGTTCCTCGACTGGCTCGTGGACTGGGAGATCTACCTGGCCCCCGAGATCAACGACCTCGTGCCCGGCAACGCCCACCAGGCGATGCTCGCCGTGGGCGTCATCGAGATCGTCGCCGGCCTCGTCGTGGCCGTGCGACCGAAGTTCGGCGGCTACCTGGTCGCCGCGTGGCTGGCGGGGATCATCACCAACCTCCTCATCCAGGCGGACTTCTACGACATCGCGCTGCGGGACTTCGGGCTCCTGATCGGCGCCCTGGCCCTTGCCCGCCTGGCCGCGGCGTTCGACCGCACGGCCGACGGCACGTCGTGAGCGTCACCGCCCTCGAGGTCGTACGCGCCGAGCCCGACCTGCAGCGGGCCGCGCGGGCCGTGAGCGATCTGCTCGAGGCCCTCGGCCAGGACACGGACGACGAGCACCTCCGGGAGACGCCTCGGCGGGTCGCCGCCGCCCTCGGCGAGATGCTCACGCCTCAGCCGTTCAACCTCACCACGTTCCCGAACGACGAGGGCTATGACGAGCTGGTCCTGGCCCGTGACATCCCGTTCCACTCGCTCTGCCAGCACCACCTCCTGCCGTTCGTCGGGGTCGCCCACGTCGGGTACCTCCCCGGGGACCGGATCCTGGGGCTGTCGAAGCTCGCCCGGGTCGTCGACCGCTTCGCCCGAGGCCTCCAGGTGCAGGAGCGCCTCACCCAGCAGGTGGCCGACTGGCTGCAGGATCAGCTCCAGCCGAAGGGCGTCGGTGTGGTGATCGAGGCCGAGCACCTCTGCATGTCCCTCCGCGGCGTCAAGGCCACCGGCTCGCGCACGGTCACGTCCGCCCTGCACGGGCTGCTGCGCAGCGACGCCCGGTCACGGTCGGAGATGTTCGCCCTGGCGGGGGTGGGCACATGACCGCGACCCCGCGAACGACGCTGGCGATCGTCGGCGCCGGGCTCGCCGGTGCCCGCGCCGCCGAAGGGGCACGGGAGGCCGGCTTCGACGGGCGGATCGTCCTCATCGGCGACGAGCCCACCCTCCCCTACGAGCGACCCCCGCTCTCGAAAGCCGTGCTCCGAGGCGAGGACGCCCCCGAGACCGCCCGCGTGCACCCCGACGGCTTCTACCGCGACCACGACATCGAGCTGGTCACCGACCGCGCGCTCGGGGTGGACGTCGTGCGCCGCGCCGTCGAGCTCGCCGGCGGAGACCGGGTCCCGTTCGACACCGCCGTCCTCGCCACCGGCGCGTCGCCCCGTCGCCTCGCCGTGCCCGGCGCCGACCTGGACGGTGTCCACGTCCTGCGCACGATCGACGACGCGGCCCGGCTCGCTGAGGCGATCCGCGGTGCCGCGAGGGTCGCCGTCATCGGCGCCGGTTGGATCGGCTCAGAGGTCGCCGCGTCCGCACGCCAGATGGGGGCCGAGGTCGTCCTCGTCGACCCGTCCGAGGTCCCCCTGCGACGGGCGCTCGGTCACGACGTGGGATCGGTGTTCCGCGAGCTGCACGCCGACCACGGCGTCGACCTCCGTCTCGGTACCAGGGTCGCCGAGCTACGGGGAACGACGACCGTCGAGGCGGTCGCCCTGCACGACGGTCGCGTCGAGGCCGCGGACGTCGTCGTCGCCGGCATCGGGGTCACGCCGTCCCTGGCGGTCACGGACGGGCAGCCGGGCCTGCGCGTCGGCGACGGGATCCTGGTCGACGAGTACCTCGAGTCGAACGTCGCGGGGGTGTACGCCGCCGGCGACGTCGCCAGTGCCTGGCACCCCCGATATCAGCGGCGGGTGCGGGTGGAGCACTGGGCCAACGCCCGCCACCAAGGCGTCACCGCGGGCCGCAACGCCGCCGGGAAGAGGGAGCCGTACACCCGGCTGCCCTACTTCTTCTCGGACCAGTACGACCTCGGCCTGGAGCACGTCGGGCTCCGCGGCGCCGACGACACCGTGACGATCCGCGGCGACGCTGCGGCACGGAGGTTCATCGCCTTCTGGCAGCGCGACGGCGTGGTGACCGCGGCGACGACCGTGAATGTCTGGGACGTCGTGGAGGACCTGAAGGCCCTCATCGAAGCGGGCACGCCGATCGACCCCCGCCGACTGGCGGACGACGAGGTGCCCCTCCCCGCCCCTGGCCGCGTGACCGGAGGCGCCGCGCGAAGCTCCTGACGATGCCGCTCCCCACCGCGTTCACCGAGCTCGTCGGCTGTCGGATCCCGCTGCAGCAGGCGGGCATGGGCGGGGTCACGACCCCTGCACTGGCGGCTGCCGTCGCCAGGGAGGGTGCGCTCGGGATGACCGCGGCGGCGGGACTCACCGCTGAGCAGGCGGTCGCGCAGGTGACGGCCGCGGTCGACCTCGCCGGCCCGGAGGCCCGGGTGGGCGTGAACTTCCTGGTCCCGTTCCTCGACGGGGCGGCGCTCGAGGCGGTCTCGGCGACCGCCAGCGTCGTGGAGTGCTTCTACGGCGATCCCGATCCGGGCGTCGTCGACGTCGTGCATGGGGGCGGTGCGCTGGCGGCGTGGCAGGTCGGCTCCGTCGACGAGGCCCGAGCGGCGGTGGAAGCGGGATGCGACCTCGTCGTCGCCCAGGGCCACGAGGCCGGCGGCCACGTGCGAGGAGAACAGCCGCTGCTCCCCCTCCTCGCCGAGGTGCGCTCGATCCTGGACGTCCCGCTCGTGGCGGCCGGAGGCATCGGCACGGGCGAGGCGATGGCGGCCGCCCTGCGCGCCGGGGCCGACGCTGTCCGGATCGGCACGCGCCTCGTCGCCACGGAGGAGGCCGATGTCCATCCCGACTACGTCGCCGCGCTCGTCAGCGCCACCGGCGAGGACACGGTCGTGACCGAGGCCTTCTCCCTCGGCTGGCCGGACGCGCCCCACCGGGTGCTCCGCTCGTGTGTCGCGGCGTCGGACGCCGACCCGTCGGAACGGTCGCCCTTCCCGCCCACTCGGGAGTTCGCCGACGACGTCGGCGCCGCGGCGCTCTACGCGGGCACGTCGGTCACCGACGTGCGCGGGATGGCGACCGCCGGCGACGTCGTGCGCGAGCTGGTCCGGGACGCCGAGATCGCCCTCACGTGATCCGGACGATCGAGGGCTTCCACGACGACGACGAGGGCGACTGGGTGGCGGAGCTCTCGTGCCTCCACAACCAGCACGTGCGTCACCGGCCTCCGTTCTGGGACCGGCCGTGGACCACGACGGCGAGCGGCCGGGCGGCGCACCTGGGCTCGGAGCTGGACTGCCCCCTCTGCGATCGGCTCGAGCTCCCCGACGGCCTCGAACTGGCCCGCACTGCCGGGCCCTTCGACGCCGACACCCTGCCCGCCGGCCTGCGGGCCACGCACGTCGTCGCCGATCACACCTGGGGACGGCTCCGGGTGCTGGAGGGCGCCGTCACCTTCGCCGCCGAGACCGATCCGCCGCGGCACCGACGTCTCGACGCCGGCCAGAACCAGCCGATCCCGCCCGAAGTGCCCCACCGCCTGCACGTCGAGGGCCCGGTCCGCCTCGCCGTCGACTTCCTGGTCCGGGCGGCGGAGACCGTCACGGTGCCGCGGGAGCCGTGACCGTCGGGGCGTCGGCACCTCGCACGAACCCCTCGAGTCCCGCCTGGAGCTCGTCTCGGACGACGTCGACGTCCGGACACGCCTCGGGATCGGCGACGACGGTCACGGCCAGGGTGCCCGCGTAGGACAGGACGGCGAACGCCACCGTCACGTTGCCGGCCACCGTGGTCAACGGGAGGATGTCGCGGATCTCTGCACCGAGGAACGACAGTCGCTCGTCCGGCCCCCGCAGGTTGGTGAGGAAGGTGTGCACCGTCCGCTGCCGGCCGATGATCCAGCGGAACAACCGGAGCCAGGCGAGGAGACGGACGGCCGGCGCGAGGAGCACCGCAGCGGCACCGACGTCCGCCGTCGGTCGGCGATGAGCCGCCGCGGTCGCCGTCAAGCGTCCGTCGAGAGGCCCGATGGCCGGCACGACGACCGGCATGACCCCCAGCCGGTTGCCGAGCTCGGTCGCGGTGGTACGGCGACGGGCCGCGACTGGGATGGACACGACGAAGGACGGGATGGAGGGATCACCTCGTCGCCGCAAGGTCGCGTCCAACGCGCCGGCGACCGCCGTGAGGAGGACGTCGTTCACGGTGGCTCCCCTGCAGTGCGCAACGGCATGGATCGGGTCGAGGTCGATCCTGGCCACCACCAGGCGTCGCCGGGTGCCGGTGGGTCGGTTCATCGAGCAGCGCGAGGCCCTGGGGTGGCCACTCGCGCGCAGCTCGCGACGCGCGGCCCGCAGCGCCGCGAGCCCCTGGGGCAGGTGCGCGACGGCTCGCAGGCGGGTCCACCACGCGTCGACGAACAACGCCCGCCATGACGGTCGGCACGTGGACGGTCGTGCGTCGGGCGTGATCGTGGTGATGCCATCGACGAGGTTGGCCAGCACGGCCAGGCCCCCGATGCCGTCGGACAGCACGTGGTTGAACACGAGGACGAGCGCGCTGCCGCCGTCGGCGAGGCCGCGGACCAGGGTCGCCGCCCAGAGGGGTCGGTTCGCCGGGAGGCGCCGAGCCAACAGCTCAGCGGCCATGGCGAGAAGTGCCTGCTCGCCGCCGTCGCCCGGACAGGTCACCGCCGCGACGTGACGACGAACGTCGACCTCGGGATCGTCCAGCCAGTACGGCCGACCGCATCCGACCGGCGGCCGGACCAGTCGTTGACGCAACCGTGGGACGGACCGGCTCCGGAGGTCGATCGCCTCCACGACAGACGCCATCGTCGGCGCACCGTCCAGCACGAGGACCGCACCCACCTGCATGGGCCCGGGGCCCACGTCGGTCGCCAGCTGGAGCGCGTCGTTGGCACTGATGCGGTCGATGGCCACGACCCGATCCTCGGGGCCGGTGCTCGTGGCCGACAGGGGCGAAGGACCCTTCCTTCCGCGCCGTCTAGAGCGGCAGGTTGTCGTGGCGCCGGGGCACGAGGCGCTCGCGCTTGGTGCTGAGGATCTCGAGGGCGGCGGCGAGCTCGGTCCGGGTGTCGGCCGGGTCGATGACGGCATCGATGTAGCCCCGGTCGGCGGCGATCCAGGGATTGAGGTACTCGTCCTCGTAGGCGGTGACCCGAGCCGAGCGGTCGGCGGGTTCGGCTCGCCGGTGGAGGATGCCGACGGCGCCCTCGGCCCCCATGACGGCGATCTCGGCGGTCGGCCACGCGAGGTGGAGATCGCAGCCCATGGTCTTGGAGTCCATGACGATGAATGCGCCGCCGTAGGACTTGCGCAGGGTCAGGCCGACCCGGGGCACGGTCGCCCGGGCGTAGGCGAAGGCCAGCTGGGCGCCGTGGCGGATCATCCCCCGCCACTCCATGTCCTTGCCGGGATAGAAGCCGGGCGTGTCGACGACGGTGACCAGCGGGATGTTGAAGGCGTCGCAGAAGGACACGAAGCGGGCGCCCTTGTGCGAGCAGGCGATGTCCAGGGTCCCCGCCAGCTGCTGGGGCTGGTTGGCCACGATGCCGACGGGCCGGCCGTCGACGGTGGAGAACCCGGTCACGAGGTTGGGGGCGAAGTGCTCCCGGAGCTCGAGGAACTCGCCGTCGTCGACCACCGCGCGCAGTACTGCCCGGATGTCGTAGCTGGCGGTCGCTCCGGCGGGAAGCAGCTCGCCGGCCTCGGGGGTGGGCCGGTCGACGGGGTCGTCGCAGGGCCAGCGGGGCGGCTCGTCGTCCACCGAGTCGGGCATATGGGCCAGCAGCTCGGTGAGCTCGCCGTCGACCTCCTCCGCGGTCGACACGACGCGGGAGGCGACGCCCGTCGAGCGCTGGTGGGTGCCCACCCCACCGAGGCCGGCCGTCGAGATCACGTTGCCGGTCATCTGGCGCACCATCCGGGGCCCGGAGACGTAGGCGTAGGCGTCGGCGGTCATGATCACCTGGTCGGCCAGACCCAGCAACAGGGCGGGCCCGGACACCGCGGGACCGGTCAGGGCGGCCAGCACCGGGACCACCCCGGAGCACTCGACGATCTCCTTGGCGGCGCGGCCCCAGCCGACGAGGCTGTCGATGCCTTCATGGACGTCCGCGCCGCTGGAGGCCAGGACCAGCACCAGCGGGATGCCGGACTGGCGCGCCGCCTTGGCGGCGCTGGCGATCGTGTCCCCGTCGGCGGACCTGAGCGCGCCGGCATGCCGGTCGCTCACCGAGCGGACGACGATCGCCGGCCGTCCCAGACCGTCCTCGACCCGGGCGTCCAGGGTCCCGTCCACGGCCGCACGGAGGGCGACAGCGGCGGGCATCACTGGTTCGACCGGCCGACGGCCCCGGCGGTTACGGGTCGGTCAGCTCCTTGGCGAACCAGTGGTGGGCGTGGACCTCGTCGTTGAAGGCCTCGACCTCGACGAATCCGCTGGCGTGGTACATGGCGATCGCCTCGACCAACGACCGATTGGTCTCCAGCCGCAGCAGGGTCACCCCGTGGGACCGGGCGTGGGCTTCCAGCTCCGCCAGCAGGCGGCGACCGAGCCCGAGGCCGCGGGCGGCGGGGTCGACCCACATGCGCTTGATGTCGGCCACGCCGCCGTCGAAGAAGTGCAGCGCCCCGCACCCGACGGACCCACCGTCGAGGCGGGCGAGCAGCAGCAGGCCTTCGGGCTCGACCATGTCGGCCACGTCGAACGACTCGGCGAGATCGAGGTCGAATCCGGTCTCGAAGCGCTCGTCGAGCTCCGTGAAGTAGGCGCGCAGGCAGGCGCCGGCCTCGTCGCTGTGCGGATCCTCGACCACGATCTCGACCAGGCCACGGGTCAACAGGCGGTCCACCGTGGCCATGGCGTCGAGCAGGCGACCCCTGGCCGCTTCGTCCAGCGGAGCCAGGAAGGACCAGGCCAGCTGGTCGCTGGCCGCTTCCATCGCCTGGTACTCGGCCTGACCCGCGGCCGTGCGCTCGACCCGGCGCACCCGCCCGTCGGACGGATCCGGCTCGACCGAGACCAGACCCTCGTCCTCGAGCGACCGGAGCAGGCGGCTGAGGTAGCCCGAGTCGAGACCCAGCCGGGACCGCAGCGACCGGACGTCCAGTCCGCCGTCGCCGACCTCCCACAGGACCCGGGAGGCGGCCAGCGGGCGACCCAAGGCCAGGTACTCCTCGTCGAGCACGCCGATCCGCCGCGTCACCGTCCGGTTGAACCGTCGGACCTGGGCCACGGCCGTTCCGTCCACATCTCTGACCTTAGTCAGAGAATTCCACCGCCACTAGCGTGCCGCCATGCCTCTGCCGGACGATGCCCGTGAGCTGTGGATCCTGAAGTCCTCCCGGGCCCGGGGCGCCCGGGCCCAGAAGCACCAGCTGGTCGAGGAGACCAAGAAGGTCGTCGAGCGGGTCGCCCTCCTCGACACGGAACGGGTGGGCGAGGACGTCTTCGCCGAGCTCATCGAGGCCGCCGCCGGCCTGGCCGACCTGCTCGACCGCCCGCCGTCGCTGCGGGAGAAGGGCGGCATGTCGGCCTCCGGCGACGACGACTCGATCCTCACCGAACGCTCGGGCATCAGTGGCCGCTCGAACCCCCTGGCGCCGCCCATCGAGTTCGTCCTCGACGGCGAGATCACCCGCGGCCACGCCACGTGGGGCGCGGCCTACGAGGGTCCCCAGGACTGCCTCCACGGTGGGTTCGTCGCCGCCGTGTTCGACGACCTGCTCGGCTGTGCCCAGATGGCCTCGGGCATCGCCGGCTTCACCGGGACGCTCACCGTGAAGATGGTCAAGCCCACGCCGCTCTACCGCCGCATCGACTACGCGGCGGGCGTGGACCGCACCGAGGGTCGCAAGATCTGGTGCTGGGGCACCGCCCACGACGGCGACAAGCTGCTGGCTGAGGCGCAGTGCGTGTTCATCGCCCCCGCCGGTGGCCCCGCTTCCCGCCCGCCGGCGTGATCAGCGGGTGACGCCGTAGACCCGGTCGGGGCGGACGAAGACGGCGGTCCGGCGCTCGGCGGCCATGACCCGGTCGAACTCGTCCCAGTCCTCGTGGTCCCCGCCGGCGGCGACGAAGACCTCGCGGAGCAGGAGGCGCAGACGCTCGGCGTCGATGGCGTCATCGGGGTCGTCGGGGCCGATCAGCTCGGCCGGGCCCTCCACGGTCGCCCACTCGAACCCGTCGCGCACCGTGACGGTTGCGGCGGCGCGCTCACGCAGCAGGCGCACCTTCAGGGCACTGGCCCGGGCGACGTAGCCGACGACCTCGTCGCCGGTCACCGGATGCACCAGCACGCCGGCGTTGACCAACGAGGCCTGGACGGTGCCGTCGGCGCGAGTCGAGGTCACGACGCACAGCGAGTCGCGACCGACGAGCTGAGCGAAGGTGTAGAGGTCGGTCACGCCGGCTTCCAGAGGGGGATGTGGGACCGCTCCCCCGCGTCGGCGAACCACACCTGCACCCGGTCGCCGATGCGGACGGTCTCGGGGTCGACGTCGGTGACGTTGCCCATCATGCGAGGGCCCTCGTCCAGCTCGATCATGGCGACCACGTAGGGCAGTTCGTCCCTGAAGCCGGGGCCGCCGTACTGGCGGATGATCGTGAACGTGTGGACGGTGCCGGTACCGGCGGCGTCGACCAGCTCGGGCGTCTCGCCGCAGGCCAGGCACACGGCCCGTGGATAGAACTGGCGGTTCCCGCACGACGGACACTGCTGGATGGTCAACCGCCCCTCGAGCGTGGCGTCCCAGAACGGCTTGGTGACGGCGTCGACGTACGGGACGGGCTTCACCCAGTCGCTCACGCCGACCCACCTTCGAAATTGCGTCGATCAGTTGCGGTTGGCGTTACCGACAGACGCAATTTGGGGTGGAACAGGCCGCGGGCGCTCATGTGGGCCGGTCCTTGCCGAGCAGCACCATGCCGATGCACGACAGCCAGCCGCCGGAGCCGGTGCAGAGCGCCACCTCGGCGTCGGGGACCTGGCTCTCGCCGCCCTGGCCCCGGAGCTGGCGGGTGGCCTCGATCAGCAGGAAGATCCCCCGCATCCCGGGGTGGTTCGACGACAGCCCGCCGCCGTCGGTGTTCAGCGGGAGCTTGCCGCCGCGGCGCAGGTGGCCCTCGTGCACGAAGGCGCCGGCCTCACCCTTCGGGCAGAAGCCCATGTCCTCCAGCAGCACGGCGACGGTGATCGTGAAGCTGTCGTAGAACTGGATCGTGTCGACGTCGTCGGGGGTCACGCCCGCTTCGGCGAACACGTCGGCGCTGATGCGGGCGCCGGCCGAGGTGGTGAAGTCGGGGCACTGCGAGATGTTCCAGTGCGACTGGGCGCCGCCGGCGCCCAGCACGTAGACGGGGGGCTGCTTCAGGTCCCGGGCCCGCTCCTCGGTGGTGAGCAGGACCGCCCCGCCGCCGTCGGTGATGACGCAGCAGTCGAGCTTGTGCAGCGGGTCGGCGACCATCCGGCTGTTGACGACGTCGTCCACGGTCATCGGGTCCCGGTAGCGGGCCAGCGGGTTGAGCTGGGCGTACTCCCGCACGCCGACGGCGATCTCCGCGAGCTGCTCGGGTGTCGTGCCGAACTCGTGCGTGTGCCGCTGGGCGACCATGGCGTAGGCGCCCACCAGCGAGTTGCCGTACGGCGCCTCGAACTGGTTCGGCCCCGGCACGGCCTGGCTTCCCTGGCGGAGCTGGCCGGTGCCCAGCGTCCGGCCCATGCGGGAGAGCTGGTCGGAGCCGTAGGTGATCAGGATGGTCTCGGCCCGGCCGTCGCGGATGGCGGCCGCCGCGTGCTGGACGTGGAACTCGAACGACGAGCCGCCGGTCATGGTCCCGTCGATCCAGCGGTGGTCGATGCCCAGGTACTCGGCCATCGTCACCGCGTCGTCGATCATCATCCCGCCGCCGCCGGCCGACACGTAGCCGTCGATGTCGGCCTTGGCCACGCCGCTGTCCTCGAGCACCCGCTGGAAGGCGAGGGCGTGGTGCTGGACGCTGTCCAGCTCCGGGGCGATCGGGTAGTCGGACAGCGCGATGCCGGCGATCACCGGCGTGCGATCGGGTCCCACCGCCACGGGCGGGGACCGTAGCCCGGCGCGTCAGCCATGCTGGACCGATGACCCGGCGGGCAGCTCGTGACTGACCAACCCGATCGCCTCTACCCCGGCACCTGGGCCGAGCGGACCCCCGACCACCCCGCGGTGATCATGGCGCCGTCGGGCGAGGTGGTCACCTACGCCGAGTGCCACGAGCTGGCGTGCCGCGCCGCCCAGCTGTTCCGGTCGGTCGGCCTTCAGCCCGGCGACCACATCGCCCTCTGCCTGGAGAACCGGCGCGAGTACCTGCCGCTGTGCTGGGGCGCCGGCTACGCCGGGCTCTACTTCACCGCCATCAGCTCCCGCCTCACGGCCGAGGAGCTCGGCTACATCATCGAGGACTCGGCCAGCCGGGCGTTCATCACGTCGCCCCACAAGGCCGATCAGGTCGCCGAGCTCGCGGACCAGCTGGGCGGGCTCGACCTGCTGGCCTCGATCGGCGGCACCGTGGACGGCTTCGAGCCGCTGGAGGCCCTGCTCGCCGCGCAGCCGGCAGAGGAGCTGCCCGACGCCGTCGAGGGCCGGCCGATGCTGTACTCGTCGGGCACCACCGGCCGCCCCAAGGGGGTCAAGATGCCCCTGCCGGGCACCCCGCTGGGCACGGCCGACGCCCTGACCACGCTGATCACGCTGGTCTTCGGCGGCAACGAATCGTCCGTCTACCTCTCCCCCGCGCCGCTCTACCACGCGGCCCCGCTGGGCTTCTGCCTCGCCTTCCTGCGCATCGGGGCGACGGTCGTGGTCATGGAGCACTTCGACGCCGCCGAGGCCCTGGCCCTGATCGAGCGCCACGGGGTCACCCACAGCCAGTGGGTCCCGACCATGTTCAACCGGATGCTGAAGCTGCCCGAGGAGGTCCGCCGCGCCCACGACGTGAGCTCCCTGAAGCTCGCCGTCCACGCCGCCGCCCCCTGCCCGATCCCGGTGAAGGAGCAGATGATCGAGTGGTGGGGGCCGGTGATCCACGAGTACTACGCGGGCACCGAGGGCAACGGGTTCTGCTACTGCAACAGCGAGGAGTGGCTGGCCCACAAGGGGACCGTCGGCCGGGCCCTGACCGCGCCCGTGCTCATCCTCGACGAGGAGGGCAACGAGGTCCCCGTCGGCGAGGAGGGCACCGTCTACTTCGGCGCCACCGCCGCCGGGCGGGTCTTCGAGTACCACAACGACCCCGACAAGACCGCCGGCAGCTACCGGGCCGACGGGTCGAGCACGCTCGGCGACATCGGCAAGCTGGACGAGGACGGGTTCCTCTACCTCACCGACCGCAAGGCCAACATGATCATCTCGGGCGGCGTGAACATCTACCCGCAGGAGACCGAGAACGTCCTGGTCGTCCACCCCGACGTGGCCGACGCCGCCGTCATCGGCGTCCCCAACGACGACTTCGGCGAGGAGGTGAAGGCCGTGGTCCAGCTGGTCGACCCGTCGGCGGCCGGTCCGGAGATGGAGCGTGCCCTCATCGCCCACTGCCGGGAGCACCTGGCCGACGTGAAGTGCCCCCGCAGCGTCGACTTCCGGGACGAGCTGCCTCGCCACCCGACCGGGAAGCTCTACAAGCGCCTGCTCAAGGACGAGTACTGGGCCGGCCACGAAGGTCGGATCTGACGTGGGAACCAGCCGGTGACGGAGGACGTCGGATGAGGATGCGCCGAATGCTGCTGGCCGTGCTCCTGACCCTGGCCGTCGTCGCCGCCTGCGGAGACGACGGCGGGTCGACCCAGGACGAAGACGAAGCCTTCGACCCGCCATCGACGACCGAGGCGGTCGAGACCGAGCTCCCCGAGAACACGGTCGTCTTCACCGCCGGACGACACCGAGACCGACACCAACGGCGAGCCCACGACCTGGACGCCCGGCACCGAGGACGTCATCGCCGCCGAGGAGCTCCTCCAGGACTACATCGACGAGCACCCCGAACTCGGCCTCGACGACTTCGAGACCTACCACCGCCAGTACGTCGGCGTCGGACCCGACGACGGCCTGTCGCTCTCGGTCAACGCCCTGTGCGAGGGCGCCGAGCCTGGACGACTGGGAGGACGAGCTCATCCTCGTCAACGACGGCGGCACCTGCTTCTGGCAGGCCCACGTCTTCGTCCCCAACGAGATCGTCAGCAACTTCCGCGTCAACGGCTCAGCCTGACCTCGTTGGAGGAAATAAGGGTCGGATTCCGGTCCCTATTTCCTCCGACGAATTGACGCGGCGACGGCGTACCGTCGGGTGTCCTTCCTCCTGCGGTCGATTCGGCGCGGAAGGAAGAAGCGATGTTCGATCCCGAGGTGGCGGCGATCGCCGCCGTTCAGATGGGCGTGTTCGCCCGGTTTCAGCTACTCGCCGCTGGCGTCGACCCATCACGAATAAAGCGCCGGCTTCAGTCGGGTGACTGGGAGCGGCTCGCACCCGGGGTGTACGGCCTGCCTGGGCACCGTGAGTCCTGGGCCCGACGACTCTGGGTCGCCTACCTCGCGGCGGGCGCTGATGCCATCGTGTCGCACGAGGCGGCGGCTTCGGACTACCGGGTCCCGGGTTTCCCGCAGGGGCCCTTGACGATCACCGTCCCGCACCCGCAGCACCAGCGCGTCGCCGGCGCGACGATCCACCAGAGCCGAGTCATCGAACGCCACCACTGGATCGTCCTGTACGGGCGGCGCACGACGACGTTGGCCCGGACACTCGTCGACCTCGCTGCGTGGACGAGCTACTCGCGCCTCGACGCCGCCTACGAGTACGCACTCGTCACCGACCACCTCACGCAGGCTCGGATGGCCGCGTGCTTCGCCGAGCTTCTGCACCCGGCACGGCGCGGCATGACCAAGCTCGGCACGATCCTCGACGCCCGCGGTCCGGGCCACGTCCCTGCCGCGAGCGAACTCGAGCGAATGCTGTTCGCTGCGTGCGATCTGGTCGGCCTGACACCGCTGCGCCAGTTCCCGCTCCCCGGCCACCAGATCGTCACCGGATGCGTCGACGCCGCCCTCGTCGAGGCGAAGCTGATCCTCGAGGCCGACGGCCGCCGTTGGCACACCCGCGTCGCCGACTTCCGCCGTGATCGGGAGCGGGACAAAGCCGCCGCTCGGGTCGGCTGGCAGACCATGCGCTTCACCCACGAGGAGCTGGTCGAAGACCCGCGGGCCGAAGCGGAGGCCATCCGAGAGACCTACGACGAGCGTCGCCGCCTGCTCGGATCGGCGGCCTGAACCCCGTCGGAGGAAATAGGGGGCGGATTCCGGTCCCTATTTCCTCCAACGCAGTTGAGGCGCCTTCGGAGGTGGGGTGGAACGTGTTCTAGTTTGGGGGGATGACCACCGGGGAGCGCACGTTCAACCTGGCCGACCTCTTCGAGCAGACGGTCGACCGGTTCCCGGACCGGGAGTACCTGGTGGCCGGCGACCAGCGGCGGACGTACGCCGAGATGGAGGAGCGGGCGAACCGGCTGGCCCACCACCTGGCCGAGCACGGGGTGGAGGCGGGCGACCACGTCGGGATCTACGCCCACAACTCGGCCGAGTGGGTCGAGACGCTCTGGGCCGTCTTCAAGATCCGGGCCACCTGGATCAACATCAACTACCGCTACGTCGAGGGCGAGCTGTCGTACCTCTTCGGCAACGCCGACCTGAAGGCCCTCGTCTACGAGAAGAGCTTCGGGCCCCGGGTCGTCGCCTGCCGCGACTCGCTGCCCGACCTGGTCCACGCCGTGGTGATCGACGACGGCTCCGACGCCGACGGCCCGCCCGACGCCGTCGACTACGAGGACGCCCTGGCCTCGTCCTCCCCCGAGCGCGACTTCGGCCCCCGTTCGGGCGACGACCGCTACATCCTCTACACGGGCGGGACCACGGGCATGCCCAAGGGCGTGGTCTGGCGCCAGGAAGACGTCTTCATGGCCCTCGGCGGCGGCATCGACCCGATGACCAAGGTCAAGGCCGAGAAGCCCGCCGAGATCATCGAGAAGGCCTACGACCAGCCGATCACCTTCTTCCCGATCGCCCCCCTCATGCACGGGGCGACCCAGTGGGGCCTGATGAGCAACGCCACGACCGGCAACCGGGTCGTGCTCGTGGCCAACTTCGACGCGGCCGAGTGCTGGGACCTCATCCAGCGCGAGGGCATCAACTCCATGATGATCACGGGCGACGCCATGGCCCGCCCGCTCATCGAGGCGCTCGAGGCCGAGCCCGACCGGTGGGACACGTCGTCACTCATCTCCCTGTCGAGCAGCGCCGCGGTGTTCTCGCCCTCGGTGAAGGACGACTTCTTCGACCGCTTCCCCGACCTGATCCTGACCGACGCCATCGGCGCCTCCGAGTCCGGGAACAACGGGATGACCGTCGTGACCAAGGGCCACACCGCCATGAAGGGCGGCCCCACGGTGACGGCGATGCCCGACTCGGTGGTCATCGACGAGGACTTCAACGTCGTCCAGCCCGGGTCCGGCGTCATCGGCAAGGTCGCCCGCAAGGGCAACATCCCGGTCGGCTACTACAAGGACGAGGTCAAGACCGCCGAGACCTTCGTGACCGGCCCCGACGGGACCCGCTACGCCGTACCCGGCGACTTCGCTCAGGTCGAGGACGACGGGTCGATCACCCTGCTGGGGCGGGGCTCGGTGTCCATCAACTCCGGCGGCGAGAAGATCTTCCCCGAGGAGGTCGAAGCGGCGGTGAAGTCCCACCCGGCCGTGTACGACGCCACGGTCATCGGTGTGAAGGACGAGAAGTGGGGCCAGCGGGTCGCCGCCGTCGTCCAGCTGCGGGAGGACGGCCGGCTCGACGACATCAAGCACCTGCAGGAGCACTGCCGGACGGAGATCGCCGGCTACAAGGTCCCCCGCCAGGTGCACTTCGTGGACGCCGTGACCCGGGCGCCGAGCGGCAAACCCGACTACCGCTGGGCCGCCGAGACGGCAGCCGGAGAGCCGGACCTGATCGACGAGGCGTTCGCCTGACCACCGTCCTCTGCCAGTTCGGTCACCGCATCAGCGGGGAGATCGCCGACGCCTTTCCGGACGTCGAGGTCCGGACCATCGGCAGCGGCGACTCGCTGGAGGACGACGCCGCCGGTGAGGTGCTGCTCACGTCGCACTTCTTCGCGGCCGACTTCCCGGCACTGGCCGAGCGGGGCGTGCGCTGGGTCCACAACTTCGGCACCGGGGTCGACAAGTTCCCCTTCGACCTGCTCGGCCCCGACCAGGTCCTGACCTGCTCCCGGGGCGCGGGGGCCGGTCCGATCTCGGAGTGGGTGATCACCCAGATGCTCGCCTTCGAGAAGCGCCTACCGGGCTCGTGGATCACCGACCCGCCCGAGGCGGGCTGGAACGTGGCCGAGCTGGGGACGCTCAAGGGCAGCCACGTCGGCATCATCGGCTTCGGCGGGATCGGCGAGGCGGTGGCGCGGCGGGCGCTGCCCTTCGGCTCGGTCGTTCAGGCCTACCGGCGGCGGGCCCTGCCTCCGCCGGACGACCTCGACGTGACGATCGTCGACGACCTCGTGGCCATGGCCGAGTGGTGCGACCACCTCGTCGTCACCGCGCCGGCGACGCCCGAGACGCACCACCTCGTCGGCCCCGACGTGCTCGCCGTGCTCGGCCCCGGCGCCCACCTGGTCAACATCGCCCGCGGCGAGCTGGTCGACCAGGACGCGCTGCGACCGGCTCTCGACGACGGCCGCGTCGCCCTGGCGTCGCTGGACACGGTCACGCCCGAGCCCCTGCCCGAGGGCCACTGGCTCTACGAGCACCCGCAGGTGCACCTGAGCGCCCACATCTCGTGGAGCTCGCCCGAGCGCTACGACCGGATCCTGGGCATCTTCCTCGAGGAGCTGGCCCGCTGGGAGGCCGGCGAGCCGCTGGAGAACGTCGTCGACGTCGCCGCGGGGTACTGAGTGGTTTAGCGCTAATCTCAAGTCGTGCTGACGCTCCAAGAAGCGGCGGACCGCCTGGGCGTCCACTACATGACGGTCTACCGGTGGGTCCGCACGGGGCGCCTCCCGGCGATCAAGCAGGGTGCGTCGTGGGCCGTCCGCGAAGCCGACATCGATGAGGTCGCCCAGCCGGCTGGCGCGCCCCGCCACCGCAACGTCGATCACGCCGACCGACTGGCACGCCGCTTGGTGGCCGGGGACGAACCGGGGGCGATGGCGGTGGCCGAAGCGGCCCTGGCCGGTGGCATGGAGCCCGAGGACCTCTACTTCGAGGTCCTCGCCGGCGCCATGACCAGGATCGGCGACCGATGGGGCACCGGCGAAGTGACGATCGCCCAGGAGCACGAGGCGACCGCCGTCATGCACCGCCTCCTCGGCCGGCTCGGCCGGAACTTCGCTCGTCGCGGCCGTACCCGAGGAGCGATCGTGCTGGGAGCGGCCGAAGGCGACCCGCATGGCCTTGCGTCCGGCTTGCTGGCCGACCCCCTTCGCGGGCGACGGTTCACGGTTGTCGACCTCGGCGCGGACTGCCCCGCCGAGGCCTTTGTCGATGCCGCCCGGCGAACCGACGCGCTGGTCGCGGTCGGCATCACCCTCACCTCCCGACCCCTGACGCCGGTGCGCAGGACGATCGCCGACCTCCGCGACGCCGGGGTGACGGTGCCGGTGCTCGCGGGCGGACGAGCGATCGCCGACGCCGACACGGCCCACCGGCTGGGAGCCGAGCTCTGGGCTGCGTCCGGCCGGGAGGCGCTCGAGCTGCTGGTCGCCGAGGCCTCCCCCGCTTGACCTGCCCGGGTTGCGTTCTCATTTAGTGCTAAATACACTGCTTAGTGCTAAACACCCTCCAGACAAGGAAATGCCATGCACAAGCCCACCCCCAAGCTGCTGGCCGTCGTGCTGGCGGCCGCACTCGTTCTCGCCGCATGCGGTGACGACGATGACGGTGCCGATGAGTCGTCGGCCACCACCGCAGAAGCGTCGGCTGAGGAGGCCACGGAGACGACAGCCGCGCCGACGGACGAGTCCGAGGCCACCAGCGACATCGTCGACACGGCCGTGGCCGCTGGTGACTTCACGACGCTGGCCGCTGCCCTCGAGGCGGCTGACCTCGTCGACACGTTGAAGGGCGAGGGCCCCTTCACCGTCTTCGCCCCGACCGATGACGCCTTCGAGACGGCGCTGACCGACCTCGGGCTGACGGCGGAGGAGCTCCTGGCCGACACCGAGACCCTCTCCTCGATCCTCACCTACCACGTGGTCGACGGGGCGTACCCGGCGGCCGACGTCATCGGGCTCGACGGCCAGGCCGTTCCGACGGTGAACGGGGCCGAGGTGACGATCTCGGTCGACGGCGAAACCGTGATGGTCAACGACGCCACCGTGACCATGCCGGACGTGATGGCGTCGAACGGCGTGATCCACGTCATCGACCAGGTCCTGCTGCCCCCGAGCTGATCCCCCCTGCGGACCGGGCGGGGCAGGACTCCCCCTGCTCCGCCCGGCACCCGCACATCAGCGACCGAGCAGCGACTTTCTCTCGTCCACGTCGAACGGGGAACATGGACCCATGAACTGCCCGATCGACGGAACCACCTTGCAGATGTCCGACCGCCAGGGCATCGAGATCGACTACTGCCCCGAGTGCCGCGGCGTGTGGCTGGACCGGGGTGAGCTCGACAAGATCATCGAGCGCAGCGCCTCGTGGACGCCCTCCGGCGACGACGATGGCGGCTCACGGTCCGGCCCCAAGGACAAGGACGAGGGCCCCAAGCCCGAGAAGCCGAAGAAGTCGAAGAGCAAGTCCTTCTTCGAGACGATCATGGAGTCCGTGGGCGGCGAGGGCTGACCATCCGGTAGCCGGGGCCGTCGCGCTCGACGATCCCGGCGCCACCTGCCGGCCCGCCGACCAGCGGCAGGAGGAGCAGGCCCCGACGGTCGGCCAACTCGTCGAGGAGCGCACGGCGGGTGGCCTCGGCCTCGGGCCCGTCGCCCTCGCCGTCCTGCGGCGTCGGGTCGGCGACGGAGAACAGCGTGAGGAAGAGGTGGCCGGCGTGGACGGCGAGCTGTCCGCCGCTCTCGATCCGCACCGCCACGTGCCCGTAGTTGTGGCCGGGCGCCGGAGCCAGCGTGACTTCGTCCGTCAAGGCGACGGGTGGGTCCACAGGCTCCGCGCCGATGGCGACGACGTGGTCGGCGGCCGGACCGGGGTGGAACAGCTCCTCGCCCCGCTGGATCGCCGCCAGTTCGTCCCGCGCCACGATGTGGCGGGCATTGCGGAACGTGACGGTCCAGGCGCCGACCCCGTCGGGTCGCGTCATCCAGCCGTCCCCGTCGTAGTGGGTCAGGACGACGATGTCGACCTCGTCGGGCGGGAACCCCGCAGCGGTCAGCTCGTCGAGCAGCTTCGTCGAGCGTTCGTCGGCATCCGGGAGTGCACGAGGGAAGTCGTTGGCGATCCACGGGTCGACGACGATCCGGACGTCGCCGGAGCGGATGCCGTACGCGGTGAAGGCCAACGAGGTCGTCTGCGTGTCGGGCGCCAGACCGGCGTCGACCGCCCACTCGGGCACCGGGGCGCCCGACGGCAGGTCGAAGTCCTCGTCCTCGACCCGGACGATCTCGACATCACCGACGGTCCAGCGGTGCACGGCCGCGAAACTATTGCTGGATGTGCGATCGGGGCGTCGGAGTTCGGTCGCCCGCGACGATGAAGGGGTGGTGAGCACTCCCGCCCCCGCCTCGGCCGACCAGGGCCCGGTCCTGCTCGAGCTCTACGACGACGCGCTGCCGCAGGTCTACGGGTACCTGCTGCACCGCTGCGGCGACGAGAGCACGGCCGAGGACCTGACCTCGGAGACCTTCATGGCGGCCGTCGACGGCGTGAACCGGAGCCGCATCCCCGACCTGACCGTGGCCTGGCTCATCGGCGTGGCGAGGCACAAGCTCGTCGACCACTGGCGCCGGATCGGTCGCGAGGAGCGGAAGCTGGCGGCCGTCGAGTCCGATCCCGGCCAAGCCACCGAGGTCGACGACTGGGACGTCCGGGTCGACGCCGTCGTCGCCCACGAGGTGCTGGCGGAGTTGGGGCCCCATCACCGGGCCGCGCTCACCCTCCGCTATCTGGACGGCCTGCCGGTGCCCGCCGTCGCCGGGCACCTCGGCCGCACGATCCACGCCACCGAGGCGCTGCTGGTGCGAGCCCGTCACGCCTTCCGGGCCGAGTACGGCGAGAGGAGCACCGATGCCTGACCCGCTCGAGTCCCTGCGCCTGCCGGCCACGCCCGAGGCTCCCCGCCCCGAGTTCGCCGCCGCCCTGCGCGGCCGGATGGAGGCCGCACTCGGCCTCTGGCCGCCTGATCCCACCACCACCCAGCGAAGGAGCACCGCCGTGTCCACCACCGAGACCGCCGCCCAGACCATCACGCCCTACCTGTGCGTGAACGACAGCGTCGCCGCGCTGGCCTTCTACCAGGAGGCCTTCGGGGCCTTCGAGACGATGCGGGTCGTCGGCGACGACGGCCGCATGGGCCACTGCGAGTTCACCGTCGGCCCCGCACGGTTCATGATGGCCGACGAGTTCCCCGAGATCGGGGTGGTCAGCCCCACCACCCTCGGCAACTCGCCCGTGCTGCTCTACCTGGACGTGGTCGACGTGGACCACGTCCACGAGCGGGCCGTGGCCTCCGGCGCGACGTCCGTCATGGCGCCCGAGGACCAGCCCCACGGGAACCGCACCGCCACCATCGTCGACCCCTTCGGCCACCGCTGGATGCTGTCCCAGCACCTCGAGGACCTGACCCCCGAGGCCTACGCCGCACGCGAGGAGGCGTCCGGGAGCTGGACGGTCACGCCGTCGACCGCCCCCGTCGAGCTCGGCTACGTCACCATGCCGACCGCCGACCTCGAACGGTCCCGCCAGTTCTTCGGCGAGCTCTTCGGCTGGCAGGTCGCGCCCGGCAACGCCGGAGAGGGCAACGGCCACATCGCCAACACCCGCTTCCCGATGGGCATGAGCGAGCAGGCCGAGGCCATCGGCCTCTACTTCCGGGTCGACGACATCGAGCCCTACGCCCGCCGGGTCGAGGAGCTCGGCGGCCAGGTCCTGAGCCGTCAGCAGTACGACTCCGGCGGCAACGCCGAGTGCGTCGACGACCAGGGCTTCCGCTTCGACCTCCACCAGCCGGCGCCGGGGTACTGACCGACCCGATCAGCGCACCCGCACGCGCAGCTCGTCGAGGCCCCGCAGGGTCAGGCTGTTCCGCCAGGCAGGCTCGTCGTCGACCTGCTCGATCGCGGTGAACCGGTCGAGCAGCCTCCGGAAGGTCACCGCGCCCTCCATGCGGGCCAACGCCGCACCGAGGCAGTGGTGGACGCCCCAGCCGAAGCTGAGCGGGACGTTGTCGACCCGACCGAGGTCGAAGCGGTCGGGGTCGTCGAACCGGGCGGGATCCCGGTTGGCCGCACCGGGGAGGATGACGACGGCGGCGCCGACCTCCAGCGTCTCTCCTGCGACCTCCGCGGGCTCGAGCGCGGTGCGGGTGTTGAGCTGCACCGGGCTGTCCCAGCGCAGGAGCTCGTCGACGGCCGTCCGGTCGAGGCCGGGGTCCGCCCGCCACCGCTCGAGCTCGTCCGGGTGGCGGAGGAGGGCGAGGAGACCGTTGCCGATCAGGTTTCTCGTGGTCTCGAAGCCGGCGGCGAAGAGCAGGATGATCGTGCTGACGACCTCGGCGTCGGTCAGTCGGTCGTCGGACTCACGAGCCGTCGCCAGCGCGGAGATGAGGTCGTCCTGGGGCTGGGCCCGGCGCTCGGCGAGAAGGTCGTGGAAGTAGGCCCGCATCTCGGCCTGGGCGGCGACGCCGGCCTCGAAGGTGGCGTCGTCGACAATCGGCTCGAGCACCGAGGCCGCCGCCCGGACCAGGCCCTGGAACCGCGCCCGGTCGGCCTCGGGGACACCGACCAGGTCGCCGATGACGGCCACCGGGAGGGGGAAGCCGACGACGCTCAGCACGTCGGCCTCGCCGGCCTCGGCCAGATCGTCGAGCAGCCGCGCCACCGCGGCCTCCGCCCCCGCCCGCAGCCGGTCGACCCGCTGGGGAGTGAACACCCGGCTGACCAGGCCGCGGAGCCTCGTGTGCTCCGGCGGGTCGAGGAACAGGAGGCTGGTGGTCAGCGCCTCGCGGATCTGGTCCCGGCGCGCCTCGTCGGCCTGGAACGACGACAGCGACACGTAGTGCCCCTCCGGCGGCTTCACGTGCAGGCCGCGGCCGAGCCGGGGGTCCCGCAGCGCGGCGAGGCAGTCGTCGTACCGGCTGATGACGATCGGTCCGAGCGCCGACTGGAACACCGGGTGGTCCCGGCGCAGGCGCTCGTAGGTGGGGTACGGATCGGCCTTCACCGCCGGGTCGGCGATGAGCTGCATCATCAGGCCCTGGGCCTCGGTCAGCGCTTCGAGCTGGGTCTGGGTCATCGCTCCTCCAGTCAGGGGCGCAGAGTCGGCTCCACGATCTCGGCCAGGAACGGCCGCAGCGGGCCCGGTGGCGGGGCGGCGATGACCGAGAGCGCGATCCGGGCCAGCCACTCGGCCACGATCTCGGGGTCTCGCCGGGCCACGAGCCCGGCGTCCATCGCGGCCCGGAGCAGCGGCGCGGCGCCGGCCGTGACCTGGGCCAGGAGCGCGGGCAGGTCGGTCACCACGAAGGGTCCGATGAGCTCGGGCTCGTCGTCCCGCACCTTGGTCAGCACCGGGTGCTCCCAGGCGAAGCCGATGATGGCGGCCATCAGCTCGACCACGGCCTCGGGGCCGGAGCGGCCCTCCATCCCCGTCGGCAGCCCGCTCAGCAGCCGGTGCAGCTCACGGGCGAGCAGCAGCCGGACCATGGCATCGACGTTGCCGACCTGGCGGTAGACGGTCGTCCGGTTGACGCCCGCCTCGCGGGCGACGTCCTGCACGGAGGTCCGGCCGACGCCATGGCGGGCGAAGCAGCGGGCGGCGGCGTCGAGCAGGGGATCCAGCGAGGGCGACGGTGGCTCGGGCACCCCGGTCACGACCGGAGCCAGCTCGAAGACCGTGGCGGTCGCTGCGCTCGGTGTCATCGCCCACAGCTTGCCACAATGCGACAGATCCGTCGATCTGTTGCATCGTGCATCGCCGCGAGCGACCCACGGGAACCGGCGACCGGGAGGCCGCCGTACCCGGAGGGTGGGGACTAGATCCGCTCGATGATGGTGCCGGTGGCGAGGGCGCCGCCGCAGCACATGGACACGAGGCCGAACTGGCCGTCGGTGCGCTCGAGCTCGTGGAGGATCGTGGTGATGAGGCGGCTGCCGGTCGAGCCGACCGGGTGGCCGAGGGCGATGGCGCCGCCGTTGACGTTGACCTTGTCCCAGTCGGGCTCGTGCATCTGGGCCCAGCGACAGGACGACGGAGGCGAAGGCCTCGTTGACCTCGAACAGGTCGATGTCGGCGATGGTCATGCCGGCCTTCTCGAGCACCCGGGTGGTGGCCTCGCGCGGGCCGTCGAGGTGGTAGTAGGGGTCGTCGCCGACCAGGACCTGGGCCACGATGCGGGCCCGGGGCTTCAGGCCCTCGGCCTTGGCCCGGTCCTCGTCCATCCACAGCACGGCGGCGGCACCGTCGGAGATCTGCGAGCTGTTGCCGGCGGTGTGGATGCCGTCGGGCATGACCGGCTTCAGCTTGGCCAGGCCCTCCTGCGTGGTCTCCCGCAGGCCCTGGTCCTTGCTGACGACCATCTTCTCGCCGGTCGGGCTGCCCTCGTCGTCGACGCACGGGCACCTCGATGGGCGCGACCTCACGCTCGAAGCGACCCTCGGCCCAGGCCTGGGCCGCCTTGCGCTGGGACTCGGCGCCCGAGCCAGTCGACGTCGTCGCGGGTGATGCCCCGGTTCTGGGCGATGCGCTCGGCGGCGCCGAACTGGTCGGGCATGTCCCAGGGGAACTCGTCGGGCTTGGACGAGCCGGGGCCGTTGAACACGTTGGCCCCGAGGCCGACCCGGCTCATGGCCTCGACCCCGCAGGCGATGCCGACGTCGATGGCGTCGGCGGCGATCAGGTTGTTGACGAAGTGGTTGGCCTGCTGGGCCGAGCCGCACTGGCAGTCGATGGTCGTGGCCGCCGTCTCGTAGGGCAGGCCCGGCGCTCAGCCAGGCGTTGCGGGTGACGTTGGAGGCCTGCTCGCCGGCCTGGGTGACGCAGCCGCCGACGACCTGCTCGACCGCGACCGGGCTCGATGCCCGCCCGCTTGACCAGCTCGACCTGGGCGGCGGCCAGGAGCTCGGCGGCGTGGAGGCCCGAGAGCCAGCCGTTGCGCTTCCCGATCGGCGTCCGGACGGCTTCGACGATGACAGGCTGACCCACGTGCTCTCTCCCGGTGTCGGTGGCAACGGTGGCGTTGCAGCGGTCGATTCTAGAACCGGTTCTAGTGTGAGGACCACGTGAAGGACCACCGCCGGGGCGGGATGCCGTCGGCCTTCCCGGCCGCGATCCCCCGCCGGATCCTGACGATCACCGGGTTCTGGCTGGCCTCGGCCCTGGCGCTCGTGCTGTCGCC
The DNA here is from genome assembly GCA_963728005.1 of uncultured Microthrixaceae bacterium. Taxonomy (GTDB): domain Bacteria; phylum Actinomycetota; class Acidimicrobiia; order Acidimicrobiales; family DATDAH01; genus DATDAH01. The sequence continues at coordinate 212,324 of CAVSIG010000003.1, forward strand.
GATCCTCGTGCTCGGCGCCGTGATCGTCGACGTCGCCACCCGTCGCTCGGGCTGGCCGACGCTGCGGATGGTCGGTTTCCTGCTCTGGTTCCTGTGGATCGAGGTGTCCTGCGAAGTGGTGCTCCTCGCCGCGCTGGTGACCCGCCCGCTGCGTCGCATGACGTGGACCGAGGAGAACCACCGGATGATGCACTGGTGGCTCGGCCGCCTCGAGGGAGCCGCCCGGCGGGTGGTCGGGTTCAACGTCCACGTCGACGGCCCCGACGACCTCGGGCCCGGGCCGCTGCTGGTCTTCGGCCAGCACGTCTCGATCGTCGACGCCATCGCTCCGGGCTTCCTGCTCGGCACAGAACGGGGCTGGTACCTGCGCTACACACTGACCCGCGGCCTGCGCTTCGTCCCCTGCATGGACATCGTCGCCCACCGCATCCCCAACCACTTCGTGGCCCGCGGCGCCAGCGACAGCACCCAGGGCGCGACGCCTCCAGATCCTCGTGCGGGACATGGAGGCCGACGAGTGCGCCGTCATCTTCCCGGGCGGCGGCCTGTTCACCCCCGCCGTGCTGACGCGGGCGCTGGAGAAGCTCGACGAGCGGGGCTCGCCGCAGCTGGACACGGCCAAGACCTACCGGCACGTCCTCCCGCCGAGGCCAGGGGGCGTGCTGGCCTTCTTCGACGGCGCGCCGACGGCGGACGTACTGATCGTCGGCCATGTCGGCTTCGAGCCGGTGGCCTCGATCAAGAAGCTGTGGAAGGTGGTGCCCCTGCGCCAGCCCGTCGAGGTGAAGATCTGGCGCCACGACCGCTCGACGATTTCCGCCGACGAGGAAGGCCGGCTCGACTGGGTCTACGAGCAATGGGCGGTCATGGACGACTGGATCGACGAGCAGCTGCGCGCCCGTGAGGACGAGGAGGCCTTGGCGTGAGCTACCTCGGGGTGTTCGCCGCCTGCGCCGGCGCCATCGCCGTGCTGATGGTCGGCACCTGGCTGGTGTCGATCCCGCTGAAGGACGTGTCCATCGTCGACATCGTGTGGGGCGCCGGCTTCGTGCTCGTGGCCTGGGTCGCCTACCTCGTGGGCGATGGGACCGAGAGCCGTCGCCTGCTGCTGGCCGTCATGGTCACGCTCTGGGGCGGGCGCCTGGCGATCCACCTGTTCGTTCGCAATCGGGGGAAGGGCGAGGACCCCCGCTACGTCGCCATGCGCAAGCGCCGGGGCGACGCCTTCGTCGTGCAGAGCCTGTGGGTGGTGTTCGGCCTGCAGGGCGTCCTCATGTGGATCGTGAGCCTCCCCGTCCAGGTCGCCGCCGTGCCCGATCAGCCCGACGGGCTCGGGCCCGTCGAGTTGGTCGGCGTGGCGGTGTGGGCCATCGGCCTGTTCTTCGAGGCCGTCGGTGATCTGCAGCTGGCCCGCTTCAAGGCCGACGAGGCCAACGCCGGCCAGGTCATGGACCGAGGCCTGTGGCGCTTCACCCGCCACCCCAACTACTTCGGGGACGTCTGCGTCTGGTGGGGCATCTGGATCGTCAGCGCCGCCACCGGCGTCGGCATCTACGCCGTCGTCGGCCCCGTCGTCATGACGTTCTTCCTGCTCCGGGTCTCGGGCGTGCCGATGCTGGAGCGGTCGATCGGGAAGCGCCGCCCCGCCTACGACGACTACGTCGCGAGGACGAACGCCTTCTTCCCGGGACCACCCAGACCGGCCTCGCGCGCTTGACCCTTCGTTCTGGGACCAGCCCGCGGTCACCAGACACCGGATCCAGTACCCAGAACGCAGGATCGCTGGCTACTCGCCCGGGATCTGGCTGAAGTCCGGGGGGCGCTTCTCGAGGAAGGCGGTGAGGGCCTCGAGGTTGGCGGGGCTGCCGGTCATCGCCGAGAACTCGCGGTCCTCGCGGCGGCGGGCCTCGGCGATGGCGTCGACGTGGGCGGCGCGCAGCACGCGCTTGGTTCCGACCAGGGACGATATGGGCCACACGGCGATCTCGGCTGCGAGGGCGAGGGCCTCGTCGACCAGCTGGTCGTCGGGCACCTTGCGCAGGGCCAGACCGGAGGCGACCGCCTCGTCGGCACTGATCCAGGCGCTGGTCAGCAGCGCGGCGTTGGCCGCCTGCCAGCCCATCATCGCCGGCAGCGTGTAGCTGGCCGCCGCCTCGGGCACCACGCCGAGCGCGGTGAACGGCGGGCGGAAGCGGGCCGACTCGGCGACCAGGCACAGGTCGCAGTGGCCGACGAGGGTCAGGCCGAGGCCGACGCCGAGCCCGTTGACGGCGGCGATCAGCGGCTTGGGGAAGCCGACGAGGGCGTCCATGAACCGGGGGAAGCCGTGCGCCTCGCCGTCGGCACCGCCCATGTCCGACGCCAGCGACGCCATCTCGCCGAGGTCCTGACCGGCCGAGAACGCCCGGCCCTCGCCGGTCAGCACGACCACGGCGATGTCCCCGTCGTCGGCCGCGTCGTTCAGTCCCGCCGCCGCCGTGTCGTACAGCTCGGCGTTGAACGCGTTGAGCGCCTCGGGTCGATCGAAGGTCAGCAGGCGGACCCGGCCGTGGTCGTCCGTGCGCAGCATCCGGTCGTCTTACCATCCGCCCATGGACCAGCCCGACGAGGACCTCCCGGGAATCGTCCGGCCCCGGGTCGAACAGTGGCTGGCGACGGAGGTCCCGGGCAGCCGCGGCCCCTACGACTTCCGCCTGATCGCCGCCGGCGGATCGAACCTGACCTTCGTGGTCACCGATGCCCACGGCTGGCGGTGGGCCCTGCGCCGGCCGCCCGTCGGCCGGCGTCTGGCCACGGCGCACGACGTCCTGCGCGAGTGGGACGTCCTCAGCGCGCTGGCCGAGCACGGGACCGACGTTCCGGTCCCCCGCCCCGTCGCCCTGTGCGAGGACGACGCCGTCACCGGGTCGCCCTTCTACGTCATGGGCTTCGCCGACGGGACCATCCTGCGCACGGCTGAGGACGCCGAGCGCCTCGACCCCGACGTGCTGCGAGCCGCCGGCAACTCGCTGCTCGACACCCACATCGCCCTCCACGCCGTCGACGTGGAGGCCGTGGGGCTGGGCGACCTCGGGCCACCGACCGGGTACGTGGAGCGCCAGCTGGACCGGTGGCGGCGTCAGTACGACGACGGGCGGGTGCGCCGGGTGCACCTGGTCGAGGAGCTCCACCAGCGCCTCAGCCGCACCGTCCCCCCGCCGTCGGGCCCGCCCCGGCTGCTCCACGGCGACTACCGGTTCGACAACGTCGTGATCGACGACCGGGGCCGAGTCACCGCCGTGCTCGACTGGGAGCTCTGCACCCTCGGCGACCCCGCCGCCGACGCCTGCTGGTCGATGCAGTACTGGGCCGACCCCGACGACGCGGACGCCTTCCTGACCTCGTCACCGACGCTGGCGCCCGCCCTCCCCCGGCGCATGGAGATGCTCGGTCGTTACACCGCGCTCAGCGGCCGCCCCCTGGATCACTGGCCGTGGTTCGAGGTCTTCGGCTGGTGGAAGATGGGCTGCATCGTCGAGGGCGTGCACGCCCGCCGCAGCCGGGGCCAGGGCGCGGGCGCGCCATCCAGCTCGCTGGAGGCCATCGCCCAACGGGCCGACCGCTTCCTCCACCTCGCCGAGCAGAAGGCCCGCGCCCTCGGAATCTGATCGTGTCAGTCCTGCGGGGTGCGGGGGACGCCGCGGGCCTCGAGGGCGGCCCGGAGGCCCTCGCAGTCCTGCGACGGTGACGGTGCACCCCGGGTGCTTCATCAGGTTCCCGGGGACGAGGGCGGGCACGGGCTCGGCGAAGAGGACGCAGACCCCTCGCTCGGTCGAGGTGCCGAAGGTGACGCCCCGGTCCTTGAACGACCCCCGGGCGCCCAGCGCCTTGTACCAGTGGTAGCGCCCGGTCAGGCAGGTCCCGGTGCAGTTGGCCAGCGGGGTGATCAGCTTCCAGCCCCCGAAGCGGACGCGGAACTCGTCGTCGGACACGGTGACCAGGGTCGTCTCCGGCGTCAGCCCGCCGACGCGGAGCAACCGCTCGTAGCGGGGCTCGAAGGCGAACTCGAAGGTCTCGAACCCGGCCATCAGCCCACCTCCGGGACGGTGACGGCGAAGCGGTGGACGGGCGGCTGCTCGCCCTCGCTGATGGTCATGTACCCCTCCGGGGTGAAGGCCAGCGACTCGCCCTGCGTCTCGATCGCCGTGGGTGCGTCGCAGGGCTCGTTCTCGACCAGGGCCTCGGCCACCGACTGGTCCTCCTGGCGGGGGAACACCAGGATCCCCGCGTAGGTGCGAAGGGCCACCACCGCGCCGTCGTAGCCGACGTCGCCGGCGGTCGTGGCGTCCAGCGGAGAGTCGCCGACGGCCACCGTCCCCACCAGCTCGAGGGTGGCCTCTCCGTCGGACCAGTCGTCCTCGGGAGCGACGTAGACCTCCGAGTCGCCGCCGAAGACCTTGTGCACGATCACGAGGTCCCGGGTCACGGGGTCGACCAGCAGGGTCTCGGCGTCCCGGGGTCCGTCCGGGTACTGCAGCGTGATCGTCTGGATGTCGGCCGCCGGGATCGTGACGGCACCCGTCGGGGGCAGGTCGGGGACGGTGATGTGGTGGACGAGGACGTCCCGGCGAGCGCCCTCGTTGTCCCCGATGTCGCCGATGAACAACTCGCCAACCGACGAACCCGCCCCGCTCATGTCCTCCCAGTCCATGGCCTCGACGCCCTCGAGGGTCACGACGTTCGAGGTCGAGCCGTCCTCAGCGAGGCGGAAGATCCGGGCGACGTCACCGCTGTCGTTGTGGGCCCACCAGCCCGAGTCGAGGGCGACCAGCCCTGACAGCTCGTTGATCTCCGGGTCGGACAGCCGGAGCCGACCGGGCACCGGACGCGCCGCGCAGACCGCCGCGGCCAGCTCGTCGGGCGTGGGTGCCGCCACCGTTGTCGTGGTCGGGACCGTGGTGCTCGTGGTCGTCGTGGGGCCCGCTTCGTCGTCGTCCGACGAGCAGCTCACCAGCGCGAGCACCAGACACACAACGGCCAGCGCCCGCATCACAAAGGTCATCCTGCCCTGTGCGATGGTGGGGCGTGGACTTCGCCGTGACCGACGAGCAGCGGGACCTGCGGGCCGAGCTGCGTCAGTACTTCCAGGACCTGCTCACCCCCGAGGTGCAGGCCGCGCTCTGGGCCGACGAGATGGGCGGGCCGGTCTGGAAGGAGCAGGTCAAGCGGATCGCGGCCGACGGGTGGCTGGGGATCGGCTGGCCGAAGGAGTACGGCGGCCAGGACCGCTCGCCGATCGAGCAGCTGATCTTCTACGACGAGGCGCAGCGGGCCGAGGCCCCGGTGCCGATGCTGTCGATCAACACCGTCGGCCCCACGATCATGCGCTTCGGCACCCAGGACCAGAAGGACCGCTTCCTGCCCGGGATCCTGGCCGGCGACCTGAACTTCGCCGTCGGCTACACCGAGCCGGGCGCGGGCACCGACCTGGCGTCGCTGAAGACCCGGGCCGTGCGGGACGGTGACGAGTACGTGGTCAACGGCCAGAAGGTCTTCACCTCGCTGGGTGCCACCGCCGACTACGTGTGGCTGGCCACCCGCACCGACCCCGAGGCGCCCCGCCACAAGGGCATCTCGATCTTCCTGATGCCGACCGACACGCCGGGGTTCTCGGTCGTGCCGCTGAACATCATGGGCGGGGCCGACACGACGGCGACCTTCTACGAGGACGTCCGCATCCCGGCCGCCAACCTGGTCGGCGGGGAGAACAACGGCTGGTCGCTCATCACCAACCAGCTCAACCACGAGCGGGTGGCCATCTGCAACGCCGGGATCATCTGGCGCTACCTCGAAGAGGTCACCGAGTGGGCGCGGAAGACCAGCGCCGTGGAGCAGGAGTGGGTGCGGCTCGGCCTGGCCCGGGTGCGGCTCGAAGGCCGAGGTCCTGCAGCTCATGAACTGGAAGGTGGCCTGGGGGCTGACCGTCGGCGACCTGAGCCCGGCCGACGCGTCGGCCACGAAGGTCTTCGGCACCCACGCCTACATCGAGTGCCTCGGCATCCTCATGGAGATCATCGGGCCGCTCTCCTTCCTGCGGGCCGGCTCGGCCGAGGCCCTCCTCCGGGGCCGCATGGAGCGCAGCTACCAGGGGATCCTGGTCCTCACCTTCGGCGGCGGGACGAACGAGATCCAGCGGGACATCGTCGCCATGCTCGGCCTCGGCATGCCGCGGGCGCCGCGATGAGCCTTCCCGCCGCGGTCGACTTCGGCGGGCAAGCGGGTCGTCGTCACCGGCGCCGCGTCGGGCATCGGCGAGGCGACGGCGTCGCTGTTCCGTGAGCTCGGCGCCGAGGTCGTCGGGCTCGACGTCGCCGACGGCTCGCTGGACCTGCGGGACCCGCGGGCCATCGACTCGGCGATCACCGCCCTGGGCGGGTCGCCCGTCTGGGCGCTGGTGAACTGCGCCGGCGTCCCGCAGACGGCAGGCGGTACGACCGTCCTCGCCGTCAACTTCCTCGGCACCCGCTACCTGACCGAGGCCCTGCTCCCCCTGATCCTCGACGGCGGTGCCGTGGCCACGGTGGCCTCGCTGGCCGGCCAGGGCTGGCCCGAGCACCTCGACGAGCTCGGCGAGCTGTTGGCCACGCAGACCTTCGACGAGGGCCTGGCGTGGGTCGAGGCCCACGTCGAGGACATGGTCGACCCCTACTTCTTCTCCAAGGAGGCGGTCATCCTCTGGACCCGGCGACGGGCGCGAGGGGCACGGCGCGACCGCGGGGTGCGCATGAGCACGATCAGCCCCGGACCGGTCGAGTCGCCGATGATGCCCGCCTTCCGCGAGGCGATGGACGAGGCCGTGCTGGAGTGGACCGCCCGCGAGGCCATCGGGCGCATGGCCCGTCCCGACGAGATGGCCCTGCCCCTGGTGTTCCTCTGTGCCCCCGGCGCCTCCTACGTCTCCGGCGTCGACCTCGTCGCCGACGCCGGCTTCAAGTGCGACCTCGACGAGGGCCTCGTCGACTTCGAGGGCATCGGCGGTTGAGCGAGCCCGCGATCTCCCGTTCTGGTGGCAGCGGTGTGTTGTCAGCAACACAGGGCTGCCACCAGAACGACGGGGAGCGGGGTTGAGCGAGCACGCCGTCGCGCTGGTCACCGGGGCGAGCCGAGGCATCGGCAAGGCGACGGCCATCGCTCTGGCGGCCAAGGGCTTCGACCTGGCCCTCGGGGCCCGGACCGTGCACGAGGGCGAGGGCCGCGACGACGCCCGCCCCGACGCCGAGCCTCTGCCCGGCAGCCTCGACGAGACCGCCGCGGAGGTCGAGGCGCTCGGCGTGCGGGCCCTACCCGTGCGCATGGACCTCCACGAGCGCTCGTCGCTGACCCACGGCGCGCAGGTCGTGCTCGACACGTGGGGCCGCATCGACGTGCTGGTCAACAACGCCGTCGACACCGGGCCCGGCTCGATGACGACGGTCGCCGACACCACCATCGAGCACTACGAGCGGAAGTTGGAGGGCAACTTCCTGGCCCAGATGGTGCTGATCGAGGCGGTGCTCCCCCACATGCTCGAACAGGGCGAGGGCGTGATCGTCGACATCACCTCGGCGGCCGGCATCAGCGACCCGCCCGCCCCCGCCGGCCAGGGTGGGTGGGGCCTGGCCTATGCCGCCTCCAAGGCCGCCTTCCACCGCGTCGCCGCCCACCTCGCCGTCGAGTTCGGCCCCCGCGGGATCCTCGCCTTCAACGTCGAGCCCGGCATGGTCATGACCGAGAAGATGGAGATCAACCAGCGGGCGATGGGCCTGGAGAACAGGTTCCCCGTCGCCCCACCCTCGGTCCCTGCCTCGGTGGTGGCCTGGCTCTGCACCGACCCGGCGGCCGCCGAGCACAACGGGGAGAGCTTCACCGCCCAGAAGTTCGCCAAGGACGAGGGGCTCCACGAACCCTGGTGGTGACGGGGCCGTACGCTCCGCACCACCGGGTCATGATCGTGGGAGGGCGGCGTGGACTGCGGACGGTGCAGTGCCCCGAATCGGGACGACGCCCGCTTCTGCGCGGGATGTGGCTCGGCCCTCGCCCGGACCTGCACGGCATGTAGCCGGGAGCTGTCGGCGGACGCCCGGTTCTGCGACGGCTGCGGCGCCCCCCAGGAGTCCGGTGCGCCGTCGGGCAGCGCCGTGCGCAAGACGGTCACCGCGATGTTCTGTGACCTCGGCGGGTCGACGGGCTTCGGTGAGCGGGTCGACGCCGAGTCGGCCCGATCGGTCATCGGCCGCTACCACGCCCTGCTCCAGGATGTGGTCGACGCCCACGACGGCACCGTGGCGAAGTTCACGGGTGACGGGATCCTCGCCTTCTTCGGCATCCCCGAGGTCGCCGAGGACGACGCCGAGCGCGCCGTCGCCGCGGCGGCCGAGATGCAGCAGCGGTTCGGGGACTTCGCCACCGAGGTCGCCGACCGCTACGGCGAGACCCTCACCTTCCGCATCGGCGTGAACTCCGGCGAGGTCGTGATCGGCGAGGGCGACGCCGACGTGGTGGGTGACGCCCTCAACGTCGCCGCCCGCTTGGAGAAGGCGTGCGAGCCGGGGCGGGTGCTCGTGGGCGAGGCCACCTGGCGCCTCACCCGAGGGGCGTACGCCTTCGAGCCGCTCGGCGAGGTGACCGTGACGGGACGGGCCGAACCGGTGGCGGCGTACGTGCTCGCCGCCGAGGCCACGACCGAGGAGACCGCGACCCCCTTCGTCGGCCGGGAGAGCGAGCTGGGCCGGCTGCGCGCCGCGTTCGACGACGCCGTGGCCACCCGCTCGGCCCGCTTCGTCACCGTGATCGGGCCGCCTGGCGTGGGCAAGACTCGCCTGTCTCGAGAGCTGGAGGACGCGCTGGCCGGCGAGGCCACCGTGGCGGCCACGGCCTGTGAACGCTCGGGCGGAACCACCTTCGGTCCGATCGTGGACCTCCTGCGCCCGACGTTGGGCGCCACGGCTGACGACGGCACGACCTCACGGGAGCAGCTGGCCGGCCTCGTTCCCGCTGGCGTGCCCGAACGCGACCGCATCGTCGACGGCCTGGCCGGCATGGTCGGCCTCGACGAGGCCCGGTCCACCGAGGAGACCTTCTGGGCCGTGCGGCGGCTGATCGAGTCGCTGGCCACGGCCCAGCCGATGGTCATCGTCGTCGACGACATCCAGTGGGCGGCGTCGCTCTTCCTCGATCTCCTCGAGCACCTGGCCGAGTGGGTGAGCGGGGCGCCGATCCTGCTCGTGGGCCTCGCCCGTCCCGAGCTCCGCGACCTGCGCCCGGCGCTGGCCGAACCCGGCCGCCGGATGAGCGACGTCCTCGTCCTCGACGGCCTCGACCCCGAGGCCACCGCCCAGCTGGCGTCGCGGATGCTCGGCGGCGGAGGCCTGCCCGCCGAGCTGCTGGCCCGGCTGCCGGAGTCGACCGACGGCAACCCGCTCTTCGTGCGGGAGTTGGTACGGATGCTGGTCGACGAGGCGATCATCCGGCGGGACGGCGACACCTGGCGACTGACCGTCGACGCCGACGCCGTCGAGGTGCCGCCGACCATCCGGTCCCTGCTGGCGTCGCGCATCGAGCGCCTGCCGACCGCGGAGCGGACGGTCCTCGAGCGCGCCTCGATCCTGGGGGCCGACTTCACCCTCGGCGGCCTCCGTGCCCTGGTCGACGGCGAGGATCCCGTCGACCACCTCGAACGCCTGCGGCGTGGCGACCTGGTCGAGCCGACGGGCGCCTACCTCGGCGACGAGCCCGTCCACCGGTTCCACCACGTCCTGATCCGGGACGCGGTCTACGGCCGCCTGCTGAAGGAGACCCGGGCCGAGCTCCACGAGCGAGCAGCGGTGTACACCGAGGCGGCCACAACGGGCGTCGTGGGTGAGCACGAGCCGGCGATCGCCCACCACTACGAGCAGGCCCACGAGTACCTCCGCCAGCTCGGGGCCCTGGACGACCACGGTCGGGCCCTCGGCGCGCGGGCGGCGGAGCTCTTGGCCGTCGCCGCCCACCGGGCGCTCGACCGTGACGACCTCGTCGCGGCCGGAGCGCTGGCGCGGCGGGCCCTCGACCGGCTCGACCACGACGACCGTCAGCTCCGAGCTGACCTCCTCCTCCTGGCGTGCGAATCGCTCCTGACCTCGGGGGACCTCGCCCCGGTCGCCGAGCTCGTCGACGACCTGACCGCGCTGGGCTCGGGGACTCGCGCCTCGCGGCATGGGCCGACTCCTACCGGGCCCAGTTGCTCGACCTGACCGACCCCGACCGGTTGGACGACGCCGAGAAGCTGGTGGTCGCTGCCGCCGACCGCTTCGTCGAGCAGGGCGACCAGTCGGGTGAGGCGAAAGCCCATCTCGTGCACGCCGGTCTCATGGCCCGCCAGGGCCGGGTCGCCGACAGCGAGACCGAGCTGGATCGAGCGCTGGCAGCCGCACGCACCGCAGGCGATGAGCGCCGGCTCGTCGCCGTTCTCGGCGACGCCCCCGCGGCCGCCCTGTGGGGCCCGAGCCCCGTCGCACGGGCCGGCGGCCGCTGCCTCGACGTCATCCGCCTCCTGCGCATCACCGCCGCCTCGCCGGCCGTCGAGGCCACCTCGACCCGCCACCAAGCCGTGTTGGAGGCGTTGCGGGGTCGGTTCGACACCAGCCGCATGCTGCTGGCCAGTGCTCGGGAGTCCGTCGAGGACCTGGGCCTGCGCCGGGACCTCATGGAGGTCGAGCTCTTCGCCGGGATCATCGAGCTGCTGGCGGGTGAGCCCGTCGCCGCCGAGGTCCCTCTGCGTGCCGCCCACGAAGGCCTCGAGCAGATGGGAGCGGGGGCGGACGCCGCCCTGGCCGCGGCCTACCTGGCCCGGGCACTCTTGGGCCAGGATCGCGTCGACGAGGCTGAAGGCGCGGCGCTCGCCAGTGAACGGGCCGCTGGCCAGCGCCTCAAGACCGGCATCGCGTGGCGGTCGGTCCGGGCCGAGGTGCTGGCCGCTCGAGGCGACCCAGCCGCCGCGGTTCCCCTGGCCGAAGAAGCGGTGGGCCTCGCCGCCGACACCGACCTCGTCCTCGATCACGCCGACGCCTGCGCCACGCTGGCCACCGTCCGTCGAGCAGCCGGCGACGACGCTCTCGCGGCCGAGGCGCAATCCGATGCGGACCGCCTCTACGACGCGAAGGGTTCGACCGTGCACGGTCGGTCGAAGGCCCCCTCGCCGTCAGTGGCGGCCAGCCCCGCTACCCCCCGGCCGCCGAACGACGCCACCCGAGATGCCGACGAGGTCCCGGCCGCCATGGCCGAGCTCGAAGACCGATGGACGGAAGAACTCGCGACCCAGGCACGGGCCGCGGAGAACATGGCGGCGCGGCGCGCCAGGGAAGGCATGGAGCGTTGGATGGCCGAGGGGCCCGAGTCGGTCCGGGACTGGCAAGCGGAAGGAGTCCGCTCCGAGGATCGGCGGGCGGGCCTGCGCAATGCCTCCGACGGCGTCGACGAGATCATGGCCGGCCTTCGGGTGATCACCGACCTGCTGGGGGAATCGACGATCCGCATCGAGGAGATCGTCGCCCAGCGCGGCGACCGTTTGGTGCTCCAGCGCATGCGGCTCATCGGCGACGACGAAGTCGAGTGGCTCAGCCTCTCAGAGTTCGACGCATCGGAGCGTCAGTGCTTCGTGGCCTCGTTCGACATCGACGACCTGCCGGCGGCGATGGCCGAGCTCGAGTCCCGGTGGGCGGCAGAGCTGGCGGCGGAATCGGCGGACGCGGAGAACCGGGCGGCGCGGTTCCTCCACACGTACATCGAGTCCTGGATGGAGGACGGGCCGGACTCGTGCCGCGATCTCGTGACGGACTCGTGCCGGTCCGAGGATCGACGGGCCGGCCTGGCGAGCGTCACCGTCGGTGTTGACGAGCTGCTCGACAACATGCGCGCGGTCAGCGACCTGATGGGCGAATCGAGGTTGGAGGTGCAGGAGATCATCGCCCAGCGCGGTGACCGAATCGCGCTGGCTCGCCTGGGCATCGTGGGCGATTTCGAGGTGGACGTGCTGGGCATCGCCGAGCTCGACGCCGCCGGCCGCCAGTGCTTCTCGGCCACCTTCGATCCCGACGACCTGCCCGCCGCGCTGGACCTGCTCGAGTCCCGATACCGGGCCGGCGAGGGCGCTGGCCAAGAGGGGAACCTGGCCTCCCGGCACGCGCGGTTGCTCAACCACACCTGGGTCCACGAGGGCATCGAGGCGGCGCGGGGCCTTGTCGCCGAAGACTGCGTGTGGATCGACGCCCGCACGGGATTCGGTGTGGTCAACGACGGTCGGGAAGCGGTGCTGGAGAACCTGGCCGCAATCAAGAGCGTGCTCGGCGACGAAGAGTTCCGGGTGTTCGAGGTCTTGGCCGAGCGGGGCGATGGCCTGACCCTCATCCACCAGGGCATCGACGGCGACATCCAGGTCGAGCTGCTCGCCGTCGCCGAGTGGAGCGAGGACGGTCAGAGCACCTGGGCGATCTACCTCGATCCCGATGACCTGGCCCGCGCCTACGCCGAGCTCGAGCAACGCCACCTGACCGGCGGCCACGGCAGCGACGAGAACCTCGCACTGCGGGTGGGTCGGGTCTCCCTGACCCGGTGGATGGCGGAAGGGCCGGACTCCGTCCGTGACCTGTACAGCCCGTCGATCCGCTTCGAGGACCGGCGCAAGGGGCTGGGCAGCGACGCCGTCGGCATCGACTCCATGTCGGCCACGCTGCACGCGGTTTCCGATCTCATCGGCAACTCGACCCTCCACCTCGAAGAAGTGCTGGCCCAGCGCGGCAACACCCTCGTGCTCGTCCGCCAAGCCGTTGTCGGCGACATCGAGATCGAGATGCTCAGCCTCATCGAGATCGACGATTCCGGTCGCATCTGCCACGCCCTGATGTTCGACGTCGACGACCTGGCCGCGGCCGTCGAGGAACTGGACGATCGCTACGTCGCCGGCGAGGGCGCCGAGCACGCCGAGCTCATGTCGATCCGGCGAGCGTGGGAGCGCGCTGCGGAAACCTTGGACTGGGACGCCGTCGATGGCCTCATGGACCCGGATCTCCAGTTCGTGGATCACCGCAGCCTCGGCATGGGCGTCATCGGACGTGATGACTGGCTCGAGCGGGCCAAGACCCAGCGCGCCATCGGGGTCGTCCTGACGACCTACAGCCTGTACGTCGAGGCCCGCGGCCGCGCCGTGATGAACGGGGTGGTGTCCCGAGGCGTTGACGCCGCGGGGACAGAAGTCGAGTGGAGGCTTATCTCCCTCAGCGCCGCGGACGAGACCCTCAGCCGATGGATCGCCACCGAGCTCTTCGACGAGGACGACCTCGTCTCGGCCCGAGCCCGCTTCGACGAGCTGGCGGATGAGACGCTGCCGTCGTCGGGCCAGTCGGAGAATCGAGCGGCGCGGTTGGGCCGGGCGTACATCTCGCAGTGGATGAACGAGGGGGCGGAGTCGCTGCGCGAGCTCATCGCCGAGGACTGTCGGTCCATCGATCGGCGGGCCGGGCTGGCCGACACGATGGAAGGGCGCGACGCCATCGTCGACAGCCTTCACCTCACCAGCGAGATCCTGGGCGATGAGGTCCTCCAGATCTTCGAGGTCGTCGCCCAGCGGGGTGAGAACCTGGCGCTCTTCGGCCAAGGTGTCGACGGACACGTGGCGGTCCAGATGGTCACCATCGTCGAGTTCGACCCGGAGGGGCTCCGGAGCTACATCGCCCACTACGACCTCGACGACCTGGCCGCGGCGCTCGACGAGTTGGAGCAGCGCTTCATCGAAGGGGAGGGTGCCCCGCACACGCTCGAGCTCGCCATCATCCGCAAGCTGAGCAAGGCGCTCGCCGCGGGAGATGCGGAGACCCTGGACCAGGAGTTGTCCGAGGACTTCGTGTCCCTCGACCACCGCGCGCTGGGCTGGGGTCTCCGGGACCGGGCCATGTTCCTCGCCGGGATCGCGACCCGATTGGACACCGTCGGTCCAGGGACCGTGGTCATGCGCCGGTTCGCCCGTCTCGGGCCCCAGGGCGCGGTCGCCTCCTACGAGATCCGGGCGCAGTCCGCGAGCGGGATCGAGACCCTCGAGTCCGGCTGGTGCCTGACGACCCTCCGCGACGGGGTGATCACCCGGCTCGACATGTTCTCCGACGACGACGAGGCCACCGCCATCGGCCGCTTCGACGAGCTGACGAGGGACTCCGCCCTTCGGTCAGACCCGGCGGAGAACCACGCGGCGCGGCGCGGCAGGGCGTTCGTCTCGCAGTGGATGAACAAGGGAGCGGAGTCGCTGCGGGACCTCATCGCCGACGACTGCCAGTACGTCGACCGGCGATCAGGCCTCGGTGACACGAACGACGGGCGCGACGCCGTGGTCGAGAGCCTCAGCAACACCGGGGACGTTCTCGGTGCGGAGGTGTTCCAGATCTTCGACGTCATCGCCCAGCGAGGCGACGGACTGGCCCTGTTCCACCAAGGCGTCGATGGAGACATCGCCGTGGAGATGGTGAGCATCGTCGAGTTCGACGAGGACGGGCGGCAGCGCTACGTCACCCACTACGACGTCGGCGACCTGGCTGCGGCCCTCGACGAACTGGAGCAACGCTTCATCGAAGGCGAGGGCGCTGCGCACTCTGGCGATCTCGAAATCGTGCGGGCGGTGCACAAGAGCATGGCGGAGGGCGACGTCGAGACGCTGGCTGCGTACCTGGCGCCTCACCTGGTGGTCGTCGATCACCGACCGATCGGGTGGGGCGACCGAGACCGCGAAACCTTCCTCGCCGCCGTCGGCATCCGGCCCAGCACCTTCGGCTCCGGACTCATGATCATCAAGCGGATCGAGCGGTTGACCAGCGGCGCCGCACTCGCCTCCTACGAGATCCGGGCCACCTCACCCGAGGGGATCGAATCTGTGGAGGCGGGCTTCACCATCATCCTGATCGACGACGGCCTCGTCACCCGCTCGGAGGTGTTCTCCGACGACGACGAGGCCGCCGCCATCGGCCGCTTCGACGAGCTCACCCGTTCTGGCGCCTGATTCGGGCGCCATGGCGCCGCAATCAGGCGCCAGAACCGATGGTCAGCTCGCCGTCCCGCGGTCGTCGAGCACTCCGCCCTCGGCGGTGGCGAACAGCACGTCGTTGATGGCCTGCTGGGGGCCGACGTAGTCGAAGGCGTGCTCCTGCACGAAGGTCACGTACAGCGAGCGGCGGCCGCCGACGCCGGCGGGAGGGCCGGCGCGATGGAGGACGTGGCCGTAGTGGATGGTGACGTCGCCGGGTCGGGTGTCGACGGCGACGACAGGGCGACCGTCGACGGCGTGGGGATCGCGGGGCCACCAGGCCGAGGCGTGAGAGCCGGGGAGGAACTCCAGTTGGCCGGTCTCGGCGGTGGCGGCGTCGAGCTGGATGCCGAGGTTGAACTCGGGGCACATCATCGAGTGGCCGCCCAGGCCGCAGTCCCGGTGCCAGGGCAGGTCGGCCAGGCCCTCGACCACGCCGGGGGGCTTCATGACCACGTTCAGGCCGTCGAAGCGGTCGGGAGCGATGCGCACGGTCTCGCCGGTCGTGGCCACGAGGTCGGCCAGGCGATCGTCGCCGATGACCACCTCGGGGATCACGTCGGACCGTTCCTCCGTGTAGAGCAGGCGGCAGCACACGTCCTCGCCGTCGGCGGTGCGGGCCCACCACGAGCGCTGGTCGTCGGCGTGGGCGAGCTCGATGAGGCGGTCGACCTCCGCCCGCAGTGTGTCGATCTCGTCCGGGGTGAAGACCTCGGGCACGACGGCGAAGCCGTGGGTGGCCAGCTGCTCGGTGAGCGGGGCGTCGGGGCCGCACGGCTCGACCTCGGGCAGGGCCGGGTCCTGGCCCGTCCACACCGCCCGCAGGGTCGCCTCCCAGCGGCCGAGGCCGTCGGGTCGGCCGACGACGCAGTCCAGGAGCTGGGCGTAGCCGAGGCCGAAGGTGGATCGCAGCTGGTGGGCGAAGTCGCTGAAGGAATCCTGGGTCAGGGCCACGTGGGTGCGGGGCGCCTGCACCCCCTCGACCACCTCGACGCCGCCGTCCACCACCCGGTAGGTGACGGCGTCGTCGCCCACCGACAGGGTCAGCGGGTCCAGGTCATCCGGCCGGCGGGCCACGACGGCCGCGTGCTCGGCCAGCAGGCCGGGGACCTCGTGGGTGTGGAACGCGCCGAAGTCGACGGGCTCGAACGGAGGCCGCCCGATGCCGCTCACTTCCCCACCCCGATCGTTCTGGGTACTGGATCCGGTGGTGGAGGACCGTCGGCTGGTCCCAGAACGGATTCGACGGTCATGCCGGTGTCCACGTCCGGGCCGAGGCGTCGAACCGGCCGGCCGACGTCCCACCGAAGTGGGTGCCCAAGATCAGCGACAAGCCGTTGCCGTACCGGTCGACGAGGGCGCGCCGAATGGCCGAGCACCGGGCGCCGTCGACGTCGGCGGTCATGGTCCAGTGCGGCGAGACCAGCTCGATCGGGTGGTGGACCAGATCGCCGGTGATGACGGCCTCCTCGCCGCCCGACGTGATGTCGACGGACACGTGGCCCGGCGTGTGGCCGGGCGTGGGGACCAGCCGCACCTCGTCGGTCAGCACGTGGTCGGGGTCGACCAGGTCCACCAGCCCGGCCCCGACCAGCGGGCGGACGCTGCTGTCGACCGAGGCGAACTGCTCGTCGGCCTGGTTGGTCGACCAGTAGTCCCACTCGTCGCCGGCGATCACGTAGCGGGCCGACGGGAAGGCCGGTGCGCCGCCGTCGAGCACGTTGCCGCCGACGTGGTCGAAGTGGAGGTGGGTGCAGACCACCGTGTCGATGTCCTCGGCCGCCCAGCCGGCGGCCTCCACGGCCGAGCGGACGTCGGGCTGGTGGTCCTCGATCGTCCCCGCCGAGCGGACGAGGCCGAGGATGCGGTCCGCCGACTCGTCGTGTCCGGCACAGGTGTCGACCAGGATGCGCCGGTCCCCGGACTCCACGACCAGGCCGTGGAGCGAGACCTCGACCCGGGCGCCGTCGCCGACCCAGCCCGGCGCCACCTCCGCGCACGCCGCCTCCGTCGCCTCCGGCACCAGCCCCCACAGAGGGATGTGCCACGTCATCTGCGGGACCTTGGTGACGCGGACGTCGCCGACCTCCCAGCTCATCCCGCCTCGATCCAGTTCCGGCGCAGGTGGTGGCCGAAGAAGCCGCCCTTGGGCCGGGCATGCGCGTGGTAGTGGTCCGGGATGTTGCGCATGTTGTCGTCGACGTAGAACTCGCCGATCGTGGCCAGCGCCACCCGTCCGAGCTGGTCGTGCAGGTGGCCCTTCACGTCGGCCGGTGGGTCCACCCCGTGGTCCTTCCACACGACCATCGGCGTGGCGCACAGCTCGCACTCGGCGATCCAACACAGGTCGTCCTCGTGGAACCAGTGGGTGATCTTCGCCGCCTCGCAGAGGTCACAGTCCGGATCCAGTGCCACGGGCGCGCACCCTACGCTGCGCGCCATGAGCGACTGGGTGCGTGACCGGATCGAGATCCAGGACCTGATGACCCGCTACGCGACGGCGATCGACACCCAGCAGTACGACCTGCTCGACGACGTGTTCACCCCCGACGCCGACTGCGACTACGAGGTCGTCGGCGGCTTCCGCGGCGACCGAGCGGCGTTCAAGGCCTGGCTGGCCGAGGTCATGGGCTTCTTCGAGTTCCACATGCACTACATGTCGAACAGCACGGTCACCATCGACGGCGACACCGCCACTGCCGTCACCTACCTCTACAACCCGTGCGTGCTCAAGGGCGGCGACGGCACCGTCCTCACCGAGGGCGGCCGGTACCACGACTCGCTGCGCCGCACCGCCGACGGCTGGCGGATCACCTCCCGCCGCGAGGAGCCCGTCTGGAACGCTTGGCCCCCGGGACTGCGCCCCACCTGACCCCGCCCGCCGGAGTCGCCAGCAAACTAGAACGTGTTTCAGTTACTGGTAGCTTTCGCGCCATGGAGTTCGGGATCTTCAACAGCCTCTACTGCCCCAAGCAGGCCGTCGAGGCAGGTCCCGATCCGGACCTCGTCGAGCACACCCGGCTCCTGGACGAGGTGGCGTGGACGAAGGCCGCCGACCGCTCGGGCTTCAAGTACACGTGGGCCACCGAGCACCACTTCCTCGAGGAGTACAGCCACCTCTCGGCCAACGAGTCGTTCCTCGCCTACCTCGCCGGTGTCACCGAGAACATCCACCTGGGCAGCGGCATCATCAACATCACGCCGCCGGTCAACCACCCCGCCCGGGTGGCCGAGCGCGTGGCCATGATCGACCACCTCTCCGGGGGCCGGTTCGAGTTCGGCACCGGTCGCGGCTCGTCGACCACCGAGCAGGCGGGCTTCGGGATCACCGACCCGGACCAGACCAAGGCCATGTGGGCCGAGGCGCTCCCCCAGATCGTCCGCATGTGGACCGAGACCGACTACTCGTACGACGGCGAGTTCTTCTCGATGCCCTCCCGCAACGTGCTGCCCAAGCCGTACACCAAACCCCACCCGCCCCTCTGGGTGGCCGCCGGCAACCCGGGCACGTTCGAGACGGCGGCGAAGATGGGCCTCGGTGTCCTCTGCTTCGGGATCTCGAACCCGGAGGCGCTGAAGCCGCTGATCGAGCTCTACAAGACCAACATCGGTGACGCCGAGCCCGTCGGCGGCTACGTCAACGACAACGTGATGGTCACCACGCAGATGCTCTGCCTCGAGGACGGGCAGCGGGCGAAGCAGATCGCCACCGAGATGACCAGCCGCTACCACACGTCGCAGCTGTTCCGGTACCTCGACACCTTCCCCCGCCCCGAAGGCATCCCCGCCTGGCCGACCATCCTCCCCGAGCCGAGCCTGGAGGAGATCGAGGCTTCGGTGGAACGGGGACTGATGGCCGTCGGCTCGCCCGAGGAGGTCGAGCGCTGTGTCGCCAACTACGAGGCGACCGGGGCCGACCAGCTCGTCTTCGGGATGCTGTCGACCACGATGCCCATCGACGCCGCCATCGAAGCGGTCGAGACCTTCGGCACACACCTCGTCCCCGCCTTCGACAAGGCGCCCGTCCACCGCACGACCGCACAGCGCGAGGCGCAGGTCGCTCAGCCCGCCTGAGGAAGGATGGGGGGATGGACATCCGACGCGTCACCGACGGCCTCCGGTTCCCCGAGGGGCCGGTGGCGCTGCCCGACGGGTCGATCGTCGTCTGCGAGATCGAGGCCGGCCTGATCACCCGGGTGCAGCCCGACGGGTCAAAGGACACCGTGGCCGACGTCGGCGGCGGCCCCAACGGCGCCGCCCTCGGTCCTGACGGTGCCCTCTACGTCGTCAACAACGGCGGGTTCCTGTGGACCGACCTCGGCGGGATGAGGATCCCCCTCGACCTGGCCACCGGCGCCAACGAGCCGGAGGGCTTCGAGGGCGGCTGGGTGGACCGGGTGGACCTCGACACGGGCGAGGTCACGACGCTCTACCGGGAGCTCGACGGCCGGCGGCTGCGCAGCCCCAACGACATCGTGTTCGACGCCGACGGCGGGTTCTGGTTCACCGACCTCGGCAAGATGCGGGTCCACGACCTCGACCGCGGCGGTCTCTACTACGCCACGGCCGACGGCTCGTCGATCAGCCAATCGGTCCCCGGCCTCATGGGCGCCAACGGGGTCGGCCTGTCCCCCGACGGGGGCACCGTCTACGTCGCCGAGTCCTACACCGGCCGCCTGCTGGCGTGGGAGGTGACCGGGCCGGGCCAGGTGTCCGAGCCTCGGCGCTGCGTCGTGGCGACCCCGGCGGGGTTCGACTCGCTGGCGGTCGAGGCCGACGGTCACGTGGTCGTCGCCGCCATCACCCACGGCCTCTGCGTCGTCGACCCGGCCACTGGCGACCACGAGTTCCTGGTCATGCCCGACCCGCTGGTGACCAACATCTGCTTCACCGGCGACGACCAGCGGACGGCCTTCATCACGCTGTCCGGCGGTGGCTGGTTGGGCGAGACCACCTGGCCCCGCCCCGGCCTGCCGCTCGCCCACTGACCGGATGGCAGATTTCGCAGATCTGCTCGGGGCCCGGGCGGACGAGACCCATCCCGCAATCCGGTTCCGCGAGGCGCGGGGCGAGCCCGTCCAGACCTGGAGCTGGGCCGAGTACGTGGTCGAGTGTCGGGCCCGGGCCGCCCTGCTGGAGGACCACCGGCTCGACGGCCCCTTCCACGTCGGCGTCCTGCTCGACAACGTCCCCGAGTTCCCCATGTGGCTGGGCGGAGCCGCACTGGCGGGGGCGACCCTGGTCGGCATCAACCCCACCCGCCGGGGCGAGGAGCTGGCCCGCGACATCCGCCACACCGACTGCCAGCTGATCGTCACCGAGCCCGTCCACCGGCCCCTGCTGGACGGCCTCGACCTCGGCCTGGACGACGACCGGATGCTCGACGTCGAGTCCGACGACTACGCCGGGCTGGTCGACCGACCACCGGGGCGCTCCGTCGGTCGCTCCCGACGTCGACGACGCCACCCAGTTCCTGCTCCTGTTCACCTCGGGCACGACCGGCGCGCCGAAGGCGTGCATCTGCTCGCAGGGCCGGCTGGCCCGGGCGGGCATCGGGCTGACCGCCGGCTTCCAGCTCGGCCCGAACGACTGCGCCTACCTGGCCATGCCGCTGTTCCACTCCAACGCCCTGTTCGCCGGCTGGTCGCCCGCCGTCGTGGGCGGGATGACCATGGCCCTGCGCCGCCGCTTCTCGGCCTCGGGCATCATCGAGGACGTCCGGGACTTCAACTGCACCTACTTCAACTACGTCGGCAAGCCGCTGGCCTACGTGCTGGCCACCCCCGAGCAGCCCGACGACGCCGACAACCCGCTGAAGTTCGTCTTCGGCAACGAGGCGGCCGAGCGCGACATCGCAGCGGTTCGGCGAGCGGTTCGGCTGTGATCGTGGTCGACAACTACGGCTCGACCGAGGGCGGGGCGACCGTCGTGCGCGACCCCGAGCAGCCGCCGGGGTCGCTGGGCCGGGCCGGCGACGGCATCGAGGTCCGGGACCCGGAGACCGGTCAGCGCTGCCCACCCGCACGCTTCGACGACGACGGCGTGCTGGTCAACCCCGACGAGGCCATCGGCGAGATGGTCAGCCCCACCGGCCTGGCGAGCTTCGAGGGCTACTACGCCAACGACGAGGCCAACCGGGAGCGGGTCCGGGACGGCGTGTACTGGACCGGCGACCTCGCCTACATCGACGAGGCCGGGTTCGTCTACTTCGCCGGCCGTGGCTTCGAGTGGCTGCGGGTCGACGGCGAGAACTTCGCCGCCGCCCCCGTCGAGCGCATCCTGGCCCGCCACCCCGAGCGTGGGCGAGGTGGCCGTCTACGCGGTGCCCGACGAGGTCGTCGGCGACCAGGTGATGGCAGCCGTGGTGTCCATTGGCGCCGGGTTCGACCCGGCCGGCCTGGACGCGTTCCTCGACGAGCAGGCCGACCTCGGGACCAAGTGGGCGCCCCGCTACGTCCGGCTGGTCGACGCCCTGCCGGCCACCCCGACCAACAAGGTCCTCAAGCGCGAGCTGCGGGCCGAGGGCTGGGACGTCGCCGACCCCGTCTGGTGGCGGCCCGAGCGCAGCGGTCCGTACCGACTGCTGGACGACGAGGCGGCCGACGACCTCCGAGCACGGTTCGAGGAGGGCTGAGGTGCCCGTCGACTGCTTCGAGCTGGCCGCTTCGCTGACCGACGCCCTCGAGGCGCCGCTGCCCGGCGTCGGCCTCCCCGCCCACCTGTGGCTGCTGGGCACCGGCAGCCACCACGACGCCGCCGAGCTGGTGACCCACCTCTTCGTCGGCTCGGGGCGATCGTGCCGGGCCATCGCCTCCGACGGCCACGCCCAGCTGTCCGGACTGGTCGGCCCCGCCGACACGGTGGTCCTGGTCGGCCCGCCGGAGGACGACTTCCTGCAGCTCGGCCGGCGCGTCGCCACCGGGGCGGGCGCCCTCGTGGTCGAGCTGCCCGAACAGGACGCCGCCTTCACCGACAGCACCACGCGCCACCTCACGGCGGCCATGCGCCTGGCCCGCATCGCCATCGCCGGTGGGGCCATCGGCGCCACCGCCGAGGACCTCGACCGCATCCCGGGCGCCGTCGCCGCCGTCGCCGTCGACCCGCAGCTGCCCGACCTCCCCCTCCCCGAGCGCGCCCTGCTGGTGGCCGGCAGCGGCCCCGCCGCGGTCACCGCCCGCCACGCCGCCGTCGCCTTCCGAGCCGGCGGGGTGCCCGCCGAGGGCGTGGACGCCACCGACCTGCTCGGCGGGCTGGTCACCGACCTCGGGCCCGACGACACCCTCCTGGTGCTCGACCCCAACCGCGACGTCGAGAGCTCGTCGGCGTCGCTCAGCCGCCTGGCGGGGGCGCTGGGGACCGCCGTCGTGAAGATGGACGGCCCACCCGACCTGCCCTCGGTGTGCGGCCAGTTCCCGCTGGCCGCCCGCCTGAACCTGCTCGCCCGTTGAGAAGACCAGAGGAGCCCTGATGGCCCAGAACGTGCCCACCTACGAGTTCACCGAGGACGCCAAGCGGGTCCGCGAGTTCGTGTTCCAGTTCTGGAGCGACGAGGGGCGGCCGCCGAGCCTGCGGGACGTGCACGAGGCGCTCGACCTCGACCGCCGCCAGATCATCGACGCCTACAAGGCCATGGACCTCGGGATCATCTTCACCGTCGACCTCGAGACGCAGAACGCCAACCTGCTCAAGGCGCCGCCGTTCAGCGCCTATCCCAGCCAGGTGTCGGTCTTCATCGACGACGCCTTCCACTGCTACGCGGGCTGCGCCAGCGAGGCCATCGCCATGTCCAACATGCCGGCCTTCGAGGGCAAGGCGCTGCGCCTGGAGAGCTGGTGCGCGTGCTGCATGGAGCCCATCACCATCACGTCAACGGACTTCGAGGTGACCTCGACCAGCCACGACGACATCCACATGCACATCTCGATGAGCCCCCACGACTGGAACACCATGAGCATGGTCACGATGTGCGACTCGATGAACTTCGTCCTCGGCGCCGACCACGCCGAGCGCTACGAGCGCCAGGTCTGTCGGCGGGGCGTGCTGCTGGACCTCGACCAGGTCAAGAAGTTCGTGACCTACACCGCCACCCAGCGGGCCCACGACTACCACTGGCCGCCGCAGTCGATGATGCCGGAGATCGTCATCCAGATGTTCGACCACTACGGCGTGGACACCACCAACTGGAAGGGCTGACCGCCCCCGCGAACGCCGGGTGAACATTCGTCACCCGGCGTCACGATCGGGCCGCTCACGGGTGGGAACAGGCAGTGGATCGACGGGCCTTCCTCACGGGGGCCGGAGCGATCGGGACGGCCGCCCTCCTGGGCCCTTCCCTGACCCGCTCCGCCTCGGCCGCCCTGCCCGCCGGCGTGTTCCGGCACGGCGTGGCCTCGGGCGACCCGCGCGGCGACCGCGTGGTGCTGTGGACCCGGGTGACGCCGACGGCAGTCGCCACCCCCGGCTCGGGGCTCGGGCCGGACACGGGCGTGGCCTGGCAGGTCGCCCGGGACCCAGGCTTCACCGACGTCGTCCGCCGCGGCCGGGTCGTCACCGGAGCGGGTCGGGACCACACGGTCAAGGTCGACGCAGGCGGACTCCAGCCGGGCACCACCTACTGGTACCGGTTCCGCTGCCGGGGTGAGACCTCGCCCGTCGGCCGCACCCGCACGACCTCGGCGGGTTGCACGGACGTGGCGTCGCTGCGCTTCGGCGTGGTCTCCTGCGCCAACTACGAGGGCGGCTTCTTCCGCGGCTACCACCACCTCGCCCAGCGCGACGACCTCGACCTGGTGCTCCACCTCGGTGACTACCTCTACGAGTACGGCCAGGGCTCGTACGGGCCGGGGGCCGAGATCGGCCGGCTCCACGACCCCGCCCACGAGATGGTCAGCCTGGCCGACTACCGGCGGCGGCACGCCCAGTACAAGACGGATCCGGACCTGGCCGCCCTGCACCGGGCCCACCCGTTCCTGATCACGCTCGACGACCACGAGGTGACGAACGACAGCCACCGCACGGGGGCCGAGAACCACCAGCCCGAGACCGAGGGCGACTACGTCCGCCGGCGGGCCCGCGCCTACCGGGCCCTGCTGGAGTGGCAGCCGATCCGCCAGCCCGCGCCCGGCCGCCTCTACCGGAACACGGGCTTCGGCGACCTGGCCGACCTCCACCTCCTGGACCTGCGGCGATACCGCGACGCGCAGCCCACCTCGCCGGTCGACCCCGCCATCGGCGACCCCAGCCGCACGATCACCGGCGACGCGCAGATGGCCTGGCTGAAGCACGGCCTCGACGCCCGCCCGGACACCGTGTGGCGCTTCGTCGGCAACCCAGTCATGATCGCCCCCGTGGTCTTCCCGCCGACGCCCGGTCTGCCCGAGGGCACGGCCGAGGCCCTCGCCGAGCTCACCGGCAGCCCGATCACGCCGCAGTCCGGCGCGCCGTACAACGTCGACCAGTGGGACGGCTACGCCGCCGACCGGACCGAGCTGCTCGGCCACATCGACGAGACGGGCCGGGACAACGTGGTGTTCCTGACCGGCGACATCCACTCGTCGTGGGCGTGCGACCTGCCTCGGGACCCCGGCCTCTACCCCGGCCCCGGCGGCGAGTCGGTGGCGGTCGAGCTGGTGGGGACCTCGATCACCTCGGACAACCTGGACGACATCACCGGTAGCCCACCCCGGACGTCGTCGCTCCTCGTCGAGACCGCGATCACCACCGTCAACCGGCACGTGAAGTACCTCGAGTTCGACTCCCACGGGTACTCGGTGGTCGACGTCACGCCGGACCGCGTGCAGATGGACTGGTGGTACGTGTCGGACCGCACCGACCCCGCGGCGACGGTGAGCTTCGGCCGGGCCTTCGAGGTCCGCGCCGGCACCAACGCCGTGAACGCCGTCGGCGGGGCCATGCCCCCGCGAACCCTGGAGGCCTGTACCTCGTGAGCGCGATCCCTCGCCGCACCTTCATGGCGAGCTTCGCCGCGGCCGCCGCCGGCCTCGCCCTCGGCGGCCCGGCCGGGGCCACCCAGGCCCGGCCGGGCCCCAGCCCGTTCGGCCCCCTCCGGGCCCCCGACGCCAACGGCATCCGCCTCCCCGCCGGGTTCCGCAGCCGGGTCGTCGCCATCAGCGGCCGGGCCGTCGGCTCGACCGGCTACACGTGGCACCAGTTCCCCGACGGCGCGGCCACGTTCCGCAAGCCCGGCGGCGGATGGACCTACGTCTGCAACAGCGAGGTGCCCGCCCCCGGCGCCGGTGGCGCCGGTCAGCTGCACTTCGACGCGCAGGGACGCATCACCGCAGCGAACAGCGTCCTGACCGGGACCACCGCCAACTGCTCCGGCGGGGGGACACCGTGGCGCACGTGGTTGTCCGGCGAGGAGCACCCGCTGGGCATGGTCCACGAGTGCACGGTGGACGGTCCCAGCGACGGCGCCGCCCGGCCCGCCCTCGGGATCTTCGCCCACGAGATGGTCGCCGTGGACCCGCTCGAAGGTCGGCTCTACCTCACCGAGGACGACGGCACCAACCCCGGCGACGAGTTCTACCGCTTCACCCCGACCAACCCCCTGCCCGACCTCAGCGCCGGCACCCTCGAGGTCCTGCAGTGGAACCGCCAGACCCGGGCCGTGACCTGGATCCCGGTCAACGGCGCCATCCCGTCGAGCGTGCGCCGCTCGACCGGGGGCCCCCACGGCACCGCCTTCGAGGGCAACGAGGGGGTCTGGTACCACGACCGGCACGTGTACTTCACGGTCAAGACCACGAACCGGGTCTACGACCTGGACCTGGCCCAGCAGCGCCTGACCGTCCTGTGGGACGCCGGCCGCTACGACTCGCCGATCCTCACCGGGGTCGACAACCTCGTCATGGACAAGGCCCACAACCTGTACGTCGCCGAGGACGGCGGGAACATGGAGCTGGTGATCATCACCCGCACCGGCCGCCGCGTCGCCCCGTTCCTGCGGGTGGTCGGCCAGCCCGGCTCCGAGATCACCGGCCCCGCCTTCACGCCCGGCGGCCGTCGCCTGTACTTCAGCTCCCAGCGCGGCGGCCCGGGTGGCACCGGGATCACCTACGAGGTCACGGGCCCGTTTCCGAACATGGGGTGAACGCCCGGTGACGGGCCGGCGTCGAAGTGTGGTGGGATGGCGGCATGGATCGACGTCACTTCCTCGCCCTCGTCGGCGCCGCCGGTGTCGGGGTCGCCGTCGACGGCGTGCCGGCCCTCGCCGGCGGCGCGGCCATCCCGGGCCCCAGCCCCTTCGGCCCGCTCCGGCCGGCCGACGCCAACGGCATCCGCCTGCCCAACGGCTTCACCAGCCGGATCGTGGCGCGCGCCGGCAGCCCGCTGGGCGCCAACCGGTACAAGTGGCACAAGTTCCCCGACGGCGGTGCGGTCTTCCCCGGCCCGGCGGGGGGCTGGATCTACCTGTCGAACAGCGAGGACTTCAGCACCGGCAACGGCGGCGTCAGCGCCCTGCACTTCAGCTCGACGGGGCGGGTCCTGAGGGGCAACCGGGTGCTGACCAACACCACCGCCAACTGCTCGGGCGGCGCCACGCCGTGGGGCACCTGGCTGTCGTGCGAGGAGCATCCGAACGGCCGCGTGTGGGAGTGCACCCCGGGCGGACCGAGCCAGGGCGTGCGCCGTCCCGCCCTCGGCAAGTTCTCCCACGAGATGGTCGCCGTCGACCCCGACGACGGGAAGCTGTACCTGACCGAGGACAGCCTGGTCGGCGCCGGCGACGAGTTCTACCGCTTCACCCCGAGCAACCCTCTGCCCGACCTGAGCACCGGGACGCTCGAGGTGATGCGCTGGAACCGCCAGACCGGCGCCGTCACCTGGGTCGCCGTCAACCCCAACCTGGCGTCCACCACCCGGCGCCAGAACGGCGGCCCCCGAGGCACGGCCTTCGACGGCAACGAGGGCGTCTGGTACCACGAGGGTCACATCTTCTTCACGGCCAAGGTCGAGGACCGGGTCTACGACCTCGACCTCGCGGCCCAGACGCTCAGCGTGATGTGGGACGCCGACGACTACGCCTCGCCGATCCTCAGCGGCGTCGACAACCTCACCATGGACAAGGACGCCAACCTGTACGTGGCCGAGGACGGCGGGAACATGGAGCTGGTGATCATCTCCGCCGCCGGGCGCCGGGTCGCCCCGTTCCTGCGGGTGCTCAACCAGGCCGGGTCCGAGATCACCGGCATCGCCTTCACCCCCGACGGCAGCCGCCTCTACTTCAGCTCCCAGCGGGGCGGGGCCAACAACCGGGGCATCACCTACGAGGTGCGGGGTCCCTTCCCGACCTGACCAGCCCGCACCGCCACGGCGTAGCGTCGTGCCGATGGAGATCGAGGTCGTGGTCGAGATCCCGAAGGGATCGCGCAACAAGTACGAGCTCGACCACGACTCGGGCGCCATCTGGTTGGACCGGAACCTCTTCACCGCCACCCAGTACCCGGCCGACTACGGGTTCGTCCCCGACACGCTGGCCGGCGACGGGGACCCCCTGGACGTCCTGGTGCTGCTCGACGAGCCGACGTTCCCGGGCTGTCACATCCGAGCGCGGCCGATCGGGGTGTTCTGGATGAAGGACGAGGCGGGGCCCGACGCCAAGGTGCTGTGCGTACCCTCCGGCGACCCCCGTTGGGAGCACCTGACCGACCTGCCCGACGTGCCGGACCACCTCCTGCAGGAGATCCACCACTTCTTCGAGGTCTACAAGGCCCTCGAGCCCCACAAGGAGTCCGATGTCCGGGGCTGGGACAACCGGGACGCCGCCGTCGAGGCCATCGACGAGGCCCGCCAGATGTACGCGGAGACGCACGGGCAGTAGGGCGAAAACCCGTCCTTAACGCGTTCTTGACGCCCGGTCGAAGGCCGCTCGCGACCGCTCTACCTTCACTTGTGTGAGCAGGTATTCGACGGTGAAGCGGGTCATCGTCGGCAAGCCGCTGGAGAGCGACCTCGAGGCCCATCAGCGCCTCGGCAAGCCCACCGCGTTGGCCGTCTTCGCCTCCGACGCCATCTCGTCGACGGCCTACGCCACCGAGGAGATCCTCCACGTCCTCGTCCCGATCGCCGCCATGGCCGCCCTCGACTACCTGGTCCCGCTCTCGCTGGTGGTCGTCGTCCTCCTGGTGATCGTCGTCACCAGCTACCACCAGACGATCCACGCCTACCCGGGCGGTGGCGGGTCCTACGTGGTGTCCAGGGAGAACCTCGGCGTCAACGCATCGCTCGTGGCCGGCGCCTCACTGTTGGTCGACTACACGCTGACGGTGGCGGTCTCGATCTCGGCGGGCGTGGCCGCCATCACCTCTGCCGTTCCCGACCTGCGGGGCCAGGAGGTGCTGATCTGCACGATCCTCATCGTGGTCATCACGCTCGGGAACCTGCGCGGCGTGAAGGAGTCCGGGCGCCTCTTCGCCTTCCCCACCTACGGATACATCTTCACGCTGGCCGGCCTGATCGGCTGGGGCCTGTTCCGCTCCTACACGGGTGATCTCGATCCGTTGCCGGTCGACCAGGAGCAGCTCGACCAGTTCACCCAGAACGGAGCGCTCATCAGCGGCGTGACCCTGTTCGCCCTGCTCCGCGCCTTCTCGTCGGGTGCAGTCGCCCTGAGCGGGGTCGAGGCGATCTCGAACGGGGTCAGCGCGTTCAAAGCGCCAGAGTCCCGCAACGCCGGTCGGACGCTCATGTGGATGGGTGCGATCCTCGGCACGTCCTTCCTGGGCATCTCGATCCTGGCCCACCGCCTGCAACCCACACTGTCGGAGGACCAGACAGTGCTCTCGACGATGGGTCGGGCGGTCTTCGGCGGCAACAGCGCCCTCTACTTCGCCCTGCAGGCCTTCACGGCGGCGATCCTGATCCTGGCCGCCAACACCGCCTACGCCGACTTCCCCCGCCTGTCGTCGCTGATGGCCGGCGACCGCTTCCTCCCCCGCCAGCTCGCCACCCGCGGCGACCGGCTCGTGTTCTCCAACGGGATCCTGGTGCTGGCGGGTGGCTCGCTCCTACTGATCGTCGCGTTCGGCGGCGACACCACCGCCCTCATCCCCCTCTACGCCGTCGGCGTGTTCACCGCCTTCACGCTCAGCCAGTCCGGCATGGTCGTCCACCACTGGCGGCTGCGGGAGCCCGGCTGGCGCTGGGGCCTGTTGATCAACGCCACCGGCGCCGTGGCCACCTTCATCGTGCTGATGGTGGTGGTGGTCTCGAAGTTCACGATCGGGGCCTGGATCCCCGCCGTCGTGATCCCGCTCATCATGCTGGCGCTGAAGGCCGTCAACCGGCACTACCGGCGCGTCGCCGAGGCGCTGGGGACGACGCCCGCCTGGAAGGCGCCGGTCCGCACCCACACCGCCGTGGTGCTGGTGGCCGGGGTGCACCGTGGCTCGCTCATGGCCATCGACTACGCCAAGCGCCTCCACCCGGAGCACCTGATCGCGGTGTCCATCGCGCTGGACGCGAAGGCCGAAGCCGCCCTGCGCGAGCAGTGGCGCCAGTACCAGTTGGACCTGCCGCTCGAGGTCGTCGAAGCCCCCTACCGCGACCTGGTACCCCCGGTGCTCGCCTTCCTCGACGAGCTCGACGCTCGCAACGGCCAGGACCACGTCACGACGGTGATCGTGCCCGAGTTCGTCGTCACGCACTGGTGGGAGCAGGTCTTCCACAACCAGAACGCGCTGGCCCTGAAGGCCCGGCTCCTCTTCCGCCCGCGGACGGTCGTGACCTCCGTGCCGTTCCACGTCGGCGTCGACGACCAGCCCGACGAGACGAAGGAGGTTCCGGCCAAGACCACGACCAAGGCCAAGGCCGGGCTCGAGCCGACGACGGAGCCCATCACGGCCGACAAGTAGGGTCCGCGGCGTGACGACGACCGCACCCGCCCACCAGGGCCTCCTGTCCCGCTGGAAGGAGGTCCTGACCACCACCAACCCGCCTGCTTCGGGCGAGATGGACGTCGTCAGCCGGTGGCTGTTCCTGACCCGGGCCGCCGTCCTGCCCATGACCCTGACGGCGGGGCTGGTCGCCGGGCTGCTGGCCGTCCACGCCGACGACTTCCACGCCGGATGGTTCGCCCTCGCCTTCATCGGGATCCTGCTGGCCCACACGGCCAACAACCTGATGAACGACCTGTTCGACAGCACGACGGGGCTGGACAAGGCCGACTACCCGCGGGCCATGTACTCGCCGCACCCCGTGCTCGAGGGCTACATCACCAAGCGGGGGCTGGCCACGGCCGCCCTGGTGGTGAACCTGGTCGACGCCGCCATCGGCGTGGTGCTTTTCATCGCCCGGGGCTGGCCCGTCCTGGTCTTCGCTCTGGCCGGGTTCCTGCTGTCGGCCGCCTACACCGCCCCACCGTTGCGGCTGAAGAAGCGCGGCCTCGGCGAGCCCGACGTGTTCGTGGTGTGGGGCCCGTTGATGGTCGGCGGCGTCTACTACTCGGCGGTCGGCTCGATCCCGTGGGAGGTCTACGCCGCCTCGGTCCCCTACGGCCTGCTGTGCACGGCCGTGCTCATGGGCAAGCACGTGGACAAGGCGCCGTGGGACGAGCGGGAGGGCATCCGCACCCTGCCCGTGATCCTCGGCGACGTCCGGGCCCGCCAGGTGACGAAGGCGATGATGGTCGGCTTCTACGTGACCGTCGCCATCGACGTCGCCATCGGCGCGCTGCCGTGGCCCACCCTGGTCGTGGCCGCCGGCCTGCCGACCCTGCTCAAGGCGTGGGGGCCCATGTCCCAGCCCAAGCCCGCCGAGCCGCCGAAGAACTTCCCGATCTGGCCGCTCTGGTACGCGGCCATCGCCTTCCTCCACACCCGCCGCGCCGGCCTCTTCCTCATCGTCGGACTGGCGATCGCGGCGGTCGCCGGCATCGAGCCGGGTTTCCTGAGCTGAGCCCCGGCCCGCCTAGTCTCGCGGGCCGCTCGACGCACACAGGAGAACCGATATGGGAACGCTCGACGGGAAGGTCGCCGTCATCACCGGCGCCGCACAGGGCCTCGGGGCCGCGCACGCGAAGGTGCTGGCCGGCGAGGGCGCCCGTCTGGTGCTGAACGACCTGGGCGACGGGGTCGAGCAGGTGGCCGAGGAGGTCCGGGCCGCCGGGGGCGAGGCCGTCACTCACCGGGAGAGCGTGTCGGACTGGAACGCCTCGAAGGCGCTGATCGACCAGGCCGTCGACACCTTCGGCGACCTCCACATCCTGGTCAACAACGCCGGGATCCTCCGGGACAAGATGTCCTTCAACATGGAGGAGGACGAGTGGGACGCCGTCGTCAACGTCCACCTCAAGGGGCACTTCTGCCCGTCCCGCCACGCCGGCGCCTACTGGCGCTCGCAGTCGAAGGCGGGCAACGACGCTCCCCGGCGCATCATCAACACGTCGAGCGAGGCCGGGCTGTTCGGCAACGCCGGACAGGCCAACTACGCGGCGGCCAAGGCGGGCATCGCCGCCCTGGCGATCGTCTTCGGCCGGGAGCTGGCCAGCTACGGCGTCACGGGCAACGCCATCGCCCCCCGGGCCCGGACGGCCATGACCGACTCGATGGACTTCTTCAACGCCCCCGAGGACGAGGACGCCTTCGACCGGTTCCTGCCCGAGAACATCTCGCCGCTGGTGGCCTGGCTGGCCTCCGACGACGCCGGTGACGTGAACGGCCAGGTGTTCGTCGTGATCGGCGGCGACGTGTGGGTCATGCAGGGGTGGTCGATCGCCGGCCACCTGCACAAGGACGGGCCGTGGACGCCCGAAGAGCTCGCCGCCAAGAAGGAAGAGCTCTTCGCCGACCACGACCGCGGCCTGCCCGGGATGGCCGTCCCCTCCTGGTGAGAGGACGGCCGCTCGGGGCCTGGCTACATCGGGATCGCTTCGTAGACGTCGACGCTGCCGCCGCTGCTGAGCACCGGGCAACCGGCGGCCAGCTCGGTGGCGGCGTCGAGGCTGTCCGCCTCGAGGATCGAGTAGCCGGTGAGCCCCGAAGCGGCCTCGCCGCCGCCGACCGCCGCCGATGCGCCGAACGGGTTGCCGCCGTCCACCACCGCCTCGCCCAGCGAGCCGAACCAGCCACCCCAGGCCTGCATCGCGGCCTCTTGCTCGGCCTCGGTCTCGGCCATGGCGCCACCGCGGTACGCCAGCACGAACTTCGCCATGTCGTTCCTCCTGTTTCGTTGAGAACCTAATTAGATCAGAACCTAATTAGCCCGTCAAATCGGCTACGGTGACGGGATGGCCGAGGAGCCCCAGCGCCTGCTCGACGCTCTCGCCTCCCCGATCCGCCGCGAGATCCTGTGGCTGGTCTGGGACCGGGAGCTGGCGGCCGGCGACATCGCCGCCGCGTTCTCGCTCTCGGCGCCGACGATCTCCCAGCACCTCGCCGTGCTCCGGGGCGGCGGCCTGGTCACCATGCGGGCCGACGGCAACTTCCGCCGCTACCGCGCCCGACAGGACGCCTTCCGGGGCTTCGAGGCCCTGTTGGCCCACACGGGCCGGTGGGCGCCGCCGGACCGGCCGGCCACCGACGACGTCGAGGTCACCGCGTCCGACGTCGTCGCCGTCGGCGTCGAGGTGGACGTCGAGCCGGACGCCGCCTTCTCGGCCTTCGTCGACCCCGACGTGTACAGCCGCTGGCTGGGTGTGCCCGTCACCATCGAGGACGGACACTTCGCCTGCGAGACGGAGCGGGGCATCAAGGTCCGGGGCATCTACGACGTCGTCGCCCCGCCGACGTTGCTGGCGATGCGCTGGGACTTCGACGCGCAGGACGTCCCTGTGCCTGCCGACCTGCGCACGGCGTACCTCCGGGTCCTGCCCACCACCGCCGGGAGCCGGGTCGACGTGCACCAGTTCGTGGCGAACGAGGACGAGGCCCGCGACGCACACGACGCCTGGGCCTCGGTCCTCACCCGCTACCGCTCGGGCGTGCGAGTCGCCCTCGCGGGGTGAACGTCAGAGGCGCCCGTAGTAGTCGCTGTGCTGGGTGCGGTACTCGTCCTCGTCGCGAAGAGCGGCGTCGTAGTCCGGGGCGCCCTTCACCTGGTCCTTCGTCAGGTTCAGGCGCACGGCGTTGTTGTCCAGGTCGATGTCGGTGACCGCCCCCGCCGGGATCATGCGCTTCTTGCCGAAGATCCAGAACCCGGTGTCGACGACGATCATCCCCGACCCGGCGTCGTAGGTGGCCTCGTCGATCTTGCCGATGTGACCGTCGGTCGCTTCGACGTCGTAACCCGTGAGGTCGACCGCCGGGTCGGCCAGTTCCACCACTTCGAACGTCCAGAGCTCGGGCATTGTTCTCTCTCCTCTGTTGCCATCCTCCCCGACTGCGCCCTACCCCTCGCGGGGTCGGTCATGCTGGGAGGGTGCTGGGGGGACTGCGGGTGCTCGACGCCTCCACCGAGGTCGCCGGGCCCTACGCCACCAAGCTCCTGGCCGACGCCGGGGCCGACGTGGTCAAGGTCGAAGGCCCGGCCGGTGACCCGCTCCGGCGCTGGACGGCGGCGGGCGTCGACCTGCCCGAGGGCGAGGACTCGGCCCTCTTCTGCTTCCTGAACACGTCGAAGCGGTCGGTGGTCGGCGCGGTCGACGAGCTGGCCGCGGGCGCCGACCTCGTCATCGGCGACGGGGACCTCGACGTCGACGGCCTGCGGGCGGCCCACCCCCACCTGGTCGTCGTCTCGATCACGCCGTTCGGGCTGACCGGGCCGTGGGCCGACCGCCCCGCCACCGAGTTCACCCTGCAGGCGGCGTGCGGCTCGACGGGGTCCCGGGGGCGCCGCGATCGTCCGCCGCTGGCGGTCGGGCGGGCGCTTCGGCGAGTTCCAGGCCGGGGTCAACGCCGCCATCGCCGGTCTGGCCGCCTGGCGGGCGGGCGGCGGCGAGCACGTCGACGTGTCGATGCTCGAGTGCATGACCGTGGGGATGAACACCTACGGGCCGCTCTTCGCCGAGCTCTACGGCGTGGTCGCGCCCGGTCGAGCCGACGTTCCGCCACATCGACCACCCGTCGATCGAGCCGACGGCCGACGGCTGGGTCGGCTTCGCCACCATCGCCAACCAGCAGTTCAAGGACTTCCTCGTGCTCATCGAGCGGGCCGACCTGCTGGCCGACGAGGCCCTGGTCGACATCAACGTCCGCACCAAGCGGGCCGAGGAGTTCGAGGCGATCGTCCAGGCCTGGACGACGCAGCACCCGACCGACGAGATCATCGCCCGGGCCTCCGAGCTGCGGGTGCCGGTGGCGCCGATCGGCGACGGTGCCTCGGTGCGTGGCGCACGAGCAGTTCGTCGCCCGCGAGGTCTTCGTCGACGGGCCCCACGGCCGCCAGCCCCGCGTGCCCTACCGCCTGGGCGATCACGCCGGCACGACGTTCGACCGCCGCACCCCGCCTCGGCGAGCACACCGGAACCGTCGAGCTGGACCGCCCGGCAACCCAGGGAGCGCGGCGACGGCCTGCCGCTGGCGGGCGTGCGCATCGTCGACCTCACCTGCTTCTGGGCCGGGCCGTCGGCCACCGTCACCCTCGCCGCGCTCGGGGCCGACGTCGTCAAGGTCGAGTCCGTCCAGCGCCCCGACGGCATGCGCTTCACCAGCACCCGGCCGCCCGACGACCGACGACTGGTGGGAGTGGGCGCCCGGTGTTCTGCGGGACCAACGCCGGCAAGCGGGATGTCACCCTCGACCTCGGCTCCGAGGACGGCCGCCGGCTGCTGCTGGAGCTGGTGACGGGCGCCGACGCGTGGTCGAGAACTTCTCGCCTCGGGTCATGGAGCAGTTCGGCCTCGACTGGCCCGTGGTCGCCGCGGCCAACCCCCGGGTGGTCATGGTGCGGATGCCCGGCTTCGGCCTGACCGGGCCGTGGCGGGACCGCACCGGCTACGCCCCGACCATGGAGCAGCTGACCGGCCTGGCCTGGATCACCGGCTGGGAGGACCTGCCCCCGATCGTCCCCCGGGGCCCGTGCGACCCGCTGGCCGGGGCCCACGCCGCGCTTCGCCTTGCTGGTGGCCCTGGAGGAGCGGGACCGGACCGGCGCCGGCCTGCTGCTGGAGGTGCCGATGGTCGAAGCCGGCGCTGGCGACCGCCGCCGGGCCGATCGTCGAGGCGCAGGCCTACGGCGTCGTGCAGGGCCGCGCCGGCAACCGCGGTCCCGTGGCCGACCCGCAGGGCGTCTTCGCCTGCGCCGAGCCCGAGCGCTGGCTGGCGGTCGCCGCCGCCGACGGACCAGCAGCGGCGGCGCGCTGGCCGAGCCGTGGTCGGCGGCGACGGGCGAGCCAGCCGTCGAGAGCCTGGGTGGCGGGCCAGTCGCTGGCCGACGCCGAAGCGGACCTCGTCGACGCCGGCGTGCCCTGCGCCGAGGTGGTGTCGCCCGGGTCCGCTCGACCGGAACCCGCAGCTGGTCGCCCGGGGGTTCTTCGAGCCGATCGAGCGGGCGGTCGTGGGCATCCACCACGTCCCCTCGCTCCCCTTCCGCTTCGCCTCCCGAGGTGATGCCCCGTGGCACCGGGCGCCCGCCCCGCTGCTCGGCGAGCACAACGACGAGGTGCTCGGCGGCGAGCTGGGGTTGGCTCCCGAGGAGCTCGAGCGGCTACGCAACGCCGCGGTGATCGGCGAACGGCCCCTCAACACATGAACGACGACTGGGGGACGAACGTCCCACTGGACGACGTCGGCGGCAAGGTCGCCATCGTCGGCGTCGGCGAGTCCGAGCACACCCGGGCCTCGGGGCGCACCCCGACCGAGATCGCGGCGACCGCCGTCGAGCGGGCGCTCGACGACGCCGGTCTCCGCCCCGAGGACGTCGACGGCGTGATGATCAGCCCGGCCATGCCCGACCAGCTCGACGCCGCCGCCTTCCACGAGCACTTCGGCACCAGCCACGACCTCTGGGAGTCGACCGCCGGCGGCGGCATGCGCTGGGCGGCCACCGCGCCGGTGCCCGCCGCCGAGGCGCTGGCCCGGGGCGAGGCCGGCGTCATCGTCAACTCGTTCGCCGTGGCCTGGGCCACCCAGCGGGGCTCGATGACCGGCGGCCCCGGCCAGATGCACGCCGAGGAGCGGTTCAAGGGGAACCTCGAGGTGCCGTTCGGCTGGTTCCCCCAACCCGTGTACTTCGCCACCATCGCCCGCCGGCACATGCACCAGTACGGGACCACCGAGGCGCAGCTCGGGGCCATCGCCGTCGCCTGCCGGGAGCACGCCAACGCCACGCCCGCGGCGGTCATGCACGGCCGGCCGCTGTCGCTCGACGACTACCTGGCGTCGCCGTACCTGGCCGAGCCCTTCCGCAAGGAGGACTGCTGCCTGATCTCCGACGGCGGCGCCGCCTACGTGATGACCACCCCGGAACGGGCCCGCGACCTGGACCGGCCCGTCGGTCGAGGTGGCCGGGGTCGGTCTCGGTCGCTCGCACACCGGCACCCACTGGGCCCAGCAGGGCGACTTCACCAGCACGCCCCAGGTCTTCGCCGGGCCGGCCGCCTTCGCCATGGCGGGCATCGACCCCGCCGACGTCGACGTGGCCACCGCCTACGACCCGTTCACGATCGTCTCGCCTCATGCAGATCGAGGACCTCGGCTTCTGCCCGAAGGGCGAGGGCGGCGCCTTCGCCGAGGCCGGCGAGCTGCGGGTCGACGGCGGCGTCGCTGCCGTACAACCCGCACGGCGGGATGCTCTCCCACGCCTACGTCCTCGGCATCGCCCACGTCGTCGAGGTCGTGCGCCAGCTCCGGGGCGAGGCCGCCAACCAGGTGGCCGGCGCCGAGATCGGCATCTACGGCGGCTACACCGGCCCCGAGGCCGCCACCCTCGTCCTGCGGGCGGCGTCGTGAGCTTCCCGCTGCCCGACACGTCGACTGGGAACCGACCGCCCCGTTCTGGGCGGCGGCGGCCGAGGACCGACTCTCGCTGCCCCGCTGCGACGCCTGCGAGCGGCTCGTCTGGTACCCGGCCGACGCCTGCCAGCGCTGCGGCGGCGGGGAGCAGACCTGGGTCGACCTCTCCGGGCGGGGGACGCTGTTCTCCTGGGTGGTCGTCCACCAGCAGTTCCTCCCCCAGTACGAGCCGCCGTTCGTGACCGCGCTGGTCGCCGTCGACGAGGACCCGGCCGTCCGCCTGGCCACCCGCCTGGTCGACGTGGACCCCGCCGACCCCGGCCTGACGATCGACCAGCCGATGGCGGTCGCCTTCGCCCCGCTCACCTTCCCCGGCGTCGAAGGCGAGGTGCGGGCTCCACTCTGGCACCGCACCCCCTGACCCCTCCTCGTTCTGGCTCCCGATCCTGGTGCTCTGGCACCGAAATCAGGAGCCAGAACGGTTTGCTGGCAGGCTGGGCGGCGTGCGGTGGCTTCGGCGGATCGGCGTGCTCGTCGCGCTCCTGCTGTTCGTCGGGCTGGTGGCGGCCTGGGACGGCCTGACCGGCGACGACGGCGACGAGACCGCGTCGGTAGCGACCACGACCACGGCGGCTCCGGGTCGGGTTCCACCGCCCATCGAAGGCGGCGCCACCGATCCCCGCGTCGTTTGCGCCCGCGAGCTGCCGCCCCGCCAGCAGTTCGGCCAACTCCTCGCCGTGGCCGTCAACGGCCAGGCCCCCGACCTCGAGGCCCAGCGCGTCGCCGATCTGGGCATCGGGACGGTCTTCCTCCAGAGCCTGTCCGCGGACCAGCCCATCCAGCGCATCCAGGCCCTGAAGGACGCCTCGACCATCCCGCCGCTGGTCGCCGTCGACGAGGAGGGTGGCGCCGTGCAGGACCTGCGGGAGGTCCTCGGCCCCTTCCCGTCCCAGGAGCGCATGGCGGCGACCACCGATCCGGCCGGCGCTCGGGCCCAAGTCCTGACGCATGCCCAGTCGATGGCCACGCTCGGCATCGACGTGGCCTTCGCCCCGGTCGTCGACGTGCTGCCCGGCGACGGCCGCGATCCGCTGGGCGACGACCGCACCTTCGGCAGCGATCCGAACGAGGTCACCGAGTACGGGCAGGCCTACGTCGACGCCTTCAACGAGGCGGGCGTGCTCCCCACGCTCAAGCACTTCCCCGGCCACGGCAACACCACCGGGGACAGCCACGTCGGCGTGGTCAGCGCGCCACCCCTCCCCGAGCTGCGGGAGCGGGACCTCGTGCCCTACGACACGCTGCTCGAGCGGAACGTGGCCGTGATGGTCGGCCACATGATCGTCCCCGACGTCACCATCTTCGGCCCGTCCAGCCTGTCGTCGGGAATCATCCAGGACCTCCTGCGAGACGAGTACGGCTTCGACGGACTGATCTTCACCGACTCGCTGTCCATGGGCGGCGTGACCGGGCAGGGCCCACCCGAGGAGCTCGCCTTCCAGGCGTTGCGGGGCGGGCGCCGACGTCGCCCTCTTCGCCACCCTGCCGAACCCGGGTCCTGTGCTGGACCGCCTCGTGCGGGCGCTGGAGGCCGGCAACCTCGACGCCGACCAGGTGGCGACGTCGGTCGTGCGGGTGCTCGACGTCAAGGGCATCGACCCGTGCACGCTGTGACCCGTCGGTACTCTCGACCACGGTGATCGAGTTCTCGCCTCCGGCGATCAGCGAGGAGGACGTCGAGGCGGTCGTGCGCACGCTGCGCAGCGGCTGGCTGACCAGCGGGCCGAGTGCGAGGCGCTCGAGGCGGACCTGGCCGACCTGCTGCACGTGCCGAACGCGGTCGCCCTCAGCTCGTGCACGGCGGCTATGGAGACCGCCTACGCCTACCTGGACCTTCCCGCCGGGGCCCGGGTCGGCGTCCCCACCTGGACGTTCGCGGCCAGCGCGCTCGGCCCCGGCCCGGCTGGGCGCGCAGCCCGTGCTGCTCGACGTCGACGCCGACACGCTGAACCTGTCCCCCGACGCCGTGGACCGGGCCCTGGACGAAGGCCTGGACGCCCTGGTGATCGTCCACCTGGCCGGCAACCCCGTCGACCCGATGGTCCGCAAGGCGGCGGCCGAGGCCGGCGTGCCGGTCATCGAGGACGCCGCCCACGCCCTGCCCACCACCGACGACCGGGGCGTGATCGCCGGCCAGGGCACGGTCGCCGCCTGCTTCAGCTTCTACGCCACCAAGAACGTGGCGGGCGGCGAGGGCGGGGCGCTGACCACCGAGGACCCCGAACTGGCCACCTTCGCCCGCAGCTACCGCCTGCACGGCCTGACCCGGGAGACGTGGCGGCGGTTCCGGGACGGCGACGAGACGCCCCACGACGTGGTGCTGCCCGGGATCAAGGCGAACCTCGCCGACCCGCTCGCCGCGCTGGCCCGCTCGCAGCTCGCCCGCCTGACCGACCTGCAGGAGGGCCGGCGCTCCGCCGTCGAGCGCTACCGGTCGAACCTGGCGTCGGTCGACGGCCTGACCGTCGTCCCGCCCGAACGGGACCCGGGTCATCCGACCACCTGATGATCGTCGTGCTCCCCGACGGGGCGGAGCGGGCCGAGGTCACGGCGTCCCTCGACGCCGCCGGCGTCCGCACCGCGCGTCCACTTCCCGCCCCTGCACCGCTTCACCTGGTTCCGAGAGCACGCCGACGCTCGGCCCCGGCGGCACCCCGGTGGCCGACGCCATGGCGCCCCGGGTCCTGTCCCTGCCGCTCCACCCCTCGATCACCGCCGACCAGGTCGACACCGTCTGCACCGCGCTGGCCGCCGCGCTCACCTGATTCCGTTCTGGCGCCTGATTCGGCCGTCATAGCGACCAGATCAGGCGCCAGAACGAGTGAGTTCGTCGACCAGGCCCCACTCCAGGGCGGTCGGCGCGTCGAGCGGCTCGCCGGTCAGGGCCAGCCACAGCGGTGCGCTCGACGCCGATGCGGCGCGGGAGGCTGACCGTGCCGCCCTGGCCGGGGACCAGGCCCATGGCCACCTCGGGGAGGCGGAAGGTCGTGTCGGGGTGGGCGACGACGCGGTGGCAGAAGGCCGCCAGCTCCACGCCCGCGCCGACGCACGAGCCGTGGACCCGGGCCGTCACCCGGTCGGCGACGGCCGCCAGCGCTGCGGGCGGGCAGCCGCTCGAGGCGGATGGCGTGGGCGGTCTCGGGGTCGGGGAACGTGCCGAACTCCCGCAGGTCACCGCCGCTGCTGAACGAGGGCCCGTCGCCCTCCAGGGTGACGGTCAGCACCGGATCGGTGGCGACGAGGGCGAAGGCCTCGACCAGGGCGTCCCGCATGGCCACGTCGACCGCGTTGTGGCACTCCGGGCGGTTCAGGGTGATCGTCAGGTGGTCGCCGTCCCGGTCGAGGAGGACGGGCTGCGGCGAAGGCTGCGGCGTGGCCGGCCCCCGTTCGGCCAGCCAGGCGGCGAACTCGGGACCACCCTGGAGCTCGGCGTAG
Organism: uncultured Microthrixaceae bacterium; assembly: GCA_963728005.1. Classification (GTDB taxonomy): domain Bacteria; phylum Actinomycetota; class Acidimicrobiia; order Acidimicrobiales; family DATDAH01; genus DATDAH01. The sequence goes on from CAVSIG010000003.1 coordinate 252,731, forward strand.
GCCAGCGACTCGGCCACCAGCCCGTCCTCGATCGACGCCGGCGGCTCGGCCAGCAACCGCCGGCAGGCCGTCTCGGCGTCGGTCACCCCAGGGCCTCGCCGATGACCCGCTGCTCGCGCAGCGCCGCCAGCTGCTCGGCGCTCAGACCCAGCCGGCCGCCGAGCACCTCGTCGTTGTCCTGGCCGAGCGTCGGCGCCACCCAGCGGTGGTGCTCGGGCACGCCGGCCGAGAACGACATCGGCCACCCCGGGTACGGCACCTCACCGGTCAGCGGGTGGGTGAGCGCCTGGTAGTAGCCCCGGGCCACGAGCTGGGGCTCGGTCAGCATCCCGGCCACTGCGAGCACGACGGAGGCCGGGACCCCGGCCGCAAGTACGGCGTCGGCGGCGTCGGCCGCCGAGCGCTCGGCGATCCAGCCCGCCAGCGTCTCCTCGTCCGTCGGGCCGAAGGTCCGGTCCAGCGCCGCCTGGTCCTCGGCGTCACGTACGGACACGGCGACCCAACCGTCCTCGGCCGGGTACACGCCCTCCAACACCGCCTCGTCCGACTGGTTGCCGGTGCGGCCCGGCGCCGTTCCGGTGGCCCGGGCGGTGATGACCTGCTCGGCCGTGACCGCCGCCATCACCTCGATCTGGGCCACCTCGACCAGTTGGCCCTCTCCCGTGCGCTCCCGGTGCCGCAGGGCGGCTTGGAGGGCGACGGCGGCGTGCATGCCGACGACGGGGTCGGCGAACCCACCGGGGTTCAGCGGGGGCCCGTCGGCGAAGCCCGTGACCTGGGCCAGCCCGCACGCCTGCTCGTAGACCATCGCCCAGCCGACGTGGTCCCGCCACGGACCCTTCAAGCCGAACCCGGGCATGCGCAGGTAGATCAGCCCGGGGAAGCGCCCTCGCACGACGTCCTCGCCGAGCCCGAAGGACTGCACGACCCGGGGCGAGAAGTTCTCGATCAGCACGTCGGCCCCGTCCAGCAGGCGCCACACCAGCTCTTGGCCCTCCGGCCGGGTCAGGTCGAGCGTGACGTCCTTCTTGGACAGGTTCGTGGCCTGCCAGACCAACGAGCGCTCGTACCAGTCGGCCCCCAGCTCGGGGAAGGACGCCGAGTAGCGGAACCCGTCGGCTCGCTGGACCGACTCGATCTTCACCACGTCGGCGCCCAGCGAGCCGAGGTACATGGAGAGGTAGGGCGCCGACCAGAAGATGCTGAGGTCGACCACCTTCAGCCCGTCGAACGGACGACCTGCCGTCCCGCCCTGCCGGATGCCGGGCGAGGACAGCCCGCCGGCCGTCGGCGGCGGCCCCGGACGGGCCGGGGTGGCCGACAGGCGGTAGGGGGCGACGGGGGCGACGACGTCGGTGCCCGGCAGCTCACCGTAGAAGTCCCGCTCGGCGAACTGGGCGAGCTCGGGCAGGTTCGTCCCGTCGCCGATGGGCGCGGCGGGGATGCGCATCGCCTGGCAGACGGCGACCACGTCTTCGGCCCGCTGGTCGGCGAGCCAGACCCGGGCGGCGTCGAGGAACTCGGCGTAGGCCGTGTCCTCGATGACCTCGCGCTGGCGGTCCTCCCACTGCGGCAGCCCGAGCAGGGCGCACATGTCCTTCCAGTGCTGCCCGGTCAGGCAGTTGATGCCGACCCAGCCGTCGGCGCAGGGCACGATCCCGGGGACCACGAAGCGGCGCTCGCTGAGCTGCTGGCCCAGCTTGTCCAGCGTGAACTGGAAGAGCATGGGGTACGGGAGCGTCCCGATCAGGCAGGCCTGGATCGAGAGGTCGACGGCCACCGGCTCCCCCGTGGCCACCGCCGAGCGGTGCGCGGTCAACGCCGCCGCCGCCGCGTAGGCCCCGGCGACGTAGGCGGGCGCTCGTCCGCCGACCCGCACCGGATCCAGCCCCGGGATCCCGTGGCTGGACACCCAGCCGCCTGCCGCCTGCACGGTGAGGTCCGTCGCCGGCTCCTCCGCCCGTGGCCCCACCTGCCCGAACGGTGAGATGCGCACGACCGCCCCCGTCGGGTTGAGGCCGGTGGCCTCCAGACCGCCCGGCCCGAGGTCCTCGACCACGACGTCGGCATCCACCGGCTCGTCGAGCAGCACCTTTCCCGCGTCCAGGTAGGCGCCGAGCCCGTCATCCCGGCTGGGCGCCGACTTCCCGACCGAGGCGCCGAGGTCGGCCAGCAGCTTCGTGGCGTACGCCGCCGGGATGCCGCCTCCCAGCTCGACGACCGTCAACCCGTCCAGAGCCCCCACGGTGTGGAGGTTAGGGAGCGAGGCGGATGCGGCAGGGACCGTCGGTCGAGAGGGCGGGCAGCGGGTTGGTGTTGAAGTCGACGCCGGCGACCGCGGGGCAGTGCTCGGCCCCGCCGCTGAGGTCCGGGCCGTCCGGCGAGCGGATCGCCACTGGCCGACCGGGCTGGAGCGACGGGCTCCGGACGATCGTTGTCCGTCCGTCGGCGAGGTGGTGCCCGAGGATGATCGCCCCGCCGTCCCCGTCGCCGTTGGTGAGGGCGAACACCCACGCACCGTCGGGTGACCAGGCCACGTCGCCGTACTGTCCTGCGGCGGAACCGTCGACGTCCTCGACCTCGCCGGTCGTCCAGTCGACCACCTGCAGGAACCCCGGGCCGGTCGAGCCCGGACCCGCGATCCACATCGCAAGCCGGCGCCCGTCGGGCGACAGCGCGCTGTTGAACGGGTACCGGCCGACGTCGACCGTCCGCCGCCGGCCGGTGCGGACATCGAGCAGCTGCAGGCGCACGCCGTCCTCGCGCGGGACCGTCATCACGACCCGATCGCCGAGGGCGGTGACGAGCTGATCCCCGCCGAGTGGACGCAGCCGACCCTCCTCGGGAAGGAAGAGCGCCAGGTCCGCCAGTCGCCCCCCGACGTCGATGACGACGCCGTCTCCGACCCCGCCCAACGGCCACGAGCCCGCCGGTAACGGCACGGCCGGCACCGTCACCTCGCCCGTCCACTCGACCTCGGTCACCGACTCGGGGTAGCCGTCGCCGCCGCTCGCCCGGTCGTCAGCCACCAGCCAGAGCCGGTTCGTCCGCCCCGATGGCACGTAGATCCACGCCTCGCCGACCGAGCGGGACGGCCGGTCGAGCGCCCAGGGGAGGAAGCGGGCGGTGTCCCCACCAGGGAAGGCGACGCCGTGCTCGAGGGGGGTCAGGCGGTGGTCGTAGTCGCCGGGCACGCCACCGGTCTCGGGATACGCCTGGGCCATGCCGGCGTCGAGGTCCACCGCGTAGAGCGGCCCGTAGCCAGGGGCGACGATCAGGGTCGTGCCCGTGGCCGACTCGATGACCGGCACTGTCGTGGTCGTGACCGTCGTCGTGGTCGACGGAGCCGGCGACTCGGAGGCGTCGTCCGAGGCACACGCGGCCGCCAGCAGGACGAGGACCAACAGCACGCGGCGCACGCCCCTTGGGACGTCACCGCGGCCCGCACGGTTCGGTCTGCCACCATCGGCCGGTGGACGCCGACGAGATCATCGAGCACCTCGGGCTGGAGCCGCACCCGGAGGGCGGGTACTTCCAGGAGACCTGGCGGCACGACCCGGGGGACGGGACCCGGGGGGCGGGGACGGCCGTCTACTTCCTGCTGAAGCCGGGGCAGCGCTCGTACTGGCACCGCGTCGACGCCGACGAGCTGTGGCACTTCCACCTCGGCGCGCCGGTCCAGCTGCGGATCAAGGACGGCGACGGGCCGATCGTCGACCACGTGCTGGGGCCGGACCTGGCCGCGGGGCAGGAGCCGCAGGTGCGGGTGCCGGCCCACGCCTGGCAGACGGCCGAGGCCCCGGACGGCGTGACGCTGGTGACGTGCACGGTGTCGCCGGCGTTCGAGTTCGAGGGGTTCGAGCTCGCCCCGCCCGGCTGGGAACCGTAGGGCTGACTGGTCGGTACCCTCGCCCGCCGTGCAGCTGATCTTCCTGTGCACGGGCAACGCTGCCCGGTCGGTCATGGCCGGGGCGATGTTCCGGGCCCGGCGCCCCGACGCAACGGTGATCACGGCGGGGACGCACGTCGTCGACGGGCAGCCGATCAGCTGGCGCACCCGGGACGCGCTGGACAGCCTCGGCTACGACGCCCGTTCGCACCGCAGCGCCCAGCTCCGGGCCATCGACCTGCCCGACACCGACGCCGTGATCGCCATGGCCAACGAGCACGTCGAGTGGGTCCGTCGCCAGCACCCCGAAATGGCCGACCGCACGATCACCCTGCACCGGCTGGCCCGCGATCTCGGCGACGGCCCGGAGCCCTTCGCCAGCCGGCTGAAGCTGCTCCAACCCGCCACGCTCCACCTCGAGCCGTGGGAGGAGGTCGCCGACCCCGCGGGCGGCGACCTGCCCGACTACGTCGCCTGCGCGCGAGCTGGACGGGCTGATCGCCCGCTTCGCCGAGCTGGCCTGATCGTCGGGGAGCAGCGACTCCCACGGCAACAGCACGATCAGGGCGGTCAGCATCCAGCTCCAGTACTCGAGTCCCAGGCACAGGTACGTGCCCAGGTGGATGGCCACGCTGCCCAGCGCGAACAGCGGCCGCACCTTGGGCCAGAAGAGCACCGAGATGAAGCCCAGCTCGATGGCCAGTGCCCCGAAGGCGACCACGTGCGCCAGCCCGGGGTGGTCGACGACGAACTGGGCGATCGCGTCGGTGGGCGGCTTCGAGCTGCGGACCCCGGCGGCCAGGACCCAGCGCATGTTGTCCGACGTCACCCAGCTCCAGCCCGAGGCGACGACCTTGGCGACGCCGGTGAACGTGTAGGCGGTGGCCATCACGAACATGGCCGCCCGCACCGGCCAGCCGGTGGCCACCGACACGCTCCGGTCCCGCCACGACGCGACGGCCGGGGCCAGCACGATCGGCACGCAGGTCAGGATCAGCAGCACCTGGTTGTGGCTGATCTTCCCCCGGCTGTCGACCAGCCCCTCGAGGAAGACGAAGCAGAGCCAAGCGACGGCGAAGGTGATCCGGACCCGCTTCCCCGCGACGGCGAGCACGGCGGCGACGAAGCCCACGGCCTGCACGAGGAGGATCACGCTCTCGGCGGGCATCTGGTCCAGCCACTCCCAGAACGGTGGCGGGCGGAACAGGGCCTCGGGCTGGCCGGCCAGGTGCCGCCACTGGCCGATGCCGAGGCGCACGGCCAGCAGCAGCGAGAAGCCGAAGCGGATCCCCCACAGCCGGCTGGCCGGGCCCGGGGCGAAAAGCCAGCCGTCGATGCGGCGCAGGACGCTCACAGCTCGCACCGGTAGGCCGTCTCGGCCACCTCAGCCGGGCGGTCGGGCTCGGACAGGTGGGTGACGACCTCGTCGATGCGGATCTCGACGACGTCGCGCCCGTCCTCCTCCAGCGGGACGACCCAGGCCCGGCACACCTCCTCCCGCTCCGCCTGTGACATCCCGCCGAACTCCTTCACGATCAGATTCGTGTTGTGCCACCCGAGGGGGTACTCGATGAACCGCATCGGTTCCTCGGTGCCGTCGTCGAAGATGGCCACGATCGAGTGCGAGTGACGGGCCTCGCCGCGGACCTGCGAGTAGAGGCGGAAGCCGGTGAAGGGCCACATCTCCACGGACGCGAGCCCGCAGACGAGGAACACCGCCAGGAAGGCGTAGAGAACGGGCCGCAGCCACCTGGGGAGCTGCTCGACCCCGGGCTCGGGCTGCGCGCTGATCGCTCTAGTGTCCCCCACCGATGGGGAACGAGGGGAACTTGGAGGGTGCTCGCGCGCTGGTGACGGGTGCGTCGGCCGGGATCGGGGCCGCCCTGGCGGAGGGCCTGGCCGAGCAGGGAGCGGTGGTCGGCATCTGCGCCCGGCGGGAGGACCGGCTGGCCGAGGTGCTCGAGCGCTGCCGCGCCCACCAGCCCGACTGCCGGTCGTGGGTGGTCGACCTGGCCGACCTCGACGGGGTCGCCGCCTTCGCCGAGCAGGCCGACGACGAGCTGGGCGGCATCGACCTCCTGGTCAACAACGCCGGGATGCCCAAACGGCGCACGGTGGCCGACCTGACCATCGACGAGATCGACGAAGTCATGGCCCTGAACTACCTCTCGCCCGTGCGCCTCATCAAGGCCCTGCTCCCCCGCATGCAGGAGCGGGGCGGGCCCGCCCACATCGTGAACCTGTCGTCGGTGGCGGCGCGCCTGTCGCCCGCCGGCGAGGCGTCGTACGCGGCGTCGAAGGCGGCGATCACCGCCTTCAGCGAGTGCCTCGCCGTGGAGATCTGGGACTCGCCGGTCTCGGTGCACGTGGTGAACCCGGGGGTCATCGACACCGAGCTCTTCCACCTGCCCGGCAACGACCCGCTGCGGGCGCCGATCGAGCCCGAACCGCCCCGGATCGTGGTCGACGCCGTCCTCGACCAGTTGCGGCAGGGGACGTTCGAGATCTACGTGCCCGACTACTTCGAGGACTTCGCCACCGGGAAGGCGACCAACCTCGAGGAGTTCCTCGCCGGCTCGGCGGAGTACTGGCGCAACCTGCAGGAGCAGCCCTCGTGAACCTGGACGGGGCCAACGTCCTGCTCACCGGGGCGTCGTCGGGCATCGGGGCCGCTCTCGCCCCGCGGCTGGCGCAGGCGGGGGCCCGGGTGGCCCTCGTCGCCCGGCGGGAGGACCGTCTGCTGGAGGTCCTCGAGCAGTGCCAGCCCCACTCGCCCGGCAGCCAGATCTGGGTGTGCGACCTGGACGACCCGTCGTCGGCGGAGTCGTGCGCGCTGGAGGTCGAAGGGGCGTTCGGCGCCGTCGACGTGCTGGTCAACAACGCCGCCATCCCCAAGCGGCGGCGGGTGACCGACCTCTCCGTCACCGACTTCCAGCAGACGATGCGGGTGAACCTGGAGTCACCCGTGCGCATGACGCTGTGCCTGCTGCCCGGGATGCTCGAGCGGCAGCGGGGGACGATCGTCAACGTGTCGTCCATGGGCGGTCGCGTCGGCATCACCCACGAGACCGCCTACTGCGCGGCCAAGTTCGGCCTCTGCGGGTGGAGCGAGGCGATGGCGCTGGACCTGTGGGACACGCCGATCGAGGTGCGGCTGATCCAGCCCGGCCCCATCGACACCGAGATCTGGGACCAACCCGGCAACGAGGCCGCCCTCTACGACGGCCCGCTGGAGCCGCCGTTGGTCGTGGCCGAGGGCATCGTCGCCGCCATCGAGGGCGACACCTTCGAGCACTACCTCCCCGACCTGAAAGCCGTCGTCGAGTTCAAGACCTCCGACATCGACACCTTCCTGGCCGGGTCCGTGGAGGCCATGCGGAAGCCGGAGGCTGACGCGTGAGGGCGCTGGTCTTCGGGGTCACCGCCGACCCGGTCGACCCGCCACCACCCGACGCCCCCCGCCTCATCCAGAACCTGGCCACGACGCCCATGGCCCTGCAGGAGGTGGACGACCCGCACCTGTTCGGGCCCGACTGGGCCGTGCTGCGGACCCGCATGACCGGGATCTGCGGCTCCGATGCCAAGCAGGCGCTGATGGACTTCGACTCGTCGGCGGGCGACAACCCGATGAGCGCCTTCATCTCGTTCCCCCAGGTCATGGGGCACGAGGTGGTGGCCACGGTCGACGAGGCCGGCCCGGAGTCCGGGCTGTCGGTCGGCGACCGGGTGGTGCTGAACCCGTGGCTGTCGTGCGCGCCCCGCGGCATCGCGCCGGTGTGCCCCGCCTGCGAGGTGGGTGACTACAGCCTCTGCTGGAACTTCAACGACGGGCGCCTGACCGCGGGGATCCACACCGGGAACTCCTCGGACGCATCCGGCGGGTTCGCCGACCTCGTCCCCGCTCACGCCCAGATGGCGATCCCCGTGCCCGACGAGATCCCCGACGAGGTCGCTGTCCTGGCCGACCCCTTCGCCGTCTCGCTGCACGCCATCACCCGCAACCCGCCGCCCGAGGGCGGGCGGGCCCTCGTGTACGGCGCCGGCGCGCTGGGGACCACCGCCGGGGCGATCCTGGCTGCGCTGTACCCCAGCGTGGACGTCGGCGTCGTGGCCCGCTTCCCGCAACAGGCGGCCGTGGCCGAACGCCGCGGGCTGAAGGTCTTCAGTCCCGAGCCCCGGCTGGACCTGATCGAGGCGCTGGCCGACTGGTCCGGCGGCGTGCTGCGCTCGCCGTGGGACGGGCTGCCGACGTGCCACCCCGGTCACATCGACGTGGTGTACGACACCGTCGGCGCGCCCGAGACCGTCGAGGTCGGCATCCGCGTCCTGACCGAGCGGGGCACCCTCGTGCAGATGGGCGTGGCCTCGCCCGCCCGCTTCGAGTGGACGCCCTGGTACTTCAAGGAGCTCCGCCTGGTCGGCTCGAACGCCTTCGGGGTCGAGGAGGTCGACGGGGTGCGCCAGCACGGCATCGCCCACTACCTCGACCTGGTGCGGGACGGCCGCATCGACCTCGACGGGATGCTCACCCACACCTTCCGACTGGAGGAGTGGCGGGACGCCCTAGCGGCCTGCGCCGACCAGGGCGCCAGCGGCGCGCTCGAAGGTCGCCTTCGACTTCCGCTGAACCTCAGCAGTCGGTGCTGACGGGGACCAGCAGGTCGCGGCGCACCAGCTGGGAGTCCTCGAGGACCCAGATGACCCGGACCCCGCACACCTGGGCGGCGGTCGGGGCGAAGCTGCGACCGAGGAGGGCCATCGGCTCGTAGCCCCAGTCGAGCAGCTGATCGACGCTCGGGCCCCGAGGGGTCTGGGCGACGACGTCGGGCTGCAGCTGGCCGATCGACCAGGCGTAGTCGTGCTTGTCGTGGCCGGGCCAGACGACGTCGGGGTCGGCCAGCCCCTGCTGGGCGATGTGCTCGTCGCTCTTGCCGAGGAGGTCGATCATCGGCCGGTCCGAGAAATACTGCGTCCCGCCGGCCGCGGTGACGGCGACGTGGGCGTCGGGCGTGACGACCTCGTGGAGCTGGTCACCGAGCTGAGCGTGCTCCGCCGAGTCGTCGATGTCGTCCAGCGTCAGGGCGGGCAGGGCGGCGGCACCGGCGACCATGCCGACCGCGAACAGCGCGGTCAGCGCCTGTGCAGGGCGGAGACGCCGGCTCAGGACGAAGCCGGCGACGGCCAGCGGGAGGGCGACGACCAGCCACAGCGCTCGGTCCACGCCGACGGCGATGGCGAGGTCGGTGCGGGGCAGGGCGGTGGCCAGGAGGAAGCCGGCCAGCGGCCCGAGGCCGACGACCAGCAGCCCGACGGTGAGGCGTCGGCGGTCCGGCGTCGCCGTCGACGGACTGGCCACGACGCCGGCGGCGACCAGGAACAGGAGGACCAGGCCGGGCGTGAGGTACCGGTTGGGGACGAGGAAGAACTCCCACGCGTCGGCTCCCACGTAGGCGCCATAGAAGACGAGGACACCGGCCACGATGAGCACGAGGTGGGCCACCCGATGGCCGGCCCCGGACAGCCGCCGCCAGCCCGTGGCGATGATCACGACCGGCGCCCCGAAGTAGATGATCCCGGTGAGCACCGTCGCCCAGCCACCCCGCAGGAGGTGGTCGAGGGCGTCCACCTCGGTGAGCTTCAGGTAGTAGGTGTTCGGGAACGGATCGCCGTAGTAGGCGATGCGGAAGGCGGCGCAGGCCAGCAGCGACGCGGCCGTCGTCGCACCGACGACGACCAGCGTCCGCCAGCGGTCGACGATGCCGCGAGCGCTGACCAACCACAGGCCGATGGCGCCGGCCACGGCGGCGAAGTCGGTGCGCACGGTGATGCCCACGACGATCGCCAGGCTGAGGACGACGAGATCGGCCCGGCAGGGCCGCTCCGCCAGCGCCACGGCTCGCGTGAGAGCAAGCACGGTCAGGAGCGTCATCACCCCGACCTCCATGCCCCGCACGCTCCACCAGAGCAGGGGGAACGACCCGGCGACGGCCAGCACGGCGAGCACGTCGGTCCGGGTCGTGGCGGTGCCCGCCATGGCCCGGACCAGCCAGCGGGCCAGCATTGCCGTGCCCCAGACGGCGGCGAGGCCGAGGGCCATGATCGCCACGACGACGCCGTCGTCGGACAGGCCCAGCCAGTGCAGAGCGGCCATGACCAGCGTCCAGCCGAGGTTGGTCATGCCCTCGGTGCGGGGCGCCCCGGCGAACCACACCAGCTCGCCGGTGTCGGCCAGCGTGCGGGCGTATGACATGGAGATCATGGCGTCGTCGAACAGCCCGATCCGCCAGCGGCCGGTGGTCGGCGAGGTCCACACCGCGATCCGGGTGATCAGCACGACGGCCGGCAGCGAGACCGCGAGGGCCAGCGTCGACGGTTTGATCGTCGCCGCCCGCGTCCGGGCGCGGGCCAACGGCCGCTCGGAGACGGTCGCCGTCGCCATGCCACAGGGGTCGGCCGCAACGGGCGGATCTTGACGGCGGGTAGAACCGAGACATGAGCCCCAACATCGCCACGAACACGGAGGTCGACCGGGACGGGCTGGTCGACTTCGTCCGGCCGCGACACCGCATGGTGGTCGTGACCCGACGCCGAGACGGCGGTCCGCAGCTCTCCCCGGTCACCGGTGGGGTCGACGACCAAGGCCGGATCGTCGTCGCCACCTACCCCGAGCGGGCCAAGGCGGCCAACGCTCGCCGCGAGCCGTCGGCCACCGTGCTCGTGCTGTCGGACGACTGGAACGGCCCGTGGGTCCAGGTCGACGGCACCGCTGAAGTGATCGACGTGCCCGATGCCGTCGACCCGTTGGTCGACTACTTCCGCTCGATCTCCGGCGAGCACCCGGACTGGGACGAGTACCGGGAGGCGATGATCCGCCAGGGCAAGTCGCTCCTGCGCATCACCCCCGAGCGGTGGGGGCCGGTGGCCACGGGGGGCTTCCCGCCCGACCGGGTCCCGTAGGTTCACGACCGTGCACACCTGCCCCGTCTGCGGCTTCCCGGAGCTGAGCGACCCGCCCTGGACGGGCGACGTGGCATCGGACGAGGTCTGCCCGTCGTGCGGGACCCACTTCGGCACCGACGACCGGGCCGACGGGCCCGACGAGGTGCGGGCCGTCATCCACGAGGCCCTGCGCCTGGCCTGGATCACCGAGGGGATGACCTGGCACTCGACCCGCCACCAGCCCGAGGGGTGGGACCCGGTCCGCCAGGTCGACTCGCTGCGCGACGAGCGCCAGGGCGGCATGGCGCTGGTCGACCTCGGACAGTCCGGCCTGCGCGTGACGCCGATCGGCTTGGGCATGGCCTCGATCGGGCGGCCGGCGTACATCAACCTCGGCCACGGCGAGGACCTCGGCCCCGATCGCTCCGTCGACGCGGTCCGGGCGCAGGCCGTCGACGTGCTGGACACGGCGTGGGAGCGCGGGGTGCGCCACGTCGACGCGGCCCGGTCGTACGGGCGGGCCGAGGAGTTCCTGGCCCAGTGGATGATGGCCCGCGACCTCGGCCGCGACGATCTGACCGTCAGCTCCAAGTGGGGCTACGAGTACACCGCCGACTGGGAGGTCGACCCGCCCGGTCCGCACGAGACCAAGGAGCACTCCCTCGGCCACCTGCGTCACCAGTGGGCGGAGAGCGAGCGCCTCCTGGGCGACCGCCTGTCGCTCTACCAGGTGCACTCGGCGACCTTCGACAGCGGCGTGCTCGAGGACCGCCGGGTGTTCGATGAGCTGGCCGCCATCCGGGAGAAGGGCGTGGTCATCGGCATCACGGTCAGCGGGGTCGACCAGCGCGACGTCATCCGCAAGTCCATGGAGGTCGAGTACGACGGCCGCTTCCTCTTCGAGACCGTGCAGGCCACGTGGAACCTGCTGGAGCCGACGGCCGAGCCCGCCCTGGCCGACGCCGCGCACGAGGGCATCGGGGTCATCGTCAAGGAGGCGCTGGCCAACGGCCGGCTGACCGAACGCAACCGCCTCGGAGGGGACGAGGAGCTGGTCGAAGCCCTCGGGGACGCGGGGGACGCCCTCGGCGTCGGACTGGACGGCGCCGCGCTGGCCGCCGCCCTCGCCCAGCCCTGGAGCCACGTCGTGCTGTCGGGGGCCGCCACCCCCGACCAGCTCACCTCGAACCTGCGCGCCCTGGGCGCGTCCTGGACGGAACGGCTGGCCAAGACCTTCGAGAACTTCGTCGAGGAGCCCAAGGACTACTGGCGCACCCGCTCCTTCCTGCCATGGACCTGATCACGGCGATCGGGACGGGGCGATGAGCCTTCGACCGACGATCGACCACCCACTGGCCCGGGTGTGGGCCGCGCCGAGTGGGCCGTGGGACCAGCCCCCGCTGGACGAGGTCTTGGGGCCGGCGGAGGGGGTCGCCGCCGTCGCCGGCGGGCTCCACGGGCTGGGGGTCGGTCGGGGCGACGTCGTCGCCTGGCAGCGCCTCAACGGGCACGACGTGGTCGAGCTCTACCGGGCCTGCTGGCGCCTCGGCGCCGTGGCCGCACCCATCCACCACCAGGCCGGCGACGCAGAGGTGGCCCGCCTCCTGGCCCGGGTCGATCCGACGGTCTTCTTCGCCGAGGGGGACGAGCTCCCCGACGGCCCGCCGGCGGCCGCCGCCGGCCAGGCGTCGGACGTGGCCTGCGTGCTGTGGACGGCGGGCTCGTCGGGCGAGCCCAAGGGCGTCCTCCACACCCAGCGGGCACTGTCCTACAAGGCCCGCACGATGGTCGACGTCCATGGCCTGCACACCGGCGACGCCGTGCTCATGCCCGCCCCGCTGGCCCACGTGAGCGGGCTGCTCAACGGGGTGCTGGTCCCCCAGGCCGCCGGCATGCGGTCGGTCTTCATGGCCAGGTGGGACCCCGAGCACGCCCTCGACCTGATCGAGGCGGAGCAGATCACGTTCATGGTCGGACCGCCCACGTTCTTCATCGGTCTGATGTCGGCGCCCGGCTTCTCGCCTGAGCGTGTGGCGACGCTGCGCCTCATCTCCTCCGGCGGGGCGGGCGTCACCCCCGCCTTCGTCGACGAGGCCACCGACAAGCTCGGCGCCGTCGTGAAGCGGGCCTACGGCTCGACCGAGGCCCCCACCGTGGCCACCGCCTGGGCCGGCGATCCCCCCGAGCGAGCCCGTGACACCGACGGTCGCGCCACCGGCGCCGTCGAGCTCCGCCTCGGCGACGACGACGAGCTCCTCGTGCGCGGCCCCGAGCTCTTCGTCGGCTACGACGATCCGGTCGCCACCGCGGCCGCCGTCGACGACGACGGCTGGTTCCGCACCGGCGACCGCGCCGCACTGTCCGACGACTGGCTGACCATCACCGGCCGCCTGAAGGACGTGATCATCCGCGGCGGCGAGAACGTCTCGATCTCCGCCGTCGAAGCCATCCTCGAGGCCCACCCGGCCATTCGCCACGCTGTCGTGGTCGGCGAGCCCGATGACCGCCTCGGCGAGCGCGTCGTGGCCGTCGTCGAAGCCACCGAGCCCTTCGACCTGGCCGAGTGCCGGCGCTGGTTCGCCGAGCAGGGCGCGACGAAGTTCACCTGGCCCGAGCGCGTCGAGGTCGTCGACGTCATCCCCACCCTCTCCGCCGGCAAAGCCGACCGAGAAGCGGTTCGGACACTCGTCGCCCGACCAGGGTCGACCTAGAGCAGCGGCAGGCCGGCTTCGACCTTCGAGCGCAGGAGCCGACCGAGGCGGTCGCGGTGCCAGGTGGCGTCGCCGAACGAGACGCCATCCAGCTGGGCCCGCTTCACGTAGAGGTGCAGGTCGTGCTCCCACGTGAAGCCGATGCCGCCGTGCACCTGCAGTCCGCTGGCCATGACCCGGCGGGAGGCGTCGGAGCACCACGTCTTGGCCGTTGACGCCGCCACCGAGCGGTCGGGGTCGCCGGCGCCGAGGGCCCAGGCGGCGTGGTAGACGGCGGAGCGCATGCCTTCGACGTCGACGAGCATGTCGGCGCACCGATGTTTGACGGCCTGGAAGCTGCCGATCGGGCGGCCGAACTGGACCCGCTCCTTGGCGTACTCGACGGCGAGGTCCAGCACCCGGGCCGAGGCGCCCAGCAGCTCGGCCGAGTGCGCGACGGCGCCGAGGTCGACGAAGCGCTCGACGGCGTCCTCGCCGCCGAGGCGGACCGCGGGCGCGTCGTCGAGCGACACCCAGCCCAGGGACCGCGTCCTGTCCATCGCGGGCTCGGGCTTGGACACGATGCCGTCGACGGCCCACAGGGCGTCGTCGGAGCGCACGACCAGCACACGGGCCAGCGGGGCGTGGATGACGGGCTCGGGCCGCCCGCTCAGCCGGTCGCCGTCGACCGAGACCGGCTTGAAGGCGACGGTGCCGATGGCCTCGCCGGAGACGAGGGCCTCGATCAGCTCGGCTGGCCCGTCGCCGGCGACCAGCGCGTCCAGGGCCAGTGCCTGCTGGAGGACCGGGGCGGGGGCGACATGAGCCCCGACCTCCTCCAGGAGCAGCGCGAGCTCGACGATGCCCATGCCCAGGCCGCCCGCCGACTCGGGCACGGCGAGGGCGGTCCAGCCCTGCTCGACCATGGCCGCCCACAAGCCCTCGTCGATCCCGCCGCCGGCGTCGACCACCGCTCGTACCTGCGCGGGCGACGACCGGCCGTCGAGCAGCGACCGGGCGGCATCCCGCAGGGCGACCTGGTCGTCCGAGAGCTCGAAATCCACGTGCGTACCATGGCATCCCCGTGGACCTGACCCCGACTCGCGAGCAGGAGGCGTTTCGCAACGAGCTGCGCTCGTGGCTGGCGGAGCACCCGCCCGCCGAAGAGCTGCGCAGCCACACCGAGGACCTCGCCGCCGAGGTCGCCGCCCTGCGGGAGTGGCAGGCGCTGCTGGCCTCCGGGCGCTGGATCGGGGTGACCTGGCCCGAGGAGTACGGCGGCCGGGGCGCCGGCGCCCTGCACCACTTCATCGTGCAGGAGGAGCTGGCCCGGGCCCGGGCCCCCGAGCTGGTCGGGCGCATCGGCATCAACCTGGTCGGGCCGACGCTGCTGGCCCACGGAACGCCGGAGCAGAAGGCCCACTGGCTGCCGAAGATCCTGGCCGCCGACGAGCTGTGGTGCCAGCTCTTCTCCGAGCCCGGGGCGGGGTCCGACCTCGCCGCGGTGGCGACGAAGGCCGAACGGGTCGACGGCGGGTGGGCGCTCACCGGGCAGAAGGTCTGGACCAGCTACGCCCAGTTCGCCGACTGGGGGCTCTGCCTCGCCCGCACCGATCCCGCGGCCGCGAAGAACCGGGGCATCTCCGCCTTCGCGGTCGACATGCGGGCCGAGGGCGTCGAGGTCCGGCCCCTGGTCCAGATCACGGGCGAGGCCGAGTTCAACGAGGTCTTCTTCGACGGCGCCTTCGTCCCCGACGACCGCCTGATCGGCGCCGAGAACGACGGCTGGCGGGTCTCCTCGTCGACGCTCACCCACGAGCGGGGGACGAACCCTCGCCAGTTCGTCATCCACGCCCAGCTGGTCGAGGAACTGTTCCGCCTCGCCGTCGAGACGGGCCGCTACGACGACGTCCGCCTCCAGCGGAAGCTGGCCGAGGCCTTCGTCGAGGTCCGCCTCTTCCAGCTCCACAACTGGCGCTCGCTCTCGCGCCTGGCCGCCGGGAAGGAGCTCGGCCCCGAGGGCAGCACGCTCAAGCTCTACTGGAGCGAGATGAGCAAGCGCCTGCACGAGACCGTGATGGCCGTGCTGGGCGACGCCGCACCGCTGTGGCGGGGGGCCGACGACAACCCCGGCGACGGCGAGTGGCAACGGTCGTGGCTCTACTACCACGCCGCCTCCGTGTTCGCCGGGACGAACGAGATCCAGCACAACATCATCGGCGAGCGCGTCCTCGGCCTCCCCCCGAGCCCCGCCCGTGACCGCAGGGAAATAGGCGTCGGATTCCGACGGCTATTTCCTCCACTGAATTCGAGCTGCGGCGGCGGGGCGACTGGTGAGCGGGCCGCTCGACGGGCTGCGGGTCCTCGACCTCGGCACGCGCATCGCCGCGCCGTTCTGCGCCGGCCTGCTCGGCGAGCAGGGGGCCGAGGTCATCAAGGTCGAGCAGCCCGGCTCGGGCGACTTCATGCGGGAGATCGGGCCGTTCGACGACGGCTACTCGCTGTTCTGGGCCGTCGAGGGCCGGGGCCGCAAGAGCGTCACCATCGACCTGCGCCAGGCCGACGGCCAGGCCCTGCTGCGGCGGCTGGCCGAGACCGCCGACGTGCTGGTCGAGAACTTCCGCCCCGGGACGCTCGAGAAGTGGAACATCGCCCCGGGCGCCCTGCCCGACCGCCTGGTGACCGTGCGCATCAGCAGCTTCGGCCAGGACGGGCCGAACGCCGAGCGTCCCGGCCTCGACCGGGTCGGCATCGGCTTCGGCGGGCTCATGCACCTGACCGGCTACGCCGACCGCCCGCCGGTCCGGGTCGGGGTGACCATCTCGGACTACCTCACCGGGATCTTCGCCGCCCACGCCGCCACCGCCGCCCTCTACGAGCGGGACGCCCGCGGCACGGGCCAGGGGGCGGTCATCGACGCCGCCCTCTACGGCGCCAGCATGCGCATCCTGGAGTGGACCCTGCCCGCCTACGACCGGCTCGGCGTCGTCCGCTCCCGGGAGGGCAACCGGCTGGCCAACTCGGCGCCGCTCGACAACTACCCGACGGGCGACGGCAAGTTCGTGTGCATCGTCGCCGGCAGCGACGCCAACTTCGCCCGCCTGTGCAAGGCCATGGGCCAACCCGACCTGCCCGGCGACGAGCGCTACGACACGCTGGCGAAGCGGGCGGCGGTGAGCGACGAGATCAACGGCGTCGTCGCCGAGTGGACCTCGACCCTGCCCGCCGACGAGGTGGTGGCCCGCTGTGTCGCCGCCGACGTGCCGGTGGCCACCGCCTTCACCGCCGCCGACCTCTTCGCCGACCCCCACGTGGCCGCCCGCGGCGACCTGGTCACCGTCGACGACCCGGTCGCCGGCCCGCTCCGCCAGCAGGCGCCCTTCCCCCGCCGGGTGGGCGAGGTGCTCGAGGTACCGACGGGCGCCCCCCGCCTCGGCGAGCACACGCAGGAGGTACTCACCGACCTGGGCCTCGACGCTGACGAGCTGACCCGGCTCGCCGAGGCCGGAGTCATCTGATGGAGGCGATCGCGCCGGGGCTCTTCGAGCTGGAGGGCGACGGGTCGATCGTGCTGATCGGTGGGTTCTCCCACATCTCCGGCCACCACCACTTCCCGCTCGGGCCGGTGTGCCCGTACACGGGCGCCGACGACGTCGAGCGGGTGCTGCTCCCCCGCGACGGCCGCCTGTGGGCGTGGACGGCGGTGACGCACCCCCCGCCCGGCTACGAGGGGCCGATCCCCTACGGATTCGGGGTCGTGGAGCTGGACGGCATCGGCCTGCGCATCGTCACCCGCCTGACCGAGACCGACCCGAGTCGCCTGCACGAGGGGCAGCGGGTGACGCTGGTGACCGACGACGTGGGCGACGGAGTCGCCACGTGGGCCTTCGCGCCCATCCCGGCATGAGCTACGAGGTCGAGATCGCCGGGGCGGGCATGCACCCGTTCGGCCGCTTCGACGACAAGGGCCTGGTCGAGCTCGGCGTGCCCGCCGTCCAGGCGGCGCTGGCCGAAGCGGGCGTCGGCGCCGGCGGGTTCCAGGCCGCGTACTGCGGCACGGCCTACGGCGGGGTGGCCACCGGGCACCGCGTGCTCGGCGCCCTCGCCCTCACGGGGACGCCCATCGTCGACGTCGAGGCCGGGTGCGCCAGCGGGGGCGCCGCGCTCCAGCTCGGGGCGCAGGCCATCGCCGACGGCCGCCACGACACCGTCCTCGTCTTCGGCGTCGAGAAGATGCCGAAGGGGATCATCCGGTCGTCGTTCTTCGCCCCGTGGCAGGAGCAGGCCGGTCTCTCCCCCGCCCCCGCCTACTTCGCCCTGCGGGCCCAGCGCCTGATGGCCGACACCGGCGTGACCAAGGACGACCTTGCTGCCGTGTGCGTGAAGAACCGGGCCGCCGGCGCCCACAACCCGCTGGCCATGTTCCAGAAAGCCGTGACCGCCGACGAGGTCCTGGCCAGCCGGGTCGTGTGCGACCCTCTCCACCTCTGGATGCTGTGCTCGCCGAACGAGGGCGCCGCGGCGCTCGTGCTGCGCCGGGCCGCCGGCGACGGCGTCCGGGTCCGGGGCGTCAGCCTCCGCTCCCACCTCCCCGGGCCGGTGCTCTCCGAGTCGACGCCGATGGCCGGCCTGGTCGACGACACCATCCCCTCGGCCACGACCCTCGCTGCCGACGACGCCTACGAGGCCGCCGGCGTGGGCCCCGACGAGGTCGATGTCGTCGAGTGCCAGGACACCGACGCCGCCCGCGAGCTCCTGTCCTGGCAGGAGCTCCGCCTCTGCGACCCCGGCAACCAGCCCCGCGTGCTCGCCTCGGACCGGGCCCGCACCATCAATCCCAGCGGCGGGCTCCTGTCGAAGGGGGAACCGCTGGGGGCCAGCGCCCTCGGCCAGGTGGTCGAGCTCGTCCACCAGCTCCGGGGCACGGCGGGCGACCGTCAGGTCGACGGCGCCCGGGTCGGCCTGGCCCACGTGGTCGGGCGGGGCGCCAACGCCTGCGTGACGATCCTGTCGACGTGAGCGAGTTCCCCGGCGCCACCTTCGACTGGCCGGCGGTGGTCGTCCGGGGGCTGCAGAAGCGCTTCGACCAGACGGTGGCCGTGGCCGGCGTCGACCTCGACGTGCCACCGGGCTGCTTCTACGGCCTCGTCGGGCCGAACGGGGCGGGCAAGACCACGACCATCCGCATGATGACCACCCTGCTGCGTCCCGACTTCGGCCAGGTCTGGATCGAGGGCCGCGACGTCTGGGTCGACCCCGTCGCCGTGAAGGCCGCCATCGGCGTCCTGCCCGACGAGTTCCGCCTCTTCGACCGCCTCACCGGCCGAGAGCTGCTCGACTACTGCGGCCTGCTGCGGGGACTGCCGCCCGCCACCGTCGCCGACCGGGCCGGCGAGCTGCTGGACGTGCTCGACCTCCACGACGCCGGCGACACGCTGGTCGTGGACTACAGCACGGGCATGCGCAAGAAGGTGGCGCTGGCCGCCGCCCTCCTCCACGCGCCGAACGTCCTCTTCCTGGACGAGCCGTTCGAGGCCGTCGACCCGGTGTCGACCCGGGTGATCCGGGCCGTGCTCGAGCGCTTCACCGACCGGGGCGGGACCGTCGTCTTCTCCAGCCACGTGATGGAGGTCGTCGAGCGGCTGTGCGACCGGGTGGCGGTGATGCACCAGGGCCGGATCATCGCCGAGGGGCCGACGGACGAGCTGCGGGCCGGGCGCCGCCTGGAGGACGTCTTCGTCGACCTCGTGGGGGCGACCGAGGCGGGCTCCGGTGCCCTGGGTTGGCTGGGCGCTCCGGGGCCCGAGCCGCCCGCAACCGGGTGAGCTCGACCCGGGCGCCGGGGGTGCCCTGGCTGCTGGTCCGGCTCAAGGTCCGGCTGCTGCGCAACCGGGCCCGAACCCGATCGGGCGGGGTGTTCTTCCTCCTCGCCTCGTTCGCCGCCGCCATCGTCCTCGGCCTGCTGTTCGCCACCGCCGCCATCGACCTGGTGAGCGATCCCGATCCCCGGGTCGTGCGCACCACCTTCGTGCTGGGGGCGTCGGCCCTCACGATCGGATGGACGCTCCTGCCGCTCCTCACCTTCGGCGCCGACGAGTCGCTCGACCCCGCCCGCCTGATCCTGCTCCCGCTCCAGCCCCGGGACCTCATGCGGGGACTCCTGGTGAGCGCGCTGGTCGGGGCCGCGCCGCTGGCCGCCCTGCTGGTCGTGCTCGGGGCCACCGTCGGCTACCTCGACGTCACGTGGGTCGTCGTTCCCGCCGCCCTGCTGCTGGTCGCGCTGACCGTCGCCACCGCCCGCGCCGTCAGCACGCTCCTGGCCGCTCGCCTGACCTCCCGCCGAGGCCGGGACACCACGATCATCCTCGTGTCGCTCCTGGCCTTCCTCATCCAGGGCGTGCGCTTCATCGACCTGTCGTTCGTCGGCGCCGACGACGTCGACCGCGTCGATTCGATCCTGCGCTGGTGGCCGCCGGGGATGCTCGGCCAGGCCGTCGTCGACGCCGGCAACGATCGCCTCGGCGTCGCCCTCCTGCAGTTGGTGCCCGCTGCCCTGCTGATCCCCGTGCTGCTGCGGGTGTGGGCGACGGCACTCGACCGGTCGCTGACGACCGTGAACGCGGAGACCGCGGTGCGCCGCCACGCCCGGGAGGACGCCGCCCTCCCGCTCCTCGACCGGCTGCCGTTCCTGCGGCCGACGGCGTGGGGCGCGGTGGCCGCCCGAGAGCTGCGCTACCTGTGGCGGGAGCCACGGCACAAGGTGAACCTGGTCAACACGATCCTGATCGGCGCCGGCCTGCCGATCTTCCTCGCCGCTCGCTCCGGCGGCGACCTGTCCGATCGGACGGTCCTCCTGGCCACCGTCGCCGGGTACCTGGTCATCCTCAGCGCCAACAACCAGTTCGGGATGGACGGAGCGGCCACCTGGCTCGACGTGGTGGCGGGCGACTCGATGCGCGCCCTCCTCGTCGGCAAGAACGTGGCCACCGCCGCCCTGGTGCTCCCCGTGATCACCATCGCCGGGCTCCTGACCTCGGCCTTGAGCGGCGGCTGGGCGTACCTGCCCGGCGCCTTTGTCCTGGGGGTGGCCGCGCTCGGCGCCGGCCTGGCCACGGCGAACGTGATCTCGGTGCGCTTCCCGCAGCCCCTCCCCGACACCCGCAGCCCGTTCGGCGGGAGCGGCGGCGGCCAGGGCTGCGCGACCGGGGGCATCATCGTCGCCTGCACCCTCGTGCAGGGCCTCCTGGTCCTGCCCGTCGGCGTCGTCGGCATCGTGGGCCTGGTCGCCGGACCGGGGTGGATGACCGTGCTCGCCCCCGCCGCGGTGGTCTACGGCGGCGCCCTGTGGTGGGCCGGCCTGACCGTCGCCGCCAACTTCGGCCGCGACCACGAGCCCGAGCGCATCGTCGCCGTGGACCCCGCCCGCACCCGGAGCCGCAAGGGCTGAAGCCCTTTCCGTCGGCCCGGGCGACTGTGCCAGGGTGGCGGCGGACATGACGACGACCCTTCCGCAGACCGTCAAGCGGCCGCTGGCCGGCACCCTGGCGGCGACGACCGGTGTCGTGCTCTGGGGCTGTCTGGTACCGGTGGCGAAGGCGGCCGAGAACGTCAACGGCATCGTGCTCGGCTTCCACCGGCTCTGGATCGGGGCGGTCGGCGTCCTGATCGTCTTCACGCTGACCGGTGGCCGCCTGAGCCGCCAGACCCTGCGCACGTCGTTCTGGGGCGGCATCGCCTTCGGCGCCGACATCATCTTCTTCTTCTCGGCCATCAAGCTGACGACGGTGGCCAACGCCACGATCGTCGGCGCCCTGCAGCCGACGGTGCTGATGTACGTGGGCTTCCGATTGTTCGGCGAGAAGGTGACCGGCTCGCTCGTGGGCCTGACCCTCGTCGCCATCAGCGGCGCCGCTCTGGTCGCCGTCGGGTCGGCCTCGGGCGGCAGCGACGACTGGAGCCTGGCCGGTGACATCTGTGCGCTGGCGGCGCTGGTCTCGTGGTCCGCCTACTTCGTCGCATCGAAGAAGGCCCGCGAGACGCTGGGCTCGCTCGAGTACCTGGCCGCCTTCCTCCTCGTGGCCACCGTGGTGGTCCTGCCCGTGGCGCTGGTCGCGCCCGGCCCCTTCGACCCCGGTGCCGAGGGCTGGTTGGTGGTGCTCGTCGTTGCCCTGCTGTCCGGCGGCGTCGGCCACTTCCTCATGAACTGGGCCCACCCGCACATCCCGCTCTACCTGGCCAGCCTCCTGACGTTGGCCACGCCGGTGATGTCGGTCACCGTGGCCGCCCTGTTCCTCGAAGAGCCCCTCAATGCCGTCCAGCTCCTGGGCATGGCCGTCGTCATCGGCGCCGTCGGTCTGGTCGTCCTCCGCTCCGAGCGCGGCTCGGAACTCGAGGCCGAGGACCTGCTGGAGGCCGAACCGCCGGCCTAGGGGGTCAGCAGCTCGCTGAGATTGGTCGTCGGCGGCGGACCGCCTCCGGCTTCGCCCCGATACACGACGATCTCGGTGGACCCGTTCGCACCTTCCACGAGCACCCTGCGGTCACCCAAAGGTTGTGACAGGTGGGCCAGAGCGCCACCGGCACGGGCGTCGTCGTCACTGGCCTCAGCGACCTCCAGGGGCAGCACGACCTCGGTCGTCGTCTCGACCACCTCGGTGACCTCCGCGTCGGCACAGATCCCGAGCTCGAGCTCGATGGCCCGCTCGTCCTCGAAGTAGCTCGCACTCACCACCGAGCCGGCGCCGACGTCGTTCTTGCCGCAGGCGGCCAGCCCCACGACCAGGAGCACCAAGGCCGCGCCGCTCCGGTACCGCACGGCACCAGCCTGCCTCAGTCGACGGCGACGACGAGCCGATAGCCCAAGTCGACGGTGTCCACGTCGAGGACATCGCCGTAGCGCCGGTGCCAGGCGCCCGAGCGGAGGTCGCTGTCCAGGCGCTCCAGGCCCTCCCGGTAGTGCTCGACCTCGGACAGGGCGAAAGCGGAGATGGCCGAGCGCACCCCCTGGTCGAGGTAGAGCGACGGCCGGCGCCAGTACGCCCCGAAGAAGCCGTCGGTGCAGTCGTAGGGCACGGGCACGGGGACGACGACGTCGGCGCCGATGAGCTCGGCGACGTGCTCGACGGGCACGGCCGACGTGCGCAGTCGTCGACCCAAGGGGGCCAGGTAGTCCCTCAGCAGCCAGAACTCCTGCTCGAAGACGCGCTGGTCCCAGGTCAGCACCACCCGGCGGGCGACCCCGACCCGGTTCAGCTCGGACAGGCCCGTGGCCAGCCGGTCCCAGTGGTGGACGGTCAGGATCGCCATCGCGGCGTCGAAGCTGTCGTCGGGGAACGGCAGCGCCTCCGCCGTGGCCTGCACGCACGGGCCCAGGGCCGGTGAGCGCTGCACGATCATCGCCCGCGACGGTTCGACGGCCACGACGCCACGGTCGGCGGGCTCGTAGGATCCCGCGCCGGCGCCGACGTTCAGGACCGTGCGGCAGTCACCGATGGCCTCGCGGATGCCGGCGGCGATGCGCCGGTCCGGCCGCCGCCACTGCGAGTAGCCGCTGCCGATGATGTCATAGTCGACAACCCCCAACACGACGTAGAGCGTACGAGTTCGCCACGCTCCGTGCCGAAATCGGCCGCCTCACCCGTTCTGGGACCAGCCGGCGGTCACCCAGGACCGGATCCAGTACCCAGAACGACGGGTCAGGCGGGGGTGAGGATCTGGTCGGCGAGGCGGGAACGGTGGTGGCCGCCTGAGCCGAGGAGCAGGTCGTCCTGCTTGGCCCGGCGGTAGAAGAGGTGGGCGTCGCAGTCCCAGGTGAAGCCGACGCCGCCGTGGATCTGGATGGACTCGGCGCACACGTCGTTGGCCGACTCCGAGGCGAACCCCATCGCCATGGCGACGGCGTCGGCCCGCTCGGGCTCCTCGACGTCGGAGGTCCAGGCGGCGTAGTGGGTGCCGACCCGGGTCAGCTCGATGGCGTGGAGCATGTCCACCGCCTTGTGCTTGATGACCTGGAAGGTGGCGATCGGGCGGTCGAACTGGACCCGGACCTTGGCGTACTCGACGGCCAGGTGGTGGGCCTGCTCCATCACCCCGAGCAGGTCGCAGCACAGGGCGACGTTGGCGTCGTCCAGCGATGCGCCGCCACGCCGCGGTGTGGTCGCCGTCGCCACCGACCCGCTCGACCGGCGTGCCGTCCAGGTCCAGGCGGGCCACCTGGCGGGTGTGGTCCCACGTGGGGACGACCTCGCCCTGGGGCGCTTCGAGCAAGAAGGTGCCGATGCCGTCCTGGGTGCGGGCGGGCACCAGGGCCCAGTCGGCCGACGCGCCGTCGAGGACGACGGGCTTCAGGCCGGTCAGGCGCCACTGGCCGCCCTTGCGCTTCGCCCGGGTGCGGATGCGGTCGACGGGGTCGCCGTGGCCCAGCTCGTCGACGGCGATGGTGCCTCGCGTCGACCCCGCGGCCAGCGAGCGCAGCTGGTCGTCCAGGCCCAGCTGCCGGGCGGCCAGCGTGGCGAAGACGGCGGACGACAGGTACGGGCCCGGGAACGGGACCCGACCCATCTCCTCGAGCACCACGGCCAGGTCGACCAGGCCGAGGCCCAGCCCGCCGTGCTCCTCGGGCACCAGCAGCCCGGTCCAGCCCAGCTCGACGAGCTGTTGCCACACGCCGTCGGAGGTCTTCACCTCGTCGTCCAGCATCGCCCGGACGTACGCCGAAGGGCTCTCGTTCGCCAGGAACGAGCGCACGGACTCCCGCAGGGCGTCCTGCTCGTCGCTGAAGGTGAACTCCATCGCTGCTCCCGGTCGAGTGCTCTGACGCTGCCGCTTCGCCTCCGCGTAGCTGACATCGGCGTCAGGTTCGGACAGTAGTGTCCACGGCGATGGACTTCGCCTACACGGCCGAGGACGAGGCCTTCCGCACCGAGCTGCGGGAGTGGTTGGACGAGCACCTGCCCAAGTTCCTGGCCGAGTGGAGCGACGACGACCAGAACCCCGAGGACCTGACCGGAAGCCAGGACTACGGCGGGCTGCTGCGCTCCATGGAGCGGCGCAAGGCGTGGCAGCGGAAGCTGAACGAGGGCCGTTGGGCCGCCATCAACTGGCCGACCGAGTGGGGCGGCCGGGACGCCTCGATCATGCAGAACGTCATCTACTCCGAGGAGATGGCAAAGGCCCGCACCCCCGGGATCTTCAACGCCAACGGCCTCTGGCAGATCGGTCCCATGATCATCCACTGGGGCACCGACGAGCAGAAGGCGATGTGGATCGACAACATCCTCAACGCCGACGACCACTGGTGCCAGGGCTTCAGCGAGCCGGAGGCGGGCAGCGACCTGGCCAACCTGCGCACCACCGCCGTGCTCGACGGCGACGACTACGTGCTCAACGGGCAGAAGATCTGGATCTCCACGGCCCACATCGCCAAGTGGGGCCTGTACCTGGTCCGCACCGACCCCGACGCCATTGCCGAGGGCCGCAAGCACGAGGGCATCACCGCCCTCATCGTGGACATGGAGGCCGACGGCATCGAGTGCCGACCGCTGCGGGACATCACCGGCGAGGAGATGTTCAACGAGGTCTGGTTCACCGACGCCCGGGTGCCCGCCGCCTACCGCCTTGGGGGCGAGGGCGAGGGCTGGCAGGTGGCCATGGGCACGCTGGGCCGGGAACGGGTCGGCACCGCCGGCCTGGCCATCACGATGAAGGCCGATCTCGAGGCCATGATCAACCTGGCCCGGGCCGAGAACCCCGACGCCCTCGAGGATCCCGAGCTGCGGGAGCGCATCGCCCGGGCCCACACCCAGATCGAGTTCACCCGCCTGCTCAACTACCGCGCCCTGTCGAAGGTGTTGAAGGGTGAGAAGACCTGGCCCGAGGTGCCGCTGGCCAAGCTCCAGTGGAGCCACCTGGCCCAGACCCTGGCCGAGCTGGCCGTCGACCTCCTCGGCCCTGCCGGGATGCTCGAGAAGGGCGGCCCCGACGCCGTCGACAACGGCTCGTGGAACCGGCTGTTCGTCTTCCAGCGCTACACGTCGATCGGGGCGGGCACCACCGAGGTGCAGAAGAACATCCTCGCCGACCGCTCGATCCGCCTGCCCAAGAAGTGACGGCGGACGCGTAGGTTTCCCCCATCAGGGGAGAGGGGGCCACAGTGCGCAGCCTGCACATCTTGGGCGCCGTGAGCGCGATGTCCTTGCTGGTCGCTGGGTCGGCGGCGGCCGAGCCGGATCACGACGCCGAGCCGACAACCGTGTCGGCGGCGTCCGCCGAGGCCTCGACCACCATCACGGTCTCCAACGAGGTCGAGTACCGGGCCGCGCTCATCGCCCTGTCGGCGGTGAACACCGGGTTCCACACGATCGTGCTCGACGCCGACATCACCATCGACGACGGCAACGACCCCACCTACACCGGGACCCGGTCGCTCACCATCGAGGGACGTGGGTTCGTCATGGATGCCACCGGTTCGAGCCGGATCCTCGACACCGACACCGGCGCCGACCTGCGGATCATGGACGTCACGATGGTCGGCGGATCGACCCCCGACGACGGTGGGGCCGTCCACGCCGAGGCGGACGTGGAGATCGACTACAGCACCTTCGACGCCAACGCGGCAGGGGGCGACGGCGGTGCCATCGAAACGGCTGGGCTCCTGAGCATTGCCCACAGCACCTTCAGCGGCAACAGGGCGGCAGGCGACGGCGGTGGGGTCGACACCTCCGATGACGGCACCCTGATCGTGGAGTCCTCGACGTTCATCGGCAACACCGCTGCCCTCGACGGGGGGGCGATGGAGGGCGAGGAGGGCGTCGTCATGGTCAACTCGACGATCGTCGACAACGAGGGTGGGAACGGGATCGTCAACGCCGGGGCGCTCGGGCTCGGCATCCACAGCAGCACGATCGCCGGCAACACGTCGTCGTCGGGTGGCGCGGTCAGGAGCGACGAGTCGGCGAACCTGCTGGTCAACCTCTCCGTCCTGGACGGCAACTCGACGAACTGCAGTGGTTTCGATGCCATCACGTCGACGTTCTCGTACTCCACCGACGCGTCCTGCGGCTTCACCGGCACCGGCAACGTCGAGGGCGGCCCACCCCCGGGCCTCGCGGCCCCGGCCGACAACGGCGGACCGACGAGCACGATGTTGCCCGACATCGCCGGGCCGCTCGTCGACGTCGTTCCCGTGTCCGTCTGCCGACCGCTCATCGACCTGGACCAGCGGGACGAGCCTCGCCCCGCCGACGGGCTCCCCGGTGGCTCGGCGGGCTGCGACATCGGCGCCGTGGAGGTCCAAGCCGAGGTTCGGCCCCCTCCCCCACCGCCACCTGACGAGGAGCCTGACGACACCATCGTCAGCGGCACCCCGGCCTTTACGGGCTGAGCACCGGCTGACCACCGCCTACCGTCGTCGGCCGTGGAGCTCGAGGGGCGCGTCACCCGCATCGACCGGGGTCGCGCCCAGGTGGCGGTCGGCGACGAGCAGCACTCGGTCGTCGACAACGGGACCCACGACCTGGTCGTCGGCGACAACGTCCGCTTCGACGGCGAGACGCTGGTCGAGCTCCTCCCCCGCACGTCGCTGCTGTCCCGCCTGGGCCACGACGGGGCCGAACAGGCCATCGCCGCGAACGTCGACGTGGTGCTCATCGTCGCCGGCCTCGACCGGCCGGTGAAGCCCGGCCGCCTCCTGCGGGCCTCCACCCAGGCGTGGGAGGCCGGGTCGACGCCGCTGATCGTGCTCACGAAGGCCGACCTGGCGGATCCGGCCGATGCCCTGGCGGACCTGGCCACGCAGGTGGTGGGCGTCGACGTCCAGGTCGTCAGCTCGGTCACCGGCGACGGCATCCACGAGCTCCTCGACCGGCTGGCCGGCAGGACCGCGGTGCTCCTGGGGGAGTCCGGGGCGGGCAAGTCCAGCCTGGTGAACGTCCTGACCGAGGGCGACGAGCTCGTCGGCGAGGTGCGGGAGGGCGACGCCAAGGGTCGGCACACGACGACCTGGCGCCAGCTCGTCGACCTCCCCGGCGGCGGGGCGGTCATCGACACCCCGGGTGTCCGCTCCCTCGGCCTGTGGGCCGACGCCGAATCCGTCGAGGCGGCCTTCGACGACATCGGCGAGCTGGCGGAGTCCTGCCGCTTTCGGGACTGCAGCCACGACGCCGAGCCCGGTTGTGCGGTGCGGGCCGCGGTCGAGGACGGGAGCCTCCCCGAGGCCCGCTTCGAGCAGTACCACTCGCTGCGGCGCGAGGCCGCGGCCCTGGACCGGCGCAACGACCCCGTTGCGCAACGCAAGTTCGGCAAGCAGATGGGGAAGGCGATGAAGGAGGTCGAGGCCGAGCGTCAGCGGAAGGGCGACACCCGCTGATGCGCATGGGGATCATCACCCCGGTGGTCACGCTCAACCCGCGGGCCCACGGGACCTGGGAGGAGGACGCCGGCCTCCCGGAGCTGACGATGCTGGCCGAAGCCGCCGACCGGCTCGGGTACCACCACCTGACCTGTTCCGAGCACGTAGCAATCCCGGTCGAGGCGGCGGCCGTCCGCGGCGGCCGCTACTGGGACCCGCTGGCCACCCTCGGCTTTCTCGCCGCCCGCACCACGCAGATCCGCCTGGCCACCCACGTGCTGGTCCTCGGCTACCACCACCCCCTCGAGGTGGCGAAGCGCTACGGGACGCTGGACGTCGTCTCGGGCGGCCGCCTCGTCCTGGGCGTCGGCGTCGGGTCCCTGGAGGAGGAGTTCGCGCTGCTCGACGCCCCCTTCGACGACCGGGGCGAGCGAGGCGACGACGCCCTGCGGGCGTTGCGGGCCTCGCTCGGGCGCCGCGAGCCCAGCTACCGGGGCACGCACCACGAGTTCGAGGGCTTCGTCGTCGACCCGCCGGCGACCCGGACCGACGTGCCGATCTGGATCGGTGGCCGCACCTACCGCTCGCTGCGCCGCGCCGTGGAACTGGCCGACGGCTGGGCGCCCTTCCGCGTGCCCGCCGAGCAGATCGGCAAGTGGCTGGTCCGGGCTCGTGACACCGAAGCGTGGGCCGCCCGCGAGCGGCCGCTGGAGGTCGTCCTCTACCCCGACCCGGTGGTCGACCCGGCCGGTGACGAGGTCCGCACCACCGAGCTGGTCGATCGCTACGTCGCGGCAGGGGCGACGATCCTCAACCTCCGCTTCGAGGCCCGATCGGTCGAGCACTGCCTCGAGCAGCTCGAGGCCATGACCCAGCGACCGGAGTTCACCCCCTCGAGGTGAGCCGCCGCCCTCACCCGTTCTGGGTCCAGCCCGCGGTTCCCCAGCACCGGATCCAGTACCCAGAACGAGGAGTTGGCCCGTTCACCCCCTCGAGGTGAGCCGCACGCCGGGGCTGCTGCCCGCGGTGCGCAGATCGGCGAGGCCGCCCTGGGGGTCGCCGCCCACGGTGGCGGTGAGGAAGGCGAGCACGGCGTCGACCACCCCTTGGTGGGCGTCGTCGTCCGGGGCGAGGTACTGGCTGTGGTCGCCGTCGACGACGGACAGCAGGTACGCCGAGGTACCGACCTCCTGGAGGGCGGACCCGCTCCCGCTGAAGGGCACCACGGCGTCGGCGTCGCCGTGGACCAGCAGCAGCGGGGCGGTGCCGATGATGAAGGACCCGCCCGGGAAGCTCGCCAGCTGCCCGGACAAGGCGACGACGGCGTCGATCCGGCCGTCCAGGCAGCAGCTGTTGAACGCCGTGGCCAGCACGGCCATCGCCCCCACGTCGTGGCCCATCACGACGACCCGCTCAGGGTCGGCGGCCCCGATTGCCTGCGGCCCCTCGGTCGCCGTCACCGCGCTGACGACGTCGCGGATGCGCCCGGGCTGGAACGGCAGCGAGTAGAGCGCGCCCACGCCCGGCCGGTCCACGCTGCCGGGCATGGCGGGGGCCACGACCACGTTCCCGGCCTCGGCCAGCTCGGTCAGCAGGGGGGCGTAGAGCTGCGGCCCGACGCCGGCGCCGTGGACGAAGACGACCAGCGGGAACGGGCCCGGGTCGCTGGGTCGGACCACGAGCGTGGGCATCCCGGCGAGGTCCCGCTCCTCGGTCCGGACGTTGAGGCCTTGGTCAGCGACCGCCACCGTCGACGGCGTCGACCGCTCGTCGCCGTCGTCCCCGCAGGCGGGCGCGAGCAACAGCAGCATGCCCATCCCGACCGCCGCCGCCCGTGGAGACAACGGTCAGGTCACCCGTTCGATGACCGTGGCATTGGCCTGCCCGCCCCCCTCGCACATCGTCTGGAACCCGTAGCGGCCCCCCGTCGCCTCCAGGTCGTTCAGCAGCGTGGTCATGAGCCGCACGCCGCTGGCCCCCAGGGGGTGGCCGATGGCGATCGCCCCGCCGCGGCTGTTGTAGCGGTCCATGTCGGGCTGGAACTCGCAGGCCCACATCAGGGCGATGGCGGCGAAGGCCTCGTTGCACTCGACGGCGTCGAACTGGTCGACGGTCATGCCGGAGCGTTCGAGCAGCTTCTTGGTGGCCGGGACCGGGGCCGAGAGGACCAGCCACGGGTCCTCGGCGGCGACGGCGAAGTGCCGGATCACGGCCCGGTAGGGCAGGCCGAGGGCGTCAGCGGTCGATCGCTCGGCGATGAGCATCGCCGCCGCCCCGTCCGAGGTCTGCGAGGCGTTGCCGGCCGTGATGTCGGGGGCGATCGACTCGTCCCACGACGCCGCGCTGGGCAGCTTCGCCAGCGACTCGACCGTGCTCTCCGGCCGGATGCCCTGGTCCCGCTCGAACAGCTCGCCCGTCTCGGCCCCCTCCTCGTCCTTCACCGGGACGGGCACGACCTCCTTGGCGAAGTGCCCGTTGTCCCAGTTCTCCTGGGCCCGACGGTGGGACTCCACGGCGTAGGCGTCCATGTCCTCACGGGTGATGCCGTAGCGCTCGGCCAGGATCTGGCTGACCTCGAACTGGGTCGGATGGAACCGTCCGCCGACGGCTTCGATCCACTGCCCCGAGAACGGCCCGGTCCCGCCGCTGGCGTTCGAGCCCATCGGCGTCCGGGTCATGGACTCCACGCCGCAGGCGATGCCCAGGTCGTAGGCGTCGGCGATCACACCTTGGGCGACGAAGTGGATGGCCTGCTGCGACGAGCCGCACTGGCGGTCCACCGACGTGGCCGGCACGTGCCACGGCAGGCCGCCCGCCACCCAGGCGTTGCGGCCCACGTTGTTGGACTGCTCGCCGACCTGGCTGACGCAGCCGGTGACCACGTCGTCCACCCGGCCGGGATCGATGCCGGTCCGGTCGACCAGGGCGTTGAGGGTGAACCCCAACAGGTCGGTCGGGTGCCAGGTGGACAGCGCGCCCTTGCGCTTGCCGATGGGCGTGCGGACGGTGTCGACGATCACCGCCTCGCGCTGCGCCATCGGCAGAAGCTAGTGCGCGTCCATGTGGCCCTCAGGGCAGGGCGTGCCGATGAGCTCGCCGTCGGCGAACGGGCAGTCGTCGTCGTCGTGGGGCCCGACGCCGACCAGCCAGTCGCCGATGAGCCGGCCCTCGCCCAGCTCCTCGAGCCCGGCGATGGACGTCGCCTCACGGTGGGCCACGACCACCTGCTGCACCAGGGCGAGCTCGTCGTCGGTGGCTGCAGCGATCTCCACCAGGAGGTCGTCACCCACCGTCCGCACCACCGCGATCCGCCGTTGGAGATCGGCCTCGTCGTCGACCTCGACCAGGTCGACGTGGCACCCGGAGGGCACCTGTTCGATCATGCGCGGGGAGTTACCCCGTCGCCGGCCCGGCCGGACCTGACATGGGTGTCAGGTAGGGTCGCCCGTCATGGCTGCGGGCGTGCCGGTGGACGTGACGGGCCGCCCCACCCGGCTCCGGGAGGTCGACCTGGCGGGGTTCTTCTCGCCGAGGACGGTCGCCGTGATCGGGGCCTCGGACGACCCCAAGCGCCCCAACGCGGCGATGACCCGCAAGATCACCGAGTGGGCCGAGGAGAGCGGCGCCACCGTGTACCCGGTCAACCCGAACCGGGAGGAGATCGACGGTCGGCCGTGCCTTCGCAGCGTGCTCGACGTCCCCGGCGACCTCGACATGGCCGTGATCCTGGTCGGTGACGCGGTCGCCGCCTTCGAGGAGGCGCTGGCCAAGAAGCCGCGCTTCGCCGTCATCTTCTCCGCCGGTTTCGCCGAGACCGGTGACGAGGGCGCCGCCCTCCAGGCCGAGCTCGACGAGCTGGTCATCGCTGGCGACACCCGCCTGCTCGGCCCCAACACGAACCTGAACGCCTTCGAGTCCTTCGACGAGGACAACCCCGGCCGGGCCGTCGCCCTCATCACCCAGAGCGGACACCAGGGCCGGCCGATCTACCAGGCCCAGGAGCTGGGCCTGCACCTGTGCGCGTGGGCGCCGACGGGCAACGAGGTCGACCTGGAGTTCGCCGACTTCGCTCGCTGGTTCGCCGACCAGCCCGACGTCGGGGTCATCGCCGCCTACATCGAGGGCTTCAAGGACGGGCGCACGCTCATGCTGGCGGCCGACCACGCCGCCCGGCAGGGGGTGCCGATCGTCGTCGTCAAGGTGGGCAAGACCGACGAGGGGGCGTCGATGGCCCACTCGCACACGGGCCACCTGACCGGGTCCGACGAGGTGACCTCGGCCGTGTTCCGCCAGCTCGGCGTCACCCGGGTCGACGGCCTGGACGAGCTCCAGGACACCGCCACCCTGCTGTCGAAGGCGGCGCCGCCGACCACCGACGGCGTCTGCATCTACGCCATCTCCGGCGGGACCGGCGCCCACCTCGCCGACCTGGCCGCCGCCGGCGGGCTGCGCATCCCGCCGCTGGCCGACGCCACGCAGGCGGCCCTGCGGGAGTGGATCCCCGGCTACCTGCGGGTGTCCAACCCCGTCGACTGCGGCGGGGGGCCGTCGACCGACTGGCGGGGCCGCAAGATCCTCGACGCCTTGGTGGCCGACCCGGGCGTCGGCGTGCTGGTCTGCCCGATCACCGGCGCCCTGCCGACGATGAGCCGACCTCTGGCCGAGGACCTCGTCGCCGTGGCCGAGACCACCGACAAGCCCGTCGTCGTCATCTGGGGCTCGCCGCTCACCGACGACCCCGCCTACACCGAGGTGCTCGTGCCCTCGGGGCTCCCGGTCTTCAGGACGTTCGGGAACTGCGTCACCGCGGTGAAGGCCTACCTGGACCACCACGAGTTCCGGGGGCGCTACCGGTCGGCCTTCACCGACCCGGTGACCGAGCGGGCACCCGGCGCAACGACCGTCGACCAGCTGCTGCTCGCCGCCCGTTCTGGTGGCAGCGCTGTGTTGCCCACGACACAGGGCAGCCACCAGAACGAGGGGTGGGCGCTGTCCGAGCACGTGTCGAAGGCGGTGCTGGCTGCCTACGACCTGCCCGTCACCGCCGACGTGCTGTGCCACTCCCCCGCCGAGGCCGCCCGAGCCGCCGGCCAGATCGGCTATCCGGTCGTGCTGAAGGCCTGCTCCGCCGAGCTGGCCCACAAGAGCGACCTCGGCCTCGTGGCCGTCGGCGTGGGGTCCGGCGCCGAGGTGCGCAGCACGTTCGACGAGCTGGTCGAGCGCTCGCCGGTCGCCCTCGACGGGGTGCTGGTGTGCCCCACGGCCGAGCCCGGCGTGGAGTGCGTGGTCGGGGTGTCGCAGGACCCGCTGTTCGGGCCGGTCGTCATGTTCGGCCTGGGCGGCGTGCTGGTCGAGGTGCTGGGCGACGTGACGTTCCGGGTCCCGCCCTTCGACCGCGACGAGGCCCACCGCATGATCCGCGAGGTGAAGGGCTTCCCGCTGCTGACCGGGCTGCGGGGCAGGCCGCCGGCTGACCTCGAGGCGCTGGTCGACGTGATCATGGGGGTCCAGCGGCTGGCCGTCGACCACGTCGACCACCTGGCCGAGCTCGACGTCAACCCCCTCGTCGTCCACCCCGACGGCGCCACCGCCCTCGACGCCCTGGTGGTCGCCCGATGACGAGGTCGAGGCAATACCTTGCGGAAACCGCAAGCCATTGCCTCGGGAAGAGGGCCGCGTGACGATCCGGGACAGGACGGCGATCGTCGGCGTCGGCCAGACCGAGTGGGGCAAGGGGCTGGCCGACTCGGAGTCCGTCTTGGCCCTCCGGGCCATCAAGGCGGCGCTCGACGACGCCGGCATCGACCCCGGCGAGGTCGACGGGCTGTCGAGCTACACGCTGGAGACCACCGACGAGGTCGACATCGCCCGCAACCTGGGGCTGGGCGACATCACCTGGTTCAGCCAGGTCGCCTACGGCGGCGGGGCGGGCTGCGGGGTCGTCGGCCATGCGGCCGTGGCCGTCGCCAGCGGGCAGGCCTCCGTGGCCGTCGCCTGGCGTTCCCGCAAGCGGGCGGCGGCCGGCAGCCGACCGTGGAGCCAGGTGGCGAACCGTGTCGGCGGCTCGCACCAGTGGAGCCGCCCCTTCGGCCTGCTGCGGCCGGTCGACGAGATCGCCATGCTGGCCCGCCGCTACTTCCACGAGTACGGCGGCACCCGCGAGGAGCTGGCCGCCGTCGCCGTCACGGTCCGCCAGCACGCCAACCGGAACCCGGCGGCGATGATGTACGAGAAGCCGCTGACCGTGGAGCAGTACCTCGAGGGCCGCTGGATCTCCGAGCCGCTCTGCCTCTACGACAACTGCCTGGAGTCCGACGGGGCGGGCGCCGTCGTGATCGTCAGCGCCGAGCGGGCCAAGGACCTGGACGTCACCCCGGCCTACATCCACTCGTTCGCCCAGTCGATCCCCCAGCAGCACCAGGTCATGACCAACTACTTCGGCGAGGACCCGCTGAAGGGCCCGGCGTGGGCGTGCGCCGACCTGCTGTGGCGCAACAGCGAGCTGACCCCGGCCGACGTGGACGTCGCGCAGCTGTACGACGCCTTCTCGCCTCTCGTCCCCCTCTCGCTGGAGGGCTACGGCTTCTGCGAGCGGGGCGAGGGCCTGGCCTTCTGCCAGGACGGCGGCATCTCGTTCGACGGCGGCCGCCTGCCGGTGAACACCTCAGGGGCGGGCATGTCCGAGGCCTACGTCCACGGCTTCAACCTCATCACCGAGGCCGTGCGCCAGGTGCGGGGCACGTCGACCGCGCAGGTCGACGACGCCCAGGTCAGCCTGGTGACGAGCGGCGAAGGCGTCCCGACCAGCGCCCTTCTGCTGCGGAGCTAGCTACTGGGTCTTCAGGTTGGCGCCGGCGGCGTTGATGATGTCGACGATCGTGATCGGGCCCTCGGACGGGTCCCGGGGGGCCTTGCCGCTGCCCTTGATCTCGACGTCGACGCCCGCGGCCTCGGCCCGGAGCGCGCCCACCGTGGCCTTCTCACGAGGTCGGTGGGCGAAGGGGTCGTATTGGAAGAACCGCATGGCGTTCTCGTGAGTCATCTTGTTGATCTCGTCGTCGGGGATGCCGGTGAGCGACTTGCTCAGCAGTTCCGGCGACGTCGGCCACGTCGAGTCCGAGTGCGGGTAGTCGCACTCCCAGCAGATGCGTGTCGACACCGATGTGGTGCCGGCTCTCCAGCCCGAACGAGTCGTCGATGAAGCAGAAGATGCACCGGTCGAGGAACACCTGGGACGGGAGCTGGTCGCCGAAGTCGGTGCCGGTCCAGTCCCGGTGGTGCTGATACACGTAGTCGGCCCGCTCGAGGAAGTACGGGATCCAGCCGATGCCGCCCTCGGACAGGGCGAACTTCAGGTCGGGGAACTCGCGGAAGACCCGCGACCACAGCAGGTCGGACGAGGCCTGCACCAGGTTGATCGGCTGCAGGGTGATCATCACGTTGATCGGGGCGTCGGCCGCCGTCATGACCATCTGCGAGGACGACCCGATGTGCAGGCAGACGACGGTGCCCGTGTCGGAGCAGGCGGCCCAGAACGGGTCCCAGTGGTCGCTGTGGAAACTGGGCCAGCCGAGCTTCTCGGGGTTCTCCGAGAAGGTGATGGCGTGGCAGCCCTTCTCGGCGACCCGGCGGACCTCGGCGGCGGCCAGCTCGGGGTCCCAGATGGCGGGGATGGCCAGCGGGATGAAGCGGCCCTGCTCGTACCCGCACCACTCGTCGATGTGCCAGTCGTTGTAGCCCCGGACCATGGCGAGGGCGACGTCCTTGTCCTCGGTGCGGCTGAAGAGCTGGCCGCAGAACTGGGGGAAGGACGGGAAGCACATCGACCCGAGCACGCCGTTGGCGTTCATGTCGGCGATGCGGCTCTCGATGTCGTAGCAACCGTCCCGCATCTCGGCGAACGAGGTCGGGTCGATGCCGTACTCCGCGGGCGGGCGGCCGGCGACGGCGTTGAGCCCGATGTTGGGGAGCTCCTGGCCCTCGTAGGACCAGACGTCGTTGCCGGCGTCGTTCTTGATGGCCTTCGGGGCCAGGTCCTTGTACTTGTCGGGCAGGTGACCGTCGAACATCCCGGGTGGCTCGACGACGTGGTCGTCCACGCTGACCAGGATCAGGTCTTCGACGTCCATGTGCGTTCCCCCTCGCTCCGGTGAGCGCAGCGTACCTGACGCTCCTGTCAGCTTCGGCGGGCGTGCCACCATGACGCCGTGCTGGAAGGGATCCGCGTCGTCGACCTCACCGGGCAGTCAGGCGCGCTCGGGGCGCGGATCCTGGCCGACCTCGGCGCCGAGGTCACCAGGGTCGAGCGACCCGCCGGTGACCACCTCCGCGAGGTCCCCCACCGCTATGCCGCGTGGACGGCTCGCAGCCGCGTGTTGGTGCTCGACGTCGACGATCCCGAGTTCGCCGAGATCCTCACCTCCGCCGACATCGTGCTGGCGACCCGGGGCCACGGGGTCGAGCGCGAGCGGGCGCCGCAGGCGGTCTGGGTCCACATCTCCCCCTTCGGTCTGACCGGGCCCCGGGCCCTGTGGCGGGCGGGCGACCTGGGGATCCTCGCCTCGTCCGGGAACCTCTTCGCGACCGGCGACCCGGACCGGGCGCCGGTGCGCTGCGCCGAGCCCGCCGCCTTCGCCCATGCCGGGCCCGAGGTGGCTTTCGCCGCGCTCACCGGCCTGGCCGTGGGCGGACCGCAGCAGGTCGACGTCGCCATCCAGGAGGCGGTGATGGTCGCCAGCATGGGGGCGGCCGGGCGCTTCGCCCGCGAGGCGGATCGGGGGCGGCGGCGGGGGGCACACATCGGCCGCACACGCGAGATCTGGCCGTGCGCCGACGGCTGGGTCAGCTTCGGCCTCCGGGGCGGCAAGGCCCGCATCCCCAGCCTGCAGGTGCTGAGCGAGCAGGTCGGCGGTGTCCTCGCCGGCCGGGACTGGACGACCTTCGACCAGAACCGGGCCAGCCGAGAAGACCTGGCCGAGATCGAGGAGGCCGTGGGCGCCTGGTTCGCCACGAAGACCATGCGGGAGCTCTACGCGCTGGCCTGCGAGACCAACCTGATGCTGGCCCCGATCAACTCGCCGGTCGAGTTGCTGGCCTCCGAGCAGCTGGCCTCCCGCGAGCTGTTCGGCCCCGTGGCCGGTGTGGAGCGTGCGCCGCAGCGCTTCGTCGTCGTCCACGACGGCCCAACCGGCGAAGGGCCGCCGCCCGAGCCCGAGCGGGACGCCGACGACCGGGGCGCATGGGCGGGGACCCGGATCCTCGAGTTCGGTGCCGGGGCGGCGGGGCCCATCGCCACCCGTTACTTCGCCGAGCACGGGGCCGACGTCATCCGCATCGAGAGCCGGACCCGCCCGGACTTCCTCCGCGGCTACGGCGTCACCGACCCGAACGACCCCGATCGCCTGGAGCGGGCGCCACTGTTCGACGCCCTGAACCCGGACAAGCGCAGCATCGCCATCGACCTGAAGTCGCCCGAGGGCCGGGAGCTGGCCATCGAGCTGGTGAAGCGGACCGATGCCGTGGCCGAGAACTTCGCGCCCCGGGCCATGCGCGGCCTGGGGCTGACCTACGCCGACCTCGTCGAGCACAAGCCCGACCTGGTGATGATCTCGGCCTGCCTGAACGGCCAGACCGGGCCCCACCGGGACTACCCCGGCTTCGGCGGACAGGGCGCCGCGCTGGCGGGCTTCAACCAGCTCACCGGGTGGCCGGACCGGGAGCCCGTCGGCCCCTTCGGCACCATCACCGACTCGCTGGCCCCGCGCTTCAGCGCCGCCGCGCTGGCCGCCGCCCTGCTGCGCCGCCGCCGGACCGGGCAGGGCACCTACCTCGACCTCAGCCAGGTCGAAGCGGGCATCTACGCCCTGTCGCCGTGGCTCGTCGAGCACCAGGCCACGGGCCGGGCCCGGACCCGCATGGGCAACCGGTCCGAGCAGTTCGTCCCCCATGGCGTGTTCCCGTGCCAGGGCGACGACCGCTGGATCTCCCTGGCCATCTACACCGAGCCCGAGTGGGCCACGCTGGCCCAGCAGGCGGGCCTGGCCCGACCCGAGTGGGCCAGCCTCGAAGGTCGCCGGGCCGACATCGACGCCCTCGAGGCGGCGCTGGCCGAGTGGACCGCGGGCCACGACGCGATGGCGCTGGCCGAGCACCTCCAGGGCCTCCGCCTGGAGGCCGTGCCCGTGGCCGACTTCGGCGACGCCAGCGCCGACCCCCAGCTGCGGGCCCGGGGCCACTTCGTCGCCCTCGACCACCCGGTGCTGGGGCCGGGCGAGTACGAGCGCAACGGCATCCGGGTCAGCGGCGCTCCGTGTGGCTACCGCGCCCCCAGCCCGCTGCTCGGCCAGCACACCGACGAGGTGCTGCACGAGGTGCTCGGCCTCGACGACGCCGAGATCGGCCGGCTGCGCGAGGTCGGCGCCATCCAGTGACGCTGCGACCTCCCACCTCCCCTTCTGGCGCCTGATTCGGGCGCTATAGCGCCCGAATCGGGCGCCAGAACGAGAACACGGCGTCAGCCGATGAGGGCGAGGAGCTGGTTCTGGGTGTCGATACAGGTCTGATCGTCGAGCAGCGCGGTGGCGATGTCGGGCGGGACGTCCTCGCCGAAGTCGAGGTCGGACGCCTCGAACGCCTGGGGGAAGCGGGCGAAGGCCTGGGCGCCGCCGAAGAAACCCTCGACCGTCGTGTCCTCGTCGAGTGTGCGGGCCGCATCGGCTGCCTCGCCGAACGTCTCCGCCGCCGCTTCCAGGTCGGCCAACACCTCGCCGCGGAAGGCCACCCCGTCAGCGGCGTCCGGGGCCGGCGTGTCCTCGACCACGGTCCGGTAGGTCTCGACGTAGTCGGGCAGGGCCAGGAACGCGTCGCGGAGGCGCTCGGCGTTCTCGCCCAGCGGCGCGTCGGCCTCGACTTCGCCGGGTAGCTCATCGATGACCGCCAGCGCATCGGCCAGGTCAGCGGCGGCGGCGTGCACCTCTCCGCACACCGTGGCCGCCCACTCCGCGGTCGGAATGACCTCGTCACTCCCGCCGCCGTCGTCGCCGCAAGCGGGCAGGAGCACCAGCGCCATCGCCAGCCCCACCCACGCCCGTCGCACGGCGGCGGACGCTACCGGTGCCCGCTGACTTGCGTTTCGCGGAAGTTTAGGATTACCTAACACTTGTGGTCAGGGGTTCACGAGCTGTCGAGTTCGGCATGCACCGCATCAGCTGGGTGCGCATCGACCTGACCGGCGACGCCCCTCGGGCCGAGGTGGCCGGTGTCGGTCAGCACCGCCCGGTGACCCGCACCGTGCCCCTGAGCGTGGCCGCCGACCTGGCGGCCGAGGGCGTCCGCACCATCGTGCGCCGCCCGAAGCTCGACGACCTGGTTGAGGTCGGCTGACCGTGTACGTCTGCGGCTGCCGAGCGGTGACGGACCAGGAGGTCCACGAGGCGGTCCAGGCGGGGGCGCGCAGCGCGGCCGAGGTGGCCGAGCGCTGCGGGGCCGGCAGCCGCTGCGGCAACTGCCTCGACCTGGTGCTGGCCGTCGTCGAAGCATCGTGCCCGGTGTCCGAGCAGCTCGTCGAGTTGCCGGTTCTGGCCCGCTCCGTCTGAGCCTGGAACACTGGTCGCCGTGCACGGCGACCCCGAGATCATCGAGCTGCTCAACGAGGTCCTGACGGCCGAGCTGACGGCGATCAACCAGTACTTCTTGGACGCCAAGATGCTCGACAACTGGGGCATCGAACGTCTGGCCCACCACTTCCGCGAGGCCTCCATCGACGAGATGAAGGACGCCGAGCGCATCACCGACCGGATCCTCTACCTGGACGGGATGCCCAACTACCAGCGCCTCAGCCCCATCCGCATCGGGGAGACGGCGATGGAGAAGCTCCGGCTCGCCCTCGAGCTCGAGAAGGAGGCCATCGAGCGCTACAACCGCGGCGTGGACCTGGCCCGCTCGAAGGGCGACAACGGCACCCGCCAGATGCTGGCCGAGCTCCTGGTCGACGAGGAGGACCACGCCGACTGGCTGGAGTCCCAGCTCGACGCCGTCGCCGCCGTCGGCGAGGAGAACTACCTCGCCCAGAACCTCCACGAGGACGACGACTAAGCCCGCGCCGGCACGAGACCGGCGCGTGGATCACGCCAGGGCGTCACCGAACCGCGGCCGCTGGTCCGCCCACCACGCAGCCCGTCGGTCGACGCGGGCCTGACCGCCCATCTGCTCCCACATGGCGATGAAGTTCGGGTCGCCCGCCTCGACCCGCCGCTTCACGAACTGCCCGCCCCGGGCGATCGAGTCGTCGAAGACGTCCAGCAGCTCGGCTCGACCGGCCCGGTCGAGCCCGTAGGCGTCCGAGGCCAGACGAGCGCGGGCAGCTCGATCGGACGGGTGCCAACCGAGGTTCGCCGCACTGACGTCGTCATCGACCGGACCGCACATGCGCACCATCTGCGCCAGGTCGTAGACCGGCCTCCCCGGGGCGGCGAAGTCGAAGTCGAGGAGACCGATCGCCTGGCCGTCGCGGAACACCACGTTCTCGAGGCACACGTCGTTGTGGACGACGATGGCCCCGCCCACCGCGTCGCCCATCTCGTCGCTCCACGACTCGCCGCTCGGGTCGAAGCCGGCACTGGCGTCGTGGAAACGGCGCAACAGGCCGGCGATCGACGCCAACCCGTCGTCGGCTTGGGCCCAGTCCGGGTAGGGCGGGACCGGCACGTCGCCGGTGATGAAGCCCAGCCGCTCGCGACCGTCCGCGTCGACACCGACCGGATCCGACGCTCCGTCGAAGCCCGCGTCGCGCAGGTGGTGGAGGAACCGGTGGATCGATCCGGTGTGCGGGTTCGAGGGGCGCAGGACGTGGTCGCCCCTCCGCACCACCGCGCCCACGTTGGCCACCCCGCCGATCAGCACCTCGTCCACGAGGTCAGGCCGGCGCGAGGAAGCCGCGCTCGATCACGGCGGCCACCGAGCGCAGCGACTTGCGGTCGGCGGGGAGGCCTCGGGACAGCACGAAGTAGGTGAAGCGCTCGAGCATGGCCAGGAACGCCACCGGGCCGAGGGGGCCGAGGGCGTCGGTGTCGACCGTGTCGGCGAGGTCGTCGACGATGCGGCCGAAGGCGTTGTTGGCCACCTTGCGCAGGCCGCGGTCCCTGGCGTGGTCCTCCATCCAGGCCCGGATGACGGCGCCGTGGCGGGCGTACGCCGCGACGAAGCTCTCCAGCCAGTCGACCAGCTCCTCGCCGGACAGGCGCTGCGGTCCGGTGAGGCCGTCGATCCGGGCGATCATGTCGTCCGCCGCCTCGGCGGCCAGGATGCGGAACAGCGCCTGCTTGTCGTCGAAGTAGAGGTAGAAGGCCCCGTGGGACACTCCGGCATGGCGCACGATGTCGTCGACCCGGGTGGCGTGGAAGCCCCGGTCGTCGATGGCCGCCAGCGCCCCGTCGAGCAGCTTGCGCCGGGTGCGGGCGGAGCGGGGCTCGTCGGCCTCGGACTCGGCGGGGTCGGGATCGGTCTCGGTCATGGCGGAGGGCGGCACTGATGCTGAACCGAACCCTACGGGCCGCTGCCGAACGCTGGGAGCACGCACCCGCCTACGTCGCCACCCAGGGCTGGACGGTCAGCTACGCCGACCTCGACCGGCTGGCCGGCGAGGTGGCGGTCGGCCTGGCCGAGCGGGGACTGTCCGAGGGCGACGTCCTGGCCCTCGTGCTGCCGCCGGCGCCCGAGTACCTGATCGCCTACCTGGCCGCCGCGCGGCTGGGGGCGACGACGGCAGGCGTGAACGCCCGGCTCACGCCCGACGAGCGGACCGCCGTGCTGGACCGGGCGGGGGCGTCGATGGTCCTGGCCACCCCCGACCTGGCGCCGCCGGGGGCGGTCGTCGTCGAGCGGGCCGAGGCGTTCGACGACCTGTTCGCCGGCTTCGGGTCGACCGGTGACGTACCGAACCTGGCCGAGGATCCTGAGCGGCCCGTCGCCATCGTCTTCACGTCGGGCACCACCGGGCTGCCCAAGGGCGCGCTGTTCGCCGGCCGCCAGCTGCAGGCGATCACCGACATCGACACCGGTGGCCAGTGGGGCGGCGGTGGGCCGACCATGGCCGGGACGACCTTTGCGGCTCTCGGCCCGATGACGAAGCTCCCGGGCGTCCTCATGCGGGGCGGGTTGACCCACCTGGTCGACCGGTGGCGGGCCGGTGACGCGCTGGCGCTCATCGAGCGCGAGCGGCTCAGCGGCCTCGGCGGCATCCCCACGCAGATCGCCCTCATGCTGCGTCACCCGACGTTCGACACGACCGATGTCAGCAGCGTCAAGGCGTTGATCCTGGGCGGTGGACCGGCCACGCCCGCTCTCGTGCGGGAGGCCCGGGAGCGCTTCGGGTGCGCGTTGTCGATGCGCTACTCGTGCACCGAGGCCGGCATCGGGCTGGGCACGGCGTTCGACGCCCCGCCCGAGGACGCCGAGGTGTCCGTCGGCCGGCCCCACCCGGGCGTCGAGCTCACGATCCGGCAGGCGGACGAGGTCGTGGCCGACGGCGAGGAGGGCGAGGTCTGCCTCCGCTCCCCCGCCGCCATGGTCGGCTACCACCTCGACCCCGAGGGCACGAAGGAGGCCTTCACCGACGACGGCGCCGTGCGCACCGGTGACGTCGGCTTCGTCGACCCCGAGGGCCGGCTGCGCCTGGTCGGCCGGTCCAAGGAGCGCTACGTGCGGGGGGGCTACAACGTCTACCCCGCCGAGGTCGAGCAGGTCCTGGCCGAGCACCCCGCCGTCGCCGAGGTTGCCGTCGCCGCCCGCCCCGACGACGTGATGGGCGAGGTCGGGGTGGCGGTCGTGGTGCCCACCGCCGGGGCCGAGGTCCCGTCCGTCGACGACCTGCACGCCTTCGCCGCCGACCGCCTGGCCCGCTACAAGCTCCCCGCCGCCGTCATGGGCGCCTCCGCGCTCCCCCTCACCGCCGCCGAGAAGCTCGACCGACGCGCCCTGAGCGACCTGGTCGCCGACAAGACCTGAAATTGCGCTGATCGGTGGCGGATTCCGCAACCAATCGGCGCAATTTCGAAGGGGTCAGACGTTCTCGGCGACCTGCCCGAGCAGGTCCACCACGAGGTCGTGGGTCGACGGGTCGTTGGCGTCGGTGCCGATCGGGGTCACCGTGACGCCGATCTCGCCGACCAGCACGCCGCCCTCGGCGTCGCCGGCGTAGGCCTCGTCACCGATGTCGAGCTCTTCGAACGTGTCCCCGTCCTCGGCCAGGATCCGGGTGTTGTCGTAGATCTGCTGGTCGCCGAGGAAGACCGTGACCCCGATCGGCTGCGGCTCCTCGAAGTCGACGGTGGCGTCGGGGACCGACCAGGTGCACCCGGCGGGCTGGGCGATGGAGGCGTCGCCGGGCGTCGACTCCTCGTCGACGTCGTCGCCCAGCACCTCGGCCACCTGATCGTCGGACAGGAGCTCGCAGGCGTCCCGGTCGAAGACGTCGGTGGCCTCTTCGGCGGGTGCCTCGGTCGTGTCGTCCGACCCGCCATCGTCACCGCCGTACCCGTCGTCACTGCAGGCGGCCGCAAGCAGGAGTACGGCGGACGCAGCCGCCGCGAGCCCCGAGCGCATGCCCTGTGCGGCGATGCGCGACCGTACCTCGGCCCCCTGGATGCCGCCCGAGAGCTGACACGGGTGTCAGTTGGGCCCGGCTAGCGTCGGCCGCCGTGATCCTGGCGTTCACCGACGAGCAGGAGGAGCTGCGGGCGACCATCCGGTCCGTGTTGGGCAAGGAGTGCCCGCCCACGCTTCCGCGGGCCGTCGTCGAAGGCAAGGGTGACGCCGACGGGCTCTGGGCGAAGATGGTCGAGCTGGACTGGCCGGCCCTGACCGTCCCCGAGGCCGACGGCGGCATCGGCTACTCGTACGTCGAGCTCGCCGTGCTCGTCGAGGAGCTGGGCCGGGCCGTCGCCCCCGGACCCCTGTTCACCACCGTCACCCAGTACGTCCCCTTCCTCCGCGAGTCGGGTGGCGGCGCCCACCTGGGACCCGTGGCCGCCGGTGAGGTGACGGGCACGGTCGCCGTCGCCGAGGCCCCGACGGGCTGGGCGCTGGACGACATCCGCACGACGCTCTCGCCGGCCGGGGTCCTGAACGGCACGAAGCACCACGTGCTCTGCCCGCACACCGACCAGCTGGCCGTCGTCGCCCGCCTGGAGTCCGGCGACCTGGCCGTCGCCGTCGTCCCCTCGTCCGATGCCACCGTCGACGAGATCCGCCCCCTCGACCAGACCCGTCCCGTCGGCCACCTCATCTTCGACGGCGTCCAGGTGCCCGCGGACCGCATCCTCCAGGGCGGCACCGAGGCCGTCGCCCGGGCGCTGGAGGAGGCGACCGTGGCCGTGGCCATCGAGACTCTCGGCACCTGCCAGGTGATCTTCGAGCGGACGCTCCAGTACGCCAAGGACCGAGAGCAGTTCGGCGTCCCGATCGGCAGCTTCCAGGCCGTGAAGCACCGCCTGGCCGACTGCTACATCGCCCTCGAGCGGGCCCGGGCCCTCTGCTACTTCGCCGCCGCCTGCCTGGCCGAGGACGACCCCCGCCGCCACGACGCCACCCACATGGCCAAAGCCGCGTCAGGCGACTGCCAGCGCTTCGTCGCCGCCGAGGGCATCCAGCTCCTCGGCGGCATCGCCTACACCTGGGAGCACGACCAGCACCTGTGGGTGAAGCGGGCC
This sequence comes from uncultured Microthrixaceae bacterium, assembly GCA_963728005.1. GTDB lineage: Bacteria > Actinomycetota > Acidimicrobiia > Acidimicrobiales > DATDAH01 > DATDAH01. The sequence continues at coordinate 297,302 of CAVSIG010000003.1, forward strand.
TTCACCGGCGACCTGCTCTTCGGCAGCGCCGCCGAGCACCGCAAGCCCGTCGCCGCCTCGATCGGCGTCTAGACCTCCGGGCCGCTGGGGTCGGTCGACGCCGCGTCCGGCCGCAGCGGCTTGCGCCGGGGCACCAGCATCGAGCTGAAGTCGCCGGTGGCGATGATCTTGTCGTTGATGTCGACCACGCGGGTCTCGACCACGATCAGCATGCGGCCGGACCGCACGACGCGGGCCTCCGCCCGGACGACCTCGCCCCCCGAAGGCCGGCCGAGGTAGCGAACGTGCAGGTCGGCGGTGACCAGGGAGTGGGTCTCGAAGTCGAAGGGGTTGACCCGCGAGGCGGCCATGGCGGAGGTGACGTCGATCAGGGTGGCCAGGGCGCCGCCGTGGAGGTTGCCGGTACCGCCGAAGGCGTCGGGGGCGATGGGCATCTCCAGGACGGCCACCTCGTGGTCGATGTGGACGGCCCGGAAGCCGAGGAACCGGTGGAGGGGCGACAGCTGGAGCCGCTCGGTGACCTCGACGGGATCGAAGGAGCCGGGCTGGGGGTCGTTCACCCGCCCAGCCTGCCCCAAGGGAACCATTGCCCCGTCACGGTCGTCTCAAGGACCATGCGCATCCAGCGGGCCGCAGGGTTGGTGGCGATCGCCTTGGTGCTGGCCGCCTCGGCGTGCGGGCGCGGCGAGGACAGCCGGCGGGTCGACGCCGACGGGCCGCGGGCGCCGGAGGACAGCCGGGAGCTGGCCCTCGCCCGGGAGGCGTCCTTCGCCGCCGACGCGGCGGGGACCGAGCGGGTCACGCCCGACGGCGTGGCGCTGGGCGTCGACGCGCAGTACTTCGAGCCGCTCACGGTCGGCACCTGGACGGCGCCCGACGAGTGCGCCTTCAACACCATCGTCGACGTGACGGTCGACGGTGCGCCGTTCAGTTCGACGCCGTTCGACGGTCCGACCCGCCACGACGACATCGAGCAGGCGGGCTTCGTGGGCGGTGTGGTCCCGGTCGGCGTGACCGGGACCGGCGAGGCGGCCCGGCTGGTGCTGGTCGTCGCCTTCGCCCACGGGTCGGTCGTCACGCTCCACGTGAACGACCCGTACAGCGACACGTCGGCGACGGTCGACACCCAGCCCGCCGATGGGTGGAGCCCGCTCGGGCTGCTCGTGGCGGAAGGCGACGGCCCGGTCGACGTCGAGGTCGTCACCCAGGACGAGACCGGGGCGTCGACGACCACGCCGCTGACGGTCCCGCCGGCGGCCGGGTCCGAGCTCGCGGTGCTCACGCCAGAGTGGGTCTTCGACACGGCGGGCGTCGGGCCGCAGTGCGAGCCGCCGGCCGGCCAGCCCGGGAACGCTCAGCCCGAGCCGGATCCCGACGACCAGCCGACGACGCCGCAGCCCGGCGAGCAGCCCGACGACCCGGCGGGAGCCACCGCCTCAGCGTTGGAGGCGATCCGGATCGTCTACGACATGGCCGACATCTACGACGAGGCAAAGGTCGACCACCTCGAACGGCCCGAGCACGCCGCCGTCATCCTCGAGGAGATCCGGGAGCAGCGGGTCGTCGAGCCGTACATCAGCCAGCTCGACCCGGTGTTCGACTCGGTCGTGTTCACCAGCCCGACCGAGGCCTCGGTGCGCTACCGGGTGGGGCCGACCTACGCCTGGGAGATCGGGCGGGTGCTGCTCATAGACGGCACCTGGCGGGTGGCGCTGGGCACCCTGTGCCGGGACCTGGCGGACGCCTTCTACTCCTGCCCCGACGTCGACCTGGACCCACCGCCCGGACCCCTGGGCGGCGGACCGATCGCCATCGAGTACGACTGAGCAGGGAAGGCCGTCAGCGACCCACCGCCTTCTCCAGCTCCTTCTTGTTCATCTTCGACCGACCCTCGATGCCCTTCTCCTTGGCCTCGTTGTAGAGCTGGTCGCGGGTCCTCCCGCCCGGGCCCTCGTGGGAGCGCAGGCCGCCCCGCCGTCCCGACGAGATGTCGTCGGTGGACGTGCGGCTCGACTCCTTGGCTTCGCCGGACCGGGCCCGCTCCTTGTTGACGGTGCGGGCGGCGATCTCCTCGGCCGTGTCCTCCTCCTCGCCCCGCTCCTCGAGGCCCTCCTTGATGTGCTCGTACTGGCGCTCGCGCTTCTTGTTCCAAGCCTGCTGTGGCATCACGCATCACCTCCGTCACGCGCCTACCCGACGCCGGTCTGGGTATGTAAGGCCCCGCGTGGGCCGGAGCGATCGGAGAGCCCATGGAACTGCAGTGGACGGACCGGCCGGTGGTCGACAACCACTTCGCCCACGTCGGGAAGGTCACCGATGTCGTGTTCGGTGCTCGCAGTGACCAGCCGGAGTGGGCGACGGTCAGGACCGGCTTGATGGCCGAGCGCCTCGCCCCGCTCGAAGGCGCCTACCTGGCGGAGGACGGGGCGCTGGTGCTCCCCTTCGACGAGTTCACCATCCGCCACGCGCCGAAGGCGCCCCGGGACCATGTCTTGACCCCGGACGTCACCCGGGAGGCCGCCACCTACTTCGACCGGACCTAGGCCCCTCTCCCCAAGGGGGCAGCGGCCCTGCCGGGCCGTTCCGCGTGCTGAGCTGCGCTGCGCTCAGCCGAAGACGACCGGCAGGGCCGGGGGGGCCCGGAACACCATGCCCGTGATGTACGGGGCCTCGGCCTCGGGGTCCACCCGCAGGTTCGGCAGCCGGTCGAGGATCGCGTTCATGGCCACGGTCGTCTCCATGCGGGCCAAGTGGATGCCCAGGCACATGTGGACGCCGCTGGCGAAGGCGACGTGCGGGACCGGGGGCCGGAAGATGTCGAACGCCTCCGGGTCATCCCACCGGGCCTCGTCGTGGTTCGCCGAGCCGATGTTGACGATGACCGTGTCGCCCTCGCTCAGCTCCTTGTCGGCAATGGGCACGGTCCCCGTCGCCGTGCGCATGATCGTGAGCAGCGGCGGCTCCCAACGCAGCGCCTCCTCGATGGCCTGGGGCAGCAGCGACCGGTCGTCGCGCACCGCCTCCAGCTGGTCGGGGTGGGTGAGCAGCCCGTAGAGCAGGTTGCTCGACGAGCGGTAGGTCGTCTCGGCCCCGGCCGACAGCAGCAGGCGCAGGAAGGCGATGATCTCGTCGTCGGTCAGCTGCTGGCCGTCCAGCTCGGCCTGGGCCAGCACGCTGATCAGGTCCTGGGCCGGGGCCTGGCGGCGCTGGGAGATGATCTGCGAGAAGTACTCGTAGAGCGCCTCGCTGGCGGCGAGAGCCCGCTCCATGCTCACCTGCACGCTGATCAGCTCCGTGGCCATGCGGTGGAAGCGGGGCTTGTCGTCCTCGGGGAGGACGAGCTGGTCGGCGATCACCTCGAACGGGAACGGGAACGTGAGGTCCCGGACCAGATCGGCCCGACCCTCGGCCACGACCTCGTCGATCAGCCCGTGCACCGCCGGCTCGATGACGTCGGCTTCCCACCGCTCCATGGCCTTGCGGGTGAACGCCTGCTGGATCAGGCCTCGGTAGGTGTGGTGCTCGGGCTCGTCCATCTCCAGGATCGAGTGGCCGAAGACCATCCCCATGATCTCCTCGTAGCCCTTGGAGGAGAAGGACTCACCGTCGCGCAGCACCGCCTGCACGGTGTCGAACGTGTTGACCGTCCAGACGCCGTTCTCCGGCGCGTCGTCGTCCCCGATGCCGAACATCGCCCGGAGGTCCAACTCGGCGACCGGCGTGTCCCGGCGGACGGCGACGAAGTCGGGGTACGGGTTCTCGACCGTGCCCGCCCCGTTGGCCTCGTTGAAGAGCTTGAACGGGTCGTAGTCGTCGTCAGCGGCGACATTGACGTCGGTCGCGGTCATGGGCGCATCCCCCTCGGGCTACCTGACACGGGCGTCAGTCGGAGGGTAGCCGCATCGGTCAGACTGTTCGGCGTGGGGGAAGGACGGCGCCGGCTCCCCGATCCGGGGGCGGTGCACGACGAGCGCGAGATCGACGCCGTCGTCGAAGTCCTCCGCACCACGACCCTGGGCATCGGCAGGAACGTGGCCGAGGTGGAGCACCGCGTCGCCGACCTCCTGGCCCGCCGCCACGGGGTGATGGTCAACTCGGGCTCGTCGGCCCTGCGTCTGGCAGTCGACCTCCTGGACCTACGGCCCGGGGACGAGGTGATCACGCCGGCCCTCACCTTCGGCACCGACGTCGCCCCCCTGGTGCAGGTCGGTGCCGTGCCCGCCTTCGTCGACGTCGACCCGACGACCTACCAGGTCGACGCCGACGGCATCGAGGCGATGATCTCCGACCGGACGAGGGCGATCCTGGCCCCGAACCTCGTCGGCAACGTGCCCGACTGGGACGCCATCCGCCGGATCACCGACGACCACGGGCTGCGAGTGGTCGAGGACAGCTGCGACGTGCTGGACGCCCGGCTCCACGGTCGGCCCACCGGCGAGCGGGCCGACCTGTCCGTCACCTCCTTTGCCCGAGGCCACGCGATCACCGCAGCCGGTGGAGGCGGCCTGCTTGGCGTCGACGACGAGGCCGACCTCGACCGGGCCGTGTCCCTGCGGCGCTGGGGTCGCCGTGGCGAGACCCACGAGTTCGGGTCCCGGCGAGGCAAGCGGGAGCGGTTCGGACCGCTGGCCGACGGCACCCCGTACGACCTGGTCTTCGTGTTCGACCACGTGGGCCACAACTTCGAGCCACTGGAGGTCGCCGCCGCCTACGCCGTCGTCCAGCTGGACAAGCTCGATGCGTTCAACGCCCGTCGGCAGGCGGCGTGGGACCGGCTCGACGCCTTCTTCGCCGACCACGAGGACCAGGTGCTGCGCCCCCGGACGACCGAGGGAGCCGACACGACCTGGATGCGCTACCCGTTCCTCCTGCGGGACGGGCTCGACCGCACCGAGGTGCAGCGGGCGTTGGAGAAGCGCGGCGTCCCGACCCTCATGGTGTGGACCGGGAACATCTGCCGCCAGCCCGGCTTCGCCGGCATCGAGCGGCGCGAGCCCGAGGAGGGCCTGCCCAACACCGACCGGATCATGGACCGGGCGCTGTCGCTGCCGACCCACCACGCCCTGGAAGACGACGACGTCGCCCACATCCTGGACTGTCTGGCCGACGTCTTCGGATGATCAACCACTGGGGACCGGCGCACTCGGACGGAGGGCCGGGTAGCGGAACTGCTCGCCCCGCTGGAACGAGGCGACGAAGTCCGCCTCGGGGTGCCCCGACGCCGCCACCGCGGCGAGGAACGCGTCGCGGTCGTAGGCCGCCCACCGGTGTTCGACCCGGTGGCCGTCCGCGTCGGTCACGAGGCTGCGAGCACCAGCCGGTAGCCGAAGTCCTTCTCGGCCAGGTCCCGCAGGTGGCCGTGGCGGCGGTCCCACTCGCCCGAGTCGAGGTCGGCCCGGAGGCGGTTCAGGCCCTCGGCCAGCACCGGCGGCTCGACCGACGACGTCCAGGACACGTTCGCCATCACGACGGGGTCCAGGTGGGCCTCCGGGCGGTTCCAGTGCGCGCAGCCGAAGCCGTCCTGGCAGTCGGCGGGCACCGGGACGACTTCGACGCGGCGGACATCGAGGTGCTCGGCCACCGTCGCCACGGTCGGCTCGTCCAGCGCCGCGGCGGTCGCCCAGAGCTCCGGGAAGTAGTCGTCGATCAGCCAGAAGCCTGCCGTCACGTCGTTGTCGAAGAGCAGGAAGACCTGCCGACGGCTCACCCGTCCGACCTCAGCCAGCCCGGCGGCCACGTCCCGCCAGTGGTGCAACGTGAGCGTGCCCATGGCGGCATCGAAGGCGCTGTCGGCGAACGGAAGGTGCTCGGCGACACCCTGGACGGCCGGGGCCGCGCTCGTCGGACGCTGCCGGATCATGGTCAGTGACGGCTCCAGGGCCACGACGCTCCGGCCCACCGGCTCGTAGCTGCCCGTGCCGGCGCCGACGTTGAGGACGGTCGTGGCGTCGCCGAGTGCCGCGTCCACCTGCGCCGCGATGCGGGGGTCGGCCCGTCGTGTGCGGGCGTACGTGCGCCCGATCTGGTCGTAGTGGGCGGTCATCGCGGCTCAGCCCAGACCGCGTACAGCGGGTCGCCGCCGGTGCCGGGGGCGAGGCGGACGTCGACGGTCGCCGGGGCGAAGGCGCCGCTGCGCTCGAAGTAGGCCTCGACGATCCGGCAGTGCGCCTCGTCGTCGTTGGCCAACCAGCCCCGGATCGCCTTGGTGGGAAAGCATCGGTTCGAGAAGGTCGTGACGAACCGCCCGCCGGGGCGGAGCAACCGGGCGACGTCGGCGAAGACCTCGACGGGTCTGGTCAGGTAGTCGACCGACACGCAGCAGACGACGTCGTCGAACGACGCGTCGTCGAGCGGGATCGTGGGGTCGAGGTTGAGGTCGTGCACGACCTGCTCGCCAGCCATCGGGTTGGCGTCCAGCTCGCGGGCGTTCATGCCCAGCACGGTGAGCCGGGCCGGCGGCTCCACGAAGTGCGACACCCACGACGACATGAGGTCGAGGACCTCGCCGGTCACCCCGAGCTCGGCGTAGAGCGCCCCGACGGCGGCGATGGCGCGGTCGTCGATGTGGGTGACGAACCGGTTGGGGCCGTAGAAGGCGGTGTCCGGGCCCTCGTCCTGGCGGTCGAAGAAGCCGTCGGGGAACCCGTGGGTCACCCCCGAGGGTCTACCCGCTGATGGAGCTCCCGACGGACTCGAATCGCCCTTCGGTGCTGACGTCCTGGACGCTGTCCATCAGCTCGCCCAGGTCGACCCACAGGTCGGTGACCGCGGGGTCGGCCCCCGAGGTGTCGACCTCGCACCGGAAGAACGACCGCGTGACCTGGTCGTCGACCCAGAACTCCACGGCGACGCCGTCACCGTAGGACTCGGTCGTGACGCGGTCCTCGGGCTGGAACTCGACCTCGTCGATGTCGAAGCTCGCGTCGTCCATCGATTCCTTGCACGCGTCATAGGCGCCTTCCGCCGACGGCGCCTCCTTGCCCAAGAAGGTCACCGCGGCCAACAGCGTCACCACGACGAGCCCGGCGACGGCGCCGCCGACCACCAGCGGGCGGCGCTTGTCGGACGCGACGCCCGGGGGCGCTGGGACGGCAGGGGCAGAGGGCCTGGGCAGACCCGACGGCGTGGCCGGCGCCTCTTCGTCGTGGGCCGGGCCACCGCCGTGCGCATCGCCTGGCGACGGGATGTAGAGCGGCACGAACGCCTCGTGCTCCGGCTCCGGCTCGGCGGGGCCTCCGCCGTGCGCGCCACCCGACGAGGGGATGTGCAGCGGCACGAACGCCTCGTGCTCGGGCTCCGGCTCGGGCTCGGGCTCGGCCGACGGCGCCTCGATCACGGGCGGCGGCAGCTCGGATGGGTCGGGTTCGAGGTTCTCGGTCCAGCGGGCACCGTCCCACCAGCGGCGGCGCTCGCCACCCGCGGGATCCGGGTACCAACCTGGCCTGGGGAGCTCCTGCTCCATGGGATCGCTCCTCGAGACTCGCCGACCCCAAACGGATCGGTCGAACGAGCGGCGACGTGAGGGTTCAGCCGTCCCGGCCGCGGCGCTCCCCCAACTGGGTGACGAGCTCGGCGACGACGTCCTCCCAGCTGGCGACGAGGCCGACGTCGGCCCAGTCGAAGATCGGGGCCTCCCGGTCGGGGTTGACGGCGACGATCGTGCCGCTGGCCCGCACCCCGACCGTGTGGTTGAACTTCCCGCCGAGGCCCAGGGCGACGTAGAGGCGAGGCGAGATGCTGTGCCCGGTGATGCCGATCTGGCGCGCCCGGGGCAGCCAGCCGTTGTCCGTCACCTTGCGGGTGGCGCCCAGCTCGGCGCCCAGCGCGTCGAGCAGCGGTTGCAGCTCGGCGTAGCGGTCCGGGGGGACGCCCTGGCCGACCCCCACCACGGCGTCGGCGTTCGCCATCAGGTCGGTGTCGTCGTCGCGCTTGCGCCCGGCGACGACCACCCGTCCGCGGGGCTGGACGGTGACGGTCTCCTCCCGCACGGCGACCGGCCCCCGGGGCGCGGGCATCGGCAGCACGCCGCTGCGCACGGTCGCCATCTGGACGGGGCTGTCGGCGGTGATCACCGCCGTGAGCCGGCCCCCGAAGGCGGGCTTGACGGCCTCGAGTCGACCGTCCTCGATGGCCAGGCCGACGGCGTCACCGGTGAGCCCGGCGTTCAGGGTCGCCGCCACCCGGGAGGCGACCTCGCGGCCCCAGGCCGTGCCCGGGACCAGGATCGCCCAGGGGCGGGCGGCCGTGGCCCAACGGGCGATTCCCGTGGCGACGTCCTCCTCGACCTCGGCCCCGGCGATGGTGACCACGTCCTCGGCACCCCAGGTGCCGAGGACGGCGGCGTCCACTTCCGTGCCGATGGCGGCCACCCGGCCAGGCAGCCGACCGCCGAGGCGGGCGGCGGCCCCCAGCAACTCGCGGGTCAGGCGGTCCCGGTCGGGCTCCACGACCACGGCGATGATCGGGCCGTCGACCCCCGCCGGGGCGGCGACCGGGGCGACCTCGTCCTCCGGGGCGGCGGGGTCCAGCACGCCGCGGTCGTCCAGCACGTCCAGGAGGCGGCGGACCTGCTCGTCGACCGGGCCGTCGAGCACCTCGCCCACCCGCTCGACCTCCAGCATGCGCACGTCACCGACGGACGTGGGGCTGGCGGCCTGGCCCCACGGCCCGTCGCCCAGGTGGGCGGCCGACACGGTCCGGATGCGATCGGCGGAGACGGCGGCGCGGGCGTCGGGCGGCTGCTTGGCCGGATCGATCAGGCGCTCGGCCACGGACAGCACCGCCGGGAGGTGCACCGTGGCGTCGACCCACTCGTCGTCGTGCTCGAGGCACACGGCCACCTCGCCGTCGCCGAGCTCGAACTCGCGCACGCCGGTCGCGAACGGGAGGTCGAGGAGCTGCGCCAGCTGCGGCCCGACCTGGCCCGTGTCGGCGTCGACGGAGTTCCGGCCGAGCAGGACGAGGTCGAACGGCCCCTCGCGCTGCAGCACGTCGGCGAGGACCTTGGCCGTGGCCAGGGTGTCGGATCCGGCGAAGGCGGGGTCCGACACCAGCACGCCGTCGACCTCGAGGCCCGACTGCGCACCCCAGGCGATGGCCTCCCGCAGCGCGTCCTCGGCCGACCGGGGTCCGAGCGTGAAGACCGTCATCGAGCCTCCGGTCGACGACGCCACCTCGGTCCCGAGCGCCACGGCCCGCCGGCAGTAGGCGTTCATCTCCAGGTCGAGACCCTCGCGGACCAGACGCCCGTCCGGGCCCAGCTCCATCGCTTCGAACGCCGGGATCTGCTTGACCAGCACCGCGATCCGAAGGGGGTCGGTCACCATCTCACGCTACGGGCTAGGAACTCCCCATGATCCTGGAGCAGTTCGCCCTCACCGACCGCGCCGCCATCGTCACCGGGGCGGGCAAGGGCATCGGGGCCGGCATCGCCAAGGCACTGGCCGAAGCCGGGGCCGACGTCGTGCTGGCCGCCCGCACGCCAGAGGATCTGGCCCGCACAGCCGAGGCGGTCGAGGCCGTCGGGCGGCGGGCCGTGCAGGTACCTACCGACGTGCTGGAGCGGGACCAGCTCGAGCGCCTCGTGCAGGTGGCGACCGACGAGCTCGGCAAGGTCGACATCCTGGTGAACAACGCCGGCGGCTGGCCGCCGCAGCCTGCGCTGCGCACGGGCGAGAAGGCCTTCGAGCAGGCCCTCCGCTTCAACGTCGTCTCCCCATTCCTGCTCACCCGCTTCGTCGTGCCGGTGATGGTGGAGACCGCCGGCGGCGGTGCGGTGGTCAACATCAGCAGCCGCTCGGCATCGATGGTCCAGCCCAACTTCACGGCCTACGGCACGGCGAAGGCGGCCCTCAACACGATGACCAGGCAGCTGGCCACCGAGCTCGCCCCCAAGGTCCGCATCAACGCCATCGAGGTGGGTGGCGTGGAGACCGACGCCCTCGCCTCCGTGATGACCGACGACTCGATCCGCGAGCAGATGGTCACCAACACGCCGATGCAGCGGATCGGCCAACCCGAGGACATCGCCGCCTGCGTGGTCTACCTGGCCAGCCCGGCCAGCTCCTGGGTGACCGGCAAGGTCTTCGAGGTCGACGGTGGCGCCGAGCACCCCGCCTTCACCATCCCGGTCATGCCCCTGTAGAGAACTCCTGGAGGACCGACAGGATGTTGCCCGCTGGGTCGGTGAACCAGGCGATCGCGGGCCGGTCCCTGACGATGCCCTTGTCGTCGGCCCGCTCAGCCGACTCGAAGCGGACGCCGCGGGCCAGGAGCTCGTCGACGGCGATGTCGATGTCCTCGACGGGGAAGTTGAGGATCGTGTACGTGGCGGGGATGTGGTCCGCCTTCGGGTAGAGCAGGGTCGTTCGGTTGCCGGCGAAGTGAAGCGTCAACAGGCCGCCCTCCTCGGAGACGCTTAGGCCGAGGGTCTCGGCATAGAACCGCTCCGCTGCCACCAGATCGTCGACGGCGAAACCGCTGTACGCCTCGGTCTGCCGGAACAGCCCGTCGCTGGCGCCGTCTCGCACGCGGTCCGCTGCGTCGAGCTCGATGATCTGGAGGATGTTCCCGTCGGGATCGAGCAGGGTCGCGAACCACCCGTCCTCTCGCCTCTCCAGAGGACAGACCCACGTCACGGCGAGCGCGTCGAGGCGTGTGGCTGCGGCGCGGGCGTTGTCGACGTCGAAGTTGAGGATCATCCGGCCCGGCTCGATGGGTCGGTCGGCGATGTCGTCTCGCCCATCGATCAGGACCGAGAAGCCGCCGAGTGACAGGAAGCCGTCCTCGCTGACCGTCGCGTCAAGCGCCGAGCAGTACCAAGCTGTCAGGCGTTCAGGGTCCGTACTGGCCAGCAGGATGCTGCTGAGGGTGGGATCGGTGATCATGTCGGGCTCCTTGTTCATCGTGGACCGCGGCTCAGGCTGAGACCGGGTCGGGGATCAGCTCGCACTGGTCAGGGACCTCCTCGTCGCCCTCGGCGACCAGCCGAAGGAGCGACACCGCGGTCAGCCCGGTGGTGACGAGCACGATCCAGCCGCTCGCGTGCACCCCGGCGCGGTCGGCGACGAATCCGAAGGCGAGGGCAAAGGGCAGGAACGCCAGCCAGGTGAGCGTGCCCACGCCGGAGGCGACACCGGCTCGGATCGTCGAAGGGATCTCGTCGTGCAGCAACCGAGTCAGGAACACTCCGATCATGACCAGGAAGAGGGCCAGGGCCACCTGGGCTCCGATGACCACGACCGGGTGGTGACTGACGAGGAGGACGACCGCGGCCGTCACGGCCCCGCCGACGGCGGCATGGCGGACCACCGGGCGGGTCAGGTCGACGCGGCCGGCGAGGACCCCACCGAACCCCGAGGTCGACATCAGTCCAGCCCAATGCACGCCGTAGAGGAGCGTCGGCGCGGCCAGGGCCACCATCCACAGCGGGCCGAACTCGAGCAGAGACTGCAGCAGCAGGCTGCTCAGCACCATGGTGGCGACGATGGGTCGGATCCGGCCCCGCTCCAGCACGGTGCGGTAGGTCAGCGCCACCTGACGGCGCAATGGCTCCGGGTCGCCGACGCGGTGGAGGCGGGGCTCGCGCAGGGTCAGGAGGACCGCGGCGGAGGCGAGAGCGAACGGCACCGTCACGAGGTAGGCCACGCGAGGCGAGGTGAGCGACGCGACACTCGCCCCGACCAGGGCACTGGACACCAGCGCGGCACTCTCGCCCACCCGGAGCCCCCCGATGGCCCGCTCGAACCCGACGCTGTCACCGGTCTCTTCCAGCAGCGCGTCGTAGACGATCGAGTCCACCGTCCCCGACTGCATGGCGAAGTAGACGCCCAGGAAGAGGGCCGCGAGCAGGTAGACCCCGACGCTCTCGCTGAGCCCGCCGACCAATGCGCTGACCGCGAGGGCGAGGTTCGCGACGAGCAGGACGCCGCGCCGGCTCCACCGGTCAGCGAGGATCCCCGAGGGGATCTCCAAGAACGGGACCACGGCGGCGTAGACGGCCGCCATGACGCCGATCGTCGACGCGGTGAAGCCGAGATCCTGCATGAACAGCTTCTCGACCGGAACCCAGAAGATCACCCCTTGGAGCGCCGAGGCGAGGTAGAGGGGACGGAGCCGTCGGTTGATGCGTGCCGGGCCGTCGATGCCGGAACCCGACTCGTCGAGCTTCGTGGCGGTCATGTCCGTTGAGACGACAGCGGACCGAACATTCATCGCGTCGCACGGATCGAGGTCCCTGACCGATGACATTCAGGCCGACCGCGTGTCTGAGTGGAGGAAGCCCTCGCGCCGGGGCCAACGGAAAGGAAGCCACCGCATGTCCGAGACCGACGCCCGGACTGGCGAGCGCGAGGACATCGTCGCCACCGTGC
>CAVSIG010000004.1:0-1268859 GCA_963728005.1 uncultured Microthrixaceae bacterium
GAATTTTACCTAAATAGATTTTTACAATTTACTTTCACTTTCTCTCAATTCAGTCTAAAGCTAGCTAGTCCCAATGTTAAAGTATAGTCCAAAATGGCCAACGGTTAAAGTCGATGATAGTTGACCTTGGTCCAACTCCTTGAGTGCAATGACGGTGTTGCTCGGGACAAAACTGTTGTGTTCCGGCCGACGACGACCATTGCTGTAACAGACAAACCGAAGGATGACGTCCGTCGACGCGTCAACGACCTCAATGAGCGGGACCAAGGACAACAGCCATCGACGATCGACTTCGCACTCAACGAGGGGGTCCGACATCGACGGTGCTGCCACTTTGCACAACGGCCATCGATAGTGGCGCCTCTATGAACGATGACCATCAAACTCAGCCTATGCAGCCGACGCTGACCGTCGGCCATTTTGGACTATACTTTAACATTGTGATTAAGTGAGCTTGTGCTGACAGTGATGACCGTCGGCCATCTTGGACTATACTTTAACATTGTGATTAGTTAGCTTTTATCAGCCTGTGCGGCGGAACCGGTGTCGAAGTTGCCGCTCTGGCCGAACAACGCGAGCGATCCGTCGCTCGCCGCCTCCCGGCCGCATCGGGTGGCCTCGTTGGGGTCTGACTTGTCGTCGCAGATGATGACTTCGAGCGGCCTGCCGAGCACGCAGTCCCGGTTGACCGCTTCGACGGCGGCTCGCGTCCCTCCGCCATCTCTTCGGCCATCGTCGGGAAGGCCAGCGACCCGGTCATGCCCATGATCGTGGTGAACCGCAGCGGCTCGCCGGGGCACTCGGTGGTCGTGTCCCCAGCGGCGGCCTCGGAGGTTTCGGGCGCCTCGTCGGCCTCGTCGTTGGATGATGAGCACGCAGCGGCGAGGAGCATCGTGCTCGGCGACGACAGCGACGAGGCGTGTGACTTGGGTTCGATGGTACGCGGACACGGTTCCCCCTGGGGATCGAGTGACTGGTTGGTCGTGGTTCGGGCGCCGGTCCTGGTTCACACGATCTGACATGCGTCCTCGAACTCGAGTCGTGGGTTGCGCGGTCGGTGACCGCCGTCGGCGCCGTAGCCGAGGTTGATGAGGAAGTCGGACCTCCAGCGGCCGTCCGGGAAGAACTCGGCATCCAGGCTCTCGCTCTCGAAGCCCTGCATCGGCCCCGCGTCGAGGCCGAGCGCTCGAGCCGCGAGGATGAGATACGCGCCTTGGATCGTGGTGTTCCGCACGCTCTGCTGGCTGGCGACCTCCCGGTTGTCTCGCAGCATCTGACGGATGTCCATCTGGGGGAGGAGCCGGTGCATCAGCTCGTAGAACTCGGTGTCCTCCGCCACGATCACGCAGCAGCCGGCGGTCATCGTCTGCTCGACGTTCTTGGCGTGGAGGTGGGGACGCAGCCGCTCCTTGCCCTCGGGCGTGCGCACGAACACGAACCGGGCGGGGTTGGAGTTGATGCTGGTCGGCGCCCACCGCACGGTCTCGTAGAGCTCGCGCAGCAGCGACTCGGGCACTTCCTCGTCGGTCCACGACGAATAGGTGTGCGCGTCGAAGAACAGCTGGGCCAGTGCGTCGGGGGCAAGGGGCTTGGTCATGGAGTGGCTCCTCAGGCCAGGAAGGCGGCGTCGGGCCCCCAGAAGGGGCTGTTGGACGGGCGGGCGAGCAGGTGCGGCGTCGGTCGCGAAGATCCCGACGGGGCTGAGGACGGGACCTGCCGCCACCGCCCCGGCCCCCGGCGTCACGGGCACACCTGCATGAAGAACTCGATGTCGGGGTCGACCCACGTCGGCCCGTCCATCATCTTCTCCATCGTCCACTGCTCGACGACGTGGTCGTCGTTGACGCGGTCGCCGTCGGACCAGAACTCGTGGATGCGTCCCCACGGGTCCGAGAAGTAGACGCCGACCTGCCCGCCGACGTAGTGACGCATGGGTGCTCCCCACTGGCGGTACTTCCCGATGCGGGCGAGGTAGGCCGCGCCCTCGAACACCTCGCTCCAGTTGTGGACCTCGTACGACACGTGGTGCAGCCCGGTCTGGGGGACCCGGGCCAGCTGGAGCGCGTGGTGGTCGACGTAGCGCTCGCCCGCGGAGATGCGCAGGAACACGCCCGTCGAGCTCGCCTTCAGGCGTTCACGCCTTCGTCGGAGCGGGCGAGGCCGAGACCCTCCTCGTAGAAGGCCAGGGTCTCCTCGAAGGCCGTCGGACTTCAGCACCGCGTGCCCGAACCGCTTGATGTGCGCCGGGCGGTCCGGTCCCCACGGGCCCCGACCGATCCGCCGTTCCGGCTCACCAGCGCTGTTGGTCAGCAGCTCGGGCACGTCGATGGGATCGTGCTCGGCCTGCCCGTAGACCACTTCGGCCTGATAGCCGTTGGGATCGGTGAGCGTGACCCGTTGACCGCCGCCGGGCTCGTCGAGCTCGTGCACGGCACTGGAGCCCGGGCGGGCCGCGAGCCGCTCGAGCGCCTCCGGGTCGTCGACCCGGAACGCGATGCCCAAGAACCGCGGATCGCCGAGCTCGGCGACGTAGAGGTGGTGCGAGGTGCCAGTCCCGCGCATGAACAGCTTGGTGCCGGTTCGCTCGACCTTCACCATGCCGAGGGCGGTGAGGAACTCCTCCATCTCGCCCAGGTCAGGAGCAGCCAGGCGCGGATAGAGCATGTCTGCGACGACCACGTCTCGTTCACTGCTCATCGATCACTCCGTTCGTCAGGACGCCGAGACCATCGATGGCGACCTCGACGGTGTCACCCGGCTTCATCCACAGCTGCGGGGTCGCGAGCCGCGCCGACCCCACCAGTCGTGCCGGTCGAGATGACATCGCCGACCTTGAGGGGAAGGACGCCGGAGACGAAGGCGATCAGGTCAGCGACGTCGAACAGGAGATCGCCGAGGTCCGCCCGCTGTACCTCTTCGCCGTTGAGATGTGTCGTCAGCGTGGTGCCACTCGCCGGCTGGAACTCGTCAGGGGTGACGAGCCACGGCCCGAAGGAGCCAGAACGCTCGAAGTTCTTGCCCGGGAAGAACTGGATGGCCTTCGACTGGTAGTCGCGCACGGACCCGTCGTTGAGGCACGAGTACCCGGCGACGTGGTCGAGGGCATCGTCGCGGCTGATGTGCCGGCCACCTTGTCCGATGACGACGGCCAGCTCGCCCTCGAAGTCGAGCTCGACCGACGCACGGGGTCGCACGAGAGGCTGTCCGGGACCGACGAGGCTGTCGGCGAAGCGCACGAACAGCATCGGGATCTCTGGGGGCGGGAAGCCCAGCTCCTCGAGGTGGCTCTTGTAGTTGAGACCGACGCAGATGATGCGGTCGGTGTCCCAGATCGGCGGCGCGAGGACGACGTCCGAGAGCGCCACCACTGGAGCCGACTCGCGTTCGGCCGCGAAGTCGACCTTGGCCTCCAACGCGTGCCGGAGGCTGGCGATCCCCGTTGAGCTTCCGGTGTCGACGACCGAGTCGCCGTCGACGATCCCGTGCGATCGGCGACCGTCGGCATCGAAGGACGTGAGCTTCACGGGACTCTCGACCCTTGGGAAAGGCGCGACGCAACTGTCATCCAGGAGCCATCGAGAGCGGTCATCGGTCAGCCCTCGCCGAGGAACTCGAGGGCCAGGGCGTTGAACTGCGCGGGCGCCTCGTAGTGCGGCCAGTGACCGACGCCACCCACGCGGATGAGGCGGCTGTTCGGGATCGCGGCGAACATCGCCTGGACGAGGGGCAGCATTCGATCCTCGAGCTCGCAAAATCCGAGGACCGGCTGCTTCATGGCGCGCAGCTGCTCGCGGGTCAGCGAGTTCGCCTGGCGGGCGTCGTAGTCCATCCACCAGTTGACGTTGTCGACGGCAGCGAGAACGCCCGGCTGGCGGTTCACGTCGAACCTCGCGGCGATCATGTCGTCGGCCAGGCGGCGACGATCGGGCATGAGCCCGGTGAGGATCGTCTCGGCGGCCTCCCACGAGGGCGCCTCGGCGATCTCGACGTCGAGCATCTCCCCTCGGCGCCGAGGGCGGAACGCAAGTCCTTGAGCTCCCAGAGCTCGTACCAGGGGTCCTCCGGGTCGGGCTTCGGCCCGCCCGCCGGCGACAGCAGGATCAGCTTGCGGACGAGGTCCGGGTACAGACGGGCCGCCTGCAGGGCCGACCAGGAGCCCACCGACACGCCGATGATGTCGATCTGCGCAGCACCGATCGTCTCGGCAAAGTCCTTGACGAACCCAGCGGTGTTGATCGCGTCGTAGGACCTGTCCGGCTTGTCGCTGTACCCACAGCCAGGAATGTCGATCGCCCAACAGTCGAACTGCTGGCCCAGCGGTCCCAGGTTCGCGGCGAAGGTCTCGGCGTGACCCCCGGTCCCGGCCAGCATCACCACCTTCGGTGCATCCGGGATCGCCGGAGCGGAGGTAGCGGATGTTGACACCGTTGACGTCCAGCCATCCCTGCTGGAACGCGACGCCACGCAGGTCGGTCCAGATGCTGCGGAACTCGTCGGACGGCTCGTCGGCCGTGATCACTTCTTCGATCAGTTCGTCCATGGTCTCCCTCTTCGTCTGTTGACTCGTGTCGGATGGGTTAGAAGGTGTGGAACCCGGCGTCGGGCGCGCGCGCCCAAGGGCTTGCCGTGCGCCGTGTCCCCGGGATCCTGCGCTAGCCGGCTTCCTCGCGCACCTCGTCGGTCGACGACAGAATGTCGAGCTGGTCTGCCAGCGCGCTGACCGCGCCGACCAGCTCGCCGATGACCCGGCGGGCTTCCGCCTCGTCGCGAGCCTCGATCGCCCGGAGCAGTGTCCGGTACGTCTCCAGGGTCTCGGGAGTGGCTGCCTGCTCCGCCCAGCGCTCGTGCAGGTACTGGGAAGGGTCGACGGCCGCGTTGAACATCCGCTCGAAGGAGTTGACGAACAGCTCGCAGACGATCGAGTGCGCCCCCTGGACGATGACGCGAACGAGGTTGCGCTCTGTGACGATCACCTCGTCGGTGCTGCCCGACAGCGCGGACGTCTCCAGAGCGGCCATCGCGGCCCGCATCGATGCGAGATCGCTCTCGTCGGCCCGGGCGACCGCGAGCGCCACCACACCGCCGAACATCAGGCGACTGACGTCCGCGACCGACGCGACGACGTCTCGATCAAGCTCGTCCGTCCCCGGCTTCTTGACCAGGAACGGCACCAGATCCAGCGACGCCGTCTCCCTGAACGGCATGACATGAGCGCCGGCGCCTCGTCGCCGCTGGATGAGTCCCAGAAGCTCGAGCTCGTGAACCGCCGAGCGCAGGGTGTGTCGATCGACATCGAACTGCTCGGACAGCTCGCGCTCGGACGGCAGCCGTTCCCCTGGGGAGTACTCGCCCGTAAGGATCGCGGTGCGCAGCTCGCGAGCAGCCCTATCGCTCAGATCTTCCTTCGCCAGGGGCGCATAGCGCCGTGGCTGTGGTCTGTCGGCCATGATCCTCCGATCGCGGCATCGTGGTTGAATTGTTCCACCAATTCTTCGGTGTACTGTCAACCACGGGGCGTGGCACATCCACAGGTGATTGGAGAGCAGGTTCAGATTCGTTGTTGGCTCACCGACCATCGATCAGCGACCGACCGGGAAGGCCCCATGACCACCGTCCCCACCGCCCACGTCCCCGAGCACCACGGCGGGTTCCGGCCCACCGAGTACGCCCACATCGTCCTCAAGACCGCCCAACCTGAGACGCTCATCGAGTGGTATTGCGCCGTACTCGGCGTGCAGGTCGCCGTACGCACCCCGCTCATCAACTTCCTGACGTGGGACCATTCCCAAGATCGCTTGGCGATCATCCCGACCCCGGGAGCCGTCGCTCCTCCGGCGAACGCCACCGGGATGCACCACGCCGCGTTCTCCGTGTCGACGCTGCGGGAGCTGTGCGACCAGTACCGGACGCTCAAGTCCAAAGGCATCCTCCCGCTGCGCGCCATGAACCACGGCGTCGCCACCTCGATGTACTACGCCGACCCCGACGGCAACGAGATCGAGCTCACCGTCGAGGCGTTCCCATGCGTCGACGCGCTCAACGACTGGTTCGCCACCGGCGCATTCGACATCAACCCCGTCGGCGTCATCATCGATCCCGACGAGCTGTGCGCACGCGTCGACGCCGGCGAACCTGAGGCCGAGATCCTGAAGCCCCACCCCGACCACCTCACCTGGCTCCGGGACCAGTTGAAGGGCGCCGGGTGAGGTGACCACGCGCCTCAACCAAACGACCGCGCCGACCTCGCGCATCACCGCCGACAAAGCTCTGTCCAACGCCTGAGGCTACGGCTCGGAAGCGAGGAACTCGCCGATGCGCGCCGCGACGGTCCGGGGCGCGCTGCACGAGGAGCAGGTGCCCAGCACCGCGGGCGATCTCCAGTTCGGCGTTGGGAAGGCGCGCGGCGAGGATGCGAGCGTTCACCGGCGGGACGATCGGGTCGGCGTCGCCCGAGAGGACGAGCACCGGCGTGCGGATCCGATGCAGCCAGGGCAGGCTCGTCCAGCCTGCTGCCGCGATGAGCTGGCTCGCGTATCCCCACATCGTCGGTGGTCGGGCTGGCGCCGCGTTCAGCTGCGCTTGCAGTAGGTCGCCGTCGCCGTCCGTGTCGAGCGGGCCGTACAGCAGCTGCGCGGTGCGGCGAAAGAAGGAGGGGGAGTAGTAGCGCAGCGGTGTCGCGAGCAGGGCGAGCGCGAGCGGATGGCCGGGCACCCCGCCCAGGCCGACCGACGTCGAGGTGAGCACGAGCCGCCTGACGCGCTTGGGGTTGTCGAGCGCCAGCTGCTGGGCGACTGCACCGCCGAAGGACACGCCGAGCACGTCGGCCTCGGGGATGCCGAGGACGTCGAGCAGGCGGGCGGCCTGGCGGGCGAGCCGGGGCACGCGCAGGGGGACGAGACGGGAAGGCGACTCGCCGGTGCCCGGCGCGTCGTAGGCGATTGTCTGGATGTCGTGTTGGACGAGGGCGTCCTCGAGCGGGCGCCACATCTCGATGTTGCCGCCCAAGCCCATCACCAGCAGCAGTGGTCGGCCCTCGCCTCGCATCGACGCGCAGCAGGTGGCCGTCGACCCGGGCGAAGGTGAGGAGCCGCCCGCCGGATGAGGCGGTCACGCCAGGTGGACGTAGCGGCCGGGCGCGGGTTCCAGTGGCGGGTGGCGACGCGTTGCCGCACGTTGTTGGCGCAGGCCGCTCGCCGCTGGAGCGCTTCTGCAGCCACGTCACCCAGTGGTCCCACCAGGTGCCGCGGTGCTCGTCGGTCGTCGCCAGCCACTCGTCCGCGTCGGCCGGTGGTGTTCCGTTCGCGGTGCGGTAGGACGACTTCGGGTTGCCGGGCGGGTTGACCATGGCTTGGATGTGGCCGCTGGAGCTCAGCACGAAGTCGGTGTCGCCGCCCGTGAGTTGCGTCGTGCGGTACGCCGCTCGCCAGGGGACGATGTGGTCGGTCGACCCGGCGACGACGTAGGTATCGATGTCGACCGCCCGCAGGTCGGCTGGCGTTCCGAGCACCGTCATCGTCCCGTCGGCCAAGGCGTTGGTGGTGAACAGGTCGAGGAAGTCCGAGTGCAGACCGGCGGGGAGCTTGGTCGTGTCGGCATTCCAGAAGAGGATGTCGAACGGGGGTGGGTTCTGTCCGAGCAGGTAGTTGTTGACCCAGTAGTTCCACACGAGGTCGTTGGGTCGCAGCCATGCGAACACCCGCGCCATGTCGGCGCCGTCGAGGAAGCCGGCGCGCTGTGTCCACGACCGTGCCGCGTCCACCGCGGCGTTCGATGCGAGCATGCTGATCGCCGAGTCAACGGACGTGTCGAGCCCGGCGACCATGAACGTGGCCGAGGTGACGAGGTCGTTGCCGGTTGCCGGCGAGGTGGCCGAGGAGGGACCCCATCGTGATGCCGCCGGCGCAGATCCCGGCGACGTCGGCGCCGTCGGCGCCAGTGATCTCGCACGCGACTTCGATCGCTTCCTTGCACGCGGCGACGTAGGTGTCGAGGTTCCAGATCGCGCTGCGCGGCCGTCGGATTCCGCCAGCTCATAGCGAAGTAGGGGAACCCGGCTCTCACCATGTGCTCGACGAGGCTGCGGTCGGGTGCGAGGTCGGTGATGTAGTACTTGTTGATCTGCGGCGGGATCGCCACCAGCGGGCGGGCCGCCACGGTCGTCGGTCTGTGCCTCGTACTGGATCAGCTCGAAGACATCGGTGCGGTGCACGACATGGCCGGGGGTGGTGGCGATGTTGTCGCCGAGCCGGAAGGGGCGGGTGTCGACCGTCGACGGCATGCCGCCGTTGCGGCGGATGTCGCCGGCCAGGTGGCGCAGTCCTGTGAGCAGGCTGCGGCCGCGCGTTTCGACGGCCTTGGCCAGCACGCTCGGGTTGCCGGCCAGCGTGTTCGTCGGAGCCAGCGCTTCGACCAGCAGCGTCGACGCGAACCGGGAGCGTTCGCGGCTCTTGGGGTCGAGGTCGACCTCGTCGACCAGTCGCATGACGGCTGCGGCGTCGACCAGGTAGGCCTGCACGAGCCGGCGGTAGATCGGGTTGTGGGCCCACGCCGGGTGGGCGAAGCGCTTGTCGCCCTTGGCCGGTTGCACGCTGCTGCGGCCGATCGTCACGTCGGCCAGATCGGCGCCAGCTCGGAGTCCCGTCGCGAGCACCAGCGCCGGGTCGACGGCGACGTGCCGTGCGAGGCGAGCGAGGGCGGCGGCCACCTGCGTGCGGGTCAGGCCGACGAGGGGGTTGGCGCCGAGGATGGGTGGGTCGTCGCGATCGAGCAGGTTGGTGGTGTTCACAGTCCTTCTCCGGAGTGAGGCGGCTCGATGGCTCGCGTGGAACCTTGATGGTGCGGGCGCGCAGCCATTCGCCGAGCGCCTTGGCCTGGGCGTCGAGCCGCAAGCTGGACGTGGCGCCGGCGCCCAGGAGCCCGCGGATCACGAAGTTGACGGCCCCGAGGTTGGGGAGCTCGTAGCGCTCGACAGGCAGCTCGCTCGTCTCAGGGAGGAGTCGCTGGAGCTCGTCGACGGTCAAAGCCGACTCGAGCCATGGCCACGCGTGGCGGTCGCGGACCCAGACGCCGACGTTGGCGTCGCCGCCCTTGTCGCCCGAGCGGGTGTGCACGATCTCGCTCAACGCGACCTCGACGAGCTCGTCGGTCCACGCCGGCCGGGCCGTCGGCGTGGCCGGCGGCGGCGCTGTGCTCGCGGTGCGGGCCGCGGGCGTCGTCGCGATCACCTCGGTGGTGCCGTCGTGGTGATGGACGGTGTGGTCGAGCGCGGTCTGGTCGAGCAGCGCCGGCCAGTAGACGCCGAACGCCGACCCGGGCTGCGGGGGGTCGAGGGCATAGAGCCCGGGGTAGCTGGAGAGGGCGACCCCGACCAGGTGCGACGAGAAGGTGCGCCCGGCCGCTGCTTGGGTGCCCTGTACCGCGATCCGCAGCAGCTCGGTGCCGGCGTTCTGGGTGTCGGGGTCGTTCTGGGCCCGGCCGATGCGCTGGACGGTGATGGCGTCGATGCCATCGACGGATGCGGCGTAGCGCCGGACGGAGCGCTCCACGAGTGCGGCTTTGGCGTCGACGTCGGGAGCCGGTCAGTGCGAGGAGCATGCTGTTCTGCCATCCCCCGACCGCGGTGATCGCGACCTTGGTGGTCGGCGGCGGCGCCGAGCCGCGCACGCCGCGGATCTCGACGCGGTCATTGCCGAGCTCGGTCACCTCGGCGGTGTCCAGGTGGGCGACAACGTCAGGGTTGAGGTAGGCCGGTTCGCCGATCTCGTAGAGCAGCTGCGCTTTGACGGTGTCCTCGGTGACCGCTCCGCCGGTGCCGGCGTGCTTGGTGATCACCGATGAGCCGTCGGCGGCGATCTCGGCGATGGGGAAGCCGGGGTCGTCGAGGTCGGCGACGTCACGGAAGCCGGAGAAGTTGCCGCCGGTCGCCTGCGCGCCGCACTCGATGACATGGCCGGCGCACACCGCCCCGGCGAGCGCGTCGTGGTCGTGAGCGGTCCATCCCCACCACCACGCGGCGGCGCCGACGACCAGCGACGCGTCGGCGACGCGGCCGGTGATGACGATGTCGGCGCCGTGCTCGAGGGCGCGGGCGATGCCGAAGCCGCCGAGGTAGGCGTTGGCGGTCAGCGGCCGGTGGGGCCAGGACGACAGCGGCTCGCCGCTGGTGAGATGCGGCAGCGCGTGACCGGCTGGCGGCAGCGAATCGAGGCGGTCGAAGACATCGTCGCCGTCGATGTGGGCGACGCGCAGTTCATGGCCGCGGCGGGCGGCCAGCTCGCGGGTTGCAGTGGCGAGGCCGCCCGGGTTGAGTCCGCCGGCGTTGACGACGAGCCGGATCCGGTTGGCCACGAGGTGCTCGAGGGCCGCGTCGAGGTGGTGGAGGAAGCTGGCGGCGTATCCCTTGGTGGGGTCTTTGGCGCGCGCCTTGCCGAGGATGAGCATCGTGACCTCGGCGAGGTAGTCGCCGGTGAGCACGTCGATGCCGCCTGCCGACGCCATGTCGGCCATGGCCGACGCTCGGTCGCCGTAGAACCCGGAGCAGTTCCCGATGCGGACGGGACGTCGAGCCTGGTCGGCCGCCGCGCTCATGACGTCGCTCCTGCGAGTGACAGCAGCCGTACGACTCGGCGACGAGGTCCGTCTTGGTGGCCGACACGGTCCCCTCGAAGCCGACCTCGCCCGAGGGGTTCTCCTCGATGAGCTCGAGGGTCACGCGGTCGTCGTCGGCGGCGGTGACGCGGGCGGTGTAGGTCAGCTCGACCGGCGCGTACGAGCGGTCGGCGCAGGCGGTACGCGACGGTGGCGATGCGCCATCCCGGCCCGAGCCCCTCCGTGACGGCGCGCGAGCGGCGAGCGTGGCCCGGAGGTGGGAGTGCAGCGCGAGGCCGGCGTGCCCTTCTTCGCGCGCGTGCTGCGCGTCGAAGTGGATGCGGTGCGGGTTCCAGGTGACGGCGCTGTAGCGGAACAGCTGGAACGGCGTGACGGTGTGCGTGAGGGGCGGGAGCAGGTCCCCCACCTCGAATTCGGTGGACATCAGTTCTCCTCCAACGGATCGCGCAGCACGACGGTGCGCCGGTTGCGGTTGAGCACGGCGCCGTCGGCGGACATGAAGGTGTGGCTCGTGGTGACGAACACGCAGGGCCCGGATCGCGTGTCCTTGGGAGACACCGCGTCGAGCGAGGTCTCCAGCACGAGGTCGGTGCCCGCGGTCACGGGGTTGACCAGCTCCATCTCCTCACCGGCGCCCATCACCCGCAGGCCGAGGCCGTCGCCGAGGGGCATGTCGCCGTCGGCGGGGGTGCCGTCCGGTTGCAGGTCGCTCTCCGGCGTGCCGGCGCCCCATTCGACGACGGCGGCCAAGAGGTTGGGCGGCGCCACGACGTCGGCGTAGCCGGCGGCCCGGGCCGTCGCCCGGTCGTAGTGGATCGGGTCGGCGGCGCCGATCGTCATCGCGTAGCGGCCGATCGTGGTCGCGTCGAGCGTCCCCAGGCGGCGTCGTGAGAGGACGGTCCCGACGCGAGGGGCGGTCGCCACGTAGTAGGCGGCGAGCGGGGTGCCGGGTTCAGGCGTGAACGACATGCGCTGCGCTCCTCTCGATCATGGACGTCGGCGAGGACCTCCTGTGTCGATTGGCCCAGCAGCGGCGCGGGCCGCAGCTGGCCGACCGGCGAGTCGCTGAGGCGCAACGGGCAGCCGGCCACCGGCACCCGTCCCCGCGCCGGGTGTTCGACGAACTGGATCATCCCCCGCTCGATGAGGTGCTCGTCGGTGTCGACCTCGCGGATGGACTTGACCGGCGCGCACGGGACGCCGGCGGCCTGCAGGTCGCGGAACAGCTCGGCACGCGTGCGGGTCCTGGTGCAGGCCGCCACCTCGTCGTCGACCGCGTCGATGTTGTCGACCCGGTCCTTCTCGGTGAGGAACCGGGGGTCGTCGACGAGCTCCGGGCGGCCGAGGCCGGTGGCCACGCCGCGCCAGTGCCGCTCGGCGATGCAGATGATGGCGAGCCAGCCGTCGCTCGCGGGATAGATGTTGTACGGCGCGATGGCCATCCCGGAGTGACGGTTCCCGGTGCGCTCGGGCAGTTCGCGCTCGGGGTCGTTGTGGAGACCGCCGAGGCTCGATGCGAGCATCGGGTAGATGGTGTCGTGCATCGACACCTCGACGACCTGCCCCCGTCCGGTCTGCTGGCGTTGGAAGAGCGCGGCGCAGATCGCGCCGAACAGGTGGATGCCGCCGGAGAAGTCGACGAACGCGGCCCCGGACTTCGTCGGGGGCCCGTCGGGATCGCCGGTGGCCGACGCCGCGCCCGACATCGCCTGCACGGTGATGTCCATCGCCGACATCTGCGCGTACGGGCCCGTGGACCCGTAGCCCTTGCCCGACGCGACGATCAGACGCGGGTTGCGCTCGAGGAGCTGCGCCGGCGCGAGTTGGAGACGATCCATCGTGCCCGGTGCGAAGTTCTCGATGAGCACGTCGGCGGTGTCGACGAGGTCGAGCAGCGCATCGCGGCCGTCCTCGGTCTTGAGGTCGAGCACGACGCTGCGCTTGTTCGAGTTGAGCATCACGAACTCGTGGGTCTCGACCGGCAGGTGCGACCGGAACCGCAGCGGCTCACCGGCCGGGGGCTCGACCTTGATGACGTCGGCGCCGAGTTGGGCGAGCAGCAGCCCGCAGTAGGGACCGTTGTAGATCTGGCCGAGCTCGAGGACTCGGACGCCGTCGAACGCGAGTGTCATGACCGCTCCGTCCGCGCGACTACGACTCGGGCACGGCGGCGGTGCCACCGTGGATGTAGCCGACCGGGCCGGTGCCCTGCTCCTCGGCGGCCGCGTCGGCGAGGTACTGGATCGTGACGGCGTCGGTCACTGAGTGGAACGAGCCGTCTTCGTTGAAGGCCACCTGGGCGCCCTGCATCCACCACAGCACGACCGTGTCTTCGGTGTTGTCGGCCGGGGTGAAGAAGGTGTGCACGGAACCGCAGGGCTCGTACAGGTAGGAGCCGGCCGTCTGCGGCTGGTCGGGGTACTCGCGGTACTCCCAGCGGCCGGACAGCGTGTACACCTCGGCCGGACCGGTGTGGTAGTGGATCGGCAGCTCGACGCCGGGTGCCATCGACACCAGCATCACGATCTCGCCGCGGCCCGGGTCGAGGCGCAGCGGCTGGACGTGCACGCCGGGGACGACGATGTCCTTGAGCGCGGGGATGTCGTCGGCGTTGACGGTGAGGATGGCGTCCTGGGGCAGCGCGATCAACGGCAGGGGGGCTCCGGCCAGGGTCGTCGCGATTCCGGGAGCGGCAGTGGTGGGCATGTTCTCTGAACCTCCGGTCGTACGGATATACGTATTGCAATCCGAATATCCGTACTCTAGGGTGAAGGGCGCTGGAAGGCAAGAGGAAATTTTCGACCGTCGAAGGAGCGCACATCGCATGCCAGCCCGTCCGCACCGCACCGTCGACCGGGTGACGGCGATCCTCGAAACGGCGTCGCTCGCCCCGCAGGGCGTGACGCTGGCGGAGCTCGCCACCGCGCTCGACGCCGCGAAGAGCTCCGTGCAGGAACTGACCAACGGTCTGCTTGCGCGCGCGGCTACCTCGTGGAGGACGACGGTCGCTTGCATCTGGGCCCGGGACCCTTCATCCTCGCCGCCCGAACGAACAAGATCGCGGCCCTGTCTCTCGACCACCGGTTCGTCGTCGAGCTGAACCGGGTCCTCGGCTGCAACGTCCTCGTCGGGGTGCGCGTCGGGGACGCGATCGTCTTCGTCGACCACGTCGGTCAGGAGTCCCCCGCCCTCACCTACGTAGCCCGCACCCACGCCCGCCGCCCCCTCTACACCAGCGCCGCGGGCAAGACCCTGCTCGCCAACCTCCCCGACGAAGAGATGTACCGCCTCCTCGACCTCGCCGGACCCGAGCGGGCCGACGAGGTCCGACGATTCCTCGCCGAGCTCGCCGAGATACGGGCCACGGGACTGGCGTTCAACCGCGGGACGACCCTGGCGGACGCGTTCGTCGTCGCCACCCCGCTACTCGGCCGCGATGGCTCGGTCATCGCCGCGATCAGCGCCGCGGTCGAGGCACCGGAAGCCGATCGACTCGACCAGCTCGGCGAAGACCTCAAGCGCGCCGTTGCGGAGCTCGCCCGGCGCGACCACCCGGACCGCACCTCCCGGGGCGAGTGACTCATCGGTGGCGCGGCGCTGGCACCCATCGTCAACTCCACGTTGACTCGCAGATCCGCTTTCACACATCGGTGGTGACGGCGTCTCCGGTCTGCAAGCGGCAGCACCTCGCCGGCCAGCTAGTGCCGCGTCAGACAACGTTTGCGACGTTTGAAGGAACAGTAGAAGCCGGGGGACACCGGGAGGACCCCGCCAACGACCTCACGGGCCGAGCTCTCGACTCCGAGCGGCGACCTCCTGCCGAGACCGGCAGAGAGCGTCGGTGATCTTCGGGTTTCAGCTGTCAGGCGCCCGCGAGGCGCGTCTGACGGGCGACAGCGAGGACTCGACCGTCGGGTGCCCACATGGTGGCGTCCTCGACGGCGAACCCTTCGTCCGACAATGGTGAGCGGCAGGAGAGGTAGACGTACTCGCCGGCCGGTATGGAAGGCCCCCCGGTGGCCAGGTGGACGACGTACTCGATCGTCGCCGCAGGGACCGGGCTGGTCGTGCGGGTGAAGACCGCGGGTGGGAGCAGGTCGCACATGGTGACCAGCCAGGCCGCATCGACGAGTTCACCCGCGAGAGGCCGCAGCCAGGCCGCCACCCTCGCCTCCTCCCCGCCAGCGAACAGCACGACGTCGGGATCGAGGCGCACGTCGGCGTTCTGGAAGTGGCCGACGCCCCCGGAGGAAGCGAACCGTGGCGTGTCACCGGGATCGGCGTCGCGGGGCGGGACGTGGTCGTCGTAGGCGAGGCCGGGCCGAGTCGTCGAGCTCGCCGCGTGGGCGACCTGCAGCACGCGTCCCTCCTGGAGCAGGCGGGCGCTGGTGGTGGTCATCGACTTGCCGGTTCGCTCCACGGTCACCTCGATGTCCACCCGTCCCGGGCGAGGGATGGAGGCGAACTGCGTGGCGAAGCTTCGAAGCGCACGTGACGGATCGTCGACTGCCGCGGCCATGGCGTTGACGACGATGGCAGCGGTATAGCCGCCATGGATCCCGACGAGCGACTCCCACCGCTCGTGCAGATCGGCGGTGAGGGAGCCCGGTCCGACTCGGGTGACGGCGGTGTCGTCAGCGAAGCTCATGCCGCGTCTGCCGTTGCGAGGACGACCGGGACGGTGACGGTGGTCTCCGCTGGCCGGCGGTGGAGCGAGGAGATGGCGGCTGAGCCGAGGGCGGCACCGGCGCCGACCAGCCAGGCGATGCGGAAGCGGTGCAGGGCCTGGTCGAGCGAGGCGGGGGTGCCGACGATGGCGATGAGCAGGGCGACGCCGAGCACGGCGCCGAGCTGGCGGGCGGTCTGGTTGATGGCGCCGCCGGTGCCGAAGCGCTCCTGGGGCAGGCCCGCGACCGCGGCGGCGCTGAGCACGGGGAAGGAGAGCGCGACACCGACGCCGACCAGCAGCGCGCCGGGGAGCCAGTGCGTGAGGTAGTTGGCGTCGGTGTCGACGGTGGTCACGTAGAACAGCAGCCCGGTCGCGAAGATGAGGCCGCCGGCGACGAGCACCGGCCCATAGCCGACGCGTGCTGCGAGCCGGCCGCTCGGGCCGCTGAGCGCGGCGACCAGCAGCGGCCCGGGCGTGATCGCCAGCCCCGCCTGCAGCGTCGAGTACTCCCACACCGAGGTGAGGAACAGGACGTTGGCGAGCAGCATCCCGAAGAAACCGACCGAGTACAGGAACGTGGCCGCGTTGGCGAGCACGACGGTCCGCGATCGGAACACATCGAGGTCGATGGCCGGTGCTTCGTGCCGGGTCGACCGGCGGATCGCGATCGGCGCGAGCACTGCGGCGGCCGCGAAGGAGCCCACGACACGAGAGCTGGACCAGCCCCAGTCGCCGCCCTGGGTGATCGCGAGGGCGAGGGCCGCCATCGCAGCCGAGAGCAGCGCGATTCCGACGAGGTCGGGTACTGGCCCGCCGACGATCGATTCGGGCACCAGCCGCCGAGCGGCGATGCCGGCAACAAGCGCGATCGGCAGGTTGACGAGGAACGCCCAGCGCCACCCGCCGGCGTCGATGAGGACGGAGCCGAGCGAGGGTCCCGTAGCCACCGCGAGCGCGGACACGCCGCCCCACATCGCCACTGCTTGGGCCCTCGCGGCGGGAGCGGTCGCGGCAAGCAGCAGGGCGAGTGACGCCGGCATCAGCAGGGCGGCGCCGATGGCTTGGACGACTCGTCCGGCGATCAGCAGCGCCGCCGACGGTGCGATGCCGCAAAGCAGCGATCCGGCCGTGAAGATCAGCAAGCCGATCAGGAAGATGCGGCGGCGCCCGGAGCGGTCGGCGATCCTGCCGGCACCGAGGAGCAGCGCGCCGAACACCACGCTGTAGACGGCGAGGACCCAGGAGAGCGTGGCTGTCGACACCTCAGGGAACGACTGGCGGATCGACGGGAACGCCACGTTCACGATCGAAAGGTCGAGGGCGACCATGAACGCTGCGGCAACGGTCACGGCGAAGACCGGCCACGGGATCCCGGATCGTTCGAGTTGCTCCATGAGTCAGCCTGCTCGGCGCTCGAGCACTGCGACCTCCGCGTCCCATTGCGCCTGCAGGCCGGGGTACAGCGTGGTCAGGTCGTCGGACAGAGCCGCCTTCACCATCTGGCTGGTCGGGTCGGCCAACACCTCCTCAGCACCGGACTCGACCGCATCGACGATCTGGTCGGCGACCGACTGGGGGCTGATCTTCTCGGCGTCCACAGCAGCGGACATGTCGGTGTCGATGAACCCGGCGTGCACGGCGACCACGAGGGTCCCTTGGCGGCGCAGCTCCATGCGGAGGGCGTTGGTGAGCGACCACGCGGCGGCCTTCGACGCGCTGTAGGTGGCCCCCTGGGGCATGGCGATGAACGACAACACGGACAGCACGTTGACCAGCGCGCCGCCGCCGTTGGCGCTCAGGACCGGCGCGAACGCCTGAGCCATCCGCAAGGTGCCGAGGAAGTTCGTCTCCATCTCGGCCCGGGCCGCGTCCTCGGCCCCCGACGCCAGGGACGTGGAACCGTGGAGGACGCCAGCGTTGTTGACGACGATGGCGACGTCGCCGCACGCGCGTGAGGCGGCCACCACCTCGCCGGGGTCGTTCACGTCGAGGCGGACCGGGATGAGGCCCTGGTTCGTGATGGTCGTCTCGTCGCGGGCGGCGCCGTAGACCTTGGCCCCGGCGTCGGCCAGCGCCTGCGCGATGGCCGCGCCGAGCCCGCGGTTGGCTCCGGTGACGAGTGCCGCTGCACCTTGGATCTCCATCAGTCGTGCGTCTCGGCGAGGAAGGCGAGGGCCTGCTCGACGAACCTCTGGTGGTACTGGAAGATGCCGCCGTGGCCGGCGTCGGGGTAGATCACCAGCTCGGCGTCGGGCAGGCGCTCGGCCAGGTCGGCCGAGTTCTTGGTCGGCACCATGCGGTCGGTTTCGCCGTTGGCGACGAGGACTGGCTGGCGGATGACCGAGAGGTCGGCGGGCGACTGCTTGCCCCACCGGTGGATGGCCTTGAGCTGGGCGAGGTAGGACCGGACTGCGACGGCCTTGTCGCGGTCCTCGGTGCGCTCCTTCAAGCGGGCCAGGAACTCCTTGCCGGCCCGCCGCCCCGCCGGCGTCCTGGTGAAGAAGAGGAACTGCTTCGGGTCCTGCAAGGTAAGCAGCCCGCGCAGGCTGTCGAAGTGTGCGAGCCGGGTCACGTTCGTGATCCCGACACCGCCGGCAGGGCCGGTGCCGGCGAGGATGACCTTGCGGACGAGCTGCGGTTCGTCGGCGGCGATCAGCTGGGCGATCATGCCGCCCATCGAGAAGCCGAGGAGGTCGACCTTCCCAAGACCCAGGGCCCGGATGAACTCGACGGCGTCGTGGGCCATCGCCTCGATGGTCTTGGGCGTGGAGCCGCCCGACGCACCGACGCCCCGGTTGTCGAAGGTGATGACCCGGTGCTGCGCGGCGATGCCGTCCACCACTCGTGGGTCCCAGTTGTCCAGGACGGCGGCCAGGTGGTTGAGAAAGATCACCGGGATGCCCGTCGGCGGGCCGAGCTCGCGGTACGCGACGTCGACACCGCCGACCGAGATCGTGCTGGTCGGCGCTGCTGCATAGGAAGTGATCGCGTCGCCCCTCGCTCCCTGATCGAACCTCGTCGTCGTGCCCGTCATCGGGTGCTCCTCGCTATTAAAGTATGATCGTACTATAATCGCGTTCGCAGCGTTGGCAATGTGTCGTTGGACACCAGGAGGGACGTGTGGCCCGGTACGGCAAGGAACACAAGGAAGAGACCAGGCGACGGATCGTCGAGGCGGCCGGTCGGCGGTTCAAGCGCGACGGCATCGACGGCTCCGGCATCACCACACTCATGAGCGACGCCGGGCTGACCAACGGCGCCTTCTACGCCCACTTCGACTCCAAGGACGACCTCGTCGCCACCACGGTCGCCGACCAGCTGCGCGAGCAGCGCGAGACCTACTGGCAGCGGCCGGGTGCCGGCGTCGAGCAGCTGGTGCGCGAGTACCTCTCGGTCCGGCACCGCGACGATCCCGAGCACGGCTGCCCGTCGGCCGCTTTGTTGGATGAGATCGGTCGCTGCCCGGCCTCCACGAAGCGGGCCTACACCGACGGCGTGTTGTCCATCGCCGATGAAATCGCTGCCCGCCTAGCCCCGGAGGACCCCGAGTCGGCCCGGGCGACGACGCTCAGCCTCTTCGCCCTGCTGATCGGCACGCTGCAGCTTTCGCGCGCGCTGGCTGATCGGCAGCTCGCCGATGAGGTGCTCGAGCGCGGCATAGAGAACGCGTTGGCGCTGCTCTCTGAGTAACACACGCGTTGTCGATCGGCCACGGGAACAGCTCGCACGACCCGTTCCACCGGCCGAAGGCGACACGGTGGAACGTCGGAGGAACGCCCGGAGGAGGAACGCGTAACCCGGAGGAACGCCCCGCCCAACAACAAAGGCCCAGGTCGCTGACCTGGGCCTTCCGTCAATTCTTGGTGGCGGGGGGCGGATTTGAACCGCCGACCTTCGGGTTATGAGCCCGACGAGCTACCAGACTGCTCCACCCCGCAGCCGGAAGGCTAGCGAGCGGTCGGGTGAACGCCAATCGACGTCCGCGTGGCAGGGTTGCAGGATGGCCGAGCGCGAGGACTTCACCGACGACGAGTGGTATCTGCTGCGGTCTGCCCCGTGGCAGGCCGCCATGGGCGTGGTCGAGGTCGACCCGAGCGGGTCGCTGACCACGGGGCACGAGATCGAGGCGATGGAGGCGGAGCTGGCGGGTAGCCAGTTCGACGAGAACCTCATCGGGCTCGTCACCCGAGACCTGCTCGACGCCGACAAGCTCGACGAGAACGGCGCCGCCAGCGCCGGGCAGGTGGCGGCGGTCGCGGAGAAGACCGATGCGGGCGATTCGTTCCCGGACCGGGTGGTCGAGGCGATGGCGGCGGTGCGGACGCTGCTCGACGCGAAGGCGCCGGACGAGTCCGAGGCGTTCCGGGCGTGGCTGCTCGGGCTGGCGACGGCGTCGGCCGAGGCGGGCAAGGAGGGCTTCGCCGGGGTCACCGGGCCGCGGGTGAGTGACGACGAGGCCGGGTACCTCGATCGCCTGCGGGCCGCGCTCGGCCTCGACTGACCGTGCAGGACTCGGTCACCGTCCACATCGACGCCTCACCCGAAGCGGTCTGGGACCTCGTCAGCGACGTCACCCGGATCGGGGAGTTCAGCCCCGAGACCTTCGAGGCCGAGTGGCTGGAGGGGGCGACGGGACCGGAGGTCGGCGCCCGGTTCCGGGGGCACGTGAAGCGCAACCAGAAGGGGCCGACCTACTGGTCCGAGTGCACCGTCACGGCGGTGGAGCCGAACCGGCACTTCGAGTTCGGCGTGGGGCCCAAGGACAAGGCCGTCAACACCTGGGGCTACCGGCTGGAGCCGGCCGACGGCGGCACCGACGTCACCGAGTACTTCCGCCTCTCCCCCATCCTCCCGATAAAGGTCTACTGGGCGCTGCTCGGCTGGGCCCGGGGCAAGACGAACCGCGA
Organism: uncultured Microthrixaceae bacterium; assembly: GCA_963728005.1. Lineage (GTDB taxonomy): Bacteria > Actinomycetota > Acidimicrobiia > Acidimicrobiales > DATDAH01 > DATDAH01. The sequence goes on from CAVSIG010000004.1 coordinate 20,185, forward strand.
GGGCATGCGCACCACGCTCGAGCGCATGAAGGCGGCCCTCGAGACCCCCTAGTCAGGCGACGTCCTGCCGCTCCCGGCTCACCGGCGAGTCGGGCGTGAAGGCCCGGTCGATGACCGAACGCAGCAGGCTGGCCTCCAGTTTCGGGTCGTCCCGCAGGAGGGCGGCGAACTCCCGGCGATCGAAGACCCGGACGCTCAGCTCCTCGAGTGAGCTCACCGTGGCCGTTCGGCGTCGGTTCTCGACGAGGAGGGCGATCTCCCCGAAGTGGTCGCCGGGGCCGAGCACGGCGACGGGTCGGCCGCCACGGGACACGCCGGCGCGGCCCGACTCGATCACGAAGAACTCGGCGCCGACAGCGCCCTCGCGGGTGAGCGTGCAGCCCGCCCCGACTCGGATCGTGGTGCCGAGGTGGGGCGCACCGGCCCGCCGCCGACGAAGAAGGTGAGGTTCCATCCCTCGCAGTGTGCGTGGCCGCCGTGACAGACGAGGGGCAACGGTGTTACTGCCTCGTGAACGGTGCTGCAGGGTTGCCCGTCGGCGTCGCGCGTACTCTGACGCCGTCATGCAGCGCTTCGCGGGGAGAAGGGCGCTGGTGACGGGTGCCGGAGGCGGCATCGGACGGGCGACCGTCGCCCGGCTCGCCTCGGAGGGCGCCACCGTCATCGGCGCGGATCGGGATCTCCAGGCTGCCCGAGCATCGACCGATCACCTGGATGATGCACGCGCGGTGGAGCTCGACGTGACGGACCCCGGCTCGTGCCGGTCGGTCGTCGACGACGCCGGTCCCCTCGACCTCCTGGTCAACCTCGCCGGCGTCGGCGCCTTCTCCCACACGGCCGACCTCGACCTCGACGACTGGAACCGCACCCTCCAGGTCAACCTCACCGGCACCTTCCTCATGTGCCAGGCGGCGCTGGGGCCGCTCACCGAGCAGAGCGGGGCCATCGTGAACATGGCCTCGCTGGCCGGCCTTCGGGCGACGCCCTACAACGCCGCCTACTGCGCGTCGAAGGGAGGGGTGGTGATGTTCACCCGCTCCCTCGCCGTCGAGATGGCGAAGACCGGCGTCCGGGTGAACTGCGTGTGCCCCGGCTCGGTGGACACCGACTTCCTGCGCGCCTTCGAGATCCCCGACGACGTCGACTTCACGCTGCTGGCCCGGGCCGCCGCCCCGAACGGCAAGATCGCCACCCCGGAGGACGTCGCCGCCGCCATCGCCTACCTGGGCTCCGACGACGCCGCGATGGTGACGGGCACGTCGCTGGTGGTCGACGGCGGCGCCCTGGCCTGATGCCCTCCGACGCCAGCGCCACGCAGGACAAGCTCCTCGACGCCGCCACGGCGCTCTTCGCGGAGCGGGGGATCGCCGACGTCTCCCTCGCCGAGATCGTGCGCGCCGCCGGCCAGCGCAACGCGTCGGCCGTCCACTACCACTTCGGCGGCCGGGACCAGGTCCTCGAGGCGATCCTGGCCCGCCACGTCCCCCAGATCCGGTCCCGCCGCCGCGAGCTCCTGGCGATCGCCGAGTCGAAGCCGGGCGACGTGAGGTCGGCGGCCGAGGCACTCGTCCGTCCGGTCACCGAGCTGGCGCAGCGAGGCTGGCGGGAGCGGGCCTACCTGCAGATCGGGGCCGAGCTGACCAGCCAGCTGGACCGGTCGACATCGGAGATGCGCCGCCTGTTCCGGGAGACCGCCGGCCCCGAGGTCTTCGCCCTCATGGCCGAGCGCTGTGCCGAGGTCCCGCCCGAGATCTGGCGGGTCAGGGCCCTGTTGGGCAACGCCTTCGTCGGCCGGGCCTCCGCCGACCGGGCCCGCACCGTGGACCAGGGCGACGGCTCCGACCGGCTCGCCGACGACGAGTGGGTGTCGAACCTCGTCGACATGTTCATCGGGATGATGACGGCTCCGGTCACGAGCTGAGCCCGACGTAGGGTCCCGGCGTGCCCGCCGAGGAGGACGCCACCGCTGACCAGCCGCCGCGGCTGACCTTCTTCCAGCGGTCGGCCGTGAAACGGCTTCGCAAGGCCGCCGGCCGAGCCGACGGGGAGCCCCTCACTCAGGAGGACTGGGCGGTGATGTGGAGCCTCGAACACTCGCTCTCCAACCGCGCCATCAAGGGCCTCTGGCGCGTCCTGCCGGGCCCACCGAGGTGCCAGATGTGCAGCGCTCCGTTCGGCGGGTTCGGGCGCTGGGCCTCGCACCCGCTCGGCTTCCGGCCGTCCCGGAAGAACCCCACCATCTGCTCGATGTGCGTCGAGCTGTCGCCGCCCGGCGGGTCGACCATGCCCACCGGCGTCCTGTTCGCCGACCTGCGGGGGTTCACCGCCGCCTCGGAGCACGCCGACCCCGCCGATGTCTCCCGCACCCTCCGACGGTTCTACGGCTGCGCCGAGAACACCCTGTTCCCGGAGGCGATCATCGACAAGCTCATCGGCGACGAGGTCATGGCCCTCTACCTGAGCCCCGTCCTCCCCGACGCCGACATCCCCCGGCTGATGGTCGACCACGCCCGGGCCCTGCTGCACGCCGTCGGCTACGGAACCGCGGACGGGCCCTTCGTCGAGGTCGGGATCGGCATCGACTACGGCGACGCGTTCGTCGGCAACATCGGCCAGCGCGACGTCTTCGACTTCACTGCCGTCGGCGACGTGGTCAACACCGCCTCCCGGCTGCAGGGGGAGGCGGCCGGTGGCGAGATCGTGGTCGCCGAGCGGGCCGGTGGCGACGACGGCGAGCCCATCGAGGTGCAGCTGAAGGGCAAGGACCGCCCGGTGGCGGCTCGCCGCATCACGGTGTGAGACGGGTCAGGCGCTCCGGGCCGTCGTCGGTGACCAGGACGGTGTCGGCGCCGACGTAGCCGTCCACGGTCAGGTGCACGCCCAGGACCATGCCCGCCTGCAGCGGCCCGTCGAGGGTCTCGACGCCGACCCCGACCCCGTGCACGTCGCCTGTGGGCTGCTCGCCAGGGCGGCAGGCGGCGATCGCCTCGTCCATCGCCACGCGCCAGCGGTCGGCGGCGTCGGAGGCCGGTGGGCCGCACCAACGACTGCGACCCACGGCGCCCTCGTAGCCGGCGTACGCCAGCGTGCCGGCCAACGGGACCAGGTCGCCCTCGGCGATCGGGCGGCCCGCGCCGAAAGGACCCTCGGCGTTGGGGTGGCTGATCCCGTACCGGCCCATGGCCTCGTGGAAGGCGCCCTTGAGGCGGGCCGGGTCGACGCCCGGCGCGATCTCGGCGGCGGCCGCGGTCAGCGCCCCCTCGGTCAGCGCGATCGCCGTGCGCACGCACTCGACCTCGGCCGGGAGCTTCACGGCCCGCACCGAGCGCATGAGGGCCTCGCCGTCGACCAGCTCCGCCTCGGGAGCGAGGTGGCCCAGCAGCGTCGCCAGGCCGCTGGACATGCCGTCGCAGGCCAGGCGGCGGGCGTCGCCGAGCCCGGGGAGGGCGGCGATGTCGCCCACGATCACCCGGGGGTTCCAGGACAGGCCGCTGAGGTTCTCGTGGGGGATCTCCTCGGGCACGCCGTCGTCCCACGTCGTGTGCAGGAGGTGGACGCCGCCGTCCGCCCGCAGCGCGCAGAACGGCGCCCACGCCGTGACCACCGCCCGCCAGATGGGCCGGTGGCCGGCGACGTAGCGGGCGTTGCCCTGGCGTCCGAGCAGCAGCAGGTCGACGCCGGCATCGTCCATGGCCGCCAGGACGCGATCGCGCCGGTCGGCCCGGAGGCCGGCGAAGTCGACCCCGGTGCCGTCCTCCAGCGCCATCGTCCCGCGCCCCACGGTCCGGCTCACGCCACCGGCTCCTCGGGGTACGCGCCGATCCGCTCATAGCCGTCGTCGGTCACGATCACCAGCTCCTCGCAGCGCCAGCCGGCGTGGCCCTCGGCCCACGTCACCGGCTCGATGACGACGCTCATGCCCGACTCCAGCACCAACTGCTCGTCGTAGGCCTGGCCCTTGTCCGAGCCGATGTGCTGCATCTCGCCGCCCTCCAGGCCGAGGGTGTGGCCGAGGAAGAAGTGGTCGAGCCAGGGCTTGTCGCCCCCGTTCAGCTCGGTGGCGACCCGGGTGAGCACGTCGGCGGTGACGCCCGGCCGCAGCTCGGCCAGGACGGCGGCGGTGATCGCCTCCCAGCGCCGGCGCAGTTCGTCGCGCACCGGGCTGATGTCGCCGACCACCCACGTGCGGCCCACGTCCGAGGCGTAGCCCTCGTAGCCCGAGACGGTGTCGGTCCAGATCACCTCGCCCTCGGACAGCACGTGGTCGGTGGTGACCAGGTTGAACGGGACGTCGCCGTTGGTGCTCCAGGGGCCATCGGCGACGTGGTCGGGCATCGGCTGGAAGACGGGGTCCAGGAAGTTCGTCGTCGCGCCGCGGGCGAACAGCTCGGCCAGGTACGCACCGCTGAGCTCCGAGGTGCGCACGCCGGGGCGGACCAGGGCCTCGACCGCCCGAGTCGCCTCCTCGTTCATGCGCCACGAGCGGCGCAGGCACTCCACCTCGTCGGTCGTCTTGTGCAGCCGGGCGGCGGTGAACAGCGGCCCGGCGTCGACCACCTCGACCCCCTCGAGGGCGGTCGGGAAGGTCAGCCACATCGGCATCGTGTGGTCGTCGATGGCCACCCGCCCGCGGGGGCCGCCGAGCAGGTCCAGCAGATCGGCCGCCATGGCGAGGGCGCCGGCTTCGGTCTCCGGGGCGAAGGCCTCGTGGCGATGGTCCGCGGGCAACTCGTCGGGCGCGCTGTGCGGGTACGGGGTGAACAGATGGGGCACGGGGTCGTCGGCCAGGACGACGGCGACCGGGCGGCGGGCGAAGGTCCGACCCGTGTCGGCGGCCGGTGAACGGGCGCCCGTGGCGTAGAGGACCCCACCGGTGGTCAGGGCGACGACGGCGTCGACACCCTGCCCACCCATCTCGGACCGGAGCTTGGCGGTGCGCTCCGCCCGCATGCGGCCGAGATCGAGGTCGAGCGGCCCATCCAGCGCCGTTCGCACCTCAGACATAATGAGGGTACATTATCACCCAGTGGAGGGCAGGACGGCAGCCGACCTCCGGGCGCGGCTCGACCACCCGGTGGTCGACGGCGACGGACACCTGATCGAGTACCTCCCGGCGCTCGCCGGGTACCTGCGGGATGAGGGCGTCGACCCGTCCCGCCCGTCGATCCAGCGCCTGCTGCCGGGCCGGTTCGGGCCCGACGCCGACTGGTACGCGGCCTCGCCCGAGGACCGGGCCCGGCTGCGCATCGCCAGGCCGCCGTGGTGGGGCGCCCCGGCGAGGAACACCCGAGACCTGGCCACCGCCCTGTTCCCCAGCCTCCTGCACGAGCGCCTCGACGAGTTCGGCATCGACGTCAGCGTCGTCTATCCGAGCATGGGCCTCGCCTTCCTGCACCTCGAGGACGCCGACGAGCGGATGGGCGCCTGCCGGGCGCTGAACCGCTACTGCCAGGAGCAGTTCGAGCCCTACGCCGACCGCCTGGTGCCCGTCGCCGCCATCCCCATGCACACGCCCGATGAGGCGGTCGAGGCCATCGACCACGCCGTGGAGGCCTTGGGCTTCCGGTCGGTCCTCCTCGCCGGCTACGTGCAGCGCACGGTCGAGGGCGTGCCCGAGGCGGCGGCGCCCTGGGCCCGCTGGCTCGACACCTACGGCCTCGACAGCGCCCACGACTACGACCCGGTGTGGGCCCGCTGCCGCGAGCTGCGGGTGCCGATCGCCTTCCACTCGGGGTCGATCGGGTGGGGCAGCCGGGTGTCGCCCTCCAACTACATGGCGAACCACCTCGGCCACCTGGCCGAGGGCCAGCACGCCCTGGCCAAGTCGCTGTTCCTGGGTGGCGTGACCCGGCGCTTCCCCGAACTCCGCTTCGCCTTCCTCGAGGGCGGCGTGGCCTGGGCCGTGTCGCTCTACGCCGACCTCATCGGTCACTGGGAGAAGCGCAACGTCGACGCCATGGCCCACCTCGACCCGGCTGAAATCGACCGAGGCCTCCTGATGGAGCTGGTCGCCACCCACGCACGGCAGGTCGACCTGGACCCGGCGCTCGGCGCCCTCCCCCGCCGGGTCGAGGACCCGGCGATGCTCGACGAGTTCGCCGCCTGCACCATCGAGTCGGCTGAGGACATCCGCGACCTCTTCGTCACCCCGTTCTCGTTCGGCTGCGAGGCCGACGATCCCCTGGTGCGCACGGCGTTCGACACCGCCGCCAACCCGTTCGGCGCGAGGCTGCAGGCGGTGTTCGGCTCCGACATCGCCCACTGGGACGTGCCCGACATGGCCGACGTCCTGCTGGAGGCCCACGAGCTGGTCGAGCACGGCCTGATCGACGAGGCCGACTTCCGGGACTTCGTGTTCACCAACCCCGTGCGCTTCTTCACCGACGTGAACCCGGGCTTCTTCGACGGGACGGTCGTGGCCGACGCCGTCCGCGCCATGCCCGCCGGCTCGTGAGCCTGGACCTCGTCCTCCGGGGCGGGACGGTCGTCGACGGGACCGGCGCCCCCGGCCGGGTCGCCGACGTGGGTGTGCGGGACGGTCGCGTCGTCGCCATCGGTACGGTCGACGAGGAGGCCGACACCGTCCTCGACGTCAGCGGGAAGATCGTCGCCCCCGGCTTCATCGACCTCCACACCCACTACGACGCCCAGCTCCTGTGGGACCCGGCGGCGACCCCGTCGCCCCTGCACGGGGTGACGACGGTGCTGGGCGGAAACTGCGGCTTCACCATCGCCCCGCTCGGCGAGGGCGACGCCGACTACATCCGCCAGATGATGGCGGTGGTCGAAGGCATGCCCCTCGAGGCCCTGGAGGCGGGGCCGGCATGGGACTGGTCGAGCTTCGGCGAGTGGCTGGAGCGGCTGGACGGGACCGTGGCCGTGAACGCCGGGTTCCTCGTGGGCCACTCCACCGTGCGGCGGGTGGTCATGGGCGACGCCGCCGTCACCGACGAGGCCACACCCGCGCAGGTCGACGCCATGGTGGCCGAGGTCCACCGGGCCATCGAGGCCGGGGCGCTGGGCTTCTCGTCCTCGTGGGGTGAGGCCCACCGGGACGGCGACGGCCACCACGTCCCCTCACTGGCCGCCACCCGCGACGAGCTGGTCGCCCTCGCGGCCGCCACGGGTGCCCACGACGGCACCACGCTGGAGTTCATCCCCTGCGTCGGCGAGATCCCCGAGGACCGCATGACGCTCATGGCCGACATGGCCGCCGCCGCCGGCCGCCCGCTCAACTGGAACCTGCTCGGCAGCCTCTCCCCCGTCGAGATCTACGAGCAGCAGCTGGCCGCCTCCGACGTGGCCGCCGAGCGAGGCGGCGAGGTCGTCGCGCTCGGCCCTGCCCGACGTGATGCGCCTCCGCATGGGGCCGGTCCTCGACGCGCTCCCGACCTTCGCCGCCGTGGCCGGGCTCCCGATCGACCAGCGCCGCCGAGCGGTCGCCGAGCGCCGAGCGGACCTGCGGGCCGAGGCTGAGCGGGCCATGCGCGGCCCGCTGGCCGCACTGGGCGACGGCAACCTGGTCGAGCTGGCCGAGTCCGACCACTGGGGTGGCCGCACCCTGGCCGAGGTGGCGGCATCGACGGGCGTCGACGTCATCGACGTGCTGCTCGACGTCGTCCTGGTCGACGGCCTGGCCCTGACCATGGTGCTGCCCACGTTGGTGCCGTCGCTGGGCGCCACCGACGAGGGCTGGGCGGCCCGGGTCGAGGTGTGGCGGGACCCACGGGTCCGGCTCGGCGGGTCCGACGCCGGCGCCCACGCCGACATGATGTGCCACGCCAACTACCCCACCGTCGTGCTGGGCGAGGTGGTGCGGGAGCGGGGGCTGCTGACGATCGAGGAGGCGGTGCGCATGATGACCGAGGAGCCGGCCCGGCTCTACGGCCTGACCGACCGGGGCCGGGTGGCCGAGGGGGCCCACGCCGATCTCGTGGTCTTCGACCCGGCGACCGTGGCGTCCGCCCCCGCCGCGGGCCCGGAACGACCTGCCCGCCGGCGGCCTGCGGCTCTACGCCGAGGCGACCGGCGTCGACCACGTCCTCGTGGGCGGGGTGGAGATCGTCCGCCACGGTGACCTGACCGGCGCCACCCCGGGCACGGTGCTGCGGTCCGGGATCGACACGAGCACGGCGGCCCGGTCGTGATCGCCTTCGTCACCGGCGCCAGCCGCGGCATCGGCAAGGCCTGCGCCGTCGAGCTGGCCAAGGTGGGCTACGACGTCGCCATCAGCGCCCGGACCGTGGCCGAGGGCGAGGAGCGGGAGCACTCGTCGACCGTCAAGAAGTCGGACACCCGGCCGCTTCCCGGCAGCCTCGACACCACCGCCGAGCTGATCGAGGCCGAGGGCCGCCGCGCCCTGAAGGTGGCCGCCGACCTGACCGACCGCGCCAGCCTCGAGGCCGCCGCCGCCCGGGTGCTCAATGAGTGGGGGCGGGTCGACGTGCTGCTCAACAACGGCCGCTACATCGGGCCGGGGCACATGGACGCCCTGCTGGACACGCCGATCGAGCTGCTCGACAAGCACCTCGAGGCCAACGCCCTGTCGCCCCTGGTGCTGATCCAGGCTCTCCTGCCCGGGATGCTCGAGCGGGGCTCGGGCCTGATCCTGAACATGACCTCGGACGTGGCCTGGTCCGACCCGCCGGGTCCCGCAGGCAAGGGCGGCTGGGGCCTCGGTTATGCCATGTCCAAGGGGGCGCTGCACCGGGTCGCCGGCGTGCTCGCCCACGAGGTGGCGGGCACCGGTGTCCACGTCGTCAACGTCTCGCCCGGGTTCGTGGCCACCGAGCGCATCGCCATCGACATGGCCGAGTTCGGCTTCGACGCCTCGAAGGGCGCCACCCCCACCTCGGTGGGCGTGGTGGTCGCCTGGCTGGCCACCGGCGACAACGCCGCCGCCCACCACGGGCAGACGGTCGCCGCCCAGGAGCTGGGCCCGCAACTCGGCCTGACCTGACCCATTTCGAGGCGTGAGCTACCGGAATCCGGTAGCTCACGCCTCGAAATGGGTTCTACGGTCGGGCCGTGCCTGGCCGGAAGCCGATGACGGTGACGTTCACGAAGGGTCCTCGCACCTGCGGGTGGACGGCTCTGCGACCGCCTCGGACCCAGGTGCCCGGGTCGACCATGGCGTCGGGCGCCGACCTCCCCCACGATCTGGCCACGTTCGTCATCGAACAGGCGCTGCGGATCGACCACGGCTTCTGGGGCTGCGTGGCCGAGGGCGCCACGTTCCGGTCGCTCGACCGGAAGCGCACCCCGCAGGGCAAGGCGGTGATCGCCCGCCACCAGCGGGAGCTGGACGAGGCCGAGCGTCGGGTCAACAGCGCGTTCTTCGCGTGGCGGAAGGGCCGCCCGACCGACGCCGACGACGCGCTCGACTCGATGCTCGAGCGATGGCGGACGCTGGACGAGGGTGGCGCCCTCGTCGTCGAATGGCCGCTGGCCTGAGGGCTGACCCATTTCGAGGTGTGAGCTACCGGATTCCGGTTGCTCACACCTCGAAATGGGCGCGGGGCTACCAGTCGGGGCGGTTGGGCATCCCGCTGTCGCCGTCGGGGCCGGTCTTGACCCCCAGGACCTGGTGGATCTGGATGCGGTCGGCCTCGAAGCCGGCCGCCGACCCCGCCATGTAGAGGCGCCAGATCCGGGCCCGGTTGACGCCCACCTCGGCCACGCACTCGTCCCAGTGGTGCTCGAGGTTGGCGACCCAGTTGCGCAGGGTCCGGGTGTAGTGCTCCCGAAGGTTCTCGGCGTGACGGACCTCGAAGCCCGCCCGCTGCATCGCCGTCACCACCGTCCCCACCTCGATGAGCTCGCCGTCGGGGAACACGAAGCGCCCGATGAAGCTGTCGGCGTCGATGCCCGGCGGCTGGTCGGCGGGCCGGCTGATGGCGTGGTTGAGCAGGCGCCCACCGGTGACCAGCAGGTCGTGGAGGTGGCCGAAGTAGGTCTGCATGCGCTCGGCGCCGACGTGCTCGAACATGCCGATGCTGGAGACGGCGTCGAACGGGCCGTCGTCCACCTCCCGATAGTCCTGGAGGCGGATCTCGATGCGGCCGGCCAGCCCGTCGGCCTCGATGCGGGCCCGGGCCCACTCGGCCTGGGCGGGCGAGATGGTCACGCCCACCACCTCCACCCCGTGGTGCGTGGCGGCGTGGCGGGCCATGGCGCCCCAGCCGCAGCCCACGTCCAGCAGGCGCTGGCCGGGACGGAGGCCGAGCTTGCGGCAGATCAGGTCGTGCTTGGCCGCCTGAGCCTCGGCCAGGTCGGCGTCGGGCGGGTCGAACAGGGCGCACGAGTAGGTCATGGCCCGGCCGAGCACCAGCTCGTAGAAGCGGTTGGAGACGTCGTAGTGGTGGCGGACCGACTGGGCGTCGCGGCGGATGGTGTGCAGGCCGACGCGGCGCTTCGGCACCTCCTCCGGGGGCGGGGGCAGCGGCCGCAGATCCTTCAGGTCCAGCAGCCGGGCCACCTTCAGCAGCTGGGCGGGCGTGAACCGGGGCGAGGGAATGCGCTCCTGCAGCCGGAACAGCTCGAAGATGTCGCCTTCGATTTCGACGTCACCGGCGACGTAGGCCCGGGCGAAGCCCAGCTCGCCGGGCCGGGTGACGATCCGGCGCAGGGCATCCGGCGAGCGGATGACGATGGTCGCCTTGGCGTCGGGGGGACCGATGTCGGTCCCGTCGTAGGCCTGAACCGCCAGCGGCAGGTCCGGGCCGAGGAACTCCTCCAGCAGCCGTCCCAACTTCGTCATGCCGTCCGCACCTCCTACGCGGGTTACACCAGGATTCGCTCCTCCGGGGCGGGCACGCCGACAACGGCCATGGCGCGACCCATGCCCAGGAACATGCCGCAGCAGATGACCAGGTCGGCGAGCTCCTCGTCGCTGTACCCGGTCCGCATGCGGTCGAAGAACTCGTCGTCCATCGTGAGGTGGTCGAGGGCGAAGCGCTCGGCGAACTCGGCGGCGAGCTTCTCCCGGTCGGTCAGCACCTCACTGGCCCGCCAGTCGGCGACCTGGGCGTAGAAGCCGTCGTCGATGCCCTCCTCCGCGCCGCGCTCGGCCCGAGTGTCCTGGCAGACCGCGCAGTGGTTGACGAGGGCGATCGTCCAGCGGGCAGCTTCCCGCTCCCGCACGGGCAGCCGGCTGTGGCCGTAGACCGCCTCGGAGAGCTTGCCCATGCCCGCCGCCATCTCCGGCCGTTGCAGGGCCCAGTCGATGTGAGGACCGAGCCCGACGGCGGGGAAGGAGATGCGTGCCATGCCCGAAATGCTAGGTCCGAACCGCGCCGGGCTACCTTCCGCCGGCGTGAGCCGCTGGCGGATCGACACCGAGAACACGTCGTTCAAGGTCACCTTCAAGCCCGGGGTGCCGGGCGTGGGCCTGCGCGTGCGGGGCATCACCGGGACCTTCGAGGCCACGCTGGACGAGCGAGGCCACCCCGACCTGGCCCATCCCGTCGAGGGCGACTTCGAGGTCACTGTCGACGACCTCAGCCTCGGACCGCCGATCCTCGACCGGGCCGTGCGGGGCTTCCTGGGTGGCGACGAGGCGATCGCCGCCCGGGGCTGGATGGGTGACGTCGAGCCGGTGGGCGACGATCAGTACCGCTTCGCCCTGCGCCTCGAGTTGCGGGGCGTGCAGGACCAGATCGACGCCATCGGCCGCACCGAGCTCCGACCCGACGGGACCGTGCAGGTCCGCGGGACCTCCGAGGTGAACCCCAAGCGCCTGGGCATCCCGCTGCCCCGCCTCCTGCCGCTCACCTGCAAGGCGCGCTGGGACCTGCGGATCCTTCCCGACGAGGACTAGCGTCGGCTCGGTGCGAGGGCGGGCACGACGGATCGCGGTGGTGGCGGCCCTCCTCGGGTCCGTCCTGGCCGGAGCGGTGGCCACCGCGCCATCCGCGGCCGCCGCTCCACCGACGCCGACCCCGGCCCGCACGGGCGTGCCCGCCAACATCTACGCCATCGGTGACTCGATCACCACGGCCACCGGCACCGGACAGCTCGGATCCGAGCAGAAGCAGAACTCGTGGGTCACCGGGACCAACGGCACGGTGCTGTCGATGCGCCACCGCCTGGGCATCTCCACCGCCAACGCGTTCAACCTGGCGTCCAACGGGCGCCGCATGCGCGACTTCGACGACCAGGCCAACCAGCTGCCGGCCTCCGCTCGGTACGTCGTGGTCGAGCTCGGGGGCAACGACCTCTGCCGGCCCAGCGTGGCGGAGATGACCTCCGCGGCCGACTACCGGGCCGAGTTCCGGGCCGGCCTGCAGGCCGTGGCCGCCCACGCCCCCGAAGCGCTGATCTTCGTGGCCAGCATCCCGGACATCTACAACCTCTGGTTCATCCGGGGCGCGCCATCGTCGATCAACCCCAACGTCGCCGACCAGACCGGCCAGGCGGGGGCGGCCCGCTTCTTCTGGGACAACCCGACGGGGTTCGTCATCCCCTGCGAGTCGCTGCTCGACAACCCCACGTCGACCTCCGCGGCCGATGTCGCCCGCCGCAACCAGGTTCGGACCCACAACCTGGTCCTGAACCAGGTCCTGGCCGAGGAGTGCGCCGCCGTCCTGCGCTGCCGGTTCGACGGGCACGCGTTCTTCAACCGCAGCTCCAATCGGGTGAGCCCACCGGGAGGTCCGCTCCTCCCCCGCAACCAGTGGTGGTTCCAGGACCAGGACATCAGCCACAACGACAACTCGTTCCTCGGCGGCCTGTGCCCCGTCACGTTCACCTACGACGGGTGCGGTGACCACTTCCACCCGTCCCTGTCCGGGCTGGCCAAGCTGGCCCAGGGCGCCCACGAGGTCTCGTACCAGTTCAGCGACACCACGGCCCCGACCGCCACGCTGACCCCCACCCGACCACCCGACGGCAACGGCGTCTACCGCACCAGCGTGGCCGTGACGCCGGGGGGCAGCGACGCCAACGGCCTGCGGGGCCAGGAGGTCCGCATCCATCACCCCGACGGCTCGGTGTCGCCGTGGGCGCAGCACCTCGGCGTGGCGCCCGCCATCACAGTGTCCGTGGTGGGCACGACGTACGTCGAGCTGCGCTCGCTGGACGTCAACGGCAACCAGAGCGCCAGCGTCATCCAGGCGATCACCGTCGACCCGACCCAGTTCGGGGTGCTGGGCGGGCAGGTGCTCGACCCGAACGGCCCGGTGGCGGGGGCCAAGGTACGGATCTGGCAGTCGGCCACCGCCACGCTGGTCGGCGTCGTCACCACGGGCCCCGGCGGCGGCTGGGGCGCTCACCTGCCGGTCGGCGACTACAAGCTCCAGGTCTTCGATCCGTCCGGCGCCCGGGTGAGCGAGTGGCACCTCGACCAGACCAGCCACGGGGCCGCCACCCCGGTCACGGTCACCGGCGAGCAGACCACCATCGTCACCACCAACCTGGCCCTGACGCCCGGGGCGATCATCGGGATCGTCGGAGGACCCGGTGGAGCCATCGTCGGCGCGGAGGTCCGGATCCACGCCGCCGGCGCCGCCGGGGTGATCGCCACCGCGGCGACCGGAGCGGGCGGCGCCTACGGCGCGGTGCTGCCGCCGGGCGTCTACAAGCTCGAGTTCGTCGACCCCTCGGGGAACCACGTCACCGAGTGGCATCTCAACCAAGGCGGCCACAGCACGGCCACACCGGTCACCGTCGTGAGGAACCAGTTCGTCCGGATCGACGCGACCCTCGCTGCGACCTAGCCCTTAGAGGATCTCGAGCGAGTCCCGGACGAGGACGACGGCGGCGACGGCCCCTCCGAGGAGGAGCGCGCCGCGCACCAGCCACGTGGGCACGGGGCCCACCACGGCGCGGGCCAGGTCCGGCCAGCCCCGGCCGATGAGCACCAGCGCCGTGCCGGCCGCCGCGAAGGCGATGGGGAGCAGGCCGAAGAAGCCCACCGCGACGAAGAGGACGATCGCCGCCACCCGGGTCCGGCGCAGGCGGCCGGGGTTGGCGACCAGGTGCTCGATCAGGGCGGCCATGACCCAGCCGTAGGCGGCGGGCAGGAAGACGAACAGGGCGATGGCCAGGGCCGGCGGCTCGAGCAGCGTGAAGTCGACGCCCTCGGGGTCGACGATGAGGGCCCCGCCGACGAGGCCGAAGAACACCGCGCTCTGCAGCGGGCGCCGGCGCTCGGGCAGCCAGCGGCGCACCAGCAGGTAGGCGTAGGCCAGCAGGGTCCCCGCCAGCGTGGTGAGCAGGAGCAGGAAGATCGTGTCCGTGCTGAATTCGCCGATCGTGAAGTCGTCGTCGGTCGCCAGCCCGTGCAGGGAGTCCGGCGAGGTCAGCCGCAGGACGAACATGGCCAGGCGGCCACCCACGCCGCCGATGACGAACCCCGTGCCGATCCCGGCGAGGGCCGCCGCTCCGAAGCGGTCGAGGAGGTCCAGCCACTCGTGCCGCGAGGGCAGCACGCGGGCGGTGTCCGTGGTCAGCCGGCTTCGATCTCGCGCAGGAGGGCCCGGGTCCGGGTGAACTCCTCGCCGTCCAGCCCGAACTCGACGGCGGCGAAGTCCGTCGTGCCGGCGTCGGCGAAGGCGGCCAGGCCGGCCCGCACCTCGGCCTCGTCGCCGATGATGGCCACGTCGCCCGCCCGGGCGGCGCCCTCGCGGTCGAGGATCGCCCGGTAGCTGGGCAGGGTGTCGTAGCCGACGAGGATCTCCGAGATCGACGCTCGGACCTCGTCGGGCCGGTCGGTCACCGACACCGGCACGCTGCCCACGACCCGGGGCATCGGCCGGCCCGCTTCGGCCGCGGCGTCGCCCAGCGTCGGGACGATGTGGTCGGCGATGGTGGCGGGGCCGGCCAGCCACAGGACCGTCCCGTCGGCCCGCTTGCCGGTCAGGCGCAGGAACTGCGGGCCCATGGCCGCCACCAGGACCGGCGGCGGATCCGCCGGCGGGGCCAAGGCGTCGACGGTGGCCGACCAGATCTCGCCCTCGACATCGACCTTCCGGTCGGTGAGCAGCGGCTGGAGGACGTCCAGGTACTCCCGCAGGTGCCGGACCGGGCGCTCGAAGGGCACGTGGTAGCGCTCCTCGACCGACGGCTTGTGGGCCACGCCGATCCCCAGGGCCAGGCGGTTGCCGGTGGCCGCTTGGACGGTCAGGGCCTGGCCCGCCAGCACGTTCGGATGACGGCCCCAGGTGGGGACGACGGCGGTGCCCAGCTCGATGGTCGAGGTGGCCTTCCCGAGCATGGCGATGACCGTGAGCGCGTCGGTGGCCTGACTCTGCGGGAGCCAGTAGCTGGGAAAACCGTCGGCCTCCGCCGCCGCGGCGTGGTCGGCGACGGCGTCGAGCGGTGAGCCCATCAGCATCAGGGCGCCGGCGTGGATCCCGATGCGCATCTCCGGGACCGTACTTCCTGCACCCCAGTAGGTTCGGGGGATGACCCGGCTGGCGGCGGTCCTCGGGGCCCTGACGCTGGCCCTCGCCGGATGCGGCGACGACGAGGAGACCCCCGCCACAACGACGGCGGTCACGGTGACCCTGGGCGAGGGCCTCCCGGTGGGCGCGACCTACGAAGACCCCAGCGGCAACGTCACGCTGACCGTGCGGGGAGTGCGCATCACTGGCGGGTACCTGCTGGCCGACGCCCAGGCCTGCTCCGCCGCCGAATCCCTCCCGGGACTGCCCATCCAACCCAACGCCTGGCAGCTGCGGGTCCGGGGCCAGGACCAACCCGTTCCCCGCGTCGCCCTGGAGGACCCGAACCAGGCGGCCAGCCCCCCGTGGCCGGACACCGTGTCGGTCGAGCCGGGCCGCTGCTTCGAGGGCAAGGTGGCCTTCGAGCTCCCCGACGATGCGCGCCCCGCGCCATCGTCTTCACCCAGCTCAGCCCACCGGTCGCCTGGAGAATAAGGAGCTAGGCCGGCTCGGCCGATGCGGTCTGTCTCGAGAGGAGGCGCCAGCGTGCCGCGCGGGCGTCCCAGTCGTAGACGACGGTGGTGCCGGCGATGACGTCGTGGAGGGCCCGGCGCTCCTTGCCGATGACGATGCCGATGTAGCCGATGCCGAGGGTGAGGAACCCGAATGGGAAGACCAGGGCCCGCACCACGGCCTGTCGGACGTGGAGGTCGCCACCGTCTCGTTCGACCACCCGCAGGCCGAGGATCGCCATGCCCGGCGTCTTCGCCGCGACGGACCAGCACCCGGCGAAGTAGAAGAAGAGCCACACGCCCAGGCCGACCAGCCACCAGAAGGAGTCCTCGGCGGGCACGGTCAGGTCCTTGCCACCGACGAGCTGCCAGATCAGGGCGATGAGGCTGAGCATGAGCCCGTAGCCGGCCACGGCCAGGAAGGCGTCGATGGCGTAGGCCGACAGTCGGGTGACGGGCCCCGCGTAGTGGCCGGCCAGAGATTCGGCGGGAGGATCGGCTCTCACGCGCCGAGCTCCACGGGCGGTTCGGCGGCAGGGTCAGGGACGGGTTCGGGGACCGGTTCGGGCAGCTCCTCGGAGGACGTCTCGACCGGTGCCATCAGCAGGACCGGGGCCAACGGACGCCGCTGACCGCCGTGGAGGACCCGGTCGGTGAGGCGGTCGGTGCCCGCGTCGAGGGACACACCGAGGCTGCGGACGAAGTCGAGCAGCTCGGTCAGCAGGCCACCGGTGGACTGGACGATGAGCGTGCCGACCTCGGTGCGGCGCACGATCCCGTCCACGTCGACCCGGGAGATGATGTCCTCGATGTCGATCCGCTGGACGATGCCGTCGATGTCGACCCGTTGCACGACCCCGTCCACGTCGACCTGCTGCACGATGCCGTTGACGTCGAGCAGGCGGATCACCTCGTCGACCACGGTGGACACGACGGCCTCCATCTCCTCGGCGGAGGCCTGCCGCTGGCGCCGACCGCGCTCGGCCGCCGGCTCGAGCCGGTCCGCCACCGCACCGGCGGCGTCGCCCACCGGGCTCTGGTCCAGGACCTTCATGGCCACGTCGGTGCCCGCCCGCCCCAGGCCGATGGCGGCCCGCAGGCCGGCCCGCCCGAAGGCGATTCCGTAGCCGAGTCCGGCGTCCCGGGTGGCCCGCAGGGCGCGGCGAACCTGCTCCGGATCGCCGTCCGGCGGGGTGTCGGTCACCGCAGGGACGGTAGCCCCGGGGTCCGCGCCATGATGGGCCCATGGCCATGACCGTGATCACCGACGAGGCCCGCGACACCGAGGCGGAGCTGGTCGACGGCGCCGTCCTCATCGACCCCGCCTACCTGCCCACCGCGATCGGGTGGGACCTGAAGCCCGAAGGACTGTGCCGGGGCGACGTGTGCATGCCGGTGCGGGACCGGGACGCGCTGTACGTCGACGAGCGGGTCGACCTGGCCCGGGTCGCCGAAGCCCTGGATCGACCGTTCCTGGTCGACGACGGCGTCGCCGCCCTGGGCGAACCCCGCGCCATCCGCCGGATGGCCGCCGGCGGGCTACAGGCGCCGGAGTTCGCCCTTCCGGACCTGGACGGCCGCGTCCGTCATCTCGGCGAGTGGCAGGGCAAGAAGAAGCTCCTGGTCACCTTCGCCACGTGGTGCGGGTGCCGCCACGACCTGCCGGGTTGGCAGGCGCTGCAGGACGAGCTGGCGGACACGGGACTGCAGGTCATCGCCACCGCGCTCGACGAGGACGCCGAGCGGGTGCGGCCCTACGCCGAGGGCATCGAGTTCCCCGTCCTGGTGGACCGGGAGCACACGCTGAGCGAGACCTACGCGATCACCAACGTGCCGACCGTCGTGTGGATCGACGAGGACGAGCACATCGTCCGTCCCAACACGACGATGTTCGGGGACGACACGTGGGTCGAGTTCACCGGCGTCTCCAGCGAGCCGTCGATGGCCGCCATCCGCCGCTGGGCCCGCGACGGCGAGGTGGACGTCTCGCCCGACGAGGCCCGGGCCGCCGTCGAGGACCTCAGCCCCGAGCTGGAGGAGGCCCGGCTGCGGTTCCGCATCGGCGCCCACCTGGCCCGTACGGGCGACACGGCGGGGGCCGAGCGCCAGTTGACCCGGGCCACCGAGCTGGCCCCCGACGACCTCACGATCTGGCGGGCGGCCATGCCGCTGCTGGGCGACGACCCGTTCGGCGAGGCCTTCTTCGCCAAGTTCGAGGAATGGCAGGCGCGGGGCGCCCCGTTCAACGGCCTGGCGCCGATGACCTAACCGGGGCTGACATCCACCTCGAGGTGCTTGATGCCGTGGATGAAGTTGGACATCAGGCGGTCGGGCTCGCCGACGGCGGCGATGTCCGGCACCCGGGTCAGCAGCTCCCGGAACATGACCGTGATCTCCCGCCGGGCCAGGTGGGCCCCGAGGCAGAAGTGCGGTCCGGGCCCGCCGAAGCCGACGTGGGGGTTCGGGTCGCGGGTCACGTCGAACCGGTAGGGGTCGTCGAACACCGTCTCGTCCCGGTTGGCCGAGTTGTAGAACAGGACGACCTTCTCGCCCTCGGTGAACTCGCGGTCGCCCGAGCGCGGCACCGTCGCGGGTGACCGTGCGGCGGAAGTGGATGACCGGGCTGGCCCAGCGGACGATCTCCTCGACCGCGGTCGGCGCCAGCCCTTCGATGTCGGCCAACCACGCCGCCTTCTGGTCCGGGTTCACCGTGAGCTGGTGCATGCCGTGGGAGATGGCGTTGCGGGTGGTCTCGTTGCCGGCCACGACGAGGAGGACGAAGAACGAGCCCAGCTCGGCGTCGTCCAAGCAGCTCGCCGTCGACGTCGGCGTTCACGAGGGCCGAGGTCAGGTCGTCGGTCGGGTTGGCCCGCCGCTCGGCGCCCAGCTCGATGACCAGCTGGTTCAGCTCGGACCCGGCCGTCAGCAGAGCGCCGACGACCTCGTTGATGTCGGACACGTACTCCGGGTCCCCGGCTCCGAGGATGATGTTCGTCCGATCGAAGACGAACTCGTGCTGGCTCTCGGGGATGCCCATCATGTCGCAGATGATCGCCAGCGGGAGGGTGGCGGCGACCTCGGTGACGAAGTCGACCCGACCCTTCTCGATGAGGTCGTCGACGATCACCTTGGCCCGCTCGCTCGACGGACTCCTGGAGCCCGGCCAGGTGACGGGGGGTGAACCCCTTCGACACGATCCGGCGCAGCCGGGCGTGACGGGGGTCGTCCATGTTGATCATCGAGCCGAAGAACTCGAGGAACGCCTCGGGCATGTCGCCGATGTTCGAGCCCTTGCCCGAGCAGAACAGCTCGGGCTGCCGGCTGGCGTCGAGCACGTCCTGGTGGCGGGTGAGCGCCCAGTAACCGGGACCCGCCGGGAAGGGGCCGTAGCCGCGCTCGTCGTGGAAGGAGATCGGCCGCTCGCGGCGGAGCAGGGCGAAGGCGCCCTCCCGCTCCTCCTCGGGCAGGGCCCAGAACTCCGGGTCGGACAGGTCGATGTCGTCGACCGCCAGGTCGGTGCGGGGCTCGAACGTCAGGGCCATGGCTCCAACTCTGCCACGCCGTTCCCGTGACTACGGTCCCGCCCATGGACCTCGACCCCGGCCGCTTGGCCAACGTCACCGCCATGACGCACCGGTATGTCGACGAGGGACGGTTCCCGAACGTGGTCACCGCCATCCTCCACCGGGGCGAGGAGGTCTATCGGGACGCCTACGGCCTGGCCGACCTCGCCACCGAGCAGCCGGTCACCGACCACTCCCTCTTCCGCATCTTCTCGATGACCAAGCCGATCACCAGCATCGCCCTGCTCCAGCTCTACGAGCGGGGCGAGGTGCTGCTGGAGGACCCGATCGGGCGCTACCTCCCCGAGCTGGCCGAGCTGACCGTCTACGCCGGCGAGGGCACCGACCCCGTCCCGGCCGAGCGACCGGTGACGGTCAAGCACGTGCTGACCCACACTGCGGGCTTCACGGCCGGCTTCCACTTCGGCAAGCCCGTGGCCGAGATGTACCGCGACGTGGGACTGGGGGATCTCCGGCCGGCCAAGCACGACCTGGCGACGGCCATGGCGGTGCTCGGCGGCCTGCCGTTGGTCGACCAGCCCGGCGAGGGCTTCCACTACGGCGTGTCGACCGACGTGGTCGGGCGCCTGGTCGAGGTCCTCAGCGGCCAGTCGCTCGACGCCTACTTCGCCGGGCATGTCTTCGAGCCGCTGGGCATGGTCGACACGGGCTTCTGGGTGCCCGAGGAGCAGATCGACCGCCTCTGCTCGAACTACCTCAAGACGCCGACCGAGCGGATGTTCCTGGTCGACACCAAGGACCCCAAGCGGCACTGCAAGCCGCCCCGGTGCCTGTCCGGTTCCGGCGGCCTGATCTCGACCCTCGACGACTATCTGCGCTTCTGCCGGGCCCTGCTGGGCGGCGGCGAGCTGGACGGCGCCCGGATCCTCGGCACGAAGACGCTCCAGTACATGGCAACCAACCACCTGCCGGGCGGCGTGAGCCTGAACGACCTGGGCCAGGACACGTTCAGCGAGGTGGCCATGGAGGGCATGGGCTTCGGCCTCGGCGTGTCGGTCCTGCTCGACCCGGCGATCTCGGGCGCCATCGGCAACGCCGGTGAGTACGGCTGGGGCGGCGCGGGCAGCACCGTGTTCTGGATCGACCCCGTCGAGGACCTGGCCGTCGTGTTCCTGACCCAGCTGGTCCCCTCCGACAGCTACCCCGTCCGCCGCCAGCTCCGGGCCACCGTCTACGGCGCCCTCGTGTAGCCCGCAGACTATTGTCACTCATCGTGTCACTACCTCTCGACGAGATCCCTGTGGCCCACACGCCGCCCGGCGGGTACGGGTCGGCGATGCCGCCGCCGGTGCTGGCCGGGTGTGACGAACCGCTGGCCGACGTCGCCCCGGACCTGCGGGGGCTCTGGAAGGTGGTGACCGTCGAGGTCGACGAGCGCCCGGTGCCCGACCACCACGTGATCGGGCACGTGCAGCGGGTGGAGCAGGCCGGGGACCGGCTGGTCGTGACCGCCGGTGGCGTCGTCCACGACATGCGCTGCGACGGGACCGAGGCCAACGGCGTGAACGACGTGGCCGAGTTCGACAAGGCGACGCCGATCACGGTCGTCGCCACCTACGAGGACGGCGTCCACGTGCTGCGCCCCGTCGGCCTGCCGATCGAGGTGCGCCGCTGGCGGGAGGGCGACCAGCTGGTCTGGAGCTACGTCGGCTTCACCTGCCGCATGGAACAGGTCGGTGGGAGCGACGGTGATGGCTGACCGGCGCGTCGCCCTCGTCGCCGACGCCGGCTTCTACGTCGGCCCGGCCCTCTCCCGGCTCCTGGCCGAGCGGGGCCACGACCTCGTGCTCGGCGACCCCGACCCCGACGCTGGTCGACGAGCTCACCGCCGGCGGCACGTCGGTGGAGGTGGTCACCGGCGCCCGCGACCTGAGCCAGCCCGAGGCCGCCGACCGTCTCGTCGCCGCCGGCCTGGATCGCTTCGGGCGCCTCGACGCCGCGGTGGCCTTCTCGGGGATGATCGTCATCGGCCGCTTCCTGGAGTCCTCGGTCGAGGACCTGCACACGGTCGTGCAGGGCTGCCTGGAGGCGCCGTACCGGTTCCTGCGGGCCGTCGTCCCGGCCATGGTCGA
The DNA here is from genome assembly GCA_963728005.1 of uncultured Microthrixaceae bacterium. Lineage (GTDB taxonomy): Bacteria > Actinomycetota > Acidimicrobiia > Acidimicrobiales > DATDAH01 > DATDAH01. The sequence goes on from CAVSIG010000004.1 coordinate 41,736, forward strand.
GCGGGGCGAGGGCCAGGTCCTGGTCATCACCTCTGCCTCCGGGTGCGCCCGACGCCCGGCGCGCCGCTCTACTCGTCCGCTCGGGCGGGGGCGAACATGCTGGTGAAGAACGTCGCCGGGGAGGTGGCCCGCACCGGCGTCCAGGTCAACGCCGTGGGCACGAACTTCATGGACTTCCCCGAGTTCCTCCGGGCCAACCGCATCACCGACGACGAGAGCCGGGCCAAGGTCGAGGCCATGGTGCCGATGCGCCGCCTCGGGCACGATGGAGGAGTTCGCCCACTTCTGCGCCCCGTACCTCGACGGCACCAGCCGCTTCACCACCGGCCAGTTCACGTCCTACGCCGGCGGCTGGGCCTGACCCAGCGACCTGAACCTCGTGCATCGGCGCTCCGAAGGTTGAGCGCTGGGCGCGAGGTCGGGAACCTCCGGGGCACCGGAGAACGTGGGTATGCGGATGACCACGGACATCGACGTCCGTCGGCGAGCGGCCGTTGCCGGGGCCGTGAGCGCGGCGCTCGGCCTCGCGCTGACCGAGGTCATGGGCGGGCTGTGGCGTGACGTGCCCTCGCCTGTGGCCGCCATCGGCGACGTCTTCATCGACGGCCTGCCGGGCTGGATGGTCCGGGCGGGCATCGACCAGCTGGGCACGGGCGACAAGCCCTTCCTCGTCACGATGATCGTGGTCATCTCCCTGCTGCTCGGGCGCGTGGCTCGGAACGGCGACCCTGAAGCGCCGCTGGGTCGGCCCCGTGGGGTTCGCCGTCGCCGGTCTGTTCGGCGCCTGGGCCACGGTTCGGGACCCGCAGTCGAGCGTGCTCCCCTCGCTCCTGGCCACGCTCGTCCCCGCGGCCATCGGCGCTGCGGCGCTGGTCACACTGGTCGACTGGGCGGTGGCCACCGGCGAGAAGCCTGCGTCGGCGTCGGCCATGGACGGCGGGGTGGCGCGACGGCGCTTTCTGATCGGCGCGGGCGGCACGGCGGTGGCCGCCCTCTTCGGCACGATGCTCGGGCGGCGGCTGGCGTCCCGGTACTCGGTGGAGTCCGAGCGGACGGCGCTCACCCTTCCCGACGTCGAGCCCGCGGTGGCGGCGCAAGACCTGGGTGCGGACGGCCTGACGCCCTTCATCGTCCCCAACGAGGACTTCTACCGGATCGACACGGCCCTGACCGTGCCCCAGATCTCGCCCGACGACTGGACGCTGCGCATCACCGGGATGGTCGACAACGAGATCGAGCTGACCTTCGCCGACCTGCTGGACCGAGACATGGTCGAGGAGATCGTCACCCTGTCCTGCGTGTCGAACGAGGTCGGCGGCGATCTCGTCGGCAACGCCCGCTGGCAGGGCGTGCTGCTGGCCGACCTCCTGCGCGGAGGCCGGGCCGCAGGACGGTGCCGAGCAGGTCGTCGGCGTCTCCATCGACGGGTTCACGGCGGGGTTCCCGCTGGAGGTCGCCCTCGACGGCCGCCCCGCGCTGGTCGCCATCGGCATGAACGGCGAGCCGCTGCCCGTCGTCCACGGGTTCCCCGCCCGCCTCGTCGTGCCGGGCCTCTACGGCTACGTGTCGGCGACGAAGTGGCTCTCGGAGATCCAGCTGACCACCTGGGACGGCTTCGACGGCTACTGGATCCCCCGCGGCTGGGCCAAGGAGGGCCCGATCAAGACCCAGAGCCGCATCGACGTCCCCCGCGGCGGCGCCTCGCTGACGGCCGGCCGGAACGCCATCGCCGGCGTGGCCTGGGCGCCGATCCGGGGCATCGACAAGGTCGAGGTCCAGGTCGACGACGGCGACTGGCAGGAGGCCCGGCTCGGCGACGAGACCACCGACAACAGCTGGCGCCAGTGGGTCGTGGAGTGGGACGCCCCCGCCGGCGAGCACGAGATCCGGGTGCGGGCCACCGACGGCGACGGCGAGACCCAGACCGACGAGATCGCCCCGCCCGACCCCGACGGCGCCAGCGGCTGGCACACCATCTCGGTCGCCGTCGACTGACCCAGCCCGTTCTGGCGCCCGATTGTGGTGCTATGGCGCCCGAATCGGGCGCCAGAACGACAGGATGGAGGGCGTGGAGGTCGACCTGACCGGTGCCGCCGTCGTCCGAGCCGACGACGCCGAGGTCCTGCAGTCGCCCACCGACCTCGTCCGACTGCTGGTCACCGACCACGGTGACGTGCAGGTCGCCGACATCACGTCGACCGACCGGATCGGCCCGCCCGTGCACACCCAGGAGTGGCACGAGGTCGAGTACGTGATCGAGGGCGAGGTCGAGTTCTGGGTCGACGGCGACTGGCACCGCCTCGGCCCCGGCAGCGTGCAGGTCCTGCCCGCGGGCACGCCGCACACCGTCCGGGTCCCGGAGGGCGAGGCGCGGATCCTGTTCGTGTCGATGGGTGCGCCCTACGACGCCTTCATCCGGGAGATGGTCGCCCTCGACAACGACCCCGACGCCCCCGGTGCCGCCAAGGGCGAGGCGGCCACCCGCCACGGGGTGCGCGGCGTCTGAGCCCGTCGGTCAACGGAGGAGCTCGATCACGTCCTTGCTGTGGGTCAAAGGGATGCGGTTCCCCTCCAGCTCGATGCGCGAACCGGTGTCCTGGTGGACCAGCTCCAGCACCCGGACGTTGATACGCCCGTGGACCTCGACGTCGAGCCCCGCTCGCTCGACGCGGAACAGCAGGTGGGAGGGCTCCTTGCGACGGGACCGTCCCTCGAAGCCGTAGACGGTCGAGGCCGAGACCCCGACCAACATCATCTCGGGCAGGCCCGACGCCGCGTCGGCGGCATGGGCACCCGCGCTGGCGCCCGCCACCAACCCCACGGCGTCTCCGAGCTCGCCGAGGTGGCCCCCGGCCTCACTGCCCAGCATCCCCCCGGTGAACATCGCCCCTGAGTGGCCCCGTGGGCTGAACTGGCCGACGGCCAGGATCTCGTCGTCGAGACCCAGGTCGTCGATCGCTCGCTGCACCGCTTCGACCATCGCCTTCTCCGACATGGAGCCCCCTCCGGATCGGCGTCCAGCATGCCTCAGCCGAGGGCGACGCCCTCGATGTCGGCGGAGGGGGTGATGTCCGGCTGACGCTTCATCCGGAACGAGTTGGCGAAGCCGACGAGCCCGGCCAGCAGCGGGACCAGGAGGGCCACCTGCAGGCCCCGGTCGCGGGCCTCGTCGTTGATGTCGATGACCTCGTCCTGGACCTCGGGGGTCTCCTCGTCCAGGAGCTCCTCCAGCTGGGCGTCGCTCATCACCTCGGCGTCCTCCTCGAGGGCGTCCTCGATCTGCTCCTTCTGGTCGGCGGGCAGGACGTCGCTGTCCTCGGTCATGGTGGTGATGCCGAAGGACAGGATCGCCAGCATGAGGGCGCCGGAAAGGGCGAGGCCGAACGACAGGCCGAACGAGCCGCCCGCCGAGTTCACCCCGGCCGCCTCGCTGATGCGCTCCTCGGAGATGGGGGCCAGCGTGTAGTTGTTCAGCTGGGACACCAGGAGGCCCAGCCCGGTGCCGGCGATCATGAGCGGGACGACCAGGTACCAGCCCGAGTCGATGCGGGGCACGAGCGGCACGATGATCAGCACGCCGACGGTCAGCAGGGCGAAGCCGACCTGGATGATGCCGCTCGGCCGCCGATCGCCCGCCTTCCTCCCCGCCAGGAGGGCGACGGCGAACATGCTCAGCGACAGCGGAGCCAGCGACAGGCCGGCACCCATGGCCGAGTAGGCCAGCACCATCTGCAGGAAGATGGGCAGGGCGATCATCATCCCGCCGAGGGCGATCTGCTGGAGCATCTGGCCGGTGATGCCGAGCCGGAAGATCTTCGACCGGAACAGGTCGGGGTCGATCAGGGGGATGCCGCCCGCCCGCTTGCGCCGCACGAGCCAGCGGGCCAGCCCGGCCAGGGACACCGCCCCGAGGGCGAGCAGGGCGCCGACGGCCTCCCCGCCTTCCTGCCACACGAGGATGCCGAGCACCAGGCCACCCATGCCGAAGACCGACAGGATCGCCCCGACCACGTCGATGCCCCGGTCCCCCGTGAACGGCACGTCCTTCACCAGCTTCAGGTTCAGGAGCACGACGGCGATGACCACCACCTCGAGGGCGAAGCCGACCCGCCAGGACAGGTAGGTGGTGATGAAGCCGCCCAGCAGTGGGCCGACGGCGGCCGCGATCGCGGCGGCGGCGCCGACCATGGCGTAGGCCTTCTTCTGGTCCGGGCCTTCGAAGTTGCCGTGGATCAGCGACTGCATCGCCGGCAGCAGCAGGGACGCCCCGATCCCGCCGAGGATCGCCCAGAAGATGATGACCGCCCGCAGGTCCTGGGCCAGGGTCATGGCCAGCGCCCCGACGGCGTAGCCGAGCAGCCCGAGCGTGTAGGCCTTCTTGCGGCCGAAGAGGTCGCCCAGTTTGCTGCTGATGAGGATGAAGGCAGCCGACACCAAGGCCTCGAGGGCGATGGCCGACTGCACCCCGCTGACCGTCGTGTCGAGGTCCTCGACCACCGCCGAGATCGACACGTTCATCAACGACGTGTCGACGACGAGGACGAACATCGCTGCCGACAGCAGCACCATCAGCCGCCGGTTGGTGCCCTCGCCTTCCGCCATGCGGGCGACCCTATGCGGGTCCGAAGACCGGCAGCTTGAGCCCGTCGGTCAGGTCGCGGAAGGCGACCGTGAGCGACACCTCGTCGGACCAGCAGACCTTGCAGAAGGGCCGGGGGTAGTACTGCCACACCCCGCAGGCGTCGCAGCGCTGGATGACGAGCTTCTCGGCAGCGGCGCCGTCCCAGAACGGCTGGGTCTCGGGCTCGATCGTCGGCAGATCGAACCGAATGGCGCTCACCGGATCAGCCGAGCTCGGTCCCCAGGATCGACACGAAGCTGAGCATCTCGCCGGGGTAGCCGCCGAGGTTGTGGACCAGGCCGAGGCCGCGGTCGGCGGTCTTGATGCGGCGCTCCTCGGGGGCCTCGCCCCGCAGCTGGAGCCAGTTCTCGAAGTGCATGCGCAGACCAGAGGCGCCGACGGGATGGCCGAAGGACTTCAGGCCGCCGTCGGGGTTCACGGGGAGGTCACCCTCGAGGTCGAAGGTCCCGGCCAGGACCTCCTTCCACGCCATGCCCCGCTCGGCGAAGCCCAGGTCCTCCATGAGGACCAGCTCGGTGGGCGTGAAGCAGTCGTGGACCTCGGCCATGGCGATCTGCGACCGCGGGTCGGTCACGCCGGCCTGGGCGTACGCGTCGGCAGCGGCCTTGGCCACCTCGGGGAAGTGCGTGTAGTCGTAGGCAGGGTCGAGGTTCCCGGCCTTCGTGCCGGCGACGAAGCCCAGGCCCTTCACGTACAGCGGCTTGTCCGTGTACTTGTGGGCGTCCTCGGCCCGGCACACGATGGCCGCCGCGCGTGCCGTCGGCCACGCCGCTGCAGTCGAAGACCGACAGCTGGCCGGCCACGGTTGGCATGGCGCAGATCTGCTCGGCGCTGGTCTCCCGCCGGAACTGGGCCCGTTCGTTGCGGGCGCCGTTGTAGTGGTTCTTCTCGGCGATCTTGGCCACGACCATGCGCAGCTCGTCGGGGTCGACCCCGTACCGCTTGCTGTAGGCGGGCAGGATCATGGCGTACATGGCCGCCGCGGTGAGCGTCCGACCCGTGCCGTCGGTGGGGATCTTGGCGGCGCCGGTCAGGCCCTGGTAGCCGCCGTCCTTGACCTTCTCGACGCCGATGGCCATGGCCGTGTCGTAGGCGCCGGCGGCCACGGCGTAGCAGGCCTGGCGCAGCGCCTCGGAGCCCGTGGCACAGAAGTTCTGGACGAGGGTGACGGGCTTGTTGTCGAGCTTCAGCGGCCCGGCCAGGTCCATGCCCGACGTTGCCCGACATGGCCGTGCCCAGCCAGTAGGCGTCGACGTCCTCGGGCGTGATGCCGGCCGACTCGTAGGCCTCGTTCGACGGCCTCGATGAGCATGTCGTCGGTGCCGGTGTCCCACCGCTCGCCGAAGCGGGTGCAGCCCATCCCGATGATGGCCACCTGGTCCTTGATGCCGTGCGAGCCCATGTCAATCCCCCTTCGGGAGGAGTCGCGCCTTCCAGAAGTAGTTGTGGATGCCGTCCTGCGTGCCCAGCACCCGGAACGTCATCTCCGTGCGGTCGCCGATGTGGATGTCGCCCTCGTCGCAGTCGGTCAGCTCGCACGGGAAGCGGCCGCCACCGTCGAAGTCGAGGATGGCGAAGATGATCGGAGGGCTGGGCGAGTAGGCCATCCGGTCGACCGTGAACGTGTCGATGGTCGCCTCGACGTCGGCCATCGGGGCGGCTTCCATGTCGTCCTGGTGGGCGTTGGTGAACGACACCCGGGCCGGCGGCAGGTGCAGCGCGCCCGACTCGCGGTCCCGGCTGCCCTCGAAGCCGAACTTCCAGTCCTTCGAACGGTGGGCGACGGCGGTCGACGCCCGGCCGGGCTCGGGCCGGTTCGGCGGCTCCAGCTCCAGCTCGCCCCGCCAGGCCAGGAACGTGGCGTAGGGGAGGTCGACGGCGGCCTCGACCTGCTGGGCGACCGTTCGACCGGCACCGGCCCGGTCGGTCGTGCGGAAGAGGAGGACGTCGGCCCCGTCGACCAGCGACACGAGGGCGACGACCTGGCCGGGCTCGGCCTGCTCGACCAGCGAGGCCAGCAGCAGCCCGGCGTGGGCGGTGGCCGTGTTGCCCACGGTCGACGAGAGGTCGTCCAGGACCGGCACCCCGCCGAAGGCCTTCGCGAGGCGGCCGGCGGCCCGGGCGTTCTGGCTGTGGATCGCCACCGTGGCGACATCCGACGCCTCCAGCGAGGCGGCCTTCAGCGCCGCCTCCCAGGCCTGGCGGCCGAGGTCGGGGTAGACGGACTCACCGAAGCGGTCCTCCCACGAGCGGGTGTGGCGGTCGCCCGGGGACTTCCAGCGCTCGGTGAACTCGTCGGTCACCGAGGCGCCACCCAGGTACTCGGCGACCACGTCACCCTCGCCCACCAGCGCGGCGGCAGCACCGTCGCCGCCCGAGGCCTCCTCGGCCGACGACGGCCGGCCCGAGCGCAGGTCGGCGCTGACCACCAGGGTCGTGCCCGTCCGACTCGAGGGCGGAGCGCAGCGCCCCGACGCCGGAGCGGATGGCGCCACCGGCGTCCATGGCCATGGCCGCCGAGTCGAGTCGCAGGGCGGCGTGCACGGCGGTGGCGTTCGTCTTGTCCAGGTAGGCCGGGGCCGCGGTGGCGAACCACAGGCGGTCGACGGTCGCGTCGGGTGCCGCCTTCAGGGCCAGACGCCCGGCCTCGACGCCCATCGTCGTGGTGTCCTCGTCGTAGGACGCCACCGACCGGGTGCCCTTGCCCCCGCCCTTGCCCAGCACGTCGCGGATGTCGCCCCGCTGGAGGCGGTGATGGGGGACGTACCCCGCCACGCTGATCAGTCCTCGCATCGGTGCGCAAGGGTACTTGCCGCCGCACCAACCGAAATTGCGCCGGTTCTGGTCGTCCAGCAACCACATTCGGAGCAATTTCGGAAGGTCACGGCGGGCGCTCGTACCCTCCCGATCATGCGACTGGGCGACGTGGTCCCCGGGGAGGGGCCCGACGAGGGCAAGCCACTGGACGGCATCCGGGTGCTGGCGGCCGAGCAGATGCAGGCGCTGCCGTACGCCACGCAGCTGCTCGGGCGGCTGGGGGCCGAGGTGGTCAAGGTCGAGCACCCGGTCCACGGCGAGTCGGGCCGCGGGGCGACGCCGGCCATGACCGACCCCGAGGGACGGATCGTCGGCGCCACGTTCCTCCGCAACAACCTGTCCAAGCACAGCGTCGGCCTGGACCTGAAGGCGCCGGAGGGCCGCGCAGCTGTTCCTCGACCTCGTGCCGAGGTTCGACGTCGTCGCCGAGAACTTCAAGGCCGGGACGATGGACCGCCTCGGCCTCGGCTACGAGGACGTGAAGGCCGTCCACCCCGGCGTCATCTACGTGTCGGTCTCCGGCTTCGGGAACACGGGCGACAGCCCGTACCGCTCGTGGCCGGCGTACGCCTCGATCGTCGAGGCCATGTCCGGCATCTACGCCTGGGCGCAGCGCCCCGGCGAGCCGCCCCGGCCGAACCCCATGGGCGCCATCGGCGACATCAGCAGCGCGCTGTTCGCCGTCATCGGCGTGCTCGCCGCGCTGCGCCACCGGGACCGCACCGGCGTCGGCCAGTACGTCGACATCGCCATGCTCGACGCCGTCGTGGCCATGACCGACGTCGTCTCCAACCTCTGGTCGCTGGGCCAGGACCCTGACGACCCGCTGCCGCTGATCCTCGACGCGTTCCAGGCCAAGGACGGCTACCTCAACATGCAGGTCGTCCGCGAGCACCAGTTCGCCGCGCTCGTCGACCTCATCGGGAGGCCCGAGTGGAAGGACGACCCCCGCTTCGCCGAGCGCCTCGGCTGGGCCGAGCACCTCGAGTCCGACCTGCGACCCGCCATCGAGGCGTGGCTGGCCGACAAGACCCGCCTGGAGGCCACCCACCTGCTCAGCGACGTCGGCATCGCCGCCGGGCCGGTCCACACCTCGCCGGAGATCATCGCCGACGAGCACGTCGCCAAGCGCCACATGATCGTGGAGATGGAGCGCACCGACGGCGTCGCACGACCCGGTCCTGATCCCGGGCAACCCCGTGAAGCTGTCGGCCGTGGCCGAGGGCCCGGAGACCCGCATCCCGTGGGTCGGCGAGCACACCGACGAGGTGCTCCGGGCCGAACTGGGACTGAGCGACGACGACCTTGCGAAGCTCCGGGCAGCGGGGGTCATCACCTGACCCGGGCCCTCGTGGTGGCGGTCGGGCTGCTGCTGGTGACGGCCTGCTCGGGGGACGACGCGGGATCCGACGGCGTCCTCGACCGCTCCCCCGACGACGGCCGACGGCCCGCCGCCGACCACCACGCCGCCGGTGTGCGACGACCTCGCCGCCGAGTACCTGACCGCCTTCTTCGCCCTCGGCGCCGGGACGCCCCGCGACCCCGAGGCCACCACCGTGCGCCTCCCGGTCGGCGTCCTGGCGGACATCGAGGCCCGGGCCCGTCGGCAGGGCTGCGGCACCTTCGGCGACGTCGCCTGCAGCGCCTACGCGGAGCTCGAGGCCCAGGGCCTGGAGGCGACGAACAGCCAGGCCCCGCCCCGCTGCTGAGGATCAGTCGTCGTCAGTGTCGGCGATCTCGCCGATCTGCACGCTGGCGATCTGGCAGTCCAGGTGCTCGGTGGTCACGGTGCCGTGGTTCGGGCCCGCGAACTCTTGCGTCTGCCAGGCCCACGACGCGCCGTCCGCCAGCTCCACCGCCAGCTGATCGGTGTCGGTGCCCATGTCGACGCCGTCCTCGACGAATCGCACGGCGATGGTGAAGGCGTGCGGCTCGCCCGAGCGGTTGATCAACACGCCCTCGGACTCGGCCAGGTCGCGGGTCGTCGCCCGGCACGTCTGGCCCTGGATCTCGTACTCCGCCTGGGTGGCGTCGCGGGCGTTGACGATGTCCGGCTCGTCGTTGGCGGCCAGGAAGACGAAAGCCGTGATCTCGATGGCCAAGGCGACGAAGGTGAGGATTCCGCAGATGATCCCGGTGATCGCCGACCCCTTGCCGATGCCGCCCGTGCGGCGGTTGGCGTTCGACAGCCCGATGCCCCCGAGGACGATGGCGACCACGCCGGGGACCACGGCGAGGAAGGCGAAGATGATCGTCACCGCGGGCAGCAAGGCGAGGATCCCGACGATCAACGCCGCTGTCGCCACCCCGTTCGTCGGCGGCAGCGAGCCCGGTGCCGGGCTGGTCCACGTCGACGGGTTGGGCGGCGGCGGCCAGGGTTGGCTCACTCGGCGACCTCGGTGCCGAGACCGACCCGGTCGATCTCGCACGCCGGGACCTGCTGCGACTCGTCCTCGGGGTCGACGGAGCCGGCCGGCGACGCCCACGTCGCCTCCTCGCCGTCGGCCAGCTCGGCCACGCCCACGTCGGTCGTGAGGCCGTCGAACAGCTCGCCGTCGAAGAGCACGGCGACGTGGACGACGAACGCCTGAGGGTCGCCGGAGGTGTTGCGGAGCACGCCGCCGACCTGGACCACGTCGTCGACGACCTCGCAGCGCTCGACGTCGACCACTGCGTCACCCGGCGCGGCGATGGCCACCTCGTTCACTTCCGGCGCCAGGGAGGTCTCGATCTCCGGGTCCCCGAAGTCGACCTCGGTGTCGGGATCGGCGGCGTCGCTCTCCGGCAGCACGCCCATCGCCGCCCAGCCGATCAGCCCGAGGAAGAGCCCCCCGACCAGGATGACCCCGAGGATGGACGCGACCTGTCGGACCCATCCGCGGCCATCCCTGTCCACCCCGCCAGTGTGACCGCTCCACCGAGGTCTCCTGGCCACTCGATCCCGTTTCTGACGGGTCGTCAGATCCTCAGTACCCTCGGGCGTCATGGACTTCGAGTTCTCCGAGGAGCAGCAGGCCTTCGCCAAGGAGGTCACGGCGTTCCTCGACGCGAACGACGATCCCCACGTCTTCGACGTGACCCGGGAGAACATGGCCCAGATCGTCGACACGCCCCGGCGGCGGGCGTTCATGGCCAAGCTCGGCGAGCAGGGCTGGCTGGGCATGACCTGGCCGAAGGAGTACGGCGGCACCGAGGGCGAGGGCGTCTACGAGTACCTGCTCAACGAGCAGCTGGCCGGGCGGGGCGGCCCGCAGATCGGCAAGGGCGTCGGGATCGTCGGCAAGACCATCATCCGCCACGGCAACGAGCGGCTGAAGCAGGAGTTCCTGCCCAAGATCCTGCGCAACGAGGTCGAGTTCGCCGTCGGCTACTCGCGAGCCCGACGCCGGGTCCGACGCCGCCTCCATGAAGCTGAAGGCGGTCAAGGACGGCGACGGCTGGATGCTCAACGGGCAGAAGGTCTGGACCACGTCGGCCCACTTCGCCGAGTGGTACTGGTTGGGCGCCCGCACCGACCCCGACAGCAAGCACCAGGGCATCACCCTCTTCCTCGTCCCCCTCGACCATCCCGGGATCACCATCAAGGAGATCTGGACGATGGGCGACGAGCGCACCAACGAGGTGTTCCTCGACGACGTCTGGGTCCACGACGACTACGTCGTCGGCGACGTCAACAAGGGCTTCCAGTACATCTCCGAGGCGCTCGACCTCGAGCGCTTCACGATGTTCACGTTCTCGCCGGTGAAGCAGCGCTTCGACATCCTCGTCGAGTACGTGCGCATCGCCAGCCGTGACGGCGAGCCGCTGCGGGACGACCCCGTCGTGCGCCAGCGCATGGCCCAGCTGGCCACCGACCTGGAGGTGGCCCGGGTGCTCGGCCTGCGGGTCGTGCACGAGTCGATGAAGGGCGGCGCCCCGCCGACGACCCAGTCCTCGGAGTACAAGCTCTTCACGACCGAGCTGTCGAAGCGCCTGGCCGACGCCTCCATGGACATCTGCGGCCCGGGCAGCCAGCTGCGGGTGCGCACCGAGGAGGCCCCGCTGGAGGGCCGGTCCGAGTCGACCTACCGCTACACGGTCATCGACACCATCGGGGGCGGCACCTCGGAGGTGCAGAAGAACATCATCGCCCGCCGCAAGCTCGGCCTCCCGAAGAACTTCTGATGCTCGACGGCGATCACCGGTGCTCGACCTGCTCGACGGTCGGGCCGGCGGCACGGGCCGGCGCGATGGCTGGCCGACTACGGCGCATCCGTGGTGAAGGTCGGCGCGCCGGCCAAGGCCGGCGCCGTGCAGATCGAGCCGGTCTTCTACGCCTACTCGGCCCACCGGGGGATGCGCCGCATCCGCCTCGACCTGAAGGCCGACGAGGGGCGGGAGGCGTTCCTGCGCCTGGCCGCCGAGGCCGACGTGGTCATCGAGTCGTTCCGGCCGGGCGTCGTCGACCGCCTGGGCATCGGCTACGCCGCGGTGCGGGCGGTGAACCCGGCGATCGTCTACTGCTCGACCTCGGGCTACGGCCAGGACGGGCCCCGCTCGCAGTGGGCGGGCCACGACCTGAACTACCTGGCCGTCGGCGGCTACCTGGCCTGCTCGGGACGAGGCGCCGACGGCGGGCCGGCGCTGCCCGGCGCGACCATCGCCGACTCGGCGGGGGGCGGCATGCAGGCGGTCATGGCGATCCTGGCGGCGCTGGTCGCAGCGGCAGTCGACCGGTGAAGGGCGGCACCTCGACGTGGCCGCCGCCGACGGCGTCCTCGCCCTCATGTCGCTCTACGTCGAGCAGCACCTGGCCACCGGCGACCAGCCCGGGCCCCGCCACGACCTGCTCACCGGCAAGTACGCCTGCTACGACCTGTACCAGGCCGGCGACGGGGGCTGGCTCTCCGTCGCCGCCATCGAGCCGCACTTCTGGCGGAACCTGTGCTCGCAGCTGGGCCACGACGAGTTCGCCGACGCCCAGACTCGACGACGCCCGCCAGGACGAGATCCGCGCGGCGTTCCGGGCCCGGTTCAAGGAGAAGACCCGGGACCAGTGGGCCGCCGAGCTGGGTCCGGCCGACACCTGCGTCGCCCCCGTGCTGACCATCGCCGAGGCCGCCGCCGACGAGCAGTTCGCCGCCCGGGGCGCCATCGTCGACGCCACCCACCCGACCGAGGGCGCCTTCCGCCAGGTCGGCCCGGTGCTGGCGGGCCAGCCCGGCCAGGGCGAGGCCGTCGACGTCCCCGACTGGAGCCGTCACGTCCACCGACGAGGTCCTCGCCGCCGTCGGCTACTCGGACGAGGAGCTGGCGGCCCTGCGTGACGACGAGGTGATCGCATGACCCCCGACCCCCTCGAACTGGCCTCCGATTCGCCGGTCATAGGCGGCACATCAGAGGCCAGTTCCACCCGACCCTCGAACTGGCCTCCGATTCGCCGGTCATAGGCGGCACATCAGAGGCCAGTTCGGCGGGACGGGGTGGGGACGGGGGTGGGGTCGATGAGCTCGAACGCAGCCGTCGACGAGGTGCGGGGCTGGATCGGCGAGCCCAGGTACGAGGAGGACGGGGGCTTCCCCGCCGAGATGGGCTACGTGTGGACGTCGCTCAGCTCGGTCGAGAACGGCAACCCGCTGTTCTGGGACGACGCCGTCGCCGACGAGCTGACCGGCGGTCCCGATCGCCCCGCCGTCGATGCTCTCGGTCTGGTTCCGGCCCCACAACTGGGCGCCGGGGGTCAGCGAGCCGCAGGTGCCGCTGCAGGTCCACTTCGACCTGAAGGAGGCGCTCGACCTGCCCGAGGCGGTCATGTCCGACAACGTGATCACCTTCGGCGAGCCGGTGCGGCCCGGCGACCGCATCACCACCCGCCAGGTGCTGCGCTCGGTGTCGGACGAGAAGACGACGAAGCTCGGCACCGGCCGCTTCTGGGTGATCGACGTCGAGTACCACACGCAGGACGGGACCTGGGTCGGCACCGAGTCGTACACCGGCTTCGGGTACCGACGATGAGCCTGCTGCTGGGCGACGTGGCGGTCGGCGACGAGGTGCCCGAGCTCGCCTACGACGTGACCGCCACGACGGTCGTCCTCGGGGCGCTGGCCACCCGGGACTGGCGGCCGATGCACCACGACTACAAGTTCGCCACCGAGCGCAACGGGACCCAGGACATCTTCCTGAACACGCCGAACCAGGCGGCCTGGTTCGAGCGCTTCCTGACCGACTGGACCGGGCCGAAGGGCCGGCTCGGCCAACTGCGCTTCCGCATGCTCAGCTCGGTCTTCCCCGACGACCGCATGGTGCTGCGGGGAAGCGTGACCGACGTGTCGACCGGCGACGACGGCTGCGGCTGGGTCGACGTCGACCTGACCCTCAGCGTCGGCGACCGTACCTGCACCACCGGCCACGCCCGCATCGCGGTCCCGATCGACGAGTCCGACAACCCCTGGGCCCGGCGCGGCGACGCCTGGCACCCCTTCCCACCCGAGTAACCACATCGGAGGAAATAAGCGTCGGGTTCCGACGGCTATTTCCTCCAACGAATTGAGGGCACACGATGGATCTGGAGTTCAGCGGCGAGCAGGAGATGCTGCGGGAGATGGTGCGGCCGGCGTGCTGGCCCAGCACAGCCCGCTGACCAAGGTGCGGGAGCTGGAGGACGACCCGACCGGGCTACGACCCGGCGCTGTGGTCGCAGCTGCAGGGCCTGGACCTGGTCGGTCTGCTGCTCCCCGAAGGTGCCGGCGGCTCGGGCCAGTCGATGCTCGAGGGCGTCGTCCTCTACGAGGAGCTGGGTCGTGCTCTGGCGCCCGACGCCCCACTTCGTCAGCGCCGTGATGACCGGCGGCGTGCTGGCTGCCGCCGGCGGTCACGACGAGCTGCTGGGCGGCATCGCCTCCGGCGAGACGATCGCCACCGTCGCCTGGCTCGAGCCCGACGAGCGGCTTCAAGCCCGCCGGCATCCAGGCCACCTTCGCCGACGGCGCCATCACCGGCGTCAAGCGCCACGTTCCCTTCGCTGCCGCCGCCGACGTGCTCCTGGTGCTGGCCGCCCGGACGCGGCGACGACGTCGGGCTGTTCCTCGTCGACCCGAAGGCTGACGGCGTCACCCTGACCCAGCAGTTCACGATCGCCTCCGACACCCAGTACCGGGTCGACCTCGTCGGGTGCCTCGGCCCAGCACGTCGACGGCGCCACGTGGGAGACCTGGCACCGGGCCATGCTCGACGGCGCCATCCTCCAGGCCGCGGCCGCCGTCGGCGGCGCCCGCTACGCCCTGGACATCACCGTCCAGTACTCGAAGGACCGCCACCAGTTCGACAAGCCCATCGGCGCCTTCCAGGCCCTCGCCCACTACCTCGCCGACGCCGTCACCCGCGTCGACGGTGCCACCGAGCTCGTCCACGAGGCCGCCTGGGCCCGGTCGATGGGCCGCCCCGTCGACCAGCTCGCCCCCATGGCCAAGCTCTTCGCCGACCGCACCTTCCGCGACGTGACCGCCATGGCCCAACAGATCTGGGGCGGCGTCGGCTTCACCCTCGAGTACGACGTCCAGCTCTTCTTCCGCCGTGCCAAGGCCATGCAGCTCAACTGGTGGGACAGCCGCCACTGCGAGCAGCTCATCGCCGACGCGGTGCTCGCTCCCGCATAGCAACGGCTCGCGGCTGAGGGCCCGTCAGGCGGGGGCGACGTCGACCATGGCGTCGTTGAACCTCGCGCCGCCGGCGAGGTCGGACAGCGAGTCCGGGGCGAAGGCGTTCGCCGTGAGGCCTTCGGGGGTGGCGGTGCACCACAGGCCCTTGGGGATCGAGGCGACGCCGGGGCGGAGGGAGTCGTCGACCGCCACCGGGACGGTGATGCTGACCCGGCCGTTGGTCACCACGACCTCCTGACCGTGCTGCAGGCCACGGTCCGAAGCGTCGGTCGGGTGGAGGCGAACCGACGGGTCGGGCTTGTCGTACTCGCCGAACATGCTGGTGATGTTGCGGTTGGTTGCCGGCGTCAGGAGGGTCAACGATCCACCGGACACCTCGTTCTCGCGGTAGGTCGGGAGGCGGTCGGAGGAGGGGTCCTCGGTGACCAGGCGGGCCCGGGTCGACTCGCTGCCGGCGTGGGCGGGGAACACGTCGCGGAACTGGACGGAGCCTTCGGGCTGGAGGCGCAGGGGCAGCTCGAAGGGGCCGACCATCAGCTCGTGGAGGCGGGCGGGGCTGGGGTCGAACGCGTCGCCGTCGAGGCCGAGGCGAACCGCGAGGTCGTGGGCCAGCTGGTTGTTGGAGCGGCTCTCGCCGACGGGCGGGATCACGGCGGGCGCCTCCTGGACCCAGTAGCCCCCGTAGCCGGCGACGATGTCGTCGACCTCGAAGCTCGTCGTCGCGGGCAGCACGATGTCGGCGAAGCGGGCGGTGTCGGTCAGGACCTGGTCGTGGACGACGGTGAACAGGTCCTCACGAGCCAGTCCCTCGTGGACGAGCGTCTGGTTGGGACAGGTGGCCGCCGGGTTGGAGCCCTGGACCAGCAGGATGTCGACGGGGCCGCCCTCGCCGCCGAGGACGGCGCCGAAGCGGTTCATGTTCACGATGCGGCGGTTGGGATACGGGCCGCCACCGAGGACGGCGTTGCGGACGGACCCGCCGGTGGGATCCTCGGCCGGGCTGGTGGAGCCGACGACGCCGGCGCCGGGACGGCCGAAGGCGCCAGCCAGCAGCCAGAGGGAGAGGGCGGCTCGGTGGGCGGCGCCGCCGTTGCGGTTGCGCTCCATCCCCCACCCGACCCGGAGCATCGGGGCCGACGCACCGACCAGGTCGTCGACGAAGCCGGTCACCTCATCGGTCGTCGAGGCCGCACACGTCGGCGGCCCGGTCGACCGTCCACTCGGCGCAGGCGGCCAGGTACTCGTCGGCGCCGTCGACGTGCTGGTCGACGAAGGTCCGGTCGACTGCGCCTCGGCGCTCGAGCTCGGCGGCCGCCGCCATTGCGAGCACGACGTCGGTGCCCGGCCGCACAGCCAGGTGGCGGGTGGCCCGGTCGGCGGCGGGGGTGCGCCGAGGGTCGATGACCACGACCTTCGCCCCGGCCTTGGCCCGCTCCTCGACCAGCGGGGCGAGGTGCGAGTTCGACACGGTCGGGTTGCCACCCCACACCACGATCAGGTCGCTGTCGGCGACGTCGATCGGATCGGCGCTGGCGAGGGTGCCCAGCACCAGTCGCCACGCCTTGGCCGCCGTCGCCGCGCAGATCGTGTGCTCGACCTCGGCGGCCTCGAGCGCCTCGAACAGCAGGGGGGTCAGGCCATCGCTCTCGAAGACGGAGGCCGACGAGTTGTAGAGGTAGGGCACCACCGCGCTCGGGCCCTGCTCGTCGATGGCCGACCGGATGCGGGCCGCGACCTCGTCCAGCGCCTCGTCCCACGAGATGGGCTCGAACTCGCCGGCCCCCTTCGCGCCGACCCGGCGCAGCGGCGTGGTCAGGCGGCCCTCACCGTGGACCCGGCGGGTCATGCGCCGCACCTTGCGGCAGATCCACCCCTCGGTCAGCGGGTTGGCCGCCGCCCCCACGGGCACGGCGTCGATCTTCGTGATCGTGTCGCCCTCGACCGTCACCGCCAGCGAGCACCCGTCCGGGCAGTCGAGCGGGCAGGCCGTGGTCAGCGTGGTCACGAGTGAAGGCTAGAACGGGCCTCGTGACGACGGCCCTCGATTCCGCCCGCGACCTCTACGCCACCATCAGTGCCAACGCCGACGAGACGGCCTCCGAGCCGGTGCCGGCGGCGACGGTGGCGGCCCTCGTCGAGGCCGACCTGCACGCCATCTCGTCGCCGAAGGAGGTCGGCGGGCTCGAGCTGGACCTGATCGACCAGCTCGACGTGCTCGCCGAGGTGGCCCGGGCCGACGGGTCGGCGGGCTGGTGCCTGCTGGCCAACACGGCGACCATCGCCTTCTTCGGCGCCTGGGCGGGGGACGACTTCGCCCGGGATCTCTTCGCCGACGGCGTCCCGCTGGCCGCCGGCCAGTTCGCCCCCAACGGGGTGGCCGTGCCCGGCGACGGCGGCTTCACGGTCACCGGCGACTACCAGTTCGGCTCCGGCATCAACCACTCGACGTGGGTCGG
This sequence comes from uncultured Microthrixaceae bacterium, assembly GCA_963728005.1. GTDB lineage: Bacteria > Actinomycetota > Acidimicrobiia > Acidimicrobiales > DATDAH01 > DATDAH01. The sequence continues at coordinate 59,288 of CAVSIG010000004.1, forward strand.
AGCGGGGACCCTGACCCAGGAACCCGACGGGGCCGACAGCCGCTTCCTCTTCGCGCTCCTGCCCATCGACGCCGTCGAGCTGCGCGGCAACTGGGACGTGCTCGGGCTGCAGGCCACGGCCAGCTACGACTACGCCATCCGCGACGCCTTCGTGCCCGAGCAGGCCACGTTCGACTTCTTCGCCCCCGTGCGCCACCGGGGCGGGCCCGCCTTCGACCTCGGCGTCATGTGCCTGACCGCCGTCGGCCACGCCGGCTTCGCCCTGGGTGTGACCCGGCGGGTGCTCGACGAGCTGATCGACGTCGGCAAGGGCAAGCACCGCATGGGCGCCGCCGTCCCGCTGAAGGACAGCGAGCGCTTCCTCTACACGCTCGGCGTGCTGGAGTCCCGCTACCGCGCGGCCGAGGCCTGGGTGCGTCACGCCGTGGTCGCCGCCCAGGCGTCGGCCGAGACGGGCGCCCCCGACCCGTCGGCCATCACCGCCTGCCGTCAGGCCACGCGTGTTCCTGACCCAGCAGGGCGCCGACATCGCCCGCGAGGCCTACCTGCTGGCCGGCACCACGGCGCTGCGGGACGGCCCGCTGCAGCGAGGCTTCCGCGACCTGCACGCCGGCAGCCAGCACTTCTTCGCCAGCGACGCCGCCACCCTCGACCTCGGCCGGGAGCTGATGGCCTGACCACCGTTCTGGCGCCCGATTCGGGCGCTATAGCGACCAGATCAGGCGCCAGAACGAGGGGTTGCCTAGTTCTCGATGGGTCCCTGGCTGACGACCTGCCGGCCGTCGACCGGCGCGTCGAGGACGACCTGCAGTTCCTGGGCCTCGGCGATCTCGATGCAGGCGGTGCCGGCGGCGTCGGGCCGACCGCCGGCCTCGAGGCGGAGGACGACCTCCTCGGCGTCCTGGCGCACGACGACGACCCGGCTGCCGTAGCACTCCTGCACGCCGCCGTAGAAGCGGACGAGCACGGCGTTCGGGTCCTCGGGGTCGGGGACGATCGAGTCGGGGGTGGCGATCACCGGGTCGACGAGGTCGTCGGTCGGCTCGATGCGGGCCCACACCACGTCGGTGGCCGTGCCGTCGTCGGGAGTGGTGCCGGGCGGGCTGGACACGGGCGTGTCCGGGCCCGTGGTCGCGGGGCCGGTCGTCGCCGGGCCCGTGGTCGCTGAGGCGGCCTCGACCTCGCCGCCGTCGTCGCCACAGGCCGCCGCCAGAGCGACGATCAGCAGCAGGGAGAGGAACAACCGCTTGCGCATGGGGGATCTCCTCGTCGGGGCGGCGCCGTTGCCGCCCTCCTCAGACGACGGCATGCCCGGCGTCAGTTCCCGACCATCGGGCAGGGCGGCGGGATCGTCGCCCGGGCGCACGACCAGGATCAGCCGATCCGTGCCCACGGCGTCGAGGCGGCGGCGCTCCGGGCTGTCGGGGTCCAGCCACGCCGGGGCCAGGCCGGCGAAGACCGTCACCAGGAATCGCTCAGGGTCGGCTGACGAGCCGCGGGCCTGAGCCACCAGCGCTTCCAGCCCGGGAAGGGTGGCGTGCGTGTTGATGCCGTCGCCCACCTGGCCGGCGATGGTCGCCAGCTTCGGGCCGAAGGCGGCGACGATCACCGGCGGCAGGGGTGCCGGCTGGAGGAAGCCACCGGTGCCGCCCAGTTCGCCGAGCCAGGCCTGACGCAACACGCCCACGTACTCGACCAGGTCGGCCCGTCGCTCCGGGTCGTGGCCGGGCTCGTGGCCGACGGCGTACTGCTCGGCGGCATAGGGCCCGGTCGGACCGGTACCGGCGCCGAGGCCCAGCAGCAGGCGGCCGCCGGACACGTCCTGCAGGGTGGCGGACATCTGGGCCAGCAGCGTCGCCTCGCGGTTGGCCTGGTTCAGCACCAGCGGGCCGATGGCGACCCGGGACGTGACGGTGGCGAGCGCCGACAGGAGCGTCCACCCCTCGAGCACGTGACGCTGGTCGTGGCTGACCCCCGACAGGTGGTCCCAGGTCCACACCCCGTCCCAGCCCCGCTCCTCCGCCGCCACGGCGAGGTCCCGCACCTGCGGCCACGACGCATCGAAGGGGTCGATCAGGAGATCGAGGTGCATCGGCCGCCGAGCGTAGGGTCACGCCCCATGGGAACCGAGGTGGATGCGATCAACCTTGCGCTGCTCGGCCTGCGCCTCATCCTGGCGGCGGTGATGCTGGCCCACGGGATCAACCACATCATCGGTGGCGGGAAGATCGCGGGAACCGGTCGGTGGTTCGAGAGCCTGGGCATGAAGCCGGGTCCGCTCCACGCCTGGCTGGCCAGCCTGACCGAGGTCGGCGCCGGGGTCATGCTCGTCGTCGGCCTGCTGACGCCGCTGGCGTGTGCCGGGGTGATCGGCGTCATGCTCGTCGCCCTCATCACCAACCACTGGAAGAACGGCTTCTTCATCTTCCGCCCGGGCGAGGGCTACGAGTACGTGCTCACGCTGACCGTCGTGGCCCTCTGCCTGTCGCTGCTGGGCGCCGGCGAGTGGTCGCTGGACAACGCCCTCGACATCGAGGACATCGCCGGCTGGAGCGGCCTGCTCATCGCCGTCGTGGCCGGCGGTGGCGGGACGGCCGTGCTCCTGGCCGGGTTCTGGCGCCCCGAGAAGCCGGCGGTACCGTCGGAGACGTGAGCGACATCGTCAAGATCAACGCCATCCGGGTGCCCGAGGGCATGGGCGAGGCCATCGAGCAGCGCTTCGCCGCCCGGGGGGACGCCATGAACGAGGTCGACGGCTTCCTCAGCTTCGAGCTCCTCCGCCCCACGGCGGGCGAGGACCGCTACTTCGTCTACACCCGCTGGGAGACCGAAGAGGCCTTCCAGGCGTGGCGGGAGAGCCAGCGCTTCGCCGAGAGCCACGCCGGCCAGACCGGTCCGCCGCCCGAGGGCCACGGTCAGGGCGGCGGGGGCGGTCCCGTGGCCATGGGCGCCGACCTGCTCGAGTTCGAGGTCGCGCTGGCCGTCACCAAGCCCTGACCGAGGCGATCTGGCGCCAGTTGGTTGCGCAAACCGCAACCATCTACCGCAATTTCGGAGTGGTCAGACGCCGATGCGGTGCCACGGACCCCAGATGGCGAAGGTGAGGGCGCGTTCGGCCTGGATGTTCACGTAGAGGGTGTGGCCGTCGGGGTCGAAGGTGGCCCCGGCGAACTCGTCGTTCAGCTGGCCCGGCAGAGCGTTCTGGGCGATGGTGGTGAGCCGGCCGGAGGGTGACAGGGCGCGCATGAAGTTCCCGTTCCCGCCGTCCTCGCAGAGCACGACGGCGCCACCCCGCCGGCGGACGGTGACGTTGTCCGGGAGGTCCAGCGTGTCCGGGCCCGGCGACTCGTAGGCGAGGCGCAGCGTCCGGGAGCGCGGGTGGTAGGCCCACACCTGGCCGGTTCCGTTGCCGTAGCCGTTGGCGATGGGACCGTCGCCGACCTCGGCGGGGCCACCCCCCTGGGTCGAGGTGAACCACAGCACGCCCTGGTCCCAGACGGCACCCTCGAGGCGGGAGAACCGCGCCGCCCCCTGGGCCCGGCCCTGGTCACCGACGTGGCGCAGCGCCTGGTCGTTGGTGGTCGGCGCCGGCTGGCCCGGCGTGTGCGGGAACGTCGGCGCCGGGTCGTCGATGTCGACCCAGGTGACGCGATAGCGGGTGCCGACGGGCTGGGAGGCGGCGAGCTCGGCGCCCGGCTGGCCCTGCACAGCGAGCATCTGCAGCCGGCCGCCGTTGCGGATCCGACCGTCGTGGCCGTGGCCCCCGCCTCCGTCCCGGCGGCCTCGCCGCCGCGGGAGGTAGCGGTAGAGCCCCGACGGGAAGCCGAAGTTGTCCTCGGTCAGGTACAGGACGCCCTCGGACGGGTCGAGCGCGGCCGCCTCGTGGGCGAAGCGACCGGCGTCGGTGATGGGCGTCCGGGAGCCCTGACCACCCGCAGGCACCTCGAAGATGAACCCGTGGCGCTGGGTCAGCGGTGTGTTCGGGGTCCCGGTGAAGTCGGGCCCGACGTCAGGACCGTTGACGGTCTCCTCGCAGGTGATCCAGCTGTCCCACGGAGTGCGCCCGCCGGCGCAGTTCATCTGCGTGCCGTTGAGGCTGGTGAAGGCCCGGTCGACGTTGCCGAAGCGGTCGACGAGCACGGTGGTCGTGCCGCCCTGGGCCATGGCGTCGTAGGGCGTCCCCGGACCGAAGGCGGGGCCGGGGAAGTTGCGCTCGTGGTTGCGCACCAGCCAGACCTTCCCGTGCCGCGCCGGGAAGGCGGCCATGCCGTCGTGACGACCGGGCAGCGTCGTGCCGTCGTCGAGGGTCACCGGCGTCAACGTGTCGTGGAACGACCGGTAGCGGAATCCCGCGGGCAGGAGGAGCCGCACGACGTTGCCGCGCTCGTCCGGGATCGGCACCAACGGCGGCTGTGGAAGGTCCGTCCGGGCGGCGACCGGGTTGGTCAGCCAGCCGGTGAACGGGCCGGCGAGGGCGAGCCCCCCGGCCGTGGCGGTGGCGCGGCGGACGAACTGTCGACGATCCAGCGGTGACACGGCAAACCCCCCCTGGTGGTGACCCACCCGCCCGCACTTTGTACCCCAATAGCGGTCTCTCATGTCCCGCGGCGATGATTCCCCCATGGCGGAGGCGCATCCGGCCCGGCACCTGCTGCGAGCCAAGGACCTGGCTGACGCCCGCTACGCCGAGCCGCTGACCGTCGCCGAGCTGGCTCGTGCCGCCGGCCTGTCGCCGGCGCACTTCAGCCGCGAGTTCGCCCGGACCTTCGGCGAGCCGCCCCACCGCTACCTGCTGACCCGACGGCTGGAGCGGGCCGCCGCCCTGCTGCGCACCACCGACTGGTCGATCCCCGACGTCTGCTTCGCCGTCGGGCTGCAGAGCGTCGGGTCCTTCACGACCAGCTTCCGCCGGGTGTTGGGCACGACGCCCGCCGCCTACCGGCGCTCGTTCCCTCCCGCCGCAGCGCTGCGTCCGCATCCCGACCTGCGTGGCCCAGGCCTACGGGCGACCCCAGAACCGCACGTTTCGAGAAGACGCCATGACCCCGTCTCCTTAGGGTCGGGCCATGACCGAAATCGCGAACGCACAGTTCTGGGTCCACGACCAGGACGAAGCCCTTGCCTTCTACACGGGGGTGCTCGGCTGGGAGGTCCGGTCGGACGTGACCATGGACGACTGGGGCTTCCGCTGGCTGGTCGTCGGCCCGGTGGGGCAGGACGACATCGGCCTCGTGCTCATGCCGGTGCCCGGCCCCCCGATGCTCGACGAGGACCGCAGTCGCCAGCTGGCCGAGCTCGTGGCCATGGGCGCCGGCGGCACGCTGTTCCTGGAGACGGACGACTGCCAGGCCACCTACGAGGAGCTGTCGGCTCGGGGCCTTGCGTTCAACGACCCGCCCACGCCGCAGCCCTACGGCATCGACACGTCGTTCCGCGACCCGTCGGGCAACAACGTGCGGTTGACCCAGGTGATGGAGTTCGACCCCGCTCGTCAGTCCTCGTAGACCGGGGTCCGCCCGTCCCGCCGGGCCCGGATGTACTCCTCGAGGTTCTGGGTGGTGAGGCGGACCAGGAGCTGGTTGCGGTTCTCGAGGTCGAGCGCCGCCTCCAGGCTCCCCACCTCCAGCGCCGACCACAGGACCTTCTTGGTCATCGAGACCCCGTGGGTGCTGTAGCCGCAGATGCGCTCGGCCAGGTCGTAGGTCACGTCGAGCAGCTCGTCGTCGGGCACCGTGCGGGACACCATCCCGATGCGCTCGGCCTCCGTCGGCGTCGACGTCCCGGCCGGAGAGGCAGATCTCGAAGGCCCGGGAGCTGCCCGACGGCCCGGGACAGCGTCCACGAGAGGCCCAGCTCGACCGCCCCGAGGCCGTTGTTGATGCCCGCCGCCCGCCAGTAGGCGGACCGGGCGGCGATGCGGATGTCGGTCCCCATCGACAGGCACATGCCGCCGCCGATGGCCGGGCCGTTGATGGCGCCGATGACCGGCTGCGGCAGCTTGCGCATCTGCGGCACGAGATCGCCGAAGTACTCCATGGCCCGGATGGCCAGGCGGGAGAGCGTCAGCCCGTCGGCGTGGGGCGGCACGCCGGCGTCCTCCAGGTCGAGGCCGGAGCAGAAGCCGTCGCCCGTCCCGGTGAGCACCACGACCCACGTGTCGTTGTCGTGGCCCGCCGCCTCCAGCGCCTCCCGTAGCGGGACGACGGTGTCGAAGGACATGGCGTTCATCCGCTCGGGCCGGTTCAGGGTGATCTGCCGGACGTGCGGACGGGGCTCGGTCACCTCGACGTAGGCCATGGCACGATCTTGGCAGTGGTAGGAACTGCCGGTGCGCCGCTGCCTGCTTCTGTTCCTCGCTCGCCCGCCCTCGCGGCGGCCTGCACCGACGGTGACGATGCCGGCGGATCCGGGGGCGGGGCCACCGGAAACGGCGCTCCCGAGGAGACCGAGGTCGAGCCCGTCGAGCTTCTCGGGTCGTGGCCCCTACGCCGTCGGCGAGGTCGACCTGGCCCTCGACGACGATCACCAGGTCGCCGTCTTCTACCCGGTCGATCCCGACGCCGTCCCCGCCGACGCCGAGCCGTACTCGTACTCGGGCGACACGATCTTCGGCCCCGACGATCTCGAACCTCCTGCCCGGGGCTCTGTCCGACGAGATCACCATCCCGGACACCTACGTCGACGCCCCGGCCAGCGGCGACGGGCCGTTCCCCGTCGTGCTCCACAGCCACGGCTTCTCCGGCAACCTCCGCTTCGGCAACCGGCACAACGCCACCGTCGCCTCGTGGGGCTACGTGGTGGCCGCCGTCGACCATCCCGAGCGGGGCGTGGTGTCGATCCTGGAGTCCTTCATCGCCGGCGGCGAGGGCGAGCGTCCCGACGAGTACCTCGACAGCGACCAGCTGGTCGCCGCCCTCGACCTGCTGGCCGAGTCCGAGGGCGACTGGCCGACACCGTCGACACCGAACAGGTGGCCGCCGAGGGCCACAGCGCCGGCGGCAGCGCGTCGGGCACCGCCGCCTACGACGACCGGGTCGACCTCTGGATCGGCCAGGCCCCGGGCACCCCGTTGGCGCCCGACACCGACCTCGAGGCGTTCACCGACGACGGGGGCGAGGGCCTCGACACCGCCGCCCTGCTGGAGGCGACCGAGCCGCCCCCGGTGCCGTCGATGATCATCGCCGCCGAGGGCGACACCATCGTCGACCTGGACCGGGTGCAGGCAGACCTACGACTGGCTCGACACGCCCAAGCGCCTGGCGATCATCGCCGAGAGCGGCCATGCCGTCTTCGTCGACCCCTGCCTGCCCATCCGCGAGGAGGGCGGGCTGAGCGGCTTCGTCGAGGACCTCGGCCTCGACCCGGCCGAGGTCCCGCTGGTGGAGCTCGGTGAGAACGGGTGCCTGCCCGAGGACACCGACCCCGAGGTGGTCTGGCCGCTGATCGACCACCTCACGGTCGCCCAGCTCGACGAGGTCTTCGGCGACGAGCCCGCCGTCGGCACGGCCTCGCTGGACCCGGCCTTCCTGGACGCGACCTTCCCCGACCTGATCGCCGAGATCCAGGAGGGCTAGAGCCCCGTCGGAGGAAATAAGCGTCGGAATCCGACGCCATTTCCTCCAACGAGGTCATGTCCTGGGCCATGCCGCTCCTCCGAAGGTCCAGTCGGCTCGCTTGGCGTGTTGGCGCGGGTCGATCTCGTCCAGCTCCACGAGCTTGGGAACGTCGAGGCCCCGGCCCGGGATTCCCCCGCCCTCCAGCGCGGCCACGACGTCCTCGGGGAAGCGGCGCAGGATGCTGGAGATCAGCTCCTGCTCCTGGGCGGCGAGGTGGCAGCGGTTGGCGTCGGTCACCGTCAGCAGGCGGGCGCCGATGGCCGCGACGTCGCCGTCGTCGCCGCCGGTGCGGGCGATGCGGTCGAGGCGCTCGGTGATGTCGCCGGCGCCGAGCTTGCACGGCGGGCACTGGCCGCAGCTCTCGACGTAGAGGAAGTTGCTGGCCAGCCGGGCCACCTCGACCATGTTCGTGCGGTCGTCGTAGACGATGAACCCGGCCGCCCCCAGCCCGCTGCCGACGTCGACCAGGCCCTCGTAGCTGACCGGCGTCGTCCAGATCGGCCCCGGTGAGCACGGCGTTGGAGAACCCGGACAGGACCGCCTTCACGTACCGACCCTCGGCCAGGCCACCGGCGTGGACCGCGATCAGCTCGATCAGCGGGGTGCCCATCGGGACCTCGACGACGACCGGACGCACGACGTCGCCCACGACCGTGCACACGACCGGCCCCGGCGAGTCCTCGGTCCCGATCGAGCGGTACCACTCGGGGCCCAGGGCCAGGATGTGGGGGACGCTGGCCAGCGTCTCGACGTTGTTGACCAGCGTCGGGTTCGCGTCGTCGGTCGGCTGGGCGTCCTTCTTCGGCGCCGACGACCAGCCGGCGGTCGGCCCCGTGGCGAAGAGGCCGTGCAGGTACGGCGGGGCCCAACGGGGCAGCGGCTCCTCGCCCTCGATGACCTGCAGCAGGGCGGTCTCCTCCCCCACCAGGTAGTGGTCGGCCCCGGTGACGACCTCGAACTCGACCCCCGACGTCAGCCCCTCGGCCTCCATCTCCTCGATGGCCTGCTCGACTCGCTCGATCTCCTTCGTGAAGGTGTGCTTCAGCCCGATGTAGGCCTTCTCGGCCCCGACCGTGATGGCGGCGATCGCCGCCCCCTCGACCACCTGGTACGGGTTGGCCCGCAGGATGGCCCGGTCCTTGAAGGTCCCCGGCTCGCCCTCGCCGGCGTTGACCACGACGTAGCGATCACCCGCCTTGGCCCGGGGCGGCGGCGATGGCGCGCCACTTGCGGGCCGTGGGGAAGCCCGCTCCACCCCGGCCCCGCAGCCCGGCCAGGCCGAGCTCCTGCAGCGTCCCGCCGGGTCCCAGCTGCTGGGCCCGGTCCAGGCCGATGCCGCCGCCCGCGCTCCCACCAGTCGGCGACGGTGGGCACGTCGCGCAGGAGGAACGGCTCGTACACAGAGGTCAGTGTGCTGGCCCGGCGTCCGGGCCCGGAAGTCAGGCCGAGCGCAGACGGAGGTCGAAGCTGACGTCGGGACTCCCCCACGCCTGGTGGAGCGACACCGCCAGCACGTTGGACCCGTCGACGAGGGCGGTGGCGGGGACCGTGTAGGTGTTGCGCTGCGTCTCGGCCACGCCGAAGCGGTAGTCGGTGGCCAGCGTGTCGGCGGTGACCGGCCCGGCGGCCACGTTGTCCCGCACCAGCTCCACGCCGTTGAGGTACACGACGGCCCCGTCGTCGGCGAGGATCTCGACCTCGAGGGCACCCACGCCGGCAGCACCGGTCACGGTGAAGGCCCGACGGAACCAGCGGGTGCCGTAGCCGGCGGGCAGGACGGTGACCTCGTCGCCGTCGCCGGCGCCCAGCTCGGCGGCCCCGGTCGGCCACGCCGTGTCGTCGTAGGTCGTGCTGGGCCCAGGTCGCCGGCGGCGCGGCCACCGCGTTCCGACCAGCGCCAGGTGTCGCCGCGGGCGATGTAGGTGACGGGCCCGGCAGCAGCGGCAGTCGTCGACACGCTGATCGCCGGGCTGCGGCCCGATCGGTTGCCGGCGGCGTCGATCGCCTCCACGGCGAGGTCATAGGCGGTCGACGGGCTCAGCCCGGTCACGGTGAAGCTGGTGCCAGTCGTCGTGCCCGCCGAGGTCCCGTTGCGGAAGACCTCGTAGCGGGCCACGGCCACGTCGTCGGTGGCGGCGTTCCACGACAGGCCGATGGAGGTCGAGCTCCGCGCCGGCGAGGTCAGCCCGCCCGGCACCGACGGCGCCGTGGTGTCGGCCACGGCCCCGGTCGCCGCCAGCGAGGCGTCGAAGCTGGCGTCCGGGCTTCCGGAGGCCTGGTGGAGCTGGACGGCCAGGACGTTGGTGCCGGTCGACCAGTGCCGCCGTCGGCAGGGTGAAGGTGCGCACGGCCCGCTCGGCGGCACCGGTGCGGTAGCTCGCCGCGAGAGTGGCGGTGGTCAACGTCCCGGCGGGCAGGTTGTCGCGCACGACCTCGGTGCCGTTCAGGTAGACGACCGCGCCGTCGTCGGCCACCAGCTCCAGCCGCAACGCCGTGACCGAACCGGCGTCGGCGATCGGGAACGTCCGGCGGAACCAGCGGGCGCCGGCGCCGGGCGCCAGCACGGTGGCCTCGTCACCCTCCTCGCGGCCGAGGATCGCCGGGCCCTGCAGCCACGCGCTGTCGTCGAACGACGGCTGGGCCCACGCGGTAGCCGGGGCGGGGCCGATGTCGCGGTAGCGCCAGGTCGCGCCGCGGGGGACGACCTGGACCGTGCCTGGCGCCGCGGCCGACGTCGTGACGCTCAACGGGGTCGACCGCCCCGAGCGGTTGCCGGCCGCGTCCAGCGCCTCGACGGTGACGGCGTGGGTCGACGACGGGGCCAGCCCGGTCACCGTGAAGGTGCGGGCGGTCGTGGTGCCCGCCGATGTGCCGTCGACGAAGACCTCGTAGCGGGCGACGGCCCGGTCGTCGGTCGACGCCGTCCACGTCACGTCGACGGTCGTCGCCGTCCGCGCCGGCGAGGCCAGGCCCGTCGGCACGCTCGGCGGGGTGGTGTCGACGACGTCCCGCACCGCGCTCAGGCGGAGGTCGAAGCTGAGGTCGCTGCTGGCCGAGCTGTTCTGGTGCACCTCGACGGCCACCGTGTTGGCCCCCTCCACCAGGGCCGATGTGGGAACGGTGAACGACTGGAACGTGTCCTCGGCGTTGCCCGACGAGCCCGAGCACTGCCCGACTGCCGTCGTTGAGCGTCCCGGCGGGGAGGTTGGTCCGCACCACCTCGGTGCCGTTGACGTAGACGGCGGCACCGTCGTCGACCAGCAGGTCGAGGCGGAGGTCCCGCAACCCGGCGACGCCGTTCACGTCGACGGTGCGGCGGAAGTAGTAGGTGCCTCGGCCGGAGCGCAGCAACGTGCCCTCGCCGCCGTCGCCGAAGCCCAGTTCGGCGCCACCCGTCGGCCAGGCCGAGTCGTCGAAGCCGGCGGCCCGCCACGCCGCGGGTGCGGCGGCGGTGTCGAGGTACCGCCAGCTCGACAGAACCGGCAGCAGTTCCACCCGGGGCAGCGGGTCGGCGACCGACGGATGGCGGGTGAAGCCGAAGTACGGGCCACTCATGTTCCCGCCGACCCAGAGGTCGCGGCCCGTGCTGTGGATCGCCCAGATGCCGTCGCCGCCCGTCGACGGCTCGTCGAACGACGCCGCGTCGAGGATGGCCGGCGCGGCCGGGTCGACCACGCCGATGTGCTCGAACTCCGAGGGCCCGATGTCGTGGCCGCCGAAGTAGACGAGGTCGCCGACCTGCTCGACCGACTCCACGTCGCCCGAGGTCTCGTGGCGGGTCAGCAGCGAGCCGTCGGCCGCCCGGTACAGGTCGGCCCGCCCGAGCACGCCGCCGAGCGCGGCCCACACCCGACCGTCGTCATCGGCCAGGACGTCGAACACCTCCCGTTCCGGCTGGGCGGCGAACGACGGATCGACCTGCGCGGTGGTCCGGTGCAGCACGGCCAGGAACGCCGTCGACGGCTGGCCGTTGACGGCGGTGAAGCGGCCCCCGACGTAGAGGCGGCTGCCGTCCGGCGAGGCCTCCAGGGTCAGCACCCCGCCGGTGCCGGTGGCCGACGGCGCCCACGAGGCGAGGGGCACGCCGGCGCCGGTCGTGTCGAAGGCGGCCAGCCCGATCCGGGACTGGCCGCTGGCCGAGGTGAAGTTGCCGCCCGCGTACAGGATCCCCGAGCGGAGGACGATCGAGCGTACCGATCCGCCGCCGAGGTTCGGCGAGAAGGCGGTGACGACCGCGCCCGACGTGGGGTCCAGGGCGACGATGCGGTTGTGGGCGACGCCGTTCACCGTGGTGAACGCGCCGCCCAGGTAGAGCCGGGTGCCGTCGGGCGAGGGCTCGAGCGAGTAGACGGCGCCGTTGACCGCCGGGGCGAAACCCCGAGGCTCGCCGGTGGTGGCGTCGAAGGCGGCGATGTTCGTGCGGGCCGTGACCGGGCCGGTCCGGGTCGGCCGGATGCCGGCGAACGTCCCCGCCACGTAGACCGTGTTGCCGACCTGGGCGATGTCGTGGACCCGGTCCGAGGCCGCCGAGGTCATCCACCCGGTCGGGGCGGCGGCGGCGTAGCGGGACGGCGCGGTGGACGGCTGGTTGTCCTCGTTCGGCGCGGCGGACGCCGGGCCCACGGCCGCCACGAGCGCGACGATCAGGAGCCCGGTCCACCACGTCCGCCGCACGCCCGTCGCCCTTCGCCGCTCGCATCACCACTCGATGACGGTCAGTAGTCGTATCAGCTACGCACCGCGGTTACAAGGCGTGGTCGGCCGCCGACTCGGCCGTCTCGACCGGGGCACCGAAGCGCAGGCGACGGCCGCCGAAGGCGATCGAGCAGACGGCGAACCACAGCCAGCCGAGGAGGAGCCCGGCCAGGACATCGGTGAACCAGTGCACCCCGAGCAGCACGCGGGTCGTGGCGACGGCCGCGGCCGCGGCCGCGGCCACCCCCAGCAGGCCGGCCCGCACCCTCGGCGAACGCCCGCGGCCCAACACCAGCGCGCACGCCATCAGGGCCGCGGCAGCCGCGGTGGAGTGTCCCGAGGGGAACGACGATCCCGAGAACCCGGTCAGGTGCAGGATGTCGGGCCGCTCACGGTCCACCCCCAGCTTCACCAGGTTGGAGAGTGCGAACTGTCCCAGCGCACACAGCGCCAGGAACCCGATGACCGCGAGGCTGCGCATCCGGGTCCAGGTCACGGCGGCGGTGACCGCGGTGAGCGCGAGCACGCCGCTCGTGCCACCGAGGAGGCTGACCGTGCGCAGCAGGTCGGTCGACCGTTCCGAGGCGTGGTCGGCCCCGAAGCGGGCGAACGACAGGTCCCAGCGGGCCAGCCCGGTGTCGGACTGCACCATGATGACCAGGAGGCCGAAGCCGACCACGGCGGCGACGATGGCGACCAGCGCGGCGGTGAGGGCGACGCCGGTGACGCTCGCCGGACCCGGAGCCGAGCGGAGGGCGTCGGCCACGCCAGGGTGACGCTCCACCTCGTCCTCGATCGTCGCCGGATCAGCGACGGGGGACGCCACGCCCCCTGGCCAGCGCCGAGCGACGACGTACCCGACCACCCCCGCCGTTGCGGCGATCCCGAGGAGGATGAGGGTCACGAGCACGGAAGGGGTCTACCCCTCGTGCCCGGGTCGTGGACCTCGTGCCCCACCCGGAACGGGGACTGACACCTCCGCCATCGGGGTAACTGCGTGACACCTGACGGCACAGCGGCCTCTCCGCCGCTGAGGGGGAGACCAGGACATGTACGCCCACACGAGGGAGCACGAAGGCCCGCTGGGCGTCGTCGACGAACCTCGAGACCACCCCCAGGACGTCGACTGGTGGCCGGCGCTGAAGGCGGTCCTGCTCAGCTACCTCGTGCTCGTGAGCGTGCTCACGGCGGCCGGGCTGGCGTACGTCCACCTCGAGCTCTTCGAACCGCTGCGCGAGGCCGACACCGACCTCAGCCGGTGGTTCGCCCGCGGGCGGACGGACGGCTGGGACGACGTCGCCATGTTCTGGTCCACCTTCGCCGACACCTTCGTCGTCGTGGCCATCGCCGCGGTGGCGGCTGTCGGCCTGTGGCTGCGCCACCGCCGGCGGGACGCCGCGTTGATCGTGTTCGCACTCTCCCTCGAAGCCGCCACGTTCATCACGGTGAACAACCTGGTGCGCCGGGATCGGCCGCCCGTGGACACCCTCGGCGAGTCGCCGACGACGTTCAGCTTCCCGTCCGGCCACGTCGCCGCCACCATCGTGCTCTGGGGCGCACTGGCCCTGATCGTCCTCCCCCACGTCCGCTCGACGGTGCTCCGCCTCGTCGTCGTGCTGGCCCCGGCGATCGTCACGGGCTGGGTCGCCTGGGCTCGCGTGTACCGGGGCATGCACTTCGCCAGCGACGTGCTCGTCGGCATCGTGCTGGGCGTCATCGCCCTGACCCTCACCGTCGGGATCCTGGGCCGACACGAGCACGAGCGGGAGGCGCAGCCGTGACCAAGGTCGCTGTTGTGGCCCATGACGGGCAAGACCTTCGGCGGCGGGCCTCGACCGGCTCCGCACCGTCCTGGCCCACGAAGGCGTCGACACCCCGCTCTGGTACGAGGTGCCCAAGAGCAAGAAGGCGCCGCACCGGGTCGAGGAGGCCGGTCGCGAGGGCGCCGACCTCCTCTTCGTGTGGGGCGGCGACGGGATGGTGCAGCGCTGCATCGACGCACTGCGCGGACCCGGGCATCGCGGTGGCCATCGTGCCCGCGGGCACCGCCAACCTCCTGGCGACGCACCTCGGCATCCCTCGGGACATCGAGGCAGGCGGTGACGATCGGGCTGCACGGGCGGCGGCAGTCCATGGACCTCGGCGAGGTCAACGGCGAGCGCTTCGCGGTCATGGCGGGCATCAGGCTTCGACGCCCGCATGATCAAGGACGCCGACCGGTCGCTGAAGGATCGCATCGGCCGGGCGGCCTACCTCTGGACCGGTGCCCGGAACCTGTCCGCCGATCCGGTCGGCACGAAGGTCACCGTCGACGGCGCCACGTGGTTCGAGGGCGACGCCAGCTGCGTCCTCGTCGGCAACGTCGGTGAGGTCATCGGGGGCCTTCCGGCCTTCCCGGAGGCGTCGACCGACAGACGGCGTCCTCGAGGTGGGGGTCGTCACCGCCGACGGACCGCCTCGGGTGGGCCCGGGTGCTCGGCCGCCTGGTCAGCGGCAGCCCGGAGCGGTCACCACTCACCCGCTTCACCGCGGGCCGCAGCATCGAGGTCGAGCTCGACCGAGAAGGTGGCGTACGAGCTCGACGGCGGCGACCGGAAGAAGACGAAGCACCTCGAGATCGAGGCCCAGCCCGGCGCGCCTGACCGTCTGCGTGCCCGAGGAGACACGATGAGCACCGCCACCCCCGTCCCCGAGACCGCCGAGCTGACCGGCGACGACGCCCGCCAGACGTTGCGCGACACCGGCACCGGCCACCTGGTGAAGGAGGCGTTCGTCCGCCTGCGCTACGCCGACGGCTTCAGCCACTCCCGCTCGCTCGCGTTCCTCATGTCGCTGGTCCTCGTCCAGGGGATCATCGCGATCGTCGGCCTGGCCAGCGCGCTCGGCGACCGCGACCTCGCCCGCGGCATCGTCACGGCGATCCGGGACGTCGCCCCCGGGCCGTGCCGGCCGCCTTCTGACCTCCGCGGTCTCCCAGGCCAGGGACAACGGCGCGCAAGGGCGCGGTGCTGGCCCTCGTGCTCGGTCTCGCCGGCACGCTGGTCTCCGGAACGACGGCCATGGGTCAGCTCGAGCGGGGGCTGAACCGGATGTACGGCATCGAGCGGGACCGGCCGACGCTGCCAGAAGTACGGACGAGCATTCGGCTTGGCGGTGAGCGCCGGTGCTCCTGCTCGCCGTCGCGTTCCTGGCCGTCGGCTTCGGTCCCGCCATCGGGCGGTCGTTCGACGAACGACCGCCTCGACGACATCTGGGCCTGGGTGCGCTGGCCGCTCGCCCTCGCGCTGCATGACGGCGGCGGTCGCCCTGCTCTTCCGCTGGTGCCCGAACCGGCGCCAGCCGGCGTGGTCCTGGCTGGCCTTCGGGTCGGCGGTCCCGTCGTGCTGTGGTTCCTCGATCACGCTCGTGATGGGCTTCGTCTTCGAGGCCACCACCTCCTTCGGTGACACCTACGGGCCGCTGGCCGGCATCGTCGTCCTCCAGTTCTGGGCGTTGCTCGCCTCGATCGCCGTGTTCTTCGGAGGCGCCGTGGCCGCCCAGCTCGAAGCCGTGCGCGCCGGGGTCCCTCTGGCCGCGGAGGCCGAGGCCCGCCCCGCCGGCGGACGCGTCGAGCCGTCCCGCCGTTGTCGTTTCGTGAGCGTCGCCGACCCCGTTGCCCTCGACCCCGGGGCCGAGGGCGACCCGGGGCAGCGGATCCGCCGCTGCCTCGAAGGCGTCTTGGGCATCCCTGCGACCGAGGGAAACGCCATCGACGTGCTCCGCAACGGCGACGAGATCTTCCCGGCCATGTTCGAGGCCATCGACGCCGCCGAGCGGACCGATCGACTTCCTCACCTTCGTCTACTGGGAGGGCGAGATCGGCGCGGAGATGGCAGACCGTCTCTGCGCCCGGGCCAAGGCGGGCGTGCGGGTGCGCATCCTCCTCGACGGGCTCGGCGCCCGCACCATCGACAGCCGGCTGCTCGAGGACATGGCCGAGAGCGGCTGTCGACGTCCGCTGGTTCCGCCGTCTGCGCCGCCTGCGGCCCAGCGAGGTCAACCACCGCACCCACCGCAAGGTCCTGATCGTGGACGAGGACATGGCGTTCACCGGTGGTGTCGGCATCGCCGACGTGTGGCGGGGCGACGCCAAGGACGAGAACGAGTGGCGCGACACCCACTTCCGGGTGCGGGGACCGGCCGTCGACGGCCTTCGCGCCGCCTTCCTCGACAACTGGGCCGAGAACACCCCGGAGCTGTTCACCGACCTCGACCGCTTCCCCGAGCAACCGACGGCCGGCGACGCCGTGGTCCAGGTCGTGCGCAGCGCGTCGGAGACCGGCTGGAGCGACATCGACAACCTGTTCCGGACGCTCCTGCAGCTCGCACAGGACCGGGTCCGCATCGCCACCGCGTACTTCGTGCCCGACGAGGAGCTGACCCGATGCCTCTGCGAGGCGGCGGACCGCGGCGTCGAGGTCCAGATCCTCGTCCCCGGCCCGCACGTCGACAAGCGCGTGGTGCAGCTGGCGGGCGAAGCGGCCTATCGACCCCTGGTCGAGGCCGGGGTCGCCATCTGGCGGTACCAGCCGACCATGCTCCACGCCAAGGTGATGACGGTCGACGGCATCGTCAGCAACATCGGGTCGGCCAACCTGAACGCCCGGTCGGTGGCCTGGGACGAGGAGGTCAACCTCGTCGTCCTCGACCGCGTGCTCACCGACGAGCTCGACCGTGACTTCGACGCCGACCTGGAGCGCTCGGTCCGCATCGATCCAGACCAGTGGTCGGACCGGTCGCTGCTCCAGCGCGTCGGTGAGGCCCTCACCGCCCCGATCCGACGCTGGTTCTGAGCCCCGCTCAGCTGCGGGGCACCTGGCTCCAGGGGAGCTCCTTGTCGGTGCGGGGCTCGCCGGGGAGGCCGAGGACCCGCTCGCCCAGGATGTTGCGCATGATCTCCGAGGTCCCGCCCTCGATGGAGTTGGCCCGGGAGCGCAGGAACATCTTGCGGGACGACCCCGGAGGGCCCTCGAGGCCGATGATCTCCGAGCGGCGCATCGTGTAGTCGACGTCGACCAGGGCGGCGGGGCCGAGCAGGTCGATGCACAGCTCGTAGATGGCCTTGTTGATCTCGGCGAAGCGCAACTTCAGGACCGATCCCTCGGGCCCGGGGTTGCCCGCCTTGGCCGCCGCGCTGGCCCGCAGCGTGGTCATCCGCAGGGTCTCGGCGTCGATCCAGCGCTTCATCAGCTCGTCGCGGAGGACGGGGTCCTTGTCGGCCCGCTCGCCCCAGAGGCGGACGGCCTCGGCGATGGGGCCACTGCCCCGGGGCCGGGTGCCGCCGCCTCCGCCGATGCTGGTGCGCTCGTTCATCAGCGTGGTCATCGACACCCGCCAGCCGTCGCCCACGTCGCCGATGCGGTCGGCGTCGGGGACCCGGACGTCGGTCAGGTAGACCTCGTTGAACTCGGCCTCACCCGTGATCTGGCGCAGGGGCCGGACGTCGACCCCCGGCGCGTGCATGTCGAGGGCGAAGTAGGTCAGGCCCTTGTGCTTCGGCTGCTCGGGGTCGGTGCGGGTCACCAACATCCCCCGGTCGGCCAGGTGGGCCAGCGTGTTCCAGACCTTCTGGCCGTTGACCACCCACTCGTCGCCGTCCTTCACGGCCCGAGTGCCGAGCCCGGCCAGGTCCGAGCCGGCCCCCGGCTCACTGAACAGCTGGCACCAGACCTCTTCGCCCGTGTACATCGGGCGCAGCAGCCGGTGACGGACCTCGTCGCTGCCGTGGGTCACGACCGTCGGCCCGGCCAGGCTCAGGCCGAAGAAGAGCGTCTCGGGGATGGCCGCCGCCCCGGCCTCGCGCATGCGTCGCTCGACCACGGCCTGGAGCTTCGGGAGCAACCCCTTCCCGCCGAACCCCTCCGGGAAGTGCACCCACGCCAGCCCGGCGTCGTACCGGGCACCCCGGTACTCGACCGGGTCCATGCCCTTCGCGTCGTGCTCGGCGAGGAACGCCTCGATCGCCGCGTCCAGCTGCTCGGCCTCGGCGTCGGCGGCCCTGTCCAGCGTGTCGGTCATGGCGCGGAGACTACGGCCCGCCCGTAGTGTCGGGCCATGTCGGGACCGGTGACCGCTGACGACCTCCTCGCCGTCGGGGAGGCGACGGTCGGCGTGCTGGAGGCCGGGAGGGACGGCGACTGGTCGGCGAAGGCCGGGGACCTCGATTGGAGCTGCTGGGAGACGGTCGAGCACCTGGCTGACGACTGGTTCGACTACGCCGCCCAGCTGGCGGGCAACGGGCCGTTCGCCCCGTTCGAGGCGGAGTCCCGCACGCCCGACGGGCCACCGAACACGATCCGAGCCGAGCGGGACGAAGGGGTCGACGGGCTCATCGCCGTCGTGCGGTCGATGGTCGGGCTCCACGCGGCCGTCGTGCGGGTCGCACCGCCGACAGCCCGAGGACCGCACATCTACGGAGCCGCCGATCCCGGGGCGTCCGCCGCCATGGGCGTGCTCGAAGGACTCCTCCACAACCACGACGTGGCACAGGGCCTGGGCGTCCCCTACGAGGGCGACGCCGACCAGGCGGATCGGGTCCTGGCCAGGTTGATGCCGGACCTCGAGCGCACCGACGACGCCTGGGCCGATCTCCTCTGGGCCTCCGGTCGCCTCGAGACGCCGGATCGGCCCCGGCGCACCGAATGGCGCTGGTGGAACGACGTTCACAAGGAAGCCTTGTAAGTTTACAAGGTTGCTGTGTAAGCTGTCGGCGATGGGCAGCATCGCTGAGTACAAGGTGTCCGACCGGGGCCAGATGTCGCTCCCGGCCGCCGCTCGGAAGCGCTGGGGCCTCGAGCACGGTGGAACCGTCGAGGTGGTGGACACGGGGGAGGTCCTGGTGATCGTGCCCGGCGGGCGGGGGGCAGCGCGGGCGATCCTCGCCGAGGCGGTCGAGGAGGCGGGCGGGTACGCAGAGCTCGCACGGCAAGTCGCCGCCGAGGACCCCGATCTCGCCTGACGTGGCATCGGTCCTGCTGGACGACCACCTGCTGTTCGAGGCGCTCCTGGGCAACGAGCCGCCGAGCATGCACAACGGCGCCGACCGCTGGTTCACCACGGGCCTCTGGCACCATCGACTCTGCCGGGCTGTGGGTCAAACGCGGGTGGAGGGCACGTTCTCTCGGCGAGTGGGCAACCTTGATGCGCGGGTGGCCACCGGGTTCCGTGCGCAACTCGTCGCGCTACCACCACACATCGGCACCATCGCCCTCCGTCACTTGGCCTGGCCGATGGCTCAGCTGGTCGAGGCCGGTGTTCGACTGAACCTCTTGGGGCTCGAGGCGCTTGCTGCCGCCGAGGAGCTCGAAGCGACGATCTGCCTTGCTCCGGTCGACGAGAACCCTCCGCTGGTGGAAGCGGCCGCCGCGCTGGGCGTGCCCGTTCGCTTCATCGAGCCGGCGCCTTGACCGCCTGGAGCTCCTTCACCGCTTGGGCGAAGGTGTCGTCGTCGGTCGGGTCCGTCGGAGGATGGAGCAGCACGCCGTCGGCGAGATCGGCGTAGCGGTCGCCGAGGACGTTCGGCAGCTGGTCGTAGCGGCCGGCGGCCACGACGGTGTCGAGGACGTCGTCGGTGACCGTGGCCTCGAGGTCGTCCCAGCGACCCTCCTTGGTCATGAGCCGGAGGCGGTCGCCGAGGTCCTCCCAGCCATGGAGCTCCAGGGTCCGACGGTAGGCGGGGGTCGAGAAGAGGAATCCGAGCATGTAGCGGCTGCGGGTGCGGGCCTCGTCGACGGCGGCGTCGTCCCGGCCGGTGGCGACCATGCCGCCGGCGACGACCTGGACGTCGGACCGGTCCCGTCCGGCCTCGGTCAGGCCCTCCTCCAAGGCGGGCAGGCAGAGCTCCCCGAGGTACCGGCGGTCGGAGTTGGTGGGGTGGGTGACATAGCCGTCGGCGGTGGCCCCGGCGAGGCGGCAGGCCCGACGGTTCACGCCGCCCAACCAGATGGGCAGCGGCCCCTCGTCCAGGGGACCGGGGTTGAACTCGGGCTGCAGCCGGGTCAGCCGGTAGTGCGGTCCCTCGTGGCGCAGCGGGCCACCGTCCTGGAAGGCGGCGAAGACGGCCCGGACCGCGTCCACGTAGTCGGCCATGCGCTCGACGGGGTCGGCCCACTCGACGCCGAAGCGGCCGACGATGTTGGGCTTGATCTGCGTGCCGAGGCCGAGCTGGAAGCGCCCCGGGGCCATCGCCGCCAGCGACCAGGCGCTGTAGGCCACCTGCATCGGGCTGCGGGTGAACGCCAAGGCCAGCGCCGGGCGCACGACCAGCGTCGTGGTGTGCTCCAGCGCCAGGGCCGAGGTCAGGAAGGCGTCGTTCGTCGTCTCGGCGACATGCAGGGCGTCGAAGCCCAGCACCTCGACCCGCCGGGCATGGTCCGCGGTGTCGGCCAACGGAGCTCGCGGGTCCATGCCCGCGACGACCTGCACAGCTCGATCATGCCTCGCCGGCCGTCGATCAAGCTCGGTGGCCGAACCTCCGGTTCGGCCCCGAAAACGACACAGGTCGCCGGCCGGAGCCGGCGACCCGTGCCCAATCGGTGGCTGTCCTTTCCGGCTCCAAAGCATCCAATGGTTGACCCCAGGGGTGTCGACCCGCCGGCTCTGACCCTTGAGGCAGAACTGACGCCGGTGTCAGGCTTCTGCGCCGGGCTCGACGCCCAGCGCGGCCTCCAGGTGGCGGTGGAGGTTGATGATGCGGCACTCCTCGGCCGACAGCCGGAGGTGGGTGAAGCCGGGCTGGCGCAGGCCGCGCTGCACCCTCGGGAGGTTGGCCACGTCCTGGTCGAAGATCAGGCCCAGGCTCATCTCGCCGGGCACCACGTCCAGCACCGCGGGCCGGGTCAGTGGCTCGTCGGCCGTCGGGACCCGGAACGCGACCAGGAACGTCACCACGCACGACGTCGGGCGTCGGGCCTGGCGTGGCGGTCATGACGCTGAGGGCGTCGCTCAGGTAGATGACCGTCGAGTTGGGGAAGAGGTTGTACTGGTGCAGGTCGACGACCTCTCGGCGTCGAACCGGCTGAGGTCCAGGCCCTTGCCGGCCGCCTCGTCCCGGATCCGCTGCTCGATGACGTCCCGCATCGTCGAGCCCTGGGGCACCTCGGGGGCGGGCGTCTCGGGGTCGGTCACCCCCATGCGGGCGCCCTGCGTCTCGATGAAGCTGCGCCAGATCTCGGCGTCGGTGGCCCCGCCCCGCAGCCTCGGCGACGGGACGCCGTAGGGCTGGCCGAGCTTCCCGTGGCGGTTCCACAGCCGTTGCGGCGAGTTCACGTCATCGGTCGACGCCAGCATCTCCCGGTGGATCCCCTGGACGTGGTACGTCTCGCTGAAGGCCTCGATGGCGACCTTCCAGTTGCAGTCCAGGTCCAGCCGGAGCACGGCCTGCATCCGGTACTCGTCGACCCCGGCCCAGGCCACGTCGTCGGGCACGCCCTCGAGGAAGTCCGCCAGCGGCTCGGCTTCGGGGTCGAGGTTGACGAAGACCAGCTCGCCCCACGTGTCGACCGAGGCCTGCACCAGCGGCAGCTCCTCGTTGCGGAGCGGGCCGAAGCCCTTGCGGGACGGGATCTCCCGCAGCTCGCCGCGGAGGTTCCACGCCCAGCGGTGGTACGGGCAGCGGATGACGTCGGCCCCGGTCCCCTCCCCCTCGCACAGCTGGTTGCCGCGGTGCAGGCAGACGTTCTGGAAGGCCCGCAGCTCACCGTCGTCGCCCCGCACGATCAGGACCGACAGCGTCCCGCAGCGGTACTCGACCCAGTCACCGGCCTCGGCTACTTGGCCACGGGTGGCGGCGATCTGCCACGTCCGGGGCCAGAGGCGCTCGGCCTCCAAGGCGGCCCACGCCGTCGACGTGTAGCGGGAGGCGGGGATGCGGGCGGGACCGAGCGGCCCGGTCTCGATGGTCGAGCCGACCGGCGCGTCGTCGGTCAGGTCGGGACGCTCCTCGATGGCCGTCACCTCAGGCCGCCGGCCGCGTGAGCTCCCAGGTGTTCTCGCGGAGCACCTTGCGCTGGTCGTCGGCGTCCAGCTCCTTCACCTCGGGCACGTAGTCGAGCGGCCGGGGCATGCCCTCGATGTGCGGCCAGTCCGAGCCGAAGATGACCCGGTCGGCGCCCATCAGCTCGGTCACCTCGTAGGGGTCGTCCTCCCAGAACGGGTTGATCCACACGTGCCGGCGGAACGTGTCGGCGGGGTGGTCGGCGAAGTACCCGGGGTACTTCTTGGCCGTCGACGCCAGCTTGCGGAACAGGTCGGGCAGGAACTCCGACCCGTTCTCGACCGAGGCGATGCGCAGGCCCGGGTGGCGGTCGTAGACCTTCTCCAGGCTGAGGGTGAGGAGGAAGTCCAGCGCCGCCCGCTCGATGGAGAACATCCGCACCGAGGGCCTCCAACCGCCGGAGAACTGGGCGGTGAACCGGTCGTCGGCGTACCCCTGCGACGAGTAGCCGGAGTCGCCGGCGTGGACGACGGTGGTGATGCCCGCCTCGGCCACCCGGGCCCAGAAGGGGTCGAACAGCTCGTCGCCCGGCGACAGGGGGCCGTGCTCGGTGAACGCGGCGGCCGGGCGCATGACGATCACCCGGGCGCCCTCGGTCAAGACCCGCTCCAGCTCGACGACGGCCCAGTCGGGGTCGGCCAGCGTCAGGTACGGCGCACCGAAGATGCGGTCCTCGTAGGCGAAGCCCCAGTCCTCCTGGATCCAGCGGTTGAAGGCGGTGAACGTCGCCGTCAGCGCGGGCAGGTCGTCCTTCAGCAGCTCCTCGTAGAGCACGCCGAGGGTCGGGAACAGCCAGATGGCCTCCAGCCCGAACTCGTCCATGCGGGCCAGGCGGGCCTCGGGCTCGCGGTACTCGGGGCGGATCGGCTCCCGTTCGCGGAGGAACTCCAGCGGCGACTTCCCGTCGGGGTTGCCCCGGAAGTAGTCGTGCATCGCCCCGGCCTTGGCGATGGGGTCGAAGGTGGCGTTGGTGACGGCGCGGCTGACCGTGCCGCCGACCACGTGGTACTTCCGGCCGTCGATCTCGCACCACTGGACGCACCGCGGCGCCATCGCCGGGTCCAGGTGGCGGGTGAAGGCGTCGAGGGCCTCGTAGTAGTGGTTGTCACAGTCGAACGCCGGATAGCCGAGCTCTGTCACAGCGTTCCAGGGTAGTGGCCGGTCAAGGTCCGTTCAGCCGCCAGACCGTGAGGTCGACGGGGATCGGCCGGGCCCGGCGGGGGCGCGACTCGAAGCCGTGCTCGAACTCGCTCAGCTCGCCGGTGATGCGTCCGACCGGCTCGAGGGCCCCGGCGAGACGGGGTCCTGGCTCCTCGCCCTCGGTGACGAGGTAGAGCGGGCGGCCGTCGAGCGCCTCCTGGAGGGCGAGCAGCCCCTCGGCGGTGGGGGCCGGCGGCCCGCTGATCCCCGGCAGCCCCAGCCAGGTGAAGGGGGTGATGGCGAAGTTGGCCGAGTGGGTGGTGCCCCCCTGCCACACCACGACCCCGTCCTCGGGCACCAGCTCGTCGAGCTGGTCGACGACCTCGACCGACCCGCCGAACTCCTCGTGGCCCCACAGATCCGAGGACTGGCGCAGCGTGTAGCCGGCCATCCCCAGCACCAGCACGACGGTGACGACCCGTCCGAGGGCCTTGCGCTGCCACAGCCAGGCGGCGGCCGCCCCCACCAGCACCAGCAGGGTGGGCAGCACGATGGGAACGAAGCGACGGCCCCACCACATGAGGTCGGGGGCGATGTGCGGCTCCCAGATCAGCACCGGGGCGATCAGGACCCCGGGCACGACCAGCGCCCAGCGGGCCGCGCTCCAGCGCTCGCGGACCCCGACGACCAGGGCGCCCACGGCGGCGACCAGGGCCAGCGGGGTGACGAAGATCGCCAGCCGGTGCAGGTTGATCTCGTCGTACCCCCGGGAGCGCACCCCCTCCTTGTTGACCCGGAACGTCTCGCCCAGGAGCTGGGGGCGGAGCCAGGCCAGCACCAGGAAGGCGGCGAAGGCCCCGGTCAGCGCCCAACCGGCCAGCCGGGCCGCCCGCTCGGGCTCCACCGCCCGCACCCGCGATGCCACGGCGGGCACTCTGGTCACGAGCAGGCGCAGCACGACCGCGCCGAGCACCAGCAGGACGAACCCGGCCGACAGACCGGCGAACGACGGGAGGCCCTCCTGCAGCTCGGCGTAGCGGGAGTCCCGCCCGTAGGCCTGGTAGGCACCGAGCATCAGCGGGGGGACGACGGCCAGCCCGAACACCACGGCCGGCTCGCCCCAGCGCAGCCCGCGCAGCGCCCAGAGCACGGCCAGCGCCGTCGCGGCGAGGGCGACGACGAGGATCCCCTCGGGGCGGGCGACGAAGCCGAGCCCGACCAGAACCCCGCCGAGCCCGGCCGCCACGCGCCACCGGGTGGCCAGCGCCAGGACCACGGCCAGCAGCGCGCCGGCGTAGAGCACCTCCGACAGCGACTCGGCGGTGGGGAACTTGGCCTGCCACACCTGGAGCTCGTTCACGGCCAGCAGGCCGCCGGCGACCGTCGCCGCCACCACCCCGAAGGCCCGACGGGTGGCCAGCCAGACCAGCGCCACCGCCGCAAGGGCCAGCGCCGGCGTCAGGTTGAACAGGCCGGCACGGCCGGCGAGGTCGTGGGCCGTGGCCAGGGTCGCCGGCCACAGGTGGAAGAAGTCCGGGAGGATCTCCTCGGGGTTGTCGGGGTCGGTGGGGAAGCTCCGGTAGGGGAGCTTGCGCCAGGCCACGTCGCCCTCGGACGTGACGATCCGGGCCTCGCCGCCCTCGACCACGATCTCGGCGCCGGTGTCGGCCACCGGGTCCCGCAAGCAGGTCCGAGCCCTGGTCGGCGATGGCCACCGCGTGGTTCACGTAGACGCCGGGGTCGCGGTTCTTGGCGGCCACTGGGAACCCCGGGAAGAACTGGACGGCGGCGACCAGCAGGACCAGGGCGAGCAGGCCCGCGTCGGTCCACGAGAAGGGCGAGAGCCGCCAGTCCCGGCCCCGGCGGAGGGCGACGGCGGTGAGAGCGACGCCCACCGCGAGACCCACGGCGAGGGCGGTGACCCCGTCGTGGGCACCGGCCCAGGCCAGCACCAGGGAGGACACGGCGACGGCGGCCACCGTGGTCACCCCCACCAGTCCGGCGACCTCGAGCCCGGTGGGGGCAGCCTCCTGATCCATGGGCGGCCGGGACCCTACTGCCGGCAAGGTCCGCCGGAAGGGGCGCGACTAGCCTCACGTCGCTCATGGAGGATCCCCCTTCCCCCGTCGACATCACCGTCGTGCTGCCCGTCTTCAACGAGGCCGGGCACCTGCACGAGGAGCTCGACCGCATCCGTTCGGCCCTCATCGCCTCGGAGCACACCTATGAGCTGCTGGTCGTGGACGACGGCTCCACCGACGGCTCCACCGACGGATTGGAGGACAGCGCCGACCTCCGCGTGATCCGCATGCCGGTCAACCGGGGATCGGGCACCGCCCGCAAGATCGGTACCCGGGCGGCCCGGGGCGACATCGTCGTCTGGACCGACGTCGACATGACCTACCCCAACGACCGCATCCCCGAGCTGGTCAAGGAGCTGGAGGGCTACGACCAGGTCGTCGGTGCCCGCACCACCGAGGAGGGCACCTCGAAGGCCGTGCGGGTCCCGGCCAAGTGGGCCATCCGGAAGCTGGCCGAGTACCTGGCGAACACCGAGATCCCCGACCTGAACTCCGGGTTCCGGGCCTTCCGCCGCCCGGTCGCCGACCAGTACCTGCACCTGCTGCCCACCGGCTTCTCGTGCGTGACCACGATCACCATGAGCTTCCTGGCCAACGGCTACACCGTGAAGTACATCCCCATCGAATACGCCAAGCGGGCCGGCAGCTCGAAGTTCCACTGGCGGAAGGACACCTCCCGCTACCTCGTCCAGGTGGTCCGCCTCGTCCTGTCCTACAACCCGCTGCGCTTCTTCGGCCCGCTCGGCGCGGTCCTCGCCGTCGTCGGCGTGGCCAAGCTCGGCTTCGACCTCGCCGACGAGGCCTGGCGGGTGTCGACCAACACGCTGCTGATCCTCTTCGCGGCGTTCCAGGTGCTGGTCATCGGCCTCCTCGCCGACCTCGTGGTACGCGTGACCCGGCCCCGGGACGAGGTCCTCGGCACCTCGTCTTGACCGCCGGCCCCCGTGGACGACTCCTCGTCGTCACGTCGAACTACCCGCGCTGGGAGGGCGATTCGACGACACCGTTCGTCCTTCACCTCACGCAGGCCCTGATGGACCGCGGGTGGGAGGCCGACGTGCTCGCCCCCCATGCCCCCGACGCCGCCCGGGACGAGGTGCTCGGCGGCGTGCCCGTCCACCGCTTCCGCTACCTGCCCGAGCAGGCCCAGACGGTCTGCTACCAGGGCGGGGCGCTGGTCAACCTGCGCCAGAACCGGACGAACCTGCTGAAGCTGCCCGCCCTCGTCGGCGCCGAGTGGGCCTCGGTCGTGCAGCGGGTCCGCTCGGGGCGCTACGACGCCGTCCATGCCCACTGGCTCCTGCCCCAGGGGCTGGTGGCCGCCCTGTCCACTCGCCGCCTGCCCGTCGTGGCCACCGTGCACGGGGGCGACGTGTTCGCCCTCGACCAGGCCGCGCTGCGGGCCGCCAAGCGCTTCGTGGTGCGCAACGCGGCGGCGGTGACCGTGAACAGCTCGGCCACCGAGAAGGCCGTGCTCGACCTTGGCCGGCCGAAGCGCCTGTTGCGCATCCCCATGGGCATCAATGCCGACCCCATCGTCGACCAGGCCGAGGTCGACCGGCTGCAGCGGGAGCACCGGGCCGGCGACGGGCCGCTCATCGCCATCGTCGGCCGGGTCGTCGAGGAGAAGGGCATCTTCGACCTGATCGCGGCCACCGACCTGCTGCGGGCCGACGTGCCCGACGCCCGGGTCGTGGTGCTGGGCGAGGGCCAGGACCGCGCCAAGGCCGAGGCCGAGGTCGCCCGCCGGGGCCTCGGCGAGCACGTGCGCTTCGTGGGCTGGGTCGATCCGACCGACGTGCCCACGTGGCTGGCCGCCGTCGACCTGGTCGCCGCCCCGTCCCGAACCGCGCCCGACGGTTGGACGGAGGCCCAGGGACTGTCCATCATCGAGGCCATGGCCGCGTACCGACCGGTGGTGGCCACCGCCAGCGGTGGCATCGGCGACACCGTCGAGCACGAGGTCACCGGCCTGGTGGTCGGCGAGGGACGGCCCGACGAGCTGGCCGCCGCCCTCCGCCGCCTGCATGAGGACCGTGAGCTGGCCGGCCTCCTGGCGCTCAGCGGGCGGGCCGTGGTCGTGGCCCGCTACCTGGCCGACGCCGCCGCCGACGCCTTCTCCGACCTGTTCGCGGACCTGGTTGACTCGCGCCCGTGACCGGGCGGGCCGTCTTCGTCGTCTCCACCGGTCGCACCGGCACCCAGTTCCTGGCCCGCACCATCGCCGGCTGGGGCGCCCGCAGCCACCACGAGCCCGGCCCCTGGTGGCTCCGGCACCTCTCCAACGCCCACGCCTCGGGCCGGGTGTCCACCGAACGGGCCGCCAGCTTCCTCCACCAGGTCCGCGACGAGGCACTGGCCGACGAGCGGCCGTGGTTCGAGGCCAGCTGCCTGGACCACGGGCTGGTGGCCCCGCTGCTGGAGGCGTTCCCCGACGCGACCGTCGTCCAGGTCGTGCGCCATCCGGTCGGCTACGTCCGCTCGGCGCAGGACTGGGGCGCCTACCGCTTCGGCGGGCGCCCGCTGAACGTGCTCCCCTACCGGCGGCTCGCCCCGCCGCAGTTCCGGCCGCTGGACCCGGTGGCCCGGGTGCGGTGGGCGGGCCAGGACCAGTTCGCCCGCCTGGCCTGGGCGTGGACGGCCATGAACCGCTCGATGCGCACCCAGGGCGAGGGCTCGGACCGCTTCCGCACGGTCCGCTTCGAGGACCTCACCGACCTCGAGTCGGGTCCCGTCGAGCTGCGCCGGCTGGCCGACGACCTGGGCGTGACCGTCGGCGACGACCAGCTCCGGGCCGCCGTCGCCGATCGGATCAACGCCAGCCAGCCGAAGGCGGGCACCTGGAGCTCCGCCCAGTGGCAGCGCCTGGTGGAGCTGACCGCCGAGGAGGCGGCGGCGTACGGGTACGAGGTCGCGGTCCCCGAGACTCAGTAGCCGTAGGCCTTGCGCAGCGGCCAGGTCAGCGCCTCGGCCACGACGCGGTCGGCGCGGGACAAGCCGGTGCGCCACTCCTCGTCCTCGCGGATGGTCAGCTCACCGCCGCCGGTGCGCGTGGGGTTGCCGGCCAGCGTGTGGCCCTGGGTCACGGTGAGGGTCCGGCCCCGCAGCGCGCTGCCGAGGTCGCCGCTGCGGCCGAGGAAGCGGTCGATGTCGGACAGGGTGCCGGCCGGGTCGGCGGTGAAGTCCTCGTAACGCAGCGTGCGGCGGGGACCGGGCGATCGGCGGGCGGCCAGGCCGGAGACGATGTTGCGGACGGTCCAGCTCACCCCGGAGTGCCACGCCGGGTAGCGATCCATGTCCCTGGGCTTGTCCATGTCGTGGTGGGCCTTGACCCGCTGCCACGACCAGGCCACGGCCCGGGGGTCGCGCACCAGCAGCAGCGAATACGGGCGGATGCCGTCGACCAGGCCGAGGACGCCGGGCTCGGTGGGCCACTTCGACGAGTCGACGATCACCTCGGCGCCCGTGACCTCGGTGACGGCCTCGACCAGTCGGGTGGTCGCCGCCGACCAGCGCTGGAACGCGGCCCAGCCCCGGGTGCGACCCGCCAGCAGCCGGGGCGCCGCCGTCCAGGCGAAGACGTCCTCGCTGTCGCGGGCCAGTTGGGCGGCGTCGACGTCGACCACCCGCTGCGCCACCGCACCCCACACCTCGCAGGCGGTGATGTGTTGCCCGCAGGCACAGCGGCGCTCCTCGACCAGGCCCCGGCGCCAGAAGAAGCGGAGCTCGCCGGCGGCGAACACCCCGTCCAGCTCGCCGAGAGCCATCGTCAGCAGCGTGGAGCCCGACCGGCCCTTGCCGAGCAGGTAGCAGACGTCGGTCACGCCGGCTCGGGCTCGGGCCCGGTCGTGAGCTCCTCGACGTCGGGCAGGAGCCGGTGGCCGGTGACGGCGAGGGCGATGGCGATGACGGCCATGACCGGCAGCGAGACCAGTCGGTCGAGCCCGCTGGCCAGCGCCCCGCTGCCGGCCGTGTCGCCGACCAGTCCGGCCAGTGCGGCCGCGATGACCTCGCGGGCGCCCAGCCCGGCGGGGAAGAAGCCGATGGCCGACGCCAGCACGACGGCGACCGGAAGGACCATGGCGCCGGAGAACGAGCCGCCGATGTCGAAGCCGATCATGATGAACCAGAAGAGGACGCCGCGGATCAGCACCATGGCCAGCTCGACGGTCAGCAGCACGGCGCTGCGGAGCACCGCCTCCCGGTCGCCGGCGGCCCCACGGCGGGCGATGATCGACCGCACGGCGAGGTGGGCCATGGCGCAGGTCACCACCCCGCCGGCCAGGAAGGCGGCGGCGATCAGGGGCCGGTAGGCGACCAACACGACGCCGCCGACCAGCAGGGCGCCCGACAGCCAGAACAGCGCCGTGGCCAACGTCGCCGATGCCGCCCGCTTGTAGGACGAGCCCGCCCGCTTCAGCGCCTGCATGCGCACGAGAGCGGCACCCGGGATCGGCAGCAGGTTGGCGGCCCGGGCGTAGAGGGCGATGGTCAGCGAGTCCCGCAGGCGGACGTGGTGGCCGAGCACCGCGGCCGACGCCGTGTACTCCACCCCGCTCAGGAGGATGAGCGACGGGATCCCGATCACGCCCGTCACGATGAGCGCCCACCACTGGATGTCCCGCTCGCCCGCGGGCAGCCCCTGGGCGCTGAGCACCATCGCCACCACGAAGACGGCAGCGGAGACGGCCAAGGAGATCCGGCGCCCGCGCGGCGTCTCGGTCCGGGCCGAGGCCCGGTCCAGCAGCGCGGCGGCGCGCTGCAGGAGCGCCTGCAGGGTCGCCACGTCAGAGCCGCCCGAACGGCTCGGCGTACACGAAGGGCCCGGCCACGACCGCCGACGGGTCGAGGACCCGGACCTGGAAATGGTCGCCCCACGAGGGGTCGGGCGCCTCGACCCCGTGGGCGGCAGCGGGCTCGAACCCGAACCGTGGGTACCACTCGGTGCTGCCGAGAAGGGCGACGAGGGTCTCGTCCCGGGCCTCGGCCACGGCCACGGCGACGTGCACCAGGGCGGCGCCGATGCCCTCGCCCTGGTGATCGGGGAGCACGCCGATGGGCCCCAGCCCGAGGGCCGGGCGCCGATCGGCGCCCACGGTGCCCCGGGTGCAGACCACGTGGCCCACCACCGAGCCGTCGACCTCGGCCACCAACGACAGCTCGGGGATCCAACCCTCGTCGGCCCGCAGCTCGTCCAGCAGCCGGGCCTCGACGGGCTCCTCGCCGTCCGCGCCGGCGAAGGCCGCCGCCTGGACCGCCCGCGCCGCGGCGATGTCGCCGGGCCGTTCGCGGCGGACGATCACCCCGGCAGCTCCGCCTCGAGGACGTCCCGCAGCCCGTCGGTCAACGGCAGCGGCTCGCCCTTGCGGTGGTGGACGTGCACGGTCTCGCCCGTGGCCAGGCACCGGTCGCCCATGAACACGGCCTGTCCGATGGTGAACGACGACGTGCCGATGTCCAGGATGCAGCTGCCCACGTCGACCCGACCCGGGTAGGTGCCGCTGCCGAGGTACTCGATGGCGACACGACGGACGAGGAAGTTCGTGCCCGCCTCCTTGTGGGCCACGATCCGCTCGACGATGAGCTCGGTGCGGGCGTCCTCGAAGTAGGCGGCGTAGGCGACGTTGTTGATGTGGCGGGAGCCGTCCTGGTCACCCCACCGCACCTTGTCGCCGCTCCAGTGGGTGTAGGTCGCCCGGTCGGTCAGGTCCACCGCGCCAGTCTGGCCCGCGCCCGGGCGGGACGGCAGGTTGGGTAGAAAGCAGGTCATGCGTCGCGTCCTCATCAGCCTGTCGCTCGTCATCGGTCTCCTGGCGGTGAGCCCCGACCGAGCCCGCCGACGCCGGCTCGGTGGCGCTCGACGTGGTCGCCGTGCAGAACGGCCTCGACCACCCGTGGGGCCTCGACCTTCGATCCCGGCGACGGGACCATGTTCTTCACCGAGCGCGGGGGCGGCTGGTTCTCGCTCCAGCCGCCGTACACCGGCACGCCGACGGCCGTGGACTACAACGACGACGACCTCTACGTGCAACGGCGAGACCGGGCTGCTCGACATCGAGGTCGATCCGAACTTCGCCTCGAATCGACGCATCTTCACCTGCCAGGGGATGCAGCCGGCGGGCCAGTCGCCCCGCATCCAGGTGATCAGCTGGACGATGTTCGCCAACGACGCCCGGGTCCGGAAGATCCGCGTGCTCGTGAACGACGTGACCCTGTGGGGCGGGCAGGTCGGGCGCCACGGCGGCTGCCGACTGGAGTTCGACGGCTCCGGGAACCTGTTCATCGGCACCGGCGACGGGGCCCGCAGCGACAACCCGCAGAACCTCCAGCGCCTGGGCGGGAAGATCCTGCGGGTCGACCCCGACAACGGGGCCGGCCTCCCCACCAACCCGTGGGGCGACCACCCGAACGCCAACCGCCGCCGGATCTGGAACTACGGCCACCGCAACGTGCAGGGGCTCTGCGCTCCGGCCGGGCACCAACGCGCAGCTCTACTCGATCGAGCACGGCTCGTTCCAGGACGACGAGCTCAACCGGGTCGTGAAGGGTCGCAACTACGGCTGGGCGCCCGGGCCCGGCTACGACGAGTCGGTGCCGATGACCGACCTCTCCCGGTTCCCGAACGCCGTCGAGGCCATCTGGTCGTCGGGCAACCCGACCATCGCCCCCAGCGGATCGGACTTCCTCGAGGGTGCGCAGTGGGGCCCGTGGAACGGCGCGCTCGCCGTCGCCGTCCTGAAGAACACCGAGCTGCGGATCTACCGGATCGCCGCCAACGGCACGTTGCAGGGGAGTCGAGACGCCGTCGGAGCTGAACAACCCGTTCGGCCGCCTGCGCACGCCGGTCCAGGGTCCGGACGGCGCGCTCTACATCACGACCGACGAGGACCCGGGGCAGATCCTGCGAGTCACGCCGGACTGACGGGGAACCCCGGGCCCCTCGAGACACGTCGGAAGGGCATGCGCCGCCTCGCCCTCGCCCTGGTCGTCCTGTCGACGCTCTCCGCCTGCGGGGACGACGGCGACGGCGGAGGCGAGGCCGGAGGCGGTGAGGTCGAGACCGCGCCCGTGGAGTTCGGGGACGGCGACGACATCTGGCTGCAGGTCGAGACCGGCGGCGGCTTCGTGCCCTACCTCTCGAGCCTCCGGGAGACGCCGGACCTGCTGCTGTTCGACGACGGGCGCCTGGTGCGGGAGGTGCAGACGGACGACCTCGGCGGACCCGTGCCCGAGTACGAGGCCGTGCAGCTGGACGAGGCGGCGACCGCCGAGCTGCTCGACACGTTCGCCGCCGTCGTCGACGGGCCCGACCCGGGCGACCCGAACGTCACCGACCTGCCCTCGACCACCATCGAGGTCACCACGGACGGCGACTACCGAGAGCTGAGCATCTACGCCCTCGGCTTCGACGACGACGACTCGCTGTCGGACAGCGAGCAGGCCGCCCGGGAAGCGGCGAGCGATGCCATCGACGACGCCTACGCCGTCGAAGGAGCCGAGCCCTACGTGGCCGACGAGTTGCTGGTGCTGACCACCGCACTCGAGGTGGTCGTCCAAGGGGCCGAGGACGACACCGACGCCGCCTCGGACCCGGTGGCGTGGCCGCTCGACCCCGAGCGGATGGCGTCGCCCGCCGAGGACGAGGTGTGCACCGAGGTGGAGGGCGAAGACCGGGACGCCGTCCTCGACGCCCTCGGCGACGCCGCCTTCGACGCGCTGGTGACCAACGGCGTGGACTTCGCCGAGGTCGCCGTCCAGCCTGTGCTGACGGGCGAGGAGTCCTGCGGCTCGTCCGACCTCGAGGGGTTCGTGGAACGCTAGAGGAGTGGTCCGCCCGCACCCGTTGAACGACGACTTCACCTGGACCGAGCACCAGGGGCCGTTCCGGGTGCTCACCGACGAGCAGGTGAGCGCCTACGACGCCCAGGGCTTCTTCGTGCTGGAGGGCGCCCTCGACGCCGCCACCGTCGCCGCGGTGGTGGCCGAGATCGACCCGATCGAAGCCGAGGTCGAGGCGATGCTGCGGGAGACCACCGAGGACGGAAAGGTCTTCATCTACCGGGCCGGGGAGATCACCTTCACCACCCACCTGGTCGCGAAGTCGGCGGCGCTGCGGGACCTCGTCAGCCGAACCCCGCTGCGCGACGTCGCCGTCGATCTCGTGGGCCCGGACGTGCGCCTCTACTGGGACCAGGCCGTCTACAAGAAGCCGGGCACGGAGTCCCCGTTCCCGTGGCACCAGGACAACGGCTACACGTTCGTCCTCCCCCAGCAGTACCTGACGTGCTGGATCGCCCTCGACGACGTGACCGAGGACAACGGCTGCCCCTGGGTGGTGCCCGGCCTGCACCGCCAGGGGACGCTGGCCCACCGGTCGTCCGACCTCGGCTTCGTCTGCCTCGACGAGGCGCCCGACGCCGTCCCCGTCCCCGCAACGGCGGGCAGCGTCGTCGTCTTCTCGTCGCTGACGCCGCACTGCACCGGACCCAACCGCACCAGCGAGGTGCGCCGCGCCTACATCGTCCAGTACGCCCCCGACGGGGCTCGTACCTACGACGAGCGCGGCGTGGTCACCGGCACCTGCGACGCCCCGAGCCGTCAGTTCCTGGTCAGCACCTCCTAGCTTCCCGGGCGTGAGCGGCGCCTTCGACGACCTCCTCGACGCCAACCGGGCGGCCCTCGGCGAGCTCGACCTCACCGGCCTGACCGGCCGCCCGGCGAAGGGCCTGGCGGTGGTCACGTGCATGGACACCCGCATCGATCCGCTCCGGGGCCTCGGCCTGGCCCCCGGTGACGCCAAGATCCTCCGCAACGCCGGCGCCCGGGTGACCGACGACGTGATCCGCTCGGTGGCCATCGTCGTGGCCAACCTCGGGGTCGAACGGGTGGCGGTCATCCCCCACACCGACTGCGCCATGGCCAAGCTCTCCCACGAGGCCCTGCGGGAGAGCGTCGCCGCCGTCGCCCCGGGCGAGATCGGCGACTGGGACCCGCTGGCGGTGCCCGACCAGGCCGCCGCCCTGCAGGAGGACCTCGAGCGCCTGCGCACCTCGCCCCTGCTGCCCGACGACCTCGTGGTCGGCGGCTTCGTCTACGACGTGGCGACCGGCGAGCTCTCGCCCGCGTAGCGGACCAGCAGGTCCGCCAGCTCCCTGGGGCGGGCCAGCATCGGCGAGTGGGAGCCGGGCAGCACTTCGGCCTCGACCCCGAGCCGGACCTTGGCGCTCCGGACCTGGAAGTCGGGGTCGATGCAACGGTCGTCATCGCAGGCCACGTAGCTCGTGGGCACGTCGGGGTAGGCGGCGAGCGGCCAGACCTGGGTGGTGGGCAGCCACTCCTGAGTGCGCAGCGCACCGACGGCCTCGGTCACCAGGGGCTCGGGGACGTCGTGGTAGAACGCGGCGATCGCGGCCTCTCGGGTCCAGCCCGAGTCGCCTTGGGCGACCGCGAGGAGCTCGTCGAAGCCCGCGCTGAACCCCTCGGGCGGGAGCGCGCTGGCGGCCACCTGACCGGGCTCCGGGAGGAGGGCGGCGACGAAGACGAGCCCCGCCACCGGTCGGCGGGACGGGATCAGGGGGACGGTCAGCCCGCCCAGCGAATGCCCGACGACGAGCACGGGCTCGTCGAACCCGGCCGCCCCGTCGACCACGGCTAGGGCGTAGTCGTCCAGGGTGGCGTCCGGGTCCTCGCACGGGAGGTCGACGGTGACCGCTCGCTCGCCGCGCGCCTCGAGCTCCTCGACCAGTGGTCGCCAGCAGGCGCCGGCGTGCCACGCCCCGTGGACGAGGACGAACGGTGGGCTCAACTGACCTGCCGCTCCTGGCCCTCCCAGTAGGGCGCCCGCAGCTTGAACTTCTGGAGCTTGCCCGTGGCGGTTCGGGCCAGCTCGTCCCGGAACTCGACCGAGGTCGGGCACTTGTAGTGGGCCAGGCGGTCCCGGCAGTGGGCCATGAGGTCGGCCTCGCTGGCGTCGGCCCCGCCCGCGAGCACCACCAGTGCCTTCACCGTCTCGCCCCACTTCTCGTCGGGCACGCCGATCACCGCGACCTCGGCCACGGCCGGGTGGGAGAAGAGGGCGTCCTCGACCTCGATGGAGGACACGTTCTCGCCACCGGAGATGATCACGTCCTTCTTGCGGTCGGAGATGGCCACGTAGTTGTCGTCGTCGATGGTCCCGCCGTCGCCGGTGTGGAACCAGCCGTCGACGATGGCGTCGGCGGTGGCGTCGGGCTGCTCCCAGTAGCCGTCCATGACGTGGTTGCCCCGGGCCAGCAGCTCACCCTGGCCGTCGACCTGCATGCTGATGCCCAGCACCGGCGCCCCGGCTCGGCCCAGCCGCTCGGCCCGCTCCCCAGCGGTGAGCTCGTCGTACTCGACCCGGCTCCGGTTCATGGTCAGCAGCGGTGTGGTCTCGGTCAGCCCGTAGATCTGGATGAACTCCCAGCCCAGCTCGCTCTCCACCCGTTCGATCGTCCGGGTCGGAGGCGGCGCCCCGGCCACCACGATGCGGGTGCGGCCCGCCCCGGGGATCGGCCCGTCCCACTCGGCGGCGGCGTCGAGGATGGCGGCCACGACGGCGGGCGCCCCGTTGAGCTGGGTGACCCCGTGCTCGTCGATGCGCCGCAGGATCTCGGCGCCGTCGACCTTGCGGATCACGACCTGGGTCCCGCCCATGCCCGTGTGCGCGTAGGGCATGCCCCAGCCGTTGCAGTGGAACATCGGCAGGGTGTGCAGGTACACGTCGCGGTCGGACACCCCCGCCTGCCAGCCGAAGGTGGTCGCGTTGAGCCAGATGTTCCGGTGGGTGAGCTGCACGCCCTTGGGCCGGGCCGTGGTGCCGCTCGTGTAGTTGATCGTGGCGGTGGCGTCCTCGTCCGGTGTCCACGCCCGAGGCTCTTCGGTCGAGCCGAAGAGGGCCTCGTCGGCGTCCTCGCCGATCACGAAGCGGTGGGGCGCGGTGACACCGGCCAGGGCGTCGTCCAGCTCGGGGTCGACGACGAGGACCGAGGCCCCGCAGTGGCCCACGATGTACTCGATCTCCGTCGCGTTCAGGCGGAAGTTGATCGGGACCAGGATCCTCCCCGAGCCGCTCACCCCGTAGAAGGAGGTGAACAGCCGGGCCGAGTTGTGGGAGACGATCGCCACCCGCTCGCCCACGCCGATGCCGAGGGCGTCGAGGGACGCGGCCTGGGCGCGGGCCCGCTCCGCCACCTCCCGGTAGGTGAGAGCGCCCCAGGACGGCGCCGGCTGGTCCGGCTCGTCCACGATGCCGACCCGGTCGCCGTAGACCAGCTCGGCCCGCTCGAGGAAGTCGTTGACGGTCAGTGCCACCTTCATCGCACAGTCCCCCCGGGGTCGCGGCCGAGGTCAACGTAGTCTCGGTGCCACAGGGGTGGAGTCCCCCCAACAGGGGGTGAGGCCACCCCCTTGCGGGGAGGCCGCCCGGGGAGGACAACGGGGACGTGAGCGCCCACCGCTCGGCCGTGACCTACTGCGTCCGCGCCGACGCGAGGCGCTCGTGGCGTTCGTGGGTGGTCCTCGGACTGCTCGTGGGACTGGCCGCCGGGACCATCGTCGCCGCGGCGGCCGGGGCCCGGCGCACCGCCTCGGCCTACCAGGACCTGATCGATGAGACCGCGGCCATCGACGGGGCCATCGTCCCGACCTGCCCGGAGGACGCCCCGACGTGTCCCTCGGCCGTCGACTACGCCGAGGAGGTCCGCCGCTGGCCGGGGGTGGCCGACGCCGCGGCCGCGGCCTCGGTTCTGGCCCCCGTCGGCGACGAGGACGGGATCTGGGAGACCCAGGGCGACCCCTGCAACACCGGAACGGGCGAGGTGAGCGCGATCATCCCCCTCGAGGACCGGGTCGGGCGCGACCTCTTCCGGCTGCGGATCCTCGAAGGTCGCGACGTCGACCCCTCCCGCACCGACGAGGCGGTGCTCGCCCCGGAGGCGGCCGCGCAACACGGCGTCGAGGTCGGCGACATGGTCTTCACGCACCTCGGCGTCGACGTCTCGTGCGAGCACCGCTCGACGTGGGGCGAACGCACCTGGTTCCGGGTCGTCGGCATCGGCCTCAGCGGCGTCGAGGTGCCACCCAAGTCGGGCTTCTACGTCCAGGG
The DNA here is from genome assembly GCA_963728005.1 of uncultured Microthrixaceae bacterium. Classification (GTDB taxonomy): domain Bacteria; phylum Actinomycetota; class Acidimicrobiia; order Acidimicrobiales; family DATDAH01; genus DATDAH01. Next base: position 96,977 of record CAVSIG010000004.1, read on the forward strand.
CATCCACCTCTCGCCGGGCCTCGCCGGGATCGAGGCCGCACAGGCCCAGGGCTTCGTGGGCGTCCGTCTCGAGCCCGGGACCACGTTCGACGATCTCAGCGAGCAAGCGGCGCCGCCGGGCTTCCAGCTCGAGTTCGACCGGGCCACCGACCTGAGCGGTGACGACATCGAGGCCGGCCTGAGGTCGGACGCCAACGCCCTGTGGCTGGTCGCCGGCCTGGGGACGATCGCCGCCGCGTTCGTGCTCGGCCCGACCCTGGCCCGCCATCGCTGGACGACGGCATCGGTCGACACCACGCTCGGGGCTCTCGGGTGGTCGCGCGCGGACCGTGTCCTCCGTAGCGCGGCCCACGGGGTCGCGATCAGCGCGATCGCCGGCGTCGTCGCGTTGGGTGTGGTGCTCGCGGCCTCGACCCAGACGCCGATCGGCGACGCCCGGACGATCGAGCCGGGGCCCGGCGTCGAGCTCGACGTACCCGTCTTCGTCCTCGGCTGGGTGTCCCTCGCCGTGCTGGTGACCGGGACCCTGGCTCTGCTCGCCGTCCGCCTGCACTCGGCCCGGTCCGGCCAACGACGGACCCCACTGGCCTCGACCGCGGCCCGCCTCGGCCTGCCGACCCGAGCCGTGCTCGGTCTGAGGATCGGGCTGGAGCCCGGGCCCGGCGAGGCGCCCGTCCGCTCGTCCGTGATCGCCTTGGCCATCGGCGTGGCCGGGGTGATCGGGGTGCTCGTCTACACGAGCGGCGCGCAACACCTCCGGGAGACGCCTGCCTGGCGAGGGGTCCCGTGGGACGACATCGCCTTCGTGAACGAGACGGAGGACGGTGTCGGCCTGACCGAGCGCGCCGCGGCGTGGCCCGAGGTCGATGCCGCCGGCAACGCCCTGTTCTTCACACCGACCCTGAGCCTCGGTGAGGACCACCTCGGGGGGAAGGTGATGGCCTTCAGCACGGGTCCTGACTCGGTCGAGCCCACGGTCATCGACGGGCGGGCTCCGACCAGCGCCGACGAGATCCTCGTGAACCCCAGGTTCGCCGACCAGCTCGATGTGTCGCCCGGCGACGAGCTCGAGGCGTCATTCGACCTGACCGAGTTCTACGGACCGGAAGCCGGGAGCAGCCCCCCGTTCGCCGTCGAGGTCGTCGGCACGGGCTTGGTGCCCATCGGCGACGGGCGGTTCGAGACCGGGGTGGCGATGACGCGCGAGGGCTACCTGGCGCAGGCGGCGGGCTTCCCCAACGCGGAGGAGGATGGCTTCCTGGGTCCGGTCACGGCCGCCGACTTCCTCCTGATCGACCGCAATCCCGGGGTGACCGACGCCGACATCGTCGAACGGCTGGCCACTGAGGACGTCCTGTACGACCCTGATCCGGTCGACTCGGCCGACTTCCTCGACAACATCGTGTCGACCGACCCGACCAGCACCGAAGCGGCGCCGGACCTCCTGGCCGGGCTGATGGCGGTGATGGCCTCCGGGGTCATCGCTTACGGCGTGACGATCTCGGTGAACCGCAACCGGCATGACCTCGCCGTCGTCCGGGCCCTGGGCCTGACGCCGCGCCGGCTGCGCAGCACGGCGCGTTGGGCGGCGATGAGCTTCGTGGCCGCCGCCCTCGTGATCGCCGTGCCCTTGGGGATCGTCATCGGCCGGGCGTCGTGGCGCGCGTACGCCGAAGGCCTGGGTGTGGTGCCCGATCCGACCTCGCCCACGCTCGAGATCGTGGCGGCGGTGGCCGTCGTGCTGCTCCTGGCCTGCATCGTGGGCACACTCGCCGCCCGATGGCACGGCCGGACGCCGGCAGGGAACGTGCTGCATTCGGAGTGACCCGACGGTCGCGTGACCGATGTCATGCTGACAGTCAGCACTGCAATCATTACAGTTGACGCTGTGGAGTTGACCGTCGACGAGCTGGCCGCCCGCAGTGGCGCCTCGGTGCGGACCATCCGCTGGTACCAGTCCGAGGGCCTGCTGCCGGCGCCCGAGCGCCACGGCCGGGAGGCCCGCTACGGGGCCGAGCACGTCGAGCGCCTCGAAGCGATCAGCGCCCTGCAGGACCGCGGCCTGCGGCTCTCGGCCATCGCCGAGCTGCTGACCGGCGAGGGGAGCGACGACGACGTGGCCGGCTGGCTGGGCCTCGGCCAGAGCCTGGTCCGGCCCTGGAGCGAGGACGAACCCGTCCTCCTCGGCGAGGCCGAGCTCCAGGCGCGGGTCGGCGAGGTGGCCGTCGAGGCCCTCGTCGGCGGCGGGCTCGTCGAGCGCCGGGCCGACACCAGCCCGGTCGTCTACCTGGTCCCCAGCCCCGGCCTGCTCGACGTCGCCCTCGAGCTGGCGGCCCTCGGCATCGACCTCGGGACCGCCGCCGCCCTGCGCGAGCTGCTCGAGCACCGGCTGCGGGCCCTGGCCACCGACCTGGTGGCCGAGTTCACCGACCGGGTCAGCCTCGGTCACCTGGCCGGCGAGGGCCCGGCCGCCCTGACCGAGCTGATCGACGCCCTGCAGCCGGTGGCCCGGCGCACCGTCGACCTCGTCTTCGCCCACGAGATGGAGCGGGCCCAGCGGGCCCTGTTGGATGCCGCCGGTCGCGGCCGACCCAGGAGGACACTGCATGACCGCCAGCCACCACCACGTCGCCGTCGTCGGCACCGGCTTCGCCGGCCTCGGCGCCTCGATCGTGCTGGCCCGGGACGGCATCGAGCACGTCGTGCTCGAGCGGGCCGCCGACGTCGGCGGCACCTGGCGGGACAACACGCTACCCCGGCTGCCGCTGCGACGTCCCGTCCCACCTCTACTCGTTCTCGTTCGCCCCCAACCCCGAGTGGTCCGAGACCTACTCCCCGCAGCCCGAGATCAAGGCGTACCTGCGGCGCACGGCCGAGGAGCACGGCGTGCTCGACCGCATCCGCTTCGGCCACGAGGTGCGCGACGCCCGCTGGGACGACGACGCCGGCCGCTGGGTGCTGGACACCGCGGCCGGGCCCGCTGACCGCCGACGTGCTCGTGCTGGGCAACGGGCCGCTGGCCGAGCCCAAGCTGCCCGACCTGCCCGGGCATCGAGTCGTTCACCGGGACGATGTTCCACTCGGCGGCCTGGCGGGCCGACCACGACCTCGCCGGCGAGCGGGTGGCGGTCATCGGCACCGGGGCGTCCGCCATCCAGTTCGTGCCCGAGATCCAGCCGGTCGTCGAGCACCTGACGGTCTTCCAGCGCACCGCCCCGTGGGTGCTGCCCCACAGCAACCGCCGAATCACCGACGTCGAGCGGGCGCTGTACCGGCGGTTCCCGGCCCTGCAGCAGTTCGTGCGGGGCCTCGTCTACTGGAGCCGCGAGCTGTTCGGCCGGGGCCTGCTCCGCAACGGCAAGGCGCTCGAGGGGGCCGAGCAGCTGGCCCGCAAGCAGCTGGCCCGCCAGGTGCGGGACCCCGAGCTGCGGCGGGCCGTGACCCCCGACTACCGGCCCGGCTGCAAGCGGCTCCTGCTGTCCGACGACTGGTATCCCGACGCTGCAGCGGCCCAACGTCGACCTCGTCACCGAGAAGGTCGTCGCGGTCACCCCGACCGGCGTGGTCACGGCCGACGGGGTCGAGCACCCGTCGACACGATCATCTTCGGCACCGGCTTCCACGTGACCGACAACCCGGTGGCCGAGCGGGTCCACGGCGTCGACGGTGCCAGCCTGGCCGAGCGCTGGCAGGAGACCGGGGCTGCAGGCCTACCTCGGCACGACGGTGCCCGGCTTCCCCAACCTGTTCCTGCTGGCCGGGCCGAACACCGGTATCGGCCACACGTCGCTGGTGGTCATGATCGAGGCCCAGTTGGCCTACGTGGTCGACGCCCTCCGCCAGCTGCGGCGCCGCGGTCTGACCCGGGTCGACCTGCGGCCCCGACGCCCTGTCGGCCTGGACGACGGAGATCCAGACGCAAGGCGGCGGGCACCGTCTGGAACTCCGGCGGCTGCGCCAGCTGGTACCTGGACGAGGACGGCCGCAACACCGACGCTCTGGCCCGACCAGACGTTCCGGTTCGTGACAGCGCACGAAGCGCTTCGACATCGAGACCTACGAGGTGGCCTGAGGCGATCGAGTCGCACGCGTCGCCTCGTCACCGGCGCCGGCAGCGGCATCGGCGCCGCCACCGCCCAGGCCTTCGCCGAGCGGGGCGCCATCGTGCTCTGCGCCGACCTCGACCTCGCCGCCGCCGAGAAGACGGCGGCCGAGTGCGAGGAGCGGGGCGCCGCCCGGGCCCAGGCGTACGCCGTCGACGTCGCCGATCGGACCGCGATGGCGGCCCTGGCCGACGAGGTCGGCAGGCCGTCGACGTGCTGGTCAACAACGCCGGTGTCGGCATGACCGGCCGCTTCACCGGCGATGAACGAGCGCCGACTGGACCTGGATCCGCGGCGTCAACCTCGACGGCGTGGTGCAACGGCTGCGCCGCCTTCGGGCCGGCGATGCTGGCCGCCGGCCGGGGCCACGTCGTGAACCTGTCCTCCGGCCTCGGCTACACGCCGACGGCCACCGAGCCGGCGTACGTCACGACGAAGGCCGCCGTGCTCGCCCTGTCCCGCTGCCTGCGGGCCGACTGGGCCGACCAGGGCGTCGGCGTGACGCGCCATCTGCCCCGGGGTGATCAACACGCCGATCATCGACACCACCCGCTTCCTCGGCGACCAGGACGATCCGAAGGTCCGTCGCCGCACCGACCCGGCTCTTCCGCCGGGGCCACAAGCCCGAGGCAGGTGGCCGACGGCGATCGTCAAGGCCGTCGAGCGCAACCGGCCGGTCGTCCCGGTCGGGGTCGAGGCCTGGCTCGGCTGGTGGATGCACCGCTTCGTGCCGCTGCGGGTCCAGCAGGCGCTCGGCCGCCTGGGGCCACGATGAGGGCCCGCACCGTCGTCCTCGCCGCTCGGCGCCGCGGCCGTCGTCGGGCGCCGTCGCCGCCGAGCGTCGCCGGTGGCCCGCGGCCGAGGACCCCATCCGCCCCGGCGACCTGGACCTCCCCGACGGCAAGCCGATCACGGTCACCACCGACGACGGCGCCGAACTGGTCGGGCTCGGTGTCCGGGGACGGCCCGCTCGTCGTTCTCCCCCACTGCTGGACCGGCAGCCGCCGGATGTGGGCTCCCGTGGCCCACCGCCTGCTGGAGGCCGACCGTCAGGTCGTGCTCTACGACCAGCGCGGCCACGGCGAGTCGAGCAGCGGCACCGACGGCTTCACCATCCACCGCCTCGGCGCCGACCTGAAGGCGGTCCTGGAGGCGGTCGACGCCCGGGACGCCGTGCTGGGCGGCCACTCGATGGGCGGGATGACCATCCAGTCCCTGGTGAGCGCACCACCCGGAGGTGGTCGACGAGCGGGTGCGGGGCATCGTCCTGGTGGCGACGGCGGCCTCCGGCCTCGGCCGCGGCGGCCGGGCCGACGCCATCGGCCTGCGGGTCGTCGCCAGCCCTCGCCTCGAGCGGGCCATGCAGCAGTCGGGCCGGCCACGCCCTGGTCCGGGGCACCGTGGGCCGCACGGCGTCCGCCACGAGCCACCTGATCGTCACCCGGGACCTGTTCGTGGCCTGCCCACCCGAGGCCCGGGCCGGCTTCCTGAGCGCCATGCAGGCCATGGACCTGCGGGAGGGCATCGCCGCCATCGGCGTGCCCACCACCGTCATGGTCGGCAGCCGCGACCAGCTGACCCCGCCGGCGCTGGCCGCCGAGCTGGCCCAGACCATCCCCGGCGCCGAGCTGGTCACCCTCCCCGACGCCGGCCACCAGCTCCCGCTGGAAGCCCCCGACGACGTGGCCCGCGAGCTCCTCGCGCTGACCTGAGCACCGAGGTCGAGGACTCAGCGCACCGTTTCGGTACGCACAGTCCTCGGGCTCGGTTCGGTCAGACGGGCGACGGCTGGTCGAACACGGTTGCCAGGCCGGCGGTCAGGGCCGCCACCGCCTCGGGCATGGGCAAGCCGGGGTCGCGCACGCTGAGCATCTCCAGGACCTCGACGGCGTCGCCCTCGCCTCGCAGCGCACCCTCGGGCGCCGGGCCGTCGCCGACCCGCACCACGCCCTCCTCGAGGGTCACCACGACCACGGCGTCGGGATCACGCACCTCCACCACCACGGGAGGCGCCTCGCGGGTACCGGTCGAGGCGTCGAAGCCGCGGCCCAGACAGGCGGCGTAGCGCAGCGAGGTCAGCACCTCGTCGGGGTCGACGACCACCGGGCGGCCAAGGGGGAGGGCGATGTCGCGTTCGTGGACCCACCCGTCCCACAGGGCGTGATCGGCCACGAGCCCGATGGGCAGGTGGCCCGGTGGCGCTTCGGCGATGGTGTTCCACTCGTCGAACCCGAAGGTCTCGATGAGCGAGGCGAGGTCGTCATTGCCGGCCACGAACTGCTCGAGGGTCTCGGCCGGTGGGGTCCCCTCCGCCATGTCCACGAGCAGGGCGGGCGTCGCCACGGGATCGAAGGTGCCGAGGAAGCGGGTGGGCTCGCCCGCCAGGCCGGCCCGCATGGACAGCGACCAGAACCCGTTCGTGCTGACCAGGTGGGTGATGACGTCCTGGACGGACCAGCCCGCGCAGCGGGTCGGGTGCTGCCAGCCCGCCTCGTCGAGCTCGCCCAGCAGAGCCTCGAGACGGCGACGCTGCCGCATGACCGGGTGCTCGTCACCGGGAACGCGGGCGTCGACGACGATGACGGGCGGGTGCCCGTAGCGGGGCTGGAGCAGCACGTCAGGCGGCCTCCGCCGCGCTGGCCAGCGCGTCGAGCGTCTGCTCCATGCTCTGGCGGTTGTGGGTCTCCCGATCGTGGACGCCGCTCGCCACCCCGCCCAACGTGTGCATGAACGGCTTGCGCTGGTCATCCCACTGCTCGGTCACCCGGCAGCCGTCGGCGGTCGGCTCGAAGCGGTAGGTCCAGCGGGCGACCGTCCAGGGGCCGACGGTGATGTCGAAGGCGAAGACCCGCCCCGGCTCGCACTCGGCGACGACGGCGGTGGTCGACCAGCGCCGCCAGCCGTTCTGGTTCTTCCCCCGGAACCGGGCGCCGACGGCAGGCCCGGTCGCTCCCTTGGCCCAACGCCCACCGGCGTTCTCCGGCGACCACTCGCCCATGCGGGTGATGTCGCTGACCATCGCCCACACCTCCTCCGGCGGGGCCTTGATCTCGCGCTCCACGGTCACGACGGTCTCGCCCATGTCCCTAGTGTCGCGCCATTCCGCTCTGGCTCACCCAAGCGCAGTACGCCGTCGTGGAGGCGGCGGTCGACCGGCTGATCCCGCCGGACGACGAGGGCGCGCCCGGGGCCCGGGCCGCGGGCGCCGCCGACTACATCGACGGCCTGCTCGGCGCGTTCCTGGTCGACCCGCCCCGGATCTGGGCCGGCGGGCCGTTCTCGCGGCCGCCACGGGGGCGACGCCGGCTTCGAGCCGTTCCTCCCGCTCGGCGCGCGTCGAGGAGCTGGCGTGGCGCACCCGCATCGAGGGCAGCCAGGGCCGGCCCGAGCGCGAGTTCAACGGCCCGGTGGTCGGCCTGCAGGAGCGCTACGCCGACCGGTCTCGCCGCGCTGGGCGACGACTTCGCCGACGGTCGACGGCCGAGGAGCAGGACGCGCCGGCTGGCCGCCGACCCCGCCTTCCAGCGCCTGCTCTACGAGCACGCCTGCGAGGGGACGTACGGCGACCCCGTCTACGGCGGCAACCGGGACGGCGTCGGGCTGGCGGTCGATCGGCTTCCCCGGCGACGTGCAGCCCCGGGGCTGGACCGACGACGAGGTGACCAGCCGGTGGCTGACCTCGACGCCGACGCCGTCGTCGTCGGCAGCGGTCCCGGCGGCTCGACCGTCGCCGACGTCCTCACCGCCGCCGGGTGGTCGGTCATCGTCCTGGAGAAGGGCCGCAACCACCTCCTCGACCTCGAGCCGCCGTACGGCCTGAAGGGCGAGTTCTCCAACGACGAGATCAAGTTCGCCCAGCGCCACTTCCTCGGGCCCGACCCGCTGGTCGAGCCCCGCACGTTCCGCCGCAGCGACGCCGACGGCGACCGCCTGTTCACCGGCGACGTGAACAACCTCCCGTCGACGGTCGGCGGCGGCGGCACCCACGCCGACGGCAAGCTGCCCCGCTTCCGGGAGGAGGACTTCCACCTGCTCGAGCGCCCGGGGCCCGGTCGACGGCGCCGACGCTGGCCGACTGGCCGCTCGACGTACGCCGACCTCGAGCCCTACTACGCCGAGGCCGAGCGCCTGATCGGCATGGCCGGCGACGCCGAGGCCAACCCGTTCGCCGCGTGGCGCTCCGGCCCGTACCCGATGCCGCCCGGGCCGGACATGTTCGGCGCCGTGCTGTCGGCGGCGGCCGCCGAGCGGCGGGGCCTGCACCCCTACCGGGCGCCGACCGGCGCCAACTCGGTCCCCTACGACGGCCGGCCGGCCTGCAACAACTGCGGCTTCTGCGGCTGTTCGGCTGCCCGATCCACGCCAAGGGCGACCCGGTGTCGTCGCTGCGCCGGGCCCTGCGCACCGGTCGGTGCCGAGCTCCGTCCCGGAGGCGTACGTCACCGAGGTGCTCCTCGACCGGCCAGGGCGGCGCACCACCGGCGTCCGCTACCTCGACGCCGACCGGGCGGTCCACGAGGTGCGGGCCGCCCACGTGGTCCTGGCCGCCGGCGCCTTCGAGACGCCCCGCCTGCTGCTGCGCAACGGCGTCGGCAACTCGTCGGACCTGGTCGGGCGCCACCTCACGTACCACTTCCAGACCTTCACGGTCGGGGGCTTCCCGTTCTCCCTCCACGGCGAGCGGGGCCGGGCGGTGACCCACCTGCTGGACGACCCCATCGTCCCCGGCCCGGACGAGGACGCCGCCGCCCGGGACGCCGGGCTGCCGTGGATCCGGGGCGGGACCGTCGAGCACGGCTCGTCGACCCTGCCCGATCCAGGAGGCGCTCAACTACCCGCCGGGGCCGCAGCACAACCGGTCGATGCGGGACTCGGCGCTGCGGGACCGGCTGTGGGTCTTCACCATGCAGGGCGAGGACCTGCCCCAGGCCGACCAACCGGGTCGACCTCGACCCGACGGTGCGTCGACGCCTGGGGCTTCCCGGCCGGGCGGGTCACCTACGCCCCGCACCGCCACGAGCTGGTGGCCTCCGCGCACTGGGCGCCCGATCCTCGAGGCGGTGCATGCTCGACGCCGGCGCCGACTGGTCCTTCTCCAGCACGTCGCCGCCGATCGGCGAGGTCGACGCCGCACGGCGAGCACCCGCTCGGGCTGGCCCCCGCCTCCAAGCACGTCATGGGCACCTGCCGGATGGGCGACGACCCGGCCACCAGCGTGGTCGGCCCCGAGGGCCGTTTCCACGACGTCGAGAACCTGCTGTGCGCCGACTCGTCGGTGTTCGTGACCGTCGGCGGGCTACAACCCGACGCTCACGCATCGTCGCCCTCGCCCACCGGGCGGCGTCGCTGCTCGCCGGCACCCCGCTGCGGGCCACCGCACCCGCCTGACGGGGGAGCCCGGTCACCCCGGGAGATCCCTGTCCAGGCACTGAATCCGGGGATGAAACGGCCGATGGGTCCATCGTGGGACCTCGTCGGGCGATCGCGTGGTTCGGCGCGGTTGTGGCGTCGATCCTCTTCGGGCTGATCGCCGTCCTGGCGTCGGGTGAGCACCTGGCCGTCGTCGTCGACGACATCGGCACGACCGCCGCCGCGGCCGTCGCCGCCATCGCCTGCCTGGTCGCCTCCCACCGGGCCCCGCTGCGCCGCACCCGACGGGGCTGGTTCTTCGTCGGCCTGGCCTGCCTCTCGTGGTCGGCCGGCAACGCCGTGTGGGCCTGGTACGAGCTGGTGCTCGACCAGGAGGCGCCGTTCCCCTCCCCCGCCGACGTGGGCTACCTCGGCTTCGTGCCCCTGGTCGTCGTCGGCGTGGCCTACCTGGGCCCGTCCTTCGCCAGCATCGGGACGTGGAAGCGCGTGCTGGACGTCGCCCTCATCACGGTGAGCGTCGCCGGCACCGGGTGGATCGTCGTCCTGAGCCCCGTGGCCGAGTCCACCGACGGCTTGGGGCAACGGGCGCTCTCGCTCGCCTACCCGATGGGCGACATCGTCGTGGTGGCGCTGATCCTGTCGATGATCGTGGTGACCCGCGAGCGGAACCGCTCCCTCGCCCTCCTGCTCGGCGGGCTGATCCTGTTCGCCGCCGCCGACGTGGCCTTCGCCTACACGACGGCGACGGGGGCCTATGCCAGCGGCAGCCTCATCGCGTGGGCCTGGTTCACCGGTTTCCTGGCCATGGCCCTCGCCGCCCGTCCGGCGCCGGCGGCCGCCAACGTCGACCTGCTGCGGGCGCAGTGGGTCGCCGAGGTGGTCACCCATCTGCCGGTGCTCGCGGTCGGAGCCCTGCTGGTCGGCCAGCAGTGGGCAGACGGCGAGATCTCGGCGGCGACGGTCGTCCTGGTCCTGGCGGTGGGGGCCCTCAACGCCGCACGGCACCTGGCGGCCAGCCGCCACAACGCCACCCTGACCCAGGTCCTCGGCGAGCAGGTGGCCGCCCTCGAGGAGGAACAGGAGCGCACCCACCGCGTCATCGACGAGGCTCGCGACCCCTATGTGGAGCTCGACCGCGACGGCCGGGTCCTGGTCTGGAACGGCCCGTGCGAGGAGGTCTTCGGCTGGACCATCGACCAGATGCGCGGCCGCCTGATCAGCGACATCGTCCCCGCCGAGAACCGACAGGTCTCCAAGGACCGCATCGCCCGCTTCGTCGAGACCGGGGATCCCGACGTCTGGGAGGAGGGCACCGACGTGCGCTACCTCCGTCCCGACGGCACGGAGGTGCCCATCGCCATCGCCGCCTGGCACACGGGCTCCGGCGACGCCTTCCGGATCCACTCCTTCGTCTGGGACATCAGCGAGCGGCTCGCCGAGCAGGAGCTGACCGAGGCCAGCGAGCGCAAGTGGCGGGCACTCGTGCGGCACTCGTCGGACATGACGCTCGTCCTCGACCGTGACGGTCACCTGGCCGAGGAGGTGCCGACGACTCGGCTGCTGCTCGGCTACGGCGAGGGCGAGACCGAGGGTCGTCACATCGCCGAGCTGATCCATCCCGAGGACCTCGTCCGGGTGCTCGACCGGTTCGCGTGGGTCATGGACGGCCCCGGCGACCAGGAACGGGCCCGCTTCCGGATCCTGCGCTTCGACGGGACCTGGGCCCACGTCGAGGCCATCGCCACCAACCTCCTCGACGAGCCCGCGGTCGGCGGCATCGTGTGCAACCTCCGCGACGTCACCGAGCAGGTGGCGGCCGAGAACGAGCTCCGCCGCCAGGCGCGCCGGGACCCGCTCACCGGCCTGCCCAACCGCAACCGCTTGACCGCCGCCCTGGCCCGGCAGTGCGAGGACGAGGACGCCGGACACGCCGCCCTGCTCCTCATGGACCTGGACCGGTTCAAGGACGTCAACGACGGCCTCGGTCATGACGTCGGCGACCAGCTCCTGGTCGAGATCGGCCACCGACTCGACCGTGTCACCCGCGCCAACGACGTGGTCGCCCGGCTCGGTGGCGACGAGTTCGCCGTGCTCCTGACCCGACTCACGGACCCCCGTCACGCCGTGATCGTGGCCGAGAACCTCGGCGAGCTGATCCGCGAGCCGATCCGGCTGGGCGACGTGAGCCTGGAGGTCGGGGTGAGCATCGGCATCGCCGAGTGCGGCCCGGGCGACGACCCCTTGGCCATGCTCCAGCGGGCCGACGTGGCCATGTACCGGGCCAAGCGCCAAGGCGGCGGCTTCGCGGTCTACGGCAGCATGGACGACGAGGAGCGCCGCAACACCGTGAAGGTGGCTGCGGAGCTCCGCGAAGGAATCGACCGGCACGGCCTCGTCGTGCACTACCAGCCCAAGGTGGAGCTGGCCACCGGCCTGGTCGATTCCGTCGAGGCGCTCGTGCGCTGGCAGCACCCCACCCGGGGCCTGCTGCCGCCCGACGAGTTCATCCCCCTCGCCGAGGGCACCGGCCTGATCCGCGACCTGACCGTGATGGTCCTCGAGACCTCGCTCCGCCAGTGCGCGACCTGGCGGGCCGAGGGCCTCGACCTGTCGGTGGCGGTGAACCTGTCGCCGCGGGTGCTGAGCCAGGCCGACGTGGTCAGCTGGGTGCGACGGGCCCTCGAGGCCGCCGAGGTCCCCGCCAACCGACTCACCCTGGAGATCACCGAGTCCGCCTTCCCCGAGAACACCCGGGGCCTGACCAAGATCCTCGACCGCCTCGGCCAGCTCGGGGTGCGCCTGGCGGTCGACGACTTCGGCACCGGCTGGTCCTCGCTGTCGAAGCTCAAGGAGCTCCCCGTGCAGGAGCTGAAGATCGACCGGTCGTTCGTGTTCGCGCTGGCCGAGGACGACACCGACCACTCCATCGTGCGGTCGATCATCGACTTGGCCCGGTCGCTCAACCTGAGCGTGGTCGCCGAGGGGGTCGAGACCGAGGAGGTCGCGCACCTCCTCCGGGACCTCGGCTGCCCACTCGCCCAGGGCTACCTCTACTCCCGTCCCGTCACGGGCTCTGCGCTGACCGGCTGGGTCCTGGAGCGTGAGGCCCGACGCATCGAGGAGCGGCGCCGGGCCCGCGAGGCCCACCCCTCGACCCAGGACCCCTCGTAGCCCCTAGCCCGACGAGTGCTCGGCGCAGGCCTCGGCCGCCGTCCGCGCCGCCACGGTGGCCGCCGCCGTGGCGTCCCGGCCGAGGGCGGCCAGCTTGGGGATGCGCAGGGGGTGGCGCAGCAGGTACCGGATCGACTTGCCCACGTCGGGCGTCCCGTCCGGCTTCACCAGGCCGATGACGTCGCTGTCCACCGACTCGTCGTCGGCGGGGTCGCTGATGGCGCGCACCGCCGACCAGGGCACGCCCCGCTCGACACAGACCTTGGCCACCGCCACCGTCTCCATGTCGACGGCCACGACGCCGCGGGCGATGAACCCGGCCACGACCTCGGGGTCGTAGCCGTACTCGTCGGAGGTGACGATGGTCCCCTGTTGCGTGAGCGTCCCCAGGGGCGCCGGGCGCAGGGCCCGGCCTTCGGGCCAGTCCTCGACCGAGGCCGGCACGACCAGCGAGCGAATGGTCGACGACGCTCCGATCCCACCGGCGATCCCGACCACCACGACGTGGTCCACCTCGCCCCGGTCGAGCATTCGGGTGGCGGCGTCGGTGGCCAGAGCGGTCCCGATGCCGGTCGTGGTGGCGATCACCTCGTGCTCGCCGGCCGTGCCGACCCGGCCGTCCAGCGTGCCGTGACGGCCCTCGGTCAGCCCGAAGGCCTTCACCACGGGCCGCAGCTCGGACGGCATCGGTGCCAGGATCCCGAAGCGCATCAGGCCACCACCCCGGCCTCGCGGAGGGCGGCCACACGGTCGCCCAGCCCGGCCTCGACCAGCAGCTCGTCGGTGTGCTGGCCCAGCGCCGGCGACGGGCCGCCGTGACCTTCGGGGGTGCCCTCGAACCGGATCGGGTGCCGGGGCTCCCGGACGTGGCCGACGACCGGGTGGGTCGAGTCCACGAACAGACCGAGGTGCTTCGCCTGCGGGTCCTCGGCCAGGTCGGCGGGGCCGCACAGGATCCCGTAGGGCACGCCCTCGGACTCCAACCGGGCCGAGGCCTCGGCCACCGTCAGGTCGGCCGCCGCCGCCCAGCACCGCCCGACCACCTCGGCGGTGAGCTTGCCGTGCTGCTGGCGCGATGTCGTGGTGGCCAGCCGCTCATCGTCGGCGTCGACCCCGAAGGCGGCGCACATCCCGAAGAAGTCCTTGTCGGCCGTTGGCGTGACCATCCCCCAGCCGTCTTCGAAGGCGATCGGCTCGGCGCCCTGGGCGAAGCTTCCTGGCTGCGAGCCGTCGCCATCCCGCAGCACGTCGTTGCCCGCAGCGTCGACCCACAGGAAGGCGACCACGGCTTCGAGCATGGAGATGCGCAGGTGCTGGCCGCCCCGCCCCCGCTCCCGGGCCAGGAGGGCGGCGCTGATGGCCTGCGCCGCCGTCAGGGCGGTGACCTTGTCGGCGATCACCTGGCGCACGAAGGCGGGCTTGCCGGTGGCGGGGTCGGCCTGGGCGACGGCCACCCCGGCCTGGGCCTGGATCACGGTGTCGTAGGCCGGTCGATCGGCCTTCGGGCCCTCGTGCCCGAACCCGGAGATGGACACGTAGACCAGGTCGTCCCGACGCAGGTCCTCGTAGCCGACGCCCAGGCGGTCGGCCACGCCGGGGCGCCAGTTCTGGATGACCACGTCACACCGGGCGGCCAGGGCCCGGACCACGTCCCGACCCTGCTCGACGGAGAGGTCCACGGCGATGGACCGCTTCCCCCGGTTGCAGAGCTGGAAGAGGGCGCTGATGCCGTCGATCTGGATCCCGACGTAGCGGGCGATGTCGCCGATCCCGATGCGCTCGACCTTGACGACCTCGGCCCCCTGGTCGCCGAGCATGGTCGCCGCGTACGGCCCGGTGGCGGCGGTGGCGAGGTCGAGGACGCGGATGCCGGCCATCGGTCCCGCCGTGGTGTCGCTCACGGTTCGAACACCTCTCTGCTTGTCGGCTCTTCGCCTGACGGCTCATCGCTGTGCGGCCTGGGACCCCACCAGGCCGCCGAATCCGTTCTCGCCTCACGGCTCGAACGTCTCCTTCGTTCGTGGTCGGCCTCCGGGGCCGCTGTAGGCGAGGCCGAAGCCGGGCTCGGTCTCGAAGTCGACGGCCGGCACGGCACCGCGGGCGGCGAGCCAGGCGTCCATCAGGGCGTCCTCGGCCTCGTAGGCGAAGGGGTCGGTGAGCACCGTCTCCTCGACCCCACCGGGCTCGAGCGGGTGCTCGGCCAGCCAGCGAGCCGTGTGGGCCACCGCCTCCCGGGCCGGGACCACGTCGCGGTACCCCAGCGTCGTGCGCAGCAGGGAGGTGTCCAGCACCCGGTGGGTGGGCAGCGGTTGGGTGAGCAGCGGCCGGGCGGGGACGGCCAGGTCGTGCGGCATCGACACCAGCTCCAGCTCGACGCCCAGCGCGTCCGCAGCCACCTCGACGACCTGGCGGATCGACAGCACCTCGTCGTCGCCGGCGTTGAACACCTTTCCGGCCGCGGCCTCGGGCTGGTCGACGGCCGACAAGACGGCGTGGGCCAGGTTCACCGTGTAGCCGTGGTGGTGCAGGGTCAGGCCGTCGTCGGCCACCACCATCCGCCGGCGACCGTCGAGCACGCGGCGCACGATCGACCACTCCCGGGGGACCAGCTGGTACGGCCCGTAGGCGTACGGGTAGCGCACGTGGGCGGCGGTGGGGTGGTGGGCCAGCACGGACTCCTCGGTGCGGGCGACCCGGTAGCCCTTCTCGTCCTCGGCGGGGTCGTCCACGGTCGGGGCGGTCTCGTCGACCGGCACCGGCACGCCGATCCACGGGTTCATCCACCCCCGCAGGGCGGGCACCCCGCCCACGGAGACGAAGCGGCCGACCCGCCCGGCCGTCAGCTCGGCGATGCGGCGCAGGCGGCCGTACATGGCCACGACGAGGTCGTCGGCCCGCCCCGCCAGCCCGCGGACGAGGTCCTCGGCGTCGTAGGGGTCGTGGTGGAGGTGCTCGACCTCGGCCGGCACCTCGTCACGCTCGTGGGCGCCCCGGTGGAGGATCGTCACGTCCCAGCCCCGCTGGAGCAGGCCGTTGACGATCCAGATGCCGGTCGGCCCCGTTCCCCCGATCACCAACGCCGTCGGCCCCACCGCAGCATTCTGACCTACGCTCGCCGGACCCCGAGCCGGAGGTCACCCGTGGGACTCTTCAAGAAGCTGCAGGACTCCGTCAGCAACATCGGCAAGCCGGACACGCCCGAGGAGGTCAGCGCCAAGCAGCGGGCCATGGGCATCGACACCGCCAGCTTCGGTGGTCCGTCGAACGCCCCCGTGGCCGAGACCGACCCGATGTTCGAGCCGATCGAGGGCATCAGCCTCGAGGAGTACGCCCGGCTGGCCAAGATCGCCCAGGGCCAAGGGCGTGACCGACGAGGCCGGCATGGCCGCCGTGGCCGCCGCGGAGGGCCACGATGCCGCCGCGTGGAGCGCGGCCTCCAGCGGCTGGATCGCCCGCATGGGCCAGAACATGGCCGTCGGGCAGAAGTTCCGCCAGCACCTCGACGCCGCCGGCTGACCGAGCCGCCGGCGCCCGCAGTCCTGACTGCTACTCGGGCCGGAAGAAGGTCGTCACGCCCTCGGGATCGGCGTCGGGGATGCGGACCGGTGTCGGTCACATAGCGCTCCCCGTCGGTCCCGGTGATGACGGCCTCGACCAGGCGGCCCTCGTCCCGCTCCAGCGTGTCGGCCACGAACAGGTAGAAGCGGACCCCCTCCTCGGGCGGGAAGTCGCCCGCGCAGTCCTCGAGGTCCTGGTCGATGGTCAGCCCGACCTCGTTGTTGCCGGGGTCGGGCGTGGCCACGGCCTCCTGGCACACGATCTCGTCGTTCGCGTCGACGGCCCCGACCTCGACCGACAGGTCACCGCGGTAGGGGTGGTCGATGGTGACGTCGAGGTGGGCGGCCGGGCCGCCGGGCGACGACGTGGGCTCGGCCCGATCGCCGTCGGTCAGGAGCACGACCCCGTCCGGGTCGTTGTCGGGGATGGTGACCGGCAGGTTCTCGAACTCGATCGACTCGCCGTCCGGGCCGTTCAGGGTGAGGCTGTCCACGGTCCCCTCGTCGACGGCGGCCGTGTCGATGACCTCGACGAACCAGCGCGTCTCGCTCCGACGGCGGGTACGAGTCCTCGCAGTCGGCCATGTCCACGGTCCCCGACAGCCCGCCGTCACCGGCGTTGCCCGGGTCGGGCGAGAGCACCTCGACCGAGCACTCGATGTTGCCGTCGTCATCCGCGGCGCCGGCCCGTATCGAGAGGTCGCCCACGTACGAGTGGCTGATCTCCAGGTCGAACGACGGGCCCTCGACGTCGTCGTCGGGGAGGTCGCCGTCGTCGGTGTCCTCGCCGGACCCGTCGACCACGACGGTGGTGCCGGCGGGGTCGTTGTCGGTGATGGGCAGCGGCAGGCCAGGGGCGTCGTAGGGGTCCTCGCCGTCGTAAACGGTGAACGTGAGGATCTCTCCGGTGTCCTCGGCCAGCGTGTCGACCGCCTGGAGGAACCACTGCTGGTCCTCGGACGGCGGCATGAGCTCGCCGCAGTCCGTCCCGCTCAGGTCGAAGAGGCCGGTCAGGTTGTCCTCGCCGTCGCCTTGGTCCGGCCGGTGGATGCTGACCGGGTCGCACAGCTCCTCGCCGTCGCCGTCGGTCACGCCCACGGTCACGTCGAGGTCACCCCGGTACGTGTGGGAGATCTCGAAGCCGACCGAGGGAATGCCCTCCTCGGGCTCCTCCAGCTCGCCGTCGGGGGTCATGGTCCCGCCCCCGCCGCCGGCGAGGCCGTGGGCGTCGAACGCCGCCTCGATGAGCTCGGCGTCCTCGCCGCCGGTGACCGCATCGTTGGCCGACACGAAGGCGGCGGCGACGTCGGGCAGGGTGGTGTCCGCAGTCAGGTAGCCGTGCGAGGTGAGCAGCGTCTCCAGCACGCGGTCCCGCACCGCTGCGCACTCGTCGGTGCCGGGGCAGTCCTCGATCGACAGGCCCTCGGCGTCGAGCAGGCCCTCGAGGATGTCCCAGATGGCGCCCGTGTAGATCGTCCCGTCGGCGTGCACCTCGTTGACGAGGTCGTCGGGGTAGACGAGGTCGTTGTCGAGGCGACGGAGGCACTCCAGGGACTCGGTCCAGGGGAAGAGGCAGCCGATGTCGCCGGTGCGGTCCTCGAGGCTCACGAGCAGCGCCAGCAGGTCGCCGAAGCCCTCGTGGTACGCCCCGCCCTCCGGCGAGTCGAACAGGACCGGGGCCTGCTGGTCGAGGACGGCATGGCCGTACTCGTGGACGATGCCGCTGGCGTCCTCGCCCTCGTTGATGCCGTCCGAGCCCACGCCCATGTGGATGGCCTGGCCGTCCCAGAAGGCGTTGTCGACGGTCTCGCTGTCGACCGCCTCGACCGGGATCGGGGTGCCCCAGACGTCGGGGAAGCCGAGGTCGGCGATCAGCCGGTGCGACCGGTCGATCCAGTAGTACGACATGGCGTGTTCGATGCCGGGCCGGGCCCGGCCGCCGGCCCACGTGCCGTCGGACTCGACCGGCGGCTCGACGTCGGTGGCCACGCCCTCGGTGTCCACGAACTCACCGACCAGGCGGTCCTCGCTGTCCAGGCCCTCCAGCGGGCGGCCCTCCAGGACGCTGTTGGCGTCGTTGGGGTCGGGCGGCTCGCCACCGTTGGCGTAGATGGGGTCGGGGATGAAGAGGCAGGCCGACGGCGCCGGCCCCGGGTCGCAGGCATCGCCGCCGGCCTGCGCTCGCAGTGAGGCGGGCAGCACGGGCAGCGGGGCCCGCCGGGAGCTCCACGGGGCGTGGCGGCCCCGCACGACGCGGGACGACATGGAGTCGGCGATCGAGATGACGGTGCCGTTCTCGGCGTCCACGGCGACCGTCCAGGTCCCGTCCGGGCCGCTGGCCGTCACCCGCACCAGGTAGGCCAGCTGCAGGCCGGCGCCCGATTGGATCCAGACCAGCTCGGTGGGCCCGACCTCCTCGGGCGTGCCGTCGACCGCCTTGCCCGCGTTGTCCTCGGCCTCCGCCTCGTCGATCGGGTCGACGTCCTCGCCCGCCTCGGCGTCGATGATGGCGTTGTTGGCCCCCTGCACGGTGCCGTCGGCCAGCACGTTGACGATCAGCTCCGAGCGGACGACGCGGTGGTCGTCGATGAACTGGCTGAACGTCACGTTGCTGACGTTGGGGGTGGTCGCCAGGTCGGTGAACTGGAGCTGGTCCTTGACCGCGTCGTCCAGGTCGGCCTCGTCGTCGATCCACGCCTGGGCGGCATCGACGATCTCCTGCTCGTCGGCGCTGAGGTCCTCGGTGGCGGCCGCCGACTGCTCGGAGGGGCCGCCGTCGTCGTCCCCACCGCCCGAATCGTCCGAACACGCCGGGAGCACGCCGCCGGCAAGCGCCAGCGCCAGGAGCCCGGCCAACCACGTCTTCCGCCCGACAGGTCGCATAGGACCCGGGACGCTACCGCCCGGCTGTGACAGCTCGATGGTCAGGCCAGCCAGCGCAGGACGAGGTCGAGGTCGGCCAGCCAGCCGTAAGCGGAGCCCTCCCACACGCGGGTCACCGTGGGGATCGACGGGAGGCTCCCGCGCCACGCGAGGGCGCGCAGGCGGGCGTCGATCACGGTGGCGTCGGGGTCGGCGAAGGCCAGGCGCAGCGAGGATTCGTAGGCCGCCCATCCCGCGTCCTCGCCGAGCACCTGCCGGTCCCGGGGGCGGTCGGCCAGCAGCGCCTCCCCCGCCGCGCCGGCGTCGGCCCGCACTTCGGCACCCAGCCGTCGAACGGTGCCGGCGTCGGGCTCGGGTTCGCCGGGGGCGACCAGGCCGAGGCGGCGCACCCGGGAGCGCAGGCACTGGGTAGCGGCCAGCCCGTAGACCGCCCCGCCGCCGACGGTGAGCACCGAGAAGTCGTCGAGCACCAGGGCGTCGGCCAGGGCGGCGAGGTCGGTGGCATCGTCGACGACGCGGCGGGTGGGGTCGGGGGTCGACGTCCCGAAGCCGGGACGGTCCGGGGCGATGAGGCGCACCCCCCGCCGGCGGGCGGCGTCGTCGGCCAGGCGCCAGATCGGGTGGGCGTGGATGCCGCCGTGGAGGGCGACGACCGGGACCCCGTTCGGGTCGCCGTAGAGGGCGAAGGACAGCAGGCGGCGGTCGGGCAGGGCGACGGCGCGGGTGGCGCGGAAGATGGGCATGCCGGCACCTTCGACGGCGCCCCTGTCCCCGGCCTGACCGGCTGCTGTCCCCGGCGTTCGTCCTAGTGTCCCGGCATGGAGGTGCGGCTTCTGGGCCCCCTCGAGGTGACGGCCGCGGGAGGGGAAGTCGCCATCCCCGGCGAACGCCTCCGCGCCCTCGTGGTCCTGCTCGCCCTCGATGCGGGGCGGGTCGTGTCCGTCGACCGGCTCCTGGACGCCCTCTACGGCGAGGACCTTCCCCAACGGGCGGGCAACGCCCTCCAGCAGGCGGTGTCCAAGGTCCGCAAGCGCCTGGCCGACGCCGGCGAGCCCGACCTCCTGGTCACCCGCCCGCCGGGCTACGTGCTGGAGATCGAACCCGAGCAGGTCGACGCCCTCCGCGTCGAGCGGATGGTGGCCGACGCCCGTGCCGCGATGGCGTCCGGCGACCCGGCGACCGCGTCCCGCACCTTCGCCGAGGCGCTGGCCCTCTGGCGGGGCGAAGCCCTGGCCGACCTCGCCCTGGGGGACGGCGTCCTCCCACTCAAGGCCCGGTGGGACGAGCTGCACCTGACCGCGGTCGAAGACCGGGTCGACGCCGAACTGGCCCTCGGCAACCACGCCGCCCAGGTGGCCGAGCTGGAGGCGCTCGTGGCGGCCGAGCCGCTCCGGGAGCGGCGCTGGGGGCAGCTGATGCTGGCCCTCTACCGCTCGGGCCGGCAGGCCGACGCCCTCCGGGCGTTCCGCCAGGCCCACGAGACGCTGGTCGACGAGCTGGGCATCGAGCCCGGGCCGGACCTGCGGGTCCTGGAGGGCCGGATCCTGGCCCAGGACCCTGACCTGGACGCTCCCGCCGTTCCCGCTCCGACCCCGCCGAAGCGGCGTGGGAACCTCCGTCAGCCCCTCGGCCCCTGCCTGGGCCGGGACGAGGAGCTGGCCCGCCTCGAGGCGCTGCTCGCCGAGCACCGCCTGGTCACCGTCGTGGCCACCGGTGGGGCGGGCAAGACCCGCACCGCCCTCGAGCTGGGCCACCGCCTCACCACCGCCGGCGAAGCCGTGTGGTGGATCGACCTGGCGCCGGTGACCGACCCCGCGGGTGTGGTCGACGTCCTGCGTCGGGCCGTCGGGCTCTCCGCCGGGAACGACCTCGACGAGCTGGCCGTAGCGCTGGAGGATGCCGCTGCCCTCCTCGTGCTCGACAACTGCGAGCAGGTCGTAGAGGCGCTCGCCCCCGTGGTCGACGAGCTGCTGGGGCGCTGCCCGGAGCTCCGGACGCTCGCCACCAGCCGCGAGGGCCTGGGCGTGCCCGGCGAGGTCCTCTTCCCCCTCCCCGCCCTCGGCATGGACGCCGCCGTCGAGCTGTTCACCAGCCGCCTCCCGCAGCGGGCTGAGGACGACGACCCGTCCGCCGTGCGGGCGATCTGCGACAGGCTCGACAGCCTGCCGCTCGCCATCGAACTGGCGGCCGCTCGCGCCCGCCATCTGGGCCTGCAGGACCTCCTCGACCGCCTCGACCACCGCTTCGACGTCCTCTCCGCCGGCCCCCGAACCGCCCAGGCCCGCCAGCGCAGCCTGCGCGCGGTCATCGACTGGAGCTACGAGCTCCTCGACGACGACGAGCGGGCGGTCTTCGCCCGGCTCGCAGTTCTCCGCGACGGCGCACCCCTGGAGGCGGCGGCCCGGATCGGCGCCGACGGCGACCTCGGGGTGCAGGCGTGCGAGGACGTGCTGGCCCGCCTCGCCGACAAGTCCCTGGTGATCATCGACGCCAGCGGTGCGGAGACGCGCGTCCGGCTGCTGCAGACGCTCGCCGACTACGCAGCCGATCGGTTGGCCGAGCACCGGGACCGCGAGGGTCCGGAACGGCGCCGAGCGGCATGGATCCTCGACCTGGCTGGGCCCGCCACCCTGGAGGGCGCCGGTCGCTGGGACGACATCCAGCGGCTGCAGCGAGAGGGCCCGAACACGGCGGCCGCCGTCGAATGGGCACTGGCCGACGACCCGGAGGTCGCGTTCGACCTCTGTGCCGAGCTCGCCTGGTTCTGGTTCACCACGCTGCAGGTCCGCACGGGCTGGGCCCACATCGCCGCCGCCCTGGCCCTCCACGCCGAGGTGGACCCGGGCCAGCGCGCCCGCGTGCAGTCGCTCGGCAGCCTCCTGGCCGCCGTCTGCGGTGAGGTCGACGACGCTGCCGCGCTCAGCGGCGCCGCCCTCACGTACGCCCGCGCCTCGGGCGACCCCGCCCGGCTGGCGTCGGCCTTGGTCATCGAAGGCGCCTGGCGGGGGCTGCGGGGCCAGCCGCAACCGGCAACGGCCGCCTTGGACGAGGCCGTGGCCCTGGGCGAGGAGGCCGACCTCAGCCACCTCCTCCGGTTCATCGGCTTCCACTACGGCATCGTGGCCCTGGTCAAGGGTGACCTCGAGGAGGCCGAGCAGGCGTTCCTCCGGGTGACCGACGACCTCGACGAGGACGACCTCCTCGGGCAGGTGTCCCTCCAGGTTCGGCTGGGAGACGTCGCCATGCGCCGCCAGCGGCCGGAGGAGGCGCGCCGGCACCTCGAAGCCGCCCGTCGCCTCGACCCGGACGGCACCATCCCGGCGCTCTACGTGGAGACCATGGCCCGCCTGGCATGGGCGAACCTCAACCTCGGCGACGAGGAGGCCGCGGCCGAGCTCGTCGCCGAGGCCCTGCAGGCCAGCCAGGACGGGTTCCTGCTCGGCGTCGGCGCCCTCGCTCTCCAAGCCGCCGGCGCCGTGAACGTGCGCCAGGGCGCCGTCGACGAGGGCATCGCGCAGCTGGAGACGGCGGTCGCCCGTTTCCGGGCCGCCGGCGCCCGGCCGTCCGAGGCGATGGCGCTCCACGACCTGGCCGACGCCCGTGATGCCGCCGGCGACCACGAGCGGGCCGAAGCCACCCGGGCCGAGGCGCTGTCCGTCCTGGAAAGCCATCGGAAAGCCGCAGAGCAGCGGGATCCCTGAAGGTCCTCCTCAGCCGCCAAACCGGCGGTCAGGACCAAGGAGGGGGAAATCCCGATGTCTGCATTCCTGTACAAGCTGGGCGCCCGCTGCGCCCGTCATCCGTTCCGCACGCTCGCACTCTGGCTGGTGCTGGCGGCCGGCATCTTCGGCGCGTCGTCGTCCTTCGGGGGCGAGCTGGTGGACGACTTCAAGGTGCCCGGGGTCGAGTCCCAGCAGGGCATCGACACCCTGAGCGAGAAGTTCCCGACGTTCTCGGGCGCGTCCGGTCGGGTCGTGTTCCACGACGCCGACGATCCCATCGACAGTCCGGGCAACAGCGCCGAGATCGAGGCCGCGCTCGAACGATTGGAGGCCGGCGAGGGCGTCACCCTCGTCGCCGATCCGTTCGATCCCGCCGGCCCGACCGTGAGCGAGGACGGCCACACGGCCTTCACCACCGTGCAGTACGACGAGCAGACGCTCGCCGCCGAGCACGTGGAGGCGGTCGAGGCGGCCATCGAGCCCACCCGGGACGCCGGCATCCAGGCCGAGATCTCCGGTGGCATCGCCGACGCGGCCAAGGAGATCGAGAGCAAGGAGGCCATCGGCCTGGCCGTCGCGGTCGTCGTGCTCCTCTTCGCCTTCGGCTCGCTCATCGCGATGGGCATGCCCATCGGCACCGCCCTGTTCGGTGTGGGCACCGGCATGGCCGGCGTGGGCATCCTCGCCGGGTTCACCAACGTGTCGACCAGCACCGAGTCCCTGGCCATGATGATCGGCCTCGGGGTCGGCATCGACTACGCCCTGTTCGTCGTCACCCGCCACCGCCAGCACCTCCACGAGGGCATGTCGGTCGAGGAGTCGGCCGGCACGGCCACGGCCACGGCCGGTCAGTCGGTGCTCTTCGCCGGCACGACGGTGGTCATCGCCATCGCCGGCCTCGTGGTGGCCGGCATCCCCGCCATCACCAGCATGGGCTTCGGCGTGGCGATCGTGGTCATCGTCTCGATGCTGATCGCGGTCACCCTGCTGCCCGCCTTCCTGGGCATGGCCGGCCACAAGATCGACAAGTGGTCGATCGGCCGGAAGAAGGCCACCGACGAGGCCCACGAGACCATCTCGGGCAAGTGGGCCCACCACGTCGGCGCCCGCCCCTGGCGGTACCTGCTCATCAGCCTGGCGATCCTGGTCGCCTGCGCCGCCCCGGTGGCGGCCCTGCGAGTCGGCTTCGCCGATGACGGCAACTCGGCCGAGGGCACCACGCAGCGGGAGTCCTACGAGCTCCTCAGCGAGGCCTACGGTCCCGGCTTCAGCGCCACGATCAACGTCGTGGTCGAGTTGGACGAGGCCGGCGACACCGCCGTCCTCACCGGCATCCACGAGGCCGTCTCGGCCGAGGAGGGTGTCGCCGCCGTCGGAGCGCCGATGGTCAGCGAGGCCGGTGACACCGCCGTCCTGGCGGTCATCCCGTCCACGACGCCCCAGGACGAGGCCACCTCGGACCTGGTGGGCACGCTGCGCAGCGAGACGCTGCCCGCCGCCGTCGAGGGCACGGGGGCCGAGACCATGGTCACGGGCCAGACCGCCCTGCTGGACGACCTGTCCAGCCGGCTCAGCGAGCGCCTGCCGCTGTTCATCGCCGTGGTGGTCGCCCTGTCCTTCATCCTGCTGATGATCGTCTTCCGGGCGATCATGGTCCCGCTCAAGGCGGCGGTCATGAACCTGCTGTCCATCGGTGCCGCCTACGGCGTGCTGGTGGCGGTGTTCCAGTGGGGCTGGGGCAAGGGCCTGGTGGGCCTGGAGAGCACGGTGCCGATCAACCCGATCGTCCCGCTCCTCATGTTCGCCATCCTCTTCGGGCTCTCGATGGACTACGAGGTCTTCCTCCTCAGCCGAGTGCGGGAGGAGTTCCTCAAGACCGGTGACAGCCACAAGAGCGTGGTCGAGGGCCTGGGCAGCACCGCCCGGGTGATCACCTCCGCCGCCCTCATCATGATCAGCGTCTTCGCAGCGTTCGTGACCTCCACGGACGTGACGATCAAGATGTTCGGCCTCGGTCTGGCCGTGGCGGTGCTGGTGGACGCCACCCTCGTCCGCATGGTGCTGGTCCCGTCGACCATGGCCCTGCTCGGCGACGCCAACTGGTGGCTGCCCCGCTGGCTGGACCGGATCCTCCCCCACCTCGACCTCGAGGGGGCGCCGGAGCCGGCTGAGACGTCCGAGTCGCAGCCGGTGACCGAGCCCGCCGAGGGCGAGGACGAGGACGAGGAGACTGGAGGTCCCGATGGCCGCATGACCCTGATCCCCCACCTCCGGTGGCCGGTCCGCACCCCGCGGGCCGGCCATCGGCGCGTCCCGGCTCAGGCGGTCAGGCGGAAGACCGGGAAGTCGGGGGCGACAGCGGCCACGGCGGCGTCGTCGCTGTCCTTCGAGAGGTCCTCGAAGAAGCGGCCGACCTCCCAGCCCCAGCGGTCCAGGTAGGCCCGCAGGACCGGGCCCTTGTCGGCGTCGGCCACCTCGGTGGCGGTGAAGGTCTCCACCCGGCGACCGACCCGCAGCTCACCCTCGCCGGCGACCTGCAGGTTGCGGACCCACTGGGTCCGGCCCCGGGGGGCGATCAGGTACCGCTCGCCGTCGAGTTCCATGGGGTTGAGGACGGTCGTGCGCCACTCCCCCGAGGTGCGACCCCGGACGGCCAGGACGCGGGCGCCGGCGACGCTGATCCCTCGGCGGGCCAGCCAGCCGACGAGGCGGTTGAACAGGTGGTCGACACCCTTGGGGGCGACGTAGCGATCGGTGGACTCGGTCATGTCGGTCTCTCCTCGTTCTGCGAGCACTGCTCACATTATCGCGAGCAGTGCTCGCTGTCAAGAGCACTGCTCGCACTTTCTGCTACGGTGTCACCCGTGGCCGGACAACGGGAGCAGGCGAGACGGGCGGTGATGGCCGACATCGAGGCCGAGGGCCGGCGTCAGCTGGCCCGGGACGGGGCGGCGGCGCTGTCCGTGCGCTGCGTGGCCCGGGAGCTGGGCATGGCCTCGTCGGCCATCTACCGCTACGTGGACAGCCGGGACGAGCTGCTGACCCTCCTGATCGTGGCCGGCTACGACCGCCTGGGAGCCGCCCTGGAAGCGGCCGGTGCCGGTGCGAGCACGCCACGAGAGCGCTGGGCGGCGACGTGCCGCGCGCTGCGGGCGTGGGCGCAGGCGAACCCCCACGAGTACGCCCTCCTCTACGGCTCCCCCGTCCCCGGGTATGCCGCACCGCAGAACACGATCGACCCCGCGACCCGGGTCTACGCGGCACTGGCCGCGCCACTGGCCGGGTCGACGACGAACTGGCCGGAGCTCGACGGCCCCGTGGCCGAGGACGGCGAGCGCATCACGTCCGGCCTGGGCATGGAGGCCCCGCCGGGGGCGGGCGTTGCCCTCCTCCAGGCGTGGGCCGGTCTCTTCGGTCTGGTCACGCTCGAGCTGTTCGGCCACACCAACAACGTGGTGACCGACCACGAGGCGATGTTCGACCGCCAGGTCGACGCGCTGGCCGACGCCCTGCGGCTCTAGACCGGCTCGGCGTCGGGGCGGAAGCCGTCGGCCACGACGGCCTCGGCGATCGTGCGCAGCGAGGTGTTGTTGCGCCGGGCGTGCTTTCGCAGGAGCTCGAAGGCTTCGTCGATGCTCACGCGGCGCTCCGCGGCGAGGATGCCCTTCGCCTGCTCGATGATCACCCGGGAGTCGAGGGCGTACTGGAGCTGCTCGGTCAGCCGGCGGCTGTGCTCCAGGCGCTGGTGGACCATGAAGCCCGATGCCATGTCGGCCAGGACGCGCGCCGCCGCCAGCTCCTCGCCGTCCCACGCGCGGGCCTCGTGGTCGTAGAGGTTCAGCGCGCCGAGTCGCTCTGAGCCGATGCGGAGGGGAAGTCCGGCCACGGACCGGAATCCGAGCCGCTCCGCCTCCGAGCGGTACTCGGGCCAGTCGACCCGCGCGGCGATGTCGGTGACCACCACGACGCTCTGCATCCGGAAGGACTCGACGCAGGGACCCGCCTGGTACGCCTCCTGCATCGCCTCCAGCGAAGCGATGTCGTCGGAGCTCGCCGTCGCGTAGCGGAGCTTGTCGTCCTCGTCGGCGATCGCGATCCCGGCGCCGGCCACCCCCAGCACCCTCGTCACGTCGTCCGTGAGGCGGTACAGGACGTCGGTCAGGTCGTAGTCGACCGACATGTCGTGCGCGAACCGTCGCAACGCATCCAACAACTGGGAATCATCCGGCATGACGTCCTCGAGGCTCCGATGGGCTCTCGACGTACGTCGAAAGCGCCACCGCCCCGAAGGACAGGCAACGTCACATAAGGCTCGCCGTTGGTCAGCGTGGTCTTGACCAGCCACCGTCGGGCGCCGTGCGTCACGTCCACCCTACGCCCACTTGGGGGTATCGCACAGCATCACCCATTGCTAGGTTTCGGCTGCTTCCCCAGACCCCGGAAGCTCACGCCGTCAGACCTCGGAATGCGACATGAGCCTCGAGCCCCTGGGTGCAGACCTCCGCATCGTGATCACCGTCGACGAGGTCGATCACGCAACCGTCGAGGAGTTCAGCGCGCAGATCCGCGACGGTCTCCGGCACTACCGGCGTGGCGCCGCACCGCCGGCCGAACCGGTCCGACGGGTCCATGGTCATCGACCTCAGCCAGGTCACGTTCCTCGGCTCGGCGGGGATCCGGGCGCTGATCGACGCCGATCAGGAAGCGATGCGCCACGGCGGTCGGATCGTCGTCGACGGCGCCCAGGGCGTCGTTCTCCGCAGCCTCGAGATCACCGGACTGCTCGACCACCTGCAGGTCCAGGAGCCCGACGACGAGGCGACCGGCTGACGACCGACGAGCTGCTCGGGGTCCTGGCCGAGCACGGCGTCCTCCTCGAGTCGGCCCGCGGGCCCGTCCCCAACGTCGCCGAGCTGGTCGTCGGCGAGCCCATCAGCGGGAGCTGGTGGTCGCACCCAGGGAGCCACGCCATCTTCGAGGAGATCAACGCGCTGGCCGACCATCCCGACGTCGTCCGCACCCGGCTGGTGAACGACAAGGTGACCCTTGTCCACCGACGCCTCTGGCCCGCCCTACTCCGCCTCGCCGAGCGCTTCCCCGTCGAGCGCCTCGTCGTCCTCCACGAGGAGCACACCGCCTCCGGTCGTCACGAGGTCACCGAGCAGCCTCTCGCCGACTGGGCCGACGGCGAGCTGGAGGCGCTGGCCGCCGAGCTCGACGACGACGAAGCCGGGGCGCTGCTGCCGGACTGCCTGCGCTGATCAGATGCAGGCCTGGAGGTCGAGGTCCTCGAGCACGCCGTTCGCCTCGTCGGACACCGACGTCAGTCGATCGCTGGCGGCGACGAAGGACGGTTGGTCGTTGAAGTGCGCGGCCGCCTGCATGGTCGCGGCGGCCTCGGAGAGGTGGCGCGTCAACCGGTAGAGACGACGGACCTCGGCCCGACGATGCTCGGGTGGCGGCACGCGCAGGATGGCGGCGATGTACCGGTCGTTGAGCGGTGCGAGCTGGTCGAGGACCGTCGCCGCCTCCGCGAGCGAATCCATCTGCGCCCCACCGAGCTCCTCCGTCCGCGCTTCGAGCCGCGGCTCGAAGCGACGGCACACGGAGGTCAGATCGGCCTGCCAGGCCGTGAAGCCCGCTGGCGAATCCTCGGCCGCCGCATCGGCAGCGGGCTCGGCGTCGGATCCGAACGGGTTCGAGCACCCCCCGGCCAGGAAGACGAGCAGCAGGACCGTTCCCCATCGTCGAATCGCCATGGGATCCTGTCGGCGTCCACACGAGGGGCTGAAGCGATGGGCGACAATCCGACGACGACGGCGGACGCCGCGGCGCTGCGGGCCGCCGGGCTCGACGCGCTCCTCCGACAGGCGTGGGGCGAGGCGGCGGAGCAGTTCGAGGCGGCGCTGGCGGTCGAGACCACGGCCGACGCCCTGGAGGGCTACGCCGCCGCTCGGTGGTGGCTCGACGACGTGGGCGCCGCCATCGAGGCCCGGGAGCAGGCGTACGCCCTGCGCCGGGAGGCCGGGGACACCGTCGAGGCCGCCTACGACGCCGCCTTTCTGGCCTGGGACCACGGGGCCATGCGGGGGTCGAGCGCGGTGGCCAGTGGGTGGCTGCAGCGGGCCCGGCGCCTCGTCGACGAGCTCCCGCCGGCGGGCGAGCACGCCTGGCTGTCGCTGATCGAGGCCTCGTTCCACATCGACACCGACGCCACCACGGTGCTGCGCCTGAGCCGCGAGGCCGAGGTGCTGGCCCACGACCACGGCGTGCTGGACATCGAGATGACGGCGCGCACGTTGCGGGGCCTGGCCCTGGTGACCCTCGGCCAGGTCGCCGAGGGCATGCGCCTGCTGGACGAGGGTGCGGCGGCGGCCACCGGCGGCGAGCTGCACGACCCCCTCGCCATCGGGTCGTGCCTCTGCAACATGATCATCGCCTGCGAGCGGACGCGGGACTTCGACCGCGTCGGGCAGTGGTGCGAGCGCCTCTCGGCCTACGCCGAGCGCTCCGGGCAGCGCCCGCTGCTGGCCCTGTGCCGGGCCCACCACGGCACCGTGATGACGATTCGGGGCGACTGGGGTGCGGCCGAGGCCGACCTCGGCTGGGCGGCGAGCGAGCTGGCGACGCTGCGGCCCCCGGTCGCCGGGTACGCCCGGGCCCGCCTGGCCGAGCTGCGCCGGCGCCAGGGTCGGCCCGCGGACGCCCGGTCGCTGCTGGACGAGGCCGAGGGCCACGTGCTGGCCCCACTGGGCCGAGCGGCGCTGGCCCTCGACGAGGACGACCTGTCGACCGCCTTGGGCCACGCCGAGCGCTACCTCCGCCGCATCGCCGGCGACCGGCCCGTCGACGGCGCCGCGGCCTGGGAGCTGCTGGTGCCGATCCACGTCGGCCGTGACGAGCTGGGACTCGGCCACGAGGCCCACGAGCACCTCGCCGGGATCGCCGACGCCGTCGGCACCGACCC
The DNA here is from genome assembly GCA_963728005.1 of uncultured Microthrixaceae bacterium. Lineage (GTDB taxonomy): Bacteria > Actinomycetota > Acidimicrobiia > Acidimicrobiales > DATDAH01 > DATDAH01. The sequence continues at coordinate 126,750 of CAVSIG010000004.1, forward strand.
GCTCCGAGCCGCCGAGCGCCACGCCGCCGGGCGCCTGGCGTTGGCTGACGACGACCCCGACGCGGCCCGACGCGCCCTCGAGGATGCCGTCGACCTGCACATCGGCTCCGTCGAGCCCTTCGAGGGGGCCGTCGCCCGCCTGGCCCTCGCCAACGCCCTGGCCGCCCAGGACCGGGCCGAAGCGGCGGGCGAGCAGGCCGGCCGCGCCGCGGCCGACTTCGAGGCCCTCGGGGCCACCCGGGAGGCCCGCCGGGCCACCGACCTCGCCCGGCGCCTCGGGGCACCCCCCGCCGAGCGGGCCGGCCTCACCAAGCGGGAGCTGGAAGTGCTCGGCCTGGTCGCCGCCGGGCTCTCGAACCGCGAGATGGCGGCCGAGATGATCGTCAGCGAGCACACCGTGCACCGCCACGTCGCCAACGTCTTCACCAAGCTCGGGGTGTCGTCACGGGCCGCCGCAGTCGCCACAGCCGCGGAGCGGGACCTGCTCGACTGACCCGCGCTTCTGGTGGCAGCCCTGTGTTCCTGACAACACGTCGCTGCCACCAGAACGACTGACCTGCGCTTCTGGTGGCAGCCCTGTGTTCCTGACAACACGTCGCTGCCACCAGAACGGGCCAGTCCCCGAAGATGGCCCGAACGGGCGATGCCCGCACCGGTCCCGCTCACGGACACTCGGGCCGTGACCAGCGCACTCGCCGTCGTGCAGATGGAGCCCCAGATGGGGCCGCTCTACGAGGCGGCCCTCGACGAGGTGGCGATCCGCCCGGGCACCCGGCTCCTCGACGTCGGCTGCGGCGCCGGTCGTCTGCTCGAGCTGGCCGCCCGCCGGGGCGCCGAGGTCAGCGGCATCGACGCCTCCGGCCCGTACGTCGACATCGCCCGGGACCGGGTCCCCGAGGCCGACCTGGCGGTCGGTGACCTGGGGTCACTGCCCTTCGAGGACGACTCGTTCGACGCCATCACCGGGATCGACGCGTTCCCGTTCGCCGCCGACCCTGCCAGGGCGCTGCGCGAGGTGGCCCGGGTGGGCAGGACGGGGGCACCGGTGGTCATCGCCGCCTGGGGCCGACCCGACCAGTGCGAGGCGGCCGCCTACCTGAACGACGTCGGCGCCCTGCTGCCCACGAGCACGCGCCGGCCCTTCGCCCTCGCCGAGGAGGGCGCCCTCGAGGCGTTCGCCGAAGCCGGCGGGCTGCAGCCCGGGCGCCGTCGCGAGGTCCTGTGCGTCTGGACCTTCCGGGACGAGGGCCACGCGGTGCGCACCCTCTCCTCCACCGACGTGGCCGTCGCCGCGGCGGAGATCGCCGGGGTCGAGAGCGTCGACGACGCCATCCGCCAGGCCCTCGAGCCGTACGCGATGAGCGACGGCGGCTTCCGCCTGGAGAACACGTTCACCTATCTGGTGGCGCAGGTCTGACCACCAGTCGATCGGGCCACCGGCCCGGAAAGGAGGCCGTCATGGCCGAACACACCACCGAGCAGAAGAACTTCGACGAGCCCGACGAGCTCCGAGAGTTCCCGAACGGGCACGCCGAGATCGTGCACATCGGCGGGTCCGAGGTGGGCCGCCTCGTCTTCCAGCCCGGCTGGCGCTGGTCCAACGACGTGAAGCCCATCGCCGGCACCGAGAGCTGCGAGGCCCCGCACTTCCAGTACCACGTCAGCGGCCGCATCGGCGTCCTCATGGACGACGGCACCGAGTTCGAGGCCGGCCCCGGCGACGTCACCTCGATCCCCAGCGGCCACGACGGCTGGGTCATCGGCGACGAGCCCGCGGTGATCATCGACTGGTACGGCGCCAGCAACTACGCCAAGCAGAGCTGAGCCGCGGGGCCGGCGATCACCCGGTACCCGCCCGCCTCTCGTCACCCCCCTACGGTGGGGTCGGATGAGAGTGCGGGTCCCGGTGCTCGCCGGCCTCGTGGCCGTCTCGTTCTGGCCGTCGCCGGCCGTCACCCAGGAGGCCACCGGCACACCGCGGCCGCCTGTCGTCGTCGACGACGGTCCCACCGAGACGGGCGTGGTCACCGGTCGCCCCCACCCCGAGTCGGCCACCGAGGCCGGCGCCCGGCCGGTCTTCCAGCTGCCGTTCCGCTGGGACCAGACCTGGCAGGCGGGGGCACCACACGGTCCGGCGAACTCGTCCCTGGACTTCGGCCCCCGCCGCACCGGCGGCATCGACGACGTGGTCGCGACGGCGGCGGGCACCGTGCAACGGGTCACCTGCTCGGGCGGGTCGTATCCCCGCATCGACCACGGCGGCGGGTGGGTGTCGCACTACTACCACGTGATCAACGTGAACTGGAGCCTGGTCGGGCACCGGGTGCCGGCGGGGACCCGGCTGGGCGACGCCGGTCAGGCGGTCCCCTGCGGTGGCCGCTCGACGTTCCCCCACGTGCACTGGTACGTCGAGCACCACGGCCAGCGGGTCAGCGCCAACGGCATCTCGATGGGCGGCTACACGGTCCACTCCGCCGGAAGCGACTACTACGGGCACTGGACCCGGGACGGCGACGGGAGGGTCGTCGTGCGGAACCCCGGCGAGGCGCAGTGCTGCCTGCGGTCCACGACCCGGGCGTTCGCCGTCCCCGAGCAGGGCGTGCTCGCCGATCTCGACGGCGGCGGCCGGGACGACGTCGTCCTGCGGCGGGGCACGACGATCTCGATCAGCACCGACTCGGCGGTCCAGGGTGGGAGCCCCGACGCCGAGCGCCGGTTCACCTGGGGACGCAACACGGACCAGCTCCACGTGGGCGACGTGACCGGGGACGGGAAGGCCGACTTCGTGTTCCGCCGGGGCGCGCAGTACTTCGTCAACCACGACTTCTTCCAGCCGGGCGGCGACCGGAACAACGACTACCGGTTCACGTGGGGACGCAGCACCGACCGCCTCTTCCTCGACGACGTCGACGGCGACGGCCGGGACGACTTCGTCATCCGCAACGGCCGGACGATCGCCGTCAGCACCGACACCGTCGCCGCCGGTGGGGATCTCACCGCCGAGCACCGGTTCACGTTCGGCCGGGGCACCGATCGACTCCACCTCGGCGACGTGACCGGGGACGGGCTCGCCGACTTCGTGCTGAAGCGCGGCGCCCAGTTCTTCGTCGACCACGACGTCCTCGTCGCGGGCGGCGAACCCGGCACTGACCGGCAGTTCACCTGGGGACGCAGCGCCGACCGCCTCCATCTCGGCGACGTCGACGGCGACGGGCGGGACGACTTCGTCCTGCGCCAAGGCCGCTCGGTGTCCATCAGCACCGACTCCGTGGTCGGCGGCGGCGATCCCAACAGCGAGCTCTTCTTCGCGTGGGGCCGGCGCAGCGACCTGCTCTTCCTGGGCGACGTGACCGGCGACGGGCCCACGGACCTCGTGCTCCGACGAGGCCGGGACTACTTCGTGAACAACGACACCCTGCTCGCCGGCGGCGACTCGGCGGGCGATCGGTCCTTCGCGGCGGGCATGCGGACGGATCAGCTGGTGGTCCAGCCCACGCTCACGACCTAGGCGACGTCAGGTCCCGGACCGCGGCGCCGTCGATCCCCGGACCGGTTGCCACAGGATTGCCACAGCGCTGTTTCAGTGTGGCAGCGAGGGCTAGCGTCGCCGGCACGGGGAGGGCGGGATGATCGAGTACCACGCACTGAGTGGTCTCACGGTCACTGTCGGCGGCCAGGAGGCCTCGCTGGGCGGGCCCCGCCAGCGCCGGCTGCTCGCCGTGTTCCTCATCCACCGCAACACGGTGGTGTCGGTGGATCGCCTGGCCGACGCCGTGTTCGCCGGTGAGCCGACGCCGGGGGCCAACACCACGCTGCGCAGCTACGTGGCCCGGATCCGCCGGGTGGTGGCCGACGCGGAGAGCGCGCCCACCGTGATCACCCAGGCACCGGGCTACCTGATGACGGTCGCCGACGACGCCTTCGACGTGGCCCGCTTCGAGCACGGGGTGGCCGACGCCGAGACCCGTGCCGCTGATGGTGACCACGCCGCAGCGGCCGCCTCGCTGCGAGCCGCGCTGGACCTGTGGCAGGGGGAGCCGTACGCCGAGTTCGCCGACGAGGACTGGGCCCGTCCCGAGGCCCAGCGTCTGAGCGAGTTGCGTCTCGTCGCCTTCGAGCGACTGTTCGAAGCCGAGCTCGAGCTCGGCCGGGCCGACACCCTGGTCCCCGAGATCGAGGGGCTGGTCGAGGCCAACCCCACACGCGAGGGCCTTCGGGCGCAACTCATGGTCGCCCTCTACCGGGCAGGCCGCCAAGCCGACGCCCTGCACGCGTTCCAGGAGCTGCGCCGCGATCTCCGCGACGAGCTCGGGCTCGACCCGACACCGGCACTGGTCGACCTCGAGCGCCGCCTCCTCGCCCAGGATCCGACGCTGCTCGTGGTCGAGCCCGCCGGTCAGCGGCTGCGGGGCTACGTGCTGGGTGAGCGACTGGGCACGGGGCGAGACGGGACGGTCTTCGCCGCCCGGCTGCCCGGCGTCGACCGCGAGCTCGCCATCCGCGTCGTCCACACGGCGGTGGCCGACAGCCCGGAGTTCGTGCGCAGCTTCGAGTCGACCACACGTCGCATCGCCTCGCTCGACCATCCTGCGATCGTCCCCATCCACGACTACTGGCGGGAGCCCGGGGCCGCGTACCTGGTCATGCGCCGGCTCCACGGCGGATCGTTGACCGACCGCCTGACCCGCGGTCCGCTCTCGGTCGACGAGGTGGCCCGGCTGGTCGACCGGGTCGGTGGTGCCCTCCTGGCCGCCGGCGAGGCGGGCCTGGCCCACGGACGGGTGTCGCCGGACAGCGTCCTCTACGACGACTCGGGAGATCCCGTGCCTCGGCGACTTCGCGTTGGCCGCCACCGCGGCCGACGTCTCGGACCGCGACGTCCACGACCTCGCCGTCCTCGTGCGGACCTGCCTCGGGGGCGGCCTGGAGGCTGCGGAGGCGGCATTGGCCCGAGGCGTCGACCCGAGCGATCGCCCCTCGATGGCCGAGTTCGTGCCGCTGCTCGGCGCTGCCCTCGCCGACGGAGATCGGCCGGTCGGCCCGCCGCCGAACCCCTACAAGGGCCTGCGGGCCTTCGACGAGGTCGACGCCGCCGACTTCTTCGGGCGTGCCGACGTCGTCGACGAGGTCCTGCACCGGCTGGGCCAGGACGGACACGAGGGCCGACTGGTCCTCGTGGTCGGTGGATCGGGTACCGGGAAGTCCAGCGTCGTACGGGCGGGCGTCGTGCCCGCGGTGCGGGCGGGCGCGCTGCCCGGGTCGGCGGGCTGGTTCGTCACCACGATGCTCCCCGGCGCCACGCCGTTCGCCGCCCTGGCCGAGAGCCTGCGCCAGGTGGCGGTCGTCGAGTCCGTCGGCCTGGCCGAGGAGCTGGCCGCCGACCTCGGAGCCATCGACCGGGTGATCCGCCGGGTCGTCCCCGACGGCGGTCAGATGCTGCTGCTGGTGGACCAGTTCGAGGAATTGTTCACGTCGGCGACCGTCCGTGACCAGAAGGCCCTCCTGGCCGGCCTCCTGCACGCGCTCACCGCCGACGACAGCCGCCTGCGCATCGTCGCCACCCTGCGGGCCGACTTCTACGACCGCCCGCTCGGGGTCAGGGGCTTCGGTGCGATCGTCAACGACGCCACGGTGACGATCCCCGCCATGTCCGCGGCCGAGCTGGAGGCCGCCGTGGTCGGCCCCGCCGAACGAGTCGGTCGGCGGGTCGAGACGCGCGCTGGTCGCGGAGCTGGTCAGCGCCGTCGCCGACGAGGCCGCGGCGCTGCCCGCCCTGCAGTTCACCCTGTACGAGTTGGCCCAGCGAGGCGACAGCGAGATCACGCTCGCTGCGTACCGGGAGCTCGGCGAGTTGGACGGGGCCATCGCCGCTCGAGCCGAGGGGCTCTACCGGACCCTGGACGACGACGAGCGGACCGACGTCCGCCGCCTGTTCGAGCAGCTCGTCGTGGTCGCACCCGGTGAGGAGCCCACCCGCCGGCGGGCGCCCCGCCCCGAGCTGTCCGCCGGGCTGGGCGACGAGCGGGTCGGAGCCACCATCGACCGCTGGACCGCGGCCCGCCTGCTCAGCGTCGATCGCCACCCACAGACCCGGGTCCCCACCGTCGAGCTGGCTCACGAGGCGCTGCTCCGGGAGTGGCCCCGCCTCCGGGGCTGGATCGAGGAGGGACGGGAGGACCTCGGCGTCCTCACCCGCCTGCCGCGATGCCGCCGCCAGCTGGCTCGAGGTGGGCCGTGATCCCGGTGCCCTCTACCGAGGCGCCCAGCTGGCCATGGTGGACGACGTCGTCGACCGCGGCGGGCGCCACCTGCCGCCCCTCGACGACGAGTTCCTCGCCGCCAGTCGCCAGGCCCGAGACGCCGAGGCGCACGAGGCAACGGATCGCGTGGTCCGCCAGGCCCGAGCGAACCGTCGGCTGCGCATCCAACTGGCGGCCATCGCCGTCGCCTTGGTGGTGGCGCTGGTCGGTGGCGTCGTCGCCGTCGACCAGCGGAGCGAGGCACGCCAGGAGCGGAGGCTGGCAACGGCCCGGGAGCTGGCGGTGGCTGCCGAGGCGAACGTCGCGACGGACGCCGAGCGGGCGATCCTGCTGGCGCTGGCCGCCGTCGACGCCACCAGATCGGAGGGTGAACCGGCGATCCCGGAGGCGGTCGAGGCCCTCCACCAGGCGATGTCGGAGTCGAGGGTCCTGCTCACCGTCCCCGACATCGGCGGCTCCGTGGCCTGGAGCCCCGACGGCGAGATCTTCGCCACCGAAGGCCCCGAGGGGTCCGGGTTGGTCGACATCCGGGACGCGCGGACCGGCCAATCGGTGCGGTCGTTCTCCGGTCAGGAGATCGACGTGAACGACGTCGCCTTCAGCCCTGACGGCTCGATGCTGGCCACCACCGGCGACGACGGTGCGCTCCGGGTGTGGGACCCTCGGACCGGGGAGCAGGTGATCTCCTACCGGCCCGGCAATGACGAGGCCGTGTGGGGTCCCTCCTTCAGCGCCGACGGAAGCCGGGTGGCCGCCAGCTGGATCGGCTCCGGTGTCGTTCGGGTGCTCCCCACCACCCCGGGGGCGGTGGAGAACCAGCACGCCACGGACGGGGCCGAGCTCGATCTGTCCCGAAGGGTCGTCGAGCTGCCCGCCGCCGGGGCCCGGGCCACGTCCCTGAGCCCCGATGGCCGGCGCCTGGCTGCCGGCAGTGACGGCCCGGCGCCGGTCTTCGACGTGCGCTCGGGGGAGGTGCTCTTCACGGTCGGGGCGCCCGACGGCGTCGTCCAGGATCTCGCCTTCAGCCCGGACGGCCGCTGGCTCGCCACGGCCGGCGATCTGGCCACGGTGCGGGTCTGGCGAGGTGACACCGGCGAGGCGGCGGTCACCGTCACCGGGCACACCGGCTACGTGAACGGGGTGGCGTGGAGCCCGGACAGCACCCGGCTGGCGACGGCGGGCGACGACGGTGTCGCCCTGGTCACCGAGCTCACCGACGGCCGGGTCGCGGGATCGTTCGCCCTCTCGGCGAGCGCCGCCGGCAGCGGCCTGTTCAGCGTCGCCTTCTCACCCGACGGTCAGCGGCTGCTGACCGGAGACACCGACATCGGCGCCACCAGGCTCTGGGACGTGAGCCCCCGGGCCGGTGCCGAGTGGGGGAACCTGCGCCTCACGGGGTACCTCGGCGCCAGCTTCATCGGCCGGGGTGACGAGCTCCTGTCCGGCGATCCTGCGGGGGGTGTGGCCGTCTGGGAGGTGGCGAGCGGCGGTCGCGGTCCGCGGCTCGGCGTTCCGCCGGACAACTGGGACGACCTGAGCAACTTCGCCGTGAGCGACGACGGCGCCCTCGTCGCCCTTGTCTGGAACCAGCGACAGGTCGAGATCTGGGACCTACGTGAGCGCGAGCTCCTGGCCGAGCTCCCGCCGGCCATCACGGGCGGGCACGTCGGTGACGTCGCCTGGACCCACGGGGGCCACCGGCTGGCGGTGGGGGTGACGTCGGGAGACGAGCAGTGGGTCTCGGTCGTCGACGCCGAGGGCAACGAGCTGAGCCGGTTGCCCGAGAGCCCGTTCCTCGTCGACGACATCGGACAGCTCGCCTTCAGCGCCGACGACCGCCTGCTGGCCAACACCCGCATCACCGAGCAGAGCGACTCGAGCATGGGCGCGCGCATCTGGGACTGGGAGGCGGAGGAGACGGTCCGGTTCATCGAGACGCCGTCGGTGAGCGTGGCGTTCGCCCCCACCGGGGACCGTCTCGTCACGGTCCGCCAGTTCGAAGGCATGGCCGAGGTGTGGGACGCGAGCAGTGGCGAGCGGCTGATGTCCCTGACCGCACCCGGCACCTTCAACGACGTCTCCTTCAGCCCCGACGGCTCCCGCCTCGCAACGGCCGGCGCCGACGGCGTCGTGCGGCTGTGGGACGCCGAGACCGGTGAACCGCAGCTCGCTCTGCGAGGCCATCGGGCCACGGTGCGGGTCGTGGACTTCAGCGCCGACGGGAGCCGGCTGCTGTCGGTCGATGACGACGGCGTGGCCCGGGTGTGGGCCCTCGACCTCGACGACCTGGTCGAGCTGGCGTCGGGGCACGTCTCCCGCTCGCTCACCGAGGCCGAGTGCCGCCAGTACCTGCACGTGGAGACCTGCCCGGAAGCCTGAGCTCCGGGGTTTCTCGGAGTGCCACCGATCTGCCACACGTTCGAGGCCGGGCTGCAACCGGGGTGCTCGACGGTGGGGTCCGTCAGCGGCTGCACCCCGCAGCCCGAACCGAAGGAGCCCACCATGACCGTCACCACCGAGCCGAGCCCTCACCGGTGTCACCGTCCCGTCGACCGAGCGCCGTAGCGGCCGCATCCCCGTGTGGCTGGGCTGGTCGCTCGCCGTCGTGGCCCTGATGGCCGCCGCCGTGTTCGTCACGGTGGCAGTCCAGTCGGACGAGCCGACGACGGTGTCGCCGGCGACGGTGGAGCCGGCGACCGCCCACGCCGGGATCATCGAGAACGGCAGCCCCATCGCCGTCGACCACGCCGCCGAGGTCGCCCGGTTCACCCGTCCCGGCGCCGCCGGCGTGGCGTCCGTGGCGGGTGGCAGCCACTCGTTGATCATCGAGTACGGCAGCCCCACCGCCGTCGACCACGCCGCCGAGGAGGCCCGCAACGGCTGAACCTCGGTCCCGCCCTGGCGGCGGGTTCCCCCTCGGAACCGCCGCCGAAGAAGGCCCCTCCTCCGGGAGGGGCCTTCTTGCTGTCCTTGCTGCCGATGAGGACGTCCCTCGCGAGACACTTATCCCTTGCGCTAAGTGTTGCCGACGCAGCAATACTTAGCCATATGGCACAGTATTCGACTCGGCTCGACGCGGTGTTCGGCGCGCTCTCGGACCCGACCCGCCGTTCTCGTGATCGGCGAGCTCGGGCGGGGCCCGGCGAGCGTCGGCGACCTGGCGCGGTCGTCGCCGATGACGCTCCCGTCGTTCATGAAGCACATCCGGATGCTCGAGAGCACCGGGCTGATCCGCACCGCGCAAGGCCGGGCGGGTGCGCACGTGCACGCTCGACCGCGAGCGCCTCGCGGTCGTCGACGGCTGGCTCGCCGAGCAGCGAGCGATCTGGGAGGGCCGCACCGACCGTCTCGAGCAGTTCGTCACCAACCCTCAGGAGCCGTCATGAACCCCGACCTCGATCTCACTCACCTCGACCGGATCATCCGCGCCCCCCGCTCGGTCGTGTGGGAGGCGTGGACCGATCCCGCGAGCCTCGCCGCGTGGTGGCTGCCCGCACCGACGCAGTGTCGCGTCGAACGGCTCGACACCGTCCCGGGCGGCGCGTTCGTGACCTCGATGAGCGATGACGGGATCGAGTTCGTGCCCCACCTCGACGCCTGCTTCCTCGCCGTCGACGAGGGCGAGCGGATCGTGTTCACCAACGCGGTCGACAGTCGATGGCGGCCGGCAGCGCCCGAGCCGGTGGCGATGACCGCGGAGATCATCATGCGCGACCATCCCGACGGCACCGACTACCGGGTGATCGTGCGGCACCGCGACCCGGCGTCACGCGCCCGTCACGAGGAGCTCGGCTTCTTCGACGGGTGGGGGACCGTCACCGAGCAGCTCGCCGGGCTGGTCGAGCGACCGGACGGTTCCCGATGAGGCTCACGCTCACGCAGTTCGTCACCCTCGACGGCGTCTACCAGGGACCGGGTTCGCCCGACGAGGACCCCAGCGACGGCTTCACCCGCGGCGGCTGGATGGTGCCCCACATGGACCAGACGTTCATCGCCCAGGCCGCCGCCTGGCTCGCCCGAGGCCGACGCCCTGCTGCTCGGCCGCCGCACCTACGAGGCGTTCGCCGAGGCGTGGCCCCAGATCACCGATCCCGACGACCCGTTCACCGAACGGATGAACGGACTCCCGAAGTACGTCGCCTCGCACACGCTGACCGACGCGACCTGGTCGCCGAGCACGATCCTGCGCGGCGACATCGCCGCGCAGGTCGCGCGAGCTCAAGGCCCGGCCGGGACGCGAGCTCCAGCTGCACGGCTCTGCCCGACTCGCGCAAGCGCTGCTGGCCGCCGGGCTTGATCGACGAAGTCCGCCTGGTCATCACCCCCACCGTGCTCGGACAAGGACGACGGCTCTTCCCGACCGAAGGCCCAGCGGTCGGCATGCGCGTCACCCACAACAGCACGACACCTGGCGGCCTCACGATCCTCGTGCTCGAGACCACGAGCACGCGCCGAGTTCGCGACCTACGACGGGGTCGGCTCTCTGAACCCGACCTAGGCATGATGGGGTCCGTCATGAGCGAACCGCAGGCGGACGAGACCGCCACGCGGCGCCGGCGCGTCCGGCGCATGCAGCGCTGGCTCCTCAACCCGCCGGTGAAGCTGCTCGTGTGGGCGGGCCTCGTGCCCGGACTCGTGCTCGTCGAGACCACCGGTCGCCGCAGCCGTCGGCGACGGCGCAACGTCGTCGGGATGCACGTCGACGGCGACGTCGGGTGGGTGGTGGCCGAACACGGCCGCCACGCCGGGTACGTCGCCAACCTGGACGCCGACCCCGACGTGCGCGTCCGCCTCCGCCGCCGCTGGCGCGCCGCCCGGGCCCGCATCGACGACGGCGACGACCCCCAGGCTCGTCTGGCGTCGTTCGACCGGTCCAGCCACGCCGCCGCCGTCCGCCGGTTCGGAACCGACCTCCTGTCGATCCGGTTCGACCTCGCACCGTCCGATGACGGCTGACGGGCCGTCGGGAACTGGTTCCGCCAAGCCGAACTCCGGGCCGAGGCCAGCGCCCTGGTGACCTGAAAGCGCGGCAGCCGGGCCAGGGTGCTGGCATCAGCACGTCGGGTGAGCCCGCACCCTGGAGGCTGGCGAGTCGGCCCGCGACGATGGTGTCGGTGACGCCTCTGGCTCACTGGCCAACTGAGGGGACGTCCTGCCGTGAAGCACCGTTTCGGTCCTGTTCTGATCGTCTCGACGGTGCTGGCGCTGGCCGCCTGCTCCTCGTCGGGTGACGACGCCGCGCCGACCCCGGATCCCGAGTCGAACACGACGACGACGAGCGCCGTCGGGGTCATCGCCGAACGGTTCGACATCGGCGGTGGCCAAGAGCTCTACCTCCAGTGCGAGGGGGTCGGCTCGCCGACGATCCTGCTGGAGGCAGGCGACGAGTCGGGCGCAGAGGACTGGCGCTCGGTGATGCCCGGCCTGGTCGGCGAGACGCGGACGTGTGCCTACGACCGAGCGGGAACGGGCCACAGCGACGAGGCATCCGGCTGCCGACAGCTCGACGACATCGTGGGCGACCTCGAGGCCTTGTTGGAGGTGGCGGGCATCGACGGTCCCTACGTCCTCGTGGGCGCATCCGGGGGCGGATACCTCATGGCGGGCCTCGCAGCACGGCACCCTGAGGACGTGGCCGGTCTCGTCTTCGCCGAGACCCCCGAGGCGATCACGGTTTCCGAGGCACCGCCGGAAGTCGTCGAGGCGATCGCCTGTGACGCCCCGAGCAACATCGAGCGCCGCGACTACGCCGCCGTCGAACATGCCGCCTGGGACAACCGCCAGGAGATCGGTGACTTCCCGGTTGCCGTCATCTCCAACGACTACGGGCCGGAGGCCACGGGGTTCGGCGAACCGACCAACGCGCGGGATCAGCGGGGCTGGCTGGTCCTGAGCCCGAACTCCCACCAGGTGATCGTGACCTCTGGCCACGACGTGCCGATCAACGAGCCTGAGCTCGTGGTGAGCGAGATCCTGGCCGTGCTCGAGGACGCCCAGGGCTGACGGTGGGGCTGCTTCAGCGTCAGCTCACCGGGCGGTCGCCGTGCCGACTTTCCGTCGGTAGAGGTTGGTGAGGAACCCGTCGACGACCGCCTGCTTCCAGAACACGAAGCCGAGCTTGTGGGCGACGTTCTGTGACGGGGTGTTCCTCGGGTCGATCATGGCGAGGACCTCGCCGGAGAACGTCTCCTCGGCCACGGTGAGGAGCGCCCGGCCCGCCTCCGTCGCGTAGCCCCTCCCGCGCGCCTCGGGAACGAGCCGATACCCGTACTCGAGACGCCGCTGCCCCTCGACCTCGAAGAAGTTCACGCCCGAATAGCCGACGATGCAGCCGGTCCGGAGCTCGACGATCGGCTGCTTCGCGAAGGGCAACTCCGCAGCTCGCTCCAGCATCTCGTCGAAGCGACGGTGCGCGCCGCTCGAGTCGAGCGCACCGGCGTGGACCATGAAGCGCTCGTCGCGGAACAGCTCCACGAACCGCTCGCGGTCGGACTCGACCGGCAAGCGGACTTCGAGGCGCGGGGTCAACACCGTACGGCTGGCCAGGACGCCGACATCAGCCATCGAGCGTTCCCGCGCGGGCCCCACGACGACAAGCGAGTTCTGGGCGACCGCCGGGGAGTCGAATCGTGACGAGGAGGCCGCCGGCGGGGCGGGGTGCTGAGGTCGAGGGTCCCGTCGTGGGCCTGGACGATGCTGTGCACGATGGCCAGCCCGAGGCCGACGCCGGCGTGCTCGTCGGTGCGTATGCGTTCGGTTCCGCGTTGGAAGGGTTCGGTGAGCGTCGGCACCAGGTCCGACGGGAGCGGAGGGCCGGTGTTCTCGACCCGCAGCACGCTCGCGTCGTCCTGCGATTCGGTGTGGACCGTCACGGTGCCGTCGGCGGGGAGGTTGTGGACGATGGCGTTCTGGACGAGGTTCGTCACCATCCGCAGGATGAGCGCCGGGGAGCCGACGGTCTGTGCGGTCTCGCCGGTGACGTCGAGCGTGATCCGGCGCTGCTCGGCGAGGGGAAGCAGCGTCTCGGTGGCTTCTTCGGCGATCAGGGAGAGGTCGACGGGCTCGCGGGTGAAGCTCCTGCGGTCGCCGCGGCTGAGCAGCAGGAGGGCCTCGGTGAGGTCGATCGCCCGCGTGTTGACGGTGTGGAGGCGTTCGATGAGCTCGCCCTGGTCCCGCGTGGGGTCCTTGCGGGCGACGTCGAGGAGCGTCTGCGAGATCGCCAGCGGGGTGCGCAGCTCGTGGGAGGCGTTCGCGGCGAACCGCTGCTGTTCGGTGACGTGGGATTCGAGCTCGTTCGAGCATCGTGTCGAACACGTCGGCGAGCTCGCGGAACTCGTCGTCGGGGCCCTCCATGCGGATCCGGTGCGAGAGCGATCCGTCGCGGCCATCCGGGCCGCGTCGGTGATCCGTGTCAGCGGGGCGAGCATCCGGCCGGCGAGGATCCAGCCGCCCAGGAGGCCGATCACGACCAGGAAGGCCATGTGCGGCGGCCGCGGGGGACGAAGGCACGTCCAGGAGGTCGGAGCGGCTGGGACCGGTGAGCTGGAACACGGGCACGTCGGGCCCGCTGGGGCCAGGCGCGCGTCGGGGACGTAGCGCAGCAGGAACACCCAGACCACGGCCAGCAGGAGGGCGCCGACGAGGAGGACGAACCCGGCGTAGCTGAGGGTGAGCTTCAGTCGGGCGCTGAGCCCTGGGCGCCTAGCCACGAGCGCGGTCGGGGTGGGCGGGGTCGAGGCCGGTGTCGATCCGGTAGCCGACGCCGGGCACCGTGGCGATGAGCCATGGTTCGCCGAGCCGTTTGCGCAGGGCGGAGACGGTGATGCGGACGGCGTTGGTGAAGGGGTCGGCGTTCTCGTCCCAGGCCCGCTCCAGCAGCTCTTCGGCGCTGACGACACCGCCCTCGGCGGCGACGAGGACCTCGAGCACGGCGAACTGCTTCCGGGTGAGCGCGACGTAGCGCCCGTCGCGGAAGACCTCCCGGCGGAACGGGTCCAGCCGGAGGCCCGCGATCTCGCTGACCGGGGGTCGGGCGTGCGCGCGTCTGCGGTCGAGCGCCCGCAGCCGCAGGACGAGCTCGCGGAGCTCGAACGGTTTGGTGAGGTAGTCGTCGGCGCCGAGCTCGAACCCGGAAGCCTTGTCGTCGATCCGGTCGGCCGCGGTGAGCATGAGGATCGGGATGCCGCTGCCGGAGGCGACGATCCGTCGGGCGATCTCGTCGCCGGAGGGGCCGGGGATGTCGCGGTCGAGGACCGCGAGGTCGTAGGAGTTGATGCGGAGCAGTTCCAGGGCGGTGTCGCCGTCGCCGGCGATGTCGGCGGCGATCGCTTCCAGCCGGAGACCGTCACGGACGGCTTCGGCCAGGTAGGGCTCGTCCTCCACGATCAGCACGCGCATGCCTGAAGGCTAAGGAGCACCGCATATCGCCGACGTATCCGAACCGACGCGCCGGTCACGGCTGCATCCTCGGGTCCTCGGTGGGATCCGCATACATCGGCGGGCAACCCTCGTCGACGGCATCGGGACGCAGTTCGTAGTGCCAAGGCTCATTGCCGTAGATCTGGCACAGCCCGTACGCGGCACCGTGCTCGGACAGCCAAGCCGCGGCATCGAACGGGTCGATGTCGACCGCCTCACCGGACACATGAGCTGACGTCTCCGGAGTGGCCACCCACCGTGCAGCCTCTTCCTGCGAGCCGTACTCGACGACCGCGTCCCGCAACAACCGCTGCTGGTACTCGGGCGACCGCCACCCACTGTTGACCCGAAGACCGACGCCGATCGGCTTCTGCGTCCGTCGCCGCCCGACGCAGGGCATCGAGGAGATCCGAGTCGAGTTCGCCCACCGCCGGGATCTCGTCATCGAACACCGAGACCGCCACCCCGTCGGGAATGACACCGTCAGCCTCGCCCAGCGCGGTCTGCGTCTCGGTCGACCGGCCGACTTCGGCCCACGAACTCGATCGAGCGGACGCCACGAGCGACGGCCGCACGGCGAACGCAGCGATCGCCAGACCGACGATCACCAGACTGACGAGCACGATCCTGCGCGTGCGACGGGCTGGCGCTGACAGGGCTGCGCTGTGGTCCATGCCGCCACTGAAGAAGGACGGCCGTTGCGGTGGCGTAAGCGGTTTTCGATATGCCAGCGATACATGGCCTCTGAAGCGCCGGTCGAGGGTGTGGGAAGGTCGCGCGGTGAGGCTCGTCTGGCTCGAAGAAGGAGGCGGTGCGACGTGCGCCGAGCTCCTCACGACGGTGCCCCACTGGTTCGGGCTTGCCGACGCGAACGAGAACTACCGACGCATCGCCGATCGGTCTCCGACGCTCGTCGCTCTGGATGGCGACCAGGCGGTCGGCTTCGTGACCGTCGTCTTCCACTCCCCAGAGGCTGCGGAGCTCCACGTCATGGCAGTACGTCCCGAGCTCCACCGGACGGGGGTCGGTCGCACGCTGGTCGAGGCCGTGGAGAGCCGCCTGCGGTCGGAAGGGGTGGAGTTCCTCCAGGTGAAGACGCTCTCGGCCTCGGCCGGCGACGAGCCCTACCTCAGAACCCTGGCCTTCTACACCGCGCTCGGCTTCCGTGTCCTCGAGGAGATGCCGTCGCTCTGGGACGAGGACAACCCTGCCGTGCTCCTGATCAAGCGGGTGTGAGCGGCGAACGGCCCTGGTCAGTGGTGGTGGCGGTGCCCCATCGCTAGGGTCGGGGATCGATGGGGCCTTCGGGCAGCCGACCTGTCTCGGGCGGGGTCGGGGGTGGTCCCGCGTCAGTCGTGACCTGTTCGTTCAGCCTGCCCCCTCAGCGGCGTGCGCGCGGTCGGCGCGCGGGACGACCCGGTCGCTGTTCGCCGGATGGGACCGGAGCTCGCCCTTCAGCGGCCAGCGCCACCCACGGAGTCGACAAGGAGGTTCTCAGGGCGCCGCCAACCCGGCGGTGGCCCGTCTGAGAGCAACACAAGGCCACCGGGCCAGAACGGAGGACACATGCGCAAGGTCATCATCTGGGCGGCTGTCGGCATCACGGTTGTCGGGTTGGCGGGCGCCGCGATCGCCGGGACCAGGCAGCTTCGTTCCACCGCAACGGGAGCCGAGGAGATTCCGCTCCCCAACCCGGTGAGCACGGCCGAGGCGGACTTGAAGCTCAAGATCGCCGCCGACGGGATGAGCGTCAGATTCGACTTGCGGGTCACCGAGTCGATCACCGACGTGACCCAGTCCCATCTCCATCGACCCAACCCGGGTGCCTTGACGGGACCCATTGCCGTCTGGCTCTACCCCCACCCGTCCGGACCCCTCACCGAGATCCCGGGCGCGTTCGATGGCCGCCTCAGCAGGGGAGTCATCGTGCCCGCCGAGCTCTGCTTCTCGGCCACCGCGCCGTACTGCCCGGGCGGTGTCACGCCGAACTGGGAGGCGTTCCTCACCGACCTCGAGGCCGGCGTGCTCTACCTCAACCTGCACACCACCCAGAACCCGCCCGGAGAGATCCGAGGCGCGGTGGAGGCCCACCCGCACCACTGACGGCTCGGCGCCGGGCCGGCGGGGTGGCCTTTCAAGACGGCTCGACCGGCTCCACCGGCTCTCGCGGCTCGACCGGCTCGACCGGCTCCACCGGCTCTCGCGGCTCGACCGGCTCCCGCGGTTCCACGGCGTCGCGCTCGGTGGCCTGACCGTTCGACGACTCCTCGCCCACGTAGTTGATCTCGATGACCCCGGCGGCGAGTTCGGCATCGATGGTGAAGACGTCTCGCGCCTCCGAGCCCGCGTCGAACTCGCGGCCTTCGTCGACGCCCCCGTTCGAGACGTCGTCCGGCTGGTTGACCGACACGGTGCCGAGGTGCACGTCGGCGTGGATCGCCACGCTCGCGTCCTCGGGCACGTTGACCACGATGGTGCCGGCCGCCTGGCGGATTTCGAGCTCATGGCCCCCGGCGGCCCCCGCCGGCAGGTCGGTCAGGTCGACCGTCGTGCGCCCGAAGGCCTGGTGGATCTCGTCCGGCAGCGTCGCCTCCGTCCGAGGGGCCACCAGCACGTCGCCGGTGCCGTCGAAGGCGCTCGCCGACGTCGTCCCGAAGGTGCCGATGATGCACGCGCCGAGAACCACCCACACCAGGTTGAACCAGAGCGCGCGCCCGAACAGGCCGCCGATGATCAAGGCGGCGAGGCCCACGCCGACCATGGCCCATCCGTAGGCCGCGATCGGAATGCCACCCGTGGCGTCGAGCAGGCCGAGCACCCCGAGCGTCAGCACCAGCGCGCCGAACGACCCCCAGCGGGCGGGCGCAAGGCGCTCCCGGCGCTCTTGGCGGGCAGCGCGCTGCGACTCTCGCGCCGCGGTTCGCGCCGCGATGATCTGGGCCTCGGCCTCCGACCCGCGGACGTTCGGGGTCGGGCCGAAGACCTGGGTCGGGTCGGTCACGGTGTAGCCACCATCGACGGCGTCGGCGCCGCGGTCCTCACCGGTTCCGCCCACGGCAGCGCGGGCAGTGCTCCGCTTCGACAGGGCCACGGCGATGATGACCACCGCGATGCCCAGAGGACCGAAGGCGAGCGGCTCCCATGACTCGAACAGCGCCGTCCAGAACAGGACCAGGACCACGCCGACGACCACCCAGAAGGCCAGGCCGCGGTTCCGTAGCCCGTCGACGAACCGGTCGACCGGGGGGTCGACGGCGCCCTCCTCGGGGAGGAGCGCCCAGCACAGCACATAGGCGAGCACTCCGGCCCCGCCGAAGAACGCTGCCGACCGCGAACAACACCCGGAACAGGACCGGATCGGTGCTGAAGTAGCGGCCGAGTCCGCCGGCCACACCCGCGAGCACACGGTCGTCCATGCTGCGGCGGAGCGATCTTCCGGACGGCGGCTCGCTCTCGGGGTCGCCGCCCGTACCTCCGTCGCCGGGACGCAGGGGGTCGGTCGGATCATCGATGAATGTGCTCACGGATTCGAGCATGGGCGAACGCGGTGCCGATGCCCATCGGGAATGACCCTGATTTCACCCGGAGACCCGCTCGGGACGATCTGGGGGCGCCCCCGGAGGCAGAGCCGGCGCCGGAGCGGCGATCATGGTGCAATGCCCGTCGCCCCCGTCGAGTTCGCTCGCCATGGTCATGGGACGCCTCACCTCGAGCGGCGCGCCGCCGGTCGACTGATCGGCGGGGTGGCCGGAGGCATCGCCGACCACCTCGGCATCTCGGCTGTCGCCGTGCGCGCCGCGTTCGTGGTGGCGGCCTTCGGCGGGGGATTCGGGGTCGTCCTCTACGCCGTGTTCTGGATCGTCCTCCCCGTGGCCACCGACGACGACGGGAGCAGCCGCATGTCCCCGCTCCAGTACGTCGTCGCCATCGCCGCGGGGATCATCGCCCTCGCCAGCTCCACGTGGCTGTCGCCCTTCGGTGACCTCTTCATCCCGGCCGCCATCGGCTGCGTCGGCGCCTCCCTACTGTGGCGGCAGGCCGGTGCGGGCCAGCGCGAGCGCTGGCGCCAGATGTCTCGCACCTCGCTGACCGCCGCTACCGACGACCGGTGGGGACAGGCCCGGGTCGTCGCGGGCACCGGGCTCGTCGTCGTCGGCTGCGCCGCGGTGTTGGCGTCGGCGGACCTCTCGGCCGCTCGCGACGGCCTGCAGGCGGTCGCGGTCACCCTGGTGGGCGTGGCGCTGATCACCGGCCCCTGGTGGGTGCGGATGGTCACGGACCTCAGTGAAGAGCGCCGCGAGCGGGTCCGGTCGCAGGAACGGGCCAACCTGGCTGCCCACCTGCACGACTCGGTGCTCCAGACGCTCGCGCTCATCCAGCGCAACGCCGATTCACCCCGGGAGGTCACCCGCCTCGCCCGCAGCCAGGAGCGGGAGCTGCGCACGCTCCTCTACGCCGGCGTCGGGGCCGAGGCCGCCACCGCGGGTGATCTCCCCGGGCGTGTGGGCGACGCCCTGCGGGCCGTGGCCGCCGAGGTCGAGGACGCCTACGCCGTCACGGTGGACCTGGTGGTGGTGGGCGACGACATCGATGTGGACAAGCGGCTGCACGCGTTCGTGGGCGCGGTTCGGGAGGCGATGGTCAACGCCGCTCGTCACTCGGGTGTCGACACCCTGTCGGCCTACGCCGAGGTGGAGCCGGGCGCGGTAGTGGCGTACGTCCGCGACCGCGGATGCGGCTTCGACCTCGACGCTGTGGCGCCGGACCGGCAGGGCGTACGGGGGTCGATCATCGATCGGGTCGAGCGCCATGGCGGCGAGGCCACGATCCGAAGCGCGCCACGTGCCGGCACCGAGGTGACCATCCGGATGGCCCGATGACACGGATCGCCCGATGACCATCCGTGTCTTCCTCGTCGACGACCATGCCATGTTCCGCGCCGGCGTCCGGGCTGGCTTGGGGGAAGAGGTCGAGGTCGTCGGCGAAGCCGGCGCGGTCGACGAGGCCATCGCCGGCATCAACAGCACCGAGCCCGATGTGGTGCTGCTCGACGTGCACCTCCCCGACGGCGGCGGGCCGGCCATCATCGCCGGCATCCTGGCCGCCGCGGAGCCGTCCGACAACGAGCACCCCCGCTTCCTGGCGCTCTCGGTGTCCGACGCCGCCGAGGACGTCATCACCGTCATCCGGGCCGGTGCCCGTGGCTACGTGACCAAGGCCATCTCGGCGGCGGAGCTCAACGCCGCCATCGAGCGGGTGGCCGAGGGCGACGTCGTCTTCAGCCCCCTCCTCGCCGGCTTCGTCATCGATGCCTTCCGCGCCGCGCCCACGACGGCGCCGGCCGACCCCGACCTCGACCTGCTCACCCCGCGCGAGCTCGAGGTCATGCGCCTGCTGGCCCGCGGCTACGCCTACAAGGAGATCGCCACCGAGCTCTTCATCGGCACCAAGACCGTGGAAACCCATGCCTCGAACGTCCTGCGCAAGCTCCAGCTCTCGAACCGCCACCAGCTCACCCGATGGGCCGCCGAACGTCGCATGCTCTGAGCGGACAACCCCATCTGGGCCGAAAACCCAGCGTGACCAGGGCAAACGGCCCTGGTCAGTCGTGGTGGTGGAGGTGAGCGGATTCGAACCGCCGGCCTCTACGTTGCGAACGTAGCGCTCTAGCCAACTGAGCTACACCCCCGAGGTGCGGCGATGAGGGTACCGGCGCTGGATATGGTCAAGGTCGCGCGGGCTGACGCCGATCACGAGAAGGATCCTCATGTCGACGAGCCCCGCTCCCCGCTTTCGCCGCGTCCTGGCCGGCGCCGTGCTGTGCCTCGGCCTGCTCGGCGTGCCTGCGCTGACGTCACCCTCGTCGGCCTCACCGGAGGCGACGACCACGGCCCGGGCCATGACCCGGAACCAGACGCTCGTCGCGCGGCAGATCAACCACACCCGCACGAACAACCAGCGGCGGACACTCGGGACCAACGGGCTGATGAACCAGCGCGCCATGAAGTGGGCCGTGCACCTGCGCTCCTGTCAGTGCCTCGAGCACCGGGCCCCGCCGTTCGGCACCCCCGGTGGGTGGTGCGCCGCCGCCGAGAACGTGGGGCGCAGCGGTGACGGCGGGACCCTGAATGACGTCCACCTGGCGTTCCTGCGGTCGTCCGGCCACAAGTCGAACATCCTGAACCGGCGCTGGACCGCCATGGGTGTCGGCGTCGCCAAGGACGGGCGAGGCGAGTACTTCGTGGTCCACGCCTTCGCCGACTTCAGCTGTTGAGGGGGCCCGCCCCCTCAGGTGGGATCAGCAGCTGAGATCCGCGTACGCCTGAACGACGAAGTACTCGCCGCCGGCGTCCTGCGTCACACCCGTGCCGATGTGGGTGAACCGCCGCGTGAGCATGTTTGCCTTGTGCGGCGGCGAGCCGAGGAAGGCCCGGTGCACCTGAGCGAGCGACCAGCCCCGGCCGACGTTCTCGGCGGCCGCACACCAGCCCGCGGGAGCGCCGTAGGCGCCGGTCCGGTGCTTCAGGCACTGGCATCGCGCCAGCTCTCGGGACCACAGGAGGGCCTTGTCGGCGAACTGCTGGTGCATGGCCAGGCCACGGAGGTTGTTGTTGTCGCGGGTGTTGTTGACCAGGTCCCGCACTTCCTCCTGGTTGTCGCTGATCGCCCTCGGCGCCGCTGACGCCGCGTCCAGGGGGACGCTGACGGCGAACAGCGCTCCGACGAGCAGCAGTCCGGCGAGGAGACGGCGGGGGCGAGCGAGCATGTCGAGACCTTCCGGGGCGATCGGGTGGCCTGAACTTAGTCGGCCGGTCAGATCCCCCGGACGACCGGGGAGGGCCGCTAGTTGGCCTGGCTGCGGACGACCCGGAACGCCGAGGACTCGATCGCCACGGGGGCGAGGTCCACGTTCCCGGGTCGGAAGCCACCGCCCTGGGCGAGCAGCTCGGTGGCCGAGGCACCCTCGCCGCCGTGGGGCAGGAAGGCGACCTTGATCTCGCGCTCGGCCTTGGCCTTCTGCAGGCGGATCAGCATGGCGACGTAGCCGCCGAGGGCGATGTAGGAGAGCAGCGCCAGGCCGATGACCAGCCCGCCGAGGCCGACGGCCATCAGCGAGCTGAGGGCGCAGACGGCGAGGAGCGTGTAGAGCACCTCGCGGCGGCGCTTGCGGGCGGCGCGGGAGGCGAGCACCTGCGACGGGATGGCCCGGAGGGCCGTCTCGGCGACGACCTCGTCGTCCACCTCGGGGGCGAGCAGGTAGCTCGGGTCGTCGACGTCGAGCTCGTCGACCTCGGTGGATCCCGACGGGCCGATGATGCTGAAGGCCGACGACTGCGGCTCGGGCGCGGTGGGCACCAGCTGGGGCGCGCCGCGCCGGGTCAGCGGGTGACGGGCGCCGGCCGGCAGCGGGCTGCCGGGCTGCTGGGGGCTCCCCAGCGAGGACGAGGTCACGGGCAGGTAGCCGGAGCGGTCCCGGTGGCCGAACGAGCGCGACAGGGCGTCGAGCTTGCTGGACACGGGACTCTGGCCTGCGGTCCGACTGTCGTTGCGGTCTCGGAGGTAGGGGGGCAGCAGTACCGCGGCCCACATGCCAACCAGGATCAGCAGGACGATGGGTGTCACTCAGAGTTTCCTCTGTCGGCGAAAGGTGTCAACCGCCCCGTCTCGGGCGGGTCGCTTTGGAGGCGGGGCTCCATTACGACTGCACTTCAGTTGTTACGTTCTTACTACGACTCCGAAACCCTAACCAAATGACGCGGCAAGCGCTGTGATCTGAAAAAGGACTCACGAGTCAGCCGACGGTGCGCCCGCGGTGTCGGCCCGTCGGTAGGTGCCGGAGCGACCGCCGGTCTTCTCCCAGAGGGTGAGCTCCCCGATCACCATCGCCCGGTCGGCGGACTTGCACATGTCGTAGATGGTCAGGGCGGCCACCGAGCAGGCGGTGAGCGCCTCCATCTCGACGCCCGTGCGGTCGACCGTCTCGACCTGGGCCTCGACCTCCACGTAGGTGTCCTCGATGTGGAAGTTGACCAGCACCGAGCCCACCAGGAGCGGGTGGCAGAGGGGGATGAGCTCGGCCGTGCGCTTGGCCGCCTGGATGCCGGCGACCCGGGCCACGGCGAGCACGTCGCCCTTGGTGATGGCGCCCCGGGCCACCAGCGAGGTCGTCTCCGGCTTCATGTGCACCTTGCCTCGGGCCACGGCGCGCCGGTGCGTCGCCTCCTTGGGGGTGACGTCGACCATGCGCGCCCGCCCCAGCGGGTCCAGGTGGGTGAGGCCGACGTCGCTCATGACGCAATCGTAGTGACGGAGGGCACTCCCGAAGGAGGCGCCGGGCTCAGCCGCCGATCTGGGACATCGACCGAGCCGGCCGGATGAAGTTCACCTGCTGGATCTGGTGACCGGCCCACTTGGCCGACACCGAGGCCTGGACCCCGGCGGCCAGCTCGTCGTCGCCCGCCCCGTTGCGCATCAGGGTCCGAAGGTCGGTCTCCTCGAGGGCGAAGAGGCAGTTGCGGAACCCGCCCTCGGCGGTCAGGCGCACCCGGTCGCAGGAGCCGCAGAAGGCCTCGGTCACGGTCGGGATGACGCCGACACGGCCGAGGCCGTCCCGGTAGGCGTGACGCTCGGCGGGGTCGTGGCCCCGGGGCTCGACGACCAGCGGGTAGACGGCGTCGATCGCTTCGACGATCTCCCGGCCCGGGACGACCTTGTCGTGGCCCCAGTTGGCGTCGGCGTCGAGCGGCATGAACTCGATGAAGCGGACCTCGACGCCCCGCTCCCGGCCGAAGGTGGCGAAGTCGACGACCTCGTCGTCGTTCACCCCCCGCATCAGCACGACGTTGACCTTCACCGGGTCGAACCCGGCCGCCACTGCGGCGTCGATCCCCTCCAGCACCTGGTGCAGGCTGTCCCGCCGGGTCAGGGCCACGAAGCGGTCGCGTCGCAGCGAGTCGAGCGAGATGTTGATGCGACGCAGCCCGGCCGCCTTGAGGTCGTGCGCCAGCAGCGCCAGCGTCGCCCCGTTCGTGGTCATGGCGAGGTCGACGTCGAGGGCGGCCAGCTTCTCGACCAGCACCGGCAGCCGGGCCCGGACGGTCGGCTCGCCACCGGTGAGGCGGATCGAGTCGATCCCGAAGCGCTCGACCATGACCCGGGCGACCCGCTCGATCTCCTCGAAGGTCAGCAGCTCGTCCCGGGGCGTCCAGTCCATGCCCTCCTCGGGCATGCAGTACACGCAGCGGAAGTTGCAGCGGTCGGTGACCGAGATGCGCAGGTCGCGGTGGACCCGCCCGAACCCGTCGATCAGAGGCTGCCGCACCCCTCCACCCTACGGCGGATCGGCCAACCCACGGTCGGTCGTATCAGGGCACCTCGGCCAGCGGGATGATCGCCAGCCGCTCGCCGGCGCCGACCCCGTCGCCGTCCTCGACCACGGCGAGCGCGTTGGCCGCGGCCATGGCGGCCAGGTGGTGGCTGCCCTGGCCGCCCGCCGACGACACGTGGTACTCGCCGTCGCGGTACGTGGCCACGACCCGCACGAAGTGCGTCTTGCCGTCGGGCTTGCGGCGGAGGTCGACGTCGGCCACGGCCTGGACCCGGGGGCGGTCCAGGTGGGGGTGGCCCATCATCTGCCGCAGCGCCGGGCGGGCGAACAGCTCGAAGGACACCAGGGACGAGACCGGGTTGCCGGGGAGGCCGAAGACCGGCGTGCCGTCGACCAGACCGAAGGCGAACGGCTTGGCCGGGCGGATGGTGATCTGCATCCACGTCATGTCGCCGAGGCGGTCCAGCACCTGCTTCATCAGGTCGAAGTCACCCACGCTGACCCCGCCGGAGGTGACGATGGCGTCGCACGAAGCGGCCGCCTCGGCCAGGGTCGAGGTCAGGAGGGGCTCGTCGTCGGGCACGGTGCCGAGGTTCAGGGCCTCGAACCCGCTGTCGGCCACCTCGGCCAGCAGCATGGGGCGGTTCGAGTCCCGGATCTGGCCGAAGGCCAGCGGCGCGGGGGCCGTGACCAGCTCGTCGCCGGTCGACAGCACCCCGACTCGGGGCGGCCGCCGTACGGACACGGTCTCGCGGCCGACGCTGGCCAGCACGCCGATGTGGGCGGCAGTGAGGACCGTGCCCTCGGTGACGACGATGTCGCCGACCTCCACGTCCTCGCCGACCCGCCGGATGTGGTTCCCCTCGGGCACCGCAGCTCGGACCAGGACGCCGTCGTCGCCGTCCCGGTCCGTCAGCTCGACCATGACGATGGCGTCGGCCCCCGGGGGCACGGGCGCCCCGGTCATGATCCGGGCCGCCTGGCCGGAACCGATCTCGGGCCGCTCGGAGGTGCCCGCCGCCAGCGTGCCGATGACGTCCAGCCGCGTCGGGGCGTCGTCGCGGGCCGACGCCACGTCGTCGGCCCGCAGGGCGTAGCCGTCCATGGCCGTGTTGTCGAAGGAGGGGATTGCGTCGCCGGCGGTGACCGCTTCGGCCGTGACACAGCCGACGGCGTCGGCCAGCGGCACGTCGGTCGGCGGCAGGAGCGGGACCCGGTCGAGGACGTGCTGGCGGGCTTCCTCCGGCGAGATCACCGGGTCACCAGCCCTCCCGGCGACAGAGGTCCTTCAGGAACGCCCGGAACCCGGGGCCCAGGTCCTCTCGCTGGAGGGCGATCTCGACCGTCGCCCGCAGGTAGTCGATCTTCATGCCGATGTCGTAGCGGCCCTGGTCGAACGTGTAGCCGTAGACCCCCTGGGTGCTGACGAGCTTGGCCAGCGCGTCGGTCAGCTGGATCTCGCCGCCGTAGCCGGGCTCGACGGTCTCCAGGACGTCGAACACCTCCGGCGTGAGCACGTAGCGGCCGACGACCGCCAGGTCCGACGGGGCGACCGACGGGTCCGGCTTCTCGACGATGTCCAGGACCTTCACCAGCCGGTCGGACACCGGCTCGGGCCGGACGCAGCCGTACGAGCCGATGTCCTCGTGGGGCACCTCCAGGAGGGCGATGATCGACGCCTCCTGCTCTCCGTAGGCGCCGATCATCGAGGTCAGCAGCTGGGCGCCGTCGACCATGATGTCGTCGCCGAGCATGACGACGAAGGGGTTGTCGCCGACGTGCTTGCGGGCCGTCGACACCGCGTGGCCCAGACCGAGGGCCTCGCCCTGGCGCACGTAGTGGATGTCGGCCAGGTCGGCGAGCTGGCGGATCTCGATGAGGTCCTCGCTCTTGCCCTTCTCGTGGAGCTGGTGCTCGAGCTCGAAGTTGCGGTCGAAGTGGTCCTCGAGGCTGCGCTTGCCACGGCCGGTGATGATGAGGATGTCGTCGATGCCGGCCTTGACGGCCTCCTCCACCACGTACTGGATGGCCGGCCGGTCGACGACCGGCAGCATCTCCTTGGGCTGGGCCTTGGTGGCGGGCAGGAAGCGCGTCCCCAGCCCGGCGGCGGGGATCACCGCCTTGGTCACGGCGCTCATGGCGTCTCGGGGGCCTCTCTCGGGAAGACGGCACCGAGCACCGGTGCCTCCTCCCGTCGGATCAGTCGTCGGATGTTGTCGTGGTGGCGGGCGATGACGATGAAGCTCACGCCCGCCGTGACCAGGACCTCGGTCCCGGAGTGCCCGCCCAGCGCCACCCCGATGGGCAGGAGCACGGCCAGCACGAGCGAACCTACCGAGGCGCGCCGCGTCAAGGCGAGCACGACGACGAAGACCAGCCCCAGGACGAGGCTGAGCACCGGGTAGGTCACGACCGCCATGCCGGCGGCGGTGGCGACTCCCTTGCCGCCGCGGAAGCGCCGGGTGACGGGGAAGATGTGGCCGAGGACGGCAGCCGACCCGGCGACGACACCCAGCGTGTGGTCGCCGACGACGAGGCCGATGGCCGCCGCCAAGGCGCCCTTGGCGAGATCGACCAGCAGCACGGCCGCCCCCGCGCCTCGGCCCGAGGTGCGGTAGACGTTCGTGGCACCGGGATTGCCCGAGCCCTCGGCGGTCGGGTCGTGGCCCGTCAGCCGGCCGATCAGCGCCGCCGTGGGGAACGTGCCGAGCAGGTACCCGACGGCCACGGCCAGCACGTCGCCGAGCATGGGCTCAATGGTACGACCGGGTAGACTTGGCAGTCGGACCCCGCGAGTGCCAGCTCGGCGGGAACTCTCGGACGAGTCCTGAGGCGGAGCCCCGATGCCCACCTACGAATACAAGTGCAAGGAATGCGGCCACCAGCTCGAGGTCGTGCAGTCCTTCACCGACGACGCCCTGACGAAGTGCCCCCACTGTCGGAAGAAGGCGCTGCGCAAGGTCTTCTCGCCCCCCGGCGTGAGCTTCAAGGGCAGCGGCTTCTACAAGACCGACAGCCGCTCCTCGAACGGCAAGAAGGTGTCGACGAGCGCCAACGGCTCGTCCGACTCGAAGAGCTCGACGGACTCCTCGTCCTCGTCCAGCTCGTCGGATTCGAAGAGCTCGTCGTCGGACTCGAAGTCGGACTCGAAGAGCTCGTCGTCCTCCGAGAAGTCGACGGCCAAGAAGTAGCTTCCCGGCCGTGACCACGGCCGAGATCGGGGTGTTCGGGGGGTCGGGCTTCTACTCGTTGCTCGACGACGTCGAGCGGGTCGAGGTCGACACGCCCTACGGACCGCCCTCCGACGCCGTGCACGTCGGCGTCGTCGGCGACCGACGGGTCGCCTTCCTCCCCCGCCACGGCGCCGACCACCGCTTCCCGCCGCACAAGGTGCCCTACCGGGCGAACGCCTGGGCGCTGCGGTCGCTCGGCGTCACCCGGGTGCTGGGGCCCTGCGCCAGCGGTTCCCTGCGGGCCGACATCGCGCCGGGCGACTTCGTCGTGGTCGACCAGCTCGTCGACCGGACATCGGGTCGGACCCACACGTTCTTCGACGGGCCGACGATCAACCACATGAGCTTCGCCGACCCCTACTGCCCCGAGCTCCGCCAGGTCGCGCTGGCGGCCGCGCAGGACGAGGGCATCACCGTGCACGACGGCGGGACGATGGTCGTGATCGAGGGGCCCCGCTTCTCGACCCGGGCCGAGTCGGCGTGGTTCCAGGCCGCGGGCTGGTCGGTCATCAACATGACCCAGTACCCCGAAGCCGCCCTCGCCCGCGAGCTGGGGCTCTGCTACGCCACGATCGCCTTGATCACCGACTACGACACCGGTGTCGAGGGCGTCACCGATCGGGCGGTGACGATGGACGAGGTGTTCGCCGTGATGGCGGACAACAACGACCGGGTCCGCGAGCTCCTCTTCCGGGCCATCGCCGCCGTCCCCGAGTCGCGGAGCTGCGACTGCGCGGCGGGTGCCGGCGGCCTGGAGCCCGACCCGCCTCTCCACGACGAAATTGCGTGACGTGGTTGCGCCAAGCGTCGCCGAACGGAGCAATTTGGAGATGGACGCGTAACGCCGGACGGTCGGCGCTGCCGCGTAGCCTGAGCGGAGCGCTTCCCCCGCTGGCTCGTCCCTGCCGCGGAGGTGCGTCATGCGGCCGTCCTCTCCCCTCTCCCCTGTGGCGCTTTGGCGCGCCCGGCTGTCCCTGCGACGGCGGCCGCTCCTGTGGTGGATCACGGTCATCGGGCTGTCGCTGACGATCGGGCTGCTGGTCGAGGGCGGGTTGGAGCGGGCGCAGGCCGACGCCCGGCGCTTCGGCTCGCCCGTCCGTGTCGCGGTGGCGCGGGTGGACCTCGCCCCGGGTCGGTCCGTCGACGCCGACACGGTCGAGCTGCGGTCGTGGCCGTCGTCGTTGGTGCCGGAGGGGGCGCTCCGGTCCGTGCCCGACGGTCTGGTCGTCACGCAGGCGGTGCTGGCCGGCGAGCCACTGGTCGAGGAGCGGGTCGGCCGGGGCGGCCTCGTGCCGTCGGGCAGGCGGGCGCTCGCCCTGCCCACCGGGCCCGGCTCGTTGGGGGTGCGGCCCGGCGACCGAGTCGATGTGTTGGCCACCTTCGACCCGCTCGTCGCCCCCGAGGGCCAGGACCCGACGGTCACCGTCGCCCGGGCGGCGACGGTCGTCAGCGTCCGGAACCGGGCCGTGACCGTCGCCGTCAGCCAGGGCGAGGCGCCCCGGGTCGCCTTCGCCCTCTCGCAAGCCACCATCACGCTGGCCCTGACCCCGCCGGATACGTTCGCCTCCGATGACGGAGGCTGAATCCGCTACCGAGCCGGGGGCCCAGGTCCGTGAGGCGCTCGACGCCACCGGCGTGGCCTACGAGGTCATGGACTGCGATCCGGCGCTGGCGGACACCGCCGCCTTCTGCGAGCACTACGGCGTGCCCATGGAGGCGTCGGCCAACACCATCCTGGTGGCGGGCAAGCCCCGGGGTGGCGGCGACCGGGTGTACGTGGCCTGCGTGGTCCTCGCCCACACCCGCCTGGACGTCAACGGTGCCGTCCGCCGGATGCTGGACGTCAAGAAGGCCTCGTTCGCCTCCGCCGACGAGACCCGGGAGCTCACAGGGATGCTCATCGGCGGGGTCACGGCCGCCGCCCTCCCGGCGGGCATGCCGCTCTGGGTCGACGCCCGGGTCATGGACGCCGAGTGGGTCGTCCTCGGCGGGGGCGACCGCAGCACGAAGATCAAGGTCGCCCCCGACGTGCTGACCGCGCTCGGCGCCGAGGTCGTCGACGACCTGGCGACCGTGCCGGATGCCTGAACCGGCCCGGATCGAGCTGCTCGGCGACCACCTGGACCTGGCGCCGGACGTCGCCGACTGGCACTGGCGCCAGTGGGGCCGCGACGGCGGGCTCGACTCCCAGATCACGTGGACGTCCACCGTCGCCCGACGCCTGCGGACCGACGAGGTGCCGTTCACGCTGATCGCCTTCGTGGGCGACGACCACGTCGGCTCGCTGTCGGTGTGCTGGGACGACGCCGACGACCAGTTCGCCGAGGTCGGCCCCTGGCTGTCGGGCATGTTCGTGCTGCCCCCGGCCCGGAACCTGGGCATCGGCCGTCAACTGCTGGCCGACGTCGAGCGCCGGGCCGTCGCGATGGGCCACACCGAGCTGTGGGCCCACACGGCGGAGGCCGAGCAGTTCTACGCCCGTTGTGGCTGGGAGGTCGTGCGCCCGAAGGTCCCGCTCCAGCGGGACGCCGTCGTCCGCCGGGCCCTGGCCCAGCCGGACGCGCCCTGACCCATGGCGCAGGCACGAGTGGCGGGTCGGCTCGGCGGTGTCCGAAGATGCCGTGTGCTCCTGGGCCTCCGGAATCGCCTGCTCGCCGCGCCCGTGCTCGTCGGCGCGCTGGTGCTGCTCCTGGCCGGTCCCGCCGGGGCGGCCGGCGCGGAGGCAGTGGCCGACCAGATGACGTGGTGGAAGGCGGCCATCCTCGGCGTGGTCGAGGGCGTCACCGAGTACCTGCCGATCTCCTCGACCGGCCACCTGCTGGTCACGGCGCGCCTGCTCGACCTGCCGTCGGAGGAGGGCAGCGCCGGGCTCGACGCGGTCAACGCCTACGCCATCGCCATCCAGTTCGGCGCCATCCTCGCCGTGGTCGCCCTGTTCTGGCGGCGCTTCGTGGAGATGGTCCAGGGCATCGCCGGGCGAAACCCCGACGGCCGGCACCTCTTCATCACGCTGGTCATCGCCTTCACGCCGTCGGCCCTGCTCGGCTTCGTCTTCGACGACGCCATCGAGGACGCCCTGTTCGGTCCGGGTCCGATCGTCGCCGCCTGGATCATCGGCGGCGTCCTGATCCTCGTGCTCGAGGGCACCGGCCGGATCCCCAGCCGCGGCGTCGAGGCACCGCCCGGCCGGCCCGACCTCAGGGCGATCACCTACCACCAGGCCCTGATCATCGGCCTGGCCCAGTGCGTCGCCCTGTGGCCCGGGACCAGCCGCTCGCTGGCCACCATCCTCGGCGCCCTGCTGGTCGGCGTGGCGCTGCCCGCCGCCGTCGAGTTCAGCTTCCTCCTCGGCTTCGGCACGCTGACGGCGGCCACCGCCTTCACGCTGCTGAAGGACGGCGACGTCCTCGTCGAGGAGTTCGGCCTCGCCGACCCCCTGATCGGCGCCCTGTTCGCCTTCCTTTCGGCGATCCTCGCCATCCGCTGGCTGGTGACCTACCTCCAGCGCCACGACCTCACGCTGTTCGCCTGGTACCGCTTCGCCGTGGCTGGGCTGACCATCGCCCTCCTGGCCACGGGCGTCATCTGACGCCGCGGCATTCCGAACTGGCGCCTGATTCGGTCGCCAGAGCGACCAGATCGGGCGCCAGAACGATGAATGGGTCAGGCGCCGCTCAGCTGCCGGTCAGGGAGTGGATGCCCTCGCCCTGGTCGGTCCGGGTGAACTCGACCAGCTCGGCCTCCTCGTCGACGTGGGCGTTGTGGCCCGGAGGGATGTGGTACGCCTGCCCGGCGGACAGGGTCTCGGTGGTCCCGTCCGTGTACCGCATCGTGATGCGGCCCTTGATGATGTAGCCCCAGTGCGGCTCCTGGCAGGCGCCGTCCACCAGGTCGGCGAACATCTCGCCCGTGTCCAGGCCCGCCTTCCAGTGCTCCAGGGCGACGACCATGCCGCCGCCCTCACCGGTGCGCTGCTCGCCGAGGCCCTCGTCCTCGAAGGCCAACTCGGTGGTGTCTGTCGTGAAGGTGCCCATCGTGTGCTCCTCGTTCGGGGGCCGCTTGTCGGCCCGGAGCCGGAACGTACGGCTTGCACACGGATGCAAGGTCAAGCCCCTCTCCTCGAACTTCAACTCGAACCTTGACCTTGCACCCAGGTTCAAGGTCTACGGTTCGCCCATGCGGATCTCCGAGTTGGCCGAGCGGGTCGCCGTGCCCACCTCGACCGTGCGCTTCTACGAACGGGCCGGGCTGCTGGCAGAACCGGCCCGGACCCCGTCCGGGTACCGGGATTACGACGAGGGGGCGGCCAGCCGGCTGCTCTTCGTCACCCGCGCTCGGCGAATGGGCCTGAGCTGCGAGCAGATCACCGAGCTGCTGCCCATCTGGGACGGCACCGACTGCGCCGCCGCCCACGACGCCATCACCGACCTGGTCGACGCCAAGCGGGCGGAGATCGTCGAGCACATCGCCGAGCTCCAGCGCTTCGCCGACCAGCTCGACGAGGTTCGCCTCATGCTCGACTCGTCGGCCCCGCCCCCGGCCTGCCGCACCGATCTGTCCTGCTGCCTGCCCGAGGCCGACGGCGCCCAGCCGGCACCCGTCGCCCTGCTGCACCGGGACACCGCCCGTTCGAACTGACCCGTTCAGGCGCCGCTCATCGAGACGTCGGCGATGACGATCGTCGCCGCCGCCGTGCCGCCGGGTCGCCACTCCAGGTCGTTCCCGATGGCGGTGATGCCCAGCAGCAGGCGCTGGAGCGTCGAGGCCAGCGTGATCTCCCGCACGGGCTCGGCCAGTGAGCCGTTGCGGATCCTCAGGCCGTCGGCACCCACGGAGAAGTCGCCGCTCACCGGGTTCACGCCCGAGTGCAGGCCGGTCAGCGACTGGACGAAGAGGCCGACGTCGACCTCGGCCAGCAGGTCCTCGGGCGAGCGGTCGCCGGGCGCCATGGACAGGGCCTGGACGCCGGGCGCCGGCGTGGAGCGCGAGCCCCGCACGGCCGAGCCCGTCGACGCCGTCCCCGATCGTCGACCCGTGTAGCCGTCGTGGAGGAAGCCGCACAGCACGCCGTCCTCGACCAGCGGGTTGCGGCGGGTGGCCAGGCCCTCGCCGTCGTGGGCGTCGGCACCGAACGAGCGGGGATCGGTCGGGTCGTCGACCATCGTCAGCAGCGGCGAGGCGATGGCCTCCCCGACCCGGTCGGCGAACGGTGACCGGCCCTTCAGCACCCGATCGCCGGTGAGCGTCCCGGCGGCGATGCCGATGAGCGTCGCCGCCAGCCGCGGTTCCAGCACCACCGTCAGGCGGGCCGTCGGCGGCTGCGTCGCCCCCAGCAGGCGGGTCGACCGCAGGACGGCGTCGGCCACCGCCTCGTCGGGATCCAGGTCGGCGACCCCACGGCCGACCGACGCCCCGTAGCCGACCTGCGTGTCGTCGCCCTCCCGGGCCAGGGCCGTCGCGCCGACGGAGCACGAGGTCCCCCGCGAGTAGAGGGCGATGCCGGCGCTCGACGCCACCGCCGCCTCGCCCGAGCCCTCGCTGTAGGCCGCGGTGCGCACGCCGAAGATCCGGGGGTCGGCGGACCGGACCGCCGCCTCCACGTCCAGCGCCATCTGCACCTTCGCCTCGGTCGGCGTCGACGCCAGATCGTCCCGCCAGAGGTCGAGGTCCGGGGCGCCGACCCCGTCGGGCGAGACGAGGCCGGCCCACTCGTCGGGCTCGGCGTAGCGGGCGTTGTCGCGGGCCTCGGCCAGAGCGTCGTCGATGACCTCGGCGTCGAACGAGCCCGCCGAGGCGAAGCCCTGGCGGTGGTCGCGGACGACCCGGATGCCGACGCCGAAGGTCTCCGCCGAGGTGAACGCCTCGACCTCGCCGTCGTAGGCCTTCACCGACAGCGACGTGCCGCGGGCGACGAAGGCCTCGAGCTCCTCGCCCGCCTCCGCTCGCTCCGCCAGCCCGCGGGCCAGCGCGAGGAGGTCGGACATCGGCTCAGTATGCGCGGGACGGCCCCGCCCCCGACCGGAGCCGGTGGGCGGGGCCGCCTCGGAGCTCAGGTCGTCAGCCGCCGGCGAACGATTCGCAGAAACCGCGGGTGTCCTCGTTGGGGAGGCGGCCACCGCACGTCGCGCCGTAGCCCTCGTACGAGCCGGTCGACTCCTCGACCGGGCTGTCGAAGTAGAGCCGGTCGCATGCCGACAGATCGTTGTCGTAGCACTCGAGCGCGAGGGCGTCGAGGTCCGGATCGGTGCCGAACTCCGGGATGAAGATCTCCGGGTCGAGGGCGTCGGCCAGCTCGACGTCGTCGGAGAAGTCATCGGAGAAGTCATCGGAGAAGTCGTCGGAGGCGTCGTCCGAGAAATCGTCGCTGAAGTCGTCGGAGAAGTCGTTGGTCAGGTCGCCGGTGTCGTCGGCCCGGTCGTCGATGACCGAGAGGTCGCAGTCGAGCTCCAGCTCCTCACCGGCGTCGACGAGGGCGTTCGACGAGTCGGAGCCCTCCTCGATCAGGTCCTCGTCGATCTCGTCGCCGTCGGCCAGCGCCTCGGCCACGTCCTCGGTGTAGGTGGTCACGTCGCCGAGCGCGTCGACGAACTCGCCCGCCTCGTCCTCGATGCCCTCGGGCGTGCCGAGGCCCTCGACGTCGTCGCGGAAGGTCGCCGTGGTCTCGGCCAGCTCGGTCACGGCGTCGGGATCGGTGCCGTCGACGTTCTCGACCTCGTCGACCCAGTCGCTGCACAGGCCCGAGGCCTCGTCGACCCAGTCCTCTTCGCTGATCGACTCGGACCCGCTGTCGTCGCCGGACGACGCGCTGTCGCTGTCGCCACCACCGTCGTCGCCGCCGCACGCCGCCGCGCCGAGCACCATCACCATGAGCAGGCCGAGCATGGCCCACCAGTTCCGCCGCATGTTGACTCCTCTGTCAGGGGGAAAGCGGGCGGAGGGTAACGGCGTCAGCACCCGGTGCGACAGTCGGCCGTCGTCGCCGAGGACGAGCTAGACGCCGCTGACGGACACGTCGCCGATCACCAGCGTGACGCCGGCGGCCGACATCGGCAGCCAGGTCAGGTCGCTGCCGATGGCGACGACGTCCTGGAGCATGCGCTGCAGGGTCGAGGCGATGGTGAACTCGCGCACAGGATCGGCGAGCTGACCGTCCTTGATCCAGAGGCCGTCGGCGCCGGTCGAGAAGTCACCGCTGACGGGGTTCACGCCGGAGTGCAGGCCCGACACGTCGGCGACCAGCAAGCCGGTCGCCGACCTCGGCCAGCAGCTCCTCGGGCGACTTGTCCCCCGGCAGGACGCTGATGGCCTGACAGCCGGCCATGGGCGTGCTCCGTGAGGAGCGGACCGCCGAGCCGGTCGACGCCGTGCCCGAGCGCCGGCCCGAGTAGGCGTCGTGGACGAAGCCGGTCAGCCGACCCTCGTCGATCAGCACGTTGCGGCGGGTGGACAGGCCCTCGCCGTCGACCGTCCCGGCGGTGAAGGCCCGGGCGTCGGTGGGGTCGTCGACGAAGGTGACCAAGGGAGCGGCGATGCCCTCGTCGACCCGGTCGCCGAAGGGCGAGCGCCCCTTCAGCACGGCGTCGCCCGACAGCGTCCCGCCGACGATGGCCAGGAACTGGGCGGTGACGAACGGGTCGAGGACGACCGTCAGCCGCTGGGACGGTGGCTTCGTCGCCCCCAGCAGGCGGGTGGCCCGGTAGACGGCGTCGGTGGCGGCCTCGTCGACGTCCAGCTCCGACGGTGAGCGCCCGACCGAGAAGCCGAAGCCGGTCTGGGTCTCGCCGGCCTCTTCGGCGAGCGCGTAGGCGACCAGGTCGCACACGGTCTGCGCGTCACTGGCGCGGACACCGGTCGAGGAGACGACGACCGAGGTCCCCATCGAGTCGGCGTACTCGGCCGACTCCAGCCCGATGATCCGGGAGTCGCCGGCCTTGACCGCCTTCTCGAGGGCCATGGCCAGATCGATCTTCGCCTCGGTCTCGGTGGCGGCCAGCGAGTC
The DNA here is from genome assembly GCA_963728005.1 of uncultured Microthrixaceae bacterium. GTDB lineage: Bacteria > Actinomycetota > Acidimicrobiia > Acidimicrobiales > DATDAH01 > DATDAH01. The sequence goes on from CAVSIG010000004.1 coordinate 161,988, forward strand.
GGACCAGAGGTCCAGCTCCTGCTCGGGCACGCCGTCGGGGTCGGGCAGGCCGAGGAACTCGTCGGGCTCGGCGTACTTGGCGTTGTCACGCGCCTCGTCGAGCATGTCGTCGAGCGCCTCGGGATCGAAGGTCCCGGCCGAGGCGAAGCCCTGCCGGCTGTCGGCGACGACTCGGACACCGACGCCCTTGGGACTCGGCGACCGACATCGACTCGATCTCGCCCTCGTAGACCCGGACCTCGGTGTCCCTCGAGTGGCCGACGACGACCTCGACCTGCTCGCCCGGCTGGGCCCGGGCGACCAGCCGGTCAGCGATGGCGTAGAGCTCGTCCTCCATCACCGCGCCTCGTCGTCGACCGTCGTCGACTTCATCGGAGGAAATAGGCGTCGGAACCCGACGGCTATTTCCTCCGACGACATGGTGTCGGCGGACATCAGGCGGCGGCGGTGCCGCCGACCGTCAGGGCCGACACCCGAAGCGTCGGGACCCCGTCGCCCACCGGCACGCCCTGGCCGTCCTTGCCGCAGGTGCCCGGCGAGCCGAACTCGAAGTCGTTGCCCAGAGCGTCGATGCGCTGCAGGACGTCGGGCCCGTTCCCGATCAGGTTGCCCTCGCGGAGCGGCTCGGTGATCTCGCCGTTCTCGATGAGGTAGGCCTCGGTCATCCCGAAGACGAAGTCGCCGGTGGCCGTGTTGACCTGGCCGCCGCCCAGCTGAGCGACGTACACGCCGGACTCGGTGCTGGCGATGATGTCGTCGGGGTCGTCCTCGCCGTTGAGGATGAACGTGTTGGTCATGCGGACCATCGGCAGGTGGCGGTACGACTGGCGCCGCCCGTTCCCCGACGACTCCCGGCCCTCCTTGCGGGCCCGGAGGAAGTCCCACATGTAGTCGGTGAGGACGCCGTCCTCGATCAGCGTGTTCGCCTGCGCCGGGTGCCCCTCGTCGTCGACGGCGAAGCACCCCCACTCGTCGGCGACGGTGCCGTCGTCGATCAGCGTGATGAGCGGCGAGGCGACGAGCTCGCCGACCTTGCCGCGGAAGGCGCTGGCCGACTTGCCGACGAGGTCGGCCTCGAGCCCGTGCCCGCAGGCCTCGTGGAAGAGCACGCCGCCGCCACCCTTCCCGATGACGACCGGAACGGCGCCGCTCGGGGCCGGGCGGGCGTTGAGCTTCGTCAGCGCACGACCGGCAGCCCGGCGAGCGAGGTCGGCCACGTCGTAGCGGTCGAAGAGCTCGAACCCGATCGTGTGCCCGATCGACTCCCGCCCCGTCTGCATGCCGGCGTCGCCCGTAGCGACACAGGAGACGGAGAAGAGGGTCCGGGTCTGATCGTCGCCCGTGAGGAGCCCGTCCGAGTTGGCGATCTGGATCCGCCGGCGGGAGTCGCCGTAGCGAGCCATCACCTGCGAGATCGCCGAGCCCGCTTCGCGAGCGGCCTGGTCAGCAGTGGTGAGTAGCTCGACCTTCGTCCCCTTGGCGATGTCGAAGGGAGCCTTCACGACGTTCGAGGGGTGACGGTGGCTCTGCGCGGTGAGATCGACCTCGACCACGCCTTCGCGCCCCGTGCGAGCGGCCGCGGCCGCAGCGTCAGCAGCAGCGAGCAACCCAGCCTCAGTGAGGTCAGCCGTGTGAGCGAACCCCGTCGTCTCCCCGGTGACGACCCGGATGCCGGCGCCCCGGTCGCGGGAGGAGGAGAGCTCCTCCACCTTCCCGTCGTCGAGCGTGGCCGAGCCGGCCTGCCGGTCCTCCGCGAACACCTCCGCGAAGTCCCCTCCCGTCTTCAAGGCGGTGCCGAGCACCCGTTCCATGACGTCTTCGGAGACGAGGGACAAGGTTCCTCCTGGGTGTCGCTGGCTGGCCCACGGAGAGTGGTCCCCGTATCGTACGGAAGTGCCCCTCGAACCCGGCTCGTCAGCGTCCGTCGACCTGACGGTCGGAGACGACGACACCGCCATCGCCCACCGATCGGGTTCCGTGCCGGCTCTGGCGACCCCGAGGGTGATCTCGCTCAGCGAGGAAGCCTGCATCCTGGTCATCGAAGGCAAGCTCCAGAACGGCGCCACGACCGTCGGCCAGCGCGTCCAGATCGACCACCTCCAGCCCACGGCCGTCGGCAACCGAGTCACTGCGGAGGCCACGCTCGAGGCCGTTCAGGGCCGCCGGCTCACCTTCACCGTGAGCGTCCACGACGACCGAGGCCTCGTGGCCGCGGGCCGGGTCACCCGAGTGGTCGTCGACACCGAGCGGTTCCTCGACAAGCTCACCTAGGTCGATCAACCCAGGTTCGACTGCCTCGGGTAGACGTCGTCGGGGTCGGTGAGGATGTTGACGAGGTAGGGAGCTTCGGCCGCCAAGGCTCGGTCGATGGCAGGGCCGATGTCGCCGGGCTCGGTGACGATCTCGCCCGCACCCCCGAGCGCGGCCACGACCTCGTCGTACCTGGTGCCGGGGGTGAGCTCGGCGGCGACGTCGTAGCCGTAGAGGGCTTGCATGGGGTGCTTCTCGAGGCCCCAGATGCCGTTGTTGCCGACGATGATGACGACCGGCAGGTCGTGCCTCACGAGGGTGTCGATGTCCATGAGGCTGAAGCCGGCGGCGCCGTCGCCCATCATCACCACGACCTGCTTGTCCGGGCGCGCGATCCTCGACGCAATGGCGTAGCCCATGCCGGTGCCCAGGCAGCCGTACGGGCCGGGGTCGAGCCAGCAGCCCGGTTCGTAGGACTCGATGTACTTGCCGCTGTAGCTGACGAAGTCGCCGCCGTCGTTGACGATCACGGCGTCGCGGTCGAGGCGCTTCTTGACCTCGCCGTAGATCCGGCTCGGCTTGATCGGGGTCGCATCGGCGTGCATCCCGGCCAGCTCGTCGTCGGCCGCTCGGCGCTCCAGCGAGCGCAACTCGAGGATCCAGTCCTCATGGTCGGCCCGCTCGCCCGAGTAGTCGGCCCACGAACGCAGGGCCTGGTCGATCGGGCCGACCAACGAAAGGGCGTGGGCCGCGTGGGCTGCTTGCTGCTCTGACGAGTCGACGACGTGGATGACCTTGGCGTCGCCGAAGCGGCCGAAGCTCAACCGGAAGTCCAAGGGAGTTCCCACCACGACGACCAGGTCGGCCTCGGTCTTCAACAGACCCCGCGTGCGGCTGAAGGCGAGCTCGTGATCGGCCGGGATGCAGCCCCGGCCGAGGCCGTTCACCCACGTGGGGATGCGCAGGTGCTCCACGGCCGCAACCAACGCCTCCCAGGCGCCCTCCCAGTACACGTCCGTCCCAGCCACCAGAGCGGGGCGCTCCGCCTGGGCGATCAGGCGAGCCGCCTCGGCGAAGTCGACGGGGCTCTCCTCCCTCCGCGGCGGCCTGTACGCCGGCACCTCGCCCTCGCCCTCGGCGAACACCACGTCCAGAGGCAGATCGGCGAACACCGGTCCGCGATGCGGCGTCATCGCCAGGCGGGCCAGCTCGGCAACCTCCTCGCCCATCTTGGTCACGTCGGTGATGGTCTTCGCCTGCTTGGTGATGGGCGCCAGCACCGGGACGTGGTCGAACTCCTGCAGGGACCCCGCACCCCAGCGAGCCTGCGGCGCCCGCCCGCCCAGGACCACGAGCGGCGAGCCGTTGAACATGGCCGTCGTCACCGCACTGATCCCGTTCGTCACCCCGGGGCCCGCGGTCAGGGCCGCCACACCCGGGCGCCGCGTCAGCTTGGCCATGCCCTCGGCGGCGAAGGTCGCCGTCTGCTCGTGGCGGACGTCGACGATGCGGACGTCCTGCTTCACCGCCGCGTCGTACAGCGGGAAGATGTGGCCGCCGGAGAGGGTGAACAGCTCCTGGACGCCGAAAGGCGTGAGGGCGGCGAGCGCCAGTTCCCCACCGTGGCCGGTCCTCTCCATGGGCGGACCCTACGCGGCGTCGCCCTAGCCGGACCGCTGGTCGAGGATGAGGGCGATGACCTCGTCGGCGAGGCCATCGGGGTCGAAGGGCTCGCCGCTGAGCGTGAGACGGTGCAGCATCAGGGCCGGCGTGAGCTCGCCCAGGAGGTCGAGGTGGGGATTGTCCTCGCCGACGACCCGGGCCACCGCCCGCCGGTAGTGCTCGGTCGAGTACCGCTCCCGGAACGCCGCGCCGATGCCGGCGTCGCTGCGGATGGCCGTGACGGCCCCCGGGAGGATGTCGGGGTGCACGGCGCAAGCGGTGAGCTTGTGCATGAGGAGCGCCCGCAGGTCAGCCACGGCGTCGTCGGTCTCGACCACCTCGGGGTCGGGGAGCACCCGTACGGCGTCGGCGACGAGCGCCTCCTTGGTCGCCCACCGGCGGTAGATGGCCCCGGTCCCGCTCCCCGCCCGCTCGGCCACGTCCTGGATCCGGAACCGATCGAAGCCGACCTCGAGGAGCAGCTCGCCGGCGGCGACGAGGATCGCCTCGGTCCGGTCGTCGTCCCGCTTGCGGCCACGGGCGGCAGCGGGGCGGTGGCCGGATGCTCCTGGGGCTTCCTCGAGGGTCTTCACGTCGACCATGGGACGAACTCTATACGAAAACGTTGACTTCCGGAAGTACCCGTTCTATCGTGCGGACTCATCGTTTCCGGAATGCACAGTTCCGGCAGTCCGTCGAAGGGAACCCCCGATGTCGCAACTCACCGATCCCCCGATCGACAACCCGCCCGACGAGGCGCTGGTCGAAACGACGCCGTCCCAGCGTCGGTGGGTGCTCGTCGCCACCTGCCTCGCCCTCTTGGCCGTGATGGTCTCCGTTTCGGGCCTCAACGTCGCCCAGCAGGCCCTCGCGATCGACCTCGGTGCCTCCCAGAGCCAGCTGCTCTGGATCGTCAACGGCTTCACCGTCGCCCTGGCCGCGACCCTCCTCCCGTTCGGGGCGTTGGGCGACCGGGTCGGCCGCAAGCGGGTGCTGGTCGTCGGCGTGGGCGCCTTCGCTGCCCTCAACCTGGCGGCCGCCTTCGCCGGTGACCCCACGACCCTGCTCGGTCTGCGGGTCGCCATGGGCCTGTCCGCCGCGCTGATCATGCCCGCCACCCTGTCCACCATCACGGCCGCCTTTCCCGCCGAGGAGCGGGCCCGGGCCATCGGCGTGTGGACCGGCGTGGCAGGCGGCGGTGGGGTCATCGGCCTGATCACCTCGGCCCTGCTCGTGGACCACGCCTCCTGGCCGTGGGTCTTCGCCACACCCATCGTCATCGCCCTGGCGTCCCTGGCGATCACCCTGCCCAAGGTGCCCGACACCCACTCGTCCGCCGCTGGCCCCTTCGACCTCGTCGGCTCGCTGTTCTCGGTTCTCGCGGTGGGCGGCCTGGTGCTCGCCATCCACGAAGGACCCGAGCAGGGCTGGACCTCGCCGGTCACCCTCGGCGCCGCCCTCGTCAGCGTGGTCGGGCTTGCCGCCTTCGTCCGCCAGGAGCGGCGCACGGCCTACCCCCTGTTGGACATCTCAGTGTTCCGCGATCGGCGGCTGTCCGCCGGCGCCGTGTCACTGACCGTCATGTTCGCCCTGCTCTTCGGGATGTTCCTGGTGATGGTCCAGTTCCTGCAGGCCGTCGTCGGCTTCAGCGCCCTCGGTTCATCGCTCGCTCTGCTGCCGATGATCGGCGTCGTCATGGCCGTGTCGCCCGTGTCTCCCCGGATCAGCGAGCGATTCGGCTACCGGAGCACCATGACGGCCTCCCTGGCCGTGATGGCCGCCGCCCTCGCCTGGCTGGCGATGGTCCCCGAGGCCCCCGGCTACGCCGACGTCGTCGGTCCGCTCGTCCTGCTCGGCCTGGCCCTCGGCGTGGCCATGACGCCGTCGACCACGGCGATCACCGAGTCGCTGCCCTCCGACAAGCAGGGCGTCGCCTCGGCGCTGAACGACACGGTCCGTGAGCTCGGAGGCGCCATCGGCGTCGCCCTCATCGGCTCGGTGCTGGCCGCCGGCTACCGGAGCGACATCGCCGGCAGCGCCGACGCCCTGCCGCCCGACCTCGGTCACACCGTCGAGGAGGGCATCGGCGGCGCCTACGCCGCGGCGGGCCAGGTCGGCCCGGACGGTGCCCGACTCATCGCCGATGCCCAGCATGCGTTCCTCAGCGGATGGAGCAGTGCCATGTGGCTGGCCGCGGCCGTCGCCGCCGTCGCAGCGGTGGTCGCCCATCGGATCATCCCCGGGCCCGGCGCCGACCTCGACGCCGAGCTGGTCGACGAGGAGCTCGCCTTGGCCGCCTGAGCGCTCGCCCCGCCGGCGTGCGCCGGTCCGCGTCAGGGGACGGTCGCCACCGCTGTCCATAGGACGCTGGCACCCCGACCGTAAGCTGGTCCCCCTTCCCCGGGCAGGTGGAGAGCCAGTTTGAAGAAGAGGTGGGTCGTCCTCCTTACGAGGATCGTGTTGAGCGCGGCCATGCTCGCCGTCCTCCTCTGGCGCGTCCCGGATTTCGAGGCCGGCGAGCTGATGCCCGACTGGCGCACCGCCTCGGCCAGCTGGCTCACGCTCGCCGTGCTGCTGACCATCGCCAGCATCGTGCTGTCCGCCATCCGCTGGCAGCAGGTGCTCCACGCCCTCGACCTGCCGACGCCGCTGCGCCCGCTGCTGTCGATCTACTTCGCCGGGCAGTTCGTGGCGAACGTGCTGCCGACGACGATCGGCGGTGACGTCCTCCGGGTGTCCCGGCTCTCCCGCATCAATGGCGCCCGCGCCCGGACCGTGGCGTCGGTCGTGCTCGAACGACTGACGGGGTGGCTGGTCCTGCCGGTCATGTCGCTGATCGGCTTCATCATCAACCGGGGCCTGCTGCCGGACAACGGGGCGAAGACCGCCGCGCTCCTCATCAACGTCATCGCACTGGCCGGACTGCTCCTCGTCCTGTTCCTGGCCAGCCACCAGCGACTGCTGGGCCGCTTCGCCGAGCACCAGAACTGGCTGCAGTTCCTCGGCTCGGTCCACCTCGGCATCCTCCACCTGCGCCGGCACCCGGACGACGCCGGCAAGGTCCTGCTGGCGGGCTTCGCCTACCAGACGACGCTGGTGCTGGCCGCCTTCTGCGCCGCCCGGGTCATCGGCATCGACGAGGCCGGGCTCACGGCGATGTTCGCCTTCATCCCCGTCGTCCTCATGGTCCAGGTCCTGCCGATCGGCATCTCCGGCCTGGGCCTCCGGGAGACCGCCCTCCTCCTCTTCCTCAGCCCCCTCGGCGTGCCGCACGAGCAGGCCATCGCCCTCGGACTCGCCCTCTACCTGCTGAACCTCGTCGCCAGCCTGGCCGGCGCGCCGTCGTTCACCATCGGCGGCGGGAACCGGGTCGATGCGACGCTGAACGCTCCCTCCGAGGCCGAAGCGGCGGCGGCATGACCGACGTCGAGGACACCGCCACCCCCACGGCCAAGGCCGGTGGCCCGGTCGACCAGGTCACCAACGTCCGCCTCCGGTGGTGGTTCGAGATCGTCGCCATCGGGGCGATGTACGTCGTCTACAGCGGGATCCGGAACAACTTCGGGTCGGCCACGGTCAGCCCCGACCACGCCTTCAACAACGCCCGCCGCATCATCACGGCCGAGCGCAAGATCGGCCTCTACTTCGAGGAGAACCTCCAGGACGTCTTCCTCGGCCAGAAGTGGTTCCTCCAGTTCTGGAACGTGTTCTACGGGACGTTCCACTTCTGGGTGACGGCCTTCGCCCTCATCTACACCTACCGGAAGCGGCCGGAGGTCTACTCGTTCTGGCGGAACGCGATCATCTTCGCGACGGCTTTCGCCCTCATCGGCTTCTCGCTCTTCCCGCTCATGCCGCCCCGCCTGCTCGACGACTGCGGGGAGTTCGGCGCGTGCGTCAGCTACGGCTTCGTCGACACGCTGGCGCAGTTCGGCGGGCTGTGGTCCTTCGACAGCGGGGCGATGGAGAAGATCTCGAACCAGTACGCCGCCATGCCCAGCCTCCACTTCGCGTGGTCGTTCTGGACGTTCCTCGTCCTCTACCGGCACCTGAAGCACCGCTGGAGCCGCATCGCCATCGCCGTGTACCCGTGGGTGACGGTGTTCGCCATCATGGTGACGGCGAACCACTTCTGGCTCGACGCCGCCGGCGGGGCGCTCGTGCTCGGCGCCGGGATCGGCCTCTCGTGGACCCTGCGCTGGGCCAGCCAGCGCTTCCGAGGGCGCTCGAGGCCTCAGCCCGACCTCGCCCCCGCCTGACCGACCAGACTGGCGGCGATGGCCGTCCGACGGAATGCACTCGTCGTCGGCGGCGCCGTCCTCCTTGTCGCCACCGGTCTCCTCGCCGACGCCCGGACGCCGTGGGACCTCGAGCGAAGCATCGGCCAGTGGGTCTACGACTGGCCCGGCTGGGTCGAGACCCCGCTGGAGGCGGTCCAGAACGTCGGGACCTGGCTGGCCATCGTCGTCGTCACCGCCGGGCTGGTGGTCGCCGGGCGGCAGCGGGCGGCAGCCGCGGCGGCGCTGGCCGCGACCGGCGCCTGGCTGGTGTCGACGATGCTCAAGGCCTGGGTCGACCGGCCTCGGCCCAGCCTGCGCCTGCTCGGACGGGTGCCCCGTGACGTGGTCGAGAGCGGGACCGCCTCGTGGCCGTCCGGTCACGTCACGGTCGCCGCCGCCCTCGGCACCGTGCTCCTGCTCACCGTGGCCGAGGACCGCATCGCCCGCGCCGTTGTCGTCACCGCCGTCGTGCTCACCGCTCTTGCCCGCCTGTACCTCGGCGTGCACTGGGTGCTCGACGTGCTGGGCAGCCTCGGCCTCGGGGCGGCCGCCGCCCAACTGGCCGTGCGAGGGACGAGGGCGACATGAACCTGCGGGTCGCCACCTTCAACATCCGCAACGGGCTGGCCCGAGACGGCTGGAACTCGTGGCTGCCGTGCCGCTGGCGGGCGACGACGACGGTCCTGCGCCACCTCGACGCCGACCTCGTCGGCCTGCAGGAGGCCTACGGGTTCCAGGCCCGCGGTCTGCGGCGGCGGCTGGGCGGCTACGGCATGACCGGCGACGGCCGCTCCGAGCGTCGGGCCAACGAGCGCTGCAGCGTCCTGTACCGCCGCTCGCGGCTCGAGCTGGTCGACAGCTCGACCCGCTGGTTCGGCGACGAGCCCTTCAAGCCCGGGACGAAGCTGCCGAGGGCCAGCCACCCCCGCATCGTCACCTTCGCCGAGCTGGTGGCCGACGACGGCCCGTCGCTGACGTTCGTCAACACCCACCTCGACCAGCGTTACGACGACAACCGGGTCACCGCCGCCCGCCAGCTGGTCGGGTGGCTGGGCGACGGACCGACGATCCTCGTCGGCGACCTCAACGCCCGGCCGGAGAGCGAGCCGGTGCACATCCTGGAGGACGCCGGCCTGCGCACCGTCCTGCCGCCGGACGCCCCCGGCACGAACCACGACTTCGGCCGCCGGGAGGAGAAGGTCCGCATCGACCACATCCTCGTGTCGCACCACTGGGCGGTCCTCGGCGCCGAGGTCGTCACCGAGAAGCCGGGCGGCCGCTTCCCCTCGGACCACTGGCCCGTCGTAGCCGATCTGGACCTGCGGGACTGAGGTCCGAGCCCGTGCCTACCGGGCCTTCGGACGGGCGCGGTACGGTTGCCGAGGCCACCATGCTCGAACAGATCCAGTCACCCGCGGACCTCGAGGACCTCTCCTACGAGGACCTCGATCTCCTCGCTCAGGAGATCCGGGAGTTCGTCGTCAAGGCCGTCGACGACGCCGGCAGCGGGCACCTCGGCTCCAACCTGGGCGCTGTCGAGCTGACCCTCGCCATCCACCGGGTCTTCGAGTCGCCCGACGACATCATCCTCTGGGACACCGGCCACCAGGCCTACGTGCACAAGATCCTCACCGGGCGCCAGTCCGGCTTCACCGAGCTGCGCAAGCAGGGTGGGCTGTCGGGCTATCCCTCCCGCGAGGAGTCCGACCACGACTGGATCGAGAACAGCCACGCCTCGACCGTCCTGTCCTACGCCCACGGCCTGGCCGTCGCCCAGGAGAGCGCTCAGGGCGAGGGCCGACGCATCGTCGCCGTGATCGGTGACGGCTCGATGACCGGCGGCATGGCCTTCGAGGGGCTGAACAACTTCGGCCACAGCGGACGCAAGGCGATCATCATCCTCAACGACAACGGGCGCTCGTACGCCCCGACGATCTCCCGGCTGGGCGAGAGCCTGGCCCGCCTCCGCCTGAACCCGACGTGGCTGCGCCAGCAGGACCGGGTCGAGCGCACCATCCAGCGCCTCCCCGCCGGCGGCCGCCTGGCCCGGGGCCTCGAGGCCACGAAGGCCGCCGTCCGCGAGATGTGGGAGCCGCCGGCCTTCTTCGAGCAGCTCGGCGTCCGCTACACGGGCCCCTTCGACGGCCACGACATCGAGGGCGTCGAGCGGGCCCTGCGCAACGCCGCCGAGCTGGACGGCCCCGTCGTCGTCCACGTCCTCACCCAGAAGGGCAAGGGCCACCTCGCCGCCGAGCAGGACACGATCAAGCACCTGCACGACATCGGCGGCGTGAAGCCGGGGTCGTACACCGCGGCGTTCACCGAGGCCCTCATCAAGGAGGCCGACGAGCACCCCGAGCTGGTCGCCATCACGGCCGCCATGCCCGACTCGACCGGCCTGCTCCCCTTCGAGGAGCGCTTCCCCGGCCGCTGCTTCGACGTCGGCATCGCCGAGCAGCACGCGGTCACGTCCGCGGCCGGCATGGCCATGGGCGGCCTGCGCCCGGTGTTCGCCGTCTACTCGACCTTCCTGACCCGGGCCATCGACCAGACCTTCTACGACGTCGGCCTGCACCGCCAGCCCGTCGTCTTCTGCCTGGACCGGGCCGGCGTCACCGGCGACGACGGGCCGTCGCACCACGGCGTGCTCGACATGGTCCTGCTCCGCAAGGTGCCGGGCATGACGATCTTCGCCCCCAGCTCGTACCAGGAGCTCGGGGTGATGCTGCACGACGCCCTCGAGCTCTGCACCGCGGGCCCGGCCGCCATCCGCTGGCCGAAGACCGCCGCCCCCAGCGTCGGCCCCGACGAGGTCGGCCACGGCCTGTCGCGCCCGGCTGGTGCAAGCGGGGCACCGACGTCTGCATCATCGGCGCCGGCAAGATGCTGGCCGCCGCCACCGAAGCCGCCGAGGTCCTCGAGGCCGAGGGCATCTCCGCCACCGTGTGGGACCCCCGGGTCGTGAAGCCCTTCGACGAGGTGATGGTCACCGACGCGCTGGAGCACCCCATCGTCGTGACCGTGGAGGACGGCCTGGCCGACGGTGGCGTCGGCGCCGCCCTGGCCGACGACCTCCGCCGCCGCTCAGGCGGCAGCGGGCCGAAGGTCGCCGTGCTCGGCGTGCCCGACCGCTACCTGCTCCACGCCAAGCCCGACGCCATCCTGGCCGAGCTCGGGCTCGACGCCGCCGGCATCGCCACCGCGGTCCGCGACCTGCGCTGACCCCACGGCTCTCCCCCACGCGGGGATATCTGGTGTCGCGGTGGATGACATATGTCACACCGGTGTACTGTCAGCCCCCTCAGGCGGACTTGTTCCGCCGGGGCGACACAGGGGGGATAGGCCCGGGGTGCTGCTGGCGAGGCCGGCGGAACCCCGGGCCTCGTCGCTTTTCTCGTCGCAACCAGGTCGCCTGCGTGAGCGCTGGCCGCTGAGCGCGAGGTGGGGGAGCCCGAGGGGGCAGCTCTGCGCCCCCTCGGTCGTGACCCGATCCGACTTGCTCGGTCGGGTCACACAGAGAGCGCGGCCGGGAGGCCGCTCGATCAAGCTCGATTCGAAGGCTCCGCCTTCGAATCGAAACTACGTGAAGTAGGGGTTCTCGCCGGCGGCGTGGTCGGTGCCGTCGACGATCTGGGTGACCTCGGGGATGGCCTCCTTGATGGCCGCCTCGATGCCCTCCCGCAGGGTGATGGCGCTCACCGCGCAGCCCTGGCAGCCGCCGCCCATGGTGACGACGGCGGTGATGCCCTCGTCGGACTCCTCGGTCCGCTCGAGCACGGCGAAGCCGCCGTGCGAGGCGAGGGCCGGGTTGATCGACTGCTCGAGGAGCTGGCGGATCTTCTCGTCGGTCGTGCCGCTGAGGTCGATCTCCTCGCCGGCCAGGGGGTTGGGCCGGTTGGGGTTGCGCAGGACCAGGCCGGCCTGGTCGCCGCTGGGCAGGTCGAGGGTGGCGCCCATGAGCTTGGCCACGGAGGCGGCGGGCACGATCACCGGCAGGTCGCCGGTGATGGCCACCGAATCGCCCTCCGTCGCCTCGTCCAGCGTGGCGAAGGCGAGGTCGTAGAGGTAGTCGACACCCTGGGTCCCGACGACCTCGATGCGCAGGCAGAGGTCGTCGCCGTCGGTCTCCTTGGCCTTCAGCTCCAGGATCTGGGCGAGGGCCTCGTCGGTGACGCTGATCACCGGCTCGGTGCGGAGGTCCTCGGGGACGTCGATGCTCACGGGTGTCGCCTCGTCAGGATTACACGGTCTGGACCGGGAAAAGTCTACCGGCCGCGATCCGGTCAGCCCCCGGCGAGGGGCAGCTCCACGATGAGCGCGGCGCCGCCACTCGGTCCGTCGTCGACCCGGACCGTGCCGCCGTGGGCCGCCACCACCTGCGCCACGATCGCCAGCCCGAGGCCGGAGCCGGGCAGCGTGCGGCTGGCGGCGGAGCGGTGGAAGCGGTCGAAGACCCGGTCCCGGTCCTCGACGGGGATGCCCGGGCCCTGGTCGGTGACGGTCAGCCGGGCCCGGCCGTCGACGGTCGCCACGGTCACCTCGACGGGCGTGCCGTCCGGCGAGAACTTGTCGGCGTTGTCGAGCAGGTTGCGCACGACCCGCTCGAGCAGGACGGCGTCCCCGTCGACGACGACGGGCTGGGCCTCAACGGTGATCGTGCGACCGGTGCGGTCCCGGCTGAGGCGCACCGCCCGCTCGACCACCTCGGCGAGGGCGACCGTCTCGAACGGCGCCTGGCTGTGCTCGTCGGTGGCCAGCTCCACCAGCTCGGTGACGAGCTGCCCGAGCTCCTTGGACTCGCTGGCGACGACGGCCAGCAGCCGGTCGCGCTCGTCGGGGTCGAGGTCCGGCGCCCGCTGCAGCAGCTCGGCGCTGGTGCGCAGGCTGGTCAGCGGGGTCCGCAGCTCGTGGCTGGCGTCCTGGACCAGCTGCTGCTGCCGCTGGCGGGAGTCGGCCAGCGCCGAGAGCATCGTGTTGAACGACTGGGCCAGTCGGCCGACCTCGTCGCTCCCCTGCCCCGGCACCGTCGTCGACAGGTCCTGGGTCGCCGCCACCTCCTCGGCGGCGTCGGCCAGCGCCCGGACCGGGCGGGTGAGGCGAACCGCCACCAGCCATCCCACGCCGCCGGCCAGGGCGGCGCCGGCGAGCGTGATCAGGACCATGCGACCGGCGAGCGCCGACAGCACGTCGTTCGTCTCGGTCAGCTCCCGGGCGATCTGGAACGCCCCGTCGCCGGTGTGGACGGTGAGGACCCGGTAGTCCGTTCCGTCGACGGTCACCGTGCGCAGGCGGAGGTCGTCCTCGGCCTCTTCGGCGGCGATGCGACGGTCCTCGTCGTCCACCGGCAGCGCGACGCCGATCGAGCGCACGACGTCGCCGTCGTCGTCGAGGACCTGCGTGACGACATCGGCGTTGGCCGGCCCGCCCGGGAACCCGTCGCCCCCCGGGCGGCCGGGGCCGGGACCGGGCAGCTCCCGCTGGCCGCGGAGGATCTCCTCGCCCCGCTGCACGAGGAAGTCGTCGACCTCCTCCCGCAGCTCGTTGCCGGTCGCCAGGTAGGCGGTGAGCGTCGCCGCCCCGATGGCCAGGGCCCCGAGCACGGCGAAGACGGCCAGCAGCCGCCAGCGCAGGCTCACGGCTCCCGGACGACGTAGCCGACGCCGCGCACGGTGTGGACCAGGCGGGGCTCGCCCGCCTCCTCGGTCTTGCGCCGCAGGTAGCCGACGTAGACGTCGAGCGACTTCGAGCCGGTCTCGAAGTCGTAGCCCCAGATCCGGTCGTAGATGACGCTGCGCTCGAGGACGATGCCGACGTTGAGCATCAGCAGCTCGAGCAGGTCGAACTCGGTCTTGGTGAGCTCGATGACCCGGTCGCCCCGCCGGGCCGAGCGCCGCTGGGGGTCGAGGACCAGGTCGGCCACCCGCAGGACGTCGGTGCCCTCCGTCGGGCTGGTGCGTCGCAGCAGGGCCCGGACCCGGGCCAGCAGCTCGTCGAGGGCGAAGGGCTTGGCCAGGTAGTCGTCGGCGCCGGCGTCGAGACCGGCCACCCGGTCCGACACCTCGTGGCGGGCGGTGAGCACGAGCACCGGCGTGCGGTAGCCCCGCTCGCGCAGCAGACGGCAGACGGTCAGCCCGTCGACCCTCGGCATCATCACGTCGAGCACGATCAGATCCGGCTCGCGGGCCGAGATCTCGTCCAGCGCCTCGTCGCCGTCGGTCGTCGTGACCACCTCGTGCCCGGCGAAGCGCAGGGCGGAGTCGAGGGTCTGGCGGACGTTCTCGTCGTCCTCGACCACGAGGACCCGGGCGGGCGTCGCTTCCACGGGCACGAAGTGTGGACCACGAGGTCAAGAAACAGGTGAGAACCCTTCTGTCCCAGTTCTCACGTCGGTCGGGATCCCGGCTTACCCCGCTCCCCGATCGTGTCCCCCGTCAACCCAACCGCTCGAAAGGAGCACCTGATGCAAACCCCCGTCCGAGCCGCTGCCGCGGCCGCCGCCATCCTCGGGGCCGGCCTCGCCGGCTTCGGCCTGACCTCCGCCCTGGCCCAGACCGACGACGAGGACCCGACCACGACGACCGAGGCTCCCGCGGCCGACGACGCCGCCCCTGACGGCGCCGGCTGCATCGGCCACGGCGCCGGGCTCGAGGCCATGGCCGAGGCCATCGGCATCGAGGTCGACGAGCTGCGGGCCGCCCTGGAGGAGGGCCAGACCCCGGCCGAGGTGGCCGAGGCCAACGGCGTGAGCCGTGAGGACCTCGTCGCCGCCATCGTCGAGGAGATCAACACCCACCTCGACGAGGCCGTCGAGAACGGCGACCTCACCGAGGCCGAGGCCGACGAGCGCCGGGCCGAGGTCGAGGACCACGCCAACGACATCGTCGACGGCGTGCGCCCCGAGGGTGGCCTGCGCATGGGCCCCGGCGGCCCGCCGCCGTTCGCCGAGGACGGTGCGGACGCCACCGACACCGCCACGGCCGCCGCCTAGCGCTCCCCGCGAAATTGCTCCGATCGAGGTCGTCCAGCGACCGAGATCGGAGCAATTTCGTGTGGGTAGCCTCGGCGGCATGCGAGCACTGGTGATCAACCCGGACGGGCACTGCCCGGCGGGAATGGTCGGTGACCGGCTGCAGCACCACGACGTCGAGCTGGACGAGCTGGTCGTGGTCGACGACCCGGCGATCCCCCGTTCCGACAAGGCCTTCCCGGACCCCACGGCCTACGACCTGGTCCTGGCCATGGGCTCGCCGTGGTCGGTCTACGACAGCGACACCATCGGCACCTGGATCGGGCGCCAGGTCGACGTGCTGCGGACGGCCCACGAGTCCGACGTCCCGATCCTGGGCATCTGCTTCGGCGGACAGGCGCTGGCTGCCGCTCTGGGCGGCTCGGTCGAGCGGGCGCCGCAGGCCGAGTTCGGGTGGGGAAAGATCGAGACGACGGTGCCCGACGCCATCGCCCCCGGCCCGTGGTTCCAGTGGCACATCGACCGCTTCCGGCTCCCGGAGGGCGTCGACGTCCTCGCCCACAACGAAGCCGGGATCCAGGCCTTCCGCTCGGGCCGCAGCCTGGGCGTGCAGTTCCACCCCGAGCTGACGGTGTCGATCCTCGAGGGCTGGCTGGTCGCCGCCAGCGCCGAGGAGCTGGATCTGTTCGAGGGCACGCCCGACGATCTCCTGGCGGAGACGATCGCCCGCCAGGAGGAGGCCCGGCCCCACGCCGACGCCCTCGTCGACCACTTCCTCAGCGACGTCGCCCACCTGACCTGACCGTTCTGGCGCCCGATTCGGCCGCCATAGCGACCAGATCGGGCGCCAGAACGAGATGGTCGGCTTCTGATCGTGGGCGTACGGTCGGAGCATGATCGGAGCGTTCGTCCTCATCACCGCCGATCCGGACCGGATCGACGAGCTCGGCGACGAGCTCGCCGAGCTGCCGGAGGTCCGGGAGGCGCACTCCGTCGCCGGCTCGGAGGTCGACCTGGTGGCCGTCCTGGCGATCGCCGACCACGAGGCGCTGGCCGACGTGGTCACCAAGCGCATCGCCAAGCTGGGCGGGATCCGGGACACCCGGACCCTGATCTCGTTCCGCCGCTACTCGCAGGCCGACATGGACGCAGCCTTCGAGGGCCTCGGCGACTGAGCCTCGGACGCCGGCGGTCGACCTCCGGCCTGGCGGCGCCCCCACAGCCCTCGACTCCGCACAGGTACCGTTTGCCGCGCGTTGCTCAGCCGCAGGAGGACGAGTCATGGCCGACCAGATCCCGATGATCATCGGCGACGAACGTGTCGCCTCGGACGAGAGCATCGAGGTCCACTCCCCCTTCGACGGATCGCTGGTCGCGACCGTGGCCAAGGGCAACGAGGGGCACCTCGACAAGGCCGTCGCCATCGCCAAGGCGCTCCACGACGGCGGGCCGCTGCCCGCCCACCAGCGGGCGACGATCCTGGACAAGGCCGGCCGCGCCCTGGCCGAGCGGGTCGACGAGTTCGCCGCCGTCATCTCCGCCGAGGCGGCCAAGCCCATCAAGACCGCGCGGGTCGAGGCCACCCGCGCCGTCGACACCTTCAACTTCTCGGCCGCCATGGCCCGCACGCTCGGCGGCGAGCTCATCCCCCTCGACGCCAGCTCCGCCGGCGAGGGCAAGGTGGGGTTCGTCAAGCGGGTGCCGATCGGCGTGATCGCCGGGATCTCGCCGTTCAACTTCCCCCTGAACCTGGTCTGCCACAAGGTGGCGCCGGCCATCGCCGCCGGGTGCCCGGTGGTGCTGAAGCCGGCGTCGGCCACGCCCCTGTCCGCCCTCAAGCTGGCCGAGCTGCTGATCGACGAGTGCGACCTGCCCCCCGGCTGGCTCAACGTCGTGCCCTGCGCCGGGTCGACGGCCAACCACCTGGTCGAGCACCCGGACGTGGCCATGATCACGTTCACCGGCTCGCCCGACGTGGGCTGGGGCATCCGGGGCCGGGCGGCCCGCAAGAAGGTCGGCCTCGAGCTCGGCAACAACGCCCCGGTGATCATCGAGCCCGACGGCGACTGGGAGACGGCGGCGGCGAAGATCAAGGTCGCCGGCTTCAGCCACGCCGGCCAGTCGTGCATCTCGACCCAGCGGATCTACGTCCACGAGTCCGTGGCCGGACCGTTCACCGAGAAGCTGGTCCAGGAGGTCGAGGCGCTGGTCGTCGGCGACCCCGCCGACGAGAGCACCGACGTCTCCGCCCTGATCGACCCCGGCGAGACCGAGCGGGTGAAGTCGTGGATCGAGGAGGCGACCGCCGGCGGCGCCAAGGTCCTGACCGGCGGCGACCTCACGGGCGACGGCCTCCTGCGACCGACCGTCCTCGGCGACGTGACCGACGACATGAAGGTCTGCGCCCTCGAGGTCTTCGGCCCGGTCGTGGCCGTCGCCACCTACACCGACTACGAGGACGCCCTGACCCGGGCCAACGACCACGCGCTACGGCCTGCAGGCGGCGGTGTTCACGAAGGACCTGGGCAAGGCCCTGCGGGCCGGCGACGTGCTCGACTTCGGCGGCGTGCTGGTCAACGAGGTCCCCACCTGGCGGGCCGACCACATGCCCTACGGCGGCGTCCGCGACAGCGGCAACACCCGCGAGGGCCCGCCCTACGCCGTTCGCGAGATGACCGAACTGCGGATGATCGTCCTCCAACCCTGAGTGTCGTTCGGAAACCAGAGGTTTCCGAACGAGCTGAGGTGAGCGCCTGACGGCGCGCTGTCTGTGGTGGTCGGACCGGCGAAGCCGGATCCGACCACGGTGAGGGGGGTGCCGGGAGGCACCCCCCTCACACTCCCCCCATCACCGCGGCCGCCCGTCGGCAATGATCACCGATGTGGACGACGTCGCGGCTCGGTACTCGAAGGTCAGCGACGGGTTCAGCGAGCGAGTGGCGGCTGTGCCCGAGGGGCGGTGGGACGAGCCGGCGCCGTGCCCGGGGTGGGTGGCCCGGGACGTGGTCAGCCATCTGGCCGAGTGGGTGCCGGGCTTCTTCGATGACTGGGACGTCGAGTTCCCCGAGCGGCCGGACGACCCGGTCGCCGCCTGGGGTGTCGTGGACGACACGATCCGGACGGCGCTCGCCGACCCCGTGGTGGCCGCCGTCGAGCACGACACGCCGATGGGGCGGCAGACCTTCGCCGAGGCCATCGCCACCTTCGTCCTGCCCGACGTGCTCCTCCACACCTGGGACCTGGCCCGGGCCACGGGGCTGGACGAGGCGCTCGACGCCGACGAGGTGCACCGGACCTACCTCGCCATGCTCCCGGTCGACGAGATGATCCGCGGCGAGCACTTCGGGCCGAAGGTGGAGGTGCCCGACGACGCCGACGAGCAGACCAAGCTGCTCGCCTTCATCGGGCGGACGCCCTGACGCCGACCGGTCAGCTGGTGAGGACGACCGTCAGGTCCGGGTGGACCTCGGCGGCGAGGTGGCCGTCGCTGGTGCTGACGGAGATCCGCCAGCCCGACTCGTCGGGGGCCACGTGGGCGAGGAGCCCGTCCTCGCCCGTCTCGACCACGAACGCGGTGACGCTGGGGTCGGCCAGGAACGCGTCGACGACCTGATCGACCGTGGTGCCCGGAGCATCGCTGTCGGCTTCGAGGGCGACGACCAGACGGAGACGACCCAGCGAGCGGCCGCGGCGGTCGACCTCGGAGACCGAAGCGACCGCTCGCAGCTCCGAGGAACGATCCACGGGATCCGTGCCCGAGCGGTACTCGAACGTCACGGTCTCGCCCGGGCCGACCTCGACGGCGCCGCCGCCCGGGTCACAGCCCTGGTCTCCCGTCGGGTAGAGGGCGACCACCCGGGACGCCACGCCGGCGGCGATGAGCCGGTCCCGGAGCGGGCCCTCGGTGGCCACGCCCCCCTGGCCACGGGCCCCGGCGGGGCCGATCCAGGGCTCGGACGGGCCCGAACACTCGATGTTCTCGTACCAGGCGGGTCGCTCGGAGGTGTTGGTGAGCTCCAGCGTCGCCGCCGCGTCGCTCACCGGTCGGTCCTCGAGCTGGACGACGAAGGTGGCCTCCAGGCGCTCGCCCCGGGCGGTGTCCTCGCCCTTGACGGTGCCGGGCCCGCCGCCGAAGGAGACGACGAGGCCTGCGGCGGCCACGACGACCAGTGCCACGATCGCCACGATCACGGGGATCCGGCGACGTGGTTCGTCGTCTCCTTCAGCAGCTTCGGCGGACATCACCTTCCATCGGCACGCCATCGCGTAGGGCTTAGGACCTATGCCACCTCGGGGGACGTGCGCAGCGCCCGGTACCAGAGCTGGGGGTCGCCGAGGAGGTGCTTGAGGCGCTTCTCGAGGCCCCCGATCGGGTACAGGTTCTGCGGGGCCCGCGGGTCCTTGTGACCCTCGCTGGCGTAACGGGGCAGAGCGGCGGCGGTGCGCTCGGCGAGCGCGACCGCCTCGGCCAGGGGGAGGTCGCCGGTGGCCTCGCAGCGGACGACACCGGACCAGCCGTGGTCCCGGCGCCCGGGGAGGCGCAGGTACCAGCTCCAGCGCTCGAACTTGCCCCCGCCGATGCGGAAGACCGGCGTCCGTTCGCCGGGCGCCAGCAGGGGGACGACATCGGTGGCGGGCGGGGTCAGGTACTGGGTCTGGTGGGTCTTCACGTACCCGACGGCCAGCAGCAGGCCCTCCCGGCGCTGGTTGAGGGGACCGTCCACCACCAGGAGCTCGCCGTCCTGGCGGTCCACGGCGGCGGAGACGTCGGCCTCGAGGACCGACATGCGTTGTTGCAGCGCCTGGACCAGGTTCTCGGTCTCGTCGGCGGCCACCACGTGGCGCTCGAAGGCGCCGTGGCGGGTGCGGATGGCCGACGGCCCACCCTCGCGGCAGAACAGGCCGCGCCGCACCTCCTCGCCCTCGATCTCGGCCTTGCCGTTGCAGCGGATCGCCCCTGCCGCGTACGAGGCGCAGATGCCGGCCATCGGCACGCCGGTGTCCGGCTCGATCCACAGGCGGGCCTCGACGCGGCGCACGCCGTCGACGAACACCAGGCCGCCGATGGGCCCGGCGGGCTGCGGCACCGGCTTCCACTGGTCGACCGGGACCTCGACGTCCAGGTCGGTGGGCACCTCGCGGACGGACTCGAGATCCGCCGGGGCGCCGAACTCCGGCGCCCACGACTCGACGGCGACCCTCATGCGTCGACCCGGGTGACGGTGCTGGTGGTGGGGCCCTTGCGGACCTCGAAGCGGACGGGCAGGCGCTCGGCCAGCTCCCGGACATGGCTGACCACGCCCACCATGCGGCCCGACGCCCCCAGCTCCTCGAGGGCGGTGGCCACGACGTCGAGCGTGTCCAGGTCCAGCGAACCGAAGCCCTCGTCGCAGAAGATCGACTCGAGGCGGGCGCTGCCGGCGGCGGCCAGGTCCACGACCTGGTCGGCGAGGGCCAGCGCCAGGGCCAGCGAGGCCAGGAACGTCTCGCCACCGGACAGGGTCTTGGCCCCCCGGACGGCGTCGGCATTGGCGTGGTCAACGACGGCGAAGTTGGCTCCGCCCCCGTCGAGGCAGAGGGAGTAGGCGCCCCCGCTCAGCTCCCGCAGGATCTCGGTGGCGCCGACGACGAGGCGCTGCAGGGCCTCGTCCAGGATCCACTTCTCGAAGCGATCGGCCCGCAGGTGGCGGCCCAGCTCCTCGGCCACCAGCTTGCGCTCCACCAGGCCCGCCCGCTGGCCCTCCCACTCGGCGGCCTTGGCCCGGTCCTTGACCAGGCTCTCGTGGCGGCTGCGGGCGCGCTCCCGGGCTTCGGTGGCGGCGTCCCGCGGGTCCCGTCCGGCGACCTCGACATCGAGTTCAGCGCACGTCTCGCGGATGCGAGCCTCGATCTCTCCCCGCTCCGTCTCGGCTTCGTCGACCTTCACCCGCAGCTCGGCGACCTTCTCCTCCAGCACCGGCCGTGTCTCGTCCGCCCACGTCACGAGGGCCGTCCACGTGGCGCCGAGGCCGTCACGGTCGGCGCTCGGTGGCCCCAGCGGTGCCAGCCGATCGCGGGTCTCGTCGAAGCGGGCCCACAGCTCCTTCTCCTGGCCGGCGAGTCTGGCCGCGAGGCCCTCGGCCAGGTCCAGCTCCTTGCGGCGGGCCCGCTCGGTCTCGCGGGCCGTCTTCACGTCGCCCTCGCGCCGGTCGAGGTCCGCCAGCGCCGCTTCGGTGGCCGGCCGCGTCCGCCCCATCACCGAGCTGAGCGTCGAGCTCGGCGACGACCTGCCGGACCTCGGTGAGGGTGGCCGACACCTTGTCGAGCTTCAGCTGCGGCGTCCCGCTCGGCCTCGGAGGCGGTGCGCATGGCGGTGCTGGCCTCGGCCAGCGCCGCCTTCGGCCGCTGCGAGGTCGGGCGCGTCCCGGTGGCTCGGGACGTCGTCGACGATCTGGAGGCAGACGGGGCAGGGGGCGCCGGCGACGAGGTCCCGGGCGATCGAGGCGGCCCGGTCCCGGTCCTTGGCCGCCACCACCTTCAGCTGGGCGGCCGCGTAGGCGGCGTCGGCTTCCTCCCGCACCGTGACGGCAGCGGCGAGGACACCCGAGCGCTCGACCTCCATGGTCTGACCCGTTTCGAGCCGGGTCCGCTGCTCGCTCGCGCCTGCCCAACTGGGTGAGCCGCTCGCGCAGGGCCACCCGGTCGGGCAGGTCGGCCGTCGCCTTCTCGGCCTGCTCCAGGAAGCCCGCCGCCGCAGCGTGGTCCTTGCGGGCCTGCTCCAGCTCGACCCGGGCCGCTTCCACCTTCGCGGCCAGTCGGGACACCTCGTCGGGCACGGCCAGTCCGGTGAGGGTGGCGACCCGATCGGCGGACTCGTCCCGCTCG
Source organism: uncultured Microthrixaceae bacterium (assembly GCA_963728005.1). GTDB lineage: Bacteria > Actinomycetota > Acidimicrobiia > Acidimicrobiales > DATDAH01 > DATDAH01. The sequence continues at coordinate 184,011 of CAVSIG010000004.1, forward strand.
GCCGTGGCCACGGTGATCACCGAGGTCAGCTCCTCGAGGCGAGGGCGTGCCTCGTCGATGCGCTCGACCAGACGGTCGAGAACCCCGACCCGGCGCTCCGCCTCGTTGACGTCCTCCTCGGAGGCGTCGGCCAGCGAGGCCAGCTGGCCGTCCAGGACCTCGACCTGACCGCCGGCGACCGTCGCCCGGGAGCGGGCGGCCTGCCCCATCTGCTCGTAGAGACCGAGGTCGAGGAGGGCGAGCAGCATGTCCTGGCGCTTGCGGGGCTCAGCGTGCAGAAGTGCGGCGAACTCGCCCTGGGGCAGCACGACGCACGTGCAGAAGTGCTCGAAGGTGAGGCCGAGCAGTTCGTCGATAGCGGCCGTCAACGCCTTGGCGTCACCGGCGACCGTCTCCACCGCACCCTCGCCGTCCCGCCGCTCGAGGCGGGCCTCCTTGGTCGTCGCCCCCTGGCCCTGGGCCCGCACGACCCGCACGGCCGTGTAGCCGACACCGTCGACCGTGAAGTCCAGGCGGACCCGGGCCTGCAGCAGCCCCTGGCTGATGACCGGGGCGACCGCCTTCTTGTCCAGGCGGGGGACCGACCCGTAGAGGGCGAAGGTCATGGCGTCGATCAGGCTGGACTTGCCGGCCCCCGTGGGCCCGGTGAGGGCGAACAGGTCGGCGCCCACGAAGTCGACGGTGGTGGGCTCGCGGAAGGCGGTGAAGCCCTCCACCTCGAGGCGCTCAGGCCGCATCGCCGGCCCCGCTCCACCTCGTCGTGCAGCTCCCGGAACAGCTCGACCAGCCGGGGGTCCTCGACCTCCTGCTCGGCCAGGTACTCGGCGAAGAGCTCGTCCGGCGAGCGACCCAGCCGCGGTGCTCGGTCCTCTCCGGGGACGGCCTGTGCTGGCCGCGGCGTGACCTGCACGGCGTTGGGCAGGATCTCGCGGACCTCCTCGGCCAGGCCGGCGTGGGCCGGTTCGTCCACCTCGACCCGCAGCCAGGCGTCGCCGACGTCACCGGCCACCCGCCGGAGGTCGCCGATGGTGCCGCGCACCGTTCGCAGGTCCCGGCCCGAGGTCAGCTCGACCGGGCGGACGGTGGCCGGGACGCCGGCGACGGCGTCGACCACGAGCACGGCCTTCTGGTCCGCCTCCTCGCCGAAGTCGAGGGTGAGGGGCGACCCGGCGTACCAGGTGGGGTTGTTGCCTCGGATCTGCTGGCGGCGGTGCAGGTGACCGAGGGCGACGTAGTGCAGCCCGTCGGGGATGTCGTTGCCGTCCAGGGCGTACTGGAAGATCGTGTGGGCCGACCGCTCACCACCCCCCAGCAGCCCGCCCACCACCATGAGGTGGGCGGCCAGCAGGTTGACCTCGCCAGGACGGATGGCGGCCGAGCACAGGTCGGTGGCCAGGTGGGCCAGGTGCTCGGCGTAGGTGCCGCTGTGGCCGGCGGCGTCGGTCGCCATCAGCGCCGCGGCGTCCACGATCCGGCGCTGGGACACGAAGGGCAGCAGGGCCAGGTTGACCGGCTCGCCGGCGTCGGTCTCGAAGCGCAGGACGCCGCCCGTCTCGGGAGCGGTCACCGTCGGCACCACCGTGATGCGGCCCAGTTCCAGCAGGGGGGCGACGGCCGACAGCCGCCGGGGGTTGTCGTGGTTGCCGCCGATGACCACGACCCGGGCGCCGGTCTGCGCCAGCCCGAGCAGGGCGGCGTAGACGATGGCCTCGGACTCCGGCGAGGGGGCGGCGGTGTCGAACAGGTCACCGGTGATCAGCACCAGGTCGACCGCCTGGGCGGCGGCCACCGAGGTGATCTCGGCCAGGACGTCCTCGTGCTCCTGGTCCCGGGACTGGCCCCGCATGGCCTTGCCCACGTGCCAGTCGGAGGTGTGGAGGAGCTTCATACGTCGTAGAGCGCGGCCCGCTCCACCGGCGGGTCGGTGCGGCCCGCTGCCTCCGACGGGCGCGTCGCCCACGACGGGAACGGGAACTGGGTGACCAGCGGGAGGGGCAGGTGGGGCTGGGCGACCAGCATGGTGCCGGGCTTGATGATGGTGGCCCGCGCCCGCTGCACCGGCGGGAGGAACCCGTACTCGCCGCGGCTGGCCTCGGCGGCGTCGAGACGGCCGACGACGCGGATGGCGCAGTTGGCCACGATGCGGCGCTCGACCTCGGAGGCCGTCTGCTGGGCGCCGATGAGGATGATCCCCAGCGAGCGTCCCCGCTCGGCCACGTCGAGGAGGATCTCCTTGATGGGGCTGGAGCCCTCGCGGGGGGCGTACTTGTTGAGCTCGTCGAGCACGACGAACTGCAGCGGCCGGGCCCGACCCTGCTGTTCCTTCTGCTCGAAGGCCCGGCGCAGGACCACGCCCACGACGAAGCGCTTGGCCCGGTCGTTCAGCAGGTGGAGGTCCACCACGGTGACCTGCTCCTCGAACGAGACCAGATGGGACTCGGCGTCGGTGACGTCGCCGCGGATGAGCGGGCTGAGGGGTCGCATCGCGCCGTAGAGACGGCGGATGAAGGCGTTGACGGTGCCGGCGCCGATGGCCCGGCCCGCCCACTCGGCGACGGTCTCGTCGTCCTCCAGCAGGTCGGTGACGATCTCGACCAGCGTGCGCAGGTCACGCGCCTCGTGGCCGGCCACCCGCACGCCGCCCTCGCCGATGGGCTCGAACTCGCGGCTCAGCCGGAGGCTGACGTTGTGGACCACCATCGTGTACTGCTGGCGCTCGTCCTCGGCGTCGGCGAAGAGGAACGGCAGTAGCTCGTCGCGGCAGAACTGCTCGAGGGTCCAGAAGAACGACCGGACGCCGGTCTTGCGGCTGGTGACGTCGGGAGTCGCCGTGGGGTCGTCCCGGCGGGGCGGGGCCCAGATGCCCAGGCTGCGGAAGGCGCCCACGGGCAGGCCCAGTCGCTCGTACCGGGGTCGCTGGTCGTCCGCCAGCGCCTGGTTCTGGTGGTCCAGGAAGAGCAGGTCCTCACCCTTCACGTTGAAGATCAACGCCTTGGTGTTCAGCGCCTCGGCCCCGAGGGCGTCGGAGTTGAAGAGGCTGTAGAGGAGGAAGGTGGCGTAGCTGGTCTTGGTGGCCACGCCCGAGACCCCGCTGATGTTGACGTGGGCGCCCTTGGTGCCGTCCAGGAAGTCGAGGTCGAGGAACAGCGGCTCGTCGTCCCGGGACAGCCCGGCGGGCAGCCGACGCTCCATCTGGTCGAAGAACAGCGCCTCGTCCCGGGCCTGGCCCTGGGCCCGGTCCACGGACGCGCCGGGCAGCGGCGGGACGAACACCTCGGGCTCGAAGCGGGTGGCGCTGATGAGGGCGGCGCGGCTGACCTCGGCGGGCAGGCGACCGTCCTCGACCAGGAAGACGTCGCTGTCGTAGGAGGCCCCCTCGTGGCGGGCCCGGACCTGGCTGACGACGCCGAAGATGCGCACCGTGCGACCGTCGGGCAGCTGCCGTTCGAGGGCCACGACGTCGTCGAGCTGGAGGTACGCGTCGTCGGCGATCCCCACCCAGAACTCGAGCGGGGTGGCGTCCTCGGTCCCGATCACCCGTCCGACGACAGCCACCTTCGGACCGTACCGCGAGGGGGTGACACCACCTGGGTAACGCGGGCGATCGGAACTGAGCAATCACTACTCATGCCGCCGACCCCCCGTCGTGGTCCCGTAGGGCCATGGACATCAACGGCGGCCTCCAGGGCCGCAGGGAGGGCCGCTGAGATGGCCGACGTCGAGAAGTACCGCCAGAAGTACCTCCAAGTCGTCAGCGAACACGTCGGCGAGCCGGTCGAGGCGGTCGGGATCTTCTCCCGACCGGGGTCGATGGGCTCGATGTTCCTCGGCCAGCTCTCGCCCCTCGCCAGCATGGTGAAGTCCAAGATGGGCAAGGGCGCCAGCGGCGGCCTGCCGCAGAACGTGGTGATCGGCGTGGCCGCGGACAAGGTCTTCGTCTTCGAGTACAAGCCGAAGGGCACGAGCATCAAGCTCAAGGACCCCATCGCCGTGTTCGAGCGGGCGGCCACGCGGGCCGAGGTTCTGAACCAGGGGACGATGGCCACCCGGGTCCGCTTCCACCTCCCGAACGGCGACGCCATCGAGCTCGACTCGAACCGGATGCCGGGCAGCTCGTCGGACTTCAACGCCCCCGTGGTCCAGGCCCTGGCTGCCGCCTGAGTCCCCCGCTCAGCCGACCCCGAGGTTCAGCAGCGCCCGGGTGCCGGACCCCTCCACCGACAGCGACAGCGCCGTCCCGTCGGCCGGGGGGTCCCCGGCGATCCCGTCCCCCGCCCACGTCGTGTCGGGCGGACCGAACTCGGCGTAGGCGCCCGTGGCCATGACCTCCTCGGTGTAGGTCTCGTCGAAGTAGACCTGGCTGGTCAGGACGATGCCGTCGTCGCCGTGCACCCGCACGTGGATGTGCACGGCTCGCCCCGTGTACCAACCGGGGTAGATCGTGGCGAACTCGACGATGCCGTCGCCGTCGGCGATCTGGGTCCCCCGGAGGAAGGTCGTGCCCTCGGCCTCGTCCTTGCCCCCGCCCCCGTCGGCGAAGGCGGAGTAGTCCCCGGACGCATCGGTGTGCCAGATCTCGACGGCGGCGCCCCCCACCGGGGTGCAGTCGCCGTCGACCACCCGGAAGCCGAGGATGAGCGCGTGGCCCGGGTAGCCCTCGGTCACGTCCCGGCGCGCGAACTGCTCGTCCAGCGGGAAGGGCCCCGCCGTCTGCTCCGGCGTGAGGGTGCAGGTGTCGAGGCCGTCGAAGTCGGCGGGCGTGAACGAGACCGGTCCGGGCCCGTCGGTCGCCGGCGGGCCCGTGGCCGGGGTCGTGCCCGGGGTCGTCTCCGGCGGCGCCGTGGTCGGGCCGGCGGTGTCGCCGTCGTCGCCCCCGCACGCCGCCACCAGCGCCGCGGCCGCCCCGGCCACCAGCACCTCGCGACGGGTCCAGGCGTGCGTCACTGGCTTCGGGTGACGAAGTCGCACGACGCCTCGGCAGCGATCGCCGCCTCGAGGTCGGCGTCGCCCAGGTCGTCCTGCACGTCGGGCTTCACCAGCGAGCGAGGCTTCTCCAGCTCCACCACCATCTGCGCCTTGCGGAACTGGAGGCGCTCGGGGTCGGGCTCCGGTATCGCCTGCACCTCCTCGCGGAATCCCTCGAGGTCGAGCCGGGCCTCTTCGACACCGCCGAGCAGGTCCTCGGCGAAGGCGTGGCCGCCCTCGGTGTCCGGGTAGCTCAGCGCCTCGAGGTCGTCGGCGAGGGACTCGGTCTGGTCGATCACGTCGTCGACGGCGCCCTCCATGAGCGGCGCCACGTCGACCCCCTCCACCATCTCGTCCTGCACCGCGTTGACGGTCTCGGCCACGCCGTTGGTCCACTCGACCAGGAGCTGGCAGGCCCCGGCCGCCGCGTCGGCGTCGCTGACGTCCGAGGCGTACGCCGGACCGCCGTCGTCCCCGCAGGCAACCGCCAGGAGCGCCACGAGGAGCAGGGTGAATGGAGCAGCGCGCACCCGGCCGACGATACTGACGGACCTCAGACACGACTTCGAGGGGAACGGGACGATGCGGGGACGGATGGCGGCCGCCGGGCTGGCGGCAGTGCTGGTGCTCGGCGCCTGCAGCGGTGACGACAGCGGTGACGACGACGCCGCCCCCGAGGAGGAGCCGGCCACCACCGAGGCACCGGCCGAGGACACGACGACGACCACGGCCCCGGCCGAGACGCTCCGCATCCTGGTGTCCAACGACGACGGCTACTCCGCCGAGGGCATCGACGCCCTGGTCGAGGGCCTCCTGACGCTGGACGACGTGGAGGTCACGGTCTCGGCGCCCCTGGAGAACCAGAGCGGCACGAGCGACAGCACGACGCCGGGCGAGGAGGCCACCAGCGAGGAGGAGACCCTCTCGGGCCACCCGGCGGTGGCGGTCGACGGCTTCCCCGCCGACAGCGTCGAGGCGGGCCTCGCCTCGCTGGCCGAGCCGCCGCACCTCGTGATCTCCGGCATCAACGAGGGCCAGAACATCGGCCCGCTGACCGAGCTGTCGGGCACGGTCGGGGCGGCCCGCACCGGCGCCCGCGCCGGGATCCCGGCCTTGGCCGTCAGCCAGGGCATCTTCTTCGACGGCAGCGGTCCCCCGCCCGACTACCCATCGGCCGTCGAGCTGGCCCTGGAGTGGGTCGAGGAGCACCGCGACGAACTGGTCGCCGCCGAGCCCGTCGACGGCGTCGCCGCGGTGACCAACCTCAACGTCCCGACGTGCGCGTCGGGTGAGCTGAGCGAGCTGGTCGAGGTCCCGGTGGCCACCGAGGCCGAGGCCGCGGGGCTGGATCTCGGCGCGGTCGACTGCACCGTCGCCCGCCGAGGATCCCACGAACGACGTCAACGGCTTCCTGACCGGCCACCCGGTGCTCAGCGAGCTGACCGCCTGATCGATCCGGAGCAGGTGCCGACCGCTCGGTAGCGTCGGGCAGGTGAGCGACGCACTGACCTACGAGCTGGACGGCGAGGTCGCCGTCCTGCGCCTGGACGACGGCAAGGCCAACGCCATCAGCCCGGACATCGTGACCGCCCTCGACGACGCCCTCACCCGGGCCGAGGACGAGGCCGGCGCCCTCCTGCTCCTCGGGCGCGAGGGCAAGTTCTCGGCCGGGTTCGACCTCTCGGTCATGACCTCGGGCGTCGACGCCATGCAGGGCCTCGTGAAGAGCGGGGCCGAGCTCCTGGTCCGCCTCTACTCGACGCCGTTGCCGACCGTCGCCGCCGCCAACGGCCACGCCCTGGCGATGGGGGCGCTGCTCCTCCTGGCCAGCGACACCCGAATGGGTGCGGATGGGCCGTTCAAGCTCGGCCTCAACGAGGTGGCCATCGGCATGGGCCTCCCGATCTTCGCCGTGGAGCTGGCCCGCGACCGCCTGGCCCCGACGGCGTTCACGGCGGCGACCATCCAGGGCACCGTCTACGACCCCGCAGGGGCCGTCGCCGCCGGCTACCTCGACCGCCTCGTCCCCGTCGAGGAGCTCGAGGCGACGGCTCGAGAGGAGGCCGGCCGCCTGGCTCGGCATGCGCCGCGGTGCGGTCAGCCACACCAAGGTCCGCGCCCGCCAGGCCACCATCGACCGGATCCTGTCGACCCTCGACGAGGACATGGCGGCCACGGGGATGCCCGACCCGGGCTGAGGCCGCGGTGAAATCTCCTTCCCTCGCCAGCGCCGGTCGGCCATCCTCATGGTCGTGATCGTGACCCACCTCACCACGGCCGAGCTGGACGCCGGGCTCGACGAGATCCGCCGCTCCCCCAAGGACCAGGGCACGCTCGAGCTCATCGTGTGCCGGCCCGAGGTCGGCGAGCGCTCCGAGTTGGCCGAGGCCACGCTCGAGCCCGACCTGGGGTTGGTGGGCGACACCTGGCTGCCGCGGGGAAGCCGCCACACCGAGGACGGCTCGGCCGAGCCCGGACGCCAGGTCACGCTGATGAACGCCCGCGCCGCCGCCCTGGTGGCCGTCGACCCCGACGCGGCGGGCGCTGGCCGGCGACCAGCTCTACGTCGACCTCGACCTCAGCCTGGAGAACCTGCCCGCCGGCACCCGGCTGCAGGTCGGCACCGCGGTGCTCGAGGTCAGCGACCTCCCTCACACCGGCTGCGCCAAGTTCATCGAGCGGTTCGGGGCCGACGCCGGCCGATGGGTCAACCTCGGCAACGGCCGTCAGGTGAACGCCCGCGGCATCAACGCCCGCGTCGTCACCGGGGGCACGGTGCGGGTCGGGGAGGTCGTCAGCAGGCTGCCGTGATGTCCGGGGTGTAGGTGTTCTCCGGGTTCTGCATGATCCACGAGCACGAGCCCGCGGCGGCGGCGCCGTCGACCTGGGCCTGGACCTCGGCCACGCCGTAGGTCACGGCCGACGAGTAGTCCTGCAGCCAGGGGATCAGCGGCGTCGGCCGGTCGTCCAGCTTCACCGAGGCCTCCTCGAGGGCCCCCTGCACGGCGGCGCCCGGCTGCGCCTGCGGGTCGGGCAGGTTGAAGAAGCCCTCCGAGTACGTCTCCGGGTACACCTCCGGCGCCAGGTAGTCGACGGCGGGGGCCATCTCGCGCGATGTCCTGGTCGTAGACCGCGCCGTCGCGCACGGAGATGCCGCTGACGGTCGCCCCCAGGTAGGCGCCCTCGTCCCGGACCCGCTGCTGGGCCGTCGCCAGGAAGTCGGTCAGCGTCGCGACGACGGGTCCCCCGGTGTTCATGTACGTCGTGTCGCCGGAGGGCCGCCGCACGTCGTCGAGCAGGACGTTGTCGGCGCCCATCCCCGCCACCTCCTCGGCGATGGCGAGGTTGTAGTCCCACACCGGCTCGGCGGCGAAGTTGGTGAAGCCGCCGCTGATCGGCTCGGCGTTCTCGGCCGCCGGGCAGCCCTCGCCGTCGCCGTACTCCGGCCACGGGGTCGCCCGCGGTGTCCTGCAGCACCCAGTCCTGATGGTCGTTCGCCCACGCCCAGCGGGCCAGCAGCGGGTCGCGGAACGTGACCAGCCGGGCGATCACCTGGCCGCCGTGGTCGTGGATGGTGTCGATGGCGTCCTGCAGGTCGTAGCGCTCGTCGACCGCGCCGACGTCGGCCACCAGGTCCAGGTCCGAGCCGTAGGGCACGACCCCGCACTCGTCCTTCACGTCCAGCACGATCGTGTCGATCTGGCCGTCGTCGAGCAGGGCCAACGCGCTGTCCCGCACGCCCTCGTCCGCCCAGCCGTCGGGGGTCAGGTGGACGCCCCGGGTCGACGCGGGCGCCACCGTGATCGGCACGTTCAGCGTGGTCCTGTTGCCCGCCGGGTCCTCGGCGATGAAGTCCGCCGTGCCCGCCGGCGGGACGGAGAAGGTCGACCTCGAAGGCGCCGTCCTCGTCGACCTCGACCGGCTCACCCTCGGCCGTCAGCTCCACCCGCTCGTTCACCGTGCCTGCGAGCGTCAGCTCGTCGCCGATGCCGATGTTGTCCGGCACCGGCACCGTGAGCGCCGGTGGGGTGTCGTCCACCCCGAAGGTCATCGACCACCGCTCGGTCCCGAACACCGCCCGGGGCACCGCGACCTCGAGCTCGTAGCTGCCCTCCTCGAGGTCGTCGGGCGGGCTCCAGCGTGAACCCGTCGTCGGTCTCCTCGATCTCGTCGGTGACGTCGTCGCCTTCGAAGGACACGGCGGTGCTCTCGACCCGGCTGGCGGGGTCGACGTCGACCTCGATCTCCAGGGCGGCCACGCCGCCGGTGCGGCACGGCGTCACCGTCGCCGAAGTCCCCGGCGCTCACCGAGACCCGGTTCGCCCGCCACAGCCAGATGCCGCCGACGACGAAGAGGACGACGAAGGCCAGCCCGAGCACCACGTTGAAGCGGTCCACATGGAAGCGAGGGCCCTGGAAGCGCAGCACGGGCGCCGACCGCTTGCCCTTGGTCGGGTTCGTGATCTTGGGCGGCGGCTGCCAGGGCTTGCTGGCCCGGCCTCCGTCGACCGAGCCCAGCCCACGGCGGCGGCGTTTCCCGCCTCCGGCGCCGGGGATGTCCCGTAGCGACGAACCCATGTCGGACCGGTTGTAGCAGCCGGGGTGCGGGAACCAGCAGCCGGGCGCCGGTCGTCCAAGCTCCCGAACCGACCCGGGAGTCAGCCATGCGCACCGTCCTCAAGCCCGTGATCGCCGTGCTCGTCACCGGCCTCGCCCTCGTCGGGGCCCTGGCCGGACCGGCCGCCGCCTGCGGGGGGCTGGTCGCCCCCAACGGGGCCGTGCAGCTCCTGCGCACCACCACGCTGGCCGCCCACGTGGACGGCGTGGAGCACTACATCACGAGCTTCGCCTTCGCCAGCCCCGAGGAGTCGTTCGGGTCGATCGTGCCGCTCCCGGGCGAGCCCACGAACGTCGAGCGGGCCGGGCGGTGGACCCTGCAGCGGCTGGTCCAGGAGGTGCAGACCTTCGAGGGCGATGCTGCGGCGAACGAGAGCGCGCTGTTCGCCGCCGCGGACCGGAGCGTCGAGGTGCTCCAGCACGAGCAGATCGGCGCCCTCGACGTGACCATCGTGCGGGGCGGGGGCACCGAGGTGGCCGAGTGGGCCGAGGAGCAGGGCTTCGTGATCTCCGAGGACGCTCCGGAGCTGCTCGACTTCTACTCGGAGCGCTCGCCGTACTTCATGGCGGCTCGCTTCGACGCCGACCTCGCCGCCGCCGACAACTTCACCGAGGGTGACGCCATCCCGGTCCACCTGGAGATCCCCACCGAGGACCCGTGGGTGCCGATCCGCATCCTCGGGCTGGACAAGCCCGGCGGCGAGATCGTCCAGGCCGACGTGTTCCTGCTGACCGACCAGCGGCCGACCCTCCTCGGGCCGAACGCCCTGGTCCTCGAGCGCAGCGAGCCGGCCTCCGACCTCCTGCTCGACGACCTGCGGTCGGACCGACGCAGCGAGTGGGTCCCGGAGGAGGCGTGGTTCACCTACCTCCGCATCGACGCCCCGGCCGGCGAGCTCACTGGCGACCTGGCCATCGACGTCGACGGCACCAACCCGTCACCGGTGGACGCTGGGCTGACCGGCGGTGAGCTGGCGGCGGGACCGACCCTCCTGGGCGGCGGATCCGGCGAGCCCTGGGCGTGGGCCGTCGTCGTGCTGGCGAGCGCCGTGCTCGTCGGCGGCCTGTTCCTCCTGTTCGGCCGGGGCCCGAGGGCTCAGGCCGGTCGGGAGACCTGACGCTCGGCGGCCAGGGACGCCAGCTCGTCGAGCACGCGGTGCAGCTCGATGACGTTGATGCTCCCTGGCCGTCGCTCGCTCAGGACGTCGGCCACGGCGCGGTAGAACCAGAGCAGCTCCGCCGGGCGGGCGGAGTAGCGGCCCCACACCCAGCCCCCCTCGCTGAGGACGTGGCGCAGGATGTTCCGGGCGTTGTCGAGCTTGTCGGCCGCCGCCACCCGCAGCACCCGCTCGGGCACGTCCGGCCCGGAGAGCTGGGCGAGGAGCGTCGCCTTCCGATCGATCCACGGCGCCTTCGGCTCCCCCCGGGAGTCCGACAGCAGGGCGACGGCGTAGGCCACCTCGTCGCCGAAGCGCCGGCGCACCTCGTCGAGGGTGGCCTCGCCCCCCTGATCTTCGACCGTGTCGTGACAGAGGGCGATGACGGCGTCCTCCTCGTCGCCCCCGTCCTCCAGCACCAGCGAGGTGACCGCCAGCAGGTGGGCGGCGTAGGGCACGTCACCGCCGCCCTTGCGGGCCTGGCCGGCGTGGAGATCGACGGCCCAGTCCAAGGCCTCGTGGAAGCGAGGCCCCAGCTGGATCCGAGGCGGGGTCACGGCGGGAAGTTCTAGTCCCGACAGGCTCCCGGGGCCAGCGCGTCGGGCCAACTACGGTCGAGTCGATGGTCGACGCGTCGCCGGGGGAACGGCGGGCCGACGCCATGCCGCCCTGGGTGCGGCGCGCCATCCTCTTCTTCTTCGGCGTCGCCCTCGTCCTCGTCGCCGGCTGGTGGGTGCTGATCCGGCTGCGCGGCCTGCTGGTGATGCTCCTGGTGGCGCTCTTCCTCTCGTTCGCCCTCGAGCCGGCGGTCAACTGGCTGGCCGAGCGGGGCTGGCGCCGGGGCCCGGCCACGCTGATGGTGCTCCTCGGCCTCGTCGTGCTCGGCGTGCTCTTCGTCGCCGCCATCGGGTCGGTGCTGGTCAACCAGGTCACCGACTTCGTGGACGAGGCCCCCCGCTACATCGAGGACGCCGAGGACCTGGATCAACGACACGTTCGACGCCAACGTCGACGCCGACGACCTGGTCGACGAGTTCCAACAGGGCGGGCGGGCCCAGGAGTTCGCGGGCAACCTGGCCGGCAACATCGTGAGCGCCGGGGCGACGGTCCTGAGGGTCCTCTTCCAGCTGCTCACCATCGCCCTCTTCACCTTCTACCTGGTCGCCGACGGCCCCCGCCTGCGCCGGGCGATCCTGTCGGTCCTCCCCCAGGAGCGGCAGGTCGAGGTGCTGCGGGTCTGGGAGATCGCCATCGACAAGACCGGTGGCTACATCTACAGCCGGGCCCTGCTGGCGTTCTTCTCGACGATCGTGCACTGGATCGCCTTCGCCGTCATCGGCATCCCGTTCCCCCTGCCGCTGGCCCTCTGGGTCGGCCTGATGAGCCAGTTCATCCCGACGATCGGGACCTACATCGCCGGTGCGCTGCCGATCGTCATCGCCCTCATCGACAAGCCGATCGACGCCGTGTGGGTGCTGGGCGTGATCCTCGTCTACCAGCAGATCGAGAACTACCTGCTGGCCCCGCCCATCCAGGCCGAGACCCTGGACATCCACCCCGGGGTGGCGTTCGGCGGGGTCATCGCCGGCGCCAGCATCCTGGGTCCCGTCGGCGCCCTGCTCGCCCTGCCCGGCGGCGGCCACGCTGCAGGCCTTCGTGTCCACGTACGTGCAGCGCCACGAGGTCATCGAGTCGGACCTGACCAAGCGCCCTCGGCCCCGCCTCGACGTCCTGCGCCCGCTGCGCTACCTCCGCCGCACCAAGACGGCCACGGTCGAGCCCGACGATCCCTCCGCCGCGGAGAGCGCTGACGACGCCGATTGACACCGACTGATACTGGTTGACATCGAAAGTCATTGAAATAGACTCGATGGAGTGTCGAAGCCCGCCGTCGTCGTCGCCGTGATCCCCGTGCTGCTGCTGGCGGGCTGTGCGGTCGAGGCGGGGGCGACCATCGGTTCGGCGACCAGGCCGACCGCTCCGGCGGCCACCGTGGCCCCCGCCCCGCCGATGGCGGTCGTCGACGAGGTGCGGGCCGCCTACGACCTGTCCTGGGTGGTCTACGCCGCCGCCGTGGGGCAACCGGACCCGTCCGGCCTGCCGACGGCCTTCGCCGGACCGGCCCTGACCCTGAAGCGGCGGGAGGTGGCTGCCCTGGCCCGCGACGGCGCGGCCGTGCGGGTCCGCGTCACGCATCACGCCGAGGTGGCCCTGATCGACGCCGAGACCGCCCTCGTCACGGACGTGCTCGAGAACCACATGGTGCTGGTCGACGCCGCGACGCGCCGGGCCCTGGAGCCCGACCCGGACGACCGGCTGACCCGCGCGTACACGCTGCGCTTGGAGGATGGGACGTGGAAGGTCACCGAAGCCGTCGCCCTCTGATCCTCGCCGTGCTGGCCGGGCTGGTCGCCCTCGGGCTGCTGGCCGCCGGGCCGGCAGGCGCCGCCGAGGACAGCGTCGGCGGCAGCGTCGACCCGTCGGGCGTCACCATCACCATCGTGCGCTGGCAGGGGCAGGACTCGGTCCACGCCACCGGCGCCGACGGTGGGGCGGACCCGACGGGCTGCGACTGGGCCATCGTCCCGGCGCCCCTCGGCCTCCCACCGCCGCCCGACATCGGTCCGTACCGCCCCGACGCCTACCTCGGCCTGCTCACCTGCAACGGCGTGGGCGTGGAGATCCGGTGGGTGGGGCCCGGCGACGTGGTCGACCTCGAAGCCGAGGCCCGGCGGCTCGTGGAGGAGTACGTGGCCCGGGTGCCGGTGCCGCAGCTCACCGTCCACGCCAACCCGGCGCCCACCGGTCTGGTCGGGCTGGAGTCCTGGTTCTGGGCGACGGGCTTCGACGGGCAGCCGGTGGTCGACAGCATCGACGCCTTCGGGATCGGGGTGGACGTGCGCATCGATCCCGGCCCGCCGGCCTGGTCCTTCGGCGACGGCGCCTCGGCGAATGGCGACCTGGGGCAGGCGTTCCCAACCCGCTCGTCGATCCGCCACGCCTACACGACCCGCGGCACCCGGACGGTCGCCGTGACCTTCGAGTGGCAGCCCCGCTACCGCATCGACGGCACCGACTGGATCGAGCTGCCCATGATCCCCGTGGAGGCCGGGACTCGACTACCGCGTGCGAGAGGCCCAGGCCGTCGTCGACCGGCTGACGGCCCGGCCTCAGGGGGAGCCCGAAGCCTCAGGCTTTGTGGCGGACGACGACGTCGCTCGTCGGGCTGGCGGCGAGCAGGCCGATGAGGGCGGCTGCGGCGGCGAGACCGAGGGCGACCAGCAGCAGCTCGAGGCGGGCGCCGGTCACGATGGCGTGGACCAGGAGGGCGACACCCCCGACGGCGAGGACGACGGCGAGGACCCTCGCCATCCGCCGAGACGAGGACGAACGCGACCCACCAGCGTCGACCTGGGTCGCATTCATTACGAACAGGTTACAACACGCGCTCCGACGGCGACAGCGGGATCGGCGCTCAGCCAGCCGATGAACCGTCCGCAGACCGGCCAGGGCTGCGGGCCCCGCGCCCAGTAGAGGGCCTTGGCCCGGATGTCCTGTTCCCAGTACGGGGCGGCGGAGGGCAGCCCGGAGCCGCCCATCGACTCCCAGGTCTGCCGGTCGAACTGGTAGGCGCCGTAGAAGCCGTTGCCCGAGTTCGTCGTGTACACGCCGCCCGACTCGCAGAAGCGCAGCCGCTCCCACGCCGCCTCGCCCGGATCGGCGTGCCCGCTGGCGTTCTGCTCGACGGCGGCCCGGGCGGCGCTGAGCTCGATCTGGGCCCGCTCGATCTGCTCGTCGGCGGCGGCGATGTCCGAGGCGGTGTCCTCGATGCCGGCCTGGATCTCGTCGACCCGCTCGGCCAGCTCGATGGAGTCGTCGTCCGCCTCCTCCCGCAGGTCCTGGTACTCCTCGATGGCCTGGGCCGTGTCGACGACGTTCCCCGCCAGCAGCTCACTCCGGTAGATGTGGTCGCCGAGGTCGCTGGCGTCCATGAGCAGGTCGAGGTCACGGGCGCTGGCGCTGGACGTGTAGGCCCGCACGGTGACGACCCGGACCCGGTGGCGGGCGATCTCCAGCTCGTTGATCAGCGCCACCTGCTCGAGCCCGAGGGCGTTGATCTCGGCGCGGGTGTCGCTGAGCTCGGCCTGCAGCTCGCTGCGCCGGGTCATCGCGTCGGTCTTGGCCTCGGTGGCGTCGGCCAGTGCCGTCTCGGCCCCCTCGATGGTCGGGGGCCCGGGGTGGACCATGGTCTCGGCGTTCGCCGAGGTCAGGGAGCGGATGGCGGGGAGGAACGCGAGGGTCAGCACGGCCACCACCAGGAGCGCCTGGCGGAGGTTCATCGCGCTCCGAGGCGCGCCGAGTTCGACTGAATGTTGCGAAGCCATTACGAGGTGACGGCGAGCGTACCCCAGGCCCCTCGGGGCGACCGATCCGAGCGAGGGCTACGCTCCGCGCCTCGAACCTGGAGGGGACATGGCGCACGGTGACGAGTACCTGGGGCGGCTGGCGGGCGTGCCGTTGTTCGCCGACCTCGACCGCCACGAGCTGGAGTCGATCGCCTCGCTCGGGACGGAGGTGACCGTGGACGAAGGTCGCCAGCTGGCCCGCCAGGGCGATGCCGCCAGCGAGGCCTTCCTGGTGCTCGACGGCACGGCCCGGGCGGACCGCGACGGTGAGGAGATCGCCACCTTCGGGCCCGGCGACTTCTTCGGCGAGATGGCGCTGCTGGTCCACGGCCACCGCACGGCGACGGTCACGGCCACCTCCCCGCTGTCGGTGCGGGTCTTCCACAAGACCGAGTTCGACGAGCTCCTCGATCGGCTGCCGAAGGTGGCCGTGAAGATCCTGCGGACGACCGCCGAGCGGCTGCTCGACGCGGAGGACTCCGCCCACCACTGACCCCCGTCAAGCCCCTCAAGATCCGCTCTCCCGCACCGATGGAGGGCGGGTTTCCTATCGACGCGACGCGGGGCTGAACCATGACCGACGGGATCAGGGGCGACGAGGACCCGACCCTGTTCGGATTCGCGCTTCGGGTGGCGGCCGGCGCCGCGCTCGGCGCGCTCGTCGGCGTCGGCCTCGACCTCGGCTCCCGGGTCACCGGCGTCGCCGCCGGTGCACTCCTCGGGGCCACGGTGGGCTTCGGCCTGGTCAGCGGCGCCCTCCTCGGGACCACCGGTCAGACGATCCAGCGACTCCGGGGCCAGATCGAGGATCTGGAGCTGCGGGACCCGCTCACGGGGCTGCCGAACGGCCGGGCCCTGCGGACCTGGCTGGAGCAGCACCTCCCCTACGCCAACCAGGTGCAGGCGCACACCGCCGTGCTGGTCGTCCACGCCGAGGGCGTCGACCACATCAACGAGAGCCACGGCCGCGAGGTCGGCGACGAGCTCCTGAAGGCGATGGTCGCCCGGGCCCAGTCCTGCCTACGCCCGAAGGACAAGGTCTTCCGGGCCGGGGGCATGGACATCGCCATCGTGCGGCCCGACATCGCCGGCACCCACGCCGCCGACGAGCTGGCCGAGTCGATCCTCCAGCTCCTCAGCAACCCGTACCAGGTGGACGGCGAGCTGCTCCGGGTGCCGATCTGCATCGGCCTCGCCGTGTCCGGCGGTCGCCCCGCCACCGCCGACGACATGCTGCGCGACGCCGAGGTGGCGACCTACCGGGCGTCGTCGAACGGCTCGGGCTCGCTCGTGCGCTTCGAGCAGTCGCTGGTCGAGTTCCTGACCCCGGCCACCGCCGAGCACCGCCTGCGCACCGCCCTCGAGCGCGGCGACTTCCAGGTCACCTACATGCCGGTCTTCTCGCTGACCACCGGCGAGATCGTCGAGGTCGAGGCGCTGCTGCGCTGGATCGACGAGGGCCGCGGCATCATCGCCGCCGACGAGTTCCTCACCGCCATGGAGCAGACCGGGATCATCGTGCCCGTCGGCTCGTGGGTCATCCAGGAGGTGTGCCGCCAAGCGACCTACTGGGCCCGGACGTTCCCCAGCCACCGCCCGGTGCGGGTGACCGCCAACGTGTCCCGCCGCCAGCTGCTGCAGGCCGACTTCCGCGACCTGGTGGCCCAGGCCCTCGTCGACGCCGAGACCGAGCCGAACCGGGTCATCCTCGAGGTCAACGAGCGCAACCTGTCCGACCACCGCGAGGACCTGTGGTCCGTGCTGCGCAGCTGCAAGGACCTGGGCGTGGCCGTCTCCCTCGACGACCTGGGGGCGGCCAACTCGTCGCTGGCCACCCTGCGGCGCTTCCAGCTCGACCAGGTGAAGATCGACCACAGCTTCGTGTCGACGGTGCTGGCGTCGGCCGAGGACGCCGCCGTCGTGCGCCACATCACCGCCCTGTGCCGCGAGCTCGGCATCGTGACCGTGGCCAAGGCGGTGCAGGCCGAGGACCAGGCCAAGCGGCTGTGCGAGCTGGGCGTCCAGCACGCCCTGGGCCGGTACTTCACCGAGCCGGTCACGCCCGGCCAGATCGACGAGCTGATCTACGGCGACCTGACCCGAGCCACCCGCCAGGCCGCCACGCCGGCGCCGCAGCCTGCCGCCACGGCGCCGCAGCCGGCCACCGCGCTGGACCTGCTGCTCCCCCAGCGCACGCCGGGCGCACAGCCGACGCCGGTCGAGGCGACCCGTGCCGACCCGGTGGTCGTGCCGGACCTGGCCGCCAGCCGCCAGTTCCCCCGCCGCCCCCAGATGTTCGCCTGATCCCCACCCGTTCTGGCGCCTGATCTGGTCGCTATGGCGACCAAATCGGGCGCCAGTTCGCTCAGCTCGGCGTTCAAGAGTCGCGAGTCTTCGACACGTCGATCACGGCGGCGCGGAGGTCGGTCATGTCGAGCAGCGTGTACTTCCCGCCGATGCGGCCCCATCCGGTCTTCGTCCCGGAGGCGCCCCCGAACGGTGGGTGGGGCTCCCAGAAGCAGGTCGAGTCGTTGACGACCACGGTCCCCGCCTGCAGGCGGTCGATGTAGCGGAACGACCGGGTCAGGCTCGAGGTGAACACGGCGGCCTGGAGCCCGAGCGGCGACGAGTTGGCCAGGCGGATGGCGTCCTCGTCGTCGGTGAACGTGGTCATGGGCACGACCGGGCCGAAGCTCTCGTCGGTGAAGAGGAGCCCGTCGGTGCCCACCCCGTCGACGATCGTCAGCGGGAAGTAGAGGTCGGTCGGCCAGCCCGAGGCCCGCTCGCCGCCCAGGAGCACCTCGTACCCCCGATCGGTGGCGTCGGCGAGGTGGGCGTCCATCTTCGCCGCCACCGGCTCGTTGTTGAGCGGGCCGAGCGTGGTGGCCTCGTCGTGCGGGTCGCCGAGGACGACCTGGCCGGCCCGGGCCAGGAGCAGCTCGCGCAGCTCGTCGTGGACCGACTCCTGGACGAGGAGCCGCTCGGTGGCGACGCAGCACTGGCCGGAGGCGAACTCGGCCCCGTAGACCGCGGCGTCGGCAGCCGCCTCGAGGTCGGCGTCGTCACAGACGATCTGGGGACCGTTGCCCGAGGCCTCGATGAGCGTGCGCTTGAGCCCGGCGGCCCGGACGATGCGATCGGCGGTCTCCATCGAACCGACGAAGGCGACCGCGTCGACCCCGTCGTGGCTGACCAGCGCGCCGCCGACGTCGCCGCCCCCGTGGAGCACCGAGATGGCCCCGGGCGGAAAGCCGGCATCCAGGCACGCCTCCACCAGGGCAGCGCCGGTGAGCGGGGTGAACTCCGACGGCTTGAGGATGACGGCGTTGCCGCCGCCGAGGCCGGGGGCGAGGAGCTCGGCCGGGATGTTCATCGGGAAGTTCCACGGCGTGATGCAGGCGTACACCCCGTTGGCCCGGCGGAAGGTCAGGACCTTCTTGTTGGGGTCGGCGCCGGGGAGGACCGGCGTCTCCAGCCGCTTCACCTCTTCGGCGGCCCAGCGGAAGATCTCGGCCGACTCCTCGATCTCGCCCCGGGCCTCGGTGGCGATCGGCTTGCCCTGCTCGGAGGTCAGCTGCCGGGCCAGGTCCTCGGCTCGCTCGTCGAGGAGGTCGGCGGTCGCGTGGAGCAGCTCGGCCCGCTCGAACGGCGGCATGGCCTCGAGCACGACCTGCGCCTCGCGCGCCGCGGCGACGGTGGCGTCGACGTCGGCCGGGCTCGCCGTCGACACGTCGGCCAGGTGCTCCCCCGTGCTGGGGCTGTGCACGGCGAGGGGCTGGTCGGCACCGCCCTGCACCCACTGGCCGCCGATGAGGAGCTCTGTCCGTGCCATCGGCGCACTGTACGGCAGCCTCGTGGGGCACTTTTCGACCGAAAATGTCCGACGAACGGTGGTTTGACCACCACGCGTCGTGGTCGTCAACACGCTCAGTCACACTCCGTGGTTGTGCACACACAAAGCGTGACCATTGGAGTATGGTGAACCCATGCCCCGCCGCCGAAGCCGCCTCGAGCGCTGGGTCCTCGTGCTGACCGCCGTCGCCGGCACCTTCCTCGGCACCGCTGCTGCCGCTCAGCCCGCCGAGCACGACGAGACCCCGCCCACGACCGTCGCTCCCACCACCGTCGCCCCGACCACGCTGCCGCCGACCACGGCCGTCCCGACGACCGAGCCGCCCACCACCACCGAGGCGCCGACGACCACGACCGAGGCGACCACCACCACGACCACCGAGCCCCCGATCCCGACGACCACCGAGCCGCCGATCGAGGAGCCCACGACCACCACCACGACCACCGAGCCTCCGATCCCGACGACCACCGAGCCGCCGATCGAGGAGCCCACGACCACGACGACGGAGGCGCCCCGGCCGCCCAACCGGCCTCCCCCGCCGGCGCCTCGCGGCCCGGACGGTGGTGACCAGGTCGTCGTCACGCCCGCACCCAGCGGCGACGACGATGGCTCGACGACCGGCGGCGCCGCGGCCGACCTGACGCCGAACGTCGCTTCCGAGCCCGTCGCTGACGACGGCGGCGACGACGACGAGGTCGCTCTCCCCAGCGCCGAGTGGCTGTTCAGCGACGGTCGCTCCCTCACCCAGCCGCCGGCACCCGGCGAGTCCAGCACCCGCCCCCTGTGGGTCGCCGTGCTCCTCGGCCTGGCCGCCGGCATGGGCCTCACCGCCACCGCCAGCGTGGTCGTGAACAACCTCAACCGCCCACACCCGGATGCTTGATCCCGTCACACCCCCCGGGTAGGCTCACGAACACCAGTTCGTAGCCGACTGGGGCAGGCGACGGCTACCTCCAACAAGGACTCGACGCGATCGAGGGGAGGTGCGCGGTGCCTGCGTGTGTGGATGAGCTCGTTGTTTCGGCCGAGCTGACCAGCAAGGTCTCCTGGGGTGACGAGCCGCCCGCAGTCGTGGGCGAGTCGATGGAAGCGTTCGGCGTGGCTCGGAACCGTGCCGATCTCGGGCTGTTGTTGGCGGTCCGCTCGTTCGACTGCCGGGGTGAGCACCGGGCCGAGGGTCACTCGTCGGTGGTTGGCTGGTTGCGGCACCACCTTCGGATGAAGAAGCGCACCGCCCAGCGGATCGCGCGGCTGTCGCGGTTCGTGTCCCAGCACCAGGCGGTGGAGGACGGGATGCGGGCCGGTCACCTGAGCCTGGACCACGTCGAGGTCATCGCCGATCGCTGGGCGGCCCGTCACGCCGCGGCGTGGGACGAGGCGATGCCGCTCATCGTGGAGCTCGCCAAGTCCATTCGCTTCGAGGACCTGGCCCGGGACCTGACCGCGTTCGCCGACAACCTGGCACCCAACGACGCCGAGGACCGGTTCGAGGAACAGCTGGACGGCCGGTGCTTCTCCAAGGCCAAGACGATCGACGGGTACGGGTTCCTCCGCGGGTGGATGGACCCCATCAGCTTCGAGATCTTCGCCGCCGAACACGACCGGATCACCGATGACCTCTTCGCCCAGGACTGGGCGTTCTGCCAAGACGTTCTCGGGAGGGACCCGGATGAGAACGAGCTCGCCGAGCTCACCCGCTGCCGCGAGAACCGTGCCCACGACGCCCTGGTGGAGATGGCCCGGCGGTCCAAGACCCTCGCCGGCGGCAAGGTCGCCGCCGCCGCCGAGGTGGTCCTGCACACCACCCAGGACACCTACGAAGAAGCCCTCCGCCACCTCATCAGCGACGACCCCGACGACGAGATGACCATCCCGCCGGGCGGGTTCTGTGAGACCGCCGACGGCACCCCCATCACCCCCGTCGCCGCCGTCTACACCTCGCTCATCGGCCAGGTCCGGCGCATCGTGTTCGGCGCCGACGACGAGATCCTCTCCTACGGCCGCGCCCGCCGCCTGTACTCCGACGCCCAGACCTCAGCGCTACGGGCCAAGTACCGGCGCTGTACCCACCCCTACGGCTGCGACCACACCGGACGCCGCCTCCAGATCGACCACATCCTCGAACACCAAGACGGCGGCCCCACCGACATCGACAACGGCCAACCCCTCGACGGCACCCACAACCGCTGGAAGACCAACACCCGCGGCCAACCACCCCCCAGCGACACCTGGATCGACACCAACCAACGCCGAGGCCCACCGAAGTGGTGCTGATCAGGCGGCGGATTGTGACCTGGGCGCGAAGACGATGCTCCGCGTCGCCTTCGCGCGGTACATGGCCTGGTCCGCCCGGTCGAGGACGGAGTCGGCACCCTCGCCGGCCTCGGCGAGGGCGACGCCGAGGCTCATGGCGACGCCGATGGTGGCGTCTTCGACCTGGACGGGGCCGACGACCTCGCCCTGGAGGCGTTCGGCGACCAGGCGGGCGCCCGCTTCGTCCTCCAGCTCCTCGCAGATGACCACGAACTCGTCACCGGCCCAGCGGCCGACGGTGTCCATGGCCCGGGCGGCGCCACGCAGGCGGCGGGCGACCTCGGCCAGGAGCTCGTCGCCGACGAGGTGGCCGTGCAGGTCGTTGACGCCCTTGAACTCGTCGAGGTCGCCGAAGACCACGGCGACCCGGCTGCCGGTGCGCTCGGCCCGCTGGAGCGCGTGCTCGAGGCGGTCCCGGATCAGGGCCCGGTTCGGAAGGCTCGTGAGGGCGTCGTGAGTGGCGTCGTGGGCCAGACGGTCCTCGAGCTGCACCCGGTCGGTCATGTCGTGGCCGGTCAGCACCAGACCGCCGATGGCGGGGTCGCCGAGGCGGTTGGCGACGACGACCTCGAAGGTCCGGTCCGACCCGTCGCTGTGGGTGAAGCGGACCAGGCCCCGCTCGGACACGCCGCTGCGGGACGCCAGCGCGGCCAGCAGAGACCGGTCGTCGGGGTGCACCAGGTCGCTGATCGACCCGCCGGGCAGGGCGGCGGCGTTGCGGCCCAGCAGGCTGGCGACCGACGGCGTGACGTAGGTGATGGACAGGTCGGGATCGGTGACGACGACGAGGTCGGAGAGGTGCTGCACGACGGCGCGGAAGTGCTGCTCGCTGCGATCGCGGGCCAGCTCGGCCTCGGAAGCGACCTGCAGGGCGCCGGCCCGGCCCCGGGCCAGCACGAGGATGAGCGAGCCGAACAGGATGCTCAGGGCGATGCCGGCGCCGAGCACGAGGCCGGGCTCCCGCCAGGTGCCGCCGGCCAGCCCGTCGACGTCGGCCACGGTCACCAGGAGCGGGCCACCCTCGATGGCGACCGGTCCGGTTTCGCGGACGTCCTCGTCCACGGCCGACAGGTCCACCACGGTGTCACCGGTCGCGGTCGCGGCACCGAGCAGTTCGTCGTCGATGCTCAGGGCCACGTCCAGCTCGGGGTCGACGGCCGCGGCCAGGCCGGCCAGCTCGTCGCCCGACATGAGGGCCAGCACCCAGGTCCCTCGGCCCGCGGGGGCGACCATGGCGAAGGCGCTGCCCTCGAGATCGGGGTGGACCTCGAGCACGTCGGCGGGCAGCGGGTCGAGCAGCGGCGTGATGCGCACCATGCGGCCGCTGTCCGGCCGCAGGGCGTTCTCCAGCGCCGGCACCGAGCGCAGGTCGTAGCCGGAGAGGATGGAGGCGCCGACGCGGTTGCTGGCCTCGAAGGTGGCGATGGCGGGCCGGCCGGTGCCGTCGAGGTCGACGTCCTGGACCCGGAAGTCGGCCATGCCGGCGGCCCGGCGCTCCGCCTCCAGGTCCTGGATCCCGTCGAGGGGCACCTGCTCGACCAGGGCCACGGTCTCCAGCGTCGACAGTTCCTCGGGCAGGGCGGCGGCGACGGTGTCCTCGAACGACTTGGCGTCGAGGTCGCGACCGAGCCCGGAGCGGGTCGCGTCGAGGACGTCACGGGTGTGCTGCAGCTGCTCGCGCACGACCTGCTCGGCGGCCGTGGCGTCGACGTCGAACTCCTCCCGACCCTCACCCTCCAGCTGGCTGCGCCACGCGAGGGCGACGACGGCGCTGAGGGCGATGAGGACCAGGGTCACCCCGACGGCGACCGCGAAGGGTCGGGCCCGCTTGGGCGAGCTCGAAGACCGGACCCCGGCGGCGTGGGTCATGCCACGCAGGTTAGCGCATCGACCACTACTCGCGGTTGCACGCACACCGTGAGCGTTTGGTGAGGTGGTCAACTCCCGTCCCCCGCGCCGGGGACGTCCCCGTTGCAGGTGAGGACGCGCTCGCAGGCGGCCTGCACGGGCACGCCGAAGCTGACGCCACCGGCCGGGTAGCCGAGCGGGAGGTAGCCGCTCGACGCCACGGCGACGACCTCGCCGCGACCGTTCACGATCGGGCCGCCCCGGAACGCCGGGTTGAGGGCCGCCGTGTGCTGGACGCCGACATCGGTCTGGTCGATCACCGTGCCCGGGCTGAGGCTGACCCCGTTGCCGCCGATCCCCTCGACGGCCCAGACGTGGCGGCCCACGATCCGGGACAGGCTGGCGCTGTCGGCCCACGGGATGGGCTCGAGGTTGCCCCGGGGGAGGATGAGCAGGGCGAGGTCGTGCTCGGGGTCCCAGTTGTAGAGCTCGGCCTCCAGGGTCTCGACGCCCGACCGGACGTTGATGACCGGGGCGGGCTGGGTGGTGCCCGCCGCCACCGCACCGAACGAGGTGACCAGCAGGCTCTGGGAGTCGTCGGACGCGGCCACGAAGGCGGACCCGACCGAGGGCGCACCGTTCTCGTCCAGCGTCTCGACGAACCACACGCTTCCGTCGAGGCGGCCGGTCAGGTTGGCGGCGATGCGCTGCTCCTCGAGCAGGGCCCGCAGCGGCGCCGCCTCGTTGCGGATGTTCTGGACCGCGTTCTCGCTGGCCCGGGTCAGGCCCTCGTTGGCGGCCTCGAGGCGGTTCTCCAGGCCCTCGGACAGCTCACCGATGCGCTGCTCGTTCTCCGACAGGCGCCAGTCGTAGTAGGCGTAGAGCCCGGCGCCGGCGACGCCGACTCCGAGGCCGAAGAACAGCAGCATCGAGGCGATGCCGATGACGGTCCGGGGGAGGATCCGGTAGCGGCGCTTCCTCAGCTTCTCGAGCTTGCGCTCGTGCTTGCGCTCCTTCTTGGCCCGGCGGGCCTCCCGACGGGTCAGCGGCCGCGGCTCCGGCTCGGCGTCCGGATCCGGCTCGGCCGCGGGTTCGGGGGCGACGACGGGCGAGGCCGGGACGTCGACGGGACGCTCGATCACGGGCGCCTCGCCGGCCAGGTCGTCCCAGATGCTCCGGACCACCTCCCCGTCGTCGAGGTCGGGCACCCGAAGGGCCTCCTCGAGGGTCGGCGGGGCGTCGGTCAACCCGGCGTGCGCCTCCACGTCGGCACCGTCGCCGGGGATTGGGGGCTCGTCACGCCACGGTGGCTCGCCCAGGTCTTCTCGTCGCATCGCCGTTTCCTCCCGGTCAGGGGACCAGATCTCGTGTGCAGGGCCCGCCACAGTCGTTGGGGATCACGGCCGGCGGCAGTTGCTCGCCGGCGCCGGCCCCGAAGGGGTCGGGGGCGGCGGGGAGCGGGGGTTCCTCGGTGACCTCGACCACGGGCACGGTCGCGTCGGGCACCAGCTCGGGCAGGGGGCCTGGCGGCACGAAGTCGACGACGGGCACGCCGTCGAGCGCCTGGACCATGAACCGCTGCCAGGTCTGCGCCGGGAACGACCCGCCGGTCACCGAGCCCAGGCCCTTGATGCCCAGCAGCGGTCGGGGCACGTCGCTGTAGCCCATCCACACTGCGGTCGACAGCTGGGGCGTGTAGCCCGCGAACCAGGCGGCCCGGTACTCCTGGGCGGTGCCGGTCTTGCCCGCCGCCGGGCGGCCGATGTCGGCGGACTCGCCGGTGCCGCCCTGGATCACGCCCTGCAGGACGTCGCTGACGGTGTCGGCGATGATCGGGTTGAGGACGGCCTCGCCCTCGGGGTCGGTGTGGTCCTCGAGGACGTTGCCCCGCCGGTCCAGCACCCGCAGGATCGGGGTGACCTCCTGGCGCACGCCCCGGTTGGCCAGCGTGGCGTAGCCGGCGGCCATGTCCAGGGGCGACACCTCGTAGGCCCCCAGGGCCAACGAGATGCCGTAGGGCCGGGCCGGGTCGATGGCCGACACGCCGAGGCGCTGGGCCATCTCGGCGACCTCTGTCGGCCCGAGCTGGTCGATGAGCCCGGCGAAGACGGTGTTGACCGACGCCGCCGTCGCCGCCCGCAGCGTCATCTGGCCGTGGTCCTCGAAGTCCGAGTTGTTGATCGTGCAGGTCGGGTCGCAGCCCGGGAACTCGGCCGACGCCGGGGCTTCGAGCATGGTCTCCGGGTCGATGCCGTGCTCCAGCGCCGTGGCCAGCACGAACGTCTTGAACGACGAGCCCGGCTGCATGCCCGCCGACCCGCCCAGGGCGAGGTTGACCTGGCTGAGGTCGAAGTCGCGGCCGCCGACCAGGGCGCGGACGTGGCCGGACGCCGGGTCGACCGACACGAGCGACATCTCCAGCGGCGCGCTGGTGCCCTCGAGCGTCTCGGCCACCGAGGCCTCGGCCATGGCCTGGAGCCGGGGGTCGATCGTGGTCTCGATGCGGAGCCCGCCCCGGTAGAGCTGCCGGTGGGCGTAGCGCTGCTCCAGGACCCGCCGGACGTAGTCGACGAAGTACGGGTACGCCGTCGCCCCGCCCTCGGGCTGGGCCTGCACGACGGTGGCCGGGCCCGGGGGCGGGCCGAGCGGGGCGAACCAGATGTGCTGGCGGCGGGCGCCCCGGAACTGGCCCCGGGTGATCAGTTCCTGCTCGAGCATCGCCCGCAGGACGGTCAGGCGCCGACCGTCGGCCACCTCGGCGTTGACCCGGGGTCCGTAGCGGGCGGGCGAGGCGATGGCGCCGGCCAGCAGGGCGGCCTCGGACACCGTCAGCTCCGAGACCGGCTTGCCGAAGTACGACTCGGCGGCGGCCCCGATGCCGTAGGCGCCGTCGCCGAAGTACGTCGTGTTGAGGTAGCGGAAGAGGATCTCGTCCTTGGTCGAGCTCGCGCTCCAGCCGGGTGGCGATGAGGGCCTCCCGCAGCTTCCGGGCGATGTCCCGCTCACCGGTCGTGTACGTGTTCTTCACGTACTGCTGGGTGATGGTCGAGCCACCCTGGACGACCTCGCCCTCCCGCCAGTTGGCGAGGGCGGCCCGGACCAGGCCCTCGGGGTCGACGCCTCGGTGCTCCCAGAAGCGGCGGTCCTCGATGGCGACGACGGCGTCCTTCACCACCTCGGGGATGTCCCGGTAGCGGATGGGGACGGTGAGCTCGAAGGCCCGGAACTCGGCGATCTCGTTGCCCGCGGCGTCCACGACGACGCTCGGGTACGAGTGGATCCGGGGGTTGGTGTCCTCGGGGAGGTTCCCGGGCAGGTCGACGTTGAGCAGCGTCCAGAACCCGGCGGCCGCCCCCGCAGGCAGGGCGACGGCGGCGAAGAAGGCCGCGAGGACGACGACCTTGACCGTCATCCGCGGGATCGCCCACCAGCGCCGGCGTCGCTTGGCCGGCTTCACGACGCCCGCTCGTACGTGCAGGGGACGGAGTCACCCAGGGCCTGCAGATCCCGGGCAATGGTCGGGATCGTGACCGTCCCGGTCCCCGTGACGGTCTGGCGGGCCGGGTCCCACTCGGTCCCGGTCCACGCCTCGTAGGTCAGGACGCACGTCCCCGGGTCGTCGACGATCGTGTAGGTGCCGGCGGGGATCGGGCCGGCGAAGGGCGGGGTGAACGCCTCACCGATGTCGAAGTCGGGCTCGGGCTCGTCGACCGGGGGTGGCAGGACGATCACGGGCTCCACGCAGGTCGCCGAGACGGTGATCTCGACGTCGAGGGCCTCGACGCGGGCCGAGACCGACCCGGGGGCCTCGCAGACGAACCTCCAGCTCACGCGGCCGGCGTCGTCGATGATCCCGTGGGGCGAACCGAGCAGGCGCCACGCGCCGAACGGGGTCACCCGGGCGTCGCGGCCGGAGGCGGGGGCGGTGGTGATGATCCCGTCGGGGTCGACCTGCTGGCGGGTGGCCAGGGCGGTGACCGTCGCCATGGCGTCGATCTCGGGGTCGATGTCGTCGACATCGGCCGTGACGTCCGACCCGTCGTAGCGGTCGACGGCCAGGGCGAGGTCGACCTCGGCGTCGGCCGCGATGAAGCGGACGTCCGACGCGGCCATCGCCAGCGCCGGGGTCTTCCAGGCACGGATGCGGTAGCGGCCGCCGTACACGTCGATGGCGACCCAGCGCCCGTCGGCGTTGGTGCGGACGTCGAGCGTCCCCGACTGCTCGCCCACGAAGCGCTCGAGCCGGACGGTGGCGCCCTCGACCGGGCCCTCGGGACCCGTGACCGAGCCGCCCATGACCAGGTCGCCGCCGTGGACCTCGACCGGGAACGGGAGGCGAGTGCCGGTGACCGGGCGCAGCGACACCGCGCGGGTGTCGGGCAGGGGCGTGGGCAGCCGTAGCGGGGCCTGGTGCGGGACCGTCTCGGGCGGGGCCGTCTCCTCCTCGGGCGACGAGCAGCCGGCGGCGAGCGCGCCGAGGAGCGCGACGGCGAGGGCGACCGATCCGACACGCATGGCGCGTCGGGTCGAAGCCCCAGTGTTCGGCGGCTGGGCCATCGCCTACCAATCGGCACGAAACCGCCCACCTACAGGCCTGAACATGCGCCGAGCACGCCCCGGGTAGGTCGCCGAGCAGCGAGGAGGCGTGCATGACCATCATCCCGGATCCCCCGCCCGACCAGCCGCCGACGCCCGAACCGGTGATCCCGGACCCGAACCCCAACCCGGACCCGGCTCCCATCATCCCGGACCCCAACCCCAACCCGGACCCGGCCCCCATCATCCCGGACCCGAACCCCACCCCAGAGCCCGAGCCCGACCCGGTGTGACCCCGTACTGGCGCCTGATCTGGTCGCCAGGGCGGCCGAATCGGGCGCCAGAACGCTTCTAGGCAGGGTTGTCGCTGGTGTCGCCCCCGGTCGGTGGCACATAGACGCCGATGCCGTCGGGGAACGCCAGGCCTTCGGCGACGACTTCCGGCTCCTGGGGCTCGCCGTCGACGAAGCGGATGCGGCGCACCGTGCCGGTCCCGTCGCCGGGCCCGAAGCCGTTCTCGGGGTCGTTGACGATGCCGATGTCGGCGTAGCAGAGCGTGCCGTCGGGGGTCGACGCCGATGCCGAGGGGCGTTCCCGTCGACAGCGAGGTGTCGGCTCCGATCGCCTCGCCCGCCGGCGGGGCCAGGATCGTCCGCACGAACTGCCAGTCGGCGTCGTACTCGTTGATCATGCCGGTGATCACGCTGGACACGTAGTAGCCACCGTCCGGGCTGAGGGCGATGCCGGCCGGTGAGAGGAGACCGTTCTGGCCCGGCTCCAGCACGACCTCCTTGGTGACCTCGTCGGCCATCGGGGCGCCGGTGACGTCGGTGGCGCCGCAGCCGCCTTCGGCGTCGGCCGACGTGGGCAGGTCGGTGTAGCGCCAGACCCCGCTGGTCGGGGGGCGGGCCGAGACGACGTACACCTCGTCGTCGGGGCCGACCAGGATGCTCTGGGCGGTGGCGATCTCGACGTCGATCTTGCAGTAGGTCTGGTCGGTGCCCTCGGGCTCGCCGAACCACACGATGAACTGGCCGTTGCCCGGGTCGCCGGGCGCCTGGCCGCCGAGGTCGGTGGTGACCATGCGCCCGTCGGAGAGCACCCCGCAGCCGTAGTTCTCGGGCTGCGCCCCCTCCTGGTAGGTCGGCGTGAGCTTGCCGATCTGCTCGGCCTCGAGATCGCCCACCTCCGTGCCGCTCAGCTGGAAGATGCCCCACCCGGCGGGCGGGTTCGGCTGACCGGTGTCCTCACCGGCGATGAACCGGCCCGAGCCGTCGGGGAAGAAGCAGATCTGGGCGTTGATGTCGAGGCCCTCGGGATCCTCGGCGGCGTTGGTGATGACCTCCTGGGTCGTCGCCGGGTCGTCGTTGCCGTAGGCCTGCAGGTTGTTGCCCTCGCCGCCGAAGACGATCACCTCGCCGGGCAGGGTGACGCCCGTCGGCACCGCCGTCGTGGTCGTCGTGTCGCCCGACTCGGGCGACTCCGAGGCGGCCGTCGTGTCGGTCGACGCCTCGTCCCCGTCGTCGCTGCACGCGGCAGCCACCAGCACCAGGACCAGCGCTCCCACCACTGCTCGCTTCACGCTCATGGGTCTTCCTCCCCGTTGCCCGGGTTCACGGACGCACCGCCTGGATCGGCGGGTCGAAGCTCAGCGTCCGGACCAGTCGGTCGGCGCCGTCGGAGAGCGTCGGCTCGGTCGTCTCGTCGACGATGGCCAGCACGCTCAGCCGGTTGTACGAAGGGGCGAAGCCGGGGATGGCGGTGCCGGTGCACCCGTCCTCGCCCTCGGCCCAGCTGCAGACCAGACCGCCACCCCCGAAGGGGTCGTCGTCGCGGACGGACAGGAACACGCCGAACCGGGTCGCCCCGGCGCGGGCCGCGGCCGACCCCTGGCGCACCCAGTCCTCCGGCGCTCCCAGGTCCGTCGCTCGGACGTCGATGGCCAGCGGGTCGGCGGTGAACTGCACCGTCACCCGCGGCTGGGTTCCAGGCGGCGGGTCGTTGATCCCGAAGTCCACGACGCACGGCTCGTCGGCGCACGGCAGGCCCTGGGCCACGAGGGCGGTCACCGGCGGTCTCGGCGGGCGCAGTGGTCGCCGTCGTCGCGGCCGGCGCCCCGTCGCCCTCGCCGGCATCAGCGAGTCTGAATGCAGTACACGCCGCTGTTCTCCGATCGCTCGTCGAGGCCGGGCTCGCGGATGCCGGCGACGGCGAAGACCTCGTCGCCGCTCACCGCCGAGCCGCCGGAGACCGCCCCCTGCATCTCCTCGGCCCAGAGGATCTCGCCGGTCGCCAGGTCGAGGGCCCGGAACGTGAAGTCGTTGCCGCCGAGGAAGAGGACACCGTTGGCCACGGCCGATGCCCCGTAGGTGTTGGCCGGCTCCTCGTTCTGCCAGGCCAGCTCACCGGTGGCGGCGTCGATGCCGTGGGCGCACGGGCAGGGCCCGACGCCGGTCCCGCCGACGACCAGGCCGTCGCTCACCGCCGTGCCCCCGATGAACCCTCCGGTCGAGAAGTTGGAGCCCGGCTCCTCCAGGCCGGGCTCGGTCGCCTCGACCTGCCAGACCTCCTCGCCGGTCTCCCGGTCGACGACGTAGTAGTGCCCGTCCTTGTTGCCGAGGCCGACGACGTCCCGGCCGTCGATCTCGAAGAGGTTGGGGGCGCCGGCGAAGTCGAGGTCGTCGTTGTTGGGCTCGTGGGGCTGGTACGACCAGACCGGCTCACCGGTCTCGAGGTCGACGGCGAAGATCGCCTCGGTGTAGTCGCCCCAGCCCTCGGGCGACGTGGGGCAGTTGCCCGTGGCGGCGAAGACCAGCCCCCGCTCCTCGTCCACCGACGGCGACGACCACACGTCGACGCACCCGGTGCCGTCGCCGGGCTGGCCGCCCTCGGCGTCGGGGTCGAAGTCCCAGAGCACGTCGCCCGACGTGGCGTCGAAGGCGATCAGCCCGGCTCGGAAGCCCGGCGTGTTGTGGACGTCGTAGCCGACGAGGACGACGTCGCCGACGACGACCGGGGACGACTCGATCTCGGTGGGCTCGAGCTCGTCGCCCGGCTCGCCCAACTCGTGGCGCCAGCGCTCCTCCCCGGTCGCCGCGTCCAGGGCGTAGAGGGTCTTGCCGGCGCCGATGAACACCCAGCCGCTCGCCCTCGAGGTCGACGACGGCAGGGCTGGACACGATCTGGCCGGCGTAGACGTTCCGGTGCTCGGCGGTCTGATGGCGCCACCGCTCGTCGCCGGTCTCCCGGTCGAGGGCGTAGACCACGCCGGCCCAGTCGCCGACGTAGACCGTGTCGCCGACGACGGCCGGCGTGGCGGTGACGACGTCGTCGGTGTTGTGGAACCAGACCCGCTCGAGGTCGCCGACGGTGTCGGGGCTGATGGCGGTGTCGCACTCGGTGGCGAAGGTCCGAGCCGGCGAGTAGCCCCACATCGGCCAGTCGCAGGCCCCGATCGCCTCCGTCGACACGGCCTCCTCCGCATCGTCGCCGGAGCACGCGGCGGCGACGAGCGACGACCGCCAGGAGTCCCCCCACGATCCTCCCCATGTCACGGCGAGCGTAGATCGCGCGCCCGAGTACGGTCGTTCCATGGCCGTCATCGCCGTCGCGAACCAGAAGGGTGGGGTGGGCAAGACCACGGTGACGCTCGGGATCGCGGATGCCGCATCGCGGCGGGGCCTCCGGGTCCTCGTCGTCGACCTCGACCCGCAGGCCAACGCCACCAGCGGCCTGGGCGTGGCCGCCCCCGTCCGGACCGTCGACGACGCTCTGGCCACCGACCGCACCGGGTCGATGGCCGACGTGGTCATCGGCTCGGGCTGGCCGAACGGCTCCGGCCCGGCGCCCGCCGTGGCGCCCAG
Source organism: uncultured Microthrixaceae bacterium (assembly GCA_963728005.1). Classification (GTDB taxonomy): domain Bacteria; phylum Actinomycetota; class Acidimicrobiia; order Acidimicrobiales; family DATDAH01; genus DATDAH01. The sequence goes on from CAVSIG010000004.1 coordinate 215,569, forward strand.
CTCGCCCGCCCTGGCCTCCCGCGAGCCGCAGCTGGCCACCGATCCCATCGGGGCCCAGGACCGCCTCCGGCACGCGCTGGAGGGCGTCACGTCGGGCTACGACCTCGTGCTCGTGGACTGCCCGCCCAGCCTCGGCCTGCTCACCGTGAACGGCCTGGTGGCGGCCGACCGGGTTCTGGTCGTGACCGAGCCCGCCGCCTGGGCCTCCGACGGCGTCGAGCAGATGCTGCGCACGGTCGGTCGGGTGCGTGAGCTCCGACGGCCGGACCTGACCGTGGCCGCCGTCGTGGTCAACCGCCTGGGCCGCACGCGGGACGCCGCCTACTGGCACGGCCAGCTCGAGGAGCAGTTCGGCGACCTCGCCGCCGGGCCCGTGCGTCAGCGGGCGGCCGTGGCCGAGGCCGCCGCGCAGTCGCTGCCGCTGTCCGAGCTGGGCAGCCGGTCCGGTGCCGACGAGGCCCGGACCGAGTTCGACGCCGTGCTGGACCGGGTGCTGGAGGCGGACTGATGGCGGGCTACGACCCCAAGCAGAAGCGGGCCCACTCGCCGGCCGCCGAGGAGCACGCCCCGGTCGACGACCTGCTCGGCCCGCCGCCGGCGCCGGTGCACGACCCCGACACCGCGCCTGCCACGGTCGGTCCCGAGGTGGCCGAGCGGCCGACGCCGACGCCGGAACCGGCCCACCTCGTGGCGCCGAACCCCCGCCGGCCCCTGGTCCCGACCCCGCCGCCGGCGAACGGGCCCGATGCCAGGGTCCTGGTGATCGCCGCCGCGGCCGTGGCGGTCGTGCTGGTGTGGCGCTGGCGCCGACGCTGATCGCGGCAACCGATGCCGTGACGGAAGTCACGGCACGAAAAGGTGCAGAGTCTGCAAGAAGTGCCGATACTGCGTCTTGTGAACGAAATCACGAAGCACGCGGAGCAGCGTCAGGCGCTGCGTTGGCTGGCGCAGGAGCTGGCGTGGGAGCGCACGCTCACCACGCTCCGGGGCGAGGACGCTCCGGACGCCGCCCGCGCCGCCTGATCCACCGCCTCCTCCCCCTCCTGGCGGCGACGGCCCTCGCCCTCGTCGCCACACCCGCGGCCGCGCAGCCGGCCACCACCGAACCCGACGTCCTCCAGGACCTCGGCTTCCAGGCGGCCTGGGCCACCACGACCGGTGAAGGCGTCGTCGTCGCGGTGCTGGACACCGGCGTCGATCCCGGCCCGGACGTCCTGCCGACGATCGAGGTGGCCGACGGCACCACCGCCGAGTCCGGGACCTCGGCCGCCCGGCTCGTCCAGACCGCCGCCCCCGGCGCTCAGGTGTTGCCGGTGCGCGTCCTCGACGACGAGGGCGACGGCACCGCGCAGGACCTCGCCGCCGGCATCGCCGCCGCAACCGAGGCGCACGCCGGCGTGATCGCCCTCACCCTTGCCGGCGACGCCGATGCGCTCGCCCTCCTCCGCGACGGGACGGTGCAGCAGGCGATGCGGGCCGCCGTCGGCGCAGGATCGGTCGTCGTCGCCGGTGGTTCGGACGACGTCACCCTCCCCGACGACCTCGTCGTCGTACTCGTCCCCGACGAGGTCAGCGCCGGCGATGTGACCCCGCTCGACGCCACCGCGCTCGTGGCCGGAGCCGCCGCGCTCCTGGCCGGTTCGGCGACACCGGAGGAGATCGGCGACGCGTTGGTGGACACCGCTCAGGGCACCGAGCGCACCCTCGACGCCGCCGCGGCCGTCGAGCGGGTGTCGAGCACCGCGGCCGGCGGCGGGCAGGTGCCGCCTGCCGATGACCTCGAGGGTGGGTTGTCACCCGGCACCATCGGGCTCGTGGTGTTCGGCGCCGCGCTGACCGCCGTCGTGGGCACGATCTGGCTCGGCAGCCGCCGGCCCCGCCAGCGGACCGAGCCGCCGATCTAGCTGCGGACGAGGCGGGCGATGGCCTGGGTGGCCTCCTCGATCTTCGCCTGGCCGGTGACCTCGCTCTCGTTCACGGCCTCGGTCACGCAGTGGGCCAGGTGGTCGTGGACCAGCCCGATGGCCACCTGCTGCAGGGCCTTGGTCACCGACGCCACCTGGTCGAGGACGTCGATGCAGTACCGATCCTCGTCGACCATTCGGGCGATCCCCCGCACCTGGCCCTCGATGCGGGCCAAGCGGACCGAGATCTGCGCCTTCTCCATGTCATAGCCGGCCATCAGGTGAGGCCTCCTCGGGTTGGTCGGAACCTCCGCAGGCGGAGGCTGTTGGTGACGACGAACACGCTGGACAGGGCCATGGCCCCACCCGCCAGCAGCGGGTTGAGCACGCCGAGGGCGGCGATCGGGATGCCCGCCACGTTGTAGGCGAACGCCCAGAACAGGTTGCCCTTGATCGTGCGCAGGGTGCGCCGCGACAGCCGGATGGCGTCGACGGCGCCCCGGAGGTCGCCGGTGACCAGCGTGAGGTCGCCGGCCTCGATGGCCACGTCGGTCCCCGTGCCCATCGCCAGGCCCAGGTCGGCCTGGGCGAGGGCGGCGGCGTCGTTGACCCCGTCGCCCACCATGGCGACGACGCGACCCTCGGCCTGGAGCCGACGGACCGCCTCGACCTTGCCCTCGGGCAGGACCTCGGCGATCACGTCGTCGATGCCCACGGCGCCGGCGACGGAGCGTGCCGTCCGCTCGTTGTCCCCGGTGAGCAGGACCGGGGTCAGGCCCAGCGCCCGCAGCTCGGCGATCGCCGCCGGCGACGTCGGCTTCACGGTGTCGGCGACGACCAGCACGGCCCGCACCTCGCCGTCCCAGCCGGCCAGCACGGCGGTCCGCCCCTCGGCCGTGGCCTCGTCGCGAGCGGCGATCAGCTCGTCGGGCAGCACCAGGCCGGCGTCGAGCACGTGGCCCTCGCGGCCGGCCACTACGGCGCGGCCGTCCACGATGCCCCGCACGCCGAGCCCGGCCGTGCCCGCGAAGCCGTCGACGGCGGACAGCGTCCCGAGCTCGGCCTCCGCCGCCTGGGCGATGGCCCGGGCGATGGGGTGCTCGCTGGCGGCCTCGACGGCACCCACCAGGCGGAGCGCCTCCGCCCGATCGTCGGCGACGACGTCGACCAGGGCCATGACCCCGGTCGTGACCGTGCCCGTCTTGTCCAGGACGATCGTGTCCACCCGGCGGGTGGACTCCAGGACCTCGGGGCCCTTGATGAGGATCCCCAGCTGGGCACCCCGGCCCGTCCCCACGAGCAGGGCGGTGGGCGTGGCCAGCCCGAGGGCACAGGGGCAGGCGATGATCAGCACGGCGACCGCCGCGGTGAAGGCCATCTCGGCGGGTTCGCCGAGCAGCAGCCACGTTCCGAGGGTGGCGACGGCGATGACCAGGACGACGGGCACGAAGACCGCCGAGACCCGGTCGGCCAGCCGCTGCACGGGAGCCTTGCCGCTCTGGGCCTCGGTGACCAGGCGGCCGATGCGGGCCAGCGCGGTGTCCGACCCCACTCGGGTGGCCCGCACCACCAGGCGGCCGCCCACGTTGACGGTGCCGCCGGTGACGTCGGCGCCGGGGCCGACCTCGACGGGGACGCTCTCGCCGGTCAGCAGGCTGGCGTCGATGGCCGAGGTGCCGTCCTCGACCAAGCCGTCGGTCGCCACCTTCTCGCCCGGACGCACGACGAAGCGGTCGTCCACCTGCAGCTGGTCGACAGGGAGGCGGACCTCCCTGCCGTCGCGCAGGATGCTGACGTCCTTCGCCCCCAGCTCCAGCAGCGCTCGCAGCGCCGCACCGGACTTCTGGCGGGCCCGGGCCTCGAGGTAGCGGCCGACGAGCAGGAAGAAGGTGACCCCGGTGGCCACCTCCAGGTAGATCTCGCCGGCGCCGCCCTGGCGCTCCAGCCCGAGGTCCACGTCCATGCGCATGCCGGGCATGCCGGCGTCGCCCCAGACCAGGGCGTAGACCGACCAGGCGAAGGCGGCCAGCGTGCCGATCGACACCAGCGTGTCCATCGTGGTCGTGCGGTGGCGGAAGCCCCACCAGGCCTGCTGGTGGAAGGGCAGGCCGCCCCACAGGACGACCGGGGCCGCCAGCGAGAGGCAGAACCACTGCCAGTAGTCGAACTGGAGGGAGGGCACCATCGACAGGACCAGCACGGGCAGGGTCAGCAGGCCGACGTAGACCAGGCCCTCCCGGGCCGGCCGAAGGTCCTCGACCTCGGCGTGGACGTGGCCGTCGGAGACGTGCGCGGAGTAGCCGGCCGCCTCGACCGCGGCCAGGAGCTCCTCAGGCGCCACCCCGTCGTGGGCGGTGACGCTGGCCGTCTCCGTGGCGTAGTTGACGGTGGCGGACACGCCGTCGAGACCGTTCAAGCGACGCTCGACGTGCGCCGCGCAGGACGAGCAGGTCATCCCTCCCACGACCAGGTCGACCCGTCGGTCTGACGCCGCCCGGATACCCATGGGGGGTACCCTATGGCCTCTGTCGAGCCACCGCAACGCCGCCCGGTAGCTTCGGCGCCACGACGACCATCGACGACCTGCCTCTCGAGGTCCGCTTCCGGGAGGTCGGGCCGCTCGAGTTCCACACCTCGCCGCTGTACGCCCACCTCAGCCCGCTGGTGGCCGACCGGCCCGAGCTGCTGGAGGTCGTGGCCCGGCGCCGCCCCGGCATCCAGCCCACCATCCTCTTCTTCGCCGCCCTCCACCACCTGGTGCTGCGCCACCCCGACGAGGACCTGGCCGCCTGGTACCCGTCGGTGGTCGGCGACGACGCGCTGCCGGCCGACGGTGCCGGGCCGGCGTTCCTGGCCTTCTGCGCCGCCCACCACGACGAGCTGGACGAGCTCGTCCGCACCCGGATGGTGCAGACGAACGTCGTCCGCCGGTCCACCGCCCTCCGCTTCGCCCTCGCGGTCGTCGCCCAGCGCTCCGCCGAGCCCGTGCACCTCGTCGAGGTCGGCACCAGCGCCGGCATCCACCTCCGCCAGGACCGCTTCCGCATCCGGCTCGGCGACCAGGTCAGCGGCCCGGCCGACCCCGCGCTCGAGCTGGTCTGCGAGTGGCGGGGCGACGGGCCGCCACTGGACCTGTCGATCCAGCCCACCATCGCCAGCGCGACCGGCGTCGACCTCCACCCGGTCGATGCGCGGTCCGAGGAGGACCGGCGCTGGCTGCGGGCGCTGGTGTGGCCCGAGAACCTGGCGGCGGCCGCCCAGCTGGAGGCGGCGCTCCGGGTGGTCGCCGACGACCCGCCGCGGATGCTGACCGGCGACATCGTCGACCTCGCCCCGCAGCTGGACCGTGAGCTCGACGGGGCGCGGGTGGTGTTCCACGCCGCCACCCGGGGCCACGTCCCCCCGGACCGACGGGCTGCCTTCGACGACGCCATCGCCGCACTCGGCACCGGCGGCCCACTCGCCCACTTCGCCATGGAGACGCCGCACCGGGGCGAGCCCCGCAGTGAGTCGTCCGATCCGCACCACGTCCTGACGCTGACCTGGCGGGACGAGCCGCCCGAGGCACTGGCCTACGTCGAGGCCCACGCGGCCTGGATCGAGCCGGCGACGCCGCCCTGACTCAGGCCCGGATCGTGACCGGGGTGCCCACCGGCGCCAGCGGCGCCAGACGGGTGATGACCGAGTTCGGCATCCGGATGCAGCCGTTGCTGACCGCCTGGCCGATGACGGACTCGTCCGACCAGCCGTGCATGGCGATCTGGCCGATGCCGCCGCCGAAGCTCATCAGCACGTTCGAGAAGCCGGCGACGCTCAACATCCACTCGCCGTACGAGCCACCGGGGTTGGCGACGGAGATGTCCACGTAGAACTCGCCCGTCGGCGTCGGCGTGGACGACGAGCCGACGGCCACCAGGGCCTCCATGAGGGTCTCGTTGCCGTGCCTGGCGGTGACCGTCCGGTCGCTGAGGTCCACGACCAGGTGGTTGGGAACGGTGTAGGTGACGACCTGGCTGGCGTCGATCCACGCCGTGCTGCCGTTCGGCCGGATCGGGAGGCGGGCGAGCAGCCGGGACCCCGCCTGGTCGAGGATCGTGAACGAGAGCGGCATCCCCTCGTGGGTGGGGTTGGGCAGGTTCCACATCGGGCGCTCGGAGTCCGCGTGGGCGTAGATGTCGACCTGCGGCCCGGCGGCCTGCGCGGCCAGGTAGCCCGGCTCGGGCTGGCGGATGCGGCCGACGGCCTTGGGCGGGAGGTTCGACGTCCCCACGTCGGTGGCGGCGGCGGCCAGTGCGGTGCCACCCGATGTGCCCTCGTCGTCACCGTCGCTCTCCTGGAGGGCGACGACCCCGAACGCGACGGCGCAGGCCACGAGGGCGAGCGCGAGCAGCGACGACAGGATCCGGCCCTTCACGCCGCCCAGGGTACGGAACGATCCTGGCGCTGGGAAGGGCCGGGACCCCCTTCCACGACACGCCGTATCCTCTGGGAGGGGCACGGCGCCTCGACGGCAACTCACATCGGAGGTTCGGTGATGGGCCACCCGATCCCAGGCATCACGGGCGCGCCGCACCGGGCATGACCGGACCGGCGGCGCTGGTGCAGCGCATGGCCGCCCTCGACCGGGCCGGCGAGCCCTACGTCCACGCCACCGTGGTGCGGGCCCAGCGCCCGACCTCGACCTGGCCGGGAGCGACCGCCCTCGTCCTGGCCGACGGCAGCATCGAGGGGTTCGTCGGTGGCCAGTGCGCCGAGGCCTCCGTGCGCGCCGCCGCGCTCGACGCCCTGGACGCGGGCGAGCCCGTCCTCCTGCGCATCCTGCCCGAGGACGTCGAGGGCTTCCCCGAGGCACCCGGCGCCCTGAACGTGGTCAACCCGTGCCTGTCCGGCGGCGCCATCGAGCTGTTCCTCGCCCCGCACCTCCCGGCCCGGCGACTCCTGGTGGTCGGCCACACCCCCATCGCCGACGCCGTGGTCGACCTGGCGGGTTCGCTGGGCTTCACCGCCGAGCGGGGCGACGGGGTGACCGACGGACCCGGTGCCGTGACCGCGGTCGTCGTGTCGAGCCACGGCGAGGGCGAGGAGGAGGCGATCCGCGGTGCCCTGGACGCCGGGGTCGGCGTTCATCGGCCTCGTGGCCAGCATCCGCCGGGGCCAGGCGGTGCTCGACGAGATGGGCCTCGAGGCCGCGGAGCGGGCTCGCGTCCACACCCCGGTCGGGCTGGACATCGGCGCCCGCACGGCGGAGGAGATCGCCCTCTCGATCCTCGCCGAGGTCGTGAAGGCGATCCGCATCGAGGGCCTCGTGCCCGCCGCCGGTCGGATGGCGCCGCTGACGGCAACCGATCCGATCTGCGGGATGACGGTCGTGGCCGCCCCGCCGACCCTCTCGCTCGAGGTGGGCGGCGAGACCCACTGGTTCTGCAACCCCGGGTGTCGCCAGGAGTTCGAAGAGCGGCTGGCCCGGGACGACGAGCTGGCCCGCCGCCGGTGACGGCCCCGTTCCTCACCGCCGTCGTCCTCGCCGCCGGGTCGTCGCGGCGCCTGGGCCGACCGAAGCAGACGCTGGCCTTCCGCGACACGACACTGCTGGGGGCCACCCTCGACGCGGTGCGCGCCGCCGCCGTCGACCAGCGGATCGTCACCCTCGGCGGGGCAGCCGCCGAGGTCCGCCACCAGGTGGATCTGGACGGGTTCGAGGTGGTCGAGGTGGAGGACCACGGGCAGGGCTGCGCCGCCTCGATCGTCGCCGCCGTCGACCGCGTGGACCTCGCGGCGCCCGGCTTCGTGCTCCTGCTCGGCGACCAGCCCGGCATCCCGCCCGCTGACCTCACGGCGCTGGCCGCCCACGCCGACACCACGCCGGGCGCCGACGCGCTCGTCACCCGCTACGACGACGGGCCGGGTCACCCGCTGTGGCTCGGCCGGGCGTGCTTCGAGCACCTGCGCGGCGTCCACGGCGACAAGGCCGTCTGGCGCCTCCTGGACTCGGGCGCCGTCGAGGTGGGCGAGCGGCGGGTCCCCGGGCGCCACGTGCCGCTCGACGTCGACACCTGGGAGGACTACGAGGCGCTTCTGGCCACCGACACCGGGACGGACGCCCGTGTATGAGGTCGCCCTGACCGTCGAGGCCTGCCTGCGGGCGGGCACCAGGGTGGACGTGGCCTGGGCCGTCGAGACCGCCGGCTTCAGCTCGCGGGACCGGTCGGAGGCGCTCGCCCTGACCCCGGGCGGTGGCCGGGTCGGCTCGCTCCTCTCCGGGTCCCTCGACAGCCAGCTGGCCGACGTGGCGGCGCAGGGGTCGACGGGCGGTCGCCTCGTCGAGCTCGCCGTCGGCGACATCGAGGCGTCGGCCGTCGGCCTCGCCTGCGGCGGCACGGCCCGTTGCCTGGTGGTCCCGGCGTCCGAGCTGCCGGCCGACCTGTGGGCCCTGCTGCTCGAGCGCGATGCCGTCTGCCTCGTCACCCGGACCGAGGGTGGCGAGGTGCGGGGCACCGAGCTGTTCACCGCGGCCGACGTCGCCGAGGCGGGCGAGGCCGCCGCCGAGCTGTTCGAAGGGGCGACCAGCGACAGCCGCGTCGTCGGGGACACGGTCGTCACCGTGCTGTGGCCCGTCCCCCGGATCATCATCGTGGGCGCCGGCGCCATCGCCGAGGCCGTGGCCCGATCGGCCGAGCTGCTGGGCTGGCAGGCGGTGGCCACGTCGGAGGTCGCCACCGCCACCGGGCTGGTGGCCGGGTTGGCCGCACTCGACAAGCTCGTCGTCGTCAGCCACGACCTCGACCTGGCTGGGCCCGCGCTGGCCGCCGCCCTCGACACCCCGGTCGGCTACATCGGCGCCGTCGGCTCACGGCGGACTCAGGCGGCACGGGCCGACTGGCTCGCCTACCGCGGCGTGACGGACCTGGAGCGGATCCACGGCCCGGCCGGCCTCGACATCGGCGCCACGACGCCGCCGGAGATCGCCGTGTCCATCCTGGCCGAGGCCCTGGCCGAGGCGACGGCGAGACGATCCAGCGACGGGCAACCGGTACCGTGAGCGCCATCGCGCCCCCCGACCTGCGGGAGGAAGGGTCATGACCGAGCAGCCAGGAGACGGCCGGGACGTCCTCCGCTCCATCTGGGAGGCCGAGGGCCAGCGGGTCGACGCGGACGAGGACGTCAGCCCGACGAAGGCGTGCCGGAACATGTCCGACGTCAGCTTCGACGGGATGGCCGAGCCGGGTACCGACCTGACTCAGGCGTGGCGCGATCGCCTGGCCCGCGAGGGGAAGCTGGCGGCGCCGGGCGGCACGGTCCGGGACCTCGTCCTGGGCCCCGACGGCGACGGGTAGCCGGTGGAGCGACCCGGGAGCGTCGGCGAGCTCACCGATCTGCTGCGCGGCGGGGACTACCTCGCCGACCGTGGCCTGTCGACGGCGCTGTTCGTCGCCCTCTCGCTGGGGCGCCCGCTCCTGCTCGAGGGCGAGGTCGGCGTCGGCAAGACGGAGGTGGCCAAGGTCCTGGCGGCCCGGTCCGGCCGCCGGCTCATCCGCCTGCAGTGCTACGAGGGCATCGACACCAACCAGGCCCTCTACGAGTGGGACTACGCCCGCCAGATGCTCCAGATCCGCGCCCTGTCGGAACGGGAGGTGGCCGACGAGGAGGCGGTGGACAAGCTCTTCGGTCCCAAGTTCCTGCTGGAGCGGCCGCTGCTCGACGCCGTGCGGACGGGCGACCAGGCCGTCCTGCTGGTCGACGAGATCGACCGGGCCGACGACGAGTTCGAGGCCTTCCTCCTCGAGCTGCTTTCCGACTTCCAGATCACGATCCCCGAGATCGGCACCATCACCGCCCCCTCGCCCCCGGTGGTCGTGCTGACCTCCAACCGGACCCGCGAGCTCCACGACGCCCTCAAGCGCCGGTGCCTCTACCACTGGGTCGGCTTCCCGGCCGCCGAGCGCGAGGTGGAGATCGTGCGCACGCAAGTTGCCGGAGGTCGACGCGGTCCTGGCGGGCAAGGTCGTAGCCGCGGTCAACCGCCTGCGGCAGCTGGACCTGGAGAAGCCGCCCGGCGTCGCCGAGACCATCGACTGGGCAGCGACCCTGGGGGTGTTGGGCATCACCGAGCTCGACGCCGCCGCCGTCGAGGACTCGATGGGCGCCGTGGTCAAGGAGCGGGCCGACCTCGACCTGGTGCTCGACCACCTGGAGGACGTCGCGTCCGGTGCCTGAGGCGGCCGTCGCCGACGCCCCCTTCGTCCGGATGCTGGTCGACTTCGCCCGCGAGCTGCGGGTCGCCGGCATCCGCGCCGGGTCCGGCGACGTCCTCACCTACTGCGCGGCCATGGAGCCGCTCGACCCCACCGACGTGGTCGACCTCTACTGGGCCGGCCGCACCACGCTGATCACCCGGCGCGACCAGATCGCTACGTACGACCGGGTGTTCCGGCGGTGGTTCCTCGACGAGGGTGGCCACGACGCCGAGCCGCTCCGGGTCACCATCCGGGCGAGGGCAGAGCTCTCCGCCACGCTGGACATCCCCACCGACGAGCCTCCGGCCCCGGGCGGCGACGAGGAGGAGGCCACGCTCGGCCTGGTCGCCTCCGACGCCGAGGTGCTGCGCCACAAGGCCTTCGCCGCCTGCACGGCCGAGGAGCTGGCCGCCGTGCGGCGGATCATGGCCCAGTTCCGGCTCACCCCGCCGCGGCGACGCAGCCGCCGGACCACGAAGGGCCGCACCGGCTCGCGGCCGGACCTGCGGCGCACCGTGCGGGAGACCCAGCGCACCCACGGTGAGCCCGCCGAGCTGTTCTGGCGCCGGCGCCGCCTGCGCACGCGCCCCCTGATCCTGATCCTCGACGTGTCCGGCTCGATGTCGGACTACTCCCGCAACCTGCTCCAGTTCGCCCACTCGGCCCGCCGGGCCGACGCCCGGGTGGAGGTGTTCTGCTTCGGCACCCGGCTCACCCGCATCACGAAGGCCCTCGACCGCCGCCGGCCCGACGACGCCATGGCCAGGGCCGCCGAGTCGGTCTTCGACTGGGAGGGCGGGACCCGCATCGGGGAGTCCCTCGATGCGTTCGTGCGCGGGTGGGGCCGGCGCGGGACCTGCCGGGGCGGCATCGTGGTCATCTGCTCCGACGGCCTCGATCGGGGCGATCCCGCCGTGCTGGCCGACGCCATGGAGCGGCTGGCCCGGCTGAGCCACCGGGTGGTCTGGATGAACCCGCACAAGGGGGAAGCCGCCGACTTCCGCCCCACTACCCTCGGGATGATGGTGGCGGCGCCCCACGTCGACGCGATCGAGTCGGGCCACGACCTCCACAGCCTCGAGCGGTTCGCCGCCCGCCTCCCGGAGCTGGGCTAGGCCGGAACCGGTGCGCTGGAGCGTGGCGGTGGTGGCCCAGGGCGACCGGGTGATGACCCGGGAGGAGATCGTCGCCCTCGCCGACGCCGTGGCGGCCGACCAGGGCATCGCCTCGGGCATCGGCACAACGGGCTACGGCGCCCAGGTGGTGGTCGAGGCGGACTCGGGCGAAGCCGCCGCCGAAGCGGGGGCGGAGCGCCTGCGCCAGGCCGCCCAGGAGGCCGGACTCCCGGCCTGGCCGGTGACCCGGGCCGAGGTGACCGCCGAGGACGACGAGCTCGGTGGCGAGGCGTGATCCGGCTCGGTTCGCTCGCCGGCTACCCCTTCGAGGGCCCGCGGCTCCTGGCCGGGTGGACGCCGCCGGCTCGCCCCGCCGTCTACGCCATCGCCTACCGCCCCGACGCCGATGCCCAGCCCGACCGGTACGCCGTCACCTACGTCGGTCACGCCGACGACCTCACCACCGAGGGCCTCCCCTTCGACCACCCCCGGGCGCCGTGCTGGATCCAGCGGGCCGGTGACCGGTGGAAGGTGTACGTCTGCACGTACGAGGTGCCCGGCGGGTTGCCCTCCCACCGGGAGCAGATCGCCCGCGAGCTGGTGTCGATCTACGGGCCCGGCTGCAACGACGAGCGCTACGACACCGAGTGGCGCGACGAGTGGATCGGGGCCTACGAGGCCCCCACCACCGGTCCCCTCACGACCGGCCGCGATCCCGAACCCAGTTGACGGGTCAGTCGGTGCTGTAGCCCACCGCCTCGTGGAAGCGCGACCGGCGCTGGCCGGACGCCGGGCGGGCCGGTTCGGGCTCGGCCGGCGGAGCGGGCTCGTAGGTGGCGCCGACGACGATCCCCTCGGCCATGCCGTAGAGCAGGGGCAGGGCACCGGCCACGATCCCACCGGTGTGGTTGATGCTCTCGAGGCCCGGTGTGATCACCTCGGCGTCGCCGACGATGTCCTGGACGATCTCGCTGCACTCCTCGAGGTTGGTGGCGATGCGTTGCAGCTGGCCCCCGACGACGAAGAGGTAGAAGGCCAGGCCGGCGATGAGCAGGACGATGTCGATCACGGAGAGGACGACGAGGGTGGTCACGAGCGCACCTTCCCGAGGACCCGGCCCAGGAACAGGTGGTGCTCGAGGCCCTCGGAGAGGACCGCCTCGACACCCGCCGCCGTCTCGGCGATCAACGCGGTGTCGGCCGTGTTGGCCTTCGCCGCCTTCAGCGTGTCCCGCACGGCGACCACCCGCTCGTCGATGCGACGGACGAGGACGACCAGGATGGTGAGCAGGGCGGCCACGGCGAGCACGACGACGAAGCCGCCGATGACCGCGCCCCACCACCAGCTCTCCTGCGTGTCGGTCAAGGCGAGCACGGTCATCCTCCCAGCGTCGTGCGGCCGCGCTCGAGCCCGGCCACGATGACGCCGGCGGCGTCGTTGGTGGTCCTGAGCCCGGCCAGGCCGGCGGTGTTGTGGACGGCGTCGGTCAGGGCGTCGTCGATGTCCTGGGCCTGGTCCCCGATCCGCTTGGCGAGGAGCAGGATCGGCACCACCAAGGCGACGACGACGAGCACCACGGCGATGGCGATCGAGTAGCCGATGACCCACCCGGTGGACTCGGAGGCGAGGACCGTGCTCATGGGATCGTGGCGCAGAAGTCGCGCACGGGCTCGAGGTCGGCGTTGACCGAGGCGACGGCGGCGGGAACGAGCTCGGTCTTGTCGGCCACGACCCGGACCCCGCCGACCACACCGTCGAGGGTGCGCTGGACGGCGACGAGGTGACCGATGACCCGGATCAACCCGAGGGCGGCGGCGGCGATGATGAGGCCGGCGATGACCAGCGTGACGATGGCGGCGGCGGGCACGGTGGTCCTCCCTCAGCTCTCGGGCAGCAACTTGGCGACGGAACCGGCGTAGCGCACGGCCCCGACCGACACGGCGTGCACGGTCTCGCCCGTGGTGCCGAGGAGGTCCGGGACCTCGTCGAGCTCGCCCACGAGGGCGACGCCGCCGGTGAGGATGTCGTCGGAGGCGGCCCGGATCCGCTCGAGGGCGGCCAGCACCCGGTTGAGCAGGGCCACGAGGACGGGCACGACCACCAACAACAACACGGCGTTGCCGATCCACCACAGGACCATCGGAGCCTCCTAGGTCGGGTTCGGTCGGTAGGGCAGGAAGAAGCGCCGGAAGACCCGGGCCAGGGCCAGGCGGAGGGCGGCGAGGCCGACGGACAGCCCGCTGGCGGGCGTGGCCGAGGCCGAGGCGTCGAGCGCCTCACCCCGCTCGGCGGCCGCGATGCGGTCGGCGGCGTTGACGGAGAAGTCGCGGAGGAGGACGGCCGTGACGTCGGAGACCATCCCCCGCCCGTACTGGGCGGCGGCCCCGGACACCTCGATGTCCTGGGCCACCTCGACGCGGGTGCCGCCCGCCGCCGGCGACAGCGCGGCGGTCAGGCGCAGGGACGCCCGGCCCCGGCCCTTCTCGTCGGTGCCGACGGCGTCCACGACGATCCGGCGACCCTCCTCGTCGCGCTCCGCGACCGAGGCCGTCCCCGCGAACAGGAGCTTCACCGGCCCCATCCGGATCGTCACCTTCCCGCGGTACTCGTCGTTGCCGAGGTCCTCGGTCAGCTCGGCCCCCGGGAGGCAGGCGGCCACCTGCGGGATGTCGCCGAAGAACCGCCAGACGGCCTCGGGGGCCTGGTCGACCTCGAAGTCGCTGGTGATCAGCACCCCGCCTCCTCCCTCACAGGCTCACCCGCACGGGCGGGGCGCCGGAGACGTCCTCACCCGTGGTGATGGCGTGGTGCACCCGGTCGGGCAACAGGGGCATGTCGATGTTGCGGACCCCCGTGCCCCGCAGGGCGTCCATGACGGCGTTGACGAAGGCCGCCGGGCCCCCGACGGTGGCGCACTCCCCGACGCCCTTGGCCCCGATGGGGTGGTGGGGGCAGGGGGTGACCACCTCGTGGAGCTCGAAGCCGGGGGTCTCCCACGCCGTGGGGAGCAGGTAGTCCATGTAGTTGGACCCGATGCAGTTGCCCTCCTCGTCGAAGGTGATGAACTGCATGCTGGCCATGGCGTAGGCCTCCGTGAGGCCGCCCATGATCTGGCCCTCGACGATCATCGGGTTGATGCGCACGCCACAGTCGTCCACGGCCACGACCCGCAGGACGTCCCACACGCCGGTGGCGGGGTCGACCTCGACGGTGGCGATGTAGCAGGCGAACGGCCACGTGAGGTTGGGCGGGTCGTAGTAGGCGTGGTTCTCGAGGCCCGGCTCCATGCCGTCGGGCATGTTGCTGTACGCCGCCATGGCGCACTCCTGGATCGAGACCCCGCGATCCGGGGCGCTGCGCACGTAGAAGCGGCCCAGCTCCCAGTCGATGTCCTCCTCGGAGACCTCGAGCAGGTGGGCGGCGAGCTTCCTCGCCTTCGCCCGGACCTTGCGGGCCACCATGGCCACGGCGGCCCCGGCGACGGGGGTGCTGCGGGAGGCGTAGGTCCCCATGCCGAAGGGCGCGGTGTCGGTGTCGCCCTCCTCGACGACGATGTCCTCGGCGGGGATGCCCAGCTCGTGGGCCACGATCTGGGCCCAGGTCGTCTCGTGGCCCTGGCCCTGGGTCTTGGCCCCGGTACGCAGGATCGCCTTGCCCGTCATGTGGACGCGCAGCTCGGCGCTGTCGAACATCTTGATGCCCAAGATGTCGTACTCCCGGCTGTTGCCGGCCCCCAGCGGCTCGGTCATGGTCGAGATGCCGATGCCGAGCAGACGGCCCCTCGACGCCGCCTCCTCCTTCTGGGCCAGGAAGTCCTGGTAGCCGACGGCGTCCAGGCCGATGTCGAGGCACTTGGCGTACTGGCCCGAGTCGGTGAGGAACCCGAAGGGTGTCCGGTGGGGGAAGTCGTCGTCGCGGACGAGGTTCATGCGGCGGAACTCGGCCTGGTCCATGCCCAGGTCGTCCGCCGCCGCCTGGACCATGCGCTCCTGGAAGTACATGGCCTCGGTCACCCGGAACGAGCACCGGTACGCCACCCCGCCGGGCGCCTTGTTCGTGTACACGCCGCGCGACGTCAGGTGGGCGTTCGGGATGTCGTAGCAGGCGAAGGCCGAGTGCATCAGGCCGATCTTGAACTTGCTCGGCTGGGCGTCGGAGAAGAAGGCACCGTGGTCCGACAGCGTCTTCATGCGCACGCCCAGGATCCGGCCGTCGTTCCGCAGCGCCATCTCCCCCTCGAGGTAGATGTCGCGGCCGAACCCGGTGGAGATGAGGTTGCCGGTCTTGTCCTCGATCCACTTCACCGGGCGCTCGAGCAGGATCGACGCCAGGATCGAGGCGACGTAGCCCGGGTACACCGGCACCTTGTTGCCGAACCCTCCCCCGAGGTCGGGGGAGACGATGCGGATCAGGTGCTCGGGGAGCTCGGCCACGAGGGCCACGGCGGCCCGGATGATGTGGGGCGCCTGGGTCGTCATGTAGACGGTGAGCTTCGACGTCGACCGGTCGAAGTCGGCGATCGATCCGCAGCACTCGATCGGTGACGGGTGCGAGCGGGGGTAGTGGAGCTCGAGCGTCGACACGACGTCGGCGGCCTCGAAGGCCTGGTCGGTGCCCGCCTTGTCACCCACCTCCCAGTCGAAGATGACGTTGTCGGCCTGGTTCTCCTTGTCGTCGCGGATGACCGTGGCGTCCTCGCCCAGGGCCTGCATCGGGTTGACGAGGACGGGAAGGGGCTCGTACTCGACCACGATCGCCTCGCAGGCGTCCTTGGCGATGTACGGGTCCTCGGCGATGACGCAGGCGATCTCCTGGCCCTGGAAGCGCACCTTGTCGGTGGCCAGGACGGCCTGGGTGTCATAGGAGAGAGTCGGCATCCAGGCCAGGTTGCGGCTGGCCATCATCTCGCCGGTCAGGACGAGGTGGACCCCGGGGATCTCCCAGGCGGCGCTGGTGTCGATCGAGGTGATCCGGGCGTGGGCCAGGGGGCTGCGGAGGATCTCCATGTGGAGCATCCCCGGGAGCACGATGTCGTCGACGTAGTTGCCGCGACCCCGGATGAAGCGGTCGTCCTCGACCCGGCGGCGGCTGGCCCCCAGCCCGCCGATCTTGACCTCGTCGAGCGCGGTCATGGCTCACCCCCGTCGTCGGCGTCTCCGCTCTCGGCCCGCAGCTTGGCCGCCGCCCACAGCACGGCCTTCACGATGTTCTGGTAGCCGGTGCACCGGCAGAGGTTCCCGGACAGGGCCCACCGCACCTCGTCCTCGGTGGGGTCGGGGTTGTGGGCCAGCAGGGAGGTGGCCGACAGCATCATCCCCGGGGTGCAGAACCCGCACTGGAGGCCGTGCTCCTGCTTGAAGCCCTCCTGGATCGGGTGCAGCTCGCTGGCCCCGGAGAGGCCTTCGACCGTGGTGACGTCGGTGCCGTCGGCCTGGACGGCCAGCATCGTGCAGCTCTTGAGCGGCACCCCGTCGACCAGCACCGTGCAGGCGCCACAGTTGGTCGTGTCGCAGCCGAGGTGGGTGCCGGTGAGGCCGAGGCCCTGGCGCAGGAGGTGGACGAGGAGCAGGCGGGGCTCGATGACCGCGGCCCGGCGCTCCCCGTTCACGGTCAGGCTCACCCGGCGGGTGGGGACTTGGCCCCCCTCGTCGGGGTCGACCTCGGTGAACAAGGTGGTCATCTAGGCCGCCCTCTCTGCCGACTCGGCGATGCGGCCCAGCAGCCGTTCGACGAAGGTGTGCACGACGTGGCGCTTGTACTCGGCGCTCCCCCGGTGGTCGCTGGTGGGTCGGGCCGCCTCGGCGGCGAGGGTGGCGGCCCGCTCGATCCCCTCGGCGGAGAGGGCGTCGCCCTCGAGCGATGCCGCCGCTTCCTCAGCGTCGACGGTCGAGCCCCCGACGCCGGTGAGGCCGATGCCCGCGCGGGTGACGGTCGCCCCGGACGTCTCCAGCGCCACCGCCACGCCGACCGTGGCGAAGTCGCCCACCCGGCGCTCGAGCTTCAGGTAGCCGCCGGCCGCCGTGCCCTGCGGCGCCGGGATCACCGCCTCGACGGCGATCTCGTCGTCGGCCAACGTCGTCTGGAAGGGCCCGCTGACCAGGTCCTTCATGGCGATCGTGCGTCGGCCGGCCGGGCCCTGGGCCACGACGTGACCTCCGAGCGCGGTGACGACCGAAGCCCAGTCGCCCTGCGGGTCGGCGTGGCAGAGCGAGCCCACCAGCGTCCCCCGGTTGCGCACGAGCGGGTCGGCCACGAGGGGCGCCACGGCCGCCATCGTCGGCTGCTTGGCGGCCAGGTCACCCCACCGCTCGAGGTCGGCGTGCCGGCAGAGGGCGCCGACCCGGATGGTGCCGTCGGCCTCGACCGTGTGGTGGTCGAGGCCGGGCAGCCCGTTGATGTCGACCAGGAGCTCAGGTGACGCGAAGCGCAGCTTCAGCATCGGGACGAGGCTCTGGCCACCGGCCAGCACCTTGGCCTCGCCCGCGCCGTCGTGCAGCAGCCCGATGGCCTCCTCCAGGGTGCGCGGAGCCTCGTAGCCGAAGCGGGAGGGGTACATGGGCCCTTCCTACTCGGGTTCGGCGTCCGGCGGCGGAGCCGGCGGCTCGGGATCGGGCACCGCCACCGGTAGGGAGTCCGCCGCCGGGTCCGGCCTCGGCTCCTGGTGGGGCGGCCACGGCCCCTGGACGGGCTGGCCCGCGACCTTCAGGTAGTCGATGAGCTGCGGCCAGGCCCAGACGGTCGGGCTCGTGCCCGTCTTGGGCGTGTGCTCGATCACCTCGTACAAGCGCGGGTTGCCCCGGCTGTGTCCGGTCGACTCCACCATCGGCGCCATCCCCCCACCCCGCGACCCCCGGCCGCGAGCGATCGCGCATTCTTGCCCAGGTGGGCAGACCTGGCAACGGCCCCGCGATCAGCCCAGCCCCAGCATGCGCTGGGCGTTGGTGCGGCAGATCTTGTCGACCGCCTCCTGCGGGAGGTGGCCCATCAGCTCCTGGGCCACCTGGAGGGTGTTGGGCCACGTCGAGTCGGTGTGGGGGTAGTCGGTCTCGAAGGTGATGTTGTCGACGCCGACCTTGTCCAGGGCGTCGAGGCCGTGCTGGTCCCGGAAGAAGCAGCCGTAGACCTGACGGTAGTAGTAGGTCGACGGCGGCTCGGGCACCTTGTCGGCCACCCCGCCCCAGGCCCGGTGCTCCCGCCACACGTCGTCGGCCCGCTCGAGCACGTAGGGCAACCAGCCGATCTGGCCCTCGGAGTAGGCGAGGGTGAGCGTCGGGTACTTCACCAGGATCCCGCAGAAGAGGAAGTCCGACAGCGAGGCCATGGCGTTGTTGAAGCTGAGGGTGGCGGCCACGGCGGGCGGGGCGTCCGGCGACGTCGCGGGCATCTGCGAGGACGAGCCGATGTGCATGCACACCACGGTCCCGGTGTCGGCGCAGGCGGCGAAGAACGGGTCCCACTCACCGGTGTGGATGGTGGGCAGGCCCGAGCTTCGAGCGGGATCTCGCTGAAGCAGACGGCCCGCACGCCGCGGGCGGCGTTGCGCTCGGACCTCGGCCACGGCGGCGTCGATGTCCCACAGGGGGATCAGGCAGAGCGGGATGAGGGCGCCGTCGGAGTCGCCGCACCACTCCTCGACCATCCAGTCGTTGTAGGCCCGCACGCAGGCCAGCGCGAGGTCCTTGTCCGACGCCTCGGCGAAGGTCTGCCCGCAGAAGCGGGGGAACGTCGGGAACGAGAGCGACGCCTCGACGTGGTTCATCACCATGTCCTCGACCCGGGCCTTCGGCTCGTAGCAGCCGGGCCGCATCTCGTCGTAGGTGATCGGCGAGAGGGTCATGTCGTCTCGGTCGAAGCCCACCGACGCCACGTGACGCTTGTGGGGGAACATCTTCCCGTCGTAGAACCAGATGTCGCACGGCGGGCCGTCGTCGGTCAGCTCGTACTCGTAGGTCGTGCCTCCCACGTAGGTGAGGCCCCCCAGCCCGTGGCGCTCGACGTGGGGGGCGCCCTCCTGGAACCGGTCCGGCAGCCAGTCCCTGCCACAGGTGCGCGGGCTCGACGACGTGGTCGTCGACGCTGATGATCATGGGGATCTCGGCCACGCAGGACTCCAAATCTGACGGTCCGTCAGAAACGACGATACCGCTCGGATCTCGTAGCGTTCGGCGGATGGCGCACGACGAGCTACTGGCCCGACACCGGGCGGTCCTGCCCTCCTGGCTGGCCCTCTACTACGACGAGCCGATCGAGCTGGCCGAGGGCCAGGGACGTCACGTCGTCGACGGCGAGGGCAACCGCTACCTGGACTTCTTCGGGGGGATCCTCACCACGATGACGGGCTACGACGTGCCCGAGGTGACGGAGGCCATCCGCGAGCAGGCCGGCCGGATGATCCACACGTCGACCCTGTACCTGATCCGCCAGCAGGTGGAGCTGGCCGAGATGATCGCCGAGCTGTCCGGCATCCCCGACGCCCGGGTCTTCTTCACCACGTCGGGCACCGAGGCCAACGAGGCGGCGCTGCTGGTGGCCTCGTCGTTCCGGCGGTCCAGCCAGATCATCGCCGTGCGCAACAGCTACCACGGGCGCTCGTTCGCCACGATCGGCATCACCGGCAACCGGGGCTGGTCGGCCTCGTCCCTGACCCCGTTCCAGGTCAGCTACATGCAGTCGGGCTACCGATTCCGCTCCCCCTTCCGGACCTACGACGACGGCGCCTTCATCGAGGCCTGCACCGAGGACCTGCGCGACGTCATCGCCACGCAGACCGCCGGCGACATCGCCGCCCTCATCGCCGAGCCCGTCCAGGGCGTCGGCGGCTTCGCCATCCCGCCCGACGGCTTCTTCGGCCCGGTCGAGAAGGTCTGCCGCGAGCACGACATGCTCTACATCTCCGACGAGGTGCAGACCGGCTGGGGCCGCACCGGCGACCACTTCTGGGGCTACCAGGCCCACGGCATCACCCCCGACCTGATGACCTTCGCCAAGGGGCTCGGCAACGGCCTGACCATCGCCGGCGTCGTCGGCCGGGCCGAGGTCATGAACTCGATCTCGGCCAACTCCATCTCGACCTTCGGTGGCAACCCGCTCTCCTGCGCCGGCGCCCTGGCCAACCTGCACTACCTGTTGGACCACGACCTCCAGGCGAACACGGCCGCCCGCGGCGCCCAGCTCATGGAGGCGCTGCTGCCCCTGGTCGACCGCCACCCCGCGCTGGCCGAGATCCGGGGCAGGGGCCTGATGATCGGCCTCGAGCTGGTCGGCGCCGACGGCTTCGTCCCCGACCCCCAAGGTGCCGCCACCGTCCTCGAGGGCTGCAAGCAGCGCGGCCTGCTCATCGGCAAGGGCGGCCTCCACGGCAACTGCCTGCGCATCGCCCCGCCCCTCTCGCTCACCGAGGACGAGGCCGACGAGGGGGCCGCCATCGTCATCGACGCCGTGGACGCCGCCCTGGGCTGAGGCGCAGCTGTCGACTCAGAAGGCGGCTTCGACCCGCTTCGCGCGGCCGGCGACGATGAGCAGGACGCCGGCGGCGAGGGCGAGGAAAACGCCCCAGCCGAGGTCGGCGTCGGACTGCATGGCGTCGATCCCGAAGGCGACGCAGAAGAGCGCGGCCAGGAGCCCGAGGACGAGATAGAGACGGGGCATCGGGCGGTCGGCCACGTAGATGGTCAGCCAGGCGACGAAGCCCAACAGGGGCAGCACGTACCAGGCCCAGCCGAGCCAGGCCGGCGGGAGACCGTCGACGTCGCCGCCGACTTCGGTGACGGCGCCCGCCAGGTCGTAGCCGGTGACCCCTTGGACCCACGGGGCCAGGCCGGCGAGGACCAGGCCGAGGGCGGCCAGCTGGAGGAGGACGAGGCGAACGAGTGGGCGCATCAGTCCCGCTCGCAGGTCAGGGTGCGGTCGCCGACCTCTTCGTCACGGTCCTGGGCGGTGGCCGCGAACTCGAGCACGATCTCGTCGAGGGAGGACTCGACGTCGATGGTCTCGGTGACCAGCTCGGGGTTGCCCAGGTCGGCCTCGCCGAAGTCGACGTCCAGCCGCCCGTCCTCGAAGGTCCACTCACCCTCGGCGACCTCGCCGCCCTGGTCCTCGATGACGATCCGGCCGTCCTCGTGGAGCTCGAGGTCCCAGTCGGTGGTGATCGGGGGGTTCTCGTCGGTCTCGGCGTAGTCGAGCTCGCAGTCCCAGGCGCCGGCCACCACCGTCGCCGCCGCGTCGCGGGCCTGGCTGGGCAGGACGACGGTCACGAGCAGGGCGAAGAAGGTCATGACGGCGAACAGGACGCCGGTCGCTCGGGCCCAGGTCGGCAGGGGTCGCATCAGTGGCTCATCAGGCGCTCGGCGACGGAACGGCCGGAGGGGGCCTTGCCGGTCTTGATCGCCTTCTCCTCCAGGCGGGCGGCCGCCTTCTGGATGTGGCGGACACCCAGCCAGCGCAGGGGCTCGGGCTCCCACTTCTTGGGCTCGTGCTGGACCATCGGCAACTCGCAGAGGGCCGTCCCGCCACCGGTGATGAGATCAGCGAGCGTACGTCCGGCGAGGTTGGCGGCGGCGACCCCCTCGCCCGCGTAGCCGCCGGCCTTGGCCAGGCCGGTCGCAGGGTCGTAGCTGAACGACGGCATCCAGTCCCGGTGGATCCCCACCACGCCGCCCCAGCAACGCTCGAAGGGGACGTCCTTCAACGTCGGGAAGAAGTCCTCGAACTGGGCCCGCAGGCTGACGGCCGTGCCGTCGACGCAGTCCCACTCGGGCTTGATCGCCGACCCCCAGTGGTAGAGGGAGCCGCGGCCGCCGAAGGCGATGCGGCCGTCCCGGGTGATCTGCAGGTAGTCGATGGTCAGACGCTTCGACTGCATGACGAAGCGGCGCCGCCACCCGATGGTGTCCCGCTGCGCCTCGGTCAGCGGGGCCGTCAGCATGATCTGCGAGTAGACGGGGAGGATCTCCCGCTCGTGGCCGTCGAGCCCGCTGAGGTAGGCCTCCCCGGCCAGCACGATGACGTCGGCGTCGACGTCGCCCCGTTTCGTGTGCAGGGCCGGCTCCTTCCCGGTGACGTACCCGGTCACCTCGGTGCCCTCGTAGATCGTCCCGCCCAGGCGCTCGACCGCCCGAGCCAGGCCCCGCACCAGGCGGCCGGGGTGGACGGCGGCGAAGGGCTCGGCGAACAGCGCCGCCCAGGTGTTGTCGACGTCGACCAGCTCGGCCGCCTCCCCCGGCTCCAGCCAGCGGTAGAAGTCGGGGTAGCCGATCTCGGCCATCTCCTCGTGGATCTGGCGCAGGGTCTTCATCTGGTGGCCGCCCCGGGCCAGCATCAGCATCCCGTGGCGGTCGAGGTGGGCGTCGATGCCGTGGCGCTGGACGGCGGCCTCGACGTGGTCGATGGTCTCGACGAGGGCCTCGTGCGTCGCCCGGGTCGCCTCGAGCCCGTGGCGGGCGATCATCTCGGTGTGGCTGACCGAGATCTCCGGTGACAGCCAGCCGCCGTTGCGCCCCGACGCACCCCAGCCGGCGATCTCCCGCTCGAGGATCACCACCTTGCGGGTGGGATCCTTCTCCAGCAGGTGCAGGGCGGTCCACAGGCCGGTGTAGCCGGCGCCGAGGATGGCCACGTCGGCGGCGATCGAGCCGTCCAACGGCGGCCGCGGCGTCAGGTCGTCGTCGCAGGTCTCCATCCACCAGCTCACCGGCTTCACGGCGCCGATCATGGCACCACTACCGTCCCCGCCCATGTCCGACGAGCCCGTCCTGGTCGGGCGTCGGCCAGGTCGTCCACCGCCCGGCGGACGGGCCGGTGCCGACCCTGGTCGAGCTCATGGTCGAGGCCGCCCGGCGGGCGGGGGACGACGCCGGCGGCGCGGTACTGCCGCGCGGTCGGCTGGATCGGGACACCGAAGGGGACGTGGACCCACCCCGACCCGGCCCGTGAGGTCGGCGTCGCCATCGGGGCAGCCGAGGCGCCCACACGGTCATGGCCGAGGTCGGCATCACCCAGCAGGAGGTCATCGACGCCGCCCTGTCCGCGGTGCGGGACGGCGCCGGGGCCGCACTGGTGGTCGGCGCCGAGGTCAACCACGGGTCCACGGCCGGTGCGGCGACCGCGGTGGGCCAGGCCCGCCGGGCGACGGTCGAGCCCGACGAGCACCTCGTCTCCCACGACCTGGGCATCAGCGCCGTCGAGCTGAACCACCTGTTCGTCGACCCGCCCACGGTCTACGCCGTGCTCGAGAACGCCTTCGGCCGCCGCCCAGGGCTGGGACGCCGACGAGCACCGGGCTCGCCTAGGGACGCTGACCGAGTCCTTCGCCGCCGTCGCGGCCGGCAACCCGTTCGCCTGGGAGCGGGGCGCCCCGTCGGCCGCGGCCATCGTCGACCCGAGCGACGGCAACCGCATGATCGCCGAGCCGTACACGAAGCTGTGCTGCTCGAACCTGCGGGTCAACCAGGCCGCCGCCCTGCTGGTCACCACCGTCGACGCCGCCCGCACCGCCGGTGTCCCCGAGGACCGGTGGGTCTTCCCGCTGGGGCTCGGCCTTCTGCAACCACGCCGTCCCCGTCGTGCAGCGCGACGACCTGGCCCGCTCCGTCGTCGCCCGCCACGCCGGCCGACGGGCGCTGGACCTGGCCGGGGTCGACGTCGAGGCCGTCGACCACCTCGACCTCTACTCCTGCTTCCCCGCCGCCGTGCAGGTCGCCGCCGGCGAGCTCGGCATCCCCCTGGACCGTCAGCTGACCGTCACCGGCGGCATGACCTTCGCCGGGGGACCGCTGAACAGCTACGTCCTCCACTCGACGGCGTCGATGGCCGACGTCCTGCGCGCCGACCCCGGCAGCGCCGGGCTGGTCACCAGCGTCTCCGGCTTCCTCACCAAGTACGGGGCCGGCGTCTGGTCGACCACGCCCGCGCCCGACGGCTGGCGCAGCGAGGACGTCACCGCCGAGGCGAAGGCGGCGGACACCCCGCGCCCCGACACCGACGACCCCGGCGACGACGTCCGGGTGGTCGCCGGCACGGTCGTGCACGACCGGGAGGGTGGCCGCACGGCCATCGACGTGGTCGAGACGGCCGACGGCACCCGCTCGCTGCCAGGAGCCGAGCAGCGGGTTCAGGAAGTCGTTGACGATGCTGGTGCCGTAGTCCGCGGCCGGAGGCCCAGGCGCCGCCCAGGCGCTCGACGGTCGGCGCGGTGGCGTACACCGACGGGAAGTGACGGGGATCCGGCGTGTCGTCCCTCGGGTAGCCGGGGGCGCCGGCGTAGAGGGCCAGGTGGTCGATGCAGGCGGTGATGCCCTGCCGCCACGTGGTGAACCGCATGTGGGCGTCGGGGTCGTCGTCGTCGCCGCCCGGCGGTGGTCTTCAGGCCGCACGGGTTGTTGAACGAGGCGTCGATCACGCCGCCGAAGCGGCCGTAGCCGGTCTCCTTGGCGGACTGGGCGTAGGCCACCTCGGGGCGGATGCCGCGGGGCGGGGCCAGCTCCCAGTAGAGCTGGGCGTTGGCCACGAAGCGGGGCGTGGCGTCCTCGCTGCGGGCCCACCGCTCGGCCGTGGCCACGTTGGTGAAGCGTCGGGCCCTCGATCATCGTCTCGACGCCCCGGCTGCGGTACACGACCATCTTCACGCGGTCGAGCAGGGTCGGCATGGCGCCCGAGCGGATCGCGATGCGGGCGATGACCTTGCTGCGGAGGGGGGCGGAGGGCTCGGCCGTGATCTCCACGGTCAGGGCACGGTGGGCGCCGGCGGCAACGTCCCGGAAGCGGAAGACGCCGGCGCGGATGCGCGCCGACACCTCCTGGGCGCCGACGAAGTAGCGGATGCCGTAGTGCTCGGTGTTGCGGGTGCCGGCGAGGACGAGATCGTCGACCTGGTCGCCGTCGTTCTCCACCCGGACGACGAAGCGGGCCCTGCCCTCCCGCCGCACCAGCGTGGTCCGGGTCTGGCCCACACTGTCGCGGTTGTAGATGTCGTCGCCGTCGCGCTGGGACTCGGAGAAGCGGCGGATCAGCCCGTCGGGGCGGTAGGCGTCGGCGAAGGCCTCGGTCGCCGTCAGCGACAGACCGAGCGCCAGGACCACGAGCGCGGCCGCGAGGGGCTTCCTTCCGCCGGACACGGCAGCAACGCTACCGGCCACCGTACGGTGGCGGGATGCGGGGCCTGGCTGCCGTGGCGCTCTGCGTCGTCCTCGTGTCGTGCGGCGGCGCGACGACGGCACCACGACCGAAGCCGCCGCACCGGCGTCCACGACGACGACGGTCGTCGTCGAGCCCGCCCAGCCCTTCGGCGCCTCGCCGCTCGTGATCGGCCACCGCGGCGGGGCGGACGGGGCCGAGCCCGACAACTCCTTGGAGGCCATCGCCGGCGCCCGTGACCGGGGCGCGACCTGGGTCGAGATCGACGTGCGCCTCAGCGCCGACGGCGACGTCGTCCTCAGCCACGACCCGGAGACCACGGACGGCAACGTCGTGGCCACGACCCCGTCGGCCGAGCTCGGCCTGCCGACGCTGCTCGAGGCCCTCGACGTCATCGACGAGCACGGCCTCGGCGTGGACGTGGAGATCAAGTCCGACCCGACCGAGGAGCACTTCGACCCGAACCGCGGCGTGGTCGACGCCACCATGGCCGTTCTGCGGGCCCGCCCGCCGGAAGGGCCGGTTGTCGTCACCTCGTTCGACCGCGAGGCCATCGGCCGGGTGCGGGAGCTGACCGGCGACGACTTCCCCACCGCCCTGATCGCCGCCGGACTGGGCGACGTCGACGAGCTGGCCGCCGGGCTGCTCGACGAGGGCCATGACGGGGTCGTGCTCGAACAGGACGCCGCCACTGCCGACGTCGTCGCGACGCTGACCGACGCCGGCCTGGTCGTGTGGTCCTACACGGTCGACGACTCTGCGACCGCCCAACGTCTCGTCGAGGACGGCGTGTCCGGGGTCGTGACCGACGTGCCCCAGGAGATCAGCGCGTCGCTGTAGCCAGGCCGCCGAGCAGGGCGTTGCGCAGGTCCCGGGGGTCGATCACGTCGTCGTAGCCCATGGTGTGGGCGGTGCGGTAGGGGCCGCCCGCCTGGAGGATCTCGGCCGCCGCCTGCTCGTCGGCCGCCAGGCCCGCCGCTCTGCCCCCGCTCTCGGCGGGCATGGCCCCGAGGAGCACGCCGGGGAAGGCCAGCGTCAGCGTCTGGTGGTCGAAGGGGTTCATGGCCATGGCCGAGGAGCCGAAGCCGAAGGCCTTGCGCAGCGTGACGTGCAGCTTGGTGCCGGGGTAGCGACGCTGGGCGGCGAACAGCGCGGCCGCGGCGCGCAGCACGCCGTCCCGCTCGGCCTGGGTGCCGGCCATGACCCCCGGGTTGTCGGCCAGGAACAGCGCGGGGAGACCGAAGGGGGCGACGGTGTCGAGGAAGCGGGCAGCCTTGTCGGCCTCGTCCCGGCCGATGGCCCCCGCCCGCACCGACGGGTCGTTGGCCACGACGGCCACGGGCCGGCCGCCGAGGCGGATGAGTGCGGTGAGCATCCCGTCGCCGAAGCCCAGGCCCACGGGCAGGAAGGTGTCGCCGTCGGCCAGCCGGTCGACGACCTCGGCCATCGGGTACGGCCGGCGGGGGTCGGGCGGAACCAGGTCGAGCAGGTCGTCCAGCCGTCGGGGATCGACGTCCTCGCCCCAGACCTCACCGTCGAAGTACGACAGCCAGCAGCGGGCGGCGTCGATGGCGTGCTCGTCGTCGGTGGCCACGCTGTGGACCACGCCCGAGGCGATCGCCACCTGGGGCCCGCCGAGCTCGTCGGTGGTCACGTCCTCGCCGGTGGCCGCCTTCACCAGGACCGGCCCGGCCGTGAACAGGGACGCCTGGCGGGTCATGACCGCGTAGTCGGCCAGCGGCGCCGCCAGCGCGCTGTGCCCCGCCGCGGGGCCGAGGACGAGCGTGACCAGCGGGACCTTGCCCTTCAGGTCGGCGAGGCCCTGCAGGTCGTTCGGCCGCCGACCGGCCGCCTCGCCCGTCATGCGGTGGCCGGCGCCGTCGAGCATCAGCACGAGGGGCAGGCCCTCCCGCTCGGCGATCTGCGTCAGCCGGAAGCGCTTGTCGGTGTTGCCGACGCCGATGGACCCGCCCTTGACGGTGAAGTCCTCGGCCGCGGCCAGCGCCGGCCGGCCGTCGATCGCCCCCATCCCGGCCACCAGGCCGTCGCCGGGGAGGTCGTCCAGCCCACCCACCAGGGCGCCGAGCTCGGTGAACGTGCCCTCGTCGAACAGCCGGTCCAGCCGCTGGCGGGCGTCGAGCTTGCCCTTGGCGTGCTGCTTGTCGACCCGCTCCGTCCCGCCCATCGCCCGCGCCGCCTCCTGGCGCCGCCGCAGCTCCTCCAGCAGCGGCTCCCAGCCCCCGGACTCGCCCGTCACTGCGTCGTTCTAGTCGGCCTAGGTTCTGGCGATGCCTGACGAACGGGTGAAGCTGAGCTGGGACGGTCCGGTCGCCGTCATCACCAACGACAACCCGGACAAGAAGAACGCCTTCGACGACGACATGGACCTCGCCCTGTTCGAGATCCTGACCGAGCTCACCCAGCGCTCGGACGTGCGGGCGGTCGTCTGGCGGGGCGAGGGGTCGGCGTGGTCGTCGGGCCGGGACGTGGGCGCCATCGGGGGCGGGCAGGTCGAGATGACCCACCACGAGCTGATGACCCGGGGGCAGTGGGGCATCCAGCAGCTGTGGTCGATCGAGGCGCCGGTCATCGTCGCCATCCAGGGATGGGCCATCGGCGGCTCGTTCCAGCGGGCCCTGATGTGCGACATCCGCATCGCCGCCGAGGGCGCCCGCTTCATGCTCCCCGAGACCAAGTACGGGGTGATCCCCGACACCGGTGGTGTCGGTGTGCTCTACGAGATGTGCGGGCACGGGGTGGTCAGCGACATGGTCCTGACCGGGCGGGCGCTGACCGCCGAGGAGGCGCTGCACCACGGGATCGTCTCCCGCATCGTCCCGCCCGAGGACCTCGACAGCACCGCCATGGAGATGGCCCACGAGATCGCCGGCCGCTCGGCCGTCGCCGTGAAGATGGCCCGGCGGGTCATCCGTCACCTGGCCCGCCCACAACTGGTGAGCTCGATGGAGGACGAGCTGATCTACCAGACCTTCATCAACAAGTCCGACGACTACGCCGAGATGCGGGCCGCGCACGCCGAGGGTCGGTCGCCCGAGTACCGGGGCTCGTGATGGCCGGTGACATCCCGTTCTGGGACCAGCGGGCGGTCCCCAGCACCGGATCCAGTACCCAGAACGGAGGGTGACGTGAGCACCGACGATCCCATCGGGCTGCCCGAGCCTCCCGAGCTGGGCACATCGGCCCTTCCGGACGGCACCTACGACGGCCAGGTCGTCCTCGTCACCGGCGCCGGCACCGGCCTGGGCAAGGCCATCGCCACCGAGTTCGCCCGCCTGGGGGCGGCCATCGCCATCCTCAGCCGAAAGCCCGAGCACCTCGAGGCGGGCCAGGCCGCCATCGAGGAGGTCGGCGGCCGGGTCCTCACCACCGGGTGCGACATCCGCGAGCCGGACCAGATCGCCGCCGCCTTCGACACCGTGGAGGCCGGGCTGGGCCTGCCCGACGTGCTCGTCAACAACGCGGCGGCCAACTTCCCCGTGCCCGCCGAGGACATGAGCGCCAACGCGTGGCGGACCGTCGTCGACATCACCCTCAACGGCACGTTCTTCTGCGCCCGCGAGTTCGGCCGCCGCCACCTGGCCGCCGGGACGCCCGGGTCGATCGTCAACGTCGGCGCCTCGTACGCCTGGACCGGCGGGCCGGGCTTCGCCCACTCGGCCGCGGCCAAGGCGGGTGTGAAGAACATGGTCGAGACGCTGGCCGTCGAGTGGGGGCCCTACGGCATCCAGGTGAACGGGCTGGTGCCCGGTCTCTTCCCCCACGAGGACATGACCGCCGACATCCGGTCGAACCTGGACCGCACCCACGAGAAGGACGGTTGCCAGCCCGCGATGCGGGTCGGCCGGGTGCGGGAGCTGGGCTGGGCGGCCACGTTCCTGGCGTCGCCCTACGCCCGCTTCATCTCCGGCCACACGCTGGTGGTCGACGGGGCCAACTGGCAGCGCCGCTCGCTGACCAACCCCCAGGTCGTCACCGTCCGCGACCAGATGGGCAAGGAACCGTTCACCCTTGACTGACGCCTACGCCGGGTTCGAGGGGCGGGTCGGGCGGACGTTCGCCGGCTCCGACGCCTGGTGGCCGCCCCGCCGCGAGCCGGGCGAGGGGGCGCCGAACGTCCTCGTCGTCCTCGTCGACGACCTCGGCTACGCGGATGTCGGCTGCTACGGCTCCGAGATCGAGACCCCCAACATCGACGCGCTGGCCGAGCGGGGGGTGCGCTACACGAACTTCCACTCGACCCCGATGTGCTCGCCGACCCGGTCGTCGCTGCTCACCGGGCTGAACAGCCACCGGGTCGGGCTCGGCCACGTCGCCCACAGCGACGCCGGCTTCCCCGGCTACGCCATGGAGCTCACCGAGCACGCCGCAACCATGGCCGAGATCTTCCGGGACGCCGGTTGGGCCACGTTCATGGCGGGGAAGTGGCACCTGTCGAAGGACTCCGACCTGAACGCCGGCGGCCCGGTGGCGTCGTGGCCGTGCCAGCGGGGCTTCGACCGCTACTACGGGATCCTCGACGGGTTCACCAACATCCACCACCCCCACCGGCTGGTGCAGGACAACTCGGTGGTCGAGGTCGACCAGTACCCCGACGGCTACTTCCTCACGGACGACCTGACCGACCGCTGCCTGGCGTGGTGGAAGGAGCTGCGGGCCAGCCACCCCCGCAAGCCGTGGGTCACGTACCTGGCCCACCCCGCGGTGCACGCCCCACTGCACGCCAAGGCGCCCGACATCGAGCGCTACCGGGGTCGCTACCAGGCGGGCTGGGACGCGCTGCGGGCCGAGCGCTTCGCCCGCCAGCAGGACCTGGGCATCGTCCCCGAAGGCGTCGAATGCGCGCCCCGCAACACCGAGGAGGGCGATGACGTCCGCCCCTGGGACGAGCTGTCGGCCGACGAGCGGCGCCTCTTCGCCCGCCACATGGAGGTGTACGCGGCGGCGGTCGACGCCGTCGACCAGAGCGTCGGCCGCCTCGTCCAGGGCCTGGCCGACCTGGGCGAGCTGGACAACACGATCATCGTCTTCACCTCCGACAACGGGGCCTCCCGGGAGGGCGAGGAGTCGGGTACCAGCGGCTACTACGTCCACCTGCTGGGCAAGCCCGAGGTCGAGGCCGACCTGCCCCGCATCGACCTGCTGGGCGGGCCGCAGACCATGCCCCACTACCCCCGAGGCTGGGCCATGGCGGGCAACACCCCGTTCCGCCTCTACAAGCTGAACACCCACGCTGGCGGCCACTCGGTCCCGTTCGTGTTCTCGTGGCCCGACGGTCTGGCCGCCCGGGGTCAGCTCCGCCGTCAGTACGCCCACGTCGTCGACCTCCTGCCCACCCTGCTGGAGCTGACCGGGGTGGACGCCCCCACGGAGCGGAACGGGAAGGCCCTGATCCCCATGGCCGGGCGCTCCTTCGCCCACACCCTGGCCGACCCCGACGGACCGTCGGTGCGGACCGAGCAGGTCTACGAGATCCAGGGCCATCGGGGCTTCTACCGCGACGGCTGGGAGGTGGTGACCCGCCACGTGCCGATGACCCCGTTCGCCGACGAGGAGTGGGAGCTGTACCACCTGGTCGAGGACCCCACCGAGCTGCGGGACCTGGCCGGCGCGCACCCCGAGCGTCGCGACGAACTGGCCACCGCCTGGGACGCCGCTGCAAAGGAGAACCAGATCTATCCCCTGGACGAGGGCAGCAACCTGCGCTTCGTCCAGCGCCCCGAGCGATCGCTGGCCTACGGCGAGCCGGTCACCATCCTTCCCGGCACCCCGACGCTGGAGCGCTGGCGGTCGATGGAGCTCATCAACATGCGCAACTTCACCGTCACCGCGTCGGTCGCACCGGCCGACGGCGACCGCGGCTGGCTGGTCGCCCACGGCGACCAGGGCGGGGGCTACGGCCTCTACGTCGACGACGGCCGGCTGTGGTGGCTGCACAACGACGGAAAGGGCCTCGTCCGGCGCCTGGACGGCGGGCCGGCGGGCGCCGAGATGGCCGCGGTCGTGATGGCGCCCGGTGGGTTCACGTGGGACGTGACCCTCCTGGTCGACGGCGAGGAGCGGGGCTCGGACACGGGCTACCGGATGCTGTTCCCCATGTCGCCCTTCGAGGGCATCGACGTGGGCCTCGACCGCCGCTCACCGGTGTCGTGGGAGATCTACGAGGCCGACGGGCCGTTCCCCT
This sequence comes from uncultured Microthrixaceae bacterium, assembly GCA_963728005.1. GTDB lineage: Bacteria > Actinomycetota > Acidimicrobiia > Acidimicrobiales > DATDAH01 > DATDAH01. The sequence goes on from CAVSIG010000004.1 coordinate 247,154, forward strand.
TCACCGGGACGCTGCACCACGTGCGCTACGAGCCGGGCGAGCAGGCCCCGGACTCGGCGTGGCGGTGGAAGGAGACGCTCCGGGAGATGGGCGCCCGGTTCGAGTGATCAGGGCGCCGCGGCGCCGGTCCGCTCCGTCACACCTTCCATCGGCGCCGCGCACTCCTCGAGTTGAGCGGACTCGTCGGCGGAGATCTCGCCGTCCTGGGACAGGGCCTCGAGCTCGTTCGAGAGATCGGCCAGGCTGCGCTCGAGCAACCTGATCTCGCGACGGGAGTAGTCGGGACCCATCGTCCCCGCCGTCAGTTCGAGCACGCCGACCCGCTCGCAGAACGCCTCGATCGCCCCTGGCTCCGTGGGCTCCTCCTCCGGGTCGGCGACGACACTGCCGACGCCCTCGCCGGCTTCGTCGACCTCACCCGGGATCGTCGTGGTCGTGGTCGTCGTGGTGGTCGTCGTCGTGCTGGTGGATGTGGTCGTCGTCGTGCCCCCGTCGTCGCCGGCAGCGAGCGCGCCTTCCGAGCCGTCCCCGCCGCGGACGACGAAGGCGGTGATGAGGGCGACGCCCACCAGGGCGGCGACGGCGAGACGGGAGCGGGTGATCATGAGATGGCCCTCACGGCTTGGTCGAGGCAGCCGGTCAGCCACTGGATGTCCTGCTGCTGGTCGAGTTCGGAGTAGATGAGTGAGCCGTCCTCGAGGAGCTGGTCGACGCTGTCGTCCAGCATCCGGACGTCGGACCGGCTGGGGCTGGCCACGCCGTTGGCCGTCACCAGGAAGATGGCGGTGCGGTCACAGATGGCCTGGACGGCGGGATCCGTCCCCGGCGGGGCGGTCGTCCCGGTGATCGCCGGCGGCTCGTCGGCGCTGCTGAGCGGCACGGTCGGCAGCGGCATCAGCTCCGCGGTGGCCTCACCGACGGCGTCGGCCGAGGCCGCGGCGACCGTGTCAGACGGCGCGGCCGCGGGCTCGTCGCCCCCGCACGCGCCGAACAGCACCACGGGCGCGGCCAGGAGCAGAGCGGCTCGGCGGGCATTCACGGATCTCCATCGGCAGGGAGACCCCGGTTCTTCAGCCTCCGACGACGCCGTTCGCCGCGCAGGTCGGCGATCTCGTCGACGGTCAGTCCGACGCCGGCCAGGACCACGTCGGTGTCGGCGCCGGCCCAGGCCGCTGACGTCCCCGGCTCGCCCGGCGTGGCCGAGAACCGTGGAACCGGGCGCACCTCGGGCCGCCCGTCGACGAAGACCTCCCGGGCCACGAGCTGCGGGTGCCCCATCGCCTCGGTGAAGTCGAGGACCGGGGCGACGCAGGCGTCGGTCCCGTCGAACTCCGCCATCCACTCGTCCCGGGTGCGGGTGCGGATCACCTCGGCCAGCCGTGCCCGGAGCTCGGGCCAGCGGTCGCGGTCGTACTGGTCGGGCAGGTCGGCGTCGGCCAGCCCCAACCCGTCGAGGAGCAGGGCATAGAACGGCGGCTCGATCGGGGCGACCGACAGCGAGCGCCCGTCGGCGCACTCGTACACCGCGTAGAAGGGTGCCCCGCCGTCGAAGAGGTTCGCGCCCCGCTCGGCCTTCCACATGCCCGAGGCGGCCATCGAATAGAAGACCGACGCCAGCGAGGCGACCCCGTCGACCATGGCGGCATCGACCACCTGGCCCCGCCCCGTGCGCTCGACCTGGAGGAGGGCGCAGACCACGCCGTAGGCGAGCGACAGTCCACCCCCGCCGAAGTCGCCGAGCAGCGTGAGCGTCGTCGACGGCGGGACCTCCGGACGACCGACGGCGTGGATGACGCCGGTGATCGCCTCGTAGTTGAGCGAGTGCCCCGCCGTCTGGGCGAGGGGTCCGTCCTGGCCCCACCCCGTCAGTCGCCCGTAGACCAGCCTCGGGTTGCGCGCCAACGCCACGTCGGGCCCGACCCCCAGCCGCTCCGCCACCCCCGGCCGGAACGCCTCCAGGAAGACGTCCGCCTGGTCCACGAGACGGAGGATGACCTCGACCCCGGCCGGCGACTTCAGGTCGACGGCGATCGACCGCCGCCCCCGGTCCCACGCGCTGTGCGGCCGCGGGGTCTTGTCCTCCGGCACGTCCGACAGCCGCTCGACCCGCACGATGTCCGCACCCATGTCCGCCAGCTTCAGCGACCCGTACGGCAGCGCTCCCAGCCCGGCCAACTCGATGACCTTCACGCCCGCCAGCGGCCCTGCCGTCATGCGGGTTTCGCTAGCACACGTCGATCAGCCCACGGCGCCGAGGTAGCCGGCCTCCATCCCCGCTCGGTCGTGAGCGAGGTCGGCCGCGGGGCCTTCGGCGATGAGCTCGCCGTGGGCCAGGACATAGGCGCGGTCGGCGCACGCCAAGGCGTGCTCGACGTGCTGCTCGACCAGGAGCACGGCGCAGCCGGTCTCGTCGGCGACTTGGCGGACGGTGGTGAGGAGCTGGTCGGCGACGAGCGGGGCCAGGCCGAGGCTGAGCTCGTCGACCATCAGCAGCTCGGGACGGCAGCCGATGGCGCGGCCCATCGTGAGCATCTGTTGCTCGCCGCCCGACAGCAGGCCGGCCTTGCGGCCGAGGAGCGGCTCGAGGGTGGGGAACCAGGCGACGACGTCGTCGACGGGGACTCGGCCGCGGCGTGTACCGAGGCGCAGGTTCTCGGCCGCGGTCAGGCCGGCGAACAGGGACCGGTCCTCGGGGACGAAGGCGACGCCGCGCCGGGCGAGTCGGTGGGCGGGGACGCCGACGGCGGGCTGGCCGAGGACGTCGATCTCGCCACCGAGGGCGGGGAGCAGGCCGGCCACCGTCCGGAGGGTGGTCGTCTTGCCCGCCCCGTTCGGGCCGAGGAGGGCGACGACTTCACCTTCGTCCACGTGGAGGTCGAGGTCGCGGACAACGGTCATGCCCCGGTGGCCGGCGTGGAGGCCCCGAAGGGCGAGGACGCTCACCGGCTGGCCCCCAGGTAGGCGGCGACGACCCCGTCGTCGGCCCGCACATCGTCGGGAGTGCCGTCGGCGATGATCCGGCCACGGTCGAGGACGACGACTCGGTCGCTCACGCCGAGGACGAGGGCCATGTCGTGGTCGACGAGCAGCACGGCCAGCCCGTCGTCGGCCAGCTGCCGGATGCGACGGCCGAGGGCCTGGCTCTCATCCGAGTCGAGCCCGGCGGCCGGTTCGTCCAGGAGCAGCAAGAGAGGTCCGGAAGCCAGGGCCCGGGCGACACCGACAAGCTTGCGCCGACCCTGGGAGAGCTGGGTGGGGAGCCGGTCGGCGACGTCGTCCAGGCCCATCGCGGCCAGGGCGTCGTCGACGGCCCCGCCCTCGCCTCCGGCGACCGACAGGTTCTCGGCCACCGTGAGGTCGTCGAACAGCTCCAGCGACTGCCACGTCCGCACCAGGCCCGCTCGTGAGCGGTGGTGCGGCGCCTGGCCGTCGAGCGCTCGGCCGTCGAAGTGCACCGTGCCGCGGGCGGGGACGAAGCCGGTGAGCGCGTCGATCACGGTGGTCTTGCCCGCGCCGTTGGGCCCGATGAGGCCGACCAGCTCGCCGGGTGCCACGGCGAGGTCGACCTCGGCGACCGCGTGCACGCCGCCGAAGCGGACGTCGAGGCCTTGGACGTCGAGCAGGCTCACGGGACCGACACCGCCACGGTGTCGCGGCGACGCACGACGGGGGTGGGCAGGCGCAGGCGCCGCCGCGCCCGGGTGAGGGCGCCGGCGAGGCCGTCAGGGTTCAGCACCGCGGTCACGACGAGGCCCAGGCCGCCCAGCAGCAGCGTGTACTCGGGACCGACGCCGAACCACTCATCGAGGGCCGTGAAGGCCACCCCGTTGGCAACCAGGAGGCCGCCGAGCACCGCTCCCGACACGGTCGAGATGCCCCCGAGGTAGGCGAAGGCCAGCAGGGTGATCGAGGCGATGCTGCCGAAGGTCAGCGGCGTGACCGAGCCGAACCGGTAGCCGGACAGCACGCCCCCGAGACCAGCGATGAAGGCCGCCAGGGCGAAGGCGACGATCTTCGTGCCGGCGACGCTGACGCCGGCAGCAGCCGCGGCACGCTCGTTGGCCCGGACGGCAAGCATCCGCTGGCCCAGGCCGGAGCGGCGCAGGCGGACGACGGCGAGTGCGAGCACGATGGCGACGACCAGGCAGAACAGGCCGAACCAGGAGCTGGGCAGGTTGCCGTCGAGCGAGCCGGGATCGTTCGGGCCGAAGTGCAATCCGAGGAAGCGAGGCGGCGCCACCTGAGCGCCGTCGAGGCCGCCGGACCAGGCTGGGTTCTCGAACACCACGTTCTCGATGGCGACGGCCGCGGCCATCGTCATCACCGCCAGGTGGACGCCACGCACCCGCAGGCCCGGCAACGCCGTGACCAGGCCGACGGCGGTGGCGACCAGGGCGGCCAGAAGCGGGGCGAGCGGGAAGGGCACGCCGTGCTCGGTGGCCAACTTGGCCAGAGTGAAGCCGGCGACGCCGGCGAGCGTCATCTGGGCCAGCGACACCTGGCCGACGTAGCCGGTCAACACGACCAGCGACAGGCAGAGGATCATCCCGATCACCGAGTTGGTTATCGCCAGCCGCCACTCGGGCCCGAGCAGGACAAGGCCGACCCCGGCCACGACGGCCAGGGCGAGTGTCGACCGGCCGACGTGGACGGGGCGGGGGGCGAACGGCAGGCGATCGGCCACCGGGGCGCCGCGGGACGGGAGGCTTCGGCCGCGGGCGACGAGAGCCACGACGATGACGAGGAACGGCAGCGCCTCCTTCACCCCGGGCACGGCGGCCGTGCCGGAGTGCGGGAACCAGTCCTGGGCGCTCCAGTACTGGATGAGGCTCTGGCCCATCGCGATGCCGATGCCGGCGCCCACGGCGATCCCGAAGGACGAGAAGCCGGCCAGCAGGGCGGCACCGAGGGCGGGGACCACCAGCAGGGTCACCGTCACCGGGTCGATCGAGCCGTTGACGCTGGCCACGAGGACGCCGAAGGCGGACGCCACGAGCGTCGACGTCAGCCAGTTCGTTCCCGCCAACACGTCGGGCGAGAAGCCGAGCACGACGGCACCGTCCTGGTTCTCCGCCGCCGCCCGGGTGGCGAGGCCGAAGCGGGTGAAACGGTGCACGGCCCACAGCACCACGGCGACCGCCACGACGATGGCGGCGAGGACGACCTGGTCCTGCGGGATGGTGATCCCGCCCGGCAGTTCGAGTGGCGCCTTCGCCAGGATCGGCTGGACGGGAAGGGGGCTGGCCCCGTACCGCAGGACGACGATCGCCTGGAACACGACCAGCAGCCCGACCGAGGCGACCACCTTCGCCAGCGGCGGGGCCGCCAGGAGCGGCCGCCACACCAGCAGGTGCACGACCAGCCCCAGCACGAGCATGGCCAACAGCGTCACGAGGAACGCCGGGACCACGGCCATCGGACCGCCGAGGTCCAGCTGGGTCGGCCACACCGGCCAGTCCCCGGGCACCAGGGCCAGGGGGTTGGGCAGCGGCGGCAGGAGCAGGCCACCGTCGCGCCGCAGCCCGTCGAACACGTAGGCCGCCACCATGGCGACGGCCGCAGCCGAGAAGTCGACCACGCCGGAGCCCCGATGGGTCAGGACCACCGCCAGCGCGATGGCCCCGACCAGGGCACCGGTCCCGAGACCGAGGAGGGCCGCTTCCAGCATCGGATCAGGGAGCGGTCGGGGCGGTCTCGATGGCCTGCCCGTTGAGGGCGTTGGCGATCGAGGCCCACTCGCCGTCGGCGTACTGCTGGACGCCCATCTGGTGCCCGCAGAGCGAGACGTAGAGCGGGCTGAAGCCGCAGTCCATCGGGCCGGCGACCATCATCATCGGGCCCTCGAAGCCGGACGCGGCCTCCCGCACCGTCTCGGGCGACACGGCGTCGGGGCCGATGTCGTTCATGAGCTGGACCATCGTCAGCAGGTTGGCGAAGAGCGGCCCGGCGAAGCCGGTGTACTCCACGCCCTCGGGCCCGTACTCGGCGATCTCGGCCAAGTACGTGTTCATGCCCGACTCCTCGTCCGGGAGGAAGTAGCTGTAACCGAGGTCGGCGTAGTACCAGCCGTCGGGGACCACGTCGTCCAGGCCGAGGTCCGCCAAGTGGTTCGTCATCGGCGTGCCGTAGCAGAGGCCGGTGGTCAGGACGTTGGGATCGGCGCCCAGCGACTGAAGGGCGTCGTAGGTGGCGATGCAGCCCTGCACCGACACCAGCGGGATGAACAGGTCGGCGCTGTCGCCGCCCGCCGCCTGGATCGCAGTCACCAGGTCGGGCCCGGTGGCCGTGTCCGCGACGGGGACGAGGGTCACGTCGTCGATCCCCTGCTCGGCCAGGCCGGGCACCAGGATCGACTCCGCCCCCGCCCGGCCGGCGGCGTTGTCCGAGTGGACGACGGCGACCGACTCGATGCCGTCGAGGTGCTCACCGACGAAGGTGCTCATGCCGGTCACCACGCCGACGGCGCCGGGGGTGAAGGCATAGGCGTCCTGGGCGATGAAGTCCTCGGCCACGCCGGGGAAGCCGATGATCACCGGCTTCTGTCCGCCGAGCGTCGAGTAGATCGACCCGTTGCCGACGACCATCGTCCCCGTCATCACGAAGGGGACGCCGTCGTCGTTCACCATCTGGGTGGCGCAGCGCTGGCCGTCCTCCTCGGCCTGCACCTGGCAGCTGGCCAGCTCGACCGGATGGCCCTGTACACCACCGAGCTCGGTGTTGACGTACTCCACGGCGGCCTCGATGCCGGCCGTGGCCTCGGGGAAGGAGGGCACGCCGCCCTCCTGGTTGATGTAGCCGATGGTGATGGGGTCCAGCGTCTCGTCGGCCGGACCCTCGGTCCCACCGGTGTAGGCCAGCGCCCAGTCGTTGGTGGCCTCGACCTCGGCCGGGGCGGCGGCGTCGGAGGTAGCGCCCTCCGAGGAGCCGCCCCCGCTGGACTCGTCGGCGCAGGCGCCCAGAAGGGCCAGCAGCCCCACCAGCGCGATGGCTCGGGTCGAACGTCGTCGTGCAGTCACCACAGTCCCCCTCGTGCGGTCATCGCTGACGATCATCCGGGGACCGGGGCCGGCACATCAGTAGGGAACCCCCTATCCCTCGGTGTGGGGCCCCGGGCGAGGGACCTCCCTACTGTTCGGCGCGGCCCGCCGACCGCAGGGTGGCGGCATGGAACCACGCTTCGCGGGCCGCAGCGCCCTCGTGACCGGAGGGGCGTCGGGCATCGGCGCCGCCACCGCCCGTCGACTGGCCGCCGAGGGCGCCCGAGTCGCCGTCGCCGACATCGACGAGGTCGGGGCAAAGGAGGTGGCCGACGAGGTAGACGGCTTGGCCGTGGCGCTCGACGTGACCGACCTTGCCGCCGTGCGGGACGCCGTGCCCGCCGTCGAGGGGGAGCTGGGTCCGCTGGAGGTGCTGGTGAACAACGCCGGCGGCGACCGCTTCATCTTCTTCCTGGAGTCGACCGAGGACGACTGGGAGCACGCGCTGAGCCTGAACCTGCGCAGCGTGATCGGCGTGACCCACGCCGTCCTGCCCGGCATGGTCGCCCGGCGCTCGGGCGCCATCGTCAACGTCGCCAGCGAGGCCGGTCGAGTCGGCACCGTCGCCGGGCCGATCTACAGCGCCGCCAAAGGCGGGGTGCTGGGCTTCACCAAGGCCGTGGCCCGGGAATCGATGGCCGCCGGCGTGCGCATCAACGCCGTGGCGCCCGGCCCGGTCGACACCCCGATGTTGCTGGGCGCGATCGAGCACCACCCGTTCGGCCCCGACCTGCGCCAGGGGATGATCGACGCCACGTACCAGGGCCGGGCCGCCACCGCCGACGAGGTGGCCGGCGCCATCGCCTACCTGGCCTCCGACGATGCCTCGTTCAGCACCGGCCTGACCCTTCCGGTCAGCGGCGCCGTGGGGATGGCATGACCCCCGAACCGGAGCCCTCGAGCTCGTCCCGCTGGGGCGCATGACGATCAACCTCCGGGACCCCATCCTGCTTGCCGGCGTCCCCGCTGGCACCCGTCTCATCGCCGAGGTGGCCGACGCCCGCTTCGAGGGTGACCGCCTGTCGGGGAAGTCCGCCGGCCAGGCCAACGCCGACTGGCTGACCATCGGCCACGACGGCACCGCCGCCCTCGACGTCCGTGCCCTGCTCGAGACCGACGACGGCGCCCTGGTCTTCATCCAGTACACGGGCCGCCTCCACCTCGCCGAGCAGACGACCTACGCCACGCCGCTGTTCGAGACCGGCGACGACCGCTACCGCTGGCTCAACCAGGTCCAGGCCGTCGCCAAGGGCAAGACCGACGGGACGACGCTCGTCTACGACGTGTTGGAGATGCGCTGACCCTCAGACCGCGGTCAGGGCAGCGTCGACCAGCCTCTGGCCGCGCTCGTCCAGGCCGGTCGTGGCACCCTGGCGGTTCATGACATAGGCGAAGGACAGCCGGCGAGCGGGGTCGGCAAAGCCGAGGCTGCCGCCGCTGCCGAGGTAGCCGAAGGCGGTCTCGGGGATCAGGACGCTGTCGTCGTTGCCCGGAGGCAGATGGCGGTTGTCGTCGGCCTTCATGAAGCCGACCGACCAGCGGGTGGGGACCGCCATCACGGCGTCGAGGGCGACGGCCGACGCGACGTTGCCCATGAGGGTCAGTGAGCGCTGGTCGACCAGGTCCTCGCCGCCACAGGCGAGCGGGACGTAGACCCCGGCGAGGCCACGCGCGTTCGTGATGCCGTTGGCGCTGGGGATCTCGGCCGTCCAGATCGTCGGGTCGTTGACCGCGCCCGGGAACAGGAAGCCGCCGGAGTTCATCATCACCTTGTGGGCCAGCGAGGTCGGGTCGGTCAGCGCCGCCTCGTAGAAGCGGGGCAGCGGAACGGCGGGGTCGGGCTCCGCGCTGATGTTCGGGGCGATCCGGTCGTGGTGCTCCTCGGGAAGCCCGATCCACACGTCGAGGTCGCGGGGACCGGTGACCTCGCGGCGCAGAAACGACCCGATCGACTGGCCGGTGACCCGCTGGACGACCTCGCCGACGAGGTGGCCGAACGTCAGGGCGTGGTAGCCGTGGGTCGTGCCCGGGACCCAGTGGGGCGCCTGGGCGGCCAGGCGGCCGACGACCAGGTCCCAGTCGGCCAGGCCGCCGTCGGGGATGGGCTCGTCGAGGGCGGCGACCCCGGCCTGGTGGGTGAGCAGCCAGCGGACGGGGATCTCGTCCTTGCCGGCGGCGCCGAACTCGGGCCAGTACTTGGCCACCGGCGCGTCCAGGTCCAGCTCGCCTCGGCTTGCGAGCACGTGGGCGCACAGGCCGACCAGGCCCTTCGTGCACGACCAGACCACGGCCAGCGTGTCCCGCTCCCATGGCCTGCCGGTCGCCGGGTCGGCCACCCCGCCCCACAGGTCGACGACGGTCTCGCCGTCGACCGTGACACACACGGACGCGCCGACCTCGTCCCGCTCGGCGAAGTTCGCCTCGAACGCCTGCCGCACCCCGTCGAAGCCGGGCTCACTCGTGCCATCGATCATGGGACCACCCCATCACGCCGCCTCGGGGGGTGGACAGTAGGGGGTTCCCTACTGTCCACCGCCGGGTCGGGGCCCGATGCTCGCTCCGTGGACCTCGCCACCCGCCCACCGCTGACCGTCGAGGTCCGGCTGCAGCCGTCGCCGGGGACGGGCGGGGGACGACACGTGGCGGGCACGGTGGCCGTCGAAGGTCGCCCGGCCCGTCCGTTCGAGGGCTGGCTCGACCTGCTGCAGGTGCTCGAAGCACTGGTCGAGGGCGAGGGGTAGCGTCCGCAGCCGCAATGACCGGCACCCTCATCGGCCGGCACGCGGAGCTCCAGCGGGCCGTCGACGCCCTGAAGCGCTCCCGCACCGGCGAGGCCACGACGATCGTCGTGCGTGGCGAGGCGGGCATCGGCAAGTCCCGCTTCCTCGACGAGGTCCTGGCCCAGGCCGAGCTGCTGGGTCACACCGTGCGGGACGGTCGTCTCGGCGACCTCGACCGGTACGTCCCGTTCGCCGCCTTCGTCCTGGCCCTCAGCCCGGTGCTGGCCGACGAACGCGACCCCGACCTGTGGGCCACGACCGAGGTGCTGGCGGATGGGCTGGCCGGCGGCGACCTCCCCCTGGCCCGCCTGGTCGACGAGGTCGAGCGCCTCCTGCGGGGATGGGCCGGCCGCAACCCGGTCGTGCTGGCCGTCGACGACCTCCACGCCGCCGACGTGGACACGCTGGCCGTGCTGTCCCAGCTGGTGCGGCGGCTTCGGGACGACCCGGTCACGTTCGTGGCCACCATGCGGGCCCACGCCCCCGACGTCGGCCCCGATCTGGCCGCCACGGTCGAGCGCCTGGGGCGGGACGGGCTGGCCGAGGTCATCGACCTCGATCCTCTGGACCCCGATGACATCCGGGGCCTGATCCGGACGACGGTCGACGCCACGCCGGACGACCACCTGGTCGACGTGCTGTGGGAGGCGACCCGGGGCAGCCCCTTCTACGTCGTCGAGGGCCTGCGCTCGCTGGAGGCCTCCGGCGGACTGGTGCGGGAAGAGGGCCGTTGCCGGCTGGCGGCCGGTCGGGCCGGCGAGGCCCCCGCCGCCCTCAGCGCTCAGAGCACCATCCTCTACCGGCTGTTCGAGCTCGGCCCCGACGCCCGTGCGGTGGCCCGGGCCGCCACCTGCCTCCGCCGCGTCACCTTGGACGACCTGGGGCTGTTGGCGGCGCTCACCGACCTGGCCCCGGCCGACGTCGAGGCCGCCTTCGACGGCCTGGTCGCCGCCCACCTCCTCCGTCGGGCCGAGGACGGCAGCTACGAGTTCGCCCACCCCATCGTCCGCCACACGCTCTACGACGACGTCGGGCCGGCCGAGCGCCGCCGCATGCACGGCGCCATCACCACCGAGCTCCTGGCCGACCGCAAACGGGGCCGGCCCGTACCGGTCACCGACCTGGCCACCCACGTCGCCGCGTCGGCTGCGCCCGGTGACGGCACCGCCGTGGCCGTGCTCGTCGAGGCGGCCGAGTCGGTCAGCACCAGCGCGCCGGCCTCGGCCGCCGAGTGGTGGGACCGCGCCCTCGCCCTGCTGGACCCCGGCGACGACCGGTGCGGGCCGCTCCGGGCGGCTCAGGCGAAGGCACACTTCCTGGCCGCCCAACCCGCCGCCGCGGTGGACGCTGCCGAGGCCGCGCTGGACCGGCTGCCGGCGGGGCACCTGCGCTCTCGCACCGCGGGGCTGGTCGTCACCGCCCTCACCGCGCTGGGCCGCCTGCCCGAGGCCCTGGCCGCGGCCGACCGCATCCTGGCCGAGAGCGCCGAGCCGCTCCCCCGCCTCCACGCCGAGCGGGGGGCGCTGCTGGTCCAGCTCGACCGCTTCGCCGAGGCCGAAGACGAAGCCCGCCGAGCGCTCGAGCTGGCCGGTGACGACGACGGCGCCCGGGCGCTGGCCGAGCGCACCCTGGCCAGCCTCGCCCATGAGCGGGGTGACGTGGCCTCGTGCACTCGCCACTTCCAGGCCCAACTGGAGCTGGCCGGGCACCTCGGGCCCGGGGCCCGGCTCAGCGCCGTCACCACCCACGCCATGCACCGGGCGCTGCACGGGTACACGGCCGAGGCACGGGACCTGCTGGCCCAGGCCGCCGAGCTGCAGCGGGAGCTGGGCGGGGTGGCGTTCCAGGAGGCCCTCGACGTCGCCACCATCGTCAACGCCTGGAACACCGGCGAGTGGGACGCCGCACTCGACCGCTACCGGTGGCTCGGCCTCGGCCCCGCTGCCACCGAGGCCTCGGTCGACCTCGCCAGAGCCGTCGCCTGTGCAATCCATGCCGAACGGGGTGACGCCGGCGCCGCCCGAGCCCTGGCGGCAGAACTGGTCGACGCTCGCATCGGCGCCGGAGTCGCGGCCTGGGCCCGGGCAGTCGGCCACCGCCTCGTTGGTGAGGAAGACGAGGCCGCCACCCTGCTGGAGGCGGCCTGGGCGGCCAACGTGGCCAGCGGACGCCGGGCCGACGCCGCCACCCTGTTGGGCGAGCGGGTGGAGATCGCCCTCGACCGGGCCGACGCCGACGACGTCCGGCACTGGGCCGACGTGCTGCGCGACGCCGTGCCCGAGGACGCCGGAGCCGTGCCCCGCAGCATCCGGTACCGCTGCCTGGCCGCCGCCGACGGCGACCTCGCCGCCGGGCTGACGGCGCTCGACGTGGCGGAGACCCACGGGCTGGTTCGAGAGGCGGCGCTCGCCCACCTCGTGGTCGCCCAGCAGGGCGAGGCGACCGTCGACCACCTGAAGGCCGCCTACGAGAGCGCCCGCGACCTCGGAGCGGAGACCCTGCGGCGGCGGGTCGCCCGGGCGATGAAGGACGCCGGGATCGAGCCACCCCGCGCGCCCGGGCGGCTCCTGGCGAGCTGACCGACACCGAGGTGCGTCTGGCCCGCTTGGTCCACGACGGCCTCACCAACCGCGAGATCGCCAGCGTCCTCATCGTCAGCCCGAAGACCGTCGAGGTCTACCTGTCCCGCGTGTTCGCCAAGACGGGCTGCGAGTCCCGGGTCGACCTCGCCGTCGCCGTCAGCGAGGGGCGGATCGGCAGCTGAGCTACGGGTTCAGCGCCAGCACGGCGTCGGACGCCTGCTGGGTGCATGCCTCGACGCGGTCCTGCTCCACGTCGTCTCGGACGGGAGGCAGCTCGCCGGCGTCGTTGACGAGGGCGGTGCCCTCCTCCTGCAGACCGGAGGAGTCGAGGTCGTCGAGGTCCTGGGCTGCCTCCTCGACGGCGGCCACGAAGGTCTCGACCTGCGAGCAGAACTCCTCGACGGCGGCGGTGGTGGTGTTCAGGTCGCCCTGGGCCGCCGCCTCGATCAGGTCGCCGACAGCGGCATCCGAGTCGTACTCGCACACGGCGTCGAAGTCGTCCAAGGCGCCCTCGTCGGCACCCCCGTCCCAACCGTTCGCCGCCCCCAGCGTGGCCAGGGCCTCGGCCCGCTCGGCGTCTGCGTGCTCGAGGAAGTCCCGGCAGGCGGTCGTCAGCTCGATGGGCTCGTCGGCGTCGTCACCGCTGCACGCCGGCGCCAGCAGGAGCGTGACCCCCAGTCCGACCACTGCCATCCGCCGACACATCGGGCGGTGAACCTATCTCCAGACGCGGAAGGGGGGCGGTGCCCGAAGGCACCGCCCCTCTCCCCTTCCGACCTCGGCTGAAGGATCAGCCGCCGGGGACGAGCTCCAGAGCAGCGTCAGCCGCCTGCTGGCTGCACTCGTTGATGCGGTCGGCGTCGTCGGCGTTGGCCGATGCCAGCTCGGCCGCCGAGTTGGCGAGCTCCGTGGCCTGCTCGGTCAGAGCACCGACGTCGGCCGAAGCCGGATCGTCAGCAACCTCAGCGATCGCGTCCACGTAGGCCTGGACGTCTTCGCAGTAGGCCTCGACCTCGTCGCTGCCGCCGCCGTCGCCGCTGTCGCCGCTGTCCTCGGAACCGCCGTCGTCGCCGCTGTCGTCGTCACCGCTGTCGTCACTGCACGCCGCAGCGCCGCCGACCAGCAGCATCAGCGCAAAGAAAAGGCTGAGTACTCGCTTGGACATGTTGTGTTGTTCCTCTCCCTAAGGGGCCGTCCGCCCCCGTCCGTCGAGGGCTTACTGCGCACAGTGTTCCCCGGGCGCACGGCACAGTCCTGAGTAGGAACTACTCAATTCCACGCTGGCTACTGCTCAGAGAACCTGGCCCCGGGTCCGCCAGCGCTGCCAGGCCGCCGCGGTCCCGATCATCAGCAGGCTGACCACCAGCACGATGGTGGCCAGGACGTTGATCTGGGGCGGCAGGGCGGTCTTCGAGGCGTTGTTCACGTAGAGCGGGTACGTGACGGTCGAACCGGCCGTGAACAGGGTGATGATGAAGTCGTCCAGCGACAGGGCGAACGACAGCATCGCCGCCGCCACGATCCCGGGCAGGATCAGGGGGAACGTGACCCGCAGGAACGTGCGCCGCGGCGTCGCCCCCAGGTCCATGGCGGCGTCCTCCAGGGTCCAGTCGAACCCCCTCAGCCGGGCCTTGACCGTCAGGGCCACGAAGCTGACCTGGAACATGATGTGGGCCAGCACGATCGTGCGGAACCCGAGGTTCATGCCGAAGTCCAGGAAGAGGGTCAGCAGCGATGCCCCCAGGACGACCTCGGGGCTCGTCAGCGGGATCACCAGGAACAGGTCGATGCCGCCCGCCCCGCGGAAGCGGTGGCGGACGAGGGCGATCGCCACCAGCGTCCCGAACACGAGCGCGATCAGCGTGGCCACGGCGGCGATCTCGAGGCTCTTCTCCAACGCTTCGGAGAGGGCCGGGTAGCGGAACGGGTCCTTCCAGGCGTCCAGCGAGAAGCCCTTCCAGACCAGGTTGAACTTCCCGGTGGGGTCGTTGAACGAGAAGGCCACGATCACGAAGACCGGGAGGAACAGGTAGAAGAGGACGAAGAAGGCGACGGCGTTGACCGACTTGCCGCCCAGCCAGCGCAACCACGGGGGCAGGATCCGCCCCGGGCGAATGGCCTCGCTCACACCAGCTCCTCGGTGCCCAGCGCCCGCGTGTAGATGATGACGCCGACGAGGATGGCGATCATCAGGATCACCGACAGGGCGGCGGCCTGCGGGTACTCGTACTGGCGGAGGAACAGGGTCTGGATCCGGTTGCCCACCATGGTCTGGTTGGTCCCGCCGAGGTACTGGGCGTTGACGAAGTCACCCGAGGCCGGGATGAAGGTCAGCAGGCTCCCGGCCAGCACACCCGGCATCGACAGCGGCAGCAGCACCTTGCGGAAGGTCCGCAGGCCGCCGGCGTAGAGGTCCCGGGCCGCCTCCAGGAGCCGGGGGTCGATCTTCTCGATGCTCACGTAGATCGGGAGGATCATGAACGGCAGGAAGTTGTAGGTGAGCCCGCCGATCACGGCCCACTCGGTCGACAGCATCCGCCCGTTCTCGGTGAACAGCCCGATGGTGTCGAAGAACTGCACCACGATGCTGTCGTCCTGGAAGATCGTCTTCCAGGCCAGGGTGCGGACGATGAACGTGATGAAGAAGGGCAGGATCACCAACCCCAGCAGCACGTTCTTCCACCTCCCGGCCTTGAAGGCCAGGAAGTACGCAAGCGGGTAGGCCATCAGCAGGGCCAGGATCGTGGCGGTCAGCGCGTAGGCGAACGACCGGTAGATCGTCTCGCTCTCGGCGTCGAAGGCGTCGCTGAAGTTCTGGAACTCCCAGGTGAACTGCAGCGTCGGGTCGTAGACCGACCCGACGCTGCTCGACAGCGACGTGCGGATCAGCGTCCAGAGCGGGATGA
Organism: uncultured Microthrixaceae bacterium; assembly: GCA_963728005.1. Taxonomy (GTDB): domain Bacteria; phylum Actinomycetota; class Acidimicrobiia; order Acidimicrobiales; family DATDAH01; genus DATDAH01. Next base: position 262,459 of record CAVSIG010000004.1, read on the forward strand.
CGAAGAACACGAAGAGGTACGCCAGGACCGGCAGCGCTCATCAGGTACGGCGTCAGCTTGCTGCGCCTCGTGTTGCTCTGGGCGGTGCCCGCCATGGCTCAGCCCTCGGTGACCTCGGCGTAGATGGAGGTGAACTCCTGGTCCTCCTCGTCCGAGAGCGGGCGCCACACGACCGCGGCGGAGGTGTACTCCTCCGGCGGGTTGATCAGCGGGTTGTCCGCCAGCGCGGGATCGAGGGTGGCCAGCTCCTCGCCGGTGCCCTCGACGGGCGGGATGTACTGCACATAGGCCGTGATCCGGGCCATGTTGACCGGGTCGTAGACGTAGTTCATCCACTCCTCGACACCGGCGGAGTTGGCCGTGCTGATCGGCATGACCATGTTGTCCGAGAACTGCAGCATCCCCTCCTCAGGGACCACGAACCGCAGGTCGGGGTTGTCCCCGAGGAGCTGGGCGACGTCGCCGGAGTACACCTCGGCGACGGCCGTGTTCCCGGCAGCCAGGTCGTCCAGGTAGTCGTTGCCGGTGAAGCGCCGGATCTGGCCGGCCTCCTTGGCCTCGGCCACCCTGTCGGCGGCAGCCTGGATGTCCTCGAGCGTGGCGTCGGCCGGCGACTTCCCCTGCTCCAGCAGGATCAGGCCGAGACCGTCCCGCATGTCGCTGAACATCGTGACCTGGCCGGCGAACTCGGGGTCGAACAGGTCCGAGATGCTGGTGATCTCCCGACCGGTGAGCGCCTGGTTGTAGGCGATCGACGTGAAGCCCGAGAACCACGGGAGGCTGAAGCGCCGCTCGGGGTCGTACTCGACGTCGGCCAGGTTGGCGACGAGGTTCTCCTTGTTGGGGACGTTGGCGTCGTCCATCGGCGCCAGCCAGCCGAGCCCGATCAGCCGGTTGACCAGGAAGTCGGTGACGATGAAGAGGTCCGAACCCACGTCCTCGCCCCGGCTCAGCGGCTCGCGGATGCGGGCGAAGTACTCCTCGTTGGAGTTGACGTCCTCGGTGTAGGTCACCGACAGGCCGCTCTCGGTCTCGAAGAGGCCGACGGTCTCCTCGTCGATGTAGGCGGGCCAGTTGGAGATGCGCAACGCGTCGCTGGTGGTCGGTTCGAAGTCCGGCACGTCGGCGGCGCCACCGCCTCCGCCACCCCCGCCGCTGTCGTCACCACCACAGGCGGCCAGCAGGGTGGGGCCGATGGCGAGGCCACCCAGCGCCAGGCCCGAGCGGCCGAGGAACCGGCGGCGGCTCATGCGGGCCAGCTGCCGGAGCTGCTCCGGGGTGGGTTCCTTCATGGGGTCCTCCTACTCGTCGAGCTCATCGGGATCGATGGCCGGGGCGTCCTCGGGACGTCCCGGCAGAACGGCGGCGGCCTGTGGGTCCCAGCCGGCGTACACCTCGTCGCCGGGACGCAGCCGGGGCAGGGCGTGCTCGGGGCCGATGTGGGCGACGAGCTCCTCACCGCTGGGGGCGTCCCCGGCGAGGCGGACGACCGGGCCCTGAAAGACCAGGCTGGTCACCGTCACCGGCACCGTCCCCTCGGATGCCGCTTCGTCGATCCGGACCCGCTCCGGGCGCACCATGAGCGTGCCCTCACCCGACACCGCCTCTGTGCGGGCCGCGACGGTCGTTCCCAGTGCCCGCACGGTCTCCGCACCGACGACGTCGGCGGGCCAGAGGTTCGCCTGCCCGATGAAGCCGGCGACGAAGACGGTGGCCGGCTGGTCGTAGATCTCGCTCGGCGAGGCCAGCTGCTCCACCCGGCCCTCGTTCATCACCGCGATCCGGTCGCTCATGGTGAGCGCTTCTTCCTGGTCGTGGGTGACGTAGACGAAGGTGATGCCGACCTCGCGCTGGATCCGCTTCAGCTCCAGCTGCATGGCCTGACGCAGCTTCAGGTCGAGGGCGCCCAGCGGCTCGTCCAGGAGGAGGGCGCTCGGGTAGTTCACCAGCGCCCGGGCCAGGGCCACCCGCTGCTGCTGGCCACCGGAGAGCTGGGCCGGGCGGCGGTCGGCGAAGTCGCTCAGTCGGACCACCTCGAGCAGCTCGGCGACCAGGCGGTCGGTCTCGTCCTTGTCCGTCTTGGCGCTGCGGGGGCCGAAGGCGACGTTGTCGTGGATCGACATGTGCGGGAACAGGGCGTAGTGCTGGAAGACCGTGTTCACGTTGCGGCGGTAGGGCGGGATGCGGGCGACGTCGACGCCCTCCAGGCGGACCTCACCGCCCGTCGGCTGCTCGAATCCGGCGATCATCCGCAGGGTCGTCGTCTTGCCGCAACCCGACGGACCGAGCAACGAAAAGAACTCCCCGCGCTCGATCGCGATGTCCACCCCGTCGACCGCCACGAAGTCGCCGAAGCGCTTCTCGACGTCGACGAGTTCGATGACCGCGTCGGCCCCCTCGCCCATTGCGGCCGGACCTTACCTCTCACCCAATTCGGGGGGCGTTCGTCTTGGCGTCGTTTCACGGACCCGTAACGTTCAGCCGTGACCGACGCCGCCCGGAACCGGGCCACCATCGAGGGCTTCTGGGACCTGCTCTACGCCAAGGACTGGGACGCCCTCGCCGCCCTGTTCGCCCCCGAGGCGGAGTACACGGACGTGCCGACGCCCGACGACGACGTGGCCCACGGGCCCGACCAGATCATCGCCCGCCTCCGCCTGGGCCTGGACCCGGTCGAGGAGATGCTCCACCACCCCGGCCACGTCCTGGCCGACGACCGGATGGTCATGACCGAGCACGCCGAGGAGTGGCGCTTCCACACGGGCGAGGTCGCCCTCGTGAGGTTCGTGTCGGTGCACGAGTTCGACGCCGAAGGCCGGATCGTGCGCTGGTGGGACTACCCCGACCTCAACACGCTGCTGGAGAAGGCTCCGCAGTGGTGGGTCGAGCACATCATGCAGGGCTACGCGCGCGACTGATGCTTCTGGTGGCAGTGGTGTGTCGCAGAGAACACGTCGCTGCCACCAGAACGAGGCGCGCGGTCAGAGCAGGTCGGCGAAGCGCTCGCGGTAGGCGGTGAAGCCGGCGTCCAGCTCGGCGCGGTCCAGGCCGACGGCGGCCGGGTCGTAGCGGACGCCGCCGTGGCGGCCCCGAGGGTGGGAGGCCATGTAGTCCTCGATCGCTGACCGGGCCCGGTCGTCGAAGGGCTGACCGGCGAGGGCGTAGACCCGCTCGACCATCGCCACGTCGTCGGCCATGAACTCGTCGAAGCCGACGTCGATGGTCTGGCCTTCGGGCAGCAGGTGCCGGTCCCGGGCGCAGTCGGCCAGCAGGTCGCCCACCCGGTCGAACCAGTAGCGGCCCATGGCCACGGGGTCGGGGTCGGCCAGGTTCAGGCGGCCGGTGTAGGCAACCATCGTCGCCATCGACAGGGTCACCGCCGACGGGTCCCGGTGGGTCAGGACGAAGGTGGCGTCCGGGAAGACCTCGGCCAGGACACCGAGCTGGGACAGGTGCTGCGGGGACTTGAGAACCCAGCGGTCGCCGCCCCGCTCGTGGGTCAGGACCCGCAGGACGTCCTTCAGGTAGCGATAGCTCGGCGTCTGGTCCGTGGCCTTCCACCACGCCTGGTACGTGGGCAGGGGGACGACGCTCTCGAAGAGCATCGTCGAGAAGTCCATGGCCAGGAGCTGGATCTCCTCGTGCACGTGATCGGTGGTCATCTCGTGCATGCGCTTGAAGTGCGGCATGGCGTCGTCCATGAAGCTGAGCGCCATGCCGCAGCGCTCGCGCCGCGGCCCGGGGTCGACGTCCCGCTCGTCGTCGGGCGGCACCGGCTCGAGGGACTCCCAGTACGGCAGGGACCGCAGGGCCGGGTCGGCCGACATGAGGTTGTGCAGGTGGGTGGTGCCGGTTCGGGGCAGGCCGGCCACGATGATCGGGGCGGCGACCTCGATGTCCCGGATCTCGGGGTGGCGGGTCAGCTCCCGCTGCACCCGGAGGCGGTTCCGCAGCAACTGGACGAGCAGCGTGTGCTGGGAGACCGTGCCCATCGGGCTCAGCTCGACGTCGGTGGTCAGCGCCCGGCAGAGGACGTCGAGGGCCTCCCGCCAGCCGCCGGTGCCGAAGTCGTCCGTGCCCTCCGCCTCGACAGCCAGGGCGGTCAGCTCGTCGGGTACGACGCGGAGATCGGCGGCCATCGGGGCGACCGCGTCGAGGATGTCCTGCACGTGCGGCGCGAACACCGGTGCGGCCAGGTCGTCCAGGACGACGTCCGGCGGACGTTCCGTCATCGCACCTCCTTGGGAGGTGTGATCATGGCCGACCTGTGGAGTACTCGTTGACCTACCCCCTGCTGCACCACCCCTCACCGCCCGAGCTGTTCACCGGCGAGGCCGTCGCCGCCGTGGCCAAGGCGGCCGAGGAGGCGGGGTTCGACGCCCTGGCGTTCACCGAGCACCCGATCCCGTCGGATCGCTGGCTGGAGGCGGGCGGGCACGACGCCCTCGACCCGTTCATCGCCCTCGCCTGGGCGGCGGCCTCGACCCAGCGGCTGCGGCTGCTGACCAACATCACCGTGGTCGCGTACCGGAACCCGTTCCTGCTGGCGAAGACCGTGGCCACGCTCGATTCGCTGTCCGGTGGACGGGTGATCCTGGGGGCGGCCGCCGGCTATCTGAAGTCCGAGTTCCGGGCCCTCGGTGTCGACTTCGACGAGCGCAACGAGTTGTTCGACGAGGCGCTGGAGGTGCTCTCCCTCTCCTGGTCCGGCGAGCCGGTGACGTACACCGGTCGCCACTTCTCCGCCGCCGGCAACGTCCTCGTCCCGCCGCCGGTCCAGCAGCCTCCACCGGTGTGGATCGGGGGGAACAGCGCCACCGCCCGCCGCCGGGCGGCTCGCTGGGCCCAGGGCTGGATGCCGTTCGCCACGCCGGCCAACCCGACGGTGCGCACCCCCGCCCTGCTGAGCGCCGACGACCTGGCCCCCAAGATCGCCGAGCTCCACGCCCTCACCGACGAGGCCGGGCGAGAGCGGCTCGACGTCCACTTCGGCGTGACCGGTGGCGGGACCCCCGGTGCCGACGACTTCGACCCGGCCCGCCATCGTGAGCAGGTCGAGGCCCTGGTCGAGGTGGGCGTGACGGGAGTCGGAACCGGGACCCTCGGTGACGACCTCGCCTCGGCCCTTCGGGGCATCGAGGCCTTCGGCGAGGCCGTCATCCGGGGCTGACCTAGAGGTCCTCCAGCGTCGCTTCGGCCAGGGCCACGTCGCCCAGGTCGAAGCCGGGGTTCAGCTCCAGGGCAGAGCTCAGCAGGTCCTCAGCAGCGTCCTCGTCGCCCGCCGCTGCCTCGATCATCCCGGCGTGGAACAGCACGGAGGCGTCCTGCGTGCCAAGGGCCATCGCCCGTTCCATCGCCTCCTGGGCGCCGTCGAGGTCGTCGTTGAGGTAGCGGGCCCAAGCCAGGAGGTCCAGGCCACCGATGTCCTCTCGGGTGGCCACGTCCTCCTCCATGAGCTCGAGGAAGCGCTGGGGGTCGGTGTCGGCGAAGAAGCCGGCGAGGTGCCGGCGCTCTGCCGGATACCGCCCCACCTGCTCCTCGGCGATGGCCAGGCCGAGGTCGACCTGCTCGTCGGACTCGTCGTCGCGACCGAGGGCGTCGTAGACCTCGGCCAGCAGGCCGTGGAGGTCGGCGGCCGGGGTGGCGGCCACGAGGTCCTCGTAGTAGGTGGCCGCCTCGTCGAGCCGGCCCTGTGCCACCAGCACCTTGCCCAGCAGCTCGCGGGACGGGAGGTGGCCCTCGTCGATGGTGAGCCCGGAGCGCAAGGACGACTCGGCCTCGTCGACCTGGCCGGCCTGGTACTGGAAGAAGGCCAGCGAGAACCAGGCCGACGCGGCGTCGGCGGGGCGCAGGCCGATGTTGGCCGCCTGCAGGAGCGCCCGACGGGCGTACTCCACGGCGTCTTCGTTGTGACCGGTCAAGGCCGCCACCCGCGCCTGGCGGGAGAGCGTGGCCATGCTGTCCGGAAGCTCGTCGGTCAGGTCGTCGATGGCGGCGAAGGCCGGGTCGTAGTCACCGAGGTCGAGGTGGACGTCGGCGATCGACGCCTGGACGCCGAGGTCGTCCGGGCGCTCGGCCTCCAGCCGGGCCAGGACCCGCAGCGCGTGGTCGAACTCGTGCTGGGCCGACAGCGACGAGGCGTACCCGGTCTGGGTGGCGGCGTCGTTCGGGGCGTCCGTGGCCGCGATCCGGAGCTGGTCCTCGGCCCGCACGTAGAGCTCGAGGTCGCCCGTCTCACGGGCCAGGCTGATCAGGGTCCGGCCCAGTTGGGTCCGGCTCAGGTAGTCACCCGGGTCCTCGTGGACCCGGTCCCGCCACATGGCGGCCACGTCCGGCAACGGGTCGAAGCCGTAGCCGTTGGCCGCCATCAGCTGCGGGTCGGGCAGCTGGACGGTCGCCGGTGCGGGATCGTCCCGCAGCAGCGCCGTGCCGGCGATGAGGGCGGCCGCCACCAGAAGCGCGCCCGGCAGCTTTCGTCGCAGTGTCGTTCGAAGCATCGTTCTCCCTTTCCGGTCGTGGCGGCGGGCCGGAGCCCGCCGCCACGCATCCGGTCAGACGTTCGCGGGGGCCAGGTAGGGGAAGTTGGCCCGGAACGCCGAGTCGTTGGCGACGCAGTCGCTGGTCAGGACGGCCGAGCCGCCGAAGAAGCCACCGGTCACGATCGACAGCTCGGGGTCGATCACGTCGTCGGCGAGCGCACGGCCGTTGGGGAAGGCCGCGGGCTGGCTCAGGTCGACGGTCAGGATGTCCGGCAGCAGGAACTCGGCGATGCCCTCGGCCTCACCGGCCGAATAGGGCGTGGCGTCGAGCCCGCTCAGCGTCAGGAGGGCGCCCTCGACGTCGTCCTGCCACTGCTTGCGGTCCTGCCGCGGGTGGGTGGCGTTGAACGGGTCCTCGAAACCGTCCGGGATGAGCACGGTGGCGATGGCCGGCCGACCCATCCGGTCGATGATCGTGTCGCCGACGAGCGTGCGACCCCACACCCCCACGTCGGTGCCGCCGAGGGCCGCAGTGGGCACCTGGAGCACGATGGCGCTCACGTTGAGGCCGTTGAAGAAGTTCGTCGGCGTCGCGTCGCAGAACGTGCGCGAGCCGCCGGCCCCCTTCACCTGGTCCCGGAACGCCTGCAGGTCGAAGAAGAACGGGTCGTCGAACAGGCTGGCCCGGGCGCGGCCGCCCCCGTTGAGAGCGATGTTGCCGCCGGTGCGGCCGAGGCCGATCCGGCGACCGTCCCGGAAGACCTGCATCGACTGCTGCCCGTCGTTGCCGACCCGGCCGAAGGTGACCCGGTAGACGTGGTCGTTGCGGGCGTCGCCGTTGCTGTCGACGACGAAGTCGTAGTTGGCCCCCGGTCGGAACGTGGTGCCGGAGATGCTCCCGGCGCCGGGGTTGACCGTCATCACCAACGCCGCCCGCCCCGGCTGGCTGCCCGGGAAGACGTACACGTCGTTGATGTCGGTCCGCCCGTCACGCATGACGAGCGGGGATTCGAGATGGTCGGCGGCGTCGGATCCCGCGCCGGCAACCACGAGGGCGGCGCCGATGGCCACCACCCCCAACAGTGCAAACAGCCGTCTCATGGGTTTCCCCTTCATGTCGTCGTGACCTCATGGCCACGACGACTGCTACGGGGCCGACCGCCGAGCCGGATGCCTTCGGGGCCCGGCCTAGACTTGGACTGGAACGCGTTCTACTCCCCGGGGGAAGTGGCATGTACGACCTGATCATCCGGAACGGGACGATCGTCGACGGCACCGGTGCCGACGCCCGACGGGGCGACGTGGCGGTGAAGGACGGCAAGGTCGTGGCCGTCGGCACCGTCGAGGGCGAGGCCGCCGAGGTCGTCGACGCCGACGGGAAGCTGGTCACCCCCGGCTTCGTCGACATCCACACCCACTACGACGGCCAGGCCACCTGGGACGAGGTGCTCGACCCGTCCGCCGGCCACGGCGTGACCACGGTCGTCGCCGGCAACTGCGGCGTCGGCTTCGCCCCCGTCCACCCCGGCCAGGAGCAGTGGCTCATCCAGCTCATGGAGGGGGTCGAGGACATCCCCGGCACAGCGCTGGCCGAAGGCATGTCGTGGGACTGGGAGACCTTCCCGCAGTACCTCGACGTGCTCGACAGCCGTTCCTTCGCCATCGACATCGGCGTCCAGGTCGCCCACGGCGCCGTGCGGGGCTACGTGATGGGCGAGCGGGGCGCCAAGAACGAGCCGGCCACGCCGGAGGACATCGAGGAGATGGCCGCCATCGTCAAGGAGGCGGTCGAAGCCGGCGCCATGGGCTTTTCGACGTCCCGCACCCTGGCCCACCGTGCCATGGACGGCGAGCCGGTCCCCGGCACCTTCGCCGCGGAAGACGAGCTGTTCGGCATCGGCCGCACGCTGGGCGAGGTCGGCCGCGGCGTGTTCGAGCTGGCCCCGGCCGCCATCGACGGGCTGGACGCCACGGATCCGTACAAGGAGATCGACTGGATGACGCGCCTCGGCGCCGAGATCCACCGCCCGGTCAGCTTCGCCCTCCTCCAGCTGGACCCCTCCCCGGACCTGTGGCGGGAGCTGATGGACCTCTCGCTGAAGGCGGTCGACGCCGGCGCCGACCTGCGCCCGCAGGTCGCCTCCCGCCCGTTCGGGCTGCTGTCCGGCCTCCAGACCAACCACGTCTTCCAGAAGCGGCCGACGTTCATGGCCCTCGCCGACCTGCCCCTGGACGAGCTGGTGATCGCCCTGAAGGACCCGGCCACCAAGGCGGCGATCCTCGAGGAGGCGGACGAGCCGCCGGACCCGAACATCCTCTTCGACGGGATCGGGTCCTTCCTCCACATGATGATCGAGCGCCTCTACGTGATGGGCGAGCCGCCCGACTACGAGCCCACCCGCGAGACCTCCATCGGGGGCATCGCCGAGGCCACCGGGCGCACCAAGCAGGACATCCTCTACGACGCCCTGCTCGAGAACGACGGCCAGAGCTTCGTCATGCTGCCGCTGTTCAACTACTCCGAGGGCGACCACGAGGCCATCCGCGAGCAGCTGCTGCACCCCACGGCCGTCCTCGGCCTGGGTGACGGCGGCGCCCACTGCGGGATGATCTGCGACGCCTCGCTGCCCACCTACTCCCTGACCCACTGGGCCCGGGACCGCAGCCGCGGCGAAAAGCTCCCGCTGGAGTGGCTGATCAAGAAGCAGACCCGGGACACCGCCCGCCTCTACGGCATGACCGACCGGGGGACCCTGGAGCCGGGCATGCGGGCCGACCTCAACGTCATCGACCACGAGGCCCTCACCCTGCGCTCGCCCCGGCTGGTCCGGGACCTGCCCGGCCGGCGGCCGCCGCCTCATCCAGGAGGCCGACGGCTACGTGCTCACCGCCGTGAACGGCGTGGTCACCCGCCGGGACGGCGTCGACACCGGCGCCCGGCCCGGCCGTCTGGTCCGCTCGGGCTCATAGCGTCGGCATGGCCGAGCGAGAGTTCGACCTGCTCGACGGGGACTGGTACGTCAACAACCCGTATCCCGACTACGCCTGGTTGCGGGCCAACGCCCCTGCCTACTGGGACGCCACCAACGAGCTCTGGGGCATCTCCCGCTACGACGACATCGTCGAGATCGAGAAGCGCAAGGACGTCTTCGTCAACTCGGACCAGGACAAGGGCGGCTACCGGCCCAACATCCCGGCCGACCCCTCGATCATCGGCCTCGACGACCCCAAGCACGCCGAGCGCCGCAACCTGGTGTCCCGCCGCTTCACGCCCCGGGCCGTCACCCGCTGGGAGGACCACGTCCGGGAGACGGTCACCGACCTGGTCGACGGGGCGCTGGCCAAGGGCCGCATCGACGTCGTCGACGACCTGGCCGCCCCGCTGCCGGCGCAGATGATCGGCTTCCTGCTCGGGTTCCCCGACGAGGCCTGGCACCAGCTCATGGAGTGGTCGGAGCGCACCATCCACCTGGGCGGCGGCCCCCGCTACCACGACGAGGACGGCATCGCCGCGGCGATGGAGTTCGCCGCCGCCTGCGCCGAGCTCTACGAGACCAAGAAGACGTGCCCGGCCGACGACGTGATGTCCCAGTACGTCGAGGTCGAGCAGCGGGGCCTGAAGCACCAAGCCTTCGGCGTCGGCGAGGTCATCAGCGACTCGCTCCTGCTGCTGGACGGGGGCGCGGAGACGACCCGCACGGTGATCGCCCGCACGATCCTGGGCCTGGCTGACCACCCCGAGCAGTGGGATCGGATCAAGGGCGGGACCGACATGGACGTCGCCGTCGAAGAGTTCATCCGCTGGGTCACGCCCATCGTGAACATGTGCCGGGTCGCCAACGAGGACTACGAGATCGGCGGTGAGGTCATCCAGAAGGGCCAGCAGGTCGTGCTGATGTACCCCTCGGCCAACCGGGACGAGGACCACTTCACCGACCCCGACGCCCTCGACGTGACCCGCCACCCGAACCACCACATCGCCTTCGGCTTCGGGACCCACTTCTGCCTCGGGGCCTCGCTGGCCCGGCTGGAGATCAAGGCCATGTTCGAGGAGCTGCGGGAGCGCGTCGACCGCTTCGAGCGCCCCGAGGACGGCACGGTCGTCGACATCCCCAACTCATTCGTGTTCGGCGTCAAACATGCCGATGTCACCCTGGTCCCCCGCTGATCTCCTAGGAGCCCACCCGTGAGCCTGACCCTCGACGACATCGACCTCACCGACGAGGACGTGTGGGCCGAGCGCATCCCCCACGACCAGTTCGCCTTCCTGCGGGCCAACGCCCCGGTGTTCCGGCACCCCGGCAACACCCTGGGCGAGCGGGTCATCGCCGACTTCTGGGCCGTCACCCGCCACGCCGACGTCCAGACCGTGAACCGCGACACGACCCTGTTCTCGTCAGAGCAGCGGGGCGTGATGGTCTCCGAGCCCGACGAGGAGACCTCGGCGCAGTTCCGCACGATGTTGGACACCGACCCGCCCGCCCACACCCGGCTGCGACGGCTGGTCAACCGGGGCTTCACGCCGCGGATGGTGACCCGCTTCGAGGAGCACTACGCCCAGCTCACTGCCGAGCTGCTGGCCAAGGCCGTGGCCCAGGGGACCTTCGACTTCGTGACCGACGTGGCCGCCGAGCTGCCGCTGATGGCCATCGCCGAGCTGCTGGGGGTGCCCGTCGAGGACCGCCACAAGCTCTTCGACTGGAGCAACAAGCTGGTCGGCAACTCGGACCCCGAGTACGTGGGGTCGGCCGACGACGCCCTCACCGCCGCCACCGAGCTGTACGTGTACTTCAACCTGCTGGGCGAGGAACGGCGAGCCAACCCGCAGGACGACATCATCTCGAAGCTCATCACCGAAGTGGAGGGCGACGCCCTCGGCCCCCACGAGTTCGAGACGTTCTGCCTGCTGCTGACGGTCGCCGGCAACGAGACGACTCGGAATGCCACATCGCACGGGATGCACGCGCTGCTCGAGCACCCCGAGCAGATGCAGAAGCTGCGCGACAACCCCGAGCTGCTGGACCCCGCCATCGAGGAGATCCTGCGCTGGGCCTCCCCCGTCATCCACTTCCGCCGCACCGCCACCGCCGACTGCGAGGTCGGCGGCCAGGCGATCGCCGAGGGTGACGCCCTGGTGATGTACTACACGTCGGCCAACCGGGACGAGGCGGTGTTCGACGACCCGGCGACCTTCGACATCACCCGGGACCCCAACGAGCACATCGCCTTCGGCGGCGGCGGCGCCCACCACTGCCTGGGCGCCAACCTGGCCCGCCTCGAGCTGCAGATCATCTTCCGCGAGCTGCTCCGCTCGACCCGTTCCATCGAGCTGGCCGGCGACGTCGACCGCCTCCGCTCCAACTTCATCAACGGCATCAAGCACATGCCCGTCGAGGTCGAGCTGGCCTGAGAAGTCGCGAACCTTGTGCCCAGGACGACAGGAAATGTCGCCTTCAGCACAAGGTTCGCTCGTGACGGCGCGGCTGCGGCTCGATCCGCTGACGGTCGAGGACGCCGAGGACCTGCTCGTCGTCTTCGCCGACGAGGCGATGTACCGCTTCACCGGCGGCTCCGTCCCGACGCTGGCGATGCTGCGTGAGCAGTTCGTGCGCCAGACCGGTCCGGCTCCCGAGGGCACTCGCTGGCTGAACTGGGTCGTGCGGGCCGAGGGCGTGGCCGTCGGCATCGTCCAGGCCACGGTCCGAGGTCCGGACGCCGAGGTGGCGTGGCAGATCGGCGTCCCCTGGCAGGGCAAGGGCTACGCCAGCGAGGTGGCGACGGCCATGGTCGACTGGCTGGTCCAGGGAGGCGCCGCCGAGGTCCGGGCCAACATCCACCCCGACCACGCCTCCTCGCAGCGCGTGGCCGTTGCGGCCGGGCTCCAGCTGTCCGACGAGTGGGTCGGGAGCGAGCAGGTCTGGCGGCTGGGCTGACCCAGCGCTCAGTAGGGCGCCAAGCCCCCGTCCACCACGAGCACCTGACCGGTCATGTACGACGAGGCGTCGCCGGCCAGGAAGAGGACGGGGCCCACCATCTCGTCCGGGGTTGCGATGCGCCCCATCTTCGAGGCGGTGGCCATCCGCTCCTGGGCCTCGGGGGTGTTGTTGCGGACCATGTCGGTGTCCACGGACCCCGGCGCCAAGGCGTTGACCCGGATGCCGAGGGGGGCGAACTCGGTGGCCATGTAGCGGGTCATGGTGAGCAGCCCGCCCTTCCCGGCGGCGTACATGGAGGTGTAGGCGCCGAAGAGGAAGGCGCCGACGCTGATCACGTTCACGACGGCGGCGTGGTCGCTCTCCTTCAGGTGGGGCAGCGCCTCCTGGACGAGGAAGGTGGGGCCACGGAGGTTCACGCTGAGGCTCTTGTCCCAGGCCTCGGGGGTGAGCATCCCGAGGGGCTGGGCCACGGCGTTGGCGGCGTTGTTCACGACGATGTCGACGCCGCCGAAGCGGTCGACGGTGGCGCCGACGAGGGCGGCGAGGTCGTCCAGCTCGCCGAGGTGGGTCGGGACGCCGAGGGCCTCGGCGCCCAGTCGCCTCGATGGCGGCCTGCGTCTCGGCACAGGCGTCGGCCTTGCGGCTGGCCACGACGACCTTGGCGCCGGCGCCGGCCAGGCCTTCGGCCACGGCCCGTCCGATCCCCCGGGTCCCTCCGGTGACGATCGCCACCCGACCCGAGAGATCGAACAGGCCCTTGACCGTTGCGGCATCCACGCCGCGGTTTCTACTTCAGGACGTACACCCGGAAGAACCCGGGCGTGACCTCCACCTCCTCGACGGAGGCGAAGCCGGCGTCGGCGGCATAGCGGCGGATGGTCGGCTGCCGGATGACGTTGCCCGTGGCCTCGACGGGATCCTCGGCCATGGTCGCCGGCAGGCAGTGCAGCACCGAGCACCCGTACTGGAAGCGCTCGACGAGCTCGCCACGGGCGGCGCCGAACTCGTCGGCGGTCGCCTGGTCGGCCAGCAGCACCTCACCACCGGGCGCCAGGGCGCGACGAGCCGCCGCCAGCACGCCGACCGGGTCGCTGCTGTCGTGCAGCATCTGGACCATCGTGACCAGCTCGAAGGGCCCGCCGTCGAGGTGGGCGGCGTCGCCCCGCCGGATGGCGATCCGGTCGGAGAGGCTCTCGGTGGCGACGTTGGCCCGGGCGTCCTCGACGGACTGCGGGTCCAGGTCGACGCCGACGACGCTCGCCGTCGGGAGCTCCTTGGCCAGCTGGATGGTGGACCACCCCGTGCCACAGCCGAGGTCGGCCACGGCCGGGTGGGCCACGCCGGCGAGGCGCTCGGCGATGCCGGACCGGTCCAGCCACTCGGCGAGGAGGTTCAGGAACACGGCCCGGTTGGTCGCGCCGATGCCGTGGCGGGTGCCCTGCCCGTAGTCGCCATAGGACACGCCACCGCCGCTGCGGAAGGCGTCGGCGACCGCAGGCCGGCCGGCGACGAAGCTGGTCACGAGCGGGACGATCGGCCCGAGAAAGGCCGGGTCGTCGCCGTCCAGCAGGACCTGGGCGTGGGCCTCGGGGAGCGTGAAGCGCCGGTCCCGGGGGTCGGCGGAGACGTCGTCGACGTCCACCATACCGGAGGCGTACTGCTGCTCGAGCCACTCCTGGGCGTAGCGCGGGTGGATGTCGGCCCGCTCGGCGAGCTCACCGGGCGTCGCCGGCGAGGAGCGCAACGCCGTGAACAGCCCCAGGTCGAGGCCGATCTGGAGGGCGGCGATCTCGAAGGCGCCGGTGGCCGCGGTCAGGAGCTGGCCGCCCAGGAGGGCCTTCGCCTCGGCGAGGACCTGGGCATCGGCGTCGACGGTCGGTTCGGTGGTGATGGTCATGTGGGTTCCTCTCAGTGGATGGGTCGCACCGTCGCCGCCGGGACTGTCGTCGGCCTGTCGGATCGGTCTCTGGTAGGTATCCAGGCATGCGCTACCGGGTCCTGGGCCCCGTCGAGGTGGCGGGCCCCGATGGCCCGGTCCCCCTCCGTTCGGCCAACCAGCGGCTCGTGCTCGCCCTCCTGCTGGCCGCCGACGGCGCCTTCGTCACCGCCGACCGCCTGGCCGAGGACCTCTGGGGCGACGACCAGCCGAGCGATCCGGCCGGTGCACTCCAGACCCACGTCTCCCGACTTCGGCGGGTGCTGCCCGACCCCAGCCGGCTGGAGACCGGGCCGAACGGCTACCGGCTGCTCGACCCGGAGGACACCGACCGGGCCGCCTTCGAGCAGCGCGTGGCCAGCGCCGCCGACGCCCGCCGGGCAGGCGACCCGGCGTCCGCGCTGACCACCCTGGAGGAGGCCCTCGCCCTGTGGCGGGGTGCGGCCTTCGCCGACGTCGCCGACCACCCCGCGCTGGAAGCCCTGGCCGCCGGGCTGGACGACGGCCGGGTGCGGACCGAGGAGGACCGGGCCGAGGTGCTGATCGACCTCGGGCAGCACGGGCCGGCGGCGACCGCGGCCGACGCCCTGCGCAAGGCCTCGCCCCTACGGGAGCGGCCGGCGGCGCTGGCCATGCGCGCCCTGTACGCCGGCGGCCGCCACGCGGAGGCCCTCGCCGTCTTCGCCGACCTGCGCCGGGCCCTCGGCGACGAGCTGGGGCTGGAACCCAGCGACGAGCTGCGCGACCTGGAGGGCCAGATCCTGCGCCACGAGCTGGATGTGGCGCCCGTCGCCGCCTCCCGACCGGCGGCGCCGGCAACGTCCCAGCTCCACCGCGTGCCCCGGCCTCGCAATCGCCTGATCGGCCGCGACCACGACGTGCAGCGGGTGAGCGCGGCGCTGACCGACGCCCGCCTTGTCACCCTCATCGGCCCCGGCGGCACCGGCAAGACCCGCCTGTCCATCGAGGTGGCGACCGCTGCGGCCGCCGCGGCCTTCGTCGACCTGACGCGGATCGGGCCGGGCGAGGACCTGCCGCTCGCCGTCGCCGGCCAGCTCGACGTCGACCAGCGAGCGGGCCAGGACCCAACGGACCGGCTGATCGAGGCCATGCACGCCCACGACCTGGTGCTGGTCCTCGACAACTGCGAGCACGTGCTGGAGGACGCCGCCGGCCTGGTCGACCAGATCTTGGGCGGCACCCCGAGCGTGCGGATCCTGGCCACCAGCCGCGAGGCGCTCGCCGCCGAAGGCGAACACGTCATCGCGATCTCGCCGCTGGACGCCGACGCCGCCACCGACCTCCTGGTCGAGCGGGCGGCCGCGGCCAGCGTGACCGTCGCCCGGGACCTCCGGGCTACCGAGCTGTGCGCGCTCGTCGACCACCTCCCGCTGGGCCTCGAGCTGGCCGCCGCCCGCCTGCGGACCGCCTCGCTGGACGAGCTGCTGACGGCGCTGGCGGACGATCGTGACGCCCTGCAGGGCGGGCGCCGGACCGGCGCCGAGCGTCACCGGTCACTCGACGCCCTGGTCGCCTGGACCTACGACGACCTGGACCGGTCGGATCAGGCGGTCCTCCGGGCCCTGTCGGTGTTCGCCGGCCCGGCCACGGTCGACGACGTCAGCGCCGTGCTCGGCGGTGACGCCCGACCCGGCCTCCGCCGCCTGGTCGAGTGCTCCCTGGCGGTGCGGCGGGAGCGGGAGGGGCGCTCTCGCTTCGGGCTGCTGGACACCGTGCGCCAGTTCGGTCGCCGCCGGTTGGCCGAGCTCGGCGAGCTGGACGACCGGCGGGCCGCCCACACCGAATGGGCGATCGAGCTGACGGCGTCCGTGCCGGCGGCGATGCAGTCGGGCGAGGCCCTCCCCGCTCTCCAGCACGTCGACGACGCCCTCGACGACCTCCGCCTGGCGTTCCGCGCCCTCGTGGACGCCGGCGACCGGAAACGGGCCCGGCGGCTGGTCGCCCCGCTGTGGTCCTACAACCTGTCCCGGGTCAACAGTGAGGTCTATGGCTGGGCGCGGGAGCTCGACGACCGCTGGCCGGCGGGCGCGGCGGACCCCGATGCCGACGGCACCCGTGTGGCCGGCATCGCCGGGGCCGGCGACTCGTTCCGTGGGGCGCTGGCCGACGCCCTCGACCGGGGTCGGCGAGCCGCCGCCGCCGATGCTCCGGCCGGTGCCCTCGCCCTCGTCCACGGTGCCGTGGCCGACGCCCACCTGTTCCTCGGCGAACCGATGGAGGCGGCCGAGCACTACGCCAAGGCCGTCGAGCTCAGCACGCAGGCCGGCGAGGCACTGGTCTCCACCTACAGCCGGTCCGAGGTGGCCATGGCCCTGACCTATGCCGAGCAGGAGGGAGCCGTGGAGGAGGCCGACGCCGCCCTGGAGGCCCTGCGTGAGCGAGGCGACCCGTCGGCCCTCGCCTTCGGCTTGTACATCGCCGGCGAGGCCCGGCTGGAGCGCGACCCCGACGCCGCCGAGCGACTGCTGGAGGAGGCGCTGGCCATGACCAGGCTGAGCGGAAACCGGCTGGTGGCCGGCGCCGCCGGCCTGTCGCACCTGTCGCTGACCGCCCGCCGAGACCCCCGCGCCGCGCTGACGGAGCTCCCGGCGCTGATCCACCACTGGCTCCGGGTGGGACTGTGGCCGCAGCTGTGGACCACCATGCGCCTGGTCGCCGAAGCGCTGGCCGCCACCGGCGAGGAGCGCAGCGCCGCCCTCCTGCTGGGGGCGGAAGAGGGCAGCGCGCGCTCGGGCATCCCCTACGGCGCCGACGCTCGCAGGCTGGCCGAGCTGCGCGGCCGCCTCGAGGCGTCCCTCGGTTCCGACGAGCTGGTGGCGGTGCTCGCCGAGGGGGGCGCCCTCAGCGACGAGGCGGCGGTCGACGAGGCACTGCAGGCGGTCGCCCGGGCCGCCGCCACGGCCTGACAGCCGGTCGACAGCCCCCCGCCAGGGACCGCCCGCACTCTCGGGTCATCAACCCGAGCCGAAGGAGGCCATCGTGTACCCCGCCCACACCACCATCACCGCCGCACCGGCCCTGCGCACCCTGCTCCCGTCGGCACCGCTGTCGATGGTGCTGGCTGCGCTGGAGTCCGACGGTGCCGTCGTCATCCACCGCCTGTTGGACGAGGCCACGGTCGCCGCCCTGCGGTCCGAGCTGGCGCCCGCGCTGGCCCTGCGCACGCCGGGCAGCGACAGCGGCGATCCGGAGTGGGAGCTGTTCCACGGCGCCCACACCCGCCGGGTCACCGGCCTGGTCAACTGGTCGCCGACGTTCGTCGACCTGATCCAGCACCCGCTGCTGACGGCCTGGGCCGACCAGGCACTCCTGCCGCTGTGCGGCTCGTACTCGCTCAACTCCGGCCAGCTGATGGTCGTCGGTCCGAACGAGGACGACCAGTACCTGCACCGGGACCAGAGCGCGTGGCCGTTCTTCAACGGCCTCGAACCCGAGGGCCCGGAGGTCGTCGTGAACGCCATGTTCGCGCTGACCCCGTTCACCGCCGAGAGCGGCGCCACCCGCGTCGTGCCCGGCAGCCACCGGATGTCGGACGAGCACGCCTACGACGGGGACGCCGCCGTCGCCGCCGAGATGGCCGCCGGCTCCGTCCTGCTGTTCAGCGGCAAGACGGTCCACGCAGCCGGTGCCAACCGGACCTCGTCGGCCCGCCATGGCCTGCACGTCTCGTACGTGCTCGGCTGGCTGCGGACGGGCGAGAACCACCAGCTGGCCGTCCACGACCACGTCGTGCCGCGGCTGGCGCGGCCGGTGCGCAAGCTGCTCGGCTTCGAGCAGTACGACCCGGCCGCCACCGGTGGGGGCCGACTGGGCCTGGTGAACGAGGAGGATCCCGCCCACCTCTTCGCCGCCTGACCCCGACCGTTCTGGGACCAGCCCACGGTCACCCACCGCCGGATCCAGTACCCAGAACGCAAGACCCACCGTTCTGGGACCAGCCCACGGTCACCCACCGCCGGATCCAGTACCCAGAACGGGAGTCGTACGCTGCGCAACCGTGCCCGCCGACGCCTCGGTCCTCGTCCTCGACGGGGCGCCGACGGTGCTGGCGGGCACGTTCGCGCCCGAGGAGCACAAGACCTACCGGTTGCTGCCGGTCGTCGTCCCCGAGGGGACCCGGCGGCTGGAGGTCGGGTACCGCTGGTGGCCGGAGCACGACACGGTGCTGGACCTCGGGCTGTGGGACACCGCCGGCTACCGCGCCGCTGAGGGCTTCCGGGGCTGGTCGGGAAGCCGCGCCGCCCGGGCCCACCAGGGCGAGGACCCGGTGTGGATCGAAGAGGGCGCCGCCGACCGTTGCTACCGGGCGGGCGTCATCGAGCCGGGCGTGTGGTGGGTCGAGCTCGGCGTCGGCGAGGTCAGCGCCGAGGGCTCGTCCTACGAGGTGAGGGTCGCCGCCCGATCGACCGCCAGCGGCCGGCAGGCGCCGCCCCTGGACCCGGTCGACGCCGACCACGTGGCCGACGGCCCGGGCTGGTACCACGCCGACCTGCACCAGCACGGCCGTCACTCGCACCCCCGGGCGCCGGAGTGGGACGAGGTGGTCGAGCGCTCACGGGCCGCCGGCCTGCGCATCCTGCCGATCCTGGACTACGTCACGCCCTGGCACTGGGACGAGCTGGGGACCGTGCAGCGGGCCAACCCCGACCTGCTGGTGTTCCCCAGCCGCGAGGTCATCACCTACTTCGGCCACGCCGTCGTGCAGGGCGAGACCCGGGGCCTGGTCGAGTACCGCCACGGCTTCGAGGACGTCGACCTCGGCGCCATCCAGCGGGAGGCCGTCGAGCGGGGCGCCCTGTTCCAGATCGCCCACCCGACCACCTATCCCGAGTCGATCTTCGGCAGCCACTGCCGCGGCTGTGAGTTCACGCTGGACGACCGCATCGACTGGGATCTGGTGACCAGCATCGAGGTGGTCACCGGCCCCGTCCTGCTGGGCGAGCCACCCGACTACCCCAACCCGTTCGTGGAGACCGCCCTGCAGCGCTGGAGGGACCTACTGGCCGCCGGCCACCGCCTGACGGCCGTCTGCGGATCGGACGACAAGCTGGGACCGGACTACGGCTCGTCGGCCACCGCCCTGTGGTGCACCGAGCTCTCCCGGGCCGGCGTCGTCGACGCCCTGCGCGCCGGGCACGCCTACGTCCGCACCCACGGGGCGCTGGCCAGCCCCGAGCTGGAGGTCCGGGCCGGCGAGGCGATGATGGGCGACACCGTCGTCGGCGAGGCCGAGCTGGAGGTCATCGTGCGGGGCGGCCAGGGCCAGGAGCTCCGGCTGCTGCGCGACGGCGAGGTCGTCCACGTCGAGGACCTCACCCGCGAGGACGTCACCGTCCGCCACCCGATCGGCCCCCACCCCGGCAGTGGCCCCCTCGGTACGGCGTGGGAGGTGCAGACGATCGACGCCGTCGCCCCCACCACCGTCGCCAACCCCGTGTTCACCCGCCCCTGAACGCGAACTGGCGCCCGATCTGGTCGCCAGAGCGACCGAATCGGGCGCCAGAACGGGAAGGTCAGGCCTCGATCGAGGGGGTGGTGAGGTCGATCTCGGCGTCCATGGCCTCGCCGCCTCGCTTGGAGAACGCGATGGCGCCGAGCAGGACCACCAGGGAGACGCCCGCCACGAGGAAGCGGACGACGTCGTCGTCCTGGGTGTTGATGATGGCCGGCAGCAGCAGCAGCGAGACCAGGTTCATCACCTTGATCAGCGGGTTCAGGGCCGGGCCGGCGGTGTCCTTGAACGGGTCACCGACGGTGTCACCGATGACGGCGGCCTTGTGGGCCTCCGAGCCCTTGCCACCCTCGGCTCCGTCCTCGATGTACTTCTTGGCGTTGTCCCAGGCCCCACCGGCGTTGTTCTGGTAGTTGGCCATGAGCTGGCCGGTGAGGATGACGGCCGCCAGGAAGGCGCCCAGGGCGTAGAAGTTGATCCCGAAGCCGATGATCACCGGTGTCAGCACCGCCAGCAGGGCCGGCGTGGCCAGCTCCCGCAGGGAGGCGGTGGTGCAGATGTCGATGACCGGGCCGTAGTCGGGACGCTTCTCGCCGCTCATGATCTTGCCGTCGGCGAACTGGCGGCGGACCTCCTGGACCACGACGGCGGCGGTGCGGCCGACGGCCCGGATGGCCAGCGAGCTGAACATGAAGGCGATCGAGCCGCCGATGAGGAGGCCGATGAAGGTCTTCGGGTCGGCCACGTTGATCGGGATGGCGTCGAAGACGGTGCCGCCGGCCGCCTCCACCTCGTCGACCACCCGACGCAACGAGTCGTCTTCGTCGGCGATCGTCTCGATGAACGAGGCGAAGAGGGCGACGGCGGCGATGACCGCCGAGCCGATGGCGAAGCCCTTGGTCACGGCCTTGGTCGTGTTCCCGACGGCGTCGAGGCTGACCATGATCCGCTCCGCCTCGCCTTCGAACTCACCGGACATCTCGGCGATGCCGGCGGCGTTGTCGGCCACCGGCCCGAAGGTGTCCTCGGACACCACCACGCCGGTGGTGGCCAGCATGCCCATGCCGGCCAGGGCGACCAGGTAGAAGATGAACTGGATGTTCCCGTCGCCGAGACCGATGGCGCAGCCGAGGGCGACGGCGATGGCCACGATGGCCCACACCGACGACTCGAGGCCGGAGCTGATGCCGGAGAGGACCGTGGTGGCGGGACCCGTACGGGCCGCCTCGGCGATCTCCCGCACGGGCTTGGTCTCGGTCGAGGTGAAGTACTCGGTCAGGCGGCTGACGACCTGGGCCAGGACGAGGCCGATGACCACGGCGCCGAACATGCGCCAACCGGCGTTGCTCACGTAGGTGTCGAGGCTCTCGTCACCGATGTCGTTGCCCACGTAGATCATCGCCACGCAGGAACGTTCCGACGACGGACAGCAACGTGGCCGACGAGGAAGCCCCGGTTGATGGGGGCCATGGCCGACTTGTCCTTCTCGGTCGCCCGCACGGCGAAGACGCCGGCGATCGAGGCGAGCACGCCGATGGCCCGGGCGGCCACGGGGAAGATCAGGCCGAGGGCGGGGTTGGCGCCGATCGACTCGAAGGCGGCCACGCCGAGGATGATCGAGGCGACCAGGGTCACCTCGTAGGACTCGAAGAGGTCCGAGGCCATGCCGGCGCAGTCGCCGACGTTGTCGCCCACGTTGTCGGCGATCGTCGCCGGGTTGCGGGGGTCGTCCTCGGGGATGCCCGCCTCGACCTTGCCGACGAGGTCGGCGCCCACGTCAGCGGCCTTGGTGAAGATGCCGCCGCCGACGCGGAGGAACAGGGCGAGCAGCGAGCCGCCGAACCCGAAGCCGACGAGGATCGCCGAGCTCGTGTTCTGGAAGACGATGATGATCAGCGTGGCCCCGAGCAGACCGAGGCCGACGGTGAACATCCCGGCCACACCACCGGTGCGGAAGGCCACCTGGAGCGCCGCGGGCATCGAGCCGGAGCGGGCCGCCGCCGCGGTGCGCACGTTGCCGCGCACGGCGAGGCTCATGCCGATGAAGCCGGTGAGGCCGGACAGGAAGCAGCCGGCCAGGAAGGCCAGCGTGCGGAACAGCCCGGACTCGAAGAAGCTCAGGGCGACGACCGCCGTCGGGCTTCACCACCTCGGTCGAGGTGATGAACACGATGATCGCGAGCGGCACGACGATGACCGCGATGGTCCTGAACTGCCGCCGCAGGTACGCCATCGCCCCCTCCTGGATGGCGGTCGCGATCTCGATCATCTTCGGGGTGCCCTGGTCGGCGGCGTTCACGGCGCGCACCAGGTAGAAGCCGACCGCGATGGCGACGAGGGCGGTGGCAACCGAGAAGATCAGCCAGAACCACTCACCCCCCGCCAGCTCGAAGGATTGGTAGCCGCCTTCAGCGGCCAAAAGGGCAGACATCTTCGACGAGGTCCTTTCGGGGATGGGCCGGGTCCCTCCTGGCCCACAGCGCCGAAGACGGTAGTGGACGACCCCTCCGCAGACAGAATCCCGTCAGCACCCCGTCGAGCACCTTCGGGCGCGCGGCCTCCATCGTCGGGGAACCTCGGGCGACGCTGCACCGTTGACACTGCGCCGCAATCCGACGACCGGTGGGTGTCAGCCCTCCCAACTCCAGCCTCCCGCCTTGACCACGGAGGGTGTTGTGAGGTGGACTCACTGACCACACCTGTCACACGTGCCACGGTCCACTCAAGTCGTCGCCCTGTGCGCCGAGGTTGACACGGAGAGCGTCCGAGGCTTTCCTATTACGGTTCTGTTACAGCCTGACCTGGAGACCTGCCCGTTGTCCTCGCTCCGCCGCCGCCCGATGCGCCGTGCCCTGTTGGCTCTGGTGTGCCTCGCGACGTTGGTCGCCGTCCCCGCGCTGAGCCGGGCCGAGGAGGCCGACGAACCCGCGCCGAGCGCGACGAGGTCCGCGAGCAGGCCGCGGCAATCGCGGCTGAGCTCGACGGGCTGGAGGCCGACGCCCAGGAGGTGGGCGAGGCGCTGGAGGCGTTGACCGCCAACGTGCAGAGCAAGCGGGCCCAGCTGAACGACGCCCGCCGGGCCGCACGCACGGCGCATGAGGAGGCCCTCGTGGCCCGGGCCGAGGAGGCCCGCCTCGAGGACGAGATCGAACAGCTCGAGGACGAGGTCGCCGAGGTGGCCGTCAGCGCCTACATCCGCCCGCCGGAGAGCGACCTGGCCACCGTCTACGACACGGCCGACATCAACGACACGACGATGGCCGAAGCCCTGCTGGGGACGCAGAACAACCAGCAGCGCGACGTCATCGACCAGCTGCGGGCCGCCCAGGACGACCTCACCGCGCAGCGGGTGGCCGCCGAGGAGGCCGCCCAGCGGGCCGAGCTCCTGCGGGGCACCCTCGACGAGCAGGTCCGCGAGCTGCGGGCCGCCCAGGACCAGCAGCGCGAGCTCGCCCAACAGGTCGAGGCCCGCATCAACCAGGCCGCCGGCGAGGCCGCCGCGCTGGCTGACCGGGACCAGGAGCTGTCCGACCAGATCGAGGAGGAGACCCGCCAGTTCGCCGCCTTCATCCAGGGCATCAACCTCGGCCCCGTCGGTCCCGTCTACTCGGGCGGCAACGTGTCGGTGCAGGACGCGGGCAACGGCATCGTCGTCAACGTCTCGATCGTCAACCAGGTCCGGGACATGATCGCCGCCGCTGCCGCCGACGGCGTCTATCTCAGCGGCGGCGGCTACCGGAGCTCCGACGAGCAGATCGCCCTCCGCGAGGCCCACTGCGGCAGCAGCTACTACGCCATCTACCAGGCGCCGTCGTCGTCGTGCTCGCCCCCCACGGCCATCCCGGGGACCTCGATGCACGAGCAGGGCCTGGCCATCGACTTCGACAACTGCTCCTACGGCACCTCGGTCTACAACTGGCTCTCGGGCAACGCCGCCAGCTACGGCCTCTACAACCTGCCGTCCGAGTCCTGGCACTGGAGCACCACCGGCGGCTGAGTTGCTTGACTGGCGGTCGTGGACCTCGAGACCGCCGTCGTCACCGTCGATCGCATCTGGGAGCAGAGCGCCCTCCCCACGCTGATCGACTACATCCGGATCCCGGCCAAGTCGCCCGCGTACGACGCCCAGTGGGCCGAGCACGGGCACGTGGCGGAGGCGGTGGAGCTGGTCGCCTCGTGGTGCCGCAGCCGGGACGTGGGCACCGTCGAGGTCCACGAGCTGCCGGGGCGGACGCCGGTCGTGCTGGTCGACGTGCCCGCCCACGGTGACGGCGACCCGGACGAGACCGTCCTGCTCTACGGGCACCTCGACAAGCAGCCGGAGCTGACCGGCTGGCGGGACGGCCTGGGGCCGTGGACGCCGGTGCTGGAGGGCGACCGGCTGTACGGGCGGGGCGGGGCCGACGACGGCTACAGCGCGTTCGCCGCCCTGAGCGCCCTGGAGGCACTGCGGGAGGCGGGCGGCAGCCACGCCCGGTGCCTGGTGCTGATCGAGGCCAGCGAGGAGAGCGGCAGCCCGGACCTGCCCGCTCACGTCGAGGCCCTCGGAGACCGGCTGGGCGACGTCGACCTCGTCGTGTGCCTGGACAGCTTCGCCGGCGACTACGACACGATGTGGGTGACGACCTCGCTGCGCGGCCTGGTCGGCCTGGACGTACGGGTGCAGGTGCTCGAGGAGGGCGTCCACTCGGGCGTTGCCGGCGGCATCGTCCCGTCGAGCTTCCGGGTCCTGCGGCAGCTGCTGGACCGGGTCGAGGACAGCGAGACGGGCGACCTCCTCCTCCCCGAGCTGCACGTCGACATCCCCGAGGAGCGTCGCCGCGAGGCCGAGGCGGCGGTGGCCGCCGGGCTCGACCCGCTGGCGGGCCTGCCGTTCGCCGACGGCACGCAGCCCGAGGGCGACGACCCCGTCGAGCTGCTGCTGGCGTCGACGTGGCAGCCGACGATGGCGGTGGTCGGCATCGAGGGCGCCCCGCCGCTGGACGACGCCGGCAACGTCCTGCGGGCGCAGACCTCGGTCAAGCTGTCGTTCCGGCTCCCGCCAACCGCGGACGCCCACGTCGCGGCCGACGCCCTTCGCGCCGCCCTGACGACCGACCCGCCCTACGGGGCCACCATCGACCTGGGCGGCGACGAGGCCGCCACCGGCTGGGCGGCCCGCCCGACGGCACCCTGGCTGGCCGACGCGTTGGCGACGTCATCCACGGCCACGTTCGGCGCGCCGGCCCTCTACACGGGCGTGGGCGGCGCCATCCCGTTCATCAACATGCTGGGCGAGCGGTTCCCCGAGGCGCAGTTCGTGGTGACCGGCGTCCTGGGCCCGGGGTCGAACGCCCACGGCCCGAACGAGTTCCTCCACGTGCCGACGGCCCGGCGCCTCAGTGCCTGCGTGGCGCACGCGCTGGACGCGCACGCCCGCCGCCGTCAGTAGGCGGAGGTCTCGTACTCCCGCACGACCCGGCGGTCCCGCCGGGTGGCGGCGAGGAGCAGGGTGGCCACGAGGCCGATGGCCCCGGCGACCATGAGGATCACACCGATGGTGCCGAGGGCGACCCCCTCGAGGGTGTCGGCCACGGCGAACCGCAGGATGGCGCCGACGGCGATGAGGAAGATGCTGGCTCCGATGGACATGGCGTCGACCTACCCACGTCACGCAGCGTCAGACTTGACCACGCACAGTGATCCTCTCCGGGTGCTCTGCCGAACGTCAATCGGTCACGCTGAGGTGACCAGCTGACGAAGTTTGGTCGGGGACACACCACCGACCGGGCACGACCCCACCCGTACGGGTAAGAACGCGGCATGCGAGTCCTCGACGCGGAACCGATTGCCGACCTCGACGCCTACGTGGCTGCCGGCGGTGGCAAGGGGCTGGAGACGGCCCGGAACCTGGCGTCGCCGGACATCATCGACCTGGTCGCCGCCTCCGGCCTCCGGGGGCGGGGCGGGGCCGGGTTCCCGACGGGCACGAAGTGGGAGACCGTCGCCCTCTACGAGAGCGACGTGCCGACCACCGTGGTGGTCAACGCCGCCGAGGGCGAGCCCGGGTCGTTCAAGGACCGGGCGATCCTGCGGGCCAACCCCTTCCGGGTCCTCGAGGGTGCGCTGATCGCGGCACGGGCGGTGGACGCCCCCCGGGTCGTCGTCGCCACCAAGTCCTCGTTCACCCGGGAGATCGCCCGGCTGCAGGCCGCCATCGGCGCCATCCACGCCGCCGGGTGGGCGGCCGACGTCGAGATCGACCTGGTGCGGGGCCCGTCGCACTACCTGTTCGGCGAGGAGACCGCCCTGCTCGAGGTGGTGGCCGGCCGGCCGCCGTTCCCCCGGATCGCCCCGCCGTACCGTCGGGGCGACACCGACGCCGACGACCTCGCCGCCCCGGGTGGCGGGGAGGGGCCACCGGCGCTGGCCAACAACGTGGAGACCCTGGCCAACGTGCCCGGGATCCTGGCCGAGGGCGTGGACTGGTTCCGCGCCGAGGGCACCGAGACCTCACCGGGGACCGCCGTGGTCACGATCACCGGCCACACCCGCCGTCACGGGGTGGCCGAGGTGCCGATGGGCACCTCCCTGGACGACGTCATCGACCGTGTCGGTGGCGGCGCCCAGAAGGGCCGGACGCTGGTGGCGGCGATGTCCGGTGTGGCCAACCCGGTCCTGCCCGCGTCGGCGTTCGACACCGTCCTCGGCTACGACGAGTTCCGGGCCGCCGGCTCCGGACTCGGCGCCACCGGCTTCCTGGTCTTCGACGACAGCGTCGACCTCGTCGCCGTCGCCCACGGGGTGACCCGCTTCCTCTCGGTCGAGTCCTGTGGCCAGTGCCGCCCGTGCAAGCAGGACGGCCTGCAGTCCGAGGTCCTGCTGGCCCAGATCCGGCGCTCGGACGCCACCGAGCGGGACCTGGCCCACCTGGAGGACTGCCTGCTCACGGTGACCGACGGGGCCCGCTGCTACCTGGCGGAGCAGACCCAGCAGGTGGCCGGCTCGATCCTGCAGCACTGCCCCGACGTCGTGCGGGGCCACCTCGACGGATCCCGGGAGGCGGCCGACGCCTACCTCATCGCTCCCATCGTGGACCTGGACGACGGGGTGGCCACCCTCGACGAGGCCCAGTGGGCCAAGCAGCCGGACTGGACGTATGGCCCCACGGACTCGGGTGAGCCCCCCGCCGAGCGCTACGCCAGCTCGTCGGCGTAGAACTGGCTGAACCAGCGGCGGAACTCCAGGATGGGCGCCTCGCCGGGCGCCAGCTGCGGGCGGGGGACGTAGCGCTTGCGCTCCCAGATGGGGATGTCCTGGGTGACCTCGCGGCTGACCGAGGAGACGAAGGCCTCCGCCACCCGGGCGGCCCGCTCGTCGTCGGGGTCCTTCAGGTAGAAGTGGAACCAGAGCTGGACGTGCTCGTCGTCGATGGGCGTCGACGCCCCGAGGAGGGCGGCGGTGATCGGGCCCTGGTAGCGGGTGACCGCGAAGCCCGGGCCGCGGCCGAAGACGTCGATGCGGCCCGGCCGAGGCTCACCCGACTTGGACGGGAACTCCTGGCGTGAGCGCATGACCCGCTCGAACCCGTTCAGGCTGACCTCCTCGATGACCCCGGCCTGGGGATGGGAGTGCACCGCCTCGAAGTGGCCGGCGTCGTAGCCGTTCTCGGCCATCTCCTGCAGGCAACTGGCCACCTCGTAGGTGTGGGTCGAGTGGAGGGCGTAGGCCGGGTCGTCGGTCTCCTCGACGTCGAACACCTCGTACAGCGGGGTCTGCGCCGGGTCGGGGTGGTACCAGGCGAAGACGAGCCCATTGGCCTCGTGCACCGGGAAGGCCCGCAGCCGAGCCTTGGGGTTGGGACGGTCGGCGTACGGGATGGCCACGTTGTGGCCGTCGCCGGCCCACCGCCAGCCGTGGAAGGGGCAGCGCAGGCAGCCGTCCTCGACGGCCCCGTCGCCGAGGTGGGCGCCGAGGTGCGGGCAGTAGGCCTCGTGGCCGTGCAGGGTTCCCTCCCCGTCCCGCCACAGGACCAGCTCGGTGCCGAAGTACCGCTTCGTGACGACCTCGCCGTCGGGCACCTCGTCGGGCTCGGCCACCTTGAACCACCCGAACGGCATCGGGAAGGGGAAGCGGCCCATGCCCAGTTCAGCCTAGTGAACGGCGGTTCACACCATTCTGGGTACTGGATCCGGTCACCGGCGACCGCGGGCTGGTCCCAGAACGATCATGGTCAGCCCGCCGGGTCGAGCAGCTCGGTGAAGCCGTAGCGGTGGTGCGGGCCGAAGGCCAGCTGCTCGAGCACGCCGACCCCGACCTGGTCGCCACTGCGGGCCCGCACCACCTGCTGGATGTGCTGGTTGTCGAAGGCCATGGGGTCGAGGTCCTCCTCCCGCCAGGACTCGCCGTCGATGGCCAGCTCGCCCTTCCACATGCCGTGGCCCCAGTACGGGTGCGTGTAGCCGATGCCCTTCATGCGGAAGCAGATGAGCGGCTCGAGGTCGATGTCGATGGTCGAGCCGTCGTGCTCGACCAGGCCGATGCGGGCCTCGCGCATGCGCCGGGTGCCGGGCTCGTAGACCAGCTCGTGGGTGGCGCCGGCCAGGATGCGCACGTCGGGGTCGACGACCGGGGGCGTGGCGCCGTCGTGCACCGGCACGACCATGGCGTCGGTGTGCCACTGGCGGCCGTCGGGCTCCTCGAAGACGAGGAAGTGCGTGCAGCGGTCGTCCCAGTGGATCGGCGCCCAGAGGAAGAAGATTCCGGTGAACGCCAGCGGCGGGGCCCCCGGCGGGGCGGGGTCGCCGACGGGGCGGACCCCCCAGGACCGGTCCTTGGTGCCCGGGGTGGTCGCCCCGTTCACCGCCAGGTCCTGGCCGCCGTAGGTGATCGACCCGTCCCAGTGCCCCCACTGGGCGAAGCGGGTGGAGTCGAGGACGACGCGGGCCTCGCGGACCAGCGTCTGGCGCCCCTCCTCCACCGCCGCCGTGCGCGGCGTGAACGTGAGGTCGGCGGCGATGCCGGTCTCGTTGTCGTCGAGCACCAGCCGGGTGCGGCCCATCGGCTCGAGGATCTGGAGGTCGAAGGGCCCCACCGTCAGGTCGGTCGGCTCCTGGGGCATGCGTCGGGAGCCGTGGAACGCGTGCTGCTCGCCGCCCCGCACGATCGAGAACCCGCAGTCGAGGATCCCCAGGTTCGGATACCGGCACATGGCGATGCCGAAGTAGAAGTCACCCTCGCGGTCGTACCCGTTGAACCAGTACCGGTCGTAGCTGTGGCGGTCGGTGGTGTCCGGTGTGGCCAGGGGCAGGACCGTCTGGTGGACCGGATAGTCGTCGAGCTTCGAGAGCATGCACCCATCTTGGCCGCCCCCGGAGGGCGGGGCCGACGGGTCAGCCCGGCACGAAGCCCGTGGCGATCCGGTCCGAGCGGTCCAGGTCGGCGCCGAGGTCCATGGCGACCAGCGCGCACGGCGTGTGGGCGCAGTTGACCTGTCGGCCGTCCGAGAGGTGCAGGTACCTGCGGAACCGGAAGCGGGTCTCCCACGAGACACCGACGCGACCGCGCGGCTCGAAGTGCGAGTGGGTGCTCTGCCGCGTCGCGGCGGCGCAGCCGCCGAGGTGCGTGGCGTTGGCGACGCACTGGATGAGGACGACGGTGCCCTCGGGACGGCCGGCGCTGCCATGGATCCGCACCTGGTCACCGGCGTGGAGGCCGGTCAGGTCCGGCGTGCCGATCGTCGGCTCGAGCAAGGGTGCGTCCGGGTCGAACCGCAGTCGAGCGCGCGCCGCGCCGGTCAGGTTCTCGTACTGGCTCTCGAGGACGACGAACAGGGAGCAGGCGGCCACCCTGCAGTTGACCCGGGCCCCGTTCCCCGCCTGCCGGAACACTGCGTTGACGCCGACCTGGGTCTCGAAGCCGCCGCTGTCCTCGATGTCGACGAAGGAGAGGGTGTCGAACGAGCACTGCTCGTAGCTGGTCGCCCGGGATCGGCACTGCGCCAGGTACCCGTAGGAGTTGGGACGCCAGTCGGCCCCCGTCACGTCGACGATCTGGCCGTCGACGAGGTCGGCGGACGGGTCGATGCTGACCGACGGCGGCGGTCCGAGCGGCGCGGAGGGGTCGTAGCCGAGTGGCACCAGCGCGCCACGGGCGAAGGATTCGTCGTACCGGCGCACGAGGAGGGCGCACCCGCCGGTGCGGCAGTCGAGCGTGGTGCCGTCAGGGAAGCGGAGTAGGGCCTCGAGGTGCGCCTTGCTGTCCAGGTGGCCGTCCTGATCGGCCTGGTCGAACTCGTAGGTCCCAGGGTCGCAGTCGTCGTAGCCGGCCGCCGGCAGGCGGCACTGGAAGATCTCCACGTACCGGTCGTACCGCCGGGTCCCGAAGCCGTCGCCGGTCACCGTGACCTCTTGGCCGTCGACCAGGTCCGTGGTGGGGTCGACGGTGACGGTCCGGCGCACGGGGTCGGGCCCGGCGGGGTCGAAGTGGAGCCGCACGAAGCGGGCGCCACTCGCCACCGGCGTGTCGTTCGACCCGATCACGCAGACCTCGACCCGGCAGTCGAAGGTCCCTTCGTTGGTCTCCAGGATGACGTCGACCCGGTAGCGGGCGCGGAAGTTGCCGGCGGCGTCGTTGCGCACGAACTCCACCCGGCCGCAGCCGCTGGTGTCGCTGGTGCCGGAGATGCACTGGGCGAATCCCTGCGCGCTGCTGTGCGGGTTCCAGCCCTTGCCGCGGATGGTCACGAGTTGGCGGTCGACCAGGTTGCGCCGCGGCAGGACGGTCAACGTCCGCGGCCCGCCCTCGGCGGCGGGCGCGGTGGTGGTGTCGAGCTCGATGACCGGCTCCGCGGCGGGCTCCACGGGGGGCGCCGGCACGGTCGTGCTCGAGGGCTCGTCCTCGGGCACGTCGGGCACCGCGGGCACCGTGGGCGGCGGCTCGGCAGGAACCGTCGTGTCGGTGGGCACCTCCTGTGCGTTGCCCACCGCCGGCCACAGCAGAGCCATCAGCAGGATCCCCGCCACCACTCCCCGACGTGCGACACCGTTGTCCACTGCTGGCCCCCTTCTCGGTCGAGCGAGGTGTGAGACGAACGAAGGGCCCAAATGGTTCCCTCGGCGTCAGCTCTGTTCGGGCGTCATCCCGGGAGGAACCCGGTGGCGATCCGGTCGGAGCGATCCAGGTCCGTGCCCTGTTCGTAGGCGACCAGCGCGCACGGCACCGCCGCGCAGTCGATCTGGCGCCCGTCGGCGAGGTGGAGGTGGCGCCGGAACCGGTACCGGCCCTCCCAGTTGACCCCGACCCGGTCCCGGGGCTCGAAGTGCGAGTGGATGTGCTGCCGGGTGCCCAGCGCGCAGCCGTCGAAGCTGTGGGCGTTGGCTCCACACTGGACGAGGACGACCGTGCCCTCGGGGCGTCCTCCCGTGCCCCAGATGCGCCACCGCTCGCCGGCGAGGAGGCGGGAGAGGTCGGCGGTGTCGATCGAGGGCTCGAGCAGTGGCGCGTTCGGCCGGAACCGCAGCCGGGTGCGGACGACCCGGTCGAGCTCGAAGCCGAAGTACCCCTCCTGGAGGCGGGAGTACCCGAAGCCGTACGGCCCCTCCTCGAAGGCGGTCAGCGCGCAGGCGGTCACCCGGCAGTTGACCCGGCTGTTGCGCTGGCGGTTGGCCTCGAACACCGCCAGCACACCGATCTGCGTGTGGAAGGTGCCGTCCGCCCGGACCTTGGCGAAGGCGAAGCTCTCGGTGGAGCACGCGTCGAGCTCGGTCGCTCCCCACCGACAGTGGGCGATGATCAGGAAGCGGTCCGGCCGGAGGCCCTCCCCGTCGAGGTTCACGATCTGGCCGTCGCGCAGGCCCGATGACGGGGTGACGTTCAGGGTGGGTGGCGGCCCCAACGGCGCGTCCGGGTCGAAGTCCAGCGGGACCAGGGCGCCGCGGGCCAGGCCGCCACCGTCGGCGACCACGAGGAGGGCGCAGTCGCTGGTGCGGCAGTCCACGTCGGCGCCGTCGATGCGCAGGAGGCCCTCGAGCCGGTAGGTGGTCGCGAGGTAGCCGTCGGACCCGATGCCGGTGTAGTCCTCGGTGGATTCGTCGCAGTCGTCCCGGTCGGTGACGGGCAGGCGGCACTCGACGAGCTCGGCGTACCCGCCGTAGGGGCGAGCGACCCCGAAGTCCTCGCCGGTGACGGTGACGACCTGGCCGTCGATCAAGTTGCCGGCCGGCGAGATCGCGGCCTCGCGACGCACCGGGTCGGGTCCCGCCGGGTCGAAGAGCAGTCGGACCGACCGGGAGCCACCCTCCGAGCGCGGTTCCTGAGCACGGATGACACAGGGGGCGACCCGGCAGTCGTACGTGCCCGACGGAGTCTCCAGGATCACCTGGACCTCGACGTCGAACCGGAAGTTCCCGCGGGCGTCGGTCCGGACCTCGACGAAGCGGCCGCAGCCCGACTCGCCGCTGATCCCTCCCCGGCACTGCGCGGCGACCATGTAGGTGCGCTGGCGCCAGCCCTGACCCCGTACGTCCACCTCTTGGCCCTCGACGAGGCCCTGTCGGGGGGTGACGGTCAGCGTCCGGGCCCCGCTCGACCCCTCGTCCGGCGCCTCGGGCGCGGGCTCGGGCACGGTCGTGACCGGCGGCTCGGCCTCGGGAGCCGGCTCGGGCACGGTCGTGGCCGGCGGCTCCTCGGGCACCGTGGTCGGGACCGTCGTGGCCGGCGGGACCGTGGTGTCGGGCGGCGGCTCCTGCGCCGCAGCCAGGGCGGGCCAGAGCACCGCCACCGCCAGCATCCCCGCCAAGGTCCCCCGCCGCATGCGGCGGGACCCTAGGCGCCCGCGACGTCCCGACGATGGATCTGCGACACCGTTGTCCACTGCGGTTCCCCTCGGGCGCGTTCGGCCGTGTGACCGTGGTGAGACGAACGAAGGGGCCGATTGGTTCCCGTGGCGTCCGCGAGCTGAGCCTTCGGCTCAGCCGAGCTGGAGCGCGACGGTCTGCGTGGCGATCTTGCCGTCGCGGACCACGAAGGTGTCGGTGCCGAAGGGGATGCCCTCGGACGTCCACCAGATGTAGGCGACGTCGCCTTCGACCACCTCGCCCAGCAGCTCGAAGCCGGGCATGCCCCCGGCGGTGGCGGCGAACACGGCCCGGATGCCCTCGAGGCCCTTCACGGCGCCACCGAGGTTGGTGATGAACACCGAGTCCTCGGTGTAGTCGGACATGAGCCCGTCGACGTCGCCCGCGTCGAGCATCTCCTGGTGGTGGTCGAGGACGGCCTTGGTGTCTTCGGTCGACATGGGCCGACTGTCTAGCCCACCACCACGTCGTCGACGGCCACGACGTCGGCGGCGGAGCGGCCGAGCAGCACCGGGTGGGGCCCGGGGTCGACGACCCAGCCGGCGGTGGCGAGGTCCCAGCGCCGGAACGCGGCCGGCGACAGGGCGATCGTGGCCACGGTCGACTCGCCGGGACCCAACGCCACCTTGGCGAAGCCGGCGAAGACCCGGCCGTCGGGGCGGTCGACGTAGGCCTGGACCACCTCGGTGCCGGGGCGGTCACCGGTGTTGGTGACGACCACGGTGGCCGCCGAGGCCGTCGCCGTGGTCTCGCCCCAGGCGAAGGTCGTGTAGCTGAGCCCGTGGCCGAACCACCACTGCGGCTCGATCTCCTGCTCGAGGTACCAGCGGTGACCCAGCAGCGTGCCCTCGCCGTACTTCACGTGGCCGTCCTCGCCGGGGTACCAGCTGTAGGCGGGCGTGTCCTCCAGCCGCTTGGGCCACGTCGTCGGCATGCGGCCCGACGGATCGACGTCGCCGATCAGCACGTCGGCGACCGCGTTGCCGCCCTCCTGCCCCGGGTACCAGGCCTGGACGACCGCGGCCACGTCGTCGACCCACGGCATGGTCATGGGCGATCCCGAGTTGTGCACGACCACCGTCCGGGGGTTGGCCTCGGCCACCCGGCGCACGAGCTCGTCCTGGTCACCGGGGAGGACCATGTCGGCCCGGTCCCCGCCCTCGCTCTCCCACTCGTCGTTGGACCCGACGACCACCACGGCGATGTCGGCGTCCCTGGCGGCGTCGACTGCGGCCTGGAGGCCGGCTTCGACGGCGGCCTCGGGATCGTCGCCGAGGAGGCCGGCGCCGATGTTGTAGAGCGCCAGCGGCAGCTGGACCTCGACGCCGTACTCGAACGTGAGGGCGACGGGCTGGCCCGCTTCGAGGTGCCGCTCGACCAGACCGGCGTGGTTCCCGAGGCCCGCGCTGATGGCGCCGGGCAGGTGGTTGTCGGTGTCCGGCGGGTCGCCGGCCTCGGGATCGGCGTCGACCCACAGCCGCTGCCGGTGGAGGCCACCGCCGCTGATGCGCCACGTCCCGGTCTCCGGGGGCAGCCAGGTGGCGCGCCCGCGCAGCACCAGAGGTGGCTGCGCGCCCGCCCAGTCGCCGGCGCCCAGCAGGCCCTGGGCGCCTTGGCCGGTCTGGGTGGCGACGACCTCGCCTCCGGCGACGACGTCGATCGTGAAGGTCCCCTCGACCAGCTGCTCCCGGGGAATCGTGGGCACGGCGCGCCGGATCGAGCAGCCCGGCTCGTGGACGACGTCGACCCCGTCGCCCAGCGCCTCCCGCAGGCCGTCGAGGATCGACACCGTGTAGTAGGGCGTGACCGTTGCACTGCCGCCCCCGAGCGCGGCGGTGTCCTCGGCGTTGGGGCCGACGACGGCGACGGTCGTGAGGGACGACCGGTCGAGGGGCAGGATGCCGTCGTTCCTCAGCAGGACCATCGACGCCGCGGCCGTCCGGCGGGCCACCGACCGCTGCTCGGGCGTGTCCAGCTCGGCCTCGCTGCTCTCCGTGCCGTCGAGCGCCCCGCACCAGTCCAGGAAGCGCAGGATGCGGCGGGCCTTGTCGTCGACCTCGGAGTCGGGGATGTCGCCGGCCCGCACCAGGTCGGCCAGCTGGCCGTCGCCGAAGTAGGCGCCGGGGCCCGGCATCTCCAGGTCCAGCCCGTTGCGGCCGGGACCGACACCCTCCTTGAGCGCGGTCCAGTCCGACACCACCAGGCCGGCGAAGCCCCACTCCTGCTTCAGGACCTCCTTGAGCAGGATCGGGTCGGCGCAGGCCTGCACGCCGTTGACGAAGTTGTAGGCGCCCATCACACCCCAGACGCCGGCCTTGGCCACGGCGTCCTCGAACGGGCGCAGGTACAGCTCCCGCAGCGTGCGCTCGTCGACGTCGGCGCTGATGGTGAAGCGCTCGTGCTCCTGGTCGTTGGCCACGTAGTGCTTGATGCAGGCGCCCACGCCGGCCGACTGCACGCCCTCGATGTAGGCCACGGCGACCTGCGCGGTCAGCTCCGGGTCCTCGGAGTAGCACTCGAAGTGGCGGCCGGTGATCGGGTGGCGGTGGAGGTTGACCGTGGGCCCCAGGGCCATCTGCACGTTCTTGGCTGTGGCTTCGTTGCCGATGGCCACGCCCACCTCCCGCACGAGGTCCAGGTCGAACGTGGCGGCGATGGCCGACGCGCTCGGGAGGCAGGCGGTCCTGGTGCCGCCTCGCCCTCGGATGCCGATCGGCCCGTCGCTCACCGTCCAGCTGGGCACGCCGAGGCGCTCGCAGCCGTCGATCGTCCACAGGTCGCGCCCGTGGCACAGGGCGGCCTTCTCGTCGAGCGACATCTGCGCCAGCAGCTCCTCGACTCGTTCCTCACCCATGGTTCGCGACCTCCTTGGCCCACGTGTAGTCGGCCTTGCCGACCGCGGTCCGGTGCACAGCCTCCACGACGGTGACCTGGCGGGGCACCTTGTACCCGGCGATGCGCTCTCGGGCGTGGTCCTGCAGCTCGTCGAGGGTCGGCTCGTCGGCGCCCTCCCGGAGCTGGACGACCGCCGCGACCCGCTGGCCGTAGGTCTCGTCGGGGACGCCGACGACGATGGCGTCGAACACCGAGGGGTGGGCCTTCAGCGTGGCCTCCACCTCCTCGGGGAAGATCTTCTCGCCGCCCGAGTTGATCACGACCGTCCCCCGGCCGAGGACGACGATGGATCCGTCCTCCTCCACCCGGGCCCGGTCCCCCGGCACCGACCAGCGCACGCCGTCGATCACCGGGAACGTGCGGGCGGTTTTGTCGGGGTCGCCCCAGTAACCCAGGGGGATCGGCCCGGTCTGGGCCAGGAACCCGGTGCCGCCCGGGCCGACGGGTTGGAAGTCCTCGTCGAGCACGGTCGTGTTGTCGTCAGCCAGGAGCTTGGGTGCCTCCTCGCCCTTGTCGTGGGCGACGCGGCCCTGGGGCCCGGTCTCCGACGCCCCGAAGCGGTTCACGACCCGCACGTTGGGCAGGAGGTCCCGCAGGTCCTGCTGCACCGAGGGCGACAGCACGGCACCGGACGAGGAGATGAGCTGCAGCTCGGCCAGGTCGTAGCGGTCGCCGTTGCGCCGCAGCTCCTCGACGATGCGCAGGGCGAGGACGTCGCCGACCAGCTGGATGAGCTGGACGCGCTCCTCGGCCACGGTCGACAGCGCCCGGGCGGCGTCGAACGAGGGGTCGCCGTCGAGGAACAGCGTTCCGCCGGTGTAGAGCGTCGTGAAGGCGGTCCATTGGGCCAGCCCGTGCATCATCGGTGCCAGCGGGAGCCGGCGGTCGACGCCCGTGCCCTTCCGGGCCCACGGCCCGATGTCGTCGGCGTCGTCCAGGCGGGGGATGCCGCGCCGGGGCACGCCCGAGCCCCCGATGGGGCCGAAGAAGAGGTCCTCGTGGCGCCACATCACGCCCTTCGGCATGCCCGTCGTGCCGCCCGTGTAGAGGAGGTACAGGTCGTCGCCGCTGCGCCCGGCCACCTCGGGGCGCTCGGGGCCGGCCGCCGCCAGCGCCGCCTCGTAGTCGTCGCCCCGGACCAGCACGTGGGGCGGCGGGCCGGCCTCCTCGACCCGTTCGACCAGGTCGGGCTCGGTGATGACCACCACGGGGTCGGCGTCCCGGAAGTGGTAGCGCAGCTCCTCGGCCACGTACCGGTGGTTCAGGTTGATGGGGATGGCCCGCAGCTTGAAGGCGGCGAGCATGGCCTCGACGTACTCGCTGCCGTTGTACAGGTGGCAGCCGACGGTCGAGCCGACGCCGACGCCGTGCGCCTGCAGGTGGTGGGCCAGGCGGTTGGCCCGCTCCTCCAGCTCGGTGTGGCGCAGCCGCCGGTCGCCGTGGGTCTCGCTGCGGATGACCAGCGCCTCCCGCTCGTCGCCCAGCTCGTCGACCACGCCCTCCCACAGGTCCGCCAGCTGATGGGTCCTCGTCACGACCCTTCTTCTAGCCCGACGGGTGTCGTTCCGATCACTCCGGCGGCCGCCAGTCGGGCCAGCTCGTCGTCGTCGAGGCCGAGCTCGCCGCCCAGCACCTCGCCGTCGTGCTCGCCCAGCGTCGGCGCCGGCCGGGTCAGCCAGCGGTCGACCGAGGCGAAGCGGAAGGGCAGCCCGACGAAGCGGTGGCGGCCGACCACCTCGTGGTCCAGCTCTTCGAAGAAGCCCCGGGCCTGCAGCTGCGGGTGGGTGCTGATCGTGCGGGGATCGCGGGCCGCGCCGGCGGGGATCCCGGCGGCAAGGAGCTCGTCGACGGCGTCGTCCACCTCCCGGTCGGCGGCCCAGGCGGTCAGCTCGCCGTCGACGGCGTCGTGATCGTCCCGGTCGGCGGTCAGGCCGGCCACGTCGACCAGCGCCTTCCACTGTTCGTCGGTGGCGACGGAGACGGCCAACCACTGCTCGTCGCCCCGGCAGGGGTAGAGGCCCTGGGGGGCGAAGCCGGGCGCCCGGTTGCCCTGCCGCTGGAGCTCGACCCCGTTCGCCGTCCACTCGATGACCTGCTCGGCCGCGACGTTCATCGCCGCTTCGACCATGGTCGACTCGACGAAGGCGCCGGTACCGGTGCGCCGGCGCTCCTCCAAGGCCACGAGCACGGCGAAGGCGGCGTGGGCGCCGGCCAGCGGGTCGCACGGGCCGCGGGGGATGCGGGGCTGGTCGTCGGGGTGGCCGGTGATCCAGGCCATCCCCGTCACCTGCTCCATCGTCTGGGCGAAGCCGACCCGGTCCCGCCATGGCCCGTCCAGGCCGAAGGCGGGCATGCGCACGTAGACGAGACCGGGGTTGAGGGCGTGGAGGCGTTCGGGCGTCAGCGCGAAGCGCTCGGCCACCCGTGGGCTGAAGTTCTCCAGCAGCACGTCGGCGTCGGCCAGCAGGCGGTCGAGCAGCTCCCGCCCGTCGTCCTGGGTCAGGTCGAGCGTGATGCCGCGCTTGCCGGCGTTGGCCGACAGCGAGATGGCGGACCGCTCCCACCAGCGGGGCTTGTCGGCGAACAGGCCGCCGGCCAGGCGCATGCCGTCGGGCCGGCGTGTGGTCTCCAGGTGCACGACGTCGGCCCCCAGGAGCGCCAGCAGCCGCCCGGCCTCGGGCCCGGCCCACCACGCCGTGGCGTCGATGACCCGCACGCCCTCCAACGGCCGCCCGAGCTCCCGTTCTGGTGGCAGCCCTGTGTCGCCCACGACACGTGGCTGCCACCAGAACGAGGATTGGGGGGACGTCGAGCCGAGATCGGGCGCCGGACGGGTCGTGTCCGCCCGGACGCCGTCCAGCGCGTAGGGCGAGCGCGGGTGGCGGAACGTGCCGGTGGCGTCGTCCACGAACACGCCCCGCTCGACGAAGTGGTCGATCTCGCCGACACCCGCACCGCTCACCACCGGGGCCACGGGGATGCGAAGGGCCGCTGCCCGCTCGACGATCTCGGCCGTCGTGTGCTGCGTGGTCCAGGCGTGGACGATCGGGTTCCACTCGGCCATGCGGGCCACCCGGGCCTGGACGCTCACCCATTCCTCGACGCCCAGCAGGTCGGGCCGCTCGATGAGGATCAGGAAGTCGTCGAACTGCTGACGGGTGTTGGTGTTGAAGCCGACCCAACCGTCCCGCGTCGGCTCGATCGACGGCAGCTCCAGGCTGCGGGCCGGTCCGCTGGGCTCGAGGCCCACCAGGCTCCACATGAGGTCCAGGAAGAGGCTGCCGGCCAGCGTCATCGTCTCCAGCTCGGACACGTCGACGCGCTCTCCCGGCGGGGCGCCCAGCGCGGCGACCGCCGCGTAGGCGCCGGTCACCCACTCCCCCAGCCGACCGCCGGCGGCGACCGGCGGCTGGTCGCGTCGACCCCGGAAGGCGATCGAGCCCGACTCGGCCTGGATGACGAAGTCGGTGGCGGGGCGGCCCGCCCACGGCCCGGTCGTGCCGTAGGGCGTGATGGACACGACGACGGCGTCGTCCCGCACCCCTTCAGGAACCTCGGCGCCGGTGACGACCAGGTCGGCGACGGCGACGGCGTCGCTCGCGGGGGCCAGGAGGGAGGACTTGCCCGCCGACAGGAACCGGAAGAGCGGCCCGGCGTCACCCGTCGGCGAGCCCGACGCCGACCAGCGCCGCAGTGGGTGGCCGTCGGCCGGCTCGACCAGGGTGACGTCGGCCCCGGCGTCGGCCAGGAGCTTGGTGGCGTAGGCGCCGGCGATGCCCTCCGTCAGGTCGACGACGTGCCGCTCTGCCAGCCAGCCCGCCTGCCGGGTCACGCCCGGCAGTAGAGGGCGGCGGCGTTGTCGTGGAGGACCTTCGCCAGGACCTCGTCGGACAGCCCGCTGAGGGCCTCGGTGGCGTAGTCCCGAGGACGCTGGGCCGGGGTCCGGGGTCCCGGGTGCTGGCAGGTCGGGTGCGGG
Organism: uncultured Microthrixaceae bacterium; assembly: GCA_963728005.1. GTDB lineage: Bacteria > Actinomycetota > Acidimicrobiia > Acidimicrobiales > DATDAH01 > DATDAH01. Next base: position 301,990 of record CAVSIG010000004.1, read on the forward strand.
AAGTCCGTCTCGTAGAGGATGTTGTTCGGCCAGCGCTCGATGGCGTTCAGCGCCGCCTGCCGTTCGAACCAGAAGCAGGCGTACACCTGGCGCTCGAAGTACTCCGACGGCAGCAGGTCGTACTCGGGGTGCTCGACGCCGATGCCGCCGTTGCGCCACTGCCAGTCGAAGGCCTCCAGCACGCCGGGCAGCCAGCCCACGCCGGACTCGACCGACACGAACTTCACGTCGGGGAAGCGATGGCACACGCCGCCGAAGAACAGGTCGCCGAGGCTGCGCATGTTGTCGAGGATCATCATCGCCGACTCCTTGCCGAAGACGGCCTGCTGCCCGATGCCGCCCGGGTCCTCGAACAGGTTCCCGAGGCCGCCGCCACCGATGTGGAAGCTGACCGACAGCCCGGCGTCCTGGGCCGCGGCCCAGATCGGGTCCCAGTGGCGGGAGCCGAGCGGCGGCTCGTCGTAGTTCTGGGGCTGGCTGCAGAAGTTCACGGCCCGGTGCCCGGCTTCGGCCATGCGCTCGATCTCGGCGACGGCGAACTCGACGTCCCAGAACGGAGTGGCCACGATCGGCAGCAGGCGGTCGGGGTCGGCCGAGCACCACTCGGTGAGGAAGTCGTTGTAGGCCCGCACGCTGGCAGCCACGACCTCCCGGTCGCCGAGGCGGAGGAAGAAGCCGTTCCCGAACCCTCCGACGTTCGGGTAGAGGACCTGGGCCCAGATGCCCTCCTGGTCGAGGAAGGCGAGCCGGGCGTCGGCGTCGTAGGCCGACGGCGGGATGTCGTCGAACGTCTGCGGCATGTCGGGGATGACCCCGTCGTAGCCGGCCATCGAGTAGGCGCCGGGCGCCCCGATGAACTGGTCGCCCGACCATCCACACGTCCATGCCGCCCCGCCGGACGATGCGCGGCACGTCGTCGACCATCGAGGACGGGACCCTGGACGTCCACAGGTCGGCCGGCTCCGTGAGGTGGGTGTCGACGTCGATCACCCGGTACTGCTCGAACAGGTCGGTCATGGCGGTCCCCCGATGGCAACGCTAGTGATCCGCCGGGACCCACGGTTCCGTACGAGGGTCAGCCATGACGCTGACCCTGCTCGCCCCTCCAGGCACCCCCGCGGTCGCGGTACCTTCGCGGACCGTGCCCGTGGCTGGGTTGTCGGACGATGGCCTGCTTCGAGACCGCTTGGTGGCGGGTGACGAACGGGCCCTGGCCATCGTCGTCGGCGAGTTCGGCGCCCTGGTACGCGGGGTGGCCCGCAAGGTGCTCGGCGACGACGCGGCCGCCGAGGACGTCACCCAGGACGTCTTCGTCTGGCTGTGGGAGCGACCCGACCGCTTCGACCCCGACCGGGGCTCGCTGCGAGCGTTCCTCACCGTCGTCTCGCGGCGCCGGGCCATCGACTGGATCCGCCGCCACGACGCCGACCGCCGCCGGGCCGACCGGGCGGCGCAGGAGGCCCCGGTCGCTCTGAACGACGTCGCCGACGACGTCAGCGCCCGCGACGACGCCGCCCAGGTGCGGGCCGCCGTCGCCGCCCTGCCCGCCGAGCAGCGGGACGCCGTGACCCTCGCCTTCTTCGGCGGCCTCTCCTACCGGGAGGTGGCCGTGCGCCTCGGCATCCCCGAGGGCACCGCCAAGTCCCGACTCCGGTTGGCCCTGGCCAAGCTGGGCGGCAGCCTGGGCACGACCGGCGAGGCGGCCCTGACGTGACCTCCCGACCCCCCGATGAGCCGATGACCGACCTGACCCGAGACGAACTGGACGACCTGCTGGGTGCCTGGGCCGTCGACGCCCTGGACGATGACGACCGCGTCGCCGTCGAGGCCGCACTGGCCCGGCACCCCGACCTGGCTGCCACCGCCCGCGGGCTGCGGGAGGGCGCCGCCCGCCTGGGTGCCGGCGGCGCGCTCCCGGCCGACGACCTGGCCTCGCTGCTCGCCGCCGCCATCGCGGCCCGGGCCCCGGGCATGGACGCCCGCCTGGCCGAGACGGGCCCGACCACGACCGTCGAGGCCTACGCCGACCAGGTCGGCGCGCTCTCCCGGGTGCTCGACCGAGTGCCCGACGACGCGTGGGACAACCCCGTCGCCGCCTACCACCCGTGGTCCGTGCGCGACCTCGTCGCCCACCTGATGGCCATCGAGGAGTACTGCGGCTCGTTCCTGGGCTTCGGACCCATCGACGTGGACGAGGAGCTGTCGCTCGACCACCTGGCCATGACCGAGGCGACCATCGAGCGCTGCCGTGCCCTGCCGCCCTCCGAGGTCGTCGCCGAGTGGCGCCGCGTCGCCGAGCGCAACGCCGAACACGTGCTGGCCCTGGACCACGACGCCCTCCAGCAGCCGATGCCCCTCCACGGCATCCCGTTCCGGGTGACCACGGGCATGGTGGCCCGGGCCTTCGAGCTGTGGACCCACGCCGACGACATCCGGGCCGCCATCGGCGAGCCGCTGGACACGCCGCCGCCGGCCGTCGTCCACCGCATGGCCACCGAGTCCGTCGCCAGCCTGCCGCTGGCCGCCTACGGGCTGGACGAGCCCCCCGGCCCCGCCGTCGCCCACATCGTCCTCACCGGTCACGGCGGCGGCACCTGGACGCTGGAGATCGCCGGCGCCCCTCCGGGCGAGCCCGACGTGACGATGGTCCTGGACGTCATCGACTACTGCCGGGTGGTCAGCCGCCGCCAGGACATCGACACCCTGGAGATGACCACCGAGGGCGACGCTGCCCTGGCCGTCACGCTGCTGAAGGCGAGCCAGTTCGTCGCCATGTGACCCCCCGAACTGGCCTCCGATTCGCCGCCTATGACCGGCAGATCAGGTGCCAGTTCGGGCGGTGAGCTGGTAGCCATCACCCCGTGACGGCGCTGGTCGGCATCACGACCTATCCCCCGAACGCGACCGGGCGGTACGAGCTGCCCACCGAGTACGTGGCCGCGGTGCGGCGGGCGGGTGCCATCCCGGTGCTGATCGCCCCCGGCGAGGCGGAGATCGACGACCTGCTGGCCCGGCTCGACGGCGTGATCCTGGCCGGTGGCGGCGACCTCGACCCGCAGCGCTGGGGCGGCGAGCCCCACCCGACGATCGAGTTCGTGGACGCCGACCGGGACGACCTGGAGCTGGCCCTGGCCGAGCGGGTGCTGGACGAGGGCATCCCGACGCTGGCCATCTGCCGCGGGCTGCAGGTCGTGAACACCGTCCTCGGCGGGACGCTGCACCCGCACCTCGCCGACGCCGTCGAGTCCGACGTGCCCCACCGGGCCGAGCCCAAGTGGTCGCACACCCACGTGATCGACGCCGAGGCCGGGTCGTTGGTGGCCGAGGTGATGGGTGCCGAGCAGGTCGAGCCCGCCTGCTGGCACCACCAGGCCATCGCCCGCCCCGGCGCCGGGCTGGCCATCACCGCGTGGTCGCCAGACGGGGTCATCGAGGCCGTCGAGCTGGCCGGCCACCCGTGGATGGTCGCCGTGCAGTGGCACCCCGAGATGACGGCGGCCGATGATCAGACCCAGCAGCGGCTCTTCGACGGGCTCGTCGACGCCGTGGGACGGTAGGAGATGCGCATGCGACTCGAGGGCAAGGTGGCGCTCATCACCGGCGCGGCGTCGGGCATCGGGCTGGAGACAGCCCGCCGCTTCGCCGCCGAGGGTGCGGCCGTGGTCTGCGCCGACCTGGACGGCGAGGGCGCCGAGCGCACGGCCGCCGAGCTGCCGAAGGCCGTCGGGATCGACGCGCTGACGTGTCCTCAGCGACGCCGACGCCGCGGCGATGGTCGCCAAGGCCGAGGAGGACTTCGGCGGGCTGCACGTCGCCTTCAACAACGCCGGGATCATGCTGGGGGCCGACGGCGACGCCGAGTCGACCGACGAGGAGGTCTGGGACACGACGATGGCCGTGAACCTGAAGGGCGTGTTCCTGGGCTGCAAGCACCAGATCCCCGCCATGCGTCGGGCCGGTGGTGGGTCGATCATCAACACCGCCTCCTTCGTGGCCCTGATGGGCGCCGCCACCCCGCAGATCGCCTACACGGCGTCGAAGGGCGGGGTCCTCGCCATGACCCGGGAGCTGGCCGTGATCCACGCCCGGGAGGGCATCCGGGTGAACGCCCTCTGCCCCGGGCCGCTGCGCACCGAGCTGCTGATGAAGTTCCTCGACACCGACGAGAAGAAGCAGCGCCGGCTCGTCCACATCCCGATGGGCCGCTTCGGCGAGGCGAAGGAGATGGCGGAGGCCGCCCTGTGGCTGGCGTCGGACGAGTCCAGCTTCACGACCGGCACCGAGTTCGTCGTCGACGGCGGCATCACCGCGGCCTACGTCACGCCCGAGTAGTACCGACCGCTCGTGGCCGACACCTTGGTGGGCGCGGACGGACGGCGGCGGTGCTGGTGGCCGGGCGACCTGCCCGACTACATCGCGTACCACGACGACGAGTGGGGCCAGCCCGTTCACGACGACCGTCGGCTGTTCGAGAAGCTCTGCCTGGAGGGCTTCCAGGCCGGCCTGTCGTGGCTGACCATCCTGCGCAAGCGGGAGAACTTCCGGGCCGCCTTCGCCGACTTCGACCCCGCCGTCGTCGCCGAGTACGGCGAGCCCCAGATCGAGCGCCTGCTCCAGGACGCCGGGATCATCCGCCACCGGGGGAAGATCGAGGCCACCATCAACAACGCCGGCCGCGCCCTGGAGCTCATCGGCGATTGTGGCTCGCTCGACGCCTACCTGTGGTCGTGGCAACCGGCCGAGCGGGAGCCCGACGTGAAGGACCCCTCGGCGGAGGTCCCCGCCGTCACGGCCACCTCGACCGCACTGAGCAAGGACCTGAAGAAGCGCGGCTGGCGCTTCGTCGGCCCCACCACCGTCTACGCCTTCATGCAGGCCATGGGCCTGGTCGACGACCACGCCGAGGGCTGCGAGTGGCGCCGCACCTGACCCAACGGCAACAGCGGAGGAAATAGCCCACCGATCCGGTGGGCTATTTCCTCCGACGGGTTTGGGCGGCCGCGGACGTGACACCATCCGGGCATGGCTGAGCTGCCGGAAGGGTTCGTCGACTCACTGGTCGAGGCGGTGGGCGCCGACCGGGTCGTCGTGGGCGACGCGGTCAGCGAGGATCACGGCCACGACGAGGCGCTGACCGTCGAGTGGCGGACGCCGGACGCCGTCGTCGTGCCCGGGTCGACCGACGACGTGGCCGCCACGCTGCGGCTGGCGGCCGAGCACCGGGTGCCGGTGACACCGCGGGGCAGCGGCACCGGGCTGTCGGGGGCCTGCGTGCCCTCGGCGGGCGGGGTCGTGATCGCCTTCGAGCAGATGAACCGGGTGCTCGAGATCGACACCGAGAACCACATGGCGGTCGTGCAGCCCGGCGTCACGCTGGAGCAGCTCAACGCCGACCTGGCACCGCACGGCTTCTTCTACCCCGTGTCCCCGGGCGAGAACAGCGCCTCGCTGGGCGGCAACGTGGCCACCAACGCCGGCGGCATGCGGGCGGTGAAGTACGGCGTCACCCGCCACCACGTCCTCGGCCTGGAGGCGGTCCTGCCCGGCGGCGAGGTCATCCGCACGGGCGGGAAGCTGGTGAAGACCTCGTCCGGCTACGACCTGACCCAGCTGATCGTCGGCTCCGAGGGCACGCTGGCCGTCGTCACCGAGGTCACGGTGAAGCTGCAGCCCCGGCTGGAGCACCGGGGGACGCTGCTGGCGCCGTTCGCCACGCTCGACGAGGTGGCCAACGCGGTGCCGAAGATCGTCGGCTCCGGCGTCGGCCCGCTGATGACCGAGTACATCGACCTCGTCACCATGGCAGGGATCACGACGGCGGCGAACCTGGACCTCGGGCTCCCGCAGGAGATCAAGGACACCGCCCTCGCCTACCTGGTCGTCGCCCTCGAGGCCCGGCGCGACGAGCAGCTGGAAGCCGACACCATCGAGGTGTGCGGGCTGCTGGAGGAGCTCGGAGCGCTCGACGTCTACGTGCTGCCACCGGCGGCGGCCACGCAGCTGATCGAGGCGCGCGAGAAGGCCTTCTGGGTGGCCAAGGCCCACGGCGCGCAGGACATCGTCGACACGGTCGTGCCCCGGGCGTCGATCCCCGCCTTCCTGGCCGAGGTGGCCGAATTGGCCCAGGCCCACGAGGCGCTGGTCATCGGCTGCGGCCACGCCGGCGACGGCAACGTGCACCTGTCGATCTTCCAGGGCGACGACGAGCTCCGGTCGAAGCTCCTGAAGGCGATCTTCGCTGCCGCCGTCGGCCTGGGCGGCGCCATCTCGGGCGAGCACGGCATCGGCACGGAGAAGCAGTCGTACTTCCTGGAGCTGGAGGACCCGGTCAAGCTCGCCCTCATGCGGCGGATCAAGACCGCCTTCGACCCCGACGGGATCCTGAACCCGGGGACGTTGTTCGATTCGACGCTGGAGGTGGCCCGGTGAACGGGGCCCAGTCCCTCATCCGCACGCTGGTCGACAGCGGCGTCACGGCCTGCTTCGCCAACCCGGGGACGTCGGAGATGCACTTCGTCAAGGCGCTGGACGACGTGCCCGAGATGCGCGGCGTCCTCGCCCTGTTCGAAGGCGTGGCCACCGGTGCCGCCGACGGCTACGGGCGGATGGCCGACCACCCGGCGGCCACGCTGCTCCACCTCGGGTCCGGCCTGGCCAACGGCTCGGCCAACCTGCACAACGCCCGGCGGGCCCGCACACCGATGGTGAACATCGTCGGGGACCACGCCACGTACCACAAGCAGTACGACGCGCCGCTGGACTCGGACATCGAGGCATCGGCCGGCACCACCGCCGGCTGGGTGCGGACGTCGGCGTCGTCGGAGGCTCTGTCCCAGGACGCCGCCGAGGCCGTGGTCGCGGCCCTCCAGCCGCCGGGCCAGGTGGCCACGCTGATCCTGCCCGCCGACGTGTCGTGGTCGGACGCCTCCTCGGCGGCGGCGCCCCTCCCCCAGCCGACCCGGGCGACCGTGCCCGACGCCCAGATCGAGGCGGCAGCCGCCGCGCTCCGCTCCGGCGAGCCCTGCGCGCTGCTGGTCGGTAGCTCGGTGTGCCGCGAGCGCGGCCTGGTCGCCGCCAGCCGGGTGACCCAGGCGACGGGGGCGAAGCTCCTGGGTGAGACCTTCCCCGCCCGCCTCGAACGCGGCGCGGGCCGGGTCGACCTCGAGCGCCTGGCCTACCTGGCCGAGTTCATCGAGATGCAGCTGTCCGGGGTGCGACACCTGATCCTGGCCGACACCCGGGCGCCGGTGTCGTTCTTCGCCTACCCCGGCAAGGCCAGTGACCTGGTTCCCGACGGCTGCGAGGTCCACACCCTGGCCGCCGAGGGCTCCGACGCGGTCGTGGCGCTGGAGGCACTCGCCGATCTCCTCGGCGCCCCCGCCGACAGCGCCGTCCTGTCGCCAGAGGGTCGGCCCGAGATCCCCACTGGCGACCTGGATGCCGGCAAGGTCGCCGCCATCGTCGGCTCGCTCCTCCCGGACGGGGCGATCGTCGTCGACGAGGCCCAGACCGCCGGTATCTACACGCCAGCCGCCACCGCCGGGTGCCCGCCTCACGACTGGCTGACCCTCTGCGGCGGTGCCATCGGCATGGGGATCCCCCTCGCCACCGGCGCCGCCGTCGCCTGCCCCGACCGCCGGGTGTTGAACCTCGAGGCCGACGGCAGCGCGATGTACACCCTGCAGGGTCTCTGGACCCAGGCCCGGGAAAGCTTGGACGTGACGACCGTCATCTACAACAACAGCAGCTACGCCATCCTCAACATGGAGATGGGTCGCGTCGGCGCCGAGCCTCCCGGCCCCACAGCGACCAGCCTGCTGGACCTGCACCGACCCGACCTCTCGTTCGTGAGCCTTGCCGAGGGACTCGGCGTTCCCGCCGTCCAGGTCGACAACGCCGGTGCCCTCCACACCGAACTGGCCAAGTCCTTCCACGAGGACGGCCCCAGACTGATCGAGGCCATCGTCCCCAGCGGCTTCTGACGGCTCCTGTGTGACGACCGACCGCTTGACCTGAAGTGCGGTCGAGGTCAGAGCATCGGATCATGAGCACAACCGCAATCAACACGGACATCGAAGCGGTGACCGCAGTGGTCGCCGAGCTCCAACGGGCCCAGTGGGCCGAGGACGTCGACGGGTTCGTCGACCTCTTCCGCCCGGACGCCACGTGGGTCACGGCTCACGGCAAGCGGATGATCAGCCGGGACGAGATCGCGGCATTCACCGCGCAGGTGCTGCCGGGCTCGCAGGCGGAGATGCGCTCGACCTACGAGGTCGTGCACACGGTCTTCCCCCGACCGGACGTGGCGGTCGTCGCCGTGCGCCAGAAGGCGTTCGACCTCGACGGCGTCCCGGTGAACATCCCGGAGGGACGCCCCACCTACGTCATGGTGCGGGACGACGACGGCTACTGGCGGATCGTGGCCGGGCAGAACACCCAGGTCCACGCCGACTGAGGCCTCGTCCCGAACGGGCAACGTGACATCTGACCAATGGTGACCCGATCTTGCCAGTGGTAAGTTCACCTCCGAAGCAGTGAGCAAGGAGGTCGCCATGACGGACCAACTGGACGGGTGGGACATCCACCACGACGAGGACACCGACTGGATGCCGTGGGGCGAGGGCGACCTCGCCCGGGCCAAGGTGCTGGGGGAGGCCGACGGCTTCGTCGTCGCCCTCGTCGAGGCCAAGGCCGGCTACGTCGGTGGTCCCCACGAGCACACCAATCCCGAGTTCCTGTACGTGGTCGACGGCAAGGTCCGCACCCAGGGCGTCGTCCTGGGCCCGGGCGACGCCTACGCCGCCGCCACCGGGTCGGTGCACACCGACTTCGGCGCCGAGGGCGATGCCACGTACCTGAGCATCTTCCGGCTGTGAAGGGCCTCGCCCGGGGTTACGACGCCCTGAACACCGTCCTGTTCCTGCCCGCGGGCGGGAGCAGGGCGGTGCGACGGGCGCTGGTCGGCGCCCTCGACGTCCGGCCCGGTGACCGGGTCCTCGAGCTGGGCTGCGGCACGGGCCAGGTCACCGAGCTGCTCGTGGACACGGGCGCCTCGGTCGTCGCCGTCGACGCCATGCCCGACATGCTCGTCGGCGCCCGACGACGGGCCCCCACGGCCACGATCCTCAGCGGTGACGCCCTGGAGGTCGACCCCGGCGGCATCTTCGACCGCATCGTGATGTCGTTCTTCCTCCACAACTTCGAGGGCGACGAACGCCGACAGCTGCTGCGCCGCGCCCACGACGCCCTCGCCGACGGCGGCCGCGTCGGGATCCTCGAGTGGGCGCTGCCCGCGGGCGCCCGGCGGGCCGACCTTTGGCGACGCTTCCTGGCCCGCCTCGAGCCCTCGCCCGGCGCGATGCAGATCCTCGACGGCGACCTGGAGGGTGACATCGCCGACGCCGGCCTGCAGGTCGTGGACCGACGCCCCGTCGCCGGAGGGCGCGCCCAGGTCTTGGTGCTCAGCCCTGCGGCGGCTGGGTGAGCAACCTCGTTGTCGGCGAGGGGACGGACGACGAGGCTCACTCGGGCAGCGGATCGGCCCGGTGGAGCCACTCGACCAGGTCGGGCGGGGCCAGGGACCGGACCCGGCGGGCGTAGCGCTCGACGCCCTCTTCGTCGAGGAGCTCCCGCCACTGCCCGCTGGTGCCGCGGTGGAAGAAGCGGGCCGGATCACGCCACAGCGCCGCGCTCTGGCCGGGGGCGACGTCCACCGCCCGGGTCCGCATCGAGTCGAAGGTGGCGGCATCGACGAGGCCCGGCCACCGGTCGTCGGGGACCTCGATGCCCAGGTGCTCGGCCAGGCGCCGCATCTCGCCGGCGAGGTCGACCTGGAGGTCGTCGTAGTGGAAGAAGACGACGTCCAGGTGCTCGGGGGCCTCCCAGAAGCTGCGCAGGTGGGCCATCGTGAAGCGCAGGTTGTGGGCGGTCGTGGTCGGGTCGGTGTCGTCCTCCACCCAGCGCCAGAAGCGCTCGGCCGGGTCGTCCGACGCGGGTGCGGGCGGCGACAGCGGTTCCAGCTCCACGCCGTCCACCGCGGCCGCGTGGGCCCGATCGGCGAAGAAGCGGTCGAAGTCGAGGTTGGCCCGGTGGTGGTCCATGGAGATGCCGGCGTCCCGAGGGTCGCGGCCGACGACGACGTAGGTCGCCTGCTCCTCCTGGGGCAGCCCGTCGAGCGGGGTGTGGGACTTCACGGAACGCCGGTGCTCCTGCGCGGCGAGTTCGGCGAAGACCTCGGCGCGCGGGCGGGCCACCATGTCGAGCCACGGGGCGATCGACGCCAGGCGGCCCGGCAGCTCCGGCTGCTGGAACACCAGGAGCAGGACGATCATCTGCATCCACGTCGTCCCGCACTTGGGCGGCGTGCACACGAACACGTCGCCCGGGCGGGTCTCGAAGCCCTCCCAGCGCGCGCTGTCGTGGACGAGGCCGCGGTAGCGCGTGCTCACACGATCCTCGACTCCTGGTCGCCCCAGTACCGGTCCCTCAGCAGGCGCTTGTAGAGCTTCCCGGTGTCGAGCCGGGGCAGCTGCTCCTCGAAGTCGACGGACTTCGGGCACTTGTAGGCGGCCAGGTGGGCTCGGCAGTGGGCCAGGAGCTCGTGCTCCAGCTCCGGGCCGGCCGCGACGCCGGCCGCGGGCTGGACGACGGCTTTGACCTGCTCGCCGAACTCGGTGTCCGGTACGCCGAACACGGCGGCGTCGGCCACGGACGGGTGGGTCACCAAGACGTCCTCGGCTTCCTGCGGGTAGATGTTCACCCCGCCCGACACGATCATGAAGTCCTTGCGGTCGGTCAGGTAGAGGTACCCGTCCTCGTCGAGCCGGCCCATGTCCCAGTTGGTCGCCCAGCCCCGGTCGTCGTGCGAGGACGCCGTCTTGGCCGGGTCCTTGTGGTACTCGAAGGCCAGGCCCTGGACCGGGGTCTCGAACCACACCACGCCGATCTCGCCGACGGGCACATCCGCGCCTTCGTCGTCACAGATGTGGACGACCGACCCCATGGGTCGACCGACCGAGCCCTTGTGGGCCAGCCACTCCTCGGAGGTGATCGCCGTCGCCCCGATCGCCTCGGTCGACGAGTAGTACTCGGACACGATCGGGCCCCACCACTCGATCATCTTCTCCTTCACCGGGACGGGGCAGGGCGCGGCGGCGTGGAGCACGACCCGCTGGCTGCTCAGGTCGTAGCGGTCCCGTACCTCCTCGGGCAGCTTGAACAGGCGGACGAACATGGTCGGGACCCACTGCGAGTGCGTCACCCGGTACCGCTCGATGGCGGCCAGCGCCGCCTCTTCGTCGAAGCGCTCCATCACCACCGCCGTGCCGCCCAGGCGGTGCACGGCCATGCAGAACTGGAGCGGGGCGGCGTGGTAGTTCGGGGCCGTCGACAGGTAGACGGTGTCCTCCCCGATGCCGTAGTAGAGGCGGAAGCCCTCGACGGCCAGGCCGGGGTTGCCCAGCGGCTGGTTCTGGAGCTCGAAGCGGACGCCCTTCGGCCGCCCCGTCGTCCCGGACGAGTAGAGCATGGCGTGGCCCTCGACCTCGGCCTCCCGTGGGTCGCCAGACACCGAGGCGAGCGCGTCCTCGTACGGCTCGTAGCCGTCGACCGGTCCGTCGATGACCAGCCGGGACGTCACCTGGGCGGGCAGCACGGGGGCGAGCTCCTCGGCGACCGGCCCCATGGCGGCGGTGGTGACGAAGGCCCGGGCGTCGCAGTCGTCGACGATGTACGCCACCTCTTCGGCGGTGAGGTGGGTGTTGATCGCCGTGTAGTAGAGGCCGGAGCGCTGGGCGGCCCAGCACACCTCGAAGAAGCGGGCTTGGTTCTCGATCAGCAGGGCGACGTGGTCACCGAAGCCGAGCCCCGCGTCCTCCCACACCCGGGCCAACCGGACGGAGCGCTCCTCCAGCTCGGCGTAGGTGACCGTCTCCCCCGACCCGGCCATGACGACAGCCGGGTGGTCCGGACGTGCTTCGGCATGAACCCCGGGCCACATGGGGCCGAACCGTAGGTCGTTCCCGGACGCGAAACGGCCGGCCCCCGGAGGAGCCGGCCGGTTCGTTGCTGAGAGTGGGAGGCGTCAGCCGCTGAAGATGGAGACGCCACCGGGGCCGACGAGCAGCCCGATGATGATGAGCGCGACGCCCCAGAGAATCTCTCTCCGGACAATGGCGAAGATGCCCGCGATCACGAGGATCGCTGCCAAGATGAAGAGCAGAAGTTCCATTGGAGTGTTCCTTTCACTGCCGTCCGTGTTCTGGACGTCACCTACCCGGGCAGCGAAAGGTCGATACCCCCTCATTTGGGGGGTCGGGTCATCCGACGACCAGCGGCACCTCGTACTGGTCGATCCGACTCCCGTCCTCGGCACTCTCCTGGAAGACGGTGAGGACGACGTCGCCGGCGGTCGGATCGGCCGTGAAGTCGAACGTCCCCCACGTGCCGGTGCCCGCCGTTGCCGTCGTGAACCCGTCGTCGACCACCTGTCCGCCGGCCCCGGTGATCTCGTAGACGAGGGTCGCCTCGAAGGTGTTCGACAGGCCGGTGACCCGCAGCGGGCTGGTCACGGCCTCACCGGGCGTGGGCGACTCGACGAGGATGAACGGCGTCTGCTCCTCGAAGTCGGACCGGTCGACGGCGACGACGGGCACGGCGTCAAGGCCGACCGTGGGGGCGGAGACGCTCTCGATCTGGAGCGTGACCCGGTCGACGGTCGGGAACTGGGTGGCCGTGAACACGACCTGGGCCACCCGGAGCGCGGTGTCGTCGCCGAGATCGGCGAGGAACGCCCCGGACACGTCCACGGTGGCCAGCCCGTCCTCGATGGTCACGCCCAGCAGTTGGGTCCCCGGGGGGATGGCGCTGGTCATCCCGAGGCCGGCCTCCAGGTCGTCGGGACCCCCGAGGAGTGCCTCGAGAGCACCGGCGGCGACGGCGGGCGGCTCGACGGCACGCCCGGCGGTGGCCACGGTCCCGTCTCGGGTGAAGAAGACGACGGCGCTCACATCGGTCGCCGGGACCGACGACGGCGGCGAGGGAGGCGCCGTCGCCACGGTCGTCGTCGTGGGGGTGGTCGTGGTCGTCGGGTCGGGCTCGGCGTCATCCCCACCGTCGTCCCCACATCCCGCGGCGAGCAGGGCGAGGACGAGCAGGGCGAGGACCCGGTGGCGCGGCACGGGTCCATGGTGGCCCGTCCCGGGCAACCCTCCGTGGCACCGCGGGTATCGTCCGGCCCATAACCGCCGCCGACCCGTCGACGCTCGCCGCTTGGCGGACCCTGCTCGACCGTCTCACCGTCGGCACGGTCATCGCCGATCGCACGGGCACGATCATCTACGCCAACGACGCGGTCACCAGCCTCCTCGGCTGGGCCGCCGACGACCTCGTCGGCCGGCCCGTCACCGACCTGGTGCCGCCGCGGTTGCTGGCCGCGCACCGCGCCGCCTTCGCCCGGTGGGCCGACGGCGAGACGGCCGAGATCGACGGCCGCTACCTGCGCCTCCCCGCTCTCACGCCGTCGGGAGCCGAGGTGCCGGTCGGCATGGTCCTGAGCTCCGCCGCCGGGGCCGACGTCGACGACCTGGTCGTCGCCATGATCCGGCCCCGGGACGCGCCGCACGAGGCCGTGAACGCCGTCGCCCTCGAGCTGATGGACGTGCTCTCGTCCGAGCAGGGCCTGGCCGAGGCGATCGACGCCCTCCTCAGCGCCATCGGCCAACGGTTGGACTGGGACGTCGCCGACCTCTGGGTCATCGACGACGAGCGGGGGGTCACCCGCGTCCTCGGCCAGTGGACCGCCGACCCCGTCGGCCTCGCCGACTTCCAGGAGGCCAGCCGTGGCGTCAGCCTCCGCCCGGGCGAGGGCCTGCCCGGCCGGGTGTGGGCCTCCGGCGTGCCGGTCACCATCGAGCGGATCGGCGACGACCCGGTGCTGCACCGCCAGGAGCAGGCCCAGGCGGCCGGTCTCCACACCGCGGTCGCGTTCCCGGTCGAGCACGACGACGCTGTCGTCGGCGTCATCGAGCTGTTCCGGCTGCGCCCGCAGCCGGTCGAGGCCGAGCTGGTGGCGGTCCTGGCCGACATCGGGGCGCCGCTCGGTCGCCACCTCCACCGGGTGCAGGCCGCCGAGCGCCAGCATCGGGCCGACCAGCGGCAGCGCCTCATCACCGCCGGTGTCGAGCGCCTCGTCGCCTGGCTGGACTACCCCGCCCCGCTCGACGAGCTGTGCGACCTGCTCGTGCCCGAGATCGCCGACGCCTGCGTCGTCGACCTGGTCGCCGACACCGGCCTCGACCGGGTCGGCCAGGCCTACATCAGCGCCGACTACAGCGAGGCGGTGGCCCAGCTGAGCGAGCTGGTGCCCATCGAGACCGTCGAGGCCGGGCCGATCGCCGTGCTCCGGAGCGGTGAGACCGTGGTCTACGACGACATCGGTGCCGAGACCCTGGCCGCCGGCCTGCCCGCCGAGGTCCCCGCCGAGCTGATCGAGCGGCTGAGCCCGACCTCCACGCTGATCGTGCCGCTCATCGGCCGGGGCCGGGTCGTGGGCACCATGACCCTGACCCGCCAGGGCGGCCGGTACGACGACGAGGACCGGCGCTTCGCCGAGGAGCTGGGGCGCCACGTCGGCCTGGCCGTGGCCAACGCCCACCTCTTCGAGCGGGAGCGCTCGGTCGCCATCGCCCTGCAGCTGAGCCTGCTGCCCCCGAGCCTGCCGGAGATCGACGGCCTGGAGGTGGCCGCCCGCTACGAGCCGGGGAGCACCCACCTGGTCGTCGGTGGCGACTTCTACGACCTCTTCGCCGTCGAGCCGGGCACGTGGTACGCGATGGTCGGCGACGTCTGCGGGACCGGGGCGGAGGCGGCGGCCATCACGTCGCAGGTCCGCTACACGGCCCGGGCACTGGCATCGCGGGTCGACGGGCCCGCCGCGCTCCTCCGCGAGATCAACGCCGCGCTCCTGGAACGGGGCGACACCCGCTTCTGCACCGCGCAGGTCGTCCGCCTGCGGCCGGGGCCCGACGGCGTGGCCGTGACCCTCTCCAGCGGCGGCCACCCGCCGGCGGTCCTGATCTCGCGGAACGGCACCCGTCTGATTGACTGCGCCGGGACGCTGTTGGGCATCTACCCCGACACCAGGCACGACGAGGTCGATCTGGTGCTGGGTCCGGGTGAAGCCGTGGCGATGTACACCGACGGCGTCATCGAGACGCGGGACGCAGGAGGCGGGTTGCTGGGCGAGGAACGGTTGGTCGAGGTGCTCGACGCCTGTGTCGACGAGCACGCCGAGAAGACGGCGTCGCAGATCATCCAGGCGGCACAGGACCACGCCGACGTCGGCCCCGCCGACGACATCGCCGTCCTCGTGCTCCGCCACGCATGACCGACCCGTCACCCTCGATGCCCGATGGTCCGCCGACGGCCCCGTCGCCCGGCTCTCCGCCGCCCGACGACCCCGGTGATCCCGGCGACCCCCGCCCTCCTGAGGGGGGCGGTGACGGTGGTGGCCGGCCCCGTTGGCCCTTCGTGCTGGTGGCCTTCGTGGTCCTCCTCGTGGCGGTCGGCGTCGGCGGCTACGTGCTGGCCGGGGGCGACGACGCCGACGACTCGGGCGACGAGGCGTCGGCCGGTGCCACCGAACCGGCCCCGGACGACGACGAGTCCGACCAATCCGATGTGGAGGAGCCCCAGCCGGGCGAGGACAGCGTCGGCGACGAGTACAGCCCGGAGAGCGGCGCCACCGGCTACGACGCCACCCACTACGACATCGCCCTCACCTACGACCCCCAGGACGGGTCCATCGACGGGGTGACGACGATGACCGCCACCGCGACCCAGGACCTGAGCGCCTTCTCCGTCGACCTGCTGGCGCTCGACGTCGACGAGGTGTCCGTCGACGGCGAGGAGGCCGAGGTCGAGACCGAGGAACGCAACGTCGGCATCACCCCCACCGAGCCCATCGCCGAAGGCGACGAGTTCGAGGTCGAGATCGCCTACGGCGGCGTGCCCGAGCCGGTCCTGTCGGCCGGCTTCCCCACGGGCTGGCTGGAGGCGCCTGGCGGCGGTGCCTACGTCATCGGTGAGCCCGACGGGGCGGCGACCTGGTTCCCGAGCAACGACCACCCGTCGGACAAGGCCAGCTTCGACTTCCACGTCACGGTTCCCGAGGGCCTGACGGTGGCGGCCAACGGCGCCTTCGAGGGTCGGGAGGAGGGCCCGGACGGCGTCACCTGGTCGTGGTCGGAGGACGATCCGATGGCGACCTACCTGGCGACCCTGGCCATCGGCGAGTACGAGATGGTCGAGGAGGAGACTCGCCGACGGGCTGCCGCTGATCAGCTTCTACCCGGAGGGCGAGGCGGACCGCTACACCGAGACGTTCAGCGACGCCGACGAGATGATCGCCGCCTTCGAAGAGGTGTTCGGCCCGTACCCGTTCGACGAGTACGGGGCGATCGTCGTGCCCGTCGACCTCGGCCTGGCGCTGGAGACGCAGGGCCGGTCCATCTTCGGGACCGACGTGGCGAACCTCGAGTGGTTCCGGGCCCACGAGCTGGCCCACCAGTGGATCGGCGACGCGGTCACCCCGGCCCGCTGGGAGGACATCTGGCTGAACGAGGGCTTCGCCTCCTACGCCGAGATGCTCTGGTCCGAGGCCAGCGTGCCCGGCTACGACATCGACGTCGAGGCCGAGGAACGCCGGGACTTCGTCGTCGAGACCGACGACGAGCCCATCCTCGACCCGGGCGTCGACCGCTGGTTCAGCGAGACCGTCTACCAGCGGGGGGCCGTCGCCCTCCACGCGCTCCGGCGCACCGTCGGCGACGACGTCTTCTTCGAGATCCTGCAGACCTGGGTGTCCGAGTACTCGGGGGAGAGCGTGACGACCGAGCAGTTCATCGAGGTGGCCGAGGAGGTCAGCGGCGAGGACCTCGACGAGTTCTTCCAGCAGTGGCTGGAGGAGGAGGGCGTGCCGGAGCTGCCCTGATCCTGGGCCCGCTACCGACCTGCGAGGCTGGCCCGATGGGGGACCGACTGGACGGACGCGTGGCCGTGGTGACCGGAGCGGGCGACGGCATCGGCCGCGCCATCGCCGGCGCCTTCGTCGCGGAGGGCGCCAACGTGCTCGTGGCCGAGTTGGACGAGGCCAAGGGGACGGCGGCCGCTGAGGAGTTGGGTGAGGCGGCTCGGTTCCTGCGCACCGACGTCTCGTCGAAGGACGACGTGCTGGCGATGGTCGACGACGCCGACGGCGACCTGGGGTCGCCTCGATGTGCTGGTCAACAACGCCTGGGGCGGCGGCCGCCTGAGCAAGGTGGAGAACAAGCCCGACGAGCTGTTCGAGCACGGCTTCGGCGTCGGCTTCCACGGCCCCCGCTGGGCCATGCAGGCGGCCTTCCCGCTCATGCGGGACCAGGGCTACGGCCGGATCATCAACCTCTGCTCGCTCAACGGCGTGAACGCCCACATCGGGACCGCCGAGTACAACACCGCCAAGGAGGCCCTGCGGGCGCTGACCCGCACCGCAGCCCGGGAGTGGGCCGGGCACGGGATCACCGCCAACGTCATCTGCCCCGGGGCGAAGACGGCGGCGTCCCGCAGGGTCTTCGCCGAGCACCCCGAGCTCGAGCTCATGGCCGACGCCGCCAACCCCATGGGCCGGCTCGGCGACCCCGACGCGGACATCGCCCCGGTGGCCGTGTTCCTGGCCTCGGAGGAGTCCCGGTACCTGACGGGCAACACGCTCTTCGTCGACGGGGGCTCGCACATCAACGGCTCACCCTGGGCGCCCGAACTGCCCGACGATTGATGGAAATCCTCTGAAACTATCGAACTGGTGTTTGCTTTCGGTGTGGGGAGGGGCTACGTTGAAGGCATGCCCACCCCCGCCGAGATCGTGGAGCTGCTGGCTCGGGATCCCTCCGGGCTGGAGCGCGGCGAGCTGCTGGCCGGGCTGAAGGCGTTCGAGTCACACCGCTCGTGGCTGGCGGCGCGTGAGGGGAGGTGGGTCCGGGCGCTGGATGCGCTTCCGAAGGATCCTTCGTCGCCGGCCAAGGACGTAGCCGGGGAGATGCAGCGCGAGCAGAAGGTCGGGGCCGGCCAGGCGAAGCGGCGGGCGGAGCGGGCCAAGCAGCTCGAGGACCTGCCCGAGACCGAGCAGGCGCTCGAAGGCGGGGACATCACCGACGCCCATGCCGACGTGCTGGCCCGGGCCCGGGCGAAGGCCGATGCCAAGGCCCGCGCCGCGCTGGAATCCAAGGAAGCCGAGTTGTTGGCCAAGGCGGCCCTGGAGTCGCCCAATGAGTTCGCCAAGCGGGTCGACCGGTTCGTGCAGCAGCACTCCGCGGATGACGGCCGGTCGGAGTGGGACAAGAAGAAGGCCCGCCAGCGGCTGTCGTTCACCCCGGACGCGGATGGGATGCTGCGAGTGAACGGGCTGCTGGCACCCGAGTTGGGTCAGCGGGCCAAGCGCGTGTTCGGCAGCGTCTCGGACGAGCTGTACCGCCGGGACCACCAGAACCATCCCGCCGACGAACCGGTGCCGGCGCTGGAGATCACCAACGAACAGCGCCAGGCCGAAGCCCTCGAGGAGATCCTGCGCCGCGCCGAACAGGTCAAAGGCGCCGCCCGCAACGAAGACCGCGCCGTCGTCGTGCTCCCCTACGACGACCTGGTCGGCCGCGGCGACAACGCCGCGACCCTGGCCGACGGCACACCGATCCCGGCCTCGATAGCCCGGCGCATGGCCTGCGACGCCGGTCTCATCCCCCTCGTGCTCGGCGGCAAGTCCTGCCAGCTCGACCTGGGCCGGGCCCAGCGCATCGCCTCACCCAGCCAACGCAGCGTCCTGTTCAGCCTGTGGTCCACGTGTTCCTTCGCCGACTGCACCGCCCCCGTCGCCTGGTCCGAGATGCACCACACCATCCCCTTCGAACACGACGGCCCCACCGACATCGCCAACCTCTCCCCGGCGTGCCGGGCCGGCTGCCACGACCTCGCCCACGCCCCCGGCTGGTCCTTCACCAAAGACCCCGACGACCACTCCACGACGACCATTGCCCCCGACGGCCGCCGATGGCACCGAACGCCCAACGGCCCCGCCGTCGCCCAACCGGGACGATCAGCCGGGCCGCCCCCGGCGGCGGCCACCCAACCCGGGCCCCACCAGGCCCCCGCCGCCACCCTCTTCCCCGACGCCGCCTGACCTCGAGTCGACCCCCGACATCGCCCAGAGGGTCGGCATCGAGGCGCGTCCGGGGCCAGGGGCCTTGTGTGACCAGCGTCATAGGGGACCTGATGGCGGGTCAGAGACGGCATGGGGACGGCCCTGCCGGGGACGGTGGTGACGCGCAAGGCTGGCGCGGCACTGGATCAGACGGGTGGGATGGTCGCGGTCGCGGCCGAGGGGTTCCGCAAGACGTGGGACATCCGCAGCTGGTGGCGGGAGTGGCTGGAGCAGTGCTGGTTCCTGGCCCGGGTCACGACGCTGCCGGTGCTGCTCATCGCCATCCCGTTGGGGGCGACCATCTCGTTGCAGGTCGGCCAGCTGGCCCGGCAGCTCGGGGCGCAGTCGGCCACGGGGTCGGCGGTCGTCCTGGCGATCGTCCGTGAGGTGGCGCCGGTCGCCACGGCGCTGCTGATCTCGGGGGCGGGCGGGTCGGCCATGTCGTCGGACATCGGGTCGCGGAACATCCGGGACGAGCTGGCGGCCATGTCGGTCATGGGGGTCAACCCGATCCACCGGCTGGTGACGCCTCGGCTCTGGGCGGCGTCGTCGGTCGGCGTGATGCTGGTGTCGGTCGTCGTGCTGTCGGGCGTGGGCGGCGGCTACTTCTTCAACGTCGTCCTGCAGGGCGTGACGCCGGGCGCCTACTTCGAGGGGGCGACGTCGCTCCTGCAGCTGTCGGACCTCATCGCCTCGCTGGTCAAGGCCTGGATCTTCGGGTTCATCGCCGCCATCGTCGCCACCCACAAGGGCATGAACTGCGAGCGGGGGCCGGCGGGCGTGGGCCGGGCGGTCAACGAGTCCGTGGTGATGACGTTCATCCTCATCTTCATCGCCAACTACGTGATGACGACGCTCTACTTCGTCCTCGTCCCGGCGAAGGTCTGACTGCGATGGCGGCCATCTCGGCACCGTCGGATCGGGTCACCCGGTACCCCGTCGGCGCCTTCAAGTCGGTGCGGGGCGTGTTCGCCGAGTTCGGGAACCACCTGGTGTTCGACGCCAAGGTCATGACCCGCGTGGTCACGGACGTGGTGCTGCGGCTGCGGTGGCGGAGCCAGGTGGCCGAGCACATCAGCAACATCGCCGTGGGCTCGGGGGCGTGGATCTTCGGCAGCGGCATGGTCTTCGTGGTCTTCGCCATGTCCTTCTTCACCGGCACCGAGGTCGGGCTCCAGGGGTTCAAGGGCCTCGAGCAGATCGGGGCGGAGGCGTTCACCGGGCTGGTGGGCAGCTTCGCCAACGTGCGGGAGGTCACGCCGCTCATCGCCGCCACGGCCCTGGCCGCGCAGGTGGGCGCCGGGTTCACGGCCGAGATCGGGGCCATGCGCATCAGCGACGAGATCGACGCCCTCGAGGTGATGTCGGTGCCGTCGCTCGCCTACCTGGTGTCGACCCGGGTGACGGCGACGCTGATCGCGCTCGCTGCCGATCTACGTCATCTCGCTGTTCGCCAGCTTCTTCGCCACCAAGCTGGTCACGACCGAGTTCTTCGGCCTGTCGCCGGGGGTCTACGACTACTACTTCCGGCTCTACCTGCCGCCGATCGACATCGTCTACAGCGTCATCAAGATGATCGTCTTCACGATCGTCGTCACGCTGATCCACTGCTACTACGGCTACAACGCCTCGGGCGGGCCGGCCGGCGTGGGCGTCGCCGTGGGGCGGGCCATCCGGGCGTCGATCGTCACCATCGTCGTCATCAACTTCGGGCTCTCGCTGCTCTTCTGGGGCGACGGCAGCACCGTGACGCTGACCGGCTGATGGCACGCCACAAGCTCCTCGACACCGACAGCTGGTCGGTCAACCACCAAGCCGTGATCGGGATGGTGGGCATGCTCGTGCTCGCCGTGCTGACCACCTACGGGGTCAAGTACGCCTTCGGGGCCTACGAGCCGGGCTACGACGTGACCGCACGGTTCGAGGGCGCCGGGCAGAACCTCGACACCGAGTCGGTGGTCAAGCTGCGGGGCGTCGACGTGGGGCGGGTCGAGTCGATCTCGCTGGACGACCAGGACCGGGCGGTCGTGCGCATGCAGATCGAGCCCGACGTCGAGGTGCCGGAGACCGCCGTGGCCGTGATCCGGCCGATCTCGATCTTCGGGCCGAAGTTCGTGGACCTGATCCCGGGGCCCGGCGAGGGCGAGGGGCCGTTCCTGGAGGAGGGCGACGAGATCGCCCGGACCCAGTCGCCCCTGGAGCTCGAGGACATCCTCGGCAACGCCAACGAGCTGCTGGAGGCCGTCGACCCCGAGGACTTCACCACCGTGCTGCACACGTTCGCCCAGGGCGTCGACGGCCTGGGCGAGGAGATGGCCGGCAGCATCACCAACGGGCAGACCGTGCTGCAGGCGATGGTCGACAGCAGCGGCGACCGCCACGAGCTGTTCGAGGACATGGCCCTCATCGCCGACGAGCTGGCCGACGACGGCGACACCATCCTCGGCATCGGGGCCAACAGCCACGAGGCGCTGCCCACGATCACCGAGCACGAGGACGAGTTCGCCGAGCTGCTCGAGTCGACCAGCCGCCTGGCGGGCGACCTGGCCACCATCCTGGACGACAACGCCGACGTGCTCGGGCCCGGCATCGAGGGCGGCGAGGCGCTCTCCGACATCACCGCCGCCGACCTGGGCGGGATGGTGTCGTACCTCGACTTCGTCAACACCTACGGCTCGACGCTCGCCGAAGTCATCCGCGTGCCCGTGGCCGGCGAGGCGTTCCTGATGGCGGCCCAGCAGTTCCTCATGGGCTCCAACCCGTGCGAGATGCTGGTCCACGTCCCGGGCTGCCAGCCTCCCGACGATCGACCCCGGCCCCCAGGCGGCGGGATGACCGGCATGAAGGGCATCGCCTTCCGCTTCGGCATCTTCGCCGCGCTGACGCTCGGGCTCACCGCGTTCATCGGGGCGCAGATCGCCAAGATCCAGTTCGGCGACACCTACCACCTGACCGCCGAGTTCGACGACGTCTCCGGCCTGTCCGACGGCGACGACGTGAAGATCGCCGGCGTCAAGGTCGGCCAGGTCGACGGCATCGACACGACCGACGAGGGCACGGCCGTGGTCAGCCTCTCGCTGGACGAGGGCGTGCAGGTGCCGCCCGACACCGAGGCCGCCGTGCGCTGGCGCAACCTGCTGGGCCAGCGGATCGTCTACCTGTACCCCGGAGTCGACGAAGGGGCGCTGGCGGACGGCGACGAGATCGGCCGCACCCGCGACGTGGTCGACATCGGCGCCCTGATCGACGAGCTCGGGGGGCCTGGTCGGCGCCGTCGACCCCACCCAGTTCAACCAGCTCATCACCGCGGTCGGCGAGCGCCGTCGACGGCAACGAGGCCCGCGTCAGCGAGCTGCTGGACGGGGCCGGGCTCGCTGCTGACCGTCCTGGCCGACCGGGACACGACCATCCAGGGCCTGCTCGACGACTTCAACACGGTCTCGGCGGCGCTGGTCGACCGGGACAGCCAGGTCCGCACGATGGTCGAGAACCTGACGCTGCTGACCGAGGCCTTCGCCGAGAACGAGGACCTGGTGGACAGCACGCTGGCCGAGCTGGGCGCCTACTCCACGGACCTGCGGACCGTGCTGACCGGCAACGAGTCCGAGCTCGGCTCGATCGTCGACAGCCTCGACGGCGTGGCCGACCTGCTCACGGACCGCATCGACTCGGTCGAGTCGGCGCTGGCCAACCTGCCCGAGGCCCTCGAGGCCTCCACCGGGTGACCAACCGGGGCGAGTTCATCACCGTCCAGGTCCTGTGCTTCTCGACCGGGCCGCCGCCGTGCGCCACGCCGACCACGCTGAACCCGGCCACGGTGCTGGCGGGGCCGAGCGCGGTCGCCGCCCTCGGGCCCGAGGCCCTGCCCGGCAGCGACCAAGGCCCGCTCGGCGGCCTGCCCGGCCTGCCACCCGGGACGCTGCCCGCCGGAGCCACGCCATGAACTGGGCCAGCACCGTGAGGAGCGGTTGGGAACGCGTTCGCTCCGGGCTCAGCAGGCTGCTGCCGGGGCCGTTCACGGACATGAACAAGCGGTCGCTCGGCGATCGTCGCCATCGCGCTGATCGCCGCCGGCTGCGTGGCCGCCTTCTCCGTCGGCGTCGCTCGACCTGCTCGAGCACCGCTACCGGATGAGCATGGTCCTGCCCGACGCCGCCGGGCTGAAGGGCGGCTCGCGAAGTTCGCCTGGCCGGCGTCGAGGTGGGCGAGGTCACCAGGGTGACCCCGGACCGGGAGGCCGGCCAGGTCATCGTCAACTTCGAGGTCGACGACGACGTGCACCTCGGGCCCGACACCACGGCCGACGTCGCCCTGTCGACGCTGCTCGGCGGCGAGTACATCCGCCTGGGCGACGTCGACGGGCAGCCCGGCCATGGTCGACGTGCCGATCGAGGACCGGCGCATCCCCATGGAGCGCACCTCGGTCCCCTACAGCGTCAACCAGACGTTCAACGAGGCCACCGACGTCGTCCAGGCCATCGACACGACCTCGGTCAACCAGCTGGTCTCCAGCTTCGCCGACATCGCCACCGACAGCGGCCCCCGCCTGGAGCGGGTGCTGCGAGGGCTGGAGCAGGTCGCCCGGGCGTTCAACGAGCGCGAGGACGTGGTCCACGAGCTCCTGCAGAACAGCCAGGTCCTCACCGACACGCTGGCCGACAAGGACGAGACGATGGTCCGGCTGATCGACGCCAGCGAGGTCGTGCTGGACCAGATCAGCGCCCGGCGGGACGAGCTGGCCACGGTGCTGGGTGACGGCTCGGCCGTCGTCGACGACGATGAGCAACCTGCTCACCGAGAAGCGGGCCGAGCTGGACCGCATCCTGACCAACCTCGACACGGTCACCGACGTGGTCGCCGAGCGTCAGGAGGACATCGACACGATCCTGTCGTGGGCCGGCCCGACGTTCGACCAGGTGTCGGCCATCGGCTCGCACGGCCCCTTCATCGACGTGCTGCCGACCTCGCTCGGCCCGGACATCATCGGGACGCTGGCGTCGATCTACCCGCAGCTGGGCCTGGACGGGAGCCCGACGCAATGAGCCGCACGAGGAAGCTCGCCCTCCGGGTCGCCCCGGTGCTGCTCGTCGTCGCCCTCGTGGCGGGCGGGTGCTCCGTGCTCGGTGGCGATGAGGCGGGGCCGGAGGACTACCACCTGACCGTCTACTTCGAGCGGGCGGTGGCCCTCTATCCCGAGTCGCACGTGAAGGTCATGGGCCTCGACGCCGGCGAGATCCTGGACGTCGTCCCCGAGGGGGACCGGGTTCGGGTCGAGATCGAGGTCGACGGTGACGTCCCCGTGCCCGCCGACGTGGAGGCGGCCGTGGTGCCGCTGTCGCTCATCGGCGAGCGCAACGTCGTGCTCCAGCCGGCGTGGCGGCCCGGGGACGAGCGGGCCCAGGACGGCGACGTGATCCCGATCGAGCGCACGTCGATCCCCGCCGAGCCCGACGAGGCCCTGCAGGCGTTCACCGACCTGGCCCGCGACCTCGACCCCGACGAGGTCGCCCGCCTCGTGGAGGAGGGCGCCGAGGCGCTGGGCGGCCGCGGCGAGTCCCTGAACGGCGCCCTCGAGCGAGGCCGGTGACCTGACCCAGCTGGTGGCCCGGGAGGACGACGCCCTCGTGGCCGTCGCCGAGGACCTCGACGAGCTGGCCTCGACCCTCGGGCACCCGGGACCAGCAGCTGGGCCGGGTGCTGGAGGGCTTCGCCGAGGCCACCAGTGTCCTGGCCGAGGAGCGCGAGGAGATCGAGGCCCTGATCGGCGGGCTCGGCGACCTGGCCACCGTCGGCAACGAGCTGGTGGCCGCCCACGAGGAGCACCTGCCCGAGGACCTGGCCCAGCTCTCCCGCGCCGGCCGGGCCGCCCGGGCCAACGTCGAGGCGCTGGTCATCCTCGTCCAGGCCCTCGCCGCCAACTCCCGCGGCCTGATCGGCGCCCACGACACCGAGCTCGGCGTCCTCACCCAGCGCATCAACCTGACGCCGCTCACGGCCGAGGTCCTGCGCCCCCTGTTCGACGCCCTCGGCATCCGCGCTCCAGCAGCCGTGCGTCCCCGCCCTGGGGGTGGAGTGCCCATGAGACGCTCCGTTCTCGCTGCCGCGCTGCTCGTGACCGTCGCCCTCGTCGCGGTCCGGCTGCTCGCTCCGCACCGCCGGGTCGCCGCAAGGGCGACCTGGAGCTGACCGCCGAGTTCGACGACGTGGCCAACCTGGTCGTCGGCCACTCGGTCCAGCTGGCCGACGTGACCGTGGGCACCGTGACCGGCATCGACCTGGTCGACGACCGCACGGCCCGCGTCACCATGTCCATCGAGGACGACATCGAGCTGCCGGTGGGCACCAGCGCCGCCCTGTCCAAGACCTCGCTGCTGGGCGAGCAGTACATCGAGCTGCGCCCGCCGGACCGCTCGGTCGAGGTGGTCGACCAGCGGATGCTCCAGAGCGGCGACGAGATCGGCGAGACCCTGATCACCGCCGACTTCGAGACCGTGACCGAGCGGGCCATCGAGTTCCTGGGCGCGGTGAGCGCCGAGGACATCGGCACCATCACGTCGACGGGCGCCGAGGCCCTCGCCGGGCGGGGCGAGGATCTGAACACCCTGCTCAGCGACCTGACCACGGTGGTGACCGACCTCGACAGCCAGCGTCTGGAGATCGCCCGCACGATCGACGGGTTCGCCGCCGCTCAGCGCCGACCTGGCCCGCGGGGACGACGAGGTGGGCACGCTCATCGGCGACCTGTCCGACGCCTCGGTGACCCTGGCCCGGAACCGGCGGCGGGTGATCGGCGCCCTCCGCGGGCATCCGGGACATGACGCAGGTGACCAACCAGGTCGTGCTGGCCGAGCACACCGACTCGCTGGTGTCGACCATCCAGGACCTCGACCCGATCCTGTCGACCCTCGCCGGCCAGCGCCCGCTGATCGAGGACATGCTCACCTCGATCAACGCGTTCCTGACCGACATCGCCGACAACGTCGGCGCCCGGCTCGACCCCCGGCCAGGCCCAGTTCATCTGGACCAGGGGCGTCACCACCCCCTCGGGCATCGTCGGCGACGGCCCGCCGCCGACCGACCTCCTGCCGGGGGGCGGTGCGCCGCCGGCGGTCCCGGCACCGGACCCCTCCACCGTCCAGGGCGCGGCCAACCAGGCGCTGAACACGCTGCTCGGCCTGCTGGGTGACCCGAGCCTCCGGCTGCCCGCCGCCCTGTGCCGTCGCCTGCAGTCGCTGGGCGTGCGGCCTCGACCTGCGCCCGGTCTGCGCGCCGACCGGCCGACGAGGGCGCCGGGCTCGCTGCCCATCCCGCTCCCCGATCCGACCGCGACCGTCGACGACGCTGCTCGGGGGCTCGGCGGATGAAGCCCCGCATCCTGGTCAACCTCACCTTCTTCGCCGTGCTCGGCGGTGCGCCTGGGCATCTGGGCCGTCGGCAACGTCCTGCAGATGGACCTGCGCGACCCGCCCTACGAGATCACCGCCGACTTCGAGGACTCGCCCGGCCTGCAGTCCGGCTACGACGTCGGCTACCTGGGCACGCCGATCGGCCGCATCCGCGACGGTCGATCTGGCCGAGGGCCACGTCGAGGTCACCCTGGCCATCGACGACGGCCACGAGATCCCCGAGGGCTCGTCGTTCGCCGTGCGCCGCAAGTCGGCCGTCGGTGAGCCCTACGTCGACATCATCCCGCCCGAGGGGGCGACGACCGACGGGCCGGTGATGGAACCGAGGGCGACCACGTCCCGCTGGAGCGCACGATCACCCCGCTCTCGTACTCCGAGCTGTTCGCCGCCCTGAACGACCTGGTGGCCTCGGTCCCCGAGGACGACCTGGCCACGCTGCTCGACGAGATGGCGGTGGCCCTGGACGGGCGGACCGGGAGCCTGCGCCAGATGATCACCGAGCGGCGACGACGCCCTCGAGACCTTCGCCGAGAACGCCGACCTGCTCGAGCGCTCCACCGCCAGCCTCTCCCGGCTGGCCCGGGTGTTCGCCGAGCACCGCGCCGCCTTCAGCGAGTCGCTGGCGAACACCGAGGCCGTCACCGGGTCGCTGGCCGCCGCCCGGGCCGACCTGGACCGGGTACTGACCGACGGGAGCTCGCTGGCCACCCGTACGGCGGACCTGATGGCCGGGTCCGGTGACGACCTGAGCTGCACGATCGGCGGGCTGTCGTCGGTCGCCGCCGGCCTGGACCGGGCGGACGTCCTCGCCGCCCTGGAAGACCTGCTGGAGACCGCACCGGCGGCCGCCGAGGTGTTCCGGGACGTCGTCGGCCACGAGGCCGACGGGCCGTACATCCGCGGCACCCCACCGCTGAACGTGGGCGGCATGGAGCCCGTGCCCCTCTACCCCGAGCCCCGTCACCTGCCCGAGATCCAGGCCGTGCCCGGCTGCGATGCCCTGCCCACGGTGGAGCCCCCGGCGGGGCGCGACGACCGCGGGACCCGGCGGCACCGGAGCAGCGGACGGCGGGCCCAGCCCCGCCGTGGACCCCGGCGGCGACCGCGAGCTGGCGGCCGATCCCGCCTCGTCCGACCAGGACGTCGACGACGGCGCCTTCAACCCGCTGTGGATCGTGTTCGCCCTCCTGGCGGCTGCCCTGATCGCCGCCCTCCGACCCTGGCGGTTCGCATCACGCAAGTGACCTCCACCGGTCTGGACAGGTGACGGCGAGAGGTTGGACGGCAACATGATGACTGCAGACAGACTCGAAGACGCTGAGCGTCCCCGGGGATCGGGGCGGCCCGCCCGCACCCCCGCCGGAGGAGCCCGGCGACTCGCCGATCGGGCGGTGGGCGTCCAGCCTCCCGCTGATGATCGTCCTCGTGCTCGCCGTCCTGGTGGCCACCGGGGCGGTGGTCCTCTGGAACCAGAACCAGGACCTCGAGTCCGACGACGACGACCGCCGGGAGGCCGCCGAGGTGGCCAGCGACTTCACCACCGCGGTCCTCAGCTACGACCACCGGAACCTGTCCGGCAGCGTCGAGGCGGCGGTCGCCCTGTCCACCCCGGACTGGGGTCGGGAGTACGAGAACGCCTGGTTCGCCGAGCAGCAGCCCATCGTCGAGGCGACCCGGGCCGTCGCCGAAGTGGCCGTGGACGACGTGCTCCTGGGCGACGCGGTCAACGGGGTGGTGCCCGCCGTGGTCACCTTCAACGCCACGATCAACAGCGAGGTGGGTCGGCGCAACCTGACCGGCTCCTACATCCGTCTCGACCTCATGAAGGTCGACGGCGAGTGGCGGGTGGACGACATGTTGTTCCTGGCCTCCACCGACCAGCAGCTGGATCCGGCCGAGAACCCCACCCCGACCACGGTGCCGGGCTGATCAACCCGTGAAGCTCGGGCTCCCGGCGATCGGGGGCACGACGAGAGGACCGGTGCCGAAGCTGATGGGCACCCGCGCCCGCCGGGTCTCGCCGAAGTCGCGGACCTCCACGACGCAGGGGGCGGACCGGCAGTCCGTCCGATCGCCGAAGACGCCACGGAAGGCGGCGTGGACGGTGAAGGTCTCGTCGATGCCGACACCGGTGGCCTCAGCCTGCGCCTCGGCCTCGGTCCGGGCGAGGCGGACGACCTGCCGTTCCCGGACCCCCGTCTCCACGAACACGTTGTGCTCGCCGTCGCACTCGAAGGGCTCGATCGCCCCGCCGGGGCACTGGGTGATCTCGAGGATCGAGGCCTCGGGCCACCCCGCTCCGGTGACTCGCACCTCATCCCCGTCGCGCAGGCCCTCCGAGGGTGTGACGTCGAGGGTGGGGGCGAGCAGCGGACCGTCGGGGTCGAAGGCCAGGACGGCTTCGGCGTGGCGGCCGACGTCACCGTGGCCGATGACGATCGAGCACGACGAGGTCCGACAGTCCACCTGGCGGCCGAAGCCGTCGCGGAAGCGGGCGCGGACCGGGAACCAGCCGTCGATCTCCCCGGTGGCGTCGGTGAACCCGAAGTAGAAGACGCTGGTGTCGCAGGCGCGGAACCGCGTCGCCCCCGCCGGGCACTGGGCGATGCTGAAGCCGCTGTCGGGGTCGAACCCGGACCCGTCGAGGAGGACGGCGTCGCCGTCGACCAGCCCCGTCGACGGAGTGACGGTCAGGGCCGGCGGCGGCTGGAGGGGCCCGGCGGGGTCGAACGCGATCGGTGCCACCCCGGCCTCCGACAGCTCGCTGATCCCGTCGAAGTCGAAGAAGGGGTCCGGCTCGACCAGAAGGGCGCAGGCCGCCACCCGGCAGTCGACCTCCCCGTTGGGCAGGTGAAGGATCGCGCGTGCGAAGACCTGGCCTTCGGCGTCCCCGCCGGCGTCGATTCCGATCCACTGCTGCTCGCCCTGGTCGCAGTCGGACCGCACCAGGACCGGCGCCCGGCACGGGGTGACCTGGGCGATGTCGAAGCCGGGGTCTTCGATCGGGAACCCCTCCCCCGTCACCGTCACCCGGTCGCCGTCGACCAGCCCCGTGTCGGGATCGGCCTCGACGGTGTAGCGGGTCGGGTCGGGTCCCGCGGGGTCGAAGGCGACCGGAGCCGATGGGAGGTCGCCGGCGGGGAAGCCCGTGACGGGGAAGCCGACGGCGGCGATTCCGACGACCACGACCAGGCAGGCATCGACCCGGCAGTCGACCGGCCCGTCGCGCGTGTCGACCACCACGTCCAGGGCCTCGTGCACGGTGAAGCGACCGTTCGCCCCGGTGGTCGGAATGCGGTCGGTGAAGTCCGTCAGGTCCTCACAACCACGGCTCAGCTGCGCGCCTTCGGCGCACTGCAGTGCGAGGAAGGTCAGGCGCGGGCGCCAGCCCTCGCCTCGGATCGTCACGGTCTGGCCGTCGACCAAGCCGGTGTCGGGCGAGACCGTGATGCTCGCCGTGCCCTCGCCGGCCGACCGCTGGACGACGGTCGTCCCCTCCGCCACCAGGGCGGGGCGCTCCGGCCGTTCGGCCGCCGCGTGGCGCTGGGCGGCGACGACGAGCGGCGGCAGCTCGCCGTGGTCAGGTGGCGATGCCTGGCCGTCGGCGGGGGCGGACCCGTGGGCGACAGGCAGAGCGAGCAGGGCAGCGACGAGGAGACCGCGCACCCTTCGCATCAGCCGGTGAACGTCGGCGTGGCGGCGACCGGCCCGCCACCCGGCTCGTCCCGCGCCGCGAAGACGAGCGGGACCTGGTCGTGGCGGAGGTCGGTGGCGTCGGCGGCGAGCATCACGCAGTCCTCGCGGCGGCAGTTGGTGAAGCCGCCGACCTTCCCGGACCAGATCTCGATCAGAGCGGGCATGTCGATGACGAACGACTCGCCCCGCTCCAGCTCGCCCTCCGTGCGGGCCAGGGGCACGCCCACCCGCTCGTCGGGGCGGAAGAGGATGTCCTCCTCGCCGGGATAGGCGATGCCGATGAAGTCCGGCTCGCAGTCGGACATCCCGGTGACGCCCGCCGGGCACTGCCCGACCTCCACGGGCACGCCGTACACCCAGTTCGTCCCCCGGACCCACACGCCGTCACCGGGGTGGAGGCCGGTCGACGGGGTGACGGTGATCGACGGCACGAGGAGCTCCCCGCCCGGGACGAAGTCCAACGGAGCCTCGGCGTGACGGCCGAAGGAGCCGTGGGCCGCGATGAGCGAACACGCCACCTCCCGGCAGTCGACCACCTCGCCCCGCCCGTTGCGGAACACGGCCATGACCCCGAAGACGAAGTCGAACTCGCCGGCATCGTCGACGTCCCCGAAGAAGAACGCCCCCCAGGTGCAGTCGTCCGACGACGTGGCGCCCACGGTGCACTGAAGGACCTCGAGGTCGCGGCTGGGGAGGAACCCGGTGCCGTGGAGCTCGATCGTGTCGCCGTCGAGCAGGTCCGTGGCCGGGTCCACGGTCAGCACGGGCGGAGGGCGGAGCGCGCCCCCCGGGTCGAACGCGAGCGGGGCCAGCCCGGCCTCGGAGATCTCCCCGAGCTCGCCGAACGAGAAGGACTCGGGCCCCACGAGGAGGGCACACGGTGCCGACCGGCAGTCGTGCGGCCCGCTCTCGAGGTCGAGGACGGCGTTGGCGACGACCTTCGTGTCGAAGCTCCCGTCGTCGGTCAGCTCGACGTCGTCCACCAGCGAGCCGTCGCAGTCGGCTGCGGACAGCACCGGCGTCCGGCACGGGAGGAGGTAGGCGTACCCGAACCTTCCGAACAGCAGCGGGAACCCGGAGCCGGTGACCGTCAGCTCCTGGCCGTCGAGGAGGCCGGTGTCGGGGGTGACCGTGACCGGGTACCGGTCCGGGTCGGGCCCGCCGGGGTCGAAGTCCAGCGGGGCGAAGCGCCGGGCGTCGCCCTCGTCGGCGATCACGACCATCCGGCAGGTCACGACCCGGCAGTCGATGGCCCCGTCCTCGGCGTCGAGGATCACCTCCACCGGGCGGCTGGCGGTGAACCCACCGAGGGGTCCGGTCCGGATCACGCCGCCGTCGTCGTCCAGCTCGCTGTACTCACAGGCGGCGGGGTCGAGTGGCGCGGGCCCGCACTGGATGACGAAGAGCTCCGCCCGGGCGGGCCACCCCTCGCCGTGCAGCGACACCTCCTGGCGGTCGACCAGCCCGCTGTTCGGCGTGATGCTCAGCGTGCGAGCGCCCTCGGCACCGGCGGCCTCCACGTCCTCCAGCGCGGCTCGGACCCGGACGGCGAGCGCGCTCGGCTCGTGCTCCCTCGCCACGGACTCGGCGTCGGGACGGGCCTCGCCGGTCGCGCCCGGGACGACCACGACCGGGTCGCCCGCGGCCGGTCCGGGGGCGAACGCCAACGAGGCGATCACCGTGACCAGGATCCCCGCCCCCCAACGCCGCACGGCCGCAAGTTAGGTGATCGGCCACTGCTCGATCGGCGACCTCAGCGGGGGGATGGCGGCGCCACGTACTCGAAGTGCCCGCTGTCGGGGACCAGCCACGCGTCGCCCGAGCCGAAGCCCCAGCGCTCGAAGATCGCGACCAGGCGGGGGTCCTGCGCGTCGGGCACGCCGGTGGGACCGACCGAGAAGTTCACGTCGACCGCCGCGCCCCACGTGTGGCGGGAGATCTGCGTGCTGCCTCGGATGGTGCGGGGATAGAAGCAGCCCTCGAAGCTGGCCACGAGGTGGCCGAGGTTGGCGGCCTCGAGGTCCTGGAGCGCCCCGCAGCGCGGGCAGCAGCGCCCGGTGGCAGGTCAGGGGGCCGAGGATCGGGAGGTCGGTCTCGACGATGTTGGCGTCGACCCAGGCACCGTCGATCTCGAGGTCCCCGGGGCCGGTCGCCCGGTAGGCGAACTCGCCGAAGCGGTCCTTGATCAGGGCCTGGGGCAGCACGCCGTCGGCGTGCCGCAGGAAGGGGGTCTCGCCCGGCGCGCGGGTGCGGACGCTGCTGCTGGTCAGGCCGGCGATGGCGGCGTCCAGCGGCGGGCGGGGGCCGCTGTGGTGGAGGAGCAGGTAGCGGTCGGTCGTCACCCCGAGGGCGTCGCCCGTCGCCGGGTTCACGACGACCTCGGCCCCGGCCACCGCCTCGTCCGGCAGGACGCCGACGACGGTGAGGGGCGGGCCGGTGGTCAGCTGGAGCGTTGCCCCGACGCCGACGCCGCGCAGCTCGGCCGAGGTCGTCCCCAGCACGGCCTGCGCATCGCCGAGCCGGCGCAGCAGGCGCCGGGCCGGAGCGTCGACGAAGCGGCCGTAGCTCTGGGGCTCGACGGCCAGCACATCCAGGGGGTACTCCCACCCCGGGGCGGTGGCGTCCACCGGACGGCCAGCGGCGTCGCGCGTGGCGACGAGGCCCTCGAGCTCGCCGCGGACGACGGTTACGTCCCTGACCGGCTCCAGGGCGGCGACCCCGTCGGCGAAGCCCCCCGGCAGGCCGCCGGCGATCCAGGCCAGGAGCACGTCGTCGACCGGCCGGGGGGTCGTGGTCGGGGGCGCCGGCGCGACGGTGGTCGGCGGCGGTGGCGGCAGGGTCGTCGGCGTCGTGGGCGGGTTCGTGGGGAGCGCGGGGTCCGCCTCCTCCGTGTCCCCGAGGGCCAACGCCCCGCCCAACCCGATGGCCAGCCCGATCACCAGGCAGGCGAGGACGAGCAGGACCCGCTTCACCCGGTGGGCCTCACAGCGGCACCAGCCCCTCGGCGGCAGCCAGCAGCTCCGCCTGGGTCAGGCCCGTGCCCTGCAGGGTGAGGACCAGCCCGTCCTCCACCCACTCGAGGCGACCGGACCCGGGGGCGTAGCGGCCGGCCTGGCCGCGCACCGCCACAGCTTCGTAGTCGGTCTCCAGCGGCAGGCGGACCCTGGTGCCGGGGACCTGGACGAGGCGCAGCAGCCGGTCGCCGGCACCGACGGCGACCAGGACCACGCCGTCGCCGTCCAGCCGGGCGACCGGGCGCTCGAAGCCGTCGACGGCCAGCCCCAGGGCGCCGGGGACGGCCTGGCGGATGGCGGCGCGGGAGGCGGTGCGGTGCTCCGGCCAGTCCTCCGGCAACGGGGCGGGACGAAGGCCGAGTCCCTCCACCACCTCCAGCAGCTCGGCGGTGCTCACCGACCCGTCGACCACCACGTCCAACCCGTTTGCGTGCAGGCCCACCCGACCGTCGGCCCCGACGTACACCTGGCCGTCGCCGAGGGGCTCAGGCCGGACGAGCGGCTCCAGGAAGCCGAAGAGGCCCACGCCCTCCCAGGCCGTCGTCGCCTGGAGGCGGATCCAGGCCCGGCCGTCGGTCCACGACCAGACGCCGGTCGGCGTGGCACCGGCGATGCGCCCGGTCCGGCCGGGCGAGAACCCGTCGGGCGGCTCGGGGTCGAGGAGGACGCCGGTGGGCCCTTCCCGGAAGCCGGCGTCGGTGGGGTCGTCGTTGGCCGGCGGTGTGAATCGGTCGGCGGGCGGGACGTCGAGGTCGACGCTGGTGACCTGCAGCTCGAGGACGACGAGGCCGGGGTGGTCGGCGTACCCACGGCTGCGAGCCCACGTCAGGCGGTCGGCGCCGCCCGAGGCCGTGACCCGGAGGGCCAGCGGGATCATGCGCTCGGCGTCGAGCGACAGGTGGACCTCGTCGGTGGGGTGGACCGTCCGCAGGTTGCCCGCGGGGGCCAGGCCCGCCAGCAGCGGCCCGACCTGGGCGGCCACGACCGTCACCTCGACCGTCGGCCGGCCCGCGACCTCGCCCTCCCCCACGACCCGGGCCGTGTCGACCCGGCTGAAGCTGCGCACGGGCACGATGAGCTCGAGCGGCACCGGGCGGTCGTCGGCGAAGGGCGGGCGGTCGACCACGGCTCGCTCACGGGGCTCCACCGAGCACCCGGGCTGGACCGACGAGGCGCACGGCTGCAGGCCGGTGGCCGACCACCGCCGGCCGTCGGTGTGCAGGGTCACGTCGTTCGGCCGCCATTCGCCGCTGGGGTAGTTCGTCTCGTCCTGCCACTCGAGGGCCAGCGACTCGGGGGCGCGGTAGTCGAGGGTGCCGGCGAAGGTGCGTTCGGGCACCTCGGGGTGCCAGCCCCGCTCGATCAGGCGGACCTCCTCGTGCAGCCCTTCGACGGTCGTCTGGGCGGCCGCCACCCGGCCCGGCAGGGTGTCGGCGAGCACGGGCGGCGTCCCCCGGGTCCCGATCCCGGCCAGGTTGGCGCCGATGAGCACCCCGGCCAGGAGGGCGGCGGCGGCCACGGCGACGGTCGAGCGGTTGCGCCGGCGAGTCGCCAGCGGCACGGGCGTCGTGCGCTCGGCTTCCCGCTCGGCTTCCAGCCTGGCCCGCACCGGGCCCACGATGTCGGGCACGGTGTCGACGGCCTCGACCCGCAGGGCGCGGCGCAGGCCCTCGGCGGACTCGGCGAAGCGACGACACTCGGCGCACTCGGCCAGGTGCTCGTCCAGGTCGGCGGGGTGCTCGCCGTCGAGCCGGGCCGAGACCCACTGGCGGGCGTCGGTGCAGCTCATCGCTTCTGGCTCTTCGCCTGACGGCTCATCGCTGTGCACGCCTCACTCCGGCGTGCCGATCGGCTACGCCGCTCATCGCGCCCCTCCCGGCCCCGCCGCCCTCGTCGTCCCCTGCCTCCTGGCCGGCATCGAACCAGGCCACCAGCTGCTCACGGGCGGCGTGGACCCGGCTCTTCACCGTCCCCTCGGGCACACCGAGGATGATTGCGGCCTCCCGGTAGCGGTAGCCGAGCACCTCGACCACCAGGACGGCCTCCCGGAGCTTGGGGCTGAGGGCGGCCAGGCCGGCGTCGATCTCGGCTCCGGCCTCGGGCGAGGGGCGGGTGCCGGCGATGGGCACGACCTCCAGCAGGCGGCTGTCCCGGTCCCGCCGGCGCAGCGCGTCGATGCCGGCGTTGCGGGCGATCTGGAACAGCCAGGTCGAGAAACGGGACTGGTGGGCGAAGCCGTCCAGCTTCCGGAACGCCCGCAGGAAGGTCTCCTGGGCCAGGTCCTCGGCCAGGGCCTGGTCGCGGACGAGATGGCACAGGAAGCGCCACACCGGCTGCTGGTACAGGCGCACCAGGGCGTCGAACGCGTCCAGGTCCCCTGCGGCTGCCGCCCGCACGAGGACGGGATCGGGCTCCTCCACCCTGTTCGGCCTACTCGCGGCCAACGGGCGTCGTCCACCCGTTCGGGAGCTCGACCAGCACATGAGGAGGTGACGCCGGCCGACCCCCGATGGTTCGGTGCTCGTTCGAGACGGCGCCGGTTGCCGACCGGATGGCACGAAACGTGGGGATGACGGCATTGACGCCATGCCCGCGACGGGGGACGCTGGCCGCCGTGCACCGCGTGGCCATCGTCGTGTTCCCCGGCCTCCAGCCGCTCGACGCCGTCGGCCCCCACGAGGTGTTCGCCGGGGCGAACCAGCGCACCCCGAGCTACGACGTCCGGCTCGTCGCCCGCGAGCCGGGGCCGGTGCGGTGCGAGAGCGGGCTGGCCCTCCACGCCGAGCCGCTGGGCGACCCCGCCGCCGTCGACACCCTCCTGCTGGCCGGCGGGTTCGGCGTGCGCGACGCCGTCGCCGACGTCGAGCTGGTCGACTGGATCCGCCAGGCCGCGGCGGGCGCCGAGCGGGTGGCCACCGTGTGCAGCGGCACCTTCCTGGCCGGCGCCGCCGGGCTGCTCGACGGGCGCCGGGTCACCACCCACTGGGCCCGGGCCGAGCAGCTGGCCGACGCCCACCCCGGCACCGAGGTCGACCCCGATCCCATCTACGTGCGCGACGGCGACCTGTGGACCTCGGCGGGGGTGACGGCCGGCATCGACCTCGCCCTCGCCCTCGTCGAGGAGGACCACGGCCCGGAGCTGGCCCAGACCATCGCCCGCTGGCTGGTCATGTTCCTGCGCCGGCCCGGCGGCCAGTCCCAGTTCGCCGTGCCCGTCTGGGCCGAGCCCGCCCCCGCCGGCCCCGTGCGGCGGGCCCAGGACCTGGTCCACGCCGAGCCCGGCGCCGACTGGCGGGTGGCCGAGCTGGCGGCGCCAGGTCGGCATGAGCCCTCGCCACTTCAGCCGCTCGTTCACCGAGCAGGTCGGCCAGTCCCCCGGCCACTACGTCACGACCGTCCGGGTCGAGGCCGCCCGCCGCCTGCTGGAGCAGGAGCCCGCGGCGACGACGGCGGTCGTCGCCCGCCGCTGTGGGTTCGGCACGGCCGAGAGCCTGCGCCGGGCCTTCCTGCGCCGGCTCGGCGTGCCCCCCGAGCAGTACCGCCACCGCTTCTCGACCATCCCCTTCTCGAGCCACCAAGGAGCACCCATGAAGATCGCCATCCCCCTGTTCGAGCGGCTGACCGCCCTCGACGGCATCGGCCCCTACGAGGTGCTGCAGCGCCTGCCCGACGCCACCGTCACCTTCGTCGGGACGAAGGTCGGCGAGGTCCGGACCGAGAACGGCTTCCTGGGCCTGAGCGTCGACGCCCATGTGTCCGAGCTGCCGCAGCCCGACGTCATCGTCGTGCCCGGCGGTGTCGGCACCCGCCAGGCCGTCGAGGACCAGGAGCTGGTCGACTGGGTGCGGACCGCCCACGAGACCACCCGGTTCACGACCAGCGTGTGCACGGGCTCCTTCGTGCTCGGCGCTGCCGGGCTGCTGGACGGCCTGACCGCCACGACGCACTGGAGCGTGCTCGCCGAGCTGGCCCAGTACGGGGCCGAGCCGACGATGGACCGGGTCGTCGAGCACCTCGACCAGCGGATCATCACCGCCGCCGGGGTGTCGTCGGGCATCGACATGGCCCTGCGGCTCAGCGAGCTGCTGGTCGACGACGTCGCCGCCAAGGCCATGCAGCTCATGATCGAGTACGACCCCCAGCCCCCGTTCGACGCCGGCAACCTCGACAAGGCGGGCGACGTCGTCGTCGAGCGGGTCATCGAGTACGCCGCCACCAAGGAATGACGCCGGAATAATAGACAAGTAGATACTTGTTCATTAGGCTGGAGCCCGACGAAGGGAACAGCCGATGAGCACAGGTGAGCACGCCTCCCGACCGGTCGCCGTCGTCACCGGCGCCTCCCAGGGCCTGGGCCTCGCCCTCGCCCGACGCGCTGGCCGACCGGGGCTGGGACCTCGTGGTCGACGCCCGGCGGGCCGACCGCCTCGACGCCGCCGCCGACGGCCTCCGCACCCGGACGCACGTGACGGCGGTCGTGGGCGACGTCACCGACCCCGCCCACCGCCGGGCGCTGGTCGCTGCGGCCCGGGACCGGCCCGGGCCCGTCCGCCTGCTGGTCAACAACGCCAGCACGCTGGGCGCGTCGCCCGCTGCCGGCCGTCGGCGAGCTCGACGGCCGAGGTCCTCGACCGCACGTTCGCCGTGAACGTCACGGCGCCCCGTCGCTCCTGGCCGGGGCGCTGCTCGACGACCTCGGGCCCGGCGGGCACGATCGTCAACATCACCTCGGACGCCGCCGTCGAGGCCTACGAGGGCTGGGGCGGCCTACGGCTCGTCCAAGGCGGCGCTCGAGCACGCCGGCCGGCGTGCTGGCCGAGGAGCACCCCGAGCTGCGGGTGCTCGCGCGTCGACCCCGGCGACCTGCGCACCGAGATGCACCAGGACGCCTTCCCCGGCGAGGACATCTGCGACCGTCCGCTCGCCCGAGGTCGCCGTGCCCGGGCTGCTGGCCCTGATCGAGGGCGACCAGCCCAGCGGCCGGTACTCGGCGCCAGGCCGTGGCCTCCGCTGTCGGTCTCGGCGCGGAGCCGGGTCGTGACCCCGCTGGCGACGTCGACCGTCGCCCCCTTCACCCTCGACCCGGCGCGGGAGGCGCACGAGCCGCCCGAGGCCCGGGGCCTGCCGCCGGGACGACGTCCGCCTGATGGTGTCGGTCGGCGAGACGCCCCCGGTCCACACCCGCTTCCGGCGACCTCGCCGACCGCCCTCGACCCCGGCGACCTGGTCGTCGTCAACACGTCGGCCACCGTGGCCGCCGCCGTCGACGGGCGGCTGGCCTCCGGCGAGCCGGTCGCCGTCCACGTCTCGGGCCAGCTGCCCGGCGGGCTGTGGCTGGTCGAGGTCCGCCAGCCCGACGGCCGGCACCACCCGGCCGCTGGTCCTCGACGAGCCCCAGTCGGTGCACTTCGTCGCCGGCGGGTCCGTCGAGCTGCTGTCGCCGTTCGCCGACTCGCAGCGGCTGTGGTTCGCCCACTTCGACCTGCGCCGGCACCGTCGCCGAGCTACCTGGCCGGCCACGGCCGGGCCGATCCGCTACCGCTACGTCGGCCGCGACTGGCCGCTCGACCGACCTACCAGACGGTGTTCTCCGTCGAGCCCGGCAGCGCCGAGATGCCCAGCGCCGCCCGGCCCTTCACCCCGAGGTCGTCACCGACCTCGTGCGCCGGGGCGATCACGATCGCCCCGCTGCTGCTGCACACCGGCGTGTCGTCGCTGGAGGGCAACGAGGCGCCGTACCCCGAGCGCTACCGGGTCCCGCCCGCCACCGCCCGCGCTGGTCAACGGCGCCCACGCCGCCGGCGGCCGGGTCGTCGCCATCGGCACCACCGTGGTGCGGGCGCTGGAGACGGTCACCGACGCCACGGGCGCCGCCCACCCCGGCGAGGGCTGGACCGAGGAGGTCATCACGCCCGAGCGCGGCGTGCGGGCCGTCGACGGCCTGCTCACCGGCTGGCACGAGCCCGAGGCGTCGCACCTGCTGATGCTCGAGGCCGTCGCCGGCCGCCGGCGCGCTGGAGCTGGCCTACCGGGCCGCCTACGACGAGGGCTACCTCTGGCACGAGTTCGGCGACAGCCACCTGCTGCTGCCGGTTCCGTCCGTCGGGAGCGGCCGTCCGTCATGATCCGTCCCATGCCCGAACGCGTGGCACCGCCGCTGCCCGAGGGTCGGCGCAACGTGCTCTACGCCGTGCGCCGGCGGGGCGAGGCCACGGCCGAGCAGGTGGCCGACACGCTGGGCATGACCGTGAGCGGCGCCCGCCAGCACCTGAGCGCGCTGGTCGACGCCGGCCTGGCCGAGGCCACGGAGTCGGCCGAGCCCGACCGGCAAGCGGGGCCGCCGCACGCTGCGTCTACTGCGTCACCCCCGAAGGCGACGCCCTCTTCCCCAAGGCCTACGGCGAGCTGACCAACGAGCTGCTGGGCTTCCTCGACGACGAGGAGCCCGAGACCGTCAACCGCCTGTTCGCCCGCCGCCGCGACGCCCGCACCGCCAACGCCAACGCCCGCCTGGCCCCGCTCGACACGCTGGAGGCCAAGGTCGACGAGCTGACCCGCATCCTCGACGAGGACGGCTACCTGGCCTCGTGGGACCGCCGAGCCCGACGGCAGCTTCCTGATCGTCGAGCACAACTGCGCCATCTGGGCCGTCGCCAGCCGCTACGGCCAGGCGTGCAGCAGCGAGATCGAGTTCATCCAGTCCGTCCTCGAGCCCGCCCGGGTCGAGCGCACCAGCCACATGATCGAGGGCGCCCGCCGCTGCGCCTACCGCGTCACGCCGCTCTAGCTGTCACACCGCCTTCGTAGGGTGAGGCAATGGCTCCCACGGGCATCGACGACAAGGTCCTCGGACGGGTACGGGCCCTCCTGGCCAAGGCCGAGTCCACCGACTTCCCCGAGGAGGCCGAGGCGCTCACGGCCAAGGCCCACGAGCTCATGGCCCGGTACGCCATCGACCACGTCGGCGTGGACCCCGGGTCGAAGCCGGGCCTGCACCGGCTCGCTGTGGACCCGCCGTACCCGTCGGCCAAGTTCCTGCTGCTGGGTGGCATCGCCCGGGCGAACCGGTGCGAGGCCCTCTGGTCCAAGCACGAGGGTGTGGCCACCGTCGTGGGGTTCCCCGTGGACGTCGAAACGGTCGAGATCCTGTACACGTCACTGCTGATCCAGGCCACCACGGCCATGCTCGGCCACGGCGCCAAGGCGGACCACCGGGGCCGCTCCCGCACCAAGGCCTTCCGCCACTCGTTCCTGCTCGCCTTCGGCGCGCGGATCGGCGGGCGCCTGGCCGAGCAGACCGCCGCCGCCGAGGAGGCCGCCACATCCGCGCCGGCAGGCGCCGCTCTGGTTCCGCTGTTGAGCGAGCGGGCGGACCAGATCCAGCGTGCCGTCGAGGACGCCTTCCCCCGAGTGTCCCGTCACCGCGTGTCGGCCAGCAGCGTCGAGGGCATCGATGCCGGCCGCGCCGCGGCCGACCGGGCCGATCTCACCGGCCGGGGAAGGAGGTTGGCCTCCTGAGCGACAGGAGGAGCGCCGCGGTCAGGCGGCGCCGGCCTCGCAGACGTTGACGAGGTTGTTCTGCCACTGGGACTGCGGCACGCGCCAGTAGCTGCCGTCCTCGCAGTCCAGGGCCGGGTTGACCTCGGCGAACACGCCGGCCTCGACGTCGTTCCAGCCCGGCACGGACCAGACGTGGACCATGTACTGCGTCGAGTCGATCATGAAGCCACCCACTGCGCCGCACTGCGCCTCGGTGACCGGCAGGTCGGCGCCGAATGGGGCGTCGATCCCGCCGCCGGCGGCCATCTTGATGCAGATGGACTCGTGGTAGTGCCAGACGTCGTTGTCGCCGGCGAAGCCCTCGGGCGCCGTCGAGGTCGTGGCGTAGTACATGAAGCCGGCCACCTCGGAGTCGGGCGCG
Source organism: uncultured Microthrixaceae bacterium (assembly GCA_963728005.1). GTDB lineage: Bacteria > Actinomycetota > Acidimicrobiia > Acidimicrobiales > DATDAH01 > DATDAH01. The sequence goes on from CAVSIG010000004.1 coordinate 343,255, forward strand.
CTGCCCTCATAGATGATCGACAGCGGGGTGCGCAGCTCCTCGTCGGTCATGACGCCGTCGAAGTTCAGCGCCGCCGGGCTCTGGATCGTGTAGTGCGTCCCCAAGCCGGGCGAGTACGGGCCGGCACGCGTGTAGCCGGCGGCCTCGGCGGCGGCCACGGTCGGGTAGCGCTGGGCGACCCGCTGGGTGATGGCCAGCTGGCGCTTCAGCTCGGTCCGGGTCGCGGGCGACATCGGCTGGTTGACGATCTCGCTGTGGTGGCCGTTGGTGAGCAGCGACAGGCCCCGGTCGCTGACCTCGGCGGCCGCGGCGGCCTCGCCACCCCCGCCGTGGGCGTGCCCGTCGGCGGCGATCATCGCCCCACCGGCGGCGGCCGCCTCCTCGCCGTGACCGTGGCTGCGGGCCTCGGGGGAGGCCAGCACGGCGCTGGTGATCACCACGACCGCCAGCGGCAGGGCGACGCCCAGCCCGGGCGGCAGCGAGATCTCGGCCAGGCGCGGGCGGAGCGCGACGGCGATGGCCAGGACGATCAGCGCCGCCTCGAGGGCGACGGTGGTGACGTCGACCAGCGACGCCTCCTCGGCGATGCCTGCGTTCGGCCCGACCGGGAGCCCCGCGGTCCGGCTGACCGCCCACGCCACGATGAAGGCCAGGTTCGACAGCGCGGCGAAGACCAGCACCGCGCGGGTGGGTTGGGTCCACAGATAGAAGGCGACCAGCAGCTGGAGCCAGCCGGCCACGGCGAAGGCGATCCCCTCGGTGGCGAACTCCGCCATGTGCGACGGGACCATCACGAAGTGGATGACGGCCGCCGCTGCCGACAGCGAGGCCATCGCCATCAGGAGTGGCGGTGGGGTGTCCACCCGCTCGAACGTGCGCGGCGCGACTGCAGTGGCCATGGACTTTCCCCCCGATTCCGGCGGCGGGTCACCCCCCGGTGACCGCCGCCAAGCGTAGACCCCCGGCCGAACCGGGTTCGGAAACGTTCAGACTTCTTTCAGGCGGCCGCCGACCACGGTGGCCCGGACCTCGACGGCGGCCAGGTCGGTACGGACGTCGGCCCACGGCCGGTCGAGCACGCAGAGCTCCGCTGGTACTCCCGCCGTCACGCGGCGGGGCGGCCCGCCGGGGTCGTCGAGGGGGCCGAGGAACAGGTCGAGCGCCACTTCGGGGGTCACCGCCTCGTCGGGCCCGAGAGCCTCGCCCGAGCTGGTGCGCCGGTCGACGGCGGCGGCCATGGCCGCCCACGGATCGGGACGCCCGAACGGGGCGTCGGTCCCGGCGGCGACCGGGACGCCCGCGGCCCGGAGCGAGCCGCAGCGCCACAGGTCGGGCTGGTCCACGTCGTCCACCTCGGCCCGGTAGCGGTCGCCCCGCTCGGCCACGAAGTTCGGTTGGGTCACCACGGTCACGCTCAGCTCCGCCAGCCGGGCGACCGCGGTCGGCGGCACCACCGCCCCGTGCTCGACCCGGTCCCCCGGGCGCACGCCGACCAGGTCCCACGCGGCGAGCAGCAGCGCCAGCGCCGGCGCGGTGACGCAGTGCACGGCCACGAGGCGATCCCGTTCGTGGGCCGAGGCGATGGCGGCGGCCAGCCCGTCGAGGTCGGGCACGCTCGTGATCGGCGATGACCAGCTTCACCGGGCCCCGGGGCAGCCCATCGTCGGTGGGCAGCTCGAGCCCGCCGGTGACCACGACCTGCTGCGGCAGCCCGGCGTCGGCCAGCAGCCGCACGGCGGCGGGGTCGGTGAACGGGGTGGCGTCGGTGACCCCGGTGACGCCGTAGCCGAGCAGCTCCCGCCCCACGGCGGCGATGTCGGGCGGGGTGGCGTCGGTCGCTGGGTTCGGCCCGTAGGTCCATGCCCCGTCCACGAACCACGCCGCGCCCGTGGCGTGCTGCACCCGGACCGGCACCCCACCGGTGAGCCGGTCCAGCCGCGCCCGATCCAGCGGCCCGCAGTGGTGCTCGTGGTACCCGACGATGCGGATGCGATCGCCCCGCTGGCGGACGGCAGCGTCGAAGCCCTCCGGCGACGCGACGGCGCGCACGTCCACCGACTCGCGAGCGGCGGCCATCGCCAGCAGGTGCAGGTGGTGGTCGTGCAGGCCGGGCACCACCTCGCCGCCGGCCACGTCGAACTCCTCGACCGAGCCGCCGGCCGCCAGACCCGTACCCACGGCGACGACATGACGACCCTCCACCAGCACCTCCGCGGACCGTCCGTCGACGCAACCACCCCGGAGGAGCAGGCCGCTCACGGGACCTCGTCCACCGGGGTGGCCGGTTGGCGGGGCGAGGCGACCGAGGCGGCGACCCTGGACAGGGCGGCGTCGAGCAGCCAGCGACCGCCCTCGGCGAGCGCGGCGGTGACGGCGGCGTGGGCGGCGATGCCCGTGAGCGGGTCGGCGACGGCGTCGGCCAGGAAGACCGGCCCGTCGGCGTCCCAGGCGACGAGTCCGCCCGCCGCCGCGGCGTCGTCACCGAACCCGACTCGGTTCGTGTCGCGCCCGTGGCCGGTGATCGACACCCAGACCTGGGCACCACCACCAGGCTCGATCCCCCACTGCTGGAGGGCACGGGGACGAGACCCCTCGATGACGACGTCGGCCGAGGCCAGCAGCCGCCGGAGCTGGGCCAGCCCGTAGGTCGAGGGCAGGTCGAAGGCAACGTGCTTCTTGCCGTCGTTCAAGACCTCGAAGAAGCCGCTCTCGTCACGCCGGGTGCCGTCCGGCCGGGCCGTCGATTCGACCTTGACGACCCGGGCGCCGTCCACCAGCAGCAGGCGGCTGCAGAGGGGCCCTGCCCACAGGCTGCTGAGGTCGACCACCACCGGTGGCCGGTCGAGCGGCGTCGCGTCGCCGATCCGGTGGCGGAGGACGGGCTCGTCCACGGCCGGGGGGCGGTCGGGGACGGCCGCCAGGGCAAGGCCGAGGGGCACCCCCGCGGCGACCACCTCGTCGACCGGCCGGGTGGCCACGGCCTCGGCGACGGCCGACCACGCGTCGTCGGGGTCGTCGGCGAGCCCGAGCCAGGCGGGGACGGAGGCCACGTCGTCGGAGCGGCTCAGGTTCACAGCCAGCCAACCGTCCGCAGCGGGCAGCAGCCGGGTGCCGCCGCCGCAGCTGGTCGTGCCTTGGCGGGACCAGCCGGCCAGGGCGGCTCGCTCGGCGAGAAGGGCCAGCGGGTCGTCGACCGGGGCGGTCGAGGTCAGGTCGACGATCCGGTCGACGGTCTCCGCCGGGGGCACCAGAGGCGGGCCGTCGGCACGGCCGGTGAGCGCGGCCAGGCCGCTCGCCACCCAGGGGTCCACGGACCGACGGTACCGAGCAGCCGCACTACCGTCCGGCGCCATGCGATCGGGTGGCGACACCGGCGTGCAGGTCTTCGGCGACGCCACGGGGCTGACCGGCCTCGACATCTTCGGCACCATCACCTGGTGGGGGCCGGCGATCGCCGCTCTCGGATGAGGCGCTGTGCTGTCGTCCTGATCCTCTTTTCGCTGCTGACCGGTCTGCTGGGCGGCTGCTCCGGTGGCGGCGGCGGTGACACCGAGCTGGTCGACGCCACGCCGCCGACCACGGCGGTCGCCCCGACGACCACGAGCACCACCGAGGCTCCCTCGACCACGGACCTCCCGATCCTGCCGGGAGGGAGCGACCCGGCGGAGGCCGAGGGGCTCGAGTTCCGGCCCGTGCTCGCCGTCCTCCCACCGCCTTGTGACCGTGGGCAGTTCGAGGAGCAGGCAGGGAGCACGTGCTACCTGCTGGGCGAGGTGGCGGTCGACGAGACTGCCATCGAGTCGGCACAGGCCGTTCTCGCCAGAACGGGAAGTGGATCGTGACCCCCGAGTTCCTCCCGGGCGAGGACGGCATCGACCGGTTCAACGCCGTCGCCGCCGAGTGCTTCGCCGCCGCGCCCTCCTGCCCGACGCAACAGCTGGCGATCGTGCTCGACGGCGACGGTCCTTTCCGCGCCGTCGATCACCGAGCAGCCGACCTTCGAGCGGGACGAGATCCGGATCAGCGGCGACTTCACCGAGCAGCAGGCGAAGGACCTGGCCGAAGCACTGGTCGCCTGACGGGTACGGTCGTCGTCTCACAAACCGAGGGGGGACGATGGCCGAGCCGATCGACGTGGTGCGGCAGTTCTGCGACGGCTGGGGCAGCCCGGAGGAGATCGACGCCGCGCTCGACCTGCTGAGCGACGACTGCTTCTACCACAACATCCCGCTGGACCCCGTGGAGGGAATCGAGGCCATCCGGGCCACCGTTTCGGGGTTCACCGGAGGGGTCGAGCGGGTCGAGTTCGAGACCCTGCACATCGCCGCCAACGGGCCGGTCGTGCTGACCGAGCGGATCGACTCGTTCGTGTTCCCGGACAACCGCATCGACCTGCCGGTCATGGGCACCTTCGAGGTGAACGACGACGGGAAGATCACCCACTGGCGGGACTACTTCGACATGAACCAGTTCCTGTCGCAGATGGGCTGATGCGCCGGCTCGCCCTGCTCCTCGTCGCCGCCCTGGCGCTCGCCGCCTGCGGTGGGGACGACGGCGACACCGCAACCGACGACACGGCCTCGGGCGAGACCACGGCGGCGGACACCGCGCCCGACGACGGGGCCACGACGACCACCGGCGCCCCCGCGCCCGAGGAGGTGGCCGCCGCGCCGTCCGCCGGGTGCGGCACGGCAGCTGTGGTCCCTGCGGGAGAGACCGACGAGACCGTCACGTCCAGCGGCCGGGACCGCGCCTACCACCAGCACGTGCCGTCGGCGCACGACGGCGAGACACCGGTGCCGGTCGTCGTCGACTACCACGGCTACTCCGAGGGCGGCCCGATCCACGTCCTCCACACCCAGCTCGGCGCCTACGGCGAACAGGAGGGCTTCGTCACCATCTCGCCCGACTCGGGCTACGAGGTTCCCAGCTGGAACGTCGAGCTCGACAGCGAGGACGTGGCCATGTTCGGCGACGTCGTCGACCAGGTCGAACAGGACCTCTGCGTCGACACCAACCGCATCTTCGTCACCGGCTTGTCCAACGGGGCGTTCATGACCTCCGCGCTGGCCTGCGCCTACAGCGACCGCATCGCCGCGGCGGCGCCGGTGGCCGGCATCCGCGACATCGACGGGTGTGCCTTCGGCCGGCCCGTCCCGGTGATCACGTTCCACGGCACCGAGGACACCTTCATCGACTTCGAGGGGGGATTGGGCTCGTCGGTCGCCGACCTCCCCTCACCCGACGGCGAAGGGACGTTGGGTGAGATGCCGGACGCCGAGGAGGCGGAGGCCGAGGCCGAGCGGGGCCCGACCATCCCCGAGGTCACCGCCGCCTGGGCCGAGCGCAACGGCTGCGAGGCCGAGGCCACCGAGGAGTCGGTGGCCGCCGACGTCACCCTCCAGACCTTCCCCTGCCCCGCGGGGGCGGAGACCGAGCTCTACGTCGTCGAGGGCGGGGGCCACACCTGGCCGGGCAGCGAGTTCGACGAGAGCATCGTGAACATCGTCGGCCCCGTCACCCAGAACATCGACGCCAACGAGCTCATGTGGGCCTTCTTCCAGGACCACCCGTTGCGTGACTCGGTCGGCAACCGGTCCCGCTCGCCGCCTCCTGGCGCCCTACGCGGCACCTCCGGTGACGGGGATGACCGCGCCGGTCACGTAGCTCGAGGCCTGGGAGGCGAGCCAGAGGGTGGCCCCGACGATCTCGTCGGGGTCGCCGATGCGCTTGAGGATCAGCGACTGGGCGGCCGCCTCCTTCATCTCGTCGCCCCACCAGTCGGTCACGTCGGTGAGGAAGGCGCCCGGCATGATGCAGTTGACCCGGACGCTCGGGCCGAGGGCGTCGGCGAAGGCCATGGTCATGGCGTGGAGCCCGGCCTTGGCCGCCGAGTAGGGGACGATCCCGCCGTAGGGGCGCACAGCGCCGGTGGAGCTGACGTTGATGATCGAGCCTCCGCCGTCCTCGGCCATGCGGGTGCCGATCACCGCGCTCAGGCGGAACGGGCCCTTCAGGTTCACGCCGAGGGTCTTGTCCCACAGGTCCTCGGTGATGTCGGCGACCGTGTCGTACAGGGGCGACATGCCGGCGTTGTTGATCAGGACGTCGACCCGGTCGAAGGCCTCGTACGCGGCCTCGGCGAGGGCGTCGCACTCGTCCCACTTGGCAACGTGACAGGCGTGAGCCACCGCCCGGCGGCCGGTGCGCTCGGCGACCTCGTCGGCCACGGCCTGGCAGGCGTCCAGCTTGCGGCTCGAGACCAGCACGTCGGCGCCGGCGTCGGCCAGGGCGAACACCATCGACCGGCCCAGCCCCCGGCTCCCGCCGGTGACGACGGCGACCTTGCCGGTCAGGTCGAACAGTTCTCCCGGTGAGCTCACGGCGGCGAGCGTAAGGTCTCGCGCCACATGCAGCGGTTCTGGTCACGGTTGGCGGTCGAGCTGGGCAAGCGGGCGGGCCTGGTCTCGCTGGTCGGGCTGATCATCACCCTGACCCTCGGGTTCGGCATCACCAAGCTGAACTTCGCCACCGGCCAGGACAGCTACCTGAACACGTCGGATCAGGTCTACAAGGACAACGTCGCGTACCAGGACCTGTTCGGCGGCCAGGCCATGTTGACCGTCATCTCCATGGACGAGGGCCACACGGTCGACGAGCTGTTCACCCCGGAGGGCAACGCCCAGTTCGAGGAGTTCGCCCGGGTCCTCGAGGAGTCGGGCCAGGTGCACGGGGTCATCACCCCGCGGACGGCGCTCGAGTTCGACAACGCGCTGGTCGCGAGTCCCGACGGCGACCCGACCTCCTCCATCGCGGGCGGTGCCCTCCAGCGGGCGCTGGAGGAGGAAGAGCCCGGCTCGCCGGAGTTCGAGGCGCGCTTCGCCGACGCCACCACCACGCTCGAACGGCTCACCGCCGTGCCCGAGCGCCGGCGCACACTGGACAACCCCGAGTGGGTGAACTTCCTGCTCTACGACAACGCGGGGGACATCCGGCTGTCGCTCCGACCGTTCTTCCCCGACCCCGAGCACGCCCAGGTCATCGTGCGCCTGCTCGGCAACGAGGACATCGAGGAGGAGGGCAAAGCCGCCCAGCTCGTCCAGGACGAGGCGGCGAAGTTCGAGTTCCCGAACGCCGAGACCGTGACGTCCGGCGCCGCCGTCCTGCTGCGGGACATCAACGACTACCTGCGGGGCGGGATGCTGACCCTCGGCGCCATCGCCGTGGCGATCATGGCCGTGATCCTGCTGGTGCTGTTCAACGTGCGGTGGCGGCTGCTCCCGCTGGCCGTCATCGTCGTCGGCGTCATCTGGGCCTTCGGCCTGGCGGGGTACCTCGGCATCCCGCTCACGATCGTGACCATCGCCGGCCTGCCGGTGCTGCTCGGCGTCGGCATCGACTACGCGATCCAGATGCACGCCCGGGTCGAGGAGGAGGTCCTCATCGACCGGGCCGAGCACCCGATCCAGGAGACCGCCCGCGGGCTGTGTCCCGCGCTGTTGGTCGTGACCTTCGACGCCATCTTCGCCTTCTCCGCCCTGTACTTCGCCAAGGTGCCGATGATCCGCCAGTTCGGCCTGCTCCTGGCCGTCGGCATCGCCGTCATCTGCTTCGCCTCGATCATCCTTCCCCTGGCCACGCTGGGCATCCGGGAGTACAAGTCGCCGACGAAGGGTGGGGACTACAGCGAGGGCTTCCTGGGCCGCTTCGTGGTGCGCCTCGGTTCGCTGCCCTCGGGCGTCGCCGTCCCGCTGGCCGTCGTCAGCGTGATCATCCTGGTCGGCGGGCTCTCGGTGGAGGACGAGCTGGAGCTCCAGACCGATCCCATCCAGTGGGTCAACCAAGAGTCGCAGACGATCAAGGACATCCGGGAGATCGAGGAGCAGGTCGGCAGCTCCTCGGAGTTCGGCGTCTTCTTCCGCTCCGACGACGTCTTCACCGACGAGTTCACCCAGTACGCCCATGACTTCTCCCGGGAGGCGTTGGCCGAGTACCCCGACGACTTCCTCACCGCCTCGAGCATCGAGGGGGCGATGGGCGGGCTGCTGGAGGTCCCCGGCGCCAGCGACATACCCCCGACCGGCGAGGAGGTGCAGGCGGCCTTCGAGGTGGCGCCCGCGGGCATCCAGGCCTCGACGGTCAGCCCCGACGGACAGGCCTTCAACCTGATCTTCCAGGCCGCGCCCACGTCGCTGGAGGACCGGGCCGTGATCGTCGAGGACATCAGGGAGAACCCGCAGCCGCCGAACCCCGAGGGCATCAGCACCACGCCGTCGGGCCTGGCCGTGGTCGGCGTGGGCCTGCTCGAGAACCTCGAGGCCAACCGGGTCCTGCTGACCTACCTGGCGATCCTGTTCGTCTTCCTGTTCCTCGCCGTGCGGCTGCGCTCGATCATCCGGGCCCTCCTGTCGTTGGTCCCGGTGCTCATCGCCGTCGGGGTCGCCTCGCTGGTGGCCTACGCCCTCGACCTGAAGCTCAGCCCGGTCACCGCCGTCGGAGGGCCCCTGGTGGTCGCCGCCTGCACCGAGTTCACCTCGCTGATCTTGTTGCGGTTCGTGGAGGAACGGCAGCGCGGGCTGGAACCGAGGGAGGCCATCGACGTGGCCGGCGCCCGCACCGGTCGGGCCTTCATCGTGTCGGCGCTGACCGCCATCGCCGGCGTGGCGGTGCTGTCGCTCTCGTCGATGCCCCTGCTGCGGGACTTCGGCCGGATCGTCGCCATGAACGTGGCCGTCGCCCTGCTGGCGGCCCTCACCATGCTGCCGCCGATGCTGGTGTGGGCCGAGAAGCGGGGCTGGGTGACCCGAGGGCTGCTCAAGGAGACGCAGGAGCCCTTCATCGAGATCCCGCCCCACGGCGTGGCGCCCGAGCCCGCCTGACCCGCTCGGGAGCTACGGGTCGCCGGCCGCCCGGCTGGGCGCGGCCTGCTCCTCGGGCTCCAGCCACTCGGGCACGGGCAGCGTCGGGTCCGGGTGGGGCTCGAGGACGGTCATGACGTACCGGTTCGCCTTGCGTCCGGGGTTGGCGTACCGGTGGTCGCCGTCGGCGTCGAAGAGGATGCTGTCGCCCACACCGAGCCGGTGCTCCTGGTCGCCGACGGAGACGGCCAGCTCGCCGACGAGGACCGACAGGATCTCGTAGGACCCGGTCGGGTGGGGTCCACCGTCGAAGGTCTCCCCCGGCTCCATCGTCCAGTCCCACAGCTCGACCACGTCGGGCGGGTCGGTCCCCATGAGGAAGAGGCCCTTGCCCCCCGACTCGCCGCTCCAAAGGGCCGGCGTCTCCTCCGCCCGCTTGACCCGCACCCGGGGGCCGACCTCGGGCTCGATCAGCGCCGACACGGAGACCCCGAGGGCGTCGGCGAGACGGCCGAGCGTGGCGATGTTGGGGTTGGCCCGGGACTGCTCGATGGCGATGACCGTCCCCTTGGCCACGGCGGCCCGCTCGGCCAGTGACTCGAGCGTGAGGTTCCGGCGCTGACGGAGCCGGCGCACGTTGCGACCGATGTCGCCGGCCAGCTGGTCGGGATCCTGCATGGTTCAACGAACCATACTCGGTTGTACATCAGGCTGAACGACGGTACGGTACATCCAACTGCACTTCACAGTGCATCGACTTGACCGACTGGAGGTGACATGGCACTGCTGCTGGCCCTCGGGGCCGGGCTCTCGTTCGGCGCCGCCGACTTCGTGGGCGGCTTCGCGGCCAAGCGCACGCCCGCCGCCACCGTCACCCTCCTGTCCCAGGTGGCCGGATTCGCCGTGCTGCTCGCCGTCCTGCCGCTGGTCGGTGGTGTGCCCTCGACCGCTGCCTTCGGCTACGGCGCCCTGGCCGGAGTCGCCGGCTGCCTCGGGCTGGTCGCCTACCTGAAGGCCCTGGCCGCCGGCCCCATGGGCCTGGTCGCCCCCATCACCTCCGTCATCGGCGTCGCCGTGCCCGTCGTCGTGGGCGTCGTCGCCGGCGAGCGCCTGTCCGCCCTCGCCACGGCCGGCCTCGTGCTGGGGGTCGTCGCCATCGGCGTGGTCGCGGGCGGTGGTGGACGCAGCCGGTCCGTCAGCTCGTCGGGTCCCGCCCTCGCCCTCGTCGGCGGCGTGATGGTCGGCGTCTTCCTCGTCCTCCTGGACCTCACCCCGGACAACTCCGGCCTCTGGCCGCTGGTCGGCGCCCGCCTGGCGTCGCTCACCGTCCTCGGCAGCTGGGCGCTGGCGCGCCGGGCCACCCTGCCCACCCGCCTCGACCTGCGCCCCATCGCCCTGTCCGGCGTGCTGGACATGACCGCCAACGTCCTCTTCCTGCTGGCCGCCCGGGCCGCGCCGCTCACGCTGGCCTCGCTGCTGACGTCGATGTCGCCGGTGGTCATCGTCCTGCTGGCCCGCCACGTGCTGGCCGAGCGCCTGCACCGGACCCAGGTGGCCGCCGTGGCCCTCAGCCTGGTCGCCATCGCCGCCGTCACCGTCGGCTGACCTAGGGTCCCCCGCCGGGGGGAGCCATGCGCAGGACCATCGGAGTGGGCCTCGTCGCGCTGCTGGTCGTCGCCGGCTGCAGCGACGACGACGGTGGATCGACCGACGGTGACGGGGCGTCGACGACCACCGCGGCCGCCGATCCGACCACGGTCGAGAGCGCCACGCTCGGTCCGCTGGTGTCGGGCAGCGGGTCGGTCGTCGACGGGACCTTCGTGTGGACCGACTACGTCTACGACGACCGGGGCCCGAACGAGGACGGCGAGCCGGGCGGGGACGCGATGTACGCCGAGGGGTGGCGCAACGAGGCCGACCTCGTCCAGACGCAGATCGGCCTCGACGACGAGGGTCGGATCACCGTGCGGGCCGTGTTGGAGACGCTCACCGACCCCCTCGTGCCGGTCGTCGTCGTCGCCTTCGACACCGACCAGAACCCGGACTCCGGGGCCAACGGCCTCGGCATGTGGATGCCGGCCGAGCCGATCGGGGCGGAGCAGATGGCCTGGCTCCGTCAGGACGGGTCGGTCCTGGACCACAACGACGGGACGAATGAGGACCTCGAGGTGACCGTCGACCCCGACGAGAACGTCATCGAGGCCACCCTGCCCCTGCAGCCCGGCGACGAGAGCTGGAACGTGCTCGTCGCCGCCGCCAGCGTCATCCCCGACCACGAAGCCGGCGGGGTCATCTTCCACGACCTCGGGATGGTGGGCGACGAGCCCGAGTACCGCTGGCAGAACGACATCCAGGCCGACCTCCTCGCCGGCGGCGGCGACGATGGCCGACGCCGTGCAGGCGGTCGACTTCGGCGCCCTTGCCGAGGGCGGGACCGAGCTGGCCGACGCCACGGCGCCCGGCTTCCACACGTACCTCTACGAGTCCGAGCTGGAGCTCGGCGAGGGCGTCGCCCCCGACGCCGAGGAGGAGGACGGCCTCGAGTACCGCGGGCCGTACCAGCCCTACCTCGTCTGGATCCCCGACGACGGGGCCACCGAGGGCGAGGCGATGACGCTCTTCCTCCACGGCCTCACCCAGAACCACCTCGGCACGGTGATCACACCGGACGGCACCGACATCGGCACCGGCCGGCCGCTGTCCGAGGAGATCGGCGACCTGGGCCAGTACGCGCAGGACGGCCTCGACTTCCCACCCCACAACACGACCGTCTGGCCGCTGGCCCGGGGCGAGGGCCTCTTCTACCGGGGCATCGCCGAGCAGGACGTCCTCGACGTGCTCGACGACGCCACCGAGCGCTTGGCCCCCGACCCCGACCGGATCATCCTCAGCGGCGCCTCCATGGGCGGGATCGGCACGTTCCGCCTCGGCGCCCTCTACCCCGACCGCTTCTCGGTGGCGGCACCGATCATCGGTCTGTCCACCGAGGACACCTATCCCCTGCTCGGGAACCTCTGGAACCTCCCGGTCCGCCAGATCAACGGCACCGCCGACCCTCTCATCCCCATGGACGCCGCCGCGGCGACCACCGAGGAGCTCGATCGGCTGGAGCTCCAGTACCGGGCCTGGATGATCGACGACCGGGGCCACGAGGCCGGCGGCTACGTCTACGACTGCGTCTACGCCTCGCTCCCCGAGTTCGAGCGGGAGCACTACCCGTCGGCGGTCCGCTACACCGTCGACTCGAGCCAGTTCGTCTCGGATCCAGCGTCCGGCCTGGAGCTGTCGTACGACGGGGCCCACTGGATCTCGGGCATGGTCCAGGCCGACGAGTCGGTGCCCGCCTCGGTCGACGCAGGGTTGGCGGGCGACGGGATCGCCTGGGCAGCCCACCACGTCGACCGGCGGGGCGCCAGCGGGCCCGACGGCGGCGACCTGTGCGGGCCCAACCCCGACGTGCAGACAGGCGACACCTGGCGGGAGCGGGCGGTCGAGCGCGAGATCGTCCCCACCCCGCCCGACGTGGAGGGGGTCGAGATCGAGGTCACCCTCACCAACCTGGCCGCGGTGACGATCGACGCCCTCGTGGTCCAGCACCCGCCGGGGTTCGTCAGGATCACTTCGGACACCGATGCCGACGTCACCCTGACCGGCCTCGAGCCCGGGGTCACGGTCACCATCGGCGACGACGAGCTGACGGCCGACGACCGAGGCGAGGTCACCTTCCCGGTGCCGGCGGGCGAGACCACCGGCCGCTTCGGCTGACCGTTCTGGTGGCAGCCACGTGTTGTCAGCAACACAGGGCTGCCACCAGAACGGGGTCGCGTGAGCCTCAGGCTTCGTCGGGGACGCCGAAGCGCTCCTGGTAGGGGGCGAAGCGGGCGCGCTCCTCGGCGGGGTCGAGGCCGAAGTCCTCCAGCGAGTAGGCGTGCGTGCCGTACTTCGCCTGTGGGCGGTCGCCGAGGTGGTCGAGCATCGCCCGGCGGGTCTCGTCGGTGAGGTCCCAGTCGAACTGCTCGTAGACGCCGGCCACGGCGGCGACCGGGTCGGCCAGCAGGTCGGCGTAGCGGATGTCGGCGAACTGGTCGTCGGGCAGGCGGCCCGAGGCCCGGCCTTCGATCACGCCGTCCAGCATCGCCCCGAAGCCCCACGCCAGCAGCGGGGCCGCGGCCAGGGGATCGGTGTGGCGGCACCGCATCCACTTGAGGGTGGCCATCAGGCTGAGCGTCGACGGGACGGTCTTCAGCGGGTCCCGGTGGACGTGCACGACCCGGGCGTCCGGATAGACGGCGAAGAGGGCGTCGAGCGTGGCCAGATGGCTGGGCGCCTTGAGCAGCCACCGCTCCCCCGGGTCGCGGTCGTGGAGGGTCTGCAGGATCCGCCGGTGGTACCGGTAGGCGCCGGTGTGGTCCGACGAGGCGAGGTGCATCGAGTAGGTCGGGACCTCGTGGACGCCGCCCCAGTGGTCGGACAGGAACTCGTTCATCGTGGCGAAGATGCACTCGTTGGGCAGATCGCCGTCGTTGTGGTGCATGGCCTCGTACTCGGGCTGCACGTCGTGCCAGAACTGGTGCTCGGCGTCACCCCAGGCCCGGGCCTCGGTCCCGTCGGCCGGGTGCAGCAGCTCCCAGGTCAGCGGCGCCCGGTGGGCAGGGTCCCGCCACAGCAGCTCGTGGAGGATCGACGTCCCCGACCGGGCCATGCCGACGACGAAGACGGGCGCCTCGATCGGGTGCTCCAGGATCGTCGGCCGCTCGGCCCAGGCCGCGGTCAGCTGCAGCCGGTTGCGCAGCGAGCGCAGGACCTCGGTGCGGGCCATCGTTCGCCCGACCAGGTGGAGGTCGCTCTCCTGCTCGAGCGCCGGCAGCAGGACGGCGAAGTGCCGGCGCCACGAGTCGTCGCCGAAGTCGTCCAGGCCGGTGGCGGCAGTCGCGGTGGCGACCAGCTCGTCGGGGTCCAGGCCGACGAGGTGCTCGGGCCCGCCGACGGCGTCGCCGTGGGCGATCAGGCGCTCGACCCACACGGGCCGACCCGGCGGCTCCCAGGTCACTGATACCGGGCCAGGGCCGCTCGCCGCCGGCGGGCCAGCTGTTCACGACGCTCGTCGGGTGTCACCGTCGGGTGGTCGTCGGGCAGGGCGGTGCGGACGTCGGCCAGCGCGACGACCTCGGCCTCGGGCACCGGGCGGGTGCGGGTGCCCACGTAGCGGTAGACCAGCAGGCCCTCGGGCTGGGCCTGGGTGTCGATCCAGTTGGCGGTGCCGGGGTCGGCGTGGGCCAGCACCAGTCGGACCCGGCCGTCGCCGTCGACATGGGCCTGGGCAGCGTTCGTGCTGGTCAGGCGGTCGGCGAAGTCGCCCGAGTCCATGCGCCAGCGGTGGTGCACCGTCCAGCCCCAGTAGGCGGCGTCGGGAACGTCGTGGGTCACGACCAGCGCCTCGTCGGGCCGCAGCTCCCACCAGCCGCCGCCATAGGCGATGTTCGGCGCACCGCCCGGTGGGGTGGTCGGCGGACCGAAGGCGTTGTGGGGCATGGCGTCCCGGGCGCCCTCGAGGTAGTCGCGCCAGAAGTCGAGGGAGGCCTCGACCCACGCACGCGCCCGATCGAGGGCGGCAGCCACGTCGTCGGCGGTGGGCGGCGGTGGGGGGACACCCACCGTGGCGAGGTTCTCGATGTGGAAGGTGGCGATCCGGTCCCCTTCCCAGTCCACCTGGTACTGGCGGATCAGCAGCTGGGTGGCTCCGGGTTCGGTGGGCAGCCAGTTGCCCTCGTGCTCGTCGGGCGAGACCCACAGCTCGACCAGCCCGTCGTCGCCCACGGCCAGCTCACCCAGGGTGCGCTCGGACCACACCCCGAAGGCCCCGAGGTGCATGTCGCCCTCGACCAGGGAGACGATCAACTCCCGCACACCGGTCACGTCGGCCCACACCCGGTAGGTGGCCGTCGGGTCGATGGGCGCCCGCAGGTAGACGTTGTCCGGGTTGGGCCCGCCCCACGGCACCCACGGCTCCTCGTAGCGGTGGAAGGTCGGGTGGGCCGGGTCGCCGTGCTCCAGCTGGCCCTGGAGGGCGAAGACCAGCTGGCGGGCGACGTGACGGCGGTTGGCCGGGTCGTCGGGCAGGCCGTCGCCGAGCCCGGCGAGCAGGTCAGCCACCGAGCAGGAAGCGGGCGTTGTCGCCGAACAGGCCGGGCGACGACTCCGGCCGGCAGCCGATGTTCTCGTAGTCGGCCAGCGGCGTGTCGGTGCCCTCCGAGTGCGGGAAGTCGCTGCAGCACATGAAGAGGTCGGCGGACTTGCGCTGCAGGCGGTCGGGCTGCTCGTAGGAGAACGACGCGATGCGCACCTGGCGGTTCAGGTACTCGCTGGGGCGGAGTGAGAGCGGGGCCGGCGGCGCGCCGTTCAGCGTCGTGGTGAAGTCCCAGCCGCCGTCGAGCATGAGCAGGAACATCGGAACCCAGATGGACGACAGCTCGACGATGCCGAGGTGCAGGTCGGGGTGGCGCTCCAGCGTGCCGTTCACGATCAGGTCGGTCAGGGCGACAGCGGGCGGCACCCACAGGAAGATCGACTGGAGCACGGGCACGAAGTTGTCGGGGTCCGTGGAGAAGGCCTGATCAATGACGGGTGGTTGATCAGCGACGTGGAAGACCGGGGTCACGCCGTGCTCGACGAAGGCCGACCAGAGACGGTCGTGGTCCAGGTGCGAGAGGGGGCGGCCGTCGACGGCGGCCGGGGCGATCATGGCCAGCCGCACCCCGGCGGCACCGAGGTCGGCCAGTTGGGCCACGAGCCAGTCGGGGTCCCGCAGGGTCAGGTGGGCCACGGGGTGCAGGCGGCCCGCGCCTTCGGCGGCCACCGTGGCGCACCACCGGTTCCAGGCCCCCATGTTGGCGGTGAGAGCGCCGAGGTCACCGGACAGCGGTCGCTCCCACAGCAGGCCGAAGTTCGGGAACAGGACGGCCTCGTCCAGGCCCATCCGGTCCAGGCGCCCGACCCGGGCCGACGGCTCCCAGTAGTCGTCGGGCAGCGCCTCGTCGTAGACGTACGAGGCCGCCTCACCCGCCGTGCGGCGCCGGTTCAGCTCGCCGATGGCGGCGGTGTCGTGCGGGATCTGGACGTCGGCCGCTCCGATGCGTCGGCCCCGCCAGGTGAGCCAAGCATGGCCGAGGTCGTCGTCCACGATGGCCAGCGCGTCGTCCCGGTGGGCGGGGTCGATGTGCTGCACCCAGAGGTCGCGGGATTCGTACAGGTGCTGGTCGACGTCGATGATGCTCACCGCACGGAGGTCCCCCGAACTCGCACGGCCGTCGAAACTACTCCCCGTAGCCTGACCCGCCGTGCTGACCGTGTCGGGGCTGGCCAAGGCCCACGGGATGCGGACCCTGTTCCGCAACGTCACCTTCGTCCTGGGCGACGGTCGGCGCGTCGCGCTCGTCGGCGCCAACGGCGTGGGCAAGACCACCCTGTTGGAGATCGTGATCGGCCTGCAACGACCCGACGCGGGCGAGGTCCACCGTTCGGCCGACCTGCGCATCGGCTACCTCCCCCAGGACAAGCCGGTCGACTCGAAGGGCACGGTGCTCGACGAGACCCTCGACGGCGGCGGCCCGCTGGCCGAGCTGCACCAGCGCCTCGAGGACCTGGAAGGCCGCCTGACCGAGGGTGACGCCGGCGTGCTCGACGAGTACGGCGAGGTGCAGTCCCGCTTCGAGCAGCTCGGCGGCTACGCCCTGCAGGCCGAGGCCGAACGCATCCTCGGCGGCCTCGGCTTCCGGCCCGAGGACTCCCGCCGTCCGGTGCGGGAGCTGTCCGGTGGCTGGCGCATGCGGGTGGTCCTCGCCCGCCTCCTGCTGAGCGCCCCCGACGTGCTGCTGCTCGACGAGCCCACCAACCACCTCGACGTCGACTCGGTTGGCTGGCTGGAGCAGTACCTGGCTGCCTACCGGGGCGCCGTCCTGTTCGTCAGTCACGACCGGGACTTCATCGACGGTGTGGCCAACCGGGTCATCGAGCTCAGCCACGAGTCGGCCACCGAGTACGTGGGCGGCTTCGCCGAGTTCGTGATCGAGCGGGAGGCCAACCTCGAGCGCCTGGAGAACGCCGCCACCCGCCAGGCCAAGCAGCTGGCCAAGACCGAGCAGTTCATCGAGCGGTTCCGCTACAAGGCCACCAAGGCCCGCCAGGTCCAGAGCCGGATCAAGGCGCTGGACAAGATCGAGCGGATCGCCGTCCCCGACGACGACGCGCGTGAAGGCCAGGTTCGCCTTCCCGACGCCACCCCGGTCGTCCCGCGTCGTCGCCGAGCTCCATGCGGTGTCGGTCGGCTACGACGACGAGCCCGACGTGCTCACCGGCGTCGACCTCGTCATCGAGCGGGGCATGCGCATCGGGCTGGTCGGGCCCAACGGGGCGGGCAAGACCACGCTGCTGAAGGTCCTCCTGGGCGAGTTGTCGCCGACCGCCGGGACCGTGGCCCTCGGCAACAACCTGGAGATCGCCGCCTTCGAGCAGCACCAGGCCGACGCCCTCGACGGGTCGAAGCGGGTGGTCGAGGAGTTCTCGGCCAGCGTGCCCGAGGCGGCGGGCCGCAACCGCCGGACCCTGCTGGGCAGCTTCGGCTTCAGCGGTGACGCCGCCGACCGCCGGGTGGCCGACCTCTCCGGCGGCGAGCGCACCCGCCTGGCCCTCGGCAAGATCATGGTCGAGCCCCACAACCTGCTGGTGCTCGACGAGCCGACCAACCACCTCGACCTGCCCAGCTGCGACATCCTCGAGGACGCCCTCCGGGCCTACGAGGGCACGGTGCTGCTGGTCACCCACGACCGCCACCTCATCCGGTCCGTGGCGACCTCGCTCATCGAGGTCCGCAACGGCACCGCCACCTGGCACGACGGGGTGGACGAGGCGATCCTGACCCCGAGGGTGGACGGCACGACGACGCGGCGGGCTGCCGCCGTCGGCACCCACGGCGGGGGGCGGGCCACCGAGCGACGGACGGCCGCCGAGCGCCGCCAGGAGCGGGCCGGCGTGACCCGCCCGCTGCGGGACCAGGTGCGTCAGGCCGAGCGCCGCTGGGAGAAGGCCGAGGGCCAGGTGGCCGAGCTGGAGGTCCAGCTGGCCGACCCCGGCCTCTACGACCGTCCCGAGGAGGTGGCCGACGTGGCGCGAAGCCACGACGCGGCGAAGGCCGAGGCCGCCGATGCCATGGCCGCCTTCGAGCGCGCCGCCGAGGAGCTGGAGGCCGCGGAGGCCCGGTTCACCCGGTGATCGGCTACTGGGACCGGTCGGTCCGGGCCCTGATCGGGTCGACGTTCCTGCGCACGACCGCCCACACGGCGTGGTTGACGGCGCTGGGCAAGCTGGTCTTCGACCTCACCGGCCGTGAGCTGGACCTCGGCCTGATCGGCTTGGCCGAGTTCGCCCCCGTCCTGCTCCTGGTCCTGTTGACCGGGGCGGTGGCCGACCGGATCGACCGACGCCTGGTGTGCGGCATCGGCGCCTTGGCGGAGGCGGCGGTGGGCGTCGCCGTCGCCCTCTACGTCCTCACCGACCCGACGGGGGTCGGGCCGATCTTCGCCCTCGTCGTGGTCAGCGGCATCGCCGGGGCCTTCACCTCGCCGGCCAGCCGCGCCCTGCCCGCCGACATCCTCCCGGCCGAGGGCCTGCCTTGGCTCGTGGCCCGCCACTCGGCCACCTGGCAGGCGGCGATCATCGTCGGACCCGTCCTCGGCGGCACGCTCTACGCCGTCGACCCGGCGGCGCCCTTCTTCGCGGTGGCCGTGCTCCACGTGCTGAGCGCCGCCTGCTACCTGTTCGTGCGGGTGCTCGAGCGGGTCGTCGCCGTGGTCGAAGAGCGACCCGGCCTGGCCCACGCGCTGGAGGGCCTGCGCTTCATCTTCCACCGACCCGTCCTGCTGGGCGCCATCTCGCTGGACCTGTTCGCCGTGCTCTTCGGCGGGGCCGTCGCCCTGCTGCCCGCCATCGCCGAGGACCGCCTGGGGGTGGGGGCCGTCGGCCTCGGCTGGCTGCGCGCCGCCGGCGGCATCGGCGCCGCCGCGGTCACCCTCGTGCTCACCCGCAAGCCGGTGGTCCGCCGTGTCGGCCGCACCCTGCTGGTCGCCGTCGGCGTCTTCGGCGTGGCCACGATCGTGCT
Organism: uncultured Microthrixaceae bacterium; assembly: GCA_963728005.1. Classification (GTDB taxonomy): domain Bacteria; phylum Actinomycetota; class Acidimicrobiia; order Acidimicrobiales; family DATDAH01; genus DATDAH01. The sequence goes on from CAVSIG010000004.1 coordinate 362,266, forward strand.
CGGCCTGACCCAGAGCTACGCCATGGCCTTCGCCGCCATGCTCGTGCTCTCCGGGGCCGACGCCATCAGCGTCTTCATCCGGGCGACCCTCGTGCCCCTGATCGTGCCCGCCGACATGCGGGGCCGGGTCCTCGCCGTCGAGAACGTCTTCATCGGCGGCTCCAACGAGCTGGGCGCCTTCGAGTCCGGCGTCGTCGGCCAGATCCTGGGTCCGGCGAGCGCCATCGTCCTCGGCGGCGGCGCCACCCTGGCCATCGCCGGCATCTGGTGGACCGCCTTCCCCCAACTGCGCGACGTCGACCGCTTCCCCGGCGCGGAGCCCCACCCCACCGACGAGATCATCCTCGAAGAGCTGGGACCGTGACCTGTCGTTCTGGCGCCCGATTGAGGCGCCATGACGCTGCAATCAGGCGCCAGAACGGAGGGGGGCGTGACCGCTGAGCGGCCTAGGGTCCGCGCCCGTGGGGATCCCGGAGGAGAGCAGGGCCCTCGTCGCCCAGTTCATCGACCGGCTGCGGATGACACCGTGACCGCGCCTGAGGACTGGTGGTGCCACCCGCCGAAGTGCGGCCACTGGACCCGGGCCACGGACCTGGGCATCCTCCGCATCGGCGCCCGCTCGAAGGGCAAGCGGCTGATGATCCGCTGCCCGGGGCCGGGGTGTGACGGCAAGTTCCGCTGGGCGCAGACGCTGGCCCAGCCCGCGGGCTGGGAACCGCCGGACTGATCGTTCTGGCGCCCGATTTGGTCGTCAGGGCGACCAGATCAGGCGCCAGAACGGAGGGGGGCGTGGCCTCGGACGGCGTAGTCGTCGCGGAACTCGGGCTTCACCTCGCCGGTCTCGTCGAGCAGCCAGCACATCGCCATGCGCCGCGGCACCTGGACCTGGCCGGGCTCGGAGAAGGTGCCGAAGACCTTGTCCCACACCGGGGTGGTCACGCCCTGGTTGCGCAGGGGCTCGGCGAAGTGGTGGTGGAAGTGGTGCTTGCGGTACCACCGCCCGTACCGGGTGCGGGGGGCGAAGCAGTGGGCGATGCCGTGGATGGCCTCGTAGGTGGAGTAGGCCACGACGTAGCCGACGCCCAGACCCCACCCGGCGGCCGGGCCGACCAGCCACCCGGCGAGCACGCCGAGGGCGGCACCGACGAGGACCACGCCGACCCAGGCCTCGGGGTTCTTCCAGAGCCGGTAGTCCCGGCTGGCGTGGTGGCGCAGGTGCTCGCGGCTGCCGTAGTTCTTCCCCTGCTGCTCGTGGAAGGCGAAGCGGTGGATCACGTACTCCATGAACGACCACAGCACGAAGGCGACGGCCCCGAAGGCGAGGACGGTGACGAGGGTCATGGGACGAACAGCTCCAGGAGTCGGTCGAGCGGGACGTGGTCGGCCGCCGCGGTGAGGGCGGCCCGGTCGGCGCCCCAGCCGACCAGCAGGTCGAGCGTGAGGCGGTCGGCCAGCAGGCCGGTGTCGAACAGCCCGGCGCCCGGGTGCTGGATGCCGTCCAGCGTGAGCACGCCGTTCACGGCGGCCACCCACGAGACCGTGCGGTCGAAGGACTCGCCGGGGGCCAGGACGCCCCGGGCCACGCCGTCCTCGATCAGGCCCTGGGGCCGGGCCAACAGGGCGAAGGCCACCGGGATCACCTCGTCGACGTGGTCGGCGTCGGCCACGCCCGCGGCGGCCAAGCAGCTGCTGCTGGAGGTGGAACTCCTCGGGCATGCGCCGCTCGGCCACGAGGATGAAGCGGCCGAAGGCGACGAGCCGGGCCAGGGCCCGTCCGTCGTCGCCGAGATCGGCCACCAAGTCCTCCAGCCGGTCGGCCGCCCCGTCGTAGACGGCGGCCAGGCGCTCGATGGCGTCGGCCTGGAGGGCGGCCAGCAGCGCGCCCTTGGAGGGGAAGTAGGTGTACATGGTGCCCACCGCGCAGTCGAGGCGGCGGGCCAGGCCCTTGATGGTGAGGGCGTCGAGGCCGTCCTGTTCGGCGACGGCGCGCGCCGCGGCCAGGAACTCGGACCGCCGGGCGTCGTGGCGGCGGTCCCGCCGGGTGTCGACCTCGTTCTGAACCACGTTCATATTCTGAACGACGTTCAGTACCCACGTCAAGCCCCGGCACGGTTGCCGTAGGTTGGACCCACGATGAATGTCCGTCTCGCTACTGCCACGCGGGAGACGTTCGCCTCGTTCCGGATCCGAAACTTCCGGCTCTTCTTCGTGGGCCAGGGCATCTCCCAGGTCGGCAACTGGATGACGCTGATCGCCCAGGCCCTCCTCGTGCTCGACATCACCGGCGACGGCGTGGCCGTCGGGGTGCTGACCGCCTGCCAGTTCGCCCCCGTCCTCCTCCTCGGGGCGTGGGCGGGGCTGATCGCCGACCGGAGCGACAAGCGCCGCCTCCTGCTCCTGGTGCAGGTGGTCGCCCTGTGCCAGTCGTTCGCCCTCGCCGCGCTGGCCTTCATGGACGACCCGCCGCTGGCCGCCATCTACGCCGTGGCATCGATAGGTGGCCTGTGCATGGCCTTCGACAACCCCGCCCGGCGCTCGTTCGTCGTCGAGATGGTCCCCGAGGACCACGTCCACAACGCCGTCAGCCTGAACAGCGCCATGATGACCAGCTCCCGGGTCATCGGCCCGGCGCTGGCGGGCCTGCTCATCACCACCGTCGGCTACGGCTGGGCCTTCGTGGTCGACGGCGTCTCGTACGTGGCCGTCCTGGCGGCGCTGTGGCTGATGCGCACCGAGGAACTGCGCCCGCCGCCGCAGACCGTCCGGGGGAAGGGACAGGTGCGGGAGGGCCTCCGCTACGTGCGCCGGACCCCGGTCCTCATGGTGCCGCTGGTGATGATGGCGGTGGTCGGCACGCTGGCCTTCAACTTCCAGGTCACGTTCCCGCTGCTCGTGACCCGCACCTTCGGCGAGTCGAAGGTGATGTTCACGCTCCTGTTCTCGGTCATCTCGGCCGGCGCGCTGGTGGGTGCCCTCTGGACCGCCCGCCGGCGCCGCATCGGCGTGGTCGACGTGGTGCGGTCCTCGGCCGCCTTCGGCGTCGCCCTCCTGACCTTCGCCCTCGCCCCGGACATCTGGTGGGCCTTCCCCATCGGCGTGCTGGTCGGCATCACCTCGATCGGCTTCCTGACCGCGTCGACCGCCATCGTGCAGACCGAGGCCGCCCCGGAGATGCGGGGTCGGGTGCTGGCCCTCCAGGCGATGGTGTTCCTGGGCAGCACGCCGATCGGCGGTCCCATCGTCGGCTTCATCGCCGAGCACGCGGGGCCCCGGTGGGCGGTGGTCGTCGGCGGGTTGGCCTGCCTCACCGCCGCCCTGTACGGGACACTGGCGGGCCGAGACCTCGACCACCGCGAGGCGCCCACCGAGGAGGAGCTGGCCGTGCCCGTGCCGGACACCGCATGAGCCTGGCCATGCCGCCCGAGTGGGCGCCCCACGAGCGCTGCGTGGTCGCCTGGCCCCGCCGGGCGACGTTGTGGGGCCGCCACATCGAGGCGGCCAAGGACACCCACGCCGCAGTGGTCAACGCCATCGGCCGCTTCGAGCCCGTGCTGCTGGTCGCCCACCCGGGCGACGGCGACGAGGCGCGGGACGCCTGCCCCGACGCCGAGGTCGTGGAGTGGCCCATCGACGACTCCTGGGCCCGCGACATCGGCTGCGTCGTCCTCACCGGCGACGGGCGCCGGGCCGGCCTCGACCCGGTCTTCAACGGGTGGGGCGGCAAGTTCCACCCCTTCGACCAGGACGCCCGGTTCGCCACCCGGATGTGCGAGCACCTCGGCCTGGAGCGCGTCGACGCCGTCGCCGTTCGTCCTCGAGGGCGGCGCCATCACCGTCGACGGCGCGGGCACGGTCATCACCACCGAGCAGTGCCTGCTCAACCCGAACCGCAACCCCGGGATGGACCGGGGCGAGATCGAGGCCGAGCTCCGCCGGTGGCTCGGCGTCGAGCGGGTCGTGTGGCTGCCGTTCGGCCTGGTGGAGGACGACGACACCGACGGCCACGTCGACAACGTGGCCCTGTGCATCCAGCCGGGGGTCGTGTTGGCGCAGACGGTTGCCGATGAACAGGACGTGAACCACGACGCGCCTCCGCGAGAACGTCGACGTCCTCGTCGACGCGGGCTATGACGTGGTCGAGGTCGACGTCCTGCCCACCGTCGAGGTCGACGGTGAGATCGCTCGGGTGCCCCCACTCAACCTCTACCTGGCCGACGGCGCGGCGATCGTGCCCGTGGTCGATGGCCCGGAGGGCGACGCCGCCCTCGCCGCCGTCGCGGCCGCACTCCCCGAGAGGGAGGTGGTGGGCGTGCCCGGGGCCACGCTGGCCTTCGGGGGCGGTGGGGTCCACTGCATCACGCAACAGGTGCCACGCTGATGGGCATCGACCTCCTCACCCACATCGACCAACCCCCCGACTCCCCCGCTCGCGTCGACCAGCCCCGCCGCCCGCCGTTCCGCATCGGAGCGGTGCAGCACCGCTGGAACCCCGACGCCGACGAGCACCGGGCTGCCTTGGCCGAGGGGGTGCGGGTGGCCGCCGGCACCGGCGCCCGGCTGGTCTGCCTGCAGGAGCTGACCCTCTCCCCGTACTTCGCCGTGACCCCCGAGGGGCCGGCTGCCGCCGGCGCCACGCCCGAGCCGCTGCCCGGTGGCCCGACCCACGAGTTCGCCGCCGAACTCGCCGACCAGACCGGCATCTTCGTCCACGCCTCGCTCTACGAGGACCCGGGCGACGGCGGCCTGGGCTTCAACACCGCCATCTGCGTGGCCCCCGACGGCGAGCTGGTGGCCCGCACCCGCAAGCTCCACATCCCGGTCACCGCCGGCTACTACGAGGACCGCTACTTCCGCCCCGGCGACGGCGGCTACCCCGTGGTCGCCGTGGGTGATGCCCGGGTGGGCTTCCCCACCTGCTGGGACCAGTGGTTCCCCGAGCTCGCCCGGGCCTACTCGCTCGGTGGCGCCGAGGTCATCGTCTACCCCACCGCCATCGGCTCCGAGCCCGACCATCCCGACTTCGACACGCAGCCGCTGTGGGAGAAGGTCATCGTCGGCAACGGCGTCGCCAACGGGACGTTCATGGTCGCCGTGAACCGGGTCGGGACCGAGCCGCCGCTGACCTTCTACGGGTCGTCGTTCATCAGCGACCCCTACGGCCGCGTCCTGGTGAAGGCCAGCCGGGACCGCCCCACCGTGCTGGTCGCCGACCTGGACCTGGACCAGCGCCAGGACTGGCTGGACCTCTTCCCCTTCCTCACCACCCGCCGCCCCGACACCTACGGCTCACTTACGGTGCCTCGGCCTGAACGGCCGAGTCCCTAGCGGCGGGTTGCGGCCCGCGAGAGACTCAATTGGTCGATTTGGGTCCTGGCAGCAAGCTGGTCAGGCCGCTCGCTCGAGGGGCATGGCGTCACTCACGAACTCGTAGCTGCGGATGCGGTCGTCGACGGAGTGGAGCATGGTGCTCAGCATGAGCTCGTCGGCGCCGGTGCGGGCGACCAGGTCCTCGAGGCCGGAGCGGACCGTGTCGGGGTCGCCGATGACGTGGGACGCCGTCCAGCCCTTGATGGCCTCGCGCTCGAACGGCGTGAAGTTGTACTCCTCGGCCTCCTCGGGGCTGGGGTACAGGCCGGGCTTGCCCTGGCGCAGGCGCAGGAAGGCCAGGTGGCCGGGGGCGGCCAGACGGTGGGCGTCGGCGTCGCTCGCGGCGCAGACGGTGTTGACGCCGAGCATCACGTACGGCGCCTCGAGCACCTCCGAAGGTCGGAAGGCCGAGCGGTAGACCGCGAGGGCGGCATCGGTGTTGCCGGCGGCGAAGTGGTGGGCGAACGAGAAGGGCAGGCCCAGCTGGCCGGCCAGGTGGGCGCTGTAGTCGCTCGACCCGAGCAGCCAGAGGGCGGGCTGGTAGCCGCGGGCAGGGGTGGCCTCGATCGACGAGTAGGGGTGCCGCTCCGGGAAGCCGCCGGTGAAGTGGGCGATCAGCTCGGCCAGGAGCTGGGGGAGGTCCTCGCCGTCCGAGCCCTGGGCGCCGCGGCGGAGGGCGTAGGCGGTGGCCGGGTTCGTGCCCGGGGCGCGGCCGATGCCCAGGTCGATTCGGCCGGGGGCGAACGCCTCCAGCATCCCGAACTGCTCGGCGATGACCAGCGGGGCGTGGTTGGGCAACATCACACCACCGGAGCCGAGGCGGATGGTCGACGTCTCGCCCGCAACCCGGGCCAGGAGCACGGCAGGCGACGACGAGGCGATGCCCGGCATCGAGTGGTGCTCGGCGACCCAGTAGCGCCGGTAGCCGAGGCGCTCGACCTCCCGGACGAGGCGCAGAGAGCCGGCCAGCGCGTCGGCGGGCGTGGAGCCCGAGCCCACGGGGGCCAGGTCGAGGACGGACAGAGGGAACTGGCTCATCGCGGGGTAGAACGCGAACCGAGGCCGGGTTCTTCCGCGATCGAGAGGTGACGAGATGGCCGACGTGCGTCGCAACGACGACCAGGGCCAGTACGAGATCTGGCTCGACGGCGGCCCCGTGGGCCGCACCGAGTTCCGGGTCCGGGACGACGGCGTCCTGGTCTTCCCCCACACCGAGATCGACGGAGACCGGCGGGGTCAGGGCCTCGCCGGCCAGCTCGTCGAGGCGGCGCTCGACGACGTCCGGTCCCGCGGCGAGAAGATCGTGGCCCAGTGCCCGGTCGTGGCCGGGTTCGTCGACGACCACCCGGAGTACGCAGACCTGCTCGCTCCGTAGTACTTCCGCGCCCCCCGAATGCGGCCCCCCATGTGGGGGTATGTGCGGCCCCACACGACGAGGGGGATCGCCATGGGCGGGACGACGTCGGTGGAGTCATCACGGGCTCCCACGGACCAGGAGCTGTTGGCCAGGGTGCGCGACGGAGATCCGGCCGCGTTCGGTGAGCTCTGGGCTCGGCACGTGCGCGACGCCCGGTCCTTCGCCCTGCACCTGACCCGGTGCCCGCACGAGTCCGACGACGTGGTGGCCGAGGCCTTCACCAAGGTGCTGCGAGCCATCCAGGGCGGCGCCGGGCCGACCGAGTGCTTCAAGCCCTACCTCGTCACCGCCATCCGGCGGACGTGGTGGCAGCGCACGGCGCAGCGCACCGCTGTGTCCCTTGACGACCAGGGGCTCGACACCCTTCCGTTCGCCCTCACCACCGTCGAAATCGAGCTGTCCGACGGGGACTTCGACGGCGAGGCCGGCCGCGCCCTGCGCAGCCTGAACCCGCGGTGGCAGGCGGTGCTGTGGCTGACCGAGATCGAGGGCCGCTCGGCGGCCGAGGTCGGCGAGCTCTTCGGCCTGTCCCCCAACGCAGCGGCCGCCCTCACCGGGCGGGCGCGCGAGGGCCTGCGCCGCGCCTACCTGCGGGAGGTCGCCGACCCGGTGACGGTCGCTGCCTGAGCTACGCCAGCAGCCGGCTCGCCTAGGGTCCGGCGCCCATGGACGTCGGGATGTCGCTGCCCACGATGGCGCCGGGCTACACCGCGGCCACGACCAGGACCTGGGCGCCGGCCATCGACGCCGGCCCGTTCTCGACGCTGTCCACCGGCGAGCGCATCACCTTCGGCAACCCCGACTGGCTGGTCACGCTGTCGGCCGCCGCGGTGCTGACCGAGCGGGTGCGCCTCTTCGCCAACCTGGTCGTGCTCCCCGCCCACCCGGTGGCGGTGGTCGCCAAGCAACTGGCCACGCTCGACCAGCTCTCGTGCGGACGCCTGACCGTGGGCGTCGGCGTCGGCGGTCGGGGCCACGACTTCCGGGCCGCTGAACGGCCCCGGGAGGGCCGGCACGGCACGCTCGACGAGCAGGTGGCGCAGTTGCGGCGGCTGTGGGGCGGGGACCCACCGTTCCCGAGGGCCGACCCCGTCGGGCCCTTTCCCGCTCAGGACGAGGTCCCGCTGCTGGCCGGGGCGATGGGACCGAAGGCCCTGGCCCGGGCCGCCCGTTGGGCCGACGGGGTGAGCGGGTTCAGCATCTCGGGCGACGTCGCCGATGTGGCCGCCCACGCTCGGGCCGCCGAGCACGCCTGGGAAGAAGCCGGACGCACCACGCCGCCCCGCAAGGTGAGCGGCTGCTTCTACGTGCTGGACGGCGACGACGCCGAGGCCCAAGCCACGCTGACCGCCTTCGTCGAGCGCTACCTACGCATCTTCGGGCCCGACACCGCCGAGCAGATGGCCGCCACGTGCCGGATCGCCTCCCCCGACGCCCTCCGGGCCGTGCTCGACGGCGCCGCCGACGCCGGTTGCGACGAGTTCGTGCTCGTCCCCGGCACGGTCGACCTCGACTGTCTCAACCGCACGATCGACCTGATAGACGGCTAACCGGTCGGGGCCTCGCCCTCGGTCTGCTCCTCGGCGTCCTCGTCGCGGTCGGCGGACTCGTCGGCGTCGGGGAGGTCCCGCTCCTCGTCCATCCGGTCCAGCTCCTCGCGGACCTCGGGGTCGATCGGCGGCGGTTCGCTCTCGGGTGCCGCGTCGTCAGCCTGGCTCATTGGGCTCCGGCGGATCCTCGTCGGTCTCCTCGATCACGCCCAGCCCGGGCGCGTCGGGGTCCTCGTTCCGCTGGCGTTCCACGTCGTCCTCGCCGGACGGGTTCAGGTCGGGATCGCTCATGCCCGCGCCCTACCCGGCCAGCGTTGTTTCGAACACCCGCTCCAGCCGGCGCTCGTCCTCCTCGTCCTCGCCCGGGATCGTCTTGTCCAGCCGCATCTCGGCACGACGACCCTCGTGGCGCAGCGAACCCACCTGGTTGTCGAACCAGGGGCCGTCGACCACCTTCCAACGGATGCCGGGGTCGGGGGCCCGGGCCGTCGTGCGCAGCAGCCGACCGAGCGCCCGCGCCACCGGGGTCTTGGCGAACCGGATGACATTGCGCTCCTTGCGGTCGAGGGGGTTGCGCACCGGCGAGCAGACCGCCTGATGGACGGCGCTGTGCGCCTCCACGTCCGGGCCGAAGTCCACCCGAGCCAGGTAGGCGTGGTGCACGTCGCCGGACAGCACGGTGATCGTGGCCGGTGCCTCGCCCCGCCGGCCGGCGGCGACGTCGCGGAGGATGTCGGTCAGCGCGCCGAAGGTCCGCTCGAAGCTGGCCCAGTGGTCCAGGTCCAGGTCCCGCCGGAGCTCCTCGCCCTTGCGGGCGAACCAGCGCCCCCAGGTCCCGCCGCACACCTGCTCGTTCCAGGCCTCGAGGTCGTGGAGGGACGGCAGCAGCAGGTACGGGTCGCTGGTGGCGATGACCAGGTGGTCCACGTCGCCCCGTAACCGGTCGTTCAACCAGTCCCACGAGTCGTCGTCGACCATCTGGCGCTTGTCGGACTCCAGCACCCGGCTGGCCCGGGTCTCGATGACGACCAGGCGCGTGCGACCGAAGTCCCGGGCGTGGCTCCACCGGACCCCGTCGCCGGTGAAGCCCGCGGCCTCGGCCAGCTCGTCGAGGGCGTCGGTGACCTCGCCGCCGTTGCGGACCTTGCACCAGGTGTCGTTCTCCTCGAGCTCGTCGACCGACAGGTTTCCGAGGTGCTGATGGATCCAGTAGCTGATGAAGCCGGCCCGCCGCCGGATGTGCCACCAGTCCAGCTCCTCCATCTCCTGGACCCACTGGTGGGAGATGTTCCAGTCGTCGCCCATGTCGTGGTCGTCCCAGATCATCCCCACCGACACCGTCGAGAACAGCCAGCGCAGGAGGGGGTCGGTCCAGGCCTCGTGGTACAGGCAGGCGTACTCCTCGTAGTCCACGACCTCCTCGCCGGGGCCCCACTCGGGATCCCGGCGGGACCGGATGAACTCGCGCGTCCGCGGAGCGCCCATGTCGACATACACCTGGTCGCCGAGCAACAGGAGGTAGTCGGGCCAGTTGTCCCGGTCGCCGAAGGCCATCTCGTGGGCCATGACCCGGAGGGCGTCGTGGTCGAACGCGTCTTCGTGCTCGTCGGCGGGCAGGTTCCAAGGCGGCTCGTGGGGGACGCTGGCCCGGCAGGATCCGAAGGCCATCGTGAACGGCTGGTCGTCCTCCTCGGCCTTCGGCGGGAACGTGCGGATGACGCTGGGCGGGAACGGCGAATCGGGCTCGGGCCACCGGACCTCGCCGTCCAGCCGGACCTCGTAGGGCCGCTCGGTGGCCGGCTCCAGGCCGGTCAGGACCACCAGCGCGTAGTGATGGCCTTCGACGGTGAAGGTGGGGGCCGTCGTGCCGAGGACCTCGACCGTGCACGGCTCGTCGACCTCGACCCAGACGGTCGCCTCGGTGTCGTTGGTGAAGCGGAGGAGGGGTCCGAGGACGAGGTCGGGCATGGGCCCGACCTACCCGTTCGGGGGAGCGGCTACGCCCGTGCTGCGGCGGCCCGACCCGCCCGACGACCGAAGAACGAGCCGTCGCCCAGCGAGATGCCGCTGACGTAGCCCCGCACAGCGATGCCCGCCGTCGTCCGCCCCGCGGCGTACAGACCGGGCACGACCGAACCGTCCATCGCCCGGACCTCGCTGTCGGGCGTGGTGTCGAGGCCGCCGAGGGTGAACGGGGCGTAGATGGCCTTGGCCACCCGGAGATCGATGGCGCCGAGCGGCGGGACCAGGGGCCGCACCAGGTCCGCCACCTTGTGGAACTGCGGGTCCTCGCCCCGCGCCGCGGCCTCGTTGTAGGCGTCGAGGGTGGCCTCGAGGGCGCCCGGGGGCAGGCCGATCTCCTCGGCCAGCTCGGTGGCCGTCTCGCTCACCCACGTGGCCCGCATGCCGACGACGTTGACGACGTAGCCCTCCTCGTCGAACACCAGGTAGGCCTCCTCGCCCTGGCGGAGGAGGATCTCCAGGCCGATGCGGCCGTTGTAGGTGTCCTCGTTGATGAAGCGCTCGCCCTTGCCGTTGACCAGGATCCCGACCGAGATGCGGCGGGGCGGGTTCAGCGGCAGCGAGCACTCGAGGGCGTCCAGGTGCTTGGCCACCCCACCGACGCCCTGGCCGAGACGGATGCCGCTGCCGTCGTCGGTGTCGGTGCCCACGTAGAAGACGCAGTGGGCGGCCAGCGGCGTGTGCTCGGCCACCATCTCCGGGTTGTAGATGAACCCCCCGGCGGTCAGCACCACCCCGCCCCGGGCTCGGACGGCCCGGTGCTCTCCGTCGATGCGGGCGACGACGCCGACGACCGCGTCGTGCTCGTCGACCACCAGCTGGACGACCTGGGCGTCGGTCTCCACCCGGGTCGAGGTCTGCTCCAAGGCTGCCAGCAGGCACTCCATGATGAAGCCGCCGGCGGCATCCGGATGCTGAGGGACGTGGCCGCGAGGGGCCGGCGCTGCGACGTCGGCGAAGGGCCAGCTGTCCTCGCCGCCGCTGTACACCAGCCCGTCGTCAGTCGGCGGCTCCCGGTCCCGCTCGGGGAAGAACGTCTGCTTGAACGGCAGCCCGTGGTCGACCAGCCAGTGGTAGTGATCGACCGACTCGTCGCAGTACGGACGGATCTTGGCCTCGTCGGCGCCGGGACCGCAGGCGGCCACGAGGAAGTCGAACATGGCGTCCGCGCTGTCGGTGAAGCCGCAGGCCTCCTGCAGCGGCGTCCCCCCGCCCAGGTAGATGATCCCGCCCGACTGGGCCGAGGTGCCGCCGCCGGCCCCCGAACGCTCCAGGGCGAGGACGTCGGCGCCGGCCTCGGCGGCCTCGATGGCGGCACAGGTCCCGGCGATGCCGAGGCCGACGACCAAGACGTCGGTCTCGTCGTGCCAGGTCTCGACGTCGGCGGCGCGGACCGGGGGGATCGGGTCGGTGGCGGGCTCGGGCACGGCGCCGGACCGTATCCGAGGGCGAAGGAGGGTCGGGACCGGGGGCCGTAGGCTGCTCGGCAGTGGCTGACGACGAACCCACCGACCAGCCCGTCGACGAGGACGACGTCCCTCAGACGCTGGTCGGCATCTCCTTCCCCGACATCTACCGCGCCCAGGAGTTCCTGACCGCCGCCACGGGCCTGGCGGCCAAGGACCAGCTCCGGCTCAAGGACGCCGTGCTGGTGGTCAAGGAGGCCGACGGTCGCACCCACGTCAAGGAGACGATCGATCCCGAGCCGACCCGCGCCGCGCTGTCCGGGGCCCTGTGGGCCAGCCTCTTCGGCTTCATCCTGGGCGGTCCGGTCGGCTGGGCGGCGGGCCTCGCCGTCGGCGGCGTCGGCGGGGCGGTGACGGCCAAGGTCGTGGACCTCGGCGTTTCCGACGAGTGGGTGGACTGGTTCCGTCAGGCGGTCCAGCCCGAGACCGCCACCGTCGTGCTCCTGATCGAGGACCTCCAGCGCGACGCCCTCGTCGCCGAGGCAGCCCGCTTCACCGGCGCCGAACTGGTCTACGCCAACCTCGAGGAGGACACGCTGGACCGCATCCGCGACGCCCTCCAGGGCGTGGTGGCGACCGAGGCCGTGGCGACCGAGGCCGACACGGCCTCGCCCTCGAACAGCTAGCCCAGCAGGTCGGCGACCACGTGGAGGTCGGCGACGAAGGCTTTGAACGCGACGTCGCGCTCCTCGGGCGGGCCACGGAGGATCGACGAGGGGTGGACCGTGGCCACAAACGTCCGGTCGTCGACCAGGAGCACCTCGCCCCGCTGCTTGGTGACCCGGAACTTGTTGCCCAGCAGGGCCTTGCCGGCCACGGCCCCGAGGGCGACGGTGACGTCGGGAGCCAGAGCGCGGAGCTCGGCGTCGAGCCAAGGTCCGCAGGCCCGTACCTCGGTGGCGCTGGGAGACTTGTGGATTCGCCGCTTCCCCCGAAGCTCGAACTTGAAGTGCTTCACCGCGTTGGTGAGGTAGGCCATGTCGCGGTCGAGGCCCGCCTCGGCCAAGCCCGTGTCCAGGATGCGGCCGGCAGGACCGACGAAGGGCCCACCCTCCTTGTCCTCCTGGTCGCCCGGCTGTTCGCCCACCAGCACCAAGCGGGCGTCGGGCGGGCCCACGCCGAACACGGTCTGGGTGGCGGCCTTCCACAGCTCGCACCCGCGGCAGTGGTCGGCTGCCGCCGCCAGCGAGGCGACGTCCTGCCGCTCGGGGAGGAAGTCTGCGGCCGTCAACCCTTACGGCTGCGGGGGTCGTTTCCGTAGCTGTTCTTCAGCCGGATCTTGCCGTCCCTGCCGTGGAGCACGAACTCGGCCTTGTCCTTCTTGGCGACGGCACGCCCCTTCTTCTCGGCTTCCTTCTGCGTCGCGTGACTCGAGCTCGGCCGGGAAGCGCCGTCCTTCTCCACGACCCACTGGTCGTCCTTCTTCAACACGTGCACGTTGGTCTTGGCCATGGCCCACGCCTACCCACCGGGAAGGTGATCAGGACCAGGGCAGACCGGGGGCGTCGATGCGGTCCAGGAGCGACGTGACCGGGCCGAACCAGTCCCGGTCGTCGGCCTGCCACGCGGCACGGGCCTCGGCCACCTCGTCGCGGGTCCGGGCGACGAAGTTCCACCACATGAGGATCTCGGCGTCGAAGGGCGTCCCTCCCAGCAACAGGACCCTCGCGGCGTCGTCCACCTGCAGCGCCAGCTCGTCCCGGCCGGTGCCCAGGTAGGCCAGGTAGCCCGGCACGACCGCTTCGCCCTCCACGGTGACGGCGCCGTCCAGGACCACGAGGGCGTGCTCGTGCTCGCGACGCAGCGGCACCGTGGCGGCGGCGTGGAGCAGCAGCTCGGCGCCGAGGTGATCGGTGTCGGCCCGGGCCGGCGACGTCGTCCCGGCGAAGGTGCCGACCAGCACGCTGGCCTCGCCGCCTTCCAGGTCGACCCGGGGCAGCTCGGCGTGGTGCTCGAAGGCCGGCGCGCCGTGGCGAGTCGCCTCGGGTTGGGCCACCCACAGCTGGATGCCGTGCTTCGGCCGGCCCGCGCTCGCCGCGGTCCCCTCCTCGGCGTGGGCCACGCCTCGGCCCGCGGTCATCAGGTTGAGCTCGCCGGGGCGGATCAGCTGCTCGTACCCGAGGCTGTCGTGGTGGAGGACCTCGCCCTCCACCAGCCAGGTCACGGTCTGCAGACCGATGTGGGGGTGGGGACCGATCCCGGTGCCCACGCCACCGTCGCTGGGCACCGGGCCGAGGTGGTCGGCGAAGCACCAGGCGCCGACGGTGCGGTGACCGCGGCGGGGCAGCGCCCGCCGGACCGTGGTGTCACCGACCTGCGCCTCCCGGCTGGGCTCGAGCTTCAGGACGGGCCCGCCGCTGGCCTCCGAAGTGGCCTCACAGGTCTCGACCGGCCCGCTCACGCCGGCTCCCGCTCCGCCAGGACGACCTCGCGGGTGGGCACCCGCCACCAGATCCACACGATGCCGACGGTGGCGGCGAGGCTGACCGCGGCCCGGGCGAGCGGGTGGGTGAGCGCCAGCCACAGGGCGAGGCCGGAGAAGACCAGGATGCAGGCGGAAGCCATCACCTTCGCCCGCCGGGGCATGCCCAGCCCGGCTCGGTGGTCCCGGACCATGGGGCCGACCCCCTTGAGGTCGAGGACCCACGCCTCCAGGCGGGGGCTGGACTTCGAGAAGCAGGCGGCCGCCCCGATGAAGAAGACGGTGGTGGGCAGGCCGGGCACGACGATGCCGACGGCGCCGAGGCCGACGCACACCAGCCCCCCGACCAGCCACCCCGCTCGTACGGCAGAGGAGCGGTCGGCGGGCACCTCGCTCACGACAGGACTTCGGCCAGGTCCAGGACGAACAGGATCACGAGCAGGACGATGATCGTGGCGTTGACGGCCGTGATCGGCCACCGGTACTTGTGGCCGCTTCGCTGGAAGCGCCGGATGCTGAGGACGTTGAAGACGATGGCGATGGGGCTCACGACCAGGCCGAGCCACGGCCCCCAGCCCTTGGCCACGCCGAAGGCGGGCAGGAGCCAGGGCAGCACGATGTAGGTCAGCAGGCAGCGGACGGCCGACACGAGCACCGAGGCGCTGAACGCCTTCTCGGCCTGCTCGGGCGTGTATTCCGCCGTGGGCGACGTGGCCTGCGGGACCGGCGCGGTCGTCTCGCTCACGGCCTAGATCGTAGTGAGGGTCCTGGCCGTCTTGGCCAAGCGACCGGTCAGGAGGGCGTCGTGGGCGCTCGGCCAGTCGACGAGCTCGGTCACCATCCCGTCGCTGTCCAGGAGCCAGAACCGGTCCTGTTCCTCCAAGAACGTGCGGTCGTGGGACACCGAGACCACCGTGCCCTCGAAGCCCTCCAGGGCCGACTCCAGCGCCTCCGACGACTCGATGTCGAGGTTGTCGGTGGGCTCGTCCAGGAGCAGGAGGTTCTGGCCGGCGAGCTCGAGGGCCAGCACCTCGAGCCGCGCCTTCTGGCCACCGGACAGCGTCTCGTAACGCTGGCGGGCGGTGCGTTCCAGCCCGTAGCGGGCCAGGTGCTTCATGGTCGCCTCGTGGTTCCCGGCCCGCTCCTCGACGATCTCGCCGGCCGTGCGGCCGAGGAAGTCGGGACGGTCGTTGACCTGCGTGAAGAGGCCGGGCACCACCCGGCTGCCCAGCACCACCTCGCCGTCCGAGGGCGCCAGCATCCCGGCCAGCACCCGCAGCAGGTGGGTCTTGCCCGTGCCGTTGGGGCCGATGAGGGCCAGCCGCTCGCCGTGGTGGACCTCGTCGGCGAACGGAAGGAACAGGCCGTCGTAGGCGGCGTCCTTCACGGTCACCGCCCGCCGGGCCGAGTCGCCGCCCCGCAGGCGGGCCCGCATGGGGCGCGTGGTGGCGGGCGGGGGCGGGGGCCCGGCGTCGCGGAACCGCTCCCAGCGGGACTCGGCCGCGTTGGCCGCCTTGGCGTTGCCGTCGTTGAGTGACGCCCGCTGCTTCATGATCTTCATGTGGCGGAACAGGCGCCGCTCCTCGTCGTGCCAGCGCTGGACGGCGTCGCCCAGCGCCTGCTGCCGCCGCTCCCGCTCCTCGGGGTACGAGGCGTAGCTGCCTCCGTGGACCCAGGACCCCGACCCCTCGAGGGTGACGATCTTCTGGAGGGCGTTGCTGAGGAACTCCCGGTCGTGGCTGATGGTGAGGACCGTCTTCTTGGAAGCCCGCACGAGCCCCTCCAGCCAGGCCTTCGCCGGGACGTCGAGGTAGTTGTCGGGCTCGTCGATGAGGAGCACCGAGGCCTCGGAGGCGAAGAGCACGTCCAGGGCCAGGCGCTTCAGCTCGCCGCCCGACAGGGTCGTCACCGGGCGGTCGTTGGCCTCCTCCAACCCGACGCCCAGGATCCGGCGGGTGCTGGCGTCCCACGTGCCCTCCAGCGCGTAGCCCTGCAGCTCGGACCACTCGCCGATCGCCTCCCCCACCGCCAGGCCGGCGTCGGGGTCGCCCTCGGCCAGTCGGCGCTCGGCGTCGGCCAGGCGCTGGCCCGCCTTCCGCAGCCGCACGGGCGCGAAGCCCAGCAGCATCTCCCGCACGGTGCGCTCGGTGGCGAAGCCGATGTCCTGGGGGAGGTAGAGGGTCTCGCCGCCGAGGCGGACGTCACCGGTGGTCGGCACCAGCTCACCGGCGAGCACCCGCAGGAGAGTCGTCTTCCCGCTGCCGTTCTCCCCCACCAGCCCCCAGTGCTCGCCGGGGCCCACCCGGAAGCTGACCTCGAAGAAGAGGTCGTCGTCGCCGGGGTACCCGAAAGCAAGGTCGGAGACGACGATGGACACGGCCCGGATCTTTGTCGGTCAGGTGCCGCCGACGGTGTGGATTCCCGTTCTGGTGGCAGCGGTGTGTTGCTGACAACACAGGGCTGCCACCAGAACGAAGGCGGTCAGGTGCCGGGCGGTGCCACCAGTTCCACGTGGTTGCCGTCGGGGTCCGCCATGACCAGCGACGGCTTGCCCAGCTCGTCGACCACGCCGGGGTGCTCGATGCCCCGCGCCGTCAGCTCGGCGGCCCACGCCTCGAGGGTGGGGCCGTCGGGCACGGCGAAGGCCAGATGGTCGAGGGCGCCGGCGCCGGCGGGCTCGCCGGCCGTGAGCACGACCACCACGCGGCTGGGGCGGTGGCGAAGGGCGACGTAGCTGTCGTCGTCGGCGGCGGTGAGGCGGTCCATGCCCAGGACCGTCGAGTACCAGGCCTCGCTGGCGGGCACGTCGCGCACCACCAACTGGATGTGCGAGAACCCCGTCATCGGTGAGTCCACAGCTCCAGCTTCGCGCCGGGAACGAGGATCCCCGGTCCGGGTGGCGCACCGCCGCCCGCCGACGCGGTAAAGAAGAGGGTCTCCTACACCGAAGGTCCTCCCGTGCGCCGTACCTTCTCCCGTCGGTCCCTCGTCCTGCTCGCGGCCGGCCTGGCCGCCGCCGTGCTGTCCCCGGTGGGGGTGCCGTCGGCCGACGCCCACCCGGACGGCCCTGAAGAGCGGGCGTCGTCCTCGGGCACTCCGTTCACCAGCAGCCCGGCTCGCGGCCTGACCGGCACGGACATCGAGGTCGCCGGTCAGGGGTGCCTGCTGCCCGGCACCGACGTCCCCGGCGAGGGCGTGGTCGTGCGGCTGATCAGCGAGGGCCAGGTCGTCGACTTCACGACCCTGCGGGTCGCGCCCGACGGCGCCTGGTCGGGCGCCCTCGTGGTCCTGGCCGGCACGCCGGTCCGCCGCCACCGGCTGGAGGCTCGCTGTGTCTACCCGGGCGAACCCGACCCGGTCGTCTACGCCAGCCGGAGCTTCACGGTCACCGGCGAGAGCCCCAACGCCGAGTCCACGCCTCGCAGCCCGCAGTTCAACGGCGGCATCGAGCCGTTCGCTCCGTACGACGGACAGTCGACCTGCAGCCCGTCGACCAAGCCGGGCATGGCGGCCTTCATGCGCATCATCTACGCCAACTACGGCGGTGGCAGCCTGGGCGTCGGGCGTGGCTGCGGCGTGGGCGGGACCAGCGAGCACAAGGAGGGTCGGGCCTGGGACTGGGCCATGAACGCCGGCAGCGCCGCCGACCGGGCCACCGTGCAGCGAGCCATGGACTGGTTGTTCACGACCGACCGCGAGTGCAACACCTACAGCGTCGCCCGGCGGATCGGGATCATGTACATCATCTGGAACCGGCGCATGTTCCGGATCTACGACACGGACCGGGGCTGGGCCCCCTACTCCGGGTCGAGCCCGCACACCGACCACGTCCACTTCAGCCTCACCCGGGACGGCGGGGCCGGTCGGGTCAGTTGGTACAACCCGACCTACACCGCACCGGGCGGGTGGACCCCCGGCCGCCACCGGGTGCGGGACCGCACGGTCAGCCCCCAGTGGGACGGCATCGAGCCGCTGACCGGCGACTTCGACGGCGACGGCCTGTCCGACGTGCTCTGGTACGACCCCGAGGAGGGCCCGGCCGTCGTCTGGTACGCCCGCGAGGGCGGCGGGTTCGTGGGCCGCGAAACGGCCATGGGCCCGGGTCGCACCCCGCTGATCGGCGACTTCAACAGCGACTGCCGCGACGACATCGTCTGGTACCAGCCGGGGCCGGCGGAGGACCGGCAGTGGCAGGGGCGGGCCAACCGCTCGTTCCGCTCGGTCGACGAGACCATCAACGGGACGTACGGCCGCCAGGTCGTCGGCGACTTCAACGGCGACCGGGCCTCGGACATCTACTGGTACAACCCGGGCGCCGGCGAGGACAAGCTCTGGCGCGGCAGCCGGTTCGGGTTCGTGCCCCGCAACGCCAGCATGGGTGGCGACTTCGAGCCGTTCCCGGGGGACTTCGACGGGGACTTCCGGGACGACATCTTCTGGTACGGGCGCGGGGGCAGTCAGGACCGGCTCTGGTACGGGCAGCAGAACGGATTCGCCACCCGCAACGTGAACTACACCGCCGACCGGATGCCGGTCCCCGGTGACTACAACGGCGACGACCGCACCGACATCTTCTGGTACGGCGAAGGACCGACGTCGGACCGGATCTGGACGGGTCGTTCCACACGGGGCTTCCGGGGCTACAACGTGACGGCCAGCCGTCCGTACCAGTTCGCCGTCGGCGGGGACTTCGACGGGGACACGTTCGACGACATCCTCTGGCACGACAGCCCCGACCACGAGGACCGCGTCTGGGTGTTCTGAGCCGCCTCGTCCTGTCGGCGCGGCGAATCACAACCGTGTAAGTTCGGCGCCCGTGGGGCTGCTGCGCTTCTCGTTCGGGACCATGGGCTCGGGCAAGAGCACGCTGGCGCTGCAGATCCACCACAACCTGTCGTCCCGGGACCTGCTCGGGTTGCTGTGCACGCAGCTGGACCGGGACGGCGCCCAGGTGACCTCCCGGCTCGGCGTGTCAGCCACCGCCGTCGATGTCGGGCCCAAGCTGGACCTCTTCGACCTGTGCCAGGGCTACGCCAGCCAGCACGGCGGCATCGACTACCTGGTGTGCGACGAGGCGCAGTTCTACACCCCCGAGCAGTGCGAGCAGCTGGCCCGGGTGGCCGACGAGTTCGACGCCGACGTCCACGCCCTCGGCCTGCTGACCGACTTCCGGGGGAAGCTCTTCCCCGGCTCGGCCCGCCTGCTGGAGCTGGCCGACGAGCGGGTCGAGGTCCAGGTCGAGGCCCGTTGCTGGTGCGGGGCCCGGGCCACCCAGAACGCTCGGCTCGTGGACGGTCGCCAGGTCTACGACGGCGATGTCGTGGTGGTCGGCGACGTCGACCACGAGGCCGAGGTCAGCTACGAGCTGCTGTGCCGCCGCCACTGGATGGCAGGCGAGACGGGCCGCGTCGACGACGCCGAGGTGGCCGCACTCTCCGACGCCGGCTGAGCCGCCGGCGTCGTGTCCCGGGCTCAGCCCGGTGGCGGAGCGTCCGCCTCGCTGGCCGGCGAGTCGGAAGGCTCGTCGGGGACCAACAGCTCCTCGGCCCCCTCCTCCACCTCTTCGATCTCCTCGTCGAGATCGTCGTCACCGTCGGGCATGTGGGCGCCTCCTCGTGTCGGGAGGAGGAGCCCTACCCCGATCCTCAGCTGGTCAGCGCCGGCTCCCGCTCGCGCTCCTCGTCCTCGTCGTCGAAGACGGGCTCGGCGTGGCCCTCGACGTCCACGTTCGGCAGGATCCGGTCGAGCCAGCGCGGCAGCCACCAGTTCTTGTCGCCGAGCAGCTCCATCGTGGCCGGCACCAGCAGCATGCGGACGATCGTGGCGTCGAGGAAGATCGCCGTCGCCAGGCCGGTGCCCATCAGCTTGAAGACCCGGTCGTTCTCGAGCAGGAAGCTGCCGAAGACCACGACCATGATCGCCGCCGCCGCGGTGATCACCTTGGCGGTCGCGGCGAGGCCGTCGGCCACCGACGTCCGGCTGTCGCCCGTCCGCTTCCACTCCTCCCGGATCCGGGAGAGGAGGAAGACCTCGTAGTCCATGGACAGGCCGAAGACGATGGCGAACATCATCATCGGGATCCACGGCTCGACCGGGGCGGCCGACACGTTGGTGAGGTCACCCAGCCAGGCCCACTGGAACAGGGCGACGGTCACGCCGTAGGCGGCCCCGATCGACAGCAGGTTCATGATCACGGCCTTCAGCGGGACCAGCAGCGACCGGAACACCACCATCAGGAACAGGAACGACACGATCAGCACGGCGGCGAAGAACCACACGATGCGGACCTGGAGATAGGAGGCGAAGTCCACGCTGACGGCCGTCTGGCCGGACACGAGGACCTCGGTTCCGACGGCTTGCTCGGGCCCGGGCAGCACGTCGTCGCGGAGCCGGTTGACCAGCTCGGTCGTGGCCTCGTCCTGCGGGCCGCTGGTGGGCACGACGTTCCACAGGACCGCCGTCCCGTCCTCGGAGGGGATCGGCGGCGAGACCTCGGCGACGCCCTCGTCGGCGGCGACCGCGTCGGTGACCGCGCTCAGAGCCTCCGGGTCGGCCCCGTCGCCGACGTCGGCCACGAGCAGCAGCGGACCGTTGAAGCCCTTGCCGAAGCCCTCCACCAGCAGGTCGTAGGCCTGCTTCGTGGTGGTGTCCTGCGGGTAGTTGCTCTCGTCGGAGGAGCCGAGGCGAAGACCGATCACCGGCGCGGCCAGCACCAGCAGGATGGCCGTGCCGGCCAGGGCAGCCGGCCAGGGACGGTGCTGGATGACCCGGCTCCAGCGGTAGGCGAGCGTCTCGCGCCGGGGCTTGGGCGGGCGGTGCGGGACCTCGTGCTTCAGCCACGGCAGCCAGATGCCCACCAGGAGCACGAGCACGCCCAGGGCGAAGCCGATGGTGAGGGCCGGGATGTCCAGACCGACACCGACCAGCCCCACGGCGACGAAGCCGGCCGCGATCAGGCCACGCCGGCGGGTGAGATCGATCCGCTCGCCGGCGAACCCGATGAGGGCGGGCAGGAGCGTGAGCGAGGCGGCGACGGTGAGCGCCACCGTGACCGAGGCGCTGACCGCGAGCCCGGCCACGAACGGCACGCCGATCAGCAGCATCCCGAGCAGCGAGATGACCACCGTGACGCCGGCGAACGCCACGGAGCGACCAGCGGTGTCCATGGCGATGCCGATGGACTCCCGTACGTCGTGGCCGCCGTGGAGTTGCTCCCGGTACCGGGTGATGATCAGCAGCGCGTAGTCGATGCCCACCCCGAGGCCGATCATCACGCCGATGAACGGGGCGAACTCGGGGATGGTGAGGACGTGGCTGGCCAACACGGTCAGCGCCCCGCCCAGCCCGATGCCGAACAGGGCGACCCCGATGGGCAGGCCCATGGCCAGCACCGAACCGAACGCCACGATCAGGATGACGATGGCGAAGGCGATGCCCAGCAGCTCGGCGGTCGGCTCGTCGAACTCGGCGAAGATGAACCCGCCCAGCTCGATGTTCAGGCCGTCGATCTCCGGTGCCTCGTCGAGGATGACCTCTCGGACGGCCTCGGCGTCGGCGAACTCGCCCTCTTCGGGGAACTCCACGTTGGCGTAGGCGATCTGCCCTGCGCCGTCGCCTTCGGAGGAGATGAGCCGCTCGCCGCCCTCTCCGTAGGGGCTCTCGACCCGGAACACCCCCTCCTCGTCGGCGACCTGGGCGAACAGCTCCTCCATGGCCGCCTGCACCTCGGGGTCGTCGACCCCCTGCTCGGCCTCGAAGACGATCGTCCCCGTGTAGCCCGTGCCCTGGCCGGCGTAGCGGTCCTTCAGGAGGTCGAAGCCGTCCCGGGACTCGACGTCGGGGAGGTTCAGGTCCTCCCGGTACGAGTCGCCGATCCCGCTGGCGACCATGTTGAAGCCGATCAGGACGACGATCCAGAAGACGAGGACGAGCTTGCGACGGTCGTGGCACCAGGGGCCGAGACGGGCGAACACGAGGACCTCCAGGGGGTTGGCACTTCCCTTCTAGCGGCTTCGACCTCCGAACCGTCGGGAATTCATCGGTCGTTCACCACACATCCCAGCCGAGCAGGGTGAGGGCCACCACCTCGGCGGCGGCGAAGACCTCGTCGAGGTCGACGTGCTCGTCGACGGTGTGGGCGACGGCCACGTCACCCGGTCCGTAGAGCAAGGCGGGCATGCCCGCATCGTTGGTGAAGAAGCGCAGATCGGAGCCGTAGGGCACGCCGTGGACGGGTGACGGCGTGCCCAGGACGGCGTCGTGGGCGACGCCCACCGCCACCACGAGCGGGTGGCCGACGGGCGTGAGGGCGGAGGCGAACTGGCCCTCGAACCACTCGACGACCGGCGGGTGCTCGGCGAGCCAGTCGTCCCCGCCGGCGGTTCGGGCGACCGCCTCCTCGAACGACGCCCGCGCCGCCTCCAGCGATTCGCCGGGCAGCACGCCGAAGCGGCCCTCGGCCACCAGGGACTCGGGCACGGTCGAGGGCCAGTCGCCCGAGTTGACCCGCCCGACCGAGACCGGGGCAACCAGCTCGTTCTCCCCGTACGCGGGATGCCGGAATGTGGCGTGCCGCTCCCGCTCCAGCTCGGCCATTGCCGCCAGCAGGGGGACGAACTTGTCGACCGCGCTCACCCCCTCCGCTCGCATCGCCCCGTGGGCGGCCCGGCCCGGCACGTGGAGGCGGAAGCTGGCCGCGCCAGCCCCGACCGGGCAGCGGTGGAGGCGGGTGGGCTCCAGCACGATGGCGGCCGACCCCGTGTGGCCGCGCAGCATGGCGGCCAGCGTGCCGACCCCGCCTGTCTCCTCGCCGATCACGCTCTGCACCAGCACCGGGGCCGGGGGCCGCAGGCCTTGGCGGAGCAGCGCGCTCACCGCGGCGATGCCGGCCACGAGGCCGCCCTTCATGTCGCAGGTTCCCCGACCGGCCAGCACCGACCCGTCCAGCCGGTCGTTCCACGGGGGCACCGGCCAGCGGTCCTCGTCGCCCACCGGCACGACGTCGATGTGCCCGTTGAGCACCAGCGGCGGGCCGTCGCCCTCGCCGTCGAGCCGACCGACGACGACCGGCCGCTCCCCGAGGTCCAGGCCGTCGTCGCTGAACGACGGGTGGTCGGCCAGCTCCTCCCGGGTCGGGCACCAGCGGTCGACCTCCAAGCCGAGGTCGGCCAGCGCATCGGCCACCACCACCTGCGCCGCCGCCTCGTCGCCGGTGACGCTCGGCGTGGCCACCAACTGGCGGAGCAGGTCCGTGGCGTCGTCTCGGATCAGCCCGATCCCCTCGTGCACCGCCCGCCGCAGGTCGTCCACCGCCCTAGCCCAGCAGATCGGCGATCCCGTGCAGGGCGAGCCCTGCTGCAGCGCCGACCACCGTCCCGTTGATGCGGATGAACTGCAGGTCAGGCCCGAGGAGGAGCTCGAGCCGGTCCGACGTCTCGCTGGCGTCCCAGCGGGAGATGGTCCCGCTGACCAGGGTCACGATCTCGCCCTGGAAGCGCTCGACCACGTAGGTGACGGCGGTGGCCAGGGCCTCGTCGAGGCGCTCGGCCATGACCGGGTCCTCGAGCCGGGCACCGATCCCCCGGATGACTTCGGCCAGGCGCTGCCGCAGGTCGGCGTCCGGGTCGGTCGCCTCCTCCCGGAGGTGGGCCTTCACATCGGTCCAGAGGCTGCCCACCCAGTCGGCGATCTCGGGCTGGGCCAGCAGCTCGTGCTTGAGCTGCTCGCCCCGGGCGATGAGCTCGTCGTCGGTCTGCAGGTCGTGCGCGAGGTCAGCGAGGCGGGTCTCGAACCGCTGCCGCAGCTGGTGCTGCTGGTCGCCGAGCATGGCATCGACCAGCGTGCGGACGCCCTCGATCAGCCGCTCGAACAACCGGTCCTCCGCCGCGCCGGGCAGCCACCACGGCGCCGCCCGCCCCAGCTGCCCCCGCAGGTCGTCCCGGTTCTCGTCGATGAACCGGTCGACCTCCCGCAGGACGGCGTCCAGCGCCTCCTGGTGGCGCCCGTCCCGGACGGCGAACTCCAGCGCCCGCCCCGCCAGCGGTGCGATCGGCATCGTCTCCACCCGGGTCCGGATCGCACCGTGCATCACCCGCTGGACGTCGTCGTCACTGATCAGGTCCGACACCCGCACCGCAGCGTCGAGCACGTCGCCCGCCAGCCGGTCGGCGTGCTCCGGATCCTTCAACCAGGCCGCCAGCCGGGGCCCCAGGTCGGCCGACCGCAGTCGCTCGAGCACGGCGTCCGGGGTGAGGAAGGCGTCCTGGAAGAACTGCCCCAGCGTCTCGCCGAACTGGTCCTTGCGGGCCACGACGATCGCCGTGTGCGGGATCGGGATGCCGAGCGGATGGCGGAACAGGGCGGTGACGGCGAACCAGTCGGCCAGGCCGCCGACCATCGCCGCCTCGGCCGTCGCCTGCACGTAGCCGACGCCCGTGCTGTCGCCGCCCCACAGCGTCACGCCGAGGAAGAGGAGCGTGGCCGCGCCGAGCAACGCCGTCGCCCGGAGCTTCATGGCTGCCAGCCGCTCGCGGCGCTCCTCTTGGGCGCGCACCATCGGCAGGGTGGTCGTCGAGGACATGGTGACCTCTCTACCCCATCGGGGGCAGGAGGACGCCGCAGGTTGTCCACCTCGTGCTCGGGCGGGGATGCTGGGGGAATGGCAGGAGCGGACCGGCAGGTCGTCACCATCCACGGGCACGAGGTCAGCTACCGGGACGTGGGCGAGGGGCCGGTGCTGCTCCTCCTCCACGGCATCGCCGGGAGCTCCCGGGCGTGGCGGGAGGTGATGCCCGCCCTGGCCGGCGAGTACCGGCTGATCGCCCCCGACCTGCTGGGCCACGGCGAGTCGGCCAAGCCGTTGGGCGACTACTCGCTGGGCGCCTACGCCAGCGGGATGCGGGACTTCCTGGGCGTTCTCGGGGTCGAGCGGGCGACGCTGGTCGGCCAGTCCTTCGGCGGCGGCGTGGCCATGCAGCTGGCGTACCAGCACCCGGAGGTGTGCGAGCGACTGGTGCTCGTCGACAGCGGCGGTCTCGGCCGGGAGGTCAACCCCCTCCTGCGGGCGGCGACGCTGCCGCTCGCGGAGTACGTGCTGCCCGTCGTCTTCCCCGCCTTCGTGAAGGAGCGGGGCGACGCCATCAGCCGCTTCCTCCTCCAGAAGGGCATCCGCTCGGGCCGGGCCGCCGAGATGTGGCTGGCCTACCGCTCACTCACCGAGTCCGACAACCGCAAGGCCTTCGTGCGCACCATGCGCTCGGTCATCGACCCCGGCGGACAGACCGTCAGCGCGCTGGACCGCCTCTACCTGGCCGCCGCCGTGCCGACCCTGATCGTGTGGGGCGAGGACGACCCGATCATCCCGGTGAGCCATGCCCACGCCGCGCACGAGGTCATCGAGGGCAGCCGCCTCGAGGTGATGCCCGGCGTCGGCCACTTCCCCCACGTCGAGGATCCCCAGCGATTCGTCGAGGTCTTGCGTGACTTCATCGAGACGACCCCCGTCGCCCCCGACGGGACCGACGCCTACAAGGAGCTCCTCCGGGAGCGCGCCAGCTGATCAGTCGATCGGCGGCTGCTCGTCGGCCAGGTCCCGCAGCTTGTTCTTGAGGAGCTTGTCGAGGGTCCCGAGCGGGAACTCGTCGACGACGTAGACGGCCCGGGGGACCTTGAACGCCGCCAGCTGGCCCGTGCAGCGCTCGATGACGGCGGCCTCCAAGTCGGCCTGGTCGGGGGCATCGGGCGTGGTGATGACGAAGGCCACGACGACCTGGTCGAGCCACTCGTGCTTCTTGCCGACGACCGCGACCTGGGCGACGCCGGGGGCGCCGGCGATGGCGTCCTCCACCTCGCGGGCGGAGACGTTCTCGCCGCCGACCTTCAGCAGATCCTTGTCCCGCTCCTTGTAGAAGACGTTGCCGCCGGGCCCTCGAGCGACCATGTCGCCGGTCTTGAACCAGCCGTCCTCGAAGGACGCCTCGTTGGCCTCGGGGTTGTCGAAGTACTCCAGGAACAGCTGCACACCGCGGGTGCCCCGCATCCACAGCTCGCCGGTCTCGCCCTCGGGGACGATCTCGCCGGTGTCCTTGTCGACGACGAGGAACTCGTAGCCGGGGGTGACCCGACCCATCGAGCGGTAGGCCAGCTTCTCGTCGGGCTTGCCGGTGATGCAGTGGGTCACGGTCTCGGTCATGCCGTACGCGGCCACGACCTGGATCCCGAACATCTGGTCCAGCTCCGGCATGATCAGGCCGAACACCCCGATCCGCAGGTCGGTCTCGGGCTTGTCGGCCTCCATCAGCGAGCCCATCACGAACGGCATGAGCGAGATGTGGGTGATGCGGTTGCGGGCGACGACGTCCCAGAAGCGGCTGGTCGACCACTTCGGCATCAGCACCGCCGTCGCCCCGACGCCGAGGACCGAGAAGAACGACCAGCTCTGGGCGTTGACGTGGAAGAACGGCAGGTAGATCAGGTAGCGGTCGTCGGTCCCGAGGTCGATGTTGCGGGGGCCGGTGCGGCTGGCCCAGATGGCGTTGGCGTGGGTGTGGACCACGGCCTTGGGCTTGTTGGTCGTGCCCGACGTGAACATGATCCCGAAGGGCAGCATCGGCTCGACCTCGCGGCCGGTCCACGCGTCGGCGTCACCGAGCAGGCCGTCGAAGTCCTGGCCGATGACCACAGTCCACTTCAGGGACCCGCCCGCCTCGGCGACGAGGTCGGCGAACTCCGGCTGGGTGATGGCGGCCACACACTGGGCCTTCTCGACGAAGTACTCGACCTCGACGGCGACCGACTTCGTGTTGGTGGTCACCGCGACCGCCCCGAGCGTGGCGCAGGCCAGCCACGACAGGACCATCTCCGGGCAGTTCTCGGCATGGATGAGGACCTTGTCCTCCTTGCCGATGCCCCGCTCGGACAGACCCACGGCCAGCCGGCGGACGTCGGTCCACAGCTCGGCGTAGGTCCACGAGCGCCCGTCGCCCTCGGCGGGGTCCCACACCAGGACCGGATGGTCGGCCTTCTCCTCCGCCCAGTGGGCCAGCAGCCAGGGGATGTCCTGGCCCGCCACCTGCACCGCGGCTGCCGCTGCTTCGTCCATGGCGGCGCAGTCTCGCGGGTCCGTTCGACCTCCGGCGAACTGGCACGATGGCTCCGTGCCAGGGCTGCTGGAGGGCGTGCGGGTCCTCGACCTGAGCATCTGGCGGCCCGGCCCCTACTGCACCCAGCTCCTGGTCGAGCTGGGGGCCGACGTGGTCAAGGTCGAGCCTCCGGGGGGCGACCCGATGCGGGTGTTCCCCGACCTGTTCGCCGACCTGAACGCCGGCAAGCGCTCGGTCGAGGTCGACCTGAAGGTCGACGCGGGCCGGGCCGCGGTGCTGGGCCTGGCCGCCGATGCCGATGTCGTGGTCGAGGGCTTCCGGCCCGGGGTGGCCGCCCGCCTGGGCGTTGGCCCCGACGACGTGCGGGCCGTCAACCCCCGCGTCGTCTACTGCTCGATCTCCGGCTACGGCCAGGACGGCCCGCTGGCCCAGGTGCCCGGCCACGACGTCAACTACCAGTCCTGGGCCGGCGTGCTCGAGCCGTCGGCGGGCCAGCCTCCAGTGCTCCCCCGCCCGCCGATCGCCGATCTGGCCGGCGGCGCCTACGCCGCCCTCGCCGTCTGCGCTGCGCTGGTGAAGGGCGAGGGTGAGGTCGTCGACGTGGCCATGACCGACGTCCTGGCCTCGTGGACCGGTGCGGTGCCGCCGCTGCGCCTGCCCGACGACACCCTGCTCGGTGGCCGGGTGGCGGGCTACGGGATCTACGCCACGGCCGACGGCGGCTGGATCAGCCTCGGCGTGCTCAGCGAGGACCACCTCTGGTCGGCCCTGGCCAGGGCGACGGGCCTGGACGACACCGCCGATCTGGACTTCCCCACCCGCGCGGAGCAGTACGAGGACCTGGAGGCGCGCCTCGTCGAGGCCGTCGCCGCCCGGCCCCGGGACGAGCTGGTCGCCGCCCTCGAGCCCGTCGGCGTCCCCGTCGCCCCGGTCCTGTCCCAGGCCGAGGTGCTCGAGGCCGAGACCTTCCGGGCCCGCGGCCTCGTGGTCGACGGGCCGGCCATGAACCACCCGCTCCGCTACCGGGATCACCCCCCCGCCCGGCCCACCGAGGTGGCCGGGCTCGGGACCGAGCTACCCGGCTGGCGCTGAGTCCGTCACCAGCGAGCCGAGGTCTACGTCGGCCTCACTGACCGACTGCAGGGGCGTCACCGTCACCCAGCCGTCGGCCATCAGCGCGACGTCGGTTCCGGGTTCGGCGTCGTCGACCTCCAGGGGGTTGATGTCGAGGCGGACGTGGTCCTCGTCCTCGCCCAGCACGGTCGCCTGCACCGCCCCGAACGACGCCAGGTCGGCCCGACGGATGCCCTTCAACTGGTCGACGGCGACGTCGGGAACGTTGATGTTCAGCACCGTGCGCTCGGGGGCGTCCAGGAGGGTGCGGATCGCCCGTTCGGCGACGTGGCCGACGGCGTCCTTGGTCGGGCCGTCGACGTCGGTCGACAGGGCCAGGCCGCGGCGGCCGTGGACCGATGCCGTGAGCGCGGCACCGACGGTGCCGGAGTGGAGCACGGCCTGACCCAGGTTCGGGCCGTGGTTGACCCCCGACAGCACCACGTCGGGTGGGTCGCCGAAAGCGCCCTGGCACGCCGTGAAGACGATGAAGGCGGGCAGGGCGCCGACCGCCAGGGCGGGGACGTCGAGGCCGTCGATGGTCACCCGGCGGGTCAGCAGCCGCCCGTCCTCACCGATGGCGGTCAGCGACGAGGATGCTCCGCTGCTCTCCTTCTCGGGAGCGGCGATCAGCACGTCCAGGTCGCACGCCGCCAGCGGCGGCGGCCAGGACCCGCAGGCCGGCGGCGTCGATGCCGTCGTCGTTGGTGATCAGCGCACGCACCCAGGGTCCTTACCCAGGGCCGCCAGGGGTAGGTGCGCCCCCCGTGTGGGGAGGTCGCCGATGGGTACCGCTGGCCGCGCTCGTCGTGGCGACGGCATGCGTCCAGCCCGTCAGCCCGGCCAGGACGTACGAGGAGTACGAGTCGAAGGCCCGGGACACGGCCGAGACCACGCTGGGATCGGTCCAGACCGTGCGCCTGGCCATCGAGACCGAGGACGACCTCATCCCGCCGTACGCCTCGGTCCTGATCGCTGACGCGGAGGGCGACGCCTCGGGCGCCCAGGCCACCTTCGACGGGGTCCAGCCGCCGGGGGCGGACGCCGACCAGGTGCGCGAGGAGCTCGACCCACTCCTCGACGAGGCGACCGGCCTCCTCGCCGACGCCCGGATCACCGCCCGCCGGGCGGACCTCGACGGCCTCCACGAACTGGAGCCGGCGCTGCAGCGGGTCGCCGGCCGCCTCGACCGCTTCATCCAGGAGAACGGGGGGTGAAGCGCTTCGTCGGGGTCACCCTCGGGATCCTCACCGCCATGGGCGGGTTCATGGACATCGGCGACATCGTGGCGAACGCCGTGGTCGGCGCCCGCTTCCGCATGGCGCTGGCGTGGGTCGTCGTCGTCGGGATCATCGGCATCGTCACGTTCGCCGAGATGGCCGGCCGCGTGGCCGCCGTCTCCCAGCGTCCGGTCTTCGACCTCGTGCGCGAGCGCCTGGGCCCCCGCGCCGCCCTCGGCAACCTGTTCGCCTCGTTCCTCATCAACTTCCTGACGCTCACCGCCGAGGTCGGGGGCGTCGCCCTCGCCCTCCAGCTGGTGACCGACGTGAACCACCTGCTCTGGATCCCCCTCGTCGGGCTGCTCGTCTGGATCGTGATCTGGCGGGTGAAGTTCGAGCGGATGGAGCAGATCTTCGGCCTGCTCGGCCTGACCCTCATCGTGATGGCGGTCGCCCTGTGGCAGCTCGATCCGGACTGGGGCCAGCTGTGGCACGGGGCCACGCACCCGATGGTGCCCACCGGCGAAGGCCGGCCGACGTACCTCTACTACGGCATCGCCCTCTTCGGCGCCGCCATGACGCCCTACGAGGTGTTCTTCTTCTCCTCGGGCGCCGTCGAGGAGCACTGGACCCCGAAGGACCTGGTCCTCAACAAGAGCAACGTGTTCATCGGCTTCCCGCTGGGCGGCTTCTTGTCGATCGCCCTGATGGGCCTCACCGCCACCGTGTTCGCGCCCAGGGGCATCGAGGTCGACCACCTGTCCCAGGCCGCACTGCCCACCGCCGTCGCCTTGGGCAAGGTCGGCCTGGCGCTCGTGATCGTGGGGTTCTTCGCCGCCACGTTCGGGGCGGCGCTGGAGACGGCGATGTCGTCCAGCTACACGGTCTCGCAGTACTTCGGGTGGCAGTGGGGCAAGCTCGTCGCGCCTCGAGAGGCCGCCCGCTTCCACCTGGTGATCCTGCTCACCGTGATCGCCGCCGTCGGCGTCGGGCTGACGGCCGTCGACCCGGTGAAGATCGCCGAGTACTCCGTGGTCCTGTCGGCGGCCGCCCTGCCGCTGACCTACTTCCCCATCCTCATCGTCGCCAACGACCCCGACTACCTGGGAGAGCACGTGAACGGACGGCTGTCGAACGTGATCGGTTCGATCTACCTGGTCATCATCGGGGTCGTGTCCCTGGCCACCATCCCCCTGATGATCGTCACGAGGGCCGGCGCATGACCGCGGGCGGGCGGCGCATCTACGGGGCCCTGCACCTGCTCGACCGCCAGATCGTCGCCGGCGACGGCCGGCTGGCCGGCAAGGTCGACGACGTCGAGCTCGAGGAGTCGCCGGAGGGCGGCGCGTGGCACGTCACCGCCGTGCTGACCGGCCCGGGGGCCCTCGGTCCTCGGCTGGGCGGGCGCTTCGGCCGCTTCCTGGCCGCCGTGCACGGACGGCTGGCCGACGAGCCGGTGCCCGCCCGCGTGCCCTTCGGCGTCGTCAGCGAGCTGGGCAACCACCTCGAGGTCACGCTCGAGCGCGAGCAGCTCGAGTCGAACCGCCTCGAGGCGTGGACCCGCGACCACGTCATCGATCACGTCCCGGGAGCGCACCATGAGGCTGAGTGAGCTGCTGGGCTGCGAGGTGGTCGACGTCGACGGGCAGGCCGTCGGCACCGTCCACGACGTCGTCCTCGTGCAGGACGGGCCGATCCAGGGCGTGTGGGGTGCGGCGCTGCGCCTGGAGTCCCTGATGGTCGGCACCGGCACCATCGGCACCCGCCTGGGCGTCGACCGCCCGACGACGCACCGGCCGTGGATCGTCGCGGTGTTCTTCGCCCGGCGACGCCGCATGGTGGTGCCCTGGGAGGACGTCGCCCACCGCGGCGACGGTCGCATCGAGCTGTCCTCCCGGCTCGAGGACCTGCAGGCCGTCGAGCACGAGGATCACGAGCCGGTCTGATCAGTGGCTGGGCGCCAGGACGTCCTCGTACTCGGGGTTGAACTGGACGAACTCGCCCACGAACCAGCAGGCCGGGAGCATCACCTCGCCCCGGGCCCGCAGGTCGTCGAGGGCGCCGCGCACCAAGAAGTCGCCGAGACCTTGGTCCCGCCGATCCGGGTGGAGCTCGGTGTGGGGGAAGATCAGCACGCCGTCGCTGCGGCGGCGGTAGTCGGCGACGCCGATGAGGGCGTCCTCCTCCCAGAGCTCGTAGCGGTTGGCGTCGGGGGCGTGCCGCACCTCGAGGGTGGCGGCGGTCACGGTGTGAGCAGGATCTTCACGGCGCCTTCCTGCTTCTTCTGGAAGATCTCGTAGGCGTGCGGGGCGTCGGTCAGCGGGAGGTGGTGGCTGGCGAAGCTCTCGACCCCCAGCGGGTCGTCGTCACCGGTGAGCAGGGGCAGCAGGTCGTCGACCCAGTGGCGGACGTTGGCCTGGCCCATGCGGACCTGGATCTGCTTGTCGAACAGGGTCATCATCGGCATCGGGTCGGTCATGCCGCCGTACACACCGAGCACCGAGATGGTGCCGCCCCGTCGGACGATGTCGATCGCCGCGTGCAACGCCGCCAAGCGGTCGATTCCGCCCGCCTTCATCAGCTTCTCGGCGACCGGGTCCGGCAGGATGGCAGCGAAGGCGTGCGCGGCCTTGCCCAGCGGCGAGCCGTGGGCCTCCATGCCCACCGCGTCGATGACGGCGTCGGGACCTCGACCGTCGGTCCGGGCCCGGATGAGCTCGGCCAGGTCACCGCCGTGCTCGTTCAGGTCGATCACGTCGACGCCTCGGGCGCGGGCCCGGGCGATGCGCTCGGGTACGAGATCGACGCCGATCACCGCACCGGCACCCCGGTGGAGGGCGATGCGGCACGCCATGTCCCCGATGGGGCCGAGGCCCAGGACGACGAGGCTGCCGCCGTCGGGGATCCCGGCGTACTCGACGCCCTGCCACGCGGTGGGCAGCACGTCCGACAGGTAGACGAAGCGGTCGTCGGGTGGGCCGTCCGGCACCTTGATCGGCCCGTACTGAGCGTGGGGGATTCGCAGGTACTCGGCTTGGCCGCCCGGCACCTCGCCGTAGAGCCTCGTGTAGCCGAACAGCGCGGCTCCGCTGCCGTGCTCGCGGACCTGCGTCGTCTCGCATTGGGACTGCAGGCCGTGCTCGCACATGAAGCAGTGGCCGCACGAGATGTTGAACGGGACGACCACCCGGTCCCCGGGCTGGAGGTGGGCCACCTCGGCGCCCACCTCCTCGACGACGCCCATCGGCTCGTGGCCGAGGACGTCGCCCTCACTCATGAACGGTCCCATGACCTCGTAGAGGTGGAGGTCCGAGCCGCAGATGCCGCTCGTCGTCACCCGGATGATGGCGTCGTTCGGCTCCTTGAGGATCGGGTCCGGGACCTCGGTGACGCGGACATCCCGCCGGCCGTGCCACGTGACCGCCTTCATGACGACTTGCGGGCGGTCGCCTTGCCGCCCTTGCGGCCGGCGGCCTTCTTCTGGGCGGTGGTGCCGCCCTGGCGGCTGTCGCCGCCGGAACCGGACTTCTTGCCGCCGTGCTTGGAGGCGTCCGGCGAGTTGGCGATCTTCGCCGCTCGCTCCTTGGACATGCCCTTGTCCTTCAGAGCCTCGTACTGCTTCTCGTTCTTGACGTTCGCCGACTTGGATGGCATGGCTCCTCCTTCGTGGTGGCGCCCTCAGGCCCTACCCGAGGGCGCCACCCGCATGCGCGCAGCTCAGACGCCGACGGCCTCGGCCAGCTCGGCCTTCGTCATCTCCGAGCGGCCCTCGATGCCAAGCTCCTTCGCCTTCTCGTAGAGCTCGTCCTTGGTCTTCAGTTCGGCCTTGGCCGAGACCTTGCGCTCCTCCATCTTCGAGCCGAGCTCCTCGAGGCGCTCGTCGCCCAGCTGCTCACGGACGTCGGGGAACATCTCCTCTTCCTCTTCGTCCGCGTGGTGCTCGACGTTCTCGATCAGCACGGTGAGCTTGGCCACCCACTCGTCGTCGCCCGGGGAGAGCTCACGGGCCTCGTTCATGAGCACGTCGACGACGTGGTGCTCCTGGAGGCTCTCCTCGACGATGTCGTCGACGTCGTCCACCCCGTCGCGGACGGCGGGGTAGAAGATCTCCTCTTCGATCGTCGTGTGGACCTCGAGCTCCTCGAAGATCTTCCCGGCCAGGCTGCCCATCTCGTCGGCGTCCTCGCGCTCCTCGGCGGCCTGGAACCGTGAGAACAGGCCCCGCACCTCGTTGTGGTCGTTGATCAGCAGGTCGACGGCGTTCATCTCGATCCTCCCGGTGGTCGTTGGTGGGCCGTCGCCCTACCCAGCCCGTCAGCGATCAGTCGCGGGTGACGCGGCCTGCGCCGGCGCCTCGCCGTTGAGGCCTAGGCCGGCTGCAGGTCGCGCACACGGTCCCCGAGCTCGGACGCCCACACGTCGAGGAGGGCGTCCTGATCGGGGCCGATCTGGTGGAGGTAGACGTGGTCGTAGCCCGTGTCCAGGTACTGCTGGACCGACTCGCAGATGGCGTCGAGGTCCGGGCCGCAAGGTGTCGGCCCCACGGCCTGCTCCTCGGTGAGGAGATCCGCCAACTGCTCGAAGTGGGCGGGGGTCGGGAGGTCCTGGCTGAGCTCGCCGGGGAACCCGCTGTTGGGCCACTGCTCGACGACCGTCTTGCGACAGGTCGCCTGGTCGGGGCCGTAGCAGACGTTGACCTGGCCGTACTTGGGGCCGGAGCCACCCGCGTCCTCCCACGCCTCCTGGAGGTCGGAGTCGGGACCGGAGGTCCACAGCCCGTCGCCGATGCGGGCGGCCACCTCGACCGCTTTGGGTCCGAAGGCCGACACGATCACGGTGAGGTCGTCGTCGGGTGGGTCGTAGATGCGGGCGTTCTCGACCTCGTAGAAGTCGCCCCGGTGGTCGATGCGCTCGCCCGTCCAGAGCTTGCGCATGACCTCGAGCGCCT
Organism: uncultured Microthrixaceae bacterium; assembly: GCA_963728005.1. Classification (GTDB taxonomy): domain Bacteria; phylum Actinomycetota; class Acidimicrobiia; order Acidimicrobiales; family DATDAH01; genus DATDAH01. The sequence goes on from CAVSIG010000004.1 coordinate 396,891, forward strand.
CCTCCAGCATGGCCAGCCGGACGTCGACCGGCGGCCAGCGGTGGCCGAGGACGTGCTCGTTCAGGTTCTCGCCGGAGCCGATGCCGAAGGTGAACCGGCCGTCGAGCAACAGGTCGGCCGTCGCCGCCGCGTGGGCCACGATCGCCGGGTGGATGCGGATGATCGGGCACGTCACGCCGACCCCGACCTCCAGCGTGGAGGTGGCCTCGGCGATGCCGCCGAGCACCCCCCACACGAAGGGGCTGTGGCCCTGGGCGTCGATCCACGGATGGATGTGGTCCGAAATCGACACGAAGTCGAAGCCGGCGCCCTCCGCCTTGCGGGCCAGCTCGACCAGCTCCTTGGGGCCGTGCTCCTCGCTGGACAGTGTCATGCCGAACGAGGGGGTCATGGGTCGTCGCCTACCCCGGGTAGGTGGCGTCCATGAGCGAAACCGACGACGAGATCACCACCGAGCCTCCCGACCCGCTGGCGGGCGACGAGGACTCCGTCGCCAAGCGCGGCGAACAGCTCCAGGAGGAGGCGGAGGAGCAGGAGGACGCCGACGACTCCTAGGCGCTCTTCTTCCGGCGGCTGCTCTTGCCCTTCCGGGCGGCGGCCACCGAGGCCTCGAGCGCCTCCATCAGGTCGATCACCTCGGCCCGCTCCTCCGGCTCCTCGACGGTGATCTCCTCACCCTTGGCCTTCTTGTCGATCAGCTTCTGGACCCGCGCCCGGTGCCGGTCCCGGAAGCTGGTCGGCTCCCAGTCCGAGGCCAGCGAGTCGATGAGCTGGTCGGCCATCTTCAGCTCCTTGGGGCTGGGCTTGGAGCGGATGGGCAGGCCGGGCACGTCCTTCGCCTTCACCAGCTCGTCGGCGAAGCGCATGGTCTGCAGCACGAGCGCGCCCTGGAGCGGCCGCAGCGCAGCGAGGTGCTCCTTGGTGCGCAGGACGAACCGCCCGATGCCGACCCGCTCCTTGCGCTCCATCGCCGCCACCAGCAGGGCGTAGGCCTTCTTGGCGCCGTCCTGGTCGTCGGGGGCGACCCAGTACCCGCGGTCGTACTGCAGCGGATCGATCCCGTCGAGGGGCACGAAGGCTTCGATGTCGACGGTGTGGCTGCGGGCGGGGTCGGCGGCCGAGAGCTCGTCGTCGGTGATCACGACGAGCTTGCCCTTCGACCGCTCATAGCCGTTGGCGATGCGTTCGAAGTCGACCTCCCGTCCACTCTTCTCCGACACCCGCTTGTGGCGGATGCGGGCACCGGTCTTCTCGTCGACCTGGTGGAAGTGGATGGCCTTGTCGGCGGTGGCCGAGTGGAGGCGGACGGGGACGTTCACCAGCCCGAAGCTGATCGAGCCGGACCAGATGGCGCGTGGCATGGACATGGACCTACCCGTGGGCCCGCACGGGTAGGCGACACCGGTGGTCCGGGGCGAGATCCGGGTCGGCTGCTCCGGCTGGAGCTACGACGACTGGCGCGGCGTCGTCTACCCGGCCGACGCCCCCGCCCGGACCTGGTTCGCCCACTACGCCGAGCGCTTCGACACCGTCGAGCTGAACACCACCTTCTACCGGCTGCCCGACCCGTCGACGGTCGAGGGGTGGGCCTCGCAGGCTCCGCCCGGGTTCTGCTACGCGGTCAAGGTCGGGCAGTTCGCCTCCCACCGCCGCAAGCTGCGCGAGCCGGAGACCTGGCTGGGCAACCACCTGGACCGCGTGCACCGCCTGGGGCCGGCGCTGGGCCCCAACCTGGTCCAGCTCCCGCCCCGCTGGCGGCGTGACGTACCCCGCCTGGCCGACTTCCTGGCCGCGGCGCCGAAGGACCTCCGCTGGGCGGTCGAGCTGCGCGACCCGACCTGGCTGCACGACGAGGTCTTCGCCACCCTTGCCGAACACGGTGCCGCGCTCTGCCTCCACGACCTGCTCGACCACCACCCCTGGCTGCTCACCACCGACTGGACCTACGTCCGCTTCCACGGGCCGCGGGCGCTGGCCGAGCCGTACCACGGTCGCTACGGGGGCCGGCGGCTGTGGCGGGTGGCCGACCGCCTCGGCGCCTGGGCCGACGAGGGCACCGACGTCCACGCCTACTTCAACAACGACTGGCACGGGAACGCCGTCGCCGACGCCGAGTGGCTGCGGGACCGCCTCAGGCGGGAGCGGCAGTCGGCGTGAGCGTGTTGCTGGACAGCAGCTTGTAGGAGCGCGACAGCCGGGTGAAGGCGGTGACCAGGACGCCGAGGAGCCCGGCCAGCGTGAACATCAGGGCGAGACCCCGCTCGGGCCCGGTGCCGAACCAGCCGCCGATCCAGTCGGCGCCCCGCCCGTCGGTCATGAACGGCATGAACACCGTCTCGGCGAGCGGCGCCATGAGGAAGGCCGTGAGCGGGGACGGCGCGCGTTCTCGACCAGCTGGGCGAAGCCGAACACCCGGCCCTGGCGCTCGAAGGGGATCGACCGCTGCAGGACGGTCTGCTCGGCCGCCTCGATGACCGGGATCAGCGCCAGCCACACGACCATGCCGATCGTCAGCATCACGATCGACGACTGGAGGGCGAACACCGAGCACACCGCCCAGTTGACGAGGTTGCCGACGAGCACGACCCGCAGCGGGTTCGAGCCGAGGCCCGCACCGGGCCACGACGAGGCCGCCGGCGATGAAGGCCAGGCTGATGAAGCCCCACAGGAAGCCCCAGGTCTCGACCGACACCAGCGACAGCCCGTAGGCGTCCATCAGGGCCATGAACACGCCGCCGAGCAGGTTGTTGAAGGCGGCCAGCAGGATCAGCATCATCAGCCCGGGCACGGCGCGGATGGCCTCGAGGGCGCCCCGGACGTCGACGTGGCCGGTGGCCTCGCCCTCGGCGATCGGCTCCGGCTCGGGCTCGTCGATGTGGATCGTCCGCAGGTGGAGCGAGGGCGCCGACCGTGAGCGCCAGCGACGCCGTAGTAGCGCCCAGCCCATGCCCAGCGCTGCCGATGACCAGGCCGCTGAAGACCGACGTGATGGCGAACGAGACGCCGGTGACCGTGCCGACCATGCCGTTGGCCCGGTCGCGCCGGTCCTCGGGGACGAGCAGGGTCACGCAGGTCGACAGGGCGATGCCCCGCATCGTGGCCGGCCACCGAGCCGAGCAGGGTGAAGCCCGACGAGCAGCCAGAACCACGGGCTGCGCAGCTGCAGCAGGTCGTCGGCGTCGACGGCGACGAACACGACGGTGGCGACGGCGAAGCAGGCGCGTCGAGATCGGCGTCGGCCAGGACCATCGCGGTGTGCTTGCGGTGGCGGTCGACGTAGGTGCCGAAGAACGGGCCGAGGATGGCGGAGGAGATGCTGAAGGCGCCGCCGATCACGCCGGTGGCGACGACCGAGCGGGTCTCCAGGTAGACCCAGAACGTCAGGGCGAACCACAGGAACGAGCTGGTCACGCCGGTGACCAGCGTGTTGGCCAGCAGGCGCCGGAAGATCGCCAGCTGCGCCTCTGCGGGTTCCACGTCCTCCATCATCGTGCTCACACGGGTATCGACCTGACGTGACGGCGGAACTCATCGCGTCACTGGGGTAGGACTGAAGCGTGGCGTCGACGCAGGACAAGCTGGCGACCTACCGGGCCAAGCGCGACTTCAGCATCACCGCGGAGCCGTCGGGTACCGATCCCCCGCCGGAGGAGGGCCAGCGCTTCGTCGTCCAGCGACACCGGGCCCGGAGCCTCCACTACGACGTCCGCCTGGAGATCGACGGCGTCCTGGTCAGCTGGGCGGTGCCCAAGGGCCCGACGCTGGATCCGAAGGTGCGTCGCCTGGCGGTCCACGTCGAGGACCACCCACTGGACTACTTCGACTTCGAGGGGGTGATCGCCGAGGGCGAGTACGGCGGGGGCGACGTGATCGTGTGGGACTGGGGGCGGTGGGCCCCGGCCGGCACCGACGACCCCGCGGCTGCCGTCGCGGCAGGGGACCTGCACGTCGACCTGCTCGGCGAAAAGCTCTTCGGCCGCTTCGTCCTGGTGCAGCGGGGGCGGGGCCCGAAGGACTGGCTGCTGCTCAAGAAGGACGACGGGTTCGCGGTGCCCGGGTGGGACCCCGAGGACCACCCTCGCTCGGTGAAGAGCGGTCGGACCAACGACGAGGTCCGGGACGAGGAGGGCGAGGGCTAGGCCGCTGGCGTGTAGCGAGCGATCTCGTCGGGGTCGTAGAGCTCGGCCCCACCGCTGCTGCTGGGCGTGAGTCGACCCTCAGCGACGAGGTCTTTCAGGCCTTGGTACGACAAGCCGGTCGCTTCCAGCACTTCGTGGAAGGTCAACCACCCGGCGTACGACTCCATCCCTCCACCCTTCCCGATGCGTGGGTGGCTCACTCCCCCCATGTAGGGGTCCCGGGGTCCCTAGCCGCCGGTCAGGGCCGCCACGGTGGGGGCGAAGTCGTGGGCCTTGTCGCCGGGGATCACGTGGTACGAGTAGCCCCAGCGCTCCCGGCGCTCGTGGAGCCGCTCAGCCACCTCGCCCTCGCTGCCCACCAGGGCCAGCGGCGATTGCCGCAGAGAGGCGGCGTCGGTGCCGAAGAAGGCGGCCACCGCCTCGGCCACCTCGGGGTCATCGGTCAGCTCGGCCGTCGCCAGCCAGGCATTCAGCTCGAGGTCGTCGAACCGGTCGCCGGCGCCCTCCCGGAGCCAACCCACCTTCTCGTCGATGCGCTCGGCCAGCGCGTCCTGCGCAGCGGCCTCGTCGATCTCGCCCGAGTGGATCGAGGCGTTGACGCCGACGATGTCGGCCGTGGCCCCGGCCCAGCGCAACAACCGGGGAGCACCGCCGCCGACCAGGATCGGTGGCCCGCCAGGGCGGTGCGGGGCCGGCGTCCCGTCCATGTCGTGGATCTCGTAGTGCTCGCCCGAGAAGCTGAACGGTCCCTCCGACCAGAGCCCCTTCAGGACCGCGGCGTGCTCCATGAGGCGACCCACGCGCGTGCCCGGGCGGTCCATCGGGATGCCGGAGTGCTCGTAGTCGACCGCCTTCCAGCCCGCCCCGAGGCCAACCTCCAGGCGGCCGCCGGACAGGGCGTCGATGGTGGCCAGCTCCCGGGCCAGCACGGCCGGATGGCGGAAGTCGCAGTCCAGCACCAGCGCCCCCACGTTGAGGGTGGTGGTGGCCGCCGCGCACGCCGCCATGGCCGAGATCGGGCCGGGCCCCTCGTCGAAGTGGTCCGGGAAGAACACCGTCGAGTAGCCGAGCTGCTCGACCTCCTTCGCGGTCTCCATCCAGGTCCGCCCCGGGAAGGGTTCGTGCAGCTCGGTGGCGAAGCGGAAGCGACGGGCGTGGGCCATGTGGCGAAGTGTGGTCGACCCGTCAGGGGACGACGAGAAATCCCTGGATTTCTTGGACGATTGGTTGCGCTACGAACGTCTGTTCGCTACTCTCAGGGTATGACGATCTGGGCCGACGAAGGGGCACCGGTGCGGCTGACCGGTGAGCTCGACGACCTGGACCACGCGCTCGACATCGCCAACAAAGTGCTCTTCCAAGGCCTGCCCGGCGAGTCCAAGCGCGAGGCGATGGAGCTGATCGGGCGCATGCGGGCCAAGTTCGACGCCCTCGACGCCCGGGTGACCACCAGCTTCGAGGTGACCCAGGAGCACCGCCACGAAGGCCACGGCTCCGTGGTGGCCTGGGCCAAGACCCACCTGCACGCCAAAGGCCCCGACACCGCCCGGCGGCAACGCACCGCCCACCGGCTCCGGGAACTGCCCAAGGCCGAAGAGGCCCTGACCCGCGGGCTGATCAGCGTGGAGCACGTCGATGTGCTGTGGCGGGCCCGGCAGCTCCTCGGGCCCGGCGGACTTCCGGATCGTCGAAGAACCGCTCGTGGACTCGGCCATCGATCTGCGGTTCGGCGACTTCGAAAAGACGGTGGAGTACGTGATCGTCCGCGCCGCCCCCGCCGATGCCGACGAACGGGCGCGGCGGGACTTCGAGGACCGCTACGCCTCGTCCTCACCGGTGGGCTCCAACGGCAAGGTCGACGCCCAGATGGACGCCATCGGCTTCGGGCCCTGGCAGGCCGAGCTCGAACGGCTCATGGACCACCTGTTGGAAGAAGACCGGGCCGAAGCCCGGGACCGGCTCGGCCGTGCACGCCGCTACACGGCGAGCTCCGGCGCACCACCCGCCAGCGTCGGGTCGAGGCCATGGTGCTGATGGCACGACGGTCCGCCGCCTTCGGCGACGACGACCTCGGCCCCATGCCCTTCACCACCACCGTGCACGTCACCCCCGAGTTCCTCACCGCGCTTGATCGCCGTGCTCACCAAGGCACTCAACCCCGACGAACGACCCCGGCTTCGACCTCGACGACGCCGTGGACCACATCGAGCTGGGCGAAGACTCCCTCCACGAGCTCGACGACGGCACCGTGGTCACCCTCAACACCGTCATGTTGGCCCTGCTCACCGGCACCGTCCGCGGGATCCTCTATGACCCCGCCGGCGAGATCCTCCGCTACGGACGGGCCCGCCGCCTCTTCACCCCCGCCCAAGCCGCCGCCATCAGAGCCAAGTCCCGACGCTGCGCCCATCCCTGGGGCTGCGACCGCTCAGGCCCCTCCACCCAGACCGACCACACCGTCGAACACCAACACGGCGGGCCCACCGACACCGACAACGCCGACCGGTACTGCGGACCCCACAACCTCTGGAAGACCAACCACCTCGGCCAACCCCCACCCCCAGGCGCAGGCCCACCCGACACCGAACACCGACGAACCCCGCCCCAACCGGGGCGGCGCGCAGCATGAGCAGGGTCAGGTCAGCCGAAGGGCTGGAGGCTGTCCGCCACGACCCACATGCTGAAGTACTGGCTGTTGGCGCCGTAGGCCATGGCCAGGGCGGTCTTCGCCCCGTCGACCTGGTGCTCGCCGGCGGCGCCCCGGACCTGGTTGGCCGCCTCGGCGAAGCGGAGCAGGCCGGACGCCCCGATCGGGTTGCGACGACAGCACGCCGCCGGAGCAGTTGATCGGGAACGAGCCGCCGAGCTCGGTGGAGCCGTCGTCGATCATCTTCCAGCCCTCGCCGGGCTCGGCGATGCGGTGGCCCTCCAGCCAGATGGCCTCGTGCCACGAGAACGGCACGTACAGCTCGGCCATGTCGAGCTGCTCGCGCGGGTTGGTGATGCCGGCCTGGCGTAGACGTCGTCGACGCACTCGCAGGCAGGCCTGCGGGGCGGACCGGGTCGCGGCCGGGGAAGTTCGGCGGCTCGCGAGCGCGACGAGGTGCCGAGGATCCACGCCGGCGGGCGGCCGTCGGCCGCGGCCGCCTTGCCGCCCGTCCTCGTCGGTGAGGACCATCGCGCACGGCGCCGTCCGACGACGGGCACGACTCGAGGAAGCGGATCGGCTCCCACATCATCGGGCGACTCCTTCACCTTCTCGATCGAGATGTCCTCGATCTTCAGGTGGGCGTACGGGTTCTTCAGGGCGTTGAGCCGGTCCTTGACCGCCACCTTCCAGCCGATGTGCTCGGGGGCGCCGCTGCGGTGGATGTAGGCCCGGATGAACGGGGCGAAGGCGCCGCCGGCGCCGAGCGAGGCGCCCTTGCCGCTGCCGAGGGCGAACTGGGCGTTGCCCTCGGACTGCTTCTCGAAGGCGACGGCCAGCACGCGTCTTGTGCTTGCCGGCCTGGACGTGGGAGGCGGCGACGATGGCCGGTCGTGCCGCCGACCGAGCCGGCGGTGTGGACCCGGAACATCGGCTTGCCGACCGCGCCGAGGGCGTCGGACAGGTAGAGCTCGGGCTTCATCACGCCCTCGAACAGGTCGGGGGCCTTGCCGAGGACGACGGCGTCGATGTCGGCCATCGTCATGTGGGCGTCGTCGAGGGCCCGGAACACGGCCTCGCGGACGAGGCCGCCGAACGAGACGTCGCGGCGGCGGGACTTGTGGTGCGTCTGGCCGACGCCGACGACGGCGCGTGGGGATCACTGCGCCGTCCCTCCAGGATGCAGATCGAGGTTCTGTTGCAGGCACGGGCCCGCTGGTCGAGTGGGCCAGCGCCCGGTTGCCGCCGCCGAAGATGTGGTCGGCGGCGTAGCCGATGCGGCAGAGGCCGGTGGCCATGATCGGGTTCGACTTCAGCGGCGCCGCCCGACGGGTTGACCGTCGACGTCGTCGCCGAGCCCGAGCACGCTGGCGCAGCAGGAGCTCCTCGTGGGTGAACGCGGCCTGCAGCTCGGCGACCTCGACCGGGGCCGTCGCCCAGGCCGGCGGCCTCGGCGGCGATGCGGGTCGACGGCGAGTCGTCGAGGGCCCGGAACGACGGGTTGTGGCACTCGGTGCGGTGGTCGAAGCCGGTGATGTACGCCGGTCGCTCGACCAGCTGGCGGGCCCGGTCGCCGGTGGCCAGCACCATGGCGGCGGCGCCGTCGGTGATCGGCGGGACGTCGTGGCGGCGCAGCGGCTCGCGCAGGTAGTCGCCCGCCAGCAGCTCGTCGACCGTGCCCTTGCCCCGGGCCCGGATCGGCGACCTCGGCCATCGACCGCTCGTCGGCGATGCCGGCGGCGATGACCGCCCGGGCCTGGAGGGCGGCGAACGTCAGCGGGTCGGCGCCGAGCGGCGCGAGGTAGTACGGGTCCATCTCCATCGGGTAGATGAGCGCCGGGTCGCCGGTCGACGAGCGGCCGGAGCCGGTGACGACGGCGATCTCGATGTCGCCCTCCTGCAGGCGGAGCCACGCCTCGTACAGCGCCCACGCGCCGTCCATCTCGACGTGGCGAGTCCCGCTTCGGCGGCCACGCCCCGATGGCGTCGAGGTTGGTGACGAACGAGAAGGCCTGGCCGGTGATGTAGTCGCAGCTGCCGAGGCAGGTGAAGTCGACGTCGGCCCGGGTCAGGCCGAGCGGGGTGAGCGCGTCGGTGATGACGTCGAGCAGGAGCTGGGTCTCGGACTGGTCGGTGTGGCGGACCATCGGGGTCTGCGCCCAGCCGACGACGGCGATGTCCTTCGACGTCGCCATCAGAAGATCCGGTTCACGAGGTCGGGGTCGTCGATGTCGGGCTCGCCGGTCGGGGATCCAGCCGAGGAGGCTGCCGTAGGCGCCGCCCATGCCGCCCGCCCTCGTCGATCTCCTCGGCCGGCGAGGCCCACACGGCGCGACACCCGCTGGCCGACCCGCACCTCGTCGGCGGGCAGCTCGATCACCGGCTGGTAGGCGAGGATCACGTCGGTGCCGTCGAGCAGGACGAAGGCCCGGACGAACGGCTCGGTCTCGGTCTGGCCCGGGTACTGCACCGGCGTGACGATCGTGAAGTTGGTGATCGTGCCCGGTCTGCGGGCAGGTCGACCTCGTGCTCGGGCCCGAGCTCGAGGGCGTCGATCGGGCAGTAGCCCTTGCCCGCCGGCGTAGACCCGCCGCAGATCGGGCACTCGCTTGCCGAGGAGGCGGTGCTCCTCGCGAGGCCGTCGACCGCCCGGTCGACGGCGGCGGCACCGGGTTCCGGTAGGTGATCGAGGCGACGTAGTCCATCATCGTCGACGCGGCTCGTCGGCCGGCCCGGTCGTCCTCGCCGTCGACCTCCGGCTCCTCGCCGGGGACGAAGCAGACGATGTCGGTGATGTGCCCGATCGCGGGTGCCCTTCCACCGGGGCGCGACCCGCAGGCCGTCGCTGCATCGCGTCGGGCGAGCCGGCGTCGACCGCGTGGAGCAGCGGCGTGGTCGCGCCGTCGAGGCGGATGAAGGCGAAGGCGAACGGCCGGTCGAGCGGGTGCTGCTCGGACGGCGTCGGCACCCAGGTCCAGGACTCGACCGTGCCCGCCGGCCCGACCTCGACGAAGTCGTGGGCCAGCTCGGCGCCGGTCGCCGGGTCCCACTCCATCGGCGGGACGAGCACGCCGTCGCCGTTGCGGATGCCGAGGATGCGCTTCTCGGTCAGCGCCGGTCATGAACGCGCCCATCACCGGTCCCAGCGACCGCTTGTACGGGAACGTGATCGTGCTCTCGTCGAAGCGGGTCACCGGCCCGTTCTAGCCCGTGGCACGAACGCCCCGAGCACGGCCTCGCCGGGCCACCTAGGTTTCGCCCCCAGGCGGCAGAAGGGGGCAGCCATGCTGGACGGCACGATGGTGGACGTCGCCATCGGCGTGATCGTCATCTTCCTGGTGGCCTCGTTGATCGCGTCGGCGATCGTCGAGGCGATCGGGGGGTTGTTCCACCGCCGGGAGAAGCACCTCTGGGACAGCCTCGACCTGCTGCTCGGGAACACCTCGGTCGACGACGACCCCAACGCCCGGCGCATCGTGGGCGAGCTCTACAAGACGCCCTTCATCACGGGGCTGGTGAAGCCCTCGAACCGGCCCTACTTCGACTCGGCGGAGGGTTTGGCGAAGCGGGCGGTCGGCGAGGAGCGCTTGACGAAGCCACGGACGCGGGCCGAGCCCCGGACGGCGAAGTCGCGCGTCGACGCGGACGACGTCGAGAGCATCAACCGTCGCTACTACGGGCCCCAGGCCATCAACGCCCGAGACTTCGCCCGTGGGCTGATCGACGTGATCCGTCCCGGCGGGGACATCGACCATGCGCTGGAACGGGCCGACGGCCTCCTGGCCGGCGTGCCCGACGACGACACGGCGACCGTCGCCGTCGACCAGCTCCAGGGTGCGCTCGCCGAGCTCGACGACGTCGCGAGGGCGACGGGGTCGGGTGACCTCAGCGCTGCCATCGAGAGCATTCGGAACGCCGGCGATCAGATCGACGTCGCGTCGCTCAAGGCCGCCGTCGCGAGAATCAACCAGACCCTGACCGGGCTCCGCGATCTCAGCCCGGACTCGATCCGCGCCGGCATCGGGCTGCTGCCCCGAGACCTGCGGACGAAGCTCGGCGAGGTGGTCGAGTCGACGACCGACGACGTCGCCGCCATCCGCAGGAACGTCGAGGACTGGTTCGACCGGAACATGGCGGCCGCCTCGATGTGGTACCGGCGTCAGACCCGGTGGTTCCTGTTCGCCGCCGGGCTGGGCCTGGCGATCACCCTCAACGTGGACGCGATCCACACCACGCAGACGCTCTACAAGGACCCGTCCGCCCGCGAGGCGCTGGTCTTCACGGCCACCGAGATCTCCGCCGGCGAATGCCTCTCTGACGAAGCCCGCGACACCGCACAGCAGCAGCTGGACTGCCTCCGGGAGGACCTCGGCGACTCGATCGCGCTGCCGATCGGCTGGCACGACCAGGTCGACACGACGTGGCAGGGCTGGGCCCTTCGGATCCCCGGGTGGCTCCTGGTCGCCACGGCGGTGACCCTGGGGGCGCCGTTCTGGTTCGACCTCCTGCGGCGGCCGCTCGACTATCGGAAGAAGTCGCAGGGCAGCGGCGGAGGGGCCTGATCCTCCTCAGGCCGCCCACCGGCTGCGGTCGGCGGCGTGGCGTCCCATGTCGGCGCTGACATGGGCCAGGGCCCGGGCCACGACGACATCGGGGACCGTGGGGTCGATCAGCAGGTCGACCACGGCCGGGCTCACGCCCAGCACCTTGGCCTGACGGTGGACCTGGGCCAGCGGACGGCGGGTGGCGTCGGGACCGTGCTCGGCGACGGCCTCGCCGATGGCGGCCAGGTCGACGCTGTCGCTCGAGCGACGGGTGCTCCGGAAGGGTGAACTTGCGCATGGTGTGCTCCTGTCGAAACGGTTGGTCGGTGTGGGCTCAAGGTACGGCGAATATGGTCTGTCGAACAGATCCAAATTGACCCATTTTGAACAGACCAAATGGCGTTCCGGCCTCTGGTTGCAGTGTCGCGCCGGCCAGTGACTTGGTCTGGCCGGATGTGGACCGATGGTCCTCGCCTTCGGGCCAGAAGCGGGGCAGACTGCCGTGCGTGGACCTGTACCTGGAGCCCGGCACCCGCCGAGGAGTGGCGAACGCGCTCTTCGACCAGATCCGGGCCGCGGTCACCTCCGGACGACTCGCCGTCGGCGACCGGCTGCCCCCCACCCGGGAGCTGGCGACGCAGCTCGGGGTCTCCCGCCAGACGGTGACCACCGTGTACGGCCGCCTGGTGGCCGAGGGCTACCTGGAAGGACGGGCCGGCGGTGGCACCTTCGTCTGCGGCAGCGCGGTCCCCCAGACGGCCGCCCCCGTGGCCTCGGTCCTCCACCCCGTCGTGCCGATGCGACGCGTGACCCCGCCGCGAGCCCCGGTCGAAGGCGGCTTCGACCTCCGCATCGGCCGCACCGACCCCCGCCTCTTCCCCCTGGTCGAGTGGCGGCAGTGCGTGACCGCCGCGCTCCAGCAGCCGCCCGAGAGCTACGGCGACCCGGCCGGGATGCTCGAGCTGCGCCGTGCTCTGGCCCACTGGGTCGGGCGGTCCCGCGGTGTGGAGACGCCGCCGGAGCAGGTCATCGTCACGGCCGGGGCCCAGCAGGCCGTCGACCTCGCCACCCGGGTCCTCCTCCGGCCCGGCGACCACGTCGCCGTCGAGGAGCCGGGCTATCCGGCGATCCGCCACGCCTGGCTGGCGGCCGGGATGCGGGTCACCGCCGTGCCCGTGGACCACGAGGGCCTGGTGATCGACGAGGTGCCGACCGACGTCCGCATGATCTACGCGACGCCCTCGCACCAGTCCCCCACCGGGGCGACCATGAGCCTGACCCGCCGCCGAGCGTTGCTCGCCTTCGCCGAGGAGCACGACGTCGCCGTCATCGAGGACGACTACGACTCCGAGCACCGCCACTCCGACCGGCCGCTCGAGCCGTTGCACCGCCTCGACCGGGCCGGGCGCGTCCTCTACGTCGGGACGTTCGCCAAGAACTTGGCCGCCTCCCTCCGCCTGGGGTTCCTCGTCGTGCCCGGGTCGCTGGTCGAGGCCGTCACCGCCTGGCGGGAGCTGATCGACGTGCAGCCACCGGGTCTGACCCAGCAGGCGCTCCACCGGTTCATCACCGAGGGCCGCCTCGAGCGCCACCTGCGCCGCACCCGCCGCGTCTACCGGGAGCGCCACGAGGTCGTGCGGGCCTGGGTCGAAGCCGTGGTGGCCGACGGCCTGCTCCGCCCCGGTCCCACGAACCACGCCGGCCTCCACGTGTCGGCCCTGCTCCCGCCGGGCGTGGCCGAGGCCGCGGTACTGGCCCAGGCCCGTCGCCGCAAGCTCGCGCTCGAGCAGCTACGGCGAGTCGATCGCCCTGCCGGCGACCCCGCCCGGCCTCCTGATCGGCTTCGGCCTGACCGACGCCGAGCGGCTGCCGGAGGCGCTCGGCGTCCTGAGCGACGCGCTCGAGGCGACCCGGGGCTAAACAGAGCGGGCCGAACGGCCGGAGGGCGGATGGAAGAGGTCGAAGAGAGCGAGTCGGGCGCCCGTCGGCGGATCCACGTCGCCCCGGTGGTCGTGCTCGTGGTCGGGCTCGCTGTCACGGGCGTCGGCGCCGCGCTGACCCGTTCGGCCCACGAGGACACGGAGGACCGGCTCCTCGAGGAACGGGTCGAGGCGGCGGCCACCGTGTTCATGGGCTCCCTGCCCGGCCTGACCGCCCCGTTGGCGGGCACCGCGGCCCTCGCCGAGGAGACCGGCGCCGACGAGGAGGCGCTCCGGGCGTTCCTGGAGCCGCAGGTGGGCGACCAGGCCCGCTTCGACTCGGTGTCCGTGTGGCCGGCCGAAGGCGACCCCGAGCCCGTGTTGGTGGTCGGCGGCGACCCGCAGCTCGCGGGGCTGCCCCCCGACGAGCTGCGGGCCTTCCTCGACCGGGCCGTCGAGGTGGACGACCTCGCCGTACTGGATCTGCTGGGCACGGAGGTCCCGTCCCTGGGCTACGGCACCGCCGATCCGCGGCCGGACCCGGCCTACGTCGTCTACGCCGAGAACGTCCTGCCGCCCGACCGTACGTCGCTGGCCCAGGAGGAGTCGCCGTTCCGGGACCTCGACTACGCCCTCTACTTCGGCGACACCGACGGCGACGACGAACTGCTGATCGCCAGTCAGCCGGACCTTCCGCTGGACGGTCGCACGGACCGCACGACCGTCCCGTTCGGTGACGCCGAGTTCCTGCTCGTGCTCCGACCGCAGGGTGACCTGGGCGGCGCCCTCGCCGGGGACCTCCCCTGGTTCATCCTCCTGGGCGGCGCGGTCCTGTCGATCACCCTCGCCGTCCTCGTCGAGCGGCTGCTGCGCGGCCGCGACGCCGCGCTGCTCCTGGCCCAGGAGAACCGCCGTCTCTACGACGAGCAGCGCTCGGTGGCCGACGCCGTCCAGCACAGCCTCCTGCCCGCCGCCCTGCCCGAGGTCGAGGGGCTGGAGATCGAGGTGCGCTACCAGCCGGGGGTGAGCGGGACCGAGGTGGGCGGCGACTGGTACGACGTCGTCGAGCTGGGCGGCGACCGCGTCCTCGTGGTCGTGGGCGACGTGGCCGGCCGGGGCCTGCACGCCGCCACCGTCATGGCCATGCTCCGCCACGCCACCCGGGCCTACGCGCTGGAGAGCGACGACCCCAACGACCTGCCGGCGAAGCTCACCCGGCTCATGGAGCTGGACGACCAGGGTGGCTTCGCCACCGTGCTCCTGCTGGAGCTGGACCTGGCGGCCCGGACGGTGACCGTCGTCAACGCCGGCCACCCCCGGCCGCTGCTGCTGAACGGCGACCGACAGTTCGTCGACGCCCCCGTGGGCCTACCCGTCGGGGTCGCCGGCACCCGGGACCAGCGGTCCGTGCAGGTCGCCATGAAGCCGGGCACCACGCTGGTGGCCTTCACCGACGGGCTCTTCGAGCGACGGGGCGAATCGGTCGACGACGGCATGGAGCGGCTGCGGGCCGTGGTCGACCCCGATCGACCGCTCGGTGAGGTGCTCGACGGCCTGCTGGCCGACCTCGCCACTGGCGCGGAGCCGGACGACGTGGCAATCGTGGGGGTGCGATGGTGAACGAGGCAGCAGCCAACAACGGGGCCCGGGTGGACGTGACGGGGACGCCGGACGCCCCGGTGGTCCGGGTCTCGGGTGAGCTCGACATCGCCAGCGTGGACGCGGTGCGGGCCGCGCTGGACGCCGGGGTCACCGACCGGGCCGAGGGCGTGGAGCTGGAGCTCGACCAGCTGGGCTTCCTGGACAGCTCCGGACTGTCGGTCTTCATCGAGCTGGCCGCTCGCCTGCCGGTCAGCATCCGGTCGGCCTCCCCGCCGGTGCGACGGATCATCACCGTGACCGGGCTGGACGAGGTGCTGGGATTGAGGCCGTGACCGGACCCCGGCGCTTCGCCCCGGCGACCGCATCGGTCCGCGAGGTCCGGGCCTTCGTGGCCGAGTCCCTGGGCGGGGTGCCCGAGGATCAGCAGGAGATCATCCTGTTGGCCGCCTCCGAGCTGGCCGCCAACAGCGTCCGCCACGCCCGCACCGACTACACGGTGACCGTCGAGCGCAGCGACCGCGAGGTGCGGGTCACCGTCGAGGACGACGGCGCGGGCGACCCCGAGGTGCAGGACCCGGGGCCACTGACCCCGTCGGGGCGGGGCCTGCTCATCGTCAGGCAGCTCAGCGACGCCTGGGGCTCCTCCAGCACCGAGGACCACACCCGGGTGTGGTTCACCATCCAGCTGCAGCACGCCCGTCAGTCCTCGTAGGGGGCGCACCCTCCGGGCTCGTCGATGCCGTCGACCCAGGTCGTGTCCCAGTCCTCCGGGGGTGGGGCGGTGAGCAGCGGGCGCAGGTCGTCGACGACCGCCGCCGCTACCCGGCGCTGGCCCTCGGGGCACATGTGGATGCCGTCGCTGCGCCGGACAGGAACAGGGGTTCCGTCGGGACCGGGCAGCTCGGCCACGAAGCCGTCCGGGGCGATCACCGGGCTGACGTCCAGCCACTCGCCGTCGGACCGGGCCTCGACCGCCGCCCGCCAGTCGTCGGCCAGGGACTCGACGAACTCGGCCTCCTCGGGGTCGCTGACCGGGATGGGGCTGACCCAGACGAGGCGGGTACCCGACTCCTCGAGCAGGTCGAGGGCCGGATCGACGATCTCCTCGCGGTAGCTGCCCTCGACCAGCAGGTCCCCGGTGGCGAAGTCACCGAGCACGCGGAGGCGCTCCCAGTGCCCGACCTGGAGCACGACCACGTCCGGGTCGTGCTCCTCCAGGAACGAGCGCCAGATCGCCAGGTCCCCCGCCGTGCGGGGCAGTGTCGGCCCGAGCACGAAGGTCGCCCCGTCCTCGCCGCCCGCCTCGACCCCGTAGGTGAGCGAGTCGGCCAGCTCTCGCATGATCGAGTCGCCGACAAGCACGACCCGGGTGCCGGTGATCGGCTCCTCCTCCTCGGCACCGTCCGCGGGTGCCGCGGAGGGCGGGTCGTCATCGCCACAGCCGGCGAGCACGGCGACCAGCAGGACGGCCAGGGCCAAGAGCACCGCGTACCCTCGCCGCCGATGGATGACGTCGCCGGCCTCGTGGTGCTCGTCACCGGGGGGACCCGGGGCATCGGCCGCGGCATCGCCCAGCGGTTCGTCGACGGTGGCGCAACCGTCGCCGTGTGCGGGCGCAAGGCCCCCGACGAGCTGCCCGACGGGGTCACCTTCCACTCCGCCGACGTCCGGGACCCCGACGAGGTCGAGGCGATGGTGGCTGCGGTCGTCGAGCAACACGGTCGCCTCGACGTCCTGGTCAACAACGCCGGGGGTGCCCCCTACGGGGACGCCGCCGACGTGTCGCCCCGCTTCGCCAACGCCATCGTGAACCTGAACCTGCTGGCCCCGTTCTTCGTCGCCCAGGCGGCGAACCGGCGCATGCAGGCCCAGGAGGTCGGCGGCGTCATCGTCAACATCACCTCGGTCAGCGCCCTGCGCCCGTCCCCCGGCGCCGCGCTCTACGGGGCGGCGAAGGCGGGGCTGCTCAACCTGACCGAGACGCTCGCCCTCGAGTGGGGCCCGAAGGTCCGGGTCAACTGCGTGTCCGCCGGGATGATCGCCACCGAGGACGTCGCCGTGCAGTACGGCGACCCCGAGGCGGTCGCCCGGGTGGCGGCGACGGTCCCCCTCGGGCGCATGGGCACGCCGGTCGACATCGCCGACGCCGTCTGCTTCCTGGCGTCGCCGGCCGCGACCTTCGCGAGCGGGGCCAACCTGGTCGTGCACGGGGGCGGTGAGGTCGCCTAGGCCAGCACGGTCGCCAGGGGCGGCCGCTCGACCAGGCCGATGTCGGCGACGCCGGCTCGCTGCAGGACGACGTCGAGGATCTCGCCCGCCTGGACGGCCAGTTCGTCCAGCGTCCGGTGGCGGTGGACCTTCTCGCCGAGGTCGACCTGGACCATCGCGTCGAGGCCCACGAGCTCGAGCACGTCGATGAGCAGCCCCACCTCCACGCCGTAGCTCTGCACGAAGGGAAGCCGCCGGAGCAGGTCGGCCCGGGCCGCGCACTCGCCGCTCAGCGGCTGGCGGAGGGTGGCCAGGGCGGGGAAGAAGCGGGCCAGCAGCGGTCGGGCCACCAGCTCGGTGTTGCGCCCGCCGCCCCGGCCCTCGGCATCGGGCCGGCGGTCGTAGTAGCCCTTGACGAACTGCACGTCGGGATCGTCGAGCAACGGGGCCACGAGGTGGGTGACGTAGCTCGGGGAGAACGACTCCAGGTCGGCGTCGCACCAGACGACGATGTCGCTTTGGCAGACCACCAGGCTCTTCCACAGCACGTTGCCCTTGCCCCGACCCCGGGGGAGGTCGGGCAGCACGTCGTCGACGGCCACGACCTTCGCCCCCGACGCCGCCGCCACGGCCGCCGTGTCGTCGGACGAGCCGTCGTCGAGGACCAGCAGCTCGTCGACCAGGGGCCGGCACTCGCGGTCCACCAGCTCGCAGATGGGCCCGATGGTGGCCGCCTCGTCGCGGGCGGGCAGGCAGACCGAGACCGTCAGGCCCGCCGGCTTCCGCCGCGCCAGCTCGGCGGGGCCGAGCTCGGTGGGCGCGACGGTCCGCACCGCGGGTTCGGGGGTCACACCCGTAGTCTCTCGGCCCCGTGAGGCTCTTCGGCGTCGTGAACGCCTCGCCGGACTCCCTGAACGAGGAATCCATCGTCCGCACCCCGGACGAGGCGCAGCGCCGGGCGGACCGGCTGGTGGCCGAGGGGGTGTGGGGGTTCGACCTCGGCGGCCAGGGCTCGACCTTCGCCGCCACCCAGGCCTCGCTCGACGAGGAGTGGGGTCGCCTGGCCCCGCTCCTGCCCGTGCTCGCGACCTTTGGCCTGCCGATCAGCATCGACACGTGGCGCCCCGAGGTCGCCCGCCGCGCCCTCGAGGCGGGGGCGACCTGGCTCAACGCGGCTGACGGCCTGCAGGAGGACGGCATGTGGGAGCTGGCGGCGGAGGCGGGCTGCCCCGTGGTGCTGCCGTTCCTGAGCGGGCCCGATCCCCTGCACCTGAGCATCGTGACCGACCAGGACCCTGTGGCCGTCATCGAGGACTTCTTCGCGGCCACCCTGCGGCGGGCCGACCACTACGGGATCCGCCGGAACGTGGTCCTGGACCCTGGGACGGGCTTCGCCCCCCACGACTGGCCGTGGGAGGAGCGCTTCGTCTACCAGAAGGCCGTCTACTCGCAGCTGGACCGGCTCCGGGCCTTCGACCTGCCCCTCTACATCGCCCTGCCGTGGAAGGACACGCCGCAGCACGCCGAGCTGCTCGACATCGTGCTGACCGCCGAGCCCGAGTACGGCCGTGCCCACTTCCCCGCCCGCATCACCGAGGCGGAGCGTCGGCTCAGGGAGTGACGACCGGGAGCGTCTCCCACCCCCGGACCGTCGAGGTCCGGGCCTGGGTGGCGTGCTCCCAGTCCACCTCCCACTCGGGGAACCGGTCGAGGACCTCGTCCAGGGCGACCCGGCCCTCCAGGCGGGCCAGCGCCGCCCCGAGGCAGAAGTGGATGCCGTAGCCGAAGCTCAGGTGGTGGCCGATGGTGCGGTGGATGTCGAACCGGTCGCCGTCCGGGAACTGTCGGTCGTCGCGGTTGGCTGACCCGTTGAGCAGCACCATCACGCTGCCCTCGGGCACCGTCTGCCCGTGGTGCACGACGTCCGTGGTCACGTACCGGGCCTGCACCGGTGAGGGCGCCTCGTAACGGAGGATCTCCTCGACGGCGTTGGGGACCAGCGAGCGGTCCTCGACGAGCTCCCGCCGCTGGTCGGGGTGCTGGGCCAGCAGCGTGCCCGTCCAGCCGATCAGCCGGGTCGTGGTCTCGTTGCCGGCGCCGGCCAGGAGGTTGACGAAGGTCAGGACCTCGTCTCGCGTGAACGTCCGCTGCACCCCCTCCTCGTCCTCGAACTCGGCGTTGAGCATCTCGGTCATGAGGTCGTCGGCGGGGTTCTCAGGCGCCAGTCGAGGTACTCGCCGAAGATGCCGGACATGTCGAAGCCGTTGAACTGGGCCTCCTCACCGTCCTTCAGGCGCAGGCCCTCGTCGAGCTGGTCGCGGATCGCCCGCTGGTCCTCCTCGGGGATGCCCAGCAGGTAGCCGATGGTGCGCATGGGCATCTCGGCACCGAGGTCGTGGATGAAGTCGAACCCGCCGCTGCCCACCAGCGGATCGAGGGTGTTGGCGCAGAACTCCCGGACCTTGGGCTCGATGGCGTTCATCTTCTTCGGGGTGAACACCCGGGACATGACGCCGCGGTGGACGTCGTGGCGGGGCGGGTCCTCGAAGAGGATCACGCCCCGGGGGATCTCCATGTCCGCCTTGATGAGCTCGAGGATCGAACCCTTGCCCGAGCGGTAGGTGTCCCAGTCGACGAGGCACGGCTCCACGTCCGCGAAGCGGCTCAGCGCGAAGAAGTCGTACTTCTCGTTGCGGTAGAGCGGGGTCTCGTCCCGCAGGCGCTTCCAGACCGGGTGGGGGTCCTCGTCGATCTCGGCGTCGTACGGGTCGTAGTAGACGTCGCTCTCGCTGGTGACGCTCACGATGCGAAACTAACACCCATGTCGAATCCCGGTCCGCACTCGGACGTCACCACGCTGGTCGCCTCGATGACCTCGCGGGACCCCGACGGCGAGGACGCCCGCTACCTCGAGTGGCACGCCCTCGACCACCGTCCCGAGCAGCACCGCCTGCCGGGGATGCGGGGCTCGTTCCGGGTCGTGTCCACGCCCGAGTGCCGGGCCGCCCGCCTCGCCAGCGAGGGCCCGTTCGACGAGGTGGACCACGTCATGGCCTACCTGTTCGCCGACAGGGCCCAGGTCGGTCCCTGGCGGGACCTCGGCGGCGCCCTCTTCCAGGCGGGCCGGATGCCCCACCGCCTGCCCAGCGTGGAGATCGGGGTGTGGGACGTCGCCGGGATGGCCGCCGCCCCAAGGGTCGAGATCGGGGCCGACGTGCTCCCCTGGCGCCCCGCCCGCGGCGCCTATCTGCTGGTGGAGCCCAGCGGAGCGCCCGCCGGCGCCCTGGTCGACGTCGACGGGGTGGCCGGGGTGTGGTGGGCGAGGGACGACGAAGAGCGACAACTCACCGTCGCCTTCCTCGACGACGACCCCCTGGTGGTGGCCGCCCGCCTGCGGCCGGCCCTCGAGGCGAGAGACCTCACCGCGCTGCTGTCCGGCCCCTTCCACACCGTGGTCCCGTTCGCCTGGGACCGCCACCTGCCCTAGCGGACCGCTCCCGCGTCTAACAGTAGAGTCACCTGTCATGGCCGGTGACGAGTACCAGTTCATCCTCTACGAGCCGATCGACGACGGACGCATCGTCCGGATCCTGCTGAACCGGCCCGACGCCAGGAACGCGCAGAACCGCGGCCTGCTGGTCGAGCTCAACGACGCCTTCCTCCGGGCCGAGGCCGACGACGAGGTGCGGGTGGTGATCCTCGGCGGCGTGGGACCGATGTTCTCGTCCGGCCACGACATGGGCTCGAAGCTCATGATGGAGGAGGCCATGCCGGGGCCGAACCAGCATCCGACCCGGCAGATCAACGGCGCCAACCGCAAGGGCGCCGAGGCCCTGATGCTGCAGGAGTGGCACTACTACTTCGAGAACACCCGGCGCTGGCGCAACCTGCGCAAGATCACCATCGGGCAGGCCCACGGCGACGTCTACGCCGCCGGCCTCATGCTGCTCTGGGCGTGTGACCTCATCGTCGCCGCCGACGACACCACGTTCTCCGACGTCGTCGGGGCCCGCCTCGGCATGTGCGGCGTCGAGTACTTCGCCCACCCGTGGGAGCTCGGGCCCTCGCAAGGCCAAGGAGCTCCTCCTGACCGGCGACTCGATCTCCGCCGACGAGGCCCACGCCCTCGGCATGGTGAGCAAGATCTTCCCGGCCGACGACCTCGAGGAGCGCACGGTCGAGTTCGCCCGCCGCATCGCCGAGCGCCCCACCATGACCTCGCTGCTCGTCAAGGAGGCGGTGAACCAGACGCAGGACAACATGGGCTTCTACAACGCCCTCAACGCCTGCTTCACCCTCCACGAGCTCAACCACTCGCACTGGGCGCAGGTCCACGAGAACGGGTGGCCCGTGGCGACGGAGGAGGACGGCATCCCGCACTGGAAGGACGCTCCGCCGATCGTGCCCGCACGGAAAGACCAGGTCCGAGCTGACGGCTGACACCGAGCCCGGGACGGTCGTCCGGCGCGCCCCGTTCTCGGACAACCCCAACGTCGGCGCCCGCGGCCAGCGGACCCAGCAGCGCATCCTCGACGCCGCCCTGCAGGTCTTCGGCGAGGTCGGCTACCACCGCTGCAGCATCGACCGCATCGCCAGAGTGGCGGGCTGCTCGCGGGTGTCCTTCTACCAGTACTTCGCCGGCAAGGAGGACGTGTTCCGCCACCTCGCGGGACAGGTGGCCCGCCAGGTCCACGCCTCCACGGAGGCGCTCGGCCCGATCACGGCCGACCAGGACGGCTGGACCGCTGTGCGGGCCTGGGTCACTCGCCACGGCGACGTCTACGAGCGGTACGAGCCCGTGTACCAGGCCTTCCCGGCGGCAGCGGCCAGCGACGAGGTGGTCGCCGGCGGGTCGGTGCGTACGGGCGCCCACACCGTCGCCCTCCTGCGATCCCGGTTGGCGACGACGAGCCTGCCCGCCCGCCAGCTCGACCCGCTCATCATGCTGTTGCTGGAGAGCCTGACCCGCACCCACGACATGGCCGGGATCCTGCGCGCCGCGGCGCCCGACGCCTACCCCCGGGAACGGATCGACGATGCCCTGGCCGACGTCATCCACCGCACCCTGTTCGGCCTGCAGGCCGACGTGAACGTGCACCGCCCCGCCGCGAAGCGCCCGCCCACGATCGAGTTCGGCCCGGCCATGCTGGAGCTGCTCCAGCGCGACGACGAGCCCGACCTCACCCCGGCGGGGCGCCGCACGCTCGAGGCCCTGCTCCGGGCTGGGGCGGAGGTGCTGGTGCAGCGGGGGTACCACCGGACACGGGTGGACGACGTGGTCGCCGCAGCCGGGGTGTCCCACGGCGCGTTCTACCGCTACTTCGAGAACAAGGAGGAGCTGGCCCACGTCCTCGCCGTGCGGGCCATCCGCCGGGTGTCGACCGCCTTCGCCGACATCCCCGAGGCCCCCGCGGGAGTCGGCCCGGCGGGACGGGACGCCGCCCTGCGGCTGTGGCTGCGGCGCTACAACGCGGCCCACGCCTCGGAGACGGCGATGATCCGGGTCTGGGCCGAGGCCTCCGTCGGGGACCCGATCCTGGGCGCCGACTCGGCCGCCGCCTACGACTGGGGTCGGCGCCAGCTCGTGCGCTTCCTGGGGTCCCGCGACTTCGGCGACGTCGACACCGAGGCCGTCATCCTGCTCGCCCTGCTCGGCGCCTTCGGGACCCACCAACGGTCGGCGGCGACCGTCGACTCGGCGGCCTACACCATCGAACGGGGCCTGCTCGGCCGCTGACCGCCTTGGGTCGCCAACCGGGTCGTCCTCTAACGTCTGCGTCAACAAAGCGAGGGGGAGACGTCGTGCGAACGGTGGTGGTGGGGGCATCCAGCGGCCTCGGGCGCTGCCTGGCGATCGGGCTCGCCCAGCGGGGCGAGCAGGTGGCCATGCTGGCCCGCCGCAAGGAACGCCTGGAGGGCGCCGTGGCCGAGGGGGGCAACGGGGCCGTGGCCATCGAGTGCGACGTGACCGACGCCGATGCCGCCGCCAAGGCGATCGACGTCGCCGCCGAGGCCCTCGGCGGCATCGACGCCCTGATCTACACGCCGGGCATCGGGCCCCTGGCCAAGCTCGAGGACACCGATGCCGACACCTGGCGGCGGGTGTTCGACACCAACGTCACGGGCGCGTCGGTGGTCACCACCGCGGCCCTCCCTCACCTCGGCGAGGGCGCGGGTCGGGCCATCTACTTCTCGTCGGTGAGCGCGTCGCTGACGCCGACCTGGCCGGGCCTGGGCGCCTACATCGTCAGCAAGGCCGCCCTCGACAAGCTGGTCGAGGCCTGGCGGGGTGAGCACCCCGAGATCGGCTTCACCCGCCTCGTGGTCGGCGACTGTGCCGGCGGTGAGGGCGAGTCGATGACCGGCTTCGCCGACGACTGGGACATGGACCTGCTCATGGAGCTGCACCCCGTCTGGGACCAGCGCCGCTACCTCAGCGGTGCCCTCTTCGACGTGGAGGAGCTGGTCAACACCGTCCACGGCCTGCTGCAGCACGGGCCGACGGTCGCCGTGCCGACCATCGTGCTCACGCCCCGGATGGGCGGCCCCGTAGATCCCCGACTTTCTTCCCTAGGAGAGACATGAGCCTGTTCGACGCCTTCCGCTTCGACGGCAAGCGAGCCCTCGTCGTCGGTGGAGCCACCGGCATGGGGGCCGCCGCCGCCGAGGTGGTCCGCGACGCCGGAGCCGACACGGTGGTGATGGACCTCGCCCCCATCGAGCTCGACGGGGTCACCACGATCAGCGTCAACCTGGCCGACACCGACTCCATCGACGCCGCCGTCGACGAGTGCGGCGGACCCGTGCACGCCGTGCTCTCGTGCGCCGGCGTGGCCGACGGCATCCCCGGCATCGAGAAGATCAACTTCCTCGGCCACCGCCACCTGATCGACAAGCTCCTCGCCGACGGCCACCTCGGCCGCGGCGGGGCCATCGGGATGATCTCCTCGGCCGCCGGCCTCGGCTGGAAGGAGAACATCGACGAGCTGCGGGCGTACTGCGACATGGACCTCCCGACCGCATCGAAGTGGGCCCTGGACAACAACCGGGCCGACTACCTGTGGAGCAAGCAGGCCATCAACTACTACGTGGCCAGCCGCGCCTTCCCCCTGCTCAAGCAGGGCATCCGCATCAACGCCATCCTCCCCGGCCCCACCAACACACCGCTGGCCCGGGCCAACGCCGAGCAGTGGCTGGGCTTCGGCGCCGACTACCGGGAGGAGGCCGGCATCGAGGCATCGACCCCGCTGGAGCAGGCCTACCCCCTGGTGTTCCTCTGCAGCGAAGCCGCGGCCGGCGTGAACGGCATCACCATGATCACCGACGCCGGCTACGTCGGCAGCGGGCTGACGAACTCGTTCCCGGGCGCCGCCGGCCCCGTCGAGTTCCTCCACATGAAGCTCTGACTACGGAGTCACCACCGGCAGCGTCTCCCACCCCCGGACGGTGGACGTGCGGGCCTGGACGGCGTGGTCCCAGTCCACCTCCCACTCGGGGAAGCGGTTCAGGACCTCGTCGAGCGCCACCTGGCCCTCCATGCGGGCGAGGGCGGCGCCGAGGCAGAAGTGGATCCCGTGGCCGAAGGTCAGGTGGTGCTCGATCGTGCGGTGGATGTCGAAGCGGTCGGGATCGTCGAACCGGCGGTCGTCCCGGTTGGCCGACGCCGTGAGCAGGACGAGGGTGCTGCCCTCTGGCACGGCCTCGCCGTGGTGCTCGACGTCCTCGGTGACGTAGCGGGCCTGGATCGGTGACGGAGGCTCGTAGCGCAGGACCTCTTCGATGGTGTTGGGGATGAGGTCGCGGTCCTCGAGCACCTCCCGGCGCTGGTCGGGGTGCTCGGCCAGGACCTTGCCGGTCCAGGCGATGAGGCGGTTGGTGGTCTCGTTGCCCGCCGACGCCAGCAGCCCGATGTAGCCCAGCACCTGCTCTTTGGTGAGGTGCTTGCGCACACCGTCGACGTCCTCGTACTCGGCGTTCAGCAGGTCGGTCATGAGGTCGTCGGAGGGGTGCTCGCGCCGCCAGTCGATGTAGTCGGCGAAGAGGGCCATCTCGTCCTCGTCGAGGGTCCGGGCCTCCGGCATCTCGCCGTCCTCGAGGCGGAGGCCACCGTCCATCTGCAGGCGCACGGCCTGCTGGTCCTCTTCGGGGATGCCGAGGAGCATGCCGATGGTCATCATCGGCATCTGCTGGCCGAGGTCGGCGACGAAGTCGAACCCGCCCGACCCGACGAGAGGATCGAGGCTGCGGGCACAGAACTCCCGGATCTGGGGCTCGATGGCGGCGATGCGGCGGGGCGTGAAGACCCGGGAGAGCAGGCCGCGGTGCAGATCGTGGTCGGGCGGGTCCTCGAAGATGATCAGGCCCGGGCGGGATCTCCAAGTCCGCCTTGATGAGCTCGATGAGCGTGCCCCGGGCCGAGCTGTAGGTCTTCCAGTCCCGGGAGCACGTCTCGACGTCGTCGAACCGGCTCAGGGCGTAGAAGTCGTAGCGCTCGTTGTAGTAGAGCGGTCGCTCCTCCCGCAGCCGCCGCCAGATCGGGTACGGGTCGGTGTCGATGTCGAAGTCGTACGGGTCGTAGTAGAGGTCGGTCTCGGCCGTCGTCATCTCGCGTTGTTCCCCCGTCACGCTCGTCTGAAACTGCTGTTACTCTAGGCGGAGAAGGACGTTCTCATCCAGCAGGGAGTCGGGGTGCGCATCGGCCTGATGGTCGGCCCGGAGCGGGGCCGCTACGCCGTGAAGATCGAGCGGATGCAGGCCGACGGCCCGATGGGCCGAGGAGGCGGGCCTGGCCACGGTGTGGGTCCCCCAGATCCCCGACGAGTTCGACGCCCTCACGGCGGCCACCCTGATCGGCACCGCCACCGACCGGGTCGAGATCGGCACCGCCGTCGTGCCCATCCAGCCCCGGCACCCGATCGCCCTCGCCCAGCAGACGCTGTCGACCCAGGCGGTGCTGCGGCGGACGGCTGTCCCTCGGCCTCGGCGTCTCCCACCACTGGATCGTCGACGACATGCTGGGCCTGCCCTACGAGCGCCCGGCCCGCCTCATGGCCGACTACCTCGACGTGCTGGCACCGGCGCTCGCCGGGCCGGGCCCGGTCGACGTGGAGAACGAGAGCTTCCGGGTCCACAACCCCCTCGACGTCACCGACGTCGTCCCGACCCCGGTGCTGCTCGCCGCCCTCGGCCCCGTGATGCTGCGGATCGCCGGCGAGCGCACCGACGGCACCATCCTCTGGATGGCCGACGAGCGGGCCATCGCCGACCACGTCGTCCCCCACCTGACCAAGGCGGCGGCGGGCGCCGGGCGCCCCACCCCCCGCATCGTGGCCGGCGTCCCGGTCTGCCTCTGCCTGGACTCGGAGGTGGAGGTCGCCGTCGAGCGGACCAACCGGATCCTGGCCGAGGCCGAGATCTCGCCCAACTACCAGCGCCTGCTCGACGCCGGCGACGCCCAGCAGGTGAGCGACCTGCTCGCCGCGGGGAGCGAGGCGGCGGTCGAGAAGCGCCTGCGCTCGTTCGCCGACGCCGGTGCCACCGACCTCTCGATCCGGGTGGTGTCGATCGGCGAGGATCGCGACGCGCTGGCTGGCGTCGTCGGACCGCACCCGCCAACTCCTCGCCGACCTCGCACCCACGCTCTCAGAACAGGAGACGTCATGACGCACACTCGACATCCCCGTCTTCGACGCCGACAACCACCTCTACGAGACCAGGGAGGCGTTCACCAAGTTCCTCCGCGACCCGTTCAAGAACGCGGTCGACTACGTGGAGGTCCGGGGTCGCACCAAGATCGTGATCAACGGCACGATCAGTGACTACATCCCCAACCCCACCTTCGAGGTGGTGGCGGCGCCGGGCGCCATGGAGGAGTACTTCCGGGTCGGCAACCCCGAGGGCAAGGACCGCCGCGCCATCTTCGGTGACGCCGATCCGGGCTCCCGAGGCGTTCCGCGAGCCGGAGTCCCGCATCAAGCTCATGGACGAGCAGGGCCTCGACCGGTCCCTGATGTTCCCCACCCTGGCCAGCCTCCTCGAGGAGCGCCTGCGGGATCACCCCGAGGCCACCCACGCGGTCATCCACGCCCTCAACGAGTGGATGCACGAGACCTGGTCGTTCGACTACGAGGGCCGCATCTTCAGCACCCCGGTCATCACCCTGCCGATCGTGGACAAGGCGATCGAGGAGCTGGAGTGGGTGCTGGAGCGAGGGGCCCGGGTCGTGCTGATCCGCCCGGCGCCGGTCTACGGCGTGCGGGGGCCCCGCTCGTTCGCCCAGCCCGAGTTCGACCCCTTCTGGGAGCGGGTGCAGGAGGCCGACATCCTCGTCGCCATGCACTCGTCGGACAGCGGCTACGAGCGCTACGCCAACGAGTGGATCGGCAGCAACAGCGAGATGCTGCCGTTCAAGCCCGAGGCCTTCCGCATGCTGTCGTCGTGGCGGCCCATCGAGGACGCCGTGTCGTCGATGGTGTGCCACGGTGCCCTGTCCCGCTTCCCGGACCTCAAGGTCGCCGTCATCGAGAACGGCAGCAGCTGGGTCGAGCCGCTCCTCGACCGCATGCAGGACATCTACAAGAAGATGCCGCAGGACTTCCCCGAGGAGCCCATCTCGGTCATCAAGCGCAACATCTACATCAGCCCGTTCTGGGAGGAGGACCTGCCGGCCCTGGCCGACCTCATCGGCGAGGAGCACGTGCTGTTCGGCTCCGACTTCCCCCACCCCGAGGGCCTGGCCAACCCCATGAGCTACGTCGACGAGCTGGCCGGCGTGCCCGAGGACACCGTCCGCAAGATCATGGGCGGCAACCTGGCCCGGCTGATGAACGTCGAGGACGCGGTCGTCCGTTGACATCCATCGCCGCGCTGGTGGCGTCCGCCGCCGAGCGCGACGGCATCGCCGTCGTCGACGGCGAGACGCGCTGGAGCTGGGCCGAGCTGCACGAGCAGGCGGGCCGGTTCGCCGCCGCGCTGGCGGCATCCGGGGTCGAGCGCGGCGACCGGGTCTCGATCTGGTGCTTCAACTGCGGCGAGTGGATCCAGGCGGTGCTCGGCATCTGGCAGGCGGGCGCCGTGCTCGTGCCCGTCAACACCCGGTTCAAGGGCACCGAGGCGGCCGACATCCTCCGACGGAGCCGGGTGAAGGCGCTGGTGACCGTCACCGACTTCCTCGACACCGACTACGTCGCCATGCTCGACGGCGCCGACCTGCCCGACCTCGAGACGGTGGTCGTGGCCCGCGGCCCGGCCCGCGAGGGCACCGTGGGTTGGGACGACTTCCTGGCCCGGGGCACCGAGGTCCCGGCGCCGGACCTGGGCCCGGACGACCCCTCGGACATCCTCTTCACCTCGGGTACCACCGGCGTGCCCAAAGGCGTGGTCATGACCCACGGGCGGACGCTGGGCGTGGCGACGGACTGGGCGGCGATGACCGGCATCGGCCCGGACGACCGCTACCTGATGGTCAACCCCTACTTCCACATGTTCGGCCTGAAGGCCGGGATCCTGGCCTGCGTCGCCTCGGGGGCGACCATGCTCCCCCAGCCCGTCTTCGACGTGGACACCGTCCTGCGTCGGGTCGCCGACGAGCAGGTCACCGTGCTGCCCGGGGCGCCGACGATCTACCAGGCGATCCTCGACCATCCCGACCGGGACGCACACGACCTGTCGAGCCTGCGCATCGCCGTGACCGGTGCCGCCGACATCCCGGTCGAGCTGATCCGGCGCGTGGACGCCGAGCTGCCGTTCGAGTTCATCGTCACCGGCTACGGCCTGACCGAGGCGGGCACCGCCAGCGCCACCTCGCCCGACGACGACCCCGAGACCGTGGCCACCACCGTGGGCCGGCCCCGGCCGGGCTTCGAGCTGTGCCTGGACGACAGCGAGATCCTGCTCCGAGGCCCCACCGTGATGGCCGGCTACCTCGACGATCCGGAGGCCACCGCCCTCGCCCTCTCCCCCGACGGGTGGCTGCGGACCGGCGACCTCGGTGTGGTCGACGACCGCGGGTGCCTGCAGATCGTCGGGCGGGTCAAGGACATGTTCATCGTCGGCGGGTTCAACGCCTACCCGGCCGAGATCGAGAACGCCCTGCTCCGCCACCCCGACGTCCAGCAGGCCGCGGTGATCGGCATCCCCGACGAACGGCTGGGCGAGGTCGGGATGGCCTTCGTCGTCCTTCGGCCCGGCGCCGACGTCACCCCGGAGGCGATCATCGCCTGGAGCCGTGACGAGATGGCCAACTACAAGGTCCCCCGCGCCGTCGAGCTCCTCGACGAGTTGCCGCTCAACGCCACCGGCAAGGTGGAGAAGAACGTGCTGCGGGACCGAGTGGCCGCGGGGTGACCGGCCTCGGCCAGCACACCGACGAGGTCCTCCGCGAGCTCTAACGCCCCGTTCTGGTGGCAGCGGCGTGTTCTCCACGACACAGGGCTGCCACCAGAACGGGGTCAGCCGAGGATCTCGCGGGCTCGTTCGAGCCAGGCGTCCAGTTCGGGGCTGTCCTCCCAGGAGGACTCGAGAAGGAAGAGCGCCGGCGTGGGGCAGGTGCAGCCGATCTCGACCAGGACCGGCTTCAGCGAGTGCTCGCCCGCCAGCGCGTGCTGGGGACCGGCGCCCAGCATCAGGGCGATCCCCGTGGTGCCGTGGAGCTCGCCGGCGGCGAACTGGTCGAGGAAGAGCTTCAGCAGGCCGGTGTAGGTGGCCTTGTAGGTCGGCGTGGCGAACACCACCAGCCCGGCCTCCCGCACCACCTGCTTGGCCGCCTCGACAGCCGGATAGCCCCAGCCCAGCAGCGCGGGCCCCAGCTCGGCCACCTCGATCACCGCATCGGGCGGCGCGCCGGTGAGGCGCTCGACGACGAGCTCGCCCGCGTGCCGGGTGCGGGAGCCCAGCTTCAGGTTGCCGACGACGACCGCGCTCACGCCGGGGCGACGGTCACGGGCACGCCGGCGTACCGGACCATGCCGGTCACCGGGTCGATGTCGTCCTTGTCGGTGAGGGCGTTCACGTTCGCCCCGTGGTGGCCGTGGGGCACGGACACCGCGCCACGGCGGATCCCGGGGTCGACCTTGGCCACGCCGGTCATCGCGCCCCGGTCGGTGCGCACGACCACGGGCGAGCCGTCGTCGACCCCCGCCGCGGCGGCGTCGTCGGGGTGGAGCACGACCTCGGCCTCCTCCCCGAGGAAGTCCAGCGCCGCGTTCAGCTTCTTGGCCTGGCGCCGCGGGATCAGGACCAACGGCGGGGGCGGCTGGAGCGCGGCGAGCTGGTCGACCAGCAACGCCGGGGCCAGCCGCCAGCCGCCGGCGCGCTCGAGGTGGTCCTCGACCCACTGAGCGGGCAGCTCGACCGGCACCTCGGCGAAGCCCGTCGCCGCCACCTCGTCGTAGGAGCAGCGGGCGGCGGCCATCGTCCGGGCCACCATCTCGTCGTCGGTGGCGTCCGGCTCGGCGAGGTCGTGGCCCAGCCGCCGGCCGATCTCGGCCAGCACCCACCACGCCGACCGGCGCTCGCCCACCGGCTCGACGACCGGGGCCGTGTGCTGCACCGACACGCTGGGGACGAGGAAGTCCCAGAGGGTCACGTCGGCCCGCTCGAGCTGGTCCTTGGTGGGCAGCACGTGGGTCGAGAGGTCGGTGTTCGGGTTGGCGATGATGTCGGTGCTGACCAGCAGCTCGAGCTCCCGCAGCGCCGGCTCCAGCTCGCCGAGGTCCGGGAAGGAGGTGAGGAGGCTGCCGCCGAGGTTCAGGAAGGCCCGGATGTTGCCCGCCCGGATCTCGTCGGGCAGCGCCGCGCACGGCCACTCGCCCAGGAACGCCTGCGTCTCGGGCCGCGACGTCGGGCCGGGGCCGAAGACCACGTCGGGCGTCGAGCACGGGCAGCTCGAACGAGTCGAACTGGAGGTTGAAGCCGGGATGGAACCAGACGCCGCCGGGCCGGTTCATGGCCCCGGTGAGGATCATCAGCACCCAGGCCAGCCAGGCGGTCACGTTCCCGTGCTCGGCCTGCATGGTGACGCCGGTCCCGGTGTGGATGGCCACCGGGCCGGCCCGGCGCACGGCGGCGAGCAGGTCAGTCAGGTCGCGACTCGTCCACGCCGGACGAGGTCCGCGGCGTGGGCCGAGCGTGAACGGCTCGACGGCCGCGGGCCAGCTCGTCCCGACCGACGTCGGCGCTCGAGCACGTCGCCGCCGGCGCCGTCGCGCCAGCAGCTCGCGGATGAGGTAGGCGAGGACGGCGTGGTCGGTGCCCGGTCGGGGTGCCAGGTGGCGGGTGGCCAGCCGGGCCGTCTCGGTGCGTAGCGGGTCGAGCACCCAGACCTCGGCGTGCTCCCGCACGTTCCGGATCGAGGTCACCGGGTCGGACAGGGCGATGTTGTGGCCGTGGGAGACCACCGGGTTCACCCCGATGTAGAGCACGAGCGCTGGCCCGGTCGTAGTCGATGTGGGAGGTGAAGCCGGGGAAGGCCCCGACCAGGTGCGAGACGAGCGTCTTCGCCGTGCCGTCGATGGTCAGCGGGCTGAACTTGGCCGGCGTGCCGATGGCACGGAACAGGGCCTCCATCATCCGGTAGCCGGCGGCGTCCATGCCGAGCCCGCTGCCGAAGTAGATGCCGACGGCCTGCGGTCCGTGCTCGTCGACGATCGCCCGCAGCCGGTCGCCGAGGTCGTCGAGGGCCGTCGTCCCAGCTCACCGGCACCAGCTCGCCGTCGACGCCGCAGCAGCGGTCGCTCGAGCCGGTCGGGGTGGTGGTGGAGCTGCGGGCAGGGCCCGGCCCTTCGCGCAGGTGTAGCCGTGGGAGAGCGGGTGGTCGGGGTCGCCGCGGACCTTCAGGACACCGGTCGCCCTCGACCTCGACGAGGATGCCGCACACCGCCGTGCAGATCCGGCAGAAGCTCTGGACCGTGCGGCGTCCGCCGGGTTCGCCGACCGCCACGCCCATGCGGCAAGCTCCTTTCCTGAGCCGAGAACGAGATTCTTGCACGGTGCTGGCGGCGGGGGACGCCGAGGTCGCGATCGACGCCGTCCAGGGCGGCCGTCTGGCGTCACTGCGGGTCGCCGGCCACGAGCTCCTCGTCACCGACGCCGACCGCGGCCCCATGCTGTGGGGCTGCTACCCGATGGTCCCCTGGGCCGGCCGGGTGCGCGACGGCCGCTTCACGTTCCGGGGCGAGGCGCACCGGTTGCCACTCGCCGCCCCACCCCACGCCATCCACGGCGTCGGGTACTGCAACGCGTGGACGGCCATCGGACCGGCAGTCCTGGGCCTGGACCTGGACTGGCCCCTCGGGGGGACGGCCGACGCAGGCGTTCGCGCTGACCCCCGACGCCCTGACCCTGACCATGACCGTGACCGCCGGCGACCGAGCGATGCCCGTGGTGGCCGGCTGGCACCCGTGCTTCCGCCCCGACCTGCGGCTGGCGGTCGACCCTGTCGAGCTCTGGGAGCGTGACGCCACCGGCATCCCGACGGGTCGGCTCGTGGCGACGACGGACGGGCCGTGGGACGACGCCATGCACCTCCGGTCCGACCCGCGGCTCGTCGGCCCCGATGTCGCCCTGACCCTCAGGTCGGACTGCCCGGTGTGGGTGGTGTACGACGAGGACCCGAGCCTCGTGTGCGTGGAGCCGCAGTCCGATGCCCCCGACGCCTTCAACCGGGACCCGCGGGTGCTGGAGCCCGGTGAGGACCTGCAGATCTCCTTCACCATGGAGTGGACGACATGACGACCTTCCCCGACGGCTTCCTGTGGGGGGCCTCCACCGCCGGCCACCAGGTGGAGGGCGGCAACGTCAACGCCGACATCTGGCCGCTGGAGTGGGCGAAGCACTCGCTGTTCGTCGAACCCTCGCTGGACGCCTGCGACCACTACCACCGGTACCCGGAGGACATCGCGATGCTGGCCGACCTCGGCCTGAACGCGTACCGCTTCTCGGTCGAGTGGTCCCGCATCGAGCCCGAGCCCGGCTGCCTTCTCCCGAGCCGCCCTCGACCACTACCGGCGGATGGTCGCCACCTGCCTGGGAGCACGAGGTGACGCCGGTCGTCACCTACAGCCACTTCACGACGCCCCGCTGGTTCGCCGACGCCGGCGGCTGGGCCTCGCCGGACGCCCCCGACCGCTTCGGCCGCTACGCCGAGCAGGTCACCGCCCACCTCGGCGACCTCCTTCCGTGGGCCGCGACGCTCAACGAGCCCAACGTGATCGACGCTGCTCGAGCACACCGGGGTGATCCCCATGGGGGGCCGGCGACGGCGAACCGGGCGAGAGCCGCATGGGCCTGCTCGGCGGAGCTGGCCGTCGAGCAGATGGCGGCCATCCACCGGCGCGGCGTGGAGGCCATCAGGTCCGGTCCCGGCGACGCGAAGGTGGGCTGGACGCTGGCCCTGATCGACCTCCAGCCCGGCGGACGGCGGCGAGGAGCGCTGGCGGGAGGCCCAGGCCCGGGCCGAGCTCGACTGGCTCGAGGTGTCCCGGGACGACGACTTGGTCGGCGTGCAGACCTACTCCCGGCAGCGCCTCGGCCCCGACGGCCAGCTGCCCGTTGCCGACGGCACGCCGACGATGCAGACCGGGTGGGAGGTGTACCCGCGAGGCCCTCGGCCACACCGTCCGCCTGGCCGCCGAGCACGCCGGCGTCCCGGTGCTGGTCACCGAGAACGGGATGGCCACCGACGACGACGAGGCCCGCATCGCCTACACCCGCGAGGCGCTGGAGGGGCTCGCCGGGGCCGTCGACCGACGGCGTCGACGTCCGCGGCTACCTGCACTGGACGCTGCTCGACAACTTCGAGTGGATGGCGGGCTACGCGAAGACCTTCGGGCTCATCGCCGTCGACCGGGAGACGTTCGCCCGCACGGTCAAGCCATCGGCCCGCTGGCTCGGCGAGGTCGCCCAGCGCAACGGGCTCAGCTGACCGCCGTAGCTTGACGCCCGTGGAGGGAGAGCGCCGGCCGGTGATGGCCGATGTGGCCAAGCGCGCCGGTGTCTCGGTGATGACCGTCTCCCGGGTCCTGAACGGCTTTCCGGGGGTCGCCGACGAGACGCGGGAGCGCGTCGAGGCGGCGGTGGCCGACCTCGGCTACCGGGCCAACACCGCGGCCCGGGTCCTGGCCGGTGGCCGGTCCCGGATGCTCGGCGTGATCGCCGTCGAGCCCGAGCACTACGGGCCGGCGCAACTGCTGTACGGGCTCGAGGGGGCGGCCCGGGGCGCCGGCCACGCCGTCAGCTTCGTGACCTTCGCCCCGGAGACCGACGACCTCCACGATGCGCTCGACCACCTGCGGGCGGCGCAGGTGGAGGGCGTCATCGTCGAGGCCCCGGTGCTGCCCGTCGTCGAGGCCCTCGCCGACCTCCGGGACGACCTCCCGCTGGTCGTCGTGGGCGGGGACCCGGCGCTCCCGCACTCGACGGTCGCCGTGGACCAGGCGGCTGGCGGGCGGCTGGCCACGGAGCACCTGCTCGACCAGGGTCACCGGACGGTTCACCACGTCCGGGGGGAGATCGGCTGGGTCGACGCCGCCGAGCGGGAGCGGGGATGGGCGGACGCGCTGGCCGACGCCGGCGCGCCGACGGGGCGGCTGCTGGCGGGCGACTGGTCCGCGGCCGGGGGCTACGCGGCGGGCGCCGAGCTGGCCGCCGATGCCGACGTCACGGCGGTCTTCGCGGCCAACGACCAGTCCGCCATGGGCGTCCTGCGAGCCGTCCACGAGCACGGTCGGGAGGTGCCCGGCGACGTCAGCGTGGTCGGCTTCGACGACACGCCCGACTCGGGCTTCCTGGTGCCACCGCTCACGACGGTGCGCCAGGACCTCCGCGAGGTGGGTCGACGGGCCGTCGAGCTCGTCATCCGCCACGTCGAGGCCGACCGCGAGCTCGAGCACGTGCTCGTGCCCCCCGAGCTGGTCGTGCGGGCCAGCACCGGGCCCGCCTGATCAGCGGATCAGGCCCTCCACGTCGTCGAGCGCACCCCGGTCGCACACGACGACCACCGTGCCGCCGCCCCGCCGCCGCTGGACCGGGCCCCGTGGACCCCGGGGCGGTCCAGCGCTCTCGGCCACGCGGGCGTCGGCCAGCGGATGGCCGAGGCCCATGGCGTCGTAGCCGGCGTGACTGGCGGCCAGCAACGGCCGCAGGTCGACCTCGCCGGCGGCGAGGAGCCCGACCGCGTGCTCAGCCCGGGCGTGCTCGTCGACGCCGAAGCTCGTGGCCGCCCGGACCGGGTACGACTCGGCAGGGTCGACCGTGGTGAGGTCGTCGTCGGTGTCGCCCCAGCGGTCGAGGAACGTCGCCCCGTCGACCACGTCCGGGAGCTCGGCGACCGCGGCGGACGGGAGGTCGCTGATCCAGGGCCCGTCCGACCGCCCGACCATCCGCTTGCCCATGAACGCGGCGGTGCGGGCCCGGCGGTACGGGATGCCGCTGACGTCGTGCTCGGCGCCCGTCGGCCAGCCGACGACCTCGATGCCGTCGGGCAGCGCCACCTCGACCCGCACCGACGCGGGGCGGCAGAGGATCGGCAGGAGCCGGCCGGGCGTGCCCATGGCCACGGCGACCTGGTCCATGACCCCGCACGGGGCGCCGACCACGTGGTTCTCGGCTTCCTGGCACAGCGAGGCGAGCCGAAGCGGATCGAGCCCACCGGCACCCAGGGCGCGGGCGGTGGCCACCTCGAGGGCGGCGCTGGACGACACGCCGACGGACGTGGGCACGTCGGACGTCACCGTCAGCTCGACCGCCGGCGGCTCGATGACCTCGTGGCGCACGAGGACGATCGCGACGCCGAGCAGGTAGTGGGTCCACCGGGGGAGGTCGGCCAGCGCGTCCCGGACCTCGGGGTGGGTGAGGCCGGCCAGCTTCGCCACCTCGTCCTCGGCCAGGCGAGCCGGGCCGACGACCAGCGCGTCCGCCGGCTCGGCCGTCACCGTCGTCGCCACCCGGGTCGGCGTCTCCAGCACGAGGGCGCCCGAGTAGTCGGCCACGCCGCCGAGCAGGTCGAGGCGACCCGGCGCCGCTACCGACGGCTCACGGAGCACCTCGGCGAGCACGGGGCCGATCCAGGCGGCCAGCGCCGGGTTGGCGTAGCCCACCCACGCGACCGGCGAGGTCGTGTCGAGCGGGGCGTCGAGGGGCGCACCCCAGGGATCGGTGACGACACCGCCGGCCTCCTCGAGCAGGAGCGCGGTGCACACGTCGTAGGGGTGACAGGCGTGGGCCTCCGGGGCGACGAGCGGGCGGAGGTCGGCGACGAAGCGGTCCCGACCGGTCAGCAGCTCGTGGAGCTGGCCGCCCGAGGAGATGTACTCGTCGTCGAACACGTCCCGACAGCCGAGGCGGGCGAAGAGCTCGGCCTCGAGCTCGGCCAACGCCGACCTTGCCCGGGCCGAAGAACTTGGCCAGCCCAGCCGAAGCCGTGCTCGAGGTCGGTCGCCGCCGACGGGCGCACGTCGAGCGGTGCCCGGTCGCCGGTGCGGAGGTCGATCCGCTCGCCGACCACGCCGCCGCCCCGGGTGCCGCTCAGCTGGTCGGCCGCACCCCTGCTTGGTCGTCGGCAGCTCGGTCATGGCCGCGGCGACGACGTCCCGCAGCGCGCCCGCCGACGGGCGCGGCCGCGGCGAGGCACCAGGCCGGGCGCTTGTCGTACATCAGGCCACGGGTGCCGTCGATGGTGTCGACGATCACCGTCCACTCGGCGTCGCGCCGACGACCACGGGCTCGTCGAGGCCCTCGGACACCACCTCGACGCCGGGCCAGTGCTCCTCGAACCAGTCGACGCAGGATCGTCGTCGACCACCTTGTCGATGGCGTAGATCGTGTCGGCCTCGGTCCGACCCTCGACGGCGGCCATGTCCATCCCTCGCGCGCCGATCACCGACGTCGCGAAGGTGGTCGCCCAGCTCGCACAGGAGCCGGCGGGCCTCGTCAGGCGAGGGCGTCACGGAGCTCGGCCGCCTTCTCGTCGGGATCGGACTCGTTGGTCATCGAGCCGCCGCCGACCTCGGGGCCGGCCAGGTACTTCAGCAGCCCCGGGGCCCGCAGGGGCGGGTGCAGCTCGAGGTGGAACGGGTAGTGCGGGTGGTCGCCGACCGGGGCCTGGTGGACGGCGAGCACGTAGGGCATGCGCAGGCCCCACAGCGCGTCGTAGCGCCGGACCACGTCGCGCAGGACGAGGGCGAGCGACCGGCACCCGTCGTCGTCGAGGTCGATCAGCGAGGTCACCGGCGTCCGCGGGAGCACGTGGACCTCGTAGGCGATAGCGGGCGAACCAGGGGACGCAGGCGAAGAAGTGCTCGCCCTCGCTGACGATGCGGGGCCCGGCCAGCTCCCGCTCGACCACGTCGGCAAGCAGGGACCGACCCGTGGTCGCGGTGGTGCTCGGCGGCCACCTCGGCCTCCCGGGCCATCGTGGCGTAGACGAGCGACCCGGCGTAGATCTGGCAGTGCGGGTGCGGGTTCGACGTGCCGACCGCGGCACCCCGGTTCTCGAAGATGAGGACGTGCTCGATCCCGTCCTGGGCCTGCAGGGCGGCGGTGCGGTCCCGCCAGGTGGTGACGACCGCGGCGACCTCGTCGTCGTCGAGGTCGGCCAGCGACCGGGTGGGGTCGTGGTGGTAGCAGACGACCTCGGCCGTGCCCGACGGCCCGGCGCGTCCGGTACAGGTCGTCGCCGGCCGACGGCTCGGGCGCCTCGGGCGAGAACACCGGGAGGTCGTTGGTGAACGTGAAGACGCCCGCGGTAGTCGGGGTTGGTGGTGTCGATGCGCCGGCCGAGGGGGGCGAGGGCGTTGTCCTCGGGAACGGGGGCCTCGTCGTCGGCGACGACCTCGCCGATCCAGGGGCGGGCGCCCCGGTGGGCGGTGAACAGCACCCACTCCCCCCGGAAGGGGTGCCAACGCAGCTCCCAGGTCACCGGGCCTGGATCACCAGCTCCTGGCCCTCGCAGCGAGACGGTGATCGTACCCACACCGGTGGGCCGGACGACGGCCAGGGCCCGGCCGTCGAAGGTCGTGCACGTGTCGCCGGTGAAGGGCTCGTCGGTGTCGGGCCGGGCGCTGGCCAGGCCCTGGAGGACGGCCGGTCCCTCGACCTCGACGGTCGACCGTGTCCGGTCGCCGCGTGACCAGGCACCTCGACGAAGGCGAGGTCGGACGGGTCGGCGGCGATCTCGGCACGGTCGACGCGCAGCCGCAGGCCGTCGTCCGCCTCGGTCGCCGAGATGCGGTTCGGCCGATCTCCTCGCCGTCCCGCCAGGCGACCGCCTCGACCTCGCCCGGCTGGTACGTCGTCTCGAACGCCGCCCGGAATCGGTGCTCGACCGGCTGCCGGCCGAGCGGACGTGCCGTTCACCACCAGCTCGACCTCGTCGGCGTCGGCGTAGACCTCGACGGTGACCGGCGATCCCTCGTGGCCGGCCCAGCTCCAGCTCGGCGACCACGTCGCTCCACGACCACGGACCAGTGTGGCAGACCGCCTGTCCATGGTGCTCGGGCCGCTGGACGGCGACGTAGGGGTCGGACCGGAGCCCGAACACGATCTCCCGGTAGTAGGACTGTGGACGGCGGTGCCCGGTGATGTCGACGTCGCCGCACCACGCGGCCAGCCACGGGAACTCGCCGTGGAACGCGCCGAGGCCCCACTCGCCCCGCCGCCTCGCCGTACTCGATGCGGCCGATGCCGGCCTCGCCGAGGTAGTCCCAGCCGGTCCAGGTGAAGTCGCCGATGACGTTGCGGTGCTCGAGCACGCCGGCCCAGCCCGACGTCGACGTCGGACGGGTGGGTCTCGCTGGCGACGATGACCCGTTGGGGATGGGCCTCGGCGTCCTGCGGCGAAGCGGCTGTGCATGTAGTTGTAGCCGGCGACGTCGAGGTGGGAGCAGGCCTCGTCCAGCAGGCTCGACGACCAGCTCGGCGCTGCTGGCCGCGCCCATGAGGTCGCCGAGGGAGGTCGTGGCCGTGTTGACGCCCGTGTCCTCGTGATCGCCTGCGCCGCCATGGTGTCCCGCACCGCCTCGATGATGCGGGCACCGGCGACCATGATCCCGCTGATCGCCTGGGTGACGTAGCGGGAGGGGTCGAGCGCCCGCACCAGCTCGGCTAGGGCCCGGGCCCGGTGCAGGCCCGTGGCCGAGGACCCGTCCGGGATCTCGTTGCCGATGCTGTACATGACCACGCTCGGGTGGTTGACGTCCTTGCGGACCATGGCCTCGATGTCGGCCTCCCACCAGTCGTCGTAGCGGCGGGCGTAGTCGTCCTCGGTCTTCGGGCTGGCCCCACATGTCGAAGGTCTCGTCCATCACCAGCACGCCGAGGCGGTCGCAGGCGTCGAGCATCGCCCGGCTCATCGGGTTGTGGGCGCTGCGCAGGGCGTTGAAGCCCGCCGCCTTCAGCAGCTCGACCCGCCGCTCCTCGGCCCGGCCGATGGTGGCGGACCCGAGGGGGCCGTTGTCGTGGTGGACGCAGGCACCCCGGAGGAGAACGGGCTCGCCGTTGACCCGCAGGCCCCGCCGGGCATCCAGGCTCAGGGTGCGGATGCCGAAGGTGGTCGCGTCGTCGTCGAGGACCTCGTCGCCGTCCAGCAGGGTGACCCGGCAGGTGTAGAGGTGGGGGTCGTCGAGGCGCCACCGGCGCGGGGAGGCCACGTCGAGCCGGCGGCGGACGGTGAGCTCCTCGCCGGCGAAGGTCGTGACCGGGGACTGCTCGGTGGCGACGACCTCGCCGTCGGCGTCGACCACCTCCACCCGCACGACGGCCTCGGACGTCGCCGGCCCCCGGTTGCGGACCGCGGTGGCCACGGCGACCGCGGCCACCTCGTCGTCGACCTCGGGGGTCAGCACCTCCAGCCGGTCGGCGACCAGGTGCACCGTGCCGGCCTCGAGCAGCCACACGTCACGGTGGATGCCGCCGCCGGAGTACCAGCGCGAGTCCTCGTGCGCGATGGCCTCGACCTTCAGCTCGTTCTCGCCCGGCTGGAGCAGGTGGTCGACGGGGACGAAGAAGCGGGAGTAGCCGTAGGGGCGGTGGGCGGCCCTCGTCCCGTTCACCGACACGATGGCGTCGCGGTAGACGCCCTCGAACTCGACCACCGCCGTGGCGGGCGCGCCGTCCTCCGGGACCTCGATCGTGCGGCGGTACTCCCAGGCACCGCCCGGGAAGTAGCCGGTGGCCGGCCCGGCCTCCGCGGCGCGCTCCGTGCCGATGACGGCGTCGTGAGGAAGGGTGACCGGCTCCCACGGGGCCCCCATCCCGACCAGCTCGAGGTGGCGGTTCTGCTTGGGCCGGAACTCCCAGCCCTCGTTCAGGGCGGTGCGACGCATGAGGAAAACCCTAGCCCACCGGGGTTGTTAGCGCTAACAGGCCCCGGTGAGCGTGGCTCAGGGCTCGTACGTGTAGAAGCCGCGGCCGCTCTTGCGGCCGAGCAGGCCGGCGTCCACCATCCGCATCAGCAGCGGCGGCGCCGAGTACAGCGGCTCCTTGAACTCCTCGTAGAGGGAGTCGGCGATGGCGGCGGTGGTGTCGAGGCCGATGAGATCGGTCAGGGCGAGGGGCCCCATGGGGTGGGCGCAACCCTGGACCATCCCCATGTCGATGTCCTCGGGCGAGGCGAAGCCCGACTCCATCATCCGGATCGCCGAGAGGAGGTACGGGATCAGAAGGGCGTTGACGATGAAGCCCGCCCGGTCCTGGGAGCGGATCACGTTCTTGCCGAGCGTGTCGGCGGCGAAGGACTCCACCCGGGCGGCGGTCTCGTCGCTGGTGAGCAGCGAGGGCACCACCTCCACCAACGCCAGCACCGGCACCGGGTTGAAGAAGTGCAGGCCGACCACGTTGCCGGGCCGGTGGGTGGCCATGGCCAGCTTCATGATCGGGATCGACGAGGTGTTCGAGGCCAGGACGGCGTCCTCGGCGTCGACGGCCTCGTCGAGGGCGCGGAAGACCGAGACCTTCACGTCCTCGTCCTCGGAGACCGCTTCCACCACCAGCTCGCGGTCGGCGAAGGCGCCGAGGTCGTCGACGAAGTGGAGGCGCGTGCGGACCTCGTCGGCCTCGTCGGCGGGCAGCTTCCCCCGGTCGACGGCCTGGTGCAGCGAGCGTTCCACCCGTGCCTGGCCGGCTTCGAGGGCGGCCACGTCGGCTTCGACGACCACCACGTCGCTGCCCGCCCGGGCCGCCACCTCGGCGATCCCCGAGCCCATCAGCCCACACCCGACGACACCGATCCGCTGGAAGCTCACAGCAGGAGCATAGGGGACCTGCGAGAACGGGGTTCTCGGCTGACGGGCAGCCGTGTTATCGCTACCATGCCCCCATGAGCGACGCCTTCGAGCCCCGACCCGAGCACCAGTTCACCTTCGGGCTGTGGACCGTCGGCAACCCCGGCCGCGACCCGTTCGGCCACGAGACCCGGCCGCCGCTCGACCCCGTCGAGTCGGTGCGAGCGCCTGGCCGAGCTCGGCGCCTACGGCGTGAACTTCCACGACGACGACCTCGTGCCGCTTCGGCTCGTCGCCGGCCGAGCGCGAGGCGATCCTCAAGCGCTTCCGCAAGGCCCTCGACGACACCGGCATGAAGGTGCCGATGGCGACCACCAACCTCTTCTCCCGGCCGATCTTCAAGGAGGGCGCGTTCACCGCCAACGACCCGCGAGGTCCGCCGCTTCGCGGTGACGCAAGACGCTGCGAGGCCATCGACCTCGGCGCCGAGCTCGGGCGCCGAGGTCTACGTGATGTGGGGTGGCCGCGAGGGCGTCGAGGCCGACGCCGCCAAGGACGTGCGCCTGGCCCTCGACCGCTACAAGGAGGCGGTCGACCTCTGCTGCGAGCACATCCGCGAGCGGGGCTCGACCTGCGCATCGCCCTCGAGCCCAAGCCCAACGAGCCCCGGGGCGACATGTTCCTGCCGACCGTCGGCCACGCCCTCGCCTTCATCGGCGAGCTCGAGTGGCCGGACATGGTCGGCCTCAACCCCGAGTTCGCCCACGAGACGATGAGCGGGCTGTCGTTCCACCACGGCGTGGCCCAGACGCTGTGGCAGGGGAAGCTCTTCCACATCGACCTCAACGCCCAGCGGATCGGCAAGTTCGACCAGGACTTCCGCTTCGGCTCCGAGGGGATCCGGGACGCCTTCTACACGGTGAAGCTGCTGGAGGACTCGGGCTGGGACGGCATGCGCCACTTCGACGCCCACGCCTACCGCACCGAGGACGCCGACGGCGTCTGGGACTTCGCCCGCGGCTGCATGCGCACGTACCTGATCCTGGCCGACAAGGCCCGGCGCTTCCGCGAGGACGCCGAGATCCAGGAGGCGCTGCGCGAC
This sequence comes from uncultured Microthrixaceae bacterium, assembly GCA_963728005.1. Taxonomy (GTDB): domain Bacteria; phylum Actinomycetota; class Acidimicrobiia; order Acidimicrobiales; family DATDAH01; genus DATDAH01. The sequence continues at coordinate 439,267 of CAVSIG010000004.1, forward strand.
CGCGAAGGTGGCCGGCCTGGCCGAGCCGACCGCCCCCGCCGGCGGGCTCGACGAGATCCGGCGCGCCGACGTTCGACGAGGACGCGCTCGCCGCCCAGGGCTACGGCCACGAGCGCCTCGACCAGCTCGTGACCGAGCTCCTCCTCGGCGTTCGGTGAGTGCCGCTGGTCGTCGGGGTCGACTCGTCGACGTCGGCGTGCAAGGTCGCAGGTCCGCGACGCCGACACCGGCGCGCTCGTCGCCGCGGGCCGGGCACCGCACCCGCCGACGACGCCGCCCCGCAGCGAGCAGGACCCCGCCGCCTGGTGGTCGGCGTTCGAGGCCGCCTGCGCGCAGGCCGGCGTCGACCGCACGCCCGCCGCGATCGCCGTCGCCGGCCAGCAGCACGGCCTGGTCGTGCTCGACGCCGGCGGCGAGGTGCTGCGCCCGGCCAAGCTCTGGAACGACACCGAGTCGGCGCCCGACGCCGACGCGCTGGTCGACGGAGCTCGGGCGCCGAGGCGTGGGCCGCGGCGTGCGGCAGCGTGCCGGTCGCCAGCTTCACCATCACCAAGCTGCGCCTGGCTGCGCCGGTGCGAGCCCGAGACGCTTCGCCCGGGTCGCCCGGGTGCTCCTCCCCCACGACTGGCTGACCCCCCGGCTGACCGGCGGGCGCACGACCGACCGGGGCGACGCGTCGGGCACCGGCTGGTGGTCGCCCGCCGAGGACCGCTACCGGTCCGACCTGCTCGACCTCGTCGACGCCGACGGACTGGGCGCTGGCTGCCCGAGGTGCTCGGGCCCGCCGAGCCCGCCGGCGAGTGGAACGGCGCCGTCGTCGGCCCCGGGCACCGGCGACAACATGGCCGCCGCCCTCGGGCTCGGGCTCCGGCCCGGCGACCTCGCGCTCAGCCTCGGCACCAGCGGCACCGCCTTCGCGGTCAGCGAGACGCCCGAGCGCCGACCCCACGGGCACCGTCGCCGGGTTCGCCGACGCCACCGGCCGCTTCCTCCCGCTGGTCTGCACGCTCAACGCCACGAAGGTCACCGACGCCGTCGCCCGCCTGCTCGGCGTCGACCTCGCCGCGCTTCGACGAGCTGGCGCTGGCGGCGCCGCCGGGCGCCGGCGGCCTGGTGCCTCGTGCCGCACCTCGACGGCGAGCGCACGCCGAACCGGCCCGACGCCACCGGCACGCTCACCGGCCTGCGCTCCGACGTGACGCCGCGAGCAGCTGGCCCGAGCCGCCGTCGAGGGCGTGGTGGCCAACCTCCTGGCCGGCGCGGAGGCCCTCGGGATCGACGCCGAGCGAGTGCTGCTCATCGGCGGCGGCGCGCACAGCGCCGCCTACCGCGAGGTCGTCGCCGACCTCACCGGTCGCCCGGTGGTCGTCCCGAGCGATCACGAGCTGGTGGCCCGCGGCGCCGCCCTGCAGGCCGCCGCCGTGTTGCACGACGTGCCCTTCGACGACCTGGTCGAGGCCTGGGACCGGTGACCGACGTCGACGAGCTCGTCGCGCGCGGATGACCGTCGAGGAGAAGTGCGCCCAGCTCGCCGGGGTGTGGTTCGCCGAGCTGGCCACGGACGAGGAGCTCGACGCCGAGAAGCTGTCGACGGTCCTGGCCGACGGGATCGGGCAGATCTCGCGGATCTCGGCGCAGACCGGGCTCGGACCCGACCGGACGGCCGACCTGGCCAACGGGATCCAGCGACACCTGGTCGAGCAGACCCGGCTGGGGATCCCGGCGATCGTCCACGAGGAGTCCACCGGCGGCTTCTGCGCCCGGCAGGCGACCCAGTTCCCCCACGGCACCGGCCTGGCGGCGGCGTGGGACCCCGAGCTGGTCGAGGAGGTGGGCCGGGTCATCGGCCGCCAGCTGCGCGCCGTCGGCGCCCGCCTGACCCTGGCCCCCGTGGTCGACGTCGCCCGGGACCCGCGCTGGGGCCGGGTCGAGGAGACCTACGGCGAGGACCCCGAGCTCACCAGCCGGATGGCCGTGGCCTACGTCCGCGGCGTCCAGTCCCAGGGCGTGTCGTGCACGCTCAAGCACTACGTGGGCTACGGGGCGCCCGAGGGCGGCCTGAACTGGGGTTGGGTGTCGGCCGGCCCCCGGCACCTCCGGGACGTCTTCGCCGCCGGGTTCCGGGCGGCCATCCACGAAGCCGATGCCGGGGCGGTGATGCCCTCGTACAACGACGTCGACGGGCTCCCCGTCCACGGGTCCCGCGAGCTCCTGACCGACCTGCTGCGTGACGAGCTCGGGTTCCGCGGCGTGACCGTGGCCGACTACTTCGGCGTCGTCAGCCTGCGGGACTTCCACCACTGCGCCGAGGACAAGGCCGAGGCGGCCCGGCGGGCGCTGCTGGCGGGCCTCGACGTCGAGCTCCCGGCCTACGAGTGCTACCGGACGCTCCCCGAGCAGGTGGCGGCGGGCACCGTGCCCGTCGAGGCCGTCGACGCCGCCTGCCACCGGGTCCTGTCCCAGAAGGCCGACCTCGGCCTCTTCGACGACCCCTACGTCGACGCCGGCGCCGCGTCGGCCGTCTTCGACACCGTCGAGGACCGGGCCCTGGCCCGTCGGGCGGTGGCGGCCTCGATCACCCTGCTGGCCAACGACGGCATCCTGCCCCTGCGCGCCGGCCAGCGGGTCGCCGTCCTCGGCCCCAGCGCTGACGACCCCCGCCTCCTCCTGGGCGACTACCACTTCCCCGCTCACCTCGAGCTGGCCGCCGCCCACCTGGCGCCGCAGGGCCAGCGGATCCAGGACCTGCTCCCGCAGAACCCGACACCCACACCGCTCGAGGGGTTGCGCGAGCGGGTGGAGGTCGTCGACCTCGACGACGCCGAGGTGGCCGTCGTGTTCGTCGGCGGCCGGAGCGGCCTCACCATGGAGGACACCTCCGGCGAGATGCGGGACACCACCGACCTCCGCCTGCCGCCCGAACAGCTCGAGCTGATCGGGAGCATCGAGATCCCGGTCGTGGTTGTCGTCGTCGGCGGACGGGTGCACTCGCTGAGCGAGGTCGCGCCCCACGCCAACGCCCTGGTCATGGCGTGGCTGCCCGGCGAGGAGGGCGGAACGGGCATCGCCGACGTGCTCTGCGGCGAGGTCGACGCCGGCGGGCGGCTCCCGGTCACCCTCCTCCGGAGCGTCGGCCAGGTCGGCGCCCATGCCGGGGCCCACCAGGGCGGGGGCCGGAGCATGATCTGGGGCGACTACACCGACGGGCCGGTCGCTCCCCTGTTCCCGTTCGGGCACGGCCTCTCGTACACGACGTGGGAGCGCCGCGGCCTCAGGGTGGAGGCCGGGTCCACCACCGACGACCTGACGATCTCGGTCGCCACCGCCAACACCGGCGATCGACCGGGCACCGACGTGGTCCAGGTCTTCTTCACCGACGAGGTCGCCTCGGTGGGCCTCCCCACCTCCCGGCTGCTGGGCTTCCGGCGGATCGACGCCGGTCCGGGCGAGTCCATCTCGCTGACGTTCACCGTCCCCGCCGGCCGCCTCGGGTTCACCGACGCCGACCTCCGCTACCGGGTCGAGCCCGGCGAGTTCACGTTCCGGGTCGGCGACCTGAGCGAGACGGCCACGCTCGACGGCAGCGTGGCCTTCCCCGACCGCAACGCCCTGCCCCCGGTCACCGCCGCGTGACCGGCTACACCAACCCGGTCATCCCGGGGTTCCACCCCGACCCCAGCGTCTGCCGCGTCGACGACGAGTTCTTCCTGGTCGCCTCGTCGTTCACCTGGTTCCCGGCCGTGCCGATCTTCCGGTCCTCGAACCTCGTGGACTGGGTGCAGATCGGCAACGTGCTCGACCGCCCGTCGCAGCTCGACCTCTCGGCCACCGGGAGCTGGGCGTCGCTCGGCGTGTTCGCCCCGACCCTCCGCCACCACGACGGCCGGTTCTGGATGATCACCACCAACGTGACCGAGGTCGGGGCGCGGAACTTCTTCGTGACCGCCGAGGACCCCGCGGGGCCGTGGTCCGAGCCGACCTTCCTCGACGTCGCCGGCATCGACCCGGACCTCGCGTGGGACGACGAGGGGAACTGCTGGGTCCACTTCTCCCGCGGCCCGGACGGCATCGCCCGCTGCCGCATCGACGACGCCACCGGCGCCGTGCTCGACGAGCCCGTACCGACCTGGTCGGGCACCGGACTGCAGTACCCGGAGGCGCCCCACCTGATCCGGCGGGGCGACACCTGGTACCTGCTCATCGCCGAGGGCGGGACCCACACCGGTCACGCCGTCTCCATCGCCCGCGGTCCCTCGCCCACGGGACCGTGGGAGGGCTGCCCCGCGAACCCGATGCTCAGCCACCGCAGCACCGACCGCCCGATCCAGAGCACCGGCCACGCCGACCTGGTCGAGGCGACCGACGGATCGACGTGGATGGTGCTGCTCGGCACCCGCCCCCGAGGGACGAACGACGGGTTCCACGTGCTCGGCCGCGAGACGTTCCTGACCCCCGTCGAGTGGGTCGACGGCTGGCCGGTCGTCCCCCACGTGGAGCCGGCGGTCGACCACCGGCCGCCGGGCCCGTCGACGCCGACCCCCGACGACGGACGCGACGACTTCGACGAGCCCGAGCTGCCCCCGCACTGGATCACGGTCCGCCGACTGCCGTCCGAGGTCTCGTCGCTCTCGGCTCGGCCGGGCTGGCTCACCCTCCACGGCTCCGACGCCACGCTGGACGACGTCGTGCCCGGCCTTCGTCGGTCGCCGTCAACGCCACCCGTTCTGCGTCGCCCGGACCCTCGTCGAACCGGGGACGGCCACGGAGTCCGGCCTCGCCGTCCTCCTCGACAACACGGCACACGCTGAAGTCGCGGTGCGGGGCGATCGGGTCGTGGCCCGCCTCCGCACCGGCGCCCTGGAGGTCGAGCTGGGCGACGCCCCGGCGCCCGCGGGACCGATCGTCCTCCGGATCGAGACCCGGCCGCACCCGCACGGGCCGGACATGATCGTCCTCGGCATCGAGGACGAGTCCGAGGACCTCCACGAGGTCGGCGAGGTCGACGGGCGCCACCTGTCGACGGAGATGACCGGCGGGTTCCTGGGCCGGGTGCTCGGCGTCTACGCCGTCGGCGGCGACGCCTCGTTCGACTGGTTCGAGCTCAGCGAGGCAGGCCCAGAAGGCGCTCCCCGATGACGTTGCGCTGGATCTCGCTGGTGCCGCCCTGGATCGAGTTGGCCCGGGTCACGAGGAGGCCCCGGACCCAGTCGCCGTCGGCCAAGCAGGTTCGCCGGCCCCAGGACGTCGGTGGCCACTTCGTAGAGGCGCTGCGTCGCCTCGGCCCAGAACAGCTTCACCAGGCTGGGGTCGGTGTCGCCCGCGGTGTGCAGGCCGAAGAGGACGGCGTCGGTCCGGCACCGGGCCAGACGCTGGCGCACCAGGGGATCCTCGAGGCGGCCGGTCCGCCGGCACTCGACCCACAGCCGGTCGACGGCGGCACGGTGGCGGACCTGCTCCTTCCAGATGAAGGCACCGCCCCGCTCGTTGCTCAGCGTGGTCGTGGCCACCCTCCAGCCGCCGTGCTCCTCGCCGATCAGGTGCTCGACGGGGACCTCGACCTCGTCGAGGAAGACCTCGTTGAACTCGGCATCGCCGGTGATCTGGCGGATCGGTCGGACCTCGACGCCCGGCGAGCGCATGGGCACGGCCAACATGGAGATGCCCCGGCTACGAGGTTCGCTCGGGTCGGTGCGGACCAGGGCGATCCCCCAGTCGGCCGAGGTGGCGTGGGACGACCACACCTTCTGGCCGGTGACGACGTAGACGTCGTCGCGCCGCTCGGCCCTCGTCGACAGCCCGGTGAGGTCGCTGCCGGCGCCCGGCTCGCTGAACAGCTGGCACCAGACGTCGGTGGCGTCGAGGATGCCCGGCAGCCAGCGGGCCCGCTGGTCGCCGGTGCCGTGGACCATGAGCGTGGGGCCGACCAGCGTCAGCCCGACCCGCCCGGGGAGGTCTGGGGCCCCGGCCCGGGCCAGCTCCTCGTTGTAGACGGCGACCTGGGTCGGCGAGGCGCCCCTCCCACCGTGCTCGACCGGCCAGTGGATGCCGACCCAGCCGGCGGCGTGGAGCTCCCGCTGCCACGCCCGGAGATCCTCGCCATCGGCCGGCGGCGGGTGGTCGTCGAGGACGGCACGGAGCTCGCCCCGGAAGCCCTCCTCGGTTTCTGACACCGTGTCAGTTTTACAGTAGTTTGGGCCCGTGACCGAGCTGCCCAAGATCATCAGCGTCGACGACCACGTGGTCGAGCCGCCCCACGTGTGGCAGACCTGGCTCCCGGAGAAGTACCGGGAGCGGGGCCCGCGGGTCGAGGACAAGCGGTGGGGCAAGTTCAAGCTCAACCCCGGGGCCCGGTACGAGATGGACGAGGACCCCGACGGCCGGTGGGGCGACGCCTGGTACTACGAGGACCGGCTCATCTACGTCCACAAGAAGTTCGTCGCCATCCCGCCGAGGCCGTGTCCGAGGCCGAGAACGGCAACGGTCGAGCTCGACCGCTCGATGATGAAGATGACCGCCGTCACCTACGACGACATGCTCGACCGGCTGCTACGACCGCGACGCCCGCGTCAAGGACTTCGAGCTCAACTGGGTCGACGGCTCGCTGCCGTTCCCGACCTTCCCCCGCTTCTGCGGCCAGACCTTCTACGAGGGCGACGACAAGGAGCTCGGGCTGGCCTGCGTGCAGGCCTACAACGACTGGATGGTCGAGGAGTGGTGCGAGCCGTCCGGCGGCGTGAACATCCCGCTCTGCCTCATCCCGCTGTGGGACGTCGAGCTGGCCGCCGAGGAGACCCAGCGCAACGCCGAGCGGGGCGTGCGGGCCATCTGCTTCAGCGAGCTGCCCCACCACCTGAAGCTGCCCACCATCCACACCGGCGACTGGGACCCGCTGTTCGCAGGTCTGCAACGACTACGGCGTCACCCTGTGCATGCACATCGGGTCGTCGTCGACCAACCCGTCGGCCTCACCGGACGCCCCCGGCGGCGTGGGCGGGACGCTGGCGTTCAACAACGCCATGGCGTCGATGGCCGACTGGCTGTTCTCGGGCAAGCTCATCGAGTTCCCGAAGCTGAAGCTGGCCTACTCCGAGGGCCAGATCGGCTGGATCCCCTACGTGCTCGAGCGGGCCGACACCGTCTGGGAGCACCACGACAGCTGGCAGCACAGTCGATGGAGAAGATCCCCGAGCCGCCGTCGACCTACTACTACGGGCGGATCTTCGGCTGCTTCACCGCCGACCACCACGGGCTGCAGAACCTCGACGCGGTCGGCCGGGACAACATCTGCTTCGAGACCGACTACCCCCACACCGACACCACGTGGCCGTACTCGAAGGAGTACGTCGAGAAGATCACGGCCGATCTCGACGACGAGATGACCTACAAGGTGCTGCGGGGCAACGCCATCAAGATGCTCGAGCTCGACCGGGTGTGAGCTCGCAGGTCGCGGCGGGTGGCCCTCGCTCCCGCAAGGGGGAGGCCACCCGGGCCCGCCTCGTCGAGGCCGCCAAGGAGGTCTTCGAGGAGCACGGCTTCGGTGAGGCCAAGATCTCCGACATCGCCAAGCACGCCGGCCTCTCCTCGCACGGCGCCTTCTACCACTACTTCGAGTCGAAGGAAGCGGTGTTCGCCGAGGTGGCCGAGCAGCTCGACGAGCTGCTGGGCGAGCCGATGCAGAGCGTGATCCTCGCCCGTGACTCCGAGGCCGATCCCCGCAAGCGGCTGGTCATCGCCCTGCGCCAGCACCTCCAGCGCTACCAGGAGGAGGCCCGCATCATGGGCCTGATCGAGCAGGTGGCCCGCCAGGACGAGGGTGTCGCCGCCGTCCGCTTCAAGCACACCTCCCAGCACCGGGACGACATCGCCCGCTCGGTGCGCCACCTCCAACGGGTGGGCGCCGCCGACCCCAGCCTCGACCCCCTGATCGCCGCCGCCGCCCTGGGTGCCATGAGCGAGCGCTTCGCCGAGATGTGGCTGGTGCAGGGCTTCCTCGAGTGCGACCTGGACGAGGCCGCCGAGACCCTGGCGGCCCTGATCGTGAACGCGCTGCAGATGACGCCGGAACCGGCGTCCTAGTCCCCCTCCTGGGCGGCGAGGGCGACGAGCGTCGACATCTGGGCGAGCGCCTGGCGCCGGCCCAGCGCGTGGGCCAGCCAGAGGGCCTTGAGCGTGCCCTGGACGGCGAGGACCGGTTCTTCAGCGATGACGTCGGCCACCCACCGGGCCCTGTCCATGAGCTCGGCGGCGGGGCAGACCTCGGAGACGAGGCCGAGCTGGTGGGCCCGCTCGGCCGACAGGCGCTCCCAGCCGGCGAGCAGGTGGGAGCGAAGGGTCTCGCCCAGCGGGAGCTTCTGCAGGAGGTGGGCCGACTCGAAGCCGGCGACCATCCCGTAGGTGACGTGGGGGTCGAAGAAGGTGGCGTGCTCGGCGGCGATGATGATGTCGGCCTCGCCCAGCAGGTAGAGAGCGCCGGCGCACGCCATGCCGTTGACGGCGGCGACGACCGGCTTCCAGAGGTCGTTCTCCTTCGGGTTCACCCGGGTCCCGACGACGTCGGTGTACTGGAAGGGCGGCGACGCCCGACCGAGGTGGTGGGTGTCCCGCTCGGCATCCAGGTAGTCGCGCTGGATGCCCTCCTCGCGGTCGTACCCGACGCAGAAGGCCTGGTCGCCGGCGCCGGTGAGGATCACCACTCGCACGTCCTCGTTCCTGCGCAGGTCCCTCCAGACGGCCTGCAGCTCGCGGCGCATCACCGCGTCGAACGCGTTGTGGACCTCGGGACGGTTCATGGTGACCGTGGCCACGCCGTCCCGCTCGTCGTAGAGGAGCGTTTCGAAGTCGGTCATCTCAAGAGCTCGGGCCCGTCCGGACGGACGACGACGAGGTCGCGCCGCCCGCCCGCTCGGAGGCAGACGGTGGCGCCGACCTCGGTGACCAGCGGTTCGACCCCCAGCCCGATGCCGTAGGCGCCCGGCAGGTCCTCGGATCGGGCTCCCGGCCGGCAGGCGTCGAGCAGCCGGCCCATGGCGTCGTCGACCTCCGGGCTCGGCGGACGGGTGCGGGCCAGGCCGCCCTCGTACCCGTGGACCATGACCCCGACGTCGAAGCCCGTGGCGTCGATGCGGGGAGCGAACGCCGGGATCGTCGTCCCGAGTGACGCCATCCGCTCGACGAACTCGTCCGGCGTCGCCGCGTCGGCCACGGCCGCCTCGGCGATGGCCGTGGCCGTACGGAGGCAGTCGACCTCGTCCTCGGTCTTCGTGCCCCGGGCCCGGAGCAGCAACGGGGTGGCGTCCACGAGGTCGATCGTGGCGAGGAGACCCTCGAACATCGGCGTCAGGCCGTCCACCCCGACCCGTCCGCCGACCACGGCGGTCACGCGCTCGACGATCGTGGCGGGGTTCCAGCTCGGGGGGATCAGCTGGTGCCCGTCGGGGATGCCGTCGTCCGACGCTGCGACCAGGTGCGTCTCCCCGTCGCGCCGCACGACGGCCAGGGGTGCCCACGGCCGGGTGCCGGCCAGCCAGAGCGGCCGTGCCCCAGTGGCGTAGCGGATGTTCGCCCCGGTGCCGAGCAGCAGGGCGTCGATCCCCTCCTCCGCCATGCCCGCCAGCACCCGTTGGCGCCGCTCCTCCCGCATCCGGTCGAGGTCCATCAGGCCCACCCGTCGTAGGTGAAGCTCGACAGGGGCTCCCACCCCGTCTCGGTGACGGCCACGATCTCCTCGCCGCGCCAGCCTCCGTCGCCGTCCTCCCAGATCACCGGCTCCAGCACGAGGACCATGCCGGGCTCGAGGACCGTGGCCTCGTCCACCGCCGGGCCCAGGTCGGTGCCGATGAGCGGGGCTTCGGCCAGGTCGACCCCGATGCCGTGGATCACGTAGAGGTGCGGCAGCCAGGGCGTGCGCTCCTCGCCTCGGCGGGCGGCGGCGGTGATGTCGGCCCCGGTGGCGCCCGGCTTCACGACGTCGAGCACACGGTCGCACACCTCCCGCCAGCGGGTGAAGCGATCCCGCTCCCGGGCGTTCGGTTCCCGCCCGACGACCCACGTCCGCCCGAAGTCGGAGTCGTAGCCCTCCCAGGTGATGCCGGTGTCCACCCAGATGACCTCGCCCTCGGCGAGCACCCGGTCGGTGGTGACCGTCGGGAAGACGACGTCGCCGGTGACCGAGTGCGGGCCGTCGTCGACGCGGTCGGGCATGACCTGCCAGATGGGGTCGAGGGTGTTGGCGTGGGCGCCCAGCTCGGCGACCCGACGGAGGAAGACGGCACTCAGGTCGGTGGCCTTGGCGCCGGGCCGCACGGCGGCCTGGACCTCGCCCATCGCCGCCTCGTTGATCTGCTGGGCCCGCCGGATGCAGGCGATCTCGTCGCCGGTCTTCACCCGCTTGGCCGGGCCCATCACCGTGGTGACGGCGTCGACCGGCCGATCCCGCGACCAGGCCCGGCGCAGCGGCATGGTCCACTCGTCGAGCAGGCAGGTGCGGGCGTCGGCCCCGGCCAGGAACTCGACCAGCCCTCTGGCGCCCTCGTCCGTCGTGAGGTCGAGCCCGTCGTGCACGTGGTCGGCTGGGTGGTCGTCCGGCACTCCCTCGGACTGCCAGGTCCAGAGGTGCGGCATCGGGTCCCCGTCGAGGAGCACGGCCACGTTGCGCCACTTCTGGGCCCGCCCGGCGTCGGCCACCGTGACCCGGGCGCCGGTGGCGTAGCGCACGTTGGTCCCGCCGAGGAGGACCAGCGCCGAGGCGTGCTGCGGCAGCGCGTCGGCCAACTTCCGCCGCCGGTCGGCCCGCATCCGTCCGAGATCGGGCTCGCGCACCGCCCGACCCTAGGGCGACTGGTTCGACCCGGACTGGGCTACGCGGGCGAACGGGGCCTGACGGGCCGACCGCCCGCTGCGGCCAGACAGAAGCCCCACACGTCCTCGCTGATCGTGGCGACCTCGGGGTCGTCCTCGGCGAAGGCGTAGTGGTGGAAGACCGAGATGACGAGCTTGGCGATCAGCCAGGCGTCCCGCTCGGAGTTCCGGGGCGCCAGCACGCCGGCGGCGAGGCCGGCCTCCAGCTCGGCCTGCACGAGGTCGGTGAACGGCTGCGTCGCCTCGGCGAGCTCGTCGGGCATCAGCTGGTGGAGGCGCCAGTGCTCGGAGGTCATGAACCGGGCACCGGAGGCGGCGGGAGCACCCCCAGCGTCGACAGGGTCTCGGTCACGTAGAGGTGCAGCCGCTCGACCGGGTCGTCGAGGTCGGCGGCCCGCTCGGCCAGGGCCTCACAGTGCCCCCGGATCAGGTCGGCGATGACGGCGACGAGCAGCTGGTCCTTGCCACCGAAGTGGCGGTAGAAGGTCTGGAGGGCGACGTCGGCCTCCTTGACGAGCTCCTGCGTCGTGAAGTTCTCTCCCCGCTCGAGGACCAGGCGATGGGCCGCGGCCAGCAGGGCCTCGGCGTTGGCCGGCCCGCGCACGCCGTTGCGGCGCTTGGCGGGCGCCGGGCGTGACGTCGACGAGGCGGGCACGTCGTCAACGGTACCGTCGGCCTCCAGTGGGGGACCGCGACCTGTTCATCCACGGGGGCGAGGTCGTCGACGGCTCCGGCGCCCCACGGTTCCGGGCGGATGTGCGCGTGCGGGCCGGACGTGTCGTCGAGGTCGGCGAGGGGCTCGTCGCCGACGGGGAGCCCGAGGTCGACGCCACTGGGGCCGTGGTGGCCCCCGGCTTCATCGACTCCCACGCCCACACCGACGCCCACGTGTTCTGGAACCCCACGCTGGACCCGGACCCGCTGCACGGCGTCACGACGATGCTGATCGGGAACTGCGGCCTGTCGCTCTTCCCCGTCACCGAGGCGACGCGGGCGACCGTGTCGGACCTGTTCGCCTTCGTCGAGGACGTCCCCCGGGACCTGTTCGACAGCCAGGTCCCCTGGACCTGGGACGGCTACGACGGCTATCGGGACGCCGTCGACGCCATCGGCACCGGGGTCAACCTCGCCGCCATGGTGGGCCACAACCCCCTCCGCCTCGCGGTGATGGGCGACGACGCCCGTGAGCGGGCGGCCACCGCCAGCGAGCGCGAGGCCATGGCCGCGCTGTTCGAGCAGGCGATGGCCGGCGGGGCCTGGGGCCTGTCGACCTCGTTCTTCGACACCGACGAGGAGGGTCGACCCGTCCCTTCGCGGGCCGCTGACGGCGCCGAGCTGGATGCCCTCCTCGACGTGATCGAGCGGGCCGGCCGGGGGCTGGTGGAGTGCGTCCCCGCCCTGACCGCTCCGCACCCGGAGACGGCCTTCGAGGACCTCGCCCGCCGTTGCGGCGCCCGTGGGATCCCGTTCACGTGGACCGGCTTCGTGTGGTCCGACCGCGACCCCGCCGTGACCCAGGGGTGGCTCGACCGCGCCGCCCGCCTGGCGGCCGAGGGCGTCCGCATCCACCCGCAGCTGTCGCCCCGCCCGGTCGACTTCCGCCTGAACTGGGACACGTCGATGATGTTCATGGGCCTGCCCGACGGGTGGCACCGGGTCATCCGGGCCCGTGGTGACGACAAAGCCGCCGTCCTCCGGGATCCCGCGTGGCGGGACACGGCCCTGGCGGAGTGGGACCGCGTCCCCCTGACGTTGTTCCCCCATCGCCGTCTGGACAAGGTCCGCGTCGTGGAGGTGGTCGGCGACGACAACGAGCGGTGGCTCGGGGCCACCCTGGCCGAGGTGGTCGACGACCACGGCGGCCATCCCTCGGATGCCTTCGCCGACTTCGTGCTGGCCAACGACTGTCGGCCCGGGATCGTGGCCGTCGGGGTCTCCAACGCGGACGTCGACGGCGTCGCCCGCACCCTCACCGACCCCGCGGTGCTCGTGAGCTCATCCGACACCGGTGCCCACCTGCAGATGCTCTGCGCGTCGGGGGACACGACCCTGCTGCTGACCCGACACGTGCGGGAGCGGGGCGACTTCACGCTCGAGCAGGCGGTGCACGAGCTGACCGGGCGGCAGGTCGACGCGTTCGGGTTCGCGGGCCGGGGCTCGGTCGAGGTCGGGAGCGTGGCCGACCTGGTGGTCTTCGCCCTGGACGAGCTGCACTACGACCCCGACGAGTTCGTGCACGACCTCCCGAACGGCGGGCCGCGGCTGCGGCGCCCTGGGGGCGGTTACCGGGCCACGATCGTCGACGGGGTCCCGGTGCAGCGCGACGGCGAGCTGACCGGTGCCCTCCCGGGCCGGGTGATCAGCTCGGGGCCCTGAAGGCGCCGACCAGCAGGGTGCGGTAGGCCGCACCGAGATCCATCATCGCCATGGCCGGGGTCTTGGCCGCCAGGTCGTCGTGGAACGCCACCGGGTCCTCGTCGAGCCAGTAGACGCGGATCGTCCGCCCGCTGTCCGTCTCGTACCAGGAGCACCCGGTGACGCCGCGCACGCCGAGGAGGTCGGGGATGTGGGTCCGGCGGTACCACTCGCGGGCTTCGGACAGGGCGGCGTCGGTGGCGCCCTCGGCGTGGTCCTGCGCGGTGACGAAGACCCCCCGATCGCCCCGTGCAGTTCCGTACGAATGGATCAGGCGGAAGGCCCCATCCCCTTTCGTCACCGTGAACCACCGGGTGGCGGCCAGCTCGTCGGCCGTGAACAGCCACCGCCGGACGAGCTCCGGCGTCGACACCCACTGCTGCGCGCCGGGGAGGTCGAGCATGACCGCCGAGAAGGTGAGATCCACGCCGTCGCTGATCATCGCGGGGTCCTACCCCGCCGCGTCGTCTCCGAGAGCGGCCCGAGGAGCTTGGTCAGGCACGCGGTAGGTCAGGTTGCCCGACGGCCACTGGGTGACGATCTTGCCGGTCGGGCGCCTTGAAGTAGTTGTTGCTCATCGTCCACGAGGTGCCCTCCATCCTGCGACTGGAGCCAGCGGTTCCACGCGCGCCTCGAAGCGGGGCCGCACCTCGATGGCGGTCACGCCGCTCGCGGCTCATGCGCTTGACGGCCCGCACGGCGTACTCGGACTGGCTCTCGAGCATGGTGACGATCTCGCCGCCGTTGGTGCCCGGCCCGTAGAGCATGAAGAAGTTCGGGAAGCCGGGCACGGTGATGCCGAGGAAGGCGTGCGGCTCGCCGGCCCAGTACTCGTGCAGCGTCCGGCCGTCGCGGCCCGACGACCGGGAGGCGGGCCAGGTAGTCGGCGGGCTGGAACCCGGTGGCCATCACGAGCACGTCGACGGGGCGTTCGACGCCGTCGACGTCGACGATGCCCGTCGGGCGTCACCGACGCCACCGCCTTGGGGACGAGCTCGACGTTGGGCTCCTTGAGCGCGGGGATAGAAGGTGCGTGGCGAAGATCGGCCGCTTGCCGGGGTACGGGTACGTCGGCGTGACCGCCTCGCGCAGGTCGGGGCGGTCGGCGAAGCTCGTCGGCGATGTAGTCGAGGCAGATCTGCGTCGCGGCTCGCGTTGAGCTTGGTCGCCCGGACGGAAGAGCTGCCCGCCCCAGATGTTCTTCTCCAGCAGCCACTGCTGCCGCAGCCGCTCCCGGCGCCGCCGCCACGGGTCGGGACAGCGTCGTGCGCTCGTCGTCGTGAAGTCGCGCTCGCCCTTCGGCATCACCCAGCCCGGCTCGCGCTGGAACACGTAGAGCTGCTCGCACGATCGGCTGGATCGCCGGGCACGACCTGCGTGGCCGTCGACCCGGTGCCCACGACGGCGACGACCTTGCCGGTCAGGTCGTGCTGGTGCTCCCAGCGCGCGGTGTGGAACATCGGCCCCTCGAAGTCGTCGAGGCCGGGCCAGTCGGGGTAGCGCGGCACGTTCAGGAAGCCGACCCCGCTGACGAGCACGTGGCACTCGTCGACGGTCCCGTCGTCGAGGCGCACCGTCCACACGTGGCGGTCGTCGTCCCAGGTCGCCGACTCGACCGCCACGCCGAGCTGCAGGTGCGGGCGGAGGCCGAACTCGTCGACGGTCTCCTCGAGGTACTTCTGCAGCTCGGGCTGGCTGGGCGTGCGTGCGGGTCCAGTCGTGGGACTTGAACGAGAAGGAGTAGAGGTGCGAGCCGACGTCGACCTCGGCGCCCGGGTAGGTGTTGTCCCACCACGTGCCGCCGACGCCGAGCGACGACTCGTAGATCGTGAACGTGTCGATGCCGGCCTGCTTCAGCTTCACGCCGGTGGCGATCCCGCCGAAGCCCGCGCCGACGACCACGACGCGCGGCGTCCCCGCCGCCCAAGTCTCCGAGGTCCTCACGCCGTCAGAGTCTTGCTGGCGTCAGCACCACCACCGGAATCTCGCGCTCGGTGCGCGACTGGTAGACGTCGTAGTTGGGCCAGACGTCGTTCATCACCGTCCAGAGGCGCGGCTTCTCCTCGGGGCCGGCGGTCCGGGCCAGGACGTCGAGGCGGTCGGCCTTGACCTGGATCGAAGCGTGGGCGTCGGCCTCGAGGTTCAGGTACCAGGCCGGGTGGTTGGGCAGGCCGCCGACGGACGCCACCACGAGGAAGTCGTCGCCGTCCCGGCCGAAGATCAGGGCGGAGGTGCGCGCCTCGCCACTGCGGCGCCCCGTCGTCGTCAGCAGCAGGGTGGGGGCGCCGTTCCACTCGTAGCCCACCTCGCCATCGGTCTCGCGGTAGCGGCGGATGTGCTCGTCGCCGAGCAGCGAGTAGTCGACGTTCTGCCAGTCGCCGCTCATCCGAACACGACCGGGATCTCGGTGACGCCCCGCTCGTAGAAGCCGATGAGCTCGGGTGGCGGGGCGTCGGGGTCGAGGCGGAGGTCGGGCAGGCGGTCCAGCAAGGCGCTGATGCCGACGAACATCTCGGCCCGGGCGACGTGCATGCCCAGGCAGATGTGGGGGCCGCCGCCGAAGCCCATCGCCGGCTTGCTGGGCCGGTGGGGGTCGTACTCGTCGGGACGCTCCCACCGGTCGGGGTCGCGGTTCGCGGCCCCCAGGCACAGGTGGAGCACCGACCCCTTGGGGATCTCGACACCGTGGAGCTCGGTGTCCTCCACGACCCAGCGGGAGAACATCGGGTCGGTGGGCTCCCACCGCACGGACTCCTCGATGGCGGCCTTGAGCAGGTCGCGATCGGCTCGCACCGCGTCGAGCAGGTCGGGACGCCGCAGCAGGGTCGCCAGCGTGATGCCCATCTGCTTCCAGGTCGTCCCCGAGCCCGCCGAGAGGAGCAGGTAGGCGAACGAGTGGATCTCGGCGTCGCTCAGCCGGTGGGTGCCGGCCTCGTCGGTGATCTCGGCCTGCGCGAGGACCGAGAGCAGGTCGTCCCTCGGGTCCTCGCGGCGGGCCTCGACGATCGGGGCGACGATCTCCGCCAGCGCGGCGGGATCCCGCAGGTGCTCCCGGACGTCGAGGGCCTGAGCGACGCCGATGCCGAAGCTGCCGGTGATGGTGAGGACCGGGATGGCGGCGCAGAAGTCGACGTTCAGCTCGGCCGAGCCGTGGTCGACGAACGTGTCGATGAGGCCGTTGACGGTCTCGTCGATCCACTTCGAGATCCACCACTGCGCGTTGGCCGGCACGAACGACGGCTGCACGAGCGCCCGGTAGCGCCGGTGCTGCGCCCCACCCATGGACAGCATGCTCGACTCGAAACCGACCTCGCCCTCGACGTCGACGGCGCCCGGCGAGGAGGCGAACACCTCGGGGGTGCGGTGGGCCTGGTCGCAGGCGGCGTAGGAGAACGCCGAGAAGTGAGGGCGGTCGGGCTCGGGCACGCCGTGCCAGAACAGGTCGGCGTCGATGCCCGACAGCTCGTGCACGGTGCCGGGGTGGACGGGCCCGGACGCCCGCAGCTCGGTCCACCGCGGGTGCGGGTCCTCGGTGAGGTCGCCGCCGGTGAAGGAGGCCATGCTGGCCCGGAGGTCGAAGAGCTCCTTGATCCGCTCCCGATCGAGCACGACGTCGCTCATCGAGTGCTCACCGGGCGACGTATCCCCCATCGACCGGCACGAGGACGCCGGTGATGTTGACGGCCCGGTCCGACGCCAGGAAGGCGGCGACCTCGGCGCAGTCCTCGGCCGTGATGTACCGACCGAGCGGGTGGCCCGCCCCGACCGACTCCGCCACGTCGGCGAGGGCATCGTCCGGCAGGTCCACCCCGCCGGCGGCCATGAACCCCGTGTAGGGCATCGCGCCCGGGCAGATGGCGTTCACGCGGATGTCGAAGGGCGCCGCCTCGACGGCAACCGCCTTGGTCAGCTGGTGCACGGCGCCCTTGGTGGCGCCGTAGACCGTCCCGCCCCAACCGACGAGGCCGGCCACCGAGCCGGTGTTGACGATGGCGCCCCCGGTCTCCTGCTCCTTGAAGCGCAGGACGGCGTGCTTGCAGCCGAAGAAGACCCCGCCCACGTTGACGGCGAAGAGCTTCTGGAAGTCCTCGGCCGTGTGCTGCTCGAGGATGCTGCCGAGCTTCGGCGTCGGTAGGCCGACGTTGTTGAAGACCACGTCGAGGCGCCCGAAGTGCTCGGCGACGGCGCCGATGGCGGCTTCGACCTCGTCCTCCACCGAGACATCCACGCCGAACGGCACGGCGGTGCCACCGGCCGCCTCGACGAGGCGGACCGTCTCCTTGGCGTTGTCGACGTCGATGTCGGCGCAGACGACGTTGGCGCCCTCCTCGGCGAAACGGAGGGCGGACGCCCGCCCGACGCCCGAGCCGGCGCCGGTGATGATGGCGTTCTTGTCCTCCAGCAGGCCGCTCATGCCGCCACCCCCGCGGGGGCTCGGCCGGGGTGAACCGGTAGAGGCGCTCGGCGTTGCCCCGCAGGAGCTTGAACTGCACGTCGTCGGGGAGGTCCTCGATGATGCGGCGGGCGGTGTCGATGCAGTCCGGCCAGGTGGAGTCCGAGTGCGGGTAGTCGGTCTCGCACATCACGTTGTCCTCGCCGATCTCGTCGAGGCTGGCGATGCCGTGGTGGTCCTCGATGAAGCACCCGAAGACGTGATCCCGGAACGACGCACGGATGTCCAGCTCGTTCAGGTCGACGTCGGTGGCGGCGTGCTCCATGAACGTCTGGCCCTTCATCACCCAGTGCTTCTGCTTGTCCAGCACCTGCTCGGCCCGCTCGAGGAAGTACGGCATCCAGCCGATCTCGCCCTCGGACAGGGCGATCTTCAGGTTCGGGTACCGCTGGAACATGCCGCTGAACAGCCACGAGAGCATCGCCCCGGACGTGCGGACGGCGCCCCAGGTCAGGTTGGCCATGAACGGGGCGTCGGGGGCGATCTGCGGGATCTGCGACGACGACCCCACGTGCATCGACGCCACCATCTCCAGCTCGTTCGCCGTCGACATCACCGGGTCCCAGTACCGGTCCTTGTCGTGGATCGTCGGCAGCCCGAGCGGCGCCGGGTTCTCCGAGAAGGCGAACGCGGTCACGCCGCGGTCGGCCATGCGGCCCATCTCCTCGGCGGCCAGGTGCGGATCCCACATCGGGATCAGCATCAACGGGATGTAGCGGCCCGGCGCCGCCCCGCACCACTCCTCGACCAGCCAGTCGTTGTAGATCTGCAGGCACTGGAAGCCGAACTCCCGGTCGCTGGCCTCCATGAACAGCTGCCCGCAGAAGCGGGTGATGGTCGGGAAGCAGAGCGACGCCAGGATCCCGGCCCGGTCCATGTCCTCGAGGCGGGCCTTGGAGTCGTAGCAACCGGGGCGCATCTCGGCGTACGGGAGCGGCGCCGGGCTGAACTCCTCCTTGGTCTTTCCGGCAACGGCGCTGAGACCCGAGCTCGGGTAGTGCTTGCCGTCGTAGACCCAGCCCTCGACGCCGTCGCGGGTCTCCATGTGGGGCGCCTTGTCCCGGTCCTTGGCCGCCACCCGGTCGACCCACAGGTGGGGCGGCTCGAGGATGTGGTCGTCGACCGAGATCAACCAGTCCAGGTCGGGTGTCGTCGTCACTTCAGCTCTCCGATCGCCATGTGCTTGACCTCCTGGAAGTCACGGATCCCCTCCACGCCCCGCTCGCGCCCGAGGCCGCTCTGCTTGTAGCCACCGCCCGGGGCGTAGGCGCTGAACAGCGAGGTGTTGACGTTGACGGCGCCGGACCGGATGCGCCGGCCGATCGCGGTGGCGGCGGCCACGTCTGCGCCGTACACCTGAGCCGAGAGCCCGTAGGGGCTGTCGTTGGCGATGGCGACGGCGTCGTCGACGTCCTCGTAGCCGATGACCCCGATGACCGGCCCGAAGATCTCGTCGCTGGGCGGCGGGGTTGGCGTTGTCGGGCAGGTCGAGCACCGTCGGCTCGAACCAGTAGCCCTTGTCGAAGCCGGCCACGCCGGCCGCCGCCGAAGGCCACCTTGCCGCCGTGCTCCTCGGCCAGGGCGACGTAGCGCTCGCACCGCTCGCGAGCGGCGGCGTTGATCACCGGGCCCATGAGGATCCCGGGCTCGGTCGGCTGGCCGACGGTGATCGACCCGTACATCTCGCTGACCGCCTGGACGACCTCGTCCTTCTGCTCCTTGGGCACGAGCATCCGGGTGGCGGACACGCACGCCTGCCCGGCCGTCATGGCCACGGCCACCATCCCGCCGAGGGGGGCGAGCCGCACGGCGTCGTCGAGGTAGATCTGGGCCGACTTGCCGCCGAGCTCGAGGGTGACCCGCTTCACCGTCGGTGCCGCCTGGGCGAGGATCCGGCGCCCGACGTCCGTCGACCCGGTGAACGACACCATGTCGACGGCGGGGTGGGTCGTGAGCAGTCTCGGCGCCCTCGGCCCCCTCCTCGACCACGACGCTGAGGACGCCGGGCGGGATGCCGGCGGCGTCGGCGGCGGCGCCGAAGGCGAGCGACGAGATCGGGGTGAGCGGGCTCGGGCGCAGGATCACCGAGTTGCCGGCCAGGAGGGCGGGGACGACCTTCTGGAAGGCCATGATCAGCGCTGCGTTGTACGGCGTGATGGCGGCGACGACGCCGACCGGCTCGTACCGCCGGACGCTCAGGGCGACGCGGCCCTGGACCAACTCGTCGACGGGGATCGGGTTCGGCGTCCTCGTCGGGCAGCGACAGGTAGAGGTCGACCGTCGATCGGGCCAGGCCCATGCCCATGCCGAACTGCGAGCCCTCGGCGAAGCCGAGCGGCTGGCCGGCCTCGAGCACCATCGTGTGGACGAGGTCGTCCTTCATGGTGGTGAGGTGGTCGAGCAGCGCGTGCACCCGCTCGGCGCGCTCTGTCGGCCGGAGATCCGCCCAGGACCCCTCGTCGAAGGCCCGCCGAGCCTCGCCGACGGCGCGTTCGACCTCGGCGAGCGGGGTGGCCGACACCTCGGCGACCATCGACTCGTCAGCCGGGTTCTCGACGGCGAAGGCGGCGTCGCCCTCGACCCAACGCCCCGCGACGTAGGACCGACTCGGGTCGATCAGCTTCGGCGTGCTCACAGCGGGACCCCCATCCCGGGTTCGTAGAACGACATTCTACCTCAGACCGGCTCGGCCGTGTAGACGACGGCGCCGCCGTAGTGGGGCGAGGAGTGGCAGGCCAGGCCGACGGCGGCGTCGCGCTGGCGGTCGCCGGCCCGACCGGAGAGCTGCAGGTAGCACTCGAACATCTGCGGTACGCCGTGCATCCGGCCGTTGCCCAGCGCCCCGCCGCCGGACAGGACCGGCAGCCCGCCCGGCCGGTCGGCGTCGATGCCGCCGTCGGCGACGAACCGGTGGGCTTCGCCGACGGGGCAGAACCCGAGCACCTCGAGCCAGAACCACACGAACGGCGAGAACCCGTCGTAGAGCTGGGGCAGGTCGACCTCGGCCGGGCCCACGCCGGCCCGTTCCCACAGCCGCGCCGCCGTCGCCGTGCCGACCTCGTGGATGTCGTCGAGCGGCCAGTGGAGCGGCAGGCGATGCCGGCTCGGCTGGCCGTTGGCGTAGCCGGCGACGTACACCGGCGGGTGCGGCAGGTCGCGAGCCCGCTCGGCGGTGGTCAGGACGAACGCGGCGACGCCGTCGACGGGGAGGTCGCAGTCGAAGCGGCAGACGGGATCGGCGATCAGCGGCGCGGCCAGGTACTCGTCGAACGTCAGGGGTCGGTCGTGCCAGTGCGACCACGGGCAGGCGGGCGCCGTTCTTCCGGGCCTCGACCACCACGGCGCCGAGCGCCTCGCGGGTCGCCCCGTAGCGCTGGAGGTACTCGTTGGTCGTCATGCCGATCATCGTCAGCGGGCCGAACCAGCCCTGGGGCATCGTCCACTGGGCCGCGCCTCGAGCCTCGCTGATCGACGTGCCGTGGTAGCGGCCGGCGGGGTTGTGCAGGGCGCGGTGGACCAGGACGTGGTCGGCGGCCCCGCTGACCAGGGCGTTGACGGCCAGGCCGACGACCCCGGGGAGCTGGCCGAAGCCCTGGAAGCCGGTGGCGTAGCGGGGCTGCACGCCGAGCTGCTGGGCCAGCCAGTTCGCCGACACGGTGCTGACCCCGTCGACGACGGCGTGGTCGCCGGCGGTCGGGAACAGCGTGCTGGTGGTGAAGCCGTCGACGTCCTCGACCCGGAGGCCGGCGTCGGCGATGGCTTCGCGGGCGACGTCGACGGCGACGGCGCCCAGCGGCCGGTCCGACGTGCTCGGTGATCGGGCTCTGGCCGTAGCCCACGACGGCGACCCGGTTGCGGGCGGCGAACGCCGTCACGGGCGGGACAGCGCGAAGGCGGGAACGGCGCCACCACCGTCGAGCGGCTCGAACACGACGTCGACCGGAGCGCCGAGGCGGATCGCCGCATCGGGGCCGTCGACCAGCCGACCGATCGAGCCGGAGGTCGTCGCCGGTCGTCGACAGCGACGTCGGCGAGGACGAAGGGCAGGTCGTCGTCGAAGCCCGGGAGGAACGACTGGCGCACGACCGTCCACGAGCGGATCGTCCCCTTCTGGGCGGGCGCCTCGAAGCGGAACTCGGGCTCGGTGCTGCCGCAGTGCGGGCACACGGGCCCGGGCGGGTGGGCGAACCGGTCACAGCGGCGGCAGCGGGCCAGCACGAGCTCACCCGCCGCGGCGGCCGCCCAGAACGGCGCCGACTGCTCGTCGGGCACGGGCACCGGCCGGGTCACGGGCGGCGTCACGGGATCACCGAGTCCGCTCCGAGCGCGGCGATGTCGTCCCACGAGTAGCCGAGCTCGAGGAGGACCTCCTCGGTGTGCTCGCCGTGCTCCGGCGCCCGCCGCAGGTCCGGGGGCCGCTCGTCGAACTGCACCGGCACCCGGGGCAGCCGGTAGCGCCGTCCCGTCGTCGAGCTCGACGTCGCCGACGTAGTCGTTGGCCAGGACCTGGGGATCGTCCAGCAGCTCCTCGACCGCCTGCACCGGGGCCCACGGGGCGTCGATCTGGGCCAGCAGTGCCTTCCACTCGTCGAAGGTCCGGGCGGCGAACACCTCGTCGAGCGCCGCGGCACACGCCTCGGCGTTGGCGCCGCGGGCCTGGAGATCGGCGAAGCGAGGATCCTCGGCGAGGTCCGGGCGGCCGACGAGGTCGCAGAAGGCCGGCCAGTACCGGTCGGACTCGAGGAACACGAGCTGGATGTGGCGCCCGTCCTTGGTGCGGTAGCTGGCCACGAGCGGGTTGATCACCACCCGCCCCTCGGGGTGCCCGGGGCGTCGGCCCCCTGCAGGGCGGCGAGCACGTCCGAGGAGAGCGTCCACATCGCCGTGGCCAGCAAGGAGACGTCGACCACCGAGCCCTCGCCGGTCTGGCGCCCGGCGCAGGAGGGCGGCGGCGATGCCGAAGGCGAGGGCCATCCCGCCGTTGCGGTCGCCGAACGCGCCGCGCTGCGAGATCGGGTAGTCCCGCTCCGGCGGCGTGAGCACGTGGCCGACGCCACCTCGGGCCCAGAAGGCCGACGCGTCGTAGCCGGCGAGGCCGGCGTCGGGGCCGCGCACCCCGTACCCGTGGCCCCGGGCGTAGACCAGCCGGGGGTACCGCTCCCGGACGTCGTCGGCGCCGAGCCCGAGGCGGTCGAGAGCGTCGGGCCGCAGGCTGGTGAGCAGCACGTCGGCGTTCTCGAGCAGCCGGTGCAGCACCTCCTGGCCGCCGTCGGTCCGCAGGTCGAGGGCCACCGACCGCTTGCCCCGGTTGGCGAGCGCCATCGACAGGTTGACGCCGCCACTGTCGGTCCCGATCCCCTGGGTGGCGAGGCCGCGGTAGGGATCACCTTCGAGGCCGGTCGATGCGGATGACGTCGGCGCCCCAGTCGGCGAGCAGGGCGCCGGCCACGGGCACGAACACCCACTGGGCCAGCTCGACGACTCGGACCCCGTCGAAGGCGTCACCCACCACGTGCCTCCGACCAGCCGGCCCCGGTTCACCTTGGTCGCCGCGCTCCGCGGCATGACGTCGACCAGCTCGACGGTCTTCGGGACCTTGTAGGCGGCCAGCCGCGACTTGGCGTACGCGATCACCTCGTCGGCTGTCGGCGGGTCGGCGGGGTCGGCCGGCTCGACGATGGCGTGCACCCGCCGGCCCCACTCGTCGTCCTTCAGGCCGATCACGACGACGTCGGCGATCTTCGGGTGGTCGATCAGCGCCTCCTCGACCTGGGCGGGGAACACGTTCGCGCCGCCGGTGATGATCATGTCGACCCGGCGGTCGACGATGTAGAGGTAGCCGTCCTCGTCGAGGTGGCCCATGTCGCCGACGGTCTGGAACCCGTCGTCGGTGGTCCGCAGCTGCGGGGCGTCGCCGAGGTAGTCGGAGCCGCCGTAGGACGGGCGACGCGCATGTAGATCTCGCCGACCTCCCCGGCGGGAGGTCGTTGCCCGACTCGTCGAGGACCCGCACCTCGGTGCCCCGCTGGCCGCGCCCGACGCTGCCCTCGTGGGCCATCCACTCGTCGCCCCGCAGCGCGGTGATGCCGATGGCCTCGGTCATGCCGTACGCCATGAGGATCCGCTCGGCGCCGATCAGGCCGGCCCACCGGTGGACGAGCGACGGCGGCATCGGGGCCGCGCCCTGCAGGATCCAGTCGATGCTCGACAGGTCGCGGTCGTCGATGCCGGGGAGGTCGGCGATGCGCTGCAGCATCGTCGGCGTGGCCGTGAAGGCGGTGACCCGGTGGCGCTCGATGGCGTCGACGGCCCGGGCGGCGTCGAACCGCTCGAGCACGACCAGCCGGTCGCCGGCCAGCAGGTTGTGGAGCGTGGCGAAGGCGTTGACGTGGTACATCGGCGCCAGCACCAGCATCGATCTGGGGCCGCGCGCACCGGACGCCACTGCTCCATCATCGGGGTGCTGAAGACCTCGTTGTAGACGGCCGGGCAGCGCGCTGACGATGATCTTCGGCGTTCCCGGTCGATCCGCTGCTGCAGATGCCCATGCATGCGGGGGCGACACGACGTCGGGGAGGTCCGGGACCTCGGCGTCGGCGGTGGCCGCGGATCCACGGCGAGGTCGTCGTCGCCGAGGTGGACGCGGGCGCCGATCACCTCGCGGAGCTGGTCGAGCTCCCAGTCGGGCAGGTCCCAGCGGACCGGGATCGGCGTGGCCCCGACCTTCCAGCCCGCGAAGGCGGCGATGAACAGCTCCGGCGAGTTGCGCAGCCCGAGCGCCAGCCGGTCGCCGAGGCCGAGGCCCTTGGCCGCCATCGCCGCCGGCCAGCTGGCTCGACCGGCGGTCGAGCTCGGCCGCTGGTCAGGACCCGCTCGCTGCCGTCGGTGCCGACGTGGGTGTAGGCGGCGGCGTCGGGCTCGTCGGTCGCCAGCTGCCGCAGGCGCTGGACGAGGCGTCAGTCGGCGTCGTCGTCCACAGGTCGCCCGGCTCAGCACGGCTCCGGAGCGCCGAACGGCGAGCCGCACAGCACCTCGTCGAAGCTGATCTCGCCGGTCTCGACGAAGTTGCCCTCGAGCCCGTCGCGGGGCCTCGGCCTCGGGGTCGAAGCGGTAGACCGACGTAGTGGTCGATGCCGGCCCGCTGGAAGATGCCCGGGTGGTCGGTGTCCGGCGTCCAGTTCTCGTCGCCGAACATGCCGAGCATCGGGACGTCGGTCGCCGTCTGTCGAGCATCGCCGAGATGCCCTCCCGGGTGAACTCGGTCATCTCGGCGTCGCGGATCATGCAGAGCAGGGCGTAGAGCCCGATCCAGGAGCGCATCGGGCTGGTCCGCAGGTTCGCGGGCTGGAGCAGCTCCTCGCCCGACGCCGCCAGGTCGGCGCGCAGCGCCTCGTAGACGGGCAGGTCGAAGGTCGCCGGCGGGAAGCGCGTTGTCGAACACCATCTGCTCGGCGAAGTCGCCGAAGCTCGGCGACCGCCGCGTGGGAGAACGGTGCCCAGGCCGACGCCGATCTGCAGGTCGGTGCCGAGCTGCTGCGCCGGCCCGGACGACCTGGACGGCCTCCTGCTCGCCGAGGTTCAGGGTGCACGCCGCCGACCCCGGCGTCCTGGGCGCCGAGGATGAACTGGCTGTAGTCGGTCGTGCCCGCCGGGCACGGCGGCGTCGTAGGGCGAAGGTCACCCCGTCGTCGGCGTACAGGTCCTCGAGCAGGCCGATGCAGCGCCGAGGCCTCGGGCAGGTCGACCCGGATGATGCCGATCGTCGGTCGACCCCGGCGTCGATGAGGGCGCTGCGGGTGCATGAAGACCCCGCCGGTCCCAGAGGGTCGAGCGGGTAGGCGTTCTGGTCGTCCCAGTCGTCGGAGGTCACGTTGCTGGCGACGCGGGGGATCCCGGCCTGCGGCCATCGCCGCCGACACCTCGGCCTGGCCGGCGGTGCCCTGGTCGTTGACGGTCGCGACGACGCCGGCCTCGTCGATCTCCCGCACGCAGGCCACGGCCTGGTCGAGGTTGGCGCCGTCGTCGCAGGTGTGGACCTCGATGCAGGCGCCGTTGGCGCCGCCGCGCGGCGTTGAACGCCTCGGCCGCGGCCTCGAGGGCGAGCGCCTGGTCCTCCAGCGAGACGACCGGCGACTCGAAGACCGTCATCAGGCCGATCGACCAGCGGCGGCAGCGCCTCGTCGCACGGGCCGTCGTCCCACAGCCCGATCGCCTCGTAGTCGAAGTCCGTGGCCACGGTCGGCGCCGGCGCCGGCATCGCCGTCATCGCCGCCGCCGCCGTCGTCGCTGTCACCGCACGCTGCCGCCACCAGCACGAGCGGCAGGACCACCGCGACGAGCCGGAACACGAGCTTCCCCATCTGGTCCCCCCTTCGGGCCGGTGCGGCCGTCAGATCCGGGACCGTACACCAAGAGAGAACCCAGTTCTACATAGGGGGACCACTTTTGTCACGCCGTCGAAACGGTTCCGGGGTGGCCTCCTAACATGCGGCCGGTGGGGGACGAGGCGCCGGAGCACATCAGCATCCCGGCGCGGGTCCGCCAACTCGTCACCGAGCGCCCGGACGACGACGCCTGGCGCTTCGTCGGCGTCGACGGCAGCGAGTTCGCCTTCACCTGGGCCGAGCTCGACCGCCGCTCCAGCCAGCTCGCCGGCGCTCTGGCCGAGCGGGGCCTCGGACTCGGTGATCGCCTTGGCATCGGGCTGAAGAACTCGCCCCAGTTCGCCCTCGCCACCTTCGCCGCGTGGAAGCTCGGTGCGATCCCCGTGCCGATGCGCTGGGACCTGCCCGAGTGGGAACTGGACCGCCTGCGGGAGGCGATCGACGGCAAGGTCCACCTCGGTGGGGACGACCTCGACTGGATCGACGCCACCGCCGAGCGGGACGTGCCCGACCTCCCCGACGTGACCTCGCCCCGGGCCAACGGCATCTGCAGCAGCGGGTCGACGGGCCTGCCCAAGGTCATCGTCAGCAGCCGGCTCGGCATCTACAACCCGGCGATGATCGTCCCCATCGCCGAGGGCTGGGGCACCACCGTCCCCCGGCCGCAGGTGATCCTCGTGCTCGGGCCGCTGTACCACACGAACGGGTTCTTCTCGTTCTTCAGCATGCTGAGCGGCGATCACGTGGTGGTGATGGAGAAGTTCGACGCCGACCGGGTGGTCGACGTGATCGAGCGGCACCGGGTGTCGACCTTCAACTGCACGCCCACGATGCTGAAGCGCATCGCCGACCTGCCCGGCGTCGACGAACGGGACCTGTCGAGCATCCAGTGGATCTGCCAGGGCGCCGCCCCGATGCCGCCGTATCTGGTACACCGATGGGCGGGGCTGATCGGGCCTGAGCGCCTGATCATGGCCTACGGCATGAGCGAGGGCCTCGGGCTCACCGCCATCCGGGGCGACGAGTGGATGGCCCACGAGGGCAGCGTGGGTCGGCCCGCCAAGGACACCGAGATGGCGGTGCTCGACAGCGACGGCAAGGCGGTCCCGCCCGGCGAGATCGGCGAGATCTACCTGCGGTCACCTCTTTACGGCGGGTCGGACTACCTCGGGGGTTCCGAGCAGCCGACGATGTCGGCCGACGGCCTGTGCTCGGTCGGCGACCTCGGCTACCTCGACGAGGACGGGTTCCTCTACGTGGTCGACCGCCGCACCGACCTGATCATCACCGGGGGCGCCAACGTCTACCCCGCCGAGGTGGAGATCGCCCTGATGGAGCACCCCAAGGTGGCCGACGTGGCCGTGATCGGGGTGAGGGACGACGAGTGGGGTCGCCGCGTCCACGCCATCATCCAGGCGGCGTCGCCCGACGACCCGCCGTCCTTCGACGAGGTGCGGGCGTGGGCCAAGGAGCGAATCGCCCCGTACAAGGTCCCCAAGAGCATCGAGGTCGTCGACGAGATCCCCCGCAGCGCAGCGACGAAGGTCAACCGCGGGGCACTGCTGGAAGCGAGAGGTGGATGATCGAGCCGTTCGAGATCCGGGTCGAGGAGTCGGTCCTCGTCGACCTGCGCGAGCGCCTGCGGCGAACGAGGTTCCCGGACCAGATCGAGGGCACCGGCTGGGAGTACGGCACGCCGATCCCCTACCTGCGGGAGCTGGTCCAGCACTGGCATGACGAGTACGACTGGCGGGCCACCGAGGCCCGCCTGAACGAGCTGGCCCACTTCACGACCGAGATCGACGGCCAGTCCATCCACATCATCCACGAGCGCTGCGAGCGGGACGACGCCCTGCCCATCCTGATGATCCACGGCTGGCCAGGCTCGGTCGTCGAGTTCGAGCAGGTGATCCCCCTCCTGAAGGAGGACTTCCACCTCGTGGTCCCGAGCCTGCCCGGCTACGGCCTCTCCGGCCCGACCACGGACACGGGCTGGGACCCGTGGCGCATCGCCAGGGCGTTCGTCCAGCTCATGGCCGACCTCGGCTACGACCGCTACGGCGTACAGGGCGGCGACTGGGGCGCCCAAGTAGCGGAGCGGATGGCCGCCCTCGACGAGGAACACTGCGTCGCCCTCCACCTCAACATGGCGATCGCCAACCGCCCCAAGGAAGACGTCGCGCTCAGCGAGGCGGACCAGGCCGACCTCGCGGCCATGGCTTCCTTCGGCAAGGAGGAGTCCGCCTACTCCCTGCTCCAGGGCACCAAGCCGCAGACGTTGGGTGCCGGCCTGAACGACTCCCCCGCCGGCCTGCTGTGCTGGATCGTCGAGAAGTTCCGAGCCTGGAGCGACTGCGACGGCGACCCCGAGAACGCCTTCACCCGGGACCAGCTCATCACCAACGTGATGCTCTACTGGCTGACCGGCACGATCACGTCATCGACCCGCCTCTACTGGGAGAACCTCCACTCCGCCGAGCGTGCGCCGAAGCACATCTCGGTCCCCACCGGCATCGCCCGTTTCCCCAAGGAGCCGATCCGCTTCCCGAGGCCCTGGGTCGAAGCGAAGTACGACGTCACCCACTGGGCCGAGATGCCCCGAGGCGGCCACTTCGCCGCGATGGAGCAGCCCGCGCTGTTCGTCGACGACATCCGGACGTTCTTCGCAACCAGCCCGTGATGACCTCGCAGGTCAGGCCCGATTGGTCACGAACCTGACCGTGTCCTTGATGGTGGGGTGGGTGTCGGAGATCGACGTCACGGTGCGGGCCAACGAGGCGTTGCGGGGCGCCGAGAGTCTGACCGTCACGATGGCCCGGATGCGGTGGACCGCGCCGGGGGCGAGAATCGGCGTCCGGTAGGTGCCGGCGACCACCTGACTGGTGATCTTCACGTTGGCGGGATCTCGGTACTGGACCGCGAACCGGGCGGTCGCGGCCTGGCCCCGCACGCGGAGTCGCTCCGCGAACGGGGCGTCGTTCTGGACCGACACGTAGTAGGTGACGCTCCGCCCCCGAAGCGCCGAGCCGGTGCGGGTCTGTCCGACGCCCGATGTGTTGTAGGTGTTGTTGCCCACCACGGCGCCGTTGCCCCGCCGGATCCGGCCGTCGGGACGGCCGTTGGCCACCGTGTAGTCGTTGGTGACCTCGGTCGTGTTCCCCGCGTTGTCGGTCGCGGTCACCGTGAAGGTCTGCGGACCCAGGCTGGCGGTCTCGATGGCCTGTCCGTCGGCGACCGTGCCCTCGCAGGATGCGACACCCGTGCCGCCCGGCGTGTCTGCGCACGTGAAGTCGGCGTTCACGACCCGGTTCCGCGGGTACGCCTTCCCATCTGCCGGCACGACGATCGAGACGACGGGGTCGGTGGTGTCCGTGGTGACGTCGAGCACGAAGACCGCGTGCTGCCTCGGATCCGAGTTCGGTCGTGTGTCGAAGCCGTCGGTGACGAGCACCTGCTCGCCGATGACCTCGACGGCACGGGTGTCGAGGAGGCCCAAGCTGGTGAGGTCGATGCCGTTCCACCCATCCAACAGGGTGTGGGTGGTCATCGAAGCCCGGAAGAGGCGTTCCCGGTTGGTGACCGCCAGCAGGTCACCGGTCACGTCGTCGAAGTCCAGGCCGAGGATCCGGGCGAGTCCCGGGATCGAGATCGGGGCGCCGAACGTGTTCGTGGTGTAGTCGTAGGTGCGGATGGTCGAGCGGTTGCCGACGTAGGTCTGGCCATCCGCCATCCGCCACCCGGCTGCGGCGGACTCCATCGTCAGTGCCCGCCAGGAGGCGACGTGCAACCGGTCATCGGCGCCCCGCGCCAGGCGGTAGACGGTCGGCTCCGAGGCGCCTGCGGCGGACGGGGTGCTCCCCGAGAACGCGTAGAGCACATCAGCGTCCGCGTCGTAGGCGAGCGCCTCGAGGTCCTCATTGCGCAAGGGGCCCGCGCTGGCTCCGGTGCCGAACCGTGGGGCGTTCACGAAGACCGACTGTGGGATCCTCCGTCGGAGCTGACCGGTCGTCCGATCGACCTCCAGCAGCGCGTCGCCCTGGTCGTCGGCCATCCACAGTGCATCGTCGGCGGGCACGAAGGCGCTGCCCTCGTTGTCGAACACCCGGGTCGCCGAGCTCGTGAAGGGTGAGGTCTCGATCAGGCGGTCGAGGTTGAGCTGTGGATCCGGCGTGGGCGTCAACCGCCGCGCGGCATGGGCTCCCCCCGTCACCGACGTGACCAGGCACGACCCAAGCAGGAGGCCGGCCGCGACGCCCGCCATCGTTCGCATCCTCCGCCATCTTGTTCCCACGGTCAGGCCCCCCCGCCTCGCAGAGTAGTATCGGTGGCTCCTACCCTCGCTGGCCGCCCTCAGGACCTCCCGCTTCGGCGGCCACGGTCAGCTCGGGACGGGGGCGTCCTCGGCGGTGACGATGAAGGCGTCGGCTTCGGCCTGGCGGAGGAAGCCGTCGGCCACGGCGTCGTCGGCGGACTCGGTGACCGCCGCCACGTAGTCCTCGTGGGTCGGGTAGAGCTCAGCGATCTGCGCCGGGGTCAGGTCCTCCATGTCCCCGAAGAGGGAGCAGAGCACGCTCGTCCCGGGCACCGGATCGCCGCTCAGGCGGACGGTCGGCGCATCCACTGGCGGGGTGCGGATCCCGCCCAGGGCGATGCCCAGCTCGTCGCGGGCGATCACTCCGCCGTCGTCTTGGATCGGCTCGGCAGTTGGCGCCGGCTCGCCGTCGACGATCCAGGTGCGGAGGGCGTCGAAGGCGGCCCGCAGCACGTCGGCCTGGGGGCCGTCGTTGATCGCGGGGCACTGGTCGCTCAGGTCGAGGTCGAACTCCTCGGCCAGGCCGGCGGTGTAGTCCAGGATCGACTGGTCGGCATGGGCGGTGCCGGCCACCTCCCAGGTCCGCAGCGTGTCGGTGTCGGGCTGGCGGGCGGCGAAGAACCCACGCCCGACATCGGTCTCGGCCTCGAACTGGAACACGGGGTCGGTCAGGTCGTCCCGGATGAGGGTGGGCGTCTCGGGCGTGGCCTCGTCGTTGAGCGACGACGCGGCATCGGCCCGGCCGTGGATGAGGAACCCGTCGAAGATGTCGGCGACGGGGTGCACGCCGTCCACGTAGGTGATCAGCCGACCGGCCGACTGGGACTCGCCGAAGGCGATGAGTGTCTCGGGCACGAGCCCGCCGAGCACGTTCAGCTCGCCGGGTCGGCGCAGCGCCTGGGCGGCCTGGGAGAAGATGTCGTAGGAGTACTCGTCACCGGGGTGGTCGAGGCTGCTGTAGCGCTCGGGGTCGTACTGCTTGAGCGCCGGGACCTGGTCGACGCCCTCGATCTCGATGGCGGGCCCACCGCCCTCCACGCCGACCTCCTGGGCGGAGATGCCGACGTAGGCGGAACCGGCGTCGATGATCGCCGGGTAGCCCAGGCCGAAGGCGACGTCGACGTCGATCCCGCCCGTGACGTTGAACCACTCGACGAACACCGTGCCGTCGAAGGTCTCGGGGTCCTCCGGGTAGCGGACCAGCATCCGGGTCCGGTAGGACGCGGAGTCGCCCGGCGTCACCGACCACTGGCCGTCAGCGCCCAACGGGCCGTCGGCCTCGTAGGCCGTGGCCTCGCCCTCGAAGAAGAACTCGTCCTCGACGTAACCGGTCCCCTCGATCACCTCGGTCGCCAGGAACGGCCCCTGTCCGCCTTCGACCGGACCGGTGACCTCGGGCTGGGTGACGCCCTCGCCCCGCTGCTCCACCGGCGCCGCCGTCGTGGTCGTGGTCGTCGCCGCCGATTCCTCGCTGGCTGCCGTGTCGTCGCCCGAGATGTCGTCCGACGAGCACGACGCCAGCGCCATCCCCACCGCAACGACGAGCGAAATCGCCCGGACCCGCACCCGGTTGCCGATCATGGTCCCCCCTCGTGATGGCACGTCGTGCCACTATTGGCACGGCGGACCGTAAGCGGTCATCCTGGACCAGGTCAAACGCCCGGAGGACGAGGCAGGACGGGAGGTGTCATGACCGAGACGTTGGCGGTGGAACTGCGGGCCCGGCGTTCGCAGCTGATGACCACCGAGTTGGAGGCGGTCGCCCTCGAGCTCTTCGCCGCACGGGGTTTCGACGAGGTGACCGTCGAGGAGATCGCGTCCACAGCACGCATCTCGGTGCGCACCTTCTACCGCTACTTCACCGCGAAGGAGGCCGTCTTCCAGGTCCAGCTCGACCGACGCTGCGAGGCCCTCCGTGTCGCGCTCGCGGCGCGCCCGGAGGACGAAGCGCCGCTGCGCTCGATGCGGCTCGCGCTCGACGCCGTGGTCTCCGCCGAGGACCCCGACCTGCTCCGGCGGTGGATCTCCGTCATCTCGGCCACACCGCACCTCGTGCAGAGCGTGCTCGGCGGCATCCAGCTGAAGACGCAGCCGCTGATGGCCGCGTTCTTCGCCGAACGCCTCGGCACCGATCCCGACAGCTACGAACCCATCGTGCTGGCGGCGGCCGTCGGTGGCGTGATCCAAGCCGCACAGACCCGGTGGTTCCTCCAGGGAGGAGACATCGTGGCGTTGATCGACGAAGGCCTCGAGGTGCTCGAGCGCGGGATCGGCACGGCCCCGCCGCCGTCCCGCTGACCGCTACCCCAGCTCCGGCCGCACCCCCGGACGGAGGTCGGAGCCCTCGACCTGGGCGCCGTCCTGGCGGATGGCGGTGCCGTTGACCAGGACGTGGCGCACCCCCGTCGGGTCCTCGGCGGTCAGGCGATCGGCGTCGGCCGGGAAGTCCCGCACCCGCTGGACCGGGCCCGGGCTCACGGTCTCGGGATCGAAGACGCACACGTCGGCCCAGGCCCCCTGCCTCAGGACGCCGCGGTCCACCACACCGAACATGGACGCCGGCTCGCCGGTCATCTTGTGGACGGCCTGCTCCACGCTCAGGACGCCCTGCTCCCGCACCCACTTCTGCAGCAGGTCGGTGAACAGGGGGGCGTCGCAGAGCTGGTCGACGTGTGCGCCCGGCGTCGGAGAGGCCAAGGGCGACGGACTCGCTCGTCAGGAGGTCCGCCACCGCACCGGTGTCGTCGTTGGCGATGTAGGCCCGGAACCGGGTCTCCAGGTCCTCGGTGAGGGCGAGCTCGCACATGACGTCGAGGGGGGTGACGCCCTGCTCGGCCGCCAGATCGCTGACCCGTCGGCCCTGCAGCTCGGGGAACCGGGACGACTCGGACACCTCGAAGGTCTCCCAGCGGGGCTTCATCTTGGCCTTCTCGAGGTCATCGGCCGCAGCCCGACGCCATTCGGGGTCGGCGTAGGCGGCCAGGCGCTCCTCCCGGGACCGCTCCAGCAGCTGGCCGAAGACCGTGCCCACGTTCAGGTTGTAGGCGTCGGCCATCGTGAACTGCATGGTGAGCGGGCGGGGGGTCACCTGCGGCCACACCGCCGCACCCCGGCCGACACCCTCCCGGTGGAGGGCCAGCGTCGGGCCGTGCCCGTTGTCCGGCCTCGCGAACAGGGGATAGGTGAACGGGCGGCCGATCTTCGGCTGCCACTCGTAGACGTCCGGGTAGTCGCACTGCTTGCCCGGGGTGATGAGCACGACGCCCTTGCCCGCCTCGCCGGCGGCCCGGAAGAGGGCCTCGACCTCGTCGTCCTCGGCGAAGCGGCTGGGCACCGGCTTGCCGTCGACGCCCCGGTGGGCGAAGGAGAAGCTGGTGGAGAAGCCCGCGCCGCCGGCGGCGATGCCCTCCTTCACCAACTCGGCCATGCGCCCGATCTCGTCGGGGGTGGCCGCCCGTTCGTAGGCGGCGTCGCCCATCACGTAGAGGCGCAGCGCCGAGTGCCCCACGTAGGCGGTGAAGTTCAGCAGCGTGCCCCGACGGGCAACCGTGTCGAGGTACTCGGGGAAGGTCTCGAAGTCCCAGACGATGCCCTCGGCGAGGGTGTCGACGTCCATGTCCTCGACGTTCTCGAGGGTGCGGGCGATCGTCTCCCGGTGCTCGGGACGGGTCGGGGCGATGGCGAAGCCGCAGTTGCCGGCGATGACCGTGGTGACCCCGTGGTACGAGCTGGGCCGCAGCGCCGGGTCCCAGAAGACCTGAGCGTCGTAGTGCGTGTGGATGTCGATGAAGCCGGGGGCGACCACGCAGTCGGAGGCGTCCAGCTCCTGTTCGCCTTCGACCTTGGGCCCGATCTCGACGATGCGGCCGTTGTCGATGCCGACGTCGGCCCGGGAGCCGTCGGCCCCCGTGCCGTCGACGACGGTGCCGCCGCGGATGGCGATCTCAGGCATCGGGCTTCGTGGCCGAGAAGAGGAGCTTGTTCAGGTCGGGTGGTGACCCCGCGGTGGAGCCACCGTCGACCGGCAGGATCGACCCCGGTGATGTGGGCCGCCTTGTCGCTGGCCAGGAAGACGACGGCGTTGGCCGCCTCCTCGGGCGAGCCCTTGCGCTGCAGCGGTTGCGTGTACCGCACGATCGAGTCGATGTCGTAGGTCGTCATCGCCGTCACGACGTGGCCGGGGGCGACGCAGTTGACGCGGATGCCGTAGCGGCCGAGGTCGGTGGCGATCGCCCGGGTGAACTGGATGACGGCCGCTTTGGCGGCCTGGTAGATCACGAGGCCGGGGCTGGCGTCGATGCCGGCGATCGAGGAGTTGTTGATGATCACCCCGCCGCCGTGCTCCTTCATGTGGCGGGCCGCCCGTTGGCTGCCGACCATCGTCCCGTAGACGTTGATGTCCATCTCCCGGCGGAAGCCGGTGAGGTCGTCGTCGGAGGAACGGGGTCATCGGCGAACCCACGCCGGCGTTGTTGAACATGATGTGGAGGCCGCCGAAGCGCTCGACGGTCGAGTCGACGAGCGCCTGGACCTGGTCGGCGTCGCTCACGTCGGTCGGCTGGAAGGCGGCGGCGTCGCCCAGCTCGGCCGCCGCCTGCACGCCCTTCTCGGCGTCGACATCGGCGATGACGACCTTGGCCCCCTCGGCCACGAAGCGCTCGGCCGTGGCCCGGCCGATGCCGCTGGCGCCCCCGGTGACGATGGCGACCTTGCCGTCGAGCTCGGGCACTTAGGCGTCCTCGATCCAGTAGTCGGGGATCGGGTCCACCCCGTGCCGCTCGAAGATGGCGTCGATGTCGGCCAGGTCCTCGGCGGAGAGCTCCCAGCCGATGGCGCCGACGTTGTCCTCCAACTCGGCCGTGTTGCGCAGGCCGACCAGCGCCGTGCTCACCGCCGGGTGCGTCGTGGCCCAGCGCAGGGCCAGCTGCGGCAGGGTCCGCCCGTGGTCGGCCGCGAAACCCTTCAGCTCCTCGACCACGGCCAGGTTGCGGGGGAACTTCTCCTCGCCGAACAGAGCGTCGAAGAGGCGCATCCCGGCCATGCTCCCCCCGGCCCGTGAGCGCCAGTCGTCCTTGCCGAAGCTGGTCTCTTCGGTGAAGGTCCCGGTCAGCAGGCCGAACGCCAGCGAGCCGTAGGCCATCACGCCGATGCCGTGCTCCTGGCAGAGCGGCCAGATCTCGCGCTGCATGCGCCGGTCGAACAGGTGGTACCCGTACTGCACGACGTCGACCTTGCCGACCGCCATGCACGCCTCGATCTCCTCGGGCTTGAAGTTGGAGAGCCCGATGTGGCGGATCTTGCCGTCCTGGACCAGCTCGCCGAGGGCGCCCATGGTCTCCTCGAAGGGCACCTCCCGGTCGGGCCAGTGGATCATGTAGACGTCGATCCAGTCGGTGCCGAGGCGCTTGAGCGACTGGTCGATGGTGTCCATGACGCGCTCGCGGCTGGAGTCCCGGAAGTTGGGCTTGTCCCGGTAGTTCATGCCGAACTTGGAGACGACGACGGCCTCGTCCCGCCGGGCACCGAGCGCCTTGCCCAGCGCCTCCTCGGAGGCGCCCATGCCGTAGCCCTCGGCGGTGTCGAAGCAGTTGATGCCCAGGTCCAGGGCCCGTCCGACGGCCTCGTCGAAGTCCTGGACCTCGATGCTCCCGTAGCCGCCGCCGACCTCCCAGCAGCCGAAGCCGATGACGGAGACGTCCAGTCCCGTCTGACCGAACGGCCGGTGCTCCATCAAACTCCCTCTCGTCGGAGGGGAGTGACGCTAGGCAGGAAATGACACGGTGTCAAAACCGCTCAGGGCTCAGGAGCCGGCGGTGGGAGGACGTCGCGAAGCAGCAGGGCACCGGGCCGCTGGGCCATGTCGGGCTCGGCGATCCTCGCCCACGCCTCCGCAACCGTGAACAGCTCTCGAGCCAGGCAGTCCTCCACGATCCGAACGAGGTGGTCGGGGTCGACGTCAGGCGCGACGTCGATCACGGTGCGAAGCGCGGTCGTGCACGGAATACCGCGGTGGATCGTCAGGTCCTTCTCGGGGAGGTCGTCGTAGTGGACCACGACGGTTTGGCCTCCGACCGAGGTGACCTCGCTCGGGCAGCCGTTGGCGTCGATGAAGATGTCCCCCAGCTCGTCCTCGTCGGGTCCGTCTTCGTCGAAGCGACAACCACAGGAGAGCATCTGACCACGGCACACAGGGCATCGCTGCAGGTCACAGCCCAGGTGGTGGAACCCTCCCGGCTTCACGCCACAGTCACCGCAGCGCCGCCCACCGGCGCGCCGGCTCGCCCTCCGCAACGGGATCATCGCCACGGGCTCACCGCTCCGGTGCATGACTTCGACATTGCAGGTGTCGGCGGTGGTCATCTCTCGGTCACACCAGTTGCAGACGGCCATCACGACACGTCCTTCACCAGCTGGACGGCTTCGCCGGCGCCGCCGGGACGGGCGTGGGGTCTGATGAGCAGGGGCATGTCGCCTCCATCTCCGTGGAACGGGATTGGCCCCCGTCAGGGAGGCCTTCGGAAGCGCATGCTTCGAGTGCCGGCGGGGATCTGGAATCCCCAGCTCTCGGGCTCTCGCCCAGCGTCTGCATCCTGCTGTCCTGCAGCCAAGCCGTCAACAACCCGCCTTGACGACTTCATCGCCCGGGCCCGACCTAGCTCGGCCTCACGCGAAGACGTGGCTCGTAGGGTGCCGCCATGGCCACCGAGTCCACCTCACCGCCGAAGCACCCACCACCGTGGTTCGTGCACGTGGCGTGGCGCGTCCATCGAGCCCTCTACCGGCTCAGCGGCGGTCGCTTCCTGTGGTCCACCGCGAACAAGCGCGGCTGGGGCGCACTCCTCCTCACCACCGTCGGCCGGAAGTCCGGGCAGGAACGCCGTGTCATCGTCGGCTACGTCGAGGACGGTCCGAACCTCGTCCTGCTGGCCATGAACGGCTGGGACGAGGGCCATCCCGCGTGGTGGCTCAACCTCGAGGGGCACCCGGATGCCGTCGTGCGCCTGACGGACCAGGAACCCCGTCCGGTGCGGGCCGTCCTGATAGAGGGGCCGGAGCGGGAACGCCTGTGGCAGCGCTGGGCCGCGGTCGAACCGAAGCTCGACGGCTACGCCAGCCGGCGGTCGACAGAGACGCCCGTGATCGTCCTCGAACCCATGGCTGTCACACCGCCTCAGTAGGTGACGCGGCGTCAGGCCTAGGCGTGGTGCGGCACCGTGAGCGGAAGGTCGAGCGAGCTGAGGAGCCCGGCCGGGGCGTCGACGACGAAGGGGACGGCGTTGACGACCCGCATGGCGGTGGCGGTCATGGCACTCTCACCCGCGCCATGGCCCTCGGCGTCGCCCGTCGACAGGCGCAGGTGGATGTCGGG
Organism: uncultured Microthrixaceae bacterium; assembly: GCA_963728005.1. Lineage (GTDB taxonomy): Bacteria > Actinomycetota > Acidimicrobiia > Acidimicrobiales > DATDAH01 > DATDAH01. Next base: position 477,057 of record CAVSIG010000004.1, read on the forward strand.
GTCGCCTTCGATCTCCACAAGGTAGGTGGCGTCGTGGTCAGACGTCGGCTTGACGACTACGACCGTGGGCATGGGCCAGGATTGGCAGATGCCGGAGATCAGGGACGACGTCGCCGAGGTCATCGTGCGGTATGCGACGGGCATCGACCGCCGGGACTGGGAGCTCTTCCGCACCTGCTTCACTCCCGACGTCGACGCCGACTACGGCGACATCGGACACTGGCACGGCGTCGACGAGATCACCGAGTTCATGACCACCGTCCACGAACCCTGCGGTCACACGATGCACCGCATCACGAACGTGGCCGTCACGCCGGTGGACGACGACCGTGCGTCCGCTCGGTCCTACGTCGAGGCGCTCGTGCTGGTGGGCGACAACCGGAACGGCGTTCGGGCCACGGGCTTCTACGACGACGACCTCGTCCGCACCGACGACGGGTGGCGGATCGCCAGGCGCCGGTTCACCCAGGTCCTCATCGAGGGCGTGGGCGAGGGGGTCGGCCTCTGATGCGGGCCGTCGTCCTCCGGGAGGGGAAGCTCGAGGTGCGGGAGACACCCGACCCCGTACCGGGTCCGGGCGAGCTGCTCATCAGGACGGTGAGCACGGCCATCTGCGCGTCGGACGTCCACTTCATGGACCACCACGACGCCGTCCCCGAGGGCGGGCCGGCGGGCATGGTCTACGACCCCGACCGCGACATCGTCCTCGGCCACGAGTTCGTGGGCGAGGTGGTGGCCCACGGTCCCGACTGCACCGACCAGCTCCCGGTCGGCACGCGGGTGACCTCGATCCCGATCCTGCTCGTGGACGGCGGCCTCGGGGGCACGAAGGTCATCGGCCAGCACCCGGAGGCCCCGGGCAGCTTCGGCGAGCTCCTCCTCGTCTCCGAGGCCATGTCCCGGGCCGTGCCCGACGGCGTGGACGCCGACGCCGTGGCCCTCGTCGACGCCTTCGCCGTCGGCGAGTTCTACGTCCGCAGCTCCCGCATCGAGCCGGGCGAGATCCCCATCGTGATCGGCGCCGGGGCCATCGGGCTCTCGGCCGTCGCCGCTCTCCGCAAGCGGTCCATCGACCCGATCATCGTCTCGGACTTCAAGCCCGAGCGCCGAGAGCTGGCGACGACCTTCGGTGCCCACGTCACCGTCGACCCCGCCGAGCGCTCCCCCTTCGAAGTCTGGCGGGAGCTGGCCTTCGAGCGGGGCGCCACCGCCCCCGCCGCCGTCTTCGAATGCGTCGGCGCCCCGGGCTTGATCGACCAGCTGGTCGAGGACTGCGACATGTGGACCCGCATCCACGCCGCCGGCGGCTGGTACACGGGCGACACGCTCAGCTGCACGGCCGCCACCCACAAGGGCGTCACCATCCAGTTCGGCGGCGGCCCCCACCCCGAGGACTGGTACGGAACGTTCGAGGCTGTGTGCGAGGGCCGGCTCGACCCGCTGCCCAGCGTGGGACGGGTCATCGGCCTCGACGAGGTGCCCGAGGCACTGGATCTGACCCGGCGGGCCGAGGGGCCACCGCGCATCGTCGTCCACCCCAACGGTTGACGCGGCGACGTCAGGACGAGGTCGTCACCCGTTCCGCAAACCCTGCCAGGACCTCGCCGAAGCGGGCCCGGTCCTCGAGCATCGGCAGGTGGCCGCAGCCGTCGACGACCACCATCTCGGCGTCGCCCAGGGCCGCCTCCAGCTGCGCCGCCGAGCGGTCGGTGGCCAGCGTGTCGTGCGCACCCCGGACGACGAGGGCGGGCCGGTCGATCTGCGCCAAGGCCTCGCGGACGTCGTAGTCGAGGTTCCCGACGGTCGCCGCGCCCATCACCGCCGGCGCACAGGCGGCACCCATGTCGAGGGTGAAGCGCACCTGTTCCGGTTGCGGGTGCGGCCCGAAGGGGGACCGCGCCATCGCGTAGGCGAGGGCGCCCGTCGACGCCGTCCCCCGGGGCTCGCTCTTGGTCTGGAACCGGGCGGCCATCCGGATCATCGTCGGGCTGAACCGCTCGCGGAACCGGCCCTCGCCGGCGATGGCCGACGCGAAGCTGCCGACGAAGACCAGTCCGGCGACGCGCTCGTGGACGAGGTCGGGACGGTCGGCGCAGAGCTGGCCGACGACCGTCCCGCCGAGCGAGTGCCCGACGAGGACGGCGCCCCGCAGGTCGAGCTCCTCGAAGACGGCGGCGAGGTCGGCGGCGAACCGATGAGGCCCGATCGGCGCGGACCCGAGCGTCGAGCGGCCGTGGCCGCGGAGGTCGATGCCGACGAGCCGGAACCGGTCGGCGAGGTCGCCGTACTGGTGGTGCCACGATCGGTGGTCCAGCGCCAGCCCGTGGACCAGCACGATCGGTGGCCCCGCACCCCACGCCACGACGTGCAGCTCGGCCCCGTCGTCGGCCGTGACCGTCGTCTCGCGTCCACCCGGGACCGGGTCGCCGAGGCCCGAGGGAGGGCCGGACCGCCGCACGTCGCCGCCGCGCACGAGCCGCGGGATGACCAGCACGAGCCCGACCACGAGGACGACCACCACCGCCGCCACGACGAGGAGCGTCATCGCCCCACCTCCAGTCCACCGAGGTACGTCCGCTCGATCTCCGGCAGCCTCGCCAGCAGGTCCGCCCCCGTCCCCTCGAGCACGATCGCTCCCCGCAGCAGCACGTAGGCGCGGGCGGCGACCTCGAGCGCCTGGCGGGCGTGCTGCTCCACGAGGAGCACGCTCATCCCGTCGGCGGCCGCCTCCCGCACCGCGGTCAGGAGCCGGGTGACCATCATCGGCGCGAGGCCGAGGGAGAGCTCGTCCACGAGCAGCAGGCGGGGACGGGCTGCGAGGGCGCGGGCGAGGACCACCATCTGTTGCTCACCGCCCGACAGCAGCCCCGCCTTGCGGTCGAGCAGGCGTTCGAGCTCGGGGAAGACCTCCAGGGCGCCGTCCACGCCGCCCGCGCCGAGGGCCAGGTTGGTCTGGGTCGACAGCTGGCGGAAGACGGCGCGCTCCTCGGTGATCAGGCCGACCCCCCGCCGGGCCCGCCGGTGCAGCGGTCCCGTCAGGGGGCGATCGTCGAAGCGCACCTCGCCGCTCGACGGGAGGACCCCGCCGAGGGCCAGCAGCGTCGTCGTCTTGCCCGCCCCGTTGGGGCCCAGCAGTGCGACGACCTCACCGGCGCCGACGCGCAGGTCGACGCCGTGGACGACGGGGACGTCGTCGTAGCCGACGGTCAGCTCGTGGACGTCCAGCATCAGGCCGGCGCCCCGAGGTACGCGGCCACGACCGCCGGGTCCTCGGCGATCGCCGCCGGCGGTCCGAGGGCGATGATCCGGCCGAAGTCCAGGACGGCGACTCGGTCGCACACGGACAGCACGAGGCCGACGTCGTGCTCGATCATCAGGACGGCGAGGCCGACGTCGTGGGCCAACCAGCGCACGAGCCGACCGAGCTCCTCGGTCTCGATCCCCGTGAGCCCGGCGGCGGGCTCGTCGAGGAGCAGCACCGAGGGCGACGCCGCCACGGCCCGGGCGATGGCCACCAGCCGCCGCCGACCGTGGGGCAGGGAGTCCGGCATGGCGTCGAGGTCGGACTCCAGGCCGAACTCCCGCACGGCGGCGGCGGCCACGGGAGAGAGCGACGGCCGGCCGGGGTGGACGAGGTCGACGCCGTACCGACCCGGATCCTGGGGGTCGCAGGCGACGAGCAGGTTCTCGCGGACGGTCACGTCCTCGAACAGCTCCAGCGACTGGAACGATCGACCGAGGCCCGCCCGAGCCCGTCGCGTCGCCGACCACCGGTCGACCGGCTCGCCGTCGAGGGCGACCGAACCACCGGGCTCGACGTCGACGAAGCCGGCGACGGCGTCGATGAAGGTGGTCTTGCCCGCGCCGTTGGGCCCGATCAGGCCCAGGACCTCGCCCGGTCGCACGTCGAGGGTCACGTCGTCGAGGGCCACCACGCCACCGAAGCGCACCGTGAGGTCTCGCACCTCGAGCGTGGTCCCTTCGAGGTCGATCTCGCCGGTCGGCAGCGGTTCGGCGGGACGGGTCGGGCGGCGGCGGCGGAACCGGCGCACCGTGCGGACGTTCGAGTCGGCGATCCCGTTGGGGTTGGCGAACAGGATCACGACGAGCAGCAGACCCGAGAACAGCTCGAGTGCGTTGGCGGCGAAGCCGAGGGACTCGGTGACGCGACCGCCGAGGCCCCCGAGCGGCGAACGTTCCCGCGATCAGGGCGCCGGTCACGTACCCGATGCCCGCCGATCACCGAGATGACCAGCACCTGGATCGAGGCGAAGCTCGTGAAGGGGAGGTAGCTGACCGTGACCGACCGGAAGGCGAGGAGGACCCCGCCGAGCCCGGCGATGCCGGCCGCCAGCGCGAAGCCGTAGAGCTTTGCCCCTTGGACGCTCACGCCGAGGGAGGCGGCGGCCCGCTCGTTGCCCCGCACGGCGAGGAGGCGCAACCCGGCTCGGCCGCGGCGGAGGTTGGCCACGATGACGGCGGCGACGGTCAGGGCGACGAGTACGACCAGCCCGTAGCGGCCGGGATGGCGAAGGGCGTCGACCGGTACGCCGAACACCTCCGGGGGGTCGGGACGGGTGCCGTCGAAGCCGCCGGTCAGCGCGGCGTTGCCGAGCACCATCTCGCTCACCAGGACCGAGAGCCCGAAGGTCAGGACGGCAAGGTTGATGCCACGGGTGCGCAGTGCCGGAAGGGCGACGAGGGCACCGAGGGGCACGGCGGCGGCGGCCCCGGCGAGCACGGCCAGGACGAAGGGCCAGTCGTAGGTGGTCGCCAGCCGCCCGGCGGCCCAGGCCCCGAACCCGGCGAGGGCCATCTGGGCGAGGGACAGCTGACCCACGAACCCGGTGACGACGACGAGCGAGAGGCAGACGATGGCCGTCGCCATGGTGATCGTCAGCGCCAGCGCCCAGTCGTCCGGTGCGGTGAAGAGGATCGTGCCCGTGGCACCGACGGCGAGGACCAGGCCGGGGATCGAGATGCGACCGCTGCCGACGGCCGGCAACCGGTCGAGCAGCGTGCTGCGCAGGGGCAGGGACCGACCGCCCACGACCATGACGAGGACGATGACGAGGAAGGCGGCCGACCGCGAGACCGAGACAGCGGTGAACTTCCCGAACAGGAGGCCGTCGGGCGCCGACCACGGGGCCGAACACGCCCTTGTCCTCGATGTAGCGGGTCAGGGTCGACTCGACCACGCCGATCCCGAAGGCGCCGGCGAGGGTCCACCAGAACGAGCGGAACGAACCGAGCAGCGCCGCCGCCAAGCCCCGGAGCACGGTGAAGGCGAGGGCGGCGACGTTGAGGAACAGGATCGGGGCGATGAGCACCCCGGCGACGGCGGCCAGCGCCCCGCCCGCCGCCCAGTTGACCATGGCGATGCGGTCCGGGGAGTACCCGAGCGCAGCGGCGGCGATCGGGTTCTCCGCCGACGCATCGGTGGCGTGGCCGAACCTCGTCCAGCGGAACACGGCGGCGAGGACGGCGGTGACCACGATGGCGATGAGCGATGAGCCAGAGCCGGTCCTCGCTCACGGTGCTCCCGGTCCCGAAGAGGTCGCGAGGGGTGTCGGGGAGCGGGGAACGCACCGGGGTCCCCTGGTCGCCCCAGACCTCGTTGGCCACGGCGAGGGCCAGGAAGAACAGCGCCAACGTCGCCACGACCCGCACCAGGGACGAGGCCTGCCGAAGGCGGGCCATTACGAGGAGGTGGACGAGGACACCCGAGCGCGGCGGGGACGGCGATGGCGAGGACCCAGGCGGCCTCGGGCGACCAGCCCCGGTCACCGGTGGCCCGGTAGTAGAGGAAGGCGCCGATCATGGCGAAGGCGCCCTGGGCGAAGTTGACGACCCCCGAACCGCGGTAGATGAGAACCAGGCCCTGGGCGGTCAGCGCGTAGACCGCGCCGACGCCCAGCCCGAGGAGGACGAAGCGGAGGAGCTCGCTCAGGAGCTCACTCCGACACGAAGTCGTTCACGTCGAGGAACTCCCCGTCGCCGGACGCGACGACCTCGCCGCCGGACACCTCCTGCACCTGGAACGTGACCGTGAAGATCCGAGGCAGGTCGAGCGGGTTGTTCGGCACGTTCATCGTGAACGGCGGGGCCAGGCCGTCGAGGTCGACCTCGAGCCCGTCGAGAGCGGCGACCACCGAGGCCGAGTCGATGGTGTCGAGACCGGCGAGGACGTCGGCGAACAGGTGCACCGAGGCCCAGGCGTTGATGGCGAGGTCGGTGCGGGGCGCGTCGGGGGCGAAGGTGTCCATCTCCTCGTTGAACTGCTGGATGCCCTCGCTCTGACCACCGTTCGGGGCGTCGAAGCTGCTCCACCAGGAGCGCGCCCTCGGCGGCGTCACCGAGCGTCTCGAGGCCCTCGGGACCGAGACCGGTGCCCGGCATGCCGATGAGGCCGGTGTAGCCCGCGCCCCGCAGCCCGGCGATGACGCGGACGTTGATGTCGGTGGAACCGAAGACGGCGATCCCGTCGGGGTTGGCGCTCACGAGCTGGGAGATCTGCGCCGTGTAGTCGGCGGACGGATCGAGGGAGACGTAGGACTCCTGGACGAGGTCGTCCTCGTCCTCCAGCGCGGGGGTGATCAGGCCCGGGAGCTGGCGGCCGGCCTCCACGTCACCGGTGATGAGGGCGATCGTCTCCGCCCCCGCCTGCTGAAGGGCGATGCCCACCCCCGGCGCACCGGCCAGCGCCCCGCCGGTGATGGGATACACCATCTCATTCGTGAAGTCTTCGACCTCGTTCGGCAAGCTCCCGATCATGGGGATGCCCGCCTCGGCCCACGCCTGCGTGCCGTCGGCCCCGAAGAGGTAGCGGCCCACGACGGCGATGACGCCCTGGTCGATGGTGTCCCGGGCGCAGTTGAGGGCGGCATCGGGGTCCTCGTTGCCGCCGGCGCCGGCCTCGCAGCGCACGACCTCGAGGGGACGGGCCGGGCCCGCCCGCCGGGTCGGGGATCCCGCCATCGGTGTTGATCGCCGCCACGGCGGCGTCGGCGGCGTCGAAGATCTCCGGCTGGGCGACCGTGCCCGCCACCGCGGTCGTCACCACGAACGGGATCGGTTCGCCGTCGAGCTCGGGGACCGGGGGCGGCTCGGATCCCCCGCTCGCCTCCGACCCGCTCCCGCCGTCGTCGCTGCAACCGACCGCGGTGCCCGCCACCAGCGCGATCACCACCAACCACCGACGCATCCGTCGTCCGCTCACGCTGCCCCCTGAGTGTGAGAATGAGGTTTACGGGCGCGAAAGTAGCCTTTCTGCAAACGGGATGCTGGATCGCATGATCTTGAGACACGTTCCCGCCGCCCAGCGCAGCTGGCTAGCGTTCGCCCAGGTGAGCGATGAGGTGACCGTCGAGCCGTCGAGGCGCGAGCTGGCGGTCTCTCGTGCCGTCGACCCGGCACGAGAGCGAGCCGAGATGAAGGTCCAGGCGTTCCTCGAGGCCGCCGGCGGGCTCTTGGCGGACGGCGAGGACTTCACGCTCCAGATGGTCGTGGAGCGCTCGGGGCAGTCGCTGCGGAGCTTCTACCAGCACTTCGCCGGGAAGCACGAGCTCCTTCTCGCCCTCTTCGACGAGTCCGTACAGGCTGCTGCCGACCAGGTCGCGACCGAGATCCAGGGCATCGACGACCCGCTCGAGCGACTTCGGGGGTTCGTCGTTCGCTACCACCGGGTGTGCCTGTCGGGCACCGCGCGGTACTCGGACCGGCCCCTGCAGTCCCGGGCGATGGCGCAGTTCGCCCAACAGCTGCTCATCTACCACCCGATCGAGGCGTCGCAGGCGTTCCGGCCGCTCGTCGTCCTGCTCCGTGAGCTCCTCGACGAGGCCGGCCCGTGCCGGAGCGATCCGCCGCGACCTCGACGACGACGTCGCCGGCGTGATCCTCCAGGCGATCATGTTCAACGCGTTCGTGCCGGCAATCGCCGGAACCCCGCCGATCGAGGACACCGAGCAGGTCGCCGACCGGCTGTGGGGGCTGCTGTTCCAAGGGCTCGCGCTCTGACCCTCGGCTCCGAAGTTGATCCATCAATTTGATTTGATGTAGTTTCCTCTCGATGAGCACGCTGGCACCGCCGGAGTTCCTGCGGCTGGCGGGGCATCCGCTGCGGTGGCAGCTGCTGCAGGACCTGGCCCGCAGCGACCGCACCGTGCGGGAGCTGACCGCCCGGGCGGACCAGCCCCAGAACCTGGTCTCGTACCACCTGGCCAAGCTGCGCAAGGCCCAGCTGGTCACGACCCGGCGCAGCACGGCCGACGGCCGCGACACCTACTACTCGGTCGACCTCAGCCGGGCCGGCGAGCTGCTGGCCGACAGTGGCGGGGGGCTGCACCCCGGGCTCCGCCTCACCCCTCCCCCGCTCCCCCGGGTGACGGCGCGGGTGCTGTTCCTCTGCACGGGCAACAGCGCCCGCTCGCAGATGGCCGAGGCCCTGGCCCGCGCCCGCTCCGGCGGCTCGGTCGAGGCCTTCAGCGCCGGCAGCCACCCGAAGGCGCTGCACCCGGATGCGGTCCGAGCCATGCGGGAGGGGCACGGCATCGACCTGACCGGTCACCGCCCGAAGCACCTCGACGAGCTCGTCGACCAGAGCTTCGACCGGGTGGTCACCCTCTGCGACCGGGTGCGGGAGGTCTGCCCGGAGTTCCCCGGCGACCCCGAGCCAACCCACTGGAGCATCCCCGATCCCAGCAGGGAGGCCGCCGGCTACCCGGCCTTCCAGCAGACGGCCGCCGAGCTGGAGACCCGCATCGGGTTCCTGCTCGCCGCTCTGTCCACACCCACAGGAGGACACCCATGACCGACACCGACGAGCTGGTGAGCGTCCGCTACCTGGTCGACGACGTGGAGGCGGCGATCGCGTTCTACACCGAGCACCTCGGCTTCGAGGTGCGCATGAGCGCCGCGCCGGCCTTCGCCGACGTCCTGCGGGGCAACCTGCGGCTGCTCCTGAGCGGCCCGCAGAGCTCGGCGGGGCGGGCCATGGCCGACGGTGAGACACCGGCGGCCGGCGGCTGGAACCGCATCCACCTCATCGTGGACGACATCGAAGCCGAGGTGGCCCGCCTGCGGGACGCCGGGCTGCGCTTCCGAAACGACATCGTCAGCGGCCCCGGCGGCCAGCAGGTGCTCCTGATCGACCCGGCCGGGAACTTCGTCGAGCTCTTCCAACCCGCGGCTGCCTAGGCAGCGAACGCCTGCTCCGCAGCGTCGTTCGCGAGCGCCAAGAGGTCCTCGCGATCGGCGCTGCGCAGGAAGCCGGCCTCGATCGTGGCGTCGAGGCTGGCTTCGAACTGGTCGAGGTAGTCGTCGGGCGAGTCGTAGCGGCTCGCCAACGTCGCCGCGTCGAGGGGGACCTGGCGGCCACGGAGCTTGCACAGCGCCCCCGGATCGGTCTGGGGCTCGTAGCGGACCAACGGCACGTCCACGAACGGCGACCGCACGCCACCGACGGCGTTGCCCACCTCGTCGACCGCCGCCGTCCAGACCACCCCCTGGTTGGACGCCATCTCGAGGCGGGCCGCCTCGGGCGCCGGCTCGCCCGTCTCGGCCCAGGCGAACAGCTGCTCGGCGGCGGCGCGGACGAAGTACAGGTTGGGGAACTCTGAGGGCGGGCCCTCGCACCCGCCGCCGCCCCCGCTCCCGTGGGGCATGCCGGCGACCTCGTACAGGCGGTAGAGGTTGTCGGGCTCGTCGCTGTCGTCGCGCCGGACCTCGACGCCGCCGGGGCTGGTGTAGCGAACTCCCGGGAGGGCGGGGGCGTCGAAGCCCTGCGTGTCGCTCTGGGTCTCGAGGTCGACGACCGGGACGTCAGCGGGACCCATCGGCTCGTAGACGAACGTCGGGACGAACGCGGTCCCCGACTGCAGGGGCGTGAGACTGGCCGAGCGGGCCGCGGGGAGGAAGCCGTCGTAGACCGGCGTGTCGTCCTCCATCTGGGTGCTGCTGGCGATCGCCCCGAGGAAGCTGGCGGTGTCGAGCCCGCTCTGGGAGTAGCCCGCCATGTACACGTGCTCCATCGGCGACCCGGCGACCGGGCTCTGCTCGGTCCCCTCCTTCAGCAGCCCGCCCACCTGCCGGAGGATGTCCCAGGCCACGTCGTTCGCCGGGACGTCCACGTCGGCGTAGCGCTCGGCGTCGAAGTCCTGCATGAGGACCCCGGAGTTCGTCCGCACCGTCACGCCGACCCACGCGTCGCCGGACTCGGCGAGCATCGGGCCGATCATCCGCCAGATGACGTCGGCGTCGGCCCCGCCGGAGGTGTTGAACGGCTCGACGACGACCCGCCCACTGAACGCCGCCGGATCGTCCGGCGTCCGCACCAGGAGCCGGGTCGTGTAGCCCAGCTCGTCGCCGGTCGGGGTCGCCGGCTGGTTGGGTGGTCCTGAGTACGTCCCCGCCACCCCTGACAGCAGGTACTCGACCTCGACGTAGCCCTCGGGGAGCTCCTCGGCCGTCGACTGCGGGATGCCTGCGCCCTCGTCGATGGGTCCGAGCTCGGCCTGGCTGACGTCCACCGCCGTCCGGGCTGGCGCGGCCGTCGTGGTGGTGACGGCCGCGTCCTGCGACCCGTTCGAGACGTTCGACCCGGTTGACGAGTCGTCGCCGGAGCAGCCCAGCGCCAGGACCGCAACGACGAGGATCGCGACGACCAACCGACCGCGCGCGCCCATCGTTCTGGGTACTGGATCGGGTCCTGGGTGACCGTCGGCTGGTCCCAGAACGGTGCCCCCCGTCGACTGCTTCGGGTGCTCCCCCACGGCTACCTCCCCAGGCGCCCGACCGAAGTAGAGCCTGGTTCTATCACGGTCGGCTCAGCGGGTGTCGAGGAGCTGCGACGTCGACGTCGTGCCGAACACGCCCTCCACGTCGCTCATCACCGCCATGGACACGCCGTGGGCGACCGCGTGGTCGTAGTGGGTGTGGCCGGTGAGGGCCACCCACTCCCCGACCGGCACCCGGCACAGGTGCCCGGTGACGTCAGGGTTGATGGAGGTCGCCCGGGCGGGGTCGAGGTGGACGCCGATCATGTTGGCGATGTCCAACGGCAGGGCGGCCCGAGACGTGGCCCGGACCGGTTCGTCGTCGACCACCGGCACCCGGAGGCGGCACCAGACCACGTTGACGCCGTCGATCGGCGCCTCGCTCCGACGCATCTCGGCGCCCTGCCGGAGGAACTCGGCGACCCCCGGGTACGGGTCGACGGCGGGGATGGCCTCGGGCGGCGGCAGGGTCGCCGCCGGGTTCACGGCGGAGGTGGAGGGAGGGAGGCCGGGCAGGCCGGTGACGTCACGGTCGCGGATCCGCAGCGCCCGGGCCCGGGTCGTCACCGTGTCGCCCGCGGACATCGTCAGGTCGACCAGTTGGATCTTCTTGCCCTCCCGCAGGACCTCGGTGACGACGTCGAGATGCCGGCCCACAGGCACCGGCCGCACGATGTCGACGGTCAGCCGGGTCAGGCTCATGGGCACCAGGGTCGGGACGTCCTCGAGCACGTGGCCGAGCAGGGCCAGCACCGCACCCCCACTCTGCGTCTCGCGGTCCCAGGCACTCCCCGTGGCGGCGGTGCCGACGAAGCCGTCACCGTCGCGTTCGTAGAGGCTCAGCGGTCGATCCGGACGGTCAGCGCCTTGGGGCCGGTCTCGAAGAAGGCAGGCACGTTCTCGAACACGAAGCCGTCGACCAGCCGGACGGTCCCGGGCGGGAAGTGCTCCAGGAACGCGGTGACGGCGATGCGGGCGACGTTGCGGGCCATGGGGGCGCCCGGGCAGACGTGGGGACCGTGGCCGAACGTCAGGTGGTCGCCGGCGTTCGCCCGGTCCACGTCGAAGTCGTCGCCGTGGTCGAACACGGCCTCGTCGCGGTTGGCACAGGCGGTGCCCATGACGACCCGCTGGCCCTCCTCGAGGACTGTGCCGTCGACCTCGGTGTCGCGCAGGCAGCCCCGGGGCACGAACATCACCGGCGGGGCGAGGCGGAGGCTCTCCTCGATGGCGGTGGGCAGGGCGGAGGGGTCGGACCGCAGGCGGTCCTCCAGACCCGGGACCGTGAACATCTGGTGGAGCAGGTTGCCGAGGAGCTGGCTGGTCGTGGTCAGGCCGCCGGTGATCAGGTTCCGCACCATCGCCCGCAGCTGGCGGGGCGTGAGCTGCTCGCCGTCGACCTCCAGCTCCAGCAGCCGCGTCGTGACGTCGTCGCGGGGCTCGGTTCGGCGCTCGTCGATGCGGGCGTCGATGTAGCCGGCGAAGTCGGGGAAGCCCTCGGCGAAGCCCTCCACCCCCTCCCGGTTGCGGTGAGTGCCGGGGAAGCCGCTCTCGATCAGGTCCTTGGCCCAGGCCATGACCTGGGGCGCGTCCGCCTCGGGGAAACCCAGCAGATGGACGGTCGAGGCGTTCGGCAGTGGGGCGGTGTAGGCGAGCACGAGGTCGGCCTCACCCGCATCGGGGAGCGCCGCCAGCAGCGAACGGGCGGTCGACTCGATGTACGGCTCGGCGCCGCGCACGGCCTTGGGGGTGAGGGCGCTGACCATCACCCGGCGAACGGCCGAGTGGTTGGGCGGGTCGAGCTCGCCCAGCGTGCGGTCCTCCATCGGCACGACGACACCGGGCGCCTTGAACCCCTGGGCATTGGAGAAGCCATCGGCGTCCCGCATCAGGCGACGGCACTCGGCGTGGCGGGTCACGTAGACCATGCCGTCGCCCAGGTCGGCCACCGGCCCCTGGGCCCGCATCTCGGCCATCAGGGGCCAGGCGTCGTGGGCCGTCTCGGGGTCGAAGGGGTTGAACGCCATCAGGCCGGGGTGAGCGCCAGGTGCAGGTTGGTCAGCCCCCGGAGGAAGAACGTGGGCAGGTACTCCCAGGTCCGGTCACCGGCGGGACCGTGCACCTCGTCGTCGACGGTGATGGCGGCGGTGCGGTCGAAGATCCGGTTCAGCGTGACCTTTCCCTCGGCCCGGGCCAGCGGGGCGCCGGCGCAGGTGTGGATGCCGTGGCCGAAGGCGACGTGCTGGCGGGCGTTGGGACGGTGCACGTCGAACTCGTGCGGGTCGTCGAACGTCCGAGGGTCCCGGTTGGCGGCGCCGGGCAGGAGGAGCAGCGTCGACCCCGCCGGGATCTCGACGCCGGCGAGCTCGGTGCGGACCTTGGCCATGCGGAACTGGCCCCGCAGCGGGCTCTCCAGGCGCAGGGTCTCCTCCAGGAAGTTCGGGATCAGGGCGCGGTCGGCGCGCACCTGCTCCTGGAGGTCGGGTCGCTCGGCCAGCATGCGCATGGCGAAGGACAGCAGCCGAACGGTGGTCTCCTGGCCCCCGGCGAAGAGGTTGGCGGCGATGAGGGCCACGTCGTGCACGTCGGGGGTGGACCCGTCGGGGAACGTGGCGGCGGCCAGGCCGCCCATCACGTCGTCGCGGGGGTCAGCCCGCCGGTCCTCGATGTACTCGGTGAACTTCTCGTAGAGGAACTCGAGCGGCTTGTGCTGCGCCCCGGCGGCGCCCGGCAGCGTCGACAGCCGGTCCCGGAACATGCCGTGGTCGGACTCGGGCACGCCCTCCAGGTCGGCGACGACCAGCATCGTGAACGGCTCGGCGTAGGCGTGGAGGAACTCGCACGAGCCGCTCTCGGCCAGCATCGGGTCGAGCTGACGGTCGGCCAGCCTCCACATGAACTCCTCGTTCTCGTTCAGCCGCTTCGGGGTGATGAGCCGCATCATCAGCGACCGGTGGTCGGTGTGGCGGGGCGGGTCGAAGCTGGGCAGCTGGTCGGAGAAGGGCAGTTCGTCCCGGTACCGCTCGATGTGGTCGGTGATGTCGTCGCCCTCCGGCGGCGGCACCGAGAACTTCACGAACGGCCCGCCGACGGTGTTGCACGACGAGAACCGGTCCGCGCCGTTGTAGACGGCGATGGACTCCTCGTAGCCGGTGACGAAGTAGACGCCGTAGTGCGGCTCCTGCCAGACCGTGTGCCGGCTGCGGACCCAGTCGTAGTAGGCGTACGGGTCGTCGTAGACATCCCGGTCCTTGAACCAGTTGACGCTCTCGAAGTCGGCCACGTTCCCCCTGTTTATGACACGACGTCAATTTTGTAGGAGCATACGACGGTGAGGACCTACGAGCTGTACGTCGGCGGGAACTGGGTGGCGTCCGAGGGCGACGAGGCCCTCGACGTGATCAACCCCGCGACCGAGGAGTCCATCGGACAGGTCCCCCAGGCGTCGATCGCCGACGTGGATCGGGCCGTGGCGGCGGCGCGGCTGGCCTTCGACGAGGGCCCGTGGGCCCGGATGAGCCCCCGGGAGCGGTCCGACGCCCTGCTGCGGTTCTGCCAGGTCGTGGCCGACCGGCGGCCGGAGCTGGTCGACCTGATCATCGCCGAGGCGGGCTCGGCCCGGCCGATCGCCGAGATGATGCAGTTCGACACCGGCTTCCGCTACGCCGAGTGGATGGCCGAGCGGACGGCCAGCTTCCCGTTCCAGGACCCGCTGCCCGTGCAGGCCGGCGCCCGCGGCCTGGGCCAGGGCGTGATCGTCAAGGAGCCGCTGGGCGTGGTGGCGGCCATCACCCCGTTCAACTTCCCCCTCTACCTGAACCTCTCGAAGGTGGTGCCCGCGCTGGCGATGGGCAACAGCGTCGTGCTCAAGCCGTCGCCGTTCACGCCCCTGGAGGCGTTCGTGCTCGGCGAGGTCGCCGACGAAGCCGGACTACCGCCGGGCGTCCTCAACGTGGTCACCGGTGACGTCGACGCCAGCCGGCACCTGACCACCCACCCCGGCGTGGACATGATCTCGTTCACCGGCTCGGACCTCGTCGGCAAAGAGATCATGAGCCAGGCCGGCGAAGGCCTGAAGAAGGTGCTGCTCGAGCTCGGCGGCAAGTCGCCCAACATCGTCTTCGAGGGCAGCGACATCGGGAAGTTCGCCTTCGGGGCCGCCTTCGGGTTCACCATCCACGCCGGCCAGGGCTGTGCGCTGCCGACTCGGATCCTGGCCCAGCGCGGCGTCTACGACGAGGTCGTCGAGGGCATGACGAAGGCCCTCGGCCGGGTGGTCGTCGGCGACCCCACCGAGAAGACGACCGGTATGGGCCCCCTCATCCACGCGGCGCAGCGGGAGCGGGTCGAGCGCTACGTCGCCACCGGGCAGGAGGAGGGCGCTCGCCTGGCCTGCGGCGGCGGTCGGCCCGAGGGCCTCGACCGGGGCTTCTTCTACGAGCCCACCCTCTTCGCCGACGTCACCAGCGAGATGACCGTGGCCCAGGACGAGATCTTCGGTCCCGTCGGCGTGGTCATCCCGTTCGAGGACGAGGACGACGCCGTGCGCATCGCCAACGACAGCCGCTACGGGCTGGCCGCCTCGCTCTGGCACCCCGACCCCGTCACGGCGTGGGCGCTGGCCCAGCGCATCCAGGCCGGGACCGTGTCCATCAACGGCGGCGCCGGCGGACCCCACCTGTGGGGGCCGTTCGGCGGCTACAAGCACTCCGGCGTCGGGCGGGAGTACGGCGACTACGGCCTGCTCGAGTACGCCCAGCTCAAGACCGTCACCTGGCCGGCCGGACGGCCATGAGCACGCTGCAGGTGGACCCCGCCGACCTGGTCGACCCGGTCCGCTGGGGCCGCGACGGCTACCCGCACGACCTCTGGACCCGGATGCGGGCCGAGGATCCGGTGGCCTGGGTGGAGCCGGATGACTACGAACCGTTCTGGGCCGTGACCCGGCACGCCGACGTCCAGCACGCCGCCGCTCAGCCGCTCGTCTTCTCCAGCGCCCGGGGCATCATCCTGCGCCGGCCCAACCAACCCGACTTCCACTCCGACGTGCTCGTCGTGCAGGACCCACCCCGGCACGGTCCCCTGCGCCGGGTCTCCAGCCCCAAGTTCACGCCCAAGTCCATGCGGGCCCGCCGGGAGGGCATCGAGCGCCTCGCCGCCGAGCTGATCGACCGGGTGGTCGCCGAGGGCGACGGGGAGATGGACTTCGTCGACGAGATCGCGGCGCCGTTCCCCCTGTCGGTCATCGCCTGGACGCTGGGCGCGCCCCAGGAGGACATCGGCCGCCTGCACCAGTGGACCAACGAGGTCATCGGCAAGAACGACCCCGAGTACCAGCGGGAGGGAGAGACGGCCGGGCAGACGATCAAGCGGGCTCGGGGCGAGCTGCACGCCTACTTCGGTGAGCTGGTCGAGCAGCGACGGGCCGATCCCCAGCCGGACCTGACCACCGAGCTGCTGCACTCCGAGATCAACGGTCAGCCCCTCACCGACGCCGAGCTCCTCTCCTACTGCGAGCTCATCGTCGAAGCCGGCAACGAGACCACCCGCAACGCGATCAGCGGCGGACTGGTGGCGTTCATGGACAACCCCGGCGAATGGGAGCGCCTGAAGGCCGATCCCGGCCTCCTGCCTGTTGCCTCCGACGAGATCCTCCGCTTCGTGAGCCCGATCAGCCACTTCACCCGCACCGCCACCGAGGACACCGAGCTCGGCGGGCAGGCGATCAAAGCCGGGGAGCAGGTGGCGATCTACTGGGCCTCGGCCAACCGGGACGAGCGAGGTCTTCGACGACCCCTTCGCCTTCCGCGTCGACCGCAGCCCCAACCACCACCTCGCCTTCGGCTTCGGGCAGCACCTCTGCATCGGCGCCCACCTCGCCCGCCTCGAGATCGAGGTGATCTACCGCCTGCTGCTGGAGCGCTTCGACAGCTTCGAGCCCGCCGGCCCCCTCGAGCGCCTCGACTCGATCGTCAACGGCAGCCTCAAGCACCTGCCGGTGCGGTTCGGCCTCACCTGAAAGGACGTTCAGGGGCCACCGGCCCGGGGTCGGTGTCGTCGGTACCCTCCGCCCCGGCATGAGGGTGCTCGTCGTCGAGGACGACCCGAGCGTCGCCACCGGGCTCCAGCGGGCGCTCGGGGGCGAGGGGTTCCGCGTCGACCACGCTCGGGACGGCGCGGAGGGGCTGGACTTCGCCCAGGCGGGCACCTACGACCTCATCGTCCTCGACCTGATGCTGCCGAAGATGAACGGCTACCAGGTGTGTCGGACCCTGCGGGCCGAGGACGACGCCACGCCGATCATGATGCTGACGGCGAAGGCCGGTGAGTGGGACGAGGCCGAGGGCCTCGACACCGGCGCCGACGACTACCTGATCAAGCCGTTCTCGATGGTCGTGTTCCTCGCCCGCGTCCGGGCGCTGCTCCGCCGCCCGGCCGGCGGCGGCGCCCCCGCGCTGACGAACGGTGACCTCCGCCTCGACCCGATGGCGCGCCGGTGCTGGCGGGGGGACCACGCCGTCGAGCTCACCGGCCGGGAGCTGAGCGTCCTCACCGTCCTGCTCCAGCAGGTCGACGCGATCGTCTCCAAGGCCGCGCTGCTGGACGAGGTCTGGGGCGATGCCTTCGCCGGCGACCCCAACATCGTCGAGGTGTACATCGCCCGGCTCCGGCGGAAGCTGGACGAGCCGTTCGGCGCCGAGGACATCGAGACGGTGCGAGGCGTCGGCTACCGCCTCAACAGCCGCCGGGGCGCGGCCAGCGGATGACTGCACTGGCGACGCCGGGCCTGCGCCGGGTCCAGCTGCGGACGACCGCCACGGCCATGCTCGGCGTGCTGGTGGTGGTCGTGATCGCCGCCATCATCCTCGTGCAGCTCTTCGAGCGCGAGCAGGTCCGCCAGATCGACGACCAACTGCGCTCGGCCAAGGCCTTCGTCGACCGGGCGAACGACAGCGGGAGCCTGCCCACCGACCTCGCCGGCACGGAAGAGCTCGCCCAGTTCGTCGACGCCCGGGGCGAGGTGGTCTACGCCAGCGGTCCCCTGGAGGGCCTCCCACCCCTCGTCGACGCGCTGGCGGTCCGCGCCGACGGCCTGGTGCTGGAGACCGTGTCCGTCCCCGACGTCGGCTCCTATCGCACGATCACGTTCGCGTTCGGCGAAGGTGGTCGGCTGACGGTCGGCGCACCGTTGCGCGAGACGGAGCAGGCGGTCGACGCGCTGATCCGCTCGCTGCTCATCGGCCTGCCCATCGTGCTGGTCGGTGTGGGCGCCGTCATCTGGCTGATCGTGGGCCGCACGCTGCGCCCCGTGGACGAGGCGCTGCAGCGGGAGCGTCGGCTCGTCGCCGATGCCAGCCACGACCTGCGCACGCCACTGGCCGGTGTGCGGGCGCTGCTCGAGACCGAGC
Source organism: uncultured Microthrixaceae bacterium (assembly GCA_963728005.1). GTDB lineage: Bacteria > Actinomycetota > Acidimicrobiia > Acidimicrobiales > DATDAH01 > DATDAH01. Next base: position 495,238 of record CAVSIG010000004.1, read on the forward strand.
CCGACGATCCCGACCAGCTCGAGGCGAACCGCCGGGACGCCCTCGCCACGCTGGGCCGGCTCGAGGCGACCGTCGACGACCTGCTCCTCCTCGCCCAGGCCGACGGGGATGACCGCCGGCAGGACCTGGTGGACCTCGACGAGATCGTCCTGCGGCAGGCGCAGCTGCTCGGCCGCGGCACCGACTGCCGGATCGAGACGTCGGCCGTCTCGGGGGGCCAGGTCGTGGGCAACGCCCTGGAGCTCGAGCGCATGGCGGAGAACGTGCTGTCCAACGCCGTGCGCCACGCCTCGTCCAAGGTCGCCGTCTCGGTCCGGGAGACCGACGGCCGGGTGGTCCTGCGCGTCGATGACGACGGCCCCGGGATCGCCCCCGAGGACCGGGACCGGGTCTTCGAGCGCTTCATCCGGCTCGACGAGTCCCGCACCAGCGAGGACGGCGGCGCCGGGCTGGGCCTGGCGATCGTCCGCGAGGTCGTGGACGCCCACGCCGGCTCGGTCGCCGTGCTCGACGCCCCGCTCGGCGGCGCCTCGTTGCAGATCGACCTGCCGGCCAGCACGCCCGCCTGAACACCGTTGGAGGAAATAGGCGTCGGATCCCGACGCCTATTTCCTCCAACGAACTAGCGGACCCGCGTCTCGACCCGCTTGCCGGCCATGAACTCGGCCTGCATGTCGTCGAAGTCCTTCGTGTCGACCATGTCCAGGTAGCGGGGGCCGAGCTGGAGGGCCTGGGTCCGGCCGTGCTCGTGGGCGGCCCAGGTGGCCCGGATCGTGCCCTGGATGGCGGAGGGCGACTGGGCGGCGATGGCCTCGGCGACGCGGCCGGCGGCCTCGAGCAACTCCGCCTGGGGCAGGACCTCGGAGACCAGGCCGATCTGCAGGGCCCGCTCGGCGGACATGCGCTCGTAGGTCCCCATCAGCTGCATGCGCAGGACCTCGCCCAGGGGCATGCGGTGGGCCATGAGGACGGACTCGTAGGCAGAGACCATGGCGAAGGAGACGTGGGGGTCGAAGAAGGTGGCGTTCTCCGAGCAGATGATGATGTCGGCCTCGCCCAGCATGTAGAGGGCGCCACCGGCGGCCACACCGTTGACGGCGGCCACGATCGGCTTCCAGCACTGCAGGCCCGACTTGGGCGACAGGTTCTGACCGATCGGGTCGTAGCTCGTGCTGCTCTCCACGTACTGGCGGAGGTGGTCGTCCGGGTCGACGTCGGTCAACGACTTGAACTCGCTTCGGTCGATCCCGCTGCAGAACGCCTTCTCCCCGGCGCCGGTCAGGACGACGACGCGGATGTCGTCGTCCAGGCGGACGTCCAGCCAGGCCTTCCGCAGCTCCATCTGCATGGCGAAGTTGAAGGCGTTCATCACGTCGGGCCGGTTGAGCGTGATCCAGGCGACGTGATCCCGGACCTCGAAGGTGATGGTCTCGAACTCAGCCATGCGGCATTCTGACATGGTGTCAAGACCACCGTTCCGGTTCGCCGTCCAGGGCACGAAGGCCCGCTCGGCGTCGGCCTGGAAGGACCTGGCGCGGCAGGTGGAGGCGCTCGGCTACTCGACGCTGTTCGTGGCGGACCACTACCTGGGACCGGGCCCGGCGGCCCGCCGGGCGTCGCTGCCGCCGCAGCACCTGGCCCCGATCGCCGCCATGGCGACGGCGGCTGCCGTCACCACCACCCTGCGCGTGGGCTGCCGGGTCTTCTGCATCGACTACCACGTGCCCGCGGTGCTGGCGAAGGAGGCGGCCACCCTCGACCTCCTGTCCGACGGCCGGCTCGAGCTCGGCATCGGCGCCGGGTGGAGCGCCGACGAGTACGCCGCCATGGGCCTTCCGTTCGGGAGCGGCAAGGAGCGAGTGGACAAGCTCGAGGCGGTCGTCGCCCTCGTCAAGGCCCACTGGTCGGGCGAAGAGCTGTCGTGCACCGATCCGCGGGCGACGGCCGTCGACTACGCCGGGCTCCCCGTGCCGGTGCAGACCCGACCGCCGCTCATGATCGGCGGCTCCCGGCCCCGGGTCCTGGCCCTCGCCGCCCGCGAGGGCGACATCGTCAGCATCTCCAACGTCGACTTCGACCCCGTGAACGAGGCGGGGCGCACCCCGCCCGAGGAGGCCGCCCACCGCTTCGCCGTCGTCGCCGAGGCCGCGGGCGACCGGCTGGCCGGGCTCGAGATCGAGAGCTCGCCGTTCTTCACCGAGATCACCGACGACACCGACGCCGCCGTGGAGCGGGTGGCCGGGCTGCTGGGGACGGCGACCGACGGCCTCCTCGACCACCCGAACGTGCTGATCGGCAGCATGGACGCGGTCGTCGATCGGCTCCAGGAGCGACGCGAGCGGTTCGGGGTCAACTACGTCACCGTCCAGCAGGCCCAGGTCGAGGCGTTCGCCCCCGTCGTGGAGCGGCTCAGCGGCATGTAGCGAGGCGGGGCATGCTCGCGGGATGGCGATGACCTACGGCATCCACCTCCCGCAGTACGGCCGGGTCGCCGGGGGCGAGGCGGTCACCCGGGCCGCCCAGCACGCCGAGGCGCTCGGCTTCACCGACGTGTGGGTCAGCGACCACGTCGTCCACCCGGCGGAGCAGAGCTACCCGTCGCCCTACCTGCTGGACCCCTTCGTCACCCTCGCCTGGGCGGCGGCGGTCACCGAGCGGGTGCGGCTGGGGACCAGCGTGCTGGTGGTGCCCCAGCACAACCCGGTCTGGCTGGCCAACCACCTGGCCACCCTCGACGCCATGAGCGACGGGCGGCTGGTCGTCGGCGCCGGGGTCGGGTGGAGCGAGCGGGAGTACGAGGCGCTCGGCCAGTCGTTCCACGATCGCGGGCGGCGCCTGGACGAGATCCTCCAGCTGCTCCGGGCCGCGTGGCAGGACGATCCGGTCTCCTTCGACGGTCAGTTCTACGGCCTCGCCGACATCCGCTTCCTGCCCAAGCCCGCCCACGACATCCCGATCTGGATCGGCGGGGGCGTGGAGGCGGCGTACCGGCGAGCGGTCGAGCACGGCGACGGCTTCCACGTCGTCGGCCTGAAGCCCCCCGAGGTCGCCCCGATCGTCGAGCGCCTGCGCCGGGACCGTCCCGAGCCGTCCTTCACCATCTCGGCCCGGACCGGCTGGGACCCGCAGGGCATGGATCCCGGCCTCATCCGTGAGGAGCACGCCGCCTTCGAGGCCGCCGGCGTCCAGCACATGGTCGCCGCCCCGTGGCAGAAGGACCTCGACGACTGGCTGCGGTCGATGGACCTCCTCGCCGAGCTGCTGCCGCTCGGGTAGGACTGCGCCATGGCCACCCCACGCCGGACAGGCACCGAGACGTCGGCGACCCGCGCCAAGCTGCTCGACGTCACCGAACGGGTGATGATCGACGACGGCTACGCCGCCGTCAGCTCGCGCCGGGTGGCCAAGGACGCCGGAGTCACCCCGGCGCTGGTCCACTACTACTTCCCCACCCTCGACGACCTCTTCCTCGAGGTGATGCGACGCCGGGCCAAGCAGCAGCAGGAGCGCCTCGAGCGCTTCCTCAGCGGACCGCAACCGCTGCGGGCGTTGTGGTCCTTCAGTCGCGAGCAGGCGGGCACGGTCCTCCTCATGGAGTTCATGGCCCTGTCCAACCACCGCAAGACCATCCGCAAGGAGCTGGCGGAGAGTGCGGAGGAGTTCCGGAGGATCGAGCTCGAGGTCCTGGCCGAGCGGATCGAGGAGTACGGGATCGACGCCGACGAGATGCCGCTGGAGGCGATCCTCGTGGCCATCGCCGGAGTGTCCCGCACGGTCGTGATGGAGGACGCGCTGGGGATGACGACCGGGCTGCCGGAGACCGACGCGCTCGTGGAGCGACTCCTGACCCGTTACGAGGGGCCCGCCGCCGAGAAGGCCACGAAGAAGAAGCGGTCAGCCTGAGCGAAGCGCTGTCACTCAGGGCCAGTGCGCCTCGGCGAAGCGGCGCATCTCGGCGAACCGGTCGTTGTCCTCGGGGGCCATGCCGAGGAAACCCCCGTGGCCGGCGGCCTCCCACACGTGGAGCTCGGCTTCGACGCCGGCGCCCCGCAGGGCACGGTGCATGCGGACGTTGTCCGAGAGCAGCACGTCCCGCGTTCCGGTCAGGAAGATCGTCGGCGGGAAGGCGGTGAGGTCGCCGAAGAGCGGGGAGATGTGGGGGTCTCGGGGGTCGTGGGCACCGTGGTAGAGCTCGACGGCACCGGTCGCGTCGCCGCTGAGCACGTTGTCGAGGCCGGCATTCGTCTGCCACGTGTCGCCCGACGCCGTCAGGTCGAACGCACCGGTGTTGATCAGGACCGCCGCGGGCAGCGGCAGCCCTTCGTCCTTCGCCCGCAGAACCAACGCGGCGGCCAGGTTCCCTCCGGCCGAGGCCCCGCCGACGACGATCTCCTCCGGGCGGCGGTGCTCGAGGAGGGCCTGATAGGCGGTGAGGCAGTCGTCGAGAGGCGTCGGGAACGGGTGGTCGGGCGGCATCCGGTAGTCGACCGTCCACGACCGGGCCCCGACGGCGTTGGCGGCGACGATGCCACTCGATCGGCACAGCTCGCCGCCGCCGAGGATCCACGCCCCGCCGTGGATGTCGAGGACGACGCGAGGGTCGTCGTCGCTCACCCCCTCGGGCGTGGCCACGTACACGCCGCAGGAACCCAGGTCACGCGCCTCGACCGTGCCGGCGAACGTGGCCGTGGGGTCGCCCATCATCGACCGCACGAACTCGTCGGTCTCCTTGACGTAGGTCCGCCACCCGGCATCGTCGTCGAGGGCTGGGTAGTCGCGCGGTGGCGGACCGAGCGGACCCATGGCGAGCACGGCCTGTGCCTCGGGGCTCACCGAGGTCGGGACGGGGATGTCCCGGGCGGGGAGGTGGAGGGTGCTCATGTGGACTCCGGTCGTTTGTGGATGCGGCCGCCCTTCATCACGAAGGCCACGTTCTGGGTGACGGTGATGTCGGACAGCGGGTCGCCGGGGACGCCGATGATGTCGGCCTTCATCTCGGGGGCGAGCCTGCCCAGGTCAGGCGCCTCGATCAGCTCGGCGCTCACCGTGGTCGCCGCCCGGATGGCCTGCAGGGGCGTCATGCCCCGCTTCACCAGCACGACCAGCTCCTCGGCGTTGCGGCCGTGCCAGATGGCCGGGGCATCGCTGCCGTTGGCGATCCTGACCCCTGCCTCGATGGCCTTGGACAGCGACTCCCTGGCCTTCGGGAAGACCTCGGCGGCCTTGGCCTGGAGCTCGGGCGGGTGGGACGACACGTCCCAGTTCTCGGTCAGCGCGTTGGTCGACACCAGGAACGTCCCGGTGTCCACCAGCCGTTGGATGGTGTCGTCGGTGATCATGAAGCCGTGCTCGATGCAGTCGATGCCGGCGTCGAGTGCCGCGTTCACGGCGGTGTCGCCGTGGCAGTGGGTGGCGACCCGCACACCGCGTCGGTGGGCCTCGTCGGCGATCGCCGCCAGCTCTTCGCTCGAGTACTGCTGGGCACCTGCCGGTCCCGTCGCCGAGAGCACGCCCCCAGAGGCGCAGCACTTGATGAGCTTGGCCCCGTGCTTGATCTGGTAGCGCACCGCCCGCCGCACCTCGTCGACGCCGTCGGCGATCCCCTCCTCGACGGACAGCGGCATCATGTGCGGCGCCAGCCCGCTCTGGGCGCTGGGGTCGAGGTGGCCGCCGGTCGGGCAGATGGCGTGGCCGGCGGGGACGATGCGGGGGGCGTCGATCCACCCGGCGTCGGACGCCTCGCTGAGGGCCACGTCCAGCAGGTAGCCGCCGGTCTTCACGAACAGACCGAGGTTCCGCACGGTGGTGAACCCGGCCCGCAGCGTCCGGCGGGCGTTCACGGTCCCCCGCAGCGTCATCTTCACGGGGTCGGTGACGACGGGGTCGGTCAGGCCGGCGCCGGGTCCACCGAGGACGAGGTCGACCTCCATGTCCATGAGGCCGGGCAGCAGGGTGAGCTCGGGGAGCTCGATCACCTCGTCGGCGTCGGACGCCAGGCTGCGGTCGCTGCCGACGGCAGTGATCCGGTCGCCCTCGACGCACACGTAGGCGTCGTCGACGACCTCACCGCTGTCGACGTCGAGCGCCGCGCGTGAGTGCAGGACGGTGACCGGGGCGTCGGCCATCAGACGGCGGGCTCGTGGACCATGGCGAAGAAGGCCGAGCCCGAGTCGGGGATGCGGGGCTGGTGGAAGATGTTCACGGCGTAGGACACCAAGATGAACGAGTACAGCAGGTGCAGGAGCCGGGTGGCGTCCTCAGGCAGCGCCTGCAGGTCCAGCTCGTCCACGTGGGCGATGGCGGCTTCGGCGTGGGCGGCGACGGCGTCGTAGAAGTCGCACAGTTCGTCGAACGACTTCGACAGCCGCATCTCGTAGCGCTCGACCCGGGTCGGGCGGGCCCAGTCGACGACGAAGGGCTCCAGCTCGGCGAACCCCTCGGGCAGCGTGCTCATGCCCCCTCCCCCTGGTGGGCGGCGACCGTGTCCCGGATCACCGTGTGGAACTGGCGGATCAGCAGCTCCTGGTCGCTGAGTTGGAACTGCTGCTGGGCCCTGGTCTTCAGGGCGGAGTGGGTGGCCTCGATCGTGTTCACGTCCTGCATGGCGAACTCGATCGTGCTGTCGACCACCAGCTCTTGGGCCAGGCGCTCGTGGGCGTTCTCCGGCGGCACGAACCACAGGTCGATCTCGTAGATGTGCGAGTCGACCGTCTCCGGCCAGTACGTGTAGGTGATGTAGTAGTTCCGGGCCCAGATCTGGATCGACAGGTTGGGGAAGAGCCAGAACTGGTCGTTGCCCCACGAGCGGATCCCGCCCTTGTTGAGGAACTCAGGTCGCTCCCCGATGTCGGGAACGTCGTCGGGTCCGAACAGGCCCGCCCGGAAGAGCTTGTAGACCCAGCGCTGGTCCCGCTGGGGGTCGCCCGCCGTTCCCTCTCGGGGCGGCAGCACCGGCGGGCCCGGCACGGAGGTCAGCATGTGCGGGCGGAAGACGTCGTAGTGGTAGGCGTCGACCGGCGGGACCATCTTCTCGGCCTTGGCCACGTCCGGGTCGATGAAGGCGGCGTGGACGTAGGCCGGGTGATACCACTCGCACACCGAGTCCACCGCCAGCTTCCAGTTCCCGTTGATCCGGGTCGAGAAGCCGTATCGCTGCGTCATCCGGTCGAACGGGTAGGCCTCGAGCTCCAGGATCCGGTCCCCGAGGAAGGTGCGCAGCGGCACCGGGTCCTCGGACAGGTTGACGAACACGAACCCGGCGAACACGTCGCAGTGCACCGGCGGCATGCGCAGCATGTCCGTGTCGAGGTCGAAGAACTGCTCCTCGTTGGTCACGTGGCTGACGCAGCCGTCCAACCCGTAGCGCCAGCCGTGGTACTTGCAGGTGAACTGCCGGCAGGCGCCGCTGGACTCCTCGCCCGGGTGCTCCTGCCACACCACCTTGTTGCCGCGGTGGGCGCAGACGTTGTGAAAGGCGTGCACCGTGCCGTCCAGGTCCCGGGCAACGACGATCGAGGCGAGGCCCGGCAGCTCGCGGGTGAAGAAGGTGCCGGGCTTGGGCAGCTTCTCCTCCCGCCCCACGTACAGCCACGTGCGCTTGAACACGGCCTCGCGCTCGGCCTCGAAGAACTCCGGGGAGATCGAGTCCTCGTAGTCCACCGGGGCGGTGCCCAGCTCCGGGTACTGCTGTGTGAAGGTCATGGCGGCCCCCTCAGATGCCCTGCTGAACAACTGTTTAGTATCGCGATCCGCCGACGTCCATCCGACCCTGGTCGTCGCGCCAGGGCTTCGTGGCCCAGAGCATCCCGTGGGGGTCTTCGAGCAGCTCGATGTAGATGCCCAGCGCGTCGAGGGTGTCGAGGAAGGCCAGTCGCAAGCCGCCGAAGTCGGCCGACATCGCGGTCGGGACACCAGCGGCGCCCAGGCTGGCGTCGAGGTCGTCGACGACGACGCCGAGGTGGTGGGGCCCGGGACCGAAGCGCGGCCAGGAACTCCGCGACGACGCCGGCGGTGCCGAGCGGCTGCATCAGCTCGATCTGCATGTTGCCGCTGCGGGCGAAGCCGCACGACAGCGGGCACGAGACCGCCTCGCCCCGCACCTGCCAGTTCGGATCCATCTCGAACTCGACGAACTCGTCACAGCCGAGGGCCGTGCCCATCGCCTCCTCGGCGGCGGCCAGGTCCTCCACGACCCACGAGTTCTGGAACAGCTCGCCGCCGACCCGGGCCAGGACCGAGCCGACGTTGCTCACGGCGCGCCGTCCGCGGCTGCTGCCCGGACGGCCTTCAGGATCCCCTGGTAGCCCGTGCAGCGGCAGAGGTTGCCGGACAGGCCGTCGCGGATCTCCTCGTCGGTGGGGCTCGGGTTGTCCCGCAGCAGCGCGGTGGCCGAGATGACGAAGCCCGGCGTGCAGAAGCCGCACTGGAGCCCGTGGTGGTCCCGGAACGCGACCTGCACGGTGGACAACTCACCCTCGGGCGAGGCGATGCCCTCGATGGTGGTCACCTCGGTGCCGTCGGCCTGCACGGCGAACACCAGGCACGAGCGCACGGCGGCGCCGTCGAGCAGGACGGTGCACGCCCCGCAGACCCCGTGCTCGCAACCGAGGTGGGTGCCGGTGAGGGTGCAGCGCTCACGGAGGAAGTCGGCCAGGGTCAGGCGCGGCTCGACCTCGGCCTTGCGGGCCACCCCGTTCACCCGGACCTCGACGGTCGTCTCGTTCATCGCCGGGCCTCCTCGACGGCGTGGCGCCAGGCCCGGGCGACCATCGTCGCCCCGACCCGGGTGCGGTAGGCGGCGGACCCGTGGAGATCGGACGGGACGGCGTCCAGGCTCGCGACCGCGGCCCGGCCCAGCTCGTCGACGTCCAGGTCGTCGACAGCGGTACCGGTGGCGGCGGTCTCGGCGGCCGTGCCCCGCCCGGGCGTCGAGCCCAAGCCCAGCAGGCCGACAGCGCACCGGCGGACCCGGTCGTCCTCGTCCAGTTCGACGGCCACGACGGCGCCGGCGATGGCGAAGTCCCCGTGGCGGCGGGCCAACTCCTCGACGGCGCAGCCGGTGCGTCCGGTCCAGACGGGGAAGTTCACCCCGGTCAGGACCTCGTCCTCGTCGAGGGCGGTGGCCCACAGGCCGGTGAAGAACTCGGCGGCCGGGATCGTGCGCCGCCCGCGGGGCGACAGGGCCTCGAGCTCGGCGTCGAGAGCCAGCGCCACCGCCGGGTACTCGGCGGCTGGGTCGGCGTGGGCCAGCGAGCCGCCGATCGTCCCCCGGTTGCGGATCTGGACGTGCCCGATGAACGGGGTGACCTTGGTCAGCAGCGGCACGGCCTCGGCGACCTCGGCCGAGGCCCCGATGGTCGCCTGGGTGGTGCCCGCGCCGATCCACAGCGCGCCGTCCCGCCGCTCGATGCCCCGCAGCTCGTCGACGCGACCGAGGTCGACCAGGTCGTCGAACACGGCCAGGCGCATCGCCAGCATCGGCACCAGGCTCTGGCCGCCGCCCAGGAGCTTGGCGCCGTCACCCAGCTCGGCCAGCAGGCCCACGGCCTCGTCGAGGCCGGTGGGGGCGTGGTACGCGAACGGGGCCGGCTTCACGCCTCCTCCGCCGGTGGCGCCTGGTAGCGCTCGTACATCTCGGGGACGGTGGGGTCGGGCTCGAAGCCCGCCGAGTTGGCCAGCCAGGACGTGGTCTCGTAGCACCCCACCGTGAAGATGAGGTCGAGCAGCTGCTGCTCGTCCAGCTCCCCGGCCAGGACTCCCATCGTCGCCTCGCTGATCCCCCCGTCGTCGACCAGCTCGTCGACCGCCCGCAGGATCGCCTGGTCGAGAGGGGACCAGTAGGGGGCGTCCGGGCCGAGGGCGATGCGGCCGATCTCCTCCTCGGACAGGCCCGAATCCCGGGCCTCGAAGAGGTGCATGGACCACACGAAGGCCGCCCCGCGGCGCGCCGCCACCCGCAACACGACCATCTCCCGCTGCCGGGGGGTGATCGAGGTGGCCCACAGCAGGTGGCCGTTGTAGGTGAAGAAGGCCTTGGCCAGCTCGGGGTGGTGGGCGAGGGTGCCGACCATCGCCTTGGCCCGGGGCCGGTCCTCGGTGGGCGGTCGGGGGTGTCGCTGGACCGGCGGGATCATGGCGGCGAGGGCGTCGCCCATCTCGGGCGGCCACTCCTTGCTCGGCAACGGGCGGATCGGCGGCGTCACTGCATCACCCGGCCGCCGTTGACGCCGAGCACCTGACCGGTCACGTACGCGGCGTCGTCCCGGACGAGGAAGGCGCACGCCGCGGCCAGGTCCTCGGGCGTCCCGACCCGGCGCACCGGGAGCGACTTCGTGGCGGCGTCGACGCCTCCCGGCCCCAGCAGGCCGTCCGCCTCGGCCTGGCGCAGAGGCGGCGTGTCGATCAGGCTCGGTGGGATCGCGTTCACCGTGATGCCCTTGGGCCCGAGCGCCAGCGCCAGCGATCGGGTGAGGGCGATGACCGCCCCCTTGGTGGCGGAGTAGTGCACCTGCAGCACGCTGCCCGTCTGCGCGCTGGACGAGGCGATGTTCACGATGCGTCCCCAGCGGGCGTCGATCATGTCCGGGGCCACGGCCTGGCAGCAGTCGAAGGTGCCGATCACGTTCACGGCGATGACCCGCTCGAGCGACGCCCGCTCGATCTCCAGGAACTTCTCGAACGGCGAGATGCCGGCGTTGTTCACCAGGATCGTCGCCGCCCCGAGGGCGTCACGCACCTCGGCCACGCCGGCGTCGACCTGGGCCCGGTCGCTCACGTCGACGGTGACGCCCATCGCCGTCCCGCCCTGCTCCTCGATGCTGGCGGCGGCCGCCCGCGCCGCGTCACCGTCCAGGTCGAAGATGGCCACGGCGGCCCCGTCGGCCGCCAGGCGCTGGCTGATGGCGAGCCCGATGCCCGATGCGCCACCGGTGACGATGGCGACGCGGGGCTCGGCCCACGGTGGGCTCGGGGTCATGGGCTGGTCTCCTTCGGCATGTACTCGAAATTGCGTCGATCGGACGCTCCTTCCGCTACCGAGCGGCGCAATTTCATGATCGGGTCAGTGCGCTGAGCAGGTCGGTCGTGCGCTGCTTGGAGGCGCGGCGGTCGGAGCCGACCGGGACGATGAACGCGGACAGGTCGGTCGCCCCCGCGGCGAACAGGGCCGCCACCTGGGACTCGACCGACGCCTCGTCGCCGACGATGGCGACGTCGGCCGCGGTGTCCGCACCACCGACGTCCATGATGCGCCGGTAGATGGGACGGCTCTCGTAGCCCGAGGCGGTGACCGCCACCGCCTCTCGGGCCTCGTCCAAGTCGTCGTGCACGGCGACCGGGAGGCCCGCCACGATCCGGGGCGCGGGCCGTCCGGCGTCGGCGGCCGCCTTCGTGATCCGGGGTGCGACGTGGGACTCGATGGCCGCCCGAGGCGCCATCCACAGAACCGTCCCGTCGGCGTGCTCGCCGGCGACTCGGAGCAGGCGGGGTGAGAGTGCGGCCAGGAGCACCGGGACCGGGTGCGCGGCCTGGACGCTGCCCTCGGGCGCCCGGACGGTCCAGTCCTCACCCTCGAACTCGAGCGCCCTCTCCCCGCAGCAGCGTCGTGAGGATCTGCACGTACTCCTCGGTGCTGCGACCGGGGTGATCGAAGGAGAGCCCGTAGGTGCCCTCGATGACAGCGTCGTGGGAGGGTCCGACGCCGAGGGTGAACCCCGGCCGGCCCATCGCCGACGCCACCGAGGCGGCCCGCTGGGCCTGGAGCAGCGGGTGGCAGGGGTACGTCTGCTGCACGGCGGTGCCCAGCTCGATGGTCGACGTGGCCCGGCCCGCCATCGCCATGGCCACCAGCGGGTCCCCGAGCGCGCCGCTGGCGTACCAGATCGAGGAGAAGCCGTCGGCCTCCGCCCGCTGGACCTGCTCGACGAGCTTGTCCGGCGTCACCGCCCACACGGTCAGGCCGATCCTCACGCGTCTCGTCAGCAGGTCGACGATCGCCGCCGGCGTGAGCGGCAGGCGGGTGATGGTCACGCCGAGGGGGGCGAGGGCGTCGGCCACGGCGTTGACGACGGCCGACGGGGCGCCGATGGCCCCGCCCTCACCGACGCCCTTGTGGCCGCCGGGACCCGGGCCCAGGGTCTCGATGTGGCCGTGCTCGATCTCGGGCACCTCGGCGATGGTCGGGATCAGGTAGTCGACGAACGTGCGTGGTGATGCGGGTTGCCGTCATCGTCGTAGGCGAGGTGCTCGTAGAGGGCGCCGCCGATGCCCTGGACGGTGCCGCCGTCGATCTGGCCCTCGACCACGTTGGGGTTGATCATCGGCCCGCAGTCCTCGCTGACGATGTAGCGCAGCAGCGTGACCACGCCGGTCTCGACGTCGACCTCGCAGGTGCACACGTGGGTGGCGTTGGCCCAGATGGCCATGGCCTGGGCCTTGTAGCGGGCACTGGCCTCGAGGCCAGGCGGCACGTCGGGCGGTAGCGAGACGACCTCGCCGTAGGCGATGGCGGCGATCTCGGCGACGATCAGCCCGATGGTCGGGGTGCCCCGCACGGTGGCCCGGCCGTCGGCCAGCTCGATGTCCTCGGGCGCGGCCTCGAGGCGGTGGGCGGCGATGGCGACGAGGCGCTCGCGCAGGATGGCCGCCGTCTCGCCGACCGCGCCCACGATCATCGACCCGCTGCGGCTGCCCGCCGGTGCCGAGCGCCGAACGGCGTGAGGGCAGTGTCGCCCTGGATGGTGTTGACGTCGCTCGATGTCGACGCCCAGGGCGTCGGCCGCCAGCTGCACGGCGGTGGTCTCGAGGCTGTTGCCCGTGGAGCCGCCGGCCACGTACACGTTGACCTTGCCCGAGGGCTCGATGCGGATCGTCGCACCCTCGGACCCGTAGTAGCCCATGCCGGTGGTCGTGGGCTCGACGTAGCTGCTGGTGCCGACGCCGAGGTAGCGGCCCTGTCCGCGGGCCTCGGCCTGCTCGCGGCGGAAGGCGTCGTAGTCGAGGAGCTCGAGGGCCTGCTCGAAGACCTCGAGGGGGGCCATGTGGTCTAGCGGCATGCCGTTGGCCTTCTGGTACGGCAGCTCGTCCTCGCCGCAGCATGTTGCGGCGCCGCAGCTCGACGGGGTCGATGCCGATCCGGCGGGCGGCGATGTCGAGCAGCACCTCACGGGCCAACGTCTCGAACTGCCACGGACCCCGGTAGGCGGTCCGGCCAGTCGTGTTCGAGAACACCGAGGTCGTCCGCCAGTCGGCGACCGGGATGCGGTACGGGCCCGGGAAGAGCATGCCGACCGCGGCCGCCGTGCCGACCGGCCACGGCGTCGGGTAGGCGCCGACGTCCTGCACGTGGTCGATGCCGGCGGCCAGCAGCGCGCCGTCCTCGTCGAACGCCATGCGTGCAGGCGCCGTGCTCGTGGCGGGCCTGCCCTGCGGCCATCAGGTTCTCCCGCCGGTCCTCGATCCACTTCAGCGCGGCCGGCACCTTGCGGGCCGCCAGCATCAGGCACATGTCCTCGCGCATCGGGACGACCTTCTGCCCGAAGCCGCCGCCGGTGTCCCGCATGATCACCCGGATGTGGTGCTCGGGCAGCCCGAGCAGCCGGGCGCAGAACAGCCGCACCTCGTGGGGCGCCTGGGTCGCCGGCCCAGATCGTCAGCTCACCGCCCGACCACTCGACGACCAGCCCCCGGGTCTCCATCGGCACCGGCGGCGTAGGCCTGCTGGTGGATCGTCTCGGTGACGACGTGGGCCGCCGGAGCGCACGCCTCTTCGACCGCCTCCCGGTTGCGGCCGCCGAGCTTGCCGGCGACGTTGCCGGGGTAGGCCTCGTGCACGAGCTCGTCGGCGCCCTGCGCGGCCTCGTAGTCGGCGAGCTCGGGCAGCGGGTCGTAGTCGACGTCGACCAGCTCGGCGGCGTCCTCGGCCAGGTAGCGGCTGTCGGCCACCACGCAGGGCCACCGGGTCGCCGACGAAGCGGACCTCGCCCTCGGCCAGGGGTGGCCGCGGCGTGTCCGGGACGTCCTTGCCGATGATCGTGTACCAGGGCTCGACGACGTCGGGGTTGAGGTCCGCGGCCGTGAACACGGCGTGGACGCCGTCCAGCTCCAGCGCCGCCGACGCGTCGATGCCGACGATGCGGGCCCGGGCGAAGGGGCTGCGCACGAAGCAGGCGTGCAGCATCCCGGGGCGGACGATGTCGTCGACGAAGGTGCCGGTGCCGGTGAGCAGGCGCTCGTCCTCGACCCGGCCGACGCGGCTGCCCACGTAGCGGGCGGCCGCCGACACCTCCGTCGACGCCAAGGTCAGCCCTTGGCCCGGTACTGCACCTGGATCTCGGTGAAGCCGGCCAGGCCCCAGGGCCCGTTCTCGACGCCGAGCCCGCTCCACTTGAAGCCGCCGAACGGCTGGTGCGGTCCGAGCTGGACGTGCGCGTTCACCCAGGCGGTGCCGCACTCCAGGCGCTCGGCGACCTCGCTGGCCCGCTCCACGTCGGACGACCAGACCGAGCCCGACAGGCCGTAGGTCGTGGCGTTGGCCCGCTCGACGACGTCCTCCACGTCGCGGTACGGGATGACCGGCAGGGCGGGGCCGAACTGCTCCTCGTCGACGATCCGGGTCCCCTCGGCGGCACCGGTGAGGACAGTGGGCTGGAAGAAGTAGCCGGGGCCGTCGATCGGGGCACCGCCGGTGGCCGCCGTCGCCCCGCCCGCGAGGGCGTCGGCCACCAGCTCGCTGACCCGCTCGAACTGCGGCTTGTTCTGGACGGGACCCAGCTCGGTCTCCGGGTCCATGCCGTCGCCCACCTTGGCCGCCGACGCCTTGGCGGCGAGGGCGTCGACCACGTCGTCGTGGAGTGCCTCGGGCACGTAGACCCGCTTGATGGCCGAACAGATCTGGCCGCAGTTGTCGAAGGCGCCGGCGTAGATCTTGTCGGCGACCGCGGCGGGGTCGACGTCGTCGAGCAGGATCGCCGGGTCGTTGCCGCCCAGCTCCAGCGTCACCCGCTTCAGGTCGGGGGCGGCGGAGGCGTTGACGTGCTTGCCGGTGGCCACTGACCCCGTGAAGCTGATCTTGCGGGGCGTCGGGTGCGCGGTCATCCACTTCCCGAGCTCGTCGCCGCCCGAC
The DNA here is from genome assembly GCA_963728005.1 of uncultured Microthrixaceae bacterium. GTDB lineage: Bacteria > Actinomycetota > Acidimicrobiia > Acidimicrobiales > DATDAH01 > DATDAH01. The sequence goes on from CAVSIG010000004.1 coordinate 510,359, forward strand.
ACGATGTTGAGGACGCCCGGCGGGAGCACCTCGTTGAGGATCTCCCCCATCACCAGGGTGCTGCGGGGCGTGAATGGCGACGGCTTCAGCACCATCGTGTTCCCGGCCAGCAGGGCCGGGGCGATCTTCCACGAGGCGAGCACGATCGGGAAGTTCCACGGGGTGATGGCGGCCACGACGCCCATGGGCCGGCGCACGACCTCGGCGTAGGCGGCGGCGTCGTCCTGGATGACCTCCCGGGGCGTCTCGAGGTCGGCGAAGTACTTGAGCCAGAACCCGGCGGCCAGGGCCTCGACCCCGGCGGCGGCCAGGGGCTTGCCCTGCTCGGCGGTGAGGACGGGTCCGATCTGCTCCCCGGCGGCGAACATGCGGTTCGACGCCTCCCGGAGGACTTCACGGCGGGCATCCTCGTCCCGGCGCCAGTCGACGAACGCCTTCTCGGCGGCGTCGAACGCCTGGTCCAGCTGCTCCTGGCTGCAATCGGGGGCCTCGGCGTGGACCTCGCCCGTGGCGGGGTTGATGACGCCGAAGGTCGACGGCGCATCGACGCGCTCGCCCCCGATGGTCATGGTGACGTCGGTCATGTCTGCTCCTCAGTGGACTCGCTGAACACCTGTTTAGCACGGCCGTCGATCTCGTCGATCAGGCCCTCGATGTACTCGACGGTGGCATCGTGCCCGCTCGCCACGCCCAGCGCCTGCTCGAGGGCCATGACCTGGCCGACGCCGTTCATGGCCAGCAGGACGACCTCGGCCGGCAGCCCTTCGGGCAGCACGTCCGCGATCGCGTCGAGTTGCATGGCGCGGAACCTCTCGGCCGTCGCGGCCATCTCGTCGCGGACCGTCTTGCGGTGGTTGGCGAGCGCCGCGAACTCGAGGTTGAAGCGTGCGCCGGGCCCACCGGAGCTGAACGCCCACACCGTCCGCAGCGAGGGATCACTGTCCATCGCCCGGCGGAACCTGGCAAACCCCTCCTCGGCCCGCCGGCGGAAGACCTCCAGGAAGAGGTCGTCCATGGTGCGGAAGTAGTAGTGGACGAGCTGGTTGCTGAGCCCCGCCTCGCGCCCCAGACGACGGGACGTGACGGCCGGGTAGCCCTCGGCCAGCAGCAGCCGCTCGGCGACGTCGAGCAGCCGGGCCCGCGTCTTCGAGTCGGTGGTGCCGATGCGCCTTGTTGTCGCCCCTTGCACGGCCATGCTAGGCAGTTGCCTAGCACACCGAGGGGACGCCGGCTTGAGCGACTGGACGACGATCGACTTCTTCACCGACGACTCGTTGGTCGACGACCCGTACGCGTACTTCGACGAGCTCCGGTCCCAGTGCCCGGTGCTCCCGCTGCCCCACCTCGGCGTGGTGGCGGTGTCCGGCTACGACGAGATCAGCGACGTCTACCGGGACACCGACTCGTTCTCGTCCTGCAACTCGGTGATCGGCCCGTACGCCACCTTCCCGGTCCCGCTGGAGGGCGACGACGTGAGCGACGTCGTCGCCGAGTACCGGGACCAGCTCCCGATGCACGAGCACATGGTGACCATGGACCCGCCCGACCACACCCGCGAGCGGGCCCTGCTGATGCGGCTGATCACCCCGAAGCGTCTGCGGGACAACGAGGAGTTCATGTGGCGCCTCGCCGACCAGCAGCTGGACGAGTACCTGGTCGACGGCGGCGGTGAGTTCATCAACGGCTACTCGCAACCCTTCGCCATGCTCGTCGTCGCCGACCTGCTCGGCGTACCCGAGGAGGACCACCAGCGCTTCCGTGAGGGGTTCGGCCTCCTCGGCACGGTCGGCGAGGTCGGCCGCGACCAGACCGGGAGGTCCGCCGCGAACCCGTTGGCCTGGCTGGACGCGTACTTCGCCGAGTACGTCGAGGACCGGCGTCGCCAGCCCCGCGCCGACGTGCTCACCGACCTGGCCCAGGCCACGTACCCCGACGGCACCGTCCCTGAGGTCGCCTCCGTCGTGCTCACCGCCACCTTCCTGTTCGCCGCGGGGCAGGAGACCACCGCTCGCCTCCTGGCCTCTGCCCTGATGGTCCTGGCCGAGCACCCCGAGCTGCAGGACGAGCTCCGCGAGCACAAGGACCGGATCCCCGACTTCCTGGAGGAGGTCCTGCGGGTCGAGAGCCCGGTGAAGGCCGACTTCCGCCTGGCCAAGCGCTCGACGAGCATCGCCGGTGTCGACATCCCCGCCGGCACCCCGGTCATGCTGCTCAACGGCGCCGCCAACCGCGACCCCCGGCGCTTCGAGTGTCCGGCCGACCTGCAGGTGGACCGCCCCAACGCCCAGTCCCACGTCGCCTTCGGGCGCGGAATCCACTCCTGCCCGGGCGGCCCGCTCGCCCGGGCGGAGGGTCGGGTCAGCCTGGAGCGCATCCTCGACCGGACCCGGAACCTCCGCGTCGCCGAGGAGCACCACGGTCCCCCGGGCGACCGGCGCTTCACCTGGGAGAACACCTGGATCCTGCGGGGCCTGACCAAGCTGCACCTGGAGTTCGAGACCGTCGATGCAGACCGATGAGTCGCGTCGCGGTGGTGACGGGCGGGGCCTCGGGCATCGGGCTCGGGACGGCGAAGGCGCTGCTCGCCGACGGTCACCGGGTCGCCCTCTTCGACCGCGACGACCCGAGGGAGGAGATCGACGCCCTCGCCCTCCAGGTCGACGTGGCCGACCGGGCGTCGATCGACGCCGGCGTGGGCCGGGTCCGGGACGAGCTGGGCCCGGTCGAGCTGCTGATCACCAGCGCAGGGATCGAGGCCTTCACCCCGGTCCTCGACATCAGCGCCGAGGAGTGGGACCGGATCGTGGCCGTGAACCTCACCGGCACCTTCCTCTGCGTGCAAGCCGTGCTCCCGGACATGCTCGCCTCGAAGTGGGGGCGCATCGTCACGATCGCCTCGTCCAGCGCCCAGTCCGGGGCGCCGAACATGGCCCACTACGCGGCGTCCAAGGGCGGGGTGATCGGCCTCACGAAGGCACTGGCCTCCGAGCTGGCCCGCAGCGGGATCAACGTGAACTCGATCACGCCCAGCCTCGTGGACACCCCGATGGCCCGGCAGGCGGAAGCCGACGGCGATTTCATCGGTGTGGACGTCGTCGCACCCATGGTGCCGCTGGGCCGAGCCGGGACGCCCGAGGACATCGCCGCCGCGTGTGCGTTCCTCTGTTCCGAGGGCGGGAGCTACATCACCGGCCAGGTGATCGGCGTCAACGGGGGCATGTACATCTGACCCTCGCGGCGGCTCCATCATCGTTCTGGTGGCAGCCGTGTGTTGTCAGGAACACAGGGCTGCCACCAGAACGGGGGTCTTGCCGCTAGCCGACGACGACCGGTAGCGAGTCCCAGCCCCGCACGGTCGAGGTGGGGGCCAGGCGGGCGTCCGTCATGTCGACGTCCCAGTCGGGGAAGCGGTTCAGCAGCTCGTCCAGGGCGACCCGGCCCTCGAGGCGGGCCAGGCTGGCGCCCAGGCAGAAGTGGAGCCCGTAGCCGAACGTGAGGTGGTGGAAGTCGTCGCGGCGGACGTCGAAGACGTCGGGGTCCGAGTGGCGACGCTCGTCGCGGTTGGCCGAGCCGACCAGCAGGAGGATGGCGCTTCCCGCCGGCACCGTGGTCCCGTAGTACTCCACGTCCTGGGCCACGTAGCGGGCCAGGTGCGGGCCCGTCGGCTCGAAGCGCAGCGTCTCGTCGACGGCGTTGGGGATCAGCGACCGGTCCTCCCGGAGGATCCGGCGCTGGTCCGGGTGGTCGGCCAGCACCTTCACCAGCCAGCCGATGAGCCGGCCCGTCGTCTCGTTCCCGGCGCCGGCCAGCACCTGCGTGTAGTTGAGGACTTCGGCCCTCGTGAGGGTCCGGGTGGTGCCGTCCTCGTCCTCGAACTCGGCGTTCAGGAGGACGGTCATCAGGTCGTCGGACGGGTGGGTGGCGCGCCAGTCCACGTACTCGCCGAACTGGTCGCCGTTGGCGATGGCGTCCTGCTGGATCCGCATCGGCTGGCCGGCCTTCGTACGCAGGATGGCGTCGGACTTCTCGCGGACCTCGACCTGGTCGGCTTCGGGGATCCCGAGGAGCATGCCGATCACCCGCATGGGCATGACCTCGCCCAGCTCGGCGATGATGTCGAAGCGCTCCTCACCGACGAGCGGGTCGAGGCACCGGCCACAGAACTCGCGCACCTGCTCCTCGAGCGCCGCCATCCGTTTGGGCGTGAACACCCGGGACATGAGGCCGCGGTGCATGGTGTGCCTGGGCGGGTCCTCGAACATCACCACGCCGGGCGGCAGGTCCATGCCCGACTGGATGATCTCGAGGATGTCGCCGCGGCAGTTGGAGAAGGTCTGCCAGTTGACCAGCGCCTTGTCGACGTCGGCGTGGCGGGCGAGGGCCCAGACGTCGTACCGGTCGTTGTGGTAGATCGGCGCCTCGTCCCGCAGCCGCCGGAACGTGGGGTAGGGGTCGGCGTTGATGTCGACGTCGTAGGGGTCGTAGTAGACGTCGCTCGTCGTGGTCGTGGTCATCGCTGCCCCCTTCGGTATGACGGCAGGATCATGCCATAAAGTGTCGCCCGTGAGCACGGGGGAAGCTCGGCGGCCGTACGACAGCCCGGTCCGGCGGGCGCAGATGGCACAGACGCGGGAGCGCATCCTCGACGCCGGCTACGACCTGGTCCACGAGTTCGAGTCGTGGGACTGGCGCCCGCTGACGTTCCGGGCCGTCGCCGAGCGGGCCGGGGTCGGCGAGCGGACCGTGTACCGGCACTTCGCCACCGAGCAGGCCCTGCACGAGGCGGTGATGCAGCGGCTCAGCCAGGAGTCCGGCGTGGAGTACGACGGGCTCACCCTGGACGAGGTGTCGAAGATCGGCGCCACGGTCTTCGCCTCGATGTCCACCTTCCAGGCGCCGGCGTGGGCTGAGGTCGACGACGGCACCCTCCTGGCCGTGGACGAGCGGCGGCGAGCGGCGCTGGTCGACGCCGTCGAGGCAGCCACCGAGGGCTGGACGCCGGAGCAGCGGACCCGGGCCGCGGCGGCCCTGGACGTGCTGTGGCTGGCGCCGTCGTACCAGCGGCTGGCCACCGGCTGGAAGCTCGACGCCGACGAGGCCGCCGGCGTCATCGACTGGATGATCTCGCTGGTGGTGGAAGCCATCCGAGAGGGGGACGCGCCATGACGACCGATCTCACGGGGGGGCTGGGCGACGAGCTCGAGGACGTCTTCACCGAGCAACCCGACGACCCCGAGCTGCGCGAGTCGGTCAACGCCTGGATCTGGGACGAAGGGGTCGCCTTCGGGCTGCCCCGCCTGGGCATCGAGGCGGTGGCCGACCAGTGGGACACCCACGATCTCCAGCTCAACCTGGCCTTCGCCGACGGCCGGGTGTTCAACATCTTCGCCCCCGGCGCGGTGCACGACCCCCATGACGCCGAGGGGCAGCCCCGGGTGCTGGGCGCCGGGCCGATGTCGTTCACGGTCGTCGAGCCCTACGCCCTGCTGCGGCTCCGGATCGACGGCGATGCCACGGCCACCTCCGTCCAGGCCCAGATCGACGGCGCTTTCCCCGGCCAGGGCGACCCCGTGCCGATCCAGCTCGAGGTCGACCTCCGCCCCGCGGTGCCGCCGTTCATGAACGGGGCCCTCCTCGCCGACGCCAAGCGCGTCCTCGACACCCAGGAGGAGGGTGACCTGATGGGCCACCCGTGGCGCTTCGAGCAGCTGTGTCGCGCCACCGGTCGGCTGCGCATCGGCGACGAGACCCACGCGATCGACGGAGCCGCCAACCGCATCCGTCGCCAGAGCATCCGCCGGGAGGCGAAGCTCCGGGGCCACGCCTGGCAGGCGGCGCTGTTCCCGAGCGGGCGGGGGTTCGGCTACATCGCCTACCCGCCTCGGGACGACGGCCTGGACACCTACAACGAGGGCTACCTGTTCGATGGCGACGGCGACCTGGTCCCCGCCCGGGTCGTCCAGGCCCCGTGGCTGCGGACGCTGACGCCGACCGGTGAGGACGTGTCCTGCGTGCTGGAGGCCGAGGACGGCAGGACCGTGGAGATCCGCGGCGAGTCGGCCGTGTCGACCTTCATGGTGATGCCCCCAGACGTCGGGGGCGGCCTGCAGCTGCAGCAGGCCATCGTGCGCTACACGTGGGACGACGAGGTCGCCAACGGGATGCTGGAGCGCTCGACCTCCCTGGCCCAGCTCGAATGAGGGTCGACGACCTCCTGGCGACGGCCCGGGAGCGGACGGGGCTCGACGACTTCGGGGAGGACTCCTACCGCGAGGGGCTGGAGCGGCTGGTCGACGCCGTGGAGACCGAGGCGACGCTCAACGCCGTCGGCGAGATCGTGCTCCCCGAGCTGATCCTCAAGCACCTCGCCCAGCGGCTGCAGATCGAGGACTGGTACCGGCGCCACCCCGAGATCGATGACGAGCCGATCGAGGCCCCTCTGGTCGGGCTCGGGCTCCCCCGCACCGGGTCGACGGCACTGTCGATCCTCCTGGCCGAGGATCCGAACGCCCGCTCGTTGCGGCGGTGGGAGGCCAACGCCCCGTGCCCGCCGCCGTCGACGGTGGAGGGCACCGACCCCCGAATAGCCGAGGCGGAGGCGGCCCACGCGATGCAAGAGGAGCTGTCGCCGAGGATGTCCGCGCTGGTGCCCGGCTCCCCCACCGGGCCCGAGGAGTGCCAGGACCTCATGGGCCTGGACTTCAAGGCCCACTACTTCCAGGCCTTCGCCTACGTCCCCTCGTACTCCGACTGGCTGCTGGAGGCCGACCTGAGGTCGACCTACCGCTACGAGCGGCGGGCGCTCAAGCTCCTGCAGTGGGGCGAGCCGACCAAGCCGTGGCGGCTGAAGTGCCCGTCGCACCTGCTGTGGCTGGACGCCTTCCACGAGGTGTTCCCCGACGCCCGCTTCGTGATGACCCACCGGGACCCCGCCGAGGTCATGGTCTCCGTCGCCGACGTCTACGCCGAAGTGGGCAGACAGTTCAGCGAGGACGTCGACCTCTGTTACCTGGGGGAGCTGAACGTCAAGCACTGGACGGCGGGCATGGAGCGCCTGCTGCGCTTCCGGGCCGAGCACGGCGACGACCGATTCTTCGACATGGACTTCCGCGCCGTGCAGGCCGACCCCATCGGCGAGGTGCAGCGGCTCTACGCGTGGCTGGGCGAGCCGGTCACCGACGAGTTCGAACAGGGCATGCGCCGCTGGTGGGCCGAGCACGCCGACCGTCGGGAGCCCAACATCCACCCCGGCCCCGAGGCGTTCGGGCTGGATCACGGCGAGGTAGCCGACCTGTTCGCCGACTACACCGCGAAGATCCCCGAGTGGACCGCGCCGTGACCGGACCGACCGACGACGTCTGGGACGTGCTGTCGACGGCGCGCACGATCCGCCGGTTCACCGACGAGCCGGTGGACGACGCCACCCTGGCCCGCTGCCTCCAGGCGGCGACGTGGGCGCCGTCCGGGGCGAACGCCCAGTGCTGGCGCTTCGTCGTGCTCCGCTCACCGGAGCTCCGCGCCGTCGTGGCGAAGGCGGCGGCGCTGTCGCTCCAGGTGATCGAGCCGGTCTACGGGATGGGCCGGCCCGCGGCCGACGACGACAGCCGCCGAGCCCGCACGTACCGGGCGACGTACGAGCTCCACGACCGGGCCGGGGAGCACACGTCAGTGCTCTTCGCCCAGCAGCGGTTCGACACGGCCTCGGAGCTGCTGCTCGGCGGCTCGATCTTCCCGGCGATGCAGAACTTCGTGCTCGCCGCCCGGGCACTCGGCCTGGGGACGTGCCTCACCAGCTGGGCGTCCTACGGCGGCGAAGCGCTGCTCCGGGAGGCCGTCGACGTCCCCGATGACTGGATGCTGGCCGGCCACGTCGTCGTCGGCTGGCCTCAGGGCAACCACGGCCCGGTGCGGCGGCGCCCGGTCGCCGACGTGGTCGCCGTCGACACCTGGGAGGGGTCAGGCGACGAGCTGCTCGGTCAGTCCTGACGTTCGATCGAACGGACCACCCGGTTCGTGAGGTCGGCCCAGCTGTCGGGGTCAGGGGGATCGAGTCCCAGCGCCTCGATGACGCCGAGACCGAGCTCCATGCTCCAGAGCATGAGCACCGCGGCGCGCATGTCGACGTCGGGATCGAGCTCGCCGTTTGCTTGGGCCGCCTCGTACTCCGCCACCCATGACGCCAGGCGCTCGCCCTGCTCCGCAGCCAGGCGGTTCCGCACCACGGCGTCGTTGCGGGCCGCGGTGGCGCCCTCGAGCAGCAGCGCCCGCAGGTCACGTCGTTCCTCGTAGCGCCGGTTCAGGTCCGTGAGGTAGTCGCTGAAGGTGGACTCGAAGCCCTCGCGCGGGGCCTCGAGGCCCTCGTCGACCCGGGCGTCGATCGCCTCGACGAGGAGCTCGGCCTTGTTGAGGAAGTGGGCGTAGATGGCGCCGGTGGTCAGCGACGACCGGCGGGCAAGGTCCCGCACGGAGACCGCGGCGTAGCCCTCCTCGGCGAAGACCTGCGCCGCCAGCTCGAGCAACAGGACCCGGGTCCGGTGCTGGTCCGGCTCCGGCACGGGATCGGCGGCGTCGCTCACCCCGCTGAGCGTAACGACGTCATGTCACCCGCCCGTGGGCTCGGTGTCGCTCATCAGGCGACCCTCCGCCTCGTCGAAGCGCAGGAGGTAGATCGGCATGTTGCCGTCGAGGCTGTCGGGCCCGTAGGTGGCGCCGCCGCCGGACCCGGCGAGCTCGATGTCGCCGAGCGTGTAGCCGGCCTGACCGAACGACCCGTTGTCCAGGTCGTCGCCCGCCGCCTCGGCGATCTGGCGGAACAGGTCGAGCTGGATGCAGGCGGCGAAGACGGAGACGAAGGGCTCCGGGTCCCCGGGCTCGGAGGCCGCGGGGTCGGGGACCTCCTCGCCGGTCGCCTCCTCGACGACGGTGATGCAGTCCTGCATCAGCGGGTCGTCGTACTGCGCAGTGGAGGTCGCGTAGCCGCCGGAGAGCGCGTCCTGCACGACGGTCTCGTCGAAGCCGGCCTCGCCGTTGACGTAGGTCGCCAGGGACTCGAAGCCCGTCGCCAGCAGACGGGGCCGGAAGTCCGTGGACTCGAGCCCCTGGGCAGTGGTCAACGCGGCGTTGCCGACCGTGACCACGGTGTCGATCCCGGCGGCCTCGAAGCGCTCGGCGATGACCCCTACCCGCGCGAGCGCCGCCGCCTGGTCGTTGTCGGGGACGTCGATCACGGCCGTGTCGGCGACCTCGATGCCGCGCTCCTCCAGCGTCGGGACCGTGATCTCGTCCATCAGCGACTGGTCGGGGGCCAGGGAGATCACACCGACCGTGGCGCCGTCGAAGGCCCCGTCCTCGTCGAAGGACTGGATCAGCCGGGCCGTCACGCTCTCGGGCCCGGCGATGTTCGAGAACCATGGCGCGGTGGCCCGATCGAGCCGGTCCTGGGTGATGAAGCCGCCGATGGTCGGCGTGTCGTGGAGCTCGACGTAGCAGAGCGGTGAGTCGTCCAGGAAGAAGCCGGCGACGGCGAACACCCCCTCGTCCTCGGTCAGCTGGGTGCACGCCGCCTCGGCCGGCTCCGTGCCGATCGGGGTCACGGGGGCGAAGAACAGCTCGAGCTGTCGCCCGTTGATGCCGCCGTTCGCGTTGATGTCGTCGGCGACCGCCTGGTACGCCGCCTCGTAGTCCCCGTGGTCGATGTCGACGATGTCGCCCAGCGACTCGAGGTCGACGTAGGTGACGCCGAGCGTGATCGAGTCGTCGGTCACCCCGTCGGCCCTCGGATCGGCCGGGAAGGTCGCCGACGGTGCGGTCGCCTCCGTCGCCACCTCGCCGTCACCGCCTCCGCCACTGCTGCCGCCGTCGTCACCGGACGTGCAGGCGCCGGCCAGCAGGAGTCCGGCGACGGCGATGGTCACGTGTCTGCGCAATGCTGTTCCCCCCGGAAGTGATCGACAACAGGGTACATAACGTTGTTCTTTCATGCCAGACTGGCCGCCATGGAGACCCCGCACCGGCTGCTCGTCGACCACCTGGTCGCCCCCGTGGGGACGTCCGCGGCCCGCCCCCGGCTGACGTGGTGGCTCCCGTCGGGGGCGAGCGGGCAGGAGGCATTCCGACTCCAGGCCGGGTCCTGGGACTCGGGTCGCCTCGAGTCGACACGCCATGAGCTCGTCCCCTTCGAGGGCCCCGAGCCGAGTGCGCGGGAGCGGGTCGACTGGCGGGTCAAGGTGTGGACCGACCTCGGCGAGAGCGACTGGTCGGACTGGTCGAGCTGGGAGGTCGGCCTGGTCGATGCCGACGACTGGTCGGCCCGCTGGATCTCGCCCCACGAGCCCGAACGCCCGCCGGGCGGCGAGCGGCCCGCCCACCAGCTGCGCCACTCCTTCGAGCTCGACGGCAGCGTGGTCACCCGCGCCCGGCTCTACGCCACGGCGCACGGGATCTACGAGCTGTTCCTCAACGGGACCCGCGTCGGCGACCTCGAGCTGACGCCAGGCTCGACCTCCTACCGCAGCAACCTCGATGTCCAGACCTACGACGTGACCGACCTGGTCATGACCGGCGAGAACGTCGTCGGCGCGGTGGTGAGCGATGGGTGGTGGCGCGGCAAGGTCGGCTTCACGCGTGAGGTCGACTGCTTCGGCACCGACGTCGCACTCCTGGCCCAGCTCGAGGTCGAGCACGAGGACGGCCCGCGGCTCGTCGTCGGCACGGGTCCGGGGTGGGCGACGGCGCCAGGCGAGATCACCCGAGCCGACCTCATCGACGGACAGTCGGTCGACTTCCGTCGTCGCACCGACGGCTGGAGGGAGGCCGGCTTCGACGACACGGGCTGGGCGACGGCGTCGGTCGTGGACCAAGACCTCGGGAACCTGAGCACCTCGCCGGCACCGCCGGTCCGCCGCGTCGAAGAGATCCGCCCGGTCGCCGTCGAGCGGCTGGCGTCGGGCCACCACGTCGTCGATCTGGGCCAGAACATCAACGGCTGGGTGAAGCTCGCCGACCTCGGACCCGACGGATCGGCGTCGACCCTCGTCCACGGCGAGCTGCTCGACGAGTCGGGCGAGGTGACCACCGAGCACCTCCAGCCGTTCGAGTTCGTGTCCCGTGAGCTCATGCCCGCCGGCCAGGTGGACACGGTGATCTCCCGGGGAGACGTCGAGGACCGGTTCGAACCCCACCACACCACCCATGGCTTCCAGTACGTCGGCATCGAGGGGCACCCCGGTCCACTCGGCGTCGACGACGTGACCGGCGTCGTCGTCCACACCGACCTCGTCCGGACGGGGTGGTTCTCGTGCAGCGACGACCGGCTGAACCGCCTCCACGAGGCCGCGGTCTGGAGCTTCCGGGACAACGCCTGCGACGTGCCGACCGACTGCCCCCAGCGAGAGCGGGCGGGTTGGACGGGCGACTGGCAGCTGTTCTGTCCGACCGCCTCGTTCCTCTACGACGTCGCCGGCTTCTCGGCGAAGTGGCTCCGCGACCTTCGGGCCGACCAGTGGCCGGACGGACGGGTGCCCAACATCCTCCCCGACCCCCGTGGGCCCGTCGGCCAGAAGAACGAGATCAACGCGTACCTGACGGGATCCGCGGGCTGGGGCGACGCCGCGGTCATCGTGCCGTGGGAGACGTGGGTCGAGTACGGCGACCTCGACCTCCTGGCCGAGAGCCTCGACTCGATGATGGCGTGGGTCGACTTCGCCGCAGAGAGGGCCGCCAGCGGCCGCCACGCGACACGGGTCGCCCGGCGAGCTGAACCCGCGCCCCACGAGACGTACCTCTGGGACACCGGGTTCCACTGGGGTGAGTGGTGTGAGCCCGGCGGCAACCCGGAAGCGGTGTTCACGCTCGAGCAGGACATGGGCGACATCGCCACCGCATTCCTCCATCGGTCGTCATCTCTGCTCGGCCGCGCCGCCGGCCTCATCGGGCGCGACCACGAGCGCGACCGCTACACCGCCCTGGCGGAGGCCACGCTGGCCGCCTGGCGGGCCGAGTTCATCGACCCCGACGGCCGGGTCCTGCCCGACACCCAGGCCAACCTCGTCCGGGCCCTCGCCTTCGGGCTCGTCCCGGACGACCTGCGCCCGTCCGTCGCCGACCGGCTCGTCGAGCTCGTCCACGAGGCCGACGACCACCTGAGCACGGGGTTCCTGGCCACGCCGTTCCTGCTCCCGGTGTTGGCCGAGCACGGCCACCTCGACCTGGCCTACACGCTCCTGTTCCAGCCGACGCCGCCGTCCTGGCTGTCGATGATCGAGGACGGGGCGACCACGATCTGGGAGAACTGGGAGGGGCCCGACGGCGGCGGCGACATCGGCATCGGTTCCCTCAACCACTACAGCAAGGGCGCGGTCGTCACGTTCCTCCACCGCCACGTCGCCGGCCTCCGGCCCGACGAGGCCCACCCTGGCTACGAGCGGTTCACCATCGCTCCGATGCCCGGGGGTGGCCTGACCTCGTCCGAGGCCGTCCACGATGCCCGCCGGGGTCGGGTGCGCAGCGCCTGGACGATCGACGGGGCCACCTTCACCCTCGAGGTCGAGGTACCACCCGGCTCGGAAGCCGACGTCGTGCTCCCCGACGGCGCCCGCCACCTGGCGGGCCCGGGTGCGTCGACCTTCTCCTGCGCGATCGGCTGACTACTTGGCCATGCCGCCGGAGACGGAGATGTCGTCGCCGGTGACGAATGACGAGGCGTCACTGGCCAGGTAGACGACGGGGCCCACGATCTCCTCGACCTTGGCGACCCGGTTCATCAGCGTGCCGCCGGCGATCATGTCCTTGAAGCCGGGGGCGTTGCGCTCGGCGCCCTCGACCATGTCGCTGGCGAACGGCCCCGGCGACAGCACGTTGACCCGGATCCCCCACCCGACCCACTCCTGGGCCATGGTGCGGCTGATGTTGAGCAGCGCCGCCTTGGACGCGCCGTAGGCGGACACGGCCGACCCGGAGTGGTAGGCCGCCATGCTCCCGATGTTGATGATGCTGCCGCCCCCGCCGTCCCGCATGATCGGGGCGACGCACTGGCTCATGCGCAGCGGGCCCTCGAGGTTGACGGCGAAGACCTTGCGCCACAGGTCCAGGGTCATCTCGCTCACGCCGGAGCGGGAGGGGCTGATGCCGGCGTTGTTGACCAGCACGTCGATGCGCCCGAACCGCTCGACGACGGCGTCGACGAACCCGGGGATGGCATCCCAGTCACCCACGTGGCAGGCGCGGCCGAACACCTCCCGGCCGGTCGTGGCCGCGATCTCTGCGGCCACCTCGTCGCACAGGTCCTGCTTCCGGCTGCTGACCACGACGGACGCTCCGGCTTCGGCCAGCCCGTGGACCATGGCTCGGCCGATGCCTTTGGTCGAACCGGTGACGACGGCCACCTTGCCGGAGAGGTCGGAGCTCACGGCCGTTCCTCCAGGGGAACCGAGTCCTGGGTGTCGAGGACCAGCTCGAAGTCGCTCAGCCGCAGGCCGTCGTCGGTCCGCTGCACCGTGCCGGTGACCACGCCGCCGGGGATGGGGGACGGCAGCCCGCCGACCACCTGGGTCACGAACAGGTAAGAGGTGAAGTCCGCGGCTGGCCCGTCGGTGCTGTCGACGGCGACGTTGAGGGTCATGTGGCGCAGCGGGTACGGGCTGGCGGCCCGGTGCTTGGTCTGCCAGTAGATGATCTCGTCCGCCCCGCGGAAGTCAGCGCGGACAAACTCCTCCCAGTCCGTCGTGCCGGTGTCCGTCCGGACGCGGAAGGCGGCGTCCGGGGTCAGGTACGCCGTCAGCTCGTCGATCCGACCCTCGTCGTAGCGGTACCACCAGCGGGCGAGGAGCTCGCTGATCTCCGCCGCGGTCGGTGCCTCGGTCGTCACAGGGGGTCTCCCATCCGCTCGTAGGCCTCGGCGATGGACCCACCGAGGAAGCCGTCCCGGGCGTCGTCGCCGACGCCACCGAGCAGCTCCCGGTAGTACGGAAGCGGCTCGCCGTTGCCCTCGAAGTGCGGGAAGTCCGAGGAGAACACGGCCACGCCGGGCAGGTCCTCCATGAGCTCGAGCGGGGCCTGGTCGGGTGCGGGCAACGGCGAGATGCGCACGTTGCGCCGGATGTATTCCGAGGGCAGGAGCGGCAGGCGGTAGTCGCCGATGACCAGGGGGCTGGCGCTCGGCCCGGCCATGCCGTCGAGCTTCCGAGCCAGGCGGGGCAGCCAGTCGATGCCCAGCTCCGAGAAGAGGATCGTCAGATCGGGGTGGCGCTCGAAGACGCCGCCGATGACCACGGCGGTCAGGAAGATCTCGGCGCTCTGCGAGGGCTGGAGGACCGACAGCAGGCGGATCAGGCCCGGATCCTCGGCGTTGGCCCAGCCGGGGTGGATCATCGCCGGGCTCATCCCGATGTGGAGGAGGGGCACCATGCCCAGCTCGGTCGCCGCGGCCCACACGGGGTCGAACGCCGGTGAGCTCGGCGGGATGCCGCCGGCGGGCTCGGAGGAGATGAGGAACGTCCGGCTGCCCCTCGCCCGCATTCGCCGCAGCTCGGCGACGGCCCAGTCGATGTCGTCGTAGCGGAGGCTGGCGACCGGCAGGAGTCGGTCGCCGTGTTCGCCGACGGCGTCGGCCATCCACGTGTTCACCGCCACGAGGGCGTCACGGCTGAGGCCCGGATCCTCGATCGCCCGCGCCAGCGTGTAGCCGGCGCCCGAGATGAGGTTCTGCTTCTCGATCCCCTGCTCGTCCAGCCACGTCACGCGGGCGGCCGGGTCGTCGAGGGGGGCGTACTGGTCCGCACCGGGGAAGGTCAGCCCCAGCGCCTCGTCGGTGAAGAGGAACTCGATCGCCGGGTTCATGATCCGGTCGATCGGCATGCGCTCGGCGCTCGGCACCTGCCGCAGGAGGTCGTCGCTGACGAACCAGGCGAACATCTCCGCCGTCCCCAAGGCGAAGCGGGGGTCGGTGTCCGGCAGGAGCGCCGGAAGCCGGTCCGCCAGGTCCGGGAAGTCGTCCAACCAGCCGGGCGCCGGCTCGGCGTGCGCGTCGACGTCGATGATCCGCTCGGTCCCCATGGACCGAGCATAACACTGTTATTAGGCGACGGCCTCCTCGCCGACCAGGGTCGTGCGGTGCAGGAGCCGGCGGGAGGCGGGGTCGTACGGAATGGCCCGGTGCAGCAGGCCGGTGTTGTCCCACACGACCAGGTCGCCGGGGTGCCACTGGTGGCGGAGGACGAACCGGGGCTGGGTGACCCACTCGAGCAGGCGGTCCAGCAGTGCCCGGCTCTCGTCCTCGGGCAGGTCCACGATGCGCCCGGCGGTGGAGCCGATCAGCAGCGACCGGCGACCGTCCCGGCGCTTCCAGACGAGCGGGTGCACGCTCGCCGGCACCTGGTCCCACGCCGCCCGCTGCTTCTCGGTCGGGTTGGGCGTGAACATGAGCTGGGCGGCGGCGAGGCTGTGCTCGACCCGGAGACCCTCCAGACGGGCCTTCTCGTCGTCGGGGAGGGCGTCGTAGGCCGCGTAGGTGTGGGCGAACTCGGTGTCGCCCCCCTCGTCGGCGATGACCAGGGCGGTGAGCAGCGTGGCCTTCTGGGGGAGCTCGTCGGTCGTCCCGTCGAGGTGCCAGAAGATCGTGCTGCGCCGATACTTGGCCAGCTCGCTCTCGGCGGGGTCGAGGCTGATCACGTCGACGCCGGGGTGGTCCGGGAGGCCGCCCATCTTGGGGATGACCACCGTGCCCAGCATCTGCGTGAAGGCCAGCAGGTCGTCGTCGTCGATGTGGAGGTCCCGGTAGACGACCACCCCGTGCTCGTCGAGGGCCGCTTGGCACTCGGCCGCCCGCTCGGGGTCCACCAGCTCCGGGCCGGTCAGGCCCGTGATCTCGAGGCCGATCTCCGGCGTGATCTTCGTGCTCGCCACCGTCATGAGAACGAGGTTATCACTGAGGAAGTACGCCGTTCTGAGGACGGAGGCGGTGGAGCACTTCCCCGGCGTCAGGGACGATCAAGGTGTCGGGGTCGGTGCGGAGGGCGTCGAAGTCCACGTCGCTCGGATCGAGGTACCCGAGGTTGACCTTGCGGACGATGTCCTCGGGGATGCCGGTGGCCAGCGTCACCCGCACCCGCTGGTGCTCCCCCGCCACGGGGTCATAGGTGCCGGCGCCGAAGAGGTGGGTCGAGTGGGCCAGCTCGCCCCGGGGCAGGTCCTTCACCTCGTCCCAGTGGGCGAGGAACCAGTCCCGGCAGTGGTAGCCGAGGTGGTCCAGGCCCGGGTGGGTCGAGGCGATCTGGCGAATGTGGGGCGCGTAGAGGATGACCTCGCCGCCGTCGGCCACGATCGGCTCCACCTTGTAGAAGCCCTTCGCCCCTGTCCAGAGGTCGGCGTAGCGGGGGGCGACCATCGAGACGACCCGCGGGACGGGCTCGTCCAGCCAGGTGATGTGCGACTCGGCAGCGACGTCGGCCGCCGCCGCCCACGCCGAGCGGGGGTCGCCGAAGGCGGCGTGGTGGAGCCGGCCCGAGTCATGGTCGACGACCACGCACAGGGCGTGGCGCTCGCCGGGGACCAGGTCGGCCGCCGCCTCGACCAGCGCGCGTACGGGCGTGATGCCCTTGGTGCCGATGATCTCGGCGCTGGTGATCAGCGCCCCGAGCCAGTGGGTGACGTCGATGAGCTCCTTCCCCGACAGCCCCGGGAACAGGTACTTGTTGCCGCCGGAGAACCCGATGACCTCGTGGGGCAGCACGGGCCCGACGATCAGGGTGACGTCGCTCTCGACCACGAGCCGGTTGACCCGGATGGGCACGTCCTCGTCCAGCCGGCCCTCCGACCAGCGGGCCACGTCGGCGGCCGCCAGGGTCCCCAGCGGGGTGAAGGTGGCGTCGTCCCACCACTCGTGGTTGACGATCGGGAGTCGGTCGGTGCCGACCAGCGCCCGCATCGCCTCGTCGGACATCGGGGCGTGGGTGCCGAGGGCCACGACCGCCTGGACCGAGCGCACCCGTCCCTCGGCGGCTCGCAGAACGGCCTCGACCAGCACAGGCAGCGGGCACTGCCGGGTGGCGTCGGGCACGACCAGGCAGAGCGAACGACCATCCAGGTCCAACCCGGCAACCTGGGCTTCGACGAACGCGGCCACGGCCTCGTCCTCGAGGACCACCTCCGGCCCCCCGATCGCCCCCGTCACGCCGCCGTCCACCTCGGAGGAAATAGCGCCACCGATTCGGTCGGGCTATTTCCTCCAACCGATTCGGCCGGCCGCCGATGGTCTCGGTCATGTCGCCTCCCGGAGCAGGTCGGCTCCCTGGTGCGCCAGCCGCCCCAGTGTGCCGTCCGGGGCCTCGGCGAACGCCGCCGCCCACCAGGCGACGACGGTCGCGAACCGGTCGGTCGGCAGGCCGCGGGCCTCGCGCTCGGCGACGACGGGGAGGAGGCGCTGCGGCAGCTTGTGCGACCCGTCGGTGCCGACCTGGCGGCAGGTGTGGCCCAGCGCCGGGTTGCGGAAGCGGCGGAGGGCGTCGTCGGCGAAGGCCCGGCCGTCGGGCAGGTCAGCCACCTCGAGGACGTCGTCGACGTACCCGGCGACGAAGGCAGCCACTTCGGGGTGCTCGGCGGCTTCGGCGATGGTCTCGCAGCCGGCGGCCAGGCCGCCGTAGGCGAGGGCCGAGTGGGGGCCGTTGAGCAGCCACAGCTTGCGGCGTTGGTACGGGGCCACGTCGGGCACCACGTCGACGCCGACGTCGGCCAGGGGCGGGAGGCCGTCGACCTGCTCGAGCACCCACGAGCAGTAGCGCTCGGCCACGACCGCCCCTTCGTCCCGGGCCCCCAGCCGGCGCTCGACCTCGTCGAGGTCGGCGGCGGTGGTCGCCGGCACGATGCGGTCGACCACCGAGTTGGGGAAGCGCACCTCGTCGGCGATCCACCGAGCGACGTCGCCCTCGGCCGCCTCCAGCACCCGGTCCCGCAGGAGGGTGCCGTTGTCGAGGAGGTTGTCCAGCGAGGCGACCACCGGCGGGGGGACGCTCCGGTTCCGCCGGGAGAGACCCTCGGCGACGACGGCGGGCACCGCCGTGGGCTCGTACCCCTTCTCCGTGACGGTCAACGCGACCAGGGTCGTAGCTGGGTTCGCGATCGCCGCCACTGCCTCGTCCCGACCCGTCACCACCTGGGTGAACGCGCCGAGCACCTGCGGCGGCCGGTCCTCCCTCGGCTCCCGCTCCAGCACGGAGTAGAGCCCGCCCTGCGGCGCCAGCTGCTCCTCTGCCCGCGGGCTGCGGAGCGACACGCCCCGGATCGTCGCCGGCCACCCCTTGCGGAGGAGGGCGTCGGCATAGACGCCCAAGTGGGCGCGGGCGAACGCCCCGACTCCGAGGTGGACGATCGACGGCGGCGAGGAGCGGTCGTACCCCTCGAACGCCGCGGCGGACAGCCGCTCAGTCGGTGAGGTCGTCACGCCAGCGACGGCGCAGGTGGTGGGCGGCGGCCTTCGGGTGCCGGTCCCGGGTGAACACGCCCTTCTTGTTCCCGTCCACCCGCACGAACGACTGGCCGGTGGCGAAGTCGGCGAAGTTCCAGACGTGCTCGCCGACCACGGCGTCGATGCGGTCGAACACCCGGTGGTACGTGTCCAGCAGGGCGGCCTGGTACTCCTCGCTCCACAGCACGGGGCGGAGGGTGTGGAGCCCGGCGAGCGTGTCGGCGCCGTACTCCGTGACCAGGATCGGCTTGTCGTGCTTGTCGGCCCACGCCCGCAGCTCTGTCTCCAGCCCCCGCTCCGCAGCCTGGAGGTCGCCGGCGTCGACGTACCAGCCGTAGTAGCGGTTGACCATCACCACGTCGGCCAGCTCGGTCAGGACGCAGCGGTCGGGCGGGGCCAGCATCATGTTCACGAACCCCACCGGCCGGGTCGGGTCGGCGTCACGGGCGGCGGTGAACAGCGGCTCGAAGTAGGTCCGTGACTCCTGGGTGTGCGACTCGGGCTCGTTGGCGACGCTCCAGAGCACGACGCTCGGGTGGTTCTTGTCCCGGGCGATCAGCTCCTCGATCGCCTGCCGGTGGACGGCCTGGGTCGCCGAGCCGCAGGTCTCCTCGGTGAACGTGGTGCGGGGCACGTCGCCGAAGATCCCGCCGCTGACCCCGAGGTTCAGGCCGACCGCCGCGGTCTCGTCGATGACCACGATGCCTAGACGGTCGGCGAGGTCCAGGACCTCTTCGGCGTAGGGGTAGTGCGAGGTGCGGAACGAGTTGGCCCCCACCCAGGCCAGCAGCTCGAAGTCGTGGGCCATGGCCGCGTCGTCGTGTCCCCGGCCTCGCACGTTCTGGTCCTCGTGCATCCCGAAGCCCTTGAAGTGGAAGGGCTCGCCGTTGATGAGGAAGCGGGTGCCGTCGACCCGCACGGTGCGGATGCCGACGGGCTGGTGGTAGCGGTCGACCAGCTCGTCGCCGTCGACCACGTCGACCTGCAGGTCGTACAGGTACCCGTCGCCGGGCGCCCACAGGTGGGGCTCGGCCACGTGGAGCTCGTCGGTGCCCTCGGCGACGACGGTGCCGTCAGCCTCGCACAGGGTGAGCCGGACCTCGTCGCCTCCGACCACCGCGGTCGAACAGCGCACGGTCCCGTCCAGCTCGGTGCCGACGGTGAGGTCCGACAGGTACGTGCGGGGCGTCGCGCACAGCCAGACGCTGCGGATCAGCCCGGCGTAGTTGTAGAAGTCGTGGAAGTAGACCTGCTTGCGCCGCCCGTCGGGGAGGTCGTGGATGACCCCCGGTGGGATCGACGTCCAGGTCAGCTCGTTGTTGACGACGACGGTGACCCGGATCGGCTCGCCCGGCACGGCGACGAAGGTGAGATCGGCCTCGAAGGGCGTGTAGCCGCCTTCGTGCTCTCCCACCTGGACATCGTTCGCCCACACCACCGCCCGGTGGGTGGCGGCGTCGAAGCGGAGGACGACGCGCCGGCCGTCCCAGCCCTGCGGCACGTGGACGGTGCGCTGGTACCAGACGTCGCCGACGTGGTCGTGGAGCAGCGGCTCGACGACCACGTCGTCGAAGGCCGACGGGACGGGCATCGGGATCGGATCGCGCAGCGGGCCCCGCCACCACCCCTGCTCCCGCCCGGCGCCCGCGGCGTCGGCGACGAAGTCCCACACCCCGTCGAGGCGCTTCGCCTCCCGGCACTGGTTGTCCTGGGGTCGCAGCATCAGGCGACCCGAAAGGCGCGGCGGGCCAGGCCGACGGCCAGGTCCTCGGCCGCCTCGGCGGCCTCGTCGTCCCGCAGGCGCCCTTCGGCGACCAACTCGGCCAGGAAGCCGGCGTCGACGCGACGGACCATGTCGTGGCGGGCGGGGATGGTCAGCAGCGACCGGGCGTCGTCGTTGAACCCCACCGTGTTGGCGAAGCCCGCCGTCTCGGTGACCAGACGCCGGAACCGACGGATGCCCTCGGGGCTGTCGTGGAACCACCACGGGGGGCCGAGACGCAAGGCCGGGTAGTGGCCCGCCAACGGCGCCAGCTCCCGGCTGTAGGTGCCCTCGTCGAGGGTGTAGACGACGACCCTCAACGACGGCTCGTTGCCGAATCGGTCCAGCAGCGGCTTCAGCGCCCCGACGTAGTCCATGGGCTGGGGGATGTCGGCGCCCTTGTCGGGACCGAACCGGTCGGCGAGGGTCGGGTTGTGCCCTCGCCACGAGCCGCAGTGGAGCTGGAGCACGAGACCGTCGTCCAGGCTCACGGCCGCCATCTCGACCAGGAGCTGGCCCCGGAAGCGCTCGGCGTCGCCCGGCTCGGCGCCTCCGGAGCGCACCCGGTCGAAGAGCACCTCGGCCTCGGACCGGGGCAGGTCGGCGGTGAACGCCGACGGGTGGCCGTGGTCGCTGGCGGTGGCCCCCGCGGCGACGAAGTCGGCCCGGCGCGCCCGGAGGGCGGCGAGATAGCCGTCCCAGGTGGTCGTGTCCTCGCCGGTCACCTTGGCCAGGCGGTCGAGGTTGGCGCCGAAGTCGGGCCGGTCGGGGTCGACCACGTCGTCGGGTCGGAAGGTGGGCACGACCCGGCCGGACCAGCCGCTGGCTCGGATGCGGGCGTGGGCGTCGAGGTCGGAGAGGGCGGCGTCGGTGGTGGCCAGGAACTCGATGCCGAAGCGCTCATAGAGCGCCCGGGGTCGGAAGGTGTCCTCGGCGAGGTCGGCGACCAGCTGGTCGTAGACGGCGTCCGCGTTGTGCGGACCAAGCGGCGCCGCGACGCCGAAGACCTCGGACAGGGTGTGGTCCAGCCAGAGCTTCGACGGCGTGGCCCGGAACAGGTGGTAGTGCTCGGCGAACGTGCGCCACGTGCTCCGGCCATCGGCCACCGGCTCGTCTTCCCGGGGTCGGGCGCCGAGGGCCTCGAGCGGAACGCCCTGGCTGTAGAGCATCCGCAGCAGGTAGTGGTCCCGGGTGACGAGCTCGACGGCGGGATCGCCGAGTGGCTCGTCGTCGGCGAACGACCGCGCGTCCACGTGGCCGTGGGGGCTGACGATCGGCAGGTCGCGCGTGCTGTCGTAGAGGCCTCGGGCGAGGCGGCGGACGCCGGGGTCGGCGGGGAGCAGCCGGTCCGGGTCGAGCACCGCGACGGAAGCTAGACGGGTTCGGTGGTGGGCTGGGTGTCCAGCTCCGCGGTGGCCGCGGCGCCGCTGCGGGCGATGGCCCGCTCGTCGGTGCCGAGGTAGCTGGCGATGACCGCCGGGTCGTGGCGCACCGTCGGTCGGGTCGCCCTCGCGATGACCTGGCCCAGCTCGAGGCAGTACACCCGGTCGCTGATGCCCATGATCAGCGGCATGTCGTGCTCGATGATCAGCATCGAGGCGCCGCAGCTCGCGGCGGATCTCCAGGATGAGCGGGCCGAAGGCCTCGGTCTCGCGCTGGGCGACGCCGGCGGTCGGCTCGTCGAGGCAGAGCACCCGGGCATCGAGGGCGAGCAGGCCGGCCAGCTCGACGATCCGCCGGGTGCCGGTCGAGAGGTCGCCGATGTAGGTGTCGGCGTAGCGGCCGAGCCCGAGGAAGTCGATGAGCTCCTCGGCCTCGCGACCGGTGCGCCCGCTCCCGCTGGATGGCGACGGGCGAGAAGAGGGCGGTCGAGAGCATGCCGGTGCGCCCCGGGCCTCGAGGGCGACCAGGACGGTGTCCCGCACGGTGAGCTCGGGGAAGAGGGTGGCCGCCTGGAAGCTGCGGCCGAGCCCCAGCCGGGCCCGACGCCGCCGCCGACTTCCCGGAGATCGGGGTGCCGAGCAGCTCGACGGTCCCCGTCGACGGCACGAAGCCGCCGATGGCGTTCATCAGCGTCGACTTGCCGGCGCCGTTGGTGCCGATCAGGCCGACGATCTCGCCGTCGGCCACGTCGATGGACACGTGGTCGACCGCCGTGTTGCCGCCGAAGCGCACCACGACGTCGTGGGCCCGCAGCGCCGGCACCCCCGCTTCGAGCGGCGGACGTTCCTCGGCCGTCCGCGTCGGCACGGCATGGCGCTGCTTGGCCGGGGCCGGGCCCAGGCGCGTTCTCGAGCCACTCGAGGAGGGCCCGCCGGGTCCCGTAGCCGATCTGGATCAGGCCGCCGGGGAAGTACAGGAGGAGGACGAGCAGCCCGATGCTGGAGGTGAGCAGCGGGACCAGGTCGTTGTCCGGGAAGAACGCGGGCAGGCCGATGACCCAGACCGCGCCGAGGACGGCGCCGGCCACCGAGCCCAGGCCGCCGATCACGACCATGGACACGACGCAGCAGCGAGTCGGCCACCGTGAAGTATCGGTCGCTCGGCACCGCCTGGATGTTGGCGGCGAGCAGGGCCCCGCCGACGGCGGCCAGGCCTCCGGCCAGGGCGAACGCCCGCAGCTTCGTCCGGGTGGTCGAGACGGTGTACGCCGCCGCGGTGTCCGGGTTGTCCCGGACACCGATCGTGGTCCGGCCCACGCCGCTGGCCCGCAGGCGGGCCACGACGACCACCGCCACCGCCAGCACGGCGAGGGTCACGTAGTAGAAGGACCGCTGGGACGTGACGTCGATGCCGAAGACGTCGGTGCGGCGGCAGCGGCACCGAGTCGCTGAACCCGCCGTTCAGGATCGGGCGGTCGTAGAGGTACTGCGAGGCGGCCAGGGCGAAGGCGAACGTCACCACGGCCAGGAGCAGGCCGCGCACGCGGAGCGCCCCGGCGCCGATCAGCACCGCGATGCCGGCCGTGATCAGCACGGCGAAGAACGACCGACGGCCCGAAGCGCAGCGGCTCGATCCCGGCCTTGAGGAGGCGGGTGTCGCCGCCAGCCGATGTCGACGTTGATGCCCCGGGTGAACGCCGCGGTCAGGAGCGCGCCGATGCCGGCGAAGGCCATCTGGCCGAGGGACAGCTGTCCCGCCCAGCCGGTGAGCACGGTGAGGGACAGGGCGCAGATGCGCGAAGGCCAGGATCGACGTGTACAGCAGGTGCCGCGACGGCTGGGTGACGACGCAGCGGCAGGATCACGGCGCCGACGACCAGGAGCGACCAGGCCGATGCGGTCGATCTGGCGCACCCACCAGATGCCGCGCAGGCGCTCGGGGATGGGTTTGGCCTTGGCCCCGAACGCGAAGGTCTGGGTCTCGCCCCGGCCCTGGCCGGCTCTGCCAGTACACCGCGATCACGATGGCGATGAGGACCAGGAAGTCGGTGAGGCCGGGCTGGTCGAGGTAGTTGAAGCTGATGACCGCCTGCACGATGCCGATGGCGATGCCGGCGAGGAAGGCCCGGGGGAACGAGACCATCCCGGCGATGACCGCGGCGGCCAGGGCCCGGGTCAGGGTGCTGGGCCCGAGGTTGTCGAGGTTCTGGGCCGAGCCCGGCCTGGCCGGCCAGGAGCGACGAGCGACAGCGTGGCCAGGCCACCGGCGAGCGGCCCAGACCAGCGGTCGAGACCACCTTCGGGCTGATGCCGGAGAGGCGGGCCAGGTCGGGGTTCTCGGCCGACGCCTTGACCGCCTTGCCGAGCGCCGTGCGGTTGAGCAGCCAGCCGAGGCCGAGGGCGATGAGCGGGACGACGATGAGGATGGTGAGCTGCGGGCCCGACGATCCGGACGCCCGGCGACCTCGTGCACGGACGCCGATCGGCACGCGGGAAGCGGGCGCCGGGCGCGTCGATCTCGGGGTAGCGCGGTGAGGATCGCCAGCGAGAGCTGGGCGATGCCGATCGTGGCGACCAGCACGATCACCCGCGGCGCGGTGAAGAGCCGCCGGATCACGATCAGCTCGATGAGCGCCCCGTACAGCGTGCCGACGACGATGCCGACGACGGCGGCGAGCCAGAACGGCACGTTGTACTGGGCCACGAGGAGGGCGAAGAGGCCGGCGCCGATGAAGCCGATGTTGGCCGACGGCGAAGTTGATGACCCGGGTCGACCGGTAGATGAGCACGATGCCCATCGCCACCAGCCCGAAGACCATGCCCGGTGACGAGCGCCGTCGAACAGGAGCTGCCGGGTGAACCAGCCGTCGAACACCGGGCTCAGCCTCCCTCTCGGCCGAGGAACACGGCCCGGGCGAGGTCGTCGCGCTCCAGCAGCTCCTGGGCGTCGCCCTCGAAGCGCACCTGGCCCTTCTCGAGGAAGACCGCCCGGTCGGCCATGGCGAGGGCCACGTTGAGCGACTGCTCGACGATCACGATCGTCATGCCCTCGCCCTTCAGCCGCTCGACGACGCCGAGCAGCTGCTGGACCATGATCGGCGAGAGGCCGAGGGAGAGCTCGTCGATGAGCAGGACGTCGGGCTCGTGGAGGAGCACGCACGGCCAGGGCCAGCATCTGCTGCTGGCCGCCCGACAGCGACGCCGCACGTCTGGCCCTGCCGCTCGGCGAGGTCCTCGAAGAGGTCGAGGACCTTGGCGATCCGGCGCTCCTGGTCCTCGCGGTCGCCGCGGTAGACGAAGGCCGCCATCTCGAGGTTCTCCCGCACGGTCATCTGCGGGAACACGCCCTTGCCGCCGGGGAGCAGCCGGATGCCCATGCTGCCCCGCTTCTCGGGTGACGACGTAGGTGATGGTCTGCCCGTTGAGCCGGACGACGCCGCGGGCGGGCGTGCCGAGGCCGGCGATGACCCGCAGGATCGTCGACTTGCCCGCCCCGTTGGTGCCGAGCAGGGCCAGGACCTCGCCCTTGCGCACCTCGAAGCCGACGTCGAACAGCACCTGGACGTGGCCGTAGGAGAAGTCGATGTTGTTGACCTGGAGGGCCGGGATGTCCTCGGGCTCGGCCTTCTGGCGCTGGTACTCGTCCATCTCCTCGCGGAGCTCGGCGACCACCAGCGACAGGTCGTTCTTGATGAACGACGAGCTGCGGATGAGCAGGAACCCGCCGACGAGCGAGCTCGGCACGCACGAGGACCAGCACGGCGGCCTTGGGGCCGACGGCATCGGTCGAAGAAGGCGGAGAGCAGCGCACCGCCGGTGGCGCCGATGAAGAAGATGTAGATGCGATCCGAGCGCGGCGCCCATGCCCCGGAGGCGGTACGGCACGACCGACTGCAGGACCGGCCCGACCATGGTGAAGGCGGTGAAGTAGCAGGATCTGCGGGACCACCGCCGACGATGGCGAAGGACAGCGCGTTCGGCATCGAGTACTGGATCGGGACGACGACCGCGACGGGCATGATCAGGAGCCCGACGAGACGGAGCGCCCTCGCCGGGATCCTGTCGGAACCGGGCGTCGTAGCCGCGGGCCGCGAACGGCAGGACGCGCGAGCGACGAAGAGCCCGCCGAGGCTGCCGAGCAGGCCCCGCTCGAGGGCGTCGAGGCCGAACTGGTCCTCGACGTAGAGGCCCTGGAGGATCGGCCCGGTGAAGAGCCCGAAGCCCATCGCCGCGAAGGCGACCAGGGCCAGTGTGCAGCGTGCGGATCTGCTTGAGCCGGGCGAACACGGCCTCCACCGACATCGGCGTCGGGCCGGGTGTCGATGACCTCGCCGAGCACGTCCTTCATCTCGAACTGGCCTCGGGGCGCCTCCGGGATGCGCAGGGCGAACACGGCGAGGACGACCGCGGGCAGTCCCGAGGATGAAGAACGCCCAGCGCCAGCCGTCGTCCCCGCCCGCCAGGGTGGCGATGCCGCCGACGAGCACGGGGCTGATGGCGCCGATCAGCAGACCGCTGCCGAAGTTGGTGGCGCTGAGCCGGCCGCGGACGCCGATCGGATACGTGTCGGCGACCAGCGACGGATGGACCGTCGTGTTCGAGGACTTGGCCACCCCGACCCCGAGGCGGGCGAGGAAGAGGGTGAAGGCGTTGACGGCCAGGCCGGACAGGAAGACGAAGACGGAGAAGATGACGGCGGCCGCGGCGATGATCGGCGGACGCCGGAAGCGGTCGGCCAGCCAGCCCATGGGCAGGGCCCCGAGCACGATGAACGCGCGCCGACGCCGCGCTGACGAAGACGATCACGCCGTCGCTGACGCCGAAGCTGTCGCGGATGTCGGGGGCGAGCACGCCGAGCGAGGCGCCCTCGAGGTTCTCGACCGACGTTGAGCAGCAGCAGCATGACGAACGTGTAGGACCCGCCGACGGCGAGGCCCTGCGCGGAGGCGTCATCTCCTCGTCGCCGACCCCGGGCAGGAGGTCGTCGGCGAAGAGGACCTCCTCCTCCTGCTGGGCGGCCTGGCGCTCGGCCTCGGCTTCCAGCACCGCGTCGGCCAGCGACGCGGCTTCCGTGACCTTGTCGGTCGTGCTCACACCGTCCCCCCGATATTCCCGTTCTCAGTCACAAGAACTTAGTTCTCGAACCTTAGTGTGACATCGATCACGGCGCTCATTCGGCCTCGTACCTTCGCAGGTCGGACGACGCCGCGATCACGCGGCGGAGATCCTCCAGCTCACCCGCCAAGGCACCCGCCGCCCGGGCCTGGACGACGACGTTGCCGAGTGCCGTGGCCTCGACCGGTCCGGCCACCACCGGCAGGCCGGACAGGTCTGCGGTCAGCTGGCAGAGCAGGTCGTTCTGCGAGCCGCCGCCGACGACGTGGACACGTCGACGGTCGTGGCCGCCAGCGGCCGCCGCCTCGTGCACCGTGCGGGCGTAGGCCGTCGGCCAGCGAGTCGAGGATGCACCGCACGGTCACGGCCGGTCGTCGCGCCGGCGCCCGGCGGCCGCGGCGATGCGCTCGGGCATGTCGCCCGGCGGGATGAAGACGGGGTCGTCGACGTCGATGATCGGCCCGCCGCCGGGCAGCGCGGCCGCCTCGGCCAGCAGGTCGTCGAGGTCGTCGCGCCGCCACGCCCGCAGCGACTCCTGGAGCAGCCAGAGCCCGCCGACGTTGCGCAGGAACCGGGTGCGGCCGTCGACCCCGCCCTCGTTGGTGAAGTTGGCCGCCCGGGCCTGCGTCGGTGAGCGACCGGGTCGGTCAGCTCGAGGCCGACGAGCGACCAGGTGCCGCTGGCGACGTAGGCGAAGCGCTCGGTGGTGGCCGGCACCCCGACGACCGCCGAGGCGGTGTCGTGCGACCCGACGGTCGTCACCGGGACGCCGTCGTCGGTCGTGCCCCGGACCGTCGCCGGGCTGCTCGATCGGCGGCAGCAGGTCGGCGGGGATGCCGAGCCGGTCGAGCAGGTCGGTCGACCAGTCGCCGGTGCGCACGTCGACCAGCCCGGTGGTCGAGGCGTTGGTCACCTCGGTGCGCAGCTCGCCGGTGAGCCAGTAGGCGAGGAGGTCGGGGAGCAGCACGACGTGGGCGGCCTCGGTCCCACAGCGGGCCCGTCGCTGCTCGGCCACGAGCTGGTAGAGCGTGGTGAACGGCAGGAACTGGAGGCCGTTGATCGGCGAACAGCTCGTCGGGCGTCGACGACGGCGTGCACGTCGTCGATGACCTTGGCGGTGCGGTCGTCGCGGTAGGCGATCGGGCTCGGCCAGGAGCTCGCCGTCGGCGTCGAGCAGGCCGTAGTCGACGCCCCAGGTGTCGATGCCGATCGACTCGGCGTCGGGGATGCGGTCGAGCCCGGCGCGCACCTCGGCGACGAGGCCGGTGAGGTCCCAGCGGAGGTGGCCGTCGCCCTCGACGACGCCGTTCGGGAACCGGTGCACCGCCTCGAGCGCGACGCCGGTCGCCGTCGACCGCGCCGGCCACGACCCGCCCGCCGGACGCGCCGAGGTCGACGGCGGCGAAGCACCGCGGCGCACGTCAGCGCAGGAAGGCGGCGGCGACGCCGGCGTCGACCGGGACGAGCAGGCCGGTGGTGTGGCTGAGCTCGTCGGAGCAGAGGACGGCGACGGCGTTGGCGACGTGCTCGGGCAGCACCTCCCGCTTGAGCAGGGTGCGCTGGGCGTAGAACGCGCCGAGCTCCTCCTCGGGCACGCCGTAGACGGCGGCCCGCTGCGGCGCCCCAGCCGCCGGCGAAGATGCCGCTGCCCCGGACGACGCCGTCGGGGTTGACGCCGTTGACCCGGATGCCGTGCTCGCCGAGCTCGGCGGCGAGCAGCCGGACCTGGTGGGCCTGGTCGGCCTTGGTCGCGCTGTAGGCGACGTTGTTCGGGCCGGCGAACACGGCGTTCTTCGAGGCGATGTAGACGATGTCGCCGCCGAGGCGCTGGTCGATCATCGCCTTCGCCGCCGCCTGGGCGACGAGGAAGCTGCCCTTGGCCATGACGTCGTGCTGGAGGTCCCAGTCCTGCCTCGGTGGTCTCGAGCAGCGGCTTGGAGATCGACAGGCCGGCGTTGTTGACGACGAGGTCGAGGCCGCCGAAGGCGAGCAGCGTGGCGTCGACGGCGGCCCGCACGGCGGCCGCGTCGGTGACGTCGGCGGCGACGCCGACGGCGACGTCGGCGCTGCCGAGCTCGGCGGCGGCCTCGTCGGCGCTGGTCGACGTCGAGGTCGGCGATGACGACGCAGGCGCCGTCGGCGGCGAGCCGGGCGGCGATGGCCTTGCCGATGCCGCTCGCCGCGCCGGTGACGAGGGCGATGCGCCCGGCGTGGCGCTTCGGCTTCGGGCAGCCGCTGGAGCTTGGCCTCCTCGAGGGCCCAGTACTCGATGCGGAACTTCTCCGCCTCGGGGATCGGGCGCGTAGGTGGACAGCGCCTCGGCGCCGCGCATCACGTTGATGGCGTTGACGTAGAACTCGCCGGCCACCCGGGCGGTCTGCTTGTCCTTGCCGTAGGAGAACATGCCCGACGCCGGGCACGAGGACGATCGCCGGGTCGGCGCCCCGCATCGGCGGCGAGTCGGGCGTGGCGTGGCGCTCGTAGTAGGCGCGGTAGTCGGCGCGGTAGCGCTCGTGGAGCTCGGTCGAGCTCGCTCGTCGGTCGGCGTCGGCGGGCACGACGAGCGGCTTGACCTTGGTGCGCAGGAAGTGGTCGGGGCACGACGTGCCGAGCTCGGCCAGGCGCGTCGAGCTTCTCGCCGGCGAGGAAGTCGAGGACGACGTCGCTGTCGGTGAAGTGGCCGACCATGCGCTGGTCGCTGCGACGCGATGGCCCGCAGCTGCGGCGCCAGCGCGGCGGCCTTGCGCCCGGCGCTCCGGCTCGCGGGAGCGGGCGGCGCTCGTCGACGACCGGGCCGAAGGGCTCGGGGTCGCCGTGGGCGTCGATGTAGGCCTGCGCGGTCTCGATGATCCAGCGGCTGTTGGCCTCGGCCTCGTCGCTGGTCGCGCCCCAGGCGGTGATGCCGTGGCCGCCGAGGATGACGCCGACCGCCTGCGGGTTGGCCGCGCTGGACGGCGGCGATGTCGAGGCCGAGCTGGAACCCGGGCCGGCGCCACGGCACCCACACGACCTGGTCGCCGAAGATCGTCCTTGGTGAGCTGCTCGCCGTCGGCCGCGGTGGCGATGGCGATGCCGCTGTCGGGGTGGAGGTGGTCGACGTGGGCGGCGTCGACGAGGCCGTGCATCGCGGTGTCGATCGACGGCGCCGCGCCGCCCCGGCCGTGGAGGCAGAAGTCGAAGGCGGCGACCATCTCGTCCTCGCGCTCCTCGCCCGGGTAGACGTCGACGAGCGCGCGCAGCCGGTCGAGGCGCAGGACGGCGAGCCCGGCCTCGGTGAGCGTGCCGAGGTCGCCGCCCGAGCCCTTCACCCACAGCAGCTCGACGTCGTCGCCGGTGACCGGGTCGACCTCGGTGCCCTTGGCCGACGTGTTGCCGCCGGCGTAGTTGGTGTTCCGCGGATCGGCGCCGAGCCGGTTCGACCGGGCGAGCAGCTCGTCGGACGACCGGGTTCACGCCCCCCACCCGGCCTGGTCGCCGCCGACCCGCTCGGCGACGATCCGCTCGGCGTAGCCGCTGGCCGCGTAGGCCGCCATCGGGTCGGCGGGCAGGCCCCGCGACCGGCCCGCCAGTCGGCGAGGTCGGCGCGGACGTCGGTGTAGAAGGCGTCCATCAGCACGGCGTTGCCGGCCAGCACGTCGCCGGCCCGCTCGGCCTCGGCCAGCGCCGTCGCGGTCGACGAGCAGCGCCCGGGCCGTCATCTCCTGCACGTTGAGCACCGAGCGGATCTGGCCCGGGATCTTGGCCTCGATGTTGTGGCACTGGTCGAGCATGAAGCTGACGTCGCTGCCCTCGTCGTAGCCGCCGCCCCGCACGACCTCGAAGAGGATGCGGAACAGCTGGAACGGGTCGGCGGCGCCGACGATGAGGTCGTCGTCGGCGTAGAAGCGGGAGTTGAAGTCGAAGGCGCCGAGCCGGCCGAGCCGCAGCAGCTGCATGACGATGAACTCGATGTTCGTGCCCGGCGCGTGGTGACCGGTGTCGAGGCACACGACCGCCCGCTCGCCGAGCGCGACGCAGTGCACGTAGGCCGTGCCCCAGTCGGGCACGTCGGTGGCGTAGAAGGCGGGCTCGAAGAGCTTGTACTCGAGCACCAGGCGCTGGTGGTCGCCGAGGCGGGCGTAGACCTGCGGCAGCGAGTCGGCGAGCCGCTCCTGGCGGTCGCGCAGGTCGGCCTGGCCCGGGGTAGTTGAGGCCGTCGGGCAGCCAGACCTTGAGGTCGCGGCTGCCGGTCACGTCCATGATGTCGACGCACTCGAGGGCGTGGCGCGATCGCCTTCGCCCGGATCGCGCTCGTCGACGTGGCAGAGGCTGCCGAGCTTGTAGTCGTCGTCCTGGAACGTGTTCGTGTTGATCGTGCCGAGGCGGACGCCGAGGTCCTCGGCGTGGCGGCGCAGCTTGTCGAAGTCGTCGACCCGGTCCCACGGGATGTGCAGCGCGACCGACGGCGCCAGCCCGGTGTGCAGGTGGACCTGGGCGGCGTCGGCGACCTTCTCGAACGGGTCGCGCGGCACGCCCGGCTGGGCGAAGACCTTGAAGCGGGTGCCCGAGTTCCCGAACGCCCACGACGGCAGCTCGATCGCCTGGCGCTCCAGGTCGGCGGTGACCGACGAGATCGTGCTCATGGTGCTTGACCTCCCGCACGTCGGTGTTCGACGATGGAAATTCTCACATGATCGAACATCCCCGTCAAACGGCCCTCAGCACCCTGGCTCGTCCAGCAGCGAGACGCCCCGCTGCAACTCGGCGAGGGCGAAGCCGGCCGTGCGCCGGTAGCCCTCGGTGACCTCCGCGATCTCCTCCGGCGTGATCACCTCGGCGACGTCGGCGAAGCCGTCGGGGGCACGCTCCTCCACCAACTTCATCGGCAGCTCCGGCCCCAGGCCCCGGTTCGCCTGGACGATGGCCGCCGTCGCCGGCCGGCGCACGGCCTCGTAGCGGGCCAGCGCCTCGTCCAGGTCGTCGCTGTGGCGCCGGAGGCAGCCGGCCAGCACCCGGCCGTCGAGGATCGCCTGCGACGCCCCGTTCGAGCCGATGGGGTACATCGGGTGGGCGGCGTCGCCGAGGAGCGTGGTCCGGCCGAAGGTCCACTGCGGGACCGGGTCACGGTCCACCATCGGGAAGACGAAGGTGCCCGGCGCCGCCCGGATGACGGCGGGCACGTCCAGCCAGCCGAAGGTCCAGTCCTCGAACTCGGGCAGGAAGTCCTCCAGGGCTCCCGGCCGGTTCCAGCTCTCGCCCCGCCCCAGCTCCGAGTCCGGGCGGCGGAGCTCGGCGATGAAGTTGAACGCCTGCCGACCGCCGGGCAGATCGGCGATCGGGTACCCGACGAACTTCTGCTCGGGATGCCCGGCCCACACCATCGTCCGCCCGTCCCGCACCGGCTCGATCTCGGCCAGGCCCCGCCACAGCAGCGCGCCGTTCCACAGCGCCGGCCCCTCGTCGGGGTAGCGCTGGGACCGCAGGACGCTGTGGATGCCGTCGGCGGCGACGACCACGTCGGCCTCGACCCGCGCTCCGTCGAAGGCGGCGATCGGGCGTGCCCCGGTGTCCTCGACGGCGACGAGGCGGTGGCCCAGGTGGAGGTGCCCGGGCCCGACCCGCTCCTCGAAGGCGTCGAGCAGCACCTGCTGCAGGACCCCTCGGTGGACCGAGAGCTGCGGCCACGGGTAGCCCGCCGCCCGGCCCCGCTCCTCACGCCAGATCTCCTGACCCCGCCGGGTGCAGTAGACGAGCAGCTCCGGGGCGATCGCCTGCGCCTGCAGCGAACCGAGCAGGCCGAGGGCGTCCACCTCCCGCACGGCGTGGGGCAACAGGTTGATGCCGACGCCGAGCGGCCGGACCTCGTCGACCGCCTCGAACACGTCGACCTCGACCCCGATCTCGTGCAGGCTCAACGCCGTCGCCAGGCCGCCGATCCCGGCGCCGGCGACCACGACGTGGGTCACCGCACCTCGTGCACGTCGATGAACACCCGGTTCCGCTCGCGCCGCCCGGTGGACACGCCCAGGATCCCGTTCAGCCGGTCCAGCCGCGGCGCGGCGGTGAACAGCCGGATGTGGGTGCGGAAGTAGTACTCGTCGGGGTCCACCGGCTCGCCCCCGGCGAGTCGGTCGAGGACCTCGACCGAGGCCCGGCGCACCCCGGTCGACCGCACCTCCACGTCCTCGCGCTCGGCGGTGCGGAGCACGTAGTGGGCGTCGATGTCGAGGATCTCGTCGCTGCGCACCTGCTGCCAGTCGACACCACCCTCCAGGACGACCCCGGCCAGGCCGTCGGTCCCCGTGAAAGTGCCACCCTCGAAGGGGACGAAGCGACGCCCGCCGCCGAGGTCGACGATCGGCTGCACGGCGACCTCGATGGCCAGGAGGGGGTGGAGCTCGATCGGGCGCAGGGTCGGCGTGGTCGCCACGCCCGGACCCTAGGTTCCCCCGGCCCGAGCTTGCGGCGCTTTGCCTCTCCAAATCGGAGAAGGTAGTTTCCGCCCATGTGGCACGACGAGCGCCTGCTCATCAGCGGGGAGCTCCGCCCCGCTGAGGGGGACCGCACCTTCGAGACGATCAACCCCAGCACCGAGGAGGTGCTCGGCACGGCAGCCGACGCCTCCGTGGGCGACGCTGAGGCCGCCATCGCGGCGGCCCGCGAGGCGTTCGACACCACGGACTGGGCGAGGGACCACGCCTTCCGGATCGAGTGCCTGCGCCAGCTCGACGCCGGCCTGCGGGCAGAGAAGGAGAACCTCCGGGCGCTGGTCATCGACGAGATCGGGGCGCCTGTGCAGCTCACCGAGGGTCCCCAGCTGGAGACGCCGATCGAGCTCCCCGGGTGGCACGCCGACCTCGCCGAGCGCTACGAGTGGACCGAGGACCTCGGGAACAGCGACTTCCGCGGGTCGCCCCACCACCGGTGGGTGGAGAAGGAAGCCGCCGGCGTGGTGTCGGCGATCGTGCCGTACAACTACCCGATCCAGATCTCGCTGGCGAAGATGGCGCCGGCGCTGGCCGCCGGCTGCACCGTCGTCCTGAAAGGCCCACCCGACGCCCCCTGGCTGACGTCGGCCCTCGGTCGGATCATCGCCGAGCACACCGAGATCCCGCCCGGCGTCGTCAACGTCCTCACGTCCTCCAGCGTCGAGGTGGGCGAGGCGCTCGTCGCCGACCCCCGCGTCGACATGGTCTCGTTCACCGGCTCGACCGCCGTGGGCCGGCGGATCATGTCGGTGGCCAGCGACACCGTGAAGAAGGTGTTCCTCGAGCTGGGCGGCAAGTCGGCGTTCATCGTGGTGGACGACGCCGACCCCGCCTTCGCGGCGATGATCGCCGGCTTCACCATCTGCTCCCACGCCGGGCAGGGCTGCGCCATCACCACCCGCCTGCTCGTGCCCGAGTCGAAGGCGGCCGAGCTGGTCGACCTCGTGGCCGACACCCTGCGGGGCGTCCCCTACGGCGACCCCCACGACCCGGGCACGATGATGGGCCCGCTGATCAACGAGCGGCAGCGGGACAAGGTCGACGGCTACGTCCAGCGCGCCGCCGAGGCCGGGGCGAAGATCGTGGTCGGCGGGAAGCGGCCCGAGCACCTGCCCAAGGGCTGGTTCTACGAGCCCACGCTCATCACCGATGTCGACCCTGACGCCGAGATCGCCCAAGACGAGCTCTTCGGCCCCGTCCTGGCCCTGATCACCTACCGGGACGACGACGACGCCGTGGCCATCGCCAACAACTCCGTCTTCGGCCTGTCGGGCTCGGTGTTCGGCACCGACGCGGACCGGGCCACCGCCATCGCCCGCCGCCTGCGCACGGGGACGGTCAGCGTGAACGGCGGTGCGTGGTTCGGGCCCGACTGCCCGTTCGGCGGCTACAAGCAGTCCGGCATCGGCCGGGAGATGGGCGTCGAGGGCTTCGAGGAGTACCTCGAGACCAAGACCCTCGCCCTGCCCGTCAGCTGACGACGAAGTCGTCGGGCGCCGCACAGGCGTCCCGGCGATGAGCCTCCAGGCGAAGAGCCATCAGCACAGCGTCGGGACGATCTGGGGCAGGTCGACCGTGGTCACGATGCCGGGGGGCGCCGCACACACGTAGGGCACGGCGTTCACGGCGCGGTTGGCCGTGTAGCCGGCCATCTGGTCCAGCGGGCCGGGCATGGCGATCTCGATGTCCAGTGGGGAGTCGCCCTCGACGGTGACCCGCCACCCGGTCGTGCGCAGGTCCCAGGCCGGCTCGAGCTCGGTCGAGCAGAACCACGTCGCCCGGAAGCGCAGCAGCGGGGACCCGCCCCGCATCCCGGTGACGGTCGTCCGCATGCCGGCGACGGTCCCGGCCTCCACGGTGCCGGCGGCGATCTCGATGGTCTGCGGCGTCGTCGCCAGGTCGCCGTCGACAGTCACCTCGTCGAGCGGCACGGACAGGGCGTCGGCCACCAGCTGCAGGGACGGACCGAAGCTGGCCTTCAGGTGTTCCAGGCGCCCGTCGTGGACCTCGGCGGGCGGGCGGCCGAACCCCATGATGGCGAACATCAGGTCGGGCGACGGTCGCTGCGACATGTCGGCGAACTCCTCGATCAGCAGGCCGTCGAGGCGCCGCTGGATCGAGGCCAGGACCAGGGGCACCGCCTCGGTGATGAAGCCGGGGCTGCTGCCGGTGCCGTGGATGGAGGACCCGCCCGCCGTCCAGGCCGCCTCGAGCGGCGCCAGGAGGTCGGGCGCCATGCTGGCCGGGCGCTGGAGCTCGCCGCGGGTGGTCACCACGTCGGTGCCCGAGGCCAGGATGGCCGCCACCTCGTCCACCGTGAGCTGGCGGGGCATGTAGAGGACGCAGTCGGCGCCGAGGGCCAGGATCTCGTCGAGGTCGTTCGTCGCCGTGACCCCCACGGGGTCGAGCCCGCACAGAGCGCCGGCGTCCTGCACCGACCTTGTCGTCGGAGTGCACCCACACCCCGGCCAGCTCGAGGTCCGGGTGCCGGATGACCTCGCGCAGCGACCAGGTCCCGATGTTGCCGGTGGCCCACTGGACCACGCGAAGCGGCGTCGACATGGCCCCTATCCTCGCCGACCGTGACGGACGGACCGACGTGCTGGTCGTCGTCGGGCATGGGGGGCATGGGCGAGGCGATCGCCCGCCGCGTGGGCGTGGGCCACCAGGTCCTGCTCGCCGACGTCGACGAGGGGACGCTCGACGCATCGGCGGCGGCGCTGCGGGCCGACGGCCTCGACGTCGCCACCCAGCAGGTCGACGTGGCCGACCCGGCCTCGGTGGCCGAGCTGGCCGAGGCCGCCGCCGCCCGGGGACCGGTGCGGTCCCTGGCCCACACCGCCGGCTTGTCGCCGGTCCAGGCCCCGAGCGACCGGATCGTGGACGTCGACCTGCTCGGCGTGGCCCACGCGCTCGAGGCCTTCGCGCGAGGTGATCGCCCCCGGGGGCGCCGGCGTCGTCATCTCGTCCAACTCGGGCTACCTGGTCGGGCCACTCCCGCCCGAGGAGGCGGCGGCCCTGGCCGGGGCGACGGCCGCCGACCTGGGTTCGCTGGACCTCGTCCAGGCGATGCCGCGACACCGACCCGGGGCTGGCCTACGCCTACGCCAAGCGGGCGGTCCGCGCTCCTCGTCCAGACCGCCAGCCTGGCGTGGGGCGAGCGCCAGGCCCGGCTCAACTCGATCAGCCCCGGCGTCATCACGACGCCC
Source organism: uncultured Microthrixaceae bacterium (assembly GCA_963728005.1). GTDB lineage: Bacteria > Actinomycetota > Acidimicrobiia > Acidimicrobiales > DATDAH01 > DATDAH01. The sequence continues at coordinate 546,751 of CAVSIG010000004.1, forward strand.
GATGGGCGAGGCCGAGCTGGCCGGGCCCCACGGCGAGGGCATGCGCCAGATGGTCGGCGGCTCGGCGGCCGGACGCTTCGGCACCCCCGACGAGATCGCCGCCGCCACCGCGTTCCTGCTGGGGCCCGACGCCGCCTACGTGACCGGCACCGACCTCCTGGTCGACGGCGGCATGGTGGCCGGCCTCTGGCCCGCCCCCCCGCCTGACCGACTCGTTCTGGCGCCCGATTGCGGCGCCAGAACGCCCGAATCAGGCGCCAGAACCGATGGTGGTGGGGCGCTCGATGCCGAGGTGGTCGCGGAGCGTGGAGCCGGTGTAGCGGTCCCGGAACACGCCGCGGCGCTGCAGCTCGGGGACCACCAGGCGCACGACGTCCTCGTAGGCGCCGGGGACGTGGGTGGCGGCGATCACGAAGCCGTCGCAGGCCCCGCCGTCGAACCACTCCTCCATCTGGTCGGCCACCTCGGGGCCGGTGCCCACGAAGCGGGGGCCCTGCAGCAGGGTGGCCCGGTGGCCGGCCAGGTCGCCGAGGGTGACGGTCGCCGCCGATGTGCGTGCGGAGGTTCTGCACCAGGCCCCGGATGCCGGAGACGGACTCGACCAGCTCGTCGGTGATGGGGTCGTCGAGGGCCATCGACGAGAAGTCGTGGTTCATCAGCTCGGACAGCAGGGTGAGCGAGGCCGTCGGGTCGACGAGGTCGTTGAGGAGCATCTGCTCGCTGCTCCGAGGCGTGGTCGTGAGACTCGCCGACGACCGTGTAGGCCATCGGCAGCATCCGCACCTGGTCGGGGTCCCGGCCCATCTCGGCGATGCGGTCCTTCTGGTCCTTGTAGTGCGAGCGGGCCACCTCGAGGCCGGGGTCGCCGGTGAAGATCAGCTCGGCCCACTGGGCGGCGAAGTCCCGGCCCCGGCCCGACGAGCCGGCCTGGAGCAGGACCGGCCGGCCCTGGGGTGAGCGGGGCACGGTGAGCGGCCCCCGCACGCTGGAACCACTCGCCGTCGTGGTCGGAGCTCGTGGACCTTGTCGGGGTCGGCGAACGTGCCGCCGGCCCGGTCGAGGACGAGGGCGTCGTCCTCCCAGGTGTCCCACAGGCCGGTCGTGGCCTGGAGGAACTCGTCGGCCCGGTCGTAGCGGGCGTCGTGGCCCAGGATGGGCGTCGACCCCGAAGTTCTGGGCCTCGCCGTCGTTGACCGAGGTGACCACGTTCCAGGCGGCCCGGCCGCCGGAGAGGTGGTCCAGGGTGGCGAACGTCCGGGCCACGTGGAAGGGCGAGTAGTAGGTGGTCGAGTAGGTGGCGCCCAGCCCGATGTGCTGCGTGGCGCCGGCCACCAGGCCGAGCACGATCGACAGGTCCAGCTTCACCGGCCGGGCCCCGAGGCGGACGGCGTCGGCCACCGACCCGCCGTAGATCCCCGGCATGGCCAGCCGGTCGTCGAAGAACATCAGGTCGAAGCAGCCCTCTTCGAGGATCCGCCCGAGCTTCTGGTAGTAGCTCGCCTCGAGGAAGCCGTGCTCGGTGGCCGGGTGGCGCCAGGAGCCGGCGTAGACGGTGACGTTGCCCGCCTGCATGAAGCCGACGAGGGACATCTGGCGTTCGGCGCCGGTCATGGCCTCCCCTTGGAGAATGGCACTTCCGTATTCGCAGAGCGATCTTATACCTCGGCGCCGAGGGGCCGCCACCGCTTGCCCGGGACTAGCCGATCGGCTAGTTTGGGTGGCGGATGACCACGGCGGACACCGACCTCGTCTACGACCCGTACGACCTCGAGATCGACGCCGACCCCTACCCGACGTACCGTCGGCTGCGGGCCGAGGCGCCCCTCTACCGCAACGAGGCCTACGACTTCTGGGCCGTGAGCCGCTTCGACGACGTCCAGCGGGGGCTCATCGACCGGGAGACCTACAGCTCGTCCCGGGGCTCGGTGCTGGAGTTCATCCAGGCCGGCATCGAGTTCCCGCCGGGCATCGTCATCTTCGAGGACCCGCCGGAGCACACCACCCACCGGGGCCTCCTCTCCCGGGTGTTCACCCCGAAGAAGATGGAGGCGCTGGCGCCCAAGGTCCGGGGGTTCTGCGCCCGGGCCCTCGACCCGCTGGTCGGAGCCGGGGGCTTCGACTTCGTCGCCGACCTCGGGGCCCAGATGCCCATGCGCACGATCGGGATGCTGCTCGGGGTGCCCGAGGCCGACCAGGTGGAGGCCCGCGACCGGGCCGATGCGTCGCTGCGCACCGAACCCGGCCAGCCCATGGCGTCGCCGAGATGGAGATCGGCCAGGGCGACTTCTTCGGGGAGTACATCGACTGGCGCCTGGCCAACCCCTCCGACGACCTGATGACCGAGCTGCTGTTCGCCGAGTTCGAGGACGAGACGGGGACGACCCGGCGCCTCACCCGGGACGAGGTGCTGGTCTACGTGAGCGTGCTCTCCGGCGCCGGGAACGAGACGACCAACCGCCTCATCGGGTGGATGGGCAAGGTCCTGGCCGAGCACCCGGACCAGCGGCGGGAGCTGGTCGAGGATCCGTCGCTCATCCCCAACGCCGTCGAGGAGCTGCTCCGCTTCGAGCCCCCGACCCCGCACGTGGCCCGCTACGTCACCCGGGACGTCGAGCTCCACGGCACGACGGTGCCCGCCGGCAGCGCCATGCTCTGCCTCAGCGGGTCGGCCAACCGGGACGAGCGCCAGTACCCCGACCCCGACCGCTTCGACATCCACCGCGAGATCGGCCAGCACCTCACCTTCGGCTACGGCATCCACTACTGCCTCGGGGCCAACCTGGCCCGGCTCGAGGGCCGGATCGCGATGGACGAGGTGCTGAAGCGGTTCCCCGAGTGGGAGGTCGACGAGGCGAACGCCCGCCGGGCCCCGACCTCGACCGTCCGGGGCTGGGACGCCCTCCCCGTGGTCACCGCCTCATGACGACGGTCGTCCAGTGGGCGACCGGCAACACCGGGCAACGGGCCCTCCGGGAGGTGATCCGCCACCCGGACCTCGACCTGGTCGGCGTGCTCGTCTACGACGAGGCCAAGGACGGGGTCGACGCCGGCGACCTCTGCGACGAGAGCCCCACCGGCGTCCTGGCCACGACCGACCGGGAGGCGGTCCTCGGGCTGGGAGCCGACTGCGTCGTCTACATGCCCCGGGCCACCGGCCGGGGCGCGACCCGGGCCGGGCCTGACCGAGGACGAGCTGGTCGACGACGTCGTGGCCCTGCTGGGGGCGGGGACCAACGTCGTCACGACCGTGCAGCGACCTGTTCGCCCGCGGCGTCCGGCTGAGCGAGGAGAACCGGGCCCGGGTCCTCGAGGCCTGCGCCGCCGGTGGGACATCGGTGTGGGCCAGCGGCAGCGACCCCGGGTTCATCACCGAGACCCTCCCGATGGCGCTGCTGTCCGTCCAGCGCCGGGTGGACCTCATCGAGATCGAGGAGTTCGGCGACCTCTCGCACCGGCCCGTCGCCCCACATGGTCATGGAGCAGATGCGGTTCGGGAAGCCGCTCGAGGACTTCGACCCCGAACGGCGCAAGAACCACCTGTTCGGCGAGTACCAGCCCCCGCTCAGCGTGCTGGGGGAGCTGGCCGGCTTCGCCATCGACGAGTGGACCGCGGAGGGCGGCGTCGCCGCCGCGAAGGAGGACCTGCACATCGTCGCCGGCCTCATCGAGGCCGGCACCGCCGCCGCTCAGCGCGTCGTCGTCCACGGCACGGAGGCGGGCGTCGAGCGCATCCGCTTCACCCAGTACGGCTTCGTGGCCATGGACGTCGAGCCGGACTGGGGCCTGCAGCCCACGGGCTGGCGCCTCCGCGTCCACGGCGACGCCCCGATGGACCTGAGCATGCCCTTCCCGGTGCCGCTGGACGACCTCGCCTCGTACGTGCCCGCCTTCAACGCCAACGGTCCGGTGAACGCCATCCCCTACGTCTGCGCCGCCGCGCCGGGGATCCTCACCACCGAGGACCTGCCCCACATCCTCCCCCGAGGTCCCCGATGACCGACGACGGCCCGCTGACCCGCACGGTCCTCGACTACGTCCGGACGATGACCGATCTGGTCCCGACCGTGACCACGCCCGAGGACTGGGCCCCGCTGACCGAGTACGTCGCCGTCGACGACTTCGAGCGGGTGGGCACGTTCCTGGAGGTCCAGGACTGGGCGCAGTACACCGAGATGCTGACCGGCTGGGCGTCGGCCATCGCCACCTTCGAGACCACCGTGCGCCGGATCGCCGAGCTCCCGGGCGTCGTCTACTACGAGGTCGAGGAGCGGCACCACGTCGGCGAGCACGTGAACGTCGTCAACTCGATGACCGTCTTCACCTTCGACGACGAGGGCCGGATCCGCCACCTCGACGTCTACCTGCAGCAGGCCCGCTGAGCCTCAGGGCGTCGTCGGGAGCCCCAGCAGGCGGCGGGACACCTCGAGCAGCTGGTCCCGGAGGGCGTCGTCGTCGAGGTCGCTCACCAGCGGGTGAGAGACGGTGCCCCCGACGGCGCTGAGGAACATGGCCCCCGCGACCCTCTCCTCGGACGTGGGCTCGGGTCCGGCGAGGAGGTGGTCGAGCCGGGCGAAGAGCTGCGGGAAGGGCTCGTGGCCCAGCATGAGGCGGACCACCACGGGGTCGTTCTGGAGGGCGCCGACCACGCCCCGCCGGGCGACGGCGATGTCGACCACCCGGGCCACGAGCTGGTCGAGGCCCCGGGCCCTGTCGGGCTCGGCATCGGCCAGCTCGACGGCGGCCTGCAGCTGGCCGAGCTCGGCCTCCATGACGGCGAGGACGATGTCGTCCTTGGCCGGGAACTGGTGGTAGACGGCAGCCTTCGTGACCCCGAGGGCGTCGGCGATCATCTGCAGCGACGTGCCGTTCACCCCGTGCTCGGCGAAGAGGGCCAGGGCGGCGTCGATGACCCGGGTCTGAGCCGCCGTGGGTGTCACGGCCCCGAGGGTACCTGCGGCCCTCGACGTCGCTAGCCGTCCGGCTATCCCGGCCAAGCCCGGCTAGAAAGGCGTGATGCCGACCAGTCGGGCTCTCGTCCTCGGGGGTGGGGGGCCGCTCGGCGTCAGGTCTCGCTGACCGAGGCGGCGTTCGAGGCGGGTCGGCGTCAGGCCGACGACGAAACTGACCGCATCGCGGCCCTCTGGGCGGCCTGACCGCCCGACTCAGTCCGGCGTGGCGATGCCCTGGACGAGCAAGGTCCAGAGCTCTTCACCGGCGCCGTCGGAGGCGGCCGGCAGGCCACTGATGGTGGCGGCGAAGGCGTTGTACATGATCGCCTGCAGCACGACGCCGGCGATGCGGCGGTTGTTCATGTCGGGACGGATCACCCCGGCCTCGGCCGCCTGACCGAGCACGTCCTCGAACAGGGCCACCAGCGGCACGAAGACGCGCGACGCCTCCTTGGGGTGCGCGGTCAGCAGCTGCTGGGCGAAGTCCGCCATCGGGGCGGGGTCGTCCTTGGCCGCCTTGCGGGGGCCCGGCTGGCAGAGCCGGTAGTACTCGACCACGAGCTTGTGGAGCCGCTCGAGGGGGTCGTCCTCGCCCTCGATGGCCGCCTCCAGCTTCTCGGCCGAGTTGCGCACGGCCTCCTCGAACAGGGCCAGCAGCAGCTCGTGCTTGCCCGCGAAGTACTGGTAGAAGCTGCGCAGCGACTGGCCCGAGCGCTCGACGACCTGCTGGACGGTGAACTCCTTGTCGGAGCTGGCCATCAGCTCCAGGGCGGCGTCCAGGAACCGCTGCACCCGCTTCTCGGCCCGCACCCGGGCCGGGTCCAGCGAGCGGGCCACCGCCAGCTCCCGCCGGCTCGGGGCCTCGTCGACCGGCTCGGGCGCAGGGTCGGTGGTCATCGATGAGAGCGTAGCCGTGGGTCTGGGAGAGGGCGGGTTTCATCCATGAGGAACGGGGTTCCCGTCAGGTGGAGAGGATCGACACGCCGGCGGTCCCCGGCGCCCCGTACAGCTGGGCGTAGCCCACCTTCGGCGAGCCCGGCACCTGGCGGTCGCCCGCGGTGCCCCGCAGCTGGTGGACCAGCTCGTGGACCTGGCGCAGGCCGGAGGCACCGACCGGCTCGCCGTTGGCGATGAGGCCGCCGTCGGTGTTGATCGGCAGCGGGCCGTCGATCTCGGTCGCCCCGTCCGCCAGGAGGCGCTCCTGCTCGCCGTCGGCGCAGAAGCCGTTCTCGGCCATGTGGATGACCTCGGCCCCGGCGTCGGTGTCCTGCAGCTGGATCACGTCGACGTCCTCGGGCCCGATGCCGGCCATCTCGTAGGCGGCCCGCGAGGCGTACACGGTCGGGGCGTCGGCCTGCTCGACGGCCGCCCAGGTGCTGTGCACCTCGTGGGCGCCGTACTGGCGGGAGCGCAGGGTGGTCGCCCGCAGGTAGATCGGGCGTCGACGTGTACTCGTGGGCCATGTCGGCCCGGCACAGCACGGCGGCCGCCGCCCCCTCGTCGGGGGCGCAGAACATGTACTGCGTCAGCGGGTAGTTGAGCATCCGCGAGGCGAGGATGTCCTCCTCGGAGATCGGCTTGCGGCGGAAGGCGTTGGGGTTCAGGCCGCCGTTGCGGAAGTTCTTGGCCGCCACCCGGGCCAGCGTCTCGGGGAGATGCCGTGATCGTGCAGGTAGCGGTTGATCTTCATTCCGAAGAACTTGGTGGTGAGGAAGTAGCCAAGGTCGCCGTACCAGCTGGGGGCGCCGTAGTGGACGGGGTCCGCCGTGAGGGCACCGGGCAGGTGTTTGTCCAGCCCGACGGCCACGCCCAGGTCGTACTGGCCCGACCGGATGACGTCAGCGGTGAGCTGCAGGGCCGTGGCTGCGGTGGCACAGCCGTTGTAGACCCCCATGAACGGGATGCCGGTGAGGCCGAGGCTGTTGACCACGACGTCCGGGGTGTCCAGCTCGGCGCTGCCGCCGAAGGCGAACTGCACGTCCTTCCAGGCCACGCCGGCGTCGGCGCAGGCGGCCCGAACGGCATCGGCGCCCATCTCCAGCGCCGACTTGTCCCCGAAGCGACCGAACGGGTGGAGCCCCACCCCGATGATGGCGACGTCTTCCATGGCGATCTCCTCAGACGGGCTCGAAGGCGAACGTGACGACCGTGGTGTCGCCGTCCTCGCGGAACGGCACCACGACGAGCTGGACCTCCATGCCGAAGTCCAGCTTCTCGGGGTCGGCCTCGGTCAGGCGGGCCTCGACCCGGACCTCGTCGCCCAGCTGGACGAGGCCCACGCCGTAGGGCTCGAAGGTCTCGTCGGTCTCGCCGCTGGCGTACGGCTCCTTGGGCAGGAAGTCCTGCGTGGTCCAGGTCCACAGCGTTCCCCGGCGCGGGAGCAGGTGCTCCTCCATGCCGGTGGCCCCGCAGCGGGGGCACGACGGGGCGGCCGGGAAGATCACCGCGCCGCAGGGCGTGCAGCGCCCGCCGACGAGCTGCGGCTCGTCGGACGGCCAGGTGAAGGCGCCCTCGGGGTGGGCGACGGTCTCCATCAGCGTTCCTCCTGGGGGATCAGGTCGTCGTCGAGCTCCACGCCGAAGCTCAGCATGGCCATGGCCAGGGCGTCGTAGGCCCCGACCGTGAACACGAGGTCCATCAGCTGGGGGACGTCCAGCTCCCTGGGCCAACGCGGCCCAGGTGGCGTCGTCGATCCGCGCGCGTCGGCGACGAGCTCGTCGACCGCCTGCAGCAGGGCCGCCTCGAGCGGCGACCACCCGTCGCCACCGTCCCGGACCCGCGTCGATCTCGTCGCGGCCAGGCCGGCGTCGGCGGCCAGGACCACGTGCTGGGCCCACTCGTACTCGCACCCCCGCACGGCGGCGACCCGCAGGATCAGCAGCTCGCGCTGCCGCGGCGAGAGGGTCGTGGCGAACAGGAGGTGGCCGTTGAGCGTGTGGTAGGCGCGGGTCAGCTCCGGGTGGTGGGCCAGCGTGCCCAGCACGTTCAGGCCCTTGGGTCGACCCTCCCGGGGTGGGGCGGGGTGGCGGCGTCGCCGGCGGGACGATGGCGGCGAGGGCCTCGCCCATCTCCGGCGGCCAGTCGGCGGGGGGCAGCGGCTCGAGGCGCGGGGTCACCCCAGCGTCCCCTCGCGGAGCTGCTGGCGGAGGCGGAACTTCTGCACCTTGCCCGACGGCGTGCGGGGGAGCTCGTCCACCGGGTGGAGCGACTCCGGCCACTTCTGGCGGGCCAGGCCGGCGGCGTCCAGGTGGGACCGCACCTCGTCCAGGGTCGGGACGTCCTGTCCTGCGTGCAGGAGGAACACGGCCGCGGCGTGCTCGCCCAGGCGCTCGTCGGGAGCGGCGACCACGCGCGACCTCGGCGACGGCGTCCATGCCCATCAGCAGCTCCTCGACCTCCTGGGCGCTGATGTTCTCGCCGCCCCGGATGATGATGTCCGACAGCCGGTCGGTGATGGTCAGGTAGCCCTCGTCGTCCAGCACGCCGACGTCGCCGGTGCGGTACCAGCCGTCGGCGTCGAAGACCCGGGCCGTGAGCTCGGGGTCGGTGTAGCCGATGCAGCAGTCCGGCCCCCGCGAGACGATCTCGCCGTCCTCCTCGAGGCGGAGCTCGACCCCCGGCAGCAGGTGGCCGTCGGTGTTGAGACGCTTCTCCTGGGGGTCGTCGAGCAGGCAGCCGGTGATCGACGGGTGCTCGGTCGTGCCGTAGGACCGGAAGGCGTCGATGCCCATGCGGGTGATCCGCTCCATGACCGCCACGGGCACGGTCGAGCCGCCGAGGCCGGCGAAGGGCATCAGGGCCAGGTGCTCGTCGGTGAAGTCGGGGTGGTCGAGCAGGCTGGTCAGGAAGTAGGTGGCGCCACCGGTGACGCCGAGGCCCTCGTCCCGCATGAGGCGGAGCACGGCGCCGGGGTCCCAGACGTCGACGAGGTTGACGGCCCGCTCCCGCAGCAGCGGGACCAGGAAGGCGTTGACCATGCCGATGAAGTGGCCGACCGGCGCCCCGGTGATCTGGGGCGGGCCGCCCTTCGGGAACATGTGGTCCAGCTGGCGGGTCTCGAACCCGATCGTCCGGTGCGAGTGCACGACCCCCTTGGGGTCGCGGGTGGTCCCCGACGTGAAGGCGATGACCGCCGGCGCGTCCGGGTCGACCGGCTCGGGCCCGACCAGCGGCTCGGTGTCGAGCCGGTCGGCGAGCGCCTCGGCCCGGGCCGGGAGCGCGCCGGCCGGCGTGTCCCCCGCCACCAGCCAGCGGGGCTCGGGGCGGTCGGCCAGCAGCGCCTCGTAGGTGGCCAGGTGGTCGACGTGACCGAAGCGGTCGGTGGTGACGACGACCTCGGGCTCGGTGACCCGGAGGATGTAGTCGACCTCCTTCGGCCCGTAGAAGTGCACGACCGGCACCACGACGGCGCCCAGGTAGGCGGCGGCCCAGAAGGCGATGCCGGCCTCCACCCAGTTGGGGAGCTGGAGCACGACCACGGACCCCGGACCGACGCCCTCCGCCTGCGAGGGACGCCGCCAGGGCCCGGGCGGCGCGGTCCACGTCGGCGAACGTGCCCCGCCAGGGGTGGACCTGGGAGTGGACGGCGAAGGCGGTGCCGCCCAGTCCGCCGAGGCCGTCGGCGACCATCGAGCCCAGGCTGGCGTCGGTCCACCACCCCTCGTCGAGGTACCGGCGGCGCAGGTCATCGGGCAGCGGCGCGCGCCACGCCGCCACCGCTCATTGTCCCCTCGCATACGCGTCGGCATGCTGCCGCGATTGCCGTTCCATGAGAATCAGATTATCATCAGCCCATGGCCGTCCCGACGCCGCTCCCCTCGCCCGTGGAGGCGGCACGCGACCACCAGTTCCACCCCCTCCGGGTGCGGCCGGGTGGTGCGGGAGACCCCCGACGCCAGCTCCTTCGTGTTCGACGTGCCCGAGGACCTGCGCCCGCCGTTCGACTACCGACGCCGGGCAGTTCTGCACCTTCCGGGTCCACCTCGACGGCGAGACCCACCTGCGCTGCTACTCGATGTCCTCGACCCCGGGGATCGACGCCGAGCTCCAGGTCACGGTCAAGCGGGTGCCCGACGGCGTCGTGTCGAACTGGATGAACGACCGTCTGGCCGAGGGCGACGAGATCGAGGCCACGCTGCCCGACCGGGGTCTTCTGCCTCGCCCCGGGCGACGGCGAGCTGGTGACCTTCGCCGGCGGCAGCGGGATCACGCCGGTGATCTCGCTGGTGAAGGCGGCCCTGGCCACGACCAGACGCCGGGTCCACCTCCTCTACGCCAACCGGGACCGGGAGCAGCACGATCTTCGCCGACGAGCTGCGACGCCCTCGCCGCCCGCGCACCCCGACCGTCTCGAGCGTCGTCCACCACCTCGACGCCGAGCAGGGCTTCGTCGACGCCGGCGTGGTCGCGCCGTTCGCCTCGGTGGGCGACGACCCCGACTTCTACCTCTGCGGCCCGACCCCGTTCATGGACATCGTCGAGGACGCTCTCCTCGGCGAGGGCATCGACCCCGGGCCGGATCCAGGTCGAGCGCTTCAACACGCCCCCGGTCGACGAACCGGAGCCGGCGGCGGACCCCGACGGCGCCGCGACCCAGGTGACCATCGAGATCGGCGGTCGCACCGAGACCACGCGAGCACCACCCCGGCACCACCATCCTGCAGACCGCCCGCCAGCTCGGCCTGACCGCCCCGTTCTCCTGTGAGTCGGGGAGCTGCGCCACCTGCATGGCCCAGGTCGTCGAGGGCAGCGGTGACCATGCGGGTCAACAACGCCCTCACCGACGACGAGGTCGCCGAGGGCTGGGTGCTGACCTGCCAGTCCGTGCCGACCGCGCCGTCGGTGCGGGTCGTCTACGAAGGGACGTGACGTGGACCAGGACGAGATGGCCGACATCATCGAGATCGAGCAGCTGCTCGCCCGCTACGCCGTCGGCATGACCAAGGACGACGTCGAGGCGGTCGTCGACGTCTTCACCCCCGACGGGACCTACAGCGCCTTCGGGGACACCTACGCCCTCGACGACTTCCCCACCCTGGTCGCCGCTGCCCCCAAGGGCCTGTTCCTCACCGGCACCCCGGTGCTCGAGCTCGACGGCGACGAGGGCACCGGCGAGCAGACGCTGTGCTTCGTCGACCAGACCAACCACGACATGCGCATCGGCTGGTACACGCGACACCTACCGGCGCACCGAGAAGGGCTGGCGGCTGCGCACCCGCGCGATGACGTTCCTGCGCCGCAGCGGGACGCCGCGACTCGGGCAAGGCCCACGACCCGCGCCGGCCCGAGCCGAGCCGGTAGCAGCGTGGAGCTGGACGAGTTCCGGACGTCGCTCGACGCCTGGCTGGACGAGCAGGCCGACGGTCCTGGCCCCGTCCTTCGAGGGCTCGGGCACGCTCGACGAGCAGATCGACGCAGCTGTCCAAGGTCAAGCAGCACGCCTTCGACGCCGGCTGGCTGCGCTACGGCTGGCCCGAGCGGGTCGGCGGGCAGGGCGGCTCGCCTCTGCTGCGGGGCTACCTCGGCGAGGCGCTCACCTCCCGGGACCTCATCGAGCCCGGCCTCTACTCGATGATCGAGGTGCTGGTCCCGACCATGGTCGACTACGCCCCGGCCGACCTGGCCGCCGCGATGGTCCCCCGGATGCTGCGGGGCGACGAGACCTGGTGCCAGGGCTTCTCCGAGCCCGGGCACCGGAAGCAACCTCGGCTCGCTGTCCTGCCGGGCGACGGCCGACGGCGACACCTGGCGGGTGACGGGCCAGAAGGTCTGGACCAGCCTCGCCCAGTACTCGCAGCGCTGCGTCCTGCTCACCCGGACGGGCACGCCCGAGTCGGCCCACCGGGGCATCACCGCCCTCTTCGTGGACATGGACAGCGCCCGGCATCACCGTGCGCCCCATCGAGACCCTGCACGGCGTGGCCGAGTTCGCCGAGGTCTTCTTCGACGACGTCGTGGTGCCCGTCGAGCGCACGCTGGGCGAGGTCGGCGGCGGCTGGGCGGTGGCCATGGACCTGCTGCCGTACGAGCGCAGCACCGCCCTGTGGCACCGCGGCGCGCTCATGCACCGCCGGCTGGGCGAGCTGCTGGACGAGGTCGCCCGACGGCGCCCTCACCCCGGGCGAGGTGGGGACGCGTTCCTGGACCTCTACGCCTTCCGGGCCCGGTCCCGCGCCACCCAGCACCGGCTGCACGCCGGCGAGCAACTCGGGGCCGGAGACCTCGATCGACAAGGTCCTGCTGGCCACGGCCGAGCAGGGGCTCTACGAGCTGGTCGGCGACGGGCTGGCCGACGAGGTCCTGCTCGGCGACGACGGTGACCGACCGGCAGTGGCGGTCCGAGTTCTTCTACTCGCGGGCCGCCACGATCTACGGCGGCAGCGCCGAGATCCAGCGCAACATCATCGCCCACCGCCTGCTCGACCTCGGGGAGCGACCGCTGATGGACGCCGAGGACCGCGAGCTCTTCGACCGGAGCCTGCGAGCCGCCACGGCGACGCCACACCGGGCGAGACGCTGGACACCGCCCTCGACGAGCTCGGCTGGGCCGACGCCCTGGCCGAGGACCCCGAGGCCGCCGTCGTCGCTGCTGTTCGAGCACCAGGGGGCCGCCAACGCCACCTCGTCGGCCCTCGACCGGGTGCTGGCCGACGCCCTCGGCGCCGAGCCCGACCGCCGTGGTCCTGCCGGCCCTGGGACGCACCGACCGCCCCGGGCACGGCGGGACCGTCCACGGGCTGGGCACCGCCGCCCTGCGGGCGCCGTCGACTGCGCTCGTGGCGACGGGCGACGGGCTGGCCACGGTCGACGCCGACGACCCTGCAGCTGCGACCGGTCGACGGGATCGACCCGGACCTCGGGCTGGTCGAGGTCACCGGCGAGGTCGACCGGCGACGCTGCCGCCCTCGAGCCGGAGGTGTGGGAGGCCGCCGTCGCCGCCGGGCAGCGGGCCCTGGCCCACGAGCTCGTCGGGTCGGCCCGGGCCATGCTCGCCCTGGCCCGCGACCACGCCGTCGAGCGCATCCAGTTCGGCGTGCCGATCGCCTCGTTCCAGGCCGTGCGCCACCGCCTGGCCGAGAGCCTGGTGGCCATCGAGGCCGCCGACGCCGCCGCCGACGCGGCGTGGCTGGACGGCTCGCCCCTCGCCGCCGCGCTGGCCAAGGCGATCGCCGGCCGCAGCGGCCGCACCGTCGCCCGCCACGCCCAGCAGGTGCTGGCCGGCATCGGCTTCACCACCGAGCACGACCTCCACCACCACCTGCGCCGCACCTTCGCGCTGGACGCCCTGCTCGGCGACGCCCGCCGCCTCACCCTCGACCTCGGCGAGCAGCTCCTGGCCGACCGCCGCGTCCCCGCCCTCCTCCCCCTCTAAATCGTCGTTCTGGTGGCAGCCCTGTGTTCCTGAGAACACGTCGCTGCCACCAGAACGAATCCTCGGGCTAGCGGGGGAGGCCGAGGACGCGCTCGGCGACGATGTTGCGCTGGATCTGGGAGGTGCCGCCGGCGATCGTGCCGGAGAAGGTGCGCAGGTAGCGGTCGAACCAGCTGGACGGCGAACGCCGGGTTCTCGAGGTGGGACGGCGGGCACGGTGACCACCGTCGGGTCGAGGCCGTCGACCCCCATCGACTCGAAGGCGGCGAGGGTGGCCGCCTGCACGGCCTCGGAGCCGAAGAGCTTGAGGATCGACTGCTCGACCGGCTCCATCCCCCGCTGGATCTTGGCCAGCGTCCGGTAGCCGAGCAGCTGCAGCGCCTGGCTGTCGATGACCGTGCTGCCCGAACGCGTCGAGGACCAGCGGATCGTCGTCGAGGCCCTGGTCGCGCAGCGCGCGGCGGCCGACCTCGACGAGGTGCTCGAGCCGGCCGGCGAAGCCCAGCCAGATCATCGCCCGCTCGTGGCCGAGCGAACCGTTGGCCACCCGCCAGCCCTCGTGCAGCTCGCCGACCAGGTTCTCGGCCGGGACGTGGACGTCGTCGAAGAAGACCTCGTTGAAGTCGAGCTCGTCCGGCGCAACGATCGAGCCGAACGGCCGTCGGGTGAGCCCGGGCAGGTCGGTCGGGATGACCAGGCAGCTGATGCCCTTGTGCTTCGGGGCGTCGGGATCGGTGCGCACGAAGGCGAAGATGATGTCGGCGTCGTGGGCACCACGAGGTCCAGACCTTCTGGCCGTTGACCACGAAGTGGTCGCCGTCGAGCACCGCCCGGGTCCGCAGCCCGGCCAGGTCCGAGCCGGCGTCGGGCTCGCTCATGCCGAGGGCCGCGGTGATCTCGGCCCGCAGGATCGGCACCGCCCACCTCTGCTTCTGCTCCTCGGTGCCGAAGCCGAGCAGCGACGGCGTGATGATCGTCAGCCCCTGCGGGTTGAAGCTGGGGTCGATGCGGCGCCGGCTGCAGCTCCTCGCGGTGGACGAACTGCTCGAGCAGCGTGGCGTTGCGGCCCCCGTACTCGGGCGGGTTGCCCGGCACCAGCCAGCCGGCGTCGAACATCGTGCGCTGCCAGCGCCGGGCCCACTCGGGGACGTCGGCGCTGGACCGCGGGCGCTCGTCGGCCGCCGACGCCGGCGGCGCGTGCTCGTCCAGCCAGGCCGACAGCTCGGCCCGGAACGCCTCGGTGGCCTCGTCGAAGTGGAGCTTCACGCCGGCACCTCCCCGCGGCGACCGCCTCGGCGATCGTGGCCCGGGCGACCGCGGCCCGGTGCACCGAGGACTTCCCGAGCAGCGGCTCGCCCACCTTCGCCCGGCGGACGAACAGCTGGAGGTCGTTCTCCCACGTGTAGCCGAGGCCGCCGAAGAGCTGGATGCCGTTCTTGCCGACCAGGCGCTGGCAGTCGCCGGCGGCCGCCTTGGCCATCGAGGCGGCCACCGCGGCTCGGTCGTCGTCCTCGGCGAGGGTCAGGCCGGCGAACTGGCAGAGCGCCCGCGCCCGCTGGATGGCGACGAAGACGTCGACGGCCAGGTGCTTGACCGCCTGGAACGAGCCGATGGGCACGCCGAACTGGTGACGGTCCTTCACGTGGGCCAGCACCAGCTCGAGGATCCGCTGGCAGGCGCCGACCATCGTCGCCGCCAGCCCGGTCGACGGCCTCCTGCGTCGGCCCGCTCGACCGCGTCGGCCACGTCGGGCCGACGGCCCGCTCGTCGGGGACCGTGACCCCGTCGAGGACCACGTCGGCCAGGTGGAACGAGCGCGTCGAAGGTCGTCTGCGCCGGGTCGATCGTCGCCGACCGAGCGCGGGGACGACGAAGAGCCCGTCATCGTCGG
Source organism: uncultured Microthrixaceae bacterium (assembly GCA_963728005.1). Taxonomy (GTDB): domain Bacteria; phylum Actinomycetota; class Acidimicrobiia; order Acidimicrobiales; family DATDAH01; genus DATDAH01. The sequence goes on from CAVSIG010000004.1 coordinate 561,962, forward strand.
GCCACGACCGCGATCTCGTCGGCCCGGTCGGCGTCGACCACGTGCGGTCGCCGTCCCGGACAGCACCCAGCCGTCGCCCTCGCGACGGGCCGTGACCTCGCCGGCGGCGAAGGCCGCCGCGCCCGGGCTGCCGGCGCAGACGGCGCCGAGCAGCTCGCCCGGCGGCGGGTGGCCGGGCCTCGCGGACCAGCGGCACGTACTGGCTGGTGGTGGCCAGGAACGGGCTGGGGTCGGCGCCACGGCCCAGCTCCTCCAGGGCGAGGACCAGCTCGACGGCGGTCATGCCGGTGCCGCCGTCCGCCTCGGGGACCGTCAGGCCGGGCCAGTCGAGGCCGACCAGCGTCTTCCAGAAGGTCGACGCCGTCGTCCTCGCCCATCGACCACGGCGCGGACCAGCGACGGCGGGCACTCCTTGTCGACCAGGTCGCGCACGGCCTCCTGGAGCGCGTGCTGGTCGTCGTCGAGCTCGAAGTCCATGTCAGCTCCTTCTTGGCAGGAAGCGGTCGATGTTGGCCCGCAGCTCCGGCGAGTCGAACGAGCGGTGCTCGGCCGATCAGGGCGAAGTCGAGCGTGGCCAGCACGGCCCGCTCGAGGTGCAGGTTGAGGATCCGCTTGGTGTCCTCGACGGCGCCCTGGGGCAGGGCGGCGATCTTCTCGGCGCGCGGCCATCGCCCGGTCCATGACCTCGTCGTCGGGGACGACGTGGTTGACCAGGCCGATCTCGGCCGCCCGCTCGGCCGGGATGCGGTCGCCGGTCAGCGCGTACTCCTTGGCCAGCTGCAGGCTGGTCAGCAGCGGCCACGTGACGGGCCCCCCGTCGGCCGCCACCAGGCCGATGAGCACGTGGGGGTCGGCCAGGTGGGCGCTCTCGGCCATGTAGACGATGTCGGACAGGGCGACCAGGCTGCAGCCGAGGCCGACCGCCGGGCCGTTGACGGCGGCGATGATCGGCACCCGGCAGGCCGACCATGCCGGTCACGATCTGGCGGCCGTGGGCCAGGCTCACCTTGCGCAACGCCTCGTCCCGGGCCAGCTCGTCGATGTAGGCGAAGTCGCCGCCGGCCGAGAAGGCCCGGCCGGCGCCGGTGAGGACGGCCACCCGGGCCTCGTCGTCGGCGTCCAGCTGGGGGAACAGCTCGGCCAGGCCCTGGTGGAGGACGTGGTTGGTGGCGTTGAGGTCGTCGGGCCGGTTCAGGGTGACGACCCGGATCGGGCCCTCGGCCTCGACCTGGATCTCGTCCGGGACGTCGTACGTGGCGGTCATGAGGTGGGCAGCTCCAGGATGCGGGTGGCGACCAGGTTGCGTTGGATCTGAGCCGTGCCGCCCATGACGCTCTGGGCGCGGCTGTAGAGGTAGAGCTTCAGCCAGGTGTCGTCGCCGCCGTCGTGGGCGGCGCCGCCGACGGCGAGGGCGGCGTGACCCACGGCCTGCTCCACTTCGGTCATCAGCAGCTTGTCGATCGACCCCTCCGGGCCGTGGACGATGCCGTCGAGGCGGTCCGAGAGCCGACGGCAGACGTGGGCCCGCAGCATCTCGGCCTCGACGATCGCCCAGCCCAGGTCGCGGCACGGCCTCGTCGCCGTAGCGCTCGGGCTTGGCGCACCTGCCGGGCCAGCTGGCTCACCGACTTCCGGTAGCGCGCGACGTAGCCGAGCTCACCGGGCTCCCGCTCGTGGCTCACCACGGTCATGGCCAGGCGCCACCCGTCCCCGGCGGGCCGATCATGTCGGCGTCGGGCACCCGGGCCCCGTCGAAGGTCGACCTCGCCGAACTCGCGGGTGACGCCGTTGATCATCTTGAGCGGCCGCTGCTCGATGCCGGGCTGGTCCATGCGCACGGCGAAGGCGGACAGCCCCTTGTGCTTGGGCACGTCGGGATCGGTGCGGGCCAGCACGAGGCACCAGTCGGCCAGGTCCGAGTAGCTGGTCCAGACCTTGTGGCCGGTGATCACGTACTCGTCGCCGTCGCGCTCGGCCTCGGGTCCGCAGCGCCGCCAGGTCGGAGCCGGCGTCGGGCTCGCTGAAGCCCTGGCACCAGCGCTCGCGCCCGTTGACGATGCCGGGGAGGAAGCGCTGCTTCACGTCGTCGCCGGCGTGCTCGAGGATCCCCCACACCAGGTAGCCGAGGCTCGGGCGGGGCGGCGCCCCGGCCGCGGCCAGCTCGTCGTCGACGATGACCTCGTAGACGCTGGGCAGGCCCTGCCCGCCGATGTCGGTGGGCCAGGACATGGCGAAGAAGCCGGCGTCGTACAGGGCCTGGTGCCAGGGGGCCTGGCCCTCCCAGTACTCGTCCGAGGTGGACGACGCCGGCAGTCCGGGGTTGTTGTCCACCAGCCAGGCCCGCAGCCGCTCGCGGAACGCCGCCTCCTCGGGCGAGTCACCGAAGTCCATCAGTTCCTCCCCAGGCCGTGGTGGTCGAGGACGCGGGCGAGGTTGGGCCCGACGCCGCCGAGGACGTCGGCCGCCAGCAGGGCCCGGCGCAGGTGCACGTGGGCCAGGCACTCCCAGGTGTTGCCGATGCCGCCGTGGACCTGGATGGCGGTCTCGCACACCGTCCGGGCGGCCCGGGCGCAGTAGGCCTTGGCCACCGACGGCGGCGGCCAGCGCCTCGCCGGGCGGGAGGGCGTCGACCGCCCAGGCGGCGTGGAGGGTGACGCTGCGCGACCCCTCGGTGGCCACGAGGGCGTCGGCCAGCAGGTGCTGCACGGCCTGGAACGAGCCCACCGGCACGCCGTACTGGCGGCGCTCGGCGGCGTAGCCGGCGGCCAGGGTCGACGGCCCCCTGCATCGTGCCGACGAGGTCGGCGCAGGTGGTGGCCAGGCCCAGGGCGGTCCAGGCGGTGAGGGCGTCGTCGTCGAGGGTCGCCCCCTCGACCGGCGTCGACCGGGCCGTCGGGGACGGCCGACGGGCGGGTCAGGTCGACGACGTCGCCCGGGGCGAGCGCCACGGTGCCGAGGCCGTCGGCCGGTCAGGACGAGGGCCGACGTCGCCCCGGCGGCGTCCACCGCGACCGCCCCGTCGGCGGTCGTGTGCCAGCGCCGAGAGGTCGGCGGTCAGGGCCACGGTCTCCGCCTCGGCGGCGGCGGGCGCCCCGGCCCGGCGGCGGAGCTCGGCGGCCAGCGTCGGGCCGAGGAAGGGGGCGTCGGCCAGGCCCCGGCCGAGCTCCTCGGCGACGATGGCGACCTCCACGCCGGACGCCAGCGGCCGATCGCCGTCGTCGGCCACCCGCAGCTCGCGCCAGCCGGTGGCGGCGACGGCGGCGTCGAGCTTGGCCGCCCGCTCGGCGTCGTCGAGGGCGCCGACCGAGGACGGCCCCAGGCGGTCGACCACCTGGACGGCGGCGTCGCGCAGCGCCCGCTGCTCGGGCGAGAGGCGGACGTCCATCAGCGACCGGCCCCGACCGACGGCGACCACTCGGTCCCGCAGGACCCGGCGCAGCACCTTGCCCGGAGGGCAGGCGGGGGATCTCGTCGACCACGACGACCTCGCGCAGCTGCTTGTAGGTGGCCAGGGTGTCGGCCACCAAGGCGCTGCAGCTCGCTCGGGCGTCACCGGGTGCTCGGGGTCGAGCTGCACCGCGGCCACCGGCACCTCGCCCGCCTCCTCGTCGGGGACGCCGAACACCGCGCAGTCGAGCACCGCCGGGTGGCCGTGGAGGACCGCCTCCAGCTCGGCGGGCGCCACCTGGAAGCCCTTGACCTTGATCATCTCCTTGGACCGGTCGGTGAGGTGGACCCAGCCCTCGGGCTCCAGCCAGCCGATGTCGCCGGTCCGGTACCAGCCGTCGACGAAGGCGTCGGCGTTCGCCTCCTCGGGCAGGTAGCCGGCCATGACCGACGGGCTGCGGGCCTGCAGCTCGCCCACCTCGCCGGGCGGCAGGACCGCGCCGCCGTCGAGGTCGACCGACCCGCAGCTCCACCTCGGCCGGCGGCAGCCCCGCCGAGTCCAGCCGCCACGCCGTCGGGTCGGTCGACCGGGTTGGCGGCGATCACCGGCAGCTCGCTGGCGCCGTAGGCGGGCAGCCACCGGACGCCGGTCCGCTCGGTCACGACGTCGGCCACGCTCTCGGTCACCGGGGTGGCGCCCCACATGATGTAGCGCAGCGAGGACAGGTCGTGGTCCTCGAGGTGCGGGTGGTTGGCCAGGGCGAGGGCGATGGGGGCCACCGCCATCTCGAGCGTCATGCGCTCGGCCTCGATCCGGCGGAGGATCTCGTCCAGGTCGAAGCGGGCGTGGAGGCGCACGGTGGCGCCCGCCTCGGCGGCGGCGAGCAGGTTGAGGAGGCCGAGGATGTGGGACGGCGGCGTCGCCACCTGGAAGCGGTCGTCGGCGCCCAGCCCCAGGGCGGCGACCCAGTGCCCGGTCGCCGCCGCCATCGAGGCGTGCGTGTGGCGGACGGCCTTCGGCAGCCCGGTCGTCCCCGAGCTGAACACCAGGACCACCTCGTCCTCGGGCTGGGGCGGAGGTCCGTCGATCGGCGCCGTCGAGGGGTCCGGCACGGGCTGGTCGACGTCGATCACGGCCTCCGAGCCGAGGCGCTCGACCAGGACGGAAGCGGTGGCGGTCTCGGCCACCGCCCGGCGGGCGCCGGTGACGTCGAGGGCGTGGCCCACCTCGGTCGCCTTCCAGGCCGGGCTGAGCAGGACGGCGGCGGCCCCGAGCTTGCTGAGGGCCTCGACCACCACGAGGAACTCGACCCGGTTGGTGAGCATCACGGCGACCCGGTCGCCGGCGGCCACGCCCCGGTCGGTGAGGTGGCGGGCGACGGCGTTGCTCCAGCCGTCGAGGTCCGGGAACGACCAGCGGTCGTCGCCGGCCCGGATCGCGTCCCGGTCGCCGAAGCGGGCCGCGGCGCGCCCGAGCCCCTCGTGCAGCAGGGGCGTCACGGAAACATTGTTCTACTTGTAGGAGATCGCTGTCAACACAAGTCGCAGCCGGCGTTCACAGTCCGCCGGTGCGGCCGGGGTCCTGCGGCCGGATCATCCCGTCCTGCACGTACGAGGCGACCAGCGCCCCGTCGGGGGTGAACACGTCGGCCCGGCCGTAGGACCGGCCCTTGCCGGCGTACGGGCTGTGGTGCGAGAGCAGGAGCCAGTCGCCGACGGTGAACGGCTCGTGGAACGTGATCGTGTGGCTGATCACCCCGGTGGTCACGGTGACGTGGGCCTGGGCCTGGCCGACCCCGGCGTGGGGCCGCATGGCGGTGCCGATCAGGAAGCCGTCGGTGGCGAAGGCCAGGAGGGCCTGGGCGACGGTGGGATCGTCGGGGGCGCCCGGGAACCGGGACCACACGTCGAGCTCGGCCGGGCCGGTGGCGTCGGGGTCGCTGCACGTCGACGTCGTCGACGACCTGGACCTCCCACTCGCCGTCGCCGGCCCCGCCCTCGGGGGGATCGAGGGGCGGGGCCGGATCGGCGTGGTGGATGAAGTCGGGCTCGTCGGCGGTCAGGAGGACCAGCGAGCGGGCGCACAGCCGCTCGCCCTGGCGGATGGTCACGGTCGAGCTGCCGAAGGCCCGACCCGCGTGCATGGTCTCCACCTCGACCTCCAGCGGCTCCTCCGGCGAGGCGCCCCGGGCGAAGATCGTGTGGAGCGTCTTGGCCCGCTTGCCCTCGTGGCCAGCGAGGCCGGCGACCAGGGACTGGGCCAGGAGCTGGCCGCCGAAGACCACGCCGAGGCCGTTGGCCGCGACGTGCTCGGCCCGGTACCGGTCCGGCCCGGTCGGCTCCAGGTCCAGGGCCCGGACCAGTGCGTCGACGCCGACCACGGCTACTTGGGCGGGAAGCGCAGCGCGCCGTCGAGGCGGATGGACTCCCCGTTCAGGTACGGGTTGCGCACGATCGAGTCGACCAGGAGGGCGAACTCCTCGGGGCGGCCCATCCGCTTGGGGAACTGGATGGTGCTGACCAGGTTGGCCTGGAGCTCCTCGGGCGTGCTCAGCATCAGCGGCGTGCCCATGGTGCCGGGGGCGATGGCGCACACCCGGATGCCCAGCGGCGAGAGGTCCCGGGCCATCGGCAGGGTCATGCCCAGGATGGCGGCCTTGGCCGCGGCGTAGGCCAGCTGGCCGGTCTGGCCCTCGACGCCGGCGATGGAGGCGGTGTTGACGATCACCCCGCGCTGGCCGTCGTCGTCGGGCTCGTTGGCCCCGATCGCGGCGGCGGCCAGCCGGCTGACGTTGAAGGTGCCGAAGGCGTTCATCGCCATCGTGCCGACGAACGACTCCTTGTCGTGCGGCGTCCCGTCCCGGCCGACGGTGCGACCGCCGCCGAGGCCGCCGCCCGCCACGTTGACGACGATCGACAGCGGGCCGAGCGTGCGGGCGGCGTCGATGGCGGCGCCCACGTCGCCGTCCTCGTTGACGTCACCGCTGACGGCGACGGCCCGGTCGCCCAGCTCGTCGGCCAGCGCCTTGGCCCGCTCGCCGTCCCGGTCGAACACGGCCACGCCGCAGCCGGCGCCGACGAGGTGGCGCACGGTGGCGGCTCCGAGGCCGCCCGCACCGCCGGTGACGATGGCAGAACGTCCCTGGGGGTCCACCTCAGACCGTCACGGGGGCGTCGACCGCCATGATCGAGCCGAGGTTGCCGCCCATGATCTTGGCGACCTCCGCCTCGGTGAGCGAGTCGGGAAGGCGGTCGACGTAGGAGCACGGCTCGGCCAGGCCCTCGGGGTGCGGGAAGTCCGACCCGAACAGCACGTTGTCGACCCCGATGGCGTCGAAGAGGGCCGGCAGATCGTCCTCGTGGAACGGGTTGACCCAGACGTTGCGGCGGAAGACCTCGACGGGATCCTCGTCGAACTGGTGGGGCATCTTGCGGTGCACGTCGGACAGATGCTTCAGGAAGGGAGCCACCCAGTCGGCGCCGTTCTCGATGAGGGCGACCCGCAGGTCCGGGTGCCGGGTGAAGGCGCCGTGGCAGATCATGGCGGACATCGTGTCCTCGATGGGCCGCCGCCCGTGGGTCATCGCCTTGAAGGCGTCCGGCCGGAACGGCAGCATCTCCTGGGGGCCGATCCAGTCGTTCTGGTAGCGGGTGTACCCACTGTCCGAGGCGTGCATGGCCACGAGCACGTCGTGCTCGACGACCGCCTCCCAGAAGGGGTCGAACTCCTCGAACCCGGGCGAGCGGGAGCCGCCGTAGTCGGGCACCGGGGCGGGCCGGATCAGGACCACCTTGGCGCCCCGCTCCACGACCCACTCCAGCTCCTCGATCGCCTTCTCGACGATCGGGAGGGTGATCACCGGGGTGCTGAAGATGCGGCCCTCGTAGTCGAAGGTCCACTCGTCGTGCATCCACTGGTTGAGCGAGTGGATGACCGCGTGGATCAGCTCCGGGTCGTCCCGCATCCGCTCCTCGAGCAGGCTGGCCAGCGTCGGGAACATGAGCGCCCGGTCCACGCCCAGCTCGTCCATGAGCTCGAGGCGGGGTGCCGGCTCCCGGAAGGCGGGGATGGCCCGCATCGGCTCGCCGACGAGCTCGCGGTACGACTTGCCCTCGGGGTTCCCGTTGCGGAAGTACTCCTCCTGGGCGCCCGGCCGGGCGACGACCTCGAAGGTCGGGTTGGGGATGTACTCGCTGATCGTTCCCCGCACCACGATCTTCGTCCGCCCCCGTACGTCCACGTAGTCGACCGCCCCGCGGTAGCGATCGGGGAGGTGCCGGGTGAACGAGTCCTGGGTCTCGTAGAGGTGGTTGTCCGCGTCGAAGACCGGGAAGTCGCACGTTCGGGCCATGGACCAAAGGATACGACTCAGCTAACACTCACGTCAACTTTGCGCTTCGTGCAGGTTCCTTTGGGCGGTCGCGGCCCTCGCTGTCTAACATCGGCGTCACACATCACCGAGATCGGGAGTAGCGATGACCGCCGTCATGGAAGGCGTCCGGATCCTCGAGGTCGCCGAGCACACCTTCGTCCCCGCGGCGTCGGCCGTCCTCGCCGACTACGGCGCCGAGGTGATCAAGATCGAGCACGTCGAGCGGGGCGACGCCATGCGCGGCCTCGCCTCCAGCGGCACGGTGAACCTCGGCGGCGGGGTCCACGTCCTCCTCGAGCACTCCAACCGCGGCAAGCAGAGCCTCGCCCTCGACCTCACCTCCGAGGACGGGCTGGACATCCTCTACAAGCTGGCCGCCACCAGTGACGTCTTCCTGACCAACAAGCTCCCGTCGGTGCGGACCAAGCTCAAGATCGACGTTGACGAGATCCGGGCCGCCAACCCGGACATCATCTACGTGCGGGGGACCGGCCAGGGCGAGCGGGGACCTGACGCCGACAAGGGCTCGTACGACTCGCTGGCCTACTGGAACCGGGCCGGCATCGCCATGGGCCAGAAGCAGGCCGACGAGGACCACGTGCCCGGGCCGCCCGCCCCGGCCTTCGGCGACTCCATCGGGGCCATGACGATCGCCGGCGGGATCATGGGCGCGCTCTTCCACCGCGAGAAGACCGGCGAGGCGACCACCGTCGACGTGTCCCTCCTCAGCACCGGCCTGTGGTCGATGGGCGCCGCGCTGGCCCTGTCCCTGCAGCTCGACGTGCCGTGGGCCCCGCCGCCGAAGGGCGGCAGCCCCAGCGGCAACCCGCTGGTGGCGAACTACCGCACCAAGGACGACCGGTACGTCGCCCTGTGCTGCCTGCAGCCGGGGAAGTACTGGCCGGAGGCCGTCCAGCTCGCTGGCGTCCCGGAGCTGGCCGACGACGAGCGCTTCAGCGACGCGGCGACGATCCTGGCCAACGGCGACGAGGGGTACGAGCTCCTGGCCGCCGCCTTCGCCGAGCGCACCCTCGACGAGTGGCGGGAGCAGCTGGCCGACTTCAGTGGGCAGTGGACGGTGGTGCAGAACACCCTCGAGGCGGCCGCGGACCCGCAGTCGGTCGCCAACGGCTACGTCACCGAGTGCGAGACCGCCGACGGCATGGCGTTCAAGCTGGCGACGGTGCCGGTCCAGTTCGACGGCGAGCCGGCCCAGGCCAAGCGGGCGCCGGAGTTCAACGAGCACGGCGACGCCATCCTCGAGGGCCTCGGCCTGGACTGGGACACGATCGTGGACCTCAAGGTCCGGGGTGTGGTGGCCTGAGCCCCTCCGTGCGCCCCCTCCCCCAGCTCACCCCGTTCAACGAGTGGTTCTGGACCTCGGGGGCCGACGGGCGACTGCGCATCCAGCAGTGCGACGACTGCCGGCAACTGGTCCACCCGCCGACACCGATCTGCCCGGCGTGCCGCAGTAGCTCGTGGACGCCGGCGGAGGTCTCGGGCCGGGCGACGGTCGTGGCCGCCACCGTCAACCAGCACCCCTGGCACCCGGCGTTCCCGCCGCCCTACGCCATCGCCAACGTGGCCCTCGCCGACGACCCGACCGTGCACCTGACCACGAACGTCGTCGGCTGCGAGCCCGACGAGGTCCGGATCGGCCAGGAGGTGCAGGTCCGCTTCGAGCAGCACGAGGACGTGTGGCTGCCGCTGTTCGAGCCCACCGGGGAGATGGACCCCGTCGAACGGGTCCCCGAGCCCCAGCGACCCACGCCCCGGGCACCGGTGTCGGACGACCGCTTCGAGCACCGGGCGGTGCTGTCGGGCGTGGGCCGGTCCGAGATCGGGCGGCGGCTCCTGCGGGACCCCCTGTCGCTGACCATGGACGCCTGCCTGGCCGCCATCGAGGACGCCGGGCTGACCGTCGACGACATCGACGGGCTGTCGACGTACCCGAGCATGGCCGCCATGGGGATGGGCGAGGGCGGCGTCACCGCGGTCGAGGAGGCCCTGCGCGTCCATCCCACGTGGTTCAACGGGGGCGGTGACCTGCCCGGGCCCGGTGGCTCGGTGATCGCCGCCATGCTCGCCGTGGCGTCCGGCCTCTGCCGGCACGTCCTCTGCTTCCGGACGGTCTGGGAGTCGACCTTCGCCACCCTGGGCCTCCACCCGACAGGGGGCGGGCGGGTCAGCGGACCGATGAGCGAGTACCGGGCCCCGTTCGGGGCGATCTCGGCGGCCAACTGGATCGCCATGAACGCCAACCACTACCTGCACCGCTACGGCGCGAGCCGGGAGCTGCTCGGGTGGATCGCCCTCAACGACCGGGCCAACGCCGCCCGCAACCCGGTGGCGATCTACCGGGACCCGATGACGATGGACGACTACCTGTCGGCCCGTCCCATCACCACGCCGTTCGGGCTCTACGACTGCGACGTGCCCTGCGACGCGTCCATCGCCGTCATCGTCTCCGACGCGTCGGTGGCCGGCGACCTGCCCAAGCCCGCCGTCCGCATCGACGCCGTCGGCACCCAGATCCTGGAGCGGGTCTCCTGGGACCAGGACACCATCACCCACGAGCCCCAGGTGCTCGGTCAGTCCGCCCACCTCTGGACCCGGACCAGCCTGACCCCCGACGACGTGGACCTGGCCCTTCTCTACGACGGCTTCTCCTTCAACGCCATCTCGTGGCTGGAGGCCCTCGGCTTCTGCGGTCTCGGCGAAGCGAAGGACTGGATGGACGGCGGCCGGCGCATCGCCCTCGACGGCGACCTCCCCGTGAACCCCCACGGCGGCCAGCTCTCGGAGGGCCGGACCCACGGCTTCGGCTTCCTCTACGAGGCGATGGCCCAGCTCCGCCACGACGCGGGCGAACGGCAGGTGGCCGACGCCCGCACCGCGGTGGTCACGTCGGGCGGGGGCACGCCCTCCGGCGTGCTGCTCCTGCAGCGCGACGGCGCCTGAGGTGAGCTCCCTTTCTTTCCCTTCTGGGTACTGGATCCGGCGGTGGATGCCCGGATCCAGTACCCAGAACGACGTGGTCGGCCGGTGAGCAACCCGATCCGGACGCTGCGGTCGGTCGTCCGGTTCAAGCCGGTCGAGACCGACCGGATCCAGCGGCGACTGGCCAGGGCGGCGTCGGTGGCCGACCTGCGTCGGATCGCCCGGCGCCGCCTGCCCCGGGGCGTGTTCGACTACGTCGACGGTGGCGCGGAGGACGAGCGCACCCTGGCGGCCAACGAGGCCGCCTTCGCCGCCACCACCTGGCGGCCCCAGGTCCTGAACGCGGTGGAGCAGGTGGAGCCCGGCTCCTCGGTGCTCGGCGCACCGCTGTCTCTCCCGCTGGTGCTCGCCCCCGCGGGCTTCCCGCGCATCGTCCACCCCGACGGCGAGCTGGCCACCGCCCGGGCCGCGGCACGGGCGGGCGTGCCCTTCACCCTGTCGACCATGAGCAGCCGCTCGATCGAGGAGGTCCGGGCGGTCAGCGACGGCCGCCTCTGGTTCCAGGTCTACGCCTGGCGCGACCGTGGCCTGGTCAAGGAGATGATCGACCGAGCAGCCGGATCCGGCTACGAGGCGCTCGTCCTCACCGTCGACACCGCCGTGCTCGGCCGCCGGGAGCGGGACGTGCGCCGCGGCTTCTCCATGCCGCCCCAGCTGGGACTGGGCACGATCGTCGACGGCGCCCTCCACCCCGGCTGGACGTGGGCGTTCGTGCGGGGCGAGCCCGTGCGCTTCGCCAACGTGACCGGGACCGGGATCGCCGACGGCAGCGACAGCAGCACGCCGGTCGTCATCTCCGAGTTCATCCACGAGCAGTTCGATCCCGCTCTGTCGTGGGCCGACGTGGACTGGCTGCGCTCGGTCTGGGACGGCCCCGTGCTGGTCAAGGGCATCGGCCGGGTCGAGGACGCCGTGCGGGCCGCCGACGCCGGCGTGGATGCCGTCGTGCTCTCCAACCACGGCGGCCGCCAGCTGGACGGCGCCCCCGCCACCTTCTCGCTGGTCGCCCCCGTGGCCGACGCCCTCGGAGGTCGGGCCGAGATCATCTGCGACGGCGGCGTCCGCCGGGGCAGCGACGTGCTGAAGGCCGTGGCCGCCGGCGCCACCGCCGCCATGGCCGGCCGGGCCTGGCTCTGGGGCCTCGCCGCCGCCGGCGAGCCGGGCATCGATCGCGTGCTCGAGTGGTTCCGGGCCGACATGGTCCGCACGATGGCCCTGCTGGGCGTCACCTCCGTCGACCAGCTCGACCGCACCCTGCTCGACCTCGGATGAAGGCCGTCCGGGGAGCCGAGGGAGGGGTCGTCGAAGTCGTCGACCTGGACGAGCCGCCGGGCCAGGGCGAGCTGATCGACATCTGCTCGACGAGCATCTGCGCGTCCGACCTGATGTACCTGGGGTACGGCACCCGCTGGGTGCTCGGCCACGAGCTGGCCGGCGTGCGCCCAGACGGGTCGCCCGTCGTCGTCGAGGCCATCTACGGCTGCCTGGCCTGCGAGCAGTGCGCCCGCGGTGACTACAACCGCTGCCCGACGCACGGCGAGCGGGCCCTCGGCATCCTGGCCGACGGCGGCATGGCCGAGCAGTTCCGGGCCCCCGCCGAAAGGCTGGTCGACGTCCCCGACGGCCTCGACGTGGCCGACGCCTGCCTGGTCGAGCCCACCTCGGTCGCCTGGCACGCCGTGCGGCTGGCCGGAACCGCTCCGGGCAAGCGCGTGGCCGTGGTCGGCGCCGGCGCCCTCGGGCTGCTGGCCGCGGCGGGCGCCCGGCGCCAGGGCGGAGAAGACGTCGCCGTCGAGGCCCGCCACCCGCACCAGCAGGAGGCGGCCGAGCGGATCGGCGCCCGGGTCGGCACGGAGGGCGTCTACGACGTGGTCGTCGAAGCCGCGGGCTCGGCCGAGAGCCTGGCCCGCTGCGCCGAGCTGGTCGCCCCCGGCGGCACCATCGTCGTGCTCGGGGTCCACCTGGGCCCGGTCGAGCTGAACTGGATGCCGCTGTTCCACAAGGAGGCCAGCGTCCTCCCGTCCCTGGGCTACTGCGCCGCCGGCGAGGACCACCGGGAGATGGACGACGCCGCGGCCATGCTCGCCACCGACCCTGAGATCGCCCGGGCCCTCATCACCCATCGCTTCCCAATGGAGGACGCCGTGGAGGCCTTCCGGGTGGCCGCCGACCGCTCCGCCGGCGCCATCCGGGTCGTCATCGAACCCTGACCCCCCCCGAACTGGCGCCTGATTGCGGCGCTATGGCGCCCGAATCAGGCGCCAGAACGAAGCGTCAGATCGTGAGGACGACCTTGCCGACGGCCTTGCCGTCGGCAACATGACGGAGGGCGGCGGCGGCCTCGTCGAGGGTGAAGGTGGCGCCGAGGTGGGGGGCCGCCGTGCCGTCGGCCAGCAGGGCGAGGAGCTCGGACTCGTTGCGGGCCAGCTCGTCGCTGGCATGGGTGGCGAAGGTGAGGAACTGGAAGCCCAGGACCTTGATGCCCTTGAGCAGCACCAGGTTCAGCGGGATACGGGGGATGTCGCCCGAGGCGTAGCCCACCGTGACGAAGCGACCGCCGTAGCGAAGGGAGCGCAGCGCGGGCTCGGCCAGGTTCCCGCCGACGGGATCCACGACGACGTCGGTTCCGTTGGGAAGGCGATCGCGGAGGGCCTGGCGGAGGTCGTCGGCGTTGTGGTCGATGAGCTCGCTCGCGCCCTGGGCCGCGGCCGCCTCCAGCTTCTCGGTCGTCGAGGCCACGGCGGTGACCCGGGCGCCGAGGTGGGCGCCGAGCTGGACGGCAGCCAGGCCGACGCCGCCCCCGGCGCCGAGCACCACCAGTTCCTCCCCCGGCTGGACCTCGGCCACCGAACGGAGCACGTGGTACGCGGTGCGGTGGGCCACGCCGAAAGCGGCCGCCGTCGTGTCGGCCACCCCGTCGGGCGTCGGCGTCAGGGCGGACTCCGCGACCACGACCTCCTCCGCGAAGGCGCCCACGAACGTGGTGCCGAAGACCCGGGTCCCGTCCTCCCGCTCGCCGGCGAATTCGCTGCCGGGGACGAACGGCAGCGGGGCGGTCATCTGGTACTCGTCGGCCACCACGAGCACGTCGGGGAAGTTGACCGCTGCGGCGCGGACCCGGACCCGGACCTGGCCCGGCCCGGGCTCGGGCGACGGGAGCTCGTCGACCTCGACCACCTCGGGCGGGCCGTACGAGCGGCAGACCGCGGCGCGCACCGTGCCTCAGGTGACGGCGTAGTCGCTGGACTCGGCCATGTCGGCCGCGCCCGCCATCAGCTCCAGCACCACGGGACCGAAGGCCTGCAGCTTCTCGTCGTCGCCCGCCCGCTGGAAGCCCTGCTCGAGCACGACGGCCAGCTTCCACTTGGCCAGGACCTCGTAGTAGTCGATGTCGTCGACCTGGCGGCCCGACACCTCGGCGTAGTGGGCCAGCACCTCGTCTTTTCCCGGCATGCCGTACATGTCCACGTAGCCGAACTCGGTCTGCTGCGGGTCCATCGGGTCCTCGGGCCAGCTGTGGACGGTCCAGCCGAGGTCCAGCTTGGGGTCCCCGACCGTGCCCATCTCCCAGTCCACGAGGGCGGCCAGCCGGGCCGGCGCCCCGTGTTCGTACATGACGTTGGCGAACTGGTAGTCGCCGTGCATGAGGCCGGGCACGTAGTCGATGGGCCGGTGGGCCCGCAGCCACGCCGCCGCCTCTTCGAAGCCGGGCAGCTCCCGGCCCTTGATCCGCTCCAGGAACGCGGTCCAGCGGTCCACCTGCCGCTCGTGGAACCCGTCGGGCCGGCCGAGGTCCTCCAGGCCCTTGGCCCGCCAGTCCACCTTGGACAGGAGGGCGATGCCCTCGACCAGCTGGTAGGCCAGCCCGGCCCGGGCCTCGAGGTCCTCGTCGAAGGGCGCCGGCCACCGACTGCTGCCGTCCTGGCCCCGCTCCAGGCCCATCGGCGACCAGCCCTCGACGAAGCCCATCAGGTAGAAGGCCCGGCCCAGCACCTCGGGGTCCTTGCAGGCGGCGATCGCGGGCGTGTGGGGCACGTCGGTGCCCTCCAGCGCCTCGGTGATCCGCCACTCCCGCCAGATCCCCTCGTCCCGGCTCTCGGGCGCCGCGGGTGGCGGGATGCGCAGGGCGCCGTGCAGCTCGCCCCGGCGGATCTCGTAGATCTCGTTCTGCGACCCGCCCGAGACGAACGAGCTCTCGATGGGGGCGCCGGGCTCCAGGCCCTGCTCGTCCAGCCAGGTGCCCAGCCGGTCGAGGTCGATCACCGGTTGTCGCCGATCACAGGTTGCCGACCTCGTGTTCGAGGTACTCGGCCAGCTTCTCGCGGGCGGCGGCCACCTTCTTCGGGCGGTGCTCCGTGGGCCAGAGGTCGTCGCTGGGCCGGTAGTTGCGCAGCACCTGCCGGGCCACCGTCACCTTGTGGACCTCGGTGGGCCCGTCGGCCAGGCCCATGACGTTGGCGCCGAGCAGCATCCCGCTGAACGGCATCTCGTTGCTCACGCCCAGGGCGCCGTGGACCTGCATGGCCCGCCAGGCGATGTCGTGGAGCACGGTCGGCATGACGACCTTGACCGTGGCGATGTCCTTCCGCACCCGCTTGTAGTCGTTGTACTTGTCGATCTCCCACGCCGTGTAGAGCGTGAGCAGCCGGAACTGCAGGAGCTGGGCGTACGAGTCGGCGATGTAGCCCTGCACGAACTGCTTGTCGGCCAGCAGCGAGCCCTGGGTCTCGCGGCTGAGGGCCCGCTCACACAGCATGTCGAGGGCCTTCTGGCTGAGACCGATGGTGCGCATGGCGTGGTGGATGCGCCCGCCGCCCAGCCGGGTCTGGGCGATGACGAAGGCCTGGCCCTCGCCGCCCAGCAGCGCGTCCTCGGGCACCCGCACGTCCTCGTAGTGGATGAGGGCGTGGGAGCCGTGGCCAAGCGGCTCACCGCCGAGGCCGACGTTGCGGACGATGTTCACGCCCGGCGTGTCGGTCGGGACCAGGAACATGGACATGCCCTTGTACGGGGTCACGTCGGGGTTGGTGACCACCATGACGATCAGGAACGAGGCCGTCTTGGCGTTCGAGGAGAAGAACTTCCAGCCGTTGATGACCCACTCGTCGCCGTCCTTCTCGGCCCGGGTGGTGAACATGGTCGGATCGGCGCCGGCGTGGGGCTCGGTCATCGAGTAGCTCGAGAACACCTCGCCCTCGAGCAGCGGGTGGAGGTACTTCTCCTTCTGCTCGGGCGTGCCGTAGTGGGCGATGATCTCGGCGTTGCCGGTGTCGGGGGCCTGGCAGCCGAAGATGATCGGCGCCCACGAGGACCGGCCCAGGATCTCGTTCAGCAGCGAGAGCTTCAGCTGGCCGTAGCCGGCGCCGCCCAGCTCGGGGCCGAGGTGGGTCGCCCAGAGGCCCTGGCGCCGGACCTCCTCCTTGAGGGGGTCGACCACCTTGCGCCGGTTGTCGTCCAGCGGGGTGAAGGCGAGGCCGTCCCACACCTGGTCGAGGGGCTCGACCTCCTCACGGACGAACTCGTCGGCCCAGTCCAGCTTCTCCTGGAACTCGGGCTCGGTCTCGAAGTCCCATGCCATTGCGGTCCCCCTTCGTTCCAGGGCAGAATACGGTTCTGGACACGCAGAACGCAATTCCGGACCAGATCGCCCAGGAGACCCTGCGCCGGCGCGGCGTCGACTACGCCGGCGAGGTGCGGCGCCTGCTCGACGCCGGGCTGGACGTCATGGCCCGCTGCGGCACCGCCTCCCGACCCCGCGTGGCCGACATCGTGGAGGCCGCCGGGCTCTCCAACGATGCCTTCTACCGCCACTTCCCGTCCAAGGACGCCCTGGTCGCCGCCATCCTCGACGACGGCGCCGAGCGCCTGCGCGGCTACCTCGACCACCAGATGGCCAAGGCCGACGGGCCCGAGGCGCAGGTGCGGGCGCTGGGTCGAGGGCGTGCTCTCCCAGGCCGACGCCGACGTCGCCGCCACCACGCTGGCCGTGCTCTGGAACGGCGGGATGGTGCCGGCCGGCCGTCACGCGGCCCGGCTGGCGCCCCTCCTCATCGACCCGCTCGCCGCCCTCGGCGACGACGACCCGGAGGGCGTGGCCATGCTGCTCGCCCACGCCGCCGTGGGCACGCTGAACGACCTGCTCTGGGCCGGCCGGCCGCCGACCGCCGCCGACGTCGATCGCGTGACCGCCTTCTGCCTCCGAGGCAGGAGCCGCACCGCGTGACCACGTTGGAGGAAATAGGCGTCGGATTCCGGTGGCTATTTCCTCCAACGAATTCTGCACGGCTCAGACGCGGGGGAGGACCTCGGTCTCGATGAGGCGGAGGGACTGCCAGGCCAGGTCGGGGGCGACGCCGCCGCAGAGGGGCTGCAGGCCCAGGTAGCCGTTCGTGCGGATCTGGTCGACGGCCTCGTCCGGGGTGAGGATGCGGTAGTTGCCCTCCTCGGCCCGCAGCTCGTCGACGGTGGTGGCCGTCGAGCGGGTGACGGCGTCGTGGTCGCCGTCCAGCCACGCGCCGTAGGCCATGGCGTCGTGCAGGAGGTGGGGGCCGATCGTGGCCCACGCCCCGTCCACGTCGTCGCTCACGAACACCGAGCTGGGGCTGCCCGAGGTGGGCACCAGGCAGGCACCCGCGGCGCGGCCGACACGCTCGGCTTCGGCGGCGTAGACGTCCGCCAGCTCGGGCCGGTCCGCCTCGCCGATGAAGTCGAGGCCGAAGCGAGCGGCCCGACGGGCGGCGGCCGGCGTGCCGCCGCCGTACGACAGCCGCATCCCGCCCTCGGTGTACGGCCCGGGGCGGACGGTCGCCGTGCGCCCCCGCCAGGTCACGGTCTCGCCCCGCAGCGCGGCCTGCAGGACCTCCAGGCGCTCCTCCATCTCGGCGCCCCGGCGGGCCCGGTCGACGCCGAACATGGCGAACTCCTCGGGCCGGTAGCCCAGCCCGATGACCGGGGAGACCCGACCCCGGCTCAGGTGGTCCAGCACGTTGAGGTCCTCGGCCAGCTTGATCGGGTCGTACATGAGCAGCAGCAGGGCGGCGATCATGATGTTCAGGTCCTTCGTCCTCGCCGCCATGGCCGCCGCCATCACCAGCGGTGACGGCAGGTAGCCGTCCTCGGACGCGTGGTGCTCGGAGATGACGATCGACAGGCCGCCGTTGGCCTCCGCCCACTCGGCCATGTCGAGGGCGGCGGCGTAGAGGTCGGCGGCCGGGGTCGGCCCGGGGGCCCGGAGGTCGAAGCGCAGGAGGAACATCGTCAGGATCCTGTCAGCTGCCGGGATCCTCGCCGGCCAGGCCGCCGAACTCGATCATCGCCCGCACCGCGTCGTTGCGGGGCATCCCACCCAGCAGCGGGACGCTGGCCCGCAACTGCTCGCCGACGAACCACGTGGGGCCGTCGGCCAGGTTGGCCAGGGCGTCCTCGACCACCTCGTCCACCGTCGACGCTCCCTCGATCGGCGCGTCCTCCGGCACCGCCGCGCCGCGGGCGGCGAGCAGGGTGCGCAGGGCCGGGGTGTCGGTCATGCCCAGGACGAGGCCGAGGACGTCGACGCCGTGAGGGTGCCACTCGGCCCAGAGGGACTCGGCCATCACGATGTCGAAGGCCTTGGTGGCGGCGTAGGCGACCATGTTGGGCGCCCCCACCAGGCCGGCCCCGGACGACACCAGCACGACGCCGCCGCGGCCCCGGTCCACCATCGCCCCGCCGTAGTGGTGGCACAGCTGCATCGGCACGGCCGCGTTGCGGTGCACCATCCCCAGGGCGACGTCGACGTCGTTGGCCAGGAAGGGCTGGTAGTGGGCGTCGGCGCCGGCGTTGTAGACGAGCATCCCCACGTCCAGCCCGTCGGTCGCCTCGATGACGGCGGCCGCCGCGCCGTCGGCGGCCAGGTCCACGGCGACCGTCCGGGTCTCGGTCGGGATGGACCCGGCCACCTCGTCCAGCAGCGCCTGGCGCCGCGCCAGGAGCACGACGTTCACGCCCCGCTCCCCCAGGGCGCGGGCCAGGCCGGCGCCGACCCCATCCGAGGCGCCGGCCACCAACGCCCACGGCCCGTAGCGGCCGGCGAACCCGTCGTCCATCACAGCGCGAACGACGCCCCGCCGTTGAGCGGGTAGGTCTGGCCGGTGATCCACGAGGCGTGGCCACTGGCGAGGAACACCACCAGCCCGGCGACGTCGTCGGGCAGGCCCGGCCGACGGATCACGTAGCGCTTGAGGAGCTCCTTCGCCCGAGGCTCGTCCTCGGCGGCCCAGAAGGGCTCGCTCAGCGGCGTGCGCATCGTCCCGAGGGCGATGGCGTTCACGGTCACGCCGTGGCGGCCGGTCTCGACGGCGAGGGCACGGGTCAGGCCGGTGGCCGCCGCCTTGGCCGCGCTGTAGACCGCCATGTTGGCCTCGCCGGCACGGGCGGCGTCGGACACGATCGTGATGATCCGCCCGTCCTCCTTGGCGATCATCCCCGGGAGCACGGCCCGGCAGCAGTGCAGGACGCCGTAGAGGTTCACCTGCACGTAGGGGTCCCAGTCGGCCGGCCCGGTGTCGACGAACCGCTGCATGTCCGGCCAGCCCTCGGCCCCGGCGTTGCCGGCGTTGTTGACGAGGACGTCGACGCCACCGAGCGACTCGACGGCGGCCGTGACCGCCTCGTAGTCGGTGACGTCGAACGTCACGGCCGTCGCCGTCCCGCCGGCGGCCTCGATCTCGCCGACGACCGCCGCGGCCCGGTCGCCGTCCAGGTCGTCGACCACCACCTCGGCCCCCGCCTCGGCCAGTCCGAGGGCGATGCCCCGTCCCACGCCCTGGCCGGCGCCGGTCACCAGGGCCCGTCGCCCCTGCAGGTCGATGGCGAAGCTCACGCGGCGGCGACCTCGAGCAGGGCGGTCGTCGTGGCCTCGGGCTCGGTGAGCATCAGGTCGTGGCCGGTGTCGATGTCCCACAGCCGACCCTCGTCCCGGGCCCGCTGCATGAGCCCCGGGTCCCGGGTCGCCAGGGTCGACGTGCACACGACGTGGAACTGCGGGATCGCCCACAGCTCGTCCTCGTGCTGCAGGTCGAGGGGCTGCTCGAAGCACGCCCAGGGGTGCGGGGTCAGGCGCTCGGCCATCCACGCCAGGTCGTCGGGGTCCTCGACGCCGTAGAGCAGGCCGGCGTCGGGCCCGGGCAGGAGGACCAGCTCGACGCCGTCACGCACCTCGCCGAAGGGCCGGACCATCTCGATGACCGGCCCGGCCACGTCCACGAGGGACTGGCCGTTCACCGGGTTGGCGGCGTCGAGGTACACGAACTTGCCGACGCGGTCGGTGGCCCGGTCGGCGGCGCCGGTGATGACCATGCCGCCGTAGCTGTGGCCGACCAGGATCACGTCCCGCAGGTCCTCGGAGTGCAGCAGCGCGGCCACGTCGCGGGTGTGCAGGTCCAGGTCGACGTGGGGTCCGACGCAGGTGGGCCCGGTCACCGCAGCCGGTCAGGCTCGGGGCATGGACCTCGTGGCCCTCGGCCCGCAGCCGGCGGGCGACGCGCTGGTAGCACCAGCCGCCGTGGCCCCCGCCGTGGACGAGGACGAAGGTCGCCACGCCCCTCAGCCCTCGACGGTGATCGCCTGCTTCGGGCACACCCGGGCGGCGGCTTGGACCTTCGCCCGCAGCTCCTCGGGTGGCTCCTCGTCGAGGACGTAGAGGAAGTCGTCGTCCCGCACTTCGAAGACCTCCGGGGCTTCGGCCATGCAGAGGGCATTGCTCTCACAGAGATCGAAGTTCACGACGACGCGCATGGGGCACCGTAACGAACGGCTAGGGCACCGGCTCCACGGTCACGTCGAACGACGAGGCGCCGCTGTCGGGCACCCGGGCCTGGCGCCACACCTCGACGGGGAACGACACGGTGACCAGCGAGGAGAACAGCCAGAGCAGGTTGCGGTCCTCGTCGGAGATCCCGTCGAGGGCGACGCTCTTCAGGTAGTCGGCGCCGTCCTCGAGGCGGGGGAAGGCGGCGTCGTAGAAGGCCTGGAGCTCGTCCATGGAGCTGGCCAGACGCTTGGCGTAGCGGTCGGCCTCGCTGGGCAGGGCCCAGTCGGCGAACGGCTCGAGGTCGGCGAAGTCGGCGGGCAGGGTCGGCATCGGAGGGCTCCTCTCAGGACGCGGCCGAGATCTGGACGGCGGTGCGCGGACTGCCCTGCGTCGTGCTCGGCCACGTAGCCGGCGGGCGGTGGTGTGGAGGTGCCGGAGCAGGACCTCCTGGTCGCAGAGCGGGAACTCGGTGACCGCGCCCGACTCGAGCATCGATCTGGGTGGCCTCCAGGGTGTTGCCGTCCTGGAGGCCGTACTCCTTGAAGGTGACGACGGCCAGCTCCTGCTGCAGCCGCTCGTAGGCGTTCTGTCGGGGGCACGAAGTAGAGCGACGCACTCGAAGATGTGGGTGTTGTACGACGTCGGCCAGTAGTGGTACGTGAGGTACCAGTTCGGCTTCCAGATCAGCAGCGTGAAGTTGGGGAAGAAGAGGAACGAGTCCTCGCCCCACGCCGGGTGCCGGGCCGGGTTGAGGCCCTCGGGCAGCTCGCCGATGTCGGGGGCGTCCCAGACGCCGAACAGGCCGCTGCGCAGGACCCGCTCGATGGGCTTGACCATGCTGAGGTCCTTGGGCGGGGACATGCCGCCCCATGACGAGACCATCGAGTGCGGGCCGTCCACGTCGTACGCCAGGGCCTCGTAGCCGAAGCCCTGGAGCTTGCGGGACTCCTCGTCGGCGGCCTGCTTCGCGTGCAGAACGGGTGCGTGGTAGAACTCCATGAAGGCGTCGATGAACAGCTTCCAGTTGGCGCCGATCTCCGCCCGGTACGTGTGCTTCTGCGTCATGAGGTGGAACGGGTAGCCCTCGATGCCCGACGCCAGCCGGCCCAGGTAGTCCTTCAGCGGCGCCGCGTCGGGATCGAAGTTCACGAAGATGAACCCCTCCCAGACGTCGACGTTGACGGGCGCCAGGCCGAAGTCGGCCTTGTCGAGGTCGAAGAACTCGTCCTCCTGCTGGATGAAGGTGAGCTGGCCCTCGAGGCCGTAGCGCCACCCGTGGTACTTGCAGGTGAACTGGCGGCAGATGCCGCTGGTCTCCTCGCCGGGGTAGTCGTTCCACACCAGCTTGTTGCCCCGGTGGCGGCACATGTTGTGGAAGGCCCGGACCTCGTCCTCCATGTCCCGCACGAGCACGACCGAGGTGTTGGCGGCGTCCAGCTCCTTGGTGAAGTAGCTGCCCTTCCTCGGCAGCTGCTCGACCCGACCGACGTTCAGCCAGGTCTTGCGGAAGATGGCGTCCTGCTCCAGCGCGTAGTGGTCGGGCGAGATCGAGTCGGCGTACGACACCGGTCCGGTGTCGAGGCCGAAGTGCTCCGTCCAGCTGCCCTCGGCGTGGCTTGGTGAAGTGCGCCATGTGCGAGAGGATAGCATGGATCTCGCCTGGTGAGAAGTACGTTTCCGCCTTCCGGCGGGCGGGGTGGGCCCGACTGGTCACGGACCTGGTCGGCACATAGAGTCCCGACCGGTCGGTACGGACAACGAGGGGAATCCGATGACGAAGACGGCACGCGGATGGATGGCGGCGCTTGCGCTCGCCCTGCTGGTGACGGCGTGCACTGCCGGCGACGACAGCACCGGTGACGACGATGCCTCCGGCGCCGTCCGACACCACGGCGGCGCCGACGACGCCGGCGGCGACCGGGCCCTCGCCGGGCGTCACCGACGACACCGTCAAGGTGGGCGTGACCTTCGTCGACACGGCGGCGCTGGTGGCCTCGGGCCTCGAGTACGACCTCGGCGACCACGAAGCCGTGTACACCGCCCTCTTCGACGCCATCAACGCCGACGGCGGCATCAACGGTCGCCAGATCGAGCCCGTCTTCGCGCCGATCGACCCCACGAGCGCGGCCCCGGCCGAGGAGAAGTGCGTCCAGCTCACCGAGGACGCGGACGTCTTCGTGGTCACCGGGTTCTTCCTGACCGACGCCGTCCTCTGCCCACTGACGACGCACGCCACCGCGGTGGTCGGCGGGGAGATGACCCCCGAGCGGATCGAGCAGGCCCAGGCCCCGTGGGTCACCTGGACCCCGGACACCGACCAGCCCGCGACGGTGCTGCGGACCCTCGCCGAGCAGGGCGAGCTCGACGGCACCGTGGGCATCTGGGCCGCCGAGCGGGACGAGGCGGTCGTCGAGGACGTCGTGAACCCGGTGCTGGAGGAGCTCGGCGTCGAGGCAGTGGAGACCGCCATCGCCGTCGCTCCGGCCGACGACCCGGCGGCCCAGGCCGCCGAGACGGCGACGATCGCCGAGCGGTTCGACGCGTCCGGCGTCGACACGCTGGTGCTCGTGGGCGAGAGCGCCCAGGGCTGGCCGACGAACATGGTCGACAACCCGTACCGCCCGCAGCTGCTGTTCCTCGACACGAATGCACCACGGGCGTTCTTCACCAACGCGGCCACGACGGACACCTCGATCCTCGAGGGCTCGCTCACCGGCGGCGGCTACGGGCCCGACCAGGCCCGCTTCGACGAGGCGACCATGCAGGAATGCATCCAGACGCTGGCCGATGCCGGCCTGGAGACGCCCGCGCCGTCCGAGGTCGGCGACGACCCGTCCAACCAGCCTTACCAGGCTGCGTTCCAGGCCTGCCCGGACGTGTACCTGCTGCGGGCGCTGCTGGAGGCGGCCGGCGAGGACCTCAACTACGGCACGCTGGAGGCGGCCATCGACGGCCTCGAGCTGGCGCTGCCCGGCGACCCCGAGCCCCTCACCTTCGGCCCGCCGCCGGACGCCGACGGGAACCCCACGGCCTACCTCTTCGAGTGGGACGAGGAGGCCGGCAACCTCGTGCCGCAGGAGGGCTGAGCCACGTTGGATGATGCCCGGCCGGTGCTGCACGTCCCCGCCCGGGACATCCCGATCCCGACGTCGGTGAGCGAGGAGGCGCAGGCCATCCTCGCCATGCCGGCGATGGGGGCGCCCGACGAGCCGGCCGTCGACGACCTCGACGGCTGGCGGGCGGCGATCGCCGAGCACGACGCATCGATCGCGGCGCTGATGGCCGACCGGGTCGCCGACGCCTCGGTGACCACGACGACGCTGGACGTCGGCGGCGTCGACGTGCACGAGATCGTGCCCGACGACCTCGCCGCGGACGACCGGCGGATCTACCTCGACATCCACGGCGGGGCGTTCGTCTACGGCGCCGGTGCGTCCTGTCGGGCGATGGCCGTCGGCGCCGCGAACCGGGTCGGGGCGCGGGTCTGGGCCGTCGACTACCGGATGCCGCCCGACCACCCCTTCCCCGCCGGCCTCGACGACTGCCTCACCGCCTACACGGCGATCCTCGAGGACCACCGACCCGAGGAGGTCGTCGTGGGTGGCCCGTCCGCAGGTGGGAACCTGGCCGCCGCCCTCCTGCTCCGGGCCCGGGACGAGGGCTTGCCCCTGCCCGCCGCCGCCGTGTTGATGACGCCCGGCGTCGACCTCACCGCGTCCAGCGACTCGCTGCGCACGAACCAGGGGCTGGACCCGCTGCTCGCCCACGGCGACTCGCCCACGTTCCGGCTGTACGCCGGCGACCACGACCTCACCGACCCCTACGTCTCCCCGATCTACGGCGACTTCGCCAAGGGCTTCCCGCCGACGATCCTGACCACCGGCACCCGGGACCTGCTCCTGTCGGACACTGTGCGCCTCCACCGGGCGCTGCGGTCGGCGGGCATCCCCGCCGACCTCCACGTGACGGAGGCGGCGGGCCACGGCGGGTTCTTCGGGATGGCCCCGGAGGACCACTGGATCGAGCAGGAGATCCGCCGTTTCGTCGACCTGCACTGGTCGTGAGGGTGGTCGGGGCCTAGGGTCCCGACCGGTCGGTACGGGACTGAGGGGGAACCGATGAAGACGAGGACGACACGAGGGTGGGTGGCGGCGCTTGCGTTCGCCCTGCTGGTCACGGCGTGCACCGCCGGCGACGACAGCACCGGTGACGACGACGCCTCCGGCGCGTCCGACACCACGACGGCGCCGTCGACACCGTCGGCGACCGGGCCCTCGCCGGGCGTCACCGACGACACCGTCAAGGTGGGCGTGACCTACGTGGACACGGCGGCGCTGGTGGCCTCGGGCCTCGAGTACGACCTCGGCGACCACGAAGCCGTGTACACCGCCCTCTTCGACGCCATCAACGCCGACGGCGGCATCAACGGTCGCCAGATCGAGCCCGTCTTCGCGCCGATCGACCCCACCAGCCCGACTCCGGCCGAGGAGAAGTGCGTCGAGCTCACCGAGGACGAGGACGTCTTCGTCATCACCGGGTTCTTCCTGAACGACGCGGTGAACTGCCCCCTGGGCACCCACGCCACCGCGGTCGCCGGCGGGGCCATGACGCCGGAGCGGATCGAGCAGGCCCAGGCGCCATGGCTCACATGGCTGCCCGACACCGACCAGCCCGAGGCCGTCACCCGGGCCTTCGCCGAGGCCGGCGAGCTGGACGGCACCGTGGGGGTCTACGCCGCCCAGCGGGACCAGGAGGCGATGGAGACCGCTGTCCTGCCCGTGCTGGAGGAACTGGGCATCGAGGCCGTCGAGGTCGGGATCATGGAGGCGCCGGCCGACGACCCGACCGCCGTGCAGGCCTCGGTGCAGACGATCGCCCAGCGGTTCGAGGCGTCGGGAGTCGACACCGTCCTCATCGTCGGCGCCAGTGGCCAGGACTGGCCGACCGCCATGGCGGAGAACACCTCCTACCGACCCGAAGCTCCTGTTCCTCGAGAACACCGGCGCCCGGGCCTTCTACACGAACGCGGCCACGACGGACACGTCGGTGCTCGAGGGATCGCTGGTCGGTGGCGGCTACGGCCCGGACCAGGCCCGCTTCGACGAGCCGGCCATGCAGGAGTGCATCCAGGTGCTGACCGACGCCGGGCTGGAGACGCCGACGCCGGAGGAGGTCGGCGACGACCCGTCCAACCAGCCCTATCAGGCCGCCTTCCAGGCCTGCCCCGACGTCGCCCTCACCCGGGCGTGGCTGGAGGCCGCCGGCGAGGACCTGAACTACGGGACGCTGGAGGGCGCCGTCGACGGACTGGAGCTGGTCATCCCCGGTGACCCGGCGACCCGGACCTACGGAGCGCCCCCCGCCGGCGACGGCAACCCCGTCGCCTACCTGTTCGCCTGGGACGAGGGCGAGGCCGACTACCTCCCGGTGGACGGCTAGGCCCTTGCCACCCCGCGACCTCCTCGACCCCGCCGTCGCGGAGATCATCTCGCTCATCCCGTTCGACGACATCGACGACGCCGTCCTGCCCTCGTTGCGGGTGGCCATCGAGATGCCCGGCTCCGACGCCGTCGAGCGCACCGACCACGTCGTCCCCGGGGACCCCGAGATCCCGGTGCGCGTGCACCGGCCGAAGGACGTCGACGGCCCGCTGCCCGGCGCGTACTCCATGCACGGCGGCGGCTACGTGATCGGCACCCACCACATGGACGACCCGCTGTTCGCCGACATCTGTCCCGCGCTGGGCATCGTCGGCGTGTCGGTCGACTACCGGCTGGCGCCGGAGACGCCGTACCCGGGTCCGCTGGAGGACTGCTACCGGGGCCTGGTCTGGATGGTCGAGCACGCCGACGAGCTGGGCGTCGACCCCGACAACATCGGCGTCATGGGCCTCAGCGCGGGTGCCGGCCTGGCGGCCGCGCTGGCGCTGCTGGCCCGCGAGCGGGGCGAGGTGTCGTTGGCCTGGCAGCTCCTGGACTCACCGATGCTGGACGATCGCCAGATCACCCCGTCCAGCCAGCAGGACGGCCTGCCCGTGTGGAGCCGGACCTCCAACACGTTCGGCTGGCGCGCGTACCTGGGCGACCGCTACGGCAGCGACGACGTGCCGCCCACCGCGGCGCCGGCCCGGGCCACCGACCTGTCGGGCCTGGCCCCGGCGTTCGTCTCGGTCGGGGCCGTGGACGGCTTCCGCGACGAGGACGTCGACTACGCCATGCGGCTCAACCGGGCGGGCGTGCCCACCGAGCTCCACGTGTACCCGGGCGCCTGCCACGGCTACCAGCTGGCCGCCCACGCCCCGGTGGCCCAGCAGGCCCGCCGGGACCTCGTGGACTGGCTGGGCCGGCAGATCTAGGCGACGACGACCCGGACCCGGCCGAGGTTCAGCACCCGGGCGAAGGGGGTGTCCACGTCGCCCTGGCGCTGGCTGGCGACGCGGAGCGCCGGGTAGTAGGTGCCCGGCTCGCTGAACGCATGGCTGGTCGCCACCCGGAGGTGGCGGGCCGAGCCGTCCAGCCCCTCGGTCGGCTGGGGGAAGTCGCCCGCCCCCTCGAAGTCCCACTCGGCGGTGACGATCGTCCCGGTGCCGGCAGGGACGTCCACCTCGGCCACGAGCTCGACGTCCTCGCCGACCGCCACCTCGGCCCGTGAGCCGCCGTTGGCGGTGACCCGGACCACCGGCTGGATGCTGCCACGCTCGGCCGCGGTGGCGGGGATCACGACCTGGCCGTCGACGATCTCGTACTCGCTCGAGGCGGGCGCGACGCGGCCGTTCTCGACCCAGGCGCTCAGGTCGCGGAGGGCTTGCTGGAGGACGCCGGCGTAGGACACGGCCCGGGTGGTCCGCACCGGCCGAGGGTCACCCTCCACCACGGTGGGCGAGGTGTGCATGGCGTGCTCGACGAACCAGAGGCGGTAGTGGTCGTCGAGGCGGTCGCCCAGCGCCTCCTGTACCCGGGACCGGTACCAGTCGCCCTGCCACGGGCAGCAGGTCTCGTCCATCAGCGAGCAGACGGCGATCATCTTCCCGGCGAAGCGACCGCTCTGGATCGAGCCCCCACCCCCCTGGGCGAACTTCATGCCGATGATCTCCGGGCGCTGGGGGTAGATCGGCTCGCCGCCCGAGCAGAACTGGGCGAAGGTCGGGTACTCCTCGACGTCGGGCACCTGGTGGCGGTGGTAGGTCTGCGCCGCCAGGTAGATCGAGTTGTCCACGCTCACCTCGTCGCCCACCTTGAAGCGGCGCATGGCGTCGAAGTTGTTCTCGCCGAACCCGGTCATGATCAGGTCGTCGATCACCTGGGCGATGTGCAGCATCGCCCCCTTGCCGTCCCCGCTGTTGAGGATGAGGGAGGCGCCCTGCAGGTTGCCCTCGGGAAGGCTGGCCAGGCGCAGGGCCGCCGGCATGTCGTGCTCGCTGTCGCCGAACATCGCCGACATCGACATCGGCAAGCCCAGCTCGGCCGCCTCGGACTGCATGACGACCTGGCTGATCGTGGTGTCGTGCTGCACCCGGACGTCGTGCAGCGACGCGGAGGTGTCGGCCCCCAGGTAGCCGGGCTCGCTCCAGAAGAGGTCGAAGTACTCGGGGTCGTAGCCGATGACCTTGTCGATCAGGCTGCAGAAGACGCCCGTGTACCCGGCGGCCACGCGCTCGACGTCGAACCAGACCTCGAGGGGGAAGCCCATGCGGGTCACTTCGGCGAGGGCCTCGCGCTGCTCGACGGACAGGCCGGTCCAGGGGTCGCCGCTGCCACCCACCTCGACGGCGTCCACGATCTGCGGGAGGACGTCCCGCAGGATGCGGATGGCGTGGGCCTGGACCGTGAACAGGTTCGGCAGGCTCAGGGGCGAGCCGTGCACGAAGGGCACCGCGCCGTCCCACACGTCGACCGTGTTCTCGATGCAGCCGAGCGTCTTGTACGCCCCGCCGCTGCCGCCATAGACGTAGCCGTAGGGCCGGTGGTCGCCGTACATCTCGGCGGCGAGGACCCGCGAGTACCGGGCGACGGCGGCGCTGGCCCGGTAGCCCACCAGGGTGGTGTCGTCGCCGGGGAACATGACGGTGCGCCCCAGGTTCGACTCGACCAGGTAGGCGCCGCTGTCCACCGCGAAGTCGATGGAGGCGCCCATCATCCCGCCGAGGAGGAGGGGGGCGGCGTTCTCCATGCCCGAGATCGGCATGAGGGGCTGGAAGAAGCGGCCCTCGTAGTGCTCCTCGGGCGGGAAGTACATCGAGAAGCGGGTGTCGGTGCCCTCGAAGCCGCCGTGCACGTACCGGTGGCGAACCGGATCGTCCCGCCACTCGTCGACGTCCACGAACGGTGTCGTGAACTGCGGATCCTTGGAACCGATCGTCCCCGTGGTCACGGCCGCCTCCACTGTCGTCGTCCGGGCCGTCGACCCTAGCCCCAGCCGGTGTGCCAAGATTGCAAGGGATCACTTGCATCGGGATCGGGGGGCACCGTGCAGCGTCGACGCAGGATCGGGATCGTGATCGCGGCCGGGTTGGTGGTCGCCGGGTGCACCGCCGGGGACAGCACCGACAGCGGGGACTCGGCGACGGCGACGACGCAAGCCGGGCCCACCGCAACCGGACCGGCGCCCGGGGTCACCGACGACGCCGTCGACATCGGCGTCACCTACGTCGACGCCGCCGCCCTCGAAGCCGTCGGCCTCACCTACGACCTCGGCGACTACGAGGCCGTGTACCAGGCGCTGTTCGACGCCATCAACGCGGAGGGCGGCATCCACGGCCGTGAGCTGCGCCCCGTCTTGGCCCCGGTGGACCCCGCCACCCAGCAGTCGGTCGACGAGGCGTGCGTCCAGCTCACCGAGGACGCCGACGTCTTCCTCGTCATCGGCTTCTTCCTCACCGACGCCGTGCTCTGCCCGGTGGCCACCCACGAGACGGCGGTCCTCGGCGGCGAGATGACGACCGAGCGGGTCGACCAGGCCCAGGCCCCGTGGCTGACGTGGACGCCGGACGGCGACCAGCCCGAGGCCGTGCTCCGGGCGCTGGACGAGGCCGGCGAGCTCGACGGCCGGGTCGCCGTGTACGCCAACGCCCGCGACGAGGCGCAGGTCGACGACTTGGTCGTGCCCACGCTCGAGGAGCTCGGCGTCGACGTGGTCGAGGTCGGCATCGAGACCGGCGACGACATCCCCGCCCAGGAGGCCGCCAACCAGACCATCAGCGAGCGCTTCCAGGCCGCCGGCGCCGACACGCTGGTCCTGGTGGGGCAGAGCGGCCAGGACTGGCCGTCCTTCCGCGAGACCGACACCTCCTACCGGCCCCAACTCCTCTTCCTCGACGGCCAGGCCCTCAACTCCTTCACCAGCAACGAGGGCAGCACCGACCTGTCGGTCGTGGACGGCTCGCTGGCCGGTGGTGGGTACGGCCCGGACCAGGCCCGCTACGACGAAGCGGAGATGCAGGCGTGCCTCGGCGTCCTCGCCGACGCCGGCGTCGACGTGCCCGCCCCCGAGGACGTCGCCGCCGACCCGTCCAACCAGCCCTACCAGGCCGCGTTCCAGGCCTGTGCCGACCTGGCCGTCCTCCGGGCCTGGTTCGAGGCGGCGGGCGAGGACCTGAACTACGGCACGTTGGCGGCGGCGACCGAGGGCCTCGAGGTCAGCGTGCCCGGTGACCCCACGTCCCGGACCTTCGGCCCGCCACCCGATGCCGACGGGAACCCCGCGGCCTACC
The DNA here is from genome assembly GCA_963728005.1 of uncultured Microthrixaceae bacterium. Classification (GTDB taxonomy): domain Bacteria; phylum Actinomycetota; class Acidimicrobiia; order Acidimicrobiales; family DATDAH01; genus DATDAH01. The sequence continues at coordinate 592,221 of CAVSIG010000004.1, forward strand.
TGTTCGAGTGGGACGGCGAGGAGCTCGTCCCGCTCGACGGGTAGCGCGGCGACGGCGCGTTCCTAAGCTGCCGACGTGCCGGCCGCCAAGGAGCCCACCCGGGAGCGGATCCTCGAGGCCGCCATGGAGCTCTTCGTGGACCAGGGCGTCCGGGGCACCACCATCAGCGACATCGAGCGCCAAGTGGGACTTGCCGCGGGCACCGGCAGCTTCTACCGCCACTTCCCGTCGAAGGAGGCGCTGTTGCGCGCCGCCGTCGAACGGGAGGCCACCCGCTGCATGGCCGAGGTCATGGCCGAGCGGTCGACGATGCCGGAGCACGAGGACCGGGAGGCGCAGTTGGTCGTCGTGGCCGAGCAACTGCTGCGCGACATCCAGCGCTTCGACCGCCTGTTCCGGTTGCTCCTGGCCGAGGGCGACCGGGTGCCCGAGGTCCGGGCCACGATCATCGACGCCCTGGGGTCGTCCCACGCCCTGGGTCCGTGGATGGACGACCCCGCCGTCGTCGTGCTGATCTCGGCCCTGTCCGGCTACCACCTGTTCGGCCTGGTGCAGGGCGGTCCCTTCGGCGGCGTGGCCCAGGAGGACTTTGTCCGCACCCTCGCAGGGATCCTCACCGCCGCGGAGCGAGCCCGGACCTGACGCAAGGGAACCCTTGCAGGGGGACCGGGGGCTGCGCGACACTGCCCTCGTCACACCGGGGGGTGTCCATGGGACGAGCAGCGATCATCTCCGTCGACGGCCACGTGAAGGCGCCGAGGGCGACCTACCGCGACTACCTCGAAGCCCGCTTCCACGAGCCGTTCGACCAGTGGCTGGCGACCGTGGACGGCACGCCCGACGGATTCGTGCGCCCCGACTTCGAGGAGGCGCAGTGGGACCCGCAGCGCCGGCTGGACGACCTGGGCACCCAGGGCGTCGTGGCCGAGCTCCTGTTCTCCAACGGCGTGCCGTTCGCCGTCGGGCGCCTGGACCACGCACCCGACCCCGAGCAGACCCGCGCCGCGAACATGGCCTACAACCGGTGGCTGGTCGACTTCTGCTCGGCCGCCCCCGGCCGGCTGCTGGGTCAGGCGTTGGTGTCCTTCCACGACGTCGACCAGGCGGTCGCCGACGTGCACTGGGCCAAGGAGCAGGGCCTCGTCGGCATCCTCATGCCGCCGCTGTACCCGGGCGCGACGTACTTCTTCGATCCCGCGCTGGACCCCATCTGGGCGGCGTGCGTCGAGACCGGCCTGCCGTTGAGCCAGCACGGCGGTGTCGGCGCCCCCAACTACCAGCCCGTCGGGTTCGCCTCCCTCATGGTCCTGGCCACCGAGCACTCGTGGTTCGCCGGTCGCTCGCTGTGGCAGCTGATCCTGGGCGGCGCCTTCGAGCGGTTCCCCGACCTGCGGCTGGCCTTTGTCGAGACCGAGGCGTGGTGGATCGGCCCCGTCATGGAGCAGCTCGACAAGCGGATGCAGATGGGCGACGAGTGGACCGACTTCGCCGAGTTCATGCGCAGCCACGGCACCCTCAGCCGGCTGCCCAGCGAGTACTGGCGGAGCAACTGCTACGCGGGGATCTCTCCGTTCCACCCCGCCCAGCTGTCGATCGACGACCTCGGCACGAAGGACGTGCCCGACGACGCCGGCTTCCGCATCGACAGCGGCAACGCCATGTTCGGCGTCGACTACCCGCACTTCGAGTCGATCTACCCGTCGACCCTGGACCACGTGGCCACGCTGGTCGGCAACCCGCACGTGACCGAGTCCGACGCCCGGAAGATCCTCTACGAGAACGCCGCCGAGCTGTTCCACGTCGACCTCGACGCCCTGGCGCCCCACATCGAGACGATCGGCTTCGAGCTCGACGACGTCGTGCCCGCCGGGGTGTGACCGTGGACCCCACCGAGCCGCTGGTCGTCGTCTCGGTCGACTCCCACGTCGGCCCCCGCCTGGCCGAGGACCTCCGGCCGTACTGCCCGTCGGCGCACCTCGCCGACTTCGACCGCTTCGCCGACGAGGCGGCGAAGGTCAAGGGCGCCATCGCCGGCTTCGCCCAGTACCTGCTGGAGCACCCAAACCTCCAGACCGCGGGGCACCACGACAGCGCCGCCCGCCTGGCCGACTACGACTACGACGGGGTGGCGGCCGGGGTGCTCTTCCACGGGAGCATGAACTTCGAGCCCCTGCCCTTCGGGCCCCTGGTGCTGGGGGCCGCCCCGGCCGACCGCGACCTCGCCGACGTCGGCCTGCAGATGTACAACCGCTGGCTGGCCGACTTCGTGGCCGAGGCGCCGCACCGCCACATCGGCCTCGCCTACCTCCCGATGTGGGACCTCGACCGGGCGATCGCCGAGGCCGAGTGGGCGCACGACCACGGGCTCAAGGGCGTGAACTTCCCGGCCCTGCGCGACGGCGAGCTGCTGGAGTACAACAACCCGGCCTGGGACCCCTTCTGGGCCGTCTGCCAGGAGCGGAAGCTGCCGATCGTGACCCACGTCGGCGCCGCCGGTCACGCCAAGTACGAGGGCCCCGAGATGCCGGCCCTGCGGATGGTGGAGTCGGGCACCTTCTACTCCCACCGCGCCATCTGGTGGCTGGTCTTCGGCGGCGTCTTCGAGCGCTTCCCAGCCTTGAAGCACGTGATCACGGAGACGCCGGGCAACTGGTACCCCGGCCTGGCCGAGGAGCTGGACGCGGTCTGGAACATGTTCTCGACCGAGAAGGCGATGAACGCGGCGTTCTACGAGAAGGTGCCGCGGCCGCCGAGCGAGTACATGCATCGCAACGTGTTCTTCGGCGCCAGCTTCGCGTCGCCCCACGAGGTCGAGCAGGCCGTGCTCCACGGCTTCCAGACCCAGCTGATGTGGGGATCGGACTACCCGCACGTCGAGGGCACGTTCGTGAACCCCGAGAGCCGGGAGTTGCCGTCGGTGACCAAGCTGGCGCTGCGCAACACCTTCTGCGACATCGCCCCGGACCAGACCCGGCGCATGGTCGCCGACAACGCCATCGCCGTCTACGACCTCGATCGGTCCGCGCTGGAGGAGGTGGCCGCGGCCATCGGCGCACCGACCGCGGAGGAGCTGACCACGCCGATCGACGCCGTCCCGGAGGGTGCCAGCCTCCACGCCTTCCGCTCCGGGACCAGCGCGTGGAGCTGACCGACGCCGAGGAGGTCGCCCGGCGGCTGGGCGAGGCCTACGCGGCCGGGCCCGACGCGGCCCAGTCCCTCCTCGGCTCGCTCTACGCCGACGAGATGGAGCTCCGCCACGTGCCCGCCCTCCCGTCCGACGGCATGGTCGTCGGGGCGCGGGTCCGGGAGGTCAACGGGCAGGAGGCCCAGGCCATCAACGGGCTGCTCAGCGACCGGTCCTTCGGCGACGTGGAGATCGCCGTCGAGGGCGACCTCGTGCGTGTCGCCGCGGTGGTCACGGGCACGCTGTCCGACGGGAAGGACGTCCGCCTCCCCACCGACCTCCGCCTCACGGTGCGGGACGGCCGCATCGTCGGCCTCGAGCACCACATGGGTGAGGAGGCGATGAAGGGCTGGGCCGAGGTCGCCGCCGCCGCCGGGATGAAGGTGCCGGAGGCGTTCGAGCGCTAGGGCCGCACCCGTCCGGCTTCGACGGCGCGCCCGACGAGGTCGATCGCCCAGCCGACGACCCCGATGGCCTGCTCGCTGTCGAGGTGCCAGTCGGCGACCAGGCGCTCGTAGGTGCCCACGCTCCAGAGCACGTCCACCAGGGCGGCGGCCGCCGTCCGCTCGTCCTCGGACCAGTCCGGCGTGCGCTCGGTGATGGCGGTCAGCAGGGCCTGGCGCTGGCGCTGGCCGGCGGCGCCGAGGGTGGGGTCCAGCGGTTGCCGCGGCGGCAGCGGGTAGGCGGCCACGTGCTCCAGGATCCGGCGGGCGTGGCCGCCGAGGTCCTCCAGCCGCAGGCCGGCGAGGTCGACCCCGGCTTCTCGCTCGAGGCGCTGCATGACGGCGTCGCGCAGCCCCCGCTGGTCGCCGAACTGGCGGTAGACGGTCCGCTCGCTGACCTCCGCCCGCTCGGCGACGGCGCGGACCGTCAGCCCCCGCCAGTCCCGGATGGACGAGCCCCGCAGCAGCGCGGCGCCGGCCTCCACGATCCGCTCCCGCGTCTCGGCCGCCTGCTCCCGTCGCTGCGGGCTGTCGTAGGTCCGGCTCAGGGTCGCCTCGCTACGCCAGCTTGGCGCCCCAGCCGCCGTCGACCGGGATGCACGCCCCGCTGACGAAGGAGGCGCGGTCCGAGGCCAGGAAGGCGGCGACCTCGGCCACCTCCTCGGCCTGGCCGACCCGGCCGAGCGCGGCCTTGTTCTGGTACTCGGGGACCTCCTCGGCACCGGCCGTCATCCCGGTGACGATGAAGCCGGGACAGACGGCGTTGATCCGGATCCCCTTCGGGCCGTACTCGATGGCGCCGACCTTCGTGGCGCCAACGACCCCGTGCTTAGCCATCGTGTACACGCCCGTGTACGGCGCGCCGCCCAGCCCGCCGAGCGAGGACCAGTTCACGATCGAGCCGCCGCCGGTCTCGGTCATGGCCCGGATGCCGTGCTTCATCCCGAGGAGCACGCCCCGCAGGTCGACGTCCATCAAGCGGTCGTAGTGCTCCATGGTGATGTCGGCGATCATGCAGGGCTCGACGATCCCGGCGACGTTGAGCACGGCGTCGACGCGACCGTGCTCTTCGACAGCCGTGGCGATGAGCGCCTCGACATCGGCCTCCTTGGTCACGTCACAGCGCACGGCGAGGACGCCGCCACCCACGTCGGCCGCGGTGTCCTGCTCCGCCCCGGTCACGTCCGCAGCGACGACCTTCGCGCCCTCCCGGACGAACACACCGACCGACGCCCGGCCCATCCCCGACCCCGCGCCGGTGATCACCGCGACCTTCCCCTCCAGCTCGCCCATGTGGGCCTCCGTCCTGATCAGTCGCCGGTGGGCGTGACCACCGGCAGCGTCTTCCACCCGCGGACCGTCGACGTGGGTGCCATCTCGGCCCCGTCCCGGTCGACGTCCCATTCGGGGAACCGCGACAGCAGCTCGTCCAGCGCCACCCGACCCTCCAGCCGGGCCAGCGCGGCGCCCAGGCAGAAGTGGATGCCGTAGCCGAACGTCAGGTGCTGGCCGCCGAGGTCGCGGTGGATGTCGAAGCGGTCGGCGTCGGGGAAGCGGCGCTCGTCCCGGTTGGCGGCGCCGACCAGGAACAGGATGGCGCTGCCCTCGGGCACGGTCTGGCCATGCCACTCGACGTCGCGGGCGACGTAGCGGCCCACGTGGGGGGCGATCGGCTCGTAGCGGAGGATCTCCTCGACGGCGTTGCCGACCAGCGACCGGTCGTCGACCAGCTCGCGGCGCTGGTCGGGGTGGTCGGCCAGGATCTTGCCCATCCAGCCGATGAGCTTCGTGGTGGTCTCGTTGCCCGCACCGGAGACGACGCTCACGTACGTCAGCACCTCGGCCTTGGTGAGGGTGCGGATCGTCCCGGTCTCGTCCTCGAACTCTGTGTGGAGGAGGTCGCTCATGATGTCGTCCGAGGGGTGCTCGGCCCGCCAGTCGATGTACTCCTCGAACAGGTCGCCGGTGGCGAAGTCCTCGCGCACCTTCATGGGCTGCCCGGCCTCGGTCGTGAGGTTGCGGTCGACCGAGTCGCGGACGGCCTCCTGGTCGGCCTCCGGGATGCCCATGAGCATCCCGATCACCCGCATCGGCACCTGCGCGCCGTAGTCGGCGATCATGTCGAAGCCCCCGGCGCCCACCAGCGGGTCCAGGGTCCGGGCGCAGAGCTCACGGATCTGCGGCTCCAGCGCCGCCACCCGCTTCGGCGTGAAGACCCGCGACAGCAGCCGGCGGTGGATCGTGTGGGTGGGCGGGTCCTCGAAGATGAGGATGCCGGGCGGCATCTCGATGCCCGCCTTGATGAGCTCCAGGATCCCGCCCCGGCCCGAGATGTACGTCGGCGCGTCCTTCAGGCCCCGCTCGACGTCCTCGAACCGGCTGACCGCCCAGAAGTCGTGCGGCTCGTTGTAGTAGAGGGGTGACTCGTCCCGGAGCCGACGGAAGACCGGGTACGGGTCGGCGTCGATGCCCACGTCGTACGGGTCGTAGTACACGTCGCTGGCGCTGGTGACGGCCACGGCTCCCCCTCCTCGGATTTCGTGTCAGACCATGACACCGAATCCCGCGCCGCGCAAGGTGCTAGACGGACGGCGTGCAGCGAGCCCTTTCGGTCCCCAACGTGGGCGCGCCCGCGCCGCTGGTCCAGCTGGCCCGGGACGCCGAGGACGCCGGCTGGGACGGGTTCTTCGTCTGGGACCACGTGCAGGTGTTCGCCGGCGCCGAGTTCGAGGTCCACGACCCCTGGATGCTCCTGGCCACGATCGCCGCTGGCACCGACCGGGTGCTCCTCGGCGCCATGGTCACCCCGCCCAGCCGTCGACGGCCGTGGCTGCTGGCCAAGCAGATCGTGACCCTCGACCACCTCAGCGGCGGGCGGGCAGTGGTCGGCGTCGGCCTCGGCTTCCCCGAGGAGGACGAGTTCGGCGCCTTCGGCGAGGTCACGGATCTGCGCGAGCGGGCGGCCCGCACCGACGAGGCGCTGACGATCATCGACCGGGTGCTGCGGGGCGAGCCCGTGGACCACGACGGCCCGCACTTCGAGGTCCACGCCCACCTGCACCCGGCGGCACTCCAGTCGCCGCGACCCCGGATCTGGGTGGCGGCCACCCCGCCCCACCGCGCCCCGCTCGAGCGGGCCCGGCGCTGGGACGGCGTCTACTGCAACCTGCGCACCGACGACTTCCAGCCGCTGCGGCCTGAGGAGCTGCAGGCCTACTGCGGCGACCTGCTGGCCGACCCGACACACGACGTGGTCACCACGCCGCACCCCGAGCACCAACCCGAGGAGTACGAGGCCATCGGCGTCACCTGGCTGGTGGAGATGCCCTTCCCCGGCCCGAACTGGGTCGACGACCTCCGGGGGCGACTGGGCCTGGCCTGAGGCCGGGAACGGTTTCGACGTCCATGTCAATTCCCAGGACCCGCACGGCTAGGGTCCCGGCGTGCCTGGGGTGAGGGTGCCCTACCGGGCCCGGGCCGCCAAGGACGGCGCCGTCCTCGCGGACACGACCGCGGCGGTGCGGGTCGACGCCCCCGACGAGGTGGCCGTGCTGTGGTTCCCCCGCGACGACGTCGCCGGCGGCGCCCTCGACGGGCTGGACCCGGGTCTCTGGCAGGCGGGGGCCGACGACCTCGCCGACCACGTCACCTTCGACCCCGACACGGTCGAGGTGGTCCTGGTCGACGCCGGGCCCGGCGACGACGAGCGGGACGTCACCACCAAGCGCTTCCCCACCTGGGGCGACGCCGCCGACCTGATCGACGTGCTCGACGTCCGGCCGGACGGCGAGCTCCGCTGGGTCAGCCCCGCCCGCAGCGACGGGCGCCGGCCCGTGGTCGAGGGCAGCCAGGTCCTGGGCCAGAGCATCGTGGCCGCCGGTCGCCACGCCCCCGGCCGGCGGGTGGTCTCGGCCGCCATGGTCTTCACCCGCGCTGCGGACGCCGGCGCCCCCTACGCCATCGAGCTGGACCCGGTCACCCAGGGCCGCACGTTCACTGCGCTGACCGTGCGGGCCACGCAGGGCGACCGGACCTGCGCCGCCGGCACGCTGCTGCTGGACGTGACCGCGCCCGACGTCATCCGCCACGCCGAGCCCCCGCCGGACGTGCCCGGCCCCTACCAGTCGACGCCCGTCGACATGTCGGTGACCGGCCGCGACCTGCGGGTCGTCGACGACGCCTACACCGGCGACCCCGACGCCCCCGTCGGTCCTCCGGAGCTGGATGCCTGGGTCCGCTTCCGGGACGTGCCCGACGACCCCGCCCTCCACGCCGGGCTGCTGGCGCAGTTCACCGGCCACCTGTCCATCGCCGCCGCCCTGCGCCCCCACGCCGGGATCGGCCAGGACCAGGCCCACGTGACCCTGTCGACGGGGATCAACGCCATCGCCCTGTCGCTCCACGCCGACGCCCGCGTCGACCAGTGGCTGCTGTACCACCACCGGTCCACGGTCGCCGGCGACGGCATGACCCACGCCGAGTGCCGCGTCCACGCCGAGGACGGCGCCCTGGTGGCGTCGTTCACCGTCGACGCCATGGTGCGCGCCTTCGCCGACCCGTCCCGGGGCGACGCGAAGAGGGCGCTGTGACGCTCACCTCCGCCCGCGGGCCGCTGGGGCCGAACCGCGCCGGCTGGTTCTCGGTGCCGGTGCCCGAGGACGGCGTGGTCTACGTGGAGCCCCACCCCCGTCGCGTCCAGGGCGTGGTCGACGGGCAGGCGGTGATCGACACCGAGCGGGCGTTGATGGTGCACCGGGCCGGCCGGCCGCCGGCCTACGCCTTCCCGGCCGACGAGGTCGGCGAGCTCCCGTCCGATCCCGAGCCCGAGGCGCCCGGCTTCGTCCAGGTGCCCTGGGACGCCGTCGACACCTGGTTCGAGGAGGGTCGCCGGCTGGTCCACTACCCGCCGAACCCCTACCACCGGGTCGACTGCCGGCCCACGACCCGCAGGCTCCACGTCGAGATCGCCGGAACGACCCTGGTCGACACCGACGACACGATCATCGTCTTCGAGACCGCCCTCGAGCCCGTGCTCTACGTCGACCCCACCCACGTCCGCACCGACCTGCTGCGGCGCACCGACACCACGACGTGGTGCAACTACAAGGGCGAGGCCACGTGGTGGGCGGCCGAGGTCGACGGTGTCGTCGTCGACGACGTCGCCTGGAGCTACGAGGACCCGCTGCCCGAGAGCGTGGCCATCCGCAGCCACCTGGCCTTCGAACCCGACCGCGCCGCGGTCACCGCCGACCTGCCGAAGGGAGCCTGAACCCCGTGGACGACCTCGTGGCCATCCAACAGCTCAAGGCCCGGTACTTCCGGACCATGGACACGAAGGACTGGGCCGCCATGCGCCAGGTCTTCACCGACGACGTGGTGATGGACACCACCGAGTCGGGCGGCGGCGTGGTCGCCGGCGCCGACGAGTTCATGGCGTTCCTGGAGGAGACGCTGGCCGACGTCGTCACCGTCCACCACGGCCACATGCCGGAGATCGAGATCACCTCACCGACGACGGCCACGGGCATCTGGGCCCTGGAGGACCTGTTGCGCTGGCCTGACGGCAACGAGCTGCGGGGCTACGGCCACTACCACGAGACCTACGAGAAGCTCGACGGCGAGTGGCGGATCGCCTCGTCGAAGCTGACCCGGCTGCGCATGGACTTCTCGGCGGCGGAGGGATGAGCGAGGTCAGTCAGCGAGGTCGGCGAGGTCGCCGTCGTCACCGGGGCGGCCTCCGGCTTCGGTCGGGGACTGGCCGACGAGTTCGCCCGTCGCGGACTGGATGTCGTCCTGCTCGACCGGGACGGAGAGCGGGCCGAGCAGGAGGCGGCGGCCATCGCCGAGGCCCACGGCGTCACGACCGTGGGTCGAGGCGTCGACGTGGCCGACGCCGCCCAGGTCGACGGGGCGGCCGCCGCGGTCGCCGAGCGCTTCGGCCGGGCCGACCTGGTCGTGTCCAACGTCGGCGTCCAGCTGTTCGGCGCCGTCGAGCGCCTGACCGACGACGAGTGGCAGTGGGTGCTGGACGTGAACGTCGTGGGGGCCGCCCGCACCGCCCGGGCCTTCCTGCCCCTGCTGCGGGCCGCCGAGCGGCCCCGGCTGGCGTTCACCACCTCGTCGTCGGTGCTGTCCCCCGGCAGCCGCCTGGGCGTCTACCAGGCCAGCAAGTTCGCCGTGTGGGGCCTGGCCGAGACCCTGCGGCTGGAGCTGGCCGACGACGGCGTCGCCGTGTCGGTCGTCTTCCCGTCGGGGATGATCTCCCGCCACCTGGAGACCAGCACCGAGGCCCAGCCCGAGCACGTCCGGCGGGACATCGGCGAGGCCGAGGACTTCGAGGCCATGATCGCCAGCAACCCCGAGATGGCCGAGAACCCCCTCGCCCCAGAGGAGGCAGCCCAGCGGGCGGCCGACGCCGTGCTGGCGGGCGAGCCCTACGTCGTGACCCACGGGGACCTGGTGGGCGCTGTCGACACCCTGGCTGCCGCCCTCCGCCGGGCCGCCGAGGCGGGTCGGGACGGCCCGAGCCCCGGATGACCGCCCTCGGTCGCCTGCTCCTGGACCGTCGCGAGGACGATCGGCCCGCCCTCCTCTACGAGGACCGGCGCTGGAGCTACGCCGACCTCGTCCGGGAGAGCTGGCAGCGGGCGGCCCTCTTCGCCGAGCTGCGGGACCCCGAGCGCCCGCCCCACGTCGGCGTCCTGCTGGACAACGTGCCCGACCACCTCCTCTGGCTCACGGCCGGGGCGCTGTCGGGAACGGTGGTGGTGGGCATCAACTCGACCTACCGCGGCGAGCAGTTGGCCCAGCTGGTCGACCACACCGACTGCCAGGCCCTGGTCACCTCGAGCGACCTCGCCGGTCTCCTCGACGACGCCCCCCACGGGATCCCGCCCGAGCGCGTGCTCCTGGTCGACGACCCCGCCCACGCCGCCGCCCTGGACGCCGCCGGTTCGATCGAGGAGGCGACGCCCCCGCCCACCGACGAGGACCTGTTCCTCCTGATCTTCACGTCGGGGTCCACCGGGCTGCCCAAGGCCGTTCGCTGCACCCAGGGTCGGATCGGCCGCACCGGCGCCCACGTCGCCGGCATCGCCGAGCTGACCGACGACGACGTGGTCTACGCCCCCCTCCCCTTCTTCCACGCCGCCTCGCTGTTCACGGGCTGGGCAGCCGCGGTCCACGCCGGCATCCCGATCTCGACCCGCCGCCGGTTCTCGGCCTCCGGCACGATGCCCGACGTCCGGGCCTTCGGCGCCACGTTCCTGACCTACACGGGGAAGGTCCTGAACTACCTGCTCGCCGTGCCCGAGTCGCCTGACGACGCCGACGTCCCGCTGCGGCTCGCCATCGGCAACGAGGCGTCCGAGCACGACATCCGGGAGTTCGCCCGCCGGTTCGACTGCCACGTCCGCGACAGCTACGGCTCCACCGAAGGCGTGATCGTCATCCGCAGGGACCCGTCGATGCCGCCCGGCGCCCTGGGGACGGCGAACGACTCGGTCAAGGTGCTGGACCCCGAGACCCGCCAGGAGTGCCCGCCGGCCGAGTCCGACGACCGGGGCCGGGTCGTGAACCTGGACGACGCCGTCGGCGAGATCGTCGACACCGAGCCCGCCTCCGGCTTCGAGGGCTACTACCGCAACCCCGGCGCCACCGCCGAGCGCTTCCGCGAGGGCGCCTACTGGTCGGGCGACCTCGCCTACCGGGATGTCGACGGCTGGCTCTTCTTCGCCGGGCGCTCGAACGAGTGGCTGCGGGTCGACGGGGAGAACTTCGCCGCCGGCCCCGTCGAGGCGATCATCGGCCGCCACCCCGACGTGCGCTCCGTCGCCGTCTACGCCGTCCCCGACGACCCCGTCGGCGACCGGGTCATGGTGGCCCTGGAGCTCCGCGACGGCGCCCCCTTCGACCCCGAGGCCTTCGACCGGTTCCTCGGCGAGCAGCCCGACCTCGGCCCCAAGTGGGTGCCGTCCTTCGTCCGGGTGGACGCCGAGCTGCCCAAGTCGTCGTCCATGAAGCTGGACAAGAAGGTCCTCCGCCGCGACGCCTGGCGGATCCCCGACGTCGTCTGGCGGCCGGCCCAGGACGAGGCCCTGCGCCCCCTCACCGATGGCGACCGCGCCGCCCTCGAGCCCCTGCTCGACGCCCGGGACGGGAGCTGACGTGGCCGACACCGTTCCCCGCTCCCGGAAGGGGGTCCAGACCCGCGCCCGACTCTTGGAGGCGGCGAAGCACGTCTTCGAGGAGACCGGCTTCCTCGAGGCCCGCGTCTCCGACATCGTCCGGCACGCCGGACTGTCGCACGGATCCTTCTACCACTACTTCGACTCCAAGGAGCAGGTGTTCCGGGAGGTGGCCGACGCCCAGGAAGCCCTCCTGACCGCCCCCTCCGAGGAGGCCGCACCGGACGACCTCTCGGAGCGGGAGCGCATCCTGCGCGCCAACCGGCTCTACCTCGAGCGCTACCGGGACAACGCCCGGATCATGGGCGTCATCGAGGAGGTCTCCCGCTACGACGACCACGTCAACGACGCCCGCATGCGCCGCCAGAAGCACTTCGCCGACCGGGCCGAGGCCTCCATCCGTCGCCTGCAGGAGGCCGGCGAGGCCGACCCGGCCGTGGACCCGGAGATCGCGGCGCTGGCCCTGGGGTCGATGGTGGCCCGCGTCGCCGAGCTCTGGCTGGTCGAGGGCTGGGGCGCCTACGAGCTCGACGACGTCGCCGAGCACGTCACCCGGCTCTGGGCCAACGCCATCGGCCTGGCCTGACCTCGGTCGGCCCGGGCAGCGGCTGTTCGGTTGTCAAGGTGCGGGAGCTGGTCGGGCAGCGGCGGACCCGGTGCCAGCGGTTCGATTCGTCGTGGTCAAGCGGCCTCGGTGGAAGCGGCGGGCGGCGAGTTGGCGGGGTGGTCGGGGTCATCGGGTGCGACCATCCGGCGTTTGCCCTTGCCGGGGACGAGCGCCCACCCGTGGTGCGTCTTGAGTCGGTGGTCGGGCGTACAGAGCGGGTCGAGGTTGCCGAGCTCGGTGACGAGGGTCTTGGCCCAGTCGACGCGGTGGTCGATCTGGAGGTTTCTTGTCGCCCCACAGCCTTCGCGTGAGCACTCGCAGCCCAGCCAGTCCAAGACCACCTGCTGGTGAGCGTTGGCGCGGCGGCCGAGGTGGGTGACGTTCCACACGTTCTCGCCGTTGGTGACGATCAGCTCGATGGCCGCATCGGGCAACAGCTCCCGTAGGGCTGCGACGGGGACGGGGCCGAGCCCGTCGATCTCACAGGTCTCCCCCGCCATGGTGCGGCCGCGCCTGAGCGCGGTGGCGTCGACCCGCACCAGGATCCGGGCGGGCTGGCGGACCGAATCGGCAGCACTCTTCCCGGTGCGGCGAGCCGAGGCCAGCGTGAGCATGGCCAGCAACGCGTCGAACACGTAGGCGCCGCGGCGCTCGTGACGGCCGGAGCGTCGGGCCTTGTCGAACTCGGCCTGGAGGAACGGCTCGAGCATCGACAGCATCCGAGCGATGACCGCGTTGGGCCCGGACACGTGCAGCCAGCCCTTCCCGGTCTCCACATCGGTGCCCGAGGCGACGTCGCGTTCCTTGTGAGCCCGGCGTTCCTTCTCGGCGTCGTCGGTCGCCGCTGCCCGGGTCTTCTTGGCCTTGCGCTTGAGCTCGGACACCGACGCGTTACGGGCCGTGTCCAACAGCTCCTGCTCCCGACCCGGGTCCGCGTCCGCACCTGAGGCCACCTCGCGGGCCTGCTCGGCGGAAAGCTCCCCGTCGCGCAAGGCCTGATCGGTGGACGGCTTCACCTGCTGCCGCGGTCTCCACATCGCGCTCCGCGTCCCGCTTGGTCCGTCCCGTGGTCCGACCCAGCCAGTCCACCGTGGCCGCGTCGGGCTCCAGGGCCCGCAGCAACAGGAGCTTCGCCCCGGCGGCCAGCTTCTCCAGCGCAGCGATCGACTCGATGGCCGCCTTGGCCTCGATGGGCGACACCGCGTCGGGTCCACCGTCTCGTTGAACTGGCGGAGCGAACGCCGGGCGGTCGTGAGGTGATCGAACATCTGTACCCCTGAACCTAACCAGGGGGTGTGACAGCTAAGCCGGCAACCCCAGCAGCTCGACGGCATTCTCTCGGGCGATCTTCTCCACGTCCGACGCCGCCAGGCCGGCGAGCGTGTCGGTGACGAACTCCATCGGCGTCCGGGTGCCCTCGGCGTGCGGCCAGTCCGACCCCAGCAGGAGGCGGTCGACCCGGACGTCGGCCAGCAGGCTCGGCACGTCGTCCTCCCAGAACGGCGTGACCCACACGTGCTCGCCGAAGGTCTCCGAGGGGTGCTGCTCGAAGTAGCCGGGGTTGCGGTTGGCGGCGTCGTCGAGCCGGTGCAGCAGGTCAGGGATCCACGAGGCGCCGTTCTCGACGCTGGCCATGCGCAACCCGGGGAAGCGGTCGAAGATCCGGTGGCAGATCGCCGTGGCGTAGAAGTCGCTGACCGCCCGGTTCTTGGTGACCACGCCCCGCAGGGGCGAGCGGAACAGCGAGCTCTCGGCGCCGCCCGGCTCCCACATCTGGATCAGCGCGTCGTAGCCGTCGTTGCCGGCGTGGGTGGCCACGACGACGCCGGACTCGGCGGCCAGGCCCCAGAACGGGTCGTAGACGGGGTCGAAGGGCGAGCGGTAGCCACCGGGCACCGGGACGGGGGCGTTGCGGATGTCGACGACGACCGCCCCCCGCTCGAGGAGTGACCGGAGCTCGTCGGCCGCCGCCGAGGGATCGAGGAGCTGGACGTAGGGCACGGCGAAGATCCGACCCTGGTAGGCGAAGCCCCAGTCCTCCTCCAGCCAGCGGTTGAAGGCCTCGAACGCCTTGGCCGCCGCCTCGGGATCGTCCCGCAGCGCGTCCTCCACGCCGACGCCCAGCGTGGGGAAGAGCATCGTCCCGGCGACGCCCTGCTCGTCCATCACCGTCAGGCGGGCGTCCCGGTCCCGGTACTCGGGGCGGATCGGCTCCAGCTCGCCGAAGGCCTCGACGATGGTCTTGCGCTCGGGGTTGCCCCGGTACCACTCGAACAGCGAGCCCGGCTTGGCCACGGGGTCGAAGGTGGGGTTGGCGACGTAGGAGTTCACCCGCCCGCCGATGAGGAGGCGGCGGCGACCGTCGATCTCCGCCCAGCGGACGCCCCGGCTCCGGAGCGCCTTGTCCTGGTGGCGGGTGAACGCGTCCTCGGCCTCGTAGTAGTGGTTGTCGAAGTCGAAGATCGGCGGGACCTCGGCCATCTCCACGCGAGACTACCCCTCGAAGTTGACACCGACGTCGAAACGGATGCCTGCGTGAGCCACGACCTCGACATCCCCGACCGGCCCGACGCGATCACCGCGGCCTGGCTGACCGAGGCGCTGCGCACGTCGATCCCCGACGCCGAGGTGACCGGGGTCGAGGTCCTCGACCAGCACTCGGGCACCACCGGCCGGCTCCGCCTCGGGCTGGAGCACGCGCCGGGGCGGGAGGGCCCGGCGTCGGTGTTCGTCAAGCTTCCCCCGTTCGACGAAGAGCAGCAGAAGCTGGTGGCGGCCACGGGCATGGGCCGGCGCGAGGCGCGCTTCTACGAGGGGCCGGCCAAGGACGTCCCCCTCCGCATCCCCCACTGCTTCTTCGCCGCTCACGGCGAGGACAAGACCGAGTACGTGATGGTGCTCGAGGATCTCGAGGCCGCCGGGTGTCGATTCACCAGCCGGGTCGAGACCGGTGCTGCCGAGCACGGACAGAAGGTCGTCGAGGCCCTGGCCCGGCTCCACGCCCGCTTCTGGGAGGACCCCCGCTTCGACGACGAGCTCTCGTGGATCCGGCCGCCGATGCGGGGCAAGGCCGGCGCCCAGTTCGTCGCCAGCGCCCTCGAGCAGTTCGGCGACAGCTCCCCGCCGGTGTTCACCGACCTCTGCCGCCTCTACATCGACCACGACGACGCCATCGTCGAGCTGTGGGACGAGGGCGAGCAGACCCTGATCCACGGCGACACCCACTCGGGGAACCAGTTCGTCGACGGCGACCAGGTCGGCCTCTACGACTGGGCGGTGATCAGCCGCGCCCCCGGCATCCGCGACGTGTCGATCTACCTCGGCAACTCGGTGCCGACCGAGGTGCGGCGGGCCGAGCAGGACGCCTGGCTGCGGGCCTACCGGGACGTGCTCGTCGACGAAGGGGTCGACGCGGCCGCGGCCGACGTCCTCTGGGACCGGTACCGGCGCGGCGTGCTCTACGCCTGGGTGGCGGCGACGACGACGGCGTCGATGGGGAGCCGGTGGCAGCCGATCGAGATCGGGATGCTGGGGATGGAGCGGGCCACCCAGACCTGCGCCGACGTCGGGACGGTCGAGGCCTTCCGAGACGTCCTCTAGCGCCAGCCGGCGCCGGGCACGTCGACCTCGACGACCCGGGGTGCGGTCAGAAGACGCCGATGCCGGCGGCCTCGTTCCGCTTCTTCCACTCGGCCCGGGGCATGCGGGTCACGTCCACGTCGGCGGCCAGCGCCCGGAGGGCGCCGACCGTGGCGTCCTCCTTCTTGGTGTGCGCGAACGGGTCCCAGTCGAAGAACCGGCAGGCGTTCTCCCAGGTGATCTTGTGGATCTCCTCGTCGCGCGCAGCCGGCGTCCTGGAGCTCCTTCCAGGCGAACTCGGGCGACTCGGGCCACGTCGTGTCGGTGTGCGGGTAGTCGCACTCCCAGGCGATGATGTCGATCCCGATGCGGTCCCGCAGCAGCAGGCCGGACGGGTCGGTGATGTAGCAGGCCAGGATGTGCTCACGGAAGACCTCGGAGGGCATCTTGCCGCCGAAGTCGTCGCCGCCGTGCAGCCAGCTCTGGTTCTGGAAGTGCCGGTCGATGCGGTCGAAGTAGAACGGGATCCAGCCGATGCCGCCCTCGGACAGCGCCACCTTGAGGTCGGGGAACTGCCCGCAGGGTCGGCCCGAACAGCAGGTCCTGGGCGGTGATCGGCGCTGATCTGGCAGGCCAGCACCATGAGGTGGTCGATCGGGGCCTCCTCGGGCCGGCTGATCACGTCGAAGCCGGCGCCGATGTGCAGCGACAGGACCATGTTCTCGTCGCACAGGGCCTGCATCATCGGGTCCCAGTGGCCGGACAGGAAGCTCGGGAAGCCCTGGACGTGCGGGGTCTCGAGGAAGCTGATCGACCGGCAGCCCTTCTTGCCGATGCGGTGGACCTCCTCGACGGCGAGGTCGACGTCCCACATCGGGACGAGGCCGAGGGGGATGAACCGGCCCGGGTAGCTGCCCGCCCACTCGTCGATGGCCCAGTCGTTGTAGGCCTGCAGCGAGATCGAGGGCGACCTCCTTGTCGCCCGCCTCGTGGAAGGTCCGGGCGTTGAAGCCGGCCATCGTCGGGAAGTTCATCGACGCCAGCACGCCGTTGGCGTTCATGTCCCGCACCCGCTCGTGGACGTCGAAGCACCCGGGGCGCAGCTCGGAGTAGGCGCCGGGGTTGAAGCCCCACTCCTCCCGGGGCCAGCCGACGGTGGCGGCCATGCCGAACGGCGTCGAGGTCTTCTGACCCTGGAACTCCCACTCGTCGACGCCGGCCTCGTTGCGGACGACGTGGGGGACCTTGTCCTTCCACTTCTCCGGCACGTGGTTCTCGTACATGTCGGGCGGCTCGACCATGTGGTCGTCGATGCTCACCAGGATCATGTCGTCCATCTGCATGGCGCCGGCCCCCGTTCTCGCTCTCGCGGTCTCCCCGAACCATATCTGACACCTGCGTCAACTTTTCAGCCGGACAGCTAGGGTCCGCCCCCGTGGCCGACGACGCCCTGTTCCGACCCGAGGGGCCGTCGACCTTCGTCCCCACCTCCGCCTCCGTCGGGCCCTGGGACCCCAACGTCGTCCACGGCGCGGCCGTCGGGGCGCTGTTCGCCGGCCGGCTGGCACCGACCGATCGGACGCTCGCCCGGCTCACCGTCGAGATGCTGGCCCCTGTGCCCCACGGGCCGTTGACGCTGACGTTCAGCGAGGGCGCCGGCGGCTCCCGCGTCCAGCGCCAGGACGCCGAGCTCTCGTCCGACGGCCGGGTCGTGGCCACCGCCCGCGCCGTCGTCGTCCGCCAGGGCGAGCTCGACCTCCCGGAGGCCGCCCTCGACCACCCCAGCCCGTTCGACCCGGCCGCCGCGCCCCCGCTGGACGAGCCGAACCGTCGGGCCGCGAAGGCGGTCGGCTGGGACAGCTTCGACAGCAGCAGCCTGATCATCGAGTTCACGCGCGGCCCCGACGAGCGGACCCACGCGTGGGTCAGCCTGGCCCTGCCCGTCGTGGAGGGCACCGAGCTGCGGGGCACCGAGCTGGCCGCCGTCGCCGCCGACTACGCGCAGGCGGCGGTGAACCGGCAGCTGCCCTTCGCCGAGTGGTCGTTCCGCAACACCGAGCTGACCATCCACTTCGCCCGCGAGCCGGTGGGCTCCTGGATCGGCATGCGCTGCGAGAGCCTCGTCCAACCGGTCGGGGCCGGGTTCAACGCCGCCGACCTCTTCGACGCCGACGGCCGGGTGGCCCGGTCGGCGGCGGCCCTGGTCGTCGAACGGAGGAACGCGTGACCGACCCGCAGCTGAACGAGCTCGGCTTCTACGTGCTGGCCGGCGCCCCGGAGTCTCCGGCGGAGCTGCTCGACGAGGTCCCGGCCGGCGAGGCGCTCGGGCTCGGGCAGCACGTTCATCTCCGAGCGGTTCAACATCAAGGAGGCGGGAACCTGTCAGGGGCGGTGGCGGCCGTCCTCGACGACACTCGGCATCGCCACGGCGGCGACCAACCACAACACCCGGCACCCGATGGTCACGCGCCTCGTACGCCACGACGATGCACCGGCTCACCGGCGGCCGCTTCACCCTCGGCCTCGGGCGTGGCATCGACCTGCTGTTCGACGCCTACGGCATCCCCCACATCACCACCGCCCAGCTGGAGGACATCGTCGGCCTCCTGCGGCGGCTCTTCCAGGGCGAGGTGGTCGTCGGCCACGACGGCCCCGCCGGGTCGTGGCCGGTGCTCATCCTCGACTCGTCGTTCGACGAGGACATCCCCCTCGGGCTTCGTGGCCTTCGGGCCCGAACTCGCTGACGTTCGCCGGTCGGATGATGGACATGGTCGTGCTGCACACGTTCTTCACGGACGAGACGACGGCTCGCTGCGTGCAGACGGTCCGGGCGGCCGCCGAGGAGGCGGGCCGCGACCCGGCGTCGGTGCGCATCTGGTCCTGCTACGCCACCGTGCACGACGGCCTGCCCGAGGACCTGCGGCTGAAGAAGACCGTCGGTCGGCTGGCCACCTACCTCCAGGGCTACGGCGACCTGCTGGTGCGCGACGAACCGGTGGGACCCCGCCGTCCTCGAGCGCTTCCGGGCCGACCCCGTCGTCGCCGCGTTCCCCGGCGCCATCGACGACAAGGCCGACACGGAGACCTTCGAGCACGTCGCCGACGCTGCTGCCCGACGAGTGGCTGGAGCCGGCGGCCACCGGCTCGCCGGAGCGGTGCGCCGAGCGGGTCCTGCGCCAGTTCGACCTCGGCGTCGACGGCGTCATCATGCACGGCGCCACCCCCGACCAGCTGGCGCCGGTCGTCGAGGCCTACCGGGCCATCCGCCCCGCCGGCCGCTTCGACGGGCTCGAGCCCAACCCGGGACGCTGATGGACCCGGTCGCCGTCGACGGCGACGACCTCACCGCCGAGTGGCTGAGCGGGGCCCTCGACACGGACATCGCCGACGTCACCGTCGAGCGCATCGGCACGGGGCAGATGGGGACAACCCACCGCTTGCACCTGACCTACGCCGGCGAGCCCGGCCCGGCGACCCTGGTGGCCAAGTTGGCCGGCCCCGACCCGGCCATGCGGGAGCTGGTGGCCCCGGGCTACGCCGCCGAGGTCGGCTTCTACGCCGAGCTCGCCGACGGGCTCGACGTGCGGGTCCCCCGCTGCTGGTACCACGCCATCGCCGAGGACCACACGACCTTCTCCCTCCTCCTGGACGACGGGGCGCCGGCGGTGCCCGGCGTCCAGGCGGACGGCTGCACCGTCCCCCAGGCCCGTGCCGCCATCGCCAACCTGGTCGGGCTCCACTCGCCCCGCTGGGGCGACCCCGCGCTGCACGACCTCGCCTTCCTCATGCGTCCGGAGCCGGCGATGGCCGAGATGATGGGCCAGGCCCTGGCCGCCGCCACCGAGGGGTTCGTCGAGCGCTTCGACGGCCTGCTGGGCGACCACGCACCGACCCTGCACGCCACCGCCGAGGCCATCACCGACTGGCAGCTGGCCCGTCTCGAGCCGTCCTCGGTCATCCACGGGGACTACCGGCTCGACAACCTCCTGTTCCCGCCGTCGGGCGACGACGTCGTCGCGCTCGACTGGCAGTCGGCGGGCCTCGGCCCACCCCTGCGCGACGTCGCCTACTTCCTCGGCACCAGCCTCGACACGGCCGAGCGGCGGGCCCACGAGGAGGAACTGGTGGCCGGGTACCACGCGGCGGTCGTCGACCGGGGCGTGACCGGCTACGACCAGGACCGCTGCTGGGACGACTACCGCCTCGGCCACCTGCAGGGCCCGATGATCACGATCCTCGGCTGCATGTACGCCAGCGGCGGCCGCAGCGAGCAGTCCGACGCCATGTTCCTGGCCATGATCCGCCGCTCGTCGACCGCCATTCGCGACCTGGGGTCGCTGGACCTGGTCTGAGTCAGGCCGGCTCGACCACCTCGACGGTCCCGTGCGTGGCGCTGCGCCGGGCCGCCTCGAGGACGCGCAGGCCGGTGATCGAGTCCTGGGGGTCGACGGGCGGCGGCCCGCCGTTGCGGAGGGCGTCGGCGATGCCTGCGTAGAAGGCGGCGTAGTTTCCCGGCTCGGTCTCGACCCGGCGCTCGCCGTCGTCGTCGGCCACGGTTCCCCAGAGCTCCTCGGGCTCCCGCCCCCACCCCGGATCCGAGGGGAGGCCACCGGCGTCCAGAGCAGCTTCCTGGGGGTCGAGCCCGTGCTTCTCGAATGCGCCCGCCACGCCGAGGACCCGCAGCCGCGGACCGAGGAGGCGGGCGGTGACGCTGAACCACAGGTGACTGCGCTCGCCCCCGGCGTGCTCGAGTGCCACGAAGGCGTCGTCGTCGACGGCGACACCCGGCCGGCGCCGGTCCACCTCCGCATAGACCCGGGTCGGCGGGCCGAACAGGACCATCGCCTGGTCCACGAGGTGGCTGCCGAGGTCGAACAGCAGGCCGCCCCCCTCAGCGGGGTCGCCGCGCTCCCGCCACGCGTCGGGGTTTTGCTCGGGCCGCCAACGTTCGAAGCGCGACTCGAAGCGGAGGACCGGACCCAGCGCGCCCTCGTCGATCAGGCGGCGGACGGTGAGGAAGTCGCCGTCCCACCGCCGGTTCTGGAAGACGCTGAGCAGCAGACCCCGGCTGGCGGCCACCGCGGCCACCGCCTCGGCATCGGCAGCCGAGGCCGCCATGGGCTTGTCGAGCACCACCGGCAGGCCGGCGCCGAGCGCGGCCAGGGCCTGCGGCACGTGGGCGACGTTGGCCGTCGTGATCACGACGAGGTCGTGGTCGTCGGCCGCCGACCAGACGTGGTCGGCGGCGTCCAGCACGGTGGCGTCGGGGTACGCCGCCCTCGCCTGCTCCTGGCGGCCCGGATCGCTGGTGACGATCGACGTCAGGCGCAGGCCCGGGGTGGCCGCCACCAGCGGGGCGTGGAACACGCGGCCCCCGAGGCCGAAGCCGATCAGCGCGACGCGCAGGTCGTCCCCGGCCACCGTCAGCGACGCTTCACGTCATGCCGCGGGACGCGCGGCTGCGCTTGGACAGCGCGTCGACCAGCACCGCACCGAGGAGCACGAGCCCGGTGATGATGAACTTCGTGCCCTGTGGCAGGCCCAGCAGGCCCATGCCGTTCTCGATCGACGCGATCACGAGGGCGCCGAGCAGCGCGGAGACCACCCGGCCTTGGCCGCCGAAGAGGCTCGTGCCGCCGATGACGGCGGCCGCGATCACGGTCAACAGCAGGTTCCCCCCGCCGGCCCCGGTGGCGACCGATCGGGCGCGGGAGGCGAGCATGAGGCCGCCCACCCCGGCCATGAACCCGCTGATCATGAACACGGCGATCCGCACCCGGTCCACGTTGATGCCGGCCCGGCGGGCCGCTTCGGCGTTCCCGCCCACCGCGTACACGTGCCGCCCGAACCGCAGCCGAGCAGCCACGAACGACCAGAACACGAGGAAGATGGCGAGGATCAGGGTCACCTGGGGGACGCCGCGGTCGGTGTTGGCGTACCAGACGGCGGCGAAGGTGACGGCGGCCAGCCCGGTGAGCTGGAGGATCAGGACCGACGCCGGCTTGGCGTAGAGCCCACCCGCCCGACGCGAGCGTGCCGTGTGGATCTGCGTGAGGGCGTAGGCGGCCACCACGAACACCGCAATCGCCCATCCCCACGCGTCGCTCAGGAAGTCGTTGGCGATCCCGACGACCGTGTCGTCCTGGATCCGGATCGTGCCCGCCGTGGAGTAGTCCACCGTGAGGTACAGGACGACGCCGTTCCAGATGAGGAGTCCGGCGAGGGTGACCACGAAGGACGGGACGCCGGCCTTCGTGATGATGAGCGACTGGAGGAGCCCGATGGTCGAGGTGATGGAGAGGGCGATGATGATGACCACCCACCATGGCCATCCGGGGTCACCCGGGCGCAGGAGCAGCGCGGCCACGACACCGCCGACGGCGCTGACGTAGGCCACCGACAGGTCGATCTCGCCGATCAGCAGCACGAAGACCACGCCGATGGCGATGGTCGCGGTGGCCGCCATCTGCAGCAGCAGGTTGGTGAAGTTCCGGGCCTCGAAGAACGTCTCGTCGAGCAGCCCGAACACGACGGCGATGACGACCAGCCCGACGATGATCGGCAGCGAGCCGAGCTGGCCGACCTTGACGCCCTGCCACCACCGGCCCATGTACCCGGCGAAGTTCTCCCCCTCGGCCGTCGGGGCCGGGGCGTCCAGCGTCTCCAGGACCGGTGGCTCCGGCTCGAGGTCCTGGTCGACGTCCCGGTCGAGGTCCTGGTCCGTCATCCGTTCACCATCCCCGGGACGTGGTCGAGCGTGCCGGCCGTGATGGCGTGCACGACCTCCTGCTCGTCGGTGTCCTTCCGGTTGAGCACGGTCGACCCGCTGCCCGAGCCGGAGCACGGTGATGCGGTCGGCCACCTCGAAGATGTCGTGCAGGTTGTGGGAGATGAGCACGACACCGAGGCCCCGTTCGGCCAACCGGCGCACCAGGTCGAGCACCTGGCGGGTCTGCGCCACCCCGAGCGCCGCGGTCGGCTCGTCGAGCATCGACGACCTTCGAGTTCCACATCACCGACTTGGCGACGGCGACGGCCTGGCGCTGGCCGCCGGAGAGCCCGGCCACGACCTGGCGCACCGACTGCAGCGTCGTCACCGAGAGGCTGTCGAGGGTCTCCTTCGACGAGTGCTCCATGGCCGCCTCGTCGAGGACCCGGCGCCGGGTGCGCTCACGACCGAGGAACATGTTGGCGACGACGTCGAGGTTGTCCGCCAGCGCCAGGTCCTGGTACACGACCTCGATCCCGAGCCGGGCGGCGTCGCGGGGCCCGTGGATGGTGACGGGCTTCCCCTCGAAGAGGATCTCGCCGTCGTCGAAGGGATAGATGCCGACGATCCCCTTGATGAGCGTCGACTTGCCGGCGCCGTTGTCGCCGACGAGGGCCATCACCTCGCCGGGCTGGACCTCGAAGTCGACCTGGTGCAGCGCCCGGACCGCGCCGAAGGACTTCGAGCAGCCCCGACATTCGAGGAGTGGGGTGTCAGCCATCAGACCTGCCTGTCGTGGAGAACGGCACTTGAGCGGGAGCGCCGAGGGAACGCCCCCGCTCAGCGTGACATGTGGCGCGGTGGTCAGTTCTCCTGGCAGAAGGGCGTCTCGGCGACGTCGCCGACGCAGATCTCCTCGACCGTCCGGAAGCCGTCGGCGATGACGGTGTCGGCGATGTTGTCGGCGGTGACCCCGATCGGGACGAGGGCGAAGTAGGGGACGACCCCGTCGCCCTCCGCTTCGTCCGCCGGCGACCCGTCCTCGGCGTTGATGCCGATGAGGGTGTACTCGAAGTCGGTCTCGATCGCGGTCGGGTCCTCCCCGTCCCGGAGGGCCAGGGCGACCTGGGCGGCGACCGCGGCCTCGGCCTCGATCGGCTTGTAGACCGTCATGGTCTGGGTGCCGAGCAGGATGTTCTGGATGCCGGGTGCGGTGGCGTCCTGGCCGCTGACCGGCACCGGACCGACGTCGGCCGCCTGCATGGCGTTGATGGCCGCTTGGGCGAGGCCGTCGTTGGCCGCGAACACCGCGTCCACCTCGTTGTTGGCGTCGACGAGGATCTGCTCCATGATCGTCTGCGCCTCCTGGTTGTCCCAGCCGGGCACGTGCTGGTCGGCGACGATCTCCCAGTCACCGGCGTCAGCCCTCGCCTCGACGGTCTCCGCGTAGCCGTCGCGGAACAGGAAGGAGTTGTTGTCCTCCTCGCCGCCGTTCAGCATCACGACCTGAGCGGGGTCGAGGCCCAGGTCGTCGATGGCCGGCTCGAGGACCTCGGCCATCGTGGCGCCGACCTGGACGTTGTCGAAGCTGACGTAGGCGGCGCCGCCGGAGCCACCGGTGTTGAACCGGTCGTACTCGACGACCTCCACCCCGGCGTCCTTGGCGGTGTCGATGATCGTCGCCCCCGAGCCGGTGTCCAGGCTGGTCAGGAGGATGACGCTGGCGTCGTCGGCGATGGCCTGCTCGGCCTGGCTCTGCTGGGTCGCGGCGTCACCCTCGGCGTTCACGATGGTGAAGTCCTCACCCTCGGCGAGGCCGGCTTCTTCGAAGAACTGGGTGAAGAACCGACGATCGTCGTTCTCCCAGCGCTCGGACGACTCGGTGTCGGGCAGCAGGACCCAGATGGGGCCGTCGCCGCCGCCACCAGAGGCTTCTTCGCCCCCGTCGTCTCCTCCGCTGTCGTCGCCGCAGGCCGTAGCCAGCAGGATCATCGACAGGGCGATCGCGAACAGGAACCGGGCGCGGTGTTTCACAGTGCCTTCCCCCCAAAGGTGGCGTTGGCCGGAACGTAGCAACGGGGGTGTCAACGATTCGTGAACATTGCCCCCGGCGGCGCCAACAAACTGCGAACGTCTATTCCGTTGCGAATCGGTAACCGGAGCGGGGCTCGGTGATGAACAGCGCCGGTTCGTCCGGTCCCTCCAGCTTCGAGCGCAGCCGGGCCACGTAGACCCGCGTGTACTCGGTCTCCGTCTCGTAGCCGCGCCCCCACACCC
The DNA here is from genome assembly GCA_963728005.1 of uncultured Microthrixaceae bacterium. Lineage (GTDB taxonomy): Bacteria > Actinomycetota > Acidimicrobiia > Acidimicrobiales > DATDAH01 > DATDAH01. Next base: position 617,206 of record CAVSIG010000004.1, read on the forward strand.
GGCGCAGCAGCGTGGCGTGGGACAGGAGCGTGCCGGGGTTGACGACGAACTCCTTCAGCAGGGCGAACTCGGTGGGGGTGAGGTGGACGAGGAGGCCCGCCTTGGTCACCCGCCGGGCGTCGAGGTCCACCTCCAGGTCGCGCACCGAGATCACGCTCGGGTGCTCCGGCTCCTCGTTCGCCGGTCGGCTGCGGCGCAGCGTGGCGTGGATGCGGGCCAGTAGCTCGTCGATGCCGAAGGGCTTGGTCATGTAGTCGTCGGCGCCGAGGTTCAGCGCCCGCACCTTGTCGGTCTCGGCCCGGCGGGCGGAGAGCACGACGATGCCGACCGAGGACTCCTCGCGGATCTCGCGGCACAGGTCGAACCCGTCGATGCCGGGCAGCATCAGGTCGAGGATCACCATGTCGGGCTCGTTCTGCTGGAGCAGGGCCACGGCGTCGGAGCCGTCCTTGGACACCGTGACGTCGTGGCCGCGGGCCAGGAGGTTGGATCGCACGAGGTCGACGATGTTCTGGTCGTCCTCGACCAGGAGCACGCCGGTGTTCTCAGACGACATGGTGCTCTCCGGCGTCCAGCACGACGTTCCAGGCCGCGCCCTCCGGCGGCTCGGTCGGCAGCGTCACCACGAACAGGGCGCCCTGGTCCGCAGCCGCGACCTCGACACGCCCGCCATGGGCCAGGACGATGCCCCGGGCGATGGCCAAGCCGAGCCCCGCCCCCGCCACCTCGCTGGTGCCCCGGACCTGGGGCTCGAAGATGCGGTCCGCCACCGCCGGGGTGATGCCCGACGCCGTGGTCCCGGACCTCGATCTCGATCGTGGCGGCCTGCGGGACCCGTCGCGCCGTGACCTCGACCCCACGGTCGGACCGCCCGTGCGTGACCGCGTTCTCCAGGAGGTTCACGATCACCTGCTCCAGGCGGTCGTGGTCGGCCCAGACCGGCTCGAGGTCGTCGTCGACGTGGATGTGCACGGAGGCGCTGTCGTGGACGCAGCTCGCCGCCGCCTCGACGACCAGGCGGACGTCGCACCAGTCCGGTGAGAGGCGGAGGCTGCCCGACTCGATGGCCGTGGAGTCGAGGAGGTCGCCCACGAGGCGCTCCAGCCGGGCTGACTCGCTGGCGATCGAGCGCAGGAACCGGTCGGTCGACTCCTGGTCCCACGTCAGGTCCGTCTGGCACAGCGTCGACGCGTAGCCCTGGATGGCGGTGAGGGGGGTGCGCAGCTCGTGGCTCAGCGACCACAGCAGCTCGCGCTGGATGGCGTGGGAACGCCGGAGCGCGGCGGTCTCCCGCTGGGCCGACTCGAGGGCCTCGGCCTCCATCGCCAGGGCCAGCGAGCGGCTGGCGTCGTCCAGGAGCTCCAGGGTGTCGGCCACCGACGCCGTCGCCGGCAGGTGCGCCACCAGCGACGCCCGGCGCTGCGGCGTCCGCAGGATGACGGCGGCGATGTCGTCGGCCACCAGGCGGGCGTCGCCGGGCTCGCCCGCGGCGTCGGCGTCGGCGAGGAGCTGCGAGGCCGCCCACCGCAGCTTCGACGTCGTCTCGACGCCGACACGGTCCTCCGCGTCGCTGGCCACGTGGAAGGTGATGTCGTCGTCGTGCTCGACGAGGGCACCGACGGCGGCCGCACCGAGGCCCCGGCTCAGCGACAGCAGGGCGGCAGCCAGGCCGCCCTCCACCCGGTCGGGGCCGGCGAGGGTGTCGAGCATGGCCCGCACCGCCTCCAGCACCCGGTTGCGCCGGGAGACCTCGGCGAGCAGGCGCTCCCGCTCGACCGCGCTGGCGGCGTACCCCAGGTACAGCCGGGCCAGCTCCAGTCGCTCGGCGTCGGGCCGACCAACGGCGGTGCCGTAACCGGTCACCGTGCCCAGCACGCCTCGGGTACCCACCAAAGGCGCCGCCCACTCGCTCTGGATGCCCGAGCGGGCCGCGCCCGTGCGGTAGCCGACCGGCACCGGATGCGCCGCCAGGTCGTCGACCACGACGACGTCGCCGGTCTCGGCGGCGAGCCCGGCGCAGGCGCCCTCGACGCCGATGGGGAGGCGGTCGTTGACGTCGAGCATCGGGGCCGGGAGGCCGACGGCCGCCGACCGCTGCAGGGCGACGTCGTCGCCGCTGGTGTCCAGGAGGTGCACGCAGAGCATCTCCTGCTCGAGGGCGGCGGCCATGGCCGACACGATGAGGGGCAGGGTGGCGGCCGGCTCGATGTCGGAGAGCTGGTCGACGAGGCTGCGCAGCCGGTGGAGCTGCCGGTGCGCCGTCGAGTCCATCTCGATGCCGGACATGAGGGCGACGAGGTCGGCACGCGGCACCTCCGTCGGCGTCACGTCGGCGACGATCCGGCCCTGCCGGAGCACGACGATGCGGTCGGCGAGGCCGAAGACCTGCTCCAGGTCGTGGCTGACGAGCAGGACGCCCGCGCCCAGGTCGCGCGTCTCGGCGATGATCCGGTGCACCCGGGCGGACTCGGTGACGCCCAACGAGGCGGTCGGCTCGTCCAGCACCAGCAGCTTCGGGTCGGTCGAGCAGCGACCGGGCGACCGCCACGAGTTGCTTCTGGCCCCGGGAGAGCGCCCGCACGGGCACGTCGGGCGGGAGGTGGTCGGCCCCCACCCGCCGCAGCGCGGCCATGGCGTCGGTGCGCCGGCTCCCGCGGCGCCCCAGGACGCCGCCTTCGCGGCCCAACGCCACGTTGGCGTAGACGTCGAGCGAGTCGCACAGGCCGTGGTCCTGCCACACGACCTCCAGCCCCGCCCGTCGCACGAGCCGCGGCGAGGGGGGCAGGGGCTCCCCGGCGAAGCGCATCTCCCCGCTGTCGGGCTCGTAGACGCCGGCGAGGCAGGAGACCAGCGACGACTTGCCCGCGCCGGTCTCGCCCACGAGGGCGACGACCTCGCCGCTGCGGACGCGCAGGGACACGTCGTGGAGCACGCGGACCGCGCCGAACCGCTTGGTGAGGCCGGACGTCTCGAGGACGACGGCCCCGGGCCTGCGCACCGCTTCGTCCCTGCGTGCCGGCTCTGGCATCCCACCCCCGTGGAGCTCCCCCAGCGCTTCCAGCGCTCAGCGACGGTACCCGAGCCGGCGGCGCCGGGGGGTTCAGGATCGCGGGGCGGTGTGGGCTCGGAGCACCTCGCCGAACGGCCGGTCACGGTCGGGCGCCGGCTCCCGGGGCAGGCCCAGCGAGCGCTCGGCGACGATGTTGCGCTGGATCTCGTCGCTGCCGCCGTAGATGGACGACGCCGGCGAGAAGGTCAGCGCCTTGGCGAAGACGGCGGCGTCGCCCTCGGTCAGCAGCCCGTGGGGGCCGAAGGCGTCCACCCCGAGCCTGGCGGCCAGCTTCACGATGCGGCTCTGGCTGAGCTTGCCGATGCTGGCGACGGCCTGACCGCCGCCGTGACGGGCCTCGGCCTTGCCCCGCTGGGCGTTCCAGATCCCGAGCTTGGTGAACGTGTAGAGGCGAGCCAGGTCCTGGCGCTGGAGGGGATCGCCGGTGGCCAGCGGCGCGACGTCCTCGAAGCCGACCGTCAGCTTGTCGTTGGGTGCCTCCAGCAGGGCGGCGTCGCCGGCGCGCAGGCCGAGGATGCCGCCCTTGGGCCCGGGCTCGGGGAACCCCGCGTGCGAGCCGGCCGCGCCGATGCCGGTCCGTTCGAAGTGCAGGGTGGTCTGGGTCACGGCCCACCCGTTGCCGGCGCCACCGATGAGGTCGGCGTCCTCGACGACGGCGTCGTCGAAGAAGACCTCGTTGAAGATGTCGTCACCGGTCATCTCCCGCAGGGGCCGGATGGTCACGCCGGGTTGGTCGAGGGCGAAGGCGAACCACGAGATGCCCTTGTGCTTGGGCACGTCGAAGTCCGTGCGGGCCAGCAGCATCCCGTAGTCGGACTGCATCGCCTGGCTGGACCAGACCTTCTGCCCGTTGATCACCCACCGGTCACCGTCGCGGGTCGCCCGCGTCGTCAGGCCCGCCAGGTCGGAGCCGGCGCCGGGCTCGCTGAACAACTGGCACCAGGCCACCGAGCCGTCGAGCATCGGGGGCACGTGGCGCTCGATCTGCTCGGGCGTGCCCTGGGCCAGGATCGTGGGCGCCGCCATGAGGAGCCCCAGACCGCCCGGCGGGCGCAGGGCACCGAACGACGAGAACGCCGCCCGCACCTGCCGCACGGAACGAGGGCTCAGGCCGCGACCGCCCTGCTCGGTCGGGAAGTGGGGCGCCGTCCAGCCGCCGGCGGCCACCTCCTTCCACCACGCCTCGACGGAGAGGTCCGGGTCCCAGTGCTCCTCGAGCCAGGCGGTGACCTCGTCCCAGAGCTCCGTCACGCAGCGACTCCGAGGAGCTCGGCGGCGTTGTCGTGGAGGATGCGCTGCTTGGCGGCCTCGTCGAAGCCACCCAGCTCCTTCTCGAAGTCCATCGGCTGGGCGACGCCCTCGCCGTGGGGCCAGTCGGAGCCGAAGAGGATGCGCTCGACGCCGATGAGCTCGGCCAGGGCCTGGAGGTCCTCCTCGAGGTAGGGCGTGACCCAGACGTGGCGGCGCAGCGTCTCCAGCGGTTCCTCGACGAAGACCCACGGGGTCTGGTTGGCCTGCTTGTGCAGCTTCTTGGCCAGCCCGTGGAGCCAGTCCGAGCCGTTCTCGATGCTGGCCACCCGCAGCGTGGGGTGCCGCTTGAACACCCCGTGGACCAGCATCGAGGCGATCGAGTCGAAGATCGCGCGGTCGCCGACGATGACCTGGCCCAGCGCGTCGCTCTTGCCGAACCCGAAGGTGGACGGGCCGCCCCAGGGCGCGGCGGCGAGCGCGGTGTAGCCGCTGTCCCCGAGGTGGAAGGCCACGGGCACCGAGGCCTCGGCCAGCCGGGCCCAGACCGGGTCGTGGGCCTTGTCCCCCAGCGACCGGCTGACGCCGTTCGGGCCCGGGACCGGGGCGGGACGGACGTGGACGATGCGCACGCCCCGCTCCAGCAGCGAGTCGACCTCGGCGACGGCCGCGTCGGGGTCGGCCAGGGACAGCATCGGCGCTGCCAGGATCCGGTCCTGGTACGAGAAGCCCCAGTCCTCCTCCAGCCACCGGTTGAAGGCGGAGACGGTGGCCATCGTCGCCTCGACGTCGCCGGTCAGGGCCTCCTCCACCCCGCAGCCCAGGGTCGGGAAGAGGAGGGCGGCACCGAGCCCCTGCTCGTCCATGACCGCGATGCGAGCGTCGCGGTCCTGGTACTCGGCCCGCAGCGGCTCGACCTGCATCAGGGTCCGGGGGTCGACTCCCTCGGGGATCTGGCCGCGGAACAGCGGGTCGAGGCAGCCGGGCACGATGATCGGGTCGAAGGTCGGGTTGGGGACGAACCGGTTGACCTGGCCGCCGATGAGGAGCTCGACCCGCTTGCCGTCCTGCACGGGGCGCACGCCGCGGTGCTTGAACGCCTTGTCCAGGTGCCGGGTGAAGGCGTCCAACTTCTCGTAGTAGTGGTTGTCGGCGTCGATCGGGCGCTCGTCCATGGGACCCTCCTGGTCTCAGTCGGCGTCGGGGAAGAAGAAGGCGTCGGCGTTGCCGTGGAGCCAGGCGGCCCGCACGTCGTCGGGCAGGTCGAGGGCGGCCGCCTCGCCCAGGCAGCGCTCCATCGACAGCACCGGGTGGTCGGAGGCGAACAGGACCCGGTCCTTGCCCCGGGTCCGCATGAAGTGCAGCAGCGACTCGGGCAGGCGCTTCGGGGACCACGCCGAGGTCATGAGGCGCAGGTTCTCGTACTTGAGCATGAGCCGGATGGCGGTGTCCCACCACGGGTCGGCCCCGTGGATCATGCAGAGCTTCAGCTCCGGGAAGCGGAGGCACACCCGATCCAGGTGGATCGGGTTCTGGACGTCCGCCGGCAGCGGCGGTCCCGGGATGCCGGTGTTCATGCACAGCGGCAGGTCCAGCTCGCAGCACTTGGTGTAGAGCGGGAAGTACACGGCGTCGGTCGCCGGGTACATCCCGTCCCCCCAGAAGCTCGGGCCCACGACGGCAAAGGCCACCGGGTGGTCGCCCACGAAGGACTCCAGAGCGCGAACGGTCTTCATCGGCTTCAGGAGGTTGAAGCCGCCGATGCCGAGGGCGAAGCGGTCGGGTCGCTCGGCGACGAAGCGCTGGGCCCGGTCGTCCACGGCGCCGACCCGGGTCAGCAGGATCGCCTTCTCGACGCCCAGGGCGTCCATCTCGTCGACCAGCTCGGGAAGTTCCGGGCTGGAGAAGAAGGAGTCGTCGCCCTTGAAGTAGTCCTCCTTGACCCGGTCCATCCAGTCGGGGTGCATCTCGTCGGCGAAGCCGACGTTCACGAGGCAGTCGATGGCGGTCACTGACCGGTGAACTTCGGGTCACGGCGCTCGAGGAAGGCGCTGATGCCCTCCATCATGTCCTTGGTCGTGTAGGTGATGTGCTGGGCCCGGGCCTCCCCCTCGAGGGCGTCGCCGAAGCTGAGCTGGTCGCTGGCGTCCAGCTGCCGCTTGATCAGGCTGAGGGCGGTCGTCGGCCCCGAGGCCAGGCGGTGGCCCCAGGCCCGGGCGGTGTCACCTAGCTCCTCGGCAGGCACCACCTCGTTGACCAGGCCCCAGTCGAGTGCCTGCTGGGCCTCGACCACGTCGCCGAAGAAGGCGATCTGCTTGGCCCGGCGCAGGCCCACCGAGCGGGGCAGGCTCCACGAGGAGCCGCCGTCCAGGGCGAGGCCGCGCTTCACGAAGATCTGGAAGAAGCGGGCCCGGTCGCTGGCCACGATCAGGTCGCAGGCCAGGGCCAGGCCCATGGCCACCCCGACGGCCACCCCGTCGACGGCGGCGATCGTCGGCACGGGAAGGCGCTGCAGGCGAGCGATGATCTCGCCGACGGTCCGCATCTCGTGGATGATCAGCTGCAGCTCGCCGGAGGAGGTCAGGCTGCCGCTGCTGTCACCGGAGAGGTCGGCGCCGGACGAGAAGTTGCCGTCGGCGCCGGTGAGGACCAGGGCCCGGTCGTCCGGGTTGACCATCACTTCGCTCAGCACCTCGTCGAGGGCGATCCAGTTGTCGCGGCCGAGCGCGTTCTTCCGTTCGGGTCGGTTGAAGGTGACGGTGACCAGCCCGTCCTCCCGCTCGACCAACGTCTCCGCGCCCATCGTCCCTCGCTTCCCGTCGTATTCCTTTAGATGTTTTCACCCTGGGCGACCGAGCGCAACGTGGCCCGCAGCGCGTCCTTGTCCACCTTGCCCGTGGCCGTCACGGGCACCGCCCCGACGTCGTCGGTCACCAGCCACCGGCTGGGCACCTTGAACCGGCTCAGCCGCTCCTTCACGGCGACCTCGAGCTCCGGGAGCGACGCGTCGGTCACCACCAGCGCCCCCACCTCGCCGTCGACGTCGGTGACGTGGGCCTGGCGGACGTCGTCCACCGAGCGCAGGGCGCTCTCGACCTCGGAGGGGTACACGGTGGCTCCCTTCACCTTGAACATGTCGTCGAGGCGGCCTTCGAACCAGACGTAGCCGTCGTCGTCGACCCGCCCCCGGTCGCCCGTCGCGTACCACCCGTCGGAGGTGAGGACCTCGCGGCCGCACACGCCCCGCATGAGGTTCGGGCCCCGCAGCCAGATCTCGCCGTCCTCGGCGGTGCGGACCTCGATGCCGGCGAACGGCCGCCCGCAGCTCCCCCACTTGTCCCTCGGGAGGTCGACGTCGAGGTGGTCCCCGCACCACGGTCCGAAGGTCTCGGTCATCCCGAAGAGGTTGGGCCGGGCGCCCGGTGCCGGGCGCCGGTCCGGCGGCAGCACCGCGCCGAGGCTGGCGTCGCCGAGCGAGGACAGGTCGGTGGAAGCGAACGACGGGTGGGCGGTCAGCTTCACCGCCTGTTCCGGCCAGCCCCGGAACAGCGTCACCCGCTCCCGCTCCAGGAAGGCCAGGGTGCGGCCCGGCTCGGGCTCGGCCTCGGTGAGCAGGGTGGCCCCGGCAACCAGCGTCGAGAGGAGGCCGGCGGCCAGCCCCCCGGTCCAGAAGAACGGCATCGGGATGTAGAGGCGCTCACCGGCACGGATGCCGCGGGCCTCGAGCGAGGAGGCGACGGCGCCCAGTGCGCCGGCGTGGGTGTGAATCGTCCCCTTCGGGCTGCCGGTGCTGCCCGAGGTGAACAGGACGCAGAGGTCGTCATCCGGTCGGACGTCGTCGGGCACCGGGGCGCTCCCCGTCGGGAGGTCGTCGGCCACCCATCGCGGCCGGAGCTCGTCGGCGTAGTCCCGCCCGCGAAACGTGCGCACCGACAGGACGTGGACGACGTCGGCCGTCTCGAGCTGGGCGGCCAACTCCGGCGGGCGGAGGAACGTGCTGAGCGGGACCAGCACCGCCCCGGCGCGCCACAGGGCACAGGCCTGGACCGCCCAGTCGATGCCGTTGGGCCCCAGCAGCGCGACCCGGTCGCTGGCGGCGAGGCCGTCGGCCAGCAGCCCGGCGGCGAGCGTCCGGCTGGCGTCGTCCAGCTCGGCGTAGGTGATGGCCCGGTCCTCGGTGACGATCGCCTGCTCGTCCGAGCGGCGCTCGGCCAGCAGGGCCGGGATCGTGGTCACGGGCGGCGAGGGACGTCGGGCAGGGCGGCACGGTCGCCGGCCACGGCCTCGACCTCCGCCTCGCAGAGCAGGCGGTCGCCGTCGAGCAGCTGCACCGTCGAGTGCAGGCGGTCGCCCTCGATCCGGCGCTCGACGGTGACGGTCAGCGGCGTCGACACGGGCGCCGGGCGTCGGTACCGGACGGCCATCGACACCGTCTTGCCGGCCTGCCCCACCTCGCAGTGGTGGTGCTGGACCACGCAGTCCACGAGGACGCCGAGGAACCCACCGTGCACGTACCCGGGCGGGCCCTCGTAGGCGATCGGGAAGGTGACCGTCCCCCGGGCCGACGGCCCGTCCACCACCAGCTCGTACTCGGGGAAGCACGGGTTGTAGGCCCCGATGTCCCGGCCGTGGTCGAGGTACGGCTCGGCCGCCAGGAGCTCGTCGATCGACTGCCGCAGCCGCGCCGCTCCGGCCACGGTCTCCTCGGACGGCGCCTCGCCGTAGACCCAGGGCTCCATCAGCGGCCCCGGGGCAGGCCGAGCATCCGCTCGGCGATGAGGTTGCGCTGGATCTGCGAGGTGCCGGCGGCGATCGTGTACTGGAACGACCACAGGTAGTCGCGCACGACCTGGGCGTCCTCGCTGTCGGGACCCTCGGTGCCGATGGCCCGCCGCCCCAGGAGCTGTAGGCCCAGCCGGGCGATCTCCTGGCCGAGCTCGCTGTAGCCCAGCTTCACGGCCGACCCCAGCGGCGAGGGCAGCCCGGTGGCCTCGGCCTCGGTCACGCAGCGCTGGGTCATGCGCCAGAGGGCCTCGACCCGGGCATCGAGGCGGCCGAGCCGGCGCACCAGGCCGGGATCGTCGACCCCGTCGCCGGCGAGGCCCACCAGGCGCCGGAGCTGAGAGCGCAGGGTGATGATGTGCTGGGCGAAGGCGGTCCCCCGCTCGAAGCGCAGGGTGACGTTGGTGACCCGCCAGCCGTCGTCCTCCTCGCCGACCCGGTTTCTCACGGGCACCCGGGCGCCGTCGAGGAAGACCTCGCAGAAGTGGCTCTCGCCGTCGATCGTCTTCATGGGCCGCGCCTCGACCCCCGGCTGGTCCATGTCGAGGATCAGCCAGGTGATGCCCTTGTGCTTGGGGGCGTCGGGGTTCGTACGGACGAGCAGCTCGCAGAAGTCGGCCACGTGGGCCCGCGTGCTCCAGATCTTCTGGCCGGTGACCACGTACTCGTCGCCCTCCCGCACGGCCCGGGTGCGCAGCGACGCCAGGTCAGAACCGGCGCCGGGCTCGGAGAAGCCCTGGCACCAGACGCTCTCGCCCCGGAGGATCCGGGGGAGGTGGAAGCGGCGCTGCTCCTCGGTGCCCTCGGCGATCAGCGTGGGCCCGGCGTGGGCGTTGCCGACGAAGTTGATGCCGACGTAGGGCGCCCCCGACGCCGCGTACTCCTCCAGATAGACCAGCTGCTGGGAGGCGGGCAGGCCCCGGCCGCCGTACTCGACCGGCCACTGGAGCCCGGCGTAGCCGGCGTCGTGGAGCTGCCGCTGCCATCCCGTGTCGTAGGCCCGGCGGGCCGTCCAGTCCCCGGGGGGCGGCGGTGAGCCGTAGGCGGGGACGGCCTCGTCCAGCCAGGCCCGGACCTCCTTGCGGAAGGCCTCGTCGGCGTCGGAGTAGGTCAGGTCCACGTCAGGCTCCGGCCAGGGTCCGCACCGCCGCCAGGTCGACCTTCCCGGAGTCGGTGCGGGGGAGCTCGTCGACGACGCGGATCTCGGTGGGCAGCTCGTAGCGGGCCAGGACGGTCCCGGCGAAGGCCAGCAGGTCGTCGGGGCCGACCTCGTCCCGCAGCTCCACGACGGCGACCGGCACGGCGCCCAGGCGCCGGTCGTCACGGCCGACGACCGCGGCCCCGCGCACCGCGGGGTGCCGCTCCAGCGCGGCGCGGACGTCCTCGGGCTGGACCTTGAAGCCGCCCCGGATGATGGCCTGGTCGGCCCGCCCCAGGATCCAGACGAAGCCGTCCTCGTCGATGCGGGCGAGGTCGGTGGTGCGCACCCACTCCCCGTCGCCGAGCTGGCCGGCCTTGACCTCGAGCACGCCGTCCGCCACCCGCAGCTCGCAGCCGGCGTGGGCCCGCCCCACGCTGCCCCGCTTGGTCGCCCAGAACCGGCGGTGGTCCTCGAGGTTCCAGCCCGCCACCCCGCCGCCGAACTCGGTGGCCGCGTAGGAGATGAGGACGGGCACGCCGTACTTGTCGAAGAAGGCGTCGGCGTCGTCGGGGTCGAGGGGGGCGGTCCCCGAGACCACCGAGCGCAGGCTCGACAGGTCGTCGGGGTCGAGGTCAGCCTCCAGCACCATGCGCAGCGCGGTGGGCACCAGGCTGGCCGTCGCCGGTCGGTGGCGGCGGACGGCGTCGACCCAGCCCGCCACGGTGAAGCGCTCGAGCAGGGCGAACGAGCGCCCGTCGGCCACGCACTGCAGGACCCGGAACAGGCCACCGAGGTGTACGAGCGGCGAGTTCACCACGGCCACTCCCCTGCGCAGGCGCGGGGTCGTGTCGCGGTCGGACTCGTAGTGCTTGGCCCCGACCAGCACCCGCGCCAGCGTCTCGTAGGACAGGTCCACCCGTTTGGGCGGCCCGGTGGTGCCGCTGGTCAGCATCCGCACGGCCACGCCCTCGCGCCGCCGGTCCGGTCCCGGGAGACCCGACGGGGACCAGGTCCTCCGGCTCGCCGAGCACCAGGGGCAGGTCGAGCTGGGCCACGTCCTCCTGGCGAGCAGGGTTGATCGTGACCACACAGCCGCCGGCCCGCAGGACGCCGAGCAGGAACCCCACCGACGACGGCCGGTTGCGCAGCAGGATCCCCACCTCCTGCCCCGGCTCGACCCGGGACGCGACCTCGTCGACGTGCCTCGCCCAGCTCGCCCCAGGTCCGCCAACGGCCCTCGAACTCGAGCGCGTTCGGCCGTCGGGTCGATGCCGAGCACGTCGCCGATGCGCTCGGACAGGAACGTCACCGGATCCTCGGCTCCGTCCGCGGCGGCGGGTGCTCGGCGAGCTCGGCCATGCCCAGGGGGTTGCCCAGCCGGGTGTAGATCAGCCCCTGCTCCATGGCGGCGCGGTAGGGCCGGTCGAGGGACTCCCAGATGGCCCGCACGGTGCCCTGCGTGGCGGCGCTGGGCTTGGCCGCGATCGTCGCCGCGAGGGCGTGGGCCCGGTCCCAGAGGGCGTCGCGGGCCACGACCTCGGTCACCAGGCCGATCTGCAGGGCGGTCTCGGCTCCGACTCGCTCGTCGTTGCCGGTCAGGGCCATCCGCAGCGTCTGGGCCAGGCCGACCCGGCGCATGAGACCCACCGGCTCCAACGCCGACACCATGCCCGCGCTCACGTGGGAGTCGAAGAAGGTGGCGTCGGGCGAGCAGATGACGATGTCGGCCTCGTTGAGGAAGTAGAAGGCGCCCGCCGTGCACATCCCCTGGACGGCGCACACCACGGGCTTCCACACCTTCTGCCACTTGGGGCTGAGCAGCTCGCCCGGGTCCTCGTGGTTCCAGACGTCGTCGGGCTGGCCGTAGGGCGTGTCGACGTCGAGGCCGGCACAGAACGCACGGTCGCCCTCGGCCCGCAGGACCACGGCGTTGACCTCGGGGTCGTCCTTCACCCGGCGCCAGGCGGCCTGGACCTCCTCGCACATCGTGCGGTCGAAGGCGTTGAGGACCTCGGGCCGGTTCAGCGTGAGCGTGGCCACCCGGTCGGGCGACGTCTCGTAGCGGATCGTCGTGTAGTCGCTCATGTGCCGGTCCAGCGTGGCTCGCGCTTGTCCATGAACGCCTGCGGGCCCTCCTTGGCGTCGTCGGTGCGCACGACCCGCTCCCGGAAGGCCTCGCCCAGGATCTCGGCCTCGTGCAGGGGCAGGTCGAGGCTCTTGCGGATGGCCAGGCGAGTGCCCCGGACGGCCAGTGGCGCGTTGCGGTTGACCAGCGCGGCGATCTCCCGGGCCCGGGTCAGCAGGTCGTCGTGGGGCACGACCTCGGAGACCAGGCCCAGCTCGTACGCACGCTGGGCGCTCATGCGCTCGTGGCGGCCGGTGAGGGCCACCCGCATGGCGACGTTGGTGGGCAGCACGCGGGCCAGCCGAACCATCTCCCGGCCCGAGACCAGCCCGATGCTGACGTGGGGGTCGAAGAACTGCGCCTGGTCCGAGGCGATGGCGATGTCGCCCGTGGTCACCCAGTCCAGGCCCGCCCCGCAGCACAGTCCGTTGACCGCGGTGATGACCGGCTTGGTCATCGTCCGGAACGGCGGGGTCCCCTCCTGGGGCGCCTCCCACTGCTCGTAGGTGGTGAGGTAGGGCTCCTCGTAGACCACCCGGCCGTCGTCGGGGATCTCGGTCACGTCGGCCCCGGTGCAGAAGGCCCGCCCGTTGCCGGTGACCAGGATCGTCCACACCGCCTCGTCGGCCTCGGCCTCGGCGTAGACGCGGCGCAGCTCCTGGACCATCTGCGGGCTGAGGGCGTTGAGCTGGTCGGGGCGGTTGAGGGTGATCGTGGCCGTGCGGTCCTCGACCTCGTACAGGATCGTCTCGAGCTCCATCGGTCCCCTTGCTAGTGCCCGGCCACGAGCGCCGCCCCCAGGCGGGCGGCGTGGTCGTCGGCGGTTCCGAACGACTGTTCCAGCACCCAGGCCCGCTTGAGCAGGTGGTTGGGGAGCATCTCCCACGTGAAGCCCATGCCGCCGAGGACCTGGATGGCCGTGCCGGCACCGTCGACGGCGGCCTCGGCGGCCAGCAGCTTGGCCGCGGCGACGCCCCGGTCGTCGGGCTCCACGGCCGCCGCGTACATCGAGCTCTGGGCCAGGTTGGTGGCGACGTACCGATCGGCCAGCAGGTGCTTGATGGCCTGGAACGACCCGATGGGGACGCCGAACTGCTCCCGCTCCAGGGCGTAGGCCCGGGCCGTCTCCAGCGCCCGCGAGGCGACGCCCACGAGCATCGCCGCGGTGAGCACGGTCCCCCGCCGGCGCAGCTCGTCAGCCTCCGACCGGTCGCCGACAGTGGTCCCCTCGCCCACCTGGACCCGGCCGACCGGCGTGAGCGGGTCGAGCGGCGTCAGGGGTTCGGCGTCGCCGACCTCGTGGAGCGGTGACCCGGTCGTCGTGGAGGACCACCAGCCGGTCGAGGTCGGCGGCGTGCTCGACGACGGCGCTGTCCTCCTCGACGGCTCCGGCCTCCACGCCGCCGACGACGGCGCCATCGTCGCCGGCGCAGCACGGTCCACAGAAGAGGCCCGGGCACCAGGTGCGACCCGACCAGCTCGAACACGAGCGCCGCCTCCAGCAGGCCGAGGTCGGCCAGCACGTCGAACACCCCGAGGTCGCCCAGTTCGGCCCACACCGCACGGTCGAGGGGCGCGCCCTCCCGGGCCGGGAGGGTGTCCAGGGGGAACCGGTCCTCGAAGAACCGGGCCACGGTCTGCTGCAGCTCGACCTGCTCGGGGTCCAGGCGGAACTCCATAAACATCTAGAGGTTATACTGTCGTCGTGAGCGAGGGCCGAGTCCACCTCGAGCGGGATGACACGACCGGTGTCGCCCGCCTGACCCTGGACAACCCCGGCCGCAAGAACGCCTACGACCCGGAGATGCGCCGCCAGCTCGGCGCCCACCTCGAGGACCTCGCCTACGACGACGACGTCAAGGTGGTGCTCCTGCGGGGCGAGGGCGGCGTGTTCACCACCGGCGCCGACATGAACAACGCCTACGCCTGGTACGGCGACGGGGCCAAGGAGGGCAACGGGCGCCGGCCCAGCCAGCGCCGCCGGATCCTGGTCGACCGCCAGACGTTCGCCTTCTACCAGTTCTTCCTCGGCTACCCGAAGGTCACCGTGGCCGAGGTGTCCGGCTTCGCCCTCGGCGGCGGCCTCGAGCTGGCGCTCATGGCCGACCTGTCCGTCGTGGCCCGCGACACCGCCATCGGCATGCCCGCCACCCGCTTCCTGGGCCCCGCGCTCGGGCTCGCTCCACCTCTTCTTCCACCGCCTCGGCCCCGTGCTGACCCGTCGCCTGCTGCTGACAGGCGACACGATCGAGGCCGCCGAGGTGGCCCACCTCGGCGTGTTCACCGAGGTGGTCGAGCCCGACGAGGTCACAGCCCGTGCGGCCTGGTACGCCGAGAAGGCGTCCCGCATGCCCGGCGACGGGATCGTCCTGGCCAAGGAGGCCTTCCGCCTCATCGAGCAGCTGTCGGCCTACCAGGGCGAGGAGGTCCTGAGCCCCCTGCTCCACGCCTACGGCACCAACCTCCAGTTCGGCGAGGGCGAGTTCAACTTCGTGAAGGCCCGGGCCGAGCACGGCACCAAGCGCGGCCTTCGAGCTCCGCGACGCCCACTTCGAGGTCCCCGAGCCCTAACCCCCCGTTCTGGTGGCAGCCCTGTGTTGCTGAGAACACGTGGCTGCCACCAGAACGAGGCCGATCAGCTGCCGCCGGTGGCGTCGACGGCGTCCGGGGCCACCTCCCGGGCCCAGCGGTAGTCGGCCTTGCCGTTGGCGTGGCGCTGGACGGCGTCGCACACCAGGACCGCCCGGGGCGCCTTGAAGCGGGCGACCTCGGCGGCCACGAACTCGCGGAGCTCGATCGGGTCGAGGTCGGAGCCGGTGCGGGGCTCGACCACGGCGACCACCTCCTGGCCGAAGCGGTCCGAGGGCCGGCCCACCACGAGCGCATCGGTGACGTCCGGGTGGGTGCGCAACACGGCCTCGACCTCCTCGACGAAGACCTTCTCGCCACCGGTGTTCACCACCATCGAGTCGCGGCCCAGGAGCCGGATCCTTCCGTCGTCCAGGCAGCTGTCCCCGGTCGCCGGGGACCGACAGTCGCTCCTCGTCGACGATCGGGAAGGTGGCCTCGGTGCCTTCCGGGTCGTCCAGGTAGCCGAGCGGGACGTGCCCTCGTCGGGCGATCCAGCCGACCTCCTCGTCGCCCGGCTCGAGGAAGCGGCGGCGGTCGTCGGTGACCACCGCGGCCCCCGCCGCGGGGACGAAGCCTTCCGAGCCCTGGTCGCGGCTGCGGGGGCCGAAGGCCATGCCACCGGTCTCCGAGGCGCCGTACCCGTCCATGATCGTGAGGTGGGGGACGAGGTCGAGCAGCGCGTCCTTCAGGTGCTCGCTGGTCGCCGCGCCGCCGGTGCCCAGCAGGAAGAACGAGCGAGAGGTCGTAGGTGCGCCGCCGGAGCTCCTCGACCAGCGGACGGGCGTGGGCGTCGCCGACGATCGAGGCCATGAAGGCTCCCTCGCGCTCGATGTTCCCGAGGACGACGCCGGCATCGAAGGGCCGAGAGTCGTCGTGGAGCAGGACCGTGGATCCGGCGTGCAGCCCGCAGAACGCGGTCCACTGCGCCGCGGCGTGCATCAGCGGCGGCACCGGGTACCACGGCCCCCCGGTGTTCGACCGGGCGGCCTCCGCGATGGACTCCGGGCGTCGCGTCCTCGACCCCGGCCATGCCGGCCAGGTAGATGTCGCCCTGTCGCCACAGCACGGCCTTCGGCCGCCCGGTCGTCCCACCGGTGCAGACCACGTACAGGTCGTCGGGCGAGGGCTCGGGCAGGTCAGCGATCGGCGTCCGCGCCGCATCCTCGAAGGTCGTGCTGCCTGGTAGCGGCTCGACGCCGGAGCCGTCGTCGACGTCGACGAGCACGAGATCGGCCACGTCCACGGCCTCGGCCAGCAGCGGGCCGTAGCGCCGGTGGTACACCGCCGCTCGGGCACCCACCCCGTCGACCAGCGTCCCAAGCTCGGCCGGCCGGTAGTGCTGGTTGACGTTGAAGGGGACGGCCCGAGCCCGGAAGGCGCCCAGCATCGACTCGACGTACTCGGTCCCGTTGTGGAGGACCAGGGCCACCGGGTCCTGCCCGCACTCCCAGCGCTCCAGCGCCTGGCGCTCGCTGCGCAGGCCGATGCCCCGGCCCCGGAGGAACGACGCCAGCGAGCGCGAACGCTGCTGCACCTCGGCGAAGGTCCGCCGGACGTCACCGCACACCACCATCTCCCGCTCCGGGATCGCCTCGGCGAGCACGTCGTGCACGTCCGCCAGCGCCCACTCCCCCGCGGTCATGCCGAAAAGTCTAGAGCTTTAGGCGATCCTCGGGCGGGCGGCTTGGGGGGCGAGGTCGACGTCGGCCCAAGGCAGGCATCCGGGTCGGGCCCCTACGCTCGCGGCCCGATGGACCCGGAGGACTTCAGGCCCGACTTCCTGACCCGGTACCCACTCGTCGGAGCGCTGCTCTCGGGCGAGGCGGAGATGCACACCGGCAGAGTGGATGTCGATCGTGGCGATGACGATGGCGGTCCAGGCCGAGGTCGCGGTCGACGTGGGGACCTTCAAGGGCGGCAGCGCCCGGGGGCTGTCCCAGTTCGTTGACCACGTGGTCACGATCGACGCCGACATGTCCCGAGCCGAAGGCGTGGCAGGGGTGGACAACATCGAGTTCCGCCACGGCCTCTCCTGGGAGGTCCTCCCCGGCGTGCTCGACGAGTACCGGGACGGCATCGGCCTGGTGATCGTGGACGCCTCGCACGAGTTCGAGGACATCCAGCGGGACATGAAGGTGCTGCTCGACTGGAAGCCCGCCCGGGGTGTGTTCGTCGCGATCCACGACACGGCGATGCCGGACTGCCGCGCCGGGCTGCAGGCCGTCGACTGGTACTCCGGCCGATGGGTTCACGCCTTCGGCATCGACTGGGTCCGCCCACCCGACGGCGCCGAGATGGCCGGGCTCGGACTCCTGTGGCTCGACCCCGTCGAGCGGGTCGGACCGCTGATCGCGGATGTCGGCAACGGCATCGAGGTCCTCACCGAGCCGCAGCCGCGCCACCGGTGGTGGCAGCGCTCCGGCCGCTGACTGCGATGGACGAGCACGCTAGGAGGCGCTGGCCGCCTCCCACCTCTGCGGACTTCTCGGCTCATCAGGCCGCGACGTCCGGGGCGATGAGCGGGAAACGAGCCCCGGCGCATGCTTCACCGGCGATGATCCCGGTGAAGTCGGCGGTGTTGAACTGGACCGAACCGTCGGGGGTGACCAGCATCCTTCCGGCGCGCTCCAGGAACGAGCCGTCGAACAGGATGACTGCCATGTTGACGTTCGCGGAGGGCCGGTAGCCGACCGGGAGCTGGCAGACCTCCGTGTTGTCGAGATCGCCGCCGCCCCGCCAGACGAACCCCATGATGTGGACGAAGCCGTCGATGAGCCGGAAGCTCATCTTCGTCTGAGTTGGGACGTTCGACCATCCCGACCCGAACGCAGGCTCCCCGCCGCCACCGCCGACGTAGTGCCAGCCTTCCTTGGCGGAGTTGACCTGGCCGTCGGCGGCGACCGTGAACAGCGGGTCGTCGTTGCCGTCGACCAGCTCGACCGCCAGCTCGTCGGCGGCGTCGTCGTGCGGCGGCAGGATCTTGATGGCCCTCGACGTCCAGTCCCGCGCCAACAGGCCGGTGCCGATCTTGGAGTAGCCGTCCGAGTCGGTGGGGTCGGTCGGGTCGTAGTCTCCCGACCACGTCTCAGCCCGCCCGCCGGCCTGGAACGCGACACGGAACCCCACGTCCCCGTCAGGGGCGATCAGCGTCCCCGACGAGCCGGCGGCGATGAAGCCGTAGTCGACCGGGAAGGTCTCGGACTCGCGGAAGTCGCCGCCGGTGAAGAAGTCGGGACCGTCCCCGATCCCCGGACGGGTGAGCGCCACATACGCGGCGTTGTGGGCACGGCTGCCGGATCCGTCGAACAGGTTCTGGATCAGCCGGGCCGCCCCGACGAGCATCCCGGGCTGGGTGCCGGGGAAGCAGCGCACGGTCCACGAGTCGCTCCGCGCCGTCCCGGTGACAGCGTCGTCGGGGTCGTTGACCCCCGGGTCGACCGGGAAATCGGCGGGGAGGTGCACGTCGCAGCCGATGAGCACGAAACCGACGATCCCGCCCAATTCGTTCGCCGGATCCGATGACCCGTACATGATCCCGCCGGGGACATGGACGTTCGCGTAACCACCGGCCGTTTCGCCCGGCCGGCCGTAGATCACGAAGGTCCCGGTGGCAGCCCCGGCGATCTCGTTGATCCCCACCTCGATCTGGAGGTCGGCGACCGCCAGCGAAGCCGCTCCGGCCGCCTCGTGTCCTGAGTCGACCACCAGCAGGACGTGGTCGGCACCGTTGTCACTCATCGTCCCCTCCAAGGGCGTCGTCGGGTGTCGGGAGCCCGAACGCGTCCGGCACCTCCGCCTCCGGAGGAGATCGCATCGTTCAGCGGACCTGCCACTCGACGCGCTGGCCGGAGGCGAAGCGGTCCTGGCCCGCCTTGAACGCGGCGGCATCCGAACCGATGCGGGTGAAGAGGTTCGCCATCGCCACGCCCTGCGTCCGGGGGATCTCGTGGGCGGTCCAGAGCGCCCGCATCGTGCCCTGGATCACCAGCGGTGGGGAGTCCGCGATGACCCTCGCCACCCAGCCGGCCCGATCGAGGAGCTCGTCGCGGGGCACGACCTCGGTGACCAGCCCGATCTCCCGGGCCCGCTCGGCCGACATGCGCTCGTGGGCCCCCAGCAGCGACATGCGCATCACCTCGGGCAACGGCATCTTCGACAGCATCTCGATGGGCTCGAACGCCGCCGTCATTCCGTAGGTGACGTGGGGGTCGAAGAAGGTGGCGTCGTCGGCAGCGATGATGAACTCGGTCTGGCCGAGCATGTAGAAGGCCCCGCCGCAGGCCATGCCCTGCACGGCTGCGATGACCGGCTTCCAGAGGTCCCGGCTCTTCGGCCCGATGTCCCGTCCCGGGTCGTCGTACATCCACGGCGTCGGGTAGTCGGGGAAGTTGCCCTCGGCCATCGAGTCCGTGTTCGACTCGGACACCGCCTCCGCCCGGTCGATGCCGGTGCAGAACGAGTGGCCCTCACCGGTGAGGACCACGCAGCGGACGTCGTCGTCGTAGCGGAAGTCGTTCCACAGCGCCGCCAGCTCGTCCTGCATCGCCTTGTTGATGGCGTTGCGGACCTCGGGGCGGTTGAGCGAGACCCAAGCGACCCCGTCGTCCTTGCGCACCAACAGGGTCTCGTACTCGTACTCGGCCATGGCCGAGAACCTAGGTCGAGGGTGTGGGGGTGAACCGAACCGGCATCGCCTCGGGGCCGGTGATGAAGTTGGAGGCCCGGTACGGGAGCGGGTCGTCGCCGGCCAGCTCGAGGTCGGGCAGCCGGGTCAGCACCTCCCGGAACATGACCCGCAGCTCCAGGCGGGCCAGCGAGGCGCCGAGGCAGAAGTGGGGCCCGAAGCCGAAGGCCAGGTGGGGGTTGGGGTCCCGGCCCAGATCCAGCGTCGTCGGGCCGGTCGAACACGTCCTCGTCCCGGTTCGCCGACGGGTACAGGAGGATCACCTGGTCGCCCTCGTGCAGCTGCCGGCCCCGCAGCTCCAGGTCCTCGGTCACCGTGCGGGCCATGTTCTTGATCGGCGAGACCCAGCGCAGCAGCTCCTCCACCGCGACCGGGAGTCGGTCGAGGTCCTCGGCCAGCCACGCCTGCTGCGTCCGGGTGCGCCATCAGGGCGAGGAGACCGCCGGTGATGACGTGGCGGGTGGTCTCGTCGCCGCCGATCAGGAGCAGGAGCGTCTCCTGCACGATCGACTCGTCGTCCAGCCGGTGGCCGTCGACCTCGGCGGCGCAGAGCACGCTGATGAGGTCGTCGCGCGGGTTGGCCCGGCGGTCCTCGATCACCCCGAGCTGGAGCTCGCGGAAGCCGAGCATGGCCCGCAGGCCACCGTCCGCGAGCTCGGGCGACGGGTCGAGGTCGGTGGCCAGCATCATGTCGTCGGACCACCGCAGCAGGTCGTCGTAGTGCTCCTCCTGGAAGCCCAGCAGGTCGGCGATGACCAGCAGCGGCAGCCGCGCCGCCAGGTCCCAGACGGCGTCGCAGGAACCGGACGCCGCCACTCGATCGACGATCCGGCGGGACAGCTCGGCGACCTTGTCCTCGAGCTCGCCGATGCGGCGAGGGGTGAAGCCCCGGTTCACCAGCGAGCGCCGGCGCTGGTGGTCGGGGTCGTCCATCGAGATCATCATCGGCAGCGGGTCCCCGTGGGGCCGGGGCGCCCGCTTGCTCGAGAACCGCGTGGGGTCCTTCTCGACGGCCAGGACGTCCTCGTGCCGGGCGAGGCCCCACACCTGGCCCTGCTCGTCCCAGTGGACCGGCGACTCGCGCCGCATCCAGGCCCAGTCGTCGAAGGGCTGACCCGCGTACCAGGTGCCGTCGAGGAGGTTCGGGGTCGTGGTCATGACCGGGGGAGCCCGCAGCGGCGCTGGGCGATGATGTTGCGCTGGATCTCGCTGGTGCCCGCGTAGGTGGTCGTGCCCAGCGAGAAGCGCAGGGCGTGCTCGATCCGTCCGCCCCGTACGGCCGTGGGCTCGCCCCGGCGGCGCAGGGCGTCGGGGCCGATGAGGGCGGTCAGGTCCTCGGTCCGACGCACGATGGCCTCGGTGCTGAACAGCTTGGCCATGGGTCCCTCGACGACGGGGACCTCGCCGTTGGCCTCCATCCAGCTGGTCCGGGCGTCGAGCAGCCGGGCCACCTCGAGGTCGACGGCCGCCTTCGTCAGGCGCAGGCGCACGTCTTCACGGTCGAGGGCGCCGCTCTCCTCCGCCCACGCCTCGACCTCGGCGAAGAAGCGGGCGAAGTGGGGGCTGAACGTGGCGCTGTGCTCGTCCTGCAGGGCCAGCATCAGCGAGTGCCAGCCCTTGCCGACCTCGCTGATGCGCCAGCGGTCCTCGACGAACACCTCGCTGTAGAACGTGATGTTGGTGCGCTCGCCCGAGACCGTCTGCACCGCCTGCACCTCGATGCCGTCGCTGTCCATCGGCACGAAGAACGTCGTGAGGCCGCGGTGCAGCGCGCTGTCCGGGTCGGTGCGGGCCAGCAGGAAGACGTAGTCGGTGAGCTGGGCGTTGGTGGTGAACATCTTCTGCCCGTCGAGCACCCAGCCGCCCTCGACGGCGCGAGCCCGGGTCTGCACGGCGGCCACGTCCGAGCCCGCCTCGGGCTCGCTCATGCCGAGGGCGACCGTCACCTCGCCCCGGGCGATGCCGGGCAGGACGGCGGCCTTCAGCTCGTCGCTGCCCACGGCCCGGACGACGCGGCCCACCATCAGCGAGGTGATCGTGGCGTAGACGGGAGCGTCGGAGCGGGTGAACTCGTCGATCAGCACCTGCAGGGCCTCGCCCCGGAGGACCTCGTGGCCCTCCCGCTCCCACTCGGGGGCGATCCAGTTCCGCTCGCCGAGGGCGAGGGCGAAGTCGTCGTCGTGGTTGACCCCGGTCTCGTAGAGGCGCTCCTCCAGCTCGGGCGACAGGTGCTCGGCCAGGAAGACGCGCACCTCGGCCCGCAGAGCCTCGGCCTCGGCGTCCCACGTGAAGTCCATCAGCGGTACCTCGCGGCTGCGGCGGCCGCCGAGACGCGGTCTCGGCGTCGCCCCACACCCGGGGCCAACCCCGGGCCCGTCGCCAGAACAGCTGAACGTCGGACTCCAGCGTGAACCCGTAGCCGCCGTGGGTGTGCAGGGCGTCGTAGGTGGCCGCCTCGGCGGCCGTCGAGGCGAAGGCGAAGGCCATGGCCGCCAGCTCCCGGCCGCGGGCGTCGCCGCCGTCCAGGGCCCACGCCGCCTTGCGGGTGAGGAGCTGGGCGCCGTCGAGGTTGGTGGCGTCGTCGGCCAGCGGGTGGGCGACACCCTGGAAGGCGCCGATCGGGGAGCCGAAGGCCCGCCGCTCGACCGCGTAGGCACAGCCCAGCTCCAGTGCGGCTAGCCCCAGCCCGACCAGCGCGGCGGCGGTCAGCACCAGCCACTCGTCGAGGGCCGTCTCGAAGTCGCCGGCCAGCTCGGTGGCCTCGACCCAGGCGCACGTCGGCCAGTGGGGCGTCGGCGAGGTTCGCCACCGGTGTCCGCTCCACGACCGGGGCGACGACCATTCGGTCGCCGTCGAGGGTGACGACGGCGTCGGCCACCGCGCCCGCCGGCACCAGCATGAGGTCGGGGCGAACGGCGAACGTCACCAGGTCGTCGGGCACGTCGTTCAGCAGGCGGCCGCGCCGCCGACCTGGGCCTCGATCACCGGGGCGGGGGCCAGCGCCCGGCCGACCTGCTCGGCCACCAGCACGAGGTCGACGAGGGAGGCGCCCCAGCCGCCCGCCGCCTCGGGCACGGCCATGGTCACCGCCCCGGTCTCCTGCAGCGAGGCCCACAGCGCGGGATCGAACCCACCGGGCTCGGTCGCCCGCACCCGCTCCGTCGACGACTCCTTGGCCAGCAGGTCGCCGAAGGAAGCGACGAGCTGGTGCTGCTCCTCGCTCAGCCCGAGGTCCACGGCCGGACCCTAGGTGGACAGGATCGTGACGGCCGCCGTGCCGGGCGCCCCGTACACCTGGGCGTAGCCGACCGATGGCTCGCTCGGTACCTGGCGCTCGCCCGCCTGGCCCCGCAGCTGGAGGACCAGCTCGTGGACCTGGCGCAGGCCCGAGGCGCCGATCGGCTCGCCGTTGGCGATGAGGCCGCCGTCGGTGTTGACCGGCATCGGCCCGTCGATCTCGGTGGCCCCGTCGGCGATCAGCTGCTCCTGCTCGCCGTCGGCACAGAAGCCGTTCTCGGCCATGTGGATGACCTCGGCGCCGGCGTCGGTGTCCTGGAGCTGGATCACGTCGACGTCCTCGGGGCCGAGGCCGGCCTCCTCGTAGGCGGCACGGGAGGCGTAGACGGTCGGCGCCACGTCCTCGTCGACCGCCGCCCACGTGGTGTTGACCTCGTAGGCGCCGTAGTTGCGGCGTCCGGATGGCCGTGGCCTTCACGTAGACGGGGGTGTCGGTGAAGCGGTGGGCCTGGTCGGCCCGGCACAGCACCAGGGCCGCCGCCCCCTCGTCCGGGGCGCAGAACATGTACTGGGTCAGCGGGTGGTTCAGGACGGGCGAGGCGAGGATGTCCTCCTCGGAGATCGCCGTGCGCCGGAACGCCTTCGGGTTGAGGACGCCGTTGCGGTAGTTCTTGGCCGCCACCTTCGCCAGCGTCTCGACCGAGATGCCGTGGTCGTGGCAGTAGCGGTTGATCTTCATCCCGAAGAACTTGGTGGTGACGAACTGCCCGTTGTCGCCGTACCACTCCGGCACGTTGGTCAGCGTGGGGTCGACCTTGAACGAGCCCCGGGGGTGCTTGTCCATCCCCATCGCCACCGCCACGTCGGCGTTGCCCGCCACGATGGCGTTGGCCGCCTGCTGGATGGTGGCCGCCCCGGTGGCGCAGGCGTTGAAGACGTTCATGAAGGGGATGCCGCTCAGGCCGAGCAGCCCGGTGAGCGGGTCGGTCTGCGCGACCTCCCAGCTGCCCCCGAACGCGCACTGCACGTCCTTCCACTCGGCCCCGGCGTCGGTGAGGGCCAGCTCGACGGCTTCGGCCCCCATCTCGAACGCGGTCTTGTCCCCGAAGCGGCCGAACGGGTGGAGCCCGACCCCGATGATGGCGACGTCGTCCATGTTCAGCTCCCCACCGGCGCGAAGGCGAAGGTCACGATCTCGTCGCCGTCCTCGTCCACGTAGAACGGCACGATGGTCAGCTCGACCTCCATGCCGAAGTCCAGCTTCGCCGGGTCGCTCTCGGTCAGCCGTGACTCGACCCGCACCACGTCGCCCAGCTGCACCAGGCCCACGCCGAACGGCTCGAACGAGGCGCCCGTCGGGTCACCGGCGTACGGCAGGACGGGCGGGAACCCCTGGGTGGTCCAGGACACCAACGTCCCCCGCCGAGGCAGGGGCACCTCCTCCATGGATCCCCGGTCGCCGCGTGGGCAGCGGGACTGCACCGGGAAGGTCGTCGCCCCACACTCGCCGCACCGGCTGCCGAGGAGCTCGGGCTCGTCCGAGGGCCACGTGAAGACCTCGGCGATCGGCTTCTGCATGCCCGAACCGTACCCGGAAACCTCTAGAGGCTTCTAGCCCCCGGCCTCCCCATCCCTCGAACTGGCCTCCGATTCGCCGGTCATAGGCGGCAGATCAGAGGCCAGTTCGGCACGACGGTGGAACTGGCCTCCGATTCGCCGGTCATAGGCGGCAGATCAGAGGCCAGTTCGGCTGGGGCTCAGCCGTAGTCGTCGAGCAGGTCGACCACGGTCTTGGCCTGCTGGCCGAGCATGACGCGGCCGACGACGGCCATGTGCGTGCGCCAGTGCGCCTCGGCCCCGTCGGCGTCGCCCGCCTCGATGAGGGAGGCCAGCCGGCCCTGGGAGCGGACGCCCCGCCGGCGGGTGGCCACCGAGTCCGTCTCCTCGGTCTGGCTCACCGCGGTGACCGCCCGCGCCACGACCTCGTTGAGCATCTCGACCATCATCCGCAGGGTCTGGTTGCCCGCCAACCCGACCAGCTCCTCGTGGAAGCGGGCGTTGGCCTGGCCGAAGGCATCGGGGTCGTCGATGACCTCCTCCTGCTCGGCGATCAGGGCGCGCAGCGCCTTGGCCGCCGCCTTGCGGCCCCGGCTCTGGGCCAGGATCCGGACCGCGGCGGGCTCCAGGATCGTGCGGGCCTCGAAGACGTCGGCCAGCGCCACGTCGCGGGCCTGCAGGACCATCCCCGCGGCCCGGGCGGTCGGCCGGTGGTCGGGCTGGTGGACCACGACGCCGCCCTGCACCCCCCGGACGACGGTGATCAGGCCCTCGGCCTCGAGGATGCGCAGCGCCTCGCGCAGCGACGGGCGGGAGACGCCGAAGCGCTCGATCAGCTCGGGCTCGTGGCCCAGGAGCGCGCCGTCCTCCACCTCGCCCTGGATGATGAGGCGGCGCAGCTCGTCGGCGATCTGCTGGGGCTTCTCCCGTTTCGCCATCGGATCGACCGTATCCCCGGGCCTACAGCCGGACCGGGAGGTGGGCGACGCCGTTGATGAAGTTGTTGGGCACCCGCGTCGGCTCGCCCGTCACGGTCAGGCCCGGGGCCCGGTCGAGCAGGTGGCGCAGCATCTCGGACATCTCCAGGCGGGCCAGGTGGGCGCCGAGGCAGAAGTGCGGGCCCTGGCCGAAGGCGACGTGAGGGTTCGGATCCCGGCGCAGGTCCAGGTCGTGGGGGTCGGTGAAGACGTCAGGGTCCCGGTTGGCGGCGCTGAACCAGATCACGACCTTGTCCCCGGCTCGGACCTGCTGGTCCCCGAGCACGAGGTCCCGGGTAGCCGTGCGACGGAACTGGTGGACCGGCGAGACGTGGCGGACCAGCTCCTCGACCGCCGTCTCGTGGTGCTCGGGGTGATCGGCCAGCCAGGTCCAGAGGTCGTGCTCGTGGAGGGCCAGCACCGAGCCGCTGACGGCGTTGCGGGTCGTCTCGTTGCCGGCCACGACCAGCAGCAGCCAGAACATCTGGAACTCGTCGTCGGTCAGCCGCTCGCCGTCGACCTCGGTGTTCACGATGCGGCTGACGAGGTCGTCGAGCGGCTCGGTTCGCCGGGCCGCCGCCATCGTCAGGCCGTAGGTCATCATCTCGCCGAGCGCGGCGCCGGTGTCGCCATCCCCGAGCAGGGCGTTGCTCCAGGCGAACATCAGGTGGCGGTCCTGCTGGGGCATGCCGAGGAGGTCGGCCAGGACCCGTAGCGGCATCTCCGCCGAGACCGTCGTGACCAGGTCGACCTCGCCCTCCAGCCCGTCCACGATGTCGCGGGCGTTCTCCACGATCGACTCCTGCAGGCGCTGGATCGACCTCGGGGTGAAGATCGGCTGGAGGATCCGCCGCAGCCGGGTGTGTCCCGGGTGATCCATGTTCAGCATCATCTGGCGGAAGAGCACGAGGCTCTCCTCGGCCATCGACGGCAGGGATGTGCCGCCCACCTCGGACGAGAAGCGCTCCTGGTCCCGGTCCACCTCGCTCACCAGGGCGTGGGAGGTGACCGCCCAGAAGCCCGGGCTGTCGACGAAGCGGAGCAGGGGGTTGTCCTCCGCGTACTCGGCCACCGGCCGCTCGTCGTGCCAGGCGATGCCGCCGTGCCGACGGAGCTCGTCGAAGGCGCCGTGGGGGACCCGGCGGGCGAAGGCGGCGTGCGACGTCAGGTCGACGTCGACCAGGTCGGCCACCAGCCGGGTGCTCGTCATCAACGGCGCAGCGTAGGGCATACCTCTAGAGGTTTGGGACTAACGTTGGCGGCGATGGACGTGCCCTTCACCTGGAAGCCGACGGGCTGGTTCCAGATCGGTTGGTCGGGCGAGTTCCCCGCCGGCGAGGTGCGGCCGCTGCGCTACTTCGGCGAGGACCTCGTCGCCTACCGGGACGACGACGGCGTGCTGCACGTGCTCGAGGCGCACTGCAAGCACCTCGGCGCCCACATCGGCCACGGCGGGACGGTCAGCGGCGAGTGCGTCGACCTGCCCGTACCACGGGTGGGTGTGGGGCCCCGACGGCACCAACCGGGAGATCCCCTACCAGGACACCCCGAACCGGTCACAGCGCCTGCGCAGCTGGCCGGTCGACGAGCAGCACGACTGCGTGTTCCTCTGGCACCAGCCCGACGGCGGCCCGCCGACCTGGGCGATGCCGGACATCTTCGGCTCGTTCCCCCAGTTCGAGATGGACGAGGCGGCGTACTACCCGCCCTGGCCCACGCTCACGGCGAAGGCCGAGCGGGAGCCCGTCCACCCCCAGGTGGTGGCCGAGAACGGGCCGGACAGCGTGCACTTCCAGTACGTCCACCGGGCCACGGTCACCCCGGTCGCCCTCGAGTGGAAGGTGGCCGACCACCTGTGGCAGTTCGTCACCGGGTGGCCGGACACGGCCGGCGACGACCCCGACCAGATGGCGCTGATCATCCACAGCCACCTGATCGGGCTCGGCGGTGCCATCAGCGCCTTCGAGGGGGCCCAGAACCACCGCCTCGTCTTCACGATCACGCCGGTCGACGACGCCACCTCCGACCTCTTCTACACGGTGTGGTGGCCGCGGCTGCCGGGCGACGACGCCGCGCAGCCGCCCGACGAGCTGCGCGAGCGCCTGGAGAAGCAGTTCCTGGTGACCATGTGGGACGACCTGGAGATCTGGCGCCACCAGAAGTACGTGGAGCACCCGGCCCTGGCCGCGCAGGACGCCAAGCCGTACAAGGCCCTGCGGGACTGGACCCGGCAGTTCTACGAGATCGATCCCGACGGCTCGCCGGTCACGCCCCGGTGAGGTAGGCCGCTTCGACCTTGTCGAGCTGGGCCGCCACCTCGTCGGCCGTGCCGCTGAGGACGATGCGACCGCGCTCCATCACGTGCACGCGATCCGCGATCCGCAGCGCCTGGCGGACGTGTTGCTCGACCAGGAGCACGCCCACGCCCCGCTCGTCGGCGGCCTCGCGGACGGCTTGGAGGAGCCGGGCCACGATCAGCGGGGCCAGGCCGAGGGACAGCTCGTCGGCCAGCAGCACCTTGGGCTCGCGGCCGAGGGCACGGGCCAGCGAGAGCATCTGCTGCTCGCCCCCCGAGCACAGCCCGGCCTTGCGACCCATGCAGGCCTCCAGCGCCGGGAACCACTCGAAGGCCACGGTGGGCTTGACCGCCGCCAGCTTCAGGTTGTCGGCCACGGTCATGTCCATGATCACCGAGCGCTCCTCGGTGACGTAGCCCAGCCCGTTCCGGCACCGGGCGTGCATGGGTGCCCGGCTGACCTCGCCGAGGAACCGGGTCTCGCCCTCCAGCGGCGGCAGCTCGCCGGCCAGGGTGAGCAGGGTGGTCGTCTTGCCCGCGCCGTTGGGGCCGATCAGGGCCACGACCTCGCCGGCGTCGACCTGCAGGTCGACCTCGCGGACGACCGCCATCTTCCCGTAGCCGGCGGACAGGCCCCGGGCCTCGATGAGCGTGCTCACGTCAGCACCTCCTCGACCACGTCGGCGTGGCCCAGGTAGGCGTCCCGCACGGCGTTGTCGCCCTGGATCTCCTCGGGCGTGCCGCTGGCGATGACCTTGCCGAAGTCGATCACCACGACCCGGTCGCAGGTCGACATCACCAGCCCGACGTCGTGCTCGACGAGGAGGACGCCCATGTTGCGCTCGTCGGCCAACCGGCGGATGAGGCTGGCCAGTTCGGTCGACTCGTTCTCGTCGAGGCCGGCAGCCGGCTCGTCGAGCATCACCACCGACGGCCCCGACGCCACCGTGCGGGCGATGCCGACCAGGCGGCGCCGACCGTACGGCAGCTCCTCGGGGGTCACGTCGAGGTACTGCTCGAGGTCGAACTCACGCACGGCGGCCACGGCCGTGGGCGGCAGGTCGTGGCGTCCGGGCCAGACGAGGTCGGTCACCCACGACGCCCGGGACGCCCGCTGGTCGCTCCCGGCCCGGATGTTCTCCTCGACGCTGACGTCGTCGAACAGCTCGAGCGACTGGAACGAGCGCCGCAGGCCCAGGCGGGCCCGCTTGGTGGCGTTGAGCCGGTCGATGCGCTCCTCGTCGAGCGTGATCGAGCCCTCGTTCGCCCGCACGAAGCCGGTGACGGCGTCGATCAGGGTCGTCTTGCCCGCGCCGTTGGGCCCGATCAGGCCCACGACCTCGCCGGGGCCGACCTCCATCGACACGTCGCTCACGGCCACCACGGACCCGAAGCGGACGGTCAGGCCTTCGATCGCCAGCCGGGCGCCGCGCACGGGCTCGACCTCGGCCTCGGGCAGGGGCGGGCGATCGCCGCGGCGGGCCACCAGGTGGAGCCGCTCCCACAGCCCTCGCCCGTGGGCGACGGCGACGTCGGCGATGCCGTTCTGGTGGACGATCAGGATCAGGAACACCACGAGGGAGCCGATGATCAGGTCCCACAGCGCCCCGAGTCCGATCCAGTCCTCGATGACGCGGGTGCCGAGGCCGCCGATGGCGTTGGGCGCCGCGAAGGCCGCGCCGAGGACGTAGCCGAGGCCGCCGATGACGGCGTAGCCAAGGCTGTTGATCGAGGCGAAGACGTTGAACTCGGTGTAGGTGATGACCCGGCCCCGGAAGCCGACCAGCACGCCGGCGACGGCGGCCAGACCGGCGGAGACCGCGAAGGCGTAGAGCTTCACCCCGAACACCGAGATGCCCAGGGAGGCGGCGGCCCGCTCGTTGGTGCGCACGGCGATGAGCCGTCGACCGGTGCGGGAGCGCCGGAGGTTGGCGACCAGCAGGCTGAGGAGCACGAAGCAGATGAGGCTCACGACCGCCCAGGCGTGGGGATGGTTGAAGGCGTCGACCTCGATGCCGAACAGCTTCGTCGGTCCGATGTCGGTGCCGCCCGAGAGCGGGTCCCCCAGGTAGTTGGGGTTGGCGAACACCACCTGCGACACCAGGAAGCCCAGCCCCAGGGTGACGACGGCGAGGTTCACGCCGCGAGTCCGCAGGGCGGGGAGGGCGAAGACCAACCCGACCGGGATGGTCAGCAGGACCCCGAACAGGATGGCCAGCTCCACCGGCAGGTCGGCTCGGACGAACCGGCCGGCGATGAGCGCGCCGATGCCGGCCAGGGCCCACTGGGCCAGCGAGATCTGGCCCGCGTACCCGGTCAGCACCACGATCGACAGCACCATCACCCCGACCGACAGCGAGATGTAGGTGGACTGGGCCCAGGTGTCGTCCATCACCCCGAACAGCAGGGCGAGCAGGACCGCGGACGCCACCAGGACCGCGGGGATGCTGATCTGTCCGGTCCCGAGGCGAGGCAGACGCTGGGCCACGTGGGAGCGGAGGGGCAGGCCGCGGCCGCGCACGACGACCACGAGGAAGATCACGAGGAAGGCGGGCATGCGGTCGAGCCCGGCGATCTGGTCCTGGTGGAAGAAGTCCTCGATGTCGTTGCGGTAGAGCGTGGCCATCGCCTCGCCCACGCCGATGATCAGGCCACCGACCAACGTCCACGGGAACGACTGGAAGCCGCCGAGCAGGGCCGCCCCGAGCCCCGCCACCGTGACCACGATCGTGAACGTCGTCGCCGACAGGCCGGTGAGTGGCGCGGCGAGCACGGCGGCGAACCCGCCGAGCATCCCGCCCAGCGTCCAGGTGAGGGCGGCGAGGCGGTCGGGCGACCACCCGAGGGTCTGCACCGCCCGCTCGTTCTGGGCGCTGGCGTTGATGGCCAGGCCCACCCGCGTGTACCGGGTCCAGGCCCACAGGGCGAAGGTCAGCACCACGGTGATGCCGACCAGGTAGACCCGCTGCTCCTGCACGGCGATGTCGCCCCACTGGAACACGTCGTTGGGCAGGTAGGCGTCGACCGGCTGGTTGTCGGCGCCGTAGCGCTTCAGGACGATGGCCTGGAGCAGGCCGAGTAGGCCGATGGTGGCGATGACCCGGACGATCGCCGCCGCGTTCCGCAACGCCCGGAGCACCAGCGCCTGGAACGCCAGCGAGGCGGCGCCGGCGGCGACCACGGCAACGAGGATCGAAGGCCAGACGCCCCATCCCCGCTCGCCGTAGAGGTCGACGAAGGCGATGTACGCGGCGAAGGTGCCGATCGCCCCCTGGGCGAAGTTGACCAGGCCCGAGCCGCGGTAGATGACGACGGCGCCCTGCGCGAACAGCGCGTAGGTGGCCCCCGCCCCGAGGCCGATGATCAGGAACTGCAGGAAGGACTGCAACGGGTCACCGGCCTCCTGGGCGGGCTGTGATCAGGTCTCGTGGCGGCTCAGCACGGGCCACCGAAGGGCGAGTCGCAGAGGGTCTCGTCGAAGCTGATCTCCGAGGCCTGCACGAAGTTGCCTTCGAGGCCCGAGTCCTCGGCGGGCGCCTCCGGGTCCCATTCGTACGTCGCCCAGTAGTCGGTCCCGGCCCGCTGGAACACGCCCGGGTGGTCGGCGTCGGGCGTCCAGTCCTCGCCCCCGAACATGTCGAGCATCGGGACGTCCTGGGCCTCGTTCAGCATCTGGGTGATGCCCTCACGGGTGAACTCCTGCATGCCCGCGTCCCGGATCATGTAGAGCAGCGCGTACAGGCCGATCCACGACCGCATCGGGCTGGCCTTCAGGTTGGCGGGCTGCAGCGACTCCTCGCCCGACGCCGCCAGGTCCTGGCGCAGCGCCGTGTACACGGGGAGGTCCGTGGTCGCCGGCGGGAACGACCAGAGGAACACCATCTGGTCGGCGAAGTCGCCGAGCTCAGCGATGTTCGAGTGGGAGAACGACCCCAGGCTGGAGCCGACGAGCAGGTCGGTGCCCAGCTGCTGGCCCGCCTGCACCACCTGGATGGCCTCCTGCTCCCCGAGGGCCAGGGTCACGCCCTCCACGCCGGCGTCTTCGGCGCCGAGGATGAACTGGGTGAAGTCCGTCGTCCCCGCGGGGACGGGGACGTCGTAGGGGAACGTGGCCTCGCCCTCGTAGAGGTCGCTCATCAGGCCGACCAGCGCCGATGCGGCGGCCAGGTCGACCCGGATCAGCCCGATGTCGGAGACGTCCGAGTTGATCATCGCCTGGGGGAGCATGAACGTGACCCCGGTGCCCGAGGCGTCCAGCGGGTAGGCGTTCTGGTCACCCCAGTCGTCGGAGGTGACGTTCGACGCCACGCGGGGGATCCCCGCCTGGGCCATGGCGGGCGACACCTCGGCCTGGCCGGCGGTGCCCTGGTCGTTGACCGTGGCCACGACCCCGGCGTCGTCGATCTCGCGCACGCAGGCCGTGGCCTGGTCGGCGTTGCCGCCGTCGTCACAGGTGTGGACCTCGATGCAGGCGCCGTTGGCGCCACCGCGGGCGTTGAACGCCTCGGCCGAGGCCTCCAGCGCGATCGCCTGGTCCTCCAACGAGAGCACCGGTGACTCGAAGACGGTCATCAGGCCGATGACCAGCGGGTCCCGCGCCTCGTCGCACGGGCCGTCGTCCCACAGGCCGATGGCCTCGTAATCGACCTCGGCCTCGGTGACCTCCTCGCTGGCGGCGTTCTCGCCGCCGCCACCGCCACCACCGGAGTCGTCGCTGCTGCACGCAGCGGCCACGAGCGTCATCGCCAGCAGGAGGGCGAGGGCTCGCCACAGGGTCTTCGACATCGGTTGCTCCCCCTATGGGCGGTGGACCCGCCCCGATCGATGTTGCGGGCGACAGTAGTCGCTGTACGGACGTCCAGCAGTCGGCCCGCTTCCTTCTATCATCCGTCGGTGGCCCGCCCCGAAAGCCCGTCTCCGCGACGGAGCACCTCCGAGCAGGCCCGCAACCGCCACGCCCTGCTCGACGCCGCCCAGCAGCTCATGCTCGAGGAGGGCTACGCCGCCGTCACGGCCCGACGGGTGGCGGCGAAGGCCGGCCTCAAGCCGCAGCTCGTCCACTACTACTTCAGCTCGATGGACGAGCTGCTCGTCAGCATCCTGCGCCGGGGTGCGGACGTGGTGCTCCGCCAACTCCAGGAGGCCCTGGACTCGCCCCAGCCGCTGCGGGCCCTGTGGGCCCTCAACAGCGATCCCGTCATCTCCCAGATCTCGACCGAGTTCCTGGCCCTCGCCCACCACCGCAAGGCCATCGCCAAGGAGATCGCCGAGGCCGTCGACCGCTACCGGCTCGCCGAGCTCGACGCCGTGCGCAAGGTGCTGGCCGGCTACGGCGTCGACGAGGAGCGCGTCCCGGCCGGGGCGGCGCTGGTGGCCCTCACCGGCATGGCGCAGCTGATCGTCATGGAGCAGGGCATCGGTGCCACCGCCGGCCACGACGACGCGGTCGCCCTCGTCGAGCGCTATCTCACCGAGCTCGAGGGCGAACCGCCCCAGCCCTGACGCACGCACCGGCACAGCCGCGGACAATACCTCTAAAGGTTTGGCGTCGCTATGCAGCCCCCGGCAGGATCTGAAATTGCTCCGATCGTGGTCGTCAGACGACCAGATTCGGAGCAATTTCGCCGCACTCGAGGTCGACGGTCACCCACCCCCGGTCGGGGACGGCGACGGTCACGCGCCACACCCCGGTGGCGTCGTCGTGGTCGACCGGCAGGTCGCCGGCGATGGGCGCCCGTTCGGCCCAGCCGGTGACCGTGACCTCCTCGCCCGCGCCCTTGACCACGAGGCGGGCGCCGGTGTCGGTCGCCGTCACCTCGACGCGGGCGTCGCCGGCGGTGACGAACTTGGCGGTGTCGCCGATCACCGCCAGCCCGGAGACCAGCACCGGCGCCAGCACGAGGTAGGTCCAGCCCTCCTTCGGGAGGTCCACCGGCCAGGTGGCATCGGCACCCAGCCGACTGGCCGTGCCTGCTCGCCAGTCCCAGGCCACGACGTCGCCCACCCCGAGGTCCTCGAACACGATCTCGCCGCGGACCGGATCGTCGGACGGGTTGGCGTGGAGGCCGAGGGCGTAGACCCACCGGCCCGCGGGGTGGTCCGAGTGGCACTCGGCCACCAGCAGCTCGCTCTCGAAGGCGGCGACGCCGACCATCGACCGGTCGGTGGCGGCGATCGGCACATCCGGCTTGATCAGGATCCCGTCGGCCCGGCAGGTGCGGAGGGCGAGCGCGGGGTCCATCCGACCGACCCGGTCGCCGAGGGCCACCGGCCCGGTCGACAGCGCCGACAGGAGCGCCTCGGGCTCGCCGTTGTCGCCCGCCACCTCGGGGTCGGCCCGGAACACGTCCTTGAACGGCAGCAGCCCGAGACTGCGGGCGAGGGCGTTGGTCGTGCAGAACCAGGCCCACAGCTGGCCCGGGGTGGCGATGTAGCCGTGGTCGCCGCTCGTCCGCACGGACGTGACCTGGGTCAGCGTGACCGTCTGGGCCATGTCGGCGGGCGTGCCCATGCACCACTGGAGCGTGATGCCCCGCGTCGCGGGCGGCCCGGTCGATGCCCTCCTGCCACGCCCGGGCCCGGCCGGGGCGGGCCCGCAGCCAGCGGACGCCGAAGAAGACCTCGACCAGCCAGTCGTGCTCGAAGGTCTCGACGCCCCAGGTCAGGCACTGGTCGAGCCACCGCTCGTACGCCTCCGGCGTGGTCGGCACCGCGTACGGGCCGTCGACCGCCACCGGCACCTCCCGGGCGATGATCGCCTCCGACGACAGGTGACGGATGTGGGCGACCAACGGGGGATTGCCCAGGCGAGCGCGGAGGTCGGCGATGCCGTACGGCAGGACATCGAGTCGGCACTCCCAGGCGACGAGGGCCGACGGGGGCACGACCCACTCGTCGGTGTCGAACGGCCGCAGGTCGACGTGGGGATAGAACCACGAGTCGAGCTGCACGGCGCCGAGCGGCACACCGTGCTGGCGCAGGTCGTCGACGGCGGCGACGACCGAGCCGGCCACGTCATGGCCGTCTTCGGTGCGGTACCAGTAGGCGGCGCCGTTGTCGGTCCAGTACGAGAGCCGGGTGCCGAGGGCGTCGGGCCAGCGGCCGGGGCGCACGGTGCCGGCGCGGGTCAGCAGGAGCCGACCCCACTCGTCGAGGCACGAACGCGGCCCGTCGCCGGCGAGGACCAGCAGCTCGGTGGCGAAGCCGGCGTCGACCTCCTCCAGGTCGCCGTGCCAACCGCAGCGGACCGAGCCCTCGTTCAGCCCGATCGTCTGCTCGTGGAAGGCGTCGAGGGGCGCCACCAGGAGCGTGCGACCGTCGGGGGCGGCCAGCAGCAGCGGCCACCCCGTCGGCGGTCGGTGCGGGAGGAGGAAAAACCCGTCCAGATCGGCGCCCGCCTGGCTGGGCAGGCCGAACTCGCAGTGCTGAAAGACCAGGGCCCGGGCGCCGTCCGGCGCCCCGCCGGCCAGGCGCTCACCGGGGTGGAAGACCGGCCAGCCGACCGAAGGCTGGTCGAACGCGCCGGTGGCGAGGCCGGACAGGTCGGTGGTGGCCTCGCTGCGGAACACCAGCATCGGGCGCTCGACGTAGGCCCGGACCGAGCAGCGCACCGGACCGTCGGCCACCACGACCGCCCGGGCCTCCCCGAGGTCGTCGACCCACGGCGTCGGCGCGGGCAGGGCATCTGGCGCCGCCCGGGTGGCGGCGCCGGGCCCGAACCAGTCGGGCTCGCCCCAGCCGATGCGGACGGACCCGCCGTCGACCACGTCGACGGTCAGGCCGTCCGCCGCCTCGAGGAGCACGGCCGGGAGTCTTGCAGCGCCTCCGCTCAGGCGATGCCGTCGACCTCCCGCCAGAAGGCGGTGACGAGGTCGTTGAGCGCCTCGGGCGACTCCTGGAACGGCTGGTGGGCCTCGCCCGCCAGCAGCTCGAAGCGGGCACCCGGGATCCGGTCGGCGACCACACGCCCGAGGCGGGCCGGGGTGATCACGTCCTCGTCGCCGGCGATGACCAGCGTCGGTGCGGTGACCTGCGGCAGCCGGTCGTAGGTGTCGTGGGGCGCCCACGCCGCCAGCTGCGCCTTGAACGCCTCAGGCGACTGTGGGTGCGGGAACTCCAGGGCCTCCTTGACCATCAGGTCCACCAGACCCTCCTCGTGGGCGCGGGCGGTGTAGATCCAGAGGAAGAAGGCCTCCAGCATCGCCTGCTCCGACGGGGCGGCATCGGGGAGCCAGGACAGGAACTCGATGGCCCGGCTCGTGTAGGCGTCGGCCCGGGCCCAGGTGCTGATCAGGGTCAGGCTGCGCACGACGCCGGGGTGGCGCAGGGCCAGCTCCTGGGCGTTGGCGCTCCCGCCGGAGAACCCGGCCACGTGGGCCGACTCGATGCCGAGGGCGGCGAGGACGTCAGCGGCGACGTCTGCCATCCTCGCCACGGTCAGCCCCTCCGCGGGCAGGTCGGTGCGACCGGCGCCCGGGTTGTCGAACGCGGTCACCCGGAACTGGTCGGACAGGCCCTCGAGCTGGAGCTCCCAGGCCTCGGCCGGGTCGCTGAGGCCGGCGATGAGGAGGACGTCGGGGCCCTCGCCTCGCTGGTCGACCCAGACATCGAGGTCGCCGGCGCGCACGTGGCGGGGGAAGTCGTCGGTGGACATGGTCATCTCCTTCGTTGGTGTTCACCGAGGAGGCGTGAGGACCGGTCTCACGACGTGAAACGATGCGGTCATGGATCCTTCTGCCGAGTACGTCGAGATCGAGGTGCAGCCGGTGGACGGCCGGCTCTGGTGGCTCGTCCTCCTCGCCGGTGTGGCCGCTGTCGTGCTGGGGCTGCTGCTGCTGTTCCGCCCCTTCGACAGCCTGGTCGCCATGGCCTGGCTGCTCGGGCTGTTCCTGATCGTCAGCGGGATCGCCGGACTGTTCGCCGCCCACCGCAAGGACTACGGGGCCGGCCTCGCCGTGGTCAGCCTGGTCATCGGCGTCGTGCTCCTCGCCTGGCCCGACATCACCGTGCAGGCCCTGGCCGTGATCGCCGGGATCGGCTTCATCGCCCGGGGGATCCTGCGCAGCGCCATCGCCGTCGTCGAACGCGGCGAGTCGTGGGGGCTGCTGCTCGCCGTGGGCATCCTCGGCATCGCCTTGGGGATCGCCATGATGGTCTGGCCCGACGTCACGGTGGCCGTGATCGGCGTGGTCGCCGGCATCGGCGCCCTGATCACGGGGATCAGCGAGATCGCCGTCTCCCTCGAGCTCAGGAAGCACGCCGCCTGACTCGTAGCGTGCTCTGCTCGCCGGGACGAGCCGGGTTGAACGATCAGCCAAGGAGGGCATGAGTGGCGGGCGGCGCAGAGGACGGAGGCGGGCCGGGACTCGGCCGCTCCGCCGTCGAGCTCCTGGCGCTCACCGGACTGGCGATCACCCAGCCCGTGCTGGACGTGTTCGGTCGGGCGCCGGACCTGTTCATCCATCGGCAGGCCAGCCGCTTCGACATCGTCGCCTTCGCCCTGCTCGTGGCCGTCCTGCCCGCCTTGGTGCTGTGGTCGATCGAGTACGGCGTGCGCCGCATCTCCCCCGCGCCGGCGCATGGACCCACCTCGTCTTCGTCGGCGGCCTGGCGGCACTGTTCGGCCTGCAGTTCCTCAAGCAGGCGGACGTGACCTCGCAGGTCCGGGTGATCGGGCTCGCCCTCGCCGGAAGCGCCATCGCCGTCGTGGCCTACCGACGGTGGGCACTGGTCCGCCTCTGGCTCGCGTACCTCGCTCTCGCGCCCGTGCTCTTCGTCGGCCTCTTCCTGACCTCGAGCAGGACGGCGGACCTGCTCGCCTCCCAGGACGTGGCCGCCGCCGACCTCCCGCCAGTGACCAACCCGGCCGACGTGATCGTGCTGCAGTTCGACGAGTGGCCCCTGCAGACGATCGTGAACCGTGAGGGCGAGATCGATCCGGAGCTGTACCCCAACCTGGCGGCCCTCGCCGGCGACGGTGTGTGGTATCGCAACACGACGACCGCCGCGACCTTCACGAGCTATGCCGTGCCCGCCATGCTCACCGGTCGCGAGCCGGAGGGCGAGCGGAGTGCGATCGCCAGCGAGTACCCGGAGAACCTGTTCTCCCTCCTCGCCGGCCAGTACGACCTCGACGTGATCGAGTCGCTGACGCACCTGTGCCCACCGAACCTCTGCGACGGGGACCTGGTCGATCAGGACGGCGCGGCGTCGCCGGCGGACGAGGGGCCGACGGTCGTCGCCCCCCACGGGCTCGGCGCCTTGCTGACCGATGCGCGCCAGACCTACCAGTCGATGGTCGACCCGGATCCGTTCGCCACGTCGCCGGCCGCGACGTTCGACGACGCGGTGCTCGTCGCCCCCGACGCCTCCGGCAACGAGACGGAGACCGCCGTCCCCCTCGCCCCGACCTCCCTGTCGCTGCAGAGCGTCGATGACCTCGTCGCCTCGATCGAGCGCGGCCAGGATCCGACCCTCCACTTCCTGCACCTCCTCCTGCCGCACACGCCGTACAAGTTCCTCCCCGACGGGATGCGGTACTCCGAGGACACCGGTGGCCTGAGCGCCCCGCTGCCCCAGGCACCCACTGGACGCGGGCCCGAGCCCGCCGCCATGGACTTCGAGGAGCAGCGACTGCTGCTGCAGGCGAGCTACACGGACACGCTGATCGGACGCATCGTCGATCGACTGCGCGAGACCGAGCGGTACGACGATGCGGTCATCGTGGTCACCGCCGACCACGGCATCGGCCTCGAGCCGAACGGCGCCGTTCGGGCGCCGGTCGGCGACGAGCTCGAGCCCCGCAACTACCCCGACCTGCTGTACGTCCCGCTGATCATCAAGGCGCCGGGCCTCGGCGACGCAGGAACGGTGAGCGACGCCAACGTCAGCACGATCGACGTCCTTCCGACCATCGCGGGTGCGCTCGGCCTGGAGCTGCCGTGGGACGTCGACGGCATCGACCTCGGCGCGGAGACGCGTTCCACCTCGGAGAAACGGGTCCGCGTCGTCACCGTGGCCGATCAGACCGCAGGCGGGCGGGAGCTCTCGCTCGGCGACGTCCTGACCTTCGACGGGGACGAGGTGCTGGCCGAGGTCCTCGACCGCAACATCGACACGCTCCTCCGTCGCGACAACCCGTCCCATCGCCTCTACGACATCGACGACGGCGGAGAGCTCGTCGGCCTCTCCGTCTCCCGCCTGGACGTGGTCGACGCTTCCGGCCTCGATGCCACCGTG
This sequence comes from uncultured Microthrixaceae bacterium, assembly GCA_963728005.1. Classification (GTDB taxonomy): domain Bacteria; phylum Actinomycetota; class Acidimicrobiia; order Acidimicrobiales; family DATDAH01; genus DATDAH01. Next base: position 656,192 of record CAVSIG010000004.1, read on the forward strand.
GCGATGGCCGACGCCTATCGGGACGTGGACCTCTCGACCGGGGTCGTCCCCAGCCACCTGGTCGCCGACCTCTCCGGCGCCGGGGCCTCGACCGTGGAGACGGTGGCGGTCGCCGTCAACGGACGGGTGGCGTCGGTCTCACCTTCCTGGCCGACTGCCGATCAGCGCCACCACGTCGAAGCCATGCTGCTCCCGCAGCTCATCGTGGACGGCGTCAACGACATCGACCTCTACGTCGTCGGAGGCGTCGAAGGCCGTCGGACCCTGGCCCCGATCCGCCTGGCCAGCTGAGATGCGCACCACCGCCCTCATCCGGAAGCCGGGCCCACGGCTGGCCGACGGCCTGGTCACCCACATCGAACGGGTGCCGGTCGACCCGGTGCTCGCCGGACAGCAGTGGGAGGCATACGGGGCGGCGCTCGGGGCGGCCGGTTGGGATCTCGTCGAGGTCCCGCCCGCCGACGACTGCCCCGACGCCGTGTTCGTCGAGGACACCGTGGTGATGTACCGAAACCTGGCGATCGTCACCCGCCCGGGTGCTGACCAGCGCAAGCCCGAGGTCGTCGAGACCGAGAAGACCCTCGCGTCGCTCGGGTGCTCGATGAACTGGATCCGCCCGCCCGGCACCCTCGACGGCGGCGATGTCCTGAAGGTGGGCGACACCGTCTACGTCGGGCGTGGCGGCCGCACGAATGCGGAGGGTGCCTCGCAGCTGCGATCGATCCTCGAGCCGCTCGGGGCCACGGTCATCACGGTGCCGGTTCGGAAGGTCCTGCACCTCAAGTCCGCCGTGACCGCCCTGCCGGACGGCACGGTGATCGGGTTCCCGCCGCTGGTCGACGACGACGCGGTCTTCGACCGGTTCCAGCCCGTGCCCGAGGAGTCCGGTGCCCACGTCGTCCTCCTGGGCGACGACCGGGTGCTGATGGCCGCCGACGCTCCTCGGTCGGCCGACCTGTTCGCCGATCTCGGCTACCAGCCGGTCATCGTCGACATCAGCGAGTTCCAGAAGCTCGAGGGTTGCGTCACCTGCCTGTCCGTGCGGCTCCGCCGAGACCTCCGCCCCGACTGACCGTCAAGACGTCTCGGGACCTCTGACCCGGTCCCGCTGCCGTAGGGTCCGGCGACCGACCTCCGCGGTTGGTGATCCCCAAACTGGCCTCTGATCTGCCGCCTATGACCGGCGAATCGGAGGCCAGTTCGAACCGATCGTGAGGAGAACCTCCATGGGCTCGCTGCTCGTCCACATCACCCACGGCCCCGACGCACCGACCCGGGCCGCCCTCGGCTGCCTCGTGGCGAAGACGGCAGTCGCGGCCGGGCACGACGTCACGATGTTCTTCGCCGGCGACGGCGCGGTGCTGGTGAGGGACGACGTGGTCGACAGCCTCGAGGGCCTCGGCACCGGAGCGCTGGCGGACCACCTCCCCGCCCTGATCGAGGCGCAGGTCCCGATCTACGTGTCCGGGATGTCGGCCAAGGCCAGGGACATGACCGAGGCCGACCTCGAGGGCAAGGGCGCGACCTTCGCCATGCCCGACAAGCTCGTCGAACTCACCTTCGCCGCCGACCGGGTGCTCTGCTACTGACGCCCCGCCGGTCGGGCACCGGGGCCCGGCACCACCTCGACGTCCCCCGGCGGCACCGGCCGCTCCGGGTGGTCGTCGCAGCGTAGGTCGACCGAAACCGGGCCCTCGCAGGTGCGGTGGCGGGCGACGAACGCCGGCCGGGCCGGGTCCGCGAGGTGCTCCTCGCCCCACTCCCGAAGGGCGAGCATCACGGTCATCAGCGCCCGCCCCTTCGCCGTGGGGTGGTAGCCCTGCCGGGTGCGCTGGCCGGCCACCTGGTAGGGCCGCCGCTCGAGGATCCCCGCGTCGACGAGCTTCCGGAGGCGGTCGGACAGCACGGCGTCGGACATGCCGAGGTGGGCCCGGAGGTCGTCAAAGCGGAAGATGCCGTTGAGGGCGTCCCGCACGACCAGGAGCGTCCACCGCTCACCGACGACGTCGGCAGCCAACCCGACGGGGCAGTTCTCGGGGCTGGCGTCGATCCACCGCAAGCCGTCGAACCTACCCGATCTGACTCTGAGTTGCAGAGTCAGCTGTCCTGGGGTTCACTGCGTCGACAGGAAGGGAGTGCCGGTGCCCGACGCAGGGGAGGCCACGCTCGTCGGCCGTGCCGACGAGCAGGCGGCGATCGACCACCTCATGGCGTCGGCGCGGCGTGGCGTCAGCGGCGTCGTCGTGCTCACCGGTGAGGCCGGCGTCGGCAAGACCGCCCTCCTGGAGCACGCCGCACGGACCGCGGTCGACCTGCAGGTGGCCGAGGTGGCCGGGGTCGGGTCGGAGGCACGCATGGCGTACGCCGCCCTCCACCGGCTCCTCCTCCCCTTCCTCGACCTCCGCGACCGGCTGCCGGAGCCCCAGCGGGACGCTCTGGGCGCCGCCTTCGGCCTCGTGGGCGGGCCACCGCCGGACACCTTCCTGGTCGGGCTCGCCGCTCTGACCCTCCTCGCTGATGCCGCGACCGAGCGGCCACTCCTCTGCGTCGTGGACGACGCTCAGTGGATCGACCAGGAGTCCCTCGAGGTGCTCGGCTTCGTCGGCCGACGCCTGCTGGCCGAGGGCGTCGTCCTCCTCTTCGCCCTGCGCGAGCTCTCCGGTGAGCGCTCGCGGCTCGAGGGGTTGCCGACGGTCACCCTCGGCGGCCTCGACGAGCCGTCGTCGGTCGACCTGCTGGTGGGGGCGGTCGACGGGTTCGTCGACCCCGCGGTCGCCCGCCGCCTCGCCGGCGAGACGATGGGCAACCCGCTCGCCCTCGTCTCGCTGGCCGATGACCTCACCCCGGGCCAGTTGGCCGGAGCAGCGCTTCTCCCCCAGCCCCTGCCACTGGGCCCGAAGCTGGAGGACCGGTTCCTGCGACAGGTGCGGGAGCTGTCCCCGGACGCCCAGGACCTGGTGCTGCTCGCCGCCGCCGACCCGACCGGTGACGCCGACGTCGTGACCGCTGCGGCCGCCCATCTCGGGCTCGACCCCGACGTCGCGGAGCCGGCGGAGACGGTCGGGCTCCTGACGATGCGGCCCCGGGTCCGCTTCCGCCATCCCCTGGTGCGTTCGGCCGTGCTCGGTGGCGCCTCCACCGATCGCCGTCGCCGCATCCACGCCGCGCTCGCGGCCGTCGCCGACCCGACCGTCGACCCCGAGTGCCGGGCGTGGCACCTCGCGGAGGCTGCCACCGGGCCCGACGACGAGGTCGCCGCCGAGATCGAGGACGCCGCCGAGAAGACCCGCCGCCGGGGCGGCTACGCGGCCGCGGCCGGGCTCCTGCGACGGGCCGGCCGGCTCAGCACGACGGCGGAGCGCCGCGGCCCCCGGCTGCTGGCGGCGGCCGAGGCGTACCTCGCCGCGGGCAACCCGACCGAGGCACACGCGACCCTTGACGAGGCGGCCGTCAACCTCGGCGACGCCGGCCACCAGGCCAACGTGCTCCGTCTCGAGGGGGCGATCCGCCTGGCCGAAGGCCGGATCCCCGAGACCCCGTCGATCCTGCTGCGGGCGGCGCGGGCGCTGGAGCCCTTCGACGCCCGGTTGGCGCGGGACACGCTGCTGGAGGCCTCCTCGGCCGCCATCTTCGGCGGGCGCTCGGCCCGCAACGCCGCCATGATCGACGTGGCCAGGGCAGCCGCCTCCGTCCCCCTGCCCGAGGGCACCCCTCCGACCAGCGGCGACCTGCTCCTCGACGCCTTCACGGTCCTGTTCACCGACGGACACGCCGCCGCGGCGCCACTGCTGCGCCGGGCAGTCGACGCGCTCGCCGGCGAGCACCAACAGGGCGCCGAGCTGCTGCGCTGGCTGGGCTCCGGGTGCTGGGCGGCAGGCGCCCTCGGCGACAACGAGGTCCTGCGGCAGCTGGCCCGCCAGCTCGTCCAGCGCAGCCGAGACGCCGGGGCGCTGCGGGAGCTGACCCGTGGCCTCTACTTCCTCGGCATGGGCGACGTGGTCGCCGGTGACCTCGCCGCCGCCGGTTCGCACTTCAGCGAGAGCCGCGAGCTGATGGCGGCCCGCGGCGACACGACGAGCCTCGGCGAGGTGATCGCGACCGCGTGGCGCGGTGACGGGGAGGCGACGCACGCCGAGGTGTCGAGGGTGGCCGAGGCCGCCGCCGCTCGGGGTCAGGGCGGTGTCGTCGTCTACACCGAGCACGCTCTGGCCGTCATGGCACTGGGCGGCAGCCAGTACGACGCTGCCTTGGCATCGGCCCGGCGGGTCGACGACGAGGACTCCTACTTCCTGAGCACTGTCGCCCTCCCCGACCTCGTCGAGGCGGCGGTGCGCAGCGGCGAACCCGGCCTGGCCACCGACGCGCTGGACCGGTGTCGCCGGCGGGCGGAGGCCAGTGGCACGGCGCTGGCCCTCGGGCTGGCCGCCCGGGCGAGCGCGCTCGTCGAGGAGGACGAGGCCGCGGAGGACCGGCACCGGGACGCCCTGGACCTCTTGGCCGGTACGCCGGCTGCGGGGCACCTGGCCCGGGCCGAGCTGTTGTACGGGGAGTGGCTGCGACGACGGCGACGCCGGGTGGACGCCCGGGAGCAGCTGCGAGCCGCCCACGAGCGCTTCACCGACATCGGGGCCCTGGGCTTCGCAGAACGGGCCCGGCACGAGTTGGAGGCGACCGGCGAGCGAGCCCGGCGCCGCACCGTGGAGACGGCGAACGAGCTCACCCCTCAGGAGGCGAAGGTCGCCGAGCTGGCCGCGCAGCGGGCCACCAACGGCGAGATCGCGGCCCAGCTCTTCATCAGCCCGGCGACGGTCGACTACCACCTGCGCAAGGTGTTCCGGAAGCTCGGCGTGAGCTCGCGGCGCGACCTGCCCGACGCCCTTTCACAGCCGGGCGGCTGACAGGTCGGTCGCCACGCCCGGCTCCAGGAGCCGGAACCGGTCGGCGACCGGGTCCGGGGCCTGCTCCAGACGACGGCGGACGGCCGCTGTCTGCTCGCTGAAGTGGGACCAGCCGTCGTGGTGAACCGGTACGACCACCCTCGGGTCGAGCTCGTCGCACAGCTCGAGGGCCTGGTCGACTGTCATCGAGTACCGCAGCGGGCCGGTCACCGGGAACTTGACGGCGCCCAGGTGGACGACGGCCACGTCGACGTCGATGCGGCGGGCGACCTGGCGGACGCCGCGGTAGAGGACCGTGTCACCGGAGAACCACAGCGCCGACCCGCCGCCCTGCTGGACGGCGAAGCCGATCACCGCGCCGGCGACGGGTCGGGAGAGCGGCGGGCCGTGACGACACGGTGTCGCCGTGACCACCAGCGGCGTCCCGTCGGGAACGGGGATCTCCGCCGTCTCCCACGGGCGCAGCCCGTGGGCACCGCCACCGAGCCGGGCGGCGCCCGGAACGGTGGTCAGCACCAGTGGCACGGACCGCAGCAGCTCGCGGCCACTGTCGTCGAGGTTGTCGGCGTGGTGGTCGTGGGTGAGCAGGACGGCGTCGATCGCACCGAGGTCCGACGGGGCGAGGGCGGGACCGGCGAGCTTCGTGGAGGAGGTCCCCCACCCGAAGCTGTACCGCCGACCGGGGGGATCGAAGGTCGGGTCCGTGAGGATCCTGACCCCGCCCACCTCGGCGAGCACGGTGGGCCCGCCGACGTGGGTCAGGCGCACCGACGGCGCCGGTCCCGCCCCCACCTCACACCCGCTCGGGGGCGGTCAGACCGGCGTGCTCGAGCGCCCAGTCGAGGACGGTGTCGGCGATCTCCTCCCAACCCGGGGCGGCGGGGAGCAGGTGCGGCTTCCCGTCGTACTCGATCACCTCGGTGATGGTGTTCGACTTGTAGTGCTTGGCGTTCGACCGCTGGACGCTCGGCGGCATGATGTGGTCCTCGGACCCGGAGACGAACAGCAGGGGCGCCCGGTCGTCGTTGTCGTAGTCGACCCAGATGTCCTGGGGACCGGGCTGGAAGTTGGCCAGCACGCTGTCGAACAGCACCCGCCCCGACGCCGGGACGGCGTAGCGCTCGTAGAGCCGGCGCGCCTCGTCCTCCGGGAACGTGTTGGTGAAGGCGTAGTTCCACTGCTCGAACGTGAAGCCCACGGCCCGGTGGTGGTTGGCCGGGTTCTTCAGGACCGGGAACACCGAGCGGGTCTGGGACAGGGGCAGGACCTTCACGCCCTCCGTCGGGGCCGAGTTGAGGGCGACGCCGGAGGCGCCGTACCCACGGTCCAGCATCAGCTGGGTGATGGCGCCACCCGCCGAGTGCCCCATGAGGATCGGCGCCGTGTCGAGGGCGCCGATGACGCCTTCCAGCTTCTCGACGACGGCCGGGATGCTCAGGTCGACGATCGGCGTCGGGTCCTCGTTGAGGGCCTCCACCTCGACCTCGAAGCCGGGGTAGGCGGGGGCGAGCACCTTGAAGCCCTTCGCTTCGTAGTGGTCGATCCACTCCTCCCAGCTGCGGGGCGTCACCCAGAAGCCGTGGATCAGGACGATGGTGTCGGGCCGTGGCGTTTCCATGCCCCCACGCTCCGCTCCTGCAGGCGGCGACGCATCCCGCACAACGCGTAGTCCGTGGACATCTGCCGACGTTCGGTGACCACGCGTCCACCGGGATGCGACGGGACGGGGGCGAGCGGATGCTCTCGCCATGCCCTTCGTCACCCGACCCGACGGCGCCGACATCTTCTACAAGGACTGGGGCGACGGGCCGCCGGTGGTCTTCGCCCACGGCTGGCCACTGACCGCCGACAGCTGGGACTACCAGATGCTGCACCTGGCCAGGAACGGCTGCCGGTGTGTCGCCCACGACCGCCGCGGCCACGGTCGGTCCACCCAGACGTGGGACGGCAACGAGATGGACACCTACGCCGACGACCTGGCCGCGGTCATCGAGGCGCTGGACCTGCGTGAGGCCACGCTGGTCGGCTTCTCCACCGGCGGCGGCGAGGTGGCTCGCTTCATCGGGCGACATGGCACCGAGCGCATCGCCCGCGTCGCTCTCGTGTCCGCCGTTCCCCCGCTCATGGTCCAGCGCGAGGACAACCCGGGCGGCATCCCCCTGGCCGTCTTCGACCAGATCCGGGCCGGGTCCCTGGCCGATCGGTCGCAGCTCTACCGCGAGCTGGCCGACGGGCCGTTCTTCGGCCACAACCGCCCCGGCGCCGACGTCGACCAGGGCACCCGGGACGCCTTCTGGCTGCAGGGGATGCAGTCGGGGCACCGCAACGCCTACGAGTGCATCGCCGCCTTCTCCGAGACCGACTTCCGGGACGACCTGGCGAGGATCGACGTCCCCACCCTGGTGATCCACGGCGGTGACGACCAGGTCGTCCCCTTCGAGGTCGGCGGCAAGGCGTCGGCCGCGATGGTCGACGGCGCCCAGCTGATCGTCTACGCGGGCGCCCCGCACGGCATCACCGACACCAACAAGGTGCAGCTCGCCCAGGACCTGCTCGCGTTCGTCGAGGCCGGATGCCGCCCCTGACTACCGTGCGACGGTGCGTCGGGGGTGGGGGTTCGGGGTGATCGCCGTCCTCCTCGTCCTCGCCGCCTGCTCGGGCGACGACGGCGAGGGCGAGGCCGCCGCACCGGCAACCACGACGACCGTCGCCCCGGTCGCGGTGATCGAACCGGCCCCGGTGTCGTCGGTGCCCAGCGGGCCGGTCGAAGAGGTCGAACCCGAGGACCCCGAGGTCGGCACCCGATTGGGCTCGCCGCTCGACGACCTGCCCGAGGGCGTCACCCCGCTGACCGACTTCGGGCAGCGACCCGACTGGTCGCCGGACGGGTCCACGATCGTCTTCCTCGACGGCTCGCCGCTGGGCCATGTCTGGACGGTCGACGTGGCGAGCGGCGAGACGACGAACCTCACCGAGGACTTGTCGGACCGGCCGTTCTCGCGGGCGTACTACCTCAGCAACGGCGACCTGCTGCTCTGCGGGCCCACCTCCGGCCCCGAGCCCGACGCCGAGCACCCGGAGGCCGGGCGCTTCACCGGGGTCCTGTCGGTGCTCCAGGCGCCGTTCGACCGGCCGCCGGTCCCGCTCGGGATCTCCTGCTGGGAGGGGATGGCGACCTCCCGGGAGACCATGCGCATCGCCTGGAACCGGTCCACCGTCGACTACACCGCACCGGACCTCGTGGAGAACGTGACCAACGGGATCTCGGAGATCTGGGTCGGCGAGGTGCGCGACGTCGGCGGTGTGCCCGCCGTGGTCGGCGCCCGCAAGGTGCTCGACCGCCATGGGTTCGGGACCTTGGCCGTGTTCGAGATCCAGGGCTTCCGGCCCCCGGACGACGACGAGATCGTCTTCACCGCCTACGGCTATCAGGGCGGCGAGGTGTTCGGCCTCGACATGGTCACGGGGGCGTTGACCAACTACTCCAACAGCTCGGCCTACGAGGAGGCCGAGGGGGTCGACACCGAGGGTTCCACCGTGTTCGTCGAGCGGGACCTGGAGAGCACCGCCATCCCCGGCCCGCTCGACATCTGGCGCCTCGGCCTGGAGGACGGCGAGTGGGAGCGCTTGACGACCTTCAACCGCTACGCCCCCTTCTACGCCTCGAACCCGGCGGTCGCCCCCGACGGCGAGCGCTTCGCCTTCCAGTTGTCGATCGACGGGGAGAGCGAGGGCCAGGGCGACGGCATCCTGCTCAGCGATCTCCCCGCCTGAACTGCGACACGATCGGTGCGGGTACGGGTCTGGACAGGTGACCCGCTCAGGAGCTGCTGATGACCACCGCCGTCGAGACCCGCCGCATCGACTTCGAGTACCCGCCGCCCGCTGACCTGCCCCGGCACTTCGTGTCCGGGGACCCGGCCATGAGCCACGTCGTGGCGATGCTGTCGGCGATGTTCCCGGACGGTGAGGAGTTCTTCGTCCGCTCGGTCCGCGCCTTCCGTGACGAGGTCCACGACCCGACCCTGCGGGGGCACGTGAAGGGCTTCATCGGCCAGGAGGCCATGCACGGCCGTGAGCACCGGGCCTTCAACGACCGCCTGGCCAGCCTCGGCTATCCGACCAAGGGCATGGAGCGCTTCGTCGACAAGAGCCTGCGCATCCGCGAGCGGCTCTGGAGCGCCAAGTCGAACCTGGCCGCCACCGCCGCCCTGGAGCACTACACGGCCACCCTCGCCGAGGTCCTGCTCGCCGACGAGTCCGCTCGCGCCTACTTCGACGTGCCCGAGGTGCGTTCGCTCCTCCTCTGGCACGCCCTCGAGGAGTCCGAGCACAAGGCGGTGGCCTTCGACGTCTACCGCGATGTCGGCGGGACCGAGCGGATGCGCCGCCTGATGATGGACCTGACCACCGTCGCCTTCCTCCTGGTGCTGGTCACGTCGACCACGGTGTCGATCCTGATGGACCCCGCCACCCGCAGGCACCCGATGCGCGTGCTGCGCAGCGTCGCCGCGCTGCGGCGCTCGCCCTTCGTGCGACCCGCGGTGCTCCGCCGGATCCGCGCCTACAACCGCCCCGGCTTCCACCCCGACGACCTCGACGCCACCGAGCTCGTCGAGCGCTGGCGAGCCGAGCTCTTCGGCGCCGACGGCACCCTGGCCGACCAGCTCCGGAAGGCCGACGCCTAGCGCCGGGCCGACGCCCAGCTCGCGGCGGCGCCCATCCCGTTCTGGTGGCAGCGACGTGTTGTCCACGACACAGGGCTGCCACCAGAACGACAGACTGTCGGCCTGGACGCCACCGAGCCTCTCGTGAGCGACGAGGTCGGCCTCGTCGGCCTCGGGAACATGGGGAGCGTCCTCGCCGCCAACCTCGTGGCCGCCGGCCACACGCTGGTGACGCACGACGTCGCCGGCCCCGACCGCAGCCCCGAGGGCGCCGACTTCGTCGACGACCTCCCCGCCCTGGCCCGTCGGGTGTCGGTCGTCGTGCTCAGCCTGCCCGACGGCCGGGTGTCGGAGGCCGTCGTCCGGGACCTGGTGGGCGTGGCCGACAGGACCGTCACCCATGTCGTGGACACGTCGACGGTCGGCCTCACGGCGGCACGCTCGATCACCCGCGTCCTGGCCGAGGCGGGGATCGCCCACGTGGACGCCCCGGTGTCGGGCGGCGTGGCCGGGGCCCGCGAGCGCACGCTCACCGTCATGGTGGCGGGGTCGCCCGAGGCCTGCGATGCCGTGGCGCCCGTGCTCGCCGGTCTCAGCGACCGTCGGTTCCGGGTGGGTGACGAACCGGGCATGGCGCAGGCCGTGAAGCTCGCCAACAACTTCCTGTCCGCCACCGCACTGGCGGCGACCAGTGAGGCCGTCGCCTTCACGACCTCGGTGGGCCTCGATCCCGCAGTGGTGCTCGAGGTCCTCAACGCCTCGAGCGGGCAGAGCGCCGCCAGCAGCCAGAAGTTCGTCGACCACGTGCTCACCGGTCGGTATGCCTCCGGGTTCAGCAACACGCTCATGGCGAAGGACGTGCACCTCTACCTCGACGCCGTCGCGGCCCAGTCGTCGCCGGCCGAGGTCGGCGGCCTGACCGCCGAGCTCTGGGAGCGGTTCGCCACGGCCGAACCGGGCGCCGACTTCACCCGGATCCATCCCTTCCTGGCCGGGTGATCGCCACAAACCTCTAGAGCTTTGTGAGGTAGGGTCGGGGGATGGGTCGCCCGTTCGACTTCCCCGTGTTCGACGCCGACAACCACCTCTACGAGACCGAGGACGCGCTGACCCGGCACCTGCCGGAGTCCCACCGCAACCTGTTCCGGTTCGTCGAGCTCAACGGCCGGAAGAAGCTGGTGGTGCGGGGCCAGCTGACCGAGTACATCCCCAACCCCACGTTCGAGGTCATCGCTCGGCCGGGCGCCTACATGGACTTCTTCTCGGGCGACAACACCGAGGGCAAGACCCTGCGGGAGCTCACCGGCGAGCCGATCCGGTGCCCGGCGAGCTTCCGGGAGCCGGCCGCCCGACTCGAGCTGCTCGACGAGCAGGGCATCGCCGCCTGCCTGATGTTCCCGACGCTGGCCAGCCTGATCGAGGAGCGCCTGATCGACGACCCGGACCTGACGATCGTCGCCATCCGGGCCTTCAACGAGTGGCTCCACGACCAGTGGGGGTTCGACCACGAGGGTCGGATCTTCACGACGCCGATCGTCAACCCGTGCATCGTCGAGGAGGGGATCCGGGAGCTCGACCTCGCCCTGGACCGTGGCGCCCGGGCGGTGCTCATGCGACCGGGCCCGGTCAGCGGGCTCCGGGGCACCCGCTCGCCGTTCCTCCCCGAGTTCGATCCCTTCTGGGCCCGGGTCCAGGAGTCGGGCGTGGTGGTGGCCCTCCACGCCTCGGACAGCGGCTACCAGCGGTACGTCGACACCTGGCAGGGCGTCAGCCGGGAGTTCGTCGCCTTCCAGCCGCAGTCGTTCCCGATGGTGATCGACGGCGGTCGCAGCATCCACGACGCCTTCGCCTCGGCGATCTGCCACGGGATGCTGCACCGGTTCCCCGACGTGAAGCTGCTCAGCGTCGAGAACGGCGGCGGCTGGGTCCCGGTCCTGCTCCACAACCTGGCCATGACCTCCAAGAAGATGCCGAAGGAGTTCCCCGAGGACCCGGTGGAGACCTTCAAGCGCAACGTGTGGGTCAACCCCTTCTGGGAGGACGCCCTGCTGGATCTCATCGACCTGATCGGCGCCGACCGGGTGTGCTTCGGTTCGGACCACCCCCACGCCGAGGGCCTCGCCGAGCCGCTGGCCTGGCTCGACCAGCTCGCCGACCTGGACGACGGCGCTGTCGAGCGCATCGCCTCGCGGAACATGTTCGAGCTCCTCGGCCTGAGCTGAGCCGCGGGACGCCGGTCAACTTATGCTGTGCACCCGCACAGCACCCGTCGTCGGACGGGCAGAGGGGGAACCGTGGGAGAACTGGACGGGAAGATCGCCGTCATCACCGGGGCCGGCTCCGGCATGGCCCGGGCGTCGACCGAGGTCTTCGTACGGGAGGGCGCCAGGGTCCTGGCCGTCGACGTGTCCGGTCGCGAGGAGGAGACGGCCGCGCAGTTCGGCGACGCGGTGGTCCCGTTCCACTGCAACATGGGCGACGAGGCCGAGGTCGAGGCGCTCTTCGCCGCGGCGCTGGAGACGTTCGGGAAGGTCGACGCCGTCCTGAACGTGGCCGGCGTCGGCAGCGCCCAGCCGCTCGCCGAGGTGACCATGGACGAGTACGACCGCGTGATGGACGTCAACCTCCGCGGCGTGCTCCTCGGGACGAAGCACGGCATCAACGCCATGGTGCCGACCGGCGGTGGCGTCATCACCAACTGGTCGTCGACCGGCGGGCTGAACGCGTCACCCCTGCCCGTCAGCGTCTACGCGGCCTCCAAGCACGGGGTGATCGCCATCACCAAGCAGGCGGCCATGGAGTACGGGATGCAGGGCATCCGGGCCAACGCCATCTGCCCGGGCTTCATCGAGACCGAGATGTCCGGCGGGCCGGGGGCGGCCGAGAAGTTCCCGGGGTTGGTGAAGGGCACCGCCCTCAAGCGCGGCGGGCAGCCTCACGAGGTGGCCGAGCTGGCCGCCTTCCTCACGTCTGACCGGGCCAGCTTCATCACCGGCGCGGCCATCCCGGTCGACGGGGGGCTCACCGCCACCTTCGACTGAGGGGCGGGCCCTAGGTGGGGCGCCCGGACAGGGCCTCGCTGAGCTCCTTCCGTGAGCTCACGTCGAGCTTGGTGAACACCTTGCGGAGGTGCCACTCGACGGTGCGAGGGCTGATGAACAGCTGCGCCCCGATCTCCGGGTTCGTCTGGCCGTCGGCGGCGAGGCGCGTGATGTGCGCCTCCTGCGGCGTGAGCTCGGCGAGCGTGCCGGCGTTCCGCTTCCGCACGGTCGCCCCGGTTGCCAGCAGCTCGTGGCGTGTCCGCTCGGCGAAGGCGTCCATCTCCATCGCGTCGAACAGGTCGAAGGCCATGGTGAGTTGCGCCCGGGCGTCGACCCGTCGGTTCTCGCGCCGGAGCCACTCGCCGTAGAGCAGGTGGGCGCGGGCGAGCTCCGGACGGATGGTGGTCCGGCCCAACCGGTCGACCGCCTCGGCGTAGAGCGGCTCCGCCGTGGCACCGCTGGCCAGGAGTGCTCGACATCGAGCCAGGACGCCGAGGGCCCAGTCGGTGCCGCTCGCCTCCGTGGACTCGGTCAGGTGTCCGAGGACCTCGTCGAGGTCCTCCGGCCGGCCGGCGCGGGCGCCGGCCTCGACGAGCTCATGGAACCAGAGGTGCGAGAACCACTCGATCCGCCCCTGGAACCCTTCGGTCGCGGCGGCGAGGGCCTCGTCGTACCGACCCTCCGCATTGGCCAGTGTCGCCCTCGCCCAGTGGCTCGCGTTCAGCAGGAACCCGTGGCGAGCGGCGCGGGCCTCCGCGGCGAGGGCGTCGATCGCCGACGCGGCCCCAGCCCTTCCCCCGAGGGCGACGATGCTCGGCGCCGGCCACGGGAGCAGCTTGCTGCCGGTCGCCTGGACGATCTCCACGGACTCGGCCACCAGTGTGCCGGCGGTCCCGAGGTCGCCCTGCAGCAGGTTCGCCTGGGCCTGGGAATGCAGTCCCGAGGGGAGCAACGTCAACGCGCCGATCTCGCGGGTCACGCCAACGAGCCGGGTGGCGAACCGGTCGAGGGCCTCGATGTCCCACAGGATCGAGGCGGCGGCGATCTGGAAGCCGGACCACTGGAACGCTTCGAAGAGCGACGGGTCGTCGTCGCCGGGCTCCACCACCCGCTTGAGCGCTGGCGCCGCCGCAGCCGGACCCTGGAGTGAGAGTTCCGCCAACCCGACGAGGAGCCAGTCGTTCCGGGTCTTCTCGTCGGGCACGGGGCACTCTCGGGCGGCGAGGGCGATGTCGCGCATCGTCACGTCCGTGGCGAAGACTCCGGCGGTCACGGCCGAGGAGATCCCGGCGACGTAGGTGTGCCGAGCCAGGGCCTCGTCGACCGGGATCAGGCGCTCGGCGGCGCGCATCGACAGACCCGGCGCGTCCCGCATGTCCCCGCCGATGGCGGCATGGCGAGCGCGGAGCAGGTCCAGCCGGGCGCGACCCCTGTCGTCGAGGGGTGCGGCCTCCGCCGCGGCGAGGAGGGTGGCCGCGTCGTCGAACGACCCAGCGTCGAGCGAAGCCGACGCCGCGCTGAGGAGGCGCTTCCCACGCTGACGTCGGTCGAGGGACAGCGCGGCAGATCGTTCGAGCAGCGCGGCGGCCGCGGCGAACCCCCCTCGGGCCCGAGCCCGACGAGCCGACCCTGCCAGCGACTCGGCGATCTCGTCGTCGGGGCCCGGTGAGCCGAGGGCTTGGTGCCACGCTCGCCGATCGGGGTCGCGCTCCGGGTCGGTCGCCTCCGCGAGGTGCCGATGCACCTCCTGCCGGTCCTCGAGGGGCGTGGCCCCGTAGACCGCGGACCGGACCAGTGGATGACGGAACGACAGGCGCACGCCGAGCTCCACGAGCCCGGCGTCGACCGCCGGGGCGGCGTCCCGGGGGTCCACCCCGAGCCCGGAGGCCGCCCGCCACACGATCACCGGGTCGCCCGTCGGCTCGGCCGCGGCCACCGTCAGGAAGTGCTGGGACGGGGGCGGGAGATCCAGGAAGCGGCGTCGGAAGCGCTCTTCGAGCTGTCCCATCATCTCCTGGTGTGCCGGCATCCCGAACCCGCCCGCCAGCTCGGCGGGCGTCAGGCCCTTGGTCCACTCGACGATCGCCAGCGGGTTGCCGTGCGTCTCCGCCACGATGCGGTCGCGCACCCGCTCGTCCAGGCGGACGTGCAGCACCGCGTCGAGCAGCACTCGGGCGTCGGCGTCCTCGAGCCGGTCCAGGACGAGCTCCGGGCACCCGCCGAGGTCGAGCTCCGGCTCGCGGGTGGCGAAGACGAGGCCGATCGGGTCAGCCAGGAGCCGGCGGCCGACGAAGGTCAACGCCTGCGCCGACTCACGGTCGAGCCACTGGGCGTCATCGACGACGCACAACAGGGGACGGTCGTCCGCCACGGCCGACAGCAGGTTCAGGACCGCCAGCCCGATCAGGAGCCCGTTCGGGAACGCGCCGACCGTCAGGCCGAAGGCCGTGTTGGCCGCGTCGCGCTGCGGCTCCGACAGCTCGTCGATGTGGTGGAGCATCGGTGCGCACAGTTGGTGGAGCGCGGCGAACGGCAGCTCCATCTCCGACTCCACCCCCGCGGCACGAGCCACGGTGAAGCCGGAGGCGGCGTCCACCAGGTGCTCCAGGAGCGCGGTCTTGCCAATGCCCGCCTGCCCTCGCAGGGCAAGCGCCTGACCCTTCCCGGTCCGTAGCTCGTCGAGCACCGTCTCGAGCGACCGGCACTCCTTCGACCGCCCGACGAGCTCAGTTGGTGGGGTCGTTCCTGGGGGGAGACGACCGTCGATCGGTCCGACGCTACTTCGGAGGCTCGGTTCGGTCGACCGGTCACCCGAAGGTGAACGAGTACGCCTCCGCGCCGGGCGCCGCGAACGTGATCTGAAGCGTGCGCTTGCGGACGTCGCCGTCCTGGCGCACCAGCTGATACATGCGCCCCGCCTGCAGCAGCCCGTTCCCGTCGGCGTCGACATCCAGCCCGTGGTCCGGGCCCGGCGCCTCACCGTCCAGCAGGACGCGGAAGGCGATCGGAGCGCTGGTCTCCTGCGAGAGCACGGCGTGGGCATCGCGGGCCTGGAACCGGAAGGCGATGCTCCCCCCGCCGTGGTCCAGCGCGACGCGCTCCTGCCCGATCGTCCACTCGCCGGCGAGCGCCCAGTGACCGGTGCGCAGCCGTCCGGGCAGCTCGTACTCGTGGGGCTCGTCGACGACGGCACCGCCGGCGGACGAGAAGCGCTCGCCTCGCCCGTGGCCGAGGTACGTCTCGGCCGTCCGCAGGTGCTGCCAGTCGGCCTCTGCCTCCACGCCGACCTTCTCCACGGGAACGAGGTCCCGATCCACGCCGAGCAGGCGCTGGAGCACCAGCTCCGAGCGCTCGTAGCTGCCCTCACCGATCTGGCGGTCGCGCAGCTCGCCGTCCCGGTCGGCGGTGTAGCGCGCCGGCCACCAGCTGTTGTCGAAGGCGGACCAGACGGCGTAGTCGTTGTCGACCACCACCGGGTGGTCGATCCCCCGCTCCGCCGTCGCCGCCCGCACGAGACCGACGTCGTGCTCGAACGAGAACTCCGGGGTGTGCACACCGATCACGATGAGCCCGTCGTCGCGATACGCCTTCGACCACGCCTTCACGTGGGCCGCGGTGCGCAGCCAGTTGATGCAGGTCAGGGTCCAGAAGTCCACGAGGACGACGTGACCCCGGAGCTCTGCGGGGCTGAGTGGCTCGGAGTTCAGCCACGCGGTCGCGCCGCCGAACGTCGGCAGGCCCTCCGGGACGAGCAGATTGCTGGAACTCATCATGGTCCCCTTTCGACGGCCTCAGCGGAGCGAGCTGAACGCGGCACGGAGCTCCGCGGCGAAGAGCAGCGGCTGCTCCCACGCGGCGAAGTGACCACCCGCGTCGACCTCGTTGAAGTAGATGAGGTTGGGGTAGGCGTCTTCGGTCCAGGTCCGCGGCGCCTGGTACTGCTCACCGGGGAACACGCTGACGGCGACCGGGATCGCCACGCCCTTGGCATTGAAGAAGCCGCCTTGGTACTCCCAGTAGAGGCGCGATGCGGAGACGCCCGTGTTCGTCAGCCAGTAGAGCGTGATGTTGTCGAGGATCTCGTCGCGCGTCAGTTCCCCCGTCGCGCTCGTGGTCCGCTGGAGGGCCGATGCGACCGCGGCCGCCGGCTGGCCATCGGCGTCGTTGTGGTCGAGGAGCCACGCCGCCAGGCCGACGGGAGAGTCGGCGATGCCGTACAAGGTCTGCGGACGCGCCGCCATGTACTTGGCGTAGTCGACCTGCTTGAACGTCCTCTCGAGCTGCTCGAAGGCGCGCCGCTCATTCGCGGACAGGTCCGGGGGCGGGGGTTCGCCGGCCAGGAGCGCGGCGTCGACGTCCGCGGGGACGGTGGCGGGCATGTTCGTGTGGATGGCGAGCAACCCCGCAGGTGCCTGCAGGCCCATCTGGTCGACGACAAAGGCACCCCAGTCGCCGCCTTGGGCGACGTAGCGGGTGTAGCCGAGGCGCTCCATCAGCTGCGCCCACGCGCCGGCCATGCGCTCGGGGCCCCAACCGGTGGAGGTCGGCTTGCCGGAGAACCCGTAGCCGGGCATCGACGGGATCACGACGTGGAACGCGTCAGAGGCGCTCGCGCCGTAGGCCGTCGGATCGACCAGCGGGTCGATGATCTTCAGCTGCTCGATGATCGAACCGGGCCAGCCGTGCGTGACGATGAGCGGCATCGCATCGTCGTGCACCGAGCGAACGTGGATGAAGTGGATGTCGAGCCCATCGATCTCGGTCAGGAACTGCGGGAGCTCGTTCAGGTTCGCCTCGCACCTACGCCAGTCGTGCTCGGATGCCCAGTGGCGAGCGAGCTCCTGGATCGTGGCGAGCTGCACGCCCTGCGAATCGTCGAGGACGGTCTCCTGGTCGGGCCAACGCGTCTCGAGGATCCGACGACGGAGCTCGGTGAGCTCCTCGACTTGGATGTCGATCTGGAAGGGACGGATGTCGGTGCGGTGATGGGTGGTCTCGACCTGGGTCACGGGGTCTCCTCGCGGTGGATGCGGTGAGTCCATTCAGCCTCCACCCGGCCGCCCATCGCGCCGGTCGAAGGCACTGGTTCCCCGGCGCCCGTGGCGGTCAGTCGACGGGTGCTTCAGCCCGGTGGGGCAGCTTCCAGTCCGGCCGTACGAAGTGGCACGTGTAGCCCCCGGGGTAGTGCTCGAGGTAGTCCTGGTGCTCCGGCTCGGCTTCCCAGAAGGGGCCGGCGGGCGTCACCTCGGTGACCACGGCGCCCGGCCAGAGGCCGGACGCATCCACGTCGGCGATGGTGTCTTCGGCGACGGCGCGCTGCTCGTCGCTGGTGGTGAAGATCGCCGATCGGTAGCTCGTGCCGATGTCGTTGCCCTGCCGGTCCCTGGTCGTCGGATCGTGGACCTGGAAGAAGAACTCCAGCAGGTCGCGGAACGGCAGCAGGTCGGGGTCGAAGATGACCTCGAGGGCTTCGGCATGATCCCCGTGGTTGCGGTAGGTGGCGTTGGGAATGTCTCCGCCGCTGTACCCGACCCTCGTCGAGATCACGCCCGGCAGCTTCCGGACGAGGTCCTGCATGCCCCAGAAGCAGCCTCCGGCGAGGATCGCGGTCTCGCTCTCCGTCTCGTTCGACACGTGGTGTTCCTTTCCGTTGGGACGAGCCCGTCAAGGCTCGCGCGAGAACTGGAGGACGCGTACGCCCTGGAGATCGAGCCACATTCGGCGGCCAGCGGTGGCGACCCGGATCTGGACCGCGTCACAGGTCGCGCATCGCAGCACCATGCCGGGGCCGCCGAGGAACGCCCGCAGCTCACCCACCGGTCGCTGGTCGCCGCAGGTCACACAGGTGGTGACGGCAGCCGTCGCATCAGTTGTGAAGACCTCGCTGAGAGCACCCGCAGCGGCGTTGCCGTCGAGGACGTTGCTCATCTCGTGTCAGCTCGGCGTCGGCACGGCGTTGTGACGGAGCCAGTCCTCGAGCCGCGTCGCCGCGAGGGTCGCATCGTCGCCGGGGACGAGGCTTTGCTCGTGCACCTCCGCCCCGAAGTAGCGCGCCTGCGGGTCGGCGACGACCTCGCGAGCATCATCGCCGGCACGGAGGCGCTGCTGCACGACCTGGTCGAGCCGGAACTGCTCCGGTCCGGCGAACTCGACGACGCCGTTGACGGGCTCGCCCACGGCCGTGTCGCAGACGGCGGCGGCCGCGTCATCGGCCGCCATGGGTCGGACCAGGACGGGCGGCAGGCGCACCGTGCCGCCTTCGGTGGCCCCGTCGGCGATGCCGCGGAGGAACTCGAAGAACTGGGTGGCGTGCACGATCGAGTACGGAATCGACGAGGCTGCGACCAGGCGCTCCTGGGCGAGCTTGCCGCGGAAGTACCCGCTGCCGACGAGACCCTCGGTGCCGACGACGGAGAGCACCACGTGATGTCCGACGCCCGCGGGCGTCTCGGCGTCGAGGAGGTTGGTGGTGGACCTCTCGAAGAAGTCCATCGCCGCCTCGCCCTCGAGCGAGGGGGAGTTCGACACGTCGACGACCACTGAAGCGCCGTCGAGCGCGGCGGCGAGGCCGTGGCCGGTCAGCGTGTTGACGCCCGTGTCGAGCGACGCGCCCACGACGTCGACGTCACGATCTCGGAGCATCGCGACGAGCTTCGAGCCGATGAGCCCGCTTTCACCGATCACCAGGATCCTCATGACGACAACGTCGCACCGTGTGCCCGGCATCGCACCCGTAGGACTCCCCAGTCAGGTCGCGAGGCGACCAGGGAACGCCCCTGGGGCGAAGGGGAACGCGTGGCGCGAAGGTCGACGAGTCGGCGTCGATCAGAGGCCGACCTCGCCCGACCCGACGTGGAAGGAGACCGTGATGGCCACGAAGGTCGTGAACCGCGGCTTCCAGGGCCGCCCCCGTCAGCCGGGAGCCGGGCTCATCCCGCCGGGCCAGTACCTCGTCGACGACTTCCCGGTGCTCACCGCCGGCCCGACCCCGTCGGTGCCCATCGACGAGTGGGACTTCACCATCCTCGACGAGCCCGCCGGCACGAGGGCTCACTGGACCTGGGACGAGCTCCGTCGACTGCCGTCGGAGGACATCGTGGTCGACATCCACTGCGTGACGAAGTGGTCGAAGCTGGGCACGCGGTGGACGCGGCGTCTCGATCGACACGTTGCTCGAGGAGCTCGACATCGCCGGGGAGTACGCCGTCGCCTACTGCGACGGCGGGTACACGACCAACGTCGCCCTCGCCGACCTGGTCGACGGGAAGGCCTGGATCGCCTACGACTACGAGGGGAGCCCGCTCGATCCCGAGCACGGTGGCCCCGCCCGACTGCTCGTCCCGCACCTCTACCTGTGGAAGAGCGCGAAGTGGGTCCGCGGCCTGCAGCTCCTCGACGAGGACGAGCCAGGCTTCTGGGAGACCCTCGGCTACCACAACCACGGCGACCCGTGGCGTGAGCAGCGGTACTGGGGCGACTGATGCAGTGGCAGGTGACGACGGTCCGCGAGACCACGCCTGAGACGATCCGGGCCACGACACTCCGCCTCGATGCTGAAGAGTGGCCGGGGCACCGGGCCGGCCAGCATGTCGACGTCCGCCTGACGGCCGAGGACGGGTACTCGGCCCAGCGGAGCTACTCGATCGCCTCTCGACCGGCCGGCGACGTCCTGGAGCTCACCGTCGTGCGCCTCGACGACGGCGAGGTGTCGCCGTACCTCACGACCGTGCTCGACGTCGGCGACCAGCTCGAGCTCCGCGGCCCGATCGGTGGGTACTTCGTCTGGGACCCGACCGACGACGGCCCGACCCTGCTCGTCGCAGGCGGATCCGGTGTGGTCCCTCTCATGGCGATGCTCCGGCACCACGCCGCCATCGATCACCAGGGCCCGATGCACCTGCTGTACTCCGCGCGGACCGAAGCCGACGTCCTCTACCGCGACGAGCTCGACGCCCTCGCCGGCGACGGGCGACACGTCACCGTCACCCTCACTCGAGAGGCAGACACGGACGGCGGCCGTCGCCGCCATGGACGAGTCGGCGCTCCACTGCTGGCCGAGGTCGGATGGCCGCCGAGCGCCCGGCCCGCGCTGCTACGTCTGCGGCCCGACGACCTTCGTGGAGAGCGTCGCTGCCGCCCTCGTCGGCCTGGGGCACCAGCCGACGGACGTCCGGACCGAACGCTTCGGACCCACCGGCGGATGACCTGACCGAAGGCAGCTCAGCGGGGGTCAGGCCGAGGCGGACAGGGGCGCGACGGGTGTGCGCCTGAGCTCACGGCGAGACCTCACGCCGAGCTTGTTGAAGACCTTTCGGAGGTGCCATTCGACGGTGCGGGGACTGAGGAAGAGCCGTTCGCCGATCTCCGGGTTCGTGGCGCCCTCCGCCGCGAGCTGCGCGATCTGCGCCTCCTGCGGGGTGAGGTCGAGGCGCGTCTCGTCGGTGCGTTTGCGGGCGGTGCGGCCGGTGGCGAGCAGCTCACGGCGAGCACGCTCCTCGAAGCCGACCAGGCCGACCTCGCTGAACGTGCGCTGAGCGAGGGTCAGTTGTTCCCGGGCATCGACGCGCCGGCCCTGGCGACGCAGCCACTCGCCGTACAGCAGCCGTACCCGACCCAAGGCCACGCGGGCGGGACCACGACCCAGCAGGGCGATCGCCTCGAGGTAACAGCGCTCGGCGAGCTCGTCGTCGCTGAGCAGGGCTCGCGAACAGGCCGCCACCCCCCGCGCCCACGCCGAGCCGCTGACCCCGGCGAGCGCCTCCAGCCTGCGCAAGGCCACGGTGGCACCTCGGCGGCGGTCCGTGCGGACGCTCGCCTCCACGAGCTCGCCCAGCGCTCCTTCGAGCAGGACGAAGTCGTCTCGCTCGCAGGCCCGTTCGGCGGCGGCCCGCGCAGCCTGGTAGTGGCCGATCCCGTTGTAGAGGACCGCCTTGGCGTACTCGTCGACCGAGATCGGTGGGTCATCGGGCACGCCGGCGCCGTCGACAGCGCCCTCGATGCACGGGGCGGCGACGCGGGGAGCGTCGAGGCCCTCGATCACCGCTTCCGCGGTCTCGGCGACCGCCGCCACCGTGAGCGGCTCGACCAGCCCGAGCTCCGGCGGTGCGTCCGCACCCCCGACCCGGCGATCCCACCGCTCCAGCTCCTCGTCGAGCGAAGCACTCAACGCGGTCTCGCCAACAGCCAGCGTGCTCGTGGTCATGACGACCCCCTGCTCGTGTCCTAGGTCGACCCTCCCCCGACACCGGCGTCGCTCGCGCCCGTCGAGTCCCTAGGCCATGCCCTGGTCCCCCCTGGTGCGGGATGACCGGGGGTCCAGCACGCACGCGGAGCGCCGTCGGCGGTACTCGGCTCTGCCACCAGTTCTAGCGCGCCGATGGCGGCCTGTGGGTGGCCGATCGGGGCCACCCACAGGCCGCCTCCACACCCCTCGCGGAGCGGGAGATCGGGTCAGCTCACGAGCGCAGTGAGCTGAAGGCAGCCCGCACCTCGGTGGTGAAGAGCTCCGGCTCCTCCCAGGCGGCGAAGTGGCCGCCCCGGTCGACCTCGTTGAAGTAGGCGAGGTCGGGGTAGACCGCCTCGGCCCAGCTGCGAGGCGTCGCCCAGATCTCGCCGGGGAACGTCGTGAAGCCGACCGGCACCGAGACCGGCGGAGGAGGCTGGCCGCTCGCGAGCGCGGCGGCCAGCGCTCGTGCGTCCTCCCAGTAGGACCGGGCTGCCGACACCGCGGTGCCGGTCAGCCAGTACAGCGTGATGTTGTCGACGATGTTCTCCCGGGTGAGGTTGCCCACGGGCTCGCCGTCGACGAACGCGCTGGAGATCTTGTAGTAGCTGTCCGTGTCGTGGTCGAGCAACCAGGCCGCCATCGCGACGGGTGAATCCAGCAGGGCGTAGCCGATCGTCTGCGGCCGCGTCGCCATCTCCAGGAAGTAGGCGAAGCCGTCCTGCTTGAACGTGGCGACCGCCTCGTGGGCGGCGCGTTCCTGTTCGGATTCCTTGGGCAGGTGATCGCCGACTGCGAGCACCGCCGTGAGCAGGTTCAGGTGGTAGCCGGCCAGACCCTCGACCCCCTGGCGGCCCATCAGGTCCGTGACGAGGGCACCCACGTCGCCGCCCTGAGCGACGTAGCGGGTGTAGCCGAGGCGGTGCATCAGCTCGGCCCACGCGCGTCCGGTGCGGGCGGCGTCCCAGCCGAGCTCGGTCGGCTCGCTCGAGAACCCGTAACCGGGCAGGGACGGCAGCACGAGGTGGAAGGCATCCTCGGGGCTGCCACCGTGAGCGGTCGGGTCGGTCAGCGGGCCGACGGTGTCGAGCAGCTCGACGACCGAGCCGGGCCAGCCATGCGTCATGATCAGCGGCATCGCGTTCTCATGCTGCGACCTGACGTGGATGAAGTGGATCTCGACCCCGTCGATCTCGGTGGTGAACTGCGGAAGCACGTTGAGTCTTGCCTCGCACCTGCGCCAGTCGTACTCGTCCGTCCAGTAGCCGGCGAGCGCCTGCATCGTCGCCAGCTGCACGCCCTGGGATCGGTCGGCGACGAGCTCCCCGGTCGGCCAGCGCGTCGTCGCGATGCGCCGGCGCAGGTCGTCGATCTTCTCCTCGGGGATCTCGATCTGGAACGACCGGATCTCGGTCGCGGTGTCGACGGTGGTGCTCATGACGTTCTCCTTGTCGGTGGTGCCACCAGACTCGACCGTCCTCTCTGCACGTCGCACCCGTCGAACGCCCTGGTCTGCTCCCCGACCTGCGCCCGCGCGACCCTCAGCGAGGCGTGACCCAGGACCACTTGGCGGGGTCGCGGACGGCGACCCGACCGTCCGGCGTGGTATGCCTCGTCCATGGCCGCCGACAGCCCCTCGTGCACCCACCTCGGACTGGTCCGGGACGTGACGCCCAGCTCCGAGGGGTGCGAGGACTGCCTCCGCATCGGCGGGCGGTGGGTGCACCTGCGCGTCTGCATGTCCTGCGGCCACGTCGGTTGCTGCGACAGCTCGCCGAACCGGCACGCCCACGCCCACGCCGGCGCCAGCGGTCATCCGCTCGTCGAGTCCTACGAGCCGGGCGAGGACTGGTGGTGGTGCTACGTCGACGAGCTCGGTTTCACCGTGGACGGCGCACCCAACTTCGAGCACCCGTAGCTTCGGGTCAGGGAGCGGGCATCAGGACCGGGTGAGCGCGGCGACACCGTCGAGCCCGGCCAGCTTGTGCGGGTTGCGGATGGCGTAGATGCGGGTGACGCGGCCCTCCGCGACGGTGATGCCCACGGCGGTGTCGAGCTCGCCGCCGATGTCGATCCGAGCCCCGGGTGCGCCGTTGAGCGAGACCGACGTCGCCTGGAAGTCCTCGAGGCCGGCCGCGCCGAGCAGGAAGCGGGCCACTCGTTCTGCGCCCTCGACGGGGCGGCGGGCGGCGGCGACCAGACCACCACCGTCGGCCACGATGACGACATCGGGCGCCAGCACGTCGAGGAGGCCCTGGAGGTCACCGTCGCGGACGGCGGCGAGGAACCGATCCACCACCTCCTGCTGCTCGGTGGTGCTGACCGCCATCCGTGGGCTCCGGGCGGCGACGTGCTCGCGGGCCCGGTGGGCGATCTGGCGTACGGCGGGGGTCGACTTGCCGACGGCCTCGGCGATCTCGTCGTAGGGGGTGTCGAACACCTCGTGGAGCACGAACACGGCGCGCTCCGCCGGGCCGAGGGTCTCGAGCACGGTGAGCATCGCGATCGACACGCTCTCGGCCAGCTCGACGTCGGCGGCGACGTCGGGCCCGGTCAGGACCGGCTCCGGGAGCCACTCGCCGACGTAGTCCTCGCGCCGGCGCGACAGCGACCGCAGCCGGTTCAGCGCCTGGCGGGTGACGATGCGCACCAGGTAGGCGCGGTGATCGCGCACCTCCTCGTGGTCGACGCCCGCCCACCGCAGCCAGGTCTCCTGGACGACGTCCTCGGCGTCGGCGGCCGAGCCGAGCATCTCGTAGGCGACGGTGAACAGCAGGCTGCGGTGGCGGGCGAACGCGTCGTCGCTCATGCCGACGTCACGTACCCCGCCGTCGGCCGGGCCAGTGGCAGGGCGCAAACCTTCGAGAACTCCTGGCTCTCGATCCCCAGCGCGGTGTTGCCCCTCGTGCTCATGTTGGCGAACCCGACCAGGGCGGTGAGCTCCACCATCGCGGGCGCACCCAGCTGGTCGAGCAGCCGGGCGGCCAGCTCGTCGGTGACCTCCGGCGGCGTCACGCTCATGGCCTCTGCGTACTCCAGGACGTCGCGCTCGAGCGGCGTGAACACGTCGGAGTCACGCCAGCGGGGCACCTCGCTGGCCTTGACCTCGTCGAGGCCCTCGTTGTGGGCGCTGAAGTAGTTGAAGTCGAGGCACCACGAGCAGCCGATCAGCGCGGCCACCGCCATGTGGGCGTAGGTCTGCAGGTCGGCGTCGAGTTGGTCCCACTTCTGCACCTTCTGGCCGAACTTCATCGAGTCGGTGAGCACCGCCCGGTTGTGCCACATCACCTCGGCCGGTTCGGGGACCTCGCCGAACATCTTGTGGCTGAAGCGCTTCACCACGTACCCGTAGAGCCCGGTCAGCTCCGCCTTGGGGATCCGTGTCGTGCTGGACATGCGGTCGTCTCCTGTCATCGGGGGACATGAAGACACCGCGCGGCCTCAGAACGTGACAGCCGGTCAGGTCCTCCACTCATGGCTGCCGGACGCCACCTCGAACTTCGGGCGGCCGTCGGGCAGCTCGACGGTCGCCGTTCCCCCAGTCGGCACGACGGCGTGGACGACGACCTCGTCGCCGTCGCGGCGCCACCCCACCTCGGCTGGGCCGTAGGGCGTGTCGTGGCGGGCGGTGGCATGGTCGAGGCCGGGGCCAGGCAGGGGTCGCACCCGCAGCCGTCGGTACCCGGGCTCGGCGGGCGCCAGCCCAGCCACCGAGCGGTGCAGCCAGTCGGCCACCGCCCCGAGGGCGTAGTGGTTGAACGAGTTCATCTCACCCGGGTTGCGGGTGCCGTCGGGACGGATGCCGTCCCACCGCTCCCAGATCGTCGTGGCCCCGTGCGCCACCGGGTACAGCCACGACGGGCACTCGGTCTGCAGAAGCAGGCGGTACGCGGTGTCCACCCCGCCCACGGCGCAGAGCGCGTCGCACAGGATCGGTGTGCCCGCGAAGCCCGTGCCGATGCGGTGGCCCTCCTCCTCGACCAGCTCGATCAGGCGCTTCCCAGCCGCCTCCCGTCGCTCGCCCTCGACGAGTCCGAAGCGGATGGCCAGGGCGTAGGCGGTCTGGGAGTCCGAGGTCATCGTGCCGTCGGGCGTCACATAGCGCTGGCCGAAGTCGGCCCGGGCCGTCGACTCGACCTCCCGGTAGCGGGCGGCGTCGGCGTCCTCGCCCAACAGGTCGGCGACCTCCACCATCAGCCCGGCGGTGTGGCAGAACCAGGCGTTGGCCACCAGGTTCCCATCGGTGCGACCTGCGGCGGCATTGTCGGGC
Source organism: uncultured Microthrixaceae bacterium (assembly GCA_963728005.1). GTDB lineage: Bacteria > Actinomycetota > Acidimicrobiia > Acidimicrobiales > DATDAH01 > DATDAH01. The sequence goes on from CAVSIG010000004.1 coordinate 682,291, forward strand.
GGGGCGGCGGGATCGAGCCAGTCGCCGAGGTGGAACTGGTCCGCCCAGTGCCCCGCCGGTTCGGTCAGGGCGATGATCGCCTCGATCCAGCGGCGCATGCTCGGGTACTGCGTCGCCAGGATGCCGAGATCCCCGTAGCGCTCGTACAGCGTCCACGGCACCTCGGTGGCGGCGTCGCCCCACACCGCCGTGGGCAGGCCGTAGCCGAGGACGTCGGGCACGACCAGCGGGGGCACGCCCTCGTCGCTCTGCTCGACGGCGAGGTCGGCCAGCCAGGAGCCCAGGAAGCCGGCGACGTCGTAGAGGAAGCAGGCCGTGGGGGCGAAGGCCGTCAGGTCGCCGGTCCAGCCCATGCGCTCGTCGCGTTGCGGGCAGTCCGTGGGCACGTCGAGGAAGTTGCCCCGCATGCTCCACACGGCGTTCTCGTGGAGCCGGTTGACCCGTTCGTCGGAGCACTCGAACCAGCCGGTCCGGCGCAGGTCGGAGTGGCACACCTCGGCGGTCACCCGCTCGTAGGCCCCGGTGACCTCGGCGTAGCGGAACCCGTGGAAGGTGAATCGGGGCGCCCATGTCTGCCGCCCCGTCCCGTCGACGATGTACCGGTCCCGGGCGTCGGCCACCCGGAGGGGCTCGGTGCACAGCTCCCCGTCCTCGAGGATCTCGGCGTGGCGGAGCACCACCTCGGCGCCGAGCGGGCCGTCGGCCTCCAGCCGCAGGCGTCCGACGAGGTTCTGCCCGAAGTCCACGATCGTCCGACCCGACGGTGACGTGGTCACGGCGACGGCGTCGAGCGTCTCGGTGACCCGCACCGGCGGGCCGGTGGGGGCGACCAGCGTCGTCAGGTCACGCTCCAGGAGCGTCACCGGCGACCACCAGGTGTCGTCGAAGCCGGGCGTGGACCAGCCGTCGACGAGCTTCCGGGCGTCGTGGTCCTCGCCGTCGTAGATGCTGGTCCGGGTCGTCGGTCCGCGCTGCCACTTCCACGTGTCGTCGGTGACGATCCGGTGCACCTCGCCGTCGGACGTGGTCACCTCCAGCTGGGCGAGCAGGCCGATGCGGTCGCCCCAGATGGCCGGGCGGCCACCGCCGAAGATCAGGCGCCCCCGGTACCAGCCGTCGGCCACCGTGGCCCCGAGGGCGTTGTCCCCCTCGACCACGAGGTCGGTGACGTCGAAGGTCCGGTAGCGGAGGCGGTGCGCGTAGCTGGTCCAGCCCGGGTCGAGGACGTGATCGCCGACGACCGTCCCGTTCAGCTCGGCCTCGAAGACGCCCAGGGCGGTCACGTACAGGCGGGCCCGCTCGACGGGCCCGGGCACGGTGAACGACCGGCGAACCAGTGCGGTCGCCTCGAGCGGCACCTCGGCCGTGACGAACCGAGCGGTCCACTCGCCGGGATCGAGCAACCCGGCCTCGACCGTGAGGGGGGCGCTCCACGGCGAGTGCTCGCCGTCAGCACCGTGGACCCGCACCCGCACCGTGGCCTCGTCGCGGGAGTCGAGGGGGGCAGCCGGCCACGCCACCAGCACCGAGCTGTCGCCCTCGACCGCGTGGACGTCACCGTCGACCTCGACCTCGGCGCCGGCCTGCTCCCAGCCGGGGGGCGCCTCGACCACCCAGGACAGGCGGGGCGCTGGTGTGCCGATGCCGAACGACTCGCCGTGCTCGGCGGCGAGCCGCGTGATCGAAGGGCTCAGAGCTCGAAGCTCCCGGTGCGCCCGCCGGCCGCCGACTGGAGCTGGCCGCCGCGCACGTGGTCGTTGAGCACCGCGCGCTGGCGGCGGATCTCCTCGGGAGACAGCTCCGGCTTGTGGTCACCGGGACGGGGCGCCATCCCGAAGCCGGTGTAGGAGACCCGTCGCTCGGCCGAGACGGGCGGCCGGCTCATGTGCAGCGTGCACGAGCAGTGGACGGTCACGTCGCCGGTCTGCGTCGGAAGCGGCAGCCGGGGCAGGTCGAGACCCTCGATCCCGAGCGGCGCGATGTTGGCCCGGTGGGAGCCGGGGACCACGCCGAGCTCGCCGTTCTCCGGTCCGGCGCCGGTGATCGAGATGCCGGTGATCAGGCCGCAGCACGAACGGCTGTGGCCCCCCATCGAGCAGTCCTTGTGCCAGCTGACGTCCGAGATGCCCTCGATGACCCCGACCTTCTTCAGGAGGCCCTCGGCGGAATCGCCGCTGGCGGGGTCCCGCTGGACGAAGGTGTCGTCGGTGAAGGTCCCGATCGTCCGGAACCGGTCACTGCGGAGCGCATCCCGGAGTGTGGCGGATCGCTGGTTGAACCCCAGGATCCGCGACGGGTAGTGCTCGCCGTCCTCGGTCCGGGCCCACCACGAGGCGCCGTCGTCGGGCTCGGCGGCGGCAATGGCCTCGTCGAGCTCGGCCGACACCGCCGCCATCTCCTCCTCGGTGAACACGCCCTGCAGGTGGAGGAAGCCTGCCTCGGCCAGGAAGTGGCCGATGTCCTCCGGATCGTCGTCGAGGCTGAACGACTGCGGCAGCGCCAGCGGCGCCCCATCGCGGTCGACGAACTCGATCGAGCCCGGCTCGTACACCGGCCGCCCGTCGAGGAGGCAGCGCAGGACCGGCTCCCAGGCGACGAAGTCTTCCTGGTCGCCCCGACGGACCTCGGCCCGGCCCGGCAGCACCAGCCCGAAGCACGAGGCCACGTCCTGCACCAGATCCGAGAAGGCGTCGAGGTCCACGGCGACGACGAGCGCGTCCCCCGCCCCCCGACGGACCTCGAGCCGATCGCCCTCGCCGACCCCGAACGTGATCGGCTCCCCGTCGACCTCGAGGGTGAGGGGTGGGAGCCCCAGGCGAGCCAGCCCGTCCCGGGCCAGTGCGCCGTTCGCGTCCACGAGTGACGGCACCTGGTCGGACAGGAACGTGTCCGGATCGAGGGCGACGTCGTCGCCCAGGAAGCGGGTGCGGCGGTCCACGGTGGTCATGGGTCAGTCCTCCCGGACGACGAAGTCGGTCTCGTCAGGGTCCCAGTCGTACAGGTACGCCGTGGGATCACCGTCGGCAGCCTCGCCCGAACCGAACGTCATCGGGTCGGGCTGGATGGGGACGTCGACCTCGAGGCCCTCGGCCCCGGCGACCAGCGAGCCGTAGTTGAGGTCCTCCCCCGCCGCCTCCAAGAGGGCGGCCACGAGGACCATGTTGCGGCAGGCGATGAACCCGGCGTTGTAGAGGTCCTCGTCGTCGTTGGTCATGGTGTCCGGGGAGGGCATCTCGCCGCCGTGCGCCTCGAGCCGCTCCCTGCAGGCCTGCATGGTGGGCAGGTCGTAGATGTTCTGGGCACCGCCGTAGAGGTTTCCGGCGACGGCCTCTTCGAGGATCGAGAGGTCCCGGCCGGCGGCGTCGCTGCTGTACGCCAGGATCGAGTTGGGGTCGGTGAGCAGGAGCTGGGGCCGGTAGTCCAGGCTCTCCGTGCCGCTGGCCCAGGTCAGGCCCGACGTCCCGACGACGAGCACCTGGTCCACCCCGGTGGTCTCGAAGCGCTCGGCGATGACGGCGGTGGCGGCGTTGGTCGCGGCGATGTCCTCCGGCGGGGCGTCGACCACGGCCGACTCCGTCACCTCGACGCCGAGCTCCTCGAGCAGGGGCAGGACCTCCTCGTCGAGCTGCGCCTCCTGGCCCGCGGCGGCGAACACGCCCACGGTTCCGTCGAACTCGCCCTCGTCGGCAAACGCCTGGATGATGTCGTTCTGGAAGTCGGTGGAACCCTCCGGCGTGAACCACGGCGCCTGAGCGCGAGCCATCCGTTCCGGCGTCTGCAGGGCTCCGACCACGGCGGTCTGGTGGGTCTCCAGCGGGCACAGGACGGCGTCGTCGAGGAAGAAGCCCGTGACGAGGAACACCTCTTCGTCCTCGGTGAGCTGCGTGCAGGCTGCATCGGCGCCCTCCGTCCCGACCGGGTTGACGGGCACGATGACCGGCTCGAGCGTGCGACCGTGGACGCCCCCCTCCTCGTTGATGGCGTCGAACATCGCCTGGAAGGCGGCCTCGTAGTCGCCGTGGGAGATCGTCACCACGTCCCCGAGCGACTCGAGGTCGACGAAGGTGACCCCGATCTTCACCGAGTCGTCGGTCACGCCGGGGGCCGGGCCGGTGGGCACGCTCGGAGGCGTGGACCCGCCCGATGCCGAGGTCTCGTTGGCGGCCGAGGTGTCCTCGGCGGCCGTGCCGTCGTCGCCGGCGGTGCAGCCCACCAGCAGGGCGGCGGCGAACGCGATCGCCACCAGGGTCCGACGTGGTCCGGTCATGGTGCTTCTCCCCCCGGACGCCGAGGAAATGCGGTTCTCAGCGTCAAGAACATCGTTTTCCAGAGCATAGGAATCCCCGGGGTTGCGGTCAAGTGAGCGCTAACAGAGCGGGCGAGGACGACCACCCGCTCGGTCCCGCGTAGGGTGCCCGAGGGGATCGGGGGGAACCGTGGGGGCAAGGCTGACCGCGACCATCGCCGCCGGGGCGTTGCTGCTCGGCTGCACGGCCGGCGACGACGACGCAGGTTCGGACAACGCCGGGTCGGAGGCATCGGCCGGGTCCATCGCCGTGCCCACGGGGCCGGCACCCGGGGTGACCGACGAGTCGGTCACGATCGGCGTCACCTACGTCGACCTCGAGTCGATCGCCGACATCGTCAGCCTCGACCACGGGGACTACGAGTTGGCGTATCAGGCGCTGATCGACGCCATCAACGCCGACGGCGGCATCCACGGGCGACAGATCGAGGCCGTGTTCGCCCCCGTGAACCCCGTGGGCACGGCGGGGGCCGACGCCGCCTGCCTGGAGCTGACCGAGGACACCGATGCCTTCCTGGCGACCGGCTTCTTCATCGAGGACTCGCCGCTCTGCTACCTCGAGACCCACGAGACCGCCATCGTCGGCGGGACGATGACCCCCGAGCGGTTGGATCGGGCCGGGGCCCCGTGGTTCTCGACCGACATCAGCCTCGACCTCCAGACGGAGGCCATCCGGGCCATGGACGAGGCCGGCGACTTCGACGGCACCCTCGCCGTCTACGCCCGCCCCTCCGAGGAGGTGCAGATGAACGACGTCGTGCTGCCCCTCCTGGAGGAGCTCGGCGTCGAGGTGGCCGAGACGGCCGTGCTGGACACCCCGCCCGACGACGTCAACGCCGGCAACGCCGCGACCCAGGTGATCGCCGAGCGGTTCGAGGCCGCCGGGGTGGACGAGGTCCTGGCCATCGGGACCGCCGCCCTGCCGTGGGCCACCGGCACCGAGGCCATCGACTACCGGCCCCAAGTGCTCTTCCCCGACGCCAACGCCGTCCTCGCCTACGCCATGGACGCCGGGGGCCGCGACCTGTCCGTGCTGGACGACGCAGTGGCGGCCAACCTGTACGGCGGGTCCGAGAACATCTACGAGCTCGACGCCATGCAGGAGTGCATCGGCGTGATCGAGGACGCCGGCGGGCGGGTCGACGACCCGGCCGCGGCCGGTGACGGCGATCCTGAGACCTGGGTGTCGGCCTTCAACGCCTGCAACAACATGGCCGTGGTGCGCGCCCTGCTCGAGGCAGCCGGCGAAGACCTGAACTACGGGACGCTGGCCGCGGGCGCCGAGGACCTCGAGGTCCAGCTGCCCGGCGAGCCCGAGCCGGTGACCTACGGGCCACCGCCGGCAGCCGACGGCGACCGCCCGGCCCACCTCTACGACTGGGACGCCGCCGAGGTCCAGTTCGTGCCGCGGGAGGACTGACCGCGACCGTCGGTCAGCTGGTGCTGTAGTCGCCCTCGAGCTCGATGATGGAGCTGTCGTCGCAGTCGAAGCCCTCGTCGGGGGCGTGGCGGACGAACTCGCCACCCTGGATCTCGACGAGCATCACGCACGGGGGCGGGCTGTTGGTCGACGGATCGCCCGAGGCGTGCAGGCCGCCACCGTCCCACTCGTCGACGGATCCGGCGGTCTCGAGGATGCAGGAGCGGGAGAGGTCGCCCGCGTCGTCGCACTCCTTGGCCGCGGTGGCGAAGAGCAGCCAGGCCGACATGCTCTGCGCGCCGAGGAGCGCGACCTTGCCGTCGACGGCCTCGACCAACTCGACGTAGCGGGCCGTCGCCGGGTTCTGGTCCGCCTCCTCGAAGGGCGTGAACACCATGCGGATGAGGGTGCCCTCGGCGTACGGACCGGCGGCCTCGAGGTAGATGGGGTCGTAGAAGTTCGTCTCGAGCAGCGTGACCTCCGGGTGGTACCCGATCTCGTCCAGTGCCGCCTGGAGCGCGCCGGTCGCCTCGCCGGCGCCGACCACCACCAGCCACTGCACGCCGGCCTCCTGGATGGCGCCCGCAAACGGCGCCCAGTTGGCCTCGCCGAGGATGTTCGTCGGGGCCTCGTAGACCACGGTGCCGCCCTCCGCCTCGGTGGCCTCGACGATCCGGTCCTTCTGGATGGCCGTCGTGGCGAGGTCGCCGTAGACGATGCCGACGTGGTCGATGGCGCCCGGGTGCTCCTCGGCCACGAGCCGGATGGCCCCGACCGGGTACCGGTCCGAGGGGTTCGGCACCGGCTGGACCACGCGGGTCTCCTCGGTGACGCCGGCCCCCGACGTCCCGGCCTTCTCCGGCGTCACCGCGAACCCGGCGATGTCGATCAGCCCGCACCCGACGCCGACCGTGGCCCAGAAGTTGTCCTGGACCGCGCCGTCACCGACGATGGCCAGCTCCTGGCCACAGGCCCGTTCCAGCTGCGGCTGGAAGTCGGTGATGGCCGCGTCGTACTGGGTCAGGTCGAGTTCACGACCGTTGATGCCGCCCTGCTCGTTGCACCAGGTGGCGAAGGCCTCGCCGGCGTCGAAGATCTCCTGGTTCAGCCCTGGCGCCCCGCTGAACCCCGGATCGGCGATGGTGCCGACCGCGATGCTGTCGTCGGTGATGCCCTGGGTGTCACCGGCGTCACCACCGGTGGGCAGAGCGCCGGGCTCGCCGGCCCCGCAGGGTGAGGGGAGGGTGCCGAAGGTCTCACCGCCACCGGGCGCGGTCCCCGGCGTCGCCGTGCCCGTGCCGTCGGAGAGCGAGGCCGGCTCGTCGTCGGACCGGTCCGACCCACACGCCCCCGCCAACAGCGAGAGCGCGACCAACCCCACGACCATGCGACGACGCATGCCCACCCCCTCCTCGTCAGGGCGGCAGTCTGACACGACGACTCACCCGCCAGATCCGCGCGATCCACCGGTTCTGGTGGCAGCCGTGTGTTCTCAGGAACACAGGGCTGCCACCAGAACGAGACGGCGGCGACTCACCGTCGATGTCCGGGTCGAACAGCAGTCATGGCACCATCCCACCGTGGCCAGCGGACCGGTCGACGAGCAGCACCTGCGTGACCTCGTGTGGCTGCGCCGGGTCCGTGACCGGATGGACCGGGAGTACGCGCAGCCGCTGGACGTCGAGGCGCTGGCCCGGGGCGCGCACATGTCGGCCGGCCACCTCAGCCGCCAGTTCAAGGCCGCCTACGGCGAGTCGCCGTACTCCTACCTGATGACCCGGCGCATCGAGCGGGCGATGGCCCTGTTGCGGCGGGGCGACCTCAGCGTCACCGAGGTGTGCTTCACGGTCGGGTGCCAGTCGCTGGGCACCTTCAGTACCCGCTTCACCGAGCTGGTCGGGGTGTCGCCCAGCGTCTACAAGCGGGAGGCGGCGGGCGCGGTCGAGGGGATGCCGCCGTGCGTGGTGAAGCAGGTCACCAGACCGATCAGGAATCGAGAAGCACCGGCGGGCGAGTCGGCGTCAGCATGAGCGCCATGGACATCACCATCTACCAGACGTACCTCCCCCAGGACGATCCGGACGCCGCGCTTGCCTTCTACCGCGACATCCTCGGCTTCGAGGTCCGCAACGACGTCGAGCAGGGTGGGATGCACTGGATCACCGTCGGCCCCGCCGACCAGCCCGACACGTCGATCCTCCTGCATCCGCCGGCCGCCGATCCCGGCATCACCGACGACGAGCGCCGCACGATCGCCGAGATGATGGCCAAGGGCACCTACGCCGGCATCAACCTGGCCACCAAGGACCTCGACGGCACCTTCGACCGGCTGCAGGCCGGCGACGTCGACATCGTCCAGGAGCCGACCGACCAGCCGTGGGGGACCCGGGACGCCGCCGTGCGCGACCCTGCGGGCAACATGATCCGCATCTTCGAAGTCGACTGACCCCGATCCGACCAGGAAGGTCCCGATGACCCCCGCCAAGACCGCCGCGCCCCACGAGGCCGACCGCCACGACCTGATCCGGGTGGTCGGCGCGCGGGTGAACAACCTCAAGGACGTCAGCGTCGAGCTCCCGAAGCGACGCCTGACGGTGTTCACCGGCGTGTCCGGCTCGGGCAAGAGCTCGCTGGTGTTCGGCACGGTCGCCGCGGAGTCGCAGCGGCTCATCAACGAGACCTACAGCTCCTTCGTCCAGGGCTTCATGCCGTCGATGGCGCGCCCGGAGGTCGACGTGCTGGACGGGCTGACAACGGCGATCCTCGTCGACCAGGAGCGGATGGGCACCGACCCCCGCTCCACGGTCGGCACCGCCACCGACGCCAACGCCATGCTGCGGATCCTCTTCAGCCGGCTGGGGGAGCCGCACATCGGCTCGCCCCAGGCGTTCTCCTTCAACGTGGCCTCGATCAGCGGCTCCGGAGCGGTCACCTTCGAGAAGGGCGGCAAGAAGACGAGGGAGAAGCGGAGCTTCAGCATCCTCGGCGGCATGTGCCCCCGCTGCGAGGGCCGGGGATCCACCAGCGACTTCGACCTGACGGCGCTCTACGACGAGGACAAGTCCCTCAACGAGGGAGCGATCACGATCCCGGGCTACAGCATGGAGGGCTGGTACGGCCGCATCTTCCGGGGCTGCGGCTACTTCGACCCGGACAAGCCGATCAAGAAGTTCACCAAGAAGGAGCTGGACGACCTCCTCTACAAGGAGGCCACCAAGATCAGGGTCGACGACGTCAACCTGACCTACGCGGGGCTGATCCCGACGATCCAGCGGTCGATGCTGTCCAAGGACCCCGAGGCGATGCAGCCCCACATCCGGGCGTTCGTGGACCGGGCGATCACCTTCACCGCGTGTCCCGAGTGCGACGGCACCCGGCTCAGCGAGGCCGCCCGGTCGTCGAAGATCGACAAGATCAACATCGCCGACGCCTGCGCCATGCAGATCAGCGACCTCGCCGGGTGGGTACGGGGCCTCGACGAGCCGTCGGTGAAGCCCCTGCTCGATGCCCTGGGGGACACCCTCGACTCGTTCGTCGACATCGGGCTCGGCTACCTCAGCCTCGAACGGTCGTCGGGCACGCTGTCAGGGGGCGAGGCCCAGCGCACCAAGATGATCCGCCACCTCGGCTCCTCGCTCACTGACGTCACCTACGTGTTCGACGAGCCGACGATCGGCCTGCACCCGCACGACGTCCAGAGGATGAACGACCTGCTGTTGCAGCTGCGGGACAAGGGCAACACCGTGCTGGTGGTGGAGCACGAGCCGGAGACGATCGAGATCGCCGACCATGTGGTCGACCTCGGGCCGCTCGCCGGCAGTGAGGGCGGTGAGGTCGTCTACGAGGGCACCGCCGAGGGGCTGCGGTCCAGCGGCACCCTCACCGGCCGCCACCTCGACGATCGGGCCGCCCTCAAGGACGAGGTGCGGACCTGGTCGGACGTCCTCGAGGTGCGCGGCGCCAGCACCAACAACCTCCAGGACGTCGACGTGGACATCCCCCTCGGCGTGCTGGTGGTGGTCACCGGCGTGGCCGGGTCGGGGAAGAGCTCCCTGATCAACGGTTCGGTCTCGGGCCAGGACGGTGTGGTGACCGTCGACCAAGCGGCGATCAAGGGCTCGCGGCGCAGCAACCCGGCCACCTACACGGGCCTGCTCGACCCCATCCGCAAGGCGTTCGCGAAGGAGAACGGCGTGAAGCCGGCGCTGTTCAGCGCCAACTCCGAGGGTGCCTGCCCCAACTGCAACGGGGCCGGCGTCATCTACACCGAGCTGGGGGTGATGGCCACCGTTGCATCGCCGTGTGAGGTCTGCGAGGGCAAGCGGTTCGACCTGTCCGTGCTCGAGTACCAGCTGGGGGGTCGGGACATCAGCGAGGTGCTGGCGATGTCGGTGCACGAGGCCACCGGGTTCTTCGCCGACGGCGAGGCGGCGACGCCGGCCGCGCACAAGATCCTGGAGCGGCTCGCCGACGTCGGGCTCGGCTACCTCACCATCGGCCAGCCGCTCACCACGCTGTCCGGCGGTGAGCGGCAGCGGCTGAAGCTGGCCACGCACCTGGGGGAGAAGGGTGGCGTCTACATCCTCGACGAGCCGACCACCGGCCTCCACCTCGCCGACGTCGAGCAGCTGCTGGGCCTCCTGGACCGGCTGGTCGACGGCGGCAAGTCGGTCATCGTCATCGAGCACCACCAGGGCGTCATGGCGCACGCCGACTGGATCATCGACATCGGCCCCGGCGCCGGGTACGAGGGCGGCCGCATCGTCTTCGAGGGCACCCCGGCCGACCTGGTCGCCAAGAAGTCCACCCTCACCGGCGAGCACCTCGCGGAGTACGTCAACGCCTGATCCAAGAAATCCATGGAAAATCCCTGAGAAGGGTTGACGAGCGTAGCGAACATCTGTACGATCGTACGCGTGTTCGATGCTGTCGATGCCGTGCTCCGGGCTCTGCGCCGGCTGGCTCAGCGGGTTGATCCGGCTGCCCTGTCCCCTGCCGGGGCGGCACGGTTGATCGACCTGGCGTCGGCGATCGAGCGGCTGGCGGTGGGCATCCGGGTGCGGGCCGCCCGGTGTTTGGACGACACGGTGGCAGGGGCGGAGGGTGAGCACGGGACGGCCCGGTGGCTCGCTCGGCACACCGGGCAGACCGTTGCTTTGGCGACGCGGGACCTGGAGGCGTCCGAGCGGCTGCAAGCGCTGGCGAGCTCGGATCGAGCAATACGGGACGGCGAGCTCACCGGCACGCAGGCCCACGAGGTGACCTCGGCAGCGGCGAAGGACTCGTCCGCCGAAGACGAGTTGCTGCACACAGCCCGGCACGGATCCGTCGCGGAGCTGCGGCGGCATGCCAAGCGGGTGCGTGCCGCGGCGACGGACGACGACCAGAAGCACCGCGACGCCCACGAGAACCGTGACGTCTCGACGATGACTGACGAAGTGACCGGCGAGGGCCGCATCGGCGTCAAGGGGCGCATGTCCGCGGTCGCGACGATGTTGGCGCTGCTGGAGCCATGGGTGCAGGCCCAGTTCACCAAGGCACGCGACGAGGGCCGGCGTGAGCGGCGGGGCGCCCTGCTGTTCGACGCCCTCCTCGAAGCCCTCCGCCACGCCGGATCCGGCGGTGCCGCTCCAAGCGGGCCTCGGGCCGAGATCCTCGCCCGAGTCGACCTCCCCGCCCTGCTCCGTGGTCACACCCTCGCCGGCGAGACCTGCGACATCGACGGCTTCGGGCCCGTGCCCGTCGCCGCCCTGCGCGAGCTCCTGCCCGACGCCGCCATCAAGGTGATCGTCGACAACGGGGCCGACGTCTTCAACGTGACCCACCTCGGTCGCAAGACCACGGCCGGCCAGCGGGCCGTCTTGGACTGGCTCGGACTCGAGTGCTCACGACTCGGCTGCTCGGCCACCCGCAACCTCCAGATCGACCACCGAATCGACTGGGCGAAGACCCACATCACCGAGCTCGAGACCCTCGACAAGCTCTGCCCCGCTGAACACCGGCTCAAGACCTACGAGGGCTGGGCGCTGGTCGAAGGCACCGGCAAACGGCGCATGGTCCCCCCTGATCATCCCGACCATCCGGCCAACGCGCCTCCCTCGACCAGCGGCGCGGACCAACCGGCCGAGGCGGCGTGATCTGACACCAGGGCCCTCCGCCACCGAGCGCGGCCCTCAGGAGTTCCTTGACAACTGAACATCGGCCCGGCCGACCACCTGGCGCTCAGGCGACCCCGAGCCGCCGGAAGGTGTCGTGGTCGGTCAATGCGGCACCCAGCCGCGGGATGTGGAGCTCGACCACCGCCCGGGAGCTGATGCTCGTGATGGCCCACAGGAAGTAGCCCCAGGTGAAGCCGAGGGTGTAGCGCTCCCACGCTTCGTCGAACGACGGCACGGCGACGCCATGGGCGGCGAGCTCCCGGAGGTAGTGCCGGAGCAGGTCCTCCTCTTGCGCCCGGCGGGTCGCCACCTCGAGCACCGTCCCGAGGTGGTAGCTGACGTCGGTCGACCAGTGGCCCCGCTGGGTCACCTGCCAGTCGAGCCAGCCGACCCGGCCGTCCCGGTCGAGGTAGGCGTTGCCGGAGTGGGTGTCGCCGTGGAGGACACAGGTCGCCGGGACCTCGGCGGCGCGGGCCATCGCCGCCTTGAGCACGTCGGCGTCGCGCAGCTCGGCGGGCAGGTCGGGGCCCCGTCCGTCGTCGAGGCGCGACTGCAGCAGCTCGGTCGGAAACGAGGCACCCATGTCGGCGATGCGTGGACGCAACCAGTCCACGTCCCACTCGGGGTCGTCCCACGTCTCGGCGTGGAGGACGGCGAGCTGGCCGAGCGAGTCACGGCAGGTGTCGAGCGAGTACGGCTCGTGGGCGCTCAGGATGCGGCCACCCAGACCCACGACGTCGTCCATCACGACGAATCCCCGGTTGGACGCCACATCCACGGCCGTGTGGTGGGCGCGTGGCGACCGGACGTTCGAGCGGGGGCGCAGCTCCCGGTAGAAGCTCGCCTCGCCGAGGAGCGAGTTGAGGCCGTCCTCGAAGTGCACCTTGGCGCACAGGGGATGGGAGCGACGGGTGCCGTCGGCCCCCTCGATGGTGACGACGAGGTGGACCTTCTCGGCGACGGTGCGCGACCCCCCGACGTGTTCGACCTCGACGATCCGATCCCCGTCACCGACGACGTCGAGCGCCTCGGCCAGCCACGCCGGGTCGAGGACCGTCGCCAGGTCGGCCGGAAAGGCGTTGTAGAGCGTGGTTCTACGGTAGTCCGGCTCCAGTGGCGCCAGAGTCGGCAGCTACTGTCGGCGGCCTTGAACGACTGGAAGACCCTCGCCTACGAGGAGCGCGACGGCGGCGTCGCCATCGTGACCCTCGACCGGGAGGACGTGCACAACGCGTTCGACCACCAGATGGAACTCGAGCTCCAGGAGATGTGGCTCTTCCTCCGACGGAACGAGGACGTCAACGCCGTGGTGCTGACCGGCGCCGGCGAGAAGGCGTTCTGCACCGGCATCGACCGGGACGAGTCGGTCAACCACTACCTCGAGGATCCCAGCCGGGTGAACCGCCCGGAGGGCCGGACCGGCCACGTGTCGACCCCGTTCATGTTCAACGACCCCGGGTCGCACATCTGTCCGAAGGCGAACGACCTGTGGAAGCCGATCATCACGGCGGTCAACGGGATCGCCTGCGGCGGAGCCTTCTACTTCCTCGGCGAGTCCGACATCATCATCGCCGCCGAGCACGCCACCTTCTTCGACCCCCATGTCAGCTACGGGATGGTCGCCGGCTTCGAGACCGCCCACCTGCTGCAGAAGGTCCCCTTCGGCGAGATGCTGCGCATCGCCCTCATGGGCGGTCACGAGCGGGTCTCGGCCGCCCGGGCGCTCGAGATCGGCCTGGTCTCCGAGGTCCTCCCCGCCGACGAGCTGCTGGACAAGGCGGTGTGGATCGCCGAGCGGATCGCCATGTCCCCGCCGCTGGCGGTCCAGGGGACCCTGAAGGCTGCGTGGATGGCGCACGAGGTCACCCGTCGGGAGGCGATCGCCCAGATGTCGTCGATCGTGCTGCTGGGCACGGAGTACGAGAACATCGAGGCCGGTCAGAAGACCTTCCACGAGAAGCGGGAGAAGCCCCGCATCCGTTAAGTCGCGGGTTGAGCGGGTGAAGCCCGCTCAGCTGGGCTCGTTCTCGGGCCGGCACTGGAGCAAGTAGGCGATCTCGAAGGAGAAGACCACTTCGCCGCGCTGGTTGGTCAACTCGGCCCGGTTCGTGAGCACGCCGAGGCCGGGTCGACTCTGCGACCGACGAGCCTCGATGACCGTCGCCGACGACGACAGCACGTCACCGGGGCGGGCCGGCGCGTGGTTGTCCATGCGTCGGAGCCCCAGCGAGCTGACCGCCGCCACCGGTTCTTCCCGTCCCAGGTGACCGAGCAGGGTGACGATGGCGAAGAGGTGCACCGTGGACGCCACCAACCCGCCGAACACCGATCCCTCGGCGGCGACCGGGTCGACGTGGAACGGCTGGGGGTCCCAACGCTCACCCATCTCCCGGATCTCCGCCTCGGTCACGAGGTGGGTCGTCGGGCGCCGGTCGACCTGGCCCACCGCGAAGTCCTCGAAGTACAGCACCGGCATCTCTCCGTTCCTCGAAAGGTCCGGACGCTAACCCTCGGGACGACTGGAGCTAGCCGGCTTCCGCCATCGCCGACTCGGCGTCGAGGTGGCGCAGGGTGCCCTTCCACCGCAGGACCACGAGCAGACCGACGAATGCCGCCCCGGCCAGCGCGAACGCGGCCCTCGGCCCGATGACGGTGACCAGGACGCCCTGCAGGAGGGCCCCGATGGGCGCCATCAGGGTGACGCCGAGGATGTAGAAGGACAGGACCTTGCCCCGCATCGTCTCCTCGACCTGGAGCTGGATGGTGGTGTTGAGGCTCGAGGCGATGGCGAGGTAGCCGGCGCCGGCGCCCATGAGGAAGAAGAAGCCGACCCAGGCACTCGGCGACAGGGCGAAGAACACGAGGGACATCCCGTTCAGGGCCATGGCCGCCGTCACCAGCTGCCGGCGGGGAATACTCGATCCCCAGCCCGCCACGAACGGAGTGCCGAGGATCGCCCCGATCCCCGAGCGCGGCGCTGAGGACCCCGAACACCCAGGTCTCGACGTGGAAGACCTCGTCGGCGAACACGACCACGAACTGGAAGAGCGGGCTGTCGGCGAGGCTCAGCCCGGCGACCACGATCACGCACGTCCGGATCCCCGGCGACCGCCGCACGTAGTGGATGGTCGACTTGAAGTCCCCGAGGACCTGCATCTTGCCCTTGGCCTTCTCCACGACGCGGTCCAGTCGCATGGCCAGCAGCGCCCCGATCACGGCCACGAAGCTGATCCCGTTGATGAAGAACCCCCAGCCGGGACCGAGGGTCGCCAGGACGATCCCCCCGATGGCCGGACCGAACGCCCGCGCCGCGTTGAACTGCGCCGAGTTCAGCGTGACCGCGTTCAGCAGCACCTCACGTGGCACGAGCTCGGACACGAAGGCCTGCCACGAGCCGATCATCAGGCCGGCGAACGCTCCGGACAGGGCAGCCAACGCCACGATCGCCCCGGGCGACCGCACCCCGGCGCTCCACATCGCCCACAGGATCATCGCCACAGCGGCCTGGGCCGACTGCATCACGATCAGCACCTTCCGCCGGTCCAGGCGGTCGGCCAGCGTCCCGCCGATGGGGCCGAACAGGGCGGCGGTGATCAGCAGGCTGAACCCGGCGAAGCCGACCCACGTCTCGCTGTCCGTCAGCTTGAAGATGACGTAGGGGATCGTGACGTTCTGGACCCACCCACCCGTGCTCGAGATGAGGGCCCCGGTCCAGAACAGCGCGAAGTTCCGGTAGCGGAGGGCGGCGACCGCGGCGCGCAGCCCGGGACGGACCTCTTCGACCTCGGCGGGCTCGGCGCTGGACACGACGGCCCGAGACTACGGGCGCGCCGGCCACCGACCGACCGGCCGACCGACCGACGGCGCTAGCGGGCGAGATCCTCCAGGAGGGACCGGGCCTCTTGGAGATCGGGGATCTCGAAGCCCTCGCTGAACCGTGCGTACGCCTCTTCCACGAGCGTTCGGGCGTCCTCGGTCTTGCCCTGGGTGCGCCACAGCTCCCCCAGACGGAGGGCGGCCCGCAGCTGGAGCATTGGCGCATCCACCATCGCGGCTTCGTCCACCGCTCGCTGCAACCAGACCTCGACCTCCGCTTCGTTCTCGGGGGCGATGGCACGGAGCAGCTCTCCCCGCTGGTGGAGGAACTCCGACGCGAGCGTCTGGCCCTCGCTGGTGCCGGCGATCTCGATGGCCTCGTCCTCGAGGGCCAGGCCTTCCGCGGGACGGCCCGCCGCTCCGCAGGCTCGGGCGTGGATGTGCAGGAGGAGGGGCCAGAAGACCGGAGGGGTCTGGAGCCGCTGGTAGGTGCTCAAGGCGGCCTCGACGAGCGCCAGCCCCTCTTCCTCCCTCCCGTTCTCGACGAGCGCGGCACCACGGAGGCACGAGCTCACGGCCCTCCACAGCTGGAAGTCGTGCTCCTCGGCCACCTCGATCACGGCCCGGGCACACGCTTCGACCTCATCGGGCTCACGCCGCCACAGGTGGATCAGGCCGGTGTGGAAGTTGGCGTACGCGACGCTCGACGGGTGGTCGAGCTCCTCGGCGAGGGCGATCGCCTCGTGGCCCCGCTCGCGGGCCTGGTCGGGGAAGCCGAGCATCCACAGGACCATCGCCGAGGTGGTGAAGCAGACCACCCCGGAGTTGTTCCCGAGCTGGAACGGTCGCGAGGCGTGCTGCTCGCGGTCGAAGGCCGCGATGCCCTTCTCCAGGTTCTCCATCCCCGATCGGAGCTGACCGAGGAAGGCCAGGCTGACCCCCATCACGAGGTGCCCCTCGATCCGCGCGTCGGCGTCGTCACTGCGCTCGGCGAGCCCGAGCATCTGCTCGGCCGTCGCCGCGGCCTTCCCGAACTCGGACTGGTAGACGTAGAAGCTCGAGAGGCCGCGGAGGACGGGAAGCAGCTCGGGCACCTCGCCGTGTCCCGCGCACATGTCGAGGGCGCGGGTGAAGGCCTCCTCGACCTCCTCGGTCATGCCGCGGACGACCATCAGGACCCGCGCCAGGCTCGTCTGGAGCGTGATCTCCTCGAGGACGCTCTCCGGGGTCGACGGGGTGGAGCCCATCACCTCCAACAGGTCCGTGGTCAGGGAGACCGTCGAGTAGTACCAGCCCTTCGCGTCGTACAGGAGCCACAAGCTGTCGGTGAGCCGCCCGAGCTGCTCGATGTCCTTCTCGTCGACCCAGTGGCGCCACGCCGACCGGACGTTCTCGATGTCGGCGACCATCCGACCCGCCGCAGCGTGTCGCTCCGGACCGGTGAGCTCTGCCCATCTCGCGCTGGTCCACTCGGCGAACCAGGTGGCGTGGGCATCGCGAACCGCCCGGGCCAGCGCGGCGTCCTCCTCGAGTCGCGCCGCAGCGAACTCCCTGATCGTCAGCAGCATGTGCAACCGGGATCCGTCGGTGCCGCCGTCAACCCGCCGGATCAGGCTCTTGTCGACGAGCGAGCTGACGGCCTCGAGCACATCGAGCTCCGGTCGGCCATGGACGCGCCTGGCCACCTCCTCGACCGCCTCGACGCTGGCACCCGAGAACGCCGAGAACAGGCCGAACAGCCACTGCTCGCCGCCGTCGAGCAGTGCGTAGCTCCACCCGATGGTGTCCTGCAGGGTCCGCTGGCGGGCCGGCGCGTCGCGGGGTCCACCCTTCAGCAGGTCCAAGCGGCTCCCGAGCCGCTCGACGAGCGCCTCCGGCGTGAGCAGACCGAGCCGGGCGGTGGCCAACTCGATCGCGAGTGGCAGGCCGTCCAGACCCAGGCAGAGCTCCGCCACCGCTCGAGCGTTCGAGTCGGTCAGCTCGAAGTCGGGCTGGACGGCTCGGGCCCGATCGATGAACAACTGCACCGCGTCGGTTCCCGCGAGGCGCTCGAGGGAGGTCCCGTCGTCGCTCCGGGGCAGCCCCAGGGGTGGCACGGGGAAGACCTGTTCCCCGCTCACTCGTAGCGCCTCCCGAGTGGTGACCAGCAGGGTGAGGCGGTCGCAGCGCTGGAGCAGCTGGTTGACCACGGGGGCGGCCTCCAGCACCTGCTCGAAGTTGTCGAGGACCAACAGTGTGCGCTGGTCGCCGATCTGGTCCGCCAGGTCGTCGAGCAGCGTGCGGTCGGGACGCTCCTCGAGCAGACCGACCGCGTGGGCCGTCAGGGAGAGGACGGACTCGAGGTCACGGCTCTCCGAGAGATCGACGAGGTAGACGCGGTCCCCGAAGGCATCACGGACACGGCCGGCGACCTCGAGGGCCAACCTGGTCTTGCCCGTGCCGCCCGGTCCCAGCAAGGTGACCAGGCGCGCCTCGCCGAGGAGGTCCTCGATCTGTTGGAGCTCCCGACTCCTCCCGACGAAGCTGGTGAGGGCGGCCGGGAGGTTGCTGGGCACGGTGCTCAACGTCATCAGCGGCGGGAAGGACTCGGGGAGATCCGCGACGACGGGCTGCCAGAGGTGCTCGGGTTCGAGCAGACCTCGGAGCTGGTGCCGGCCGAGGTCTTGCAGGGTCAAGCCGTCGGACAGGTCGTCCCGAACCTGGATCGCCGTGCTGTCCGACAGCACGACCTGCCCGCCGTGGCCGGCGGACATGACCCGCTGCACCCGGGCCAAGGTCGAGTAGCCGGTGTAGCCCCCCGCCCGATCGCCCTCGGTCTCGGCCCGGGCGGTACCCGTGGTGAGCCCCATCCGTACCCGGATCGGGGCAGGCGCCCACGGTTCGTCGAGCAGCAGGCGTTGCGCATCGAGAGCCGCTCCGAGGGCGTCGCCCGCCGTGTGGAAGGCGACGCAGAAGGCGTCGCCGACGATCTGGAACACGTACCCCTCACGAGCCTCGAACGCCTGCCGGAGAATGGCGTGGTGGCGCTCGAGGAGCGCGGGAAACGCATCCGGATGCCGCTGGGCGAGGTCGCTGCTCCCCTCGATGTCGGTGAACACGAAGGTCACCGTGCCGCTCGGTGGCTCGCGCCCGGACGACGAGCCTGGTCGCCCGCCGCGCCCGTCCTGATGCGTCACCGATCTGCCCCCCCGTCACGACGACCTCCACTTCCCCCACCGAGGTCGTGTCCAGGCCCATCATGCCGCTCGCGGCGTGCTCGCTAGGCGCCGTCGTTCCGGACCATCGTCGAGTTCGGGGCGTGCCAGTCGGTGGAGACGAAGCGGTGACGGATCAGCCATTCGTCGCCGACGGGCACGAACAGGTCCCGGTAGCGGCCGTAGTGGTCGAGGCCGATCTCGGTGAACACCGTGAAGTAGCTGGCGACGCGGGCCGACTCGGGGGTGAGCTCCAGGAAGCGGACGTTGGCCACGTTGTGGCGCACGATCCCACCCGGTCGCTCGGCGCCGGCGTCGGCCACACCGCCGACGAAGACCCCGATGGCGTCTCGTCCCTCGAGGGGGACCTGGCCCCGGACCTCGAGCACGCCGTCCTCGCAGAAGGCCAGCACCAGCTCGTCGAGCCGCCCTGAATCGCCGGACCACGTGTAGCGGGCCAGCCCGTCCCGGATCCGCTCCCGGGCCGACAGCTCCCACGGCTCCATCACGGGCTCGGGAGGCGGGGCGGCGTCGGATCCCGGTCGGGGTCCGGCTCGGGGAAGCGGAACCCCTCGCCGGGCGCCCACTCGGCCTTCCCCAGCACCTCGGTCACCTCGACGACGTTCATCAGGTCGAGCTCGTAGTCGAACAGGCCGTCACCGGCGTAGTGGAGGATCGAGAACGCCGGGGCCTGGCAGGGGCCGCCGTCGCACTGACCCGGGACCCGGTTCCACCAGAAGGACACCACGCGGTCCCCGTAGACCATCGTCCACTGCTCGGGGAACGACCAGCCGTCCAGCCCGACGATCGACCAGTCGAAGAAGCGAGCCATCTCGTCACGGCCCTCGATGCGGCCCCACGCGGGGTCGATGAAGACGGCGTCGGGGGTGAACCAGTCGGCGATCGACGACCACGGCGCCTCGCCCCGCTCGCACCTCGACCGCTGCGCCACGTACGCCCGGTAGGCCGCCAGCGCCTCCTGCTCGCGCTCCGTGTAGGTCGGCATCGACTCGCCCCCTTGCTTCGAAACCTCTAGAGGCCAGAGCCGATGGGGACCCGCATCGTCCAACGTGCGTCTTCCCCCGCCATGAACATCATCGCGCGCGGGAGGGGGCTTGCCGCAAGCGACCGAAACGTGCTGACCATGGCTCGTGACCGAACACGCAGTGGTGATCGCCGGAGGGGGCCCGACCGGGCTGATGTTGGCGGGCGAGCTGGCGTTGGCCGGGGTCGACGTCGTCATCGTCGAACGACGCGCCGATCAGTCGGTCGACGGCTCACGAGCCGGTGGGATGCTCGCCCGCACCATCGAGGTGCTCGACCAGCGTGGCATCGCGGAACGGTTCCTCGAACCGGGGTACACCGTCCCGGCGCACGGGTTCGGCGGGATCCCCCTGGACCTCAGCGACTTCCCCACCCGCCACAACTACGTCCTCGCGCTGTGGCAGAGCAAGATCGAGCCGATCCTGGCCGACTGGGTCGCGGAGCTCGGGGTCCCGACCCTCCGCCGCCGCGAGGTGGTGGGCTTCACCCAGGACGACACCGGCGTCGACGTCGAGGTGTCGGACGGCACGTCGCTGCGGGCGGCGTACCTCGTCGGCTGCGACGGAGGACGAAGTCTGGTCCGCAGGACGGCCGGCATCGACTTCCCCGGGTTGGATCCCTCGACCAGCTGGATGATCGCCGAGGTCGAGATGGACGAGGAGCCGGAGGTCGGCATGCGCCCCGAGGGCGGCGGCATCGGTCCCGTCGACCCGGGAGGCTCCGGACCGTTCCGGGTCCTGTTCGTGGAGCGACCGGCCGTCGACTCCGGCGAGCCCACGCTGGAGGATCTCCGCGAGGTGCTCACCGGGACCTACGGGACGGACTTCGGGGTCCACAGCCCGACCTGGATCTCCCGGTTCACCGACATGAGCCGCCAGGCGGCGGCCTACCGCGAGGGTCGGGTGCTGCTCGCCGGCGACGCTGCCCACGTGCATCCCCCGATGGGCGGCCAAGGCCTCGGCACGGGCGTGCAGGATGCGGTGAACCTGGGATGGAAGCTGGCCCAGGTGGTCGACGGGACCTCACCCGAGACCCTGCTGGACACCTATCACGCCGAACGACATCCGGTCGGCGCCCGGGTGCTGCACAACACCAGTGCGCAGGGAGCGCTGGCCACCCCCGGCGAGCGTCACCAGGCCCTCCGCGACACCATGGGCCAGCTGCTGAGCATGGACGAGCCCCGCCGGCGCATCGCTGCGGAGCTGTGCGCGCTCGACATCCACTACGACCTCGGCGAGGGACACCCGCTGCTCGGCCGGCGCATGCCCGACCTCGACCTGATCACTGCCGACGGCCCCGTGCGGGTGTTCACGCTGCTGCACGACGCCCGGCCCGTGCTGCTCGACCTCGGTGAGCCCGGCGGCTTCGACATCACGCCGTGGGCGGATCGGGTCCGCTTGGTCGAGGCGTCATTCGACGGGGCGTGGGAGCTCCCGGTCCTCGGCGAGGTCCCGGCGCCCGAGGCCGTGTTGATCCGGCCCGACGGCCATGTCGCCTGGGTGGGCGACCCGACCGACCCGGGGCTCCCCGACGCACTGACCAACTGGTTCGGTTCCCCGGCTGCGGCGTAGACGCGGCAGTCAGGACCAGGCCTTCGTCGTCGCCTCGTCGGCCGGGAAGAAGGCCTCGACCCGCAGCTCCTGGGCGGTGACGTCCACCGGCGTCCCGATCGTCGAGACCACGGAGAAGAAGCGGAGCCGACGGCCGTCGACCTCCAGCTCGACGTCGATCACCGGCGCCAGCGGCGCGATCGAGCGGGGCGAGGTGAGGGTGGCCGCCACGTCGTCGCGGGCGTGGAGCTCGCGCACCAGCTCGGCGGTCTCGAGGTCGAGCACGCCGCCGACCGCCTCTCGCCGGGCCCGCTCGAGCAGCGCGGGGGCGAGGTCGTCCCAGTTGGCGACGGCGTCGCGCACGGGTCCGGGCTCGAGGAACAGGCGCAGCACGTTGCCGCCCTCGGGCGGCGGGGCTGGCGCGACCAGGGCGGCGAAGAGGCGTCGGGCTCCCTCGTTCGCGCCCAGCAGGTTCCAGCCGCGGTCCATCAGCACCGCCGGCAGCGGATCGTGCTGGGCCAGCATCCGCTCCACCGCCATCCGCACCCGGTCCAGCGCGGGGTCGTCGAGGGCGTGCACCGGGTAGCGGGGGGCGTAGCCGCCGGCCAGCAGCAGGCCGTTGCGATCACGGAGTGGCACGTCGAGAGCGTTGGCCAGCCGCAGGACCATCTCCCGGCTGGGCTCGGAGCGCCCGGTCTCGAGGAAGCTGACGTGGCGGGGCGTCGTCGCTGCGGTCACCGCGAGATCCAGCTGGCTCATGGAGCGGACCCGCCGCCACCAACGCAGGAGGTCGCCGAACGTGGTGTCGGCGGCAGGGGCGACGGACACGAGGCGACCCTAGAACTGGTGCCCGCCGGGCGCCCTTCCCTCCGCGGGAATCGCCACGCCACCCTCGGACCCGGACGATGGACGGGTACCCGACCGACCGAGGAGACCATCGTGGACCTTCCCGTCCTGACCACCGACACCGCCCCCGAGGCGTCCCGCCCGATCCTGGAGGGGATCGCCGCCGACCTCGGCTTCGTCCCGAACCTGGCCGCGACGGCGGCGGCCAGCCCGACCCTGCTCGCGGCCTTCGACGGGCTCCGGCGCTCGGTCGCCGCCGACCGCTTCGACCCGGTGCACCGGGAGGTCGCCGGTCTGGCGGTCGGCGTGGCCGTCGACAACCAGTACGGGGTCGCCTTCCACTCGACGGTGCTCAGCGCCCTCGGTGTCGACCCCGACGACATCGCCGCCATGCGCCGGGGCGAGGACCCGGCCGACGCCGTCCTCGCCGCCGTCCATGCCTTCGCCGGCGCGGTCGCCCGCGACCGGGGCGCCGTTGCCGACGACGTGGTCCAGCGCGCCCGCGACGCCGGCCTGCACGACAGCGACCTGCTCCAGCTGGTCACCGAGTGTGCGTTCGCCGGCCTGGTCGGCCTGATCGACAACCTGGCCGGTCACGTCGAGCTGGACCCACCGCTCCGCCCCCAGGCGTGGACAGGCACGGACGCCGAGGTCGTCGCCGAGCGCTCGATGTCGTGACGGCGAGCGCGTCGAGCGTCAGGGGGACGGCGGCTCCGTCCGAGTCTCGCCGCTCACGCCGACGTCCTCCAGGACGTCCAGCTCGTCGTTGTGGCTGTGGGTGAAGCCGAGCTCCCGCTCGATCTTCACGGTCGCCTCCGACCGGTAGGCGACGACGTACGCCCGCCGGAACCCGTCGGTCTCGTTGCCCCCCGAGCCGTGCATCACCCGCTCGTTGTGGACGGTGCAGTCCCCGCGGGCGATCGGGCGGATCACGACCCAGTCGTCGGGTCGCAGCTCGGTGCCGAGGGCGTGGGACTCCCCCCGGCCGCCGTAGACGGGTGCGTGCGGGCGGAGGTGGTCCTCGTGGGTGGTGGCGGGGACGAACCGCATGCAGCCGTTCTCGACCGTCGAGTCGTCGATCGCCAGCCAGAACGTCGCCGTCCGCCGGTCCTCGGTGGCCGGCCAGTAGGCCATGTCCTGGTGCCAGGCGAACACCGCGTCGGTCTTGTGCGGCTGCTTCGCCAGGAGCTGGTCGTAGTCGATCGTCATGCCGTCGCCACACAGCTGCTGCGCGATGTCGGCGGTCCGACGCTCGTAGACGTTGCCCTGCCACGCCGGGAAGTACCGGCGGGGCAGCATCACGTTGACGATGGAGTAGTCGGAGGGGTCACGCCCGTAGTCGCCCGCCATGTCGCAGAAGTCCTTGCCCGGCACCTCGATCTCGCGCCGCAGGAAGCGGTCGTAGTCGACCTCGAGGTCGGCCACCTCCTGTTCCGTCAGCACCCCGGTCAGGTGGACGTGGCCGTCCTCCTCGAAGCGCCGGCGGTCACCCTCGTCGACGAGGTACCGGCCGTCGTCATCCAGCCGTCCCATGGCTCCTCCCTGCGCCTCCAGCGGCCACCCCTCGACCGTACTGAACGCCACTCGCGACCCCGGCGAGGATCAGGCGGCGACGACGCCGCGGCGCAGGAAGTTCGCATAGGCGACTCGGCCGGAGGCCGTGAGGTGCAGACCATCACCGATGAAGTAGCCGGGGTGCGTCCGGGCGACGGCGTCCCAGTCGAGGATGGTGCCCGCGACGTTGTTGCGGAGCAGCGCGTTCCACATCCGGGCGTACCGCGCCCAGCTGGGGCCGAATGCCGGGTGCAGGCCGTCGACCTTGACCGTGGTCCAGGCCACACAGGGAAGCCCGGCGAGGATCGTCTCGGCATGCTCCAGGTCGGCGAGCATCTGCGCCCGGCTGCGGTGCCGGCCGACGTCGTTTGAGCCGAGGGCGATGACCACGCACTCCGGCGAGTAGTGCATCGCGTTGCCGAGGACCTCCATCGACTCGGACAACGCCCTGCCGCCCCGAGCCCGCACCCGCCAGTCGACCGGGAACGAGTCCTGGACCGATCGGGCCAGGCTGTCGCCGACGAGCTGGACCCGGGCGGGGACACGGGGCTCGGTCTGGGCGCCCGCCGCCGACGACCAGAGGGTGCTGAGGAAAAGGACCGCCAACAGCAGAGCGACGGCCGGCATGGATCGGGAGTTGTGCATGGCTCGACCGTGAGCCGGACCGGTGGTGCGACGGTGGTGGGACGGTGGTGATCCCGCAGAGCAGCGCGGACGTAGGGTGCGCCGGTGAAGGTCGGCTTGCTGGGCCCGTTGGAGGTCGCAGGTCCGGGCGGCCGGGTTCGCATCGGGGGCGCCAAGGAGCGGCTGGTCCTGGCCCTGCTGGCCCTGCGGGCCGGCGAGGTGGTCTCGCGCGACGCCCTGGTCGACGCCGTCTGGGGCGACGAACCCCCCGTGACCGCGGTGAAGACCCTGCAGGGCCTTGTGGCCCGGATCCGACGGGCGCTCGAGGCGAAGGGTCTGGCCGACGTGCTGGAGACCCGCGATCCGGGCTACCTCCTACGGGTCCCCGTCGATTCGATCGACGTGACCGGGTTCGAGCGTCACGCCACCGCCGGGCGGAGTGCGCTCGCCGACGGTGACGCGACGGGCGCGACGGCGGCGCTGGGCGAGGCGCTGGACCTCTGGCGCGGCGAGGCGCTGGCCGACTGCCGCAGCGGCGGGTGGGCCGCGGCACAGGCGCTGCGGCTCGACGAGCTGCGCCTGTCGACGGTCGAGGACCGGATCGACGCGGACCTGATGCTCGGGCAGCACGGCGTGCTGGCCGCCGAGCTCGAGTCGTTGGTGGCCCGACACCCGATGCGGGAGCGGTTGTGGGCCGCGCTGATGGTCGCGCTGTACCGCTCCGGTCGTCAGGCGGAGGCCGTGCGCGCCTACCAGCGGGCCCGCGACGTGCTCGTCGGGGAGCTGGGCCTGGAGCCGGGTCCGGAGCTCCGCCGGCTCGAGGCCGCCGTACTCGCCGGCGACCCGGCGCTCGATGCGCCCGATGGCACCCGCCGGACGCCGCTCGTCGAGCTGGCGGTCCCCCTTCCTGGCCGGGTCGGCACGGCCACGTCAGCGGTGTTCGTCGGGCGGGCGCCCGAGCTCGAGGAGCTGAACGAGTCGTTCCGGGCCGTCGCCGCAGGCGAGCGGCGGGTGACGTTGATCTCCGGCGAGCCGGGGATCGGCAAGACGTCGTTGTCCGCCGCGTTCGCCCAGTCGGCGTTCGTCGACGGTGCCGTCGTGCTCTACGGGCGATGCGACGAGGACCTCGGGATCCCCTACCAGCCCTGGGCGGAGGTGCTGACCCATCTCGTCGGTCACGCCCCCGACGACGTGCTCTCGGCCCACGTCGCGGCGCGGGGCAACGCGTTGGCGCGACTGGCTCCGGATCTCTCGCGCCGCGCGCCGGCCGGAGGGGGCTCGTCGGGCGACGCCGAGGCGGAGCGCCACCTCCTGTTCGGTGCGGTCGTCGACCTGCTGCATCGGATCGCGTCGTCGGCGCCGACGGTGGTCGTGCTCGACGACCTGCACTGGGCGGACCGCCCGACCGTCCAGCTCCTCCGTCATGTCGTGTCGGCCGACGTGCCCCTTCGCCTGTTCGTGATCGGGACGTTCCGCGACTCCGACCTCGGCGCCGACCACCCGCTCGCCGACGCGCTGGCGGCGCTCCACCGGGAGCCGGGTGCCGAGCGGCTGACGCTGCACGGCCTCGACGACGCCGAGCTCCTCACCCTGCTCGAGACGAGGGCCGGGCACGCGCTGGCCGACGACGGTGTCGCCCTGCGCGACGCTCTGTCGGCGGAGACCGACGGCAACCCGTTCTTCGTCGGTGAGGTGCTCCGGCACCTCGCCGAGACGCAGGCCATCTCGGAGGACGAGCAGGGTCGGTGGATCGCCGACGCCGACCTGCGCACCGCGGGCCTCCCAGTGAGCATCCGCGAGGTGGTCGGCCGGCGGGTCGCCCGGCTCGGGACGCCGACACGCGACGCGCTCTCGGTGGCGGCGGTCGTCGGCCGCGACTTCGACGCCGACCTCGTCGCTCGGGTCGCCGATCTCGACGACGACGCGGTCATCGCCGCGTGCGACGGAGCCGTGGCCGCGGGACTGCTCAGCGAGGGAGACGTCACCGGGCGGTACACGTTCGCCCACGCGCTGATCGGCCACGCGCTCGAGACGGCGCTGTCCGCCAGTCGGCGCGGTCGCATCCATCGACGAGTCGCCGAAGCGCTCGAGGAGCTCCTCGGGGAGGATCTCGGTGGACGAGTCGGTGAGCTCGCGGACCACTGGTCCCGCGCCCAGCCCCTCGACCCGGGCAAGGCGATCGCCTATGCGCAGCAGGCCGGTGACCGCGCCCTGGCCCAGCTCGCACCCGACGAAGCACTCCGTTGGTACGGCGATGCGCTCGACCTGGGCGACCTGTGCCCCGACGACCAGCGCCGGCGGGCCGAGCTGCTGCTCGGGCTCGGCGACGCGCAACGGCTGACCGGTGACCCCGGCCATCGTGAGACCCTGCTGTCAGCCGGCCGCCTCGCCGACGACGTCGGAGCGAAAGACCTGCTCGTCCGGGCCGTGCTGCGGAACAACCGGGGGTGGAACTCCATGGCGGGGGCGACCGACAGCGAGCGCGTGGCGATGCTCGAGCTCGCCCTCACCCGCCTCGGCGACTCGGACAGCCCAGACCGGGCTCGCCTCCTCGCGCTGCTGTGCGTCGAGCGGACCTGGGACGCCGAGTTCGACGATCGCCTGTCGATGGCGACCCAGGCCGTCGACATGGCGCGGCGGACCGGCGACGCCGCCGCGGTGGTGGACGCGGTCCGGATCAGCCACGAGTCGATCTCGATGCCCCAGACCCTCCCCGTCCGCCTCCGGTGGAACCTCGAGTCCTGCGACCTCGCCGAAGAGCTCGGCGACCCCAACGCCCGCCTGCAGGCCAACGAGGCCCTGTACCTCGCGGCGATGGAGTCCGGCGAGGTCACGACGATGCGGCGGGCGGGCGCCACCTTCGTGTCGGACTCCGAGCGGATCGGACAACCGTTCAACCGGTGGCAGCTCGCCTATCACGCAGGGCGGCAGCGGGCGCTCGACGGTGATCTCGACGCCGCTGAGCAGGCCGCCACCGAGAGCGTGGCGCTCGGAGCCGCGGCGGGCCACGCCGACGATGCGTTCACCTTCTACGGCGCCCAGCTCATGAGCCTGAGCTGGATGCAGGGCCGGATCCACGAGATGGTCGAGCTGATCGAGGGGGCCGCCAAGGACAACCCCGGGCTGGGGATCTTCCGCCCGGTGCTCGCCTTCGCGAGGACGTTCGTGGACCCTCGCCAGGTGGATGCGGCGCTCGACGAGCAGCTCGCCGGCGGCTTCTCGATGTACGCCGACTCGACCTGGCTCGTCGGCCAGGTGCTCTGGGCCGACTCGGTCGTGCGCTGCGGCCACCGAGCTGCGGCGCCGATGCTCTACGAGCGCCTGGAGCCGTGGCACGACCAGTTCGCGACCGCCCACATCATGGTCCAGGGGGCAGTGGCCCACTACCTCGGACGGCTGGCCCACCTCCTCGACCGCCACGATGACGCCGACCGGTGGTATGGCCAGGCGCTGGAGCTCCACGAAGCGCTGGACGCGCGGTTCTTCGTGGCGCTGACCCAGGCGGCATGGGCAGAACTGCTCGCCGACCGGGATCAGGCCGGCGACGCCGCCCGAGCACGCGAGCTAGCCGACGCCGCCCTTCCCGTCGCCCGCGAACACGGGTACGGCTACGTCGAGCGCGACGCCAGCTCGCTGCTCGAACGCCTCGGGTAGGCCGGCCGAGGAGCTCAGCGGCGACGGTCCAGCACCGCGAACGCGGTGCTCGTGGCGGTGCCGAACACGAGGTGCGCGGAGAGGTCCTTCGCCAGCGTCTTGGCGTCGTACTCCCAGATCGGCTTGTAGAGCTTCGCGGCGGGCAGGATCACGTAGCTGGAGAGCCAGGCGGCCGGGCCGAGCGCACCGGCCCGGACTGCGGGGTGCTTCGACGGCAGTCCTGCCAGGACGCCGTACTGGACGCCCCAGCCGACGCCGGTCCCCCAGTGCATCAGGTTCATCGTGGTCCGGGCCCACCCGTCCGGTGGGTCCTCGCCCGTGACGAAGCTCAGGACCTTTCGCCCGAGCTGCCCGGGGGCCGACGTCTGGTCCCAGCTCGTCACGCCGTCCGCGAACTCCCAGCGCCCGAACGAGTCCTTGCCGCCGTCACGGCGGTAGCGCCCGTACCACACGAGGTCCATGGCCAGGGTGCCCACGGCACCGGCCACCGCGCCGGCGGCGACGCGCCGGGCGAACGTGAACGACATCTCATGCTCCTCTGGTCGACGCACGTCGTGGATGGAGATTGTGTCCGACTCGTCAGGAGGGCGCCGTCAGGCGTACGCCGGTGGGCCGGATCCGGATGCGCGTGTCGTAAGCCTCGTCGATCTCGTCCACCGTCATGTCCAGGGGGCCGACGATGTCGGCGTGGTACCGATCCAGGTAGCCCGGGAACCGGCTGGGGGGCTGCTGGTGGGCGAGCTCGGCGTGACCCGTGATGACCACGACGTCGCTGCCCGCCGCGTCGCTGTTGAAGTGCAGGCTGACCATCGGACGCTGCTCGATGTTGTGCACCTTGCGACTTCCGGGCTCGCTGAACACGACGAGGTCGTCACCGTCAGGCACGAACCAGACCGGGTTGGGGGCCGGGATGCCGCGGTCGGTGACCGTGGTCAGCCAGACGACCCGATCCTGCTCGATGCGTCGACGGGCCTCAGCGGGGATCATGGCCCGATGATGAGACCGCCGGCCGGGTCGAGGTCAAGGCGTTTCGCGTGGGCTCGGCTCGCATGAAGGCAGTCGTCTACGACCGGTACGGCCCGCCGGATGTGCTGCGGGTGGAGGACGTGCCCACGCCGTCGCCGGCACCCGGGCAGGTGCTCGTCGAGATCGCCGCCACGTCGGTCAACCTCAGTGACTGGGAGTGCCTCGTCGGCTCGCCGCTGTACGCCCGGCTGGGTGGGCTGCGCTCACCAGCGAGTCCGACGCTCGGCTCGGACATCGCCGGGAGGGTCGACGCCGTGGGCGAGGGCGTCACCCGGTTCCGACCCGGTGACGAGGTGTACGGCGACAACCTCGCGCTGAAGGGTGGGTTCGCCGAGTACGCCGTGGCGGCCGAGTCGGCGCTCGCCCTCAAGCCTGCCGAGCTGACGTTCACCGAGGCGTCGACGATCCCCCAGGCGGGCGCCATCGCGCTGCAGGGGACGAAGGGCGCCGTGGCCGGCAGCCGGGTGCTCGTCAACGGCGGTGGCGGCGGCTCGGGCTCGTTCGCCATCCAGCTGGCCAAGCGCCTCGGGGCGCACGTGACCGGCGTCGACAACGCCGGAAAGCTCGACTTCATGCGGTCGCTCGGCGCCGACGACGTGATCGACTTCCACGCCGACGACTTCACCCGCAGCGACCAGCCGTATGACCTCATCCTCGATCTCGTCGCCCACCGGTCGGTCTTCGCCTACCGGCGAGCGCTCGCCCGAGCCGGTCGCTACCGCTGCGTCGGCGGGTCGGCACGGGCGCTGCTCCGTGTCCTGACGATCGGCGCGATCGTCGGCCGGGTCACCGGTCGCCGGATCGGCGTGCTCGCCGTCAAGGAGGGGCCGGCCCACTTCGAGCCGCTGGCCGATCTGTGCACCTCGGGGGAGGTCGAGATCCACGTGGACCGCACGTTCGGGCTCGACGACGTGCCCGCGGCTCTCGCCCTCGTCGGCGATGGCGGCGCGTGCGGCAAGGTCGTCGTCACCCCGGCCGGTCCGAGTTGATCCACACGCCTGAGCCGGATCGCCGATGAGCACGAACCGCTCGGTCGCCACCTCGCGAAACTCCGTGCGCACGGGGACGTTCTGTTCCTATTCCCCGGAGCATCCGACCATCTGGGACCTGCGCTGACCACTCTCGCCGGTTCTGGTTGTCACATTGCCGCGCTCGGCCGCGACATACGAGAACCAGAACGATGGTCTCCCGTTCACATAGCCTTGACATCTGGATAGTCTCATTATCTAATTGGGCTCGATGCCGACGACGAGGCTGCGACGCGCCGAACAGGTGGAGCGGAACCGGGAGGAGGTGCTCGCCGGGGCGCGGCGGGTGTTCCTGGCCCGGGGGTACGGCAAGGCCACGGTGGAGGCGATCGCCGAGGACGCCGGCTTCTCGACAGGGGTCGTGTACTCCCAGTTCGGGAGCAAGGCAGACCTGTTCCTGGCGCTGCTCGAGCGCAGGATCGAAGAACGGGCGACACGCAACGACGAGGTCACCGCTCAGCTGGCCGGGGTGGACGGCGTGCGGGCGCTGGTCCTGACGGCACGCCGGGACGGCGCGGCGGAGCAGGACTGGCTGCTCCTCCTGCTCGAGTTCCGCCTGGTGGCGGCCCGGGACCCCGAGCTCAACGCGCGCTACGCGGCTCTGCACGACTGGACGGTCGACCGCCTGGCCTCGACGCTGGACGCGCTGCACGAACGGGCGGACATCCCGCCGGCGGTCCCGGTGGGGACGATGGCCAGGTTCCTCCTCGCCCTCGGCGTCGGGGTGACCCTCGAGCGAGCGGCCGACGCCGACGGGCTCCCCGATGACGAGCTCGTGGCCATGATGACCAACGCGTTCGGGGTGGCGTCGTGACCGCCCGGCTCACCGGCTGGGAGCCCTTCGCCGCGGCCGCCCGCGCCGAGATCCAGCGCCAGCGCCCGGATCACATCGCCCGATTGGGCTGGCAGGGGGCGCAGATCGAGGCCGCCCAGCGGGAGGGGCTCACCGGCCTGCTGGCCCACGCCGTCGAGCACTCCCCGTTCCACCGGAAGCGCCTCGCCGGGATCGACCTCGAGCGAATCGACCCCGGGGAGCTGTCCGCCCTCCCGGTGATGACCAAGGACGACATGATGAGCGCGTTCGACGACGCCCTGACCGACCGCTCGCTGAGCCTCGCGCTGGTCGAGGAGGCGCTGGCGGCCGCCGGTGAGGCGCCGGCCGCCATCGACGGTCAGTACGTGGCGATGGCGTCGGGCGGCAGCTCCGGACAGCGTGGGGTCTTCGTCGTCGACCGGGCCGCGTTGGTCGGCTTCACCCTCTCGCTCTCCCGCGGTCTGCTCGCCCGGCTGGAGGCGCTCGGCGGTCCGCCGCCCGGCGGGCTCCCGATCGGAATCGTCGCCGCCGCCTCGCCGGTCCACGCCACCGGGCTGGTGGTGCCCCTCAACGACGCCGACGACGTCTCGTTCCGGTTCCACCCCGCGCCCGCCACCCTGCCGCTGGTCGAGATCGTGGAACGGCTCAACGCCACCCGACCGGCCGCCCTCTACGGCTACCCCTCGGTGCTCGGCCGTCTCGCCCGGGAGCGACGCGAGGGCCGCCTCGACATCACCCCCCTTGCCATCACCTCGACCAGCGAGACCCTGCTGCCCGATGTGCGGGAGGACATCGCCGAGGCCTTCGGCGTCCCGGTCGGGAACACCTTCGGCTCGACCGAAGGGCTGGTCGGGGTCAGCGCGCCGGGCGAGGAGGCCTTGACCTTCAACAGCGACCTCTGCATCGTCGAGCTCGTCGACGAGGACGACCAGCCGGTGCCGCCGGGGACCGCGTCGGCGAAGATCCTGCTCACCAACCTCTACAACCGGGTCCAGCCGCTCATCCGCTACGAGCTCAACGACTCGTTCGTCCGTCAGCCCGATGCCGCTGAGCACGGCCACCTCCGGGCCCACGTGGAGGGGCGCACGGAGGACCCGCTCCGCTACGACGACATCGACGTCCACCCCCACGCGGTCCGCTCCGTGCTGGTGGCCACACCGGCGGTCGCCGACTACCAGGTCCGTCAGACGCCTCGCGGCATCGAGGTCGACGCCCTGACCAGCGGGGTCCTCGACGCCGCCGAGCTCCGGACCCGGCTCGCCGCCGCCCTGGCCACCGCCGGCCTGCGGGACCCCGAGGTCGACGTCCGGTCCGTCGACCACCTCGATCGGAACGCCGTCACCGGGAAGCTGCGCCGCTTCCTGCCCCTCCCCGCGCCGACGGCGGTGCGCTGAGGCAGAACACGGTCTGACCCCTTCAGCGGGAGTCGGCGACGTTCCGTGTCTCGTAGCCAGGGTTCGAGCTGCGCGTCGTCGCGGACTACGCGCACCACGGGACGCGACCGGAGCCACATCGTCCTAGGTTCAGACCAACCCGTCCAGCCACCCCCAAGGAGGCCCCAGATGACCACCAACCCCACCGTCGTCCTCGTGCACGGCGGCTTCGCCGACGGCTCCGGCTGGCAGTCCGTCCACCAGCAGCTCACGGACAAGGGCATCGATGTCCGAGTCGTGCAGAACCCCACCCTGTCGCTCGAAGGCGACGTCGCCGCGACCCGCCAGATCCTCGACCAGATCGACGGTCCGGTCGTCCTGGTCGGCCACTCCTACGGCGGTGTCGTGATCACCGAGGCCGGTCGCCACGACAACGTCGAGAAGCTGGTCTACATCGCGGCCTTCGCCCCCGACACCGCCGAGTCGGTCAGCACGCTCATCGCCGATCCGCCCCCGGGTGCCCCCGTGCCGCCGATCCTGCCGCCCGACAACGGGTTCCTCTTCCTCGACCGGGAGCAGTTCGCGGCGTCGTTCGCCGCGGACCTGCCGCCGGACCAGGCCGCCTTCATGGCCGACAGCCAGGTCCCCTGGGGCGTCGACGCGCTGGGCGGCGCCGTCTCCGAGCCGGCGTGGCGCACCAAGCCCAGCTGGTACCTCGTCGCCACGGACGACCGGATGATCCCCCCGGCCGCGCAGCGAGCCATGGCCGAGCGCGCCGGCGCCACCGTCTCGGAGGTGCCGGCCAGCCATGCCGTGTACGTGTCCCAGCCCCAGGCCGTCACCGAGGTCGTCCTCGACGCCCTGGCCGCGTAGTCGGGAGCCGGAACCCACACCGCCGGAGCCCCGGGGTC
The DNA here is from genome assembly GCA_963728005.1 of uncultured Microthrixaceae bacterium. Classification (GTDB taxonomy): domain Bacteria; phylum Actinomycetota; class Acidimicrobiia; order Acidimicrobiales; family DATDAH01; genus DATDAH01. Next base: position 715,609 of record CAVSIG010000004.1, read on the forward strand.
AGACCGGGGCTCCGACGCGCAGCCCGTCGGGGAGAGCCAGTCAGAGCGAGGTCAGGGTCGCTCGGCGACGACGACGTGGACCTCGAAGGGCGCCTCGAGGGCGCCCTCGGTGGTCGCGAACGGCGCCAGCACCTGCCGGGCGCCGTCGATGATCCGGTCGAGAACCCCGGCATCGATCCGCTTGCCCAACGGGGTGCTCGCCACCTCGGTCGCCACCAGCGCCTCGATGGAGGGGAAGCGGGCCGTTCCGCCGTGGGTGGTGGTGGACGTCACCCGAAGGCCGGCGCCGTCGAACCAGCCGGCCAGGTCCGCCGGGTCACCGCAGGAGAAGTAGGTACTCAAGAGGGATCGGGCCTCGGGGCCGGCGTGTCCGACCACCATGTCGACGAACGGCCCGTACGCCTGCTGGGCGCCGAGCCCCGCCGGCACTGCGACCGCGACGGTCCCACCGGGCGCGGCGACGCGGGCCATCTCGGAGAGGGCACCGGCCCGGTCGGGGAAGAACATGAGGGCCATCTGGCACAGGACCACGTCGAAGGTGCCGTCAGGCAGCGGCAGGTCGGCGACGTCGCCCTGGCGCCAGTCGAGGTCCGGCCGCACACGGCGCGCCACGCTCAGCATTGCCTCGTTGAGGTCGACACCGACCGGGACGGTGGGCGCGACGAGGTCGGCGGCGGTCCGGGCGACGATTCCAGTCCCACAGGCGACGTCGAGGACCCGCTGCCCCACCGACACCCGGGCGGCGTCGCACAGGATCGGCGCCCACTGGGCGAAGAACGCGGGCACGAAGTCGGCCTCGTAGGCCTCGGCCGCCTCGATCGGGATCTGGAAGGACTCGGGGTTCTCGGTGGAGGTCATGGCCTCGATCATCCGCCCGCCCCGCGTCTGGAGCATCGGGCACCTGACCCATAGCGGGTCCGATTTCAGGTGGGGTGGGCGGCGGCGTGGGCGGCCGCCTCCGCCCGGTTCCGGAGCCCGAGCTTGGCGAGGATGCTGCTCACGTGGTGGGAGGCCGTCTTGCGGCTCACGTGCAGCCGCTGGGCGATCTCGGGGTTGGACAGTCCCTCCCCCAGAAGCACCAGGACCTCCTGCTCCCGCTGGGTGAGCGTGCCCACCCCCTTGGGCCCCGTTCGAGGGACCAGCCCGAGCGAGCGAAGGAAGGCCGCAGCCCGATCGGCATCGGCCGAGGCGCCGAGGTCCTCGAAGGCACTCAACGCCCGGCGGGCGTGGTCGACTGCGGCCTCGGGCTCCTCTTCCGCGAGGGCATGGGCGAGCACGAGCCGTGTCCGTCCCGCCTCGAGCGGCAGCTCGAGCGCGGACCACGCACTCAGCGCCGCCTCCAGACGCCCGGGCGCCTCCTCGTCCCCGCTGGCGAGGGCGACGCGGCCGAGGGCCGCGGAGGCCAGGGCGTCGAGGTGGGGACTCGCTGCGGCCGCGGCCGTGTCGGCCAGCCGCTCGACGGAGCGAGAGGCGTCTTCCAGCCGGCCGTTGGCGAGGTAGGCGTCGACCAGAAGGTCCAGGGCCCCCGCCAGGCGCCAACGGTGGTCCGCAAGGTGGCGCATCCGCTGCTCGAGGGTGCGGCCCGCAAGCGACGCGTCCCCCGGGCCAGCGCCACCGCCGCGGTCAGCAGCGACGCCTCGGCCTCAGCCTCCGCTCCGTCTCCGAGATCAGCCGCGAGGCGCTCGGCCTCTTCCACGCGACCTTGTCGGATCCGGAGCCCGGCGAGTCGGGCCAGCGCCCGGCTGTGCAGCCCGGGCGAGGCGCCCTCGGTGATCTTTACGCCGGCACCGAGCTCCCGCTCGGCGTCGTCCCAGCGGCCCTTCGCGACGAGCACGCTGCCGTAGTAGATGCGGCACTCGGCGTAGAGGAACGGACACCCGTACGTCGAGACGAACGTGTCAGCCACTTCGCACCACTGCGTGGCGCGTTCGAGGTCGCTCACCAGCTCGCAGGCGTTGAGCATGTCGCAGCACGCGTAGACGACGGTGTCGAGCGTCGAGCGCTCGCCGGCCAGGGCGGCGGCCATCGCTTCGTCGATCAGAGCGAACCCGGCCTCGGTGTCACCCTGGCCGACCAGGATGAGGCCGAGCTGCGAGAGGGCGACCAGCTCGAGGTCCCCATCACCCGCCTGCCGGCCGAGCTCCACCGCCTGCTCGGTGAGAGAGCGGGCGTGCGCCAGGTCGGCCATCCGGTAGGCCTTGGCCACCAGGACCCAGGCGTGCAGCGATCCGCTCGGGAGGGGCTCGAGAAGCCGTTGGGCGCGCCCGATCCAGCCGTTGGCGGCGGCGAAGTTGCCGAAGTTCGCCTTGTACGTGATCGCCAACCACACCGCGCACTGGGCGGCACCTTCCACGTCGTCGGCTTCGCGATGGAGGGCGTAGGCCTGAGCGCAGCTCTCGACGCTGGCCTGGTTCTCGCCCGACCACCACGCCGCCATCGCCAACCCGAAGTGGGCTTCGGCCGACTCACCGCCGACCAGCGCCTGCTCGAGCTCGCGACGGGCGTCGGACCACCGCCCTTCGGCCAGGGCCTCGAAGCCGTCCGACAGCGGCGTCATGCCGGTCACACCGCCATTGTCCCCCGAGGCGCGGGCCGATCGGAGCGGTAGGGGGACGCCCGATGTTCTCGCCCGTGGCGTTCAGGCCCTCCCACCGGAGGTCGCTGCTGTGCCCACGCTCGTGTCCTGCGGCGCCGTCACATCCACCGTCGCGACCAGCTCGGGTTCGGGACCGGTGGCGCCGACCCGAGGGGTCGGAGCAGCATCGCCGATCCGCTCGCCCAGGAGCTCGCCCCGGCGTCGCAGAGCCCGCCCGAGCCACCATCCGGCGAACTGGGACGTGACGATGGCCGTGATCACGAGCGCGGTGAAGAACTGGGGAGCGATGATCCCGGCCTCGAAGGCGATGGTGGCGAGCACGATGCCCGGGCCACCCCGCGCGTTCATCGCCACGGCGACATCCGTGGCGTCCCGCCCACCGAACCCCGACAGCGCGGCCGGCCAAGCCGACGAAGGACCCGCGGCAGGGCGCTCGACCCCACCAGGAAGACCAGCAGGACGACGATCGAGAACCCGGCACCCAGCTCGAGGCGCGTGCCGACGAGCGCGAAGTAGATCGGCACGAAGCTCGCGAAGGCGAACTTGCCGATCGCGTCGAGTGCGGACGCGAACCACTCCCGCTGGGTCCCCTGGATGCCCCCCACCAGGCCGAATCCGGCGAGGAACGCGCCGAAGACGACGTTCGCGTCGAGGGCGGCGGCCACGCTCGTGTACGCCAGCATCATCACGAGCGCGTAGCCGATCGGCTGGCGACGGGCGAGCACGTTCCACCGCCGATGGACGACGGCCCGGAGCAGCTTCGGCGCGATGAGCAGGCCGGCGAGGAGGTAGGCGGTGGTCAGCGTGAGGTGGGACACCAGCTCCCCCACCGCCATCTCCGCTCCGGGACGGGCCAGGGTCGTCGCCACGGCGAGCGTGGCGAACAGCGCGATGTCCTCGAGCATGGCTGTGCCGAGGATCAGGCTGGCGAACCGCGTGTGAAGGATTCCCAGGTCGTGAAAGATCCGGGAGATCACCGGGATCGACGTCACGGCGGCTGCGGTGGCCAGGACGAGGAGGAACGCGACCTCTCCACCCCGCGGCCCGCGGAGGTCCTCGGTCGGCAGTGCGGCACCGACGGCGAACGCGATCGCGAACGGCACCACCGTGCCGAGCCCCAGGATCCACGCAGTGGGCCCCCGCTGCTCGCGGGCGAGCACGCGCCGGACCTCCGACCCCGAGATGAACATGAGGAGCAGGAGCCCGAGCCACGACAGGAAGGCGAGGACCAGGCGGGTCGGGTCGGCGGAGTCGCCCCGATCTCCCAGCAGGGCCGTCGTGGCATCCGGCGCGATCTCACCGAGGACGAACGGACCGATCAGGACACCGGCCAGGATCTCCCCGACGAACCGGGGCTGCCTGAGTTTGGCGGCGACGTAGCCGAGGAGGTGCGCCGAGGCCAGGATGACCGTGAGGGAGACGAGGATCGGCGCGAGCTGTGATTCGGTCACGGGGCTACTCGACGAACACCGGTCGGCCGCTCCGCACCTCCTCGAGGAGGGCCTCCTGGACGATGTCCCGCATGAACCAGTGCGGCAGGCGGCGGTCGGCCCGCAGGGCGTCCCGCACCTCGGTACCCGACATCGTCAGGAGGCCGGCGGCCCGGCCGGCCTCGTAGGCGTCGGTTTCGGGGTTGTAGCCGACCGCGTCGAAGAACACCGGCTCGACCCCGAGGTCACCGAGGGACTCGAACAGCCTGCGGTTGGCGTCCGGGGGATAGAAGTCCCCGACCCCCGTGTGGTCGCGACCCACGATGAAGTGGCTGCACCCCATGTTCTTCCGGCACAGCGCGGTGAAGACCGCCTCGCGTGGCCCTGCGTAGCGTGAATGGGTCAGGAAGCTCCCGAGGACGACCTTCCCCGCCGGGTAGCAGCCGAACTCGAGGAGCCGCTGGTAGCCGGCGAGGATCGGCTCCGGCAGGAAGTCGCCCCGCTTCTTCGTGCCGACGACCGGGTTGATGTAGAGGCCGTCGGCGCCGGTCCGTTCCAGGGCCTCGTTCTGGATCCACTCATGGGCCCGGTGAGCGACGTTCCGGGTGTGGAAGCCGACGACCCTCGACCATCCCAGCCGGGTGAACACGAAGCGGGTCTGGGCCGGGGTCAGCAGGAAGTGGCGGATGGAGGAGGCCAACGGCTGGACCAGCGTCACCTCGCCACCGACGAACCGGCTGCCCTGGGCCATCAGGTCGGCGACGCCGGGATGTTGCCGGCTCGTGGTCCCGAACATCCGCTCCGCCAGGACCTCGAGGTCGTGGTCGAAGATCTCCGCGACGTCCAAGAGGGCGTACACGACCCCACGGTGGTCGGTCAGCGCGACGCGGTCGCCCTCGCCCGAACCCGCGGGAGGCGTCCGGGTCGACCTGCAGGAGGATCGGCAGCGTCCAGACCTCGCCGTTCGGCAGGCGACAGTCGTCCAGGACCGACTCGAGTGCGTCACGGCCCATGAACCCGGTCAGCGGGGAATAGGTGCCGTAGCCGAGCTGCTCGCAGTCGGTGAGGGTCCGCTCGGACACGACGAGGCGGGGCAGCCGGTCGAGTCCCTCCAGGTCGTCAGGGCCGGCCTCGCGGTGGACCAGCCAACCGCCGTGCGGTTCCACGAGCATCGACACCGCGTCGAGGGCGTAGACCTGGTCGTCGGCCACCGGCCCGTGCTCGAAGCCGCGGACGACCTTGCTGATCATCGACACGCACTCGACGGGATAGGAGCCGATGGCTGTCTCCGCCGCGAGGACGAGGCCGTCGGCGCCGTCGGCCAGGGTGTTGTAGACGTCGTTGACCTCCGCCCGCGTCGGCGTGGGCATCGACACCATCGACTCGAGCAGGTTGGTGGCGACGTAGACCCGGCAGCCCACGGCCTTGGCCCGTCGGATGATGCACTTCTGGGTCTGGGGGATCCTCTCGATGGGGACCTGGCGGGAGAGGTCGCCGCGGTCGATGAGCAGGGCGTCCGAGCCGGCCGCGATCTCCTCGAGGTTCCGCAGCCCACTTCGGGTCTCGATCTTCGAGATGACCACGGCGTCATCACCGACGACGGTGCGGATGGCACGCACGTCGTCACCACTCCCGGCGAACGACAGCGCGAAGTGCGACAGGCCCATCTCCCGACCGAGCGTCAGCGCCGCCACGTCCTTGTCGGTCAGTGCTGGCATCGGGATGTCGCGCTCGACCGTCACGGCCTTGTTCTGACCGACCAGCCCGCCACGGAGCACGCGCATCGACGCGCCGTCGTCGTCCGCCGCGATCACCTGGACCAGGACGGAGTTGAAGTCGATGCTGATGAAGTCGCCCGGCTCGAGCAGTCGCACGATGTCGATCGGGTAGAGGTTGAAGTTCTTGTCGTCGGCGGCCACACGCTGGCGGTGGGCCCGCACGACGGTGTTCTCGCGCAGCGTGATGCTCCCGTGGACGAACGACCCGGTACGGATCTGCGCCCCCTCGCTGTCCAGGCAGATCGGGATGTCGGTCGCCTCGCGGATCGCCCGGACGACGCGCGGCACGTCCGCGTAGTCCGTGTGCGAGAGGTTGATGCGGAAGAGCGACGCCCCGCTCTGCTCCAGCCGTTGGATCGTGTGAGGCTCGAAGGACGCCGGCCCCAGCGTGCACAGGATGGCCGGCTCTTGGGAGCTCGTGACGGTCATGGGTTCCTCCTGCCCGGGTCGAGGTCGGCGAGGGCGAGCTGGAGCTCACCGGGGACCTCGTAGCCGTGTCGTCGCATCTCGTCGCGAAGCTCGGGCACGACCCGCACGAGATCCTGCGGATCGAGTCGCTCCCACTTCCGGGTGCGGTCGGGCTCGACCGTCGCCCTCGCCGCCGCGACCATCTCGGCGGTCATCTGCAGCCCGCAGTGGGCGCAGATGCGCTCCAGGTCCGCGACCGGGTCCGCCACGAAGTCCTCGTAGCGCAGGCGGAGGACAGCACCGTCGTCGAAGTCGGCGAGGGCGCGCTCGGCCCGCCTCGAGCCCTCGGCCCACTGGCGGGCGATCACCGTGAGCATGTCGGTGGACGACAGCTCGTCGTGCATGCCGCGGTAACGCGGCCCCCACGCCGGGAGGTACCGGGTCCTCCGGACCTTCTTGGCGTACTGCTGACGCCCGTACTTGGCCGCGTAGTGGTGGACCTGACGCAGCGGGGTCTCCCGGAGGCGCCGGATGGCGCCGGTTGTCGTCACGGGTCGCTGCCACTTCAGCTCCACCGAGCTGATGAAGGAGAACGGGTCCCGGACCATGTACATGAACGTCGCTTCCGGGAAGATCGCCTTCACGTAGGGGATCCTCAGGATGTTGTGCGGCGACTTCTCCATGACGACGGCGCCGCCGTGCTCCTGCTGGTACCGGAGGAACCGCCCTCGGACGTACCGCTTGACGCGGTCGGTGGCATCGCGCTCGTCGAACTCGTCGTGGTCCCGACCGGGATCGGCACACAGCCAGAGGGAGTTCGGCTCGTACCAGGCGACCACGTCGGGATGGACGGCGAGGGCCTTCTGGACGATCGACGTCCCGGAGCGGAAGTTGCCGAAGAGGATGATGGGCGGCCGCAAGGCGACGGAGCGCCGGCTCACGGGCCTCACCGCAGCACCCGCTGTCGGACCCGGTGCCAGGCGAGCTGCGAGGCGACGCCGTCGCGGAGGCTCACCCGTGGCGCCCACCCGAGGAGGGTCCGAGCCCGCTCGGTCGCACCGCCGTTGCGCAGCGCGTCACCGGCCTGCGCGGGGTGGTCCTCGATGACGACCGGCGCCCCGGCCAGGTCGGCCACCAACGAGATGAGGCCGTTGAGGGTGATCTCCCCGCCGCCGGCGACGTTGATGACGGACCCGGGCGCCACGCAGGCGTCGGCGGCGAGCAGGTTGGCGGCGACGACGTCGCTGACGTGGGTGAACTCCCGGACCTGGGTCCCGTCGCCGAAGCGGGGGAAGCTCGCCCCGGTGAGGGTGGCTTCGCAGAGCCGATGGATCGACATGTCGGGCCGCTGTCGTGGCCCGAAGACGGTGAAGTACCGCAGCGCCACCGCCGAGAGGCCCCAGTTCTCCGCATACAGCGAGCAGAGGTGCTCCGCCGCCAGCTTCGTGACGCCATAGGGGCTGCACGGACGCGGCCGATCCGTCTCCACCGTCGGGTACCGGTCCTGGTTGCCGTAGACCGACGAGGAGGACGCGTAGACCACCCGACGCACGCCGGCGACGAGGGCGGACTCGAGCAGGCGTTGCGTCGCCAGCACGTTGTGGTGCGCGTAGTCGGGGAAGCCGTCGGACCACGAGAGCCGCACGCCCGGCTGCCCCGCCTGATGGAACACCGTGTCGCACCCGTCGAGCAGGGAGACCAGATCGGCGTCGCAGAGGTCGTCGTCGACGAGGGTGAACCGGTCCGACCCGAGCGCGGCGTCGAGGTTCCGGCGTTTCCACGCCGGCGGGTAGTACGGCGTGAAGCAGTCGATGCCGACGACCGTGTCGCCGCGTTCGAGCAGCGCGTCGACGAGGTGGGAACCGACGAAGCCGGCGGCCCCCGTGACCACGACGCTGAGCGGCTCCCATCACGCGACGACCAGGAGCTGGGGCACATCCGTGCCCTGGCTGCTCGTGAACTGGGCGGTGTTCGTCGACGGTGAGGTGGCCATGAACGAGTACGTGCCGTTGCCGGTCACCGCGCTGGTGAGGTCGATCTCGACCCAGGACCCCGCCGTGATGGCGCCGAGCGTCGCCACCGGGCTGCCGGAGACCGTCGGTGCGTTGTTCCACACGACCGTGCTCTCGGACCAGTTGTTCGACACGAGGAACCAGTTGCCACCGCTCCCGCTCCCGTCTTCGACGTGGAGCCGGAGCCGCACCGAGCTCGGGGGACCGCTGAGTCCGCTCAGCGTGAACCGGACCAGGGGCCGGTACTCGGCGTCGACGCCATGGAGCTTCATCCACGCACTGGCGCCGTAGTTCTTGTTCGGACTCGACGTGTTGACGTAGGTGTCGGCTTCCAGGCCGCTGGCGCTCGGCGCTTCGGTGACGGTGACGGTGCGCGACGTCGAGTTGGATCCCAGAGCGTTGGTGGCCGTCAGGGTGGCGGTGAAGGTGCCGGTGCTGGTGTAGGTGTGCGTCGGCGAGCGCACGGTCGACGTGCCACCGTCCCCGAAGGTCCACGACCAGCTCGTGGGTCCCCCACTGCTCGTGTCCGTGAAGGTCACGGCGAGGGGAGCGGTGCCGGTGGGGGGCGTCGCGGTGAAGCTCGCGGTCGGCGCGACGGGCCCGGGCCCCGTGACGTCGATCACGAAGACCGCGTGGTTCATCGGGTCCGATGCCGCCCTCGAGTCGTCGCCGTCGGTGATGAACAGCTGCTCACCGATGACCTCGATCGCACGCGTGTCCCTCATTCCGAACCCGGTCAGGCTGATGCCGTTCCAGCCGGTGAGGAGCGTCCTCGTCGTCATCGACGCCCGGTAGAGGCGCTCGTTGCTGGTGACCGCCAGCAGGTCACCGGTGACGTCGTCGAAGTCGACGCCGAGGATCTTGGAGAGGCCCGAGATCGAGAAGGTGGGGCCGAGCGTGTTCGTGTCGAAGGTGTAGGTGCGGATGGTGGAGCCATTGGCCACGTACGTGAGGCCGTCGGCCGAACGCCAGCCCACACCGGTGAACTCCGACGGCAGGGGCTGCCACGACTGGACCTGGAGCAGGCCGTTGCCGTCTCGGGCCAGCCGGAAGACGGTCGGCGTGGAGCTCGTGCTCCCGGAGAAGGCGTAGAGGACATCGGCGTTCGCGTCGTAGGCGATCGCCTCGAGGTCCTCCGTGCGGGACTGTCCGGCGGGCGTGCCGACGCCGAGGCGCGGCGCGTTGATGAAGGCCGCCTGAGCGACCTTGCGACGCAGCACGCCGGTGGTGCGGTCGACCTCGAACAGGGCGTCGTCGTTGTCTCCTGCCATCCACAACGCGTCGTCGGGGGCGACGTACGCGGAGCCCTCGTTGTCACGCACCGTCGTCGACGAGCCCACGAACGGCGAGGTGCGAATCAGGTGGTTGAGCGTCAGCTGGGGCTGGGTCGTGCTGACGAGGCCCTGCGACGGTGCCGCGTCGAGCAACGCGAATGCGAGCACCACGCTGAGCGCGAAAGCGATGAGCTTCCGCATCGGGTTCGGACTGGTCATGGTCACCTGCTTTGGGTCGGGGTCCACGCGGCAACCGCGTCGGCCCACGTCGATTCGGTGGTCACGATCCGGGTGTCGGGACACCGGGATCGCCAGGAACGAGCGTCGGGGAACTCCCCTTTGCCGAGCCACACGACCGTGTTCCGCGGCACAGGAGACCTCGTACCCCTCGGGAAGGCCGAGGGTCCCGTTGTTCGGCGCTTGGTCGGCGCGGAAGACGTTGTCCTCCAACACGAGGCGGGGTGACCGCTCCGCGTCGAAGTCCCACTTGAAGAACGCGCCATGACCGGGCGCCGGGCCACTGAAGACGGTCGGCATCGGCTCGAGCCTCAGCAGGGAGCGCCGGACGGTCATCGTCTGGGTGTGGCCGTCGGAGGTGGTGTTCGACTCCGACGGCCGGGCCGAGAAGCCCACCGAGCAGCCGTCGAACAACGAGTCCTCGACGACCCCGCTGTACAGGAAGTCGTTCTGGACGCAGTCGTCGTGGATGTACGTCGTGTGGACGCCCCGGATGAGGAAGTCCGCTGCGCCCTCCCGGACGTTGATGGCGTCGCCGTAGTTGTGGACGCGCAAGCCCTCGATCACCGAGTTCGGGTTCGTGAAGCCGAAGGCCCCGGTGTGGTGGAAGGTGTCCCACGTCGTGTCGCGCGGATAGGTGCCGACCACCGTGCCGCCGCGCCAGCAGAGACCAGCGCTCCCGGTGACCGACACCGGCCACGAATCGACCTGGGTCCAGCTCGCGCCGTCGGCGTCCACGGCCGTCGGGTCGTCGAACGAGGGGGTGAACTGCGCGTCCTGCACCCCCGTGACCCGGTGGACCGGATCGGCGGACTCGCACGGGTCCGATCGCTCGTCGGAGGTGAGGGGCTCGGTGACGGCGGCGAGCGACCCCAGGGCCAGGACCACCACCGCCAGAACGGTGAGGACGACGAGCCAGTGGTCCCGCACGACGGTCACGTCGGCGACCTCACGAGGCCGACCATCGCGGCCCGGGACCGGGGCCCGGGGGCGCCGGCGGCCTGCACGACGGCCAGCGCGGCGACCGCGAGGACGTACACCGCGATCCCGACCGCGGCGGACGCCAGCAGGCCCCTCCCGCTCATCGCCATGATGGCGACGCCCATCGGCAGGGTCGCGACCGCGGGCAGCTTCAACGACGCCAGGACGTGGGACGGTCCCGCGACCTGCCGGAGGAGGAGGCCGTAGACGACGAGGAGGGACACCTCGGCGATGACCGTCGCCACCGCGGCGCCGAGATAGGACCACCTCGGGATGAGGAACAGGTTCAGGACCAGGCTGAGCCCCGCCGCGCCGGACACCGCAACCATCCGCTGCCGCTGACGGTCGGTCGCGACGAGCGAGAGGCTGAACGTGTTCCCGATCATCCGGACGGGGATCACGAGCACGAGCAACTGGTAGGTGACGACCGCCGGGGCGAACTCGGGGCCGTAGAGGAAGGCGAAGGTCTCCGACGCGAGGAGGAAGCTGCCCACGGCGGCGGGCATGGCGATGAGCCCGATCGAGCGCAGGGAAGCCGTCCGCAGCCGGGAGAAGGCCTGCGCCTGGTCCGGCCAGGCCCGACTCATCCGCGGGTACAGGGCGTGGTTGATCGACCGAGCGATGACGTTGAGGTTCAGGACCAGGTTCGTGCCGGCCTGGTAGAGGCCGACCGCGGCCGGCCCCTTGAGGATCCCGAGCAGGACGGAGTCGGCCCGCATGTACGTGAGCGTCAGCGTGTCGTTCACGGCGAACGGTGTGCTGCGAGCCACCGTGCTCCGGAGGAAGGTGGCGCTGCCTCGGGGGATCGGCACGACCCGCAGGTGGCGGGCGACGAGGCACCACCCCACGAACGCTCCGAGGGCCCGTGAGCCGCAGAACGCGAGCAGTGCACCGGCCACGCCGCCCCCCGACCACACGACGTACGCCACGCCGGCCAGGAAGGCCGCCTCCTGCAACGCGGTCACGGCGGTCTCGAGGCGCATCCGCTCCCACGCCCAGAACGCCGCGAACTCGACCCGGGCGACACCGTCGAAGGCCATGCCGATGCTGGCCAGCGACACCCCCAGCGCCGTCTCCGGGGAGGCGCCCACGACTCGGGCACCCAGCGCCAGGACCACGCTGAAGCCCACGCCGGCGGACAGGGCGATCAGCATCCCCCCTTCGACCCACGTCCGGCCGTCCTCCGGCTTCCTCGCCACCTCGCGGGCCAGCAGGCTGGGGAGCCCGAAGTAGTAGGGCAGGAGGGCCGTCAGGACCAGCGCGAACTGGAACGACCCGAGCATCTCGGGGCCGTCCGACCGGGCGAGGAGCACGACGGCGCCCAGGCCCGAGGCGGCCCGGGCCGCGAAAGATGCCATCTGCCAGACCGAGTTGGCCGCCACGAGCCTCGCCGTGGTCCCCGGGCGCTCAGTGGCCGCCGCCGAACTAGGGCCCATCGTCCCGCTCCGTCGTGAGCACCCGGCCCCGGGCGTGGTCGTCGACCGCGAGGTGGAGCGCAGCCAGGACGGCCAGGAACGTCCAGAAGTGCCGGTAGTGCAGCACCTCGTGGGTCAGCGCGGTGAAGGCGTAGGCCACGGCGACCGCTGCCAGCGCGTCCGGTCGGGGCACGACCGAGGACCACTCCGGGGGCGGCCGTTGGACGTTCACGATCCGTACGGCCACCGCGCCGATCAGGACCACGAGGGCGAGGATGCCGAGTGGGCCGCGCTCGACGAGCGTGCCGAGGTAGTCGTTGTGGGCCTCCTTCGCGTCGTAGGTGCCGGTCTCCTCCAGGCTCCTGCGTGTCGCCGACGGACCGACCCCGACGACGTCGCTCTCCTGGTACAGCTCATAGGAGGCGGCGAACAGCGATTCTCGCCCTTCGACGCTCCGAGAGGACCGGGCGACCGAGTACCGCAAGAGGCTGTTGTCGGTGTGCTGGAGGCTCGCCACCGCGGAGTGCCCCACGGTGAACCAGACCGCGCCCCCCGCCATGACGAGGGCGAAGGAGACGACGACGGCGGCGACCGGGCCGTGGCGCGTCCGCGTCCGGAGGTGGACGATCACCATCCCGCCGACCAGCAGGCACAGCAGGGCGGCGTTGGACCCGGCGAAGAGCATGGCGACGACCAGGGCGCAGACCGTGGCGGCCCTGGCCCCCGGGCGACGGGGGCACCGGGTGGCCAGGACCACGAACACCGCCAGCATGAAGTAGTTCCCCGCCAGGTTCGGGTGATCGAACCAGAGCCGCGCCCGGTCGCCGGCCCCGCCCTTGCCCCCGGGGACCTCGGGGTGCCCGCTGGCCACGAGGACCACGAGGACCACCGCCCAGACCGTCGCGCTGACGCACCAGGTCCGGGAGATCGTCTTCAGCCCCGCTGGGGTGCGGCACACGCACACGACCGCCGCACACCAGGCGAGGAGGAACAGCTCCTGCGTGATCGCGCCGAAGCCGGCCATCGGCACGTCGCCGACCAACGCCGCCGTGAGGCCGGCCACGGCCAGCCCGCCGACCGGCACGACGTAGGGGACGTGGACGAGGAGCCGGTTGGTCCCGGCCCAGACCGCCACCACCAGGATCCCCGCGCCGAGCACGAGGTCCACGGGCGCGGTGTTCAGTGGCCCCTTGGGGGTCAGCAGCGGGAGCAGCGCCACGCCGGCCCCGACCACGACGAGCGGAAGGCGGTCCCCTCGCCGGCGGTCCGGCGTCACCACACGCGCGGTGGCCGGTGGGCGCTCCAGCAGTGCGCGGTCGGTCACCGGGATCCCACGCGCTCAGGACCTCGTCTCGAACCGCCAGGGGGTCCGGACCCGTTGACGGACGCGGAGCCGGGCTGCGGAACCGGCTCGGACCCGTCGGACGCCCCGTCCTGCGAGGCCCGACGTCGGTTGATCATCGAGGCCACGGCCGCCCGGGGCCCGGCGCCTGCGTGGCGGCGCCAGATCGAGCTGGGGTAGGTGATGATGCCCACCAGTGGCCACTGACTGATGACGAGGAGCTGCTCCAGGTCGCGGAGCGCGCTCCGTGGTTGCACCTCCGGAGCGACCACGACCAGCCCCTCGCCGGCGGGTCGCGTCCGCGACCCAGGGCGGGACGGCGAGTGGGGCGTCGTCGTCCCGATCGTGTCCACGGTCAGCTTGGGCGCTCCGGCCCCGAGCTGTTCGGCCAAGGGTTCAAGGTCGAGCGCCGGCCCGACGCTGGTGAGATGGACGACGTCGACCCGGGCGCTCTTCGCGGCCAAAGCCAAGGGGAGCGCCACCTGGTTGTCGCTGAGGTCGGCATCGGCCCGCAACGGGTTCGGGATCTGTCCCAGGACCGGCGCGCCGAGGGTGCGCGTCAGTGCGTCGCGTCCCACGATCGTCGGACGCAGCGCCTCGATGACCGCGGTCAGCGCGACGCCGATGATCAGCCCCAGCAGGCCGGCGACCATCAGGTCGGCTGCCAGCCCCGACGGCTCCGGGACGGTGGGGACCGTCGCAATCGCGAGGAGCGACGGCCTCGGCGTGGCGTCGAGGGTCGTGCTCAGCCGCTCGAGCTCGTTTCGGAGGCCGCTCTGACGATTGAGTGCGGCGTCGAGCTGGAGCCGGCGCGTTTCGAGGGCGGCCGGCCCACTGCTCCCCGTCAGGGTGATCCGACGGATGTCCTGACCGACCGCGGCCAGCGCATACTCGACCTCCCCGAGTCGCTCCTCCAGCGGGTTGAGGACCAGCTCCCGACGAGTAGACAGGAACCGACGAGCCAGGCCGTTGGCCACGGTCGCGGCCACCTCGGGATCTTCGTCCGCCACCGAGATGGTGAGCGCCCCCGAGACACCGACCGACTCGACGTCCACCTGCTCCTCGACGCGGATCGGGTCGCGGTCCACGCGGCGTCGACTGAGCAGGTCATCGATCACTCCCGGCGTCGTGACGATGGCCTCGGCGGTGTCGACCATCGCTGCGGCCTCGTCTTCGTTGGAGGGGTCTGGACCGAAGCTCACGCGGGCGGACGCCACGTAGGTGTCGTCGTGCGCCCGGGAGCTGAGCAGCGGGATCGACAGGCACACGAGGACGACGGCGACGATCAGACGGCTGTGACGCAGGATCCGCAGTACCGCTTCGTTCAGCTCCACGTCGTTCTCCAGGTCAGGTGAGGTTCAGGGCGGTCTCGACCGGCAACGGGTCGAACCGGGGATCGGGACCGGCATCCGGCAGGCGGAGCAGCGTCAGCAGCTCGTCGAGGTCGACGCCGTGGCCGCCGTCGTCGACGCGCGCCACCACCGTCGGGACCCGGTCACCGAAGCGCGTCATCCAGGCGGCGAGGAGGTCGTCGAGCAGGTCGCGTTGTCTCGTCAGCTCGCGGCGAAGGTCCACGTCGTCGCCTTCCACCCGGCTCTCCCGCCCGGGCCGGCCGGCGAGGCGATGTTCGGCGATCGCCGGATCGACGTCGACGAGGACGACGAGGTCCGGCCCGAGGGATCCCTCGCCAGGATCGGCGACATCGATGGCTGCTCGGGCGTCGCCGCGGAACGCGAGCGAAGACAGCTCCTGCACGACGCCCTGGTCGACGACGTGGATCCCTTCCTCGTCGCGCGACCGTCGCAGTGCCGCTCGCAGCACGAGCCAGTTGAGCGACCGGATCGCGACGTCACTCCGTCGCGGCTGTCCCGAACGCCCGACGGCCCGGACCGTCCGCACGGCGTCCCCGGGGTGACCGATCGCCTCGACGGCGGCTCGCCGGACCTTCCGACGCACGCGGTCTCGGCGCGCGCGGCGCGGCGAGACCTCCTCGAGCGGGAGAGAGGCCTCACCGCCCCGGCGACCGATTTCGGCGACGAGTGCCCGGGCGACGGTGGACTTGCCCGCACCCGGCAGGCCGCACAGCTCGAGGATCACGGAGCGCCCCGCGACGTCGTGACGGCCCGATTCGCAACGGCGGCACGCGCCTCGGCGAACACCGAATCGAAGGGTTGGTTCGCGTCCATCTCCACGACCCCGAGCTCGGCCCTGTCGAACCGGAGGCCTTCGACCACGCGCGTCCGGGAGACGAGCTCGTCGGGGTCATGGCCCGGGCGTCGCCGAGCCGCCGTGTCACCGTCGACGCGCAGACGGAGGACGAGGTCGGGCTGGTGTGCTTGCGCCTGTTCGTACGGTCGCCGTTCCCATCTCGCCATCGCGCGCCGCCAACGGCTCTCCGAGGTCATCCAGTCATCGAGAAGCGGTCCGTCGATGATCCCCGGGACCTGAGCCTGCGGATACCGGTCGCACACCACCAGCGCCCCCCGGCGCGCCGCCCGATGAGCTCGACGGAGCTTCACCCGCTTCTCCTGGGCAAGGGTCAGCGCCCACACCGAGCGAGAGACCGCCAGGGTCCTGGGCGCAGCCTGTCGGACGGCTCGTCGTCGCGTCGCTGGGGACTCGGCACCGAAAAGCACTCGTTTCGCCTTGATGAGGGGCCACCGCAACCAGGACGACGGGCCGTCTCCACTCCCGAGGTAGAGGTGCATGACCTCCCGGCGATCACCGAAGCTGGCCGCGAGGGTTCGGCTGAGCGTGGACTTCCCGGACCCGTCCGCGCCGACGACCGCGACGATGCGACCTCGCCCTTTCCGGTCAGGCTTCCGCCCGGCAAGGACCGAGCTGACGAGGTCTCGGTGCTGGCGTCGCACCCGAGCCGGGTCCCATGACGAGAGGTCGATCGCGGTCCCGCAACGGTCGACCGGCCACCGGAGGTAGGGCAACACCGCACGAGCCGCGCCCACGACATCACCGAGGTCGACGACCGTTCCCACCGCGCCGAGCTCGAGCAGCTCACCGGCCCCGTCGACGTCGGTGGCGACGAACGGCGTCCCCGCGGCGGCGGCCTGCACCAGGATCTGCGGCAGACCTTCGGCGCGGCTCAGCAGCACGACGACGTCCGACGCGACGAAGAGGTCGCGGGGGTCGTCGACATGGCCCAGGAAGCTGCAGTCCCCGTCGAGGCCGATCTGTCGCACCAGCGTCCGCAGCCGCGCCTCCTCAGGGCCCGCGCCGGCCACGACCAGGAAGGGGGAGCTCTCGGTGCCGAGGAGGAGCACCTGCTGCAGGAGGATCGGGAGATCGAGCACGCACTTGCGCTCGTCCAGGCTTCCCACGTACAGGATCCAGGGTCGATCCTGCGGCAGTCCGTACGCCGTGGCCATCTCCCGTCGCGCTTCGGTCCGGTCCTCCGTCGGCCCAGGGAGCGGGACGGCAGATCGGATGACCGTCAGCTTCTCGGCGGGCACGCCGATCCGGCCGAACCTGGAGGCCAGGTCGGTCCCGACGACCGCGTAGGCGGCCGTCGACGGCGCCAGCGCCCGTTCGACGGCGCGGAAGACCCGGCGCTCGAGCCGGTGGTAGCCGGGCCCGAAGTCGGCCATCGACAGCGAGTGCACGACGGGCGGGGACCCCGCGGCACGCGCCGCCAGCCGACCGAGGACCCCGGCCTTCGACTGGTGGGTCACCACGAGGTCGCAGCCGTGCTCGTCGATGGCCCGCCGGAGCCGCACCAGAGCCGTGGGGTCCCGCCAGAGGCTCACGGACCGCCGCAGGGTCGGTTCGACGACGAGGGTCACGCCGGGCAACTGGCGACGGGCGAGGTCGACGTCGGAGTCGGCACCGAGCACGACGCAGTGCTCGTGATCGGGGAGGGCCGCCACCAGATCCCGCAACCGGCGTTCGGAACCGCCGGCGATGTACCGGGTGCACACGTGCAGGATCCGCCAGCGTGGTCGTGTGATGCTGCTCACGGTCGCCGTCACCGGCGAGCCGTTCATCGTCGTGCCAGTCGGCGACCTCACCTGCACTCGCCCGCTTCGGGATGGATGACGCAGCGGATCGTGCGGCGCAGGATCCCGATGTCCAGGGCCAGCGAGCGGTTCAGTGCGTAGTCCACGTCCAAGCGGACCCGTTCCGGGTAGGGCAGCGCGTTCCGACCGTTCACCTGCCAGGCCCCCGTGATGCCCGGTCGCACCTGCAGGACGACCTGGGCACAACTGCCGTACCTCCCCAGCTCCTCGGGCACCACCGGCCGGGGTCCCACGAGGCTCATGTCGCCCCGAAGGACGTTGAACAGCTGCGGCAGCTCGTCCAGGCTCGATCGGCGGAGCAGGCGCCCGATGCGGGTGATCCGCGGGTCGACCGGGAGCTTGAAGTCCTGTTCGAAGGCGGCGCGAGCGCTCTCGTCCTCCAGCAGCAGGGCGACGAGGCGCTCCGCGGCGTCGGTGCGCATGGTCCGGAACTTCAAGCACTCGAACGGCTCGCCATGACGGCCGATGCGGGTCTGGCGGAAGATCACCGGGCCAGAGGAGGTGAGGCGCACCGCCGCCGCCACGAGGAGCAGCAGCGGCGTGGCCAACGCGACGGCAAGGCCCGCGAGGGTGACGTCGAACACGCGCTGGACGGCGTCGGCGCGGATGCTCCTCCAATGTGCTCGCTCGACCATCCGGGCCTCGAAGTCGCGCCTGCCTCGAGCCACCTGGGGGCGGGACAGGGCCTGAACCAGCGAGTCCGGCGTCAACGCGACGGTGTCCGCCGTCGTCGGGGTCATGAACGGGCTGTCCGAAGGTCCCGTCGTCACCGCGACGGTGTCCGCCGTCGCCGGGGTCATGAACAGGCTGTCCGAAGGTCCCGTCGTCACCGCGACGGTGTCCGCCGTCGCCGGATTCATGAACGGGCTGTCCGAAGGCCCCGTCGTCACCGCCATCGCCCGCTCCCCCCGTCTTGTTCCGGCTCACGGGACGTGGTCCGGATACCGCTTGCGGGGCCCCGCGCCGACTCAGAAACGACACCCCCCGTTCGCTGCACGGTCACCTTGACAGGGCCGGCCCACGACGACCATCGGGAGACTGCGGGGGAGATCAGCCCTGGTCCGACCCCGAGACAACGCCGGCGAAGGATGACTCCATCAGTCGACGGATGATCGTCTCAGCCGAGGTCTCACCCCTCGGGCCGGATCAGGTGAGGTCGAGATCGTCGGTGACCACGCCGCTGCGGAGGGCGTACCGGCAGAGGGCGACGTCGGTGTGCAGGTCCAGCTTGGCCATGATGTGCTCGCGGTGGGTGTTCACGGTCTTGGGACTGATCGCCAGCCGGGCGGCGACCTGTCCGGTGCCGAGACCCTCCGCGATCAGTTGCAGCACCTCGTACTCACGAGGGGTGAGGTGCGGCTCGTCGGCGGCGCCGCCGCCCGTTCGGTGGGTGACGAAGTCCCGGACCAGGTCGCCGGTCACCGCGGGGCTCAGGTAGGTCTGACCGGCGGCCACCGCCCGGATCGCCATCAGCACCTCGTCCGGTTGTGCACTCCAGAGCAGGTAGCCGAACGCGCCCGCCTCGAGCAGCGCCGCCAGCTGGTGCCGGTCGGCGCGCGAGGAGAAGCAGAGGACGCGCGCCTCGGGATGTCCCCTGAGGATCCGACCCGTGGTCTCGATCCCGTTCGACTCGGACACCGAGACGTCGACGAGCACCACCCCGGGCTCGTGATCCCGCACGGCCTCCACGGCGTCGCCATGGGCGGCGATCCCGCAGACGTCAATGTCCGGCTCCCGCCCCACCAGCGCCAGGAGCCCCTCCCGCAGGACGGGATGGCCATCGACGACGAGCAGCCGTCGCTGGGGCGTCACGGCGTAGGGTCGTGGACCGTCCCTGCCTCGAGCCACCTCGAGACGGGACAGGGCCTGAGCCAGCGAGTCCGGCGTCAGCGCGACGGTGCCCGCGGTCGGAATCATGAACGGGCTGTCCGAAGGCCCCGTCGTCACCGCCATCGCCCGTCTCCCGTCCTGGCTTTCGTGCAACGGGATCGGATCGGTCCAGATCCCGTTTGCGGGGCCCGCGCCGATTTCGAGACGACACCCCCCGTTTGCTGCACGGTCACCTTGACAGGGCCGGCCGCCGACGACCATCGGGAGACCTCTCGGGGGAGATCAGCCGAGGTCCCATCCTCGTATCAGCCGGTGACCGACAAGTCCATCGGTCGACGGATGATCGTCTCAGCCGAGGTCTCACCCCTCGGGCCGGGTCAGGTGAGGGTCGAGATCGTCCGTGACCACGCCCCTGCGGAGGGCATACCGGCAGAGAGCGACGTCGGTGTGCAGGTCCAGCTTGGCCATGATGTGCTCGCGGTGGGTGTTCACGGTCTTGGGACTGATCGCCAGCCGGGCGGCGACCCCTCCGGTGCCGAGACCCTCCGCGATCAGTTGCAGCACCTCGTACTCACGAGGGGTGAGGTGCGGCTCGTCGGCGCCGCCGCCGCCCGTTCGGTGGGTGACGAAGTCCCGGACCAGGTCGCCTGTCACCGCGGGGCTCAGGTAGGTCTGACCGGCGGCCACCGCCCGGATCGCCATCAGCACCTCGTCCGGTTCGGCGCTCCAGAGCAGGTAGCCGGCGGCGCCTGCCTCGAGCAGCGCCGCGAGCTGATGCCGGTCGGCGTTCAAGGAGAAGCAGAGGACGCGCATCTCGGGATGCTCCCTGAGGATCCGACACGTGGTCTCGATCCCGTTCGACTCGGACACCGAGACGTCGACGAGCACCACCCCGGGCTCGTGATCCCGCACGGCCTCCACGGCGTCGCCATGGGCGGCGATCCCGCAGACGTCGATGTCCGGCTCCCGCCCCACCAGCGCCAGGAGCCCCTCCCGCAGGACGGGATGGCCATCGACGACGAGCAGCTGTCCGTTGGACGTCACAGCCCGCGCCTCTCGACCGTGCCAGCCTCGATCTCGTCAAGACCGACCACCAGCGTCGTGTCCCGCCGCTCGGACTTGGTGCTCACGTGGAACCCCTCGAACGTTCGCCATCCTGCTTCCGAGGTCCAAGGAAGCCCCACCGGGGTAGTACGAATCGCGTCTACCCCCGAAGGGGAAGGTCTATCACCAATCTGTCGAGATTTACCGGGCGTCGCAAGCATCCGTCACGACCGCTTTGGTCGGAACCCTTCGGTGACCACGGCGTTGGCGATCGCTCGGAGCGTCGTGTGGCTGTTCTGGGACGTGATGCGCAGGACCTCGAAGGCATCGTCGATCGAGATCTGGAGGTCGGCGGCGATGATGCCCTTGGCCTGTTCGATGATCACCCGTGAGTCCAGCGCGGTCTGCAGCTGCTCGGCGAGGCGGCGGGTGTCCTGGAGCTGCTCGTGGATCACGTAGCCCGCCGCCAGGTCAGCGAGGACCCGGGCGACGCCGAGCTCGTGGTCGGACCATGCTCTCGGCTCGTCGCTGTAGAGGTCGAGGGCGCCCAGCCGATCGGCTTTCAGCCGGAGCGGCACGCCGACGACGGAGCGGACGCCCAAGCGCATGGCCTCGGACCGGAAGCCGGCCCACTCGACGCGGGTGTCGATGTCGCTCACCGACACCACCACCAGACCGTTGAAGGCGTCGTAACAGGGCCCGGCCTCCTGCGCCTCCTGGACCTGTTCCAGCGCGCCGATGGCCTCACTGCTCGCGGCGGCGCAGGCGAGTCGACCGTCTTCGTCCGCAAGGGTGATCCCCGCGCCGGTGATGCCCAGCACCTCGGTCACCTCGCGCGTGAGCTGGTGCAGCATGTCGGGCAGGTCGTAGTCCGCGGCCATCGCCTGCGCCTGGCGGTAGAGCGCGGCCAACAGGCCAGCGTCGTCTGCCATCCCACCCTCTAAGTTCGTCATGAGAGACGAACGTCGAGGTTTCTTCCGCTTCCCACCCGCGCCCTCCCTCGTAGGGCTCCGTCGGGTCAGCAGGGGTGAACCAGCCGGCCGGCGTGCCGTTACATGGAAGAGAGTAGCGTACTTGCCACTCCACGTGTGCAAAATGACCACGGAGAAGGACGATGTGCCCTGACGGGACCGAACCGATTGCCCTCGACCTCGTGGTCGAGCTGTGCCGCTCGCTCGAGGACGAGCGGATCCGTTACTGCCACTGGAAGAGCAACGAGGCGATTGCTCGGTCGGCCTCCGGCGACAACGACCTCGACCTGCTCGTCGACCGGGCCGACGCCGACCGTTTCGGAGCGGTCCTCCACCGGCTCGGCTTCAAGGAGGCTCGGCCGACGCCCTCGAGAGAGGTGCCCGGGCTGATCGACCACTACGGCCTCGACGCCCGCTCCGGCCGTCTCGTCCACCTGCAGGCGCACTACCAACTCGTCCTCGGCGACGACATGACGAAGAACGTCCACCTCCCGGTGGAACGCGAGTACCTCGACTCGGTGGGCACCGACGGGCTCATCCCGATGCCGGCGCCGGAGTTCGAGCTGGCGGTGTTCGTCGTCAGGATGGTGCTCAAGCACTCGACCTGGGACGCCCAGCTCTGCCTGTTGGGGGGGTTGTCGGCGTCGGAGCGACGAGAGCTCGAGCACCTACTCGCGCTGGTGCCGGAGCCCGGCCGTGCGTCGGCGCTTTCTGGCGCGCTCCCCTTGCTCTCCCCAGCAGTCCTGGAGCGGTGCCTCCGCTCGCTCGAGTCGCCACCGTCGCGGCGGGAGCGGGCCACGATCGCGCGCCTTCTCGAGGAGGAGCTCGTGCCCTACACGCGCCACGCCAGGAACACCGATCTCGCCCGGCGCACCGTTCGTCGTGGCCTCCGGGGTGCGCGCCACGTCGCCAAAGCGCCGGCGCGGAAGCGCCTCGTGAACGGCGGCACCCTCATCGCCGTCATGGGGCCGCAACCGGGCCTGGCCCGCGCCGTCGGCGACGACCTGGCCGAATGGCTCGCCGAGGCGCTCGCGGTCGAGCGCTACGCCGGCGCCGGGTCAGGGCCGATGTTTCGCCGAGCCCGGCGCTTCGCCAGCAACGGTGGAATCGCGATCTGTGACGAGTTCCCGACCGACGGCGGCCGGCCCGACCTCGTCGTCGAGCTCGACGCAGCGGACAGCAGCCAGCACGCCGACGACGTGCGTCACGAGGTCCGCAACCGGGTGTGGGCGAGCCTCTAATGGGTCCGGCCGGCTACGGGCCGGTGCAGCTGGTGGTTCCCGAATCGGTGAACGTCTGTCCGGCGATGGGTACGAACTGCCAGTCGTAGCTGGTCGGTCGAAGCGTCAGCTTCAGCACGCCGTGGGTGCGGTCGTTCCTGACCTGGCTGTTGGCGGCGATCGAGGAGCCGAAGGTGCTCAGGCTGGTACCACCGGTGCCGACCACGAACTGGCGGATGCCCCGTTGTGGATCGGCCGCCCCCGTGGGGGTCTGCCGTGCGAAGCGCTCGTAGTTGTGGCGGTGACCGCTCAAGACGACGTCGGCACCCGCTTGGTAGAGCGGGTCCCAGTACGTCCGCAGATCCGAGTCGCCGCCTTTCGAGCTGAACAGCGGCTCGTGATGGATGGCCAGGATGCAGGCCCTCGGGTTGGCGGCCAGGTCAGCCCGCAACCACACTGCCTGAGGCGACGTCGAGCGGCAGCCGCCGACCCTGGAGCACTCCGAGTTGAGGTGGATGATGTGCCAGGCGCCGAGGTCGTAGCTGTAGTACCCGCGGCTCGGGTCACCGGCGGCCGCACCGAAGTAGCTGAAGTACGCCCGCGGCGCCCGACGTGTCGTAGTCGTCGTCGCCGACGGTCGGATGGGTGCGGCTCCGGTGACGACCCCACGTCGGCCCGTAGCAGTTGGTGAAGTCGGCGGTCGAGCCGTCCGGGTACACGTTGTCGCCGATGGTGAAGACCGTGCCGGAGATGACGTCCAGCAGCCGTGCCGTCGCCTCGTCGGTGGAGCGGCTGCAGTTCGCGATGTCGCCCGCGCCGACGAACACCTCTGACCCGGTGCCGGGCGACGTGGTGGTGATCGTCACGGTGGCGGTGTCACACGACCCGAGGGTGTCGCAGATCTCGTAGGTGAAGCCGTCGGTGCCGGTGAAGGCGGCGTTGGGCGTGTAGCGGAAGGTGCCGTCCCCGTCGTTGACGAGTGCCCCGTTGGCCGGCGTGGTGCACCCGGCGCACGCGGTGGTGGTCGAGGCGAGGTCGAGCACGCCGTCGGGATCGTGGTCGTTGGCCGCGACATCGATGTCCACCGTGGTGTCGGCCACCGTGGTGGCCGTGTCGTCGGCGGCCACCGGCGGGGTGTTCACCGAGCCACCGTCTCCGATCACCAGGACGAGTTGTGGGGGTGATCCGCCCTCGCGGGAGTCGAACTGGATGCCGTCGGTGCTGTCGGGCAGCAGGACGAGGTCGTAGCTGCCGTCGCCCGTGACGTGCCCGGTGAGGTCGTACTCGGACCAGGTGCCCGCGGTCGCGGCGCCCAGGTTGGCGATCGCGCCGCTGGTCGGCGGGGGCCGGGTGTTCCAGGTGATGGCCGCTTCGGTCCACGCGGCACTGGTCCGGTAGATCGAGGGCCCGTTCGAGGACCCGTTGCGGACGAAGAGCCGCAACGTGGCGCGCTGCACGGTGCCCGATACGCCGCTCACCTGGAAGCGCAGGTGGCTCTGCTCGCCGGGACTGTCCACGTCCAGCCTCGACGCTGACCCGGAGTTCGTCGTCGGGGAAGCCGCCAGCACCCGCGCATCAGCCACTGGAGCAACGGTCACCTCGGTCGCGAGCGCTGCGGCGGCGCCCGGGTCGACGTGCGAGAGCGCCGGCAGTGCGATCAGCGCCGCGACCAGCGACGCCAGGTACCGACGGCCTCCCCGCAAAGCCCGCAGAGGACTCCTCGTGCCGGTGGACGATCGATCCCTCATGTGGCCCCTCAGTGGGTGATGGATGCGTCGTCGGCCCGGAAGCACACACCGACGGGCGTGTTGGCGGTGAACGCCTCGACATCGAGGCTCGACTGTCCCGGGGCGACGGGCGTGTAGGTCGCCGTCAGCTGTTGCCAGGACGAGGTCAGCGCCATCGTCGGCGCCACCGATCCCTGCTGCACGCCGCTCGCGAACTCGCGCACGCGCAGCTTGAGCGTGAGCCCGGGGGTGTCAGAGCGGGCCCAGAGGCTGATGGTGTAGGGGCCGGCCTGCGTGAGACCCACCCAGTTCGGCTTGTCGTTGAGCCCACAGTTCCCCCCGGCCACGGTGGTCGAGATCTCTGCTGCCCAGCCGCCCGAGTGTCCGCCTGCGACCCGGCTCAACGTGTTCGCGACCGCCTCGACGCTTCCACCCGGACGTGTCCACCTCGAAGCCCGGGTTCCCGACCAGCTCGCTCCCCGGAGCGAGCACCGTCCAGCTCCGCTCGGCCGGGCTCGCGTCGACGTTGAAGGAACCGTCGACGGCGACGACCTGGAAGTTGTGCGAGGTGGCGGTCAGGTCCGTGTAGGTCATCGGTGACGTACACGGGGTGAACGCGGCGCCGTCGAGGCGGCACTGGAAGGTCGACGGCTCGGTGGACGAGAAGGTGAAGGTGGCCGACGTCTCGGTCACCGCGCCCGACGGACCCGCGGTGATGAGCGTGTTGGGTCGGGTCGTGTCGGGCGTCGGGTTCGGGTCCAGTGGGGCGAAGCCGATGCCCACGTGGTCTTCGCGCCCGAACCGTTCGCCGTCGCTGCCGACCCACAGACCGTCCGGGGTGGCGTAGAGGACCATGGTGCCGTGGTTCCGCGACTTGGTCGGGTTCCAGGCGAGCGCCCGACCGGTCACCGGGTTGATCGCGCCGATGCCCGGGCGGGAGACGGCGCCGGGTCCGGCCGTGTCGTTGCCCTGGGGGTTGTCCAGCCAGCGTTGATGGCCACCGACGTACACCGCCGGCCCGGTGATCTCGACGCTGTAGAGCGTGTCGCCGCCGGTCCAGTTGATCCACGTGGGCGCAGCCGAGCTGCTGACGTTCGCGGTCTCGAACCGGGCCGCGGCATCACACACCCCGCTGGTGCCGGTCGGACCACCGGTGGCGACGATCACGAAGTAGCTCCCGTCGGGAGAGAAGTCCACGCCTTGGGCGCTCTCCCGCCTGCTGACCGCGGTGCAGTTCACGTCGAAGCGGGGAGCGCGCCAGGTGCTGAGCGTGGCGGAGGCGCCGAGGTTCAGCATGAACGCCCGCCTGCGGTTCAGACCGTTGACCGTGGTGAAGTTGCCCGTCGCCACCAGTCGGGTGCCGTTCGGGGAGACCGCGATGTGGCTGACCCTGGTCTCGTTGTTCGTGTCGACCACACCGGAGACCGTGATGGCGATCGCACCGGTGTCCGCGGCGGTCGTCGGGTTCAGCGCCATCACGCGCCCCGTGGAGTTCCCCGCCGCGATGACCGCGCCGTTGGCGAGCTCGAGGTCGGACACCGTTCGCATGACCCGACGGGCACGAAGGTCGGGTCGATCCGGTTGTTGACCAGGTCGTACTTGACCAGGCCCCGACGGGTGAGGCCGTTGACCCGCGAGAAGGCGCCCGAGATGTAGAGCGCGGTCCCGTCGGCGGTGGCCTCGATGGCACTGACGCGGCCGTCGAAGGCCAGGTCGAGCGGTGACACGACCCCGGTCTCGGCGTCGAAGGCGACGAAGTTCTGCCTGGCGTAGGTGGTCGTCCTGGCCCAGTCCTGCACCTGGTTGAACAGCCCACCGGCGTACACGGTGGAGCCGACCTGGGCGAAGGCCCGCACGTCCTGCGACGGGGCGTTCAAGACGATGTGCGGCGTGGTGTCGGCGGGGTTGGCCGACACCACCGCGGGGTGTGTCACCGACGCCGGCGCCGGCAGCGCGATCCCGACGATCAGCGTGAGCGAACAGACCGCACCGGCCGCCGACTTCCCGAAAATCCCCACGTTCCCCCCCGACTGACCGCACCCGATGCGGCCCCCGCGCCCCAAGACTTGTGACTTCCGCACAGTGACAGAAGGCCAGAACGGTGACCATCAGAGGCCTGCTGACGGCCTCAGCCGGAGGCTGAGCCAGCACCTCCGGCGGCCGGGCCGCCGTGACCACGTGGTCAGGCGGCCCCTGCTTGGATCAGGGGATGTCGGAGTGGGCAGCGACCACGCGCAGGTGCTGCGCGTCCTCGCGGACGATGAAGCCGCCCTCGAGCGCGTCCTTGGTCGCCCGGTTCCAGCGTGAGACGAACCCACCGTGGTTGCGGTAGAGCGCGTCGAGCTGGGCGGATGTGTACGGCGTCGTGGTGCCGAACAGCGCGCAGAACTGCTGGCCGGTCTGGCCGAAGCCGCTGAGCCGGGCGACGGGCACGTCCACCGCGGGCGTGCGGACGCCACCCAGCACGTTCCCGGTGACCGGGTCGAGCGCGTACGGGCTGCCAGTGGTGTCGAGTCGAGGCGCGACCGGCGGCAGGGTCCCGTCGGTGATCCAGCGGTTCAGGTGCGCCATCGCCGCCCGCAGCACGAAGGTCGCCGGGCCGGTGTTGATCGGCGAGTTGCACGTGAAGGTCGGGTTGGGCTGGTTCGTCGGGTGCTGCATGAAGTCGAACCACTCCTCGACCGACTCCCGCTCGCCCACGTCGGTGCGACCGGTGGAGAGCCCGTACTGGTCGAAGTGCGACGTGCCCGCCACCTCCCAGAGGCGGTACCGGTCGCTGTCGGGCTGTCGGGCCTGCAGGCCACCGGTGTCGTTCTCCGTCTGGAAGACGAGCACTGGCACGTCGAGGTCGTCACGGATGCGCGTCGGCGCCACCGGCGCCGCGTTCGGGAGGCCGAGACCCTGCGACAGCGCCGCTCCCGCCGCCCCCCGGCTGTAGACGAAGTACCCGTCGTACACGTCGACGAGCGGGTGCACCGCGTCGATGTAGGTGACCAGGCGGCCGGCCGACTGCGACTCGCCGAACCCGATCAGTCGCTCCGGCACCAGCCCCCCGAGCACATCCGGATCGTCGAGGACGGCCTGGCCCGCCTGGGAGAACATGTCGTAGGAGTAGCTGTCCCCCGGATGGGCGAGCGACCCGTACCGAGCGGGGTCGCCGGCTGCCGGACAGAACGGGGGCGCCAGCGCGGGGCACTTCAGTTGGTTGATGCCCGCCGTCTGCGCCGAGACGCCCACCCACGCATAGCCACGGCGGATCAACTCGACGTGGGTCTGGAGCCATGCGGGCGCGGCGTCCACCTGGCCGCTGACGTTGAGCCACTCGACGACCACGGTGCCGTTGAAGTCCCGCGGGTCGGCTGGCCGGTTCACGACGATGCGCGTCTTGTAGGACCGAGGCAGCGACGGCGCCACCGTCCACTCGCCGTCGGAGGCGAGCGGCACCGCCGACGAGTAGGCGTTCGCCGTCCCGTCCAGGAAGAACTCCGATCGCTCGTAGCCGACCGACGCCAGGTCGAAGGCCGTGTCACCCGGCAGGAGCGGCGTCCCCGGCGGCGGATCCGTCACCGTCGGCAGCGCGGCATCGGCCTGCGCCGACCCGATCGACAGGGCGCACACGAGAAGCGCGCTCACGACAGTGGTCACGAGACGTCGGATCACGACCGTCCCCCTTTGGTCGTCGATACGTATGACACGTCGTGCCATGACTGGCATGACGGACCGTAAGCGACCATCCTGGACAGGTCAACCGTCCGGACGACGAGCTCGTCGTCCGCCTGACGGCGGCGTTCAGATGAACCCTGGCTGGGCGTAGGCCGGGTCCGGGTAGCGGTAGAAGCCCTCGCCGGTCGTGACGCCCAGGCGACCCGGCTGGACGAACTGCTCGTCGAGGTAGCGGGCCGATTCGGTCGCGCCGATGTTCGTCGCCACGTGGTGCACCACCCCGAGCCCCATGCGGTCCATCATCCCGAACGGCCCCATCGCCGTCTGCAGGGTGATCATCCAGGTCCGATCGATGCTCTCGACGTCGCTCACGCCCCGCACCAGCAGGTCCAGCGCCGCGGTGCACCAGGGCACGAGGAGGCTGTTGATGAGGTAGCCCTCCTGCTCCTTGCGAATCGGGATCGGCACCAGGCCGATCTCCGCGGCGAACGTCAGCACGCCCTCGAAGACGGCAGAGTCGGTGCCGGGATGGCCCATGACCTCACCGATGTTGGCGTCCCACACGCCGATGGCGAAGTGCAGGGCGAGGAACCGCTCCGGCCGGTCGACGAAGCCGACCAGCGAGCTGGGCGCCAGCGTGGAGCTGTTGGTGGTGAACACGGTGTGCGCCGGAGCGTGCCGTGACGCCTCGCGCCAGAAGGTCTCCTTGATGGCCATGGACTCGGGCACGGACTCGCTGACCAGGTCGACATCACGCACGGCCGACGGCAGGTCGGTGCTGTAGGTGAGCCGAGCGAAGGTGTCGTCGATCTGGGACCCCGTGGCGCCCCGCTGCGCGATGAAGTGCTCCGCGTACGTCTGGTGGAACGCCTTGCCCTTCTCGAGCCCGGCGGGGATGGCGTCGTACACCGTCACCTGCTTGCCGTGGAAGGCCATCTGCCACGCCACCTGCGAACCCATCGTGCCGGCGCCGGCGGTCGTGATCCGTTCGAAGCTCATGCGGTGCCTCCTCGGGGCTCCGGCGTCTCTGTCGACCTCAAGTCCCCGCCGTGCTCGGCAGGACGCAGGGGTTCGACGCGTAGTGGCCGGCGTCGTCGAAGATGCGGCGTAGGCGGGCGTCGACGACGTGTTCGTCGGCCTCGAGTCGTTGAAAGCGCGGAACGATGCTCGTCACGATCCACCGCCACCGGTCGTCGAAGCGGGTGACCCTCGGCCAGGTTCGTGCCCGCACGACCTGCGGGATCCCTCGTCCGAACGAATAGAGGTAGAAGGAGGAGAAGTACGCGAGTTCCTGCCGCACGCCGTGGGCCTCGAAGCTCAGGGCCGATCCGAGGGACAACAGCCGGGCGAACGCGCACGACAGGCGATCGAAGTGGGGCTGCACCAGGGCGCGCTGCTCGTGCTCGAGGAGCTGGACGTTGCCCTTCCAGATCTGGGCCTCTGCTGTCGACCGGGCCGTCGCCGACGCTGTCCCGTCCTCCACCACGCGGCGGCCCCGGTCGATCGTCTCGAACCCGGCCAGGATCGAGGCGTAACCGTGGTCCTCGCCGAGGAGCGCGCGTAGACGCCCGATCCCGTCATCGGTGGAGGCGTAGGCGAGGTGCACCCAGAAGATGTCGTCGAAGATGGCGTTGTTCGTCGCCCGGATCGTGTCCACGTCCGAGAGCCCCAGCGCTCGCCGGCGACCCAGGCTGTGCGGGATGTCCGCGTGCCCGGTGCGATCGGTGTCCAGCCGGAACGGAGCGAGCGCGAGCCGGACGTGGTACGACGCGAACGCCGCCATCCCGGCCCACTTGAAGCACGCAGGCTGGGCCTTGTAGATCCAGGCGTACCGCGACGAGATCTCGATGTTCCGGTGGAACACGCACGGTTGGTCGGTCAGGAGACCGTCGGCCAAGGCCTTCCACTCCGCGATCGTGTTCGGCGCCCCGTGCCGTTGGACGAGCTCGCCGGGGGTGATCAGGTCGACCATCCCGGCAGGTCTCCTTCGGTTCACGATGAGCACCCTTAGCATCCGCGCCACGCCCGTGCGCTCGAATCCCCCAGTCACGTCGTCCGCGACGTCCTGGCGGTCGACTGATCAGGCGGTCGGGTCGAGGACGCGGCCCACGAAGAGCGTGGCGTCGGTGGCCTGGTCCCGCATGACGAACAGGAAGGGCCGGTTCACGTCGACGGTCGGGCCGTGTGACGACGCCATGGCCGCACCGGTGGCGGCGGCGGCCTCCGTGCCCTCCTCGTCCACTTCGATGAAGGCCTCGTGCTCGACGGCGTCGACGAACAGACCGCCGCCCTCGGTCATGCGGCTGAAGTCGGCGTCGCCGAAGGCGTCGGTCACGCCCATGGCCTGCAACGGGTCGACCAGCGAGGCGTGGGTCGAGAACGAGAAGCGGGGCATCGTGAGGTGGATGCCTCCGTCCTCGATCCCGCCGACGACCTCCTCGAGGAGGGCGCCGTCCAGCCGGGCCTCGAAGGCGGCGAGGTCCTCGGGCACGATGACGACCATCGACAGCCCGCCCCCCTCGTAGGGCAGCTCGACCGCCGCCCAGTCGTCACCGAACCCCGTGGGCAGGTACTCGCTGTAGTGCATCATCGGCACCTGGACCGTGGTGCCGTCGTCCCGGGTGAAGTCGCCCTCGGCCGTCGCTTCCGGGTCGAAGGCGAACTCCCAGGGGGCGTCGAGGTGCATGGCGTTCACCAGCGCCAGTCGCGTCGAGTCGTCGATCGTCCCGTCGGGGAACAGCTCGGGGATGCGGTCCTCGGTGGTCTCGCCGACCCAGGCGTTGATCTCCTCACGGGCGGCGTCGGGGTCTTCGGCGAAGTCGGCGGCCACGAGGGGGGCACCGAAGTGCTCGACCATCGCGTCGAGGAACGGCTCGAGGAACGTCATGCCCTCCTGGCCCCAGAGCCGGTTGGCCACGTTGAACGACACCTCGCTGTCCTCGGCCCGGTGGGCGAGCGTCGCGTCCAAGCCGTTCACCGCGGTCAAGAGGCGCTGCTCGTCCTCCAGCGGGAAGCGCAGGGCGGCTGCCAGCTGGTCGTAGGTCTCGCCCGCAGCACCGACCGAGGTCATGGCCAGGGCCAGCCACGCGCTGTACGGCCCCACGATCACGTTGCCGTCCTGACGCTCGGCCACCCGTCGGTACAGGTCCAAGCCGAAGGACTGCGTCGCCGCCCCGATGGCGCCCACGTCGTTCCCGTCGGCGATGACCGGCTCGGCCCGCTCGGTGACGTTGGCCAGGACCACGTCGAGGTCCCCCTCGGTGGCTGCCACCGCGGGGTCCCCCGGGGTCTCGTCGTCCCCGCAGGCCACCAGTCCGAGGCAGAGCAGGACCACGACGAGCGCGCCGAAGGGTCGTCTCATGGTCGTTGGACGCTTCGACGGGCCGCTCGGTTCCCGCCGCGACCCCCGCCGGCTGCCTGGTCGCCTCAGTCGCCGAGAGGTGCGAGGAGGGTCTTCTTCCCTTCGAAGGCGAAGAGCAGGAGGTCGACCATCCGGAAGGTCTGGTCGTCCGGGCCGAGCGACGGCTTGAAGGTCGGGTCCCGCACGATCGATACGTCGCTGCCCTCCATGGCGCGGTGGAAGGTCTCGGCGACGATCTGCGCGCCGACGCCTCTCAGCTTGCCGGTGCCGAGCTCGGCCTCCCGCAGGACGTAGAACCAGAGCGGGGTGTCCCGGAGGAGCGACGCCCGTTGCACCGAACCGAGGTCACTCAGGTCGGCGCCGTTGTTCCCGTCACGAACCTGCGCGTTCGTGAGCCGGCTCACGTTCACGCCCTTGCTCCTCAGGAACGTGACCATCTGCTGGCCGGTCGCCAGCCGGACCATCCTCGCTCGGGCGAAGTTGCGGAACGCGAGGTTGGCCTCGTCGGCCGGGAAGCCCGGGAGCGCGGCGAGCGGGTTGGCGATCGACGTGTCGATGCGCAGGGCCCGGTTGAACTTGCCTGCCGGGACCCGGAGGTCGTCCCGGCCGGCCTCGGTGAAGTCGTAGAGGCGCCGGAAGTCCGCGATCCAGTTGCTGGGGAGCCTCCGCCCGCCGCCGAGGTCGCCGCTGCCGGCCGAGAACGTGAAGAGCAGGTCGAGGCTCCCGAGACCGAAGTCGAAGTCGCGGTTCCAGTTGTACGTGCTGCGGATCATCGAGTGCCCGAGCCGGAAGGCCGCCACGGAGAACTCGATGGGCATCGTCGGCACGTCCGTCGCGGGAACACCGACCTCGAACGCCTTCCGTCCGTTCCGGAACACCGAGTTCACGACGCCGGGCGCGCAGATGCGAGGGAGGTAGTCGGTGCGCAGCATCCACTGGTAGTGCTTGATGACCTTTTCCCTGGCCCGTCGGAAGCGCTGCGCAGCTGGGATCCGACGGGGCAGCTTGTCGACGACCCGGTTGTGGAAGCGGATGAGCGCCAGGTGGGTCTGGGCGACGGCGAGGTTCTCGTCGTTCCGCGGATCGGGGATGATCGCCTTCCGCTTCGCCGCGACCGTCGACCCTGCGCCGCGCGGCAGGTCGAACCCCGGCTTGCCGGCCAGGCCGTCGACCGCGTCGGTCCGGCCCATCTTCAGGTGGATGCCGTCGGCCTCGTAGAACTTGGCCGAGGCCGGGTCCGCCGGGCCTGCCCCGTAGAGCGAGTCGAGGTCGAGGCTGGGCGAGCGCGCCTGCAACAGGTCGGCCGGCGAGACGAGCTCCTCGAGCGCGACGGTCGTCTTGTCGAACGTCAGGTCGTGGTCGACGAACTGGCCGAGGTAGGTGAAGCCGGCCGGGATCGACGAGGCGACCTCGCCGCCGGACACCATCGCTTCGGCGACCCGCCGTCGCGTGGGGACCGTGAGCTGGTGCCGGATGCCGTTCGGGCCCATGCGCGAGAACCGGAACGGTGGCGTGGCGGGACCGGCCTCGAGGGTGGTCTCCCTGCCTCCGACGCTCTCGGCCAGCAGTCCTTCACCGACCACGAAGTA
Organism: uncultured Microthrixaceae bacterium; assembly: GCA_963728005.1. Classification (GTDB taxonomy): domain Bacteria; phylum Actinomycetota; class Acidimicrobiia; order Acidimicrobiales; family DATDAH01; genus DATDAH01. The sequence continues at coordinate 748,518 of CAVSIG010000004.1, forward strand.
GCTCTCTGAGCCGTGCCTGTCCACCGTGCCTCCCCCGAATCGAGGACGTCTGGGACCGCGCTGCGTGTCAGTCTGAACGCCGTCTGCGGCACTGTCCACTGGAGGAGCCAGCAGCATGACGTCGCACCTGTTCGCCCTCTGCTTCGATGCGAACGACCCGCTCCGTCTGGCGAGCTTCTGGGCCGGCGTCCTGGGCCGGGAGATGGCCGACGATCCCGACGACGGCATCTTCCTCCTGCCCAGCGACGACACCGGGTTCCGGATCCGTTTCCTCCCGACCGACGGACCGAAGGTCGGCCCCAATCAGATCCACTTCGACCTGACGAGCACCTCCCTCGAGGACCAGGAACAGACGGTGGCGACGGCGCTCGAGCTCGGCGGCCGGCACATCGACATCGGTCAGCTCCCGGAGGAGGCGCATGTGGTGCTCGCCGACCCCGAAGGCAACGAGTTCTGCGTCATCGAGCCGGGCAACGACTTCCTGGCCGACTGCGGACTCATCGGAGCGCTCTCGTCCGACGGTTCGCAGGAGGTCGGATACTTCTGGAGCGAGGCGTTGGGCTGGCCGTTGGTCTGGGACCAGGACCAGGAGACCGCGATCCAATCGCCGCGCGGCGGTCCGAAGATCACGTGGGGCGGTCCGCCGATGAGGCCGAAGACCGGCAAGAACCGGCTGCACTTCGACCTCGCTCCACCGGTCGACGGTGATCAGCTCGCGGAGGTCGACCGTCTCGTCTCCCTCGGGGCGAGGCGCATCGACGGCGGTCCGGACGAGACCAGCTGGATGGCGATGGCCGATCCCGACGGCAACGAGTTCTGTGTCTTGACCCCCCGACAGCAGTCGGAGGGATAGGAAGGTGAGCGGTGAGCGTCGTGGAAGGCACCTGTGACTCGAGGTTCAAGGCCCTGGCCGACGTGTTCGCCGCGCAGATCGAATCGGGAGAGGACCTCGGTGCGTCGCTCGCGCTGACCATCGACGGCGAACCGCTCGTCGATCTGTGGGGTGGCTGGACCGATGAGGCACGGACACGGCCGTGGGGACACGAGACGATCGTCAATGTGTGGTCCACGACGAAGACCATGACCGCGCTCAGCGCGCTGGTGCTCGTCGATCGGGGCGAGCTCGACGTCGACGAGAAGGTCTCGACCTACTGGCCCGAGTTCGCCGCCAACGGGAAGGAGGACATCGAGGTTCGGCACCTGCTCGGCCACACCTCCGGCGTCTCCGGGTGGGCGCAACCCGTGCAGATGGAGGATCTCTACGACTGGGAGAGGTCGACCTCGATGCTCGCCGCGCAGGCCCCGTGGTGGAAGCCCGGCACGGCGTCGGGCTACCACGCGCTGAACTTGGGCCATCTCGTCGGTGAGGTGGTCCGCCGGGTGGACGGCCGAAGGCTCGGTCAGTTCTTCGCGGAGGAGATCGCCGGGCCGCTCGGCGCCGACTTCCACATCGGCCTCGACCCCCGCGAGTTCGGCCGCGTCGCCGACGTCATCCCGCCTCCGCCCCTCGTCGACGAGTTCGACATGAGCACCATCGATCTCGACGGTTGGCCCCGGAGTGCGGCGCTCATCGAGGCGACCTACGACACGCTCTCGTCGAGCTAGCCGAGCGACGTCGAACCCTTTCCCAACCTCGGAGGTTTAGAAAGGATGTCAAGCGGAACCTTCTGAAACCGCGGACGGCCGCATCAGCTCTTCGCCACTGGCTCGTCGGCCAGGGTCGACACCTTGACGACACGGGTCGTCGGCAGCACGTCGACCACGTCGGGGCCGACCCAGCGGACGCCGACGGTCCCGCGGCGGTGGCCGGCGGTGTCCAGCCAGTTGGCGACGCCCGGATCGCGGTCGGCGATCACGAAGCGGGCGCTGCCGTCGGCCTCCAGCTGTGCCGTGTGGCAGTTGAGCGTGGCCTGGTGGTGGACGTAGTCGAGGGTCTCCATCCAGTGGTTGTGGAGGGCGATCATCCAGTACTCGCAGTCCGGGGGCACGACCTCGACGACCAGCGCCTCGTCCTCGGCGAGATCGAAGTACGCCTGGTGCCACGTGATCTGGGGGTCCTTGAACTTGTCGGTGAGGTCGTCCTCGGCCGCGTCGGTGAACTCGTTGGGCCACTGGGCCTGGCGCACCGCCCACCGGGCTCCGATCTCGGCCACGCCCTTCACGTAGAACCCGGCGTGTACGAGGGCGTTGTAGAGCTCCTCGGGAGTCAGGGGTGCAGGCGGCGAACCGTCGTCACCGATCCGCTCGATGTGGAGCTCGGCGTGCTCCTGGTTGGGCCGGTCGAGGAAGGTCTGGCGGATCGCCAGCGAGCGGGTGTCGGCCTCGGAGCGGAGCCAGTTTCCCGGGTGCTCGTGCTGGGAGATGACGAGCTCGAAGGTGCCGTCGGGCTCGATGGCCATCTGCTCCTCGTGCAGCGTGGCACCGGTCCCGGGGCCGCCACCGCCGAACCCGGCGCCCGAGAAGAGGTTGAAGCTGATCCACTTGGCTTCGCCCCTGGTCCCCCAGATCCGGTAGTCGTACCTCCCGTCGAGGGACGCACCGAGGTAGTGGTTGTCGGGGTTCTCGCCGACGATCTTCACGGTCTCGTGGCAGGCACGGACCAACACCGGCTGCTCGGGTCGCCCGTACTCCAGGACGCTCTCCAGCCGACCCCGCAACAGGCGGGTCAGCATGCGGAAGCCTTCCGCCCGGTCGAGGGGGTCGTCGGGGTTGCCCTCGGCCAGGACCGCCTCGCCCGCGTCGGCGAGCAGGTCGCAGAACTCCCGCCACGCGGTGCCGTCGACGACCTTCTGGCTGATCTCGTCCATCAGAGGCGTCCGAGCTCGCGGAGCCAGGGGATGAGGAGCCCGAGGCCCTCGTCGAGGCTCATGGGCTCGTAGCCGAGGTCGTCATGGGTCGGGTTGTCGCTGGTCCGAGGGGGCCGGTCCTCGTCGGCCGCGGCTTCGGCGATGGCGTAGAGGGTGGGCCCGAACATGTCGAGCACCTCCTGGGGTGCGGTGCGGTGGTCGAGGTCCTCGACCCGGTGGTCGACGCCGGCCAGCTCGCAGGCCCGGTTGCAGGCGGCCGCGGTGCTGATCTCGTCCTCGGGTCGACCCATGAGCCAGTACCGGGAGCCGGGGGAACCCTTGTCGAGGGCGGCGATGGAACCGGCAGCCACGTCGGCGCCGGCGACCCAGGTGACGGGGAAGGCGAGGTACGCGGTGAGCTTGCCGCGCATGGCGGCCAGCAGGACCCGGTTGAAGCTGGTGCGGTGCAGGGCGCGCTGGGTCACCAGGCCCGGTCCGTAGATGGCGCCCGGGTGGCAGGTCAGGACGTCGTCGCCCGATTCGGCCCGGCGATGCACCTCCCGGAAGGCGGCCAGCTTGGTCACCGTGTAGGGATCGTCGGGCGGGTCCTCGAGCAAGGGAGCGTCCTCGCGGAACCCCGGGGCGCTGAGGTCGAAGAAGGTGCCGGTGCTGAGGGCGACCACCCGACGCATGTCGTGGGCGCGGCCCGCGTCGAGGACGTTGGTCGTCCCCGTGAAGTTGACGGCACGGAAGTCCTCGAGGTCCTGGCTGGCGCCACCCAGGAGCGCAGCGCAGTGGATGGCGGCATCACAGCCCTTCGCCGCCCGCAGCACGTCGTCGGCGTCGACGATGTCGCCCTGGACGAGCTCGACGCCGATCTCGGCGAGGGCGACGGCCTCCTCGGGGTTGCGCACGAGCGCCCTGACCGCGTCGCCCCGCTCGATGAGCTGCTGACAGACGTTGGCCCCGGTCTGGCCCGTGCCGCCGGTGACGAAGACGGTGCTCAACGGTCGGCGCCGTGCACCGGCTCCGTGTGCCGGGAGTCGACCTGGTCCGCGGCGTAGGCCAGGACCGGCGGGTCGTCCCCGAAGATGTCGAGCGTGTGGATGAAGCGGTGGAGGCCCATCATCTCCGCGCAGCTGAACCCGAGCTCGACGATCTGGGCCGTGGTGAAGACCTCGGCCAGCTGGCGGTAGAAGTCGGCGTCGATCGCATGGTGGTCGGCGAGAGGTCGTCGATCGGAATCGGTTCGATGATCGGCACGCGGCCCCCGTTGGTGCAGACGTCGGTCGCCACAGACGTAACACTTGTCCAATGTTCTGTAAAGGCGGGTCCGGCGACGGCCTAGAGTCCGACCATGTCGATCGAACCTTCCGATGTCCTACTCGACGGTCGGGTCGCCGTCGTCACCGGCGGCGGCGCCGGGATCGGGCGGGGGATCGCCGCCGGGCTCGCCGCCTTCGGGGCCTCGGTGGCCATCTGGGAGCAGAACCCGGAGACCTGTGCGAGTGCCGCCGACGAGATCGGGGCCCTGGGGGTGCCGACCGACGTGCGTGACAGCGCGGCCGTCGACGCCGCGCTGGCCCGGACCGCCGACGAGCTCGGGCACGGTGTCGATCCTGGTCAACAACGCCGGCGGGGTGTTCTCGTCCCCGATCCTGGAGACCAGCGAGAACGGCTGGGACGCGCTCTACCGCGCCAACCTGCGCCAAGTGCTCCTGTGCACCCAGCGGGTGGCGCGGGAGATGGTCGACGCCGGGATCGGCGGCAGCGTCACGACGGTCACCTCGATCGAGGGGGTGCGGGCGGCGCCGGGTTACGCCGCCTACGCCGCCGCCAAGGCCGGTGTCATCAACTACACGAAGACGGCGGCCCTCGAACTGGCGCCCCACGGCATCCGGGTCAACGCCCTGGCCCCCGACATCACCCTCACCGAGGGCATCCGGGCCATCGCCCCACCGGGGGCCGAGGAGCGCTTCCGCCACACCGTCCCGATGGGTCGGGCCGGTCACGTCGACGAGATGGCGGGCGCCGCGGTGTTCCTGGCTTCGGACCTCGCCGGCTACATCACCGGCCAGACCATCCACGTCGACGGCGGCACCCACGCGGCGAGCGGCTGGTACCACCACCCGGAGACCGGCGAGTACTCGCTGGGACCGACCGGATGAACCGGGCAACCGACCGAGGCTGACCAGGACCGATGCGCACGACGACCGTCGACACCATGGGTGACGGGCCGCCCGAGGGTTCCACGAGCGTCGAGGCGATCCTCAGCGCCACGCGTCGGGTGATCGCCGAGCGGGGTCCGGAGAAGTTCACGATGTCGGCCATCGCGGCCGCCGCCGGGGTGTCCCGGCCGACGCTCTACCGCTGGTTCCCGTCCAAGGACGAGCTCCTCGAGGCCCTCACCGCCTACGAGGAGGAGCAGTTCGACGCTGCGCCTCCAGGCCGTGATCGACGCACAGACGCACCCCGGCCCGCCGCCTCGACGCCGCGCTGCGCGTTCCTGGTGACCTACCTCGACGGGCTGATGGGCCCAGACCCGATCGGTGCCGACCCGGGCTTCGCCATCCAGTCGCTCGCCCGCTCGTTGGCTCCGCAGACCGCGTCCTTCGTCCGGCTGCTCGGGGACGCCTTCGACGCGGTGCCCGCCGTGCGGCGGGGTCACCTCAGCCGGAGCAGGCGCCGCTGAGCTGTTCCTCCGCCTGGCGTACTCGCACTACCTGGTGCCGCACCCCGACCCGGAGGTCCTGTTGGCGGACCTCCGCAGCTTCGCCGGGCTGCCGCGCCGTTCGATCACCAGCGCGACCGCCTGACCGCCGACGACGACGGGGGGATCGATGGATGGGGCCGACGAGGTGATCGCCGAGGCCAGGTCGCGCACCGGCCTCACCGACCTCGGCGACGAGTCGTTCCACGACGGGCTGGTCGCGCTGCTCGACGGCGCCGAAGCCGCCGGGTCGTTCAACGAGCTGGGGATGGCCGTGCTCCGCGACCAGGCGATCGGCCTGCTGGCGGTCCGCCTCGAGGTCGAGGACTGGTACCGCCGCCACCCCGAGATCGACGAGCAGGATGATCCCGCCGCCGCTGTTCGGGCTCGGGTCTGCCCCGCACCGGCTCGACGGCGCTCAGCTTCCTGCTGGCCGAGGACCACCGCTTCCGCTCGTTGCTGGCCTGGGAGAGCGGTGCCCCGACTCCGCCGCCCGACCCGGCCACCTACGACACCGATCCGCGGATCGCGGCGTCGGCCGCGGGCATCGCGTTGATCGACGAGATGGCCCCGAAGTTCAAGACGATGCTGCCGAGCTCGCCGACCGGCCCGACCGAGTGCCTCCAGATCCTGGCCCTCGACTTCCGCTCGGCGATGTTCGGCGCCCTCGGGGACAACCGCCACTACGAGGCGTGGATGGCCGACTGCGACATGGTCTCCGCCTACCGGTACCACGAGCGGGTCCTGAAGCTCCTCCAGTGGAAGTTCCCCACCAAGCCGTGGCGGCTCAAGTCCCCGGCGCACATGGACTCGATCGACGCCCTCCTCGACGGTCTATCCCGACGCCCGGTTCGTGATGACCCACCGCGACATCGCGCAGGCGATCCCGTCGGTGGTCAGCCTCCTCGACGCCACCTCCGAGTACCTCCGCACCGGGCCGCTCGCCGACGACTTCGCCGCCAACCAGGCCGCCTACTGGGAGCGGGCCCTGCGCACGACGCTGGCCTACCGGGACGCCGGCAACGAGGACCGGTTCCTCGACATCGGCTTCGCCGAGATGCGCCCCGACCCGCTCCCCGCCATCGAGCGCCTCTACGCCTGGCTCGGCGTCGAGCTCACCGCCGAGGTCGCCGCCCGGATGCAGGCCTGGTGGGAGGCGAACCCGGCCGACAAGCAGGGCATCCACGACTACACGCCCGAGCAGTACGGCATCGATCTCGACGAGCTGCGACGGCAGTTCGCGTTCTACAACGACCGGTTCACGGCCACGGCCGTAACCGATCGCCCGACCTGACCACTCGACACCCACAGGAGCGCATCACATGGACCTCGGACTCGCCGGAGCCGCCGTCGTCGTCGCCGGCGGCACCACCGGCATGGGTCGGGCGGCCGCCGACTGCTTCGCCGCCGACGGCGCCCGTGTCGCCGTGCTGGCCCGCTCCCGTGACGACCTCGACGAGACCGCGGCGGCGCTCACCGACCTCGGGTCGCCCGATGCCGTCGGCCTCACCACCGACCTGCTTCGACGGCGCCTCGGTCGAGGCCGCCATCGCCGAGCTCGGCGAGCGCTGGGGCCACCTCAACGCCGTCGTGAACGCCGCCGGCCCCATGGCCGGGCGGCCTCCAGAACTTCGAGACCTACACGGCGACGACGAATGGCTCGGCGTCTTCGACGGCCTCACGCTGAGCGCGGTCCGCACCGTCCGGGCCGCGCTCCCGCTCCTGCGTCAGGCCGAGTGGGCCCGGATCGTCAACGTCTCGGCGATGTCGACCAAGCGGCAGTCGCCCCCGCTCATCGCCTACACCGCGGCGAAGTCGGCGCTCACCAGCCTCACCAAGAACCTGGCCCAGACCCTCGCTCCCGAGGGGATCCTGGTGAACACGGTGAGCCCGGGCACCTTCGCTCAGCGCCTCGTTCAAGGCCGTGCTGGCCGAGATGCCCGGCGTCGACGAGAACGACCTCCACGACGTCATGCGCTTCATCGGCGAGGGCTTCGGCCACCACGTCTTCCTCGACCGGGCCGCCGACCCGACCGAGATCGGCCCGGTGATCGCCTTCGCGGCCTCGGCCCGCAACACCTACATGACCGGCGCCAACATCAACGTCGACGGCGGGTCGGACTTCACCTGAGCTTCCCAGTCGTCGCGGCGAACCCGCCGCTCGCACACCAACCCCTTACCCTCGGCTCCGGACGAGCCATGGCGACCGTACGAGTGGTGAAGCGCAAGTGGGATGGGACCGTCTCTGCGGTCGACACCGCGTACCCGGTGGCTGCGCCCGACGACATCTCGGCCTGGTTCGTCCCCGCCGGCAGCCGCAGAGAGCACCCTGGCTCCGGCGAGATCGAGGCTCTCGAAAGCGACGAGTTGTGGGTCGCGGTGCCCGGCGAGTGGTGGGTGCTCTGCGGCTACACCGACGCGGCCCGGTCACTCAACGGCTACAAGGTCCACGCTTCAGCTCCCTTCGAAGCGCCACCCGGTGACGACGAGATCCTGTGGGTCGACCTCGACTTGGACTTCGTGGTCACCGGCGACGACGTCGAGCTCGACGACGAGGCCCAGTTCCACGACCATGCCCGCACGATGGGCTATCCCGAAGAGGTCGTCCGGGGCGCCTGGTCGGGCATCTCCACGATCGCGGCGCGGTACACCAACGGCGACTGGCCGTTCGACGGGTCGGTGCAGGACTGGGTGGACAGCGCCTAGCTGCCGCCGTCGGGCAGGGCAGGCGTCGACTGCCGCCCCGGGGGGACGGGGGGCGGCAGTCGATCACCCACAGATCAGCCGACGGAAGCGGAATCGGCCACCGAGGCGGCCACGGCGTCGAGGATCGTCTCGCAGACGGCCTCGGGGCTGGACACGCTGAGCGCGTGCGAGCCGCCGGCGATCTCGCGGCTGACCTTGGCGCCGGCCCGATCGGCCTCGAAGCGGACCAGCTCGGCGGGGATGTTCTGGTCCAGCTCGCCGTACACGAACCAGGAAGGGTGCTGCTGCCAGGCCGGCGTGCTGGTCGGGAGGCCCTCGGACAGGGCGGCCAACGTGACTGGGCGCTGCGTCGCGGCCATCAGCGCCGCCTGTTCGGCGGGCACGTCGGCGCAGAACTGCTGGTGGTAGAGCTCGCGCTTGATGGCGACCTCGTCACCGCCCGTAGCCACGGGATAGGAGTCGAGCGCGTCGCCGAGCGTGCTCCCGGGGAACATGGCCGAGAGCTGGAACGCCGACTCCCCGTGGTCGGGGGCGAAGGCACAGACGTACACGAGGCCGACGACGGCGTCGTTGTCGGCGGCGGCCTCGGTGACCACCAGGCCGCCGTAGGAGTGCCCGACGAGGACGATCGGCCCCTCGATCGAGGCGAGGACGTCGCGCACGTAGGTGGCGTCGCCCGACAGGCTGCGGAGGGGATTGCCGATGGCCACGACGTCCCGGAAGTGCCGGTTGTGGGTGGCAGGCAACACGGTGCCGTGGTGGTACAGCCGCTCGATGACCGGGTTCCAGCTGGCGGAATCCGCGAACGCCCCGTGGACGAGTGCGATGGTCGGCATCGGTCTGGACATGGCGGATCTCCCTCGGAGTCGAACGTCAACGCACAGACAGCGCAGGGTCGCGATCTGTGACGTCTGCCGCGAAGAGGTCCTCCAGTTGGGCGACGTCGCCCTGTCGGGCGGCGGCCACGAAGGCGTGCACGAGTCGACGTTGCTCGGGCGGGCTCGCCGACTGCCGGTGCTCTTCCGCCAGGTGCTTGCCGGCACGGCTCACGTGCTGGCGCGCGTTGGCCTCCGAGATCCGGAGTGTGTCGGCGATCCGGGAGTACGGGTAGTCGAACGCCTGGCGCAGGACGTACGTCGCCCGCTCCGTCGGCGAGAGCCGCTGCAGCAGCAGGAGGATCCCGAGCTCCACCGCCTCGCCCCGCTCGGCACCCAGAGCGAGGTCATCGCTCGTGTCGACGGGTTCGGGCAGCCACTGGCCCACGGAGGCCTCGCGGCGCGCTCGTGCCGACTGCGCGGCGTTGATCGCCAGTCGGGTGGTCGTCGTGACCAGGAACGCCGTCGGGTTCAACACCGTGCTGCGGTCGTAGGTCTGCCACCGGATCCAAGCGTCCTGAACGATGTCCTCCGCCTCGCTCCAGCTGCCGAGGATCCGGTGAGCGATCCCCAGCAGCCGCGGGCGCAGGTCCAAGAAGCCCGAGGTGCCGTCCTCGACGAGTTCGCTGCTGGAGCGGGTGGTGGCGGGCGGGTTCATCAGGGGCCTCCGTGGCTCGGGCGGCGCCGGGAACGCCGCTGCCCCTCGATGATCCTGCTCACAGCGCAATCACTCGCCTCCGGGTAACCCCCTAGTCCGAAACCCCCTAGTCCGAGTCAATGGTCGGGGAGCTGGGGCTCGAGGCGGGTCAGGGCCGCCCGCAGCTCCCGACGTCCGCTGAGCCCGAGCTTCGTGAACACCTTGCTGAGGTGGTACTCCACGGTTCTCGAGCTGATGAAGAGCTCGCTGCCGATCTCCAGGTTGGTGTGTCCCTCGGCGGCGAGGCGGGCGATCTGGCCCTCCTGCGGGGTGAGGTCGGCTCGGGTGGCCTCCGTGCGCTCGCGGGCGGTCCCACCGGTGGCCAGGAGCTCGCGACGGGCGCGCTCGAGCGAACGCCGCGGCGCCCATGCCGCGGAGCATGTCGTCGGCGACGGCGAGGTGCTCACGGGCGTCGAGACGTCGGTTCTCACGTCGGAGCCACTCGCCGTAGACGAGATGGGCCCGGGCGAGGTGCACGGTGATCCGGGTCCTTCCGAGCCGCTCGATCGCCTCGAGGTAGGACGCGTCAGCGGCGTCGCCCGAGCTCAGCAGGGCGTTCGAGCGAGCCAAGATGCCCAGGGCCCACTCGGTGCCGGCGGCCGTTGCTCGGTCCTCGAGGTCGCTGAGGGCCTTGGCCGCCGTGTCGACGGCGTCGCTGCGAGCAGCGGCTTCGACCATCTCCACGAGCGACCAGCCGTAGAACCCGAGATCGTCGTGCTCGCAGGCGAGCTGGGCGCCGGCGAGCGCTTCGGGGTACTGGCCGAGCCCGTTGTGGAGGACCGCGGTCACGTAGCCGATCAGGCCGAGCGCCCGCCCCTCGCCGCGCGCGATCGCGTCCTTCGTGGCCGAGGCGATCAGTCGGCTGGCATCCGCTTCGTCGCCCCGCCACGCCGCCAGCGTTAGTGCCGTGTACCGCATCGGCGCACTGCCGGTTGCGGCGGTGATCGCGTCCGCCTCGTCGATCAGGGTTGCGGCCGCGGCGAACTCCCCCGCATGAACGTGCACACCGGCGCGATACGACAGGGCCACGGGGAGGACGCCGAGCGCCCCGGCCTCGCGAGCGCAGGCAACGGCGCGGTCGGCGAGCGACTGCCACGTCTCCTCGTCCCAGAGCTCCGGCGCGATCGGCTCGGGAGCAACCGGACACGCCAGCCAGAGCCAGCGCAGGATTTCGTCCCCACCGCCCCCCGCAGTGGTGTGGGCTTCCTCGAGCGCCCGCTTGAGCGGGCCGACCGCCGGTCCGTACCCCTCGGTGTACCGCGTGGCGATGCCGTCCAGGAGCAGATCGGTCGCTCGTGGCGGCGACGGCTCGGCCGGCGCTGCCTGCGCCGCTTCGGCGATCTCCCGCTCGTCGGGACCTCGGCCGAGGCGCCCCGCGAAGATGGCGGCGCCGAGCGCTTCGAGGTACGCCTCTCGTGAGCGCCGGGCGTCGAGGTGCTCGAGCTGCCGGGCGGCTTCGAGCAGCAGCGGAGGAGCATCGCTGCCCCGGCTGCGGGCGAAGACGATCTGCGCCCGCAACCGGGTCAGCATGGCCCGCTGGAGGTCGTCGAGCGGACCGGACTCCGCCAAGGCGACAAGGGCATCCGCCGCTTCGGGGTCCGCGGCTTCGAGCTTGGCCTCGGCGGCGGCGACCGCCCTGGTCGCTCGCTGAGCCGGGTCGGCCGTCAGCTCCATCGCCCGCTCGAGGAACGCGGCCGCGGCGGCCACGCCACCACGGCGCTGGGCCCGATCGGCCGACCACTCGAGCTCGGTGGCGACCTCCTCGTCGGGCTGGGTGGAGGCGTGGGCCCGGTGCCAGGCGCGTCGATCGGCGTCGAAGCGGGAGTCGGTCGCGTGCGGCGAGGGCGCGATGGGCCGCCTGCCGGTCGGCGACGCTGCCGGCCCCGTAGGCCGCCGAGCGAACCAACGGGTGACGGAACCGGACCTGCACACCGAACTGGATCAGCCCGTCGTCCTCTGCCGGTGTCTCCGCATCCGGTCCGATGCCGAGTGACTCGGCGGCGCGCCGCAGCAATGCCCCGTCGCCCAGCGGTTCGGCGGCCGCGAGCAGCAGCAGCCGCTGCGTCGGCTCTGGGAGCGACGCGACGCGCCGACGGAAGCTCTGTTCGATCTGACTCGCCAACGGCCGGGCGGTGGGAAGCGCGAAGCCACCCGCCAGGTCGGCGGCGCTCAGGCCGCGGGGGATCTCCAGCAGCGCCAGCGGGTTGCCCCGCGTCTCCGCGACGATGCGGTCGCGGACCCGATCGTCGAGCCGTCCGGGGTTCGACGAGTCGAGCAGGGCGCGGGCGTCACGGCCGCTCAGACCACCGATCGTCCGCTCCGGTAGCCCGTCCAGCTCACGTGCGTCACTGGGCTCCCGCACCGAGAACACCAGCGCGACGGGTTCCGCGAGCAGCCGGCGAGCGACGAAGGCGAGCAGCTGGGCCGAGACGCGGTCGAGCCACTGCGCGTCGTCGACCAGGCACACGAGCGGTCGTTCCTCGCTGACGGCCGACAGCAGGCCCAGCACCCCGACCCCGACGAGGAACCGATCGGCTCCGTCACCGCCGACGAGACCGAATGCCGCGCCGAGGGCGGCACGTTGCGGTTCGGGAAGCTCGGCGAGGTGGTCCAGCATCGGCGAGCAGAGCTGGTGCAGCCCGGCATGGGCCAACTCCATCTCGGCCTCCGCCCCGGTGGTCCGGACGACGCGACAGTCCGAAGCGGTCTGCGCCACGTGGTCGAGCAGGGCGGTCTTGCCCACCCCTGCCTCCCCTCGGAGGACGAGCACCCGGCTCTGTTGGGCGCGCACCTCCGTCAGGAGACGGTCGAGCACCTCGCATTCGCTGCTCCGACCGATGAGGACGGATCCCGGATCGTGTGTGGACACCACCGACCAGCCTGGGGAGACCGAAGACCGGGGGAACGATAATCACCCCTGAGGGGCAGTCGCCCTCGGAAGGACGCGGATGGTCACAGAACGACCCGCCAATCGGTCTGATGCTTGCGTGACGACCAGGGAGGTCCGGATCGCGACCTCCGTCCTCGTGATCGGGACGGGTGGTTCCGGCCTCCGGGCCGCGATCGAGCTCGCCGAGCGACGGGTCGACGTGATCGCCGTCGGGAAGCGCCCCACCGCCGACGCCCACACGTCGCTCGCCGCCGGCGGCATCAACGCGGCGCTGGCGACCATGGATCCCGAGGACAGCTGGCAGCAGCACGCGGCGGACACGCTCACCGAGAGCTACCTGCTGGCGGACCCCCGGACGGTCCGGATCGTCGCCGAGGGAGCGGCCCGCGGCATCGCCGATCTCGAGCGCTACGGCATGGCGTTCGCACGCGAGCCCGACGGTCGGATCTCCCAACGGTTCTTCGGTGCCCACACCTTCCGCCGCACGGCCTTCGCCGGTGACTTCACGGGCCTGGAGATCCAACGGACCCTCGTCAAACGGGCCGGCGAGCTGCACGTGCCGATCCTCGACACCGTCTACATCACCCGGCTCCTCGTGGCCGATGGGGTGGTGTTCGGTGCGTACGGCTTCGACCTGGACGACGGGAGCCGCTACCTCATCCATGCGGACGCGGTGATCCTCGCCGCCGGTGGCCACACGCGGATCTGGCGACACAGCTCGTCGCGTCGGGACGAGAACACCGGCGACGCGTTCCGGCTCGCCATCGACGCCGGTGCCCGGCTCCGCGACGCCGAGCTCGTCCAGTTCCACCCGTCGGGCCTGCTGGAGCCCGAAGATGCCGCCGGCACCCTCGTCTCCGAGGCCGCCCGCGGCGAGGGCGGCGTCCTGCGCAACGGCCTCGGCGAGCGGTTCATGGCCCGCTACGACCCCGAACGCCTGGAGCTGTCGACGAGGGACCGGGTCGCCCTGGCGGCCTACACCGAGATCAAGGAGGGCCGGGGCACGCCCGCCGGTGGTGTCTGGCTCGACATCTCCCACCTGCCACGGGAGACGATCCTCACCCGGCTCCCCCGCGTCTACGAGACGTTGCTCGAGCTGCAGCTGCTCGATGTGACGACGACGCCCATCGAGATCGCCCCGACGGCCCACTACTCGATGGGGGGCATCCGGGTTCGTCCCGAGGACAACCGCACGGACGTGGCCGGGCTGTACGCGATCGGTGAGGCGGCCAGCGGCACGCACGGCGCCAACCGGCTCGGCGGCAACTCGCTGATCGAGCTGTTGGTCTACGGCCGGATCGTCGGTGAGGCCGCTGACGCCTACGCCGCCGACCTCGAGGTCCAGCGGCGCTCGCCGTGCGCCGTCGGCCAGGCCCGCACCGAGGTCGACCAGCTCCTCGCCGCGGACGGGCCCGAGAACGTTCGGACGCTGCAACGGGCGCTTCGCGACACGATGACGGAGCACGCCGGGGTGGTGCGTGACGAAGCGGGACTGCGCGCCGGGCTCAGCGCGCTCGACGAGATCGAAGCACGTCTCGTCGACCTGGGTGTCCACCCCGACATCTCGAGCTTCCGCGACCTCGCCCACGCCTTCGACCTGCGGTCGTCAGCGCTGGCGGCGCGGGCGACGCTCGAGTGCGCGCTGGAGCGCCGAGAGACCCGTGGGTGCCACAACCGCGCCGACTTCCCGGAGCTCGATCCGGCGCAGCAGGTGAACCTCGTCTGGTCCGGGCCGGGCCGGGTCGAGCGCGAAACCGTCCCGCCCATCCCCGCCGAGATCGCCGACCTCATGGTCGAGGTGTCCAGCGCGGGAAAGCTCGTCGAATAGTCACAGGAGTCAGCACGATGAACGACCCGAGCACCGAGCCACCCGATCCCCGGCTCGCGTTCCTCCGCCAGGAGCTCGCCGACGACGTCGACATCGCCGGCGACATCTCCCGGATCGGCGAGCGCTGGGCGATCCACGGCGCCGTCCCCTTGGAGGGTGAGGTGATCCTCGGCGAGTACGACACCTACGACGAGGCGCGGGCCGCCCTCGGGGAGCTGGCCAGGGGTCAGGCACCAATGTCACCGACGGACCCCGTCCTGAGCACCGTCCGACACGACGACGGTTGGCTGGTGGTGTCCTTCGAGCGCCGTCTCGGCCGGGCGCCGGACGAGGTGTGGAACACCCTGCGCTCGTCGGAGCACCGTGAGCACGGGATCCCGTGCGGCCTCACCGAGGCGATGCCCCCGGTCACCGACCCACCGATCGTCTTCGAGTGGTGCCCAGGCCTCGACACGGTGCGGTGGGAGGTCGACGTCGTCGGCGACGGTTCCCGCCTGGCACTCACGACCTGGATCGAGAGCGACGACCCCGATGTCGCAGCCAGCGCGGGCGCCGGCTACCACAGCTGCTTCGAGCAGCTCGTGCGGGCGCTCGACACCGGTCCCGACGGTCCGGTTTTCGCCTGCACGGACTTCACCACGCTGACCACGCAGTACCTCGCCGCCGTCGCCGCGGCGCAGGCCGACACCGTCTAGGCGAGCGCCCACCGCCGCGAGGCGCGGACCAGGGCGAGCGGCAGGAGCGTGGCCTTGTGCTCCGCCCGGCGCCCAGTCGTCCACAGCACGCTGTGCTCGGCGTGGAGCTCCGTGGCCAGCGCCCACCGGGCGAGGCCGGTGTACATCCGGTCCTCGGCGATCCAGGCGGAGAACTCACCGTCGCGGTCGAATCCGTACCCGAGGCGCGCATGGCTGACCAGGTCGTGGACGGCTCGGAACCGGTCGTAGGTGGTGGGGGCGAGGAACGGGTGGGCGTGGTCTCGGTCGTAGCGCAGGGGGCAGAGCTCGAGCACGCGGTCCGCCCGGACACGCGCCGCCAGCTCCTCGCCCGTTGTGTACGGCTCAGGGCACCGCGTGGGCACGACGCAGATCGGCGTGCGCGCCCCGTCGCCGGTGAGGCGGGCGAACCAGCGCTCCGCCTGCCTCCCGAGGTCCGCGTAGGCCGTGCGCACGATCTCCTTCGTCGATGCTCGAGGGGCGGCGAGGAAGGCGTCAGCGACCAGGCGCGCTTGTTCGACGTCGATGCGATGGAGGGGTCGTCGCTCGTACCTCACCGTCACGCGAGACCGAACAGCGCCGACCTGTGTGACACTTCGCCGCCTGTCACAGGACGACTCGCTGCCCGGTCTTCTCCCCTGACCGGTCACCGCGGTGGTCGCCGGCACGGAGGAGGTTCGCCATGAAGGTCGTGGTCATCGGTGGCAGCGGGCTGATCGGCTCGAAGGTCGTCGCCAAGCTCACCGAGCACGGGCACGAGGTCGTGGCGGCGTCGCCCGACTCGGGCGTGAACACCCTCACCGGCGAGGGGTTGGCCGACGTGCTGGACGGCGCGGAGGTGGTCGTCGACGTCTCGAACTCGCCGCCGCCGTTCGAGGGCGATGGTCCGCTCGAGTTCTTCCGGACCTCGACGGGCAACCTGCTCGCGGCCGAGGCGACCGCCGGCGTCGGGCATCACGTCGCACTGTCCGTGGTGGGGACCGACCGCCTCCCGGCCAGCGACTACTTCCGAGGCAAGCTCGCCCAGGAGGAGCTGATCACCAGCTCCTCGATCCCCTATTCGATCGTCCACGCGACGCAGTTCTTCGAGTTCGTCAAGAGCATCGCCCAGGCCGCCACGGACGGCGACACCGTCCGGCTCGCCCCCGTGCTCATCCAGCCGATGGCCGCCGACGACGTCGCCGCCGCGGTCGGGAAGGTCGCCGTCGGCGCGCCCCTCAACGGCATCCTCGAGGTCGCCGGACC
This sequence comes from uncultured Microthrixaceae bacterium, assembly GCA_963728005.1. Lineage (GTDB taxonomy): Bacteria > Actinomycetota > Acidimicrobiia > Acidimicrobiales > DATDAH01 > DATDAH01. The sequence continues at coordinate 764,968 of CAVSIG010000004.1, forward strand.
TGAGCAGTTCCGCCTCGACGACCTCATCCGGCAGGGCCTGAGCGCCTTCGACGACCCTCGTCAAGTGGTCGCCGACCCCCACGCCCCGTACTTCGGCGCCGAGCTGGACGAGCGCACGCTGGTCCCGGACGACGGCGCCCAACTGGCGGCGACCAGCTTCGGCGACTGGCTCGAGAAGTCGAAGAGCGCGGCGTAGACCTCGATGAGCAGCGAGTACGAACCAATCAGAGAGGAATTGACATGAATCCGCAGTCCACGCCCGACACGATCGTGCTGATCCATGGCTTCTGGGTCACGCCACGGAGCTGGGAGCACTGGATCCCGCACTACGAGGCCAAGGGGTTCCGGGTCCTCGCTCCTGCGTACCCCGGCTTCGACGTCGAAGTCGAATCGCTGAACGCCGATTCGACGCCTGTCGTGGACTTGACCGTCCCGGCGATCATCGAGCACCTCGAATCGGTGGTCGGGGCCCTCGAGGCGCCGCCGATCCTGATGGGCCACTCGGCCGGTGGAGCGTTCACCCAGGTGTTGCTCGACCACGGATACGGCGCGGCGGGTGTCGTCATGAACTCCGCGCCGACGGAGGGCGTCCGGGCCATCCCGGCGTCGCAGGTGCGCTCGACGTGGCCGGTGATCAAGAACCCTGCGAACCACCACAAGGCCGTCGGCCTCACCTACGAGCAGTGGCACTACGCGTTCACCAACACGTTCGACGACGAGGACGAATCGCGCCGCCTCTACGAGCGTTACGCCGTCCCCGCATCCGGCCGCATCCTGTGGAACAGCGTGCTCGCGAACCTCGAGCCTGGGCCGCAGGACACCTGGGTCGACTACCACAACGACGCCCGTGCGCCGTTGCTCTTCATCTCCGGCGAGCACGATCACCTCATGCCGCCGAAGGTCCAACAGTCGAACGCGAAGCACTACAAGTCGAACACGATCACAGAGGTCATCGAGTTTCCCGGTCGCTCCCACCTCATGCCGGCGCAGGAAGGCTGGGAAGAGGTCGCCGACCGTGCACTCGAATGGGCACTCGCCAACGCCGGCCAGAACGTGACGACCTAGCGGCCGGCCGGCCGCGGTCCTGAACCGAGCCCGACCGGCCCCAGAACCGCCCATCCGGCACCTCGGCTACCTTCCGGGGACCTCTACGTGTCGGAAGGGTCATGGCGAGCGAAGCACTGCTCGACCGCGTCAGCGAGCGCGACGTGCTCGATCGACTTGTCGCGGGCGTCCGCACAGGCCGGAGTCATGTGCTGGTCCTCCGCGGCGAGGCGGGCGTCGGCAAGACCGCCCTCCTGAGGCACCTGCCGACCGCCGCAGATGGATGCCGGGTCACCTGGGCGACGGGCGTCGAGTCCGAGATGGAGCTCGCCTTCGCCGGGCTGCACGCGCTGTGCGCGCCCCTGCTCGACCGTCTCGCGGTGCTGCCGGGCCCGCAGCGCGACGCCTTGCGCACGGCGTTCGGCCTGAGCGCCGGAGCGCCACCGGAGCGCTTCTTCGTGGGCTTGGCGGTCCTGAGCCTCCTGGCCGACGCCGCCGAGGAGGAGCCGCTCCTGTGCATCGTCGACGACGCGCAGTGGCTGGACCACGTGTCCGCGCAGACGCTCGCGTTCGTGGCGCGCCGGGTCGAGGCGGAGCGGGTGGGATTCGTGTTCGCGGTGCGCGAGCTCGGCGGCGAGGACGTGTTCGAGGGGCTGCCAGAGCTTCATCTCGAGGGGCTCCCGCCCGACGACGCCCGACAGCTGCTGGACGTGACGATTCCGGGCCCGCTCGACGAGCAGGTGAAGGCCCGGATCCTCGACGAGACACGCGGCAACCCCCTCGCCCTCACGCGAGCTGCCACGCGGGCTGACGCCGGCGGAGCTTGCCGGCGGGTTCGGCCTCCCCGACGCGCGCCCCTTGACGAGCCGCATCGAGCAGAGCTTCCTCAAGCGCGTCCAGACGCTCCCGCGCGACACCCAGCTTCTCCTCCTGACGGCGGCGGCCGAGCCGCTCGGCGATGTGAGCCTGCTCTGGCGCGCCGCCGAGCGCCTCGGGATCGGCACCGAGGCCGGGGAGCCGGCCGAGGCTGCCGGCTTGATCGAGCTCGACGGACGCGTGCGCTTCCCCCATCCGCTCGTCCGCTCGGCGGTCTACCGAGCGTCGGACCCGAGCGATCGCCGCGACGTGCAGCGGGCGCTCGCCGACTCGACGGACCCCGTGCTCGATCCCGACCGTCGCGCCTGGCATCGCGCCCATGCGACGACGACGCCGGACGAGGCGGTGGCCGCCGAGATGACACGCTCCGCCGACCGGGCGCGAGGACGGGGTGGGCTGGCTGCGGCCGCGGCGTTCCTGCAGCGGGCGGCCGAGCTGACCCCAGACCCCGCACTGCGCGTCGAGCGCTCGCTCGCCGCCGCCCAGGCGAAGCTCGACGTCGCCGACGCGGCCTCGGCCTCCGCTCTCCTGGCGATCGCTGAGCTCGGTCCGCTCGATGAGCTCCAGCGCGGGCGGACTGGAGCGGTTGCGCGCGGAGATCGCGTTCACCAGCCAGCGCGGGCGCGACGCGCCGCTCCTGCTGCTCGAGGCGGCCCGGCGGCTCGATCCGCTGGACACCGCGCTCGCCCGCGAGACGTACCTCGAAGCGATCACGTCGGCGATGTTCGCTGGACGTCTCGGCACCGGCCCGGATGAACGTGAAGTGGCCGAGGCGGCCCGCGCGTCGCGCCCGGTGTGGGGCGCGGGCGCGGCCGACCTGCTCCTCGACGGCCTCGTGACACGGTTCACCGAGGGCTATGCGCCGTCGGTCGTGCCGCTCTCGCGTGCGCTGCGCGCACTGGCCGATGCCGACGGCGACGAAGCGGACGCTCGCTGGCTGTGGCTGGCCTGCCGCCTCGCTCAGGATCTCTGGGACGACGAGCTCTGGCACCTGCTCGCGACGCGGGCCGAGCGCGTCGCACGCGACACCGGCGCGCTCGGCCTGCTCGCCAACGCGCTCAACTACGCCGCGGCCTTCAACGTCCACGCCGGGGCCTTCGCCACCGCCGCCGTCCAGGTCGACGAGGTCGCGGGGATCACGCACGCGACCGGCCTTCCGCCGCTCGAGTACGCAGCTACCAAGCTGGCCGTCCTACGCAGCGATCAAGCCGCGTTCGACGCGATCTTCGATCACGGGCTGCCGGGCGTGACGGCGCGGGGCGAGGGCTCGGCGATCGGCCTGATGTGGTCCCTCACCGCGGGGCTCCACAACAGCCGTGGCCAGTACGGCAAGGCGCTCGTCGGCCGCGCGGCAGGGGTGCGAGTACGAGGACGTCATGGCGTACGGCTGGAACCTGGTCGAGCTGGTCGAGGCCGCCGTCCGCGACGGACGGCCGGACGAAGCCTCTGCCGCACTCGATCGTCTGAGCGAACGCACGCAGGCGGCGGCACCGAGTGGGCGCTCGGCGTGGAAGCGCGCTCTCGTGCGCTGTTGAGCGACGACGAGGCCTCCTACCGCGAGTCGATCGAGCGGCTCTCGAGCTGCAGCGCCGCGGTCGAGCTCGCGCGGAGCCGGCTCGTGTACGGAGAGTGGCTCCGGCGCCAGAACCGTCGCACGGACGCACGCGAGCTCCTCCGCTCAGCCCACGAGAGCTTCAGCCACATGGGCGCGGAGGCGTTCGCCGAGCGTGCCCGCCGCGAGCTCCTCGCCACGGGCGAGACCGCTCGCCGGCGAACAGCGGACACTCGCGACACCTTGACGCCCCAGGAGCTTCAGGTCGCGAGGTTGGCACGGGACGGGCACACCAACCCGGAGATCGGAGCCCAGCTCTTCATCAGCCCGCGGACGGTCGAGTACCACCTGGGCAAGGTGTTCGTGAAGCTCGGGATCAAGAACCGCAAGGACCTTCGCGACGCCCTCGCGGACCCCACTCCCTAGGCAGCCCGTCGTTGCTCTGCGTAGCTTCTTCAGATGAGCCCGTCACCCGAAACAGACCTCCACGGCCGCTGTGACGTGCTGAGGTCGCTCCACCGACCTGGCGTGCCCCTCCTGCTTCCGAACGCCTGGGACGTGGCCACGGCGAGTGCTGTCGTGGCGGCTGGATTCCCCGTGGTCGCGACGTCCAGCGGCGCCGTAGCCGCCACGCTCGGCTACGAGGATCACGAGGGTGCCCCGGCCGAGGAGATGCTCGCCGCGGCGGCGCGGATCGCGCGGGGCGTCGACGTGCCCGTGACGGTCGACGCCGAGGCCGGATACGGGATGGAGCCGGCGGAGCTGGTGGCGGCGCTCCGGACCGCCGGGGCGGCCGGTTGCAACCTCGAGGACACCGACCACGGAGCGGGCACCCTGCGCGATCCGGACCGGCAGGCCGAATGGCTCAGCGCGGTGAGGCAGGCCGCGTCGCAGGACGACTACCCACTCGTGATCAACGCCCGGGTCGACATCTTTCTCGCTCCGTTCTTCGCCGGCGCCGGCCCCGGGACGCAAGGCGAGCTCGTTCCCGACGCGCTGCAGCGCGCGAACGCCTACTTCGAGGCCGGCGTCGACTGCGTGTACCCGATCGGGTTGTGGGAGTCGGAGCCACTGCAGCGCTTCAACGCTGAGGTCTCCGGCCCGGTGAACGTCATTCGCCTGCCGCAGACACCATCGCTCGCCGAGCTGGCCACCCTCGGCGTGGCCAGGGTCAGTTGGGCAACCCTCCTCTTCCGCGACGTGATGGCTCGCTTCGAGGACCAGCTCACCGCGATCCAGGAGTGACGCGACTCAGGCGTTGAGGGCGTCGCGGAGGAAGGCGCTGGCCTGAGCGATCACGCCCCGCGCCGCCGGTGCGTCGGCGATGGGATTGAGCAGCGCGAAGTCGTGGATGGTGCCGAGATATCGGGCCGTGATGACGTCGACGCCGGCTTGGGCCAGCTTGTGCGCGTAGGCCTCTCCCTCGTCCCGCAGGACGTCGTTCTCGTCGGTGACGAGCATGGCGGGTGGCAGCCCGCTGAGCTCTTCGAGGGTTGCCTGGAGCGGGGACGCGGTCGGGTGGGCGCGCTGGGACTCGTCGGGCAGGTACGCATCCCAGAACCAGCGCATGGCCTCTCGCGTGAGCCATGGACCATCGGCGAACTCGTGGTAGGAGTCGGTGTCGAGGTTCGCGTCAGTTACGGGATACATCATCAGCTGGGCCACGACGTGGGGTCCGCCCCGAGCCTTCGCCATCAGGGTGAGGGCGGCGACCATGTTGCCGCCGACACTTTCGCCCGCGAGCGCGATGCGGGAGGTGTCGACACCGATGTCTCCACCGTGTTCGGCAACCCACTGCAGGACCGCAAAGGCCTGCTCAGGCTGGACGGGGTACTGGGCCTCCGGTGCCGGCGTGTAGTCGACGAACACCAGTGCCGCCTGCGCGCCGACGGCGAGCTCCTGGACGAGTCGGAGGTGCGTGTCCTTGTCACCGAGGATCCACCCACCTCCGTGCGTGTAGACGATCCCCGGCAGGACGCCGTCGACGCCCTCGGGCTTGACGATCCTGATGTTGACCTCGCCGGTCGGGCCACCGGAGATGACGCGGTCTTCGACGACCGTCGGCGGCGGATGAACGACAACGCTGTCTTGCACGCTACGAAGCACCCCGCGGGCCTCTTCGGGGGACAGCGTGTAGAGAGCGGGGCCGCCGGCCGCGGCCAGCTGGTCGAGAAAGGCCTGCGTCGTGGGTTCCACCGACGGGATCCCGACGGCGCTCGTCGCTGGCGTGGTGGTGCTCATGGTGTGTTCCTCTCGTGTGGGGGCGGAATCACCGTCGCGCCGAAGGGCACCCGTCGCCTCCGTGGAACACCCCAGTCACCGGCACGAGTCCTCGGTCCGCCCCGAGGAGGGCGGTGTGCCTCCCACCGGGGTCCTTCTCGACACGTGGTGTTCCTTTCCGTTGGGACCAGCGTTGGCCGTCCCCTCTGCAGGTCGCACCCGTCGAAGGCCCTGGTCTGCCCCCGGACTGCCAGCCTCCTGGCGCGGCCGCGGGTGTGTCATGAACGTGTGTCTCGTCGCGCCGACCCGGGAGCACCCCTGGTGCGAGCGCCGATGCCAAGCGCGACCGTCCGCAGCCATGCCCTGCTTTTCTGCCGCCGGGTTGCGAGCGGGGACGGACTGGAGAGCCGAGCGATGACCGACGTGAGAGTGATCAACCGCCGGGCGGACAGCTCAGCCAACGCTGACCTCACCGAGCTCGCCCGCCACGGCGCCGACTCGTTCGGCTACAGGGCGAACCTCCGCGTCGACCGCGAGCTCGCCGAGTTGTTGCGGCTCCGAGTGGCTCAGATCAACAACTGCACCTACTGCCTCGACCTCCACTACAAGGCGGCGCGAGACGCTGGCATCCCCGCACCGGTGATCGACACGCTGACGGCCTGGTGGGAGACCGACTTCCACGACGCCGCCAGCCGAGCGGCTCTGGCGTACACCGAGGCGATCACACGCATCGCCGACGCGACCGTCGCCGATGACTTCGCGGAACGTCACGATGCTCTCGCGGACCACTTCTCGCCGGAGGAGATCCTCGAGATCATCGGGATCACCATCAACATGAACGTCTGGACCCGGCTCAAGCTGGCCGAAGGCGCCATCCCCCGACTCGCAGGGGCGGGTTCGTGACAAATTCACGTGCCCCGCTTCGACGACGACGAAGACCGGAGCCTGACGAGCGCCGAGCCGACACAGCGGCCGACACGAAGAATGTCCGTGTCGATCGTCCGTCGCCTACGGCCGGTCGGTAAGGGTCAGCTAGGGTCCGTCGCTTCCGGGGAGGGCAGCTCCCTGGGACGGGGAGGGGACTCATGCGGACGGCGGCCCATCGACTCATTGGCGCGATCGCGCTCGTCTGCCTGCTCGCGCCGGCCACGGCAACCGTGGCCCAGACGACGGGCCCCACCGGCGGGGAGGTGCCGCCCGAGGCGCTGGCGCCCGCGCCCACCTCGACGACCGGGGTCCCGGGGGCCAATGACGACGACGGTGACGGCCTGAGCAATGCCGACGAGCGCTCCGGAGTCCGCAACCCCTGGCCTTCCGGCCTGGTGGGGATCGCGGTCGCCGGTGATCCGACCGACCCGCACGTGGCCGACTCCGATGGCGACGGCCTGTCCGATGGCCAGGAGATCGGCTCGCCCTCGACCTGGCGGGGGGGCTACGCGACGGACCCGAATCGGGCCGACACCGATGCTGACGGTCGAACCGACGGCGACGAGATCGGGGCACTGACCGATCCCCGTGGGCCGGACGCCGACGTCGCCGCCGATGGCGGGACGAGCCCGGGCGCGGACGTGGTGCACTTCGACGACGTCCCCGGCGGAGCGTTCTTCCATGACGCTGCCTACTGGGCGGTAGGCGCCGGCATCGCCGGCGTCCCGCCCCGGTTCCGGCCCGAGCTGTCCGTGCCTCGATGGCAGATGGCCGTCTTCCTGCGGCGCTACGCCGGCCACCTCGGGCGTCCCGTCACCGCCGCCGCCCACTCGTACCGCGACCTCGGCGCAGTGGGGCGGCAGGCCCGGGCCGCCATCGGCTGGGCGTCAGCCAACGGGATCCTGCGCGGCCCCACCGCCACCCGCTTCGCCCCGGATCGCACGATCACACGTGGTGAGGTCGCGCTGACCATCTTCCGGTTCGCAGTCTGGGCCGGCCACCCCGCCGTCACGTCACCGGGAGCGAACCCGTACTCGGACATGGCGGGCATCGCCCTGAACGTGCGGGGCGCCATCGGGTGGCTGCACAGCGAGGGGATCCCCCAGGCCACCGGGTTCATCAACGGCGCCCAGTTCGGGCCGCGCCGAGGGATGAACCGCGGCCAGACGGTGACCTTCCTTCTCCGCCTCGATGACGTCATCAGCGTCGAGGACCCCACGGGCGACACCGATGGCGACGGGGTGTTCAACCTCGACGAGCAGCAAGGCCGCTTCAACCCGTATCCGGTCGATCCCGGCGGGGGCGACATCAACCCGATCTCGCCCGGTGGGCAGTGCCTCGCCCCCGGCAGCCCGTTCCTCGACGGCGACCTCCCGCCGACGCCACCCGACCCGCGGCTGGCCACAGACCCGGACGACCCCGACAGCGATGACGACGGGCTCACTGACGGCGAGGAGCTGCTCGAGCTGGAGACCGACCCGAACGACGCCGACACCGACAACGACTGCCTCACCGACAACCAGGAGCACGTCGGCATCAACCTGGTGGTGGACGAGGACGGCCAGGGCTGCCCTGGCGGTGGTGGCGGCGGCTGCCCCGGGCTGACTCGGTACATCGGCTACAGCAACCCGCTGGTCACCGACACCGACGAGGACGACCTGCCGGACCACGAGGAGTGGCTGCTGCGGACCGACGCCGAGCGGGTCGACACCGACACCGACGGGCTGAACGACTTCGACGAGTGGAACCAGTGGTTCACCTCGCCGCTGTCGGTCGACTCCGACCAGGACGCCCGGGGCGGCGGCGGAAACCTTCCCCCCACCGAGTCGATGTTCGACGGCATCGAGCTCCGCGACGTCGGCACCTCACCGACGCTCGACGACACCGACGGCGACGGGGCCAACGACGCCGACGAGCTGGACTCGCCGGTGCGCAGCCCCCTCCTCGCCGAGCTGCCCGAGTTCGAGATGCAGCTGGAAGGCGGGACGTCCGTCCGGTTGGTCAAGGAGCGCTCCGCCGAGCAAGGCGGCGCCTTGGCCGTCGGACTGGCCGACTCGGTGGCCAGCTCGAGGACCTCCGGCACCTCGTCCTCGATCACCCAGCGGGAGACCCACTCCATCGGCGTCGAGGCCGGCTTCGAGTTCGGCTACGACGACGGCATCGTGGCCAAGGGCTCGCTGAACCTCAGCTACGGCTACGAGTGGGGCACCGACCGCACCCGCGACTTCTCCCAGGAGGAGTCGGCGGAGATCTCCCAGGAGCGATCCCGCACCGAGGAGGAGTCGTGGACGACCGTGGAGGCTGCGGCGCGGGGTGAGATCTCGCAGGGCATGGTGTTCCGGAACACGGGGACCTTCACCTATGAGCTGTCGAGCATCGCCTACACGATCCTCCTGAGGAACCCCGACACCCTGACCTTCGACGTGGTCGGGACCATGACGGTCCCCTTCGACGGGATCACGTTGGCGCCCGGGGCCAGCACCCCGCCGATCCAGGTCGAGGCCGAGGACGTGAACGTCGAGCTCATCGAGCAGTTCCTGCAATCGCCCTCCAGCCTCCACTTCGCCACGGGCAACATCGAGTTCCTGGACAGCGAGGGTCGCAACTTCGAGTTCGTGACCGAGCAGACCTTCGCCCGCACCGCTCAGGTCGTCGTCGACTTCGGGGGCCTCGGGCCCGAGGCGACGCCGCGACTCGAGCAGTACAGCATCGCCACCAACGTCGATCGTGATCCGCTGGACGAGCCCGACTGGGGGCTTCGCAACTTCCCGGGCATCCGCATGGGTGGTCGAACGCCCGACCAGCCCGCCTACCAGCAGGGCGTCATGGACCAGATCGGCTACCCGCGCTGCGACGGCGACGTCCCGACCGGCGGGTGCTACACGACCACCCCGGACGGGGATCTCGCGTCGGTCGACGGCATCGCCAACGTCGAGTCGGGTGGCGGTGACTGCCGAGCCACGTGGGTCGTGACCACCGAGTCCGAGCAGGACGTCGACGACCTGGCGTTCGACGATCTCGTGCTGAAGGCCGGCGAGACGCTGCGCCTCACCCGCCAGACCGACTGCGACGGCGACGGGCTCACCGACGGCATCGAGCCGATGCTCGGAGCCTGCGTCGAGACCCCCACCCAGGACGACGACTGCGACGACGACGGCCTGAGCGACCTCGCCGAGGTCGAAGGCTGGATCGTGGGCCTGCCAGATCCCAGCGTCGGTGGCGACCCGTGCTCGGCGACGGGCCCGCCCCCGGCCCCGGGGACCGACCCGCTCCCCCTGTGGGCAACCGACACTCTGACGTGTCCGTGGACGTCGTCGAACCCCGCGCTGCCGGACTCCGACGGCGACGGGCTCGACGACCGAGAGGAGCGCGACGGGGTCGGACGCCAGGTTGCCGGCACGCCGCTCGACGAGCGCACCGATCCCCAGGACGTCGATAGCGATGCCGACGGCTTCCCGGACTGTTCGCCGGACCCGGGCGACGGCGAGTGCGTGGGGAACGTCGGCGATCCCGCGCCGCTGCACAGCTCGGTCCGCCGCGTCGACGCCACGCCGTGTGGCCTCCCCAACGGGTGCTGGGACGCGCCCATGACCGACCTGGCCGCCGCCCTCGATGTGACGGCAGCCAACGCCGACGGCGACCCGCGCAACGACGTGCGATCGATCTGGGTGGCGGAGGGCCCGTACACCGCCCCGGCTTCGGGCTTCGTGCTGCCGGCCGGGGTCGGCGTCTACGGCGGCTTCCTGGGCAACGAGCTCCGGCGGACCGACCGGAACCCCGACCCGGCCTCGCCCCATGCGACGCGACTGGTCGGCGGAGCCGGCACCGCCCCCGTCGTCGAGGTGCTGGTGGACGAGGTGGTGTTCGACGGCTTCCGCGTCGAGGGAGGTGAGCACGGCGGGGTGCGTGGCTTCGCCGCCGACGACGCGGTGCTGCGCAACCTCCGGATCGTCAACAACAGCGAGCCCGCACAATGCTGCGATTCTGTAGCGGCTGGCGGCGTGACCTGGCAGCTCGGCCACGGGCTGACCCTGTCGAACTCGACCGTCGCCAGCAACACTGGCCCAGTCGGGGGCGTCCGCATCTGGCGCTCGGATGACGCCACCATCGAGCAGTCGGTGATCCGCAACAACTACTCCGACGGCGACCTCCGTCCGACCGACTGCGACACCAGCCCTGCTCCCAGCTGCGAGGGCGGCGGCGGGCTGTCGGTCTTCAACTCCACGGTCACCCTCGACCGGTCCGTGGTCACGGACAACAACGCCTTGGTCGGCGGGGGCATCGACGTCAGCACCGAGATCGTCTTCCCCACCGACCACCGGTCAGTGGTCCGGGTCGTCAGCAGCGAGGTCACGAGGAACACGGCCCAGGGCGATGACTCCGTGGTCGGTCGGGGTGGCGGCGTCCACGTCCGCGACGCCGACCTGTTGCTCAGCAACTGCCTGGTGGCCGACAACCGGACCGTGGTCGGGCCCCGATGGGCAGCAGACCCGTCCCTGGACGGGTTCGGCGGTGGCGTCTTCGCGCACGACGGCGCCGATGTCCAGGTCATCAACTGCACGGTCGCGGGCAACGCCGGGGCCGGCGTGCTCGTCGCTAGCGACGAGGAGGGCTTCGGCGCGCCGGGGACGAACCACGCCTGCGGCGACGGGACGGCGGCCGGCGGCGCCACCACCCTGCCCTACGACTGCACCACAGTGGAAGGTGCGACGGCGACGTTCCGGAACTCGGTCTTCTACGGCAACGAAATGGACTGGCAGCCGACCTCGGCCCTGTACGCGATCACCGCGACCACCTGCACCGATCTGGCTGACTGCCTCGGTCCTCTCCGGACGGTCGGTTCCGGACTGCTCGGGTTCAACGAGGAGTCGACCGGCACGTCACTCTTCCAACCGTGCCTCGGGGTCGACAAGGACGAGCAGTTCCCCCCCTTCGGCGGATTCAACCTGTGCATTTACAACTGGTTCACAGGGCTGGGGTCGTCGAGCTCGACCGAGGTCCGCACCGACGACGCCCCCGGCCAGGCCAGGGCCCTCAGCTCGATGATCGGGGCCGGCTCTCGCCACGGCGCGATCGACATCGCGTGCACCGACCTGGAGTACTTCGGTCGCACCGAGGTCCCGACCGTCGCGTTCACCCGGGGTACGACCCGCTGTGGCACCACCAACGTGTCCAACCTCTGGGTCGGGCTGCGCGGTCGCGGCTACGTGGGCGGCCAGACCTTCCCGGTTCTCCCACCGCCGACGACGGCCACCCTCGGCGACTTCTACGCCCTGCCCGGCTACGCCCTCCGGCCGGACGCGGTCGCCGTCGGCCGCGGCAACCAAGACGTGGACTGGGACCCGTTCGCCCCTGGCATCCAGGACGCCCCCGAGCTGGACCTCGCGGGCCAGCCACGGGTGGTCGGCGCCCAGATCGACTTGGGGGCATACGAGCTGCAGCCCTAATGCGCTTCGAGCTGTTGCGTCGACAAGAGGTTGCCTAGCGTCCGGCGTCATGGACACCGCCGCGTACCGCCACCAGGAATCGATCCGGATCGACCGCTCGCCCGACGAGCTGTTCGACTTGATCAGCGACGTGTCGCGGATGGGCCGGTGGAGCCCGGTGTGCACCGGCGGTTCGTACGACGAGGACGGCGAATGGTTCACGGGAACCAACGCCATGGGCGACTCGACGTGGGAGACCAGGTGCCGCGTGGTCGCCTCTGAACGCGGGAGCGAGTTCGCGTTCATCAACCACGGACTCGAAGGCCGCGTCGAGATGGTCCGCTGGGGCTTCGAGCTCGATCCCGTCGCAGACGGCGTCACGCAGGTCACGCAGACCTGGCAGGTGCTCCCTGACTACGCCGAGGGCCTGGGTCTCGACGAGGACGGCACACGCAGCGTGCTGGACATGCTGAGAGACGCGGCCCTCGAGGGGATGCCGCAGACACTCGCCGCCCTCAAGGCCGACGCCGAAGCCACCTCCAGCCCTGAACAGTGACGGGGAGGCCAGCCGTGCCCCTCTCGTACTGGCACGACTCGCTTGCGCCGGGTGACGACGGGACGCCCCGACCGCCGCTCGGCGGTGACACGGATGCGGACGTCGCGATCGTCGGTGCCGGGTTCACCGGTCTGTGGACGGCGTACCACCTGCTGGGCGCCGACCCGACGCTGCGGGTGGTCGTGCTCGAGCGGGAGACGGCGGGCTTCGGGGCGTCGGGGCGCAACGGCGGCTGGTGCGTCGGCGAGCCCAGCGGCCCAGCCCCTGCCCTCGAGCGTGACCGGGGCGCCGGCTCGGCGGCGGTGATGGCGCGGGCGATGCAGGGTGCCGTCGACGAGGTCGGCTCGGTCGTCGCGCAGGAACAGATCGACTGCGGGTGGGCGAAGGGCGGCGCGCTCATCGTGGCCCGCAACCGAGGACAGCTGGCGCGGCTGCGGCACCTGCACGGGCTCGCGGAGAAGTATGGCTACGGGGACGCCTCGACGATGCTCGACGGCCCAGCGACGAAGGCGATCGTCCGCATGGAAGGGGCGATCGGAGCGCAGATGACCCCTCATGCCGCGGCGGTGCACCCGGCACGGCTCGCTCGGGGACTGGCGTGCGCCGTCGAGCGCCGCCATGGCGTCATCCGCGAGCAGACCACCGTGCGGTCGATCGAGGGCCGGAAGGTGCGACACCGACCGGGGGACGGTGCGGGCCGAGGTCGTCGTGCGCGCCACCGAGGCGTACTCCGTGTCGATTCGGGGATATGAGCGAGCCATCCTCCCGCTGGGCAACCACGTCGTCGCCACCGAGCCCATCGACGACAGCACCTGGGCGGAGCTGGGGCTCGCCCGGCGCGAGCTGTTCGAGATCGCCGCTGAACATGGTCGGGTACGGCCAGCGCACCGCCGACGGCCGGATCGTGTTCGGGGGCCTCAGCGGGCCCACCTGGTGGCGATCTCGCATCCCGACCTCGCCGATGAGCGACCGTCGGATCGAGCGTCGCCTGGAACGGACCCTCCGGCAGGCGTTCCCGCCACTGCGGGACATCGGTTTCACGCACCACTGGGGCGGCGTGCTCGGCGTGCCGAGGGACCTGCTGCCGGGTGTCGGCTACGACCGAGTCGACCGGAGCGGCGTGGGCCGGCGGCTACTTCGGCCAGGGCGTCGCGTCCGCCAACCTCGCGGGTCGCACGCTCGCCGACCTCATCGGCGGTGTCGACAGCGAGTTGGCCCAGCTGCCGTGGGTCGGCCACCGTTCCCCCGATTGGGAGCCGGAGCCCCTGCGCTGGCTCGGGGTGCACGCGGTCGCCTCGCTGGCGCACGCACGCGACTGGTTCGACGAACGCCGCCACTGACGGCCGTGACCGCCGCGCCACGCGCCTCTACGGTGAACCGATGGCGTCGGTCAAGCAGTTCCAAGTCACCTTCGACTGCGCAGAGCCTGAGCGCGTCGGCTCGCTTCTGGTGCGAGGTGTTGGGGTACGTCATCCCGTCGCCACCGGAGGGGTTTGCCACGTGGGACGACTTCGATCGCGGTTCCGTGACCTGCTGAAACGAGTCGCAAGCGGCTACGGGGCGGACGGTGCGGTCAGTCGTCGGGCGATGCCGGGGAAGTCGATCACGACGGCATCGGCGTCGATCGTGATGTCGGCCGCGAAACTCCCGTCGGTCGCTTCATAACGAACGACGTGGCCCCCCGGACCAGCACGGATGTGCGTGTAACGCTGGCCGTCGGCCTGAACGGTGAGCGCCGGCACCGCGACCCATGCCATCGTCAACTCGATCGGCCCTCCGCTGTGCAGGAGGCCGTGGCGAAGGATCGGCATCATGTTCGTGACGGGCGACAGTCCGAGGTCGCAGTCCAGCGCGTCGACGAGGCCGGCCGTCTCCCCGCCCGCGGGCGGCAGGTCGACGAGCCCGTCCTCGCGGGTTGCGCAGTGCCAGACGCCGTCGCCGTCGCGGCGCAGGTCGAGCTCGCGACGCCACCCGTCGCCGCGGCTCGTCACCCTCAGGCGCGTCGTCACGAACTCCGTGCCCGTCTCGAGCTCGTAGTCGAGCCGGTACGGGAGCGGCGCGGTGCCGACGGCCACCCCTGCCGCGGTGAGGCGCTTCTCGACGATCTCGATCTCTGCGTACTCGACACCGAACGGGTCCTCTTTCACCCAGGCGACGGCGTGGCTGGCCATGTCGGCTCCCTTCAGGGGACGGCTCGATCCCGGAATCCTGACGACTGACGAGACAGATGAGAGGGACTCCCCCGTATGAGGCAAGGGGAACTGGACTCCGGAGCGATGGCGCGAGGATGGCCCCAGGGGCGTGAAGGAGCGCCCGGAGAGCAAGGAGGACGGGGGACATGACGGCGGAAATCGACCTGCAGCGAACCGGCCGCATCTTCGGCTTGTTCTTCATCGGGACGTTCATCACGAGCATCCCAGCCCGGCTGCTCTTCGTGAACGGGGTGGGCGCGACCTGGACCGACATGCAGTTCGTCCCTGGCGCCATCGATGAGGCGAGCCTCAGGCTCGGCTCGATCCTCGAGTTCCTCCTGATCGGCTTCAACGTCGCGACCGCGGTCGTGATCTACCCGCTCGTGAAACGACAGAGCGAAACGGTCGGACTCGGCTACGTCACCGCTCGCATCATGGAGTCGGTCTTCATCGCGATCGGTCTCATCAGCATCATCTCCGTCATCAACGTGAACGATGCGCTGTCCGGGGCCACGGGCGCCGAGGCCACCGCGCTCACGGCCAACGGCGACACCCTCGTGTCCGTCTACGAATGGGCCTTCCAGTTCGGGCCGGGACTCGTCGTGCCGATCGGGAACGGGTTGATGCTGGGGTATCTGATGTACCGCTCGGGGCTCATGCCTCGCCGCCTGGCGATGTTGGGTCTCATCGGCGGCCCCCTGCTGGCCATCTCCTCGGTGCTGATCATCTTCGACGTCTTCGAGAACGGGTCGGGGCCCTCGGGCCTGCTGTCGCTACCGGAGATCGCCTGGGAGGTGTCGATCTGCATCTACGCGACGTGGAAGGGGTTCCTGCCGAGCCCGATCGCCGAACGGAACACGGCGCTCGCGTAGTCGCGCTCCGGCCTCCCTGCTCGCGCGCTGGTTTGCCTCGCTCCCGCGACCGGAGGCCCTCTTCGAGAGGGCCTCCGGTCCGCGGGGGAGACGTCCTCGGTCAGGCTCCCTCGAAGCAGAGGTCCCGGTAGTCCTCCACGTTGTCCGCAGTGACCTCGGTCGGCGGCACGATGATCTCCGACGGGACCTCGGGCTCGAGCAGGTCCGAGAACCCACGGCCCTGCGCGATCAGCCGGGCCATGTTGACCGCCGAGCCCGCCATGGTCGGGCTGTAGAGGTAGGTGGCGCCGAAGAGCCCTCCGTCGGCGATGCGGTCGAAGGCGGTGCACGAACCACCGGCGCCGGTGAGGATCATCTCGCCCTCACGGCCGGCGTTCTCGATGGCGGCGATGACGCCTTCGGCCATGTCGTCGTCATGGGTGTACACGCCGTCGATGTCGTCGTTGGCTTGGAGGATGGCCTCCATCACCTCGAGCCCGAGGTCGGGGGTGAAGTCCGCGGGCTGCTGGGCGACGACCTCGATGCCGTCACCGCAGAGCGCTTCCAGGGTGTCGGCGAATCCGGCGCTGCGATCCTCGGTCACCGAGATGCCGGCGATGCCCTGGATCTCCACGACGTTGCCCTCGCAGTCGAGCTGCTCGGCGAAGTAGGTGGCGGCCTTCACACCGATGTCGTAGTTGTCGCCGAGGATCGTGGCCCGGGCGGCCTCCGGCGACGCGAAGAGCCGGTCGACGTTGATCACCGGGATGCCGGCCTCCATCGCCTGTTCGGCGACGGGGGTCAGCTGCTCGCCGTCGTAGGGAAGGACCACCAACGCATCCGGCTGGTCGTTGATCGCGGTCTCGATCTGAGAGGCCTGGCTGTCGGCGTCAGCCGCCTCGAGGAGGCGGAACTCGACGTCCTCGTACTGGTCGGCAGCCTGCTGGGCGAAGGCTGCGACCTGGCCGAGCCAGCCGTGATCGGTCGGTGGAACGCTGGCCACGATCGTCACCGTCTCGCCGGGCTCGGCGTTGTCACCCGATGGCGCCGGCACGGTGGCGGCTCCCCCGCCATCGTCGTCGCCGCCGCTGTCATCGCTGCAGCCGACCACCGTGAGGGCGAGTACCGCCACGATGGCCACCAGGAATCTGTTCCTGTACATGTTGATCATTCCCTTTCGAGTCAAGGCGCCCACCTCGGGTTGAGCTGGGCAAGACGTGCAGTGCGACGCGAAGGGGGGCCACGTCGCCGGCGACACGGGCGTCAGATGCGCTCAGGTCGCTGGATGAGGACGGCTGCGAGGATGATCACCCCCTTCACGATCTGCTGCCACTCGGTGGCGAGGTCGAGCTGGGTGAGCAGGTTGAAGATCAGGGCGAAGACGACGACGCCCATGAAGGTGCCGGTGATGGTCGCCCGACCGCCCGCGAGGCTGGTGCCGCCGACGACAGTGGCGCCGATCGCATCGAGCTCGAGCAGGTTCCCCGAGATCGGCGACGCGCTCGCCAGGCGACCACACAGCAGCACCGTGGCCACACCGGCGAGGAGTCCGCTGAGGCAGTAGACGCTGAACACGATCCCCCGGATCGGCACGCCGGCGATCCGAGCGGCCTCACGGTTGCTTCCGACCCCGACGACATGGCGGCCGTAGCGGGTTCGGTTCAGCAGAACCCAGCCGGCGACGGTGACGACGAGGAACACGACGATGGACGCCGGGATGCCGAGCACCTCGCCGGTCCCGAACCAGCGCACCCCGTCGTAGCTCAGCAAGCTGATGGGGCTCTTGTCGCTCAACTGCAGCGCGAGGCCGCGGGCGATGGCGAGCATCGCCAGCGTTGCGACGAAGGGGACGACGCGGCCGATGGCGATGGCCGCGGCGTTGACCGTGCCCAGGAGCAGCGCGAAACCGAGAGCGGCGAGGACGAAGCCCACCGCGCCGGCATCGTCGACGACGAGTCCTCCGACAACCCCGGCAGCAGCAACGATGGACCCGACCGACAGGTCGATGCCCCCGGTCGCGATCACGAAGGTCATGCCGATGGCGAGGACGCCGACGACACTCGCCTGGGTCAGGACGGCCCGCATGTTGTCGGCGGTGAGGAAGGAATCGGGCTTGAGGATCCAGCCGACGACCAGCAACGTCACGATCACCCCGGGGAGCGCGTAGTCCTGGAGCCTGGCCAGGGTCCGCAGCCAGCCACCGCCGTCCTCGAGTGTGGGCGTGGTCGTCTCGGCCATCAGTCCGCACCTCCGGTGGCGGTGATCATCTCCTGCTTGCGGGGCATCGCCCGACGGAGGACGTCGAGCTCGGTGGCTCCCTCGCCAGGGAGCTCGTCGACGAGCTCGCCTTCGCGCATGACGAGGATCCGGGTGCAGAGGCCGCACAGCTCCTCGAGCTCGGAGGAGACCATGATCACGCCGAACCCCTCGCCCGCCAGTTGGGCGATCAGGCGGTAGATCTCGGCCTTGGCGGCGACGTCGACGCCACGGGTCGGCTCGTCGAGGAGCAGGATCCGGCTTCGCCGCAGCAGCCAGCGGGACAGCACGACCTTCTGCTGGTTCCCGCCCGAGAGCTCCCGAGCCATCCGGCTGCCGTCGTCGGGCGTCGTCTGCAGCTCCCGGAGTTGGGCCTCAGCCGCCTCCCGCTCGGCCCGCACGCGCAGCAGCCCGCGCTGGAACCGACCCAGGTCGGCGATGGTGACGTTCCTGGTCAGATCCCAGTCGAGGAGGAGGGCCTGTGACTTCCGGTCCTCCGGGGCCAGGCCGAGACCGGCGGCGATGGCGGACGCCGGACGGCCGGCAGGCAGCGAGCGGCCCTCGATGCGCACCGAGCCGGCGTCGCGCCGATCGACGCCGGCAACGGCTCGCAGGAGCTCGCTGCGCCCCGACCCGACGAGGCCGGCGATCCCGAGCACCTCGCCGGCGTGGAGGCGGAAGCTGGCGTCCTTCACATCCGGGAGTCGACGCAGACCCTCGACCTCGAGCAGGACGTCACCGCCGCCGACCGGGCGATCCGGGAGCAGGCGCTCGAGCTCGCGCCCGACCATGCTCGTGACGAGGTCATCCGACGGGGTGTCGGCCGGGAGGCCGGACGCGATCGTCGCCCCCTCCCGCATCACCGTCACCCGATCGCCGATCTCCCGGATCTCGTCGAGACGGTGCGAGATGTAGATGACCCCGACCCCTTCGGCGGTGAGGTGGCGGACCACGTCGAACAGGGTCTCGATCTCGTGGTCGTCGAGAATCGCCGACGGCTCGTCCATGATCAGGATGCGGGCGTCGTGGGAGAGGGCACGGGCGACGGACACGACCTGCTGACCCGCGGGTCGAAGGTCCCTGACGTAGGTGTCGGGCGGCATGCCGCCGTGGTTGACCCTGCGCAGCAGCGCAACGGTCTCGTCCCGCATCCAGGCCCGGTCGAGGAGGCCCCGGCGTCGCTTCTCGTGTCCCAGGAAGATGTTCTGGGCGACGGTCAGGTCCTCGACGAGGTCCCGCTCCTGGTAGATCGTCGCCACGCCTCGGGCGATGGCTGCCGACGGGTCACCGGACGGCAAGGGCTCGCCGTCGACCAGGATCTCGCCCGGCGGTCGGCGCCACCACCCCGGCGATGCACTTGATCAAGGTCGACTTGCCCGCGCCGTTGGGCCCGACGATGCAGTGCACCTCTCCGGCCCGGACCTCGAAGTCGACCCCGGTCAGGGCCCGTACGCCGGGGTAGCTCTTCACCAGGCCGCGGATCTCGAGGAGCGAGCTCATGCCACGAGCAGCGGTCGAAGGGTCCGGTAGGCCGTCCGAAGGCCGATCTCGACCTTCTCCTCGGTGCCACCCCACACCGGATCCTCGTGCTCGACCGACAGCACGCCGGTGAAGCCTCCCTCGTACAGGGCATCGACCACACGGACCCAGTCGACCTCGCCCAGGCCGGGCACCCGGTACCGCCACCAGCCGACATCCCAGGGGTCGTCTCGGGCGACGGCCCGCCCGGGCCAGCCGAAGTGGTTGCGCGCCGCCGGATCGAGCTGGATGTCCTTGGCTTGGGCGTGCGGGATGTTCGCCACGTAGGGCCGGACCGCTTCAACCGGGTCGATGCCCATCCACACCAGGTGCGAAGGGTCGTAGTTGAGATAGAGCCCGATCGAGAACATCCACTCCCACAGCTCCGGGGAGTAGGCCAGGTTCCCGGGGTAGCCGTCGGGATGCCAGCCCTCCATCACACAGTTCTCGATGATCAACTTCACCCCGGCCTCACCGGCATGGTCGACGAGCGGAGCGAAGACGGCTTCGGCTTCCCGGAGGTTCTCGACCACCGAGTGCGACGGGTCACGCCCGACGAAGGTGCCGACGGTCGGGCACCCCACGAGTGCTGCCGCGTCGATGCAACGGTGCACGTGCTCGTTCACCGCCGCCCGCTCGGAGGGATCGGGATGAAGGTTGTTGTCGTAGTAGGCCAGCGACGAGCACTCGAGGCCGTGCTGGTCGAACAGGGCACGGGCGTCGTCGGCGGCCGCGGCATCGAAGCCGTCGACGGTGAGGTGCGTCGCCGTGAACGGGCGATCGCCGAGTGCCGGCCACGCGGCCACCTCCAGCGCCTCAAACCCCTCGGTGGCCGCCCACGCACAGATGTCGGCGAGCGACCGACCGGGCATGCACGCGGTGAGAAAGCCGAGCTTCATCCGACGACCTCCTGATTCGGGGTCACGTCCGTCCAACCGTGCTCCGTCGATGATCGAAGCACGGCATCGGTGATCCCTGCAGCGCGGGCGCCGTCACCGAAGGTGGGCAGCCCGTCGATCGCTGCGGCAGAACCGGCCTGCACAGCCCGGTAGGTGTCGGCGACGAACGCGTCGAAGGAGTCCTGGTAGCCCTGGGGGTGGCCCGGCGGCACGACGGCGTACGGCGCGGCGGACGCATCGAGCTGAGCGGCATCACGGTCGACGATCTCGGACTCCGACCGGCGTCCGACCCAGAGCGTGTCGGGCTGCTCCTGGTCGAACCGCACCGTGGCCGTGGCCCCGGCGACCTCGAAGGCGAGGTGGTTCTTGCGACCGGCCGACACCTGGCTGATGACCACCGAGCCGACGACGCCCCGCTCGGTGCGGAACAGGACCATTGCGACGTCCTCGGTCGTCACCTTCCGCCATGGGCCGTCGCCGTCAGCGCCAGGAGGCTGCGCGGGGTGCGCCGGCGCGCCCTGGTCGACGCGTTCGGCCAGCGTCGTGACCAGTTCGGCGCACACGGACTCGATGCGGTCTCCGGTGACGAACTCGACGAGGTCACACCAGTGCGATCCGATGTCGGCGAAGGCCCGCGATGGCCCGCCGAGCTCGGCGTCCACACGCCAGTTGTCGTCGTCCGAGGTGGACAGCCAGTCCTGCAGGTAGGTGCCGTGGATCAGGCGGATCGGCCCGGCATCGGCCCGAAGGCGAGCTCGGGCCTCCCGAACCAGTGGATAGAACCGGTAGACGAAGGGGACCGTGGCCACCACACCGGCCTCGACGGCAGCGCGGTGGAGGAGATCCGCTGTGGCGGCGTCCACGGCCAGCGGCTTCTCGCACACGACGTGCTTGCCGGCGGCGAGCGCCGTCCGGGCGAAGAGCGCGTGGAGGTGGTTCGGCGTGCAGATGTGGACGATGTCGATGTCCGGCGAGGCGGCCAGCGCTTCGCCGTCGGCAAAGCCGCGCTCGGCACCGAGCCGAGCGACCGCCGATTCGGTGTTCGCCGGTGTCGAGGCCGCCACGCCGACGATGTGGGCGCCGCTGCGGCGCGCCGCGCTGGCGTGGACCTCGCCGATGAACCCCGCGCCGATGATCCCGACGCGCAAAGGCCCGTCTCCGAACCGGCCCGCAAGCCGTCCCCCCATGCGTCGCATCCTCACGGAACTTCTGTCTGCTGTCAACTCATAAGTACACGTCTCACCGTTCGAACACCGCCGACTTCTGGAGCTTTGACAGCCAGAAGGGGTCCTGTTTCACTGTCGAAGTGACCCCCGGAGCAGAGTCGTCCGCACCGCCCGGAGGAAACGGTGGCTCCGCGGGCTCGATCCTCCACCTCGTCCGCAGCGGTCAGGCGATGACCCGCGGCGACCTCGCCGAGCTGACCGGTCTCGCCCGATCGACCGTCGCCCAACGGGTCGACGCCTTGATCGCCCACCAACTGCTGGTTCCCGGAGGCGACGGGGCCTCGACGGGCGGGCGACCCCCGACCGTCCTCAGCTTCAACAGCAACGCCGGGGTGGTGCTGGCCGGCGACGTGGGAGCGACCCACTCCCGGGTCGCGGTCACCGACCTCGCCGGCGGGGTGCTCGCGCAGACGACTGAGGACATCGCCGTCGCCGACGGCCCCGAGCGCGTCCTCGACTGGCTCGAGAGCGCCTTCGACGCCCTCCTCGCCGAGATCGACCGCGAGGCCAATGCCATCAGAGGCGTCGGCGTCGGACTTCCGGGCCCGGTCGAGTTCGCCACCGGGCGACCGGTCTCCCCCCCGATCATGCCCGGATGGAACCTCTACCCGGTCGGGGACCGACTGTCCGAGCGGTTCGGGGCGCCCGCCCTCGTCGACAACGACGTGAACATCATGGCGGTCGGTGAGCACTGGGCCTCCTGGCGCGATGAGGCCTGTCTCCTCTTCGTCAAGGTGGGGACCGGCATCGGCTCCGGCCTCATCGCCAACGGCCACGTCCACCGCGGGGCCGACGGTGCCGCCGGCGACATCGGGCACATCCATGTGGCCGGCCACGACCAGGTCGTGTGCCGATGCGGCAACCTCGGCTGTCTGGAGGCGGTGGCGGGTGGCCAGGCCCTGGCCACCGCTCTGCGCGAGCTCGGCCTCACGACGCAGACCAGCCGCGATGCCGTCGAGCAGGTCCTCGCCGGCCAACGAGACGCCGTCCGCCTCGCCCGACAGGCGGGCCACGTCCTCGGCGGGGTCTTGGCGACCTGCGTCAACATGCTGAACCCTGGGGTCATCGTCCTCGGCGGCGACCTCGCCCGGGCCGGCGAGCCGCTCTTGGCCGGTGTTCGCGAGGACGTGTACCGACGCTCGCTACCGCTCGCGACCGGTCACCTCCGTATCGTCACCAGCCAGCTCGGCGACGAGGCCGGCATCACCGGCGCCGCCGTGATGGTCCTCGAGACCATCCTCGCTCCTGCCGTCGTCGATGCCGCCCTCACCGCCGTCTGATCCCCCCGATCGCCGGGAATTGCCGGCAGCTCCACACTGTTGTCACTTGCAAGTCGCAAGTAACCCCCTGTGGAGATCTGCATGCCCGACGCAGTTGACACCAACACGTTCCCCGCCCTGCCCCTTCCCGACGGCGTGATCCTGCCCGGCATGGTGGTGACGATCGCCGCCGAGTCCGAGGAGGCACGGGCCGCTGCCAAGGCCGCTGCCGACAACGGTGGCCGGATCCTGCTCGTCCCCAAGGCGGGCGACCGGTTCGCCAAGGTGGGCGCGGTCGCGCAGCTGGAGTCCACCGGGACGCTCCCGGGCGGAGCACAGGCGCTCGTCGTGCGCGCCACCGGCCGAGCGCGTCTGGGCGCGGGGGTCGTGGGCACCGGCGCGGGTCTGTGGGTGACCGCCGAGCCCGTCGACGAGGCGCCGCCGACGGACGAGGCCAAGGCCCTGGGGGCCGAGCTCCGCGCCACCCTGCGCGCCCTGTTCGAGCACTTCGGCGATCGCCCGGTGCGCGACATCCTGCGCGGGGTCGATCCCGATGACCCCGGCGGTCTCGCCGACCTCGTCGGCTGGTGGCCCGAGCTGACCACCGAGCGGAAGATCGAGCTCCTCGAGGCGGTCGACGTCACCGAGCGGGTCCGCCTCGTCCTCGGCTGGGCCCGCGAGGCCCTCACCGAGGTCGAGCTGGTGGAGAAGATCAGCAACGACGTGCGCGACGGCATCGACGAGCAGCAGCGTGAGCTCCTGCTTCGCCGGCAGATGGACGCCATCCGCAAGGAGCTGGGCGAGGACGACGACGGTGAGGCGGCCGACGGCTACGCGGCGCGCATCGACGCCCTCGAGGCGGGCGGCGTGGCCGACGAGGTCGTCCGGGCCCTCCGCAAGGAGCTCGGACGCTTCGAGCGCATGCCCGAGCAGAACATGGAGCGGGGCTGGATCGAGGCTTGGCTCGACACCGTGCTCGGCCTGCCCTGGACCGAGCGCACCGACGACCAGCTCGACGTGACGGTCGCGCGCGAGATCCTCGATGCCGACCACACCGGCCTCGACGAGGTCAAGGAGCGGATCGTGGAGCTCCTCGCCGTCCGGAAGCTGCGGGCGGAGCGGGGCATCGACGAGGAGGGCACCGCCCGCCGCAAGCCCGGAGCCATCATCGCCCTCGTCGGCCCTCCCGGCGTCGGCAAGACGTCGCTCGGCGAGTCCGTGGCCCGCGCCCTGGACCGGCGCTTCGTGCGGGTCGCCCTCGGCGGCGTGCGCGACGAGGCCGAGATCCGTGGCCACCGGCGCACCTACGTCGGCGCGCAGCCCGGCCGGCTGGTCAAGGCCATCACCGAGGCCGGCACCATGAACCCGGTCGTGCTCCTCGACGAGGTCGACAAGCTGGGCAGTGACTTCCGGGGCGACCCCTCGGCCGCCCTGCTGGAGGTCCTCGACCCCGCCCAGAACCACACGTTCCGGGACCACTACCTGGAGGTCGACCTCGACCTGTCGGACGTGCTGTTCATCGCCACGGCGAACGTCCTCGAGACCGTGCCCGGGCCCCTGCTCGACCGTCTCGAGATCATCCGGGTCGACGGCTACACCGAGGACGAGAAGGTCACCATCGCCCGGGACCACCTGCTCCCCCGCCAGGTCCGTGGCAACGGGCTGCGCGACGGCGAGGTGGAGATCAGCGACGCTGCCCTGCACGGGATCGTCGCCGGCTACACCCGTGAAGCCGGGGTCCGCGAGCTCGAGCGCCAGTTGGGCAAGGCCCTTCGCAAGGTGGCCATGAAGGTGACCGGTGGCACCACCACGCCGGTCGTGGTCGACGAGCCCGAGCTGACCGACCTGCTGGGACGTCCGCACTTCCACGCCGAGGACCTCGCCGACCGCGTGGCGGTGCCCGGCGTGGCCACCGGTCTCGCCGTCACCGGCGCCGGCGGCGACGTCCTCTTCGTCGAGGCCACCGCCATGGACGGCGAGGTCGCGCTCGAGGTCACCGGCCAGCTCGGTGACGTGATGAAGGAGTCGGCCCAGATCGCCCTCTCCTGGGTCCGCAGCCACCGCGAGGACATCCCGCTCGACACCGATGCGTTGGACCGGCGGTTCCACGTGCACTTCCCTGCCGGCGCTGTCCCCAAGGACGGACCCTCGGCCGGGATCACCATGACGACCGCACTGGTCTCCCTCCTCACCGGGCGGCCCGTGCGCCGCGAAGTCGGGATGACCGGCGAGGTCACGCTGTCGGGCCGGGTCCTGCCCATCGGCGGGGTCAAGCAGAAGGTCCTTGCCGCCCACCGGGCCGGGCTCACCGAGGTGATCCTCCCCGCCCGCAACGGCCCCGACCTCGACGACCTCCCGGACGAGGTCCGGGACGCGATGACCGTCCACCTCGTGGACGACGTGGCCGAGGTCCTCGACCTGGCCCTCGCCGCCTGAGGTCGGTCAGCTCTTGCGGACCGTGCGCTCCAAGATGCCGAGCGTCGCCTTGACCGCCGACACCGGGACGATCGGCCACTCGGCGGCCGTCTTCCAGTCCTCGCGGACGTTCGACCAGTCGTAGATCGCGGTGACGACGGTGCTGCCGTCGTCCTGTCGGCTCGAGGCGGTAGCCGTAGTAGTGCCCGATGCTGGGGAACTTCTCGCCGCCCGACACCTCCCAGGTGATGAAGCGGTCCTGCTCGTAGCCGGTGAAGGTGACGATCACGTCGTACTTGCCCATGTCGAAGTCGCCGAGCGCCTCGCGGTCCATGTGGATCACGAACGTGTCACCGACGGCCTTGGCCGGCTCGCCCGTGAAGTCCTGCAGCATCCCCGAGGCATCGATGTCGACGTGGCCCTGGGGGCTGGAGACCACGGCGAAGATTGAGGCGGCGTCAGCGGGAATCGTTCGCTGGACCTCGTAGCGCTCGCTCGTCATGGCGGAATCCTGTCATGCCCGCGACGACCCCCGGCGAGTCGATCGTCAGGGGCCGAGCAACCGGGCGACGCCGTAGCGCCGGTCACCGTCCACCGTGGCGATGATGACGGCCGCCTCGTCGGCCTGGAGCGCCACGTCGGTGACGGCGTCTGGGCCCGGACTGAAGTCGACCGGGGTGAACCCGTCACCGCTGTAGCCGCTGTCGAGGGTGCCGTCGGTCAGGTAGCGGGCGACGAAGCCCCGACGGCCTGCGCCGGCCATGCCGCCGGCCACGACCACCTTGCCGTCGGCTTGGCGAACGAGGCTGGTGATCCACTCGACCGCGCCCGGCAGGTTCGTGACCTGCACCCCGTCGCCGGAGAAGGAGTTGTCGGGTGCTCCGTTGGCGAGGTAGCGCTGGAGAAGAAGGCGACCCTCGCCTTCACCCGCGACCACGACCGTGCCGTCGTCGGCGAGGCCGATGGCGTGCAGGTCCTCGTAGCCGGCGACGACGCTGCGGACGACCCGACCATCACCGCTCCACGACGGGTCGAGCTGACCGTTGACCGTGAACCGGAGGATCACGGTGCGCCACTCAGGCGTGGCGCCGGGTCCGCGCAGACCGCTGGTGGTGAGGATCCGGCCGTCGGGCTGGACGGCCACGCCCTGGCCGCCCTCGTAGCCGACGCCGACGTCCACGGCGCGGTAGCCGTCACCGCTGAAGGTCGGGTCGGGCGCGCCGTTGGCCGTGTAGCGAGCGACGGCGGTCAGGACGTGGCCCTGACCCGGGCGGGACTCGCCGGCGATGACGATCTTGCCGTCGTCCTGGATCGCCATCTCCCGGACCTCCTCCTCCGCACCCGGGAAGTCGGCGGTGACCCGGCCGTCGCCGCTGAAGGTCGGGTCGAGCGTTCCGTTCGCGTTGTAGCGGACGAGCGCGAAGCGCGCGGCACCGCTGAAGAGGTTGCGGCCGCCGGCGACGACGATCTTCCCGTCGTCCTGGACGGCGACGTCGACGGCACCGTCGGTACCGGGGCCGAGGTCGGTGAACACCTTCCCGTCACCGCTGAACGTCGTGTCGAGCGTGCCTCCCGTCAGGTACCGAGCCACGAAGATCTTCCCGCCGGCGACACCGACGACGACGACCTTGCCGTCCTCCTGGACGGCGACGCCGAACGCCGGGTCGAACGAAGGACTGGGATTGGCGACCAGCCGGCCGTCTCCGCTCCACGACAGGTCGAGGTCGCCCGGGGCGGCGGAGGCGGGCGACGCCGTCGCGACCACGCTGATCCAGGCGAGAGCGGTCAGAGCGGCCGCGCGGAACCTGCGTGTGCTCATCGGGCGCCTCCTGTCAGATCGTGGCAGAAGCCCTTCCTGCGCTCGGCCGCAACGCTAACCGAATGGTCCCCTGCCGTTCCTGGAACGGCTTGGAACGCCTGCCGCTCGTTCAGGCGACGGCGGTCGCCTCCAACTCCACCATCAGCTCGGGGAACGCCAACCGGGTCGACGCCGAGCAGGGTGCCGGTCTGCTTCAGTCCCGCCGTGCCGAGTCGCTCGCCGATCTCCATGAAAGCACCCATGAGGCCATCGACGTCAGTGGTGTACATGTTCAGGCGCACGACGTTCTCCAGCGTCATGCCGGCGTTCGCGAGCACCGCCTCGACGTTGTCCAGCGCCAGGTTGACCTGGGCGACCATGTCGCCGGCGTGCATCGGCGAACCGTTCTCGTCCACGGACGTCTGGCCGGAGCAGTAGAGCGTGCGGTCCTCGCCGGACACCTCGACAGCCTGCTGGTAGCCCATCTCGACCGACCACGGCCACGGGTTGATCTCTCGTCGTTCCATCGGGCCGAACGTAATCGCCTCGACCGGGCAGACCGGATGAGGCGGGCGGTCGAGCCCGATGGCCGCTCACCCGCGTGGCAAGACGCCGTTGAGGTAGAGGGTGACGGCAGCGTCGATGTGGCGGGCCTCCTGCTCGGGGGTCCGATAGACGCCGAAGTCGGCGAGGAGGGTCGAGCCACCCGCGACCATGGCAACGAACAGGTCGCTGGCGTCCTGGAGGTCCTCCGTGGCGACGTCACCGAGCTCGGGGTGGGCGGCGAGCACGTCGGCGATGGCACGGATGCTGTCGAAGTAGATCTGCACGCCCGCGGGCTCGTCGAGCGCGGCGAGGCGGGCGGACTCGAGCATCGCGAAGCGGCGGAGCTTCACCGCCTCTGGCTCGACGAGTCGGGCGATGATCTGACGGGCCAGTGACCGCAGGACCTCGTCGAGGGAGCCATCGGGCACCTCCAGCGGGATGCCGTCGAGGCTCGTCGCCAGTGCCAGCGGGACGGCGGCGACGAAGAGGGCCTCCTTGTCGCGGTACTTCGCGTAGAGCGTCCGGCGGGTGATTCCGGCGGCCGCGGCGACGGCCTCCATCGTCGTGCCGTCGAACCCCTTCGAGACGAACGACTCGACCGCCGCCGTCTGGATCCGGCGGTCGATCTCGGCCGCCGCGGCGCGCGTCGGCCGACCCGTGCGACGGGTCACCGACGCCCGCTCAGGGTCGGACGCCGATCGCGAGGGCGCAGGGCCCGAGGTCGACCTGGATGCGGTCGAGCGCCTCGAGGGTGGTCGTGTCGATGACCGTCACGAAGTCGTTGGCAGGGTGGCAGACGAAGGCCCGGGCACCATCGCGGGTCAGGGCGATGTAGGACGGCAGCTCGCCGATCTCGACCGGCTCGGACACCTCCTGGGTGCTCAGGTCGACGGACTGCATCGACCCGTCGTACACGTTGGAGACGAGGAGCCGGTTCGGGTCGTGGGTGAAGGCCATGCAAGCCGGCATGGGCACGTCGATCGTGCCCGACACGGTGTTCGTGGTCGTGTCGACGATGACGAGCTTGGCACCGCCGAACGTGGCCGTGAGGTACAGGTGCCCCCCATCCGGTGACAGCACGGCGTCGTAGCAGTGCTCCGGGAGGTGGATCTCCTTCTCGACCTCGTTGGCGTCGACGTCGATCACCCAGAGCGACTTGCTGACGATGTACACGCGGGTCCCGTCGGCCGTGAGGACGAGCTCCTCCGGTTGCGTGCCGACCATCACCGGTTCCGACATGGTGTGCGCCGGGACGTCGAGCACCATGAGTGCCCCCTGCTTCCCCGTCGCCCGGCCGAGGAGCGACACCACCGCCCGGCTCCCGTCGGGGGCGAACTCGATGTCGCAGGGTTTCATCGCCGTCTCGATGACCTCGACGATCTCGTTGGTGGCGACGTCGACGACCGCGAGGTTGTGGCCCTCGGGGTTGGGGACGTAGAGCTGCGAGCCGTCCGGGGTGAACTTCGGGTTCATCGGGGTGTTGGCGAGCTGGAGCTCGCCCTCCGGCCACCGCTCGACGGGATGCGGGTCGCCGAAGTCCATGGCGATGGTCTCGACCACGGCGCACGTCTCGACGTCGATCACCGACAGCGTGTCGGCGTAGGAGTTCGCGACGTACACGCGACCTCGGTCCCCTCGGTGGTCTCCGGCATGTCAGCCCCTTCGGGTCGATCCGTCCGCTTTGCCAGAAGTATACGTTCTCGTATACTTCCGCGCGGATGCGACCACGGCTGTTCCTCGTCCTGGTGGCGGCGTTGCTGGTGGCCGGCTGCACGGCCGGCGACTCGGAGCCATCGGCCACCTCTGCCGACGCCGCCGCGAGCTCGACCACCGTGCCGACCGGACCCGCGCCGGGCGTGACCGACGATGCCGTGAAGGTCGGGATCCTCTACGTCGACACCACCGCCCTGGCCACGGCCGGTGTCGACCTCGACCTGGGTGACGTCGAAGGCGCCTACCACGCACTCGTCGACGACCTCAACGCCGACGGCGGCATCAACGGGCGGCAGCTGGACCCCGTCTACACCCCGGTGAACCCGATCGGGACCGAGGGCGCCGAGCGGGCCTGCGTCCAGGTCTCCGAGGACCAGCAGGTGTTCATCGCCGCCGGGCTCTTCTTGGCCGACGCCGTCCTGTGCCTCGTCGACACCCACCAGACGGCGGTGATCGGCGGGGAGATGACCCCCGAGCGCCTCGAGCGGGCCGCTGCTCCGTGGTTCACGACCGGTTCCGGGCCGGATCTCGACCAAGAGGTGCTGCGGGCGATGGATGAGGCGGGCGAGCTCGAGGGGTCGGTGGCCGTCCTCGCCGGCACCGCCGAGGAAGCCGAGATGACCGAAATCTTCCTCCCCCTGCTGGACGAGCTCGGCGTCGACGTCGTCGAGCAGGCGGTGATCGACGCACCCCAGGACGACCCGGCGGCGACCTACGCCCAGGTGCGCACGATCGCCGAACGGTTCGAGTCCGCCGGCGTCGAGTCCGTGATCCCCCTGGGCGGGGCCGGACAGACCTGGCCCAACGCGATGGCCGACCAGCCCTACCGGCCCCGCCTCGTGTTCCCCCAGACCGTCGGTGGTGTCCAGGCCTTCCTCCTCGACGCGTCCCAGACCGACCGGTCGCTGCTCGAGGGATCGATCGCCGGCGGGAGCTACGCCCCGGACCAGGCCGTCTACGACGAGGCCGGGATGCAGGACTGCATCCAGGTCATCGAGGACGCCGGCGTCGACATGCCAGGACCCGACGAGGTGGACGACGACGCCACGCCCTGGATCGCCGCCTTCCAGGCCTGCCCGACCATGGCCCTGCTCCGGGCGGTCCTCGAAGCCGCGGGCGACGACCTCAACTACGGCACCCTGCAGGCAGCCGGGGAAGGCCTCGGCGAGCTCGCCATCCCCGGCGACCCCTCGCCGCGGGACTACGGCCCGGTGCCGGCCACCGATGGCGACCCCACCCCCTACCTCTTCACGTGGGATGCATCCGCCGAGGAGTACGTCCGACTCGAGGACTGAGCGCTCGACCAGGACGCAGTCCGATTCGGGAAGGTCCGGGGGCTTCGGCCCCACGCGTGGGCCTCGATTCAGGAACGCGATCCGGCCCCAGCCTTCACGACGCTCTAGCCTGCGGACAGGCCTCCCGAGGTCGAGAAGGGTCGCGATGAATCCCGCGCCTGAGACGTTTTACGCGACCGGTCGAGACGCCAACATCGCCTACCAGGTCATCGGTGACGGCCCGGTGGACGTCGTGCTCGTCTCCCATGAGGGAGTGGTCCTCGAAACCATCTGGGATCAACCGTTGATCGTGCGCGCCCTCGAGCGGCTCGGGTCGTTCTGCCGGCTCATCTTGTTCGATCATCGCGGCACGGGTGTCTCTGACCCGCTTCCGACCGACCACCGCTTGACGTTGGAGGATCGCATCGCCGACATGCAGGCGGTCATGGACGCCGTCGGCTGTGACCGCGTTGCCTTGGTCGCCTCGAGCGATGGCGGCCCCATGAGCATCCTGTACGCCGCCACCCATCCCCAGCGCACGTCCGCTCTCGTCCTGTACGGCGCCTTCGCCAGGATGGCGTGGTCGCCTGAGTATCCGTGCGGTCTGCCTTCTGAGCAGTACGACCTTTGGCTGGAGCTCCTGCGAAGCCGCTGGGGAGACGGGTCCACGCTCGCTGCCGTGGCCCCGAGCCTCGCCCGCGACGACGGGTGGCGACGGTGGTGGGCACGCGGCGAACGGCTCGGGTACTCACGTGCCGCCGTCGTCGCTCTGTTCCAGACGGCGTGGGAGATCGACACCATCGACATCCTTCCGTCGGTCCAGGTGCCCACGCTCGTGATCCACAGGACGGGTGATCGATGGATCGCCGCCGGGCACGGTCGCTTCCTGGCCGAGCACATCGCCGACGCACGCTTCGTGGAGCTCCCCGGCAACGACCACCTCTTCTACGCGGGTGATGCCGACGCCGTGCTCGACGAGATCGAGGAGTTTCTGACCGGCGCCCGGCATGGTCCTGAATCCCATCGAGTGCTCACCACGGTCCTGTTCACCGACATCGTGGGCTCGACCGAGCTTGCCGTGAGGCTCGGCGATCGGGGCTGGCGGGACCTGCTCGAGCGACACCACGCCGAAGTGCGCAACCAGCTCGTCCGGTTCGACGGCGTAGAGGTCGACACGGCAGGCGACGGCTTCTTCGCCACTTTCGACGGGCCCGGCCGCGCCGTTCGTTGCGCGCTGGCGACCGTGGACGCGGTCGCCGACCTGGGGATCACGATCCGCGCCGGGCTTCACACCGGTGAGTGCGAGCTCGTCGGCGGCAAGGTCGCCGGTATGGCGGTCCACATCGGTGCCCGCATCTCGGCGTTCGCGGGACCGGGCGAGGTGGTCGTATCGAGCACGGTGAAGGACTTGCTGGCCGGCTCGGGCGTGACGTTCACGGACCGAGGCGTCCATCCCTTGAAGGGGCTCCCCGACGAGTGGAGGCTGTTCGGAGCGGCGCGGTGACGCATGCCCCTCGGAAACGTGGAATCGCCGAATCTGGAACGCGGCCCCGCGGACGACGCGGAGCGCGGCCAGGTCGACGTGAGAGGACTTGGTCAGCGCCGACGCGTGAACCCCGGTGACCTGCTCAGCGAGGTGCGGGTGCGTCGAGACCCCATGATCGGCCTGCCGACGTCTTTGCGCAGTGGGAGTGGGTAGCCAACCCGGAGTGGGGTCCATCCGCGTCGGACTCGTGGCTGATCCAGCCGCGCCGACCGGATCGCCGAAGGCATGATCGACCTGAGCCCGATCGACGGTGGCGATGCGTGGGACATCACCGTTGTCACTGAGCCGTTCACCACTGGCTCTGAGGACGTCGAGGTCGCGGTGGGTCGGCTGCAGGAATGGGCTCGCGAACGAAGCTGGGACGTCGTCGTGGGCTTGACCGAACTTCCACTTCACGACGACGAGGGTCGGCACCTGCTCGTCGAGACCCATGCGGAGGAACGGACCGCGGTGCTGTCACTGCCTGCGTTGGGGGGACTGCGGATGCACGCCCGCGCCCGTCGGGCGGTGCGGTCGCTGGTCGGCGGGATGGCCGACCCGGACGCGAAGCATGAGCATCGCGTGGCTCTCCCCCGCTGGCGCGGACGGTGGCGCCTGCTCCTGGGCATGGTGCTGGCGAACCGTCCGTGGCTGCTGGTGCCCGGGATGAAGTCTGCGCTCGTGGCGTCGCTGGCGACCGGAGCCGTGGCCACGATCAACTCCACGGTCTGGCTGCTGGCGGGCTCGCTGTCCTGGTGGCGTCTGGTGGTCGCGACGATCGCCTCGGTCGCACTCGTCGTCGCCTGGCTCGTGATCGACGGCGAGCTGTGGGACCGCCCGGACGACGACTCCCCGCAGGCGCGGGAGAGGTCGCGCCTCTACAACGCTTCGACACTGGTGACCTTGATGGCCGGCGTGAGTCATCTGTTACGTCGCCCTCTACGTCGTGAACTTGGCGTGGGCGTACTTCGTCCTCGACCCCGACGTGATGGGCGGCTCTGTGCACGCCCCGCTCGGTTACGGGGACCTGTTCGTCCTGGCCTGGTTCGTCGCGTCCGCCGCAACCGTCGGCGGTGGCCTCGGCTCCGGCCTGGAGACCGACGAGGCGATACGCGCCGCTGCCTACTCCAAGCGAGAGCAGGACCGGCGCGACCGCCTCGAACGCGACCGGGACCACCGAAACGGCCCGTAGAGCGTTGCGTCGCCGTGGATCCTCCACGACCAGTTCAAGGATCGTCGTGGCGCTCCAGGTGTTCGTGGATGAAGCGGATCACCATCGCGCCCTCGACCCACGGCCGCAGCGACCCGCTTGATGGAGCCGCTGCGGACGTCGCCCACGGCGAAGACCCCAGGGCTGGTCGTCTCCAGCTGCGAGCCGGTCACGAGGAAGCCGTGATCGTCCCGGGCCACTTCGTCGCCGACCCACTCCGTGTGGGGCTCGGCGCCGATGAAGACGAACAGTGCCCGCGGGGGAGCTCGGTGCGTTCGCGGGTGTGCCGGTCCTCGATCACCAGCGCTTCGAGAGATCGGTCGCCCCGGAGCTCACGCAGCTCGTTGTGGCGGTGCACCGTGACGGTGGGGAGCCCCTCGATGCGATCGGCGAGGTAGCGGGACATGTTCGCGGGGAGGTCGTCGCCGCGGAGGACGAGGTGCACCGACGCGGCGGTCCGGGCGAAGAAGACCGTCGCCTGGCCGGCGGAGTTCCCGCCACCGAGGACGACCACGGGGTCGTCGTGGCAGCTCCAGGCCTCGAGGTGGGTGGCCGCGTAGTAGACGCTGTCGCCCTCGAACTCCGACAGCCGGGGCACCTCGGGCCGGCGGTACCGGGCACCGGTGGCGATGACGACCGTGCGCCCGGGGACGGCGGTCGCGTCATCGAGGCGCACGAGATGGTGGCCATCGGCCCAGTCGAGGCCGACCACCTTCGTCGGCAGGCTGAAGCGAGCGCCGAAACGCTCCGCCTGGAGAAACGCCCGATCGGCGAGCTCGGGGCCTGAGATCCCGGCAGGGAACCCGAGGTAGTTCTCGATGCGGGAGGAGGTCGCCGCCTGTCCTCCCGAGGCCACCCCGTCCAGCGCGAGGGTGTCCAGGCCCTCGGACGCGGCGTAGACGGCAGCGGCGAGGCCGGCGGGCCCGGCACCCACGATCACGACGTCGTACGCCGACTCGGGCAGCACGGGCGCCCGCAGGCCCAACACGTCGGCCAGCTCTTCGTTGGAGGGGTTCCGGAGGAGCCGGCCGGCCCACACGACAACGGGCGTGTCCTGCGGTTCGACGCCGACGCTGCGGAGGAGGGCCTCGGCGTCCGGGTCCTCCTCCAGGTCCGACCATCGGTGCGGCAGCCGGTTGCGGGCTGCGAAGTCCCGCAACCGGCGGGTGTCGGCGGAGTAGCGCGAGCCGATGATCCGGAAGCCGGCGCCGAGGTCGAGCAGCATCGACCGCCGCACCAGGTAGGCCCGCAGGACGACGTCGCCCAGCTCAGGGTCGCGGGCGAGCAGCCGACGCAGCTGATCGGCGGGGACGACGAGGACGGCGCCGGCCTCCTGGACGACCGCCGACTCGAAGACGGCCTGGCCGGCCAGGAGGCTGAACTCCCCGAGGAAGCGCCCCGGGCCGTGCACGGAGATGACTCGCTCCTCCTCGTCGCCCGCCTGGACCAGTGCGACCTGGCCCTCGAGGATGACGTGGAAGTCACAGGTCCGGTCCCCCTCGCGGTAGAGCACGTCCCCGGCACGGGTGGCTCGTTCCTCGCCCCACTCGCGCAGCGCAGTCGATCTGTCGTTGATCGAGCCGGGGAAAGGCCCCCGAGGGGTCAGGGTCTCGTCGGCCACCGAGCCAACGATCACCCGAAAGAACCCCGGGAGGACCACGCGACCGTGTGGTCCCCTCGTCGGGGACCGGTGTGACCGTGCCCTCATGGACCACCCGTCCACCTTCGGGCCGGTTCCCGACGACTCTCGGACCTCGTCGACCGGCGGAGCGCTCCCATCCCGAGGAGGAACGAACCATGGCCAAGGCAGTCGGCATCGACCTCGGAACGACCAACTCGGTGATCGCCGCCGTCGAGGGCGGCCAGCCGACGGTGATCCCCAACGCCGAGGGTGTCGCGCACGACGCCGTCGGTCGTCGCCTTCACCGACCAGGGTGAGCGGCTCGTCGGCCAGCTCGCCCGCCGCCAGGCGATCCTCAACCCGAAGGGCACGATCTCCTCGGCCAAGCGCTTCATCGGCCGCCGCTACGACGAGGTCGCAGAGCGAGCTCAACGCCGTCACGTTCGACGTCGTGGCCGGACCCGACGGCGCGGTGCGCTTCAAGGTGCACGGACAAGCTGTACGCGCCCGAGGAGATCTCGGCCCTGGTGCTGCGCAAGCTGGCCGAGGACGCCGCGAAGTTCCTCGGCGAGCAGGTCACCGAGGCGGTCATCACCGTGCCGGCGTACTTCAACGACGCCCAGCGCCAGGCCACCAAGGACGCCGGCAAGATCGCCGGGCTCGAGGTGCTGCGCATCATCAACGAGCCGACCGCCGCCGCGCTGGCCTACGGCCTCGACAAGAAGTCCAACGAGACGGTGCTCGTGTTCGACCTCGGCGGCGGCACGTTCGACGTCAGCATCCTCGACGTCGGCGACGGCGTCGTCGAGGTCCGGGCCACGTCCGGCGACACCCATCTCGGCGGCGACGACTTCGACCGCCGGCTCGTCGACCACCTGGCCGACGAGTTCCAGCAGCGAGAACGGCATCGACCTGCGCAACGACCCGCAGGCGCTGCAGCGGCTGTTCGAGGCGGCGGAGAAGGCCAAGGTCGAGCTGTCGTCGGTGACCCAGACCCAGGTCAACCTGCCGTTCATCACCGCCGACGCCAGCGGGCCCGAAGCACCTCGTCACCACGATCATGCGCTCGACGTTCGAGGAGATCACCGCCGACCTGGTCGAGCGGTGCCTCGGCCCGGTGCAGCAGGCGATGGCCGACGCCAAGGTCACCGCCGACGACATCGACGAGGTGATCCTGGTCGGCGGCTCGACCCGCATCCCGGCCGTGCAGAACCTGGTCCGCCGGCTCACCGGCGGCAAGGACCCGAACATGACGGTCAACCCCGACGAGGTCGTCGCCGTCGGCGCCGCCATCCAGGCCGCGATCATCAAGGGCGAGGTCAAGGACGTCCTGCTGCTCGACGTCACCCCGCTGTCGCTCGGCGTCGAGACCCTGGGCGGCGTGATGACCAAGGTCATCGAGCGCAACACGACGATCCCGGCCCGCCGCACCGAGGTGTTCAGCACGGCCGAGGACAACCAGCCGGCGGTCGACATCGTCGTGCTGCAGGGCGAGCGGGAGCGGGCGGCCGACAACCGGGTCCTCGGCCGCTTCCGGCTCGAGGGCATCCGGCCCGCGCCCCGGGGCGTGCCGCAGGTCGAGGTCACCTTCGAGATCGACGCCAACGGCATCCTCCACGTGTCGGCCCGGGACAAGGACACCGGCGCCGAGCAGAGCATCACGATCAGCGAGAGCTCCGAACCTCGACCAGGCCGAGGTCGAGCGGATGGTCGCCGACGCCGAGCGGAACCGGGCCGAGGACGCCGCGGCTGCGCCAGGAGGTCGACGCCCGCAACGAGCTCGACGCCGTCGCCTACCAGGTCGAGCGCCGGCTGGCCGAGCTCGGCGACGCGGTGCCGAGCACGAGCGGGCCCGGGCCGAGATGCTCGTGGCCGACGCCCGCCAGGCGGTCAAGGAGCAGGCGCCGCTCGACCGGCTGCGTTCGCTGACCGACCGAGCTGCAGCAGGTCTTCCACGGCCTGGCCGCGGCCCGTCGGCCGGAGCCGACGGGCGGACCCGCGTCGGCACCGGCGCGACGAGCGGTCCGCTCGGGCGACGACGACGACGTCATCGACGCCGACTTCACCGGTGAGCTGACGTCGATGGCCGACCGAGCCATCGGAGACCGTCGCCGACGACAGCGCACGGCGGACCGCGAACCGCGAGGTGCCGACGCGACGCCGCGCCGGCACGCGCCAGCGACCGGTCGCGACGGCCGCCGAGGTGACGCTCGAGGACTCGAGGACCAGCTGCGGCGGGCGCTCGCCGACCTCGACAACCTCCGCAAGCGGTACGACCGGGAGGTCGCGCGGGAGCGGACGGCGGACGAGCGGGCCGCAGTGGCCGCGCGAGTGGCTGCCGGTCGTCGACAACCTCGAGCTCGCCCTGCGAGCACGCCGACGCCGACCCGGCGCCGATCGTCGAGGGCGTCCGCGCCGTCCGCGACCAGGCGCTCGCCGTGCTGGCGCGGCTCGGCTTCCCGCGCTTCGACGACATCGGGCAGCCGTTCGACCCGACCCGCCACGAGGCGGTCGGCGCCGATCGAGAGCCGACGCGCCGCCGGGCACGGTCGTGGCCACGGTCCGGCCCGGCTACGGGACGGACGACGACATCCTGCGTCCGGCCGGCGCGTCGTCGTGGCCGAGAGACCGGGCTGATGGCGGACGCCGCGCGACTTCTACGAGGTGCTCGGCGTCGGCGCGGAACGCGTCGGCCGACGGAGATCCAGCGCGCCTACCGGAAGCTGGCCCGCACCTACCACCCCGACGTCAACAAGGACCCGGGCGCGGAGGACGCGGTTCAAGGAGATCTCCGAGGCCTACGACGTGCTGTCCGATCCCGAGCACCCGCCAGCGCTACGACGCCTTCGGCCACGACTTCCGCCAGGTGCCCGAGGGCGTCGACCCGACGACGTGGGCCCGGGCCCGGGCCGGCGCCGGCGCCGGACGCGGCGGCGGCCGGCCGGGTGCCGACGCGGCTGGACTCGACTTCGAGCGGCTTCGAACTTCGGCGGAGCATCGACATCGAGGACCTCTTCGGCGACATCTTCGGCGGCGGCGGCGCGGCCGGGGCTGGGGGCCGATCCCCGGCGCCGACCAGGAGGCCGAGCTCGAGCTCTGACCGTCGAGGAGGCGTACCGGGGCGGCCGGCGGTCGATCACGTCTGCCGGGCCCGGACGGGCCGCGCACCCTCGAGGTCAACGATCCCGCCGGGCGTCACCGACGGCCAGCGCATCCGGCTCGCCGGCCAGGGCGGGCAGGGAACGGCGGCGCGGCCGCCGGCGACCTCTACCTGGTCGTGCGGCATCGCGCCCCACCCCCGCTACCGGGTCGACGGCCGCGACATCCACGTCGACCTGCCGCTGGCGCCGTGGGAGGCGGCGCTCGGCGCGTCGGTCGCCGTCGACACGCCGGGCGGCGAGGCCAAGGTGCGCGTCCGGCCGGGACCGTCGAGCGGGAAGCGGCTGCGGCTACGAGGGCGCGGCATGCCGAACCCGAGGGGCGAGCCCGGCGACCTGTACGCCGAGGTCCGGATCATGGTGCCCCCGTCGCTGACCGACGAGGAGCGCCGGCTGTTCGAGGAGCTGGCGACGGTCGTCGACCTTCGACCCGAGGCAGTCAGCGATGACCGACGCGCTCGCGCGCCAGCGTCCATCGGCCTCGACCTCGAGGCGTTCGCCCGCGCCACCGGACTGCACCCCGACCTCGTGCGCCGCCTCGTGGCCCTCGGCCTGCTCGACGCCGCGCGCGGACGCGGCCGGCGAGCTGTGGTTCCCCCCAGCCCAGCTCGCCGCCGCGGCCCGCGTCCAACGCCTGCGGGCCGGCTTCGCGCCTCAACTACGCCGCGCTCGGGCTCGTGCTCGACCTGCTCGACCGCATCGCCGAGCTCGAGGCGCCGCGGCCACCGCATCGCAACCGACCGCACCGGAGGAACGACGTGGACCCGAACGCCTGACCCAGAAGTCCCAGGAGGCACTGCACGACGCGCAGACCAAGGCGCTGCGCTTCGGCCACACCGAGGTCGACGGCGAGCACCTCCTGCTCGCCCTGCTCGACCAGCCCGACGGCCTCGTGCCCCGCCTGCTCGTCCCAGGCGGGCGCCGACCCGCACCGGCTGCGCGCCGAGCTCGAGGCGGAGCTCGCCCGCCGGCCGCGGGTGAGCGGGCCCGGCGCGGCGCCGGGCCAGGTCTTCGTCACCCAGCGGCTGTCGCGCCTGCTCGACGCCGCCGAGCGCGAGGCCAAGCGGCTGAAGGACGAGTACGTCTCGGTCGAGCACCTCGTCATCGCGCTCCTCGACGAGGGCGCGGCGACGGCGGCCGGCCGGCTGCTGCGCGCAGCACGGGCTGACCCGCGACGCGTTCCTCGAGGCGCTGACCAGCATCCGGGGCAACCAGCGGGTCACGTCGGCCATGCCCGAGGTCACCTACGAGGCGCTCGAGAAGTACGGCCGCGACCTCGTCGCCGACGCCCGGGCCGGCAAGCTCGACCCGGTCATCGGGCGCGACAGCGAGATCCGCCGCACGATCCAGATCCTGTCCCGCAAGACGAAGAACAACCCGGTGCTCATCGGCGACCCCGGCGTCGGCAAGACCGCCATCGTCGAGGGCCTCGCCCAGCGCATCATGCGCGGCGACGTGCCCGAGGGCCTGCGCGACAAGACGGTCTTCGCCCTCGACATGGGCGCGCTGGTCGCCGGGGCCAAGTACCGCGGCGAGTTCGAGGAGCGGCTCAAGGCGGTGCTCAACGAGGTGAAGGCGGCCGAGGGCCGGATCCTGCTGTTCGTCGACGAGCTGCACACGGTGGTCGGCGCGGGCGGCGCGAGGGCTCGATGGACGCCGGCAACATGCTCAAGCCGATGCTCGCCCGCGGCGAGCTGCACATGATCGGCGCCACGACGCTCGACGAGTACCGCAAGCACATCGAGAAGGACGCCGCGCTCGAGCGCCGGTTCCAGCCCGTGCTCGTCGACGAGCCGTCGGTCGAGGACGCCATGTCGATCCTGCGCGGCCTGCGCGAGCGGTTCGAGGTCTTCCACGGCGTGAAGATCCAGGACAGCGCCCTGGTCGCCGCGGTCGTCCTCAGCCACCGCTACATCACCGACCGGTTCCTGCCCGACAAGGCCATCGACCTCGTCGACGAGGCCTGCGCCATGCTCCGCACCGAGATCGACTCGATGCCGGCCGAGCTCGACGAGCTCACCCGCCGGGTGATGCGCCTCGAGATCGAGGAGGCGGCCCTCGCCAAGGAGAAGGACCCGGCCAGCAAGGGCCGCCTGGAGGAGCTGCGCAAGGAGCTGGCCGACCTGCGCGGCCAGGCCGACGCCATGCGGGCCCAGTGGGAGGCCGAGCGCCAGGCGCTGCGGAAGGTGCAGTCGCTGCGCGAGGAGATCGAGCGGGTGCGGCACGAGGCGGAGGAGGCCGAGCGGGCCTACGACCTGAACCGTGCCGCCGAGCTGCGGCACGGCGAGCTGCCCGAGCTCGAGCGCGGCTGCAGGCCGAGGAGGAGCTGCTGGCGTCCAAGCAGGGGCGGCGCCGGCTGCTGCGCGAGGTCGTGACCGAGGAGGAGATCGCCAACATCGTCTCGCGCTGGACCGGCATCCCGGTCAGCCGGCTGCAGGAGGGCGAGCGCGAGAAGCTGCTCGGCCTCGACGAGATCCTCCACGAGCGGGTGATCGGCCAGGACGAGGCCGTCCAGCTGGTGGCCGACGCCATCATCCGCGGCCGCTCCGGGATCAAGGACCCGCGCCGCCCGATCGGCTCGTTCATCTTCCTCGGGCCGACCGGCGTCGGGAAGACGGAGCTGGCCAAGACGCTCGCCGCGGCGCTGTTCGACACCGAGGAGAACATCGTCCGCATCGACATGAGCGAGTACCAGGAGCGGCACACGGTGAGCCGGCTGGTCGGAGCGCCCCCGGCTACGTCGGCTACGAGGAGGGCGGGCAGCTCACCGAGGCGGTGCGCCGCAAGCCCTACTCGGTGGTGCTGTTCGACGAGATCGAGAAGGCCCACGCCGACGTCTTCAACACCCTGCTGCAGGTGCTCGACGACGGCCGCCTCACCGACGCGCAGGGCCGCACCGTCGACTTCCGCAACATCGTGATCATCATGACGTCGAACATCGGCTCGGAGTACCTGCTCGAGGGCGTGACCGGCGACGGCGAGATCAAGCCCGACGCCGCGACGCGCGTGATGGGCGAGCTGCGCCGGCACTTCCGGCCGGAGTTCCTCAACCGGGTCGACGACATCGTGCTGTTCAAGCCGCTCACCGAGGCCGAGATCGAGCGGATCGTCGAGCTGATGTTCGACGATCTGCGTCGCCGGCTGGCGACCGGCGGATGACGATCGTGGTCACCGAGGCCGCCCGTCGGTTCATCGCGGAGCAGGGCTTCGACCCGGTCTACGGCGCCCGGCCGCTGCGACGCTTCATCGCCCACGAGGTCGAGACCCGGATCGGCCGCGCCCTTCTCTCCGGCGACGTCGGGGATGGCGCCGAGATCCGCATCGACGTCGAGCACGACGAGCTGCAGATCACCTCCCTGCCCGGCGAGGACGACGAGGTCGAGGAGGCCGAGGCCGAGGTGGACGCCGCCTGACGCGTCACGTCAGCGAAGCCAACCGGAGGTCAGTCTCATGATCATGCTCATCGTCGGAGACACCAAGAGCCACGTCTTCCGGGGCGTCGCGGCGTTGCTGTTCGGCTTGACCACGTTGGTGTGGCCGTGACCGATCCTGGTTCCGGCGTGAGCTCTGCCGTGACCGAGTGCATGAACTGCGGCGCCAGGAACCGCGTCCCGGCGGCGGCGTCGGGTGTGCCTCGGTGCTCACGATGCCACGAGCCGTTGCCTGGTGCACGGACGCCCGGGACGACACCTTCGCCGACGTCGTCGAGGGTTCCAGCCTGCCCGTGCTGCTCGACCTCTGGGCGCCCTGGTGCGGTCCGTGTCGCGTGGTGAGCCCCACGCTCGGGCAGCTGGCGCGTCGAGCGGGCCGGGAAGGTCAAGCTGGTGAAGGTCGACGTCGACCAGGCCCGCCGGGTCGCCGAGCGCTTCGCCGTCCAGGGCATCCCGACGCTCCTCGTCCTCCACGACGGAGAGGTCGTCGCCCGTCAGACGGGGGCGGCGCCCATCGCAGCGCTGCGGACGTGGCTCGATCAGGCGCTGGAGGCGGCGTCGGCGGTCGACTCGTCGACCTGACCGCGTCGCCGCAGATCGTCAGCGGGAGGGCGTGAGTCGGCCGACGTGGCGCAGGACCAAGGGCACCAGCTCCACCCGGGAGCGGATCGCCAGCTTGTCGAAGACATGCCGCAGGTGGAAGTCGATCGTGAAGCGCGAGAGGTGGAGGCGCTCGGCGGCCTCGGCATTCGTCAAGCCGGCGGCGACGACGGTGGCGACCTCGTGCTCGGTCTCGGTGAGGCTGTTCCAGCCGGAGAGGGGCGTGGTCCCGAGGCGGTGGAGGCGGTCCTCCAGCCGCCGGGCGTCGCGGTCGGCGCCAGCCCGGTGGTAGGCGTCCTGGGCCGCCTCGAGGTGGCTTCGGGCGTCATCCACCTCGCCTCGCTGGTGGAGCACCACGCCGGCGTCCTCGAACGCCGAGGCGGTCGCCCACGGGTGCCGGTGGTTGCCGGCGGCTTGCTGGAGCAGGCCGAGGTCAC
This sequence comes from uncultured Microthrixaceae bacterium, assembly GCA_963728005.1. Classification (GTDB taxonomy): domain Bacteria; phylum Actinomycetota; class Acidimicrobiia; order Acidimicrobiales; family DATDAH01; genus DATDAH01. The sequence goes on from CAVSIG010000004.1 coordinate 807,498, forward strand.
CCTCGAGCACGCCCCGGGCGTGATCGGCCGCGGCCGCCAGCGACGGCACCCCGGGGTTGGTCGCGGCGAGCTGCTCCACGCCGAACACCACGACCTCCGCCCGCCGCCGCCCGTCGACGTCGGCGATGTCGGCATCGGGCGCACCGAGCAGGGTTCGGGTCAGCCAGGCGGCGGTCGCCGGTTCGTCGACGAACAGCCGGCGATGGACGCAGACGTGGTCGAAGAGAGCGTCGACGGCGGCCGAGAACTCGCGTTCGTCGCCTGCGGCCTCGGCCAGGCGGGCCGCGGCCCACGCGCTGGAGCCAGGCCGGGCCGCCAAGGGCGTGCGGGCCGGAGCGAGGTGTTGGCGGCCCACGTGGCTGGCGGCGGCCCCGATGTCGCCCCGGTGGAGGGCAACCGAACCCAGAACTGACTCGGCCGCAGAGGCGAAGTACTCGGTGGATCGCTCCGCACAGATGTCGAGGGCCACCTTGGCGTCGGCACTGGCGTCCTCGAGGCGCCCGGCGGCCAAGTGCACCGCGGCCCGCTGCACGGACGGGCCGGCAGACCAGAGCACGGCGCTCGTCTGATCGATCCGGGCCTCGGCCTCGTCGATCACGTTCTCGGCCCCGTCGAAGTCGCCGATGGCAGTCAGGGCTGCGGCCAGCCAGAGCTGCGGGAAGACCCCCCAGGGCCCTGCGGGTGCGTGCGCACCCCGCAGGACCGCGGCCCGCAGCATCACGAGGGCGTCGGCCACCCGTCCGCCGTCCCAGGCGGCCTGGGCGAGGGCGGCCAGGGCGACCGCGAGCGCGGCGTCGCCCGGACCCCGGTCCTCACCGGCGAGGATGTCCTCCGCCATCTGGCGGGCGCGGCGACAGGTCCTCGAGGGCGATGACGCCGAGCAGCCGCATGGCCTCCGCCTCGGCGAGCAGCTCCTCGGTGAGATCGCTGCGGCCCAGGATCCGGTCGACCTCCCCGAGCCCCGCCTGGATCTCGCCCGCCATCATGCGCCGGGTCGCGGAGGTGAGGAGCAGACCGGCGGGTGTGACCTCCATGCTGCGTGCTTCAGACACGTCAGTCCCCCTTCGTCCGGCGATCCTGCTTCGCATGGTGCCCGACAACCAGGCGTGGCGACTTCGCTCTGTCAGGACCAATGGGATCCTTTTCTGGGCCTGGCAGTGCAGCCCGGCCCGACGGGTCAACGGACCCGGCGCTCGGGCCCGGAGAGCAGGTCCTGGCGTCTCCTACGGCGGGACCTCGCCCGGTCCCGGCAGCTGCAGTGCGTGGATCGTGGCCCACGCCCGGGCTGCGAGGTGGAGGTTGAAGTGGGTGTCGGGATCGGTGAGGTCGTAGCCCGAGAGCTCCCGGATCCGCCGCAACCGGTAGCGCAGGGTGCTGCGGTGCACGTTGAGCGCCTTCGCCGTGGCGTCGTAGTTGCCCCCGGCCTCCAGGTAGCGGGTGAGGGTCTCGACCAGCTCGGACCCCTTGCCCACGTCGTAGTCGAGGAGGGCGCCGAGCCAGCGCCGTACGAAGCCCTCGACTGCGCCGATGTCAGCGGCCTCGCCGAGTAGGCGGTAGACACCCAGGTCCTCGAACACCGTCACCGGGTTCGGGCTGTTGGTCGTCGCCTGCACCTTGAGGGCGAGCTGGGCCTGCCCGTGGGCCCGGGGAACTGGCTCGGATCGGTGCAGGGCGCGCTGACCCCGACGCGACAGGCGGCACCTGATCCCAGCCCGACGACGACGGCGTCCTGGAAGGCCAGCCAGTCTCCGTCGGTGTCGGACAGGACGGCGATCGCGCCGGAGCGGGCGACCAGCAGGGAGCCGATGTCCTGGTCGCGGGTGGCTCGCCGCACAGCGTGGAACAGGGCGTCACCGTCGCCCCGCTTGGTGGTACCGGTGACCACGACGACGCGGTGGGGGCGGTCGAGGTCATAGGCCAACGCCCGGGCCCGTTCCCGGGCAATCTCGACGTCGGTGCCGGCGAGGAGCTCCTCGACGAGGTCGCGCCCCAGCCGGAGCTCGGTCTCGGCCAGGCTGCGCCGGTGGGCGAGCTCGAGGGCGAAGACCGTAGCGGCGTGCTCCAGCACGACGTGGTCGTCGCGGGGGTCGTCCTCGACGTCCTGGAGGGCGATGATGCCTTGGTTCTCACCGGCGCGGGCGAGCACGAGCAGGGACCCCCCCTGCTTCACCGGTGCGCCGGCTGAGGCGAGTCGTCGCAGCAGGCGCTCCCGCTGGGGGGCCGTCGCTTTGATCGAGCGATCGGCAGTCGAGGGCCCGGCCGAGGCCAGTTCGTTGCCGTAGCGGTCCTCGATGACGACAGTGCGGCCGGTGAGCTCGTGCACGGCGAGCGCGATGCCCTGTGGGCCCTCCCCCGCGGTCGCCACCCGGGTGAGCCGATCGTGGACGGCCAAGCTGCGCTGCGCCCGCGGCCGCCGCCCGCTCCGCTTCGTCGGTCGACCGCTCCAGGGCCAGGTTGGTCTCCCGCAAGCGCTCGGCGTGGTCACGCTCGCGGGCGTGGAGGCGGGCGTTCGCCAGGGCGGCGGCGGCCTGCTGGATGAGGACGCCGACCAGAAAGTGCTCGTGGTCCTCGGGCACGACGTCGCCGGAGACCACGACGTACCCGTCGGTGCCGTCGAGGCTGTTCAGCGGATAGGCCCAACCCCAGATTGCGCCGCCGACATCGATCGGCCCGTCGCCTCGCCCCAGCGGCGTCAGCCGCTCGGCGAGGTCATCGGCCGGGTCCCGGTCCCGCGGGGCCGCCATCCACCAGGCGTCGTCGAGCCGGACGGCTTCGGTGCGGAACGGCCCGAACGAGGGGACCGCGGATGTGGCCAGGCGCAGGATCTCGGATTCGTCGGCGGTGCCGAAGAGCACCATGGAGAGCGCGAGGAGAGGACCGAACGACGCCAGCTGTTCCCGAAGGGCTGGTTCGTCTCCCTCGGCCACGGTCAGCGTCGGGAGGCGAGGTACTCGTCCGGTCCGACGTAGTAGAGGTTCTCGAGGATGGTGCCGCCGAGCATGACCTTGGGGTGGGTCCTGAGCAGCTCCACCAGAACCTGGCCGCCGAACCGGTCGAGGTCGTACAGGCACATCATCACCTGCGGGTACCGGGGCACGAAGCGATTGAGCTCGGACTCGTAGCGGATGAGGTTCTCGGAACCGATGACCTCGCTCACGGCCCAGGTCATCTCGCCCGCGACCCGGGCGAAGTCGTAGCCCCCCTCGTCGAACGCCAGCGCGGCCCACTCGTCCCAGAAGGCCACCGTGTCGTCGGAGCTGAAGGCGCCCCGCCCAAGGTAGACGTCGTGGGGCCACACGACGTCGAGCTGGTCGCCGGCGGCGGCGATGTCCAAATGGGTGGACATCTCCGCACGCACCGTCTCGGCGTCGGGGGCGTCGAAGGCGCAAAGGCACTTGTCCCCGGCCCGAAGGCCCTCCTCCATGAACGGGACCATGACCTTCGTGCGCTCCTCCGCTCCCCGGAAGAGCACGCAGAGGTGGGTACCGGCCTCGACGGTGAGCCCGTCGAAGCCGAGGCCGACCGTTCGGGTCATCGGAATCCTCCGAATCTGGACGGTCCAACCGCGTGGCTTCGAGGTGCGCGAGATCGACCCCAGAGGACCGCGGCCGGAGGAGCCAGTGTGATGACCCTGCGCTCGAGTGCCTCGGACACGTTCGGTCCTTCGTCAAGAGGCCGTCGCCGTTACGCCTCCAGGGTCTGGGGAAGCGGGCGACAGGACCCTAGCGTGCCCGCGGCAAGGGGATCATCGGCCCGCGGAACAGGGGGCACCAGCAAGGGCAGAGGCCATGCCCCTTGGCCGTCTGCTGTCGGACAGCCCCTGGATCGAGGTCCGGCGACCGATCTGGCGCCGAGAACCCAGCGACCAGCCCCGGAACGGGCCGTATCCTCGCCACCGATGTCGCCGTGAGGCGAACACCGGGAGCTCTCTGCCACGTTCTCTACCGGCCCCGCCCTCGTGGGGCCGGTAGACAACCATCCCCCCTTGGGATCGCAGGTAGGGCGTGGACGCGTAACCGCGGATCTTGGAACGCGGGTCGACGACGAGCTCGTCACCGATCGACGAGCTGACCGCCGGGCCCGAGCTCGGGAGGCTCGTCAGTCCGGTACGCGATGCGTCGTAGGAGCTGCACGATTGCGTAGCTGTGGATCCACTCGGCCGAGGGCAGCGGCACCGACGGGTCAGCCGAGCTCGCATCGGCGCACTCATGGAGGACATCGGCCTCGACCCGCATCACCGCTCGGGTGAATGCCGGGGCGAGCTTCGGCGGCAGCTCACTGCTGATCCGCAGTCCCCGCGGATCAGGCTCGATTCGGACGTGTCGCTCGGCTCGCTCCAGCAGCCTGAGCGACTCGCCCGCGATCCGCTTCTGAGGTGTCGGGTTGGTCATTGCACAACCGTAAGAGGCCCCAGTGACAGCTAGCAGCTCGTGCTGTATGCTGTGCTGTATGTCGGCGACGAGGACGCAGATCTACCTAACCGAGGAGCAGCGGGACCGCATCGATGTGATCGTCGAAACCGAGGGGGTCACCCTGGCCGAGGTGGTCCGCCGTGCGCTCGACGACTATCTCGAGCGCAGGGTCCACGATCCCCGAGCGGCGCTCCTCTCGACGTTCGGATCCGAGCCGGAGGTCACCATCCCGTCGCGTGACGAGTGGGACCGTGGCTGACCTCCTGATCGACACCGACATCTTCGTCGACCACCTTCGAGGAGCGGCAGCCCTCGACGTTGGTAACCATCGCGTGCACTACTCCGTGATCACCAGGGCAGAGCTCTTCGCGGGTTCGACGGCGACCGACAACGTGTCCACGCTCCTCACGCCCTTCCGCGAGATCGCCATCGATCGGGCTATCGCAGAACGAGGAGGAAGGGTCCGACGCGATTCCGGCATCCGGCTGCCGGACGCCCTGATCGCGGCGACAGCGCTCGAGCACCGCTTGTCGCTCGTCACCCGGAACCGATCCGACTTCGACAAGGTCAAGGGGCTTCGCCTTCGCTCGCTGCGATGATGTGTCCGGCAAGGCCTCGGCCCTCGGCCCTCGGCCCTCGGCCCTCGTGGGGCCGGTAGACAACCCGCCACCACTGGGATCGCGGGCAGAGCTTGGAACGCGTGAGGCCAAGTCCTGGAACGTGCGCCCGTCAGAGCGCGGACGCCGCGTCGCCCATCCGGCGGACGAGTTCCATGAGGGCGTCGTATCGCCGTTGCTCGTCGGTGCGCTCCGCGTAGCCATCGGATCCGAGCGAATCAGCGTCGGCGATGAGCAATTCGGCCTCGACCCGCATGAGTGCTCGGTGGAATGGCTGTCCGACGTCCGACGGGTACTCGGCCTCCAGATGGATCATGCCGTCGTCATCGACGTCGTCGAGCTCGAACCGGCGGAGAACCTCGAAGAGGTCGAGGATGGGCTCGCCCTCGACGGTCACTGTGGTGATGTCCTTCATGTTTCGAGAGTGCCGAGAGGGTGTGACACCCACCGGTCGACCGGTTGCGCCGAGCGCCTCAGTCCTCGGTCTGGTTCGTCGTGCCTTCGAGGCGGGCTTGCAGGCGTCGTAGCTCCGGCAGGGCGACGAGGTCTGGCTCCCGGGCCAGCGCCTCCTTCGACTCGATGATGTCTTTCAGGTCCGCTACCAGGATCGTGAGGCCGTACGCCTCGAGCGCATGGGATCGGTCAACGAGCTCGTCAAAGCCTGTAAGGCGTCCTCGGTCAGCCGTCGGTGTACCGATGATCACGTCGAGATCGCCGGAGTCGGTGCGCCAAGTCGAGACCTCGAACCCGCGGAGCGAGCGAGCATCAAGCGGGAAGTCGACGGGCTCGGCGCTGTCCGGCACCCGCAGCTGCGCGTTCATTGCCCGAAGAGCGTCAGCTAATCGATCCAGGTTCTCCGTAGACCACTCGGGAACAACATCGATGTCGAAGGTGACCCGACCCGCGCCTTGCGCCGCCGCCGCAAGTCCTCCGACGATCACGTAGCGCACCGCATGCTCGTCGAGCGTCCGGAGCAGATGCTCGACTCGGAGCGGCGGAGCGTCTGGATCACCCATGACGGAGTTGGCTGACGAGCTCCGTGTACTGCTCGACAGCGTTCAGGCGCTGCTCCACGGATCGGTCGAGGGCAGCCTGCTCGTTGGCCTCGCGTTGCGCGTCGGGCAGGGCGAGCTCGAGACGCAGCTCGAGCCCGCAGGCTTCAACAAGGCGATGAAGCGTCGAGAGGTCGGGCATGGATCTGGCCCGCTCATAGCGAGCGATCGCCGGCTGAGAAGTGCCGGCGCGACTTGCGAGCTCGACCTGGGACAAGCCGGCGCGGTGACGAGCCTCGCGGAGCAATGGCCAGACAGGCCACCTCGTAGCGGCACCATTCATGAGCCAAGTATACCTTTGTCTACATATACTGTCTCAGATATAGCCGACTCTCGCCGTCGCAGCCTACGATCTGCCGGGTCGAGCCCTCGGCGCCTCGGCCCTCGTAGCTCAGGGGATAGAGCATCGGTTTCCTAAACCGTGTGCGCAGGTTCGAATCCTGCCGGGGGCGCAAGCGGCTATTCGTCGCTGTGGCTCACCACGTTGATCACGTTGCCGTCCGGGGCGCGCACGAAGAACCTCCGAAGCCCCCACGCCTCCTCCGTGAGGGGGTGGACGATCTCGTAGCCCCGCCGTTGCGCCTCCTCGTAGGCCTCGTCGACGGCGGCGCCGACGTGCACGGAGATGACCGAGTCCTCCGGCGCGGTGGCGTCGTGGGTCACGAGCTGCACGGAGGCGTCGCCACTCGGCGCCGAGTAGCGCGCCACCCACCCCATGTTGAACTCCTCGACGCTCAGCCCGAGGTAGTCCGTGTAGAAGTCACGGGCCGCGGCGATGTCCGCGACCGGAAGGTTGGCGTGTACGCCGGTTACTCGCATCGTGGCTCCTCGGGGTCAGACCGTCGTGAGGTGACGACGCGATACTGCCAGCGGATCGGCGGGCGGCGGCGGCCGAAGCGAATCCTGCGGCGGGCGCTGGGTAGGCATCCGACATGCCCGGATCCAAGCGCATCGGCTGGATGCTCCTGAGCGCCCTGAGTGCCGCTTTCGCGGGGCTCGTCGCCCGGAAGCTGGTCACGGTGACGTGGCGGGCCACGACCGGGCACGAGATCCCGGCCGAGGACGACGACCGCTCGATCAGCGTCGCCGAGGCCGCCGCCTGGGCGGCCGGGGTCGGTGCCGCGGTCGGTGTCGCCCGGGTGCTGTCCCGCCGGGGAGCGGCCAAGGCCTGGGAGGCGACCACCGGCGAGCCGCCGCCGGGCGACGAGAAGAAGCTCTAGCCGGGGACGACGCCCGCCTTCTGCGAGCGCAGGGCCAGCAGGCAGGCGATGGCGAACACGGCGACGCCGGCCAGCGTGTCCAGGACGACGAACAGGTTCTGGAACCAGTCGAAGTCCGACGGGGGCACCTCGGTGAAGTGCAGCGGCCCGATCAGGCCGCTGACGGAGTACACGGCCAGGCCGATGGCGGCCTTGCGGTCGTCGCCGCCGCGGTACTGGAGGTAGCCCCACACGCCGAAGGCGGTGAAAACCACCCAGGCCAGAGGGATCAACGGTCGGGTGATCAGGCCGGGATCCGGCGTGTAGTCGTCGAAGCGGACGGTGTTGTCCACGTAGTGGACGATCGAGAGCAGGAAGGAGGTCACCAGCACGACGTCGACGGTGCGCTTGCTCACGAAGGCCTCCGGTCCTAGGTAGATCGCTCTAGTGAGCACGTTAGCTAAGCTCAGCGACAGTGACCACCACGAGGGAGCGGATCCTCGACGCCGGGTCCGAGCTGTTCCGACGCCAGGGGTACACGGGCACCGGGCTCAAGCAGCTGGTGGCCAAGGCCGACGCCCCGTTCGGCTCGCTCTACCACCACTTCCCCGGCGGCAAGGACGAGCTCACGGCCGAGGTCATCCGCCGGTCGGCCGGCTTCTACCTCGACCTCTTCGACGAGGTCGTCGGCCCGGACACCGACCCGGTCAGCGGCGTGCGCGCCTTCTTCGCCGGCGCCGCCGAGACGCTCGAGCAGACCGACTACGCCGACGCCTGCCCGATCGCGGTGGTGGCCCTGGAGGTGGCCAGCACCAACGAGCCCCTGCGGGAGGCCACCCACGATGTGTTCGAGGTGTGGCTGAGCGGGCTCACCCACTGGTTCACCGCCGCGGGGATCGCCGAGGCCGACGCCCGCCGGCTGGCCATCCACTTCCTGGTCGCCATCGAGGGAGCGTTCCTGCTCTGCCGGGCCGCCAAGGACACCGAGGCCATGCACGTGACCGGGGAGGCGGTCGCCACCGCCGTCGAGGCCGCCCTGCCCTGAGGCTTGGAGGAAATAGCCCGCCGATTCGGTGGGCTATTTCCTCCAGCCACCAAGCGATCACCGTGCCCGGGTCCGCGTCCTAGCCTCGCGGGGCGTGCCCCGACTCACCCCGGCTCCCGAGGAGGGGCCCAGCGCCGTCGCCGGGGCGCTGGGCGACAGCGGGTGGTCCCAACTGGCCTTCGCCGTGCTGGGAACCTCGACGGCGCTGGCCGTTCGCGGCGGCAGTCCGGGGCTGCTCATCGACGCCCGCCAGCTCCTGGACGACTACGACCGCAAGTGGAATCCGGCGCGGCCCGAGAGCCTGGTGGCCCAGATCGAGGCGGCCGGGGGGACGCCGGTGCCGGTGGACGACGACACCTTCTCCCTCGTCGAGGCCAGCGTCGCCGCCGCCGAGCTGACCGACGGTGCCGTCGGCAGCGAAGGGCTCGAGCTCAACGCCGTCGTGACCCGGGTCGGCGCTCCCGAGGGCTCGGTGTTCGACGTCGACGACCTCGCTCGGGCCCGCGTCGCCGACGCGGTGGCCGAGGAGCTGGTCGAGCGCGGAGCCGCCGGGGCCGTGGTCGACGTGGGCGGGGTCCTCCGCCTCGCCGGCACCACGGCCGAGGGCACGACGTGGGCGGTCGAGATCGGCGACCCACCGGTGGCCCGCTTCGGGATCGCCGAGGGTGCCGTCGCCACCATCGGCCATCCGACGCGAGACGTCGCCTCAGCCACCGTGCTCGCCGACCGCGCGGTGAACGCCATCGTCTGGGCGGCGGCCGGCGACGTCGCCGGCATCGAGGCCAGCGGCCTGCCCGCCCTGGTCGTCACCGAGGCCGGCGAGCATCTCGCCCTCAACGGCGTCGCCGAGTTCCTGCGCTGACTACTGCTGGCAGTGGGACTGCCAGTACCGTCGGGGCATGGCCGAGCTGCAGCGCCTCGACGGACGGCGGGTCCGGCGCGAGCAGAACGTCGAGGCCGTCGTCGAAGCCATGCTCGACCTGCTCGGCGAGGGCCAGCTGAACCCGGGCGCCGCCGCCGTGGCCGAGCGCTCGGGCGTCTCCCTCCGCTCGGTGTTCCGCTACTTCGACGACATGGACTCGCTCACCGAGCGGGCCATCGCCCGCCAGATGGAGCGGGCCGCCCAGTACTTCGACCTGCTGGACGCCACGGGGACCGTCGAGGAGCGGGCCACCTCCCTTGCCCGGCACCGGGTCGTCCAGCACGCCGCCCTCGCCCCGTATGCCAGGGTCGCCATCCTGCGCTCGGCCCAGTACCCGGCCGTCGCCCGCGGCCTGGCGACCCGGCGCGACGCCCTGCGCCGTCAGGTCGAGTCGCTCTTCGCCGCCGAACTGGACGGGCTCGACCGGACCGAGCGGGACACGGTCTTGGCCGCGCTCGAGGCGGTGTCCTCCTTCGAGGTCGTGGACATGCTGGTCACCCATCGCAAGCTGTCGACCGACCGGGTCGAAGTCGTCCTGACCCGCGCCCTGCTCGGGGTGCTGGCGGGCTGAGCCCCGCTCACCTGTCGAAATTGCTCCGTTCGAGGTCGTGGAGCAACCAGAATCGGAGCAATTTCGAGGGTGGCGGCCTGAGTCGCTACTGCGTGCCGAAGGCGGCGCGCTCCTCGACCGCTACGTCGGCGGCCGGGGCGGTCCGGGTGTCGATCTCGAAGCGGACCTCGTGCAGGGTGCCGGTGAACGGGAAGGCGCCGTCGTACTGCTCGCTGACCGGCGACAGCCCGTCCCGACCCACGTCGAGGCCCATGGAGCCGAAGATGCGCACCCGGCGCGGGATGGGCGACGAGGCCACCGCCTCGTCGTCGACCAACAGCGTGAAGGTCCCCGCTCCCTCGCCCTCGCGGGTGAAGGCCACGGCCACAGGGACCCGGCCGACGGGCACGTCCCGGTCGCCGAGCAGCACGGTGTGGTGGCCGAAGTCGTTGTAGTCGAAGCCCAGCCGGCCGTCCTTCAGGAAGAACGAGTAGCCGGCGGCGTGGCTGCCCATGGCCACGATCACGCCGCCCTCGTCGGCCGATGACCGTTCGATGTCCGCCGTGATCCGGTACGGGCGACCTCCCAGCCGGGGCGCCACGTCGGCGGGGAGGTGGGCGACGGGCGGCCGGTAGGCGTAGGTCGCCGTGGCATGGGGCGTGCCCGCACGGGGCGGGGAGGCGAACAGCTCGATCGTGCGGTCGTCCAGCGGCGGCACCCCGTGCTGCTCGGCCTCGGACCACCACAGGTCGATCAGCGCCTGCAGCTTCTCCGGGTGCGTCTCGGCCAGGTCGTGGCTCTCCGAGAAGTCGACGTCGAGGTGGTACAGCTCCCACGTGTCGTCGTCGAAGGGCGTGCCCTTCCAGTGGTAGGTGACCGCCTTCCAGCCCTCGTGCCAGATGCCGCGGTGGCCCATCTGCTCGAAGTACTGCACGGTCTTGCGGGTCGGCTCGTCGGCCGACGCCCACGTGTAGGCCAGCGACGTCCCCGCCACCGGGAGCTGGTCGACCCCCCGCCGGACGTCGGGCGCCTCGATGCCGAGCGACCTCGAACAGGGTCGGGGCCAGGTCGATCACGTGGCAGAACTGGTGGCGGATACCGCCTCGGTCGGCGATGCCGTCGGGCCAGTGCACGACCAGCGGGTCGCGCACGCCGCCGCCGAAGGTGTTCTGCTTGTACCACTGAGCGGGGTGTTGCCGGCCTGGGCCCAGCCCCACGGGTAGTTCGTGTGGCTGTGCGGCCCGCCGATGTCGTCGAGACGCTCGGCCACGATGTCGTCGACGTCCTCGGGGAAGCCGTTGAAGCACTGGAACTCGTTCATGACCCCGTCGGCCCCGCCCTCCTGGCTGGCGCCGTTGTCCGAGATGACGACGAAGATCGTGTTGTCGCAGTTCGCCGATGGCCTCGAGGTACTCGACGAAGCGGCCGATCTGGGCGTCGGTGTGGTCCAGGAAGGCGGCGAACGCCTCCTGGAGGCGGCAGGCGAAGGCCTGCTGGTTGTCGCGTCAGCTCGTCCCACGGCCGTACGCCGGGGTTGCGGGGGGCCAGCTCGGTGCCCTCGGGCACGATGCCCAGCTCCTGCTGGCGGCCGAACCACTGCTCGCGGGCCACGTCCCAGCCCGTCGTCGAAGCGCCCCCGGTACTTGGCCAGGTACTCGGGCGGCGCCTGGTGCGGCGCGTGGGTGGCGCCGAAGGCGAGGTAGGTGAAGAACGGGCGGTCGGGCCGCACGCCGCGGAGGTCGGAGACGAACTCGATGGCGTGGTCGACCAGGTCCTCGGACACGTGGTAGCCGTCCTCGGGCGCGGCGGGCGGGTCGATCGGGTGGTTGTCGTAGGTCAGCTCGGGGTGGAACTGGTCGGTCTCGCCGTTGAGGAAGCCGTAGAAGCGGTCGAAGCCCTTCTGCAGCGGCCAGTTGTCGTGGGGACCGGCGGCCGAGCACTCGATCATCGGGGCCAGGTGCCACTTGCCGAGCGGCGAACGTGGCGTAGCCGTGGTCGCCGCAGCACCTCGCCGAGCGTCGCCGCGTGCGGCGTGATGGCGCCCCGCATGTGCGGGAAGCCGGGGTCCCAGTTGGAGATGCCCCGCATGCCGACGGTGTGGTGGTTGCGACCGGTCAGCAGGCAGGCCCGGGTCGGCGAGCACAGCGCCGTCGTGTGGAAGTTCGTGTAGCGGAGCCCGCCGGCGGCCAGCCGGTCGATGTGTGGGGGTCTCGATCGCGGAGCCGTAGCAGCCGAAGTGGGCGAAGCCGGTGTCGTCCAGCACGACCACGACCACGTTGGGGGCCCGGGTCCCGACCGGGTAGGCCGGCGGCCGGGCCGGATCGGGCCACCACGCCTCGCTGTCCTCCACCAGGCGCTCGATGCGCCCGCCGAACCCCGGTTCCCCGACTGGTTCCATGGTCCGACGCTAACAATTGACACTCCTAGTGTCAATTGTTAGCGTCCTCTCGATGGAGCTCCTGCGCACGCCCGACGAGCAGTTCGTCGGCCTGCCGGGCTACCCGTTCGCCCCCCACTACGTGGAGGTGCCCAGCGGGGACGGCGACCAGACGCTGCGGATCCACCACCTCGACGAGGGGCCGGCCGACGGGCCCGTCGCCCTGCTCCTCCACGGCGAGCCCACGTGGAGCTACCTCTACCGGCACATGATCCCCGTGCTCGTCGAGCGCGGCGTGCGCTGCATCGCCCCGGACCTGGTCGGCTTCGGGCGGTCGGACAAGCCCGCCGACCGGGCCGACGTCACCTACGCCCGCATGGTCGAGTGGCTGCGGGCGGCGCTGTTCGACCAGCTCGACCTGTCGGGCCTCACCCTCTTCGGCCAGGACTGGGGGGCACTCATCGGCCTCCGCCTGCTGGCCGAGAACCCGGACCGCTTCGACGGCGTCGTGCTGTCCAACGGGGGCCTGCCCACGGGCGACCAGCGCATCGGCAAGGCGTTCCTGGCCTGGCTGGACTTCAGCCAGAACGCCGAGCGGTTCCCCATCGGCGGGATCATCGACGGCGGCTGCACGTCCGAGCTGCCGCCGGAGGTCGTGGCCGCCTACGACGCCCCCTTCCCGGACGACTCGTACAAGGAGGCCGCTCGGCAGATGCCGAGCCTGGTCCCCATCGACCCCGAGAACCCCGCGGCCGTGGCCAACCGGGCGGCGTGGGAGGTGCTCCAGACCTGGGAGAAGCCGTTCCTGTTGGCCTTCAGCGACTCGGACCCGATCACCGCCGGGGCCGACGCCCCGTTCCGCAAGCTGGTCCCGGGCACGCAGGGCCAACCCCACACGACCATCGAGGGCGCCGGGCACTTCGTCCAGGAGGACGCCGGCCCCGAGCTGGCCACCATCGTCGCCGACCTGATCGAGAGGAAACCGTGAGCGATCTTCCCGTCGACCCCAGCGACGCCCAGATCCAGGCCGTCCTGCACGACGACCGCGACGGCCCCGTCGTCATGCTCAACCTGAACAAGTACCGGGACCGCGACACGTACCTCCAGTACGGGATCGTGGCGCTGGCCGCCGTCGAGTCGGTCGGCGGGCGCATCCTCTGGCAGACCGAGGTCGAGCAGACGGTCGTCGGCGACGACCGGGACCAGTACGACGAGGCCATCGCCGTCTGGTACCCGAGCCGCGCCGCCTTCCTCGGCCTCATGGACCACCCCGGCTACCTCGAGGCCACCGCCCACCGGGTTGCCGGCCTGGAGCACGCCACCCTGCTCGCCATCACCCCTCCCTGACACCCGCCGTGATCGTCCTCAAGTCGAGGACGACATCGTGACGATGGTCGGGAGATGGATCGGCCGCTGCGGGGGCTGGTCGCCGCCGCGCTCGTGGTGGCGACCTCGCTCGGGTCGGTCGCCGTCTCGCCGGCCGGGGCCACGAGCGGCGCCGAGGACCCACCACTGTCGGTCCCGGAGGCGAGGCTCGACGCCGCCCTGCACTGCTCGACGCCGTTCGACGACACCCGGGAGCCCGTGCTCCTGGTCCACGGCACGTTCACCACGGACGACGAGAACTGGGGCTGGAACTACCGGCCCGACCTCGTGCACCAGGGCTTCGACGTCTGCACGGTGCGGCTGCCCAACCTCAGCCTCGACGACATCCAGATCCAGGCCGAGTACGTCGTCCACGCCGTCCGCCGGATGGCGGCGATGGCCGGGAGCCGCAAGGTCGACATCCTCGGCCACAGCCAGGGCGGGCTGCAGCCTCGCTGGATGACCGCGGTTCTTCCCGCACACCCGGGCGTTGGTGGACGACCTCGTCACCCTGGCCGCCCCGCACCACGGCACCACGCTCGAGGGTCTGTCCGGCGTCGGCTGCGGTGCCTGCTTCCAGATGACCGCCGGGTCGCGCTTCCTCGCCCGCCTGAACTCCGGGGACGAGACCCCGGGCGACGTCGACTACACGTCGATCTTCACCGAGCTGGCCGACGAGATGGTCCAGCCCCAGCCGACCGCGTCCACCCTCTTCGGCGGCGGGGTCAACGTGGCGAACATCTCCATCCAGGGCATCGGCGGCCAGTGCGCCGCCCGCCCGGTGACCCATGCCAGCATCGTCATCGACTCGGTGACCCACGACCTGGTCCTGGACGCGCTGGTCAACGACGGCCCCGCCTCCGTCGCCCGGGCGCAGCCCGACTGCAACCCCGCGAACCCCTACTTCCCGATCCTCCCGGAGGCCGTGGGGGGCGAGACCACGGTCGAGGTGCCGACCACCGATCTGACCATCCCTCCCGAGAGCATCCTGAGCGAGGAGCCGACCACCCGCTACTACGCCCGGCCGGTGCTGCCGAGGTACCTGGACGTGCCGCCCGACCACTGGGCCTACTGGGAGATCGCGTGGGCCGACGCCTCGGAGCTCGCGGTCAGCGATGGCCGCTGGATCCCGGACCGGCCCGGGTCTCGGGCCCAGACCGTCATGTGGCTCTGGCGCCTGGCCGGAGGGCCGACGGGCTCGCCACCGGCGGCCGAGTTCGGCCACGTGGCCGACGACGCCTGGTACCGCGACGGCTTGGACTGGGCCGCCGCCGAGGGGATCGTCCACAGCGTCGACGGCCGATTCCGGCCCCGCCGCCAGGTCGACCGGGCCCACCTGGCCTGGTGGCTCTGGACCTACGCCGGCCGGCCCGTCGGCTCGCCCGACCACTCGTTCGTGGACGTGCCCGACGGCGCCTGGTACGAGGACGGCCTCGACTGGGTCGCCGCCCAGGGGATCGTCACCGGGTACCCCGGCAACCGCTTCGAGCCGAAGCGGGTGTCCTCCCGGGCGGCCGTGGTCGGCACCCTCTACCGCCTCGACGGGAGCGCTCGCCTAGCGCTGCCGCAGAGGTCGCCCCCAGCCCGTTCTGGTGGCAGCGGTGTGTCGCTGACAACACGTCGCTGCCACCAGAACCGATGGAACGCATCACGGGGGCGCCCCGGCGCGGTCTGGACGAGGGATGCGCCGCTTCATTCTCGTCGCCCTGGGCGTGCTCGCCGCCGCCCTCCTCGCCCCGACCCCCGCCACCGCCACGAGCGGTGAGCAGGACCCGCCGCTGACCGTCGACCCGGCGGCCGCCGACGCCGCCCTCGAGTGCTCGTCGCCCTTCGACGACGCCCGGGAGCCGGTGCTGCTCGTGCACGGCACGTTCGCCACCGGCAACGAGAACTGGGGCTGGAACTACCTGCCCCACCTCCTCGCCCGGGGCTTCGACGTCTGCACCGTCACGCTGCCGAACCGCAGCACCGGCGACATCCAGGTGCAGGCCGAGTACGTGGTCAACGCCGTCCGCCGCATGTCGGCGATGGCCGCCGGCCGGCAGATCGACGTCCTCGGCCACAGCCAGGGCGGGCTGCAGCCTCGGTGGATGACCCGCTGGTACCCGGCGACCCGGGCGCTCGTCGACGACGTCGTCACCCTGGCCACGCCCCACCACGGCACCGTCGTGGCGTCGTTCCAGCCCCTCAGCTCCGCGGCCTGCTTCCAGATGTCGCCCGACTCGGCCTTCATCGCGGCGCTGAACTCCGACGACGAGACCCCCGGCGACGTCGACTACACCTCGATCTGGACCGAGGCCTTCGACGAGCTGGTGCAGCCCCAGCCGCAGGCGTCGATGCTCGGCGGTGGTGGCGACAACGTGGCCAACTACTCGATCCAGGCGGTGTGCGCCCCCGTGCCCAAGGTCGTCGACCACGTGTCGATCGCCGTCGACACCGCGGTGCGCGACCTCGTGCTCGACGCGTTCACCCAGGCGGGCCCGGCCGACGCCGAGCGGGCCCGACCCGACTGCCTGAGGCCCTTCTTCGTCTCGCTCCGGGAGCTTCGGGGTGGCCGCGCCGCCCTCGAGGACCTGCTGGCGAACCCGACGGTGCCCGAGGCGGGCTTTGCCGAGGCCGAGCCACCGACCGCCTGGTACGCCCGACCCTAGGACGGCGCCCGAAGCGCTACGGGCTCGCGGTGGCGACGATGAAGAGGCGCTGGAACGGCATGACCGTGCGTCCGTCGGGGCGGGCGGGGTAGGCCTCCCGCATCGCCTCGGCGTACTGGGCCAGGAACTCGCCGCCCTCGTGGTCCGGCAGCCGGCTGAGGAACGCCCGCAGGAACGAGCCGAGGAACCACTCGACCACCGGGTCGGACCCCTCCAGCACGTGGTGGTAGGTGGTGGTCCAGAGGTCGACGTCGGCGGCCACCGGCAGTAGGAGGTCGAGGTACTCCTCCTCGGTCAGCAGCGGGTGGGGGTCGATGGCGTCGGCCAGCGCCTCCCGCCACCGGTCCTGGGCGGCGATCTCGAAGGCGATGGTGTGTGACGGCTGGTCCCACTTGTCCGGGACCTGGATGGCCAGCGTCCCGCCCGGCGCCAGCAGGCCGAACAGCCTGGGGATCAGCGTCCGGTGGTCCGGCACCCAGTGCAGCGCGGCGTTCGTGAAGAGGAGGTCGGGCGCCTCGGCCGGCTGAAAGGTCGTGAGGTCGCCCTCCACCCAGGTCACGTCGGGCAGGAGCGCCCGGGCGTCGTCCAGCATCGTGGTCGACGAGTCGACCCCCGTGATCTCGGCGTCCGGCCACCGGTCCGCGAGCAGCGTGGTGACCGTGCCCGGTCCGCAGCCGAGGTCCAGGATCCGCCGCGGTGGCTGCCTCGGGTGGAGCCGACCGATCAGGTCCAGCGCCGGACGTCGCCGCTGGTCCCAGAACTGCGCGTACTGCTGGGGATCCCAGGTGGTCACAGGTGCTCGTGCAGCCCCTTGACCCTGCGCCACCAGGTCGGGGTCGGTCAGCTCGAAGACCTCCACCCCACTCTTGACCAGGTGGTTCACCGCGGTCTTGCCCGTCGAGCTGGGCAACGTCGGGGTCAGCACCACCACCCGGCACTCCGGCTCGTGGGCCCGCACGGTGTGGGCCATGCCGATGGCCCGCCACAGGAGGTCGGCCCGCCGCAGCCCGGACGGGCCGGTGGTGAAGCCGCCGGGCACGTCCACGTACCAGCGCCGGCCGTGGGCGTCCCGGGCCCGCAACGCGTAGTCGGTGCCCACGGGCGAGGTGAACCGCTCGTCCACGTCCACGAACCCGGCGTCGACC
The DNA here is from genome assembly GCA_963728005.1 of uncultured Microthrixaceae bacterium. Lineage (GTDB taxonomy): Bacteria > Actinomycetota > Acidimicrobiia > Acidimicrobiales > DATDAH01 > DATDAH01. The sequence goes on from CAVSIG010000004.1 coordinate 824,833, forward strand.
AGCGCCTCGAGCGCGAGGATGCGGGCCGACTCGCCGGCGGCGAAGGGCGCGGGGTCGTGGCCCGTGGCCTCGAGCGTGATCCGTTCGGCCTCGATCCGCGCCGTCGGCCACCTCGACGTAGGAGGCGTCGGTGTCGTAGCCCACGTAGTCCCGCCCGGTGCGGAGAGCGGCGAGAGCCGTCGACCCCGAGCCCATGAACGGGTCCAGCACCAGGTCGCCGGGGTACGTGTAGAGCTCGATCACCCGCTTCGGCAGCTCGACCGGGAAGGGGGCGGGGTGGCCGACCCGCCGGGCCGACTCGGTGGGCAGCTCCCACACGTCGGTGGTCGCCTCCATGAACTCGTCCTTGGCCAGGCTGCTGGGCGCCTCCCGACTCCGCACGAAGCGGCCCTTGCTGGCGATGATCACCCGCTCGCTGAGGTCCCGCAGCGTCGGGTTGGACGGCTGGCGGAACGAGCCCCAGGCCGTCGACCCGGCCGCGCCCGCGGGCCTTGACCCACAGCACCTCGCCCCGCAACAGGAGGCGCAGCCGGTCCTGGAGGATGGTGATGACGTCGGCCGACAGCGACCGGTACGGGCGCCGGCCGAGGTTGGCCACGTTGACGGCGATGCGCCCGCCCGGCTCCAGGACCCGGACGCACTCGGTGAAGACGTCCTCCAACATCTGGAGGTAGTCGAGGTAGGTGGCGGGGATGTGGCCTTGGCCGAGGTCCTCCTCGTAGGCCTTGCCCGCGAAGTACGGAGGCGAGGTCACCACCAGGGCCACCGAGGCGTCGGCCACCCGGGTCATGTCCCGGGCGTCGCCGGTGACGAGGACGTTGCGCTCGGCCTGGTGGTTGACGGCGTCGTCGTCCGACAGGACCGGTGGGGTGAACCGGGCGTAGAAGGGCGAGGCGTCGTGGTTCGACCGGCCGGACACGCCGAAGGAGGACGTGGTCGTGGGCTGGCGTCGGTCGGTCACGGCTCTCCTCCCGGGCCGAGGCGGGCGCCGGATGCTCGATGCTACGACCCGACTGGCGGTCGACCCGGGAACAGTGCTCATGCGGGTGACTATGCCGACGGGCAGTGACACCCAGCCTCAGTCCCGGAGGTACCGCCAGCCCGAGTTGGCCATGACCAGGCGGTGCCGGGGCCCCGGGAGCGAGGCGTCGCCCGCCTCGTAGCCGGCGTCGCCGTGCCACATGGCCACCAGGTCGCCGCCGTCCTTGCCGATGGCGGTGACGAAGGCCTCGGCGGGGTTCGTCCGAGCCTCCTCCATCGCCTCGTCGACCGTGGCCGAGCGGGTCAGCCGGTTCAGCGTGACCCACGTGGGTGGGGCCAGCTCGACCTCGCCCGCGTCCCGGCGCCGCAGGGCGTCGGCCGGTGCCACCCACATGGCCTCGTGGATCTCACCGTCGTCGATGGTCACCGCCCCTGCCGGGGCGGGGGCGACGAAGAACCAGGTGGCGTAGCGCTTGATGGCGACCTGCGGCGGGGTCCAGTGGGCGAAGGGGACCAGCTCGTCGATGTCGGGCCGGAGGTCGGCCTCCTCCTCGGCCTCCCGCACGGCGGCGACGCGCACGGCCGCCTCCACGTCGTCGGGGGCGTCGGGCGGGTAGTCCTCGGCGTCCACCCGGCCGCCGGGGAACACCCACATGCCGCCGGCGAACTCCAGCTTCGAGTTGCGGCGCAGCATCAGGGTCTCGAGCTCCGTCGGGCCGTCCCGCAGGAGGATGACCGTGGCCGCCGGGACGGCCTCGGGGACCTCGTCCCGGGTCTCGCGCAGGGCGCCGGGCAACGGTTCGTCGGCCATCAGTCCAGGAAGCGGCTGATGGTCTCGACCACGCAGGCGGGTCGCTCGCCGCCCTCGACCTCGACGGTCACGGTGACCCGGGCCTGCACGCCGCCCTTCACCTCGTCGGCGCCGGTCAACTCGGCCCGGCCCCGGATGCGGCTGCCCACGGGCACCGGCGCCGGGAAGCGAGTCTTGTCCGTGCCGTAGTTGACGCCCATGGAGATGTTGCGCACCTCGAGCAGGTCGGGGAGGAAGGTGTTGACCAGCGAGAGGGTGAGGTAGCCGTGGGCGATCGTCCCGCCGAACGGGCCGTCCTTGGCCCGCTGGGGATCGACGTGGATCCACTGGTGATCACCCGTGGCGTCGGCGAACGTGTCGACCCGCTCCTGGGTGACCTCCAGCCAGTCCGTCGTGCCGAGATCGGTGCCGACCGCCGCCAGCAGGTCGGCGGGGCGCTCGAAGACGGTCGGCATAGGGTCACGATCGTACGGAACAGGAAGGACGACCAATGACCCTCGCTCCCGGCGATCCGGCCCCCGACTTCGAGCTCCCCGACCAGACCGGCACCCCGCGCAAGCTCAGCGACCTACTGGCCGCCGGCCCCGTCGTCCTGTTCTGGTACCCCGCCGCCATGACCACCGGCTGCACCAAGGAGGCGTGCCACTTCCGCGACATCGCCGCCGAGTTCGAGGCCGTCGGCGCCCAGCGGGTGGGCATCAGCGCCGACAAGCCCGAGAAGCAGGCCGAGTTCGACGAGAAGCACGACCTCGGCTACCCGCTCCTGTCCGACGCCGACAAGACCGTGGCCAAGGCCTACGGCGTGAAGCGGAGCCTCCTGCCCATGAACAAGCGCGTCACCTTCGTCATCGCCAAGGACGGCAAGCTGCTCGACGTCATCTCCAGCGAGACGAACATGAACGTCCACGCCGACAAGGCCCTGGCGGCCCTGAAGGCCTGAACCCCATTGGAGGAAATAGCCCACCGATCCGGTGGGCTATTTCCTCCAACGAATCAGGGGCAGCGGTTGTCGACGGTCTGCCCGAGCAGGCGGCCGTAGGCGACCGCGCCGGACCGGGTGAGGTGGAGCCCGTCCTCCCGGAACCACTCCGGGTGCGATCGGGCCCGGCCGTTCCAGTCGGCCACCACCGCCCCGGAACGCCACACCGCCCGGTTCCAACGCCGGGCCCAGTCGGTCCAGCGTCGGTTGTAGAACGGCGTGACCCCGGCGACCTTGACGGTGGTGAGGACGAGGCAGTTGACCGTCTGCGTGTCGGTGAACGACACGTCCTGCTCCATGCTCCCGGAGCGGATGGCGACGTCGTTGCTCCCGAGGGCGACGACCAGCGCGTCGGGCAGGCGGACCGCGTGGTTGGTGATGGCCACCCGGCTCTCGCGCATCGACCGCCGGCTCCGAGCGTCCACCGTCCAACCCGGCGGCTTGTACGCCGCCCGGGTCAGGCTGTCGCCGATCAGCACGACCTCGGCGCCGACGGGGGTGGCCAGACCGACGACGATCGCCACGACGAGCGCGGCCGCCCGAAGGGCACGGGAGCACATGCCGTTCCAGACCGAGACCGCCGCGCGGGATGACGGAGGGGGCAGGACAGCCCTGAACCCCATTGGAGGAAATAGGCGTCGGAATCCGACGCCTATTTCCTCCAATGAACTAGGGCTTCTCCCAGTTGGTCAGGAGCTCGACGAGTTGGCCCTCGGGGTCGCGGATGAAGATGGCGACGCCGATGTTGGTGTCGCGCAGGACTTCGCCGCCGTGGGCCTCGACGGCCGCCAGCACCGCGGCCAACTCGTCGGGGTCGACGGAGAGCGAGATGTGGGTGAGGCCGGGCTGGTTGACCACCCGCTCGGAGCCCGGCACCGTCCCGGCGTCGGCGAAGTGGAGGAGCTCGAGGACGAAGTCGTCACGCTTCAGGTAGACGGCGGTCATCCCAAGCGGTGGGTCGATCCTCAGCAACGCCGACGATCCCTGATCGGGCGGCTGGAGCTCGCGGGCGACCTCGAAGCCGAAGACCTCGACGTAGAACCGGCGGGACCGTTCGAGGTCGGTCACGCACTGACCGACGTGGTTGAAGCTCGCCCCGGTCACCGACGGGCACCGTACTCAGGGGTCACCTACCCTGCCGCTCCATGAAGGAGCTCGTCTATCACCGACTGTTCCTGCCCGGCCTCGACTCGTTCGCCGACCGGCCAGATGCGATCATCGACGGCTCCTACCGCAGCACGCTGGGCGAGCACGCCGACCGCGTGTTCCGCCTGGCCCACGCGCTGCGCCACCAGCTCGGCGTCGAGCCCGGCGACCGGGTCGCGGTCATGTCGACCAACAGCCACGAGTACCTCGAGCTGTACCACGCCGTGCTTCCTCGGCGCCGGCGTCATCAACCCGCTCAACCTGCGGCTGGCCGGCAAGGAGCTGGACTACATCCTCCGGGACTCGGGCACCAAGGTGATCTTCGTCGACGGCTTCTTCGGCGGCCGCCATCGCCCAGGCCATGGCCAGCTCCGAGGACGGGCCAGCCCGCTGCGCCACGTCGTCCTCATCGGCGACCCATGGACCCCGACAACCCGCCGCCCCACGACCTCCGGTACGAGGACCTGGTCGCCGCCGGCGAGGCCGTCGTCCCCGACGAGCCCGAGGAGGACGACCCCGTCGTCCTCATGTACACGGGCGGCACCACCGGCCTGCCCAAGGGCGTGCTGCTCGACCAGCGGGCCGAGATGCTGAACCTGTACCACATCGACTCGGCGTGGTCACGATCGACGCGGGACCAGATCTTCCTGCACCAGACGCCGATGTTCCACGCCGCGTCGATGGGCGGCGATCGCTCGGGATCCCCGCCGTCGGTGCGCAGCGTCGGTCGTTCATCCCGCTGTTCGACCCCGGCGCGGTGCATCGACGCTCATCGAGGAGCACGGGGTGACCAGGACGGTGATGGTCCCGACGATGATCGGCATGGTCCTCAGCCACCCCGAGTTCCGGCCCGAGCGGCTGGCCATCCCTCGAGCAGCTGACCTACGGCGCCTCGCCGATGCCGGCGGCGCTCCTCGACAAGCTGCTCGGCGCTGTACCCCGACCTCGAGATCTAGCCAGGGCTACGGGATGACGGAGGCGTCGGCCGTGCTCACGTTCCTGACGGCCCGACGACCACCGCCGCGGGCGGCGACCTGCCTGCGCTCGGCCGGGCGGCCGGTGCCGGGCGTCGCTGCTCTCGATCCAGGACGCCGACGGCAACCCGGTGCCCGACGGGCGAGACCGGCGAGGTGTGCGCCCGGGCCGGCAACTTCATGCGGGAGTACTGGAACAAGCCCGAGGCCACCGAGGAGGTCGTTCCGGGGCGGCTGGTACCACACCGGCGACGCCGGCTACCTCGACGACGAGGGCTACCTGTTCCTGGTCGACCGGGTGAAGGACATGATCGTGACCGGCGGCGAGAACGTGTACTCGGCCGAGGTCGAGAACGCCATCTCCAAGCACCCGGCCGTCGCCCAGGTCGCCGTGATCGGCATCCCCCACGAGCAGTGGGGCGAGCAGGTGCACGCCATCGTCGTGCTGCGTCGAGGGCGCCGCCGCCACCGAGGACGAGCATCCGGGCCTTCGCCAAGGAGCAGATCGCCGGCTACAAGGTGCCGAAGTCGGTCGAGTTCCGCGACCGAGCCGCTGCCGCTGTCGGGGGCGATGAAGGTGCTGAAGAAGGACCTGCGGGCCCCGTACTGGGAGGGCCGGGAACGAGCCGTCAACTGAGGTGAGGCGGCGGAAGGCGGCAGTCCTCGGCGTCGCCCTGACCCTGGCCGCCACGGCGGTGGCCTGCAGCGACGACGGCGGCGAGGCGGCCGACGAGCCCACGACCACGACGGTGTCGGCCGACGTGGGGGACGGCGGCGTCCTCACCGACGTGGCGGCGCGGCTGTCGAACGAGATCACCATCGCCGGGATCCTCACCGTCGAGGCCAGCGAGCCCGTGCAGCTGGACGTGACGGCCACGGCCGGCGACATCGTCGTCGAGCTCCCCCGCACGACGCAGGCGCGGCCCCGCCACGAGCTCCCCGTCGTCGGGCTCCGGGCCGAGACCACCTACGAGCTCACCGTCGAAGCCGTCGACGAGTCGGGCGAGGTCGTCGACGAGGCCACCACCGAGCTGACGACCGGCGCCCTGCCTTCGTGGATCCCGCCCATCACGCTGAACTCGGCCGACCCCGCCCGCATGGACCCCGGCGTGACCCTGTTCGACATCCAGCGCTGGGGGGTCACGCCGCCGGAGGGCGAGCCGCCGGGGATGCTCGTCGCCACGGACGAGGAGGGCGAGGTCGTCTGGTACTACGGCCACCACCTGGGCGCCGGGGACGCTCGCATGACCGCCGACGGGACGATCATGCTCCTGTACGCCCCCTTCGGCTTCAAGGAGCTGGACCTGCTCGGCCGGCGGGTGCGGTCCTGGACCTGGGGCGACGACTCGACGCCCTCGTCGAACGACCCCGACGAGATCGTCGTGCGCTCACCGCAGTACGAGCTGGTCAGCTTCCACCACGAGGTGGCACCCCAGCCCAACGGCAACCTGATCGTCTTCAGCCGGTACCAGAAGGACCTGACGCCCGAGGAGCAGGAGGCCATCTGCCCCGGCGACCCCGTGGACTTCGGGATCCGCGAGGACCTGGTCATGGAGATCACCCGGGACGGCGACGTCGTCCACGAGTGGTCGCTCAGCGACATCATCGACCCCGCCCAGGAGCCGGGCCGCGAGATCTGCTCGGTCGACTTCGAGGACTACCGCGACTGGGCCCACGGCAACGGCATCGTCCTCGACGCGGCGCGCAACCGGGTCATCGTCAGCGCCCGCCACATCGACACCCTGTTCGCCTTCCGCTACGAGGACGACGCCAACGGGCCCTCAGGGGAGCTGCTCTGGTCGATTGCCCCCAACGGGACACTCCCCCTCGACGGCCAGCCCTCCTACGGGCTTCATGCGCCCGAGCTCGAGCCCGACGGCTCGATCCTGGTGTTCGACAACGGCAACGACCGGCCCGGCGGCGTCCAGTACAGCCGGGCCGTCCGCTACGTGGTCGACGACTCGTCGCCCGACCCCGCGCAGTGGACCGCTCGCCAGACCTGGGAGTTCCGCACCAGCGACCTGGTCACCGGCGGGCCCCTGTACGCCGACTTCCTGGGCGACGCCGACCAGCTGGCCAACGGCAACGTGCTGGTCGGCTTCGGCGGCATCGGCCAGGTCGTCCCCCCCGCCCGCGGCCGCATCATCGAGGTCGTCCCCACCGGGTCGTCCGGTGGCGACATCGTCTACGACATCTCGATCCCCGACACCTACACCAGCTACCGCGCTGAACGATTGACCAGCCTCTACGCGGGCCCCAAATGGGAAACGGAGTTCGTGCCGCCCCTCGTGAGCTAGAGGAGATCGAGATCGTCGTCGGGGTCGTCCACTGCCTGGTCGCAGGTGGGGCAGAACCACTGGTGCTCGAGGGCGGTGCCGCAGAGGTGGTGCTGGTAGGGGGCGGGCTCGCCGGAGCGGGCGGCGCCCCACTGGGCCAGGAGGCGGAGTGCGCCGGCCAGCTCGCGGCCGGCGGCGGAGAGGTCGTACTCGAAGCGGGGCGGGCGCTCCTGGTACGGGGTGGCCACGACGACGCCCTCGGCGGCCAGGTCCTTGAGGCGCTTGGACAGGACGTTGGGGGCCACGCCGGCGACCGCCTCCTGCAGGTCGCCGAACCGGCGGGGGCCGTCGAGCAGGGCGTCGACGAGGAGGAAGGACCACCGGTCGCCGACCCGGCCCACGGCCTCAGCCAGCGGGGACTCGGGGTCGGCCACCAGGAAAGTCTGACCCATGGGGTTGCCATCCCTCCGCATCGTGGATAGTAACTTGCTCATTGCAAGTGACTAGTGACCAGTGAACCAGGGGACCGCATGACCTCCACCACCGACTCCACCGACACCAACCCCGCCCGCCACGCCGCCGACGCCGTCGGCCCCTCGGTCGTCCGGGTCGGGCGCCACGGGGGCCGGGGCGGTGGTCTCGTGGTCGAGCCCGGCGCCGTCGTCACCAACGCCCACAACCTCCGGGGCCCGGAGATCACCGTGACCTTCGCCGACGGCCGCCGCGAGCTGGGCACCGTGGCGGGCCACGACATCGACGGCGACCTGGCCGTCGTCCGGGTCGACACCGGCGACGCCCCCGTGGCCGAGTGGGGCGGCACCGCCGACCTCGGCGACGCCGTCTACGCCGTCAGCCGCCTGAACGACGGCGGCGTGCGGGTCACCACCGGCGCGGTCAGCGCCACCGGTCGCACGTTCCGCGGCCCCCGGGGCCGGCGCATCAGCGGCAGCCTCGAGCACACCGCCCCGCTGGCGCGTGGCTCGTCGGGCAGCCCGATCGTCGACGCCGACGGCCGGGTCGTGGGCATCAACACCAACCGTCTCGGCGAGGGCTTCTACCTGGCCCTGCCCGCCGACGAGGCGCTGCGGGACCGCCTCCGCTCCCTCGCCGCCGGCGAGGTGTCCGTCCCCCGCCGCCTCGGCGTCGGCCTCGCCCCCGCCCACGTGGCCCGCAAGCTGCGCACCTCGGTCGGCCTGCCCGAGCGCGACGGCCTGCTGGTCCGCATGGTCGAGGACGGCAGCGCCGGCGCCAGAGCCGGCCTGCGCCAGGGCGACCTGATCGTGGGCGCCGGCGGCCAGGACGTCGGCTCCGTCGACGACCTCCACGACGCCCTCGACGCCGTGCCCGACGGCGAGGCCCTCACCCTGCAGGTGGTGCGCGGCACCGACGAGCTCGACGTCCGGATCAGCTTCGACGTGGCCGAGGCCAGCGAGGAAGGCACGGCGTAGCGCCGTGACCCTCGCCGACGCCCCCACCGAGGGCGAGGCCCTCGACGCCTACTCGCAGGTGGTCACGGCCGTGGCCGAGGCCCTCCTGCCCAGCGTCGCCAGCCTCCGGGTCTTGAACCCGGTCGACGGGACGGGCGGCCGCCGACCACGTGGCTCCGGGTCGGCGGTCGTCCTGTCCCCGGACGGCCTCCTCGTCACCTCGGCCCACGTGGTCGAGGGCGGCCACGGCGGCAGCGCCACCTTCGCCGACGGCCGGGAGCTGGACTTCGACCTCGTCGGCAGCGACCGGTTGACCGACCTGGCGGCCCTCCGGGTCCAGGGCGGCGACCTCACGGCAGCCCGCCTCGGCGACGCCGGCGAGCTCAAGGTGGGCCAGCTGGTCGTGGCCGTGGGCAACCCGCTCGGCTTCGGGGGCTCGGTCAGCGCCGGGGTCGTGTCCGCCCTCGGCCGCTCGCTCACCACCACCGACGGCCGGTACGCCCGGGTCGTCGACAACGTGATCCAGACCGACGCCGCCCTGCACCCGGGCAACTCCGGTGGCGCGCTGGCCGACAGCCGGGGTCGGGTCGTCGGCATCAACACCGCCGTCGTCGGGCCGGGCATCGGCCAGGGGCTCGGGCTGGCCGTTCCCCTCGACGCCACGACGCAGGCCGTCCTCGCCGCGCTGGTCCGGGACGGCCGGGTCCGCCGGGCCTACCTGGGCCTGGCCGGCGGCGGTCGCCCGCTCCCGCCCCGGGCGGTCGCCGCCCTCGACCAGGTCAGCGGCGTCGAGGTCACCTCGGTGATCTCGGGCGGTCCCGCCCACGCGGCCGGGCTCACGCCCGAGGCCATCATCGTCGCCGTCGACGACCACGTCGTCGCCTCGATGGCCGACCTGCAGCGGCTGATGAACGCCGAGCGCATCGGCCGCTCGGTGGCCGTCACCGTCGTCCACGCCGACGGGCGCACCGAGACCAAGGACGTCGTCCCCACGGAGCTCGGCACCGGCTGACGGCGACGTGGCATCGTGGTCACACCGAGGACGGCGGATTCCTTGGAGGGTCACATGCACACACACCGCACTCGAGGCGTTCTCGCCCTGCTCGGCTTGACCTTCACGGCGCTCGCCGCCGTGGCCGCACCGGTCGTGGCGGCACCGTCGACACGAGGAGGCCCGCTCGTGTGCGCCGGCCACGAGGTCACCGTGTCGATCGCCGCGATGGAGGAACCCACGTCCGGCGACGACGTCATCCTGGGCACGCCGGAGGCGGACGAGATCCGGGCCTTGGGTGGCGACGACATCGTCTGCGGGCGGGGCGGGCCCGACGAGATCGGCGGTGGTGGTGGCCGCGACAAGGTCTACGGAGGGGGCGGGGACGACACGGTGGCGTCCGGTCCCGATGGCGGCCTGCTGGCGGGCAACCCGGGCGACGACACGCTCTTCGGAGGCCGGGGCGTCGACACCCTCCGGGGTGGCGCGGACGACGACGACCTCGACGGCGGACCCGCTGCCGACCTCCACGACGGCGGCCCGGGCTTCGACGAGTGCCACCTCGGCGTCGGCCGGGACACGACGAACAGCTGCGAGGTCATCAGCATCCCGTAACGCGAGACTGGCGCCGTGACGGACCCGGCGCCCATCCCGACCCTCCCCGCCTCGGCCTACCTCGACCCGTCGACCTGGGAGGACGAGGTCCAGCGCGTGTTCCGCACCGGCTGGGTGCCGGTGTGCCGCGTCGACCAGATCGCGCAGCCGGGCGACCGCTACGCCACCTCGATCGCCGGCCACCCGGTCGTGGCCGTGCGGGACGGCGACGAGATCCGGGTGCTCACGAACGTGTGCCAGCACCGCTGGTCGTTGGTCGCCGACCCGGGCTGCAGCCACGGCCGCAACCTGGTCTGCCCGTACCACCGGTGGTCCTACGGGCTGGACGGGGCGCTCCAGGCCGCTCCGCTGGCCGGCGCCTTCTCGCTCGACGACGTCGCCCTGCCCGTCGTCCGCCACGAGGTGTGGCAGGGCTTCGTGCTGGTGAACCTCGACGGCCAGGCCGACCCCCTGGGGCCCCAACTCGCCGGGCTGGACGAGCTCATGGCGCCCTGGCGGATGGCCGAGCTGGTCACGGTGGCCAGCTGGAGCTACCCGTCGGCGTGGAACTGGAAGGTGATGGTCGAGAACTGGATCGAGTGCTACCACCACCTCGGTTCGCACCGGGCGACGGTCGAGGCCCGCAACCCCGCCCGCACCACCCGCATCACCGACACCGACGCGCCGTGGACGTTCATGACCGTCGACACCGACCCGGCGGTGGTGTCACCGCCCGAGGACCACGCCTTCCCGCTCGACCCCCTGGACGCCGGTCACCTCACGATCTGGGGCGTCTTCCCGTTCCTCCTCGGCGGCAACGAGGCCGACGTGTCGTTCTGGCTGGAGGTGACGCCCCGTACGGTCGACGGCCACCATGTGACGTGGCACCTGCTCACCTCGCCCGCCAACGCCGAGCGATGGGGCCAGGAGGTGGTCGACGGGATCCGGGAAGTCCTCGACGTCGTCCACCAGGAGGACATGGTGCAGTGCGCCAAGGTCGACGCGGGGTTGCGCAGCGGCGCCCTCACCAGGGGCCGCCTCGTGGAGCTGGAATCGTCGATCGCGCACTTCCACGAGTGGTTGCGGACACGTCTCGACCAGTCCTGAACATCTCCCCCAAACGGGGGAGTTCTGATCGGAATCCTCCTGGGTAAACAGGCCGAACAGGTAGCCGTCGGGTCCGGACACCCTTCCCTCCGGGCCCGGCGGTTCCTGTTTTTCTCCGGCTCAACGCCGGACGCCCCTGCGGGTCCCTCACGGGGTGCTGACGAGGGCACCGCACGCCCCACGTGAGGGTCCATCCTCACTCCGGACTTGATGCGTTCTGGCCGCGGTTTCGAAACTGGCAGCGGGCGGGTCGAAGCGTCTCAGCCCTCGACGGAGGCTGCGCTGCAGGGTGCCGCGTTGCAGACGTCGACCAGTTCGCCTTCCCAGAGGAAGGCGAACTTCTGGGTCCGGTTGGCGGCGTCGGCACGGGGGTCCTCGTGGGGGTCGACGCCCTCGCGGGGCGGCGTGTTGGTGGTCGGCGGCACCGCGGCGCCGCTGTCCCACACGATCAGGGCCGACCCGTCGGACGGGAACTCGACCGGGTCCAGCCCCCAGTACGGCTCGGTGTCGGGGTGGCGACCGTCTTCCAGGGCGGGCTGGTGGACGTCGGCGCCGATGGTGCGGGCCATGATCTCGGCCGCCCACATGGAGACCTGGTGGTCGCCGAAGGCCACGTTCAGCAGCACCTGGTGCTCGGGCGTGTCCGGGTAGGGGTCGGTGGTCAGGTGCTGGGCGTAGCCGTCGTTCTCAGCGCGGTCCCACAGCATCTGGATGATCGAGATCCCCAGGTTCTGCTCGACGGGGTCGGGGTAGGCCGGGTCGAGGATGGCGGCGTAGGTGTCGAAGTCGACGCTGCGGCGCAGGAGCAGCGAGTAGTTCATGCCGGGCACGCCGAGCACGGCCCGGGTCCAGTCCTGGGCGACCGCGGTGGCGGCGCCGCCCATGATCCCGCCCTGGCTGTTGGCGTCGAAGGCCAGGCTCGACGTGTCCAGGCGGGGCTCGCCCTGCGGCGTCTGGAACATGGGGTCGCTGACCAGGCCGTCCTCGTGGATCATCAGGCGCCCGAGGAACAGGAAGTTCAGGATCCCCTGCTGGCTGCGGTCGGCCAGCGTCGGGAACTGCCCGAGCTCGCCGAGGATCGACGCCGCGTTGCCGATGTCGTCCTCGGACATGCCGATCCAGTCGGTGGCGCAGAAGGCGACGCCGTGCTCACCGATGAAGTCCTCGATGTTGCCCGCCTCGACCTCCTCGGCGCTCCCCAGCAAGCCGTGGCCGTACAGGGCCATCGGTGCCGGCTCCGGGGTGCTCGGCAGGGCGCACTCGAAGTTCGCCGAGTACATGCCGTTGCGCTGCGGGAGCCCGTCGGGGCCGTTGTCGAAGCGGGTGCCAGGCGCCCCGTCCTCGGTCAGGTAGAGCGGGACCTCGTAGGTGCCGAACACGTACGTGACCGACGGCGAGCCGCCGAAGCCGGCCTCGGCCTCGAACCACTCGGTCACCTCGAACGCCGGGGCGGCGTCACCCAGGGCGGCGAAGGCGTCGTCCCGGATGTGCAGCAGGCGCTCGGACAGGTTGCGGCCGCTGGCGATCGTGAAGTCCCACGCCAGGTAGAGGTCGCCGCGGTCAACGCCGGCGTCGGCCAGCGCACCGAACGTGGCCTCCATCGCGTCCCGCTGGTCCTCGATGACGGGGAGCTCGGTCGTCAGGTTGTCCCGGTACGCCTGGAAGGCGGGTGACGCCTCGATGGCCTCGCCGTCCTCGTCGACCAGGTTGCGGAGCCCCACCGCGTAGTGGTGGCCCTCCAGCCAGTTGGTGCCGGGGCGGATGAACAGGAGCCGGTCCTCGTCGTCGGTGGCGCCGGCGTCGGACTCGGCCCACACCGGCCACCGCTCCCCCGTGTCCATGTCGACGACGACCACGTTCGAGTCGTCCTCCAGCGAGTCGGGCACGTCGGTGATGGCGGGCAGGCCCGAGGCCTCGGCGTCGAGGCCGGGGACGTGGGTGAGCAGGGCCGTGCCGGGGCTGAAGCCGTCGTTGCGGTTCCACTCGGTGGGGTCGGCGACCACGCCGTCCTCGTTGCTGGGCATGCCCTCCTCGGGGAGGTCGACGAGGAGGCCGGTGTCGGTCTCGTCGGACTCGACCGTGAAGCGGTTGCTGGGGAACGGAAGGAGGCACGCCCGCGGATCGGTCGGATCGCAGTCGGGCCCACCGCCGTCGTCCTCGATGGCCGCCACCAGATCGGCGGGCGCCTCGGACGACTCGGGCACGGTCGCCGCGGGCTCCTCCTCGCCGCCGTCGTCACCCGAACAGCCGGTGACCGCCACCAGGACGATCACGGCCAGTGCCCCCCACTGCCGTCGCATCAGGAGTGGACACTAGGTTCAGGGCATGGCGGGTCACGGCACGAAGGCGATCCTCGCGGCACTCTTCGCCAACGCCGGCATCGCCGTCGCCAAGTTCATCGGCTTCCTGGTCACCGGCGCCTCGTCGCTGCTGGCCGAGAGCATCCACTCGGTCGCCGACACCGGGAACCAGGCCCTGCTACTCCTCGGCGGGCGTCGGGCCCAGCGGGAGGCGACCCCCGCCCACCCGTTCGGCTACGGACGGGAGCGCTACTTCTGGTCCTTCGTCGTGGCCCTCGTGCTGTTCACGCTCGGCTCGCTGTTCGCCGTCTTCGAGGGCGTCGAGAAGATCCGTCACCCCCACGAGCTGGAGTCGCTCGGCTGGGCCATCGGGATCCTCCTCTTCGCCATCGTGCTCGAGTCGTACTCGTTCCGGACCGCGATCGTGGAGTCACTCCCCCACAAGGGGAACAGCACCTGGTGGCAGTTCATCCGCCAGTCTCGCCAGCCCGAGCTGCCGGTCGTGCTGCTCGAGGACCTCGGGGCGCTGCTCGGCCTCGCGATCGCCCTCGTCGCGGTGACGCTGTCGGCCGCGCTCGACGAGCCGATCTGGGACGGCATCGGCACGCTGAGCATCGGCATCCTCCTCGGGATCATCGCCATCACCCTGGCCGTCGAGATGAAGAGCCTCCTGCTGGGCGAGAGCGCCACCGACGAGGACGTCGGCAAGATCCGGCTGGCGATCGTCGGCAGCCCCGACGTCGTGTCGCTCATCCACATGCGGACCGAGCACATCGGCCCCGACGAGCTGCTGGTGGCGGCCAAGATCGAGTTCTCCCGCGACCTCGCCATCGACGAGCTGGTCGATCGGGTGAACCTGGTGGAGGCCGCCATCCGCTCGGCGGTTCCCGCCGCCCGCCTGATCTACCTCGAGCCCGACATCCGCCGCGGAGGCGAGCCCGTCGCCGCCGAGGCCACGTCGACCCCCTGACCACACGCCACCCCGCTTCTGGGACCAGCCCACGGTCACCCAGCACCGGATCCAGTACCCAGAACGACGCCACCCCGATTCTGGGACCAGCCCACGGTCACCCAGCACCGGATCCAGTACCCAGAACGGCCGCTAGGGCGGGGATTCGCTGAGGGCGGTGGCGCGGCCCAGCAGGAGCACGCGCTCCCGCTCGTTCGTCACCAGCTCGACGGCCCTCGCCAGCTCGGCGGCGGCCTCGTCGTTCCGTCCGAGCTTGGCCAGCAGGTCGGCCCGGACGCTCGGCAGCAGGTGGTAGTTCCGCAGGGCGGGCTCGTCGGCGAGGGCGTCGACCAGGGCCAGGCCCACCTCGGGTCCGTCGGCCATGCCGACGGCGACCGCCCGGTTGAGCTGGACGACCGGCGACGGCTGCACGAGGGCCAGCAGGCCGTAGAGGGCGGCGATGCGGGCCCAGTCGGTGTCCTCCGCCCGCGCCGCCCGCGCGTGGCAGGCGGCGATGCCCGCCTGCAGGGCGTACGGCCCGGTGGCGCCGCCCAGCTCCTCGGCCCGGGCCAGCGCGTCCAGGCCGCGACGGATGAAGAACGGGTCCCACCGGCTGCGGTCCTGGTCCAGCAGCAGGACGGGGGCACCGTCGGCGTCGACCCGGGCGCCCACCCGGGACGACTGGATCTCCATCAAGGCCACCAGCCCGTGCACCTCGGGCTCGTCGGGAGCGATCTGGGCCAGCACCCGGCCCAAGCGCACGGCATCGGCGCACAGCGCCGGCCGCATCCAGTCCTCGCCCGCCGACGCCGAGTAGCCCTCGTTGTAGATCAGGTAGACGACCTCGAGGACCGAGGCGAGCCGGGCGGGCCGCTCATCGGAGGCCGGCACCTCGAAGGGGACGTCGGCGTCGGCCAGGGTGCGCTTGGCCCGGACGATGCGCTGGGCGATCGTCGACTCGGGCACCAGATAGGCGCGGGCGATCTCCGCCGTCGTCAGGCCGCCGAGCAGGCGCAGGGTCAGGGCAACCCGGGCAGGGACGCCGAGCACGGGGTGGCAGGCGATGAACACCAGCCGCAGCAGGTCGTCGTCGATGTCGTCCGACACGGCCCGGTCGAAGGCGGCCTGGGCGCCGGCATCCTCCTCGGCCAACTCGCGACCGAGCGCTGCGTAGCGGTCGCGCAGGCGCTCGTTGCGGCGGAACAGGTCGATGGCCCGCCGCTTGGCGACGGTCATCAACCAGGCGCCGGGGTTGCGGGGCACGCCGTCCACGGGCCACTGCTCCAGGGCGGCCACGACGGCGTCCTGAGCCAACTCCTCGGCCAGGCCGACGTCGTGGGTGTGGTGGGCGAGGCCGGCGATCAGGCGCGCCGACTCGATGCGGATGACCGCTTCGACGGCAGCCCCGGCCTCGCCCGCCACGATCAGCCGTAGAGCTGGCGGACCCGCATCTCGCCGTCGCCGGCGGCGGCCTGGAAGCGCTTCGCCCACTCGATCGCCTCGTCCTGGTCCCTGCACTCGAGCACGCCGAACCCGCCGACCATCTCCTTGGCCTCGGTGAACGGGCCGTCGGTCACGCTCACGTCACCGCCCGCCACCGTGATCCTCACGCCGGTCGCCGACGGCGCGATCCCCGAGTTCATGACCAGCACGCCCGCCTTGGCAGCGTCCTCGGCCACGGCGGCCATCGCCGTCTGCTGCTCGTCGTCCAACTGCGGGAACGGCTTCGTCTCGTCATCCAGCTTGTACATCAGGAAACGCATCGGAACTCCTCCGTCGGGTTTGTCTCACCCGTGCGTCGAACCGAGCAGGCGGGAATCGACATGCTCGCCGAAAACGCGAAGAGAGGAGCGCCGGGGGGCAGCGCTCCTCTCTTCTTGGCGACGGTTCGGGGGGAAGAACCGTCGGTTGGTTCGACGGCTCGGGGGGAGAGCCGTCGATCAGGCGGCCTGGATCAGGCGGCCTTGACCTTGGTCACCTTGGGTGCCGGCTTGGCAGCCGGGCTGGCGACGAAGTGCTTCCGCACGGGCTTGGCGGCCTTCAGGACGGCGTCGGCGAACTGCTTCTGGTTGTCGAGCAGCTTCTGACGGAACGTGAACTGGACGGCGACGAGCTCGTCGGCGGTGGGGACCGTGTCCCCCAGGCCCGGGATCTTGATCTCGGGGAGGCGACCCTCGACCTTGGTGGCGACGGTCTGGATGCCGTTGACGACCGGCTCCTGGATGCGGGCGACGAGGTCGAGGACCTGGTCCTGGATCTCGGTGAGCTTCTCGGTGGCGACCGACATGGTCTCTTCCTTCGGTTGCGGGGGGTGCTTGCTGGTGCTCGCGAGAGTGCTAACTCCATCAAGCACTCGGGCCAGTAGAACACGGCTTGCTACCTGTGTCAACGCTTTCGCTAACAAAAGTTCGCAGTTGTCACGGATGTCACACGTCGGCCACTCGGCGGCCCCTTGACCTAGCCACTAATCCCGATAGGTTTGGTCAGGAATCAACGACGAGGAGACCACGAGATGGCACTGCGACTGGGCGACCCTGCCCCGAACTTCACGGCCCAGACGACCGAGGGCGAGATCGACTTCTACGACTGGAAGGGCGACTCGTGGGCCGTCCTCTTCTCGCACCCGGCGGATTTCACGCCCGTGTGCACCACCGAGCTGGGCTACCTGGCCAGCATCAAGCCCGAGTTCGACAAGCGCAACACGAAGATCCTCGCCGTGTCGGTCGACCCGCTCGAGGACCACAAGGGCTGGTCGGGCGACATCGCCGAGGTCACCGGCAGCACGGTGAACTATCCGCTCATCGCCGACGAGGACCGCAAGGTCGCCGAGGCGTACGACATGATCCACCCCGGCGCGGGCGACACGTCCACCGTGCGCTCGGTCTTCGTCATCGGGCCCGACAACAACATCAAGCTCAGCCTCACGTACCCGAAGAGCACGGGCCGCAACTTCGACGAGATCGTCCGGGTCATCGACTCGCTGCAGACCACCGCCACCCACGGCCTGTCGACCCCCGCCCAGTGGCAGAAGGGTGAGAAGGTCATCGTCCCGCCGACGGTCTCCACCGACGAGGCCCGCGAGAAGTACGCCGACGTGGACGAGAAGAAGCCGTACCTGCGCTACGTCGACGAGCCCGCGTAGCCCGACTTCTCGTTCTGGCGCCTGATCTGGTCGCTCTGGCGACCAAATCGGGCGCCAGTTCGAGTTTCAGGGGGTGGCGAGGGGGGTTGCGCCGAGGGCGAGGCGGGCGACGTTGCGCCAGCCTTCGGCCTCCACGCCCGGGAGGCGGGTGCCGCCGGGGGCGTCGTCGCCGAGCGCTTCGTGGGTGACGACCGTGACCACGGTCTGCAGCAGGCGGTCCTGGGTGGCGCCCACCAGCTCGGTGACCTGGGCAGCCAGCTCGAGGGCCCGCTGGCGGTCGCCGGAGGCCACCGAGGCCAGCAGCGCGGCGAGCAGGGCCTGGGCCCGGTCGTTGTAGGTCGCCCGGCGGGCGGCCAGCGTGCCGACGGTCAGGCGCTCGACGGCGTCCCGATCCCCCGTCGCCGCCCGGGCCAGCGCCAGGGCAGAGGCCGAAGCGGGGTGCGCCTCGGGGTCGGGCGAGCCGCCCATGCGGTCGAGCAGCGTCGTCGGCCCGTTCCACGTCGCCCGACTGGAGCAGGGCCAGGGCCACGCCCAGCAGGGCGTCGCTCTGGCCGATGGCGGCGACGTCCAGGCTGTCGACGTCGATGCCCTCGCAGCGAGTGGATGGCCAGCTCGGTGTCGCCCAGCGCCACGTACGAGAGCACGGCGACGACCTGGCCGGCGAAGCCCTGGGGCTGGTCGGTCTCCTGGCCGAGCTCGATGCCGCGGCGGACGGCCGCCAGCCCGTCCTCGATGCGACCCTGCGCCAGCAGGATGCGGGCGACGGTCCCCGTGGCCTGGACCTGCCCACCGATGTCGTCGGCCTTCTCCATGTTGGCCAGGGCTGCCTCGGCCGGCGCCAGGGCCTCGTCCGTCCGCCCGGACCACATCCGCACGGAGGCGATGAGCATGCGGAGCATGCCCTCGGCCCACTTGTCGCCCCGGTGGCCGGTGTCGGGCAGCAGCCGCTCGGCCAGCGCCTCGGCGTCGGCGAAGTCGCCCCGGTGGAACTTCACCCAGGCCAGCAGCCCCTGCGCCCAGCCGAGGCCGCCGGTGTCGCCGATCCCGGCGAAGACGGCGACGGAGGCCTCGAGGTGCTGCTCGGCGATGTCGGCATGGCCGGACTCGTAGGCGGTCCAGGCCAGGTTCTGCAGGGCCCAGGCCTCCTCCCGCTGGTTGCCCACGGCGCGGGCGACGGCGAGGGCCTCCTCGATGGAGCGGGTGGCGGCCTCCCGGTCGCCGATGAACAGCTCGGCCATGCCCCGCAGGCGCAGGGCCTCGCCCCGCACGCCCTCGGCCCCGAGCTCGTCGAGGATGCCGGCCGCGCGGGTCAGGATCTCGCGTGAGGTGACGGGGTCACCCGCCTTCATCTCCAGGTCGCCCAGCACCACCAGCGCTTCGCCGTAGGCCAACTGGTCGTCCCGACTGTTGGCGTGGGCCAGGGCCTTGGTCAGGTCGGCCCGGGCGTCGTCCAGCTCGCGGATGCCGATGCCGCAGCGGGCCCGGCGGATGAGGGCGGACACCGCCTCGGCGCCGGTGTCGTCCTCCAGCAGCTGGATGATCTGGGTGGTGAGGCGCAATCCGACCAGGTGGTGTTCGGAGGCGAGGGCCCCGTCGGTCGCCCGCTCCAGCCACACCAGCGCCCGCTCCCGCACGTCCTCGGGCACGCCGACCGGGGTGCCGACATCCGCCACCAGCTCGGCGGCCAGCGCGTAGTGGTGGGCGATGCGGTCGATCATGGCCGTCGGGGCGTTGTCGCCGCTCTCGTGCAGCTCCAGCCACTTGGCGATGCCGGCGTGGCCGGCGGCCCGACGGGCCTTGGTCAACGTTCCGTAGGCGACGTCACGGACCAGGTCGGAGCGGAAGCTCCACCGGTCGTCGTCGACCTCCAGCAGCTCCTTCTCGGTGACGCCCAGCAGCGCTTCGGTGATGTCGCCGATGCCGTGGTACTCGGCCGCCATGATCTGCAGCGACTCGCGGCTGCCCCGGCGACCGAGGATGGCGGCGTCCTCCAGCAGGGCGCGCTCGTCGCCGGTGAGGGCGTCCAGGCGGGCCTGGATCAGGCCGCGGAGGTTGTCGGGCAGGCCGGCCAGGTCGCCGGACGGCGTCGGCGCACGGGGCTGGCCCACCTCGCCGGTGTCCTGGAGCAGCGTGACCAGCTCCTCGAGGAAGAAGGGGTTGCCGCCGGCACGGTCCAGCAGCTGGTCGCGCAGCTGGTCCTCGGGCTCCCAGCCCAGCAGCGAGTCCAGCAGCACCCGTGCCGCGTCGCGGTCCAGCGGCTCGAGGTGGACGATGGCCGAGTTGTGGCGCCCGGGCCGGGGCGACCAGCGGTCGTGGATGGCGTGGCGGGCGGTGCCCACGACGACGTAGGGGAGCCGGCCGAGCCGCTCCATGAGGTCGTCGATGAACTGCAGCACCTGCTGCGTCCGCCCAGTGGAGGTCGGCCAGGATCACCACCACCGGCGAACGGGCGGCGAAGGCCTCGATCACGGTGAGCAGCGCCCAGGTGGCCTCCTCCCGGGCCCGACCGGGGTCGAGGTCCCGCAGCGGGCCCTCGTGGCCGATCAGGTGGAGCAGGCCCTCGGTGATGCGCAGGACCTCGGCGTCGTTGCCCGGCCGCTCCAGGACCTTGGCCACCATCTCGCCGAGCCGCACCCGGACGGCGGGGGCGTCGATCTCGCCCTCGATGCCCGCGGCCTGGCGCAGCGCCTCGGCCACGGGCCACCACACGTTGGCCTCGCCGTAGGGCACGCAGCGGCCCTCCAGCACGACGGCGTCGTGGGTGATGCTGGCGTAGGTGGCCAGCTCGTTGGCCAAGCGGCTCTTGCCGACACCGGCGTCGCCGACCAGCAGCAGGAACTGGGCCCGGCGGTTGGTGATGGCGGTGTCGATGGCCGAGGTCAGGTGGGCCAGCTCGTACCGGCGCCCGACCAGGGGGCCGTCGTCCCGGCGGCGACGGTGGCCCGGCGGCAGGGCGGCACCGGTGGCGATCCAGGCGTCCACGGTCTCGCCCCGGCCCTTCAGCTCCAGCGAGCCCTGGTAGTCGTAGGTGATGCCGTCGCCGGTGTTGTCCCGGGTGGTGGAGCCGACGAGCACGTCGCCGGGTGCGGCGGCCACCTCCAGGCGCTGGGCCACGTTGACGACATCGCCCATGGCCGTGTAGTCGAGCCGCCGGCCCGCAGGGCGCCGACGAGCACCTCGCCGGTGTTCACGCCGACCCGCAGCTCCAGCTCGGCGCCGAAGTCGCTGGCCCCGTCGCAGATCAGCTCCTGCATCCGCAGGGCGGCGCGCACGGCCCGCTCGGCGTCGTCCTCGTGGGCGACCGGGGCGCCGAACAGGGCGACGATGGCGTCGCCGATGATCTTGTCGACCTTGCCCGCCGTAGCTCTCGATCGCCGCGACCAGCCGCTGGAAGCAGCGATCCACCACGTTCTTCACCTGTTCGGGGTCGGTGCTCTCCGAGAGGGTCGTGAAGCCGACGAGGTCCGCGAAGAGGACGGTGACCACCCGGCGCTCGTCCGCGACCAGCGGTCACGGCATGGCCGCAAGTGGAACAGAACCGGGCTCCGTCGAGGACGGTGGCCCGGCAGGCCGGGCACTCCATGGTCGAAGGATACGAGAGCGACGTGACGCCGGGCCGTGGTGTTGCCTCCTCCGAACCTGTGACCCGTGTCACCCGGATCGACTCCGCAGATGGTCCCGGCTGTCTGGAAGGATGGATCACGTCCGTCCCTTCCCGCCCCTGGAGGACCTGTGACCGTCGTCGAGCCGAGCCCCGCCCCGCGCCTGCACCGGGTGAGCGCATCGCCGCCCGTGCCGTCGACGCCGTCAAGACCTACGGCGAGGGCGAGACGGCGATCAACGCCCTGGCGGGCGTGACCCTCGACATCCAGTCCGGCCGGTTCACCGCGGTCATGGGGCCCTCGGGCTCCGGCAAGTCGACCCTCATGCACGCCATGGCCGGCCTCGACGACCTCACGTCGGGCCAGGTCTTCATCGGCGAGGTCGACCTGACCACGCTCCGCGAGAAGGAGCTGACCATCCTCCGCCGGGACCACATCGGCTTCGTCTTCCAGGCCTTCAACCTGGTCCCCACGCTCACGGCCGAGGAGAACATCGTCCTGCCGCAGTCCCTCGGCGGCCGCGAGGCCGACACGGCCTGGTTCGACCAGGTCATCAAGACGGTCGGCCTCGGCGACCGGCTCACCCACCGCCCGTCCGAGCTGTCGGGCGGCCAGCAGCAGCGGGTCGCCGTCGCCCGCGCCCTCGTCGGCCGGCCCCAGATCGTGTTCGCCGACGAGCCGACGGGCAACCTCGACTCCGGCTGCGGGCGCCGAGATCCTGCAGTTCATGCGCGGGGCCGTGGACGACCTCGGCTCAGACGATCGTGATGGTCACCCACGACCCGGTGGCCGCCGCCTACTCCGACCGCGTGGTGTTCCTGGTCGACGGCAAGATCACCGACGACATGGCCGAGCCCGACCCAGGACACGGTCATCGACAAGCTCAAGGACCTCGGGGGCTGACGGGTGTTCAAGGTCGCGCTGAAGGGCGTCCTCGCCCGCAAGGGCCGGGTCGTCACGACCGCCATCGCCGTCCTGCTCGGCGTGGCGTTCGTGACCGGCACCCTCGTCCTGTCCGACACGATCACGAAGGTCTTCAACGACCTCTTCGCCGACGTCAACGAGGGCACCGACGCACTCGTCCGCGCCAGGAGTCGACGTTCAACGACGGCTTCGGCACCGACATCCGCGGCCGGATCGACCAGAGCCTGCTCGACCCCGTCCTGGCCACCGACGGTGTCGCCGACGCCGACGGCCGGCATCAACAACAGCGGCTACGCACAGTTCGTGGACGAGGACGGTGAGGCGATCGGCAACCCGAACCAGGGCGCACCGACCCTCGGGTTCAGCTGGCCGAGGTGGACGCGCTCAACCCCTTCGTCCTGAGTCGCCGGCGATCCGCCCGAGGGCTCGGACGAGGTCGTCATGGACCAGAAGACGGCCGACGAGAACGACTTCGAGGTCGGCGACACCGTCGAGGTGCTCACCCAGCAGGAGCCGCGGGAGTTCACGATCTCGGGCATCGCCCGGTTCGGCACGGCGGACAGCCCCGCCGGCGCCACGATCGCCCTCTTCGACCTGCCCACCGCCCAGGAGCTGCTGGCTGAGCCGGGGAAGGTCGACAACATCGCCGTCGTCGCCGAGGAGGGCGTCAGCGAGGTGCAGCTGGCCGACGCCCTGCGCGCCGCCCTGCCCACCGATCAGCAGACTCGAGGTCATCACCGGCGACGAGCTCACCGAGGAGAGCCAGGACGCCGTCGCCACCCAGCTCGGCTTCTTCACCACGTTCCTGCTGCGTGTTCGCCGTGATCGCCGTGGTCGTCGGTGGCTTCGTCATCTACAACACCTTCGGCATCCTCGTCGCCCAGCGCGGGCGTGAGCTCGCCCTCCTCCGGGCCGTCGGGCGCCGCCCGGCGACAGGTCATCGGCGCGGTGCTCGGCGAGGCCTTGGTCGTGGCCCTGGTCGGGGCGATCGGTGGCCTGGTCGCCGGCGTGCTCCTCGCCGCGCTCCTGCGCGCGGGGTTCAACGCCATCGGCGGCGAGCTCCCGTCGAACGAGCTGGTGATCGCTCCGTTCACCATCATCGTCGGCATCGTCCTCGCCTTCGTCGTGACGACGGTGGCCGCCGTCTTCCCGGCGGTCCGGGCCTCGCGCATCCCGCCCGTGGCGGCGATGCGGGGCCTCGCCGTCGACACGTCCGGTCACTCACGGACCCGGATCCTCGGTCGGCCTCCTGATCACGGTCATCGGTGCCCTGACGCTCATCCAGGGCCTCTTCGCCGGCGGCGACAACGCCCTCGAGGCGGTCGGGCTGGGGGTCTTCCTGGTGTTCGTCGGCGTCACCGTCCTCGGGCCGGTCCTGGTCGGCCCGGTGACCCGGGTGATCAGCTGGCCGGTCGCGCGCTTCCGGGGGACGATCGGTCGCCTGGCGCGGGAGAACACGCTGCGCAACCCCAAGCGCACGTCGTCGACCGCTGCCGCGCTGATGATCGGCGTCGGCCTCGTCGGCCTCATCACCATCGTCGCCTCGTCGGTCACCCTGTCGATCGACGAGGCCATCGACGACTCGTTCACGGGCGACTACGTGATCGATTCGGGGTCCTTCGGCTTCGGCGGGCTCAGCCCGGCGCTGGCCGATCAGCTCAACGAGCTCCCCGAGGTCGAGACGGCGACGGGCATCCGCTTCGGCATCGCCCGGGTGCGGGGCTTCGGCGAGGCCATGATCGGCCTCGACCCCAACACGGCGTTCGACATCCTCGAGGTCGACGTACTGGCGGGCTCCACCGAGGGCCTCGACGCCGACGGCATCGCCCTCGACGAGGACAAGGCCGCCGACTTCGGCTTGACCGTGGGCGACACCCTGCCGGTCGAGTTCGCCGAGACCGGCGAACAGCCCCTCGAGGTCGCCATGATCTTCGGCGAGAGCGACCTCCTCCAAGGCACGAACTACCTGATCGGTCGGGAGGCCTACGAGGCCAACTTCGCCGACCAGTTCGACCTCCAGGTGTACGTCGTCCAGTCCGATGACGTGTCCGCCGGGGAGGCCCGAGCGGCGATCGAGGACGTCGCCGACGGGTTCCCCAACGCCGAGGTCCAGGACGTCGAGGAGTTCAAGCAGTCCCAGCACGACCAGATCAACCAGTTCGTCACGATCATCTATGTGCTGCTGATGCTGGCCGTGATCATCGCCCTCTTCGGGATCGGCAACACCCTGGCCCTGTCGATCATCGAACGAACCCACGAGCTCGGGCTCCTGCGAGCCGTGGGCATGACCCGCAAGCAGCTCCGCTCGACCGTCCGCTGGGAGGCGGTGCTGACCTCGGTGTTCGGCACGCTCCTCGGCCTGGTGATCGCGCTGTTCTTCGGCTGGGCGATCGTCGAGGCCCTGAAGGACGAGGGTCTCAACGCCTTCCGCATCCCCGTCGGCTCGCTGTTCACCATCGTGGTCATCGCCGCCCTCGCCGGCGTGGTGGCGGCGATCCTGCCCGCCCGCCGGGCGGCGAAGCTCGACATCCTCCAGGCCATCGGGACCGAGTGACGCGCGGGGGAGGCGCCCTCCCCCGCACAGATGAGTCACCTGGCCCATTGAGCGGCCGACAGGGAACTGCCGATACCCCTACCGATGGCCCTAATGGAGCGATCCCTCACCGACGACATCGACCTGCGACTGGTCGAGCCGAGCGACGGCCCGGACTTCCTCCGCGATCTCGTGGCCGACGTGCCCGACGTCGTGGTGGTGTCCGTCCAGCCCGGTCCGATCCACCCCCTGCAGCTCTGCCGCGAGGTGGCCGACCGCGCCCCGGTGTCCCGGGTCCTCATCCAGGCCTCGCCCGACGAGGCGGCGCACAGCTACCAGGCCCTGCGCGTCGGCGCCTGGGGCTGCCTCGAGCCCACCGCCAACCCGGCCGACCTCCACGACGCCGCCGAGGCGGCGGCCCGCGGCGAGGCAATCCTGCCCAGCCGGCACGCCGCCTGGATGCTGCACGAGCTCGAAGACGACGCCGACGCCCCCGCCGGGGGCTCCGCGCCCACGCCCGACCGGTTGACCGCCACCGAGCGCACCGTGCTCGGGCTGCTGGCCAAGGGGAACAGCACCGAGGCCATCAGCGACCACCTCGGCATGAGCACCCGGGTCGTCGGTCGCCACGCGGGCAGCGCCGTGGCCCGGCTGCACCGCCGCTACCGCCGACCCAGCTAGCCGACCAGCGGGATCGCTCCCGCCCGCTAGCGCCTCCCGGCGCGGAGCTCCTTGCGCCAGACGACCCGCAGGCCGGACCAGGTCTCGTCGATGGCGCACACCTTGTTGTCGACCAGGCCCAGCGGCAGCGCCACCTCACGGACCGTGTCCTCGGTGATGTCGGTGGACACCCCGGACGCCTTCTTGGGCCACGCCACCCACAGGCCCCCGTCCACGTCCATGGCCCCGAGGAGCGTCGGGAGCCGCTTCTCGAGATCCGACCGCTTGGTGTGGAAGCTGACCAGCACGTCGTTCGTCCCCCGGGCGCCGGTCCGCAGGGTCACGGCGTCGGGCAGGCCTTCCAGCGTGGCCTCGAACCCGTCGGGCGCCCCGAGCAGGGCAACCGCGTGGCCCTCCTTGATGCCGAGCTTCCGGGCCAGCGGCGTGCCCGAATAGCCCGCCGCCATCAGCTCTCGAACGGCCGGAGGTCGGCGAAGTCCCAGAACGCGCGGAGCTGGGTGATCTTCCCCTCGTCGTCGAAGGCGAGGGTGTCGACGATGGGGACCACCATCCGGTCGTCGCCCAGCTTCGGGCGGGCCTCACCGGGGAAGGCGGCTTCGTTGCCCGCCACCCGCACCGGCCCGGTGATGACCAGCTCGATCGTCGGGGTCATCTGCCGAGTGGTGTCCCAGAAGGCGTCGATGGCGTCCCTGCCCTGGTGCACGCCGGCCCCGACCGGGTCCTCCAAGGTGGCGTCGTCGGCGAACAGCCCGACGTACCCCTCCTTGTCACCGGCGCTGAACGACTCGGCGTAGCGCTGGACGATGGCTCGGATCTCCTCAGGCGTGGGCACGCCCGGACCCTAGGCGCGGTCCTTCCCCCGGTCCCGGTGGGTGGGGTGGAGGATCAGGCGCGGGCCGCGGTCCCAGGTGAAGTAGCTCCAGGTCCAGTTCACGAGGACGGACAGGCGGTTGCGGAAGCCGATCAGGTAGACGAGGTGGAGGCCGAGCCACGACCACCAGCCGAGGGTCCCCTTCAGGGTGAACCCGTTGGGGAACTGGGCGACGGCAGCGCGGCGGCCGATGGTGGCCATCGCCCCCTTGTCCTTGTAGCGGAACGGTTCGGGGGCACCGGCCCGGCCGTGGGTGCGGGACAGCTGCCGGGCGGCGTGCTTGCCGGACTGGATGGCCACCTGGGCCACGCCGGGGAGGGGCGCGCCGTCCTCTCCCGGGATCACGGCGACGTCGCCGACGGCGTAGACGTTCGGGTGACCGGGCACGGTCAGGGTGTCGTCCACGACGATGCGACCCCCAGGGCCCTGCTCGAGGCCGAGGACGTCGACAAGGGCGTTGGCCCGGACCCCCGCCGCCCAGATCACTGTGTTGGTCGGCACCCGCTCGCCACCCTTCAGGCGGACGTCGTCGGCGGACATCGACTCGACCTGCTGCTGGAGCCGCACCTCCACCCCTCGCTTCTCCAGCGTCTGCCGGGCGTTCTCGCTGAGCCTCTGCGCGAACGGAGTGAGCAGGCGGTCGGCCAGCTCGACCAGCACGATGCGGGCCATGTCGCTGAGGTCCAGGTCGGGGAAGTCCCGCTGCAGGACGTGGTCGACCAGCTCAGCCAGGGCACCGGCCACCTCCACCCCGGTGGGGCCGCCGCCGACGATGACCCAGGTGAGGGCGGCGTCGGTGTCCTCCGGGTGGGCCTGGACGTGCTCGACCCGCTCCAGCAGGTGGTTTCGCAGCGTGAGCGCGTCGGCGAGCGAGTACAGCGGGAAGCTGTGCTCGGCGGCGCCGGGCACGCCGAAGTAGTTGGTGCCGGACCCGGCAGCCAGGATCAGCCCGTCGAAGCCGACCGGCGGGCCGTCGTCCAGCTCCAGCTGTCCCGCGTCCCAGTCGACGCCGGTGACCGACGCGTTGCGGAACGTCACGTTGCGCTGCTTCCAGAAGACGGCGCGCACCGGGTGGGCGACGTCGGCGGCGTTCAGGGCAGCCGTGGCGACCTGGTAGAGGAGCGGCTGGAACGTGTGGAAGTTGTTGCGGTCGATCAGGGTGACCTCGATGTCGGGCTGGTCCAGCTGACGGGCGGCGTTGAGCCCTCCGAAGCCGGCCCCGACGACGGCGACCCTCATGGCTGGCACACCGGGCACCAGTAGGTCACTCGGCGATCCTTCCCCTGCAGCTCGCGCCGGATCGGCGTCGAGCACCGCGGGCAGGGCCGGCCCCGCTTGCCGTAGACCGCGACGCCGCCGCCAGGCAGGGTCGACCGCTGACCGCCCGAGCCCACGTTGGCCCGCAGTTGCCCGGCCGCGGTGGTGACCAGGCGGCGTCGGGTGTCGGTGTCCAGGTCCCGGACCTTGGCGAACGGGCTGACCCGGCACGCCCAGAGCACCTCGCTCTTGAAGACGTTGCCCACGCCGGCCGCCACCCGCTGGTCCAGGAGCAGGGGGCCGATCTCCGTCTCGGTGTCGGCACGGGCGGCGAGGCGCTCCAGCACGTCGTCGACCGGCGGATCGTCCAGGCAGAGGTCGGGACCGAGGTGGTCCAGGTGGTCCGACGGACCCCGGTGGAGCTCGACCACGGGGGCCCGGAAGCACACCGCCTCCCACTCGGGCACGGCGACGACCGCCCGGGCCAGGTGGGCGGGCAGGCGCCACCGGCTGCCGCGCCGGTACAGGTGCCAGGTGCCCACCATCCGCAGGTGGGTGTGGAGGGTGACGCCGTCGGAGAAGCCGATCAGGAGATGCTTCCCCTTCGCCTCGACCGTCAGCACCGTCGAGCCCGACGTCGGCCGGGGGCCGACGGCCCGGGGCGCCTCGAAGCGCTCGATGACCTGGCCTTCCAGCGCCGGCCGCAGTCGGTCGGCGACCCGGTGGATGGTGTCACCTTCGGGCACGGGCTCAGGCTACGGACCGCCTAGGTTCTGCGCCCATGCCGGAGCCAGAGCCCCTCGAACTTGTGCCCCTCGGCCGGATGGACATCGTCCTGAAGGACCCGTTCGTCCTCGGCGGCGTGCCCGCCGGCACGTTCGTGGTCGCCGAGCTGGAGTCCGTCCGCTTCGAGGGCGACAAGTTGAAGGCCAACGGCAAGGGCAGCGCCAACGCCGACTGGGTCACGATCAGCCCCGACGGCACCGCGGTGATCGACGTGAAGATCCTGCTGGAGTCCGACGACGGTGCCCTGATCTTCGTCAGCTACACCGGCCGCCTCGACCTGGCCACCCAGACGGCCTACGCCGCCCCGACGTTCCAGACCGGCGACGAGCGCTACGCCTGGCTGAACAACCTGGTGGCCGTCGGCAAGGGCAAGACCGACCAGAAGACCCTCACCTACGAGCTCCACGAGATGCGCTGAGGCGCTGCGTCAGCCAGGCACACCTCCGTTCTGGTGGCAGCCCTGTGTTCTCAGCAACACACGGCTGCCACCAGAACGAGGAGCACGAGCGCGCTGCGTCAGCCCTCCGGGGCGTGGCAGACGGCCTCGACATTGTGGCCGTCGGGGTCCCGGACGAAGGCGCCGTAGTAGTTCGGGTGGTACTCGGGCCAGACGCGGGCCTCGTGGAGGACATCGGCGCCCGCGCTCTGGGCCGCCGCCAGGAAGGCGTCGACCGCCGCCCGGTCGGGGGCGGTGAAGGCGATGTGGGACTCGCGGAAGCCCTCTCCGGTCTGGCGGGGGCCCACCCAGAAGTCGGGCATCGGCGGGACGCCGTAGCCGATGACCTCGCCGAAGTCGAAGATGCGCTGCCCGCCGATCGTGGCCAGGACCGTGTCGTAGAACTCGGCACTGGCCTGGACGTCGGCGCACTGGATCGAGAGGTGGTCGAGCATCCCCCCATCTTGCTCGGCATCATCGGGCCGTGGAGCTGCGAACCGATCGGCTGCTGCTGCGCCGCTGGCGGGAGGCCGACCGGGCGCCATTCGCCGAGATGAACGCCGACCCGGAGGTCATGGAGCACTTCTTCCACCGACCGAGCCGGGCGGAGAGCGACGACCTGGTCGACCGCATCGAAGCCTCGTTCGACCGCGAGGGCTTCGGCCTCTGGGCCGTCGAGGTCGAGAACGCGCGCTTCGCCGGTTTCGTCGGCCTGTGGCCCACGCCGCCGGAGTTGGCGTTCTCCCCCGCCGTCGAGGTCGGCTGGCGGCTGGCCCGTCACGCCTGGGGGCGCGGCCTCGCCACCGAGGGGGCGCGGGCAGTGCTGGCCGACGGCTGGGACCGCCTCGGCCTGCAGGAGGTCGTCTCCATGACCACGACCACCAACCAGCGCTCGCAGGCGGTCATGGAGAAGCTGGGCATGACGCGGGACCCGGCCGAGGACTTCGAGATGCCGAGGATCCCGGAGGGGCATCCCCTCCGGGCCCACGTGCTCTACCGGCTGCGGCGGCCTCAGCCCTCCGCCGGCGCGGTCCGCAGCTTGTAGACGGCGCCGGTCGAGTCGGTGGCGACGGCCAGCACGCCGTACGGCGTCTCGTCGGGGCCCTGCAGGGTCGAGCCGCCGTGCTCCGCGGCCTTGGCCAGGGTGCCCGCGACGTCCTCGACCTCGAAGTAGACGGACCAGTGGTTGGGCACGCCCTCGGGCAGGAAGCTGGTGGCGTCCATGATCCCGACGATCTGGGCCTCCCCGGTAGCGATCGTGTACCGGAAGTCATCAGTATCGCCCTGGAGGTCCGTGTCCCAGCCGAAGACCTTCTCGTAGAAGGCGACCGAGGCGGCGAAGTCCCGGGTGTGCAGCTCGAACCACGAGGGGCTGGACGGCTCACCCGTGACCTTGAAGCCCTTGTGCTCGTTCGCCTGCCAGATGCCGAAGTACGCCCCGGCGGGATCGGTGAACACGGCCATCGAGCCGAGCTCGGCGACCGCCATGGGCGGCACCACGACCGTGCCACCCGCCTCGGCGACCTTGTCGGCCGTGGCCTGGGCGTCTTCGACGGCGATGTAGATCGACCAGGCGTCGGGCTGCCCGTCCTGTTCGCCCATGAGCCCGGCGATGCGCTCGCCGTCCCGGTTGAAGTTCACGTAGCCGCCGAAGTCGGGGTTGGGCTCCTCGGACGTCCAGCCGAGGACCGCGGCATAGAAGGCCCGGCTGGCCTCCACGTCGGAGGACATGAGGTCGATCCAGCACGGGGCGCCGACCGGGATCGCGTCGTAGTGGGTCATCGTGGAGCTCCTTCGTGGGGCGTGGTCACACTGTGCCCCTTCTGACCGCCCGTCGCGCCGGGACTCATCGGTCCCTCGGGAGAAGGTCGGGCTACGGGCTGACAAACCCCGCGTCGGCGAGGATCGCCTGGCCCTCCTCGCCGGTGACGAAGTCGACGAAGGCCTGGGCGGCCTCGGCGTCGGACACGGCGACGATCGGGTAGTCGGTCGTCACCACCACGTCGCCGATGTCGATCGCCTCGACGTCGTCAGAGGCAAGGTCGTCGGTCACGTACACGACCCCGGCGTCGACCTCGCCCGCCTCCAGCTTGGTGAGGACGGCGGCCACGTTCTCCTCCTCGGTATCGATCTCGGGTTCGATCCCGAGCTCCTCGAACATCTGGTCGGCCACCACCCGGCACGGCACCTCCGGTGCGCAGACCGCCAGGGTGATGTGGCCCTCGAGGTCCTCGGGCATGGTGACGGCGTCGGACCCCGTCGGCACGGCGATCACGCCGCTGTTGCTGGTGAAGATCACCGGCTCCCCGTCGACGTTGCCCGAGTCGACGGCCGTCGTCATGTTGTTCTCGTCAGCCGTGGCCAACACGTCGGCGGGGCCGCCCTCGGCCACCTGGCCGGCCAGCGTGCTGCTGCTGTCGAAGGTGAGGACGACGTCGACGCCGGAGTTCGCCTCCTCGAACGCCGCCTCGATCTCGGTGAACGCGTTCGTCAGCGACGAGGCGGCGAGGACGAGCAGCTCACCGCCCTCACCCGACGCCTCGGACCCGCCGCTGTCCGCATCGCCGCCGCCGTCGTCATCGCCGCAGCCAGCGGCGGTCAGGAGCAGGGCGACAAGGATCAGAGCATGAATCTGGCGCATATGCGGGCTTTCTAGCACGTAGATCTGGCAGGTCGCCGCGCCAAAGATGAGTAGTCCGTACTCATGCGGCGGGCAGGCGACCGTGGTCCTCTGCGGCGGTGGGACTCGCCAAGAAGCTCCGTGACCTGACCCAACAGGGCAACAAGGAGACGTGGGCGGCCTACCGGGCCGACAACGTGGCCGCCTCCCTCGGCCTCGCCCTCGTCAGCGGCGACCCGCAGACGAACTTCCTCATCGACATGCCCGGTCGCTATGCCGACGTGGCCTCCGGCGCCCGCAGCGCCCGAACTGACGAGGAGTCCCTCGACCTGCGCATGGAGGGCACCCACGACGGGCGCCCCACCGAGCTGGTGTGGCGGGACGGCGGCTCCACGACGTGGGGCTTGCTGGCCGCCACCGTCACCTACGCCTACGACGCCCGGCTCTCGATGGCCTCCAGCAGCAGCGAGCCCCCGTTCGAGATCCTGAACCGCGAGCGCACCCCGGCGATGATGCCCATGCCGATGCTCGAAGCCGAGGCCCAGCCGTTCGGCGATCCCCAGCTGGATGCGACGTACGCGCTCCGGGGCGGCAGCCCGGGCATCGGCCCCCGCCTCGTCGAAGCGACCCGGCCGATGCTGCCCATCGAGTGGATCCACGTGGTGTGGGACGGCGAGCAGGTGTCCTACGTTCTCCACCCGTACTCGACGTTCGGGCTCGGCCAGGGCCCGGCGATCCTGACGTCGCTGTCCGGCATCGCCGAGGCCATCGAAGCCTGAGCGGTCCGCCCGGCTCGTTCCCGACCCGACCGGTGGGATTCGCTCGCGCACCGGCGCGTGAGCTAGCTTTCCGACAACTGTCCGGCCGCACTGGGCCGTGCGCGAAAGGGACTCGCCTTGCCGACGAAGACCACGAAGACCACCCTCGCCGCCTTGGCTGTCACCGGCCTCGGCGGTGCGGCGCTCGTGCTGACCATCTCCCCGGCCGACGCCGCACCGCAGACGGAGACCTTCGAGTTCTCGGGTGCACCCGAGGACTTCGTCGTCCCCGAGGGCGTCTGCTCGCTGACCGTCGACGCCTTCGGCGCCGAGGGCGGCGTGGGCAGCAACGGCAACGTCGCCGGCCTCGGCGGCCACGCGACGGCCACCCTCGAGGTCACGCCGGGCGAGACGCTCGTCGTGACCGTCGGTGAGCAGGGCGGCGACGCCCAGGAAGGCGGCAAGGGCGGCGGCGACGTCGGTCTCGGTGGCTTCAACGGCGGCGCCGACGGCGGCGGCGATTCCGGCAACCAGGATCCGGGTGGCGGTGGCGGAGGCGCCTCCGATGTCCGCCAGGGCGGCGACGGGCTCGACGCCCGCGTCGTGGTCGCCGGCGGTGGCGGCGGCAGCGGCGGCGACAGCGCTGAGGACGACGCCCCGCTCGCCGACGGGGCGACCCGCCCCGAGGGAGTGCCCCCGACCCGCGGGTCGGGTGGTGACGGTGGCGGTTCCGAGGGCACGCCGGGTGAGGACTCCGGCTTCGGGGCCGGCGGCGGAGGCGGCGGCACCCAGTCCGCCGGTGGCGCCGCAGGGCAGCCCGACGACTCGTCGGAGGCCGGCGCGCTCGGCAACGGTGGCGTCGGCGGTGACGGCAACATCGGCAACGACGCCGGTGGTGGTGGCGGAGGCGGCTTCTACGGCGGTGGCGGTGGCGCCGGCGACTTCAGCCAGCCCCAGTCGCCCGACGCCGATCCTGACGTCATCCAGGCCGCCCCCGAAGGCGGCAGCAGCACCGACGACGGCGGTGGCGGTGGCGGTGGCTCGGGCCTCGGCCCGGCCGGCGTGGCCTTCGAGACCGGCGTGCAGTCGGGCAACGGCCTGGTGACCATCACCTACGACACCGAGGCGGCGACGTGCGATCCCGACGTCGAGCCGACCGACACGACCCCGCCGCCGGTGATCGAGGGCCAGCCCGCCTTCACCGGCTGAGATCGACCCGGGTGGGTGGCGCACACCGCGCCGCCCACCAATTGGACTAGACGAACGAGGTCGCCTCGGTCAGGCCGAGGTTCGGGTGCGGGCCGGTGGCCATCGTCTGCGCGTTCCCCCAGCCTGCGCCGCCCCCCACGGGGTCCTCGACCCGCATGACGGTGTCCCGGAGCTGGTGCAGCCGGTGGGCGGCCTCCACCGTCGTGCAGTCGGCGATGTGCTCGCCGTCGACGTGCAGCCGCCCGCGGTACTGGCCGTGCCACTGGTCGTCGAAGCCGAAGTAGAGCCCGGCCCCGAGGTGGAAGCCGGTCTCGTCGAGCGCCGTCAGCGTGAGCGGGCGCTCGACCCCGTCGGCCGTGGTGCAGTGGAGCACGCCGCCCCGGACCCGGCGATTGACCGGGTCGAACTCGAGCTCGGGCGTGATGGCGACGAACGGCTCCCGCCGGCCGTCGGGGTGCTCGACGCCGCCCTGGGTCGTGAGCTGGCGGAAGTCTCCGACCGCGTGCTGCTGGTGGAAGACGTGGAGCGCGTACGGGTCGCCCTCGGTCGTCGCCATCAGCATCGGTGACCAGATGATGAGCGACGCCAGGCCCGGCACCTCGCCACGGGTGGGAGCGTCCGGCACCGGCGCCCCGACCATGTAGCGGACGCCCCACGAGTGGTCGCGGGTCGAGAACCAGGCCGTCGGCTCGATCTCGCTCCGCTCGCCGTCGACCTCGACCCAGCCGTGGGCCACCCCGGTGTGGTGGTAGCGCACGATGTCGGCATCGACCCGGTAGCCGTCCGGGCCCCGATGCACCTCGCGCTGCTCCAGCGCGGGCGGCACCACGCCCTCGAAGGTCCACTCGAAGGCCACCGGCACGACGTCGTTGACATCGAGCGCGAAGCGGACCGAGTGCAGCGGCTCCAGCACCTCGTAGCGGATGGGTCCCACGCTGGTGCCGCCGGGGTCGGGCGACAGCGACCGGCTGGCCCGCACCGTCCACTGCTCGATGCCCCGGGACACCCCGGCGTAGGCGTCGAGCACGCCCCGGTTCGTGTACTTGCCCATGCCGAGGTGGACCTGCAGCGAGCCGTCCCGGGCCGCCGCCTGGGCGCAGACCTTCTCCGTCCAGGACCGATCCGATTGCCCGACCGAGGCGAAGGTGTCGGTGATCTGGTGGTTGAAGGTCTCGTCGGCGGGGACGAGCGGGCCGAGGGACATGGCGCGAGCCTGCCAGAGTGTCGCGGTGGCCCTGACCGTCCAGCGGGACCTCGACGCGCTGGTCGACGGGATCGTCGCCTGGCTGGGCCGAGACGGCGCCGCCGTCGAGGTGGACGGCGTCGACCGCCCCACCGAGGGATGGTCCAGCGAGACCGTCCTCGTTCGGGCGCGGGTGGAGGGCGCTCCGTCGGGCTGGGCCGTCCGCCTCGCCCCGCTGGGCGAGGGAATCTTCCCGACCTACGACCTCACGCTGCAGGCCCGGGCCCAGGCCGTCGCCGCGGCGGCCGGCGTGCCGACGCCGGTCCCTGCTGACGTGGTCGAGGACGAGCATTGGCTCGGCGACCCGTTCCTGGCCATGCCGCTGGTCGAAGGCCACGTGCCCGGCGAGATTGCGGGTCTCGACCCCTGGGTCCAGGGCCTGCCCGTGGGCGACCGGACCCGCCTCTACGAGTCGGTGGTCGACGCCCTCGCCGACCTCCATCGGTCAGCGCCCCGCGAGGGCCTCCCCCACCGGGACCTTGACGGCGAGCTGGCGTGGTGGTCGGACTACCTGGCCTGGTGTGCCACCGAGCAGGAGGCCGTGCCCGCCCTGGTCGACGCCCTGGCGTGGTGCGCCGACCACCGGCCCGCCGACGAACCGTCGCCGGCCGTCCTGTGGGGGGACGTGCGCCTGGGCAACGTTGTCTTCGCCGATGACGGCTCGATCGCCGCCCTCCTGGACTGGGAGATGGCCACGGTGGGCGCCCCGGAGCACGACCTGGCCTGGTGGTGGGCGCTGGAGGCCATGCAGGACGACCTCGTCGGCAGCCGTCTCGAGGGCTTCCCCCCGCTCCCGGCGCTGCGGGCCCGCTACGAGGCCCGGGCGGGCCGCGCCCTCCAGGACCTCGACTGGTACGAGGCGTTCGCTCTGTTCCGGAGCACGGCCATCCTCACTCGCATCGGCATCCTCCAGGGGCGCGCCGGAGCACCGACGCGGATGCCCGTCGACGACAACCCGGTCCTCGACCACCTGACCCGCCGGGTGGCAGACCTCAGGTGTCGAAGCGGACGGTCCTCGGGAACGGATCGGTGAACGCCTCCCAGGCCTCACCCACCGTGGCCAGTTCGTAGAGCACGTCGACCACCTGCGACCGGCTGGCGGCCTGGAACGGCTTGAACAGCGTGCCCGTGGTGATCACGTCGTCCCAGAGGCCGTGTTGCTCGGCCCAGTCCACGGCCTGGCGGCAGAAGAGCTGGTTGGGGATGTCGGTGTAGCCCGACGCAGGCGCCCCGGTCGGCGCCCCGACCATGTTCCACATCATGTTGGAGAGCTGACAGCGGTTGACCGGGTCGCCCGGCTTGTACAGCCGGCCGGGGAACCCACGGATCAGCTGCTCGGCCTTCCCCCAGCGCACGGCCCGCTCGTAGAAGGCGCTCGCCGGGATGTCGACGAACTGGTGCGCCGGGAACGGCACGGGCGACTCCATCATCACCCAGAGGATGTTGATGACCTGGCTGCGCAGCACCGGGTCGTTCGGATGCACGCCACCGTCGGAGAACCCGGCGATCATGGCGTGGCACCGGGCCCAGTCCAGTCCGTCCTCGTAGAACGCACCGACGGGGACGTCGTTGTAGCCGTGAGGCAGTGGTGCCGTGTTGCACGGCACGGTCTCGACCTTGGCGATGCGGTCGTTGGCCTCGCTGACGAACCAGATGTGGCCGTCGGCGCCGGACGTGATCCAGCCCGGGGTGTTGACGGACCCGCTGGTGTAGGTCTGGATGGTCGTCGCCGGGTTCGGGGCGCTCGGGTCCATGCGGCCCACACGGTTGTTGTCCTCGCTCGTGAACCACAGGAAGCCGTCCTCGCCCACCGTGAGACCGGCGGTCCCGGAGATCTCGGCCTCGGGATCCGTGTAGGTCAGGATGCTGTTCAGGACCGCGGTGTCGTTGCCGGCCAGCGGGTCGATCTCGCCGATGTTGTGGTTGAACGCGTTGGCGAAGTAGAGATGGTCGTCCGGGCCCACCACGGGGTGCAACGGGCCGTTGATGTCGCTGTCGGCGAACTCGGTGAACACCCCACCGGGCGTCAGTCGCCAGATCGCCTGGCTCTTGAACGGCGTGAACCAGAGGTTCCCGTCCGCGCCGGTGACGATGTGCGTGAGGATGTCGTTCCCGTCGAGGTTGGCGTTCGAGAACGTGGTGATGGCACCGGCCGTGGTGATGCGCCCGATCCGACCGTTCCCCCGGTTGGTGAACCACAGGGCGCCGTCGGGACCGACGGTGATGCCACCGGGGTTGCTGACGCCGGCGGCGGTGAAGTGGGTGAGGCTGCCGCCGTTGGTGGCCATGCGGTAGATGCGGTTGTTGTCGCCGCTGGTGAACCAGAGCCGGCCGTCGGGGCCGGTGACGATGCCCCGCGGGTGGGAGACGCCGGCAAGCGAGAACATCGTGATCGTGCCGTTCACCGTGATCCGTCCGACCCGCCCGGAACCGCCGTTGGTGAACCAGACGTTGCGGTCGGGCCCGAGCGTGACGGCCTCCGGGTTGTCCACGACGGAACCCGGGATCTGGAACGTGAAGATCTCGCCCGGGTCCGCCGCCGCCGGCGACGCCGGCACCAACGCCAGCCCCGCCGCGAGAAGCAGTCCGGCCAGGAGCGCCCGTCGTCGCATGTCCATCCCCACCCTTCGCCCGTTGGACGGCGAGAGCGTAGGCGACGGTCGGGTGCCGTGCGCCGGGCCATGATCGTGAGGTGGCGATCCCCGCGTTCGACCCCCGCGACCCGACGTTCCGCACCCGTGCGGACTTCCACGAGCTGACCGCCCGCCTCCGGGCCGAGGCGCCGGTCCACGAGGTGGACGAGGGCGTGAAGGTGATCAGCAGGCACGCCGACATCCGCGAGATCAGCCGCGATCCCGGCCGCTTCGTCAACGGCCGGGGCGTCCTGATCAACGACCCGATACGGGAGGGCCGGAGCATGACCGGCTCGATCCTGCACCTGGACCCACCGCAGCACGGTGAGTGGCGGCGCCTGCTCAACCGCCGCTTCACGCCCCGGGCCGTCGCCCCGCTGGTCGAGCGCATCCGGGCCATGACCGTGTCCCTGCTCGACGCCATCCCGACCGGTGAGCGCGTCGACCTCGTGGATCGCCTCTGCGCCCCGCTCCCGGTGCTGGCCATCGCCGAGCTGCTTGGAGTCGACGAGGGCGACCGCGGCGAGTTCCGGCGGTGGTCCGACGCCGCCATCAACGCCACCGACGGGATCAGCCAGGTCTCGGCGGCCGACATGGCGGCGATGCAGGAGCTCGGCGCCTTCCTCCACGAGCACGCGGCGGCCAAGGCCGACGACCCCGGGGACGACCTCGTGTCCGCCTTGGTCGGCGCCGAGGTCGAGGGGCGCCCGCTGAGCCCGCCCGAGCTGATGATGTTCTCGCTCACCCTCCTGGTGGCCGGCAACGAGACCACCCGCCACCTGCTCTCCGGAGCCCTCATCGCCCTCGCCGAGCACCCCGACCAGCGAGCCGCGCTCGCCGCTGACCCGGCGGGCGTCCCCGTGGCCGTCGAGGAGTGCCTCCGCTGGGTCACCCCCATCCACCAGTTCGCCCGCACCGTCGTGGCCGACACCGAGGTCGGCGGCCACCCCGTCGCCGCCGACGACTACCTGGTCATGCTCTACACATCAGGCAACCGGGACGAGGAGGCGTTCGGCCCGACGGCCGACCGCTTCGACGCCACCCGCCAGCCCGGGGTGCCGAACCTCGGGTTCGGGTTCGGCGAGCACCTCTGCCTCGGGGCGGCGTTGGCCCGGCTGGAGGGTCGGGTCGTGCTGGAGGAGGTGCTGGCCCGCCACCCCGACTACCAGCTGGCCGACGAGCCCGTCGCCGCCCCCAGCAGCCTGGTCCACGGCCCCGCCGAGCTCTGGGCGGTGCTCTGAGCGTCCGATCCGACGAAATTGCTCCGATTGGTGGCGCTCTACGACCCTGATCGGAGCAATTTCGAGGTGGTGGGACTCAGCGGATCGTGAACGGGTCGCCGTAGACCGTGCAGCGGATCGGCCCGTCGAGGTCGAGGTTCCCGGCGGCGGCGATCGACCGCAGGCACTCGACGCGGCTGACCGACTCGGACCAGGCCTCGGTGGTCGCTTCGTCGGCCGGAGCCAGGAGCGTCGCCGTGCGTTGGTCGAGGAAGGCGTCCAGCCAGGCCGCCTCGCCCGCCTCCTCCGGCGTGCCGACGGCGGCGGACGTCCGCTCGACGAGGGCCGCCAGGCCGTCGGGGTCGTCGCCGACGCCGTGCTGGATGGCCGTGTCGTACAGCGCGGCGCGGGCGAGCGCGGTCGTCAGGCCGACCTCGTCGGCGATCGCCAGCGCCGGGTCGTAGTACTCCTCCTCGACCACCCCGTCCTGCACCGACCGGAAGGCCGGATCCTCGGCGGCGGCCGTCCAGGCGGCGACGTACTCGTCGGCAGGCAGGCCGGTGGTGTCGTCGCTGCCGGTGCGGCACAGCCGCTCCAGCTCGGGCACGAAGGGGGCGAGGCCGTTGTCGGGGTCCTGGGCGGTGTAGCGCTCGACGACCTCGAGGGCGTCGCAGGTGGCGGTGGTGAAGCCCGCCCGACCGGAGGTGATGCCGCGACCGTCGCCCAGGTCCTCGGCGTAGGCGTACTGGATCTCGGTCGTGCTGTTCTCGAAGACGCTGACCAGCTCGTCGGCCCGCCGGAGCTGCTCGTCCGTCAGCGCACCCTGGATGTCCGGAGCGGGAACGCCCTCGGACCCGTCGTCGCGACAGCCGGCGAGGAGGAGCAGCACCGCGAGCACCGCGCCGATCCGCACCGACCGAGGACCGTACCGACCTGGGATGATCCCGTCATGAGCGACCTGCCCTTCGACGACACGCAGGACTTCGAGGACGCTCGGCGCGGGTTCGTCGGCGCCCTCGAGCCGGGAATCGTCCGCAACGACGACGGCGCCGTGATCTGGGACAACGACGTCTACGACTTCCTGGAGGGCGAGTGCCCCTCGACGGCCGATCCCAGCCTGTGGCGGCAGGGCCGGCTGAACCGGATCCAGGGCCTGTTCGAGGTGACCGCCGGGATCTACCAGGTGCGGGGCCTCGATCTCTCCAACATGACGGTCATCGAGGGCGAGACCGGCGTGATCATCGTCGACCCGCTCATCTCGGTGGAGACGGCGGCGGCCGCCCTCGCCCTCTACCGGGAGCACCGGGGCGACCGGCCGGTGCGCGCCGTCATCTACACCCACAGCCACGTCGACCACTTCGGCGGGGTGAAGGGGGTGACCAGCCAGGACGACGTCGACCGCGGGGACGTCGTCGTGCTCGCCCCCGAGGGGTTCCTCGGCCACGCCGTGTCCGAGAACGTCTACGCCGGGACGGCGATGACCCGGCGGGCCAGCTACATGTACGGCTCGCTGCTCGAGCGCGGTCCCGCCGGCCAGATCGGCGTCGGGCTCGGGCAGGCCACCTCGAACGGGACGGTCACGCTCATCGCACCCACCCTGGACATCACCCACACGGGCCAGGTCGAGGTGTTGGACGGCGTGACCGTCGAGTTCCAGCTGACGCCGGGCACCGAGGCGCCGGCCGAGATGAACTTCCTGTTCCCCGACCACCGGGCGCTGTGCGTGGCCGAGAACGCCACCCACAACCTGCACAACCTCGTCACCCTGCGGGGCGCCGTCGTGCGGGACGCCCACGAGTGGGCCCGCTACCTGACCGAGGCCGTCGCCCTCTTCAGCGACCGGGCCGACGTGACCTTCGCCTCCCACCACTGGCCGACGTGGGGCGCCGAGGCCGGGCGGGAGTTCCTGTCCCGCCAGCGCGACCTCTACGCCTACCTCCACGACCAGACCCTGCGCCGGCTGAACAAGGGCGAGACCGGCATCGAGATCGCCGAGGACTTCGAGCTGCCGGAGACCCTGGGGCAGACCTGGCACCTGCGGGGCTACTACGGCTCGCTCAGTCACAACGTGAAGGCGATCTACCAGCGCTACCTCGGTTGGTTCGACGGCAACCCGGCCCACCTCTGGCCCCACCCACCGGTCGAGGTGGCCACCCGCTACGTCGACGCGATGGGGGGCGCCGACGCGGTGATCGAGCGAGCGCGGGTCGCCGACGACGACCCCCGCTGGGCGGCCGAGCTGCTGAACCACGTCGTCTTCGCCGATCCGGGCAACACCGAGGCCCGGGCCCTGCTGGCCGAGGTCTACGACGGCCTCGGCCATGGCGCCGAGAACGGCACGTGGCGGAACTTCTTCCTCACCGGTGCCCTCGAGCTCCGCGAGGGCGTGCCGGTCCGGAGGGGTGACGCTCGGTGCCGACGTGCTGGCCGCCCTCACCGTCGAGCAGGTCTTCGACGCAACGGCCATCCGAATCGACGGGCCCCGAGCCGCAGCCGACGGCGTCGACCTGGCCATCGACTGGCACCTCACCGACGAGGACACCCACCGCTTGACGACGTTGCGCCACGGCGTGTTCGTCCACCAGCCGGTCAACGGGCCGACCGGCGCGCGCCACGGCCTACGCCCTCGCCCGGGCGGAGCTGCTGCCCGTGCTGGCCGGCTTCGCCGAGGTCGACCCGGTCGAGGGAACCGGCGACACGTTGGTCACCCTGCGCTCCTACCTCGACCGCTTCGACCCCGCGTTCCCCATCGTCGAACCCTGACCCGAACGCGAACTGGCGCCCGATTCGGTCGCCAGAGCGACCAGATCAGGCGCCAGAACGGGGGGATCAGCCCTACGCGGTGGCCCGCTCGATGGCCCGGACCCCGACGGCGAGGCCGACGACGGCCAGGCCGACGGCCGCCAGCACGCCGTAGAAGACCTGGGCGTCGAGGATCACGCCGTCGAACAGCAGGCGCTCGGCGTCCACGATGTGGGTCAGCGGGTTGAACTGGGACAGGAACCGGAGCCAGCCGGGGCCCTCCTCGATCGGGAGCAGCATCCCCGACAGCAGGAGCAGGGGGAAGATCAGCGTCTGCTGGACCGACCAGAAGATCCAGTCCTCGGACTTCACCGCGAGGGCCAGCGTGTAGCTCAGGGCCCCGAGACCGACGCCGAAGGCGGCGAGCACGGCCAGGCCGATCACGGCCCCCATGGGCTCGAATCGGAACCCGAACGGGACCACGACCAGGACGATCAGCGACGCCTGAGCCACCAGGGGCACGATCTCCTTCAGCGCCCGACCCACCAGCAGCGCCGGGCGCCGGATCGGCGTCACCAGCATCCGCTCGTGGGAGCCGGTCTGGATCTCCATCAGCAGGTTGGCGCCGGTCGTCGACGCCGCGAACAGGGCGGACATGACCAGGATCCCGGGCACGAAGGTCTGCAGGACCTCGTCGGCGGGCTGGTCGGAGATGGCGATGAGCAGCGGCCCGAACAGGCTGAGGAAGAAGAGCGGCTGGACCATCGAGAAGATGACCGAGAACGGGTTGCGCAGCGTCGGGCGCAGCTCCCGGAGGAGCACGGTCATGGTGTCGGTGACGGGCGAGGTCACGGCGGCCTCCTGGCGGGCGGTCGTCGGGTTGGTCGGTCGGTCGAGGGTGCTGAGCACGATGGGGCTCCTCCGGTTCGAGGGGTCGACGAGGGGGATGGGGTCGGCGAAGCTCATGCCGCCACCTCCTCGCGGAGGCTGCGGCCGGTCAGGGTCAGGAAGACGTCGTCCAGCGTCGGGCGCCGCACCTCGGCGGCGTCGACGGGCACGCCCTCGGCGTCCAGCGCCCGCAGCAGGCCCGGGAGCGTCCCGGCGCCCTCGACCACCCGCAGGTTGACGACTCGGCCCGAGACCTCGACGTCCTGGGGGTCGACGGCCCGGGCGGCCACGTCGACCACCCGCTGGACGGCGCCGTCGCCGGCCGTGACCACGATGCGGTCACCGGCCAGGTCGGCCTTCAGGCGATCGGCGGTGTCGTCGGCGATGACCCGGCCGTGGTCGATGACGACCACCCGCTCGGCCATGGCGTCGGCCTCGTCGAGGTAGTGGGTGGTCAGCACGATCGTCATGTCGTGCTCGCGCCGCAGCCGCAGGATGTGCTCCCACAGGTTGGCCCGGCTCTGGGGGTCGAGGCCGGTGGACGGCTCGTCCAGGAACAGCAGCGGCGGCCGGTGGACCAGCCCGAGGGCGACGTCCAGGCGGCGGCGCTGCCCACCGGACAGGGTGTTGACCGCGCGGTCGGTCAGCGAGCCCAGATCGAGCGCCTCGATCAGGTCGTCGGCGCGGGCGTTGCACTCGTCCTTGGGCAGGCCGTAGGCCCGGCCCTGGGTGACCAGCTCGTCGCGGACGTGCTGGTTGTGGCCGGCGCCGTTGCCCTGGCCGACGTAGCCGATGCGGCGGCGCACGGCGGCGGGATCGTCCACGACGTCGTGGCCCACGACCTCGGCCCGCCCCGACGTGGGTCGGAGGAGGGTCGTCAGCAGGCGCATCGTCGTCGACTTGCCCGCCCCGTTCGGTCCGAGCAGGGCGACCAGCTCGTGCTCCCGCACGTCCAGGTCGAGGTCGACGACCGCCTCCACCGTCCCGTGCTTGGTCTTGAAGTGACGGGTCAGGCCGTCGGTCTGGATCATCATGTTCGTCAGGATCGCGCCCCTTGCGGACAGATCCTGACCTGAAGGTCTGACAACCTTTCCGCATGGCCGATCCCACGTCCCGCATGCTCCGTCTGCTCTCCCTGTTGCAGACCCACCGGCACTGGGCCGGACCCGAGCTGGCCGGACGGCTCGAGGTCAGCGAGCGCACCCTGCGCCGGGACATCGACCGCCTCCGCGAGCTGGGCTACCCGGTCGACGCCACCCGGGGCACCGAGGGGGGTTACCAGCTCGCGGCCGGCAGCCAGCTGCCGCCCCTCCTGCTGGACGACGACGAGGCGGTGGCCATCGCCGTGGGCCTTCGGGCGGCGGCCGGCAACTCGGTGGAGGGCATCGAGGAGACCTCGGTGCGGGCCCTGGCCAAGCTCGAGCAGGTCCTGCCCGCCCGCCTGCGCTCGCGCATCGGCGCCCTGCAGCAGTTCTCCGAGCCGATGACCTGGTCCAGCTCCGGCCCCACGATCGACCCGACCGACCTGACCGAGATCGCCGGTGCCTGCCGTGACGCCGTGCGGCTGCGCTTCGACTACGAGCGTCGGGACGGCGAGTTCGGCGGCCGCATGGTCGAGCCCCACCGGCTCGTGTCGGCCGGGCGGCGCTGGTACCTGGTGGCGTGGGACGTCGACCGGGACGACTGGCGGACGTTCCGGGTCGATCGGATGGTGGAGCCGAAGGCGCTGACCCGGCCGTTCACCCCTCGCGAGCTGCCCGACGGCGTCGACGCCGCCCAGTTCGTGGACGCCGGCATCCAGACCATGGCCACGATGGTCGAGGCCGTGGTCACCGTGCAGGCCACGCCGGACGACGTCGCCGAGGTCCGGGTCATGGCCCGCTACGACGTCGAGCCGCTGG
This sequence comes from uncultured Microthrixaceae bacterium, assembly GCA_963728005.1. GTDB lineage: Bacteria > Actinomycetota > Acidimicrobiia > Acidimicrobiales > DATDAH01 > DATDAH01. The sequence continues at coordinate 868,814 of CAVSIG010000004.1, forward strand.
ACGACAGCACCACCCGCCTGCGCCTCCGGGCCGAGGACGTCGACTGGCTGGCCGTGGTCGTCGCCGCCCTCCCGTTCCCGGCCGAGGTCCACGACCCACCGGAGCTGGTCGACGCCGTCCGGCGCATGGGCGAACGCCTGGTGGCGGCCGCCGCCGCTTGACAGACTCCGAACGCTGGCCGAGCACGGAGGTGCCGCTCTGATGGAGACGAAGGTGAACGAGGTGGCCGACGGCGTGTACCGCCTGTCGACGTGGATCGAGCCCGCCGGGCTGGTGTTCAACCAGTACCTGCTGGACGCCGAGCAGCCCCTGCTGTTCCACACCGGCCAACGGAACCTGTTCCCGCTGGTGCGGGACGCGCTGGCCACCGTGATGCCGCCCGAGCGGCTGCGGTGGATCGCCTTCGGCCACCTGGAGTCCGACGAGTGCGGGGCCATGAACGAGTGGCTGGCCGTCGCGCCGGAGGCGACCGTCGTCGGCGGCCACCTGGCCAACGTGGTGTCGCTGAACGACCTGGCCGACCGGCCACCGCAGGGGATCGGGGACGACGAGGTGCTGGATCTCGGCGGCAAGCGGGTTCGCCACCTGGACACGCCGCACGTCCCCCACGGCTGGGACGCCCGGGTCCTCTACGAGGAGGAGACCGGCACGCTCCTGTGCGGCGACCTGTTCACCGCCCTGGGCGACGGCCCGGCGACGACCGACGCCGACATCGTCGGCCCCGCCATCGAGGCCGAGGACGCCTTCAAGGCGTCGTGCCTGGCCCCCTCCTCCGGGGCCACCGTCCGCCGACTCGCCGAGCTCGGCTCGACGACCCTCGGCCTGATGCACGGCCCCGCCTTCACCGGCGACAACCGCGCGGCCCTCGACGCCCTGGCCGACGACTACGACCGGCGCGTGGCGGAGGCCGTCGCCGCCTGACGCCACTCTTCGCGGTCATCCACCCCGCGGTCAGAGGCGGCGGGCGGTGGCCAGGAGGAGGCCGCCGGTCGCGGTCGTGGCGACCAGGACGGCGAGGGGGGCGGCCGGCCCGGTGGCGTCGACGATGACCCCGGTGAGGGCCGCCAGCCCGGTGCCGCCGATGTTGCCGGCGATGAGCTGCCAGCCCGAGACCCGGCCAGCCAGCGGCACGCCGACGCGGTCGCCGGTGTGGGCCATCAGGGTCGGGAACTGCGGCGCCAGCGCGAGGCCGGTGACGAGAGTGACCGGGATCACGGCCCAGCTCGGCACGACGGTGAGGGCGACGAAGCAGGCGAGCATGACGGCCACGCTGACGAACAGCGCCCGGTCCGGCAGGTCGATCCGGCCCAGCAGCAGCCGCCCGATGGTGATGCCCGCCCAGAACCCGCCGACGGCGAGGCCGGCCAGTCGGCCGTCCAGGTCCCGGGCGTCCTCCAGCACGGCGGCCAACCACCCGCCCGCCGTGACCTCGATGGCGACGAACGCGGCGAACAGGCCCAGTGACACCACCACCGCCGGGGCGGTGAGCAGCGAGCGGGCCGACGGGGTGTCGACCGGCTCCACGGGCGTCGACCGGTGGAGGACGAGCCGCTCGGGCCACTCGACGCCGGGCGACACGACGACGGCAGCGGCCACCAGCGCGACGGCGGCACCGGTGAGGAAGCCGACGGCGACGGAGTCGGCGAGGGCCAACACGATCGGGCCGATGGTGGCGCCCACGCCATAGCTCCCGGCGGCCAGCCCCGCCTGGCGCACGCTGGCCGACACGGCGAGGAAGCGGGCGCCGAGCGAGTCGAGGACCCCGGACAGCAGCCCGACGAGGGCGATGGCCGTCACCAGCCACGGCCACGGCGGGGTGGTCGCCACCCAGGCGCCGGCGAGGGCGAGGCCGACGAGTGTCAGCGCCTCGGCCATGCCGAAGCGCAGGCGGGCCAGGAGCGTGCCGCTGGAGGCCGAGGTCGCCAGCCGACCCAGGCCGTAGGCCAGGACGAGGACACCCAGGTCGCCGTCGGAGCGTCCCAGGTCGTCCCGCAGCGTCGGCCACGCCACGCCGATCATGGCGATCGGCATGCCGAACGCCAGGTAGACGACGCACAGCACGGCGATCGGTGAGCGGCGGGTCGTCACCTCCACCGGCCTACCGTCGCGCCGTGAGCGAGCGACCCGAGTTCGTCGTCGAGGTCGTCCGCAATGGATGGGTCGAGAGCCGCCACCGAGCCACGGTGGTCGTCACCGACACCGACGGGGACGTCGTCCTCGCCTTCGGCGACGTCGAGCAGGCCGTACTCCCCCGGTCGGCGGTCAAGGCCTTCCAGGCGCTGCCCCTCGTGACCTCGGGCGCGGCCGACGCCTTCGCTCTCGACGACCGGTCGCTGGCGCTGGCCTGCGCCTCCCACAGTGGCGAGCCGGGGCACGTCGCCGCGGTCGGGGCCACGCTCGCGGCGCTCGGCCTGTCGGTCGACGACCTCGGCTGCGGCCCCCACTGGCCGTCCGGCGCCGAGGCCGCCCGTGCCCTGGCCGCCACGGGGGCCGAGCCCACCGCGGCGCACAACAACTGTTCGGGCAAGCACACCGGGTTCCTCGCCTTGGCCCGGCACCGGGGCGTGCGCGTCGAGGGATACACCGAGCCCGACCATCCCGTGCAACAGGAGGTCCGAGCGACGCTCGGCGACCTCTGTGACGGCGTCGCCGATCCGCCGTCGGTCGACGGCTGCTCGGCGCCGACCTGGCCCGTCGCCCTCCGGGGCCTCGCCCGGGGCTTCGCCCGCTTCGGGACGGGCCAGGGGCTGTCGGACGAGCAGGTCGCCGCCGCTCGGCGCCTCCGGGCGACCGTCGCCACCCATCCGTGGTTCGTGGCGGGGACGGGTCGGCTGTGCACGGAGCTCATGACCCTCACGGGCGAGCGGGCCTTCGTCAAGGTGGGCGCCGAGGGCGTCTACACCGCGGCCCTGCCCGACCCCGGCCTCGGCGTGGCGCTCAAGGTCGAGGACGGCGCCTTCCGGGCGGCCGAGGTCGCACTGGCCGCTGTGCTCACCCGCTTCCTGCCCGACATCGACCTCGAGCGCTTCGTGCGCCCCCCGGTGTCCACGTGGCGGGGTGCGGTCGTGGGCGAACTGCGGCCGGCGGTCCCGCCGTCCTGAGCTCAGTGCTCAGCGGCAGGCGCCGACCCGACGTCCCCTCCACCGTTCTGTGACCAGCCGGGCCCTCCAGAGCGCGAAGGGCTGGTCACAGAACGGGGGGTTCGTCGGTCACGGACGGAAGGTCAGGCCCTTGTAGCCGTCGTTGAAGCCGGCCTCCTCGAGGCGCTGCTTGATCTCGGGCGAGGCGGTGATGGGCTCGCCGTCCACCCGGGCGATGTCAAGGCGGCGGAGCTTCCCGTCCTTGGCCAGCGACTGCAGCGCCTCGGGCCAGTGGTCCAGCTCGGGGCTGCGGGGGAACGTCACCAGGCTCTTGCCGCCCCGCTCCAGGAAGATGGCCGGCTCACCGTCGACGATGACCACGTAGGCGCCGGCGCTGCGGCTGGGGCGGCCCGGGGTGTCCGGCCACGACAGGGCGGCGCCGAACGGCTGGGCGGGGTCGGCGGCGGCGAGGGTGACGGCACCGTCGCCGTCACGGCCGGCCCGCAGCCGGTCGACGGCCCCGGGCAGGGCGAACTGCGCTCCGCCCAGGCCGGCGACGAAGTAGCCGCGGCGCACCTGGCCCCGGTCCTCCAGGGCCTTGAGCACGGGGTAGACGCCGGCGAACCCGCCCTCCGCCCCTTCGCCCAGGGCCGCCTCGCGGGTGAGCACGCCGTAGCGCTCCAGCAGCTGCTGGGCCCGGGCGTGAGCGGCCTCGGTCTCGGTGGGCTCGGGGCGGCGCAGCGGGTCGACCAGCGACCATCGGCCCGCGGCCTGGGGTGGGCCGAGCCGGGTCAGTCGACCGGGCGACGGTCGGCGCTTCGGCGAACGCCGGGGGCGCCCGGCCAGGAACGCCCGGAGCGGAGCCAGCGAGTCGTTGGTGACCAGCCCGGCCCAGACCAGGTCCCACAGCGCGGTCAGGACCGTCGGCTCGTCGTAGGGCGGCGTCGCCCTCGGCCGAAGCGGCCACGAGGTCGGGCCAGAACGAGGCGCCCCGGTGCGTCGAGGTGGTCGAGCAGGGCGCGCGTGGACGGGGCCGTCGGGCGGCTCGTCGGCGGCGGGCACCAGCAGGCCGAGGCGGTCCCGGTACACCAGGCGCACCCGGCCGTCGGTCGCCCCGAGCGGCTCCGGCGCCCACCCAGACCACCTCGCCCGCCGTGCACAGGGCGTCGAGGTCGGCCTGGCGGTAGCCGGCCATGCGAGCGGCGAGGACGTCGGTCTCCACGATCGACGCCGGCAGCGCGGCCCCCTGCAGCGCGTTGAGCACCTCGACCAGGCCCTCCGGGCCGCGGCGCGGCACGCCGACGCCCTGCCACGCGGGCAGGAAGCGGGCCAGCGCCGTGGCCGTCGACCGGCTCGACCTCCTTGCGCAGCACGGCCAGCGACCGTCGGCGCAGGAGGCGCAGCACCTCCTCGTCGCACCACTCCCGCTCGACACCGTCGGGGCGGAACTCGCCCCGGACGACCCGGCCCTCGGCCTCCAGCGCCTCGAGGGCGAGGAGGACGGGCTCGAGCCGCACGCCGAGGCGCTGGGCCACGTGCTGGGTGAGGAACGGCCCGTGGGTGCGGGCGTAGCGGGCCACGAGGTCGACCAGCGGGCGCTCGACCGGTTCGGTGAAGGCCTGGGGCAGGCCCGGCGGGCAGGGCGACACCGAGCGCGTCCCGAACCCGGGCGGCGTCCTCGGCGGCGGCGAAGCGCTCCTCCCCCGCCACCGAACCCCGGATGGCCCGGGCGGCGGCGACCAGCTCGTCGAGCCACTCGGCCGCCGGGCCGTCGCTGCGGGCGTCGGCCTCCTCGAGGGTCAGCGGGCCCGAGGGCCCGCAGGACGTCGGTCAGCTCGTCGGGGTCCCGGGCCCGGCGGCCGTCGCTGAGCCGCTGCAGCTCCAGCTCGAGGTCGGCCAGGACACCGGGGTCGATCAGCTCCCGCAGCTCCTCGGCGCCCGAGCAGGTCCCGCAGCAGGTCCCGGTCGAGGGCCAGCGCCGCGGCCCGGCGCTCGGCCAGCGGGGCGTCGCCCTCGTACATGTAGACGGCGATCCAGCCGAACAGCAGCGACTGGGCGAAGGGCGAGGCCTGCCGGGTCTCGACCGTGACGACCCGCACGTCCCGGGAGCGCAGGCCGCCGAGCACCTCACGCAGGGCGGGCACGTCGAACATGTCGTTGCAGGCACTCACGGGTGGTCTCCAGCAGGAGCGGGAAGTCCGGGTACCGGGCCGCCACCTGCAGGAGGTCGGCCGCCCGCTGGCGCTGCTGCCACAGCGGGGTGCGCCGGTCCGGCCGGCGCCGGGGCAGGAGCAGGGCCCGGGCCGCGGCCTCCCGGAAGCGGCAGGCGAACAGCGCGGTGTTCGGCAGCTGGGCCATGACCAGCTCGTCGACGTCCTCGGGGTCGATGAGCAGCTCGTCGAGCGGCAGGTCGTCGACCGCCTCCGGCAGGCGGAGGACGATGCCGTCGTCGCTCCACATGAGCTCGACCTCGAGCCCCCACTCGCTCGGCCAGGCGGTGCCTGCAGGGCCATGGCCCACGGGGCGTGGACCCGGGCACCGAAGGGCGTGAGGATGCACACCCGCCAGTCGCCGATCTCGTCCCGGAAGCGCTCGACGACGATCGTGCGGTCGTCGGGCAACGACCCCGGTGGCCTCGATCTGCTCGTCGAGGTAGCGGAGCAGGTTGTCGGCCGCCATCGGGTCGAGCCCGTGGCGCTCGACCAGCCGGGTGACGGCGTCGCGGTCCTCGCGGATCTCGCGGGTGAAGGCGCCGATCGCCCGCCCCAGCTCCAGCGGGCGGCCCGGGCCGTCGCCGTGCCAGAACGGCATCTTCCCGGGCTCGCCCGGGCGCCGGGGTGACGATGACCCGCTCGTGGGTGATGTCCTCGATGCGCCAGGTCGACGCCCCGAGCAGGAAGGTCTCGCCCGGGCGGCTCTCGTAGACCATCTCCTCGTCGAGCTCGCCGACCCGGGTGCCGTCGGGCAGGAAGACGCCGTACAGGCCCCGGTCGGGGATGGTCCCGCCGCTGGTGACCGCCAGGCGCTGGGCGCCGGCCCGGCCCGCGGACGACGCCGTTGACCCGGTCCCACACGATGCGGGGGCGCAGCTCGCGAACTCCTCGGACGGGTAGCGGCCGGCCAGCAGGTCGAGGACGTTGTGCGAGGACCTCGTCGGACAGGTCGGCGTAGTGGCGCCGACCGCCGGATGACCGCGGCCAGGTCGTCGACCGACCACTCGTCGAGGGCGCACCATGGCCACGATCTGCTGGGCCAGCACGTCGAGCGGGTTGCGCAGGTAGCGGGTCGCCTCGATGAGCGCCCTGCGTGCATGCGCTCGACGACCACCGCCGCCTCCAGCAGGTCGGCCCGGTGCTTGGGGAAGATGCGGCCCCGGCTGGGCTCGCCGACCTGGTGGCCGGCCCGGCCGATGCGCTGGAGGCCGCTGGCGACCGAGCCCGGCGACTCGACCTGGATGACCAGGTCGACGGCGCCCATGTCGATGCCCAGCTCCAGGCTGCTGGTGGCCACGAGGCCCGGAGATCGCCCCGCTTCAGCTCGTCCTCGATCTCCAGCCGGCGCTCCCGGCTGAGCGAGCCGTGGTGGGCCTTGACCAGCTCGTGGCCGGGCGCGGGCGGGCGGCCCTCGGCCTCGGCGGCCCGGGTCTGGCCCTCGAGGTGCAGCTCGTTGAGGCGGGTGGCCAGGCGCTCGGCCAGGCGGCGGGCGTTGACGAAGACGAGCGTCGAGCGGTGCTCGAGGATCAGCTCGAGCAGCCGCGGGTGCATCGACGGCCAGATCGACCGGCGCACCGGGCCCGGCGGCGGCCGGCCCCTCGACGGGCTCGTCGATGATCTCGCCCAGGCGGCCCATGTCCTCGACCGGGACGACGACCTCGATCTCCATCGGCTTGCGCACGCCGGCGTCGACGACCGTGACCGGCCGGAGCGTCGCCGTCGACGCTGACCGCCCAGGAAGCGGGCGATCTCGTCCAGCGGCCGCTGCGTGGCCGACAGCCCGATGCGCTGCGGCGGCGTCGCCGTCTGCTCCTCCAGCCGCTCCAGCGTGAGGGCCAGGTGCGCGCCCCGCTTGGTGGCCGCCAGGGCGTGGATCTCGTCGATGATCACCGTCTCGACGTTCGCCAGCGTCTCCCGGGCCGCCGAGGTGAGCATGAGGTAGAGCGACTCGGGCGTGGTGATGAGCAGGTCGGGCGGGTTGCGCACCAGCTTGCGCCGCTCGTCGGCGGGCGTGTCGCCGGTGCGCATGCCCACCGTCGGGACGTGGACCGTGTGCCCCAGCCGCTCCGCCGCGAGGGCGATGCCCTGCAGCGGCGCCCGCAGGTTCTTCTCGACGTCGACCGCCAGCGCCCGCAGCGGCGAGATGTAGAGGACCCGCGGCCCCGCCGTCTCCGGAGGCGGCGTGGTCATCAGCCGGTCGATCCCCCAGAGGAAGGCGGCCAGCGTCTTGCCCGAGCCCGGTCGGGGCCAGGATCAGCGTGTGGTCCCCGTCGGCGATCGCCGGCCAGCCCTGCTCCTGCGCGGCCGTGGGCTCGGCGAAGGTCGTCTCGAACCAGGTCCTGACCGGTTCCGAGAAACGGTCCAGCGCCACGGGTCGACGGTACTCATCCATCGTGACCCAGCGTCTTGGACGTTCCGGTCATCCGCTGTCCGCAACCCACCGTTCTGGTGGCAGCCGTGTGTTCTCCACGACACGTCGCTGCCACCAGAACGGGGAGTTCGCCGACCCTCGGCCGACTGTCGGGCCCCTCCCCCTAGGATGCGGCCGTGGCCGAGTACCAGACCCCCGAGTTCCATCCGGCGTTCGAGGAGTACTGCGAGGCCATCTACGAGCTGCACGAGGACGACGTCGACGTCATCCAGGCCCGCATCGCCGAGCGCCTGGAGATCTCCCGCCCCGCCGTGTCCGAGATGATCCGCCGGCTCGAGGGCGCCGGGCTGGTGAGCGTCGACGGGTCGATCAAGCTCACGACGGCCGGGAACAAGCTGGCCGAGCAGGTCGTGCGCCGGCATCGCCTGGCCGAGCGCTTCCTTACCGACATCCTCCAGCTCTCCTGGGCCGACGCCCACACCGAGGCGGGCAAGTGGGAGCACGTCATCTCCGAGCCCGTCGAGAAGGCGATGATGCGGGTCCTCGGCGACCCCACCACCTGCCCGCACGGGAACCCCATCCCCGGTTCGGACTACTCGGCGCCCGTCACCGTCTCGCTCGACGAGCGTGGAGCCGGGCAGCAGCTTCACCGTGGCCCGCATCCCCGAGGAGCTGGAGTTCGCCCCCGGCCTGCTCAAGTACCTCGAGGAGGCGGCGATCATCCCGGGCCAGTCGGGCAAGGTCACGGCGGCCTCACCCGACGGCACCCTCACGCTGGACATCGACGGCCGGCCCGTCGGCATCGGCTCCTTCGCCAGCTCCCGCATCCTCGTCACCGCCGGCTGACCGCCAGCCCCACCAGGCCAGGCCCGCCAGCAGCGACCGTCCACAGGACGAAGAGCACCGGCGTCGACCCGTTCGGCAGCCGCAGGTCGGGCAGCACCAGGCGCCACGCCCGGTAGAGCGGGTTCCGGGTCGCCTCGAAGTCGATGATCAGGCGCAGGTGCTCCTCGCGCACCTCTCGCACGAGCCACCCCCAGAAGACGACGCCGAGCGCGCCCAGGCCGGCGATCGCCCCGACGACCACCCGGGAGCGCGACCCCGCCCACCAGGCGGTGGCCAGCACCACACACGGCAGCACGACGACGACCTGGCGTCCTGGCCACCACCATCCGTGCATGGTCAGCGCGATCCAGGTGGCGCTGGCCCAGCCGGCGGCCAACGGCACGGCGAGCGCCTGCCAGTGCTCGGGCCGGCGCCGGGCCAGTGCGCCGAAGGCCGGGACGGCCGCCAGGTAGACCGGTGCCCACGCCGCCAGCCCGAACCCGCGGTCGACGAGGAGGCCGACCAGCCGCTGGGTGCGGGCCGGGTAGCGGGGGTTCCCGCCGGTGACCGCTGAACTCGCCGCCGGACTGGAAGTGGTCGCCCGACGCGTAGACGGTCCAGCCGCCGTAGACCACGCGGTGCACGACCAGGTACGCCACCCCCGCCAAGGCGAGCACGACGGCGGCCCGGATCACGTCCGTCCGGTCGCCGCGCCGCCAGAGGCGCCAGCCGGCGACGCCCACCGAGCGCGAGCGGCGACCGGGGCGTACTTCACGCTCAGCCAGGGCAGGGCGACGACGGCCGCGATCAGCGCCCACCGCCCGCCGCGCGCCCAACGGCCCGGTGATGGCGGCGATGGCCACCGTCACCGCCAGGGCGGCGGGCAGCTCGGGGTACACCTGGGTCCCGTACGCCGTGAGCGGGGCGCCCAGCGCGAACGCCAGCACGACGACCGTCGCGGCGTTCGTCCCCACCCCGAAGCGCTCGACGGCGATCCACAGCAGCAGGGCCGCGAGCACCCCGGCCATCACGGCCAACGTCGCCTTCGCCGCCTCCCACCCTCCGAGCACCATGGGGCCGGCCAGCAGCACCGGCAGCAGGGGGTCGTGGGGGCTGAACTCCCGCCCGTCGTCGTCGGGCTCGGTCTGGGGGTCGAGGGTCACCTCGTGGAACGGCTCGTAGGCCCGCTCCCGGATCTCGTCGCTGATGTCGAGGTCGAGGTCCTCGCCCAAGCTGAGCGCCGACAGCAGGTACTGCGGCTCGTCCGCCGTGACCCGGGCGCCGTAGGTGGCCCGGACGGGGATGGCGACGGCGGCCCAGGCGGCGACGACCAGGCCGACCAGCACCAGTCGTCGGGTCACGACCTCAGATCCGGTCGGCGACCGACGTCCACCCGTCGCTCCGTAGCAGGCGGACCAGGATGATCACCGGAAGGAGCCCGACGAGCACGATCAGCAGGGCCGGCAGCGCGGCCGTGTCCAGCCGGGTGTCCTTGGTGGCCTCCCACACCGTGATCGCCAGCGTGTCGCCGCCGAGCGGGCGCAGGAGTGCGGTGGCGGGGAGCTCCTTCATGACCTCGACCAGCACCAGCAGGGCGGCGGTCAGCACGCCGGGCCAGAGCAGCGGCAGGTGCACGTCGGCCAGCACCCGGGCCCGGTCGGCGCCCAGCGCCCGCGCCGCCTCGTCCAGGTTCGGCGAGATGCTGCCCATGCGCGCCTCGACGGCGAAGTACGCCAGAGCGTGGAAGCGGACGACGTAGGCCACGATCAGCCCGAGGATCGTCCCGGTGAACAGCAGCCCCACGCTGCGGTCGAACGTGCCCTCGAACACGTCGATCACGTGGCGGTCGGCCCACACCAGCGGGGCGTACACCGCGACGGCGACCACCGTGCCGGGCACCGCGTAGCCCACGGTCGCCAGCCGGGACAGCACCCGTCCGGGCGGCGACGGGTGGGCCCGCTGGCCGTAGGCCACCAGCGTCGCCGTGGTGATCGCCACCACGGCGGTGATCACCCCGAGCAGGAGGGTGTTGACGGCGGCCTCGACCAGCTCGCTGCCGAACGTCCCGTCGGCCAGCGTCTCGATCGACCAGGCCGCCAGCTGGATCACCGGCAGGACGAAGACGACCAGCAGGAGCAGCGCGCCGGGCACGGCCGCCATCCACCCCTTCCAGCCGGTGAGGCGGACCGGGATGACGGCGTCGCCCCGGGACAGCGCCTGCTGGTAACGGGCCCGGCCCCGCAGCAGGCGCTCGATGACGAGCAGCGTCAGGGCGAGACCGACGAGCACGGTGGCGAGCTGCAGGGCGGCGTCCTGGTCGAAGGCGCCGTTCCAGACCCGGTAGATGGTGCTGGTCATCGCCCGGACGCCCAGCAGGTCGACGACACCGAAGTCGGCCAGCGCCTCCATCACGGCGAGGGCGGCACCGGCCGCCAACGCGGGGCGGGCCAGCGGCACCGCCACCTGGCGCACGGCCTGGCCGTAGGTGCGACCGAGGCTGCGGGCCGCCTCGAGGCTCTGCCGGGACTGGCTCAGGAAGGCGCTGCGCCCCAGCACGTAGACGTACGGGTAGAGGACCGCGGTGAGCACGACGACCGCCCCGCCGATCGTGCGCAGGCCGGGGATCTGCAGCCCGCCGCCGAAGAGGTTCGACTGCAGGGGGCTGGCCAGGCCGTACTGCCCCAGCAGGACGAAGACGAGGACATAGCCGGGCATGGCCATTGGCAGGACGAGCGCCCAGTCCAGGATCCGCCGGCCGGGAAAGTCGTAGAACGAGACCAGCAGGGCGAGGCCGCCGCCGATGACGAGTGTCCCGGTCCCGACGCCGACGGCCAGCACCAGGCTGTTGCGCAGCGCCTCCGGCAGCAGGGTCCGGGCGATCGCATCGAGGCCACCGCCCCGGATCCAGCTGAGCGGCAGCGCCACCAGCGGGCCGACCACGAGCAGGGCGACGAACCCCCCGAGCCAGGTCCAGCCCGGGATTCGCCCGGCGCGGGGCGGGGCCGGCGTGGCGACGTCGGTCAGCGCCAACCCACCTCGAGCATGAGGGCGATGGCGTCCTCCAGCAGCGGGCCGGCCCGCTCCACGTCGATCGGGTCGGTGACGACGTCGGCCCAGTCAGCGACGTGCTCGGCGGGCGGCACCTCGGGGTTGGCGGCGAACTCCCCGCGCTCGGCCAGCAGCTCCTGGGCCGGCGGCGAGGCCAGGTACTCGAGCAGGGCCAGTGCCTCCTCGGGGTGGTCGGTGTTCGCCACCACGCCCGCGCCGGACACGTTGGCGTGCGCCCCCGCCCCGTCCTGGTCGGGCCAGGCGGGCGCCACCGGGAAGTCGGGGTCCTCCTCGAGGGCCCGGGCGAGGTAGTAGTGGTTGCTCAGGCCGACGTCGCAGTCGCCCTCCGCCATGGCGGCCAGCAGCTCCCCGTCGGAGTTGATGATGTCGGGGTCGTTGGCCATCCACGACCGGAGCAGCTCTTCGGTCGCGGCCTCCCCCCGCTTGGCGAGCATGTCGGCCACCAGCGACTGGTTGTACTCGCTGGACGAGGTCCGCAGGCAGGTGCGGCCCTGGAACTGCGGGTCGCCCAGCGACTCGTAGCTGGTCACTTCCGCGGGGTCGACCCGCTCGGTGGCCACCACCGGGACCCGCAGCCGGGTGGTGAGCGCCCACCAGTAGCCGTCGGGGTCGTGGAGCACGGGCGGGATGTCTCGGGTCAGGACGTCGGAGGTCACCGGCTCCAGCAGGCCGGCGTCCTCGGCCCGCCAGAGGTTGGCCAGGTCGGTGGTGACCAGCACGTCGGCGGGGGTGTCGTCGCCCTCGTTCTCCAGCCGCTCGAAGAGCTCGGGGGCGGTGCCGCCCCGCAACTCGATGTCGATGCCGGTCTCGGCCTCGAAGTCCAGGAACACCTGCTCGTCGCCGTAGTGCGAGCGGCCGTTGTAGATGACCAGCGAGTCCTCGTCGGAGCTGGCGACCACCGCGAGGCCGACGATGAGGATCACGCCGACGAGCGCGATGACCGGGAGTGGCCACCGCATGCGGATGAGGCGCGAGAGCATTCGTTTCCAACCTCGATGTGGGGGGATCGAGCGGGCCGAGTGTACGACTTAGGCAAGCCGAACATTCCGCGGTCGGGTACCCCGAACCATGGCCCCGCTACCGTACGGCCGGTGACGGGCACGCCCGCGATCCGGGCCGTGGGGATCCACAAGTCGTTCGGGTCGACGACCGCGGTCGAGGGCGCGGACCTCGAGGTGACACGGGGCGACATCGTGGCCCTCCTCGGCCCCAGCGGCTCGGGGAAGACCACCCTGCTGCGGGTCATCGCCGGCTTCGAGCGGCCCGACGCGGGCACCGTGTCGATCGGCGACCACCCGGTCGCCGGGGAGGGCACCTGGGTGGAGCCAGAGGCCCGGCACCTCGGCATGGTGTTCCAGGACGGTGCCCTCTTCCCCCACCTCACCGTGGCTGCCAACGTCGGCTTCGGCGAGCCCCGCGAGGGCCGGGTGGAGGAGTGCCTGGCCCTGGTCGGCCTGTCGGACCGCCGTGCCTCCTATCCGCACGAGTTGTCCGGTGGCGAGGCCCAGCGCATCGCCCTCGCCCGGGCTCTGGCCACCGACCCCGAGGTCGTGCTGCTCGACGAGCCCTTCGCCTCGCTCGACGCCGGCCTCCGCCTCGCCCTCCGGGAGGAGGTCGTCGCCATCCTCCGCCGGGCGGGCGCCACCGCCCTGCTCGTCACCCACGACCAGCAGGAAGCGCTGTCGCTGGCCGACGTCGTGGTCGTCATGCGGGACGGCCGGGTGGAGCAGGCCGGCGTGCCCCAGGACGTGTACGACCGCCCGAGCTCCCGCTGGGTGGCCGAGTTCCTGGGCGCCGCCGAGGTCCTCCCCGGCACGGTCGCCGGCGCCGAGGTGGACTGCGAGCTGGGGCGCTTCCCCGCCGACGGCCAGCCGCCCGGCGCGGTCGAGGTCGTGATCCGCCCCGAGTGCCTGCTGGTCAGCGCCGACGCCGACGGGGTCGAGGTGACGGTGACCGGCCGCTCCTACTACGGGCACGACCAGCTGCTCGGGCTGGCGCTTCCCAGCGGCCGCACGGTCCACACCCGGCTGCCCGGAGTGGCGCGCTGGAGGCCCGGCGACCAGGTCCGCGTCCGGGTCGACGGCCCCGTCACCGTCCTCCCGGTCACTTCGACCGCCTGAACCCTGGTGACGACGGCAGCCGTCGTGGCGCGTCGCCACACCGGTCTCGTGGTGGCCTGCGGCTGCGTCGTGCTGGCCGTCGCCTCGCTGGCGGTTCGCTCCTCTGTGGCCTTCGACGCGTGGGCGTGGCTGGTCTGGGGTCGCGAGGTCCTGCACCTCGACCTGGACACCACCGGTGGCCCGTCCTGGAAGCCCCTGCCGGTCGCCGCCACCACCGTGTTCGCCGCCTTCGGAGGCCTGGCCCCGACCCTCTGGCTGGTGCTGGCCCGCGCCCTCGGCCTGCTCGCCGTCGCCCTCACCTTCGGTCTGGCCCGGCGCTTCGCCGGCACGGTCGCCGGCCTGATCGCCGCCGCTGGGCTCCTGCTCAGCCCCGACGGCGGCCCCCGCTTCCTCCGGCTGGTGGCCGAGGGCCACAGCGCACCGGCCGAAGCCGCTCTCGCCCTCCTCGCCGTGCAGAGCCACCTGGACGGCCGCGGGCGGCGCACTCTCGTCGTCCTCACGTTGCTGGCGCTGCTCCGGCCCGAGGCCTGGCCCTTCCTCGGCCTCGCCGCGCTCTGGTCCTGGCGCCACGAGCCCGAGGACCGGGCCCTCGTGGTGGGTCTCCTCTTCGCCGTCCCCGTGCTCTGGTTCGGCGCGGACTGGTGGGGCTCGGGCGACCCGTTCCACGGCGCCGGTGGCGCCCAGGTGCTGGACCTACCGTTCGGCACCCGCGTCGGCGAGGCCCTCGACCACGCCATCAAGGTCGTGGTCGTCCCGATCTGGGTCGGGGTCGTGGTCACGATGCTGACGCCCCGTGGCCGCGACCGCCCTCTGGTGCGCGTCGGCCTGGCCGCCCTCGCCTGGCTGGGGATCGTCGTGGTCATGGCCGTGGCGCTCCGCTACGCCGCCCTCAGCCGCTTCCTCCTGCCCGCCGGTGCGGTCCTGTGCGTCCTCGGCGGTGTCGGCCTGGTCCGGCTCGTCGAGCGGGCGGCGCCCGGCCGGGCTCGGACGCTGACCGTCGCCGGCCTGGTCGTCGTCAGCCTGGTGTTCGTCACGCCCCGGGTGCTCGGGATCCCCGACGTCCTCGACGAGGTCGACGAACGAGCGGCGATCGAGGCCGATCTCCTCGACGTCGTGGACGAGGCCGGAGGGCGGGACACCCTGCTGGCCTGCGGGGCGGTCGCGGCCGATCCGACCGAGCTCCCCCAGGCCCCCCTGGCGTGGCACCTCGACGTTCCGCTGACCGACATCACCCGTCGCTCACCCGACGCCCCCCACGTCGCCGTCGTGGGCACCGACGGCCGGATGGCGCGGCGTTTGCAGGGTGCCGGCATCCCCGTGGCGGCCAACGAACGCTGGACGGTCCTGGCCGTCGACTGTCCTGCCGCTCTGCCTGGTTGACGGATTCTGTTAGGGGGTCCTCACGCGCCTAGGGTCCGACCGTGGCCACGTTGTCGGTCGTCGTGCCCGCCACGGACGATCCCCCCACCCTCGCCCGCTGCCTCGACGCCATCGCCGGTGCGGACGACCGACCCGACGAGGTCCTGGTGATCGATCGGCCCGTGACCCTGTCGGCATCGGGGGCCCGAAACCGGGGCGTGGAGCAGGCCTCGGGCGACGTGGTCGTCTTCGTCGACGCCGACGTCGAGGTGCATCCCGACGCGTTCACCCGCATCCGGGCGACGTTCGACGCCGACCCCGGGCTCACCGCCCTCTACGGCTCCTACGACGACCGGCCCGGGACGACCACCACCGTCTCGACCTTCCGCAACCTCCTCCACCACCACGTCCACCAGGCCGGCGCCGGCCCCGCCGAGACCTTCTGGACAGGGCTCGGCGCCGTGCGGCGGGACGCCTTCGTGACCGTGGGCGGGTTCGACGAGGAGCGCTACCCGCACCCGTCGATCGAGGACATCGACCTCGGCCACCGGCTGGTCGACCACGGCGCCTCGATCCGGCTCGACCCCGACATCCAGGGCACCCACCTCAAGGCGTGGACGCTGCGTTCGATGGTCTGGACCGACTTCGCCCGCCGCGGCGTCCCGTGGACCACGCTCCAGGTCCGGCGCCGGCGGTCGTCGACCGCCCTCAACTGCGGTTGGCGCCATCGGCTCAGCGCGGCGTCGTGCGCGGTGGCCGTCGTCGGCGCCGCCCTCCTCCACCCGCTGGTCGCCCTGGCCGCGTTCGGCAACCTGGTGGCCCTGAACCACGCCTTCTACACCCTGCTCCTGCGCCAACAGGGCCTGGCCCGAGCCACCGTGGGCATCGCCCTCCACGGCGTCCACCACCTCGTCGCCGTCGCCGCCGTGGTGACGGGGCTGGGCGTGGCCGGGGTGCAGGCGCTGGCCACCGTTCGGCGCAGCCCGGCCCGGGTCCCGGCGAGCGAAGGAGCGGTGCCGTGATGCGCCTCGGGCTGGTCGGCTGTGGGCAGCTCGCCGAGCAGGGGTACCTACCGGCGATCGCCCGCACTCCGGCCCTCGACCTGGTGGCGGTCGCCGACCCCGACCCGGGTCGACGCGCGCACGTCGCCGAGCTGGCCGGTGACGTGCCGGCCCTGCCGACGGCGGCCCAGCTCCTGGGTGAGGTCGAGGTCGACGCCCTCGTGCTGGCCAGCCCGGCGGAGACCCACGTGACCGACGCCAAAGTCGCCAGTGAGGCGGGCATCGCTGTGCTCGTCGAGAAGCCACCGGCCCCGGACGCGGCTGGCGCGGCCGAGCTGGCCGACCTCCACCCGCCGCCGCACGTCGGCTTCAACCGCCGCTTCGACCCGGCCGTCCGGGCCGTGCGTGACGCCGTGTCCGCCGACGGCGACGTCGAGCTGGACCTCGTCATCCACTACCGGCGCCGGAGCTGGGCGGCGCGATCGGTCCACGACGACGCCATCGTCGACCTCGGGCCCCACTTGGTGGACCTGGCCCGTTGGCTGACCGGTGCCGAGGTCGTCGCCGTCACCGCGGCCGACCTCCGGCCCGACCGGGCCACGGTCGAGCTCGAGCTGACCCGCGGTCACGCCCGCCTCCGAGCAGCCGCCGACCGGCTCCACCGGGAGCTGATCGAGGTGCGCCAGGGCGGCACGACCGTCGCCCGCCACAGCGTCGGCGGGCCCTTGGCGGCGGTGACCGGCCGGCTGGCCCCAGGACCCCACCCGCTGGTCGCCTCGCTCGCCGGACAGCTGGCCGCCTTCGCCAGGACGTTGACCGGCAACCCCGACCCCGACCTCGGGACCGCCGACGACGGGCTGGCCGTCATGACCACCATCGATGCCGCCCGAGCCGTCCCGGCCCCGGCCAGGAGCTGATCCCGTGCTCGCCATCCTCCAGTTCGACGCGTCCAGCGCCGCTGCCCTCGACCGCCTCCTGGACGAGGGCCGGCTGCCGGTGCTCGACGACCTGCGCCGCAAGGGCGTCTGGCACGACCTCGACGCCCCGGCCACCCAGTTCGCCGCCGGCGCCCAGCACACGCTCTACAGCGGGGTCCCCGTCGAGGACCACGGGCTCTTCTATCCGTTCCAGTGGGACCCCGAGGAGCAGCGGGTCCACTACATGGCCCACTTCGACGCCCCGTCGCCGGTGTGGGAGACGTTGGGCCGCAGCGGCACCCGCACGCTGGCCGTCGACCCCTACGAGAGCCGGCCGCCGAAGGACGCCCCGCCCGGGACGCTGGTCTGTGGGTGGCAGCTCCACGACCGCGTCGTGTTGCAGGAGTGGGACGAGCCCGGCGGCACCCACCGTCGCCTGGAGCGCCTCTTCGGAGCCCCCGAGACCGTCGACGAGGTCTTCGGCCGCCACGGCGTCGACGAGATGCTCGGCCTCCGACGCCGGTTGCTCGGCGCCCCGGGTCGGGTGGCCGACGCTTACGACGTGCTGGTCGCCGAGTCCCGGTTCGACCTCGTGTGGCTGACCTTCTGTGCCGCCCACGTCGCCGGCCACCAGTTCTGGGACCTCTCGCAGCTCGGCGCCGGCGAGCTGGACGACTCGTCGACGATGGTGCTCGGTCGGACCCTCGACGACGTCTACGCCGAGGTCGACGCGGCCATCGGCCGGGTCGTGGACGGCCTGCCCGACGGCGCCGACCTGATGGTCATCTCGCCGGTGGGGATGGACGTGAACACCAGCCGCGCCGACCTGCTGCCCGAGATGCTGCGGGCGATCCTGGACCCGGCGGACCCCGGCGCGGCCAAGGCCTCGGGCCTCTCCCGCAGCATCTGGCGGTTGCGGGCGGCCCTGCCCACCGGCCTGCGGGCCAAGGTCGCCGGCGCCCTGCCCGAGAAGGCCGCCCTCGACCTCACCGCCCGCCTCGAGCTGCGGGGGATGGACTGGTCGGCCACCCGGGCCTTCGCCCACCCCGCCGAGAACCAGGGGTACATCCGCCTCAACCGGCAGGGCCGGGAGCGCGACGGCATCGTCCCCGCGCACGAGGTCGACGCCCTCCTCGACGAGATCGCCGAGGGCCTGGCCACCTTCACCGACCTGGACGGCACACCGGCGGTGACCTCCGTGGAGCGCGTAGCCGACCGCTTCGGCTCGGGGGACCGGTCTGCCCTGCTGCCCGACCTGGTGGTGCGCTGGAGCGACAGCCCCGCCACCCGGCTCACGGGCGTGCGGTCGGAGCGCCACGGCACGGTCCACCGCCACGGCGTGGGCAGCGGGCGGTCGGGCAACCACACCGAGGGCGACGCCTGGGCGCTGGTCGTGCCCGGCGACGGTCGTCACGCCGACCTCAGCCGACCGCCGAGGTTGGAGGACGTTGCCGCCACCGCCGTGGCCATGGCCGGCCAGCCCACCGACGACCTGGCCGGCGACCCACTGCTCCTGCCCTAGCGGCCGAAGCGCTCCTTGGTGGCGCCGACCCCGGCGGCGGCCTGCGCCAGCACGACCAGGCCCCCGGCCGCCGGCCCGGCGGCGAAGCCTCGGCGGATCAGGCCGGCGTAGAACCCCAGTGGGGCGAGGCCAGCGCCGGTCGAGGCCCGGAACCGGGCGCCGCCGCGCCCGTAGCGCTCCTGCTGGCGCCAGAACCGGCGTACGTCGAGCTCCGGATGGTGGTCGACCACGGCGTCCGGCTCGTGGACGAGGACCTCGCCCGCCTCGGTGAGCCGGGTGCACCACTCCCGGTCCTCGCCGGCGGCCAACGGGAACGACTCGTCGAACGGGAACGCCGTCGTCACCTCCGCCCGCACGGCGAGGTTGCTGGTCGGGGCGAAGCCCAGCCGGCCCGCGGCGTCCCGGGAGGCGTCCATCAGGTGATTGGTGACGACCTGGGCGGCGGCGGCCACTGTGCCCGCCGACGGGTCGACGAGGGTCGGCCCCGCGGCGCCCGCCGCGTGGGGGTCGTCGGCCAGACGTCGGGCGAGGGCGGCCGCCCAGCCCGGCCGGGGGCGGCAGTCGTCGTCGGTGAAGCAGATGACGTCGCCCTCGGCGGCCGCCGCGCCGAGGTTGCGGGCCGCGGCGGGGCCACGGCCCTCGCCGACGACCAGGCGGGCCGTCGGCAAGGCCGCCACCACCTTCGCCACCGCACCGGCGTCGACCGACGCGTCGTCGACCACGATCACCTCGACGCCTTGGCCTTCCAGCGCCCGCAGGCAGCCGGCCAGCGCCGCCGACCGGTCCCGGGTGGGGACGACGACGGTGACGTTCACGACACGCGAGGGCGACGACGACGCCGGCACCGGCCAGCGACGCCACCAGGAGCCACGGGTCGACCGCGCCAGGCAGGCGACGGGCGAGCACCAGGACGCCGAGAACGGTGCCCACCAGCACGGCCAGGGTCCCGCCGGCGGCGTCCATCGCCGGGATGGCGATGGCGGCGGTGATCAGGAACCCGACGGCCAGGGCGATGCCGCCGGCCAGCGACGCCTCGGGGTCGAGTCGGAGGGCGGCCACCTGCACGAGCAGCGAGTGCACCGGTGCCAGCACGACCAGCGCCAGCGCCGGCCCGAAAGCCGCCGTCGCGCCCTCGAAGCCGTCGCCGAACGCCAGCTCGACCAGGGGCTCGAGGGCGAGAGCGACGGGCACGGCGGAGGCGACCGCGGCGAACAGCAACCACCGGGTGAGCCGGACGAGGACGGCCTCGTCCGCCGTCGCCACCCGCCAGGTGGGGCAGGGCCACGGTGTAGGCCTGGAGCACGGCGTAGGTGACACCGAGGGCGATCCCGGTGGCCAGGGCCGCATACCCCGTCTCCCGGGCCGACGTGCCCAGCACGGCGACGGCGAGGACGCTGCCCCGCTGCGCCAGCTGCACGAGCGCGGCGCCAGCGGCGAGGAGGACGCCGAAGCGGATGGCGCCGTCGGGGATCGCGACCGGGTCGGCGGGCACCCGAAGCACCGGGAAGACGGCGACCGCGGCGAACAGGGTGGCCGCGACGACGCTGACGAGGATGGCGACCACCGCGCCGCCCTCGCCGTACGCCGGGTACAGGAGCAGGACGGCGGCGACGAGCACGCCGTTCTGCAGCGGGTAGCGGGTGCTCCAGGGCCCGGCCCGACCGAGGCCGAGGGTGACCTGGAGGGCCACCGTGGCGCCGACGCTGAGCACGAGGGACACGAGCACGATCGCCGTCGGGCCGGGCGGGACGACATCGGGGGCGACGACCGCCGCCACTGCGCCCAGCACGACGATGACGGCGAGCTGGAGCGCACGCCCTCGGGCGAGGCGGGCGCCGAGGGCCCGGGCCAGTCCCACCCGCTGGTCCGGCGGCGCCTCGGGCACGTACCGGGCCTGGACGGTGTGGCCGCCGAGGGTCAGGGCCAGGGATCCGAGGGTCACGATGGTCACCGGGACGCTGAAGCGGCCGTAGTCGGTCGGGCCGAGAGCACGGGGCACGACCGTGGCCAGCAGCACGAGCGTGGCCAGCTCGGCCGTCTTGCCGACCACGCTGGTCGCCACCGCCTGGCGGACGGAGCGGTCCCGCTCGACCAGCGGCCCGGTCATCCTTCGGACCCTACCGACCGCGGGCCGGCCGGCTTCAGCCAGACTTCGGTGGTGGCGCCGCCCCTGTTCTCCTTCCGGGGCGTGGGCCTGGTCACCGACGGGCACCCCCGCCTGATCGACGTCGACCTCGACGTCGGGGACCGCGCCATCACGGTCATCGTCGGCGCGTCCGGCTCGGGCAAGTCGACCCTGCTCCGTCTGTGCAACCGCCTGGAGGCGCCCTCCGAGGGCACCGTGGCGTTCCGAGGGGAGGACCTGGCCACGGCCGACGTGCGGGCCCACCGCCGCCGGGTCGGGATGCTGTTCCAGCGGCCGACGCCCTTCGCCGGCACCGTGCTCCAGAACCTGCGGGTGGCCGACCCGGAGCTGTCGGAGGAGGCTGCGGCCCGACTGCTCGAGCGCGTGGGCCTGGACGCCGCCCTCCTCGTGCGGCCGGCCGACCGCCTGTCGGGCGGCGAGTCCCAGCGCATGTGCCTGGCCCGCACCTTGGCCACCGACCCCGAGGTGTTGCTGGCCGACGAGGCGACGTCGTCCCTGGACCCCGACGCCACCCGCCACCTCGAGCAGCTGGCCGTCGGCCTGCGGGACGACGGCATCCCGGTGCTCTGGGTCACCCAGGAGCACGAGCAGATCGACCGGATCGCCGACCACTCGATCCGGGTGACGAAGGGTCGGGTGGCGGGGGCGTGAAGGGCGACGTCACCGCCGTCGGACTGCTGGCCTCGCTGGTCCTCATCGGCATCGCCGTCGGCCTGTCGTGGTGGCAGCGGCTCGGCCTGGAGCGCTCGATCGTCGCCGCCGTCCTGCGGGCGACCACCCAGCTGCTACTGGTCGGCTTCGCCCTCGGCTTGGTGCTCGACGAGGACGCCTCGCTGCTGTGGTCATGGCTCTGGGTGGCGGCGATCGTCGTCTTCGCAGCAACGACCGTCCGGCGCCGAGCGCCGGCGATCCCCGGCCTGTTCGGCGTCGCCCTGCTGGCCCAGGTCGTCACCGCCGTCGTGAGCCTGAGCGTCATCTTCGGGCTCTCGATCTTCCCGCTGGAGGCGCGGACCCTCGTGCCCGTGGCCGGGATGATCCTGGGCAACGCGTTGAGCGCCGCCGTCCTCGCCGCCCGCCGCCTGGTCGAGGAGTTCACCGACAAGCGGGAGGAGCTGGAGGCCCGCCTCGCCCTCGGGTGCTCGACGACCGACGCCGCCCAGCCCTACCTGCGGGTCGTGCTGCGCACGGCCATGACGCCCCAGATCGAGAGCACGAAGGCCGTCGGGCTGGTCTTCCTCCCCGGCGCCATGACGGGGCTGATCCTGGCCGGGGTCGACCCGCTGGACGCCGTCCTCGTGCAGCTGGCCCTGATGCTGCTGATCCTCGGGGGCGTGGCCACCATCGCCACGGTGACGGTCATCGGCGCCGCCCATCGCCTCTTCACCGTCGACGAGCGCCTCATCCCGCTGCTGCGGGAGGCCGAGGACGGCTGATCAGGGCGGGCCGATCTCCTCGAGTGCGTCGGTGGCGGCCTGCGAGCACTCGGTGATGCGCTCGACGTCCTCGACCGTGGCGCTGACCGCCGCCTCCTGCGCCAACCGGGCCAGCTCCTGGCCGGCCTCGGCGATCTCGGCACCGTCGGCCGATGTCGGATCCTCGGCGAACGCCGTGACCAGCGCCACGTAGTCGTCGACCGCCGTGCAGTAGGCCTCGACGGCGTCCGATCCGCTGGGCTCGCCCGCGGGGTCGTCCGAGAAGTCGTCGGTGAAGTCGTCCGTGAAGTCGTCGGAGAAGTCACTCGTGAAGTCGTCCGAGGCGTCGTCGGAGACGTCGGCCGTGCCGCCATCGTCCTCGCCCTCTTCTTCGTGCTCGAAGGGGTTGACCGCCTCCTCCGACCCACTGTCGCTGCTGGAGCTGCTGTCCGAGTCGGACCCGCCGTCGTCACCGCAGGCGGCGAGCCCGAGGGCGAGCAGAACGGCCACCACGACGTACCCCGCCCTTCCCCACATCGCTCCATCTTGGCAGGGGCGCGATGATCCCGCCGTGCGTCTCCTCGCTGTCGACCTCCACCGCGTGCGCCTGCCCCTCGTCAGGCCGTTCCGCACGTCGTTCGGCGAGCAGACGGTGCGAGAGGTCCTGGTCGTCCGAGCGGAGACCGATGTCGGCGTGGGGTGGGGCGAGTGCGCCGCCGACGTGGACCCGCACTACTCCCCCGAGTTCAACGACGCCGCCCGCCTCGTGCTCGTCGACCACCTCGTCCCGCTGCTGTTCGGGGCGGGCGGCGAGCCTGTCGGGAGCGGCCGTGGCCGACGTGCTGGCCCCGGTGAAGGGCCACCGCATGGCGAAGGAGGCGCTGGAGGTGGCCGTGCTCGACGCCGAGCTGCGCGCCGAGGGCGTGTCGCTGGCCGACCACCTCGGCGGGGTGCGGGACGCGGTCGACGTCGGCGTGTCCGTCGGCATCACCGACGACCCCGAGATCCTCGGCGGCTGGGTGGCCGAGTACCTGGACGAGGGCTACCGGCGCATCAAGCTCAAGATCGAGCCCGGCGCCGACGTCGAGCGGGTCGCCGCCATCCGGGAGCTGGTCGGCGACGGCTTCCCCCTCCAGGTCGACGCCAACACCGCGTACCGGGTGACCGACGCCGAGCACCTCGCCCGCCTCGACGAGTTCGACCTGCTCCTGGTCGAGCAACCGCTGCCCGAGGACGACCTGGCGGGCCACGCCGAGCTGGCCCGTCGCCTGCGCACGCCGATCTGCCTGGACGAGTCGATCGAGTCGGTCGCCCACCTCGAGGCCGCCCTCGCCCTCGGCGCCTGTCGCATCGTCAACATCAAGCCCGGGCGGGTCGGCGGCCTGCTCGAGGCCCGGCGCATCCACGACCGCTGCGTGGCCGCCGACATCCCGGTCTGGTGCGGCGGGATGCTGGAGACCGGCATCGGCCGGGCCTCACTGGTCGCCCTGTCGTCGCTGCCCGGGTTCACCCTGCCCGGCGACTCGTCGGCCTCCGACCGCTACTACGCCACCGACCTGACCGAACCCTTCGTCCTGGACGACGGTCGCCTGCGGGTGCCGACCGGTCCGGGCCTGGGCGTCGAGGTCGACGACGAGGCACTCGCCCGCTTCACCGTGGCCACGGACCACCTCGTGCCCGGCTGACCATGGCGCCGATCATCCGTGAGGCCGACGGGATGGAGGAGATCCGGGCCATCACCGAGCTGATGGCCGAGGTCTGGGGCGACTCGTTCCTCGACCCCGGCATCTGCCGGGCCATCCAGCACGCCGGCGGCTACCTGGCCGGCGCCTGGGAGGGCAAGCGCGTGGTCGGCGCCTCGCTGGCCTTTCTCGGGCGGCACGACGGTGAGGTCGTCCTCCACTCGCACGCCACCTGCGTGGCCCCCGGCCTCGGCAGCCGCGGCCTCGGCCGGGCCGTGAAGTGGCACCAGCGCACGTGGGCCCTCGACCGTGGCATCGAGTCGGTGGAGTGGACCTACGACCCACTGGTCGCCCGCAACGGCTGGTTCAACCTCACCACGCTCGGCGCCCGCGGCGTCCGCTACGAGGTCGACTTCTACGGGCGCATGACCACCGCCATCGAGCGTGGCGAGGAGAGCGACCGCTGCCTCGTCCAGTGGCCCCTGCGGGACCCCAAGGTCGACGACGCCCTCCACGGCCGCCTCACCCCCCTCGACGTCGCCGCCGCCAGGAAGGCCGGCACCCCCGTGCTCCTCAGCGTCGGCCCCGACGCCGCGCCGCTGTACGGGGACCCCCCGGTCGACGGCCCCGCCCTGGCCCAGATCCACCCCGACATCGAGGCCCTGCGCATCGCCGACCCCGAGACCGCCGCCCGCTGGCGCCTCGCCCTCCGCGACACCCTCGGCGCCGCCATGCAGGCCGATCGCCACCTCACCGCCGCCGGCCGCGACGGCTGGTACCTGCTGGAGCCCGCCTAGGCGCCGAAAATCCCGTTCTGGTGGCAGCCCTGTGTTCTCAGCGACACATCGCTGCCACCAGAACGGGACGGTCAGGCCTGCGGGGGGCGCTCGTGGCGGGGTTGGTAGAGGCCCAGCTCGCTGCCCCCGGGGAGGGTGATCCGGGTCACCAGGCCCCAGCCCTGGTCGTCCACGTCGGTCGCTTCGATGCCGGAGGCGGCGAGCTCGACGATGGTGGCCTCGACGTCGTCACACATGAGGTAGAGCTCGTGCCGGGGCGGGCCGTCGGTGGGATGGACGGCCACTTCGGCGGGGGGCAGGCCGAAGATCAGCCACCCGCCGCCGACATCGACGTGGGGCAGGCCGAGGACGTCCCGGAGTGCCGCCCGGTCGGCGTCGGCATCGGTGCTGTACAGGATCACGTGGGCGCCGTCGATCATGCCGACGACGTTACGTCTACCGTTGACGCCCGTGAGCGTGGACCTGCGCACCCGGTCGGACGCCGACGTGACGGAGGTCGACGCCGAGCGGTTCTTCGGCGTGGACCTGCCCGAGGCGGCCGAGCGTCGGCCCGACCTGGTCGAGACGACGAGCCACCTCCGCCTCCAGCCGCTCTCGGTGGCGGTCGAGGGACGCTCCTGGCTCCTGACCCGCAACGGCACGATCCGGGTCGAGCCGGGGACGGCCGATCACTCGATCACCCTCACGCCGGAGCGGTTCGCCGACCTCGTGAACGACCAGGTCACGCCCGTGGGGCTGTTCATGGGCGGCGAGGTCCCGTTCGACCACAGCATGGCCACGATCCTGGACTGGTGGCTGGCGCTGCGGAGCCTGCTCGACGAGCGGCCGGTCCACCGCCCGGGTGACGTCGAGCTCCCGAACGACCTGGGCCGGAGCTTCACGCTCGACGACGACCCGGCGGAGCTCCGGGCCCACCTCGAGGCCACGGGGCACCTCCACCTGCGGGGTGTCTTCGACCCGGGCGAGATGGACCGGGTCAGCGGCGAGATGGATGCGGCGGCCCCCGAGTACGCCGACGACGGCGGTGATCACAGCTGGTGGGCGACGGTCCACGGCGGCGAGCGCCGCCTCGTGCGGATGCTCGGCTTCCACACCCGCGCGCCCACGCTCGCCGCCCTGCTGGCCGACGACCGCTTCCAGTCGATCGGGCGCATCCCGGGCGAGGGCCGCAACGGGCCGTGGCGCTGGCGGGGCGGGGCCGAGGGCCTGTTCAAGCCCCTGGGCGTCCAGCAGGGGATCTCCGACGTGCCGTGGCACAAGGACTGCGCGCCGGGCCGGCACAGCTACGACTGCTGCTCGCTGACCGTCGGCATCTCCGTGACCGATGGCGGGCCCACCTCGGGCCAGCTGCGGGTCATCGCCGGCTCGAACCGGGCGCTGGTGTGGCCGTCCCTCTACGACGCCGCCGAGGCGCTGGACCTGCCCGACGTGCCTCTGCCGACCGAGACCGGCGACGTGACCGTGCACCTGAGCTGCACGCTGCACATGGCGCAGCCGCCGATCGACCGTGAGCGGCGCGTGGTCTACACCGGGTTCGCCCTCGAACCGCTGGATCCCGAGGCGGCAGCCGCCGGGCTCCAGCGCCTGCGTGCGTCTCGCGACGCAGCGCCGCGCAACACCTCTCAGCAGGCGGTCCGCAGCTAGGCCAGGAGGCTCTGCCCCAGGAACTCGCCGTCGCCGGCACCGGGGAGGGCGAAGTAGAAGCCACCCCCGACCGGGAGGATGTACTCCTCCAGCGGCTCGCCGGCCAGGCGCTCCTGTACGGGCAGGAACTGACGGGCCAGGCTGCGCTGGTACGAGACGAAGGCCAGCCCCTGGTCCAGCTGTCCGCTGCCGTCGAAGCCCCGGGAGAAGCTGAAGCCCTTGCGCAGGATGAGCTGGTCGTCGGTCTCGGGCGTGCGCGGGTTGGCCAGGCGGATGTGGGCGTCCAGCGGGGTGATCTCGCCCTCGGGGTCGCTGTCGTAGTCGGGGATGTCGGTCTCGATGTCGCCATCGAGCGGCGCGCCGGTGGCCTTCTGCCGGCCGATGAGCGCCTCCTGCTCGCCGAGGCGCGTGCGATCCCAGAACTCGACCAGCATCCGGATCGTGCGCACCACGTGGTACGAGCCGCCGACGGCCCAGTCGGGCTCGCCGTCGTCCTCGGCCACCCACACGAAGCGGTCCATCGAGCTGACGTCGTCGGGGGGCAGGTTCGCCGTGCCGTCGATGAAGCCCATCAGGTTGCGGACGCCCGCCTCGCCGGGGCCCGCCTGCACCCGCCGGCTGTAGCCGTCCAGCATCCAGTGCAGGACGAGGCTGCCGCGGGTCACCCGCATGAGCTGGCGCAGGGCGAACAGGTCGGTGTCCTCGTTGGCGCTGCTGATCGACAGCAGCAGGTCGCCGTGCGAGCGCTCCGGGTCCAGGCGGTCGTTGGCCAGGAACGGCATGCGCACCAGGTCGTTGGGCGTGCGGTCGGCCAGCCCGAACCGGCCGTCGAACAGCGAGGCGCCCACGGAGACGATCACACTCAGGTCGGCGGGCGGGGGCGGGTTGCCCAGGTGGCCGGTGTGCAGCGCCGGGTAGGCCGGGTCCCGCTCCTCGTACGGCGTGCCCGACATGAGCCGCTCGGACTCGTCGGTCAGGGCCTGGAACATCTCGGCCAGCTCGTCCCGGTCGGCGGCGGTCACTTCGAAGGCGGCCACCAGGCTGCTGGCCTGGTGGTGGGCGGTCACGCCGGTCTGGTGGGCCCCCCGGAAGTCGAGGTACCGGTGGTCCTCACTCGCGCTGGCCGGGTCGGTCGTGGTGGTGTCGTCCGAGCAGGCGGCAAAAGACCGGTGGTGCCGCCCACCAATGCGGCACCACCGGTCCCCTGAAGGAATCTGCGCCGGGAGACCGGCGACCCCGTCATCCCGACAGCCCGAGCGCCCCCGCCATCAGCGACAGGTTCTCGGACAGCTCGCCCAGCGTCGCCTGCATGGCCGTCTTGTCCTCTTCGGTCAGCTCCGTGTACGACAGGTAACCACCCTCGCCGTCCTCGTACTCGGCGAGCTGAGCGTCCAGCTCCTCGAAGTTGGCCTGGATGTCGGCCAACAGCTCGGGGTCGGCCTCCTCGAGCGCCGGGGCCAGCAGCTCGACACCCACCTCGGAACCCTCCACGTTGGCGGCGAAGTCCCAGAGGTCGGTGTGCGAGTAGCGGTCCTCCTCGCCGGTGATCTTGCCGGTGGAGACCTCCTCGATCAGCTCGGAGGCACCCACGACCAGGGCGGCCGGCGGGATGTCCATCGCCGCCACCTCGGTCTGCAGCGTCTGCAGGTCGGCGTCCAGCTGGTCGGCGAACTCGGCGGCGCCGTCGGTGGTGTTCAGCTCCCAGAGGATGTACTCGATGCGGTGCCAGCCGGTGAAGGCGGGGTCGTCCTCGCCCTCGAAGTCGTCGACCCGAGCGTCCACGGCGCCGTCGATCTCCTCGACCAGGCCGGCCACCGGCTCGATCGCCTCCCAACCCTGGCGGGAGGGTGCGTACAGCTCTTGGGCCGCCTCGACGTCGCCCGCCCGCACCGCGTCGGTGAACTCGGTGGTGGCGGCGATGGTGGCGTCGATCTGCTCCTCGACGTAGGTCTTGTACTCGACGAGGGCGTCGGCCACCAGCTCGTTGTCCGTCGTGGCCTGGGCCTCCTCGTCGGAGATCCCGCTGGCCGAGCCGGACTCGGAGGCCGAGCTCGACGACTCGTCACGGACTTCGGCGCCGTCGTCGTCACCACAGGCGGCCAGGAGGCCACCGGAGGCAGCGAGGAACAGGAGCACGGCGATGGTCGGCTTGCGCATGGCGGCAGATGTTAAGCCGACCTAATACCCGGACACAACTCGACCTAGTCCTCGACGACGTGTGACCTGAACCGATCGAGACTCGCCGACCACGCCGCCCGGTCGAAGGTGCCGTCGGCGCGCACCGCTGCCGCGGCGTCGGCGCCCATGGCGAGGGCGTGGTGCGTGTTGTCGGGGACGAACAGCCCCTGGCGGCCGAAGACCACGACCCGGTCCAGGTCGCGGGCCCAGTCGAGGACGGCGGCGAGCTCCGACTCGAAGCCCACCCGGTAGACGGGGTAGACGCGTGGCAGCCGCTCCACGTGGACCCGGTGGGGGCGGGCGGAGGGCAGGCCGACCCGGGCCAGGCCGTCGGCCACCAGCCCTCCCAGCTCCTCGTCGTCGGCCGACCAGGTGGCGTCGCCGGCGGTGCACGGCACCTCGGCGCAGAGCACCGTGCGGTCGGGCGGGTCGTCGGCCGAGTCCCGGTAGTTGGCGGGCTCCGACAGACGGCTGAAGACGACATCGGGCTCGGGGAAGTAGTGGGCGTCGAAGGGCGTGTACGGGCGGCGATCCAGTGTCAGGTAGACGAGCGCCATCCCGCGGTGCTCCAGCGAGGTCGTCGGGCCACCCGCCATGGCCGCCAACGCGGTGACCGGCAGGGTGCTGAAGACCAGTCCGGCGTCGAGCGCGTCCAGGTCCTCGACCCGTGACGACAGACGGATCTCGGCACCGGCATCGGTGGCGGCGTCGGCCAGCGCCTCGCTGAGCTGCCCGAAGCCCCGGCGGGGGTACAGGAACGTCGCGCCCTCGCCGCGGGCCTTGACCAGGCGCCGGGCGATGGCGACGGGACCGTCGGCACTGACCCGCCGGCGGGCCAGTTCGCCCGACAAGGCCTCGGCGGGCACGCCCCACAGCTTTCGCGCGTACGGGGCGTAGAAGGCGTCGGCCATGGTCGGGCCGAGCCCGGCCCGCACCACCTCGGCGAAGGTGTCCTGACGGGGTCGCCGGAACGGGGCCACCGCCGTGTCTCGGGCCGCCCGAACCGCCAGCCGGGGCGGCAGCGCGGTGACCAGCTCCTGAGCCTTGAGCGGGAACCGCAACCAACGGCCGGCCAGGCGGATGCGCCCGTTGCGGGGGCGCACCTGGAGGTCGTCGCCCAGCAGGTCACGGACCTCAGCCAACAGCTCGGGTGGGGTGGAGGGGTGGAGCCGATGGCTCCCGAAGTCGACCCGGATCCCGTCCACCTCGAAGCTGCCGGCCATGCCACCGACCCGCGGTGCCGCCTCGTGCACGACCACCGAGTGCCCGGCCCGGGCCAGGTGGCGGGCGGCCAGGAGGCCGGCGGGGCCGGCCCCGACGACGGCGACGTCAGGCAAGGCCGCGGAGGGTACGTCAGGGCACCCCGGTCACCGCCTCGCACGTGCCCGCGGTGTCCCGACCGGCGCCGCCCCGGCACGTGTCCGCACCCGGCCCACCGCTGAGGCCGTCGTCGCCGTCGCCGCCCTCGACCAGGTCGTTGCCGTCCTGGCCCAGCAGCAGGTCGCCGCCGGCCTCACCCCGCAACGTGTCGGCGCCCGCCGCACCGTCAACCACGTCGGCCCCGTTGTTGCCGAACACCTGGTCGTTGCCGGTGCCGCCGTTGGCCACGTCGTTCCCCGCGCCCAGGAACAGCTTGTCGATGCCCACGCCACCGTTGACCGTGTCGTCGCCACCCAGGGCGCAGGCGAGGTCGTCGCCGCCGAGGGCGTTGATGTCATCGGGTCCCGGTGTCCCGAGGATCACGTCGCGGGCGCCGGTCGGACGGCTCCCGAGGCTCAGGTCCACGGTGACGGGCACGCCCTGGCAGGTGGTCAGCACCAGCCGGCCGACCCGGTTGTCGACCCGCGTGTACCAGAGGTTCCCGTCTCCTCCGACGGCGAGGCCGACCGGGCCCTCGACGGTGTCGGTCGGGTCCCGGTAGAAGACCATCGCGCCGGTCATGGGGTCCAGACGGCCGAGGCGGGCACCGGACCGGTTGGCGAACCAGAGGTCACCGTCGGGGCCGCTGATGATCTCGTTGGGGACGTGCAACTGCGGGTGGCTGAAGGTCGTCATGACCGACGTGGTGGGGTTGAACCGGCCCACCTCGTCGTCGTCCTCGCCGGTGACCCAGAGGTTGCCGTCCGAGCCCGTGGTGATGTCGGCGGGGTCGGTGATGCCCCCCGACGAGGCCGAGCTGGTCGTGCCGTCGGGGAGGATCCGGCCGATCCGGCCGCCGGGGTTGAACCAGACGAACCACATGGAGCCTGCGGGGCCCGGCGTCATGCGCAGCGGCAGGCCGGCCACGTCGTAGGTGGTGAGGGTCGCCGTCCCCGGCTGGAAGCGACCGATGCGGCCGTCCGGCTCGAACGCGTTGAACCAGACGTCGCCGGTCGACGAGATCTCGATGTCGTCGATGCCCCCCAACGCGGGATAGGTGGTCATGACCCCCGCCTCGAGCTTGCCCAGCCGCCCGTTCTCGCTGCTGGTGAACCAGACCACGCCGTTCGGGGCGACGGCGACCTCCCGGGGCCCGTCCAGCTGGCCGCCGGGGTCGGTGAACGTCGTGATCACGTGCGTGTCGGGGTCGATGCTGGCGATGCGGTCGTTGAAGACACTGGCGAACCAAAGCGTGCCGTCGGGCGCCTCGTCCATGCCCAGCGGGAGGTCGAGGTTCGGATCGGTGAACGTGGCGAAGCCCGCCGACGCCGGCGCGGCCCCGACCACGAGCACCGTCGCGGTGAGCAGGACGAAGGACAGGAGGCGCCGGAGGTGCATCCGTCAAGAGAACCATGCGGGCGTCGGCTTGTCATGAGTGGTCACCACGGAGCCACGCCGATCAGCTGCGGTCCAGGAACGCCACCAGTTCCACGACGGCGTCGGTGGCGTCCTCACCCCCGACAGCCACCAGCCGGTGGAGGCCGAGGCGGCCCGCCTCGGCCAGGCGCTCCGGGTCGGCGCTGACCACCAGCACCTCGTGCGGCGCGAACGGCGACGGGTCCGGCGGCGACCGGTCGACGACGACCTCGATCCCCTCGGGCAGCTGGCCGAGCACGACGTCGGGGTCGACGTCGACCCGGCGGACGGCCACCGGGTCAGCCGCGGAAGCGGTTGGTGATGGGGAGGCGCCGGTCCCGGCCGAACGACTTCGTCGTCAGCTTGGGACCGGGCGGGGTGAGGCGCCGCTTGTACTCGGCGAGGTCGACGAGCCGGACGATCCGCTCGACCGTCGCCCGGTCGTGGCCGACGGCGACGATCTCGTCGATCGACCGGTCCTCCTCGACATAGGCCTCGAGGATCGGGTCCAGCACCTCGTAGGGCGGGAGGCTCTGGTCGTCCCGCTGGTCGGGGCGCAGCTCGGCAGACGGCGGCTTGGTCAGCACCGACTCGGGGATCACCTCGCGCCCGGCCACCCGGTTCCGATGGCGAGCCAGGTCGTAGACGAGCAGCTTCGGCACGTCCTTGATGACGGCGAAGCCGCCGGCGGTGTCGCCGAAGAGGGTGGCGTAGCCCACCGCGCTCTCGCTCTTGTTCGAGGTGGTCAGGACCAGCCACCCGAACTTGTTGCTCAAGGACATCAGGACCATGCCCCGGATGCGAGACTGCAGGTTCTCCTCGGTCAGGTCCGGGGCCCGGCCCTCGAAGGACGGGGCCAGCATCTCCAGCATCGACGAGTGGGCCGCTTCGATGGGGATCGTCCGCGTCTCGATGCCGAGCGCGTCGGCCAGTCGCTGCGCGTCGGAGACCGAGTGCTCGCTGGAGTACCGGGAGGGCATGAGGACGCCGTGGACCTTTTCGGCCCCGACCGCGTCCACGGCGATCGCCGCCACCAGCGACGAGTCGATGCCGCCCGACAGCCCGAGGACCACGCCGGCGAAGCCGTTCTTGGCCACGTAGTCCCGGGTGCCGAGGACGACGGCCTCCCACACCTCGGCCTCGTGGGTGAGCTCGCGGACCGGCGGCGGCGCCGGGACCGGCGTCGACGGCGTCGATGCATCGGTGACGGCGGTGACCGGCAGGGTGACCGGCCGCTCCGGTCCGGGGACCACGTCGACCACCAGCACCTGCTCGACGAAGGCCTCGGCGCGGGCCACGACGTCGCCGGCGGCGTCACACACGAACGAGTCGCCGTCGAAGACCAGTTCGTCCTGTCCGCCGAGCAGGTTGACGTAGGCGATCGGGCAGTCGGCCTCCCCCGCCAGGGCGCCGATGAGGCGCTCGCGCACCCGACCCTTGGCCGCGTAGTACGGGGAACCGTTGATGTTCAGGATCACCCGGGCGCCGCCGGCGCCCAGCGCCGGAATGGGACCGCCGTACTGCCAGGCGTCCTCGCAGACGGTGACGCCGAGGGGGAGGCCGTTGATCCCCCACAGGGGCAACTCGGTGCCGGGGGTGAAGTAGCGCTGCTCGTCGAACACCGCATAGTTCGGGAGGAGGTGCTTCTGGTAGGTGCCGACCACGCGGCCCCGGTGGCAGACGGCGGCTGCGTTGTGGATGAGCTCGTCGCGGTCCTCGACGAAGCCGACGACGGCGACGGTGTCGCCGACCAGCGCCGCGAAGCGCTCCAGGGCGGCCCGGTTGGCCGCCACGAAGCCCCGCTTCAGCACGAGGTCCTCGGGCGGGTAGCCGGCGGCGCCCAGCTCGGGGAAGCAGGCGACGTGGGCCTCGGCGGCCTCCGCCTCCTTCAGCGCGGACGCCATTCGCTCGACGTTGCCGTCGAGGTCACCCACGGTGAGGTTCACCTGGCACAGGGCGATCCGCAGGGCATCGGCCATGCCCGGACGGTACCCGCCCCTCCTGAGTACCTTGCCGACGTGAGCCCCGGGCCCGCCGTCGTGGCCGATGCGGTCGTTGACGCCCCGGTACCCGGCCGGACCGCCACTGCCCTCGAGCGTCTGCAGGCCGCCCACCCCGACCTGACCGACCGCATGGCCGACGTGAGCTTCACCCGGGCCCTGGTCGCGGTGACCAGCGCCAGCCGCTCGCTGGGCCGGGTGCTCGACGCCGACACGACCGCGCTCGACGTCCTCGCCGACCTCGACCGCCGCCCGGCCGAGGACAGCGCCGACGGGGCCGAGCTGCTCGTCTGGAAGCGCCGCGAGCTGCTCCGCATCGCCGCCCGGGACCTCACCGGCCAGGACGAGGTCGAGGCCACAGCCGCCGCGCTGGCCGAGCTGGGGGCGGACGTCCTCGCCGCCGCCGTGCGGCTGGCCGACGCCCCCGACCTCGTCGTCGTGGGCATGGGCAAGCTCGGCGGCCGGGAGCTCAACTACGCCAGCGACATCGACGTCCTCTTCGTCGGCGAGGGCGAGCACGACGCGCTCACCAGTTCGGCCCGGGCCGTGCTCGACCTCGCCCGACCGTGCTTCCGCGTCGACGCCAACCTCCGGCCGGAGGGCCGCGACGGCCCGCTGGTCCGCTCGGTCGCTTCCTACCGCGCCCACTGGGAGCGCTGGGCCCTGCCGTGGGAGCGCCAGGCCCTGCTGAAGGCCCGCCCGGTGGCCGGTCCCGAGGACCTGGCGCAGGCGTGGGTCGAGGCCGCTGAGGAGGCGGTGTGGGGCCGGCCGGTCGACGCCGACGACATCCGGTCGGTTCGCGACATGAAGCGGCGAGCGGAGGCGGACGTGGCCCGCCGGGGCCTCGGCGACCGCGAGATCAAGCGCGGGCCCGGCGGCATCCGCGACATCGAGTTCGCCCTCCAGCTCCTCCAGCTCGTGCACGGCCGACTCGATCCCTCGCTGCGGTCACCGACCACGCTGCGGGTCCTGGCCGAGATGCGCGGGGCCGGCTACCTCGCCGCCGACGACGCCGACCACCTCGACGCCGCCTATCGGTTCCTGCGCCGGGTCGAGCACGTGCTGCAGCTGGAGGACGAGCGGCAGGTCCACGTCGTCCCGTCCTCGGTCCCCGCCCGGGGCCGGCTGGCCCGCATCCTCGGCTACCGCAGCGGGGTGGCGGCGGACGCCGTCGAAGCCTTCGACGCCGACCTCGGCGCCCACCGGTCCGACGCCCGGGCGATCCACGAGCGCCTCTGGTTCCGCCCCCTGCTGGAGGCCTTCGCGGGCAGCGGCACCGCCCTGTCCCCCGAGGCCGCGGCCGAGCGGCTGACCGCCTTCGGGTTCGCCGACGTCGATCGCACCCGACAGGCCGTGATCGAGTTGACCCGGGGCCTCACCCGCTCGTCCCGGCTCATGCAGCAGCTGCTCCCGCTCCTGCTGGACTGGCTGTCGGAGAGCCCCGACCCGGACCTGGGGCTGTTGACGCTGCAGCGGCTGGTCGACCGTCCCGACCGGGCCGCCCGCCTGGTCGCCACGTTCCGAGACTCCTCCGAGGCCGCCCGTGCCCTGTGCCGGATCATCGGGACCAGCCGCCAGGCGGGCGAGATCCTGCGCCGCAACCCCGACCTGGTCGCCCGCCTGCCCCGTCCCGAGGACCTGGGCACCCGCCCCCGGCCCGAACTGGTGCAGAGCGCTCAGGCGACGATCGGCTGGCGGACCGACGAGGCCGAGCGCCAGGAGGCCCTGCTCCGCTGGCAGCAACGGCACCTGTTCGGGATCGTGGCCCGGGACCTCCTGGACCAGGCCGACACCCGAAGGGTGGGCCGGGACCTCGCCACGCTGGCCGAGGCCACGCTGGAGGTGGCGCTGGCCGACCTCGACCCCCAGCTGCCGTTCGCCGTCGTGGCCGTCGGCCGCTTCGGCGGGGCCGAGCTGTCCTACGCCTCGGACCTGGACGTCCTCTTCGTCTTCGACGGTGCCGGCCCCGACGACAACGCCGAGGCCGAGCGGGTCGCCGCCGGCCTCCTGCGACTGGTCGCCGGCACCACCCCGGCCCACCGCATCTACGCCGTCGACGCCGACCTGCGCCCCGAGGGCCGCCAGGGGCCGCTGGCCCGCAGCCTCGTCGGCTTCCACACGTACCACCAGCGCTGGGCCCTGACGTGGGAGCGCCAGGCCATGACCCGGGCCCGTCCCGTGGCCGGTGACCGATCCCTGGGCCAGGGGCTGGTGGACCTGCTCGCCCCGTTCGTGTGGTCACCACCCGACGACGACGCCGAGCGCGAGATCCGTCGCATGAAGGCCCGCATCGAGGCCGAGCGGCTCCCCGCCGGCGAGGACCCCGACTTCCACCTCAAGCTGGGCAAGGGCGCCCTGACCGACATCGAGTTCACCGTGCAGCTGCTGGCCCTCCGCAACGACGTGCGCTCGCAGGCGACCCTGACCGCCCTCGACCGGCTGGAGGGCATCGGCTCGGTGACGGCCGCCGACGCCCGCGTGCTGCACGACGCCTACGAGTTCTGCGAGGCGACCCGGAACCGGGTCCACCTCGTCAGCGGGACCAGCGGTGACGCGCTGCCCCAGGACCCGCTGGCCCTGACCCGCCTGGCCCGCTCGCTCGGCACCTCGGCGGCCGGGCTCCGCAACGACTACCGCCGCGTCACCCGCCGGTCCCGGGCCGTCGTCGAGCGACTCTTCTATGGCCTGGACGACCGATAGCTTCCCCCGTCGTGCGCCGGTTCCTGCCCCTCCTGCTCGCGTTCACCTTCCTGCTGGGCGCCTGCGGTGCCGACGGGGGTGGCGACGGGGGTGACGCGGACGACGGGACGCTGACCAGCGAGGAGGCCCAGCCGACCGGTCCCGCCCCCGAGGGCATCGAGGGCGTCGAGGCCTTCGACATCGCCGACAACACCCACGTCGAGGGCGCCATCGACTACCCGTGGCGCCCTCCGGTGGCCGGCCCCCACAACCCCGTGTGGGCCAACTGCGGGTTCTACGACGAGCCGATCCCCGACGAGAACGCCGTGCACTCGCTGGAGCACGGTGCTGTGTGGATCACGTGGCTGCCGAACGACGTCGACGAGGCGACGCTGAGTCGCATCCGGGAGCTGGTCGACTCGAGCGACCACGTTCTGGCCAGCCCGTACCCGGACCAGGACAGCCCGATCATCCTCACCGCGTGGAACCGCCAGTTGCGTCTGGACTCGATCGACGACCCGAGGGTCGAACAGTTCCTGGAGACCTACTTGTTGGCCAACACGGCTCCGGAGCCGGGCGGACCCTGCTCCGGCGGGGCGGGCTGACGTCCGCCGAGCATCGACGCGATCGCCTTCGGCCCACGGGGCTCGGCGTAGAAGTAGCCCTGGGCGTACTCGATGCCGACCGCCGTGATCACCTGGTGGTGCTCGTAGGTCTCGACCCCCTCGGCCACGACCTTCACGTCCAGGGCACCGCAGAGCTCGACCACGGCGGCCATGAAGTCCGAGCCCCCGGTCTGCACCGAGGAGAGGAAGGCGCGGTCCAGCTTCACGATGTCCACGGGCATGCGGTGGAGGTAGGCCAACGACGAGTACCCGACGCCGAAGTCGTCGAGGGTGAGGCCGACGCCCTTCGCCTTCAGCCGGGCCAGCGTGGTCTCGACGGCTTCGGCGTTCAGGAGCATCGCCCGCTCGGTGAGCTCCAGGAAGAGGCGGGCGCCCTCACCGCCCGGTGAGTTGCGGAACGCCTCGATGCGCTCCTCGAGCACCGGTCCGATCTCGGCCACGGTGATGTTGATGCTCACCGGCAGCTCGGCGAGTCGCGGCAACGTGTGCTTCCAGTCCTCGCGGTCCAGGGCGACCCGCTCGATCACGCACCAGTCCAGGGCGGAGGCGAGCCCCATCTCCTCGGCCACGTCCAGGAAGTCGCCGGGGCGGAGCAGCCCGAGGGTGGGGTGCCGCCACCGAGCCAACGCCTCGAGGCCGACGGGCTGGCCCGTGGCCGTGTCGACCATCGGCTGGTAGTGGACCTCGACTGCCTCGGTGCGGAAGCCGTGCTCCAGCTGCTCGCGGATGTCCAGGCTGGCCGCGGCCCGCGACCGCATCGACGGGCGGAACGCCCGCCAGCGGCCCTTGCCCGCCTGCTTGGCGGCGTACATGGCCAAGTCGGCGTCGGCCACCAGCTCCTCCACGTCGCGTGCGTCGTGGAGGCCCGAGGCCATCGGGGCGATGCCGACGCTGGCCCCGACCCGCAGGCGGCGGCCGGCGAGCTGGAACGGCTCGTCGAACAGCTCGACCAGCTCGGAGGCGAGGCGCTCGGCGTCGGTCACCGAGCCGCCCTCGTCGAGGAGCACCGCGAACTCGTCGCCGCCGACCCGGGCCACGGTGTCGGTGCCCCGGAACCGGTCGGTCAGGCGCTCGGCGACGCCGCAGAGCAGCTCGTCACCGGCGGCGTGGCCGAGGGCGTCGTTCACGGTCTTGAAGTCGTCGAGATCCACGACGGCGATCGACAGGCCGTTGCCGTACCGGCGGTGCCGTCGGTGGGCCAGGCGCACCCGGTCCGAGAACATGGCGCGGTTGCCCAACCCCGTCAGCGGGTCGTGCAGGGTGCGGTGCTCGAGCTGGTGCTCCAGCTCCCGCTGGTCGGTGACGTCACGGAGCTGGCCGAAGATCAGCCGCGCGCCGTCGGGGTCCTCGACCATGGAGACGGTCAGCTCGCCGACGGCTCGGG
Source organism: uncultured Microthrixaceae bacterium (assembly GCA_963728005.1). GTDB lineage: Bacteria > Actinomycetota > Acidimicrobiia > Acidimicrobiales > DATDAH01 > DATDAH01. The sequence continues at coordinate 906,614 of CAVSIG010000004.1, forward strand.
AGCCGTCCTTGCGGACGATCTCCTTGTCGGCGGTGAAGCTCGACCGCTCACCGGCGATCAACGCCGTCAGGTCGGCCTGCTCGGCGGCGAACTCCTTCGACGAGGCCAGGCCCTGGTGGGTCTCGGCCAGCAGCTCGGCCTCGGTCAGGCCCAGCTGGGCACAGAACGCCGGGTTGACCTTCACGAAATGGCCGTCGAGAGTGCACAGCACCGTCCCGATCGGGTTGTTGGCGAAGGTGTGGTCCAGGACCCGCTCGGCCGAGACCCCGGCCCACTCGGCGGACCGCCGATCGGTGATCTCCCGGATCGACAGGATCCTCCCGCCGATGCGCTCGTCGTCCAGCAGATCGACGGTCACGACCTGGACGTCGAGCCAGCGCCCGTCGGCGGCAAGGGCCCGGACCTCCAGCGGCGCGCCGGGGACCTCGATGCCGGCGACCAGGTCCAGGTCGTCGGGATGGACGAGGTCGAGGACCCTCTGGTCCTGGCGGTCGGCCAGGCGGTAGCCGAACAGCTCCTCGGCGGCCGGGTTGGCGTATCGCAGCACGGCATCCGCGTCGAGAACGGCGACGGCATCCGCCATGCTCTCCACGATCACCGCGAGCCAGCTGTCGTCCGGCTTCCAGGGACCTTTGACCACGGTGAACCATCGGCCGCGCCGAGCCGTTTTTGACTGCCGAGTCACCCGGGATCCTGGCCTCGCCGGGTGTCCGGATCCGGCCAGAACTGGCACCCTGAAGGGGGGAGGATGTCCACATGAGCACAACCGGGTACTCCGGGGTCCGCACGACCGGCATCTACTGCCGACCGGGGTGCGGCGGGCGCCCACTGGCGAAGAACGTCACCCCCTTCAAGTCCGCCGCCGCTGCTGAAGCCGCCGGGCTCCGGGCCTGCTTCCAGTGCCGCCCCTACCGGACCTCGGACCTGGAGAGCTGGGTCGACGGACCCGAGCTGGTGTGCCGGGCGATCCGCCTGATCATCGACGGCTACCTCGACCACCACACCGAGACCGAGCTGGCCACCCGCATCGGGGTCAGCTCCCGCCACCTCCGCCGGCTGTTCGCGGAGCAGGTGGGGGCCACGCCGGACCAGGTCGCCCGCTCCCGGCGGGCGCACTTCGCCCGTCGCCTGCTGGACGACACCGACCTCAGCCTGACCGACGTCGCCTATGCGGCCGGCTTCGGCAGCGTCCGCCAGTTCAACCGGACCATGCACGACACGTTCCGGGCCTCTCCCAAGGAGCTCCGCGCCCGGCGCCGCAAGGCCGACCGGCTGGCGGCGGACGGCGGTCTGACGCTGCGCCTGCCCTTCTCGCCGCCCCTCGACTGGTCGAGCCTCCTGGCGTGGTTCGGGGGCCGTGCCATCGACGGCGCCGAAGTGGTCGACGGCGACACCTACCGGCGCACGATCGTGGTCGACGGCCAGCCCGGCGTGATCGAGGTCGGTCCCGGTGGCGAGGACCATCTCCTGCTGCGGGCGCACCTGCCCTACTGGGACGGCCTCATCCACGTCGTCCAGCAGGTGCGCCGCATGTTCGCCCTCGACGACGAGCCCGACGCCGACCACGGCTTCGGCGACGACCCCAAGCTGGCGCCGCTGGTGGCCGACCACCCGGGCCTGCGGGTGCCCGGGAGCTGGGACGGCTTCGAAGTGGGCGTCCGGGCCATCCTCGGCCAGCAGGTCACGGTGTCGGGCGCCCGGACGATGGCAGGCCGGCTGGTCGACCGCCTCGGGGCGCCGGTCCCGGGCCTCACCGAGCTCGGCCTGACCCACACGTTCCCGCCGGCCGAGGTGGTCGCCGACGCCGACCTGAACGGGCTGGGGCTCACCGGGGCCCGGATGCAGGCGCTGACCGCCTTCGCCACCGCGGTGCGCGACGGCGACGTCCGCCTCGACGGCAGCGTCAGCCTCGACGAGCTCGTGGCGTCGGTCGTCGCCCTGCCCGGCCTGGGCGACTGGACCGCCCACTACCTCGCACTGCGGCTGGGCGAGCCCGACGCCTTCCCGGCGGGCGACCTCGGCCTGCGCAAGGCCCTCGCCAACGGCTCCGTCCCCACCGCCCGACAGGTGGCCGACCGGGCCGAGGCGTGGCGGCCGTGGCGGGCCCAAGCGGCCATCCACCTCTGGGCGCTGCGGCCCTGACCAGCCGAATCGGGTGAGTCGGTGGGGCCCGAGGTGACCGACTCACACGATTTCGACTAGGTCGGGGGTGTGGACGAGACCCGGATCGACCGCTGGGTGTGGGCGGTGCGCGTCTACAAGACCCGCTCGGCTGCCACCGCCGCCTGCCGGGGCGGGCACGTGAGGGTCAACGGCCGCTCGGCCAAGCCGGCCGCCCCAGTGCGGGTCGGCGACCGGGTCGAGGCCAAGGTGGGGCCGCGCCGTCGGGTGCTGGAGGTGACCAAGGTCATCGACACACGGGTGGGTGCCCCGCTCGCTGCCGAGTGCTTCGTCGACCACTCGCCACCCCCTCCGGCCCGGTCGGCGCCGGCCGCCGTCCCCACGCGCGACCCCGGCACCGGCCGCCCGACCAAGAAGGACCGTCGTCGCCTCGACCGCAGCCGCGGTCGCCGGTGAGCGCTGACCTCATCACCGACCGCCAGCTGAACCGGGCCACCCTGGCCCGTCAGCTCCTGCTCGAGCGGTCGGACCTCGACCCGCTGGCGGCCGTCGAGCACCTCGTCGGCCTGCAGGCCCAGGAGCCGCCCGACCCCTACCTGGCCCTGTGGTCTCGCCTCGAGCGCTTCGACCCGCACGCCCTCGGCACCCTGCTCGAAGAACGGGAGGTGGTGCGTCTCGTGGTCATGCGGGGCACCGTGCACCTGGTCAGCGCCGACGACGCCCTCGTGCTGCGCCCGCTCTGCCAGCCGGTCCTGGACGGCGAGCTGATCCGCCACTCCGAGTTCAAGGACGTGCTGGCCACCCTCGACCTCCCCGCCATGATGGCGAAGCTCCGCCCGCTGCTGGTCGAGGCCGGGCCGCTCAGCGGCGCCGAGATCCGCGCGGTGGTGGAGGAGCAGTTCCCCGACCTCGACGCCCACGGCGCCCGGGCCGTCGCCTGGTCGTGCCGGAACCTGCTGGACATGGTGCAGACGCCGCCCCGCGGCGTGTGGGGCAAGCGGGGGCAGGTGCGCACGACCCCGCTCGACGCCTGGTTGGGCCGGCCCGTCGACCCGTCGCCCTCCATCGACGCCGTCGTGCTGCGCTACCTGGCCGCCTTCGGACCGTCGTCGGTGGCCGACATCGCCTCGTGGTCCCGCCTCACCGGGCTGCGGGAGATCGTGGACCGCCTCGCCCCGCAGCTCCGGCCGTTCCGCAACGAGGCGGGTCGGGAGCTCTGGGACCTGCCCGACGCCCCCCGACCCGACCCCGACGTGCCGGCGCCGACCCGCTTCCTCCCCGAGTACGACAACGTCCTGCTGAGCCACGCCGACCGGGGGCGCTTCGGTGGGGGGCCGGGCGTCGAGATCCCGCCGCCGATCAAGGGCGCGGTGCTGGTCGACGGCACCGGGCGGGGCGTGTGGCACCCGGTCGACGACGGGCTGGTGGTGCGCACCTTCGGCACGCTGTCCAAGCGGGTGACGGCGAGCATCGCCGCCGAGGGCCGGCGGGTGCTGCGCTTCCTGGATGCCGGCGGGACCGACGTCCGGGTGGTGCCGCTGGACTGATCAGTCGGGGTCGGCGGGCAACCCGAAGAGGGGGAACAGCACGTCGGTGTCCAGGAACGAGTTGATGGCGACGACCTTGCCGTCGCGCAGCTCGGGCACCTGGATGGCCCAGGGCTCCCACCCCTCGCCCGACGGGTCGGGGCGGTACTGGCCGAAGGCCAGCGTCCCGTTGGCCTCGACCGGGACGCAGCGCGAGCCGGCGCAGCCGTGGCCGGGCCCGGTCATCCAGCCGATGACGTTCTCCGGACCCTGGAGCCACAGCGGGTACGGCGGCATGGACAGCGTGGCGTCCTCGCTGAGGAGGTCGACCATGGCGTCCATGTCGTAGCGCTCGAAGGCGTCGAGGAACTTCGCCGCCAGCTCCCGGTCCGCCTCGTCGACGGCGGGGCTGGGGTCCGACTCGGTCAGTCCCCGCTCGGCCAGGGTGGCCCGGGCCCGCTGCAGGGCGCTGTTGACCGACGGGACCGAGGTGTCCAGCAGGTCGGCCACCTCGCTGGCCGGCCAGCGCAGCACCTCGCGGAGGATGAGCACGGCCCGCTGCCGGGGCGGCAGGTTCTGCAGGGCGGCGACGAACGCCAGTCGCACGGACTCCTTGGCGGCCACCCGCTCGGCGGGGTCCCCGTCGGAGGGCACCACCCGGCCGTCGGGCACGGGCTGCAGCCAGAACGCCTCCGGCTGTGGCGCGCCGAGCGCCGCCTCGCCCAGCGGCGAGGACGGGCCCAGCTCGACGGGCCGGGCCCGACGCTGGCGGCCCTCCAGCATGGTCAGGCAGACGTTCGTGGCGATGCGGTGCAGCCACGTGCTCATCTGCGATCGGCCCTCGAACCGGTCGTAGCTCTTCCAGGCCCGGACCAACGTCTCCTGGACGGCGTCGTCGGCCTCGAACCCCGACCCCAGCATGCGGTAGCAGTGGGCGGTCAACGCCACCCGGTGGCGGTCGAGCTCCGGCCCCAGCTCGTCGGCTTCGAGCGTGGCGGTCATGAGCTCAGGGTAGGCGCCCGCCGTGACAACCCCTTTGGACGCGACGGGCTCATCGGGCGATCGAGCGGTCGTAGGCCCGTACGGCGAGCGGGGCGCAGACGAGCACGATGCCGACGGCCCAGATGAGCGTGTAGGCCACGGGATGGTGGGTCGGCCAGGGGTCGCCGGGGCCGGCCGGCGAGCGTGGGTTGTCGAAGAGCACCCGGATGGAATCGGAGAGCGTCGACACCGGGTTCCACTGGGCGACCGTCTGCAGCGCGGCCGGCATCGAGTCGGTGGGGACGAACGTGCTGGCCACGAACGTGATCGGGAACAGCACGACGAAGGCGATGCCCGTCACCCCCTCGGGGGTCCCGACCAGGCTGCCCAGCAGCACGCCGATCCAGATCATGGCGAAGGCGAACGCCAGCATCACCAGGTAGCCCGCCGAGGGCCTCGACGAGGCTGCTGTTGATGCGCCAGCCCACGAGGAGCCCCGTGAGCGACATGATCACGATCGGCAGCACGGTCTTCAACAGGTTGGCGACGGCGTGCCCGCCGAGCACGGCGCCCCGGGCGATCGGCAGCGAGCGGAAGCGGTCCACCGCCTGGTTCTTGAAGTCGTTGGCGATCGACATGGCCACGCCGAAGGCCGTGAACACGATGGTCTGGGCGAAGATCCCGCCCATCAGGAACTCGCGGTAGTCCCCGTCGCCCGGCACGCTGATGGCGCCGCCGAACACGAAGCCGAACAGCAGCACGAACATGATCGGCTGGATCGTGGCGTCGCTCAGCGCCTCGGGCTGGCGCTTCATGTGGATCAGGCCGCGTCGGGCGATGACCCACGTGTCGTGGACCACGCCGCGGGGCACCTGCAGCTCGGGGGCCGTCGGGGCGACGGTGGTGGCGGTCATCGGTTCTCCTCGTCCTCGGACTCGGGGTCGGGCGGAGCGCCGGTCAGGGTCAGGAAGACCTCGTCCAGCGTCGGCTGGCGCAGGCTGATGTCGTCGACGGCGATCTCCGCCGCCCTCAGGTCGCCGGCCGCTTCGAGCAACGTGTCCACGCCCTGGTTGACCGGGGCCATGATCTCGCGGGTCTCGGAGTCGACGCGGGGCTCGACCCCGCTGATGTCGGCGACGAGACGGACGGCCTCGTCGAAGCGGGCGGGGTCCACCACCACGACGTGGAGGTGGTCGCCGCCCACCTCGCGCTTGAGCTTGCGGGCGTCACCCCGGGCGATGATCCGGCCGTGGTCGATGACGATGATGTCGTCGGCCAGCCGCTCGGCCTCCTCCAGGTACTGGGTGGTGAGGAGCAGCGTGGTGCCCGCGGTCGACCAGTTGGTCGAGCACGGACCACAGCTCGGTGCGGGCCCGGGGATCGAGGCCGGTGGTGGGCTCGTCGAGGAAGAGCACCTCGGGCTCGGACACCAGGGTCGCGGCCAGGTCGAGGCGGCGGCGCATGCCGCCCGAGTAGCCGGACGTCACCCGGTCGGCGGCATCGGTCAGGGCGAACTCCTCCAGCAACCGCTCGGCGCGGGAGGCGGCCTCCTTGCGTAGGAGCTGGTGCAGCTCGCCCAGCATGATCAGGTTCTCCCGCCCGGTGAGCAGCGGGTCGACCGTGGCGTCCTGGGCGGCCAGGCCGATGCGGCGGCGCACCTCGCCCGGGTGCTCGGCCACGTCGAAGCCGGCCACGGTGGCCTCGCCCTCGTCGGCCTCGGCCAGCGTGGTCAGGATGCGCACGGCCGTGGTCTTGCCCGCCCCGTTCGGGCCGAGCACAGCAGTGACGGTCCCGGTCGGGACCTCGAAGTCGATGCCCGCCAGGGCCGTGGTCTCGCCGTAGCGCTTGACCAGGCCCCGCGCGTACACGGCGTACGTCGGTTCCGCCGGCGGCATGTCGTCCTCCTCAGGGGGTGGGGTGGGCGCGTGCACGTGCGACCGTACGTGTTCAACCCCGGTGGAGGTCCAGCCATTTCGTGGTGGCACCGGTCACACCCGGAGCACGACGATCCGCTGCCCTAGTCTCCACGCCGTGGTGGCGGGACGGCGGACGCGGGCGAGGGTCGCGATCCTCGCCGTCGTCGCGTCGCTCGTGGTCGTCGGCGGCACCGACGAGGCGTCGGCCACGCCCTCCTGCGAGCAGCTCGCGCTCGACAGCCCCTGGCCACAACCACGCGGCCCGGTGCTCTCGGACGACGGGTCCACCGTGCTCTTCGGCACGGAGGTGCAGTTCTGGCCGGTCCCGATCGAGAGCACCTTCGAGACCTACCGCTACGACCGCAGCGACGACAGCGTCGAGATGCTCACGAGCGGCGACTGGTTCAACCCCTCGGTGTCGGAAGACGGGGCCCTCGTCGTCTACGCGGCGAGGAACCCGGACCCGCCTCACACCCAGGAGCTCTTCCTCCACGACAGCACGGGACCGAGCACGACGATGCTCACCACGGGGAGCCACCGGTTCAGCGGGGCCTACGGGTCGGCCGCGGTCTCGGCTGACGGGACCAGCGTCGCCTTCACCTCCTCGGTCGACCTGGTCGGCACGAACGCCGACGAGAGCTGGGAGGTGTTCCTGCTCGACCTCACCGACGACAGCATCTCGCAGCTCACCTCGCACCCGACCGCCTCGGACTTCCGCATCGAGCACTCCGGCGTCGCCATCGACGCCGACGGCACCCACGTCGCCTACATCGAGGACCTCGACAGCAGCACCTTCGCCCACATCCGCCTCTGGAGCGAGTCCACCGGGATGTCGATGCCCATCACGAGCGGTGCGAGCTCGTGGCCGGGCCCCCCGTCCCTCTCCGGCGACGGCACCCGGGTGGCGTACGCCGACTCCCGTCCCGGAGACCCGCGGGCGACCAACCGCGAGATCTTCCTCTACGACACGACGACGTCGATCCGGACCCGCATCACCCGGACGACGGGGTTCGGGTGGGGCGGCAACGTCCTGGACCGGGCCAACGAGCGGCCCGACATCTCCGCTGACGGCGAGCACATCGCCTTTCTCTCGACCCGCAACATCGACGGCCTGAACCCGTCACTCCGCTCCGAGGTGTTCGTCTACGACGTGGAACCGGGCACGTTCCGGCTGGTCACCGAGGGCGGCTTCTCGCAGGGCGTGTCCATCTCCGCCGACGGCTCCGTCATCGCCCTCCAGGCCGACGGACCGTTGACCGGGACCGGCGCCCACCGGGCCAACAACATCTGGCTCGTCGAGGACAGTGGGACCTGCACCTCGCCCGGCTGGGTCGACGTCCGCGTGCGGGCCCGCGGCGGCCCGCTGCTGGGCGACGAGGTGTTCCATCCCGCCGGCGACGGCCAGACCGTCGCGATGCACCGACGGCGGGGACAGACGGCGATCTACACCGTGTCGGTCCAGAACGACGACGACGCCGCCGACAGCTTCTACCTCCAGCAGCCGCGGGTTCCCGACGGGTGGCGGGTGCGCTGGTTCCTGAACAGCGCCAACGTGACCGCGCAGGTCCATGGCGAGTGGGGGTTCCAGACGCCGAGCGTCGCCGCCGGCCGCAGCGCGGTGTTCGAGGTCCGGGTGACCCCGTTGCCGAGCCTCGGCCCGGGTCACCGTCAACTGGCCATGAACGTCCGCGTCGCCTCTGTGACGGACGACAGCGCCGACGTGGCCCGCCTCGTCACCCGCGTGCCGTGACCCACAGCTCCAGATAGCGGCGCATCGACTCGGTGGCCGGACCGGTGTCGCCGGTGGCCACGACGTCGACCAGCAGGCCCCGCACGACAGCGACCCCCAGCCGGAGGTCCACGGCGTCCACCGGCCCACCCAGCGCGGCGGCCACGTCGTCGACCTGCTCCAGCCAGGTGGCCGTCAGGTGGTCGTCGGCGTCACGGCCCACGACGGAGAGGGCCTCGAAGAACAGGCGCACGAACGGCCGGAGCTCCTCGCTCGACACCTGGCGCCACAGGCCGAGGATCAGCTCCTCCGGGTGGGTGTCCGGCCCGGCGTCGGCCACGGCCTGGGCCAGCGCGCCGCGCTGGCGGGCTTCGACCTCGTCCACGATCGCCGCCACCAGGCCCGCCCGGGACCCGAAGTGGTAGTGGAGCATCCGGTGGCTGGAGCCCACCGCCTCGGCCAGCTGGCGCAGGCTGCGGTCCCCGATCCCGTGGGCCGCCACGTCGTCCACGATCCGCGCCAGCAGGTCGTCCCGGGCCGCCATCGACAGCGACTGTACCATTTGGTACAGTCGCAAGCATGCACCTCGAGGACCGCCTGGAGATCGCCGCCCCCGTGTCGACCGTGTGGGACCTGACCGTCGACGTCGAGCGGTGGCCCGACAGCACCCCGACCATCACGTCGGTCGAGCGGCTCGACGACGGTCCGCTCGGCATCGGCAGCCAGGCCCGCATCAAGCAGCCCCGCCAGCGGTCGACCGTCTGGACCGTCACCGCCTTCGAGCCGGGCCGCACCTTCGCCTGGGCGACGCGGACGCTGGGCATGCGGATGGAGGGCGGCCACCACCTCGAGGGCGACGAGTCCCGCTGCACCAACACGCTGACGCTCGACGTGTCCGGCCCGATGGCCCCGATCCTCGGCCGCCTGGTCGCCGGTCAGCTCCGCAAGGCGATCACCACCGAGAACCAGGGCTTCAAGCGCACGGCGGAGGCCGCCCTCCGCTGAGGTCCAACCCGCCGTTCTGGTGGCAGCCCTGTGTCGCTGACAACACGTCGCTGCCACCAGAACGAGGATTCCTACTTGGGCGGGAGGGAGCCGGCGAAGGCCAGGCCCCGCTGGACCCAGGCTCGGAGGTCGTGGTCCTCCGCCGTGCCCTCTTCGTCGACGTAGACGAACCCCTTCAGAGAACGACCGGTGAAGTCCATCTCCCGGGCCCCCGGCTGGCCGAGCGCGTCGGCCCACGCGTCGGGGCCGACGCGGACCATCAGGTCCTCGCCGACGATGCCGACGGCCATGTTCCCGTCGAGCATGAAAGCGATGCCCCCGAACATCTTGCGGTGGTCGATCCCGGGGTCGTCGCCCAGGATCGCATGCACCCGCTCGGCCAGCCCCTCGTCGTAGGCCACGCCCCCATCATCCCAGGTACGGGGCCAGGTCCTCCCGGAGATCGGGGCGACTACACGTTGCCCCTCGACGCCGACATCCCGCCTGTGTAGGCCGAGCGGGGGCAGCCCCCTAGCCTCAGGGCGCCGACCTGGTCCGCGACAAGGGGGACGGCCGACGCAGGCCATCACGATCGCTCGGCGGCACGAGGAGCGTGTCCGGTACCAGCCTGGGATCGACGGGCTCCGGGCGTTCGCGGTCATCGCGGTCATCGTCTACCACGCCGAGCCGGACTGGCTGCCCGCCGGCTTCCTCGGCGTCGACGTCTTCTTCGTCATCTCCGGCTACCTGATCACGACCCTCGTCCTGGCCGAGCACCGCCGCTCGGGGACCGTCTCGTTCGTGGCCTTCTGGGGCCGGCGCGCCCGGCGCCTGCTCCCGGCGCTCTACGCGCTGCTCCTGACGGTCTCCATCTCGGCGGTCACGTTCGCCAAGGACGTGGAGGACGGGCTGTTCGGCGACGTCTTGGCGGCGCTGGCCTACGTGTCCAACTGGTGGCTGATCGTGGACGACGACAGCTACTTCGACACCTTCGGCCGGCCCCCGCTGTTGCGACACCTGTGGTCGCTGGCCGTCGAGGAGCAGTTCTACATCATCTTCCCGATCCTGATGGCGGTCCTGTTCACGGCCCGCCGGGCGCGGCCCCCGATCGCGTCGGTCGCGACCGCCGGCGCCGTGGCGTCGACCGTGCTCATGGCCGTGCTCTACGACCCGGCCAACCCCTCCCGCGTCTACTACGGCACCGACACCCGGGCCGCCGGACTCTTCATCGGCGTGGCGCTGGCCGCGGTGTGGCCCCTCGGAGAGATCCGATCCGACCTCGGGCGCCGGCAGCGGTCGACCGTCAACGCCCTGGGCTGGGGCTCACTGGCCGGGCTCGTCCTCTTCATGCTGCTGCTCGGCGAGGACTCCACCTTCCTGTTCCAGGGCGGCGGGTTCCTGTTCGCGTCGATGTTGGCCGCCGTCGCCGTCGCCGTCGCCGTCCACCCGGCCAGCCGCCTCAGCGAGGCGTTGGCGTGGACGCCGCTGCTGTGGATCGGGACCCGCTCGTACGCGCTGTACCTCTGGCACTGGCCGGTGCTCGTCCTCACCTCACCCGAGTCGGGCGACCTCCGGGCCGGCCTGTCGCTGGTGTTCCAGCTGGCGATCATCGCCGTGCTGGCCGAGCTGTCGTGGCGGTACATCGAAAAGCCCTTCCGCACCGGCCAGGTCCACCGCTGGTGGGAGGCCCGCTCGACGGTCGGCCACCGGCGGCTGCTGGCGGCCGCCGGCGTCGCCCTCCTCTTCCTGGGTGGGGCCCTGTTCGTCGGGCGCGAGGCGGAGGTGCCGAGCCTGCTGGCCAACGGGCCGACCCGGGTCACCCCCGACCTGCCGCCGGTGTCGGCCCCCCGCACCACGCGGCCCCCGACGACCCGGCCCGGCGGCGGCCCGACGACCACCACGGCGCTCCCCCCGCTCGGCCCGATGCTGGCCATCGGCGACTCGGTGATGCTCGGCGCCCGCGACGCCCTGACCTTCGCCAGCGGCGGTTCCATCGCCGTCGACGCCGCCGTGTCCCGCCAGGTCGACGAGGGCCTCGACATCCTCCAGGGGTACCTGGACCGCGGCGACCTCGACCGCTTCGAGGGGGTGATCATCCACCTCGGCACCAACGGGCCCTTCACCGCCGACCAGGCCGATCGGCTCGTCGACCTCGTCAAGGACGTCGACCAGGTGGTCGTGGTCAACACCCGGGTGCCCCAGCCCTGGGAGGGCGAGTCCAACGCCACCGTCAGCTCCCTGCGGGGGGTCGAGCACCTCGCCATCGCCGACTGGTACAGCGTGTCGGCCGACGGGAACATCCTCGACGGCGACGGCGTGCACCCCACGCCCGAAGGCGCGGCGTTCTACGCCCGCACGATCGTGGAGGCCGCCCGCTCGATCCGCTGACCCTGGCAGTCCTCGGGGGGGCTACCCGAGAGGTAGTCGCCTCGATGACCTGGTGGGTCCATCGTGGACCCATGCCCGCCTACGCCATCGCCCATCTCCGCACACCGACCATCAACGACGAGGTGCTCGACTACATCGAGCGCATCCAGGACACCATGGACCCCTTCGGGGGCCGCTTCCTCGTCCACGGCGCCGAGGTCCAGGTCATCGAGGGCGAGTGGCCCGGGACCATCGTCATCGTCGAGTTCCCCGACGTCGAGGCCATCCAGGCCTGGTACGCCTCGCCCGCCTACCAGGAGATCCTCCCCCTGCGCACCGACAACATCGAGGGTGACATCGTGATCGTCCCGGGCGTCACGCAGCCCTACGACGCCCGCCACACCGCCGCCATGCTTCGAGCGGCGGCCGCCTGACCCAGCCGGTCAGCCCACCAGGTCGGCCTTCGGTCGAACGACGCAGAACTCGTTGCCCTCGGGGTCGGCCAGCACCGTCCACGACTCGGTGCCGTCCTGGCCCACGTCGACCCGTCGGGCCCCGAGGGCGAGGATCCGCTCGACCTCCTCCGCCGTGGTCCCCGGATGGGGGTTCAGGTCGAAGTGGAGCCGGTTCTTCACCTGCTTGGGGTCGTCGACCGGCATGAAGCAGATCCCCCACGACGCAGCGGCCGACGAGCCGATGATCACCTCCCGCTCCTTCTCGGAGACGATCTCCCAGTCGAGCACGGCAGCCCAGAACCGGGCCTGGGCCCCGAGGTCCTGAGCATCGACGACGATGTGGTGGAGCACGACGGCCATGCTCCAGCCTGCCTCAGGGGCAGCGGGCGGACCGCCGGTGGTCGGCACCGCGCGGCCTGGACCGCGCGGTGCCGACCTCGGTCAGGCCTGCACGTCGATGCGGTCCAGGGCCGGCGGTGACAGGGTCTGCCCGGGAGCGGCGACGAAGTAGTCCTCGAGCGCATCGAGGTCCACGGCGCCACCCAGACGGTTGGTGCCCTGGGTCAGGATCGGGAAGCTGTCGCCACCCTCGGCCAGGAAGCTGTTCACCGTCACCCGGTAGGACTGGGCCTCGACCAGCGGGGCACCGTTCAGCGTGACGCTGCCGGTGACGACCCGGCCGTCCCCGACGCACGGGTCATCGGACTGGTCCCACGTGTAGTGGAACCCCGCCGAGGGCAGGAGGATGCGGCCCGCCGGGCCACCGCACCACTGCTGCTTGAGCAGCTCCAGGATCTGCGCGCCGGTCAGGGTCATCGTGACGAGGCTGTTGCCGAACGGCTGGACGGTGAACGCCTCGCCGTAGGTCACCGCGCCGCCCGACCCTGGCGGGTCGTCGAACACGAAGCCGGGGTCGCGGACGCCCCCGGGGTTCATGAAGGCCACCTCAGCGTCGCCGAAGCCGGCGGCCTCGGTGGCGGCGAACTGGGCGTCGGCGATGAGGTTGCCGGCCGGGTTCTCGCCAGAGTCGTCGGCCGTCTTGGTGATGCTCGCCGTGATCTGTCCGATGACCCGGTCGCGGAGCGGCGCCGCGATGGCGTCGTACTCGGCGATGAGCTCGGTGATGTCGGCGGCGGGGGCGACGTCGCGGCGGACCGCCAGGTTCTCGGCCTGCGTCGACAGCACCTCACCGGTGCGGCGGTCGAGGCGGAGCTGGATGTCCGTCACGGCCCGGCCGAAGGACGACGCACTGGTCACCTGGATCGGGCGGCCGGCGGCGTTGGGCAGGGCGCAGTTGTACGCCCGGTGGGTGTGACCGGAGACCACGTAGTCGATCTCGTCGTCCAGCCGGGCGACGATGTCCACGATCGGGCCGCTGACGCCCGGGCAGTCGTTCAGGCCACCCGTGGTCAGGCCGCCCTCGTGGAGCAGGACCACGATCGCCTGGGCGCCCTGGCGCCGGAGCCGGGGCACGAGGGCGTTCACGGTGTCCGCCTCGTCCAGGAAGTCCAGCCCGGCGACGCCCGACGGCGTGACGATGGCCGGCGTGCCCTCGAGGGTCATGCCCACGAAGGCGACCTTCGTGCCGTGGAAGTTCTGGATCCGGTACGGCGGGAAGAGGGTCCGCCCGTTGTCCTCGTTCACCACGTTGGCGGCCAGGAAGCGGAAGCTCGCCCCGCGGAAGCCGTCGCCGTCCTGGCACCCGTCGACGGGGTGGCACCGGCCGCGCTGCATGCGGAGCAGCTCGTCGGCGCCCTCGTCGAACTCGTGGTTGCCGACGGCGTTCAGGTCGAGGCCGATGCGGTTCATCGCCTCGATCGTGGGCTCGTCGTGGAACAGGGCCGACAAAAGCGGGCTGGCCCCGATCAGGTCACCGGCCGAGACGACGGCGGTGTTGCGGGAGGTCGACTCGAGCTGGCGGATCACGGTGGCGAGGTACTCGGCCCCGCCCGCCGGTGCGCCGAAGAAGGTCCGTGGAGTCCGGGAGCTGATCGCGGGTGGCCGCGGAGGTCGGGTGGCTTCGGCTCACCGCCTGCCGAAGCAGGAGGCACGGCGACTCGATCGCGGCGACGAGCACCAGGAACAACGGGCGACACGGGGCAGCGGGTCATCGAGCCTCGGTTGGACCCTCCACGTAGGAGCATCGCCGCGATGCAAAGGGACGAGCGGTGAACGGTCCGGAACGGCGAACGGCGATGCAGCTGAACGCTTGGTCCGCGTCGCCGTCGGACGATGACTTCGCGGGTGCCAGGGAGTCCAACAATGGGCTGATCGACAACCAGAGGAGCCTGCGATGAGCAAGGTCTTCACCCACATGACGATGTCGTTGGACGGCTTCATCGCCCAGCCGGATGACCAGCCGGCCGAGCTGTTCGACTGGTACGCCGCCGGCGACGTGAGCGTGCCGAACCCCAACGACGAGGTCACCTTCGACGTCGACGACGCCAGCGCCGACGCCCTGCGGGAGCTGACCGAGGACACCGGAGCGCTGGTGTCCGGCCGGCGCCTGTTCGACATCGCCGACGGCTGGGGCGACAAGCACCCCGTCGGCGCCCCGGTCGTCGTGGTCACACACCAACCGCCGGACGACGCCGCCGAGCGGTGGCCGACGACGACGTTCGTCGACGGTGTCGAAGCCGCCATCGACCGAGCGAAGCAGATCGCCGGCGACCAGAACGTCGTGATCGCCAGCGCGAACGTGACGCAGCAGGCCCTCGACCTCGGCCTGGTCGACGAGGTGTGCATCAGCCTGGTCCCGGTGCTCTTCGGCGAGGGCATCTCGTACTTCGGGAAGCCGCAGGACGGGCACCTGCTGCTCGAGGACCCGATCGTCGTCCCGGGCCAGCGTGCTCTCCATCTGCGGTACCCGGTCCGCCGGTGACCTGGGACGAGCTGTGCGACCGGGACCGATTGGGGACCCGAGCGCGATGATTTTCGCAACCGTCACTGGTCCAACACGACAGAGCAGATCCACCGAGCCCGGGAGGAACCGTGACCGAGCAGACCGCCACCGCCCTACCTCCAGTCGTCGACCGCCAGACTTGGCAGGCCGCCCTCGACGATCTGCGTGTCCGGGAGAAGGCCGCCACCCGTGAGCTCGACGCCATCGCGGCACAACGCCGCAGACTGCCGATGGTCGAGCTCCCCGACTACACGCTGATCGGTCCCGACGGCCCCATCCGACTGGTCGACGTCTTCGACGGGCGCTCCCAACTCATCGTCTACAACCACATGTGGTTCGATGACGAGGAGTGGCAGTGCGGCGGCTGTACATCGCTGACGTCGCAGTACGTCCGGCTGGGCGCCCTCGACAACTACGACGCCCGCTTCGTCATCGTCACCAACGGGCCCATCGACGAAGCGCTGGCCTACAAGGCCAAGGTCGGCAACACGATGGACTGGTACTCGTCGTCGGAGAGCTCGTTCGGCGCCGACGTCGGCGCGCCGCCTGGTGCGGGCTTCGCGATGAACGTGTTCCTTCGCGACGGCGACAAGGTCTACCGCACGTGGCACACCGACGGCCGCGGCACCGAACAGCTCAGCTACACCTTCGCGTTGGTCGACATCCTGCCCTGGGGCCGCCAGGAGGAATGGCAGGATTCACCCGACGGTTGGCCGAAGTCGCCCACCTACTCCAAGTGGCTCGACTCCCCCGACGTCGCCCGGCTCTACGGCCCCAACGGAAGTCAGATGTCGTAGTAGAGGTGGAACTCCCAGGGGTGGGGGCGCAGCCGCAGGGCGTCGACCTCGGCCTCCCGCTTGTAGGCGACCCACGTGTCGATCAGGTCGTCGGTGAACACGTCGCCTGAGCGCAGGAAGTCCCGGTCGTCCTCGAGAGCGTCGAGGGCGGCCTCCAGGGACGCCGGCACCTGGGGCACCTCACGGAGCTCCTCGGGGGGCAGGTCGTAGAGGTCGCGGTCGACGGGGTCGGGTGGCTCGGTGCGGTTGGCGATGCCGTCGAGGCCGGCCAGGAGCATGGCCGAGAAGGCCAGGTACGGGTTGGCCGACGGGTCGGGGCAGCGGAACTCGAGGCGCTTGGCCTTCGGGCTCTTCGAGTAGAGCGGGATGCGGACCGACGCCGAGCGGTTGCGCTGCGAGTAGACGAGGTTGACCGGAGCCTCGTAGCCGGGGACCAGGCGCTTGTAGCTGTTGGTGGTCGGGTTGCTGAAGGCGCACACCGCAGAGGCGTGGGCCAGGAGCCCGCCGATGTACCAGCGGGCCAGGTCCGACAGCCCGGCGTAGCCGGCCTCGTCGAAGAACAGCGGCTCGCCGCCCTTCCAGAGGGACTGGTGCACGTGCATGCCCGAGCCGTTGTCCTCGAAGATCGGCTTCGGCATGAACGTCGCCGTCTTGCCGGCCTGGCGGGCGACGTTCTTCACCACGTACTTGAAGAGCATCAGCTTGTCGGCCATCGTCGCCAGCGAGTCGAAGCGGATGTCGATCTCGGCCTGGCCGGCGGTGCCGACCTCGTGGTGCTGCACCTCGACCGGGATGCCCAGCTCCTCGAGGACCATGGTCATCTCCGACCGAAGGTCCTGGTAGTGGTCCATGGGCGGGACCGGGAAGTAGCCCTCCTTGTAGCGGGGCTTGTAGCCGAGGTTGGGCTGTTCGTCCCGGGACGTGTTCCACGACGCCTCGACCGACTCCACCGAGTACATGGCCGAGTGCTGGTTCTGGCCGAAGCGCACGTCGTCGAAGACGAAGAACTCGGCCTCCGGCCCGATGTAGCAGGTGTCGGCCACACCGGTGGAGATCAGGTGCTCTTCGGCCTTCTGGGCCACGTAGCGGGGGTCCCGGCTGTACTGCTCGCCCGTGATCGGGTCGTGCACGAAGCAGTTGATGTTGAGCGTGCGCCGGGCCGTGAACGGGTCGAGGTAGGCCGTGTTGGGGTCGGGTCGGAGGATCATGTCCGACTCCTGGATCTCCTGGAAGCCCCGCACCGACGATCCGTCGAAGCCGTGGCCCTCGTCGAAGCTCTCCTCGGAGAACTCGTGCAGCGGGACCGAGAAGTGCTGCATCAGTCCGGGCAGGTCGCAGAACCGGAAGTCGACGATCTCGACGTCCTCCTCCTGCGCGTACGAGACGACTTCGGCTGGCGTGCGTTCCTCCATCCCGCGGACCCTACGCGCCGCTCGCCCCCAGGTCGACGGGGACCGGCGCCCGGAACGGGGAACCCAGTTGGGCCAGGTAGCCCTCGGCGGGGACCGGGGTCGAGGTCCCGTAGCGCTCGGGGAAGTCGTCGGCCACGAAGGCCGTCCCGAAGACGAGGTCCAGGACGGGAAGCCCGAAGTTGCGGTCCACCGACCGCGGGTCGTCGGCGTGGTGCCAGTGGTGCCAGAGCGGCGTGGGCAGGACCCAGCGCACGGGCCGCAGACGCCAGCGGACATCGGCGTGCTGGAAGACGGCGAGCACGGTGATCACCACCGCGAAGCCGCCGATCTCGCCGGGGCCGGCGCCGAGGGCGAACAGGACGGCGATGGCCGGTGCCGACGTCAGCGCGGTGTCCAAGGGGTGCAGGCGGGCCGCCGCCAGCCAGTCGAGTCGGGTGCTCGAGTGGTGGACCGCGTGGATCCGCCACAGCCACGGATGGGCGTGCATCATCCGGTGGCCCCAGTAGCCGCCGACGAAGCCCACGACGAGCACGATCGTCACGGTCAGTGGGGTGGGAAGCGACACCCACCATCCGAGGGTGAACCGCCGAATCAGGACGACGGGCGTGATGACGAGAGCGACGGCGACGAGGTAGGAGAGGGCCGTCCCGAGCACCCCGCTGGCGAGGAAGTGGACGACGTCGGTGCGCCACCCCCGTCGGATGGGGAGGTGTCGCTCCAGGGGCACGAACAGGATCCCGCCGAGCAGGAGACCGAACGCGGTGCCCGGGCGGATGGCGACGGCGCCGACAGCCACGAGCCCAGCGGCGACGACGCGGAGACGGCTGGTCATGGCCATCAGCGGAGCAGACGTTGCTGAGAACCTCCTGAGAACGGCGGAGGGTCCGGTGAGATCAGCCGGCCGCCGCGGCAGCGACCAGCGGTGCGGTGCGGTGCAGCACCGGGGTGCTGAGGGCGATGTGGGTGCTGGCCCGGTTGATGGACGGGCCGGCGAGCACGGCGGCGATGACGTCCTGGAGGTGGTCGTTGGAGCGGGCCACGATCCGGCACAGCAGGTCACCGGGGCCCGTGATGGTGTGGACCTCCAGGACCTCGGGGATGCCGGCGAGGTGGCCGACCAGCTCCTCGACGCCGGCCTGGACGATCTCGAGGGTCGTGAAGGCCAGGACCGGGTAGCCGAGGCTGGCCGGATCGACCTCGGGGCCGAAGCTGCGGACCACGCCGCGCGCCTGGAGGCGGTCGAGGCGGGCCTGCGCGGTGCCCCTCGCCACGCCGGCGCGGCGGGCGAGCTCCATGACGCTCAGGCGGGGCTCCTCGTGCAGCAGGGCGAGCAGCCGACCGTCGGTGGCGTCGATCTCCGCAGGTTGACCAATCATCGCCCTGGATGGTGGTCCATTCTGTGCAGATTGTCCAGTCAAGTCGGCACCTGTTGACGGTCTGCCGCGAAAGGCGTCCAATTGCTGACATGGCTGTGACCACCACCGTCCAACCCGCCTCCACGACGAGCACCCCGGCGCCGGACCTCCTGGCCTTCAGCCACCTCGAGTGGTGGGTGGGCAACGCCCGCCACGCCGCCCAGTTCTGGGCCTCGGCCTTCGGATTCACCGTCGTCGGCTACGCCGGGCCCGAGAACGGAAGCGCCGACCGCCAGTCCTACGTGCTGCGCCAGGGCGACCTGACCTTCGTGGTCACCTCGGCGCTGGACGACAGCTCACCGGTCGCCCGCCACGTGCACGCCCACGGTGACGGGGTGAAGGACGTGGCCTACCGGGTCGACGACGCCACCACCGCCTTCGACCGGCTGGTCGCCCGCGGCGCGGTCCCCGTCCTCGGCGGGCCCCGCCCGACGGTCCAGGCCTACGGCGACACGGTGCACTCCCTGGTCGAGGACGAGCTCGGCTACGACGCCATCGACTTCCCCATCGGTGACGGCAGCGACGCCGGACTGCGGGGCTGGGACCACGTCGTGGCCAACGTCGAACAGGGCAGCCTCGACAGCTGGGTGGACTGGTACCGGGACGTCTTCGGCTTCGGTGTGCTCCAGTCGTTCGGCGAGGAGGCCATCTCCACCGAGTTCTCGGCGCTGCGCTCGACCGTCGTGTGGAACCACGGCAAGGTCGTCCAGCCCATCAACGAGCCCGCCGACGGTCGCAAGAAGAGCCAGATCGAGGAGTTCCTCGACTACTACGGCAACGCGGGTGTCCAGCACGTGGCCATGGCCACCGACGACATCGTCGCCACGGTGACCGACCTGCGCCGGCGCGGCGTGCGCTTCATGCGGGTGCCGGACGGCTACTACGACGAGGCGCCCGAGCGTCTGGCGGGCCTGGGCGCCGACCTCCCGTGGGAGCAGTTGGCCCAGCTCGGGATCCTGGTCGACCGGGACCACGGCGGCTACCTGCTCCAGATCTTCACCGAGCCCGTGGCCAGCCGGCCCACCGTCTTCATGGAGATCATCCAGCGCGAGGGCGCCAAGGGCTTCGGGGAGGGCAACTTCAAGGCTCTCTTCACCTCCATCGAGGCCGAGCAGGCCCGACGGGGCAACCTCTAGGGGGGACGGCGAGTGACGGCAACCGCCCCCCCGACCTTCGAGCTCCCGGCCGACCATCCGGGGTTCAGCGACCCCGCCTACCGCGAGCGGCGTGCCCACATCGCCCAGGTCGGCGCCTCCTACGTGCCGGGCGCCCCCATCCCCGACGTCCACTACACGGCCGACGAGGACGAGGTCTGGCGCGTGGTGTCCGCCGAGCTGGCCGAGAAGCACCAGCGGCTGGCCTGCCGTGAGGTCGTCGACGCCGGCCGCCGCTTGGACCTGCCCACCGACCGGGTGCCGCAGCTACGGGAGGTGGACGAGCGCCTGGCTGACCTCACCGGCTTCCGCATCCGGCCCGTGCCCGGCCTGGTCCCGACCCGCGAGTTCTACGGTGCGCTGGCCGACCGGACGTTCCTGGCGACGCAGTACATCCGCCACCACTCGGTGCCCTTCTACACCCCCGAGCCCGACGTCCTCCACGAGGTCATCGGCCACGCCACGATGCTGGCCGACCCCGTCCTGGCCGACCTCTACGAGCTCGCGGGCCGGGCCTCGCTGCGGTGCCGAACCGACGAGGAGCTGGAAAGGTTCAGCAAGGTCTTCTGGTTCACCGTCGAGTTCGGCGTCCTGTGGCAGCCCGGCGAAGGCGGCGGCGAGCACAGCGACGAGCTGAAGGCGTGGGGCGCCGGCCTGCTGTCGTCCTACGCCGAGATCGAGGTCTTCCGGGAGGCCGACATCCAGGCCTGGGACCTCGAGCGCATGGGCCGGCTGGAGTACGACATCACCCACTACCAGCCCGTGCTCTTCGCCGCCGACTCGTTCGACCACCTGGTCGACGAGCTGACGGCCCACTGGACCTGATCCTTGGAGGAAATAGCCCACCGATCCGGTGGGCTATTTCCTCCAAGCGGTTTCAGACGAGGGCCTCGCAGACGGTGTTGGTCATGAGGGTGGCGACCACGTAGGGATCGGCGTTGGCGTTGGGCCGACGGTCCTCGATGTAGCCCTTGCCCTCCTTGGCCACCTGCCACGGGATGCGGACCGAGGCACCCCGGTCGGACACGCCGTAGCTGTACTGGTCGAAGCGCTGGGTCTCGTGCTCGCCGGTGAGGCGGTCCTCGATGCCCACGCCGTAGCCCGTGAGGTGCTCCTCGGGCTTGCCGAGCTGGCCGAGGGCCTCGCAGGCGGCGGTGATGGCGTCGTAGTTCTCGCGCATCGCCTTCGTCGAGAAGTTGGTGTGCATCCCGGCGCCGTTCCAGTCGCCCTTCATGGGCTTGGCCTCGATCGAGATCTCGACGTTGTGCTCCTCACCCACGCGGTAGAGCAGGTAGCGGGCCATCCACAGGTGGTCGCCCACGGCGACGGTGTCGGCCGGGCCGATCTGGAACTCCCACTGGCCGGGCATGACCTCGGCGTTGGTGCCGGAGATGATCAGGCCCGCCTCGATGCACAGGGTGGTGTGCTCCTCGACGATGTCCCGGCCGGCGATCTTCACGGCGCCGACGCCGCAGTAGTACGGGCCCTGGGGGCCGGGGAAGCCGTGGCTCGGGAAGCCGAAGGGCCAGCTGGAGGCCGGGTCGAGCATCGTGTACTCCTGCTCGAGGCCGAACAGCGGCTCCTGGTCCCCGTACTTGTCCAGCGCGGCGCGGGCCACGGCACGGGTGTTGGTCGGGTGGGGCGAGAGGTCCGCCGTCAGCAGCGTCTCGCACATCACCAGGATGTTGTCGCCGCCCCGGATCGGGTCCGGGCAGCTGGAAGACGGGCTGGAGGACGACGTCGGAGTTGTCGCCCGTGGCCTGGTTGGTGGAGGAGCCGTCGAAGCCCCAGATGCCGACCTCGCCGCCGTCGGGGATGATCTTGGTCTTGGACCGGATCTCGGCAGTGGGTTCCGTGCCGTCGATCCAGATGTACTCAGCCCTGTAGGTCACGCTCACCTCTCGTTGCAGGAAGCCGGTCGGGAACGCCCGTCGGCCGGTGTCGACAGGATCACCGTCGCCCATTTCGGAGCGGTTGCACAAATGTGAACGCCATGTGAACGACCACGGGAAGCTCGCCACAGCACGCCCAGAGCCGTCATCATGGGTTGATGGAGCGACAGCAGGAGTACGTGCTGCGCACCGTCGAGGAGCGCGGCGTCCGACTGATCTGGCTCTGGTTCACCGACGTGCTGGGCCAGCTCAAGAGCTTCGCCATCAGCCCCGCCGAGCTGGAGACCGCCTTCGCCGAGGGCATGCACTTCGACGGGTCGGCCATCAACGGGTTCTCCCGCCTCCAGGAGTCCGACGTCCTGGCCCGGCCCGACGCCAACACGTTCGAGCTGCTGCCGTGGTCGATGGCCGACGACAACTCGGCCCGCATGTTCTGCGACATCGAGGACCTGGAGGGCAACCCCTTCGACGGCGATCCCCGGGGCATCCTGCGCCGCAACCTGGAGCGGGCCCGCGAGCGGGGCTTCTCGTTCTTCTGCGCGCCCGAGCTGGAGTTCTTCTACTTCGCCGACGGCGACCCCAACAGCCCGCTGGTCCCGCTGGACAGCGGCTCCTACTTCGACCTGACCACCGCCGACGTCGCCTCGGACCTGCGCAAGCGGACCATCCACACGCTGGAGGCCATGAGCATCCCCGTGGAGTACAGCTTCCACGAGGACAGTCCCAGCCAGCACGAGATCGACCTGCGCTACGACGACGCCCTGTCGATGGCCGACAGCATCATGACGGCCCGCCTCGTCGTGCGGGAGATCGCCCTGGAGCGAGGGGTCTTCGCCACGTTCATGCCGAAGCCGCTGGAGGGCGTCCAGGGCTCGGGCATGCACACCCACCTGTCGCTGTTCGAGGGCGACGTCAACGCCTTCCATGACGCCGGCGACGAGCTGGGTCTGTCGAAGGTGGCCCGGCACTTCATCGCCGGCCTCCTGCACCACGCCCCCGAGATCACCGCCATCACCAACCAGCTGGTGAACTCCTACAAGCGCCTGGTCCAGGGCACGTGGCACGGGCAGCCAGACCGTCTTCGAGGCGCCGGTCTTCGTGTCGTGGGGCCGCAACAACCAGTCGGCCCTCGTCCGGGTCCCCGTCGTGAAGCGGGGCAAGGAGTCGTCGACCCGTATCGAGTACCGCTCGCCGGACCCCGCCTGCAACCCCTACCTGGCCTACTCGGTGATCCTGGCCGCCGGCATGAAGGGGGTCGAGGAGGGCTACGACCTGCCCTCGCCGCAGCAGGGCAACATCTTCGAGCTGACCCACGAGGAGCGGGCCGCCGAGGGGCTCCACCCCCTGCCCCAGTCCCTGGCCGAAGCCCTCGACGCCATGGAGCACTCCGACCTCGTGGCCGAGGCGCTGGGCGAGCACGTGCACGACTGGTTCCTGCGCAACAAGCGCAACGAGTGGGCCGCCTACAAGGCCCAGGTCTCCCCGTTCGAGCTGCAGCGTTACCTCCCGGTCTGGTGAGGGTGACAGGCTGATGGCGATGAGCCGTCAGGCGAAGAGCTGATGACACCGAGCGCTGCGGAGACCGCCGCCGCCACGGCGACGGTCCTGGTCTTCCCCGACCCGCCGCCCGCCGATCTGGTCCAGACCCTCGACCTGTCGGGGTTCATCTGGAAGGCCGTCGGCGACGAGGTGTCGGCCAACCGCAACGAGCCCGACACCGGCTGGGGTGGCGCCGTCATCTGCGCCGACCAGGATCCCGAGGGCGCCTTCGCCCTCTGCCGGGCCCTGCGGCGCAAGGACGCGCCGGTGTCGCCCGTCCTGCTGCTGATCTCCGGCGCCCAGCTCGGCGAGCTGGAGCTGCGCGAGGACCTCTACGACGACTTCTGCCTGTCGCCCTTCCACCCCCGGGAGCTGGAGGCCCGCCTGCGCCACCAGTTCTGGCGCTCGGGCGGCGGCGTCCAGGCCGAGCTGGTGGAGTACGAGCCGCTGGTCCTCAACCTGGAGACCTACCAGGCCCTGATCGCCGGCCGCCCCCTGGACCTCACGTACATGGAGTACGAGCTGCTGAAGTTCCTGGCCCAGCACCCGGGCAAGGTCTTCACCCGCGAGACCCTGCTCAGCCGGGTCTGGGGCTACGAGTACTACGGCGGCGCCCGCACCGTCGACGTCCACGTCCGGCGGCTCCGGGCCAAGCTCGGCGAGGAGCACGCCAACCTGATCCAGACCGTCCGCTCCGTGGGCTACCGCTTCGGCCAGTCGAGGTGGGCCGGCTAGTCCGTCGGTTCGGGGACGCCGACCGTCGCGTACAGGAACTCGAGGACGGCCGTCTCGGTCTCCTCGGAGACCGCGTCCGGGTCGATCAGGCGCTCGAGGTCCAGCCCGTCGAAGATGGCCAGCGAGACCTGGGCCAGCAGCGGGATCGGCCACGACGGCGTGGCGCCCCGCCGCTCGTACTCGTGGGCGATCAACGCCTCGACCGACGCCCGTTGGCGGCGCTGGAGGTCGGCCAGCCTCTCCTGGGCCTCGGGGTTGCGGGCGGCGTAGAGCAGGAACTCCAGCCGAAGGGCGATCCACTCGTCACCCACCCGCAGGCCGGCCACGGTCTCCTGCATCTGGGACAGGTGGACGGCCGACGAGCCCGCCGACTCGATCTGGTCGGCCAGGAGGTCGGCCTGGCGCTCCATGCGGTCGTCGATGACGGCCAGGAACAGGTCGGCCTTGCTGTCGAAGTTGGAGTACACCGCGCCCTTGGTGAACCCGGCGGCGGCGGCCACCGCGTCGAGGCTGGCGCCGTGGAAGCCGTGGCGGGCGAACTCCGACGCCGCGGCGTCGAGGAGGTGGCGCCGGGTGAGCTCGCGGCGCTTCTCGGCCGTCAGCGGTTCGACGGACACCGAAGCCCCTTGCCACACTCGCCAGCATCTGAAATACTGATCGGTATGTCAGATGCGGACCGGTACACATCGGTCACCGTAGTCGGGCCGTACACCGCCGCGGCGCTGGCGTGGCTGCGCCGAGCCCAGGGCTGGGAGCACCGGCTGGGCGAGTTGCGGGACGAGCCCGACCACGGGCAGCGACCGCCCCGGGCGGCCTGAGACGCCTCAGTCGAGGGCGACGGCGAAGCGGCAGCCCCCGGCCTTCTTGGCCTGGTACATGGCCTGGTCCGCCTCGTGCAGGACCGAGTCGGCGGCGATCGAGCGATCGGTGACCGTGGCGACGCCCACGCTGACCGCCACCCGGTGCTGGTGCCGGCCGAGCGGGACGGGCGCCTCGAGGGCGGCCAGGACGCGCTGGGCCACCACCCGGGCGGCATCGCCGTCGACCAGACCGACACAGATGACCGCGAACTCGTCGCCGCCCAGGCGGGCGACGGTGTCCGACGGGCGCACGGCGCCGCGCAGGCGGTGGGCGACCGCGGTGAGCACCTGGTCGCCGGCGTCGTGGCCCAGCTCGTCGTTCACCGACTTGAAGCGGTCGACGTCGACGAACAGCACCCCGACGCACCCGTCTTCGAGGGCGTTGATGGCCTCGGCCAGGCGCTCGAGCAGGACGGAGCGGTCGGGCAGGCCGGTGAGGGCGTCGGTGACGGCCTGCTCGGCGAGACGGCGCTCGTGGGCCCGACGGTCGGAGATGTCCCGGATGAACGCCCGGATGTAGCCGCCGGCGGCGTCCACCCCGGCGACCAACGACATCTCGACCGGGAAGACGTGGCCGTCGCGGTGCAGGCCGTGCATCTCCCAGCGCTCGGGCAGGGCCTGGCCCGTGGCCAGCGTGGCCTCCCAGTCGGCCTGCCCGAAGGCGTAGCGGTCACGCCGGTCGGGCGGCACCAGCGTGTCCACCACCGAGCGGCCCATGATCTCGTCACGGGCCCAGCCGAACATCCGGGTGGCGGCCGCGTTCCACTCACACACGTTGCCGTCGGCGTCGGCCCCCACGAACGCGTCGTTGGCGGCCTCGATCGTGTGGCGATAGCGCTCCTCGGCGGCGACCCGCCGGATCTCGACGTCCCGCTGCTCGGTGAGGTTGACCATGGTGCCCCGCACCGCGACCACGGCGCCGGCGTCGTCCCGGACGAAGCTGCCCTTGCAGCCCAGCCAGACGATGCACCCCTCGGCGAGGACCATCCGGAACTCCACGTCGAACCGGTCCTTCGCCCCGTCGACGGGGTTGGGGTCGAGGAACAGCACTCGATCGTCGGGGTGGACCATCGCGACGATGTCCCCGAACGAGTCGGGCACCTCGTCGACCGGGATCCCCAGCACGTCGGCGTAGTTGTCCGAGACCGTCTGGTGCAGCTCGATCAGGTCGAGCTCGAACGTGGCAACCCCGGCCGCCTGCAGCGTCTGGGCCAGCCGCTCGTTCTGCTCCTGCAGCTCGGTGTAGGCGCCCAGCGTGGCGGTCAGGTCCTCGACCGTGCCGATGCCGTACAACGGCTCGCCGTCGTCGTCCCGGATGACCGTGCCCGTGACCCGACCCACCACGACCGAACCGTCCTTGCGGATGAAACGCTTGTGGATCTGATGGGTGGGGGCGTCGCCCTGCAGCAGCCGGCGGGTCCCCTCGATGTCCTCCTGCACGTCGTCGGGGTGCGTGACGAATGCCAAGGTCTGGCCGGCCAACTCCGTCGCGGTGTAGCCGAGGAGCCGCTCCATCGCCGCGTTCGACCGCTGGATGCGCAGGTCGAGGGTCACGACGCCCATGGCGACCGGGCTCTCGTCGAAGACCCGACGGAAGCGTTCCTCGCTGGCCCGGGCCTTGGCCGTGGCCGATACCTCGGGGGTGATGTCCCGACCCACGCCGACCGTGCCCACGATGGCGCCGGCCTCGTCGAAGCACGGGGCGAGCGTGACCCGGTGGGGGAACGTGGAGCCGTCCAGACGCCGACCGGTCAGGACACCGGTCCAGCTGCGGCCCTCCATGATCGCCTCGGCGATCTCCTGCAGCTCCCGACGGCTGGCGGTCGGCGCCAGCAGGTCGGTGACCGACATCCCCAGCAGCTCGTCGGCGGTCCCCCCGAAGGCGTCGTCGGCCGCCTGGTTCGTGTAGGTGACGTGGCCGTCCGCATCGGTGGCCAGCACGGCCTCACCGATGGCGTCCAACATCTGGCGCTCGACCGAGCGCTGCTGTTGGAAGACGAGGGACATGTCGTCTCCATCGACCGCAGGCCGCGGCACTTGACGCCCCGCGAGGGGTGGCCGAGAAATGAGTCGCCCGACCCGTACCGGGCGACCCGGAGCGGGTCTACCGGTTGAGCTCGAGCAGCTCGGAGCCCTCGTTCGCCTCGTCGACCTTCGTCTTCAGCGACCAGCCGAGGCCCGCTGCCAGCACAGCGCCGCCCATGCACATGAGGATGGGCAGGACCAGCAGCACGATGACGATGGTGATGGCACCGGCCATGGCGACGACTCTAGCTACGAGCCGGTGTAGGCCCAGGCCTCGACCTCGACCAGGGCGTGGAGGGGGAGCTCGCTGACGGCGAAGGCGGCCCGGGCGGGTGGGAGGTCGCCGAAGCGGCGCGTCCAGATGTCGTTCAGCAGGTCGTAGTCCCCCATGTGCCGCAGCAGCACGGTGGTCTTGACCACCTGGCCGAGGGTCGCCCCCTCGGAGGCGAGCAGGGTCTCCAGGTTGTCCAGTGCCTGGGTCAGCTGGCCGTGGAACCCGCCGGCGACGAGCTCGCCCTCGTGGATCCCCACCTGGCCGGACACGATCAGCCAGTCCCCGGCTCGGACGATCGGCCGGTAGGCACCCACGGGCTTGGTCATGGCGTCAACGGTAGCGGTGGCCGGTGGGCAGCTCGGGAGGACACCCCTGGTCCAGCCAGGCGGCCGCGGCGACGGCGGCGAACACGGCGTCGGAGCCGTTGACGGGTTCGGCGCCCGACGGCTCGATGGTCACGTCGACCTCGGGCATCTCGCCGGCCTTCAGGATCCCGAACGAGCGGATGGTCAGGTCGTGCACCACCCCCGCCTCGTCCACGGCCAGCCCCTCGCTGCAGATCCAGCTGAGGGCCATGTGAGCGGCGCCGACCGCGTAGGAGCGGAGCACGATCTCGTCCAGCGGCTCGCCGGCGTCGACGGTGACGCGGACGCGGCCGTCGAGGATCTCGGCCGTGGCCCGGCCCCCGCCCGGGGCCTCGACCCAGCCGACCTCGCCGCGCGCACCGGCTTGCAGGACCGCCAGCTCGCCCCATCCCGCGCCCCTGATCGCAGCCGACGTGGGCGGGCCGGGGACGTCGACCTCCTCGACCTGCAGCGGGGCGAGCCGCTCGGCGATCTCCGGCGTGCGCACGCGACCCGCACCGCCCCGGTGCCGTCGCGGTCGATGCCGGCGGCCAGCGGCGGGCGCTTGGCGCCGAGGCGAACCGTGTCCTCCCGGGACCAGACGACCCGCACCGCTCGGCCGTGCTCATCGGCCAGCCGCCGGGCGTCGGCGGCCACCGGCGAGTCGACCTTGCCCCCGAACGCCCCTCCGTTGGCGAGCGGGCCGGCCGGCTCGCCGCCCGGCTCGCACCACGAGGCGTCGGTCTCCAGGTAGGCGGGCTCCACCCACGTCGTGCGCAGGGTCAGGTCCCAGTCGCCGTCGGGCACGGCCAGCGGCGGCATCGGAGCCACGGTCGTGCGGCGGCCCTGGACCTTGCCCGCCACCCGCCTCGCCTCGGCCAGGGTCTCGCCGACGGCGTACCCGCCCCGGCCGTCGGGGACGGCCACCAGTGCGCCCTCCGGATGGTGGTCGTCGGCGAACCCGCCGGCACCCCGTGCGACCTCGGGCCCGACCTCCTGGGGCACCCCGCCCTCGATGGTGGCCCGCCGGCCGGCGGCGTCGAGGTCCCGCGTGTCGTCTGTCGCTCGGCTGAAGGCGACGGCGGCTTCGTGGATCGTGCGCCAACCGGTGCAACGGCACAGGTGGGCGGCCAGCGCCCGGTCGACGGCGACCTCGTCGCCCAGGTCGACACCCTTGCGGCGCGCCCCCTCGAGCCGGAGGATGATGCCCGGGGTGCAGAAGCCGCACTGACTGGCCCCGGCGGCGCAGAAGGCGTCGGCCCACTCGTCGGCCTCCGCCAGACCTCGCAGCGTGGTGATCTCCCGACCCGCGACCCGGCGCACCGGGGTCACGCAGGCGACGCGGGGCGCCCCGTCGACGAGCACCGTGCAGCAACCGCACTGGCCCTGCGGGCTGCAGCCGTCCTTCGGCGAACGCTCGCCGACGTGGTCCCGCAGCACCTCCAGCAACGAGCCGGTGTCCTCGGGGACCTCGACGTCCCGGCCGTCGACCCGAAGCCTCGTGCTCACCCGCCGAGGATAGGTTCGCCCCGCAATGACGGGTCCGGTGATCTCACGACGTTCGGTGTTGGCCGGGGGTGCCGCCCTCGCCTTCCTGACCGCCTGCAGCAGCGGCGACGACGGCGGGGAGGCCGAGCCGGGCGGCAGCTCCGACGCCACCGGTGGTGAGGCGGCGGGCACGCTCCTGGCCCTGGTCCCCCAGCAGGGGGTGCTCACCACGGACGGCGAGCAGCGCTTCCCGCTCGCCGTGGCCGGCCCGGACGGCACCCCGGTCCGCGAGGACCTCCCGCCGCGACAGTTCCAGCTGCGCGCCGACACCGGTGAGCCGATCGTCATCGACGTGGAGCCCCACGCCGACGGCGTGCCCACGCCCTACTACCCGGTGACGTTCACGGCCGAGGCACCCGGCATCCACGAGCTCACCGTGGTCGGCGAAGCGTTCAACCCGGTCACCTTCGAGGTGGCCGAGACGACGGCCATCCCTTCGGTGGGCCAGCCCCTGCCGGCGCTGGACACCCCCACGACGGCCGACGCCCGGGGCGTGACCCCGATCTGCACGCAGGAGCCCCCCTGCGCCCTCCACGACGTGACCCTGCGGGAGGCGCTGTCCCAGGGGCCGGTGGCGTTCCTGATCGCCACCCCCGAGTTCTGTCAGGTGGCCATCTGCGGCCCGGTCCTCGATCTGCTGGTCGAGGCCCTCCCCGACTTCCCCACCGTGACGGGCCTGCACGCCGAGGTCTACGCCGACCCCCGCGGCACCACCGACCCCACCGCCGGTGGCCTGGCCCCGACGACTGAGGCCTACTCGCTGCCCTTCGAACCCACCCTGTTCGTGGCCGACGCCAGCGGCAGGATCACGGCCCGCCTTGACAGCGTCTACGACCGCGTCGAACTGCGAAACGCGCTGGAACAGGTCGCCTGAGCGGCGGTTCTTCCGCTACGAAAACGACTGGCCGCAGCCGCAGGTGCGCTGGGCGTTGGGGTTGTCGATGGCGAACCCCGCCTGGTTGAGGCCGTCCTTGTAGTCGAGCGTGGCGCCCTCGAGGAGCATGGCGCTGGAGGCGTCGACGATCGACGTCGACGTCGCCGTAGCTGGACCTTGTTGTCGTCGTCGGCGACCTCGTTGTCGAAGAACATCTCGTAGCTGAAGCCGGAGCACCCGCCGGGACGCACGGCGACGCGCAGCGCCAGACCGTCCTCGTCCTCCTGCGTCGAGGAGCTCCTTCACCTTGGCAGCAGCGCTGTCGGTGACCGTGATCATGAGCGTCCTCCTCGTGCTTGCAGGGGCAAGTTTACCGAACCGCCACTTCGACCACGTCGGTCTGGCACGGCACACGGTCCACCAGCGTCCGGAAGGCGCCGACACTTCCCGTGCCCAGCGCCTCGACGAAGCCCTCGACCATGCCCGCGGTGCAGGCCGCAGACCAGGTCGGGGTTGGCCTCGGCCAGCTCCCGGAACGGGCAGTGGGTGAAGGCGATGGTCACACCGTCGGACCCGCCGGTGGCCTCGGGGTCGAAGCCCAGGTACTCGAGCTGGGTCATGAGCGCCTCGATGCACGGGCTGTCCGGCTCGAAGCGCTCGGCGTCCAGGGTCCCCTGCTCCCGGCCGGCGGCGGTGGCGTCGTTGGCGTCGAGACCGGCCTCGGCGGCCACGCGTCAGCAGCATGCGGGCCAGCGCGGGCATGGCGGGCGGCTCCAGGCCGAGCGAGGGGGCGTCGGCGGCCAGCGAGTAGAGGTGCTGGGGACGGCCGACGCCGCCGTCGTTGTCGATTCGCTGGTCGAGCAGGCCGACCTCCCGCATGCGCTCGAGGTGGGGGCGCACGGTGTTGGGGTGCAGGTCGAGGGTGGCGGCGATCTCGGCGGTGGCCAGCGGGCGGGGCGAGCGGGCCAGCTCGAGGTAGATGGCGTACCGGGTGTTGTCGCCGAGGGCCTTCAGGATCTCCAGCCGCGACGGCTGGTTCGGGGTGGCCTCGGTCACCGCACCAGATTACACGGCCTAGACCGGTAAAATCACCGCATGGCCACCACGACACCGCCACCGAGCGAGGAGGTCATGAACCTGCTCCGCGGCGTCATCGACCCCGAGCTGGGCAGCGACATCGTCGACCTCGGCATGGCCAAGGCGGTCGACGTGGCCGACGACGGCACGGTCACCGTCACCATCGCCCTCACCACCGCGGGCTGCCCGCTGCGGGCGCAGATCAAGAAGGACATCGTGGCCCGGGTCGAGTCCCTCCCCGGCGTGACCGGCGTCAAGCTCGACTGGACCGAGATGAACGCCGACGAGAAGGCCACGCGCCATGGCCCGGGCCCGCTGGAACGTCAAGGAGTCGGCCCCCGACACCGAGATCCCGGCCACCACCCGGGTCATCGCCGTCGCCTCCGGCAAGGGCGGCGTGGGCAAGTCGTCGGTCACCGTCAACCTGGCCGCCGCGCTGGCCGCCCAGCGGCCTCGCGGGTCGGCGTGCTCGACGCCGACATCTGGGGCTTCTCGGTCCCCCGCATGCTCGGCCTGGAGGGCCGCCTCGAGGGCTCCACCGAGGACAAGAAGATCGTCCCCCACGTCACCCCGATGGGCGACGGCGTCGCTCGAGGTCGTGTCCATGGGCTTCCTCGTGGACAAGGAGGAGTCCGCCCTCATGTGGCGGGGCCTCATGCTCAACCGGGCCGTCCAGCACTTCCTGGAGGACGTGCGCTGGGGCGACCTCGACTACCTGCTGATCGACATGCCGCCGGGCACCGGCGACGTGCAGATGGGCCTGGCCCGGATGCTGCCCCGCACCGAGGTCCTCATCGTGACCACGCCCGGCCGCAGCGCCCAGAAGGTGGCGGTGCGGGCCGCCGACATGGCCCGCAAGTCGCTACCTGCGCATCGCCGGGGTCATCGAGAACATGAGCGCCTTCGTCTGCGAGCACGGCGAGTCGTACCCCCTCTTCGGCGAGGGCGGGGGCGAGGACCTGGCCCACGAGGCCGGCGTGCCCCTGCTCGGCTCGATCCCGCTCGAGCCGGCCGTGGCCGTCGGCGGCGACGAGGGCCGGCCGATCGCCCTCGGCGACGGGCCCGCCGCCGAGGCCTTCCGCGCGCTGGCCACCCGCATCGTCGAGGAGGCCGTGCCGCCGGTCGAGATGGCCGGCTGCAGCGCCCGGGTGCTCGAGGCGGCGGTCGCCGCCCTCGACGCGCAGGACGCGGCGGACGGCAGGACGCCACCCTGCCAGGCTGATCGTGGCGGACGGGGACCAGA
Source organism: uncultured Microthrixaceae bacterium (assembly GCA_963728005.1). Lineage (GTDB taxonomy): Bacteria > Actinomycetota > Acidimicrobiia > Acidimicrobiales > DATDAH01 > DATDAH01. Next base: position 938,784 of record CAVSIG010000004.1, read on the forward strand.
GGGGGTCGGTCGGGCGGCGTCGCTTCGACCGTCACATCGCCGGCGACCAGCTCGAGGACCTGGAGCAGGCGCTGCGGGACAAGGGTGTTCCCGACGAGACCATCGCCGCCGAGAACGACCTCAGCGGCCTCGCCGCCGACGTGAACATCCGGGGCATCGAGCGCCTGTCGCTCCGCGAGGCCGCGGCCGAGGCCGACCTGAGCATCGCCGAGGCCCATCGGGTGTGGCTGACCGTCGGCGTGTCGGTGGCGGACGACGACGACCCGGCCTTCGCCCCCGACGAGGTCCGCGTCCTGACCTTCTTCGCGCCGGACGGGAGATCTTCGGCGAGACCGCCGTGCTCCAGGCCCTCCGGGTGATGGGCAACAGCTTCATGAAGATCGCCGAGGCCGAGATCGCCGTGCTCCGCCTGGCCTTCGAGGTCCCGTTCCTGGAGGCCGGCGGCTCCGACCTCGACGTGATGGACGGCTACGAGCGCCTGACCCGGATGATGCTCCCCGAGGTCGAGGGCGTGTTCGCCTCGCTGCACCGGCTCCACCTGGCCCGGGCGGCCCGCCGGGGCTGGGCGGTCGACGAGACCAGCGGCGCCACGCTGGCCGCCGTCGCCGTGGGCTTCGCCGACCTCGCCGGCTTCACGTCCCTGGCCAGCTCGGTGACCACCACCGAGCTGGCCGGGATCGTGGACACCTTCGACGAGCACGTCGGCGACGTCGTCCTCAGCAACGGCGGGCAGGTGGTCAAGCTCATCGGCGACGAGGTGATGTTCGTGGCCGACGAGGTGGCCGACGGCCTCTGCATCGCCCGCACGCTGGCCGCGGGCATCCCCGGCGCCGAGGACCTGCCGTCCGTCCGGGTCGGCCTGGCCGCCGGCGAGGTGCTCAACCGGGACGGCGACTACTACGGCTCGGTGGTGAACCTGGCCGCCCGCCTGGTCACCCTGGCCGAGCCCGGCGAGGTCCTGCTCTCCGGCGCGGCCGCCGCCGCGGCACCCTCCGAGGAGGTCGAGGCCCTGGACCCGGTCGAGGTGAAGGGCTTCCCCGAGCCCGTCGCCAGCTTCCGCCTCCGCTGCTGAGCCCGACGACCTCGCGAGCCCTGCGCCCCAACTTCATTGGAGGAAATAGCCCACCGGTTCGGTGGGCTGTTTCCTCCAACGAACTACTGCTGCTGTTGCTCCTGCTGTTCCTGGTGGGCGGCGACCCGCTGGGCGGTGTGCGGCATCGGCTTGCGGAGCAGGCCGCGGTCGGCGGCGGACAGGATCGTGAGGCGCTCGCCCTCGCCCGACCGCCGCCGGATGTCGACCGCGGACACCAGGGTCGGGTCCGCGCTGCCCGAGAAGCTGCCGTGGAACGGGGTCACGTCGAAGTAGTCCCGGCCGTGGCCGATCTTCACGTGGCGCTCGCCGACGTCCCGGCCGTTGGTGGGGTCCAGGGGCTCCCAGCGCCCGGGGGCCACGGCCACCTCCACCCAGGCGTGGGTCTGCACCCGCACGCTGTCGGCCTCGCCGTCGCCGTCGGCGTCGTCCGCGCCCGTGGGGTCGTCCCGGCGGGCGAACAGGTAGCCGGAGACGTAGCGGGCGGGCACGCCGACGGACCGGCACAGACCGACGGTCAGGTGGGCGTAGTCCTGGCAGACGCCGACCCGGCGCTCGATCACCTCGTCGATGCTGGTGTCGACCTTCGTGGCACCCGGCGCGTAGGTCAGCGACTCGCGCACCCAGCGGGCCACCGTCCGGCCGACCTCCTCACCCGTCTCGGCCCCGTCGACGACCTTGCGGCTGAGCTCGGCGAGGCCGCTGCCCCGGGTGTGGCGACTGGGGACGAGGTACTCGTGGAAGGGCTCGTGGTCCGCCAGTTCCGCCACCGGCGTGGGCGGGGCCGGCCCCTCGTCGGGGGTGAGGGTCTCGACGCTGATCTCGGCGATCACGTCCAGGCGGTCGTGGCGGGGGATGACGCCGAAGGCCTCGACCCGGGTCCCCCAGTAGTCCCGGTAGGACTGCACGGCGGCCGCCGGGTCGACCCGCAGGCGGAAGTCCAGGACCCGCTGGCGGCTGTCGTCGACGGGACAGGCCCGCAGCTCGTTGTGCGACTCGCGGACCGGCGCGTCGTAGCGGAACCGGGTCTCGTAGCGGATGTCGAACCTCATCGCGGCACCGCCGGTCCGGGGACGCCGTCGTCCTGGGCGGCGTCGCCGCCCCGCAGCTCGTGCAGGTAGAGCCCGGCGGTCTCGCCGGGGCTGAAGAACCGGTCGGCCAGCGCGTTGCCCACCGCGGGCAGTCGGGAACGGACCCGGCCGAGCAGCTCGGTCAGGATCTCGGGCGTCAGCTGGTGGCCGTCGAGGAACTCCAGCTCGGAGCGCACGCCACCCAGCAGGCGGCGGCACACCGACCGGCTGGCGTCGGACTCCAGCTTCGACAGCTGGTCCTCGGCCGACTGCAGCGCCCGCAGCACGCTGCGGGGAAACGTCCGCGAGAGCAGCAGGAAGGCGGTCACGTCGGTGAGCCGCGGGGCGGTCCCCCGCTGCCAGCGCACGAAGGCCTCCAGTGCGGCGCTGGACTCCAGCAGCTCGGCCCACGACGCCAGCGAGTCGGGCTGGGGCTCGTCGGCATCGGCGGCCAGGTGCACGGCCAGCATCCGGCTCATGATCTCGGCCCGCTCCAGCAGCATGCCCAGCATCAGGAAGCGCCACGGGTCGTCCCGGGGCATGGTCTCGGTGGCCACGCCCAGGATCGACTGGCAGCGCAGGCGCACGGCGGCGTAGCGGTCGGCCGGCGCCTCGTCGAAGGCCGGCCCCACTCGCCGCTGCGACGCCCGCAGCTCCAGGTACGACCGGTTGAAGGCCTCGAACAGCTCCGAGGACAGCAGCTCGCGCACCGAGCGGGCGTTCTCCCGGGCCCGGCGCACCGAGTTGCCGATGGCGCCCCGCTGGGCGGCGTCACCCATGAGGAAGGTGGTCGACCGTGGTCACGTCCAGCTCCCGCCCGGACTCGGCGAACTCCAGCTCCAGCCCCAGGGAGCGCAGCAGCCCCGCCCACGCCCGGGCCGCCTGTTCAGGGGCCAGGCCGGCGCTGTGGTGGTAGGTGGCGTCCAACATGCGGGCCGTGTCCTGGGCCCGCTCCACGTAGCGGCCGGCCCAGAACAGGTTCTCGGCATGGCGGGCGAGCATCATCCGTCGAGCACCCACGTGTCCTTGGTCCCGCCGCCCTGGGAGGAGTTGACCACCAGGGAGCCCTTCTGGAGGGCGACCCGGGTCAGGCCCCCGGGCAGGACCTCGATGCCGTCGGCCGACGAGATGACGAACGGCCGCAGGTCGACGTGGCGCCCACCCAGGCCCTCGTCGGTCACCGTCGGCACCCGCGACAGCTGCACGACCTCCTGGGAGATGTAGGCCCGGGGGTCCGCCTCGATCTGGGCCCGCAGGACGGCCAGCTCCTCGTCGCTGGCCCTCGGCCCGATGACCAGGCCGTAGCCGCCGGAGCCGTCGACCGGCTTGGTGACCAGCTCGTCGAGGCGGTCCAGCACCGCCGCCCGTTGGTCGTCGTCCCACAGCAGGTAGGTGCCGACGTTGGGCAGCAGGGGCTCTTCGTTCAGGTAGTAGCGGACGAGGTCGGGGACGAAGGGGTAGATGGCCTTGTCGTCGGCCACCCCGTTGCCGACCGCGTTGGCCAGCGTCACGGTCCCCGCCCGGGCGGCCGTGAGCAGGCCGGGCACGCCGATGTAGCTGCCGCTGCGGAACCCGACCGGGTCCAGGAAGCGGTCGTCCAGCCGCCGGTAGATCACGTGCACCGGACGGGGGCCCTCGGTCGTGCGCATGTAGACCCGCTGGCCGTCGACCAGCAGGTCGTGGCCCTCCACCAGCTCGACGCCCATCTGGTGGGCCAGGAAGGCGTGCTCGAAGTAGGCGGAGTTGTGGATGCCCGGGGTCATGACCACGACGCACGGGTCGGCGACACCCGCCGGGGCGACGCTGCGCAGCGCCCGCAGCAGGAGCTCGCCGTAGTTGCCCACCGGCCGCACACGGTGGGCCCGGAGCGACCTGCGGGAACAGCCGGGTCATGAGGTCCCGGTTCTCGACGACGTAGGAGACGCCCGACGGGTTGCGCAGGTTGTCCTCCAGCACCCGCAGCCGACCGTCGGCGCCGCGGACCAGGTCGAGACCGGCGACCAGGCAGCGCACGCCGTAGGGGGCGGGCACGCCGACGGCCTGGCGCACGAAGCCGTCCGACGACGTCACCAGCCACCACGGCACGATCCCGTCGTGCACCGCGGCCCGCTCGCCGACGTACAGGTCCTCGAGGAAGGCGTTCAGGGCCGCCACCCGCTGGATCAGCCCCGCCTCGAGGTCCCGCCAGGCCGCCCCGCCGATGACCCGGGGCAGCACGTCCATGGGCAGGGTGCGCTCCAGCTCCTCCTCGCCCGCCTCGGTGGCGCCGAGCGTGAAGGTCACCCCGCGCTTGCGCATGGTGTCGTCGCACATGGCGGCGCGCCGAGCCAGCTCTTCGTGGGTCATGGACCGCAGCCGGTCGAACAGCACGTCGTATTCGGGCCGCAGGTCCCCGGCCTCGTCGACCGCCTCGTCCCAGAAGCCGTCCGTCTCGTACCCCGCGAGCAGACCCGTCGGTGCATCCGTCACGGCGCTCATGGCGTCGGCCACGGTCGCATCAGGTTGTGGCACCCGTGTTTCTGCCATGTGAAAGGGCTAGCTCACTCGCTCAAACGCTGTCCCACGTGCTGTCGATGTCGTCGCCCTTCACCGTGCCCTCGTCCTGCAGCTTCAGGAGGTGGGCGAAGACGCGTGTGCCGGGCGATGGGGTGCCGCTCGGGGTCGACGTCGGTGTAGACGGTGGCGACCAGCTCGTCGATGGTCGCCGAACCGGCGTCCTTCAGGGCCGCCGCGATGGCGGCCTCGCGCTCGATGCGGTGCTGGAGGTACCAGTCGATGCGGGCCTTGGGGTCCTCGATCGGGTGACCGTGGGCGGGGGCGAGGGTCGACAGGCGCATGGCCTTGATGCGCTCCAGCGACGCCAGGTAGGCGGCCATGTCGCCGTCCGGCGGCTTGATGACGACGGTCGACCCGTCCATCACGTGATCGCCCGGTGAAGAGCAGCCGCTCCTCCTCCAGCAGGAAGCAGAGGTGGTTCGACGCGTGACCCGGCGTGTGGAGGGCGGTGAGGCGCCACTCGGTGCCCTCGACCATGTCGCCGTCGGCCAGCGTGCCGTCGACCTCGATGTCGTCCCGGGCCTCGAAGGCCAGGATCTCGGCGCCGGTGCGCTCCTTCAGGCCGGCCGCGCCCGGCCCGTGGTCGGGATGGGTGTGGGTGAGGAGGATCCAGCGGATGCGGTCACCACCGCAGCCGGCGACGGCGTCGAGGTGGGCGGCGTCCTCCGGACCGGGGTCGATGACGGCGATCTCGTCGACGCCGACGAGGTACGTGTTGGTGCCGGGGCCGGTCATGACGCCGGGGTTGTCCGCGCAGATCCGCCGCACGAGCGGCGACAGGGCGCGGGGCACGTCGGGGATGATCGGGATCGGTTCGGGGGCCAGCTCTTCGGTGCTCACAGGGAGGTCTCCTGGAGGATGGCGGTGGTGGACTCCTGGGGGAGGAGGATCCGCCGCCCTCCGTGGTCGGCGGTCATCGGGGGTCGGGTGTCGAGGTGGGCGAGGACATCGTCCACGTCGTCGAACTGGGCGAGGGCGCGCAGGCTGCGCTCGGTCGGCAGGATCAGCTCCCACTCGTCGCTCGCGAAGCGGTCCAGGGCCACCTGGGGGCGCACCCACTCGCTGTCGACGGCCTCACCGTCGTCGTGGGCGTGCTCCTGGCCGGGTGGCGCGGGGGCCACGAAGAAGCGGGTGGTGTAGCGGCGGGGGCCGCCGGGCGGGGTGATCCAGTGGCCGAAGTAGCGAAGGTCGCCGAGGCGCAGGCTCAGGCCGTGCTCGGTGCAGACCTCGGCGAAGTCGCGTTCGCCGGCGTCGACGGCGCGGCGGTCGGAATCGGCCCGCTCGACGGGTCCGTCGGCGAACAGGAGGCCGGCCTCCTCGAAGGTCTCCCGCACCGCGGCGACCCAGAACGCCAACCCGCCCTCGTCGAGCTCGAGGCGATCGGACGCCTCGGCGTCGGTGGGGGCGCCGGCGTCGACCGGGTGCCGGGTGCCGTCGGCGGCCTCGACGGCACCGCCGGGGAACACGTGGGCACCGGGAACGAAGACCGAGTGGGGGTTGCGGCGCAGCAGGAGGACCTCGAGGCCGTCCTCACCGTCGCGGAGCACCATGCAGGTGGCCGCCGGTCGGGGCGTGAGCACGGCGCTCACGGGCCGAGCGGGATGGGGCCGGGTGGCTCGTCGTCGCGACGCTCGTCCTGCGGTCGGCCGTCGACGTCGACCACGCCGCCGTACCAGGCGCCGCCGCGCCGGCCGACGCCGGCGGTGGCGACCTGGATCCGGCCGCGGAGCACCCGGGCCAGGAACGTGCGGGCGATGGCCCGGGTCGGCGGCAGCAGCAGGAGGATGCCGACGACGTCACCGAGGAACCCGGGGGTCAGCAGCAGGGCGCCGGCCAGCAGGATCAGGGCGCCGTCCTGCAGGTCCTTGGTGGGGATGCGCCCCTCGTTGAGGGCGGTCTGGACCCGGGCCAGGGCCGAGAACCCCTCCCGCTTGCAGAGCCAGGCTCCGGCGAAGCTGATCAGGAGCAGGGCGGCGATGGTCTCGAAGACACCGAAGGAGTGCGCGGCCTGCAGGATGACGTACAGCTCCAACGCGGGAATCGCGACGAAGAGCACCAGGAGGACGCCGAACACCCCTACAGGCTAGGGGCGCGACCCCCCGGCCCCGCCCTGTGAGGCGGTCAGCGGCCGAGCAGCTCCTTGCGCTCCGCCTCGTTTCGCCCACCCCAGATGCCGTGGGGTTCACGGATCCCGAGGGCGTACTCCAAGCAGGGCTGCTGGACGGGACAGGTGCGACAGATGTCCTTCGCCCGCCGTTCCCGTTCCGCCTTCTCGTCCTTGCGTTCGAACTGGGGTGGCGGGAAGAACACGGCCGCCTGAGGTCCCCGACAGGCCGCCTTCATCTGCCAACCGACGTCTGCGATCTGAGCCGTCACTGGACCCCCTTCCAGGGAACGCGACCGTAGACGCCGGGTTTTTCGCCGTAAAGGGGTCGACCCGGATTTCACGTTCGAACTGGCCTCCGATTCGCCGGTCATAGGCGGCAGATCAGAGGCCAGTTCGGGGATTTCACTGGCGCCGGTGCTCCTTGGGGCGGCGCTCGGGATCGATGGATTCGACCTCCAGGACCAGGCCGTCGAGGCCCGCCACGATCACCGTCTCCCCGACGTCCAAGGGAGTGGCCCGGTTGGTGCGGGCCCGCCACAGGGCGTCGCGCACCCGCACCGTCCCGTCGGGATCGACCTTGGTGACGGCCTCGCCCTCCTCGCCGATCATCCACTCCCGGCCGATGGTCGGGGTCGAGAACCGGGTGCGCACCATGGCGGGCATGCCGGCCAGCACGGCGACGGCCAGAGCCAGGAACGTGCCCACCAGGGTGATCCAGCGACAGCTCGGGGCCGTCGTAGAGGAAGAAGGTGCCGACGGCGAAGCTGACGAAGCCGACCCCGGTCCAGAACCGGGGCACCCCCGTCTGCACGTCGACGGCGAAGGCCACCATCGAGACGACCAGCAGGCCGACCGCCCAGCCCCGGGCGGGGAGCACGGCCAGCCCGTAGCAGCCGAACACGAACAGCCCGGCGGCGATGACCCCGGCGACGCCGACGCCGGCGGTGTAGAGCTCGAAGATGATCAGGCCCATCCCCAGGACGAAGAAGAGGTAGGCCACGGCGGGGCTGGCCGCCGTGTGGAAGATCTGCGACGACAGCGGGAGCTGGCCGAAGTGGGTCTCGGTCACCGGCTCCCGTTCCCCGTCGACCTCCTCGGTCTCGAAGCCGGGGAGGTCGTTCACGAACAGGCCGACGGTGGGGGCCAGCCGGTCGGCCACTCCGGCCTCGACGGCCTCCTCGTCGTCGTAGACCCGGTCGAGCACGTCGTCGCCCTCGACCCCGCCGATGCGGGTCCCGGGGGCCATCCCGACCTCGTCGGTCGGCTAGGGCCAGCTCCGCGGCGCCGCCCAGCGCCCGGGAGTCGCTCGGCCCGATCCACGTCGTGACCGGCACCTCGGCGTCCGCGACCTCGTCGATCAGCGCCTGCAGGTCGGCGTCGGACACGACGGAGCCGGGGCTGTTCATCTGGAGCACGAGGGCGATCGCCTCGTCCTCCTCGGCCTCGGTCGATGGAGGCGGAGATGAAGTCCACCAGGACCGGGTCCAGGTAGCCCGACACCTCGATGACGTCCACCTGGCCCGGCATCGTCCTGGGCGAATGCCGACGCGACGGGGCTCAGCGACCATCAACACAGCGCCGAGAACCGTCATCGCTAGCCTGCGCACCGCGCCTCCGGGAGGACTTGGGGTTTGGATCCAGCGACGTTCTTCGCCACATCCCGCGTCGTCATCGTGGCGGGCAAGGGCGGCGTGGGCAAGACGACGGTGGCGGCAGCGCTCGCCCGGGCCGCCTCCCTGCAGGGCCTGCGGGCGCTCATCGTCGAGGTCGAGGGCAAGTCCGGGCTGGCGGCCATGTTCGGCGCCGAGGACCTCGGCTACGAGGAGATCGACCTGCGCCGACAGGCGTCGGCGCCGACGTCCGGGCCCGCACGCTCACCCCCGACGCGGCCATGCTCGAGTACCTCGAGACCCACGGCATGAGCCGGGTGGCCAAGCGCCTGGTGTCCTCGGGCGCCATCGACACGCTGGCCACCGCCGCCCCCGGCATCAAGGACATCCTCGTGCTGGGCAAGGTCAAGCAGCTGGAGCGGGACGAGGTCGCCGACCTGGTCGTGCTCGACGCCCCGGCCGCCGGTCACGCCATCACGTTCCTGCGCTCGGCCCGGGGCCTGCTCGACGCCGTGCGGGTCGGCCCCATCCACAACCAGGCCGCGGAGGTCATGGAGCTGCTCACCGACCCCGCCCGCTGCCAGGTGGTGCTGGTCACCCTCCCCGAGGAGACCCCGGTCAACGAGCTGGTCGAGACGGCCTACAGCCTGGAGGACCAGGTCGGCGTGGCCCTCGGCCCGGTCGTCGTCAACGGCCTGTACCCCGACCGCCCCGGGCTGGACGTCGACCCCGGCGGCGGCCGCCACCGAGGCGGGCGTCGAGCTGCGGCCGGGCGAGGCCGAAGCGCTGGCCGCCGCCGCCGACTTCCGCAGCCACCGGGTCGGGCTGCAGACCGAGCAGGTCGCCCGACTGGCCGATCAGCTCCCCCTGCCCCAGCTGCGCCTGCCGTTCCTGTTCGGCGCCGAGCTCGGCCCCGCCGAGCTGGACCTCCTGGCCGCGCGGCTGGTCGACGAGCTGACGCCGGGAGGCCGTGGCGTGACCGGCGACCCGCGAGCTGGTCCGCGACGCCGAGGTCGATCGTCTGCACGCGGCTCGGGCGGCGTGGGCAAGACCACGGTGGCCGCCGTCCTGGCCATGGAGGGCGCCCGCCAGGGACGGCGGACGGCGGTCGTCACCATCGACCCCGCCAGGCGGCTGGCCGACGCCCTCGGCCTGGAGGGCCTGACCAACGAGCCCGGCCGCATCGAGGGCGACTGGCCCGGCGAGCTCTACGCCCTGATGCTCGACACCAAGAGCACCTTCGACGCCCTGGTCACCAAGTACGCCGAGACCCCCGAGCCAGGCGCAGCGCATCCTGGACAACCGCTTCTACACGAACATCTCCGTCGGCCCTCTCGGCCACGCAGGAGTTCATGGCGATGGAGAAGCTCTACGAGCTCCACGTCGAGTCCGACTTCGACCTGGTCGTCGTGGACACCCCGCCGACCCGCAACGCCCTCGACTTCCTCGACGCCCCGGGCACGCTGACCCGGTTCCTCGACCACCCGCTCTACAGGGTGGTGATGGCGCCGACCCGGGGCGTCCTGAAGGTCGGCCAGCGTGGCCACGCAGGCGTTCCTGCGGACGGTGGCCAAGGTCGTCGGCTCCGAGGTCATCGAGGACGCCATCGCCTTCTTCCAGGCGTTCCAGGGCATGGAGGAGGGGTTCCGCAACCGGGCCAAGCACGTCGACGACCTGCTGGCCGACGACGCGACCCGCTTCGTCCTCGTCGCCTCACCCCGTCGGGACACGCTGGCGGAGGCCGTGTTCTTCGCCGAGGCGCTGGGCGACGCCGACATCGAGATCAGCGCCCTGATCGTGAACCGCATGCACCCCCGGTTCGCCGAGGGCCTGGCCGAGGCGGCCCGGGAGCGGGCCACGACCCTGGCCGGCACCGCCATCGGCGAGCACTACGCCAACCTGGCCGACTTCCAGCTCATCGCCAGCCGGGAGGAGGACCACCTCGACGACCTCGTGGGGAAGGTGGGCGACGGCCACCATCGTCCGGGTGCCGTTCCTGCGCAGCGACGTGCACGACCTGGCCGGCCTGGACGAGCTGGCCGAGCACGTGGTGACCCCCTGACGACATTGCTCCGGGGCTGCTAGAGCGGGTCGCCTTCGCCGTCGGCGAGCGCCTTGGCCGCTTCGTCCACCGTCTCGGTGACGGCCACGATGCGGTCGAAGCCCGTGGTGTGGAGGAGGCGGGTGAGGGTGGGCCGGCCGCAGGCGACGGCCACGTCGCCGCCGGCCTCGCGGGTGCGCCGGATGCCGCCGATGAGCGCGCCGAGGCCCGCCGAGTCCATGAACGGGACCTCGGACAGGTCGATCAGGAGATGGCGGGCGTCGGTGAGCTCGGCGAGGGACTCACGGAAGGTGCCGACGGTGTAGGCGTCGAGCTCACCTTCGGGACGGCAGAGGGTGTAGTCATCGCCGGCTTCGACGGTGATGGAGAGCAACGGTCCTCCGGGGCGTTGGGCCGTGGGCGTTTCGATCGTAGCGACGGGGCCGAGGCGGGCCACCGGGCTTCGCCGCGCCCGTCGGGCACCGGTACGGTACGCGGTCGTGCCCGTCGTGCTCCTGGCCACCGATGCCGATCACCTCCACGACGACGTCGACGCCGCCCTCGGCGACGAGGACACCACGCGTCCAACGGGTGCGCTCCGGCCGGGAGGTCATCCCCGCCGTGAAGGAGCGGGAGCCCGACCTCGTGATCCTCGACCTGCAGATCGGGAACATGGGCGGCATGGCCACGTGCCTGTCGCTCCGGTCCGAGGAGGGGGCGGGCCGCCTGCACCGCCGCCCGATCATGATGCTGCTCGACCGCAGCGCCGACGTCTTCCTGGCCAAACGCTCCGACGCCGACGGCTGGCTGGTGAAGCCCCTCGACGCCATCCGCCTCCGCCGGGCGGCCGAGTGCCTGCTCGACGGCGGTGAGTACCACGACCGCCTGACGGTGGCGACCAGTGCCGAGCTCGAGCCCATGAACGCCGTCCACCCGGACCAGGCCACGCCGGAGAACCCCGCCGAGCCCGAGCACGCCCCGCCGGGCCTGGCCGCCGAGGTGACCGAGGCCGCCACCGAGGCCGACGACACGGCGCACGACGAAGCCGGCAACGCCTCGGAGGCTTAGGCCTCCCGGTCGACCGTGCCCGTCGACCGCGACCACGCCCACGCCCTCGTCCGGGCCGTCGCCGAACGAGGTCTGGTCATCGGCGACGGCCGGCGACCCGTCACCGCCCGCGGCGCTCACACCCACCACGACCCCGCCACGGGCCGGCCTGTGGTCGACGTGCCGCTGGCGGGGGTCGACGAGGTGGACGACGCCGTCGCCGCGGCCCGCGAGGCCCTGCCGGCGTGGCGGGGCCTCGCCCCCCACCGTCGTGCCGCCCTGCTCCACCGCCTGGCCGACCTGTTGGAGGCGGACCGGGCCGACGCCGCGGCGCTGACCGCGGTCGACAACGGGACGCCGGTCTCCGCCCTCGATCCCGGCCGGGGGGCCGCCACCTGGGTGCGCTACTACGCCGGGTGGGTCGACAAGCTCGAGGGTCGTGTCGTCCCCGGGTCGTGGGCCCTGGACTACGTCGTGCCCGAGCCGTACGGCGTGGTCGCGGCGATCGTCCCCTGGAACGGCCCGATGATGGGCATGGGCCAGAAGGCCGCACCCGCCCTGGCCGCCGGCAACGTCGTCGTCGCCAAGCCACCGGAGGTCGCCCCCGCGGGCGCCCTCCGCTTCGCCGAGCTGGCCCTCGAGGCGGGCCTGCCGCCGGGCGTGGTCAACGTCCTCATCGGTGGCGCCGACGCCGGCGCCGCGCTCGTCGCCCACTCCGGCGTCGACAAGATCAGCTTCACCGGGGGCGCCGTCGCCGCCCGCGAGGTGATGAGGGGCGCCGCCGAGTCGCTGACCCCGCTGGCACTCGAGCTGGGTGGGAAGTCGGCCAACATCGTGTTCCCCGACGCCGACCTCGACTCGGCCGCGATGCAAGCCGGCCTCCTCGGCGCCGTGCTGCTCAGCGGCCAGGGCTGCGCGCTGCCCACCCGCCTCTACATCCACCGGTCCGTTGCCGACGAGGTGGTGGCGAAGGTGGTCGCCGCCGTCGAGGGCGCCCAGGTCGGCGACCCGCTCGACGAGGCCACGCTCATGGGCCCGCTGGCCACAGAGGCGGCCCGGGATCGGGTGCTGGGCGTCATCCGGTCGGCGGACGCGACGGTCCTCACCGGTGGGCGGGCCCTCGAGCTGGACGGCGACCTGGCCGGCGGCTGGTGGCTGGCGCCCACCGTCCTGGCCGACGTCGCCGACGATGCGCCCGTCGCCGGCGACGAGGTCTTCGGCCCGGTGCTGAGCGTGTTCACCTTCGACGACGAGGACGAGGTGGTCGCCCGGGCCAACGCCCTCCGTCACGGCCTGGCCGCCTACGTCCACACGAAGGACGTCGGCCGCGCCCATCGGGTCGCCGGCGCCCTCGAGGCGGGCACGGTCACCGTCAACGGCTTCCCGAGCAACAGCCCGACGCTGCCCTTCGGCGGCGTGAAGGCCAGCGGCTTCGGCCGCGAAGGGGGCCGGGAGGGCATCGAGGAGTTCCTCCGAGCGAAGAACGTCCTGCTCGCCGACTGACTCGCCGGCACACGGTGCTGGTCGGGAAGGCGGGATTTGAACCCGCGACCTCGTCGTCCCGAACGACGCGCGCTGCCAAGCTGCGCCACTTCCCGGTGGGGGGCCGAGCGTATCGCCGGGGCTTCGCCGCCGTCACCTGGGTTGTGACGTCGGCTTCCCCACTTTATGTGGTTGGTCCTACCACTCTTCGACTTGCTGTGGTCAGAGTGACTACATAGGGTGGCCGCCCACGAGGAGGGCGGGCGATGCACTGGGAAGCGTTCGCCGGCAGGGCGGCCTGATGGTGGTCAACGAGATCAACCGGTTGGGTCCCTGGTCCTACGCCCGCAGTCGGCGAGCGCGGAGCTCCTCGTGAGCCCGACGACCGTCCCGATCCTCGGCCTCCACGCGGTCAGCGACGACACCGACGGCCCCCTCGCCCCCTGGGTGATGACGCCGGCACGGCTGGACGAGCACCTGGACGCGCTGGGCGAGGCCGGCTTCCGGCCGGTGCCCCTGCACACGCTCGTGGCCCGTGTCCACCACCGCATGGCCTCCGTCCCCACCGGGGCGATCGCCCTGACGATCGATGACGGGTACGCGGATGTGGCCGACACCATCTGGCCCCGGCTCGAGGCCCGGGGCTGGCCGGCGACGCTCTTCGTCTCGACCGCCTACGAGGGCGGGACCTATCTGGACCGGAAGATGCTGGACCGCCTCCAGATCGAGGAGCTGGCCGATGCCGGCCTGACGATCGGCGCCCACGGCCATCGTCAAATGGCCCTCGACGCCGTCGCACCGGAGAGGGCCCGGGACGACATCCGGCGCAGCCGCCGCCTCCTCCAGGACTGGACCGGGCGCCTGGTGACCGACTTCGCCTACCCGCACGGCTTCCACAGCCGGCGCACCAAGGACGAGGTCCGGCGGGCCGGGTTCACCAGTGCGTGCGCGGTGCGCCAGATGCTGAGCTCGCCCGACGACGACCCGTTCGCCCTCGCCCGGATCATGCCGAAGGGCGACGTGACCGCGGAGGAGCTGGTCGAGCTCCTGTGCTCGCCGAAGACCCCAGTGGCCTCGGGCGACCGGCAGGCCCTGCGGACGCGCATGTACCGCTACCTCCGCCGGTTCCGCCAGGAGATCGCCGCTTGACACTGCTGGCTCCCAGCTCTGGCCTCGCCCCGTCCGGTCTCGATGATGCGATCGGCGGGGCGGGGTCGGTTATGCCAGTTGTGGGAGGGCCTCGGCGATCTGGATGGCGTTGAGGGCAGCGCCCTTGCGCAGGTTGTCGCCGCACACGAAGAGGCCGAGGCCGTTCTCGACCGTCGGGTCGACGCGGATGCGACCCACCTGGGTCGGGTCGGTGCCGGCAGCAGCGAGGGGGTTGGGGATGTCGGCCAGCACGACGCCGGGGGCGTCGGCCAGGACCTCGGTCGCCCGCTCGGCGCTGATGGGACGGGCGAACTGGGCGGCGATCGACAGCGAGTGGCCGGTGAAGACCGGCACGCGGACGCACGTGGCGAACACGGCCAGGTCGGGCAGCCCGAGGATCTTGCGGCTCTCGGCGGTCAGCTTGCGCTCCTCGACGGTCTCGCCGGTGCCGTCGTCCAGGGGCGCGCCGGCCTGGGGGATGACGTTGAAGGCGATCGTGGCCGGGAAGACGCTGGCCTCGCCGAAGTCGATGGCTCGACCGTCGGTGATCAGCGAGGCGCTCTGGTCGGCGCCCTTGCGCACCTGCTCCTCGAGCTCGGCGGTGCCCGGAAGGCCGGCGCCGCCGGCCGCCTGGTAGGTGCTGATCGACAGGCGCACGAGGCCGGCCTCACGGTCGAGCGCGGCCAGCGGCGCCATCGCGACCATGGTCGTGCAGTTGGGGTTGGCCACGATGCCCTTGGGCAGTTCGCCCAGCAGGTCGGCGTTGACCTCGGGCACCACCAGCGGGACGTCGGGGTCCATGCGCCAGGCCGACGAGTTGTCGACCACGATCGCGCCCTGGCCGGCGACGCGGGGCGCCAGCGCCCGGGAGGCGGTAGCTCCCGCGGAGAACAGCGCGAGGTCGAGGCCGCTGTAGTCGGCCTTGTCGGCGTCCTCGACGACGACCGGGGCGCCCTTCCAGTCCAGGCTGCGCCCGGCCGAGCGCTCCGAGGCGAAGAAGCGGATCTCGTCGACGGGGAAGTCCCGCTGGACGAGGATGCTCCGCATCACCTGACCGACCTGACCCGTGGCGCCCACGATCCCGACACGCATGGGTCCAAGGCTACGGGGGCGGACGGGCCGACCCCTGGGAGTATCGGTCAGGCGGCCAGCTCGAAGGCCTCGTGCAGGGCGACGACGGCCCGCTCGAGGTCGTCTTCGGGGATCACGCAGCTGATGCGGATGGCCGAGGTCGAGATCATCTCGATGTTCACGTCCTCGCGCGGCCAGCACCTCGAACATGGTGGCGGCCACACCGGGGTTCGACTTCATGCCGGCGCCCGACCAGGCTGACCCGGGCGATCTTCTCGTCGGTGGTGACGCCGGCGGCCCCGATCTCGGCGGCGATCTCGGCCGTGATCGTCGTCCCCTGGGCCAGGTCCTCGCGGGGCAGCGTGAACGAGATGTCGGTCACACCCTCGGCCGACACGTTCTGCACGATCATGTCGACGTTGATGTCGGCGTCGGCCAGCGTCCGGAACAGCTGGGCGGCGATGCCGGGACGGTCCGGGACGCCGGTGACGGTCACCTTGGCCTCGCTGTCGTCGTCGACGACGCCGGAGACGATGGCCTGTTCCATGGGGTCCTCCTCGGTGATCCAGGTGCCCGGCTCCCAGGTGAAGGCGGAGCGGACGTGCAGGCGCACGCCGTGGGTGCGGGCGAACTCGACCGAGCGCATGGCCGGCTTGGGACAGCCGGTGGCGCACATCTCGAGCATCTCGTCGAAGGTGATGTGGTCGATGCGGCGGGCCGTTGGCACCAGCCGCGGGTCGGCGGTGAACACGCCCGACACGTCGGTGTAGAGCTCGCAGGCGTCGGCCCCCAGCGCCTGGGCCAGCGCCACCGCCGTGGTGTCCGAGCCGCCGCGGCCCAGGAACGTGACGTCCTTGTCGGTCGACACTCCCTGGGCGCCGCCGACGACGGGCACGACGTCGCTCTCCAGCGCCTTGCGCAGGCGGTCGGGGCGGACCTCGAGGATCTTGGCGTTGGTGTGGGTGGTGTCGGTGATGAAGCCCGCCTGGCTGCCGGTGTAGGACTCGGCGGCCACGCCCTTCTCGTGCAGCGCCATGCACATGAGGGCGGTGGCCTTGCGCTCGCCGGCCGTGATCAGCATGTCCATCTCGCGCCCGGCGCTGGTCGTGGTCACCTCCGAAGCCAGGTGCAGGAGGTCGTCGGTCTCCTTGCCCATGGCGCTGACCACCAGCACGACCTGGTCGCCCCGCCGGCGGGTGAGGGCCACGTGATCGGCGACGGCGCGCATCCGCTCGGCATCGGCCACGGACGTGCCCCCGAACTTCTGCACGACGAGGCCCACGGCCCCAACGCTACCGATGCCGGGGACCCTCGCCCCGGGACTACCTGCCTTCGCGACGCAGGGGCGCGCAGCGTAAGTTCGAGGACCCCATGGGCACCGACAAGCGTCAGCGGCAGAAGGAAGGCCATCGTCTCCAGCGTGAGGAGCTGCATCGCTGGCAGAAGCGGCAGGCGACCAAACGGCGGATCCTGATCCTGGTCGGTCTGGTCGCGGCCTTCTTCGCGGCGGTCTTCGCCTTCAGCCTGATCTCGGGCGACGACGAGGACGGCGAGGTGGCCACCACCGGTTCCACGGCGCCGGCGACGACCACGACGATCGCATCGACCACCGAGTGCCCGCCGGCTCGGGGCTCGGCCGAGCCGGTGACGACGTTCGAGACGCCGCCGCCGATGTGCATCGACCCGACCCAGGCCTACACGGCGGTGTTCGACACGTCCGAGGGCGAGATCCGCGTCGACCTCGACACCGAGAACACGCCGCAGACCGTCAACAACTTCGTCGTGCTGTCCCGGTACGGCTACTACGACGGCACGCCGGTCTTCCGGACCGACCCGTCCATCGGCATCATCCAGGCCGGCGGTCAGAACCCCCAGTCCACCCCCGGCTACACGATCCAGGACGAGGGCAGCGGTTACACCTACGAGCCCGGTCAGATCGTCATGGCCCGCACCGGCGAGCCCAACAGCGCCGGCGCCCAGTTCTTCCTCGTCGGCACCGATGCCGCCGCCGGGCTGAACGCCGACGGCAGCTACGTCGTCTTCGGCACCACCGACCAAGCCGGCATCGGCGTGGTGAACGACATCCTGGGCCTCCACGAGGAGGACCCGACCAGCCAGCTCGGCGGAGCCCCCAGCCGGCCCGTGACGATCAACTCGGTGACCATCGAGGAGTCAGGCGGGTAGCGCCTCCAGCCCGACCTCTTCCCGACAGCGGAACACCGCCACCGAGCCTGCCCCGGCGACCGACCAGGTCCCGTCCCCGGCCCGGATCAGCGCGGTGGCGTCGTCGATGCCGACCACCAGCAGGTCGGCGGGGGCCAGGAGCAGCGTGCGGTGCGCCTTCTCCTCGGACCAGTGGTTGTGGTGGGGCACCACGGCCAGGTTGTCCAGCAGGCCGAGGCCGACCGTGAAGGCCCCGCCGCGAGGGTCGACCATGGGGTCGCACAGCACCCGCGCCGCGCCGCTGGCCGCGGCGACCACGGCGCCGTCCTGCCAGGCGGCGACGAGGGCCTCCCAGACCGGGCTGTCCTTGAGCACCGAGCGCAGGTGCATGGGCGAGCCGCCCGCCAGGTAGAGGAAGCGGGCCGCCCGGACCCGCTCGGCAGCCGACGGGTCCAGGGCGTCGGGTCGGGTCAGCACGTCGAGCCCGACCGCCGTCCCGCCCAGGGTCTCGAAGTGGGCGGCGGCCGCCTCGACCTCCCGCTGGGGGTGCTCGTAGGCGGCGGCGGTGGGCAGCACCACGACCTCGCCGCCGCCGGCGGCGGCCAGCAGATCGGCGTCGAAGGTGCAGCCCTCGGTGAACGGCTTCCCGCCGACGAGGACGAGGGTCCCCACACTCATCCGTGGGCCCGATCGTGGGTCCGGTGGTGGGCGCGGCCCTCGACCAGCTCGGTCAGCGGCCACAGGTGGCGAGGCATCGGCGTCCGGACCAGGAGGCTCATGACCAGACGAGCGTCGCGCAACAGGCCCGGCACGTCGCGATCGGGGCGCCAGCCGGCGACCCGGCCGACCAGCGGGGCGACCAGCCCCTGGGCCCGGCCGCCCAGGCCGGTGTCGGCCACGGGCTCCAGGAACACGAGCGTGCCGTCGTCGGCCAGGCGGTCCCGGGCCCGAGCGACCTCGGCGGCGGGGTCCTCGGCGGCGGTCAGGTGGAGGATGGACACGACGTGGTCGAAGGGGCCCTCGCCGTCGCCGGCGATCACCTCGGCCGACGCCGGGTACAGCGGCCGGTGGGCGGGATCCCCACCCAGGTCGAGCACGCGCCCGCTCACGTCGCGCAGCAGGCGACGACGGTGCTCACGGACGATCGTGCGGGCCCGGGGCGGCAGCCTGCGCAGGTAGCCCGACGGCAGCAGCTGGTCGACGACGGCCACGACCGGAAGCTATCGGGCGGCCCCGGAAGCCATCGGGCCGGGCTCCGCTGCCGGAAGCGACCCGAGAGGCCATCGGTTCAGCTTTCCCGCCGGAAGCTACCGATCGGTAACATCTGTGGCCCTATGGAGATCACGCGTGTGGGGATCGTCGGGTCGGGGATCATGGGGGCGGGCATCGCCCAGGTGGCGGCGCAGGCCGGCCACGAGGTGGTGCTCCGCTCGCGGAAGCAGGCAGACCGCCGACGCCACGCTGGCCTCGCTGGAGAAGGGCCTGAACCGGCTGGTCGAGAAGGGCCGGATGGAGGAGGCCGAGCGGGACGCCGTGCTCGGCCGCATCATGGCCACCGGCGACCTGAAGGCCCTGGCCGACTGCGACCTGGTGATCGAGTCGGTCGTGGAGGACCTGACCACCAAGAAGGAGCTGTTCGTCGACCTCAACCAGGTGTGCCGCGACGACGCCATCCTGGCCACCAACACGTCGACGCTCCCGGTCATCGAGATGGCGATCGAGGTCCACAACCCCGGGCGCGTCTGCGGCATCCACTTCTTCAACCCGGCGCCGACCATGAAGCTGGTCGAGGTCATCCGCCCCCTGACCGCCGCCGACGAGACCATCTCCGCCGCGAAGGCCTTCGCCGAGGCGCTGCGGCAAGGACCCCGTCGAGGTGAAGGACCAGGCCGGCTTCATCGTGAACGCCCTGCTCTTCCCGTACCTGAACAACGCCGTGCGCCTGCTGGAGAACGGCACCGCCAGCCGGGAGGACATCGACACCGCCATGAAGGGCGGCTGCAACTTCCCGATGGGCCCGCTGGAGCTGCTCGACCTCGTCGGCCTGGACACCAGTCGTGTCGATCCTCGACGCCCTCTACGACGAGTTCCGCGACCCCAACTACGCCGCGGTGCCCCTGCTGCGCCGCATGGTCACCGCCGGCACCCTCGGCCGGAAGTCCGGCCAGGGCTTCTACGACTACCGCCGCTAGCACGCTGCTTCTGGCGCCTGATCAGGGCGCCATGACGCCTCAATCGGGCGCCAGAACGGGGTAGACCGGGCGCCGTGCCCGTCGAGCCGCCGCCGCACGCCGTGGGAGCTCCCGCCGCCGGAGACGGCGGACGAGCGGGGCGTCGTCGGCATCGGGGCGGACCTGGAACCGGGCACGCTGCTCGCCGCCTACCGCTCGGGCCTGTTCCCCATGCCCGTCGACGGCGGGGTGGTGGCCTGGTGGTCGCCCGACCCTCGGGGGGTCCTCCCCCTGGACGGCCTGCGGGTCTCGCCGCTCGCTGCACCAGTCGGTCGGGCGCTACGAGGTGACCGTCGACCAGGCCTTCGGGGTCGTCATCGAGGCGTGCGCCGACCCGGACCGTCCCCACGGCTGGATCAACGGGCCGATCGTGGCCGCCTACACCCGGCTCCACGAGCTGGGCTGGGCCCACAGCCTCGAGGTGTGGCGGGGCGACGACCTCGTCGGCGGGCTCTACGGGGTGGCCGTCGGCGGCCTCTTCGCCGGCGAGTCCATGTTCCACCGCGCCCGGGACGCCTCGAAGGTGGCGCTGGTCCACCTGGTCGACCGGCTGCGGGACGGCGGCGGCCGCCTGCTGGACGTCCAGTGGACGACGCCACACCTGGTCTCGCTGGGGGCCGTCGACGTCCCCCGCCCGACCTACCTGGACCTCCTGGGCGAGGCGCTCGAGGCGCCCCTCCCGGAGGTGTTCAGGACCTAGGGCTCACAGGGCCCGGAGGTTCAGCACGACGCCGCCCGACGCCGCGGGCGGGGCAGGCGACTGAGGGTCGCGGTAGCCGTCGACGGCGATGCGGTAGCGCTGACCGGCGATGGCGTGGAACTGCACGCGGCTCTGGAGCTGGCCCGGGCGCCGGTCGTCGTTCTGCTTCACCAGCGTCAGGGTCTGGACCGTCTGGCCCCGGTAGACGGCGAGCAGGGTGTCGAAGTGGCTGCCGATCGTGTTGATGACCACCGTCTGGGTCGTCATCGGGGTCCAGCTGAACCAGATGGACTTGCCGCCGCGGTTGTTGCCGTGGTTCGGCTCGCCGGGCTGCTTGGAGGCGCCGACGTTCGAGGCTTCGTAGCCGCCGGGCAGCGAGCGGGCCAGCGTCGGCGCCGTGCCGAACTGGTCGAAGACCCCGGCGCCCTCGGGCGACGCGGCGGCCGGGCCGGCCGACAGGCCGAGCGCAAGGCCCCCCAGGACGGCGACGACCGCCAGCGAACGAACGAGGCGTGAGCGCATCCGAATCCTCTCGACAGGGGCGTCGGCCCGCCCGACGCCGGACCGGGAACGCTAGCGGGCGTGACAGCGGGAGTCCCGACGCGGGACCATGGCCGGGTGAGCACCCCGGCCCACCACGAGCGGGACCGCCCGTGGCTGATGCGGACCTACTCCGGCCACAGCTCGGCCACCGCGTCCAACGCCCTGTACCGCCAGAACCTCGCCAAGGGCCAGACCGGTCTGTCCGTCGCCTTCGACCTCCCCACCCAGACCGGCTACGACCCCGACCACCCGCTGGCCAAGGGCGAGGTCGGCAAGGTCGGCGTGCCCGTCGCCCACCTCGGCCACATGCGCCAGCTGCTGGACGGCATCCCCGTGGGCGAGATGAACACGTCGATGACCATCAACGCCACGGCCGCCTGGCTGCTCGGCCTCTACGTGGCCCACGCCGAGGAGGAGGGCGTCGAGCGCTCGGCCCTGCGGGGGACGACCCAGAACGACATCGTCAAGGAGTACCTGTCCCGCGGGACCTACATCTTCCCGCCGCTGCCCAGCCGCCGGTTGATCGTGGACACGGTGGCCTTCTGCGCCAACCACATCCCGGCGTGGAACCCGATCAACGTCTGCTCGTACCACCTGCAGGAGGCCGGGGCGACCCCGGTCCAGGAGATCGCCTACGCCATGGCCACCGCCGTCGGCGTGCTCGACGCAGTGCGGGAGTCCGGCCAGGTCGACGAGGACCAGTTCCCGGCCGTCGTGGCCTCCATCTCCTTCTTCGTGAACGCCGGCATCCGCTTCGTCGAGGAGACCTGCAAGCTCCGGGCGATGACCGAGCTGTGGGACCGGCTCACGCTGGAGCGCTACGGCGTGCAGGACGCCAAGGCCCGTCGATTCCGCTACGGCGTCCAGGTCAACTCGCTGGGCCTGACCGAGGCCCAGCCCGAGAACAACGTCCAGCGCATCGTGCTGGAGGCGCTCGGGCGTGACCCTGTCGAAGAACGCCCGGGCCCGCTCGATCCAGCTCCCGGCCTGGAACGAGGCCCTCGGCCTGCCCCGTCCGTGGGACCAGCAGTGGTCGCTGCGCATCCAGCAGGTGCTGGCCTACGAGACCGACCTGCTCGAGTACGAGGACATCTTCGACGGCTCCAAGGTCGTCGAGGCCCGGACCCAGGAGCTGCTGGACGAGGCCACCGCCGAGCTGGACGACGTGCTCTCGCTGGGCGGCGCCTTCGAAGCCATCGACGAGCTGAAGACCCGGCTGGTCGGCTCCCACGTGGAGCGCATGCGCAGGATCGAGTCGGGCGAGCTCACCGTCGTCGGCGTCAACGCCTTCACCGAGGCGGCCGACTCGCCGCTGGGCGGCGACGAGGCCATCCTGCGGGTCGACCCCGCCGTGCAGGACCAGCAGATCGCCGAGCTGGAGGTGTGGCGCTCCGACCGGGACCAGGACGCCGTCAAGCGGGCCCTCGACGAACTGGCCCGGGTGGCCGGCACCGACGAGAACATCATGGACGCCACCATCGCCCTGGCCCACGCCGGCGGGACCACGGGCGAGTGGGCCGAGACCCTGCGCGAGACCTTCGGCGAGTACCGAGCTCCCACCGGCGTGGCGGGAGCCACCGGCGGAGCCACCCAGGCGCTGAGCGAGATCGCCGCTCGGTTGAAGGACCGGCCCGGAGGGCCGCCTCGGCTGCTGGTCGCCAAGCCCGGTCTCGACGGCCACTCCAACGGAGCCGAGCAGATCGCCGTCGCCGGACGGGACGCCGGCTTCGAGGTCATCTACCAGGGCATCCGGCTGACCCCCGAGCAGATCGCCGCCGTCGCCCGCGACGAGGACGTCGACGTGATCGGGCTGTCGATCCTGTCGGGAAGCCACCTGGAGCTGGTGCCCGAGATCGTGCGCCTGCTGCGGGAGGAGGGCGTGGACGCCCCCGTGGTGGTCGGTGGCATCATCCCGCCTGAGGACGAACCCGCCCTCAAGGCGGCCGGTGTGGCGGCCGTCTACACCCCGAAGGACTTCGAGTTGGGAGTCCTGATGAGCGAGCTCGCCGACCTCGCCACGGCTTGATTCGGAGGGCCGCCGAACCGATGGAGACGCAGCAAGCGAACGGAGCGGGTCGGTGTACATGATCGTCGTAGGGGCAGTCGCAGCGGTGGCCTCGGTCCTGGCCGTCCTCGCCGTGGTCGTGGTGGTCCAGCGACTGCGCCAGACGACGGCGAAGCTGGACGAGGTCTCGTCGCGCCTGGAGGCCATCGAGGACGACGACGAGCCCGATGCCGCCACCGTCAGGCCGCTGGCCGAGGCCTCCTCGAACGCCCTCACCGACGAGTCCACCGGGCTGTTCAGCCAGGAGTACTTCGACGTCGCCCTCGACGCCCGCCTTTCCGCCGCTCGCCGACACCTGCGCCCCGTGGCCGTCGTGCTCATCGAGGTGGTCGAGGGCCTGGCCGACGGCAGCCCCCACGCCGCCCAGCCCCGCGATCGTGGCCGACAGCATCAGCACCACCATCCGTGACGCCGACACCGCCTGCCGCATGGCCGACGGTCGCTTCGGGCTGGTCCTGGAGGACACCCCCGAGAACGGGGCCATCTGGACCGTGGAACGCATCCGCCGTCACCTGGCCGGCGTCAGCACCGGCCTCACCCTGTGGGCCGGTGTCGCCTGCTACCCGGCCCATGCCTTCGACGCCGGCGAGATCCTCACCCAGGCCGACGCCGCCCTGACCGCCGCCCGAGAGTGGCGCCAGGACCGCATCGAGGTCGCGACCGCTCTCTAGGCGAACCGGCGCGCTTTCGTCCTGTCGGCGCCGAAGGCAGCCGAGGTCACACGACGGCCGTCTCGGGCTCGGGCTCGATGTCGGACTCGGGTTCGATGTCTTGGACCTGCCTCGGGAGCAGGCCGGCGCCACGGGACAGGCGCTCGGCAAGGAGGATCGGCACGAAGGTGAGCAGGATCACCACGATGGCCGCCACGTTGGTCAGGGGCCGGTCCCGCGGCTTGAAGAGGGAGCGGAAGATCCAGATGGGCAGCGTCTCCTGGCCCGGACCGGTGGTGAAGAGGGTGACGATCACCTCGTCGAACGAGAGGGCGAAGGCCAGCAGGCCGCCGGCGAGCAGCGCGGTGCCGACGGTGGGCAGCAGGACGTAGCGCAGCGTCTGCAACCCGGAGCCGCCGAGGTCCTGGCTCGCCTCGACCACCGACCCCGAGGTCTGGTGAAGACGGGCGAGGACGTTGTTGTAGACGACGACGATGCAGAAGGTCCCGTGCCCGACCACGATCGTCCAGTACGAGAAGGGGACGTCGGCGATGTTGATCGCCGACCGGATGGAGATGCCGGTGATGATCCCCGGGAGGGCGAGGGGCAGCACCAGGAAGATCGAGATCGACTGCCGGCCGAAGAACCGGAAGCGCCCGACGGCTGCCGCCGCCATCGAACCCAGGACCATCGCCACCAGCGCCGACACCGCCGCCACGCGGATCGACAGGCGCAGGGCCGCCCAGAGGTCGGGGGTGTCGAGGGCCTGGTCGAACCACCGGTGGTCAGGCCGGGGGGCGGGAACGTGAAGGCCGCCTCCTGGGTCGTGAACGCGTAGAGGATGACGACGAGGAGCGGGAAGTGGAGGAACGCCAGGACGGCGCCGACCGCCACCTTGAGCCCACGGCCCCGACCTTGGTCGCTCACAGGTCCTGGAACGCCCCCGCCCGCCGGGCGAGGAGCAGGTAGACACCCATGATCACGATGGGCACGACGCTGAAGGCGGCCGCCAGGGGCAGGTTCCCCGCCGTGCCCTGGTACGTGTAGATGCTCTCGCCGATCGACGGGCTGGAGTTCCCGATGACCGTCGGGATGATGTAGTCGCCGAGCGTCAGCGAGAACGTGAAGATCGACCCGGCCACAACCCCCGGGAGGGCCAGCGGCCACACCACGCGCCGGAAGGTCGTCCGGGGGTGGGCCCCGAGGTCCGCCGACGCGTCCTCCACCGACCCCGGCACCCGCTCCAGCGAGGCGGTGACCGGCAGGATCATGTACGGCAACCAGATGTAGAGGAACACCAGCCACTGGCCGAACGGGGAGACCGAGAGCCCGGACCCACCGATGACGGGCAGGTCCAGGATCCCGTCGAGGATCCACCCGAGGCCGAGGTGGTCGAAGAACCACGTCATCACCCCCTCCTGGGCGAGGATCAGCTTCCAGGCGTAGACCCGCACCAGGTAGCTCGACCACAGCGGCAGCATCACCAGGACGAAGAGGATCGTCCGGGTGCGGGGCCGGGCGCGACGGGCCGTGAAGTACGCCACCGGGTACGCCAACACGATCGCCCCCAGGGTCACCGCGGAGGCCATGGCCACGGTCCGCAGGATCACGTCGCGGTTGGCGGCGGTGAAGAGGTCCTTCCAGGTGTCGAGGCTGACGGTCTCGTCGACCGTCCCGCTGAAGTCGTCGAGCCGGTAGAAGCTCTGCCACAGCAGCGCGCCGAGCGAACCGAGGTAGAAGACGACGAACCAGATCAGCGGCGGGGTGAGGAGCAGGACCAGCTTCACCCACGGGTGGCGGTAGAAGAACCCGGACAGCCGGTGCCAGAAGCTCCGGGGCGCGCCGGATCCGGCGAGCGGCGGATGGGGCTCGACGGCGACGGTCAAGGCGGCGAAGGCGGACGAGCCCGGGCCGGGCGGGGATCCCCCGCCCGGCCCGTGGTCATCGAACGGTCAGTTGCCGCCCATGATGGCCAGGTACTCCTCGGCCCAGGTCGAGTAGGGGACGCAGTCCCCCTCCTGGCCCTCGAAGCAGTCGGCCTCGGGCGTCTTCCAGAACTCCACCTGGTCGAAGTTCTCCGAGCCGTTGAACTCGCAGCCCTCGTCGGTGAGCAGCTCGTTGCCGGTGCAGGCGGCGAGGTTCACCGGCACGGAGCCGAACCAGTAGGCGACGTCGCCCTGCACCGTGGCGTCGAGCGAGTGCTCCATCCACAGGTAGGCGCAGTTGGGGTGCGGAGCGTTGGTGGCCAGCATCGTCGTGTCGGCCCAGCCCGTGGTCCCCTCCTCGGGGATCACACTGGCGATGGGCTGCTCGTCGAGCTGCAGCAGGCCGACCTGGAAGGGCCACGAGCTGCTGGCCGCGGTGCCCTCGCTGGTGAAGTCCTCCACCTGGACGGCGTAGTCGTGCCAGTAGCGCTGGACCAGCGGCTGCTGGTTGCGCAGGAGCTCGACAGCGGCGTCGAACTGCTCCTGGTTGAGGGCGTACGGGTCCTCGATGCCGAGGTCCGGCTGGGTCGCCTTCAGGTAGATGGCCGCCAGGGCGATGTGGATCGGCCCGTCGTACTGCTGGATCCGCCCCGAGTTGCTCTCACCGTCGGGGAGGTCCTGCTCCTCGAAGATGGTGGCCCACGAGTCCGGCGGCTCGGTGAAGACGTCGGTGTTGTACATCAACACGTCGGCACCCCACTGGAACGGGACGCCGAAGCGGACACCGTCGAGCGTGTACCAGGGCGCGTCCTGCAGGCGCTCGTCGACGTCGGCGTAGGTCGGGATGAGGTCCGTGTTCACGGGCTGCACCGTGCCGCCGGCGATGAGCCGGAGGCTGGCGTCACCCGACGCGGTGACGAGGTCGTACTCGTCACTGTTGGTCATCAGCGAGACCATCTCGTCGGAGGTCCCGGCCGTTGTGACCTCGACCTGGCAGTCCGTCTCCTCCTCGAAGCCGGTGACCCAGTCGATGCCGTCTTCGGTCGAGCCGTCCTCGATGTAGCCGGGCCAGGCGACGATGTTCAACGCCCCCTCACCCTCGCCCACCTCGGTGGGCAGGTCCGACGTGTCCGGCGTTGCGCTCTCGCCGCCGTCCCCTCCCCCGTCGTCGTCGCCGCACCCCGCGGCGACGAGGCCGAGGACTGCCAGCAAGGCAGCCAGCAACCGGTAGCGCTTCATGTCTCTCCCCCTTGGTCGTCACCCGAGCGGATCGGGTGGTTGGTCGCCCGGCCCCACAAGGCCCGCACGCGGCGGCCCTTGGCGGCCAGCACCTCTCCCGAGGTGGTGGCGAGGTTCTGCTCAACGACGGTGAGCAGCCCACCGGCGTCGAGCTCGATCAGGTACCGGGTGTGCGGCCCGAGGTAGACGACGTCGGCCACGACGCCGTCGGCGGCGCACTCGTCGGCACCGGCCGGGGTGCCCGGGTCCGCCAGGCGGATCTTCTCCGGACGGACCGTCACCGCGCCGGATTCGCCGAGGATCGTGCGGGCCACGTCGCCCTCGAGGACGTTCGAGACACCGACGAAGCCGGCGACGAACTCGGTCGCCGGGAACTCGTAGACCTCGGCCGGCGTGCCCACCTGCTCCACCCGGCCCTTGTCGAACACGGCCAGGCGGTCGCTCATGGTGAGCGCCTCCTCCTGGTCGTGGGTGACGTACACGAAGCTGATGCCGACCTCCTGCTGGATGGCCTTCAGCTCGATCTGCATGGCCTGGCGCAGCTTGAGGTCGAGGGCGCCGAGGGGCTCGTCCAGAAGGAGCACCCGGGGCCGGACGACGAGCGACCGCGCGAGGGCGACCCGCTGACGTTGGCCACCTGACAGCTCGGCGGGGCGCCGCTCGCCGAGGCCGGTGAGCTGCACGAGCTCGAGCGCCTCTCCCACGCGTCGCCGCCGGTCGGTCTTGCCCACCTTGCGCACCAGCAGTCCGTAACCCACGTTCTCGGCCACGGTCATGTGGGGGAAGAGCGCGTAGTCCTGGAAGACCGTGTTCACGTCCCGCTCGTGGGGAGCGCGGCGGTTCACGTCCTCGCCGTGGAGCCAGACGGTCCCCTCGGAGGGCGACTCGAAGCCGGCGATCAGGCGCAGGCAGGTCGTCTTGCCGGACCCCGAGGGACCGAGCATCGAGAAGAACTCACCGTCGGCCACCTCGAGGTCGATGGCGTCGACGGCGGTGAACGACCCGAAGCGCTTGGTCACGCCGTCGAGGCGGACCGCGGACCGGGTGCGAGAGGCGTCCACCTCCCGGTCCGCCACCTCGACCGCGTCGACCACGTTCCCCCCTCGGTCCCTGGGACCGTCGGGCCGTCAAGCTAGTCGTTCGGGGGTCGACGGCTCCCTGGATCGGGGGATGACCGTAAGCTCCGACTCCCGCGAGATCAGTTCAAGGGGGGCCCGTGGCCGAGCAGAACTTCATCGGGGGGGCATGGGTCGATCCGAGCACCGGGGCGACGGACCCGGTCATCGATCCGGCAACGGGTCAGGAGATGGCCCGAGCCGCGTCGAGTGACGCCGCCGACGTCGACACCGCGGTCGCTGCCGCGGCCGCCGCCTTCGGCGAGTGGGGGGCGTCCACACCGGCCGACCGCAGCGCCGCCCTCCTGGCGCTGGCCGACGTGCTCGAGGAGCACAGCGACGAGCTGGGTCGCCTCGAGTCGCAGAACGTGGGCAAGCCCATCAACACCGTGGGCGACGAGATGGCGATGGCCGTCGACCACATCCGCTTCTTCGCCGCCGGCGCCCGCAACCTCGATGGCCGGGCAGCCGGCGAGTACCTGGCGGGCTACACCTCGATGCTGCGCCGGGACCCGCTCGGCGTGGTCGCCTCGATCACCCCGTGGAACTACCCACTGATGATGGCGGTGTGGAAGATCGGACCCGCGCTGGCGGCGGGGAACACCGTCGTGCTCAAGCCCTCCGAGCTCACGCCCCTCACCTCCCTACGGATGGCCGAGCTGGCCGCCGACGTGTTCCCGCCGGGCGTGCTGAACGTGGTCACGGGTCAGGGCGAGACCGCCGGGGCGGCCCTCGTGACCCACCCGCTGGTGCGGATGGTGTCGCTCACCGGCGATGTCGCCACCGGCAAGCTCATCGCCGCCAACGCCGCCCCCTCCCTCACCCGGGTCCACCTGGAGCTCGGTGGAAAGGCGCCGGTGCTGGTGTTCGACGACGCCGACCTCGAGGCCGTGGTCAACGCGGTGACGATCGGCGCCTACTTCAACGCCGGCCAGGACTGCACCGCCGCCTGTCGGGTGGTGGCCGGGCCCGGGCTGTACGACGACCTCGTCGCGGGCCTCGCCGATGCCGCCGGCAACATGGCCCAAGGCGACCCGTCCGACGAGTCGGTCGACCTCGGACCCGTGGTGTCCGAGGGCCAACGGGCACGGGTCGCGGGCATGGTCGACCACGCCCGCGAGCAGGGAGGCGAGGTCGTCGCCGGTGGCTCCGTCCTGGACCGCGACGGCTGGTTCTACGCCCCGACCGTGGTCGCCGGTGTGGCGCAGGACGCCGAGATCGTCCAACGGGAGGTCTTCGGCCCGGTCGTCAGCGTCCAGCGCTTCGCCGACGAGGACCAGGCGGTGGCGTGGGCCAACGACGTCGACTACGGCCTCGCGGCAAGCGTGTTCACGCGGGACGTGGGCCGGGCGATGCGGATGTCAAAGGCCCTCCAGTTCGGGACCGTGTGGGTCAACGACCACATCCCCCTCGTGCCGGAGATGCCCCACGGCGGCTTCAAGCAGTCCGGGTACGGCAAGGACATGTCCGTCTACAGCATCGAGCACTACACCGAGCTCAAGCACGTGATGATCTCCCACGCCTGAGGTTCAGTCGTCGGGCTCGTCGGTGCCTTCGAGCTCGGCCAGCACCTCGGCCTGGTCCGCCCCCAGGGGGCGGCCGGACCAGCGGATCCGACCGGGCGTCTCGCTCAGCTTGGCGATGAGGCCCTGCATGGGCGTCCCGTCGACCTCGACGATGGCCTCCCGGGCGGCGATGTGCGGGTCGACGGCGAGGTCGGCCATGTCGTAGACGGGGGCGCAGGCGGCGTGGGCGTCCTCGAAGGCGGCGATGACCTCCACGGAGGGCCGCTGGGCGATCCACTCGGCCACCACCCGGTCCAGCTCGACCCGGTGCTCGACCCGGCCCTCGAAGCTCCAGAACCGCTCGTCGCTGCCCAGCCCGACCAGATCCAGGACCCGGCGGGCGACGGACTCGGCCGACGTCGACACCGCCACCCACCTCCCGTCCGAGCACCGGTAGGTGTTACGGGGAACGGTGTAGGGCAGCTGGGCGCCCATGCGGGCCTGCAGCTCGCCGGCCACGGCGTAGAGCGAGGGCAGCGGGCCCATGAGCTGGAACAGCGACTCCAGCAGGCTGACGTCGACCACCTGACCGACGCCGGAGTGGACGGCGACCATCGTGGCGAAGGCGGCGACCAGGCCGCTCACCTCGTCGGCCAGTGCGATCGGGGGCAGCAGCGGTGCGCCGTCGGGCTCGCCGTTGATGGCGGCCAGGCCGGACATGGCCTCGGCCAGCGTGGCGAAGCCGGGCCGGCCGGCGTACGGACCGTCCTGGCCGAAGCCGGTGATCCGGGTGATGACCAGGTCGGGGTTCCGCTCGTGCAGCACCTCGGGCGCGAGGCCCAGCCGCTCGAGCGTGCCGGGGCGGAAGTTCTCGACCAGCACGTCGGCGCTCTCGACCAGCCGCAGCATCGTGGCGTGGTCATCGGCGTCCTTGAGGTCGAGGACGATCGTGCGCTTGCCTCGGCCCAGCAGCTTCCAGAACAGGGTGATCCCGTCTCGCGGGTCCCGCCAGCCCATGGACCGGGTGGTGTCGCCCGTCTCGGGCCGCTCGACCTTGATCACGTCGGCCCCGAAGTCGGCCAGGTAGCGGGCGCAGCCGGGCCCGGCCAGCACCGTCGAGCAGTCGATGACCCGGAGGCCTTCCAGGGCCTGGCGGCGCGGCTCGCTCACGCCGACCCCTGCGGGCGCTGGGCGATGCTGCCTCGCAGCCGCGCACCGTCGATGCCGAGGGCGATGCACAGCGCTCGACGGTCGCCGGCCGTGAACGAGTCGACCGTGGGCACGACCTCGGTGAAGGCCACGTCGGTGTTCGGGCCGGGTGGCTCGCCGGTGTAGCCGACGAAGTGCTGGGCGCACTGCGTGGCGGCCTCTCGCCGCAGCACGTCGGCCCCCGGGAAGCGCCGGTTGTCGAGGGTGAAGGCGCCGTACACCTCGGCCTGGTGCCCTCGGTGACAGGGCACGATGCGGATGCGCAGGTCCTGCGTGCGCCCCAGGCCGCTGAAGCAGTCGCCCTCCGCCAGGTCGTAGAGGCTCGGGGGAGCGGCGGGGGCCGTGGTGGACGGCGGGGCGGCCTCGTCGTCGGCGTCGCCGTCGTCACCCGAACAGGCCATCGCCACGAGCACCAGCGCCACGCCGAGGGCGGCGAGCCTCACGCCGGCGTCTCGCTGTCCTGGACCGTTCCCTCCAGCTGGCCGTCGGGCCGGGACACGGCGCAGGTCACCTCCCGCTCGCCCTGCTCCCAGGCCAGCCGGTCCGGGACGTAGGGGACCAGCACGAGGCCCGACGAGTCCTGGTCGGTGCCCACGTAGTCGGCGAACCGCTCCTGGCAGCCCTCTCCCGCGGCTTGAGCGACCGCCGGACGGCCCGGGTACTCGCCCGCGTCGAGGGTGAACACGGCGATGACCTCGAGGTCGTGGGCCTGCCGGCACGGCACCGCCGACACCGACGTGACGTCGGGGTCCGCGGGCCGGTCGAAGCACTCGCCGACCTCCAGCCCGAGCCGGAACGGCTCGGCGCTCAGGCCGTCGGGGTCGCCCCCGTCGTCATCGGAGCACGCCACCGCCGTCAGAGCGACGGCAAGCACGCACAGGAGGAGTCGCCGCGCGGCGGATCAGCCCTCGCCGCCCGACCCGGAGCCCTCGACCGAGCCGGTGGTCGACGCCAGATCGAGGGTGTGGGCGAAGCACAGGATCGTGCGGTCGTCGGCGTCGTTCCAGGTCTCCTCGCTGGGCGGGACCGGCGACACGTAGACCTCAGCCGACTCCTCGTACGGCACGCCGACGTAGTCCTCGAAGATCTCGCCCTGGCAGCGCTCGTCGCCCTCGGCGGTGAGCTCGGTGGCGCCGGGGTAGTCCCCGTCGTCCACGTCGAACTTGCCGATCAGCTCGAAGACGTGGTCATCGCCGCAGTCGATCGCCTCGACGTCGGCGCTGTTCAGCGTCTCCTCGTCCTCGACGCAGTCGCCGACCTCGAGGTCGTTGGCGGCGACCTCCTTGCTGCACGCGGTGAGTGCCAGCCCGAGCACGATCGATGCCCCCGCGATCTTCCACCCACGAACTGCCATCTGCCGGGTCCTCCTGGCGTCGATCTGGACGACGACCGGACCCTAGCCGCCGCTCCCCCGCCGGAAGCAGACCGTCAGCGGGCGCCGACGACGAAGCAGCGGTCGTCCAGCGCGCCGAAGGCGTAGTCGACGTAGGCGCCGTCGTACATGGCCCGCGTCTTGTCGGCCCAGGCCATTGCGTCGGCCGCTGAGGCCCGGCGGTGGACCTGCAGGATCCCCCGCTCGAAGACCCGGTACTCGGCCCAGGCGCCGGGGAAGTCCTTCACGCAGGCGACCTCGACCCACGGCACGGTCGCCGGTGGCCGGGATGTGGCGGACCCGGTTCCGGTGCGTGTGGCCGGCGAAGTAGCCGACCAGCGCCGGCCGACGGGCGAACACCTCGATCAGCGCCTCCGAGTCGTCCGGGTTGATCCCGAAGTAGGTCGGCGGGCGGTGGGCCGAGGTCGGGCTCCACACGTGGTGGTGCCCGAAGACCAGGACCGGCCGGTCGGCGGTCGCCCCCAGGTCGTCCAGCCACGCCAGCTGCTCGGCGCTGACCTGGCCCGGGGTGTGGGTCGGGATCACGGTGTCGAGCACGGCCAGCACGACGCCCGGCAGCCCGTGGGCGACCGGGGCGTCGGCGGCGAAGGTCTCGCCCGCGTAGGCGTCGTGGTTGCCCGCGCACGTGGAGCAGGCGGTCGCCGAACGCCGTGCCGTAGTGGGCCAGGAAGGCGTCGTACTCCTCCTGGATCCCGTGGGTGGTGAGGTCGCCCTTGGCCACGACGACGTCGGGCTCGACGGCCTGCGATGTCGGCGATGACCGCCCGGTTCATCACCTCGGGGTAGGGGTCCTCGCCCGGCTCGGCCTGGAAGGTGGGGCCGCCGTCGTAGCCCTCGAGCACGCCGCAGACGGTCTCGCCGAAGTGGACGTCGTTGACCGTGGCCACGGTGGCCAGGCGCTCTCCGAGGTCCGGGAACGTGCGGAACTCGTGGCCGTCGTAGGTGTAGTCGGTGTCCGGGCGCAGCCCGTCGTAGACGCCGGACCTCCCCGTCGAGGTGGACGACGGCCTCGTCGTCGGCGACGGAGGTGAGCTCGCCGGCGCATCAGGGCCGGACCGCGGATCGTGGGCACGGGCTTCGACCACCAGCGCCCGGAGAACCGCCACCGGGGCGACGGCTCGGGCGGGGCGTCGGCCGCCGCCCGGGGCCACGACGAGCTCGACCGCGGCCACGATGGCGGCGGCCTCCTCCTCGGTCGGCGCGGGGCTGATCTCCACTACAAGGGGACGTTGCCGTGCTTGCGCTTCGGGAGCTCCTCGCGCTTGGTGCGCAGCATCTCCAGGCCGGCGATGAGCTTGATCCGGGTCTCGGCCGGGTCGATCACGTCGTCGACGTAGCCCCGCTCGGCGGCCACGTAGGGGTTGGCGTAGCGCTCGATGTACTCGTCGACCAGCTCGGCGCGGCGGGCGACCGGGTCGGCGGCCTCCTGCAGCTCGCGGCGGTAGACGATCTTGACCGCGCCCTCCGGGCCCATGACCGCCAGCTCGGCCGAGGGCCAGGCGAAGGCGAGGTCGGCGCCGATCGACTTGGAGTTCATGACCACGTAGGCGCCGCCGTAGGCCTTGCGGGTGATGATCTGGATGCGGGGCACGGTGGCCTCGCAGTAGGCGTAGAGCAGCTTGGCCCCGTGGCGGATGATGCCGCCGTACTCCTGGTCGACGCCGGGCAGGAAGCCGGGCACGTCGACGAAGGTGACCAGCGGGATGTTGAAGGCGTCGCAGGTCCGCACGAAGCGGGCCGCCTTCTCGGAGGACTCGATGTCGAGGACGCCGGCCAGCACCTGGGGCTGGTTGCCGACGATGCCGACGGGGTGGCCGTCGAGGCGGGCGAAGCCGCACACGATGCTCTGCGCCCAGTGCGGGAAGTACTCGAAGAACTCGCCGTCGTCGACGACGGCCTCGATGACCTTGTGCATGTCGTAGGGCATGTTCGAGCTGGCCGGGATGACGTCGAGCAGCTCGGGGCACAGGCGCTCGGGGTCGTCGGTGGGCTCGAAGTGGGGCGGCTCCTCCAGGTTGTTGGAGGGCAGGAACGACAGCAGGAAGCGGACGTCGTCGAGGCAGGCCTTCTCGTCGTCGGCCACGAAGGTGGCGACGCCCGACTTGGAGGCGTGGCTCTGGGCGCCGCCCAGCTCCTCGAGGGTGACCTCCTCGCCGGTCACCGTCTTCACCACGTCGGGGCCGGTGATGAACATGTGCGAGGTCTCGCGGACCATGAAGATGAAGTCGGTCATGGCCGGGCTGTAGACGGCGCCGCCGGCGCACGGGCCCGAGGATCACGCTGATCTGCGGGGTCACGCCCGAGGCCTGGACGTTGCGGTAGAAGATGCCGCCGTAGCTGGCGAGGCTGACCACGCCCTCCTGGATGCGGGCGCCGGCGCCGTCGTTGAGGCCGATGACCGGGGCGCCGACCGAGAGGGCCAGGTCCATGAGCTTGTGGATCTTCTCGGCGAAGACCTCGCCCAGGGCGCCGCCGAAGACGGTGAAGTCCTGGGAGAAGACGAAGACCTTGCGGCCGTCGATGGTGCCCCAGCCGGTGATGACGCCGTCGGTGTAGGGCCGCTCCTCGAGCCCGGCCGCCGTCGAGCGGTGGCGGGCCAGCAGGTCGAGCTCGTGGAAGGAGCCGTCGTCGAGCAGGTACTCGACCCGCTCGCGGGCCAGCATCTTGCCCTTGCTGTGCTGGCGCTCGACGGAGCGCTCGGAGCCGGCGTGGATGGCCGCCTCCTTGCGCTTGGCCAGCTCGTCGAGACGCTCCCGCATGGGGTGTTCGGTCACGGATCGAGCGTAGCGAAGGTCTTCAGCTCGGCTTTCGCCGCTCCCATCGTTCTGTGACCAGCCATGCCCTCCAGAGCGCGAAGGGCTGGTCACAGAACGGTTTTCTGACCCTCAGAAGAGGCGGATGGCCTGGGTCCTTGTCCCCGTGGCGGCGTTCGTCGCCGGGTCGGTGAGGGACGTCGCCGGGGCGTAGGCGAAGTTCGGTGTGCCCCCCGGATTGGCGAGGGTGGCGCACCCGGTGCCGACGCAGGGCGACCCCAGGGTCACGGTCACGGTGCGATCACCGTTGGACCGGGCCAACGTCGACGCCCACGATGCCACCCCGCCGTTCAGCGTCAGGTAGCCGTTGCTGCCCGTGGCACGGGCCCCGTTCGTGAGGCCGGTCACGTTCAGCGTGTCGTTTCCGGTGCCGACCGGATCGGTCAAGGTCACCGTGCTCGCCGTCGGCACGCTGGCCGGCTCCAGGGGCTCGCTGAAGGTGACGGCCAGCGTGTCGCCCGGCTGGAAGAGCCCGTTGGTGGTGCCGTTCGTGTCGGCGATCGCGGTCGGCACGGGGCCGGCCCCGTCCGTCGGCGCCGTGGCCGGGAACGAGGACCGGTTCCCGGAGCTGTCACGGATGCCCGTGGCGCTCTGGGCGAGGGCCACCGTGAACGCCCCTACGGCCGTGGACTGCGCCCCGGCACCCTCGGTGATGACCAGGGTGGCGACGGTCCCGCTCACACTGACCGAGGCGAGGGTGCCGCCCGACGGCACGTTGGCGAGGGTCCACGGCGCGGTGCCCGCCGTGTAGGCGGCGAGGGTCTGGTCGAAGGTCGCCGTGACCCGGTCGATGCGGCCGTCGGTGTCGATGTCGGTCATCCGCAGCGAGGTGAGTTGGGGCGGCCCGTTGACGGTGACGGTGGCCAGCGCGCCCTGCGGGCCGACCCAACCGTCCTCGCGGGCGATGATCCCGTAGCGCCACGTCCCGTCGGGCACGACGGTCTCCGTGCAGCCGGTGGTCGCCAGCAGGCCGGCGCAGGCCGCGCCCACGGTGGCCTGGACGCCCAGCGTCGTGTAGCGCCGGACGACGTAGCCCTGGACCGGGACGCCGCCGGGCAGGAGGCTCGCCGCCCACGAGAGGGTCACCGACGAGCCCGACGTCGACAACGTCGGGGTCGCCGCCGTGGGCATGGTCGCGGCGCGGACGACTCCCGAGCCGATGCCGGCGCCGTTCCACGACACGAGGGCCATGGTGGGCGCGGCACCACCCGGGACGAGCGCGCCGCCCGCCGCTGTCAGGGCCGCGAGACCGGCCAGCAGACAGCGACGGGCAGCTCGGATCCGTGGGTACGGACGCATGGCACGTCCGCTTCCACTCCCTACGCGAGCCTCAGACCTGCGAGCCCGTGAGCGTCACGGCGATGTCGAACGACACGCCCTGGCAGCCGTCGGGCGCCGAGGTGGCCAGGGTGGCCACGTTGGCGATCGTGGAGACGCCGGAGGTGGCGTTCGCGCCCACCGGCAGGCTCAGGCTGCTGGCCGGCACCACCGTCAGGTTCGAGGCCGGGCAGTTGGTCGGGTCCGAGGACGTGACCGCCCCCGGGGCCATGGACGTGAACACGACCCCGTACGGGTTCGGGTTCGTCATGGTGAAGTGCAGGTCACCGCCCGAGAACCCGGGGTACAGGTCGGCGCTGCCCGTTGCGGCGTTCACCGTGATCGTCTGTGCGGTCAGCGTCCGAGCCCGGCCACTGCCGGTGCCGGACGACGTCCACAGGGCGACCGAGATCCCTGCCGTCAGGGCCAGTCCGAGGATCGCGGCAACGGCCGCGGCCTTCTTCATCTTGCTGCTCATGGATGTTCCTCCTTCGCCAAAGCCGCGTCGTTGCGGCTCTTCGCCTTGTGCCGCGTGTTGCGGCTCTACTTCCTTCGGTGGCAAAGGAGCTCGGGTTGAGAAAAGGACCTACTCGTCAGTCAGTTTTCTCAGGCGTCCTTTTCGTACGGGAAGCCCAGGTCGGGGGCGGTGACCAGTGGATGGAAGGCGATGCCCTCGTTCGCAGCCATGTCGCCGCACGTGCCGCCGCGGTCCACGACGGGAAGGATCAGCACCGGCTGGGCCCCGAGCTCGCGGACGACCAGCGCCGCCTCGATGGGCGAGGTGCCCCGGGTGACGGCGTCCTCGGTGATGACGACCTTGTCGCCGGGCAGCAATGCGCCCGCGAGGCGGCCGGCCACCCCGTGGTCCTTGGCCTCCTTGCGGATGGTGAAGCTGCGCAGCTCCCGGCCCCGGGTGGCCGCCACTGCGGCGATGCCGTAGGCCACCGGGTCGGCGCCGACGGTCAGCCCGCCGATGGCGGTCACGTCGTCGGGGATGATCTCGAGGGCCAGTTCGGCCATCAGCAGGATCCCCTCGGCCCGACAGCACGGTCTGCTTGGCGTCGAGGAACCAGTTCGCACTGCTTCCCCGACTTCAGCGTGAAGTCCCCCCGCTTCACCGAGTGCTCGAGCAGGTGCTCGATCAGCCGCTCCTTGGCGTCACCCACCCGTGGTCACCTCTCCGATCGCCCGGGCGTCGTGGCCCGACGCCCGGAGCAGGTCGACCGTCCGGTCACCGTCCTCGGGGCGCACCACCACGACCATGCCGATGCCCAGGTTGAAGACCTTCGCCATCTCCTCGCCACTCACGCCGCCCAGCTCCTGGATGCGGCCGAAGATCGGCGGCACGTCCCACGTCGAGCGGTCCAGCCAGTGCGACACCGAGTCGGGCAGGGCCCGGGGCAGGTTGCCGGGGATGCCGCCTCCCGTGACGTGGGCGACGCCGCGGACCTCGACCTCGGCCAGCAGGTCGACGATGGCCGGCGCGTAGATCACTGACGGCAGGAGGAGGTCGTCGGCCACCTCGTCCAAGGGCAGGCCGGCCACATCCAACAGCACCCGGCGGGCGAGCGAGTAGCCGTTGCGACCGCAGGCCGGGCGACGGCAGGCCGATGAGCAGGTCGCCGGGGCGGGCCTGGTCACCGGTGA
Organism: uncultured Microthrixaceae bacterium; assembly: GCA_963728005.1. Lineage (GTDB taxonomy): Bacteria > Actinomycetota > Acidimicrobiia > Acidimicrobiales > DATDAH01 > DATDAH01. Next base: position 976,522 of record CAVSIG010000004.1, read on the forward strand.
GCAGCCGGTCCCGGTCGACCACGCCGACGGCGAAGCCGGCGAGGTCGATGCGGTCGGGCGCCATGGCCCCCGGGTGCTCGGCCATCTCGCCGCCGATCAGGGCGCAGCGCGCCTGGCGGCAGCCATCGGCGATCCCGTTCACGACGGTCTCGACCACGTCGGGGTCCAGGGCGCCGACGGCGAGGTAGTCGAGGAGGAAGAGCGGCTCGGCCCCCTGGCAGACGAGGTCGTCGACCACCATCGCCACGAGGTCGATGCCGATCGTGTCGTAGCGGCCCGTGGCCTCGGCGACCAGGAGCTTGGTCCCCACCCCGTCGGTGGAGCTGACGAGGACGGGCTGGGCGTAGCGGGAGGTGTCGAGGGCGAAGGGGGCGCCGAACCCGCCGACGTCGGTCAGGACGGACTCGGTGAACGTCGAGCGGACGGCCGGGCCGATGCGGCGGACGGCCTCCTCGCCCGCATCGATGTCCACGCCCGCGGCGGCGTAGCTCTCCCCCAAGGGGCTGCTAGTCCTCGCGGGCGACGTCGGCGGGCAGGCGACGGTCGTCGTCGTGCAGCAGGCTGGGCGCCACGACCCGGGTCTCGCTGACCTCGCCGCCGTTCTCCAGCACGCCCTTGCTGAGGTTCTCGGGGATCGCGACCGGGTACGTCGCCGGTGAGGCAGGCGTCGCAGAAGCCGGCGCCGACGGTGCCGGTGGCGGCGACCAGGCGGTCCAGCTCCAGGTAGGCCAGGGTGTCGACGCCCAGGTAGTCGCGGATCTCGGCGACCGTGAGGTTGGCGGCCAGGAGCTCGCCCCGGGTGCCGGTGTCCATGCCGTAGAAGCACGGCCAGCGGTACGGCGGCGACGAGACCCGGAGGTGGACCTCGGTGGCGCCCGCCTCCCGCAGCATCTTCACCATCGCCCGGGTGGTGGTGCCCCGCACGATGGAGTCGTCGACCACGACCAGGCGCTGACCGTCGATGGCGTCTCGCAGCGGGTTCAGCTTCATGCGCACGCCCGAGGGCCCGCATCTCCTGGCTCGGAGCGATGAAGGTGCGCCCGATGTAGCGGTTCTTGACCAGGCCCTGGCCGTAGGGGATGCCGCTGAAGTGCGAGTAGCCCTCGGCGGCGGGCAGGCCCGACTCGGGCACGCCCATGACCAGGTCGGCCTCGACCGGGGCCTGGGCCGGCGAGCTGCTCACCCATCTTGCACCCGGGCGGCGTGGACGCTCTGGCCGTAGAGACGGGTGTCGGGGCGGGCGAAGTAGACGAACTCGAAGAGGCAGAGCTTCGGCTCGACCCGGTCCTCCGTCGAAGGGCTTCATGCGAGCGGACGCCGGTGGCGTCGATGACCACCATCTCGCCCGGGTCCAGCTCGCGGACGAAGTGGGCGCCGACGACGTCGAGGGCGGGCGACTCCGAGGCCAGCACCCAGCCCGACTCCAGCCGGCCGAGGCACAGCGGACGGAAGCCGTTGGGGTCGCGGACGCCGATGATCCGGCTCTCGTCCGTGAGGACGAACGAGAAGGCGCCCTCCAGCTGCGGCAGCACCTTCTCGAGGGCCCGCTCCAGCGCCCGGCCGTCGCTGGTCTCGTCGCCCTCCGCCGGGAGCTCCCGCTGGATCATCTCGGCCACGAGGTCGCTGTCGCTGGTGACCATGCCCGGGAGCATCCCGACCTCGGCGGCCAGGGCCTCGGTGTTGACCAGGTTGCCGTTGTGGCCGAGGGCGAACTGGCCCGCCGGCGCGTCCCGGAAGACGGGCTGGGCGTTGCGCCAGCTGGACGAGCCCGAGGTCGAGTAGCGGGTGTGGCCGATGCCGAGGTGGCCGTTGAGCGACTGCAGCGTGCGGTCGTCGAACACCGTGGCCACCAGCCCCATGTCCTTGACGACCGTGATGTCGTCGCCGGAGCTGACCGCCATGCCCGCCGACTCCTGGCCGCGGTGCTGCAGCGCGTAGAGCCCCAGGTAGAGGAGGTGGGCGACCGGGTGGCCCGGGGCGTAGACCCCGACGACCCCGCAGGCCTCCTTCTTGCCGTCGTCGACGAGCACGTCGGCGGGCGGCGTCACGTCTCGGAGCCTAGCGACGGGACGCTCAACTGCTGGCGACGGCGTCGAGGGCGTCGGGCAGGCGGTTGCGCCACGTCGACCGTCGCCTCGTCCAGGCTCGACGTCAACCAGCCCGTCGACGACGAGGCGGTCGCCGCCGGCCGTGCCCAGCGAGCGGGCGGGCACCCCCGCGGCCTCGGCCCGGGCGAGGACATCCGCCTCACGCTCGGGGGCGACGCACACGACGACCCGGGACGAGCGCCTCGGAGAACAGGCCGCGGTGGCCGGCCACGCCGTCCACCCGGAAGCCGACGCCGGAGCGCGACGGCCATCTCGGCCAGCGCCAGCCCCAGGCCGCCGCTGGCCACGTCGTGGACCCCGTCGACGACCCGGTCCACGACCAGGCCGCGGACCACGTCAGCGACGGCAGAGTGCAGGCGCAGGTCCAGCGGGGGCAGGTCGCCCTGGCGGGGACGGCCGGTGGCCCGGCCCCACTCCGAGCCGCCGAGCCCGTCGTGCTCCGGGCCGAGGAGGACCAGCCGACCGCCGTCGGCCAGCCCGGCGCCGGGTGGGACCACGGCGAGGTCGTCGACCAGGCCGAGGACGCCGACGACGGGCGTCGGGTCGATGTCGGCGCCCTCCGAAGCGTTGTAGAGGCTGACGTTGCCGCCCACGACGGGGAGGCCGAAGGCCCGGCAGGCGTCGCTCATGCCGTCGACGGCGGCCGAGAGCTGGCCCATGACCTCGGGGTGCTCGGGGTCGCCGAAGTTGAGGCAGTTGACCAGCGCCAACGGCCGGGCCCCGACGCACGCCAGGTTGAGGACGGCCTCGGCGACGACCATGGCCGTGCCCTGCTCGGCGTCGACCGCGCACCAGCGGTGGTTGCCGTCGGTGGTCAGGGCCAGGCCCCGGCCGGTGTCCTGCCCGGTGGTCGGGTGCTTGAGGCGCAGGACGGTGGCGTCGTCGCCGGGACCCACCACGGTGTTCAGGAACAGCTGGTGGTCGTACTGCTCGTAGACCCAGGAGGGGTCGGTGAGCAGGCCGAGCAGGTCGGCGCCGCAGTCGTCGGGCACCTGGTCGGCGTCGGCCTCGGCGTCGGCGCGCCGCTCGGGCGTGGCCATCGGCCGGTCGTAGAGGGGGGCGGCGTCGTGGAGGGAGGAGGCGGGCACGTCGGCCAGCACCTCGCCGTCCCAGCCGTCGAGCACCCGGAGGCGGCCATCCGAGGTCACCCGGCCGATGACCGTCGACGCCACCTCCCAGCGCTCGCAGATCGCCAGGACCTCGTCCAGGTCGTCGGGCTCGACGATGGCCAGCATCCGCTCCTGGCTCTCGCTGGTCATGACCTCGAAGGGCTCCATGGCCGGCTCCCGCCGGGGGATGGCGGAGACGTCGACGTCCATGCCCATGCCCGCACGCGAGGCCGTCTCACTGGTGGCACAGGTGAGGCCGGCGCCGCCCAGGTCCTGGATGCCGACCACCAGTCCGGCGTCCAGCAGGGTCAGGCAGGCCTCGATCAGGCGCTTTTCCTCGAAGGGGTCGCCGACCTGCACCGACGGGCGCTTGTCGGCCGCCGTCTCCTCGCTGAAGCCCGACGAGGCGAGGACGCTGACGCCGCCGATCCCGTCCCGGCCCGTCGACGATCCGAGCAGCACGGCCAGGTTCCCCTCGCCCGAGGCCTGACCCAGGACGAGGCGCTCCTTGGGCAGCACACCGAGGCACAGCACGTTGACCAGGGGGTTGCCCGTGTACGTCTCGTCGAAGACGACCTCGCCGCCGACGGTCGGCACGCCGACCGAGTTGCCGTAGCCGGAGATCCCGGCCACCACCCCTTCGGCGATCCAGCGGGACCGGGGATCGTCCAACGGGCCGAACCGCAGGGGATCCATCAGGGCGATGGGCCGGGCGCCCATGGTGAAGATGTCGCGCAGGATCCCGCCGGCACCGGTGGCCGCCCCCTGGTACGGCTCGATGGCCGACGGGTGGTTGTGGGATTCGATGCGGATGGCCACGGCGATGCCGTCACCGACGTCCAGGACACCCGCGTTCTCGCCCGGTCCGACCAACACCGATTCGCCCTCGGTGGGCAGTCGCTTCAGGTGGATCCGGGAGCTCTTGTACGAGCAGTGCTCGGACCACATCACGGCGTACATGGCCAGTTCGAGGTGATTCGGGGGCCGTCCGAGGATGTCCTCGATGTCCGCCGCCTCGTCGTCCGTCAGTCCCAGTTCCCGGTGTAGGGCCGCCACGGCGCCGACCGTAGCCGCCACCCCTCCGCGCGCTGACGGACGCGCTCGGCGACTGCCGAAGCGACCTCCGACCTCACTGCAAATTGTCAGTGAGTGACACCTTGCCATTTCGCCATTTGAGGTGGTGCCTTGGAAATTCTGCCTCCGCATTGACAGAATGAGCCCAATGACACCCAACACCACCGGCAGCATGTCTGCCGAGCACAAAGCCGCCCTGGCGGAGGGGCGAATGCAGTCCAAGGCCGTGCGCCAGTACCTCGAAGCACTCGAGGCGCACAAGCCCAAGCGGGGGCGCAAGCGCACGCCGGAGTCGATCAAGAAGCGGCTTGATGCACTCGAGGGTCAGATCGAAAGTGCCGACCCTCTCAAGCGACTCCAGCTCGTGCAAGAGCGCATGGATCTCACCAATGAGTTGGCCGCCATGGAGGACAAACCGGATCTCGGCGCGCTCGAGAAGGGCTTCACGTCCGCGGCACGGGACTACGGCGCCCGAAAGGGGATCACCTACGCGGCATGGCGCGAGCTCGGCGTCGACCCCTCGACGCTGAAGGCCGCCGGCATCTCCCGGGGTGGCTGAACTCTCACTCTGAGTCAACGATCTGCCCGCGCTCCGTGCACCCGGTCCCCCGATCGGGTGCGCGGAGGCCGCAGGATCAGACGCGTGCGCCGGTCGAGGCCAGGACCGACGACAGCAGTGGGCGCCCGTCCTCCGAGCCAAGGAGAGCGGAACTCGCCCGTTCCGGGTGTGGCATGAGACCGACCACGTTGCCCGCCTCGTTGCTGACGCCGGCGATGTCGTCCATGGACCCGTTCGGGTTCTCGACATACTGCAGGACGATCTGACCGTTCTCCCGGAGTTGCTTCAGCACCTCCGGTGAGCACGTGTAGTTGCCAGAGAAGTGGTTGATCGGAATCCTCAGCTCTGTGCCGATTTCCACGTCCCGGGTGAGCACCGAGGCCTGTGAAGCGACCCGAAGGGTGACCGTTCGGCACAGGAATCGCAGACCGGCGTTCTTCTGCAGTGCACCGGGCAGCAATCCCGCTTCGCAGAGCACTTGGAACCCGTTGCAGATGCCCACGACGGCCCCGCCGGACCGTGCGAAGTCCGTCACGGCGGCCATGACCGGCGAGAAGCGGGCGATGGCCCCTGGCCGCAGGTAGTCGCCGTGGGCGAAGCCACCGGGCACGACGACGGCGTCCACACCACCCAGGTCGCGGTTGCCGTGCCAGATGAGCTCGGCCTCGGCGCCGAGTCCGGAGAAGGCTTCGATGACGTCCTGCTCGCAGTTCGAGCCGGGGAACAGCAGGACGCCGACGCGGGCGCCCATCAGGCGGCCACGACCTGGATGCCGGCGTCCTCGATGACCGGGTTGGTCAGGAACCGTTCGCAGAGCTCCTCGACCCGCGCCCGGGCTGCGGCCTCGTCGTCGGCCTCGACCTCGAAGCGGATCGACTTGCCGACGCTCACGCCGCGCACCTCGTCGAAGCCGAGGGCGGGGAGCGAGCGTTCGATGGTGGCGCCCTCGGGATCGGCGATGCCGGGCCGCAGCGTCACCTCGACGTGCACCTCGAAGGTCATGCGCTCATCGTCGCGCACGACGTGCGGCCGGGCGCGAACGCTCGTCACGCCACCCCCGGCCAGTCGGCGAAGGTGCGACCGCTGATCCGCTCGTAGGCCTCGATGTAGCGCTGCGAGGCGGCGGTGACCACCTCGTCGGGCAGCGGTGGGGGCGGTGGGGTCTTGTCCCAGTCGAGGCCGTCCAGGTGGTCCCGGACCGGCTGCTTGTCGAACGACGGCGGCGTCGAGCCCGGCCGACCACTGGTCCGCCGGCCAGAAGCGCGACGAGTCGGGGGTCAGCACCTCGTCGCACACCGTGAGCCGTCCCTCGACCATGCCCAGCTCGAACTTCGTGTCGGCGATCAGGATCCCCCGCTCGGCCGCCCACTCGGCACCCCGGCGGTAGAGCTCCAGGGAGGTGTCCCGGGCGGCCTCGGCCACCTCCGTGCCGACCAGGTCGACGGCGGCCTCGAACGAGATGTTCTCGTCGTGGTCGCCGACCTCGGCCTTCGTCGACGGCGTGAACACCGGCTCGGGGAGCTGGGCCGACTCCTGCAGGCCCTCGGGCAGCGAGGTGCCGTGCATGGTCCCCGACGCCTTGTACTCCTTCCAGGCCGAGCCCGTGAGGTAGCCGCGCACGATGCACTCGATCGGCAACATCTCCGCCTTGTGGCAGAGCATGACCCGGCCCTCGAGGTCGTCGCCCCGGAGGTCGTCGGGGACGTCGGCCAGGTCGGTCGAGATCAGGTGGCTGGGAGCCACGTCGGCCAGCTGGTCGGACCAGAAGGCGGTCATCGCCGTCAGCACCCGACCCTTGTCGGGTGATGGGCTCGGCCATGACGACGTCGAAGGCGGAGATGCGGTCGGAGGTGACCATCAGCAGACGGTCATCGCCGACCGCGTAGATGTCACGGACCTTCCCGGAGTAGAGCGGCTGGGGCGTCACGCCGCCCGTTCTACAGCAGGCGGCCCGGCTGGTACGAAGCCGCCGCCGGGTGCTCGCCGACGAGCTTCTCGACAGTGGCGGCGAAGGCGGCGACCTGACGGCGGGCGTCGCCCACGAACGCCAGCGGGTCGGCCATGAGCGCCTCGAGCCCGGCCCGGTCCAGGGGCACGTCGTCGTCCGCGGCCAAGCGGTCGACCAGGCCCTCGGCGGCGGCCCCCTCCTCCCGAGCAGCCAGCGCGGCGGCGACGGCGTGGCGCTTGATGAGCTCGTGGGCCTGCTCCCGGCCGAGGCCGCGACGGACCAACTCGACCAGCACCGCGGTGGTGGCCAGGTAGGGGAGGTACTTCGCCAGCTCGTCGGCGACGATCCGGGGAAAGGCGCCGAAGCCGGCGAGGACGTGCAGCGTCGTCTGGTGGACCCCGTCGGTGGCGAAGAACGAGTCGGGGACGGCGACCCGGCGCACGACCGAGCAGCTGACGTCACCCTCGTTCCACTGGTCGCCCGCCATCGATCCGACCATCGTCACGTGGCCCTCGAGGATCCGCTTCAGCCCCACGATCCGCTCGCAGGACCGAGCGTTCATCTTGTGGGGCATGGCCGAGGAGCCCACCTGGCCGGGGACGAAGCCCTCGGTGGCCAGGTCGTGGCCGGCCATCAGCCGGATGGTCGTGGCCAGGCTGGCCGGGCCCATGGCCGACTGGGCGAGGGCGGTCACCACGTCGAAGTCCAGGGACCGGGGGTACACCTGGCCGACGCTGGTCAGCGACTCGTCGAAGCCGAGGTGCTGGCGGACCGCGGCCTCCAGCCGATCGAGGGCCTGGGCGTCACCGCCCAGCAGGTCCAGCTGGTCCTGGGCGGTGCCCATCGGCCCCTTCAACCCGCGCAGCGGGAGGTCGACCGCCAGCCGGTCGACGCGGCGGAAGGCCAGCAGCACCTCTTCACCGGCGTTGGCGAAGCGCTTGCCCATGGTGGTGACCTGGGCGGGCACGTTGTGGCTGCGGCCGGCGACGGCGAGCTCGTCGTACTCGACGGCCTTCTCGGCCAGGCGGGCCAGCACGGTGACGAGGCGGTCCCGGACCAGGGCGAGGCCGGCCCGGACCTGCAGCAGCTCCACGTTCTCGGTGAGGTCCCGGGAGGTCATGCCCTTGTGGGCGTGCTCGTGGCCGGCCAGAGCGGCGAACTCCTCGACCCGGGCCTTGACGTCGTGGCGGGTCACCGCCTCACGGGCGGCGATCGAGTCGAGGTCGACGTCGTCCACCACCCGTCGGGACGCCTCGACGGCCTCGGCGGGGATGTCCACCCCCAGCTCCCGCTGCGCCTCCATGACGGCGATCCAGAAGTGCCGCTCGAGCCGGATCTTGTGCGCCGGCGAGAACAGGTCGACCATCTCGTCGCTGGCGTAACGCTCGGCCAGGACGTTGCTGATCACCGCCCCATGGTACGGCTCGGGCCTCAACCCCGGGGGCCTCCCGGCCGACAGGAACCTCGTGGCCCATCTGTGCATCGAGCACCCGTATGAGCACGCCGAGGGCCTGTGTCAGCGGTGTGGCGCTCCCTACTGCTCGGACTGCCTGCTGTACCCGTTCGGACCGGCCAAGCCGCCGTACTGCGTCCCCTGCGCGGTCAAGGCGGGCGGGGTGCGGAGGACCGCCGGCAACCGCATGAGGGTCGAGCCCAAGGAGACCAAGCGTCGCCTGAAGGAGTGGCGCAAGGCCCGCAGGCGGGACCTCGACAGCCCACCGCCCGACGGCGTGGCCACGTGGCAGCGCATGGACGAGGCCGCCGTCGAGGACGTGGAGGCCGCCGCCGCGGCGCGAGCCACCGCCGAGAGCGAAGCGCTGCGGCTGCCCCCGCCCGAGCCGGAGACCCCGACGCCGCCCGCCGGCGTCAACCTCGCGCCCCCCGGGCCCCCCGGCGAAGACTGGCGCGACGAGATCGGGGCCTCCCAAGAGCCGCTGCTGGGCTACCACTCGGCCGACGACGGACCGCTCCCCGACATGGGCCCGCCGACGGCGGCGGTCGAGGAGTCGGTCGGCGTCGACATCGGGTTCGGCGCCCCCGACACCGAGGTCGCGGCCGCGCCGACCCCACCCCGCACGGACGACGGGTTCGGTGGCTTCCGGGAGCCACCCACGTTCGAGGAGATGCCCAAGCCGTACGCCCCGCCGCAGCCCTTCGTGCTGCCGACCGAGGCCGCCAGCGCCCCCGCACCGGTCTACGAACCCCCACCGCCCGCGTTCGAGCCCGTGGCCTTCGAGCCCGAGCCGACCCCCGTCGAGCCCGCGGCCGCCGCGTTGCCGCCGGAGCCGTTCGAGCCCGACCCGTTCGAGCCCGTCGCCTTCGAGCCCGGCACCGACCCGCTCGCCGCGATCACCACGCCGGCGCCCACGTTCGAGCCGACCTTCGAGCTCGAGCCGTTGGAGCCCGTCGCCACGATCTCCACGCCGGCGCCCGCTTTCGAGCCGACGTTCGAGCCCGAGCCCGTCGTCGTCGCCGCCGTCACCTTCGAACCCCCGATCGACCCGATGTCCTCCTTCGGCCCGGTGCCCGAGGAGACCTTCACGCCACCCCCGGGGGCCGCGTTCGCCGACGACCTCCCGCCACCGCCACCGGCCGCCCCCGCCGTCGACCTCCCGCCACCGCCACCGGCCGCCCCCGCCGTCGACCTCCCGCCACCGCCGCCCGCCGCCCCACGCCGTCGACCTCCCGCCACCGCCGCCCGCCGCCCCCGCCGTCGACCTCCCGCCACCGCCGCCCGCAGCCCCCACCGTCGACCTCCCGCCACCGCCGCCCGCCGCCCCCACGCCGGTCGCCGGCGCCCCCCTCCGGTCGCCCACACCGACCCGGATCCCCGCCGCCAAGGTCGACGACCAGAAGGACATCGACGCGAAGGCGATGCTGGCCCGGATCGCCGCCCTGCGCTCCGAGAAGGACGAGGCCGGCTAGGGCCTCGCGATCTCCTCGCGGTGATCGGCGAGCTTCGCCGCCAGGTCGGCGTCGCTGATGGCCAGCATCTCGACGACCAGGAGCGCGGCGTTCATGGCGTTGTCGATCGCCACCGTCGCCACCGGGATGCCCTTGGGCATCTGCACGGTGGAGTAGAGCGCGTCGACCCCGTTGAGCGCGCTGCCGGACAACGGGACGCCGACGACGGGAAGCGTCGTGTGCGCCGCCACCACGCCCGCCAGGTGAGCGGCCCACCCTGCGCCACAGATGAAGGCCACGTAGCCGTTCTCCCGGGCACTCGAGACCAGCTCGACCACCTCGTGGGGGTTCCGATGCGCCGACAGCACGCGGACGTCGGCCTCGATGCCGAAGCGCTCGAGCGTCTCGGACGCACGCGCCATCTTCTCGCCGTCGTTGGGCGACCCCATCAGCACTCCGACCTTCATGGCCACTCCCTCATGTCGATGCCGCAGCCGCGGCGATGTCGGTCCGGTTCTGCTTCCCCCGCCACTCGATCAGCTCGGCGGCGGCGTACGCCGTCTCCCGGGCGTCCCCGATCGTGCCACCCCGACCCGTGACGGCCAGCACCCGTCCCCCGGCGGTGACCAGCCGTCCTCCGTCGCCCTCGGCCACACCGGCGGCGAACACCGAGACCCCCGGCCGCTCCCCGGCCGCGTCCAGTCCGGTGATCACGTCGCCGGTCTGGGGCGACTCGGGGTAGCCCTCGCTGGCCAGCACCACCGTGACCGCCGCCCCGTCGTCGAAGGTCGGCAGGTCCATCGGCTCTCCCGCCGCCGCCTGCAGGAGCAGCGCGCCGAGGTCGGAGGTGAGCCGGGGCAGGACGACCTGAGCCTCGGGGTCGCCGAAGCGGACGTTGTACTCGATCACCTTCGGGCCCTCAGCGGTGAGCATCAGCCCGGCGTAGAGGACACCCCGGTAGTCGATGCCCTGGGAGCGCAGCGCCGCCAACGTCGGCTCGACCGCCCGCTGCATGACGACGTCGACCACCTCGTCGGCCAGCGGCACCGGCGAGTAGGCGCCCATGCCCCCCGTGTTCGGCCCGGCATCGCCGTCACCGATGCGCTTGAAGTCCTGGGCCGGGGCGAGCGGCACGGCGTCGGTGCCGTTGCACACGACGAGCAGCGAGAGCTCCGGCCCGGTCAGGCCCTCCTCGATCACCACCCGCTCCCCGGCTGCGCCGAACGAGGCACCCGACAGCTTCTCCCGCACGTCCGCCTCGGCATCGGCGAGGTCCTCGGCCACGAGGACCCCCTTGCCCGCCGCCAGCCCGTCGGTCTTCACGACGTACGGCGGCGCCAGCGACCGCAGGAACTCGAGCGCCGGGTCGACCTCGGTGAAGGACCGGTACCGAGCCGTCGGCACCTCGGCCTCGGCGAGCACGTCCTTCATCCACGCCTTCGACCCCTCGAGCCGGGCCCCGTCGGCCCCCGGCCCGAACACCAGCCGCCCCTGCCCTCGCAGCCGGTCCGCCAGCCCGTCCACCAACGGCGCCTCCGGCCCCACGACGAACAGGTCCGCCTCCAGGTCCTCGGGCGCCGTCACCACCGACCCCGGGATCGCCGCGTTCCCCGGCGTCACCACCACCTCATGACCCCGCCCCAAAACCTCCGCCAACACGTGCTCCCGCCCCCCGGATCCCACCACGCAAACGCGCACGAGCCGAGACCCTACAAACCCGATTCAGCCTCATTCCGGCAGGCGGCGACGACGACGGGACGACGAGGGGGAGGACGCCGGGGCCTTCCGCCGCGAGGACTTGGCCCCCACCGCAGCAAGGGAGGCACCGGCGGCCTTCCCCGGGCCCGCCGCGGCAAGCAGCAAGCGAGGCACCGGCGGCTTCCCCGGGCTGGCCGCCTCGCCGGGCGACCGCAGCGGCGCTAAGGACCCCGCTGCACGAACTGCGTGCGCCCGGGCCCGACACCGACGAGGCGTGATCGGCACCCCCACCTGCTCCTCCAGGAAGCCCAGGTAGTCGTGTGCAGCCGGGGGGAGGTCGTGCGTCTCGGTGGCCTCGCTGAGGCCGGTCTTCCAGCCGGGGAGCTCCTCGTAGACGGGGGTGGCGTGGAAGAGCTCGCTCTGGTGGTACGGGAGCTGCTCGTGGCGCACGCCGTCGACCTCGTAGGCGACGCAGACCTTGACCGTGTCGAGGGTGTCGAAGATGTCCATCTTGGTGAGCGCCAGCTCGGACAGGGAGTTCAGGCGCACGGCGTGGCGCAGCATCACGGCGTCGAACCAGCCGGGTCGCCGCCGCCGGCCGGTGTTGGTGCCGTACTCGTGGCCGGCTTCGACGAGGTGGTCGCCGATCTGGTCCCCCTCGGGCAGCTCGGTCACGAACGGGCCCGCCCCGACCCGGGTGACGTAGGCCTTGGCGATCCCGATGACCCGGTCGATGTGCCGAGGGCCGACGCCGGCACCGGTGCAGGCGCCTCCGGCCACCGGGTTGGACGACGTGACGTAGGGATACGTGCCGTGGTCGAGGTCGAGGAACGTGGCCTGCGCGCCCTCCAGCAGAACGTGCTGGTCGGCCTCCAGGGCCTGGTGGACCAGCCCGATGGCGTCTCCGATGTGTGGCTCCAGGCGGGGCAGGCAGCGCCCCACGTACTCGTCGACGATGGCGTCGGCCTCGAAGCCGAGCTGGTTGTAGACCTTCGCCAGCAGCGGGTTCTTCTCCCGCAGGGCGCCCTCGAGCTTCTCGCGGAAGATCTTCGGGTCCAGCAGGTCCTGCACCCGCAGCCCGATGCGGGCCGCCTTGTCGGCGTAGGCGGGGCCGATGCCCCGCTTGGTCGTGCCCAGCTTGTTCTTGCCGAGGTACCGCTCGACCATCACGTCGATGGCCTGGTGGTACGGAAGGATCAGGTGGGCGTTGCCGCTGAGCACCAGGCGGCTGGTGTCGATGCCCCGGGACTCGAGCATGTCCAGCTCGTCGATGAGCACACGGGGGTCGACGACGACCCCGTTGCCGATGATCGGCGTGATGTGGTCGTAGAGGACACCGGAGGGCACCAGCTGGAGGGCGAAGCTCTCACCGTCCACAACGAGGGTGTGGCCGGCGTTGTGGCCGCCTTGGTAGCGGACGACGAGCTGCATCTCCTTGGCGACGAGGTCGGTGAACTTCCCCTTCCCCTCGTCACCCCACTGAGTGCCGACGACGACGGTCGCGGGCACGTTGTGTCCTCCCTCGCCGGGGCCTCGTGCGGCGTGAGCCTAACGGAGGACCTCGGGCCCCCCGCCGAGCCTCAGGGCTCTCGGAGGAGGACGGACCCGGCGACGTTGTCCCAGGCCGGCGTGGCGCTCACCGACAGCACCGTGGCGGTGACGGGCGACCGACTCTCCGGACGGTTCCAGGTGAGCGAGCACCGGCCGGTGGAGGCGGTGACACAGACCGTCGTCCCGGTCTTCACCGTGCCCTGGTTGTCGACCATCCGGAACGTCACGGTGGCGTTCTGCACGGCGTTGCCGTTGTCCGAGCGTCGGATCCGGATTCGGACGATGGCGTCGTAGTCGCTGGACCCACCACCGCCGGAGACGTCGTCGAGCTCGGTGATCGTGCTCCGGGGGGCGAGCGTGGTGGTCGTCGTCGTGGGGATCGTCGTGGTCGTCGTGGTGGTCGTCGTCGTGGTCGTCGTCGTGGTGGTCGACGTGGTCGACGTGGTCGACGTCGTGGTCGTCGGGGCCGCCGTGGTCGACGTGGTCGTGCTCGAGGTCGGCGGGATCGTCGTCCTCGCCGTGGTCGATGTTCAGCTGCGGGAGGTCGCCGATGTCGTTGCTGGCCCGGCCGTAGTACGAACCCGAGCGCGTGTTCAGCGACTTGATGGCACCGATCGAGCCGAACAGGAAGAGGGAGACGATCAGCGCGTACTCGACCACCGTCACACCGCGGGCGCCCGACGGCGCGGAGTCGCTGCCCACGTGTCATGTCGGGAACATCGGCACGCGGGGCCTCCGGCTGGAGTGGAACCCTCACGGCAGCCTCGGTTCCAGTCGCATCACGGCGCGGTCCCGGATGGTCACCCCGGTGCCCGGGAAGATCTTGGTGATGTAGGTGTACCGGACCTCCATGTACACCCCGAGGTAGTCCGCGCCGAGCGCCTGTTGGCTCTGTCGGTTCAGAGGGCACCACCTGGCGTCGGGGGCGCCCGTGCAGCTCGTCGTACCGACGAAGGCGGACGAAGCCAGCGCCAGGTCACCGGCCGAGTACATGTTGCAGAGGTTGTCCACGCCGCGGTTGGCGATGGCGGTGGCGGTCAGGCACGAGGCGGGCACGTTCGAGCTGGAGGTGCTGGCCTTGTAGACGACGACCCGGATCGACGCGGGAGGTCGGGACCTCCTTCATGGCCGCCTCGACCGACTTCAGGATCGTGTAGTCGGCCAGCCGCTCCCGGCCGGCGTTGCTGCCGACGCGGGCGCCGGAGCGCAACGCGTTGGACACCGTCATCGAGTCCCGGAACGCGAGGCCGAACTCGAGGACGCCGGCTACGAGCAGGGCGAACACGGGGGCGATGAGGACGAACTCCACGAGGACCGCGCCGCGGCTGCCCTCCTGCCTGCGTCGACGGACGCGTCGCACCAAGCCGGCCCAGCCCATCAGAAGTCCTGCGGCTCGATCCGCATGATGATCTCGTCGGTGAGCGTCATGCCCGGGCCGAACAGGCCCGTGATGAAGTCGTGCCGGGCCTCGACGTAGACACCGATGTAGTCGGGCGGGCCCGACGCCCGGACCTCACGGTTGGTCGGGCACCAGAACCTGTCGAGGTTGTTCGTGGGCTTGCAGCCGAAGTCGGTCTTGGGTCGGTTGAGGTCGGCCGCCAGGTACACGTTGCAGACGTCGACGATGCCGGTGGTCGAGGTCAGGCAGCCATGGGCGGGGTGGCTGGTGGTGAAGATCGAGCCGTTCACCGAGCCGGCGTCGAACACCACGATCCGGCGCAGCTCGTTCGGCCGGAAGCCCTTCGACGACTGCTTGGCGACCTGGATGATGTTGTAGTCGGAATAGAGGTCGTCGCCGTAGGCGCTGGCGCCACGGGCGCTGTCCCGGGAGGCGTTGGCCACGGTGAGGTAGTCCCGGAAGGTCAGGCCGAACTCGAGGATCCCGAAGAGGAGCAGGGCGAAGACGGGCGTGATGAACGCCGCCTCCACCAGCGCCGCGCCGCGGAGCCCCGCGCTCGGCGTCTGCGCATCTCTCGAATCCACATTGGGTTCGCCCATCCCTCAGTTCGGCGGTCGTCGGCAGGACACAACGCTCTGCGTGGTCTCTATCGGCACAGAAAGTGCTGGATGTGAGGACGATTCCTCACTCCACGAGCCGGACGGGGTCGCCGCGGACCCGGGCGGACCAGGTCGTCGTGTCGGCCGGGTTCCCGCCGCCGAAGTCGAGGCGGACCTTGAACCAGCAGCCCAGGTCGCTGCCGGCCGCGCAGCCGTAGTCGTCCGACAGCGGGATCTGCACGGTGACGATCCGGCCGTTGTAGTTGGCGCTGGTGAGGGTCGGGCTGGTGCAGCCCGCCGACGTGGTGATGTCCGCCGGGGAGGCGTCGCGGATGAACGTGCAGGAGCTGACGCCCGCCCCGGTCATGTCCGTCGGCGGGATGATCGTGAGCGTGCCGTCCGAGCCGTCGGCCACGTCGAAGAACTCGAGCTCCAGGATCTGGCCGGCGTACTCGGGCACGACCCGGGCCAGGTAGAAGTTGGTGCCCGCCCCGCCCACGCTCTGGTTGACGTAGATCGGGAGGCGGCCGTCGGCGAAGAAGTTGAGGCCCGAGCTGAACGTGGCCGAGCCGGGCGTGCCGAACCCGGCCCGCAGGGCGTACCGGTTGTAGCCGCCGGTCGTCACCGTCGGGTCGGCGGTGAGGAGGCTGTTGGGGGGACTCGAGAGGTCGGCGTTGGTGCGGACCTGGAGGATGTAGTCGCCGAACTGCACGCTCCCCCACGGGATCGTGCAGACGCTGGTCCACTGACGGAAGTGGTCGTCGAAGGCCATCCCCTCACGCCCGATGGCGCCGTTCTTGTACGTGTCCGCCTGGTTGAGCAGCGGGTAGACCTCTTCGCTGTAGGCGTCGAACGACATGCCGCAGACGATCGGGTTGTCGAGGTTGTCGAACGGGGTGTTGTCGGGGCCCCGCACGACGTACGAGGTCACGACGTTGCGGCCGTTGATGTCCTGGTCGCCCGCGCAGTACTGCGTGTTGCCTCGGGAGTAGCGGGCGGCGGCGTCGGCATGGCCCTGGGTGACCAGCGTGGCGACCTGTTGGGCGTAGGTCGGGGTGGTGGTCGTGTCCGCGGGGTCCAGCAGGTTGCCCGTGTCGCAGAAGTCACCCGTGTAGAAGAACGCGGGGTCGTAGACCTGCACCTCCAGGTCGCCGCTGGCGGGCTTGGTGTCGACGGTCAGGCGGTAGAGGTAGCCCTCCTCGCTGAAGTCGAGGTTCGTGGTGCCGCTGCAGCCCGAGTAGGCGTCGCAGACCCCGGCCGTGTGGCGGTCGCCGTTCGCCTTGCGCCCGTTCGGCCCCGAGGTGTTCAGCCAGTAGTACGGCTTCGTGTAGCCGGGTGCGTTCCACCGGTCCGGGTCGTTGCCCAGGGTGTTGTCGGGGCTTCCCATGGGGACGGCCTGCACGTACTCGGCGAGCGCCTGGCGTTCGATGTCCACCGAGTTCAGGAAGATGCTCGAGAAGTACATGGGCACCTGGGAGTCCCGGATGATGACCCGGAGGCGCCGGGTGCCGACCGGGGTGACGGTGACGGTGATGTCCGACGCGGCGTCGTCGAACCCGTTGGCCTTCGCCGTGTCCAGGGCGACCTGCTCGGCGCGCTCGTCGTTGGGCATCCAGACGACGCCGGCCAGGGCGGCGGCGTCGGCCGCCCGCTGCATGCGGTTGGCGTGGGTGTACCAGGCACCGATGTCGACCGCGAACCCGGCGAAGGCCAGGAGCGGCAGCATGATCAGTGCGGACATGACGAGCACATAGCCGCGCTCGCCCTTCAGTCGAGTGCGCGCCGAGGTGGAGGCGGACCCCCGCAGAGCAGTCGAGTGCATGTAGCTGTGCCGTCCCTTGGCCGATCGCCAAACCTTTGCGCTTGGTCCATCGGCGCCGACGGCGCCCACCTTGAGGTCAGGTGATGGCGAGTTCCTCGCCGTCGGCGTCCACCGTGACGGTGTCGCCATCGCCGAACCGGCCCTCGAGGAGAGCAAGGGCGAGTCGGTCGCCCAGGTCCTTCTGGATGACCCGCTTCAGGGGACGGGCCCCGAAGGCCGGATCGAAGCCCCGCCGGGCCAGCAGGCCCATGGCCGCGTCGGTCACCTTGAGCTCGATGCGGCGGTCGGCCAGCCGTCGGCGGAGGCCCTCGAGCTGGATCTCCACGATCTGGCCGATGTCGTCCTCGGTCAGCGGGCGGAAGCTGATGATGTCGTCCACCCGGTTGATGAACTCGGGCCTGAAGAAGTCCCGCGGATCGCCCGGCAGGTTCGACGTCATGACCAGCACGACGTTGCTGAAGTCCACCGTGCGGCCCTGGCCGTCGGTCAGGCGACCGTCGTCCAGCAGCTGGAGCAGGACGTTGAACACGTCGGGATGGGCCTTCTCGATCTCGTCCAGCAGGACGACGGCGTAGGGCCGGCGGCGGACGGCCTCGGTGAGCTGGCCGCCCTCGTCGTAGCCGACGTAGCCCGGGGGCGCGCCGATCAGGCGGGCCACCGTGTGCTTCTCCTGGTACTCGGACATGTCGACGCGGACCATGGCCCGCTCGTCGTCGAAGAGGTACTCGGCCAGCGCCCGGGCCAGCTCGGTCTTGCCGACGCCGGTGGGGCCGAGGAAGAGGAAGCTGCCGATCGGGCGATGGGGGTCGGACAGGCCGGCCCGGCTGCGACGGATGGCGTTGGCCACGGCGGACACCGCGTCGTCCTGACCCACGACCCGACGGTGCAGGTGGTCCTCGAGATGGATCAGCTTCTCGACCTCGCCCTCCATGAGGCGCGAGACCGGGACGCCGGTCCAACGGGACACGACCTCGGCCACGTCCTCCTCGTCCACCTCTTCCTTGAGCATCTTCTGGTCGACCTGCAGGTCGGCCAGCGCGTGCGGTGGCCTCGTCGACCTGCCGCTCCAGCTCGGGGACGCGCCCGAAGCGGATCTCGGCGGCCACGTTGAGGTCGGTCTCCCGTTCGGCCTGCTCGCGGAGGCCCTCCAGCTCCTCCTTCAGCTCGCGGATGCGGGTCGATGGCCTCCTTCTCGGACTGCCAGTGGGCGACCATCGACGACTTCTTCTCGTTCAGGTCGGCCAGCTCCTTCTCGAGGGTGTCGAGACGCTCCTTGGAGACGGCGTCGGTCTCCTTCGCCAGGGCGACGCGCTCGATCTCGAGCTGGCGG
Organism: uncultured Microthrixaceae bacterium; assembly: GCA_963728005.1. Classification (GTDB taxonomy): domain Bacteria; phylum Actinomycetota; class Acidimicrobiia; order Acidimicrobiales; family DATDAH01; genus DATDAH01. The sequence goes on from CAVSIG010000004.1 coordinate 994,623, forward strand.
ATGCGGCGCTCGACCACGTCGATCTCGGTCGGCATGGAGTCGATCTCGATGCGCAGCTTGGAGGCGGACTCGTCGACGAGGTCGATGGCCTTGTCGGGAAGGAAGCGTCCGGTGAGGTAGCGGTCGGAGAGGACGGCGGCCGCGACCAGCGCGGCGTCCTGGATGCGCACGCCGTGGTGGACCTCGTAGCGCTCCTTCAGGCCACGCAGGATGGCGATGGTGTCCTCGACCGTGGGCTGGCCCACGTAGACCTGCTGGAAGCGACGCTCCAGTGCGGCGTCCTTCTCGATGTGCTTGCGGTACTCGTCGAGGGTGGTGGCCCCGATCATCCGCAGCTGGCCGCGGGCGAGCAGCGGTTTGATCATGTTGCCGGCGTCCATCGCCCCCTCGGCGGCGCCGGCGCCGACGATCGTGTGGAGCTCGTCGATGAAGGTGATGACCTCACCCTCGGCGTCGGTGATCTCCTTGAGGACGGCCTTCAGCCGCTCCTCGAACTCGCCGCGGTACTTGGCCCCGGCGACCATCGAGCCGAGGTCCAGCGAGATCAGGCGGCGGTTGCGCAGGCTCTCCGGGACATCGCCCTCGACGATGCGGCGGGCGAGGCCCTCGACGATGGCGGTCTTGCCGACGCCGGGCTCGCCGATGAGGACGGGGTTGTTCTTGGTCCGGCGGGACAGGACCTGCACGACACGGCGGATCTCGTCGTCGCGTCCGATGACCGGGTCGAGCTTGCCCTGGCGGGCGTCCTCGGTGAGGTCCCGGCCGTACTTCTCGAGCGCCTGGTACTGGTCCTCGGGGTTCTGGCTGGTGACCCGATGGCTGCCGCGCACCTCGACGAGGGCGGCGAGCAGGTCCTCCTTGGCCACGCCGACCCGGTCGGCCAGCGCCAGCAGGAGGTGCTCGGTCGACAGGTACTCGTCGCCCAGCTGGGCGCGCTCGGCGTCGGCCCGGTCCAACACGTCGCGGAAGTCGGCGCCGAACTGCGCCTCGGAGCCGTAGCTGTGGGGCAGGCGGGCCAAGTCCTCCTGGAGCCGGTTGCGCAACTCGAGCGGAGCGCGTCCGACCTTCTGGAGGATGGGCAGCACGACACCTTCGGCCTGCCCGAGCAGGGCGGCCAGGAGGTGGTCCGGCGTGACCTCGGGGTTGGACTGCGCCTTGGCCGCCTCGACGGCCTGGGTCACGGCCTCCTGGGTCTTCAGGGTCCACCGGTTGGGATCGAGGGCCATGACGCCAGTCTACGGAACCACCCCAAAGTTGACAAGATCCGACTCAAGTTTTCTCAGCCACCGGAAGAATTCCCCGACGCCTCAAGTCTCGGGGTCCCCCGACCGATGGGTCCGGGTGACGACCCCGGGCAGCCGTCGGCCCGGAACCCGGGGAGGTTGGCAGTGACAAGACTCAAGATCCGCACGCGGCTGCTGCTGGCCCTCGCCATCCCGCTGCTCGCGCTCGGTGGGCTGGGTGTCCGCTACCTGACCACCATCGACGACTTGAAGGTCGACGGTCGTCTGTACGAGGAGGTCACCGGTCCGGGTGAAGTCGAAAGCTGACGTCGCCCTCCTGGCCGAGAACCAGTCCCGGGCCCTCATCGACGCCCAGCAGCTCCTCGTCCGAGACCGGCCGACACCCAGATCGACGGCCTGCTCGCCGACCTCGAGATCCGCGAGCAGTACTACCTGGACGCGTCCGCCGCCTGGTCCCAGGGCCAGATCGCGGAGAACCCCGAGCTCGTCGCCCTGCTCGAGGACGCCTACGACCCGTCGATCGAGTTCTACGACGCCATCAACGACCAGCTCATCCCCGCCGTGGAGTCCGGTGACGAGGACGCGTCGGAGTCCGCCGTCTTCGCCGTCGGCCGTGCCTATGCCCAGCAGCGGGCCGCGACCGAGCGGGTCCTCGACGCTGCCCGGTCCGCGGCGGCAACCAGCGAGGTGGCGGCCGCCGCCGACCTCGACAGCAGCCTGCGCCGTGACCAGGTCATCGCCGCCCTCCTCGTGGCCCTGGCCCTCATCCTCGGTGTCTTCACCGTCCGGTCGATCACCCGGCCGCTGCGTCGCCTGGAGCGCGACCTGCCCGCCATCGCCGACGAGCTGCGGGACATGGACCTCGCCGTCGAGCGGCCGAAGGTGGACCTGATCGAGGTCGAGACCCAGGACGAGCTCGGCAAGGCCACCCAGGCCTTCAACTCGGTGGTGTCCACCTCGGTCGACCTCGCCGTCGAGCAGGTGCGGGTGAAGGAGAACCTGACCGAGACCCTCCAGCACCTCGGCCGGCGCAACCAGAACCTGCTGCGCCGGATGATGGCCATCATCAGCGAGCTGGAGCGGGGCGAGCGCGACGCCGACGCCCTCCAGGTGCTGTTCCGGCTCGACCACATCGCCACCCGCATGCGGCGGAACGCCGAGAGCCTGCTGGTCCTGGCCGGCAGCGAGCAGACCCGCCGCTGGAGCGAGCCCGTGCCCGTCATCGACGTGGTGCGCTCGGCCGCCTCCGAGATCGAGGACTACCACCGGGTGGACCTCGGCGACATCGAGGCCGTCGTCGTGCAGGGCACCGTGGCCGCCGACATCTCCCACCTGCTCGCCGAGCTGCTGGAGAACGCCACCCTCTACTCGCCGCCGACCACCCGGGTGAGCGTGGTCGGATGGCGCGTCCCGCAGGGCTACCAGATCGCCGTCATCGACCAGGGCCTCGGCCTCGACGAGCTGAGCCTGGACATGGCCAACGCCCGCATCCGGGACGCGGCGTCGACGCCCAGCGCGCTGACCGACTCGAAGCTCCTCGGCCTGAACGTGGTCGGACGGCTGGCCGACCGCCACAACACCCGCGTCCAACTCACGCCCCATCCGTCCGGTGGCCTGGTCGCCGTGGTCCTGCTTCCCCGGGCGCTCGTGGCCCTGCCCCCGAGCTCGGCGGGCATCATCACCGCTCCCTCCGGGCCGCTGCCCGAGGCCGCCGCCCCGGCGCTCCCACCGGCCCCCGCGGTGCCCGCCCCGCCCGCCCCGCCCCTCGCCACCGACTTGCCGAACCCGGACGACCTGGTGCTGCCGCCCCCGCCGGTCGCCGCTGTCCCCGCCAGCGTCCCGCCCGCGCCGGACGCTGCCAACGGCACCGCCCCGGAGTACGTCAACGGCAACGGGAACGGCACCGCCGCCCCGGAGATGGCTCCGCCCCTCATGGCCCCCACCGCGGCGGCCGACGAGCCCGTCTCCGGCCTCCGACGCCGGGTCCGCCTCGGCGACGGCGCCCCGGCGCCCACGGCCACCGAGGTGGTCCACGGCCCCGCCCGCTCGGCCGACGACGTCCGGAACAGCTGGAGCGCCCTGGCCCAGGGTGTGGAGCAGGCCCGGAGCGAGAACGCCGAGCAACCCACCGCCGAGCAGCACGAGGACGACCCCATGCTCCAGGAGGGCAGCGCACCATGAACACCGGACTGCAGCGCGGCGCCGGCGAGATCGGCTGGCTCGTCAACCGCTTCGTCGAGGACACCGCGGAGGTGGCCGACGCCATCGTCGTCTCCTCCGACGGGCTGCTGCTCGCCATCTCCCCGAACCTGGACCGGACCGCCGCGGACAAGCTGGCCGCCATCGTGTCCGGCCTCCGCAGCCTGTCCGAGGGCGTCTCGGCGATCACCGGCCGGGGCGGGTTCAGCCAGGCGATGATCGAGCTGGTCGACGGCTACCTCGTCGTCTCCGCCATCAGCGACGGCTCGTCCATCGGCGTCGTGGCCGCCCGCAACGCCGACCTCGGCGCCGTGGGCTACGGCACGACGCTGCTGGTCGAGCGGGTCGGCGCCGCCCTGACCCCTGCCCTCATCGACGAGCTGAAGCTCGGCCTGGCGAGGGCGTAGCAGGACCTCGTCATGGGGGACCGGGACGCACAGGGCGTCGAGCACTCCGCCGAGGACGCCCTCGGGGCGCGCCCGTACCAGGCGCGCGCCCCCCGGACGGGTCGTCGCGAGGCGCCCGTTCGCGACGACACCGGCGTCCGCCCCTACGTCCTGACCGGCGGCCGCACCAAGTCCTCGAACGCCTTGGTGGGGTTCGAGACCATGGTCACGCTGACCGCCGTCGGCCAGGCCCGGCGCCCTCGCGAGGCCAACGAGCGGCGGGCGATCCTCGACCGCTGCGACCGCCCGATCTCCGTGGTCGAGCTGTCCGCCTACCTCCGTCTCCCCCTCGGTGTCGCCCAGGTGCTGACCGGCGACCTCGCCGACGAGGGGTTCCTCAGGGTCCACTCCGCGCCGACGGCGCCGTCCCGTGACCGTGCGTTGCTCGAGCGACTGGCGCGCGCGGTCCAGAACAAGCAAACGGAGCTGATCGGATGACCCCTGCCCGCGACGTGCCGCAACTCCCCGTCAAGCTGATCATCGCCGGCGGCTTCGGGGTGGGGAAGACGACCTTCGTCGGCGCCGCCTCCGACATCGAGCCGCTGACGACCGAGGCCGCCATGACGACCGTGTCCGAAGGTGTGGACGACGTCGGCGAGGTGACGCAGAAGACGACCACGACCGTGGCCATGGACTTCGGGCGGCTGAGCCTGGACGACGGCCTGAACCTGTTCCTGTTCGGCACGCCCGGCCAGGACCGCTTCGGCTTCATGTGGGACGACCTCTGCCGCGGCGCGGTTGGGGCACTCGTCCTGATCGACAGCCGCCGCTTCGAGGACTGCTGGCCCGCCGTCGACTACTTCGAGCGGGCCCAGATCCCCTTCGCCGCCGTCGTCAACCGCTTCGACGGCGAGCTGGCCCACTCCCTGGAGGACGTGCGCGAGGCCCTCGACGTACCCGCCCACGTGCCGGTCCTCGACGCCGACGCCCGGAACCGGCACAGCGCACTCGAGTCCATCGTCGTCCTCCTGCACCACTGCATCGAGCAGGTCGAGCCGGTTTCGATCGGGAACTGAAGTTCCCGATCGAGCTTGATCGACGGGTTCCGGCATGATCGGCGGTTGTGCTGGTCGTGCTGCTGCCGCCTTCGGAGGGCAAGGCCCCGGGGGGTGACGGACCCCCGTGGGCGGTCGGCACCGGCCGCTTCGGCGACCTGGCCCGAAGCCGGACCCGCGTCGACAACGCCCTGAGGCGGGCACGCGGCGGCACGGCCAAGGCGCTGGGAGCCCGGGGCGACCTGCTGCGGGCGGCCAAGGACGCCAACCTCGCCTGCGTGGGCGCGCCGACCCTGCCCGCCCACCGGCGCTTCACCGGCGTCGTGTGGGGTCACCTCGACCCGCCGTCACTGCCGGCGGCCGCCCGCCAGCGGGCCGCGGCGGGTGTCGTCGTCCCGTCGGCCCTGACCGGGCTGACGGCCTGGGACGACCCGGTGCCCGACTTCCGCCTGAAGCTCTCGGCCTCGCTGCCCCCGATCGGCAACCTGGCCACCTTCTGGCGGGAGCCACTGTCCACGGCCCTGAACGACCACCTCGCCGGGCACACCGTCGTCGACCTGCTGCCGAACGAGCACCGGGCGGCGTGGACGCCGGACCCCGACCGCTACGACCTACGGCGTCCCGCCCTGCTCTTCCGTGACGGGCGCGCCGCGGGCCACGCCGGCAAGGCGGCCAAGGGCCTGCTGGCCCGCGCCCTGCTCACGTCGGGCGACGTCGACGGCACCTTGGCGGCCTTCGATCCGGCCGCCCAGGGTCTGGTCGGCGCCGACGACCTCGTCCTCCGACCCGAGGGCTGACCTGCGTCAGCCCTTGCGGCGACGGCTCCCCCGGTAGAGCACGACCGACTGCTTCACCGGCACCAGGTCCCGGCGGTACTGCCGGTGGGTGTCCTCGACCGCCTGCACAGCCTGCTCCTTCAGGGCGTCGATCTGGCCCTGCAGCTCCTCGATCTCGGCCTCCAGCTCCAGGATCCGCCGCACCCCTTCGAGGTTGTGCCCGTCGGCGGTCAGGTCCTGGATGCGCTGCAGCTGGGCGATGTCGTCGTCGCTGTAGCGACGGCTGCCGCCCTGGGTGCGGGCGGGCTCGAGCAGCCCCTTGCGCTCGTAGATCCGCAGGGTCTGCGGGTGCATGCCCGCCAGCTCCGCGGCGACGGAGATGACGTACACCGCTCTGGTCCGCTCCACGGCCATGTCACACCCCCCGGTGCGTCGACAGGTGATGCTCGAACGCCCGCTGCCGGTCTCGTTCGTGATGCATCACGCCCCCAAGTGCGTACGCGGCGACTCGGTCGCCGCCTCGGCCAACTTCTCGATCGCGGCGCGCTCCTCGGACGAGGGGTTCTGGGGCACGGCCACCTCGACGGTCACCAGCAGGTCGCCGGTGCCGTTGCCGGTCGTCGCCCCTCGTCCCTTCACCCGGAAGGTCCGGCCGGTGCGGGTGCCGGCCGGGATGCGGATGGTCACGGGCTCGCCGCCCAGCGTCGGCACCTTCACGTCCGCACCGAGGGCTGCCTCCGGGAAGGTGATGGGGACGGTGAGCGTCAGGTTGCGGCCCTTGCGCCCGAACAGCTGGTGCCCGCCGACGTGGACGACCACGTAGAGGTCGCCGGGCGGGCCACCGTTGCGACCGGGACCGCCGCGGCCCTTCAGCTTGATGCGCTGGCCGTCGGTGACCCCCGCCGGGATCTTCACCTTGACGGTGCGGGGCCGGCGCTCGATGCCCGAGCCCCCACAGGTGTGGCAGGGGTCGTCCACGACCATGCCCTGGCCGGCGCAGCGGGGGCAGGGCTGGCTGAACGAGAACAGCCCCTGGTTCTCGTCGATGACGCCACGGCCGGCGCACTGCGGGCACACCACGACGTCGCTGCCCGGCTCGGCACCGCTGCCACGACAGCCCGAGCACACGGCGTCGCTGGTCAGGTGGACCGACGTGGTGACCCCGGACAGGGCGTCCTCGAAGGAGAGGTGCAGCTCGGTCTCGAGGTTGGCACCCCGGACCGGTCCCTGGGGCGGGGCCTGGCCGCCGCGCCGACCGCGGCCGAAGAGGTTCCCCAGGAGGTCGCCGATGTCGCCGAGGTTCTCGGCGCCCCCGCCGAAGCCCCCGAACCCGCCGCCGGCCGCCGCCGTAGCCGCCACCCACCGGGCCGAGGCGGCGCACCTCGTCGTACTTGGCCCGCTTCTCGGTGTCGCCCACGACGTCGTAGGCCGCCGAGATCTCCTTGAAGCGCTCCTCGGCGGCCGCGTCACCCTTGTTGGTGTCCGGGTGGTTCTCCCGGGCGAGCTTCCGGTACGCCTTGGTGATGTCCTTCTGGTTCGCCTCGGGCGACACGCCCAGGACCGCGTAGTAGTCCTTCTCGAACCACTCCCGCTGGGCGTCCACGGCCTACCCCCGCACTCGCACCATGGCGGGCCGCAGGACGCGGCCCTTCCAGACGTAGCCGGGACGCAGGACCTCGGCGACCGTCGGTCCCCCGTCGCCCTCGCCCTCCTCGTGGGCCACCGCGTCGTGCTGGTTCGGGTCGAAGGCCTCGCCCTCGGGGGCGACCTTCTCCAGGCCCTGCTTGCCGAGCACGTCGACAAGGGCCTTGGCGATGGGCGCCGCGGCCTCGTCACCGTGCTGGGCGGCGGCGTCGCAGGCGTCGAGCACCGGGAGCAGGTCGGCGACCAGGCCCTCGGCGGCGCGGTCGGCCAGCTCGGCCTGCTGCTTCAGACCCGCTTGCGGTAGTTCTCGAACTCGGCCTGGACGCGCCGGAGCTGGTCCAGGTAGTCGTCCCGCTCCGCCGGTCGAGGGCGGCGAGGTCGGACTCGACCACCTCGCCCGCCTCCTCGAGGTCGGCGGGGAGCTCGACCTCGACCTCCGGCTCGGCCTCGGAGGCCGGCTCCCCGTCGGGCTCCGGCGCACCCGGGCGGGCGTCGACCCACCGGCCCGGATCGGGCGTGTCTGCGGAGGTCATGCCGACTGGGGCTCGTCGCCCTCGTCGTCCACGATCTCGGCCTCGACGACCTCGTCGTCATCGGCGCCGCTGGCGGCGTCCGAGCCTGCGCCACCGCCGCCGCCACCGGCGCCGGTGGCGTCCTGGGCGGCGGCGTCGTAGAGGCGCTGGGCAAAGGTCTGGCTGGCCGTCATCAGGGCCTCGGTGGCCGACTTGATCGGCTTCGAGGTCGTCGCCCTCGAGGGCGGTCTTCAGCTCGGCCAGGCTGGCCCTCGACGGCGTCCTTCTCGTCGCCGGTGATCTTGTCGCCCTGCTCCTTGAGCAGCTTCTCGGTCTGGTACACGAGCGTGTCCGCCGTGTTCCGGACCTCGGCCTCCTCCTTCTTGCGCCGGTCCTCCTCGGCGTGGGCCTCGGCGTCCTTGACCATGCGCTCGATGTCGTCCTTGGCCAGCGAGGACTGGCCGGTGATCGTCATCGACTGCTCCTTGGAGGTCGCCCGGTCCTTGGCCGACACGTGGACGATGCCGTTGGCGTCGATGTCGAAGGTGACCTCGATCTGCGGCACGCCCCGGGGGGCGGGAGGCAGGTCGACCAGCTGGAACTTGCCCAGGGTCTTGTTGAACTGGGCCATCTCCCGCTCGCCCTGCAGGACGTGGACCTCGACCGACGGCTGGTTGTCGTCGGCCGTGGTGAAGACCTCGGTGCGCTTGGTGGGGATGGTCGTGTTGCGCTCGATGAGCTTGGTCATGACGCCGCCCTTGGTCTCGATGCCGAGGGACAGCGGGGTGACGTCGAGGAGCAGGACGTCCTTGACGTCGCCCTTGAGCACGCCGGCCTGGACCGCGGCGCCGACGGCCACGACCTCGTCGGGGTTGACGCCCTTGTGGGGCTCCTTGCCGGTGATGCTCTTGACCAGGTCGACCACGGCGGGCATGCGGGTGGAGCCGCCGACCAGGATGACGTGGTCGATGTCGTCGGTCTTCAGGCCGGCGTCGGCGATGGCCTGCTCGAACGGGCTCTTGCACCGCTCGAGCAGGTCGGCGGTGAGCTCCTGGAACTTGGCCCGGCTCAGCGTGTAGTCGAGGTGCAGCGGGCCGCTGTCGGTGGCGGTGATGAACGGCAGGTTGATCTGGGCCTGCTGGGTGCTGGACAGCTCGATCTTGGCCTTCTCGGCGGCCTCCTTGAGGCGCTGCTCGGCCATCTTGTCCTTGCCCAGGTCGACCCCGTGGTCGTTCTTGAACGACTCGACCAGCCAGTCGATGACCCGCTGGTCCCAGTCGTCACCGCCGAGGTTGGTGTCGCCGTGGGTGGCCTTGACCTCGAACACGCCCTCGCCGATGTCCAGCAGGGAGACGTCGAAGGTGCCGCCGCCGAGGTCGAACACCAGGATCGTCTGGTCCTCGCCCTCCTTGTCCAGGCCGTAGGCCAGGGCGGCGGCGGTGGGCTCGTTGATGATGCGCAGGACCTCGAGGCCGGCGATCTGGCCCGCCTCCTTGGTGGCCGTGCGCTGGGCGTCGTCGAAGTAGGCGGGCACGGTGATGACGGCCTGGTTGACGGTGTCGCCCGTGTAGGCCTCGGCGTCGGCCTTCAGCTTCTGCAGGACGCGGGCGGCGATCTCCTGGGACTTGTACCCCTTGCCGTCGATGTCGATCGACCAGCCGGTGCCCATGTGGCGCTTGACGGACCGGACCGTGCGGTCGGGGTTGGTGATGGCCTGGCGCTTGGCCACCTCGCCCACCAGCACCTCGCCGTCCTTGGCGAAGGCCACCACCGACGGGGTCGTGCGGGACCCCTCGGCGTTGGGGATCACCGTGGGCTCACCGGCCTCGAGGACGGCGACGACGGAGTTGGTGGTACCGAGATCGATTCCGACGGCCTTGGGCATGGGGTTACGCTCCTGGATTCGTGGTCTTCGGGGATGTTGCGACCAGTTGTCGACCACCGAGTGTAGAAACTTGAGTGTGCCTTTATCAACTTCGATGACACCTTTCCGGCTGATCCTCCTGCGCCACGGCCAGAGCGAGTGGAACGAGGAGAACCTCTTCACCGGCTGGTTCGACGCCGACCTCACCGAGCTGGGCGTCGAGGAGGCCCGTCGCGGCGGCCGAGCAGCTGGCCGAGGCGGGGCTCCTGCCCGATGTCGTGCACACCTCGCTGCAGCGCCGGGCCATCCACACCGCCAACCACGCCCTGGCCGAGGCCGACCGCGACTGGATCCCGGTGCGGCGCCACTGGCGGCTGAACGAGCGCCACTACGGCGACCTCCAGGGCAAGGACAAGAAGCAGACGGCCGAGGAGCACGGCGCCGGACCAGGTGAAGATCTGGCGCCGCTCCTACGACATCCCGCCCCCGCCGCTCGGACCGGGACGACCCGCGCCACGCCCGCTTCGACCCCCGCTACGCCGACCTGCCGCCGGAGCTCGATCCCCGCCTCGGAGTGCCTGAAGGACGTGGTCGAGCGGATGCTGCCCTACTGGTACGACGCCATCGTCCCGGACCTGCGCCTCGGCCGGACCGTGCTGGTCGCCGCCCACGGCAACTCGCTGCGGGCGCTGGTGAAGCACCTCGACGGGATCGCCGACGACGTCATCACCGAGGTCAACATCCCCACCGGCATCCCGCTCGTCTACGAGCTCGACGACGACCTGCGTCCCGTCGGCGACATCGCCCTCGAGGACCGCTACCTCGGCGGCGCCGACGCCGCCCGAGCCGCGGCGGAGGCCGTGGCCAAGCAAGCGGGCTGACCGCCCGTCAACTGGCCTCTCATTCGCCGGTCATGACCGGCGAATCGGAGGCCAGTTCGATGGGTCGTCGGCTCACCGGCGAGTAGCGGATCAGTCCAGCGCGCGCTGGGCGGCCTCGCCGGAGCTGAGCACCGGGTACAGCTGGAACTCGGTCAGGTCCTCCCAGCGGGCGAACCACTCGTCGAACAGCGCGGGGTCGTCGGCGTCCATGAGCTGGAAGCAGCGGTCCATGGCGACGTCGTCGACCACCCAGCTGTCCACGTAGCGCAATCCCTCGGGCAGCATCCGGCCCTTGGCCTCCACCCGGGCGTAGACGGGTCCGGGACCGCGGACGTACCGCTCCACGACCATGTACAGCATGGCCGGAGCCTCGCGCGTCAGGCGGAGAGGAGTGGGAGCCGGCGGTCCAGGCGCAGGGTGCAGATGCCCTCGACCTTGCCGACGCCGGGCAGGCGCTTGCGGCGGGGCGGGCCCACCTCGACCCAGCCGGGGGCCAGGGTGGCCGTGTTCTCGTCGGCCAGTACCTCGCCGGGGCCGGCCAGGTCGCACAGGCGGGCGGCCAGGTTCACCGAGTGTCCGATGTAGTCGTCGGCCTCGAAGAGCAGGCACGAGCCGGTGGCCACCCCCGAGCGCAGGTCCAGCCCGGTGGTCGACATGCGGCTGGTGAGCTCCACGGTCGTGGCCAGGAGTGGCGCCGCCTCGACCGACACGAACATCACCCCGTCGCCCAACCACTTGGCGATGCGTACGCCGCGGCGGGCGGCGATCTCGCGGGCCGAGGTGCGGAACGCCGACACCAGCCGGGTCGCAGCCAGCGGGCCCTCCTCCTCCAGGTAGGCGGTGAAGCCGCAGATGTCGGCGAACCCGAACGCCCGGTGGACGGGCGAGGGGTCGGACGCCTCCAGCGGCGGCAGATCGGTGCCCGACACGACCATCACGCTTGCCCAAGGTAGCGGATGGATGTCACGAGCAAGCGGCCCATCCGTGAACCGCGGATGACGCTTCAGCGATCGGCGACCAACCGGGCCAGGAGCTCCAGCACCCGTCGTTCCCGGGGCCGGAACGGCACACCGTCCCGACCCGCGATCAAGACCCGCCGGCCCTGACCCACGGCCGCCCAGGCCACCTCGCCGTCGTCGTCGGTGGCGGCACCGGCGTCCTGGCCGCCCGAGGCCACGCCGGTCCCGAAGGCCACCAGCCAGGGCTCCTCGGGCCCCTCGCCGGCGACGGCCTCGATGCCGTCGGCCCCGACGACCGCGGCCCAGATCGCCCGCAGCTCGTGGCGGGCCCGCTCGGCGAGAGCTTGGGCCCGCGCCGCAGCGTCGGGAGCTTCGTTCAGGGCCACCGCCGTCTCCAGGGCATCGATGCGGGGGTCCCGCTCGACGAACTCGACGGCCCGCAGCTCCTCCACGTCGACCCCGTCGACCGCCTCGATCTCCCGGGCCAGCAGGTCGTCGGCCACCGCCTCGGGCACCGTGACCAGGAACTCGTCGACGGCTCGTCCGGCGCCGTGGTCGACCACCTCGATCTCGTGGACGTCGCCGCCCACCCCACCGATGCGGCTGGCCACCGCCCCGAGCGCGCCCGGGCGGTCCGGCAGCCACACGCGGACGACCAGCGACCGGGTGGGCTCGTCCACGGCTACCCGATGCCCCCGATCGACACGAGCTTGGTCTCCACGTACTCGTGGAAGCCCTCGGCGCCCGACTCGCTGCCGATGCCGCTCTGCTTCCAGCCGGTGAACGGACCCTCGGTGCCGTTGGCGGCCCACTCGTTGACGCCGATGATCCCGAACTCCAGCCCCTCGGCGGCCCGCAGGGCGGAGTTCAGGTCGTTGGTGAAGACGTAGGCCGCGAGGCCGTAGGACGTGTCGTTGGCCATGGCGATGGCCTCGTCGAGGTCGTCGTAGCTGCTCACCGGCATGACCGGCCCGAACAGCTCCTCGTGGTACACGGGCAGCGCCGGGGTGACGTCGGTGACGACGGTCGGCTCGAAGAACCAGCCTCGGTCCCGGTCGGCAGGGCGGCCGCCGCCGACCGCCACCTTCGCCCCCTGCTCGGCCGAGGTCGCCACGATCTGCTCGAGCCGGTCCCGCTGGCGCTCGTTGATCATGGGGCCGACCTCGGTGTCGGGGTCGGTGCCCTGGCCCAGCCGCAGCTTCTCGACCTGGGGGACGACCCGCTCCACGAACTCGTCCAGGCGGGAGCCGCCGACCAGGAAGCGCTGCGGCGAGATGCAGACCTGGCCGGCGTTGCGGTACTTGGCCGCCACCGCCCCGGCGGCGACGACCTCGAGGTCGGCGTCGGGGAGGATCAGGACGGGGGCATTGCCCCCGAGCTCCAGCGACAGGCGGGTGACGGTCGTGCTGGCCCCGTCCATGAGCAGCTTCCCGACGCGCACGCTGCCGGTGAAGTGGACCTTGCGGACCTCCTCGCGGTCCAGCATCGCCTGGCCCATGCCCTCGGGCTCGCCGTTGACGACGTTGAAGACGCCCGGCGGCAGCCCGGCCTCCTGCAGGAGGCCGGCCAGGTCCATGCAGGTCATCGGCGTCAGCTCGGACGGGCGGCTGACCACGGTGCAGCCCGCGGCCAGCGCGGCGGCCACGGCCCGAGCCACGTTGTAGGCCGGGAAGTTCCAGGCGGTGATCGTCCCCACCACGCCCACCGGCTGGTGGAGCACCAGCATGCGCTTGCCGGGCACCCGGCTGGGGATGATGCGGCCGTAGTTGCGCTTGGCCTCCTCGGCGTACCAGTCCAGGAGGTCGGCCGCCGCCACCCACTCCCCCTTCGCCTGGGCGATGGGCTTGCCGCTCTCCCGCGAGGTGACCTCGCCGAGGTCGTCCAGCCGCTCGCGGGCCAGGTCCGAGGCCTTCCTCAGCACCGCGGCCCGCTCGTAGGCGGTGGCCGTGGACCAGGCCGGGAAGGCCTGCGTGGCGGCGTCGATGGCCGCCTCGGCGTCGGCCCCGTCACCGAACGGGAGGGTGGCGATGACCTCCTCGGTGGCGGGGTCGATCAGGTCCCAGGTCCCGCCGTTCGCGGCGTCGACCCACTCGCCGCCGATGAACTGTCGGTACTCGCCCATGGATCCCCCCGTGCTCGACCTGCGCGCCAGCGTAAGGGTCGGGCTCGGGGGCACGGCGTGGACCGTAGGACCGACCTGTTTCCATCGTGTTGACGGCGAGTGACAGGTTTCGGGACCGCGTTGATGCCACACCTCCGCGAGTAGGTTCGGCCCCGACATGAAGCGGTTCACGCCTCAACAGCTCGTCATCGGCCTCGGCACGGCCATCGCCCTCTTCACGGTGGCCTCCGGCATCGCTCCCGGGATCACCGACTTCCACGAGGAGTCATCGATCCACCGGGAGGTGTTCGGGAACATCCCGGACGCGGTGAAGGTGGCCTTCTACACGGTCATCCCGCTGCTCCTGGTGTACGGCGCGGTCGTGTTCGCCGCCCGCGTGAAGAACTGGCAGCGGGGCGCCCCGGACGACCGGTCGACCAACGCCGGCAACATCAAGCGCCGCCTGGCCGACTTCCGGGCCGGCGTCTACATGCAGACCCTGCTGCGGGACCCCGTCGCCGGCCTCATGCACTCGATGATCTACTTCGGGTTCCTGGTCCTGACCGCCGTGACCGCGGTCCTCGAGATCGACCACCAGCTGCCCGAGGACGCCAAGTTCCTCCACGGCGTCACCTACCAGGCCTACTCGTTCGTGGGCGATGCCGCCGGGCTCGTCTTCCTGGCCGGCATCGCCTTCGCCATCGTGCGCCGCTACGTGATCCGGCCGTACCGGATCCGCATCAAGTCCAAGCCCGAGCACGCGCTGATCCTCGGGCTGTTCGCCGTGCTCGGGCTGACCGGCTTCGCCGCCGAGGTCCTCCGCATCGCCCACGACGGGCGGCCGCCGTTCGAGGAGTGGTCCTTCCTCGGCGTACCCCCTGTCGTCCCTGGTCGAGGACGTGGACAGCCTGGCGGGCTGGCACCAGGCCATGTGGCTGGTGCACGTCGGTCTGCTTCCTGGCCTTCCTGGCTGATCCTGCCGGTGACGATGCTCCGCCACATGTTCACCTCGCCGCTGAACATGTACCTGCGGGACCGGGAGCGGCCCAAGGGCGCCATGAAGCCGCTGCCCAACCTCATGGAGACCGAGCTGGAGTCCTTCGGCGCCTCCACGGTCAGCGAGATGACCTGGAAGCAGCTGCTGGACACCGACTCGTGCACCATGTGCGGCCGCTGCACGTCGGTCTGCCCGGCCCACGCCACCGGCAAGCCGCTGGACCCCCGGGAGATCGTCCTCAAGACCGGCGAGGTCATGGCCGCTCAGCGGTACGCCCAAGGTCGTCGCCGCCGATCGGCATGGACGCCGAGATCACCATCTCGTCGGACAGCCTGTTCGAGCGCATCACGCCCGAGGAGATCTGGGCCTGCACCTCCTGCAAGGCGTGCGACGAGATCTGCCCGGTGAACATCGAGATCCTGGACAAGATCCTCGACATGCGGCGCTACCTGTCGCTGATGGAGTCGAACTTCCCGACCGAGCTGGGCAACGCCTACCGGTCGATGGAGAACTCCTCGAACCCGTGGGGCCTGTCCCAGGGCGAGCGGTCGGACTGGGCCAAGGGGCTCGAGGGCACGGATGCCGAGATCAAGGTCGTGGACCCCGGCGACGCCTTCGACCACGAATACCTGTACTGGGTCGGTTGCGCGGGCAGCTTCGACGACAAGAACCGCAAGGTCAGCCAGGCCATGGCCAAGCTGATGACCCGGGCGGGGCTGGACTTCGCGATCCTCGGGCCCTCCGAGCTCTGCACGGGCGACCCCGCCCGCCGGTCGGGCAACGAGTACCTCTTCCAGATGCTCGCCATGCAGAACGTCGAGGCCCTCAACGGCATGGGCGTGCGCAAGATCGTCACCCAGTGCCCGCACTGCTTCAACACGCTGGCCAACGAGTACCCGCAGCTCGGCGGGCACTTCGACGTGGTCCACCACAGCCAGCTGCTGGAGAGCCTCATCGAGAACGGGAAGCTGGACCTCAGCGAGGCCCGCCTCGAGGAGCGGCTCGTCTACCACGACTCCTGCTACCTCGGCCGCCACAACGACGTGTACCTGGCGCCCCGCAAGGTCATCGGCAGCCTGGGCGGCATCGAGGTGGTCGAAGCACCCCGGAACGGCAACAAGGGCATGTGCTGCGGCGCCGGCGGCGCCCGCATGTGGATGGAGGAGCACACGGGCAAGCAGGTCAACGTCGAGCGCTCCCAGGAGCTGCTGGCCACCGGCGCCAGCCGCATCGCCACCGCCTGCCCGTTCTGCTACATCATGATCGACGACGGCGTGAAGGGTGAGGGCGTCGACGAGGAGCAGGTGAAGGTGGCCGACATCGCCATGCACGTCCTCGAAGCGGTCGAGCGGGGCGAGGCCGCGGCGGACCAGCGACTGGGGGTCAGCTCGGGTGCTGAAACGAAAGGCTGACAAGGCAGGTAGGCGTCAGGAGTGGGAGCCCCACGGGGAGGGCGTCCTGCTCGTCTGTGACGAACCCGACGCCGGCGAGCTGCTGGCCCGGCTCATCTCGGCCGACGGCCACGACGTCCACCGGGTCGAGACCGCCGAGGGGGCGGTGCGCCACCTGTTGGCCACCCCCCGCCAAGCG
Source organism: uncultured Microthrixaceae bacterium (assembly GCA_963728005.1). Taxonomy (GTDB): domain Bacteria; phylum Actinomycetota; class Acidimicrobiia; order Acidimicrobiales; family DATDAH01; genus DATDAH01. The sequence goes on from CAVSIG010000004.1 coordinate 1,010,831, forward strand.
GCGGTCCTGTCCCTGTCGGGGCCGACCGCCAACCGTCAGCTGCTGGAGAAGATCCGGGACCACCCGAACCCGCCGGTGAGCGAGGTGGCCGTGGTCCTGCTGGCCGACGAGGTCGGCGCCGGCCGCGAGGCCTGGGACAAGGGGGCCGACGGCTTCCTGGCCCGGCCCTTCCACAGCGAGCAGCTCACCACCGAGCTGCAGAGCGCGATGGACCGGCCCTTCGCCGACCGCGCCGCGCACCGCGAGGCACAGCGCGACGCGGACTGAACCGAGGTCGAGGACTGGCCGTACCGATTCGGTGCGCTGAGTCCTCGAGGTCGGTCAGGCGGGGGCGAAGAGGATCTCGATCCGACCTTTGGCGGCCCGACGCTTGCGCTTCGGCGAGCCCGTGCCGCTGATCACGTAGGCGGGCTCGGGGTCCAGCTCGTCGGGGCCGGCGAGGGCCACGAGCGTGTCGTCCTCGACCGGCTGGAGCGGGTCCATGGGCCCGAGGTCGTCCAGGTCCAGGTCCTCTCGGATCCGGTCCGCGGTGGCCTGGTCGACCAGGTCGGCCACCACCTGCAGGGCCATCTCCACGGCGGCGGGGGCGCCCTCGGCCGTGATGACCTTGCCCGACCGCACGATCCGCTCGCGGACCGAGTGGGCGCCCTGCTCCTCGAGCAGATCGGTGGCCAGCCAGTGCGTCGTGGCGTCGCCGTGGAGCACGCCCGCCGCGGCCAGCAGCACGGAGCCGGTCGACACGGCGGTGGTGACGAGGCTGGTCTCGTGGGCGTCCTTCACCCAGGCCACCGTCCACACGTCGTCGACCAGCCGGCGGATGCCGATGCCGCCCGGCACGACGACCACGTCCGGCGTCGGGTACTCGGACATCGCCGAGCCGGCCAGGAGGGCGACCTTCGATCCGTGCGTCGTGACCCGCCCCGGCTGTTCGGCCACCAGGTGCACCTCCGCCTCCGGCACCCGGCGGAACACGCCGTAGGGCCCGAGGGCCTCGAAGGCCGTGACCCCGGGCGAGAGGAGGATGGCGACCTGCATCAGACCGAACACCCCCACGTGTCGTCGACCGACTGGTCGCTGGTCGCGTCCGGCGCCGGGAACGGGTGCCGGAACGTGAACACCTCCGGCGTGGGCCCATGCTCGCTCGAGGTGCGCCAGCCGGGCCTTCGCTTCGTCCACCGACGGGGTGTGGCCCTCAGGCACCCACCACAGCGCCAGGTAGACCGTCCATCCGCTCGAACCACTTCCGGCGCTGGACCATCACCGCCCGGTGCTCCTCGCCGTAGACGAAGTCGGCGAGCGCCTCCAGCGACGTCCAGGTGCTGAGGTTCACGATCGTCAGGTCGTCCGCGTACGGCCGGATCGCCGTCGCGTCGCCGTCCTCGGTCTGCAGCCGCCACCGGAACCCCGGCGCTGAATCGGCCAGCGCGTTGATCGGCTCGAGGGCGTCCATGAACCCCTTCGTGTCCGGGTGGTCCGTCGGCGCCAGTAGGCGTCCGATGTTCAGCTGAGCGAGGTCCCACGCCATGCCCCCGCGACGGTACTCCCGCTACCCTGCCGGGTCTCCTGCGGGTGTAGTTCAATGGCAGAACATCAGCTTCCCAAGCTGATAATGCGGGTTCGATTCCCGTCACCCGCTCCACCCCCTCCACCCGATCGCGGCCGGTTCGCGGTGGTCCTTGCGGGCGTACCGTGCCCGCATGGTCACGACCAGCCGTGCGCGCTGGAACCCGCGGGGCCGGGTCCGTGTCGGCGAGGTCGTCGCCGTGCTGGGGGGCGCGATCCTGCTCGCCGGGAGCTGGATCGTCGTCGTGGCTCAGGAGACGGTGCCGCGGTGGGAGGCTCGCGTCTTCTCGGCCGTGAACGACCTGAGCGACGTCTGGTGGGTCCTCGTCTGGGGACCGATGCAGATCGGCAGCTTCTTCGGCTCCCTCGTCGTGGTCGGGCTCACCGGGGTGATCAGCCGCGACCGCCGCCTCACCCTCGCGGCGCTGGCGGGCAGCCAAGCCGCGTACTGGATGGCGCACGCCGTCAAGGACGCGGTGTCGAGGGGGCGACCGACGGCGTTCCTCACGGACGTCAACCTCCATGACCGGGCGACGGGCTTCGGCTACGTCTCGGGCCATGCCGCGGTGGCGTTCGCCCTGGCCGCCGTTCTGGCGCCGTCGTTGCCCCGCCCCTGGCGTGCCGTGGCCATCGCCCTCGCGGTGACAGTCGCCTTCGGTCGGGTCTACGCGGGCGTGCACCTCCCGCTCGACGTCGTCGGCGGCGCCGGGCTCGGCCTGCTGTGTGGGACGCTCGCCCGCTGGGCGTTCGGCCTCGGGGGCGAGGGCCTGCCCGTCGCCCCAGTGGGCGAGCACGCCGGGTGAAGGGCCCTCAGATCAGGTTGCGGCGCTGGAGGGCCTGGAAGCAGAGCCAGCCCGGCAGGATCGGTAGCCAGAAGGTCGCCAACCGGTACGTGAGCACGACCGCAACGGCCAAGCCTGGCTCGACGCCCACACCGGTGAAGCCGGCGACGAGCGCGGCCTCCATGGCCCCCAGCCCGCCGGGCGTCGGCGCGGCGGCGGCGATGAGGGATGACCCGAGGTACACGGCACCGACCTCGGCGAAGGACACGTCGGCGTCGAGCGCCGCGGCCGCGGCGGCGAGGGCGGCGACGTAGGCCAGCGTCACGGCGCTCGACCCGCCGAAGAGCTCGAGGAGCCTGGACGGCGATCGGGCCAGGGTGCTGAGGCTGTGCCACGACTGCTTCAGGAACCGCACGACGTGGGTCTGGAACAGGCGGCGCCCCCTGGTCGTGGCGGCCGCGATGCCGATCAGCGCGAGGACGACGGCGATGGCGACGAGGAGCTTGCTGCTGGACGGGATGGCGAAGGTGCCCTGACTGCTCTGACCGGCCCAGGCGAAGAAGGCGACCAGCAGGACCAGGTGGACGATCGCGCCGGCCACCACGTTCAGGCCCATGCCGGTGACCGCAGCGCCGGAATCGACCCCTGCCTTCTGCATGAAGCGGACGTTGAGCGCCATGCCGCCGACGTTGGCGGGCGTGACCCGGTTGACGAACGACGAGCCCAGCTGGGCCATGACCGTCGGGACGAACGGCAGGCGGCCGGGCACGCCCCCCGCCATCCCGATCGCCGAGGCCACGTACGTCAACCCGGACATCACGATGCACACGGCCAGCCATCCCCAGTTGGCCGACCGCATCGCCCGCACGCTGTCGTCGACGTTGGCGAGCTGCGGGAGGAGGAGGTAGAAGGCGCCGGCTAGGACGGCCACAGTCAGGAACGTCCGCGGCCGGACGCGCTGGAGCCGCTCGAGCGAGGGGACCTCCTCGCCCGTCGTCTCGGCGATTCCGTCGCGGAGCTCGGTCAGGAGCTTCTTCGACACCTGGTGGCGCGTCGAGGCCGACAGGGCCAGCGGCTGGAGGTACGGGAGTGCGGTCGCCAGGTCGGCGGGGTCGAGCACCCGTGCGGCCGACGCCAGAGCTCGCTCCGGTCCGACCAGCGCGGCGAGGGAGGCGAGCAGCTCCGCCCGGTCGATGGCTTGGGACCGGGGCGTCGCCGACTCCTCCCCGAAGCTCAGGTCGATGATCGTCGGACGACCGGCCGCCACGAGGATGTTGCCCGCCCGCAGCGCCCGATGGGCGAGCCGGGCCGCGTGGATGGTCGCCACCTCTCGCCAGACCTCGTCGAGCAGCGGGTCGTCGATCTGGTCGGGCGGCAGGTCGTCGAGGAGCTCGCCGTCGATGCATTCGAGGGCCAGGGCCACGGAGCCGTCACCCAGCCGGGCGATCGCATCCACCTCCGGACATCGCACGCCCGCACGGCGGGCGAGGATCAGCAGCAGGGCCTGGTGCTCCACATCGTGGGACAGCGATGTCGACGGCCGCTCGTCGCCCGGCCCCCGCAACACCAAGGCGCGGTAGCCGCGATAGAGCAGATCGGCGTCTCTCGCGTCCTGGGCGTAGACCTTGATGAACAGCGGCGGTCCGTCGGTCATGGTGGCGACGTAGCGCTGAGCCCGCCCGGTCGGCGCGACCTGGAGCGACAAGGCCGTCACCGCCAGCCCGGCCTCGCGCAACGACCCGGCGACGGTGGCGGGCGCGGGACGTCGGTTCGGCGCGCCGAAGGCGACGAGGACGGCTGCGCCCGCCGCCGTGCCGGCCGCGACCGCGAGGGCGATCTCGGGGACCCCGGCGGTGCCGGCGATCGCCATGCCGCCGGCGAGCACGACCACACCCCAGTCACAGCTCCGGCGCCACGACCGCGAGAGCCAGGGCTTGCCGAGCGTCGCGACCGCCGCCGCGGCGGCGAGCGAGGGCAGCGACGGGAAGCGGCTGGACAGCACCCAGGTGTCACCGGTGATGCCGTCCGGGATCCGCCGGTGGAGGGTCAAGCCGGCATCGAGCAGGGCGAAGAGCCCGGCCCCGGCGACCCCGGCGAGCGCGACCAGCAACAGCCGGTGCCAGCGTCGCTTGTAGACGAGTCCGACCACGACGGCGAGGGCGACAGCGATGGCGGCGACCTGGATCAAGCCGAGCAGGAACTCCCGCACGGAGTTCGGGACGCGGGTCACGACCCGGCCCACGTCGGTGGTGACACCCTCGCTGGTCGACGTGGCCACCGAGAGCAGGACGACCAAGACCAGCGTCACCGTTCCCCACACGGCCAGGCGCACGACGTCGCCCGGATGCCGGAAGCGGCGCTCACCCGCTGGTTGCTCGTCGGGCCCGGCCGGCGGCAGCTCGCCATCCAGCTCGTCAGGGACCGGGTCGGACACCACGCGGCTCATGTCGTTCCGTCCCGAGCAACGGCGGCGACGACCCGCAGCAGGAGGACGGTCCCCGCGAAGAGGCCGCCGAACCCGAAGATCTCGAAGAGGCCCGATGAGGTCGCGAGGGTCGGACCCGGATCCTCCGCGACCAAGAGGAGCACGGACGCGACCAGGAACGCGCCACCGACTGCGCTGAGCAGCGCCCGGTTGGCCAACGTGCGGACGATCCGGTGCTGGTCCTCGTCCACGATGCTGCGCAGGCGCAGCTCCCCTCGGCCGGCCAGCGTGAGGACGCGGTCGATCCGCTCGGGTAGGCGCCGGAGGTGCGGCAGTGTGGCCTCCAGCTCGCGGCGAACCATCGCCTCCGGGTCGATCGGCTTCGGCGCCGTCGTGGACGTCATCATCTCCGTGGCGGCGGCGACCATCGACAGGCTCGGGTCGAGGACGCGCATCGTCCCGTCGAGGATCGCCAGCGCCCGCGTCAACGTCACGAGATCGCCCGGCAGCCGCACACCGAACCGCGTGAGGGTCGTGACGAGGTCCTCCAGCACACCCGGGTCGACCGTGCCGGTCGCCCGCAGGTGCTCGGCCATCAGCCGGGCGAGGGCGCGTTCGAGCTGGTCCGAGGCGCCGACCTCGGTCACGTCGGCCACCCGCTCGATGCCGTCCCGCAGCAGGCTCACGTCGCGCCGCGCGAGCGCCACCAGGATGTCGACGACCGCAGCCTGTTCGATCGGGTCGAGACGCCCGACCGCCCCGAAGTCGATCAGGCCCAGGCTCCCGTCATGGAAGGCGAAGACGTTCCCCGGGTGCGGGTCGGCGTGGAAGAACCCCGACCGCAGCACTTGGTCCAGGAAGCTCCGGAGCAGTTGCTCAGCCAGCGCCCGCCGATCGACCCCGGAGGCGGCGAGCTGTTCGGTGTCGGCCAGCGCGAACCCGTCGAACCGCTCTTGCACGAGGAGCCGACGGGTGCAGAGCTCACGGTGGACCTCGGGGACCCGGACCTCGCTGTCCTCGCCGAGCAGCAGCGCCATCTCCTCCATCGCATCGACTTCTCGACGGAAGTCCAGCTCGGCCCGCAGGCTGTGCGCGAACTGCCCGAGCATTTCCCCTGATCGGATCCCCTGCCCCATGACGGTGCGGCGCTGGGCGACGTCGGCCAGCAGGGCCAGCGCAGCCAGGTCGCGCTCCATGGCGTCCTCGATCCCCAAACGCTGGACCTTGACGACCACCGCGGCGCCCGAGTGCAGGCGGGCCCGATGCGTCTGACCGATCGAGGCGGCGGCGAGCGGCTCCCACTCGAACTCGGCGAACACCTGGTCGACCTCGCCGTCGAGCTCGGCCTCCAGCACGGCGACCACGTTCTCCTTGGGCTCGGGCGCGGCCTGGTTCTGCAACCGCGCGAGCTCGTCGGCGATCTCCGCCGGCACCAGGTCGATCCGGGTCGCGGCGATCTGTCCGAGCTTGATGTAGAGCCCACCGGCCTCCTCGAGCACGCGGCGGAGGCGGACGCCGACCGGAGCACCGACGGGGTCGACACGACCGGCAATCGGGAGGTACGGCGCGAAGCCCTCTCGGCGGAGCAGGCGGACGAGCTCGTGGTAGCGCCGGATGACGGCCAGCCGCCGGCGGATCGCCTTCACCGGTCGGGGGGTGACGAAGAGCCCGGCACGCTCGCCCAACGCCAACGACCCGGGTCGCGACAACAGGTCGAGGGTGACCGCCGTCGCCATGGTCGCCGGGATGCCGATCGCCAACGCCAGCGTCACCAAGCCGTCGGCGCCTCGGTCCCACCCCGTCAACCCGAGGGCGAGGAGGGTGGCGACCGCCCAGCCGACGGCACCGGACACGAGGGCGGTCCCCCACCCGCGCCGGATGCCGAGCAGCCGCAGGGAGAGAACCGTGACGGCGGCGGCCATCGCCAGCGCGGCGAGGACGCGCAGCACCGCACCCACCGGCCCGATGTCGGCGAGCACGACGGCGATCACCGGATGCCCGCGATCACGAGCCACCCGGGCACGGCGCCCCCACTCCACAGAGCCGCAGACCCGTGTTCTCGTGCACCTTGCGCACCAACGTCTCGCGGGGCTGGAACGCCAGCGCGTTGTCCGTGGCGAAGGTCAGCGCCGCGGTGGCGTCGCCCGCGAACTCGAACGTGTACGTGACGCAGCCACCGTCGAAGAGGTAGGTGCGGGTGCTGCGCAGGTCCGGCGGCAAGCCCTCCGGCTGCTCGAAGCGGCGCATGCCGACCTCGTCGCTCGGCACCTCCGTCGCGGCATCGATCGTGCACTGCTCAGGAGGCAGCAGGGCCACTTCCACCGCCCGCGTTCCTGCGTCTTCGGAGTCGAGCCAGAAGGCGCCACGGTCGTTCCGGATCTGAACACCGCCCACGGTCCAGCCCACGGGAAGGGAGGCGACGCAGGGCACAGAGGTCGCCGAGGGCACGGATTGGGCCATGAGGACCAGGAGGTTGCTGTCGTTGGAACAGTCGGGGCTGCCGGTCACCTGCATGTCGTGGACGGGCCTGAAGAGGCTCACCGCGTTCGGCACGACCACGATCGCGGCGGCCACGAGCGCGAGGGCGAGGAGCACGCGCTTGACGCTCCAACGCTGGAGCGAGACCGGGCGGCGCTCGGGCACCTTGGCGCGGAACTGGGCGACCAGGTCCCTCCCGTCGGCCTTCATCATGGTGCGCAGCTGTGAGGGGCTGGCGATCCCGCGCGCCGCGGCGAACGCCTCGGCGATCTCGTCGGGCGAGAAGTACTGGAGCGCCCGCTCGAACACCCGATCGGCGTCCGTGCGCACGGCGAGGACGAGCATCATGTTGGCGAGGTCCACGGCCTCGCGCCATGGCGACGGCCGGATCTGCATGAAGGCGACGTCGATGACCAGCAGCTCGCCGTCGCGCACCATGAGGTTCGCCGGCTTGATGTCGCGATGGGCGATTCCGGCGTCCCAGAGGTTTCGGATGAGCCGCAGGCCCTGGTCGATGACGCCGTCGTCGACCGTCGCCTCGCCGATCTCCTCGGCGCCGGCGAAGAACTCGGTGACGAGCAGGTACTCGCGCTCGGGCGTCATCTCCACGATCCCGTAGGGCGTCGCGCTCCGGATGCCGACGTCCTGGAGCAGGCGCAGCGCGTAGTCCTCGTACTGGACGAGCCGGCGCACGGACTGGAAGGGCGCCTCGTCCTCCAGGCGGCCGTAGAGGAGCGTGCGGCCGAGCTTGTACCAGCGGTCGGCGCGGACGTGGCTCATGGCGTAGAGCTTCCCGAAGAGCCGGGTGTCGGGATCGCCCTTGACGGTGATCAGGAGTGGCGTCGAGCCACCCGAGCCGGCCAGGCCGACGTGCTTCAGGTCGACGACCGTGAGCCCGAGCTGCTCGTGGAGCGCGCTCCGGATGGCCTCACCGCGCCGGCCGCCGATGTCGAGGTGGGCGGTCTTGCCCTGCCGGTAGGCGACGGGGAAGACCTCGTTCGGGGTGAACGTCCGGAAGGCGTTCAGCGAGATGCCCACGGCGAGTGCGATCCCGAACACGACATCCGTGGGGTGGTAGGTGGCCAGGTACAGCTCGGCGGCGACGAACAGCCCGATCACCACGCCGCCCACCGCCTTCGCCATGGTGCGGGGCCGTCCGGGGACGACGATCGCGTAGACGATTCCGACGACGACGAAGGTGAGCACGACGACCGGCGGCGCCGGGAAGGCGTAGCCCGCCCATCGCCCGATGATCGTGACGTCGAAGGGGCGCGCTCGGAAGATGTTGGCGTAGAGGATCTGCCCGATGACGGCGATGACGACGATGCTGCCGAGGTAGGTGAAGAGGTGGCGCCACCGCCGGAACACCATCAACGCGACGATCAGCCCCAACCCGCAGGATGTCATCGCCCAGCCGGAGCCGAGGCGGTCGACGCCGTTCATGACATCGGTCAGCCAGTCGGTGCGTAGGCGGGCGATCCCTCGGAGGATGGCCGCATCCATCCTGACGGTGAACCGCTGGACGCCGGGGAACAGCTCGGCGAGGATCACCCACAGCGTCAGGACCCCCATCGCCGAGAGCCAGAGCTTGCCGGTGACCCCGATGCTGCGGGGGAGCGGCGGGGGTGCACCGGATGGCCGCCGGCGCCGGCGCGTGCGCCGCACCGTCGACGGGACCGAGGCGGTGGCGTCGATCTCCGAGCCGGCGGTTGCCGCCGGGTCCACCCGCGCTTCGGTGGTCACGACAGCCCCTCAGCGGCCAGCCATTCGGACGCGATGGCTGCGACGCTCTGATCGCCGGCGGCGACCTGCGCGTTGAGGGCGCGCAGGCCGTCGGTGGTGAGGTGCTGGGAGATGGCGTCGATGCGCGCGGCGAGGTCAGGACCGAAGTGGTCGACCACGTCGGCATGCACGAGCGGGGTGACGTTCTCGGCGGGCTGGAGATCACGATCGTCCTCGAGCTCGACGAGGTCCCCGTCGATGAGCGCCGGATCCGTGGTGAACAACAGGGCGACGTCCACGTCGCCGTTGGCGATCGCCTGGTGCGTGAGCGGACCGCCGGCATCGAGGGCCAGCACTTCGCGGAAGGACAGCCCGTAGACACGTTCCAGACCGAGGAGGCAGAAGGGTCGGGACGCACACTCGGGAGGTCCGGCGAAGGTCATCTCCGGGGCCACCGCGGCGAGGTCGCTCAGCGTTCGCAGGTCCTCGCGCTCGGCCGTGTCGCGGGTCACGACGAACGTGTTGGCGTCCTGTGCCGGTGAGGGGGCGAGCACGGTGATCCCCCGATCGGCGAGGAGCTCGGCGAGCTGGCCGTTGGTGCCCTCGACGTCGTCGGTGCCGGCGTCGGAGGCGAGGCTCGAGAACTGGAGGGCACTCCCGGCGTACTCCGGCACCACCTCGACAAGACCGCCGGCGAGCGCCGGCAAGACGAACTCCCGGGGTCCGAGCCCGAACGCACGACGCACGTCGTAGCCCTCGGCTTCCAGGGCCTGGCTGTAGATGTCGGCCAACAGCTCGCTCTCGGCGAAGTCGAACGACCCGACCGTGACCGTGTCGTCACCGAGGGTCGTTGCCGCCCGGGCCTCTGCCGAATCCGCCTGGTCATCCGGCTCGGAACTGCAGCCGGCGCCTCCGACGAGTGCAGCCAGGACCCAGATGGCGATCGTCCGACGACGCCGCATCGCCGCTCCTCCCCCCGAGGGGTCGCCGAAGGAGCCTTCCACATCGACACGGGCCGTGGGAGGCTGGCGCTCGACGACCACGCGGAGGCACGCCGGTGGCCCCCACTGACAGCTCCAGGACGACCCGCTACGAACGCCGGACCCGTGACGTGGTCAGCGTGGGTCTCGGTCTCGCCGTGCTCGGCGTCGGGATGCTGCTCGTCCGCGACGCCAACGTCCCGGGGACCGAGGAGTCCGTCTTCCGCGCGGTGAACGATCTCCCCGAGGCGCTCTACCCCGTGCTCTGGCCGTTCCAGCAGGCCGGGGCGCTGTTCGTCGGCCCGGTCGTCGCCCTCGGCGCGCTCGTGCTGCGTCGCTACCGGCTCGCCTGGGCCGCGCTGGCGGCCACCGTGCTCAAGCTGGTGGTCGAGCGCGGGGTCAAGGGCGTGAGCACACGCGAACGGCCCGGGACGTCGATCGGCAGCGACATCCACCTCCGCGGTGACGTCTCTGCCGCTGGCGAGAGCTTCGTCTCGGGACATGCGCTGCTCGCCACGGCGCTCGCCACCATCGTGTCGCCGTACCTCACCGGCCGCTGGAAGATCGTGCCGTGGGCGATCGCCGGGATGGTGCTCTTCGGGCGGGTGTACGTAGGGGCCCACAACCCGCTCGACGTCATCTGCGGCGCCGGGTTGGGCCTGGCGGTCGGTGGTGTCCTCAACCTCGCCTTCGGCGTGCCCGCGGCATCCGACACGCCGACACCAGTCGAGCCCCAGACGGTCAGCGGCGCCGGCAACTGACCTCCGCGCTCGCAAAACGGCCCGGGAGGCTCAGGAGCCCGCTCTCACCTCCGCCGGCGCCGGCGGATCTTCCTCGGGAGCCAGAGGACGACCAGGACGAGCAGCACGATGACCAGCAGCTCGACCATGGGCGTCGGAGGGTACCGGTGGTCCGGACCTGATCTGAGCCCGCCCTCAACTCGCCACTGCACTGTGCCGACTGGCACTCGGGAAAGGCTGTTGCGGAGGACGAACCAGGAGCATGGCAACGGAACTGCCGGCGGGCTGGTACGCCGATCCTGCCGACACGAGTCGGTACCGCTACTGGGGCGGGGTCTCGTGGACGACCCACACCCTCGACCGGGCCGCGGTCGACCTCACGGCGGACCCCGCGCTGCGGCCGCTCCCCGACTTCGACGCCACGGACACGCAGGGCGCGCCGACCCAGGGGACCACGAATCGCCGTCGGATCCCGGTCCTGATCGGCGCGCTCGCTCTCGTCGCCGTGTTGGCCATCGCGGGCGTGACGGTGTTCGGTGGCGGCAGTGGCGACGAGGGTCACCGGCTCCACGGCAGCATCAGCGTGGCGGTCTCCTTGGTGCGGGGCGGTGCTCAGAGCGGCGGCGCCAACTGCGGAGGCAGCGGCCGGCAGGGCATCGGCGCGGGCACCACGCTCACCGTGACCAGCGGAAAGGGCGAGGAGCTGGGCACCATCGAGCTCGGCGAGGGCCACCTGGACCAGACCCGCACCTTGTCCACCTGCGTCTTCGAGTACGCGATCGACGGGCTCCCCGACGCCGGCATGTACGTCGTCAGTGTCGGGCAGCAGCGGGTCGCCCGGGCGCCGCTGGATCGCCTCGAGGCCACGGGCTGGCGGCTCGACGGCCGCCTCCGCTGACGGGCGCGGGTTAGGTTCGCCGCGACCTGACGGAGGGGGAGCCTCGTGATGGACCAAGGAACGGGCAACGAGCCCCCCATACCGCAGTGGTCGCCGCCCGAGGCACCATCGGCACCCATCGGCGGGCCGCCGCCGGCTCCGCCGGGCACGTCCCCGGCCTGGGGGCCACCGACGTGGCCGCAGGGTGCACCGCCCGCCGCCCCGCCATCCAGCGGTGGCCGGGCCTGGTGGCCGTGGATCCTCGGCGCCGTCGGCGTCATCGCCGTGTTCGGCGTGGTCGCCGTGCTGGTCTCGTCGGGCGACGACGACGGGGACACGGACGAGGGCGGGCAGGCCGTCGCCACCGAGGGCGGTGACGGCGACATCTTCGAGGACCCCCAGGGCGAGTACACGATCGAGCTCCACCCCGACTGGGAGCAGGGGCAGGACGTCGTCTCGGGCCTCGAGAGCTTCACCGTGGCGCCCCCGGAGGAGAGCTTCGCGCCCAACCTGAACATCGTCGCCGCCAACGACGCCCCGGGAGGCATCGGCGAGGACGTGTACGTCGAGAGCGCGGGGCCGATCATCGAGGACACCATCCAGGGGGCCACGATCCTCGACAGTGGCGTCGTCGAGGGCTCGGACGGCACGGACCGGGGATACATCGAGTACACGGCGTCCTTCGGGGACGGCCTCGATCTGCACTTCCTCGCCATCATCGACGTGGCTGAAGGCCAATCGGTGATCGTGACCCTCACCGCGCCCGAGACCAGCTTCGACGAGCTGCGGGCCGAGGCCGAGCCCTACATGAGGACGGTCAGGGCCAGCTGACTCAGGCCAGGCCCAGCCGCTCGAACTGGTCGCCGGGGGCCTCGACCTCCTCCAGCGCCGTGCGCAGGAGGTCCAGCAACTCGGCCTCGACGGCCTCGCCCACCCGGTTCTCGACTTCGTCGGGGTCGACCGACACGTCGTAGAGGTGGTGCTGGTCGACGTGACCGGACCCTGCCCAGAACGGCAGCCGGTCCCCCGGCCCGAACGGCTGGCGGATCACCGGGATGTCGGTGCCCGGCATGGTGTCCAGCACGGCCCGGCCGTCGGGAGGCGGCAGGTCCTCCATGCCCTCGAAGTGCAAGGGCATGGTCGACCACCGGTTCGACCACATCGACAGCGGGAACGGATCCCCGACCGGTGCCCGGGCGTACTTGCGCCGGCCGTCGGTGACTTGGACCCAGTTCCCCCACACCCCGCCGAGCGCCCACTCCCGCACCTCGGTGGCCTCGCCGTCGAGCAGCGGCACGAGGGACCGGCCGTGCGTCCGGTGGGTCGCCGTCACCCCGAACACCTCGCAGAGCATGGCGTGGAGGTCGACGCTGGTGGTGAGGGCGTCACACGTCCCGCCACCGTCGACCCCGGGCCAGTGGATCAGCAGCGGCGTGTGGCCGAGGGGCTCGAACTGCGGGACGCCGGGCTTCCCCCAGATGTCGTGGCCCCCGCGCACGTCGCCCAGGTAGTGGCCGTGGTCGGTGCAGACGACGACCGCCGTCGAGCCCCACAGGTCCCGCTCGTCGAGCGCGTCCAGCACCCGGCCGAACCAGTGGTCGATCATCGCCACCTTGGCGCCGTAGTTGGCCCGCAGGTGACGGGCCTCCCGCTCGTCGAGCAGCCCCTTGCTGACGCCGCCGACCGTGTACGGCGGCCAGATCAGACGCTCGCCGTCCCACGGCTCGTCCTCGTACCGGCCCTCCCAGCCGGGTGGGAGGTCGAAGGGCTCGTGGGGATCGAACTCGTCGACGAAGAGCAGCCACCGGTCGTGGTGCGGGGTGGCCCGGCGCAGCCAGTCGGCGGCCGCGGCCATGACCCGCGGGCCGGGGAAGTCCTCCTCGCCCCGCAGCCACGAGCGGGAACGGTCGTAGGCCCGGTCCAGGCCGACCTCGACGCCCCACTGCCGCTGGTAGAACCAGTTCGCCGTCACCGCCGGCGAGCCGACCCAGCTGGGGTCGGGATGGGTGCGCCAGGGGTCACCCTCGTGGCCCCGCTCGTAGTCCCAGGCCGAGAAGTCGGTGTGGTAGTTCTCGCCGCCGGTCTCGAACAGGTGCGGGTGGTCCGACACCAGCATCGTGGTGACCCCGGCCCCCTGCAGGGCGGCGGTGACCGGCGCCTCCCAGAGCTCGATCGAGCCCCACGGCTTCCAGAGGAAGTCGAGGGCACCGCAGAGGATGTCGTGGCGGGCGGGCATGCACGGGAGCGAGCCCGTGCCGTGACGGGTGAAACGGGTCGCCCGGTCGGCGGCGAAGCGGTCGAGGTTCGGCGTGTCGAAGTCGGTGCCGCCGTAGCACCCGAGGTCGTGGCGGTTGAGCGAGTCGAGGAGGACGACGACCACGTTGTCGGGCACCGGCACGTCGTCAGTGTCCCAGACGCGCGCCGGCGGTCCGCCGCCGAAGGGGAAGGAGGCGGACCGCCGGGTTGCGGGTCGGCGGGTCGGCTACTGGCGGATCAGCTCGGCCTCGATCTCGAGGGTGACCTTGCGGCCGACGACCACGCCGCCGGCCTCCAGGGCCTGGTTCCAGCTGATGCCCCAGTCCTCCCGGTCGAGCTCGCCGGCGGCGGTGAAGCCCAGCCGGTTGCCGCCCCACGGGTCGGTGATCGCGCCGAGGAACTCGACGTCGAGGCGGACCGGGCGGCTGACGCCCTTGATGGTGAGGTCGCCGTCGAGGACCCAGCCGGCACCGTCCTTGCGGAGATCGGTGCTGCGGTAGGTGATCGTCGGGTGCTCCTCGGTGCCGAGGAAGTCGTTCGAGCGCAGGTGCTCGTCCCGACCGGCGTCACGGGTGTCGACGGTCGACGGGTCGATCTCGACCTCCACGATCGAGTCGGCGAGCTCGTCGGTCACGGTGACCGACCCGGACACGCCGCTGAAGGCGCCGCGGACCTTCGACACCATCAGGTGGCGGACGACGAACCCGGCGTGGGTGTGGGAGGCGTCGATCGTGTACGTGCCGGCGACGGGGACCTCGGTGCCCTCGACGACTCGGGTGTTGGTGGTGGTCTCGGTGACGCTCATGCGGGGGTGCTCCTCTTGCGGTTGCAATCGTTGCTGATGCAATGAATGTACCAGCAACAACTTGCGCGCGCAACAAGTTGTTCCCACGTCTACGCTGACCTCATGGCCTCTGGAGAGCTCGACGACCCCCGGATCACGCTGGCGGGGCTCCTCTTCGAGGTCCACGACGGCTTGACCAGCCGCCTGGGGACGAAGCGGACGCCAGATACCGAGGTGCTCATCCGCCTGGCTCGCAGCCCGGAGCGCAGCCTGCGCATGAGCGACCTGGCCGCCCAGGTGACGATGTCGGCCAGCGGCCTCAGCCGGGCCATCGACCGCCTGGTGGCGACCGGCCGCATCGAGCGGGCCGCGTGCGACTACGACCGGCGCGTCGTCCATGCCCGGTTGACCGACCAGGGCCTGGCCGAGATCGAGGCCATGCTCCCCGAGCACCTCCGCGTGCTCGAGGAGTCGTTCTCGGTGCTCACCGACCGGGAGCGGGAGCAGTTCGAGCACCTGCTGCGCAAGCTCCGCTGCCAGGTGAACCCTGAGGCGGTCCAGGCCAGCGACAATCCGGCGAGCGTGGCCTCCTAACCGACGACCCGCTCCAGCGTCGCCCGGCCGATGTGGCCGAAGGTGTCCTCGTCGCCGACCCCGGTGTCCAGCAGGACGGTGCCGAAGAAGATCGCCCACCCCCGCGCCCGGGCCCGGGTGGCGGTCGAGATCCCGCCGTACGCCGACCAGAGCTGGTCGTGCACCTCGGGCGGGAACAGCATCCAGGCGGCAGCCAGGTCGGTGGCCGGGTCGCCGACCCCGAGGTCGCCCCAGTCGATGACGCCGACCAGGCGCCCCTGCTCCCCCACCAGGTTCTTGGGGTGCAGGTCGCTGTGCAGCCAGCCCGGCTCGACGTCGATGGGCACGTCGACGACCTCGTCCCAGGCCATCCGCACGTCGTCGACGGCCACGGCCAAGCCGACGTCCATGCCTGCCAGGCGGTCCCACCGGATCGCGAGCGCGTCGGCCTTCGTCCGCAGCGCCCGCCCCCGGTGCGGGTTGACCGGGGCGTCGTCGGGAGCCCGGCCGTGGAGCTCGGCCAGGAAGGCGCCGAAGGGCCCGGCAGCGGCCGGGTCGAGCGGCGCCTGGTCCACCGGCGTGCCGGGAACCCAGCGCACGACGGACCACGGCCACGGGTAGCCCTCGCCGGGCCGGCCCGCCCGCACCGGCTCGGGCACGGCGACCGTCACCCGCCGGGCCAGGACCGACAGCCAGCGCTGCTCGGAGAGGATGAGCTCGGCGGCCACCGCCCGTCGGGGGAGGCGAGTCGCCAGCTCGTCGCCCAGCCGCCAGGTGGCGTTGTCCCAGCCGTCGGTGACGTAGCGCAGCGGCAGGTCGGCCAGGTCCGGGTGCTGGGCGACCAGCAGCCGTCGGATGAGGCCCTCGTCGATCTCGTGCTCGGCAGGAGGCGGACGACCGTCGGTGATCGTGGCGTCGGGCCCGGCGTCGCCGGTCACGGCTCAGGCCGCCGGTCGGGTGGGCACCGGTCGGAAGCTAGTCCGCGACTTACGCTCGCCCGCGTGGTGTTCTCCCACCCCGTCGACGTGCGCTACCTGGAGGCCGACCAGCAGGGCGTCGTGTTCAACATGTGGTACCTGGCGTACTTCGACGACGCGATGGCCGCCTTCCTCGCCCACGGCGGCCTGACCTATCCCGACCTGATGGGCGCGGGCTGGGACGTGCAGCTGGTCCACACCGAGCTGGACTGGCTCGGCCCCCTGCGCTGGGGCGAGCCCGCCGAGGTCGACGTCGCCCTCGCCCGCTTGGGCACCACGTCGTTCACGCTCCAGTTCGCCGTTCGCTCCGGCGACCGCGAGGTGTGCCGCGGCGAGACCGTCTACGTCGTGGTCGAGATGGAGGGCTGGACGAAGGCCCCGATCCCCCCGCTCCTGCTCGAGGCTCTCGGCGAGGTCGCCCCGCTGCGGACCTAGCCGGCCAGCGGGCGGATGACCCGCTCGGCGTAGGCGGCCAGGCTCGCCTCGGTGTCGCCGAGGAAGAGGAACGACGGGACGATCGCCCGGTCGACGCCGATCTCGGCCAGCTCGTGAGCCGTGTCCACCGCGGCGTCCCCGACCAGGTCCTCGTTGCCGTAGGTGATCTCGATCGACGCCGGGTCCCGGCCGCAGTCGGCCGCCGTCTGGCGGACGATGTCGACCAGCTCGGCGATGTCGCCCGTGCCGGGGAAGAAGCCGTCGCCGAGGCGGCCGGCCCGCTCGGCGGCGGCCCTCGAGTGCCCGCCGATGTGGATCGGCACCCGACCCTGGGCCGGCTTCGGGTTGCAGCTCACGTCGTCGAACGACACGAAGTCGCCCTGGTAGGAGGCGTGGTCGCCGTCCCACAGCGCTCGCATCGCCTCGATGTGCTCGTCGGTGCGAGCCCCGCGGCGCTCCCACGGCACGCCGAGGGCGTCGAACTCCTCGCGCAGCCAGCCGACGCCGACACCGAGGTCGACCCGGCCCCCGGAGAGGTGGTCGAGGGTCGCCACCTCCTTGGCCAGGACCACGGGGTTGCGGATGGGCAGGATCAGGATCCCCGTCCCGAGGCGGAGGGTCTCGGTCTGGCGCGGCCACGAAGGCCAACCACAGCAGCGGGTCGGGCAGCGGCGTGTCGGTGGTCATGGCCATCTTCCCGCTGGCGTCGTAGGGGTACCTCGACTCGTAGCCCTCGGGATAGATGACGTGTTCGACCGTCCACACCGAGTCGAAACCCGCCGCCTCCGCCCCGCGACCCAGCGTGGCCAGGCCCTCCCGCTCGGCGAAGGTGATGATGTTGGCGAAGGCGATCCCGAACTTCATGCGGGCAACCTAGGTCAGCCCGCGATCAGGCTCCCGAGGGCCCACAGCGCGGCCAGACCGCCGACCACCGCCATGGTCAGCGAGCGGCCCACCGGCGCCCGCTCCAGGTCGCCTTCGGCGACCTCCTCGGGCGGGCGCACCAGGGCGAGGAGGCTCCCGACGCACAGCGCCCCGCCGACGGCCAGCACGAGGTACGCCAGGAGGTCCTCACCCAGGAACATCGGTCGCCACCTCCCCGGTCGCCCCGGCCGCCTCGGGGGAGGCGACCACCTCTTCGGCCCCGGGCTCGCCGAGGACCAGCAGCCCGCCGGCGATGATCAGCAGGCCGCCGACGACCGTACCCAGGCCGAGCACCTCGTCGAGCACGGCCCAGCCGAGGATGGCGGCCGACAGCGGCTCGAGGTACGAGAGCACGCTGGTGTGCATGGCGGGGATGCGGCCGAGGGCGCCCAGGTAGATGACCAGCGCCAGCGCGGTGTACACGAGGCCGAGGAGCAGCAGCCAGCCCAGGTCCTCCCGGGTCGGGCCAGGTCCCGTCGCCCAGGAGCGCGACCGGGAGGAGGACGACGGTGGCCACGGCCGTCTGCGCGAACGTCAGCCGCAGCCCGCCGTACACGGGCGACAACACCTTGGCGTTCATCCACAGCGCCGCCAGCAGGACGGCGGCCAGGAGGGCGTACACGATGCCCGACACCTCGACCCCGTCGGTCCCCGGGCCGAGCAGGAGCACCGAGCCACCGAGGGCCAGGACCAGGGCGACGACCACCCGGCGGGTCAGCGGCTCGGACAGCAGGATCGGGGCGAGGACAGCCACCACGACGGGGGCCAGGTAGACGAGCAGCGTCACCAGGCCGACGGGCGCCCGCTGGAGGGCGGCGAAGAACAGGACCCAGTGGACGGCCAGCATCACGCCCTGCAGGACGGTGCGACCCGGCAGGTGGACGACGATCCGCCGGCCGTCGCGGTCGGGGCGGACGAGGAGCCAGGCGCCGAGGGCCAGCGTGGCGATGCCGACCCGGAACGTCACCAGGGTCACCGCCGAGAGGTCGATCTCCCGGACGACGAGGCCGATCGAACCCCAGAACGCGGCACAGCCGGCGACGGAGAGCTCGGAGCCGAGTCGGGTCCGCTGCACAGGCACCCGCACGACGCTACGGCGCGGCCCCGGAGGCTGCGGAGCGGGAGGAGAGGAACAGGGTGGGGCGGGCGGGAGCCACGGGAAGGCGCCAGCACCCTGGGAAAGCGCTGGTGGCGATGCATTGGAGGGAGTCGTGACCCCCGCCCTTCACCCCGTTGTGCCAGTGGGGGCGATAACCACTGACAGTTACATCTTCGACATCCGGGGCCGCGTCTTGAGCAGAATTCTCACGCAGCGTGGTGCGAAATCAGCCCAGCGCGGTCGCGGGATCCAGGTCCTCGTCGGTCACCTCGGTCGACACCTGGACCGTCCGGATGTCGTCGTTCGCCTCGACGCGCTCGATGTGGGTCGTGGTCGGTACGCCGGTCGCGGGGTCGAAGCAGTAGCGGGCCACGGTGCCCAGCGGCGGGGCCACGATCTCGTGTTCGAGGGAGAGCTCGAAGCAGTCGCCGTCGGCCGTGCCGCTGTCGGCCGCCACCGAGTACAGCGGGTCGCTCCCCCTCGACGTAGCTGGACAACGCGTCGAGCTGTTCGTCGGTCTCCTCCTCCATGGTGCGGCCCGCCGGTGCTTCCCGGCAGTCCAGTTCCGTCTGAGTGCGGAACGTGCACAGGATCCGTTGCTCATCGACCAGGCCGTTGGCGCCGTTGTTGTGGACGAACAGCCGGTCGGGTGGGCGCTGGGCGGTGATCTGCTGGTGCGAGAGCACGGCGCCGGTGGTGTTCGAGGTGCGCTGGAAGTCGGCCACCGAGCGGTAGGTGATCTCGCGGCTGCGGGCCCACGCCTCGAGGAACAGGCGCGGCGCGTCCCCGGGCTGCGGATCGATCTCCTCGTCGTCGCCCAGCACGGCCGTCGAGCGCGGTGAGGGCGAGCAGCCCGACCAGGACCAGGGCGGCCAGCCGCCAGGTGGGGCGCCGAGCCATGGCGACGACCGTAACGCCCACCTCTCGCGGGGCTTCGGCATTGCGGAAGTGGGATGCTGGCCCCATGGGATTCCACCACGTGGCCATCGCCACTCGGGACCTGGACGCCACCCACCGCTTCTACACGGAGGCCATGGGCTTCGAGCTGGTGAGGGTCGAGGCGGCCCCCACCGACGAGCCCGGCGGCTGGGCCAAGCACCTCTTCTACGACACGGGCGGGAACGGGATGTTCGCCGTGTGGGACCTGCACGATCCCCGGGTCGCCGAGTACGACCCGGCGATCTCCACCGGCCTCGGCCTGCCCATCTGGGTCAACCACGTCGCCTTCGACGCCCCCGACGTCGATGCGCTCGAAGCGGCCAAGGAGCGCTGGCTGGACCAGGGCATCGACGTCATGGAGATCGACCACGGGTGGTGCCGATCGGTGTACACGACCGATCCGACGGGCACGATGGTCGAGTGGTGCACGACCACCCGGGTCTTCGACGACGAGGATCGCCGCGACGCCGCCCGGGACCTGGCCGACCCGTCACCGCAGCTGAAGGAACCGCCCGAGCCGGTCTTCCACCGCGCCGCCGATCGCATCCCCGCCTCGAACTGACCGGGGAGGCCCCCTGAGCCCCCCTCGCCCGATCCTGGGGTACTGGCCCGACCCCGCCGACGCGCCGTCGGTCGAGCCCCGCCGCGAGTCGGTGGCCCTGGTCACCCCCGACGGGGCCGTCGTGCGGGGGATCCTCTGGACACCCCCGTCGGGCCGCTGGCGTACGGCCGTCGCTCTCACGCACCCCCGCGGCGACTTCAGCGTCCACTACGCCTGCCCGCCGCTGGCCGCCGCCGGCTACGCCGTGCTCGGCTTCGCCACCCGCTACGTCAACAACGACACCGACTGCCGCCACGAGGCCTGCGTGGTCGACGTCGAGGCCGCCGTCGCCTTCCTGCGCGAGCGGGGCGCCGAGGCGATCGTGCTGTTGGGCAACTCCGGGGGTGGCTCGCTCCTGGCCATGGCGCAGGCCGCCGCCGCGGACGAGGGGCGCACGCTCGGCGACGCCTACGTCGCGCTCGCCGCTCACCCGGGCGAGGGCGTGTTCCTCCAGCAGGTCATCGATCCGTCGGTCCTCGACGAGGACGACCCGCTCTCGGTCGACCCCGACCTGGACATGTACGACCCGGCCAACGGCTGGCGCCCGTGGCCCGAGCCGTCGTCGTACGACCCCCAGTGGCTGGCCGCCTACCGCGCCGGGCAGGAAGTCCGGATGGCCAAGATCGACGAGCGGGCGTCAGCTCTCGAGGCCGCCCGAGGGGCCGCCGGCGACGAGGCGCGGGGGCTGGAGCGGGGGTCGGCCGACTGGAACCGGGCCCGGCGGCGGGCCATCCACGCCCGTTACCTGACCATCCACCGCACGCTGGCCGACCCGGCGTACCTGGACCTCAGCATCGACCCCGACGACCGCGAGCGGGGATCGGTCTTCGCCTTCCCCGACCCGCTGGACGCCAACTACGGGTACGGCGGCCTGGCCCGCACCATGACGGCCCGGGGCTGGCTTTCGACCTGGTCGGCGGCGCACTCGCACGCCCGCATGGCGGACACGCTCCCCCGGGTCACCGTCCCCACCCTGATGGTCCACGCCACCGGCGACACCGAGATCCGGCTCCATCAGGCGCGCGCCATGCGGGACGTTTGCGGTGCCGACGACACGACCTACCACGAGCTGGTCGGCGCCCCCCACTACCTCCACGGCCGGCGGGTCGAGGCCATGGACCTGATCGTGGACTGGTTGCGGACGCGGGTGCCCGGCCCCGGCGGCTCGTCTCCCGTCACGGCGGGCGTGACCGACGACGAATCGTCCCCACGCTCCAGCCGGGGCACGATCGTGGGCCGGTCGGCTGCCCTCGGCCTGGTGGCCGGGGTGGGCCTGGCTGTGGCCACTGGCTTCCTGGCCTGGCCCCTGATCGGCGTGGTCACCGGCGTCGGAGTCGGTGACGCTCTGGCGGGTGGACGAAGATGATGCGGGTGAGCGGCGGAGCGGATCGTCGATGAGCGTCAGCGACGAACCGTCGGCCCGCCGCGGGTCGGAACGGTCGACCAACGGCCGCCCGCCGGCGGCCGAGCCAGAGCCGAAGGCTGAGGCCGCACCGCCACCCGAGGACACGCCCACCGGCCCACCCGCGGACAAGCGCCGCTACTGGGCGCCCTGGCGGATCGTCTTCCTGTTCTTCAGCCTCTTCACGCTGTACCTGCTGCTCCCCAAGGTCCTCGACGTCCTCGACCGCTGGACCGAGCTGCAGACGATCTCGTGGCCCTGGTTCGTGGTCATGCTCGCCTGCGAGGTCGGCTCGTTCATCTGCATGTGGTGGCTGATCCGCATCGCCCTGCCCGAAGCCGACTGGTTCACGGCCGGCTCCTCGCAGATGGCCGGGGCCGCCGTCACCAAGGCCGTGCCCGGTGGGGCCGCCATCGGCGCCGCCCTGCAGTTCCGGATGCTGGCGGCCAGCGGCGTGCGCATGGGCACGGCGGGCTCGACGATGGCGGCGACCTCGATCGTGTCGACGGCGACGCTGTTCGCCCTGCCGTTCGTCGCGCTGATCATGGCGTTCTTCGGCGCACCCATCCCCCAGGGCCTCGTCCTGGTGGCGTGGGCCGGTGGGATCCTCTTCCTCATCCTCGTGGGGCTGGGGGTGATCGCGGTGAACACCGACCGGCCGCTGGAGGTCGTCGGTGCCTGGATCGAGAGGGCGGTGAACGCCATCGCCCGCCGCACCGGGCGCCAGCACCGCTTCTCGGTCGCCCGCCTCCTGGCCGAACGGGACCGGGTGAAGACGGCGCTCGGCGAGCGGTGGGGCCAGGCCCTCGTGGCGTCGGCCGGCAACTGGCTGCTCGACTACCTGGCCCTGGTCGCCGCCCTCCAGGCGCTCGACGCCCGGCCCCGCATGTCGGTCGTGCTCCTGGCCTACGGCGCGGCGGCCGTGCTCGGCATGATCCCGATCACGCCCGGCGGCCTGGGCTTCGTCGAGGCCGGCCTGGTCGGTGCGCTCACGCTCGCCGGCGTCCCCGCCGGTGATGCGCTGCTGGCCACCCTCGCCTACCGCCTCGTGTCCTACTGGCTGCCGCTTCCCGCCGGGCTCGGCGCCTACATCGCCTTCCGGGTCCGCTACGGCAGCCTCGGCGAGGAGGCCCCCGAGGACGTCCCACCGATGCCGCGGTCCGGCCATTAGCATCAGCAGTTGCTTATAGAAGCTGATCCTTATACATTGCTCGGTGTGGAGGCGTTCGACGTGCTCGGCGACCCGGTGCGGCGCCGCATCCTCGAGCTGCTGGCCGCCGACGGCGAGCAGCCCGCGGGGGCGGTCACCGAGGTCGTCCACGCCGAGTTCGGCATCAGCCAGCCCGCGGTGTCCCAGCACCTGCGGGTCCTGCGCGAGTCCGGCTTCGCCACCGTGCGACCGGACGGCACCCGCCGCCTCTACGCGGTGGCCCCCGAGGCGTTCGACGAGGTCGACGCCTGGATCGACACGTTCCGCCGCCGCTGGACCCAACCGCTCGACGCCCTGGCCACCGAGGTGGCCCGGGGGCGCCGGGCCCGACGTGAGGAGACGACGTGATCGACGTGACGCACCAGGTGAACGCGGTGACCCGCACGGTCACCGACCGGGAGTTCCAGGCCGGCGAGGCCCGCTCGGTGATCCTGGCCCGGACCTACGACACCACCGCCGACGACCTGTGGGACGCCTGCACCACCGCCGACCGAATCGCCCGCTGGTTGGCGCCCGTCACCGGCGACCTCCGGCTCGGTGGGACGTACCAGATCGAGGGCAACGCCGGCGGCGAGATCACCGAGTGCGACCCGCCGACGTCCTTCGCCGCCACCTGGGTCTTCGGCGAGGCGGTCAGCTGGATCGAGGTGCGCATCAGCGACGACGGCGAGGGCAAGGCCCGCCTCGAGCTCGAGCACATCGCCCGCATCGAGGCCCACTGGGACGAGTTCGGCCCCGGCGCCGTCGGCATCGGCTGGGACCTGGCCTTCGTCGGCCTGGGCCTCTACCTCAGCGGCGGCGAAGGGGTCGACTACGCCCAGCTGCAGGCGTGGTCGGCGTCCGAGGAGGCCCGGGAGTTCATGACCGCAGCGGGCGAGTCCTGGCTGGCCGCCGACATCGAGGGCGATACCGACCCCGAGGACGCCAAGGCCCGTTCGGACCGCACGATCGCCGCCTACACCGAGGCCCCGCCCGAGGAGGGCTGAGCGTCAGAGGTTCTTCGCCCCGTCCTCGAACTTGGCGTAGCGGGGGATGAAGGTGAGGTGCACGGTGCCGGTCGGTCCGTTGCGGTGCTTGGCCACCAGCAGCTCGGTGTCCCCGTCGTCGACCTTCTCCCGGTCGTAGATGGCGTCCCGGTAGATGAACATGACGACGTCCGAGTCCTGCTCAATACTGTTGTGGATGATTATACCGTTGGCTGCATAGTTGTGCGTTCCCTCGACCGTGGCGTCGAACACCGGCTGGTCGCCGAGGTCCTCGATGCCCACGACCCGGTCCCACAGGACGTCGGACGTCGGCCAGGTCCTGTGCAGGAACGGCGTCCGGCACGATGTCGGCGACCCGAGCCATGCGTCGCGGGAGATCACCGCTCTCGTGCCGAGCGGATCCGCAGTACGACATTCCGAGGCCATGGCCAACGATCGTGCGCTCACCGCCGTGCTCGGAGACATCGCCTTCCGCACGTAGCGGCCATACGGACGCAGGAATCGAGTCGACGTTCAGCTTGGGAGTCACGCCGGCAATGGCCACTCGGCACGCGCTCGGCGGCAGCTGGCCTTCACGCCGAACGCTCCGACGAGGTCGAGGAAGCGATCGCTGCTCCGGCATTGCTCATCACCGAACGAAATGCGATGGCCGGTAGCCGCGTCTTCGTCCCGAGCGATGCGAGAGCGGATGTCGAGCCGGCCCAGCAGCCGCTGCACGCCGAGCGCCAGATCGCTGGCTCGTCGAGCTGTACATGATCGTCGCGGTCGGTCGAGCCATTCGGCGCCGTGCCGGACGGAGAACGTGCCGTCGGTCGCCCAGAGGTGCCGGAGGAAGAGGGCGATCTGTCGGTCGTCCGCCGAGAACACGGATTCCGGGATGAACTTCTCGCCCGAGCGCTTGCCCCACAGGCCGAGCTCGTCCAGCCACTCGCCGATCGGGTTCCGGCGACCGTGGGTGAGGTGGAAGGCGGCGGGGAGGAAGACCTGGTACCAGCCGTCGCCTCGACCCTCCGGCTGGTCGTGGACCATCCGGGGCGCGACGTCGAACTCGGCTTCGGCCGCCTCGATCACCTCGATGGCGTTGGCGCCGTCGATCGTCGTGTACTGCAGCGCGTGGCTGGGCAGACAGCAGCCGTCGCCGATCAGGTGGGCGAGCAGCTTGAGGCGATCGTCCCTCCAGGGCGACGTCACGGACGGCGTCGGCTCCCGTCGAGCCACGGCGATGCGACTGCCGACCTCGAGCTGGTCGAGTCGCTGCCACCCCTCGAGCTCGAGGAACGGGTGGTTGCCACTCGCCTTGATCCGCCGACCGGAGGCCAGGGTCAGCTCGTACACCCGCTTGGTGCCCGTGGGGAACACGTTGGTCATGACGCCCCGCCGGAGCTTCAGGCGCTCGTCGAGCGTCCACACCGGGATGTCGCGCTCGCCCGTGAGCACGAGCTCCCCGATCGAGACCTCCTGACCGTTGTCGGCACGGAGCACCTTCGTGTCGGCGGTGACACAGCCCGACTCGCGGAGGTCGGCCAGGGTGGGCCGCTTGTCCTGGCGGGACTCGAGGCCGCGGGACAGCTGGCTGAGGGCGATGACGGGGGTCTCCAGCTCGCGGGCGAGGATCTTCAGCCCCCGGCTGATCTCGGCCACCTCGACCTGGCGGTTCTCGGCCGAGCTGCGACCGCTCATGAGCTGCAGGTAGTCGATGACGATCAGGCCGAGGTCGCCGATCTGGCTCTTCAGGCGCCGGGCCTTGGCCCGCAGCTCCATGATCGTGAGGTTGGGGTTGTCGTCGATCCAGAGGTTGGCCTCACCGAGGCGACCGACCGCCCGGCTGATGCGCTTCCAGTCGTCGTCGGTGAGCTGGCCGGTGCGGATGCGCTTGGAGTCGACCCGGGCCTCGGAGCAGAGGAGCCGCTGGGTGAGCTCCACGTGGCTCATCTCCAGGGAGAACATGAGGACGGGCTTCTTGGCCTTGATGGCGGCGCCGGCGACCATGCCGAGGGCGAGGCTGGTCTTGCCGGTCGCCGGCCGGGCGCCGATGATCACCAGCGAGCTGGGCTGGAAGCCGCCGAGCAGGGCGTCGAGGTCGTTGTAGCCCGTGTGCAGGCCGGTGATCTCGCCCTTGTTCTCGTAGAGCTGCTCGAGCCGGTCGAGGCCCAGGTCCATGAGCTCGTGGATGGGCATGAGGGTGTCGGTGATCCGACGCTCGGCGATGCGGAAGACCAGCGACTCGGCGGTGTCCACCGCCTTGTCGACGTCCTCGGGGATGTCGTAGCCGAGCTGGGCGACCTCGCCGCCGACGCCGATGAGCTTCCGCATCATCGCCCGCTCTTCGATGATCTTGGCGTAGTAGGCGGCGTTCGACGTGGCCGGCGTCTGCGACTCGAGGTCGACGAGCGCCCCGGCCCCGCCCACCGAGTCCAGCAGGCCGGCCCGCTTCAGCTCCTCGGCGACCGTGATCGGGTCGGCCGGCTCGCCCTGCGCGTACAGCGAGGTGATGGCGTCGAAGACGTGGGCGTGCGCCGGCTTGTAGAAGTCGTCGAGCTTGACGATCTGCAACGCCGCCGAGATGGCGTCGCTCGACAGGAGCATGGCCCCCAGCAGCGACGCCTCCGCGTCCAGGTTGTGTGGTGGGACGCGCCCAGCCGGCCGAGGCCCGTCCTCCAGGTCCGCCGGATGTGGCGCGCCGTCAGTCAACGACACCGGCGTCCCCCATCGGGCGTCACTCTTTCGCGCCCGCGCGTCGCCCGGTAGGGACAGAGCTGTGGATCTGCCGGGGATTTCCCCTGTGCGCCATGTGGACGGCCAGTCCTCATGTCCACATGGTGCACACGCGCACCGACAGTAATGGTGGATCCACGATCCTCATATGGCGGATATACTATGACCCGATGACACTGACAGATGGCCTTCTGCGACCCCTTCGGCTTGGCGAGCTCAACACCGCCGAGCTCGTCGGCCGGGCGCGTCGACATGCCGGTCTGAGCCAAGCCGCTCTCGCCGATGCGCTGCAGACGACACAGTCCGCTGTGTCTCGCTGGGAGCACGGTCGCGACGAGCCACGCCGGGCACGACTCGCCCAGATCCTGGAGGTTTGCGGACTTCAGGCCTCGATCAACATCTCGGCCATCGACGAGGACGAGGTCGTCGACCGGGCCCAGCTGCGCCAGCAGCTGGCGATGTCCCCCGAACAGCGCTTGGCGTCCGTCGCCAACGTCAGCCGGCTCCGCACGACCGCCCGCCGTGCCTGAACCGCTCCAACCGGAGTGCATCTTCGCCGCCCTGGCGAAGGCGAAGGTCGACTACGTCCTGATCGGCGGCCTCGCGGCGGTGCTCCACGGCTCGACCGCTATGACCAACGACGCCGACATCGTCCCCGACCCCGACGGGGCGAACCTGGTGCGCCTCGCCAAGGCGCTCACCGACCTGGGGGCGCGCCTCCGCTCGGCATCGGATCCCGAGGGAATCGCCTTCGAGCCGCATCCCGAGTTGCTCGCCTCGATGGCGATTCTCAACATGACGACGCGGTGCGGCGACCTCGACCTGACCTTCGTCCCGTCGGGGACGACGGGCTACGACGATCTCGCCGCCAGCGCGGTCACGTTCACCGTCGACCGCCGCAAGGTCCAGGTCGCGGCGCTCGAGGACATCATCCGGTCGAAGGAGGCCGCCAACCGTCCCAAGGACCACGCGGTGCTCCCCATCCTCTACGCCCTCGAGGAGGAGATCAGGCGGGGGTGACCTCGACGATGAGGGGGATCTGTACCTCGGGGTGCGGGCGCACGACGACCTCGTGGGTGCCGAGCTCCTTGATGTTCTCCTCGAGGACCAGGTCCTGGCGGTCGATCTCGATCGACGCCTGGACGGCGACGGCGTCGGCCACGTCGGCGGCGGTCACCGAGCCGAAGAGCTTGCCCTCGTCACCGGCCCGCATGGGGATGGTGATGGTCCGCCCGGCCAGCTGGGTGGCGACGCCCTCGGCGGCCTCCCGCTCGGCGGCGTCCTGGACGGCGCGGGCCTTGGCCATGGACGCAGCCTGGTCACGGGCCCCGGCCGTGACCTTCATGGCCAGGCCCTTGGGCAGGAGGAAGTTGCGGCCGTAGCCGTCGGCGACGTCGACGACGTCCCCGCGGTGGCCGAGCCCGGCCACGTCGGCGCGCAGGATGAGCTCCATCAACCCTCCTCGCCGGCGCCGACCGTCTCGACGTCAGCCTCGGGGGCGGCCTCGAACGTCACGTCGGTGCCGTCGAGCTCTGTGGTCGGATCGAGCTCCTCGTCCTCGCCACCGGCGCCCGGGGAGGGCGGCGGGGTGGCCGGGGTCGGCATGGGCATCGGGGCGTCGGCGCGGGGACCCCGCTCGCCGCGCTCGCGCGACGTGCGCTGGGTGGTCACCCGGCTCGTGTACGGCAGCAGCGCCATCTCGCGGGCGTTCTTGATCGCCATGGCGATCTCGCTCTGCTGCTGCTGCGTGTTGCCGGTGACGCGACGGGCGCGGATCTTGGCCCGGTCGCTCATGAACCGACGGAGGAGGTTGACGTCCTTCCAGTCCACGTAGGTGACCTGCTCCTGGAGGAGGAGGCTCACCTTCTTCTTGCCGCGACGGGCGTTGTCCTTGTTCTTCATCCGTCGCTGCTGCTGCTTCGCCATCAGAAGGGCTCCTCGTCCGGGTCGTACCCACCGCCGCCACCGCCACTACCGCTGCCACTGCCACCGGACGGCTCGTTGGCCACGGGCCGGGAGCCGCCGCCCCCGCCGCCGCCGCCGCCGCCGCTGCCGTCGCCGCCTTCGCGGCGCTCGTTCTTCACGACCTGCGCGGTGGCCCAACGCAGGCTGGGGCCGATCTCGTCGGCGACGATCTCGACCTTCGACCGCTTCTCGCCCTCCTGGTTCTCCCAGGAGCGCTGGTCCAGCCGGCCGGTGACGACGATGCGAGCCCCCTTGGGGATCGACTCGGCGACGTTCTCGGCCATCTGGGCCCAGCAGGTCACGTCGAAGAAGGAGGTCGACTCCTCCCACTCGTTGTTCCGGTTCTGCCACCGCCGGTTGACGGCGAGGCCGAAGCTGGCCACCGCCTGACCGCTGGAGGTGAACCGCAGCTCGGGGTCACGGGTCACGTTGCCCACGACCGTCACGGTGTTGCCGTTTGCCATTGTCGGTGCTCCTTGTTCAGCCGGCCGCTTCGGCCGGCGCTCCGTCGCCCAACAGGCCGCGGCGCAGGGCCTCGGCGTCGGGCAGGCGGATGGCCTTGTGGCGGACGGTCTCGTCCGCGAGACGGAGGAAGCGGTCGACGTCGTGGAGGTCGGTGGCCTCCGTGACGATCTCGAGGACGACGTAGTAGCCCTCGTCCTTGTGGTTGATCTCGTAGGCGTACTTCCGCAGGCCCCACTTGTCGGTGGTGGCCACTCGCCCACCGGCGTCGCCGATCATGGCGGACACCTGGTTGAGGAGACCGTCGATGGTGGACTCGTCGACCTCTCGGTCGAAGATCACCATGAGCTCATACACACGCGTCATGCGTGTCATCACATCCCTTCGGGTCCGGTGTCGAAGCACCTGGAGCCCCCGGCGGGGGCAGGGTCAAGTTGTCGGGCGTCGAGGCTACCGGCGGTCGACCTGGCTTCCTTCACCGCCCCAGTGTCCCGAGGGGGTGTGACAGCGCGACGAGCCGCCAGGCGACCTCGGCTGCCGACGTCAGGGAGGCGCGCAGGCGCCGACCTGACGGAGGCGGGCGGCGGGGCCGTCGAGGCCGAAGGCCTCGAGCCCGCCCTGGGGCACCTCCACGGTGTCGGCGTAGGGACCCTCGGGCGGGTAGCTCGGGCAGGCGTCTCCCTGGTCGAGGCACGGGTCCATGTCGGCGGTCGACACGATCCCCCCGTCCGCGTCCAGGTAGGCGATGGACAGCGGCAGGGCGGTGTCCCGCATCCAGAAGCCGCCGTCGCGCTCGCCCTCGGGGAAGTCGAACAGCATCCCGGCGTAGTCGCCGAGGTCGACGACCCGCATCAGGCCCTGGCTGTACTGCTCGGCCGCCCGGGCCAGCAGGAGACACCACTCGAGCAGATCGCCGGCCTGGTTGGTGACCTCGACGGCCACCTCGTCGAACCCGGGGATCGTCACCCGACCGGAGTCCGAGAGCTCCCCGTCGGCGGACAGGTCGATGGCATCGGCGATCTCGGCCGCCGTCACCGTCGGCGGCGGTGTCCTCCGACCCCCCGTCGTCACCGCACGAGGCGAGGACCAGGACACCGACGAGGAGCACGGACGCGACACGGGACCACCGCATGGGTGGCCCAGTGTCGCGGGTTCCCGTCGGTCAGCCGGCGCGCCCGTACAGGCCGAGCGTCTCCGCCACCTCCTCGGAGAGGTGGTAGCTCTCCGAGTCATCGGGGAAGGCGCCGCCGCGGACGTCGTCCGCGTAGTGGGCCATGGCCGCCACCATCTCGTCCTTCATGGCGCCGTAGCGACGGACGAACTTGGGCGAGATGCGGTCCTCGATGCCCAGCAGGTCGTGGGCCACCAGGACCTGGCCGTCGCAGTCGGGACCGGCGCCGATGCCGATGGTCGGGACGTCGATGGCGTCGGTGACCATGGCGGCGACCTCGGTGGGCACGCCCTCCAGCACGATGGCGAAGCAGCCGGCCTGGGCCAGCGCCTTGGCGTCGGCCATCAGGTCCAGCGCGGCCTGGTGGGCCTTGGCCTGGACCTTGAAGCCGCCCATCGCCCGGATGGACTGCGGCGTCAGGCCGAGGTGGCCCATGACCGGCATCTCGGCGTCGAGGATGGTGTCGATCATCGGCAGGCGCTTCTGACCGCCCTCGAGCTTCACGGCGCCGGCGCCGGCCCGGATCAGCTGGGCGGCGTTGCGCACCGTCTCCTCGGGCGACACGTGGTAGCTCATCCACGGCAGGTCGCCGACGATCAGTGGCTGGGGCTTGGCCCGGGCCACCGCCGCGGTGTGGTGCGCCAGGTCGTCGATGGTCACCTGCAGGGTGTCCTCGTAGCCGAGCACCACCATGGCGACCGAGTCGCCGACCAGGATCAGGTCGACGCCCGCCTCATCGGCGATGCGGGCCCCGGGCGCGTCGTACGCCGTGACCATGACCAGGGGGTCGTGTCCGTCCCGGACCTTGTGGGCCCGGATGTCGGGCGCGGTGACGGGCTTGCTCATGACCGTCATCTCCTTCTCGTCCAGCGCACGTTCGGCTGCCGGCGATGTCGGAAGCGTAGCCTCACCCGACGATGTCAGACCAGCCATCCGGGGACACCGCGATCACCGGCACCTGTGACTCCTGCGGCCGGGAGGACGAGGAGGTGACCGAGGTCGTGCGCCTCTACGTCGTCCCCGAGAGCTGGGACCAGGAGCGCCAGGTCACCGAGGCCGAGGGCACCGAGCGCTGGTGCTTCCCGTGCCTGACCCACTATCCACACCGGGTCGTGGGCGAAGCGGACGCCTGAACCCCACGGTTTCCGAGGCAATGCCTTGCGGATTCCGCAAGGCATTGCCTCGACCTCAGTCGATGTAGGGGCAGTGGCGGCACCCGGAGTCGCAGCAGGTGCCGCGCTCGACCAGGTAGGCCGCGGTCATGACGAAGAGCCCGGTGGCGGGGTCCAGGTAGCCGGACTCGCCCGCGGCGAGCGCGTCGGCGTGAACAGCCAGGATCGCATCGCGCTGGGGGTGGTCCTCCGGCAGTCGGCTGGGGTGGGGCCGGTCCAGCGGGCGGGCGGCCGTCTCGTCGGCCATGTCGGACCGGCTAGCCGCCGCGTCCTCGCCCGGCGCGCTCCGTTCCGGGACTGGGCACAGTCGGCGGTGGCACCGTCGTGGGCGGCGGTGCGGTGGTGGGCGGCGGTTCGGTCGGCGGTGTGGTGACCGGCGGGGCCGTCGTCGCCGTCGGCGGGTCGTCGGTACCCCCGTCCGTCTGCTCGACGCAGCTCTCGATCGCGCCGTCGCCGTTGAGGTCCTGCGGCGTGTAGCCCGCCGGGCAGGTGGCGGTCGTCGACGTGTCCTCGACCTCGAGGCCCTCGAACGAGGTGCGGCCCGGGAACTCGGTGACGTCGGCCAGGTCGCAGCCGTCGTCGTTGGTCATGAGCCCGTTGTCGATCAGGCGCTGCATGAACTCGTGCCACGCCGGGGCGGCGATGGTCCCGCCCTGCGCACCGAGGGCGGGGATCTCCTGGCCGGGGCCGCCGACGTAGCCGACCCACACCGCCGTCGACACCTTGCACGTGTAGCCGACGAACCAGGCGTCCTTCTCGTTCTGCGTCGTCCCCGTCTTGCCGGCGACGCTCCAGTCCGAGAGCTGGGCGGCGGTACCGGTCCCGCCGGAGACGACGCCCCGCAGCGCGGTCGTCACCGTGTCGGCGACCTCGGGGGAGATGACCTGCTGGGCAGGGGTGTCGTTGACGTCGTAGAGCACGTTGCCCCGGGAGTCTTCGACTCGCTCGATCAGGACCGGCTGGCGGTGCATGCCGTGGTCCCGGAAGGTGGAGTAGGCGCTGGCCATGTCGAGGACCGACACCTCGCCGGCGCCGAGGACGATCGACGGGACGATGGGCAGCTCGGACTCGATGCCCAGCGTGTGGGCCATCTCGATGACGTTCTCGGGGCCGAGCTCGAGCATCAGCTGGGCGAAGACGACGTTGGACGACGCCTGCGGTCGCGCTGAGGAGCGTGTGGCCACCGGAGGAGCCCCCACCGCTCACGTTCCAGGTCTCGCCCCCGGGGATGTCGAGCGAGACGCTGCTGGGCGCCGGCAGGTGGGCTTCGGCCGAGTAGCCCTGGGCGAACGCCTCGGCCAGGGCGAAGGGCTTGAAGGACGATCCCGGCTGGCGGCCCGACCCACCACCCTCCCGGCCCATGGCCAGGTTCAGCTCGGAGAGGTTGAAGTCGCGGCCGCCCATCATCGCCCGCACCCGGCCGTCGGCGCCGACGGCGACGATCGAGCTGTCGGGGCCCGGCTGGGGGAAGTTGTTGACGACCGTCTCGTACGCCTGCTGCTGCCAGTTCATGTCGAGCGTCGTGTAGACGCGCAGCCCGCCCTCGTAGACCCGGTCCTCGCCGAACCTGTCGACCAGGTCCTGGCGGACGGCCTCGTAGAAGTACTCGGCGCCGAACTCGTGACCCCGCACCCGGGAGAAGAGGTCGGCCTGGGTCCTGGCCAGGACGAAGCCGGGGCCGCACTCGATGAGGTTCCCCGCGGCGTCAGCGCAGACCCCGAACAGGCTGACCTCCCACTCGATCTCCGACGCCCGGTCGTACTGCTCTTCGGTGATGCTGCCGAGCTCGAGCATGTTGTCGAGCGTGGTGTTGCGCCGGCGGATGGCCTCGCGCGGGTTGCGGGCGGCGTCGGCCGACTCCGGGGCCCGGATCAGGCCGGCCAGGTAGGCGGCCTGCATGAGGGTCAGGTCCTCGACGTCGGTGAAGAAGTAGGCCTGCGACGCCGCCTGCACGCCGTAGGCGCCCCGCCCGAAGTAGACGGTGTTCAGGTAGCGCTCGAGGATCTCGGTCTTCGAGAGCTCGCGCTCCAGCTCGACGGCGTAGATGGCCTCCCGGATCTTGCGGGCCAGGGTCCGCTCCCGGGTCAGGTAGACGAGCTTCACGTACTGCTGGGTGATGGTCGACCCACCCTGGGTGGACTCGGAGGTGCCCCGGATCTGGGCCCACCCGGCCCGGGCGATGCCGGCGGGGTCGACACCGTTGTGCCGCCAGAAGTTCTGGTCCTCGGCGGCGATCACGGCGTCGATGAGGACCTCGGGGATGCGCCGGTAGGGGACGACGACCCGGTTCTCCTCGCCACTCAGCCGGGCGGCGGCGTTGTCCTCGTTGCAGTTGCGGGCGACCTCACGGGTGCAGATGAAGGAGGTCTCGCGGAGGCGCTGGGTCTGCGGGGGGAGCTCGATGTTGGACAGGACCATCGCCGTGCCGGCCATCCCGGCCACCAGGACGAGCATCGCCAGGAAGAGGACGCGGCGCCAGCGCCAGAAGAAGCGTCCGGCGACGGAAGCGGCGACGGCGGTAGCGGCCCCAGAGGGAGATCCGCTCGTCGTCGGCGGCAGCGGTGGTCGAGGTGTCCGAAGGCATGCAGAAGGAAGGCGCGTGGGTCCGGGCCGGCCCCCGAGGTTACCGTTCGATGACAGAAAGTTCGGGTCGGTCGGATCCCGACCTCACACGTCGAACACCTGGCTGAGGTGGTTCCAGCCGCACTCGGCGCACACCTCGACCACGTAGCAGCGGTACGTGCCCTTGCGCCGGGTGACCCGGGCCAGCTCGTTGCGGTCCTTCACGCAGCGCCCGGACGGGCCCAGGTACGAGCCGAAGACGTAGGAGACGAGCTTGACCTTGGCCTCCTCGCACACCGGGCAGTCGAGCTGCGTCGACTCCTCGATGTAGTCGCGAGCGACCCGCATCAGCTCGGGGTGGGCGTCGCACACCTCGTGCCTGGCCAGCCGCCCCTTGCGGTACTCGGCCAGCACCCCCGGCGCGCCAAGCGGTAGTCGACCGTGCCGCCCTGCTCGGCGCCCCTGATCGCCTCCACCCGGAAGCTCATCGCCGGGAGGCTAGGTCCTCTCGCGGCCTCAGGAGGCGGCAGGCACTAGAAAAGTCCGGGTGAATGCCGAACACCCGGCCCGGGTGGCGTCGCAGCGGTCGATGGCCGCCGTCGAGGCCGGCGACCGCGAGGCGTGGCTCGCCCTCTTCACCGACGACGCCGTCGTCGAGGACCCCATCGGCCCGTCGCCGTTGAACCCCGAGGGCCAGGGCCGGCGGGGCAAGGACGCCATCGCCGGCTTCTGGGACGAGGTCATCTCCCTGGGCGAGGTGCGCTTCGCCATCCGCGAGTCCTATGCCTGCGGGCCCGAGTGTGCGAACGTCGGGCGCATCACCACGACGCTGCCCGACGGCAACCGGTCCATCGTCGAAGGCGTGTACACGTACCGGGTGGACGACGATGGCGCCCTCGTCGCCCTCCGCGCCTTCTGGGAGTTCGACGCCATGCGCTTCGAGGGGGCGTCGTGAACATCGCCGAGTTCGAGTACGGGCCGGACATCCCCGGCGAGACCGAGCTGCGGCTCCTCGGCCCGGTGGAGGGCAAGCGCGTGCTGGTGCTCGGCTGCCGGCGCACCGACGCCATCCTCTCCCTCGCCCGCAACGACGCCAAGGTGATCGTGGTCGACCACGTGTCCAGCCGCGTCGACCGGGCCCGCGAGGCCTGCGAGAAGGCCGAGGTGCGGGTGGAGCTCCATCGCACCGACCTGGCCGACCTCGCGTTCCTGCGGGGCGACTCCATCGACGCCGCCCTGTCGGTGTCGGCGCTGGCCGAGGTCGAGGACCTCAACCGGGTCTTCCGCCAGGTCCACCGGGTCCTGAGCGCCAACGCCCCACTGGCCATGTCGCTCCCCCACCCCGCCTTCGCCACCCTGGACCCCGAGGGGGGTGAGCCACCCCGCCTCGCCCGCCGCTACGCCGACGCCGAGCCGCTGGCCGCGCCGGGCCGAGGGCGTCGAGGCGGAGTACGCCCACACCATCGGGGGGCTGTTCACCAGCCTCACCCGGGCCAAGTTCCGGGTCGACACGTTCCTGGAGCCGGAGCCGATCAGCGGCGTGCCCCGCAGCGCCCACTGGGCGCCGGCCATGGCGTGGATGCCGGCGACCCTGGTCCTGAGGGCGCGCAAAGAGGGCTCCTGACGGCGTGGACCGGTGCCCGGAGTGCGGGTTCGACTACTACGGATTCGCCCGGACCGACATCGGCGACCGCCTCCGCTCCCTGGCCGAATCCCACGCCGAGCGGCTGAGCGAGACGCCCTTCGCCTACGCCAGCGCCCGCCCGAGGCCCGGCTGGTCGGCGCTCGAGTACGGCTGCCACGTGCGGGACGTGCTGCTGGTCCAGCGGGAGCGCATCGCCCTCGCCCAGGTCGAGGACCGGCCCACGTTCGTGCCCATGCGCAGGGACGAGCGGGCCGTCGAGCTCCGCTACAACGAGCAGGAGCCCGCCACCGTCGCCACCGGGCTCCACACGGCCGCCAACGCGCTGGCCAACGTGCTCGCCGGCTTCGACGACAGCGCCTGGGCCCGCAGCGGCACGTACACCTATCCCGAGCCCGCGCTCCGTGACGTCGACTGGATCGCCCGCCACACCGTGCACGAGCTGTCGCACCACCTGGGCGACGTTGACCGGGTGCTCGAGGCGGTGCTGGAGGGCTGAAGCCGCGGCACTGACTCGGCAGTCGAAAATGGGCCGGATGGGCCATTGAAGTCCCCGCCCGCGGCTGCCATAGTGGCCTCACGACGCACCGCAGCTCGTAGAGGTCATCGGCAAGGCGAAGCCCGATCTTGAGCAGGCTGCGGTGCGAAGTTCAACGGTGGTGATGCCGAGGCGGGGCCCCTGCGGGGGCCCCTTTCTCGTGGGCGGCCCACCAGGCGTCGAGGCGGCGGTAGGCCTCGTCCTCGTCGAGGGGGCCTTCGTCGAGGCGGAGCTCCAGCAGGAAGGCCAGGGCCTCGCCGACCTCGCGGCCGGGTTCGAGGCCGAGGTGCTCCATGACCTGGCGGCCGTCGAGGTCGGGGCGGATGGCCTTCAGCTCTTCGGCGGCCTCGAGCTCGGCGATGCGGGCCTCGAGGTCGTCCATGCGGCGGGCGAGCATCTCGGCCTTGCGCTGGTTGCGGGTCGTGCAGTCGCAGCGGGTCAGCTCGATGAGGCGGTCCAGCTGGTCGCCGGCGTCGCGGACGAAGCGGCGCACGGCGGAGTCCGTCCAGCCGGTCCCGGTGCCGTAGCCGTGGAAGCGCAGGTGCAGGCGCACGAGCTGGGTGACGATCTCGACGTCCTCGTTCGAGTACCGCAGCGCCGTCATCCGGTCCTTCGTCATGCGGGCGCCGACCACCTCGTGGTGGTGGAACATCACGCCGTTGGCCCCGAACGAACGGGTCTTGGGCTTGCCGATGTCGTGGAACAGCGCGGCCAGCCGCACCAGGCGGTCGGTCGAGGTGTTGGCCACGACGGCGATCGTGTGGGCCAGCACGTCCTTGTGGTGGTGGATGGGGTCCTGCTCGAGGCGCATGGCGGGCAGCTCGGGCAGGAACTCCTCGGCCAGGCCGGTGTCGACCAGGAACCACAGCCCGTCGGACGGGTCCTCGACGACCATCAGCTTGTCCAGCTCGTCCCGGATCCGCTCGGCGGAGACGATGGCCAGTCGGTCGCCCATCTCGGTCACGGCGTGGACCAGCTCGTCGGTCGGCATCAGGCGGTAGCCGGCCAGGAAGCGGGCGGCCCGCAGCATGCGCAGCGGGTCGTCGCTGAACGACTCCTCGGGGGCCAGCGGCGTGCGCAGGCGGCCGGCGGCCAGGTCGGCGGCGCCGTCGAAGGGGTCGATGAGCTGGAGCTCGGGCAGGGCCAGTGCCATGGCGTTGACCGTGAAGTCGCGGCGGGACAGGTCGTCCTCGACCTCGGTCGGAGAAGGTGACCTCCGGCTTGCGGGACTCGGGCAGGTAGACGTCGGCCCGGTGGGTCGTGATCTCGACGGTCCAGTCGCCGAGCTTGGCCCCGATGGTCCCGAACCGCTCGCCCACCGACCAGACCGCGTCGACGTTCCCGGCGAGGAGGGCCTTGATCTCGCTCGGGGCGGGCGTCGGTGGTGAGGTCGATGTCCAGCTCGCCGAGCTCGCGGCCGACCAGGAGGTCCCGGACGATCCCGCCGACCAGGTAGAGCCGGTGGTCGGCCGCGGCGAAGCGCTCGGCCAGCGGGGCGACGACGTCGAGGACAGGCTGGAGGGAGCTGCGCAGGCGCTCGGGGATCACCGGTCGTCGTCCCGGTCCACGGCCGCGTGCTGCGCGGCGGCGACCTGGCCGAGGACCTCGATGCCCGGGCCGTGCGGCGGTCGGCGCCTCGGGCGGCACGGCCTCGCCCACCAGCGCGCCGACGGTGGCGGCGGCCGACTCGCGCCAGCGCGGTCAGGTCGTACCCACCCTCGAGGAAGACGAGCCGGTGGCCGGCGGGGGCGAAGGCCAAGAGGTCGCCGATCACGTCGGCGTAGTCGCCCGGCGGTCAGGCCCATGTCGGTGATGGGGTCTCGGCGGTGGGCGTCGAACCCGGCCGAGATGAGCAGCCACGTGGGGTTCCAGGCGGCGACGTGCGGCGCCAGGACGTCCTCGATGCCCGCCCGGTACACGTCGCCCGTGGCACCCGGGGGCAGGGGGAAGTTGACCGTCGTACCCGATGGCGCCGATGCCGCCGACCTCCTCGGCCGCGCCGGTCCCGGGGTACAGCGGGTGCTGGTGGAACGAGACGTAGAGGACGCGCGGGTCGTTCCAGAAGATGTCCTGGGTGCCGTTGCCGTGGTGGGCGTCGATGTCGACGACCAGCACTCGCTCGCCCTGGTCGGCCAGCAGTGGGCGGCGATGGCCACGTTGTTGACCAGGCAGAAGCCCATCGCCCGATCGGTCGTGGCGTGGTGACCCGGCGGGCGCACCGCGCAGAAGGCGGCGTCCGCCTCGCCCCGCTCGCAGGCGCTCGATGGCGTCGATGCCCGCCCCCGCCGCCAGCAGGGCGACGTCCCAGGACTCGGCGCTGACCCGGGTGTCGGCGTCGATCGACCCGCCGCCGGCACGGCAGAGGGCCTCGATGCGGTCGAGGTGCTCGGCCGGGTGGACCGCCTCGAGCTCGTCCCGGGTGGCCGGCCGGGGGTCGACCCGGACCAGGGCGTCGTCGAGCCCCGCGGCGGCGATGCCGTCGAGGACCGCGCCGAGCCGGGCGGGTCGTTCGGGGTGGCCCGGTCCGGTGTCGTGCTCCACGAGCCGCGGATGGGTGGCGAGGAGGACGGCGGCCACGGGATGACGGTAGCGGGGGCGGTTCGGAGCGCTCCTGATCGTTCCTCGCGGCAGGTGCCGCCACCCGGAGTGGTCGGAGCCGTTCCCGTAGGGTGAGGCCCGATGACCACCGCCTCACCGCACCGCGCGCTGCGCGTGCGGCCATGGCCGGTGGACCCCACCACGGCCCACCTCGTCCCCTACGCCAGCCGCCGCATCCAGCCCGACGCGCTGCGCCGGGTGCTGGCCGAGCTGGCCGACGCCGGGTACGACCGGGCGCGCACCGCGGCCCTGGCCCCCGACGAGCAGGAGCCGTTCCTGGCGGCCGGCTTCCAGGTCGACGAGCACCTCCACCTCCTGGCCCACGACCTGACCGGCCTGACCCCGCCGGCCCGCCCCTCGCCCCTGCGTCGGGCCCGTCGTCGCGACCGGCCCGCGGTGCTGGCCGTCGACCAGGCCGCGTTCTCGCCACCGTGGCGGCTGGACCTCGGCGGCCTCCGCGAGGCGCTGCTGGCGACGCCGACCGTCCACTTCCGGGTCGCCGTCGTCGACGGGCGGGTCGTCGGTTACGCCATCGCCGGACGGGCAGGGTGGCGCGGCTACCTGCAGCGCGTCGCCGTCCACCCGGACCACGCCGAGCGAGGCCTCGGCCGGGCGCTGGTGGGCGATGCGCTGGTCTGGCTGGAGCGCCGCGGCGCCCGTCGAGCCGTCGTCAACACCCAGGAAGGCAACGCCGCCGCGCTGCACCTGTACGAGGCGATGGGCTTCCGCCCCGAGCCCCGCGGCCTCGATGTTCTGGGTGCTCTACTCCGTTGACGGCCTTCGGGACGGAGCAAGCTCCGTCCCGAGCTGCGCAGCCCGTCGGGCTGCTCACCCGTAGCGGGGCGGCCAAGCCGCTGCGGTGCGCTCTCGTCGTCGGCCTGCTGCTCGCCGGCGTCACCTTCCTCGTGGGACCGAGCGTCGCCGGGGCACAGGAGCCGCCACCCGGCCGCACCCCGTTCCGCCTCGTCGGCCAGACCGCCTGGGTGGCCGAGGACCAGCCCTTCACCATGACCCTGCAGACGAACCAGGGCATGCCCGCCGAGGGCTCGATCGAACTGGTCCTCTACGGCGCGCTCGACCTCGCGCGACGCCATCGTCCGGGGTGACCGCGAGGCCGCCCTGCTGGGTCCCATCCGGGACACCCTGTCGGTTCCGGTCGAGCTGGTCAGCGAGAACCGGGAGAACACGTTCCGCCTGACCCTGCAGACCGACGGCTCGTCGGGCCTGTCGCTGGCGGAGCCTGGCGTCTACCCGCTGACCGTCGCCCTGGCCGGTCCCGACGACGAGCCGGGCCCGTCGATGCTGACGTTCATCGTCCGCTATCCGGAGGAGGCCCGCGACACCCGCCTGCGCGCCGCCGTCGTCCTCCCGCTCCACGCCCCGCCCGCCATCGGCGCCGACGGGTCGACGGTCCTGAGCGACCGGGCCCGCCGCCTGCTCGACGTGCGGTCCCGCATCCTCCGGTCCCATGACGACGTGCCGCTCAGCGTGGTGCCCACCCCCGAGACGATGGACGCCGTCGCCGCCGAGGACCCCGAGCTCCTGGACCAGGTCCGGGAGGCCCTCGAGGACCGCAACGTGATCGCCGGGCCCTACGTCCGCATCGACCTCGCCGCCTTCGCCGCCGTCCCCGAGCTGGAGGACCCGCTGGTCGACCAGTTCGCTGCCGGTGCCCGCACCCTGCGGCGCGTGCTGCGACTGCCGCTCGACCAGCGCACGTGGGCCGGCACCGGGAACCCCACCACGGCGGCGCTGGACGCGCTGACCGCCGTCGGCATCGACCGGGGCGTGTTCCGGCGCGAGTCGGTCACCCCGCCGTCGGCCCCGATCACCGAGCCCGTCGTGGTCACCGGGGCAACCGGTCAGATGTTCGACGCCGTCCTGACCGACTCGATCCTGCGGGCCCACGTCAACGGCACCGGCGACCCCGTGCTCCAGGCTCACCGGGCCCTGGCCGATCTCGCCCTCCTCGCCTCGCCGCCGGAGGAGGGCGGGATCGCCACCGACGAGGGCGATGCCGGGGTGGCCATCGAGCTCCCCGCCAGCCGACCGCTGCCGGCCACCTACCTCGACACCCTGCTCCGGGGCCTGGGCGAGCCCGGCCCGGTGCGCCCGGTCAGCCTGGCCGGACTCCTCGACGCCGACGCGGCCGGCGAGCCGGGGACGGAGCCCGGCCCCGTCGTCGAGGGCATCCCGCTCGCGGGCCAGGACCTCACCAACTACGGCCGGAACCTGACGAACGCCCGCCGCCAGCTCCGTGGCTACAGCAGCTTCGCGGGCCGGCGGGACCCCGTGGCCGTCGAGCTCCGCCGCCGCCTCTTGGTGTCGGGGTCCATCGACCTCACCGAGACCCAGCGGGGCGGCTACCTCCAGTCGGTCGACGTGGCGATCCGGACCCGGGTCTCGCAGGTCGACATCACCGACGACGTGACCGTCACCCTCACCTCGAGGGAGGGCGACATCCCGGTCACCATCCACAACGACACCGGGGGGCCCGTCGAGGTGCAGCTGGCCTTCGACAGCAACAACCGCCTCGACTTCCCCGAGGGACCGAACCAGACCGTCGAACTGGACGAGGGGCCGAACCGCGTCGTGGTGCCCGTCGAGGCCCGATCCAGCGGCTCGTTCCCGCTTCGCATCACGGCCACGTCGCCCGACGGCGTGCTGTTCGTGACCCGCGGCGCAGGTGACGGTCCGATCGACGTTCGTCTCCGGCGTGGGCGTCGTGCTCTCGGTGGGGGCCCTCCTCTTCCTCGTGGTCTGGTGGGCGGTGCACTTCCGCAAGACCCGCCGCAACCGCCGCCTCGTCGATCCCGAGGACCTGCCGGTCAACACCGATCCAGACCGGGCCGGCGGTAACGAGTCCGCCGCACCGTCGGTCTGAACACGCGCCGGAAAGTACGCTCCGGCCCGCATCCACACCCGCCCATCCCGAGGGGACCATGGCCGTCCGCATCGTCACCGACAGCGCCTGCGACCTGAGCCAGGAGCTCGTCGATCGTCACGGCATCGAGGTCGTGCCGCTGTCCATCCGCTTCGGCGACGAGGAGTTCGTCGACCGGACCGAGCTGAGCGTCGACGAGTTCTACGCCAAGATGGCCCAGTCCTCGGTCCTGCCCGAGACGGCCGCGCCCTCCCCCGGCGCCTTCGAGGAGGCCTTCCGCAAGCTTGGCTCGGGCGGCGACGAGGTCGTCTGCATCAACCTGTCGGCCGCCCTGTCGGCCACCATGCAGTCGGCCGCCACCGCGGCCAAGGCGCTCGAGGGCGAGGTCACGGTGACCGTCGTGGACTCGAAGGCGCTGACCCTCGGCCTCGGCAACATCGTCGTCGCCGCCGCCGAAGCCGCGGCTGCCGGCGCCAGCTCGGCGGACGTGGTCGCCAAGGCCGAGGACCTGTCCGACCGCACCCGCATGTGGGGGATGCTCGACACGCTCGACAACCTCGTGAAGGGCGGCCGGATCGGCAAGGCCCAGGGGCTGATGGGCAACATGCTGTCGATCAAGCCCGTCCTCGACATGAGCACCGGTGAGGTCCACGAGGCCGCCAAGCCCCGCACCAAGAAGAAGGGCCTGCTCTGGATGCGGGACAAGGTGGTCGAGTTCGGCGACCAGGTCACCGACCTGTGGGTCATGGCCGGCGACCCCGACGACGCCGGCGAGCTGGTCGAGGTGGTGGCCCCCGTCTACGACGGCGAGGTGCAGTCCGGTCGCATCGGCCCGGTCATCGGGACCCACGGGGGCCCGGGTGTGCTCGGGGTCTCCTTCTGGCTGAGGGCGTAGCCCCGGCTCAGAACAGGAGCTCGATGCCGGCCTTGCGCTCGCAGCCGCCGGAGCGGTCGCGGCCGGTGCGGCCGTTGCAGCTGTCGCCGTTGGCGCCTCCGGACAGCTCGTCGCTGCCGGTGCCGGCGTCGAGGGCATCGGCCCCGCCGCCGCCGAAGAGCTCGTCGTTGTGGTCTCCCGACACGACGTGGTCGTTGCCGGAGCCGGCCTCGATGCGATCGGAACCGGCCCGACCGAAGACGTAGTCGTTGCCACCACCGGACAGGGCTCGGTCGTTGCCGGGACCCAGGTCGATCCGGTCGTCGCCGCCGCCGGAGCAGACGATGTCCGCCCCGCTGCCGGCGTTGATGACGTCACGACCCGGCGTGCCGGCGATCACGTCGGCACCCCCGGTCGGGCGATCGCCCTCACTGAGGACGACGGTCACCTTCAGGCCGCCGCAGGCTCGGGCGGGCCGGCCATAGATGCTCTGGATGCCGTTGACGTCGTCCTGGGCCAGGGAGCGATCGATGCCGATGAGCACGCCACACATGATCGGGCGGTTGGGGCCGGGGCGCAGCGGGCACTGGGCCGACGTGGCGTGGGTCAGGCCGAGGGAGTGGCCGAACTCGTGGAGGGCCACGCTCTGGAGGTCGACGCCGTTGCCCGTGGTCGACCACCGCTCGGCCTCGTCGAGGTGCAGGTCACCGGCTGCCGACAGGCCGTTGGGCGGGGGGTAGAACCCGTGGGCCGCGGTGTTGCCGGGACCGTCGAAGTCCGGGTCGTCGGGGCCACCGCCGTGGTCGCCGCCACCGAACTGGATCCGGATGTCCGGGGTCTCGCAGTCGGCGTGGTTGAACGGCAGGTCGCAGTCGGCGACCTTCGTGAAGGTCAGCGGGGTCACCGAGCCCCACGTGTTCAGGGCGTGGGCGATGGCCGCCTCCTGGGCGGCGACGGTGAGGTCCGGGGTGTGGTTGACGAAGCCGTAGGTCAGGTTGCTCTTGCGCCAGCGGGTGCCGTAGCTCCCGTACTCGGCGTGGGCGGGGCCCCCGTCGCCGTGGGCCTCCTCGTCGGCCCACGCACCACCGTCGTCCGGGGTCACCGGCACCTGCACGGCGTCGACGCCCAGTGCCATGTCCTCGCGCGCACCGTCCCCGCTGGCCGTGGGGGAGGACGGGACGGCCGCGACGGCCCACGCCCCCACGAGGGCCAGGGTCACCGCAGCCGCGGAGGTCCATCGCCGAAATCGCCGTCACAGGGGTGTCTACGACGCGCCCATTAGCCCCCTTGATGGGTCTTTTGACGCATCAAATCCGGGGTTCCCGTGCCGATGATCGGAGGTCGGGTCCGGGGGGCCGCCCCCAGCCCGCCGGGTGACGCCGGGTAGCGTGGCATCACCGTGGCCGAACCGCCTCCCTCCCCTGCCACGGAGCGGTCCGACCGGGCCGGCTCGCTGCTCGCCGGTCGCTACCGCTTCGAGCGCCGACTGGCCGTCGGTGGGATGGCCGAGGTCTGGGAGGCCCACGACCAGGTCCTCGACCGGCCGGTGGCCATCAAGGTGCTC
The DNA here is from genome assembly GCA_963728005.1 of uncultured Microthrixaceae bacterium. Taxonomy (GTDB): domain Bacteria; phylum Actinomycetota; class Acidimicrobiia; order Acidimicrobiales; family DATDAH01; genus DATDAH01. Next base: position 1,054,731 of record CAVSIG010000004.1, read on the forward strand.
CACCCCCACCTGGCCGGCGACCAGAACTTCGTCGAGCGCTTCCGCCGCGAGGCCATCGCCGCCGCCCGCCTGACCCACCCGTCGATCGTCGCCATCTACGACACGCACAGCAGCGACGGCGACGAGGCCATCGTCATGGAGCTGGTGCGGGGGATGTCGCTGCGCCGCCACCTCGACGACGAGGGTCGCCTCGGACCCGCCGAGGCCGTGCAGATCGCCGCCCGGGTCGCCGAGGCGCTGGAGACCGCGCACCGGGCCGGACTCGTCCACCGAGACATCAAGCCGGCCAACATCCTCCTCACCGACGACGAGCGGGTGATGGTCGCCGACTTCGGCATCGCCAAGGTCACCGACGCCGACCACACGACCGAGGGCACCGTGCTGGGCACCGCCAAGTACCTGGCCCCCGAGCAGGTGCAGGGCAACCCCGTCGATGCCCGCACCGACCTCTACTCGCTGGGCATCGTCCTCTACGAGATGGTGTGCGGCCGGGTGCCGTTCAGCGGCGACACCGACACGGCGACGGTCCTCGCCCGCCTCCACCAGGACCCGACCCCGCCCCGCACCATCCGTCCCGAGCTGCCGGCGGCCCTGGAGACGGTGACCCTCCACGCCCTCGCCCGCGAGCCCGACGGGCGGCCGCCGTCCGCCGCCGAGCTGCGCAGCGAGCTGCTGGCCTCCCTCGAGGACCGGGCCGCACCACCGATCCCGACCGACGACTCGACCTTCGTCGAGTCGAGCGCCCCGGCCGACGGCACCTCGGTCGCGGCGCCACCGAGCCCGATCCCGCCACCCCCGACGGTGCCCCCACCCGGGGCCGCCCGGCCCGCTGCCGCGCCCGCGCCGACTCCTCGCCCGTCCCGGAACTGGACCGGGCCGGCGTTGCTCATCGTGCTCGTCATGGTCGCCCTCGGCGTCGCCGGGGTTCTGCTCGGCCAGGTCTTCGGCGACCAGTTGTTCGGCGACGACGACGAGCCCAGGGTCCCCGGTGTCGAGGACGCCGGCGGGGGCGACCAGCCCGCCCTCACCCTCACGGCGACCGCTTTCGACCCCGACGGCGACGGCAGCGAGCACGACGAGGAGGCCCCGCTGGCCGTCGACGGCGACGTGGGCACCGCCTGGACCTCGGAGGAGTACGCCAGCCGGGAGGACTTCCAGGGCCTCAAGCCCGGCGTCGGCCTGATCCTGACCCTCGAGGAGGCCGCCGAGCTCGGCACACTCGGCGTCGAGGCGGGCAACACGGGCTGGGCCGCCCAGGTCTACGTGGCTGACGCCCCGGCCGACAGCCTCGACGGCTGGGGCGAGCCGGTCGCCGAGGGCGGCGATCTCGGCGGACGGGCCGAGTTCGACCTCTCCGGGCGCTCGGGGGCGGCGGTGCTGCTCTGGATCACCGATCTGGGCACCGGCGCCCCGCAGGCGGTCGTGAGCGAGGTCGGCCTCTCCCCCGCGGGGTAGACCGGTGGGTGTGGACGCCTACGAGCGGCGCCGGGCCCAGATGGTCTCGGTCGACCTGCGGGGGCGGGGGATCCGGGACGAGGCCGTGCTCGACGCGATGGGCCGCGTCCCCGCGAGCGGTTCGTGCCCGACCGCCTGGTCGACGCCGCCTACGCCGACGGGGCGCTGCCCCTGACCGAGGGCCAGACGATCAGCCAGCCCTACATCGTGGCGGCCATGGCCCAGGCGGCCGAGCTGCAACCGGGCGACCGGGTCCTGGAGGTGGGCACCGGCTCGGGGTACGGCGCCGCCGTCCTCGACGCCACCGGCGGGGCGGTCGTGACCGTCGAACGCCACCCTTCGCTGGCCGCCTCCGCCCGCGAGCTCCTGGCCGAGCTCGCCCCCGACGTCGAGGTGGTCGAGGGCGACGGCAGCGTGGGCTGGCCTGCCGGCGCCCCCTACGACGCCATCGTGGTGACCGCCGCCGCCCCCGCGGTGCCGCAGGCGCTGGTCGACCAGCTCGTCGACGGTGGCCGCCTCGTCGCCCCCATCGGTCGCAAGGGCCACCAGCGCCTGCTCCGGCTCCGTCGCCGCGGCGACCAACTCGAGGAGGACCGCCTCGGGACCGTCGCCTTCGTCCCCCTGGTCGGGGCCCAGGGCTGGTGACCGACGTCGAGGCCGTCGCCGCGGCCAACCAGGCGTTCTACGACGCCCACGAGGCCCGGGACCTCGATGCCATGGCCGCCGTCTGGGCCGATGCCGACGACGTCGTGTGCACGCACCCCGGCTGGCCGATCCTGCGCGGCCGCGATGTCGTCCTGGAGTCCTGGCGGCGGATCTTCGGCGGGCCTGGCCGCAACCAGTTCATCGTCACCAACGACGTCGTGACCGTCGACGGCGACGTCGCCTGGGTCACCCTCGACGAGAACCTCGTCGACGGCGGGGCCACCGGAACCGTCGCCGCCACCAACCTCTTCCGGCGGGTCGACGGCCAGTGGCGGCTGGTGGTCCACCACGGCTCGCCGGTGATGACCTAAGGAACCACCTCGTGCTCCTCGGCCAACCACAGCGGTGAGCGGTCGAGGTCGATGAACCGGCGCTCGTCCTCCAGCAGCGCGGCACCCGCCGCCATGCCCTCGGGCGAACTGGCGGCTTCGAAGAGCGCTTCGAGTGAGTCGAACCACAGCTCGGCCACCCCGTCGTAGCCCTCGACGCCACCTCGGGAGGCGGACACGGCGTCACTCACCGGTGACGGCCGGGTGTGGGTCTGCACGTAGCGGCGGATGCCCAACTCGTCGGCATGCGACCGGACGAGCGGGGCGTGCTCCTCGAGCCAGCACCGCTGGAACTCGTCGAGGGTCATGCCGTCACGGCGGTGGAGACAGAACACGAGCTTGATCACGTCCTATGGTCGCGCCATCGTCCCCGAGATCGCCGACGAGTCCCTGGTCGCCGCCGCCCTGGACGGAGACGACAAGGCCCTCGACGCCCTCCTTCGCCGGCACCACGACCGGGTGCACGCGCTCTGCCGCCGATTGGCCGGCAACGACGCCGACGGTGCCGACGCCACGCAGGAGGCGCTGATCACCATCGTCCGCCGGCTCGACCGCTACGACGGCCGGTCCCGCTTCACCACCTGGATGTACCGGGTGGCCACCAACGCCTGCCTCGACGAGCTGCGGCGGCGCAAGCGTCGGCCCGTCCCCATGGACGACGACGTGCTGACGATGGACCGCGCCGCCGCCGGCCCGTCGGTCGACGGTCAGGTGGCCGACCGCTTGGACGTGGACGCCGCCCTCAGCCAGCTGTCGCCCGAGTTCCGGGCGCCCGTCGTCCTGCGCGACCTGTGCGGGCTGGACTACGCCGAGATCGCCGAGGTCCTCGACCTGGCCCCCGGCACCGTGCGTTCCCGCATCTCCCGGGGCCGCGCCGCTCTGGCCCACGTCATGGCCGGGAACCCCAACCCCGTCACCGAGCGTCGTACAGAGAGCCCATGACCGATCCCTTCCGCCCCGACGACGACCTCGTCGCCGCCGTCCTCGACGGCGAGGCCACGCCGGAGGAGCGCGCCCGGGTGGAGGCCGATCCCGTCCTGGCCGCCCGCCTCGCCGAGTTCGAGGCGGTCCGGGACCTGGTCGCCACCCCGGTCCAGCCGGCCTCGTCCGCCGACCGCGCGAAGGCCGTCGCCGCCGCCAAAGTCGCGATCCGCCACCAGGCCGACGTCGTGCCGTTCGCCGCCGTCCGCCGGCAGGAGACGACCCGGTTCCTGACCGCCGCCGCCATCGTGCTCGTCGTCCTCTTCGGCGTCGGCTTCCTGGCCACCCAGATGGGCGACGACTCCGGAGGCGAGGACTCGGCCGCCTCCGGCTCCGAGGACGACGCCGGCGGCGCCGAGTCCGCGGAGCTCACCGACCAGGCGGGCGACGCCGCGGACCAGGGCGCTGCTGATGATGGGAGCGAGGATGCTTCGAGCTACGCGGCGCTGAACGGTGTCGATCTCGGAGCGGTCCGAGACGCGCAGGCGCTCCGCGCCGCCATCGCGGAGCGGTCGGCCGCGTTCGAACCGTCGTCGGACCCGGAGTCGAACCCCGACAACGCCGGCACCGCCACCACGACCGCCACCACGGACGACACGACCTCGTCCGCGGAGTCGCCGGTGGTGGAGGGTGCCACGGGCGACAGCACCGAGTGCCAGGCCGGCCTCGATGCCGTCGACCCGGGGCTCAGCGGGCTGCTCGTGCAGGCCACCGCCGACTACGCCGGGACGCCGGCCGTCGTCTACGTGTTCGGCACCGCGGCGGGGGGCCGGCGGGTGATCGTGGTGTCCATGGCGGACTGCCGCACGCTCGCCCAGTTCGACCTGTAGCGCCCGCTCGGAGCATCCAAAACCGCCCCAGGGGTAGGGTCGGCCGCGTGGCAGCACCCGTCGACCCCGTGAAGCCGGCGCCTCTGCAGGAGGACTGGGCCGACCAGGCCGCCGACACCGTCGTCCAGGTCGTCGACGCCGTCCGCGCGAAGACCACGGGCCCCGTCCTCACCGTCGCCCGGGCCATCGTCTACGGGCTCATCGGGCTGTTCGCCGTGATCGTGGCCGTGATCGTCCTGACGATCGCCCTGGTCCGGATCCTCGACGTCTACCTGCCGGGCGAGGTGTGGTCGGCGTACCTCCTCCTCGGTGTGGTGTTCACCCTCGCCGGGCTCTTCGCCTGGCGGAAGCGCTACCCGCCCGAGACCGCCTGAGCCGGTCTCGGGCCCGACCGCACCGCCAGTCCCGCTTCCGTACAGTGCTGGTCGCTCCCACGCCGGGAACATCTGCGGGCCGGCACCGTTGTCGAGGCCAGGAACACCGAGGAGACGCACCGAATGAAGCGACCGAATGAGCACTGATGTGCGCGAGGTCATCATCATCGGCTCGGGCCCGGCGGGGCTGACCGCTGCCGTGTACGCGGCCCGGGCGAACCTGCACCCCCTGGTCCTCGAGGGCGAACCGTCGTCGACCAGCGACCAGCCCGGCGGCCAGCTGATGCTGACCACCGACGTCGAGAACTACCCCGGCTTCCCCGAGGGCGTCATGGGCCCCGAGCTGATGATGCGCTTCCGGGAGCAGGCCGCGCGCTTCGACGCCGAGATCAAGACCGAGAAGGTCTCGAAGGTCGACCTGAGCGAGCGGCCGTTCAAGGTGTGGGTCGGCGACCCCGACGCCCCGGAGCCGACCTATCTGAGCAAGTCGGTCATCGTGTCGACCGGCGCGCAGTCGAAGATGCTCGGGCTGGGCGAGGAGCGCCTGATCGGCCACGGCGTGTCGACCTGCGCGACCTGCGACGGCTTCTTCTTCCGGGAGCACCACATCGTGGTGGTCGGCGGCGGCGACTCGGCCGTCGAGGAGGCCATGTTCCTGTCGAAGTTCGCCGACACCGTGACCCTCGTCCACCGTCGCGACGAGCTGCGGGCGTCGAAGATCATGCAGGACCGGGTGCTCAACAACCCGAAGATGCGGTTCCAGTGGAACTCGGTGGTCGACGAGGTCCTCGGCGAGACCAGCGTCACGGGGGTCGTGGTGAGCGACGTGAACACCGGCGAGACGACGAAGCTGGACGTGACCGGCCTGTTCGTGGCCATCGGCCACACGCCCGAACACCGGGCTCTTCGTCGACCAGCTCGACATGGAGGACTCCGGCTACCTCATCACCGGGCCGGGCACCTACACGAACGTCCCGGGCGTGTTCGCCTGCGGCGACGTGCAGGACCACACCTACCGTCAGGCCATCACCGCCGCCGGGTCGGGCTGCATGGCCGCCATCGACGCCGAGCGGTGGCTCGAGGCCAATCACGAGTAGGGGCAGCCACCCCGGGAATGTCACTGCCCCCTCCTAGGTTGGAGGGGGTCGACCAAGGAGAACGTCAGACATGGCAGAAGGCATCAGCGACCTCACCGACGCGACCTTCGACGAGGAGATCGGTTCGGCCTCCGGCCCCGTGCTCGTCGACTTCTGGGCCGAGTGGTGCGGTCCCTGCAAGATGATCGCCCCCGTCCTCGAGGAGATCGCCGCCGAGCACGACTCGCTGCGCATCGCCAAGCTCAACGTGGACGACAACCCCGACGCGGCCCGCCGCTTCGGCGTGATGAGCATCCCCACGATGATCGTGTTCAAGGACGGTCAGGAGGCCAAGCGCCTCATCGGCGCCAAGGGCAAGGGCCAGATGGTCCAGGAGCTCGCCGAGTACCTCGCCTAGAGGAGCATGGTCGGCGCCTACGGGTGCCGGCCCGTGTTGCGCAGGAGGAATGGCCACGGATCCCGGACCGCTCCCCGTGCCAGGGGGATGACGCTGCGCCGCAACGTCCTGCGCACCGCGCCGTGGCGCGCGCTCCACGCCCCCATCACCGCCGACGCCAGCGTCTCGGGGTCGACCGGTCGGTGGTCCCCGCCCGACGCCCGAGCGAAGTCCCAGGCGTGGGCGTGCCATTCCATCGCCGCCAACGCGGCGTGCTGGCCCGCCGTCACCGTCCCGAACGGGAAGCCGTAGGGCAGGTCCCACCGGTCCTCGAGCCGCTCGGCGTACTGCGCGGCCGATCGCCGGAAGTCCGCCAACCGGTCCGGGCCCGACGAGGCGTCGAGGTTGTTCAGGGCCTGCTGGTTCCGGGTCGGCAGCTGCCGGGCGGGGAAGGGCGGGTCGCACTCCCCTGCCTCGGCCCGGTCCAGCCACTCGTGGTACCAGCCACTGACGAGCAGCACGTGCCCGGCCAGCTCGGACCCGTCCCACACCCCGCACAGCGGCGTCGACCACACCGACTCGGGCGCCGTCCCGCCGAACCCGGCGAGGGCCTCGATCCCGTCTCGGTGCACGGCCAGAACCGCCTGTTGGTCCGCCATCGGCGTCCGACGGTACGGGGACGGTGGCAACACCACGAGGGGAACGGATAGGAACGTGCCGTGGTCGAACCCGCAGACCGGGGCCTGCCGCTGGGTGTCGGTGCCCGGGGCGAGGCCGTTCGCGACGTGCAGCAGCGGTTGCGCGCGCTCGGGTACGGGGTCGACGGCGGCGACGACGGGACCTTCGGGCCGCTCACCGAGGAGGCGGTCCGCGGCTTCCAGGCCTCACGGGGGCTGCCGGTCGACGGGATCGTCGGGCCCGACACCTGGGGGGCGCTGGTCGAGGCCGGCTACCGGCTGGGCGACCGCTTCCTCTACCACCGCACGCCGATGCTGCGGGGCGACGACGTCGTCGAGCTGCAGGCGGCCCTCGGCGCGCTGGGCTTCGACGCCGGGCGGGTCGACGGCTTCTGCGGCCCGGACACCGCCCGGGCGCTGCGCGAGTTCCAGCGCAACAGCGGCCTGACGCCCGACGCCATCTGCGGCCCGGACACGGTCTCCGCCCTCCACCGCCTGGCCGGCCGCCGCGCCGGGCCGACCAGCGTGGCCCAGGCCCGCGAGGTCCTCGCCCAGCGGGATGCCCCCCGCCAGCTGGCCGATCGGCGGATCGTGCTCGGCGCCCCCGGGACCCTCGACGCCCTCACCGACCGGGTCCAGCAGCTGCTGGCCGACGCCGGGGCGGTGGTCACCGTGGTCCACGCCGCCGACGGGTCCTCGCAGGCCCGGGAGGCCAACGAGCTGGGCGCCGAGCTCTACGTGGGCATCCGCCTGGTGCCCGAGCCCAGCTGCCAGGTGGCGTTCTACGCCACGGCGGGCTTCGAGTCGGTCGGTGGGCGTCGCCTCGCCGAGGTCAGCGCCAAAGAACTGGGAACGGTTCTCGATCAGGAGGGCGATCCCGCGGGCATGCGGCTCCCCGTGCTGCGGGAGACGAAGATGCCGGCGGTCGTGTGCAGCCTCGGGCCCGCCGACGAGGTCGTCATCCACGCCGCCGACCTGGCTGCTTCGCTCAGCGAGTCGGTCGCCACCTGGGTGGAGCACCGCCTCGACGGGTAGGCGCTCTCGCGCGGAGGGTGGTCAGAGGCCTCCTCGAGGGCGAACCCTCGACGTGAACCTCCACCTCCGGCGTTATCCACAACCTGTGGCTAAACCTGTGGTCAACGGCGGATCGGCCCGGAAATCCGGGGTTACCCGTCGGTAGCCACGGGTGCTCAGTCGCCGGCGATGACCAAGCGATAGAGCCGTTCGAGGTCGTCCAGATCGGCGAACTCGATGACGATCTTGCCCCGCTTCGCTCCGGTCTGGACCGCCACCCGGGTGTCCAGGTGATCGGAGAGGAGCTCCTCGAGCTCGAGGAGCGCCGCCGGCCGGGTGGTCCCGGGCTCGCTCGGCTCCTCCTTCGGCGTGGGCGGCGCCGGCGCGCCTTCCTTGACCGCAGCCTCGACCTGACGCACGGACCATCCCTCGGCCACCGCCAACTCGGCCAGGCGCTGCTGCTCGACCCGGTCCTCGACCGGCAGCAGCGCCCGGGCGTGGGCGGCTGCCAAGCGGCCGTCGATGAGCAGGCCCTGGATGGCGGGTGGAAGGTTGAGCAGGCGGAGGGTGTTCGTGACCGACGGGCGACTCTTGCCCACCCGCCGGGCCAGCTCCTCCTGCGTGAAGCCGAAGTCGTCGATCAGCTGCTGGAAGGCGGCGGCCTCCTCCAGCGCGTTCAGGTCCTGGCGGTGGAGGTTCTCCACGACGGCCTGCTCGAGGGCACCCACGTCGCGGACCTCGCGCACGATGGCGGGGATGAGCGTGAGGCCGGCCTGGCGGGCGGCCCGCCAGCGCCGCTCCCCCGCGATCAGCTGGAACTCGCCCTCCCCGGTGGGACGGACGAGGATGGGCTGCAGCACGCCGACCTGCTCGATCGAGTCGGCCAGCGAGCCGATCCCGGCCTCGTCGAACTCCTCGCGGGGCTGGAAGGGGTTGGGGACGATGCTGTCGAGCGGGAGCTCCTGGAAGCTGGCGCCCAGCTCCTGCTCGGCGTCCTCGGGGATGAGGGCGCCGAGGCCCCGGCCCAGTCCACTACGACGCGCCACGATGCGCCACCTCCTCCGCCAGGCGTCGGTACGCCCAGGCTCCTCGGGACTTCGGATCGAACGTCGTGATCGGCTGGCCGTACGACGGCGCCTCGGACAGCCGCACGGTCCGGGGGATCACGGTCTGCGTCACCTTCTCCCCCAGGTGCTCCCGCACGTCGGTGGCCACGTCCTCGGCCAGCGTGGTGCGGGCGTCGTACATGACGAGGACGACGGTGGAGACGTCCAGCGTCGGGTTCAGGGCCTTCTGGACGAGCTCGACGTTGTGCAGGAGCTGGCCAAGGCCCTCCAGGGCGTAGTACTCGCACTGGATCGGGACCAACACCTCGTCCACCGCGGCGAAGGCGTTCAGAGTGAGGAGGCCCAGCGACGGCGGGCAGTCGACGAGGATGTAGTCGTAGTCCTCCTTGACCGGCTGCAGCGCGGTTCGCAGCTTCAGCTCCCGGGACATGGCCGCCACCAGCTCGATCTCGGCGCCGGCGAGGTCCAGGCTGGCGGGGGCCACGAAGAGGTTGCGGACCTCGCTGGGCTCGATGCAGTCCTCGATGGGGACGCCGTCCAGGAGGACGTCGTACATGGTGGCGTCCAGCTCCCGGATGTTCAGCCCGAGCCCGGTGCTGGCGTTTCCCTGGGGATCCAGGTCCACGACGAGGACCCGCAGGCCCCGCTCGGCCAGCCCCGCCCCGAGGTTCACCGCCGTCGTGGTCTTCCCCACCCCACCCTTCTGGTTCGCCACTGCGATGATCCGAGGCTGGGTCGGGACGTGGGAGCGGCTCCTTCAGGTCGGGCTTGTACTCCTTGGCCGCCTTCCGGTCTTCCTCGGCCTCGTCGGCGTCCTCGGAGCGCGCGGCCCCACGGCCGAGGAAGTTCACCACGGGCCCATCCTTCCTGCTCCCCCGACGCGAAGCAAGGACCCTCGGATACCGAGACGACCTTTCACCGCCACCCCCGGACCGAACTCGTGCAGGCAGGCTCCTCCGGGTGGACGAGGCGAAGTAGATCCTCGGGCTCGGCCGTCAGCTGCCTTCGCTTCCACGCGAGGGCTGATGACGGCAGCCGCTCAACGTCCCCGGCCGTTCCCCGGTAAACATGGTAATCCGGCTGGATTATGATGTTTCCCGGGGAACGCCTGTGGCACGTGTGGCCAATGTTCAGAAAAGCGGCTTCCGCTCCGGCGTCCCCGGACGCCGAGGGAACTCCGCCGGGCACACCGAGACCTGGACGAGTTCCACGAACCGGAAGCCATCCGCCTCCCGAGCCTCCGCCGGCCCCAGGCCGAACCGGGCCAATCCTTCCTCGGGCCATCGAGCCGGAGCGTCCGGGGGCTCGCTGACCAGGAGCCGGCCGCCGACCCGCAGCAGGGGGGCAGCGCACTCGGCCACGACGCTCGGCGGGCCGAACGAGCGGGCGGTCACCACGTCGGCGGTGCCTCGCCGGGCCCGAGCGATGTCCTCGGCCCGCCCGTGGAGCACCTCGACCCGGTCAGCCAGGTCCAGCCGGCGCACGGCAGAACGGAGATGGTCGGCGCGGCGCTGCTGGGACTCGACCAGCACCCAGCGCGAGGCCGGCTGCGCCAGCGCACAGGGGAGTGCCGGCAGCCCTCCCCCGGAACCGAGGTCGAAAACGGCACCGGGGCCTCCACCCAGCAACTGGGAGAAGGCCCCGGCGTGACGGAGCTGGTCCTCGAGCGGACCCCGGCCGATCCAGCCGAGGCGCTGGGCCTCGGCCAGGATCGCCAGCAGGGTCTCAGCCGGGGGCAATGACCACCCGGCGGCGGGGATCTTCGCCCTCGCTGCGGGTCACGACGCCGTCGATGTCGTTGACCGTGTCGTGGACGACCTTGCGGTCGGCGGCGCCCATGGGCTCGAGCGCCCGGGCCTGGCCGCTCTCCAGCACCGCGGCGGCGGCGTCCTTCGTGAACCGCTCGAGGGCGGCCCGGCGACGCTCGCGATAGCCGGCCACGTCCACTCGGATCCGGGTCGACAGGCCGCCGCCCTGCTGGCGCTGCACGACGGTCTTCGTCAGCTCCTGCAGGGCCCACAGCGTGCGGCCCTTGGGGCCGATCAGCAGGCCGAGGTCGTCGCCGTCGATCCGGACCTCGACAGCCTCGTCGACCTCCTCGGAGGAGACGGTGGCCGACAGCCCGAAGGCCTCGACCAGGCCCGAGAGGAACTCCTCGGCGGCTTCCGCCTGCTCCTGGACACTGGCTTCACTCATGGGTTCTTCATCCTTGTTCGGTCGATCTTCGGCAGGCGGGCGTTGGCGAGAGCCCTCGCGCTGGCGGCCACCACCGTTCCCACGGGAGCGGGTGCCGCCCCGCCACCGTCCTGCGCCTTGCGCTCAGACGAGCTCTTCCCGCCACCGGAGCGCTGCTGTTGCTGGCCTCCGTCGTCGTTGCCGCCGCCGCCACGGCTGCGGCCGCCACCGCCACCGCCACCGCCACCGCCGCCACGGCTCCGCCCGTTGCCCCCACCGGAGCGGCGGCGACCGCGCTCCTGCTTGGGTCGCGGCGACGTCGGCCGCACCCGGGCCCGAACCTTGGCGTCGCCCCGGCTCAGGCCGAACAGGCCGCTGCGGGGCTCCTCGAGCACCTCGAACTCGGCATCACGGTCGTCGACGCCGAGCTCGTCGAGGGCGCGCTCCTTGGCTTCGTCGATCGTCTTGCCGGTGGTCTGCACCCATTCCACGGGTCTACCTCTTCTTCTTGCGGGGACGGGGCTGGGGCAGCGCCGGCTGTGACGATGCCTTGCCGTCGCTGCGCCCGGAGGTCGTGCGCTTGTTCTTGCCCTTCTGCATACCGCCGCCGGCGGCGGCGCCGCTGCGGGGGGGCGTGGCCTTTCCCTTGGTCCCGGTCGAGCCCGAGCCGTTGCTGCTGCTCGAGCCGGCCGACTTCTTCGGCGCCGGCTTGTCCTTGGGCTTGTCCTTCGGCTTCTCTTCGTGGTGCGCCTCGATGACGCCCACGGCCTCGGCGTCGTCCTTGTAGATCGTGTGCGTGATCAGGAACTGCTGGCCGACCCGGAACAGGTTCGAGGTGACGAAGTAGAGGACCAGGGCGCCGGGCAGCCCGAAGGAGATCACGCCGATGAACAGCGGCAGGATCTTCATGATCATCTGCTGCTGCGGATTGACGTTCTGGTTCGAGGCGCGGCCCTGGATCTGGGCCTGCTGCACGTAGCCGGAGACCAGGACGATCACGATCATGACGCCGTAGGGCCAGAAGGTTCCGAAGCCCTCGCTCAGCGCCTTCGACGGGCTGATCGCCAGGTCGATCCCCAGCCAATTCATCTCGGTGTGCCCGATCAGGCTCTGGTAGAGCGACGTGTCCGACTCGAGGTACTTCGGCATGAAGGTGCCGCCGTCCTCGACCTGCCGGGTCAGGCCGCTGAGTACCTGGTAGAGGATGATGAAGACCGGCATCTGGATCAGGAGCGGCAGGCACGAGGAGAGCGGGTTGATCCCGTTCTCCTTGTAGAACTTCATCAGCTCCTCGTTCTGGCGCTGACGGTCGTCCTTGAACTCCTTCTGGATGCGCTTCATCTCCGGTTGGAGGCGCTGCATGCGCAGCATCGAGCGCGTCCCCCGCAGAGTCAGTGGAGTGAGAACGAGCATCACTGTCAGGGTGAGCAGGATGATGGCGCCGCCGTAGGACGGCCAGACGTCGTAGAACCACGCCATCAGGCCGGCGAGGCCGTCGAAGAACGCGTCGAACATCAGAGCACCTTCTGGTCAGGGGGAGGGGAGGAGGAGAGGCGGGGCTCCGGCACCAGGTCGATGCCGTGGGCGCCCCAGGGGTGGCAGCGGCACAACCGCCGGGCCGCCAGCGCCGAGCCCCGCACGGTGCCGTGGACCTCCACGGCCTCGAGGGCATAGGCCGAGCAGGTCGGGAAGAAGCGGCAGGGGCTGGGTCGACCGGACCGTGCACGCTGGTACAGGCGGATCAGGGCGCTCATCGCCCGGGCGGAGCGGCTCATGCCGGCTCCAGGCGTGCCAGGGCGGTGTGCAGACCGGCCCGCAGCTCGTCGAAGCCCAGGGCGGCCGCGCCCGGGCTGGTCACGATCAGGTAGTCCCCGGCGGGCGGGGTGAGCTCACGCCACAGCGCCCGGAGGCGGCGGCGGAGCCGGTTCCGCACGACGGCGGAGCCGACGCGACGGCCCACGGCAAAGGCCACTCGTACCTCGTCGGGGCCCGCCAGGTGCACCACGGTCAGAGGCCCTTCACGCACCCGGCGGCCGTGGCGCGACAGGGCCGCGAACGAGTCTCGTCCGCGCACCACGAGCAACTTCGCCATGTCCGGCAACCGGTTCGCACCGCGTGGGATCAGGCGGAGAGACGGGAACGGCCGCGCTGGCGACGGGTCCGGATGGTGGCCCGACCACCACGCGTCGACATGCGGTTGCGAAAACCGTGTTTGCGCGCCCGACGACGGCGGTTGGGCTGGTAGGTGCGCTTCATCTGGATCCTCCAAGGGGCCGCCCGGCCGAGGTGGATGCCGGCGGCAATCGACGTCGCAGGCTCACACCGGATCACCCGAGACGACGGGAGATTCCACCGAGAACCCGCTCGACCATCCGAAGGTGCCGATGGCCGACATCGTCCACCGGTCGACCCGGCAGACGATCGCGCCACGCTAGACGGCGCGACGACCAGCAGCAACCAAGGCGCCCCGCGTCGACCGCAGCCTGTGGATCCCGCGACCGCTCGCGAGGACCACCGACCCTGTGAATCAGCCGCTGACCAGGGGAAACGACTTCGTCTCGCAGGCCCCTGACGGCGGTGCTAGGTTCCTCGCCCTGCCCCAGCGGGTCCGCCGGCTGGGTGCACCACATCGAGAACGGCAGGCGTGGCCAGGACGATTCGATCATCGCCGATCGACCCTGCTCGCTGTTTTCCACAGGGGCGTCCACAAGCTGTGGACGCCTTTTCAGATCGTCGTTGCACACCGGGTTTGGCTGGGGAGCTGTTGTCTGGATGAGTGAAGACGCACACGAGCTGTGGGACCGTTGCCGCGCCGAGCTGGAGCAGCAGGTCTCCGGCGGGGTCTTCCTGATGTACGTCGAGCCCACCCGGGCGATCGAGCTGGACGGGTCCACCCTGGTGTTGGGCGTCCCCAGCGCGATGGCCCGTGACCGCCTCGAGAAGTACCGGCCGCTGATCGACGAGGCCCTCGGTGCCCACGCGCCCGGCGTGACCGACCTCCGCATGGTGGTGGTCGACACCGATCCGGTCGAGGCTGACCTCCTCGACCTGCCGCACCCCACACGGCTCGACGAGCAGAGCACCGATCCGTTCGACGAGCTGCCGCTGCTCGACGAGCTCCCGGTCCCGCCCGAGGGGCTCGACGGCGAGCTGGCGGTGGCAGCCGGGCCCGCCGACGTCCGCCCGGAGCAGACCTTCGAGACCTTCGTCATCGGCTCGTCGAACCAGTTCGCCAACGCCGCCGCTCTGCGGGTGGCCGAGACGCCGGCCCGGTCCTACAACCCGCTGACCATCTACGGGCCGAGCGGGCTGGGCAAGACCCACCTGCTCCATGCCATCGGCAACTACATCAAACAGAACTACCCGACGTTCGTCGTGCGCTACGTCCGCACCGAGCTGTTCCTCTACCAGTACGTCGACGCCATCCGGAACAACACGACGACCGAGTTCAAGCGCCGCTACCGCGAGATCGACGTCCTCCTCGTCGACGACATCCACTTCCTCGAGGGCAAGGAGGGGCTCCAGGAGGAGTTCTTCCACACGTTCAACGCGCTCCACGAGGCCAACCGGCAGATCGTCCTCACGTCCGACCGGCCTCCCGATGCCATCGCCACGCTCCAGGACCGGCTGCGCAGCCGGTTCGTCATGGGCCTGGTGACCGACATCCAGCCGCCCGACCTCGAGACCCGGCTCGCCATCCTCCGGATGAAGGCCCAGCGCACCGAGGTCGACGTCCCCGAGCCGATCCTCGAGTTCATCGCCACGAACGTGAAGACGAACATCCGGGAGCTCGAGGGCGCACTGCACCGGCTCACCGCCTACTGCCGGCTCAACGACATCGCCTGCACGATGCCGCTGGCCCAGGAGGTCCTCGCCCCGATCCTCGGCGACACCGGGCCCAAGCCGATCACCATCGACCACATCCTCGACGTGACCTCGGCCAAGTTCGGCATCCCGGTCCCCGAGATCATCGGGCCCAACCGCCGGCGCCAGCTGGTCACCGCCCGCCAGGTCGCCATGTACGCGGCCCGGGACCTGACCGACCTCAGCTACCCGGCCATCGCCGACGCCTTCGGCGGCCGGGACCACACCACGATCATCCACGCGGTCCGCAAGGTCTCCGACCTGATGGCCGAGCGCGGGCAGCTCTACGAGCAGGTCACCGACCTGATCGACACCCTCCGCCAGCCCGCGTGAGCTGGGGACGGGCCACAGGATGAACGGTGGACAACGGCCTCGTGACCAACGGACGTCGTGTGGACGACGGGCGGGTTCTCCCCAGGCCCCTCGCGGGCGCGGGTTCACCGGGGGACGGAGGGGGAAACCGGTGGGGACGGAGAATCGCCCTCTGACCAGGGAAAACGATTGCCCATCCCCAATCCACAGCACTTAGTAGTTTCCTGAGACCGAAAGATCTCCAAGAAGAAGGATGACTGGATGAAGTTCCGTTGTGAGCGGGACCTGTTGGCCGAGGCGCTCGGCCACCGCCGGCCGCGCCGTCGCCAACCGAGGTGGGGCGCTGCCCGTCCTGTCGGGTGTCCGCCTCGAGCTGACCGGCGGGCAACTCGAGGTCACCGGCAGCGACCTGGACCTGACCATCTCCGTCACCATCGAGGTGGCGGGGGAGAGCGACGGCGTCGTCGTGCTGCCGGCCCGGTTGGCCTCCGACGTCGTGCGCTCGGTCGAGGACGGCAAGGTCGTGTTCGAGATCGACGAGGAGCAGGCCCGGGTCACGGGTGGCTCGGCCGAGTTCGAGATCCGGCTGATCCCGGCCGACGAGTTCCCGCGCCTGGCCCAGCCCGAGGGCGACGCGGTGACGATCGAGGCCTCGGCCTTCGGCGCCGCGCTGAAGCAGGTGATCCCCGCCGCCAGCTCGGACGACTCCCGGCCGATCCTGACCGGGGTGCTCCTCAGCGCGGAGGAGGACGGGCTCCGCCTCGTCGCCACCGACTCGTACCGGCTGGCCGTTCGCTCGATGCCCGGGACCAGCGTGCTGGCCGAGGGCCAGAAGGTGCTGGTGCCGTCACGGGCCCTCGCCGAGCTGGCCCGGGTCCTGCCGGACAGTGGTGACGTGACCCTGCGCCTCGGCGACCGCGATGCGGCGTTCGAGATCAAGGGCGTGCGTCTGGTCACCCGCCTCATCGAGGGCGAGTTCCCGAACTACCAGGGCCTGATCCCCAGCGGGCAGTCCAACGTGTTGTCCGTCGGCCGGGCCCCCCTGCTCGACGCGCTGCGCCGGGTGAAGCTCCTCGCCCGGGAGGCGACGCCGGTGCGCCTGGTGATGAAGCCCGAGGGCGACCTCGAGCTCCTCGCCGTGACCCAGGACGTCGGCCAGGCCCACGACGCCGTCGAGGCCAAGTTCGAGGGCACCGAGCTCACGGTCGCCTTCAACCCCGACTACCTGCTGCAGGGCCTCGAGGTCTGCCCCGGCGACGAGCTGCGCATCGAGACCCTCGACGCGCTCAAGCCCGCGCTGATCAAGTCGGTCGAGGGGACGGAGTTCCTCTACCTCCTGATGCCAGTGAGGGTGAGCTAGCCGATCGTGCGCCTCCGTCGTCTCTGGGTGACGGACTTCCGGAACCACGAGCACGACGAGCTGGAGCTGCCGCCCGGCGTGACGGCGGTGACGGGCCCGAACGGCGCCGGCAAGACCGCGCTGCTCGAGGCCATCGGGTTCCTGTCGACGCTGTCGTCCTTCCGGGGCGCCGCGGGCGACCTGCTGGTGCGGGCCGGTGCCGCCTCGGCCATCGTGCGGGGCGAGGTGGAGCGGGAGGGGCGCGAGCTGCTCATCGAGTGCGAGATCTCGGCCGGCCGCACGGTGGTGCAGCTCAACCGGCAGCGCGGCGCGCGGCGCCGGGACCTGCTCGACGCCTTGCGGGTCAGCGTCTTCACGCCGGACGACCTGGTCCTCGTGAAGGGTGGGCCGGGGGAGCGGCGCCGCTTCCTCGACGACGCCATGGTCCAGCTGGCGCCCCGGGACGACGCGCTGCGCCTGGAGCTCGAGCGCGTGCTGCGCCAGCGGAACACGTTGCTGAAGCAGGCCGGCGGGAGGCTGACCGAGGACGTCGGCCTGACGCTCGACGTGTGGGACCAGAAGCTGGCCGCGGTGGGGGAGGAGATCGGCCGCCGGCGGGTCGAGATCGCCGGTGCCCTCGCCCCACTGGTGACCGAGGCCTACGGGCGGCTCGCCGGCGTGCCCGTCGAGGTCGGCGTGACGCACCGCTCGTCGTGGGCGGCGTGGCCCGGCCTGGTCGAGGCGCTGACCGCGGCCCGGGACGAGGACCTCAAGCGCCGGGTGTCGACCGTCGGACCCCACCGGGACGACGTCGAGCTGACCCTCGACACCCTGCCGGCCCGCACGCAGGCCTCCCAGGGTGAGCAGCGGTCCCTGGCCCTCGCCCTCCGGCTGGGCGTCCACCGCCTCGTCACCGATCGGGTCGGCGTGGCGCCCGTCCTGCTGCTGGACGACGTCTTCTCCGAGCTCGATGCCGGCCACAGCCGAGCGCTCATCGACCTGCTGCCCCACGGCCAGGCGCTGCTGACCACCGCCGGCGAGCTGCCGGAGGGCATCGAACCCGAGCGGCGACTGTCCCTGGCCGGTGGGAAGATCGTGGGGTGAGTCCCCAGCGCCCGTCGGGTCCGAAGCCGCTACGGGCCTCGCTCGAGGCACTGCTGGACGACCTCGGGTCCGCACCCGTCCAGGAGACCGAGTCCCTGCTCGACCGCTGGCCGGACGTCGTCGGCCGGGACCGGGTCGAGCACGTCCAGATCGTCAAGGTGCAGCACGGCGTGCTGGTGCTCGAGGCCGACGACCCGGCGTACGGCGACGCGGTGAAGTGGGACGAGCGGTCCATCCTGGCCCGCCTGGCCACGGTGCTGGGCGAGGGCCAGGTCGACCGCCTCGAGGTCCGGGTCAAGCCTCGCCGCGGATGAGCGACGAACGGCTCGGGTGGATCCGCGAGGCCCACGCCGCGATCGCCCGCGCGGCCGGCGACCTGTCGGACGAGCAGCTGGCCGAGCCCTCGCTGCTCCCCGGGTGGACGCGGGCCCACGTGCTGGCCCACATCGCCCGCAACGCCGACGGCCTCCGCAACCTGGTCACGTGGGCCGAGTCCGGCGTCGAGACGCCGATGTACACGTCGTTCGAGACCCGGGACGCCGACATCGAGGCGAGTGCTGTGCGGGCGCCCGACGAGTTGCGGGCCGACGTGGTGGCAGCCGACGAAGCGCTGCTGAATGCGCTTGCCGCGCTGTCGGACGACGCGTCCACCGTCACGGTCAAGGCGCTGCTCGGTGACCCGTTCCCCGCCCGCGACCTGCCGTGGGTCCGCTCGCGGGAGGCCTGGGTCCACCTGGTCGACCTCGACGCCGGCGTGACCTTCGCCGACGTCCCGCCCGGGGTGCGTGACGGCCTTCTCGCCGAGGCCGTCCAGCGAGCGCCCGGCCGGGACCTGGCCGAGGGGTTCATGTTGCAGGAACAGGGGAGTGGGCGACGCTGGGTGCTCGGACCCGAGGGCCGGGCGATCAGCGTGACCGGAACGCAGCCCGACCTGCTGTGTTGGCTCACCGGTCGGGTCCCACCGGGCGACCGGCCGCCGCCGCCCGCCTGGCCCTGACTACTCGGTGCGCAGGTCCCGGCCCGGATGCCGGCGTGCCGCCCCCCACGCCAGCCACTGGCCGAAGAGGTTGACGGCGGCGAGGACCGCCAAGACCCCGAGGGCGATGGCGAGCACCGGGATGGTCGGCCCCACCTCGCTCCCGAGCCCGTCGGCGGCCAGCACCCACGCCTGGCGGCCCAGCACGACGCCCACGGGGATGCCGACGACGAGGGCGGCGAGGACGAAGGTCGTCGACTCGCCGGCGAGGAGCCAGCGGACCTGGTCACCGTCGAGGCCGAGCGAGCGGAGGACGGCGACCTCCCGGCGCCGGCGCCGGGTCGCTGTGGCCAGCGTCACGGCCACGCTGACCAGGGCCACCGTGCCGAGCAGCCCGGCGATGACGAACGGGATGCCCCGTACCCGGTGCAGGGCGCTGACGTCCAGCGGTCGCATCGGCCCGAGGACCGTGCGGGGGAACGTCGGCTCGAAGTGCTCCCGCACCGCCTCGACGTCACGGTCCCCCTGCAGGTCGACGAGGTGGGACACCGCGTAGGAATCGTCGCCGAAGAGCATCGAGGTCAGCTCCATGCTGGCCACGCCACCGGAGTCGAGGTCCATCGGCGTGGCGATGACCGCCGGAGCGACGATCTCGCCGACGATCGTGGCCGGGAGGGACCGCTCGGGTCCCTCGAGCTCGACGGTGTCGCCGATCTCCTTGCCCAGGAGGTCGAGCGAGCCCCGACCGAGGGCCACCTCGTCGGCACCGTCGGGGGCTCGGCCGTCGAGCACGACCGGGAGGAGGTCGGTCGGCCGCTCGAGCTCGACGAGGCCGATGGACTCGCCGTCGACCTCGAGCGTCACCCAGTTGTACCCGACGGCGGAAGCGACCTCGGGGTCGGCCGCCAGCGCCTCGCCGGCGGCGGCCGCCGTCTCCGGGTCGCTGTAGTTGCCCACGTTCACGTCCCACGTCCAGCCCTGGAGCTCCGGTGATTCGAAGAGGTGGTCGATGCTCGCCGCGTAGGTGGCGGCGCTGGCCACCGCCGTCACGCCGAGGATCGCCGTCATCAGCGCCAGGCGCGTCGTCATCCGGTTCCCTCCCGCCCCCTCTGTCGCCAGCCGGGCGCCGAGGGCAGCCGGACCCCGCAGCGGGACCCGAGCGCGGCGGCTCCGGGCCGCTGGAGCGCCGCGCCGGGTCAGCGCGCCGCCCACGAGCCGGGCGAGCAGGAGGACGAAGGCGACGGCACCGCCGAGGGCGAGCACCGGCAGGTCGAGCTGGACGCCGGGGTCGATCTCGGCGTCCGACGCCAGCCCGATGGGGAAGAAGGCGGACGCCGGCACCGCCAGCCCGATCGCGACCACTGCGGCGGCGAGGCAGGCCACGCCGCCGACGACGAGCTGGGCCTGGAGCACCTGCCGCGGGGTGAGACCCAGCGCCACCAGGATGGGACGCTCGTCGTCGGGCTGCCCGGTCGCCCCCACGAGGGTCGTGCCGATGACGATCAACCCGAACAGGGCGACGACGGCGGCGAGCGCGAGGAGCGCGTTGGACTCGAGGTTGATGGCGCTCTCGACCGAGTCCAGGCGATCCAGGTCCTCCGGAGGGCTCGGCTGCACGAGGCCGGACTCGCCGCCGGCTTCGGACATCGCGTCGACGACAGCCGGCTGCTCGTCGGCTGGCACCTGGCCGGCTGCGCCGATGCCGTAGTTGGCGGACCGGTGCCCGTGCTCGGCCCAGAAGGTCGGCTCCAGGACGAGGGTCGCCTCGTCCGCCTCGAAGATCGTGCCCGGCTGGGACTGGGGGCTTCGGGGAAGGTCGAGCGGTCGGCGGATGATCGCCCCGACCGTCACCTCGACCATCCGGTGATCGTCGGGCATGCCGCCGTTCCCGACGACGTCGGTGTCTTCAGGGTCGAAGAGGGCGAGCTCGAGCGTGTCGCCGACGCCGACGCCCCGCCGATCGGCCAGCACCTGGTTCACGGCGGCCTCGCCCGGGTCGAGCGGGAGCTCGCCGTCCACGACGATGGGGCGCTGGATCTCCTCGAAGGCCGGCCCGTCGATGATCGCCTGCGACACCGTCGCATCCGTCCCGGGCGAGTCGAGTCCGCCCGGCCCGGGCAGGAGGACGATGACCGACGAGTAGGAGACGAAGGGATGGTCGCCGCCAGCCGCCACCATGTCCTCGAGCAGCGCCACCTGCTCGTCGATCGGGAGGCTCGGGTCGACGAAGGCGGCCATCGTCCCGGGCCGGTTGAAGGCGACGAACTCGTCCAAGGCCCCCCGCCCGCGGAAGCTCCCCGCGACGGAGGCGATCACGACCGCGCCGACGAGGCCCGTTAAGACGACGAGCACGGCCAGGAGTCGCCAACGGGCGCGCGCGGACGCCCGCGCCAGGGTTCCCACCGGTCCCACGACGAGGATCTTCCCCGCTGGAGGTCGCCGCCGAACAGCGTGGAGGCGTCCCGGGCTCCGGGGGGACAGCACCCCCCGCACGTCGGGCTGACCTCTTACCCTCCGGGGTACATCGCCCGGAGGAGGTCATCAGATGCTGGGTTGGGTCGCCGATGTCGAGCAGGCGACGCTCGACAACACGAACTTCCGCCAGGTGCTGTTCACGGGCGAGCACACGCAGCTCACGGTGATGAGCCTGAAGCCGGGCGAGGAGATCGGCTGGGAGGCCCACGACGGGCTGGACCAGTTCCTCCGGCTCGAGCAGGGGAGTGGCCGGGTCGAGTTCGGCACCACCGAGGACGCCGTCGACGAGACCCACGAGATCTCCGACGACTGGGCGATCATCGTCCCTGCCGGGATGTGGCACAACGTGGTCAACACCGGCGACGTGGACCTGAAGCTGTACTCCCTCTACTCGCCACCTGAGCACCCCGACGGCACGATTCACGTCACCAAGGCCGACGCCGACGCTGCCGAGGCCGAGCACGGCCACTAGCCCGGCCGAGCGGTCCTCCACGAGGTCGAGGAGCAGGCGTACCGAATCGGTAGGTGCAGTCCTCGGGCTCGGTGCGTCAGCCGACGGACCAGGTCAGCATCGGCGGGTCGACGCGGGCGCAGGTGGGGCAGCCGTGCTGGTCGGTCAGGACGACGTCGGCGACGAGATCGCCGGACGCCTCGGCCCGGCGGACGAGGGCGGGGTCGATCCGGTCCAGCACGAGCTTGGCGCGGCGGAACATGGCGAACTCGCCACCGGGAGGCAGGTCGCCCCAGGTCAGGTAGAGGACGCGCTCGCCCCGCTTGCCGTGGACGGCCGTGCCCCGGAAGTCGAGATCACCGTCCTCCCGCTCGACGACCCGCACCTCGACGGTCCACTCCGCAGAGTCGGCGTCGGCGCGGACGAGATCAGTGGGCTCCTTGCCGACTTGGGTCCCGACGTGGACGTGCTCCAGCGGCTCGCCGTCGCTCATGAAGCGCCGGCCGGGGAGGTCGCGGCCGCGGATCCGGACGATCACACCAGCACCTCTACCTCCTCGCCGAGGACGGCGCCGGCGGCCAGCTCCAGCCGGTCGCCGCTCCAGAACCGGCCGGGGTCGTACCAGTTGACCGGCCGCTCGGCGCCGAGCAGGCCCATGCGCTGGTAGGTGATGGCCGCCAGCTCGGCGCAGAACACGTCCTCGATGGGCACCGAGCGTCGGATGCGACCGGACAGCCAGCGCCGGACCAGGGACCCCGTACGGGGGAACCGGTGGCCGTCGTACTCGTTGACGACCCGCAGGAACTCGTCCTCCATCTGCCGGGTCACGACCGTGTCGAGCTGGCGGAAGTAGGGCCGCTGGCCGTACTTGTCGACCCAGGTGTGCACGGCCTCGGTCAACCGGTGGAGCTGGGCACCCCGCTGGGGCTCGCCGGCCCAGACGTCCTCGGTGGACTTCCCCAGCTCGGCGTGCCAGAGCAGCGGGGGCAGGTCATCGAGGGTCAGGGCGACGGCCACGTGGTTCACGGGAGCGTTGGTGAACAGGCGGATGGCCCGGTCGGCCGCGCTCCGCCCCCGGAACAGCCAGAGGTCTCCGGTGGCGGTGAGCTCGGCCGCCTCGGCCAACGGCATCGCCTTCCGGGTCGTCACCGGCACGGACCTACCCTAGGGATCATGAAGGTCTGGAAGCTCCTGGGTCTGGCCGGCCTGATCGGCGGCGTGGCCGCCACCGGCTACGTCGTCGTGCGCCGGCGCCGGGGGTTCCGCGAGGTGGACACGGCCGAGCTCCGGGACCGCCTCCGGGCCCGGCTGGCGGAGGCCGACGACCGGGTGGCCTGACCCCCCGAACACCACCCCGAACACGTATGCTGTTTCGATCCCTTTCGGTGTCTTCCTGAGTCGGGAAAAGTCACCCCTCGCCGATAGGCTCTCAGGGCACCCCTCTCCTCCTCCGACATCGGAAAGAACGTGTACGTGGCCAAGGCAGATCCGTCCTACTCCGCCAAGGACATCACCGTCCTGGAAGGGCTCGAAGCGGTCCGCAAGCGACCCGGCATGTACATCGGGTCGCACCGGTCCCATCGGGCCTCCACCACCTCGTCTACGAGGTGGTCGACAACGCCGTGGACGAGGCCATGGCCGGCTACTGCGACCCGCATCGACGTCACGCTGCTGGCCGACGGCGGCTGCGAGGTCACGGACGACGGCCGGGGCATCCCCGTCGACATGAAGTCGAAGGGCAAGTCGGCGGCCGAGGTCGTCCTCACGGTCCTCCACGCCGGCGGCAAGTTCGGGGGCGAGGGCTACAAGGTCTCCGGCGGCCTCCACGGCGTCGGCGTGTCGGTCGTGAACGCCCTGTCCGAGCGCTGCGAGGTCGAGATCGACCGCGACGGCAAGCGCCACTTCATGGACTTCGCCAAGGGCGGCAAGGTCCAGACGAAGCTGAAGGTCGTCGGCAACGCCCCCCGGGGCCGCACCGGCACCACCGTCCGCTTCTGGCCGGACCCCACGATCTTCGACGAGGTCGACTTCCGGGCCCAGACCCTGGTCGAGCGCCTGCAGATGATGGCGTTCCTCAACAAGGGCCTGGAGATCCGGCTCAAGGACGAGCGGGACCCCGAGGCCGAGCCCGTCGTCTTCCGCTACGCCGGCGGCATCGTCGACTTCGTCAAGCACGTGAACGCCGTCCAAGGAGGCGCTGTTCAGCCGGGTCGGCTACTTCGAGCAGGCCGAGGAGGACATGGAGGTGGAGCTCGCGTTCCAGTGGAACACGGGCTACAACGCCGACGGCCTGCACTCCTTCGCCAACGGCATCAACACCATCGAGGGCGGGATGCACGAGGAGGGGTTCAAGAAGGGCCTCACCAACGTGGTCAACAAGTACGCCCGGGCCAAGGGCCTGCTCAAGGAGAAGGACGACAACCTCCTGGGCGAGGACATCCGTGAGGGCCTGACCGCCATCATCTCCGTGCGTCTGCGGGATCCCCAGTTCGAGGGCCAGACCAAGGGCGAAGCTGGGCAACGTCCCCATGCGCTCGCTGGTCGAGCGGGCCACCAACGAGAAGCTGGGCGACTTCCTCGAGGAGCACCCCACCGAGGCCAACAAGATCGTCAAGAAGTCGGTCGCCGCGGCCACGGCCCGCAACGCCGCCCGCGAGGCCCGCAACGCCACCCGGCGGAAGTCGGCGCTCGAGGGGGCGGGCATGCCGGACAAGCTGCGGGACTGCTCGTCGCGCAACCGCCACGAGACCGAGCTGTTCATCGTCGAGGGCGACTCGGCCGGTGGCCCGGCCACCCAGGCCCGCGACCCCCGCATCCAGGCCGTGCTCCCCATCCGGGGCAAGATCCTCAACGTCGAGCGGGCCCGCATCGACAAGATGCTCAAGAACAACGAGATCCAGGCCCTCATCTCGGCCATCGGCGCCGGCGTCGGCGACGAGGAGTTCGACGTCGAGAAGATCCGCTACGACAAGGTGATCATCCTGTGTGACGCCGACGTCGACGGCAGCCACATCCGCACCCTGCTGCTCACCTTCTTCTTCCGCCAGATGAAGCCCTGGTCGAGCTGGGCCACGTGTACATCGCCCAGCCGCCGCTGTTCTCGACCATCGTGGGCAAGGACAAGATCTACCTGAAGGACGACGCCGCCAAGGCCGTCTTCCTGGCCGAGAACCCCAACCACAAGAAGGAGTTCCAGCGCCTGAAGGGCCTGGGCGAGATGGACTGGGAGGAGCTCCAGGAGACGACGATCGACCCGGCCAAGCGCACGCTGCTGCAGGTCTCGGTCGAGCAGGCGGCCATCGCCGACACCGTGATGTCCGAGCTCATGGGTGACGACGTCGAGCGGCGCAAGCACTTCATCCAGACCAACGCCAAGGACGTGAGGTTCCTGGACATATGAGTCCCTCCCCGCCACCCCCCGACGGCCAGGACGACACGCTCTTCGAGGAGGAGTTCGAGCCCATCGAGATCCAGGAGGAGATGGAACGCTCCTTCCTGGACTACTCGATGTCGGTCATCGTCTCGCGGGCGCTGCCCGACGCCCGGGACGGACTCAAGCCGGTGCACCGCCGGATCCTCTGGGGCATGCACGACCTCGGCGCCCGGCCCGACCGCCCGACCATCAAGTGCGCCCGTGTCACCGGCGACGTCATGGGCAAGTACCACCCCCACGGCGACGGGGCCATCTACGACGCCCTCGTCCGCATGGGCCAGAGCTTCTCCCTGCGCCACCCGCTGGTCCACCCCAAGGGCAACTTCGGCACGCCCGACGACCCGCCCGCCGCGTCCCGCTACACGGAGTGCCGTCTGGCCGAGATCGCCATGGCGATGCTCGACGGCATCGACGAGGACACCGTCGACTTCATCGACAACTACTCCGGCGAGTTCCAGGAGCCGGCGCTGCTGCCCGCCCGCTTCCCCAACCTGCTGGTCAACGGCAGCCAGGGCATCGCCGTCGGCATGGCCACGAACATCCCGCCCCACAACCTGGGCGAGGTCATCGACGCCACCACCCACCTCATCGACAACCCGGACGCGACGCCGGACGACCTCATGCAGTTCATCAAGGGCCCGGACTTCCCGACCGGCGCCCTGATGATGGGGCGACAGGGGATCCTCGACGCCTACCGCACCGGCCGGGGCTCGATCCGCCTGCGGGCCGTCGCCGAGATCGTCGAAGGCAAGCGCAACGACATGATCGTGGTGTCGAAGCTGCCCTACCAGGTCAGTCCGACCACGGTCCTGCTCAAGATCAAGGAGCTGGTCGACGCCGGCGAGCTGACCGGCATCGCCGACATCAACAACGCGTCGGCCGGCGAGGACATCCGCCTCGAGATCAAGCTGAAGAAGGACGCGCCGGCGCTCGTCATCCTCAACAACCTCTACAAGCGCACCCCGCTGCAGACGAACTTCGCCGTCAACACGGTGGCGCTGATCGACGGCGTGCCCCGCACGCTGAACCTGGTCCAGGCCCTGCAGGCCTACATCGACCACCAGGTCGACGTCATCCGCCGCCGGTCCGAGTTCCGCCTGGCCAAGGCCAAGGCCCGGGAGCACATCGTCGAGGGCCTGCTCAAGGCCATCGACATGATCGACGCCATCATCGCCCTCATCCGGGGATCGGCCGACCGGGCCGACGGCCCGCGAGGGGCTGATGGGCGAGGGCGTTCGAGTTCACCGAGGTCCAGGCCGACCACATCCTGGACATGCAGCTGGGTCGCCTGACCCGCCTGGGGCGCACGGACCTCGAGGAGGAGCTGGCCAAGCTGCGGTCGATGATCGCCGAGCTCGAGGCCATCCTCGGCGACGAGGGCAAGCTCCGCTCGGTCATCAAGGAGGAGCTGGGCGAGGTGCGCGACAAGCACGCCTCGGACCGCCTGACCGAGCTGACCCACGACCCGGGCGAGATGAACCTCGAGGACCTCATCGACGACGAGGAGCTGGTCGTCACCTACAGCGCGGCGGGCTACGTGAAGACCGTGCCCGCCGACCCGTTCCGGACCCAGGGCCGTGGCGGCCGTGGCGTGGCCGGGGCGAAGCTGCGGGAGGAGGACTACGTGACCGACGTCGTGTCGACCACGGCGCACGCCTACCTGCTGTTCTTCTCCAACCGGGGGAAGGTGTACCGGCTCAAGGCACACGAGATCCCGATGAAGGACCGCACGGCCCGGGGCACCGCCATGGTGAACCT
This sequence comes from uncultured Microthrixaceae bacterium, assembly GCA_963728005.1. GTDB lineage: Bacteria > Actinomycetota > Acidimicrobiia > Acidimicrobiales > DATDAH01 > DATDAH01. The sequence continues at coordinate 1,081,523 of CAVSIG010000004.1, forward strand.
GCTGCCGCTGCAGCCCGACGAGAAGATCCAGGCGATCATCGACACCCGGGACTACGAGACCAGCCGCTTCCTGTTCTTCGCCACGAAGAAGGGCCAGGTCAAGAAGACCAAGTTCACCGAGTACGACTCGTCCCGCCGGGACGGCCTCATCGCCATCAACCTGAAGGACGGCGACGAGCTGGTCCGGGTGGTGCAGACCTCAGGCGAGAACGACATCTTCCTGGTGGCCGCCGGCGGCCAGACCGTGCGCTTCACCGAGGACGCCGTGCGCCCAATGGGTCGCTCGGCTGCCGGTGTCCGGGGCATGAAGCTGCGGGAGGGCGACGAGGTCGTGTCCTGCGCGGTGACCAAGGAGGGTGCCGACATCCTCATCGTCACCGAGGCGGGCTACGGCAAGCGCACCAAGCTGGACAAGTACCCGGTCAAGGGCCGTGGGACGATGGGCGTCAAGGGCATCAAGCTCATCGGTCGCAAGGGCGCCCACGTGGTCGCCGCCCGCATGGTGACCCTCGACGACGAGGTCATCCTGGTGTCGTCCAACGGCACGCTGATCCGCACCGCCGTGCGGCAGATCTCGACCCAGGGCCGGGACGCCTCCGGCGTGAAGGTCATGAACGTCGACGACGACGAGACGGTGGTCGCCCTCGCTCCGGTGTTCATCCCCGCGGAGGACGACGAAAGGCCGGCCCCCGCCCCCACCCTCCCCGTTGACGACGAGTAGCCCCGACCCCCCTCGTTCTGGCGCCTGAAAGAGGCGCTGGCGCGCCTCAATCGGGCGCCAGAACAGCGCTTTCCCCGCTGAACCTCGGGTGAGAGGAGCGCGCCGATGCGCGCACGGGGAGATGACGGCCAGGCCCTGCCCCTGGTCCTGGTGATCGTGGCGGCGGCGGTCGGGGCCATGTTGCTGCTGGGTGCCCTGGGCGGCCGGGCCCTACAAGGGGCGCAGGCCCAGACGGCGGCCGACGCGGCCGCGCTGGCGGGCGCGGTGGAGGGGCCGGACGGCGGCGGCCGAGCTGGCCCGGCTGAACGACGCGGCGCTGGCCGACGTCGAAGGCGGCGTGGGGGATGCGACGGTGACGGCCCGGGTAGGGGAGGCCGATGCCTTGGCCCGTGCCCGCACCCCGGCGGCGGCCGGGCCCGGGACCCAGGGGTTGACCGCCGAGATGGCGGCCGCCGTGGCGCGGGCCGGGGCCCTCCTGGGACAGCCGGTGCCGATCAGCTCGGGCTACCGCAGCACCGCCGAGCAGGCGGCCCTGTGGGCCGACCGCGGCTCGAACCCCTATCCCGTGGCCCGCCCGGGCACGTCGATGCACGAACGGGGCCTCGCCATCGACGTCCCCCGGGCCTTCGTCGCCACCCTCCGTGGCGTGGCGACACCCAGCGGGCTCTGCCAGCCACTGCCCGTCACCGACCCCGTACACTTCGAGCTGTGCCGGCGGACACCACTCGGGAGCATGCCGACGTGACCACCCTCGACGACGACGAACTCGACGCCGAAGAACTCGACGCCGAAGAGCTCGAGGACGACCTGGAGGTCGACGAGCCCGACCGGGCCCTCTTCGACCAGGACCAGCTGGACGTCGACGAGGTCGAGGAGACCGACGAGGCCGAGGTCCACGACGACCTCGAGCCCACCGGCGAGCACGCCGACCTGGTCCCGCCCGCCGTGCCGCAGAAGAAGCCCAGTCGGCGCCAGCACCGAGCGGAGATGAAGCGCTCTGCTCGCCGGGTCCGTCGGGTCGTGCGCCACATCGACGCCTGGTCGGTGTTCAAGGTCGCCAGCATCTTCGTGACGTGCGTGTGGGGCGTGATCGTCCTCGCCTCGCTGCTGATCTGGCGGGCGGCGGAGTCCTCGGGCTCGGTCGAGAACACCGAGGAGTTCGTCAAGGACATCGGGTTCAAGGACTTCGACTTCGATCCGCAGCAGATGTTCGACGCCCTGCTCTCGGCGGGCGCCGTGCTGGCCATCGCCAGCATCTTCTTCATCGTGCTGTTGACGATCCTGTTCAACCTGATCTGCGACATGACCGGCGGCGTGCGGGTCACGATGATCGAGCAGGACCTGGCCGACGCCCGCAAGCGCCGGACCCGCAAGGCGGCGGCGAAGGCCGCCAAAGCCGAGGCGGCCGGCTAGCGCCCTTCGGCCTCGGCCAAGGCCCGCCCCCGGGCCTTCTCGGACTCGCTGATGTTGTCGTCGAGCAGGGTCAGCTCGACCGCCATCCGCAGCCACCGTCGACCCTCGTCCTCGCCCGCGGCGGCCACGAAGGACGACACCAGGCGTCCGCGGATGGGCTTCAGCACCAGCTTGAGCGGGAACCCCACGTCGGCGTCGGCGCAGGCCATCAGGGCCCACGCCCGGCCGATGTCGGTGCCCGCGGGCCCGCGGCAGGCGTTCGTCCAGTCGATGACGACCGGGCCGTCGGGGGACAGGATCACGTTGAGCGGGTGGAGGTCGAAGTGCAGGAACGCATCCCCGCCGGGTACCTCCGGCAGCCAGTCGGGGCCGGTCAGCTGGTGGAGGTCGACGTGGAGCCCACCGAGCAGGCGCCCGTACTCCTTGACCTTCCACGGCGCCTTCTCGATCGCTTCGAGCAGGGTCGGGCCCTGGACCTTCTCCATGACCAGGTCCTTGCCGTCGTCCTGCAGCTCGTGGACGGCGGGGACGGGGTAGCCCTGCTCACCGACCCAGGTGAGGACCTTCGCCTCGAAGGTCTGGTCGTAGAGGCTGCGGGAACGCCGGAGGATCGTGCCGTCACCCCGGTCGAAGATGTCGCAGTCGCGCCCCTGGGCCAGCAGCTCCATACGGGGTGATTCTGGCACCCGAGCCTCGGTAGAGTGTCCGGTCCCCGGGGCTATAGCTCAGTCGGTTAGAGCGCGCCTCTGATAAGGGCGAGGTCGTTGGTTCGATTCCAACTAGCCCCACCACTCCGGGTCTCGTCGGGTTACCGTCCCCTTCGCATGCAGCGCCTTCGCCGTGTCCTGCTCGCTGTCGGTGTCGCCGGACTCTTCGCCGCCGCCTTCCGGGTCCGGGGCAAGGGCGGCACCCCGCCCAGCGACGGCGGCTGGCGCCAGCTCGAGGGTCCCGAGCTGCGTTGATCGTGTCCCTGGGCCACGCGTGCCCGAACGTCCTGCGGCTGTGGCGCCGCGCCGCGCTGCGTTGAGGATCGCCGTCGTGGGGGTGGGGGCCACGGGGGCCCGGGCTGCCCGCCAGCTCGCCTCCACCGACGCGGTGGACACCGTGGTCGTGGCCGACGCCGACCCCGCCCAGCGCCGCAAGGTCGCCCACCTGCTCGGGAAGGGGGCCGAGGCCTCCGACGACCTCGTTCCCGAGGCCGACGTCGTCCTCCTGGCCACCCCCGCCGGTACCCAGGCCGACCTTGGGGTGCAGGCCCTGCGCCAGGGCAGCTCGGTCGTGTCCACCAGCGACGACGTCGAGGACGTCCGCGGTCTGCTCGACCTCGACGCCGAGGCCGTCGAGCGCGCTCGCACGGTCGTCGTCGGCGCCGGCTTCGCTCCCGGGCTCAGCTGCCTGCTGGCCCGTCACGCCGTCAGCGCCCTCGACGACGCCGACGAGCTCCACGTGGCCAAGGTCGGCACCGGCGGTCCCGCCTGCGCCGAGCAGCACCACCGCGCCCTCGGCTCCGACGGCCTCGACTGGCGGGACGGCGGCTGGGTGTCGCGTTCGGGCGGATCGGGCCGCGAGCTGTGCTGGTTCCCCGAGCCCGTCGGCGGCCAGGACTGCTACCGGGCCGCGGTGCCCGACCCCCTGCTGCTGGTCGACGCCCTTCCCCGCCTGACGCGGGTGACCGCCCGCCTGGCGGCCAACCGCCGGGACCGGCTCACCTCCCGTCTGCCCATGCTCCGTCGCCCGCACCCCGAGGGTGGCCTCGGGGCCATCCGGGTCGAGGTCCGAGGCGCCCGCGAGGGCGGGCGCGACGTCGTCGTCTACGGCGCCATGGACCGGCCTGCCGTCGCCGCCGGTGCGGTGGCCGCGGTGGCTGCTCGGGCGGTGGGGGACGGGACCATCGACCGGGTCGGGGCCTTCGGCCTCGCGGCGGTGGAGGACCCCCTCCCGCTGCTTGGCCGACCTGGCCGATCGCGGCATCCGCGCCGCCGCCTTCGAGGGGAACTGACCCCCCGGTTCGGGGAGTAATCGGGGTTTCTGAAAAAAGCGCTAAAGCATCCAGTCGGTTGTGTCGTTACCCCGATCGCTACAACAACCGAAAGGGCGATGGGGACATGGGCGATGTCATTGATGCCAAGGTGATCGAGGAACACCTGCCGCTGGTGCGGCACATCGTGTTCCAGGTCGCGGTGCACTTCCCCCGGCACGTCGACCGGGAGGAGCTGGCCCGGGCCGGCGCACTCGGTCTGGTCGAGGCGGCCCGCCGCTACGACGCCAGCCGAGGTGTTCCGTTCGACCGCTTCGCAGCGCAACGCATCCGGGGGGCGATCCTGGATGCCGTCCGCGCTGCCGACTGGGCTCCCCGCTCGGTGCGCAACCTGGCCCGCAAGATGGAGCAGACCGAGCAGCGCCTCGCCACCGAGCTCGGCCGGGTCCCCAGCCTCGCCGAGATGGCCAACGAGCTGGGCATGACCATCGACGAGCTGAACCGGCTCCAGGACCGCATGTTCCGCTCGGTCGTCCTGGCCCTCGAGCACGAGGTGACCGAGGACACCGAGGAGGACCTCACCCTGGTCGACGTCCTCTGCGACCGCACCCAGCTCGAGCCGCTGGAGGAGCTGGAGACCCGGGAGCTGCACGCCTACCTGCGTGACGCCGTGGACCTGCTGCCCGAGCGGCAGCGGCTGGTGATCGTCGGCTACTTCCTGGAGGGCCGGACCAGCCTCGAGCTGGCCGAGTTCCTCGGTGTGACCGAGTCCCGCATCAGCCAGCTGCGTTCCGAGGCGCTGGAGATGCTGCGTGAGGGCATCGAGGCCCAGTACGAGGGCACCGAGCCCCCGACCCCCGCCCGCGAGGGTGTCGGCCGGGTCGCCAAGCGCAAGGCCAACTACGCCGCCGCCATCAGCGAGCGCAGCCAGTGGCAGGACCGCCTCGACCACCTCCACCTCGACGACGTCGCCGCCCTCCACCACGAGGGCCACGCCCGCGTCGTGCAAGCCTTGAGCTGAGCTCGGCTCAGCTCCGCGAGACCCTCCGGGCCCTCGGTCCTCCTGACCGGGGGCCCGGTCGCGTCTAGAACCTCGTCGCCTCCCGCCACCGGGCCAGGACCGCCTCGTCGCCCAGGACTTCGACGTCGTCGAGGCCGGCACGGCCCCACAGGAAGAGGAGCAGGTCGGACGTCCTGCCCCGCACGGCGACATCGCCCTTCTCGTGAGCCCGGGACCAGGCCAGGCCGTCGACCGTCTCGATGAACCACTCGCCGTCACCGTCGGTTGCGTGCAGGTGCAGGGTCCCGCCGACCCGGCCGAGGTCGGCAGCGGGGACGAACTCCTGCAGGAGCTCGTCGATGCCGTCCTCGGCGACGGCGGCGTCCAGGGGCTGGGGGTCACCGCCCGCCGCCTCGGCGTCCCAGCGGTGGACCGCCAGCTCGTGGGTCATGCGCCGCAGCAGCCACGACGGAGGCTGCAGACCGGCCCAGGTCTTGATCTCGGCCTCGGGCGCCGCGGCGGCGAGCTGCTCGCGCATCGTCGTCGAGCCCCGACGGATCCAGTCCGACGCCGTCACGTCGTCGGGGCGGTCGGTGTCGTAGAAGTCCCCGCCGCCGGCCTTGCGGGTGCGGCCCGCCCAGTACCAGGTCAGGCGCCCGACGTGGTCGAGGAGTTCGGCGAGGTCCCAGTCGGTGCCGTGGACCGAAGCGACGTGGGAGGTGGCCTCGCCCGCGACGGCGATGCCCTCGGCCTCCGCAGCGATGATCCGGTCGTGGTCGAGCATTGGCTCAGTCTGTCGCGGGCGGCTGGGCCCGGAAGGCGGCCACCAGGTCGTCACGGGTGCTCGGGTCGAGACCGTCGACCTCGCCCTCGCCGAGTCGGCCCGTCAGGCGGATGACCTCGCGCCACTGCTCGAGGGCACGGGCGCAGTCCTCGCAGCCGTCCAGGTGGCGTTCGATGGCGTCGCGCCGGACGTCGGGCAGGCCGCCGTCGAGGTAGTCGGTGATCTCCTCGACCAGGTCCCGGCAGCGGACCGTGTTCAGCTTCCGCTCGCGCCGATTCACGTCGACACCGCCGCGAACTCGTCCTCCAGGGCCTGGCGCACCCGGGCTCTGGCTCGGTGGAGGAGGACCCGCTGGTTGGCTTCGGACACCTCCAGCAGGTCGCACACCTCGGCGGCCGTCCACCCGTCGACGTCCCGCAGGGAGATCACCGTGCGCTGGCGCTCGGGGAGGTCGGCGATGGCGGCGCGTACGACGGCCATGGTCTCGGCCGCCTCGAGGCGGGCCGCCGGCTGCTCCTCCCACGGGGCCGGACCCTCGCCGGCGATCCAGTGGCCGGGAGACGGGCTGAGGCGGCCGCGGAAGCGCAGCGGGTCGAAGGACGGACCGTCCCCGTCCACGAGGTAGGCCACCGGCACGGTTCGGTGCTCGCGCACGCCACGGGTGCGGGCCTGGTTCATGAGGATCCGGAACACCCAGGTCTTGACCGTCGAGCGCATCTCGAAGCGGTCGATGCCGGTGATGACCGCCAGCCAGGTCTCCTGCACGACCTCGTCGGCCACCGACGGGGTGCGCACGAAACCGACCGCCACCCGGCGCAGGGACGCGTCGTACTGATCGAGCAACCAGACGAAGGCCGCCTCGTCACGACGCCGCAGGGCGTCGACCAGGAGGTGGTCGTCGCTGAAGTCGAGGGTGGTGGACACCGAGGCGCATCGTGGCCCATCCGGGCCGTGGTCTGCCGGTCATCGTGCCGCCACGGGCTGCGGGGCCGTCGCCGGATCGCGCCGGAGCAGCGACGTGGCGACGGCGGGGAAGGCGATCGCGGAGAGGAGCCCGGCGGCGACGAAGGCGGCAGCGGTTCCGGGGTCGATGGACCCCAGCTCCACCCCGATCATCGTGGCGGCCACGATGAACGGCAGGGAGGTGGCCTGGAGGAGGCCCGCCGCCACGGCGCCGGTCGTGCCGGTGAGGGGCCGGTAGACGACGGCGGGGACGCCACGGACGATCAGCAGGCAGGCCAGGAAGACCGGCACCAACGCGAGGGTCGACGGGTCGTCGAGAAGGGCGTCGAGGTCAAAGGTCACGCCGCTGGTCACGAAGAACACCGGGACGAGGAAGCCGAAGCCGATCGCCTCCAGCTTGACCTTGAACAGCGGATGGGTCATCGCTTCGTCCCGGTCGACGACCCCGACCACCGCCCCCGCCAGGAAGGCGCCGAGGATCGTCTCCAGCCCGAAGCGCTCGGCCAGCACGACGAGGACGACGACGAGCAGGACGGCGCCCCGGACCCGGATCTCGGCGGTCGTGTCCTGGAGTCGGACCAGCACGGCGCCCAGGCCGGCAGAGCGCCCGGCGAGGGCGATGGCCGCGCCGATCGCCCCCACCAGCACGACGTACTCGAGCAGGAGCGCGATCTGGGCACCCGTGCCGGAGCCGTCCGACGAGAACAGGACCGACAGCAGGACGATGGCGGCCACGTCACCGATGGAGGCGCCGGCGATGATCAGCTGGCCCAGCGGCGTGGCCGTCTGGCCGGTCTCTTTCAGGACACCGATGACCAGGCCGAGCGAGGTGGCGGTCAGCACGACGGCGGCCAAGAGGGGGTCGTCGACCAGGCCGGCGGCGTCGAGGACGAGCCCGACGACGCCTGCCAGCAGGATCGACAGCCCGAACCCGACGAGGCCCAGGTGCAGCACCCGGCCTCGGAGGGCGCGCAGGTCCAGCTCCAGCCCGGCCAGGAAGAGCAGGAAGGCCAGCCCGACGACGGCGACGATGCGGACGACTTCGTCGGCCTCGACCCACCCGAGGACCGCCGGCCCGGCGATGATCCCCAACACGACCTCCACCACCACGGACGGCACCGGGCTGCGAGGGAGCAGCCCGAGCACGATCGGGGTGACGAAGGCGATGGCCAGCACGATCGCCAAGTCGGTGAACGAGACCTCAGGCACCCCACCACCCCCCGATGCCTCGTTCTGGGTACTGGATCCGGCTCTGGGTGACCGTGGGCTGGTCCCAGAACGGGGGGTGGTGGGCCGGGGGCACGGGTCAGACCAGGTCCGGGTCGGTCACGACCTCGACCAACGCCGGTCCGTCGTGGGCCAGCGCGTCGCGCGATCGCCGCGTCGAGGTCGGCCGGGTCGGTGACCCGCACGCCCGAACGCACCGCAGAGCTCGGCGTAGGCGGCGAAGTCCGGGTTGTGCAGCGAGGTCTGCCAGACGGCGTAGTCGCACGGCCCGCTGCTCCTTGGAGATCTTGCCCAGCGACGCGTTGTTGAGCAGGACGTGGGTGATGTCCATGCCGTACTTGACCGCGGTGGTGAGCTCGGCCAGGTACTGCCCGAAGCCGCCGTCGCCGGTGACGGCCACGATCGGCCGGTCGGGCGCCGCCGCCCACGCCCCCATCGCGGCCGGGAAGCCGAAGCCGATCGAGCCGAGGTAGCCCGACATCAGCACCGACTGCTCGGTGCACTCGAAGTAGCGGCCGAACGAGTAGGCGTTGTTGCCGACGTCGACGGCGATGACGGCGTCGTCGGGCACGTGGCGGTTCATCGCCGCGAACACGGCCGCCGAGCTGACGCCCGGCCCGCGGTCGTCGGCCAGCGCGGCGCTCCTTCTCCGCCCGCCAGATCGCCCACCGCTCGGCCACGTCGGCCCGCTGGTCGACTCCCGCTCGGTCCGACGGCTCGACCCGTTCGGCGAGCGGCGCGGGCGGTGACGCCCGACGTCGCCCGAGCACGGCCGACGGTGACGGGGTGGAAGCGACCCGAGCGCCATGGGGTCGAAGTCGACCTGGATGATCGGCTTGTAGTCGGCGATCCCGGTGTGGTTCGAGAACGACGCGCCGAACACCAGCAGCAGGTCGGACTCGTTCATCATCCAGCTGGCGACCGGCGTGCCGCTGCGGCCGAGCACGCCGCACGCCGAGCGGGTGGTGGTCCGAGACCTGGCCCTTGGCCTTGAACGTGGTCAGCACGGGGGCGTCGAGCGCGCTCGGCCAGCGCCAGCGACGTCGTCCATGTCGAAGCGGGCGCCGTGGCCGACGACGATCACCGGCCGGCGGGCCCCGGCCGAGCAGGGCGACGGCCTCGACCAGGGCGTCGGCGGGCGGGGCGATCGGCCCGGTCGGCGACACGGCCCGACGGGGGCGCCGGCGACCGCGTCGGCGGCCGGCATGGACCTGGACCTCGTCGGGCAGCACGAGGTGCGCGACCTGCCGCTCGACGCACGCGCGTGCTTCAGGGCGAGGGTCGTCAGCTCGGCGTGGTCGGAGTCGGGCAGGACGGTCGTCGAGTACGCCGGCGACGTCGGCGAAGGCGCCGGTGAGGTCGAGGTCCTGGAAGGCGCCCGCGCCCGAGCACCTTCGACGGCACCTGCCCGGAGATGGCCAGGACCGGGGCCCGGTCGACCTTGGCGTCGTAGAGCCCGGTGAGCAGGTTGGTCGAACCCGGGCCGGCGATGGCGAAGCAGGCCGCCGGCCGTCCGGTCAGCTTCCCGTACGCCGACGCGGCGAACGCGGCCGCGCCCTCGTGGCGGATGCCGATGAAGGTGAGGTTGCCCGGCCTCCTCCTGGCGGCGCATGGCCTCGGCGAAGCCGAGGTTGGAGTGCCCGACCATCCCGAACACGTGGGTCGACGCCCCAGTTGACCATCGTCTCGACCATGACGTCGGACGACCGTGCGGACGTGCTCGGGCTCGTCGGCGGACCTCGACGTAGATGCCGTCGGCGCGGACCTCGAGCGGGAAGGCCTCGGGCGCGTCGCGGAACCCGGGCGGCGGCTGACCGGTGAGCGGGTCGTAGTCGTAGCCGTGCCACGGGCAGCGCAGCCAGCCCTTCTCGATCGAGCCCTCGCCCAGCGGTCCGCCCTGGTGCGGGCAGTGGTTGTCGAGGGCCCCGAAGCGGTCGTCGCAGTGGGTCAGGCAGATCGACCGCCGGCCGGCCTGGACCGTGGTGACCCGGCCGTCGGGGAGGTCGTCGACCTCGGCCACCTTGTACCAGTGCGTCTCGGGCATGGGGAAACGGTCTCACGAGCGCCGCTGCCGTTACACGTCGTACCTTGCGGCGATGCGAATCGACCCGCAGGTGCTGGGCGCCACCCGCCGGTCGCTCCACGCCGTGGGCGAGCACGTCCTCGCCGCCGCCCTGTTCAAGGGGCGCCACCGCATCGGCCTCCGCCAGTTCACCGGCGGCGTCGCCACCCAGAACTACCTCCACATCCGCGACGGCGCTGCCGTCGAGCGACGGGTCATGCTCGTCGGCACCGAGGTGATCGTCCGCGACGACGACCTGAAGGGCGGCACCATCGAGGACCGAGCGCCCATCACGACGCTGCGGGACGCGGGGAAGCTGGTCGACGTCGAGCCCGGCCTGACCGGCGACTGCGGCTACACCCCGGGGCCGATGCCCGACATCGACGAGCCGCTCTCGGTCGACGCGGACGCCGCCGCCTTCCTGGCCGAGGTCACCGCCATCGGCTACGCCGCCCTCGTCATCCTCACCGCCCACTACGTCGAGGACGAGCCGGCTGAGATCCAGTTCTGGTCGGAGCACTTCGACCTGGCCACCCACTTCGGCGAGGTCAACTACGGGCTCTCCCTCGGTGACGAGCACCACGACCACCCGTACGTCTACGTGGGGCCGTGGAACCTGCCGCCCCCCGAGGGCGACTTCTGGAACGAACCGTTCGGTGCCGGCCTCGTCCTCGAGGAGATCCCGACGGTCGACGAGGTGCTGACCTTCTTCGGGACGGGACGGGCGCTGCTCGCGTAACGATCCCGCTCGTGAGGGGACAGCACGACCCGTGACCGACTACGGCGACCTCAAGGCCCTGTTCATCAACTGCACGCTGAAGCGCTCCCCGGAGGTGTCCAACACCGAGGGCCTGGCCCGGCGCTCCATGGAGATCCTCGAGGCCAACGGCGTCGAGACCGAGATGATCCGGGCGCTGGACCACGACATCGCCCCCGGCGTGTGGCCCGACATGACCGAGCACGGGTGGGAGCGCGACGACTGGCCGCCGATCTTCGACAAGGTCGTCGCCGCCGACATCCTGGTCCTCTGCACCCCGATCTGGTTGGGGGAGAAGTCCTCGGTGTGCACGCAGATCATCGAGCGGCTCTACGGGAACAGCCACGTGCTCAACGAGCACGGGCAGTACCGGTACTACGGGCGAGTGGCCGGGTGCCTCGTCACCGGCAACGAGGACGGCGTGAAGCACTGCGCCATGAACATCCTGTACTCGCTGCAGCACATCGGGTTCACGATCCCGCCCCAGGCCGACGCCGGCTGGATCGGCGAGGCCGGCCCCGGCCCCAGCTACCTGGACGAGGGCTCGGGTGGTCCCCAGAACGACTTCACGAACCGGAACACCACGTTCATGACCTGGAACCTCATGCACGTGGCCCGGATGCTGAAGGACCAGGGCGGCATCCCCGTCCACGGCAACCAGCGCTCCGAGTGGGACGCCGGCTGCCGCTTCGACTTCCCAAATCCTGAGTACCGGTAGCGGGGGTTCAGGAGCTGCCGTCGAGGCGGAGGGCCTTCACCCAGTGGCGGGTGACGCGCCACGCCAGGTCGAAGGCGACGACCAGGCCGACGACGGCCAGCAGGGTCTCGGCCGAGGGGAGCTCCAGGGCGAAGAACTCCCGCGCGACCGGCAGCACCAGGGCCAGCACGAAGAGCCCGATCATCGACGCCACGAGCATGAGGCGCCACGCGGTCAGGGGCTGGGCCAGTCGGACGAGCACGACCAGGCCGACCGAGACCAGGACCAGGGCGGCGGTCGTGCGAGCCTCGTCGAGGGTCTGGTCGAAGGGGCCCCGGGCCAGGGCGTAGCCGGTGAAGGTGACGACCGCTGCCAGCGCCCCGGCGGGGACGGCGAAGTGGAGCACGCGGGACACGAAGCCGGGGACGGCCAGGCGGTCGTTGGGGGCCAGGGCCAGGAAGAAGGCGGGGATGCCGATGGTCAGGCTGCCGACCAGGGTCAGGTGCCGGGGGAGGAACGGGAACGGCACGTGGGCGACGCCGACGGCAAGTGCCAGGAGCATCGAGTACGTGGTCTTGACCAGGAAGAGGTTCGCCACCCGCTCGATGTTGTTGATGACCCGCCGGCCCTCGGCGACGACGGCGGGGAGGGTGGCGAACGAGCCGTCGAGCAGCACCAACTGCGCCGCGGCCCGGGAGGCCGACGACCCCGAGCCCATGGCGATGCCCATGTCGGCGTCCTTCAGGGCGAGCACGTCGTTCACGCCATCGCCGGTCATGGCCACCGTGTGCCCGGCCGACTGCAGGGCCCGGACCATGTCCCGCTTCTGCTGGGGCTGGACCCGCCCGAACACGGCGTGCTCCTCGAGGGCGGCCCGCAGCCCCTCCTCGTCGTCGGGCAGGTGGCGGGCGTCCATGGCCCGGTCGGCGCCGGGCAGACCGGCCTCGCGGGCGACGGCGGCGACGGTCACCGGGTTGTCGCCGGAGATGACCTTGAGGGTGACTCCCTGGGCGGTGAAGTAGGCCAGGGTGGCGGCGGCGTCGGGTCGGGTTTGGTCGGCCAGCACCACCAGCGCCACGGGCTCGACCTTGGGAGGCAGTCGATCTTCGGTCAACAGAACGTCGGAGTGAGCGAGGAGCACGACGCGCCGGCCGCACTCGGCGTGGGTGGCGATGCGCTCGTCGAGGCCGGCCCCGTCGGCCAGGACCTCGGGGGCACCGAGCAGCCACGTCGTGCCGTCGGCCGTCGTCACCCCGCTCCACTTGCGGGCGGACGAGAAGGGGACGACGACCTGGCAGGGGTGCGGCTCGGTGGCGGTGGTCTCCACGACGGCGGCGACCGCTCGCAGCGTGGCGTTGGGGTTCGCTTCGGCACCGGCCAGCACGACGAGCGCGCCGCGGGCCTCGTCCTCGTCGTGGTGCCCGAGCGGTTCCAGCCCAACCAGGCTGATGTCGCCCTGGGTGATGGTCCCGGTCTTGTCCAGGCACAACACGTCGACCCGGGCCAGGGTCTCGACGGCGGGCAGCTCCTGCACGAGCGCGTTGCGGCGGCCCAGGCGGACCACACCCGCGGCGAAGGCCATGCTCGTCAGCAGGACGAGGCCCTCGGGGACCATGGCCACCACGCCGGCGACCGTGCCCGCCGCCGCCTCCTCCCATGAGTCGTGCGAGCGCAGCTGGCTCCAGAGCAGCAGGACGGCGGTCGGGACCATCGCGTAGGAGACCAGTCGGATGATGTCGTCGATGCCGGTGCGCAGCTCGCTGGTGGCCAGCGTGAAGCGGCGGGCGTCCTCGGCCAGTTGCACGGCGTAGGCGTCGCGGCCGACCCGGGTCGCCCGCACGTAGCCCCCGCCTGCGGCGACGAAGCTGCCGGACAGCACCTCGTCGTCCGGCGCCTTCAGCACGGGGTCGGACTCTCCGGTTAGCAGCGATTCGTCGACCTCGAGACCGGCCGCCTCGAGGACCTTGCCGTCGACGACGACTTGGTCGCCGGGCTGGAGCTCCAGGACGTCGTCGAGCACGACCTCGCTCACCGCCACCTCCTGCTCGACGCCGTCCCGCCGCACGCGGGCCTGGGGGGCCGAGAGGATCGTCAGCCGGTCGAGCGTCTTCTTGGCCCGGACCTCCTGGACGATGCCGATGAGGGCATTGGCGATCAGCACGCCGCCGAACAGCGCGTCGTTCAGCGGGCCGACGATCAGGATGACGACGAGCAGGCTCCCCAGCAGCAGGTTGAAGCGGGTGATCAGGTTCGCCCGCAGGATCTGGCCGACGGTGCGGGTGTTGGTCGGGGGCAGGTCGTTGCCCAGCCCCCGGGCCCGCCGGTCCTCGACCTCGGCCGCCGTCAGGCCGGTCGGATCCACGTCAGGTCGGTGCGAGCAGGGCCAGCAACTGGTCGTGGAGGTGCCCGTTGGTGGCCAGGCCGCTGCCCCCGGTCGCCGTCGACTCGCCCCCTAGGTCGGTGAAGCGCCCACCGGCCTCCCCGATGATCACCGGCATCGGGGCCACGTCCCAGACCGCCGCCTGGTGGTCGACCATGGCCTCGACCCGGCCGGTGGCCACCAGCGCGTAGCCATAGCCGTCGCCCCACGTGCGCACGAAGGAGCCGGCCTCGTGGGTGGCGTCGAGCGCGCCGACCGGCCAGTTCCGGATCGCGCTGGCCGTGACGTAAGCGCCCACCGTGCTGTCGTGCCCGCTCACGTGACAGGGCTGACCGTCCAGGAAGCAGCCCAGGCCGCGACCGGCCCACACGGTCTCCGGTAGGGCGGGCAGGCAGATCACGCCCAGCAGCGGGCCGTGCTCGTCGGTGGCGGCCAGCAGCGTGCTGTAGAGGGGCACCCCGTGGGTGAACGCCTTCGTGCCGTCGATGGGGTCGATGATCCAGGTCCGCCCTGAGGTGCCCGGCTTGTCGTCCTCCTCCTCGCCGATGATGGCGTCGTCGGGGAAGAGGGCGGTCAGCTCCTTGCGCAGCAGCGCTTCGGCGTAGCGGTCGGCCACGGTGACCGGCGTGTCGTCGTCCTTGTGCTCCACCTCGAGCTCGACCGAGCGGAAGTACGGCAGGGTCGACTCGCCCGCCATGCGGGCCAGGGCCACCGCCTGGTCGACGAGCGCGGCGTCGCAGGGGGGCGCGTCGGACACGTCGGGGAGCGTACGGCGTACCGTTTGGGCGTGACCGACGTCGCGCCTGCCTTCTTCAACCCCCTGGACCCGGACTACATCGCGGACCCGTACCCGTTCCTGGCCAAGCTGCGGGAGACGGAGCCGGTGCACCAGAGCCCGCTCGGGCTGTGGATGTTGTTCGAGTACCAGGACGTCTTCGAGCTCCTCCGCAACCCCAACACGTCCGTGTCCGACGCCAACGTCGAGGGTGGGCTGAACGAGCTGCGGGAGCAGATGTTCGCCGACCTGCTCGAGGAGTACGGCGGCGAGGAGCGCACCCGGGGCGACCGGGCGATCCTGAGCCTCGACCCGCCGGACCACACCCGCATCCGCAAGCTGGTGTCGAAGGCGTTCACCGTGCGCCGGATCGAGGCGCTGCGTCCCCGCATCCAGGAGCTGGTCGACGAGGTGCTCGACCGCGTCGCCGGCACCGGCACGTGGGACGTGGTCGACGAGCTGGCGTTCCCGCTGCCGTTCCAGGTCATCAGCGAGCTGCTGGGCATGCCCGAGGGTGACCGGGCCGCCATTCGGGAGTGGTCGCACGCGCTGACCAAGACGCTCGACCCGATCGTCAGCGAGGAGGACATGCGGGCGGCGTTCGAGGCCAGCGACGGCATGCGGGCGTACCTCGAGGACGCGATCGCCTGGAAGCGGGCGAACCCGGCCGACGACGTGCTGACCGGGCTGGTCCAGGCCGAGGAGGACGGTGACACCCTCAGCGCCGACGAGCTGCAGGACCAGATCGTGCTCCTGTTCATCGCCGGCCACGAGACGACGGTCAACCTCATCGGCAACGGGTTGAAGGCGCTGCTGGCCAACCCCGACCAGAGGCAGCGCTGGCGGGACGATCCATCGCTGGACGCCACCGCTGTCGACGAGTGCCTCCGCTACGACGCCCCGGTGCAGATGTCCCGCCGCATCGCCATGGGCGAGCTGCAGCTGCACGGCCAGACGCTCCCCAAGGGGACGCTGGTCATGACCCACCTCGGGTCGGCCAACCGGGACCCGGCCAAGTGGGGCCCCACCGCCGACGAGTTGGACGTCGGCCGGGCCGACGCCGGCCAGCACGTCTCGTTCGGCTCCGGCATCCACTTCTGCCTGGGTGCCGCGCTGGCCCGCCTCGAGGGCCAGGTGGCGATGAGCTCGGTGATCCGCCGCTTCCCCGACCTGGAACAGGCCGGCGACCCCGTCCCCAACGGCCGCATCACCCTGCGCGGCCTCGACTCCCTCCCGATCACCAGCTGAAATCGGTTGGAGGAAATAGCCCACCGATCCGGTGGGCTATTTCCTCCAACGATGTTCAGGCGGCGAGGGCCTCTTCCAGCTCCTGGAGGGCGGCCGCCGGATCGTCGTCGACGAGGATGGCGTGGATGCCGATGGCCTCGGCGGCGACGATGTTGCCGGGGGCGTCGTCCAGGAAGACGGCCGCTTCGGGGGCGATCCCACCGAGCCGTTCGAGGGTCAGGTGGAAGATGGCCGGGTCGGGCTTGCGCACCCCGACCTCGGACGAGTCGATGACCAGCTCCACGACGGCGTCGACGTCGAACAGGCTCTTCCAGCCCTCCCGGAACTCGACCGCGTTGTTGGTGATGATGGCGGTGCGCACGTCGCTCTGGCGGATCCGCTGCGCGACCTCGAGCACGTCGTCGCGCACGAGGCTGAGCCCGCCGGTGCCCATCGACATCAGCACCGCCAGGGGGTCGATGTCGTAGCCCCGGGCCTTGGCGGCGGCGAGCAGCAGCGCGTTGCACTCGTCGAGGGTGCACTCGCCCCGCTCCAGCTGGTGCCAGGGGTGGTCGGTGTCCTCGTGGTACGGCCCGAACGTCAGCTCCAGCAGCGTCTCGCCGTCGATGCCGTGCTCGGATCCCGCCCCCCGGATGCGGCTGAAGGGCGAGGGGAGGAAGACCCCGCCGACGTCCCACAGCACCGCTTCGACCCTGCCCACGTCCCCATCATGGTGCGCGAGGCTGCCCGCCATGAAGGTCACGACGTTGGGGACGGGCAACCCGCTGCCGGATCCGGCGCGGGCGGGGGCGGCGTCCCTGGTCGAGGCGGCGGGCCAGTCGCTGCTGGTCGACTGCGGTCGGGGGGTGCTGATGCGGCTGGCCGCCGCCGGGGTCGGCATGGGCCAGGTCACCGCCGTCTTCCTGACCCACCTCCACTCCGACCACGTGAACGACTTCAACGACGTGGTGACGACGCACTGGATCGGCTCCTTCGCCCCCACGCCCCTGCTGGTCGTCGGCCCACCGGGGACGCAGGCCTTCGTCGACGCCACGCTGGCGATGCTCCACGACGACGTCGGCTACCGGATCGCCCACCACGACGACCTGACGTGGTCGCCCGACGTGCGGGTCACCGAGGTCAGCGACGGCGTGGCCTACGAGGTGGGGGGCGTGCGGGTGCTCGCCGCCCCGACCGACCACAAGCCCGTGCACCCGACCGTCGGCTTCCGCTTCGAGCACGACGGCCACTCGATCGTCTGCGCGGGGGACACGGTGCCCTGCGAGGGGCTCGACCGGCTGTGTGCCGGCGCCGACGTCTACGTGCAGACCGTGTGCCGGCGATCGCTGGTCGAGGCCATCCCCGTGCCCCGCTTCCAGGACATCCTCGACTACCACTCGGACCTCCCTCAGGCCGGGCAGACGGCTGCCCGGGCGGGCGTCGGCACTCTCGTCCTGACCCACCTGATCCCCGGCCCGGCGCCCGGGACGGAGGACGAATGGGCGGCCGAGGCGGCCGAGCACTTCGACGGCCGGATCGTCGTCGCCGAGGACATGACGGCGGTCGAGGTGCCACCGAAATCTTGACGCGATCGTCACGCGCGGGTGGTTCTGGGGCCCGAAGGCGGTGACTAGTGTCACGCCGAGTGACGATTGGACGGGTCGTCTGGAGGGGCACCCAGGCCGCGCTCGGGCTCGCGCTGGTCGTGGTCGGACTCGTGTGGTTGAACCGCGTCGCCAGCGCGGTCATGGACGTCGGTGGCTCGTGCGCCAGCGGCGGTCCGTACGAGGTGGCCACCCCCTGCCCGCAGGGCGCCTGGATGGCACCGGTGGGGATCTTCCTCGGGCTCGGCGGCCTGGCCTACTACGCCTTCCGCCGGCCGGCGGGCAGCCCGTCGCTGGTCGTCTTCGCCTGGCCCGCCCTGTTCGGCTCGCTCGGCTACCAGTTCATCCGGGCCGCCGTCGACTCGACCGACGCCTGGGGCTTCTGGCTCTGCGGCGTGCTGTTCCTGCTCATGGCCGCGGCCCCGCTGTTCATCGTCGTCTCCGCGGAGCGGGGCACGCTGACGGGCCTGCTCCTCGGCGACGGCCGGCCGGAGCCGGTGCCCGCCGACCGCCGCGACCTCTCCGTCCCCCACGCGGCACCGATGGTCCCCGTCACCTTCGTCACGGCCGACGACTCGGGCGACCCGGACCTGGCGGAGAGCCTCGACCGGCTGTCCCGGCTCCACCGCAGCGGTGACCTGTCCGACGCCGAGTTCGCCGACGCCAAGCAACAGGTGCTGGGGGGCGGTTGATGGACCCGGACGAGCGGCGGGGGCGGTACCCGACCTGGGTCCGGGTGACCCTGGTCGGCCTGCAGGCGGTGGCCATCGTCGTCGGCCTGGTCGTCGGCACCGCCACGTACGAGGCCTGGTCCGAGCCCGACGAGCCGGAGGTGGTCACCACCACCACCGTGCCGCGGGCCGTCCCGGTCACCGAGGCGACGCTGGGCTGATCAGGCGACGACGCCCAACGCGACGGCCACCGTGGTCAGGAGGGCGACGCCCACGAGGTCGACCGACGAGGTGACCACCGGGATCCCGTAGGTGTCGGGGTCCAGGCGCAGGCGGAAGGCGCCGACCCCACTCACGTACGCGACGGTGAAGGCGAAGGCCACGACGCCGGCTCCGGCGACGAGCGTCGTCGCCAGCAGGCCCGGTAGTGCGGGCGCCGCGGGCCCCACCAGCCCGGCGACGGCCCGGGCGCCGACCGCGTTGTAGACCATCACCGGCACCGCCAGTGCGGCGATGGTCGCCAGGTCCTCCCGCGTGGCCCGGTCGGGGACCGGGCCGGCTCGCCGCGTGCCGAGGTGGAGCCCGGTGCCGACCCGGGCCGACAGCACGCCGCCCAACGCGCCGGCGCTGCTGACGAAGGCGGGCACCAGGATCAGCAGCGCCGGGGCGTCGACCAGCTCCTCGAGCCGGCCTTCCATGACCAGGCCGGCCACGAGCGACAGCGCCCCGGCGCCGACCAGCACCGGCCAGGACTGGCGGCACACGGTCCGCAGCAGCTCGCGCCGTGTGAGCAGGCCGTAGAGGCTGACGGCGATCGTCGCCAAGACGAGGAGCCAGCCGAAGACCTCGACAACAGTGCCCCGGCCGATCAGGTGAGTGGCCAGCCACAGGGCCGGGAGGGTCAGCACGTCGCCGAGCGTCGACACGACGGGGGCGACGAGGTTGTCGAGGTCCCACCCGCGCCGGGCCGCCATGCCGGCCAGCCCGAGCGTCACCGCCAGCACGACCACCGAGGCCAGCAGGCCGCCGGCGATCGAGATGGTGGCCAGGTCGACCAGCGCGATGGGGTTCCCGGCGAGGACCGCCCGGGCGAGGAGCCAAGCCCCGAGGGCCAACGCCAGCGACAGGCCCGAGGTCAGGAGCAGGGCGCCTATGACGTTCTCGACCAGGACGGTGCCCCGTCGACGGGTCAGGGTGAGCTCGCCGCTGTGCACCGCGGTGCTGAGGCGACTGCCGAGCGCCGAGAAGACGTTGCCTCGCAGACCGATGGCGGCGGGGACCAGCACGAGCAGGCCGGGGAGCCGGGTGAACGTGTCGGTCAGCGCCCCGAGGGTGACGCCGGCGACGAGGCTGGTGGTGCTGTTGACGGCGAGCGCCGTCAGGGTCTGGGCGCCGTCAGCCGGCCAGCGCGTGGATCGACGCAGGCGCGCCCAGGAGCGGGGTGGCCGCCGCATGGGGACTCGGGGGCTCCGCGTAGATCAGCACCCGACCATCCTGCCCGGTCGGCCCTACCAGTCCACCTCGTGGCACCCCTCGTGGTCCGCAGGCTCGACCTGGACGGTGGCGTGGGCGATGCCGTGGCGCTCGGCCAGCAGGATGCGGGCCTGGTCGAGTACGCCGTGGTGGTCGACGCCGACCTCGGTCATGAGGTGGGCGGACGCCACGTCCATCCCGGAGGTCAGCGTCCACACGTGGAGGTCGTGGACGTCCACGATCCCCTCGATGCTCGACAGGTCGGCGGTGAGGGCGTCGAGGTCGAGGTCCTCCGGGGCCGCCTGGATCAGGATGCGACCGGCCCGCTTCCCGAGGGACCAGGTGCGAGGGAGGATGAAGATGCCGATGGCGGCGCCGAAGGCGGGGTCGACCCAACCCCAGTCCGTGACGACCAGCAACCCCCCGGCCACCAGGACGGCGACCGACCCGAGCGTGTCGGACAGCACCTCGAGGTAGGCGCCCTCGACGTTGATGCTCTCCTTCGCCCCCTCCCGGAGGAGGGCGAAGACGACGAGGTTCACCACCAGCCCCAGCGCGGCGACAACCAGCATCGGCCCGGTGTCGACGTCGGGCGGGTCGCCGAAGCGGAGGACGGCCTCGACGATGACCCAGACGGCCACGCCGAAGAGGAGCAGGGCGTTGACGAAGGCGGCCAGGATCTCCAGCCGGTAGAGGCCGAACGTGTTGCGGATGTCCGAGCCCCGCAGCTCAGCCCGGGAGGCGAGCTGGACGGCGGCCAGCGCCATGCCCAGGCCGAGGACGTCGGTGAACATGTGCCCGGCGTCGGACAGCAGGGCCAGGCTGTTGGTCCAGAACCCGACGACGACCTCGACCACGAAGAACACCGCGATCAGCACGAACGAGATCGCCAGGCGCCGCTGGTGCCGGGCACCGGCCCGCAGCGCACCCGCTCCGTGGCTGTGCGAGTGGTCGTGGCCCATTCGGGACCAAGCGTACGGACGCGCGAGACTGCGCGCCGTGAGCGGAAAAATCCCCTTCGTCGACTACCTGGCCCTCGAACCCGAGCCCCACCTGGTCGCCAACGAGTGCACCAACTGTGGCGCCCGGTTCTTCGACCGTCGCAACGCCTGTGCCTCGTGCTCCGGCACCGACTTCCGAAAGGCCGACGTGGCCACGGAGGGCGAGCTGCGGTCGTTCACGATCGTGGCCTTCGCCGCCCCGGGGATCGACGTGCCCTTCGTCGCCGGGATCATCGACTGCGACGGCACCACGGTGCGCGGCAACGTCGTCAACATCGAACCCGACCCCGAGCACGTGCAGCTCGGGATGAAGGTGCGGCTCACCACGGTTCCTGTCGGTGAGGACACCGCCGGCACCGAAGCGGTGAACTTCGCGTTCGAGCCCCTGGAAGGAGCAGCCTGATGGCCAGCGGAGATGTCTGGATCCTGGGGATCCACATGACCAAGTTCGGCAAGCGTCCCGATGACGACGTCATCGACCTGGCCGCCGAGGCCGCGCTGGCCGCGCTGAAGGACGCCGGGGTGACCATGGCCGACATCGGCGTGCTGGCCGCCGGCAACCTCATGGGCGCCAGCGCCCCGACCGGTCAGATGCTGCAGAAGCAGATCGGTCAGACCGGCATCCCGGTGTTCAACGTCTCCAACGCCTGTGCCACCGGCGCCACCGCGCTGCGCACGGCGATCATGGCCATCAAGGCCGGCGAGACGGACATGGGCATGGCGGTCGGGGTCGAGAAGCTCTCCGGCGCCGGCCTCCTCGCCGGTGGGTCGCGCAAGGCCGACGCCGACGAGTGGACCCCGTCGGGCCGCTACGGCGCCGTGGCCGGGGTCGACGGCCGCATCGGGACCGAGATCATGCCCGGCGTCTTCGCCCAGGTCGGCATGGAGTACAACCACAAGTACGGCGGCGCCGACTTCGAGCTGTTCGCCCGCATCAGCGAGAAGAACCACAGCCACTCGACGCTGAACCCGCTGGCGGCCTACACGAAGAAGATGAGCCTCGAGGAGATCATGGGCGACGTCATGATCGCCTACCCGAACACGAGGCCCATGTGCTCGGCCAACTGCGACGGGGCCGCGGCCGCGATCGTCGTGTCCGACGCCAAGCTCCAGACCCTGGATCCCGACCAGAAGCGCCGGGCCGTGAAGGTCGCCGCGTCGGTGCTGACGTCGGACCCGTGGGAGGAGGCGTGCCAGATCCTCCCCGACGTCAACACGCTGACCCGGAAGGCCGCCACCCAGGCCTACGAGCAGGCCGGCGTGTCCCCCGAGGACCTGGACCTCGTCGAGCTCCACGACTGCTTCGCCACCGCCGAGCTGGTCCACTACGACAACCTCATGCTCTGCAAGGAGGGCGAGGCCGTCCCGTTCTTCGAGTCCGGCGCCACCTGGCGTGACGGTTCGACCCCGGTGAACGTGAGCGGCGGCCTCGAGTCCAAGGGCCACCCCATCGCCGCCACCGGCATCGCCAACATCTGGGAGGTCTGCCACCACCTCCGCGGCGAGGCCGGCGACCGCCAGATCGAAGGCGCCAAGGTCGGCCTGGCCCACGTCATCGGCCTCGGCTCCGCCTGCGGCGTGCACATCCTGGAGAAGGCGGCCTAGAGCCCCAGACCCGCCAGTCGCTCGGCGTCGGCGAGGGCCTCGATCTCGACGATCCGCCCGTCGCTGACGGTGAAGGACATGATCGAGAACAGCTCGCCCGTCGACCTCGATGACCGCGCCGGCCTGACCGTTGACCAGCACGGCCCGCTCGACGCGCTCGGGGGTGGCGAACATCGCGGCGTTGGCGGCGACCTTCTCGGCTCCCCGCACGACGTGACGGCGGTCGGGACCGAGGTCGCTGCGGAGGACCACGTCGGGATCCAGGACGGCGACGAGTCCCTCGATGTCGCCACCCCGGGCGGCGGCGAAGAAGGCGTCGACGACCCGGCGCTGAGCCGCCAGGTCCGGGTCCGGGACCGCGGCGCCCCGCACCCGGCGACGGGCACGACTGGCGAGTTGGCGCGCCGCTTCGGGGGAACGGTCCACGATCTCGGCGATCTCGTCGAAGGGGACGGCGAACAGATCGTGGAGGACGAACGCGAGGCGCTCGGCAGGCGGGAGCACCTCCAGGACGACCAGCAGGGCCAGGCCGACCGAGTCGGCCACCACCGCCTCGTCCGACGGGTCGTCGACGCGGGTGACGATCGGGTCCGGCACCCAGCCGTCGTCCAGCGGGTCCTCCCGACGGGTGCCCCGCGAACGCAGCATGTTGAGGCAGATGCGGGCGGTCACCGTCGTCAGCCAGCCCGGGAGGTTCTCGATCTCGTCCGAATCGGAGCGGGACAGGCGCAGCCAGGCCTCTTGGACGGCGTCGTCGGCCTCCGTCGTCGAGCCGAGCATGCGGTAGGCGACGCCCTTCAGACGGGGCCGGTGCTGCTCGAACTGTTCCGCCAAGAAATCCTCAGGCATCGGTCACATCTCCTCGCGCTGGCGGGTCATCCCCTTGACCCGCCAGACATCGCCGGTGTGACCGGCAGAGGAGGAAGAGACGATGAGCACCACCAAGAGGATCGCGGTGACCGGGGCCACCGGGCGACTCGGTTCGCAGCTGGTCGACGTCCTGGAGGAGCGCGGCCACGACGTCGTGAAGGTCTCACGCACCTACGGGGTCGACCTCGTCACGGGAGAAGGCCTGGCCGAGGCGCTGGACGGGGTCGAGGTCATCATCGACGCCGCCAGCAACCCGTCGAACGACGCCGCCGAGTCGACGGCCTTCTTCTCGGCATCGACCGAGAACCTGCACGCCGCCGGGAGTGCCGCGGGCGTGCAGCGGATGATCGTGATGTCGATCATCGGGATCGATCAGTTCACCCAGGACTACTCGGCCGGCGTCAACGTCCACGAGGCCGCGGCGAAGGCCGGCCCGATCCCCACGGACATCGTGCGGGCCTCCCAGTTCCACGAGTTCGTGGCCCAGCTCGTCGAGTGGGGCACCCAGGGCGACGTCGCCTACATCTGGAAGATGCAGACCCAGCCGGTGGCCGCCCGAGCCCTCGCCGAGGCCGTCGCCGACCTGGTCGACCAGCCGTCCGAGGGCGGACAGCTCTTCGAGATCGCCGGGCCGCAGGCGGAGCAGCTGGTCGACCTGGCCGGGCTGCTGATCGAGCACGAAGGCCGGAGCCTCGAGGTGTCGGCCGTCAGCGATCCCACCGAGGGTCACCTGCGCGAGTCGGGCGCCAACCTCCCCGGGCCGGACGCTCGGCTGGTCGGTCCGACCTACGCCGACTGGCTCGCCGCCCGCGACTGAGTCGGGCCAGGATGGGCGCCGATGGACATCGAACCGATCCCATCGGCGCCCGACTGGTTCCGGCAGGCACTGGCCGTCCCGTTCGAGGACGGGACGGTCGACGTCGACGGGGTGCCGATCCACTTCCTCGCCTGGGGACGGCCGGGGACCCGGGGGCTGGTCTTCGTGCACGGCGGGGGTGCGCACGCCCACTGGTGGACCCACGTGGCGGCACGGTTCGCCGGCGAGTTCCGGGTGGTGGCCGTCGACCTGTCGGGGCACGGGGACAGCGGGCACCGGGACGTGTACACGCTCGACACGTGGACCGACGAGGTCGTGGCCGTCGCCGACGCGGGCGGCATCGACGGGGCGCCGGTGGTCATCGGGCACTCGATGGGCGGGTTCGTCAGCATCGCCACGGCGGCTCGGCACCCGGAGCGCTGCGCGGGGGTCATCGTGTGCGACTCGCCGGTGATGGAGCCCGACCCGGAGATCGGGGCGTACCGGCTCAAGGAGGCGTTCGGGCGGCCCCGGACGTACGCGACGGTCGAGGACGCCCTCGCCCACTACCGGACGGTGCCGCCGCAGGACCACTACCTCGACTTCGTCATGGACCACGCCGGGCGGCGCTCGCTGAAGGCGGTCGACGGCGGCTGGCAGTGGAAGTTCGACCGGCGGATCTTCGAGCAGTTCGCCACGGGCATGCGCTCGATCGCCCTGCCCTACCTGGAGGACGTGCGCTGCCGCCTCGCCCTGCTGCGCTCGGAGAACGGCCTGGTCACCGAGGACATCGGCCGCTTCATGTACGACAAGCTCGGCCGGGTCACCCCGGTCATCGAGCTCCCCGAGGCCGGGCACCACGCGATGCTCGACCAGCCCCTCATCCTGCTGACCGCGCTCCGGGCCTTCCTCGCCGACTGGGACCACTCCGAGCCGATCCGCCGCTAGCCGACCTCAGCGGAGGATCGCGTCGAGCACGGCCTCGTGGGCCCACTCCGTGGTGAGGATCTCCTGGACGTCGGGGTCGGCGCTCTCGACGATCGTCGGGAGCGCGTCGGGGTCCTCGACGATCGCCCGGCACCACGCCGGTCCGGTCCGGTCCTCCCAGGGCGGGATGCGGTTGGCGAGCATGCCCTCGAACTCGAGGTCGACGTACTCGTCGGTCTCCCAGACCTCCCAGGCCCGGTGCAGAGCGGCGGGGTACACCCCCAGCCAGACGCCGTAGCGCTTGACGATGCCGCCGGTGAGGTGGACCGGGAACAGCGCCCGGACGAACGCGCCCACGCCTTCGACCTGGAGCAGGGCGTGTCCGCCCCACCCCTTCCGGTGGAGCTCGTCCGGCGGGACCTCGAGGATGGGGTCGGGGTAGCGGAAGCGGAGCTCGGCGTCGTGGTCGGCCAGGTCTCGGCCACAGCTGGGGCACCGACGCACGGGCCCATGCTTGCACCAAGTGGTGGGCGTCTGCTCGGGGGTCCTGCTGATCAGCCGCGCAGGAGGTCCACGACCGTGAGGGAGTGGTCGGGTCGGTCGACGACCTCGATCGGGTCGCCGGCGCCGATGTCGCCCTCCTCGACGATGCGGAGGTAGGTGCCGGGCCGCTCGGCGGCGGCGAAGCGGTCCTTGAACGCGGCGCTGCCCATGCGGATGCCGAGCTTGAAGCAGGGCTGGCGGGGCTGGACGACCTCGAGGACGCAGGTGCCGACCCGCCAGCGCTCGCCGACGAGGGCGGCGCTGATGTCGATGCCCTCGGTGGTCAGGTTCTCGCCGAAGGTGCCTGGGCCGACGGCCTCGCCCTGTTCGTCCCACCAGGCGTAGTCCTCGACGGCGTAGGCGTAGACCGCCTTGTCGGGGCCGCCGTGGACCCGACGGTCCGCCTGGTCGTCACCGGCGAGGTTGACGCCACGGACGGTGACCCGGCCGTCGACGGGTTCCTTCCAGATCGCGGTGCGCACGGTGCGCCCGAACCACTCGACGTCACGCTGCTCGCCCACGTTCACCGACACGACGCTGGCCATGGCGCGTTGCAACGCCGAGTGCGGTCGACACCTTCCCGAACGGGTAGGTCCGGCCCATGGCGGAACACGAACCGAAGGTGGACGAACAGGATGTGGCCCGGAGGGCCACCCTCCTGCCCGAGGAGGAGGCGGCGGGCAGCGACGACCCGCGGTCGCAGGCCGAGGAGATCCTCGCCGAGTCCGAGGAGCGGGCCGCCGAGCGGGACGAGGACGTCGCCGACTGAGCCACCGCTCGCCGGGTCGGGCGCGATCACCTCAGCGGCCATGATTCGGGTCGACCGACGAAGGGAGACCCGTGGACATCAACGGCAAGGGTGCCGTCATCGTGGGCGGGGCCTCGGGCATGGCCCGGGCCGCGGCCGAGCAACTGCACGACAAGGGCGCCAAGGTGGCGATCCTCGACCTGCCCACCTCGAAGGGCGAGGAGGTGGCGGCCGGCCTGGCCGGCACGTTCCACCCGGTGGACGTCATGGACGACGACGGGGTCGAGGCCGCGCTGGCCGCCGCCGTCGAGGACCTCGGGGCCCTGCACATCGCCGTGAACACCGCCGGCGGTGGCACCGCCCGACGGACGCTGAGCAAGGACGGTCCCCACCCGCTGGACGAGTTCCGGCGGGTCATCGAGCTGAACCTGATCGCCACCTTCAACCTGAACCGGCTGCAGGCCCAGCACATGTCGGTCAACGAGCCCGAGGACGGCGAGCGGGGCGTGATCATCGACACCGCCTCGATCGCCGCCTTCGAGGGCCAGATCGGCCAGGTCGCCTACACCGCGGCCAAGGCCGGCATCGCCGGGATGATGCTGACCATGGCCCGGGACCTCGGCTCGCTGGGCATCCGCTCCGTCGCCATCGCCCCCAGCCTGTTCAGCACCGGCATCACCGAGGGGATCCCCGACGAGTTCGCCGACGTCCTGACGAAGGACGCCGCGTTCCCGAAGCGCATGGGACGCCCCGAGGAGTACGGGCGGCTGGCCGTGGCCATCGTCGAGACGCCGATGCTCAACGGCGGCTGCATCCGCCTCGACGCCGGCCAGCGGTTCGCGCCGAAGTAGGGACCGTGCTGTCGGTCGACATCCGGGTCGACGTCACCGAGGCCGCCGGGCTCGGCGAGCCGGCCACCGTGGCGCTCACGGTCACGGTGCCGGACGTCGTCCCCGAGCGGCCGGTGGTCTGCTTCGCCAAGCCCGGTGGCGGCTACGGCCGCCGCTACTTCACGGAGGACCTGCCCGGGTCCCGGCCGAGGCGCGCAGGCGTCGTGGCACGCGGACCGGGGTTGGGTCTTCGTCGCCGTCGACCACCTGGGCGTCGGCGACTCGTCGACCGACCACGACGGTGACCAGCTGACGTTCTCGGCTCTGGTGGGTGCCAGCCACGCCGCCGAGGCCGAGGTGATGGCCCGGTTGGCCGCGGGCACGCTGGTCGACGGGCTGCCTCCGGTCGTCGACCCGCTGACCATCGGCATCGGCCAGTCGATGGGTGGCTGTCTGACCATCGTCCAGCAGGGTCGCCACCACGCCTACGACGGCATCGCCGTCCTGGGCTACAGCCCGTTGCACACCGAACCGCCGATGGCGCCGGGCAACCCACGGTTCCTCATGCCATGGGTGCCGCGTGACGTCGCGCCGTCCGCCGGAGTGTGGACGAACGGGCCGGCGCTGGCCGCCGTCGACCCGGACGACGTCGCCGGGCCCGAGGCCATGGCGTGGGGCTTCCACTGGGACGACGTCGACCCGGCTGTCGTCGAGCGGGACCTGCACGACTTCCCGTTCCGGAGCGGCGACGTGCCGCCGTGGGCCTCGGCCACGGTGCCCGTGGCCGCCTCGCTGTGGTGCCTGGCTCCGGGTTCGTCGTTGGCCGAGGCGGCGGGCATCCGTGTCCCGGTGCTGGTCGGGATGGGGGAGCGGGACGTGCTCGTCGACCCCCGCGGCGAGGCTCGCGCCTACCTGTCCTCCCCGTCCGTGGACTGGTTCCGGTGTCCCCGCATGGCCCACATGCACAACTTCGCCGGCACTCGGGAGCTGCTGTGGCGACGCCTCGAGACCTGGGTCGAGTGGGTCCGGGTGTTGAAGGACGCCTGAGGCGACTTCGCCGGGTCTGCTGGCATCCACGAGACTGGCGCCATGGCCATCGCCCTGACCGACGACCACCAGGCCCTCGCCGACACCGTCGCCGAGTTGCTCGCCAAGCGGGACGCCCTCGGCGCCAACCGGGCGCTGCTCGAAGCCGACGCCGAGGAGCGACCGGCGTTCTGGCAGGAGGTCGCCGACCTGGGCTTCCTGGGCCTGCACGTTCCCGAGGACCACGGCGGCTCCGGCTTCGGCCTCGAGGAACTGGTCGTGGTCGTCGAACAGCTCGGCCGAGCCGTCGCTCCCGGTCCGTTCGTACCGACCGTCATCGCGTCGGCCGTCCTGGTGGCGGCCGACGACACGGACGCGCAGAAGCAGTTCCTCACCGGGCTGGCCGACGGCTCGCTGGCCGCGGCGGTCGGCCCCGGCGACTCGGTCGAGGTGTCCGACGGCCGGGTGTCGGGCTCGGCCGGCGTCCTGCTCGGTGGGGGGCTGGCCGACGTGCTCGTCACCCGATCGGGGAGTGACGTGGTGCTGGTCGAGCGGTCGGCGGACGGGGTGTCGGTCGAGGTCCCGCCGAACATGGATCCGTCGCGGCGATCGGCCCGGGTGACGTTCGAGAGCACCCCGTGCACCGTGATCCCGGACGCCGCAGGCCTGCTGCGGGACCTCGCCCGGCTCGTCCTCTCGGCCGAGGCCGTCGGCATCGCCCGCGAGTGCACCGAGATGGCCGCCGCCTACGCCAAGGAGCGGGAGCAGTTCGGGCGCCCGATCGCCATGTTCCAGGCGGTCAAGCACCACTGCGCCAACATGCTCGTGTCGACCGAGCTGGCCACCTGCCTGGTGTGGGACGCGGCCCGGGCGTCGGACGAGGAGCGCTCACTGGCGGCCGCGATGGCGGCGACGATCGCCCTGCCGGCGGCTGACGAGTGCGCCAACCTGAACATCCAGGTCCTCGGCGGCATCGGCTTCACCTGGGAGCACGACGCTCACCTGTACCTACGGCGGGCGACCGCCCTGTACTCGTTGCTCGACGTCGAGTCTGCGGCCGCCGACGTCGCCGAGCTGGTCCGCGACGGCGTGACCATCACCCGCGAGGTCGACCTGCCGCCCGAGGCCGAGCCCATTCGGGACGAGGTGCGGACCTTCGTGGAGCGAGTGAAGGACCTCGACACCGTCGCCCAGCGGGAGGCCATGATCGAGACCGGCTACGTCGCTCCGCACTGGCCGAAGCCCTGGGGCCGCGAGGCCGAGTGCCCTGGAGCAGCTGGTGATCGAGGAGGAGTTCGGCGCCGCCGGCGTCAAGCGCCCCGCCTACGGCATCACCGGCTGGGTCATCCTCACGCTGATCCAGCACGGCACCGACGACCAGGTCCAGCGCTGGGTGCCACCGACCCTTCGCCAGGAGTGGGTCTGGTGCCAGCTGTTCAGCGAACCCGACGCCGGCTCCGACGCCGCCGGCGTGAAGACGAAGGCCACGAAGGTCGACGGCGGCTGGCTGGTCAACGGCCAGAAGGTGTGGACGTCCGGCGCCCACCTGTCCAAGTGGGGCTTCGCCACGGTGCGCACCAACCCCGACGTCCCCAAGCACGACGGGATCTCGGTCATGGTCATCGACATGGAGGCCGAGGGCGTCGAGGTCCGGCCACTGCGCATGATCGCCGGGATGTCGGAGTTCAACGAGATCTTCTTCAACGACGTGTTCGTCGCCGACGAGGAGGTCGTCGGACCCGTCGACGGCGGCTGGACGGTCGCCCGGGCCACGCTCGGCAACGAGAGCGTCTCGATCGGCGGCGGCGACGGTGGCATGTCGCTCCCCGGCGCCGCCCTGCTGCCCGCCGTCGACGCCAACGCCTCGAAGGTCTTCGGTGGGACGGCGAGGGCGGCCCGTTACATCAGCGCCCAGGAGGCCCTGGCCATCCTGAACCTGCGCTCGGTCATGCGGGCCGTCGCCGGCGGTGGCCCGTCCCCCGAGGGCGCCATCACCAAGCTGGTGCTCTCCGAGCTCGGCCACGAGGCCGCCTACATGCTCGCCAGCGCCGCCGGCCCCGAGGGCGCCTTCCTCGACGGCCCCGGTGGCATGAGCGGGATGATGGTGCTCATGCACCGGGCCCTGTCCATCGCCGGCGGCACCAGCGAGATCAAGCGCAACCAGATCGGTGAGCGCATCCTCGGCCTGCCCCGGGACCCGCTGGTCAAGTAGCGGCCGGCCTCCGGACAGGATCTGTCCGGAAGGGCGAGGACGCTCGCGCCATGAGCACGCAGCGCGATCCCGTCCCCGAGGGCTACGGCACCGTCACGCCCTGGGTCATCTCCGAGGACACGGTCCGGCTCCTGGACTTCGTCGCCGAGGCGTTCGACGCCACCGAGCTCGCCCGCCTCGAGCGCGAGGACGGCGGGATCGGACACGCCGAGGTCCGCATCGGCGATTCGGTCGTGATGATGTTCGACGGCCGGCCGGAGTGGGGCGACACACCGGCGTTCCTGCGGCTCTTCGTCGTGGACGCCGAGGCGACGAGCCGCAAGGCGGTCGCGGCCGGCGCGTCGGTGGTCACCGAGGTGAGCGAGCTCTTCTGGGGCGACCGGGTCGGCCGGGTCCGCGACCCGCTCGGCAACGTCTGGTGGCTCCAGGAGCGGGGTCCCGACCTGAGCCCCGAGGAGATCGGCGATCGGGCCGTCGACCCGCGGTTCGCCGAGGCGATGCGCTACGTGGAGAACGCCGAGCTGGTTCGACCGGCCGGCTAGCGGCCTCTCCACACGGGGTCGCGCTTCTCGATGAAGGCGGTGGCGCCCTCGATGGCGTCCTCGGAGCCGAAGACCTTGGGCTGCCACTCCTCCTGGAGCGCCTTGGCCTTCGCGGCGTCGACGGCGGCGGTACGGACCAGCTGCTTGGTGGCCTGGAGGCCGAGCGGACCGTTCTTGGCGATGCGCTCGGCCAGGGCGACGGCTTCGTCGAGGACCTGGTCGGCGGGGACGACCTTGTTGATCAGGCCGAGGTCGGCGGCGCGGGCGGCGTCGACGTAGTCGCCGGTCAGGGTCAGCTCCAGCGCGATCGCCAGGGGGATGCGAGTCGACAGGAAGATCCCGCCGCCGGCGGCGAAGAGCCCGCGCTTGGCCTCGGGGAGGCCGAAGCGCGCCTCCTCGGAGGCCACGATCACGTCGCAGCCCATGAGGACCTCGAAGCCGCCGGCCACGGCGGTCGCTTGGGCGGCGCCCACGATGGGGACACTGACGTCGCCCTCGGTGAAGCGGCCGAAGGCGGCCATGCCGTCGGGGTCCATCTCGCCGGTGTCGCCACCGGCGAAGGCGGCCAGGTCCATGCCCGAGCAGAAGGCCCGGTCGCCGGTCCCGGTGAGGACGACGCAGCGGACCTCGGGGTCGGCCTCGGCGGCGACGATGCCGAGGCCGAGCTCGGAGATCAGCTCCATGTTGAGGGCGTTGCGGGCGTCGGGTCGGTTGAGGCGCAGGACCAGCACGTTTCCGCGCTGCTCGCGGACCAGGACGGGTTCGTCGGACATGGCGCCAGCATCGCACCCGGTTGAAGGCCGCTCGGCCGCCGCGGCCAAGATGAGGCCCCTGAACACCGCACTGCTGCTGGAGATGGTGACCGAGGGGGCGCCGGACCGCATCGTGGTCGGCTCGCGCTCGGGCGGGCTGTCCGCCGCCGACCTGATGGCCCGGGCCCGGGCCGCCGCCGCCCGCTTCCTGGCCGCAGGTGTCGAGCACGTGGCCCTGGTCGACGTGAACTCGGAGGCCATGCCGATCGCCCTGTTCGGCGCCGGGCTGGCCGGCCTGCCGTTCGCCCCCGTCAACTACCGGCTGACCGACGAGCAGCTCGAGGGAATCCTCCGCCGCCTCACGCCCGGGTTGGTGATCGCCGGGCCGGACGTCGTCGACCGCATCGGCGACATCGACGGCCTGCAGGTCATCAGCCGGCACGAATTCTTGGCCGACGCCGCGCCCGCCGAGGTCGACCTGCCCTTCGTCGACCCCGACGAGATCGCCGTCCTCCTCTTCACCAGCGGCACGACCGGCGAGCCGAAGGCGGCGGTGCTCCGCCACCGCCACCTCACTTCGTACATCCTCACCTCGGTCGAGTACCTGGCGGCGGGCGACGACGAGGCCCAGTTGGTCAGCGTCCCGCCGTACCACGTGGCCGGCGTGTCGGCCGTGCTCAGCTCGCTCTACAGCGGGCGGCGGATCGTCTACCTGCCCGCCTTCGAGCCGGAGGCGTGGGTGCGGACGGTCGGCGACGAGTCGGTGACCCAGGCCATGGTCGTGCCGACGATGCTCGGCCGGGTGCTCGACGTGGCCGAGGCCGCCGGCGTCGACCTCGGCTCGCTGCGCCACCTGTCCTACGGCGGTGGCCGCATGCCGGTGGAGCTGATCGAGCGGGCCATCGCCGCCCTGCCCGGCGTCTCCTTCGTCAACGCCTACGGCCTCACCGAGACCAGCTCGACGGTCTCGGTGCTCACGCCCGACGACCACCGGGAGGCGATGGCCGGCGACGACCCGGCATCCCGGCGGCGGCTGGGCTCGGTCGGCCGACCCCTGCCGACCGTCGAGCTGGAGATCCGTGACGCCGACGGCAACCTCCTGTCGCCGGGTGAGCGGGGCGAGATCTACGTGCGAGGCGAGCAGGTGGCGGGGGAGTACCTCGGCCGCTCGGTGCTGACCGACGACGGGTGGTTCCCGACCAACGACACCGGCTACGTCGACGAGGACGGCTTCCTCTACCTGGACGGCCGGCTCGACGACGTCATCGTGCGCGGCGCCGAGAACCTGTCGCCGGGCGAGATCGAGGACGTGCTCATGGCCCACGAGGCCGTGACCGACGCCTGCGTGGTCGGCGTGCCCGACACCGAGTGGGGCGAGGCGGTGGCCGCCGCTGTGGTCGTCGCACCCGGGGCCGAGGTCTCCGTCGACGACCTCAAGGCGTTCGTCCAGGAGCGCCTGCGCTCGACGAAGACCCCGGTGGTCATCGCCTTCCGCACCGAGCTCCCCTACAACGAGACCGGCAAGCTGCTGCGGCGAGTGGTCCGGGAGGAGCTGGCCGGGTAGGGCGCAGTCATGACCGTCCCGCCCGAACCCCCGATCCCGGGGCCCGACACCCCCTCACCGGACCAGCCCCAGCCCGGGACACCCCCGGTCCCGCCGATCCCGGACCCCGACCCGATGTGACGCCGGAGTCCTGATTGGAGGAAATAGCCCACCGGATCGGTGGGCTATTTCCTCCAGCTCTCAGATGTCGACCTGGCGGCCCAGTTCGATCGTGCGCTCCTGGGGCAGGCTGAAGAACGCCGCCGCTCCGGTGGCGTTGCGGTGCATGATCGCGAACAGGCGCTCCCGCCAGATCGCCATGCCCTCGCCGGGGCTGGGGCGGATGGACTCCTTGCCCAGGAAGTAGCTGGTGTGCAGGGGGTCGAAGCTGACCTTCGACGACAGCACGTGGCCGAGGGCGGCGGGCACGTCGGGCTCCTCCATGAAGCCGAAGCGCAGCCGCACGGAGAAGAAGCCCATCCCGTGGTCGATCAGCTCCTCCCGGTCGGCGGCCGGGACCCGGGGCACGTCCATGGTCCGCACGGAGAGGATCACCACGTTCTGGTGCAGGATCCGGTTGTGGAAGAGGTTCGCCAGCAGCGCTGGCGGCGTCGACCCCGGCCGTGAGTACATGAACACCGCGGTGCCCGGCACCCGGAGGACCTTCTGCTTGCTGACGCTCTTGATGAAGCGGGCCAGCGGCAGCTCGCCCTGGCGGAGGCGCTTGCCGACCAGGACCCGACCGGTTCGCCAAGTCGTCATCAGCCCGAAGATGATCCCGCCGACGACCAGCGGGAACCAACCACCGTCCGGGATCTTCACCAGGTTGGCGCCCAGGAAGGCGAGGTCGACGACCAGGAAGGGGACGGTGAAGACCAGCGTCTTGCGCTTCCGCCAACCCCAGCGCTCGCGGGCGACCACGTAGAACAGGACGGTGGTGATGAACATCGTCATCGTCACCGCCACCCCGTACGCGGCGGCCAGGTTGGCCGAGGTGCGGAAGGCCAGGACCAGGGCGATGCAGCTGATCATCAGGCCGTAGTTCACGGTCGACAGGTAGATCTGGCCCCGCTGGTCCTCGGAGGTGTGATCGATCTTCATGCGGGGCACGTAGTCCAGCTGGATGGCCTGCATGGTCAGCGAGAAGGCGCCGGAGATCAGCGCCTGGCTGGCGATGACGGTGGCGATGGTCGCCAAGCCGGTCATCGGCAGCACCGCCCAGTCGGGGGCCATGTTGTAGAAGGGGTTCTCGACCGCCGAGGGGTCGGAGAGGATCAGCGCCCCCTGGCCGAAGTAGGTCAGCAGCAGGGACGGGAGCACGAGGCTGAACCAGCCGACGCGGATCGGCCGGCGGCCGAAGTGGCCCATGTCGGCGTAGAGCGCCTCGCCACCGGTGACGACCAGGAAGACCGAGCCGAGGACGAGGTAGCCCGTCCAGCCGTTGTCCACGAAGAAGTCGAGGGCGTGGACGGGGTTCACCGCCTCGAACACCCGGGGGGCGTCGACGATGTGGCTGAGGCCGAGGACCGCCAGCACGATGAACCAGACGAACATGATCGGCCCGAAGAACTTGCCGACCGTCCCCGTCCCCTTGTTCTGGAACGAGAAGACCCCGATCAGGATGACCACGGAGATGGGGATGATGAGGTCGCCGATCCCCGGTTCGGCCACCTCGAGGCCCTCGACCGCGCGACAGCACGGAGATGGCCGGCGTGATCATCCCGTCGCCGTAGAGGAGGGCGGTGCCGAAGAGCCCGACCAGGATCAGCGCCCACCGCCGTGGCGTCGGGTTGCCCTTGGGCGTGGCCAGGGAGGTCAGGGCGAGGATGCCGCCCTCCCCGTCGTTGTCGGCCCGGAGGACGAAGACCAGGTACTTGATCGTGATGACGATGATCAGCGACCAGGTGATCAGCGACAGCAGGCCGAGGACGTTGGCCTCGGTGGCGGCGATGTCGTGGTGCTCGCCGAAGGACTCGCGCACCGCGTAGAGCGGGCTGGTGCCGATGTCGCCGTAGACGACGCCCAGGGCGCCGAGCGAGAGCAGGCCGAGGCTGCCCCTGACGGAGTGCCCGCCGTGACCGTCGGGCTCCCCGCGGGGCCGGTGCTCACCTGCCATCGGCGCACGTTTCTACCGCCTGGCCGGTGTCGCCGCGGCATCCATGGCGGGCTCAGGGGACGGGCTCGGCCTCGAAGCGGTAGCCCATGCCCGGTTCGGTGATGAAGTAGCGGGGCCGGGCCGGCTCGGGCTCGAGCTTGGCCCGCAGGTGGGCAAGGTGGACCCGCAGGTAGTTGGTCTCCTCGCCGTACTCCGGCCCCCAGACCTCCTGCAGCAGGTGGCGCTGGGTGACGAGGCGCCCCGGGTTCCGGACCAGGATCTCGAGGAGGCTCCACTCGATCGGCGTGAGGTGCACGGCGGTGCCGTCGAGGTCGGTCACCGTCTTGGCGGCCAGGTCGATGCTGAACGCCTCCGTCATCACCCGGGGCTGCTCGTCCGCCGGGGCCGCGCGACGCAGCGCAGCCCGGAGGCGGGCCATGAGCTCGTCCATGCCGAACGGCTTGGGGATGTAGTCGTCGGCACCGGCGTCGAGGGCGGCGACCTTCTCGGCCTCGTCGCTGCGCGCCGACAAGATGATGATCGGGACGTGGGTCCAGCCGCGCAGGCCGCGGATCACCTCGCCGCCGTCCATGCCGGGCAGCCCGAGGTCGAGGATCACCGCGTCGGGGTGGCGCCGGGCGGCCAGGTCCAGGCCCTGCTCACCCGTGGCCGCGAGGTCGACGTCGAAGCCGCGGGCCCGCAGGTTGGCCGACAGGGCGCGGACGATCGCCTCCTCGTCGTCGACCACGAGGATGCGGGTCACGATCCGGCTCCGGCAAGGCGGGCCGGGTGCTGCCGGTCGGCCCGGCGCAGCCGGATGACGGCGGTGAGGCCGCCGCCGGGCGTGTCCTCGAGCATGATCTCGGCGCCCATGGCGTCGAGGAAGCCGCGGGTGATGGCCAGGCCGAGCCCGACGCCCGAGCCGTGATCGGTCGTCCGCTGGAAGGGCTCGAACACGCGGTCCCGGTCGGCCCGGTCGACGCCGGGGCCCTGATCGACGACCCGCAGGTCGACGCCGGTGGGGACGGTGCCGGCCTCGACTCGGACGGGCTGTCCGTCGGGGGACATCTTGAGGGCGTTGTCCACGAGGTTGGCGATGACCCGTTCGAGCAGGGCCCGGTCGGCGAGGACCGGTGGCAGGTGCTCGTCGACCTCGACGCCCACCCTCGAGGCCCGCTCGCCGAGGCCCGCCAACGCGGTGAGGACGACGCCATCGAGGGCGACCGAACCGACCTGGGTCCTCACCGTGCCGGACTGCAGCCGGCTCATGTCGAGCAGGTTCTCGATGAGGGCGTCGAGGCGATCGGCCTCCTCCTCGATCGTGCGCTGGAACTCGGCCACCTGCTCGGGTGACCAGGTGATCTCGCGCTGTCGCAGGCTGCTGATCGACGCCTTGATGCCCGACAGGGGCGTTCGCAGGTCGTGGGACACCGCCTGCAGGAGGGCGCCCCGCAGCTCGTTGGCCGCGGCCAGCTCGCCGGCCCGGTCGGCTTCGACGGCCAGCCGCCGGGCCTCGACCGCGTCTTCCAGCTGCCGGGCCAGGGCCGAGAGCACCCCTTCGTCGGCGGCCCGAAGGGTGCGGCCGGACAGGGTCAGCACCAGGTCGGGACCGATCTCCCGGCGGACGTCGGCCTCCTCGGGCGTGGCGGGCGTCGGCGCCCCGGAGGTGGCCTCCACGACCCAACCGTCGGGTGTCCGGGCGAAGAGGGCGGCGTTCTTCATGCCGAAGGTCGTGCGGAGGTTGGCGATCAGCCCCGGCAGCGCCTCGGCCTCGGCCAACGAGCCGGCCAGCGCGGCCATGGCCTCCGCCTCGGCGTGGCTGCGCGCCGCCTGCAGTCGGGTTCGGCCGAGCCGGTCGACGAGCACGACGACGATGCCCGCGGCCAGCAGGTAGACGGACAGGGCGACGACCACCTCGGCCCGGTCGATGCTGAGGTCGTACAGCGGCTCGGTGAAGTAGTAGTCGACGAGCAGGAAGCCGCCGACGACCGCGGCCAGGGCCGGGAACGCACCACCGACGAGGGCCACGAGCATGGCGAAGCCGAGGTAGATGAGCAGCACGGTCGGGAGGTGGATCTCGTCCCGCAGGTTCGCCAGGGCCTCGGTCATCAGCGGGAGCCCGACGACCGCCAGCCCCCAACCCCAGGCCTGACGGGTCGGAGACAGCGGCGTGAGCACGGTGCGGGAGAGCGGGAGGGCGAGCCGCTCCTCTTGGGTGGACTCCGACGAGATGACGTGGACGTCGATGAGGCCGGCGCGGGCGATGACCCGGCTGATGACCGAACCCTGGGTCATGCGCTGGAACCGGCTGCGCCGGCTCGCGCCCAGGACGATCTGCGTGGCGTTCTCGGCTCGGGCGACGTCGATGAGGGCGAGGGCGACGTCGGTGGCCACCACCTCCCGGTACTCGCCGTCGAGCGTCTCGAGCAGGGCCCGTTGCTGATCGACGAGGTCACCGCCCGACCCGGTGAGCCCGCTGTCCGCGGTGACGTGGACACCGATCAGCTCGCCCTTGGTCCGCTGGGCGATGCGGGCGGCCCGCCGGATGAGGTGCTCGGTCCCGGGCGCGCCGGTGATGGCGACGATGACGCGCTCCCGCAGCTCCCACGGCTCAGTGATGCCGTGGCGCTCGCGGTAGTCCTCGAGGGCGTCGTCGACGCGGTCGGCCACCCAGAGCAGGGCGAGCTCCCGCAGGGCGCCGAGGTTCCCGGCACGGAAGTAGTTGCCGAGGGCGGCGTCGATCTTCTCCGGGGCGTAGATGTTGCCGTGGGCCATGCGCCGCCGGAGGGCCTCCGGCGTCATGTCGACGAGCTCGACCTGCTCGGCGCTGCGCACGACGTGGTCGGGAACGGTCTCGCGCTGCTTGACCCCGGTGATGCGCTCCACGACGTCGTTCACCGACTCGAGGTGCTGCACGTTCACCGTCGAGATGACGTCGATCCCGGCCGCCAGCAGCTCCTCGACGTCCTGCCAGCGCTTCTCGTTGCGGCTGCCCGGGACGTTGGTGTGGGCCAGCTCGTCGACGAGGGCCACCGCGGGCCGGCGGGCCAGCACCGCGTCGAGGTCCATCTCCTCGAACGTCGTCCCCCGGTGCGCCATCCGACGGCGGGGCACCACCTCCAGGTCGCCGACCTGTTCGGCCGTCTTGGCCCGGCCGTGGCTGATGGTGATGCCGACGACCACATCGGTTCCGCGGTCTCGTCGTCGCCGTCCCTCGTTGAGCATGGCGAAGGTCTTGCCCACGCCCGGCGCCGCACCGAGGTAGATGCGCAACGTGCCCCGTCGGCCCGCGGTGGCGGCCATCGCCTTCACGCTACGACGCGTCGTCCAAGGCCAGGTTGAGGAGGAGGACGTTGACCCCCGGCTCGCCCAGGAAACCGAGGGATCGGCTGTCGGTGTGGTCGTCGATCAGGTCGAGGACCACGTCCAGCTCGAGGCCGCGCTCGTCAGCGACCCGCGGGGCCTGTAGCTCGGCGTTCGCCACGGAGATGTGGGGGTCGAGACCGGAGGCCGAGGAGGTCACGGCGTCGACCGGGACCGGGGTGTCGGCGTCGAGCCCGTTGGTGTCGCGGTAGGCGGCGGCCGCTTCCTCGACGGCGGCGAGCAGGTCGGGGTTGGTGGGCCCGAGGTTGGACGCCGACGAGGCGATCTGGGTCGGATCGGCGGGGTCACCGCCCTCGGTGCCGCTGGCGGCGGCGCCGGCGGCCGAGGGCCGGCCGTGGAAGTACGGCGGCTCGGTGAAGCTCTGGCCGAGCAGCGAGGACCCGACGACCTCGCCGTCCCGCTCGACCAGCGATCCGTCGGCCTCCTCGTCGAAGGCGACCTGGGCCACGAGGGTGACGGCCAGCGGGTAGAGGACGCCGAGGAGGACGGTCAGGACGACGATGGCGCGGACGGCGGCGAGCACCTGGGCCCGCATGGACGAGAACGACCTCATGACACTCCGATCGCGGTGAGGACGACGTCGATGGCCTTGATGCCGATGAACGGGGCGATCAGGCCGCCGACGCCGTAGACGAGCAGGTTGCGGCGCAGCACGGCCGCCGCCCCCATTGCCCGGAAGCGCACGCCGCGGAGGGCGAGCGGGATGAGGGCGACGATGATGAGGGCGTTGAAGATGACCGCCGCCAGGATCGCCGAGCGCGGCGACTGCAGGTCCATCACGTTCAACGTGTCCAGCTGGGGGAAGACCCCCACGAACATCGCCGGGATGATGGCGAAGTACTTCGCCACGTCGTTGGCGATGGAGAAGGTGGTCAGCGAGCCCCGGGTGATGAGGAGCTGCTTGCCGATCTCGACGACCTCGATGAGCTTCGTCGGGTTCGAGTCGAGGTCGACCATGTTCCCGGCTTCCTTCGCCGCCTGCGTGCCCGTGTTCATGGCCACGCCGACGTCGGCCTGAGCCAGCGCCGGGGCGTCGTTGGTGCCGTCGCCGGTCATGGCGACCATCCGCCCGCCCCGCTGCTCGGACTGGATGAGGGCCATCTTGTCCTCGGGCGTGGCCTCGGCCAGGAAGTCGTCGACTCCCGCCTCGTCGGCGATGGCCTTGGCCGTCAGCGGGTTGTCGCCGGTGATCATCACCGTGCGGATGCCGAGCGCGCGGAGCTGGTTGAAGCGCTCGATCATCCCCTCCTTCACGACGTCCTTGAGGTGGATGACGCCGAGGACGTCGGTGCCCTCGGCCACGACCAGCGGCGTGCCGCCGCCGGTGGCGACCCCCTCGACGATGCTGTCCAGCTCGGGCGGCACGGTGCCCCCCTGCTCCTCCACCCACCGCCGGACCGAGTCGGCGGCGCCCTTGCGCACCGACATGCCCTCCTGGTCGATCCCGCTCATGCGGGTCTGGGCGGTGAACGGCACCAGCGTGGCGTCACGCAGGTCCCGCTCCCGGATGCCGTACTGCTCCTTGGCCAGGACGACGATGGAACGACCCTCCGGGGTCTCGTCGGCCAGGCTGGAGAGCTGGGCGGTGCTGGCCAGGCGGGAGGCGTCGACGCCGGTGAGGGGCAGGAACTCGGCGGCCTGGCGGTTGCCGAGGGTGATCGTTCCCGTCTTGTCCAGCAGGAGCGTCGAGCAGTCACCCGCGGCCTCGACGGCCCGGCCCGACATGGCCAGCACGTTGTGCTGGACGAGCCGGTCCATGCCGGCGATGCCGATGGCCGACAGCAGGGCGCCGATGGTCGTCGGGATGAGGCAGACGAGCAGGGCGACCAGGACGATGATCTCCTGCTCGGCGCCCGAGTAGATGGCGAAGGGCTGGAGGGTGACCGTCGCCAGCAGGAAGATGATGGTGAGACCGGCCAGCAGGATGTTGAGGGCGATCTCGTTCGGTGTCTTCTGACGGCTGGCCCCTTCGACCAGGGCGATCATCCGGTCGAGGAAGGTCTCGCCGGGCTTGGCCGTGATGCGGACGACGATGTGGTCGGACAGCACCCGGGTGCCGCCGGTGACGGCCGAGCGATCCCCGCCCGACTCGCGGATGACGGGCGCCGACTCGCCGGTGATGGCCGACTCGTCGACCGAGGCGATGCCCTCGATGATCTCGCCGTCCGAAGGGATGACCTCGCCCGCCGCGACGTCGACCACGTCGTCGACCAGCAGCAGGGACGAGGCCACCTCCTCCGTGTCGCCGCCGGCCGTGCGGCGGTGGGCCATGGTGTCGGTGCGGGCCTTGCGGAGGGTCTCGGCCTGCGCCTTGCCCCGTCCTTCCGCGACGGCTTCGGCGAAGTTGGCGAACAGCACGGTGAACCACAGCCAGGCGGCGACGAGCCCCGCGAACAGGTTCTCGTCACCGGTGCTGTCCCCGAGGTCCCGGAGGAACAGGATCGTCGTGAGGACGCTGCCCACGAGGACGACGAACATCACGGGGTTGCGGGCCATGAGCCGCGGGTCCAGCTTGCGGAAGCTGTCGACGACCGCGGTGCGGACGATCTGGGGATCGAGGAGCTTCTTCTTCTCAGCCACGACGGCCTCCGATCAGATCCCGAGCTGCTCGACCACGGGGCCGAGGCTCAGCACGGGGAAGTAGGTCAGCCCGACGACGATCAGCACCACGCCGATGAGGAGGACCGTGAACAGGGGCGTTCCGGTGGGGAAGGTGCCGGCACCGGCGGGGACCCGCTGCTTGCGGGCCAGGGCGCCGGCGATGGCAAGGGCCGGGACGATCAGCAGGAACCGGCCGGCCAGCATGGCGAGGCCGAGCATCGAGTTGTACCAGTCGGTGTTGCCGGTCAACCCGCCGAACGCCGAGCCGTTGTTGTTGCCGGCCGACGTGAAGGCGTAGGTCACCTCGCTGAGACCGTGCGGTCCCGGGTTCAGGATCGAGGACAGCGAGCTGTCCATCACCACCGAGATGCCCGTCAACCCGAGGATGAAGACCGGGACGATCAGGATGTAGAGGACGACCAGCTTCATCTCGGCCGCCTGGATCTTCTTGCCCAGGTACTCCGGTGTGCGCCCGACCATGAGGCCGGCGATGAACACGGCGAGGATGGCGAAGATCAGCATCCCGTAGAGGCCGGCGCCGACCCCGCCGGGGCTGACCTCGCCCAGCATGATGTTGACGAGCGGGACGGCTCCGCCGCCGGGGGTGAAGCTGTCGTGGGCCGCGTTCACCGCACCGGTCGACGTTCCGGTGGTCGAGGCGGCGAAGAGCCCGGACGCCGAGGGCCCGAAGCGCACCTCCTTGCCCTCGAAGTTGCCGCCGGGCTGGTCGTCGGTGACCTCCTGGGTCACCCCGAGCGCGTCCAGCTCCGGGTTGCCGTCGACCTCGAAGCCGATGGCGATGCCGACGCTGGCGACCCAGAGCACGGCCATCGCCCCCAGCACGGCGAGGCCCTGCTTCTTGTCGTCGGCCATCTTTCCGAACGTCCAGGTCAGCGAGAACGGGATGGCGAGCAACAGGTAGATCTCGAAGATGTCGGTGAACCCGTTGGGGTTGCCGAAGGGGTGTGCCGAGTTGGCGTTGAGGTAGCCACCGCCGTTGGTGCCCAGCTCCTTGATGGACTCCTGGCTGGCGGCCGGGCCACCGGGGATCACCTGGGCGTTGCCCTCGAGGGTGGTGGCGTCCTCGAAGCCGACGAGGTTCTGGACGACGCCCTGGCTGACGAGGACGATGGCGGCCACGAAGGCGATGGGCAGCAGGACCCGCAGCACACCCCGGGTGAGGTCGACCCAGAAGTTGCCGATGGTCCCGGAGCGGCGGCGCACGAGGCCGCGGATGAGGGCGACGGCGACGGCGAGGCCGACGGCTGCCGACACGAAGTTCTGCACGGCCAGCCCCACCATCTGGGTGAGGTGGCTCATGGTGTTCTCGGCCGCGTAGTTCTGCCAGTTCGTGTTGGTGACGAAGCTGACGGCCGTGTTGAAGGCCAGCGCCGGCGGCACCGCGGCAGCGTCCGTCGGGTTGAAGGGCAGCGAGCCCTGCACGCGCTGGAGGAAGTAGAGGAAGAGCACGGACACCGCGCTGAAGGCGAGGACCGCCCCCGCGTAGGTCGTCCACCGCTGCTCGCGGTCGGGGTTGACCCCGGTGAGGCGGTGGATCAGCCGCTCGACGGGCCCGAAGACCCGGTCACCGGGCGCGGGCCCACCGCTGAACACGCGGGCCATGTACGAGCCGAGGAGCGGGATGGTGATGCCCAGGGCGACGACGAGCGCGCCGAACTGGAGCCAGGACGCTGCAGTCATCTAGAGCTTCTCCGGGAACAGCAGGGCGATGACGAGGTAGCCCGTCAGCAGGACGGCGAGGATGAGGCCGACGACGTCGTCGCTCACGCGGCCCGTCCGAACGAGACCTCGTCGGCATCGTCCTCGAGGGGCTCGTCGATGTCGCCGGAGCCCGCCAGGATCCGGGCACAGGCCACGATGTAGGCCGCGCCGAGGGCGAAGAAGGCGATGACAGCGGTCACCACCAGGACGTCACGCATTGCTTCTCCTCTCCAAGGGGCTCAGGGCCGCGCCGGCCTGGTCGGCCAGGGCCACGGCGACGATCCGTCGCTCCAGGGACACGCCGGTGCCTGGGGTCGGCACCAGCACGAACCGCCCCACCGGTCGGCCGCGGGCCAGCACCGGCAGGGCTGCGCCGCCATTCGGGAGCTCGAAGCCATCGAGCGTGTACCGGTGGCGGTCGGTGAGCACGGCCCCGCTTCGCTCGACGATCGGAAGGTCGACGTCGTCGTACGGCGGGGCTTCGAAGCGGGAGTCGGTCAGACCCAGGAGCTCGTTCAGCTCGTGTTGGGTCTGCTCGAGGACGACTGTGGCGTCCTCGCCGCGAGCGGTGAGCTCGGCGATGCGGTGGACGCGGTGCATCTGGTCCTTGGACGCCTCAGCGGCCCGGCGGGCCTGGCGGGCCCGGCCGGCCACCGTCCCGACCAGCAGGCCGATCGGGAGCAGGAGGATCGTTGTGATGACGTCGTCCTGCGAGTCGATGGTCAGGGACAGGTAGGGCTGGGTGTGGAAGAAGTCGAAGGCCAGCACCGAGCTGATGGCGGCGACGGCGCCTGCGGTGCGACCGCCGGTCAGGGCGGCGATCAGGACGACGATGACCAGGCCGAGGGCGACGTTGGTGTTGTCCACGAGATCTCGGACGGAGACGAGCGCGGCGGCGAGGGCGATCGGCCCGAGGGCCGCCAGCACGATGCCGGCGACGGCGTTCTCGTGGTCCTCGCTGCGGTGGTCGGTTCCGTGACTGGTCACGGTTCGGGTGTACGCCCACCCCCCGTGCGGGTCAGCCGCCTTGACGCGCTCTCTACGCCCCCGGCCC
The DNA here is from genome assembly GCA_963728005.1 of uncultured Microthrixaceae bacterium. Classification (GTDB taxonomy): domain Bacteria; phylum Actinomycetota; class Acidimicrobiia; order Acidimicrobiales; family DATDAH01; genus DATDAH01. The sequence continues at coordinate 1,125,506 of CAVSIG010000004.1, forward strand.
GGACCTCAACGCGATCTCGAGCGCGGCGGGCCCTTGGCGTCGAGATAGGCCTGCCCACGGGGCGACAGCTCGTAGCCGACCTCGAGGCTGAGGGTCAGGCCAAGCCGCTTCAGCTTGCGGACGTCGGTCTTGAGGGCGAAGCGTTCCCGGCCGAGGATCTCGGCCAGCTCGGTCGACACCACCCCGCGGTGGGTGCCGATGAGGGCCAGCGTCGGCCGAGTCCACGCACCCACCGAACTGGCGGCGTCCAGGCGGTCCAGCCGCTGGTCCAGCTCGGCGACGTCGTCGGCGGTGAGGCCGACCTCGTCGACCGGCGGCCCAGCGGGCGCGATGCGGTGGAAGGCGATCCGGTAGACCTCGGCGGCAGGGTCCTCGACCTTCAGCCGTCGGCGCACGCCGGCCCCGTCCACCTCGCCGGCACGCTCGGCGTCGACGTTCGTGATCGAGCCGACCGTGACCACGTCGACCGAGTCGACCTCGAACCACAGGTCGCCCTTGTGGAAGGTCCCGCCGACCTTCGCCTGCGGGCGCTTCCAGTTGCGGAACGTCACCGTCGTCGTCCCGGCGGCGAGGCCGGGCACAGCGTCGGCGGTGAACATCACGGGTCCAGTGGAGCACGCCACGAAGAAACCCGGGGAACCCCCGTCACGACGCTGTAACGCGCGGGTCAGACACGAACAGCGACGGCGTTCTGTCGAAACCGAAACGGGAGATCAGTCAGGTGCGTTCCCTCCGACGATCCGTTCTCACCGCGCTGGCGGCCATCCTCGGGCTGCTCGGCGTGCTCTCCGTCGGGCCCTCGCCCGCCGACGCCCAGGTCGCCTGGGCCCCCGAGGCGACGGCCACCATCCACCCGGGTGTCCAGACCGACACCGCGGGCGGCCAGTGCACCGCCAACTTCATCTACACGTCCGGCGCCGACGTCTACATCGGCCAGGCCGCGCACTGCGCCAGCACGGGTGGTCAGACCGACACCGATGGCTGCCTCGCCGGTTCGCTGCCGCTGGGCACGCCCGTGACGATCGAGGGGGCGTCGCAGCCGGGCACGCTGGCCTACAGCTCGTGGCTGACCATGCAGGCCACCGGCGAGACCGACCCCGACACCTGCGCCTTCAACGACCTCGCGCTGGTCCGCATCGACCCGGCCGACGTGGCCAACGTCAATCCGACCGTCCCCCACTGGGGCGGCCCGGTGGGCCTGGACACCGACGGCACCGGCACCGGTGAGCGCGTCTACTCGTACGGCAACTCCAGCCTGCGCTTCGGCGTCACCCAGCTGAGCCCCAAGACCGGCATCAGCCTCGGCTCCGGTGGCGGCTGGAGCCACGACGTCTACACGCTGAGCCCCGGGATCCCCGGCGACTCGGGCAGCGCCTTCCTGAGCTCGACCGGCCAGGCCATGGGCACGCTGTCCACACTGCAGATCGCCCCGCTCCCCGCCGGCAACGGCGTCGGCGACCTGTCCCACGAGCTGGCCTACGCCCAGGCCCACGGCCTCCCCGGCCTCCAGCTCGTGTCCGGTACGCGGGCCTTCAACGGCAATCAGCTGCCGCTGGGCCTGTAGCACCCCGCGGGAACCTGGCGACCAGGCGACCATCGCCGCCGCTGACCTCGGTCGGCACGGCGATGGTCGTCCGGCCGCGTGCAAGGGCCAATCGCCGTTCTGGTGGCAGCCCTGTGTCGCCCACGACACGTGGCTGCCACCAGAAGCGGGGTTCAGGCCGAGGACGCCTCGCGCCGCCGGCGGATGAGGAGCGCGACGGCCGCCGCCACCACGAGGACGCCGGCCACGATGAGCCCGACGACGAGGAAGGCCGGCGGCTCGTCGCTCTCGCCCGGGTCGGCCAGGGAGGCGTTCTCCGATTCGACGGCGGTGGTCGGCGGGGGCGGCACCGTGGTCGGGGCGACGGTGGTCGGCGGGGGCGGCTCGACCCGGAAGGTGGCCTGGACCGTGGCCACGGGCTCGGCAGTGTCGAACTGGACGGTCCAGTTGCCCGGCGTCGGGAAGGCGACGGTCGCCGCGTAGATGCCACCGCCCTCGGGCTCCATCGTCTGCGGCGCCGACGGGGTCTGCCCCTGCTGGCGGGAGGTGACCGTGACCTCGGCGCCGTCGACCGGATCGCCGTCGTTCAGGTAGGTCAGCTCCACCCGGTACGTGACCGAGGAGCCCTCGTCGGACGGGGTGGCGTCGACGACCTCGAGCCGGCCCTCCTCTCCGTGGGCGTGCGCCGGCGCGGCGGTGCTGAGGAGCGCGGCGACCGCGACGAGGAGGGGGAGGAGGCGACGCACGGCGGACCAGTGTGCCCGTGCGATGCTCGCCGGATGCACGCCGACCGCTTCGAGCCGCTCGATCAGGACCGTCAGGGCATCTGGTCGACGTTCCTGAGCTGGCCAGGCCAGCGGTACTTCCCCAACGAGGTCGGACTCGTTCTCGAGGAGATCCGCACCGACTACTGCCGCTTGCGCCTGCCCTACCGACCGGAACTGGACCAGCCCGCCGGCGTCGTCCACGGCGGTGCGATCGCCACGCTCGTCGACACGGTGGTCGTCCCCGCCATCGGTCAGGCCTACGAGCCCGGGCGGGTCTACCTCACCATCGGGATGAACATCAGCTACCTCGGCGCCGTCGTGAAGGAGGACGCCGTGGCCGAGGGCTGGGTCGAGCAGCGCGGCAAGAGCATCGTCTTCTGCGCCGCCGAGGTGCGGGCGGCAAGCGGGAAGATCGCCGCCCAGGGCACCCTCACCTACAAGGTCGGCCGCCCCACGACCTAGGCCCCCGAGGTCGGTCCCAGGCCCTTGAGATCCCGGGCGCTGAGGACGCAGGTCTCGTTGCCTTCGGGGTCCTGGAGCACGACCCAGGTCTCGTCGCCGGTCTGGCCGACGTCGGCGCGGGTGGCGCCGAGGGCGAGGAGGCGGTCGACCTCCGCGGCCTGGTCGGCGTCCGCAGGAGGGGCGACGTCGAGGTGGATGCGGTTCTTGACCGTGTTGGGCTCGGGGACCTTCAGGAGGTCGAGGTTGGGCCGGTGCCCGTTCGGGTTCGCGAGACCGATGCCCTCGTCGTCTTCGTCGACCTGCGTCCAGCCGGATGCCTGGGTCCAGTACTCGGCAGCCGCCCGGGGGTCGACGACGTCCAGGCCGATGGCGGCGAGCGGGTTGCCCTCCTCGTACTGACCCTGGAGGACGCAGAACTCGTTGCCCTCGGGGTCAGCGAGGACCTCCCACGTCTCGTCGCCGGTCTGGCCGACGTCGGCTCGGGTTGCCCCCGCGGCCAGGAGCCGAGCGACGATCGCCGCCTGGTCCTCGTCGGCCGAGGTGGCGAGGTCGAGGTGGATCCGGTTCTTGCCGGTCTTGGGCTCGGGTACGAGGCCGAAGACCAATGCTGGCACCGAGTCCTCGAGGTCGCCGAGGGGCTCGACGACCACCTCTTCGGGCTCGTCGAACGTGATCGGCCAGCCCAGCGCCTCGGACCACCACTGGGCCAGGGCCTTCGGGTCGTTGGCGTCGATCACCACCAGCACGAGGTGCGTGCTCATGGCGGAACCTCCTCGTCAGGTCGTCGGTCGAAGCGGAACAGCAGGGTGGCCAGCTGGGCGCGGGTCACCGGGGCGTCGGGGGCGAAGGTGGTCGCGGTGCGGCCGCCGAGCAAGCGCGTTTCGGCCGCCCAACGGAAGGTCGGGCCCTCGGCGTCGTCCCACGGATCGTTCGGGTACCCGCTGGGGCGCCCGGCCATGCGCCAGAGCAGGGCGAGGGCCTGGCCGCGGGTGACCAGCCGGTCGGGCCGGTAGGTGCCGTCGGGCCAACCGGTCCCGACCCGCGCGGCGGCGGCCCAGCGCAGGGCGGGGTCCAGGGATCGGCGGCCGTCGGACCAGGGGTGCGGGCCGAAGCCGGTCGGCCGCCCGGCGAGCTTCCAGGCCATGTTCAAGAGCACGCCGCGGGTGGCGTGGAGGGTGAAGCCGCCGACCTCGGCCCGGTAGGTGCCGTTGGCGTAGCCGGGGAACAGGTTGCGCTCGCCGACCCAGGCGATCTCCTCGGCGGCGGGATGCCGGTCGGGGACGTCCCAGAACGGCCCGGACGTCATCGCCGGGTCGCAGCTGTTCGTCACCTCCCGCATCAGCCGGGCGAGGCGCACCTGGCCGGCCCCGTTGTGGTGCAGCTGGTCGGGCCGCTCCAGCGCCGGACCGGCGAGGTCGGCCCACAGCGAGTAGTGGAACCACTCGGCGTTGGCGTAGCGGCTGGTCACCTGCCGGGTGATGCGGTTGTAGGTGGGCGCGTTGCGATCGTGCATCAGGTGGACGCCGTTGGGGTTGTCGTCGATGTCGAACACCCGGATGCAGTCGACGTGGGGGCTGACGAGGTCGAGCAGGTCCTCCAATTCCCGGCGCCACCATGACGGGGGGTCGAACTTGGATTCGGCCGTCCCGATGAAGGCCACGAAGATCGGCGGCAGGCGGTCCCGGCGGATGGCGGACCGCACCGCGGGCAGGACGGTGCGGATCCGATAGGCGAGGCCGATCTCGTTGAAGGCGATCCGCCGATCCCGCTCGATCGTCTTGTCGTAGTGGCGGAAGGCCTGGAACGGGACCGAGTCGCCGATGAGGCCGACAGCGGGCGGCTGCTGCGCGTTCGCCGGGCCGGCCGCGAGCACCACGGCCAGCAGCACCGCGCCGGCCAGCCGGACCCCCACCACGATCGTCGAGACTAGGTGCGAAGCGCGGCCAGAGGCGCGAGGCTCATGGCATGTTCGACCTCGACGAGTTCATCGAAGGATGTGTGACAGCCAGTCGAGACGACCAGCCCCTGCTGGCAGTGAAGGAGGTCCTGGACCGGGCCATGTCGGCGCCCGGCGAGGTGGCCGACGCCCTGCCCCCGGAGAAGGCCGAGCTCGTGCGCCTCTACGACTCGGAGGAGGTGACGGTCCTGAAGGTGGTGTGGGCGCCGGGCATGGCGATCCGCCCCCACGACCACCGGACCTGGGCGTCCATCGGCATCTACACCGGCGGCGAGGACAACACCTTCTACCGGCGGGCCGGCGGCCACATCACCCCGTCGGGCGGCACCGAGCTGCGGCCGAAGGACGTCTGCCTCCTCGGCGACGACACGATCCACGGCGTCCGCAACCCGACGACGCAGTTCGCAGGCGCCATCCACGTGTACGGCGGGGACTTCTTCGCCCTCGAGCGCAGCGGGTTCGACCCCGAGACGCTGGAGGAGCACGCGTGGGACGGTCCTGCCAGCCAGCGGGAGTTCGACCTGGCCAACGCCGCCTACGAGGCCGCCCAGCGCTGACCCGGGTGCACCCGATGCTCCGCCCCAGGTGTGGCATCGTGGATTCGGGAGTGGGTGAGATGAGCATCCGGATCACCACGCGGGAGATCGACCCGGCGTCCGTCGACGCCTTCCGCGCGGAGGTCGAGGCCGCCGTGGCCCGGGCGCCCGACACCGGCGGGCAGGTCGTGCTCGACTTCGCCGACGTGACCTTCATCGACAGCACCGGGCTCACCGTGCTGATCGACGCCCACCGCACGCTGGGCGCGCAGGACCGGATCCTGATCGTGGCCAACTCGATGCCGCACATCGAGCGGCTCTTCACCGTGACCGGCCTGGATCAGTTCCTGGCCGTCTGAGGTTCAGTCCGCGAGGTCCTCGGCGGTGATGGCCCAGCGCTCGTGGTCCCGCCACTCGCCGTCGACCGTCAGGTAGTTGGGCGAGTAGCCCTCCAGCCGGAAGCCGCACGCCTGCGCCAGCCGCTTCGACGGCTCGTTGCCGGGCTGGACGTTGGCCTCGAGTCGGTGGAGCCCGAGACCCGTGAAGGCCCGATGCACCACCCAGCGCACCCCTTCGGCCATCAGGCCGTGGCCCTCGTGGCCGGCGAAGGCGTAGTAGCTGAGGTGGGCCGAGCGGAAGTTGCCGAGGATGATGTCGCTGACGTTGACGATGCCGACGACATCGCCGCCGTCGAGCCGCCGCAGCAGGAAGCCGGCGTGGCGGGAGGTGCGCATCCGACGGAGGTACGCGTTGTAGGCCTCGGCGTCCGTCGGCGCCACCAGCCACTGGTGGTGCAGCTCGCGGCTGCGGATCGCCGCGGCGACGACCTCGGCCCGGTCGCGGCCCGACGGCCGCCGGACCTCCAGCCGCTCGGTGCTGCCGAGTCGTGCGCCCACGGTTCAGCGGCGGGCGTCGTAGGCGTCCGCCGTCGCGTCGTCGAAGGCGACGAAGGCCACCTGTTCGACGGCGGTGTCGGCGCCGCGCACCGCGGCCACGGCGATCTCGGCGGCGGCGTCGACCGGGTAGCCGTAGACGCCGGTGGAGATGGCGGGGAAGGCGACGGTGCTCGCCTCGACCTCGTCGGCTCGGGCCAGCGAGGTCAGGTAGCAGGAGCGCAGCAGGTCGGGCTCGCCCCGGTCGCCGCCGCGCCAGACCGGGCCGACGGTGTGGATGACCCAGCGGGCGGGGAGGCGAAAGCCGGGCGTGACCTTCGCTTCGCCCGTGGGGCACCCGCCCAGCGCCCGGCAGGCGTCGAGCAGGTCGGGCCCGGCGGCGCGGTGGATGGCGCCGTCGACCCCGCCCCCGCCGAGCAGCGACTCGTTGGCGGCGTTCACGATGGCGTCCACGTCGAGCGTGGTGATGTCCGCCCGCACGACGTCGAACACCGGAGCCATCAGGGCTGCCGCGCGATTTTCAGAGCCCACGCCACCAGCGGGACCTGGAAGGGGAGGCGCACCCAGGCGCCGATGGCCGCGGGGTTGTCGGGCTTGCCGGCGTCGATCGCCATCCAGACGTTGGCGGGGTAGACGGCGACGATCGTGGCCGCCGCCGCCCAGCCGCCGAGGTGTCGGGTGCGGCCGGCGAGGAGCAGCCCGCCGGACAGCAGCTCGGCCACGCCGCTGGCGTAGGTCCAGAACCGGGCGTGGCCCAGGATCGGCGGCACGATGCGCATGAACGGCTTCGGCATCACGAAGTGCAGCACGCCCATGACCAGCAGCAGGGCGGCGAGGGCGTAGCGCGACGTCGGCCGGTCGCTCACGACCGGCGACCGTACCGTCCGGCCAGCACCCCGGCCGCCGCGACCATCAGCCAGAGATCGCCGAGGGTCAGGCCGATGCGCTGGAACAACCCCGAGTGCTCGTCGACCGTGGTCAGGGCGAGGGCGACGAGAGCAGCCATGCCGACGACACGAGAGGCAAGGGCGGCTGGGCGCCGGCCGAGACGGGCAAGCGGACCGGCGGCCAAGAGCGGGGTCGCCGCCAGCGTGAGGTAGCCGATGGTGGCGGCCACGCCGTGCGGCACATCCCCGGCCCACCCGTCGAGAGGGAGGGCGGCGACGCCGAGCGTGGCGAGGCCAGTGGCGATGGCGGTTGCCCACGCCGGACCGTCGAGCTCGTCTCGGAGCACGAGGCCGAACAACGGGACGCCGACGCCGAAGGCCACGAACCCGGCCGTCATCCACGCCTGGTCGGGTGCCCCCTCGGCGGCCAAGCGGCTGATGGCGTCCTGCGTCGGGTCGTAGCCGGGCAGGCGGGCGCCCAGCACCGCCCAGGACCCGATGAACGCCGCGGGGCCCACGATGCCGCCGAGGGCGAGTCGTCGATCCGTGCCCGGCATCGTGGCACCCCGCGGCAGGCTGGTCCGGCGACCACCTTCGCTGAGGCGCCGGCGGTGCTCAGAGGGCCGTGCTGAACCGGAGCTTCAGGAGGCCGACCTCCAGCGCTGCGACGCCGGCGACGGCGGCCAGCACGGTCCCGCCGCCGCTGAAGGCGCCGAGCGCGATCAGCACGACGGTGGCGGCCACCCACGTGAAGTCGGCGACGGCGAAGGCCGGCGTCCAGCGGCGGAGGGTGGGGACCGAGGCGCGGGCGACGAGGGCGAGGTCGACGGCGAGCAGCACCAGCACGACGCCCACGAGGCGGACCCAGCCGGTGGCGTCCACGCCAAGGACGTCGGCGACCCCTTCGGGAGCTGCGAGCGCGATCAGTCCGGAAATCCCGGTGACGGCGGCATCGATCCCGAGAAGGAGCCGGAGGCGTCGCTCGGCGGTCGGGGCGGCGGTGGGGGACAGCGTCGTCGTGGTCATGGGCCCATCGTCCGCCCGCCGGCGCGCCGTGGCGATGACCTCCCGGGTAGGCGTGCCCGACCACGGATCGAGCGGACCAGCTGGCATCCTTGACCCTCCCCCCGCTGCGAAAGAGCTCCCGTGCGCCGTCTCCGCCTGCCCGCTGCCTTCCTCCTCGCGTTCGTCCTGCTGGCCGCCGCCTGCGGTGACGACGGCGACGACGTCCTCGAGGCAACCGAAGAAGATGCCGAGGAGGCGGGCGTCCCCGGCGCAGACGTCGACGCTGCCGAGGACGACCCCGCCCTCGACGCCGTCACCGTGTCGGGGGCGGTCGGCGAGGAGCTGACCGTCGAGGTCGAGACCCCGCTGACGGTCGACACCACCTATCGGCGGGTCGTCGAAGAGGGCGACGGGGACCCGGTCGAGTCGGGGCAGAACGTGACGTTCCACGGCGTCGGTGTCAACGGGCGTGACGGGAACGAGTTCGACAACACCTACGAGGCCGACACGCCGCCGCCGAGCATCGTCATGGACCCGACGCAGGTCGTCCCCGGCCTGGTGCAGGGGCTGCTGGACGTGCCCGTCGGCAGCCGGGTGGTCATCGCCGTCGCTCCCCAGGACGGGTTCCAGGCCCAGGGCGGCATCCCCGACGCCGGCATCGAGGCCGACGACACGCTGGTCTACGTGGTCGACGTCATCGAGGCGTCGACGCCGACCGCCCCGCTGGAGCGGGCCGAGGGCACCCCGGTCGATCCCGAGCCCGGGCTGCCCACGGTCGAGCTGGACGACGCCGGCAAGCCCACCATCACCCTCCCCGAGGGCGACCCGCCCACCGAGCTGGTGGCCCAACCGCTGATCGAGGGTGAGGGCGCCGAGGTCGAGGCGGGCCAGACCATCACCGCCCACTACACCGGGATCATCTGGCCCGGCGGCGAGCAGTTCGACTCGTCGTGGGAGACCGGCACGCCCGCCGAGTTCGAGATCGGCACCGGCCGGGTGATCCCCGGCTGGGACGAGGCCCTGGTGGGTCAGACGGTCGGCAGCCAGATGCTGCTGGTGATCCCGCCCGAGCAGGGCTACGGCCCCCAGGGCAACCCCCAGGCCGGCATCGAGGGCACCGACACCCTGGTCTTCGTGGTGGACATCCTCGCCGCCTCCTGAGCCGGGAAGAGATCGACCCTCGCGTGGGTTGATACTTGCACACGCAAGTACATGAGGAGCGCGAGATGCCTGCTGTGACCGTCGAGAACCCGCTGGTGCTGCCGCGGGTCGCCCCTGATCCCGAGACGCACACCCGCCCGGTGGAGCGCGTCGTGCCTGCCCACCATGCCGTCGAAGGCGCCGGCTTCGAGGTCTGGCGACCGTTCCCCGGTGGCCTCGATGCCGCCGTGGCCGACCCCTTCTTCCTGCTCGACCAGCTCGGGCCGGTCGACTACGCCCCCAACGAGCCGGTGGGCGCCCCTTGGCACCCGCACCGCGGCTTCGAGACCGTCACCTACGTGATCGACGGGGTCATCGAGCACCACGACAGCAACGGCGGTGGCGGGGTGATCGGTGAGGGCGACACCCAGTGGATGACCGCCGGCGCCGGGATCCTCCACGACGAGGTCCCCACCGAGACCTTCCTCCGCAATGGCGGCCGGTCCCACGGCATCCAGCTCTGGGTCAACCTGCCCGCCGCCCTCAAGTTCACCGAGCCCCGCTACCAGGCCATCGACGGCGACGCCCTGCGGCTGCTGACCACGGCCGACGGCGGCGCCCTGATCCGCCTCATCGCCGGCGAGCTGGCCGGCCACAAGGGCCCGGGTGTGACCCACACGCCCATCACCTACGCCCACGTCAGCATCCGGCCCGGGGCACAGGTGACCGTCCCGTGGAACCCGTCGTTCAACGCCATGGCCTACGTCCTGACCGGGCGGGGACACGCCGGTGAGGAGCGGCGGCCGGTCGACGAGCACCAACTGGTGGTCTTCGGCCCCGGCGACAGCGTGGTGATCGGCGCCGCCGACGACCAGCCCGAGGAGTCTCCCGACCTCGAGGTCCTGCTCCTGGGTGGCCTGCCGATCCGTGAGCCGATCGCCCACTACGGCCCGTTCCTGATGAACACGCGGGACGAGCTGCGCCAGGCCGTCGAGGACTTCAACGCCGGGCGCATGGGCCAGATCCCGGCCCACGTCCTGGGCTAGTGACGGGCCACCTCGGCGACGACGGCGTCGAGCACGGCGACCAGGTCGTCGGGGGCGACCTCGATCTCCAGGCCGCGGCGGCCGCCGCTGACGAAGATCGTGTCGAAGAGGACGGCGGTCTCGTCGAGCACCGTGGGCAGCACCTTGCGCTGGCCGAACGGGCTGATGCCGCCGGCGACGTAGCCCGTCGTGCGCTCGGCCCGGGTCTGGTCGGCCAGCGTGGCCCGCTTGCCGCCGACGGCGCCCGCCGCGGCGCGCAGGTCGATCTCCCCGGTCGACGGGGCGACGACCACGGCGAGCCGCCGCTCGTCCCCGTCCACCTCCAGGACGAGCGTCTTGAAGACCCGCTCCGGCTCCAGCCCGAGCTGTAGCGCAGCGTCCATGCCGTACCCGAGGTCACCGCCGGCGGCCGGGTCGTACTCATGGAGCTGGTGGGGCACACCCCCGTCGACCAACGCCAGGACCGCCGGCGTCACCTTGCCCGCCACGCCCGCAGTCTCGCGCCCGCCCGTCGGTACCGTGCCCCGCATGGGCGAGCACCCGGCTCCCAGCGAGGGCCGGCTCCGGCGGCTGACCGAGGAGCTGAACGACGAGGGCCTCCTGGGCGAGGAGCGGGAGTGGCCCGAGCCGCTGTTGCGGGAGCTCGACTACGCGCTCCGGCCGCCCGTGCACGAGAAGCGGGTGCCCGCCTACGGCGCCATCTACGAGCCGCACGTGGACCCGGTGGCCTGGCGGGAGCAGACGGCGCTGACCGTCACCCGCCGGTGGAAGGACGAGCTGAACGAGGCCGACGCCCGTCGCTACGCCGACGGGCTGTCCAGCTGGATGGTGCGTCAGCAGGACGGAGGCGTGGAGGTCGTCGTCTTCGACCGGCCCACCGGGTCGGAGCGTGACCTGGTCGTGCTGGCCGACGCCACCAACGGCACGCTCGTCCAGCGCCACCCGATGGGGTCGGTGCGCGTGGTCGGCGAGTTCGGCGTGGTGCGCTGGGACGGGGTGGGTTGGCACCACGAGCCGCCCCTGAAGCCCTGGATGCGCCACGTGGCCGGCGCCGGCTTCCACGGCGACGCCAAGATCCTCGCCAAGCTGCTCGCCTTCGCCGTCTACGACCTCGGAGCGACGGGCGTCGGGGCCGTGCTGGCCTACCGCCCGACGGAGGACCCGTGCGCCCACGTCCGAGGTGCTGCTGCCGCCCCCGCCGCCCTACGAGATCGGTCGCCCGGAGGACCTCGGCCCGCTGCGCCACGTGCTGGCCCTGGTCGACGGCGCCGCCGTGTTCGACGGCTCGGGCACGCTGCGGGAGCTCGGGGTGCGCCTGGTGCCCAGCGCCGAGTCGGAGGCGGACGTCGCCGCCTACCGGGGCATGCGCCACACCTCGGCGCTGCGCTACAGCGCCGACGACCCCACGACGACCCTGATCGTGGTCAGCGAGGACGGGCCGGTGTCGGTGATCCGCGACGGCGAGGTCCTCGGCCGTCCTCTGGAGCGCCTCCCCGCCTAACCCACCGTCACGGTCGGCTCGTGGTGGACGGGGAAGTTCACCGAGCGGGCGATGAAGCACAGCGTCGGTGCGTCGGCGTGGAGCTCGACCGCCCGGTCGACCATCTCGGGCTCGGCCACGGTGACCTGCGGGTGGAGGGTGACGGCGGTGAACTCGCCGGCGCCGTCCCGGTGGGTCCGCATCTCGCCGTGGGCCTCGTCGACGTAGCTCGTCACCACCACGCCCCCGGTGGCGCACAGGTGCAGGAACCAGAGCATGTGGCACTGCGAGAGGGCGGCGACCAGGAGCTGTTCGGGGTTCCAGCGGGTGGCGTCCCCGCGGAACGTCGGGTCCGACGAGCCGGCCAGGTCCGGCCGGCCGTCGGCCGAGACGACGTGGTCGCGCCGGTAGCTGCCGTAGTCGGCCGTGCCCCGGCCGTCGTCCCCCGTCCAGGTGACGGTCAGGTCGTAGGTGTGGATCGGTCCCATCAGCCGTCGTCCTCGAGCAGGCCGTCCTCCTCCAGGACCTGGCGAGCCAGAGCTTTGGGGGCGACCATCGTGAACGAGGTCCGCACCCACTCGGTCACCTGCTCCCAGTCGGGCTTCGCCCCGAGGTCGATCGACACCCACCCGTGCCGGCCGAGGCCGTAGCCCGTGGGCTCGGCCCCGGGCTCGGTGGCCACGACCGCCTCGGCCTCCTCCTTCGGCAGCTTCACGCTGATGCCGGTGGCCTCCGGGTTCGTGAAGACGAAGTTCTTCTTGCGGACCCGGAAGGTGGGCTCGCCGTCCCAGGCCTCGATGTCCACCCGGGTCGCCTCCGGCAGCGCGAGGGCGATGGTCTCCAGCCGCTCCATGTTCCCCATGGCGACAGTGTCCTCTCAGCCGGGCATCGAGGGGAAGGAGAAGAGGAAGACCTGGGTGGCGTAGGCGACCAGGCGGGGGTCGTCCCGCTGTTCGGGGCCGTAGTCCCACAGCGCCATGTCGGCTGAGGCGTACCCGTCGCCGGCGTGGCGGGCGGTGTTGTGAGCCAGCAGGGTGCCGGAGTGGGCGTCGTCCAGGACGTGGAGCGTGAGGTCGACGGACGGGGCGAACCAGGACTCCCGCGGGCCGCCGATCGCCTCGCCCACGGCGGCGGGCATCATGTCGACGGCGACGGCGAGCGCCAGCGGATCCAGCGTCCCGTCGTCCAGCATCGGCGGGTCGTCGAACTCGTACCACGTGGCGACCGTGGCCCGGCCGGGCTCGTACTCCTCCCACGGGGCGTGACCGGTCACCTCGCGGCCGTGGAGGATCCGCTCCCAGAACGGCATGGGCTCCCAGTCGTCGTCGAAGTCCTGCGGGGGAGGGTCGCGGAACGACAGGCACTCGCTCGGGGTGCGGGATGTCGGGCGGCGGCTCGAGGTCGGTGAAGTCGAAGCCTCGCCGGGAGGCACCGAAGATCCCGGTGGTCAGGTGGCCCCGGGCCGCACCCGGGTTGCGGACCTCGGCTCGCAGGTGGGACATCGACCGGCCACGGCGCAGGAGCTCGACGTCGACGTCGACGGGCCCGCTGGCCACCTGTGCCGCGAACGTGGTGTGGGCCACGCGCAGGCGTTGGGACGGGTCGTCCAGCTCGGTGGCCATGGCCCGCAGCGCGATGGCGCTCACGATCCCACCCTGCGGCAGGGGACGGAGGTTCCACACCTCGTCGATGCGGCCGCGGTAGCGGCCGTCACCATCGGACTGGACGGCGGTGCCGTCCAGGAACGGGTTGCCCACGCCCGAACGCTCGCCGCCCGGGCAGGGCCGGGTCAACCGGGTTTGGGCCACCCGCTGTCACAGTTGAGGCCGTGAGTGGGTGGGAGGCGGTCCTCGTGGTCCTGGCCGGCGTGGGTGCCGGGGCCGTCAACGCCGTCATCGGGTCGGGCAGCCTGATCACCTTCCCGACCCTCCTGGCCGTCGGCTACTCGCCGGTCGTCGCCAACGTCTCCAACAACATCGGCGTCGTCCCCGGATCCGTCTTCGGCTCCATCGGCTTCCGTCGCGAGCTGCAGGGCCAGGGCTCGCGGGTCCGGACGCTGGCCATCGCCTCGGGCCTGGGTGGCCTCACGGGGGCGATCCTGCTGCTGACCCTGCCGTCGGAGGTCTTCGACGCCGTCGTGCCGATCTTGGTGCTGATGGCCTGCGCGCTGATGGCCGCCCAGCCCCGGTTGTCCGCTTGGGTCGCGAGCCGCCGTCCGGACGGCGCCCGGGACGTCGGACCCGCGCCCCTGGCTATCGGGTACCTGGCCGGGATCTACGGCGGCTACTTCGGGGCCGCCCAGGGCGTGATCCTGCTGGCGATGCTGGCGGTCTTCGTCCCCGACGACCTCACGCGCTCGAACGCCCTGAAGAACGTGCTGGCGGGCACGGTCAACGCGGTGGCGGCGGTGGTCTTCATCTTCTTCGCGGAGGTGGCGTGGGAGGCGGTGGCCCTCGTGGCCGTCGGTGCCGCGGTCGGCGGGACCCTCGGCGCCCAGGTCGGCCGGCGCGTCCCCGCCCCGGTGCTGCGGGCGCTGGTGATCGTCATCGGCCTTCTCGTGGCCGTGACGCTGATCCTCGACTGAGGCTGATCAGCCGTCGCTGACGCCGACCACCTCGACCACGTCGAACCACACGCAGACGACCGGGGTGTCCTCGTCGACCTCGACGCCGACGCTCTCCCAGAACTCCCGGTGGCCCCGCCGCCAGTCGTCGATGTCGGTGAAGCCCTCGCCCTCAGCGTCGGCGAAGGCCCAGGTCACCTCGCCGAACGTGGTCCGGTCGGCCTGGGTGACCTCGACGATCGCGATGACCTTGCCGTCGCCGTCGAGCAGGGCCTGACGCTCACCGACCTCGTCGAGCGATTCGCCCTCCTCGGCGTAGTCCTGCTCCCACAGGCCGGCGGTCGCCGTCTTCTCGCCGGCGAGCACCAAGCCGTTCAGCCGGTCCTGCATCTCGCCGGGCTCGCCGAGCTCGAACCCACGCATCTCACCGACTCGGGGCCACATGGGACCAACCTTCGCAGACTCGCCTACGTTCGCGCCGTGACCGACCTCTCCACCTTCGACAAGGGCACGTTCACCCATGAGGGAAAGTCGCGCGACGTGTTCCGCAAGGGGACGGGCCCCGCCGTGGTCGTCATCGCCGAGATGCCGGGCATCACCCCGAAGGTCCTCGAGTTCGCCGACCGGGTGGTCGACGCCGGGTTCAGCGTGGTGCTGCCCCACCTGTTCGGGGTCCCCGGCAAGGAGGTGTCGGCCGACAAGAAGCTGGACGCCGTCTGGTCGATCGCCTCGTCCATGGTCCCGGCCTGCGTCAGCCGGGAGTTCGTGGTCCTCGCCACCGGCAAGACGTCCCCGGTCGTCGAGTGGCTGCGGGCCCTGTGCCGCGAGGAGCACCAGCGCTGCGGAGGCGCCGGCGTGGGCGCCGTCGGCATGTGCTTCACCGGTGGCTACGCGTTGGCCATGTCGACCGAGCCCGCCCTGCTGGCTCCCGTGCTGTCCCAGCCGTCGATGCCGATGGGGGGCAAGAAGGCGGCCCGATCCATCGACATCTCGCCCGAGGACCTCGAGGTGGTGAAGGGGCGCTGCGCCAACGAGGGCCTGGAGGTCATCGGGATGCGCTTCCACAGCGACCGGTTCGTCCCGGCCGCCCGGTTCCGGTTCCTCGAGGAGCAGCTGGGCGACGCCTTCACGTGCGTGGAGCTGGCGGACGACGACGCCAACCCCGACGCCGGCATCAAGCCCCACTCCGTGCTCACCGAGCACTTCATCGACCAGCCCGAGTCGGCGACCATGAAGGCCCTCGACGGTGTGCTCGACCTGTTCCGCCGCAAGCTGCCGGCGCCGGTCTGAGGGCGAGACTCGCACCATGCGCACCAAGGCCACCGAGCTCGTCGGCATCGACCTGCCGATCTTCGCCTTCAGCCACTGCCGGGACGTGGTCGCCGCGGTGACCAACGCCGGCGGGTGCGGCGTGCTGGGGGCGGTCGCCCACAGTCCCGAGCAGCTGGCGGTCGACCTCGCCTGGATCGAGGACGAGGTCAAGGGCAAGCCCTACGGCGTCGACCTGCTGGTGCCCGAGAAGTACGCCGGTGCTGAGGAGGGCGGCCTCGGCCGCGATCAGCTGGTCGACCTGCTGCCCGAGGAGCACAAGGCGTTCGTGGACGGGATCCTGGAGCGCTACGACGTGCCGCCCGATGCCCGAGGGCATGGAGGCCCGACGGGGGGTCGGCGGCATGCGCATCGACCCGAAGTCGATGGCGCCGCTGCTCGATGTGCTCTTCGACCACCACCCGTCGCTGGTCGCGTCAGCGCTCGGGCCACCCCCGCCCCACTTCCTGGAGCGGGCCCACAGCCACGACATCCCCGTGGCCGCGCTGGCGGGCAACGTGGAGCACGCCCGCCGCCACGCCGAGGTCGGGGCCGACATGATCGTGGCCCAGGGGACCGAGGCCGGCGGCCACACCGGGCTGGTGGCCACCATGGTGCTGGTGCCCGAGGTGGTGGACGCCGTCGACCCGCTGCCGGTCCTGGCCGCCGGCGGCATCGCCCGGGGCCGCCAGCTGGCCGCAGGCCTGGCTCTGGGCGCCGACGGTGTGTGGTGCGGCTCGGTCTGGCTGACCACGGAGGAGGCCGAGACCCCGCCGCCGATCAAGGACAAGTTCCTGGCCGCCGGCTCGTCGGACACCGTCCGCTCCCGCTCGCTCACCGGCAAGCCGGCTCGCATGCTGCGCACCAAGTGGACCGACGAGTGGGAGAACCCCGA
The DNA here is from genome assembly GCA_963728005.1 of uncultured Microthrixaceae bacterium. GTDB lineage: Bacteria > Actinomycetota > Acidimicrobiia > Acidimicrobiales > DATDAH01 > DATDAH01. Next base: position 1,141,988 of record CAVSIG010000004.1, read on the forward strand.
GGGCCCGGGCCCGCTGCCCATGCCGATCCAGCCGCTCCTGGTGGCGCCCGCGCTGCAGCGCATCGCCCGGGTGGCCGGCAACGAGGGCTCGGGCGGCCAGGAGCTGGTCACCTACTTCGTGGGCCAGGTGGTCGGCTCCCTGAACGACGGTCAAGCCCACCCGCCGGGTCGTGCTGGAGATGGTGGAGGAGTTCATCGACGCCGTGGAGCGCCTGGACCACCTCGTGACCGACGAGTGACCCCCGTTCTGGGTACTGGATCCGGTGCCGGGTGACCGTCCGCTGGTCCCAGAACGAGGGATGGAGGAATTGCGCATGAGCGACGAGCCGCTGATCGAGGTCACGCTGCCCGCCCCGGTGGGCGAGGTCTGGCACCACCTCCGGGACCCGGCGGCGATCACCCGCTGGTTCGGCTGGGAGTACGACGGCCTCGACGCCGAGGTGGAGTTCATCTTCTTCGGCCCGCCGGAGGGCGCCGAGCTGCCCGAGGGGTTCGAGCTCCCGCCGGACGCCGGGGTCCGGGCCGACGACGAGGGCCACGTCTTCGAGATCGACTACGGCGGTGAGACGCTCGACCGCTTCACCCTCGAGCCGGCGGGGGAGGGGACCGTGCTCCGGGTGACCCGGACCGTGGCCCCCGACGCCTGGGACGGCGTCTACGACGACATCGGCGAAGGATGGATCTCCTTCGTGCAGCAGCTGCGCTTCCTGCTCGAGCGCCACCCGGGCGAGGACCGCCGCACGGTGTACGTGGCGTCGTCGGTGACCGTGGACGGGGCCGACGAGGCCCTGGCCTCGATCACCGCCGAAGGGGAGCCCTGGCACCGCAGTGAGCACCAGGTCGGCGCGGTCGACGCCAACGGTTACCTCCGCATCGTCCTCCGGGCCCGGGACGTCGCCTCCCTCGTGATCACCGCGTACCGCGTCGACGACGCCACCGTCGACGAGCTCACCCGCCACTGGACCGCCTGGTGGGCCGAGCACGTCGGCCCGCCCGACCTCGGGCCCGGCCAGTAGCAACCCGCGGGGGTCAGCGAAGTGCCACCATCTCACGCGATGGGGACCAACGAGCGCAGCAAGATCGTGATGACCGACGACGAGGTGGCGCGGTTCATCGAAGAGAGCCGCACCTGCACCATGGCGACGACCGGCCCGACCGGCCACCCGCACCTGGTGGCCATGTGGTACGCCGTGGTCGACGGCCAGATCTGGTTCGAGACCAAGGCCAAGTCCCAGAAGGTGCAGAACCTCAAGCGGGACGACCGGATCACCGTGTCCATCGAGAAGGGCCACACCTACGACACCCTGCGCGGCGTGTCCGTCGAGGGCCGGGCGGTGATCCTCGACGACGCCGACGCCCTGTGGGACGTCGGGGTCAGCGTGTGGGAGCGCTACACGGGCCCGTACACCGACGAGATGAAGCCGTTCGTCGAGGTCATGTTGCACAAGCGGGTGGCCGTGCGGGTCGACGTCGACCGGGTCCGCTCGTGGGACCACCGGAAGCTGGGTATGGACGCCACGCCCCTCGGCGGGACGACAGCCGAGTTCCTCTGAGCTGATCCTCCGAGACGGTCGGGGGCGAACGTCACCGTGGGGGTGGTGAAGCCGGCACTGCCGGACCTGGACCTGGACGACTGGGCGGCCCGCCCGGAGCGCGAGCGGGTCCGGCTCATGTGCCAGTCGTGGGCGACCCAGGGCTTCGGTGCCCCGCTGATCGCCTACGTGTTCTACGTCGCCAAGGTCGCCGTCTACGTCGCCGTCTGGGTGCTGTTCGTCATGCGCTCGCCCGACGTCAGCGGCCTGGGCGACATCGACGACTGGTGGTTCACCCCCATCGCCTTCGAGAAGGCGATCGTCTGGACGATGCTCTTCGAGGTCCTCGGCCTCGGGTGCGGCAGCGGCCCGCTCACCGGCCGCTACGTGCCGCCCATCGTCGCCCCCACCCACTTCCTGCGGCCGGGGACGATCCGTCTGCCCGCCTTCCCCGCCCGGGTCCCGCTGACGGCGGGTCACCGGCGCACACTGCTGGACGTCGTCCTGTACCTGGCGGTCGTCGTCCTGGCCGTTCGGGCCCTGCTCACGACCGACGCCCTGATCGACGGCAGCCTGCTCTGGCCGTTGATCGTCGTGCTGGCGGTCCTCGGGCTGCGGGACAAGACGATCTTCCTCGCCGCCCGGGCCGAGCACTACTGGACGACCCTCGTCGTCTTCGCCGTCGCCGGTGACGACGTCACCGTGCTCCTCGCCGGAGCCATGTGCGTGCAGCTGGCCATCTGGTGGGGAGCGGCCACCTCGAAGCTCAACCACCACTTCCCGAACGTGGTCACGATCATGGTCAGCAACTCGCCGGTGCTGCGCGTCCCGGCACTGAAGCGGGCCATGTACCGCCGCTACCCCGACGACCTACGGCCCTCCCGGGCTGGCGGCGGCGCTGGCCCACGGCGGCACGGTGATCGAGTACACGTTCCCGCTCGTCCTGGCCGTGTCCGACGGGGGGACGCCGACGACGGTGGCGCTGGTCGTGATGCTGTCGTTCCACCTCTTCATCACGTCCTGCTTCCCCATGGGCGTGCCCATCGAGTGGAACGTCCTGTTCGTGTACTCGATGTTCGTCCTGTTCGGGCACTACTCGGAGCTCGGGCCGCTGGATGTGCTGGACGAGCCGCTATTGGCGGTCCTCCTCGCCGTCGGCCTCCTGGTCGGCCCGGTCCTCGGCAGCCTGCGGCCCGACAAGGTCTCGTTCCTGCCCGCCATGCGCTACTACGCCGGGAACTGGGCGGCCTCGCTGTGGCTGTTCCGCAAGGGCGAGGACCAGCGGCTCGACGAGTGCATCACGAAGACGGCCAAGACCATCCCCAAGCAGCTCGCCGTGCTCTACGACGACGACATGATCCGGGCCACCGAGGGAAAGCTCCGGGCCTTCCGGTCCATGCACCTCCACGGCCGGGCCCTGAACGCGGTCCTGCCCCGGGTCGTCGACGACCTCGAGGCCTACAGCATCAACGAGGGCGAAGGCACCGCCGGCGTCGTGCTGGGGTGGAACTTCGGCGACGGTCACCTCCACCACGAGCAGCTCCTGGCCGCGGTCCAGGCCGAGTGCGGCTATGCGCCCGGCGACCTCCGGATCCTGGTCCTCGAGTCACAGCCCGTGGCCAAGCCGTGGGTGCACTGGCGCATCGTCGACGCCGCCGACGGCCTGGTGGAGGAGGGCCGCATCGTCGTGGCCGACCTCCTGGACCACCAGCCGTGGCCCGAGGACGGGGCCATCGACGTCCACCCCGTCGGCGCCACTTGACCGCCCCGCCCCTTCCCCCTTCCGAAATTGCGCCTGTCGGTAGCGGTTTCCGCAACCAATCGGCGCAATTTCGGAGGGGTCAGCGCGTGAGCGCGCCGACCTCCTCGACGAGGTCGGCGCGCAGGGCCAGCAGGTCGGGCAGCTGACCCCGGCGGTTGCCCACCGCCCGCCAGTCGGACCACGAGCGCAGGACGCCGCTGAGGTGCTCCAGGACCCACAGCGCGGCCAAGCCGAAGAGCGGGCAGCACACGAACACCAGCGCTGAGGGCCAGAAGCCCGACCGGTCGTCGACCACCGCGTCGAGCACCGGGGACAGCGGGAAGGTCAGCCCCCGGAACCCGCCCTCGATCAGCCCGCCGCCGACGTCGAAGGCGGCCAGCGCCAGCCAGGCGAGCGGGAACACCACGATGCCGACCAGCACCCGCACGGTCCCCTTGGTCACCGGCGCGGTCACCGACCGGCCGGCCAGCGCCACGATCAGTGCCGGCACCGTGTTGACGAAGACCCCGGCGATGGCGAACGGGGCCAGCAGGACCATGGGGATGGCGACCCGGAGCAGGCGGCCCAGCAGGTGGCGGGTGGTGGGCAGCGGGGTGATGGCGGGGTCGGCGACGCCGACGAGGTCGAGGGCCAGCTCGTAGCGGGCCACCTTGTCGATCACGTCCTGACGCAGGTCGTCGTCCAGGCGGGCGAGCTGTCGAGCCAGGCGCTCGCGGTCGGCCAACGGGACCGGGCGCTGCCGGCGGTCGTCCGGGTCGCGCAGGGCCACCTCGGCCGCCCGCCCCAGGCCGCCGGCCTCCAACCGGGACTCGTAGTCCGGCGACACGTCGGAGATGGCGACGCCGATGCGCTCGGTGAGGGCGTGCACGGCGTCGCGGTCGTCGATGCTCACCGGGCGGCCCAGGACATCGCGGTCGAGCGGAGGACCGACGCGCAGGAGCACGCGGGAGCGCAGCGACACCTTGTCCTCGTAGGTCACCCCGACGGGGACGATGACCAGGTCGGCGGCCGGGCCCGCCCAGGCCAAGGCGGCGATGCGGGCGGCGCCGGTGCGGACCTCGGCCAGGCGAGGCTCGTCGTGGGTGGTGCCCTCCGGGAAGATGGCCACGGTCCCGTCGTCGGCCAGCACGTCGACCACCCGGGTGAACGAGTCGGCGTTGCCTCCCGTGTCGCCGTCGCGCGCCCGGTACACGGGGACGATGCCGGCCAGTCGCAGGAACGGCCGCGCGACCAGGACCTTCCACAGCGTGCCCTTGGCCATGAACCGGGGCAGGCGGCGCATGCCGGCGACGATGAGCACGGGGTCGACCAGCCCGTTGAAGTGGTTGGCCACGATCAGCGTGGGCCGGCCCTCCCGGAGTCGGTCGAACCCCTCGGTCTCGACCGAGCGGAAGAGCCAGCGGGCGAGGAGGCGGGCGATGACCGCCAGCGCCCGGTCGACGAGGGAGCGCACGTCAGCCCCGATCGATGCGGGCTTCGACCGCGGCAGCGAGGCTCACGGCGGCGAGGAGGTGCCACACGGCGTGCCACTGGAACACCGAGGTGGGGTCGCACAGCGGCGAGCCGGTACGCCCCAGCCCGTAGGCCACCAGGGCCGCCGCGCCACCGACCAGGGCGACCCGCCCGGCTCGCCGGCCGCGGCGCTCGCCGGCCGACACCGTGACCCGGTCGGCCCGGCGCCCGACCTCGTTGGCGGCCAGCAGGGCGACGACGGCGACGATGGGCGCGTCGTGGGCCACCTCGGCCCACTCGGGCTGGGGGCCGTGGTAGGCGAAGCTGCCGATGCCGTTCGCCACCAGCGCGGCGCCCACCGCCAGGGCTTCGGCCCGCCGCCAGCCCCGCAGGCCCTGTGCGCGGGCCATCACCCATCCGCCGGCGGGGATGAAGGCCAGGCTGGACACGGCATTGACCGGCTGGGCCAGCCAGCCCGAACCGATCTGCTCGCAGTCCGCGCCCCCCAGCACCCCCGTCATCCTGCTACTCGCTCGACCGGCTGGGAGGCGAACAGGTTGAGGCCGAGCACCTCGGACAGCCGGTGGGTCAGCGCCTGGCCCCGGACGCTGTTGCCGGCCTCGTCGAGGGGCGGTGACCAGGTGCCCACGCTGCCCTTGCCGGGGGCGACGGTGACGATGCCGCCGCTCACCCCGCTCTTGCCGGGGAGTCCCGTCTCGTAGAGCCAGTCTCCGGAGCGCTCGTACAGCCCGGCGGTGGCCAGCACCGCCAGCACCCGGGTGCAGACGTCGTCGTCGACGACCCGGACGCCGGTCCGCGGGTTGACTCCGCCGTCGGCCAGCGTGGCGCCCATCACGGCCAGGTCCCGGGCGTTGACCAGGACCGAGCACTGCATCGTGTAGACGTCGGTCGACACGTCGGGGTCGAAGTAGAGCTTCTCGTAGCCCGCCAGCAGGTGGGCGATGCTCTGGTTGCGCAGGTTGTTGGCGCTCTCCGAGGCGTACACGTCCGGATCCATCCTCAGCGGTCGTCCGGCGAACGCACTCAGCCCGGCGAGCAGGCGCTCCCACTTCTCCTCGCCGGTGGCGCCCGGGCACGAGGCTGGTCGTGGCGATGGCGCCCGCGTTGACCATCGGGTTCATCGTGCGGTCGGCGCCCAGTTCGATGGCCATGACCGAGTCGAAGGGCAGGCCGGTGCTGTTGACCCCGAGCTTCTCCCGGGCCGTGTCCGCACCGATCGCCTCGCACACGAGAGCGAAGACGAACGGCTTCGACACGCTCTGGATCGAGAACTCGGTGGTGGTGTCGCCCACCTCGTAGATGCCGCCCTGGACGCCGGCGATGCAGGCGCCGAAGGCATCGGGCGGGGCGGAGGCGAGGGCCGGGATGTAGTCGGCCACCTCGCCGGCGGTCTCGCCCCGGTACTCGGCGTAGGCCGCCTCGAGGAGGCCCTGGACCTCGTCCGGGCCGGGCAGGGCGCCGGTCGAGATGCGCCGGCTCACGTCGCTTCGGTCAGCTCCAGGACCACCTCGCCGGACGTCAACGTCAGGGTCTCGCCGTCGAGCGCGACCTCCGGGCCGCCCTCGAGGAGCTCGGCCAGCCAGACGTCCTGGGCCTGGTTGGGGTCCTCGCAGCCCATCATCGTGCTCGCCAGCGGGCCGACCTCGAGCGTGTTGTCCACGACGTCGGCGTCGCCGTTCTGGGTGTTGCACCCGGCGACGGCCGAGATGCGGCCCTCGGCGAAGGTGAGGTCGACGGTGGTCCCGTCGACGAGCTCGTAACCGGTGACGCTGCTCGAGGCGAACGAGCGGCCCTCGAGGTCCTCGAACGTGACGTCGGCGGCCGGCGGGTCGTCGCCCCCGCTGGCGGACACGTCGCCGCTGTCGTCGTCACCGCACGACGCCAGCAGGAGCGCGAGCACGAACAGCACCATCCCGATCCGCTTCACGGGCTGAACCTACTCCCGCCGGGCGACCCGCCCGCTGGCGACGGCAGCGGCGACCAGCAGGGCGGCGGCGACCAGCGACGCCACCCGCACACCGTCGACGAACGCCGAGTTCGCGGCGGCGACGAGCGTGTCACCGCCGACCTGGTGGGCGGCGCCGAGGGTCTCCTGGGCCGCCTCCGGAGCGTCGGCCAGCTGCCGTCGGTAGACGGCGACCATGATGCTGCCGAGGACGGCGGTGCCGAGGGCCACGCCGAGCTCGTTGCCGGTCTCCGACACCGACGCGCCGGCGCCGGCCTTCTCGGGCGGGACCGAGGCGATGATCCCGTCGATCGCCACGGTGATGGCGGCGCACAGCCCACCCTCGATCAGGATCAGGGCGACGGTGACCGGCACCAGTGTGCTGTCGACCTCGATGCCGGCCAGGACGACGAAGCCGACGGCGCCGACGAACAGGCCGGACGCGGCCACGGCGAACGCGCCCCACCGTCGCATCATCGCCGGGGCGCCGAGCGTGGTCATGACGCCGACGGCGGCACCGGGCAGGAGCTGGATGGCTGCCCGCGTCGGCGACAGGCCCAGCACCAACTGCAGGTACTGGGTGACGAAGAAGGCCTGGCCGGCGAAGCCGAAGCAGGTGAGCAGGTTCCCGGTGATGGCCACCCGGAACTTCGGCACGCCGAACAGGCTCACGTCGATCATCGGGACCGGCAGCCGACGCTGGCGGCGCACGAACGCCCAGCCGGCCAGGAGGCCGACGGCCAGTGAGGGGGGGACGATCGGCGTGAAGCCCTCCTCGGCCGTCAGCTTCATGCCGAACACGAGCGGCAGCACGGCGGCCATCGACAGGAGCGAGCTGGGCACGTCGAAGGGCGCCGGTGTCGGGTCCCGGGACTCGGGGATCAGGGTCGGGCCGACGAGCAGGAGGGCGACGGTCACCGGCACGCTGATCAGGAAGACCGAGCCGTACCAGAAGTGCTGGAGCAGGACGCCGCCCAGGATCGGGCCCGCGACCGCGCCGACCGAGAACATCATCGCCCACACGGAGATGGCGAACTGGCGCCGCCGCTCGTCCATGAAGATGTTGCGGATCAGCGAGAGCGTGGACGGCATGAGCGTCGCCCCGGCCACGCCCAGCAGGGCCCGGGCGGCGATCAGCGCCAGCGGCGTCGGGGCGAAGGCGGCCGCGATCGAGGCGACGGCGAACCCGCCCGACCCGATGAGCAGCAGCTTTCGGCGGCCGATGCGGTCGCCGATGTTGCCCATCGTGATGAGCAGTCCGGCGAGCACGAAGGAGTACGTGTCGACGATCCAGAGCAGCTCGGCGCTGGACGGATCGAGGTCCTCGCTCAGACGGGGGACGGCGAAGCCCAGGATCGTGGCGTCCATGGAGATGATCAGGACCGGCAGGGTGAGGGCGACGAGAGCGAGGTTCTCGCCCCGGCGGGTGAGGCCGGCACCCTCCTTCAGCTCCATCCGGTCACTCTCGCACCCCGCACCCCTAGACTCGATCGTGCTGGAGGGGAGTATCCCCGCCGCCGGTTCGCCGGCGTCACGCTCGTTTCGTCAGTACGGCCTCAGGCCCGGGCGAGCGGCCCGCCCGAAAGGGCAGGTGGGAGAGACCTTCGGGGTAGGCCGACGCGTCTGAACCGGAGGGCACCAGAACCACATGACCAGCATCCTCAGTCCGATCCTGGCCAGCGGGTCGTCGACGAGTGAGAACTTCGTCAGCTTCGACGTGCCCTTCCAGGCATGGGTGATCCTCATCGGAGCCATCTCGGCGATGCTGATCATCGACCTGCTGCTGGTCCACCGGACCGCTCACGTCATCTCCTTCAAGGAGGCGGCGATCGAGTCGGCGGTCTGGATCTCGATCGGCCTGCTCTTCGGCCTGGTCATGCTGGGGTGGCACGGCAGCGCGGCGGCCGGCGAGTACTACGCCGGCTTCCTGATCGAAAAGAGCCTCTCGGTCGACAACGTCTTCGTCTGGGCCGTGATCTTCTCGTTCTTCGCGGTCCCGAAGATGTACCAGTTCCGGGTCCTGTTCTGGGGCATCTTCGGCGCCCTGGTCCTGCGGGCGATCTTCATCTTCGCCGGGGTCTCGCTCATCGAGCGCTTCGACTGGATCCTCTACGTGTTCGGGGCCTTCCTCCTCTACACGGCCGTCAGGATCGCCCGCCACGACGAGAGCGAAGTGGTGGACATCGAGCACAACCTCGCCATGCGCATGGTGCGGCGGTTCGTCCACACCACGCCCGACTACGACGGCCAGAAGCTGTTCACGAAGCAGAACGCCAAGCGGCTGGCCACGCCGCTGTTCGCCGTCCTCGTGCTCATCGAGGCCACCGACGTGGTCTTCGCCGTGGACTCGGTTCCCGCCATCCTGGCCGTCAGCCGCGAGCCGTTCATCGTCTTCTCGTCGAACGCCTTCGCCATCCTCGGCCTGCGGTCGCTCTACTTCCTGCTCGGCGGGATGCAGGGCAAGTTCCGCTACCTGAACATCGGCCTCGGCGTCATCCTCGCCTTCGTCGGCTTGAAGATGCTGCTGATCGGCGACCCCCTCGAGATCCACGTGCCGACCGCGATCTCACTCGCGTTCATCTTCAGCACGCTGGCGGTGTCCATCTTCCTGTCGCTGCGGGCGGACAAGCGGGACCGCGAGGCGGGGATCCTGCCTCCGGCCGACGAGGAGGAGGAGGCCGAGCCCGAGCCCGAGCCGGTGGAGGCCACCGACAGGGTGGACGACGAGGCATGAGCACCCGGTCCACCCTCGAGCTCTACGCCAAAGCGTGGGAGACGGGCGACCTCGGGACGATCTTCGACACTTACGCCGACGACGTCGTCTTCCACTACTTCGGCGCGACCGACCTGGCCGGCACCCACGTCGGCGCCGCCGCGCTCGCCGCGATGGCCCAGGCCTCGGTGCGCTCGACCCGCACGCTGATCGACGTGGTCGACGTGCTCGACGGGCCGGCGCTGGGCGCCCTCGTGGTGCGCGAGCGCTTCGAGCGGGACGGCGAGTCCGCCGAGCTCCAGCGGGTCCTGCTCTACCGGGTCGTCGACGACAAGATCGCCGAGTGCTGGCTGTACGACGAGGACCAGGCGCTGGTCGACCGGTTCTGGGCCCCGGCGGAGGGCTGACCCCGGACAGACTGCGGTCGTGGACGACGACGCCGACGCCGTGCTTGCCCGCTTGGGGGTCGAGCCGGCGCCGCCCTCGGTCGACGGTCTCGCGGACCTGCACCGGGCGTGGGTCGAGCGCGTCCCCTACGAGACGACCTGGATCGCCCTGGGGGAGCGGTGGGATGTGGACGACGATGCCGCGCTCCGGCGCATCGCCCGCCGGGGGCGGGGTGGCTACTGCTTCCACATGAACGGGGCCTTCGGCCGCCTGCTCGAGCAGCTCGGCTACGCGGTCACCCGGCACGTCGGCGGGGTCCACGGCCCCGAGCCCGACCCTGCCGCGCTGACCAACCACCTCGTGCTGACCGTCGCCGACCTGCCGACGACGGGGAACCTGGAAGGCCGGTGGTATGTCGACGTCGGCCTCGGTGACGCCCTGTGGGAGCCGATGCCGCTGGTTCCGGCCACCGTCACCCAGGGCCTGTTCACCTTCCGGCTGGAGGCCGTGGACGACGGGGTCGGGGACTGGCGGCTGCACCACGACCCGCGTGGCGGGTTCCCGGCGATGAGCTTCCGGGACGAGCCGGCCACGATGGCGGCCTTCGCCGACAGGAACGTCGAGCTGTCGACCTCACCGGACTCGAAGTTCGTGAAGGTGCTGACCGCCCAGCGGCGCCTGGCCGACCGGGTCGAGGTGGTGCGGGGGCTGCGCTTCGAGGTGATCTCGGACGGGGGCACGACCACCCGGGACCTGACCGAGCGGGACGACTGGTTCGGCGTGCTGGGTGACGTCTTCGGCCTGCGCTTCGCCGACGTCGATCCCGCGGCGCTGGACGCCCTGTGGTCCCGCTGGCGGGACAAGCACGAGCGCTGGCTCGCCCGCGACGCCCCGACGTAGTTCTCACCCAGTTCTTCACCGGTTCACGACCGATCCTGCAGGTCGCCCGGTCCCCTGGGGGCATGTCCCAACCACCCCCCGCTCCCACCCTCACTCGCCGCCGTGTCCTGGGCCTGCTCGGCGCCGGCGGCCTCGTGGTGGCCGGTTGCGGCCGGTCCTCAGGCGCCAGCCAGCCCTCCTCGACGGCGAGGGCGGCCGCCGACACCAGCACCCCGATCCCGTCCGAGACCGGAGGACCGTTCCCCGCCGACGGGACGAACGGACCGAATGTCCTGACCGAGGACGGTGTCGTCCGCCAGGACATCACCTCGAGCTTCGGCGACTTCGACGGCACGGCCGAGGGCGTGCCCCTCGAGCTCCGACTCCAGGTCGACGACGCCGGCTCGGGCGCGGCGCGGCCGGGCGCCGCCGTCTACCTCTGGCACTGCACCCGGGAGGGTGGCTACTCGCTCTACTCCGAGGGCGTCACCGACCAGAACTTCCTGCGCGGGGTGCGGGAGGCCGACGACGACGGGTGGCTGTCGTTCACGTCGATCTTCCCCGCCGCCTACGACGGCCGGTGGCCCCACGTCCACTTCGAGGTGTACGAGGACCTCGACGCCGCCACCGGAGGTGGGACCCCGATCGTCACCTCGCAGCTGGCCCTCCCCGAGGCGACCTGCGACGAGGTGTACGCCACCGACGGCTACGAGGCCAGCGTCGCCAACCTCGACCGCACGTCGCTGACGAGCGACATGGTCTTCGCCGACGACCAGGCGGCCCACCAGCTGGCGACGATGACCGGCTCGGTCGGCGACGGCCTGGTGGCGTCGCTGGTGGTGCCCGTCTAGGAGGCCGTTCTCTCGTTCTGGTGGCAGCCACGTGTTCTCAGCGACACAGGGCTGCCACCAGAACGGAGGTTGTGCCGAGCGACTGGACCTTGGCTCGTCTCAGGAGGCGAGGCGGCGGCGGGCCAGGAGGGCGCCGCCGATGCCGACGGCGATGCCCACGACGGCGCCGCCGATGCCCCGGACCTTCTGGTCCCGGGACATGTGCTCGTGGGTGGCCAGCCCGCCGATGAAGTCGGCGGCGTCGGCCCCGCCGCTGGCCAGGAACCACCCGGGGGTGGTGGACGAGCCGGTCAGGCCGGCCCGCAGGAGCATCCCGCCGACGAGGGCGTCCCGGTAGCCCATCGACCGGAGCAGGAGGCGGGCGGTCGGGCTCTCGTCGGCCTCGCCGCCCCACAGTCGGTTGGCGGCCTCCGGGGCGAGGAGGAAGGACACCCCCGAGGCGGCCCGGATGCTGCCGGCCGCCACGGCCAGCCAGTCACGTCGAGCGGTCACGCCCGAGAGTCTGGCCGACCGTGGCGGCCGGGGAGATCCGGCGGGTCGGGATCAGGCGGCGACGGCGGCCCGGTGGGCCTCGTCGACCGGCAGCGGCGAGGAGGTGTCGGTGCGGAAGTCGTGCAGCACGGCGTGGCCCTTCGGGCAGGTCACGACGGCCTCGGGGCCGGCGGACGTGTTGCCGAAGGAGACGATCGCCGACGTGCCGACCAAGTAGCGCTTCTGACAGTGGTGGCAGGTGATGCTGAACATGGTCTTAATGATCGACCCGATCACCCTGTAGGACAAGCGAATGTTCCTGACGGGTTTCGTCAAGTGCTCCTGATGCTTCGATCCGTCGCCCCGAACCCCCTACCCTGGGCCCATCTCGACCGTCGACGAGCTCCCCCTCGCGCCGCCGGCCGGCCAGGACCTGACCCTGCTCCGGACCCGGGCGCTGACGCACACCTATGACGAGGGGACGACCGCGCTGCGGGAGCTGTCGATGGACGTGCCCCGCGGCTCGGTCGGGCTGGTGGGCGCCAACGGGGCGGGCAAGACGACGCTGTTCCGGATCCTGCTCGGGCAGATGATCCCCACCGCGGGCGACGTCGAGGTGCTGGGCCACCGCGTGGCCGACGACCCGGTCGGGATCCGCCGCCGGCTGGGCTACATGCCCGAGCACGACTGCCTGCCCAACGACCAGACGGCCGCCGACCTGGTCGCCTCGCTGGGCGAGCTGTCCGGCCTGCCCTCGAGTGCCGCTCGCCAGCGGGCGTCCGACGTGCTCGACCTGGTCGGCTTGGACGAGGCCCGGTTCCGGCCCGTCGGCGGCTTCTCCACCGGCATGCGCCAGCGAGCCAAGCTGGCCCAGGCGCTCGTCGCCGACCCCGAGCTGGTGCTGCTGGACGAGCCGACCGCCGGCCTCGACCCCGTCGGGCGCGAGGAGATGCTGGACCTCGTCGGCCGCCTCGAGAGCTTCGGCATCTCTGTCCTGTTCGCCACCCACCTGCTCGACGACGTGCAGCGGGTCTGCGACCACGTGGTGATGATCGACAACGGCCGGCTGGTCGTCGCCGGGCCCATCGAGGACCTGGTGCAGACCACCGGCATGGTGCGGGTCGAGGTGGGCGGGCGCCCCGACGCCGTCGAGGCCCTGCACGCCGTCCTCGGCCAGCGGGGGCTCGCCACCGTGGTGGTCGACGCCAACCTGCTCGACATCGACGCCACCCAACTCGGCGAGGAGGTCTTCGACACGGTGCGCGACGCCGTCGCCGAGCTGGGCCTGCGCCTCTACGCCCTGTCCAGCCGCCACCACTCGCTGGACGAGCTCTTCGTGCAGGAGGCGACGCGGACGTGAGCGTCCTCGGCGCGGTCTACGACCGGGGCTACCGGCCCTACGACGGGCCGGTCGGCGGGCGCAACGCCACCCGGTGGGCGCTGTGGCGGCTCACCATGCGCCGGGCCGTCGGCCTTCGGCGCTCGTGGCGGCAGAAGGTGCTGCCGTGGACGCTGGTCGGCCTGGCCACCATCCCCGCCGCCGTCGACCTCGGCATCCGCTACGCCACCCGGAACACCCCACTGGGTGAGATCGACTACGAGTTCCTCAGCTTCCGGGACTACGTGGGCGTGTCGACCACCCTCTTGCTGTTCGTGGCGGTGAGCGCTCCCGACGTCATCTGCCCCGACCGCCACGACCGCGTCCTGCCCCTGATCTTCGCCCGGCCGCTGACCGGCGACGACTACGTCCTGGCGAAGGTGGGCGGGATCTTCTCGCTGGTCTTCGCCTTCTCGTTCATCCCCCAGCTCGTCCTGTTCGTCGGGCAGATGCTCCTGCACGACAACGGCGCCCTCGACTACCTGGGCGAGAACGGGGACATCATCTGGAAGGTCCCGACCTCGGTGGCCATCCTCGCCCTGTACTACGCGGTCATCGCCGTGGCGCTGGCGTCGCTGACGGACCGGCGCATCGTCGGTGGCCTCGCGTTCCTGGGAACCCTGTTCATCCCGTCGATCGTCTCCGGCGCCGTCTCCGAGGCCGTGCCCCCGGAGGACTCGACCCTCATCGGGGTCTTCAACCTCCTCAACCTGCCCCTGATCCTCCGCGACATCGTGTTCGAGGGTCAGGTCGACGTGGACGACGAGCTGAACCTCGCGGGCGCCCCCGGTGGTGGCCTCGCTGCCGTAGTCCTCTACGCGGCGATCATCGGGGTCGGGCTGGCCGTGCTCCACCACCGGTACCGGGAGGCCAAGCCGTGAGCGACGGCTTCCCGCCGCGCCCCGTCGAGGACCTCGACCCGGCCTTCGTCTCCGACCCGACCGTCGTCGTCTCGGGGCTGTCGATCTGGTTCGGGCCGAAGGTGGCGGTCACCGAGCTGTCGTGCTCGTTCGGCGCCGGTGTCACCGGCCTGCTCGGCCCCAACGGCGCCGGGAAGACCACGCTCATGCGGGCGATGTGCGGGCTGCTCCCTCCCAACCAGGGCCAGGTCCGGGTCCTGGGGCACAACCCCCGCACCGACCGCTCGGTCCAGCACCACGTCTCGCTGGTGCCCGAGGACGACGCCGTCCCCGGCCCGCTCACGGCCCGCCAGCTCGTGCGGTACACGGCGTCCCTGCACAAGGTCCGGGACCGCTCGGTGGTCGAGCAGAGCCTGGCCACGGTCGGTCTCACCGACGTCGCCGACCGGCGCGTGTCGGGCTTCAGCAAGGGCATGCGCCAGCGGGCCAAGATCGCCGCCTCATTGGTGACGGGTCCCTCGGTGATGGTGCTCGACGAGCCCCTCAACGGTGCCGACCCGGTCCAGCGCAACGCCCTCATCGAGCTCTTCCACGACCTGGGCGACCAGGGTCGGACGGTCATCATCAGCTCGCACGTGCTCCACGAGGTCCAGCGCCTCGCCGGACGTCAGCTGGTCATCATCCGCGGCCGCCTCGCCGCCGCCGGGAGCCACCGGGCCATCCGAGACGCCCTGGCCGACCGGCCCCGGTCGGTGCTGGTGCGGACGTCGGCGCCCCGCAAGCTGGCCGGCGACCTCATGGCCAGCGAGGCCGTGCAGGGCGTCACCGTCGACGGCGAGAGCCTGGTCATCTCGTCCACCCACGCCGGTGAGCTGGCCGAGCAACTGCCGGTCGTCGCCCGCGAGGCCGGCGCCCGGCTGCGCGAGGTGCGGCCGCTGGACGACTCGCTCGAGAGCGTCTTCCGGGAGCTCCTCCGGTGACGGCCACGTCGACGCTGCCGCCGCCGTTCGTCGCCGTCGTCACCTACACGCTGCGGGCCTGCCTCCCGGCCAAGCGCTGGGCGGGGATCCTCCTGCCCTGCGCCGGGGCGTTGCTCTTCGGCTGGCTCGCCTCCGCCGTCCACGACGGCAGCGACGCCGTGGGCTTCTCCGACGTGGCCGAGAACGGCATCTTCCGGCTGATCCTGCCGCTGACCTGCCTGGTGATCGGCGACGCCGTGCTGGGCGCCGACGTGCGGTCGGGCTCGTTCCCGCTGACCTGGCTCTCGCCGGTCCGCTTCGAGGTGATCGCCATCGGTCGGTGGTTGGGCGGCTGGCTGGTCGCCCTCGTCACCCTGGTACCGGCGATGGCCCTCTCCGCCGTCATCGCCGACGTCCCCGAGGCGGCAGGACCGATGGCCATCGCCGCCGCCACCGGGGCCGCGGCCTACATCGGACTGTTCGTCCTCGTCGGCGTGCTCGTCCGACGGGCGGCCCTGTGGTCCCTGGCCATCGTCCTCATGGGCGAGTGGCTGCTGGGCGCCAACCTGACCGGGATCGCCCAGCTGTCCCCCATGTGGGAGGCCCAGCAGGTGGTGGCCGGGCTCTGGGAGCGGGGCTTCCTGCTGGAGCGGGAGGGCATCCCCATCGGGTGGAGCGCCGTCCTCCGACTGCTGGTGATCACCGTGGTGACGTTGTTCCTCGCCTCGTGGCGACTGCGGCGCATGCGCCCCGTCGGCGGAGGGGACTGAGCGGGAGGTCGATCCCCTCCGCCGGTGATCAGCGGGCGAACGCCGGGGCGTAGGCGAAGCTGCCCTGCATCTGCGGGGCGGCCGTGGTCAGCGTCCGGACCTGGAAGGAGTCACCCCACCAGCTCTCGGGCGCCTCGATCCCGTGGACCCCTGCCGGCTCGAAGCCGAACCGGCCGAAGTACTCCGGGCTGCCGAGGACGCCGACCATGGTGTGGCCGAGCGCATCGGCGGCGCCGAGCACGGCGTTCACGAGGGCGGTGCCCACGCCTTGGTCCCGGTGGTCCCGACGGACGCCGAGCGGCGCCATGGCCAGGGCCGGGTAGCGGTTCTCCACGGTCGCCCGGCTGCAGAGCACGTGGCCGACCATCTCGCCGTCGACCTCGGCCACCAGCGAGAGTCCGAACACGTAGGCGTTCGACTCTCGGATGGCCTCGACCAGCGCCATCTCGCCGGGTGGCCCTTGCGCGTCGGGCACGGCGAACGCGTCGGCGTGCACCTCCGCGACGGCACCGTGGTCCGTGGGCTGCTCCCGGCGGACGACGAGGGCCGGAGTCCGACGGGCCTCGCCCTGAGGGGCGATGCCGTCCACCAGCGAGAGCGGCGTGCGGACGTCGATGATCTCGTTCTGCAGGGTCATGGTCATGGTCAGGTCTCCCCCGTTGCTGTGGCTGTATGACCCGCCCTGGCGACCGAACTCATCGGTCGAGGTCGGGGCCTCGTACCGCTCCCCGTACGGAGCGGGCTGCGTCAGAGGATCACCGACGTCACTGACGTCGGGCTGTCTCGACGCTGTCGTGGTGTTCACGTCCCGTTCAGCCGCCATGCGCAGCACGTTAGGAACCAACCATTGAGCGTTGCGAATGAATTCCGCCTGGTAACGTGAAGTAGGAGTGACGAACGACACACCGGGAGGATTCGCCGTGGACATGAGCCTGCAGCAGCTGCGGATGTTGCGCGAGGTGGCGAACCGGTCGACCATCGCGGCGGCCGCCGACTCGCTCGGCTACACGTCCTCGGCCGTCTCCCAGCAGCTCAGCGGGCTGGAGAAGGCCACCGGCGTCGCCGTGCTCGAGCGGGTGGGCCGCAACGTGCGCCTGACCGACGCCGGTCGCGAGCTGGTCCGTCACGCCGAGGACCTCCTGGCCGGCATGGAGGCCGCCCGGGTCGCCGTCGAGCGGATGAGCGGCGAGGTCCGCGGCGTCCTGCACTTCACGATCTTCGAGTCCGTGGCCGCCACGCTCCTCGTGCCCCTCATCGACCGGCTGGCCGAGCGTCACCCCGACCTCCACCTCCGAACCATCCAGATGGACCCCGACATCGCCATGGACGCGCTGGCCTCGGGCGAGCTCGACCTGGCCTTCGCCATCGACTACCCGCACGCTCCGGCACCCCGCCGCGACGACATCACCCGCTGCTCCCTGTTCGAGGACGTCCTGCGCCTCGTCGTGCCCGCCGACGACCCGCTGGCCGACGCCGGCACCGTCCGGCTGGCCGACCTCGCCGACCGGCCGTTCATCTCCTCGCCGGTCGCGCTCACCTGCGGCCGCTGCGTGGTGGTCGCCTGCCGCGACGCCGGCTTCGAGCCCGACGTCGCCCATCAGGTCGACGACTTCGCCACCGTCCGCCACCTGGTCGCCGCCCACCAGGGCGTGGCGCTCATCCCCGACCTGGGCCTCACCGACCTCCCGCCCACCCTGACGGCCGTCGACACCGACCCGCCCGTCAGCCGCCTCATCCAGCTGGCGTACCGGACCACCAACGTCGAGCGGCCGGCCATCGTCGCCGTCGAGAACGCCCTGGTCGAGATCGTCGACGAGCTCGGCCTCACCCCACCTGAGCAGCGGGCCGCCTGACCGCCCTGTCGCGGAAGTTCCGTAGGTTGCGTCAGGTAAGTAGCGGGCGTTATACAACCTGAGTGGCCACCCAGGGGGAGCGACGGGCGCGGACGCGCCGGGCGTTGCTGGATGCCGCCGCCGAGCTGTTCGCCGAGCGGGGGGTCGAGGGGGCGTCGGTCGACGCCATCGCCGACGCCGCGGGACGGACATCGGGTGCGCTGTACGACCACTTCGGGAGCAAGGACGGGCTCCTGTACGCGCTGCTTGGAGGGGTGGGTCGACGACGTCGCCGCCGTCACCGGCGCCGAGCTGACGACGGCCACCACGCTCGAGGAGCGCATGGCGGTCATGTGGCGCAACGTGGTCGACCCCGTCGTCGGCGACGGTCGTTGGATCGCACTGGAGCACGAGCTCTGGAGCTGTGCCGCCCGCAACGAGGAGGCCCGGCGCTACCTGGCCCGGCGCTACCGGGCGGTGTGGGACTCGGTGAGCGAGGGCGTGGCCGAATGGGTCGAGGGCGACGCCACCGACGTGGGCCCCGCCCTCATCGGGCTGTTGCTCGGCTTGGAGATGATGCGCCGCGTCGACCCCGACGCGGTGACCGACGAGCTGGCGATCGCCGCGCTGTGCGGCGTCGTCCGCGCCGAGACAGGAGCGACCACTCCATGACGGTGACCGAGCTGGACGGCATCGACCTGCTGGCTGCCACCTGGGGCCGCCACGTCCCCCACGACCAGTTCGACCGCCTCCGGGCCGAGGCCCCGGTGTGCTGGCACCCCGAGCCCGACGACACCGGGTTCTGGGCGATCACCAAGCACGCCGATGTCGTCGGCGTCAGCCGGGACTCCGCCACGTTCTCGTCGGAGGTCGGGGGCGTGTTCATCCCCACCCAGGACGAGGAGGCGCTGGCATCGCTGCGGCTGACGATCCTGATGATGGACCCGCCGCACCACCACCGCTACCGGCGGCTGGTGTCGCGGGGCTTCACGCCCCGGATGATCACCAAGCTCGTCGAGGAGATCGACCGGCGCGCCGAGCGGGTCGTCGACGAGGTCTGCGAGAAGGGCGAGGTCGAGTTCGTCGAGGAGATCGCCGCCCAGGTCCCGGTCCAGATGATCTGCGAGATGATCGGCCTCGAGCCCGAGGTCTGGCCGCGGATGTTCGAGATCAGCAACCAGGTCATCGGGTCCCGGGACGACCCCGACTACCAGGGCGAGGACCCGACGCTGGCGTCGATCGAGATCTACGCCCTCTGCGACGAGGTCGCCGCCGACCGCCGCCAGAACCCCCGCGACGACCTCATGACCGCGCTCGTCGAACGCCGACGTCGACGGCGAGCGCCTCACCGACGCCGAGCTCAACCTCTTCTTCATCACGCTGATCGTGGCCGGCAACGAGACCACTCGGAACCTCATCAACCACTCGCTGCTGGCCGCTCATCGAGCACCCCGACCAGGCCCAGCGCCTGCGCGACGACCCGTCGCTGTGGGACACGGCGATCGACGAGATGCTCCGCTGGGGCAGCTCCATCCACAACTTCCGCCGGACGGCGACACGGGACACCGAGCTGCGGGGCGTGCCGATCGAGGAGGGCGACAAGGTCGTCCTCTACTACGCCTCGGCCAACCGGGACGAGGACGTCTTCGCCGACACCCACACGCTTCGACGTCGGCCGCACACCCAACGACCACGTGACCTTCGGCGGCGGCGGCGAGCACTTCTGCCTCGGCGCCAGCCTGGCCCGGGCCGAGATCAAGGCGACCATGCGCCAGGTCGTCGAGCGCCTGCCCGACATCGAGCTGGCCGGTCCCGTCAACCGCCTGCACTCCGACTTCGTGAACGGCGTCAAGACCATGCCGGTCCGCTTCACCCCCACCGCACCCCTGGCCAAGGAGGCCTGACATGCGCACCCCGCTCTGTGACGAGCTCGGCATCGAGTTCCCGATCTTCGCCTTCACCCACTGCCGTGACGTGGTCGCCGCCGTGTCCAAGGCCGGCGGCTTCGGCGTCCTCGGCGCCGTGGGCTTCACCCCCGAGCAGCTCGAGGTCGAGCTGGCCTGGATCGACGAGCACGTCGGCGACGCCCCCTACGGCGTCGACATCGTCATCCCCGGCAAGTACGAGGGCATGGGCGCCGACCTCGACCCCGAGGACGCTGGCCGAGGAGCTGCGGACGATGGTCCCCCAGGGCCACCTCGACTTCGCCAAGAAGGTCCTGGCCGACCGCGGCGTGCCCGAGCTGCCCGAGGAGGAGAGCAACTCCATGCGCCTCCTCGGCTGGACGGAGGCGACGGCCACGCCGCAGATCGAGGTCGCCCTCAGCCACCCGAAGGTGAAGCTCATCGCCAACGCGCTGGGCACCCCGCCGCAGGACGTCATCGACCACATCCACGACGCGGGCCTGAAGGTGGCCGCCCTGTGCGGTTCGCCCTACCAGGCACTGAAGCACAAGGACGCCGGCGTCGACATCGTCATCGGTCAGGGCGGCGAGGGCGGCGGCCACACCGGCGACGTCGGCTCGATCGTGCTCTGGCCCCAGATCGCCAAGGCCATCGCCCCCACCCCGCTGCTGGCCGCCGGTGGCATCGGCTCCGGCGAGCAGATCGCCGCCGCGCTGGCGATGGGCGCCCAAGGCGTGTGGGCCGGCTCGCTGTGGCTCACCGTCGAGGAGGCCGACCTGCCACCCGCCCAGAAGCAGCAGCTGCTGGAGGCCACGTCCCGCGACACCGTTCGCAGCCGGAGCTTCACCGGCAAGCCCTGCCGCATGATCCGCACCGAGTGGACCGACGCCTGGGAGGCCGCCGACGCTCCGGACCCGCTGCCGATGCCGCTGCAGTACATGGTGTCGGGCGACTGCGTGGCCCGCAGCCACCGCTACGCCGACAAGGCGCTGTCGGTCATGTTCAACCCGGTCGGCCAGGTCGTCGGCCAGCTCGACCAGGTCGAGAAGACCTCGGCGGTGATCCAGCGCCTGGTCGAGGAGTACCTCGAGGCCGTCGACCGCCTGACCCGACTGACGGAGGCGGCCTCCGCCTAGAAGATGCGGTTGCGCGTATATACGTGATTGGGTATATTGGTCGCCGTGACCGTCGACCCCTTCACCGTGCTGGCCGAACCGACGCGCCGGCGCATCCTGGACCAGCTCCGGGTGGCCGAGTGCAGCGTCGGTGACCTGGTCGCCGCGCTGGGCACGACCCAGCCGACGGTCTCCAAGCACCTGAAGGTCCTCCGGGACAACGGCTTCGTGTCGCGGCGCCCGGCGGCGCAGCAGCGGATCTACCGCCTCGAGCCGCGCGCATTCGCCGAGGTCGACGGCTGGCTGGCGCCGTACCGCCACCTGTGGGAGCGCAGCCTCGACGCCCTGGAGCGCCACCTCGACGACAAGGAGAAGACGTCATGACCGAGCCCCTCGCCGATGTCCCCCTGGCCGAGGTCAGCGCCTCGTCGGACGGCCGCCGCTGGACCCTCGCCTTCGTCCGGGACCTGCCTCACCCACCCGAGGCCGTCTGGCCGGCCCTCGTCGATCCCGAGCAGCTGACGGCCTGGGCCCCGTTCACCGCCGACCGGTCCCTGGCCGAGCCCGGCCCGTTCACCCTGACGATGATCGACGGCGACGAGCCGGTCGACATGGCCGAGGAGGTGCTGCGGGCCGAAGCGCCGATGCTGCTGGAGCACTCCTGGGGCGAGGACACCGTCCGCTGGGAGCTGGCGCCGACCGACGCCGGCACCCGCTTGACCCTCCACCACGCCGTGGCCACACCGGACTTCGTCCCCAAGGTCGCCGCCGGCTGGCACCTCTGCCTGGCCGTGCTGGACCGTCTGCTGGCGGGCGATCCCGTGCCACCCATCGTGGGCGAGGACGCCATGAACCACGGCTGGCAGGAGCTCCACGACGCCTACGCCGAGGCGCTGGGCATCGAGGTCGACTCGGCGTCCTAGCGCTTCGCCGGGGTGTCCCGCTCCACGAAGGTCATGTCGACGGCGCGGTCCCCGACGGCTTGGAGGGCGCCGAGGCGGGCGAGGTCCTCGTCGGTCAGGTCGACGTCGACGGCGGCGGCGTTCTCCTCCAGGTACCGGCGGCGCTTGGTGCCGGGGATGGGAACCACGTCGTCGCCTTGGGCGTAGAGCCAGGCGAGGGCGACCTGCCCCGGGGTGCAGCCGTGGGCCTCGGCCACCTCCTTGACGACGTCGACGAGGGCGAGGTTGTGCTCGAAGTTGTCGTCGGCGAAGCGGGGGTTGGTCCGGCGGAAGTCGTTGTCGGCGAAGTCGGCGGTGCTGGTGACCGCCCCGGTGAGGATCCCGCGGCCCAGAGGGCTGAACGGCACCAGGCCGATGCCGTGCTCACGGCAGGTCGGCACGATCTCGTCCTCCAGCGCCCGGGTGAACAGCGACCACTCGCTCTGGAGCGCGGCGATGGTGGTGACGGCGGCGGCTCGGCGGACGGTGTCGGCCGACGCCTCGGACAGGCCGAGGTGGCCGACCTTGCCCGCCTCGACCAGCTCGGCCATGGCCCCGACGGTGTCCTCGATGGGGACGGTCAGGTCGGGTCGATGGAGGTAGTAGAGGTCGATGTGGTCGACGCCCAGCCGGTCGAGCGAGGCGTCGCACGCCTCGTGCACGTACTCGGGTGAGCCGTCGACGCCCCGCTGGCCGTCCCGGTAGACGTTGCCGAACTTGGTGGCCAGCACCACCTCGTCCCGCCGCCCGGCGATGGTGCGGCCGACCAGCTTCTCGTTCTCGGTCAGGCCGTAGACGTCGGCGGTGTCCAGGAACGTCACGCCGAGGTCCAGCGCCCGCTCGAGCGTGGCGACGGCCTCCGCTTCGTCGGCGGGGCCATACGCGAAGTCGGTCAGGCTCATGCAGCCGAGGCCCTGGGCGGGCACGTCGAGGTCGCCGAGCCGGCGGGTGGGCAGGGTCATGGAGTCCTCCCGATCGTCAGGACCCCCGACCGTACGGCGTCGAGCGCCGTCCTCGTCAAGGGTCGGGCACCGGTGTTCCCGATGCCAGGTGCTCCCGCACGCGTCGAGCGAACCTCCCGCTCGCCCGCCAACCGGTGACCTCCCAGTGGTGGACGGTGCCGTCGAACGCCTTCGCTTCGACGAGGAACGGGCGGCGCTGGGCGACCTGGCCGATCGCCGCGACCGCGAAGAGGGCCGCGAAGACCCACGTCGCCACGAAGAAGGCGATGGCGGCGACGACGAACAGGATTGCGCCGAGCGCGCCGAAGGGTTCGAGGACGTCCGACCCCGCGAACACCTCCGCACCCCCGGAGGAGGGTGATCCACGGTCCCACCGGCGGTTGACCGACCAGGTGCGACCGGTGGGATCGGTGACCGTGGCCACTCAGCCGACCAGCCGGTGCATGCCGATGCTGTGCGGGGCCGTCGGCTGGAACCCGTACCGGGGGTAGAGCTCGCGGGCCGGCGGGTCGGCCAGCAGGGTGATGTGGGCGCCGGTCGGGGCGCGAGCCTCGAGCTCGCCCATCAGGTGGTCGAGCACCGCCGTGCCGATGCCTTGGCGCTGGCGCCCGGGGTCGACGGCCATGTCGACGAGGAGGAAGCAGCAGCCACCGTCGCCGACGACCCGGCCCATGCCGACCGCTGTGCCGTCCTCGGCCCGCACGACGCAGGCGGCCCAGGTGCCGGGCAGGCCCGTGGCCACGGCCTCGTGGGGTCGTGGCGAGAGCCCGGCGGCGTCGCGCAGGCGCACGTACTCGTCGACGGTGGGCAGCTCGTCGACCAGGCGGAGTCCGTCGTGCAGCGTCATCGCGCCAGCATGGCGGCGATCGGGAAGGATGGGACCGTGCCCAGACCGGAGACCCTCGCCGACTTCGTCGACCGCTTCACGACGTGGTGGCGGGCGCCGGACCCCGAGGTGCTGCCGTCGATCCTCGCCCCCGACGTCCACCTTGCGGCGCCCGGCACCGAGGACACCCACGACCTGCCTTCCGGACAGCAGGCGTTCCGGGACCTACTGGCCGCGATCCCCGACCTGCGCGGCGAGGTCCACCATTGGGGCCCGCACCCCGACGGCGTCTTCGTCGAGTTCACCCTGTCCGGCACGATCGGCGACCGACGGTTCGCCGTCCGCGCCGTCGACGACTTCCTCGTGGGCGACGACGGCCTGGCCACCGAGCGCATCTCCTACTTCGACCCTGCCGGCCTGAGGGGCTGAGGCTCAGGCCCGGGTCAGGAGGAACTGCAGCTCGAGCACGCCGTTGTCGTCGACGCCGAGGACGATGGGGCTGGTGGGCGGCTCGACGCCGTAGTCGGCGAAGGCGAGGTCCAGGGAGCCGACGAGCACGACGGTGTCGTCGACCAGCTGCGCCTGGATCGGGAAGTCGACGGCCTGGGTCACGCCATGGATCGTCAGGTCCCCGGCGGCGACGACGTCGATCGGATCGCCCTGGTCGGCTTCCTCGCCCAGGTCCACGGACTCGGTCAGCGTGAAGGTGGCGGTCGGGAAGCGGTCGGTCTGCAGCGCCTCCTGCACGCGGTCGTCGCGATGGCTCTCGTTGGTGGTGATGGTGGTCAGGTCGACCTCGAACTCGGCATCGGTGACCTCGGTGCCCTCGATGACGAACGAACCGCTCACGTCCCCGGTCCGGCCCACGGCGGTGGCGGCGCCGATGCCGGCCAGCTCCTCCTGGACCCGGAAGCCGGCGAAGGTGCCGGTCGCACTCTCGAAGTCGAAGTCGCCGGACTCGGTGTCGATCGTCCAGGTCCCCTCGACCGCGCTCGGCGCTTCGGTGGTCGTCGTGTCCGGAGCGTCGGAGGCGTCGTCTTCGACCTGGCTGACCGCATCCTCCAGGGACACCTCGTCGGGGGCGTCGTCCCGGAAGAACCACCACAGGCCGCCACCGACGAGGACGGCGACGACGACGATGGCGGCGATGAGGATCCAGGCTCGGCGGGACATCGTGGGAACGCTGGGGGGCGTCGGTCCGACATAGGGTCCGCCCGTGGCCGTCGACTTCCCCGCCGTGATCCGCGACGAGTCGCAGCGGGTCCTGGACGCGTTGGCCGCTGACCCCGACGGCACGGTCTCGTGGTGTGGCGACTGGCGGGTGAGCGACGTGGCCGCCCACATCGCCGGCGGTCACCTGATGGCGGCGAAGATCATCGAGGGGCGCCCGACCACCGACCTCTCCGTGCGGAACACGATCCAGCCCCCCGACGAGATCGGCGAGCTCGCCGACTGGACGACGGCGTGCACGGCGGCCCTGCTGGAGCAGATCGACGCCACCACCCCCGACACTCCGTGCTGGACCTGGAGCGAGGACCGGACCGTCGGCTTCTGGACGCGACGCCGGGCGCACGAAGGGCTGATCCACCGCTGGGATGCCGAGCGCGGCGCGGGGATCGAGGTCGACCCGATGGACCCGACCGTGGCGGCCGACGGGATCGACGAGATGCTCGACGTGTTCGTCGCCATCGCCCGGGTCCTGTCCGAAGCCCCGGGAGCCGGCGAGTCGGCCCACCTCCACTGCACGGACACCGAGGGGGAGTGGCTCATCACCTTCCCCGCGCCGACGGAGCGGGTCCTGCTCCGGGAGCACGCCAAGGGCGACGTGGCGTTCCGGGGGACGGCCGAGGCACTGCTCCTCTTCTGCTGGAACCGCGACGGCGGACCGGTCGAGGTCCTCGGCGACCAGTCGGTGGCCGACCGATGGCAGGAGCTGGTCCCCCCGCTGTGAGCCTCAGCGCCGGCTGAGCAGCACGCCCCGGGCGTAGGCCGCCTGGCCGACGTGCTCGAGGTCGTCGCAGGCCACGCTGACGAGCCGCACGCCGAGGGTGACCGGCGGGTCCCAGCGGTCGTCGACCACGCGGTCCAGCTCCTCGGACCGGAGCTGCTCGAGGTACGCCCGCGTCCGCTCGGCGACAACCCGGTGGTACTCGACCAGCGCGTCGGGCTCGGGCTGCACGCCCAGCACCTGTTCGGGTTCGTGGCCGTAGCCGGTGTCCATCGCACCCTCGGGCAGACCGAAGCGAGGGGCCCAGTCACCCTCCTCCCACACCTGCCGGTGCCCGGCGACCTCGGCGACGTGGTCGTCCTGGACGCGGGTCAGGTGCCAGACCAGCCACGCCACGGTGTTGGCGCCCTCGGCCGGCGGGGTGGCCAGGTCGGTGGTGGTCAACCCCTCGACGGCGTGTTCCACGAGCGGGGGGATGCGGTCGAAGAGCTCGAGCAGCGGGTCCATGGGGGATGCCTACCCGACCGGTGGGGTAGCCAGGAGGCGTGTCCGTCGCCGATCGGCTGGCCGCCGAGGAGCTGTGGGCCGCCCGCTGGCTCTTCACGCGTGGCCTGGCCCTCGTCTACCTGATCGCCTTCGTGGCGGCGCTGGACCAGTTCCGGCCCCTGCTGGGGGAGCGGGGCCTGCTGCCCGTGCCCACCCGGCCGGGTCGGCGCTTCGGGCCGACGCTCTTCCGCTGGGGCTACAGCGACCGGCGCCTCGTCGTGCTGTCGACCGTGGGCGCCGTGCTGGCTGCCGCGGTGGTGGCCGGGCTGGGCGACCTCGGCCCGTGGGTGGCCATGGCGGCGTGGCTCCTGCTCTGGCTCCTCTACCTGTCGATCGTGAACGTCGGCCAGCGCTTCTACTCGTTCGGGTGGGAGTCGCTGCTGCTGGAGTGCGGGTTCCTCGCCGCGTTCCTCGGCGGTGGGGACACCGCGCCGCCGGTGCTGGTGATGTGGCTGCTGTGGTGGCTGCTGTTCCGGGTCGAGTGGGGCGCCGGCCTCATCAAGATGCGGGGTGACCCGTGCTGGCGAGACCTCACCTGCCTGCGGTACCACCACGAGACCCAGCCGCTGCCCAACCCGCTGTCGTGGTTCTTCCACCGGCTGCCCGACCGCCTGCACAAGGTCGAGGTGGGGGCCAACCACGTCACCCAGCTGGCCGTGCCGTTCCTGCTCGTGGTCCCGCAGCCCGTGCGGGGGTGGGGGGCGATGGCGATGGTCGTGACCCAGGGCTGGCTGATGCTGTCGGGCAACTTCGCCTGGCTCAACGCGACGACGGCCCTGTTGGCGGTCACCGCGCTGTGGCCGAGCCTGCTGGTCGACCTCGTCCCGGTCGACCCGCCGGCCGGCCTCGGCCCGGGTCCGGCGGCGTTCTCTGCCGTCGCCGTCGCCGTGTCGGCCGGGATGCTGGCCCTCAGCTGGGCGCCGCTGAAGAACATGCTGAGCCCCCACCAGAAGATGAACGCCGGCTTCAACCGCTGGCACCTGGGCAACACCTACGGCGCCTTCGGCTCGATCACCCGGCGCCGGCGCGAGGTCATCATCGAGGGGACCGAGGACGGCAGCACGTGGCACGAGTACGAGCTGCGGGCCAAACCCGGGCGGGTCGAGCGTCGTCCCCGCCAGATCGCCCCGTACCACCTGCGCCTCGACTGGCTGCTCTGGTTCGTCGCCATCTCGCCGCAGTACGGGGCGGGGTGGTTCCCGGCCCTGCTCTCGCACCTGAAGGCGGCCGACCCCGCCGTGCTGCGCCTGTTCTCCCACGACCCCTTCGAGGGTCGGCGCCCCCAAGCGGTGCGGGCGACGCTGTGGGACTACCGGTTCACGACGCGAGCCGAGCGCAGGGCGACCGGTGACTGGTGGGTGCGGTCGCCGCTGGGCCCCTACCCGCGGTGACTCGACGGTCAGACGGGTGTCTGCTGGTGGACGGCCAGCTTCCAGTTGCCGCCCTCCCGCACGTAGGTGCTGTTGAAGAGCGCCGTGTACGGCTCGCCGTCACGGACGGCCGTCGCCCGGTAGCCGATGACGGCCGAGTCCTCGCCCAGGGGCACGACGTGCTCGTCGCCGAGGTCGTAGGACTCCCAGGCCGCTCCCTTCATGGACTGGACCACGGTGTCGCGGTCGTCGATGACCATCCCGCCCGGCAGCAGCATGAGCACATCCTCGGCCAGCACCCGGTCGTAGAACGCCGACGCGGCCTCGCCGTCGGTCGACAGGGCGTCCCAGCCCTCCCGCTCCAGGTCCAGCAGTTCGGTGGTCGTGGTCATGACGGGGACCTACCCGGCGGCGGAGGGCACAGGAACCAGGTCGAGACCGGTGGCGTCGAGGCACCGGCGCAGGCCCTCCTCCAGGATCCAGTCGTGGCCGTGGACCAGGATCGGGCGGGCGAGGATGCCGAGCAGGCGCAGGAGCCGACGATCGGGGGCGAGCGTCCACGCCAGGGTGACCAGCGAGCCGTCGCCGTTGGACTCGACGCCGACCCACGACCGCCCGACGATGTCCCCGGAGACGTCGATGACGGCCCGCCGCGGCGCCTCGACCTCGGTGAGCCGGAGGTCCAGGCGGAGCCGGTAGGCGGCCGGGGCCCGGACGACGGCCCGGGCGGTGGCTCCGGAGGTCAGCGGCGGCGGGTCGAACTCGACCAGGAACGGCCACCACGTCCGGTACGAGTCGAAGTCGAGCGCCGTCGACCAGACCTCGTCGGGGGCCTGCGCCGAGCGCCAGGCCCGCTCGGCATGGAGCGGCTTCAGCTGCGGGGCTCCAGCAGCACGATCGGGATCTCCCGGTCGGTCTTCTGCTGGTAGCCCGCGTAGTTCTCGTGGTCCTCGGTGATCTGGGCCCACAGGCGGGTCCGCTCGTCACCTTCGGTGATCCGGGCCCGCATCTCCTTCCGGTCCTGACCCGGGTACCGGACCTCGACGTCCGGGTTGGCCCGGAGGTTGCGCAGCCACGCCGGATCTTCGTCGTTGCCGCCGGCGGAGGCCACGACGGCGATCGTGTCGCCGTCGCGGTACGGCGAGGTGAGCATGGTCTTCCGGGGCTCCCCGCTCTTCCGGCCGATGGTCGTCAGCTCGAGGGCGGGCATCCCGAGCAGGTTCTTGCCGAGTCGGCCGAAGCTCAGCCCCAGGGCGACCCGGTGGGCAGCGTTGGCCACCTTGAACTGCCAGTCGCTGATCATGCCGAAACGCTAGCCCAGGGTTGACATGCAGGTAAATACCTGCATATGGTGACTTCGTGCAACCGGACGTGGACGTCGTGTTCAAGGCCTTGGCCGACCCGACGCGCCGCTTCCTGCTGGACCGGCTGCACGAGGACAACGGCCAGACGCTGGGCCGGCTGTGCGAGCAGGTCGACATGACCCGCCAGGCGGCCACCCAGCACCTGGCCCTCCTCGAGGCCGCCAACCTGGTCACGACCGTGCGCCGGGGGCGGGAGAAGTTGCACTACCTCAACCCGGTCCCCCTCCAGGACATCCAGGAGCGGTGGATCGACAAGTTCGAGCGGCCGCGCCTGCGGACGTTGAGCGCCGTCAAGCGGCGTGCCCAAGAGAGAGAGGAACCGATGAGCGAGAAGCCGAGCTACGTGTACGTGACCTACATCGAAGCCACCCCCGAGCGGGTGTGGGAGGCCCTGACCGACGCCGACGTGACCGAGCGCTACTGGGGTCACCGCAACGAGGCCGCCAGCTGGGAGGTCGGCAGC
The DNA here is from genome assembly GCA_963728005.1 of uncultured Microthrixaceae bacterium. GTDB lineage: Bacteria > Actinomycetota > Acidimicrobiia > Acidimicrobiales > DATDAH01 > DATDAH01. The sequence goes on from CAVSIG010000004.1 coordinate 1,171,239, forward strand.
TCGTGGGCCCACGTCCGGCCCGACGGCAGCGGCGACGACGGCGGGGGCACCGTCCTGGAGAGCGACCCGCCTCACCGCCTGGTCTTCGACTGGGGCGCGTTGGACGAGGCGGACCCGCACCTGTCCCGGGTCACCTTCACCATCGAGCCCCACGGTGAGATCGTGCGGCTGACCGTCCTCCACGAGGACCTGTTCGACGAGGTGGCCCTCGCCAACATCTCGCAGGGCTGGCCGGGGGTGCTGTCGAACCTGAAGTCCCTGCTGGAGACGGGCGACGTCCTGCCCGACTCCCCCTTCGAGGTCCCCGCCCGGGCCTAGCGGTACGGCCGGCCCCCGCTCAGCCCGGGATGCGTCTGCGGAGCATGGCGAAGCGGGGGTCGGCCCGGACGGTGGCGAGGTCCGGGTCTCGTTCCAAGAGGCCCACGTCGGTGAAGCCGAGGTCCGCAGCGACGCCGAGGGCGGAGAGGGCGGCGTCGACCCGCCCGGCCCGGGCGTGGGCGCACGCCGTGTTGTAGGCGACGATCGGCTCCCGCGTGCCGTTGCGGACCATGGCCTCGCCCAAGCGGGCCGCCTCGTCGAACCGCCCGCCGAGGAACAGCGCGTGCTGCATGCCCATGCGGGCGGCCTCGGCCCCGTCGGCCCGGGAGGCCAGGAGCCGGTCGACCACCGTGTCGACCAGGCCGGCCTCGGCGAGCAGGTCGACGTAGGTCCGGGCGGGGACGTAGCGGCGGTCCAGCCAGGCGTCGACCGTGGCGTTGACCTGCTCGGCGGGCACGGTCTCGGTCAGCAAGGCCCGCAGGTGGCCGCTGGGCTCGATGCCGGCGGGCTGGGCGGCCAGCAGCCGGGCGGCCCCGGCCCGGTCACCAGTGGACAGCGCCGCCCAGGCGCCGACCTCGCCCGCCAGCGCCCGCACCCGTGGGTCCTTGGCGTGGGCCAGGACCTCGTCGGTGAGCTGGAGGGCCCGGCCGGGGTCGCCCTGTTCGAGCGCGGCAGCGGCGGCCTGCACCTCCCCGGCATCGCCACGGGCTTTGCCGGCGTCCAGCGCCCGGTAGTTGTCGGCCACGAGGAACCCGGCGAAGAGGGCGGCGAACACGTAGCCCTGAGTGAAGGCGAACACCCCGCCAGCCACGGCCACGGCCATGGACAGCCAGCGGGCGGGCACCTCACCCTTGCCCCGGGTGGCGGCGTCGAGCAGCTCGTGGGCGACGTTGCCGCCGTCGAGGGGCAGGATCGGCAGCAGGTTGAGCACGCCGTAGCCGATGTTCACCCAGACGACCAGCACCAGCACGTCGTCCCACGGGTCGGGCGCCGGCCACGACCGGTCGAGCAGCAGAGCGGGGATGCCGAGCAGCACCATGCCGGTGGCGGGCCCGGCGAGGCTGACAGCGATCCGGCTCCAGCGCGTCGGCGTCCGTCCGGCGGGGATGGTGACCCCGCCCATGCCGTACAGCACGATGCGGGACCGGACCCCCCAACTCCGCAACGCCACCGCGTGCCCGAACTCGTGCACCAGGACCGACACGGTGACGATCACCAGCCAGGCCACGATCAGGTTGGCTTCGCCGAGGGGCAGCCCGAACAACGCCATCAGGATCACGAAGGTCCACTCGATCCGGACGGGTACGCCCGCCACTCGGACCTCCGGCCCGGATTCCTCCGAGCGCGGCGACAGGAGGCTCATGGCCGGGTCTCGGGGGTTCGGAGGTGGTGTCAGTCCCGGGCGAAGAAGCTGAGGACGTACCAGAACAGCAGCATCACCGAGGCGAACAGCTGCACGGCGGCGCCCACGTAGGCGTCCTCGGGGTACTGCCGCAGGATCGTCTGCGTGTAGTAGAGGATCGACCCGCCGGCGACGGCGATCATCGCCAGGGTGAACCACACGCCCAGTTCGAGGCCGAACAGCAGGGCGCACAGGATCAGCACCAGGGCCATGACCCCGGCCCACATCAGCAGCGGGCGCAGGAACGAGAGGTCCTTGCGGGTGTAGAGCCCGACGGCGGTGAGGCCGGCGAAGGCGACGATCGTGACGAAGGCGGCGCTGGCCACGGTCATCGTCCCGTCCGAGCCCTCGACGTTGAACACGTAGTAGAGGAACGGGGCGAAGATCAGGGCCTCGGCGGCGGCCAGGCCGAAGAGGCCGGCGTACTGCCGGGACGGGTTGGCGAGGTCGTGGGCGGCGCTGGTGGCCATCCAGTTCACGATCATGAAGCCGCCGAGGACCAGCAGCCACGCGCCGCTGCTGCCGGCCACCGCGTCGTAGATGGCCTCCGCGGCGCCGGTGAAGAACAGGAGCGTCTCGAAGACGATGAAGGCGGCGATGGCCGCGACCAGGTGTTGGTAGACGCGGACCAGGAACGTGGCGCGGGTGTCCTCGTCGAGCGTCGCGACGGGGATGGGGATGGGCTGGGCCGTGGCCATGCGGAGAGGCTACCGGGGTCGCCTGGGCAGGGCCGGGCCCCGGCCCTGGCTCATTCGCCCCGGTAGGTGCCGAAGCTCCAGAGGTTGCCCTCCGGGTCCCGCACGGTGAAGCCGCGGGAGCCGTAGTCCTCGTCCTTCAGCCCGGCCACGACCTCGGCGCCGGCAGCGGTCGCCCGCTCGAAGAGGGCGTCGGGCTCGTCGCACACCACGTAGACCGAATCGTTGCCGGTCTGGCGCTGGCTGAACGGGGTGTCGTCGACGCCGGCGGAGCTCAGCAGCACGCCGCCGCCCAACGGCCAGGTCAGCTGGGCGTGCTCGACGATCGACTCGTCGCCCTCCCGGGTGAAGACGGACGTGGGTTCGAAGCCGAAGGCGGTGGTCAGGAACTCGATGGCCGCGGGGGCGTCCGCGCAGTTGAGGACGGGCCAGACGGTCGGAGGCATGGTGCTCATGTGCTCAGGGTGCGCCGGCCAGCGCCGTGTCGTCTTGGACGGAAGGAAGATCGTCGGTCAGCAGCTCGGTCGGCGTGCAGCCACCCAGGTCGGCGAAGTCCCGGTTCAGGTGGGCCTGGTCGAAGTAGCCGCAGGTGGCGGCGACGTCCGCGATCGACAGCTGGGAAACGGTCTGCTGCAGGACCCGGCGGGCCCGGTCGAAGCGGACGACGCGGGCGGCCAGCTTCGGGCTGAGCCCGAACTCGGTGCGGAACCGACGGGTGAGGTGCTGGCGGCTCCAGCCGGTCTCGCTGGCCAGCTCTCGGACCGTGACCTGGCCACCGGTGGTGACCATGGCCCGCCAGCACCACCCCAGCTCGGGGGCGACGTGCTGCGGCTCGAGGAGGCGGAGGAGGACGTCGTCGCACACGGCGAACCGCTCGCCCCAGTCGACGGTGCCCTGCAACCGCTCCCACAGCTCGGTGCCGACGGGGCCGGCCAGCTCGTCCAACTCCAACGCCGTGTCCCACAGCGCCCCGGTCGGCGCGCCCAGCACGGCCCGGCATCCCAGTGGGGTGAGCTCGACCGACACGCCCTCCTGGTTCCCCTCGTGGGCGATGAGCGCGGTGGAGGCCTGGAGCCCGCCGACCACGCACCGGTAGGTGGCCGGCGGCTGCCGCGGGTCGGTCTGGCCGACCACCTCGATGGCGGGCCCGATCGAGGCGATCAGGGTGAGGTGGCGCGACGGCAGGCCCCGGTGGATGCCCGGCGGGAAGTCCGTGAGCCGGTAGCCCGAGTACCGCTCGACGAAGGGCTGCAGGGCAGGGGCCGGCAGCGCGCTGACGCCGTCGGCCCGGGGCTCGCCCATGGGCCGAGCCTAGGTGCGGCTGCTCAGGCCGGTGCGGCGACGCGGTCGAGGTGCTCGGCCAGCCGGCGCAGCGAGATGCGGTTGCGGTGATCGGTCAGGGGGTCCAGCACGGGCTTCAGGGCGGCGAGGTGGTCGAGCGGCTCCTCCCGGATCGTCACCACCGTGTCCTGCAGCCCGTCGGGCTCGAGCCGGAACGTGACGTGGCCGCGCCCCAGGGGCCGGAAGCGGACCTCCAGCTGCAGCTCGTGGGGCGGGTCGACGGCCAGGATCTTCGTCGAGTCCTCGACCGTCAGCGGACCGACCACGCCGACTCGATGGTGGAAGCGCGTCTCGACGGCCGGCCACCCCTCGTCGACGGTCCGGATCTCCCGGCAGCCGACCAACCACTCCGGATACGTCCCGGGGGTGATCAGCGCTTCGAACACCACCTGCGGCGGGTGGGGCAACGTCTCTTGGATGACCGACATGGCCCGCACCTACCCGGCGCGGGCGATGCCGGATCAACCCCCGCGGATGTCGGCCCGGATCGCGTCGAGATCCTTGGCCATGTCCTTGAGGGCCTGGTCGTCGGCGCTGTCGCCACGGGCCACCTTGTTCAGGACCTCGCCCTGACGGAGCTGGGACTCACGGAAGCGCTTCTGCGCCTCCCGGACGTCTCCCACCTGCTCGCCGATGGCGTCCAGCTTCTTCAGAATTGCCTCGACGTCGGCCACGCTGAGCCCTCCTTGGTCGTAGAAATCGGGTTCGACGACCTTCTCGGCCGCCTCGATGGTCTGCTCGATGTGCAGGTGGTCGGTGTGGGGGCTCGGCCCCCCGTAGGTCGTCCAGCCGTTGGCGCAGGTCCAGTCGTTGTGGTCCCAGATGACCATCTGGACGCCCCACGTCTCGTGGAGCTCCACGCAGGCGGCGGCGACCTCGGCGCCGGTCGCCATGTCGGGCGGGAAGAAGTCCACCGCCCGCCCGGTGCCGTGGACCGAGAGGCGCGATGCGTCAGCGGTGTTCTGCCGGCAGTTGTAGCCCTCGAATCGGCCACCCCAGGTGTCCACCAGGTACTGGCCGAAGGCCTTGCAGCCCGGCCGATGGCCACCGACGCAGGCGGCGCCTCCGTTCCATGGACCGGCGTCGTCGTACTGACAGGGCATGAGCCGTCACCCCCTCCGTCGCCGCGCGTTCGCAGCGACCCGCACCAGTCAACACCGCTGCGGTAAAGGGCAGGCTAAGGGACCTCGAGGTCGCCTGCCAGGCGAACGTGAGGGACCCTTGCCGCGGCCCGCGGGTGGTCAGGTGCTTGTCTGTCGGCGTGCCCGACGACCTCCTGGTCCTCCTGATCCTGACGGTGCGCCTGGGCGTCCCCCTCCTCATCCCGGTGTTCCCGCTCCCGTCGATCCTGGTCTGCCTGGTCGTCGACGCCGCCGACCAGTCGATCCTGCAGAACCACACCGACCTGTCGCTCGAGAACTACCAGGGGTACGACAAGGCCCTCGACATCTACTACCTGTCGGTCGCCTACCTCTCGACGATCCGCAACTGGACCGATGACTTCGCCCAGCGGGTGGCGGCCTTCCTGTGGTACTACCGCCTGGTCGGGGTCGTCGCCTTCGAGCTCACCGACCTGCGGTGGCTGCTCCTCGTGTTCCCGAACACGTTCGAGTACTTCTTCATCGCCTACGAAGCCGTCCGGCTCCGGTGGGATCCCCGTCGGCTCACGCACCGCCAGGTCGTGGGGACCGCTGCCGCCATCTGGATCTTCGTCAAGCTGCCCCAGGAGTGGTGGATCCACGTGGCCCAGAACGACTTCACCGACTTCATGAAGGAATCGGTGTTCGGGGTGGACGTGGACACCCCGTGGGGGGAGGCGCTGGCCGAGAACCTCTGGTTCCTCGCCCTCGTCGCCGCTCTGGTGGTCGTCGCCGTCCTCGCCTGGCGGGCGGCCCGGGCTCGGGCACCCGAGCCGGACTGGCCGACGACCGTGGCCGTGGCCGCCCACCTCCCCGCGGTGGACGTGCAGCCCCACCGGGTCCCCGTGGTGTCCGCCCGCACCGGCGAGAAGGTCGCCCTCGTCGCCCTGGTCTGCGTCATCTTCGCCTCCGTCCTCCCCGGCGTGGATCGGGGGCCGGTCCAGACCGCCGTCGGCGTCGCCCTCCTGGTCGTGGCCAACGCCGCCGTGAGCCACTGGCTCGCCGGCCGAGGCGGAACCTGGGTCTCGGTCGCCTCCCAGTTCGGCGCCATGGTGGTCCTGAACGCCGGCCTGCTCCTGGCCTTCGGCGTGCTGGGCCGGACCTCCCGCGAGGAGGTGAACGTCCCGTCGCTGGTCTTCTTCGGGCTGCTCATCAGCATGCTCGTGACGCTCCACGACCGCTTTGCCGACGTGCGCGCCGCTCGCGGGGCGCCGGCCGACCGCCACGCTGCGGTCGACCGGAACCTGGCGCCCGGCTAGCAGTCGAACGGGTTCGCCTGCCGCCAGATGCGGACGTCGTCCGGGCGGCCCTGCCGGTCGAAGCGGGCCTCCACGACCAGCTCCCAGCGGCGGGTGAGGTCGAGGTACTCGGAGACCGGCTTGGCGTCCATAAGGCGCTCGACGGCCGTGGGCCGGGGGGTGAACGTCTCGGTGTCCACCGTCCAGGGGATGCCGGCCGCCGACCCCGACCGGGGAACGACCCGGGCCCGGAGCTGGAAGCCCACGACGCTGGGGTCGGCGGCGGCCAGGTAGGTGCGGACCCGGAAGAGCCGTGCCGTCCCGTCACCGCCGCACTGCCAGGTCCAGACCCAGTTCGCGCACGGCTCGGGTGTCGACGGGGTGCACCGGCCGATGCGCCCGCCGGCGCGCAGCTCGATGCCGACGAAGCGCAGGCCGGCTCGCGGCTCGCTCGACGGCGCCTCGGCGGCCTCCGTGCCTGCGGTTGCGGTCCCCACGCCGGTCGTCAACGTGGCCACGAAGACCAGGACGGCGAACACCCGGCGGACGAAGGTGATGCTCATGACTCGCTCCTCTCGTTGCGATGAGAGGAGTGGGCCAGGCGCGCGTCAAGGCGGCGTCAAGGAATCGTCAACGCGGGGCGCCGGCTCGGGCGAGACTCGGTCCATGACTGCCCACTGGCTGCTCTTCTACGACTACGTGCCGGACTACCTCGACCGGCGGGGCGAGTTCCGACCCGCCCACTTCGAACACGCCCAGGCCCACCGCGACCGGGGCCAGCTCGTGATGGCCGGGGCGTTCGCCGATCCCGCCGACGGGGCCGTTCTGGCCTTTCGTACCGACGACCGGGCCGTCGTCGACGCCTTCGCCGAGCATGACCCGTACGTGCGCAACGGTCTCGTCACGAACTGGAACGTGCGCCGCTGGATGATGGTGATGGGGGAGGGCGCCGAGACGCCCTGACCGTCGCGACCGAAGCCGCCTACGCGCGAGAGGACGGCGACAGCGAGGAGGGCTGCTGCCCCCGCGACACCTGCCACAGGCCGACGAGGAACTGGCGGGGTGTCTGCTTCCGCGCCGCCGGCGAGTGCCCGATCGCCTGGGGCGACAGCCGGAGCCGCACGACGCCGGGGCGGACCGTGAACCGCAGCGGGGGATCGAGCGACAGCGTCTCGCCGTCGAGGCCGACCGCGACCGGACCGCCCGAGTCGATCTCGAGCTCTCGGGTCCCCCATGACTGATAGCCGGAGTACCGCTCGGGGCGCCCCGTCGCGAGGGCGCCGAGGAACCGGGTCGCCGACGCGTCGTCGGGGATGACGAGCGACACGACGCCCAGGCTGCCGTCGCTGACGCTGGTCCGACTGCTCATCGTCCTCATCGTCCGGCCGTAGGTCCCGTTCGACACCTGGATCATGTGGGCACCGTCGTGGTGCTGGCCGTCCGGGGTGTCGAAGCGGAGATCGACCGGTTGGGTGCCCGGGCCGAGCACCTTCGGCAGCGCCTCCAGCGTGGTCTCCACCTTGGCGTCGCGGTACGCCTCCGACTGAACGATCGTGGCGTAGAGGCCGAGCGAAACGTTGTTGACGAACACGCGGCCGTTGACCTCGCCGAGGTCCATCGGCCGCTCGACGGCTTCGTCGTAGGCGTCGAGCGCGCCGACGACGTCGTTCCGGTCGATGCCGAGGTCGAGCGCCAGGTGGTTCCGGGTCCCGGCGGGGACGACCACCATCGGGATGCCTCGCTCGGCGGCGACATCGGCGACCAGTGCCTGAGACCCGTCGCCGCCGGCCATGCCGATCACGTCGGCACCGCGGTCGACGGCGTCCCGGGCGAGGTCGCGCAGGTCGTCATCCCGTGTCAGGACGATCGGCTCGATGCCCCGCCGCTGGCACTCCTCGACGAGGTGGAACTGCTCGGCCTTCCCGCCCCCCGACTTGAGGTTCATGATGAGCGCGCCCTGGGTGGCGGCAGGCACCGGCGTCCCGGCAGTCGCGGCGGATTTCAGGCTGCGCAGGTCACGAGCGAGGGCGTACCGGCCCAGCGCACCGGCGACCACCAGGAGCACGACCCGCGCCGCGACCGAGACCGGTGAGCCGACGAAGACGACGGCCGCCGCGCACGCGAGCCCGGTAACGGCGAACACGACGGCGACCGCCCGGCGCCGGCCGGGCCGGGTCAGCGCGTACCAGAGCGACAGCGCGACCACCGCGATCAAAACGCCCAGCGCGACCCAGCGTCCCAGGCGTGGGACGGACATCACGATCGTGACCCCCAGGACGGCGACGGCGAGCAGCAGCGAGGCGATCGCGGCGAGACGCCGCTGCCAGCCCGGGCCTGTCCTCGCGCTCCCCGGCACCTCCGTCATCACCCTTCCCCTCTCTGGCGACCCTGCTAGGAGCCGGCCTGGACCGCGATGCGGCCCTGATCGGCGGCCTTCTGGAGGGCGGCGTGGTCGAGATCGTTCTGGTCGGCGTACCGGGTGGCGAAGTCGGCGACGGCCTTGTCGAACTTGCTGCTGCCGCCGAGGTAGGAGGCGATGGCCACCCGGTCGCCGGAACGGGCGTGGGCGTGGGCCAGCGTCCAGCCGCACCACTCGGCGTACACGCCCATGCCGCGCGGGTCGAAGGCCTCGACGACCGCCGATCCTTTCCAGTCGCGCAGCTGCCGGCCGTAGAAGTCGCGGGTCTGGCCGTCGGCGCCTCGGACGCGCAGCCAACCCAGGAAGATGTCGGAGGCAGCCTGCATCAGTCGCTGACCGGCGACGATCCGCTCCCCGGCGTTCGAGTACCGGCTCATCCCGGTGAACTCCTCGAGCACCGAGGGCCCAGCCTCCTTGAACTGCAGGAACAGCGGGTCCTGGTCGTCGCGTCCCTGAAGCAGCATGATCCAACAGCGCTTGCCGACGCTGCCGACACCCACCACCTTGCGGGCGAAGTGCACGTACTCGAAGCTCTCGAGCAGGGAGCGGCGCTCCAGGGGCAAGGTCGCCCGGTACGCCCGCAGCAGCTGGTGCACCGTCTCCTCGATCCGGCTGTCCGGCGACTCCTCCAAGAGCTCCTCGACCGTCGTGATCAACGGCGGGTCACTCACGATCCGCCGCCGCCCGTCGACCAGCTCCGACAGCTTCTCCACCGCGCTCATGCTGTCGCGGGTGCGCCACTTCGCCGTGTTCTTCTGGAGTCGCTTGAGCTGGGCCGGTTGGATCCTTGCGGCCACGTCGGCGATGGCGTCCTCGACGCCGAGGTGGGCGTACCAGACCTCGAGGTTGCCCATCTCCGCGAACCCGGCCATCGCGTCGCGGTAGGCACGGACCGACGAGAGCACGGTGTCCCGGCACGCGTCGGCGTCGAAGCCATTGGCCCGACCGGCGATCTCGAAGCTGGCGGCCAGCCGCTTCACGTCCCACTCGAAGGGTCCCGGGTTCGTCTCGTCGAAGTCGTTGATGTCGAACACCAGGCGCCGCTCGGGACTGCCGAACACGCCGAAGTTGGAGAGATGGGCGTCACCGCAGAGCTGCACGCGAAGGCCCGAGGTCGGGGTCCCCATCAGGTCGGCGGCCATGAGGAGGGCCGCGCCGCGGTAGAACGCGAACGGCGAGGCCAGCATGCGTCCGTACCGGATGCCGACGAGGTGGGACACCCGGCCCTCTGACTGGCCCTCCAGGAGCGCCACCGGATCGCGCCGGTCGGGCGCGGGAACGAACGCGGCGTGGCTCTGACGAGGGGCCTCGGCGCGCGCCATCTGACCGCGGGCCCTCCGTTCCTCGACGGACGGGTGCGGGACGACGGGCTCGGCATCCCAACGGACCCCGCTCAGGGCGTCGAAGTCGGCTCCCCCGATCGCCACCGGCAGTGACGGTGTGCTCATCGTGGAGCAGACCTTACGGAGCCGGCGACCGCTCGGCTCCGCCGATGGGGCGATCGGCCGGGGATTACGGTGAACCGATGACCGGGGTGCTGCGGCGGTGGGCGCCAGGATTGGCGACGCTCCGCGGGTACCACAGGGCGTGGCTCCGCCCCGACCTCGTGGCGGGGGTCGTGCTGGCGGCCATCCTCGTCCCCCAGGGCATGGCGTACGCCGAGTTGGCGGGCCTGCCGCCGGTGACCGGCCTCTACACGACCATCGCCTGCCTGGTGGCCTATGCCGTGTTCGGCCCGTCGAAGGTGCTCGTGCTCGGGCCCGACTCGTCGGTCTCCCCGCTCATCCTGGCCACGATCACGCCCCTGCTCGTCGTCGGTGACCCGGACAGCGCCTTGGCCCTGGCCGGGATGCTGGCCGTGCTCGTCGGCGTGATCGAGATCGGGCTCGGCATCGCCCGGCTGGGGTTCGTCGCCGACCTGCTCTCCAGCGAGGTGCGCGTCGGCTACCTCAACGGCTTGGCCGTGACGATCATCGTCGGGCAGCTCCCCAAGCTGTTCGGGTTCTCCACCGACGCCGACGACTTCATCGACGACGTGCGGGCGTTCGTCACCGGCCTCGACGAGACGAACCGGGCGACCCTGATCACGGGGGTGTGCGTCCTCGTCGTGTTGCTGGTGCTGCCCCGGATCACGACCAAGGTCCCGGCCGTGCTCGTCGCCGTGGTCGGCGCCACCGTCGTGTCGTCGGTGTTCGACTTGGCCGCCCACGGCGTGACCACCGTCGGGACGCTTCCTCAGGGCGTGCCCACCCCGGCCGTGCCGTGGACCAGTTGGTCCGATGTGGTCCCCCTCCTCATCGGGGCGGTCGGCATCACGATGGTGTCGCTGACCGACACGATCGCCACGGCGTCGAGCTTCGCCGACCGCCGCGGCGACGAGGTCGACCCCGACCACGAGATGGTCGGTGTCGGGGCGGCGAACGTCGCGGCCGGGTTGTTCCAGGGCTTCGCGGTGTCGGTCAGCGGGTCGCGCACCGCGGTCGCCGACCAGGCCGGTGCCCGCTCACAGGCCACCGGGCTCGTCGGCGCCGGCCTCGTGGCCATCCTCCTGCTTTTCCTGAACGGGTTGCTGGCGGATCTGCCGCAGACGGCGCTGGCCGCGGTGGTCATCTATGCCGCGCTGTCCCTCATGGACCTCGACGCCCTACGCCGCTACGCGAGGGTCCGCACCTCGTCGCTCGTCGTCAGCCTCGTCGCCGCTGGTGGCGTGATCTTCTTCGGCGTGCTCGAAGGCATCGTCGTGGCGATCATCCTCGCCGTCCTGCTGTTCTTCCGGCGCAACTGGTGGCCTCACGGGGCGGTGCTCGGAGAGGTCCCCGAGCTCGGCGGCTGGCACAGCACCGCCGCCTACCCGGGTGCCCGGCAGCGGGACGGCATCGTCGTCTTCCGCTGGGAGGCACCGCTGTTCTTCGCCAACGCCGGCCAGTTCCGCGACCAGGTCCGGGCCCTGGCCAAGGAACAGCAGCCGGCGTGGATCGTGCTGCAGTGCGAGGCGATCACCGACATCGACGTCACCGCCGCCGAGGTCCTGCGCGCCCTCGACGAGGAGCTCAACGCGAAGGGCGTGCACCTCGCCTTCGTCGAGCTCCGTTCCCGGCTCTATGACCTGGTCCGCCGGTACGGGCTGCACTCGACCCTCGATCACGAGCACTTCTATCCGAGCCTCGAGCGGGCCCTGGCCGACATCGCCTCGGCGCGACCCGACGACGAGGCCTGAAGCTGCACCGACGGGAGAGCAGTTCCCGTCGTGAGACAAAACTGACACTTTTGTCACATCCCGCCGGTAGGGTGCCGCCGCCCACACTCGTGGGCGATCGGGACAGGTCGAGGTTGACGGTGCCGTGATGGCCCGCCCCTCGACCGGCGGACAACCCGATCATCAAACGGCGGAACAACAACAACAGTAAGGAAAACTCTGTCTTGAAGGAATCACGTACCGCGCGCGCGGGTGCGGATCCTCGCGGCCGTGGCGCTGAGCGCCATTGCCGCCGGGTTCCTGACCCCGCTCGCCGCATCCCCGGCGGGCGCTTCGCCCGTTCCGGCGGCCACCTACAGCCCGGGGAGCATCGACGGCCAGAACGGCTGGAGTGGCACGGGCATCCCGATCAACCCCAACATCGACCAGGAAGTTGTCGCGAACAGCGGCGCGCCGGCGGTGTTCGGCGGCCAGTCGTGGCGGATGTCGAACGCCTACACCAACGGTTCGTTCGGCGACCATGCCTTCAGCCCCTCGGTCGTCAACGAGGCCGGCGAGACGGCTGCCGTGAACAACGGCCTGTCCGGCGGTACCCGTCAGACCAGCTTCGCGGCCCAGTGGGACTTCTCCTCGGCCGATCCCTCGGGCGAGCAGTCCGGCCTCGGCATCACCGTCAGCCCCGACCGGGGTGACGGTGCCCGCATGAGCTGGGTGCGCATGGAGGACTCGCCGTCCGGCTTGCGCGTGCTGTTCAACGACTACGCCACCGACGGCTTGGCCGGCTGTGACGACTTCGTCCAGACCGAGCTCGTTGCCGGCCTTGACCGGACCACTGCTCACACGGCCCGGATCGAGATCGGCTTCGTCAACGGCGCGGCGAACGACGTGGTCCGCGTGTACGTGGACGGCGCCCTCGAGTTCACCGGCACCAGCTGGGAGGACTACTTCCGTGACTGCGAGGGCGTCCAGACCCGGACCGTCGACTCGCTGCTGTTCCAGTCGCGAGGCACCGCCGCTCCCGGCACTGACGGCAATGGATTCCTGATCGACAACGTCAGCATCAGCACGGGTACCAGCGGCTCGACCTTCTCCACCGGCTTCGAGGGCCCTGACGAGTCAGGTCCGGCGATCACCATCACCACGCCGCAGGACGGCGAGGACTACGACCTCGATGCGAACGTGCCCGCCGACTACGCCTGCACCGACCCCTCGGGCGTCACCGCCTGTGTCGGCTCGGTGCCGGATGGCGCGTCGATCGACACGAGCACTTCGGGTGAGCACACGTTCTTCGTGTTCGCCAAGGACGTGCTGGGCAACACCTCCTCCGAAGAGGTCACCTACACGGTCACGGACGACACCGCTCCGACGGTGACGATCATCACCCCGGCCGACGGCGCCACCTATGCCGTTGGCCAGAACGTGATCGCCGACTTCACCTGTGAGGACGAGGCCGGTTCCGGCCTCGAGACCGACGGCCTCGAGACCGGCGGTTCCGGCATCGAGAGCTGTGACGGGACCGTTGACGATGGCGATGCCATCGACACCTCGGCCGTCGGCGACCATGACTTCACGGTCACGGGCACCGACGAGGCCGGCAACGAGACGGAGGTGACCAACACCTACACGGTGGTGGCCCGCCCGACCTGCATGGGCGAGACCGTCACCGTGGACCTCGCCCTCGGCGAGGAGCCCACGACCGGCGACGACGTCATCCAGGGCACCCCTGGCGACGACACCATCGACACCCTCGAGGGTGACGACCACGTGTGTGGTCTCGATGGCGCCGATGTCATCAACACGGGCGTCGGCGATGACGCGGCTCTGGGCGGCAACGGCGCCGACCAGCTGAACGGTGCGACCGGCGACGACCGGCTTCTCGGCTCGGTGGGTGGCGACACCCTCCGGGGTGGCGCCGGCACCGACGTGCTGGGTGGCGGCCTCGGCCGCGACCAGGTGTTCGGTGGCCTCGGCCCTGACCGCCTCAACGGTGGTGCCCAGCGTGATGCGTGCGACGGTGGCCCTGACACCGACGTGGCGCAGCTGTGCGAGGTGCGCACCAACATCCCGTAGGTCCGTACCGGTGACCGGCCCGTGCGCTCTCCCAGAACAGGGGAGTGCACGGGCCGTCCCGCGTCCGTAGCCGGGCGGGTGAGCGCCGCTCGCCGCCGTCGAGCAGTCTTCAACCAGAGTTCGACTGCCGTTCAGCGGAGCGCAGTGTTGTCGGTTTCCTGCGCGTCCTAAGTTCCCGACCCGAGCACGGGCTGGCCGTGCTGCACGTTCGAACGGGGGTCGTGATGCGGGACGTGGACGAGCCGGTTGCCAACCCTCTCATCAACGAGACCTTCGCCGAGGTGCTCGAGCAACGGGTGTCGCGACGAAGCGTCCTGGGCGGCGGCCTCGCCACGGTCGTCGTCGGCGGCACGGCGTTGGGTGGCGTCGGCTCGCTGCTGGACGCGTTGCCCGCCGCGGCGGACCCGAGCGCGCCAGCCTCGGTCTGCTCGGGTTCCGGGCGATCCCGGTGTCGACCGCCGACACGGTCGTCGTCCCGAACGGTTACACGGCACGGGTGCTCATCGCCTGGGGCGATCCGGTGTCGAACGGCCCCGCCTTCATGCAGGACGCCAGCAACTCCGCGGCGGACCAGGCGCAGCAGTGGGGCATGCACAACGACGGCGTCGTCTACTTCCCGCTGAGCGGGTCGAGGGAGGGCCTCCTCGTCCAGAACAGCGAGTACACCGACGACGGGCTCCTGTTCCCCGACGGGACCGCCAACTGGAGCGCGGAGAAGACGTCGAAGTCGCAGAACGCCCATGGCGTGAACATCATCCAGATCGCGAAGAGCCGCAACGGTCGTTGGAACGTCGTCCGCCCCTCCTCGTACGCCCGTCGCATCACGGCTCAGACACCCATCAAGATCGGCGGCCCGGCCGCCGGCGACGCTCGTCTGCAGACGGCTGCGGACCCGACCGGTCGCGAGGTTCTGGGGACGCTCAACAACTGCGCCATGGGCTACACCCCGTGGGGGACCTACCTGGCGTGCGAGGAGAACTTCAACGGGTACTTCTTCAAGACCCTCGCCAACCGCAACCAGATGGAGATCCGCTACGGGATCGCGCCGTTCTCCTCGGGGAACCGCTGGCACACCACCGACGCCCGCTTCAACGCCGACACCAACCCGAACGAGCCCAACCGGTTCGGCTGGGTCACGGAGATCAATCCGTTCAACCGCACCTCCAAGCCGATCAAGCGCACCGCACTCGGGCGTCTCAAGCACGAGGGCGCCTGGGTCCAGGAGGCCCGGGACGGCCGTGTCGTCGTCTACATGGGCGACGACGAGCAGTTCGAGTACATCTACCGCTACATCTCGGCCCGGCCCTGGCGGGCCATGCGTCGGGACGGCGTCAGCCCGCTCGACCGCGGGGTCCTCTACGTCGGCAAGTTCCATGCCGACGGCACCGGGCAGTGGCTCCCGCTGAGGCCCGGAAAACCGGGGCTCGAGACCTGGACCCTGAACGACATCCTCATCAACACCCGCTCAGCGGCCGATGCCGCCGGTGCGACGCCGATGGACCGGCCGGAGTGGATCGACACCATGCCCGACGCCCTCGCCGGGATCGCCACCCTGACGAACAACAGCGCCCGGGGCGTCGCCGGCACGAACCCGCGCACCGGCCTGCCCAACCCGGGCGTCGACGCCGCCAACCCGCGGACGCCGAACCCCTACGGCCAGATCCTCCGGTGGTACTACGAAAGGGACTTCACCGAGCTGACCTTCGACTGGGACGTCTTCGCCCTGGCCGGCAACCCCAGCGTCCCCGCCCACGGGTCGACGATCGTCGGGGACAAGTACGGGTCGCCCGACGGGCTCTTCGTGGCACCCAGCGGTCGGGTGTGGATCCAGACGGACGTCTCGGCCAGCACGATCAACACCGGTGCCTATGCCGGGTTCGGCCACAACCAGATGCTGTGCGCCGACCCCCACACGAAGGAGACCCGGCGCTTCCTGGTCGGTCCCGCGGGCGCCGAGGTGACCGGCGTGTTCGTCACCCCGGACGAGAGGTCGATGTTCGTGGGCATCCAGCACCCCGGTGAGCCCGGGAGCGGCGACAACGACCCGGCGAACCCGAAGCAGTTCAGCTCCTGGCCGGACGGCGCCGGCGGCGGCCGCCCGCGTTCGGCGTGCGTGGTCGTCACCAAGAACGACGGCGGGAAGATCGGCAGCTGAACCGTGCTCGGCGGAGAGTTCCTGCTTCAGGTCAGCATCTGACCGCTGCGGGGTACACGATCAGACGACGCAACGAGAGGAGCGAGCCATGGTGTCCGCCATTCCCGAGAACTATCCCCGGGTGTCTCCCTACCTGAGTGTCGAGGGCGCCGGCGAGGCGATCGACTTCTACGTCGACGTGCTCGGTGCCACCGTCCGCGGCCGCATGGACGGGCCCGGCGGCAAGGTCGGTCACGCCGAGCTGGAGGTCGGCGACTCGCTGATCATGCTGGCCGACGTCTTCCCGGACATGGGCCAGTCGACGCCCAAGGACCTCGGCGGCACGCCGGTGTCGATGATGCTCTACGTCGAGGACGTCGACGCCACCTTCGCCAAGGCTCTCGGCGCCGGGGCCACCGAGGTCTCGCCGGTCGAGGACCAGTTCTACGGTGACCGGTCGGGCCAGTTCGACGACCCGTGGGGTCACCGGTGGAACGTGGCCACCCACGTCGAGGACGTCCCGCCCGAGGAGATGGAGGCCCGCGCCGCGAAGGCCATGGCGGGCTGAGATCGCCTATGCCGTCGCCTCCGTCAGCCGGCGCTGGACCAGGCGGTCAGCCGCCTCGACGGGGGTGATGGCCTCGGCCGCGGCGTCGGCCAGCAGGTCCCGGACCGTGTCGCCGATGGATGCCACCCGTCGCCACGCCCGGTCGTGGTCGTAGCCGCCGACCTCTTCGGCGATGTTGATCACCCCACCGGCGTTGGCCACGTAGTCGGGGACGTAGACGATTCCGGCGGCGGCCAAGCGGTCGCCGTCCTCGGGGGTCGCCAGCTGGTTGTTGGCCGCCCCACACACGATCCGGCACTGCAGACGGGGGATGCTGGTCTCGCCCAGCACCCCGCCCAGAGCGCAGGGCGCCAGGACGTCGGCCTCCGTCATCAGCGCTTCGGCGACGTCGACCACCTCGACGCCGTGCTCGGTGACCATGCGCTGGGTGGCTTCGGGGCGGACGTCGGCGACGCTGACCTTCGCCCGGGCGTCGACGAGGTGGCCGACCAGCGCGGCCCCGACCTTGCCGACCCCGAGGACGACCACCCGCAGGCCGGCGACGTCACCGGCGGCCGCTTCGATGGCGTGGAACACGCCCCAGGCCGTGGCGGGGGAGGGATCACCCGACCCGCCGCTGGTCCCCGTGACGTACGGCGTGACCGTGGCGATGAGGTCCATGTCGGCCTGCGTCGTGCCCACGTCCTCCGCGGTCAGGTAGCGGCCGCCGAGCTGGTCGATGTGGCGGGCGTAGGCGCGGAGCAGATCGTCGGTGCGCACTTCGGCGGGGTCACCGAGGATCACCGCCTTGCCCCCACCGAAGGGCAGGCCGGCGGCGGCGTGCTTGAAGGTCATCCCCCGCGCCAGCCGCAGCACGTCGACGAGAGCGTCCTCCTCGCTCGGGTAGGCCCGGAAGCGGGTCCCGCCCAGCCCTGGGCCCCGGGCCGTCGAGTGCAGGGCGACGATCGCTCGCAGGCCCGTGGTGGCGTCGTGGCAGTGGACCACCTGCTCGTACTCCTGGCCGAGGTGGTCGAACACCGGCACGCCTGGACCGTAACCCTCGGCCTCGGCTCCCGCTCGGGGAACCTCGAAGGGACAGGCGGTGCCGTCGGCCATCGTCTGGGAGCATTGGCTCTTCAGGGACGTCAGACGGGGAGGCTCGATGGCCGACTACGTGATCGTGGGTGGGGGATCCGCGGGAGCGGTGCTGGCCCACCGGCTGTCGGCGGACCCGGGCACGACGGTGACCTTGCTCGAGGCCGGCGGCCGGCCGAAGCAGAAGGAGGTGGCCATCCCGGCCGCGTTCTCGGCGCTGTTCACGACCGAGCTCGACTGGAACCTCCACACCGTGCCCCAGGCGCGCCTCGGCGGTCGGGAGCTCTTCTGGCCCCGGGGCCGGGCGCTGGGCGGGAGCTCGGTGCTCAATGCGCAGATGTGGATCCGGGGGCACCGGGCCGACTACGACGCGTGGGCCGAGACCTGCGGGGCCGGCTGGAGCTACGACGAGGTCCTGCCCTGGTTCCAGCGCGCCGAGTGCCGCTCGCCCGACGACGGCGACGGGCAGCACGGGCGGTCCGGCCCGCTCCACATCCAGGACCTGCGAGACCCCAACCCGGCGACGGCGGCCTACCTGGCGGCGTGTGCCGAGATCGGGCTGCGTCGACTGCCCCATCACAACACCGGCGACCACGACGGTTTCGCCCAGACCGTGGTCAACCAGCGCCGGGGGCGACGGTGGAGCACCTACGACGGCTACCTCAAGCCCGCGATGGGTCGGGACAACCTCACCGTGGTGACCCGGGCGCTCGTCGACCGGGTCGGCTTCGACGGAGGTCGGGCGGTGGGTGTCACCTACCTGGACGCCGACGGGGTGGTCCAGGACGTTCCCGCGGCGCGCGAGGTGCTCCTCGCCGGCGGGGCGGTGAGCTCACCGCTCTTGCTGCTCCGGTCGGGCATCGGGGACCCCGCCCAGCTCGCTGACCACGACATCGAGGTCGTGGCGGCCTCACCCCAGGTGGGGGAGAACCTCCAGGACCACCTCATGGTGGCGGTCGTCATGGCGTGCCCGCAGCCGGTGACCCTCGTCGACGCCGAGAAGCCGATGCAGCTGCTGCGCTACCTCTTCCGCCGTCGGGGCCTGCTCACCTCCAACGTGGGCGAGGCGGCGGCCTTCATCCGCTCCCGCCCCGAGCTCGCCGCCCCCGACCTCGAGATCATCTTCGGTCCGGTCCCGTACATCGATCACGGCCAGATCGAGAAATCACCCGGCCACGGGGTGACCGTCGGGCCGGTGCTCCTGCAACCGGAGAGCCGTGGCACCGTCCGGCTCACCGCCGGCGACGCTGCCGCGCCGCCCGCCATCGACCCCGACTACCTGAGTACGGCCTCGGATCTGGCGACGATGATCGTCGGGGTCCGCGAGGCGCAGCGCCTCCTGGCAACCGACGCGATGGCCCCCTTCGTCGGCGAGCCGATCGAGGCACCGGCGGGCGAGGACGACGCGGCCATCGAGGCGTTCCTGGCGGATCAGGCCGAGACCCTGTACCACCCGGTGGGGACGTGCCGCATGGGGTCCGACGCCGACAGCGTCGTCGACCCGGAGCTACGCGTGCGGGGGGTGACCGGGCTCCGGGTGATCGATGCCTCCGTGATGCCCACGCTCAACCGCGGCCACACCCACGCCCCGGCCGTGATGATCGGCGAGCGGGGCGCCGATCTGGTCGCCGCAGGAGCCTGATCGAGCAATCCCGACGGTCACCTCGCCACGCCGAGGCGGCGATCCACGACCTGTCGGGCGAGGTCGAGGGTTTGGCGGTCTTGGTGGAGGACGAAGTTCGCGTTGGCGGCGAGGATGATGCCGTTCAGCTCGAACGTCAGCTGATCCGCGTCCTCGTCAGCCGGGAGCTCCCCCAGTTCCAGCGCCCTGACCACCATCTGGCGGAGGAGCGCGGTGAACGAGCTCTGGAACGCGACGATGCGCTCGTTCACGGGCCCCGGACGGGCGCCCATCTCCAACGTCGCCCCGGCGAAGAAGCAGCCGCCCGGGAACTGACGGCGCTCCAGGTGCTCGAAGAAGGCGTCGCACACGGCGACGAGTTGGGCCACCCCCGGCGGCGCGGCCAGTGCCGGCTCGATGACCTCGGTCTCGAAGACCCGACCGGCCTCCTCGACCGTGGCCAGCAGCAGCTCCTGCTTCGAGCCGAAGTGGGCGTACAGGCCGCTCTTGCTCATGTCGAGCGCGGTCGCCAAGGTGCCGATCGACAGTCCCTCGAGGCCTTCGACGGTCGCGAGAGACACCGCCTTGTGCAGGATCGCCGCCCGGGTGCGCTCGCCGGCGGGGCGCTTCGCTCGAACTTCCACCTTGACAAGATAGCACGATCGTTCGTACTGTGTCTCTGGCACGAACGATCGTGCTTTTACGGGAGAAGCAGCGATGGCCCTGACCGAGCTCGCCGACATCACCAGCACCGATTCGTTCGGGGCCGACCGACGGCCACGACCCGGCGTTCGCGTCGATGTGCTCGACCTGAGTCAGCAGGCCGGTGGCCACGAGCTCCTCCACCAGGTCTCGTTGTCGATCGAGCCGGGCGAGCTCGTCGCCATCGTCGGTGGCAGCGGAGCGGGGAAGACCACGCTGCTCGAGACCATGGCGGGTCTCCGCCGGCCGACCTCAGGGACCGTGACCTACGACGGCCGTTCGGCTGCGCCCGGTCCCGGGGAGATCGGGTTCGTTCCCCAGGAGGACATCATCCATCGCGGCCTCCCGCTGCGCCGGACGCTTCGTTACGCAGCGCGGCTTCGCCTTCCGTCCGACAGCGCACCGGGTGAGGTCGACCGCGTCGTCGACGATGCGCTCCGCGATCTCGAGCTGGCGGACCGCCGCGACGTACTCGTCGGCGACCTGTCCGGCGGGCAGCGGAAGCGAGCCAGCATCGCCGTCGAGCTGCTGACCAGCCCCCGCGTCTTCTTCCTGGACGAGCCCACGTCAGGGCTCGACCCGGCAACGTCAGCGGAGGTCCTGACGGTCCTCCGCCGCCTGGCGGATCGGGGCGTCACCGTCGTGCTGACCACCCACGACCCCGCGAACATCGACGCGTGTGACCGCGTCGTCTTCCTCGCCGCCCACGGTCACCTGGCGTTCTCGGGAGCTCCGGACGACGCCCGCCGCTACTTCGAGGTCACGAATCTCGCGGACGTCTACCGGTGCCTCGCCGACGAGGGCACTCCCGGACACTGGGCAGCGCGCTTCGCCGGTCGAGCCGAGCCCGCCCGTCCGCAGCCGCCGTCGACGACGGACGCGCCGGTCCGGCCACCGCTCGTCGTCGGCCCACTGAGGCAGAGCGCGATCCTCACCCGGCGCAACGCGGACCTCCTCGTGCGCAGCCGGCTCACGCTCGCCGTGCTGGCCGGTTCACCCGTGCTCGTGATCTCGATGATGGCTTTGCTGTTCAGACGAGGCGGCTTCGAACAGTCGACTCCGGGGTCTCTCGGGCCCGTCCAGACGATCTTCTGGGTCGCCTTCGCCGGATTCTTCTTCGGCCTGACCTATGGCCTGCTCCAGATCGTCGGCGAGTTCTCGGTGTTTCGTCGAGAACGTTTGGCGGGGCTGAGCGTCGTCGCCTACCTCACCTCCAAGATTGCGGTGCTGCTGCCCGTCCTGGCTGCGGTCAACGTCGCGATGCTCGCGGTGCTCCGGGTCCTGGACCGACTGCCCGACGCCGGCCTGCGCACGTATGCCGTGCTGCTGGCGACGCTGATGGTCGAGTCGTTGTGCGCCCTGGCGCTCGGGTTGCTCACGTCCGCCGCCGTCGCGGACGCCGCGCAGGCCACCCTCGCCCTGCCGATGCTCTGCTTCCCGCAGGTGCTGTTCGCCGGCGCGGTGGTGCCCGTCGTCGAGATGGCGGCGCCCGGACGGGCGATCAGCTTCGGCATGGCGAATCGCTGGGCGTTCGAGTCGCTCGGGCGCGGGCTCCACGTCGACAGCGCCGGCAGTGGACCAGCGATCCCCACCTACACCGACGCGTTCACGGGCTCAGCGTTCACCGGCGGTGCCGTTCTCGCGGCCCTCGGCGTCGTCTTCGCGGTCGCAACCGTCGGAGTGCTCGCCGCCCGCACTCGTCGCTGGTGATGAAGCGACCGCTGACTCACCTCCGAACCCCCCAACACCACCAACCCGCCGAACCACGGTTCGCAAGAGAGGACAACACCATGCTCACCACCCACGACTACACCTACGGCACCTTCCTCGACAGGTCCGTGAACCACGCCTGGACGGTCGAGGACGTCTACCGAGGCCGGGACTTCGACTTCGCCAAGCCGTTCCTGCCCGAGCGCATCGCCGGGGTCAGCGGCATCACCTGCCTGAACGATGACGAGCGGCGCATGCTGAACCAGATCCGCGGCAACGCCTACTGCCACATCTTCGCCTTCGTCGAGGAGTACATCGTGCCGATGGTGCTGGCCAATGCCGGCCGCGACATCTACGGCGACGAGACCCGGCTGTGGTCGCTGCTGCGCTTCGCCGAGGAAGAGGTCAAGCACCAGGAGATGCTGCGCCGGGCGTGCGAGCAGTTCGACGAAGGCTTCGGCGTCTCCTGCGGGCTGATCCCGGGGCGTGAGGTCGTCGCCGACGTCGTGCTCGGCAAGTCGGAGCTGACCGCGCTGCTGCTCACGAGCCTGATCGAGTGGTTCACGCAACTGCACTACGTCGAGCACGTGCGAGACAGCGAGGAGCTCGACGGCCTGTTCCGCGACATCCTGCGCTTCCACTGGATCGACGAGTCTCGCCACGCGCAGCTCGACTCGCTCCTCATCGACGAGGTCGCCGTCGACCTGACGCTCGAGGAACGGGAGCGGGCCGTCGACGAGCTCCTCGAGCTCGGCGGCGCGATCGACGGCCTGCTCGCCCAGCAGGTCGAGCTCGACCTCGAGGCCCTCGCCGCGAGCGCTCGGCGCTCCTTCTCCGATGCCGAGAAGAACGAGATCCGCGCCGAGCAGCAGCGGGCCTATCGCTGGACCTTCCTCGTCTCGGGCCTGGAGCACCCCAAGTTCGTGCGGGTCGTTCAGGGCATCACGGAGGCAGGTCCCGACAAGATCGCCGCCGCCGCCCGGGCCCTCTCGGCATAGCGACCCCGAAATCGCCGGAGGACGAGACGACGGAGTGGTTTGCTCTCGCGGTGGCGCGGTCCTTCGACGAGCTCATCCACGACGCCGCGGTCGCACCGGTCGACGGATGGGACTTCTCCTGGCTCGAGGGCCGCGCCACCGAGGAGCGGCCGTCATGGGGCTACCAACGGCTCCTCGGCCCCAGGCTCGCAGCAGCGATGGCTGCTCTGGACATCCAGACCGGCGGCGGTGAGGTACTCGCCGGCGCCGGAGCGGAGAACTTCCCGCCCACGATGGTCGCCACCGAGGGATGGCCGCCCAACATCGTCGAGGCGACGGCCCTGCTGCATCCGCTCGGGGCCGTCGTGGTGTCGCAGTCAGAGGCACGGCCGCTGCCGTTCGGCGATGGTGCCTTCGATCTGGTGACCAGTCGTCATCCGGCGATCGTCGACTTCCCAGAGATCTCTCGAGTGCTCCGGCCGGGAGGGACCTACTTCGCGCAACACGTCGGGAGCGGCGCCAACGTCGAGATCAGCGAGTTCTTCCTCGGGCCGCTCGACCCCGACGACGGACGGCACCACGACGTCGAGGCCGACGCCGCCAGAGCCGCCGGCCTGGAGGTCGTGCAGTGCCGAAACGAACGCCTTCGGCTCGAGTTCTTCGACGTCGGGGCGGTGGTCTTCTTCCTCCGCAAGGTCGTCTGGACGGTCCCCGACTTCTCCGTCAACCGATACGGGCAACGGCTGCTCGACCTCCATCACGAGATCGAGGTCGAAGGGGTGTTCCGCTCGACGACGTCCCGAACCCTCATCGAGGCCCGAAGCCCGACTTCCAGCGCGAGCCGCTCGATGTGAAGCCCGACCGAGCGGTCGGATGCAGGCCGTTTCTGATCCGGCTCTTCAGCGGGGAGGGTCGGTCAATGACGCCGCACGCGTAGGAAGACATCGGCGATGTGCGGAGTGTCAGGGGGCGGGTCGATGCGCGGCTCAACGGCCTGCAGCTCGATCGTGAAGTCGTCACGGAGCAGCGACTCGAGATCGTCGGCACCGACGTAGTCAGCGGGGTCGACCCCTCGTGACTTCATGTGCTCGCGGTGGGCGTCATCGAGGTCGTGGTAGACGGCGAGCACCAAGCCCTCGGGCCGTACCGCGTCGAGCAATTCCCGCACGGCGGCGTTGCCGGCGGCCTTCGGCAGCGCTGGGTACTGCATCGACAGGAGGTCGAAGGACCGAGCCGGGAAGGGCGCGTGCAGGGCGTCCCCGCACACCCACTCGACCGTCACGCCCATGCGCTCGGCTGCCCCCCGCGCCCGGCCCACAGCGACATCGGAGATGTCGATCGCCGTGACCGTCCAGCCGCGCTGTGCGAGCCAGATCGCGTCGGCGCCCTCGCCGCAACCGACATCCAGCGCCGTGCCCGGAGTCAGGTCAGCGACCTCGGCGACGAGCCGTCCGTTCGGCCGACCGCTCCACATCGACCCGTCGCGCTCGCTGTATCTCGTGTCCCACTCGGCGGCCTGCGCCGGAGCCGCGGATCGGTGCTCGTCATGTCCGTGCTCGTGCGTGATCCTCACGGTAGAACGTCCAGAGTCGGACTCCGGCGCCTGGACGCCGGCGAACGGAAGGAGATGCCATGGACGAAGCGGCGCGCAAGGCCCGCAACGCCGAACGGATCGGCGAGTGCTTCGGTCCGTACGGCGCGGTGGTTCGCAAGGTGCTCAACGACCTCGAAGCGCAAGGCTTCCGGCCCCGCATCCAAGACGCTTGGCGCTCCCCGGAGGACCAACTGAAGGCGTTCGCATCGGGACACAGCAAGCTGAAGTTCGGATTCCACAACGTCACCGGCGCCGGTGGCAGCAAGCAGTCGCTGGCGTGCGACATCCTGGACGACGACAACCCCTTGAAACCCCGCACCCGCCACCTTCTCGCCCTGGCCATCGCCGCCCGCAGGCACGGTGTTCACACCGGAATCAGCTGGGGCCTGCCCGCCTCGCTCGCCTCCGGCGTCGAAGCGGCCATCGCCACCGGCAACCTCGCCGCACCCGTCAAGGTCGGCTGGGATCCGACCCACACCGAACCGGTCGGCATCACGGCGAGCCAAGCCAAAGCCGGCGTCCGCCCCACCTTCGCGGCCGGCGCCGGACCTCCAGCCGCCGGCGGTGGCGGAGGCCACACCCACATCGTCACGTCCGGCGACACACTCAGCAAGATCGCCAAGGTCGCCGGCATCACCCTCGCCCGACTCCTCCAACTCAACCCCGAGCTGGCCGCCCACCCCAACGTGATCCATCCCGGCGACATCGTCCGACTCGACTGACGCCCACGCCGAGCCCACGCTGTCGACCACACCGATGAGTTGCCGACAGCGAGTGGGTCCGTACCAGCGGCGGACCCGATGGAGGAGTGAGACATCGTGAGCACGAGGCTCAGCGCGGAGCGCTGTCGGCAGGGGATCAGGGACCACGCGGGACGGTTGGCAGCCGATGCACGGTCCGCTGGCGACCAAGCACCGGTACCCACCTGCCCTGGCTGGAGCGTGGCGGATCTGGTCGAACACGTCGGGCAGACCCTGCACTGGGTGTCCGAGATCGTGGAAGGCAGGATCACCGATCCCAGTCAGCTGCCCGCCGGAGAGGCCCCACTCCCGACCGAGCCTGACGTCTGGCCCGCGTGGCTGTCCACGGCTGCTGTCCGGGCAACAGCTGCCTGTTCCGATGAGGCACTGGATGCCGCAGTGTTCAACCCGTCCGGTGACGACCGGAGCGGTGCACGATTCTGGCTGATGAGCATGCTGAACGAGACCGTCGTCCATGGTGCCGATGCCGCAGCCGCCGCCGGGACTCGGTATGACGTCGACGCCGACATCGCCGCCGAGCTCGTCACCAACCATCTGATGATGCTCACCTCGCCAGGATGGGCGGCGCAGCGTCCAGAGTCCGCGGACGCACTCAGCGGGTCGGGTGAGACGCTGCACTGGCATGCCACCGACCAGCCCAGCCTCGGTGAGGTCGGGGAGTGGTTCATCGAGCGCAGACCCGACGGGGCGAGCTGGCACCACGGCCACGCCACCGCAGACGTCACGGTGCAAGGACCGGCCAGTTCGCTGCTTCTCACCTTGACCAGGCGACGCCCGATCTCCACCGAACTCGACGACCGCCTGGATGTCACCGGTGAGATCGACCTCTTCACGCACTGGGTCGAGCACACCGCACACCAAGCCGGGTGAAGCCGATGGCGGACTTCACGACGCGACCGCTCGACCCGGAGACCTGGCCGGAGTTCGCCCGGCTGGTCGAGGCCCACAACGGCGTGTGGGGCGGCTGCTGGTGCATGGCCTTCCACCCCGAGGCCGACCGGGCCAAGTCCGCAGAGCAGAACCGGGCCGCGAAGGAGGCGAGGGTCCGGGACGGCGAGGCCCACGCTGCCCTCGTCTACGACGGCGAGCAGTGCGTGGGCTGGTGCCAGTTCGGCGTCCCCGACGAGTTGCCCAAGCTCAAGAACCGGAAGGCGTACCTCGAAGGGCTCGCCGACCTGCCTGACTGGCGCATCACCTGCTTCTTCGTCGGCAAGGGCCACCGCCACCGCGGCGTTGCCGCGGCCGGGCTGGCCGGCGCCCTCGAGGAGATTGCCCGGCTCGGCGGCGGGACGGTCGAGAGCTATCCCGACAGCACCGAGGACCAGTCGATCTCGTCCAGCTTCCTCTGGAACGGCACCGTGGCCATGTTCGAGCAGCAGGGCTTCGAACGGACCCGTCAGATCGGCAAGACGCGCTGGGTCGTCCGAAGGGTCGTGGGGTGACGCTGAGCGCCGCGTTCCCCGTCAGGGACAGATCGACGAGTCGGCGCAGAACTCGGTGATCCCGCCGACAATGGTGGCGACGACCTCGAGGCGGCGGATCTCGGCCGGCGTACCCGCGGTGATGTCACCGCTGAGAATCGTGATGTCGGCGTACGAACCGGGCACCAGGCGCCCACGGTGCTGGGCATCGCCGACAGCGTCGGCGTTGCCGGCGAGGACAGGGCGGTGAACGGCGGGCCCCGCCACAACTGCAGAGCGGCACGGAGCACGCTGGCTGCGGCGCCGGGATCGTCATCGACGCGCACCACGTAGCCCTCTCCGTCCCGCTCGATGACCGGGCCCAGCAGCTTGCGCAGCTCCGAGACGTAGCCCTGCACGGTGTGGCGGGCGGCGCTTGGCGGCGAGTCACCCCACAACCCATCGACCAGGGTGTCGGTCGAGACGACGGTGTTCGCGTCAGCCAGCAGCATCGCCAGCACCAGCTGCTGTCGCGCCCCACCGAGGGGCAATCCTGCACCTTCGCCGCCCGACGGGTCGTCTCCATCGACCACCCGCAGCCGCCCGAGGACCTCGAAGCGCACACGACCACCGTACGAACCGCCTTCCAGCGGCGTGGCGACATCGCTCGCGGCAGAGCGGGAATGCCGCCGAGCAACAGACACGACCCCAGCATCTCACCGGGCGATCGGAAGTTCGTCGGATCTCGAGACCGCTTCCGGGCCACGGCGCGGCGCACGCTCAAGGCAGAGCCCCGACACCGACGTCCACGGGCTCGCGCACGACAACCCGCAGGTCAGGCTCCTACATGCGCAGGAGTCGCAATTCCCGACGTCAGTAGCGGTGTTGGCGTTGGAAGACGATGTCTCCAGTCGGGCTCCGCACTGGCGCCTCCTCGATGGTCGAGGTCGACGTGAGCCGCGTCAGGGCAGAGCCATCGGGTGCCACTGACCAGAGATCCCCATCGCTGCCGAAGAGGATGTCGTCTCCGGGCGCCCAGGACGGCAGGTCGACGACGCGGACCCGCTCGATGGGGATGCGGAAGGGGTCGCCGCCAGCGGCGTCGATGATGAAGGGGACGCCGTCGGAGGTGTAGACGACCTGGGTCCCGTCGGGTGACCAGGCGGGCCAGTTCACGTCGTCGGGTGACCCCGGGATCCGGTGCTGGTGGCCACCGTCGGCATCGGTCACCCACAGCTGGTGCAAGGAGCCGACGCCGCGCATCATGACGATGTGTGATCCGTCCGGCGAGAACGATGCGACCACGTCATCGACGTCGTTGTCGGTCAGCACGCGCTCTTCGTTGGTCGCGATCGTCAGCAGATGAAGCTCCGGGTCACCGTCCTGGTCGGATGCGAAGAGGAGGTGGTGGCCATCGGGTGACCATCGTGGTGCGGGCTGGTTGCCGTCAAGGGCGATTCGTCGTGACGTTCCTGCACCTAGGTCGTAGAGGACGATGTCGGTCTCGTCGCCGAAGTCGGAGGACCCTGCGACCGTTCGCCCGTCGGGGGACACGGCCGGGAGGCCGTCGAACCCTCGTCTGGTCGACACGATCGTGGTCGAGCCGCCGTCGGTCATCGCTATGTCGTGATCGCATCCGGCCTCGGGCATGGTCGCGGGGAGGTGTCGGGCCAGAGCCGTCTCGACCGAGCGGACGTAGTCCCCGATCAGCGGACTGCCGTCGTTGACGACGACCGCCGCGCTCGTTTCCGACTCGGGGAAGTGCAGCAGCGCGGTGCGGAAGGAGCCGGCGTTGCCACCGTGTCCCCAGACGGGGCCAAGCCCCTCCACGATGTCGCGTTCCACGCCCATTCCGTAGGGGCGGCACTCGTTGGAGCCGCCGAGGGTCAGCGCGACCTCGAAGTCGAGCATGGTCGACCGCGAACCGGGGTCGAGCAAGTCCCCCGCGAACAGGGACGCGGCGAACCGGGTCAAATCCTCGGCCGTGGACAACAGGCCCTCCCGCTCGGTGGCGACGTCGAGCGCCGCTTCCGGTCGTTCGTGCTGATAGCCGACGGCGGCGGGCCCGCGGGCTTGTTCCTGCGTCGGGTAGAAGGTGCGGGTCAATCCGAGCGGATCGAGGACGTGCTCCCGGAGCGCGGCCGCATACTCCTGGCCGGTGACCGCTTCGACCAGGGCCTTGAGATAGTGGTAGCCGCTGTTCGAGTAGCTCTGACAGGACCCCGGATCGCAGACCGGGGGCAGCGACGGATCGTCACTGGCGATGCCGCTGGTGTGGTTGAGCAACTGTCTGATCGTCACGGCCGGTGCGTCGATCCACTCGTCGACGCGGTCGTCCAGGTCGACGAGGCGCTCTTCGACGATCAACAGGATGAGGGCCGCGGTGAACGTCTTGTCCACGCTGCCGATGTCGGCGAGCGGGGTTGCGGTGGGCTCGGGGTTTTCGGAATAGGTGAAGGACGATCCGTCGGCGAGGCGGACGGCCAGCTGTGCG
Source organism: uncultured Microthrixaceae bacterium (assembly GCA_963728005.1). GTDB lineage: Bacteria > Actinomycetota > Acidimicrobiia > Acidimicrobiales > DATDAH01 > DATDAH01. The sequence continues at coordinate 1,200,092 of CAVSIG010000004.1, forward strand.
CCGTGAGCGGACAAGTGGTCCACCGTCGTGATCAGGTCATCGGCCAATGCCACCGGGAAGTCTCGGTCGAGGACCGCGGTCGCGTCGTCGGTAAGGGTGACCGACGGCTGACGGCCCGTGTCCACCACGGTCGAGGACTCGGCCGCAGTTGGCGTCGGATCCGTCGACTGGCACGATGCGAGGAGGCACACGATGGCGACGCCCGCGGTGCGCCACCCGGTCGGCGACCCCCCGGCCCGATGGATCACGATCCGCAAGCCCCGTGCTGAGGTCCTGAACGGGGGGCAAGGCAGGCGGTCATACTACGGATCGGCCGAGCGCCATCGGCGGACGAAGCTGTGTGTCGAAGTACCGGTGCGCGAGGTGGTCCCGCATGCGCGCGATGCGAACCACACCATGACGCAATCGAGAGGCCACAGATGAAGATCGGAATCACCATCGACTGCCCCGACCCCGATCGGCTGGCCGCCTTCTGGGAGACGTTCCTCGGCTACGTGCGACGTCCGGGAGGTGCAAGCGGGCCGTACGTCACGATCGACCGGACCGACGGCGCAGACGGGCCGCCGCACGTCACCTTCCAGAGGGTTCCCGAGGCGAAGACCACGAAGGTCCGAACGCACCTCGACCTGTTCGTCGAACACGCGGCACCGATGGTCGACGAGATGATCGCTGCCGGCGCGACTTCGCTTGCGACCACGGAAGCCGGCGAGTGGACGACACGAGTCCTGCAAGACCCGGCAGGCAATGAGTTCTGCGTGATCGGCCCGGACTGAGTCGCGGACCGCGCCACAGTCGACCTTTCGAAGAGCCGCCGCTCAGTCCACAGGCGTGTGGCCTGGGACTTCAGCGCGCTCGGAGGGACTCGAACCCCCAACCTTCTGATCCGTAGTCAGATGCTCTATCCAAATTGAGCTACGAGCGCAAGGATCGCCCACTTTACCGGGGGCACGGCGCCGCCGGCCGGGGTGATAGCGGGCCTCAGGGTCAGGGGTCGACCTCGCCCTCGAAGATGGCGAACTCCGCGCCCTGAGGGTCGAGGGCGATGGCGAAGCTGCCGTCGGGGAGCGGGATCGGGCCGGCGAGGGCGGCGCCGCCGAGCGCCGTGATCAGCTCGAGCGCGGCGGTCGTCGACTCGACGGTGACGTACGGGCGCCAGTGGGGCGGGCCGGTGTCGTCGAGGGTCAGCGTGGCGTTCAGCGTCTCGCCGTTGTAGACGGAGCGCATCTGTGGGCCGCCGGGGCCGGTGTCGATGGGTTCGGTGCGCCACCCGAAGAGGCCCTCGTAGAAGGCTCCGGGCGCCGTCGAGGTCCGGCGTGAGCAGCTCGTTCATGGTGAGGCAACCCACGTCGTTGACCCGCTCGGCACCGATGCGGGCGCCGGGCTGCCACAGAGCGAACACCCCGCCCTGGGGGTCGGTGATCACGACCATGCGCCCGGCGTCGAACACGTCGAAGGCCTCACCGACGGTCCCGCCGAGCTCGGTCGCCCGGGCGGCGGTCGCGTCGGCGTCGTCCACCGTCACGTAGCTGGCCCACGCCGGCGTCTCGTCGGGTCGCTCGTACAACCCGGCGACCGCGTCGTCGCCCAGGCGGAACGTGGCGTAGACGACGTTCCCGTCCGGGTCGGCGTCGGTCTGCGTCGTCCACCCGAAGAGCCCGCCGTAGAAGGCCTCCGCGGCGGCGGCGTCAGAGGTGGCCAGGTCGATCCACGAGAACGTCCCCGGCGTGTAGCTGGTGCGCGTGCCCATGACGCAACGTTACGGCCGACGCGTGACCGTGGTCAGAGCGAGGTGTCGAAGAGCATGTCGTAGGCCAGACCCCACGGTGGCCGCAGGAAGCCGAGGGCCCGGACGTCCTCCAGCCAGTGGCTGTAGGGGGAGCGCTGGGAGTACGTGCCGCCACCGAGGACCCGGCCAAGGCGGAGCAGGGTCTGCTCGGCGAGCTCGGCGATGGACTGCTTGGCCCGGAGGGCGGCGTGGACCGCAACGGCGGGATCGCCGGACTCGAGCGCCCGCAGCGCACCCTCGTGGGCCTGGCTCGCCAGCCAGTGGTCCTGTTCGGCCTTCGCCCACTCGACCCGCTCGTAGGCCCGGAGGCCGTCGGCCTTGTCCCGGATCTGAGCCCGGGCGGTGGCGACGGCCTCGTCGAGGACGCCGAGCACGACGGCGACGAAGAAGGCCTCGATCGGCGGCAGGGCCGCGCCGGTGATCTGCTCGAGCGGGCGGGCGGTGGCCAGGCGGACGGCGGGAGCGTTCTCCAGGCGGACGGCGTGGCTCTGCGTCGCCCGCATCCCCATGCCGTCCCACTCCGCGATCACGGTCCGACCCTCGTCCGTCGTCGTGTCGAGGACGAAGACCGTCGGCTGGTCCTCGCCGTCGGCGGGAATGGCGGTGGTGAGCATCCGGTCGGCGATGCCGGTGCCGCTGCCGAAGTGCTTGGTCCCGGAGACCCGGTACGGCTCCCCCTCCATGCAGGCGGGGAGATCGGGGTCGGGGACGGCCGTGGCCTTGGTCTTGGAGATGTCGCCGCCGCTGCCGGGCTCGGACGTGACGGTCGCCCACTGGTGGCCGCCGGCGGCCGAGTCGAAGGCGGCCCGGCGCTGCGCCTCCCAGGCCGGCTCGGACGGGTCCGGAGTCGCCAGCCAGTAGGCAAGGACTGCGGGGTGCATCGCCGACACGAGGGCGACCGACGCGTCGCCCCCCGCCAGCTGCCGGAGCGCGTGGGCGATGGGGCGCACGCTCGTACCCACGTCGACCCACGTGCCGCCCTGGTCGACGGGCACCGCCATCAGCGGCAGGCCGCGGGCGCGGAGCTCCGCGAAGTCGGCAGGGTCGAGGTGACGACGGAGCTGACGGTCGGTCCGTTGGGCCCGCCAGTCGTCGGCCAGGTCGGCAACCGCCTTGCAGATGTCATCCGCCGTGTGGCTCACGGCCGGGACGCTAGGTCACTCGTCCAGGTAGCTGTCGTCCTCGTGTGCGGGCGGCGGTGCCGTCTCGTGGACGGCGGCCTCCTCGGCAGGCGGCCGAAACTCGGGGTCGCCCAGCTCGGCGACCTCCTCGTCGGCATCGTCGTCCGGCTCCAGCAACCCCGTCACCGGTTCGTCGGCCGGGGGCAGCTCGTCAGGCACGGTCTCCGGCATCTGGCGCTCGAGGCCGATTCGGTGCTCGGGCGGGAAGTCGGCGAACGCGTCGTCGCCCAGCGCGTCCTCGTCGAGGGCCTCGGCGATCGCCTGGTCGTCGTTCGGGTCGGGGTCGCTCATGACCATCCCCTACCCGTCCTCCGGGGAGCGGCACGTGTCGAGATGGGTGAGGTCGTACCCCTGGCTGGGGGAGAGCGGCGTTCTCGATGACGTAGCGTCGCCGCGTGCCACCACTGCCGACGGGGACGGTGACGTTCCTGTTCACGGATCTGGAGGGCTCGACCCGGTTGTGGGAGGAGCACCCCGAGTCGATGGCTGACGCCCTGGTGGGTCACGACGTGATCCTGCGGGAGGCGATCGAGTCCCACGACGGGGTGGTGTTCTCCGAGATGGGCGACGGGATGGCAGCGGTCTTCGCCTCACCGACCGACGCGATCGAAGCGGCGGTCGCCGCCCAGTTGGGGCTGGCGGATCACGAGTGGGCGGCGACCGGGCCGTTGCGCGCACGAATGGGCCTGCATGCCGGTGAAGGCGAGCTGCGCCCGGACGGTCACTACGTGAACCAGCCGCTGAACCGGTGTGCCCGGCTGATGGCGATCGCCCACGGAGGCCAGGTCGTGGTGTCGGAGGCGGTCGAGAGCCTGGTGCGGGGGGCGCTGCCCGCAGACATGACATTGGTCGGGCTGGGCGAGCACCGCCTGCGCGATCTGACCCATGCGCTCGGTGTCTTCCAGGTGGTGCAGCCGGGGCTGCAGCCCGAGTTCCCGCCGTTGCGGTCGTTGAACGTGCTGCCCGGCAACCTGCCCCGTCAGGTCACGACGTTCGTCGGTCGCGGGACCGAGATCGAGTCGCTGGCCGACCTGGTGCGGTTCTCGTCATTGGTGACGCTGACCGGCGTCGGCGGTGTGGGCAAGACGCGCCTCGCGCTCCAGGTCGCGGCCGAGGTCGTGCCTCACTTCCCCGACGGAGCATGGATGTGTGAGTTCGCGCCGGTGACCGATCCGGCTGCGGTGTGGGAGGCGTTGGCGGCGAGCCTGCGGGTGCAGGCCTTCCCGGGCCGGAGCCTCGAGGAGTCGGTGCTCGAGTACCTGACCGCGAAGCACCTGCTGCTGGTGCTCGACAACTGCGAGCACCTCCTCGCCGCGATCGCGCCCCAGGCCGACGCGATCACCCAGCGGTGCCCGGAGGTCACGATGCTGGCGACCAGCCGGGAAGGGCTCGGCGTCGCGGGCGAGCGGATGGTCGCCGTCCGGTCGCTGGGGGTTCCTCCCGCGGGCGACGACGTCGATGCGTTGCTCGGGGCGGAGGCGGTGCAGCTGTTCTCGGATCGGGCGACTGCCGCCAAGCACGACTTCGTGCTCACCGAGCGGAACGCGGGCACGGTCGGCGTGCTGTGTCGGCGCCTGGATGGCATCCCGCTCGCCATCGAACTGGCTGCCGCCCGGGTACGGTCCCTGTCACCGGAGGATCTCGTCGCCCGGCTGGATCAGCGGTTCAAGCTGCTCACCGGTGGGAGCCGGGCGGCGCTCGAACGGCATCAGACCCTGCGGAGCACGATCGACTGGTCCTATGACCTGCTCGAGGCGACCGAGCAGAAGGCGCTCGACCGCCTGTCGGTCTTCGCCGGCGGCTGTGACCTGGCTGCGGCCGAAGCGGTGTTGGCCGACGACGACCTCGACGGGCTGGATGTCGTCGACGCGTTGGGTCACCTCGTCGACAAGTCGCTCGTCATCGCCGACGCCGATGCCGACGGCGGGGTGCGCTACCGGCTGCTCGAGAGCATCCGCCAGTACGCCCGGGAGCGACTCGAGGCCAGCGGCGAGACCGCAGGGGTCCGCCGTCGCCACGCCGATCACTACGTCGAGATCGCCGAGACCGCTGGTCCGCACCTGCGGTCGCCGGACCAGATCCCGTGGGCCACCGGCCTCGCCCGCGACACCGACAACTTCCGGGTCGTGCTCGACTGGGCGATCGAGACGGCATCACCGGAGCACGCGTACCGGATGATCGCGCCGTTCACCGTGCAGGGCCTGCCCATCGCTTACACGGCGATGGACTGGGCCCAGACCGCGGTTGCGATCCCGGGTGGCGAGGACCAGGCGCTCTTCGTCACGGTCGCGGCGTGGGCCGCCTGGGGCGCGACCATGGGCAACGACCTCGACCTGGCCGCGGACTTCATCGCGGCCGCGGAGCGTGCCGAGGGCAGCTCGGGTGAGCTCAACCAGGCGTTGCTGCGGGCCCGAGCGGTCGCCGCCTACTTCGCCGGCGACGTCGAACCGGCGATCGCGGACGTCGAGGCCTGGGTGGCGCTGGCGAGAGCTTCCGAGGACCACTACGAGCTGTCCGACGCCCTCGTCGTGCTCGGTTCGGCCCGCAGTCTGGCCGAGCCCGAGGTCGGCCTCGGGCTCCTCCGAGAAGCGGTGCGTGCTGCCCGTGCCGCCGGGATCCCTTCCTCGTTGGCGATCAACCTCGCCGGCGTGGCCGGGAGCCTTCCGAAAGAGGAGTCGGAACAGGCGCTTGGGATGCTCGACGAAGCCATCGAGGTCGCCAACGAGCTCGGGGACCACATGGCCGTCACGATCGCGATCCAGATGAGGGGCACCATCGCGTCTCGGAGCGGTGACTGGCTCACCGGGCTCGGAGCCGCCGTGGATGCCGCCGAGCAGCAACTCGCGCTCGGCGATGTCTCCGGGCTCGGCACGTCGCTCGCCCTGGCGGCGGGGGCGTTCAGTGCGCTCGGCCGCCACGAGGCGGCGGCCGTGCTCCGGGGGAAGCTCGATGCGATGGGCCTGCTGAACAAGCCGATGCACGTGAGTGACTGGGCGATCATCGCTCAGTCGACGGCGTCCTTCGAAGCGTTCGGTGACGAGCGACTGACGCAGTTGATCGAGCAGGGCGCCGCCCTCGACAACCGCGCGGCCGTCGTGTACGTCCGCACCGAGGCAGATCAGCTCCTCGCGTGACCGCGATTGTCGCGCCGGTCAGTCGAGGCGGCTCACCTCGAGGGGCCAGCGGATGATGCAGAACTCGTTGCCGAAGGGATCTTGCATGACCGCCCACTCCAGGAGCGCGTCGCCATCGGGTGCGTAGAAGACCGGCTGCCTGACGAGGACGCCACCGATCGCCTCGATCTGCCCGACCGCCTGAGCGACGTCGTCCACCCGAAAGTCGAGGTGCGTGCCCCCGGGTGTGCTCACCTGCCCCCTGGGCACGAGCTGCAACAGCAGCCAGGCATCACCCTCGGCGGCGTCATCGGAGTCCAACACCGAGAACTGTCCCTGCCGGCCCTGCGGCGACAGACCGCTCACCGCTCCCCAGAACCGCTCACCCTCGTCGAAGTCGGTGACATCGATGACGGGTTTCCAGAACCTTGCGATCCCTGCATCCGGCACGGCGATGACTCCTGACCCGCCCACGGGTCGAGCGGGAGTGTATGACGAAGCGCGAGCCGGGATCGGTGGTCAGATTGCATCGCCTTCGGATCGCGTTCCCGGCCTACATCAAGAGCCGAGGACCGGCACGCCGGCGAGCTCGGTGAGCCCGGCGAGGCCGGGCTCGACGACGTCAGCCAGGCGGGTGGCGGCTGCGAGCGCGTCGGCGTCGTCGAGTTGGGACGGCTCGATGCGAGCGGGGTTGAGGGCGCAGGCGTTGGCCCAGTCGGCGATGTCCGGCTCGGCCATGTACGTGCGCATGGCGAGGGTCCCCCGGAGCTGCATCTCCGCCCATCGGGCGGCGCTGTCGGCGTAGGTGTTCGGCGGGCACAGCCGGTTTCGCTCCCGGTCGTCGTCGCGGGTCGCCTCCACGTAGCCGGCGAGCGCGGCGCAGAAGCACGGGAAGGCGACGCGGGTCGTCTGGATCCGGATCTTGTCCGGGCCCCAGAGCGGGACCAGGGGCGGGTATTGCAGCCCGGAGGCCGCGCAGTGCACCACCAACGAGCCGGGCGGCAGGGGAACGACCCCCTGGTCGAGGACGATCTCGTCCGCGGCCACGTGCTTGACGTGGCCGAGGCGGACGACGTGCTCGATGGTGCGCAGCAGCTCGAGCTCCCAGGTGCCGAGCGTCGGTGTCTTGGCCATCGTCGGGACCACGTCCTTGTCGACCCGGAGCATCACGCCGGCGGCTTCGAGGCGCAGGAACAGGTCGTCGAGCGACTCGGCTTCGGCGGCCGCGCCCATGATGTCCGCGGCCAGACCCATCGCCACCGCCGGATGGGGCTGGACGAGGGCGCGGTTCAGCATCCAGGGGTCACGGGCCCGCACCCACGTGATCCGGTCAGGCGGGACGCCGTTGGTCAGCAACCACACGATCCCGTCGGTCGCGGTCTTTCCGGCCCCGACGATCACGAAGTGGGTCGGCGCTTCGGCGAGCTCCGCCAGCTCGTTGATGGGCACGACGTTCGTGCCGTCACCCACGCCGAACGGCGGGGGTGTGGTCAGCGGGATCGTCGGTGCGAGGTAGGTCGCGTCGACGATCCGCCGCCGAACCTCGATGCGCGTGGTCTCGCCCGTCACACGGGACGTGACGAAGTCTGAGGTGCCGTCGGTGTGGTACTCGCTGCCGCCGAGGAAGCTGACGCGGCCCGAGCCCACGAAGCGGCGATCGAGGATGTCGTCGAAGTAGCTCTGGACCTCTGACCGACGAGCGCGCTGCTGGAGCCCCGCTTCCGGGCCGCGCTGCTGTACCTCACCGGTGCCGAGCACCGTCGACGCGACGCCGTAGAACATCGACGCCTGGTGGAGCCGGACGAACGGATAGGCGTCCTGCCAGTGGCCACCGGGTGCATGCCGACGGTCGACGAGCGTGACGTGCACGTCCGCGTGGTCGATCAGGGCATCGGTGAAGGCCATGCCCATCGCTCCCGCGCCCACCACGAGGTAGTCGGTCTCCGAAGAGCGAAGCGCCATGGTGCGACGACCCCAGTCCGTGGACGAGTTGACGACCAGACAGTACGAGGCGGGTGGCTCACCTCCGCGTTGAAGCCGACCAGCTCCTGGCCAGACCGGACGGCTGAGGCGGCCCGCGCCATGGGTCGAGCGGAGATGGTGGGACAAAGCGCGAACCGCGACCTGTGGGTGGCACTGGCAGTCGTGCTCGCTGAGGCGGCCGACCCTTGGGGTGGTCAGCCCTGCCCCGGCCCGTCGCCGATCGTGGCGGCGTCTCGTAGGTGACGGAGCCGAGCGTCGTCTTCAGGCGGCATAGAGCTCGCGTTGCTTCGTTCTGGACCCCGGAAGTAGCGGCTCAGGTCCCCGGCGGTCCTCAGGTCGACCTCGCGGCCCAGGATCCTTGTCAGTTCGATCTCCATCTCGGCGATGGCGACGCCGATGCCAGGCCTGAGCTCCACGATCCCATCATCGCCCACGAACGCCGTCGATGGCCCGCTAGCGCTTGTCTGAGCCCTCGCAAGAGCTTGGCGGCGGTGGTCACGGCGAGCTCCGGGTGACCGATCTCGTTCGTCGATGGTCCACCTCGGCTAGTGGCTTGAGCGGTCACGAGTATGTCCGGTGGAACGGCCCCCGCTCAGGACCTATTCCGGTGCGACAGACGACAGAACGGTGAAGGAGGTGTAGGACGGTGCTGTGAAACGCCTCGTCGTCCTGGCTGTGACCGTGCTGGCGCTGCTCATCGGTCCCGTTGTCCCCGCTGGAGCCGCGCCCGAAGCGACCTGTGCCGTGACTTGGGGGAGCCAGCCGAAGTCCGCCGGGCCATCCGCCAGTCTCTCCCCGATCGTGGACGTGCGCACCGGTCGCCATGGATGTTTCGACCGCTTGGTCGTCGACCTCGACGGTCCGGCGTCCGGCTACATCGTCCGGTACGTCAACGTGTTCCGGGCGGACGGTTCCGGGCAGGTCATCCCGCTGCCGGGTGGAGGCAAGATCGAGATCGTCGTGCGGGCCCCTGCCCACGACGAGGACGGCGATACGACCTACCCCGCCGTCGTGGGCGAGCGCCTGCCCGGCGTCGTGGTGGCCGGCTACGAGACGTTCCGGTCGACCCGCTACGGCGGGACCTTCGAGGGCCAGACCTCGCTCGGCCTCGGGGTCCGGGCCCGCCTGCCGTTCCGGGTCATCAAGCTGGGCAACCGGGTCGTCATCGACGTCGCCCACCACTGGTAGTCGCACGCGGCGGCCCAGGACGAGGGTTAAGCGAGGGTTAAGCGTCTTTTGACTGTCTGCGCGCGCCCGGTCGCTCGGAACGCGCCGCCGATGGCTGGGCCTCAGCGTGTTGGGCGTCGTGGTTCAAACCTGTCCCATGCTCCCATCCCGAGCCGGGAGCACAAGAACGTCGTTGTGACCAGGGAGAACGTTGTGTCTTCCACAACGGAGCGGAGAGGGTGGGATTTGAACCCACGAGCAGCCTTGCAGCCACTAACGCCTTAGCAGGGCGCCCCGATCAGCCAGACTCCGGCACCTCTCCTGAACGGGGGGATGGTACCGAGCGAGGCCTCAGGCGGGGACCGAGATGCCCACGCCGCCCCGGGTCGTCGCGCCGTAGCGGGCGATCTCGGCGTCGAGGTCGAGAGGGCTGATGCGGGACCGGGCCTCGAGGGTGGCCTCGTCGAGGAGGTCGGCGGGCACCAGCCAGGACACCTCGAACTCGATGCCGTCGGGATCGTGGGCGTACAGCGCTTTGGTGGTGCCGTGGTCGCTGGCGCCGGCCAGCGCGCCACGGCTGGAGAGCTCCTGGCCGATGCGGGCCAGCTCGGCCAGCGTGTCGACCTCCCACGCCAAGTGGTACAGGCCGACCGTGCTGCGGCCGGCGCCGGACGGACCGACGTCGCCCGCGGTGAAGAGGCCCAGGTCGTGGTCGTTGGTCGAGCCGGGGGCCTGGAGGAAGACCGCGCCGTCGAAGCCGTCGGCCAGCGGTACCCGCCGGAACCCGAGCGCCTCCTCGTAGAAGGTGGCGCTCTGCTGTGCGTCCCGGACGTACAGGACGGCGTGGTTCAGGCGGGTGACCGGCATGTCCGCATCAACGAGGCCCGTCGAGGCGGTATTCCGCTACGCGGCAAGCGCTTCGACCGTCGCCTTGCAGAAGGCGGGCAGGTCGTCGGGCTTGCGGCTGCTGATCACCACGTTGGGCCCGTCGTCGTCCACCACGACCTCCTCGTCGACCCACTCGGCACCGGCGTTGCGGAGGTCGGTCTTCACGCTGGGCCAGCTGGTCAGCGTCCGGTCCCGGACCACGTCGGCCTCGACCAGGGTCCACGGGCCGTGGCAGATGACGGCGACCGGTTTGCCGTCGTCGAAGAACGACTTCACGAAGGCGACGGCGTCGCCGTCCATGCGGAGCTGGTCCGGGTTGGCCACACCCCCCGGCAGCACCAAGCCGGCGTACTCGGCCGGGTCCACCTCCGACACGGTGACGTCCACGGCGAAGGTGTCCGCCTTGTCGAGGTGGTTGTAGCCCTGGACCGTCCCGGACTCGAGGGACACCAGGACCGGCTGGCCCCCGGCATCCTCCACTGCCGACCACGGCTCGGTGAGCTCGACCTGCTCGACGCCCTCGTTGGCGGTCAGGAAGGCGACTTTGCGGTTGTTCAGTTCGGTGGCCATGCGTCGCGCCCTACCCGCAGCCGCGCGCGCCATACCCGAAGTGTCGTGACTCGGGCCACCGACGGGTGTAGGACGGAGGCATGCGCCGACTCCTCGTGATCGTCCTCCTCGCCGCCGGGCTGCTGGTGGTGCCCGGCACCGCCGACGCGGCCCCCAGCACCCGGGCGTGCAGCGTCACGTGGGGGAGCCAGGAGAAGTCGGCAGGCCCGTCGACAAGTCCGAGGTCGCCGGTCGACGACGCCCGCACCGGCGAGCACGCCTGCTTCGACCGCTTCGTGGTCGACCTGCGGGGGCCGGCCTCCGGCTACGTCGTCCACTACGTCAACAGGTTCGGTGGCGTGGCCACGGGCGACCCCATCCCGCTGGCGGGCGGAGCCAAGCTCGAGGTGGTCGTGCGGGCCCCGGACCACACCCCCGCCGGCACCACCCCCACCTACGACGGCCGGGAGGGCCGCCGGCTTCCGCGGGTCGACGTGACCGGCTACCAGACCTTCCGCGCCGCGAAGTACGGCGGCTCGTTCGAGGGGGTCACCCTCTTCGGCCTCGGCGTCCGGGCCCGGCTGCCGTTCCGGGTGTTCAAGCTCGACGACCGCATCGTCGTGGACGTCGCCCACTCCTGGTCGTAGCCGAGCCGGCGATGACGCCCGCCCCCACCCGAGGGACGGCGGGCCCGGGTGGGGGCGAGCGACACGGGGCGGTCGTCGCCGCCGCGATCGAGGGTCCGGACCCTGCCCTTGGACGGCCATGACGCTGCTTCTCACGAATAGTGCGCCAACAACCACCGAACGTGACACGGCGTGGCGGCGGAGAACGCGGGCAGTGGCGATCGGCGACCCCCTACGCTGAGGCGGACTGGAGCGGTGGCAGAGTCCGGTTGATTGCAGTTGCCTTGAAAGCAGCCGGCCCGCAAGGGCCCGGGGGTTCGAATCCCTCCCGCTCCGCCCTGGAAACCCGTTGGGCCGCCCGGAGGGGTACGGGCGGCCCAGTGGGTAGCGCGCTGCCGTTCCGAGGGGGACCGGCGCGGGTTCAGGGAAGGAGACCTGAAGCGTCCCGGATCGTGACGCCGATCAGACGGAACTGGCCTCCGATCTGCCGCCTATGACCGGCGAATCGGAGGCCAGTTCGGTCTGCCAGCCTGAGCGACGATTCGGCGCTGCAACGACTAGGGCCGAATCTGGTCCTTCAGCTCCTGGATCCAGGCCTCGGCCTCGGCCCAGCTGGCGTCGGCGGCCCGGCGCACGCGCTCGCCGGTCTCGCCCGCGGCGGGGTACGAGCCCAGGAACTTGATGCTGCCGTGCTTGGAGTGGATGTCCCGCAGGCAGTCGGCCACCAGCTCCTCGTCGACGTGGCCCTCGAGGTCGATGATGAAGCAGTAGCTGCCGAGCCCCCGCTTGGTCGGCCGGGACTCGAGCTTGGTCAGGTTGATGGCCCGGGCCGCGAACTCCTGGAGGATGGCCAGCAGCGAGCCGGGCCGGTTGGCGTGCTGGAAGATGACGACGGTCGTCTTGTCGTGGCCGGTCGGGGCGGGGATGCCGGCGGGGGCGACCATGACGAACTTGGTCTCGTTGTCGTCGTGGTCCTCGATGTCGGGGACCAGCACCTCGAGGCCGTGCAGCTCGCCGGCCCGGGTGTTGGCGATGGCGGCGATCGAGGGGTCGCCCGTCTCGGCCACGATCTGGGCGGCCTGGGCGGTCGAGGCCGCCACCTCGGTCGCCGCCCCGGGCAGGTTCCCGGCGAGGAAGCGCCGGCACTGTGCGGTGGCCACGGGGATCGAGAGGACGGTCTTGATCTCCTCGACGGCGGTGCCCGGCAGCCCCAGCAGGTGCATCTGCACGCCGGATGACGACCTCCCGCTGGATGAGGAGGTCGTGCTCGAAGGCGAGCATGTCCATGGTCACGTTGACCGTGCCCTCGATGGCGTTCTCGATGGGGACCAGGCCCTGGTCGACCCGGCCGCTGGTGGTCGCCACCAGCACGTCGGGGATGGCGTCCAGCGGCAGCAGCTCGGCGTTGACCAGGTCGCCCTGGGTGAGCAGGGCCTGCTCGCTGAAGGTGCCCCGGGGGCCCAGGAAGCCGACCCGGGGATGGCCCCCGCCCGGCGCGGATGGTGCGGGGGTGCCCACACGGGCAGGATAGGCAGGTGCAGGAAGCCGACCTGAGGGACTTGTTGGAGGGCGTGCGCTCCGGCGCCGTCGCACCCGACGACGCCCTGCGCCGTCTGCGCCGCCTCCCGTTCACCGATCTGGGCTTCGCCCGGGTCGACCACCACCGGGCCCTGCGCCAGGGCATGGCCGAGGCGGTGTACGCCCCGGGCAAGTCGCCCCAGGAGTGCGCGGCCATCGTCACGACCCTGCGGGCCGACGGAGGCGCCGGCCCGATCGTGCTGACCCGGGCCGAGCCGGACCAGGCCGAGGCCGCCCTGGTCGCCCAGCCCGACGGGGTGACCCACCCCGGCCAGCCCGCCACGATCGTGTGGGACGCGGCGCCGACCGTCCCGAGCGGGTGGCGTTGGTCACCGCGGGCACCTCCGACGGCCCGGTCGCCCGCGAGTGCGGCGCGGTGCTGGCCGCCCACGGCCTTCGCCCGCTGGAGGTGACCGACGTCGGCGTCTCCGGGCTGCACCGCCTGCTCGCCTCGGTCGACGACCTGGTCGACGTCGACGCCCTGGTCGTCGTGGCCGGGATGGAGGGCGCCCTCCCCAGCGTCGTCGCCGGCCTGACATCGGCTCCGGTCGTCGCCGTGCCGACCAGCGTCGGCTACGGGGCCGAGCCTGGAGGGTGTCACCGCCCTGCTGGCCATGCTGTCGTCCTGCGCCCCCGGCGTGACGGTCGTCGGCATCGACAACGGCTACGGCGCCGCCTGCGCGGTCGTGCGCCTCCTCGGGGTCGGCACCCGCCGGTGACCGGTCGGCTCGCCTGGTTCCACTGCTTCAGCGGGATCGCCGGGGACATGGCGCTCGGCGCCCTCGTCGACGCCGGTGCCGACCTGGACGAGATCACGCAACATCTGCCACCACCTGCCGGTCGGCGGCTGGATGCTCGAGGCCGAGCCCGTGCTGCGCTGCGGGATCGCCGCCACCAAGGTCCACGTGCACACGAAGGAGACGACTGTCGTGCGCACGGCGGCGCACATCACCGGCCTGATCGAGGAGGCCCGCCTGCCCGACCGGGTGCGGGACCGCGCGCTGGCGACCTTCGACGGGTTGGCCGAGGCCGAGGGCCGCCTCCACCGCCGGCCGCCGAGTCAGGTCCACTTCCACGAGGTCGGGGCCCTCGACGCCATCATCGACATCGTCGGGACGTGCGCCGCGCTCGCACGTCCTCGACGTCGAGGCCGTGCACGCCAGCTCGGTGGCCACGGGCACCGGAATGCACCGGGCCGCCCACGGCCTGCTGCCGTCGCCCGCCCCCGCCGTGATCGAGCTGCTCCGGGGGGCGCCCAGCCACGGCATCGACGTCCCGTTCGAGACCGACCACGCCCACGGGTGCCGCCCTGCTGGCCGCCATCGTGGTCGGGTGGGGCGGCCTGCCGCCCATGGTGGTGCGGGCCAGCGGCTTCGGCGCCGGCACCCGCGAGCTGGACGACCGCCCAACGTGACCCAGGTCGTCCTCGGCGACCCGGTGGAGGGGACCCGCACCGGCCAGCCCGTCGTCCTGCTGGAGACCAACGTCGACGACGCCACCGGCGAGGTCGTGGCCGACGCCGTCGGGGCCCTGCTGGACGCCGGCGCCCACGACGCGTGGGTCACGAACATCCTCATGAAGAAGGGCCGGCCCGCCCACCAGGTGAGCGCGCTGGTCGACCCGTCGCTGGTCCAGCAGGTGATGGACGCCATGACCGCGGCGACCGGCAGCCTCGGCGTGCGGGGCACCACGCTCGACCGGTGGCCGCAGGCCCGGTTGCTCGACGAGGTCGAGGTCGCCGGCCACGCGGTGCGGGTGAAGGTCAGCGCCGGCCGGGTGAAGATCGAGCACGACGACGCCTCCCGGGCGGCGCAGCGAGCCGGCCTGCCGGTGCGGGAGGTGATCTCCCTGGCCGAGGAGGCCTGGCGGCGGCGGGGCGAGGTGCCCGAGGCCAGCGGCCCGATCGACGAGCCGCCCCCGGAGGCCGGTTAGCCGCTACGGCGGGCCGGGGACGCCGCCGGTGCCTCGCTTGCTGCGGTGGGGGCCAAGTCCTCGCGGCGGACGGCCTCGGCGCTTCCCCTCGTCGTTCGTACTGGCGCCTGATTTGGGCGCTATAGCACCCGAATCAGGCGCCAGAACGAGAGTTCGGTCACGGGCTCGCGGGCGGAGAGGCTCTTCCAGAGGGTGCGGTAGTTGGGGTACTCGAGGTCGGGCACGACCCAGCCGGCGGCCACCAGCTCGTCGTGGAAGCGGGGGCAGGTGCTGGAACGGCACGCCCATGTCGACGTGGTGGGCCAGGTGCCAGCCGGTGTTGAACGGGACGATCCAGAAGCGGGCCGGCCAGGTCTGGCGTCACGTGGTGGGTGGTCTCGCGCCGGTCGCCCGAGCGGATCATCCCGCCGTGCTCGGCGATGGCCCGCAGCCGGTTGATCACCCGCCAGCCGGTCATCCACGGGGCCAGCCACAGGAGGGGGTAGAGCTCGGGCCGGCCGAACGCGGTGAAGATCCGGCCAGGATCACCACCTGGGTGCCGAGGATGCGCAGGGCCACGCCCCGGGTGCGCTCGAACTGCAGCGCCCCGGAACAGGCCCTTGAGGTTCTTCCACCCGGAGATGCCGCACGGCGTCGCGGCGCAGCTTGCGGCCCAGCGAGTCGCGGGTGATCGGGTAGTGGGCGTAGAGGTTGACGTCGGGCTCCTCGGGCCCCATCTCGTCCTTGTGGTGGGCGAAGTGGCTGCGCCGGTAGACGTCGAAGGGGACGAAGCCCGGGATACGACGAGGCCCCAGCGGCCGATGCCGTCGTTGGCCCAGCGCTTGGAGAACAGGAGCCGGTGGGCGGCCTCGTGGCCGAGGATCCCGTAGAGGGCGAACGCCCGGCCCATGAGCACGAAGGTGGCCACCCACATGACGCGGGTGGCCGATCCAGCACGGCCAGGGCGATGAGGCCGAAGGACTGGACCCAGACCGACAGGACGTTGAACGCGTTGCGCACGTTCGGGATGCGGCGCAGCTCGGCCCGCACCTCGGGGACGGCCTTGCCGCTGACCAGCAGGCGGTCGGTGGGCAGCGTGTCGGGCCGCAGCTCGGACGGGCGGGACCATCGTCTGCCGCTCGCGGACGTGGTCGACCAGCGACGGTCATGGCCGTCATGTTACACTTTTCCGACACGCGATGGAACTCCGTGACGACACCCGCCCGCTGACCGCCCGGTCGATCGTGGCCTCGACCCTGCTCGGCGTGCGGCCGTCCCGCCTGCCGGGGCGCTCGCTGGTGGCCTCGGCGGCCCTGTTCGGCATCGCCGAGGGCACCGTGCGCACCGCGCTGTCGCGCATGGTCACCGCCGGCGAGCTGGTGGCCGACGACGGCGCCTACGCCCTCGCCGGGCCGTTCCTGGCCCGCCGCGAGCGTCAGGACGCGAGCCGGTCGGGCATCACGCGGCCCTGGTCGGGGGAGTGGGACCTGGCCGTGGTCGACGGCGAGCGTCGGCCCGCCGCCGACCGGGCCGCGCTGCGCACGGCGATGCGGGTCCTGCGGCTGGCCGAGCTGCGGGAGGGCGTGTGGCTGCGGCCCGACAACCTCGACCCGGACCGGCTGCCCGACGCCCGGGCCGTGGTCGACGCCCAGTGCCTGCGCCTGCGCGCCCGTCCCGACGACGACCCGGCCAGGTCGCCTCTGGGACCTCGAGCGGCTGGGCCGACGGTGCCCGGCGGTCGACGGGCGAGCTGGTCGACCACCGGTCGGCGCTGACCGACCCCGACGCGCTGGCCCCGGGCTTCGTGCTGTCGGCCGCCGTGCTGCGCCACCTCCAGGCCGATCCGCTGCTGCCCGACGCCCTGCTGCCCGGCGACTGGCCCGGCCCCGGCCTGCGGGACGCCTACGAGGCGCTACGACGCCGACTTCAAGGCCAGCTGGGCCCGCCACCTTCGAGTGTCCAGCGGCCGGATTCCCGCCGCTCACCGACTCGAAATCGTCGGTCGTAGGCTGAGCGGATGGCCGCGACGACCGTCTCTACTTCCGCCAGCTGCTGTCCGGCCGGGACTTCGCCACCACCGACCCGCGTGGCCCAGCAGATGGTCAACTTCGTCTACCTGATCGGCGACCGGGAGACCGGCGAGGCCGTGGTCGTCGACCCGGCCTACGGCATCAAGGACCTGCTCGGGATCCTCGACGAGGACGACATGACGCTGGTCGGCGCGCTGGCCACCCACTACCACCCGGACCACGTGGGCGGGGACATGATGGGCTACTCGATCGCCGGGGTCTCCGAGCTGCTGCGCCTGCGCCCGGTCCCCATCCACGTGCAGGCCGACGAGGCCGAGTGGGTGAAGCGGGTCACCGGCGCCGACGACAGCGACCTGGTCAGCCACGCCAGCGGCGACGTCGTCCAGGTGGGCGACATCCCCATCGAGCTCATCCACACGCCGGGGCACACGCCCGGCAGCCAGTGCTTCCTGGTCGACAACCGGCTGGTGGCCGGCGACACGCTCTTCCTCGAGGGCTGCGGTCGCACCGATCTCCCCGGCGGCGACCCCCGGGCGCTCTACGAGAGCCTGACCCAGAAGCTGGCCAAGGTCCCCGACGACGCCACCCTCTTCCCCGGCCACCTGTACTCCGCGGAGCCCTCTCAGTCGATGGGCGAGACCCGGCAGTACAACTTCGTCTTCAAGCCGAAGACCGAGGAGCAGTGGCTGATGATGTTCGGGGCGGCCTGAGCCTCAGCTCCTACCGGGGCGCCCGGATGAGGGCCTCGGCCAGCAGCTCGGCGTACTGGGTCGTGGCCTCGGTGTCGCGGCCGTCCACGTCCTGGTTCACGACGAGGTAGAGCAGGGCCGAGCCCCGCACGACGGCCACCTCCCGCAGCTTGCCGTCGCGGTCGATGAGCATGCCGAAGGTGCAGCAGCCGATCTCGACCTCGTTGATGGCGGCGTCCCGGGCGAACTCCGGCTCCAGCTCCACCACGTCCTGCAGGTGGGCGCGGCCGCTCTCGGCCGTGGTCGGGGCCAGGTAGTAGAGCGTCAGCTCGGCGTCGGCCACCGTCGGCCAGGCGCACTGGCCGGTGAGCAGCGACGGCGCTTCGCCGGGGTCGCCCTCGAACTGGGTGATGGTCACCTCGCCCGGCCCCGGGTCGTCGACGACGGTCGCCAGCTCGTCCTCCTCGAGCAGGTTGCACACGTCGACCTCGGTGACCCCCCGGGGCGGCAGCGACGACGTGGTCGGCGAGGAGCGCAGGGTCGTCGACGTGACCGCCACCGTCGTGGACACAGAATCGGCCCCGTCCCCGCTGCAGGAGGCCAGGAGCAGCACGAAGATGCCTGCTGCCAGCCGTCGCATGGGCGGCGAGGGTACCGACGGCCCGCTCAGGTCGTCAGGGCGCCCCGCAGGTCGGCCTCGGTCCAGCACTCGGCCAGCCCCGGGCAGCCGAGCAGGTAGCGGGCGACGTCGTCGGGGCTCAGCCCGTGGGACTCGTGCAGACCGGTGGCGATGCGACGCAGGTAGTCCGGTGCCGGCCGGGTGCACGCAGCGAGGTCCAACCGGTCCGGACCGGTGAAGGTCCGCACGGGGACGCCCTCGTACTCGCCGAGGTCGAGCAGCACGGGATAGCGGTCGCCGTCCGGCCCCGCCTCCTGGCGGTGGACGTCGAGCCACTGCTCCACGGTCACCAGCCACGCCCGGGCCAGGGTCGTGGTGCCGGCCACCTCGGTGTGGTCGAGGTAGGCACGGCCGCCGGTCCAGACCACGGACTCGCCGCCGAACCAGAGCGGGTGGGCGAGGATCAGCGGACGGTCCGCCTGCGGCGGCGCGGGGTCGGGGCCGCGGTCCAGGTAGGCGCCGAACCGGGCCCGGCACAGGTTCGACCCGTAGGCGACGTACCACACGAGGTCTTCCACGCCGCCCTTGTGGTAGCACGCAGGCATGGCCGACCTCCTGGCACTGTCGGAGCGGGTCATCGACCACGGGGAGTACGACGGCCCCGGGTCCGTCAACCGGATCACGACCGAGCTGTCCGAGGTCGCCGACGACATCGCCGTCGTCGAGTCCTTCTCGCACGTCGTGGCCTTCCGCACCGGGGAGGGCCTCGTCCTCTTCGACACCAGCCTGGAGACGCTGGCCCCGGCGTGCCTGGCATCGCTCCGGGCCTGGTCCGACGATCCCGTCCGCTCGATCGTCTACACCCACGGCCACCGGGACCACGCCGCCGGCTGCCGGACCTTCGTCGACGAGGCCGAGGCCCGGGGCGACCCCGACCCGGACATCGTTGGCCACGAGAACGTCGCCGCCCGGTTCGAGCGTTACCAGCTCACCGACGGCTACAACGCGGTCATCAACCGTCGCCAGTTCGGGAGGGGCGCCGGCGACAGGTTCTTCGACGACTGGGTCCACCCCGACCACACCTATCTGATCGAGGACGCGCTGACCCACGGGGACACGACGTTCCACCTGCACCACGGCAAGGGCGAGACCGACGACCACACGTGGACGTGGGTGCCCGAGCACCAGGCCGTGTGCGCCGGTGACTTCTTCATCTGGGTGTTCCCGAACGCGGGGAACCCCCAGAAGGTCCAGCGCTACCCGCGGGAGTGGGTCGACGCCCTCCGGGCGATGGCGGCGACGGGGTGCGAGCTGTTCCTGCCCGCCCACGGCCTGCCCATCGCCGGGCGGGAGCGCATCGCCGGCGTGCTGCTGGGCGTGGCCGACGTGCTCGAGCAGCTGGTCGCCGACGTCCTCGAGCGCATGAACGCGGGCCAGACGCTCGACACGATCGTCCACGAGGTCGAGGTGCCCCAGGCCGCGCTCGACCAGCCGTGGATGCAACCGGTCTACGACGAGCCGGAGTTCGTCGTCCGCAACATCTGGCGGCTCTACGGCGGCTGGTACGACGGCAACCCGGCCCGGCTGAAGCCCGCCGCGGACTCGGTGATCGCGGCGGAGGTGGCATCACTCGCCGGCGGGGTCGACGCCCTGGTGGCCCGGGCCACCGAGCTGGCCGCCGCCGGCGATCTGCGCCTGGCCGCGCAGGTGGTCGAGTGGGCGGTGCAGGCCGCTCCGGACGACCGGGCCGCTCACCGGGCGCGGGCCGAGATCTACGCCGCCCGGCGGGCCGCGGAGGCCTCGCTCATGGCCAAGGGCATCTTCGGCAGCGCAGCCGGCGACAGCGGCGCGACGTCGGAGTAGTTCTCAAGTCCCCTGGCGAGGTGCCGACGCTTCATCTAGGTCATCCGGCCTAGTTCCAGGAGCCTTTCACCATGACCGACGCCATCGCCCCCGTCCCGATCAGCGACGAGACCTCTCGTCGGCTGTTCGGTGAGCCCGCGTTCCGGATCGCCAAGCGGGGCGGGTACGACCCCGGCGACGTCGCCGAGTTCCTCGAAGGACTCGGCAGCCAGATGGTGAACCTCATCGGCCGGCTGCGGAAGGCAGAGTCCGAGGCGGACGTGATGAAGACCGAGGTCACCCACTGGCAGGCCCGCACCCGCGACGCCGAAGCCACCCGGGAGACCTTCGAGCGCACCCTCGCCCTGGCGGAGGACACCGCCAACGCCGCCATCGCCGACGCCCGCCACCGCTCCGCCGGGATCGTGACCAAGGCCGAGGCCAACGCCGACGAGCTCATCGGCCAGGCCCGCCACCAGGCCTTCCACATGGTCGAGCAGGCCCGTGAAGAGGCCCAGCGCTGCTATGCCGACGAGCGCATGAAGGTGCGCGAGGAGTGGCAGCGGGTCCAGGACGGTTGCGCCGAGCTGGAGACGCTCCGCCTGGCCATGGCCGCCGAGACCATGGCCCTCGAGGAGGTCCGCAACCAGCTGCGCACCCGGATCCGCCTGGCCGCCACCGAGATGCTCAAGGTGGCCGAGAGCCCGGACTGCCTGGGCACGCCCATCGCTCGGGGCATGCCGGAGAAGCCCCGCGTCGAGGTGGCCCCCCCTGCCCCGGCCGAAGTGGCCGAGCCCGAGCCCCTCGCCATCGAGGCGCCCTCCACCGTCGCCGACGTGGCTGCCGAGAAGGTCGAGAACGCCCTCGAGGCCGTCAGCCTCGAGGTGGACGTCACGCCGCCGGCCATCGAGCCCATCGGCGTCAACGAGGGCCTCGTCGATTCCGAGGCCGAGGCCACCTTCGAGCACAGCGTCAACGGGGGCCTCGGCAACCCCGAGGCCGACGCCGCCTTCGAGCGCTTCATGTCCGAGGAGATCGCCGACGAGCCGTCCCGGGAGTGGATCCTCGCCGGCTAGGTACCCGGGTGCCGGTCAGGCTTGGCTGGTGAACAGTGCGTCGAGCTGGGTGAGGACCTCGCCGTAGGCGGGGTGTTGGATGTCGATCAGCTGGAAGTGGCCGGCGTCGGCGACCGTCACCAGCTCCACCGGGTCGCCGACCCCCTCGGCGGCCGCCGCGTAGTCCCTCGACTGGCGGACGGGGACGATGTCGTCGTCGATGCCGTGCACGAGGGACTGGCGACGACCGGTCGGCAGTCGGCGCAGAGGTGAGGCGTGGACGTAGCGTTCTGGCACCTCGGCGGGCGTGCCGCCCAGGACCCGGCTGCAGGCGCCGGTCAGCAGGTCCTCCCGCACGCAGGCCTCGAGGTCGGTGAAGCCGGCCAGCGACAGGTAGCCCCGCGGGGTGACCGTGCCTTGCCGGCCGGCCGCCCACAGAGCCAGGGTCCCGCCCGCCGAGTGACCGACGACGACCACCTGCTCGAGGTCGATCGGCTCGTCCTCGGCCAGAACGGCGAGGTGGTCGATGGCGGCGCCGACGTCCTCGAACGTGCCCGGCCAGCCGCCTCCGTCCTCGCCGACGCGGCGGTACTCGATGTTCCAGACCAGGTAGTTCTCGCGGTTCAGGTCGCGGGCCATCGGCGAGATGATCGAGAGGTCCTCGTCGACCTTCCAGGCCCCGCCATGGACCAGGACGACCGTGCCCCGGGGGTCGTCCGAGGGTACGTAGAGCTCCCCGAACTGGGACGGGGCGTCGCCGTAGGACGACTTCTTCGGGCCGTCGCCCTCGTCGAAGAGACCGCAGGCCGCGGCGGTGCCGGTGACGAGCCCGGCGATCAGGAACTGGCGTCGGTCGAGGGTCACTCGGCGGCGACCACCTCGATGACCTCGGCCAGCCGCTCGATGGAGGCGACGGCGTCGCCCTGGTCCCGCGCCAACTGGCGGACCACGATCTCGTCGAAGCCCTTCTCGCCGAGGGAGACGAAGCGCTCGGCCACCTGCTCCACGGTGCCCGTGACGATCGCACTGAGGTCGAACCCCCGGTAGCCGTTCTGGTCCAGCGGCTCCCGGACGCGGGCCACGTCGGCCTCGTCGGCCCCGACGTAGACGTCCCGGCGCAGCGGCCGGCACGGCGGGTCCACACCGTGGCCGAGGTACTCGGCCAGCTTCTCGGCCGCCACCTCGTCGGTCAGCTCGGGGCCGGCGTACCAGGTGTCGCCCATGCGGGCGGCGCGGGCCAGGGCCTTCGAGCCGGCGCCCCCGATCCACACCTGGACGGGCTCGGCGGGGGTGGGGCTGATGCGGGCGTTGCGGATGCCCCAGGGCCCGTCGGCGTCGTCGACCTCCTCGCCGGCCAGGAGGGCGCTGATGATCGTCAGGCCGGACTCGAAGCGACGGACGCGCTCGCCCAGGTCGATGCCCATCGGCCCGAACTGGTCCTCGCCACCACCGATGGCGCACTGGAAGACGAAGGTGCCGGTTCCGAGCGCGGCCAGCGTGCCGATCTGCTCGGCGACGACCACCGGGTGCCAGAGCGGGAGCAGGTACAGGGCGCCGAACGGGCGGTCGGTCCAGTCGGCCAGCAGGCGGCCCAGGACCGGCGAGTTCTGGTAGTAGGGCACCGGGGTGGCGTGGTGGTCGCCCACGTACAGGCCCGCCAGGCCGGCGGCGTGGGCGGCCCGACCCCGCTCCAGCATCTGGGCGGCGCCGAGCCGAGGGTCCTCGACCGCGTACGCGCTCGTTGAGCGAGGTCGTCACCCGCATGACGGCCAGTATGGCCGTGACCTTCCACAGCAGGACGGCATGAGGAGTGACCACAGGTGATCCAGGAGTTCAAGGACTTCATCAATCGCGGGAACATGGTGGACCTGGCCGTCGCCGTCGTCCTCGGCGCCGCCTTCGGCGCCGTCGTGACCTCGTTCGTGGACGACGTGCTGATGCAGGTCATCGCCGCGCTCGGCGGGCAACCCGACTTCAGCGACCTGACCGTCGATCTCGGTGACGGCGTGCTGCGCTACGGCTCGTTCCTGACGGCGGTGGTCAGCTTCGTGATCATCGCCGTCGGCGTCTTCATCGTCGTGAAGGCGGTCAACGCCCTGCGGCGGGAGAAGGGCGAGGAGCCCGCCGGCCCGTCCGAGGCCGAGCTGCTGACCGAGATCCGGGACCTCCTACGCGACCGCCAGCAGCTCTAGAGGGGCTCGGGGTCCTCGGTCTGCTCGCCGGCGCGGGTCACGTGCTGCGGTCCAGAGGCGACCGTCCCACCACCGGAGGTCGAAGCGCCCGATCGGGTCGGGGTGCCAGGCCGGCGGTGAGGCGGGACGGGCCCAGCCCAGGATCGACGGCGCCTCGGACCCGATGACGGTGGCGGTGCTCTCCTGGCGACGGGTCAGGCGGATGACGAGGGCGGCGCCCAGCGGCGCGGCCAGCACCAGGAGGGCCTGGCCGGCGACGAACAGGGTCACACCGAGGCGCACGTCGTCGAGGTGGGTCAGCAGGGCGGCCGCCGACAGCTCGCCGTCGGGGTCGCTGGTGTCGCCGAGCAGGGTGAAGCCGCCCACCGTCAGCCCCTGCCCGAGGACGTAGCTGACCCACCAGACCCAGAGCTGGGCACTGTGGGGCGAGCGCCGCCACGCCGGGGTCGCCCCGCGGCACCGAGGCGTCGGCCCCGCGCCACAGCTGCTGGAGCTGGATGGCCGGGATGACCAGGCTGCCGAAGGGGATGAACCAGGCGCCGATGGCCCAGCCGGGGCTGAGCGCCCCCGGCCGGCCGAAGGCCTCGTTGTTCTTCGCCGCCCGCCACATCCAGAACACGAACAGGCCGCCGACCCCGATCATCGTCACGAAGAAGACGGACGTCCCGTTGAAGAAGGCGGCGACGGCGTCGTCGGCGTCGGCGACGGCCGACGGGCCGACGCGGTCGGCCTCGTCCAGGGCGGTGCGCATGCGGACCGCGAGGTAGGCCAACCCGGCCGAGAGCACGGCGAGGACCAGCAGGAGCACCCGCAGGGCCGCTGCCAGCGGGGCCAGGGGCTGGGCGAGCGTGCCCGGCTCGTCGGACGAGTCGCTCACGGAGCCGACGGTATCGGCCGGGCGAGGGCGCCCTCTTGACCCGGAGGGCTACGGGGTGTGGACTGTCCGGCGGGGAAGTGGGACGAAAGGGCAGGTGCGGCTGATGTCCGCCACCATGACCGAGTCCCCGCAGAGCACCGCCGCGTCGAAGCTCCGCGTGACGCGTCACGGCTACGACCCGGCGGACGTCCACGCACTGCTCGACGCGGCGCGCAAGCGGCTCGTCGCCCTGTCGGACCGCATCCGACGGGCCGAAGCCGCCAACGTCGCCCTCGTGACCGAGCTGCGCCAGAACAAGGAGCGAGCCCGGGTGGCCGAGGACGACTGCCGCCGACTCGTCGAGGCGCTCGCCGTCGCCGAGGCGACCGTGGCCACCACCGTGGCCGAGGTCCAGGTGCGGGCCGACCACCTCATCGAGCGGGCCCGGTGCGAGGCCGAGCACCTCCGGCACCAGGCGCAGGAGGAGGCCGACCGCGTCCGGGAGGAGATCGAGGTCGAGCGCATGACGCACGAGGCCGACAACTGGCTGGCCGAGGAGCAGCAGTTCGACCTCGCCCTCGGCGACGAGGACCCCACGTCGGACCCGGTCTTCGCCCAGTTCATGTCGGTCGACATCGAGGACGAGCCCTCGAGGGAGTGGGTCCTGGGCCAGCTGGGCCAGAGCTAGCGTCCGCGGCCGTGACGGCCACCGGACTTCGATCCCATCGCCTCGCCGACCACCCGGTTGGCCGACAACCGCGAGCGCCAGTTCGTCCACGACGACCAGGTGGCGGCGGCCTCGGAACGGCTCGGCGCGTTCCGGGACCAGCGTGGCGGGCGGGGGCCGAACCTGCTCGTGGTCCTGATGGACGACGTGGGCTGGGGCGACTTCGGCTGCTACGGCGGCGGCGTCGCCGTCGGCGCCCCGACGCCCAACATCGACAGGCTGGCCCGACGAGGGCCTGCTGCTCACCTCGTGCTACTCGGAGCCGTCGTGCACGCCGAGCCGGGCGTCGCTGCTGACCGGTCGGCTGCCGATGCGCCACGGCCTGCAGCGCCCGCCGATGTACGGCGAGCCGGGCGGGCTGCAGGGCGAGGTCACCCTGGCCGAGCTGCTGTCCGACGCCGGCTACGTGACCCAGGCCGTCGGCAAGTGGCACCTCGGGGAGAACGTCGAGTCCCAGCCCCAGAACGTCGGCTTCGACGACTTCTACGGCTTCCTGTCCGTGTCGGACATGTACAGCGAGTGGCGGGACCCGCACTTCTTCCCCGAGGTCGTCTACTCGGAGGCCCGCACCGAGTGGGTCAAGAACATGCCGTTCAACAAGTGCTTCGTGCACGCCGAGCGGGGTGGCGAGGTCGAGACCGTCGAGGAGGTGCGACCATCCCGGTCGCTGTCGCTGCTCGACGAGAAGTGGTGCACGTACACCGAGGAGTTCGTCCGCCGCATGGCCGGCGGCGACCAGCCGTGGTTCTGCTACCTCGGCACCCGGGGCGCCCACTTCGACAACTACCCGCACGAGCGCTTCCTCGGGCTCGTCACCGGCGAAGCACCCCTACAAGGACACGATCATCGAGCTCGACGACATCGTCGGGCGACTGGTCGCCGTGCTCGAGGAGACCGGGCAGGCCGAGGACACGCTGATCTTCCTGTCCTCGGACAACGGCCCGCACATGGAGAACTGGCCCGACGCCGCCTACACCCCGTTCCGGTCGGCCAAGGGCTCGACCTGGGAGGGCGGCGTGCGGGTGCCCGGGCATCGCTGGTCTGGCCGGGGATGATCGAGGCCGACCGGGCCAGCGACGGCCTGTTCAGCTTCACCGACCTGCTGCCCACGATGCTGGCGCTGGCCGGCGCCGAGCGACCGCATCCCCGACGACCGGTTCATCGACGGCGTCGACCAGACCTCGTTCCTGCTCGGCGCCGGACGGCCTGTCGAACCGGAAGTACGTCTGGTACTGGCTGCTGACGCACGCTGTCGGCCGTCCGGTGCGGTGAGTACAAGTTCATGATCGCCTCGACCAGCGACGACGACACCGACGTGGCCGGTCCCGGCGGCTTCACCGGCGTCACCCAGAACTACACGTACGCCCGGCTCTACAACCTCTACCTGGACCCCAAGGAGCAGCACAGCTACCTGACCCGGAAGCTGGCCTACAACGAGGCCTTCCTGTCCGGGATCGGCGAGCACCTCCGGACCTACCGGGACCACCCACCGAAGAAGATCATCTAGTCATCGCGGTTCAGCCCGATCAGCCGGGGCAGCACGTACCAGAGGCCGATGCCGACGCCACCGACGACGGCGGCGAAGATCAGCCCGGTCGTCGTGTCGTCGAAGATCAGGCGGACGACGACGAAGATGACGACGGTCATCGCCGCCAGGAGCAGCGCCATCCCGACCGATCTGCAGACGATGCTCACCTTCAGGCGCTCCGGCCGCTTGCCGGGCTTGGAAATGCGGTGGAACGCCCCCGGGGCCATCAGGATCACCGCGGCCAGCGCCGCCAGCAGCAGGGCGGCGGCGAACCAGCGCTTGCCCAGGTCGTCGAGGTCGCCGAAGCCCTGGCTGAAGACGGCGGTGAGCAGGAAGGCGAAGAGGACCTGCGTCCCGGGCATGACCGTGCGCAGCTCCTCGAGCAGCTCGCGGTAGCGCTCCCGCTGGTCCTCGGTCTCGCCTTGGTCGTCCTCGACCAACTCTCGGTCGTCCATCTCCGGCCTCTCCCCCGTTCGGAGGGAGGGAGTTACCCCGCCGGGGTCGTGGCCAGACCGGTTTCGGTGACCCGCCCGTCGTCGACGTGGAGTGTGCGGGTGGTGGTGACGGCCTCGAGGAGCTGGCGGTCGTGGGAGACCAGCAGCACGGTGCCGCCGAAGGTCTCGAGGGCCTGCTCGACCTGCTCGAGGGCGGCGAGGTCGAGGTGGTTGGTCGGCTCGTCCAGGACGAGGCAGTTCACGCCTCGGCCCTGGAGGAGGGCGAGGCCGGCCCGGGTCCGCTCGCCGGGTGACAGCGTCCGGGCCGGGCGCAGAACGTGCTCGGCGCCCAGGCCGAACTTGGCCAGCAGGGTCCGGGCCTCCTCCGTCGAGTCGATGCCCGCCGCCGCCTGGAACGCGTCGAGGAGGGGGGCGTCGTGGTCGAGGACGCCGCGACCCTGGTCGACCTCGCCGACGACCACGCCAGGGCCGAGGCGCTGGCGGCCGGCGTCGAGGGCGAGGCGACCCAGCAGCGCGGCGAGCAGCGTGGACTTGCCCGACCCGTTGGGGCCGACGATGGCGACGCGGTCGGCCCAGCCGACCTCCAGGTCGACGGGACCGAGGGTGAAGTCGCCCCGGCGCGACGACAGCCCCCTCCAGCGAGGCGACCACCTGCCCGCTGCGGGCGGCCTCGGCGATCTCGAAGCGGAGCTCCCAGCTGGTCCGGGGTTTGTCGGGGGCGTCGGCCTCCAGCCGGGACAGCGCCTTCTCGGACTGACGCACCTTGCAGGCCAGGTTCTCGCTGCGTTCGTTGAGGAAGTTGCGGACGAACTTGTCGTTGTCCTTCCAGGAGCCGGCCGTGCGCTTGGCGACGCCCTTGTCGGCCCACTGACGCTGGCGCCGGGCCCGGTCGACGAGGGTCGGACTTGGCGTCGGCGTACTGGTCGTAGGCCTCCTCGGCGTGGCGGCGGGCGGTGGCCTGTTCCTCGAGGTAGGCCGAGCCACCCGCCCTCGTAGCGGGTCGCCCGTCGGGTGTGCTCGTCCAGCTCGACGACGCCGCTGATCGTCCGCTCCAGGAAGGCCCGGTCGTGGCTGACCAGCAAGAGCGGGGCCTCCCGACCGCGGACGAAGGCCTCCAGCCGGTCGAGGGCGGCGAAGTCCAGGTCGTTGGTGGGCTCGTCGAGGAGCAGGACGTCATGGCGGGACAGGAGCACGGCGGCCAGCGAGGCCCGTGCCGCCTCACCCCCGGACAGCGTCGCCGTGGGCTGGTCGAGGAGGCGGTCGGGCAGGCCCAGTTCGGCCCACGTCTCCCCGATGCGGGCATCGAGGTCGGCGCCGCCGAGGGCGAGCCACGTGTCGAGGGCGTGCGAGTACCGGTCGGCCGCGGCCTCGGGCTCGACGGCCAAGGCGGCGGTGGCTGCCTCGTACTCCTCGGTCGCGGCGGTGACCCCGGTGCGGCGGGCGACGGCTTGGCGCACCGTCTCGTCGTGGCGGCGCTCGGGCTCCTGGGCCAGCAGCCCGACGGTGGCCGTCGGCGGGGTCAGCCGGACCGTGCCCTCGTCGGGAGCGAGGTCGCCGGCCAGCACCCGCAGCAGCGTCGACTTGCCGGTTCCGTTGGGGGCGACGAGGCCGAGCCGGTCGCCCGGCGCCGAGGGTGAGCGAGACCGCGTCGAGCACGGTGACGGCGCCGAAGGACACCGACACGTCACGGGCGATGAGCGTCGAGAGGTGGCCTTGGGCCATGGGGATCTCCTCGGAGGTCGCGGACGGTGGTCACGGATCCGAGGGCTCAGCGCACGGAACCACCGTAGGCCCCGACGCCGCCCAGGGGAGTGGAATTCACCTCCAGCCCGGTCACCGGCGCGCCGATGGCACCGTCATGACCGATCAGGCCGTGGCCGACCTCGACACCGTGCATGCGGAGGCGACCATGGAGGACCGCCTCCGGGCCATGCACGTGACCCTGCTGTTCATCGCCGTGCTGCTCTGCGTGATGCTCGGCATGAACATCATCCTCATCGCCAGCAACTAGCCGTCGGTGATCGACCAGCCGGCGTCGCCGCTGAGCGCGATCCCGAGGCACACCACCTGTCGTTGACCGTCGTCCCACGCCCGCTCGGAGGGCGGTGAAGGCACGATGAAGATCCCGTCGGTTCCCGGCGTCGTCCCGGTGAGGCGCTCGTAGGCAGCCGAGCAGCCCGTCGTCCCGGTGGCGACGATCTCCCACAGACCGGGGTACGTCGATTCCGAGAGTTGCACGCCGGCGAACACCTCGCCCATGTGGGGCTGGCTGCAGTCGATCGGCGAGCCTTCGGTGTCGACGCACTCGCCCGCCGGGCCCCAGAGGTCGTAGTCATAGCCCCCCTCGCCCCAGAAGTCGTCGTCATGGATCGGCGGCTGCGGCGCGTGCGGGATGGTGGGGTGCGGCGGGCCGTCATCGGCGACCGGCATCTCGAGCGGTTGGTCGCCCACCTCCGAGACCGCCGACCAAACGTCGTCGTCGGTGTCGGCCCGGTCCAGGAGCACGGCGGCGACCGGGACGATCACGGCGAGAGCGGCGACGACGATCACCACCGCGACCCAGGGTCGAGCGGCGTCCACCCTGCCGTCGGGCAGCGGGGGTGGAGGGGGAGAGGTGCTCGCGCGACCGCTGGTCGTGACCCCCAAACATAACCCCGCGGCCCCCCACCTGCTTCTTCCGGCTTGACGCATGCCGATATCGGCATATGATGGCGCCATGGCACGAGCAGCGACGACGTCGGACGTCTTCAACGCGATCGCCGAGTCGCAGCGCCGGGAGATCCTGGTGCTGCTGCGGGCGGGTGAGTGGCCGGTGACCGACTTGGCCCAGCAGCTGGGGATGGCCCAGCCGGGGGCGTCCAAACACCTGCGGGTGCTCCGGGAGGTCGGGCTGGTGCGGCACCGCAAGGCAGGCAGGCAGCGCCTGTACGGCCTCGACGCCCGCGGGCTGCGACCGGTTCACGAGTGGACCGGCGGGTTCGAGCGGTTCTGGAACGAGAGCTTCGACCGGCTGGATGCGTACGTGCAGGACCTCGAGCAGGCAAGGCAGGAGGAGTAGCTGATGAGCGCGACGGGACGAGGAGCGCCGGCGCAGTCCGCGACGGCCGACCGCGAGATCGTGATCTCCCGGGTCATCAGTGCCCCACGGGAGCTGGTGTTCGAGGCGTTCACCGAAGTCCGGCACCTGTCGCGATGGTGGGGACCGGAGGGGTTCACCACCACCACGCGGGCGTTCGAGTTCCGCGTCGGCGGGGAGTGGGACTTCGTGATGCACGGACCGGACGGGACGGACTACCAGGAGTGGATCTCCTGGACCGAGATCGCCCCACCGGAGCGGATCGCGCTGCTGCACGGTGAGTCCCGCGGCGACCCGAACGCCTTCGAGTCGGTCCTCACGTTCGCGCCCGACGGCGCGGGGACCCGGATCGAGATGCGCACCTTGTTCCCGACCAAGGAGCTCCGCGACGAGGCGGTCGAGAGGTACCACGCGATCGAGGGTGGCCAGCAGACCCTGAGCAACCTGGCTGCCTACGTCACCGAGATCGTCCGGAAGGGGGCTGAGGGCTGATGGCCGGGAAGGTGTTCTTCAGCGTGTCGATGTCGCTGGACGGGTTCATCGCGCCCGACTCACCCGAAGAGCTGATGGGGCAGCAGTGGATGGAACTGCAGGCGTGGGTCTTCCCGCTGCGGTTCACGCGGGAGAACCTGAAGCTCGGCGAGGGCGGCGAGGTAGGGCGCGACAACGACATCGCGCGGGAGACGTTCGAGCGCACCGGCGCCAGCGTGATGGGCAAGCGCATGTTCGACGCCGGCGAGCACGCGTGGCCGGAGGAGGCGCCGTTCCACACGCCGGTCTTCGTCGTGACCCACACCGAGCGTGACCCCTGGGAGCGGCCGGGTGGGACCACCTTCCACTTCGTCAACGACGGCATCGAGCCAGCGCTCGACCAGGCTCGCGAGGCCGCCGGCGACCGAGACGTCCGCATCGCGGGCGGCGGCGCAACGATCCTGGAGTACGTGAACGCCGGCCTGATCGACGAGTTCTCGATCGCGCTCTCACCCGTGCTGTTCGGCACCGGCATCCGCCTGTTCGAGGGCGTCGACGCGGGCCGCGTGGCCCTGGAGCCGGTACGAGCGGAGCCCTCCTCGAGGGTGACGCACCTGACCTACGCCGTCCGGGAGCGGTAACGGTCTCGATCGGCGGTTGAAGAAAATCTCGATCTGAGTCGCGCAAGTCGGCGGCTGGGATGCTTTGTACCTTGATGGGTCGGGGGCGGTCAGAGTTCGAGCGGTTCGCTGGAGAGGTCGAGCCGCGGTTGCGCCGTGCTCTGGTCGCTGGGTTCGGCGCGGCGGTCGGACGTGAGGCCGCGGCTGATGCGTTGGCGTGGGCGTGGCAGAACTGGGATCGGGTGGTCGGGCTCGAGAGCCCGGTCGGTTACCTGTACCGGGTGGGGCGGACGTTGGCGGTCCGCAGCGAGGCACGCGACGTCCCTGTGGCCGAGCCGGCAGCGCCGATCGCCTTCCCGCATGACTCGTTCGAGCCGGGTCTCGCGCCGGCGATCGCCTGCTTGTCGGAGGCTCAGCGGTGTGCGGTCGTTTTGGTGGTCGGCTTCGGGTACACGCTGCGTGAGGCGGCCCAGGTCCTCGATGTGACGCCGTCGACGGTGCACCGCGATTGCGAGCGGGCGTTGACTCGCCTGCGGTCGGAGTTGGAGGTTGAGAATGCCCACTGACCTCGAACAGCAACTCGCTCGATTCGCAGAGGCGCTCGACCGGGAAGCGCCGGCGATCTCGTTCGACGACATGGTTGGCCGTGGCACCGTCGCTGTCGACGTTGACCTTCTGGAGCGCCCATCGTCGGATCGGGCCTCCCGCGTCAACGGCGTTCCGTGGATCACCACGCCCAGCCACGACGAGATCGGCGAAGGCTACGTGCTGATCGAGCTCGCCCCCGCGGTGGCCGCCCGCCGGCCGGCTTGGCGGCGCGTCGCGTTGGAGGTTGCGCTCGGAGTGGCGGCGGTCGTGGTGTTGGTCGTTGCCCTTGCGGCGATCGAGTGGGGCGGCGACGAACTCGACCCTGCCGATGGCTTCCCGAACCGGACGACCTTCGTCTCGCCGAGGAACGGCTTCTCCGTCGAGTACCCCAACAGCGGGGAGGTCACGGTCACACCAGCCACGGATCTCTGGGATCCGCTGCTCGAGGACGACTACAGAGTCGATGTCCTGGAGACCGGCTCAGGCGCCGTCTTCAAGGGCTCGTCGTTTGCGTTCCCGGGTGGGCCCCTCTCGATCGATGACTACATCGACGAGTACGTGACGAACGGCTGTGAGCCGCCTCGCGGTCAGATCACCATCGATGGGCAGTCGGGAAGGATCTCGGAGGGGTGTCCGAACGAGATCGTGGCCACCGTCGTCGCCGGCGGGCGCATCTACCAGTTCACCCTGCTGGACGACCGCGGTGACGCCAGAGCCGTCTTCGACGCCTTCGCAGCCACGATCCGGCTGACCCCGGAGACCGCGGTCGACTTCCCGAACCTGACGACGGGAACGATGGGAAGGACGTTCGTGTCGCCGACCTACGGCTACTCCTTCGCGTATATCGACAGGGGAGGGCTCGTGCCTGCCACGGAGCTCTGGGATCCCGTCAACCAGCAGTTCGACGTCGACTTCGACGACCGATTCGATGCCGTGGAGACCGGCTTTGCCGCCTATTTCGAGAGCGCGTCGACAGAGATCCCGGACGGGGTCTCGATCGATGCGTGGGTCGACGAATACATCTCGCCTGGCGACGGCTGCGGTGTCCCTCGCAGCGAGCAAGCGGAGATCACCATCGATGGGCAGCCGGGCAGGATCGCGGAGTGTCCGAACCAGATCGAGGCGACCGTCGTGGCCGGCGGGCGGCTCTATCTCTTCATCCTGGGGCACGAGCGCAGCGACGCCAGGGCATTCTTCGACGCCTGGGTCGCCACCATCGACCTGACCCCGGAGACCGCGACGTGATCGCCAGGACTGGGAACGTCGGAGTCGTGACGCTCGTGCTCGTGCTCGCCGCCGCCTGTGGGGCTGATGCCAGCCCGGCATCACCCACGTCCACAACATCAACCACCTCGACGCAGGCGGCGGGCTTCCCCATCGCGACCTTTGCGACCATCAGCGAGGATCCGGTGACCGAGGAGTCGGCGGCCAGGCTCCAGACGGCCCTGGCCGTGCACGACGTGGCCGACGGGGGCGGGATGTCGGCCACGGTGATGACCGCTGAGGGCACCTGGAGTGGGACGACGGGCACGGCCGACGGTGTCCGAGACCTACAGGTCGACGACCAGTTCGCGATCGCGAGCATCACCAAGTCGGTGGTGGCAGCCCAGGTGATGCTGATGGTCGAGGCCGGCGAACTGGGTCTCGACGACCTGGTCGCCGATCACCTTCCTGGGGATCTCCAGTTCGACAGCAACGAGGCGACCATCCGCGATCTGCTCGGCCACCGCAGCGGCCTCCCGGACTACTACGACCTGCTGGACAACAGTCAGCAGACCGAGCCTCAGCGGGTCTGGACGCCGACCGAGATCCTGGAGCTGTTGCCAACCTGGCGGAATTCTCCCGACAGCATCTTCTCCTACGCGGAGACCAACTACCTGCTGCTCAGCATGGTGATCGAGCACCTCCGGGGGCGCCCACTCGCCGACGTGCTCCGGGACGGCGCCCTCGCGATCGACGGGCTGGAGCGGCTCGTCCACCAACCTGGTGAGCGCCCGACCGAGCCCATGGCCATGCCTGCGGGCGCATCGAATGCCGTTTTCGAGATCGGGGGCGGCTACCTCCCATCGCTCGCCAACTCAACCGCGTACCAGGCCTCGGGAGCGATCGCATCGGACTCGCCTTCGCTGGCGCGGTGGTGGCGGGCGCTCTGCGCCGGCGAGATCGTCTCCCAAGCGTCTCTCACCGAGATGTCGACGTTCGAGCCGGCGGCACACCTCGGCAGTTACGGACTCGGCGTGTACAACCCTGCCGACGGGTACGCCGAAGCCTTCGGGCACACCGGACAGATGCCCGGCTACATGTCGTGGGGCGCGTGCCTGCCTGAGGACGAAGCGGTGATCGTCGTGCTCACCAATCACGAAGTCGACGACGGCCACCTGGCGTTCTCCCACGGGTTGGCCCGTCCGCTGGTCGATGCCCTTCGGCCACGCTGACCGCGAATGACGAACGCGAGGCACCTACGGGTCAGTCGTCGCTGCATTCTCGGAACGGTTACTCGACCTCCGGTCCTACCGGGTGAGAACCCGGCTCCGCCGGAAGCGGGCAGTAGCCCCGTCTTCTCGCATGAAGGATGTTCAGCACGCCTATGGCGGCTCCGCCAGCCATGACCATGATCGGTGCCAGATCGAGAGCAAGGCCGAGTAGCACCAGCACGACTCCCGAGCCCACGCCCCACAAGACCGGGTGAACCACGACCCAGGCACTGAACCGGCTCGGCAGACTGCGCATCTGGTACCACACCCCTCGCTCGGACGCCCAGCACGGTGCATCGCGCTGACATTGAGTGCTTCGCCCGCCACCTCGAAGCGCGCGGCCGCGCTCGGGGTGGTGGTTGGTCGTGGTGGTGGGCGAGGGGGGACTTGAACCCCCACGTCCTTTCGGACACAGGAACCTGAATCCTGCGCGTCTGCCAAATTCCGCCACTCGCCCGAGTGGAGCCGAGAGCCTACCCGGGGTCGATCAGGGGGCGTCGATGGTTCCCGACGTGTACGAGCGGGCGATCGACAGGATCTCCTCGACGTACTCGTCCGACCGGTTGTAGGTGCGAATGGCCGCCCGAAGCATGGTCGGGTCGTCCCCGCCGTTGACGCACAGGAGCCGGACGGCGCCGGCGATGGCGTCCTCCTCGTCCTCGACGTCGGCCTCGCCGTCGCCGTCCCCGTCGGCCTGGAACTCCTCCCAGGTGGCGGGCAGGAACTGCATCGGGCCGACCGCACCGGCGTCCGAGGTGCCGGGGGAGCGGTTGTGGTCGGTCTCCGCCTTGCCGATGGCGGCGACCGACGGGCCAGGGCAGGCCGGGGCAGTTCGCCGAAGCCCGCTGGTAGGTCACGAGCAGGTCGCCGGGCACGTCGTCCTCGGCCGCATCGCTGGCCGGCCAGTCGCCAGCGAGGTCCGGTTCGTCGGGCTCGTCGTCGCTGCCGAAGGCCTCGAACCACAGCAGCGCGAGCAGCGCCAGGCTCAGGACACCGGCGATCGCGATGCGCCGACGGTCGATGGCCGTCCACTGCCGTCCGGCGGTCTCGGGGGCCTCGTTCGCCTCGCTCAACCTGCCCGCTCCTGGCGACTTCGTCGCCGTGCCGCTCGGGCCACCGCTCCGCTCATAGCCGCCGCCTCCCCGGGGAACCGAGGACGGTAGCGCCTATGTTCTCGGGGTGGCTCTGCGAGGTTTCGAGCGCCGGCTCGAGAACATGGTGGAGGGGACCTTCTCCCGAGTGTTCCGCAGCGGCCTGCGACCCGTGGAGGTCGGACGGCGCCTCACGCGGGAGATGGATGCCAACCGTTCGGTCGACGTCAACGGTCGTGTCGTCGTTCCCAACGACTTCATCATCTGGATGAGCCCCGGCGATCACGAGCAGTTCAGCCAGATGGAACAGGCCCTGGTCCTGGAGCTGTGCGAGGCGGCTCGCGAGCACGCCCGGGACGAGGTCTACGGCTTCGTGGGGCCCGTCCGGGTCGATCTCCAGCCGTGGGAGAAGCTGCGCACCGGGACCTTTCAGATCGAGGCCAAGATGGCCGAGGGCACGGGCGGCGTGGGCGCCGGCTCGCTCCTGCTGCCCACGAACCAGCGGATCCCGCTCGGCGAGCAGCCGGTGGTCATCGGTCGGGCGCCCGAGTGCAACATCCAGCTGGGCGACACCAACGTCAGCCGCAAACACGCCGAGATCCGGCCCCGGGGGACGGGGTATGTCCTCGTCGACCTGAACTCGACCAACGGCGTGCGGGTGAACGGCCTGCGGGTCGCCGAGCAGGTGTTGGTGGACGGGGACGAGATCCTGATCGGGAACACTCGGATGATCTTCGAGGCGTCATAGGCGGCCCGTTGTCCGAACAGCTCCTCACGATCCTGCGGTTCGCCCTCCTGGCGCTGCTGTACCTCTTCTTCCTGCGGGTGCTGCGGGCGGTCTGGGCCGAGATCCGCGGCCCCCGGGTGTCCACCCGTCGCCAGCAGGCGGCGGCCGTGGCCCAGGTGGCCCCGTCCCGCAAGGCCCGCAAGTCGGGCGAGCCCCACCTGCTGGTCGTCGAGCCCGTCGCCCAGCGGGGGCGCACCTTCCCGCTCGGTCAGGAGCTGACCGTCGGGCGGGCAGCGGGCTGTCAGGTCACACTGGACGACACGTATGTCTCGCAGCTCCATGCCAGGGTCTTCGCCCGTGACGGCCAGTACCTGGTGGAGGACCTCGGATCGACCAACGGCACCTACCTCAACCGGGCGCGGGTGACGGGGGCCATCGTCATGAAGCGCGGCGACCGCCTGCAGGTGGGCAACACCGTGATGGAGCTGGCATGACGCAGTTCCGGGCCGGCTCGGCCACCGACGTGGGCCGGGTGCGGTCCAACAACCAGGACAGCCACCTCGTCCGGGAGGGCGAGCTCTTCGCCGTCGCCGACGGGATGGGCGGCCACCAGGGCGGTGAGGTCGCTTCGGCCACCGCCCTCGCCATCCTCGGCGAGGCCTACGACGAACCGACCACGCCGACCCTCATCCGGGCCGTGCGCTCGGCCAACCAGGCGGTCTTCGAGAAGGCGGGCGCCGACCCCGACCTGAAGGGGATGGGCACCACGCTCACCGCCCTGGCCGACGTGAACACCCCCGAGGGCAAACGCCTCGCCATCGTCAACGTCGGCGACTCGCGGCTCTACCGCCTCCGGGGCGAGGGCATCGAGCAGCTCACCGAGGACCACAGCCTGGTGGCCAGCCTGGTCCGGCAGGGCCGCATCACGGCCGAGGAGGCCGAGAGCCACCCGCAGCGCAACATCCTCACCCGGGCCCTGGGCATCGACGGGACCGTGGCCGTCGACTCCTGGGAGGTGGAGCCCATCGTCGGCGACCGCTACCTGATCTGCAGCGACGGACTCTTCAACGAGGTGGATCAGAACCGGATGATCGCCACCCTCCGCCGCCTCGACGAACCCGTCGACGCCGCGCGAGGAGCTGGTCCGCCTGGCCAACGAGGGCGGGGGACGGGACAACATCACGGCCGTCGTGGTCGACGTGCTGTCCACCGAGGAGGCCCCGGCCGCCCCGCCGCCGGTGCCGGTGCCCGACCCCATGCCCGAGCCCACCAAGCGTCACGAGGCCGTGCCCGACGGCGACGGCGATGGCGGTGGCAACGGGTCGGTCGGGGACGACGGCGACGAGGTCGACGACGAGCCCAAGCCTCGGCGCCTGACCTGGCGGGTGGCCGTGTTCGTCCTGGCCCTGCTCCTCCTGATCGGCATCGTCCTCGGTGCGCTGGGCTGGTACGCCCGCAAGACGTACTACGTGACGTTCGAGGACGAGGAGGTCGTCGATCTTCAAGGGTCGCCCGGGCGGGTTCCTGTGGTTCGACCCGACCGTCGAGCAGCTGACCGGCATCGGCGGCCGAGGAGGTGCCCCGACGCGCTGGTCGCCGACCTCGAGGAGGGCGTCGACCAGCCCACGCTGGAGGACGCCAAGCGCTACGTGGAGAACCTCGAGGACCAGATCGCCCAGGTCGGCCAGTCGACGACGACCACGACGACCACCACGGTCACGACAACGACGACACAGCCCGAGAGTCGGCCGGGCGGGGGGACGGAGACCAAGCCGGACGGGACGGGCTGACCCGTGGCCGCACCTCGGCGTCGAACCGAGCTCGGGCTGATCCTCCTGGCGGTGGTCGCCGTCGGGGCGACCTACGCCCTCGCCGCGTTCGGCGTGAACGCCGACCATCCCGGCGAACATCGGGCCGTTCCTCGGGGATCATCCTGGCCCTGCTCATCGCCGCCCACCTGGCGGTCCGGCGGTGGGCGCCCGACGCCGACGGCACCCTCCTGCCGATCGTCGCGCTGCTCAACGGCCTGGGCTACGTGTTCATCGCCCGGCTGAACGAGGA
Organism: uncultured Microthrixaceae bacterium; assembly: GCA_963728005.1. Lineage (GTDB taxonomy): Bacteria > Actinomycetota > Acidimicrobiia > Acidimicrobiales > DATDAH01 > DATDAH01. The sequence goes on from CAVSIG010000004.1 coordinate 1,237,975, forward strand.
CCTGGCCGGCCTGCAGGCGACGTGGACGGCGGTCGGCATCGCCGCCTTCATCGTCACGCTGATCGTCGTCCGGCGCGTCCGGGACCTCGACCGCTATCGCTACACGATCCTCGCCCTGGGTGTCGGGCTGCTCCTCCTGCCGCTGCTGCCGGTCGTGGGCAACGAGATCAACGGCTCTCGGATCTTCGTCTCGTTCGGCCCGGTCAACTTCCAGCCCGGCGAGTTCGCCAAGGTCCTGCTCGCCCTGTTCTTCGCCTCCTACCTGGTCGAGAAGCGCGAGCTGCTGGGCCTGGCCACCTGGGGCGTCGGGCCGGTCAAGCTGCCCGAGCCGAAGCACCTGGCCCCGGTCCTCATGGCCTGGGGCTTCTCCCTGCTGGTCCTGTTCTTCCAGAAGGACCTGGGCAGCTCCCTGCTCTTCTTCGCGGTGTTCGTGGTGATGCTCTGGATCGCGACCCAGCGGGCCAGCTACCTGGTGGTGGGCCTCGGTCTGTTCAGCCTGGGGGCCTTCTTCGCCTGGCGGACGTTCAACCACGTGCAGGAGCGGGTCGACCTCTGGCTGAACCCGTGGGACGAGTGCTTCGACAAGGGCCAGCAGATCTGCCGCAGCTGGTACGGCCTGGCCCTGGGCGGAGTGTCCGGCACGGGGCCCGGCCTGGGGCGGTTCGACCGGTATCCCGCCGTCGAGACCGACTTCATCTTCACGGTCATCGGTGAGGAGCTCGGCCTGCTCGGGGGCACGTTGATCCTGGTGGCCTTCCTGCTGCTGGTCGGCACCGGCCTGCGCATCGCCCTCGCCGCCGAGCACGAGTTCGAGAAGCTGCTGGCCGCCGGCCTGACCGCCCTCCTCGGCATCCAGGCCTTCATCATCGTGGCGGGGGTGACCAGACTTCTGCCCCTCACCGGTGTCACCCTGCCGTTCGTGTCCTACGGCGGGTCCTCGCTGATCGCCAACTACGTGATCCTCGCCCTGCTGCTGCGGATCTCGGACGACACCACGCGCCGCCAGTCGGAGCGCGACGGCCGGCGCCAGCGACAGACGGTGTCGGCGTGAACGCCCGGATCCGCCGCCTCGGCATCGCGCTCTCCGCCTGCTACCTGGCCGTCTTCGGGATGCTCAACTGGGTGCAGGTCTTCCACGCCGAGGCGCTGCGCGAGGAGCCCCAGAACGTCGACCGCTTCCGGCAGGACTTCGCCCGCAACCGGGGGACGATCACCACGGCCGACGGCGTGGTCATCGCCGAGTCGGTCGAGGTGAACGACGAGTTCGACTTCCAGCGGCGCTATCCGACGGGCGATCTGTTCGCCCCCGTCACCGGCTTCTACTCGTTCGAGTTCGGGGCCACCGGGCTGGAGCAGAGCTACTACGAGGAGCTGGTCGGGGACACCGCCGAGCAGCAGCTGCGGGGCTTCGCCGACCTGTTCGTCGACGAGGACCAGGTCGGCAACCTGATCACCACCGTGCACAACGACCTCCAGGCGAAGGCTCGGGAGCAGCTGGGCCAGCGCCGGGGGGCCGTGGTCGCCATCGACCCCCGGACCGGGGCCGTGCTGGCCCTGTGGGACTACCCCTCCTACGACCCCAACGCCCTGGCCACCCACGACTTCGAGGCGGCCCGGGCGGCCCGGGCCTTCCTGCAGCCCGACCGCCCGAGCTCGCCGCTCATCGCCACCTCGTACCAGGACCGCGTACTTCCCCGGGTCGACCTTCAAGGTCGTCGTCGGCTCCAGCGGCCTGAAGTTCGACGTGGTCAGCCCGGACTCGCCGACGTACCCGGTCGAAGACGTCCTATGACCCGCCCGACGGCCAACCGCTCGGCAACTCCCACACGTGCGGCGGCACGCTCTTCGAGATCCTGGCCGAGTCCTGCAACAGCTCGTTCGCCCGGATGGCGGTCGAGGACCTCGGGGAGGACCGCATGATCGAGGGGGCCGAGGCCTTCGGCTTCAACGACGAGCCGCCGATCGACCTGCCCGACGCCGTCGAGTCCCACTTCCCCGGACCCGACTGAGCTCCAGGGCTCCGACGCCTTCCTGGCCCAGTCGGCCATCGGCCAGTACGACGTACCAGGCCTCGCCGCTGCAGATGGCGCTGGTCGCCGCCGCCGTCGCCAACGACGGCGTGATGATGGCGCCCTACGTCGTCGAGGAGCTGCGCGACGGCGACGGCGACGTCATCGAGGAGCCACGACGACGAGGTCTGGCGCCAGCCGATCAGCGCCGAGGACGCCGCCACCATGCAGGACGCCATGCGGGGCGTCGTCACCGGCGGCACGGCCGACACGCTGCAGTCCCTGACCGGCAGCCTCGACGTCGGGGCGCAAGACGGGCACCGCCCAGCTCGGCACCGACCCTCCGGCGTCCCACGCCTGGATGATCGCCTGGGCCGGCCCGCCGGGGGAGGAGGCCGACGATCGCCGTCGCCGTGCTGGTCGAGGGCATCCCCGGCCAGGGCAGCGACGCCACGGGCAACAGCGAGGCCGGTCCGATCGCCGCCTGCATCATCGCCACCCACCTCGAGGTCGGCGGGATCTGCTGATCCCACCGTTCTGTGACCAGCGCTTCGCGCTGTCGAGGGCGTGGCTGGTCACAGAACGGGGTGGTGACGGGTGCCACGGATGCCCCTGCACGCGATGGCCCGTCACTAGCCTGACGCGCCGTGACCGGCCCGGAACCTGTCGTCTACCGCGGCCGGTACGCCCTCCAGCAGTCCATCGGCAAGGGCGGGATGGCCGAGGTCTTCCTGGCCCAGGACCAGCTCCTCGACCGTCCCGTCGCCGTCAAGCGCCTGCCGGCCGAGCACGCCGGCGACCCGTCGTTCGTCGAGCGCTTCCGCCGTGAGGCCCAGGCCGCGGCCAAGCTGAACCACCCCAACATCGTCGGGGTCTTCGACTACTTCGAGGAGGGCGGCGAGTACTTCATCGTCCAGGAGTACATCGACGGCCGCTCGCTGGCCGAGCTGCTCCGGGCCGAGGGCCGGCTCCACCCCGACCGGGCCGCCGACATCGCGGCGGACATCGCCGCCGGCCTGGGCGCCGCCCACCGCGAGGGCATGGTCCACCGCGACGTCAAGGCGGGCAACGTCCTGGTGGCCACCGACGGGCAGGTGAAGGTCGCCGACTTCGGCATCGCCCGGGTCTTCGCCGGCGGCGACAGCGAGCTGACCCAGGCGGGGACGGTCATGGGCACCGCCACCTACTTCTCGCCCGAGCAGGCGCAGGGCAAGCCCGTCGACCCCCGCAGCGACCTCTACTCGCTCGGCGTCGTCCTCTACGAGATGCTCGTCGGGCACGCCCGCCGTTCGCCGGCGACGAGCCCGTGGCCATCGCCTACGCCCACGTCCACGAGGCGCCCACGCGGCCTGCGGGAGGTCGACCCCGAGCTGCCGCTCGAGATCGACGCCATCACCATGAAGCTGCTGGCCAAGGACCCGGCCAACCGCTACCCGTCGGCCGACGACCTGCGGGCCGACCTGCGCCGCTTCCGCGAGGGCGCCAAGCTCACGCCGACGCCCGCTCCCGCCGCGGTGGCGGCCGCCGCCGTCCGCGCCGCCGCCCCAGGAGGTCGACTTCGGCTCCTACGAGGACGGTCGCTACGTCGAGCCGCCCCGCCGGACCGGCTTCTTCCTGCTCTTCACGATCCTGGTGTTCGCCGCCGTCGGCCTGCGGCCTCTACTACCTGTCGCAGCAGCTGGACGAGCAGAACGACGCCGCCACGATCGCGGTGCCCGACGTGGTCGGGCAGAACCGCCAGCGGGCGCGTCGGGACCTGCCGGCGGGCCGGCTTCCAGGTCCAGGTGCAGGAGGAGGCCAGCGCGGAGATCGCGCGTCGACGTTGTCATCCGCCAGGACCCCGCGCCCGGACCGAGCCGACCGAGGGCTCGGTGGTGACGATCGTGGTCAGCGTCGGCGCCGAGAGTCGTGGCCGTCCCCGACGTCCTGGGCCAGGACATCTTCACCGCCACCCAGGAGCTGGCAGGCCGCGGGCTTCAACGTCCAGCAGGAGCAGGCCGAGGACCCCACGGGCGCTTCGAGCGAGGGCCAGGTCTGGCAGCAGACCCCGCCCGCCGGGACCGAGGCGCCTCGTCGGCTCCAGCGTGCTCATCCGGGTCGTCCCGGTGGAGACGACCACCACGTCGCCGGTGATCGTGACGCAGGCACCCCCGCCGCCGACGTCGCCACCGGCGACGAGCCCGCCGCCGACCTCACCGCCGCCGACGACACCGCCGACGACGCCCTAGACGGCGACGGCGCCGGCGCGGCCCAGGAACGTGCGGAGCAGCTGGTGCCCGTGCTCGGTGAGGATCGACTCGGGGTGGAACTGCACGCCCTCGACGTCGAGCTCCCGGTGGCGCAGGCCCATGACCACGCCGTCCTCGGTCCGGGCCGTGACCTCGAGCACGTCGGGCACGGAGTCGGCGTCGACGACCAGGGAGTGGTAGCGGGTCGCCTCGAGGGGTGAGGGCAGGCCCGTCGAACACCCCGCCGCTCGTCGTGGTGGATGGACGACGTCTTGCCGTGCATGATCGTCGGCGCCCGGACGACGTCGCCGCCGTAGACCTGGCCGATGCACTGGTGGCCGAGGCACACGCCGAGGATCGGCACCCGCCCGGCGAAGGTGGTGATCACCTCGTTGGACAGGCCCGCGTCCTCGGGGCGGCCGGGGCCGGGGCTGATGAGCACGGCGTCGGGCGCCAGGGCCTCGATGTCGTCCAGCGTGAAGGCGTCGCAGCGGTGGACGATCGGCTCGGCGCCGAGCTCGCCCAGGTACTGGACGAGGTTGTAGACGAACGAGTCGTAGTTGTCGATGACGAGGACCCGGGGCGCCACGGGCCGCAGGGTATGGCCCCCGGTGCGGTGGCGGGACCAGGTTTTGCCTAGCCTCAACGCCGATGGCCAACAAGAAGCCGGCCAAGCGCCGTGTCCCCGCCGGTCGGGTCACCCCGAAGGGCACCCGTCCCGGCGAGCAGACGCGGGGCCAGCAGCCGCTACACGCCACCGGTGCCCCGCGCGGTGAAGGTCAGCCCCATGTGGGTGCCGATCCTCATGTTCACCCTGCTCGGCGCTGGGCGCGGCGGTCATCTTCTGCAACTACCTGGGCCTGGTGCCGGGGGACACGAGCAACGTGTACCTGCTGGTCGGCCTCGGTCTGATCCTGGCCGGGATCATCACCGCCACGAACTACCACTGACCGCGCTGGTGTAACCACAGCTTGTGGTCTTCCACAGGGTGTCGGTAAGGCTGGGGAGTGTCACATCGATGTGACTCCCCAGCCTTACCACACCCGTGGACAGACAGCTCGACGATCGACAGCACTCAGCGATCGTCGACCGGGGTCACCAGGGTCATGTCCTCGAGGCAGTGGCGGGGTGGTTCGGGGTCCTGGTCCAGCGCGGCGGTCATGCGGACCTCGGTGCCGCAGATGTCGCAGCGGTACATGAGCTTCACCTTGCGCAGCTCGCCCGGCGGTGGGGGCTCGGCCACGGGCTGGGCGAACATCCGCAGCATCGCCAGCCCGACCCGGAGGATGACCAGACCAGCCCCGACGGCCAGCAGGACCTTCAGCACCGTGCCCATCACCCGTGGAGCCTACGGCCCGCCGGCGACGCCGTCGCCGTCGGGGTCCGCGCAGTCGGCGGGGTTCGGTCGCACGGACACGCAGTCGCCACCACCGATGAGGTAGATGCCGTCGCCGTCGCCGTCCGGGTCGATGCAGTCGGGGTCCGAACCGGGCGAGCACGGCTCACCGGGCTGGAGGACGTCGGCCGTCGTCGGCGGCGGTGCCGTGGTCGTCGTCGTGGTCGTGGTGGTCGACGTCGTCGTGCTGCTGGTCGTCGAGGTCGTGCTGCTGGTGGTCGACGAGGTGCTGGTGGTCGTCGTGCTCGGCGTGGTGGTCGTCGTCGACCCCGGGTCGTCGTCGTCGCCCCCGCCGAGGACCAGGACCAGCAGGGCGATGATCAGCAGGACGACGATCACGCCAGCCACGGCGAGCACCGCCGGCTTCTCGTACCAGGGCGTGGGCTCGTCGTCCTCGGGCCCGTCGGCCGGCGGGGGTGGCTGCTCGGGCGGCATGGGCGGCACCGCTGCCCCGGCCTCGGGGTCGGGGTCGGGGGTCGGCGGCTGACCGAACACCGTGGCGTTCGGGTCTCCGGATGTCGGCGGCTGGTCGCTCACGATGGTTCCCCTGCGGGATCACGGACGGGTTCGACCTGCGCGGAGGGTAGAGACTCAGCCCGAGTCCGGGAACCCCGCCACCCCGTCACCGTCGAGGTCCTCGCAGATCGCCGGGTTGCCGGGGTTGTTGTCGATGCAGTCCGAGCCACCGATCAGGTAGACGTACTCGCCGTCCCCGTCGGGGTCGATGCAGTCCGGCACGCCCTCCTCGGGCGAGCAGGGGTCGCCGGGCTGCAGCGGTGGTGGCGGTGCCGTGGTCGTGGTCGTGGTCGTGGTGGTCGTGGACGTGGTCGTGCTCGTCGTGGACGTCGTCGTGCTCGTGGTGGACGACGACGTGGTCGTCGGCGTGGTCGTCGTGGTGCTGGTGGTGGTGGTCGTCGTGTCGTCGTCGCCGTCGTCGTCATCCCCGCCGGTGAAGATGAGGAAGAGCAGGATCAGCACGATCACGGCCAGGATCACCAGGACGGCGACCATGCCCGGGTTGCGGTACCAGGGCTCGGGCTGGTCAGGTCCGTCCGGCCCGCCGGGCTCGCCACCGCCGGGCCCTCCCGGGCCGGTCGGTGTGCCCGGGCCACCGGGTGCGCCACCCGGCGGGGGCGCCGGCTGCGGGGGTACGACCACCGTCGGCTGGCCGCCAGGAGGCGTCGGCGTGCCTGCCGGGGGCTGGTCGGGGACGGGTGGCTGATCGCCGAAGACCGTCGGTGGGGGCTCGCCCGCGCCCGTCGGCGGCTGATCGCTCATCGTCGCAGCGTACGCGCGGGCGTCAGTCCGTGGAGCGGTCCGTGCGGGGAGGGCGCCTCAGAGCCGCTCGATGATCGTGGCGTTGGCCAGACCGCCGCCTTCGCACATCGTCTGCAGCCCGTAGCGGCCGCCGGTGCGCTCCAGCTCATGGAGCATGGTCGTCATCAGGCGGGCACCCGAGCAGCCCAGCGGGTGGCCGAGGGCGATGGCGCCGCCGTTGACGTTCACCTTGTCCATGTCCGGGTGGTGCTCCTTGGCCCACGCCAGCACGACCGAGGCGAAGGCCTCGTTGACCTCGAACAGGTCGATGTCGTCGATCCCGAGGCCGGAGCGCTCGAGCACCTTCTCGGTGGCGGGGATCGGGCCGGTGAGCATGAAGATGGGGTCCACGCCGGCCAGGGCGAAGGTGTGGAAGCGGGCCCGCGGGGTCAGGCCCAGCTCGGCCGCCTTGGCGTCGCTCATGATGAGCACGGCCGAGGCTCCGTCGGTGATCTGCGACGAGTTGCCCGCCGTGACGACGCCGTCGGGCTTGAAGGCGGGCTTCAGGTTGGCCAGCGTCTCCACCGTCGTGTCCGGGCGGATGCCCTCGTCGGCCGACAGCAGCTCGTCGGTATCGATGAGCTTGCCGGTCTCCTTGTCGATGGGCATCGCCCGGACCGGCAGGATCTCCTTGTCGAAGCGACCCTCCTCGCGGGCCCGCGCCGCGCACTGCTGGCTGCTGGCGCCGAAGGCGTCGAGGTCGCCTCGGGACAGGCTCCACTTCTCGGCGATCAGCTCGGCCGAGATGCCCTGCGGCACGAGGCCGCCTCGGTCGGCGTAGCGCAGGCCCATGGCCGGGCCGAAGGGGACGCCGGTGTTGGGGGTCATGAACGACGAGCCCATCGGCACCATCGACATGACCTCGACGCCGGCGGCGACGACGACGTCGTAGGCGCCCGCCATCACGCCCTGGGCGGCGAAGTGGGCCGACTGCTGGGACGAGCCGCACTGGCGGTCGACCGTGGTGGCGGGCACCGACTCGGGCCAGCCCGGCCGCGAGGACGGCGTTGCGACCGATGTTCCCGGCCTGGGCGCCGACCTGCATGACGCAGCCCATGACCACGTCGTCGACCAGCGCGGGGTCGAGGTCGTTGCGCTCGGCGAGCGCCTTCAGCACCTCGCCGGCCAGGTCCGCCGGGTGGAAGCCGGAGAGCTTCCCGTTCCGCTTGCCCATGGGCGTGCGGACGGCATCGACGATCACGGCCTCGGGCATGTCGGACCCCCTGGTGTAGAGCTTCGAGAACTTGACTGAGCGGTCAAGTGTCGCCGTGAGGGGTCCCGCCGCGCAACCGGGGCCGCCGTGACCGGCGTCACCTAGGGTTGGCGCTCCGACGCACGCCTGTGGAGACAGGGGGACCGACATGGCGACGAGCGCCGAGATCCAGGCCGAGGTCGAGGGGCAGACGGTCCCGACCGCCTTCGTGAAGACCGTGCAGGACCTGCCCGACCAGGTGGCCCTGCGGTGGCGCAACGAGGACGAGAGCTGGGGCGAGTGGACCTTCGCCGACTACGCCGAGCGGGTGGCGGCCGCCGCAGCCGGCCTGGCCGACCTGGGGGTCGGTCCCGGGACCCGGGTCGTGCTCATGCTCCGCAACATCGCCGAGTTCCACGTGCTGGACATGGCGACGTACTTCTGCGGCGGCACGGCCGTGTCCATCTACAACTCGTCCTCGCCCGACCAGATCCAGTACCTGGCCGGCCACTGCGAGGCCCACGTCGGCATCGTCGAGGACGTCGGCTTCCTCGAGTCCTTCCTCAAGGTGCGCGACGAGCTGCCCGCCCTCCAGCACCTGGGGATCCTGCGCGATCCCCATGGCCTCGCCCCCGGCGACGTGTTCTCGTACGAGGAGCTGCTGAACGGGCCTGACCCGGTCGACCTGACGGAGGCCGCGTCGGTGGCCAAGCCGGAGGACCTGGCCACGATCATCTACACCTCGGGCACCACCGGCCCGCCCAAGGGCGTGATGGTCAGCCATCAGAACATCGCCTGGACCGTCGAGAGCCTGCGTCGCACGATCGCCTTCGAGACGTACGCCGGCAAGCGCCTGGTGTCGTACCTGCCGATGGCCCACATCGCCGAGCGGATGACCAGCCACTACCAGCAGGCGTTCCTGGGCTACGAGGTCACCGCCTGCCCGAACCCCGGCGACATCGCCGTCTACGCCCGGGAGGTGCGCCCGCAGCTGATGTTCGGCGTGCCCCGGGTGTGGGAGAAGCTGCACGCCGGGGTCATGGGCGTCGCTAGCTGCCGACCCGGAGAAGAAGGCCACCTTCGAAGGCGCCGTCGAGGCGGCCAAGCCGATCGTCGAGGCCATGGACTGGGACCGGGCGACCCCCGAGCAGCTCGCCACCTACGAACAGCTGGACGCCGCGGCCTTCGCCAACGTGCGGGCGATGCTCGGCCTCGATGCCGTCGAGGCGGCCATCACCGGCGCCGCGCCCATCCCCGCCGAGCTGCTCATGTGGTTCCGGGCCATCGGCCTGCCATTGTCGGAGATCTACGGCATGAGCGAGTCGTCCGGGCCCATGACCTGGACCGCCCGCCGGATCAAGGCCGGAACCGTCGGTCCCGCCATCCCCGGCTGCGAGGTGAAGCTGGCCGAGGCGGACGACGAGATCATCTGTCGCGGTGGCAACGTCTTCGGCGGGTACCTGAACGACCCCGAGAAGACCGCCGACACCATCGACGCCGACGGCTGGCTGCATTCCGGCGACATCGGGAAGGTGGACGAGGACGGCTACTTCTCCGTGGTCGATCGGAAGAAGGAGCTGATCATCACGGCCGGCGGCAAGAACCTCAGCCCGGCGAACCTCGAGGCCCAGCTCAAGATGATCCCCCTCGTCGGCCAGGCCTGCGCCATCGGCGACAACCGACCCTTCGTCGGCGCCCTGGTCGTGCTCGACCCCGAGGTGGCCACCGCCTGGGCCAAATCCGAGGGCATCGAGGCCGCCTCGCTGGCCGACCTCGCCGGCCACCCGGAGGTGCGCTCGGAGATCGAGACCGGGCTCGCTGACGTCATGGCCCCCTTCAACAACGCCGAGCGGGTGAAGAAGCTCGTCATCCTCGGCGAGGAGTGGCTCCCCGACTCCGAAGAGCTCACCCCGACCTCCAAGCTCAAGCGCCGGGGTATCCACGCGAAGTATGCGTTGGAGATCGAGTCGATCTACTCGTAGCGCTCGTAGGTGCTGCTGAGGGTCCGTAGCGCGGCTGACGGTCCGCGGGCTGCTGGGGGGCGGCGATCGCCGGCACTCGCTCGGCGACAACCGATACGTCGCTGCCGCGAGCACCGGCGCTCGCCGCCTTGCCTGGCACTCGCCGCCTTCGGCCGGTGATCGGCAGACTGGGTCCGTGGCTGCTTCGATCTTGATCTCTGGGCGGTATCAGGGGCCGCCGGGGGCGGCGAATGGGGGGGTCGTGGCGGGGCTGCTCGGCGGGCTGCTCCCGGCGGGGGCGACGGTTCGGTTGCACGCGGCGGTTCCGTTGGACACCTCGCTGCGGCTGGAGGAGTCGTCGGACGAGGCGTCGCTGTGGGTCGGCGACCGCCTCCTGGCTTCGGCGCAGGATTCGGTGGGCCCCGACTGCGTGGTTGGGCCCGTGTCTTCCGACGTCGCGGCCCGCACGGTGGGGCCGACGGCGGAACAGCACGCCTTTCCTCACTGCTTCGTCTGCGGGCCGTCCGCCGAGGACGGTCTTCACGTCACCCCGGGCCCGGTGCTCGGGGCGGACGGCGTCGTCGCGACGACGTGGACGCCCGACCCCCAGGGCGCCGGGCTGGACGTGGATCGCCTGGCGTGGGCGGCGCTCGACTGCCCCTCAGGCCTCGCCGCCATGCTGGACGGCCGGGCCGCCGTGCTCGGGACGCTGTCGGCGAGGGTCGACCGGCCGCTGGTCGCCGGTGAGCCGATCGTGGTCGTCGGCCGTCTGCTGCGTACTGAGGGCCGCAAGCGGTTCAGCGCCACCGCCCTCTACGACGCCGTCGGGGAGCCGGTGGCATGGGCGGAAGCGATCTGGATCACGGCGGACTGAGCGCCTGCTGATCCCGGCATCCTGGGGTCCATGGCTGATGTCCTCGAGGAAGCGGCGCGTCGGCGCACGTTCGCCATCATCAGCCACCCCGACGCGGGCAAGACGACGCTCACCGAGAAGTTCCTCCTCTACGGCGGCGCGCTGTCCGGCGAGGCCGGCGCGGTGCGGGGCCGTGGCGGCCAGCGGGCGGCGACCTCGGACTGGATGGAGCTCGAGCGCCAGCGCGGCATCTCCATCACGTCGACGGTGCTGCAGTTCCCGCACCGTGATCACGTCCTGAACCTGCTCGACACGCCCGGCCACCGGGACTTCTCCGAGGACACCTACCGGGTCCTGACGGCCGCCGACGCCGCGATCATGGTCCTCGACGCCGCGAAGGGCATCGAGCCGCAGACGCTCAAGCTGTTCGAGGTCTGCCGGGACCGGGGCCTGCCGCTGCTGAGCTTCATCAACAAGTGGGACCGGCCGGGCCTGGGTGCGCTGGAGCTCATCGACGAGATCGAGCAGCAGATCGGCCTGTCGCCCACCCCGGTCACCTGGCCCGTCGGCCTGTCGGGCGACTTCCGGGGCGTCGCCCATCGAGGCGGCGACGGCGGCTTCACCCGCTTCACCCGGACCAGCCACGGCTCGACCATGGCCCCCGAGGAGCAGGTCGACGCCGACCGGGCCGCCACCGAGGAGGGTGAGGCCTGGGTGACCGCCCAGGAGGAGCTCGACCTGCTCGACGCCATCGTCCCCGAGCTGGAGCCGAAGGCCTTCCTCGCCGGCGAGGCGACTCCGGTCTTCTTCGGCTCGGCCCTCACCAACTTCGGCGTCGGCATGCTCCTGGACGCCGTCGTCGACCTCGTCCCGGCGCCGACGCCCCGCATCGGCGCCGACGACGTACCCCGGCCGCTCGACGCCCCGTTCGCGGGGTTCGTCTTCAAGGTCCAGGCGAACATGGACCCGGCGCACCGGGACCGCATCGCCTTCTTCCGGGTGTGCTCCGGCCGCTTCGAGCGCGGCATGACCGTCACCCACGACAAGACCGGCAAGCCCTTCGCCACGAAGTACGCCCACCAGGCATTCGGCCGGGAGCGGGGCACGCTGGAGCAGGCGTACCCCGGCGACGTCGTCGGGCTGGTCAACGCCACCGACTTGCGGGTCGGCGATGCACTCTTCGTCGACCAGCCGATCAGCTTCGGCGACATCCCGAGCTTCGCCCCCAACCACTTCTCGACGGCTCGGGTCACCGACACCGGTCGCTACAAGCAGTTCCGGCGGGGGATCGAGCAGCTCGACCAGGAGGGCGTCGTCCAGGTACTGCGTGACCCCGACCTCGGTGACCAAGCCCCGGTCCTCGCCGCCGTGGGGCCCATGCAGTTCGATGTGGCCAGGCACCGGCTGGAGAACGAGTTCGGCGCCCCCGTCGAGCTGTCGACGACCAGCTACCGCGTCGCCCGCCTGACCGACGCCGAGAGCGAGCCCGTGCTGCGGGCCATGTCGGGCGTGACCGTCCTGCGCCGAGCCGACGGCTCGCGCTACGCCCTGTTCGAGTCGCCCTACTGGCTCGACCGGGTCGAGCGCGAGCAACCCGAGCTCACCCTCGATCGGATGCTGGCCGAGGGCTGATCCGTTCCCCGGGCGCCGTCGACTCGACAGCTAGCGTCCGGCGCGTGAGCGACGCCGAGGCGGCCAAGCGGGCCGCTGGAGAGGCGGCGGCGGGCTGCGTCGCCGACGGGATGCGGGTCGGGCTGGGGACGGGCTCGACCGTCCGCTACGCCATCGAGGCGCTGGGTGCCTCGGGCCTGGACCTCACGTGTGTGGCCACGTCGACGTCGACCGAGAAGCTGGCGGCGAAGGTCGGCCTCCGTCTGGTCAGCCCGGACGAGGCGCTCCACCTCGACGTCACCATCGACGGGGCTGACGAGGTCGACGACGAGCTCAACCTGACCAAGGGCGGTGGCGGGGCGATGACCCGGGAGAAGGTCGTCGCCGCCATGGCCGAGCGCTTCGTCGTGGTCGTCGACCGATCGAAGGTCGTCCCCCGGCTCGGTCCCTTCGGCACGCCGATCGAGGCGCTGACGTTCGCGCCCGTCCTCGTGGCCGAAGCGCTGCACGGGCTGGGCGCGACGTCGGTCGACCGTCGGGAGCGGCTCAGCGACAACGGCGGGGTGCTGCTCGACGCCCAGTTCGGCGAGATCGAGGCGCCCGCCGAACTGGCCGCCGGCCTGTCGGCCGTCCCCGGGATCATCGACCACGGCATCTTCCTGGCCGACATGGTGTCGACCGTGGTGGTCGCCGACCCCGACGGGTCGATCGAGGTCCTCGGCGACCCGCTCTGATCCGTCAGGTCGGCTCGGCGAGCTCCGGGCAGGTGAGGTGGTAAGGGGCCAGGTCGCCGACGTGGCGGTCCCACTCGGCGTGCGTGAGGTTCCGGCCGGCCACCCGACACGCCGCCTCGACCCAGTGCTCCACGTCCAGGTCCCACAGCGCCACTCCCGCCTCCACGGCCACGGCGAGCTGACCTCCGCCCGGAGCCAGGGCGGCCCCTTCGTCCGGATCGGGACGGGCGACGGCGATCGGGCCGCCGAGCTGTGCCCCTGACTCCACGTCGAACAGCCGGACGGCGTCTCCTCCACGCACCATCAGCACGTGGCCATCGTCCGTGAAGTCCAGGTCCTGGACCTCGCCGTTCGCTCCGGTCAACGTCGGGGCCCGAGGCTCGAGGGACTCGGCGTCGAGGAGCTGCACCGCCCCCGAGCGGTCGCCGAGGGCCAGGAGACCCCCGGGCCCGAGGGTTGCGGTCACCGGACCGAATGCCCCGCGGGCGACGACCTCGCCGGTGGGTCCGTCGAAGACGGCCACGCCGGCGGTCGACGCCGTGACCAGATACCGACCGTCATCGCTGAACTCCGCCGTGGAGGGCACCTCGCCGTACTCGAGCCCGATCTCGTCGTCGAGGGCCTCACCCGTGGCCGCGTCCACGACCGTGATCCTGTGACCAATGCCGGTGGGCACGTATGACCAGACCACGAGCCGCCCGCCGGCACGGTCGTAGGCGACCCGGAGGGGCTCGTCGACCAGCGGTCCGTCAGGTGAGGAACCCCAGGCGCTGTCGGTGCCGGTTGCGAGATCCCGGGCCGACAGCGCGTCGTCGGCGCGGACCACAGCGAGTCGTCCCGGACCGATCCAGGTCCCCGCCTCAGCGCCGCCGAGGGCATCGACGACGGCCCCGGTGACCGGATCGACCACCGAGGGGGGAAGGAACGGGCCGGAGACCGCAGGCCCGTCGACCGTGAGAGCGAGGAGGTGCTGTCCGGTGGCGTCGTAGGCGAGCGGCGTCAGGTCGGCCGCCGCCGGCCGGACGAGCAGACCGCCACCGGTGACATCCCAGCGGGCGAGGACGGGTGGTGAGCCGCCGATCGCCACGAGCTCCTGGCCTTGCAGGTCGGCGGTCACGGCCGCCACGGGGCCTTTCTGGAAGTCGACGACCAGCCCGTCGCGCTCGCCGGTCCGGGCGTTGATCGGTTCGATGCGCCCGAAGCGATCGGCGCAGTGGACGACGCCGCTGCCTGCCGTGGACACGGCACTCGTGCACGACGCCGAGCGCTCGTTCGCCCAGAGGAGCTCGCCATCGGCGAGGTCCCACGCGGCGAGAGCTGGCGGCGTGCCCCGCGCCGAGTCGGACCAGCTCACGCCGACCAGCGTGTGCTCGTCGACGACGACCAGCTGCTGGGTGGGAGCAGCCGTTCCGGCGGGCGTCGTCAGGGCGGCGGTGACCCGCAGGTCAGGGACCGAGAGGGCCTGCAGCGGGCCGTCGAGGCGGGCCCAGAGCAGCCGCCCCTCGCGGTCGAAGGCGACCGCTCCCGAGTGCGTGGCCAGGGGGATCGCCTCGAGATCAGGTCCGTCGAGCGCGCCCACGAGCCGGCCTGTCGACGCCGCGAAGAGCCGGAGGGCACCCTTCCGGCCGCCGGCGACGACCACGTACTCGCCGTCGGGGCTGAGGGCCACCGACGTCGGGTTGTCGTCGAGCGTGATGTCCGCGAGGACCCGTCCGTCGTGCAGGTCCAGGACCCGCAGCACGCTCGGCTCCCCGGCCAGTTCCGCGCGGTCCCGTTGGAAGAGGTGGGCCACGCGCTGCCGGTCCTCGTCCACGTCGAGCCAACTGCTCCCGGACGCCCCGTCCCCGGCGACGTCGGCCAGGTCGCTCGAGGACCCGTCCGCCTCCATCGACCGCAGCGACCCGGCGCTCGTGGCCACGACGTAGCTGCCTTCGGTCACGGGCACCGCGGCCACGACCGAGGTGTCCAGCGCGCCGATCCCCGTGATCGAGGCGTACCCCAGGAAGGCCGGTTCGTCGGTGAAGGTCCGGAAGAGCGCGGATCGCGCCTCCGGGCCGGGCGCAAGGCGCTGGGCTTCGACCGCGAGCAGGGCCGCCAGGTCGCGTCGCGAGGCGCGCACCGAGTCGGCCGTCGCCACCAGGCCGTCCTGCGCTGATGCGATGGCGCTCGCCCGAGCGCGGTCCCGGGACTCCTCGGCACGGTCCGTCTGCATGACGGCGACGAAGCCGGCCGTGAGGGCGACCACGAGGAGCCCGGCGACCGCCAGCACGGCTCGGCGGAGCCGGCGGTTGCTGGTCGCCCGCTCCGCGAGCTCGTCGCGCAGCGCCTGGCGGTGGCGGTCGTCGGCCACGACGGCGGCGTCGAGGAAAGCCTGTTCCCCCAGCGTCAGTGCTTCGGCATGCGTCGCTCCCCACTCCTGAGCCGCAGCCAGGCGAGGGCCGCGGTAGAGCTCGGTCTCCGGGCGCCCCATGTCCTCCCAGGCGAGCGCGGCGGCCGCCAGGTGCTGGCGGAGCCGGGCGTGCTCGTCCTCCTCGGCGAGCCAGTCGGCCAACCGGGGCCAGGCCGAGGCGAGCGCCTCGTGGGCGACGGTCACCCCGTCACGGTCGACGACGACGAGCCGAGCCCGCGCCAGTCGGTCCACCGCGTCGCGGAGCGCGTCCGACTGGTCGACCACGTCCAGTGGTACCCGGCGCCGGAGGTGCTCGCCGTCCGGGGTGAGGTGGAACAGGCGCAGCATCAGCTGCCGGACGGCCTCGACCTGCCCCGGCTCGAGTCCGGCGTAGACCTCCTCGGCGGTGGCGGCGATGGCGCCCTGCAACCCTCCGGCTGCCTCGTAGCCCTCGAGCGTGAGCGTGCGTCCTTCGCGATGGAGCCAGACGGCGCGCAACACGTGTGACAGCAGCGGCAGGGCCCCGGGTTCACGACCCACGTCGCGCACGATCACCTCGACCAGCCCGGGCTCGACCCGGAGCCCGGCCACGCGGGCGGGACCTTCGACCGCCTGACGCAACTCATCGGGTCCGAGGGGACTGACGAGCAGGACGTTGCGCTCGACCAGGGCTGCGAGGCGTGGATGCTCGTTGACCTCGCCGAGGCGGTCGGCGCGCAGGGTCAGCGCCAGGGGGGAGTGGGCCACCCAGGCTTCGAGCAGGTCGAGCAGTGGCACGAGATCGTCGCGGCGGTCGACGGTCAGTACCTCCTCGAACTGGTCGATGACGATCGTCGTGCCCCGCGGCGCTCGCTCGACGAGCCGACGGAGGCGGTCCACCGGGTCGGATCCCGGGGTGATCACCTCGACGGCACGGCCCTCCTCCCGCAGCGCGGCGGCGACGCCGGCGCGGACCAGCGAGGACTTCCCGGATCCCGAGGCACCGATGACCGACAGCGATCCCGACGCCAGTCGGTCCAGGGCCGCGGTCACGGCCGCGTCTCGACCGAAGTAGAGGGCCCGGTCGTCGATGCCGTACGGCAGCAGCCCGCGGAAGGGGCACGCCTCGTCGGCGGGATCGAGGTCGGCCCCCTGTCGGCGGGGCCGCAGGGTGTCGTCGTGGCGGAGGATGGCGGCTTCGAGCTCGGTCAGCTCCGGGCCGGGATCGAGGCCGAGGTCGCCGACGAGCACGGTGCGAGCTGTGCTCAGAGTGGCGAGGGCGTCGGCCTGGCGAGCGGCCCGGTACTGGGACAGTGCGAGCAGCGCCCACCGCCGCTCGCGGTAGGGCGCGGCCCGGACGAGCTCCTCGCCGAGCACGGGGAGGTCCACGCGCGAGCTGCACTCGAGGAGCTGTTCGAGGTGCAACTCCTCGGCGTCGAGGTGGAGGCCGACGAGGCGCTGCTGCTCGCCGACGTCGACACCGGCCGCATCCAGCTCGACGAGCGTGTTCTCCCGCCAGAGGGCGAGTGCGTCGCCGACCAGGTGGACCGACCGCTCGGGATCGCCGGTGGCGCCGACCTCGTGGGCCCGTTCGACCAGCTGGGCGAAGCGGTGGACGTCGATCTGGTCCCGGAGGATGCGCAGGCGGTAGCCGCCGGCGACCGTCTCGACGGCGTCGGCCCCGAGAAGCTTGCGCAGCCGTACGACACACCCCTGGACGACCTTGGCCGCCGAGGCGGGGATCTCATCGCCCCAGAGCGCTCCCGACAGCTCGTCGACCGTGACCACGGTGCCGGCCGCCAGGGCCAGCTGCACGAGCACCGTCCGGTCCCGGCGCCCGCCCGGACCCGGCTCACCGTCCACCTCCAGGGACCCGAGCAGGCGGAGGCGCACCGGCCGCAGTATCAGGGGTGGCTGGGTTACGGTCAATGTGAGGACCTCCCGTTGATACCCGGCTGATACCGGCGGGCCGCATGGTCGATACCGGGAAGGGGGACAACGGGGCCATGGATCACCACCTCGGGAACCGCGCCGGTCGCCGGGTCCGAGCCGCGCTGCTCGGCGCTGTTGTGGTCAGCACCGCCGTCGCCTGCGGAGATGGCGGCGATGACGACGTAGCGACCGGCTCCCCCGTCGACGACACCACGGCCACGACCACGGCCGAGGAGCCCTGGGAGTCGGACGCCCAGGCGGTCCTCGACAGTGCGATCGCCCCCGGCGGGATCCCCGTCAACGCGGTCGGCGCGGTGGCCGACGGGGCGGTCATGGGTGTGCAACTGCCCGACGGCCGTCAATACGTCTTCACGACGGGGGCCGACACCGACGGCACCCCCGTGGAGGCTGACGGCACCTTCCTGGCCGCTTACCTGACCCGCACCGTGGTCGAGATGACGGCATGGGAGCTCGTGGACGCGGCCGACCTCGATCTGAACGCGCCGATCGCCACCTGGGCACCGACCATCCCCAACGCCGACGAGATCACGGTCGACATGGTGTTGAACCGGACGTCCGGCCTGGGCGACTCAAACGTCGCCCTCGAGGACGCCCTGCTGGCGGGAGGACCCGACCGGGAGTGGTCGCTGGAGGAGGCGATCGAGGTCATCTCGCAGGTCCCGCCGGAGGCCGCTCCGGGCGCCACGATCGACCTCGGCGAGACCGGACCGGGTGTCATCGTCGGGTACGTCCTGGAGGAGGCGACCGGCCGGCGCCTGGACGAGTTGGTCGCCGAGTACGTCGCCGAGCCGCTTGGGCTGGAAGCCCTCGGCTTCACGACCCTCGACCGGCCTCCTACCGAAGGGGGGAGGGTGGTCAACTCCGATGGGTCGAGCTTCAGCATCGACGACGCCGACCTCAATGCCGAGGCCTGGCTGACCGGCGGAGCGCCGGCCTGGGGGATCCAGACCGACATGGCCGACCTGCTCACGGCGTTCGACGCCCTCGTGACCGGCGCGCTGCCCGGACCGGACCAGGCCCCTCGCCCCTCGGCCTTCCCGCCCGACCGCTACGTCGCCGACCGCGGCGCCACCATCGGTGTCGACACCCCGCTCGTCGCGTACTGCCCCTGCACGGGCGACGACGACGACCGGACGCATAGCAGCTACGGGCGATCCGGAAACGTCTCCGGCACGGCGCTGACCTACGTGAACTTCCCGGACAGCGGCATCTCGATGTCGCTCCGCCTCAACGCCGGGACTGGCGACGGACCCGCCTTGCGGAGCGTCCTCTACGAGGTCCACGACCTGATCAACGCCTCGTCATGAGACGCGACCTCGAGAAGCGCATCGGTCGCCGGGTCCGAGCAGCACTGCTCGGCGCTGTTGTGGTCACGACCGCCGTCGCCTGCGGGAACGGCGGCGCTGACGACGACGCGGCGACCACCTCGCCGACCGAGGACAGCACGGTCACACCTGCGGACGAGCCCTGGGAATCGGACGCCCAAGCGGTCCTCGACAGTGCGATCGCCCCCGGCGGGATCCCCGTCAACGCCGTCGGCGCCGTCGCCGACGGGGCGGTCATGGGAGTGCAACTGCCCGACGGCCGTCAATACGTCTTCACCACGGGGGCCGACACGGACGGCACACCGGTGGAGGCTGACGGCACGTTCATCGCCGTCCCCCTCACCCGCACCGTGCTCGACATGACGGTCTGGGAGCTTGCCGAGGCGGGCGAGATCGACCTGAACGCACCGATCGCTCCCTGGGCACCGACCATTCCCAACGCCGACCAGATCACCCTCGAGATGCTCCTGAACCGGACGTCGGGCGTGGGCGAGTCGCACGAAGAGCTCCAGGAAGCCCTGCTGGCGGGACAGGACCGCGCCTGGTCGCTGGAGGAGTCGATCGAGGTCATCTCGCAGGTCCCGCCCTTGGGTGACCCGGGCACCGTCATCGACCTGGCGGACCACGGGCCCGCCGTCATCATCGGGTACGTCCTGGAGGAGGAGACCGGGCGACCCCTGGACGAGCTGGTCGCCGAGTACGTCATCGATCCCCTCGGGCTGCACGCACTGGCCTTCACGACCACCGACCGGGTCCCCACCGAATACGGGCGTGTGATCAACCCCGACGGGTCGAGTTACAGCATCGACGACGACAACCTCAACGGCGAGGCGTATGTGACGGGGGGAGCGCCGGCCTGGGGGGTTCTGTCCGACATGGCCGACCTGCTGACGGCGTTCGACGCCCTCGTGAGCGGCGCCGTGCCCGGTCCGGACCAGGCCCCCCGCCCCTCAGCCTTCCCGCCGGACCGCTACAACTCCGAGTTCTACGTCACGTACGGGATCGGTACTCCGCTCAATGCCTACTGCCCATGCACCGGCGAAGACGACGACCGGACGTACAGCAGCTACGGGCGCGCCGGAGAGATCGCCGGCACCTCGCTGACCTACATCAACTTCCCGGCCACGGGCATCTCGATGTCGCTCCGGCTCAACGCCGGCGCCGCCGAGGGGGTCGACATGCGGCGGCCCCTCTACGAGGTCCACGACCTGATCAACGCCACGTCATGAGCCACCACCTCGAGAACCGCATCGGTCGCCGAGTCCGGGCCGCGCTGCTCGGCGCCGCACTCGTCGCCACCGCCGTCGGCTGCGGAGGTGCTGACGACGACACGGCGACCAGCTCCTCGGTCGACGACGGCACGGTCACGCCTGCGGAGGAGCCCTGGGAGGATGACGCCCAGGCGGTCCTCGACAGTGCGATCGCCCCCGGCGGCATCGCCGTCAACGGGGACGGCGCCGTCGCCGACGGGGCGGTCATGGGCGTGCAGCTCCCGGACGGCCGTCAATTCGTCTTCACGACCGGGATGGACACGGACGGCACGCCGGTGGAGGCCGACGGCCGCTTCATGGTCGGTTACGTCACCCGCACCGTGGTCGAGATGGCGGTCTGGGAGCTCGCCGAAGCGGGCGAGATCGACCTGAACGAGCCGATCGCCCGTTGGGCTCCGACCATCCCGAATGCCGACCAGATGACGCTCGAGATGCTCTTGAACTGGACGTCCGGCGTCGGCGACCCGATCGATCTGCTCGAGGACGCCCTGATCGGAGGGACCGGACCGGGTGTGGTCGCTGGAGGAGTCGATCGAGGTCATCTCGCAACTCACGCCCGTGGCTGCTCCGGGAGCTGCGGTCGACTCCGGCGAGGTCGGACCGGGCGTCATCATCGGGTACGTCCTGGAGGAGGCGACCGGCCGGCCCCTGGACGAGCTGGTCGCCGAGTACGTCACGGAGCCCCTCGGGCTGGAAACCGTCGCCTTCACGACCCTCGACCGGCCTCCCACCGAAGGGGGGAGGGTGGTCTACGCCGACGGGTCGAGCATCGACCCCGCCGACGGCGACGTCAACGCCGAGGCGTCCGTGACGGGGGCAGCGCCGGCCTGGGGGATCCAGTCCGACATGGCCGACCTGCTCACGGCGTTCGACGCCCTCGTGACCGGCGCGCTGCCCGGACCGGACCAGGTCCCCCGCCCCTCGGCGTACCCGCCCGACCACTACGACGCCGACCGCGGCGTCACCTTCGGGGTCGGCACGCCGCTCGTGGCGTACTGCCCCTGCACGGGCGACGCCGACAACCGCACCCACAGCAGCTACGGGCGCAGCACAGGCATCGCCGGCACCGCGCTGACCATCGTCAACTTCCCGGACAGCGGCATCTCGATGTCGCTCCGCCTCAACGCCGAGACCGGCAACGGACCCGGCTTGCGGAGCGTCCTCTACGAGGTCCACGACCTGATCAACGCCGCCTCATGAACCACCACAGGAACCGCCTCGGTCGCCGGGCCCGGGCCACGCTGCTCGGCGCCGCCGTGGTCGCCACCGCTGTGGCCTGCGGAGGCGGGGCTGAGAACGACGAGGCGGCGACGACCTCCCCCGTCGATGACGCCACGGCGACAACCGTGTCCGAGGAGCCCTGGGAGGATGACGCTCAAGCCATCCTCGACAGTGCGATCGCCCCCGGTGGACTCGCCGTAAACGCCGCCGGCGCCGTCGCCGACGGTGCGGTCATGGGGGTGCGGCTCCCCGACGGCCGTCAGCACGTCTTCACCACCGGGATGGACACCGACGGCACGCCGGTGGAGGCCGACGGCACCTTCCTGGTCGGGTACCTCACACGCACCGTGGTCGAGATGGCGCTCTGGGAACTCGCCGAGGCGGGCGAGATCGACCTGAACGCGCCGATCGCCCGCTGGGCGCCGACGATCCCCAACGCCGATGAGATCACGCTCGAGATGCTCATGAACGTGACGTCGGGCGTGGGCGATTCGATCGACGAGCTCGGTGACGCCCTGCTGGGGGGAAAGGACCGGGTGTGGTCGCTGGAGGAGTCGATCGAGGTCATCTCGCGGGTCCCGCCCTTGGCCGCTCCGGGCGCCACGACCCTCTCCGGCGACGCCGGACCGGGCGTCATCATCGGGTACGTCCTGGAGGAGGCGACCGGTCGGCCTCTGGACGAGCTGGTCGCCGAGTACGTCACGGAGCCCCTCGGGCTGGAAGCCCTCGCCTTCACCACCCTGGACCGGCCTCCCACCGAAGGGGGGAGGGTGGTCGACCCCGACTTGACCCTCGACATCGCCGACGCCGACCTCAATGCCGAGGCCTGGGTGACCGGGGGAGCGCCGGCGTGGGGGATTCAGTCCGACATCGCTGACCTGTTGACGGCGTTCGACGCCCTCGTGACCGGCGCGCTGCCCGGACCAGAGCAGGCCCCCCGCTCCTCGGCGTACCCGCCCGACCGCCACCTGCCCGACGCCGGCCTCACCCTCGGAGTCGACACGCCGCTCGTGGCGTATTGCCCGTGCACGGGCGACGCCGAGGACCGCTCCCACAGCAGCTACGGGCGGAGCTCAGCACTCGCCGGCACCTCGCTGACCTACGTGAACTTCCCGGACAGCGGCATCTCGATGTCGCTCCGCCTCAACGCTGCGGCCGCCGAGGGCCCCGACATGCGCCGGGCCCTCTACGAGGTCCACGACCTGATCAACGCCGCCTCATGAACCACCACCACAGGAACCGCATCGGTCGCCGGGTCCGAGCCACCTTGCTCGGTGGCGCACTGGTCGCCACCGCCGTCGCGTGCGGAGACGGTGGCGCTGATGACGACGCGGCGGCGTCCCCGGTCGACGACACCACGACCACCGTTCCCGCCGAAGAAGCCTGGGAGGACGACGCCCAAGCGGTCCTCGACGCCGCGATCGCCCCTGGCGGGATCCCCGTCAACGGGGCCGGCGCCGTCGCGGAGGGGGCGGTCATGGGCGTGCAGTTCCCCGACGGCCGTCAGCACATCTTCACGACCGGGGTGGACACCGACGGCACGCCGGTGGAGGCGGACGGCATCTTCCTGGCCCCCGTCTTCACCCGCACTGTGGTCGACATGGCGGTCTACGAGCTCGCTGAGGCGGGCGAGATCGACATGAACGCGCCGATCGCCCCCTGGGCCCCGACCATCCCCGACGCCGACGTGATCACACTCGAGATGCTCTTGAACCGGACTTCCGGCGTGGGCGACTCGCACGAACTACTCCAGGACGCCCTGCTCGGGGGAGAGGACCGGCTGTGGTCGCTGGAGGAGTCGATCGAGATCATCTCGCACGTCCCGCCCTTGGGCGACCCGGGAACCACACTGGACCTCGACGAGACCGGACGGGGCGTCATCGTCGGGTACGTCCTGGAGGAGGCAACCGGACGGCCCCTGGACGAACTGGTCGCCGAGTACGTCACCGAGCCCCTTGAGCTGCAATCAGTCGCCTTCACCACCCTCGAACCGACCCTCACCGAACTGGGGAGGGTGGTCAACGACGACGGGACGAGCTTCAACATCGACCCCGCCGAGTCCGACGTGAACGCCGAAGCCTTCCTGAGTGGGGGAGCGCCGGTCTGGGGGATCCACGCCAGCATGGCCGACCTGCTCACGGCGTTCGACGCCCTCGTGACCGGTGCCCTGCCCGGACCGGACCAGGCCCCCCGCCTCTCCGCGTTCCCGCCCGACCGCTACGCCGCCGACACCGACCTCGCCTGGGGCATCGACACCCCGCTCGCCGCCTACTGCCCCTGCACAGGAGACGGCGACGACCGGTCCTACAGCAGCTATGGACGCAGCGGAGAGCACGCCGGCACCTCGCTGACCTACATCAACTTCCTGGACAGCGGCATCTCGATGTCCCTCCGGCTCAACGCCCAGGACGCCGCGTACCCCGATCTCCGCCGCGTCCTCTACGAGGTCCACGACCTGATCAGTGCCGCCTGATGAACCACGACCACAGGAAACGCATCGGTCGCTGGGTCGGGACCACGCTGCTCGGAGCCACGCTGCTCACCGCCGCCGCCTGCGGAGGCGGCGCTGACGACGACTCGGCGACCACCTCCCCCGTCGACGGCACCACGGCGACAACCACCACCGAGGAGCCCTGGGAGGACGACGCCCAGGCCGTCCTCGACAGTGCGATCGCCCCCGGCGGGATCCCCGTCAACGGATCCGGCGCCGTCGCCGACGGGGCCGTCATGGGCGTGCAGTACCCGGATGGCCGTCAGCACGTGTTCACGACAGGGGTGGACACCGACGGCGAACCGGTGGAGGCCGAGGGAACCTTCCTGGCCAGCAACTTCAGCAGCGTCGTCGTGGAGATGACGGTCTGGGAGCTCGCCGAGGCGGGCGGCATCGACCTGAACGAACCGATCGCCACATGGGCGCCGACCGTCCCCAACGCCGACGAGATCACGCTCGAGATGGTGTTGAACCGGACGACCGGTCTGGGCGACGCGTACACGCCCATGCTGGACGCCCTCTTGGCAGGAGCCGACCGGGCGTGGTCGCTGGAGGAGTCGATCGAGGTCCTCTCGCAGATCCCGCCCTTCGGCGACCCGGGCACCACGATCGACCAGGACGACGTGGGACCCGCCGTCATCATCGGGCACAGCATGGAGGAGGCGACCGGACGGACCCTGGACGAGCTGGTCGACGACTACGTGGCCGAGCCGCTCGGGCTGCGATCACTCGCGTTCACGACCCTCGACCGACCCCCCACCGAGTGGGGAAGGGTGGTCAACCCCGACGGGACGAGCTACGACATCGACGGCGCCGACGTCAACGGCGAGTCCTTCGTGACCGGGGGAGCGCCGGCCTGGGGGATCCAGACCAGCATGGCCGACCTGCTCACGACGCTCGACGCCATCGCCACCGGCGCCCTGCCCGGACCGGACCACGCCCCCCGTCCCGAGGCCTACCCCGCCGACCGCTACCTGGCCGAACGCCCCGATCTCCTCTTCGGGATCGACACCCCGGTCGTGGCGTACTGCCCGTGCACGGGCGACGTCGAGAACCGGACCTACAGCAGCTATGGGCGCAGCGGAGGGATCGCCGGCACCTCGTACAGCATGGTGACCTTTCCGAACAGCGGCATGTCGATGTCGATCCGCCTCAACGCCTCTTCCGCCGACGGAGCCGACATGCGACGGCTCCTCTACGAGGTCCACGACCTGATCAACGCCTCCTGAAGGCCCAGCCTGCCGCTACCGGCGAGCGCGGTAGCGACGGATGAGCGCGTTGGTCGACGGGTCGTGGGTCGGCTCCGGCTCGTCGTCGGCCTGGAGCTCGGGGATGATCGCCTGAGCGAGGGACTTGCCCAGCTCGACGCCCCACTGGTCGAAGGAGTTCACGTCCCAGATCGCCCCCTGGGTGAACACCTTGTGCTCGTAGAGGGCGACGAGCTGACCGAGCACCGACGGTGTCAGCCGGTCGGCGAGGATCGTCGTCGTCGGCCGGTCGCCTCCGAACGTGCGGTGGGGGACGAGCGCCTCGTCGACGCCGGCGGCCCGCACCTCGTCGGCCGTGCGCCCGAAGGCCAACGCCTCGGCCTGGGCGAAGAGGTTCGCCATGAGCAGGTCGTGCTGGTCGGTGTGCGGGTGGTTCGGCCGGTTGAAGCCGATGAGGTCGGCGGGCACGAGCCGGGTGCCCTGGTGGAGGAGCTGGAAGAAGGCGTGTTGGCCGTTCGTCCCCGGCTCGCCCCACACGATGGGACCGGTGTCCCAGCCGACCGGCTCGCCGCCACGGGTCACGGACTTGCCGTTGCTCTCCATGTCCAGTTGCTGGAGGTAGGCGGGGAAGCGGGCCAGCTCCTGGCTGTACGGGAGGACGGCGTGGGTCTCGGCGCCCCAGAAGTTCGAGTACCAGACGCCGAGCAGGCCGAGGAGCATCGGCGCGTTCCGCTCGACTGAGGCCGTGCGGAAGTGCTCGTCGACCAGGTGGAAGCCGTCGAGCAGCTCCCGGAAGCCGGCCGGTCCGATGCCGATCATCACCGAGAGCCCGATGGCCGAGTCGAGCGAGTAGCGCCCGCCGACCCAGTCCCAGAAGCCGAACATGTTCTCGACGTCGATGCCGAAGGCGGTCACCTCGTCGGCGTTGGTCGACACGGCGACGAAGTGGTGCTGGACGGCGTCCTCGCCGAGGGCATCGACCAGCCAGGCGCGGGCGGTGCGGGCGTTGGTCATCGTCTCGAGGGTCGTGAAGGTCTTCGAGGCGACGATGACGAGGGTCTCGGCCGGATCGAGGCCGCGGAGCTTCGCGTGGATGTCGGCGCCGTCGACGTTCGAGACGAAGCGCAGCTCGATGTCACGGTCGACGAAGGCGTCGAGGGCGATCGCCGCCATGGCCGGCCCGAGGTCGGAGCCGCCGATCCCGATGTTGACGACGGTGGTCAGCTGCTTGCCGGTGGCTCCGGTGCGGGCGCCGGAGCGCACGTCGTCGGCGAACCGGCCCATGCGGTCGAGAACCTCGTGGACCTCGGGGACGACGTCGTCGCCCTCGTCGGTGATCACCGTGCCCTCGGGTGCTCGCAGCGCGACGTGGAGGACGGCCCGGTTCTCGGTGACGTTGATGTGCTCACCGGCGAACATCGCATCCCGGAGCTCCTCGACGCCGGCGGCGCGGGCGAGCGCGGCGAGCAGCGAGATCGTGTCCCGGGTGACCCGGTGCTTCGACCAGTCGATGTAGAGGTCCCCGACCTCGACGACGAGCTCCTGGCCCCGACTCGGGTCGTCGGCGAAGAGGCGGCGGAGGTCGGTGTCCGTGAGCGTGGCGCGGTGCTCGTCGAGGGCGGCCCACTCGGCGGTGCGGTCGATCCGTGTGGACATGATCGGAGCCTAGGAGTGCCCTCCCCGCCGTAGCGTTGCCGCATGCAGCTGGGGATGGTTGGACTCGGTCGGATGGGCGCCAACATGGTCAGGCGCCTCGTGCGTGACGGCCACGAGTGCGTGGTCACCTCACGGAGCGCGGCGGACGTCACGGCGCTCGTCGCCGAGTCCGACGGGATCACCGGCACCGGGTCGTTCGCCGAGCTGGCTGCCGCGATGGCCGCGCCCAGGTCGGTCTGGCTGATGGTCCCGGCGGGCGTCGTCGACGACGTCATCGCCGAGCTGGTCCCCCACCTCGAGCCGGGCGACACCGTCATCGACGGCGGGAACTCCAACCACAAGGACGACCTCCGGCGAGCCGCCGAGCTGGCCGAGCGAGGCATCCACTACGTCGACGTCGGAGTCAGCGGCGGCGTGTGGGGCCTGGAGAACGGCTACGCCCTGATGATCGGCGGCGAGGAGGAGCCCGTTCGTCGCCTCGAGCCCGTCTTCCGCTCCCTCGCCCCCGGCCCCGGCACGGTCCTGGCGCGCACCGTCGGTCGCGAGGGAGACCCCAGTACGTCCGAGGAGGGCTTCCTGCACTGCGGACCCGCCGGTGCCGGCCACTTCGTCAAGATGGTCCACAACGGGATCGAATACGGCCTGATGGCCTCGTACGCCGAGGGGCTGAACATCCTCGCCTCCGCCGGCATCGGACTCTCCGACCAGGAGCACAACGCCGAGACCGCTCCCATGCGCAACCCCGAGGAGTACCAGTACCAGTTCGACCTCGCCGAGGTCGTCGAGGTCTGGCGCCGCGGCACGGTCATCCGGTCCTGGCTGGTCGACCTCACGGCGAACGCCCTCCAGGCTGACCCCACCCTGTCCACCTTCGAGGGCCGGGTCTCCGACTCCGGAGAGGGAAGGTGGACCTGCGAAGCTGCCATCGAGATCGGCGTCCCCGCCCCCGTCCTGACGAGCGCCCTCTTCGAGCGCTTCACCTCCCGCGACCGCGACGAGTTCGCCAACAGGGTCCTCTCCGCCCAGCGCGCGCAGTTCGGCGGCCACAGCGAACTCCCCGGGGTCAGTTGACCTACCCCGGTAGGGTCAGAGGCCCGCGGGGACGTAGCTCAGCTGGCTAGAGCACCTGCTTTGCAAGCAGGGGGTCGTGGGTTCGAGTCCCATCGTCTCCACCACGTTTCCCCTGGTCACGAGTTGCGCCGGACCGGTAGGTCGGGCGGTAGCCCGCACTCCGCGAAAATTCCGCGAGACTGACTGGTACGGGACGACACGCTGATGGTTGAAGTGGTGGCGCTGAGCGTGACGGTGGTCTTCGCGGTGGCCGGTTCGTGGTGAACGCGCAGGCAGCTCGACGGGGCGAGCGACGCGACACCCGTACCGCAATGAGCCCGCAGCGGTGGGGCGAGGGATCAGATGGACTGCCGAAGCCGCGTCGAGTACACGTAGGTTTCGAACGGCAGCTCATACGAAGCGGCCTCCAGCTCTGACCTCACCTCGTCGAGGAGACTCGAGCGCTCGTCGTCGGGCAGCGAGCTGATCCAGCCCATCGAGCCGAAGTACACGACCAGCCCATCGCGGTCGACCACGTGGGAGTTCGGAAACGTCATCTCCCGCAACGGCTCGAACGCTGAGCTGGCGAACGCACTCGGCCAGTCGCGCGCATACGGGAAACGACGGGTGTCGAGATCGAGCGGCATCTCGATGTCCTCGGGCCACAGCGGCTCCAGGAGTCGCTCTACGGCGGCGATCGGCGGCTCGATGCGTCCAGCCGGCCGGTTCCAGCGCAGGGCGAGCTCGCCCATGGGCCGCAGCACTCGAGCGATCTCGGCCAGAGCACGATCGTGCGCAAACCAATGGAACGCTTCTGCGCTGAACACCGCGGTCGACTGAGCGATCGGCGAGGGGAATCGCTTCCGCCGTGCCACCGATCAGAGCCACTTCTGGACAGATTGCGGCCAACCAGCGCCGCATCCCCGGGTCCGGTTCGACAGCGACGACTTCGGCGTAGTCCTGTACGAGAAGGCGG
The DNA here is from genome assembly GCA_963728005.1 of uncultured Microthrixaceae bacterium. Classification (GTDB taxonomy): domain Bacteria; phylum Actinomycetota; class Acidimicrobiia; order Acidimicrobiales; family DATDAH01; genus DATDAH01. The sequence goes on from CAVSIG010000004.1 coordinate 1,266,795, forward strand.
GTGAGCTTGCCGGTTCCCGCGCCGAGTTCGAGCACGCGCTTCGCGCCCGGGGCCGTCGAGAATACGTACGGCCGAGGCTGGGTAGCCGGGGCGACCGCGTTCGTAGTCCTCGTGCCACCGTGAGGCCATCTCGCTCCAGTGCTTCACGGTGCCACCGCGCTAGCCATACGGCCAAGGATGCAGGGTGCGATCATCGTCCGCACGCCAACACCCCTACCGAGGCACGACCCGGAACCGGCGTTAGGACGCACCTCGACGAGCTTGCTCATCGGCGAGGTATCGCTCGAACCATTCGTCGTTGGTTCCATCCGCTTGGCGATGGCTGCGCGGGGGCGGGATGGTGATGTCACGGACGTTGACGCCGACGTGCTCGGCCACGCGCTGGACCGTCGCCTCGTAGCCGTCCGGGGTTGCGAGATCCTCGTAGACGATCTCGCAGCTGTTCACCCCGATCTCTTGGAACAGCCGCCGCCAACCGTTTTGCCTTCGACGATCAGGCGTTGCATCCCGACAAGGACTTCGAATTCGTACTCAGGTCTAGCCACCGGGTGAGCTGGCTGCTCATCGCTGACGACCCAAACACCGTCTTGCGCGGCCTTCAACCACGAGATCGCCTGGCGCCGGCACGTTCGCGGCGCACGATGTGTACCGGCCGCAGGTCCGGGAACACCAGCGGAAACCACTCAGCGACGCTAGTGCCAGCGAACTCGGGGAGCGCATTGAACCGCTCGGTGACCCACGGCAGGTTGTTCCACATGAGCTTCAGCCCGAACACGCCATTCGGCGTCGTGGGAACGCGGTAGACCAGTTCGAGGTAACGGCGGCGATCCGACACGCCGTGCTCTTTGGCGAGCGGACCGTCCTCCCAGAACGTCCAGCCCGGCGCGAACTGGCTCGGGTCGCCATCGAGGAAGTACTCGCCCGGTCGCCCAAGCACGTCGGTATCGGCGAGTGCCCAGGACAGCAACGTGGTCCCACTGCGTTGAGTGCCACAAACAACGACCGATCGAGATGGCTTCTCCACGACCGCAGCATGCAGCGATGACGACAGCGGCGCATCGACATAACGCGGCGCCGTCGACTCGACCTGCTGCTGCCGTCCCGGCGTTCTGGGGCGAGTCGGCGGCGCTGATCCACCCGTTCGCGCACCCGGTCGATCCGGTGCCGGAGGCACCGTCTGGGCTCATCCGCCTCCGTTGGACACCTACTCGGAGTTCACATGGTGACGTAGCCGTGACGCGAGAATGGTCGTCGATGACGTCCTCCACGAGCTGGGTCGAGCAGCTCTTCGGGAATCCCACGGCGCTACCGCGGCGCTGGCATTCCTCGCAGCAGCGGTAGCGGCGTACGCGACCTGGCGCTCACGGAGGACGACGCGCCGAATGCTGCTCGACGCCTCGAACCCAAGACTGGCCATGTCGGTTGGCAACGTCGGCTGGGCCCCGATGAAGAGGAACGTCCTCGGGCAGCTTGCCTCGCCGCCTCAGCGTGAGTGGATCGAGTGCGCGCCGGGCGAGCCAATCCAGCCCAGGGCCTTCGACGACCGGTTCGCGTGCCACACCGTCACTCGTCTCAGCAACGACGGAGCGGCGACCGCGTACGTCCGGTGGACGGTCGACGGCGGCGGGATGCCCGAGTGGTCCCCAAACGGCTCGACGATCTTCCGGGTAACGGCCGAGGAGTTCACGATCCCGCCGGGCGCCCAGATCGACGTCGACCTCTACCCAACCATGACGGCAGACCAGTGGTCGAACGTGACCGGCGCGGCAACAGTCATTTGGAAGGTCGACGGTTCGTGGCCAGAGCCTGCTCGCGTGGTCGACACAACCTGCATCACCTGGCGGATCGACCATCCCGCGGTTGACGATGCAAGACGTCAGCTCGCGTCTGGGCGGACGATCCGCCTCGCTCGTGCTCGGTGAGCGGCTGGGAGCGCTCCTACGCTCGACGCTGACGCAACAGACCACGATCACAGCACCCGTCGAATCCGACACGTCGCAGACGTCTGGGGACCGGCGATCTGGGACGCTGCGACGAGGGTCCGGGTCGGGCGGTTACATAGTGT
>CAVSIG010000005.1:0-877306 GCA_963728005.1 uncultured Microthrixaceae bacterium
TCAAGGCGCTGGTGCAGCACTCGTCCGACCTTGTCGCAGTGCTGGATGACGTGGGTCGGTTCATCTACGTGTCTCCGTCGTCGATGGGGCTTCTCGGGGTGCCGGCGGACGAGCTGATCGGGATGTCGGCGCTGGAGTTCATCGCGCCGGAGCAGCGGAACGTGGTCACGATCCGGATCGCGGGGGACGTGACGGGCAAGGGGGTGCCGCAGCACATGGAGCTGCAGGCGCTGTCGGTCGACGGGCATCCGCTGATCCTGGACGCCACGCTGACGGACCTGTCGCACGACCCGGCGGTCGGCGGCATGGTCATCAACGCCCGGGACATCACGGTGTCGCACAAGCTGGAGTCGGACCTCCGCTTCGCGGCGTACCACGACTCGCTGACGGGGTTGGCGAACCGCCTCCTCCTCATGAAGAAGATCGAGGAGACCCGACAGGACGACACGATCGCGGGGATCGCGCTCCTGTTCATCGACCTCGACGACTTCAAGACGATCAACGACGGGCTGGGGCATGCGGCAGGCGACGAGGTCCTCAACCTGGTCGCCAGCAGGCTGCGGGGCGTGTTGCGACTGCGGGACACGGCGGCCCGGTTGGGCGGCGACGAGTTCGCGGTCCTGCTGACCGAGTGCTACTCGGACGACGACGTGACGGCGCTGGCGAACCGGGTGCTGACGGCGATCAGCGAGCCGATCGACCTGGCGGACCGGGAGCTGCACATCAGCGCCAGCATCGGCATCAGCGTGGCGTGGGGCGACCGGCCGTCGCCGACGACCATGCTCCGCGACGCCGACGCTGCCATGTACAAGGCCAAGCAGGCGGGCAAGAACCGGGCTGAGCTGTTCGAGTCCTCGCTGCAGGAGACGGCCATGGACCGCCTCGAGCTGTCGACGGACCTCCGCTCGGCGATCGACACCGGCGAGCTCTTCCTCCTCTACCAGCCGATCATGGACCTGGAGACCGAGGACATCCTCGGGCTCGAGGCCCTCGTGCGCTGGGAGCACCCGACCCGGGGGACGCTCGGGCCCGGCGTGTTCATCGAGCTGGCCGAGCAGACCGGGCTCATCGTGCCGCTGGGGCGCTGGGTCCTCCGCGAGGCCTGCCGGCAGATGGCCGAGTGGGACGCCGCCGGCATCCCCGCGCCGGACATGAGCGTGAACCTGTCCGCCCGTCAGCTCAGCGACGCCAACCTGATCAGCGACCTCACCGACGCGCTCACCAGCTACACGATCCAGCCGGACCGGATGTGCATCGAGGTCACCGAGTCCCTCCTGATCGACGAGACCGAGTTCACCATGGAGCGCCTGCGCCAGATCCACGACGTCGGGGTGTCCCTGGCGGTCGACGACTTCGGGACGGGCTACTCCTCACTCTCGTACCTCCGCCGCTATCCGTTCGACCGGCTGAAGATCGACCGGGCGTTCGTCCAGGCCATGGGCGACGGGTCGTCGTCGCGGGAGCGGGACATCGAGATCGTCCGAGCCATCATCGACCTGGCGACCCGGCTCGACGTCGACGTCGTCGCCGAGGGCATCGAGACGGAGACCGAGTGGCACCTGCTCCAGAACCTGGGCTGCGGCCTGGGTCAGGGCTTCTACTTCTCCCGGCCGGTGCCGCCGACCGAGATCGCGCCGAAGCTGACCTCGACGAACGGTCACCCGGAGACCAAGGCGCTCAACCCCGCCCAGGCCTGAGGCTCAGGCGGCGCCCGCTCCGGCGTCGCGGTCGACGGGGCCGAAGCCGATGTCGCCGCCGGCCGTCGCCCGCCCGGCCAGGAACGCGGTCTGGGCCGGCGCGGTGGCGGGCCGGCCCAGCAGGTAGCCCTGGGCCCGCTCGCAGCCGAGCTCGCGCAACATGTCCACCTGCTCGGTCGACTCGACGCCCTCGGCCACGGCGCCCAGCCCCAGCCGGTGGGCGAGGTCGATGACGCCCCGCACGATGGCGGCATCGCCCTGACCGTGGGTCACGCCGGACACGAAGCTGCGGTCCACCTTCAAGAGATCGACGGGGAAGCGCTGCAGGTAGCTGAGGCTCGAGTAGCCGGTGCCGAAGTCGTCGATGACGATCTTCAGGCCGAGGTCCTTCAGCGCCGCGATCTGGGCGACGGCGATGTCCTCGTCGTCGAGCAGCGCGTGCTCGGTCACCTCGGCCTGCACGCAGCCGGGGTCGATGCCGGTCTCCTCCAGCACGACGGCGACATCCTGCACGACGGCCTCGTGGCGCAGCTGGGCGGCGGAGAAGTTCACGAAGACGCTCAGCCCGTCGCGCCCCGGCGAGCGCTGCCACTCGACGGTCTGCTGGCAGGCCTCGGCGAACAGGTGACGGCCGAGCGGCACGATCAGCCCGGTCTCCTCGGCCACCTCCATGAACTCGCCGGGGACCAGCAGGCCGCGGTCGGGGTGGTCCCAGCGCATGAGCGCCTCGAAGCCCGACACCTTGTCGTCCCGGAGGTCGATCACCGGCTGGTAGTGGACGACGAGGCGGCCCTCGTCGATGGCCCGGCGCAGGCCCGACTCGGTGTCGAGGCGATCCAGGGCACGGCGGCGCAGGGCGTCGTCGAAGACCTCGGCCCGGGCCCGACCCCGGGACTTGGCCCGGTACATGGCGGCGTCGGCGTCCCGCACGAGCGCGTTGGGCTGGCTGACCCCCCGTTCGTCGTAGGCGATGCCGATGCTCAGCGTGACGACCAGCTCGGCGTCGTCGAACACGATCGGCTCGCCGACGGCGGCCTGGATGCGGTCGGCCAGCACGACGGCGTCCCGGGGCGAGCTGAGGTCCGAGCAGAGGAGCACGAACTCGTCGCCGCCGAAACGGGCCACGGTGTCGCCGGGCCGGACGGCGTGGGCCAGGCGCTCGGCCACCTCCTTCAGCAGGTCGTCGCCGATGGCGTGGCCCAGGCTGTCGTTCACCACCTTGAAGCGGTCGACGTCGCAGAACAACACGGCCACGCCCGTGTCCAGGCGGGCGGTGCGGGCCAGCGCCATCTCCAGTCGGTCCATGAGCAGGACCCGGTTGGGCAGGCCGGTCAGGTCGTCGTGGGTGGCCTGGTGGCGGAGGCGCTCCTCGAACAGCTTGGTGTCGGAGATGTCCCGGCTGATGGCCGACACGCTGGAGATGCGGCCTTCGTCGTCCCGGTGGGCGACCAGCACGCAGGACAGCGGCAGCTCCCGCCCGTCCCTCATCAGGGCGAGCTCGCCGGTCCACGTGCCCGTCGCCCGGAGGGCAGGCAGGGCCTCGGTCCGGTAGCGCTCCATGGCCCACTCGGGCATCTCGGCCCGGGGCTCGTGCCCGTCACGCTGGGGGCCCAGGAAGTCGACGGCGGCGATGTTGGCGTAGAGCAGGCGTCCGTCCCGACCGACCATCGTGACGATGTCCGGGGTGGCCCACATGATGTCGTTGAGCCGGTCCCGCTCCCGCTCGGCGAGCACCCGCTTGGTGATGTCGCGCAGCGTGATGCCGATGGCGCTGACCAGGGCGTTGCTGCGCAGGTCGTTGACCTCGATCTCGGACGGCACCCAGTGGCCCTTGGCGTGGCGCACCCGGGCGACGATCTGCTCGCGACGCCCGCCGGCCAGCACCTCCTCCAGCGCCACCAGCGTCGAGAACCGGTCGGCCGGGTGGACGAGGTCGACCACGCTCTGGCCGACCAGCTCGGTCCGGCTCCACCCGTAGGTGCTCTCCACGTTCGCCCCGATGCCCTCGACCTGGAGCACCTCGTCGACGGTGAGGATCACCTCGGACAGGTCGCCGGCGAGGGCCCGCAACCGGCCGGTGGCGCGCTCGAGGTTTCGCTCGGCCCGTCGCTGCTCGCTGACGTCGTGGAGCACGACGACCACGCCGGCGAGGGTCCAGGAGTCCAGGCGGTCCCGGATCCGCACCTCGCACTCCCGGAACGAGCCGTCGGCGTGCAGGAAGCGCAGCTCGGTGTCCTCGGCGGCGTCGTGGACGGCCTCGACGGCCTCCCAGGCGCGGCGGAACTCGGCGGCGTCGTGGGGGTGGATGAGGTCCTCGAGGCGGTCGCCGGTGGTGGCGACGGCGTCCCGACCGAGGGTGGCGTCGATCGACTGGCTGGCGAAGACGATGCGCCCGTTGCCGTCGAGGACCAGCTGGACTTCGCCCGCGAACTGCGGGGCGAGTGGGAAGGCGCTCACGGCGCGTGGCCGTGCCGCCCGCCGGCCGTGGCGAGAGAGGAAGCGCATGAAGGTGCGCACGAGACTAGGAGTCCGCTGCTCGCGCGGACGGGATCCCGATTCGGGTCCGGTGGCGGTCAGGTCACCGGTACCGCCTGACGCCGTCCGGTGGACAAGAGCTCCCCGATCGCCGGTCCCGACTGGGGCCGTCCGAGGAGGAATCCCTGGGCGAGGTCGCAGCCCAGGGCGCGCAGCGCGTCGAGGTGCTCAGAGCGCTCGACGCCTTCGCCGACGGCCCGGAGGCCGAGGTTGTGGGCGAGGGTGATCACGGCCCGCACGATGGCGGTGTCAGCCGGGTCCAGACCGAGGCCCCGCACGAACGAGCGGTCCACCTTCAGCAGGTCCACGGGGAAGCGGGACAGGTAGCTGAGGCTCGAGTAACCGGTGCCGAAGTCGTCGACGATCAGGCACACGCCCAGGTCGTGGAGCTGATGGAGCTGCTCGCTCGACCGCTCGACGTCGTCCATCAGGACGCTCTCGGTGATCTCGAAGTGGACCCGGGCGGGGTCGAGGCCGGTGTCGTCGAGCACCTGGGCCACTTCGGCGATCAGGGCCCGGCGGCCGAGCTGGCGGGCCGACAGGTTCACGCTGACGAAGAGGTCGTCGGCGGCGAGCGGGTACTCGGCCTGCCAGCGCCCGAGCTGGCGGCAGGCCTGCTCCAGCACCCAGCGGCCGATGGGCACGATCAGGCCGGTCTCCTCGGTGACCCGGATGAACTCGTCGGGTCCGAGCAGGCCCCGCTGCGGGTGCTCCCAGCGGAGCAGGGCCTCGACGCCGACGATCGTGCCGGTGCGCAGGTCGATCTCGGGCTGGTAGTGGACCCGCAGCTCGTGGCGGTCGAGCGCCCGGTGCAGGGCGTTCTCGGTGGCCATGCGGTGCACGGCGGCCTCGCGCATGCGCTGGTCGAACATGACCGCCCGGGCCCGGCCGCCGCCCTTCGCCTGGTACATGGCGGCGTCGGCGTCGCGGATCAGGTCCTCGGGGGTGGCGTCGGGGTCCTCGGTGTAGGCGATGCCCGTGCTCACCGTCATGAAGATCTCGGCGTCGTCCAGCTCGTAGCAGCGGTCGACGAGCGACCGGACCCGGTCGGCCACCAGCTGGGCGTCGGCCTGTTCGGTCAGGTCCTCGCACAGCACGACGAACTCGTCGCCGCCGAAGCGGGCCACGGTGTCGCCGGGGCGGAGGGCCTCGATCAGTCGGCCGGCGGTCTCGACCAGCAGGCGGTCGCCGATGCTGTGGCCGAGGCTGTCGTTGACCACCTTGAAGTGGTCGAGGTCGCAGAACAGGACGGCGACGCCCGTCTTCGTCCGCCGGGTCCGGGACAGTGCCATCCGCAGCCGGTCCATGAGCAGCGTGCGGTTGGGCAGGTCGGTGAGCGGGTCGTGCGTGGCCTGCTCTTCGAGGCGGCGCTCGAAGCCGCGGCGCTCGCTGATGTCGCGGGCGACCATCGACAACCAGCCGATGCGACCGTCCACGCCTCGGTGGGCCAGGCACTGCATGGCGACGGGGACCTCGATCCCGTCCCGGATCAGGGCCAGCTCGCCGGTCCAGATCCCCTCGGTGCGCAGGACGCCGTGGATCTCGCGGTGGAACTTGGCGATGACCCACGGCGGGATGCGGGCCTCGAGGTCCGACCGGATGACGTCGACGTCGACCAGTCGGTAGAACTCCTGAGCCGCCCGGTTCATGTAGAGCGGGTGGCCCTCGGGGTCGGTCATCACGACCAGGTCGCTCGTGGCCTCGATGATCCCGGTCAGGCGGGCGTTGGCGTGGTCGACCTCGAGGCGGCGGCTGATGTCGCGGAGGGTGACGGCGATGCCGCCGACGTCCTCGTCGTGCGAGAGGTCGCTGGCCAGCAACTCGACCTGGTGCCAGCCACCGTCGGCCCTGGCGCAGCGGATCTCGGCCAGCTCGCCCGGCTCGCCGGTGCCCACGACGGCCCGGACCCGGAGGCTGGCATCGGCCCGGTCACCGGGGTGGACGAGGGGCAGGAGGTTCGTGCCGGCCAGCGCGAGGGGATCGTGGCCGAGGACCCGGCTGACGTTGTCCGTGACCCACCGGATGGTGAGGTCCGGGTCGATGACCGCCACCACGTCCAGGCTGTTCTCGGACAACGCCCGGAACCGGCCCTCGGCCGCCCGGGTCTCGGTCACGTCCAGGGCGTCGACGCTGAGGTGGGGGTCGTCGGCGTCGTCCAGGCGGTTCTCGATGTCCATGCGCGCCCACCGGTACGTACCGTCCGCCGTGCACAGCCGGACCTCCAGGACGTCGGTGGCGCCGGGCCGGGTGACCAGCTCGTGCCAGCGGAGCAGCAGGTCGTCGTCCACGTCGACGCCGGCCTCGAGGCGGCGGAGGATCTCCTCGTCGTCGCCCTCGGCGTCGACGTAGCCGAAGAAGCTGAGGAAGCCCGGGTCGACGTAGGCGATCTGGAAGCCGTCGCCGATGCGGGCGATCAGCTCGGCGGTGAACCGGGACTTGAGCGCGAACGGACCCCCGGACACCCGGGTGCCGTCCACGGGGGTCTGTCGCAGGATCACGCGACTTCGGAGTGTAGTCGCGTGACCGCGCCGAGTGGTACCCGAAGTCGAGGATTCAGTCCGGGGCGCCGTCGAGGTCGGTCACGACCTCCTCGACGGCCAGGCGGGCGCCGGCCACCCGCTCGCGGCACAGCTGGACGAGGTGAGCGGCGCGCTCGACCCGCTCGGCCAGCGCGTCCACGTCCAACCGATCGTCGTCCAACTCGTCCAGGATCGACTCGAGCTCGGCCAGCGCCTCGGCGTAGGTCGGCTCGTCGGGCGTGCTCAAGGCTCCTCCACCACGCTGGTCACCTCGCCGCGGGCCACCGTCGTGTGCAGGCGCGTGCCCGCCGGGGCGTCGTCGGGCCCCCGGACCAGCCGACCGTCGCCGTCACGGGTGATCGACCAGCCCCGGGCCAGGGTCCGGGCCGGGTCGTAGGCGCTCACCCGGGCGGCCGACAGGGACAGGTGCTGGTCGGCCCGGTCCAGGGCCCGTGGTACCCGCCGACGGACCTCGGCGGCCAGGTCGCGGTGGCGCTGGTCGGCCCGATCCAGGCCGCGGCGGCTGGCGACGACGGCGCGCCGGGCGGCCCGATCGACCCGGGTCTCGGCCCGGTCCATCCGCACCAGCGCCCGGTCGGCCACCGACGACCACACGTCGTCGAGGTCGGTCAGCCACGCCCGCACCCGCTCGACCAGCCACGCCGCGCAGGCGGTCGGGGTCTTGAGGCTGGTGTGGGCCACCTCGTCGGCCACGGCTCGGTCGACCTCGTGGCCGAGACCGGTGATCAACGGCACGGGCAGGGCAGCGATCGCCCGGGCGATGCCCTCGGCGTCGAAGGCGGCCAGGTCGGTGCGGGCGCCGCCGCCCCGGACCAGGGCGACGACGTCGGTGGTGGCGGCGTCGACGGTGCCGAGGGCGGCGACGATCGTGGGCTCGGCCTCGCGGCCCTGTACCCGGACGTCGTGGAGGCGCACCACGAAGCCGACGGCGCTGGCGGTGAGCTCGTGGAGGAAGTCCTCGGCGGCGGCGCTGCCCCGGCTGGTCAGCAGGGTGACCCGCAGCGGCGGGCCGGCGACGCGCAGCCGACCGTTGGCCTGCAGGAGGCCCTCGGCCGACAGCGCCTTCAGCACCCGGTCCCGCTCCACGGCGAGGGCTCCGATCGTGTACTTGGGGTCGATCGCCTTCATCTGGAGCTGCACGGCCCCGGTGCGGTCGTAGACGCTGACCGCGCCCCGGATGCGCACGGCCAGCCCGTCGTCCATGCGGTCGCCCAGACCCGCCCGCCGCATCAGGACGTTGACGCCGCGGCGGTGCTTCTCGAAGAGGACCACGGGCAGACGGCATGGGCCGTCGACGAGGTCGAAGTAGACGTTGCTCTGGGTGCGGCGCAGGGACTGGATCTCGCCCTCGACCCACACCTCGTCCCGGAAGGCCTTCTCGACGACGACCCGCGCTCGGCTGAGCACCTCGCCGACCGACAGCGTCGGCGTGGGGTCGAAGAGCTGGTCCTCCATGCCCGGCCGAAGCTACCCCTGCGCTGTGACAGCGACCTCCGAGGCCTCCGCGGCCGCCTTGCGGGCCTTGGCCTTCTTGCGCTTGTTGTGGCGCACGAACCACATCACCGTGCCGGTGACGCCGAGGGCCACCGCCGCGAAGGCGACCGCGAACCAAACGAGCCGACTCCACGTGCCGAGGAAGTCCCCGGTGTGGACCGTGTACACGTAGTCGTCCCAGGCCTGGTCGTAGACGTTGCCGTCCTCGGGGGTGCCGTCGTAGAGGACCTCTCGGGAGTAAGGGTCCATCAGCACCAGGACGTTGCCGGCGATGGCCTCCTTGTCCCACGGGTCGAAGCCCCGGGTGACCCAGGCGTCGAACACGCCGGTCTCCTCGGTGGGCACGGCGAAGCGCTGCACGGTCCGGTCGGGGAACTGGCGCTCCATCTCCTCCACGAAGCCGTCGGCGTCCAGCGGCTCGACGCCCTCGATCGGGGTGGCGGTGTACGCCTCCTCCGGTGCCTCCCAGAGGTAGAAGTCGCGCTGGGCCGGCGTGACGTTGTCGTACCAGGCCCCGAGGTTGGCGAACGAGAACGTGATCCCGGTGAAGGCGATCGCCAGCAGCGGCACCCAGACGACGAAGCCGATCGCCTTGTGCAAGGACAGGTGGAAGGTGAACCGCCCACGGCCGCGCTGGACGCGCACGGCCCGGGCCCATCGCTTCACCCCGGGCCAGTACCAGAGGTGGAAGCCGGTCAGGATGATCACGATCCACAGGGCACCGAGCCAGCCGACGAGGTCGTCGCCGGTCGGCAGCACGTCGCAGACCACGCCCTTCACCCCGCCGGGCTCGTGGCCGTCGTTCCCGGCCCGACACCAACCGGTCTGCTGGTCGAACGTGCCGAAGAGCCCGTTGTCCTGCCACAGGTAGAGGTGACCCCGGTACATCCAGTTGGTGAAGCCCTCGCCGTCGTTCTCGACATCGTTGATCTCGCCGGTGCCCGGGTCCACGAAGTACGCCTCGTAGATCTCGACCGGGTACTCCTCGCCCTCTTCGACGTAGGTGGCTCCGCTGGGGTCGGGCCGGGCGGTGTCGATCCGGTAGACGCCACGGCTGTTGCGGGGCAGGGTCAGGTAGTAGGCGTACTGCTCGCCGGTCAGCTCCTCCTGGACGGCGTCCCAGGCCGCCTGCGGCCCGATGTCCCCGTCACCGGTCGTCTGGTAGCGCTCGGGTTGGATCCACGACTCGAACGTCGGGGCGAAGGCCAGCCAGGCGCCGGTGATGCTGACGATCGCCACCCAGACGAGCGCCGTGAACGACAGCCAGCGGTGGATCCGCACCAGCCACTTGCGGGGCGCCATCGCGATCCGGCGGACCAGCGAGACCTTGCGCTTCGGCGGCGCGTCGGTGAGGTCGACGGAGGACTCGACCTCGGACGCGGGAGGTTCCACGGTGGTGGTAGGCACACTTAACACTTAGTTATCGGGCACCCGTACGTCAAGCGGGGCGACGGGGCGGCGTGGGAAGGTTCGTGTCATGGCGACCCAGATCGCGCCCGGCGTCCACGAGATCGACACGCTGCTCGGTGGCTGGGAGCGGGTCACCTCCGGGTACCTGGTCGACGGGGACGAGACGGTGCTGGTCGAGACCGGCAGCCAGTCGTCCGTGCCCGCCCTGCTGGAGGCGCTCGACGACCTGGGCATCGGCGCCGAGGACCTGGCCGACGTGGTCGTCACCCACATCCACCTCGACCACGCCGGCGGGGTGGGTGACGTGGCCCGCGCCTTTCCCAAGGCGACCGTCCACGTCCACGAGAAGGGGGCCCGCCACCTCGTCGACCCGGCGAAGCTGGTCGACTCGGCGGCCATGGTCTACGGCGACCTGCTCGACTCGCTCTACGGGCGGCTCACCCCGACGGAGGCGGACCGGGTCCACGTCCTCGAGGACGGCGAGGAGCTGCGGGTGTCGCCCGACCGGGTCCTGACCACCGTCGACTCGCCCGGGCATGCCAAGCACCACCTGGCCCTGCACGACTCGGTCAGCGGCCTGCTCTTCGTCGGCGACGCCGTCGGCGTGCGCCTGCCGGACGCCGGCATCCTGCGCCCCGCCACGCCGCCGCCGGACTTCGACCTGGACCAGGCCCTCACCTCCATCGCCAAGTTCGCCGCGCGGCGGCCCACCGGCATCGCCCTGGCCCACTACGGGCTGGTGCCCGAGGCCGAGGCGGTGCTCGACGAGGCCACGGAGATCCTGACCCGCTGGGCCGAGGTGGCTGAGGCCGCGTGGCGGGAGGGCCGGGACATCGCCACCGCGCTGGACGAGGCCTTCGGCGGGGAGCTGGGCGACGTGCCCGAGGAGCACCGGGAAAAGCTGGAGACGCTCAACGGCATCCACTCCAACGCCGCCGGCTTCCGGCGCTGGCTGGACAAGCGAGCCGAGCACCACCAGGGCCACACCCATCCCCACCCGCACTGATGCGCCTGGCGCTGGCCCGCCACGAGGTCCACGGCGACGACACGGCGGGGCTGGTGGTGGACGTCGAGCGGGAGGGCGACACCACGACGTGGTCGGTGGCCAACGCCGACGACCACCCGGTGGCCGTGGACCAGGTGGCCCTCGTCTTCACCCTCCACGACCTGCGCTTCCCCGTGCGCCTGTTTCGCAACGGCTACCAGTCGTGGTCGCAGACCGACGCCGCCGCCTTCGGCCTGGACGAGGACCCCTCCGTGGCCGACACCCTCCCGTTCCTGCGGGACATGCACCACGCCGACGGCTCGCCTGCCCACGGCGGCGACCTCCGCTCCGAGCAGGTCACCGTCGTGCGGGACCACGAGGGCGAGCCGACGCTGATCGGCTTCCTCGGCGGCCGCCACCACGACGGGACCATCCGGCTGCGGAGCGGGGACGACGGGGTCGAGGTCCGGGCCGAGGCAACGCTCGGAGGCGCCGTGCTGGCCCCGGGCACCCGCCGCCAGCTCCACCCGGTGGTGGTGCGGTCGGGTGACGACGCGTCCGTGCTCCTGTCCCGGTGGGCGGCGGAGGTCGGCGCTGGCGAGCAGGCCCGGACCGGCGCGCCCTACCAGGTGGGGTGGTGCTCCTGGTACCACTACTTCGACCAGGTCACGGAGGCCGACCTGACCGACAACCTCGCCCTGGCCGGGGACTGGCCGATCGACGTGTTCCAGCTGGACGACGGCTACCAGTCGGCCATCGGCGACTGGTTGGCGACGAACGCCAAGTTCCCCTCGGGCGTCGACGGCGTGGCCGCCGCCATCGCCGCCGCCGGGTACACGCCGGGCATCTGGTTGGCCCCGTTCATCGTGTCGCCTGGGTCCGAGGTGGCGACCGCACACCCCGAGTGGCTGGCCCGGGAGGCCGACGACCCGACCCAGCCGATGATCGGCATGTACAACGACATCTGGGGTGGCTTCCAGAACGCCCTCGACGTCACCCGCCCCGACGTGCTCGACCACCTCACGGTGACGGCCCGGCGACTGGTGGAGGCCGGGTACCGCTACCTGAAACTGGACTTCACCTTCAGCGCCAAGCTCCGGGGCAGCTACGCCGACCCCGGCCTGACCCCGGCCGAGCGGGTGCGGGGCGCCTACGAGGCCGTGCGGCAGGGGGCCGGCGACGACGTGTTCATCCTCGGCTGCGGCGCGCCCCTGGGTCCGCTGGTGGGCGTGGTCGACGGCATGCGCATCGGCCCCGACGTCGGTCCCCACTGGGGGACCGACCACCTCACCGAGCCGCTGCCCGGCTACCGCGAGACCCAGCCCTCGACCCGGGGCGCCTGGCGCTCGACGCTGGCCCGCGCCTTCCAGCACCGGCAGCTGTGGCTGAACGACCCCGACTGCCTGATGCTGCGGAGCAGCCAGACCCGTCTCACCCCCGAGCAGGTGCGGGCGTGGGCCCTCGCCGTCGGCGTGTCCGGCGGCATGGCCCTGCTGTCCGACGACCTGGCCCTGCTGGGAGCCGAGGAGCGCGCCCTGCTCGTCGAGGTGCTGACCCTCGGCCGCGAGTCCGACGCCGCCGCGCGAGCGGGCGACCCCCCGTCCTGCCCCGACCTCCTCGACGGCCCGATCCCGACCACCCTCCAAGCCGCCGGCCACACCCTCGTCGGCGACCCGGAAAAGGGCACCGCGCGCCTGAGCTGAGCCGCAAGGCTGCGGGGATGGCAGCCCCGAACAACCGATGGCCGGACGTCGAGCACGCCCTGTGGTACCTGGCCCGCGCCGACGACATCCCGCACCGGGCGGAAGGCGCCGCGGTGTTCGTGGAGCTCCTGCCCGAGCGGGTCGAGCGGGTACTGGACCTGGGGACCGGCGACGGGCGGCTGCTGGACCTCGTGCTGACGGCTCGGCCGGGAAGCACGGGCATCGGCCTCGACCTCAACGACGAGATGCTCACCCGGGCCGCGGAGCGGTTCGCCGGCGACGACCGGGCGACCATCGCCCGCCACGACCTGGACGATCCGTTGCCGGGCGACGACAGCTTCGACGTCGTCGTCTCGAGCTTCGCCATCCACCACGTGCCCGACGAGCGGAAGCGTTCGCTCTACGCCGAGTGCGCCGAACGCCTGCGCCCCGGCGGCGCGTTCCTGAACCTGGAGCACGTCGCCTCGCCGACGGTCGCGCTGCACGAGGTCTTCCTGGCCGAGCTGGACATCGACCCCGCCGACGACGACCCGTCCAATCTGCTGGCCCCCGTCGAGGACCAGCTCGGCTGGCTGCGGGACGCCGGCTTGGTCGACGTCGACTGCCACTGGAAGTGGCGTGAGCTGGCCCTCCTGGCGGGGGCGAAGCCCACCTAGTCATCGGTAGGGTCGGGGTCATGCAGATCGGTGGTCACGTCGAGCCGGACGACCCGCTGGGGACCGCGGTTGCGGAGGGCGCGGACTGCGTCCAGATCTTCCTCGGCGACCCGCAGGGGTGGAAGAAGCCCGCCCCCCGGGAGGACGCCGCCGAGCTCAAGGCGTCGGACACCACCATCTACGTCCACGCGCCGTACCTGGTGAACGTGGCCAGCGCCAACAACAAGATCCGCATCCCGTCGCGCAAGATCCTCCAGCAGACGGTCGACGCCGCCGAGGAGATCGGCGCCGCCGCGGTGATCGTCCACGGCGGGCACGTCACCGCCGAAGACTCGGTGGACGAGGGCTTCCTGCGCTGGGCCAAGGCCATGGACCAGCTCGAGATGAAGGTGCCCGTCTACCTGGAGAACACGGCCGGCGGGGACCACGCCATGGCCCGGCACTTCGACACCATCGCCGGCCTCTGGGACCACATCGGCGACAGCGGTCTCGGCTTCTGCCTGGACACCTGCCACGCCCACGCGGCCGGTGAGGAGCTGATCTCGGCGGCCGAGCGCATCCTGAGCATCACCGGGCGCATCGACCTCGTCCACTGCAACGACTCGAAGGACGGCCACGGCTCGGGCCGGGACCGCCACGAGCACCTCGGCCACGGCGAGTGCGACCCCGAGGCCCTGCTGGAGACCGTCCGCGTGGCGAAGGCCCCGGTCATCTGCGAGACGGGCGAGGACGCCCGCAAGGACGACATCGCCTGGCTGCGGGATCGCCTCTGACCCGTCCGGGCAGGCACCTGGGCAGTCGCGATCACTGACACGGGTGAGGCACGTTCCACGCCCCGTGGGTAGAGGACGAGCGATGACCGGGTTCGACCCGTCCCCCGTCGTCACCTCACGGCGGGACGTCTTGGAGCAGCTCGACGACCTGCGTGAGCGGGTGGCCCGCTTCCTCGACCACCCGTCCGCGGAAGGCTTCCACCTGTTGTCCGAAGGAGCCCAGCAGTTCCTGCGCTTCGAGGCCGAGGAGGTGTTGCCCGACGTGCGGCGCTCGGACGTCCCCCACGATCGGGTGGACGCCCTGGTCGACGGCCACGAGGCGTTGGGTGCCCGTCTGGACCGCATGACCTGGGCGGTGCCGGGGTCGTCGGACATCCAATCCGAGGCCCATCGCCTCCGGCACGAGCTGCTGGCCCAGGTCGACCGCTACAACGCGCTGCGCCTTCCTCGGGGCTCGCTGACCGCCGGAACCTGAGGTTCAGCGCACCCGCCGGAGGGCGACGATGCAGCAGTCGTCCTCCAGGGGGCCGACGTCGCAGAGCCGATCGGGCAGGGACGCCACGAAGGGGGCGAGTTCGCCCCGTCCGTCGGTCTCCAGCACGGTGAGCAGCTGACGCAGGCCGGCATCGAACGGCCGGCGCCGGCGCTCGACCAACCCGTCGGTGTAGAGGAACACGGTGTCGCCGGGCTGCAGCGTGAGCTCGGCCTCGTCGTACTTCTCGGGTCCGAGGCCGGCGGCCAGCGGCGGGCCACCGCAGGACTCGACCGAGACGGCCCCGGCGCCGGTGAGCACCACGGGCGGGCAGTGGCCGGCGCGGCTCCAGCGCAGGGTGCCTTCATCCAGGCGGTAGCGGCCGAAGATGGCGGTGGCGAAGGTGCGGCCGCCGGTCTCCGTCTCGAGCATGCGGTCGACCCGGGCCAGCGCCGCTCCCGGGTCCGACCCGGTGAACCCCTCCCAGCGAAGCGCCAGGCGGGCATGGGCCATGAGCGACGTGGCGCCGAGCCCGTGGCCGGCGACGTCGCCGATGGACAGCCCGAGGTCGCCGTCGACGCGGAAGGCGTCGTACCAGTCCCCACCGATCTCGGCCCGTTCGTCCACGGACCGGTACACGGCCACGATCTCCACCCGGGCGTCGGTGGCCAGGACCTGGGGCAGCATCGCCCGCTGCAGCGCGTCGACGACCCGGTCGCTCTCGACCAGCTGCCGCCGCATCTGGTCGAGGCGCTCGGCAGCCTTGCGCTCCTCGGTGACGTCCCGGGTGATGCCCCGCAGCCCGATCAGCCGACCCTCGTCGTCCCGTACTCCCTCGCCGACGACCATGGTGAGCAGCTCGTGGCCGTTGCGATGGACCATCCGCTGCGCGTACTCGAAGGGGGCGCCGGTCGCCATGACGGTGCCGTAGATGGCGGTCAGCCGGTCGTGCTCCTCGGGGTGGATGTAGGCGCCCGCGTCACTCCGCGAGGTGATCGAGCCCGCCTCCGTCCCGACCAGGTGCGCCATGCCGTCGGACCATTCGATGCGGCCGGTCGCCAGGTCGTGCTCCCAGCTCCCCATGCGCCCGACCCGCTGAGCGTCCTCGAGGCGAGCGACCAGCTTCCTGGTCGTGGCCAGCACTTCGTCCTTCTGGCGCACCTGCAGCTCCTCGATGAGCGCTTCCTGCGCCGCCTCGGCCGCGGCCAGGCGCCGCCGCCGCTGGTCGGCCAACAGCAAGGCCAAGGCGCCGCCGATCACCACGGTGGTCCAGCGCCACAGCAGCTCCGTCGAGTCGAGGTCGTCGGCGACGCCGATGGCGAAGGCGAGCAGGATGGAGACGGCAGCGACAACGGCCGTCGGCACGGCGGTCGCCAGCGTGGCGGCGATGAGCGGGCCGACGACGAACAGGCCGACGGGCACGTGGTCGGGCCGGAGGGCGAGGTCGATCAGCAGCAGGACGCCGTCAGCCGCCAACCCGGCGGCGAGGCCGAGAGCCGACCGTCGTCGGGAGGTGTCGGACCGGATGGGCATGTGGTGGACGGCGGGGCAGCGGCTCGCGGTGAACCTACTGCGCTTGGGCCGGCGGCAGCCTCGTCGCGCGCCGAGGAGACGGCCTCCCCCATCTGGGGGGTCGGGTCAGCGGGGGCCGAAGTGGGCCCGGACCGCGGTGCCGTGCGGCGTCGAGTGGATGCGCAGATGGCCGGCGACGGCGCCGGCGATCCACAGTCCCCGGCCGTGGGTCTGGTCCATCGGCGGCAGCGCACGGCCGACGGACCGGTCACGGATCCAGCCCCGGTCCGCCACCTCGGCCACGACCTCGCCGTCCTCGGCCCAGAGCCGAAGGTGGCCGTGACCGCCGCCATGGCGGAGGCTGTTGGCCGCCAACTCGTCCACGGCGAGGACCAGATCGTCGCTCATCCGCGCGGCCGCATTGTGATCCTCCGCCCAGGCCCGGGCGTGCGTGCGCACGGCGCGCAGGTCGCTGCCGAAGGCGATGGAGGCGGCGTCGTCGGGGGCCGCCGGGAACGGTGCGTCGACGAACTCCGGCCAGGTGGCTGAGCCTGAGATCGATCCGTCGCGCACCGAGTCGTGCTCTGGGACCCCAGCCGTGCCGTTCATCACCTGTCGCGTACCCGATTGGAGTCCCGACCACCCCTCCCGGGCGGGTGACCTGCGCCACTCACGAGGCGGGCGCTTCGGCCTCCTGCTCGCCGCGGACCAGCGTGCGGTAGAGGTCGGCGTACAACCCGCTCTTGGCCAACAGGCTGACGTGGGTCCCCCGTTCCGTGATCCGCCCCTCGTCGAGCACCAGGATCTGGTCGGCGGCCACGATCGTCGACAGGCGGTGGGCGATGACGATCGACGTGCGGCCCCGCAGTGCCTCGTCGAGGGCCGCTTGCACCGCGGCCTCGTTCTCGGAGTCCAGATGGCTGGTGGCCTCGTCGAGGATGACGATGCACGGGTCCTTGAGCAGCATCCGGGCGATCGCCAGGCGCTGCTTCTCGCCCCCGGAGAGCCGATAGCCGCGCTCGCCCACCAGGGTGTCCAGCCCGTGGGGGAGGGCCTCGATGACCCCCCAGATCCGGGCGGCCCGGCAGGCGAGTTCGAGCTCGTCGTTGGTGGCGTCGGGTCGGGCGTAGCGGAGGTTCGACCGGACGGTCTCGTGGAAGAGGTGGGGGTCCTGGGTCACCACCCCGATGGCCGAACGCAACGTCCGCTGGGTCAGGTCCCGGACGTCGTGGCCGTCGACCCGTACCGCCCCCGACGTGACGTCATACAGGCGGGGGACCAGCGAGGCCACGGTCGACTTGCCGGCCCCTGACGGGCCGACAAGCGCGGTCATCGTCCCCGCCTCGATCTCGGCCGACACCCCGCGCAGCACGGGCCGGCCCTCCTCCACGTCGGGCAGGGCCCCCGGCGTCTCCAGGGAGGCGACCGACGCCTCGGCGGCGGTGGGGTACGTGAACCAGACGTCGTCCAGCTCGACGGCGCCGGCCGGATCGACGAGGTCGACGGCGCCGGGGCGGTCCTGGATGGGGTTCGGCGTGTCCAGGACCTCGAAGACCCGGTCGAAGGACACGAAGGCGGTCATCAGGTCGACCCGGGCGTTGGTGAGGCTGGTCAGCGGCGTGTAGATCCGCGTCACGTAGGCCCCGAGCGCGACGAGGGTGCCGATGGTGATGGCCCCCGAGATCACCAGCTCGCCACCCAGCCAGTAGATGAGGGCGGTCCCGACGGCGCCGACCAGGCCGAGGGCGATGAAGAACGTACGGCTGTAGAGCGCCGTCTTCACCCCGATGTCCCGGACCCGTCCCGCCCGGTCCCCGAACTCGTCGACCTCCTGGTCCTGGCGGCCGAACAACTTCACGAGCATCGCCCCGGCCACACCGAAGCGCTCGGTCATGGTCGTGTTCATGGACGCGTTGAGGTCCATCTGCTCCCGGGTGAGGTCCTGGAGGCGGCGCCCGACCCGCTTGGCCGGCAAGACGAAGAGGGGCAGCACGATCATCGACAGGAGGGTCAGCCTCCACTCGAGGATCAACATGGCCACCACGGTCGTCACCACGACGATGACGTTGGAGACGACGGCGCCCAGCGTGCCGGTGATGGCCCGTTGGGCCCCGATGACGTCGTTGTTCATGCGGCTCACCAGCGCGCCGGTCTGGGTGCGGGTGAAGAACCCCAGCGGCATGCGTTGGACGTGGTCGAACAGGGCCACCCGCAGGTCGTAGATGAGGCCCTCACCGATCCTCGAGGACCACAGCCGCTCGGCCATGGAGAGGACGGCCGCGACCAGCGCCACCGCCACCATCAGCCCGGCGAGAAGCGCGACGGCACCCCGGTCCTTCTCGGGGAGGGCGTCGTCGATGATCGCGCGGATCAGCAGCGGTGGGGCCAGGTCCAGGAGGGCGGCCAGGACGATGGTGGCCAGGAAGCCCGCCAGCATCGGGCGGTAGGCACGGGCGAAGCGCCAGACGCGGCGGACCAGGCCCTTCTGCACCCTCGCCCCCGCGATGGCGGTCGGGTCCGACCCGAGCGCCATGTGGGGACCCATCCGCATGCCCCGGAGGCTACGGGCGAGCGGGCAGGGGTCGTCCGTCCCCGGCTGCCCGCGGGACGTTCAGACCCGGTTCACGTGATCAGCCGAGATCGTCCTCGTCGTAGTCCTGGCCCAGGTGGGTGATGACGTCCGCGCCCATCATCCAGCGCAGGGTGTTCTTGAGCTTGGTGAGCTGGATGAACAGGTCGTGCTCCGGGTACAGGCCCGGCGCCACCTGCGGGGACTTGTAGTAGAAGCTCAGCCACTCCTGGATGCCGCCCATGCCGGCCCGCTGGGCCAGGTCCATGAAGAGGCAGAGGTCCAGGGCGAGGGGGGCGGCCAGGATCGAGTCCCGGCACAGGAAGTCGACCTTCATCTGCATCGGGTAGCCGAGCCACCCGAAGAGGTCGATGTTGTCCCAGCCCTCCTTGTTGTCGCCGCGCGGCGGGTAGTAGTTGATCCGGACCTTGTGGTACACGTCGCCGTAGAGCTCCGGGAAGCGCTTCGGCTCCAGGACGTCCTCCAGGACCCCGAGCTTGGACTGCTCCTTGGTCTTGAAGTTCTCCGGGTCGTCGAGCACTTCGCCGTCCCGGTTGCCGAGGATGTTGGTGGAGTACCAGCCGTTGAGGCCGAGCATCCGGGCCTTCAGCATGGGGGCGAGGACGGTCTTCAGCAGGGTCTGCCCGGTCTTGAAGTCCTTGCCCGAGATCGGGATGCCGTGGTCCTCGGCATACTGGCGCAGGACCGGCGTGTCGACGGCCAGGTTGGGGGCGCCGTTGCTGAACGGCACACCCTCCTGGAGGGCGGCGTAGGCGTAGAGCATCGACGGGGCGATCGAGGGGTCCTCGGCGTCGATGGCGGCTTCGAAGGCGTCGAGATCGGCGTGGGCGGGGCCCGGCTCGATGAAGATCTCGGTGGAGCCGGCCCAGATCATCACCATGCGGTCGCAGAGGTGCTCGTCGCGGAAGGCCAGGATGTCGGCCCGGATCTGCTCGAGCATCGCCCGCTTCGACGTGGAGGTCATGACGTTGGTGCCCTCGAGCCGCTTCACGTAGGTGGGGTCGAAGGCGGCCGGCTTCGGCGTGATGGCCCGCAGGGTGTCGGCGATGCCCTCCAGGTGGCGGCCGGTCTCCAGCACGCCGGCGCGGCACGGCCGCGGTGTAGGCGTCGTCGGGGTACGGGTCCCAGGCGCCGAACACGATCTGGTCCAGCGAGGCCAGGGGGACGAAGTCCTGGATCCGGGGCACGTTGTCGTCGGTGCGCTTGCCGATCCGGATCGTGCCCAGCTGGGTGAGCGAGCCGACGGGGTCGGCCTCGCCCCGCTTGGCCAGCTCGACGCCGGCGATGAGGGTCGTGGTCACGGCGCCCAAGCCGACGCAGAGGATGCCGAGCTTCCCGTCGGCGGGGGCGACGGTGGGGGAGGGGGGCGTGGAGGTCATCTTCCGACCCTAAGGGAACACGGACGATTCGTCACTCCGATGAAGGAACACTGAAGTATCCTCGACGACGCGTGAACGATCCGGTCCTGCCGAACCTGACCGTGCAGCAGCTCGAGTACCTCGTCGCCGCCGCTCGCGAGCCGACCTTCGCCCGGGCCGCAGCGGCGGTCGGGGTGTCGCCCTCGGCGCTCTCGCAGGGCCTGGCCGAGCTGGAGCGGCGGGTGGGCGTCCCCCTCTTCGAGCAGTCGGGCCGGGGTCGGGTCCTGGCCGAGCAGGCCGCCGAAGTCGTCCGCTACGCCGAGCGGGTCCTCGCCGACACCGAGACGCTGGCCCGGTGGGTGGAGGGGCGCCGCACCGGTCGGGCCGGGCCCCTCCGAGTCGGGATGATCGACGTGGCCGCCGTCGACCACTTCTCCGAGCCGCTGCGTGCCTTCCGGCGGGAGCGACCCGACGTCGAGCTCCGACTCACGGTCGCACCGTCCGACGAGGTCCTGGACCTGCTGGGTCGGGGGGCGCTGGACCTCGCGGTCTGCGTCGCGCCGGAGGACGAGGACGGCCTGGCGGTCACCCCGCTACGCGACGAACCCCTCGCCGTCTACGCCCCCGAGGGCACCCGGGCCGGCCCGCCCGCCGGGTGGGGACCGTGGGTCACGTTTCCCGTCGGCTCCCGCACGCGCCGGGTCATCGCCGACGCCCTCCGGGCCCGGGGGGCACCGTTCGAGGTCGTCGCCGAGTCCCACCAGCCCGAGGTCCTGGCCGAGATGGTCCGCATCGGGGTCGGCTGGACCGTTCTCCCCGTGATCCAGGCGGAGCGGGGACCGGATCCGCTGGTGCGGGCGGTGACGGGCGACCTCGCCCGTCGCGCCCTCGTCGCCGTCCAGCGGGCCGACCGCCCGTCGTCGCCTGCGGCCGACGCGCTCGTCGCCGCGCTCCGCTAGCCCGCGGCGAGGACCTCGGCGACGACCGCCTCGAACACCGCCTCGTCGCCCTGGTAGGGCGGATCGGGGCGAGGCCAGTGCACGACGTAGTCGGTGACACCGAGCTCGGCCCAGCGACCGAGCGTGTCCTCGAACTGGTCGACGCTGCCGGCGCCGCTGTCGAGGTTCAACCCGGTCAGGACGATGCGGTCCAGCGTGGCCGGGTCGCGGCCGCCGGCGGTGCAGGCCTCATCCAGGGCCCGGAGCTGAGCGGCGACGGTGGACAGGCCCTCTTCGACCGGGGCGGCCCCGCCCTCCCGATCCCGGGTCCCGACCGTCACCCATGCCTGACCGTGTTCGACGGTGATGCGCATCCCCCGGGGCCCGCCGGCGGCGATGACGAACGGCAGTCGAGGCCCCTGGATGCAGCCGGGGGCGTTGCGGGCCTCGTGGGCGGCGTAGTACCGCCCCTTCCAGGTGGTCACCGGCTGGCGAAGGAGCAGGTCGCTCAGGACGACGAACTCCTCGAAGCGGTCGGCTCGCTCCTGCTTGCTCCAGGGCTCGTGGCCCAGGGTGGTGGCGTCCCAGCCGAGGCCACCGGCGCCGATGCCGAACGTGAACCGACCCTGCGACAGGTCGTCGAGGGTGATGAGCTCCCGCGCGGTCGGGACCGGGTGGCGGAAGTTGGGCGAGGCCACCAACGTCCCGAGCCGGATGCGATCGGTGACGACGGCGGCCGCGGCCAGCGTGGCGGTGGCGCTGTGCCAGGGGTCGTCCCGGAGCGATCGCCAGCTCAGGTGGTCGTACGTCCAGGCATGGTCGAACCCGAGCTCCTCGGCTCGGAGCCAGAGCTCCTTGGCCCGGGGCCAGGGGTGCTCCGGGAGGATGACGACGCCCACCCGCACGTGGGCACCGTACCGACGGAGACCGGCCCCTCAGGCCGGTGGGCCGTCGGTCGCGAGCGCGGCGTTCGACCAGCGGGGGTCGTCGGTGAGCTCGTCGCCGAACCACGCCGGCGGCTCGAAGGCGTCGGGGTCCTGGTCCTCGCCGAACTCGACCTCCACCACCCGAAGCCCGTCGAGGTCCTCGGCGTAGACGTCGAGCTCAGCGGTGAGGCCACCGCCCAGGTCGACCCGGTGGCGGTCCTTCTCCAGCCGGCGGCCCTCGGTCAGCGGCCACAGGGCATCGGCCTGGTCGCCATCGAGGTCCAGCTCGACCTCGGTGCGGTCCCGACCCGACCCGCCCTTCACGGTCAGCACGGCGTCGTCGCCGGAGCGACGGACGCGAACCGAGACGTCGCCGTCGAGGGCCAGGTAGCCCTGGTGGAGCCGAGTGGGTGGGCCGATGTCGTCCGGCGTCGACGCCACCAGGAACTTCCGCTCCCGCTCGATCACCGGCCGATGGCCCGCAGCGAGGCGATCAGGTCCTCCCGGGTCATCGACGAGCGCCCGGGCAGGCCGGCGGCGCGGGCCAAGGCGTAGAGCCGGCTGGTGGACTGGTCGTCGAGGTCGTCGACCGGCGGCGCCACCGTGGCGATCTCGCCGGCGGGCTCTTCGTCGCCGCACTCCTGCCATGCCTCCCAGGAACCGACCATGCGCGCCACGAACGCCTTCGGCCGCTCGACGTACAGACGGGCGCCGAGGGCGACGGCCCTGCGCTCGAGGTCCGCGCGACGAGCGTCGGCCATGGTGACGGCCGCGGCCACGGCGTCGGTGCCCCCGAAGGCGTCGGGGTCGTCCCGCACCAGTTCGGTCAGGACCGCCAGGTCGTGGTCGTCGCCGAGCGAGTCAGCCAGGTCGTGGAGCGCGTGCGCCTGGGTGTGGAGGAGCGTCGGGGATGCCGGCTCCAGCAGCTGGGTCTGGTGCCACAGGTGCTTGGTGGCCTTGCGCCACTCGTGGAACGACTCCGGCGTGGGTGCGGCGACGGCCTCCTCGAACGCGGCGCGACCCCGTCCGTACGTGGCGCGCAGGCCGGCGGCCACCACCTCGGTGTCATCGGCCAGGTCCCAGCCCTTGACCACCGACAGCGCGTGGCGGAGGAGCTGGATGGCCGCTTCGACGTCGGCGTCCGCACCCGCCGCTCGTTCGGTCGCGGCCTCCGCCCGGCGGACGAGCCCCGCCCGGACGGCGAGGAGGTCACCGGCCGGTCGGGCGTCGGCACCGGCGACGAGGGCGTCGAACGTCCCCAGGAGGGCGTGGCCGTCGCGGATCGGTGACAGGAGTCGGCCCGCATCCCGTACGGCGATGTTGCCCGGTTTGTAGTCGTCACCGAGCCCCGACCGGACCAGGCGGGCGACGGCTCGCACGCGCTTGCCGCGCTTGCGCACGCCGTGCACGACCTCCCGGAGGTCCGTCCCGTGGCGAGACTCGAGCGCGTCGAGTGCCTTCGTCAGCTGCTTCGCCGCCACCCGTTGGGCCCCGTGACCGACGGGCTCTGTCCGCTCGAACGCGAAGGCCATCCCCCACATGGGTAGCGCGATGCCGAGGGGATCGCACGTCGGATGTGGCTTGCCTGGCTGGCTGGCGGAGGGTGAGGGATTCGAACCCTCGGTGACCCGGAGGCCACAACGGCTTTCGAGGCCGCCCCATTCGTCCGCTCTGGCAACCCTCCGCCGGCGAGGCTAGCGGTGGGTCAGCGGCGCTCGGCGAAGAAGGCCTGCAACAGCGCGGTCGACTCGCCGGCGAGGATTCCGTGGGTCACGACGACCTCGTGGTTCAGGCGTGGATCGGCGCAGAGGTTGTACAGGGAGCCCGTCGCGCCGGCCTTGGGGTCGGCCGCGCCGTACACCAGCCGGTCCAGCCGGGCGGCCCACAGGGCGCCGGCGCACATGGGGCACGGCTCCAGGGTCACGACGAGGGTGACGCCGTCGAGCCGCCAGGTGCCACGCGCCGCGGCGGCGTCGCGGAGGCACAGCAGCTCGGCGTGGGCGGTGGGGTCGCCGGTCCGCTCCCGCTCGTTGTGGCGGCGGGCGACCACCTCGCCGTCGACGAGGGCCACGGCGCCGATGGGGACGTCTCCGTGCTCGGCCGCGGTAGCGGCCTCGTCGAGGGCCAGCCGCATGGCGGCCTCGTCGTCCATGCCCCGGTTCTAGGCGATGACGCGGACCGGCACACCCAGGCCGGTCGTGATGGCGGGCGCGTCGGACTGCCCACCGGAGGCCTCGGGCAGGAGCGCCACCAGCTGCTCGATCTTGTCGTTGGTCAGGCGGATGCAGCCGTTGCTGACGTCGGTCCCCACGGCCGAGGGGTCGCTGGTGCCGTGGATGCCGATGTCGCCGGGCCCGCCGTTGAACGTCTCGTGGACCTCGGAGAAGCCGGACAGGCCGAAGGCGTAGGTGCCGTAGGCCGGGTCGGTCGAGGCGATGAGGGAACGGATGTAGAAGCCGCCGCCCGGGGTCGGGGTGTTGGTCGTGCCGACGCCGATGGGGGCGTGCATGACCCGCTGGTTGGCGTCGAAGACGTCGATGACGTGAGAGCCGAGGCGCACTTCGATGCGGAACCGGTTGGCGGTCAGGGTGACGTCGCCCCGACGCACCCAGCCGTCGCTCCCGTTCGGGCGGATCGGGAGGAGCACGTTCAGCCAGTCCGACGTGGGGTCGACCGGGCCCTTGGCCAGGAAGACCACCGGGCCGACGTTCAGCCCTTCGGCCGACTTCGGGTTCTCGATGACGGCGAGCGGCGCCGCAGCGTCGGCCGCCGGGAACACCTCCACCGTCCCGCCGCCCGCGCCCGTGGGGTCGACCTCGGTGCCGTTGCCAACGGCCACGATGTTGACGCCCTGGACCCGGACGTCCTCGGCGCGGACCCACCCCGTCGACCCGTCGGCCAGGAAGACCTTGTGGCAGCCGGGCACGGCCTCGTAGGGGGCCTGGAGCACGAAGCCGTCGATGGCGATGCCGCCGGTGGGCGTGGCCGCGGTCGGCACCGGGACCTGCTCGGGGGCCTGCTCGGCCTCGGGGGCGTCGTAGACGGCGACCTGCGGGTCCGCCGGCGGCGTCTCGCCGCCCTCGGGGGCCGGCGACAACGCCACGTAGGAGAGCTCGGGGTCGAGGCGACGGACGGTGAGCCCGTTGTCATCGGTCGCGACCTCGGCGTCGCGGCACGTGACCGGCTGCTCGACGGCCTCCCCGACCGAGGGACGGTCGCCGCCGGAACACGCGGTCGCGCCCACGAACGTGAGGGTTGCGAGGGCCATCGCCATCCACCGACCTCGGCCCGTCACGGGCGAGCAGGGTACCGATGGCGCCCGGTTCCGAGCGGTCGGGGTCGTGAGGCATGGGTCGTCCGACCCAATCGCCTCCGGTGGGCTACAGGTGAGCGCCCGGACCGACGACGGAACAGATATGGCTCGCGGGCCCGAACGGCTTGATGCGCCGACGGAGGGAGAGATCCTGGCCGCCCATGCGGCGGAGATGCGGGCTTCGACGCGCACCACCGGCATCGTCGGCGGCGCCATCATCCTCGTCGCCATGCCCCTGTGGGCGCTCTACGACCGCGTCGTGGCGCCGGGACTGGCCGACAAGTTCCTGGTCGTCCGGGTCGTCAGCCTGGTGCCGGTCTTCATCACCTGGCTGCTCCTCCAGCGGCGGCCCTTCGGCGACCGGCACGCCGAAGGTCTGGCCGTGGTCGGGTTCGCCTGCCCGCAGCTGGTGATCGCGTGGATGCTCCCGCAGGCCGACGCCGGCTTCGACGGCTATCTGCTCGGCTTCTCCCTGGTCATCTACGGGTCGGCCTTCCTCCTCGTCAGCCGCATGAGGGTCACGTTGTGCCTGATGGGTGTGTCGTGGCTGGCGACCGCCACGTCCTTCCTCCTGCAGGCGGACACGATCGACCGGGTCGAGGTGGCGACGACCATCTTCTACCTGGGCACCGCGTCGGTCCTCGCCGTCGTGGGCCGCTACCTGCGCATGCGCCTCGAGTACGACGCCCTGGCCGCCCGTCTCGCCCTGGAGGCCGAGCAGGCCCGCACGCTCGAGCTGGTGGGGGAGCTGGACCGGCTCAGTCGGGAGGACTCCCTGACCTGCGTCGCCAACCGGCGGGCCTGGGACGAGGCCCTGCAGCGTGCCTGCGCGGACGCGGACCGCAGCGGCGCAACCCTGTCGGTCCTGCTCCTCGACATCGACCGGTTCAAGCACATCAACGACGAGCACGGACACCGGCGTGGGGACGAGGTCCTGCAGGAGGTCGCCGGCTGCCTGAGCCGCCGGGTGAGGGATGCCGACCTGCTGGCCCGCGTCGGCGGTGACGAGTTCGCCGTCCTGTGCGCCAACACCGGCCCCGAGGAGGCCGTCCACCTCGCCAGCGAGCTCACGCTGCTGGTCGCCGCCATGCCCGGCGACCTGACGGTGTCGGTCGGCTCGGCCGTGCACTGGCCGGGTGCCGACCCGGAGGCCCTGATGGGCCTGGCCGACCGTCGCCTGTACGACTGCAAGCGGGCTCGGCCCGTGGTCTCCCAGCCGGAGGACGCCGGTCACCGCTGACGTACACGCGGACTGTATGGACTACTTGACTGAGTCCAGATCTGGTCGTAGCGTGCGGCGCGTGGCCGATGACCTCGAGCGGGCGGAGCTCCTCCGCGGGAGCGGTCTGCACGTCACGGCACAGCGGCTCGCCGTGCTCCGAGCGGTGGAGGACGAATCCCATCGCACCGCGGACGAGATCGAGAAGGTCGTGCGCGCCGAGATCGGCACCATCTCGCGGCAAGCCGTCTATGACGCCCTGGCGGTCCTCACCGAGAAGGAGGTCCTGCGCCGGATCCAGCCGGCGCGGTCACCGGCTCGGTACGAGAACCGGGTCGGCGACAACCACCACCACCTGATCTGCCGGTCCTGCGACCGCATCGTGGACGTCGACTGCGCTGTGGACGAGACGCCGTGCCTGACGGCCGCGGACGGGCACGGCTACGAGATCGACGAGGCCGAGGTCGTCTACTGGGGCCGCTGCCCCGACTGTCTGACAGCGGCGTCATGAGCTCAATCATCACAACCACCACCGACGAGGAGGATCACCGTGTCTGAGCACGGCAGCGAGAGCGAAAACCCGGTTCTGCCCTATCCCGAGGGCGCGTCGAACAACGAGTGGTGGCCGGACCAGCTCAAGCTCGCGGTGCTGCACCAGCACCAGCCCGCGGCCAACCCACTGGACGAGGACTTCGACTACAAGGCCGCCTTCGCCACACTGGACGTCGAGGCGCTCAAGGAGGACGTCCGGGCCGTCCTGACCGACTCCAAGGACTGGTGGCCCGCCGACTTCGGCCACTACGGCGGGTTCTTCATCCGCCTCACCTGGCACGCGGCCGGCACCTATCGCATCGAGGACGGTCGTGGCGGCGGCGGCACCGGGGCCCAGCGCTTCGCCCCGCTCAACAGCTGGCCGGACAACGGCAACCTCGACAAGGCCCGCCGGCTGCTGTGGCCGGTCAAGGCGAAGTACGGCCAGAAGATCTCATGGGCCGATCTGATCGTGTTCGCGGGAAACGTCGCCCTGGAGGACATGGGCTTCGAGACGTTCGGCTTCGGGTTCGGCCGCGAGGACATCTGGTCGCCCGAGGAGGACATCTTCTGGGGTCCCGAGGACGAGTGGCTGGACGACCAGCGCTACAGCGGCGACCGCGAACTGGCCGGCCCGCTCGGCGCCGTCCAGATGGGCCTCATCTACGTGAACCCGGAGGGTCCCAACGGCGAGCCCGACCCGCTGAAGGCCGCCCGTGACATCCGGGAGACCTTCCGCCGGATGGCCATGAACGACGAGGAGACCGTCGCCCTCATCGCCGGCGGCCACAGCTTCGGCAAGACCCACGGTGCCCACCCGGCCGACTTCGTCGGGCCCGAGCCCGAGGGCGCGCCGCTCGAGGAACAGGGCTTCGGCTGGACCAGCGGTGCCGGCACCGGCAAGGGCCCGGACGCCATCACCAGCGGCATCGAGGGCGTCTGGACCCAGAACCCCACGAAGTGGGAGAACGGCGAGGACGGCTTCTTCGACAACCTGTACGGCAACACCTACGAGCTCACCCAGAGCCCCGCGGGTGCCAACCAGTGGGTCGCCACCAACGAGGACGCCAAGCCCGTCCCCGACGCCCACGACCCGGACAAGACGCACGCTCCGTTCATGCTGACGACGGACCTCGCTCTCAAGGCCGATCCGGCGTACAACGAGATCTCGGAGCGGTTCCGGGACAACCCGGACGAGTTCCGGCTGGCGTTCGCCAAGGCCTGGTACAAGCTGTTGCACCGGGACATGGGCCCGGCCGAGCGCTACCTCGGCCCGTGGGTGCCCGAGGCCCAGCTCTGGCAGGACCCGGTGCCCGCCCACGAGGGCGAGCTCATCGGCGACGCCGACATCGCGACGCTGAAGGACAAGGTGCTCGCCTCGGGCCGCAGCGTCTCCCAGCTGGTCGCCGCCGCCTGGGCGTCGGCCGCCACCTTCCGCGGCACGGACATGCGGGGCGGCGCCAACGGCGCCCGCGTCCGCCTGGCCCCGCAGAAGGACTGGGAGGTCAACGACCCGGCCGAGCTGGCCGACACCCTGTCGGCCCTCGAGTCCGTCCAGAGCGACTTCAACGGCGCCGGTGGCGCCCAGGTCTCGCTGGCCGACCTCATCGTCCTCGGCGGCTGCGCCGCGGTCGAGAAGGCGGCCAAGGACGCCGGCCACGACGTCACCGTCCCGTTCACCCCGGGGCGCACCGACGCCAGCCAGGAGCTGACCGACGTCGAGGCCTTCGAGGTCCTCGAGCCCAAGGCCGACGGCTTCCGCAACTGGGCGCCGGCGGACGACAAGGTCCCGGCCGAGCGGCGGCTGGTGGAACGGGCGAACCTGCTCACCCTCACCGCCCCCGAGATGACCGTCCTCATCGGCGGCCTCCGGGCGCTCGACGCCAACACCGGCCACACCGCCCACGGGGTGTTCACCGACACGCCGGGCACGCTCACGAACGACTTCTTCGTGAACCTGCTCGACATGGCCACCGAGTGGAACGTGTCGGCTGACACCGCCGGTGTCTACGAGGGCCACGACCGAGCCAGCGGCGAGTTGAAGTGGACCGGGACCGGGAACGACCTGGTCTTCGGCTCCAACTCGCAGCTCCGGGCCGTGGCCGAGGTCTACGCCTCGTCCGACGGCGGCGACAAGTTCGTCGAGGACTTCGTGGCCGCCTGGGCCAAGGTCATGGAGCTGGACCGGTTCGACCTGGAGTGACCGCGGCCGGTACCGGGCCACCGATTCGGTGGCCCGGTACCGTCGGCGGCATGTGCCGCAACATCACCACCCTCCGGGGCCTGGAGCCCGTGGCCACCGATGAGGAGATCGAGGCCGCCGCCCGCCAGTACGTCCGCAAGATCAGCGGCGTGCAGAAGACCTCGGCGGCGACCGAGGAAGCGTTCGAGAAGGCCGTGCAGATCATCACGAAGGCCTCGACCGAGCTGATCGATTCGCTGCCGCCCCGTCGCAACCCGCCGCCGACCCTTCCCCCGCTCCGCCGCCTGGCAGCCGCCAAGGCCGGGTGAAGGTCGCCGGTCTCGCCGACCACTACGGCTGGGTCGCCGTGGTGGTCGTCGGCCCCGACGGGTCGGTCGTGGACCGCCGTCGGGCCGAGCTGCTCGAGGCCGGCCTACCCGCCAGCCCGTTCCACCACGAGGCGCAGCCCCTTCCCGACGATGAGGCCGTCGCCCTCGTGGCCGAGGTCGAGCGGTCCGCCGCCGAGCACGCCGCTGCCCTGTGGGACGAGCTCGACGTCGATGCGGTCGCCATCCGCGAGATCCCCAGACTCCCCGACACGGTCGTGGAGCAGATCCGCTCGTACCACGCTCAGACCCGAGCCGACGGGGCGATGTACCGCCGGGTGCTCGCCGATGACGCCTGCGGACGGGGCTGGCCCGTCCACTTCTACGACCACCTCACCGTGGAGAAGGAGGCGGCCGCCGAGCTCGGCATCGACCCGGCGGCGCCCCGCGAGGTGCTCGGCGCGCCGTGGAACGCCGACCACCGCAAGGCCTACGCGGCGGCGCTGTTGGCCCAGCACCGGAACGGCTGACGAGCGGAGGGGGTGGGATTCGAACCCACGGTGGGTTGCCCCACACACGCTTTCCAAGCGTGCCGATTCGGCCGCTCTCGCACCCCTCCTGGGGACACCGACCACGTGGGGCGGTGCGGCCGGTCAGGGTATCGTGACGGTTCGCTCGCCTTGGAGTGTGGCGGTCGGGTCCTGTGCGACGGTGGCCTGTGAACCGAGTCAGGGCCGGAAGGCAGCAGCTCTCAGCGGAGCCCACCGGGTGCCGCAGATCGCCTGGCCGCCACTCTCGAGGGCGAGGGTTTTCGCTCAGGAAGCGGAGCTTCCCGAGCGAGCTCTGGCCTGCTCCTCCTGCTGCGAGCCCCTACCGGGGCGGCCAAGCCGCCCCTCTGCCCTTGCACCTCTCTGCCGGACCGAATACGGGCGACGGCCTCGATGCTGCGCTCGGGCTTCGGGCCGAATCCGAGAGACGCTCTCGCTTGTAGTCTCCGCCGGGATGGCGTTTCAGTCGCTTTATCGGCGGTATCGGCCGCAGCGGTTCGACCAGATCGTGGGGCAGGACCACGTGGTGGCGGCGCTGCGGAACGCCGCCGCGGAGGACCGCCTGGGGCACGCGTACCTGTTCAGCGGGCCGCGGGGGACGGGCAAGACGTCGACGGCGCGGATCCTGGCCAAGGTCCTCAACTGCGAGGCTCCGGTCGACGGTGAGCCGTGCGGGGTCTGTCCCCCGTGCAAGGCGATCGAGTCCGGGAGCTCGTTCGACGTCACCGAGCTGGACGCCGCCTCGCACACGGGCGTCGACAACATGCGTGATCTCATCGCCAGCACGGCGCTGGCCAGCGCGGGCCGCACCCGCCTCTACATCCTGGACGAGGTCCACATGCTGTCGAAGGGGGCGTCGGCCGCCCTCCTGAAGACGCTGGAGGAGCCGCCGGACCACGTGGTCTTCATCCTGGCCACGACCGACCCCGAGAAGGTCCTGCCAACGATCCGCAGCCGCACGCAGCACCTGGAGTTCCGGCTGCTGCCGGCCGCCGAGCTGGAGGCCCACGTCCGCTGGATCATCCAGGACGCCGGCCTCGAGGTGGCGGAGGACGGCATCGCCCAGGCCCTGCGGGAGGGCGGCGGCTCCGCCCGGGACACCCTCTCGGTCCTCGATCGGATCGTCGCCGCCGGCGGCGTCGCCCGGGCCGACGACTCGGTCGAGGCCCTGCTGGACGCCCTCTGCGAGCAGGACACCGGCGGTGCGCTGGCCGCGCTGGCCGACGCCGCTGCGCAGGGCCGTGATCCGCGAACCGTCGGCGAGCGGGTCTTGGACGAGCTGCGCAACGCCTTCCTGGCCTCGATGCGGGTCGACCTCTCGCACCTGTCCGAAGCCCAGCAGACATCCGCGACGGAACGAGCAGGGCGCATGCGGGCACCGGTCATCACCCGATCCCTCGAGGTGCTGGGTACCGCGCTGGTCGACATGCGGCAGGCGCCCGACCCCCGCATCCCGCTCGAGGTGGCGCTGGTCCGCATCACGCGGCCGGAGAGTGACACCTCGGTCGAAGCCCTCGTGGCACGCATCGAGCTCCTGGAGCAGGCCGTCCGCGAGGGGAGCGGCGGCGACCTCCCCGCCGGGTCCGCTCCCGCAGCGACCGGCGGGTCGCCGGCGGCCGAGGCCCGAAGTCGCCTGGCTGACGTCCGCAAGCCCGAACCCGAGCCCGTGGTCCCGGAGGCGACGCCGGTCCCGGAGGCGACGCCGGTCCCGGACCCCGCGCCGGTGCCCGACGAGCCCGCCGTCCCGGACCACGCGCCCGTACCGGACCACGAGGCCGTTCCCGATCACGAGCCGGTCCCCGACCACGCGCCGGTGCCCGACGAGCCCGCCGTCCCGGACCATGCCCCCGTTCCCGATCACGCCCCGGTCCCCGACCACGCACCCGTCCCCGATGCCACGCCGGTGGTCCCCGACCTGCCCTCTCGGGACGAGCTGACCCTGGCCTGGGGTGATCGAGTCCTCACGGGCCTGCGCCCCAAGGTGAAGATGCTCTACGCGGTCGGCCGGTTCGTCGATCACGACGGGCAGGCCGCCGCCTTCGCCCTGCCCAACGCCCCCCACGTCCTGCGTTGTGAGCCGCTCAAGCCCGACGTCGAAGCCGCCCTGGCGTCGGAGTTCGGTCAGCCGGTGCCCCTGGTGCTCGTCGTCGAGGGTTCGCCGGAGGCAGAGTCGGCCCCGGCGGCGACCACGAACGAAGAGAAGCCGGCGGCGACCGCAGAGCCCGTCGACGAGGCCTCCGACATCGGCCCGGTCGACGAGCTGGAGGACGCCGGCGCGGCCTCCACCGGCCTGGACCAGGTGGCCGAGGTCTTCGGGAAGGTCGAGCTGATCGAGGAGGACGAGGCGTGAGCGATCTCGAACCGACCGGCGACGACGAGGTCGGCGGCCCCCCGGGCCTGGACCTCGGCGCCCTGCTCGGTCAGGCGCAGGCCATGCAGCAGCAGATCCTCGATGCTCAGGCCGAGGTGGCGGCCCAGGTGGTCGAGGGCCAGGCTGGCTCCGGCCTGGTGAAGGTCGAGGTGACGGGTGGCTGGGAGTTCCGGTCGGTGACCATCGACCCCGCTGCCGCCGAGGACCTCGACCTCTTGTCCGACCTGGTCCTGGCGGCCCTCCGGGACGCCACGACCAGGGTCAACGAGTTGCACGAGCAGTCGGTCGGTGGCGTGGACCTGCCCGACATCGGCGGCCTGCTCGGCGGATGACCCCGGTCTACGGCGCCGCCGTCCAGGACCTGATCGACGAGCTGGGCAAGCTCCCGGGCATCGGCCCGAAGTCGGCGCAGCGCATCGCCTTCCACCTGCTCAAGCAGGAGAAGGTCGACGCCCTGCGGCTGGCGAACGCCATCGCCGAGGCCAAGGAGCGGGTCACGTTCTGCCGGCGGTGCTTCAACATCGCCGAGGCCGACGAGTGCGCGATCTGCGCCGACCCCCAGCGGGAGGACGGCGTGCTCTGCGTGGTCGAGGAGCCACGCGATGTCGTCGCCGTCGAGAAGACCGAGCAGTACAAGGGCCGTTACCACGTGCTCCAGGGAGCGCTCAGCCCGATCGACGGGGTGGGTCCCGAACAGCTCCGGGTGCGGGAGCTGCTGACCCGGGTGCGGGAGGAGCACGTCGACGAGCTCATCCTGTGCACCAACCCCAACATCGAGGGGGAGACCACCGCCCTCTACCTGGCCAAGCTCCTCAAGGACACGGAGATCAAGATCACCCGCATCGCCAGCGGCCTCCCTGTCGGCGGCGACCTCGAGTACGCCGACGAGATGACGCTGGGCCGGGCCCTGACCGGGCGGGTCGTGCTGGACTGACGAGGCCGCCAGATAGGGGCTTGTCATCGGTTCGACACTGTTGTAACGTAACCGCAACATCGGATGCGAGGTAGGTCGAGGACGTCTCCCGTCCTCAGCCCCTCCCGCCCCCTCGGGTCCGATCGAGTGCCGCCACCGGCGGGCTGGCCATCCCGCCCGCGCCCAGCCCGTCGGTGCGGCACCTCGCTCTCTCCGCCTGAACGGCGGACGCCCCTGCGGGCCGTCACGTCGCCGTCCGGCTTCGGTTGGTGCGGGAGCCCGGTCAGCCTGTCACCGCCGGTACGGCTGCGGGTCCTTCGGCCATCGGCGCTTGGGCACCGGCGACCCCGGTACGTTTCGCTCTATGACGACGCCATCACGACGGCTGGGCAGGTTCGGGGGACGGAGCACGGGGTGGGGGTGCGGTTTGCGGGGATTCCGTTCGCGGGGGCGCCGGTCGGCGAGCGGCGGTGGCTGCCGCCGGGGCCGGTCGAGCCGTGGGAGGGCGAGCGGGACGCCGGCGCGTACGGCTTCATCGCCGCGCAGAACCCGGACATGCTCACAGCGTTCCTGGGCATGGAACCCGAGCCGATGGACGAGGACTGCCTGTACCTGAACGTGTACACGCCGGCGCTGGACGACGTCCGGCGGCCGGTCATGGTCTGGATCCACGGCGGGGCGTTCATCCTCGGGTCGGGCTCGACGCCGCTGTACGACGGCGCCGCGCTGGTCGAGCGGGGCGACGTCGTCCTGGTCACGATCAACTACCGCCTCGGCGTCTTCGGGTTCATGGACCTCAGCTGGATGGATCCGGAGCTGGCCGGATCGGGGAACCTCGGGCTGCAGGACCAGGTCGCCGCCCTCGAGTGGGTGCGGGACAACATCGCCGGGTTCGGCGGCGACCCCGGCAACGTGACGATCTTCGGGGAGTCGGCGGGAGGGATGAGCGTCACCGCGCTGCTGGCCGCCGAGTCCGCCGACCGGCCTCTTCCACAAGGCGATCGCCCAGTCGGGCGCGGCGCAGGCGGTGGCCACGCCCGCTCAGGCCGAGGCGTCGGCGCGTGAGGTGGTCGACATCCTCGGCGCGTCGACCGTCGACGAGCTCCGGGCTCTCAGCACCGAGCAGATCCTCGAGGTGCAGGGCAACCTCCTCGTGGCCGCCCTCACCAACGTCGAGCCCATGCTCGAGCACGGCGTGGCGGGCGGCCTCCCGTTCCGACCGGTGGCCGACGGGACGGTCCTGCCGTCGAACGTGCTCGCCACCATCCGGGGCGGCAGCGCCGAGAACGTCCCGCTGATCACCGGGACCACCCGCGAGGAGTGGAAGCTCTTCTCCCTGATGGACTTCCAGGCGGTCGACGCCGACGTCCTGCGGGCCCGGCTCCAGGCACTGACCGGTGACGCCGACAAGGCGCTCGCCGTCTACGCCGACGAGGTCGCGTCCCTGGCGCCGAAGGACGCGTTCACCGTCATCGCCACCGACCTCGTGTTCCGCCACCCGGCGATCGCCCTCGGCGAGGCGCAGCTGGACCAGTCCGCCGACGTGTGGGAGTACCAGTTCGACTGGGCGACGCCCGCCATGGGCGGGATGCTGGGGTCCTGCCACGCCTTGGAGCTGCCGTTCCTGTTCGGCATGTGCAGCGACCCGCGGCTGGTCGGCTTCCTGGGCGAGGACCCGCCGGTCGCCATCGCCGACGCGATGCAGGACGCCTGGCTCGCCTTCGCCCGCACCGGCGACCCGGGCGCCGACTGGCCCCGGTACGACCTCGACCGCCGGGCGGTGCGGATGTTCGACGTCGAGTCGACCGTGGTCGACGACCCCGGTGCCGACGCCCGTCGATTCTGGGCCACCATCGCCGACTGACCGCCGTTCTGGCGCCTCATAGTGGCGCTCTGACGCCTCAATCGGGCGCCAGAACGAGTCGATGCTGACCGCGACGGTCCTGGCCCTCGCGTCGGCGGGGCTGCACGCGGGCTGGAACTTCCTGGTCAAGACCGGCGAGGAGCGCGGCCTGACCGGGTGGGGTCAGTTCCTCTTCGGCGCCGTGCTCGGCTGGCCGGTCCTGGTCGTCGTGGGCCTCCCCGGATGGGAGGCGCTGCCGTACCTGGCGGCATCGACGGTTGTCCACGTCGTCTACGTGCTGGCTCTGGTTCGCTCGTACGGACTCGGCGACTTCTCGCTGGCCTACCCGCTGGCCCGGGGCAGCGGCGCGCTGCTCGCCGCAGCCGGTGGTGTGCTGTTCCTCGGCGACGTGCTCGGGGCGTGGTCGTGCCTGGCCATCGCCGTCGTCCTCACCGGCATCGTGCTGCTGGTCGGTCGCCAGGTCGAGGGGCCGGCGATCGGGTGGGCCCTGGCCACCGGCGTGACCATCGGGGCCTACACGGTGATCGACTCGGCCGGATCCCGGGAGACCGAGGGCCTCCCGTACGGGCTGACGCTGATGTCGGCCGCCGCCCTCGGCCTCACCGTGGTGAACGTCGGCCGCGGCCGGCTGCCGGACCTGCGACGCTCACTGCCCGCCAACTGGCGGCGCTGGGCCGTGGGCGGCGCCTGCACGACGGCGGCCTACGCCCTCGTACTGGTCGCCGTGCGCTACGCCCCGGTCGGCTACGTCGCCACGCTCCGCGAGTCGTCGATCCTCATCGCCGCGCTCCTCGGTTGGCTCGTGCTGAAAGAGCCCCTGGGCGAGCGCCGCACCGCGGCCGCAGCCGTGATGACCCTCGGCCTGGCCCTCTTGGTGCTGAGCCAGATCTGACCGGCGTCCGGTTCAGACCTGGAGCAGGATGGCGTCGCCCTGGCCGCCGCCGCCGCAGAGGGCGGCGGCGCCGAGGCCGCCGCCGCGGCGCCCGAGCTCGAGGAGGAGCGTGAGCGCCACCCGGGTGCCGGACATGCCGACGGGGTGGCCGAGGGCGATGGCGCCGCCGTTGACGTTGACGATGTCGTCGCTGATGCCGAGGTCGTCCATGGAGGCCAGGCCGACGGCGGCGAAGGCCTCGTTCAGCTCGAACAGGTCGATGTCGCCGACGGTCGATGCCGGCCTGGCTCGAGCGCCGTGCTTGATGGCCCGGGACGGCTGGGTGAGCAGCGACGGGTCGGGGCCGGCCACCTGGCCGTAGCCGACGATCTCGCCGAGCGGGGTGACGCCCAGCTCCTCGGCCTTGGCCTTGGAGGTGACGATCACCGCGGCGCCGCCGTCGGAGATCTGCGAGGCGTTGCCGGCGGTGATGTTGCCGGCCTTGTCGAAGGCGGGGCGCAGGCCGCCGAGGCTCTCGGCGGTGGTGTCGCCGCGGACGCCCTCGTCCTCGGTGACCGACGACCGGGTCACCCTTGCGCTGCGGGACCTCGACCGGGACGATCTCGTCGTCGAACAGGCCGTCCTTCTGGGCCTTGGCCGCCCGCTCGTGGGACGGCGGCGGCCAGCTCGTCCTGGGGCTCGCGCTCGAGGCCGGCCGAGGCGGCGTACTTCTCGGTGCCGGCACCCATGGCGCACCTGGTCGAAGGCGCAGAACAGGCCGTCGTACATCATCGAGTCGACGACGGTCTGGTCGCCGAGGCGGTAGCCGGCCCGGGCGCCGGGGAGGAGGTACGGGGCCTTGGTCATGGACTCCATGCCGCCGGCGACGACGACGTCGGCCTCGCCGCTCTGGATCATCAGGTCGGCCAGGTAGATCGTGTTGAGGCCGGACAGGCAGACCTTGTTGATCGTGGTGGCGGGCACCGTCATCGGGATGCCGGCGTTGACCGCGGCCTGGCGGGCGGTGATCTGCCCGGCGCCGGCCTGCAGCACCTGGCCCATGAAGACGTAGTCGACCTGGTCGGGGGACACGCCCGGCCCGCTCGAGCGCCGCCTTGATGGCGAAGCCGCCGAGGTCGGTGGCCGCGAAGGAGGCGAAGGCGCCCGAGAGCTTGCCGATCGGCGTGCGCGCACCGGCGAGGATCACGGAACCAGCCATGTGTGGGACCTCCCCAAGACGCGGTCGCTGGTGCGTCGAAGTGTACGGAGCGGCCCCGGCGCGCCACCCAGCCCGGGGTGGGTCAGACGCCGTTGCCGTCGCTCGGCTCGGTGTCGCCCTTGCGGCGCCTCAGCGCGTTCTCCACGGCGTTCTTGACCATCTGGGCGAGGGCGTCCTCGTCCCCGTCGTCAGTGTCCGTCGGCACGTCGGCGGCCACGCCGCCGGGCTCGTCGTCCGGAGGAGGCGGTGGCGGTGGCGCGCCCTGGCCGTCGTCGGGCGCCGGCGGCTCGTCGTCCTCGTCGGTGACATCGGTGGGCTCGTCCTCCGCGTACGGCAGGTCCATGGCCCCGTACCCGCTGGGTCGCGTCGGCGGCCGGACGGGCGGCGTCGGCGGGCCCTGGCCCGGGGGTGGCGGCTCGGTCGGCTCCTCGACGGCCGCGTCCTCCGGCTCGACGTCGTCGTCGCTCGTGAGGTCGATGGTGAACAGGTCCTCGTCCTCCTCGACCAGCCGCTCGAGGGCACGGTCGATGTCCTCCCGTGTGCCCTCCAGCCGGCCCCGGACGATGCGCTGCACCTGCACTGCGTCGCGAGCGTCGATCCTTGCCGCCTCGACGACCTCGGCGGCGCGGGTGGTCGCGAGGTCGGCGGCGTCGTCGGCGGCCCGGTCGGCCTGGGCCCGGACCTCGGCGATGACCCGGGCCGCTTCGTTCCGGGCGGCCTCCAGCTCCACGGCCGCCTGCTGGCGGTCGCGGTCGGCCTCGGCCTTCAGGGCGTCGGCCTCGCGCTGGGCGTCCTGGCGGATGAGGGCGGCCTCGGCCTCGGCCCGGTGGCGCAGCGCGGCCACGGACTCGTGGGCCTGGCGCAGGATCTGGGCCACCTCGTCGCCGAGGCGGCCGAAGTCGTCGGGCCCGTTGATCGGTGCCATCGTCCGGCGCCGCCGGGGCGCCGGCGGTCAGGGCGTCCGACAGGCTGGTGGCGACCTCCCGCAGGAAGTCGTCGACCTCGGCGGGGTCGTAGCCGCGCCGCACCAGGCTGAACACCCGCTCCCTGATGTCTTCCGGTGTCACCATCGCCGTCGTCGCCTCCACCCGCCCCTCGCCCCGGGCGGTCCCGCTCCAATGACCACAGAAGGTAGCGCAATCCATCACTCTGTGTGAAGTCCAGTCGCCCACGGACCGTGAGGACCTTTGGGCCGCCCCGTCACCCGGCCACTAGGTTCCCGCCCATGCAGGAGATCCTCGACGCCATCCAGGCCGGCGCCTCCGGCGACGACCTCGCCGCCCTCCCCATCCCCGAGTCCTACCGGGCCGCCTTCGTGCAGCGGGACGAGGCGGAGATGTTCGAGGGCGTCGACTCCGGGGACAAGGACCCCCGCAAGTCGCTCCACGTCGACGACGTGGCCACCCCCGAGCTGGCGCCCGACGAGGCCTACGTGGCGGTGATGGCCAGCTCCATCAACTTCAACACGGTGTGGACCTCGATCTTCGAGCCGCTGCCGACCTTCGGCTTCCTCGACCGCCTCGGCAAGGAGAGCCGGTGGGGCGCCCGCCACGCCCTGCCGTACCACGTCGTCGGCTCCGACGCCTCGGGCGTCGTGCTCCAGACGGGCTCGGCGGTGCGCAACTGGAAGCCGGGCGACCGGGTCACCGTCCACTGCAACTACGTCGACGACCAGGACCCGTCGGCCCACGACGACTCGATGCTCGCCGCCAACCAGCGCATCTGGGGCTTCGAGACCAACTTCGGCGGCCTGGCCGACCTCACGGTGGTCAAGGCCAACCAGCTCATGCCCAAGCCCGCCCACCTCACGTGGGAGGAGGCGGCGTGCAACGCCCTGTGCAACTCGACCAGCTACCGGATGCTCGTGCAGCCCGAACGCGGCGCAGCATGAAGCAGGGCGACGCCGTGCTCATCTGGGGCGCCACCGGCGGCCTCGGCGGCTACGCCGTGCCAGTACGTGCTCAACGGCGGCGGCACCCCGGTCGGCGTGGTGTCGCTCGGCCGACAAGGTCGAGCTGCTCCACGAGCTGGGCGTGCGAGCCGTCATCGACCGCAAGGCCGCCGGCTACCAGTTCTGGTCCGACGAGCACACCCAGGACGAGAGGGAGTGGCGCCGCCTGGGCAAGGACATCCGCGGCCTCATCGGCCGCGACCCCGACATCGTGTTCGAGCACCCCGGCCGCCAGACCTTCGGGCGCGTCGGTGTTCGTGGCCGCCCGCGGCGGCACGATCGTCACCTGCGCCGCCACCAGCGGCTACATGATCGAGTACGACAACCGCCACCTCTGGATGAAGCTGAAGCGCATCGTCGCTCGCCACTTCGCCAACTACAAGGAGGCGTGGGAGGCCAACCGGCTGATCGCCGAGGGCAAGATCCAGCCGATCCTGTCCGCCGTCTTCCCGCTCGACCGAGGTCGGCGAGGCCGCCCTCCAGGTCCACCACAACCAGCACGAGGGCAAGATCGGCGTGCTGTGCCTGGCCCCCGAGGAGGGCCTCGGCATCGACGACCCCGAGTTCCGCGAGAAGGTCGGCGAGGACAAGATCACGCTGTTCCGCCGGCACGGAACCAAGGCCTGAGGAGGCTGCACCGATGCTGCTGACCGAGATCGACCACGTCGCCATCGCCGTCGACGACCTCGAGGCCGCCATCGCCTGGTACGAGGCGACCTTCGGGGCCACCGTCGAGCACCGCGAGGTGGTCGAGAGCGACGGCGTCGAGGAGGCGCTGCTCAAGGTGGCCGACTCCTACGTCCAGCTGCTGACCCCGACGCGCGACGACTCGCCGGTGGCCAAGTACCTGGAGAAGAAGGGCGAGGGCCTGCACCACATCGGCTACCGGGTCGACGACTGCGCCGACGCGCTCGAGTCGCGTGCAAGGCCCAGGGCGACCGGCTCATCGACGAGGCGCCCCGCCCGGGCTCCCGCGGCACCACCGTGGCCTTCGTCCACCCCAAGGGCGCGTTCGGCACCCTGATCGAGCTCGTCCAGGAGTGAGACCACGGCTGGATCCCGTCGAGGACCCCAGCCCCGAGCAGGCGGAGCTGCTCGAGCCCTACCGCACGTTCTCGGGCGGTGAGCCGTTCAACATCTTCCGCACCCTCGCGCGGCATCCGAAGCTGATGAAGCGAGCCATGGTGCTGGCCACCGGCCTGCTGGTGAAGGGCAACCTGCTGCCCCGGATCCGGGAGATCGTCATCCTGCGCGTCGCCTGGCGCACCGGGTCGGACTACGAGTGGGGCCAGCACGTCCGCATCGGCCTGGACTCCGGGCTGGCCCCGGAGGAGATCGACGCCCTGGCCACCGAGCAGGCCGATGGGTCCTTCGACGGCGCCGACCGGCTGGCGGTGACGGTCGCCGACGAGTTGATGGCCGACGTCGACCTGTCCGACGCCACCTGGGAGGCCGCGGTGGCGACCTGGGGCGAGGAGGACCTGGTCGAGATGATCTTCCTGGCGGGGAACTACCGGATGCTGGCCGGCTTCCTCAAAGCAGCTCGTGTCGAGTTGGACGAAGGACTGGAGCCGCTGCCGACTCCGCCCCCACCCGCCTGACCACCAGCTTCACCGTGTCGCGGCGATCGGGATCCGCCGTCGACCTCGCCTGGACGAAGACGGTGATCTCCGGACCCGGCGGCGAGTCGGGGCGGGCGGCGACGCGGATCTGGAGAGACCGTCGTTCGTGGGGCGCCAGGTTCCGCAGGCGGTAGGAGCCGTCCTTGACCGCCGCGGTCACGTCGCGGTCGCCGTCGAAGTAGCGGACCGAGAAGAACTGGTCGTGGTCGCTCCCGTGGATCACGAAGGTGTCGTCGGTGGTGCCGTCGTTCTCCGCCCGGACCGTGAAGGCCGCCTCGCCGTCGGCGAAGAGCTGGGCGTTGCGGGTCTGGCCCTCACCGCTGCGGTTGTAGACGTCGTTGCCGACGAGGCGCCCGGCCGGCTCGCGGCGAGCGGCCAGGTCGGGCTGGTTGGGTGTGACCTCATAGGTCCGCT
The DNA here is from genome assembly GCA_963728005.1 of uncultured Microthrixaceae bacterium. Lineage (GTDB taxonomy): Bacteria > Actinomycetota > Acidimicrobiia > Acidimicrobiales > DATDAH01 > DATDAH01. Next base: position 40,934 of record CAVSIG010000005.1, read on the forward strand.
CGACGTTGCGCACGTTGCCCGCGGCGTCGGTGGCCGAGATGGTGATCGTGTGCTCGCCCGGAGTGTCGGTGTCGAGCAGGACCCCGTGGGGCACCGAGCCGTCGCACGTGGCCAGGCCGGCCCCGCCCTCGTCGAGGCACGTGTAGTTGGCCCGCACCCGCTGGCCCTGCAGGAACGTCGCCCCGTTGGCCGGCGAGTTGATGGCGATCCGCGGCGGGATGGCGTCGGGGAAGGGCGCCCGGCGCACTCGGTAGGTGGCTGAGAGGGCGCCCGCCGGTGTGCGGGGCGTGGTCTCCCAGAGGATGTCGCCGTCGGCGTCCACCTCGGACATCGTGGCGGCGGTGCCCCAGCCGATGAGCGTGTTGCCGTTGTCCAGGCGCTGGGTCGACCCGGTGGCGAAGCCGAAGACGCCCTGGGTGTGGCTCCACACGACCTCGGCGGTCCGCGCCTGCTGGTTGATCTCGTACTCGACGGCCCGGCTCACGCCCCGATCGTTGCCGTCGGGCGCGCAGTCCACGCCGTTGTCGAACATCAGGAGGTTGCCGTTCGGCAGCTGCTCGGCGGTGTGCTGGCCGCAGAAGCCACCGAGCGGGTCGTCGATCTCGAAGTCGTTGCCCCGCCCGCCGAGCGTCCACATGAGGGCGCCGGTCCGGCGGTTGACCTTCACGACCGCGCTGACGCCCCGCAGCGAGACGAGCAGGTTCCCGTCGTTGGCGACGTCGATCGAGTTGCCGTGGGCGTAGTCGACGAGGTTGCCCGAGAGGTTGTCGGCGAGCGGCACGTCACCCCAGCTGCTCCACTGCAGGACGACGTCCCCGGCCGCGTCGACCTCCTGCACGACCGTGTCCTCGCGCACCACGCCGTCGTGCACGACCGGTTCGTAGGCCATGAGCATGCGGCCCCCGCCGGGCAGGAGGACGACCTCGTGGTTGTCGGTGTGGACGAGCGGCGGAGCGTTGCGCCGGCGCCGGATCTCCTGCATGGACGAGTTCAGGATGACGGCGTCGAAGATGTCCCGGTCGGTCGAGGTCCGCTGGCCCGAGCGCTCGAGGAACGAGTAGCGCCCGCCGGGCTGCGGCTTGAAGTCGAACGACGCCACCGGGCGCCGGTTGACGAACACGGGCACGCCGTTGTTGTCCATCACCACGTTGAACGGGGCGCCGGTGAAGAAGGCCAGGAACAGCATCCCGGGGGCGATGCCCGCCTGACGGGTGGTGACGTTGATGTTCGGGAAGCTGGGCGGCAGGAAGACGAGGTCGTAGGTCCGTTGGCCGCCGGCGTTCGCCACCCGGACGGTCAGCGCCTCGCCGGGCTTCAGGTTGCGGAAGGTGCGGCCCTGCCCGCTGGCGGCGGGCTGGCCGCCGATGGTCAGGATGTCGCCGGCGGACGACGTGGTGGCCGTCACCGTGAAGCCGTGGGTGTCGGCGGTCGTGCGGATGCCGAAGCGCCGGGTCGTCGGCCCGAAGTTCGGATAGGTGGTGACCCCTGTCCCGGTGACCGTGAGGTCGGCCAAGACCGGCGGCCCGCCGACGCCTTCCTGGGCCCCGGCCGTCCCCGGGGACGCGGTCGGTGACAGCAGGCTGACGCCCAGCACCACGACGACGATCGCCCACCAACGCCGCATCGCTACCCCCGCTCTCTCCGCACCTCCCAGCGCGGTGGCGGGGACCCTAGCGAGGCAGGGTCAGCCGTGCCGTCCCCGTGGCGTGGTCGCCGAGGTCGGTGGCGGCCCGCAGCTCGACGTCGATGAGCTGTTCGCCGTCGACGACCTCGACCCCGGTCACCGTGCCGGTGAACGTCAGTGTCGTGCCCGGGAAGACCGGCACGCCGAGGCGGATGGCGAGCGCCTTCACGATCGCCTCCGGGCCCGCCCAGTCGGTCAGGTATCGGCTGCAGTAGGCGTTGGTCGAGATGATGTTCATGAAGATGTCGGGGGCGCCCTGGCTGTTGGCGTAGTCCCGGTCGTGGTGCACCGGCATGAAGTCGCGGGTGGCGATGGCCCCCGCGGCGATGTGGGTCGCGGTCAGGGGCAGGGCCAGCTCGGGCAGCTGGTCCCCGGCCGCCACGGTCACGACGGCGCCTCCGGGCGGAACTTCAGGATGCGGAACCGCTGGCGACCGACGACCTCGCCCGCCTCGTCGGTCCAGGTGGTGATCCAGGTGAGGAAGTGGCCGGAGCCGAGGCGGGTGCGCTTCTCCTCGGAGATCGACTCGGTGACGGTCTCGCCGGTGACCACCTCGCCGAGGTGGAGGTAGCGCTCGATCTCGAACTCCGAGTTCGACGCCAGGGTCGCCGTGAACCCGGCGTCGTCCAGGATCGAGATGGCCGTCGGCTCGCCGGTTCCCTCCGACTCGACGGGGTTCCCGCCCCGCTCTCCGATGCCGGTGAGCTTCGGCGTGGCCATCGTCCACGTCTGCAGCATGAGCGGCGGGGCCACGACCTGCCCGTGGCGGGAGCTGGCCGCCGCGTCGGGGTCCACGTAGACGGGGTTGGCGTCCTCGAACGCCGCAGCCCAGTGCCGGATCATGGGCTGGTTCACCGGGTCGGGCGCCGCCGCCCGCCCGCCGCCGCCCACCGGCGCGCCGACGAGCGCGTCCAGCGTCGCCTGCAGGTCGTCCGCCATTCGCCCTCCCCTCAGGAGCGGGTCAGCCGGGGAGCTTCTTGGTGGCCTTGTCGATCTGCTTCTGGGCCCGCTTGCGGATCTTCTTGGCCTTGCGGTCGGTCTGCTTGCGCATCTTGGCGATCCGCTTCTCGGCCTTGTCGGCGATCTCGTCGACGTGCTTGCGGGCCTTCTTGGTCTGGCGCTTGGCCTTGCCGAAGACCTCTTCGGCACCGTCGACCACGGTGTAGGCGGTGGACCGAATCCCTTCCACCGTGTCGTCGGCCACGTCTCCCGCCTTGGCCTTGGCCCGGTCGGCTCGCTTGCCCATGTCTGCTCCTGTCGCCGTGGTGGCCGTCGCTGTGTCGCTTCAGTCTGCCGGTACCCAGGCCGCATGGAACCCATGCGGCACCCGGACGGGGAGGGCCACGGTGCCCAGTGGCCCGGCGCCGACGTCCGCCGCGTCCAGCACGGCCAGCTCGCTGCGGTCGGTGGCGGCGTCGTACACGTAGGTCAGCAACCACCCGTCGTCCTCGTCGGACCCGTCGGGGTTCGGGACGAACAGGCCCTCGTTGGCGGCCCGGCCGGGCCCGGCGTCCCAGTGCTGCGTCTCGCCGGTGGTGACGTCCAGCCGGTACAGGCCGCCGAAGCGCACCGTGTTCTCGTCCGGCGGTGACTCCACCAGCCAGCCGTAGCGATGCTCCCGGCCGACCCGGCGCGGGTCCCGGGTGGGCAGCTCCATCGGGTGGTCACCCTCCAGCACGTCGTCGCGGAAGGTGAGTCCGGCGCCGCCGGTCCCGACGGTCCAGCGGTGGATGGCGCCCTCCTGGCCCAGCACCCCGCCGTCGAACATCGTGGCGAACTGGCTGACGTCCACGATGACGTCGTCGCCCGAGCGGTGGGCGTTGATGCCGTGGAAGACGTAGGCGGGGTCGACCTCGATCCAGCGGGCCTCCGACGTCGGCCCGCCCAGCGGTAGGACGCCGATGCGGGCGCCGTAGGAGGGGTCCCATCGGAAGGGCATGCCCTCGCCGGCGACCGCCATCTCCAGGTCGAAGATGACGGGGAACTCCCAGAACACGACGTCCTGCTCGGTGATGGCGAAGTCGTGGATCATCGTCGGCCCGGCCACGGCCACCTCCTGGCTGGAGATCAGCACGCCCCGCTCGTCGGCCACGTGGTAGGTGAGGTAGGGCTCGGCGAAGCCGTAGCCGAAGAAGTGCAGGTATCCCGTGTCCGGGTCGATCTTCGGGTGCGCGGTCATCGAGGTGGTGAGGCGCCCGGCGAAGTCGTGCATGCCGACGGTCGACAGGTCCTCGCTCGACAGCTCGTAGGGGAAGCCGATCTCGCCGGATGTCAGGAGGCGGCCGGCGTGGGTGAAGGCCGACACGTTGGCGTAGGTGCGGTCGCGCCCGGGCGGGCCGCCGTCCACGAGCGCCTCGTCGGCGTCGAACAGCCCGGTGTGCACCCAGCGGTTCCGGTACCAGGCGGCCCGGCCCTCCTCGAGGCGTACCCCGTGCAGCATCCCGTCCCCCAGGAACCAGTGCCCGTTGTCGGCCTGCCGGGCGTTCGACCCGTTGCGGGCGTACAGCCCCGTCAGGGCGGCGGGGAGCTCGCCGGTGACCTCCAGGTCGAAGGCCTCCACCTCCTGGGTGACCGGGGCGAAGTTGCCCTGCAACCACCACGGGGTGGCCGGGTCGAACGCCTCGGTCACCGATGGCGCGCTGCTCGGCGTCGCCGCCGTGGACCCGCCGTCGTCGCTGCAGGCGGCCAGGAGCGAGCCGAAGCTCGGCACCACCGCGGCCGTGATGCCGGCGCGGGCCATGAACTGCCGCCTCGTCATCGCTCCCCGCATCGGCCGGGCAGGGTAGACGGAGATCAGGGGGTCAACCGGTAGCCCATGCCCCGGACGGTCTCGATGAGCTCGCCGCCCAACTTGCGCCGCAGGTAGCGGACGTAGACGTCGACCACGTTCGACTGAGGGTCGAAGTCATAGCCCCACACCTGGCTCAGGAGCTGCTCCCGGCTGAGCACCTGGTCCACGTGGCGGGCGAAGACCTCGGCCAGGGCGAACTCGCGGGCCGTGAGCTCGACGATGCGGCCGCCGACCTCGGCCCGCCGGGTGCGCAGGTCGAGGGTGAGGGACCCCGCCCGCAGCATCGTCGGCTCCTGCTGCCCGGGTGACCGCAGCCGGGCGCGGATGCGGGCCAGGAGCTCCTCGAAGCGGAACGGCTTGGGCAGGTAATCGTCGGCGCCGGCCTCCAGGCCCTCGACCCGGTCCCGCACCTCGGACCGGGCGGTCAGGATCACGACGGGGAGCTGCTCACCGCGACGCCGGAGCGCGGCCAGGACCTCCAACCCGTCCCGTCCCGGGAGGCCCAGGTCCAGGACCAGCAGGTCGAAGTCGCTGTCCCGGGCCATGCCCTCGGCGAGGACGCCGTCGTCGACGACCACGGTGGTGAAGCCGTTGGCCCGGAGCCCCTTCTCGACGAACGCCGCGATCCGCGGCTCGTCCTCAGCGATCAGGATTCGGGCCATCGGTGCTCCCGGGCTCGGGGTGGGCGGGCAGGTCGAGGGTGAACGTGGCCCCGTCCCCGCGGCGGCTCTGCAGCTGGACCGTGCCGCCGTGGGCGGTGGCGATGGCCGTGACGATGGCGAGGCCGAGGCCCGCCCCGTCCGAGCGCCGGCGGGCGTCCCGACCCCGGCGGAACCGCTCGAAGATCGCCGACTGGTCCTCGGGCGAGATGCCCTCGCCGGTGTCGGCGACCCAGAGGAGCAGCCGGCCCTGATGGACCCGGCCCCCGATCTCGATGGTGTCGCCGTCGCCGGTGTGGGCCACGGCGTTGGCGACCAGGTTCAGCACTGCCTGCGTGAGGCGGTCCCGGTCGCCCCAGCACCGCCCGGGCTCGGCCCGGACCTCCCACTGCCGCTCCGGCCCGAGGGGACGGGCCCGGGCCTCGATGCCCTCCACCAGGGCGGTCACCTCCATCGACGTGGGGCGCAGGAAGTCGGGCTGCTCCGCCTTGGCCAGGAACACGAGGTCGTCGACGATTCGGCTCATCCGGTCCAGCTCGTCGGTCACCAGCTCGACGGTCTTGCGGCGCTCGACCGGGTCCTCCTCGAGCAGTTCGAGGTGGCCCCGGACGATGGTGATCGGCGTGCGCAGCTCGTGGCCGGCGTCGTCGACGAAGGACCGCTGGACGGCGAACGCCGACTGCAGGCGGTCGAGCATGGTGTTGAAGGTGTGGGCGAGACCGGCGATCTCGTCGTTCCCCCGCACCTCGATGCGCTGGTCGAGGTCGGTCTCGCTGATGGTCCGGGCCAAGGTGGTCAGCTCCCGGACAGGTCGGAGCAGCCGGCCGGCGACCCACCAGGCGAGGCCGATGGTGACCACCAGCATGAGGGCCGAGACGCCGGCCGACACCCGGATGAACGACTCCACCTCCTCACGGCGCTCCTCCATGAAGTAGGCCACGACGAAGACGCCCGGGACCTGCTCGCCAGCGGCGAGCGGAACGGCCTGGTAGCGGACAGGCCCGGCGGCGGTCGACACCTCGCCCGAGTCGCCGGCGCGCAGGCTGGACCAGCGTTCGAGCAGGTCCGGATCCTCGAGCAGCGGCACCGGCGACGCCGTCGTGCGGTGGGGTCGGCCGTCGAGGATCGTGAGGTAGGTCTCGCCGGCGATCGGGATGTTGCGGTCCAGGAAGGTGTCGAAGATGGCCTCGACGTCGTCTCCGAACGGCTCGCCGCTGCGGGGGTCGCTGCCCGTGGCCAGGCGGCGGACCTCCTCCACCTCCTGGTCGAGGGCATCGGTGACGTCGCGGTCGACCTGGGCCAGGAGGATGCTGCGCCCGAGCAGCAGCCCGGAGCCCACGGCCAGGGCGAACAGGAGCACGACGAAGCCGAGGATCCGGACCCGGACGGCAACTGGCGGCATCGACCAACGATTCCCGGACGCTCGCCCGGGGGTCTCAGTCGTCGTCACCGTCGTCATCGCCACCGTCATCGTCGTCGTCATCGCCACTGTCGTCATCATCGACCGGTGGCGGGGGCGCCGGTGCGGGTGTCGGCGGCGGAGCCGTGGCCGGCGGGGGAGCCGGGGCCGGCGCGGGTCGCGGGGGCCGGGTCGTCGGCGGCGGGCGGGTCGTCGTCGTGGTGGAGGTCGAGGTCGAGGTGGACGGGGGCCGCAGCTGGATGACCGGTGGCGTGCTGGTGCGGTCCTCGGTCACCGCCATGTAGGCGCCGACGGCCGTGCCGAGCAGGAGGGCGCCGGCCGCGGCGAGCAGGACGGGACGACCGGGCACCCCGTGACGATGGCGGACGGGCGTTGCGGCTCGATGAGACGTCGATGAGAACCCTCTCATCCGGGCGCGGCGAGGCCCGGGACCGGCATGGTCCCGGGCCTCGTAGCTGTCAGCCGATGGTCAGAACCGCCGGCACTGGTCCTCCTTGTTGCCCTGCACCCGGTTGCTGCCGCCGACTGGGGCGGGCCGGTTCTGCTTGCACTGGAGGTTGCCGTCGACGACGTTTCGGTAGATAGCCACGCCGCCGGTGTTCTGGAAGGCTTGGATGCTGTCGCCGACCACGTTGCGGCGGATCTCGTTGCGGCGCCTGTTCTCGTCGATCAGGACCTGGCCCTGCACCACGCTGTCGAGCAGGGCGGCCTCACCGCTCTGCACGACCTGGAAGCTGCCGCCGACGCGGGTGCCCTGGACCACCCGCACCACGGCCGAGTTCTCCGCCTGCACGTTGCCGTTGATGCGGGCGCCGACGGCCCGCAGTGTCGCGTTGCGGCCCACGTACACCGTGCCCTGGAGGCGGGTGCCCTCGAGGCGGCATGTCGCCCCCTGCGGCACCCGCACGTTGTCGACGGTGACCCGGCCGATGGTGCCGCGGCACGTCCGCTCCTCCGCGGCAGCCGGTCCGGGGAGCCCGGCGGTGAGGCCGGTCACCAGCACGAGGGCCAGCACCGAGCCGGCCAGGAGATGTCGTGTGCGCATGTCTTGTCTCGCTTTCGTCGATCCTCGAGCGCAGGGTCGGGGCAGCCGGTGAGATGACCGTGAGAGGTCGGTGAGACTTCTCTCATCGGTCACGGGCGATCCGTAACGTCGAACCATGAGCGCACCCGAGCCGCGGACCGAACGACCGGCGATGGCCGCCTACGGCGTGCCCGACGACCTCGAGGGCGTGCTGCCGTGGTCGTGGGCCGAGGAGCGGCTGCTCGCCTCGAAGAACCTATGGGTGGTGACGGCGTCGGCGGCGGGCCGGCCGCACGCCATGCCGGTGTGGGGTGCCTGGGTCCCCGCCACCTCGACCTTCGTCTTCGGGTGCGCACCGAACAGTCGCAAAGCGCGCAACGTGGCCGAGAACCCGCACGTCACCGTGGCCGTCGACGACACCGAGGAGGTCGTCGTCGTCGAAGGGACGGCGCGCACGGTCGTGCCCGACGACGTCGGCCCGGCCCTCGACGCCTACGTGGCCAAGTACTACGAGGACGAGACGGAATGGCCGGAGGCGAAGGAGTTCATGGCCGAGAACCTGACGCTGGAGGTCACCCCGGAGCGGGCCTTCGGGATCATCGAGGACGAGGTCGACTTCTCCCAGCGGGCGACGAAGTGGGTGTGGTGAGAGGGCTACGGTCCGGCCATGCGCGTCGTGGTCCTCGGAGCAGGGTTCGGTGGGTTGGAGCTGACGACCCGGTTGTCGGAGGTCCTCGGTGACGACGCTGACGTCGTCCTGATCGACCGGACCGACGGGTTCGTCTTCGGGTTCTCCAAGCTCGACGTCATGTTCGGTCGGACGACACCCGAGGCCGTCCACCACGCCTACGCCGACATCGTGAAGCCCGGCGTGCGCTTCGTGCAGGCGGACGTGACATCGATCGACCCGGTGGCAAAGCGGGTGGTCACCGACAGCGAGACGTTCGACGCCGACGTCCTCGTGGTGGCGCTCGGTGCCGACCTCGACCCGTCGGCCACGCCGGGCCTCGTCGAGGGCGGCTACGAGTTCTACACGGAGGAGGGAGCGTTCGCCGCCGCCGACGCCCTCGCCGACTTCGAGGGAGGTCGGGTCGTCGTCGGGGTCACCCGACCGCCGTTCAAGTGCCCGCCCGCCCCGAGCGAGACGGCCCTGCTCGTCCACGACATGCTGGTCGAGCGTGGCCTCCGCGAGCGGTCGTCGATCGACCTGGTCATGCCCATGGGCATCCCGATCCCACCGTCGCCCGACGCCTCGTCGGCGCTCCTGGCCGCGTTCGTGGAGCGTGGCATCGGGTGGCACCCGGAGCAGGGCGTCACCGAACTCGACCCGGAACGCCGGGTCGTCCTGCTGGCCGGGGGCGAGGAACTGCCGTATGACCTCTTCCTGGGCATCCCCGTCCACAAGGCTCCCGCAGTGGTCGAGGACGCCGGGCTCACCGTCGACGGCTGGATCCCGGTCGATCCGCTCAGCCTGGCCACGACGTTCCCGGACGTCTACGCCGTCGGTGACGTGACAAGCGTGGGGACTCCCAAGGCTGGGGTCTTCGCCGAGGGCCAGGCAGCGATCGTCGCCGAGCGGCTCATCGCCCGCGCCCGGGGCGAGGACGGCGCGGCCGCCTACGACGGACGTGGCGTCTGCTACCTGGAGTTCGGCAGCGACAACGTGGCCATGGTCGACGTGACCTTCAGCCCCGGCGAGATGCCGGTGGGTGTCTTGGTGGGCCCGTCGCCTGAGCTGGCCGCCGACAAGGCCGAGTTCGGCCGGTCCCGTGTCGAGCGCTGGTTCGGGGGCTGACGCCCTTGGAGGTCCACCTGGTCGACGGCACGTACGAGCTGTTCCGCTACTTCTACGCGCTGCCGGAGCACATCAACGGCGAGGGCATGAACGTGTCGGCCACCCGGGGCGTGGTCGGCACCTGCCTCAGCATCCTGGAGGACGGCGGCACCCACGTCGGCGTGGCCACCGACCACGTCATCGAGTCGTTCCGCAACGACCTGTGGCCCACCTACAAGGACGGGTCGGGCGTCGACCCGGAGCTGAAGGCGCAGTTCCCGCTGGTCGAGGAGGCGCTGGAGGCGGCCGGGTTCACGGTCTGGGCCATGGTCGAGTGCGAGGCCGACGACGCCCTCGGCGCCGCCGCCCACCAGCTGAAGGACGCCAAGGGCGTCGACCGGGTCGTCATCTGCACGCCCGACAAGGACATGGGCCAGTGCGTCACCGACGACGGCAAGGTCGTCCAGCTGGACCGGCGCAAGCAGACCTACTTCGACCGGGACGGGGTCATCGAGAAGTTCGGCGTACCGCCCGAGTCGATCCCCGACTGGCTCGCCCTCGTCGGCGACAGCGCCGACGGCTTCCCGGGTCTGACCGGCTGGGGCGCCAAGTCCGCCGGCACCGTGCTGGCCCACTACGGCCACATCGAGGCCATCCCGGCCATGGCCGACGACTGGGACGTCGGCGTCCGCGGCGCCGGGCGCCTGGCCCAGGCCCTCCGCGAAGGGCTGGAGGACGCCATCCTCTTCCGCCGCATCGCCACGCTCGAGCTGGATTCGATCACGACCTCCGTGGCCGAGCTGGAGTGGACCGGCCCCTCCGAGGAGCTGGTCGCCATGAGCGAGCGCCTCGACGCCCCCGGCCTGCTCGAGCGGGCGGTGAAGCTGGCCGAGGCGCGATGAGCCAGCCGTCCCGGACGGCGCTGGTGACGGGCGCCGGGGGGACGGTGGGGAGTGCCATCGCCGTGGCCCTCGCCGCGGCAGGGCACCCGGTCGGCCTGACCGACGTGGATCCCGAGGCCCTCGAGCGGACCCGGGCCGCCGTCGACGGGCTGAGCACCACGGTGGTGGCCGATGCCGTGGGGCCCGGCGAGGTCGAACGGGCCGTCGCCTCGGTGGTCGACGACCTGGGTCCCGTCGGCATCCTCGTGAACGCCCTCGGCGTGTTCGGGCCACGGCTGCCATTCCTGGACGCCGACCCTGACGCGTGGTGGCGGGTGCTCGAGGTGAACCTCCGGGGCCCGGCCCTGTTCCTCCGAGCGGTCCTCCCGGCGATGATCGACCAGGGCGGTGGCCACGTGGTGAACCTCAGCAGCCGCGCCGCCACGTGGGACGACCCGCAGGCGTCGAGCGTGGCCTACGCCGCGTCCAAGGCGGCGCTCACCCGTCTCACCGGGGCGCTGGCCGCCGAGCTGCCCGGTACCGGCGTGGTTGTGGTCGCCCTCAGCCCCGGCCTGGTGCGCTCCGCGATGACCGCGGGACGCGCCGACCTCGACGCCGTGGCCGACGAGGCCTTCTTCCCGCCGACCCGAGCGGCCGACCTCGTCGTGGACCTCGTGTCGGGCCGCCACGACGGTCTGCACGGGCGGTTCGTGCACGTCCTCGACGACCTGGACGACCTCGGTGCCCGCGTCGCCGGCCAGACGGCGGCCCGCACGCTCCGGCTGGTCCCGACCGACCCCGACGACCCCCTGGCCTGAGGGCGCGGCGGTGGCTACCGTGTCGCCGCTGTGACCTTCCGTGTGCCCGTGGAGCACGTCGGCCCCGGCACCCCGGTGGGCGAGCTGCTCCGTCGTCGGTGGCAACCGATCGCCGTGGCCAGCGAGCTCCGCCCGGGACGGCCCAGCCCGTCCGGGTCCTCGGCGAGGACCTGACCCTCTACCGGGGCGAGGGCGGCGAGGCCCACGCCGTGGCCGCCCGCTGTCCCCACCGCGGGACCTACCTCCACACCGGCTGGGTCGAGGACGACTGCCTCCGCTGCCCCTACCACGGGTGGGCCTTCGACCCCTCTGGCCAGTGCGTGGACCAGCCCGCCGAGGCGGCCGACCGAGCGGCCTCGGTGCGCATCGGCCGGTGGCCCGTGGAGGAGTACGCCGACCTGGTCTGGATCCACCTCGGCGCCGGCGAGCCGCCCCCGCTGCCCCGCTATGCCGAGCTGGACGATCCCGGCGTCGTCGCCCTCGGCAGCATCCGGCCGCCCGGCCCGTGGCCGATCAACTTCTTCCAGGCCCTCGAGAACCACGTCGACCCCGTGCACACCGCCTTCGTGCACCGGGCCACGGAGCCGTACGCCCGCGAGGTCCCCGAGGTCAGCGTGGACCGCACCGACGACGGCCTGGCCGTCACCGCGGTCCGGTCCGGCGTGCCACGGCGGACCTGGTACCGCTTCCCGTACCTGATCCAGATCCCGATGCGCCACATCGTGGACGACCACACCGAGCTGCACTTCTTCAACTGGGCGGTACCGATCGACGACGGGCAGACCGATGTTCATCGCCGCCACGGCCGTGCCCGTCGAGCTGGTCGACCAGGTCCGGGCCGACCAGGCCGGTCGATCGATGGACCCCGACGCCGGTCCCGACCTGTTGGCGGGCCGACGCCGCCCCGCCAGCGTGACCGAGGAGGACTACGTCGCCCTCTGCGGCCAGGGCCGGGTCGCCGACCGGGCCCACGAGCGCCTGGGCCGCTCGGACGTCGGGGTCATCGCGCTCCGGCGCCTCTGGTGGGAGCAGCTCAACGAGGCCGGCTCAGGCGCCGGCGACGGTCCGGTCGACCACGAGTGAGGCCTTGCCGCCCGGGCCCCGGGCCACCTGCTCGACCACCTCGACGCTCACGGGCGGCGGCACGGCCAGCACCTCGGCCAGCGACCTCGTGACGGCAGTGGCCAGCGCGTCGCCGTCGAAGGTGGCACCGGGGCCGCTGACGACCACGCGAACGCCGTCGTCCTCCCGCACCACCTGCCAGCCGGCGACGCGCTGGGTGTCCATGACCCGGGTGAACACCACCGGGTGCACGGCCTCGACCCCGGCCGGCCCGGTGAACCGCAGCACGTCCCGGGCCCGACCGCTCGACGACGATCCGGGGGGACGAGCGGCCGCACGGGCAAGGGTCCCGGACCAGGCGGGCCCGGTCGGGCACCTCGTAGCGGATCAGCGGCACGAGCCGGCTGGTCAACGCCGTGACGAGCACGCGCGAGCCCTCCTCGCCGTCAGCGACGGGTTCGTGGTCGTCGCCGACGACCTCGAGCACGACGTGGCGCTCCATGACGTGGAGACCCTCGTGGGCGGGGCACTCGACGGCGAGGAACCCGGCCTCGCCGATCGCGTACTGGTCGAAGACCTCGACCGCCCAGGCCGCCCGCACCCGCCGGCGGACGTCGTCGGTGAGCGGCTCGGCGCCGGCGAGGACCTGGTGCGGACGGATGGCGAGGCGCCCGGCCTCCTGCTCGTCGGCCAGCAGCCCGAGGAGGGACGGGTAGGCCGTGAGCGACGCCGGCTGCCATGCGGCCAGCTCGGCGGCCAGCTGAGCGATGGGGGTGGCCGCGGAAAGGCGCAGCACCGGCCTCCGGGGGTCGGCCAGCGTGGCCCCGACCTGGGCCGACAGGTGCCAGCCCAGGGGCGAGCCGATCTTGGCCGAGCGCTGCCGGCCTGCCGGTCCCGGACCGGCCCCCGGCGCCTGGGCGATCGCCCGGCTCTCCGCCGCGTTGGCGATGAGCGCGGCCCACTCGTCGCGATCGAACACCAGGGTCCCCGGGCGGGCCGAGCTGCCACTGGTGACGCCGACGCGGTAGCGGCCGAGGAACGGCGTTCCCGGTTCGGCCTCCTGCAGGTGGCGCTCCACGTCGGCTATGCGGACCTGCGGGTCCGTCACCACGTCGTCGAAGGCGTCCATGAGGTGGGCCTTGGTGACCGGCGTCAGGTCGGCGAGGGGCGCGCCGTCTTGGCCGGCGTGGAGCCGACGGTAGAAGGGCGAGCTCTCGACGGCGTGCCGACGCAGCGCCGCCAGGCGGTCGGCGACGGGCGTCCGGTCCCGGCGCAGGTGCCGGACCCGCGCGGCCAGCCGGACCGAGGCGACGCGACCGGTCATCGCCGCTCGTAGCGGCGGAGATCGATGCCGTCGAAGACGAGCTCCTCTGTCAGCTGGAAGTCCTCGAGCAAGGCCTGCTCGAAGAGCTCGCGGCGGTTGGGCTCGGACGGCACGCGCCGCCGGCTGAGGACCCACACCTTCTCGCTGCTGAGGTCGCCGAGGTCATCCGGACCGGGAAGGGCGAGCTCCGGGGCGTCGTGGTGGTCGGCGTAGTACCGCACCGCGTGGACGGCTCGTGGCGGTGAGGTGACCACGACGTCGCCCGGTGAGGACTGGTCGGCGATGGCGCCCACGGCGCCCCGCCAGTCCTCGAACGGGGGACGGTCCACGGTGTCCCGCACCCCGAGCAGGGAGACGACGAGCAGTGCGGCCAGGGCCACGGCGGCGGCGGCACGGGACGCGTGGTCGGCGAGGTGGACCAGGCCCAGCGCCGCCAGGAGCACGAGGCCGGGGACGACGACGAGGAGGAACCGGGGGACCAGCAGCGGCTTCACCGTGGCGCTGGAGAGCATGGTGACGGCCAGCGGCAGGACGACCCAGAGCACCGGGAGGAGGGGCCGCCAGGATGCGGTCCACCCCCGGTCCCGCACGGCGCGGGCGGCGGCGACCAGGCCCAGCCCGCCGGCGACGGCGTACATCACGAGCTGGAGCCCACCCCCGCCGCTCACGTCGGTGAGGGTCTCGACCAGCTGGCTGCGCGAGGGGCCCTCGATCCAGTACACGGGGTCGCCGTCGCGCGTGACGAGGAACAGGCCCAGGGGGGCGAGGGCGGCCAGCAGGGTCCCGCCGGCGACGAAGAAGGCCCGCCGGTCCCGACCGCGGGGCCGGGTCACGAGGACCGTGACCGCGTGGGCCCCGATGACGAGCAGGGCGAAGAAGTGGGTGTAGGCGGCCACGGCGGCGACCAGCCCGTAGGCCACGCCGCGCCGAGTCGTCGGCACCTCGATCAGCCGGACGAGCAGCAGGGTGGCCAGGGTGACCGTGCACGCCGCCAGCGAGTAGGCCCGGAGCTGCTGGGCCCACTCCAGGGCGAACCCGTGGACGGCGAACAGGACGGCGGCCAGGGCGCCCACCCGGGCGTCGAACAGCCGCCGGCCCAGGACGAACAGGAGGGGCACCGTCCCGACCCAGGCGGCGACGGACAGGAAGCGCAGGAACGCCTCGCTGTCGCCGAGGCGGATCCAGCCGGTCACGAGGAGGTGGTACGGCGACTGGTTGACCTCCCAGTGGCTGATGCGCCACAGGGCGTCGCCGAGGGGACGGTCGACGGTGCCCACCGTCTGCAGCTCGTCGTACCAGAGGCTGCGCCGGCCGAGGTGGTGGAGCCCGAGGAGGAGGGCCGTGAGGGTGGCGACGGCGGTGACGACGACGGGTCCCCGTGACCGGGCCCCGCCGGTGTCCGGTCCGGCGTCCTGGACCCCCTCGCTGATGTCGACCACGCGGGCTCGCTTCGCTGGTGGAAGCGCCGATTCTAGTGAGGGCCGCTCGGTAGCCTCCGGGCGGTGCCCGGCCGCTCCGACGTCGCCTACTGGGACTCGGTGGCGGCCCAGGGCGATGCCCTCCCGGCCGGTTGGCGCCATCATGCCCGCCGGGCCCACCTGGACCTGATCGGCCGCTGGATCGGGCGTCCCACGGGCCGCTGGCTGAAGACCGACCTCTACGAGGAGCGCTCCGCCGACCGGTCGCTGCTGGAGGACCTGGACACGGCCCACTGGACCGGCGTGGACGTGTCACCGGCGACGGCGGGGCAGGCGCGGGCGACGGTGGGCGGCGGCGGTGGCCGTGACCGACCTGCGCCGGGCCGGGCTGGCGTCGGCCACCTTCGACGGGGTGCTGTCGACCTCGACCCTCGACCACTTCGACGAGCCCGCCGACCTCGGTGCGGCGCTGGCCGAGATCCACCGCGTGCTCGCGCCCGGCGGCCGGCTGGTGCTGACCCTCGACAACCCCGCGCAACCCGCTCATCCGGGCCCGCAACGCCCTGCCCCACGGCGTGGCTCGCCGCACCGGCCTCGTGCCCGTTCGCGGTCGGCCACACGGTCGGGGCGACGGCGGGCGCGGGCCTGCTGACCGAGGTCGGCTTCCACGTCGAGCGCGTCGAGCACCTCCTCCACGCCCCGCACGTGATCGGGACCCGCCCCGCCCGCTGGCGCTGGTACGAACGACGGGTCCTGCCCCGCATCGACCGCCTCGCCGCCACCCGGCTCGCGCCGTTCACCGGCCACTACGTGGCCTTCCTGGCCTCCCGGTAGGCGCCGACCTCAGACGTCCTTGGCCAGGTCGACGGCGAGGCGCCGGAACAGGGCCAGGCCCCCGACGAAGATCGCGGCGCACACGACCAGGGTCAGGACGTGGGCCCACGGCCGGTCGACCTGCCCGTCGTAGAGCACGTCGCGGAACTGGTCGACGATCCAGCGCATCGGATCGACGGCGGTGAACCACCGCACCCGGTCGCTCACCATGCGGCGGTGGTACACGATCGGCACGAGGAAGAACCACACGGTCAGCAGGTTGTTGAGCAGGTGGCGCAGGTCTCGGCTGAACACGTCGACCAGCGCCAGCAGCATGGCCAGGGTGGCGACCAGCAGGACCAGCGAGGTCACCGGGAGGACCAGCAGGGGCAACAGGGCAAGGTCGACCGGCCGGTCCCCGACGGTCGTCGAGTAGACCACGAAGCCGGTGAGCAGGACGAGGAACGGGCAGGACCATCACCACGACACGGGCCAGCGGGCAGGAGCTGGTGGGGGAACGGGGCCCGCCGGACGAGGTCGGGCTCGAAGGAGATGCTCTGGAGCGAGTCGTTCACGGTCTGGACCAGGAACGTCCACGGCAGCAGGCCGGCGAAGAGGTAGAGGCCGTAGTCCTCGACCGGGACCTCGAAGACCGAGGCGAACACGAACGTGTAGAGGGCGAGCAGGAAGAACGGCGACAGCAGCGGCCAGAGGACGCCCATGATCGAGCGCTTGGAGCGCAGCCGGATCTGGCGCTCGACCAGGGTCCACAGCAGCTCCCGGTGCGTCCCCAGCTCGCGCAGGCCCGGCCCCGGCCCCCGGTGCGTCGCCGCGGCGGTCATCGACCGGGCCGCCGCCGTCGCACCGCCGAGGCTCGCCGGGAGGGGTCGTAGAGGCGCCGTTCGCCCGGCCCCGACCTCGCGTTGGCGCCGGCGGTCGCCACGTGGTCGGCGATGGCCTCGTCCGGCGCGCCGCGGAGGCGGACCCGACCGGCGTCGAGCACCACCACCTCGTCGCAGTGGTCCCGGATCGAGCGCCATGTCGTGGGAGACGAGGACGACGGCGCAGCCCCCGGCCTGCAGGGCATCGACCCGCTCGACGCACTGCTCCTGGAACGCCTCGTCGCCGACGGCCAGCACCTCGTCGACCAGCAGGACGTCGGGGTCGGAGTGGACCACGAGGGAGAAGCCGAGGCGGAGGCCCATGCCCGCCGAGTAGGCCGAGAGGGGCCAGTCGAGGGCCTCGTCGGGCAGGCCGCTGAACGCCACGATCTCCTCCGCCCGCTCGCGCACCTCGGCTCGTCCGAGCCCGAGCAGCACCCCTCCGATCAGCAGGTTCTCGTGACCGGTGAGGTCGCGATGGAACCCGGCGGAGAGGTCGACCAGCGAGGCGACCCTCCCCTGGATGTCGACCTCACCGGCGGTCGGCCGGATGACCCCGGCCAGCACCTGGAGCAGGGTGGTCTTGCCCGATCCGTTCGCCGCCGATGACCCCGAGCGACCGGCCCGGGGACACGGTCAGGTCGACGTCCTGCAGGGCCCAGGCGTCGGCGTGACGCCGGCGCCATCCGAGGCGGGTGCGGGTCCGGTAGGCGACCGAGAGGCCGTGGGTGGCGACGGCGGTGGAGCTCACCGACGCACGGGCGCCGCATCCTCGTAGCGGGTCGGCGCCCAGGCCAACACCTCCGGCTCGGGCGGCGACGGCGTCGAGCGGAGCAGGCCCCGCAGCACGCCGGACCCATAGGCCGCGTGCAGGACGACGAGGAGGAGTGCGGCGAGCGGCAGGTCGCGGGCCCGGCGGAGGGTCCAGGCGATCCAGGCCGCCGAGATCGCCATCCCGACGGCGTAGAGCGCGAGTGGCAGCAGGACGGCAGGGTGCAGCACCACGGCGAGGACGGGCGCCAGCAGGGCGTACACGATCGCCAACGAGGGCACCAGGTAGGCGGGCCGCAGCGTGGCGGGGACCTGTCGGGTGAGCTGGCCCCGGCCGTGGCCGTACTTGAACATCTGCCGGGCGAAGCCGCGCAGCGTGGGGCGGCGGTCGTGGTACGCGACCAGGCGGGGGTCGTAGTACATGGCGACGCCGTCCCTGCTCATGTCGCTGAGCACGGCGTTCTCCTCGGCGCACACCAGGTCCGGGGCGAACGGAAGCATGGCGTCGCGGCGGATGGCGAGGTTGCAGAGGATGAAGAAGCGCTCGTCGGCCGGGCCCGCCGGGTGGGCGCCGTAGCGACGGCGGACCGGCCCCGAGCCGAGGATGGACGCCAGCGCCGCGCCCTGGACGACCTCGAAGCGACTGCTGCCCGGCGGGGTGTCGTTGGGGCCGCCGAACACGGCGGACTCCGGATGGGCGTCGGCCAGCTCGACGAGGAGGGCGAGGGCATGGGGCTCGAGGGTGACGTCGTCGTCGACGAAGAAGAGGAGGTCGCCTCGGGCTTCGCGGACCAGCAGGTTGCGCGCCGCGCCAGGCAGCGCCCGGTCCACCAGGCACACCCGGGCGTCGGGCAGGCGGCCGGTGACGGCGTCGGCCACCTCCCGGTCCCCGTCGGAGCAGACCAGGACCTCGTGGGGCGGCGCGTCGACCTGGGCCTCGATGCTGGCGAGGCACTCGTCGAGCAGCCGCAGGCGGCGGCCGGTCACGATGCAGATGGAGACCTTGGGCTCGCCGCGCATGGCGGACCATCATGCCCAATCCCGACGGGTGCGCGCCCAGCCGCCGCGGCCTAACCTGCCGCAGCCCGACGACGAAGGTGGAGGACGACGGCGGTGAGCACCTCGGCGATGGCCCGGCGGGGCGTTGGCGTGCTGCGGAGCCTGCGCGACCTGTCTCGCCACCCCGTTGGTCCCACCGAGGCCCGAGCGACGGTCGCCGACGAGGTGGCCCGCCGTGACGACCGGTTCCTGAGCGGCCTCGACCGGGTGGTGTGGCCCTTCGCCTCCAGTCCCACCCGCCGCCTCCTGGACGCCGCCGGGCTCGAGCCCGGGGACGTGAAGGCCCTCGTCGCCGACCACGGCCTCGTCGGCGCGCTCGAGCAGCTGCGCGACCTCGGGGTGTACGTGACCTACGA
The DNA here is from genome assembly GCA_963728005.1 of uncultured Microthrixaceae bacterium. Lineage (GTDB taxonomy): Bacteria > Actinomycetota > Acidimicrobiia > Acidimicrobiales > DATDAH01 > DATDAH01. Next base: position 59,669 of record CAVSIG010000005.1, read on the forward strand.
GGAGCACCAGGGCGAGGTCGACGTGGTGCGCGGGAGCACGTGCTTCCGGGTCGGGCCGCGGGACTTCTTCAACCCCGTGGTGGAGGCGGACTACCTGGCGACGACGGGCGGGTCCCGCAGCGCCGGGACCCCGGTCGAGGTCTCCTTCGCCTGGCAGCGCCGTCAGGGCATGCAGCGGGCGATCCAGCACGCCATGACCGGGCTCGGCGCCCGGCCCCTCGCCATCTGGCTCCCCCTGTTCCCCTCTGCCGCCGGATTCGGGGCGGTCATGAAGAACGCCGCCGGGGGCAACACCCCCGCCCGGTGGTTCTCCCAGACCGACGCGGGCCTCACGGGGGTGTCCAGTCACAAGCGCCTGGCCAACCGGATGCTGCCGGCGGCCCTGCGCTTCGGTCGCACCGGCCTGCCGCGGCCCGAGCACGTGCCCACCGCGACCCCCGAACCAGTCGTGGCGTGGCTGCGGGCGATGGTCGACCGCCATGGCGCCGCCGGGATCACCGGCTACGCCAGCTCCATCACCGCGGCGGCCCGCTGGGCGCTGGACCACGGCGTCGACCTCACGGGGGTGGTCACCTACCCCAGCAGCGAGCCGGTGACGCCGGGCAAGCTCGCCGTCATGCGGGCGGCGGGGATGACCCCGAACCCGACCTACGCCTTCATGCCCGAGGGCACGATGGCCATCGCCTGCGACCGGTGCGAGGACGAGGAGTACCACCTGTGGTACCACGAGGTCGCGGTGGTGACCCGACGCCGGTCCCGGGGCGACGGGACGGAGGTGGACGCCTTCTGCTGGACGAGCCTGGCCGAGGAGGCTCCCCGGGTGCTGGTCAACGTGGAGAACGACGACTACGGGGTCCTCGAGCACGATCGGGACTGCACCTGTCCGCTGGCCGAACTGGGCCTGCGCACCCGGGTGCGCGACATCCGGGGGATCTCCAAGGTCGTGGCCGCGGGGGTCAGCCTCGAGGGCGGGACCTTCGACCACCTGGCCGAGACGGCGCTGCCGGCCCGCCTCGGTGGGAGGGCGGGCGACTACCAGTTCGTCGAGGAGGCCGAGGACGGCCACACCGTCGTCGTACTGCGCATTGCGCCGAGCGTCGGGACCGTCGACGAGGCGGAGGCCCTCGCCCTCGTCAGGGAGGTCGTGACCCGCGATGAGTATGGTGTCCTCGCCCATTCGGTCTGGGGCCCGGAGACACTTCGTGTGCAGCGGCGGCCGCCCCACGTGACCAAGGCGGGCAAGACCCTTTCCTACGAACGAGCGGGATCTGGCGTGCCCGGACCCCCCACCACCACCAACGGGAGCAGCAACACGTGAACGACCTGGACCGGCGACGGTTCCTCAAGACCTCTTTGGCCACGACCTTCGCGCTCGGCGCGTCGGGCCTCTTCGTCGCCTGCGGCGACGACGGGGACGAGGGCTCGGGCGGGAGCAACGGCGGTGGTGGGGACCTGACCCCGCTGACCGTGATGATGCCCTTCCCCATCATCCTCAACTTCATCGCCGACTGCGCCGGGGTGTCGGGCGGCTACTTCGAGGACGTCGGCCTGGACGTGGACCTCCAGTTCGCCCGGACCTCATCGCAGGCCATCCAGCAGATGGCCGGGGGCAACGCCGACGTCATCCGGACGGCTCCCATCGCCATCGCCGGCGCCGTGGCCAACGAGGGCGCCCCGTTCATCTCCGTCGGCATGCCCGTCCAGGAGATCGTCTACGTGCTGGTCTCGTCTCCCGACGAGCCCTACGAGACCCTGGAGTCCCTCGAGGGTCACACCGTGGGCCTGCCCCAGCTCGGCAGCAACGCCGAGGACAGCCTTGACCTCGTGCTCCGCTCAGCGGGCGTGGACCCCGAGTCGGTCGAGCGCGAGGCCGTCGGCGTGGAGTCCACGGCCTACGCGTTGGTCGAGGAGGGTCGCGTGGACGCCATCTTCGCCACCAAGGAGGCCGCCCGGGCGATGGAGCTGGCCGGCATGGAGCCGGTGGTCGCCGACATCAGCGAGGGCAACCCTCTGCTGGGCGTGGCCCTGGCCACGACCACCCAGACCCTCGACGAGAAGGCCGACCCGCTCACCCGCTACCTCGAGGGCCTGGCGGCGTCGATGCGAGCCGTCAGCGACCCCGACACGTTCCTGGAGCTGGCCCCGGCCATGCGCGAGGACTGGGATCTGCCACAGCTGGAGGATCCGGAGGCGGTGCTGCCGATCGTCGAGACGATCTCCGGCATGTGGTTCAGCGAAGGCGACGAGAACCTGCTGCGCAACATCCCGGAGGAGTGGGAGGCCGGCATCGCCAACTTCGCCGAGCTGTCGATCGTGCCCGAGGGCACCGACCCCACGACCCTCTACACCAACGACCTGTGGGAGGAGGCGCTCGGCTGACGCCGGGCCTCCATGCCCCGCATCGTCGTCCAGGATCTCGACAAGCACTTCGGCGAGGGCGCGTCCGAAGTCCGGGCGCTGCGGGGGATCGACCTCACCGTCGAGGACGGTGAGGTCGTCGCCGTCGTCGGGCCCTCGGGCTGCGGCAAGACCACCCTCCTGCGCGCGATCGCGGGCCTGACGCCGCCGACCGCCGGCGAGGCGCGCATCGGCGAGCGGGCCGTGTGGGACGGCGACCGCGTCGACCCGGCCGCGGTGGCCGGCCTGGCCGTGGTCTTCCAGGAGGCTCACCTGCTGCCCTGGCTCTCGGTCGTCGAGAACGTGGCCCTGCCCCTGCGCCTGCGGGGCGAGGGGCGCGAGGTGCGCCGGGCCCGGGCCCTCGAGATGCTGGCGCTGGTCGAGGTCGACGGGTTCGGCGACCACCGGCCCAGCGAGCTCTCGGTGGGGATGGCCCAGCGGGCGGCGATCGCCCGGGCGCTCATCGCCGAGCCGGATGTGCTCCTGCTCGACGAGCCGTTCGGCGCCCTGGACGCCATCACCCGCGACACCATGAACCTCGAGCTCCAGCGGGTCTGGCTGCGCCACCCCGCGACGTCGGTGCTGGTCACCCATTCGATCTCCGAGGCCGTGTTCCTGGCCGACCGGGTCGTGTGCCTGACCGGCCGGCCGGGGCGGGTGGCCGGGAACACGGCGGTGCCGTTCCCCCGCCCGCGGCCGATCGACCTCCAACACACGGCGCCGTTCCAGGACCTGGTCCGCACGGTGCGCCACCACCTGGCCGAGGCCGCCTGACGTGCGGACCCGGCTGTTCTCGTTGGGCCTGTCGCTGCTCGTCCTCGTGGCCCTCCTGGTGGCGTGGAAGGCCTACGTCGAGATCAACGACGTCTCCCGCTTCGTCCTGCCCCCTCCCGAGGACGTCGGCCAGGGGGTCCTGGAGGTGCTCGGGGACGAGGCCACCTGGCACCACCTGTGGGTCACGGTCCAGGAGATCCTGATCGGGTTCGCGCTGGCGACCGTCTTCGGGCTCCTCACCGGGGCGCTCCTGGGTGAGTTCCCCGTCGTCGACCGGGCGCTGACCCCGTTCCTGGTGTTCCTCCAGGTCCTGCCCAAGGTCGCCGTCGTCCCCCTCCTGATCGTCTGGTTGGGCTTCGGGCTGTCGGCCAAGGTCGTGATCGCGTCCGTGTTCGCCTTCTTCCCCATCACGGTCGGCGCCCGGTCCGGCCTGCGATCGGTCGATCCCGGCCACCGGGACCTGGCCAGCACCCTCCAGGCGACGCGCCGCCAGCGGTTCTGGCTCATCGAGTGCCCGAGCGCGCTGCCCTCCGTCCTCACCGGCATGGAGGTGGGCATCGTGCTGGCCACCATCGGCGCAGTCGTGGCCGAGTTCCTCGCCGGCAGCGAGGGCCTGGGCTGGCTCTCGGTCTCGTACCTGAACCAGCTCCAGGTCGACCTGTTGTTCGGGGTGATCGTCCTGCTGTCGGTGCTCGGCTTCGTCCTCTACGCCCTCGTGGCCGGGATCCGGCGCCTGGTTGTGCCGTGGCACCCTTCTGCTGGGCTGCCTGGCGCCTGATCAGAGCCCGGCGGCGATCTCCGGGTTCCTGCGGCGCAGGGCCCGGAGGGAGAGCAGGGCACGGACCCGTTCGGATGGCTCGCCCCGCACCGATGTTGCGGCGAGGTAGGCCTCCCGCCAGCCGACGACGTCGCGCTCGACCTCGTCGTGGACCAGTTGGGCGGGCCACCCGGCCGACGGCGGCACGATGGCCTCCTCGCCGAGGGTGACGGCGTAGGCGAGCGCATGGGGTGTCAGGCCGTCACCGGCTTGCAACGTCGTGCCGAAGGCCTCCCAACGGGCGGCCAGCACCTCGCCCTCCTCCGTGCGTCGGGCGAAGGCCGTGGCGCTGGCGAGGACGAGGGCACCGGCGGCGGTGGTCGCCAGCCATCCCGGAGAGCCGTGTGCCGTCCCGACCACGCCGGCCACCAGGAGCGCCAGGCCGCCGGCGGCCACGGCGAGGACGGCGGGGGAGGCCACGTCGCGTTCCACCAGGTCGTCAGCCCGACCCCGGGCCTCGACACCGGCGACGAACGCGGACCAGAGGTCGGCCCACCGGTCCGGGTCGGCGGTGATCGTGGTCCGCTGGGCGACGAGGTCCACCTCCCGGGCGGCCACCTCGCCGGCGAAGAGCCAGTCGAGGACGAGGGTCTCGTGGGGATCCAGGCCGTCGGCGGGCCGGCCTCGGCCGAGGACCAACGCGCCGTCGCGTCGGTAGGGGAGGAGGAAGCCGCGGGCGGTCAGGTCGACGAGCGTGGCCGCCAGGTCGGCCACGGTCACCCGGCCGTGACGCAGGAGCCAGCCGACCACCGCGGGCGGGTGGGTCGAGGGGAGCTCGTCGCCGGGCGCCAACTCCGCCGGCTCCCGTCGGGACCGGCGGAGGCTGACGACCCAGGCCAGCGCGGCCAGCACGCCGACGGCGAGGCCGATCGCGTTCCACGGCACCGAGGTGTCCTCGTCGTCTTCACTGGGCACGAGCGACTCGTTCGCCTGACGCTGGGCGTCGACCACGACGTCGCCGTCTCGCACCTGGGCCGTGGCATCGGCGTTCACGGTCCCGAGGTCGACCGGGTCGTCGTCGGTGACGAGGTAGCGGATCACGACCGGCGACTCGGCGTCGGCGCCGATGGCCACGGTCAGGCCGTCGTCGCCTCGCGGCAGCTCCAGCACCTCGTCCGGGTCGTGGGCGACGACCTCGAGCAGGCGGGCGGGCCCGTCGATGCGCCGCACCAGCTCCTCCTCGCCCAGCCGGTCCGGGTCGAAGGCGAGCTCCTCCTCGACGTCGAGGTCGCCCTCCTCGCCCTGAGCGATGCTGGCCACGATCTGCAGGTCGGCCTCCACGCCGTCGTGGCGGGCGTGGGACCACCACAGGCCGGTGACCGCGCCGCCGAGGCCGAGGGCGGCGACGAGCAGGGCCCGGGTGGCGAGGGTCCGGCGTCGGCGCCGGTCGGCGCCGGTCAATGCTCGCCCTCCCGGGTGCGCTGGGTGTCGATCATCCCGACCCGGCTGGTGAGCAGCAGCGCCACGAGGGCGGCGATGAGCGTGCTGGGCAGCGTCGTCAGGCCGGCCATCTCGGCCACGATCAGCGTCGAGCCCAGCGGGGTCTTCGTCACGCCGACGTTGGTGGCGACCATGACCGCCGCCATGACGATCCCACGGTCCAGGTCGAAGCCGTCGGCCAGCGCGGCGCCGAAGCAGGCGCCGACGAAGAACAGCGGGATGATGAAGCCGCCGCGCCATCCGGCGGTGACGATCAAGGCGGAGGCGAGGAGCTTGGCGAGGCCGGCGCTGATCAGCGCCGCGATAGTGAGGTCGGCGGCGCTGATCACGGCGATCTGCTCCTCGCCGAAGGTCAGGGCGTAGGGCGACGCGAAGGCGAGGCCGCCCAGCGCCAGGCCGCCGAGGATGGGACGGACGGCGAGCGGCACCCGTCGCCACACGGCGCGCAGGACCTGGGTGCCGTAGGTGAACGCGGCGGCCAGCACGGCGCCGACGACACCGAGGCCGACAGCGAGCACGAGGTGCCCGGCCTCCAGCGGGCCCGGTTGGGGGAGGTGGAGCGCCGGGTCGAGGCCGACTTCGGTGACGGCGATGTAGACGCCGTAACCGGAGAGGGCGCCGACCAGGGCGGGCAGGAGGGCTTCGTAGTACTCGAGGCCCCGGCGATGGAGGATCTCCAGGGCGAAGATGGCCGAGCCCAGCGGGACGCCGAGCAGGACCGTGAAGCCCGCCGCCATGCCGCTGATGGTGAGGAGGCGCAGCTGGTCCTCGCCGAGGCGCAGGCGCAGCCCGACCCAGCTGCCGATCGAGCCCGTTGTCTGGACCAGCGGAGCCTCGGGGCCGATGGCGCTGCCCGCGGCGATGCCGAGCAGTGAGACCGGCACCAGGCTGCGGAGGTCGCGGATGTCCGAGCGACCGCCGCTCACGTGGATGTTGTTGACCAGCAGCTCGACGTCGCCGGGGTTGCCGAGCACCAGGGTGATCAGGGCGATGGCGGCGCCCGCCACGCCCAGCACGATCAGCGTCCCGACGTCGGACCAGTGCTCCGGGCCGAGGACCGAGGCCAGCGCGCGGAGGGCGGCGACGAAGGTGGCGGCGACCAGCCCTGACGCCGTGCCGACCAGGGCCACCAGCAGCAGCAGCGGCCAGCGCACGCCGGCCGTGACCCGCCCGGCGAAGCCGGGGACGATGGCGGTCACGTCGTCAGCCGAAGATCTGCTCGAGCTCCGCAGGCGTGCTGATGGTGAACTGCTCGAACGTGCACTCGGCCGGAGTCTTGTCCGGGCGCCAGCGCACCAGGTGGGAGGTGTGGCGGAACCGGCCCGACTGCAACCCGTCGTAGGTCACCTCGCCCACCAGCTCCAGGCGCAGTGGGTGCCAGGACTGGTCCTTCGACCCGGTCCAGCGGTTCTGGACGCCGGGCTTGCGGCCGCCCTCCTCGTGGGCGGCCATGTCGGCCCACTCGCGCCACGGGTGGTCGTCCAGGGCGTCCTTCTCGTAGGGGGCCAGCTCGTCGATCAGCTCCTTGCGGCGGGCGGCCGAGAACGAGGCGGCCACGCCGAGGTGGTGGAGCTCGCCCTCGTCGTCGTAGACGCCCATGAGCAGCGACCCGATGCCCTCGCCGTCCTTGTGGGTGCGGTAGCCGGCCACCACGCAGTCGGCGGTGCGCTTGTGCTTGACCTTCAGCTGGGCCCGCTTGTTCTCCTGGTAGGTGCCCTCGGGGTCCTTGGCCATGACCCCGTCGAAACCGGCGCCCTCGAAGCGGTCGAACCAGTCCTCGGCCAGCTCCCGGTCCTCGGTCTGCGGCGTCAGGTGGACCGGCGGCTTCGCCTTCCCCAGCAGCTTCTCGAGGCGCTTGCGTCGCTCGCCGGAAGGGCAGCTCGCGGAGGTCCTCGTCACCCACGGCCAGCAGGTCGAAGGCCACGAAGCTGGCCGGCGTGTGCTCGGCCAGCATGTTCACCCGGGACTCGGCCGGGTGGATGCGCTGCTGGAGGGCCTCGAAGTCGAGCTTCGTCCCGACGGCGACGACGACCTCGCCGTCGACCACGCACCTGTCGGGGAGCGCGTTGCGCAGGAGGGGCGGGAGCTCGGGGAAGTAGCGGGTCAGCGGGCGGTCGTTTCGGCTGCCGAGCTCCACCTCGTCGCCGTCGCGGAACACGATGCAGCGGAAGCCGTCCCACTTCGGCTCGAAGAGCAGGGCGCCCGCCGGCGGCATCTCGTGCACCGCCTTCGCCAGCATCGGGCGGACCGGTGGCATCACGGGCAGATCCATGTGAGCTGAGACTAGGGAAGTCGCTACGGTCCGCGGGATGGCAACGACGCCCGATCCCCTCGACACGCGGACCCCGACCGCGGCCTACTCGCTGCGCCTCCGGGTCCTGCTGGAGAACGTGCCGGGGACGCTCGGGCGCCTCACCACGACCATCGGTGACGCCGGCGGGAACATCCGGGGCCTCGAGGGCTTCGAGGTGAAGGGACCGGTCCTCGACGACGAGGTGGTCGTCGACTGCATCGACGAGGCGCACCAGCAGGAGGTCCTCGACGCCATCAAGCAGCTGGACGGCGTGGAGCTGGTCGAGTGGGAGGACCGGACGTTCGCCCTCCACGACGGCGGCAAGATCGAGGTGCTGTCGCTGGGCAAGGTCGGCGACCGCGACGACCTGTCGATGGCCTACACGCCGGGCGTCGCCCGGGTCTGCCTGGCCATCGAGCGGGAGCCCGCCAGGGTCCACGAGCTGACGATCAAGCGGAACACCGTCGCCATCGTCACCGACGGCACCGCCGTGCTCGGCCTGGGCGACATCGGCCCCGAGGCCGCCCTGCCCGTCATGGAGGGCAAGGCACTGCTGTTCAAGGAGTTCGCCGGGGTCGACGCCTTCCCGATCTGCCTGGACGTCCAGTCCACCGAGGAGATCATCGAGACCGTCGAGCGCATCGCCCCGGTCTTCGGCGGCATCAACCTGGAGGACATCGCGGCGCCGGCCTGCTTCAACATCGAGGAACGGCTGCGGGAGAGCCTCGACATCCCGGTGTTCCACGACGACCAGCACGGCACCGCGGTGGTGAGCCTGGCCGCCTTGGAGAACGCGCTGAAGATCGTCGACAAGAAGATGGAGGACCTGGCGGTCGTCATCGCCGGGGCGGGCGCCGCCGGCGTGGCCATCGCCAAGATCCTGAAGAACGCCGGCGTCCAGAACATCATCGGCGCCGACCGGAAGGGCGCAATCCACGACGGCCGGGACGACCTCAACGAGTCGAAGCGCCGGCTGGCCGAGGAGACCAACCCCGAGCAGCGCACGGGGACGCTGTCCGAGATCATGCCGGGGAGCGACGTGTTCATCGGGGTGAGCGGCCCGGGGATCATCAGCGCGGCCGACGTCGAGTCCATGGCCGCCGACCCCATCGTGTTCGCCATGGCAAACCCCGAACCGGAGATCCGCCCCGAGGCCATCCAGGACCTGGCTGCGGTCATCGCCACCGGCCGGAGCGACTTCCCCAACCAGATCAACAACGTCCTGGCCTTCCCCGGCATCTTCCGGGGGGCCCTGGACGCCCAGGCCACGACCGTGACCGAGGGCATGAAGGTGGCGGCTGCCGATGCCATCGCACGGGCCGTGTCGTCCGACGAGCTGCGCCCGGACCACGTCGTGCCGTCGGTGTTCGACAAGACGGTCGTCCAGCTCGTCGCCGCCGCCGTGGCCGCCGAGGCCGAGAAGGAGGGCATCACCCGTTGATCCGGGCGGTGACCTTCGACTACTGGAACACGCTCATCGCCACCCCCGGTGATGACTTCGTCCGGACGCGGGCGGACCACTGGGTGCGGGTGTTGGCCGCCGCCGGCCACGAGGTGACGACCGATCGGGTGGGCGAGGCGTTCGCGTCGTCGTGGGCCAGCTTCCAGGAGGCCTGGAAGGCCAACCGGCAGTACCAGACGCCGGAGGCCGTCGCCCATGTGCTCGAGCTCCTCGACCTCGCCGGCGAGGAGGAGCTGGCCGAGGTCCTGGTGCAGGACTACGAGGCCGGCAAGGTCGAGGCCGACCTGGAGCCGACGCCCCACATCGGCGCGGCGCTGGAGGCGCTCAAGGCCGCCGGGGTCAAGGTCGGGATCATCTGCGATGTCGGCATGACGCCGTCGGTGGCGCTCCGGTCGAAGCTCGAGCAGTTCGGTCTCCTGGGTCACTTCGACCACCACTCGTTCTCCGACGACGTGGGGATCTACAAGCCCGACCCCGCGATCTTCGCCCACGCCCTCGACGGCCTGGGCACCTCGCCCGAGGAGACCGCCCACGTCGGCGACCTCCGCCGCACCGACGTCGCCGGGGCCCGGGCCGTCGGCTGGACGAGCGTCCGCTACGCGGGGGTCTTCGACGACACCGGCGAGCGCGACGGGGTCGAGGACGTGGAGGCCGACCACGTCATCTTCGACCATGCCGAGCTGGCGAGGGTGCTTGATGTCGTCACACCCCTCGGGTAGGCTCACGAACACCAGTTCGTAGCCGACTGGGGCAGGCGACGGCTACCTCCAACAAGGACTCGACGCGATCGAGGGGAGGTGTGCGGTGCCTGCGTGTGTGGATGAGCTCGTTGTCTCAGCCGAATTGACCAGCAAGGTCTCCTGGGGTGACGAGCCGCCCGCAGTCGTGGGCGAGTCGATCGAGGCCCTCGGTCGTGTGCAGTGCCAGCTCGACCTTGGGTTGTTGATGGCGGTCCGGTCCTTTGACTGCCGGGGTGAGCACCGGGCCGAGGGGCACAGCTCGGTCGTGGCCTGGTTGCGGCACCACCTGCGGCTCAGGAAGCGCACCGCGCAGCGCATCGCCCGCCTGTCCCGATTCGTGTTCCAGCACCCCGCCATCGAGGAGGGGATGCGCCAGGGTGTGTTGACCTTCGACCATGTCGAGGCGATCGCCGATGCGTACAAGGACCGGTACGCGCAGGCGTGGGAGGCGGCGTTGCCCCACATCATCGACTACGCGGCCGAGGCCCGCTTCGAGGACGTGGCCCGCCACCTGCTGGCCTTCGCGGACGGCCTGTTGCCCCAGGACGCCGAGGATCGATTCGACGAACAGCTCGGGTCCCGGTCGTTCACCAAGGCCAAGACCCTCGATGGGTACGGGTTCCTGCGGGGCTGGATGGACCCGCTCAGCTACGACGAGTTCGCCGCCGAGCACGACCGCCGCATCACCGAGCTGTTCGAGGCCGACTGGTCTGCGGCCAAGGAGATCCTGGGCCGAGACCCCGAACCACTCGAGCTCGTCGAACTCACCCGCAGCGCCCAGCAACGCGCCCACGACGCGCTGGTGGAGATGGCCCGCCGCTCCAAGACCCTGGCTGGCGGCGCCGTCGCGGCTGGGCCTGAGGTCGTGTTCCACACCACCTGGGACACCTACCAGGCCGCGCTCCACCACCTCGCCACCGGCGAACCCCTGGTCATCCCCGACGGTGGGTTCTGCCAGACCGACGACGGCACCCCCATCACCCCCGCCGCCGCCGTGTACGCCTCACTGGTCGGCAAGGTCCGCCGCATCGTCTTCGGCGCCCACGACGAGATCCTCTCCTACGGCCGGGCCCGACGCGCCTTCACCCCCACCCAAGCCAGCGCCGCACGAGCCAAGCTCGGCCGCTGCGCCCATCCCTACGGCTGCGACCGCACCGGCCCCCTGCTGCAGACCGACCACGTCACCGAACACCAAGACGGCGGCCCCACCGACATCACCAACGCCGAACCACGCTGCGGCCCCCACAACCGATGGAAGACCAACACCCGCGGCCAACCACCCCCCAGCGACACCTGGACCGACACCAACCAGCGCCGAGGCCCACCACCCTGGGCGTGAGACGGTCTCGCGCGGATCAGGGTGAAACCGAGAAAGTGGTCGGGACCGGCGTCGATCCGGTGACCTCGCGCTTTTCAGGCGCGCGCTCTGCCAACTGAGCTACCCGACCTTGTTGTTGCGCCCGAAAGCGCAGCGTGCCGCCACAACGGGCGGAGCGGTCCCGACGGGATTTGAACCCGCGACCTCCGGCTTGACAGGCCGGCGTGCACTCCAAACTGCACCACGGGACCCTTCCACCCGACGAGCGGGCGTCGTGGCAGGGTAGCCGTCGTGGACGACATCTTCGCCATCCAGATCCTGAAGGCGCAGTACTTCCGCGCCATCGACACGAAGGACTGGGACCTGCTCGCTTCGGTCATGACCGAGGACGTCGCCATCGACGTCACCGACGACGTGGAGGGCGGTTCGCCCTACGTCGGACGGGACCAGTTCGTGGGCACCTGCGCCAAGGTCCTGCGGGATGCGGTGACCGTCCACCACGGCCACATGCCCGAGATCGCGCTCGTCGGCACGGACGAGGCGACCGGGATCTGGGCCATGGAGGACTACGTGGACTGGGGTGAGCGGCGGGGCCTTTCGGGGCTACGGCCACTACCACGAGCGCTACGTGAAGCAGGACGGTGAATGGCGCATCGCCGACCTCACCCTGACCCGCATCCGGCGGGACTGGTCGTGAACCCGGACTACTCGGCGGGTTCGAGGATGACGACCGGGATCTCCCGATCGGTGCCCGCCTCGTAGTCGGCGAAGCCGGGGTAGCGCTCCTTCTGCGTCTCCCAGATGCGGGTCCGCTCGTCCCCGTCGGCGACCCGGGCCCGGACGTCCCGGGTCTCGGTGCCCACCTCGACCCGGGCCTCGGGGTTGGCCCGGAGGTTGTGGAACCAGTCGGGGTTGGTCGGGGCGCCTGCCTTGGAGGCGAACACGGCCAGGTCGTCACCGACCTGTTGGTACATGACCGGGTTGACCCGCTCCTGCCCGGTCCTGGCACCGGTCGTGTGGAGGAGCAGCAGCGGCGCGCCCTCGAAGGCGCCGCCGACCTTGCCGCGGTTGGCCCGGAACTCCTCGATGGTCTTCACGTTCCAGTCACTCATGCCTGCTCCCTACCCTCGGCTGCAGTCCTCCATGGAGTCCAGGATCGCCGTGATGTCGTCGACGGTGGTCTTCGGGTTCACGATGCAGAGGCGCATGATCGTCTCGCCGGCGTGCTTCGACGGGAGGCAGAAGGCGAACCCGGTCTCCAGGGCCCTGTCGGACCACGCGTCGTAGTCCTCTGCGGTCCATCCGACCCGCCGGAAGACGAGGATCGACAGCTCGGGCTCGGTGACCAGCTCGAAGCCGTCGCGCTCGCGGATCACGTCGGCGCCGCGGTGGGCCACGTCGAGGGTGGTCTCGATGGCGATGCGGTACGCCTCGGTGCCGTGGACGGCGACGGAGAACCAGAACGGCAGGCCCGCGGGCCCGGCGGCTGAGGTGGACGGCGTAGTCCGACGGGTTCCAGTCGTCGAGGTCGGTGATGGCGTCCAGGTACGAGCGCGTGTTGGGTGTGGGCGGCCCGGGCGGGCGTCGGGGTCCCGGTAGACCAGGGCGCAGCAGTCGAAGGTCGAGAACAGCCACTTGTGGGGGTCGACGATGAACGAGTCCGCCCGCTCGACGCCGGCGAAGAGGTGCCGGTACGCAGGGGCACACAGGGCGGCGCCGCCGTAGGCGCCGTCGACGTGGAACCACAGGCCCGCCTCGTTGGCCACCTTCCCGACGCCCTCGAGGTCGTCGACGATCCCCAGGTTGGTGACCCCGGCGGTGGCGGCCACGGCGAAGTAGCCGTCGTCGGGCTGGAGCTCGAGCACCTTGGCCAGCTCCTTGCCCGTCAGCCGGCCCCGCTCGTCGACGGGAACCCGCACGATGTCGATGTCCATCACCCGGGCGGAGTGGTCGATGGAGCTGTGGGCGCCGGCGCTGGCCAGGACCTTCCAGCGGGCGGGTCGCTCGCGACCTTGGGCGGCCTGGTGCCGGGCGGTGACGAGGGCGCTGAGGTTGCCCGCCGTGCCGCCCGAGACGAAGACGCCGCCGGCCGACTCGGGAAGGCCGGCGAGATCAGCGACCCAGCGCAGGGCCTCGTTCTCGGCGTGGACCGCCCCCGAGGCCTCCATCCACGAGCCGCCGTACATGGACGAGGCACCGACGATCAGGTCGAAGAGGGCGGCGGACTCGGTGGGAGCGGCGGGAACGAACGACAGGTAGCGGGGGTGGTCGACCGAGATCGTCGACGGAGCGATGTGTTCGACGAAGCGGCGGAACGCCTCGTGGCCCCCCAGGCCTTCGGGGGTGATGGTCGTCCCGACCAGCTTCCGGAGCTCGTCGGGGGTCTTCGGCGCGTCGAGCGGAGGCGGATCCATGCGCACGCGCTCGAGGGCGTAGGCGACGACCTCTTCGGCCAGGTCGTCGGTGGACTCGTCGTAGATGTGCAAGGTCCGCCATTCTGGCCGCGGACCCGCCATCGCGACGAAGGTCACTCTCCGAAAGCGTCCTCGGCCACGGTGTAGAGGTCCCGGTCGTCGCCCGCGGGCGCCGTCGCCCCGCGCACCATCGCCGCACAGGCCCGACCCCAGCGGGTCCAACCCTCGGCGTCCGGCCCCAGGCCCGTCGGGTCGAGGCGATGGCGGACGACGCAGCCGTCCATGGCCGCGCCCATGGCCAGCACCACCTGCTCGGCGACGAGCGGCGGCCGGAGGTGGCGGTCGAACTGGTCGAGCAGGCCCTCGAGCACCTGGGTCCACGGCCCCTGGAGCGCCCTGGTCTCGTCGCCGAGGCGGGCGTCGATGTACGGGTCGCCGAGGGCGGCGAAGCCCAGCTGCACCGTGTTGGCCGGGTGCTCGGCCGCCTCGGACCAGTACCAGGAGGTGGCCCGGCGAGCGCCCTCGTCGATGTCCATGGCGCTCAACGTCGTGTCGGCCTGGGCCTCGACGTCCTCGGGGTCCAGATATCGGTCGGCGTCGAACAGCGTGTCGACCAGGTCGTCGCGGTAGTCGTCCTGCGTCTCCCAGTAGTGGTAGAAGGCGCCGACCGTCACCCCGACCCGAGCCACCACGTCGTCGGCCCGGATGTGGTCGAGGGCGTTGCCGGTGGGCTGGGCCAGAGCGGCGGCCACACCCAGATCCAGCAGCCGCCGGCGCTTGGGCGTCACCTCCGCCCGTGGGTCGGAGGCCTCGGCCGCCTCACGTGACAGCGCCCCGCCGACCTCGCCCGGCTCGGTGGCGCCCAGCAGCATGACGACGGCGAGCAGGCCACCCAGCGGCCAGGTGCGGCCCGACGGGTCGACGACCTCCGTCAGGCGGGTGGCGTCCATGAGCTCCTGGGTGCGCAGGCCGTCGCTCAGCAGCACCAAGGTCGTCGCCAGCGTGGGCAGGTCCCAGCCCGGCCCGGGGGCGCGCCCACATGCGGTCAGGAACCGGGCGAGGCCGGCGGTCCACGCCGCGTCGGTGCGCCGGGCGCGTCGGAGGAGGCCGGCGATGGCGCGAGGGTCGTCGTGGGCCCAGAGGGCCAGCTCCAGGCGGTGCTCACGGGAGCCGGCGGAGGCCGTCGCCGCCCGGGTCGTGGCCTGCCGCAGTCCCTCGAGCCCGTCGACCGCCCCCGTGAGCAGGTCCGTGTCGACCCGATCGCCGGCGAGCAGGACGTCGAGCAGGTCGGCCCGGTAGGCCTCCTGGCCATCCGGCCAGTGGTGGTAGAAGGCACCCGAGGTGACGCCGGCCTGCCGGGCCAGGTCGCTGATGCGGAGGTGGCCGAGGGTCTCGCCCATGGCCCGCTCGTGGACGAGGTCCACGCCCGCGGCGAGCAGCTGCGCCTTGGCCACGTCGGGTGGACGGCGCACCCGCCGCCGTTCGGCCCGGCGGCGACGCTGCGGTGGCGCTGCGGCCATCTGGTGACGCTACCCAATACCTACGAGGTACTAGGTACCGGCTGCTGCCGGTCTGGCTCGGGTGGGCCGCCGCTACGCTCCGCAAGCCCTTCGGGCACCCAGTGAGCAAGAGGAGAATGGTGCGTGCGTAAGTTCTTGGCGTTGTTGGCGGTTGTGCTGCTGTGTTCGGTGGCCGTCGCCTGTGGTGACGACAGCGGGGAGGACGCCGGGGGCTCTGCGTCCGCCAACGCCGACGACGACTCGGACGGCGATGTCGCCGAGACCGATGAGGACGGTGGGTTCGACATCGACGTCGACGAGGACGAGGAGGAGGACCTCGACAACGAGGACGTGATCGAGAACGTCCAGGAGTTCTGGGAGGACGAGGCCGAGAACATCGGTCACGAGTACGAGGAGATCCCCGACGACCGCATCTCGCCCGTGCCGAGCGATGACCCGGTGCCGGAGTGCGGCGGGTTCGAGATCCAGCCGGAGGACGTCGAGGCGAACGCCTTCGCCGCCCCCTGCCCCGAGGGCCTGACCGTCGCCTGGGACCCGGAGCTCATCGACGAGACGCTGACCGACCAGTTCGGTGAGGCCGGTCCCGCCGTTGTGTTCGCCCACGAGTGGGGCCACATCATCCAGTACCAGAGCGAGATCATCGACCCCACCGGCCAGGGCATCGGCAACCCGCCGAGCGTGCTGGTCGAGAACCAGGCCGACTGCTTCGCCGGCGCGTGGGTCGCCCAGCAGGTCGACGACGAGTACGGGCCCTTCGCCGACCCGGGGGCGCTGGACAACTCGATCGGCGCCCTCCTCTACGTCCGCGACCAGCCGGGCAGCGACCCGAACGCGGCGCTGGCCCACGGCTCCGGGTTCGACCGGGTCCGGGCCTTCCAGGACGGCGTCGACCGCGGCGCCGAGTACTGCAGCACCTATGTCGAGGACCCGCCGTTCATCGACGAGCTGCCCTTCGAGGGCGAGGACGCCGTGAACCAGGGCAACCTCCCCTTCGACGAGGTCTCGGAGCTGGTCATCCAGGACCTGGACGACTACTTCGGGAACAACGTCGACGACTTCGACGAGCCCGGCGACCCGTTCGACTACGTCCCCCAGGACGACCTCGAGGACCTGCACGAGGAGATCGGTGACGGGGCCGTCGCCACGGTGTTCGGGATGATCTGGGCCCAGCGGGCCCAGGAGGCCGCCGGCGACGACACCGACGGGGAGGGGCCGCTGCTGCAGCGGGCCTGCCTGGTCGGTTCGTGGCTCGGTGACATCCTCCGGGACCAGCGCGACGGCGAGGTCGAGCGGGAGAGCGGCGTCCAGCTCTCGCCCGGTGACCTCGACGAGACGATCATCACGTTCATCACGCTGACCGAGGACGCCATGAGCGGCGGCGGCGTCGCCTTCGAGGCCATCTTCGACATGCGCCAGGGCGTGTTCGGCGGGATCGAGGACTGTCGCCTGGGCGAGTGAGCCCCGTCGTCAGCTGAGCTCGAGCTCCCGGTCCGGCGTCCGGGCGAAGTGGCTGACCGGAACCGCACCGGTGTCGTCGCGGTGGACGATCACGTAGCCGGAGCGCAGGTAGAGGCTGATCGCCGGCGTGTTGCCGGTCGAGGTCATGACCTCGATGCGCCGGGCGTCGGCCTCCCGGTCGTGCAGAGCACGCAGGAGCGAGGCGCCGATGCCCCGCCGGAAGTGGTCCGGGTGGACGGCCAAGCGGTCCACGTCGACCAGGTCGCCGTGACGCAGGTAGCCGAGCACGCCCACCAGCGTCTCGTCGACGCTGGCGCCCAGCATCACGCCGTCGAGGGCGGCCACGTCGTCGGCGTCCTGCGTCAGGCCGGGCATGCCGTCGTAGCCGGTGAGCTGGGCCTCGACCCGGTAGCCGGCTTGCTGTACCTCGACGATCCGCTCGGCCACCGGCTGGGCGCGGTGGTCGAGGACCACGATGTCGATCACTCGGTGAGCCACCTCGCCGTCTCGATGTGTGTCGGGATCGCCCCGTCGTCGTCGAACGCCCACGCCATGGTGTGGGCGAACGCCCAGCCCCGGACCCGCTCCCGATCGAGCCCGAGCTCGTCGCTGCACCGGTCCAGCCGGTGGCGTACCTGCTCGCGGCTGTGGCCCAGCTCCTTCGAGCGGATGACCGGCGTCGGGGCGAAGGCCATCTCGCCCACCAGCGGCTTCGGGTCGATCGTCAGCCATGGCTCCCGCTCCGCGGCCAGGACGTTGTCCCCGTGCAGGTCCTGGTTGACGAGGACGGCCGGGCCCTGGCTCGGCCCCAGCTCCTCCAGCACCCCGACCGCGCGGTCGACCAGCTCGCGTTCGAACGGTCGGCCAGCGGTCTCCCACATACGGGGGAGTGTGCCTGCCCAACGCGGGGCTTCATCAGCCAGCCGCGCGAACGGCTCGCCGGCCGGCACCGAGAGCCTTTGCACGATCTGCATGATTGCAGTCAGTGCCACATCCGGCGGGGACGCTGCCAGCGGGGTGCCCGGCACGCACCGCTCCAGGAGCAGCGCGTGACGCTCCCGATCGTGGTCCAGGAGCCGGACCGCACCGTTCCCGTCCCACACCCGGAGCGCGTCCGCCTCGTGCTCTGCCTCGCGGTGCGGGAACTGCACCTTCAGCACGACAGGCATCCCGTCCGCCTGGGTCGCCGGCGCCACCCACCCCCCGACGCCGCCCTCGTACGGCGAGCCGAGCTCGAGACCCCAGCGCTGCGCGCACTCGTCCACGAGCTTCGGCAGCCCGGGCCATTCCACACACCGTGGCTAGCAGCCGCCTTCGCGCCCCCTCAACGGGATTCGCCCGGTGGCGCTCGGTGAGCTACTCGTCGTCGTCGCTCTGGCGGGCGGACTTTCTCCGCTCGAGTCGCCAGTGGATCTCGTGGGTGGTCGGGTGCCGCCACTCGCGCATGCGGTACTCGAACCCCGGCAACAGCACGATCGGGATCGGATCGGGGGACGCCGGGGCGACCGCTCCGACCACGATCTTCGCGTCCGTGGGGATGAACGGGGACTGCGCGGGGACGGGTCCGGTGATGATCTCGACCGGGTCTCCATAGGGGCGCGGCATGAAGCTCGAAGCTAGCAGGCGGGATCCAGTGGGCGCTGATAGAGATCCGTTGGATTCCAAATAGAAATCCGATAGAGTTCCCAGCAGAATTGGTTCTCCGGGACTCCGGCCCGATCAGCCTTCGGCGGATCCACACGGCCATGTCCCTCTTTCGGCGGGAACCGACAGCAGCACGTCCCGCTTCGGCGGGGCGCGCAAGCGGCCAACGGCGGATGGGGCTCCCCTCCCATCCGCCCTTGGCCCGTGCTGATCCGGCGAAGAAAAAGGGCTTGACCATGACGCGGGGTCAACCCTGCACCCTGGGGTCATGACCAACCATCCCGCCATCGCCGCCAGGGGGCTGCGCAAGTCCTACGGCGACCACCTCGTGCTGGACGGCATCGACCTCGAGGTCCCCGTTGGCACCATCTTCAGCCTCCTCGGGCCCAACGGCGCCGGGAAGACGACCGTCGTGCAGATCCTCTCGACGCTGCTCCGGGCCGATGCCGGTGAGGTGCGCGTCCTCGGCCACGACCTCGCGACCGAACCCGACGCGGTCCGCGCCGGGATCGGCGTGACCGGCCAGTTCGCCGCGGTGGACGGGCTGCTCACGGGCCGGGAGAACCTGCGCCTGATGGCCCGCCTCCACCACCTCGACCGCACGGTCGGCGGGCAGCGGCTGGAGGAGCTCCTCGAGCGGTTCGACCTCTTCGACGCGGCCGACACGCCGGCGGCGACCTTCTCCGGCGGCATGCGCCGGCGGCTGGACATCGCCATGACGCTCATGGGCTCTCCGCGCCTGCTCTTCCTCGACGAGCCCACCACCGGCCTCGATCCCCGGAGCCGGCGCGACGTCTGGCTGATCGTCCGGGACCTGGTCGCGGACGGCACCACGGTCTTCCTCACCACCCAGTACCTGGAGGAGGCCGATCAGCTCGCCGACCGCGTTGCGCTGCTCGACGAAGGTCGCATCGTGGCCGAGGGCTCGCCCGACGAGCTCAAGCGCTCCGTCCCCGGGAGCGTGGACCTGGACGACGTCTTCCTCGCCCTCACCGGGCGTTCGCGGGACGACGTGTCCGAACCCGAACTGGAGGTGATCCGATGACCGCACTGTCCCTTGCCGTTACCGACTCGACCACGATGCTCCAGCGGCGGTTGCTCCACCTCCGCCGCTACCCGTCCCTCACGATCATGCTCATCGGGCAACCGCTCGTGCTCCTCCTGCTGTTCGTCTACGTCTTCGGCGGCACGTTGGGCGCCGGGATCGAGGGAGCCGGGGCCGGCCGGGCCGAGTACCTGGCCTACATCACGCCGGCGATCCTGGTGATGGCGGTCGCCAGTGTCGCCCTCGGCACCGCGATCGCCGTCGCCACCGACATGACCGAGGGCATCGTCGCCCGCTTCCGGACGATGGACATCGCCCCGGTCTCGGTCCTTGCCGGCCACGTGTTGGGCGCCCTCGCCCAGACCGCGCTCGCCCTCGTCGTGACCGGGGGCGTGGCCGTCCTCCTCGGCTTCGACCCCGGCGGCGACGCTTTCGACCTCCTGGGCGCCGCCGGGGTCCTCATTGCCCTCGGCTTCGCCCTGACCTGGTTGACGGTGGCGATGGGGCTCGCCAGCGGGAGCGTCGAGACGGCCAGCAACATCCCGATGGTGCTCGTCCTCCTGCCGTTCCTCGGCAGCGGGTTCGTCCCGACGGAGTCCATGCCGACCGGCCTGCGCTGGTTCGCCGAGCACCAGCCGTTCACCCCCGTCATCGAGTCGGTGCGGGCACTCCTCGCCGGGGAGCCGGCCGGCGGCGACCTGTGGTTCGGGCTGGCGTGGTGTGCGGTGCTCGCCGCCATCGGCTACTTCTGGTCGAAGCGCCTGTACGACCGAGAGCCGACCGCATGAGTTCACCCGACACCAGCGGCCCCGCCCTCCTGACGATCAGCGAGCTCGCCCGCTTCGTCGGGGTGACGGTCCGGGCCGTCCGCCACTACCACGCCCGCGGGTTGCTGCCCGAGCCGGAACGGGACGGCTCGGGCTACCGGCGGTACGACGCCCAGGCCGTCGTCGACCTGATCCGCATCAAGATCCTGGCCGAAGCCGGCGTCCCACTGGCCCGGGTCGGCGAGCTGCTCGAGGCCGATCCGGTGGCGTTCGCGGACGCCGTCGACGACATCGACTGCTCGCTGGCGGATGAGATCGACCGCCTGCAGGAACACCGCAAGCGCATCGCCGAGCTCGCGGCCGGCGACAGCCTGGCGTTGCCGCCGGTGGGGCTCGCCTTGCTGGCTCGCCTCCGCGAGATCGGGGTCTCCGAGCGAGCGATCACGATGGAGCGCGACGGCTGGATCATGGTGGTGGCGGCCCACTCGCCCGACGACGTCTTCGAATGGATCACCCAGAAGCTGGCCGAGTTCGAGGACGAAGAGTTCCGCGAGGTGTACCGAGCCTTCGACGAGGCCTTCGACTGGGATCCGGATGACCCCCGCCTCGAGCAGCTCGCCGACACCCTCGTCGCCTTCATGCGTCGCCGGGCCGAGGAGGACGCCGCGTCCCTGGCTGACGAGGAGGCGTTCGACCAGCACCTCGTGGCCCTCATCGACGCCCAGACGACCACGGCGTCACCGGCGTGGAGCCGCCTGACCACACTGTTGGAGCGACGAGGTTGGTCGGGCTGGTCGAGGCTCGACCCGCCCGAGGACACCTGAGGTCAGCGGTCGGTCATGTCTCCCGTCTCGGGTGTGCCATCGGCGAGCCCATAGCGCAGGAACACGACGCCCGTCGGACTGGCGATCGGCGGTTCGAGGAGCGTGACGTTCGTGGGCACCGCGCCACCGTCGAACACCGTTTTCCCGACGCCGAGCACGATCGGGTGCACCCAGAGATCGAGACGGTCGAAGAGCTTCTCGCGCAGCAGGGTCTGCACCAGGTTCAGGCTCCCGACGACCTTCACGTGCTCGTGCCGGTCGCGGATCTCCCGCACGGCACCGGCCAGATCCGAGCCGAGCTGGGTGGACCCGGCCCACGAGAGCTCGGGCCTGCCGCGGGAGGCCACGTACTTCGGGACGCTGTTGAAGAGCGTGGCGATCTCGTTGTCCTCGCCCCCCTCCTGGTGCGGCCAGTAGGCGGCGAAGATGTCATACGTCCGCCGGCCGAGCAGGAGGGCGTCCGTGCCCTCGTACGCGGCACCGACCTGCGCCCCGGCGACCTCGTCCAGCAGGGGCGCCTGCCAGCCGCCGAACGGGAACCCCACCGGGTCCTCGTCGGGGCCGCCGGGCGCCTGCCCGACGAGGTCGAGGGTTGCGAACATCTCGATGTGGATGAGGCCCATGCCTTGCTCCAATGAGTCGGTTGTCTCGGTCGAGAGGTAGACCCGTGGGCGCCGGCAGACTCATCGCTGCTCGGGAGGCGCTTCACCGTCAGGGCTGAGGTTGCCCGGGTCGCCCGAGGCGAGCCGTGGCGCGTAGTGGTCGAAGAACACCCGGGCGACGAGCTCGCCGCGCGTCCGCACGCCGACCTTGTCGAAGATGGACTTCAGGTGGTCCTGCACCGTGTAGGCGGACAGGTGGAGCTGGTCGGCGATCTCCGTCGTGGACAAGCCACGGGCGACGAGCTCGGTCACGGCCCGCTCCCGCGACGTGAGGTCGTACGCCTCGGCGATCATCGGCGCGAGGTGGTGGGCGTGAGCCGGCTCGAGGATCACGGCGGCCCGCGAGTCGGGACCGTCGCCGATGACCGATCCGCGGGCCAGCAGCCAACGCCCGGATGCCGTCCGGATGCGCGCCGTTGCCGCCGGCCCGCTCGAGCGACCGGTGGCGGCGGTCCGTGCCCGGTGGGCCACCGCCGCGATCAGGGTCGGTGGTTCGTCGTCAGGTCGACCGCCGTTCGTCAGCTCGGCCAGCCATCGGCGTGCGCCGGCATCAGCCATCTCGATCGAGCCGTCGGGAGCCAACAGGACCACGCCCGGAACGGTGTCGTCGGTCTCGTCGACCTTGGTTGGCGGATCCGTGAGCAGGACTGCGCGCACGAGTCCCTCCACGAGATCCGGCCCCAGAGACGCGAGGAGGGCCGCGTCTCGGGGTTCGAAGGGCGGCCGCCCCGCCTCCCGTAGCAGGGTGATGCCGCCCCACGTCTCGGAACCGCTCACCAGCGCGGCGCGCAGCTCATCGCCGAACCCGGCGGGCCGCTTGAGCTCGCGATGCCGCAGGCTTCGATCGAGCGCGCCGTCCGTCGCTTCGCTGAGGCTCGCGGCCGGCCGTGGCGCTCGCGCCAGGTCGGTGAACTTGTTGAAGTCCGGCTCCCCGATCTCGATTTCCGCCATCCGCGGCACCGTCGCGGGCGGGAGGCCGTTCTCGACGATCTCCCCGGTCGGCAGGAGCGTGGCCGGGTCGAAGAGCAGCAGGCAGACGCCGTCGAAGGGCACCAGGCGGCCGACGAGATGAGCGGCCGCGAGCGCGTAGTCGCCGACGACCAGCCCTCGGTGGCCGAGCCCGAGGATGTCACTGCGCAGACGGTCCGGTGAGATGACCATCACCAGTCGCTCCTCACGCGCCCGCCCTCGAAAACTACCCAGGATCCTGGGATGTCGGCGCGGCGACCCCGTCTCTACGTTCGACAACGAGAGAGCGTGACGAGAGGAGACACCGATGGCCGTGACCCAGGGTTCATCGACCGAATGGCTCGAAGGGCGCCTCATCGTGCCGGGCGACCGCGAGTACGACGCGGCGCGGGCGACGTGGAACGGACGCTTCGACCCGCACCCGGCGCTCGTCGTCCGCGTCGCGGGAACGACTGACGTGGTCGGCGCCATCGACTTCGCCCAGAGGTCGGGCTTGCCGATCTCGGTGCGCGGCGGTTCCTACAACGTCGCCGGCAAGTCCGTGGTCGACGACGGGCTCGTCATCGACTTCTCGGAGATGACGGGGATCCGCGTCGACGTCGGGGCGCGCCGCGCCCGGGTGCAGCCCGGGGTGCGCAGTGGCGATCTGCTCCGCACCCTCGAGGAGCACGGTCTCGCCGTCCCCGTCGGACGGGTGTCGCAGGTCGGGGTGTCCGGTCTCGCGCTCGGCGGTGGCATCGGGTTCCTCCTGGGAACGCGTGGGCTGACGCTCGACAACATCGTCTCGTTCGAAGTCGTGACGGCCGACGGCCGGGTCCTGCGGGCCGCGGCGGACGAGAACCAGGATCTGTTCTGGGCCCTCCGAGGCGGTGGCGGCAACGTCGGCGCCGTCACCGAGTTCGAGCTCCAACTCCATGAGCAGGGTCCGGTCGTCGCGGGACGGATCGTCCATCCGGCGACGGCGGCGACCGACCTGCTCGGGTTCTATCGACGGTTCGCCGCTGCCGCTCCGGATGAGCTGACCGTCAGCGCTGCCTTCGTGCACACACCGGACGGGCATCCGGTGGTCGTGGTGGTGCCGGTCTATTCGGGTGCTGACCTGGCGGAGGGCGAGCGGCTCATGCGCCCGCTGCGCGACTTCGGCACACCCATGGCCGACACCATCGGCCCGATGCGGTACTCCGAAGCCAGCGCGATGATGGATGAATCGGGCCGCCCCGGGCGCCGCAACCACTGGCAGTCGGGCTTCATCCCTGAGCTCGACGACGGTGCCATCGACGCGCTGGCGAGCGGCTACCGCCGCGTCCCCTCACCGCGAACGCTCGTGCTGATCGACTACCTGCACGGCGCGGCGACCCGGGTCGCACCGACCGCGACGGCATTCCCGCACCGAGGTGTCGGCTTCAACCTGATCGTGGCGTCGGGCTGGGACGACCCCGCCGACGACGCCCGAAACGTCGACTGGACCGACGAGGTGTGGGCACCGTTGCGCCAGCGCTCCACCGGCGTGTACGTCAACACCCTCGGGAGCGACGGTGATCGGTACGTGCGCGACGCGTACGGCCCGAACTACGACCGCCTGGCCGGGATCAAGGCGAAGTACGACCCGGCGAACGTCTTCCGCATGAACCAGAACATCGAGCCTCGACAGGCGAGTGCCTCACCGAGGATCAGCGGCGATCGGTGACGGTGCGCACGACGTCGGTGCGTTGGGCGTTGGTGTTCGGAACCTGTCACTGCGTAGGGATGACGTCTGAGCACCCCCAAGCACTTCCGATTGGAACCCGGTCCGGGCGTGGCTGGAGGGTGTGGACAGCCTCCGAACGCAGCATGAACCGGCCCTGATGACCGAGCCGGCCACCCTCGACGAGCGCCGGTCACGCAGGAGACCTCGGTGATTTCGACGACCAGCTCGACCTCATCCCGTGGTCGAAGGGTCAGGGCACCTCGTTGATGAAATGGCCGCACTCGTCCTGCACGGCTTGGTCGACAGCGGCGACGGTGTCGGTGATCTCGGCGACGACCTCGGCGCCCTCGCCGGACTGGTACTCGGGACGGCCGGTTCCCAGGCTGATCTCGTAGTCCCGCTCGGCGCCATACTCCGCGTAGCGCTGCATGGCGTCATCGAAGGCTTGGGCGTCCTCGGTGACGTCCTCCGGAGCGGTCTCGACGAGGTCCTCGGTGGCCTGGGTAATAGCCGTCAGTCGCTCTTCGACGCCCTCGGGGGTCGACTCCTCGGCCGCCCCGCTCTGTGCGATCGCGAAGTCTTCGGCGGCGGCGCAGAACGCCTCCTGGTTGAAAGGATCTTCCTCCGTGTCGGCCGGTGCACTCGCCGAGCTTGTCGACGACCCGCCTTCATCGCTGTCATCGCTGCCGCAACCGGCGAGGACAAACAGCGCAACGAGCGCAAGGACAAGCGGGCGAAGGCGGCTTGGCCCCATCCGGCAAACCTAGCGACGCCGTCCTTCCGACCTGCCCCCAACTCGATGAGTTGGCCCCGTGCGAGCGCATCGCGATCGGTTCGGTGGGCAGGGCTACCGTCCGACAGCGCGGCGTAGAGGCGGTCGTTCTGTCGACCTCATCGAGTACGCGCCGGAAGTCCTCGGCAGCCGCATCGACGACCCGGAGAGACGAACATGAGTCAGGAGCTGTTCGACGCCACCAAGCGGTGGGGCCGGTGGGGTGACGACGACGACCGCGGCGCCCTCAACCTGCTCACGCCCGAGCGCGTCGCCAGGGCCGCGACGCTCGTGCGGGACGGCCTCACCGTCCCTTGCGGCCGACCGCTCGCCACGGCACCCGCCGTCGACAACCCCAACCCGGCGCTGCACCACATGATCCACGCCGGCGACATGGCCGCCGGATCGAAGGGCTTCGAGTGGTCGGGCGACTTCGTCGGGGTCGCCTTCCACGGCAACAACGTCAGCCACATCGACGCGCTGTGCCACGTGTTCGTCGACGGCCAGATGTACAACGGCGCGCCCGCCACCGAGGTCACCAGCGTCGGCGCCAAGCGCAGCTCGATCGAGGCCGCCAACGCCGGCATCGTCGGCCGGGGCGTGCTGCTCGACATCCCCCGGGTCCGAGACGTTGACTGGCTCGAGCCCGGCGACGTCATCACCCCCGACGAGCTCGACGCCACCGGCGTCACCGTCGAGCAGGGCGACATCGTCCTCGTCCACATCGGCCGCGACCGCAGGCGGGATGCCCTGGGTCCGTGGAACACCTACGCCGGACTCGCCGGGCTGGCGCCCGAGTGCGCCCGGTGGCTCTACGACAAGGACCCGTCCGTGCTCGGTAGCGACGGCGTCTCCGACGTGAACCCCGGACCGGGCGGCGAGTGGCCCATCCCCATCCACATGTGCGCCCTCGTCGGGATGGGCATCCACCTGCTCGACAACCTGCGCCTCGACCTGCTGTCCGACGCCTGCGCCGAGCGCGACCGCTGGGAGTTCCTGTTCGTCGTGGCCCCGCTACAGATCGGTGGCGGCACCGGCTCGCCCGTCAACCCGATCGCAATCCTGTGATCTTCGACCGCTTCGACGCGGCGGCCCCGCATCGGCACCCCCAACGGGATTCGAACCCGTGTTACCAGCTTGAAAGGCTGGCGTCCTAGGCCGCTGGACGATGGGGGCCTGGCCCCATCGGGGCCGGACGGTGAGGCTACCGGCGAGCGCCAGTAGCTTTCCGGCGTGGGAGAGCGGCTGGTCGTGATCGGTGGGGACGCCGGCGGCATGACGGCCGCCACGGGCGCCCGGAAGCTGAACGGCGACATCGACATCGTCGCCCTCGAGAAGTCGTCCTTCGTCTCGTACTCGGCCTGCGGCATCCCCTACCTGGTGGCCGGTGACGTCGACCACCTCGACGACCTCGTCGCCCGTACGCCCCAGGAGTTCCGGGACCGGAACAAGATCGACGTGCGGCTCCGGCACGAGGCCATGGCCATCGACACCGACGCCCACCAGGTCGAGGTCCGGGACCACGAGCACGGCCGCACGGTCAGGGTCCCCTACGACCAGCTGGTCATCGCCACCGGGGCCCGGCCTCGGCGGCCGGACATCCCGGGGATCAACGGCGAATCGGTGCTCGGGGTGCAGACCCTGGCCGATGCCCAGCGGCTGATGGAGCGCACCCAGCGGGTGAACCCCAAGGAGGTCGTGGTCGTCGGAGGCGGCTACATCGGCCTCGAGATGGCCGAGGCCTTCGTCCGGAGGGGCTCGCACGTCACCGTCGTCGAGTCCGCCGCCGAGATCATGGGCAACCTCGACCCGGACATGGCCACGCTGGTCCGTACCGCCATGGTCCGCACGGGGATCGAGGTCCGCTGCGGCTGCCCGGTCACCGGCTTCGAGCCGGGCGCGGTCCACCTGGAGTCGGGTGAGTCGATCCCCGCCGACCTCGTGATCCTCGGTCTGGGCGTCGAGCCGAACACCGAGCTGGCGGCCGACGCGGGCGTCGAGTTGGGGGCGAAGAACAGCATCCGGGTCAACCGCCGCCAGCAGGCCAGCGTCGACGGCATCTGGGCCGCGGGTGACTGCTGCGAGTCCCACCACCTCGTCTCCCGCCAGCCGGTCCACGTCGCCCTCGGCACCGTGGCCAACCGGCAGGCTCGCGTGGCGGGCATCAACCTCGGCGGGGGCTATGCCACCTTCCCCGGAGTCGTCGGGACAGGTGTCGCCAAGTTGTGCTCGACCGAGATCGCCCGCACGGGGCTGAACGAGAAGGAGGCCGCCGACGCCGGGTTCGAGTACGTCGTGGCCAAGATCAAGGCGACCACCCGCGCCGGCTACTACCCGGGGGCGAAGCCGATCGTGGTGAAGCTGCTGGCCGAGAAGGCGAGCGGCCGCCTGCTCGGCGCCCAGATCGTGGGGGAAGAGGGGGCCGGCAAGCGCATCGACGCTTTCGCCGTCGCGCTCACCGCCGAGATGACCGTCGAGGACCTGATCAGCGCCGACCTGTCCTACGCCCCGCCGTTCTCTCCGCTGTGGGACCCCGTCCAGGTGGCTGCCCGCAAGGCCTCGGGAATGCTCTGAGATGGGGGCGACGCTGGACCGGGACGCCCTGCTGGCCGACACGTCGATCGCGGGTCGCGAGTTCTGCACGGCGTACACCGCGGCCGTCGACCGGTGGGTGGCCGAGCTGTTCACCGCCGCGGCCCCCGACCCCGACGGGCTGGCCCTCGTGGCCGTCGGCGGGTACGGACGGGGCGACCTCGCCCCGGGCAGTGACCTCGACCTGCTGCTCCTCCACCACCCGAAGCGCTCGGCCAACGAGGCGGCGCAGGGCATCTGGTACCCGATCTGGGACACCGGGCTGAAGCTCGGCCACTCCGTCCGCACCGTCAAGGAGGCGCTGACCCTCGCCTCGAGCGACCTCGACACCGCCACCTCGCTGCTGGCGATCCGCCACCTGGCCGGGGATGCCGCACTCACGACCGAGCTGGCCGACGAAGCCGTCGCCCTGTGGCGCAAGCGGTCGAAGCGCTGGCTGGGGGACCTGGCCCGGTCGGTCAGGGAGCGCCACCGCCAGCACGGCGAGGTCGCCTTCCTGCTCGAGCCCGACCTGAAGGACGGTCGGGGCGGGCTGCGCGACGTCCACGCCCTGGGCTGGTCCGAGGCGGCCCGGCCCCTGCTTGCCAACGGCGACCCCGAGGCGCTGGCCGAGGCCGCCGACGTCCTGCTGGCCGTCCGCGTCGAGCTCCACCGCCGCACCGGCCGCGCCAGCGACCGGCTGGTGCTCCAGGAGCAGGACGCCGTGGCCGTGGCCCTCGACTATCCGAACGCCGACCGTCTCATGGCCGACGTGGCTCGGTCCGCCCGCACGATCGCCTGGATCGCCGACGAGGCCTGGGACCGGACCGAGTCCTCGCTGGCCGGGCCTCTGGGACGGCTGGCCCGCTCGGACCGGGTCCTCGGCCCGGGGGTGGTCCTGCGGGACGGCGAGGTCCACCTGGAGGTCGACGCCGACCCGAAGACCTTCCCCGCCCTCGTGCTGCGAGTGGCCGTCGCCGCCGCCCAGCACGACGTCCGCATCGAGCGCCGCTCCCTCGACCGGCTGGCCGCCGAGGTCCCCGTCTTCCCCGACCCGTGGCCCGAAGGGGCTCGCGGCCTGCTGGCCGACCTGCTGCTGGCGGGCCGCCCGGCCATCCGGGTGCTCGAGGCGCTCGACCAGCGGGACCTGCTCGTCCGCATCCTCCCCGAGTGGGAGCCGGTGCGCAGCCGGCCCCAGCGCAACGCCTACCACCAGTTCACCGTCGACCGTCACCTGCTGCGAGGCGGCCGTGAACGCGGCGGCGCTGGCCGACCAGGTCCACCGCCACGACCTCCTGGTCATCGGCGCCCTCCTCCACGACCTCGGCAAGGGCTACCCGGGCGACCACACCGAGGTCGGCATCGAGCTGGTGCAGAAGATCGGCCCCCGCCTCGGCTTCCCGGACGACGACGTCGACACCCTGGTGGCCATGGTGGAGCACCACCTGCTGCTCCCCGACGTGGCCACCCGGCGGGACATCCGCGACGACGACACCATCGCCGCCGTCGCCTCGGCCGTCGGCTCGCTGCCCACCCTCGAGCTGCTGGCGGCGCTGACCGAGGCCGACTCGCTGGCGACGGGCCCGGCCGCGTGGGGGACCTGGAAGGCCGGCCTGGTCGCCGAGCTGGTGGCCCGCACGGGGCACGCCCTCGGCGGTCCGAGCCCGGCGCCCCGCACGCCCCTGCTCACCGACGAGCACCGCCGGCTCATGGCCGACGGCGCCACCCACGTCCTCGGCGAAGGGCGCACGCTGACCGTCATCAGCCGCGACCGCCCCGGCACGTTCAGCCGCGTCGCCGGTGTGCTGGCCGTCACCGGTCTGGACGTCCTG
Organism: uncultured Microthrixaceae bacterium; assembly: GCA_963728005.1. GTDB lineage: Bacteria > Actinomycetota > Acidimicrobiia > Acidimicrobiales > DATDAH01 > DATDAH01. The sequence goes on from CAVSIG010000005.1 coordinate 89,075, forward strand.
GAGGCGTCGGCCCACTCGGAGGGGACCGCCGCCCTCAGCCGCTTCACCGTGACCCCGACCCACGGCGACACCATCGACTGGGACAAGGTCATCGACCAGGTCGAGCAGGCGCTCGCCGGCCAGATGGCTCTCGACGCCCGCGTGGCCGAGCGGGAGCGGACCTACGCCCGCACCGAGCCCGTCCCCGACGCCGCTCCGCCGGAGGTCCTGGTCGACAACGACGCGTCCAGCTCGGCCACGGTGATCGAGGTCCACGCCCCCGACACCATCGGCATCCTCTACCGCCTCACCCAGGCCCTCGCCGGCCTCGACCTCGACATCCGCACCGCAAAGGTCCAGACCCTCGGCCACCGAGTCGTCGACTCCTTCTACGTCCGCACCGCCGCCGGCGACAAGATCACCGACCTCGCCCACCTGAAGGAGATCGAGCGGGCGATCCTCTACGCGCTGGGCTGACATCATCGGGGGCATGCGCTTCTCCGTGTGGGTCGGCCTGACCCAGCCGTGGGCGGATGTGGTCGACGCCGTCCAGCACGCCGAGCACACGGGATGGGACGGGATCTACGTCGCCGACCACTTCATGGCCGACGCCGAGGGGCCGTTCCCGGAGGACATGCCCAACTTCGAGGCGACGGCCGCGCTGGCGGCGCTGGCCGCGGCGACCGAGCGGGTGCGGCTGGCGCCGCTGGTCCTCGGCATCACCTACCGCCACCCGGCCGTGCTGGCCAAGTGGGCGGCCACGACCGACCACATCAGCAACGGGCGCCTGCTCCTCGGCGTCGGTGCGGGCTGGCAGGAGAACGAGCACGAGCAGTACGGCATCCCGCTGGGGTCGCCGGGGGAGCGGGTCGAGCGCTTCGATCGAGGCACTGCAGGTCCTCCGGGGCCTGCTGGACGAGCCGACGACGACCGTGGCAGGCGACCACTACACGGTCACCGATGCCATCGCCTGGCCCAAGCCCGTCCAGGAGCGGCTGCCGATCCTCATCGGGGCGAAGGGCGACCGCATGCTGGGCGTCGTCGCCGAGTACGGGGACCAGTGGAACATGTGGTCGGACCCCGAAGAGCTGGCCGAACGGCGATCGGTCCTCGACCGCCACTGCGAGAAGCTCGGCCGTGATCCGGCCGAGATCGCCACGTCGACGCAGGCGCTGACCTTCGTCCTCGACAGCAACGACAAGGCCGAGGAGCTGGAGCAGTCGATGGCCGTGCGGGCCGCGGTCGCCGGCACGCCCGAACGGATCGCCGAGCGCGTGGCGGCGTGGCGGGACGCCGGCGCCGACGAGATCATCGTCCCCGACTTCACCCTCGGGCGGGGCACCCAGCGGGCCGAGGCCCTCGACGCCCTCATCGAACAGGTGGCCCCCGACTTCCGATGAGCGACCAGCCCGCCGATCAGCACCGCCCCCCGTCCGAGGTCGATCTCCTCCGCTGGAGTGAGGCGCTGTCGGCCATCGCCAAGACCGGCCTCGGCTTCAGCGACAACCTCTACGAGCGGGAGCGCTTCGAGGAGGTGCTGGCGGTGGCCGCCGACATCCGGGTGGCGTCCGGGCCATGCCTTCGACACCGACACCACCGTCGTCGAGTGGATGAAGGAGGTCGGCAAGGGCGTCCCCGGCTACGTCACGCCGAAGGTCGCCGTCGGGGCGGTCGTCGGCGACGACGAGGGTCGCATCCTGCTGATCCAGCGGGCCGACTCCGGCATCTGGCTCTACCCGACCGGGTGGTGCGACGTCGGCTACTCGCCATCCGAGGTCGTCCTCAAGGAGGTGTGGGAGGAGACCGGCATCGAGGCCGAGGTCATCGCCCCCATCGCCATCTTCGACGGCCTGCGCCTGGGCTTCACCGGCATCCCGCTGTACTCGTTGGTGTTCGCCTGCCGACCCATCGGCGGCGAGCTGCGCCCCCACCCGCTGGAGTGCCAGGACGCGGGCTGGTTCGCCCAGGACGAGCTCCCCGAGCCGATGGCGGGGGCGGACCTGTGGATCGAGCACGCCTTCAAGGCGATCCGGGGCGAGCAGGTCCCGGTCTGGTTCGACCCGCCCCGGCGCCGGCCGTGGCGGGAACACGAGGGGCAGGACCACGAGGGGGAGGACCACGATGGCTGATCCGACGGCGATCGAGATCGCCGAATCCGTCCGGTCGGGTGAGCGCTCGGCCCGGGAGGTGCTCGACGACCACCTGTCCCGCATCGAGGCGGGCAACGAGGCGCTGAACGCCTTCGTCCACCTCGACGCCGACCTGGCCCACGCCGCGGCGGCCAGGGTCGACGACCAGGTGGCGCCGGCGAGGACCCGGGCCCCTTCGCCGGTGTGCCCTTCGGGGTCAAGGACCTCGAGGACTGCGCGGGCATGCCCACCTCGCACGGGCTCGCTGCTGTACCTGGGCCGGGGCCCGGTGGCCGCCGACTCCGTCCACGTCGCCCGCCTCCGGGCCGCGGGTGGCGTCCCCGTCGGCAAGACCGCGGCCCCCGAGTTCGGCACCCTCAACTTCACGAAGACGAAGGCGTGCGGCATCGACCCGCAGCCCGTGGGGTGAGAACCGCACGCCGGGCGGCTCCAGCGGGGGCTCGGCCGCCGCGGTCGCCGCCGGTCTGGTGCCGATGGCGACGGCCAGCGACGGCGGAGGGTCGACCCGCATCCCGGCGTCCTTCTCGGGCTTGGTGGGCATGAAGCCGAGCCACGGCCGCATCCCCCACCCGGGCGCGCAGGACAGCCAGACCTCGGTCTTCGGCCTGCTGACGACGACGGTGGCCGACTCCGCCCGCCACCTCGACGTCACGGCCGGCCCTGACGACCGGGACCGGCTCTCGCTGCCGCCGCCGACCGTCGGCTACGAGGCCGCCATCGAGGCGCTGGACGTCAGCGGCCTGAAGGCCCGCTGGTCGCCGGACCTCGGCTTCGCCAAGGCCGACCCGGAGGTCCTCGTTCCATGCCGAGGCGCGCCGCCCGCGAGCTGGCGACGGCCGCCGGCCTGGCGCTCGACGATGAGCCGGTGCAGCTGCCCGACGCGGTGAAGGTCTGGCTGAGCGCCGGCGCCATGGACCTCTGGCTCGACCTGGAGCCGGGCATGTGGCCGGCCGGTGCCGACGACCTCACCTTCTTCTCCCGGCAGGGCCTGGAGCAGACCGAGGACTGGGTCATCTCCCGCTTCGCCAACGTGAAGAAGCGGCGGGAGGACCTCACGGCCGCATGCCGCCGCCCTGTTCGAGGAGATCGACGTCCTGCTGACGCCGACGACCGCCATCCCCGCCTTCGACGCCGAGGGCCCGCCCCAGAAGGAGGTCGACGGCGAGGAGATCTTCGGCGCCATGACGACCCCGTTCACGATGCTGGCCAACCTCTGCTGGAACCCGGCGATCTCCGTCCCCGCCGGGCTCACCGACGACGGCCTGCCCGTCGGCCTGCAGATCATGGCCCGCCGCCACCACGACGAGATCCCGCTGCGCCTGGCCCGCATCCTCGAGCAGACCCGGCCCTGGCCCCGGTTGGCGCCGTCCTGACCCACCTCGTCGAGGTCGCGCCGGCCACCACGCACGACCTCCGCCGGGAGGTCCTGCGCGGGGGGAGGGCCGACGCCGACGTCACTTGGACCGGCGACGACGAGCGGGAGACCTTCCACCTCGCCGTCATCGACCGGGACGCCACAGGCGACGAGACGCCGGTCGGCGTGGCCACCTTCCTCGACCGGGCCTGTCCGGTGCGGCCGGGTCGCTTCCCCGCCCGCCAGGTCCGGGGCATGGCGGTGGCCGAGGACCGCCAGGGCGAGGGCATCGGCAGCGCGCTGTTGGCCGCCGGCCTCGAGCGGTGCCGGGACGAGGGCGTGGCCGTGGTGTGGGCGCACGCCCGGGAGCCCGTCGTTCCGTGGTACGAGGCCCACGGCCTGCTGCCGGAAGGCGCCGTGTACGACCGCCCGGTCGGCGACCGCACGCTGCCCCACCGCACGGTGGTGCTCGACCTCGACGTCGGCTCGACCTGAGATGCCGACCTGGGTCCTCCACGTCGACCTGGACCAGTTCCTCGCCGCTGTCGAGGTCCTTCGCCGGCCGGAGCTGGCCGGGAAGCCCGTCGTGGTCGGCGGGGACGGGAACCCGAAGCGCCCCCGCCAGGTGGTGGCCACCTCGTCGTACGAGGCCCGGGCGTTCGGCGTGCGGTCGGGCATGCCGCTGGCCCGGGCGGCCCGGTTGTGCCCCGACGCCGTCTTCCTCCCGTCGGACCGCCCCGCCTACGAGGCCAAGTCAGCCGAGGTGCTGGCCGCGCTGCGCTCGCTCCCGGTCGCGGTCGAGGAGTGGGGCTGGGACGAGTGGTTCCTCGGCGCCGACACCGACGACCCCGAGGCGCTGGCGCAGATGGTGAAGGACCGGGTCGTCGAGGACACGCAGCTGAGCTCGGCGGTGGGGATCGGCGAATCCCGGCTGATGGCGAAGACGGCGACGGGCTGGGCCAAGCCGGGCGGCATCGCCCGCCTGACCCGGAGAGAGTGGCTGGACCGCATGGGCGACGAGCCGGTCACGGCCCTGTGGGGCATCGGCTCCCGGATCGCCGCCCGGCTGGCCGAGCTGGACGTGCACACGGTCCGCCAGCTGGCCTTCGCCGACACCGAGGCCCTGGCTCGCGCCTTCGGCCCCCGCATCGGGCCGTCGCTGAGGGTCAGTGGCCTGGGCGGCGACGAGTCGCCCATCGTGGACACCCCCCGACGGGCGAAGGGCCGGAGCAAGGAGGAGACCTTCGTCCGGGACCTCGTCGATCGGGACGACATGCTGCGGGAGCTGGATCGGCTGGCGTCCGACGTGACCGAGTCGGTCGTGGCCGACGGTCGCACGGTGACCCACGTCGGCGTCAAGGTGCGCACGGCGAGCTTCTTCACCCGGTCGAAGGTGGGGAAGCTGGCAGAACCGACCACCGATCCGACCGTCGTGGCGGCCAAGGCCCGGGAGGTGTTCGACCGCTTCGAGCTGTTCTCGCCCGTCCGGCTGCTGGGCGTCCGCGTCGTCCTGGACGAGTGACCGGCGTCACGTTGACCAGATAGAGATACCCCCCTAGGGTATCGGAATGACGATGGTCGAGGACCACCGGACATCCGAGCCCGAGGAGCACGGCGGCCACGGCGGGCACGACCACCACAGCCCTGCCGACCACGCTGAGATGTTCCGCCGGCGCTTCTGGTGGAGCCTCCTCCTGAGCCTCCCGGTCGTCCTGACCAGCGACATGATCATGGACTGGTTCGGCTACGAGCTGGACCTGCCCGGCCGAGCGCGCCATCGCCCCAGTGCTGGGCACCGTCGTCTTCCTGTGGGGCGGGTGGCCGTTCCTCAGCGGCGGGGCGGCCGAGCTCCGCAGCCGGCAGCCCGGGATGATGCTGCTGGTGGCCATGGCCATCACCGTGGCCTTCGTGGCCTCGGCGGCCACGACGCTCGGTTGGTTCGACCTCGAGTTCTGGTGGGAGCTCGTCGCCCTGGTGACCGTCATGCTCCTGGGTCACTGGCAGGAGATGAAGGCGCTCGGCCAGGCGGGTGACGCCCTGGCCGCGCTCGCCGCGCTGCTCCCCGACGAGGCCGAGCGCCTCGACGCCGACGGCCGCCCCGAGGTCGTTCCGGTGGGTGACTTGGCGGTGGGCGACGTCGTCCTGGTGCGCCCGGGCGGGCGGATCCCCGCCGACGGCGAGGTGGTCGACGGAGGGGCGGAGATCGACGAGTCGATGATCACGGGCGAGTCGCGCCCGGTGCCACGCGGCGGGGGCGATCACATCGTGGCGGGCAGCGTCGTCACCGACTCGGCCCTGCGGGTGCGGGTCGAGGCCGTCGGCGAGCAGACCGCTCTCGCCGGCATCCAGCGGCTGGTCGAGGAGGCCCAGCGCTCCTCCAGCCGGGCCCAGGTGCTGGCCGACCGGGCCGCCGCCCTCCTCTTCTACGTGGCCACCGCCGCCGCCATCGTCACCTTCCTGGCCTGGGCAGCCTTCGACTCCGTGGACGAGGCGGTCGTCCGCACCGTCACCGTCCTGGTCATCTCCTGCCCTCATGCCCTCGGGCTGGCCATCCCGCTCGTGATCTCGTTGTCGTCGGGCCTCGCGGCCCGTCGCGGGATCCTGGTGAAGGACCGGCTCGCCCTAGAGCGCAGCCGGACGGTCGATGCCTTCCTGTTCGACAAGACGGGAACGCTGACCAAGGCCGAGCACACGGTCACTGGGGTCGTCGGTGTGGGCCGGAGCGATGACGAGGTCCTTGCCATCGCCGCTGCCGTGGAGGCCGACAGCGAGCACCCGCTGGCCCGGGCGATCGTGGCCGCGGCGCCGGCGAACCGGCCTCGGGCGCGCGACTTCCGCTCGCACACCGGCCGGGGCGTCGATGCCGTGGTCGACGGTCGGCGGTACGCCGTCGGCGGGCCGGCGCTGCTCCGGGAGCGGGACCTGACCGAGCCGCCGGAGGCTGCCGAGCACGCGGATGGGTGGCGCGGCCGGGGTGCCGCCGTGCTCTACCTGGTGGGCGACGACGGCATCGTGGGGGCCCTGTCGCTGGAAGACGAGGTCCGCCCCGAGGCCCGCGACGCCGTCGCCGAGCTGCGGGCGATGGGCAAGCGGGTCGTGATGATCACCGGCGACGCCCGGGAGGTGGCGGACGCGGTCGCCGCCGACCTGGGCGTCGACGAGGTGTTCGCCGAGGTCCTGCCCGAGGACAAGGACGCCACCGTGGCCGAGCTGCAGGCTCGGGGGCTGGCTGTGGCGATGGTCGGCGACGGGGTGAACGACGCCCCGGCGCTGGCCCGCGCCGACGTCGGCATCGCCATCGGTGCGGGGACCGACGTCGCCATCGAGTCGGCCGGGATCATCCTCGCCCGCTCGGACCCCCGGGCCGTGGTCAGCGCCGTCCGCCTCTCCGAGGCGGTGCACCGCAAGAGCCTGCAGAACCTGGTCTGGGCCGCGGGCTACAACGTCGTCGCCATCCCCCTGGCCGCCGGCGCCCTGTCCTGGGCCGGGGTCGACCTCCCGCCGGCGGTGGCCGCGATCCTGATGAGCATCTCGACGATCGTCGTCGCCCTCAACGCCCAGCTGCTGCGGCGGGTGGACCTGGGCTGAACCTCAGGACCTGGCCGTCACCAGCCAGGCCGCGCCCGGCGGATCGATGTGACCGTCGGGCCCGGCGTGCTCCGACAGCGCCTCCCGGGCTGCTGCGAGTGCCTCGGCGGCTTGGTCGTCCGGTGCGCCGTCGAGCACGGCCTTGGCCCAGTCCATGTTCCGGATGAAGCCGACGGCGTCGTCGGGCGAGTCGCCGAAGTGGACCGGGCGCTGGACGTCGTCGAATCGGACGTCGGTGAAGCCGGCGCCGGTGAGGATCCCTCGCACATGGTCCGGATCGGCGAAGGCGAACGGGCCGGGCCCGGGCGGCGGTACCGGCATCGTCAGGACCGAGGCCACGGCCTCACGCGCCAGACGCAGCCAGAGGTTGCGTTCCACGGGCTGCCAGCAGACGAACGCCAGCCGCCCGTTCACCACCCGGTGGAGGTTGGTGAAGGCGGCGACGGCGTCGTCGAAGAACATGACGCCGAACCGGCTGACCAGCACGTCGAAGGGCGCCGATCCCAGTTCGTCGTCGGCGGCGTCGGCCCGGCGCAGCTCGACGTTGCTCAGCCCTCGGCCGGCGGCTCGGGCGGCGGCCACGTCCAGCTCCTCGGGCGAGAGGTCAACGCCGACGACGGACCCGTCGGGTCCGACGGCCTCGGCGGCGGCCACCGTGATGTCACCGTTGCCGCAGCCCACGTCCAGCACCCGCTCGCCGGGTTGCAGGTCGGCGCCCTCGATCAGGGCGTCGCCGAACTCGGCCAGCATCCGCGTGAACCAATCGGCGTGCTCGGCCCAGTAGCGGCCCTTCTCGCCCTGCCAGGTCTCGTCGGGGCTCAACGGTCGCGCAGGAAGCGTTCGACTTCGTCGACGAGGGCGCTGCCGTCGCCGTGCATGGCCTGCTCGTCGAAGACCCGCTCGAGCTCGGCGACGTAGGTCGAGGACTCCTCGTCCTCCTGGACCAGCTCGTCGAGCTGGCGCTCGTAGTCGGTCGTGGCGATCTCGAGGTCGGTGACCGGGACGGTCGTGTCCAGCAGCTGGCCCACCCGCTCGACCAGGGCGAGCGCCGCCTTCGGCGAGGTGCTGCCCGGCACATACGACGGGACCGACCCCCAGAGGGAGATCGAGTCGAGCCCGGCGGCCCGGCACGAGTGGTGCATCGCGCCGACGATTCCGGTCGGCCCCTCGTAGGACGACGGCCGGAGGTCGAGGCGGCCGATCAGCTCGGCGGAGTCGGCGGTCCCGATGACCGACGTCGGTCGGGTGTGGGGGATGTCGGTGAGCAGCGCCCCGAGGGTCACGAAGAGGGTGGCGCCCAGCTCCTGGGCCACGCCGGTGACGTGCTCGCCGAAGGTGCGCCAGCGCAGGTTCGGCTCGATGCCCGTCGAGCACGACGATGTCGCGGTCCGTGTCGGGGATGGCCCCGGCCCAGAAGCGGTTCGCCGGCCACTCGATGTGACGCAGGCCGCCCTCGTCGAAGGCCACGTGCGGGCGGGTGTCGGTGAAGCTGTAGAACTCCTCGGGGTCCAGCTCGGCGACCAGCTCGAGGTCCCAGGCGTCGCGCAGGTGGCGGACCGCCATGGTGGCGGCGTCACCGGCGTCGTTCCAGCCTTCGAAGGCGGCGATCAGGAGCGGGTCCCGCAGCCGTTCCCGCCGTTGCCAGACCACATGGTCGAGGTTCGCCATCTCGTTCCACGCTACCGGCGAGGGGTCGCACCGCCGAGTCGTTCACCCCCGACGAAATTGCTCCGATTCCGGTTGCTGGACGACCTCGATCGGAGCAATTTCGAGTGTGGATCAGGGCTGGACGGCGTCGCCGAGGTTGGACGGATCGATGGGGTAGCCGCCGGCGGCGACCACCGCCTTCGCCCACGGGCGCAGCAGGTCGACCAGCTCGTCGAGGTCGTCGTCGAGCGCCTCCAGCACGGCCCGGTCGCCGGCGTCGGTCGCCGCCTCGATGCCCTCGCGGACCTCGCGGCCGGCGTCGGTCAGGTCCTCCCCGTCGAGGAGGCCACGGTCCCGGAGGCGGGCGATGCCGGCGTCGATCTCCTCCTGGCTCCAGCCCCGGGTCCACGTGTAGCTGTTCAGGCCGATGCCCCACCAGCGCTCGGTGAGCAGGGTGATCTCGACGGCGTCGACCCCACCCGCCACCCAGGCGGCGTTGTGGCTGTCGCCCCGGAACTCCCGCAGGAGGTCGGCGGCCCGCCAGAGGTCGCCCACCGGGTCGCCGGGCCAGGGCAGCGAGCGCAGGCCGGCGTGGATCGGGTGGCCGTTGGGGGTGGTCGCCGCACCGGCCTGGCGGAGCAGCTCGGTGGCCCGATCGATGCCGTCGGGCAGGTCGCCGTCGTTGGCCTCGGTGAGGATGCGGGTGAGCTCCTCGGTGGCCCCCTCCCGCCGGGCGTCGAGCAACGGCTCGGGCTCGGTCAGCGACCACCCCTTCTCGACGGCGGGGATCACCGCGGTCGGGGAGAAGACGCCGAACGTGGCGGTCACCGCCTCGCCGGTGAGGCGGCCCATGCAGGCCGAGCGGGAGCAGAAGTACCCGGCGAAGTAGTCCAGGCCGAGGCCCTCGTAGCGCTGGTGGGCCGGCTTGGCGAAGTAGACGTTGGCCGCCAGCGGCTCGATGACGTTGCGGAGGCGGCGTGAGGGTTCGGTGGCCATCGGCCAAACGTAGGGCACGTCGTCGGACGCCGGGTCAGGGCGATCGGTAGGATCCGCCAGGGCCCAACCAGCGACGAAGGGGATCGGATGGCCGATGGCGCCGTAGTCCGGACGGTCGGCGAGCTCATGAGCTCACCGGTCGTCACCGCCGAACCGGCCGAGACCGTGGCCGCCGCCTCGACCCGCATGCGGGACGCCGGCGTCGGTTCCGTCGTCGTGGTCGACGGCACCCGACGCGCCGTCGGCATCCTCACCGAGCGGGACCTGGTCCGCTTCGCCGCCGCCGGCGACGACGCCGCGGGCCACCAAGGTCTCCGAGTGGATGACCGAGGACCCGGCCACGGTCGGGCCCGACGTCCCGGTCGGCGAGGCCTTCGCCGTGGCTGTCCGAGCACGGCTACCGCCACATCCCGGTCGTCGACGACGAGACGGCGCTCGTCGGCATCGTGTCGATGCGGGACCTGCTGCAAGATCGCCGCCATCGAGCCCGTCACCCACCCCGGGCACATCGAGGCCCCCAAGGGCCTGGCCGGGGTCATCGTGGCCGAGACCGCGGTCGGCGACGTCCGGGGCCAGGAGGGCTTCTACCACTACCGCCAGTACTCGGCGACGGACCTGGCCGAGAAGCGCTCGCTGGAGGACGTCTGGCACCTGATGTTCGAGGGCGAGCTGCCCACGGCCGCCGCAGCGGGAGGCCTTCGCCGAGCGAGATCCGGGCCAACCGGGTCCTGCCCGACACGGTCGCCGCCCAGCTGCCGGCCATCGCCGACGCCGGCGAGCGCTTCCTGCCGCTCGACGGCCTGCGCACGGTCGATCTCGCTGCGTCGGCTCGGCGCTGCGACTTCCAGCCGTCGCTCGACATCGACGCGCCGAGGAGCTGCGCGCGCAACGCCATGCAGGTCTGCGCCGTGATCCCCACCGTCGCTCACCGCGCTGTACCGGCTGCACCAGGGCCAGCGAGCCCATCGACCCCCACCCCGACCTCGGCTACGCCGCCAACTACCTCTACATGCTCACCGGCGAGGAGCCCGACCCCGAGCTGGCCCGGGCGATCGAGCAGTACCAGATCACCACCGTCGACCACGGGTTCAACGCCTCGACCTTCACCGCCCGGGTCATCACCTCGACCGGCGCCGACCTGGGCGCGGCCGTGGTCGGGCGGCATCGGCGCGCTGTCGGGCCCGCTGCACGGCGGCGCCCCCAGCCGGGCCCTCGACATGCTCGACGCCATCGGCACGCCCGACAAGACCGAGGCCTGGGTCCGCGACGCGGTCGAGAGCGGCGACCGGATCATGGGCTTCGGCCACCGGGTCTACAAGACCGACGACCCCCGCTCGCCGCTGCTGCAAGGGCGTGGCCAAGCGCCTCGGCGGCGACATGGCCGACTTCGCCGAGAAGGTCGAGCAGACCGTCGTCGACACCCTCGCCGAGCTGAAGCCCGGCCGCGAGCTCTACGCCAACGTCGAGTTCTACGCCGGCGTGGTCATGGACCGCTGCGGCCTGCCCCGGGAGATGTTCACCCCGACCTTCGCCGTCCAGCCGGGTGATCGGCTGGTGCGCCAACATCCTCGAGCAGGCCGCCGACAACCGGATCATCCGCCCCAGCGCCCGCTACGTCGGCCCGCCGCCGCCCCGTGCCCGTCCCCGACGCCGGAGTGACGGTCACCGTCACGGGCGGTCACCGAGGTCGACGACGAGCTGGTCGAGGCCTTCGACCGACTGACGCCCCAGCTGTCGTCGTCCAACCCGCCGCCCGTCCCGTGCCGCGCTGGCGGAGATCGTGGCCTCGCCGGCGACCGTGCTGCTTCGTCGCCCGGGACGACGACGGCGCCGATCGTCGGCTCGCTGACGCTGGCGCTGTTCCGCATCCCCACCGGCGCTGCGGGCCTGGATCGAGGACGTGGTCGTCGACGAGGCCGCCCGCGGCAAGGGCGTGGGCGCGGCCCTGAACGAGGCGGCCCTCGACCGCGCCCGCGCGGCCGGGCGCCCGCACGGTCGACCTCACCTCCCGCCCGCAGCCGCGAGGCGGCCAACCGCCTCTACCAACGCCTCGGCTTCGTCCAGCGCGACACCAACGTCTACCGGTTCGACCTGAACGCCTAGTTGCTCACGCCCCGGCTTCGTCCAGCCGCAGGATCATCTCCTGGGCCATCGAGGCCACGATGCGGCCGTCGGTGTCTCGGATCACCCCCCGCAGGGTGCCGCGGCCGCCGGCGTTGACGAGGCTCTGGACGTCCTGGAGGAGCCACTCGTCGGCACGCGCCGGGCGATGGAACCAGGCTGCGTGGTCGAGGCTGATCATGCCGGTCGTGTCGCCGTCGAGGTGCAGGGGCCTCCCGCCGATGCCGGTCCAGTCGGTGGCATAGCCGAGCAGGGCCGCGTGCAGGGGCGGATCGTCGTCGAGGTCCCGTGGGAGGCGGAACCAGTGCCGGTGCGTCGCCTCGCGGGTCCCGTCCGGGCGCGGGGCGCTGGGCCCGATCCAACGGACCTCCCACGGCGCCGGGTGGTCCTCGTCGTCGGGTGCGGGGAGGTCGTCGGGGAGGGCCACACCGTCGGGGATCCCTGAGAGGTCGTAGTCGTAGCCGTCGGTGTCCGCCGTGAACGAGCAGGTCATCGTGATGACGGGCTTGCCGTCCTGTGACGCCGTCACGAGGTGAAGTCCGAGGGTGCGTCCCGCCTTCACCACCTCGCTGTGGAAGGCGATGTCCGCCCCACCCTGCACCGGTCTGAGGAAGTGGGCGTGGATCGAGTGGAGGCGGCGCCCGGCCGGGGCGTCCCGGCAGGCGGCGCTGATGGTGAGGGCGAGCCCGATGCCGCCGAACACCACCGGCCCGTACCAGTCCGGCGTGCGGCCGCCCCAGCCGTTGCCGGCTCGCTGCGGCCGCAGGAGCTCGAGGAGCTCGTCGATCGCCGCCTCCTTCGCTGCCCGGTCCCGCACTTCAGCGGCCCCGGAACGTCGGCGACCGCTTCTCGAAGATGGCCTGCACCGCCTCCTGGCCGTCCTCGCTGTCGAGGCCCGCCACCGCCTTGCGGATCTCGTCGACCACCCGTGCCTCCACGTCCGTGACCAGCGGTGTCCGGGCGACCAGTGCCTTCGTCCTCCTCACCGCGAGCGGCGCCTGGGCGGCGATGCTCTCGCAGACCTCCAGGAGCCGGCCATCGAGCTCGTCGGTGGGGACGACCTCAGAGACGAACCCGCGCTGGCGCGCCTCCTCCGCGTCGACGAACCGGGACTCGAGCAGGAAGCGGATGGCCTGCTCGTGGCCGACGAGCGTCGGGAGCGGACCAGGTGAGCCCACCGTCGGGTGATGCCCCGGCCCGCAGATAGCCAGGGTGGAGTCGCGCCGTGTCCGCCGCGATCCGGATGTCCGCCGCCATCGCCAGGGAGAGGCCGGCGCCGACCGCCACCCCGTTGAGCCCGACGACCACGGGCTTGTCGGTCTCGAACCGCAGCGCGAGGAGGAACCGCCCGACCCAGCCCTTCTCGTCGAGGACCTGCGCCTGCTCTGACAGGCCGGTGTCCGGCGAATCCTCGTCGTCACCGGTGCCCAGGTCGAGGCCGGAGCAGAAGGCGTCCCCGTTGCCGGTGAGGGCGATGACGCGGACCTCGTCGTCGTCATGGGCCTCGGCCACCGCTCGCACAATGCTCCAGCCCAGCGAGGAGGTGATGGCGTTCTTCCGCTCCGGACGGTTGAGCCGAAGCACGCGCACGTGCCCGACGGTCTCGGCAAGGAGATGCGACATGGCGCCACGCTGCCACGCGGCCGCGCCCCCCTGGGCTCCCGTTTGGGATCGGGACCTCTGAGGATCAGCGCACCAGCCGCTCCAGTGCCGCGTCGACGACCTGCCTCCGGGTACGGCCGCGGTGGCGGGCGGCGACGAAGGGGCTGCCCACGAACAGGGACATGACCAGCAGGCAGCGCGCTTCGACGTCGTCCTCGTCGGGGCAGAAGGTGCCGAACAGCCCGCGCAGGTAGTCCACCCGCCGATCGTCGACGCGGCGCACCCGGTGGGCCACCGCCGGGTCGCGGCGGGCCCAGTCCCGGACGGCGAGCTCGGTGCGTTGGAACGGGCGCCCTGCCTCGGCTGCGAGGTCGAAGAGCCGGCGGAGCTTGTCCCGGGGGTCGCCGCCCGTGCTGTCGACCTGCTCGATGACCCGGTCCACGGCCGTCTGCTCCCAGCTGTCGAGCATGGCTTCGAGCAGGGTCGGCCGGTCGTCGAAGTGCCAGTAGAAGCCGCCCTTGGTGACGCCGAGCGCCCGGGCCAGGGACTCGATCCGGACCGCGTCAGGGCCACCACCATCGGCGAGGGCCAGCATGCCCTCCTCGATCCAGCGCTCACGAGGTGTGCGGGCCGTGGCCATCGCCGATTGCTACTCCATACGACACCGTATGGACAATCACCCTGGCCTGTCGTATGGTCCATACGTACCCGTATGGAAAAGACCCTGCCCCCTGGCCAGAACGCGCTCGATCGCTTCCCGCGCTTCGGGACCCACCTGCACGATCCGCCGCCGGAGGTGCCGGAGAACCCGGTGATCGAGGTCGACGGCGCGGTCGTCGAGTCGTTCACGGTGCCGGTGGCGGATCTCACGACGCTCCCCAGGACGGAGGTGACCGCCGACTTCCACTGCGTGGCCGGATGGTCGGCCACCGACCTGCACTGGGAGGGTGTCGCCTTCGAGGACTTCCATCGTCTGGTCATCCAGCCGGCGCTCGCACCCGGGACCGTGGTGACCCACGTCGTGTTCGAGGGCCTCGACCGCTACCGGTCGATCGTGGTGCTCGAGGACGCACTGGCCGACGACGTCCTGCTGGCCGACCGACTCGACGGTGCGCCCATCGGCCCCGACCACGGCGAGCCCGTGCGCCTGGTCAGCCCGCAGCAGTACGGCTTCATGAGCACCAAGCACCTGTGCCGTATCGAGCTCCACACCGAGGAGCCTCCCGGCCGGTACCACCCGTCGTGGCGGATCGACTGGGGCCTGCAGGTGGTCAAACCCCACCGCCGGGCCCGGGTGTGGCAGGAGGAGCGGCACCGCTACCTCCCCGCCCGTGTGGTGCGACCGATCTACCACCGCCTCGTGCCGATGGTCCGGTCGCTCAGTCGGCGCTGATCACCCCGTCCACTCGTCGGCGAGCACGGCGAAGACCAGTTCGTCGTTCCACCGGCCCTTGACCAACCGGCTGCGGACGAAGTGCGCCTCCTGGCGCATGCCCACGCGGCGCATGAGGCCGGCCGAGGCCTCGTTGCGGGCGTCGCAGCGGCCGATGACCCGGTGCCAGCCGAGGTCCTCGAAGGCCATGCGCAGCGCCCGTTCGACGGCCTCCCGGGCGAAGCCCTGGCGGTGGTGGTCCGGGTGGAGGATGTAGCCGATCTCGCCCGTCCGGTCCTCGATGCTGCGCAGGATCAGCATCACGTCGCCGATGAGCTCGCCGGTGGCCTTGCGCACCATGCCCAGCTCGACCCGGTCATCGACCCGGTCGAGACCGGTCATGGTCACCGCCTTGTGGAGCCGCGCCGCTGCCGCAGCGCGGTCCAGCGGGTCGTCGAGGAGGTACCGGGCCACGTCCTCACGTCCCTGGTAGCCGTGGTAGGCGTCGAGGTCACCGACCTCGAGCCGCCGCAGCTCCAGCCGGTCGGTGTGCAGCGGGAGCTCGGGCAGGGGCATGCGCTACGGGACGACGCCCGAGGGCTGATCCTCGGGGTCGAGGGCGATCTGGAACGTGATCGAGCGGTGCTCGGGCTCGAACCCGAGGCTGCGGTAGAGGTGGAAGGCACCCGTCGGGTTCTCCGAATCGACGTCCAGGGCGGCATGGTCGAAGCTGGTCGCGGCGAACGCGTGCATCGACCGAGCGATCAGGGCCGACGCAACACCGCGGCCGCGGGCGGCCCGCAGCGTGCCCAGCGTGGCGATGATGGCGTCGCGCCGGCCCGTCACGGCCTCGTCCTCCGGGTAGGCCTGGTTCAGGCAGATGGCGACCAGCTCGCCGGTCGCCTCGTCGACGGCGACGAACGACAGGTCGGGCCGCCCCCCGTGCCCGTGCACGACCTCGTCCCACACCTCCGCCGGGATCGCCGTCGTCCCCCAGTGGTCGGCGAAGGTGGTGTTGCGCACCTCCAGCGTCTGCTCGTCGGTCTCCGGCCACGGCTCGATGCGGACGCCGTCGGGCGTCGTGGTCTCCGGGAGGTCGACGAGCGGCCGGAGGAGCATCTCGTTCCAGCGAGCCGCCGCGAAGCCGAACCGCTGGTAGAGGTGGTGGCGGTCGGTCAACCAGTCGAAGGCGTCCACGCGGATGAAGCGGGGGAGCCCGTGGGTGGTCGCCCCGAGCCGCTCCTGGGCCCGGCCGAGGCTCCAACCCAGCAACGCCCGACCCACCCCCGTGCCGCGGTGCTCGGCCGCGACCTCGCCGAAGAGCTGGGCGCGGTCCAGCCGCTCGCGGGCCTCCGGGTGCCACACCTGTGCCCACCCGATCACCTCGCCACATCGCTCGGCGACCCGGGTGTCCAGCTCCAGGTCGACGTACGAGGCCGACAGGTCGTCGGCCAGCTCCTCGTCGGTGAGCACCTGGGGGACCCGGTCGTGCGCCTGGGCATGTCGGACCAGGGCGGCGATGGTCGGGACGTCGTCGAGGGTCGCCGGCCGGAGCTCCATCGCCCCAGCCTCGCTCAATCAGCCCGGCGGACCGGCGTCGATTCGGCGGCGGATGACGTCCTGGTCATCGGTGCCCCACGCCGCCTCGAGCCACCACGTGGCGCCGGCCTCGGCCCACGGGCCGACGGTGTCGGCGCCACCGCCGGGCTCGGTCTCGCCCTCGGCGACCAGGTCGTAGCCGTCGTGGATGCCGTTCTCGCGCAGCCAGGCCACCATCTCGCGGTAGTCGTCGGGGGTTTCGACACCCTGGGGGACGATCCCGTCGAACCGGGTCACCCGGCGCATGGACTTCGGTCGGTTCCACAGCCCGACGACCCAGATCGGGACCCGGGGCTCCTGGATGCAGACGCCGGTGGTGTCCAGGTCGCCACGGCGGGACAGGTCCATCTCGTAGTGCTCGCCGGAGAACGTCGGCCGGTCGGTCCACACACCGGTGATCAGGTCGAGCGCCTCGTCCAACCGGGCGGCCCGCACCCGGAGGTCCTCCTCCTCGCCGGTCACGCCGATCTCGGGCTCGGTGGCGCCGAGACCGACGGCCAGGATGGCCCGGCCCCCGGACAGCTGGTCGAGGGTGGCCGCCTGGCTGGCCACCTTCCACGGCCGGCGCCAGGGCAGTGGGGTGAGCATGGTGCCGAGGCGGACCCGCTCGGTGCGCGCGGCCATGGCCGACAGGAGGGACCACGCGTCCACGCCGTAGGCCGACTCGTAGACGAACACGCCGTCCCAGCCCGCCGCCTCGGCGGCGATGGCGTGGTCCAGCTGCTCGGGGGCGGTGCCCCCGGGGAACACGAATCCGTACTTCATCCCTCTTCGATACCCCAGGGCCGTGACACGCGGTACAACGGATCGTCATGGCCGACCCCGTGGCGACCGCGCTGGCGCACGTCCGCACCGCCTGCCTCGCCCTCCCGGAGGTGACCGAACGGCTCAGCCACGGCTCGCCGACGTTCTTCGTGCGGGGCAAGAAGACCTTCGTCATGTTCCTGAACGACCACCACGGCGACGGGCGGCTGGCCCTCTGGGTGGCGGCCGCCCCCGGCGTCCAGGCCGAGATGGTGGACGAGGAGCCCGACCGCTTCTTCGTCCCGCCCTACGTCGGCCACCGGGGTTGGCTGGGCGTGCGCCTCGACCGCAAGCCGGACTGGGACGAGGTGGCCGGGATCTGCGCCGACGCGTACCGGCAGGTGGCCCCCAAGACCCTCGTCGCCCAGCTCGACGCCGACTGACGTACGTCGTACGACGTACGTCCCGGTTGCGCCGCCGGGCGGATGTGGACCGACCGGTCGACCCGTAACGTCGTGAGGGTGATCCCGCCGTTCCTGCGCCGGCAAGGGGTGCAGGACGCCCTGATCGGCGTCGTCTTCTACCTCTCCGTGATGCTGATCACGATCCGGATCGACAGTGCCGAGACGTCGACGCCCGGCCAGCGCTTCGACGGCCTGACGGCTTTCCTCATCCTGGGCGCCAGCGTCGCCCTGGCCTTCCGCCACCGGCTGCCGAGGCTGCACCTCTATGTCATCCTCGGGCTGACCGTCGTCTACATCGCCCGGGACTACGTCGGTGGGCCGTTCTTCCTGGCCATCTTCATCGCCATCGGCACGGTCGCCAGCATCCTGCCGACACGAGAGGCCCTGCGCCCCGCGGTCATCGCCTTCGTGGCCATGGCGATCAGCGGCTTCGTGGTCGACAGCGAGGAGACCGAGGGCTGGGCCCACCTCCTCTATCTGAGCTGGTCGGTCGTGGCGTTCCTGGCGGGCAAGACCATCCGGGACCGCCGCGAGCTGTTGGACGGGTTGCGGAAGCGGAACCAGCAGCTGGAGGAGACCCGGGAGGAGGAGGCGTTGCGGCGGGTGGCCGAAGAGCGGGTGCGCATCGCCCGCGACCTGCACGACATCGTCGCCCACAACATCGCCGGCATCAGCCTGCAGGCGGCCACCGGCGCCCACGTCGCCGACGCCCACCCGGAGCAGGCCCGTGCCGCGCTCCTGGCCATCCGGGAGGCCAGCCGCCAGACCCTCGACGAGCTCCGCACCACCCTCCACCTGCTGCGGGAGGGTGACGACGACGCCCCGCTGGCGCCGACGCCGGGCCTCGACGCACTCGACGAGCTGATCGCCTCGGTGGTCGCCAACGGGGTGCCGACCACGCTCGAGGTGCTGGGCGACACCTCCGACGTTCCCGAGGCCGTGGCCGGGGCCGCCTACCGCATCGTCCAGGAGTCGCTGACCAACGTCATGCGCCACGCCGGTCCCGCCCGGGCGACGATCCAGGTCGACCGCGTCACCGACGGGCTCAGCGTCCGCGTCGAGGACGACGGCCGTGGCGTGTCCGCCGCGGTCCAGGCGGCCACCGTCACCGGTCATGGCCTGTCCGGCATGCGGGAGCGGGCGCTGGCGCTCGGCGGCAGTGTCGACGCCGGGCCCCGACCGGGCGGCGGCTTCCGGGTCCGGGCGTGGCTCCCGGTCGGACCGGGCCGACGCGCCTGAGGAGACCTCGCCCGAGGGGGCCCGGGCGTGATCCGGGTGGTCATCGCCGACGACCAGGCGCTGGTGCGGGCCGGCCTCCGGGTCCTGATCGACGCCGAGGACGGCATCGAGGTCGTCGCCGAGGCGAACGACGGCGAGCAGGCCGTCGCCCGGGTCACCGAGACCCGCCCCGACGTCGTCCTCATGGACATCCGCATGCCCCACCTGGACGGGCTGGCCGCCACCCGACAGATCGTGGCCGACCCGGAGCTGGACGGGGTGCGGGTGCTGATCCTGACCACGTTCGAGCTGGACGAGTACGTGTTCGAGGCGCTGCGCTCCGGGGCGAGCGGCTTCCTGGTCAAGGACACCGAGCCGGTCGAGCTGCTGCGGGCCATCCGGGTCGTCGCCGAGGGCGAGGCCCTCCTGTCGCCCGGCGTGACCCGCCGCCTCATCGGGGAGTTCGTGGCCCAGCCGCAGGGTCGCACGTTCACCGCCGACGCCCTCGACCCGCTGACCGACCGCGAGCGCGAGGTCGTGGCCCTGGTGGCCGCCGGCCTCAGCAACGAGGAGATCGCCGCCGAGCTGTACATCAGCCCGGCGACGGCCCGGACCCACGTCAGCCGGGCGATGGTGAAGCTCCACGCCCGCGACCGTGCCCAGCTCGTCGTGCTGGCGTACGAGTCGGGGCTCGTCGCACCCGGCCAGGGACGTCACCAGCCCTTGTGACATCCGGCCTACGCCTCGTGACGTAGTCCCTACGGCCGACGGCGCACCCCGAAGTCACGTCCCCCGGCCGACGACGGCGACGTCCGCGTTCCGGAAGATGGCGTCATGACCAACGCCACCCTCATCCCCCCGACGCGTACGGCCACCGGGGTGGCCGCCCGCACCGTCCACGCCAGCAAGGTCTACGGCTCCGGGCTCCACGGCGGTCACCGCCTTGGACGACGTGAGCGTCGACCTGCCCTCCGGTCGCTTCACGGCGATCATGGGCCCCTCCGGCTCGGGCAAGTCGACCCTGCTCCACGTCCTCGCCGGCCTCGACACGCTCACCAGCGGTCAGGTCTTCGTGGGCGACACGGACCTGTCGACCCTCAACGACCGCAAGCTCACCGAGCTGCGACGCGACCGCCTCGGCTTCGTGTTCCAGGCGTTCAACCTGGTGCCGACGCTGACGGCGGAGGAGAACATGACCCTGCCGTCGTCGCTCGGCGGCACGGACGTCGATCCGGCCTGGTTCGACGAGGTCGTCCGCACGGTCGGCCTGCAGGACCGGCTCGAGCACCGTCCGTCCGAGCTGTCGGGCGGCCAGCAGCAGCGGGTCGCCGTGGCCCGGGCCCTGGTCAACCGTCCCGACGTGGTCATGGCCGACGAGCCCACCGGGAACCTCGACTCGCGCAGCGGGACCGAGATCCTGGAGTTCCTCCGCCGTGCGGTGAAGGAGCTGGGCCAGACCGTCGTCATGGTCACCCACGATCCCGATGGCCGCCGGCTACGCCGACCACGTCCTGTTCCTGGCCGACGGCCGCATCGTCGACCGCATCGACGATCCCACCCCCGAGTCGGTCCTGGACCGCCTCAAGTCCCTCGGGAGCTAAGCCATGTTGAAGCTCACCCTGCGAAACCTGGCGGCGCACAAGCGCCGGCTGATCGGCACGTCGTTGGCGGTCTGCCTCGGCGTGGCCTTCCTGGCCGGGACCTTCGTGCTCGGCGACACGATGGCGGCGAACTTCGACCGCCTGTTCACCTCGTCGATCGGCCAGACCGACGCCGTGGTCCGCAACGCCAACCAGGTCGGTGGCGACGTGGAGACGGCTCAGGCCCTCGTCCCCCCGGACGTCATCGACCGGATCGACGACGTCGACGGGGTGGCGGACTCGGCCGTTCAGATCGACGGACTCGGCCAGCTCAACGACAGCGACGGCGAGAAGCTCGGCGGCTTCGGCCCGCCGACCATCGCCGCCGCCTGGATCGACGGATTCGCTCAACACGTGGCGACCTGGCCGAGGGCCGCGCGCCCGAGGGGCTGAACGAGGTCGTCATCAACCGGGGAGCGGCCGAGGACGGCAACCTGCACGTCGGCGACCGCACCACTGTCGAGACGCCGAACCCCGGTGGAGGTCGAGATCGTCGGCATCGCCACCATCGGCGGTGAGGACGGCCTCGGGCCCTCCACCTACACGGCGTTCAGCCTCGAGGGCGCCCAGGAGCACATCCTGAACGGGCGCAGCGGGGCGACCAGCGTGCTGGTCGAGGCCGACGACGGCGTGTCCGCCACCGAGTTGCGGGACAACCTCGACGAGGCCTTCGGCGACGACGTCGAGGTCCTGACCGGCCAGGAGCTGGTCGACGAGAACAACGACGAGATCAACAGCGACTTCCTGGGCTTCCTGCGAACGTTCCTCGGCGTGTTCGGCGGGATCGCCCTGCTCGTCGCCGCCTTCAGCATCAACAACACCTTCTCGATCATCATCGCCCAGCGGAAGCGGGACTCCGCCCTGCTGCGGGCCGTCGGCGCATCGCGTCGACAGGTGCTCGGCTCCATGGTGCTGGAGACCCTGATGGTCGGGGTGATCGCCTCCCTGCTCGGCGTCGTCGCCGGCGTGGGCATCGCCGTCGGCTTGAAGGCCATGTTCTCGGCGTTCGGGTTCGCCCTGCCCGCCGGTGGCCTGACCCTGACGGCCTCGTCGCTGATCATCGCCCCCGCCGTGGGCCTGCTGATCACGCTCGTCGCCGGCATCGGGCCGTCGCATCCGGGGCAGCCGGGTTCCGCCCCTGGCCGCGCTGCGGGACGTCGCCGTCGACCGGGCCGATGCTTCCCGGCCCCGCCTGGCGATCGGCAGCGTGCTGACCCTGCTCGGGGCCTACGTGGTCATCGACTCGGCCCTGACCGGTGGCGGCGGTGTGCCGCGAGCCGGGCTCGGTGCCCTCCTGGTCGTTGCTGGTGCGGTGACGCTCGGCCCGGTCGTGGCCAAGCCGATCAGCTCCGTGCTCGGCCGTCCGGTGGCCAAGACCCGGGGCATCCCGGGCTCGTTGGCCCGACGCAACGCCATGCGCAACCCGCGCCGGACGTCGGCGACCGCCGCCGCCCTGCTGGTCGGCGTCGGCGTGGTGGCGCTGTTCACGGTGTTCGCCGCCTCGCTGAAGGCGTCCATCGACGACAGCGTCTCGGAGAGCTTCGGCGGTGACCTCGTCATCCAGGCCAGCGGCTTCGGCGGCGGGGGCCTCAGCCCCGAGCTGACGACCGCGGTGGGCGAGATCCCCGAGGTCGAGCGCGGCCACGGGCATGTCCTACGGCGAGATCCAGCTCGCCGACAGTGACGGCCTGGCTGGGGTCACCGTGGCCGACCTGGCCGCCATGACCCAGGTGCTCGACGTCGACCCCGTCGACGGCGACCTGCCCGGGCTCGCCGGCTCGGAGATCGCCGTCAGCACCAAGTACGCCGAGGACCACGACCTGGCCGTCGGCGATCCGCTGAGCGCCCGGTTCCAGGACGGTGAGCAGGTCGACCTCACGGTCGCGGCCACCTACGACGACGCCGAGCTGGTCGGCGACCTCACGGTGCCCCAGGACCTCTGGGCCGAGCACTCCATCCAGCTCATCGACACCAACGTGCTGGTGTCGCTGGCGGACGGGGTGTCCACCTCCGAGGGCGAGCGGGCCGTGCAGGCCGTCGCCGACGACTTCGGCAAGCCCGAGGTCATGGACCGCCAGGAGTACATCGACGCCGCCTCCGCCGGGGTCGACGGGATGCTGACGCTCATCTACGTGATGCTGGCGCTGGCCATCCTGATCGCCCTCATGGGCATCGCCAACGCCCTGTCGCTGGCGATCCACGAGCGGACCCGCGAGCTCGGCCTCCTGCGGGCCGTCGGCACCACCCGGCGCCAGATGCGGTCGATGGTCCGCTGGGAGTCGGTCCTCGTGGCCACCCTGGGGGCGGTCGGCGGCATCGCCATCGGGACGTTCTTGGGCTGGGCGCTGGTCAAGGCGGCCGACGCCGACGGCTTCATCAGCGTCTTCACCATCCCGGTGGGCTCGCTGGCGATCGTCCTCCTGGTCGGCGCCCTCGCCGGCGCACTGGCGGCGGTCCGCCCCGCCCGGCGGGCGGCGAAGCTCGACGTCCTCGAGGCCATCGCCGCCGGCTAGTTCCCCCCAACCCGGCCTGGCCCCGGTCCTCCGCGCTCCCGCCGGAGGCCGGGGCCAGCCCGCGTGTACGCCGCCGCCGGCGAGCCAGCGGTCGCTGAGCTGCTCAGCGCGCCTCGAGGGCGGTGAGGTCCCGTTCGAAGAAGCGGTGATGCCACCACTCCTCTTCGATCACGGTCCAGAGGCAGATCTTGAGGGGGTGAGGCTCGGCGGGGTGTGTCGCCTGGTCGGGTGGCACGCACTCTCGATCGAGGTCGGCATCGGTGAGGCCGGCGAGCAGCCCACGGACGCGCTGGACCCGGCTGGCGCGGACCTCGAGGACCGCAGCGAAGGACGGTTCGGCGTCCAGGTCGAGGCCGAGCGCGTCGAGGTCCTCCAGCTCGGTGAAGGGCTGGCCCCAGGGGTGGTAGGGCTGCGACTCGCCGAACACGAGGCGGGAGATCCAGATGTCGGTGGCGTAGACGAGGTGACGGAGGGTCCGGGTCAGCGACCACTCGCCGTCAACGGATTCGTGTCGCTTCGGCTCGGGCAGCGCCTTGGCGCGGGCGATCGTCTCGTCCCACTGCGCCTGGACCTGTTCGAACGCCTCGCGCAGTCCGGCGGCGTCGTCCACGAGCAGTTCCCGGAGCTCGGTGGGGAAGTCCTCGAGACCGACGTCGGGGTCCCACTCCTCCATGGTCAGGCCGCCGCCAGCGCCCGTCCGGCGGTGCCCATGAGGTCGAGGAAGTTGTCGCAGTAGAAGGCCTGGCGCACGTCGTCGGGGACGTCGCCGAGGCTGGACTCGAAGCGCTCCAGGGGCTTGCGCCCGCCCTCGACGTGGGGGTAGTCGCTGGAGAACATGCAGATCTCCGGGCCGGTGTTGGCGACGATCCAGCCGACGTCTTCGGTGGGGTACGGCGTGCACCGCACCTGGCGGCGGACGTACTCGGTGGGGCGCAGGCTCAGGCCCTGGAGGCGCTCCTCGTGGCGGTGGAACGCGTCGTAGGCGGACTCCATCTGCCGCAGCCAGCTCGGCACCCAGATGGCGCCCTGCTCGATCACCCCGATGCGCAGGTCGGGGAAGCGCTCCAGCACGCCGTCGAAGATCATGGTGGCCAGCGTCTGCATGGGTGGGTGGGGGATCCCCATGTAGTCGACCGAGCGGAAGTTCTCCTCACCGCCGTGGAAGTCGGGCGGGATGGGGAGCCCGTTCTGGAAGTAGCCGGGCTCGATCAGGTCGCCGGTGCCGCCGACGTGGAAGACGACGGGGATGCCCGCCTCCTGGGCCCGGGCCCACACGGGGTCGAGGCCGATGTGGCTGGGGGAGTGGCCGGGCGGGCAGCCGGAGGCGACCAGCAGGGCGGCGGCGCCCAGGTCGAGGGCCTCGTCGACCAGGCCGGGGGCGGCCTCGATGTCGAAGAGCGGCACGTAGCAGGAGGGCAGCAGGCGGTCGTCGACGGAGCAGAACTCGACCATGCCCCGGTTGTGGGCCCGGGCGGCGCCGACGGCCAGCTCGGCGTCGTCACCGTGCTCCCAGTTGCGCAGCCGCCGGTTGTGGAACGTGTTGAAGACCAGCTGGCTCTGGAACCCGAGGAGGTCCAGCGCCCGCGGCCGGTCCTCGGCCACGAACGAGCCGGTGGCGGCGAAGTTCTTGCGGGCCATGATCTGCTCGGCCTCGTCGGCCCGGTACTCGGGCGAAGCGTGCTTGTCGGCCAATCGGTCGAAGGCGGCGACCAGGTCCCTCAACTGCTCCTCGGGGTCGCCGGTCTGGCGCAGCTCGTTGCCGCTGCTCAGGTCCAGCGGAGCGATGCGGTCCCGCACCGATGGATCGGCGTGGTCGCGCAGCCACGTGGGCGTCTCCATGATGTGCGCATCGGCGTCGTGGATGATCCGACCCGACGCGTAGGGCATCAGGCCACCCCGGCCGTCGCCGGCTCGCGGTCCCGCTCGAACGGGGAGGCGTCCAGCTCGGCCCGGCGGGCGTAGGCCCAGCCCGGACCCCGCGCCACGAACGAGATGCGGTCGCTCCAGTTGTCGCTGTCGGCCACGTCCCGGACGATGTCCCGGAACTCGTGGGAGGCGATGACCGCCGGGTTGTCCGAGTGGATGTTCTTGGTCAGCCCGTAGATGACGGGCTCGGCGTCGTCCTCCCGGGAGAACGTGCCGAACAGGCGGTCCCACACGATGAGGATCGAGCCGTGGTTCCGGTCGATGTACCGGATGTTGCTGCCGTGGTGGACCCGGTGGTGCGACGCCGTGTTCAGCGCCTCCTCGGCCTTGCCCAGCTTCGGGATCAGGTCGGTGTGGATCCAGAACTGGTACAGCAGGTTGATGCCCCGGGCCTGCTCGATCAGCGCGGGCCGGACGCCCGCCAGGCAGAGCACGCCGTACGGGACGTAGACGCCGAGCACGTCAGCCACCGGCTGGCGCAGGGCGGTCGACAGGTTGAAGCGCTCCGAGCTGTGGTGCGCGACGTGGTGCGCCCACAGCAGTCGGGACGTGTGCATCAACCGGTGGTTCCAGTAGTAGATGAAGTCCCAGGCCGCGATCGTGGCGATGGCGGCGACCGCACCCGTGCCGAGGTCCCGCGTGCGGCGGGGGCTGTTCCAGACCTTCTTCGGGCGGGTGGCGGTCAGCGTGGCGGTGGTCAGCGCCAGGGTGCCGGCGGCGAGGGCGGTGGGGCCGCCGTAGCGGGCGACCGCCTCTGCCTGCACGTGGCGCTCCCCCCGCGCCTTGCGGCGGCGGACGACGCGGTCGGCGACCGTCGTGGCGACCGCAGCGCCGGCCGCGAGGGCGATCAGCCCCTTGCCGATCTTCGACTTCTGCGGGGCGATGCGTTCGGCCAGGGGATAGGTGACCATCGGGACCAGCAAGCTGGCCGTTCCCATGGCGAGGTTTGCCAGGGTGTCGCCCTTCTCGTAGTCGGCGGCGGTAGGCCCGATGCGCTCGGCGCGGCGTTTCAGCAGCCACTGCTCGAGCCCCATCGAGGCGAAGTAGCCCGGTGTCGCCACCGCGGTCAGGTCCACGCCAGAAGTGTCGCACGCCGGACTGCGACTGTGACCGGTCGGGTCGACGATGGTCGCCGACGCCCGCCTCCCGGTCAGGCGGGGACGATGCGCAGGAGCTGACCGGGCTGGGTGAGGACGTAGAGCTCGCCGGCGGCGTCCTCGCCGAAGGAGATCGGGGCGGTGATCGGATCGGGCAGGACCGTCGCCTCGTCGACGACCTCGCCGGCCTCCCGGTCGAAGGCCAGAGCCCGCAGCTCGCCCTGGCAGTAGTCGGCGAACAGGTAGGCGCCGAACAGGTCCTCCAGCTCCGAGCCGCGGTACACGTAGCCGCCGGTCACCGAGCACCCGCCCTCGTCGTGGCTGTAGGTGAAGACCGGCGGCGTGTGGTCCTCGGGCTCGACGCCGTCCTCGTAGGGCTGGTCGCCCTCCATCTCGTTCCAGCCGAGGTTGGCGCCCCTCCCGGCGTCGACGCCGTCTTCGGCGGGGAGCCAGTCGACCTCCTCGATCGCGTTCTGGCCGACGTCGCCGATCCACAGGTCGCCGGTCGCCCGGTCGAAGGTGAACCGCCAGGGGTTGCGCACCCCCTTCAGCCACACCTCCGGCCGGGCGCCCTCCCGCCCGGCGTACGGGTTGGTGGCGGGTACCGCGTACGCGTTGCTGCCGCCGCCACCGGGGTCGATGCGCAGGAGCGAGCCCAGGATCTGGCCCCGGTCCTGCCCGGCCAGGAGCGGGTCGCCCGCGCTCCCACCATCGCCGAGCCCGATGTAGAGGAAGCCGTCCGGGCCGAAGGTCACCTCGCCGCCGTTGTGGTTCGCGAACGGCTGGTCGTGGGCGAAGACCGTCCGCTTCGACGCGACCGTCGAATGAGCCGTCGGCGGCGACGGCGTACTCGTCGACCCGGGTGTCGCCATCGGTGTTCGTGGAGCTCACGTACACGTGCTCGCCGTCGGCGGTGACGGCCAGGCCCAGCAGCCCCCGCTCCGAGTCGGTCGTCGTCTGGTCAGAGATGTCGAGCACGACCTCCGACGAGCCGTCGGCCAGCGACAGGTCGAGGACCCGGCCGGCCCGCTCGCCCACGTAGACCCGGTCGGGTTCGCCCGGGCGCGTGGCCATCACCGTCGGCTCCGCCAGGTCGGCAACCGGTTCCAGCCCGACCTCGACGCCGTCGACCGAGGTGACGTCCTCGCGCTCGACGACCGTCGGGGGCGTGGTCGTGGGCACGGTTAGGTCCTCGACGATCGGGGCGCGCGTGTCGCTGGGCAGCGCCTCGGGTTCGTCGCCGCACGCCACGGCCAGGAGGGACAAGGCCAGCACCCTGGCCACCAGCCGCCTCATCGCACGGGCCGGATCAGGCCTTCCTGCACCACCGACACGGCGAGGTCGCCGTCCTGCGTGTAGATGGAAGCCGCGGGCCATGCCCCGCCCGCCGGAGGTCGAGGGCGTGTCCTGCACGTACAGCAGCCACTCGTCGGCCCGGAACGGACGGTGGAACCACATGGCGTGGTCGAGGCTGGCCATCATGATCGACTCGTCGGCGCGCGCTCGGCCCCGTGGGGCAGCAGCGTCGTGTCGAGCAGGGTCATGTCCGAGGCGTAGGTCACCACGCACTGGTGGAGCACGGGGTCGTCGGGCAGCGCGCCCGTCGGCCCGTAGCCACACCCGCTGGTGCGGTGGCTGTGGATCGCGGCGTTGGTCCCACGACCAGTCCACGTTGCGGGTGTCGATGGGCCGGGGCCGGTCGAGGTAGGGGCCGAACCGCTCGGCGTAGGGCTGCCATCCGGGTCCGCCAGTCGGGCAGCGTCTCGGGCTCGGGCGGCAGCTGGCTGTCCCACATGGCGTCGGACAGCGGCAGCTGGTGGTCGAGGCCCTCCTCCCGGACGTGAAAGGACGCCTGCAGGTTGAAGATGGCCCGACCGTGCTGGATGGCGACCACACGACGGGTCGTGAAGGACCGTCCGTCGCGGATGCGGTCGACGTCGTAGAGGATCGGCACCGTGGGGTCGCCAGGGCGCAGGAAGTAGGCGTGCAGCGAGTGCACCGAGCGCTCGTCGTCGACCGTCCGGGCCGCGGCGACCAGCGCCTGGCCGGCCACCTGGCCCCCGAAGACCCGCTGACGGTCCTCGTCCGGGCTCCTGCCGCGGAAGATGTTCACCTCGATGGCCTCCAGGTCGAGCAGCTCGCAGAGCGCGTCGACCGCGGCCTGACTCATCAACGCGGACCCTACCGGTGCCGATGGAGTGGGCGATGGCCGTGATCGACACACGCCCCAGCTACCATCGGCTTCATGGCGAGGTCCCGCGCAGAGGTGCTCGCGCGCGTCCGCGAGGCTGACTACCGCAAGATGCTGAAGTACTCCGCGGTCTCGGCCATCGCGTTCCCCTTCACCCAGGTCCTGCTCCTGCTGTTCACCGTCGGGTTCGAGTGGTCCTTCGTCACCGCCAACCTGGTGGCCGTCTCGATCATGGCGTTCCCCGCGTACCTCATGAACCGCTACTGGGTCTGGGGCAAGAAGGACAAGAACCGGATCACCACCGAGGTGCTGCCGTTCTGGATCATCACGCTGATCGGCCTCGCGCTGTCCACCATCTGCGCCCACTACGCCGACAAGTGGTTCCGACTCGCCGATCGCCGTCAACGTGGCCAACGCGGTCGGGTTCGGCATGGTCTGGGTCTTCAAGTTCCTGTTCCTGGACCGGATCATGTTCGGCGCCCACCAGCACTTCCCGGTGGACGAGGAGCTCGAGTCCGAGCTCGAGTCCGCGCCGGCGGTCTAGGCCCCCCGGCGTTGGACCCCCGCCTCCAGTCGGCCGCTGAGGCCGCTCGGGGCTTCATGCCGCCCGACGAGGGCATCGCCCTCCACGACGCCGCCGTGGCCTCGCCGCGGCCCCTTCCTGGAGGTCGGCACCTACTGCGGCAAGTCCGCCGTCTACCTCGGTGCCGCCGCCCGGGAGACGGGCACCGTGCTGTTCACCGTCGACCACCACCGGGGCTCGGAGGAGAACCAGGCGGGGTGGGAGCACCACGAGGCCGACCTGGTCGACCCCGACGAGCGGCCTGATGGACACGCTGCCCCACTTCCGGCGCACGATCTTCGGCGCCGACCTCGAGGACGCCGTCGTCGCCGTCGTCGGGGACTCGGCCGACCGTCGCCGAGCACTGGACGACGCCGTTCGGCTTCCTCTTCATCGACGGCGGCCACGGCCCGGACCCCGCCCACCGGGACTACGAGGGCTGGGTGCCGCACGTGATGGTCGGCGGGACGCTGGCCATCCACGACGTGTTCCCCGACCCGGCCGACGGCGGCCGACCCCCGTTCGAGCTCTACCGCCGGGCGCTGGAGTCGCTGGCGTTCGAGGAGGTCTCGGCCACGGGCTCCCTGCGGGTGCTGCGCCGCATCGCCGAGGGCATCTGATGGCCGAGGCGATGGACTGGACCAAGGTGCTGGAGGAGCCGTGCCCGTTCTGCGGCACGGCTCCCGCCGAGGTCGCCTCGGAGGCCCTGCCCGACGCCCTCCGGCCAGGAGGCGTCCCGCTGGGAGACCCTCCTGGTGAACGCCGACGACGTGGCGGTCCGCGCCCGCCCCGAGGACGGCAGCTGGACGGCGCTGGAATACGGCTGCCACTGCCGTGACCTCCTGTCGGTCATGACCGAACGGGTGGCCCGGGTGCTGGTCGAGGACGAGCCCGACTTCGGCTGGTGGGACCACGACGCCGCCGCCGTCGACGAGCACTACAACGAGCAGGACCCGACCGCGGTCGCCGGTGACCTGGCGGCCAACGCACAGTGGTTGGCGGGGACGCTGTCGCTGGTCGACGGCGACGAGTGGGACCGGGCCGGCACCCGGGGCGACGGCGCGCACCTGAGCGTCACCGGCATCGGACGGTTCACCCTCCACGAACTGGCCCACCACCTGTCGGGACAGCCGGAGACCCGTCTCCGTTAGTCCAGCGAGGGCTCGTCTTCGTGGTCTCGTCGAGGGCGACCTCCGGCAGCGACGTCGTGGTCGGTGAACAACGAGGCCGCCGCTGAGGCACCCGGCCAGGGCGTCGGCGGCCAGGATCACCGCGGCGGCCGTGTAGGTCGAGCGCTCGTCGCCGGGGAAGTGGACCTGCTCGGGGTAGACGATGCCGGTCCAGTAGTAGCCCTCTTCGGAGCGGAGGGTCTGGGCCTGGCGGAACAGCTCGAGGGCGAAGTCCTCGGTCCGCCCGACGGCCAGGTAGGCCAGGAGGCACTCGCAGGTCTCGGCCGCGGTGATCCACGGGCGGTCGGACACGCAGCGGATGCCGCGGCCCTCCAGGTAGAAGGTGTCGAGGCGGTCGTCGAGGTGGGCCCGGCCCTCGTCGCCGCCGATCACCCCGGCGAGCACCGGGTAGTACCAGTCCATCGCCCAGCGGTGCTTGGGGGCGAAGGCGTCGGGCTCGTGTGCGCAGGGTGTGGACGAGACGACCGAGCGACACCTCCCAGTCGGGGCGCTCGTGGCCCAGCTCGTCGGCGATGGCCAACGGCGCAGCGGAGGCTGTGGCGAGATGCTCGACGACCCGGTCAGCAGGGCGAAGGACCACGGTGTGCCGTCGGCGTGGCGGGCCCAGAGGATCTCGCCCCGCGGGGTCTGCAGGTCGAGGACGAAGTCGATGGCCCGCTCGACCATGCCCCAGGTGGCCTCGAGGAAGCCCCGGTCCTTGGTCAGCAGCCAGTGGTGCCAGACGCCGGTGGCCACGTAGGCGACGGTGTTGGCGTCGAGCTTCTCCTGCTCGACCCGGTCGGCCAGGTAGTACTGGTGCCAGGCGCCGTCGTCCCGCTGGGTGTCGACGCCAGCCAGTCGAAGGCCCGGTCGACCTCGTGGTGGCGGCCGCACACGTCCAGGGCCATGGTCGCCTCGACGTGGTTCCACACGTCGGCGTGGCCGCCGGGGAACCACGGGATCATCCCGGTCGGCAGCTGCCACTCGGCGATCGACTCGGCGGTCTCCGCGACCTGCGTCGGCGGTCAGGATGCCGGGGACCTCGGGCAGCCCGCGGGACTCAGGCGACACGGGCATGGCCCTCCAGGCGTGGCCGAATCGGTCGGGGATTCCACCCGACGGCGGTCCGGGGCTTGCGGGCGTAGAGCACGAGGCTCTTGCCCAGCACGGGCTGCAGCAGGCGCTCGGCCACCCGGGTGACGAGCGGCTGCGTCGACCATGTCCCACACCAGGAGGCGGTGGTAGGCCCTGGTGAGCGGGTGGTCCTCGATGTCGCTGCTGGGGCCCGACGGCGCAGCGCAGCCACCAGTACGGGGTGTGGAGGGCGTGCACCTGGTGGGAGCCGCCGGGCTCGAGGCCGGCGGCGGCCAGCTTCCGCGCGCAGCTCGGCCTCGGTGTAGATGCGGACGTGGCCGCCCTCGACCTTCGGGGCGTGGTACTCGTCGGAGAGCTTCCAGCAGACGACCTCGGGCAGCCAGGCCGGCACGGTGACGGCGAGGGTCCCGCCCGGCTTGAGCACCCGGGCCAGCTCGGCGGCGGCCGCCTCGTCGTCGGGGATGTGCTCCATCACCTCGGCGGCGATGATCCGGTCGAAGGTGGCGTCGGGGAAGGGCAGGCCGCTGCCCGTCGGCCACCGCGGCCGCGGCCAGCCCGCCGGCGGGTGCCTCGCCCGACGGCCTCCATGGCCGCGCACATCGTGCGGCACTCGACCATGTCGCCGTGGTCGAAGTCGGCGGCCACCACCCGGACCCCGCGGCGGAACGCCTCGTAGGCGTGGCGGCCGTTGCCGGCGCCGAGGTCGAGCAGGAGCTCGCCGGCGCGCACGCCGAGTCGGTCGTAGTCGACGGTGAGCAACCGGCTCAGCCCTGCTTCAGCCGGATCCGGTACTGCTCGACGGTCTTCTCGGCGGTGTGCCGCCAGGTCCAGTTGTCGATGACCCGCTGGCGACCGGCCGCGCCGACCTTGGTGGCCAGCTCGGGGTCGTCCATGGCGTCGGTGATGCGGGCGGCCAGCGCCGCGGCGTCGCCCGGCGGGCAGGTGAAGGCCGTCTCGTCGTCGGGGCCGACGACCTCCTTCAGGGCGCCACCGGTGGTCGCCACCAGGGGCACGCCGCAGCACTGCGCCTCGATGGCGGGCAGCGAGAAGCCCTCGTAGAGCGACGGCACGACGGCCAGCTCGGCCTCGGCGTACAGCTCGACGATGCGCTCGTCGGTGACGCCGTAGACGAACTGCACGGCGTCGGTCAGCCCGTACTGCTCGAGGGTCCGCATCGGCGCGGCCCTCCTCCTTGGGCTTGCCGATGACGACCAGGTCGCATTGGCGCTCGGTGCGGATCTTGGCCACGGCCTCCAGCAGGTAGGCCAGGCCCTTCATGGCCACGTCGGCCGACGCCGTGGTGATGAGACGGCCGGGCACCCGCTGCGATGTGGGGGAGGGGCTTGAACTGCTCCTGGTCCACACCCACCGGGACGATGGCCATGTTCTGCAGCGGGACCAGGTGATCCGTGTGGATGTCGTCCCGCGAGTTCTCCGACACCGTGATGACCCGCTTCAGGCGGCTGGCCACCCGGGTCTGCATCTTGGTGAAGGCGTACCAGCGGCTCTTGTTGAAGCGCTGCCAGCCGGTGTCGGCGTGCTCCATCTCCAAGCGGCGGTCGACGGTGATGGGGTGGTGGATGGTGGCCACGACGGGCAGGCCCTCGCGCTCGATGGCCAGGAGGCCGTAGCCGAGGGACTGGTTGTCGTGGACGAGGTCGAACTCGCCGACCCGCTTGCGCAGGTGCTGCCAGGCCCGGACGCTGAACGCCAGGGGCTCGGGGAAGGTCCCCAGCGAGAAGCTCGTCACCTCGACGAAGTCGGCGAAGTGCTTGAGCTCGCCGATCCAGGGCATCCGCATCGGGAAGTGCTCGTTGTAGATGTCGAGGCTGGGGAGCTCGACCAGCGGCACCCGCTCGTCGAGGCGGGGGTACGGCTGGCCGCCGAGGACCTCGACCGTGTGGCCGAGGTCGACGAGGGCCTTCGACAGGTGGCGCGTGTAGACGCCCTGACCCCCGACGTGGGGCTTGCCCCGGTAGCTGAGGTAGGCGATGCGCAGCGGCGCGTCAGACATGAGGAGGGAAAGGCTTTCGTTCGGTTGACCGAGCGGTCAAGTCTGCCGCGGACGATGCCGTTTCGGGCCAGGATGGGCCCGTGCGGGGTCTGGTGCAGCGGGTGGCGGAGGCCCGGGTCACCGTCGGCGACGAGGTCGTCGGCGAGATCGGTCCCGGCCTGTGCGTGCTGGTCGGGGTCCACCGGGACGACGACGAGGCCCAGGCCCGCAAGCTGGCCGACAAGGTCTGGGGCCTGCGGATCATGGCCGACGACGACGGGGTGATGAACCGGTCGGTGGCCGACACGACCGGGAACGTGCTGGTCGTCAGCCAGTTCACCCTCTACGGCAACACCGAGCGGGGCCGCCGCCCCTCCTGGCTGGAGGCCGCGCCTCCCGAGCAGGCCGAGCCGCTGGTGGAGCTGGTGGTGGACGTCCTGCGGGAGGCCGGGGCGACCGTGGCCACCGGCCGCTTCCGCACCGACATGCAGGTCAGCCTCGTGAACGACGGCCCCACCACGATCTTGCTCGAGGTCTGACGAGGAGGAGCACGGCGACGGCCAGCAGGGTCATCGGCCAGTCGCCCCAACGGGTGTAGACGGTCTCGCCGGAGCGGGTCTCGATCGTGCCCTGGACGACGGCTCGCTCGCTGACCGAGGTGCGGTCGATGACCTCGCCGTCGGGGGTGATGATCGCGGTCAGGCCGGTGGGGGCGACCTGGAGGACCCAACGGCCCGTCTCCATGGCCCGCAGGCGGGACGAGGCGATCTGCTGGGTCTGCACGATGGTCAGCCAGTAGCTCGAGCCGTTGGTGGGGTTGAGCAGCACCTCGCCGCCGTTGCTGATGGCATCCCGGGCCCGGTTGGCGAAGAAGACCTCCCACGAGATCACGACGCCCAGGCGCCCGACGTCGGTGTCGAGCACGGCTGGGCCCTCGCCCTCGATGGCGTCCCGCTCGGGCAGGGCGTCACCCGCCACCGGCTCGAGCAGGCCCCGCAAGGGGACGTACTCGCCGAAGGGCACGCGGCGGACCTTCTCGAAGCGGTCGACGATCTCGCCGTCCTCGTAGGCGATGGCCGAGTTGTGGAACCCGTCGCCGTCGCCCTCCACGGCGCCGACGACGAGGGTGCCGTCGAGCTCCCGGGAGAGAGCGGCCAGCTCCTCGCCCTCGCGGTTCTCCTCGACCGGGCCCTCGACGTTGATGACGTTCTCCGGCCACACGACCAGGTCGACGGGGGTGTCGACCCCCACGCTGGCCGCCAGGTGGCGCTCGAAGACGTCCCGCTCGTCGGTGTCGGCGGCCCGGGTGTTCTGCGGCCCGCCCCCCTGGACGAGGGCGACGTCGAGGTGGCCGGTCACCGCCCCGTCCGGGGCCACACCGGCCACCAGGACCACGGCGACCACACCGACGAGCACGACGCCCCCGAGGCGCCGGCCGCCGCCGGCCAGCGCGTCGAGGGCCACGCCCACCGCCACCACCAAGGCGACGAGGAGCAGCGGGCCCAGGAGCCGCACCGTCGGACCGAGGGGCGAGTCCACCTGGCTCATGGCCACCGTGGCCAGCGGCTGGCCGCCGAACGGCCAGGACCAGCGCACGAGCTCGGCCAGGACGGCGGCGGCGGGCAGGGCCAGCCAGCGCCACCGACCCGGCGGGCAGGCGATGGCGGCCAGCGCCCAGAAGAACGACCAGAGCAGGAGGACGATGGCGAAACCCGGCAGCGTGAAGTCGACCATCCAGACCACCGAGGGCAGGAACCAGCCGAAGGCGAACGCCGCGCCCCGCAGCCCGCGGGCCCGTCGGGACGGCTCGTCGAGCTTGCGGCTGAGGAGGGCGAAGGCCACGAAGGCGAGCGGCCACCAGCCCCAGGGCGGGACGGAGAGGGCGAGGAGCAGCCCCGCCAGCAAGGTGGTGATCACCGGAGGTGGCTCACCCCAGCTGGCCCAGGAGGCGACGGGCGGCCCGACGTCCGCTGTGGATGCAGGCGGGCACGCCGACCCCGTGGTACGCGGCGCCGGCGGCCACGATGTGGCGGGGCAGGCCGGCCTCGATCTCCTCGACGAGCGCGCCGTGGCCCACCCCGTACTGGGGGAGCGAGTGCTGCCAGCGGGTGACCCGGACCTCGGTGGGCGGGCCGTCGAGCGCCATGGTCTGCGCGAGCTCGTCGAGCAGCCGCACCGCCAGCTCCTCGTCGTCGAGCAGCGCGATGCGGTCGTCGCCG
This sequence comes from uncultured Microthrixaceae bacterium, assembly GCA_963728005.1. Classification (GTDB taxonomy): domain Bacteria; phylum Actinomycetota; class Acidimicrobiia; order Acidimicrobiales; family DATDAH01; genus DATDAH01. Next base: position 124,314 of record CAVSIG010000005.1, read on the forward strand.
TGGCTTCCGGCCGACGCCCGCAGCACGACGGTGTCACGGTCGCTCAGGTGGGCCCACTTGGTCGACGACCAGGAGCAGGCGGTGAGCAGCAGCCCCTCGGGCCGGGCCACCAGGAAGCCGGAGGCGTCCAGGGGCCGGGCGATGGCCGTCGCCGCCACCGCGAACGTGACCAGCACGACCGACGCGTACTCGATCCCGCCCAGAAGACGGTTCTCGAGGAGCATGGCCGCCTCGGGGGCCGGGGTGGTCACCACCAGCCCGTCGGCCCCGAGGGCGTCGAGCCGCTGCACCGGGGCGCCGCTGCGGAGGTGGACGCCCCGGTCGACCAACGCCGCCACCAGCGCGTCGACCAGTCGCTGCGTGCCTCCTTCGAACGAGCCGAACACCGGCGTCTCCGGATCGACGTCGCGGCGCTGCTCCCGGAGCCCAGCGAGGAGGCCCTCGGGATGGCGCCCGGCGGCCAGCAGCTGCGGCGTGAGCGTGGCCGCGCTCATCTCCTCCACCCGTCCCGCGTTGATCCCGCCCAGCAGCGGGGCCACGACCCGCTCCAGCACGGGTTGCCCCGCGGCACCGCCCACGAGGTCGGCGACCGACACGTCGTCGGCGGCCACGGGCGAGGCGGGAGCGTCGTAGGCCCGGCGGGTCTGGGCCAGCTCCTCGTCGTCGAGCAGGCCCGTGCCCGCCAGCTCGTCGAGGTCGAGGGGGATGCCGAGCACATGCTGCGTCGGCAAGGGACGGAGCGCTCCCCGGCTCCAGATGTGCGCCCGCCGCTCCGCCGGGTGGACGACCTCGTCCTCGAGGCCGAGCTCGCGGACGAGATCCATCGCCCACGGCACCCGGAGCAGGAAGGCGTCGGCCCCTTCGTCCACGGGGAGCCCGGCGAACGGCGACGTGCGCACCTTTCCCCCGAGGTGGTCGGACGCTTCGTGGACGGTGACGTCGACGCCGGCGGCCGCCGACAGCTCCCATGCCGCCGCCAGTCCCGCGATCCCTCCCCCGACGACGTGGAGGTTCACGACCAGTCGATCGCCTCCACGACCGTCGCGACGTCCAGGGCGAGCAGGTCCGACCGGTCGACGACGGTGTAGACGCCGTCCCGGAGGGCGAACCAGTGGACCGTGTTGCTGTCGCCGTCGACGATCACGACCTCGTCGACCCGGTGGGCGGCGTAGAAGCCGAACTTCTCCCAGGACTCGTCGCCCGGGGACACCACCTCGACCACGATCGCCGCCGTCGGGTGGAACACCTCGAGCTGCTGATCGGCGTGGAGGTACCCCAGATCCGGGACGCGGTAGTCGTCGCGCTCGCCGACGTTGAACTCGATGAGACCTCGGAGCCCCGCGATGCTGGCTGCTGATCGGAGTTCGCTCGAGAGCTCGAGGACGAGCCGCCCGTGGCGGCCGTGAGCTGCAGGGTTCATGTGGTACTCGCCTTGCCAGACCTCGTCGAGGCGGTCCTGGTCGAGGCGACGACGCTCGTCGAGCATCGCCTGCTCCTCGGGGGTGCAGGACGCGAGCACCACGGTCTTCACGGCGATCGAGCGTACCGACGGCCGGTGACGGAGTTCAGGCGAGGGCCTGCACCCGCTCGGCCAGCCCGGCCATGACCGCGGGGTGGTCGTTGACGGAGGCCGTGCGGGCGAAGGTGATGCCGCGGCCCTCGGCCCGGGTGCGGGCCTCGATGTCGAGGTCGTAGAGGACCTCGAGGTGGTCCGACGTGAACCCCTGCGGGCAGATCAGGAGGCCGGAGGTGTCGAGGCCGTCGATGACCTCGAGGATGTCCGGGCCCCGCCACGGCTCGGGGGTGCGGCCGGCGCTCTGCCAGGCCAGGTCCCAGCCCGCCAGGCCGGCCCGGTCGGCGATGGCGGCGGCCGACGCGGCCAGCCGGTCGGGGTAGACGTCGCCCTCCAGGACCCGCTCGGGCAGGGAGTGGGCGGTGAACAGCACGGTCGTGTCGGCGGGCAGGCCCTCGAGCTGCGAGGTGACCGCCGCGGCCTGGAAGTCGAGCCAGGGATCGAGGTCCGACCAGTCGTCGATCGGGCGGTAGTCCACGCCCGGAACCTCGGCCCGCTCGTGGTACTGGCCCACGCTGGCGGTCGAGAAGTGCGGCGCCAGGACGAGGCCGACGACGACGTCGACCCCGTCGTCGACGAGCGCCTGCATCCCGTCCTCGATGAACGGTGCGGCGTGCTTCTGCCCGAGCCGCACGACGGTGCCGGCGGGGAGCGCCGCCTCGATCGCGGCCCGCTGGGCCTCGGTGCGCTCGGCCAGCGGGGAGACGCCGCCGAGGGCGTCGTAGCGGGCGGTCAGCTCGGCCAGCTGCTCGGGAGTCGGCGGATGGCCGCGGCGGATGTGTGTGTAGTACGGCTCGATGTCGGCGGGTGTGCGGGGCGTCCCGTACGCCATGACCAGGACGCCGACGCTCACGCCGCTGTCCGCTCGTGGACCAGCTCGACGATCCGGGTCAGCACGGTGGGGTCGGTCTCCGGGAGGACGCCGTGCCCGAGGTTGAAGATGTGCCCGGGCCGGCCGCCGATGCGGTCGAGCACACCCCGCACCTCGCGCTCCACGGCGGGCCACGGTGCCAGGCAGGCGGCGGGATCGAGGTTGCCCTGCACGCCCTTGTCGGCACCGATCCGCGTCCACCCGTCGTCGATGGGGACCCGCCAGTCCACACCCACGACATCGGCCCCGGCCTCGGCGAACAGGCCGAGCAGCTCGCCGGTGCCGACGCCGAAGTGGATGCGGGGGACCGCGAGGTCGGCCAACCCGTCGAAGACCTTGCGGCTGGCGGGCAGCACGTGCGTCGCGTACTGCTCCGGGGTGAGGGCGCCGGCCCACGAGTCGAACAACTGCACCGCGCTGGCCCCGGCCTGCACCTGCGCCCGGATGAAGCCGAGGGCAAGGTCGGCCAGGCGGTCGATGAGCGCAGCCCACAGCTCGGGCTCGCCCAGCATGAGCGCCTTGGTCTTGGCGTAGGTGCGGGACGGCCGCCCCTCGACCAGGTAGGAGGCCACCGTGAACGGAGCGCCGGCGAACCCGATGAGCGGGACCTGCAGCTCGCCGACGAGGTTCCGCACGGTCTCGATCACGTAGGGGATGTCGGCCTCGGCCTCCAGGGGCCGCAGGCGGGCGAGATCGGCGGGCCCGGCGAAGGGCTCTTCGACCACCGGCCCCGTGCCGGGCACCACGTCGACGCCGAAGCCGACGGCCTGGATGGGCACGACGATGTCGGAGAAGAGCACGGCGGCGTCGACGCCGTGGCGACGCACGGGCTGCAGCGTGATCTCCGTCGCCAGGTCCGGCGTGTGGATGGCGTCGAGGATGCTGCCCGTGCCCCGCAGCTCCCGGTACTCCGGGAGCGACCGGCCGGCCTGACGCATGAACCACACCGGCGTGTGGGGTACCGGTTCCCGCCGGCAGGCGCGGAGGAACGGGCTGTCGGACAGGTCGACCACGGCCCGGCACCGTACCGAGGCGTGCGGAGCGGCAGCGGAGCAGCTCGGGGGACGGGCGCGGTAGCTGCGTACGCAGCAGGAGCCGCGCACGCGGGGACGGGGGATACTGCGTGGGCATGCGCCGCTCGATCGACGACTACCCGGCCACCGACGCCGACCTCCCGCCCGACGCCGAGGACTACGACATCACGAAGGTGTCCTGGGCCGTCGCCGTCAGCGACGACTACGAGGACGCCGAGCCCCGGGTCGTCCTCACCGTCGAAGAGGTCGGCCCCGCCCGCATGGGGCTCGTCGCCCACTTCCCGCCCGCCGTGGCCCGTCGGCTCCGCATCGCCCTCCGTGATGCACTCAAGGAGATCGGCGAGCCTCCCGGCGACTGAGCCCCACTCCTCGGGCGGAGCGGAGTGAGCCGTGGGAGCATTCGCCATGGGCAAGCTCCGGATCATCGTCAGCCTCGCCGCCGTGTTCGCGGTCGCCTTCACCGGGACCGCGGTGGCCAACCACGTCTTCAACGACGTGCCGACCAGCAGCGAGTTCCACGACGAGATCGCCGAGATCGGCGATGCCGCCTGCGCGGAGGGGTTCCCGGGCGGCCTGTTCAAGCCGAACGACCCGGTCAAGCGCCAACAGATGGCCCGCTTCCTCTCCCGCTGCGGCGGCCGAGTAGCGGGGACGTCCGACACGGTCTCGGCGATGGGCGCGACGAACACCTACTTCGAGATCGCGGATCTGCCGTTCACCCCCACGGCGAACGGCTTCGTCATGGTGACGGCCACCGGGACCTCGAGCACCGGCCAGGAAGGCCTCTGCCCGTGCCAGGTCCGGTGGCAGCTCTTCGCCGACGGGAGCCCGATCGGCCGAGAGGCCATCGGTCAGCTCACCAACGTGGCGACCGAGGTCGGCACCGTGTACGAGCCGATGGTGACCACGGGCGTGTTCGCCGTCAACGCGAACGAGAGCGTCACCTACTCGGTCCGGGGCAAGTGGATCGACGACGACACCACCTTCATGAACTTCGAAACCGACCTGACGATCGCCTTCTTCCCGTTCGCCGGGTAGGGCGGGCGCCTAGAGGGCGGCGGCGCCGAGCCGCCGAGCGGCCTCGGCGACGACCCGCTCTCGTCCCGGGCTCATCGCCCGGGGACCCATCGCCTGGAACACGGCGCGGTCCGGCTGGATGACGACCACCTCGCTGCCGTTCGCACGCACGGCGGCGATCTCGCGCCCCAGCAGGTGGCCGTGGTACGAGCGAACGGGCTGGCGCACGTCGGGCCGACCCGCCATCGGGGCCACGACGACCACCCGGTCGAAGCCGAGGCCGGCGACGACGTCGGCGTTGGTGGGGGAGTGCACCGCACCGTCGACGTGCTCGGCGCCGTCGATCACCACTGGGGCGAGCAGCCCCGGCACGGCGGACGACGCGGCCACGGCCACGCCGATGGTCGCCTCGGACTCGTCACGGCCGAACACCCGCAGCCGCCCGTCGCCGGTCCGCACCGAGCAGATCCACAGCGGCTCGTCGGGCCACCGGTCGCCCCCGAAGACCCCGTCGATCCGGGCCGCGATCCGCTGGGTGTCCATCCGTCCCCGGGGGGCGAGCCCGCCGAAGAGCAGCCCCCAGCGCGGCCAGCCGCGACGCAGGAAGGCGCGCCCGCCGAGGGCCGGGGACAGGGGCCGGCGCCCGGGCGACGGGTGGGTGGCGAAGTCCAGCTCGGGTGGGAGCTCGCGCCGGCGTGCGTCGGTCGCCGCCGAGACCTCGCCGCCGGTCTGGGTGGCGTAGAGATCGGTGACGGGGATGCCGGCCCGCAGGCTGGCCCCGGTCGACGACCCGGCTGAGGTGCCCACGATCAGGGCGGCGGTCGACGGGTCCCAGCCGCCGTCGAGCAGGCCCTGCAGCACACCGGCGTGGAAGGCGCTTCCCGTGAGGCCGCCCGCACCCAGGACGAGGGCGGTGCTCATGGCCGGATGCTGCCAGATCCCCCGCCTCGCCGTGACCGGTAGAATCGTCTGTTCCCCATGCCCAAGGACTCCGATCTGGCGGCCGAGCAGGCCCACCTCGATCGGGCGTATGACGCCCTCGAGGCCAGCCGTCGTTCGGCGTCCCGCCTCGCGGGCATGGTCGAGGTCGGGGCGGGTGGCACCAACCAGGCCCGGTACGAGCGCGAGGTCATCCACGACAGCATCGTGAACCGGCTCACCCAGCTCCACATCGGGGACGCTTCGCTCATCTTCGGGCGCATCGACCGGGACGAGGAGCACGGCGGCGAGCGCTTCCACATCGGGCGCGTGGCTGTCGCCGACGAGGACTACGAGCCGCTCGTGATCGACTGGCGGGCTCCCGTGGCCGAACCCTTCTACCGGGCCACCGGCCGCGAGCCCATGGGCCTGTACCGGCGACGGCACTTCGCCACCCGAGGCCGCACGCTGCTGGCCGTCGAGGACGAGGTCTTCGACGGCGAGGCCCTGCTTGCAGAGGGCGCGGGGGACGACCTGGTCGGCAAGGCGGCGTTGCTGGCTTCGCTGGAGGAGGCCCGCACCGGGCGCCTCGGCGACATCGTGGCGACCATCCAGGCCGAGCAGGACGCCATCATCCGGTCCGAGCTGCCCGGTGTGCTGGTCGTCCAGGGCGGCCCCGGGACGGGCAAGACGGTGGTGGCGCTGCACCGGGCGGCCTACCTGCTCTACACGCACCGGTTCCCCCTCGAGGGTCAGGGCGTGCTGGTCGTCGGCCCCAACCGCCTCTTCCTCGGCTACATCGAGCACGTCCTGCCTTCGCTGGGGGAGGTCGGCGTCGAGCTGGCGGTCACGTCGGACCTGATCAGCGGGGCGAGCATCGAGGGTCGGGACGCGCCCGAGGTGGCCCGCATCAAGGGCGATGCGCGCATGGGGATGGTGCTGTCCCGTGCGATCGACGACCGGGAGCGCCCGCTGCGCTGGGACCTGGTGGTGCCGTACGGCCGCAGCCGTCTCCGGATGAGCCGTGAGCGGTCCGCGCAGATCGTGCGCAGCGCCCGCCGCCGCTTCCGCGGCCACAACGCCGGCCGGCGCTACGTCGAGCAGCAGGTCTTCGCGGCGTTGGCCGAGAGCACCACCACCCGTGAGCTGGAGGCCGACGAGGTCCGGGCCGCCCTGCGCTGGACGACCGAGGTGCGCGAGGCCCTCGAGTGGATGTGGCCGCGCCTGACCCCCGAGCACCTGCTGCACGACCTGTACGGCTCGAGGGCCCTGCTGCGCCATGCCGCCAGGGACACGTTCGGCGAGGCGGCGGTCGACGCCCTGCACCGGCCGCGCTCGGCCCACGCGTCCGAGGTGGTGTGGACGGTCGACGACGTGCCGCTGCTTGACGAGGCCCACGCCTACCTGGGCACGGTCCGCGGCCGCGACGAGATCCGCACCTTCGGCCACATCGTCGTGGACGAGGCCCAGGACCGCTCGCCCATGGAGTTGCGCATGCTGGCTCGGCGCTCGCTCTCGGGCTCGATGACCGTCGTCGGCGACATCGGCCAGGCGACCGGTCCGTGGGGGGCCGAGAGCTGGGACGACGTGCTGGCCCACCTGCCGGACCGCCGCCCGCCCCGCCACATCGAGCTGACCGTGGGTTACCGCATCCCCGCGTCACTCATGGGACCGGCCGTCGCCGTGCTGGGGTCCAGCGCCCCGTGGCTGACCCCGCCGAAGGCCGTGCGCCCGGGCGACGAGCCGCCGGAGTTCGTGCGGGTGCTCGAGCCGTCCGGGCTCGGCGCCGAGGTGGCCGCCGCCGCGGTTCGGGCCCGGGACAACGTCGAACCCGGCAACGTGGCGGTGATCGTCCCCCGTTCGTTGGTCGACGCGGTCGCCGCCGCCCTGGATGCCGCCGACGTCGAGTACGGCCACGCCACCCGCCGCGGCCTGGACCGCCGCGTGACCCTCGTCCCCGTGGACCTCGCCAAGGGCCTCGAGCTGGATGCCGCTGTCGTGGTCGAGCCGGCGGCGATCGTCGCCGAGGAGTCCGCCGGACTCCGCTCGCTCTACGTCGCGCTCACCCGGGCCACCCGCCGGCTCGCCGTCGTGCACGCCCGGGCCCTACCGGACCCGATGCGGTTCGTCGACGTGATGTCCGAAGGGGCCCGCCGGACGGGTTAGGCGCTGGCCTGCGGCCGCCGCTTCCGGGTCGTCCGCCACACGACGAAGCCGCCGATCAGGAGGAACGGGCTCCACGGCAGCAGCGCGCCGACCACGGCGGACATGCCGACGGAGAAGGTCCGCAGCGCGTCGGCCCCACCCCGGAGGCCGTCCATGAACCCGGTCTGGCTCTCGTCCTCGGGCGGCGGGGGCGGCGACGTGCGCTCCGCCGACAGGGTGACGTCGATGGTGGCCAGGGCGACCTGGCGCTCGATGGTCCGGCGCTGGCCCCGCAGCGTCTCCAGGTCGGTCTCCCGCTGGAGGAGCTGGCTCTCGATGCTGGTGATGTCGGCGATGCGCTCGGCCCTGGCGAGGAGCAGCCGGAGCCGCTCCACGCTGGCCTCCGAGGTCGCGATGCGGCTGTCGAGGTCGACGACCTGGTCGGTCACGTCGTCGGTGCTGACGGTCTGGGTCTCGACCTGGCCCAGGTCGGCCATCGCGTCGAGGACGGGGTGGAAGGTGGTCGGCGGCACCTTGACCGTGAGGTGGGTGATCGCCCCCTGTCGCAGGTCGGTGTCCTCGGCGTAGACCAGCCCGCCGACGCCCTCCACGATCGCCACGACCTCGTCGACGGCCGGGTCGAGCTCGTCGACGGTCAGGTGCACCGTGGCCGTGGACACGACCTGCCGGTCCTCGGCGGCCGCCGAAAGATCGACGCCGGCTGCCGGGCCTCCGTCGGACCCGCCGTCGCCCGCCGCGCTCTCGCCCCCGGCCGCCGGGGCCGCGTCGAGCTCCTCCGAGCTGGCATCGTCGCCCGATACGCCGGCCGATCCGGACGACTCGTCGTCGCCGCTGTCGTCGGCCATCCCGGAGCAGGCGGTGACCAGCGCGAGGGTCAACAGCACGAGGAGGGCGGCACACCGGCGGGACGTCGTCGTCATGGCGCGTTGGACGACCCGCCCCGGCTCACCGGTTCCCGGTCCCACAAGCTTGACCGCGCGGTCAAGAACTAGTGTCAGCGTGGATGGCAGATCCCAAGCGGCCGCGCGCCGTGTTCGCCCCCTGGGACCGGCGCGAGCTGCCCGGCGCGTTCTCGGTCGAGGAGACCGCCAAGCGCGTCGGCCACTACAAGTGGATCGAGATGCGCCTCTTCGAGGTGCTCGGCGGCTGGGTGGCCACGGTCCCCGAGATCGACGTGAAGCTGCGCCTCGGCACGCACTGCTACCACCACGCCTGGCACAGCGAGCTGTGGCACAAGCGCCTGCCCGAGCTGCGGGAGATGAACCCCGAGAAGCTGACGGTCCCGCCCAACGACGAGATGGTCGCCTTCGTGGACGCGCTGACCGAGCCCGAGGCGCCCGACCAGACGATCGAGAAGCTCGTGGGCGTCTACCGGGTGCTGCTGCCGCACCTGATCTCGGCGTACACGTACCACCGCAACAACACGAGCCGGATCACCGACGCCCCCACGATCCGCTCGCTCGAGTTCGCCCTGAACGACGACTTCGAGGACTGGCGCGACGGCGAGATGCTCATCCAGTCGCTCCTGGAGACCGACGAAGAGGTGCAGAGGGCCGCTGATCGCATGGCGGTCCTGGAGAAGCTGCTGCTCAAGGCCGGTGGTATCGCCGGACCGGGCACCATCGGGGACCCGTACGCTGAGCCACAGCCGACGGAGGTGACAGCATGAACGAGTCAGGTTCACAGGATCCGCGTCGCGCGACGGAGGAGCCATGAGGAAGGCCCACCCGGTCGAGGATCTGGCCCGGGACGACCGCTTCGTCCGGGTCGACATCCAGGACCGCATCGGTGACCCACGGTCGGTGAAGAACAGCCGGATGCGGACCCAGGCCCGCCTCACACCGGACCGTCCCGACTCCGGCGACGCCGCCCGGGCCCTGATGCACGGCATCTTCGTGGGCGAGATCCAGGCCCTCGAGGGCGCCGGCCGCACGTGCTGGGACTTCGACACCGGCGACGGCCGGGAGGAGGCCCCGTTCGCCCTCAAGCTGGACATGGCCCGCCAGTGCTGGGACGAGGCCCGCCACTGCGAGATCTCGGTCAAGCTCAGCGACTGGATGGGCACCGAGATCGGCGAGTTCTCCGAGGGCACGTTCCTCTACGCCGCCGCCTGCAACCCCGACCCGGTCCTGCGCCTCACCGGCGTGAACCGCGCCCTGGAGGGCCTGGCCATCGACGTGTTCAACACGATGCGGGAGTTCGGCGAGCTGGCCGGCGATCCGGTGCTGGAGTTCTGCGAGGACTGGATGCTGGCCGACGAGGTCACCCACGTGAAGATGGGCTCGGACTGGCTGCGCCGGCTCACCGAGGACGACCCGGAGCGCCGCAAGGACGCCCTGGAGTTCCAGCGGGTCGTCGACAAGCTGTTCTCGCTCGGCGGCTTCCGCAGCGACGAGGACGACAGCCCCGTGAGGCTGGCCCGGCGCTTCCGCGAGCTGGCCGGCTTCGACGACGACGAGATCGACGAGATCGCCGACCTCGCCAGCCAGGCGCTCGAGGAGGCCCGCACCCGCCAGGAGGCGGCGGCCGCCCTCGCCACCGCCTGACCCGGGGAACCCGTTGGCCGACGTCGTCCTGCAGCCCGACCAGTTCCCGCTGGTCGACTTCGACCCGGCCCGCATCAAGGCCATCGCCGAGGAGGCTGCCGACCTCGCCGGCCTGCCGGCCGACCTCGAGGTGATCGTCGAGGTCGACGACAGCTCGCCGCTGGGCCGGTCGAGCATCGACGGCATGGACCCCGTCCACATCTCGCTCGAGAGCGGCGCGCTCGAGGACCCGAGGCACCCACGCCAGCTCGCCGAGAACGGCGCCGCCGGGGCCATCGGCCGCCTGCTGTTCCGGGCCGCGGACCGCCTGCGGGACGACTTCGCCGACGCCCCGTCCGACGAGGACCTGCCCCCGATGGTCGGTGTGGCCTGGGAGGTGCTACGCCGCCGGTCGGCTGGCCCGCACCGGCCACCAGGCCCAGCGCCAGCGCTGGCGCTACCACTTCCGCAACCGGCACGGGTTCAGCGACGAGGCCGACGCCGCCTTCGACGAGCTCTGGGCCGCCGACGGCCTCACCTGGGCCGAGATCGAGGCGCTCTCGGCGCGACGCCCGCGGCCGCCACCCCGGCCTGAGCGTGCCGTCGGCCGACGCCCGCCTGGCCGAGCTGCTGGGCCAGACCGATGCGCCGATGTGGATCCTCACGGTGTCGACCGGCGAGGCGCGTGCCGGCTGCCTGATCGGGTTCGCCACCCAGGTCAGCATCGAGCCCGCCCCGGTTCCTGGCCTGCGTGTCCCGGATCAACCACACCTTCGGGCCGGCCATGCGGGCCGAGCACGTGGCCGTGCACGTCGGCGCCCGAAGGACGACCCCGAGGACCTGGCGTCGCTGTTCGGCGAGGAGACCGGCGACGAGATCGACAAGTTCGAGCGCTGCTCGTGGCACGAGGGCCCCGAGGGCCAGCCGATCCTGGACGGCTGCGACGGCTGGTTCGTCGGCCACGTCATCGCCCGCCACGACCTCGGCGACCACGTCGGCCTGGTGCTGGACCCCGTGGCCGTCGAGGGGACAGCTCGACGCCGCCCTTCGCTTCGAGCGAGGCGAAGGACCTGGACGCCGGCCACCCGGCGTGACCTACGACCCCGCGATGAAGACCATGGCCCGCGGCGCGTCGGCCGGGGTCTCCCACGCATCGGGCGTGATCGCCAGGCGGTAGTCCATCCGGGCCACCTGCCCCCGGGTGATGTCCTCGGTCGGCTCGAACGTGGTCGACGTGATGCCGGTGACGAGCGGCAGGGCGTTGTCCGGGTTCGCCGCCCACCGGACGGCCTCCTCCACCCAGACCGGCACGTCGGTGAACGGGTGGGGGTCGATCCCGGTCACGTCCGGGCTGCCCGCGAACCGGTACTTCATGCGCACGACCTGGGCCCGGGTGATGCGATCGTTGGGAACGAAGGTCGTCGGCGTGACGCCGTCCACGATGCCCTCGCCCTTGGCCCAACGGACGGCGTCCTCGACCCACGGGAGCACGTCGGTGAAGCCGTGCGGCGGGTAGACGGACGCGTCCGGCGCGCCCGCCTCGTTGTAGAGCATGCGGACGACTTGGGCTCGGGTGATCCGTTCGGCGGGCTCGAAGGTGGTCGGCGTGATCCCCACCATGATCTGCGGGTCGTTGCCCGTGAACGCCATCCAGCGCACGGCGTCCTCCACCCAGCCGGGCACGTCGCGGAACGCGTGCTCGGGGAAGACCTGTTCCACGGCGCCGATGTCGCACTCGCCCCCGTACGGCCGCTCCACGCCCCGCTGGTCGACGTCGAGATCGCACTGGCCGGCAGGGATCTGGTCCACGAGCGGGCTGCCGTTGAGGGGGAAGGCCGTGCTCGTGGTCCCGCCGTTCGACCGAAGCGGCCCGAGGCCCGGGTTGGTCAGGTTCTGGACGTCGGAGGGCTGCGTGAAGCCACACGACGTGCTCGACTCGCGGTTGTGGCCCGCGGAGGTGATCGTCCCACCGATCGGCTCCAGACAGTCCTGGCCGCCGTCGGGCAACCCCACGACCGTGGCCTCGACCGTCAGCGTCCCACTGCCGGAGTGGAGCTGGGCGCCGCTCGGGGCGTGGTTGAGGCCGAGGCTGGCGTGCTGCACCGTGCCCGTGCCCGAGATGGGGAGGCTGATGGCCCCGCCCGAGACCGCCGCCCGGTTGCCGAGGAAGGAGCTGTTGGTGACGCTGAGGTCGTTGACCTCGCCGATGGCCCCACCGAACCCAGAGGTCCCCTCGGCGGTGTTGCGCAGGAACAGGGACCCGGTGACGTCGGCGGTGTCGGGGCCGAACGGCGCGCCGATCCCGCCGCCCGTGCCACCGACGACGTCGGCGTGGTTCTCGACGATCCACGTCCCCGACATCTCGAGGTCGTCGGCGGCGACTGCGCCACCGCTGGACGAGTCACCGAGGACGGCGTTGTCCCGCAGGTCGGAGTCCGTCACCACCAGTTGGTCGGCCTCGATGGCCCCACCGTCGGCGTTGGGCCCGCCCGTCGAGTTGCCGGCGAGGGTGGTCGTGTCGACCGTGAGCAGCGCGGCGTCGGAGTGGATCGCCCCACCGCCTGAGCCGGACGCCCCGAGGGTGTGGTTGTCCGTGAGCTCGCTGTCGGTGATCGTCGCTGTGACGTTGGTGCTGAGGAACAGGGCACCGCCGGCGGCATTGGTGGCGTCGTTGCGCTCGAAGGTCGAGCCGGTGACCTCGAGGTCACCGAAGGCGTGGATGGCGCCGCCCCCCGTGAGGGTGGAGTCGTCGTTCAGGACGCGGTTCTCGGTGAACGTGCTGTCGTCGACGACCAGTGTGGTTGCCGAGGCGACGTGCACCGCCCCGCCCCGTCCCTCGCTGATCGTGTTCCCCGTGAAGTCGACCCGGGTGAGCGTGACGGTCTCGGCGGACGATGTGCGGATCGCGCCACCGTGGACGTCGTTGACATCGACGACCTGGTTGTCCGTGAAGGTGCTGTCGGTGATCGTGGCTTGGCCGGCGCCCTGGCTCAGGGCCCCGCCGCCCTGGGACGACGACACCGGGTCGTCGATCACGTTCTCGCTGAACGTCGAGCCCGTGATGGTGAGCGGACTGTTGGACTCGATCGCCCCGCCGACGTTCTCGGCGGTGTTCCCGGTGAACGTGGAGTCGGTGATGGTCACGGCATCGCCGGCGGCGGTCTCGAGCGCACCCCCGTTTGACTCGGCCACGTTGTCCTCGAAGGTGACGCCGGTGATCGTGAGCGGACCGTCGGTGGCCACGGCGCCGCCGTCGTTGCCCGTCGGCGTGTGGCCGTTGCGGATCGTGAGCTCCCGCAACGTCAGGCCGGCGTTGGACTGGTGGTCGATCGCCCGGTTCAGGTCGTTGCCGTCGATGGTGTGGCCGTCCCCGTCGATGATCAGGGCCTGGGTGCCGGTGTAGATCGGCTCGATGTCGGCCACGAGCGTGATGTCGGCCGACAGCCGCACGGTGTGGGGTCCAGGGCTGTTGTCGGCGCTGAGCGTCGTCAGCGCACTCCGGTACTGCGCCGCCGTGGCGACCACCGACACCGTCTCGGGCACCTGGCCCGTGGCGGGTGGGGCCAGCCCGAGGGCGGCGACGACGATGGCGAGGACGACGAGCGACTTGGCCATCGCCGCATCGTGCGCCCGCGCCGATAACCAGCGCGAAACCGGCTCAGGTCCTGTCGGCCGAGCCGAACTGGCCTCCGATTCGCCGGTCATGGGCGGCAGATCGGAGGCCAGTTCGAGGCGGGGGTCAGCTCACGGGCTCCTCCTCCGCAGGGCCAGAGCCAACCGCCGCGGGCTCCGCGCCAGCCTCGGGCTCGGGTGCGTCAGGCCAGGTCGTGGGCGGTGATGGCCTCGAGCAGGTCGACGTCGGGCGGTTCGACCAGCAGGCCTCGACAGGCCTCGGCCATCTCGACCATGTCGGCCGAGTCGAAGTGGGCCCGCTGGGCCGCCGGCGACTCCCACTTCTGGATCACGACCAGTCGGCCGGGGTGGGTCACCGACGCCACGAGGTCGATGTTGCGGCAGCCAGGGTGGCCCCGGGCCAGCACGACGTACTTGGCGAGGACGGCCAGCAGGGCCTCGGGATCGGCGGCGTGGAAGCGCAGGACGACGACGGTCAGTTCCACCTCGCCGGCTGGATCGGGCACGGGGCTCACCTCAAGATCGGGGGCGATCGCGCCGTAGCCACGCAGAGCGGCTGGGCGATCCCGGTCGGCGGTCGGGGCCGGTTGGGCCTCTTGACCGCGTCGGTATCGTAGGCAAGGCCCCAGCCGGCGGTCGCGGGATCTGTTCTTGTCGCCGGTACCGTCCAGCGAGGTACCCACCCCAGTTTTCCTCACCCAGGCCAGGGAGACGGTCGTTGCCCAAGGAACGAGTCGAGCGGGACGAAGAAGACCTCGTTCGCCTGTACCTCACCGACATCGGGCAGTACCCACTGCTCACGAAGGACGACGAGGTCCGCCTCGCTCAGCAGATCGAGGGCGGCACCGCGGCCCGCGAGGAGATGGACGCGGCGACGACCATGACACCGGCCCGCAAGCGCGAGCTGCGCAAGGCCATCCGCCAGGGTGAGGACGCCGAGCGCACCTTCGTGCAGTCCAACCTGCGCCTGGTCGTCTCGATCGCCAAGAAGTACCAGGCATCCGGCCTGCCGCTCCTCGACCTCATCCAGGAGGGCAACCTCGGCCTCATGCACGCCGTCGAGAAGTTCGACTGGCGCAAGGGGTTCAAGTTCTCGACCTACGCCACGTGGTGGATCCGTCAGGCCATCACCCGGGGCATCGCAAACACCGGGCGCACCATCCGCCTGCCCGGTGCACGCGGGCGACACCCTCGCCCGCCTGCAGAAGGCCCGCTCCCGCCTCGAGCTGAAGTACGGGCGTCCCGCCACGCTGGCCGAGCTGGCCGCCGAGGTGGAGATGCCGGAGGACAAGGTCACCGAGGCGCTCCGCTTCGCCGCCGAGCCCCTGTCGCTCTCCGAGCCCCTGCGGGAGGACGGCGACGCCGAGCTGGGCGACGTGGTCGAGGACCGGTCCGCCGAGTCGCCCTTCGAGGTGGCGGCGACCGCGCTGCTGCCCGAGGAGATCCAGCGCCTGCTGGCCCCGCTGGACGAGCGGGAACGGGAGATCCTCAAGCTGCGCTTCGGCCTCGACCGGGGCGAGCCTCGGACGCTCGAGGAGGTGGGGGAGCACTTCAACCTCACCCGGGAGCGCATCCGCCAGATCGAGGCGCGGGCGATGTCCAAGCTCCGCCACCCCAGCAGCGACACCGGCGCGCGCGACCTCCTCGCCGTCTGACCGCACGCTGATCACCGACGAGCAGCTCGTCGACCTCGAGGCCGCGGTCCAGCGGGCCCTCGTCACCGGCGACCGCTCGGCCCTCGACCTCCGCGGCTTCGGGGTCACCAGCGTGGTCCTGGCCGCACCCACCGGCGCGCCGACCGACCGCCTGCAAGCGCGTGCCCCCGTTCCGGGACCCGGCCACCTTCGAGCGCTACCGGGACGTCGTCCTCCACAACATCGACGAGCTGCGGTCGACGGGGGTCGACGTGGTCGAGACCGAGGTGCGCCTGGTGGAGCAGGGTGGTCGCCTCGTCGGCTACGTGGTGCAGCCCCTGCTCGACCCGCCCACCCTCGGCGAGGCCGTGCTGAAGGCCTCGACACCCGCCCCCGACCACCCGCTCGTCGTCGCCATCGTCGACCACGTGCTCGCGGCCACGTCCGACCGCCGGGGCCTCGACGCCCAGGTCGGCAACTGGGCGGTGGTCGACGGCGGCGTGCGCTACGTCGACGTGACCACGCCCTTCTCGGTCGACGACCATGGGTCCCTGGAGATGGACCTCGACGTGTTCCTCGAGGCCGGCCCGCCGGTCCTCCGCCCGCTGTACCGCCGCGAGCTCCCGACCTCGATGACCCGTTGGCTCGACCCCCGCCACGCCCTCGTGGACGTCGTCGGCAACCTCTACAAGCTGGACCTCGACGACTGGGTGGACCCGTTCCTCGCCGCCACCGCCGGGCGGGTCGATCCCCCGATCACCGTCGAGGAGGCCCGGGCCTACTACGACGGCGAGGTCCGCACCTGGACCATGCTGCACCGGGTGCTCAAGGCGTACGAGGGTTGGCAGCGGCGGGTCCGTCGACGGGTACCCAACGGCTTCCTACCCCCGCCCGACTACGACCCCGTCGCCTGGAAGGCCAAGAAGCGGGCCTGGGAAGGCACAAAGGCCTGAGGCCTATTGTCCGGACGTGAGCCAGGAAGTGGAGTCGGCTTGGTCGTGAGCCAGACGATGGTCGACGAGATCATCGCCGAGGACGACCTCGTTCTGCGGAACCTCCGGATCAGTGCCACGTACGGTCGGCTGGCCGACGAGTTCGCCGACCTCGTCGGGCCCGGTGACGCTCCCTGGGTGCAGTTCGGCACCTGGACCTCCGAGGAGGTCGGCCTGGCCATCCGCGGCCAGCAGACCGAGCGGCACTGGTTCCTTCGCACGATGCGCCGGGTCCGGCGTGACTACGACGAGCTGGCGGCCGAGGCCGCAGCCGCCTTCTCCGAGGGCAACACGGCCGTGTTCGACCAGGTCGGTCGCTCGTTCGTCGCCTTCCACGACGCCCTCCGGGCCGCCGACAGGGAGGCCGCTCTGCGCACCTTCCTTGCGGGTCTCCCCGACGACGCCTACGGCGGCGCCGACGGGATCCCGACCGTCAGCCTGGAGGCTGCCTTCGCCGCCTACGCCTTCGCCGTGGCCGCCGACCCCGACGACGCCGCGGGCCGGGCCCGGTCGGTCGCCCTCGGCAACCTCGCCCTCGCCGTCGTCGAGCAGTGCCGCGTGCAGGGCCCGATCGACACCGCGTTCAACGTGTTCGCCGAGGGCTGGCCGTTCCGCAGCTTCACCACCAAGGTGGCATCCCGGATGGTCACCGAGCTCGCCCTGGAGGTGACGATGGGCGATGTGCGTGTGAAGCCCGGGCACGGGCTGCCGCCGGGCCTCCACGTGCCGCCGGATCTGGTCGACCTGGTGGTCGCCGATCCTCGCTTCGGACCGTACGCGGACCTCCTGCCACCGGACCCGCCGGACAGCGACCGTTGGACGGACCTGGTCGACCGGCTCCGGTTCATCGCCGCCCTCATGCCGCTCCTCCAGCAGTCGCCTCGGCTGCTGGACACGTCGCCGTTCACGGACGACGAGCGGGTGGAGATCGAGGCATGCACCGTGCCGGAGCGGTTCCGGTGAGCGCGCGCTTCCGGGTCCTGGGGCCGCTCGCCGTCGAGGTCGACGGCCGCCTCGTCGAACCGCCCGGTGGTCGGCCCCACCTGTTCCTGGCCGCGCTGCTGCTGCGTCGCGACGAGGGGCTGACCGAATCGGCGCTGCGCGAGCTGCTCAGCGAGGAGGGTCAGGCGGTCCTGGGCGAGAGCACGGTCCGCACCTACGTGACCCGCGTCCGCCAGTTCCTGCGCGGCATCGACCCCGGCTACGACGTCACCCTCCGGCCCCAGGGGTACGTCCTGGCGGCCGAGGGAGCGACCTTCGACCGCGACGACTTCGGCGGGCTCCTCGCCATCGCCCGCGACGCGACCGCGGCCGGCGACCCGGTCCGCGCCGCCGACGCCGCCGGTCGGGCTCTGGACCTCTGGCGGGGTGACGCCTACGGAACCGCGGGCGACCGGCCGCTCTTCCTGCCCGAGGTGCGCCGTCTGACCGACGAGCGCTGGTCCGCCCTGGAGCTGCGGGCCGCCGCCCTCCTCGAGCAGGGGCGGGCCGACGAGGTGACCGGCGAGCTGCTGGCGGCCGTCGACCAGGAGCCGCTCCGGGAGGAGCTTCGCCGCCTGCTGATGCTGGCCCTGGCCCGGGCGGACCGTCACGTGGAGGCGCTGCGGGCCTATGAGTCCTACCGGCGGGAGCTGGTCGAGATCGGGGCCGAGCCGTCGTCTCGCCTCCGCTCGCTCGAGCAGCGCATCGTGCGCCAGGACCCGTCGCTGGGCGGGGCGGAGCGGCCGACCGGGCCGGGGCGGTGGGCCTTGCCCGCCGAGCTGGCGACCACCTCCGACCTGGTCGGCCGCGAGGACGAGCTGGCCGACCTGGAGGCGGCGATCGCCGACGCCTCGACCGGCGGCTCGGGTCTGGTCACCGTGAGCGGTGAGGCGGGCGTCGGCAAGACGCACCTCGTGGCCGCCGCCGCCCAACGGGCGCAGGTGGCGGGGGCGATCGTCCTCTACGGCGCCTGCGACGAGAACCTGCCAGCGCCGTTCGCGGCCTTCGTCCGGGCGCTGCGGGGCTTCCGGGAGCAGGGCGGGAGCTGGAGCGACGAGCTGCTGCACCCCTGGTGGCCGGAACTGGCCCGCCTGGTGCCCGAGGCGCGGACCCCCGGCGCAGACCCGGCGCCGGCCGGGCCCCTCACCGACCCGCAGACCGAGGTGCTGCAGCTGCTCGACGCCATCGTCGGCTGGCTGCGGGCGGTCTCGCGCCACGCCGCGGTGGTGCTGGTGCTCGAGGACGTGCACTGGGCGGCCGACCCCACGCTGCTCGCCCTCAAGCGGGTGGCCGAGGCGCGGGAGCTGAGCGGCGTGCTGGTGCTGGCCACGATCCGGGAGCCCGAGCCGAACCGGAACCCACTGCTCGACGACGTCCTGGTGGCCGCCCGCCGAACCCGGTCCCTGCGCAAGGAGATCTCGCTCGTCGGCCTGTCGGTGGCCGAGGTCCACGATCTGGCCCGGGCTCTCCGCGAGGACCTCGACGTCGACGAGGACTTCGCCCACTCGGTGCGGGAGGTGACGTCGGGCAACCCGCTGTTCGTCACCGAGCTGGTCGCCGACCTCACCGACGCCGAGCTGCCCGCCGACCGCACGACCCTGCCGTCGGCGGGTCACCTGGTCGCCCGCCGTCTCCGCCAGGTCGACGCCGCCGTCGCCGAGGTGATGGCGGAGGCCGCCATCATCGGCGCCGACGTCCCTCTCGACCTGCTGGTGTCGGCCTCGGCCGCAGACGGTGAGGCGGTCCTGAGGGCCATGGACGCCGCCATCGACGCCGGCCTCCTCGTCGTCGTCCCCGGTCCCCGTCAGCGCATGCGCTTCACCCACGCCGTCGTCCGGGAGGCGCTGGTCGGGCAGCTGGGCCGGGCCGAACGGGTGGCCATCCACCGCAGGGTGGCGGCGGCGCTGCTCGCGCTCCCGACTGCGGCCCGGGCCACCTACGTCGAGGACCTCGCTCGTCACGCCTACGAGGCGTCGGTCATCGACGGCCCGTCGGTGGCCATCGGGCCGATCGTGGCCGCCGGCGACAACGCCCTCGAGCAGCGCGCCTACCGCCATGCCGCCGACTGGTACGCCCGCGCCCTCGACCTCGCCGACCGGGGCGGGGTGGTCGACGCCTCCGGCCGGGCCAACCTGCTGGTGTCGATGGGCGACGCCCAGCGCCGGGCCGGCGATCCGTCGTTCCGCGAGTCGATCCTGCACGCCGCCGAGCTGGCCCGGGCCGAGGGCGACGGCGTGGGTCTGGCCCGCGCCGCGCTGATCGGCAGCCGGGGCTTCTACCGCCAGACCGCGGTGCCCGACCTCCGCTGGATCGCCCTGCTCGAGGAGGCCGTGGCGGCGTCCGAGGACGCGTCGGAAGCGACCCGGGCGCTGCTGCTGGCCAGCCTCGCCTCCGAGCTGGTCTGGGGCGACCCCGACGAGCGTCGCTTCGCCCTGAGCGACGAGGCGGTTGCCCTCGCCCGGGCCAGCGGCGACGCCGGCGTGCTCGGCCAGGTCCTGGTGCTCAGGCTCACCTCGGTGTGGTCGCCCGACCGGGTCGACGACTGCCAGGCGACGGTCGAGGAGGCGCTGGACGTCACCGCGTCGATCGGCGACCGGGCACTGCGCTGCCACGCGCTCCGCTTCGCCTCCGGCCTCGCCCTCGAGATGGGCCGTCGGGAGGAGGCGCTGGCCCGGATGGACCTGGCCGACGAGCTGACCGACGAGGTCGCCCAGCCTGACCTGACCTGGCACCTGAGGCTGGCCCGGTCGAGCTGGTCCCTCCTGGACGGCCGCCTGGCCACCGCCCGAGAGGAGGCGTACAGCTCGCTCCGCATCGGCCAAGCCATCGGCGAGCCGGAGGCGTTGCCGTTCTTCGGGGCCATCGACCTGGAGATCCGCCGCGTCGAGGGGACGTTGCCGGACATCATCGGGGTCGTCGCCCAGCAGGCCGAGTCGCTGCCGAACGACCCGGCGTACGGCCTGCTCCGCCACTTGGCCGCCGGCGGCGAACGGGCGATGGCCCACACCGGCTACCGGGAGGCGGTCGCCGACCTCGGCGCCATCACCCAGGGCGTCCACACGCTGGCCGCCCTCTGCAACCTGGCCTATCTGGCGGCGTGGTTCGCCGACGCCGAGGCCGCTCCTGCCCTCTACGACCTGCTGGCCCCGTACGCCGACCGCCACGCCCAGGCGATCGTCGTGCTGCCCGTCGGCCACCACCACTTGGGCCTCCTGGCGTCGACCGCCGGCCGCCTCACGGACGCCGAGGAGCACTTCGCCTCCGCCCTCGAGGCCCACCGACGCCTGGGCGCGCCGCTGCACGAGGCCGAGACCCACCTGGAGTGGGGCCGCCACCTGGCCCGGCAGTCGACGGCCGAGCGGGCGAGCGCTGAGGAGCACGTCGCCACCGCCCGACGGATCGCCGAGGAGCACGGGGCGTCCGGCCTGGTCCTGGCCCTGTGAGCGCGGATCGGACGCCGATCGACTGGGCGAACAGGCGGGACCTGCTCCGCACGTTCCGCGACCTGGCCGACGACTCCGTCGACGAGCTCGTGGCCGAGTTCGACGCGCGCCAGCCGACGATCGGACGAAGCGAGCTGGTCGGGGCCGTGATGGACCGGGCCTCGGGCGCCGAGGGGACGTCCCAGGACGAGCTGATCGACGCCTTCATGGGCGACCAGCCCGACTGGCGCGACGCCG
The DNA here is from genome assembly GCA_963728005.1 of uncultured Microthrixaceae bacterium. Taxonomy (GTDB): domain Bacteria; phylum Actinomycetota; class Acidimicrobiia; order Acidimicrobiales; family DATDAH01; genus DATDAH01. The sequence continues at coordinate 145,338 of CAVSIG010000005.1, forward strand.
GCTTCGACGAGGAGCTCGTCCTCGCCGGGCAACGGTTCTTCGCCGAGCACCAGTGGACACTGAACCTGTCGTTCCTCCTGGGCTCGCTCCCCATGTCGTACTGCGGCGCGTCCGGCGCCACCGTGCTGGTGCGGACCGGCAACTTCACCGACGAGCCCCAGCGACGTGTCTTCGAGACGGCCAACCTCGTCCTCGAGTTGGCCCGCGAGGGGGAGCTGGTCCCCGGCGGGCGGGGCTACCTCATGCTGCGTCGACTACGCCTTCTGCACGCCGTGGTGCGACGGGTGGTCGAGCAGGGCGAGTGGGATGGCATCGACGACGGCCGAGCCGTCAACCAGCTCCAGCTCCTCGGGACGCTCTGGTGCTTCGCCATCACCTCGCTGGACGTGCTGGACCGGAGCGACATCGAGGTGAGCGACGACGATCGGGTCGCCTGGGTGCACCTCTGGAACGTGGTGGGCCACCTGCTCGGCGTCGTGCCCCCCGAGGTGCTCGGGGAGGGCCTCCTGCCGATGGAGGAGGCCGAGGCTCGGGCCTGCTTCGAGGAGATCCAGGCCGAGGAGTTCCACGAGAGCGCCGACGGTCGTCTGCTCGCACGCAAGCTCGTCGGGGTCGTGCGCGAGCTGATGCCGCACCGCTTTGCGGACCACGTGGTCGACGGGTCGATGCGCCTCTACCTCACCGACCGGTGGGCGGACACCCTCGGCCTTCGTCGCGTCGACGTCGGGTGGGTGCAGGGCGCGGTGCGATGGGTCTGGCGGAACCCGGGCAGGTGGGGCCGGTGGCTCCGCAGGCCGGTCCGCCGGAAGCTCGCCGGGCTGCACCGCAACTTCATGTCGGAGCTCAACGACCGCCTTGCCGATGACGACGTCCCCTCGCTGCGGGACCAAGACGCCGACGACCGGCTCCGGGCGCAGCTCGACCTGCTGCACGCCGACGCTGACGTCGGCTTCCTGCCTCAGCCCGCTCGGCGGCGCAGCCAGCGGTAGAGGTCGACGGGCTGGCCGAAGAGCCAGAGGATCGGGGCCAGCACGAACCTCAGCGCCCAGGCGCCGACGCTGGCCTGCTCGGACGGGAGCTTCAGCTCCGGGGCCGCGGCCTTGCCGCGGCTGGCCAGGATCGCGTGGGCTGCTTGGCTGCCGCTGACCAGTGCCCCCTCCATGCAGGCGAGGTCGACCGGGGTGTGGCACCAGTCGCCGGCCAGGTGCAGGTTCGTGCCGTAGGCCCGGGTGCTGAGTGGCCGACGGCGGTCCGTGCCCACGTCGTTCATGAACAGGGGCACGTCCTTGTTGTCGTGGAGCACCACTCCGCCGATGTCCTCGTCGCCGAGGGAGGGGAGGAAGCTGCGGAGGTCGGCCACGAGCGCGGCCTCCATGTCGTCGGCACTGGTGCCGTCGATGCTCCTCGTGTCGGCCGCCACGAGCTGCAGGACAGGATGGGTGTGGTGGCCCGGCAGACGGCTGCCCCACAGGTCGCGGATGTCGAGCAGCGTCAGGTGGAATCGGGACCCGTCGAGGATCACGTGGCCGTCGCGGGGCAGGCCGTCGACGGGGCAGGTGAGGTGCACGTCGAAGGCGACCATCGGCTGCGAGCGCAGGTAGCCGATGTCCTGGACGGCGGTCGGCAGATCGTTCAGGTGGGGGAGGAGCAGCGGGTGGAGGCGGCCGTGGGGGATGGCCAGGACGACGGGCCGGTCCCGCGTGTCGACCGGCTCGCCGTGGTCCACGTGCAGGGCCGTGATCGTCAAGCCGTCGCCTCGGCCCTCGACGTCGATGCGACGCAGCGGAGCGTTCCGGTGCACGCTCACCCCGACATCGTCCAGTGCCCGCTCGATGGGCCCGATGAAGCGCTCCTGCAGGCTGCCGTCGACCGCGGTCCAGTTGGGCTTCCACAGCACCTTGAGCCACAGCCGCATGTTCTGGCGCGTGGTCAGCGACGACACGTCCCAGGCGGGGTTGCCGAGGCCCTTGAGGGAGATGTCCCGCAGCTCCCCGCCGGTCTCGAGGCCGTTGTACCAGCGGCTGCGAAGGAAGCCGGAGAGGCTGAGCTCCTCCAGGTATCGCTGGCGCCGGCTGACCAGGTCGATGGCGCTGAGGATCGTGCGCGGCCACATCACCGCGTGCTTCGGGGTGCCGTTCCGCGGAAGTCGGAAGAACTTCTTGCGGGGAACGAAGTGGTCTCGGATCCCGAGCTCGTCGACCAGTGCCCAGAGGTTGTGGTACCAGGCGGGGAACACGTGGTACCCGTGGTCCGACCACCCGTGGCTGCGCTGCTCGGAGCCGGACTTGCCCCCCAGGCGATCCGTCGCCTCGTACAGGTCGACCCCGACGCCCTGCTGCCCGAGTCGGAGGGCAGCGACCATCCCGGCCAGGCCACCGCCCACGACCACGACCCGGAGACCGTCGTCCCCGGACGCGGGGCTCACCGCAGCGCGGCGGCCGGTTCGCTCGGCGTGTCGATCGTGCCCAGGTTCGCCAGGGTCTCGGGGTCGTCGAGGACGTCGCGGATCCACAAACGAGGATCGTCGTCCAGGACGAGCCTTTCCACCACCCGGAGGAGCCGGCCGGGCTCGAGGCCTGCGGCCTGAGCGAGCCCATCCCGCGCTCGCTGGTAGGCCCGCAGGCTCTCGACCCGCCGGCCGGCCCGATGGAGAGCGACCATGAGCAGGGCCCACCGTCGCTCTCTGAGGGGATCGTCGTGAGTGGCCGGCTCGAGGACGCGGACGGCGTCACCGACCGCTCCCTGCTCCAGGAGGAGCTCGGCCCGCCGGTCGATGGCGACGGCCCGCAGCTCCTCGAGCCGGACCCGGGTCCCCGCCGCCGCCCGGGCGTCGAGGTCCGGGTAGGGGGTGCCCCGCCACAGCGACAGGGCAGCGGCCAGCCCGTCACCGAACAGCTCGGGGGATCGCAGCGCGGACCGCACCAGCTCCTCGAAGTACCAGGCGTCGACCTCGTGGGTCTCGGCCACCAGCCGGTAGCCGCGGCTGGTGGTCGCCACCCGCTCGGCGCCCAGCACGTTGCGCACGGCCACGATGTGGACCTGCAGGGCCTTGCGAGCCGTGGGCGGCGGGTTGTCGCCCCACACGCGCTCGATGAGCGTGGTCGTGTCCACTTCGAGCCCCTCGCCCAGCACCAGCGCAGACACCACGATGCGCTGGCGGGGCGAGAGGCGTCCGCCGGGGTTCCCGCACCACTCGAAGGTCCCGAGGACGTTGATCAGGGGAGAAGGGGGCTGGAGGCCGTGCATCGAGGACACCGTGCACCGGCCCGGTTGCACCACCGTTGCAGCGGCGTTGGGGCGCGTCTCGTGCGTGCTCCCCGCCCTCCGGGTGGCCTTTACCGGACGTTTACCGGCATGGTCCACACTGCGTCCAAGACGACGCAATGGCGGACGGACGGCGCTGGGTGTCAGCCGGACGAACGTCGGCGCGGGTTCCCAGGCCGTCCCTGAGATCTCCGGCACCGGGTCCAACTCCCTGGACCCGGTGTTCGTCTGTTTTGGCGGTCGTCGGCCTCGCCCTCGAGACGTTCTCGCGAAGCCCGGAGGACAGCCGGGGAACCGTCCCCTAGGCTGCGACCATGAAGAAGCTGCTACTGCTCCTGGTCGTGGTGGTTCTCGGCGTGGTCGTCGCGAAGAAGCTCCAGGAAGCCTGATACATCAGCGCCGGCGCTGAGCGGCTCGGCCCCAGGGTCGGGCCGTTCGTCGCGTCTGGGCCAGCACGGCGCCGAGCAGGAGCTCCCGACGGCTCGGTGCCGGCCGGTGACGCAGCACCCAGAACACCACCACGCCGGCGACGATGGCGGCGAGGCCTCCGCTGATGGCCGCGGTCCGGCCGGGCGTCGGCATCGACACCCGCTCCCGCATGCGCACCGGGCGCTCGAAGATGCGGACCTCCCAGCTCCCGCTCGGCGGCGATCCGCGCCAGCGCCCGGTCCGGGTTCACGGCGACGGGGTGGCCGACGGCTGACAGCATCGGCTCGTCGGTGATCGAGTCGGAGTAGGCGTAGGACGCCGCGAGGTCGATGCCGTCGCGCTCGGCCACCTCCTCCATCGCGGTCGACCTTCGACGGCCCGTACGAGTAGAAGTCGACGTCGCCGGAGTAGCGGCCGTGCTCGTCGACCTTCGGGCGGGTGGCGATGACGTCGTCGACGCCGAGGTACTCGGCCAGGGGGTCGACGATCTCCTCGGGTGAGGCCGAGACGATGAAGACCTTCCGGCCCTGCGGCCTGGTGGTGACGGATGAGGTCGAGGGCCTCGTCGAAGATGATCGGCTCGATCACCTCCTCGAGGGTCTCCCGCACCAGCGACCGGATGTGGTCCCGGGACCAGCCGACGGTCACCCGGAGGGCCGCCTCCCGCATCTTGGCCATGCGGGCCTCGTCCGCGCCCGAGGTAGAGGTAGACGAGCTGGCCGTAGAGGGCCCGGAGCAGCAGCCAGCGGCTCAGGAGGCCGGCCCGGTAGAGCGGCTTGCCGAACGCCACCATCGACGCCCGGGCGATGACCGTCTTGTCCAGGTCGAAGAAGGCGGCCTCCACGAGCGGCCACCCTAGGAACGACGTCGGCCCGTTGTGGGTGAAGATCGTCACGCTCGTAGCGTGCAGTTCCGGTCGGCGCTTCCCCCGCCCGTCACCGCATCCGGGGGATGTCCCGTGCACCTGTCCTGCTGGGCCCTGAAGGGCGGCGTGGGGACCACCGTGGTCACCGCCGCCCTCGGCCTCACCCTCCACCGCGCCGGCGCACGACGTCCTGTTGGTCGACCTCGCCGGCGACCTGCCTGCCGCTCTCGGCCTACCCGAGCCCGACCGGCCCCGGCCTGACCGACTGGCTGGCTGCCGGCACCGACGTCCCCGCCGACGGCCTCGGCCGCATCGAGCTGTCCGCGCCTCCCGGCCTCGGCGTCCTCCCCCGCGGGACGGGCGACGTCGGCCCCGGACCGCGGGTCGAGGCCTTCGTCGCCGCCCTCGACCCGGGCCGGTCGGTGATCGTCGACTGCGGGGTGCTCGACGGTCGGGAGCCGGCCCGCTCGGTGGTCGCCGCTCGGTCCACTCACTCGCTGCTCGTCACCCGCGCCTGCTACCTGGCGCTGCGCCGGGCCGCCGACCCGCCGCTGCGGCCCTCCGGCGTGGTGTTGATCACCGAGCCCGGCCGGGCGCTCGACCGCGACGACGTCGAGAAGGTCGTCGGCGCCCCCGTGCGGGCCGAGGTCGCCCTCGACCCCGCCGTCGCCCGTGCCGTCGACGCCGGGCTGCTGGCCAGCCGTCTGCCCCGGGGGCTGGAACGGGCGCTGCGCCGTGCCGCCTGACGACTGGAGGACCGCGTGCATCGCCGGCTGCTCGGCGTCGAGGACTCCGTCGACCGGGCGCTGGCCCGGGAGGCGCCGCTCCTGACCGGCGCCGAGCGGTCGGGCCTGGCCGACCGGGTCGAGGCCCGCATGCGGGGGCTCGGCCCGCTGGAGCCGCTGCTGGCCGACCCCGAGGTCACCGAGGTGATGGTCAACGGGCCGGGCCCCGTCTGGGTCGAGCGGGAGGGCCGGCTGTCGGTGACCCCGCTGGTCCTGGACCGCTCGACCATCGAGCACGTGGTCGAGCGCGTGGTGGCGCCCCTCGGGCTGCGGGCGGACCGAACGGCGCCGCTGGTCGACGCCCGCCTGCCCGACGGGTCGCGGGTCAACGTCGCCCTGCCTCCCACTCGCCGTCGACGGTCCCTACCTCACGATCCGGCGCTTCGGCGCCCGCACGATCGGGCTGGCCGACGTGTGCCCACCGGGGGTCGAGGGCCTGCTCGCCGGCGCCGTGGTCCGCCGGGCCAACGTCGTCGTGTCCGGAGGATCCGGGGCGGGGAAGACCACCCTGCTCAACGCGCTGGCGGCCCTGATCCCGACGGGCGAGCGGATCCTGACCGTCGAGGACGTGGCCGAGCTCTCGCTGCCGGGCGACCACGTCGTGCGGCTCGAGGCCCGGCCCGCCAACGCCGAGCGGGTCGGCGCGGCGACCATCCGCGACCTCGTGCGCAACGCCCTGCGCATGCGTCCGGACCGGATCGTGGTCGGCGAGGTGCGGGGCGCCGGAGAGCCTCGATCTGGCCATGGCCATGAACACCGGCCACGCCGGCTCGCTGGCCACCTGCCACGCCAACAGCCCGGCCGACGCCATGGACCGCCTCGCCACGCTCGCCCTCATGGCCGAGCTGCCGCTGCCTCTGACCGCGGTCCGGGAGCAGTTCCGGTCGGCGGTCGACCTCGTCGTCCAGGTCGCCCGCCACCCGGACGGCCAGCGGGGCGTGGTGCAGGTCTGGGAGCCCGCCGCCTCCCCGACGGGCGAGGGGCGGGTGTTGGCCGACGCGTCCGGGGCCGTCGCCGAGCCGGTGAGGCCGCCCCGATGACTGCCGTGCTGGTCACCGCGCTGGTCGTGCTGGGGCTGGGTCGGCGGGCTCGGGTCCAGCCCCTGCCGGTGGTCGAGCGGGCGCGGGCCGGGCCGGTGACCCGGTGGCTGGCGCCTCTGCTGGAGGAGGCCGACGTCGCCGTCGAGGGCGCGGCGGTCCGATGGTGCGGCGCGATCGTCGCCGCGATCGGGCTCGGGTTCGTCGGCGGGGGTGTCGTCCTCGCCGGCCTCGGCGCCGTGATTGCGGTCGTCGGGCCGCCCCTGGCGCTGGGCGCGCGGTCAGGGCGACGGGACCAGCGCGTCGAGCGCGAGCTCCCCGGTGTGCTGGAAGCGGTGGCCCGGTCGCTGCGGTCGGGGGCGTCGATCCCCACCGCGCTGCGCGAGGCGACGACGACGGGCACCGTCGCCGCCGGTGAGTTGGGCGAGGTGCTCCGGGAGACCGAGCGGGGTGTGCCGCTGGTCGACGCCCTCGGCCGGTGGGTCGAGCGTCGCCCACTGCCCGGCGTGCGCCTCGTCGTCGGCACCCTCACCGTGGCGGTGACCTCCGGCGGGACGCCCGCCCGTGCTGTCGACGGGGTGGCAGCCACGTTGCGGGAACGGGCCGAGGTCGATCGCGAGGTGCGGGCCCTCGCCACCCAGGCCCGTACGTCGGCGGTCGTCGTGACGGTCGCCCCGGTCGCCTTCGCCGTGCTCGGCGTGCTGGGCGACGAGCGCACGGCCGCCTTCCTGCTCCGTACGCCGGCGGGCCTCGCCTGCCTCGCCATCGGGCTCGCCCTGGACGGCTTCGGGGCGTGGTGGATGACCCGGATCGCCCGGAGCGTCGGCGTGATCCCGCTGGCCGCCGTCGCCGTGGGGCTCGTCCTGGTCTGGCCGGCCCGACCCGGTCGTCGGCGGGTCGCGGCTGCGCCGCGACGGCGGGGCGACCGACGACTGCTGGCGGTCGGCGTCGCCGGCCTCCTGACCGTCGCCGTGTCACCGGTCGTCGGGCTCGGGCTGCTCGCCGCCGTGCACGGGTGGCCACGCTGGGTCGCTCGGCGCGAAGCGGCCCGGCGCCGGTGGGCGGTGGTTGACGCCGTGCCCGAGGCCGCGGACCTGCTCGCTCTGTCCGTCGCCGGCGGGCTGACCGTGCCGCTGGCCGTCGGCCTGGCGGCACGTTGGGCGCCCGGACCGGTCGGCGAGGCGCTGACGACGGCGACCGCAGGGATCGAGCACGGCCGGACGACGGCGGACGTGCTGGAGGAGGCGGCCGAGGACCTCGGTCCGCCCGCCCGTCCCCTGGTCGACGTGCTCCTGGCGTCGGAGCGCTACGGCGTGCCGCTGGGCGACAGCCTCGACCGGGTCGCCCACGAGGCCCGTCTGGAGCGCCGGCGCCGTGGCGAGGAGCGGGCCCGCCGGGTCCCCGTCCTCCTCCTGTTCCCACTCGTGCTCTGCGTGCTCCCCGCCTTCGGCTTCCTCACGGTGGTGCCCCTTCTCGTGGGGTCCCTGCCCGACCTTCCCCCCTGAACCACCTCCCCCTGGAGGTCATCGTGTTGCTCCGAACCCTCGTCAGGATCCAGACCCGCTCTGTTCGCTACCGAAGCGAGCGGGGCCAGACCACCGCCGAGTACGCCCTCGTGCTCGTCGGCGTGGCGGCCATCGCCCTGCTCGTCGTGGCTTGGGCCGGCGACACCAACAAGATCGGGCGACTGCTCGACGGCGTGCTGGACAGCATCCTCGACAAGATCCCGTGACCCGGCGTCGGGAGGGCGGCCAGGCCACGGTCGAGGTCGCCCTCCTGCTGCCGCTGCTGGCCACCATGCTCCTGGCCGTCGTCCAGGTCGGCCTCGTCGTCCGCGACCAGGTCCTGGTGACCCACGCCGCCCGGGAAGCTGCCCGGGCCGCGGCCGTCGACCCCACCGAGGACGCCGCCCGCGAGGGCGCCACCAGCGCCGCCCGCTTGGACCCGAGCCGTCTGACCGTCGAGCTCTCCGGCTCCACCGAGCCCGGCGGGCGCCTGACCGTGACCGTCCGCTACCGCTCACCCACCGCGGTACCGCTGGTCGGCAACCTCCTCGGCGACCGGCTGCTCACCGCCGAGGCGACCATGCGGGTCGAGTGAGCCGAGGTGTACGATTGGTGTATGGGCCGGATCCGGACCAACATCGAGATCGACGAGTGGGCGGTCCGTCGGGTCATGGAGATGTACGGCTTGCGCACGAAGACCGAGGCGGTCGACCTCGCGCTCCAGAGCCTCGCGGGCCAGCCGATGACCCGCGAGGAGAAGCTGGCCATGCACGGCTCCTCCCCCGATCACGAAGGCAAGCCCCCGAGTCCGCCGCGGCTCCGCTGATCCTTCCGGACTCATCCGCCTGGATCGAGTACCTGCGGGGGACGCTGAGCCAGGTTGACCATCGCATGATCGACCTCGTCGCGAACGGGGGCGAGGTCGCAGTGACCGAACCCGTCGAGATGGAGCTGCTCAACGGCGAGCAGTCGGGGGTCGGAGTCGAGGCTCGGCGCCGCTTCCTCCGCTCGTTCGCCTGGCTGCCGTTCGTGACCGCGACCGACTTCGAAGGCGCGTCGCGCATCTTCCGGGCCTGTCGGCGCGACGGCGTGACGCCGCGCGGCACGGTCGACTGCATGATCGCCACCGTTGTGCTCCGCAACGACGTCGTCCTGCTGACCGCGGATCGAGATCTCGCTCGGATCGCCGAGGTCATGGGCATCCGCCTCGACCCGGCGTCGGTCAGTCGTTGAGGATCGTCGCCAGCAGGCGGATGGCGCCCGCCTTGTCGAGGGGCTCGTTGAAGTTGCCGCACTTGGGCGACTGGACGCAGGACGGGCAGCCGTCGGGGCAGTCACAGGAGCGGAGGGCGCCGAGCGTGGTGTGGAGGTGGCGATCGGCGGCCTCGTAGCCGAGGTCGGCGATGCCGGCGCCGCCGGGGTAGCCGTCGTAGATGGCGATGGTCGGCAGGCCGGTGTCGGTCTGGTACATGGTCGAGACGCCGCCCGACGTCCCACCGATCACAGATGGTGAAGAGGGGCAGCATGCCGATGGCGCAGTGCTCGACGGCGTGCAGGGTGCCGGGGCCGTCGGCGGGGCCGACCTCGGCGGCGGCCAGCACGGCGGGGTCGATCGTGTACCAGACGGCCCGGGTCGACAGGTGCTGTACGGGCAGGTCCAGCTCCTCGGTGCCCAGGTTCTCGCCGGTGGCGGCGTCCCGTCGCCGGTAGGCGACGACCTGGCTGCTGACCTCGATCGAGCCGAGGCCGAGGCACGATCGGCCGACGCTGCGCTGCTGCTCGATCTCGGCGATGCGGACGTGGGTCTCGGTGCGGGGCTGGGTCCACTCGCCGCCGTCGTGGGGCTCGATGACGGCCCGGCGGGCGTCGAGGTCCAGCGACACGACCTTCCAGTGCCGACCCTGGTGCAGGTAGATGGCGCCGGGGTGGACCTGGCTGGGGGCCCGGCCGAGGTCGACGGTGCCGACCAGCTCGTCGTCGGTCGACACGATGCGCACCTCGCTGGCGAAGCCGCTGCGCAGTCCGACGCCGTGCGCGGGCCAGCCCGAGCCCGACCACACGGCGGCCACCGAATCGCGTCGGGGTCGCAGGCGGAGCTGGTCGTCGATGACCAGGCGGCGCACGCCCTCCTCCAGCAGGTCGCCCCACCAGCGTTCGTCGTCGGGGGTCAGCGGGCGCTCGTAGGCGGCGCAGGCCAGGTGGGGGAGGAGGACGTAGGGGTTGGCGGGGTTGATCACGGCGGGCTCGGGCGGTCGGGTGAAGACCTCCTGCGGGTTGGCCATGAGCCACTGGTCCAGCTGGTCGTTGCCGGCGACCAGCACGGCGACCGACTCCTGGCCCTCGCGCCCGGCTCGGCCGGCCTGCTGCCACAGCGAGGCGATGGTGCCGGGGAAGCCGTTGAGCACGCAGGCGTCCAGCCCGCCGACGTCGATGCCCAGCTCCAGCGCCGTCGTGGCCACGACGGCCCGCAGCCGACCGTCGAACAGGTCGGACTCGATCTCCCGCCGCTCGGCCGCCAGGTAGCCGCCCCGGTAGGCGGCCACGGCCGACCGCAGCTCCTGGGGGAGGCGCCGCTGGATCTCGGCGGCCACCACCTCGGCACCCCGGCGGCTGCGGCAGAAGGCGATGGTCCGGTGACCCTCCCGCACGAGGCGGGCGACCATGTCGGCCGTCTCGCGGTTGGTCGACCGCTTCGAGCCGCTCGGCTCCCGCCCGTCGTCACGATCGGTGGCGGGCACGTCGGTGTCGTCCACCGCGGTCAGGTCGATGTCCACCTCGTCGTCGACGGCGGGATTCCAGAGGGCGAACAGGCGCTCACCCTTCGGCGAGGCGTCGTCGGTGACCTCCGGACGGGCAGGCCGCAGAGCTCGGTGGCCAGGCGTCCGGGCTGGCCGATGGTCGCCGAGCAGAAGACGAAGGTCGGGTCGGAGCCGTAGAGGTTGCAGACCCGCCGCAGGCGCCGCAGCAGGTGGGCGACGTGGGTGCCGAAGATGCCCCGCAGGACGTGGAGCTCGTCCACGACCACGTGTTCCAGCCGGGCCAGGTACGTGGACCACTTGGCGTGGTGGGGGAGCAGCGCCGAGTGCAGCATCTCCGGGTTGGTGAGCAGGACGGTGGCCTTGGCCCGGGCCCACGCCCGCTCCTCGGTCGAGCAGTCGCCGTCGTAGGTGGCGGGCACCAGGCCGGGCAGGTCCAGCTTGAACAGGGCCCGGGCCTGGTCCTGGGCCAACGCCTTGGTCGGGAAGATGCACAGCGCGGTGCTGGGGCGCACGGGGGCCACGGCCGCTTCGGCGATCGGGGCCTGGTAGCAGAGGGACTTGCCCGATGCCGTGCCCGTGGCCAGGACCACCGACCGTCCCGGCCCGGACGGCGTCGATGGCCTCGGCCTGGTGCGCCCACAGCCGTTCGACGCCCAGCCGCTCCCACACGAGGTCGGGCAGCGGCTTCGCCAGCTCGCCGAATCGGGCGGGCCGGGGCGGCAGGCGCTCGAGGTGGACCAGACCGCGACCCGCGACGAGGTCGGCCAGCTCTGGAGGTGCGATGGGGGTCACCGGCGCGAGCGCCATGTCGCGATGTTACGGGTCCCAGTGACGTAACTACAGGGGCGGAGTTACGTCCCTGGATTTCGACCGTTACGGAACGGTGACGATGGGCGTCCTACGCTTGTCACATGAGCCGGTACGAGGAGGTGACGCTCACGGAGCGTGACGGGTGGCAGGTCCTCACGCTGGCCGGCGAGATCGACGTCGCCACCGCCCCCCGCCTGCGGGATCGGCTCGTGCAGCTCATCACCGAAGGACCACCCCGAGTGGTCGTCGACATGTCGGGGCTCACCTTCATCGACTCCATGGGCCTCGGGGCGCTGGTCAGCGGCATGAAGCGGGCCCGGGCCCACGACGGCGACCTCCGCCTCGTCGGCCCCAGCGACCACGTGGCCAAGGTGCTGTCCATCACCCGACTCGACCAGGCGTTCCTCGTCGCCCCCTCCGTCGACGACGCGCTCGCCGGAACGCCCGGGTGAGTCCGGTGGGCGAGGTCGTCGAGCTCGAGATCCCGCCCACCTTGGAGTACCTCGACCTCGCCCGGGTCGTGGTCAGCGCCGCCGCCTCGGTCGACCCGTCGTTCTCGCCCGTCCCGGGTGTCGGACCTGCGCCTCGCCGTGTCCGAGCTGTGCGCCAACGCCATCGAGTCCCAGCAGCGCCTCCAGCGCTCCGATCCGCTGACCATCCGCTGCGACCTCGACGCCGGACCGGGTGACCATCGAGATCGAGGACCACGGTGGCGGCTTCGACCCCGACGGACTGTCGAGCCTTCCCAAGGCCTCGGACCCTGCCCGTCTCGAGCACGAGCGGGGCCTCGGCATCCCGCTGGTCCGCGCCCTCGCCGACGACGTGCAGTTCCTGGTGAAGGACGAGGGCACCATCGTCCGCGTCGTGCTCTTCACCCCGGTGCCCTCGACTGAGGTCGTCCTCGACCGGCGCGTTGGCGGGCCGAGGTGCGGGACGGGCGGGTGTCCCTCTGGTTGGTGAGCGACGTCACGGGGTAGGGGGAGCCCATGGGCATCCTTCTCACCATCCTCGTCGTCCTCCTGATCCTGGCCGTGGCCAGCTACCTGTTCCGCGGCCGCCGCCGCGTCTGACCGCTCCTACCGCGAGGGGAACACGCCGGTGTCTTCCGCCGCGAGGACTTGGCCCCCACCGCAGCAAGGGAGACGCCGGCGGCTTTCCCGGGTAGCCGGCTCGAGCTAATCCTCGTACTTCCGCAGCTCGCGCGGGCGAGCTGCATCCGGTGCACCTCGTCAGGCCCGTCGGCCAGGCGCAGGGTGCGCAGGTGCGCGTACATCGAGCTGAGGCCGAAGTCGGGGCCGATGCCGCCGGCGCCGTGGGCCTGGATGGCCCGGTCGACCACGCGCAGCGCCATGTTGGGGACGCCGACCTTGATGGCGCTGATCTCGATGCGGGCGCCCTTGTTGCCGACGGTGTCCATGAGCCAGGCCGTCTTCAGGACGAGGAGTCGGGCCTGCTCGATCTCCATGCGGGAGTCGGCGATCCACTCCTGGATCACGCCCTGCTCGGACAGCTGCTTGCCGAACGCGGTCCGTGACGTGACCCGGCGGCACATGGCCTCCAGCGCCCGCTCGGCCACGCCGATGGCCCGCATGCAGTGGTGGATGCGACCGGGGCCGAGGCGGGCCTGGGCGATGGCGAAGCCGCCGCCCTGCTCGCCGATGAGGTTGGTGCGGGGCACCCGCACGTCCTCGAACAGCAGCTCGCAGTGGCCCTCCTGGTCCGTGTAGCCGAACACGGTCAGGTCCCGCACGACGGTCAGGCCCGGCGTGTCCATGGGCACCAGCACCTGGCTCTGCTGGAGGTGGCGGGGGGCGTCGGGGTCGGTCTTGCCCATGACGATGGCGATCTTGCAGCGCTCCCGGGCCGCCCCCGAGATCCACCACTTGCGGCCGTTGAGGACGTAGTCGTCGCCGTCGGTGTCGATGCGCAGGGCGATGTTGGTGGCGTCGGAGCTGGCGCACGTCGGGCTCGGTCATGGCGAAGCAGGACCGGATCTCGCCCTCCAGCAGCGGTCGGAGCCACTGCTCCTTCTGCTCGTCGGTGCCGAACATCGTCAGCACCTCCATGTTCCCGGTGTCGGGGGCGGCGCAGTTCAGGGCCTCGGGGGCCAGGTGGCTGCGGCCGCTGATCTCGGCCAGCGGGGCGTAGTCCAGGTTCGACAGCCCCTCGGTCCACTCGGTGGCGTGGGGGAGGAACAGGTTCCACAGGCCCGCGGGACTTCGCTTCGGCCTTCAGGTCCTCGACGATCGGGGCGTGGTGGTGCGGGTCCCCCGAGTCGGCCATCTGCTCGACCCACACGGGCTCGGCGGCGAACACCTTCTCGTCCATGAAGGCCTCGAGACGCTCGGACAGCTCCCTGCACTTGGCGCTCGGTTCGAAGTCCACAGCGGCCGAACCTACTCCTCGCCCCTTTTCCGTTCTGGTGGCAGCGACGTGTTGTCCACGACACAGGGCTGCCACCAGAACGGGATCTAGGGTCCGGCCATGACGGTCGAGGGCGCAGCGGTGCTGGTGACGGGCGGGGCGGGGGGCATCGGGGCGTCGGCGGCCCGGCTGTTCGCCAGGGACGGGGCGGAGGTCGTCGTCATCGCCGACGTGAAGGACGCCTCCGAGACCGTCGACGCCGTCCGGGCGGCCGGCGCGGAGGCCGAGTGGGTGAACGCCGACCTGGCCGAGGAGGACACGGTGCAGGCGGTGATCGACAAGGTCGTCGTCGACCACGGCCGGCTCGACACCGCCTTCAACAACGCCGGCATCACCGGGTTCATGACGACCTTCCACGAGCTGGAGAAGGACGTGTGGGACCGGATGCTGGCGGTGAACCTGACCAGCGTCTTCCTCTGCATGAAGCACGAGCTGGCCCACATGGTCGAGCGGGGCGGCGGCGGGGCCATCGTCAACACCTCGTCGGGGGCCGGCGTCTTCGGCTTCCCCGGCCTGCCCCACTACGTCGCCGCCAAGCACGGTGTGCTCGGCCTGACCCGCACCGCGGCCACCGAGTACGCCGTCCACGGCATCCGGGTGAACGCCGTCCTGCCCGGCCCGACGGAGACGCCGATGCTGCTCGACTTCATCGGCGACGACCCCAACCTGCGCAAGCTGATGGCCTCGTCGGTGCCCGCCGGGGACCTCCTCCAGCCCGACGACATCGCCGAAGCGGTGGTCTGGCTGGCTCCGACAAGGCCCGTCAGGTGAGCGGTCAGGCCTACCTGGTGGACGGCGGGAGCATCCACTCCCGCTGAGAGGGTGTTGACACGAAGCGTGTCCATGCCCGTACCCTCCGCGCCGTGGCCAACGCCCTCGTCATCGTCGAGACCCCCGCGAAGGCCAAGACCATCGCGGGCTATCCTCGGCAACGGACTACGTCGTCGAGTCGTCCGTCGGCCACATCCGCGACCTGCCCGCAGAACGCCGCCGACGTGCCCGCCGCCTACAAGGGCGAGCCCTGGGCCCGCCTCGGCGTCGACATCGACAACGACTTCAAGCCGCTCTACGTGGTCACCAAGGGCAAGAAGGACGTCAGGTCGCCAACCTCGCAAGAAGCTGAAGGACGCCGACGAGCTCTACCTCGCGACGGATGAGGACCGCGAGGGCGAGGCCATCGCCTGGCACCTGCTCGAGGTGCTGAACCCCCCGTCGGGCATGCCGGTGCGGCGGATGGTGTTCCACGAGATCACCCCCGAGGCCATCCAGCGGGCCATCGACGAGCCCCGCGACATCGACCGCCGCCTGGTCGACGCCCAGGAGGCCCGCCGCATCCTCGACCGCCTCTACGGCTACGAGGTCACCCCCGTCCTCTGGAAGAAGGTGCAGCCCGGGCTGTCGGCCGGGCGGGTCCAGAGCGTGGCCACCCGCATCGTGGTCGAGCGCGAGCGGGCCCGCATGCGGTTCCGGTCGCCTCCTACTGGGACCTCGAGGCCGTGTTCGCCGGCGGCACGCCCGCAGGCCGACTTCGGCGCCACCCTCGTCGCCGTCGACGGCACCCGGCTGGCCACCGGCAAGGACTTCGACGAGGACGGTCAGCTGCCAGGGCGACGTCGCCCTGCTCGACGAGGCCGGGGCCCAGCGGCCTGGCCGACGGCGCTCGCGGACGCGCCGGTCACCGTGCGCTCGGTCGAGTCGCAAGCCGTACACCCGCAAGCCCTACGCCCCGTTCATGACCTCGACCCTCCAGCAGGAGGCGGGGCGCAAGCTGCGCTTCGGCTCGCGCCCGCACGATGGCGGTGGCCCAGCGCCTCTACGAGAACGGCTACATCACCTACATGCGGACCGACAGCACGACGCTGTCGGAGACCGCCCTGTCCGCCGCCCGCAGCCAGATCCTGGAGCAGTACGGCGACGGACTACCTGCCCGACGCGCCCCGCCACTACACCAGCAAGGTCAAGAACGCCCAGGAGGCCCACGAGGCCATCCGCCCCGCCGGCGACCGCTTCCGCGCGCCCGAGGAGGTGCCGGGCGAGCTCGGCGCCGACGAGCTCCGGCTCTACGAGCTGATCTGGCAGCGCACGGTCGCCTCGCAGATGACCGACGCCCGGGGCGAGTCGGTCCCGGTCCGCCTGGGCGCCACCGCGTCCGACGGGCGCGACGCCGAGTTCGCCGCCAGCGGGCAAGACCATCCACCTCCCCGGCTTCCTGCGGGCCTACGTGGAGGGCTCCGACGACCCCGAGGGCGACCTCGAGGACCAGGAGCGGATCCTGCCCGACATGGCCGAGGGCGACCGGCTCGACACGCGCGCAGCATCGAGGCCAAGGGCCACGAGACCCAGCCGCCGGCCCGCTTCACCGAGGCCTCGCTGGTCACGGCGCATGGAGGAGCTCGGCGTCGGCCGGCCGTCGACCTACGCCTCGATCATCGGCACGATCCAGGACCGCGGGCTACGTGTGGAAGAAGGGCTCGGCCCTCGTGCCGTCGCTTCACCGCCTTCGCCGTCATCACGCTGCTCGAGCAGCACTTCCCGGACCTCGTCGACTACGCCTTCACCGCCCGGATGGAGGACGAGCTCGACGAGATCGCCAGCGGCGACCGAGGAGCAGGTCCCGTGGCTGCAGCCGCTTCTACTTCGGCGAGGGCGGCAAGGACGGCGACGGCGCCGGCGCTCAAGGCGATGGTCTCCGACCGCCTCGACGAGATCGACGCCCGGGAGATCAACTCCATCCCCATCGGCGCCGACGCCGACGGGCGTCGACGATCGTGGCCCGCGCCGGCCGCTACGGGCCCTACCTGCAGCGGGGCGAGGACACCGCGTCGCATCCCCGAGGACCTCGCCGCCCGACGAGCTGACCCCGGCGAGGGCGGTCGAGCTCCTGGAGGCGCCCAAGCGACGACCGGGTGCTCGGCCAGGACCCCGAGACCGGCCTCAGCGTGCTGGCCAAGGCGGGCCGCTTCGGCCCCTACGTCCAGCTCGGCGACCTCGAGACCGACGAGGTCGACGGCAAGCCGAAGACGGCCTCGCTGTTCCAGACGATGACGCTCGACACGCTGACCGCTCGACGAGGCGCTGCAGCTGCTGTCGCTGCCCCGGAGCGTCGGGGCGGACCCGGCCGACGGCGAGGAGATCACCGCGCAGAACGGCCGCTACGGCCCGTACCTCAAGAAGGACAAGGACACCCGCAGCCTCGAGCCGACGAGGACCAGCTGTTCACGATCACCCTCGAGGAGTGCCTGGCGCTGCTGGCCGCAGCCCAAGACGCGGGGCCGGCAGGCGGCCAAGCCGCCCGCTGAAGGAGCTGGGCGACGACCCGGCGACCGGCAGGCCCGATGGTGCTGAAGGACGGGCGCTTCGGCCCCTACGTCACCGACGGCGAGACCAACGCCTCGCTGCGGAAGGGCGACACCGTCGAGAACATCACCCCCGAGCGGGCCGCCGAGCTGCTGGCCGAGCGCCGGCTGAAGGCTCCGCCCAAGAAGAAGAAGCCGGCCGCCAAGAAGAAGCCGGCGGCGAAGAAGAAGCCCTCGTCGGCTGCGAGCAAGTCGGCAGCCACGAAGCCGGCCGAAGCCGGCGACGAGCCGGCGGCCACGACCCCGAGCGACTGACCCGGTGGCGGGGCGGTTCATCGCCCTCGAGGGCGGCGACGGCTGCGGCAAGTCCACCCAGGCCCGGCTGTTGGCCGAGGCCGTGGGCGCGCGCCTGACCCGCGAGCCCGGGGGCACGCCGGCCGGCGAGCGGATGCGGGAGATCGTGCTGGATCCGGCGACCGGCGAGCTGGACCTGCGGTCCGAGGTGCTGCTCTACGCCGCCAGTCGGGCCGATCACGTCGCCCAGGTCATCCGCCCGGCGTTGGAGGCCGGCGAGGACGTGGTCTGCGACCGCTTCATCGCCTCGTCGCTGGCCTACCAGGGCTATGGCCGCCAGCTGCCGGTCGACGAGGTGGCCTACGTCAACGACTGGGGGACCGGCGGCCTGCGCCCCGACCTGACGATCCTGTTCGAGGTGGCCGAGGAGGTCGCCGCCGAGCGCATGGGCACGGACCTGGACCGGCTGGAGGCGGTGGGCGACGGCTTCCACCAGCGAGTGGCCGCGGGCTACCGCGAGCTGTCGCCGAGCAGGGCGACTGGGCGGTCGTCGACGGATCCGGCACGATCGACGAGGTGTTCGCCCGCGTGCGGTCCGCCTACGAGGAGCACCTCGGGTGACCGTGACCCAGGACCTGTGGGCCGATGTCGTCGGCCAGCCCCGCGCCGTGGCCGACCTGCGGGCGGCGGTCGAGGCACCCTCGCACGCCTATCTGTTCCTGGGTCCCTCGGGCAGCGGTCGCCTGGCCGCGGCCCGGGCTTTCGCCGCCGAGCTCTTCTCGCGGGACGCCGACGGCGAGGACGCCGAGCGCCACGCCCGCTTGGCCCTCGAGGGCAAGCACCCGGACCTGGTGGTGTTCGAGCCCGAGGGGGCCCGACTTCTCGTCGACTTGGACAAGAAGGACAACGACCTCGGCCCGATACTCCGCGAGGTCAACCGGTCGCCGGTCGAAGCGGAGCGCAAGGTCGTCGTGCTCGGCGAGTTCCACACCATGGAGCAGTTCGCCGGGGCCTTCCTGAAGACGATCGAGGAGCCGCCGCCTCGCACGATCGTCGTCGTGGTCGCCGACGAGCTCCCACCGGAGCTGGTCACCACTGCCTCGCGCTGCGTGCGCATCGACTTCGGCCCGGTGCCCGACGTCGCCGTCGCCGAGCGCCTGGTGGCCGACGGCGTGGACCCCGACCGGGCCACCGAGGCGGCGCAGGCCGCGGCCGGCGACCTCGACCGGGCACGCCTGCTGGCGACCGATCCGGCACTGGCCGCCCGGCGCGACGCCTGGCGGGCCGTGCCCGAGCGCCTGAACGAGACCGGCGCCCGGGTCGTCGACCTGGTCGAGGACCTGCGCTCGCGCATCGACGCCGCCCAGGCCCCGCTGGACGCCCAGCAGGCCGATGAGCTGGCCGAGCTGGAGGAGCGCATCGAGCGCTACGGGCTGCGCCGCAGCCTGGTCACCGACCTGGTGACCCGTCACAAGCGCCAGGTCCGCACGCTGCGCCGACAAGAGCTGCGCTTCGGCCTGGCCACGATGGCCGGCCGCTACCGGGACGAGCTGGCCGCCCACCCCGAGCCGGCGAAGCTGATCGACGGCCTCGACGCCATCCAGGTGGCGGCCGACGACCTCATCCGGAACCCCGGCGAGGAGCTCTTCCTCCTCGGCCTCCTGCTGAAGCTTCCTCCGCTCCGAGGCACGGCCGAGTCGCCCTAACCTCGCCCGATCACCGAGCCCACCGCTGACGTCCCCCGCCGGGCCTGGGTCGTCCTGGTCCTGGCGTGCATGGCCGGGTTCGCGGGCGCCCTCGACCTGTCGGTCGTGTTCGTGGCCTTCCCGTCCATCGAGGACGCCTTTCCGGAGGCCTCCACGGCGCAGTTGTCGTGGGTCCTGACCACCTACGGCATCGTGATCGCCGCCCTCTTGGTGCCCGGCGGGCGGTTGGCCGACCTCTACGGACGGCGGCGGTTCTTCCTGCTCGGCGCCCTGATCTTCGGTCTCGGCGGCCTGCTCAGCGGCGCCGCGCCCAACCCCGAGGTGCTCATCGCCACGCGGGCCTTCCAGGCCTGCGGCGGCGCGCTCATGACGCCGGCGGCCATGGCCCTCGTCCTGCGGGAGTTCCCCGAGGACCGCCGGGCCATGGCCATCGGCACGTGGGGCGCCGTCGGGGGTGTGGCCGCCGCGGCGGGACCGTCGATCGGTGCGCTGGTGGTGGACCTGGGCGGCTGGCGGTGGGCGTTCTGGCTCAGCGTGCCGATGGCGGTGATCGTCCTGGTCTGGGGGCGGACCGTGCTGGTGGAGTCCGTGGACCCCGACGTCGCACGGCATGACCGACCTGCTCGGTTCGGCGCTGGTCGTCCTCGCCGTGGGCTCGCTGGCGCTGGGGCTGGTGGAGGGGCCGGACTGGGGGTGGACCTCGCCCGGTGTGCTCGCCGCCTTCGCGGTGTCGGCGGTGTCGACCGTGGTCCTCGTGCGCCGCTCGGCCCACCACCCGGCACCGGTGATCGCCCCGGACCTCTACCGGTCTCCGCTCTTCCGGCGGGCGAACCTGGTGGCCCTGCTCTTCGGGGCGGCGTTCTTCGCCATGTTCTTCGGGCTGGTCCGCTTCCTCACCGAGGGCTGGGGCTACAGCACGGGCCGGGCCGGCCTGCTGGTCACCCCCGGCCCGGCGGCGGCGGCCGTGTTCAGCTACCTCGGGGGTCGGCTGGCCGACCGTTACGGGCACCGCGCGGTGATGGTGCCCGGCGCCCTGATCTTCGCCCTCGGCGCCGTGTGGCTGGCCGTGGGCATCGGCCCCGAGCCGGAGATCGCCACGGTGTGGCTCCCCGGGGTGCTCCTGCTCGGCACCGGCATCGGCCTGGTCTTCCCCAACTTCCAGAGCGCCGCCGTCCACGGCGTGTCCGAGTCGCGCTTCGGCGTCGCCGCGGCGGCGGTCCAGACCGTCGTCCGCCTGTCGGGCACCATCGGCATCGCCATCGCCGTCGTGCTGGTCGGCGGCTTCGTGGCCGGTGACCCGGTCGAGGACGTCGACCCGCTGTGGTGGACGCTGGCCGCCCTCGGCCTGGTGTCCGCCGCCATCAGCCTGACCCTCGACACCCGCCCGTCCCCGTCTGAACCCGTCGTCCCACCCGTTCTGGCGCCTGATTTCGGCGCTATAGCGCCCGAATCGGGCGCCAGAACGAGGTAGTCAGACCTGGCCGACCAGCTCGTCGCCGAGGAAGGCGATGTGGTCGAGGTCGGCGAGGTCGAGGACCTGCAGGTAGATCCGCTCGGCCCCGGCCTCGGACCACTGGCCCAGGCGCTCCTTCACCTGCTCGACCGTGCCGCCCAGCTGGCCGGTGCGCAGGCCCTCGGCGTCCCAGCCGATGGCCTCGGCCCGGCGGGCGAACTCGGCCTCATCGGCCCCCATCGCCACCGTGAGGGCCGCCGACCAGGTCATGGTGGCCGGGTCCCGGTCGCGGGCCTCGCAGGCGGCCGTCACCCGCGCCTTGGCGGGGGCGAAGTCCGTGATCGGGGAGAACGGCAGGTTGAACTCGTCCGCGTAGGTGGCGGCCAGCCGTGGTGTGCGCTTGGGCCCGCCGCCCCCGACGATGATCGGCACCCGGGGCGACTGCACCGGCTTGGGCAGCGCCGGCGAGTCCTTCACCGGGTAGTGCCGGCCGTCGTACTGGAACCGCTCGCCGACCGGTGTCTCCCAGAGGCCCGTGATGACGGCCAGCTGCTCCTCCAGCCGGTCGAAGCGCTCGCCGGTGGACGGGAACGGGATGCCGTAGGCGTCGTGCTCGCCGTCGAACCACCCGGCTCCGAGGCCGAGCTCGACCCG
Source organism: uncultured Microthrixaceae bacterium (assembly GCA_963728005.1). Classification (GTDB taxonomy): domain Bacteria; phylum Actinomycetota; class Acidimicrobiia; order Acidimicrobiales; family DATDAH01; genus DATDAH01. Next base: position 166,619 of record CAVSIG010000005.1, read on the forward strand.
ACCGCCGCTCATCTCGTCGATCTGGGCGACGGCCACGGCGAGCGGGCCGGGAAAGCGGAACGTCATCGACGTCACCAGCGTCCCCAGCCGGATGCGCTCGGTCTCGCGGGCGATGGCACCCAACGTCACCCAGGAGTCGGTCGGCCCGGGCAGCCCGTCGCCCGCGAAGGTGACCCAGTGGTCCGAGCGGAAGAAGGCGTCGAAGCCCGCCGCCTCGGCCGCCTGGGCGACCGCGAGCTGGTCGCCGTAGGTGGCCCCGAACTGGGGCTCGGTGAAGATCCGGAGGTCCATGCGATGCAGTCTGCAGGAGTTCGGCCGCTGTTCACCGAGGGTCGCTAGGGTCCGCGGCCGATGGCGGAGATCGACTTCGATCGGGTCACCAAGCGCTTCGGCGACGTCGAGGCGGTGTCCAACCTCGAGCCTCGCAGGTCGACGACGGCGACTTCCTCGTCCTCCTCGGCCCGTCGGGGTGCGGCAAGTCGACGCTGCTGCGGATGCTGGCCGGTCTCGAGGAGCCCGACCGAGGGCGTCATCTCCATCGCCGGCGAGCCGGTGAACAACGTCGAGCCCAAGGACCGGGACATCGCCATGGTGTTCCAGAGCTACGCGCTCTACCCCCACAAGACCGTGCGGGCGAACATCGAGTTCCCGCTCCGCCCCCGCAAGGTGCCGAAGGAGGAGCGGGCGACCGATGGTCGAGGAGGCCGCCGACCAGCTCGGGCTGACGGCGCTGCTGGAACGCAAGCCCGGCCAGCTCTCCGGCGGCCAGCGCCAGCGGGTGGCCCTGGCCCGGGCCATCGTGCGGCGCCCGGTGGCGTTCCTGATGGACGAGCCGCTGTCCAACCTCGACGCCAAGCTGCGGACCCAGACCCGGGCCGAGCTGGTCGAGCTCCAGCGCCGGCTGGGCACCACCGTTCGTCTACGTCACCCACGACCAGGTCGAGGCCATGACCATGGCCAAGCCGGGTGGCGGTGCATGAACGAGGGCGTCCTCCAGCAGGTCGGTCCGCCCGCGGAGGTCTACGACCGGCCGGCCAACCTCTTCGTGGCCCGCTTCATCGGCAACCCGCCGATGAACACCATGCCCGGCACCGTCGAGGGCGGGACCGATCACCGTGCGCCGGCGGCTCGCTCCCGTCACCCGTCCAGCTCGGCGGGCCCTGCCCGGCGAGGTCGTCGTCGGCGTCCGCCCCGAGCGCCTGAACGTCGGCGCCGCGGGCGATGCCGGCATCACCGTGAAGCTGCGGGTGGTCGAGTCCCTCGGGCCACGAGCAGCTGCCTGGTGTGCGACGCCGAGGACGGCACGCCGGTCATCGCCCGCCTCGACCCGGACGCTCGCCGCCCCGGCCGAGGGGACGACGGTGACGCTGGTGGCCGACACCGGGCACGTGCACCTGTTCGACGCCGAGACGACCGAGCGGCTGGCGGATGAGGCTGTGAGCCCGCCATGACCATGCAGGGCGTGCCCGCCCTCGACACGGGCGGCGACGAGGGCTTCGGTCGCAAGCGGTTCCGCGAGATCCCGCTGGCGCTGCTGCTGCTGGCGCCCTCGCTGATCATCTTCGGGCTCTTCGTCTTCTACCCGCTGGGCCAGACCGTCTGGCTCGGCTTCTACCGGAGCGACCCCTTCGGCGGGTCCCAGGAGTACGTCGGCTTCGACCAGTACCGTGACGTCCTGGGCTCGTCGGACTTCCACCACAGCCTCTGGGTCACCTTCCAGTTCGCCTTCATCACGGTCGGCCTCGGTCTGGTGCTCGGCCTCGCGCTGGCCGTGCTGGCCCACCAGCGCATCCGGGGCATCGCGGTCTTCCGCACGATCTTCTCGTCGACGGTGGCCACGTCGGTGGCGGTGGCCTCGCTGATGTGGCTGGTGCTGTTCCACCCCTCGATCGGCGTCTTCAACCAGTTCCTCGACGTCGATCGGCCACGAGAAGCCGGTGCAGTGGCTGCTCGACCCCGACACGGCCCTGTTCGCCGTCGCCGCCACCACGGTCTGGCAGAACCTCGGCTTCACCTTCATCATCCTCATCGCCGGGCTGCAGGGCATCCCCGACGACCTCTACGAGAGCGCCCGGGTCGACGGGGCCAGCGGCTGGCTGCAGTTCCGGGACGATCACCATCCCGATGCTGTCGCCCACGCTGCTGTTCGCCGGCGTGATCCTGACGATCAACGCCTTCCAGTCCTTCGGCCAGATCGACCTGCTGACCGAGGGCGGCCCGGACGACGCCACGAACGTGGTCGTGTACTCGATCTACCAGCAGGCCATCAAGAGCCACGACAGCGGGCTGGCGTCGGCACAGGCGGTGATCCTGTTCGTGATCATCCTGGTCCTGACCCTGGTCCAGTTCACGTTCTTCGAGCGCCGGGTCCACTACGCGGGAGGCGGGGCGGCGTGACCGAGGTCCTCGCCGCCGACCGTGGGCTGCCGCCGGTCCCCCCGTCGGTCAAGGGCGCCCGGCTGCGCAAGACGGCCCGCTACGCCGGGCTGGGCTTCGCCTCGTTCATCGTCCTCTTCCCGATCTACAGCGCGCTGGTCGTGGCCCTCCAGCCCGCCTCGGCGTTGATCTCCGGGCTCGGCGTGCTCATCCCGAACCAGATCACGTTCGACGCCTTCCGGGACGCCTGGACCCAGGGCGACCTCGGCCGGTACCTGCGCAACAGCGTGATCCAGTCGAGCCTGACGACGATCTGCCAGGTCGTCACCTCGATCCTGGCCGCCTACGCCTTCGCCTTCCTGCGCTTCCCCGGCAAGCGGGTCGTGTTCTTCTTCTTCCTGGCCACGCTGATGGTCCCGACCGAGGTCATCTTCGTGGCCCAGTTCGACCTCGTGTCGGACCTGGGCTGGATCAACACCTACCAGGGCCTGGTCGTCCCCTTCGTGGCCTGGACCTTCGGGACGTTCATGATCCGCCAGGCGTTCCTCAACGTGCCCAGCGACCTGCGGGACGCCACCGCCCTCGACGGCTACGGGCACTGGGGGTTCATGTGGCACGTCGCCATCCCGCTGGCCCGACCGGCCATCGCCGGCCTGACCGTCTTCAGCTTCCTGAACGCCTGGAACCAGTACCTCTGGCCCCTGCTGGTGACCGACCGCCCGACCGTGCGGACGATCCAGATCGGGCTGAAGAGCCTGAACTCGACCAACGTGGACGAGCTCAACCTGGTGATGGCGGGAACCCTCATCGCCGCCCTCCCCATCGCGCTGGTCCTCATCGTGTTCCAGCGCCACCTGGTGCGGGGGCTCACCGCCGGGGCAGTGAAAGGATGACCCGCATGAAGCGAACCCCCCTGCTCGCTCTGCCTGCTGGCCGTGCTGGCCCTCGTGGCCGCCGCCTGCGGCGGTGGGGACGACGGAGGCGGGGGCGGCTCGCCGAGGGCGCCCAGGGACGCGAGGCCACCGTCGACCCCGCGCTCTGCCCGGTCGACGCACTCGAGAGCGCCGACGGCCCGGTCGAGATCGAGTTCTGGCACGCGATGACCGCCTCCAACGAGGAGACGCTCAACGCGATGATCGACGACTACAACGCCAGCCAGGACGCCGTGCAGGTCACACCGGTGTTCACGGGCTCCTACGACGAGACCCTGGACCGCTACCTGACCGGCCTGCGCAGCGAGGAGCTGCCCCAGATCGTCCAGCTGGAGGAGACGACGCTCCAGACCATCATCGACAGCGGGACGACCGTCCCGGCGGCGGCCTGCGTGGAGGCGTCGGGCTACGACACCTCCGACCTGCTGCCCGTCGGTCCTCGCCCAGTGCGAGGTCGAGGGGACGCTCTGGCCGATGCCGTTCAACGTCTCGAACCCGGTCTTCTACTACGACAAGAACGACTTCCGGGCCGCCGGGCTCGACCCCGAAGAGCCGCCGGCGACGCTCGGCCGAGATGCAGGAGATGGGCCAGGCCATCGTCGACGCCGGGGCCGCCGAGACGGCGATGTCCCTCGAGGTCCAGCCCTGGTACCCCGAGCAGTGGAGCTCGATGGCCGGCCAGGAGCTGGTCGACAACACGAACGGCCGTGACGCCCGGGCCGAGACCGCCACCCTCGACAACGAGACCATGGTCGGAGATCTTCCAGTGGGTCCGGGACATGGTCGACGCCGGCCTCATCTTCAACGTGGGCCGCAACCCCTCCGGGGCCGACCACTTCTTCGCCCTGGCCAACGGGGACGCCGCCTTCACCATCGGCACCTCCGGCGCGCTGGGGTCCGTGTACGACGCCCTCGACTCGGGTTCGGTGGACACCGACGTCGAGATCGGCGTCGGGCCCGCTTCCCGGTCCGGTCGCCGGCGGCCCCACCAGCGCCGGCGGCGCCGCCCTGTCGATCGTGGCCAACGGCTCGTCACCCGAGCAGATCGCGGCCACCTGGGACTTCGTCCAATGGCTGGTCGACCCCGAGCAGCAGGCCCGCTGGCACGTGAACACCGGCTACATCCCGATCAGCTTCGCCGCCTCCGAGGACGAGCAGGTCCGGTCGCTCTGGAGCGAGCGGCCCGGCTTCCGGGTCGCCTACGAGCAGCTGGCCGACGACAACCTGCCCCCGGGTGGCGGCGGCCCCGTGATCGGCGGCTACGTCGAGTTCCGCAACGCCATCGAGGAGGCCATCGAGGCCTTGGTCCTCGACGACGCCGACCCCGCAGAGACCGCGGCCACGCTGCAGGAGCGGGCCGACGAGGCCATTGCGTCGTACAACGACCGAGTCCCCGGGTAGCCGCTGAGGCCTGCCAGCGGCGTGACCCTCACTCGTACCAGTCGACCGCCACGCGCTCGGTGCTGACCTCGGCGATGAGCTGGAGGATGGCCTGGTGGGCGGGATGGGCGCGGTACCGCTCGAGGGCGTCGACGTCGTCGAAGGTCGAGTGGAGGCCGACCTCGTAGCTGACCGGGGTCTGCACGACGTCCACGCCCGCGGTGTACGAGCGGATGTCGGGGATCAGGTCCTTCAGGGCGTTCAGGCGCTTGGCCAGCTCCTCGGCCTGGACCGGATCGGGGACGCGGAGGCAGACGACGTGGTGCAGCACCCCGTCATCATGACCGGCGCCGAGGTGGCGCCTGACAAGGCGAGCTAGACGATGCGGTAGGTCTGGACGGCGTGGGCGACGACCTTGCCGTCGGCGTCTGCGGCGGTGATCTCGGTGAAGATCAGCTCGCGGGCCCGGCGCACGGTCGTGGCGTGGCACACGAGGTCTGAGCGGCGGGCGGCGCCCACGTACTGGACCGTCAGCGACACGGTGGACGCTCGCTGGCCCCGGTCGAAGTCGTGGTTCGACCAGGCCGCCGCCGCGCCGGTGGTGTCCAGCATCGTGGCGATGACCCCGCCGTGGTAGACCTCGCCGTCATTCGTGAGCTGCTCGTGGAACGGGAGCCGCACGACCACGTCGTCGGGCTCGTAGCGGTCGAAGGAGATCCCCAGCAGCCCCATGAACGGGGTCTTCGGGAAGATGCCCTTGATCGCCTGGCGCCTCCGCTCCTGCTCCGTCGTCGGACAGCGGGGCGTCGGGTTCCTCGGCCATGGGCACCAGTGTGGCTGAGGTCGCTCAGGCCCTCGTCCTCGAGGCGCCCCGGCGCTTCGACCTGCGTGAGCTGCCGCTCCCCGAGGTGCGGGACGACACCGGGATCCTGCGGGTCGAGGCCTGCGGCCTGTGCGGCACCGACCACGAGCAGTTCACCGGCGCGCTGCACCCGGGGCGGCCGTTCGTGCCCGGCCACGAGGTCGTCGGAGTGGTCGAGGCCCTGGGCGACCGGGCCGCCGAGCGCTGGGGCGTGGCCGTGGGCGACCGGGTCGCCGTCGAGGTCTTCCTGGGCTGTGGCGAGTGCGACGCCTGCCGGGCCGGCGAGCTGCGGCGCTGCGCCCGCCACGGGCTGCGGACCATGTTCGGCCTGGTCGGCGTCGAGGAGGGGAGCGGCCTCAACGGCGGCTACGCCACCCACCTGGAGCTGCGGCCGGACTCGTTGCTCCTGCCCGTGCCCTCGGTGCTGGACCCGGTGCTGGCCACGGTCTTCAACCCCCTGGGGGCCGGCATCCGCTGGGGCGTCCGCTTGCCGCGGACGCAGCCGGGGGACGTCGTCGCAGTCCTCGGCCCCGGCATCCGTGGCCTGTGCGTGGTCGCCGCCGCCAAGGACGCCGGCGCCGGCTTCGTGATGGTGACCGGTCGGGGCGAGCGCGACGCCGAGCGGCTGGCGTGGGCCGAGCGGTTCGGTGCCGACCTCGCTGTCGACGTAGCCCAGGACGATCCCGTAGCGGCTCTCCGCGAGGCCGCCGGCCACCGCGCCGATGTGGTCGTCGACGTGACGGCCATGGCCCCTGCCGCCTTCGCCCAAGCCGTGTCCCTGGCTGCCCCCGGCGGCCGGGTCGTGGTCGCCGGCACCCGCGGCTTCGACGCCGAGGCCCCCGGCTTCCACCCCGACGACCTCGTCGGCAAGGAGCTGACCGTCATGGGTGCTCTTGGCGTCGACCTCGACGACCACGCCGCCGCCCTCGTCGTCCTGGCCACCGGTCGGCACCCGTTCGCCGACCTGCCGAGGGAGGTCGTCGACCTCGACGGCGCCGAGCAGCTCCTGACCCGCATGGCGGGCGAGGCCGATCCGCCCCCGCCCGTCCACGGCGTGATCGCCCCTTGACACGAACGCCCTGCCGTGCGGGCGGGCCTGGCCTCTACGCTTGCCGGACCCCGCCCGGGTAGCTCAGTCGGTAGAGCGGCTCACTCGTAATGAGCAGGTCAGGAGTTCGATTCTCCTCCCGGGCTCTGCAAGCGTTCGGCTCAGGGCTCCGGGACGGAGCGACGGGTGCGGCGAGCACGGCGGCGACTCGTCCGGCGAACCCGGCGATCGGGCCGGGGGTGGGACTCCTGCGCCGCCCCCTGGATGGCGTTGTCGATTTGGACCATTCCGGCAGCAAACATGGTTGCACCGTCGCGCCGAGGCGATAACCGGCGCGAAACCAGCCTCCTCCGAACCCCATTCGCCGGTCGAACGTGCTTGCATGGTCGGCGTGGAGGGCATCGCCGTCCTTGTGTTCTTGGGCCTCTTCGTGTGGCTGGGCTCGCTCGGGGCCCGGACGCTGGCGCAGGTGCTGCGGGGCGACCTCGTGACCCTCGACCTGCGGCAGGAAGCGGAACGTCGCCGGAACTGAGCCGCCAGACTCCCGGGATGGACGTCGAAGACCTGCGGCTGGCGATCTACCACCACCTGGCCGACACGGGACGGGCCCCCGTGAACGCGGCGCTGGCGGCGGTGTTCGACGTGGACGAGGCCGCCGTCGAGGCGGGCCTGCAGGAGTTGCACGACGCCCGGCACGTGGTGCTGCGGGACGGCCAGATCGTGATGGCCCACCCGTTCGCCACCATCCCGCTCGGCTTCTCGGTCATGGGCAAAGCCACCCTCTGGTGGGGTGGCTGCGCCTGGGACAGCTTCGCCCTGCCCCACCTGCTGCCCGACGAGGACGACGTGCTGGTCGCCACCACCTGTCCTGGCTGCGGCTCCGCCCTGTCGTGGGTGGTCGGCACGGATGCCCCGCCCGTGGGCGACGAGGTGGCCCACTTCCTCGTGCCCACCGACCGGATCTGGGACGACGTCGTGCACACCTGCGGGCACCAGCGCCTGTTCTGCTCGGAGGCCTGCGTCGACCGCTGGCTGGCCGACACGGGCAACGAGCGGGGCCACGTCATGGACCTCCCGACCCTGTGGCGGCTGGCCAGGGGCTGGTACGCCGGTCGCCTCGACCGCGGCTACCAGCGCCGCGAGCCGGTCGAGGCCCACGCGTACTTCGAAGACGTCGGTCTCGAAGGCCCGTTCTGGGGCCTCTAGGCGATCTCGTCGGCGATCGTGCGAACGGTCGCCTCGTCGAGGCCGAAGGTGCGCACCCGGTAGTAGCGACCGTCGGCCAGCCACATGAGGAAGGCGTCGTCGCGGAAGAAGGAGCCGTGCACCGACGTGCCGTCGTCCAGCAGGAACACCTCCGGGCCGATGCGGCGGACATCGATCTCGTCGCCCGGGACGCTGCGTCGCACCGTGATCTGGACGTGGTCACCCGGACAGCGGGGAGGCCACTGCGTGTCGCAGGGGACCTCCTGCTGTTCGGGGTCGCGGTACCAGGTGCGCCGGGACTGGAGGATGTCCTCGTCGCCGGGGAAGTCGCCCTCCGAGTCCAGGTACAGGGCGAGGTACGAGTAGACGCGGGTCCAGCCCGGCGGGATCGCGTCGGGCTCGTTGATCTCGAAGCCGATCATCGCCGTGGCCTGCTCATCGGTGACCGTGCACGGCCCGGGGACGTCGTCCCGGATGGGCGATGAAAGACACGAGCTGAGCGGTGGGGTCTCGACAACCGTCGCGACGGTGGGCGTGGTCGCCGTGACCTGCCGGTCGATCGCCCCATCGTCGCCGCGGCCGGCGACCAGCAGGCCGGCGACGACGGCGAGGAGCACGACCGCGGCGGCGGTGAGCAGGAGCGGCCAGCGGGTGCGCTGCGGCGTCACGAGCGGGAGACCGAGCACCTCCTCGACGGTCACGGGGTCGGCCGAGGCGTCGACCACGTCGCGCAGGGCGCGGGGCAGGGTGTCAGGCATCGTGGACCTCCAGGGCGGTGCGGAGCTTCTCGAGGCCCCGCTCGACGTGGTTCTGGACGCTGGTGACGGCGATCCCGGTCAGCTCGGCGACCTCCCGCAGGGTCCAGCCGAAGCCGTGGACCAGCACGACGGCCACCCGCTGGCGCTCGGTCAGCTGGGCCAGGGCGGGCAGGAGCTGGGGCTCGATCCAGGGCTCGGCCCCCGGCGGGGCCTCGAAACGCGGCGGGTCCTTGCGGGGCCGGGTGCGGGACTGGCCGACCCGGTAGAGGTAGCCGGCGGGGTTGTCCATGCGCTCCAGCTCGGCCCAGTGCTCCCAGCCCCACGCCAGGGCCTCGGCCACCGCCTCCCGCCCCCGGTCGGCGCCGTAGGCCGCCACCAGCGCCCGTCGCAGCCGCGGCTCGATCTCGAACACAAAGGCGGAGAAGCGGGCGCGGGCCGAGGTGTCCGTCATCGTCATCGCACCCCAGGAGACCGCCGAGGCAGCCCGGGTTACCACACGGGTGCTCTACGGTGACGGCGTCGGGGGTGCGGATGCGATGACGAGGGGCGCGGGCGACGACGGTCTGCCACTCGGCGCGTGGTTGCTCCTCGTCGCCCTCGTCTACGCCACGCTGCAGAAGGGCGCCTTCGACCGGGGCCCGTTCCTCGTGGTGCTCGCCCTGCTCACCGCCGCGGCCGCGGCCCACCGGCTGGGCGGCGGCCGGATGCCGCTGGTCCCCGCCCTCGCCTCACTGACCGTCGGCGCCATCGGGATCTCGGTCCTGGCCACCGATGCAGATCTCCGTTCGGCGGCGCCGACCCTCGCCATGACGGCAGCGGTGCTGGCCACGATCGGGGTCGTGGCCGGGCTGCGGCCCCCGGCGGTGGTCCGAGTCGTCGACGGCGTCATGCTGTGCGGCCTCGTCGTCGCGGCGACGGCGTGGATCGGTGTGGCGTTCCACCGCGATCCGTGGGGGCTGGTCGCCCAGGACATCTGGCGGGGGTCGTCGACGCTCACCTACGCCAACGCCACCGGCGCCCTCGCCGGCATCGCGCTGCTCCTCGCTCTCGCCCGCCTCCGGCCGGAGGCCAACCGGCTCGCTGTGCTCCCCGCCTACGGGCTGGCCGTGGGCGTGCTGAGCACCGGCAGTCGGGCCGCTCTCCTCGCCGTCGCCGTGGGCGTCGTCGTGCTGGCCCGCCGGACGAGCGTCACGGCTCTCGTGCCGGTCCTGCTCGGGGCCTTGGTCGGTGCTGCCGCCCTCATCCCCTCGCTGGCGGCCGACGGTCCTGCCCGGCCGGAGATCGCCGTCGCGGGGCTGCTGCTCGGCGCTGCGGTCGCCGTCGTCGGTGGTCGCGTGCCGGCGCTGGTCCTGGCCGTCCTCGCCGTGGCCGCCGTTGCGGTGACGGCGGGCGGCAGCCTGGACGCCCTCGCATCGGCCCGCTTCGACCTCGGCTCTGAGGACCGGGCGGCGGAGTGGCGCGCCGCCACCGACGAGTTCGGCTCGAGCCCCGTCGTCGGGGTCGGTCCCGGGCACCTCGACCTCTCGTGGGAGGGCGAGGACGGTCGGACCTTCGTCGCCGCCTTCACCCACAACGAGTACCTCGAGCTGCTGGGCACCCACGGCCTCGTGGGTGCCGTCGCCCTCGCCGCCTGTGTGGTGGTCGTCGTCCGGCGACGGCCGAGGGGCCGACCGTCGACCGACCACGACGGCGCGCTGGCCGCGCTCGTCGTCCTCGCCGTGCACAGCGGCTTCGACTTCCTCTGGCACATCCCTGTGCTCGCGCTGGTGGGTGGGGTGCTCATCGGCGTCGTGAGTGCGGTCGCCGACCCCGAGTCCGAACCGACGACGTCGTCGTCCCGAGAACTGGAGCTCCAGACATGAACCGACTTCGTTCCCGCCCCGTCTCGGTGGCGTCGGTGGCGGTGATCGCGCTCCTGCTGTCGCTGGCCGCGCCGTCGCTGCTGTCGGCCCTCGGCTCGCTGTCCGGGCCCGTCGGCTGTCAGTCCAGCGTCGACGTCTCCGACGACCTGACCGACGACTTCACGGACGACTTCTCCGGGGACCTCTCCGGGGACCTCTCCGACGACCCGTGCATCCTGGTCCCGGACAGCCCCAACGCCGAGGGCGACGACGACAGCGGTGGCGATGACGGGGGCGACGTCGACGAAGGGGTCGTGGCGGGGTCGCCGACGTTCACCGGCTGAAGCCGGTCAGCACCCCGGCCACGTTGGTGCCGATGGCCTCGACCGCGTAGCCGCCCTCCATCACGAACAGGGTGGGGACGCCGAGGCCCGCCACCCGCGCGCCGAGGACGGCGTAGTCGGGGGTGTCCAGCTCGAAGCAGGAGATGGGGTCGTCCTTGTAGGTGTCCACGCCGAGCGACACGACCACGGCGTCGGGGGCGAACGACCGGACGTGGCCGAGGGCCTCGTCGAGGGCGGCGAACCACGTGGGCGCTCCCGTCCCCATCGGCAGGGGGTAGTTGCGGTTGGCGTCCACCCCGTCGCCGTCGCCCCGCTCGTCGGCGTACCCCGTGAAGAACGGGTACTCCTGGCGGGGGTCGCCGTGGAGGTTGCAGACCAGGACGTCGCCCCGGTCCCAGAAGATGTCCTGGGTGCCGTTGCCGTGGTGGTAGTCGACGTCGAGGACGCTCACCCGATCCATGCCGCCGTCGCGCAGTGCTTGGGCGGCGGCCGCCGCGTTGTTCACGAAGCAGTAGCCGCCGTAGAGGTCGAGGGCCGCGTGGTGCCCGGGCGGCCGGCACAGCGAGAAGGCGCCGCGCTCGCCGGCCAGCAGGAGGTCGGCGCCGGTCAGGGCGACATCGGCCGACGCCAGGACCGCCTCGGCGGTGCCCGACATGATCGGCGACCCGGCGTCGAAGGAGAAGTACGACAGCCGGCCGTCGATGGCCTCGGGCTCGCGTTGGCCCATGCGCCGGGTCGGCCACGCCAGCGGCAGGGCGTCGGTCTCGTCGGAGTGCTCGTCCAGCCACAGCGCCCAGGCCTCCTGCAGGAAGGCCAGGAAGCGCTCGTCGTGGACCCGGGCCAGCGGCTCGATGCCGTGGGCTGTGGGATCGACGACGTCGCCCAGCCCCGCCTCCCGGACGGCGGCCAGGACGAGGTCGGCCCGCTCCGGGCGCTCGTGGGGCGGGCGCAGGGCTCCGTCGATCAGCTCGCCGCGGGCGTCGTGGAGGCGGTGGCGGTCGCTGTAGACGGTCTGCACCGGACCGGGTGTAGCGGGTAGGGAAGGCCGGTGTCCACGGAATCCGGTCGAGTCGTCGTCTTTGCGCCGGCCCCCATCCTCACCGTCACCGTCGAGGCCGGGGTCACCGAGGGCCATCCGCCCGAGATCCACGTCCACGCCGGTGGCCAGGGCTTCTGGGTTGCCCGCATGGCAGCCGCCCTCGATGGCCACCCGGTGCTGTGCACCGCGTGCGGTGGCGAAGCCGGCCATGTCGCCCGCGTCCTCATGGAGCACGAGGGCATCGAGGTCCGCGGTCCGACCCAGGCCACCCCCAGCGGTGCCTACGTCCACGACCGGCGCTCGGGCGAGCGCAGCGAGCTGGCCGACGCGCCCGGCCAGCCGCTGACCCGCCACGACCTCGACGAGCTCTACACGACGACCCTGGCCGCCGCCCTGGAACAGGGGCTGTGCGTGCTGACCGGGCCGATGTCGCCCGGCGAGGTGTCGCCGGAGGTCTACGAGCGCCTCGCCGGCGACCTGCGGGCCAACGACGTGCAGGTGCTGGCCGACCTGTCGGGCGAGTGCCTCGACGCCGCCGTCGAGGGGGGTCTCGACGTGCTGAAGGTCAGCCACGAGGAGCTGCTCCGGGACGACCTGGTCGACGACGACGACGTCGACACCCTCTGGAAGGCGGGGGAGGCGCTGCGTGAGCGCGGCGTCCGCCAGGTGGTCATCACCCGGGCCGAGCTGCCCACGCTGGCCCTGCTGGAGGACGGCGATCGCCTGCTGGAGGGGCCGGTCATCGACCCGGCCGACCCTCGGGGCGCGGGGGACTCGTTGACCGCCGGCCTGGCCACCGCGATCGCCCACGGCTTCGAGCCCGTGGAGGCGGTGCGCCTCGGCGTGGCCGCCGGTGTGCTCAACGCCGGTCGCCGGGGGCTGGCCACCGGCACGCGGGACGAGATCCTGCGCCTGGCCGAGCACGTCGAGGTGTCCGAGAGGTGACGAAAAGTGGCGTCATGATCACTTTCCGTGGTGGTTGGGTAGGTCAAACGGCCTAGGCCGCCGACCCGAACGGAGTCCCCGATGCTCACCGATCGTTCCTTCGTCCTCACGATCCCCGCCGAACCGGGGGCGCTCGTGGCCCTCCGGGCCGAGCTGGCCGCCCGGCTCCCCGAGCCCCACCGCAGCGACGACGACACCTTGCTCGTCGCGTCGCTCCTCGTCCGCCAGGCCCAGACCTGGCGCGGCGGCGACGGGCCGGTGCGTCTGCGGGCCTCGATGCTCGGCGACATGGTGCAGGTCGCGGTGCTGCGCGACGTGGACACCGAGGTCGACAACGGCCCCCGGTGCCTCGACGCCTTCCACGGGATGCTGGAGTTGCTGGCCGACCGCACGGCCCGCTTCACGATCTCGACCTTCCCGGGCACGGTCAGCCTCGCCGCCCAGAAGATCGTGGCACCGGTGCCCGCCGACGTGGAGCTCGACCTGCGCGTCGCCGCCTGACGCGCTGGTTCTGAAGCCGTTCTGAAGGTGCTCAGCCGACGATCACCCTCGACCCGGACGTGCCGGGAAGAGGAGGTTCGTCATGCAGGAGAACACGATGCGGACATTGAACGCCGACCGGAAGGGGTCGCTCGGCGGTCTGCGGCGGGTGCTGGTCGTCCTGGCCGCCGTGGTGGGGATGGGCGTCACGCTCGTCGGCACGGCGCCTGCGGCGTCGGCCTGGCAGTACGACGCCAGCGCTGGCCGGCCCGGCGCGGTCACGGCCACGGCGCAGGTCAACGTCGCCCGCCTGAACGTCGGGGGCGTCCAGAGGATCACGCTGTTCGGCAACACCGGCCCGACCGTGTCGCGCAGTGCGGGCTCCGCGGGCGCGCAGGACGTGTCGATCCTCTACTCGGTCCAACGCTGGACCGGGTCGCAGTGGGTCCAGGTCACTCGGCAGTTCAATGCCGTCCGGATCGGATCCGCCGTCCAGCGGGTCACCCTGCCGGCCCTGTATGTGATCCCGACGTCCGGTGTCGGCTACTACCGGGTGGTCGAGGTGTTCCAGTGGAACGTGGCCGGAACCAGCCAGGTGTTGGGGAACACGACCATCGTCCCGAACTACGCCTCGGATCACGCCTGCCTCTACCGGCCCTGCGCCACCTCGCCCGGTTACGTATGGGCGGGCTAGCGGTGCAGTTGTCTGAAGGGGCGCCTCGTCGGGGGCGCCCCTTCAGCGCGCGAGGTCGGTGATCGCCTCGCCCATCGCTGCGGCTGTCGGCCATCGGTCGGCAGGGTCTTTGGCCATCGCCTGTCGGATGACCTCGTCCAGCTCGGCGGACACCGCGCCGTCCGGGAGGGGTGGGACGTCCTTGCTGCTGATCCGCTCGACGAGGCCGAGCAGCGAATCGTCGTCGGGGTCCTCGAACGGAGCGTGACCGGCAGCGAGCGTGTAGAGCGTCGAGCCGAGCGAGTACACGTCCACCAGTCCGTCGGACCGGGCGCCGTCCAGGACTTCCGGAGGGGCATGGGTGATCGTGGCGTTGAAGGTCCCGGTCCTCGAGCGGGCGAGCCCGGTGACGAGGGCGATCCCGAAGTCGGCCAGCACGGGCGTGCCCCGAGCACCGACCAGGATGTTGCTGGGCTTGACGTCCCGGTGCACCAGTCCGGCCGCGTGCGCGGCCTGGAGGGCATCCGCGATCTCGATGCCGACCCTCGCCACCTTCTCGGGTGGGAGGCCCTCGCCGCCGCGCACCCGGTCGCCGTACGAGCCGGCCGGCAGGTACTCCATGACGAGGTAGGGCTCGTTGTCGGGGGTCATGCCGGCGTCGTAGGAGCTCAGGACGTTCGGGTGCCATGAGAGGCGGCCAGCCGCGGCGCACTCCCGCTCGAAGCGGACTGAAGGATCTCTGAAGGTCGGTGCCGCATCGTCACCTTCGAGCCCGGATGGACCGGGCAGAGGAAGGTGATGATCATGCGTGCACTCCGGAACCTCGTGGTGGCCGCCGGACTGATGGGCGGTCTGCTCGTGGGCGCTGCTCCCGCGGCGAGCGCCTCCACTCCCTGCAACGTCGCCCCGAACTACTGCCACTTCGACGCCGATGGCGTGCTGGCCGCCCAGTCGGGCGCCAGCGTGAGCGGGACCATCTATTGGGACAACGCGTCCAGGTCCCACTTCTACGTCACGCTGCGCGACCCGCTCCCGGGCAACGGTCGGGACGCGATCGTCGAGGTGCTCTACCGGTCGGAAGGCCGTTGGCGCACCTACGGCAGCTGGTACACGAACTCCTCCGGCTACGTGGCCGAGACGATCTCGTGGCCCGGTCACTACATCGACCAGATCCAGTTCCGGGTCATCCAGCGAGGTGATCCGGCCTACCGCTGGGCGGTGGACGTGAACTCCTACCTCGGCGCCTGAACGGCACCGACGACGGCTCGGCCCTCGGAGACGACCGGGGGCCGGGCCGTCACGCGTCCGGGATGGAAATCGTGACGTTGCCAACGGTGACCCGACGGCGTCGACCGAACTCAGGGTCGAGCTGGACCAGGAGGACCGTCTCCCCGCAACGGAGGACGTCGCCGTCGGCGAGCACGGCCCGGCCGTCGACGCGGGCGCCGTTGACGAAGCTCCCGTTGGTGGAGCCGTCGGGATCGGTCACCCACCAGCACCCGTCCTCGTAGTCGAGGACGGCATGGTGGCGGGACACCGCGGGGTCGTGGTCGAGGCGGATCGTCGCCTCCTCTGCACGTCCGACGACCGTGTTCCCGGTGGTGGGATCGAGCCGGTGTCGACGAGCGTGGCCGTCGCCATCGATCCAGCGGAGCCCCGGTTCGTCGCTCGCCGTCGGGAGCTCGATGCTCGGCGAGTGGAGCAGGATCGACTGCTCGAGCCTGGCGACGCTCGGCCCCGGCTCGAGGCCGAGGTCCTCGCCAAGGCGGCGCCTCGCCTCCTGGAAGGCCCGCAGGGCGTCGGCCTGTCGCCCGGATCGGTACAGGGCGAGCATGAGCTGGCCAAGGAAGTCCTCGCGGAACGGGTGGTCGAGCACGAGCCGCTCGAGGTCGGGGACCAGCTCGTCGTGGCGGCCCAGGGCGAGGAGGAGGTCGTTGCGCTCGATGATCGCCGTGAGCCGCAGGGCGTCGAGACGATGGCGGATGCCCTCGAGCTCGAGGACGTCGTCCAGGTCACCCATCGCCCGGCCCCGCCACCAACGAAGGCCGTCGTCGTAGGCGCCGACGCCGTCCTCGACCCGTCCCTCGACGGCGTGGCCGCGGGCCGCCGCCACCGAGCGTTCGAACTCGTCGGCATCGATGGTGACCTCGTCGACGGCCAACCGGTAGCCCGGGGTGACGGCGACCAGCGCTGACCCCGCCGGCCCGAGTGCCTTGCGCAGCCCCGACACGTGGACCTGGAGCGTGGTCGGCGATCGGTCGACCGCCGCCTCACCCCACGCGGCCTCCCCCAGCCGATCGGACGAGACCACATTTCCGACCTGTGCGGCCAACAGGGCGAGGATGATCCTGGGCTTCCGACCGCCGAGTGGGATGTTCTGGCCGTCGACCAGCAGCGTCACCGGACCGAGGAGTCCGACGGCGGGTCCGCCGGGCGGACGGCTCATCGTGCCGCGACGCAGACCTCGTCCGAGGCGGCCTCGCCGGCCTCGTTGAAGGCCACCACGGTGAAGCACGCCCGCGCTGCCTCAGGGACGTCGTCGATCGCGGCCGACACGCGTCCCGGAGCCAAGCGGGCGACGACCTCGCCGTCCTGGAGCACGCGGTACCCCTGCTCGTTCGAGGCGGCGTCCGACCACGAGATCTCGACGTACTCTCCGTCGGCCCGCTCCGCGTTCACATTGGTGGGCGCTGATGGCGCCCCGGAGACGCTGCACGCCGGCGCCTCGGCCCAGGAGGTGCCAGACCTGCCGACCGCCCCGACGATGAAGCACGTCCGGGCGTCGGCCTCCACGTCGTCGATCACGATCTCGTCCTGATCCGGCAGGAGGACGGTTATGACCCGCCGGTCGACCTGCACGGCGACGCCTTGGGCGGCCGGTGCGTTGTTCGTCCACTGGAGCAGCGCCTGGTTCCCGTCGCCTCGGGCGTCGACGCCGACGTCGGTCGGACGGGCGGCCGGGTTCTCGGCGGAGGGCGAGCTGAGGTCGGCTGGAGGGACGTCGGCGGGGTCGATGTCGGCGGTGACCTCGTCGGTCGGCTCGTCGTCGTCGCTCAGGAGCTGGGCAACCAGAAGCCCGGCTCCGGCGGCGACAGCCAACACCACGAGGAACAGCAGCAGGCGGACGCCACGTTGGCGTCCGGTGCGTGGGGTGCGCCCGTCATCGTCGTCGAGCGTCGGTACCACACCGCCGGGTGGCGGGGTGGACGCTGCGCCGGCGAGCGTCGCGTTGAGATCCTCGCTGACCGGAGTCGGGACCCGAGGAACCGGATCCACCGTTCGGGTGTCGGCGTCCTCGTCCTGGCGCCCACCCGGGATGGTCATCGTCGTGACGGGGACCCCGACCTCCCGCTGCGCGTCCTGCAGCTCGCGTCCGAACTGCCCGGCCGACGCCTGGCGACCCTCCGGACCCTTCGCGAGGGCGCGGGCCAGCACGGCCCAGATCGGGCCGGGCAGGACGGCTTCGGGCAGCGGGTCCGGGGGCTGCGTCAGGACGCGGGTGAGCATGGGCGCCAGGGTCTCGTCGGTGTCCTCCAGGAAGGCGGGACGGCCCCGCAACGTGGCGTACGCGGTCGCCGCCAGCGAGTAGACGTCGGCGCTGGGCGACGGCTTGACCCCGGAGAGCACCTCGGGCGCGGCGTACAGCGGCGTCGCCTTGACGTGGCCCGACCGCGAGTGCGTCACACCCTCGAGCCGGGCGATGCCGAAGTCGACGAGCTGTGGCTCCTCGAACTCGTCGAAGAGCACGTTGTCCGGCTTCACATCGAGGTGGAGGACCCCGGCCTTGTGCGCGGCCTCGAGCGCGCCCGCCAGCTTGATCGTCCACGCTGTCACCGCTCGCCAGGAGCCCCCGCCGCCCGCATGGATCCGGTCGCCCAGGGTCCCACCCGACAGGTGAGCCATCACGAGGTACGGGTCGCCTTGCTCGGTCGTCCCGATGTCGTGGACGACGACGATGTGCGGATGTCCCGACAGCGACCCCACCGCACCGACCTCTCGTCGGAACCGGCGGATCGTCGTCTCATCCGACGGGCCGACGCTGAGGACCTTGATGGCCACCCGACGCCGGAACGCGATCTGGTACGCGCGGTAGACGGTGCCGAAGCCACCCCGCCCGATCTGTTCGACCTGTTCGCAGCCTTCGAACTGCGGCCCCACCCTGTTCTCCGTCCTGCGTTAGTGTGCGCCGACGTTAGTTCTGTGAGCGGGCGGTGGGCGGATGGGCAGAGCGGTGCGGGTGAGCTTCGCGGTTCTCTTCGTCGTCGCGGCTGCTGTCGTCGGGGTGGTCCTGGGTCAGTCCGACCCGGAGCCGGCCAGCTCATCGGTCGGCAGTGCAGGCGACGGACGCCTGTTTCTGCTCTCGCCTCGACGGGGTGACGTCGTCCGGGCGACGGCGGCAACCGGGACGGTGGACACCAGACTCCCGCTGGCGGAGGCGTGCGGCTGCGAGGTGGGCGACGACCTCGCCCTGGTGCAGCACGGCGACGCGGCGCTCGTCCACGATCGGGAGGCCGGTCGTATCTGGGCGGTGAGCGCCTCCGGGCTCGACCTGATGCGAGGCCCGCGCGTGAGTGAGGACACCGAGCTCGTCGCCGGTGGCGGGCAGGCCTACGTCGTGGACCGGTCATCCGGCGACGTCGGCCTTCTGTCCTCGGACGGCACTGCCGTCGAAGAGCAGCTGCCGCTGTCGAACGCCCTCGCCGAGCCGACCGTCGATGCCGACGGGACCCTCTGGGTCCTGGATGCCGCTGTCGGCGAGTTGATCGAGATCGGTGACGCTGAGCTCCGGTCCCGCCAGCCGCTCGGCTCGCGTGACGAGGCCATGACGATCGGGCTCACGGGGTCCGGGCCGTTCGTGGTCGATCCGACGGCGGGCGAGGTCATGGATGCTGCAGGCAACCGGCGCTCGATCCCCCTGGACGGAGCCGATGGCGTACTCGCAGCCCAGTCCGTCGACGAGGGGACGACCGCATGGATGGTCGTCCGACAGGACGGCTCTCTCCTGGCAGTCGACCTCGCTGACCCGGATGCTCCCGTGACGACGATCGACGTCGGAGCTGCTGACGATCGCTTCGGGCCCCCCGTCCTCGCCGCCGGGCAGGTGTTCGTTCCCAACCTGACCCGACATTCGGTCTTCATCGCCGATGCCGGGGAGGGCGAGCTGGTCGACGAGGTACCGCTGCCCTCCGATGGCCGCTTCGTCCTCCGGATTGCCGACGACTTCGTCGTGTACGACGACCTCGACAGCGGCCGGGCCGGTGTCATCACCCCTGAGGGCCAGCTCGTGCCGCTGAACAAGAACAGCGACGACGTGGCCTCGCCGCCCACCACGACGACGACCACGACGACGACCACGACGACGACGACGAGCGTCCCGGGCTCGACGGACGGGTCCTCCGGCGACCCGGGCGACACGAGTGGCACCGGCGACAGCGGCGACTCCGGTGGGACGGATCCGGGCCCGGTGATCGTGACGACGACCACCACGACCACCACGACGACAACTGAAGTCCCTCGACCGGGTGACGGCGACGGCTGTTCCGGCGGCGTCTGTTAGGAGCACACCATGCGAAGAGCAGTTCTTGCCCTGATCGGGCTCACGGCGCTGGCCGGCGGCATCGTGACCGACGCTGGCCCGGCTTCGGCTACAGGTGAGGGTCGGGTGGTGCTCTCCGGCGCGCCCGCGCCGAACTCTGGGACTCATCGTCCCATCGACGTGACCGGTGATTCCGCCGACCGCCTGTGGTTCGCCTCCCTCGACCGCGTCGTGCCGGTGGGGAGCGCCGCCGACGCCACGTGTGGCGGCGACGCCGACGGCCACGCCTGCGGCCGGATGGGGCGCGTGTCGCCCAACGGCTCCGTGCGGTACTTCACCGGCCCGGGGAACCTGATGGAGTCACCGATCGCCGTCGACACGTTTGGGCAGACAGCCTTCGCAGCCGATTCCACGGCGCACACGATCTGGAGAGTGCGCAACAGCGACACGCGGGCCAGCGAGGTGATGCCCGTCTACCAACACCAGGTGATCGCCCCAACCGAGCTCCTCGTGCGGGGGACCACCGTTTGGTTCGCGGGATCGGCGGACACCGATCGGAGCATCGCCGGGGACACCGCCGAGCGGATCGGACGGATCGGCCGCTTCGACGTCCGCAACCCGAGCGGCACGATCAAGGTGTTCGCCGTGCCTCGCCTGCGGGACATCGCCGGCCTCACGTTCGACGCGAACGGCAGGTTGTGGTTTTCCGGTAACGGGATCCGGCGGCAACGCCCGCCCGCCGGGCCTGCGGGCGACGTGGACGTCGGCATCGGCTTCGGCCGGCTGAACCCGCTAGCGCAGAACCCGGCGGCATCGATCCAGACGTTCACGCAGAGCCAGTTCACCGGCGGTTCGTTCCCCTCGGCACCCTCGGAGATGATCACCGGGCCAGACGACCGGATCTGGTTCGTCGACAATGGCACCTCCCAGATCGGGCGGTTCAGTCCCGGCAACCCGCTCGGGACCTTCGAGTTCATGTTCGCGGCGTGCGACGGCCTCGGCGCCCCGCCGCCACCGGACCCGGACGGTCACTTCCGGTGCGGCGGGCGGCTCTTCGACCTGGTGCGGGGGCCGGATGGTGCCGTGTGGTACTCGCGGACGAGAGAGTCCCTCATGGGCAGGATCGAGGTCGGGGGTGCCGTCACCTCGATGGCCCCGGCGATACAAGACTTCGCAGAGCCATGGGCGCTGGCCCGTCAGTCGGCGAGCTCGGGCCACCCAGCTCGGATCGTGGTGACGATGCCCGGCGCGTCGGCGATCGGGTGGTTCGTCCCCTGACCTCAGCGTCGCCGCCTGACGCGATCGGCAGGGCCCTCCCGTAGGGTTCTGGGATGGCGGACCAGGCCACCTTCGCCGAGCAGGCGATGCCCCTCATGGACGGGCTCTACTCGGCCGCCCTCCGCATGACCCGCAACCCCGCCGACGCGGAGGACCTGGTCCAGGAGACGTACCTGAAGGCCTACCGCGCCTTCCACACCTTCCAGGAGGGCACGAACCTCAAGGCGTGGCTCTACCGGATCCTGACGAACACGTACATCAACACCTACCGGGCCAAGAAGCGCCGGCCCGACGAGACCGACCTCGACGAGGTGGAGGACCTCTACCTCTACCGTCGGCTCGGCGGCCTCGCGGGGGCGACGGCGGGGCGCAGCGCCGAGGAGGAGCTGCTCGACCACCTCACCGACTCGGAGGTGAAGGAGGCGCTGGAGTCGCTGCCCGAGCAGTTCCGCATGGCGGTGCTGCTGGCCGACGTCGAGGGCTTCGCCTACAAGGAGATCGCCGAGATCCTCGACATCCCGATCGGGACCGTGATGTCCCGGTTGCACCGGGGAAGAAAGGCGATGCAGAAGCAGTTGTACGAGTACGGCAAGGTGCGGAATCTCGTGCCCGACCAGCCCGAGCCCTCGACGACGAGCAGCTGACGATGTCCGACAAGTGCGACGAGACCATCGCCGAGCTCTACACCTACCTCGACGGTGAGCTCACCGAGGAGATCCGGGCTCGGATCAGCTTCCACCTCGAGGACTGCCCTCCCTGCGGCCAGATCGCCGAGTTCGAGGTCGAGCTGAAGCGGGTCATCGCCTCCAAGTGCGTGGACCGCGTCCCTGACGAGCTCCGGGCGAAGATCCTGAAGGCCTGCACCGAGGGCGCCGACCCCGCCACCACCTGAGCTGCCGCTCAGCCGAAGGCAGCCCCGTCATTGCCCCGGCCCGGGAGCAGACCGAACACCTCGGCTGCGAGGTGCTGGCCCCCCTCTGAACATTCTCTGAGAGTCTCGAGATTTCTTGGCCGATTGGTTGCGCGACGAACGTCTGTTCGCTACTCTCAGGGTATGACGATCTGGTCCGACGAAGGGGCACCGGTGCGGCTGACCGGTGAGCTCGACGACCTGGACCACGCGCTCGACATCGCCAACAAAGTGCTCTTCCAAGGCCTGCCCGGCGAGTCCAAGCGTGAGGCGATGGAGGTGATCGGGCGGATGCGGGCCAAGTTCGACGCCCTCGACGCCCGGGTGACGACCAGCTTCGAGGTGACCCAGGAGCACCGCCACGAAGGCCACGGCTCCGTGGTGGCCTGGGCCAAGACCCATCTCCACGCCAAAGGCCCTGACGCGGCGCGGCGGCAACGCACCGCCCACCGGCTCCGAGAACTGCCGAAAGCCGAAGAGGCGCTGACCCGCGGGCTGATCAGCGTGGAGCATGTGGATGTGTTGTGGCGGGCCCGGCAGCTCCTCGGGCCCGCGGACTTCCGGATCGTCGAAGAACCGCTCGTGGACTCCGCCATCGATCTGCGGTTCGGCGACTTCGAAAAGACGGTGGAGTACGTGATCGTCCGCGCCGCCCCCGCCGATGCCGACGAACGGGCCCGACGGGACTTCGAGGACCGTTACGCCTCGTCGTCACCGGTGGGCTCCAACGGCAAGGTCGACGCCCAGATGGACGCCATCGGCTTCGGGCCCTGGCAGGCCGAACTCGAACGGCTCATGGACCACCTGTTGGAAGAAGACCGGGCCGAGGCCCGGGACCGGCTCGGCCGTGCACCCCTGCACGGCGAGCTGCGGCGCACCACCCGCCAGCGTCGGGTCGAGGCCATGGTGTTGATGGCCCGACGGTCCGCCGCCTTCGGCGACGACGAGCTGGGCCCCATGCCCTTCACCACCACCGTGCACGTCACCCCCGAGTTCCTCACCGCGCTCATCGCCGTGCTCACCAAGGCACTCAACCCCGACGACGACCCCGGCTTCGACCTCGACGCGTCACTCGATTCGATCGAGCTCACTGCCGACTCGCTGCACGAGCTCGACGACGGCACCGTGGTCACCGTCAACACGGTGATGTTGGCCCTGCTCACCGGCACCGTCCGCGGGATCCTCTATGACCCCGCCGGCGAGATCCTCCGCTACGGACGGGCCCGCCGCCTCTTCACCCCCGCCCAAGCCGCCGCCATCAGAGCCAAGAGCCGGCGCTGCGCCCACCCCTGGGGATGCGACCGCAGCGGACCATCGACCCAGACCGACCACACCGTCGAACACCAACACGGCGGCCCCACCGACACCGACAACGCCGACCGCTACTGCGGACCCCACAACCTCTGGAAGACCAACCACCTCGGCCAACCCCCACCACCCGACGCAGGCCCACCCGACACCGAACACCGACGAACCCCGCCCCAACCGGGGCGGCGACCGACGATCGATTCACCCGAACAGGACGCCGCATGAGCCCGCCGCGGAATGGCACCGTGCTCGATACGTGGTCAGGCGGTAGAGCCGGTTTGGCCGGCTCGGGTCCTCAGCCGGGGTCGACTTCCAGGGTCGCCAGCGACGCTGGTTCCACGGCATCGACCAGGCGGTCGGCCGCGGCGGCGTCCTCCTTCAGCCAGAGGTCCCAGAACGCCGTCGTCGCCTCGACGACCATGGCGTCGGACGGGTCGGGGAAGTTCTCGTACGGCTCGGCGTGGACCGCCTCGTGGATGGTCACCAACCACTTGGGCGCCACCGCGTCGGCGTAGGCGTCGACCGCCTCCGAGTAGGGCAGGGCATAGTCGCCGTCGGCGTGCATGATCAGGAGCGGCAGGCCGGAGTCCATCTGGAACTCGCCGCCGACCTCCAGCCGGGCCCCGTCCAGGACCATGGCGGCGATCGGCCGGTCGTCCCGGCAGCAGTCGTTGTAGGCGACGCCGTACGTCGTCGCCCCACCGAGTGAGAGGCCGGCCACGCCGATGCGGTCGGGGTCGAAGGCGCCGAACAGCGGGTCGTCGGGGTCCTCCGCCGCGGCCAGCGCCTGGTCGAGCACGAAGCTGATGTCGCCGGGCTGATCCGCCAAGTCGGCGAAGGTCGGCGAGCCGGGGACCTCGTCGTTCGACAGGGGGAAGGCCGGGGCCACGACGGCGTACCCGGCCTCGGCCCACGCCCCGAGGAGGTCCGTGAACTTGCGGGGGTGCCCGGCCAGGCCATGGCTGAAGGCGATGAGCGGGAACGGACCCTCACCGGCGGGCACGTACACCTCGGTGGGTAGGACCCGCTGGTCCGACGCGGGCAGGCCGGCGCCGGCCGGGGTCGGCCGCGACGTGTCGACGAGGTCCAGGGTCAGGTGCTCCACCTCGGTGCGAGTCGGCACGGGCGCCGTCGTCGTGACCGAGCTGGTCTCGGAGGCTTCGGCGTCGGTGGGGGCGGTGTCGTCCGTGGCCGCAGTCTGGTCGCTGTCGTCACCGCCACAAGCCACCGCGAGGGTGATCAGGACCGTCGCCACCACCACTCCCCGGCGCATCTGGGTGCGAGAACGTACCCGGTATGGTGGCCTTCATGGTCCTCGGCGTCGTCTGGCACTTCTGGATCGCACCCCTGCTCGTGATCGGATCCCTCATCATCCTGATCGCGACCTTCGTGGGCTATCTGAAGAAGGTCTCGGCGCCGCGCTACCCCAAGCGCTGACTTCATGACCCGGTCGACGTGACCGACGTCATCGCCTGGGACCTCGCGCAGCGGGTCGCCGTCCGCTTCTCGGGGCACGAGCCCTTCGCCGACTCGTACCACTACGACGCTCTGGGGCCGGACTTCGACGAGCTCACGGCGATCGCCGAGCAGCGGGTGGCCGAGACCACCGGCCTCGTCTCCGCCGCCGGTCCCGCCCGGGCCCGCGTCGCCGACCGCCCCGCCTGGATCGCCGCCAACCTCGCGTCGTTCCAGCGGCTGCTGCGGCCCCTCACCGACAAGCTCGGCGAGCGCCTCGGCACCAGCCCGCTGGCCCCGGTCACCCAGAAGATCGCCGGCGCCGAGGTCGGGGCCCTGTTGGGGTGGATGTCCACTCGCGTGCTGGGCCAGTACGACCTCTTGGTGGCCGAGGACGAGGATCCCGAGGACCAGGACCTCGTCTACTACGTGGGCCCCAACGTCCTGGCCCTCGAGAAGCGCTTCGCCTTCCCGCCCCGAGAGTTCCGGCTGTGGCTGGCCCTGCACGAGGTCACGCACCGGGCCCAGTTCACGGGGATCCCCTGGCTGCGGGCGCACTACCTGGGGCTGGTCGACGAGGTGATGGGCGCCGTCGACCCCGACCCCAAGCGCTTCCTCGCCGCCATCGGGCGGGTGGCCGACGACCTGCGGGACGGCAAGCGACCGCTGGACGACGGCGGTCTCGCCGCCGTGCTGGCCAGCCCCGAGCAGCGCCTCGCTCTCGACCGGGTCGCCGGCCTGATGAGCCTCCTCGAGGGGCATGGCGACGTGACGATGGACCGGGCCGGGGCGGACCAGATCCCCTCGGCGGCGCGGTTCGGGCGCGTCCTGCGCCAACGGCGCCAGCAGGCGAACGGCATGGCCAAGTTGCTGCAGCGCCTGCTGGGCCTCGAGGCGAAGCTGGCGCAGTACGAGCAGGGCGAGAAGTTCATCGCCGCGATCGAAGAGGTCGGCGGACCTCAGGCCCTCGACACCGTGTGGGAGGACCCCGCACGGCTGCCGACCCTGGCCGAGATCCGCCAACCGGACACCTGGCTGGCCCGGATCGACCTGAAGGCGGCCTGAGCAGTCCGGGGTGGGCCTCAAGGAGGACCTCCTCGCTCGCTGCTCGTTCCCCGAAGCGCGCAGCCCGGTCAACTGCGCGGTGTCGGGCGGCGCCGACTCGCTGAGCCTGCTGGTCCTGGCGACGGCGGCAGGCTGCGATGTCACCGCCATCCACGTGGACCACGGCATCCGTCCCGGCTCCGAGGTCGAGGCCGACCTCGTGCGGTCGGCCGCCGAGCGCTACGGCGCCCGCTTCCGCGCCGAGCGGGTGACGGTGCTGCCGGGGCCGAACCTGCAGGCACGGGCCCGGACCGCCCGGTACGGCGTGCTGCCCGCCGACGTGTTCACCGGGCACACCTGCGACGACCTGGCCGAGACCGTGGTGCTGAACCTGCTGCGGGGGGCGGGGCGCCCGGGCCTGGCCGGCATCCGGCAAGGGCAGCGCCGGCCACTGCTGGGTCTGCGCCGGGCCGAGACCGCGGCACTCTGCGAGGCCGAGCGGCTGACGCCGCTGAAGGACCCCACCAACGAGGACCCCGTCCACCGACGGACCCGGGTGCGCCACGAGATCACTCCCCTGCTCGACGACGTCGCCGGCCGGGACGTGGTGCCGATCATCTCGAGCGGTGGCCGAGCTCATGGGCGAGGAGTCGGACCTGCTCGACCGGCTCGCCGGCGAGATGGACCCGACCGACGCCCGGGCCCTCCAGGAGGCCGAACCGGCCCTCGCCCGGCGGGCGATCCGGGCCTGGCTGTGGCGGGGGATGGGGGGCGACCACCCCGTCGACGCCGCCGCCGTGGACCGCGTGCTGGGGGTCGCCCGCCACGACGCGCGGGGCGCTGACGTCCAGGAAGGCTGGCGGGTGGTCCGCGCCGAGGGACGGTTGCACCTGGACCGCGCGTAGATTCCCGGGCGTGAGCGACACGGCGGGTGGTGCGGAGGACGGATCGGTGCTGAAGGTCGAGGACCCCCACCTCGGACGGATCCTGGTGCCGGCCGACGAGCTGGCCGCCCGGGTGACGGCCCTCGGCGAGGAGATCACCAAGGACTACGAGGGTCGGCCACCGCTGCTGGTCGGTGTGCTGAAGGGCGCGTTCATGTTCATGAGCGATCTCGTCCGCGCCACATCGCCCTGCCCGGTCGAGTTCGACTTCATGGCGGTCTCGTCCTACGGCGCCGCCACCCGCACGTCCGGCGTGGTCCGCATCGTCAAGGACCTCGACATCGACCTGACCGAACCGCCACGTCCTCCTGGTCGAGGACATCGTCGACAGCGGCCTCACCCTCCGGTACCTGCAAGCGGAACCTGCTGGCCCGCAACCCGGCCAGCCTCGAGGTCTGCGCCCTGCTGCTGC
The DNA here is from genome assembly GCA_963728005.1 of uncultured Microthrixaceae bacterium. GTDB lineage: Bacteria > Actinomycetota > Acidimicrobiia > Acidimicrobiales > DATDAH01 > DATDAH01. The sequence goes on from CAVSIG010000005.1 coordinate 193,390, forward strand.
GGGAGGGGGCCGCCGACGGGTCCAGCCTCAAGTACGTCGGGTTCGAGATCCCGCCCGACTTCGTCATCGGCTACGGCCTCGACGTGGCCGAGCGCTACCGCAACCTCCCCTACATCTGCGCCTACAACGAAGAGCTGCTGAATGACGGACCCGGTGGACCTCCGGTCGACCGGCCCGATCGAGGCAGCCGTCCGCGAGATCCTGGCCGCCATCGGCGAGGACCCGGACCGTGACGGCCTCCTCGACACGCCGTCGCGCGTGGCCCGCATGTACGAGGAGATCTTCGCCGGGCTGCGCGAGGACCCCAAGGCGCACCTGAACACGTTACCTTCGACGCCGGCCACGACGAGATGGTCATGGTCCGCGACATCGCCGCTGACCTCGACCTGCGAGCACCACCTGGTCCCGTTCATCGGGCAAGGCCCACGTGGCCTACATCCCCAACGACGACGGGCGGATCACCGGCCTGTCCAAGCTGGCCCGGCTGGTCGACGCCTACGCCCGTCGCCCCCAGGTCCAGGAGCGACTCACCACCCAGATCGCCGACGAGATCGAGCGCACGCTGCAACCCCGGGGTGTGCTGGTGGTCATCGAGGCCGAGCACCTCTGCATGTCCATGCGGGGCGTGCGCAAGCCCGGCTCGACGACGGTGACCTCCGCCGTGCGAGGGCTGTTCCGGGAGAACGTGGCCACCCGATCGGAGGCCATGCGCTTCATCGGCCGTGACTGACCGCCGGCGACGAGCGTGACGAGGAAGCTCCTCGTCGCCATCGGGGCGGTGGCGGTGCTTGCGGCCGGCACCGCGGTGGCGTGGGCGGTGTCGGTGGACGACGGCCCCCAGGACGAGCCCGACGCCGACGTGGCCGCCCCCGCCGACGACACCACACCGACGACCACCACGGCGCCCGCCCCGACCACGACCACCACCCCGCCGTTCGACGGCTGGGTGGACCCCGCCTCGTCGGGCCAACCCTTCCCCGAGGCGCGGGTCGAGGGGCTGCTGACCTTCCGCGGCAACCCGACCCGCTCGTACTACGGCGAGGGCCCGGTGCCCCGCCAGCCGGAGCACCAGTGGGCGTACCCCTCGAGCGGTGGCATGTGCTCGGAGTCGAGCGACGGCGAGGGCACCCGCACCTGGTGCGGCACTGGCTGGACGGGCGAGCCGGCGGTGTTCGAGCGGGACGGCCGGACCTGGGTGGTGTTCGGGGCCTACGACCGGGCGATCCACTTCGTCGACGCCGACACCGGCCAGGACATCATCCCGCCGTTCCCCACGGGTGACCTGATCAAGGGGTCGGTCACCATCGACCCGCAGGGCTACCCGATCGTCTACTCGGGCTCCCGGGACAACTACCTGCGGGCCATCGCCTTCGACCGGCCTCAACCCACCGAGCTGTGGGCGCTGTCGGCCGACGCGGTGTCGCCCACCATGTGGAACGACGACTGGGATGGGTCGCCGATGGTGCTCGGCGACTGGCTGTTCGAGGGCGGCGAGAACAGCCAGTTCCACATCGTGAAGCTCAACCGCTCGTACGGCGAGGACGGCCTGGTGCGGGTCGCACCCCAGCTCGTCTTCAACGCCCCGGGGTGGGACGACCAGCTGCTGGCCGAGTTGGGCGACACCGACGTCTCGATCGAGAACTCGGTCGCCATCTCGGGCAACACCGTCTACTTCGCCAACTCCGGCGGGCTGGTGCAGGGCTGGGACATCGGCGGCCTCAAGCAGGGCCGCGTGCCCACGAGGACGTTCCGCTTCTGGACGGGCGACGACACCGACGCCAGCGTCGTGGTCGACGACCAGGGGTTCCTCTACGTGGCCTCGGAGTGGGAGCGCCACAACGCCCGTGCCACCGAGGTGGGCCAGATCATGAAGCTGGACCCCCGTCACCCGAACCGACCGCTGGTGTGGTCCGTCGCCGACCAGGGGGCGGACGTCGCCGGCGTGTGGGGGACGCCGGCGCTGTACCGGGACCTGGTCATCGTCCCCACCAACGGCGGGGCGGTGAAGGGCATCGACCGCCGCACGGGCCAGGTGCGCTGGGAGCTGGACCTGCCTGGCCCCACCTGGCAGTCGCCGGTTGTCGTCGACGGGGTGCTCCTCCAGGGCGACTGCAACGGCCTGCTCCACGCCTACGACGTGTCCGACACCACCGTCCAGCCGCCTCAGCTGTGGCAGATCGAGGTCGGGGGCTGCATCGAGTCGACGCCCGCCGTGTGGCGGGGTCAGATCTTCTTCGGGACCCGTTCCGGCCAGCTCCACGCCATCAGCGGGCCGCCCCGCCAGGCTCCGGCCGGGGTGGCAGGCGGCCAGTAGCCTCCTCGCCGTGACGGCGCGGGTGATGGGGATCGTCAACGTCACCCCGGACTCCTTCTCCGACGGAGGCCTCTACCTGGATCCCGCCGCCGCCATCGCCCACGGCCGCCGGCTCGTGGACGAGGGCGCCGACGTGGTCGACGTCGGCGGCGAGTCGACCCGGCCGGGCGCCGAGCCCGTGTCGCGGGACGAGGAGATCCGCCGCGTCGAGCCGGTGATCGCCGCCCTGGCGGGCGAGGTCCGGGTCTCGGTGGACACCCGGCACGCCGCGGTGGCCGAGGCCGCCGTCGCCGCCGGAGCGACGCTGATCAATGACGTGTCGGCCTCCCTGTATCAGGTGGCCGCCGACCTCGGCGTGGGTTGGGTCGCCATGCACATGCAGGGCCAGCCCGGGACCATGCAGGCCGCCCCCCGCTACGACGACGTGGTCGGCGAGGTGCGGGACTTCCTGGTCGAGCGAGCCGACGCCGCGACCGCGGCCGGCGTCGAGGAGGTCTGGATCGACCCCGGCTACGGCTTCGGCAAGACGCTCGAGCACAACCTGGACCTGCTGGCCCACGTCGACGAGCTGGTCGCCACCGGCTGGCCGGTCGTGGTGGGCACCAGCCGCAAGTCCAGCTTGGGCACGTTGCTGGCCGAGAGCGACGGAACGACCTCGATGCCGTCGGCCGATGACAGGTTGGAGGCATCTTTGGCCACGGCCACGTGGGCGATGGCCCACGGAGCGGGCATGATCCGTGCACACGACGTGCGGGCGACGGTTCAGGCAGCCCACGTGGTGCAGGGAGACAACACGAAATGAGTCGAGAGTGACGCCGAAGGGCAAGTGGGCCCGTGGGATCGTCCCGCGCAACTTCCACTGGATCGTGAAGGACCAGCTCGCCGTGTGCGAGCGCCCGGGCGGCTACGGCGCCAACCATCGCCGGGTCCGCCGCCAGGAGGAGATCATCTGGATCCGCGAGTCCGGGTTCGGCTGCGTGATCTCGCTCATCCCGTCCCCCCACAACCTCCACAACTACGACGAGCTGGGTGTGGCGTGGCAGCACCGGCCGTTCACGACCGACGACGACGAGACCACCTACCTGCTGGACCTCTACCCGGAGCTGGACCGGCTCCGGAACGAGGGCACGATGGTCCTGCTCCACCAGGACGAGCTGAGCGATCGCCTCGTCGGGGTGTTGGCGGGCTACGTGATCTGGGCCGGCATGCTGGAGAACGGCCCCCAGACCATCTCGGTGGTCGAGCGCATGGTCGACCGCCAGATGGGGCCGACCGGTCGGGGCCTGGTCACGTTGGCGCTGGAGCTGCGGGACCAGCGCCGGGCCGCCAGCTGAGCCTGGTCATGGCCACCACCGACCGGATCGAGCTGCGCGGGCTGCGCGTGCTCGGCGTCTGCGGGATCCTTCCCGAGGAGCAGGCCCGCCCGCAGCCGCTGGAGGTGGACCTGGACATCGAGGTCGACCTCGCCACCGCCGGGGCCAGCGACCAGGTCGAGGACACCATCGACTACTCGGCCATCTGCGCCATCGCCGAGCGCATCGTCAGCGCCGAGCGCTTCGACCTGCTCGAGGCCCTCGCCCAACGGCTGGTCGAGGCGGTGATGGCGGACGAGCGGGCGCTGGCGGTGACCGTCGCCGTGCGCAAGCTGCGCCCGCCGGTGCCCCACCACCTCGACACGTCCGGTGTGCGCATCCACCGCGACCCGCGCCCAGCTCGGTTGACCCGCGCCTTCCTCGGCCTCGGATCCAACCTGGGCGACCGGCGCGCCCTGCTGCGAGCGGCGGTGGACGCCCTGCCCGACGTCGTCGCCGTCTCGCCGCTCTACGAGTCCGATCCGGTCGGCGGGCCTGAGCAGGGGGCGTTCCTGAACCTGGTGGTGGAGCTGTCGACCGAGCGGTCCGCTCGCGACCTGCTGGCGCTGTGCGCCGAGCGGGAGGCGGCTGCCGAGCGGGTGCGCGTCGAGCGCTGGGGCCCCCGAACGCTGGACGTGGACGTGCTGTGGGTCGACGGTGAGGAGGTCCACGAGCCCGACCTGGTCGTGCCCCACCCCCGCCTGTGGGAGCGGCGCTTCGTCCTGGCTCCGCTCCGGGACCTGGCGCCGGACCTCGTGACCGAGGACCAGGTCGCGGCCGCCGAGGGCGACCTCCGCCTCGTCGACCCCCTCTGAGTACGTTCACGGCCATGCGAGCGATGGTCGTGAACGAGTTCGGGCCGCCGGAGTCCATCGGGATCGAGGAGCGGCCCGAGCCCGAGCCCGGGTCGGGGCAGGTGCGCATCCGCATCGAGGCGGCGGGGGTGAACTACGTCGACTCGATCATGGCCAGCGGCGGCTACCAGCTCAGCCCCCGGGTGCCCTACGTGCCGGGGTCGGAGGTGGCGGGGACCGTCGACGCCGTCGGTGACGGCGTGGACTCGCCGTCGGTGGGGGATCGGGTGCTCGCGTCGTGTGGGTTCGGCGGGTTCGCCGAGGCGGTCGTGGTGAAGGCCGACCAGGCGCTGCCCATCCCGGAAGGCCTGGACACGGCCACGGCCGCCACGATCGTGCAGGCCTACGGCACCGGGCTGTTCGCCCTCGAGATGCGGGGCGGGCTGCAGGAGGGTGAGTCGCTCCTGGTGCTGGGCGCGGGCGGCGGTGTCGGGCTGGCCGCGGTGGACGTGGGGCGGGCGCTCGGGGCCCGGGTCATCGGGGCGGCGTCGACCGAGGAGAAGCGGGCCGCGGCCCTCGCCGCCGGCGCCGAGGCGGCCATCGACTACACGACCGAGGACCTCAAGGCCCGAGCCCGGGAGCTGGCCGGCGGCACCGGCGTCGACGTGGTCTACGACCCCGTCGGGGGCGACCTGGCCGAGCCCGCCATCCGGGCGCTGGGCGACTTCGGCCGCTACCTCGTGATCGGGTTCGTGGGCGGCATCCCCGTGGTGCCGACGAACCAGGTCCTGCTCCGCAACCGATCGGTGGTCGGCGTGGAGTGGGGCGGCTGGGCCATCTTCCACCCCGACGAGAACGCCGTGCTGGTCCGACGGATGCTCGACCTGCTGGCCGAGGGCCGGCTCCACCCGGCGGCCCCGACCGCCTACCCGCTGGAGCAGGGGCCGAGGGTGCTGGCCGACCTCGTCGCCCGCAACCTGACCGGCAAGGCCGTCCTCACCCCGTGATCCTGCGGGTGATCGGGCCGGGGCGGGCGGGTGGTGCCCTGGCCCTGGCGTTGCACCGCGCCGGGTGGACCGTGGAGGCGCCCCGGGGGCGGGGCGACGACCTGTCGACGGCGGCCGAGGGGGTCGACCTGCTGCTGGTGGCCACGCCCGATCCGGTCGTCGCCGAGGTGGCGGCGGCCGTCGAGCCCGTGCCCACGACGGTGGTCGCCCACGTGGCCGGCGCCCTCGGGCTGGAGGTCCTGGCCGGCCACGAGCGGGCTGCGGCCCTGCACCCGCTGGTGGCCCTGCCCGACGCCGAAACCGGTGCCGCCCGCTTGGCCGACGGGGCCTGGTTCGCCGTCGCCGGCGACGACCTGGTGCGGACGGTGGTCGCCGACCTCGGTGGCCACGCGTTCACCGTGGCCGACGCCGACCGGACCCGCTATCACGCTGCCGCCGTCATCGCCTCGAACCACCTCGTCGCCCTCGTCGGCCAGGTCGAGCGGGTGGCGCCCGAGGGCGTGCCCCTCGAGGCCTTCGTGGCGCTGGCGCGGGGCACGCTCGACAACGTCGCCGACCTGGGCCCGGCGCGGGCGCTGACCGGCCCGGTGGCCCGAGGCGACTGGGCGACGGTCGACCGGCACCTGGCCGCCCTCCCGGAGGAGGAGCGACCCGCCTACGAGGCGATGGTGGCCGAGGCCCGCAGACTGACCGGGCCATGAAGGTCACCACGACGGTCGCCGAGGCCCGGTGGGCGCTGGACGAGGTGCGGCGCGAGGGTGGCACCGTCGGCCTGGTGCCGACCATGGGCTATCTGCACGAGGGCCACCTGTCGCTCATGGCGGCGGCGAACGCGGCGAACGACTTCGTCGTGGCCACGATCTTCGTGAACTCCCTGCAGTTCGCCCCGGGCGAGGACCTGGACTCGTACCCGCGCGACCCCGAGGGCGACCGGCAGAAGGCCGAAGCGGCCGGCGTGGACCTGCTGCTCGTGCCCGAGCACGCCGAGATGTACCCCGACGAGGTCCTGACGACGGTCTCCGTGGGCCGGCTGTCGGCGTCCATGGAAGGTGCGTCGCGACCGACCCATTTCGCCGGCGTGGCGACGGTGGTGGCCAAGCTGTTCGCCATCGCCGGACCCTGCCGGGCGTACTTCGGCGAGAAGGACTTCCAGCAGCTGGCGGTGGTGCGGCGGATGGCGTCGGACCTCTCGTTCCCGGTCGAGGTGGTGGGCTGCCCGATCGTCCGCGAGCCCGACGGGCTGGCCCTGTCGAGTCGCAACGCCTACCTGACCCCCGAGCAGCGGGAGGCCGCCCCGGTCCTGCAGCGGGCGCTCAAGGCCGGCGTGGCGATGGTCCAGGCGGGCGAGCGGGATCCGGCGACGATCACCGCCCTGGTCGGCGACATCGTCGCCGCCGAGCCGCAGGCCGAGCTGGACTACGTCGCCCTCGTGGACCCCGTCACCCTGGAGCCGCCGCCCGGCGACCTGGAGCCCGGTGTCACCTACCGCCTGCTGACGGCCGCCCGCCTCGGGATCCCCCGCCTGCTGGACAACGTCGCCCTGCCGGTCCCGGCGTGACCGCCGAGCTGGACCTCCTGGTCCTCGGCAGCGGGGTGGCAGGGCTGTCGGCGGCCGTGCGGGCGGCGGGGCCCATGGGCCTGAAGGTCGGCCTGCTCACCAAGGGGGAGCTGGACCAGGCCACCACCCGATGGGCGCAGGGGGGTGTCGCCGCCGTCCTCGACGAGGACCCCGACTCCCTCGACCTCCACATCTCCGACACCCTCGAGGCGGGCGCCGACCTCTGTGACGCCGCCGCCGTGCGGGTCCTGGTCGACGAGGGCCCCCGCCGGGTCCACGAGCTCATCGCCTTCGGTGCCGTGTTCGACCGGGACGCCGGGGGCGAGCTCCTCCTCGCCCGTGAGGGCGGTCACTCCGAGCCCCGCATCGTCCACGCCGGCGGGGCCGCCACGGGCGCCGAGGTGGAGCGGGCCCTCGTGGCCGCGGCCCGGGCGACGGCCGCCCAGGTCCACGAGCACACCTTCGCCCGGGACCTGGTGATGGTGGGCGGGCGCTGCCGTGGCGTCACCGCCTACGACCGTCGGGGGAACCCGATCGAGATCCGCGCCCGCCACACCCTGCTGGCCACGGGCGGCGCCGGCCAGGTCTTCGCAGTGACCACCAACCCCCACGAGGCCACCGGTGACGGCATCGCCATGGCCCGGCGGGCCGGGGCCGTCCTCGCCGACGTCGAGTTCGTCCAGTTCCACCCCACGGCCCTGCACCACCCGAAGATGCCGCGGCCCCTCCTGTCCGAGGCGCTCCGGGGCCACGGCGCCCTCCTCCGGGACCGGGACGGCAACCAGTTCGTCGACGAGCTCCTGCCCCGCGACCAGGTGTCCCGGGCCATGACGGCGACGATGATCGAGCAGGACGTCGACCACCTCTGGCTCGACGCCACCGTGCTGGAGGACTTCAGCACCCGCTTCCCGACGATCGCCAGCTCGCTGGCGGAGGTCGGCCTCGACCCGGCGACCGACTGGCTCCCGATCGCCCCCGCCGCCCACTACACGTGCGGCGGCATGGTCACCGATCTGGACGGCGCCTCGACCATCCCGGGTCTCTGGGGGGCGGGGGAGGTCACCTGTACCGGGGTCCACGGGGGCAACCGGCTGGCCTCCAACTCCCTGCTCGAGGGCATGGTGTTCGGCCCCCGGGTCGTCGAGGCCATCGAGCGGGGTCGGGACGGACCCGAGTCGACGGGCGCCATGCGCTGTGTGCTGGGCACCGACGCCCCCGGGGTGATCCCCGGCCGCCCCACGCCGGGCCGCGAGATCGGGCTCGCGCTGATGAAGACCCAGGAGCCCGCGTCCCTGGCCGGGTGGCGCGACCTCCTGCAGAAGGAGATGACGCGGGGTGCCGGGGTCCGCCGTGACGAGCTGTCCCTGGGCGGGGCGTTGGGCGCCATCAGCCGGGTCGACCGGGCCATCGGTGACGACCCCTCGGTGGAGGCGAGCGAGCTCCGCAACCTGGTGGACGTGGCCAGGACCATCGTGCTGGCGGCCTGGGCCCGCGAGGAGACCCGGGGCGCCCACACCCGCGAGGACTTCCCCGAGACGGCCCCGGACCTCCGCGCGAGGTTCCTCCACGGCACGTGACCGTTACGCTCCACCCGCTTCCGCGCGCCTGACGCGCCCCACCCCCGAGGAAGTCCCCGCCCGAGAATGCACTCCCTGCTGTCCGCCCTTCGCCGCGCCCCGCGCACGCTCATGTTCTGGTTGATCGTGGCCGTCTTCGCCGTCGGCCTGCTGCGCAGCTTCTACCCCGCCGGCGGCTTCGACGAGGTCCGCACGGGCGAGGTGCCCCTGGAGGTGGCCGGGTCCGACGACGGGATCTGGGTCCTGAACCACACCAGCCGCTCGGTGAGCCTGATCGACACCTCGACGACCGAAGAGGTCTTCGAGACCGAGGTCGGCGACACCGTCGCCCCCGCGCTGACCGCCAACGACGACGGCGCCTGGGTCATCCTCGACGGGGGCATCACCATCGGTCGGGTCGACCCCGACGAGCAGGCGGTCGCCGACCGGGTGGACCTGACCGGCGTGTTCTCCGGCGACGGCATCGCCCAGGACCTGGCCGCCGGGGACGGCTTCGTCTGGGTGACGGACGCCGCCGGCCAGGAGATGGTCCGCATCGACACGGCCAGCGGCGAGGTGGGCGAGCCGATCGACGTCGGCCAGCCCGTCGTCCAGCCCCAGGTCGTGGGCGACTCGCTGTGGGTCTACGAGACGGACGGCATCACCGAGTACGACGCCGACACGGGCGAAGAGCGCAACAAGATCGACACCAGCGAGCACCGGGTCGAGCACTTCTTCGCCACCGAGGACGCGGTGTTCATCCTCGCTGACGTCGACAACTTCGAGCACACGGGCCTGGTCATCCAGCTCAACCCGCGTGACGGCTCGGAGGACGGCCAGAGTCGCATCCAGGACTCGCGACCGACCCGGATCACGGTCGCCGACGACCAGATCTTCGTGAGCGGGACGGCGGGATTCCTGACCGAGCTGGAGCCGTCCCGCGCGGCGGACGCCTCCGGTGACGGCGGCAACCGCATGCGCATCGTCGGCATGGAGCAGGTCACGGTCTCGACCAAGGACCTCCGGGGGCTGACCGTGCAGGACGGGGTCGTGTGGGTCGCCGACGGCACCAACGGCGTCGTCCACCAGCCCGTGGACGGGATCGAGGGCGAGTCCCCGACCGAGACGACGGTGCCCTAGGTCTTCGCCGGCGCCGCCAGCACCCGCTGGTAGCCCGCGGCCAGCCAGCCCGGGTTGGCGGCCAGGAGCGGCCCGCCGATGGCCAGGATCAGCACGTAACCGGCGGCGAACGGTGCCAGGCGCGGCGTCGAGGCCGGCCGGGATGGCCAGGCTCACGAGGATCAGGGCGAACTCACCTCGGGACACCAGCGTGAGGGCCAGGTTGGCGGCGCCCTTGGGTGTCAGCCCGTTCAAGCGGCCGACGCCCCAGCCGGCGACCACGGCGAGGACGACGGTCAGCACGACGGCGGCCGCCACCGGTCCGGCCACCGAGGCCACGTCGCCCGGGTCGACGGTCAGGCCGAAGGTGAAGAAGAAGGCGGCGGCGAACGCGTCCCGCAGGGGCAGGACGAGGCGCTCGACCCGGTCGGCCACCGGGCTGGAGGCGATCACCATGCCGATCATGAACGCGCCGATGGCCTCGGAAACCCCGGCCTCCTCGGCCAGGCCGGCGGTCAGCAGGGCGAGCCCCAGGAAGGCGATGGTCAGCAGCTCGTCGTCGGACGACCCCAGCAGGCGTCCGACCACGCCGGCCGCCCCAGCGGGCCACGGCGGTCAGCGCCGATCAGGAACAGGACGGCCTTGCCGAAGCTCCACACGGCCTCCCAGCCCGAGGTGTCGCTCAGCAGCGGTTGGAGGGCGGCGAGGTAGAGGGCCAGGAACACGTCCTCGACCACGATCACCCCGAGGATCAGCTTGGTCTCGGGGTTGGCCAGGCGCCGGAGCTCGACGAGCAGCTTGGTGACGATGGCCGACGACGAGATGCCCACGATCCCGGCCACGATCAGCGCCTCGGCCCCACCCCAGCCCAGGGCGAGGCCGAGCAGGATCCCCGCGCCGATGTTGAGCGCGATGTAGAGCGCGCCGCTGCCCAGCAGGCGGGTGCCGCCCTCGATCAGGTCACCGAGCGAGAACTCGAGGCCCAGGTAGAAGAGCAGCAGGACGAGCCCGATGACCGCCACCAGCTCGAGGTCCTCGGGGTGCTGGACCAGCTCGATGCCAGGCGTGTTCGGGCCGAAGAGGACGCCCGCCAGCATGAACAGCGGGATGGTGGGCAGGCCGAGGCCGCGGCCGAGCCGGCCGAGCACGAAGGCGGCGAGGAACGCGCCGCCGAGGGCGATGAGCGTGTGGCCCATCGCTCAGCGGATGAACTGGGCGACGAACTCCGGCAGGTGCTCGGCGCGCCCCATGACCACCAGCTGGTCACCGGGCTGGATCACCTCGTCGGGGTCGGGAGCGATGATCGACTCGTCGCCCCGCACGACGGCGGCCACCGTGATGCGGCTCAGCCTGCCGGATCTCGGCCTCGGCGATGCTCTTCCCGGCGATGGACGAGTCGTCACGGACCGTCACCCAGTCGATGAGCAGGCCGCCGATTGCCGCCTCGACCCGTTGCACCGCAGCGGGGCGTGAAGTACGACCCGCCGACGACCGCACCGAGGCGACGGGCGTCGTCGTCCTCGAGCGTCACCACACGGGCGTCCTGGTCCGGATCGGTGCTCACGTAGAGGTCGCGCCGACCGGTGTGGTGGATGACCACGCAGACCTGCTGCTCGTCGGGCAGGTCGAAGGTGAATCGGCGGCCGATGCCGGGCAGCTCGTCCTCTCGGATCTGTCCTGTCCCTGTCGCCATCCATCAAGAGTAGGGAGGCGATCCTCTGGCTGGGGCCGGGGACGCCACAAGTAACCTCGCGCCATGGTGACCAGCCGTCCCTCGGACCCGCCGCGCCATGCGGTGCGGGCGGCGGTCGAGGCCGCGCTGGCCGAGGACCTGACGCCCCTGGGCGACCTGAGCGCGGCCCTGCTCCCCGCCGGCGTGCAGGGCTCGGCGGCCCTGGCCTCCCGGGCCGAGGGCGTGTTCGCCGGTCGGGCCTGCGTGGACGAGACGTTCGCGCAGCTGGACGGGGCCGTGGTGGTCGACTGGTTGCTGGACGACGGGGCCGACCTGGCGCCGGGGACGGTCGTCGCCCGGGTGTCGGGGCCGCTGGCGGCGATCCTGACCGGTGAGCGCACCGCCCTGAACTTCGCCCGCCACCTGTCCGGGGTGGCCACGCTGACCCGCCGCTTCGTCGCCGCCGTCGGCCCCGACGTCCTGGTGTGGGACACCCGCAAGACGATCCCGGGCCTGCGCTCGCTGGAGAAGGCGGCCGTGCGCGCCGGGGGCGGGGCCAACCACCGGGGCAACCTGTCCGACTGGGTGATGCTGAAGGACAACCACCTGATGGTCCTCGACGTCGCTGCGGCTGTGGCCCAGGCCCGGGAGGTCTGGCCCGGCCGGACGATCCACGTCGAGTGCGACAGCATCGAGCGGGCCGTGGTCGCGGCCGAGGCGGGCGCCGACGCCCTGCTGCTGGACAACCTCGGACCCGACGACGCCGCCAAGGCCGTGACCGCGGCCCGGGAGGCGCTCGACGGCCGCCGGTGCTTCATCGAGGCCTCCGGCGGGATCACCCTGGAGACCGTGGCCCGCTACGCCGACACCGGTGTGGACGCCGTGTCGGCGGGGGCCCTGACCGACTCGGCCAAGGCGCTCGACCTCGGCCTCGACGTGGAGGCGACCTGATGCTGCTGGCGGTCGATGCAGGCAACACCGACACCGTCATCGGGCTGTACGACCTCGGCGTCGACGATCCCGATGCCGCCGACGACGGCTTGGTCGACCACTGGCGGATCGCCACCCACGCCGAGCGCACGGCCGACGAGCACGCGGTCATGTTCATGGGCTTCCTGGCCAGCGCCCGTCTGGACTGGCGCAAGGACATCGAGGGCGTCGTGATCTCGTCGGGCGTCCCCCGGGTCATGGCCAACCTCCGGAACATGACCGAGCGCTACCTGGGCCGGCAGGCGGTCGTGGTCGAGCCCGGCACCAAGACCGGGGTGGCCATCCGCACCGACAACCCCAAGGAGGTCGGGGCCGACCGCATCGCCAACGCGGCGGCGTCCTTCGACCTGTGCGGCGGCCCCACGATCATGGTCGACTTCGGGACGGCGACGACCTGCGACGCGGTGTCGGCCGAGGGCGAGTACCTCGGCGGCGCCATCGCCCCCGGGGTGGAGATCAGCCTCGACGCCCTCGTCGGCCGCGCCGCCGCGCTGCGTCAGGTGGAGATCGCCGAGCCCCGCTCGGTCCTCGGCCGCAGCACGGTCGAGTCCATCCAGTCGGGCATCGTCTACGGCTTCGCCGCCCAGGTCGACGGCCTGTGCGCCCGCATCGAGGACGAGCTGGGGGACTGCACGGTGGTCGCCACCGGCGGCCTCTCGCCGCTGATCGCCCCGTTCTCCGAATCGATCGACCACGTCGAGCCGTGGCTCACGCTGCACGGGCTCCGCCTCGTCTACGGCATGAACGTCGGATGACGGACGGCGAGCAGTCCACGGAGCGCATCCCGTACCGGGTCGAACCCACCCACCACGCCGCGGAGATCGTCGAGGCCTACGCCGGCATCGCCGACGGCGAGGAGACCGGGGCCAAGGTCACCGTCGCCGGCCGGCTCATGCTCCAGCGCCCGCACGGGCGACTGGCCTTCGCGGTGCTGCGGGACCAGACCGGCGACATCCAGCTCTTCGCGCTCGAGAAGGCCACCGACCGCTTCGACGAGCTGTCCGCTCTGCCCCTTGGCACCTGGGTGCGAGCCACCGGTGAGGTGGTCAAGACCAGGAAGGGCGAGCTCTCGGTCAAGGTGGCCGACTGGGAGGTCCTGGCCCGTCCCACCCGCCCGTTCCCGGACAAGTGGCACGGTCTCACCGATCCCGACACCCGCTACCGGCAGCGCTACGTGGACGCCTGGGTCTCGCCCGAGGTCCGCCCCACGCTGCTGGCCCGGTCGAAGGTCGTGTCGTTGTGCCGGCGCTGGCTGGAGGACCGTGACTTCGTCGAGGTCGAGACCCCGGTCTTCCACCCCATCCCGGGCGGCGCGCTGGCCAAGCCGTTCACCACCCACCACAACGCGCTGGACATGGAGCTCTACCTGCGCATCGCGCCCGAGCTCTACCTGAAGCGGCTGATCGTGGCCGGGTTCGAGCGCGTCTTCGAGATCGGGCGGGTGTTCCGCAACGAGGGCCTGTCGCCCCGCCACAACCCCGAGTTCACGATGCTCGAGCTCTACCAGGCCTACGCCGACTACGGCGACATGATGGAGCTCACCGAGGAGCTGGTGGCCCACTGCGCCCGGGAGCTCACCGGCAGCACCACCGTCGAGGTCGACGACCGCCCCCTGGACCTGTCGACGCCGTGGCGACGGGCGTCGCTGGCCGACCTGGTCGAGGAGGCCCTCGGCGTGCGGGTCGACGTGCGCATGCCCCTCGAGGACGTCCGGGCCATCGCCCACGAGCACGGCCTGGAGCCCGACGACGCCTGGGGCACCGGCAAGATCCTGCTGGAGCTCTACGAGAAGCACGTCGAGGCGACGCTGTGGGACCCCGTCCACGTCATGGACTACCCGAAGGAGGTCTCGCCGCTGTCCCGGGACCACCGGGAGCTGCCCGAGATGGTCGAGCGCTTCGAGACGATCGTGGCCGGCCGCGAGCTGTGCAACGCCTTCTCCGAGCTGATCGACCCCGTCGAGCAGCGGGCCCGCTTCGACGACCAGGTCCGCCAGGGCGAAGCGGGCGACGCCGAGGCCATGGCGGTGGACGAGGACTACCTGCGGGCCCTCGAGTACGGCCTGCCACCGACCGGCGGGCTTGGCATCGGCATCGACCGCATGGTCATGTTGCTGACCGGGTCCACAGCCATCCGCGACGTGATCGCCTTCCCCACCCTCCGACCCGAACAGGAGTCCTGACGTGCGTGTGCTGGTGACCGGGATGGGGGGCGACTTCGGGGCCAAGACGGCGGCCCTGATCGAAGCCGACGCCGCCGTCGACGCCGTGCTGGGGCTGGACGCCTATCCACCCCGCCGCCGGCTGCGCCAGAGCCAGTTCCTCCGCATCGACCCCCGCGACTGCACCCGTACCTCGGCCGCCGTGAAGGAGTTCGCCCCGACGGTCGTCGTGCACCTCGGGGTCTGGGAGCCCGACGCTCGGGCCGCACCGTCGTCCGCCCATCGCCGAACGATGGACGGCACCCGGGCCGCCTTCGGCGCCGCCCTCTCGACGGGGAAGCTGGAGCACCTGCTGGTCCGCTCCGGGATCGAGGTCTACGGCCGCGGGCCGGGCACCCCCCGGCGTCCCGACGAGGACACGCCGCTGCGACCCACGTCGCCCTACGGTCGGATGCTGGCCCAGGTGGAGGCCGAGGCGGCCACTGTCGGCCGCATGGCCGAGGTGCCCGTCGCGCTGCTCCGCTTCGCCCCCACGGTCGGGGTCCAGTACCCCAGCCCGCTCAGCCGCGTGCTGCGCCTGCCCGTGGTGCCCGTGAACAGCCTGTCGCTGACCTCGCTGGCGCCCGCCGACTTCTCCCTGCTCGACGTCGAGGACGCCGCAGCCGCGTTCCTGGCCGCCCTGCGCCGCCGGGTCGACGGGCCCGTCAACATCGTTCCGGAGGGCACGATCACTCCGCTGGCCGCCGCCCGCATCGGCGGCCGGGTGCCACTGCCGATCCTGGCCCCGGGCTGGATCCCGACCCGCCTGCTCACCCGCGCCATCGGGGCCCCGATCCCCGCCCACCTCCACGAGCTCCTGCTGCGGGGCCGCCAGGCCGCCGGCGATCGGGCCGAGGAGGTCCTCGGCGTCCGTCCCCAGCGCTCGACCGAGTCCGTCGTGCGCTCGCTCTACGACTGGGCGCCCGTCGTCTACCTCCGTCCAGGTCGCAGCAACGCCGCCTGACCTCGAAACCGGCGCGCTCGCGGTTGTTCACCTCGTGTTCGCGCTGGAGTATTGTCACGGGCGGTGCCACACGCCACGGCAGGCGACGGAACCCGCATCGCCTACGAGGTGTGCGGCAACGAGGACGGCGAGCCGCTCGTCCTCGTCCAGGGGCTCGGCGCGGACCGCCGGGGCTGGCTCCTCCAGCGGACGCTGGGCGACCGCTACCACCTGCTGCTGATCGACAACCGCGGCGTCGGCGAGTCGGATCGGCCGCCCGGCCCCTACGACCTGAACGAGATGGCCGAGGACGTCCTGGCCGTCATGGACGAGGTGGGTTGGGGCTCGGCCCACGTCATGGGCGCCTCCATGGGCGGGGTCATCGCCCAGATCCTCGGCGTGCTCCACCCGGATCGGGTCCGCTCGCTGGTGCTCGCCTGCACGGCCTGCCGGCACGAGCCCTGGCGGCGGGAGCTGCTGGCCGGCTGGCGGGACACCGCCCTGTCGGGCGGGATGCGGACCTTCGCCGAGCGCAACGCCAAGTGGTTGGTCGGCCCGCGGTCGATCCGCCGCTTCTGGCCGATCCTGAACCTGTTCGGCGGGCTGGCCCTGAACGCCGAGCCCGAGGCCTTCGCCGCCCAGGTGGACGCCATCCTCCAGGCCGACGAGTCGCTGCGGTACGCCCTCTCCGGCGTGACGGCTCCGACGCTGGTCATCGTGGGCAGCCAGGACGTGCTCACGCCGATGGCCGACGCCGAGGAGGTGGCCGAGGCCATCCCCGGCGCCCTGCTCGCGGTGGTGCGGGGCGGCGCCCACGGCTTCATGTTCGAGAAGGGCAAGGTCTTCAACCAGACGGTCCGGTCCTTCCTGGACACGGTCACCGCGGAGGCCTCGGGGGTCGTCCGCCGGCTGCCCGCCGCCTGACCCGGGGACCAGCGGGGGGCTGACACCCCCACCAGAACGGTGGCCTGCTGGGTTGTCTCGGGCCGCCCGTCCGGGTCCACTGGCCCGAATGGGCGGTCTGGGTCTCCTCGTGCGCGCCGAAGTGCGCCGTCGCTGGCTCGCCCTGCTGCTCGTCGGCCTGCTCGCCGGGGTGGTCGGTGCCGCGGTGGTGACGTCGGTGGCGGGCGCCCGCCGCTCGGCGACGGCCTACGACCGCCTGGCCGAGGTGACCGGCCAGCCCGACGCCACGCTGGTCAGCTTCGTCGGGGCCGATCTGGTCGACGAGGTGGTCGCCCTCCCCGAGGTGGAGGAGGCCTGGCGCCTGCGGGGCATCGTCGGGCAGGTCCTGGACGCGCCCGGCGTCGTCTACGTGTCGGTGATCAGCGGGCAACCCCGTCCCGACGACCTGTTCCAGCCCCGCATCGAGGA
Organism: uncultured Microthrixaceae bacterium; assembly: GCA_963728005.1. Classification (GTDB taxonomy): domain Bacteria; phylum Actinomycetota; class Acidimicrobiia; order Acidimicrobiales; family DATDAH01; genus DATDAH01. The sequence goes on from CAVSIG010000005.1 coordinate 210,266, forward strand.
CGGCCGGCTGCCCGACCCCGCCGCCGCTGACGAGGTCATCATCGACCGCGGGCTGGCCGAGGCGTTCGGGCTGGTCGTGGGCGACCGGGTCCACCTCGGCCTGCTCACCCAGGAGGAGTTCGAGAGCTTCGACACCGGCTTCGGCGAGCCCGACGGGCCGAGGGTCGACCTCGAGATCGTCGGCACCTTCTCGGTGGCCGGGAACGAGACCAGCGAGTCGGTCGGGATCCTCGGCACGCCGGCCTTCGCCGAGCAGGCCCGCGAGGGCGGCGGCGGCGACGGGGCGATGATCCGGCTGGTCGACGAGCCCGGTGCCCTCGCCCGGTTCACCGAAGGCGTCAGCGGGGCCGCTGAGCAGTTCGACCTCCCCGAGGACGCCGCCGAGCTGGGTGCCTATGACCTCAGGCTGGCCGACGATGACCGGGACCGCAGCCGGGCGTCGGCGCGCGTCGTGGGCAACGGCCTCCTGCTGGTGGGTGCCGTGGGCCTCGCTCGTCGGGCTCGCCGGCCTGGCGCAGACCGTGCTGCGCCACGAGTCCCGCAGCATCGGCGGTGCGGAGGTGCTCCCGGCGCTGGGCGTCGACCGTCGGGCCCGGGTGCTCGCCTCCCTGTTGCCCTTCGCCCTCGTCACCGCCCCGGTCGCCGCGGTGGTGACCGTCGCCGGTGCCATCGCCCTGTCACCCCTGCTCCCCATCGGCGCCGCCCGCCGCCTCGAACCGTCACCCGGGGTCGAGGTCAACCTCGCCGTGCTCGGGATCGGCGCCCTCGCCGCCGTGCTGCTGCTCCTCGCCGTGGTCACCGTCGTCGCGGGACGGGCCGTCCGCCGCCGGCCGCGAACCCGCCGGCCGGGCATGACGCTGTTCGGGCGTGGCACCCGGGCCGGGCTGCCGTTCACGGTGGCCGTCGGGTCGGGGCTGGCCCTCGACCGGGGACAGGGTGGCTCCGCCATGCCCGTCCGAGCCGCGCTGGCGGGCGGCGTGCTGGCCGTCGCCGCCGTGATCGGGGCCACAGCCTTCGCCGCCAGCCTGGACCGACTGATCGAGACGCCACCGAGGTACGGCTCGCCGGGCGACCTCCTGGTCGTCGACGCCCAGGACGACCTGGTCGACGAGCTCATCGCCGACGGCGACATCGACGCGTTGCTGGAGGTCCGGGGCTTCGACCTGAGCGTCGACGGCCTCCGCCGCGACGCGCTGTCCACGACCGTGCTCAAGGGCTCCATCGGGTTCACCTACCTCGACGGGCGGCCACCCACCGGGCCGTCGGAGGTGGCCCTCGGGCCGGCGTTGGCCGACCGCCTGGACGTGGCGGTCGACGACCGGGTCACCCTCGACGACCTCGGGGAGGAGGCGACGGTCGTCGGCGTCGTCCTGGCCCGGGGCGACACCGGCAACAGCTACGCGGACACCGCGCTGGTCGACGAGGAGGTCCGGGCGGAGGTGTCCACCGGTGGCGCGTTCCGGGAGGTGATGGTCCGGTACGCGGACGGGGTCGACGTCGACGACGCCGCCGCGGCGCTCGGCGAGGAGTGGGAGGTCGAGCGCATCGAGCCGCCGGTCCGGATCGTGGATCTGGCCCAGGTGCGCAACCTGCCGCTGATCCTGGCCGGGGCCGCCGGTCTCCTGGGTGTCGTGCTGCTGGGCCATGCCCTCGCCGTCACGGTGCGCCGCCGGGGCCGTGACCTGGCGCTGCTGCGCGCCCTCGGGGCCCGACCCCGGCAGACCGCCACCTCGGTCGTGGTGATGACGCTCGTCATCGTGCTGCTCGGCGTGGCCCTGGGCATCCCTGTCGGCCTGCTCGCCGGGAACCTCGCCTGGCGCACCCTGGCGGGGAGCCTGTACGTGGCCGACGACCTGGTGGCGCCGATCCTCGTCGCCCTGATCTGCCTGCCCGTCGCCGTCCTCGTCGGCCTGCTGGCCGCCATCGGGCCGACCCGGCGGGCCATGCAGCTCGAGGTGGCCGAGCTGCTCCGCCGGGAGTAACCGCCCACCCCCCTGGTTCTGTGACCAGCGCTTCGCGCTGTCGAGGGCGGGGCTGGTCACAGAACGAGGGTGGTGGTGCCGCCCGGTGTCACTGGAAGCGGTCCTGGACCACGTCGACCAGCCGGCGGCCGGTCTCGACCGGGCCCAGCTCGTGGTGCTCCATGACCAGGCCGGCGGCGACCAGGAGCGTGCCACCGGCGGCCAGCCAGGCCCACGTGGGGACGCCGGCGGTGACGACCGCGGTCTCGTTGGCGGTGAGGGCGATCAGCAGCCCGGTGCCCAGCAGCAGAGGAGCGGCCAGGCGGCGACCGCCACCCTCGACCACGGCCAGCACGCCGATGGCCCCGGCGAGCAGGGCATGGGCCCCACCGCCGCCACCGATCCGCTCGGCCATGGCGGCGCCACCGGCGAGGGCGATCGCCGGGGCGTGGGTCACCCACGACGACACGCTGTCGTCGGCCACCCGGCTCGCCACCAGCCAGAGCAGGACGGCAACCGGCAGGGCGTAGAGGTCGATGGCCTCGACCTCCCCGAGGTTCAGGTGGATCCACGTGCCGATGACGGCCGCCGTTCCGCCGCCGGCCAGCAGCGCCACCTCGCGGGTGGCCAGGCCGAGGCCCAGGGCGACCAGGCCGTCCAGCAGGAGGACGGTGCCCAGCACGCCGGGCTCGGCGGCGCCCACGGCGATCCCGCAGACGGCCAGGCTGGACGCCGTGGCCATGAGTGGGAGGCGCAGTTCCGCCCGCAGGTGACCGGCGGCGGCGACCGGGAAGGCCGCAGCGGCGAGGACGACGGCCGACTCGACCGGCTCGAGGCCGGCCAGGACCGCCACCGAGCCGACGAGTGGCGGCAGGCCGATGGCCCAGCCGAACAGCGGCGTGCGGTCGTCCCGCCGGAACCCCTCGAACGTGGCCAGGGCGACGTACACGGCGGTCACCATCGTGATGTCGGCCGCGCCATGGTCGGCCAGTGGCAGGAGCAGGACGGTCCCGGCGACGCGGGGCACCCAACCCAGGGCGTCCCCGCAGCGGGCCTGGTCCAGCTCCCAGGCCAGCACGGCGGCGAGGAGCAGGCCGCCGACGATGGCGGTGGGCTCGCTGACCACGCCCTCCAGGGCGGCCAGCGCCCCGGCGGCGGGCACCAGGCTCAGCAGGGCCAGGTTCCACGCCACCTCCTGGCGGTGCAGGGTGGCCTGGAAGGCCACGAGCACGGCGCCGGCGCACCCGACGGCGGCGGCGGCCGCCGGCCACTCGGCGACGAGGGCCATCGCGGTCACCACCAGCCCGGTCACCAGGACCGTGCTGCCCGCCCGGCCGGAAACCACGAGCAGCACCGCCAGCACGCCGGCGACGGCGGCGGTGACGGGGAGCGACGTGGTGAGGAAGCCCGTGGCCGTCACCGCGCTGACCACGGCGGAGGTCGTGCCTGGCCAGTACCCGCCCCCGACCAGCAGGTGCAGGGCCGGGGCGCCGTCCGACGGCTCCTGGCGCCGCAGGTCGGCCAGGAACCAGCCGACGGCGGCCAGGGCCAGCGAGAGCCCGATGAAGCGCAGGTCGTCGAGGTCGTCGACGACCACGGGGAGGAAGATGGCCACCAGCGCCGTCCATGGCACGGCGACGAACGCCACCACTTCGGCAGCGGTGCCGGTGGCGTCGAGGGGCCGGTGCCAGAAGGGGTCCCGGCGCAACAGGACGGCGGCCAGCTCCAGCAGGGCGAAGGCGGCGCCCGCGGCGACCCAGTAGGTGGCGGCGTCGGGATCGAGCTGCGCGGCGGTCGTGGCCAGGCCGCTGATCAGTGCGGTGGCGGCGACGGCCAGCAGCGGCAGGGACTGCAGACGGTGGGTCAGGCCCACCAGCACCACGGCGGCGGCCAGCCCGACGATCCCCGGCGTGAGCCCTTCGCCGACCACCGCGTCGAACAGCCACCCCTGGGACACGGCACCGACCAGCGCCCCCAGGGGCGCGACCGTGGCCAGCGTCGCCCAGGCGACCGCCTCACGATCGAAGCGGAGCACGAAGGCTCCGGCGGCGAGGCCGACCAGCCACGCCGTGGCCGGCACCGGCGCCAGGCCCCCGAGCCCGACGGCGGTGGCCACCGTGGCCCCGAGCGTCGCCCACTCGAGCACCACGGACCGCTCCTGTCGCCCGAGCACCCAGAACAGCGCCGTGCTGGCCGCGCCGAGGGCGACCAGCTGCTGGTCCCGCGGCACCTCCAGGTGGATGAGGACGGCCGATGCCGTGACCGGAGCCAGGAAGGCGCCCAGATGGAAGAGCACGTTCGCGGCCGCCGGGGCGTGCCGGTCCGCCAGCGCGGAGCCCGGACGCCCGGCGACCAGCAGCCCGCCGCTCACCAGCGCCAGCGCCCCCAGCTTCACCCCGTCCGGGATCTGGTCCCACCGCACCGCCACCAACGTCACCGCGGCGGCGAACAACAAGAACGACCCCGTCGCCGTCACCCAAACAGCCCCCGCCCGAGAAGGATCAGACAACCCTGCGTGTCTCCATGCCGCCAGAGTCGACGCGCGCGGAGTCGCGAACCATCGGCAGAACCCCCCAAATCGCAGTAGGGGACCCCCAGCCACGAGCCGAGCGGTCAGGAAGGCGTCGAGCGCCGGCGCTCGCGGCAGCGACGTATCGGTTGTCGCCGAGCGAGTGCCGGCGATCGCCGCCGCGCCCGAGCAGCAGAGCAGACCGTCAGCCGGAGCCGGTCAGTCCATCCCATGCTCCACGGCGTAGCGGATGAGCTCCTGCCGACGGTTCAGCCGGAGCTTCCCCAGGATGTTCCGGACGTGGTTCTCCACCGTCTTCGGCGAGATGTGGAGCTCCTCGCCGATCTCCTTGTAGGTGTGCCCGCGGGCCACGTGCTGGGTCACCTCGCGCTCGCGCTCGGACAGCGCCTCGGTCGGGCCCGGATCGGTCGCTCATGCGCCGGAACTCACGCAGGACGAGGCCGGCCAGCGAGGGCGAGAAGACCGGTTCGCCCTGGGCGGCCTTCCAGAGCGCGCTTCGCAGCTCGTCGGGGTCGGAGGACTTGAGCAGGTAGCCCATGGCCCCGGCGGACACGGCGTCGAGCAGGTCCCGCTCGGCCTCGGACACGGTGAGGATGACGACCGGGACGGTCTCGGCGCAGGCCTTGACCACGGCGATGCCGCCGCCCTTGGGCATCTGCAGGTCGCAGAGGACGAGGTCGGGCTTCACCTTCTCGACCAGGGCGATGGTCTCGGGAGCGTCGCCGGCGTCGCCCACGACGTGGAAGTTCTCGCCGAGGTCGGCCCGGATCCCGCTGCGCCAGATCGGGTGGTCGTCGGCGACGACGACGCGGACGGGCTGCAGGCGGGTCATGCCGGGACCTCCAGGCGCACCTCGGTGCCCCGCCCCGGGGTCGAGCGCCAGGTGGCCGTGCCCCCGACCCGCTCGACCCGGTCGCGGATCGAGCGACCGAGGCCGACGCCCTCGGTCACGGTCCCCGGGTCGAAGCCCCGTCCGTCGTCCTTCACCGTGCAGAACACCCCCTGGTCGTCGGCCGGCTCCGCGTAGATCGTGACCGACGATGCCCCGGCGTGCTTGCCGGCGTTGGCCAGCGCCTCCTGGACGGCGCCGACCAGTGCCTCGGTCGGCTCGGGCCCGAGCGCCGGCAGCTCGCCACCGAGGACGACGCTGGTGCGGACGTGGTGGACCTGCTCGAACGAGCTCGCCTCCTCCCGGAGGGCCGCCTCGAGGCCCCGGTGGTCGGTGGCGCCGAAGAGGTAGTCGCGCAGGCGGCGCTCCTGGTCCCGGGCGAGGGTGACCAGCTCGGGGTCGTCGGATCGGCGCTGGACGACGGCCAGGGTCTGGAGCACGCCGTCGTGGAGGTCGACGGCGACCTCGTCCCGGGCGGTGGCGAGGGAGACGCTTCGGTCCGCCTTCCGCAGCCGGGTGGCTGCGTAGCCGCTGATGCCGCCGGCGAGCACGTAGAGCATGAGCGTCGACGCCGCCTCCACCAGCTCGTCCTCGCCCCAGTCCACGCTGCTGTCGATCAGCTGCGCCCCCAGCCGGGCCAGCCCGACCACCGCTCCCGCCGCGATGCCGGGGAGGGCCCCGGCGACGATGCCCATGGACAGCACGCCCGCCAGCGGCCACGCCGAGCCCAGCGACTGGCTGTGGTCGGCGTCCCACACCGCCCCGTCGGCGAGGGAGAGCGTGGCGCCGACCGCCACTTCGACCACGACCTCAGCCGGTCGCGGCGTGCGGTAGGGATCCCGCCACCGGGCCACCGTGTGCCCGATGGTGACGGCCACCGCCGCCCCCACGAGCACGCCCGCCAGCGCCGGCCGCCCCAGCGCCTCCCGGTCCACGAGCAGGATCGCCACCATCCACGCCCCGGCGATCCAGCGGAACGCCAGCAGCCCGGACTGCAGCCCCCGGTCCAGCGCGGGGTCCCACCGGTCGGCCTGCACGCCTCACAGTGTGGTCTAGGCCAGCTGGGCCTCGGTGGAGTGGTCGTCGATGGGCAGATCGCCGTCGGCGACGGCGGTCACGGCCAGCTCCAGGAGCTCGGCGTCGCCGGCGAGGGTGGTGGCGAAGGCGGTGTCGGCGGCGTCGCGGCCGGTGGCGATGCGGATCAGGGTGGGCCGGGGGGCGAGGCGGGTGGGGTCGACGACCTGCCACTGGCCCGTCGACCCGGGCCTCGACGACGGCGTGGAAGTCCATGGGCGAGAGGCCGGGGGCGTACACCGACACCAGGCGGGCGGGGATGCCGTTGGCCCGCAGCAGGGTCACCGCCAGGTGCGCGAAGTCCCGGCAGGCGCCGGCACCGGCGCCGAGGGTCTCGATGGCGGTGGTGAACGGGGTGCTCAGGCCGAGGGTGTAGGTGAGCCGGCGGTGGACCCAGGCGGCCACCGCCAGGGGCGAGCGGTCGGCCAGCTCGGTGCGGGCGAATCCGGCCAGGGCGTCGGAGGGGCAGTAGCGGCTCTGCAGCAGGTAGCCGATGGCCTCGCTGTTCCAGCCGGGGTCGCCCGACGGCGCCGGGTCGCCGGGTCGACGGTGGCCTGGTAGGCGACGGCGAGCCGGCCGGGTCCGGCATCGACGACGTGGGTGCGGCCGGCGGTGGCCACCTCGGACACGGCTTCGACGGGTCGGCCGTCGAGCGTCACCCGCAGCTCCTCGGACCGCGGCTCGCCGGCGGCGGCGACCTGGAGGGCCAGCACGGTGCCCTCCTCGACCTGGAAGGTCAGCGAGCAGCCGACGTGGGTCACAGCGACACGATGGCGACGACGAGGAGCAGGACGCCGGCCGCGGCGGTCAGCAGGTACACGACCTCGGCGCCCCGGGCCTGGCGGCCCTTCGTCCCCGCGCCGACGGCGCGCCAGACGCGCGACGAGAAGCGCTCGGTGCGGCGGAACGACTGGAGCTCGGCCACGGCGACGACTGCGCAAACGATCACGGCCGCCCACGTACCCCAGAACAGCAGGGCCGCAACCACGGGTGCGGCGAGAAGCAGCCAGGGCACGACCATGGCCGGAACCTACGCGCCGGGACCAGGTCGAGTCGTCAGCGGCCGGGTTCCGGCTGCCGGCGCCTCGAAATCAGACGTCGTACTCCTGGATCTGGGCGACGAGGACGTCGCTGGCCTCGGCCATCGCGTCGATGACGGGGGAGGGGCCCAGGTCGTCGAGCGCCGCCCGGCCCTGGTCCACGTAGGACCGGGCGTCGACCAGCGAGGCCGGCACCGCGCCGTCGCTGCGGATGAGGCCGAGCGCCTTGTCCACCTCGGCCGGATCGAGCGGGTGGCCGAGGAGGTCGGCCAGCTCGCTGCCGCTCGGGCCCTGCAGCGCCCGCAGGGTGGGCAGGGTGTAGACGCCCTCGACCAGGTCGTGGCCGGCGGGCTTGCCCAGCTGCTCGGAGGTGGCGACCACGTCGAGCACGTCGTCGATGACCTGGAAGGCCATGCCGTACGACCGTCCGAAGCGGGTGAGCGACTCGATGCGGTCGCGGTCGAAGCCCGCCACGATCCCGCCGATGCGGCACGACGAGGCGAACAGGGCCGCCGTCTTGCCCTCGATCGAGCGGAGGTAGGCGTCCTCGGTGCGGTCGACGACGTAGGCGTCCTTCAGCTCGCGGACCTGCCCCTCGCAGAGCCGGGCGATGGTGGCTGCCAGCAGGCCGGCCACCTCGGTGCCCAAGCCGGCGGCGATCTCGGAGGCCCGGGCCAGCAGGAAGTCGCCGGCGAGGATCGCCTTGAGGTTCCCCCAGCGGGCGTTGACGCTCTCGACCGTGCGCCGGGTGGTGGCGTCGTCCATCACGTCGTCGTGGTAGAGCGAGCCGAGGTGGACCAGCTCGACGGCGACCCCGCCGAGCACGGAATCCTCGCTGGCCGACACCGGTTCGGCCTCCGCCGACAGCGCGGCGGCCATGGTCAGGGCGGGTCGGACCCGCTTGCCCCCGGCCCGGATCAGGTGGCTGGCGACCTCGGTGAGGAAGTCGTCGTCGGCTTGCACCGACTCGGCCAGCCGGACCTCGACCCGTTCGAGGTCGGCGGCCATGCCGGGCAGGCGGGTGAGGGGGTTCCCGGCCACAGGCCGACGATAGGCGGAAGTCCCCCGAACGAGGTAGCCCGAGGGTGCCCCACGGGGCTGGTGACCAGTGGCACACTCATCGGGGAAGCGGCGTCGCCTCGGAGGCGTTGTCCGTCATCGGTAGCGGCTTTCTGGGTCCCAACCCTTGGAAGCCGGGACGTTTCGACCGACGTGCGTAAGAAGGGGTCGTCGGTAGACTTGACCATCCGGAGCCCCCATTCGGGAGGAGCACCTTGTTCGAACGGTTCACAGACCGGGCTCGCCGAGTCGTCGTCCTCGCCCAGGAAGAGGCGCGGCTACTCAACCACAACTACATCGGGACCGAGCACATCCTGCTCGGCCTCATCCACGAGGGTGAAGGCGTCGCCGCCAAGGCCCTCGAGTCCCTCGGGATCAGCCTGGAGGCCGTGCGCTCCCAGGTCGAGGAGATCATCGGCCAGGGCGGCTCGTCGCCGTCCGGGCACATCCCCTTCACCCCCCGCGCCAAGAAGGTCCTGGAGCTCTCGCTCCGGGAGGCGCTGCAACTCGGGCACAACTACATCGGCACCGAGCACATCCTGCTGGGCCTGATCCGCGAGGGCGAGGGCGTCGCCGCCCAGGTCCTCGTGAAGCTGGGCGCCGACCTCTCGCGGGTCCGCCAGCAGGTCATCCAGCTCCTCTCCGGCTACTCGGGCTCGGGCCAGGGCGAGAAGGCCAGCGCCACCTCGGGCCAGGGCTCCGAGCAGGGCCAGCAGTCCGGCTCGCTGGTCCTCGACCAGTTCGGCCGCAACCTGACCCAGCTCGCCGCCGAGAAGAAGCTCGACCCGGTCATCGGGCGCGAGCGCGAGACCGAGCGGGTCATGCAGGTGCTGTCCCGCCGCACCAAGAACAACCCCGTTCTCGTCGGCGAGCCCGGCGTGGGCAAGACGGCCATCGTCGAGGGGCTGGCCCAGTCGATCGCCAACGGCGACGTGCCGGAGACGATCGTGGGCAAGCAGCTCTACACCCTCGACCTGGGCGCGCTGGTGGCGGGCTCCCGCTACCGGGGTGACTTCGAGGAGCGCCTCAAGAAGGTGCTGAAGGAGATCCGCACCCGCGGCGACATCATCCTGTTCATCGACGAGCTCCACACCCTGGTGGGTGCGGGGGCCGCCGAGGGCGCCATCGACGCCGCCTCGATCCTGAAGCCCATGCTGGCCCGGGGCGAGCTGCAGACCATCGGCGCCACGACGCTGGACGAGTACCGCAAGCACCTCGAGAAGGACGCCGCCCTCGAGCGGCGCTTCCAGCCCATCAAGGTCGAGGAGCCGACGGTCGCCCACACCATCGAGATCCTCAAGGGCCTCCGGGACCGCTACGAGGAGCATCACCGGGTCACCATCACCGACCAGGCCGTGGTGGCCGCGGCCAACCTGGCCGATCGCTACATCTCCGACCGGCACCTGCCGGACAAGGCCATCGACCTCATCGACGAGGCCGGCTCCCGCCTGCGCATGAAGCGCATGAAGACGCCGGACGACTACAAGGAGATCGAGGCCGAGATCGCGGACGTCGTCCGCCAGAAGAAGGCCGCCGTCGAGGACCAGCGCTTCGAGGACGCCAGCTCGCTCCGGGACAAGGAGAAGGAGCTGCTCGACCGCAAGGCCGAGAAGGAGTCCGAGATCAAGGCCGCCGGCGTGGACCTCTTCGACGAGGTCGACGAGGAGGCCATCGCCGAGGTCCTCAGCATCTGGACGGGCATCCCCGTCTACAAGCTGACCGAGGAGGAGACGGCCAAGCTCCTGCGCATGGAGGACGAGCTCCACAAGCGGGTCATCGGCCAGGAGGACTCCATCAAGGCGGTCTCCCAGTCGATCCGCCGCACGCGGGCCGGCCTCAAGGACCCCAAGCGCCCCAGCGGCTCGTTCATCTTCCTGGGCCCGTCAGCGGCGTCGGGAAGACCGAGCTGGCCAAGACGCTCGCCGAGTTCCTGTTCGGGGACGAGGAGGCGCTGATCCAGCTCGACATGTCCGAGTACATGGAGAAGCACACGGTCAGCCGGCTGGTCGGCTCGCCCCCGGGCTACGTCGGCTACGAGGAGGGCGGCCAGCTCACCGAGGCCGTCCGGCGCAAGCCGTTCTCGGTGGTCCTGTTCGACGAGATCGAAAAGGCCCACCCGGACGTGTTCAACACGCTGCTGCAGATCCTGGAGGAAGGTCGCCTGACCGACAGCCAGGGCCGCACCGTCGACTTCCGCAACTGCGTGCTGATCATGACCTCGAACCTCGGCACCGCCGACCTCCGCAAGGCCAACGTCGGCTTCGGCAAGGCCGATGCGGCGCTCACGTACGAGAAGATGAAGGACAAGGCCGAGGATGCGCTCAAGCAGCACTTCCGGCCCGAGTTCCTGAACCGGATCGACGAGACCATCGTCTTCCACGAGCTGACGCAGGAAGAGGTCCTGCAGATCGTGGACCTGATGATGCGGCGCATCGTGACCCAGCTCCAGGGCCAGGGTCTCGGCATCGAGCTGACCGACGCGGCCAAGGTCCACCTGTCCGAGAAGGGTTACGACCCGAGCCTGGGCGCCCGTCCGCTGCGGCGGGCCATCCAGCGCCTGGTCGAGGACCCGCTGTCCGAGAAGCTCCTCTGGAAGGAGTTCCGGGCCGGCCAGATCGTCCTGGTCGACGCCGAGCTCGACCCGGAGACGGGCGAGACCATCATCGTCTTCGACAGCAAGGAGGGCTTCGAGCCCCCCACGCTGGAGACGGTCGGCGCCGTCGACGAGGCCGAATAGGACTCGAGCAAGGCCCCCTCCCTCCGGGGAGGGGGCCTTCGCCGTTTTGGGCTGCTGGCTACCCTCGGCCGCCATGTGGCGGCGGACCCTCGTGCTGTGCGGCGTGCTGGTGCTCGCCGCCGGCTGCCGCGTCGACACCACCGCCAGGGTCGTGGTCAACGAGGACGGGTCCGGGACCGTGACCGTCGACGTCGTGCTCGACCAGGAGGCGGCCGACCGCATCCCGGACCTGGCCGAGCAGCTCCGGGTCCGTGACCTGCGGCGGACGGGCTGGACCGTCACCGGTCCCGAGACCACGGCCGCCGGGGTGACGATCACCGCCAGCAAGGACTTCTTCGAGCCCGACCAGCTGGCCACCGTGCTCGCCGAGATCGGCGGGCGTCGAGGCCCGGTCCTGGACGCCTCGCTGGAGCGGGAGCGCAGCTTCGGCACGACCTCCTACGAGTTCACGGGCACGCTCGACCTGTCCCGGGGCATCGCCACCTTCTCGGACCGCCAGCTGACCCAGCTGCTCGACGGCTTCCCGGTGGGCCAGGACGTCGAGGCGCTCGAGGAGGAGCTGGGGGCGCCGCTCAGCGAGCTGACCTCGTTCACGTTCGAGATCGTGCTCCCCGAGGGCGAGGACACGCGGACCTTCACCTACGAGGCGACGCTGGGGTCGCCCCCGGTCGTGATGTCGGCCAGCACCGAGGAGCGGAACTGGCAGGTGTTCGGCTTGGCCGCCGGCGCCGTCGTGGCCCTCCTCCTCCTGCTGGTGGTGCTGCTCGTGCGCCTGATCCGCCGTGCCCGGCGCTGAGCTCCCCCGTTCGGGCATGCCAGACTCCCCGCCATGTTGATCTTCGCCATCCTCGGCTTCGGCATCATCGTCGGCTTCATCGCCGGCTGGATCACCGGGACCGCCGACTGGGGGAAGCGGATCCTCTACGGCATCCTCGGGTCCTTCGTGGGCGGCCTCCTGGCCAGCCTGATCGCCGGGGACGGGCTGGCGCTGCGGCCCAGCGGGATCATCGGCTCGATCATCGGCGCCGTCGTCCTGATGCTGATCGACCGGGCCGTCACCAGCCGGAAGGACTGACCGCTCGGTGGGGCGGGCTCCCCGTTGGTCGGTCGGCGTGCTGCTCGTCGGCCTGCTGGCGGCCTGTGGGGACGACGGCGGCAGCGCCGGCGAAGCCGAGGGCGAGGGCGCGCAAGCCGAGGCCACCGAGGGCGGTCCGGTCACGCTCGACGACCTGATCGAGCGCCTGCCGGACTCCGACCTGGCGGCGTCGGTCGACCTGGTGGCGCTGCGGGAGGACCTCGGGCTCGACCCCGACGACGACCTGTCCGACTTCGATGACGACGCGTCGCGCCGGGGCTCCGTGGCGGCCGCCCTGGCGATCCCCTACCTCGGCAGCCCTCGCGACGACCTGGCCGTCCAGCAGGCGATCGATCTGGGCCAGATCGAGGCGGCGGCGTCGGTCCCCCTGAGCTTCGCGCCCGAGGAGGCCGTGGTGGTCATGGCCTCCGGGCAGGATCCCGACGAGATCCGGGGCACCTACGAGGACCTGGGCTGGGAGGACGTGGGCGACGGGATCGTGGCCGACGAGGACGCAAGCGTCTCGCGGGAGCTCTACACGGCGTTCGGGGCGGACGACGGGCTGCTCGTGCTCGGGCAGGACGCGGACCTCGTCGCCGAGGTGCTCGCCGGACCGGCCGAGGAGCGCTCGGCTGCGGCAGAGGCCCTCGACCTGGTGGACGGGCCGGCGCGCGTGGCCACGTCGAACGGCGGCACGGACTGTGGCGACACCATCGCCGCGGCCGAGCGCCTGGACGGCGGCGGTGGCGGCGAGCTGGTGGTGTCGACGGGCGGTGACGGCTCCGCCGAGCTGAACCTGGCCGAAGGCGACCGGTTCACCGACCGCAATGGCGTCGGGGAGGACGGGTTCTGGGTCGTCGACAGTGTCACCGCGGAGGACGGGTTCGTCCGGCTCGCCTGGTCCTACGCCGACGACGGCTCGACACTCCCGACGCTGTCCGACTACCCCCTGCAGGGGAGTGAGTTGATCGCGAGCGTCGGGTGGCTGACCGACTGCTGATCGGTCCCGCCCCGAACCCGCCGCAGCGCGAGGACGCACTACGGTCCTGCCTCCGACGGCCTGACGTGTATCGACATCCAGGGGGAGACATGACCGCACGCACCCGGCGCCACTGGTGGCGCGTCCTCGCCGCCCTGCTCGCCGTCGGTCTCGTCGCCGCGGCCTGCAGCGGCTCGGACGACGCCGAATCGGACGATGGCGGATCCACCGGGGGTGAGGACGCCACCGCCGAGGGCGACCCCGACGAGGGGGCCACGCCGGTCCGTGGGGGCACGCTCGTCTACGCGCGGGAGGCCGAGACCTCCAGCCCGTGGACGCCGTCCCAGATGCTGTGCGACACGTCGTGCCACCAGGCCATCCGCGGCATCTACGACACCCTGACCTTCATCGGCGAGGACCTGGAGCCGCACCCGTACCTCCTCGAGTCGTTCACCCCCAACGAGACCTTCGACGAGTGGACGTTCACCGCCCGTGAGGGGATCACCTTCCACGACGACACGCCGTTCGACGCCGACACCCTGCTGGACCACTTCGAGCGCATGCGCGCCAGCACGCTGGTTGGCAACGCCCTGCAGGCCATCACGAACGTGGAGAAGGTCGACGACATGTCGGTCCTGATCACCACCGCGACGCCCTGGGTCAACTTCCCCGCCTACTTCGCCGGCCAGCCCGGCTACGTCGCCTCCCCGACCTGGCTGGCCGCCGTCGACGCCGGCGAGGCGGACGCCGCCGAGCCGGTGGGGACCGGGCCGTTCGTCTTCGCCGAGTACAACGCCGGCGACAACTTCCGCATGACGGCCAACCCGGACTACTGGGTCGAGGCGCCCGACGGCGAGCCGTACCCGTACCTCGCGGAGATCGAGTTCATCGTCCAGGAGGAGGACGCCACTCGCGCCCGTGCGCTGATCTCTGGTGAGGTCGACATCACGCACACGGACCGCGGCCCGGACATCGAGGACCTGCGGACCCGGACCGAGGCCGGCGAGCTGAGCACCTGGGAGATGACGACTCGGCAGAGCGCGAGCTACGCCCTCATCAACGTCGCCGCCGAGGGCTCGCCCATCCAGGACGTCGAGGTCCGCCGGGCCATGGCCATGGCCATCGACCAGGAGTTCCGCAACCAGTCGCGTCAGGAGGGCGTGTACGAGATCGCCAACGGGCCCTTCTCGCCGGACACCGTGGGCTACCTCGAGGACAACGGGTGGCCCGCCTACGACCCGGATGCGGCGGCGGCGATCGTCGAGGAGTACGAGGCCGAGAACGGCCCGATCGAGATCAGCTACCGGACCACCGCGGACCCGGACAACCTGCAGACCGTCGAGCTCATCGCCTCCGACCTCGACCGGGTCGGCATCGACGTCGAGCTGGATCAGACCGAGCAGGGCGAGTTCATCCAGCAGGCGGTGCTCGGGAACTTCGAGGTGTTCACGTGGCGCAACCACGGCGGCATCGACCCCGAGACCGAACGGGTCTGGTGGCACAGCGAGAACGCCGATCCCATCGGCGAGATCGCCATCAACTTCGGCCGCTTCCAGGACGACGTCATCGACGAGAACCTGCAGGTCCTGCGCGAGAGCCAGGACGAGGCCGAGCGCACGGCGGCCGCGGAGGAGATCAACCGCCGCTTCGCCGAGCAGGTCTACAACATCTGGGCCGACTGGACGTTCTGGGTCATGGGCTTCCAGAACAACGTCCACGGCGTCCAGACACCGCTGCTCCTGCCCGACGGCACCCCCGGCTTGACCGAGGGCATCGGCGCCAACGGGGCCATCGGCCTTCCCCAGCTCTGGGTGGAGCCCGAGTAGTGCTCAGCGCACCGTGACGGTGCCCCGCATGTAGTTGTGGATGCCGCAGAGGTACTGGTACGTGCCGGGCTCGGTGTAGGTGAAGCCGAAGGTGTCGCCTTGGTCGAGGTCGGCGCTCTCGGCGAACAGCTCCTGGCCCGAGTCGTCCTGGATCGAGTGGGGTGAGCCGTCCCGGTTGGTCCAGGTGACCTCGGTCCCGGCCGTGACCTGCACGTCCACCGGCTCGAACCGGAAGTTGGCGATGTCGACGGCGCCCGATCCGGCGGCCGCTTCGGCGACACCGGCGTCGTCGCCACCGGAGTCGACCGTGGTCACACCGACGAAGCCGAGGGCGAGCACGATGACGGCGGGGAGGGCCAGGACCACGTAGCGACGCATGCCCGCTGTCCGGACCCGCGGCGGGATCTGGATGGCATCTGCGCGCGGGGGCGGGGCCGTAGACGGTGCATGACGACCACCCGAACCTCTGTCGCCCTCGTCGTGGCCGGGCTCCTGGTCGCCGTCTCGGGGGGCATCCACCTGCGCCTGTACCGGGAGGGCTACCGGGAGATCAGCGTCGACCGCGTCCTGGGCATCGACATCGCCCGGGCCTTCGCCCTCAACGCCGTCCTGGGCCTGGTGATCGGCGTCGCCCTCGTGGCCGCCGGGCTGGGCCTGATCCGGGCGACCGTCCCCGCCCTCGCCGGCCTGGTCTTCTGCGCCGGCGCGATCGTGGCCTACGCCCTCAGCCGGACCGTGGGCCTGCTGGGCTTCGAGGAGAGTCGGTGGCTCACCGAGGCGTACTGGGCGCAGGCGGCCCAGGTCGGCGCCGTCCTCCTCCTGGGCGGGCATCTCCTCGGGAGGCGAACGCCTGTTCTAGGTTGACGGCCGTGAGGCTGTCACACCCCGTTCGTAGGGTCCGTCCATGAGCCGGGCCCGCACCGTCCACCGTTGCTCCGCCTGCGGCGCGGCATCGCCGCAGTGGGCGGGGCAGTGCCCGACCTGCGGCGCCTGGAACACCCTGGTCGAAGAGGCGCTGTCGGCCGTGGCTGCTGCCGGTCGTCCGGTGCCGCCTGCGGGCGAGCCCGCGCTGCTCGTGTCCGAGGTGCCGACCGAAGAGCGGCGCCCGCACTCCACAGGCGTGGACGAGGTGGACCGGGTGCTCGGGGGCGGTCTGGTCCCCGGCTCGGTCACGGTCATCGGCGGGGCGCCGGGCATGGGCAAGTCCACGCTGCTGCTCCAGGTGGCGTCGGCCGTGGCCGCCTCCGGTCGCACGGCGCTCTACTCGTCCTCCGAGGAGTCCCGCGTCCAGGTCCGGGCCCGGGCCGACCGGCTCGGGGCGCTCACCGACCGGCTGTGGCTCCACGCCGAGCCATCGGTGGACCACCTCGTCGCCGAGCTGGGGACGTGCCGGCCCGACCTGGTCGTCGTCGACTCGGTGCAGACGGCCTTCGACCCGGAGACGGCGTCGGCCCCCGGCTCGCTCAACCAGGTGCGCGCCGTCGCCCAGCGCCTCGTCGTGGAGGCCCGGGCCCGGGGGTGCGCGGTCGTGCTCGTCGGTCAGGTGACCAAGGACGGGAACCTGGCCGGCCCCAAGGCGCTGGAGCACATCGTGGACACCGTCCTGGCCTTCGAGGGCGACAAGCACCACGCGCTGCGGCTCCTGCGGGCGGTGAAGCACCGCTACGGGGCGACCGACGACCTCGGGGTGCTGGAGATGACCGAGGCCGGCCTCGTCGGCGTGCCGGACCCCAGCGGCCTGTTCCTGGCCGGGCGTCGGCCCGGGGTGCCGGGCTCGGTCGTGGTGCCGACGCTGGACGGGCACCGGCCGATCCTGGTCGAGGTCCAGGCGTTGTGTGCCAAGGTCGGCTACGTGCCGCCCCGGCGCTCGGCCCAGGGCATCGACGCGGGGCGCCTGGCCCTGCTGCTCGCCGTGCTGGAGACCCGGGTCTCGATCAGCACCGCCCAGGCCGAGGTCTACGCCCTCACCGCCGGCGGCGTGAAGCTGGCCGAGCCCGCCGGCGACCTCGGCCTGGCCCTGGCCGTGGTGTCGGCGTCCAAAGTCGTCCCCTTTCCGGAGGACGCCGTCGCCGTGGGCGAGGTCGGTCTCGGCGGCGAGGTCCGACCGGTGGGCCGCATCGAGCACCGGCTGTCGGAGGCCGCCCGCCTCGGCTTCCGCCAGGCGGTGGTGCCGCGGGGGACGCCTCCGGTCCCCGGCATCCGGCTCATCGAGGTCGGCACGGTGCTGGAGGCCACCGGTGCCGTGGGGTTGCTGGGAGCCCACGGTGTCGCCGCGTGACCGCCGGTGGGCGGCATCGTGGGTTCGGGGTCGGGGTGCAGGGGTAGGATCGGGCCGTGGAACCGGCCAGCGACGCGATGCGCGCCGCCCTCGCGGCCACGGCTCCCGGGACGGCCCTGCGCGAGGGCCTGGACCGGATCCTGTCCAGCGGCATGGGTGCGTTGATCGTCATCGGGGACGGGCCGCAGGTCCTGAACATCTGCTCCGGTGGCTTCCTGCTCGACGGGGCGTTCAGCCCTCAGCGCCTGTCGGAGCTGGCCAAGATGGACGGCGCCATCATCCTGTCGCCCGACGCCAGTCGCATCGCCCGGGCCAACGTCCATCTGGTCCCCAACCCCAACACGCCCACGTCGGAGACCGGGACGCGGCACCGCACGGCCGAGCGGGTGGCCCGATCCATCGAGGTGCCGGTCATCTCCGTCTCCGAGCGGATGGCGGCCATCGCGGTGTACGTGGGCGAGCACAAGCACCGCCTGGACCCGATCCCCCGGCTGTTGGACGGGGCCAACCAGGCCCTGCGGGCACTCGAGCGCTACCGGAGCCGACTCGACGAGGTCTCCAGCAACCTGTCCGCCCTGGAGATCGAGGACCTCGTCACCGTGCGGGACGTGGTCCAGGTGCTCCAGCGGACCGAGATGGTTCGCCGCATCGCCGCTGAGGTCGAGGGCTACATCGTGGAGCTCGGGGTGGACGGCCGCCTCGTGCGCCTCCACCTGGACGAGCTGTACGCCGGGGTGGAGGACGACCGCCGGTATGTGCTGCGGGACTACTTCCACGAGGACGCCGGGTGGCACCTCGAGGAGGCCATGGGCGGCCTGTCGTCGCTGGACACCGACCACCTGCTCGACTTCAAGGGCGTCGCCGCCGTGCTCCACCTGCCCCTGGACGCCGACGACCTGGACGCCTCGGTCGAGCCCCGCGGCCATCGACTGCTGTCGAAGGTGCCCCGCCTGCCCGAGTCGGTGGTCGACGCCATCGTCGAGCACATGGGCAGCCTGCAGAAGATCATGCGGGCCACGATCGCGGACCTGGTCAACGTCGACGGCGTCGGCGAGACCCGGGCCCGAGCCATCAAGGAGGGGCTCGGACGTTTGGCGGAGACGTCGATCCTGGATCGGTACGGCTGAGCGTCGGGCTCCGGGGGAGGGACGGGGCCTGCCGCTGCTGCGGCAGCGGAGCTGAAGTCCTCGCTGCGACAGGAGTCCGTCGGGCTCCGGGGAGGGACGGGGCCCTGCCGCTGCTGCGGCAGCGGAGCTGAAGTCCTCGCTGCGACAGGACCCCGCCCCTCCCCCTACGTCGGTGTCGCCGCACGGGCCGCGCCAGTGGCGGCTCTGCCAGACGGCTCGCTAGGAGGCTCGTATCTCCATTTGTTGGCGGTTGGTGATGCGGTAGATGCCGTCGTTCTGCTCGAGCCAGCCCAGGCGCAGGAAGCTGGAGATGGCCTTGTTCACCCGCTCGCGGGAGGCGCCGACCATGCCGGCCAGCTCCTCTTGGGTGACCGGGAGCTCGAACTCGTCGCTCTCGCCGGCGAGGTCCAGCAGGCGCTTGGCGGTTCGGCCGGTCACGTCCAGGAACATGGCGTCGGCCAGGGCCTCGTCGGTGACCCGGATGCGACCGGCCAGTAGGGCGACCACGGGCCAGAGCAGGGCGGGGTCCTCCTCGAACACGGCCCGGACGGCGTCGTAGGGGACCACGACCACGTTCGAGGTCTCGAGGGCGCGGGCTGCGGCCGAGCGGCCGTGGCCGTCGAACAGGGGCATCTCGCCGAACAGGTCGCCGGCCTCCATGAGGGCGACGACCGACTCGCGGCCGTCCATGGCCACGTTGGCGATGGCGATCCGACCGCTCGAGCACGACGAAGAGCTCGCTGGCCTCGTCCTGCTCGTTGAACAGCACGTCGTTGCGGTCGACCTGCCGCTCCTTGGCAGCGGCGGCGACCCGAGCCAGGGCCTCGGGGGGCAGATCGGCGAAGAGCTGGACGTCGGCGAGCAGCTCGGAGGCGACCATGGCGGGTCAGGCTAGTGACGTGGGTCACCGACCAGGCCGGGCCGGTACCGTCCCGCGGGTGGGCGACACCTGGGCGATCGTCGTGGCCGCCGGGTCGGGCCACCGCTACGGCGGGGCCAAGCAGTACGAGGCGCTGGCGGGGCGCCGGGTCATCGACTGGTCCCTGGCCGTCGCCCGCGCCGCCACCGACGGGGTGGTGGCCGTGGTCGCCGAGGGGTGCCCGGAGGAACCGGGAGCCGACCGGACGGTCACCGGGGCCGACACCCGATCGGGGTCGGTGCGGGCCGGGCTGGCCGCGGTGCCCGAGGTCGCCGAGGTGATCGTGGTCCACGACGCCGCCCGGCCGCTGGCCTCCGGCGGCGCTCTTCGCCGCCGTCGTCGGTGCGGTGCGGGACGGGGCCGACGCCGCGGTCCCCGGTGTGCCGGTGACCGACACGCTGCGGCGGCGCGGCGGCGGGCTGGTCGACCGCGACGAGCTGGTGGCGGTGCAGACCCCGCAGGCGTTCGCCGCCGACCGGCTGCGGGCGGTCCACGTCACGGAGCCCGAGGCCACCGACGACGCCTCGCTGGTCGAGGCCGCCGGCGGACGGGTGGTGGTGGTCGACGGCGAGCCCGACAACCGCAAGATCACCGAGCCCGCCGACCTGGCCGTCGCCGCCGCCCTCCTGGAGGAGGCGGCGTGAGCTTCCGCATCGGCCAGGGGGTCGACGTCCACGCCTTCAGTGACGACCCGGACCGGTCCTGGTGCTGGGCGGGGTGACGATCGAGGGGGCGCTCGGGCCTCGGCCGGGCACAGCGATGCCGACGCCCTGGCCCACGCCTGCGCGGACGCCGTGCTCGGGGCGGCCGGCCTGGGCGACCTCGGCGACCACTTCCCCGACACCGACCCGCAGTGGGCCGACGCCGACAGCGTCTCGCTGCTGGTCGAGGTGGTGCGCCTGGCCGCCGTCGAGGGCTGGCGGGTCGTGAACGTCGACGCCACGGTCATGGCCGAACGCCCGAAGCTGGGGCCGCTTCGGGCCGAGATGGCCGAACGCCTGTCGGCCGCCGTGGTCGGCGCCCCGGTGTCGGTCAAGGCGACGACGTTCGAGCGGCTGGGCACGCTCGGCCAGGGGGCCGGTATCGCCGCGCTGGCCGTCGCTCTGCTGGAGGCGGCCTGATGGCGGGCCGCCGGCCGCCACCGCGCGGAGGCAAGGGAAGCAAGGGTGGCAAGGGCAGCAAGGGCCGTCGCCCGCCGGCTCGGACGAACGCCCCGTCGGGCCCAGCGCCTCGGGGCAACGCACCGCGGCCCCCGAAGCGATCGGGTGGTGGCGGGAGCGCGCCGGGCTTGGGCGGCGACCAGGTCGAGGGCCGTCAGGCCGTCCGGGAGGCGCTGCTCGGCCCCCGCATCGGTCCGCGAGGTCCTGCTGGCGGCGGATCTCGACCCAGCCCCGATCCTGGACGACATCCGGGACCTGGCCGCCGAGCAGCGGGTCGGGCCTCCGGGAGGTGAAGCGCTCGACGCTGGAGGCCCAGGCCCGGTCCGAGGCCCCGCAGGGGGTCCTCGCCACCGTCGCCCCGTTGCAGCCCGTCGACCTGGACGTGTTGGCCGGGGGCCGACCGTCCGTTCCTCCTGGTCCTCGACGGCATCCACGACCCCCAGAACCTCGGGGCCATCCTGCGCACGGCCGAGGCGGCGGGGGTCAGCGGCGTCGTCCTGCCCCGGCACCGCACGGTGCGGGTCACGCCGGCGGTGACGAAGACGGCCGCCGGCGCGGTGGAGTGGCTGCCGATCGCCGTCGTCTCCGGCGTCCCAGCCGCGCTGGCCGACCTGCGGGCCAAGGGCATCTGGGTCGTCGGCCTCGACCAGGACGCCGACGAGGGCGTCTGGGACCTGAAGGTGGCGAACGAGCCGGTGGCCCTGGTCCTCGGCAGCGAGGGCTCCGGCCTGGCCCGACTCACCCGAGAGCGCTGCGACGTGGTCGCCGCGCTGCCGCTGGCCGGTCGCCTCGGCTCGTTGAACGTCAGCGCCGCGGCGGCGGTCGCCTGCTACGAGATCGCCCGCCTGAGGAGGAGCACCTAGCGAGCCCCCGCCAGGCTCAGCAGTCGCCGCACCTCGCCCATCACCAGCTCGGCGTTGGCGGCGTGGTCGTCACCGTGCAGCCAGAACGGCTCGTCGGCCACTTCGCAGACCACGACCTTGCGTCGGAACGGGTTGAACCGCGGCACCTTCGCCTTCGGCGGGAGCACGGCGGGCGTCCCCCACAGACCGACGGGCACGACCGGGACGTCGGCGCTCACCGCGAGGCGAGCGACCCCGCTGCGGACGGGGCCGGTCTCCAGCGGTTCGTCGGGGTTCCAGTAGAGCCGCCCCTCCGGCATCACGAGCACCGGCACTCCCTCGGCGAGCATCGCCAGCGCGGGCTCGAGTGCCGCGTGCGGGCCGCTGGCGCGGTCCACCGGGATGGCGCCGATGGCCCGGGCGAACGGGCCGGTCCAGCCCGAGTCGACGTACCGCTTCTCGATGAGGAGGCGGGGGTAGTGGCCCAGCCGGTGCAGGCAGATCAGCCCGGCCACCACGTCGAACATGCTGCGGTGGTTGGCGGCGATGACCGCCACCGTGATCTCGCGCGCGCAGCGCCCGCCCCGGATGTCGTAGCGGACGAAGGGCCAGGTGAGCGCGGCGCAGATGCGGGCCAGCACCGCCAGCACCCGTGCCGGTCCCCTCAGCGGCTCAGACCGGGCCACGCTGCTCGTTCCACCGCACGACCGTCCAGCCCCGGCGCGAGGCCGTCGACACCGCGCCGTCGTCCGGCTAGCCGGGAGCGTCCTGGATGGCGCGCCAGACCCGCTCGGGCGTGCAGGGCATGTCGATGTGGCGCACACCCAGGTGGCTCACGGCATCGACCACCGCGTTCTGCACGGCCGGGGTCGAGCCGACGCTGCCCGACTCGCCGATCCCCTTGGCCCCGAGTGGGTTCATGGGCGTCGGGGTCACCATCTCGATGCGCTCGAAGCTGGGGATCTCGCTGGCGGCGGGGACCGAGTAGTCGGCCAGGTTCGCCGTCTGCGGGTTGCCGTCCTCGTCGAAGCTGACCTGCTCGAAGAGGGCCTGCGCCGCACCCTGGGCCAGGCCGCCGTGGATCTGCCCGTCGGCGATCAGGGGGTTGATCAGCGTCCCGGCGTCGTCGACGGCCACCATGCGGGTGAGCTCGACGGCCCCCGTCTCGGGGTCGACCTCGACGACCGCCAAGTGGGCGCCGAACGGGAACGTGGCGCCCTCGGCGGCGAAGTCGGAGCTGCCCACCAGCGGCTCGCCGACGCCGGCGGCCACCTCGCCCCAGCCGACGGCGACGGCGGGGACGCCGGCCACGTGGAACCGGCCGCTGTCGGTGTCGAGGACCACGTCCTCGGGTGCCGCCTCCAGCAGCTCGGCCGCCCGCTCCCGGGCCAGGTCGATGAGGTGCTCGGCGGCCGACACGATGGACGACCCGGCGATCTGCACCGAACGGGAGCCGCCGGTGACGCTGCTGGCGTCCATCTCGTCGGTGTCGCCGTGGATGACCCGCACGGCGTCCAGTGCCACGCCCAAGCGGTCCGCGGCGAGCATGGCCCAGGTGGTGTCGTGGCCCTGGCCGAAGGGGGTGGCGCCGGTGCGGACCTCGACGGTGCCGTCCGCCAGCGCGGTGATCGTTCCGAACTCGCCGCCGCCGCCGGCGCCGGTGATCTCGACGTAGACGGCCATGCCGATGCCCAGCTGC
Organism: uncultured Microthrixaceae bacterium; assembly: GCA_963728005.1. Classification (GTDB taxonomy): domain Bacteria; phylum Actinomycetota; class Acidimicrobiia; order Acidimicrobiales; family DATDAH01; genus DATDAH01. The sequence continues at coordinate 233,461 of CAVSIG010000005.1, forward strand.
GGCCCGTCGCCCGCCTCCCGCCGCCGGGCCTGCTCGGCCCGCAGCCCGTCGTAGTCGGCCGCCTCCAGCAGCGTCTCCAACGCCGTGCCGTAGGCCCCGATGTCGTAGAGCGCTCCGCCAGGGGTGGTGTACGGGAACACGTCGTCGCCCAGGAGGTTGCGGCGCCGCACCTCGGCCGGGTCCATGCCGATCTCGGTGGCGAAGAGGTCGACGGCCCGCTCCAGGGCCGCTGTCGCCTCCGGACGGCCGGCGCCGCGGAAGGGTCGGATCGGCGTCGTGTTGGTGATGACCGACGTCGAGTCGAACCCCGTGTTGGTGACGTCGTAGACCCCCGTCACCATCATCCGGGTCATGAAGGGCAGGATGGCGCCCATCATCGGGTAGGCCCCGGCGTCCTGGACGACCGAGAGCGAGTAGGCGGTGATGCGCCCGTCCCGCGTCCCGCCGATCTTCACCGTCTGGTGCTGCCCCCGGCCGTGGACGAAGGCGGTCATGTTCTCGGACCGTGACTCGGTCCAGCGCACCGGGCGGTCGACCCGGCGGGCCAGGTCGGGGAGGAGGACCTCCTCGGCGGTGACGCCGTTCTTGGCGCCGAAGCTGCCGCCGACGTGGGGCACCACCACACGCACCTGCTGAAGCTCCAGCCCGTAGACGCCGGCGAAGGTGTCCCGGACCGGGTGGGCACCCTGGCAGCTGGACCAGATCAGGAGCCGGCCGTCGTCCCACCACACCGCGCACGAGCGGGGTTCGATGGGGGCGGCGGCCACCCGCTGGTTGACGATCTTCTGCTCGATGGCGACCTCGCAGCTGTCGAAGTCGGCGACGAAGTCCCCGGCGGGGATCTCCATGGCCAGCGAGGAGGCCACGCCCGGGAACACGGTGCTGCCGTGGTCGTGGGCCTGCTCGGGGTCGATGACGGGGTCGAGCGGGTCGTAGTCGACGAAGACCTGCTCTGCGGCGTCCAGGGCTTGGGCCTTGGTCTCGGCCACCACGGCGACCACCGGCTCACCGACGAAGCGGACCAGGTCGCGCGCCAGCAGCGGACGCCGCATCTCCATGTTCAGGAAGCCCAGCTCTGGCTCGAGGTCCTCGAGGTCGAGGTCGTCGGCGGTCACGACGGCCAGCACGCCGGGGAGGCCGGTGGCCTCGCTGCTGTCGACGGACTCGATGCGGGCAAAGGCGAGGGGGGAGCGGACGAAGGCCACGTGCGCCGCGCCGGCGGGCAGCGTGATGTCGTCGACGTAGTCGCTGGCGCCGGTGAGGAGGCCCGGGTCTTCGAGGCGCTGGACCCGGTTGCCGAGGATCGACACCGCCCGGTCAGTCCGAGCTGGGAAGGGGCTTGGCTTCCTTCAGGGGAAGGGTGGCGCCGTCAACGGCGAGCGAGCCCTCGCCCGGCTTCGTGCAGAGCAGCTCGAGGCCGGAGGCGTCGTGCACGTAGCGCTTGCCCAGCAGCGTGCCCTCGGCGTGACCGCCGTCGACCGTGCCCCGGTCGCCCTCGGCCGGTGCTTCCTCGCTGGGGACCATGGGGGCCCCGCCGCACTCGACCACGATCGCCTCGGTCGGCGGCCGCACGATGATCACCTCGGTGGCGCAGACGGTGCTGGCCAGCTTCTTGCCCGGAGTCAGATCCACGTCCCCATCCTGCCCGACGCGGCGGGATCCCCTTCAACGGCGGGCCTCCCGCAGCGCCCCGGCCATGCCGGCCAGGAGCTGGGTGGCCAGGTCGGGGAACTCCCGCAGCAGGGTGCGGAACATGCGCACCCCGAGGACCGCCACCTCCAGGTCGTCGACCGATCGCACGGTGCTGCTGCGGGGCGCTCCGTCCAGGAGGGCCAACTCACCGAACCAGTCGCCGGGCCCGAGATGGTTGACGACCTCGCCGTCGACCAGGACGTCCGCGGTGCCGTCGAGGATGACGTAGAAGGCGTCGCCCTGGGCGCCCTGCGTCGTCAGATCGATCCCGGGCTCCAGCGGGACGGTCTCGGCGTGGCGGGCGACGGTGCGCAGCTCGCCCTTCGAGCACTTGGAGAAGAGGTCGACGTCCCCCAGGAGGTCGGCCAGCTCTCGCTTCGACGGCACGGCGGACAACGTAACGTCCGCCCGTGCGTCGGCTGGCCCGCTTCGTCATCCTCCGTCGCTGGTTCGTCATCGTCGCCTCGGTGCTCGTCGTGGCGGGCGCCGCGGCCTTCGGCGCGAGCGTGGCCGACCGCCTCTCGCTGGGCGGGTTCGGCGACCCCGACGCCGACTCGTCGCAGGCTGCCGAGGTCCTGGACGAGGAGTTCGCCAACAGCACGGCCGATCTCGTCTTCGTGGTGACCGCGGACGACGGCGACGTGGACTCGGAGGGCTCGAACGCCGCCGGCCTGGCGCTGTCCGAGTCGCTGGAGGGCGAGGACGGCGTCTCGGGGGTCACCTCGCACTGGTCGATCGGCCTGGGCGAGCTCTCACCCCTCCGCAGCACCGACGGCAGCCAGGCGCTGGTGATCGCCTCCCTGGACGGGGACGACGACGAGCTGGTCGAGCGCTCGGGCGAGCTGTCGGAGGAGTACAGCGGGGCCCAGGACGGCCTCTCGGTCCAGGTCACCGGTCGAGGTGAGGTCACCCGTCAGGTCAGCGAGCAGTCCGAGGAGGACCTGCAGCGGGCCGAGGCGCTCAGCCTGCCGGTCACCCTGCTGGCGCTGATCGTGGTCTTCGGCTCGATCGTGGCCGCCCTCCTGCCGCTCGTCGTGGGGGTCGTGGCGGTGATCGGCACGTTCCTGGTGCTCACGATCATCACGGGGTTCACCGACGTCTCCGTCTTCGCCCTGAACATCACCACGGCCATGGGGCTCGGCCTCGGCATCGACTACAGCCTCTTCGTCGTCTCCCGGTACCGGGAGGAGCAGGCCGCTGGGCACTCCATGGCCGCGGCACTGTCCCACACGATGCAGACCGCGGGCCGGACCGTCGCCTTCAGCGCGGCGACGGTGGCGATCTCCCTGGCCGCGCTGCTGATGTTCCCGATCCCCTACGTCCAGTCCTTCGCCTACGCGGGCGTGGCCGTCGTCCTCCTCGCCGCCTTCTCGGCCATCGTCCTGCTGCCGGCGGTGCTCGCCGCCCTCGGTCCCCGGGTCGAGAAGGGGAAGCTGTTCCACCGCCACACCCACAGCGAGGGCGAGGGTCTCTGGCACCGCCAAGCCACCCGGGTCATGCGCCACCCGGTGCCGTACGCCATCGTCGTCACGGCCGTGCTGCTGGTGCTGGCCGTGCCGTTCCTCCGCCTGGAGACCGGGACGGTGGACGACCGGGTCCTGCCCGAGGAGGCCTCCAGCCGGGCCGCGCTGGACGACGTGCGCGCCAACTTCGGCGGGCGGGAGACGTCGTCGCTCACCGTCGTCCTGCCCGAGGGGGCCGATCCCGACGCCCTCGACGTCTACGCCACCGCCCTGTCCGCCGTCGACGGCGTGGTCCGGGTCGACGGTTCCACCGGCTCCTACGAGGGTGGCGAGCAGCTGGCCCCCGCCGAGCTCATCCCCGAGGAGCTGCTGGCTCGCTTCGAGGCGGAGGACGGCTCGGACGCCACGTGGCTGTCGGTCGTGCCCGGCGTCGAGCCGGTGTCGGAAGAGGGCGAGCAGCTGGTCCACGACCTCCGGGACGTGGACGCCCCCGGCGACGTCCTCGTGGGCGGCACCGTCGGCCGAGCTGGTCGACACCAAGACGGCGATCAGCGCAGCGCCTGCCCTGGGCGCTCGGCTTCATCGCCGTCGTGACCTTCGTGCTCCTCTTCTTCATGGTGGGGAGCCTCCTGGTGCCGCTGAAGGCCCTCCTGCTCAACGTGCTGTCGCTGACCGCCACCTTCGGGGCCATGGTGTGGATCTTCCAGGAGGGTCACTTCGCCGACCGGCTCGGGATCACGCCCACCGGCTTCATCGACGTGACCACCCCGCTGCTCATGTTCTGCATCGCCTTCGGCCTCTCGATGGACTACGAGGTGTTCCTCCTGTCCCGCATCAAGGAGGAGTACGACCTCGAGCGGGACAACGAGCACGCCGTCGCCGTGGGCCTGGAGAAGACCGGCAAGATCGTGACCGCCGCGGCCCTGTTGCTGGCGATCGTGTTCGTCGGCATCTCGCTGTCGCAGGTGTCGGTGGTGAAGCTGTTCGGCATCGGCCTCGGGCTGGCGGTCTTGGTCGACGCCTTCCTGATCCGGGCGACCCTGGTCCCCGCGTTCATGCGCCTCGCCGGGCGGGCCAACTGGTGGGCCCCGACGTTCCTCCGTCGGTTCCACCTGCGCTACGGCATCTGGGAGAACGAGCCGATCGCCGTCCTCGACCGCCGGGACGGCCTGGTCGACGACTAACGCCCGGGGAACACCACCCGGAACCGGGCCCCGCCGCCCGGACGGTCGCCGACATCCACGGTGGCCCCCTGGTTCTCCGCGACGGCCCGCACGATGGCCAGCCCCAGCCCGCTGCCGCCGGCGTCCCGCGAGCGGGCCTCGTCCAAGCGCACGAAGCGCTCGAAGATGCGCTCCCGGTCGGCCGGCGGGACACCGGGCCCGTCGTCGTCGACGGTGAGGGTCACGGTCCCGGCGCCGTCCTCCTGCACGGCCACCGCCACGGTCGTGGCGGCGTGGCGCACAGCGTTGTCGACGAGGTTGGCCACCAGTCGGTCGAGGGCAGCGGGGTCACCGTGGACCTGGCCCCCCGAGACCCCGGAGGTGTCCACCTGCCGGGCTGGCTCCGGTGGCCGCCGGTCGAGCACCTGGGCCACGACGTCGTCGAGGTCGACGGCCCGCGCCGCGGGGCTGCTGCGGCCCTGGTCGTCGCGGGCGAGGAGCAGGAGGTCGTCCACGAGGGCTTGGAGGCGGAGGCTCTCGCCCCGGACGATGCCGGCAAGCTCGGCGGTGTCGGTTGAGCCGGGATGGGCCTGGGCCACCTCGGCGTGCTGGCGCAGGGCGCTGACGGGCGAGCGCAGTTCGTGGGCGGCGTCGGCCACGAAGGCGCTCAGGCGGTCGCGTCCCTCGGCCAGCCGGTCGAGCATGGCGTTGAGGGTGGCTCCGAGGCGGCCGATCTCGTCGTCGGCGCCGGCGTCGGGCAGGCGCCGGTCGAGATCGGTGTCGGTGATCGCCTGAGCAGCGGTGGTCATCTCGGCGACCGGCTGGAGGGCCCGGCCGACGAGCCGCCAGGCGACGAGGCCGACCACGACCAGGACCAGGGGTACGACGACGGCCAGCACCCCCACGAGCGCCCACGTCGCCTCGTCCACATCCTCCAGCGACCGGCCGACCAGGATCGTCACGTCGCCCTCGGGTCCGGCCGCGTCCAGGCCGACGACGACGAACCGCGCGCCGGTGACAGGGCCGTCCCCGAGGATCGTGGACCCCTCGTCGTCCAGCTCGGCCAGAGCGGGCTCACCGGCGATGTTGTCGCTGGCGGCGAGGACGTCGCCCTGGGTCTCGACCACCTGGATGAAGCCGTCCTCCTCGTCCTCCACCGCGAGGTCGGCCGGGGACACGCCGCCCTGCTCGATCGACGCGAAGACGTCCTCGGCGCGCAGCTCGGCCGCCTCCCGGACGTTGCCGGTGAGCGACGAGCGGGTGAGGAGCACCATGATCACGGCACCCACGACGAGCGCCACGCCCACGACGGCGACGGCGCCGACGGCCGCCCGGGCCCGCAGGGACCGCATCAGCCGCCGTCGGTGGCGAGCCGGTAGCCCGCGCCCCGCACCGTCTCGATCGCCGCCCGGTCGAAGGGGCGGTCGATCTTGTTGCGCAGGTGGCGGACGTACACCTCGACGATGTTCGGGTCACCCTCGAAGTCGTCGTCCCAGACGTGGTCGAGGATGTCCCGCTTGGACACGACGTCGCCGGCCGACTGCAGCAGGTGCTCCAGCAGGGCCGTCTCCCGGGCGGTGAGGGCGATCTCCTCGTCGCCCCGCCACACCCGTCGCGACGAGGGGTCGAGGCGGAGGTCCCCCGCCTCCAGGACGGTGGGCCGCGGTGGGCGCCCCCGCCGGACCAGCGCCCGCAGGCGGGCCACCAGGACGACGTGGGCGAAGGGCTTGGCCAGGTAGTCGTCGGCCCCGGTGTCGAGTGCCTCGGCCTCGTCGAGCACGCCGTCCTTCGCGGTGAGCATCAGCACCGGCGTCCAGTCACCGGCCTCCCGCAGGGCGGCGCACAGCCGGTAGCCGTTCAGGCCCGGGAGCATGATGTCCAGGACGATGGCGTCGTAGTCGTGCTCCTGGGCCCGCCACAGCCCGTCCACCCCGTCGAGGGCGATGTCGACGGCGAAGCCCTCGGCCTCCAGCCCCTTGCGGATGCCGTCGACCAGTACGGCCTCGTCGTCGACGACCAGGACCCGCATGGCGTCAGTCTCGCCGCCCTCAGGCGGTGAGGTCGGCCTCGAGCAGCACGGCCTCGCCCGTCTCGCCCTGGACGGCCTGCTCCCTGATCACGCCGACGCCGGGGGCGTACCACTTCTGCTCGACGATCTCGGGCTCCAGCGGGTTCCAGTCGCGGGTCACCAGCACGTCCTCGTAGTCACCGGCGGGGACCGACACGGTCTCGCCCAGGCGCAGCACCTCGCCGAGGTCTTCGGCCTCGCCCGGCCAGTACTCCTGGCGGTAGGCGTCGCCGGGCTGCGGGTCGGCGGGCATCACGATCCCGGCGTAGGCGCCGTCGACGCCGTGCTCGAAGGAGCCGTCGTGGTCCTCGAGGTTGCCCTGCTCGTCGTAGTTGGACACGTCCTCGCCCAGGTACCAGACGTTGCCGTCGCGGTCCTGCGCGTACCAGTCGTGGGTGTCCTCCACGAGGACGCCGTCCAGGGTGACCGTGTCGCGCACCACGGTGGCGTCGATGCCGCCGATGTCGCGGGTCTCCTCGAGGACGACCACCTCGATCTGCTCGACGTCGCCCTCACCGGTGGTCTCCTCGTAGCTCCAGCGGTTGCCGGGGACCATGGGCAGGTACGGGTTGTCGATGCGGGCCACGAAGTCGGCCGGGTCGAGCTCCGGGGCGTAGTCGCCGCCGTCGCCGGGGTCGATCACCGGCTGGCCCAAGGTGGTCGCTGTCGCGGCCTCGTCGGCGACGGTCGTGGTGTCGGAGGACGCGGCATCCTCGGTGGAGGTCGTGCTCCCGTCGTCACCGCAGCCGGCGGCGAGCAGGCCCACGAGAGCGGTGGCCATGAGGGTGGTCCGTGTCCGTGTCATGCGGTGACCATGGGCGAGGGCGACTGAAGCGCTCCTGAACGCGGGCTCGGCATCTTCAGGAGATCTTCAGGTGCGCTCGGCCCCGCTCTCAGGGGCGGTGTCGATCCTGGCGTCATGACCGAGACGACACGACGCCTGCCGACGTGGGTGGTGGCGCTGGCAGCCGCCCTGCTGGGGGCGGTGCTGGGGGCGGGGATCCTCAGCGCCCAGGCCCAGACCGAGGAGCCCGAGCCGGGCCCGACCAGCCGTGAGGCGTTCGTCGCGTGCGCCGAGCAGGCGGGCATCACGCTGCCCGACCTGCGGCAGCACTGGCGGGACCGTGAGCGGCTCTCCGACGAGGAGCGGACCGCGCTGGGCGAGGCACGCGAGACGTGCGGCGACCTGCTGCCCCACGCCGAGGAGCGGGCGGTGTTCCGCCAGTGCCTCGTCGACACCGGGGTGCTCGGGCCCGATGGAGAGCGGCCCGACCCGTCGAGCCTCGACGACGGGGAGCGCCGTGATCTGCGGGCGGGGGCTCGGGAGTGCGCCGAAGCCAACGGCATCGAGCGCCCTCGCCGCTGCCGTCCTCGCCCTCACGGCGAGGACTGAGCCGGTCCGTCACACTGGCGGTCGATGCGGATCCTCGTCGTCGACGACGACGCCGGCGTGCGCCAGGCGGTCGGCCGCGCCCTCGCCTTCGAGGGCTACGACGTCACCCAGGCCGGTGACGGCGACGAGGCCCTCCGCCTCCTCGCCGCCGCCCGACCCGACGCCATGGTCCTCGACGTGGTCATGCCCGAGGTCGGCGGCCTCGACGTCTGCCGCCAGTTGCGGTCGAGCGGGGACGACCTGCCCATCCTCGTGCTCACCGCCCGCCACACCGTGGCCGACCGGGTGGCGGGCCTGGACGCCGGCGCCGACGACTACCTCGTGAAGCCCTTCGCCCTCGAGGAGCTGCTGGCCCGCCTGCGGGCGCTGCTCCGGCGCTCGGAGTCGGCGATCGGCGAGCTGCTGACGGTCGGTGACCTGTCGCTGTCGCCCGGCAGCCGTCGGGTCGAGCGGGCCGGTCGGCCCGTGGACCTGACCCGGACCGAGTTCAACCTCCTGGAGCTGCTCGTCCGCAACGCCGGCCAGGTGCTGACGCGCGAGCTCATCCTCGACCGGGTCTGGGGCTACGACTTCCAGACCACGTCGAACTCCCTGGAGGTGTACGTGGGGTACCTCCGCCGCAAGACCGAGGCCGGCGGTGGCCCCCGGCTCATCCAGACGGTGCGCGGCGTCGGCTACGTGGCCCGCGAGGCCTCTTGACCCTCCGAACCCGCCTGGCGGTCCTGGTCGCCGGGGCGGTGGCCGCCGCCGTGCTGCTGGTGATCGGGGTGACCTACCGGGCGACGGCCGCCCAGCAGCACGAGGCGCTGGACGACTCGCTGCGCACCCAGGCCGAGGCAACGGCCACCCGGGCCGCGCTCATCGTCGACCTCACCTCGGGCTTCCCCCGCCGCGAGGACCCGTTCGCCGCGGAGGACCTGCTCTTCCAGCTCCTCGGGCGGGAGGGCGCCGTGCGCACGCCGCCAGACCAGCCTGCGCTCCCGGTCGCCGGAGAGGACGAGGCGGTGGCCCAGGGTGAGAGCGACGAGGCCCTGCGCGACGTCGACGTGCAGGGCGAGCCCTACCGGATGATCACCGTGCCCCTCGAGACCCGCCGGCTCGTGCGGGCCGGTGCCGTCCAGCTGGCCCGGCCGCTGGGGCCGCTCGAGGACAGCCTGACCGACCTGCGGCGCACGATGCTGGCCGTCGCCGTCATCGGGGTGGGCGTGGCCGCCCTCCTGGGTGTGGCCATCGCCCGCCGAGCCCTGCGTCCGGTCCAGGCGCTGACGGAGACGGCCGAGCACGTGGCCGCCACGCAGCAGCTGCGATCGCGGATCGTTGTCGACCGGCCCGACGAGCTCGGTCGGCTGGCCGAGAGCTTCAACGCGATGCTCGCCGCTCTCGCCACGTCGCAGGAGCAGCAGCAGCGGCTCGTCACCGACGCCAGCCACGAGTTGCGAACCCCGTTGACCAGCCTGCGCACGAACGTGGAGCTGCTCCAGCGGGCCGACGCCCTCCCCGCGGAGGAGCGCCGTCAGATCGTCGACGACGCCGTCCGGGAGGTCGAAGAGCTGTCGACCCTGGTGCACGAGCTGGTCGACCTCGCCACCGACGCGCGGCGGGCCACGGAGGACTGGCAGGAGCTCCGGCTCGACGAGGTGGTCGAGCGAGCCGCCGAGCGAACGCGGCGGCACCACGGGGTGAGCATCGACGTCGACCTCGAGCCGACCACCGTCCTCGGCAGTCAGGGCCTGCTGGAGCGGGCGGTGACCAACCTCATCGACAACGCCGGCAAGTGGAGCCCCCCGGCGGGCCGGGTGCGGGTGACCCTCGCCGGGCGCACCCTGCGGGTGCAGGACGACGGGCCGGGCGTCGCCGAGGCGGACCTGGGCCGCCTGTGGGACCGGTTCTGGCGGGCGCCGGGGAGCCAGGAGGTGCCCGGGTCGGGTCTCGGGCTCGCCATCGTGCGGGAGGTGATCGAGGCCCACGGCGGCACGGTCCACGCCGCCAACCGCCCCGAGGGCGGTTTGGAGATCGGCTTCACGCTGCCGCAACCCTCCGGCTGACGTCCCGTACCCTCGCCGCCCATGTCCCCGGTGTGCCGCGGCGTCCGTCGGGTCACGCTCGGCACGGCGTTCCTGCTCGCCGTCGCCGCCTCGCCGGCCGCGGCCCACGGAGTGGGGGCGCTCGGCGGTCTGCCCATCCCGCGCTGGCAGTTCGCCTGGGGCGTGGCCGCCGTCGTGGTCCTCACGTTCTTCGTCGCCGGCTCGACCTGGCGGCGGCCCCGCCTCGCCGCCGCCGCCGACGGGCGCGATCTGGGACCGATCGTGGCCAACGTGGCGACCGCGGGGTCGGTGATCCTCGCCGTGATCGGCCTGGTCACCTACACGGTGGTCGTGACCGCCGGCCTGTTCGGCACCGAGTTCCCGGCGGCCAACATCGCCCCGATCGCCGTGTTCATCACCTTCTGGGTGGGGATCCAGTTCGTGTCGTTCCTGCTCGGCGACGTGTGGCGGGCGCTCAGCCCGTTCGCCACGCTGGCCCTGGTCGGCGCCTGGCTGCGGGCCAGGGTGAGGGGCGAGCCGATGTCCGCCGACGAGCCGGTGCAGGGGGCGACGCACTGGCCCGCGGTGGTCGCCGTCGCCGGCTTCCTCTGGCTGGAGCTGGCGTACCACGCCTCCACCTCGCCGCGGATCCTCGGGTGGGCCGGCCTCACCTACGGCATGGTCGTGCTGGCCGTCGCCGCCCGCCGTGGCCGGGGGTGGCTCCGCACCGGTGAGGGCTTCGCCGCCCTGTTCTCGCTGCTGGCGGCGATGGCGCCGCTGCACCGGGTCGACGGCCGCCTGCGGCTGCGCTGGCCGCTCACCGGCCTCGCCCGCGTGGAGGTCCTCCCGGGGACGGCGGTCCTGGTGTACGTCGTCCTGGGGGCAGCGGTGTTCGACGGCTTCAACCGGACGCAGTTCTGGTTCGACATCACGATCGAGCGGGTCGGGTGGGGCTACACGGCGGTGAACACGCTGGGCCTGCTCTGGGCGGCAGGCATCGTCGCCCTCGTCCACCAGCTGGTGTCGCGGGTGGTCGCCCGCGTGGCCGAGGCCGACCCCGACGAGACCGTCCGCCGCTACCTCCCGACCCTGGTCCCGGTCGTCGCCGCCTTCACCTTCGCCCACTACTTCTCGGCGCTGGTGCTGGAGGGCCAGGGCTTCTGGTTCCTGATCTCGAACCCCTACGGGGAGGACTGGGACCTGTTCGGCACCGCGGACGGGACGGTCGACTTCCAGCTGGTCAGCGTGGCGTCCATCGCCTGGGTGCAGGCCGCCGCCATCGCCGTCGGCACCAGCGGGGCGGTCCTGGTGGCCCACGACCGGGCGATCAGCGACCTCCCGCCGAGGCGGGCGGTGGCCGCCCAGTACGTGCTCCTGGCGCTCTACGTGGCCGCGTCGGTCGCCGCGGTGGCGCTCCTCCTCGGTACTTGAGCCCGAGGTGGGAATCGAACCCACGACCCCCGCTTTACAAGAGCGGTGCTCTGGCCAACTGAGCTACTCGGGCGGCGCGGCGAGGGTATCCACGACCCCGTGGTGCGGGCGGGACAAACTCGCGGTCGATGGGATTGGGGGAACGAGAGCGGTCTATCCTCGACTTCGAGCGGTCCTGGTGGCAGACGCCGGGGCCCAAGGAGCGTGCGATCCGTGCACAGTTCGGACTCTCGACCACCCGCTACTACCAGTTGCTCAACGACCTCCTCGATGACGACCGGGCGCTGCAGTACGACCCGCTGGTCGTGCGCCGGCTCCGCCGGCTCCGTGACCGGCGTCGCCGCGCCCGCTACGAGGGTGGGTCCGTGAGCAACCCGGTCCAGTGAACGACGGCGCGTTCCGGGGCATCGTCCTCGTCGCCGTCGCGGTGGCCATCGGCCTGATCCTGCTGGGCTCGGGCCTGGACGACACGTCCTCCACGGCCCGCGTCGATGCCAGCGACTCGTCGGGCGACGACAACGGCAGCAGCGACGACCCCGACGAGGGGAGCGGGGACGACGCCGTCGGCAGCCCGCTGTCGCCTTCCGAGATCAACGTCATCGTCGCCAACGGCGCCGGGGTGGAGGGTGCAGCGGCCACGATCAGCGCCACGCTGACCGATCTGGGCTACGTGCCCCTCCCCGCCACCAACACGGTCGTGCCCACGTCCGAGACCCCGCTGGACACCGTGTACTACGCGACCAGCCCCAACACGCAGGCGCAGGCCGAGCAGGTGGCCGAGGACCTCGGCATCTCCCCGTCGGCCGTCCTCGCCTACCCGGGTCAGGAGACGGCGCCCGCCCCGATGGGCTTGGCGCAGGTGCTGGTCGTGCTGGGGAGCTCGGAGAACCAGCTCGCCACGGGCGGTGGTGGTGGCTCCGCGACCACAGCTCCTCCCGGCTGACCCGTCGGTCGCGGCCGTCGGTGCCTCCGGGCCGGTGATCTCCCTCGACGAACGCCTCGCGGCCTTCCGGGCCGACCCGGCGACCGTGGCCCTCGTCCTCGACTACGACGGCACGATCTCGCCCATCGTCACCGATGCCGCCGCCGCGGTGCCCCACCCGGCGGTCCCCGACCTGCTGGCGCGGCTGCGGGACCGGCTCGGCCTGGTGGCCGTGGTGTCGGGCCGCCCGGTCGACTTCCTGGTCCCGCTGCTGCCGTCCGGGCTGGTGTTCGCCGGCCTCTACGGGCTGGAGGTGACCGAGGACGGCGAGCGCCGCGACCACCCGCAGGCCGGCAACTGGCGGGAGGTGGTCGACGACGTGGCCGGCCGGGCCGAGGTGCGGGGCCCGCAGGGGGTGATCGTCGAGCGCAAGGGCCTGTCGATCACCCTGCACTACCGCACCGCCCCCGAGCAGGAGGCGGCCACCAAGGCCTACGCGATCGACGAGGCCCTCCGTTCCGGGCTGGTCGCCCGTCCCGCCCGCATGTCCTGGGAGCTGCACCCGCCGATCGAGGTGGACAAGGGCACGGCGGTGCTGGAGCTGGCCGAGGACTTCGGCGCCGTGGCCTTCGCCGGTGACGACCTGGGCGACCTGCCCGGGTTCGACGCCCTCGACGAGCTCGACGAGCGGGGGGTGTCGACGCTGCGCATCGCCGTCGACAGCCCCGAGGCGCCCCTCGAGCTGCTGGACCGGGCCGACGTCGTGGTCGACGGCCCCGAGGGCCTGGTCGAGCTGTTGGACACCCTCGCTTCTGGCGCCTGATCTGGTCGCCCTGGCGACCGAATCGGGCGCCAGAACGGGCGGAGTGAGCTTCAGCCGGCGGCGGCCAGGTTGTCGGCCAGCCAGTCCGCCGGGGTGCGCCCCGCCGAGCGCTCCCGCCAGCGGGCGCTCAGCGACCGGCGCTCGTCGCCCTCCAGCCGCAGCGCCCGGTCCAGGGCGTCGGCCGTGCCCACGATGTCGAACGGGTGGCAGGGGATGACGGCATCGGAGAGCTCGTCCCACACCCCGGCCTCGGGCGACAGCACGAGCACGCCCTCCCGCTCGTTCACCAGCGCCGCCTCCTTGGCGACCAGGTTCATCCCGTCGCTCACGGGGTTCACCAGCACGACGTCCGCCCGGCGCAGCGCGGCGACCGACCGCGGGAAGTCGTCGGTGGCGTCGTAGAGCACCGGGGTCCAGCGAGTCGGTCCCGAAGCGGTCGTTGATCCGGGCGACGACGCCCTCCACCTCGGTCCGGTAGGCGAGGTACTCGGGCAGGCCCTCCCGGGACGGGTACACGTAGGCGCCGAACACGACCCGCTCCCGCCACTCGGGGCGCTGGTCCAGGAGCTCCTCGTAGGCCAGGAAGCCCCGGACCAGGTTCTTGGACAGCTCGATGCGGTCGACCCGCGCGACGAAGCGGCAGTCGCCGACCTCCGCGTCGATGTCGGCCAGCGCCTCGGCACAGGCCGATCCGGCGGCCACCCCGCGGATGTCGGCGGCGTCGGGGCCGAGGGGGGCGACGAAGGTGGCCGGGGGCTCGACACCGTCGGCGCGTGCAGCAGGCCAGGAAGCGGTCCCGCCAGCGGGCGGTGTGGAAGCCACAGGCCCGGTGGGCCGCCATCCCGTCCAGCAGGCGCTGCCGGGGCCGCTCGGGAAGGATCCGCAGCTGGTCGGCCGGGGCGAACGGGGTGTGGCTGAAGTGCACGGCGTCGACGTCGGGCCGCGAGCCGGCCAGCGCCTCGGCGACCAGGCAGAGGTGGAGGTCCTGGACGAGGACCACCGCGCCCTCGGGCGCGACCTCGGCGACCGTGGCGGCGAACGCCTCGTTGACCTCGACGTAGGCGTCCCAGGCCGCCCACCAGTGGCGGTCGATCACCGGGCGGCGGGCCTGGTCGTAGAGGCTGTGATGGACGAACCACAGGGCGGCGTTGGCCATGACGTCGTAGAAGGCCCGGTAGGTGTCAGGCGGGACGGCCAGGGCCCGGAACCGGAAGCCCTCGACGTCGACCACCCCCTCACCGGCCGCCTCACGGTCGGCGTCAGACATGGCCGCCGCCACCCACACGGCGTCGGAGCCGGCCATGAGCGGGCCGATGCCCGAGACCAGGCCGCCGGCGCCCCGCCGGGCCACCAGCCGACCCTCCTCGTCGTGGCGGAAGGAGACCGGGCCCCGGTTGGACACCATCACCAGGGGTCGATCGACCATGGCGAGGCACCATAGGAGGGTGCGAGTCCTGGCCGCGCCCGACAAGTTCCGGGGCACCGCGTCCGCGCCCGAGGTGGCGTCGGCGGTGGCCCGGGCCGCGGCTGCGGCTGGGGCGGTGTGCGACGAGGCGCCCATGGCCGACGGCGGTGAGGGCACGCTCGACGCCCTCGGCGGGCCCAACAAGGTCACCACCGTGAGCGGCCCGCTGGGCGACCCCGTCGAGGCCGAGTGGCGCCTCGACCGCCGCACCGCCGTCATCGAGATGGCCCGGGCCTCGGGTCTGGAGGTGGTCGGCGGCCCCGAGGGCAACGACGCCGTGGCGGCGTCCACGTACGGCACCGGTGAGCTGCTGGCGGCGGCCGTGGAGCGGGGCGCGAAGGAGATCGTCGTGGGGGTCGGCGGCTCGGCCACGACCGACGGCGGGCTCGGGGCCCTGCGGGCGCTGGAGCCGGGCCAACGGCTGCGGGGGGTCGACCTGCGGGTGGCGTGCGACGTCCGCCTGCCCTTCGTCGAGGCGGCGGAGGTCTACGGCCCCCAGAAGGGCGCCAGCCCCGCCCAGGTCGAGCTGCTGCGCCGGCGCCTCGAGCGACTGGCCCAGGTGTACCTGGAGGAGCACGGGGTCGACGTGCGGGAGCTGGAGGGGGCCGGGGCGGCCGGGGGCCTGGCCGGTGGTTTGGCCGCGATCGGGGCCTCGCTGGAGTCCGGCTTCGAGCTGGTGGCGGACGCCATCGGCCTGGACGAGCGCATGGAGGCCTGTGACCTGGTCGTCACCGGCGAGGGCTACGTCGACGACCAGTCCTTCGACGGCAAGGTCGTGGGCGGGGTGGTGGCGCTGGCCGACGAGCTGGGGGTGCCGGTGCTCGTCGTCGCCGGCGAGGTCATGGACCCGATGCCCGCGTCGATCGACGCCGTCTCGCTCACCGAGCGGTTCGGCGGCGAGCGGTCACGCCTGGAGCCGCTGGCGTGCATCGAGGAGGTCGTCGCCGACCGCCTCCGCGGCTAGCGCTTGTCCGGCGGGCCCCGGAAGAACACGGCGAGCAGGGCGATGATCCCGACCAGCACGAGCAGCTTCGTCAGCGTGAACGCCAGGCCGATGACCCACTGGACGAGGGTGATGGCGCCGAACACGGCGAGCCCGACGACGATGATCGTCGGCCACTTGATCCGCCGAGCGGGAGCCTCCTGATCGGTCACGGGGCCAAGGGTAGGTTCTCCGGCGTGACCAGTCCCTCCACCCGTGACCTCGCCCCCCTGGACGCCACCGCACAGGCCGACCTGGTGCGTCGTGGCGAGGTGTCGCCCAAGGAGCTGGTGGAGGCGGCCATCGAGCGGATCGAGGCCGTGGACCCCCAGCTCAACGCCGTCGATCCACCGCCAGTTCGACGTGGCCCGGGAGCGGGCCGCGGGTGACCTGCCCGACGGGCCGTTCCGAGGCGTCCCCTTCGTGCTGAAGGACCTCGACGGCAGCCACGAGGCCGGCCAGCCGTACCACGCCGGCACCCGCTTCCTGCAGAAGCACGACCACCGGCCCGCGGAGGACTCGGAGCTGGTGCGCCGGTACAAGGCATCCGGGCTCGTCGTCGTCGGTCGCACGAACTGCCCGGAGCTCGGCCTCCAGCCCACCACCGAGCCCCTGTCCCAAGGGCCGACGCACAACCCGTGGAACCTCGACCACTCGCCGGGTGGCTCCAGCGGCGGATCGGCCGCGGCGGTCGCCGCCGGCCTGGTGCCCATGGCCCACGCCGGCGACGGCGGTGGCTCCATCCGCATCCCGGCCAGCGCCTGCGGGCTGGTGGGGCTGAAGCCGAGCCGGGGCCGCCACACGAACGCCCCCGAGAACGATGCCTGGGCCGGACTGGTGGCCCGCAACGTGGTCAGCCGCTCGGTGCGGGACAACGCCGCGGCTCTCGACGTCATCGCCGGCCCGGCGCCCGGCGACCCCTACCAGGCACCACCGCCGGCGCGGCCGTACGCCGAGGAGGTCGGCGCTGACCCCGGCGCGCTGCGCGTCGGATGGCTGGTGGACGACCCGGGCGGGACCACCACGACCGACCCCGAGGTCGCTGTCGCGGTGGCCCGGACCGTCGAGCTGCTCTCGACCATGGGCCACCAGGTCGAGCAGGACGCCCCGACGGGCCTCGAGAGCGAGCAGGTCGTCGACCACTTCACTGCCTGCTTCGGGGCGTGGACGGCCACCGAGCTGGCCCAGATGGAGGCCGAGGTCGGTCAGCCCATCGAGCCCGGTGACTTCGAGCCGGCGACGGCGGCCATCGCCGAGCTGGGGCGGGACGTGACCGCCTCCCAGTACCTCCTGTCGCTGGACGCCCTGCAGTCGTGGAGCCGCATGGTCTGCGCCTGGTGGGAGGACCACGACCTGCTGGTGCTGCCGACCATGCCCGTCCTGCCGACGCGGCTGGGCGCCTTCGACAGCCCGCCCGACAACCCGCTGGAGGGCCTGGCGATGTCGACGACGGTCGTGCTCTACACGGCGCCCTTCAACATCACCGGCCAGCCCGCCATCTCACTGCCCCTGCACTGGAGCGAGTCCGGCCTCCCGGTCGGCGTCCAGCTCGTGGCCGCCTACGGCCGCGAGGACCTGCTCTTCCAGGTCGCCGCCCAACTCGAAGAAGCATCTCCGTGGGCGCATCGCACACCGCCCGTCTGGGCCGGCTGAGTGTCGCCTAGGTGGTTTTGACGACCAGCAGGCTGCAGGGGAGGTGGTGGGCGACCTTCGCGGGCACCTTGCCGACGGGGGCGAGACGGCGCAGGCCGGTCAGGCCCTTGTTGCCGGTGATCAGCAGGTCGTAGCCGCCACGCTCGGCCTCGTCGACGAGGACCGAGGCGGGCTCACCCGAGGCCCCCTTGGCCTCGATCTCGATGCCGGTGCCTTCGAAGAGGCTGGCCGCCTCCTTCGCCACCCGTTCGCCGTCGCGGCCCACCGACAGGATCGTGAGGGACGCCCCCGCTGAGACGGCGACGCCCACCGCTCGCTCCACCGCCTGCTGCGCGGTCGTGGAGCCGTCGGTCCCGACCAGCACCTTCTGGATCATGGTCGCCTCCTGCGTCACGGCGCGGCACTGCCGCGGTCGTGTCCCGTGTAGGTACCTGACCGCCCGAGGAGATCGCTATGACGTACGCCTGCGTGGTCGTGGGCACCGACGGCTCGGCCACGGCCGAGCGGGCGGTGCGCCAGGGCGCCGAGCTGGCGGTCGCCGACGACGCCCGCATGGTGGTCGTCACCGCCTTCGAGAGCGAGCACCGCTCCGCCATGGACCAGCTGGCGGGCACCGACCCGTCGAGCTCCGCCAAACGGCAGGCCGTCGCCCCCGAGGACGTGCGCTGGATGCTGACCGACCGCGGCCAGGCCGACGGCGTCGCCCAGCGGGCCCGCGCGATCGCCCACGAGGTCGGGGTCAGCGGCGTCGTCATCCAGAGCGACGAGGGCGACCCCGCCGAGGCGCTCATCGACGCGGCCCGCTTCTACGACGCCGATCTCCTGGTCGTCGGCTCGGTGGGCCTCGTCGGCGCCCAGCGCTTCCTGCTCGGCAGCGTCGCCAGCAGCGTCCTGCACCACGCCCCCTGCGACGTGCTCGTGGTCGACACGGCCTAAGCCACTATTCCGCCGTCGACGGGGATGACGGCGCCGGTCAGGTAGCTGCCGGCTTTCGAGGCCAGGAAGATCACGGTGCCGGCGACGTCGCTGGGCTGGCCCACCCGGCCGAGGGGGACCGAGGAGGAGATGGCTTCGCGGGTCGACGGGTCGTCGAGGGCGAAGGCCATCATCTTGCTGTCGAAGGGGCCGGGGGCGACGGCGTTGACGGTGATGTGGTCCCGGGCCAGGTTGCGGGCGAGGTGGCGGGTCAGCATGTGTACGGCCGCTTTGGTCGTCGAGTAGGCGTAGGTCTCCATCACGGGCACCCGGATGCCGTCGACGGAGCCGATGTTCACGACGCGAGCGGGGTCGTCGGCAGAGGCGGCCGCCCGGAGCTGGGGGAGGAGGGCCCGGGTCAGGTGGAAGACGCCCTTCACGTTGATGGCCCAGAGCTTGTCGAAGGCGGCGTCCGGGTACTCCTCGAGCGGCGCGCCCCAGGTGGCACCCGAGTTGTTCACCAGGAGGTGGACCTCCGCCTCGCGCTCGGCGACGGCGGCGGCCAGCCCCTCGGCGCCCTCCTGGGTGGACAGGTCGGCGGGCAGGCTGACGAGTCCGTCTCCCTCGGTCGCCTCGGCTTTGCGGGACGCGACGTAGACGCGCATCCCGCCGTCGAGGAGGCCGTCGGTGATCATCCGCCCGATGCCGCTGGTGCCGCCGGTGACCACCGCCACCTTGCCGTCCACGGAGAAGAGGTCGCTCATCGGCCCATCATGGCGACAATGGCCCGGTGCCGGAGGCCGGGGAACGCAGCCAGTTGGCCTGTCGTGCCTGCCGCCACGTCACCGAGCCCCTCGGCGTCCAGTACTGCGACCGCTGCTTCGGGCCGCTCGACCTGGTCGAGCCGCCGGCGCTGGACCGGCCACCGACCCCGCTGGTCGCCGCTCCCGAGCTCGGGCCCGACGTCTGGCTGAAGGACGAGTCGGCCAACCCCACGGGCTCGTTCAAGGACCGGGTCGTGGCGGCCGCCGCCGTCCGGGCCACCGAGGTCGGCGCGCCGGTGCTGGCCTGTTCCTCGACGGGGAACCTGGCCCGGGCCCTCGCTGTCCACGCCGGCCGGCAGGCCGTGGTCCTCGTCCCGGCGACGCTCGGGGCCGACGAGCGGGACGCCCTGGTGGCGCAGGGTGCGACCGTCGTTCTCGTCGACGGGGACTACGACGCGGTGAACCGGGTGGCGGCCGAGGCGTCCGAGGCGCTGCCCCGCTGGGGGTGGGTCAACGGCAACCTGCGGCCGTGGTACGCCGCCGGTGCCGGGACCGTCGGGCGGGAGCTGGCCGCCCAGGGCCCGCCCGATCAGGTGGTCGTGCCGATGGCGTCGGGCGCGCTGGCCTTCCAGGTCCACCGAGCGCTGCCCGGCGCCCGGCTGGTCGCCGTCGAGCCATCGGGATGCGCCCCGGTGGCCGAGGCCTTCGCCATTGGCGCCGACGACGTGCACCCGGTGCGCAGCGCCACGCGCGTCGAGGTCCTGGCCATGGGGGACCCACCCGACGGCCCCGACGTGCTCGCCGCCGCCCGACGCACCGGGGGCGCCGTGCTGGCCGTCGACGAGGGCGCCCTCGAGGACACCTGGGGCGACCTCGCCTCGTCCGTGGCCGTCGCCGGAGCCCGCCGGGCCTTCGCCGAGGGCGTGCTGGAGCCCCGGGCGCGCACCGTCGTCGTCCTCACCGGGGGCAGGCCGCGGTGGCCGGCGCCTCCGGTGGCCGCTCCGGGGCGCGCCGTTACGATCGCCCCGTCGTCGGACGCCCTGCTGGGCGCCCTGGGAGAGGAGCCCTAGAGCCATGAGCGTCACCGTCCGGGTGCCCACCACCCTCCGCACCCTCACCGGGGGCGAGTCCACCGTCGACGTCGACGGCGCCACCCTGGCCGACGTCCTCGAGGCCCTGGAAGGTGCTCACCCCGGCTTCAAGGACCGCCTGCTGGACGAGGACGGCAAGCTCCGTCGCTTCGTCAACGTCTTCGTGGCCGACGACGACGTCCGCTTCCTCGACGGCCTCCAGACGCCCGTCCCGGACGGCGAGACCGTGTCGATCGTCCCGGCCGTCGCCGGAGGGTTCGGGCCGCAACCGGAGGTTGCGGCCCGAGCTTGATCGAGCGCCTGACGGCGCGCTGCCCTCACACTCCCCCTCGCCGATGAGTCGACTGGCCCATCAAGAGACGAGCGCCGCGCGTCGTTTATTACCTCATGAGGGGATTCGGTCGGGTGCTCGTTGCTGACGGGGACCTGCGCCTCCGGGCCCAACTGGGGGTCACGCTCGCCGCGGCCGGTCACGTCGTGATCGACGCCGGATCCGTCCGTGACGCCGCCGGCCTGCTGCGCACCCGCCGACCCGACGTCGTCGTGCTCGACGTGAGCGAGCAGTACCAGGGCATCGCCCTGCTGCGGGCCCTGCGGGACGAGGTCCCCAAGCCCCATCCCGCGATCGTCGCCCTCGCGCCGTCCGACGACCCCGCGGCCTCGGCCGAGGCCATGCTCCTCCACGTGGAGGCGCAGCTGGTGCGGCCGGTGGACGCCGAGACGGTCCTGGCGGCCGTCGACCACGTCCTCCTCACCCGGGAGCACGCAAACTTCTAGGCGACGTTCTCCGCCCGCGTGTTGCGATCGGCGGGTCCTCCGTGGTTTGCTGTTAGCAGTCTCGATGCGAGAGTGCTAACGCAACATCCTCAGAGGGAGGACCACCCGAATGGCAAAGACCATCGCCTTCGACGAGCAGGCCCGCCGTGGTCTCGAAGACGGCATGAACAAGCTGGCCGACGCGGTGCGCGTCACCCTCGGCCCCAAGGGCCGCAACGTCGTGCTGGAGAAGAAGTGGGGCGCCCCCACGATCACCAACGACGGCGTGTCGATCGCCAAGGAGATCGACCTGGAGGACCCCTACGAGAAGATCGGGGCCGAGCTGGTCAAGGAGGTGGCCAAGAAGACCGACGACGTCGCCGGTGACGGGACCACCACCGCCACCGTGCTGGCCTGGGCCATGGTCCGTGAGGGCCTGCGCAACGTGGCCGCCGGCGCCAACCCGATGTGCACTGAAGAAGGGCATCGAGGCCGCCGTCGAGGTCGCCGTCGCCAAGATCGCCGACCTCGCGGTCGAGATCGAGGACAAGGAGCAGGTCGCCCAGGTGGCCGCCATCTCCGCCGCCGACGAGGAGATCGGTCAGATGATCTCCGACGCCATCGACAAGGTCGGCAAGGACGGGGTCATCACCGTCGAGGAGTCGCAGACCTTCGGCATGGACATGGAGCTCGTCGAGGGCATGCGCTTCGACAAGGGCTACATCTCGCCGTACTTCGTGACCGACCCGGACCGCATGGAGGCCGAGCTGGAGGACCCCTACATCCTCCTGGTCAGCTCCAAGATCTCGGCCGTCAAGGACATGCTGGCCGTGCTCGAGAAGGTGATGCAGGCGGGCAAGCCGCTGGTCATCATCGCTGAGGACGTCGAGGGCGAGGCCCTCGCCACGCTGGTCGTCAACAAGATCCGTGGCACCTTCAAGTCCGTCGCCGTCAAGGCCCCGGGCTTCGGTGACCGCCGCAAGGCGATGCTGCAGGACATGGCCATCCTCACGGGCGGCCAGGTCATCTCCGAGGAGGTCGGGCTCAAGCTCGACAACACCACGCTGGACCTGCTGGGTTCGGCACGCAAGATCGTGGTGACCAAGGACGAGACCACGGTCATCGAGGGTGCCGGCGTCGACGCCGACATCCAGGGCCGGATCCAGCAGATCAAGAACGAGATCGAGAACACCGACTCGGACTACGACCGCGAGAAGCTCCAGGAGCGTCTCGCCAAGCTGTCCGGGGGCGTGGCCGTCCTCAAGGTCGGCGCCGCCACCGAGGTGGAGCTCAAGGAGAAGAAGCACCGCATCGAGGACGCCGTGTCCACGACCAAGGCGGCCATCGAGGAGGGCGTCGTCACCGGTGGTGGCGTGACCCTCGTCCGGGCCTCCGACGCCGTCGAGAAGGCGATCAAGAAGCTGGAGAAGGGTGAGCACGACGAGGCCACCGGTGCTCGCATCGTGCACCGGGCCATGTCCGAGCCCCTCCGCCAGATCGCGGTGAACGCCGGCCTCGAGGGCGGCGTCGTCGTCGAGAAGGTGCGGGACCTCGCGACCCCGACCGAGGGCCTCAACGCCGCCACCGGCGAGTACGGCGACCTGATGAAGCTCGGCATCATCGACGCCGCCAAGGTGACCCGCTCGGCTCTGCAGAACGCCGCTTCGATCGCGGCGCTCTTCCTGACCACCGAGGCGGTCATCGCCGACAAGCCCGAGGACGAGCCGGCCATGCCCGGCGGCGGGGACATGGACTTCTAGCTGCGTTCGCTGCTACCAGAAACGACAAAGGCCCGGCCCCGAGGGGCCGGGCCTTCGTCGTTGGTGCTGGGTTCCCGCTGGACTCAGGGGCGCCCGGGGGCCAGGCTCACCGGACCGGCATCGCCACCCGAAGTGGTGGGCAGGAGCGTGGTCGGGTCCTCATCGGCCGCCATCGGGGCGTAGTCCCCGGACAGGGTCCCGGCGACGAAGACGCTCACGACGTCGGCGTCGACGAGGGTGACCTCGAGGGTGTACGTCTCGGTGACACCGCCGGGGAGGAACACGGCGCCCGTGACCGGGGTGATGCCGACCGGGCCGCCGTACGGCCGCTCGTCATCGGACTCCGGACCGGGGACGGTCATGGCGCTGAGGGCCACGACGTCGCCATCGCTGTTGCGGACCTTGACGTCCACGGCGCAGGGACAGCCGGCGCCGTCCGTGGCGACAGTGGCAGCGGCCACGTAGCCCTGGAGGGTCACCCAACCGCCGCCCGAGGCGGTGGCCGGCGAGGTCACCTCGATGTGGGCCAGTGCCTGGGTCGGGTCGGCCGGCGTGATCGGGGCGTGCTCCGACGGCGCGTCGGCGAAGTCGAGGGCCGTGCGGCTGGCCGCCCGGTTGATCCATGACGCTGCCTGCTGGCGGCTGATCTTGTTCTGGGGCCGGAACGTGCCGTCGCCATAGCCGGACGCGATGCCCGCCTCCTGGACGCTCGTGATGTGCTCGGCGAACTGTCCCTCGGGGTTCACGTCGTCGAACAGCTCGGCACCGGCCGCCGTGGCGACCAGTCCGCCGGCCAGCGACGAGGCCAGGGCAATGGCCGCGATGCGGGTGGACTTCATGGGGTTGTTACCTCTCCGTTTGGTTCGGTGGTTGCTTGAAGGCTCAAGGCAGAGCCGGGACGATGGACTCGACCGAGTCGCGGTTCGGAGCGGACTCGGTGTTCGAGGGCGAGAACTCGTCGACGTCGTCGGCCAGGGGGGCGTAGGTCACCTGGATCGCGCCGATCACCGTGACCGTGGCTCCGGTGTCGAGCAGCTCGACCTCGACGGTGTAGGTCTCGCCGTCGCCAGCCGGCAGCGGGACGGTCGCGAAGACCATCGAAGTCGTCGGGGCGCCGACGTCATCGAGGATGGTCAGGGCGCTGAGGCCGACAACGTCACCGCCGGAGTCGACGATCTGGATCATGACCGTGCAGGGGCAGTTCTCGGCACCATCGGTGGCGTAGCCGCCGACGCCGCCGAGCAGCGTCACCCAACCACCGCCGTCCCCGGCTGCCTGGGACTCCATGCCGGTCTGGGCGACGACGCCATTCGGAGATGTCGAGCTCAGTTCGATGCCATTGCTGTTCAAGGGCAGGTCGAGCCCGACGCGGCTGGCGGCTCGGTCGATCCACGCGGCCACTTGGCGACGGTTGATGGCGGCGGCCGGGCGGAAGCTGCCGTCGGCGTAGCCGGTGGCGATGCCGGCCTCCTGCAGGTTGGCGACGTGCTCGCCGTACCGTCCCTCAGTGGGGACGTCCGGGAAGAGCCCGGCATTCGCTGCCGTCGCGCCGATGCCACCGACGAGGCCGGCGGCCACCAAGGCGAGCGCCGTGCGGACACGGCGACGCGGGGTCGTGTGGTCAGTCATCGTGCGAGCTCCTGGCAGTCAGGGGTGTCATCGCTCCCCCTCACCCAGAGAGATCGGCGCGCCTCTGACCCCCGAGATAGGTCAAATGGCCCTTTCGCCGGATCGTTACCCTCTGGTAGGTGCGGGGTCGCACCGTCAACGAACTGACCGACCGGTACCGGGACGGTGCGATGTCCCGGGGCCCGGACGCGCTCATCGTCGAGGAGCCACTGGCCATCGACCTGGACGGAACGCTGGTCGCCACGACCATGCGCACGCCGGGGAACGACTTCGAGCTGGCCGTGGGGTACTGCTTCACCGACGGGCTCCTGGGCGGGGCGCCGGTGACGTCCTGCCGCTACTGCGGGATGGGCTCGGCGGTGGAGACGGAGTTCAACGCCGTCACCGTCGAGACCGGCGGCCGGGCGCCGACGCCGACGCCCCGGCTGACGCCCACGACGTCCAGCTGTGGGCTGTGTGGGTCGGCCACGCTGGCCGACCTCAAGGAGCGCCTCGCTCCGCTGCCGGCGGGTGAGCCGTTTCCGGTCGACGTCCTGCTGGAGGCGACGGCGAAGGCGACCGTCGAGCAGGAGCTGTTCGCCGCCACTGGGGCGGTGCACGGAGCCGCCGCCTTCGACCGGAACGGCGCCGTGGTCGTGCTCCGGGAGGACATCGGGCGCCACAACGCGGTGGACAAGGTCGTCGGGCGCCTGTTCCTCGACGACCAGCTCCCGGCGGAGGACCGAGGCCTGTTCGTGAGTGGCCGGGCCAGCTTCGAGATCGTGCAGAAGGCGTGGGCGGCCGGCTTCCGGGCCGTGGTCGCTGTGAGCGCCCCGTCGGCCCTGGCGGTGGAGACCGCCCGCGTGGCCGGACTGCAGCTCGCTGGGTTCGCCCGTGAGGGTCAGATCAACGTGTACGCCCCGTGAAGCGCCTGCACCCCGAGCTGTGGGTGGGGCCGAAGCCGTACGGCATCGGCGAGCAGAAGCCCAACCACTACAAGGAGATGGCCCAGGTGGCGTGGGCCAATCGGCGCCACCCCCACTACGCCTGGAAGGTCCTGACCAAGGGCGTGTGCGACGGGTGCGCCCTCGGGGTGGCCGGGCTGCACGACTGGACGATCGAGGGCGTGCACCTCTGCACGACCCGGCTGCGACTCCTCGAGCTGAACACCGCCGACGCCATGGACCCGTCCGTCCTGGCCGATGCGGAGCGGCTCCGGCGGCTCAGCTCGACCGAGCTGAGAGGGCTCGGCCGCCTGGCCCATCCGATGCGCCGACGCCGGGGCGACCGGGGCTTCCAGCGCATCTCCTGGGACGAGGCACTCGAGGCGGTGGCCGACGGGCTCCGGCGGGCGGGCGGGGAGCGGACGGCGCTGTTCCTCACCAGCCGGGGGATCACCAACGAGGTGTACTACGCCGCCGGCAAGGCGGCCCGGGCCCTGGGCATCGCCAGCGTGGACTCGGCGGCCCGGGTGTGCCACGCCCCTTCGACCGTCGGGCTCAAGCAGACCATCGGGGCGGCGGCGTCGACCTGCTCGCTGCTGGATGTCATCGAGAGCGACCTGATCGTGCTCTGGGGCTCCAACCCGGCCAACAACCAACCGGTCTTCATGAAGTACCTGTACCTGGCCCGCAAGCGCGGGGCCCGGGTGGTGGTCGTGAACCCGTACCTGGAGCCCGGCCTCGACCGGTACTGGGTCCCGTCCAACCTCGAGTCGGCGATGTTCGGGACGAAGATGTGCGACCTGCACGTCCCGGTGCGCCCCGGGGGCGACGTGGCGCTGGCCAATGCCGTGCTCAAGCGCCTCATCGCCCGAGACGACGTCGACGGGGCCTTCGTCGACGAGCACACCGAGGGCTGGGACGACCTCGTCGCCGACCTGGAGGGGCAGGACCTCGACGACCTGCTGGAGGCCGCCGGGGTCAGCGCCGAGCAGCTGGAGGCCTTCGTCGACGAGTACGCCGGCGCCGGGGCCGCGGTGCTCGTCTGGTCGATGGGCATCACGCAGCACCGTGACAGCGTCGACGGCGTGCGCGCCATTGTGAACCTGGGCCTGGCCAGGGGAAACGTGGGTCGGGACGGTGCCGGCCTCATGCCCATACGGGGCCACTCGGGGGTCCAGGGTGGTGCCGAGATGGGGGCGTACGCCACCGCCCTCCCCGGCGGGCTGGAGGTCAACGCCGAGAACGCCGCTCGGCTCGCCGAGCAGTGGGGCTTTCCGGTGCCCGACGCTCCCGGCCTCACCGCGCCGGAGATGATCGAGGCCATCGAGCGCGACGACCTCGACGTCCTCTGGTGCTCCGGCGGGAACTTCCTCGAGGTCCTGCCCGATCCGCCCCGGGTCGAGGCGGCCATGACCTCGGTGCCGCTGCGGATCCACCAGGACATCGTCCTGTCGTCCCAGATGCTGGTGCCGGGCGACGACGTGGTGCTGCTGCCGGTGGCCACCCGCTACGAGCAGGAGGGCGGCGGCACCGAGACGACGACCGAGCGCCGAATCGTGTTCTCGCCCGAGATCCCCCGGCAGGTGGGCGAGGCCCGGAGCGAGTGGCGACTGTTCGCCGACGTGGTGCGCCGCACCGCCCCCGAGCTGAAGGATGCCTTCGACTGGCTGGACAACCAGGCGCTGCGGGCCGAGATCGCCGACGTCGTGCCCGCCTACGCCGGCATCGAGGCCCTGGCCGACACCGGCGACCAGGTGCAGTGGGGTGGTCGCCACCTGGCCCCGGGCGGCCAGTTCGCCACGCCCAGCGGCCGCGGTCGCTTCACCGCCCTCCAGCCGCCGGAGAGCGCCGTGCCGGAGGGCTACTTCGTCGTGGCCACCCGCCGCGGCAAGCAGTTCAACTCCATGGTCTTCAAGCCGAAGGACCCGCTCACCGGCGCCGAACGCGACGCGGTGTTCATCGACGAGGCCGACGCCGCCGCGCTGGGCCTGGGGGAGGGCGATGCGGTGCGCCTGCGCTCCGACACCGGGGCTTACGAGGGCCGCCTGCGCCTGGTGCGGCTGCCCACCAGGACCCTGCAGGTCCACTGGCCGGAGGGCAACGTGCTCATCCCCGGTGGCCCCGAGCACCGTGAGCCGGGCAGCCGGGTGCCCGACTACAACGCCCTCGTGACCCTCGAACCCCTGAGCTGAACTACCGGGTTCGGCCGCGAACCGGCACACTGGACCTTCATGAGAAGGGGGAGCGCGGTCCTCGCCGGTCTGACCGCGTGTGGCGTCCTGGTCACCGGGTGTGGCGGCACCGAGTACGAGTACGTGTCGAACGGCGACGCCGGGCTCCACTTCCGCGTCCCCGACGCCTGGGCGGTGCTCGAGGTGGACGACGACACCGAGACCGGCGTTCCCGAGGCGTTCGGCGAGACCGACGACGGCTGGCTCCGGGTCATCGACGCCTCGCCGGCACCGGCGCTGGGCAACGCCGTCGCCCCTCTGCCCCTCTACCCCGTGGGCTTGGCCAGTGTCGGCTCGGTGGGCACGTTGGACGACCGCGACCAGCTCGACTACGCGACCCTGCGCACGCTTGCCCTCGGCGGCGTGGGCGACCCGCTCGACCTGGCCTCCGTGGAGGGCAGCGGGGTGTCCCTGGTCAGCCTGGACGACGTGACCACCGACGGCGGCCTCCGTGGTGAGCGGGTCGTCTTCACGGTGACCCAGGACGACGGCAGCCTGCTGACGATCGACCAGACCGCGATGGTCGACCCGCGGACGACCGAGATCTACCAGCTGCTGCTCAGGTGCGAGGCGCACTGCTACGAGTCGAACCGGGACGCGATCGACGACATCGCCGACTCCTGGACGATCGAGGAGGACTGAGGTGACCGACACCCCGACCGGCCCGCCGGTGCGACGGCCCGAGGGCCTCCCCGAGCCAGGCGTCCTGTCCCGTGTCCGCGAGGCGGACCGGACCACCCGCAAGCCCTTGGCCTTCTGGGACCGGGTGAAGTTCCTGGTCCTGCTGGTCGTCCTGTTCGTCTTCTTCGTCTGGTCCGACATGGCGGACAACCCGATCCTGCCGTTCCAGGAGGCCCTGGACCGCACGTTCGAGACCAAGTGGTGGGTGCTCGCCCTCATCGGGCTGGAGCTGGTCCGCCAAGCCCACTTCCTGCTCGCCGAGACCTGGACCGGCTACCACCACTTCTGGTCGACGACCGTGTTCGGCGGCCTCGAGCGGCGCTTCCAGCGCTTCGACGACTGGAACCGCTTCCGGATGGCCAGGGTCCTGAAGCTGGCGGGCTTCCTGGCCCTGCTCAGCGTCGTCCTCGGGGCGATCTTCGACGTCTCGCCGGTGACCGCGCTGTTCGAGCTGCCCGCCCGGCTCTACAGCGTCCTCCCGTTCGTCTTCCAGCTGTTCTTCGGGTTCTTCTTCGTGATGGTCCAGTTCATCGGGCTGTTCTGGTTCCTGTCGCGGGGCGGGATCGACACCTACTTCCCCGACGACATCGAGACCCGGTTGGAGGACGTCTGGGGCCAGGACGCGGTCGTCGCCCGCGTGCAGGAGAACATGCTCTTCCTCGAGGAGCCCGAGAAGATCGAGGCGAAGGGCGGCTACGTGCCCGGCGGCATCCTGCTCTGGGGCCCGCCCGGGACCGGCAAGACGCTCATGGCCGAGGCGGTCGCCGGCGAGACCGGCAAGCCGTTCGTGTTCGTCGACCCCGGCGCCTTCATCAACATGTTCATGGGCGTCGGCATCCTCAAGGTGAAGGGGCTGTTCCGGAAGCTGCGCAAGCTGGCCCTCCGCTACGGCGGCGTCATCGTCTTCTTCGACGAGGCCGACGCCCTCGGGAACCGGGGCATGGCCGCGCCCGGCGGGCTCGGTGGCCAGGGCATCGCCACCCCCGCCCCGTGGGACGACCACCACCGCTGGCTCTCGCCGGCCGGCCGGGAGGCGGTCCTGCGCTACCACACCGGGCGCCTGCGCGAGGACGAGGAGCCCACCCGGGACCGGATCATGATGGGCGGGATGATGGGTGGTGGCGGCGGCGGCATGGGCACGCTGCAGGCCCTCCTCACCGAGCTGTCCGGCCTGAAGAAGCCGCGGGGCTTCCTCAACCGCTACGGCCGCCGCCTGCTGGGCCTGCGCCCGAAGCCGCCGCCCAAGTACCGGATCCTCGTCATGATGGCCACGAACATGCCGCAGGCCCTCGACGAGGCCATGCTCCGGCCGGGTCGCCTCGACCGGATCTACAAGGTGGGCTACCCGTCCAAGGAGGGCCGCAAGCGCACCTACCTCGGCTACTTCGACAAGGTCGACCACGACCTGACCGACGAGGAGATCGAGAAGCTGGCCACGATGACCCCCTACGCCACGGGGGCCACCATCAAGGACCTGGTCAACGAGGCGCTGATCGTCGCCATCCGCTCCGGCCGGGACCGGATCACCTGGCGGGACGTGCTCGAGGCCAAGCAGATGAAGGACCTCGGCCCGCCCGAGGACGTCGAGTACATCGAGCGGGAGCGCCACGCCATCGCCGTGCACGAGGCGTGCCACGCCGTCATCGCCTACCGGGAGCGCAAGCACCTCAGCATCGACCTGGCCACCATCGAGAAGGGCGGCAGCTACCTGGGCATGGTCAGCTCGATCAAGGCCGAGGACCAGTTCACCCGGTGGCGCTCGGAGTACGAGGCCGACATCAAGGTGTCCCTCGCCTCGCTGGCGGGGGAGCGGGAGTTCTTCGCCGGGGACAGCTCGTCGGGCGTGTCGTCCGACCTGTCGGGGGCCACCACCCTGGCCACGATGATGGAGGGCTACTGGGGCATGGGCTCCACCGTGGCCAGCCACGGCGTGACCCACGAGCTCGGTGTCGGCGGTGGCGGGGGCCGCCGGCCGGGCGAGGACGAGGGCGAGCGCGAGCTGCTGAAGAGCGACGCCCTCGGCCAGCGCATCGAGGAGAACCTGGCCCGCATCCTGGACGCGACCGCCGAGCTGGTGAGGGCCAACCGGGCCGAGATCCTGGCCGTGGCCCACGCCCTCGAGCAGCACAAGACGTTGGCCGGCGAGGACGTGATCGCCGTCATCGAGGGCGACGTGGGTCCGATCGTGGACGGACGGGCGTATCGCTCCGAGTCCGTGAAGCGCCTGCTCGAGCAGTACCACGAGCTCGCCGTGAGGGCCCACCGCGACCACGCCGCCGTGGCGGCGACGCTCCCCGAGCTGACCAACGGCCACCGCCCCGTGGCCGTGGCCAGCACCCCACCGCCCGACTGACCTCTCGAACTGGCCTCCGATTCGCCGGTCAGGGGCGGCAGATCGGAGGCCAGTTCGGCAGGGTCAGGCCTGGTTGAGCTCCCGGTAGACGGCGGGCACGACCTTGCGCAGGTAGCCGACGGGCTTGATGAAGGACCGTCCGCGCCGGCGGTGCCGGTAGGCGATGGGCACCTCCTCGTAGCGGTAGCCCTTGGCCAGCAGGTCGAGGGTGAGGACCTGGGCGTAGTTGTAGTCGTGGACGATCTCGGCCTCGGCGGCGGCCCGGGGGGACAGCGCCCGGTAGCCGGACTGGGCATCGGCCAGCGGGCGGCGGGCCACGAACGAGGTCAGGTGCGTCAGCAGGCGGTTGCCCAGCCAGCGGTGGGGCCGCATGTCCGGGTGGCCGTGGGCGAAGCGGTCGCCGACCACGTAGTCGGCGTCTCCGGCCAGGATCGGGGCGACCATGGCGGCCAGGTCGCCGGGGTCGTACTCGTCGTCGGCGTCGCAGAACACCACCGCCGACGCGCCCCGCCGCCGCCCCTCGGCCAGCCCGTGCCGAACGGTGGCGCCCAGGCCGAGGTTGCGCTCGTGGCTGACGACCTCGGCGCCGGCGGCTCGGGCCACGGCGACGGTGTCGTCCCGGGAGCCGTCGTCGATGACCAGGCAGTCGACCGGTCGGTCGTGGACCGCGGTGGGCACGCGGGCCACGACCTCGGCCACCGTGGCCTCCTCGTCGTGGGCCGGGAGGAAGAGCAGGACGGGGCCGTCGCCGGGAGTGGCCGGCCCGCCGGGGTCGGCCTCCACCCGGCGCGAGGCGGAGGCGCCCGGCCAGGCTGGGGGCGGGCCAGAGCACCGCGGTGCCGCCGGCCAGCAGCGAGTACGCCGTGCTGATGGCGTGGACGACGACCGTGGCGGCGAGGCCTTCGGCCGCGCCGTAGCCCAGAGCGACGAAGGTGGCGGTGCCGGCGGCCTCGAAGGTGCCGAGGCCGCTGGGGGCGATGGCGGCGACCTGCGAGCAGACCGTGGTCGCCGTGATCAGGAGCGCCTCCTGGTAGCCGAGGTCCAGCCCCACGAGGCGGGCGCCCTCCATGGTCAGGACGGCCTCCAGCAGCCAGGCCGACCCGGTGGCGGCAAGGACCACGGCCGAGGGGGTGCGCACGTCGGCCCCGCCCCGGACGGCCCGCCGCAGCCACCACCACGCCACGCCACCCGCGGTGGCGGCCAGGGCGAGGGCGACGGCGAACCACGGCCCGGCCAGCGACCACAGCACGGTGCCACCGGCCGCGGCGCCGAGCCCGGCCAGCGTGACCAGGTCGGCCACCCGGAGGGTCACCGTCGAGGCGGTCGCCGGGCCCACGCCGATCCCGGCCCGGCGGACGACGCTCACGACGCGAAGCGGCTCGCCGAGGCGGATGGGCAGGACGTGGTTGGCGCCGTAGGCCAGGTGGATGCCGGCCAGCGAGTGACCGAGGCTCAGGCCGGGCAGCACACGCCGCCACGCCCACGCTCGGACGACGAACGCCATGGCCAGCGAGGCGACGGCGAGGGCGACGAGCCCGGGCCGGCCCTCGGCGGCGTGGAACGCCTCGATCACGGCGTCCCGATCGACGCCGCGGGCGATCAGGGTGACGGCGAGGACCGTCGACACGACGCCGACCAGCGCCACCCACCACCCGCGGTGCCGTTGTGGCATGTTCCCCGCCCAGCCCATGTAAGGCCACCTTTACACATGGCGAGCTCGGCGGGCGAGCCGACCCGTACGATGGCGACCATGGTCGAACCGCTGCACCCCCAGGTGGGTTGGGGAGTCCTCCACCTCTTCTGCAAGCCCACCCCCACGACCGACGGGCAGGCCGTCATCGCCGCGGTGAAGGCGGCCGAGGGCGCGGGGGACCAGGTGGTGCCGGTGGCGGTCCTCGGCCACAAGGCCGACCTGGCCTTCATGGTCCTGGGCGACGAGCTGTGGCGCCAGCGTCGCTTCCAGACCGACCTCCAGGCTGCCGGCCTCGAGGTGGTCGACTCCTACGTGTCGCTCACCGAGGTCAGCGAGTACGCCCAAGGCATGCCCGAGGAGATGAAGCTCCCGCGGCTGCAACCCCAGCTCCCGCCCGAGGGCAAGGCCGCCTTCTGCTTCTACCCGATGTCCAAGAAGCGGGTGGCGGGGCAGAACTGGTTCACCGAGCCCTACGACCGCCGCAAGGAGCTGATGCTGGAGCACGGCACCTCGGGGCGGAAGTTCGCCGGCCGGGTGCTCCAGGTCATCACGGGGTCGACGGGCATCGACGACCACGAGTGGGGCGTGACCCTGTTCGCCGTCCACCCCGACGACCTCAAGGAGGTCGTCTACACGATGCGCTTCGACGAGGCGTCCGCCGTGTACGCCGACTTCGGCCCCTTCTACGCCGGCATGGTCACCGGCGTGGAGGATCTCGTGACCGAGCTCGGCCTGGGCTGATCGTGCCGTTCGCGGGCGGTCG
Organism: uncultured Microthrixaceae bacterium; assembly: GCA_963728005.1. Lineage (GTDB taxonomy): Bacteria > Actinomycetota > Acidimicrobiia > Acidimicrobiales > DATDAH01 > DATDAH01. The sequence continues at coordinate 266,099 of CAVSIG010000005.1, forward strand.
GGCGCGGGAGACTTGCGCCCGGGGACGGGATCTCTAGACTCCCGGGCTTCCCACCCGACGGGTGGCGAGGGGAGACGTCAGCGACTTGCGCATCCGGGCGGTGGTGGTAGCCGCGATCGCCATCGGCGCGCTCGTCGCCCTGGCTGGGCCGGGGCACGCGCAGGAGAACCCGACCACCGCGACGTCCACGACGCTGGCCGGCGTCGGGGAGAACCAGACCGGCGTCCAAGGGGTGCTCAGCTACGACGTCGGCGAGCCACCGGACCAGGAGCAGACCTTCGCCGAGGGCGTGACGGTCGTCGTCACCGACCGCCAGGGCAACGAGGTCGGCACCGCCGAGACCGACGCCGAGGGCTTCTTCGTCATCCCGACGCCGGGACCCGGCGTCTACTTCGTCGAGATCGATCCCGAGACCTTCCCCGAGGGCGTGGAGCTGCGGGAGAACGCCCAGGCACGCAACGACGTCGAGGTCAGCCCCCGCGAGGTCCAGCGGGTGATCTTCGGCCTCCAGGAGGAGGGTGCCGCCGCGGCCAGCGGGGGTCCGTCCGACTGGACCCGCTTCAAGCAGCTCTTCGTCGAGGGCGTGAAGTTCGGCCTGGTCATCGCCATGATGGCGATTGGCCTGTCGCTCATCTTCGGCACCACGGGCCTGACCAACTTCGCCCACGGCGAGATCGTCGTCGTCGGCACCGTGCTGGTCTGGTACATGAACGACTGGGGCATCTGGCTGCCCTTCGCCACCATCATCGCCATGTTCGTGATGTTCGGGGCCGGGGCGGGCTTTGACCGGGGCATCTGGCGACCGCTCCGACACCGCGGCACCAGCCTCATCGCAATGCTGGTCATCAGCATCGGCCTGTCGCTGCTGCTCCGGTACCTGACCCTCTACATCTTCCGTGGGCGTCCGCAGTCGTTCCACGACTTCGCAGGTCCAGGACCCTTGGCACTGGGGGACGGTCACCATCGTGCCCAAGGACGTCTGGACGATCGGTCATCTCGGTCATCGTGCTGACCGCCGTCGGCCTCGTGCTCACCCGGACCCGCATCGGCAAGGCCATCCGGGCCGTCGCCGACAATCCCGACCTGGCCCGCTCGTCGGGCATCGACGTGGACCGGGTCATCCTCATCGTGTGGGGCGCCGGCGCCGCACTGGCCACGCTCGGCGGGGTGTTCTTCGCCATGAGCGAGCTGGTCGACTGGCAGTTCGGGTTCAAGCTGCTGCTGCTCATGTTCGCCGGGGTGACTCTGGGCGGCCTGGGGACGGCGTTCGGCGCCTTCGTGGGCAGCCTGATCGTGGGGATCATCATCCAGGTGTCGACCATCTGGATCTCGCCGGAGCTCAAGAACGTCAGCGCGCTGACCCTGTTGATCCTGATCCTGATCGTCCGGCCGCAGGGCATCTTCGGGCGCCGAGAACGGATCGGCTGAGGAGCGGACGGTGGACTGGAACGACATCATCGGGAACGCGCTGCGGGCGGGCGTCAGCCGGGAGGCGGCGGTCTTCGCGATCGCGGCCATGGGCCTGAACCTCCACTTCGGCTTCACCGGCCTGCTCAACTTCGGCCAGGTCGGCTTCATGGCCATCGGCGCCTACGGGGTCGGCATCTCGATCACCTACTACGGCTGGCACCCGGTGACGGCGCTGCTCATCGGGATCCTGGCCTGCGTGGTGCTGGCCCTGCTGCTGGGCCTGCCTGCCCTGCGCCTGCGCGCCGACTACCTGGCCATCGTCACCATCGCCGCGTCCGAGATCATCCGGACCGTTTTCCGGTCGGTGTCCCTGCGCGAGTTCTCTGGAGGATCGAACGGCATCAACGGCTTCGCCCGGGGCTACTACTACTTCAACCCGTTCGATCCGGAGGAGAGCTACGGGTTCGACATCTCGGCGGTCAACTTCCGGTTCACGGGCAACACCCTCTGGATCATCCTCACCGGGTGGACGATCGTCCTGATCGTCACCCTGATCACCTATGCCCTCATCCGGGCGCCGTGGGGCCGGGTCGTCCGCTCGATCCGGGAGGACGAGGACGCCGCCCGGTCGCTGGGCAAGAACGCCTACGGCTACAAGGTCCAGAGCCTGATCATCGGCGGCGTCATGGGCGGCTTGGGCGGCATGCTCCTGTCGATCGGCTCGCAGACGGTGCAGCCCGACACCTACTCGCCACCCATCACGTTCTTCCTCTACACGATCCTCATCCTCGGGGGCCTCGGCCGCGTGTGGACGCCGATCGTCGGCTCGATCATCTTCTGGATGCTGCTGTCCTTCACCGACAACTTCCTGCGCGAGGCGGTGGACAACCGGTTCCTGTTCGTCGACTCGTTCATGGACGGCGTCCAGATCGGCCAGGTGCGGTTCATGCTCGTCGGCCTGGGGTTGGCCCTGCTGATGATCTTCCGACCGCAGGGCCTGTTCGGGAACAAGCAGGAGATGGCCCTTGAGGCGTGATCGCCATGGGTGAGGCCCTCGTCGTCGGGGGGTGGGGGGTCACCCTCGCCCTGTTCCTGCTCTGGTTCTGGGCGCTGGTCGACGTCTTCACCCGGCGCACCGACGAGTTCGACAGCGTCGGCTCCGACCGCACCGTCTGGCGTGTGGTGGTGATCCTGCTCGGCTGGATCGCGGCGGCGTTCTACCTCTTCGGCCCGGTGCGCAGGATGCACAAGCGCCTGGCCGACGCGCGGCGGAACCCGCCTCCGGTCGACGTCGAGCAGGCGCGGGCTGCTCTGGCGGAGGTCACGGGGGAGCCCGGGGTCGCGAAGCCGGACCCGATCCTGGTCGTCGACAACATGGTGCGCCTGTTCGGCGGCCTCAAGGCCGTCGACGTGGACCACCTGGAGATCCAGCGGGGCACGATCACGGGCCTCATCGGCCCGAACGGCGCGGGCAAGACCACGCTGTTCAACCTGATGACCGGGTTCGACGCGCCCGACGCCGGGTCGTGGACCTTCAACGGGGTGGAGATGCGGGGTCTCGTCGCCCACCGCATGGCCAGCCTCGGCATGGTGCGCACGTTCCAGCTGACCAAGGCGCTGTCCAAGATGACCGTGCTCGACAACATGATGCTGGGCGGCATCGCCCAGCGGGGCGAGCAGTTCGCGGCGGCCTTCGTTCCGCCCCTCTGGGACAAGGAGGAGGCGCAGCTCCGCCAGCGGGCCGAGGAGCTGCTCGAGCGCTTCGGCATGGCCCACATGACCAACGAGTACGCCGGCACGCTTTCGGGTGGTCAGCGCAAGCTGCTGGAGATGGCGCGGGCGCTCATGACCGAGCCGCAGCTGGTCATGCTCGACGAGCCGATGGCCGGGGTGAACCCGGCCCTGACCCAGTCTCTCCTCGGCCACGTGAAGGGCCTGCGGGACGAGGGCATGTCGGTGATCTTCGTGGAGCACGACATGGACGTCGTGCGCGACATCAGCGACTGGGTCGTGGTGATGGCCGAGGGCTCGATCATCGCCGAGGGCACGCACGACGACGTCACCGGCAACGACGCCGTGATCGACGCCTACCTGGGCACCGACCACGGCGAGGCCGCCACCGAGGACCCGACGATCCACGCCCATGCGGTGGCGGACATCGTCCACGAGCGGGAAGAGGCCGTCGAGGGCGGGATCATCGAAGAGGAGCGTCCTGCTGATGGCTGACGAGTTCCTGCTGGAGGCCCGCAACATCGTGGCCGGCTACGTGCCCGAGGTGAACATCCTCAACGGCTGCGACCTCGAGCTCCGCGAGGGTGAGCTGGTCGGCATCATCGGCCCCAACGGGGCCGGCAAGTCGACGCTGATCAAGGCGCTGTTCGGCCTCCTGGCCATCCGCGAGGGCGTCGTGACGCTCCGGGGCGAGGACGTCACCGGCAGACCCGCCCACGAGCTGGTCCGGGGCGGTCTGGGCTACGTCCCCCAGCGGGACAACGTGTTCTCCCGCCTGTCGGTGACCGAGAACCTGCAGATGGGCGTCTACCAGGCCCCGAAGACCTTCGCCGAAGCCCGGGACCGGGTCTTCGGCATGTTCCCCCGCCTCGCCGAGCGGGCCGACCAGCGGGCCGGGCTGCTCTCCGGTGGTGAGCGCCAGATGCTGGCCATGAGCCGGGCCCTGATGATGGAGCCCTCGGTGCTCCTCCTCGACGAGCCGTCCGCCGGCCTCAGCCCCGCCCTCCAGACCGAGGTCTTCGACCGCGCCGACCAGATCAACGAGGCCGGTGTGTCGATCGTCATGGTCGAGCAGAACGCCCGCCGCTGCCTGCAGGTCTGCGACCGGGGCTACGTCCTCGATCAGGGCCAGAACGCCTACACCGACACGGGCAACGCCCTCCTGCACGACCCCAAGGTCATCGAGCTCTACCTCGGGACCCTGGCGAAGGCCTGACCACATCTCGTTCTGGCGCCCGATCTGGGCGCTCCAGCACCCGAATCGGGCGCCAGAACGGAGGAAGTTGCCTCGTTGTCGGTGGTCAGTCGAACGATCGGCCGAGGCGGGCGATGGTCTCCTGCAGGTCGTCGTCGGTGGTGCGGGGGTTGATGGTGCAGAGGCGGAGGACGGCTCGGCCGTTGAGGGTGGTGGTGCTGACGGCGGCGTAGCCGGAGTCGGTGACCTCGGCGGCGGCGGCGACGTGGTGCTCGTCGGTGGCGCCGCGGCGGGCGAAGGTGACGATGCCGAGCTGGGCGGGGGTGACGACCTCCCATCCCCCGTCCTTCTCGAGGATCGCCTGGGCTCGTTCGGCGTTCTGGAGTCCGCGCTCGACGGCGTGGGCGAGGCGCTCGCTGCCGTAGGTGCGGAAGGTGAGCCAGAGCTTGATGGCCCGGCCGCGGCGGGACAGCTCGAGGCTGCGGTTGCGGAGGTCGACCTCGCCGGTGCCGGCGACGATGTCGGCGAGGTACTCGGGGTTCATGGTGAACGTCCGCTCCAGGGCCCCGGGTCGGCGCACGAGCAGCACCCCGATGTCGTAGGGCTGGAACAGCCACTTGTGGGGGTCCAGCACCAGGGAGTCGGCCCGGTCGAGGCCCGGCAGCGGACGGGACAGGGCGGCGGGGGCGCCGTAGGCCCCGTCCACGTGGAGCCAGAGGCCCTCCCGCTCGCACAGGTCGGCCAGCTCGGGCAGGGGGTCCACCGCGCCGGTGTTGGTGGTCCCGGCCGTGGCCACGACGACGGTCGGGATGCGGCCGGCCGCTCGGTCCTCGGCGACGGCGTCGGCGACCTGGTCGACGGTCAGGCGGAGAGCGGAGCCGGTGGGCAGGGTCCGCACCTCGTCGAAGCCGGTCACGCCCAGGCCCCGGCCGATCGACGAGTGCGACTGGTCGGACAGGTACACGACGCCCTCGCCCAGCTCGTGGCGGGCCACGAGGAGCCCGGTCAGGTTGGCCATCGAGCCGCCGGAGAGGATCACGCCCTGCGTTCCGTCGGGCAGGCCGAGCAGCTGGCGAAGCCACTCGACCACGACCAGCTCGACCGCCGTCGGTCCCGAGCCGCCGCCCCACGAGGCGGCGATGGACTGGAACCCCGTCCCCAGCCAGTCGCCGAGGATCGCCGGGAAGGACGACGGGCCGGGCACCCGAGTGAAGAAGCGCCGGTGGTCGACGTGCTGCATGGTCGCGAGGGCGACGTCGACCAGCACCTGCATCGCCGCCTCCGGGTCGCCGGGCCCGGTCGGGACCGGCCCGCCCAGCGCGGCGTGCAGCTCATCCGGCGTGCCGACCGACAGCGCCGGGCCTTCGTCACCGTGGACGACGTGGTCGATCACCCGGTCGACCACCCAGTGGGCCAGGCGGCGCATCTCGGCCTCGTCGAGGCCCAGGGGGTCGTCCATCACACGATGTGGTGCTCGGGGCGGGCAGCGCCCACTGAGAAGCGGTCGGCCGACAGCGGGCGGACGTCGACGAACGGCTCCCGACCCAGCCAGAGGTCGCGCAGGACCTCACCCACGGCCGGGCCCTGCAGGAACCCGTGGCCCGAAAAGCCGGTGGCGTAGAAGAAGCCGGGCCGGTCGGTGGCCTCGCCGATCAGCGCGTTGTGGTCGGGGGACACCTCGTAGAGACCGGCCCAGCGGTGGGCGATGCCGAGGTCGGCCAGCGCCGGCGCCCTGGCCTCGACGGCGGCGTGGAGGTCGGGCAGCCAGTCGTCGTCGGTGGACAGGTCGAACCCCGGCACCTCGCCGTCCCAGGACATGCCCATCAGCATCCCCGGTCCCTCCCGGTGGAAGTAGAAGGTGGAGGCGGCGTCGATGGTCATCGGCACCCCTGGCAGGTCGTCCTTCGGCCCCGTGACCACGATCTGGCGGCGCAACGGGATCACCGGCAGGTGGACGCCGGCGGTAGCGGCCAGCGCCTCGGACCACGCCCCGGCCACGAGCACGACGGACCCGACGGTGATCCGCTCGGCGTCGGTGACGACGGCCCGGACCCCTCCGGCGTCGGCCTCGATGGCGGTCACGGCGACCCCGGTCCGCAGCTCGGCGCCGAGTCGACGGGCCGCGGCGGCGTAGCCCTGGACGACACCGTCGGGCGAGCAGATGCCGTCGCGCCCGTGGAACGCGGCGCCGAGCAGGTCGTCGGTGCGCAGCACCGGGGCCAGGACCGACGCCTCCCCGGCGGTGAGCATCCGGCTCCGGACGCCCAGCTCGTTCTGGAGGGCGACGGCGGTTTCGTACGTGGCGAGGTCCTCGGGATCGGACAGGCAGAAGAGGTAGCCGACCTGCTGGAGGTCGATCTCGCCGCCGGGCCGCCGGGCGAAGCCTTCGAAGGCCTCCAGCCCCCGGGCGCCGAGCTGGATGTTGAGGGCGTCGGAGAACTGGGCCCGCACCCCACCGGCGGCCTTGCTCGTCGACCCCGAGCCCAGCTCGTCGCGCTCCAGCAGCAGGACACCGTCGACGCCCGCCTCGGCGAGGTGGAACGCCACCGAGGCCCCCATCACGCCGCCCCCGACGACGACGACCTCGGCGTGGGTCACGTGAAGGTCACGCCCTGGGCCAGCGGCAGCTCGTCGGAGTAGTTGACGGTGTTGGTCGCCCGGCGCATGTACCCCCGCCAGGCGTCGGACCCCGACTCGCGGCCGCCGCCGGTGGTCTTCTCGCCGCCGAACGCGCCGCCGATCTCGGCGCCCGAGGTCCCGATGTTGACGTTGACGATCCCGCAGTCAGAGCCGTCGGCGGCCAGGAAGCGCTCGGCCTCGCGCTGGTCGGTGGTGAAGATCGACGACGACAGCCCCTGGGGCACGTCGTTGTGGAGCGCCACCGCCTCGTCCAGGGTCCCGTACGTCAGGACGTACAGGAGGGGCGCGAACGTCTCCCGACGGACCACGTCGGCCTGGGTCGGCACCCGCACGAGCGCCGGCCGCAGGTAGACGGCGTCCGGGGCGCCGTCAGCGGCCACCCGTTCGCCACCGACGACCACCTCGCCGCCGGCAGCCACGGCCTCGTCGAGGGCGCTGCGCAGGGCCGCCTCGGCCCGCTCGCCGATCACGGGCCCGACCAGGGTCCCGTCGTCGAAGGGGTCCCCTACGGCCAGGCCGGCGTAGGCGGAGGCGATGCGGCCGACGAGGTCGTCGACGACCGACTCGTGGGCGATGACCCGGCGCAGGGTCGTGCACCGCTGCCCCGCGGTCCCCGCCGCCGCGAACACGATGCCCCGCACCGCCAGGTCGAGGTCCGCCGACGGCGCGACCACGGCGGCGTTGTTGCCGCCCAGCTCCAGCAGGCATCGGCCGAAGCGGGCCGCGACGCGGGGGGCGACCTGTGCCCCCATGCGTTCCGAGCCGGTGGCGCTGACCAATGCCACCCGGGGGTCGTCGAGCAGGGGGGCGGCGTCGTCAGGGCCGGCGACGGCGAGCACGTTCAGGCCAGCGGGCGCCCCGACGTCCGCTGCGGCCTGGTCGAGCAGCGCCGAGCAGGCCATCGCCGTCAGCGATGTGAGCTCGGACGGCTTCCACACCACGGTGTCGCCGCAGACGAGGGCAAGGGCGGCGTTCCAGGACCACACGGCCACGGGGAAGTTGAAGGCGCTGATCACGGCCACCACGCCGAGGGGGTGCCAGGTCTCCATGAGGCGGTGCCCGGGACGCTCCGAAGGCATCGTTCGCCCGTCGAGTTGGCGGGACAGGCCGACGGCGAAGTCGCAGATGTCGATCATCTCCTGGACCTCGCCCCGGGCCTCGGCACGGATCTTGCCGACCTCCACCTGGACGAGGTCCGCCAGGTCGTCGAGGTGCTCGCCCAGGAGGGCGCCGTAGCGCTTCACCAGCGCGCCCCGCAGGGGGGCGGGGACGGTCCGCCACTCGAGGAACGCCTCGTGGGCCCGGCCGATGGCCGCCTCGACCCCGGCCCGGTCGGCCGCCGGCACCTCGAACAGGTCCTCACCGGTGACCGGTGTGCGGGCGGTGACCGACGGACCCGTCCCCGCCTGGAGGTCCACCCCGCACCGCGCCAATGCCTCCCGGGCGACGTCCCGCAGGGCTTCGGTGTCGTGACGGAGCTGGATCACGACACCCGTCTACCACGCGAAAGAGCCGCCCCCGGAGGGGCGGCTCTCACGCTGTTGTCCGATCGGACCGGGGAGTGACTACTCCTCGATCGCCGCGAACTGGAACTCGGTCAGGCTGTCATCGATCTGGTTCTCGGCGTTGTACTGGAGGATCGCGAAGCTCGCCTCCGTGGGTTCGCCCGCATCCCCGAAGGTGTACGGGCCACCAGCGCCGTCGTAGTCGATGTCCTCACCCTCCGCGATCAGGTCACGGCACTCGGCGAACGTCGTGCACGCGGTCCCGTCACGGGTCACCCCGTTGATCTCGGCGGCGATGGCGACCGGGTCGTCGACCGTGCCCGCCACCTCGGCGGCCAGGGCGATGATGACCACGGCGTCATAGGTCTCCGGGCCGTAGGAGAAGTCCACCAGCTCGGGGTCCACCTGCAGGAGGCGCTCACGCAGATCGTCGGAGAGCTCGGCCGACGGCAGGGTGCCCCGCACGCCTTCCAGGATCCCCGGGCTGTCGGCGAAGTTCTCACCGAGCGCGTTCCCGACGTTGCCGTCGACGAGGTAGATGTTCTTGCCGCTCTCCTGCGTGTAGCCGGCTTCGAACAGCGAGGTCAGCACCTGCGCCGACTCCTCGAAACCGATCATCACGAAGGCGTCCGGGTCGGCGCTGACGATGTCGTTGACCTCGGCGTCGAAGTTCTCCGCCGCGGGGTCGTAGACGATCCCACCGTCGTTGACGACTTCGGCGCCGGCGTCAGCCAGCGGCTCCGCCGTGTACCGCAGCAGGCCCTCACCGTAGGGATCCTGGCGAGCCATGATCCCGACCGTCGTGTTGCCGTCCTCCACGATCAGGTCCGAGAGGACCCGGCCCTGCAGGACGTCCGACGGGGCGGTACGGAAGTACAGCCCGTTGTCGTCGTAGTCGGTGAAGTCAGGCGACGTGTTCGCCGGCGAGAAGTGGATGACGTTCGCACCGGTGATCTTGTCGATGACCGTGAACGACACACCCGACGAGGCGGCACCGACGATTGCGTCGACGCCGGCTGCGAGGTGCCGGTCCGTGGTCTGGTTGGCGATGTCCGTGTTGGTGTCGCCAGAGTCGCCCTGGCACAGCTCGATGTCGTTCTCGAGCACGCCACCGGCGCCCTGGATCTCGCTGACGGCCAGCTCGGCACCCGCGAACTCCGGTGGGCCGAGGAACGCGAGGTCCCCGGTCTCCGGCAGCAGCGTGCCGATCCTCAGCACACCTTCGGCGTCACTGCAGGCCGGAGCCTCTGGCAGTTCGTCGCCGCCGGTGGTGTCGTCACTGGGCGCTTCCGTCGTCGTCGCTGCCGGCCTCTTCGTCGTCGTCACCACTGTCGTCACCGCAAGCGGCGACGATGAGCGTGAAGGCGAACAACATGGCAAGCAGACGCCACAGACGTCCGTTGAATCGCATTTCTCTCCCCTCGGAAAGCAGCACGCCGTGGCACCATCGCCACGGCCGGGCGAGAGCATAGGTCACGTCCCCCGCCGATGTCTCGGCAGCAACCGACCTGTAACAGAGGCACAATCCTGCGGACATGAGCACCCGGTGGCCGCGATGAGCACGGATCTGCTGTACCTGCACGACGCCTACCTCCGTGAGTTCGAGGCGACCGTCGACTCGGTCGACGACGGTCGGGTGCGGCTCGACCGGACGGCCTTCTACCCGACCGGCGGTGGCCAGCCCCACGACACGGGCACCCTCACCTGGGACGGTGGAGAGGCGTCCGTGACCGAGGTCGTCAAGCAGGGCCCCGACGCCTGGCACGCCCTCGACGGCGCCCTGCCCGACGTCGGGACGCTCGTCACCGGCACCGTCGACTGGGACCGCCGGCATGCCCTCATGCGCACGCACACGGCGCTCCACATCCTCTGCGGGGTGATCTGGAACGAGTGGCGGACCGCGGTGACCGGCGGGAACATGACCCCGCTGGCGGCTCGGATGGACTTCGAGTTCGACCCGCTGCCCGAGGGCTTCGGCGCCCGCGTCGAGGAGCTGGTGAACGCCGAGATCGCCGCCGACCGGCCCATCCGGGTCGAGTTCCTGCCCCGAGACACGGCCGTCACCGACGAAGACCTGATCCGCACGAAGGTGAACATGATCCCGGACTCGGTGAAGGAGATCCGGGTGATCGACATCGTGGGCCTGGACAAGCAGGCCGACGGCGGGACCCATGTGGCCGCCACCGGCGAAGTGGGCGGAATCCGGGTCACCAAGACCGAGTCCAAGGGCAAGGCCAACAAGCGCATCCGCCTCGAGGTCGTCGATGTCTGAGCGCGTGCTCGAGCGGCTCCGGGCGGCGGTGGGCGAGCACGACCCGGCGGTCGTGGCGTTCAGCGGGGGCGTGGACTCCTCGCTCCTCGCCTACGTCGCCACCCAGGTGCTCGGGGCCGACCGGGTCCTGTGCGCGACGGCGGTGTCGCCCTCGCTGGCGGCGTCGGAGCGTGCCGCCTGCCGCGAGCTGGCCGCCGGCTGGGGCTTGCGCTGGCAGGAGGTCGTCACCGACGAGATCCAGCGCCCCGAGTACCGGGCCAATGCCGGCGACCGCTGCTACTGGTGCAAGGACGCCCTGATGGACGCGCTCCAGCCCCTGGCCGACGCTGCCGGCGCCACCGTCCTGCTGGGCGTCAACGTGGACGACCTGAGCGACCACCGGCCCGGGCAGGTGGCGGCCCGCGAGCGCGGCGCCCGCTTCCCGCTCGTCGAGGCAGGGCTGACCAAGGCCGACGTGCGGTCGGCGGCCGACGATCTCGGGCTGGAGGTGTGGGACAAGCCGGCGGCACCGTGCCTGGCGTCCCGCGTGCCGTACGGAACCCAGGTGACCGTCGGCGTGCTCGGTCAGGTGGAGCGGGCGGAGGCCGCGCTGCGGGGCCTGGGCTTCCGGGACCTGCGGGTCCGCCACTACGACGACCTCGCCCGGGTCGAGCTCCCCCTCGAGGACCTGGACGAGGCGGGGGCCCGCCACGACGAGGTCGTGGCCGCGGTGCGAGCGGCGGGCTACCGGACGGTGACCATCGACCCCGAGGGCCTGCGGTCAGGGAACCTGAACGGCGCCCTCGGCGTCGGCCGGACCTCGGCGTGAGGCGCCTGATCGTCGTCGGGCTGGTCCTGGTCTCGCTCGTCCTCCTCTACCTCGTCGTCGACGTCATCGCGAAGGGGTTCGTCGAGAACCGGGTGGCTGACGAGTTCGAGAGCCGACCACGCCTCCAGGTCGAGAACGCCTCGTTCGCCGTCGACTCCTTCCCGTTCCTGTTCCGCCTGGCGGCGTTCGGGGAGGTGTCGGCCACGCTCGAGCTGGAGGGCGTCCAGGAGCAGGGCGTGACGATCGACCGGTTCACGCTCGACGTCGACGGCCTGGTCTTCGACCGGTCGTCCGCCTTCAACGGTGAGGTCGAGGCCACCGACCTGGACCAGGCCACGGCCGCCGTCGAGCTCAGCGAGGGGACGATCGGCGACCTGGTCGGCGTCCCCGTCGAGATCAGCGACGGTGGGCAGGTCACGGCCGGCGGGGTGACCATCCAGGCATCGATGGTCGGGGAGGACCTGGTGCTGCAGGGCGAGGGCTTCGACCCGGTGACCGTGCCCCTGAACCTCGGCCGCTTCCTGCCGTGCTCGCCCGAGACCCAGGTCGTCGACGGCGTGGTGCAGCTCAGCTGCGTGACCGAGGAGCTGCCCCCCATCGTGAACCGGGTCATCGGCGAGGCGATCGACCAGGGCTGAGTCGCCGTGGAGGACGACCCCGAGCTGGCCATGGCCGAGAAGGCGACGGCGCTGGCCGACGCCATCGATGCCGCGATCGAACCGTGGCTGGTCGGCGCGATCCTCCGGGTGGCGGCGGCGCAGCACCTGGAGGACGGCGACCGGGTCCTGCGGGAGGCCGAAGCCATGGCCGACCGGACCCGGGCGGCGATCGTGCCCCGGGTCCGGGCGCTGCTGGCCACCGACGTCGACGACCAGCCGACCACGCCCCTGAGCCTCCTCCGCGAGGCGGTGGGGCCGGCCACCGAGCTGCTGCGGGAGCTGGGGGCGCAACCGGTGGCGCGCGACGACTTCGCCGAGCGGGCGTTCCCCGACGACGTCTACGGCCTGGTCCCGGCGGCGTTCGAGGACGTCGCCCCCGAGCTGCGGGACCCGGGCATCGAGTGGGGGGCGGCGAAGGCCTTCGTCCACCTCCGTCGGCGGCGGGCCGAGGGCCGGTGAGTCAGTCCGGCTCGGTCGGGGGCGGGAGGGCACCGGACAGGGCCACGACGGCGCTGTCCAGGAGGAGACCGAGGAACTCGTAGGCCATCTGGGCCGGGGCGTCGGGGTCCTCGGGGTCGATCCAGCCGGTGTCGTCCTCGGACACGTCCAGCCGGGTGCCCAACACCAGCCGCAGGTCGTTGAACGTCCGCATCCAGGTGGCGAGCTGGTCGTCGTCCAGCGTGGGCAGGACGATCGTCTCCTCGACCAGGTCGATGGCCGCCAGGCGCTGGCCGACCAGGTCGTCGCGGACCATGCCCTGGTACTCGGCCTCGAGGTCGTCCCGGTCGGGGTAGGCGGTGGGGAAGAGGCGACGCACACCGGACTCCTCGGTGATCTCGCCGGTCGTCTCCACCTTGAGCAGTGTGCGGAGCTGGGCGAGGAGCGACTTGAGCACCATCTGCTCCGTCTCGGTCAGGTCCACCGAGTAGGTGCCGTCCCGGTCGCGGTGGATCGGCCTCTGCCGCCCGAAGGCCACTACGCGTCCTCGTGCTGCATGGTCGCCCACAGGCCGTGCTCGTGCAGCCGGTAGACGTCGAGCTCGGCCTTCTCCCGGGCGCCGCTGGAGACCACGGCCCGCCCCTTCTCGTGGACGTCGAGCATCAGCTCGGTGGCCTTCTCCAGGGAGTAGCCGAACAGCTTCTGGAAGACGTAGGTCACGTACGACATCAGGTTGATGGGGTCGTTCCAGACCAGGACGATCCACGGCCGGTCCGGGTCGGTCACCTCGACGTCGTCGGGGACCTCGACCTCGAGCGGCGAGGTGCTGCTCACGTGAGGGCCTCGACGCGGTCCGGGGCCTCGGTCGATTCGGGCACGACCCGCCAGAGCGACAGATGGAGGTGGAGCACGGCGATCCACACCAGGGTGGCTCCGAGCACGTGGAGCCCGACCAGCAGCTCGGGCACGCCGTTGACGTACTGGACGTAGCCGATCGTCATCTGGGCACCCACGGCGAGGAGCACGGGCCAGCCGCGGCGGGTGCGGGCCATGACGACCAGCAGCAGGGCGGTGAGCAGCCACGCAAGCACGCTGTGGGCCCGCACCACCTCGGTGATGGCGAAGTCCAGCCGCTCGACGTCCGGGTCACCGCCATGGGGGCCGGTGCCGGTGACGATGGTCCCGAAGACCATGACCAGCACGGCCATGCCCACCATGGCCCAGCCGGCCAGCACGGTGGACGGGGCCTCGGTGGGCATCCGCCGGCCCTCGTCGGGCTCGCCGGCCCGGTGGTGGAGGACCACGGCGTCGGCCACCAGAGCCATCGAGAGCAGGAAGTGCCCCATCACCGGAATCGGGTTCAGCTCCATCAGCACGGTGACGCCGCCCAGCACGATCTGGGCGAGGACGCCGGCGACCAGCCCCCAGGAGAGGACGTCGAGGTCTCGCCGGCGGGGGGTCCGCCAGCGGGAGCCGAGCACGGCGGCGGCCACGGCGACGGACACGAGCGAAGGTGATCATCCGGTTGACGAACTCGATGATCTCGGGGGTGTCGCGGAACTCCGAGACCACCCGGCTGCCGTCGCAGGTCGGCCAGTCGGGGCACCCCAGGCCCGATCCCGTCAGGCGCACCGAGGCGCCGGTGACCACGATGAAGACCAGGGCCACGAGGGCCACGAGCGTCACGCGGCGGTACGCCTCCGGGGTCACCTCGCGCCGTCGCACGGGCATCCAGGCTACGGACGGACCGGGTGCCGTCCCGCATTGGGGACGCCGGGGCGACGCCCCGTAGAGTCAGGTCGTCATGGCGGTCACCACCCTCACCTCGACACGGTCCCGCGTCGGGGCCTACGTCGCCCTGACCAAGCCGAGGATCATCGAGCTGCTGCTGGTGACCACGGTGCCGGTCATGTTCGTGGCCGAGCGGTGGGGTGCCCGACCTGTGGCTGGTCGTGGCGACCGTGCTGGGCGGTTCGCTGGCCGCCGGCGGGGCCAACGCCATCAACATGGTCGTGGACCGCGACATCGACGCCGTGATGGAGCGGACCCGCAACCGCCCGCTGGTCACCGGCGAGCTGTCGCCCCGGGCGGCCCTGACCTTCGCCATCGGCCTGGAGGTGGCGGCCTTCGGCCTGCTGTGGGGCACGGTCAACCTGCTCAGCGCCGTGCTGGCGGTGTCGGCCTGCCTCTTCTACGTCTTCGTCTACACGCTCTGGCTGAAGCGGACGTCGCAGCCAGAACATCGTCATCGGCGGCGCCGCCGGTGCGGTCCCCACGCTCATCGGCTGGACGGCGGTGACCGGCGAGCTGGCCTGGGCGCCGGTCGTCCTCTTCGGGGTCATCTTCTTCTGGACGCCGCCGCACTTCTGGGCGCTGGCCATCCGCTACCGGGAGGACTACTCGGCCGCCGACGTGCCGATGCTGCCCTCGGTGGCCGACGACGCCACCGTGGGCCGCCAGATCGTGGCCTACACGGTGGTGGTCTGGGCCCTCAGCCTGCTCTTCGTCCCGGTGGCCGACATGGGGCTGCTCTACACGGTCGCCGCAGTGGTCCTGGGCGCCGTCTTCACCGGCCAGAGCCTGCGCCTGAAGGCCGATCCGACCCCGCGAAGGCCATGGCCCTCTTCCACGGTCCATCACCTACGTGAGCCTCCTGTTCGGCGTGATGGCGGTGGATTCGCTCATCGCCCTGTGATTCCCTTGCTCGAAGACCCCCTGTGTAAAGTCCCGAACCGGCCATGACCGTGACCGAGGCACCCCCTTCCGCGCCCACCGAGACCACGACGGCGGCCCAGCCCGAACCCCGCGGCCTGCCGGCCGTCGTGGGCACGGGCGACCACAAGACGGTCGGTCGGCTGTGGCTCGGCGGGTCGGCGCTCTTCCTGATCGTGACCGTCGTGGTCGGCGCGCTGCTCGACTTCGAGGCGGTCACCCTCGACAAGCTCGAGGTGCTCGGCAGCGACCACGTCCTGCAGGTCTTCTCCTTCTACCGGTTCGGCCTGACGTTCCTCGTCGTCGTGCCCCTCTTCCTCGGCCTGGCCACCGCCGTCGTGCCGCTGCAGGTCGGGGCCGCCGGCCTGGCCTTCCCGCGGGCGGCGGCCGGTGCCTTCTGGACCTGGCTGGGCGGCGCCATCCTCTTCGTCCTGGGCTACGGCCTCGACGGCGGTCCGGTGGGCGGCGTGGACGCCGACGCCGTCAGCCCTCAGCCTCCTGGCCATCGGTCTGGTGATCATGGCCATCCTCCTGGCCGCCGCCTGCGTGGCGACCACGGTGATCGCCCTCCGGACCCCGGAGATGCGTCTGGCGGAGGTGCCGGCGTTCTCGTGGTCGATGGTCGTGGCCGGGGTCATCTGGCTGCTCTCGTTCCCGGTCCTGCTGGCCGGTCTGCTGCTGGCCTACCTGGACCTGCGCTACGGCCAGGTCGCGCTTCGCCAGCTCCGAGACCCTCTTCACCCGCTTCCAGTGGGTCTTCGACCAGCCTCAGGTGTACGCGATGGCGATCCCCGCGCTGGGCATCGCCGCCGAGATCGTCCCGGTGTCGGTCGGGGCGGTCCAGAAGGGTCGCGGGATCGTCCTGGCGGGCATCGCCGGGTTCGGCGCCCTGGCCTTCGGGGCCTGGGCCCAGCCGTTCTACGACGAGACGATCGTGGAGGATGCGCCCTACGTGGTCGTGGCCTTCGCCATCGGCCTGCCGCTGCTGGCGGTGCTCGGCGGCCTGGCCGACTCGGCCCGTCAGGGCAAGCCGAAGCTCCGCCCCGCGTTCATCCTGGCCGTGCTGTCGGTCCTGCTCCTGCTCGCCGCCGTGGGCGCCGGCGCCGCCACCGTGATCGACGGCTTCGACCTGCCCGGCACCAGCTGGCAGACCGGGCACCTGGATCTGGTGTTCGCCGCCGCTCTCCTGGGCGGGGCCGCCGGCCTTTGCTGGTGGGCGCCCAAGATCTGGGGCCGCCACCTGCCCGCCGCGGCGGCCCTCCTCGGTGGCCTGGCCATCGCCGGTGGCGGCCTGCTCGTCGCCGTGCCCAAGGGCATCGCCGGGGCGCTCGACCAGGCGTACTTCCCCTTCGCCGGCCAGCCGATCCCGGACGGGGTCGAGACCATGAACCTCATCGCCGCCATCGGCTCGGTGGTCTTCGCCCTCGGCGGCCTGCTGTTGGTCCTGGGCCTCCTGCGCGCCGCCCTCGGCCGGACCCCGGACGAGGACGTCGACGACCCCTGGGGTGGCCAGACGCTCGAGTGGTCGACCACCTCGCCGCCGCCCGTCCACAACTTCACCGAGCCGATCCCGGTGGTCACCTCGGCCACCCCGCTGGTCGCCACGGACGAGGAAGGGGCGTAGATGGCCACGGCCACCGAGACCGAGCCGATGTACCCGGCCCTCGCCCCTCCGCCGGACCCGGCCCGCCCCCGCGTCCTGTTCGTGGGGACGCTGCTGGGCTCGGCCGCCATGGTCATGGCCTATGCCGGCATCATCGGCGTCTACGTCGCCCTGCGGGCGGGGGCCGAGGGCTCGTGGCTGCCGGAGACGGTGACCATCCCGCTGTCGCCGCCGAACATGGCCGCGGTCACGCTGCTCATGTCCGTGGTGACCATCCACTGGGCGCACTACGCCATCAGGAACGACGACCGGCCCAACGCGTACGTGGCCCTCGGGCTCACGTTGATCCTCGGCCTGGCGTTCGTGAACTCGGCCATCTACCTCTTCACCCAGATGGGGGCCGCCATCGCCGGGAGCGCCGTCGAGCTGCTGCTGTTCGTGGTCGGTGGGTTCCACATCGCCACGGTGATCGTGGGCATGGTGTTCGTGGCCCTGATGACCTTCCGCACGCTCGGTGGCCAGTACTCCGGGCGGGACAGCGAGGGTCTCGCCGCCGCCGCCGTGTACTGGGACGCCGCCGTCGCCGTGTACCTCGTGTCCTGGTACGCCGTCTACGTGACCAAGTAGGAGCTCATGTTCGGCACCGGCTCTCGCTTCTTCTTCGCCCTCGCGGTCCTCGGGTTCGTCGGCGCGGGCGCGTACGGGATCGCCACCGGCGGCGACCCGATCGGCGTCGTGTCCATGGGGTACAAGGGCGGCGTCGGCGAGCACTTCGGCTACACGATCCTGACCCTGTTCGGTGCCACCTCCCTGGTCCTCGCCGTGATCAGCGTCGTCATCGGCGACGCCGATCCGGCGCCGGTCGCGGACGGTGCCGACGTGCTGCCCGAGATCCAGGTCCCGGCGACCGTCAGCCCCTGGCCGCTGGTCGGGGCGGTCGGCCTGGTGATCACCGTCCTCGGGTTGGTCGAGGGGTGGCTGCTCTTCGTCCTGGGGATCGTCGTGCTCGGGGTCACAGCCGTCGAGTGGGCGGTGCAGGTGTGGGCCGACCGGGCCACCGGCGACCCGGCCGTCAACCGTGCCATCCGCAACCGCTTCATGGCCCCCGTCGAGGTCCCCCTCGGCGCCGCGCTGGTCATCGCGTTGATCGTCATCGGCCTGTCCCGCCTCCTCCTCGCCGTCAGCGCCACGGCGGCGTGGATCATCGCGTCGTGCATCGCCGGCGTGATCCTCCTCGGGGCGGTCGCGGTGCTCGCCCGCCCGAAGCAGGCCGGCCGCGTGGCCACCGTGCTCGTGGCCATCGGTGCCCTCGCCGTGGTCGCTGCGGGCATCGCCGGGGTGGCCGCGGGGGAGCGCGAGTTCCACCACGAGGAGCCCGGCCACGAAGCCGAGGAAGGCAGCCATGGCTGACTTGGCCGCCTCTGATCCGGTGGACCACACTCGGCCCGTGAGGTCCCCCCGCCGCCGCCACCGGCGCGTCCTGGGTGTCGCCCTGCTGGTGCTCTTCCTCGTCGCCACGGGCTGCGCCAGCGACGCCCCGCTGGACACCATGGACCCGCAGGGCCCCAACGCCCAGAAGATCGACGACCTCCTCAACCCGGTCCTGATCGTCGCCGGCCTCGTCTTCCTCTTCGTCGAGCTCGGCATCGTCTACCTGGTCATCCGCTACCGGCGCCGCAAGGACGACGACGACGAGCTGCCCGACCAGACCCACGGGAACCTGGTGCTCGAGCTCGGCTGGACGATCCTGCCCGCCGTGATCCTGGCCGGCGTCGCCTACGGCACCCTGGTCACCCTCTTCGAGCTGGAGGAGGTGCCGGACAACGCCCTCTCGATCGACGTCGTCGGCCAGCAGTGGTGGTGGGAGTTCCAGTACGACATCGACGACGACGGCGAGACGGACTTCCGCACGGCCAACGAGATGGTCATCCCGATCAACCAGCCGGTCGACCTGGACATCACGTCTCGGGACGTGATCCACAGCTTCTGGATCCCCGCCCTCAACGGCAAGCGGGACGCCGTGCCGGGCCGACACCACCCGCTGACCCTGGAGGCCGACCAGCCCGGCGTCCTACTGGGGCCAGTGCACGGAGTACTGCGGGCTCTCCCACGCCAACATGCGCATGCGGGTGATCGCGCTGCCCGAGGACCAGTACGAGGAGTGGCTCGACAACCAGATGGCGGAGGCGGAGGAGGCCACGGGCGACGCCGAGGCCGGCCAGGAGCTGTTCATCTCCTCCTGCTCGCGCTGCCACGAGGTCCGGGGCCTCGAGGGCTCGACTGTTCGACGGCACGTCGGACACCGTGTCCGGGACCGCCCCCGACCTCACGCACCTGATGACCCGCTCGACGTTCGCCGGCTCGATCTTCCGCCTCTTCGCCCAGGCCGACAACGAGGACATCGCCGAGATCTACCTCGAGCTCGCCGAGGTGGGGACCTTCAACCGGGTCCAGCTCGAGGCCTGGCTGCGGGACCCGCCGGCCCTGAAGCCGATGTACACGGACCCCGAGCAGCTGGATGGGGAGCCGCCTCGGGGCATGCCCGACCTCGAGCTGACCGAGGAACAGATCGACCAGCTCGTCGCCTACCTCCAGACGCTGGATTGAGGTAACCGTGGCCCTCACCGAAGACCGCCCGCTCGCCCTCCCCGCCGGGGACGCGACCGACGACTTCCAGCCCCTCGGCGTCTTCCGACGCCCGACCACCACGACCGGGTGGCGCAGCTGGGTCGTCCACGGTCGACCACAAGAAGATCGGCATCATGTACGGGGTCGCCGCCTTCTTCTTCTTCCTGGTCGGCGGCGTCGAGGCGCTGCTCATCCGCTCGCAGCTGGCCCGGCCGGGCCAGGACCTGCTGTCGGCGAACACCTACAACCAGGTGTTCACCATGCACGGCGTGACGATGATCTTCCTGGTCGTCATGCCGATGGCGGCCGCCTTCGCCAACTACCTGCTGCCGCTCCAGATCGGCGCCCGGGACGTCGCCTTCCCCCGGATGAACGCCTTCAGCCTCTGGTGCTTCCTGGCCGGCGGGATCTTCCTGAACACCAGCTGGTTCCTGGGCGGCGGCGCCGACGGCGGCTGGTTCAACTACGCCCCGAACAGCGGCGTGGTCTTCTCGCCCTCCCACGGCATCGACTTCTTCGCCCTCGGCCTGATCATCACCGGCATCGCCTCGCTGGCCAGCGCCGTCAACCTGACCGTCACCGTGCTGAACATGCGCGCCCCGGGCATGACGCTGATGAAGCATGCCGGTCTTCACGTGGATGATCCTGGTCGTCGCAGGTGCTGCTGGTGTTCGCCCTGCCGGTCATCACCGTGGCGCTGGTCCTGCTCACGTTCGACCGGCTGTTCGACGCCAACTTCTTCAACGTGGCCGCCGGCGCCGACCCGCTGCTCTGGCAGCACCTGTTCTGGATCTTCGGGCACCCGGAGGTCTACATCCTGATCCTGCCGTCGTTCGGCATCGTGTCCGAGATCATCCCGGTCGTTCAGCCGCAAGCCGATCTTCGGCTACCCGTTCATGGTCTTCTCCGGCATCGCCATCGGCTTCATGGGCTGGGGCGTGTGGGCCCACCACATGTTCGTCTCCGGCCTCGGCCCGATCTCGGTCGCCGCCTTCGCGCTGTCGACGATGTTCATCGCCGTGCCCACCGGCGTGAAGATCCTCAACTGGATGGCCACCATGTGGGGCGGCAAGCTGCGCTTCACCACGCCGATGCTGTTCGCCATCGGCCTCGTCGGCATGTTCACCATCGGCGGGCTCTCCGGCGTGACCCACGCCGTCGCCCCGGCCGACACGCAGCAGACCGACACCTACTACATCGTCGCCCACTTCCACTACGTGCTCTTCGGCGGGGCGATGATCGGCCTCTTCGGCGGCTTCTACTTCTGGTGGCCCAAGGTCTTCGGCCACATGCTGAACGAGCGCCTCGGCAAGGTGAACTTCTGGCTGATGCTGATCGGCTTCAACCTGACCTTCGGGCCGATGCACATCCTCGGCCTGCAGGGCATGTCCCGCCGGATCTACACCTACGAGGAGGGCCTCGGCTTCGACGTCTGGAACCTGGTGGCCACGCATCGGGGCCTTCATCATCGCCGTGTCGGTGATCGTGTTCATGGTCAACGTCGTGCGGCAGCAAGAGGGCCGCCGTCGACGCCCCGCCGGTCGGCCCGACCCGTGGGACGCCCGCAGCCTCGAGTGGATGATCCCGTCGCCGGCGCCGGAGCACAACTTCGACGAGATCCCGACGGTCACCCAGCTCGACGAGTTCTGGCACCGCAAGTACGGCGAGGACGAGAACGGCCGGCTGGTGCGCATCGCCGCCACCGAGGACGTCGTGCAGAAGGGCGACGCCACCGACGTCCACCTGCCGTCGCCGTCCTACTGGCCGCTCGTGGTCGCGGTCGGCCTGCCGCTGATCGGCTACGGGCTGATCTTCAACCTGGCCTGGGCCGTGCCCGGCGTGCTCGCTCGTGCTGGCCGGCCTCTACGGCTGGGCCCTCGAGCCGGCCGACGACGACGAGAACCCGCCGCACCACCACGGTCCGGACGAGGCGCTGCCCGCCGGCGACGGCGCGGCGGCCGAGCTGGAGTCGGGCGACGGCGCGGCACCCACCGAGGGCGAGGACGCCGACGAGCCGCGCCGACGACCGAGGAGGCCCCCGTTGGCTGAGGCCATGGCCGTCGCCGATCCCCACGCGGGACACGAGACCCACGCCACCAGCACCGGGCTCTCCAACGAGAAGCTCGGGATGTGGGTGTTCCTCTCCTCGGAGTGCCTGCTCTTCGGCGGGCTGATCTCCACCTACCTGCTGCTGCACAACAAGGTCCGCGCCGACGGCCCCGGGCCGCGACCGACGGACGTCTACGACATCCCGTTCACGTCGGTCTCGTCGTTCGTGCTGCTGATGAGCTCGCTGACGATGGTGCTGGCCGTCTCGGCCCTCACCCGGGGCGACCACACGCCGGAGCCGCCTGTGGCTCACCACCACGGCCCTGCTGGGCACGGTCTTCATCGGCGGGCAGGTCTACGAGTTCACGACCTTCGTGAAGGAGGGCCTGGGCTTCACCACCAACATCTTCGGGTCGGCCTTCTACACGCTCACCGGCTTCCACGGCGTCCACGTCAGCGTCGGCATCCTGATGCTGCTGTCCCTCGTCGGCCTCTCGCTGCGGGGGAAGCTGGGCCAGGACCGGGCCGAGACCGTCGAGATCGTCGGCCTGTACTGGCACTTCGTCGACATCGTCTGGATCGTCATCTTCACCGTCGTCTACCTGGCCGCTTAGGGGCGCACATGCCGCGCACGATCGAAGAGCTCAAGGAAGAGGGCCCGACCGAGCCCGACGAAGTCGAGCACCACGCGTCGGACTGGCTCTACGTCCAGATCGCCATCATCCTGGGCGCCATCACGGCGGCCGAGGTCAGCACGTACGTGATCGACTTCGGCGACTGGCTGATACCGGCCCTGATGGTGATGATGACCGTGAAGTTCGCCCTGGTCGTCATGTTCTTCATGCACCTGCGCTTCGACCACAAGCTGTTCTCGTGGGTGTTCGTGTCCGGGCTGGTGCTGGCGGTGATCGTGTACACGATCATGCTCACGACCTTCCGCTACTGGCAGACCTAGGTGCCCCTCGTGCTGGCCGCCGAAGACGCCTGGCGCTGGCAGCCGCACCCCGAGGTCTGGCTCCTGGTCCTCGGGGTCGTCGGCCTCTCGCTCTACATCACCCGGGTCATCGGCCCGAAGGTGGTCCCGGCCGGCCAGCCCGTCCTCACCCGGTTCCAGAAGGCGAACCTGGTGGCGGGGATCCTCACGCTGTGGCTGGCTTCGGACTGGCCGCTGCACGACCTCGGCGAGGAGTACCTGTTCTCGCTGCACATGACCCAGCACCTGCTGCTGAGCTACGTGATGCCGGTCTTCTTCCTGCTGGCCACCCCGCAGTGGCTGGCCCGCCTGGTGGTGCCGGCCGGCTCGGTGTCGTACCGCTGCCTGCGGCGGCTCTCCCGTCCCATCGTGGCAGGCGTCATCTTCAACGGCGTCCTGATCTTCACCCACTGGCCCGCGCTGGTGAACCAGGTGGTCACCAACGGCTTCCAGCACTACGCCATCCACATCCTGGTCGTGGCCTCGGCGGTGCTCATGTGGATGCCGGTGTTCGGGCCGTTCGACGAGTGGCGCATCTCCAGCCCGGTGGCGATGGTCTACCTGTTCGCCATGTCGCTGCTCCCGACGGTGCCGGCGTCGTGGCTGATCTTCGCCGACGGCTCCGTGTACGACGTCTACGACACGTCGTTCCGGCTGTGGGGGATCTCGGTGACCTCGGACCAGCAGGCGGCCGGCCTGATCATGAAGCTGGTCGGCGGGTCGTTCCTGTGGATGTTGATCTTCGTGATCTTCTTCCGGTGGGCCTACGCCAGCCAGAGTGACGACCCGGTCCGCATCGCCAACGCTCGGACCCCGAGGTCGCCCGAGCCCGTGGCGAACCGGGCGCTGACCTACGACGACGTCCGGGCGGCCTTCGACGCCGCCGGCGACGCCCCCGCCGAGCACCCCTCGTCGGCCTGATCCGCCGGGAGGCGCCGTGATCCTGGAAGGCAAGACCGTGGTGGTCTCGGGCGTCGGCCCGGGCCTGGGCGGCGAGGTCGCCCGCCTGGCGGTGCGGGACGGCGCCAACGTCGTCGTGGCCGCCCGCTCGGCCGACAAGCTCGCCGCCGCGGCCGAGGAGCTCGACGCGTCAGGCGAGCGGGTGCTGGCGGTCCCCACCGACATCACCGACCTGGCTGCCTGCGAGGCGCTGGTGGCCGCCGCCACCGAGCGGTTCGGGGCGCTCCACGGCGTGGCCCAGGTGGCGGCGGTGGACACCGCCCTCGGCAACCTGGCCGCATCCAACGACGACGACTGGCGCCGGTGCTTCGACACCAACGTGGTCGGCTCCATGAACCTCGTGCGGGCCTCGGCGCCGGCGATGAAGGCCGCCGGCGGCGGGTCGGTCGTGCTCATCGGCTCCCAGTCGGCGCTCCTGCCTCCCAAGGCCATGCCCCAGATCGCCTACGCGGCGTCGAAGGGAGCGCTGCTGTCGGCCATGTACCACCTGGCCGACGAGCTGGGGCCCGACCGCATCCGGGTCAACGCCGTCATCCCGACCTGGATGTGGGGTCCGCCGGTCCAGCTCTACGTGGACTGGCAGTCGGGGGAGCGGGGCGTCCCCGGCGAGGAGGTCGTCGCCGAGATCACCGGGAACATGTCGATCCCCGAGATCCCCGCCGACGAGGACGTGGCCGAGGCCGTGGTGTGGCTCTGCTCGGACCGGGCCCGGATGATCACGGGCCAGACGCTGATGGTCAACGCCGGCGAGCTGAAGGGCTAGATCCCCCAGCACCCTCAAGCCCGGGGACCCGGAGCCGACGGGGACCCGGTGAGCGAGATGACCCTGTCCGGCCGGCCGGCCGTCGAGGAGCAGCCGACAATCGTCGAGCCGCGGACCCGAGTGAGCCGTGCATCGATCGTGGTCGTCACGATCTTCCTCGTCGCGGTGCTGGTCTTCGCCGGCCTCGCCTTCCTGAACAGCGGCCCCAGCGGCACCGACGTCCGGGAGATGCAGACCGGTCAGTGCTACACCGAGGTCGACAGCGTCTCCGACGGCGGGCGGGCCATCCCCTACGGCACCGACGCCTCGTGCTCGACCGGCGCCTCCCGCGTCGTCGCCGTCGTCCCCCTGCCCCTCGGGCCGTTCCCCGGGGCGGAGGGCCTCAACCAGGTCGTGGCCGATCGTTGCGGCGGCGAGCAGGACCGGATCATCGCCCCCACGGCCGACACCTGGGCGACCGGGGACCGCACGCTCGTCTGCATCGACGCCCGCTGACGGCTCACTCCCAGCGGAACCAGCGGACGGCCGCCGCCGGGGCGGCGACGGCCCACACGGCCAGGACGACCCACGACTGGGCGTCGATCTCGCCGCCCTCGGTCAGCGCTCCGTGCATGACGTCGGCCAGCGCGGCGGCCGGGAGCAGCTCGGCGACGGTGCGGACGGCGTCGGGCAGCTCGTCGAGGGGGATCACCATCCCGCCGAGCAGGAGCAGCACGAGGTAGAGGCCGTTGGCCAGGGCCAGGGTCATCTCGCCCCGGAGCGTGCCCGCCATCAGCAGGCCGAGGCCGGCGAAGGCGACGGTGGCCAGGACCATCCCCAGCAGGGCGGCGGGGATGCCCCGGAGGTCGCGGGTCCCAGCCCAGGAGCAGCGCCACGACGGTCAGCACGACGATCTGGACGGCGAGCACGGCCGCGATGGCCAGGGTCTTGGCGGCGAGCAGCCGGTCCCGGCCGAGCGGCGTGGCGCCCAGACGCTTGAGGACCAGGTACTGGCGCTCGAAGCCGGTGGCGATGGCCAGGTTGACCATCGCCGTCGACATGACGGCCAGGGCCAGGACGCCCGGGGCCAGGAAGTCGACCGGGTCCTCGGCGTCGATGGGCAGCACGTCGACGAGCGAGAAGAAGACGAGCAGGCCGACCGGGATGCCGAGGGTCAGCAGCAGCGACTCGCCCCGCCGCAGGGAGAGCGTGGTCTCGACCCGGGCCTGCGGCCGTCGCGCGGTCAGCGCCACTCACGTCGCCTCCTCGCCGGGTGAGGCGGAGGAAGACGTCCTCGAGGTGCTGGCGGCCGGCCCGCAGGTCGGCCAGCGGCAGGTCCCGCTCGGCCAGCCAGGCGGTGAGGGCGGCGACCGCCTTCGGCGACGGGGCGGCGGCGACGACGTACTCGCCCGGCGTCACCTCGGTGACCGGCGCGCCGAGCGGCGTCGCCAGGGCGGCGACGTCGAGGCCGGCGGGGGCGCCGAAGCGGATCTCCTCGCCGCCGCCGGCCATGAGCTCGGCGGGCGTGCCGTCGGCCACCACCCGGCCGTGGTCGACGATCACGACCCGGTCGGCCACCTTCTCGGCCTCGTCCAGGTCGTGGGTGGTCAGCAGGACGCACACCCCGGCGTCCCGCAGCTCGCGGACGACCTCGCGGACGAGCAGGCGGCCGTCGACGTCGAGGCCGGCGGTGGGCTCGTCGAGGAAGGCGACCTCGGGCCGGCCCGACGAGGGCGAGCGCCAGCGACAGGCGCTGCTGCTGCGCCGCCCGAGAGCCGCCGGGCCGTCGCCCCGGCCTGGTCGGCCAGGCCGACCCGGTCGAGCAGCGTCGTCGGGGTCGGCGGGGTCGTCGTAGAAGGCGGCGAAGAGGCGGAGGACCTCGGCGGTGCGGATGCCGGGGTAGAGGCCGCCCTCCTGGAGCATCACGCCGATCGCGGCTGACGACCGGCCGCGTGGTCGGCGATCGGGTCGAGCCCGAGGACCCGCACCGTGCCCGCGTCCGGCCGGCGGTAGCCCTCGAGGGTCTCGACCGTCGACGTCTTGCCCGCCCCGTTGGGCCCGAGCAGGGCGACGACCTCGCCCGCCTCGGCCGCGAAGGAGACGCCGTCGACGGCGACCACGTCCCCGTAGGCGACGCGCAGGTCCGCGACCTCGACCGCGGGCACGGCGGCGACGCTACCGACGGCACCCAGCCGCCAGATGCGACGGCAGGGCGCACGAGGTACGGGGCGGTACCTTCCTCGACGGTGATCGACGTCCGCCTGATCCGCAGCGACCCCGACGCGGTCAAGGCGGCGCTGGCCCGCCGGGGCGAGGACCTGGCCGCCGATCGACCGGGTGCTCGAGCTCGACCGCGCGCCAGCGGGACCTGGCCCAGGAGCGGGACGAGATCCGCCACCGGGTGAAGGAGCTGTCGAAGCAGGTCGGCGGCCTCCGGCGCGACGGCGAGGCCGGACGAGGCCGAGGCCCTCCAGGCCGAGAGCCGCGTCGCTGGGCGAGCGGGAGGCGGCCCTGGCCGACGAGGCCGACGCGCTGGCCGCCGAGGTCCGCGACGTCCTCCTGCACGTCCCCAACCTGCCGTCGCCCGACGCCCCCGACGGCGCCGGCGAGGACGACAACGTCGGTGCTGCGGCGCGGCGGGCCCGACCCCGACGCGCTACGCCGAGCACCAGCGGGTGCCGCACTGGGAGACGGGCGAGGCCCTCGGGCATCCTCGACGTCGAGCGGGGCGTGAAGCTGGCCGGGTCGATGTTCGTCGCCTACCGCGGCGCTCGGCGCCACGCTGGTCCGGGCCCTCTGCCAGCTGGCCCTCGACCGCAACGCCGACCTCTACGAGGAGGTCCGGCCCGCCGACGCTGGTGCGCACCGAGATCATGGTCGGCACCGGCCAGCTGCCGAAGTTCGCCGACGACGCCTACCACGTCGAGCGGGACGACCTCTGGGCCATCCCCACCGCCGAGGTGCCGCTCACGTCGCTGTACCGGGACGAGATCCTCGACGAGGCCGACCTGCCGATGCGGCTTCATGGCCTACACGCCCTGCTTCCGCCGGGAGGCGGGCTCGGCCGGCCGGGACACCCGGGGCCTGCTGCGGGTCCACGAGTTCGACAAGGTCGAGCTGCTGGCCCTGACGCACGCCCGAGCAGGCCCCCGACCTGCAGGCCGAGATCCTGGAGCGGGCCGAGGCCCTGGTCGCCGACCTCGGCCTGAGCCTACCGGGTGATCGACATCTGCACCGGCGACATGGGCATCGCCCACCACCGCTCGTGGGACCTCGAGGTCTACGTCGCCGGGCGCTCGGCCAGTGGCTCGAGGTCGTCGTCGGTGTCGTGGTTCAGCGACTACCAGGCCCGGCGGGCCAACCTCCGCTACCGGCCCGGCCGGCGGCAAGGGCACCGAGCTCGCTCCACACGCTCAACGGCTCGGCCCTGGCCGTGCCCCGGGTGCTGGCCGCCCTGCTCGAGGTCCACCGCCGGGCGGACGGCTCGCGTCGCCCTGCCCGAGCGCGCTCCACCCCTACCTCCGGGGCGCCACGGAGATCCCCGTCCCGCCTTAGGGCGGCCGATCCAGCGGGCGGGTATCGTCCGCAGCGTGCTCGCACTGACCACGGCGCAGGTGCTGTTCAGCATCGCCCTGGGCGCCGTCGCCCTGCTCATCACCGGCTTCGGCCTCTACGTGGCCGCGCACCACCTTCTGGGGCGACCGCTGGTACCGGACGGGGTCCGAGTGAGCCCCGGCATCGGCGGGGTCAGGGCCGGCAACAGCACGGTCTACAAGGGGCGCAGCGGGCCAGTGGGCCTTCGTCGCCCACCGGGTCATCGGGCTTCCTCGTGTTCATGTTCCTGCTGCTGCACATCGTCGACGTGTCGCTGATCAACGCCGACGTCGACGCTCTACGACGAGGTCCACGCCCTCTACGGCAACATCCTCCTGCGCCTCTTCGAGTGCGGCCTGCTCCTGGCCCTGCTGTTCCACTCGCTCAACGGGCTGCGCATCGTGATCGTCGACTTCTTCCCCGGGCGGTGGCCAACGAGAAGGCGCTGACCTACGCGGTGGTCGTCCTGACCCTGCTGGCCGGCATCCCCGGCTCGCTGGTCATCCTCTGGCCGTTCATCGACGGGAGGATCCTCTGATGGCCGCGCCCACCGACCGACCGACGGGCCCAGGCGGCGACCCGGGGCGCGCCTGAGCCGCAAGCCCAAGTCCAACTTCGAGACGTGGTCGTGGTACTTCATGCGGGTCTCGGGCCTGATCCTGATCTTCCTGGCCCTGACCCACTTCGCCATCACCCACATCGTCAACGACGTGGTCGAGACCGACGCCGAGTTCGTCGGCGAGCGGTGGGACAACCCGCTGTGGCGCCTGTTCGACTGGGCGCTGCTGGCCCTGGCCCTGCTCCACGGGGTCAACGGCGTGCGCTGGAGCATCGACGACTACGTCACGCCGCCCCGGTCGGCGGGCCGCCCTCAAGGCCGTGCTCTACACGCGTGACCGGCGGGCTCTTCGCCTACGGCACCCTCGTCATCATCACCTACGGCTGATCAGCTCGGTGGGCCGGCCGGGGGTCGAGCACCTCCCCGTGGTGGTCCCGGTCCGCGTCGAGCGGGAGGCCGGGTCCCACGACGACCACCCGATGCGCAGGGTGACCCGCGAGGTCGCCTTCGACCCCGCCTCCTGGACGGCGGAGCGCCAGGCCGAGGTCGGCGCCCTGTTCGACGGCCTGGCCCCCGAGTGGCACACGCGGGAGGAGCCCGGGTCGCTACGACGCCCTGCACGACGCCCTCGACCGCGGCGGCGTTCCCACCGACGGTCCCGCCCTGGAGCTGGGCAGCGGGCATCGGCCTCTCGACGCCGCTCGCTGGCCGAGCACTTCCCGCGGCTCATCGCCGCCGACCTGGCCGTGGAGATGCTGCGCCTCGCCCCGCCCGAGGCCGCGCCCCGGCTCCAGTGCGACAGCACGGCCCTGCCCTTCGCCGACGGCGCCCTCCAGGTGGTGCTGCTGGTCAACATGCTGCTCTTCCCGCTGGAGATGGCCCGCGTCCTGGCCCCGGACGGCGTCCTCGTCTGGGTCAACACCAGCGGTGACCAGACGCCGATCTACCTCCCCGCCGACGACGTCGTCGCCGCCCTCGGCGACGGCTGGCACGTCACCGCCAGCGAGGCCGGCACCGGCACCTGGGCGGTCGCCCGGCGGGCCTAGCTCGCTCGACAAGGCGAACACATGTTCGATAGGGTGCGGACATGGCCGCCGAGCCGCAGCTGCGGTGGGAGCTGGAGGACGCGCCCCGGCCCCAGGGATCGCTGTTCGGCGACCTGGTCGAGCGGCAGATCGGACGGGGCGAGTTCCGGGGGATGGAGTTCTACTGCGTCCGGGCCCGCTCGATCATCAACAAGGTCGACGTGCCGTGGCTGGCCTTCGCCCACTCGATCAACGTGTACCGGGGCTGCAGCCATGCCTGCATCTACTGCTTCGCCCGGCCCACCCACGCACTACCTGGGGCTCGACATCGGCGAGGACTTCGACCGCCGCATCGTGGTCAAGCTCAACGCCCCGGAGGTGCTGCGGGCCGAGCTGTCGCCCCGGCGGTGGGCGGGCGAGGCCATCGCCATGGGCACCAACACCGACCCGTACCAGCGCTGCGAGGGCAAGTTCCGCCTCACCCGCCAGGTGGTCGAGGTCCTGACCGAGTTCGCCAACCCGTTCTCGATCCTGACCAAGTCGACGCTCGCCCTGCGGGACCTCGACCTGATCGCCGAGGCGGCCCGAGCGGACCGACGTCCGCGTCGACTTCTCGGTCGGCACCCTGGACGAGGACGTGTGGCGTCTGACCGAGCCGGGCACGCCGCACCCCCGCCGGCGGCTGCGGGCCGTCGAGCAGTTCCTGGAGGCGGGCGTCCCCTGCGGCGTGCTGATGGCGCCCGGTCCTGCCCGGGCTGTCCGACGCCCCGGAGCAGCTGGCCGAGGTGGCCGACGCCTGCAAGGCGATCGGGGTCCGCCCCAGCGGGCCCGGTGCCGCTCCACCTGCGCCCCGGGGTGAAGGAGCACGTCCTGGCCTGGGCCCGGCAGCACCGGCCGGACCTGGCCGAGCAGTACGAGCGCACGTACCGCGGCAGCCTACCTGCCCGCGCCCGAAGCGCAAGGAGCTGGCCGCCCGCTTCCGGGAAGCGCTGGGCCCCGACGCCCCGCCCCGGAACCCGGTCCGCGACCTCTACGGCCGCGGCGCCGCCCCCACCCCGCCGGCGCCGCCCAAGGTGGCCCCCACCCGCCAGCTGGACCTCGGCCTCTGAACCCGAAATTGCTCCGTCTGTGGTCGTTCAGCAACCAGAATCGGAGCAATTTCGGAAGACTGCGGCCCATGGCTGATCTCGACGCCGTCCACGCCGAGCACCTGGCCGCAGGCGTCGACCTCGACGACCTCGACCCGGACCCCGTCGCCCAGGCCCGGGCCTGGTGGGACGAGGCCGTCGAGGTGGGCGTCCACCAGCCCGAAGCCGTGGCCCTGGCCACCGCCGACGAGCAGGGCCGGCCGTCGGTCCGCATTCGTGCTCCTGCGGGGCCTCGACGCCGACGGGCTGGCGCTTCTACACGAACTACAACTCGACCAAGGCCCAGCACCTCGACGCCAACCCGTACGCCGCCCTCGACCTCGCCTGGGTGCCGATCGGGCGCCAGGTGCGGGTGGAGGGCCCGGTGCGCCGTACGTCGCCCGACGACTCGGACGCCTACTGGGCCACCCGTCCCCGGGCCAGCCAGATCGCCGCCCGCGCCTCGCACCAGAGCCGTCCTGTCGCCGACCGGGCGGCCATGGAGGCGGGCGTGGCCGAGGTGACGGCGGGCTGGGAGGGCCGCGACGTTCCCCGCCCCGACTGCTGGGGCGGCTACCTGCTGGTGCCCGAGCGTTGGGAGCTCTGGAACGGCCGGCCCGACCGCCTCCACGACCGCTTCGAGTACGACGCCCGACGGCTCGGGCGGCTGGGAGATCAGGCGCCTCTGGCCGTGACCACGGCGGCCACCAGGCCGTCGACCAGCGCCGCCCGCGCCTCGGCGTCGGCGTTGGGTCCCTGCAAGCGGATGCGGGGCGGCAGCTCGATCTGCACGCCGCCACCGCCGCGACCGGTTGACCGGGTTGTCGGGGTGCAGGCCCCGCAGCGGCCGGGGGATGGCATCCAGGTCGTCGGTCGACCGTGTAGCCGGGCAGCGCGGCCCGGAGGTGGCCCGCCAGGTGGTCGGCCAACGGCCGATCGGCGCCGCCCAGCAGCAGCGTCGTGAACATCCCGTTGCGCCCGTAGCCGTGGACCGACAGCACCACGTCGACGTGGTCGAGGAAGCGGGCCAGCGCGGGGCTGTCAGCGGGGTCCATCTGCACCGACGGAACGTGCCAGCGGAGGTCGTCGGGCTGGACCGACGGCGTAGAGCGAGGCATCGGCCCGGTCCGCCGCTTCCCGGGCGATCACGTCCGTCTCCCGCTCGAGCGAGCCGCCGTGGAGGGCCAGGAAGCCGACCGGCGAGCGCAGGTCGAGCTCCTCGACGACGCCGTCGTGGGCCAGGAGGTCAGCCAGCACGGACCGGGTCGTCCGCCTCGGCTTCGACGTCGTCGTCGACGGGGCGCAGCAGCACGTAGAGCAGGGCGACGCACACGACGATGCCCAGCACCAGCCCGAGGCGGGTGGGGCCGACGTCCTGGATCCACACCGAGATGTCGCCGCTCCACCCGGTGACCACGTCGACGGGGCCGCCGTCGGCCGTCGGGTCGTCCCGGATGCGCAGCTCGTAGATCCCGTACCAGGTGAAGTAGGCGCCGGCGACCACCAGCAGGCCGCCCGCCACCCGGTTGATCATCGGCAGGACCGAACGCAGGCGGTGCACGAGCGACACCCGGGCCAGCGCCAGCGCCACCGTGAGCACGGTCAGCACCAGACCCATGCCGAGGGCGAAGAAGACGTACATGGCGATGCCGGAGGTGGCGTTGGTCCGGCTGAACGTCCCGGCCACCACGCTCAGGAACACCGGCAGCGTGCACGACAACGAGGCCACGGCGTACGACACGCCGAAGACGAACATCGACGGCAGCGTGCGCTGGCGACCGCCCCGCTCCAGGTGGGGGAGGGCCAGGCGGAGCTCGAAGCCGGCCAGCATCGCCACGCCCAGGGCGAAGACGGCGATGCCGACCACGATCGTCATCCAGGGGAACCAGTCGTCGATGGTCAGCGACAGGTGGGAGATGCACCGCCCCGATGACCGTGAACACGGCCACGAAGCCCAGCGGTCACGGCGGCGCCGACGGCGAGCGCCCGGGCCACCCCCGCCCGCCGGTCCTCGTCGTCGGCGCCGCCCTCGAGGCCGAGGAAGAACGACAGGTAGGCCGGGAGCATGGCGAAGCCGCAGGGGTTGACCGTGGCCACCATGCCGGCGCTGAAGGCCAGGGCGAGGGGGGCGTCGATCACGCCGGTCAACGCCTCCAGCTCCGCCTCCAGCTCGTCGGGGCCGGATCCGGCGCTGGTAGAGGTTCCGGATCGTCCCGTCGTCGTCGATGAAGACGGTGATCGGGAAGACGCTGCCCTCGAAGGCGGTGAACGCCGCCGCCGCGGGGTCCCGAGCCCGATGTCGTAGGTGACGCCGGTGCGGTCGACCAGCTCCTGGGCCTGCTCGGACGTGTCCGGGTACGCCAGGCCCAGGAAGGCCACCTCGTCGCCGTGGGCCTGGTGGGCCTCCTCGAGGTCGGGCATCTCGGTGACGCAGGGGACACAGGTCTCCGAGAAGAAGTTCACCAGCGCCGGTCGACCGTCCCGGAACTCGTCGAAGTCGACCTCGACGCCGTCCAACGTGACGTAGGTGAAGTCGGGCACGGCCTGGCCCACCGAGGTGTTGGGCGGGGCGGTGACGGAGGGGCCGCCATCTTCGGGCGGCAGGGTCAGGCGGACGACGTCGTCGCCGGCCGCCTCGGTGTCCTCATCGTCCAGGACGAAGCTCAGCGATGAGGGCCGTGACGAGCGCGACGAGGATGCCCGACGACCACCGCCACCACCACCGGGCTACCCGCCCGCGTCCTCGCCATGGACCCACGACGGTACCGGCGGCTCTCGCCCGGTTACTGGTCGACGAAGCCGGTGCACTCCCCGGTCGTCAGGGCCTCGACGATGTCCACGGCGCCGCCCAGCAGCGTGCTGACCGCGTCGTCGTCGAAGGCCGCCTCGCCGGCGTCGACCATGGCCTCGAGGTCGGCCAGGTACGCCTCGGCGGCCGCGGTGCCGCCGCCGCCGAGCAGGTCGAAGTCCTCCTGCGACCCGCTCACCACGTCGTACATCGACTCGGCGTCGGCGAAGCGTCGGCCGCCGGCGCGTCGGCGTCGAACTCGGGGACGGCGTCGGTGGCCGCGAGGTCCTCGGCCAGCGCCGTCGCCGGTGAGGATCTGCTGCGCCGAGCTTGTCGAAGTCCAGCGTCGTCCAGGTCGTCGGGGACGTGTGGTAGCAGGAGTTGTTGGCGTCGGTGAAGAAGACCGTCGGGACGCCGGCTTCGGCGAACACGGCGTGGTCGCTGCGGCCCTGGCCGAACAGCAGGCTGAGGGCGAGCGTCTCCAGGTCTCGACGCCTCAGCGGCCGCGTTGGCGGCGTCGACGAGGTTCGGGCCGCCGGTCTCGGCACCGACCATCGACCGTCGTGTCCGACAGGGACGGCGTCAGGTTCGTGCCCTGGATGTCCCAGTTGAGGTAGGCGACGTGTCCGGTCGAGCGGGAACGGCGGGGTCGTCGACGTAGGCCTGGGCGCCCAGCAGGCCGTCCTCCTCGGCGTCCCACAGGGCGACCACGACGGACCGCTCGGGGTCGGCCGTCGGCCAGGGCCCGGCCGACCTCGAGCACGGCAGGCCACGCCGGCGGCGTTGTCCGCGGCCCCGTTGCAGATCTCGTCGTCCGGCTCGATCTGCCGGCAGTCGCTGCCCAGGTCGTCGTAGTGGGCCCCGAGGACGAGGTACTCGTCGGCCTTCTCGCCCCCGGGGATCAGGCCGAGCAGGTTGGTGCCGGCGGCGAACGTCCCAGGCGTAGCCACCGTCCGCCGCCCCGGGCAGCGGCTCGGTGAACTCCGCCAGGTGCTCGGTCAGGTAGCTCCTGGGCCGCCGTCGAACCCGGGGTCTGGTTGTCCCGGCCCTCGAGCTCGTCCGTCGACCAGCTCCTCGACCAGCGACCGGTAGCGGTCGGCGTCCGCCCCCGGCGCCGTCGTGGTCGTCGGCGCGGTCGTCGTCGTCGGTCGTCCGTCGCGGTCGTCGTCCGACGCGGCGTCGCCGTCGTCTCCCGAACAGGCCCCGGCCAGCACCAGTGCGGCCAGGACCACCCCCCACAGCCTGTGTCCCCTCATGGAGGGTTCAAGCTAGGACGTTGGCCACGAGGCAGACGGGGGTTCGCAGTCCGTCGTGGCGGGGGGATCCCCACGACGGCCACGTCACCCCCGTCCTCCATGTGGTCGGCTCAGGCGGCCCCGATCGCCGCACCCACGGTCTCCCGCAGGCGCTCGGGGATCGGGATCACCGGGAGCTGGTCCTCGGGCCGCGGCGTCTTGGGCGGACGACCCCGGCGACGCTTGTTCGCCAGGATCCGGCCGTTGAGGATCAGCTGGCCACCCCAGACACCCCACGGCTCGTGCCGCTCGAGCGCGCCGGCCAGGCACGGCTCGATGACCGGGCAGTCGGCGCAGATGCGCTTGGCCCGGGCGATGTCCTGGAGCTCCTCGCAGAAGAACAGGTGGGTCAGGGCCCCGCTGCCGTCACGGCAGCGGGCCTGGTTCTCCCAGCCCTTCGGCTCCTCGATGATGGCGGATGGCGGCGAGCATCGGAATGTCCCCTTCTCGTGATGTTCGTCTTGTGGGTGGTCTGGTCGGTGGTCGGTGTGACGGGAAAGGCGGCCGAAAAACCAAGAAAGCCGCCGGGATTTTCCCGACGGCTTCTGGAGCTTCGATCCTGTTTCCCTGTCAGGGGGAGGATCGCTCCTTCGGCCGGCGGGTGGTGAGAAAGCCGTTGCCCGTGCATCCGGACACGAATGGCCTGGGTGGCCTTCACGGTGGGCACGGCGGCGCACGGCTGCCAGGTCGGCGCCCCGGACGTGGCCGAGCGCGCGTCGAGGGCGGCAGCGGGGCTGCTCACCTGGTACGCGTAGTCGGTCGTCATCGGGTCGGTCCTCGTCGTGCCGTCTTCTCGGGCCCGGCCAGCAAAGCACGGGTGCCGATGGCCGGTCAACGTATTTATCGGCAACGGATACCCGTAAGCGTAGGTTCACGGTCGTGGAGCTCGAGCCGCCTGCCGCCGCGAGCCGCACGTTCACGGTCACCTCGCGGGTGCGCCTGGGCGACGTCAGCCCCAAGGGTCGGCTGCGCCTGGACGGCATCGCCAAGCTCCTCCAGGACGTCGCCACCGACGACGCCGAGGACGGCGCACCGGGCGCGGACGAGGGCTGGGTCGTGCGCCGCACGACCATCGAGGTCGAGCCCAGTGGCCGCTGCACCGCGAGGACCTGACGATCACCACGTGGTGCTCGGGCTACGGCCGGCGCTGGGCCGTGCGGCGCACCGTCGCTGGTCGGGGCGAGCGGGTGGCCGGGTCGAGACCGAGTCGCTCTGGATCCACGTCGACCGCCAGACCGGGGCGGCCGACGCCGCTCGGGCCGACCTTCTTCGCGGTGTGGGGCCCGGGCGTGACCGACACGTCGGTGACGGCCCGCCGCCGGCTGCCCGACCAGCCCGACGGCGACGACGCGCTCGTGGCTGCTGCGCTTCAGCGACTTCGACGGGCTGGCCCACGTCAACAACGCCGCCTACTGGCTGCCGGTCGAGGAGCACCTGCGCCGGACGCGGGGACCTGACCGCCCCGCTGCGGGCCGAGATCGAGTACCGGGAGGGCGTGGTCCGCGACGACGAGGTCACGCTCGTGACCCGTGACGACGCCGACGGCTTCCTGCAGTGGTGGGTGGTCGACGGGCCAGGTCCGCTCGTCGGCCCGGGCTCGACTCAGTCGACGGTGTAGACGAGCAGGCCGTCGTCGCCCCAGCGGCTCTCGGCCTTGCCCGCCAGCCGCAGGTGCTCGAGGTGGGCGTAGGTCTCGGCCTCGGCCATGTTCCCCCACGCCCGCTCGCTGAACAGCTCCCGCATCAGGGCCTCGACGTTGGCCTCGCCCGAGGTCGTGGGAGATCTTGGCCAACGTCTCCAGGCGCTCCACGTGGTGGCGCTTGATGGCGTCGACCCGCTCGGGCAGGTTCTCGAACGGGTGGCCGTGGGCGGGCAGGCACAGGTTCACGCCCGGCAGCTCCGCCACCTTGTCGAGGGAGGCGATGAAGTCGTCGAGGGGGTCGTCGGACACCGAGCCCAGGCCCGAGATGTGCGGCGTGATGCTGGGCAGCACGTGGTCGCCGGACAGCAGCACGCCGTCCTCGGGGTCGAACAGGCAGAGGTGGTCGGCGGTGTGGCCCGGCGTGTGCACGCCGACGAACTCCCGTCGGCCCAGCCGGACGCGCTCGCCGTCGGCCACCCGCCGGTTGGGCCGGGGGGCCATGAAGTAGCGGCGGGCGACGCGGCGCTTGACCCAGCCCGACGGGCCCGGCCCCGGGCAGCGGCGGCGTCGGCATCTGGCCGCCCCACGGGGTCTTCTGGTCGAAGCGGTCCCGCAGGCGGTCCAGCGCGGCGGCGTCGTCGGTCGCGGGCTCGAGGGGACTCGACGAGGTCGGGCTCGAGCAGGTCGAAGAAGGTCCGGAAGTCGGTGGCGGTCACCAGCTCGGCGCCCGCCTCCCGCCGGAGCTTCTCGGCGCTGCCGAAGTGGTCCGGGTGCGAGTGGGTGACGACGACGGTGTGGACGTCCTTCACCTTCGCCCCGACCTGGCGGAGGCGGTCCTTGATCGCCTTCCACGTCGCCGGGCCCGGGAGCCCGGGGTCCATCGCCGTCCAGCCGTCGTCGTCCTCGAAGCAGGTACATGTTGACGTGGCCGAGCCCGGTGAAGTGGATCGGGATCTGAGCCCGGAGGATCCCCGGCGCGACCTCGGTCACCTCCGGCTGGGCGTCCTCCTGCTCCTGGCGCATCGCTCCGGCGACGGTACTTGACCACCCGGTCAAGTCGGTCACGCCACGCTGTCGTCGTCCGGGGTGGGCGGAACACGGCCTCGCGGTAGTAGCGCAGCTCGGCGATGGACTCCCGGATGTCGTCCAGGGCCCGGTGGGTCCCGTGCTTGCTCGGGCGCCTTGGTGACCGCCTCCGGGTACCAGCGCTTGGCCAGCTCCTTGACCGAGGACACGTCGACGCTGCGGTAGTGCAGGTACTCCTCGATCTCGGGCAGCCACCGGGCGAGGAAGCGGCGGTCGGTCCCGATGGAGTTGCCGCACAGCGGGACCGTGCGGGGCTCGGGCACGTGCTCCTTGATGAAGGCCAGGGTCTGGGCGCCCGCCTCCTCGAGGTCGATGGTCGACGCCCGGATCTGCTCCAGCAGGCCGCTGCGAGGTGTGCATGGTGCGGACCACGTCGCCCATCCGGGCCAGGGTCTCGTCGTCGGCGTGGACCACCAGGTCCGGGCCCTCGGCCACGATGTTCAGGTCGTCGTCGGTGACGATCGTGGCGATCTCGACGATGACGTCGTTGTCGTGGTCGAGCCCGGTCATCTCGAGGTCCATCCACACCAGCACGGCCGCGGACTGTAACGGCCGCCTTACACTCCCGCCGTGCTCGCAGGTCCCCCTCGTCCACCTCGACCCCGACCTCGACCTGCCCGCCTACGCCCGCGAGGGCGACGCCGGCGCCGACCTCGTCGCCCGGGACGAGCACGAGCTGGCACCCGGCGGCGGTCGGGCCCGGGTGTCCACCGGCGTGTCCGTGGCCATCCCCGAGGGCTACGCCGGCTTCGTCCTGCCCCGCAGCGGCGCTGGCCCTCCGCCATGGGGTCACCTGCCTGAACACCCCGGGCCTCATCGACGCCGGCTACCGCGGCGAGCTGCAGGTCCTGCTCGTCAACACCGACCCGACGGAGGCCTTCACCGTGCGGCGGGGCGAGCGCATCGCCCAGCTGGTGATCCTGAAGGTCGAGCAGGCCGCCTTCGCCGTGATCGACGCCCACGACGCCACCGACCGGGGCGCGGGCGGCTGGGGCTCGACCGGGCTGAGCGCGGTCAGTCGGTGTGGCGCTTGACAGGCGCACGTGGCCGGCATCGAGGTCGAGGGTCGGCCTGGTCGACCAGTGCGGTGACGAGGGTGTGGAAGCGGCTGACGGCCTCCGGGGGGCGGTCGGTGGCGCCGTCGACGGTGATGCCCACGGCATCGCCCTCGACGGTGTAGGTCAGGTCGACGGCGGCGCCCGGGTCACGGTCGTCGATGCAGGGCGATGATCGCCTCGTCGATGGCCAGGCGGAGGTCCTCCACCTCCCGATAGGTGAAGCCGCGGCGGCGGGCGATGGCGGCGGTGGTGACGCGGGCCACCCGGCCGTACGCCGTGCCCGCCGGGAGCCGGAGGCGCACCGTCTCAGCCATCGGACGCAGTGTCGCGCACTCAGGCTCACGGACGACATCCTGCGGGTCCTTGTCGACGCGCTCGCCGAGGTAGGCGGGATGCCGGAGGACGCCGTCGACGGTCCACTCGCCGAACTCGACCTGGACCACCAGCTCGGGGCGGACGTAGTGGGCCCGCTTGCGCACCGGCACGGGCAGCTCGTCGACGAAGGGCGACTCGTCGGTGGCCAGCTCGTCCAGCTGCGGCTGCAGGCGCCGCAGCTCGGCGCTCGTTGAACCCGGTGCCGACCCGGCCGGCGTAGCGCAGGCCCTGGTCGTCGTAGTAGCCGACGAGCAGTGCGCCCAGGGACCCGGTCCGGTTGCCCTCGCCCGGCAGCCACCCGCCGACGACCAGCTCCTGGCCGCGGCGGATCTTCACCTTGCGCCAGGCGGGAGACCGCTTGCCGGGCAGGTAGGGGCTGTCGACCCGCTTGGCGATCAGGCCTTCGAGGCCGTTCTGGCACGGCGTGGTCCAGCAGGACGTCGCCGTCGCCGAGGTGGTGGGTCGGGCACCCGCCAGGCGTCGCCGTCCTCCACGAGGTCCAGCAGCAACCGTCGCCGGTCCAGGTAGGGGAGGCCGGTCAGGTCGTTGCCGTCCAACCACAGCAGGTCGAACAGGACGTAGGTGGCGGGCTCGCTGACCTGCAGGGGGGCCAGCGCCCCCGGGTCGGCGACGTGGATCCGGCGCTGGAGCCGGCCGAAGTCCGACCGGCCGTTCTCGTCGAGCACCACGACCTCGCCGTCGAGGACGGCGGGGCAGCCCACGGCGTCGGGCAGGCCGGCCAGCTCCGGGTAGCGGGGGGCGGCGTCGTGGCCCCGGGTCGTCTGCAGGCGCAGCGGCGCCTTCTCGCCCGGGTCGACGTAGCCCAGCAGGCGCATCCCGTCCCACTTGATCTCGTAGGCCCAGCCCTCGGCCTCGGTGGGGCAGGTCGCCGGAGACCGCCTTCATGGCCTCGTAGTCGGGGAAGCGGGTCATGGCAGGCGCCCGATGCCCCGCCAGCCCACGGCGGCGGCGCCCACCAACGGACCGTCGGCGCCCAGCCCGCCGGGACGGACGACCGTGCCTCGGCTGAAGTCCAGCCGGCACCGCTGCGTCGACCTCGGCCTGGGCGGCGGCGAAGAAGTCGTCGCCGAAGCCGAGGGCCACCGAGCCGGCGACGACGGCCAGGCGCAGGTCGAGGAGGTTGGCCACCGACGCCACGGCTCGGCCCACGAGCGTCCCGGTGCGCCGGCGCACGTCGACGTCGGCCTCGGCGGGTGGCACGGCCGGTGCGCCGGCGGATGGCGGTTCCCGACGCCTCGGCCTCGAGGCAGCCCCGCGCGCCGCAGCCGCACGTCGCGCCGTCGGGCTCCACGATCACGTGGCCGATGTGGCCGGCGTTGCCGTCGTCCCCGTCCAGCAGGCGACCGTCGAGCACGATGCCGCCGCCGACGCCCGTGGACACGACCATGGCGAGGTAGTCCCGGCACGCCTCGGGCCGCGCCCAGCCAGCCCTCGCCGAGGGCCAGGGCCTTGGCGTCGTTGTCGATCACCGTGGGCAGCCCGGTGTGGGCCTGGCAGCCGGTCCAGCAGCGGGAAGCTCGCGCCACGCCTCGATGTTGATGGCGAGACACGGTCGCCCCGCCGCCGGTCATCGGTCCGCCGGTGCCGACGCCGCACACGACCAACTCGTCGTCGCCCGCCTCGGCGATGACCTCGTCGACCAGCTCGGCCAGCCGGGCGAAGAGCGCCTCGCCGTCGGTGCCGTCGCCGGTCGGCCGGGTGGCCCGCGGGCCGAAGTTCCCCTCGTCCGTCGACCAGGGCGGCGGCCAGCTTCGTCCCGCCGATGTCGATGGCCAGCACCCGACTCGGTCACGGGCGTCAGTCTGGCGTGACGACCTCGGTGGCGGGGCTCCTCGACGGTGGCGAGGGCGACGATGGCCACCTCGATCTGGTCGTCGGTCGGGCTGCCGGGTCGTCATGGCCTGCAGGGCCAGGCCCGGGGCGGTGAGCACGGCGACGACCTTGCTGTCGGGGCGGCGCTTGGCCAGCTTCAGCACCTCGTACGCCAGCCCGGCCACGATCGGGCAGGCCCGAGCACCCGGGTGGCGATCAGCACCGGCCAGGAGGCGTCGCCGACGAAGCTGAACACGACGATGGCCACGACCACGACCAGGAGCAGGAAGTCGGTGCCGCAGCGGGCGTGGCGCACGCTGAACGGGCGCACGCCCTCGACGGTCATCGCCGCCCCGTGCTCGTGGGCCGAGATCACCATGTGCTCGGCGCCGTGGTAGGCGAAGGTGCGCTGGATGCCGGGCGAGCGCCCGATCAGCAGCAGGTAGCCGCCGAACAGGGCGAGGCGGACGACGCCCTCGACGGCGGCGAAGGCGAAGCCCTCGAAGCCGATGGCGCGGGACACGGCGGCCGGGACCACGGCGAAGATGGCGGCGAAGACGAGCAGGGTGAAGGCCGTCGTGAGGGCCAGCGAGCGGTTGCTGATCTCGGCGTCCTCGTCGGGGTCGGCCACCTGGGCCGACCACTTCAGGGCGCGGAGCCCGACCATGATCGTCTCGACCATCGCCACGGCGCCCCGTACGAGGGGGATGTCGTCGGTGGCTCGCGGGCCCACGTCGGCACCGCGTCGCCGGTGGTCACGATCTCGCCGTCGGGTCGGCGGGCGGCGGCGCCCCACCGTTCGCCCGGCTCGCATCATCACGCCCTCGATCAGGGCCTGGCCACCGACCGCGAGCGAGCTGGGGTCTTTGTCCGCAGGCATCGTTCCCCCCGTCGGCGCACACGCTCGGTGGTCTGTAGCTTTCTCTGCGTGAACCGCCAGAAGCGCCTGCAGGTCGTGGCCGCGTTCCTCGCCATCGTGCTCGTGCTCGCGCTGGTCGGTGGCCTCCTGGCGTCGTCGGGCGGCGGCGGCGACGACGGCGGCGACCCCCCGGTCAGCACGCTGGCCAACGGCTTGGAGGCCACCGACAACACGGGATCGCTCGGCCCTCCGGTGACGGTCCGCCACAGCGACCTGCCGTCGATGACCGTCCAGGAGCTCCCGCCGGAGGCGGTCGCCACCGCGCAGCTCATCCTGGAGGGCGGGCCGTTCCCGTACCCGCAGGACGGGGCGCACGTTCGAGAACCGGGAGGGCCTCCTGCCCGACCGAGGCGGAGGGCTACTACAAGGAGTACACGGTGCCGACCCCGGGCTCCGAGGACCGGGGACGCCCGGCGCCTGGTCGTCGGGGAGGAGGGCGGCCTCTACTACACCGACGACCACTACGAGAGCTTCCGCGAAGTCGTTGGCTTGGCTGACCTGCACGACCTGTTTCGGGGCGCCCTCGGCCCCGGCGTGCACCGGGTCGCGCTTCCCGCGTACGACGTGGCCGCAGCGGCCCTGGCCCACGGCTGGGTCCCGGTCGTCGTCGATCTCGAGGGCGTGACCGGCAAGGACGACCTGCTGGACCGCTTCGCCGCCGCCGGGCGGTTCCCGGACTGGTTCGGGCGCAACTGGGACGCGCTGACCAGACGTCCTGCGGGACCTGTCCTGGCTGGGCCCGGCCGACGGCTACGTGCGTGGTGCTGGAGGGCTGGGGCGACGTCGACCCCGGCGACGCCGGCGTGCGTCGGAGCAGGTCCTGTCGACCGTCGCGTCGGACTGGGCGGCCCGCGGCACCCCGTTCGTGGCCGTCAGCGAGGGATGAGCAGCCGGCCGTTCACCCAGGCCTCCCAGCCGTTGCTGCAGCGGATGTGGGCCCACTCGCCCCACCAGGCGATGAGCTGGACGCCGAGGCCAGGATCCAGGGTGGCCACGGCCGGGTGCGTCGGGTCCGGCGTCGCCCATGCGGGCAGGCCCTTCCTCGGCACCACGTGCGTGACGGTGAACGACGGCGTCGGCGGGGCGCGGGGGCCGGTGCGGCCTGGGGCTGGGCCACGGTCGCGGGCCTTCGCCTCCGCGGCCGGGCCGGCGGCCGGGGTGCCGGCGGCGCCCACGTCGACCCCGGCGGCCTGCGCGGCGTCGCCCAGCTGACGGGCGAGGTCAGCGGCCGACGTCGGACGACCGGCGGGCTCCTTGGCCATGGAGACCTCGACCACCCGCGGCCACGGCGCTCGGGACGCCGGCCGGGCGGAGGTCGGGCACGGGGTAGGTGAGGATGCGGCCCAGGAGGGACGCCGATCGAGTCGTCGCTGCCGCCGGCGAATGCGGGACGGCCGGCAAGCGCCTCGAACAGCGTGGCCCCCAGGCTGTAGACGTCGCAGACCGGACCGGCGGGCTTGCCGTCGAGGATCTCGGGCGGGGCGTAGAGCAGGCTGGCCGTGACCTGGTCGCCCCG
Organism: uncultured Microthrixaceae bacterium; assembly: GCA_963728005.1. Taxonomy (GTDB): domain Bacteria; phylum Actinomycetota; class Acidimicrobiia; order Acidimicrobiales; family DATDAH01; genus DATDAH01. The sequence continues at coordinate 309,241 of CAVSIG010000005.1, forward strand.
GGTCTGGGTCGCCCCCGTCACCCGGGCGATGCCGAAGTCGGCCAGCTGCGCGTGGCCGTAGCCCGACAGCAGGATGTTGGCGGGCTTCACGTCGCGGTGGAGCACCTCCATGCGGTGGGCGGCGGCCAGCGCCTCGGCCACCTCCACGCCCAGGCGCAGGGTCTCCCGCCACGCCAGCGGCCCCGTCGGAAGCCAGCTTGTCGGCCATCGAGCCGCCCGGTTGGTAGGCCATGACCAGGTAGGGCGCGCCGAAGCTCGTCGAGCCGGCGTCGAAGACCGTCACGATCCCGGGGTGGTCGGACAGGGCGCCCATGGCCTGGCACTCCCGCTCGAAGCGGCGCTGCGCCCGCTCGTCGAGCTGGCCGTCCAGGATCTTCACCGCCACCGTGCGCCGGAACGCCGGTTGCTCGGCCTTGTAGACCGAGCCGAAGCCGCCCCGGCCGATGGGCGTGCCGGGGCCGAGCCCGGGGATCCCCATGTCGACCGTCGTTCACGGCAGAAGGGTAGGCAACATCCCGCCGCCGTGAGCAGGGCTCCGGGAACTGTGCTGGACTTCGCCGCCGTGGGTTTTCCGCCCGTGCCGCAACCGCCCGGCGGCACGCCGCCGCCTCCCGCCGGCGGCTTCCCCCAGCCGGGCGTCCCCCCGGCGGGCCCGCCGGCCGGACCGCCACCGGGCCCGAGCGGTCCCTATCTGCCCGCCGCCCGGCGGCGGGGGCGGCTCGTGGTTCGACCGCCACAAGAACTGGTTCCTGCCGGTGCTCGGGGGGCTCGTCGTTCTCATCGTGGTCGCCACCTTCCTCGTCCTCAGCGAGGACGAGGCCAACGCCGACGAGATCTTCCTGGAGCCCATCGACTTCGAGGGCGACGACCCCTTCACCGAGCCCGTGACCGTCGACGGCGCCAGCGCCCTCGGCGAGGCCGTGGGCGACCTTCGGGACGAAGAAGACGGTGTGGTGCAGGGCGCCGTCCACGGCTCCGAACCGGGCCTCTACGGCGGCACCCTGAACCAGGCGGTGTGCGACCGCGAGCAGTTGGTCGACTTCCTGGGTGACAACGCCGACAAGGCCAACGCCTTCGCCGACGTGCTGGGCATCGACGTCGACGACATCCCCGACTACGTCGCCGAGCTGACCCCCGTGGTCCTCCGGGGCGACACCCGGGTCACCAACCACGGCTTCGCCGACGGCGAGGCGACGCCGTTCCAGGCCGTGCTCGAGGCGGGGACCGCCGTGCTCGTGGACGTCCAGGGCATCCCGCGGGTCAAGTGCTTCTGCGGGAACCCGCTGACCGAGCCGATCGAGCTCGAGTCGCCGACCTACAGCGGCGACGAGTGGGACGGCTGGGATCCCGCCGACATCCAGGTGACGTCCGTCGACGTCGACGTCGACATCTTCGTGATCACCGACGTGATCAACGGGGGGACGTTCACCAGGCCGGCGGGCACCGACGGCGACGACGACGAGCCCGGCGACGGCGAGGAGGAACCGCCGCCCGAGACGACGCTGCCGCCTCCGGAGACCACGACACCGCCCGAGACGACGGTGCCACCCGAGACCACGGTGCCGCTCGGCACCGGCGACGTGCAGGTCACGCTCCGCTGGGGTGGCGGGGTCGACCTCGACCTCCACGTCATCGACCCGAGTGGGACCGAGATCAGCTACTCGAGCCCGACCTCGCCCTCGGGCGGCCAGCTCGACACCGACGCTCAGTCCTCGTGCTCGGACTGCGTGGAGAACGTGTTCTGGCCGACCGACGGAGCGCCCCTGGGGGACTACCAGGTCTTCGTCGTCAACTTCACCGGCGACCCGGTCACCGACTACACGCTGGAGATCCGCGTCGGCGGTGAGGTGATCGACAGCCAGAGCAGCTCGGTCGGCGGCGGCGCGCCGCAGTCACCGACCACCACGTTCACCGTCAGCTGACTCGTAGCCTCGCCCGATGGGCGGGGTGCTCCGGGTGCTGGCGGGCTTCGCCGTCGCCGTCCTGTGCACGCCCGCCGGCGTGTCCGGCGCCTTTCTGCTGCTCCCGGTCCAGGTCCTGCTGCTGGGCGCCCCCAGCCCGGCCGTCAGCGCCACGAACCTCCTCTACAACGTGGTCGCCACCCCTGCGGGCACCGTCGCCTACCGCCGGCGCGGGCGGCTGGACCGCTCGCTCACCCTCCGCCTGGTGGCGGGCACCGTGCCCGGCGTCGTCCTCGGTGTGCTCGCCCGGTCGACCGTCCTCGCCGACGCCGACACCTTCGCCCCGGTGGCGGCCGCCGTCCTCCTGGTCCTCGGCCTGCGCCTGCTGGTCGACCGCCGCGGCTCGGCCGATGAGCCGGCGACGCCTCGCACCATCCGGACCTTCCGCCTCGTGGCCGTCGGCCTGGTCGCCGGCGCCATCGGCGGCGTCTACGGCCTCGGTGGCGCCGCCGTCGTCGTCCCCTGGCTGGTCGCCGTGGAGCGCATCGGCCTCCGCACCGCAGCGGCGCCCGGCCTCGTGGTCACGCTGGTCACGTCGGTCCTCGGCCTCCTGGCCTTCGTCGTGGCCGACGCCGTCGGGATCGGCGACGCCGCCGGTCCCGAGTGGGCCAACGGCCTCGCCCTCGGCCTCGGTGGCGCTGCCGGTGCTCTCGTCGGCGTGCGCCTGCAGCCCCACCTGCCCGTCGGTCTGCTGCGCACGCTGCTGGCCCTCGCCGCCATCACCGCCGGCGTGCGCCTGCTGTTCTAGGCGGCCGGCACCCCGAGCTCGTCGAGCAGGGCCCGGACGCGCTGCCCGATCTCGTCGCGGATGGGCCGGACCGCCTCGACGCCCAGGTCGGCGGGGTCGTCGAGGGTCCAGTCCTCGTAGCGCTTGCCCGGGAAGATCGGGCAGGCGTCGCCGCAGCCCATGGTCACGACGACGTCGGCGGCCTGCACGATCTCGTCGGTCCAGGGCTTGGAGTACTCCTTGGCGATGTCGATCCCGACCTCGGCCATCGCCTCGATGGCCGCCGGGTTGATCTCGCCGACGGGCTCCGAGCCGCCGCTCCAGGCGATGGCGTGGTCACCGGCGAGGTGGTTGAACCAGCCGAGTGCGATCTGCGAGCGCCCGGCGTTGTGCACGCACAGGAACAGGACGATCGGCGTGCCGGTGTCTCCCTTGCCCTCGACCTTCGCGAGGGCGTGGAGGCGCTGGCGCGCGAAGCGTTCGGCGAGGAGGGGCAGGAAGTTGGGGAAGTTCGCCCGGTCGGCGAACTGGTCGTAGCTGGTCGTGAGGAACTGCTCGATGGTCTCGACGCCGAAGGTGCCGCTGAACTCGTCCTTGAGGTGACGAGCGGCCGTCTTCATCGCGAGGGACTGGTCGGGGGTCAGGGTGGTCGGTTCAGTCATGGCTGGCTCCTTGATGGGGAACGACGACTTCCGCTGGCCGGAGGTCGGGGAAGGTGAATCGTGTGAAGGCGATCGCGAGGCCCGCGCCGACGAGCTGCATGCCGATGAACGCCGGGACCGAGGACGGATCGATGCCGGCGAACGTGTCCGTCAACGTCCGGCCGACGGTCACGGCGGGGTTGGCGAACGAGGTGGACGACGTGAACCAGTAGGCGGCGGCGATGTAGCCGCCGACGGCGAAGGCGCGCGGCGTCGGTCCGGCCCGAGCGCACGACGCCGAAGATCACGAGGAGCAGCCCGAAGGTGGCGACGACCTCGCCCATCCAGAGCCCGCCCGAGGACCGGACGTCGGTCGACAGCTCGACGACGGGCAGCTCGAACATCAGGTTGGCGACCATCGCCCCGACGCAGGCGCCCACCACCTGCGCAGCGACGTAGACCGCCAGGGCCGTCGTCGTCAGCCCGCCGAAGACCCGGTCCGCCAGGGAGACGACCGGGTTGAAGTGGGCGCCGGACACCGAGCCGAACGCGAGGATGAGCGCGACCAGGGCGGCACCCGTCGCCGTCGAGTTCTCGAGCAGCTGGAGCCCGACGTCGTCGGGGGACAGCCGCTGGGCAGCGATGCCCGACCCGACGACGACGGCGACAAGGAAGGCCGTGCCCACCGCCTCAGCCGTGGCCCGGCGCCACAGGTCGACGTCCACCTGTCAGCAGCAGCGGGCCGCGGACTCGGGGGCCGACCGGCGCAGCACATGGCGTCCTCGCCGGGCTCGACGGTCCGCAGCTCGCCCGCCGGGTGCTCGACGTCGCGCGAGCACGGTGTAGATCTCCCACGGCTCGCCGTCGGGGGCGTCGACCCAGACCTTGTCCTGCACGGCGAAGCAGCAGGACACCTCGTCCTCGGTGGCGGTCGCCAGACCCTCGCCGGCGAGGCGCGGCGTTGGCGGCGCCGACCTCGTCGGTGTACTCGACCTCGACGCCGAGGTGGTTCAGCGTGCCGGGCTCGCCGCGACCCTCGATGAGGACGAGCTTGAGCGGCGGCTCGGCGATGGCGAAGTTGGCGTAGCCGGGCCGGCGCTTGGCCGGCTCGGTGGCGAAGAGCTTCGAGTAGAAGTCGACCGCCTCGTCGAGGTCGGAGACGTTCAGGGCGAGCTGGACTCGTGACATCGGGATCCTCCTGGTTAGATTCACGAGCTGTCGATGCGATCGACTGTCGCGAATGTATCGACGATTGTCAATACGTGGAGGAGGTTCCTGATGGCCGACGACGCAGCGGTCCTCGATCGAGGTCGTTCGACGCGGCCTGCTGCCCGCTGCTGTCCTCGCCCCTGAGCGAGGCCGAGGCCGTCGAGCTCGCCAAGGTCTTCGCCGCCCTCGCCGACCCCGTGCGCCTGCGCCTGCTGAGCCTCGATCGCCGCCGAGGACGAGGTCTGCTCGTGCGACCTGCTGGAGCCGCTCGGCAAGTCCCAGCCCACGGTCAGCCACCACACCAAGGCCCTCGCCGAGGCGGGGCTGATCACCGGCGAGAAGCGAGGCCGCTGGGTCTACTGGCGGGTCGTCCCCGAACGGGTCGCCGCCCTGCAGTCCGCCCTGGCGGGCTGAGCGGACCCGTGCGATGAGTTCGGGCCCGGCGAGCGGTCTCCGTGGCATGGAAGCTGACCGCGTCACCGCGTCCACGACGATCGAGTCCGCTCCGGAGGCAGTGTTCGCCGTGCTGACCGACCCGTCGGCCCACGCCGACGTCGACGGCACCGGCTGGGTGCGCGGGACCCTGGACGGCGATCGCATCACCGCGGCCGGCCAGGTGTTCCGGATGGCGATGTACCACGAGGGCCACCCGGACAAGGACTACGAGATCGCCAACCGGGTCGAGGTGTTCGACGAGCCTCGGGCCATCGCGTGGCAGCCCGGGACGGAATCGCCCGAGACCGGAGAGCTCAGCTTCGGCGGTTGGATCTGGCGCTACGACCTCGAGGCGACCGGCCCGTCGCGGACGACGGTGACGCTGACGTACGACTGGTCAGCGGTCGGGCCCGACGTGCGCGAGTACCTCCAGTTCCCGCCGTTCGGGCCGGACCACCTCGACAACTCGCTGCAGCACCTCTCCGACCTCGTCGCCCAGGTGGGGCTGCGCTGACGAGCGGTGCGCGTGCATCGGGCTCGTTGTAAGGGTTTCGCAGGTGGATTAGAAGTTGCCCCGCCCCCGTAGCCCAGTCTGGTCAGGGCAGCGGACTTTTAATCCGAAGATCGTGGGTTCGAATCCCACCGGGGGCACCAGACCACCCAGCGAACGCACTCGACCGCGGTCGACGGCGCGTCAGTGGCGGTCCCGGATGAGGACCTCCTGGGCGACGGAGGCGACGTGGATGCCGTCGGTGGTGAGGACCCGGCCGTGGGACATCCCGCGGGCGCCGCGAATGCCTTCGGAGTACAGGTCGTAGAGGTGCCAGTCGTCGCCTCGCACGGGGCGGTGGAACCAGATGGCGTGGTCCAGGCTGGCCGTCATCAACCGCTCCCAGTCGCTGTCGTCACCGTCCCACTCGGGATGGTGGGTCAGCGCGGCCTCCATCGGGGCGTCGTCGGAGGCGTAGGCCAGCGCGCACTGGTGCAGGATCGGGTCCTCGCCGAGCGGGCCCTTGACCCGCAGCCAGGTGCGGGCGACGCCGGGGCCGGGGCGCTCGGCCCACTGGCGTTCGAGGAGCATCCCCCACGAGTCGTCGATGCGGTCGGGGGAGGGCAGCGAGACGCCCTCGGGCAGGCCTCCGACCTGGACGTCGGCCTGGTCCTCGTCGACGTGGAACGAGCAGCTCAGGTTGAGGATCGCCCCTCCGGACTGGCGGGCGACCACCTGGCGGGTGGCGAAGCTGCGGCCGTTGCGCAGCCGGTCGACCTCGAAGCGGATGGGCTCGTCGACGTCGCCGGCCCGGATGAAGTAGGCGTGCAGCGAGTGGGTGAGGAACGGCCCGTCCACGGTGAGCGCCGCCGCCCGCAGGGCCTGGGCGACGACCTGGCCGCCGTAGACCCGCTTGCCCCACGGGTACTCGGGCCCGGTGCCGACGAAGGTGTCGGGGCCGTGGGGCTCCAGCGTGAGCAGGGTCAGGATGTCGGGTGTCTCGTAGGCCACGTCGTCCTAGCTCGCCGCAGCCGGCTCGAAGACGACGGTGACGTTCTCGTAGCCGAGCTGGCTGAGCAGGGCGGTCAGGAACGTCTCGGTGTTCTCCCGGGACCGCTCCAGCAGCCCGGACTCGCCCGCGGCGTCCAGCAGGCGGTCCTCGGCGAGGGCGTAGAGGTCGTCCTCGTTGACCGCGTCCTCCGTGAACAGGTCGGCGAAGCGGTCCAGCAGGCCCCGGTCGACATCGACGACGCGGCTCTCCTCCGGGTCGACGTGGACGTTCGTGGCCCGCGGCTCGGGCAGCGTGATCGTGACGTTCTTGTCGTCGACCTCGATGGCGTCCTCGGTCAGCCCACTGAAGTCGACGACGCCGTCGACCGAGCCATAGGCCTCGAAGCTGATGGTCTCGCCCAGCAGGAAGTCGGGGAGGATCGACTCGTCCTCGACCTCGAACGACGTCCGCACGTTGGCCGTGGCCGCCGTGTAGTCGCTCACGTCCTCCAGGGCCTCGAGGATGGCAGGGGAGTCCCGCTGCTCCCGCTCGGTGGCGAAGGGGTTGTCGAGGCTGGGGAGCCATCCGGCAGCGCCGAGCACGACGAAGACGATCACGACGACGCCCGCCGCGATGCCCAGCTTCACGCCGCCGCGGATCACACCCTCACGCTCCCTGGCCACAGGCGCAACCTACCCACCGGGGCTCACTGAACACGGGGGACCGTCAGCTCGTCCGGGTCGACCAGCGTGACCCGCTCGCCGAGGCGCCACGGGCCGTCGCCGACGCCCTCGATCCAGCGACCGGCCACGTTGGGCAGGGGCTCGAAGCCGGCCCCCAGGAGCTCCTCCACCTGGTACACGACGCCGGCGTGGGCGACCGCCAGCACATCGCCGTCGGCCACGTCGGCCCGCAGGCGGTCGAGGGCGCCGAAGATCCGCGCCTGGAAGTCCTCGTCGGGCTCGAAGGCCGGGGGGCGGCGGCGCTCCTCCAGGTAGCCGGGCCACTGCTCGGCGATCTCGGCCTTCGTCAGCCCCTGCCACTCACCGGCGTGGCGCTCGCGGAGGCCGGGCTCGACCAGGACGGGGCCGATGCCCAGCACGTCGGCGATGATCTCGCCGGTCGCCCGGGAGCGCTCCAGGTCGCTGGCCACGACGGCGTCCACGGCGCCGACGTGCTGGGCGGCGTGCGCGGCCTGGAGCCGGCCCAGGTCGGTCAGGGGCGGGTCGGCCTGGCCCTGCCAGCGACCGACCGCGTTCCACTCGGACTGGCCGTGGCGGATGACGAGGACGCGCAGCACGGCGGGGACGGTACGGCCCTCGGCGCGGACTCCGTGGGAAGCCGGTCGGTTGCGTACCCTGCTCGGATGGCCCAGGTGCGACTCTTCGCGTCCGTGCGCGAAGCCGCCGGGCGATCGCACGACGAGGTCCCCGGGGCCACGGTGGCCGACGTGCTGGCTGCCGCCACCGAGCGCTACGGACCCGAGTTCGCCGCCCTGCTGCAGCAGTGCCGGGTCTGGGTCAACGGCGAGCAGGTCCCCGCCGACTGCCCGGTGGGCGACACCGACGAGGTGGCCGTCCTGCCACCGGTGTCCGGTGGCTGAGGTGGCCGTGCGTGATGAGCGGCCCGACGCGCCCGGGTCCTACAAGCCCCGGGGCAAGGCCAAGCGCCTGGCCAAGGTGCAGGCGAAGCGCCCGCGCCGGTTCGCCGTCACCTACGACGTCAACGGGCCCCACGTGCGGCTGGGCTTCCTGTGGTTCGTCCTGGTCGCCGTTGCGCTCGCCGTCGGCAAGGAGGCCGTCGCCGTCGTGTACTCGGCGACCGCCGCCCTCGGCGGGTACCAGGCCGCCCGCTGCTGGCAGCCGCTCGGCCGCGGCCCCAACCAGTACGTGGCGGCGGGCATCGGCGGTGGCATCGGCCTGTCCGCCCTCTTCGGCCCGGAGGTGGTCGGCGGCGCCATCCTCGTGGCCTGCGGCGCCGCCGTGGTCGCGGGCTTCGTGTCCGTCGCCGCCCGCCAGAACCCGCTGTCGGCCGTGGGCTACACGCTGCAGTGCGGCCTGTTCTGCGGTCTGGCGGCGGCGGCGCCCACGCTGGCCTACCGCGTCGACATCGGGGCGGCGGCGGCGCTGATCGTCTTCGTCTCCGTCTACGAGATGGGCGACTACCTCGTCGGCTCGGGATCGAAGAACGCCATCGAGGGTCCGCTGGCGGGCATCACGGCCATCGCCGTGTTCGCCTTCGCCCTCTGGGTCATCACCTTCGTGCCCTTCCAGGAGAACTCGCTGCTGGCCTTCGGCGCCCTGGCCGCCGGCCTCTGCCCGGTCGGCCAGCTCTTTGCCTCGGCGACGCTGCCCCGCTCCGATGCCCGGGCCTCGGCGGTTCGTCGACTCGACTCCCTGTTCGTGCTCGGCCCCGCGTGGGTCGTGGCCATCTGGTCCTACCTCGAGATCATCTGAACTAGGGTCCGCGACCGGCCCGGCGGTGCCCGGAACTGGGCAGAGACGAGGGAGACGCTGATGGAGATCCTGGAGAACTTCGCCGACCCGGGTGGCGGCGGCGAGATGCTCGGTCGGTACCTCCACTACCTGGCCGGCGTGACCTGGATCGGTCTCCTCTACTACTTCAACTTCGTGCAGACCCCGGCCTTCGCCGAGGTCAGCGACGCCACCCGCTCGGAGGCGATGCGGACGATCACCTGGCGGGCCCTGTGGTGGTTCCGCTTCGGTGCCCTGCTGACCTTCCTCTCCGGCATCTGGATCCTGGGCGTCCAGAAGTACCTGGGCTCCGAGTTCGACCAGTTCTGGAAGTCGCCCAACGGCGTCTCGATCCTGATCGGGGCCCTGTTCGCCACCACGATGTTCCTGAACGTGTGGCTGGTCATCTGGCCGAACCAGCAGGTCGTCATCGGCTCGGCCCGCACCGTGGCCGACGGCGGCGAGGCCGACCCCAACGGGCCGGCGTCGGCCAAGAAGGCGGCCCGCGCCTCCCGGGCCAACACCCTGATGTCGATCCCCATGCTCTTCTTCATGGGCTTCACGTCCCACTACTCCGGCGCCTACCAGGGCGCCGACGGCAACGGGCCGTACGCCATCGTCATCCTCCTCTTCCTGATCATCCTCGCCGTGATCGAGCTGACGGCCCTGGGGATGCTCGGCGGCTACGACAGCCCGCTGGCCAAGCAGCTGTTCGACAAGCACCGGGACACGATCGTCGCCGGCTTCGCCGTCTGGCTGATCCTGCTGATCGTCGGATACGAGCTGATCATCGGGTCCTAGGGAGCGGGCGCATACGCTCGCCCCTGTGCCCCGGTCGCTCGACGAGCTCCTCGCCCCCGACCTCCTGGACGGTCTGACCACGCGCGCGCTGGAGGACGTCCGCGACCTGCGGGACGACCTCCAGCGGGCCGAGGGCGGCCTGTCCTTCGTCCGCCGCATGGTCCACGGCCGCCTCGACATCGTCGGCGCCGAGCTCCAGCGGCGGCGTGCCGGGGGTGATCCCCACGACCTCAGCGGGCTGATCGCCCAGCTCCCCGACCTGCTGGCCGACCCGGCGCGGCCCGACGCGCCCGCCCGGTCGCCACGGCTGCTCGCCGTGGACTCGCCGCCCGAGGAGCTGTCGGCCGAGCTGGAGGCGATCGTCGGCACCGACGACCTGGCCGACCTCCGGGAGTTGGGCGACGACGTGCTCTCGTCCATGACCACGAAGCTGGTCGACTTCGAGCGTTGGGTGTCCGAGCGCCGCCACGCCCTGCAGCAGCGGGTCGACGAGGTCCAGGCCGAGATCGTGCGGCGGTACCGCGAGGGGGAGGCCACGGTCGACGGCCTCCTCGAGTGATGGCGGTCGGCGACGAGCTCAAGGGCGAGATCGAGTCCCGCTGGCGCGAGCTGGGCGAGTTCATCCGCGAGCAGCGCAACCTCGGCGAGCTGTCCCTGCGCAAGCTGTCCGAGCAGGCCGGCGTCTCCAACCCCTACCTCAGCCAGATCGAGCGTGGCCTGCGCAAGCCGTCGGCTGAGGTCCTGCGTCGCGTCGCTCGGGCCCTGGAGATCTCGTCCGAGGAGCTCTACGTCCGGGCCGGGATCCTCGACGAGCGGGAGGAGCACCTGGACCTGGGTGCCGCCATCCGGCGGGAACCCGATCTCACCGAGGACCAGAAGAAGATCATGATCCAGTTGTACGAGTCCTTCGTGGGGGGCAGGAAGCGGGCCGGTGATGTCGACGACGAGGCGGCGGCCGAGGGCTGACGGGCGGGAATCCCCGGTGTCCCGACGACGTTGTCCAGCATCGTGACGCGCGCCGCCGTGCTCTCGATGCACACCTCGCCCCTCGCCCAGCCGGGTACAGGCGACAGCGGTGGCATGAACGTGTACGTGCGAGAGCTGGTCGGCGCCCTGAGCCAGGCCGGCGTCGAGTGCGAGGTGTTCGTCCGTCGGGCCGACGCCGAGGCGCCCGACGTGGTCGATGTCGAGCCGGGCTTCCGGGTCGTCCACGTGGACGCCGGGCCGCTGGACCTGGCCAAGGAGGACCTCCCCGAGGTCGTGCCCGCCTATGTCGAGGGCGTCGAGCGCCGCCTGCGGGACACGCCGGTCGATGTCTTCCACGCCAACTACTGGCTGTCGGGCATGGCCGGCCACGAGCTGAAGCACCGCCTGGACCTGCCGCTGGTGTCGACGTTCCACACGCTGGCCCGGGTGAAGGCCGAGAACGGCGACCCCGAGCCCGAGCGCCGGGCCGAGGCGGAGGGCGCCATCATCGGCTGCTCCGACGCCATCACGGCGTCGAGCACGACCGAGGAGAGCCAGCTGGCCGTCCTCTACGACGCCCCGGCCGACCGCATCGAGGTCGTGCCCCCCGGCGTCGACCATGCCTTCTTCTCACCCGGCGACCAGCGGGGCGCCCGCCTCGCCCTCGGCCTGGGTGACGAGCCGGTGCTGCTGTTCGTCGGCCGGGTCCAGCCCCTGAAGCGCCTGGGCGTGGCCGTCGACGTGCTCGCCCGCATCGACCGTCAGGACGCCACCCTCGTCGCCGTCGGCGGTCCGTCGGGGGCGCAGGGCGAGGCCGAGCTGGCCCAGGTCCGGGCCCGCGCCCACGACCTCGGGGTGGCCGGTCGCATCCGCTGGGTCGACCCCGTGCCCCACCACCTGCTGTCCACGTACTACCGGGCCGCCGACGTGTGCCTGGTGCCCAGCCGGTCGGAGTCCTTCGGTCTCGTGGCTCTCGAGGCCGCCGCCTGCGGCATCCCGGTGGTCGCCGCCGCGGTTGGCGGCCTGCGCTCGATCGTGGAGCACGGTCGTACCGGCTTCCTGGTCGACGGCGGGGACCCGGCCGTGTTCGCGGCCTACGTCGACGAGCTGCTGGGCCACGAGGAGCTGGCTGACGACCTCGGCCGGTCGGCGGCCGACCGGGCCCGCACGTTCACCTGGTCGACGACGGCGGCCCGCCTGCGCCGCCTGTACGCCGACCTGGCCACGCGGGCGCCGGTGCGCTGCTGAGCCAGGAGCAGATGAGCGAGCCCCTCGGCGTCGACGAGTTGGATCGGCTCGAGGCCCGCATCGACGCCTGGTTCCGTCGCGAGGCCGACGAGAACCCGATGATCGCCGCCCTGGACCGGGGCGAGCCGGGGGAGCGGCGCTGGTACGTGCGGGTCAACGGCGTCGAGAAGGACACGTTCACCCTGTGGTTCACGCTGGGCCAGCGGACCCTGCGCTACGAGACCTACGTCATGCCGGCCCCCGAGGAGAACGAGGGGGCGTTCTACGAGCACCTGCTGGTGCGCAACCTCGGCCTGCACGGCTGGGCCTTCGCCATCGGTGAGGAGCACGCCGTGTTCCTGCAGGGGGCGATCGACGTGACGTGCCTGGGCGACGACGAGCAGCTGGCCGACGAGCTGGACCGGATCGTCGGCTCGGGGTGGGAGTACGTCGAGCGCTGCTTCAAACCCGCCCTGCGCATCGGCTTCGCCTCCCGCTTCGGCAGTGGCTGATCTTTGGTCATTTTCATTGATTTTCAATCATTTTCACGTCTAGGGTGAGCGACGGCTCGGTGCGCCCGAGTCGTCGCCCCGTCGGGGAAGCGGGGGTGGTCGGACGCGGCGCACCGGGTCGGGCGGGCGCCTGCGACACGACGGGGGATGTTGTCTGACGACATTGCGGTCGTGTTACGGTCATCGAGCCATGCCCGCGCGCCACCAGCGAATCGCTGCCGCCCTGTTGGCCCTGGTGGCTCTCGTGTTCGCCCTGCCCGCTCTGGCCCAGGACGCCTCCGACCTCGAGGACATCGAGGACCAGCAGGAGGAGCTGGGCGAGGAGCTCGACGTCCTCCAGGCCGACTACCACGAGCTGGAGGCGGCCCTCGAGACCACCCGCCAGCGGGTCCGCGAGCAGGAGGCGGCCATGCGGGCGGCCGAGCAGCGCCTGCAGGCCGCGCGGCTCGAGGTCCGGGCGGCCCAGAACGCCGTCGCGCGAGATGGAGGGCGAGATCCGGGTCCTCGATGCCCAGGCCGACGAGGACGCCGTCAACATCTACATGAACCCCGACCCGACGGTGGCCGTGATGGACACCGAGGACCTGACGACGGCCACCCGCCGCGAGGCCCTGCTGGCCACCATCGCCTCCAGCCACAGCGACGTGCTGGACCGGCTGGAGGGCCTGCGGGTCGACCTCGTGGCCGCCCAGGAGCGGGCCGAGGCCGCGCAGGCCCAGGTCGAGGCCGAGCGGGCCGAGGTCCAGGCCCGGCTGGCCGACTACCAGGGGACCCTGGCCGAGCAGGAGCGCCTGGAGGGCGAGCTGGAGCGCCGCATTGCCGACGTCGAGGCCGAGTCCGCGGCGCTGGCCGAGGAGGAGGCCGCCATCCGGGCCGCCCTCGCCCGGGCGTCGCAGGCCCCGACCCTCCCGGACGGCAGCCCGGACGTCCCGCCGCCCAGCGCAGGTCTGCTGCAGTTCCCGACGACCGGGACGATCACCGGGGTGTTCGGTGAGGACCGGGGTGACCACATGCACGCCGGCATCGACATCGCCAACAGCGAGGGGACGGCGATCGTGGCCGCCAAGGCGGGCACGGTCATCAGCGGGTGCGGGGGCGGCTATGGCAACTGCGTTCTCGTCGACCATGGCGGCGGCATGGTCACGCTGTACGCGCACAGAGCTCGATCGGCGTGGGCAGCGGCTCGGTCGGCCGGGGCCACCTACCTCGGTGCCATGGGCTGCACCGGGAGCTGCACGGGCCCGCACCTCCACTTCGAGATCCGCATCAACGGCAGCCCCGTCGACCCGATGGGCTACCTTCTAGGGCCACCGTGCGCCTGCAACTGGTGGGAGGGGGGCGAATGGGTGAAGCCCTTCTCGGCGGCCTGCTCGACGCTGGCTGGGCCCCGCCGGACGAGGTCCGCGTCGTCGAGGCCCTACCCGCCCGCCGGGACGAGCTGGCCGAGCGCTTCGCCGACGTCGACATCACCGACGCCGTCGGCCCCGCCGAGGGCACGGTCCTGGCCACCAAGCCGGGTGACATCGGCGCCGCCTGTGCCGGCCTCGGGCGCCGACGCCGGCCGGGTGCTGTCCATCGCCGCCGGCGTCCGCCTGGCCGACCTCGAGGCGGCCCTGCCCGACGGCACCCCGGTCGTCCGGGCCATGCCCAACACCCCGGCGCTGGTCGGGGCGGGCGCGGCCGCCATCGCCGGCGGGACCGCGGCGGGCGACGACGACCTGGCGTGGGCCGAGTCGATCCTCTCCGCCGTCGGAACCGTCGTCCGGGTGGCCGAGCCGCTGCTCGACGCCGTGACCGGCCTGTCGGGCTCCGGCCCCGCCTACGTCTTCCTGGTCGCCGAGGCGCTGATCGAGGCCGGGGTGCTCGTCGGCCTGCCCCGACCCGTGGCCGCCGAGCTCGCTGTCCAGACCCTGCTGGGCTCGGCCCGCCTGCTGGCCGAGGGCGACGACGGCCCCGAGGCGCTGCGGGCCGCGGTCACCTCACCGGGCGGCACGACCGCCGCCGGGCTGCGGGCGCTCGAGCAGGCCGGGGTGCGGGCCGCCTTCCTCGATGCCGTCGTGGCCGCCACCGAACGGTCCCGCGAGCTGGGCTGAGCGCGAGCCGCTGCGCTCCCGCTCCGCGCTGCGGCCACGCGTGCCACTTTCGCCCCATCCGCAACCATGCCTAGGGTGGCGAGCGGAGTAGGGGAACCTTCAACCGAGGGAAGCACGTGGTGGCAGAGGGACGCGCCCGGTTCTTGACCGTGGCGGAGGTGGCCGACCTCCTGCGGGTGTCGAGCATGACGGTGTACCGCCTCATCGAGGCGGGCGAGCTGCGCGCCCTGCGCGTCGGCAAGTCCTTCCGCATCGGCGAGGACGACCTCGAGCAGTTCCTCGGCAGCCGCTACACCCAGACCGGCTGACCCGGCCGATCCCCGCCTGGCGGCCCTACCGTCGTCACCGGCATGCACCCCCGCTTCTCCACCATCTCGTTCCTGTCCGACTACGGCACCGACGACGAGTTCGTCGGCGTGGTCAAGTCGGTCATCCGCTCGATCGAACCCGCAGGTCACGGTCGTCGACATCACCCACGACATCCCCGCCCACGACGTGCGGGCCGGCAGCCTGGCTCTGGCCCGCGCCGCGCAGTACCTGGTGCCGGGCGTCGTGCTGGCGGTGGTCGACCCCGGCGTCGGCACCGACCGCCGAGCCGTCGCCGTCGAGGTGGGCCAGGGGCAGTCGATCCTGGTCGGCCCCGACAACGGCCTGCTGGCCGCCGCCGTCGGCATGGTCGGCGGCGCCGACCGGGTCGTCGAGCTGACCAACACCGACTACCACCTGCCCTCGCCGGGGGCGACCTTCGACGGACGGGACCTGTTCGGCCCCGTCGCCGCCCACCTGTGCCGCCGGTGTCGACCTGGAGGAGCTGGGCGACCTGATCGACCCGCTGACCCTGCAGCCGGGGATGATCCCGCTGCCCTTCACCGAGGGCGATGCCGTCGCCGCGCAGGTCCTGTGGGTCGACCGGTTCGGCAACGCCCAGCTGAACGTCGGCCCCGACGACGTCGACCACCTGGGCGAGCACGTCCGCCTTCGGCTCGGCGAGCGCACCCGCATGGCCCGCCGTGCCACCTCGTTCGCCGAGCTCGGAGCCGACCTCGGCCTGGTGCTCGACTCCTACGGTCTGCTGGCCGTCGCCCTCGACCGCCACTCGGCCGCGGGCGAGCTCGGACTGGTCGCCGGTGACGAGGTGAAGATCGAGCCCGTGCCCGACGACGAGCAGCCGACCAACGGCAGCGGACCGGTGCCCGTCGAGATCGACCGCGGTCCACGGTGAGGCCCGCCACCCTCGCCGCCCTCGCCGCCCTCCTCGTCGCCATCTTCGCGGCGGCGGCCTTCCAGCTGTTCGTCCTGGCGCGGTAGCGACACCTAGACGCTCAGGCGGTCGCGGCTGAACCTCTGAGCGCCGCGGGCGATCAGCCAGACGGCGATGACCCAGACGACCGCCCCGATGCCGATGGCGATGGGGAGGTCGACCAGCAGCAGGCCCGGTCGCCTGACCCATGGCCAGGAAGATGAGCGGCAGGATCACGGCACCGCCGAGCTGGTTCGCCTCCTGGGCGGTCGACGCCCGGGCCGAGACCCGCACCATGACGCCCAGACCCAGGGCGGCCACGCCGGGCGCCACCCACAGGATCATCACCATCCAGAGCTGGGTGGGGACGAACACCCGGTGGACGATCGGCCACGCCATCGCCGTTCGACACGATGGCGAAGCAGACGAAGCCGATCCACGAGACGGCGAGCGCAGGCAGGAAGCTGACCAGCAGCTTGGCCACGAAGAGGTCCCGGTCCGAGACCGGGAGGTGGAGCAGCGACTCGAGGGTGCGGCGCTCCTTCTCGCCGGCGAAGGCGTCGGCGGCCAGGACGGCCGACACCATCAGCGGCACGATCAGGAAGAGCGGGGCCAGCAGGTAGCCGTTGACCAGCAGGACCAGCTGCTCGTTCGGGGGCCGGGAGGTGATCGGGGCGGCCAGGTCGGCGGGCAGCCGGTCGAGGAACGGGGTCACGTCGACCGAGTTGGCCGCTCGTGGCGGCCAGGCCGATGCCGAGGGGCAGGACCACCAGCAGGAGGGCCGGCACGCAGCACCATCGGCAGGAACACGGCCTTCGACCGGCGCACGGCGGTGAGGTCCCGGACGACGATCGCCCGGATCGCGTTCCAGTCGACGGTGTCCCGCGGTCGGCTCGTCGACCGTGGTGGCGGTCACGACCGGGCCTCGATGCTCGGCCTCGATGGCGAAGTAGACGTCCTCGAGCGTGGGCGGCCGCGGGGTGACGCCGTAGAGGTCGATGCCCCGAGCGGCGAGGGCGCCAGGTCAGGCGGGGCACGGCGGCCCGGTCCTCGACCACGACCCGCAGCCCGGGGTCCGACGGGTCGGGCGTCGAGCACGCCGGGGAGCGCCCGGACGGCGTCGACCAGGTCCGGGAGCGGCCGGTCCGTCGAGGTCGACGTCGACGTCCAGGCCGGGCCACAGCTCGGCGGCGATGTCGTCGGGGCGGCCGAAGACCTCCAGCCGGCCCCGGTGCAGGACGGCCATGCGGTCGGCCAGGCGGCCGGCCTCGCCCAGGAAGTGGGTGCAGAGGACGACCGTGCGCCCGTGCTCGGAGGCCAGGCGGGCGATGAGGCCGATGACCTCGCGGGTGGCCGTCGGGTCGAGGCCGGAGGTCGGCTCGTCGAGGAACAGCACCTCGGGGTCGTGGAGCAGCGCCCGGGCCAGCGCGACCCGCTTGCGCTGGCCGGTGGAGAAGCCGTGGACCCGGACCTCGGCCAGGTCCGTCCATGGCGAACTGGTCGAGGACCTCGGTCGCCCGGTGCTCGGCCTCTTCTCGGCTCATGCCGCGGATGCGGGCGGTGTAGACGAGGTTCTCGCGAGCGGTCAGCCGGTCGTCGAGGCCGGCGTTCTCGGTGAGCACGCCGGTGCGGCGCCGCACGGCGTCGCCGTCGAAGCGCGGGGTCCAGCCCCAGCACCTCGGCGTACCCGGCGTCGGGGGCGAGCACGCCGTTGAGGAGGCGCACGGTGGTCGTCTTGCCCGCCCCGTTGGGGCCGAGCAGGGCGAGCACCTCGCCGGGGGCGACCTCGAGGGTCAGGTCGTCGACCGCCACTTGCGAGCCGAACGACTTGGTGAGGCCCTCGGCGCGGATGGCCGTGCCGACCCGCGCGTCGGCCTCGAGTGTCAGCACGATGTCCCATCGGAGGCGGATGGGGCGCCCTTGAGGTGGCCGGGGCAGACTGGTGACGTGCAGGAGGCTCGGCGATGAACGTGGCGGGCATCATCGATGGCCACCCCGACGAGGCCGTGGCGCTCGTCGCCGGTGACCGCCAGGTGACCTACGGCGAGCTCCGGCGGGACGTGGCCGGCCTGCAGGCGGGACTGGCCGGACTGGGCCTCGACGTCGGCGACCGCATCGGCGTGGTCGCCGGCAACACCGTCGAGTTCGTGCTGGGCTGGCTGGCCGCCGCCCGCGGTGGTTTCGTGGCCGTGCCCCTCAACCCCGGAAGCCCGCTGCCCGAGCTCACCCGCGAGCTCGCCGCGGTCGGCGCCCGTGCCGTGGTCCGTGGCCCCCGGACGCCTGAGCTCGACCGATCGCAGCTCCCCGTGCTCGAGCACGTGGTCGAGGTCGACGACCTGGCCGGCCTGATCGCCACCGAGCCCGCCGACCTGGTCGAGCGGGAGCCCGCCGATCTGGCCGTCCTCATGTTCACCAGCGGCACCGCCGGCTCGCCCCGGGCGGCGATGCTCACCCACGGCAACCTGCTGACCAACCTCGAGCAGGTCCAGGACTCGGACGGCCGGCGGCGCGGCCCCGACGACGTCGCCTTGGCCGTGCTGCCGCTGTTCCACATCTTCGGCCTCAACGTGGTGCTCGACGGCGGCCTCGTGTCCGGCTCGACCATCGTCCTCATGGAGCAGTTCGACGCCGACGAGGCTCTCCGGGCCGTCATCGAGCACGGCGTCACCGACCTCACCGGCCCGCCGACCATGTGGGCCGGCCTGGCCGCTGCCGAGACCGCCAGCCCCGACGCCGTGGCCACGGTCGAGCGCGCCGCGTCGGGCGCCGCCGCCCTCAGCACCGAGGTCCGCAACGCGGTCCAGCAGCGCCTCGGCATCGCGCTGGCCGAGGGCTACGGCTTGACCGAGACCTCGCCCGTCGTCGCCACCGGAGTCGGCATCGACGCCCCCGTCGGCTCCGTCGGCCGGCCCATCCCCGGCGTCGACGTGCGCATCGTGGACGCCGACGGCGAGGACACGTTCATCGGCGACGCCGGCGAGATCCTGGTCCGGGGCGACAACGTCTTCGTCGGCTACTGGAACGACCCCGAGGCCACCGGCAACGTGCTGACCGGCGACGGCTGGCTGCACACCGGCGACATCGGCTTCGCCGACGAGGACGGGCACCTGTTCCTGTCCGACCGGGCCAAGGACCTGATCATCGTGTCCGGCTTCAACGTCTTCCCCGCCGAGGTCGAGGACGTCCTCGTCGGCGCCGACGGGATCCGGGAAGCCGCCGTCGTCGGCATCCCGAGCGACCGCACCGGCGAGGCGGTGAAGGCCTTCGTCGTCCTCGACGACGGCGTCACGCTCACCGCTGACGAGATCCGCGACCACACGCACGCCCATCTCGCCCGGTACAAGTGCCCCGCCGAGATCGAGCTCGTCGACGAGCTCCCCCACGGCCCCGGCGGCAAACTGCTCCGACGCTCCCTGCGGGGGTAGCGATCCGCGGCTTGGGTGGCCGATGAGCTTGTGAACAGGTGCACGAGCGGTAGTACCGTGGGGGATCGTGCCTGACGAGCCGAGACGCATCCCGGAGGCCACGGTGGCCAGGCTGCCGCTGTACCTCCGGGCCCTCCTGACGCTGGCCGACGACCACGAGGCGACCTGCTCGTCGGAGCGGCTGGCGGACCTCGCCGGGGTCAACGCCGCCAAGGTGCGCAAGGACCTGTCGTACCTGGGCTCCTACGGGACCCGCGGGGTGGGCTACGACGTCCAGTTCCTCCTCCGCGAGGTCAGCCGGGCGCTCGGGCTCACCCATGACTGGCCGGTGGTCATCGCCGGGGCCGGGAACCTGGGTCGTGCCCTCGCCAACTACGGCGGCTTCACCAGCCGGGGCTTCCCGGTCATCGCGTTGGTCGACACCGACGAGAAGAAGGTCGGCAGCAACGTCGGCAAGACCCCCGTCCGCCACCTCGACGACCTCGAGGCGCTGGTCGACGAGCACCAGGTCGCCATCGGCGTGCTGGCCACGCCGTCGGCGGTGGCGCAGGACGTGGCCGACCGCATGGTCAGCGCCGGCATCGGCTCGATCCTGAACTTCGCCCCGGCGGTCGTGAACGTCCCGGAGGGTGTGTCGATCCGAAAGGTCGACCTCGCCTCCGAGCTCCTGATCCTCGCCTTCTACCAGCAACGGCGCGACGGGGACATCGCCGGCCTGACAGGGTGATCCCGTGCCGAGCTACCCGGTCAACCTCCTGGTCGCCGGCCGCTCGTGCCTGGTCGTGGGGGGTGGAACGGTCGCCCTCGACAAGGTCGACGGACTCCTCGAGGCCGACGCCGTCGTGACCGTCGTGGCCCCCGAGGTCGTCCCCGAGCTGGCCGAGCGACCGGTGAGGATCGAGCGGCGCCCCTACGTGGCGGGCGAGGCCGGCGAGCACCGCCTGGTCATCGTCGCCACCGACGACCCCGCCGTGAACGCCCAGGTCGCCGCCGACGCCGAAGCTGCCGGCGTGTGGGTCAACGCCGCCGACGACGTCGACAACTGCACATTCACCCTCCCCGCCCGCGTGCGGCGGGGCGACCTCCTCCTCACGGTCTCGACGGGCGGGCGCAGCCCCGGGCTGGCGTCGTGGACCCGCAAGCGCCTGGAGGCCGAGTTCGGGCCCGAGTGGGCCACCCTGCTCGACCTGCTGGCGGAGGCGCGGGACGAGCTGCGGAGGCAAGGTCGCTCCTCCTTGGGGGTCGACTGGCACGCCGCTCTAGACTCGGGAATGCTGGAGCTGGTCCGTGAGGGCCAGCTGGCCGAAGCCAAGGAGCGCCTGCAGGCGTGTCTGTCGTCGTCATCGGACTGAACCACAGGACCGTCCCCCTCGACCTGCTCGAGCGGATGACGGTCAACGAGGCGAGCCTGCCCAAGGCGCTCGCCGACCTCATCCAGCGCGACCACGTCTCCGAGGCCGTCGTCCTCTCCACCTGCAACCGCACCGAGGTCTACGCCTCGGTCGAGCGGTTCCACGGCGCCTACGCCGACATCCGCGAGTTCCTCTCCGGCCTGGCCTTCCTGCCCCCGGAGGCCTTCGGCGACCACCTCTACGCCCACTACGACGAGGCCGCCGCCCAACACCTCTTCGCCGTCGCCGCCGGCCTGGACTCCGCCGTGCTCGGCGAGAGCGAGATCCTCGGCCAGGTCCGGACCGCCTGGGAGCGGGCCCGGGACGAGAAGGCCGCCGGGGCCACGCTCAACATGCTCTTCCGCAGCGCGCTCGAGGCGGGCAAGCGGGCCCGCACCGAGACCGCCATCGGCGAGAAGGTCACGTCGGTCTCTCAGGCTGCCGTGGCCATGGCCGCCGAACGGCTGGGTGGCCTGGCTGACCGCTCCGTCCTGGTCGTCGGGGCCGGGGACATGGGCGAGGGCCTGGTCCGCTCGCTCCTGGATGCCGGAGCGTCCGTGCAGGTGGCCAACCGCACGTGGAGCCGAGCCGCCGAGCTGGCCGGCGCCGTCGGCGCCACCGCCATCCACCTCGACGACCTCCCGCGGGCGCTGACCGAGGTCGACCTGCTGCTGACCTCCACCGGGGCCACCTCGATCATCCTCGAGCACGCCGACGTGGAGCCCGTGGTCGAGGCCCGGGCCGACCGTCCGCTGCTGATCGTCGACATCGCCGTGCCCCGGGACGTGGACGCCGCAGCCGGCACCCTGCCCGGCGTGACCCTGCTGGACATGGACGACCTGCGGGCGTACGCCGAGATCGGCCTGGCCGAGCGCCGCCGCGAGGTGGCCGCCGTCCGGACGATCATCGACGACGAGGTCCAGCGCTTCCAGGAGCAGACCACCGCCCGCGAGGTCGCCCCCCTGGTCGCCGCCCTGCGTCAGAAGGCCGACGCCCTTCGGGTGGCCGAGCTGGCCCGCCAGCAGGCCCGCCTGGCCGACCTGACCCCCGAGCAGCAGGACGCCGTCGAAGCCGCCACGAAGGCGGCCTTGGCCAAGGTCCTGCACGCGCCGACCGTGGCGCTCAAGGACGCCGCCGGCACCCCCAAGGGGGAGCGCCTGGCGGAGGCGCTGCGCGAGCTCTACGACCTCTAGCTCAACATGCTCCGCGCCGCGACCCGCGGCAGCCCCCTCGCTCGTTGGCAGGCCGACCACGTCGCCGGCCTCCTCGACCCGGCCGAGGTCGAGGCGGTCGTCGTCCAGACCACCGGTGATCGCGACCGGACCCGCCCGCTGTCCGAGATCGGGGGCAAGGGCGTCTTCGTGAAGGAGGTCCAGGCCGCGGTGCTCGACGGCCGGGCCGACCTGGCCGTGCACTCGGCGAAGGACCTGCCCTCCACCACACCCGACGGGCTGGTCATCGCCGCCGTGCCCGAGCGGGGCGACCCCCGCGACGCGCTGGTGGGTCGCTCGCTCGACGATCTCCCGCCCGGCGCCCGCATCGCCACCGGCTCGGCCCGCCGCCGATCACAGCTGGCCGCCCACCGGCCGGACCTGACGTTCACGGGTCTGCGGGGGAACATGGACACGCGCTTGGCGGCCGCCGCCCAGCACGGTGCCGTGGTCGTGGCCGTGGCCGCCCTGGACCGCCTCGGCCGGTCCGACGAGGCGGCCGAGGTCCTCGACCCCACGATCGTCCTGCCTCAGGCGGGCCAGGGGACCCTCGCCGTCGAGTGCCGGGCCGACGACGAGGCGACGCCGCGAGCTGCTGGCGGTGATCGACGACGAGCCCAGCCACCGCACGCTGCGGGCCGAGCGGGCCTTCCTGGCCGAGCTCGGGGGCGACTGCGACATCCCCGCCGGCGCCTTCGCCGTGCCCGACGGCGCCGGGATCCGGGTCGAGGGCATGGTCGCGTCGCTCGACGGCCACGTCGTGCTCCGCCACGTCGTCCGGGGCGACGATCCCGAGGCGGCGGGCCGGGCCGTCGCCCGATTCCTGCTCGACGACGCCGGCGGTGCGGCGATACTCGCCCTGTGACCGTGTACCTGGTGGGCGCCGGGCCGGGTGACCCGGGGCTGCTCACCGTGAAGGGGGCCGAGGTGCTGGCCCGGGCCGACGTCGTGATCTACGACCGGCTCTCGGTCGCCGCGCTGCTGGACCAGGCGCCGGCCCACGCCGAGCGCATCAGCGTGGCCAAGCAGCCGGGCGGGACGTCGACGCCGCAGGAGGCGATCAACCGCCTGCTCGTCGAGCACGGCCGGTCCGGCCGGACGGTCGTCCGCCTCAAGGGCGGTGACCCGTTCGTCTTCGCCCGGGGCGGCGAGGAGGCCCGCGCCCTGCTCGAGGCGGGCGTGGACTTCGAGGTCGTGCCCGGCATCACCTCCGCCATCGCCGCACCGGCGTACGCCGGGATCCCCGTCACACTCCGCCACTCGTCGACCTCCTTCACCGTGGTCACCGGCCACGAGGAGCCAACGGCGGGTGAGGAGGGGACGGTCGACTGGGAGGCCGTGGCGAAGGTCGGCGGGACCATCGTCATCCTCATGGGCGTCGCCCGGCTGCGGGCCATCGCCGACCGCCTGATCGCCGGGGGCCGATCGCCCGACACCCCGGCCGCCGCCGTGCGCTGGGGCACCCGCCCCGAGCAGCGCACGGTCCGGGCCACGCTGGGCACGCTGGCCGACCACGACCTGGCCGCCCCGTCGACGATCGTCGTCGGCGAGGTGGCGGCCGAGGACCTCGCGTGGTTCACGGCCCGGCCGCTGTTCGGTCGAACCGTCGTCGTCACCCGGCCCGAGGGCCAGGCCAGCGTCCTGGCCGAGCAGCTGCGCGAGGCCGGTGCCGAGGTCGTGGTGCTCCCGGTCATCGAGATCGAGGACGCTGCCGACGGCGGGACCGCCTTGGCCGAGGCCCTGACGACGGTGCAGTCCTACGACTGGCTGGTCGTCACGTCAGCGAACGGGGCGCGGCGGGTGCTCGACGGCCTCCCCGACGCCCGGGCCCTCGGCGGCGTCGCCGTGGCCGCCATCGGGCCGGGCACCGCCGCTGCCCTGGCCGAGGGCAACATCCGGGCCGACCTGGTGCCCGAGCGCTTCGTGGCCGAGGGCCTGCTGGAGGCCTTCCCCGACGGGCCCGGCCGGGTCCTGCTGGCCCGGGCCGCCGTCGCCCGGGACACGCTGCCCGACGGCCTGCGGGCCAAGGGCTGGGAGGTGGACGTGGTCGAGGCCTACCGCACCATTCCTGCCGTCCCGTCCCCGGCGGCCCTGGACGCGGCGGCCGCCGCCGACGTCGTGACGTTCACCTCGTCGTCCACGGTGACCCGCTTCCTGGAGGTGGCCGGCCCCGACCGCGTTCCGCCGCTCGTCGCCTGCATCGGTCCGATCACAGCGGCCACCGCGAAGGAGGCCGGCCTCACGGTCGACGTCGAAGCCGACGAGCACTCCGTCCCTGGCCTGGTCGCCGCCCTCGTCAGCCACCTGGCCGGCGAGGCGTGAGCCTCCGGGCGCTGGTCTTCGACTTCGACGGCCTGATCCTCGACACCGAGTGGTCGGCCTTCTCGACCGCGGCCGCCGTCTGGGAGGAGCACGGGCTCGATCTCGAGCTGCGGGTCTGGCAGGAGATCGTGGGCACCGCCGACCACCTCCACTGGAGCGAGATGCTCGAGGCCGACCTCGGCCGGGGCATCGACCGGGAGGTCGTCGTCCCCGCCCGCCAGGCCCAGCACCACGCCGAGATCGAGGCCATGGACCTCCTCCCCGGTGTCGTGGACCTGATCACCGCCGCCGACGTTGCCGGCCTGGAGCTGGCCGTGGCCTCCAGCTCCCCCCACGCCTGGGTCGACGGCCACCTGGAACGCCGAGGCCTGGCCGACCACTTCCGAGCAGTCATCTGTCGCGAAGACGTCGAACACACGAAGCCCGACCCTGCGCTCTACACCAGCGCTCTCGAATCCCTTGGTGTCGACGCCGACGAAGCCATCGCCCTCGAGGACAGCCACCACGGCACCGTCGCCGCCACCCGAGCCCGCATGAAGGTCGTCGCCGTCCCCAACCGCGTCACAACCGGCCAGGACTTCACCAACGCAGCAATGGTGGTCAGCTCGCTCGAAGCCCTGACGATCCCCGACCTCGAGGACCTGCTGGAGGCGAAGACGGAGGGCTAGGGAACGGCGGCGAGTGCCGGTGCTTTCCGAGGGAAGTCTGTGAACGAGGGAAGTGCCGGCGATCGCCGCCCCCCCAGCAGCCCGCCGACCCTGAGCCGAGCCTCAGTCCCCCTCGGCTTCGTGCTCCAGCTCCGTGATGTCGCCCTCGGTGAACAGGTAGGTCCGCAGGTGCGCATCGAGCACAGGGTCGCGCCGCCGGAGCCACTCCAGCACCATCGCCGCGTGCTCCTTCTCCTCGTCGCGGTTGTGGGCGAGGACCTTGGCCAGCGCCTCGTCCTCGGTGGCGTCGACGCGCTGGTTGTACCAGTCGACGGCTTCGAGCTCCTCCATCAGCGAGACGATCGCCCGGTGGTAGTCCTTCGTCGCCGCGCTCAGGGTCTCGTCGGCTTCGTGCAGTCCTTCGCTTGCCATGGGTGAGTGCTAGCGCATCCGGGCCCGGGGGTGGCTCCGTAGGCACGGGCGTGAAGGGACGCCTGCTGGTTCTCACCCTCGGGATCACGGTCCTCGGCCTCGCCGGCTGCGGCGGGGACGACGACCCGGCGGGGGGCGACGGCGACACGACGCCGGCCCCGGCGGCCGAGAGCGCCGGCGGGACCGAGGTGAGCATCTCGGACTTCACGTTCCAGCCCGGTGACCTGACGGTCCCGGCGGGCTCGACGGTCACCTGGACCAACGAGGACGGTTCGCCCCACGCCATCCAGGACGACAGCGACCTGGGCGCCGACGAGGGCCCCTCCATGGACCAGGGCGACACCTTCCAGCTCACCTACGACGAGCCGGGCACGTATCCGTACCTCTGCGGGATCCACAACTACATGACCGGGACCATCACGGTCGAGTAGCGGCCCGCGCACGAGATCGACGACCAAGGAGCAAGCCATGGAGATCAGCGAGGGCCAACTGCGCCGGATGGTGCGGGAGGTCGACGACATCCACCGCGAGGGGATGGAGAGCTTCGACGAGGACAACCGCGAGCTCATCTTCGGTGACCTGCGCACGGGCCGGGCCGGCACCAGCCGTCGCCGGTTCCTGGCTGGCGCCGCGGGCGGCGGTGCGCTGCTGACCGTCGGGTCGGTGGTCAGCCCCATCGGCCGCCTGGTCACCCCGGCCGCCGCCCAGGGAACGCCCAGCGTCGAGGACCTCGCCGTCTTCGCCGCCAGCGTCGAGTACGCCGCCGTCGCCGCTTACGGTGCCGCGGCCGACAGCGGCAAGGTCACCACGCCGGCGGTGGGGGAGGCGGCGACGCTGTTCGCCGACCACCACCAGCAGCACGGCGACGGGTTCGCCGCCCTCGTCCAGCGCGACGACATCGAGCCGAACCCCGGCCTCCTCGAGATGGTCGGCGGCCAGATCGCCGACGCTTCCGACGAGGCCGCCGTCCTCGAGATCGCCTACGGCGTGGAGAACGCGGCCGCGGCCACGTACCTCTTCGCCCTCGGGGTCCTCGACGACATCCCCGCCTCACAGACGATGGCCTCGATCCTTCCCGTCGAGGCCCAGCACGCCATCACCCTCGGCTTCGTCCTGGGCAAGCCCCTCGACGACGAGACCCTGATGCCCGCGTTCGAGACCACCGACGCCGCGCTCGACCCGGCCGACTTCCCGGCCGCCTGACACCGGCCTCCGACACCGAGGAGCAGACCCCCCAATGAACGACCACCACACCGAGATCGACCGGCAGCTCCGGGCTGTCGAGCGCGAGCAGCAGGACGCGATGCCCCGGTTCCGGGACTCGCTGCTGCGGCTGTTCGCCGAACCGAACGACACCCCCACCGACGCCAAGGCTCAGGCCTTCCTCGGCGGCTTCAACCGCCGGCGCTTCCTGGTCGTCGGCGGCGGAGGCCTGGCCGCCACGGCCCTGCTCGCCGCCTGCGGTGACGACGACTCGTCGTCGGCCGAGAGCGGCTCGTCCGGGACCACCGCCACCACGTCGGGAGGGGCGACGAGCACCACCGGCGGCATGGGCGAGATGGACGTCACCATCGCCCGGACCGCGGCCTCCCTGGAGAACTTCGCGATCAGCGTCTACGACACGGCGATCGCCAACGCCGACGCCCTGGGCATCGAGGCCCAGATCGGCGCCGCCGCCCAGCTCTTCCGGGACCAGCACCAGCAGCACGCCGACGCCTTCAACGCCGCCGCCACGAACCTCGGCGGCGAGGCCTACACCGACCCCAACCCGACGGCGGCCGACGCCTTCGCCGACACCATCGCCGGGCTCTCCGACCAGGCGGGCGTGCTGATGTTCGCCCACGACCTCGAGGAGATCGCGTCGCAGACCTACCAGTCCGCCGTCGGCGTGCTGAGCACCCCCGAGCTGCGGCAGACGACGATGAGCGTGGGCGGGGTCGAGGCCCGGCACCAGTCGATCCTGGCGATGTTCATCGAGGGCGGGGATCCCAACCCCTACGCCTTCCAGCCCCTGGATCAGGCCGCCGACCAGAGCTTCTACGTCTGAGATCTCCCCGCCGCCCGGCACGGCTCAACCCAGGGCCGTGCCGGGCGATGGGTAGCGGTGACCGAGCTGCGTCGCATCGTCCTGCTCGGCGTGTTCCTCAACGTCGGCCTGGTGCTCTTCTGCGCGGTCGCGTACGGGGGCCAGGGCGAGTGGTTCGTGAAGTTCGGGGAGCAGGGCGAGTACACGCCCCTCGCCCGTGAGGTGCTCGGCGACGACCTGGTCGTCCCCCTGGAGGACGGCCACGACGGCCAGGGGTACTGGCTCCAGGCCCGCGACCCCCTCCTGCTGGACGGCGACCGACTGGCCGAGGTGCACGACCGACCCGCCTACCGCGCCCAGCGGATGCTCTACCCGACCCTCGCGGCGCCGTTCCGGCTGCTGGGGGAGGAGGCCCTGGTCTGGGGCCTGGTCGTGGTCAACCTGGCCGCCGTCGTCGCCGGCACGATCTGGGCCACCCGCCTGGCCCAGGAGATCGGGGCCCCGGAGAAGGCCGGCCTCGCCTTCGCCCTCAACCCGCTGGTGGCGATCTCCCTGGTCATGGACTTCGCGGACGCCCTGGCGCTGGCCGCCCTCGTCGGCGTGGCCCTCGCCGTGCACCGTCGCCGGTGGGGCTGGGCCGTCGCCGCCGGGGTGGCCGCGGTGCTGGCCAAGGACATCAGCGGTGCCGCGCTGGCCGCCCTCGTGCTGCTCTGGCCGATGGCCGGTGTCGCCCGCCGCCGCTGGTCCCTGCTGGTCGTGCCCGGCCTCGCCGCGCTGGGCTGGGCGATCTACGCCCGCTGGCGCCTTGGCTGGCCGCCCAGCCAGATGGAGGAGCTCGGCCCGGTCCCGCTCTGGGGCTATGTCGACGCGTACCGGCGGGGCTGGAGCGAGCACGGGAACTGGGGTGACGGCCTCTTCGCCCTCGTGCTGCTGGTCAGCGCGGCGTACGTCATCGCCCGCTGGTGGCGACGACGCACGGTCGAGATGACCATCGCCCTGCCCTTCGCCCTGCTGGTGCCGTTCCTGACCGCGACGGTCGTCGACCTGGCCATCAACTCGTTCCGGGTGGTCGCCCCCGCCCTGACCTTCGTGATCCTCGACTGGTACGCCGAGAACCAGGGCGAGCCTCAGGCGGTGGATCAGGCGGTGGATCGGGCGGCGACGGACGTCACCCAGTCGTCGACCAGCTCGGAGAGGATCGGCAGCGTCACCGCCCCGTGAGCCAGCACGGCGTCGTGGAAGCCCTTGATGTCGAAGCGGTCGCCGAGCTGGTCCTTCGCCTGCGCCCGTAGCCGGAACAGCTCGCGCTGACCCGCCTTGTAGGCCAGGGCCTGGCCGGGCATGCCGATGTAGCGGTCGATCTCCACCGCCACCTCGTTCTCGTCGAGCGGGGTGTTCTCCAGGAAGAAGTCGATGGCCTGGCGGCGGGTCCAGCCCAGGGCGTGCAGCCCGGTGTCGACGACGAGCCGGCCTGCCCGCCACGCGTCGGCGGTCAGCATCCCGATGCGGTCGAGGTCCCCGCCGTAGAGGCCCATCTCGTCGGCCAGGCGCTCGGTGTAGAGGGCCCAGCCCTCGACGTAGGCGGTGTTGCCGAAGCCGAAGCGCTGGAACGACGGGAGGTCGGTCAGCTCGGCGGCGATGGCCAGCTGGAGGTGGTGGCCGGGGATGGCCTCGTGGTAGCCGATGCTCTCCGCCTCGGTACGCGACTTGTCAGTCGGGTTGTGGGTGTTGACGTAGTAGGTGCCGGGCCGGCTGCCGTCCCCGGCGGGCGGGAAGTAGTAGGCCGGCGGCGAGTCGGCGGCCAGGTACTCGGGCACCTCGGCGATGGCGCAGTCGGACACCGGTAGGCGACCGAACCAGTCGCCCATGGCCCCCTTGGCCCGCGCCAACGCCGCTTCGGCGTCGGCCATGATCTCGTCGCCGTCCCCGTAGCGCAGGTTGGGGTCGGTGCGGAGGCGCTCGAAGATCTCGACCACGTCGGTGGTGCCGAAGGCCCGGCTCCCGATCTCGGCGTACTCGGCGGGCAGGCGTTCGGTGATCTCCTCCACGCCGATGTCGTGCAGCTCCTGGGGCGTCAGGTCGGTGGTCGTGTGATAGCGGACGAGGTCGGCGTAGACCTCGTCGCCCCCCGGGATGTGGCACAGCCCCGGCTCGTCGTCCGAGCGGGCGACCGGCTGGAGCTCGTCGGCCAGCGCCGCCCGGTAGCGGGTGAACGCCGGGCGGATGACCTCCTCGGTGACCGCCCGCAGGTCGGCCCGCCACGCGTCCTCGTCGAAGCCCTCATCGTCCTGTGGGCGGGGCAGGTTGACGAACGGGTCGCTGTCCAGCGGCGAGGCCAGGTAGCCGTCGACCTGGTTGAGGGAGCGCTCGATGCAGATGGCCGCTGGCGTGCGGTCGGCGGCCAGGCCGGCGCGGAAGCGGTCGGCGGCCTGGTCCAGGAAGCGGCCGGCCAGGCGGTAGCGCTCGACCAGCCGGTGGGCCGAGTCGGCGTCGGACGCCTGGGTCTGCGGGGCGATCTGCAGGAGGTCGGCGTGGGCGCCGGTGTTCTGGTCCGACGCCAGCTCGGCCAGCTTCTGCTCCACCCGCATGCGTAGGTTGCCGACCTCGGCCAGCAGCAGGCCCCGGGTCACCCGCCCGGCCGCGCTCAGCGCCTCGGGGTCGATCGCCTCGGCCTGCCGGCCGATGGCCGCCACCCGTTCCAGGTGGTCGACCTCTGCCGCCTCGGACACTTCGTCCATGAGGTGGTCGTACCGGTGGTCGCCGACGAAGGTGGCGTACACCGGTGAGGCCTCCATCTGGGCCTCCCAGTAGTCGTCGGCGATCTTGCGGAGGTCGGCGTCGCTCATGGGTTCGTTCTACCGCGGGGCCAGGCACCTCCGCCGTACCCTGACGGCGATGCAGTTCCCGGAGCGGCGAATGCGGCGCCTGCGGCGGACCCCCGCCCTGCGGCGGCTGGTGGCCGAGACCCGCCTGTCGGTCGACGACCTGATCGCCCCGCTGTTCGTGCGGCAGGGGATCGACGAGCCGGTCGCCATCGAGTCGCTGCCCGGCGTCGTGCAGCACACCCGCGAGAGCCTGCGCAAGGAGGTGGCCGAGCTGGCCGGCCTCGGCATCCCCGCGGTCATGGTGTTCGGCATCCCGGCCACCAAGGACTCCGAGGGCTCGGAGGCCTGGAACCCCGACGGCATCGTCCAGCTCGCCCTCCGGGACCTGCGGGGCGACGTGGGCGACGACGTCGTCCTCATTCCCGACCTCTGCCTCGACGAGTACACCGACCACGGCCACTGCGGCGTGCTCACCACCGACGGCCGGGTCGACAACGACGCCACCATCCAGCGCTACGGCCTGGCCGCCGTGGCCCAGGCCGACGCCGGGGCCGACGTCGTCGCCCCCTCCGGGATGATGGACGGCCAGGTGGGGGCCATCCGGACGGCCTTGGACGAGGCCGGCCACGGGGACGTGGCGATCCTGGCCTACGCCGCCAAGTACGCCTCCGCCCTGTACGGGCCGTTCCGGGACGCGGTCGACGTGGAGATCGTGGGCGGCGGCGACCGCAAGGGCTACCAGCAGGACCCGGCCAACGCCCGGGAGGCGCTGGAGGAGATCCGCCTCGACATCGAGGAGGGCGCCGACGTGGTCATGGTCAAACCCGCGCTGGCCTACCTGGACGTGATCGCGCGGGCCCGGTCCGAGGTCGACGTGCCACTGGCGGCCTACCACGTGTCCGGCGAGTACGCGATGGTCAAGGCCGCCGCCGAGCGGGGCTGGCTGGACGGCGACGCCGTGCTGGCCGAGCACGTGACGGCCATCCGGCGGGCGGGCGCCGACATGGTGCTCACCTACGCCGCCGCCGAGCTCGCCCAGCGACTGCGGTGACAGTTCTCACGAACCACGGCCTGTTCGACCGCGCCCGGGCGGTCATCCCCGGCGGCGTGGACTCGCCCGTCCGGGCCTTCGGGTCGGTCGGCGGCGAGCCCTACTTCGTGGCCCGCGCCGACGGCGCCTACGTCTGGGACGTCGAGGGTCGCCGCTACACGGACTTCGTCCAGAGCTACGGCGCGGTGATCCTCGGCCACAGCCATCAGGTCGTCGTCGAGGCCGTCCAGCAGGCGGCGGCCCGGGGCACCTCGTACGGCGCCCCGACCGAGGGCGAGGTGCTGCTGGCCGAAGCGATCGTCGAGCGGGTGCCGTCGGTCGATCGGGTACGGCTGGTCAACAGCGGCACCGAGGCCACGATGACCGCCCTCCGCATCGCCCGCGGCTTCACCGGCCGGGACCGGGTGATCAAGTTCGCCGGCTGCTATCACGGCCACGGCGACGCCCTCCTGGCCGGGTCGGGCAGCGGGGTGGCCACCCTCGGCCTCCCCGGCTCCGCCGGTGTGCCCGAGTCGGCCGTGGCCGAGACCCTCGTCGTCCCCTACAACGTCGTGCCCGAGGTGGGCGACGACGTGGCCTGCGTCATCGTCGAACCGGTCGCCGCCAACATGGGCCTGGTCCCACCGGTCGACGGCTTCCTCGAGGGGCTGCGGGCCGCCTGCGACGCCGCCGGCGCACTGCTGGTCTTCGACGAGGTCATCACCGGCTTCCGCCTCGGCCCCGACGGGGCCCAGGGCCGGCTCGGGGTGACCCCCGACCTCTCGTGCTTCGGCAAGGTGATCGGCGGCGGGCTCCCGCTGGCCGCGGTCGGCGGCCGCGCCGACGTCATGGCCGTGCTCGCCCCCGACGGCCCCGTGTACCAGGCCGGGACGCTGTCCGGGAACCCGCTGGCCACTGCCGCCGGCCTCGCCGTGCTGGGCGAGCTGGACGACGCTGCCTTCACCATGCTGGCGGGTCGGGCCGAGATGCTCGGTGGCTGGCTGCAGGACGTGATCAGCGAGGCCGGCCTGCCCGTCCGGGTCCCGGTGGTCGGGCCGCTGCTCGGCCTCTACTTCGGCGACGACGAGCCCACCGACTACGACGGCGCCCGGGCCACCGACGAGAAGCTCTACGCCGCCTTCTTCCACGCACTCCTGGACCGTGGCGTCGCCATCGCCCCCGGTGCCTACGAGGTGCTGTTCCCCGGCCTGGCCCACACGAAGGACGAACTCGAGAGGGTGGCCGACCTGGCGTCGGCCGCCGCGATGGAGGTGGCGGCGAACCATGGCTGACCCCGTCTGCAGTGATGGTCTCGTGCTCTTCGGAGCGACGGGCGACCTGGCGGCGAAGCGAATCTTCCCGGCCGTGTACGAGATGGCGAAGGCGGGGACTCTGGCGCCCGAAGCCCCGGTGGTCGGCGTCGCCTCCCGGGACTGGAGCGTCGACGACCTGCGGGAGCACGCCCGCAAGGCGATCGCCGAGAGGACCGAGCTGGACGAGGAGTTGTGGGCGGCGCTGGCGGCGCGCATCCACTACGTCAGGGGGGACTACCGCGAGCGCTCGACGTTCGAGCGGCTGGCCGAGGCCATCAGCGCCTGCGGCCACCCCCTCTACTACCTGGCCATCCCGCCGGCCATGTTCGACGACGTGCTCCAGGGGCTCATGGCCGTCGAGCGGGTCGAGGGGGCCCGGGTGGTGATCGAGAAGCCGTTCGGGCGGGACCTCGAGTCGGCCGACGAGCTGAACGGCCTCCTCCACCAGTGCCTCGACGAGAAGGACATCTTCCGCATCGACCACTACCTGGGCAAGGAATCGGTCGAGAGCCTGCTGGTCTTCCGCTTCGCCAACTCGCTGCTGGAGCCGGTGTGGAACCGGAACTTCGTCTCCAGCGTCCAGCTCACGATGGCCGAGGACTTCGGCGTGGGCACTCGGGGCGCCTTCTACGACACCGCCGGCGCCGTCCGCGACGTCATCCAGAACCACCTCCTCCAGATCGTGGCCCTGCTGGCCATGGAGCCGCCCACCGGGCCGGACGCCGACGCCCTCCGCGACGAGAAGGTGAAGGTCTTCCGCCAGATCGCCACGATCGACCCCGCCAACCTGGTCCGGGGCCAGTACCGCGGCTACGTGGACGAGCCCGGCGTGACACCCGGCTCCGACACCGAGACCTTCGCCGCCGTCCGCTTCGAGATCGACTCCTGGCGCTGGTCGGGCGTGCCGTGGCTCATCCGGGCCGGCAAGGAGCTACCGGTCACGGCGACCGAGGCGGTCATCACCTTCCACGAGCCGCCCCGGCTGCTGTTCGTGGACCCCGACAGCCCCGCACCCGAGCCCAACCGGCTGCGCTTCCGCATCAGCCCCGACGACGGCGTCGTCCTCCACCTCTTCTCCAAGGAGCCCGGCGACCGCATGGTGGCCGAGCCCCTGGACCTCGCCGTCGAGTACGAGGCGGTCTACGGCCAGCGCCACGACGCGTACCGACGCCTGCTGGAGGACGCCCTCGAGGGTGACCAGCGCCGCTTCGGCCGGGCCGACACGATCCGGGAGCAGTGGCGCATCGTGGACCGCCTGATCAAGGAGGCCCCGCCGGTGAGGTTCTACGAGTCCGGCACCTGGGGGCCCGACGAGGCGACGGAACTGGTCGCGGCCGACGGCGGCTGGATCGACCCGATCATCTAGCGCTCGGGGCCAGCTCGTCGAGGAGCTCGGCGGCGGCGCAGCGGGCCAGGGCCACCTCGACGGCCCGGATGGTGAGGTCGAGGTCCTCCTCGTCTTCGGCCCTGGCATGGATGAGGGTGACGTCGGTGGCCT
The DNA here is from genome assembly GCA_963728005.1 of uncultured Microthrixaceae bacterium. Lineage (GTDB taxonomy): Bacteria > Actinomycetota > Acidimicrobiia > Acidimicrobiales > DATDAH01 > DATDAH01. Next base: position 343,128 of record CAVSIG010000005.1, read on the forward strand.
CGTCCCGGTGGAGGCCGAGGGGCACGGCGTCCTCCGGCTGCTCGGCGGGGCCGGACAGCTCGGCGTGGCAGCGATCGCGGGGGAGAACGGTCGCGGCCGCCACGCGGTACCCCTCGGCGTCCTCCACGACGCAGATGCCGCCCGGACGCACGGCGTGGCCGTCGTCGGCCAGCAGCTCGAGCACGGGGACCTCGGCCGGGCACAGGCCGACGAAGCCGACGCCACCACCCGACCGCCGCAGGCGATGGGCGTGGTGGACGGCGACCCGGAACCCACACGGGGTCAGCGGCTCGGGATTGCCCTCCACACCATGGCCCACCCGGAAGCGGGCCCGGGCACCGGCCACGCCGCAGCGTGATGCCGGGGAGCGAGTGCACCAGCGTCGCCGCCATCCGCAGGTCGGCCATGGTCCGTTCGTCGATCACCGGGTCCTCCCCGTGCCGGCAGACAGGCGGTCGAGGCACCAGACCGTCGACGGGCAGAAGCGGCACCCCCACGGGTCGTCGTCGTCCACCATCTCCGGACGCCCGAAGAGCGAGTGCGTGTCCGGCGTGCCGCAGAGCCGGCACACCCGGACGAAGGCAACTGGTCCGACCATTATTTGTTAGGTCTACTTAACAACTCAGCCGAGGGCAAGTCCGGCCCGGCTGAGATCCCTGAACTGGCCTCTGATCTGCCGCCTATGACCGGCGAATCGGAGGCCAGTTCGAGGGGGCGAGCGCGCCTTCTAGGCGGCGGGGCGCTCCGGGACCAGGCGGGCGATGGCGGCCACCGACCGGTACGCCGCCTCGGCGGGGCCGAGCTCGTCCTCGCGGAGCAGGTTGGCCATGATCCGCAGCACCCACTCCATGAGCGACCGGCTGTGCATGCCGACCCGGGTCAGCTCCCGCATGAGCGCCGGGCGCCCGATGATCTTGGTGAAGGCCCGGGCCACCCGGAAGTAGAGGCCGTACTCGTCGTCCAGCAGCTGTGGGTACCCGAGCAGGGCGCGGGCGTCGCCGGCGGTGAGGGACTCGTCCAGCAGGCCGGCGGCCATCCGGCCGGTCTCGTAGGCGTAGTCGATGCCCTCGCCGTTGAAGGGGTTGATGGACCCGGCGGCGTCGCCGATCACGATCCAGTTGGGCCCGACCTTGGGCGACACGGACCCGGCCATCGGCAGCCGGCCGCCGGTGGGCTCGCCCACCTTCGTCTCCGGGCCGATGCCCCAGTAGTCGGGGGCGGTGAGGGCGAACTCGTCCAGCAGGTGGCTGGTGTTGATCGCGCGGTAGTCGCGGAACGTCGACAGCAGGCCCACGCCCACGTTGATGGTCCCGTCGCCCACCGGGAAGATCCAGCCGTAACCCGGCAGCGAGGCGCCGTTGCGGTCGACCATGTCCAGCGCGCTCTCGATCCACGGGTCGTCGTGCATCGGGCTCTCGTAGTAGCCCCGCAGCGCCATGCCCTGCGGGTAGGTGCGGTCCCGGCTGGTGCCGAGGGCCCGACCGAAGCGGGAGTTGGCCCCGTCGGCCACGACGACGAACCGGGCGCGCACCTCCTCGGTCTCACCGGTGCCGTGGTCCTTCACGACCGCGCCCCGCACCAGCCCGTCCCGCAGCAGGGGGGCGACGGCCTCGGCCTGGGTGCGCAGCCGGGCGCCGGCGGTCACGGCGTGGTCGGCGACCATCAGGTCCAGGTCACGGCGCCGCACGACGTAGCCATGGCTGGGGAAGACCGGGTGATCGGGCCACTGCATCTCCAGGGTGATGCCGTGGGCCAAAGCCCGCAGGCCCTCGTAGCGGTGGTACTGCGTGAGCCCGGCCGACAGACCCATCTCGTCCAGCTGGTGGACGGCCCGGGGCGTCAGCCCGTCACCGCAGGTCTTCTCCCGGGGGAACGCCTTGCGCTCCAGGACCAGGACGTCGTGACCCGCGAGCGCCAACCAGTAGCCGCAGGCCGCACCGGCCGGACCGCCACCGACGACCAGGACGTCGGCGTCCGTGGCCATGGCGGCTCAGCCCTCCGGGGTGATCTCTGCGGGGTCGCCCGTGGCGATGTCGACGAGGACGCCCTGCTCCTCGTCGTAGGTGACGAGGAGGGTCCCCTCCTCGTCCACGAGGCCCTCCTCGACGGGGTCCAGCCCGCCGAACTCGGTGCGCTCGTAGATGATGACCTCCATGAGCTCCTCGGGCGTGAGGTCCCCGCCCCAGGCGGGCATGCCGCCGCTGACCGGCTTGTCGGTGTCGCCGTAGGTGGCGCCCACCTCGGTCTGCCAGCCGTCGGAGCCGAGGAAGACCCACTGGGCGTGGGTGGTGGGGTCGGGGAAGATCTCGCCCACGGTGTCCAGCGCGGGGCCCGAGATGCCCTCGCCGCCGGCGCCGTGGCAGCTGGCGCAGTTCCCGTAGACCTCCTCGCCGGCCGCCAGCGCGGTCACCTCGTCGCTGGTGGGCGGCTCGAGGGTGCCGGCGTACACGTACCCCCACACGGGGAGCAGCCCGACGACGGGCAGGGCCCAGATCGGGATGCGACGGCGGCGCAGGGCCGCCTCGACGTTGGGCTTCGGCGGCGCCGGCTCGGGGTCGGGCACACCGGGGGCGATCGGCTGGGGCGTGGCGACGGCCGGAGTGGCCGCCGCGGAGGTCGTGGCCGGGGCGTCGCCCCCCGCATCACCGCTCGCGGCGACGGCGCCGCCACCCTCGTCCCCGCCCAGTCCGAGCGCGGCGCGGCGCTCACGCGAGCGCTGGAGCAGATAGTCGGGAACCTCGGTCACCATGCCTCCGGTGGAGCCTCAGGGGTGGGGCCGACGGCCACTCTAGGCCCGCGCCCTGAGGCGGTACCAAGCAGGGCCAGAGGCCCTCGCGCCACCCTCCTCCCGCGATGTGTAAGAGGAAAGGTCGTCGTGCTAGACCACTCCTCGAGGCACGTTCCCGGGTCGCCCACCAACGACGCGAGCACCCCGCCGTTGGCAGGTAGCCTTGGGACGAGGATCGTGAAAACTTTCACGAGACATCAGGTACCAGGGACCCCGACTGCGAGGAGGTGACAGACCGGTGGTTGCGTTCTCCGCATCCGTCGCCATCAGCGTGCTGCTCTTCGGCGTGGGCATCTGGTACATGCACCGCCGGCCGGCCGAGCAGAAGGGCACCTGGGGCGAGTCCATGATCGGCGCCGTCTACGTCTTCGGGACGCTGTTCTGGATCTTCGGCGTCGTGCCCCACCAGTTCATCCTCTGGGCCGACTCCGAGCTGGGCTGGACCGTCGACCGCTTCCTCGTCGGCCCCGGCGAGATCCTCGACAACCTCCCCTTCGTCATCCCGTACTCGGCCCTCCGGGACATCATGGTGGTGAACATCCACGTGGTGTACGTCGTCGCCTGGCTCGTGGTCTGGGCGAAGTGGCAGGCCCGGGGCAAGGCCGAGCCCGTGGTCGAGACCTCGACCTCCGACTACGGCCGTCCGCTGGTCAAGGCCGACGCATGACCACCACCGACGCCAACCCCCCGCTGCCGGAGTTCCGGGCCGACTACGTCCTCCAGGAGGTCGACGCCGCCTGGCTCGGCCAGGTGGTCAAGCCCAAGCAGTTCATCCACATCGACCAGTCCGAGTGCATCATGTGCGAGGGCTGCGTGGACATCTGCCCGTGGAAGTGCATCCACATGGTCACCCCGGACGCCATCGACGAGTCGATGGGCACCGAACAGCCGGGCCTCGACCCGTCGGACCACGTGATCTTCACGATCGACGACGATGTCTGCACGCGGTGCGCGCTGTGCGTCGATCGCTGCCCCACCGGCGTCATCATCCTGGGCAAGCTCGGCGTCCCCGCGCCGACCGGGGACGCCCACCAGCGCACCAACACCCACGGTTACGCCTACGGCATGCGCCTCGGCTGACCAGGGACACGAAGGAGCACCCCCCAACAGTGGCAAAGGCGATGGAGAAGCGACCGAGCCCCGGTCAGCTCGTCAGCCAGAAGCTGGACGACGTCCAGGGCGGCCAGGTCTGGAGCTCGATCTTCCGTCCCGGCTCGATCTTCCGGAAGGGCTACACCGACAGCCCCCGGAACCGGTCCTACGTCATCATGAACAGCGTCCTCTACCACCTCCACCCGGTGAAGGTGAAGCGGCACGCGGTCAAGGTCAGCTACACGCTCTGCCTCGGCGGGCTGAGCTTCTTCCTCTTCATCCTGCTGACGGTGACGGGGATCTTCCTGATGTTCTTCTACCGCCCCACGGCCACGCAGGCGTGGGACGACATCGCCGCGTTGCACACGTCGGTGGCCTTCGGCCTCCTCGTGCGGAACATGCACCGGTGGGCCGCGCACCTCATGGTGATCTCGGTCTTCCTCCACATGGCGCGGGTCTTCTACCACGGGGCCTACAAGCCCCCCCGCGAGTTCAACTGGGTCATCGGCGTGGTCCTGCTGCTGCTGACCCTGCTCCTGTCCTTCACCGGCTACCTGTTGCCCTGGGACCAGCTCGCCCTCTGGGCCGTGACCGTCGGCACGAACATGGGTGGCTTCACCCCGGTGTTCGGCGACCAGGTCAAGTTCGCCCTCCTGGGCGGGGCCGAGATCGGTTCCGAGACGTTGTTGCGGTGGTACGTGCTCCACGTGCTCTTCCTGCCCTTCGTCATCGTCATCTTCATGGCGGTGCACTTCTGGCGGGTCCGCAAGGACGGCGGCATCAGCGGACCTCTGTAGGGAGCACTGAGCACCGATGGTCGAGATCCCCGAACACCTCCGGAAGCGGGCCGAAGAGGCCCGGGCCAAGGCCGAGGCTGCGCGCGCCGGTGCCGGTGACGCCGGCGCGTCCGACGCGGGCGGCGGCGACGGCGACGACCGCATCCCCTCCGAGCTGCTCGAGCGCTCGAAGGCCGCCCGTGCCCGCGCCGAGGGCGGCTCGCCCGAGACCGCGCCCGCCGCGGCCGGCGGTGGCGGCACCGCGGTGGCAACGGCCCCGGCGGCGGCCGCTCCGACGGGCCCCGGCGGCCACACCCAGCGCCTGCTGACCGTCGTCAAGGCGGGCTCCATCCAGGACGTCAAGGCCACGCCGGTGGACAAGGTCCACACCTGGCCCCACCTGCTGCTGATCGAGTTCGTGGCCGCCCTCGGGATCACGGCCTTCCTGCTCTTCTTCTCGATCTTCGTGAACGCGCCACTGCTGGAGCTCGCCAACCCGAACCAGACGCCCAACCCGTCGAAGGCGCCCTGGTACTTCCTGGGCCTCCAGGAGCTGCTGACGATGTTCCACCCGATGATCGCCGGCGTGACCATCCCGACGATCGGCCTGCTCGGCTACATGTTCGCCCCGTACATCGACCGGAACCCGAGCCACAAGCCGGAGGACCGCAAGTTCGCCATCTCCCTCTTCACCGTGCAGCTGATGTTCTGGGCCGTGCTGGTGATCATCGGCTCGTTCTTCCGAGGTCCCGGCCAGAACTTCGTGTTCCCCTGGAACGAAGGGATCTTCTTCGACCTGTGAGCACCGGAACCATCATCGCCATCGCCATCCCGGTGCTCGTCATCCTGGCGGGCGTCCTCGTCGCGGGCGCCGTGCGCCGCCGGGACACCGATGCCGCCGTGGGCAGCCTCAACCGCGAGACCAAGAAGAAGGACAAGGGCCTGGCGCTGGACGCCGAGCTGGAGCCGACCGGCCGCGACGTCGAGCGGGACGCCAAGCTGGCCCAGTCGGGCAAGCTCGTGCCTGCCGAGCCCGCCCCGCTCGAGCCCTACACCCCGCCGGACGCCGAGACGCTGGGCGTCACCCGCCGGCAGTTCCTGAACCGGGCCATCGTCGGGCTGACCGGCTTCTCGCTGGCCGCCTTCGGTGGCGCCGTGCTCGCGTTCATCTGGCCGCAGGCCGGCGAGGGCTTCGGCTCCAAGATCCGGATCGGCCCGATCGACGACATCAAGACGAGCATCGCCGAGGGCGACGGGTTCTTCTACGTGCCCGAGGGCCGCATGTGGATCACCGAGTACCCGACGGACGCCCTGGAGAAGGCCCGCCAGGTGTACACCGGCCCCGAGCTGACCGGCATGGAGGCCGGGGTCGTCGCCCTGTTCCAGACCTGCCCCCACCTCGGCTGCCGGGTGCCCGCCTGCGTGAGCTCGCAGTGGTTCGAGTGCCCGTGCCACGGCTCGCGGTACAACCAGGTCGGTGAGAAGCGCGGTGGCCCCGCCCCGCGCGGCATGGATCACTTCGCCATGGAGGTGTCCGGCGGCGTCCTGTCGGTCGACACCGGAACCCGCATCCAGGGCCCGCCGATCGGCACCAACACCACGGGCCAGGAGCCCGAGGGCCCCAGCTGCCTCGGGGGTTCGACGCACGGATGAGCGCTCTGCTTGGGGCCGTCCTGGCCTCGACCGCGTCCACGACCGGCTACGTCATCGTCGTCCTGACGCTGATCGGCTTCGTCACCTACATCTTCCTCAACATCCGGTCGGCCCGGAAGGAGACCGGCTCCGAGATCGAGCTGGCGCCCAACCGCAAGCCGTACCACCCCGACGAGGTGCTGGAGGGCAAGGTCCTCAACCGGAACCTGGCCTACGGCCTCGGCGCCATCGTGCTCATCTCGATCGGTCTGCCGCTCTACTGGCTGGGCGAGCCCGGCCGGAACGAGGGGGCCGAGCAGACCTTCGAGCGGGTCGCCGCCTCCCGCGGCGAGGAGATGTTCGCGCCGGCCGCCGAGGGTGGCCTGGGGTGCAGCGACTGCCATGGCGGCATGGAGGCCGCCGGCGGTGTGGCCCCGTACACGATCAACGACGCCAACGGGGACTTCGTCGCCACCGTCGACTGGCAGGCGCCGGCCCTGAACACCGTGCTCCTGCGCTACGACGAGGAGGAGTTGTTCGACATCCTCGTCTACGGCCGGCCGTTCTCGCCGATGCCCGCCTGGGGCATCGAGGGCGGTGGCGCCCTCAACGACCAGCAGATCGGGAACCTGATCGCGTACATCGAGGAGATCCAGATCAGCCCCGAGGAGGCGCAGGCCCAGGCCACCGCCGCCCTCGAGCGGGCGATGGAGAGTGGGGACTTCGAGTCCGAGGGTGAGGCCCTGTTCAACCTCGGCCTCTACGACGGCTTCGCCGGTGGCGCGTACTCCTGCGGCCGCTGCCACACCCAGGGCTGGTCCTACGGCGAGCCCGAGTCCGACGGCAACGGCGCCCTGGGCCCGAACCTGACGGCCGTCCGCGACCAGTTCCCCGGCGGTGCTGCCGGCTTCCAGCAGCAGGTCGACTTCGTCTGCGAGGGCTCGCTCAAGGGCCAGCTGTACGGCGCCCACGGGCAGGGGAGTGGGCGCATGCCGGGATTCTGCGAGATGCTGACCGACGAGCAGATCCAGGCCGTTGTCGAGTACGAGAGGAACCTCGGTGACTAGCGGGATCCTGAGCACCGTGCTGGCGGGCATCGCCTACGACCCGGAGATCCGCGGCGTCATCGTCACCGTCGTCGCCGCCTCGATCCTGTGCGGCTCGGTCTACCTGCTGCTCAGCACCAACGTCGGCGCCCGCCTCGGGTTCCAGGTCGCCCTCGCCGGACTGTTCGGTTGGTTGATGCTGCTCTGCCTGTTCTGGTGGATCTACGGGGTCGGCTCCATCGGGACGCTGCCCTCGTGGCGGATCGAGGAGGTCAACGTCGGCGACCTCTCCCAGGCGCAGTTGGAGGAGGCGCGCGAGCTCGTCCCCGAGAACCTGCCGACGTCGGAGGACATCCTGGCGGAGTACCCCGAGGTGGCTGAGCAGTTCGAGGAGGGCGACGTGCCCACCCTCAGCGAGATCGCCGCGCTGCCCGACCTGCCCGAGGAGGTGACCCAGGAGCTCGAGGACCTGCCCGGGGACTGGGAGGTGCTGTCCCAGGCCGTCATCGGCGACGCCCAGTCCGCCGCCGACGCCTTCCTGATCAGCGGCGAAGGCGGCCTCAAGTACACCAACGCCTCCGACTACGTCCTGGTCGACGGCTTCGTCGCCGGCGGCAAGCCGGAGCGCGAGGGCGACGGCCTGTGGGACCGGATCACCAACAAGGTGACGAACTCGCTGACGGTGCTGCACCCGCCGAAGTACGTCGTGATCCAGGTGCAGACGGCCGAGTCGCAGGCGGTGCCGGAGGGCAGTGCCCCGCTGCCGGCCACGCCGGACCCGGACGAGCCGGTCGTCTCGGTGATCATGGTCCGCGACCTCGGGACGCGGCGCCTCCCGCCTGCCGTCCTGACCTTCGTCTTCGGCGCGCTGTTCGCGCTGACCTGCTACACCCTGCACAACCGGGACAAGCGGGCCCAGTCCCTCAACGCCACGACGGGGAGCTGAGCGATGGGCCAGTACCTGCCGGTGCTCGCCCTCGGTGTGCTGGCCTTCCTCTTCGCGATCCTGAGCATCCTGGTCTCGCGCCTCCTGGCGCCCCGGCTGGAGACGCCGGCGAAGGAGGCCCCCTACGAGTGCGGCATCGTGCCCAGCCGCGAGCCGCCCGAGCGCTTCCCCGTGAAGTTCTTCCTGGTGGCGATGATCTTCATCGTCTTCGACATCGAGATCATCTTCTTCATCCCCTGGGCCGTCGTGTTCCGGGACCTGGGGGCCTTCGGGCTCTGGGCCATGGTGATCTTCGCCGCCCTCGTCTTCGAGTCGTTCCTCTACCTGGTGAGCAAGGGCGCCCTCGACTGGGGCCCGGCCAAGCGCATCGTGGACGCCCTCGGCATGGTCGGCGCCGACCGCACGAGCACGTCGACCGTCAAGCGGGTGGGGCTGGAGGGCCGTGAGCCCGAGGGTGAGGAGGTGGCTGCCTGATGTCGCCGCGCCAGGAGGACGGGCTCCTCGACAAGGGTCTCGAGGGCCTGAGCCACAACATCGTCACCGGCACCCTCGAGGAGCTGGTGAAGTGGGCTCGGGCCCGCAGCGTGATGCCCGCCACCTTCGGCCTGGCCTGCTGCGCCCTCGAGATGATGGGCACGGGCGGTGCCCACTACGACCTGGCCCGCTACGGCATGGAGGTCTTCCGGGCCTCCCCCCGCCAGGCGGACCTGATGATCGTGGCCGGCCGGGTCAGCCAGAAGATGGCCCCGGTCCTGCGCCAGATCCACGACCAGATGATGGAGCCCAAGTGGGTCATCTCGATGGGCGTGTGTGCTTCCACCGGCGGGATGTTCAACAACTACGCGCTGGTGCAGGGGGTCGACCAGGTGGTCCCGGTGGACGTCTACGCCCCCGGCTGCCCGCCCGGTCCCCAGACGCTGATGCACGCCATCCTCACCCTCCACGCCCAGATCCGCTCCGGAGAGCTGACGCAGCGGCGGGAGGCAACGGGCGGGGGCGCGGGCATCGAGGTCACCCAGCTCGACGGGCAGACCGACACCGGTGCGGTCAAGCTCCTGAAGCCCACCACCAAGGACTGATTCGTGAGTGACACGGCCGACGAGACGGTCGACGACACGGCCGACAGCACGGTCGTCGAGGAGACGACCCGCCACGGCGTGCCGGTGACCGACTCGCTCGGCCAGGAGGTCCTGCACCCCTCGCGCGAGGAGTACCACGGCGTGGTCGAGGCCCTCCACGACGAGGGCTACCTGGTGTGCATCGACGTCACGGCCGTCGACTACCTGGCCCACCCCCACCGGTCGATCGCGAACGGTGTCACCGGCGAGCGCTTCGAGCTGGTGGCCTCGTTCCTGGACCACGAGCAGCGGCGCCGGGTCCGGCTGCGGGTGCAGGTGCCGGCGGGTGACCCCACCGTGCCGTCGATCGTCGACATCCACCCGGGGGCCGACGCCCTCGAGCGGGAGGTCTTCGACATGTTCGGCATCACCTTCGACGGGCACCCGGACCTGACCCGGATCCTGATGCCCGAGGACTGGGACGGCCACCCGCTGCGCAAGGACTACGCGGTCGGGGCCATCCCCGTGCAGTTCAAGGGGGCGGGCAAGGAGGAGCGGTCGTGACCGACGTGGACCGTGGCACCCCGAAGGAGACCGAGGCCGCCGACCTCGAGCAGGCGGCGGCCGCCACCGGCCTCGACCCCGACACCTCGGCCGAGCTGATCGCTCAGACCTCCGAGGAGAGCCAGGGCCTGAGCTCGGTCGCCGGCGCCGACCGGCTCCGGGAGATGGGCGCCGTCCTCCGCCTGTCCGAAGCCGAGGCCGCCTCGCTGGCCGACACGACCGCCGACGAGGGCGAGTCGATGATCATCAACATGGGTCCCCAGCACCCGTCGACCCACGGCGTGCTGCGGCTCATGCTGGAGCTCCAGGGTGAGACCGTGCTGCGGACGAAGCCGATCATCGGCTACCTGCACACCGGCATGGAGAAGACGGGCGAGACCCTGACCTACCTGCAGGGCGGCACCAACGTCACCCGCATGGACTACGCCTCGCCGATCTTCAACGAGCTGGCGTACTCGCTGGCGGTCGAGCGGCTGCTCGGGGTCGAGATCCCCGAGCGGGCCACCTGGATCCGGATGCTCCTGTGCGAGATGAACCGGATCTCCAGCCACCTCCTCTTCCTGGCCACCAACGGCATGGACATCGGCGCCGTGTCGATGATGCTCTACGGCTGGCGGGAGCGGGAGGAGGTGCTGCGCTTCTTCGAGTTCGTCACCGGCCTGCGGATGAACCACAACTTCGTCCGCCCGGGCGGCGTGGCCGCCGACCTGCCCGACGGCTGGCAGGAGCGGACGCTCGAGCTCTGCGACCTCATCCCACCGCGGCTCGAGGAGTACGACGTCCTGATGACCGGCCAGCCCATCTGGCGGGAGCGCCTGCAGGGTGTCGGGGTCATCACCGCCGACGAGGCGCTGGCGCTCGGTGCCACGGGACCGATCCTGCGCTCCACCGGGTACGCCTGGGACCTGCGCCGGGACGAGCCCTACCTGGCCTACGACGAGCTCGACTTCGACATCGTCGTGGGCAGCTACGGCGATGCCTTCGACCGCTACGCCATCCGCCTCAACGAGGTGCGCGAGTCCATCCGCATCGTGCGCCAGATCGTCGACAAGATGCCCGCCGGCGACTACCGGGTGCAGGACAAGAAGGTCACGCCCCCGCCCCGGGCCCGCATCGACGAGTCGATGGAGGCGTTGATCCACCACTTCAAGCTCTTCACCGAGGGCTTCCAGGTCCCGGTGGGGGAGACCTACGCCGCCGTGGAATCGCCCCGCGGGGAGCTGGGGTGCTACATCGTCTCCGATGGCGGAGCGAAGCCGTACCGACTGCGCGTCCGAGGCCCGAGCTTCGTGAACCTCCAGACCCTCCCGCACATGATGCGCGGCGGCCTCATGGCCGACGCCGTCGCCGTCATCTCCAGCGTCGACCCGATCATGGGCGAGGTCGACAGGTGAAGAAGCCCTAGCGATGCCCCGCCTCACCCGCGAGAACACCGATCTGGCCCGGGAGATCATCGGGCGGTATCCGCGGCCGCGGTCGGCGCTCATCCCGCTGCTGCACCTGGCCCAGGAGCAGGACGGTTACGTGACCGAGGACGCCATGGCGCACCTCGGCGAGCTGTTGGACATGACTCCGGCCGAGGTCCTGGGCACGTGCTCGTTCTACGAGATGTTCAAGCTGCACCCGGTCGGGAAGTACGTGGTGAACGTCTGCACCGACATCTCCTGCATGCTCCGGGGCGGCTTCGAGCTGCTGGAGCACGCCGAGGAGGTGCTCGACGTCAAGGCGGGCAACACCACCGCCGACGGCCTGTTCACCCTGGAGGACGTGGAGTGCCAGGCCGCCTGCACCGAGGCCCCCTGCCTGCAGGTGAACTACCGCTACTTCACCGACCTCGTGCCCGCCGACGTCGACCAGCTGCTGGAGGACCTCCGGGCCGGGCGCCTCGACGGCGACATCCCGCCCCACGGCACGCTGCACCGCATCCGCCAGCACATCCCGGCCGACCGCGCCGCCGGCGTGGCTCGCCCCGACGAGGGCCGGGAGCCGGTCTGGATGGCGTCGGCCGAGGGAGGTGGCTGACGTGGCCGTGGGCACCTTCGAGCCGATCGTCAGCGGCCGTTTCGGCCAAGACGACGCCTTCACCCTGGCCGGCTACGAGCGCACGGGTGGCTACCAGGGGCTGCGGGCCGCCGTCACCCGACCCCCGCAGGAGATCGTCGAAGAGGTCAAGACCGCCAGCCTGCTCGGCCGCGGCGGGGCGGGCTTCCCCGCCGGTGTCAAGTGGGGCTTCTGCCCACCCGGGGTCTGGCCGCGCTACGTCGTCATCAACGGCGACGAGAGCGAGCCCGGTACGTACAAGGACCGGGCCCTCATGGAGCGGGACCCGCACCAGATCATCGAGGGCGCCCTGATCTGCGCCTACGCGGTGGGCGCCGCCCAGGTCTTCCTCTATGTCCGGGGCGAGATGGCCCTGGCCCAGGAGCGGCTGGCCAACGCCCTCAACGACGCGTACGCCAAGGGCTTCATCGGGAAGAACATCGTCGGCTCCCGGTTCTCCTGCGACGTCGTCCTCCACTGGGGGGCCGGCGCCTACATCGTGGGCGAGGAGACCGGGCTGATCGAGAGCCTCGAGGGCAACCGGGGCATGCCCCGCCTCAAGCCGCCGTTCTTCCCGGCCGCCAAGGGCCTGTACCTGCAGCCCACGATCGTCAACAACATCGAGACGGTCGCCAACCTCCCGTGGATCGTGCTCAACGGCGGCGAGAAGTTCGCCGAGCTGGGGGCCGAGACCAGTCGGGGGACCCGCCTGTTCGCCGTCTCCGGCCACGTGGAGCAGCCGGGCATCTACGAGGTCGAGTTCGGCACCACCACCTACCGGGACCTGCTCTACGCCCCCGAGTACGGCGGCGGCATCCGCCAGGACCGGGCCCTCAAGTGCTTCATCCCGGGCGGGGCCTCGGCCCCGTGGTTCTTCCACGAGCACCTCGACCTGCCTTTGGAGACGGGCGCCGTGGGCAGGGCGGGTTCGATGATGGGCTCCGGCGCGGTCGTCGTGATGGACGAGACCACGGACGCGGTCAAGGCCGCGTGGCGGGTCGTCCGCTTCTTCTCCAACGAGTCCTGCGGCAAGTGCACGCCGTGCCGCGAGGGCACGAACTGGTTGGAGAAGATCATGCGCCGCATCCTCGACGGCTACGGCCGCCCGCAGGACCTCGACCTGCTGCGGGACGTGTGCGACAACATCAGCCCCGGCCTGGCCTGGCCGCCCTCGCATGACCACCATCTGCCCGCTGGGCCCGTCGGTGGTGTCGCCGATCATCTCCACGCTCGACAAGTTCCGGGACGAGTACGAGGCCTACATCGCCAAGGCCGAGCCGACGTCGACCACGGTGCCGGTGAGCATCCGTCCGAAGGACGGCGCCGGTGTCTGACGCCGCCACCCCCGAGGACGACAGCGTCGTCATCACGGTCGACGGCCAGGAGGTCCCGGCCAAGAAGGGCGAGCTGGTCATCGCCGTGGCCGAGCGAGCCGGCTCCTACATCCCACGCTTCTGCTACCACCCCCGCATGGCGTCGGTCGGCATGTGCCGGATGTGCGTCGTCGACATCGACACCGGCCGCGGCCCCGCCCTGCAGCCCGCCTGCATGATCGAGGTGGCGCCCGACATGGTCGTCGACACCCGGAGCGACGCCACCACGAAGGCCCAGGACGGGATCCTGGAGTTCCTCCTCATCAACCACCCGCTGGACTGCCCGGTCTGCGACAAGGGTGGCGAGTGCCCACTGCAGGACCAGACGCTGGCCTACGGGCCGGGCGAGAGCCGCTTCGTCGAGGAGAAGCGCCACTACGCCAAGCCCATCCCGCTGAGCGACCTGGTGCTGATGGACCGCGAGCGCTGCATCCTCTGCGACCGCTGCACCCGTTTCGCCGACGAGGTGGCGGGCGACCCGCTGATCTCGTTCATCGGGCGGGGGGCCGACGACCCAGGTCAACACGTTCCCCGACGAGCCCTTCTCGTCGTACTTCAGCGGCAACACCATCCAGATCTGCCCGGTCGGCGCCCTCACGGCCGAGCCGTTCCGGTTCCGGGCCCGCCCGTGGGACCTGGCCAACGCCGAGTCCACCTGCACGTCGTGCTCGGTGGGCTGTCGGGTCGCCCTACAGACCTCCCGCGACGACCTGCTGCGCAAGAGCGGTGTGGACGTGGACCCGGTGAACTGGGGCTGGCTCTGCGACCGGGGGCGCTTCGACCACTCGTACGTCAACAGTCCCGAGCGCCTGGACACGCCGCTGGTGCGCACGCCCGGCGGCAGCGGCCTGACCACCTCCCGCTGGTCCGAGGCGCTGACCGCGGCAGCCGACGCCCTGAAGTCGGCGGCGTCGGACCGCGTCGCCGTCCTCGGCGGCGCCCGGCTCACCAACGAGTCGGCCTACGCGTGGGCCAAGCTGGCCAAGGGCGTCATCGGCACCGACAACGTGGACGCCCAGCTGGGCGACGGGCTGCCCGCCGACCTGGTCCTCGGTCTGCCGAGGGCCACCATCGACCAGGCCTGCGCGCCGGGCACCACGGTCGTCCTCCTCGGCCCGGACGTGAAGGAGGAGCTGCCGGTCCTGTACCTGCGTCTCCGCCACGCCGCCGTGAACGACGGGGTGCGCCTGGTCGAGGTCACGCCGGCCACCACCGGCCTCACCCGCTACGCCACGCACACCGAGCTCCACGGCCCCGGGGGCGCCGCCGACGCCGTCAAGGCCGTCGTCGACGCCGGGCACCTGGGCGACGGCCCCGTGGTCGTCGTCCTGGGCCGCCCGTCGCTGGCCGAGCCCGCCGCCCACGTCGCCCGCGCCGCGGGCCTGCTGGCCGCCCTCGGTGACCGGGTCACCTTCCTCTCCGCCCTGCGGCGCGGCAACGTGCACGGCGCGCTGGACATGGGCCTGGCCCCCGGCCTGCTGCCCGGGCGGGTCACGCTCGACGACGCCGGCGAGGCCTTCGCCTCGGCGTGGCCCTCGGTGCCCAGCGCCAAGGGCCTCGACGCCGATGGCATCCTCCGGGCCGCCGCCGACGGGAAGCTGGATGTCCTCGTGCTCCTGGGCGCCGACCCGCTGCAGGACCACCCCGACAGGGACCTGGCTCGGCGCGCCCTCGACGGCGTGGGGACGATCATCGCCGTCGACACCTTCCCCACCGTGTCGGTCGAGCAGGCCGACGTGGTGCTCCCGGCTGCCGGCTACGCCGAGGTGGACGGGACCACGACCAACCTCGAGGGTCGGGTCAACTCACTGGCCCGCCGGGTCACCGCCCCCGGCACCGCCCGGGAGGACTGGATCATCGCCGTCGACCTCGCCGACCGGCTGGGCACCGACTTCGGCGTCAGCTCGGTCGAGGACCTGCAGGCGGAGATCGGGAACGTGGCGCCGGCCTACGCCGACCTCGTGTCCCGCATGGTGCAGGCGGGTGGCAACGGCGTTCTCGTGGAGGGCAGCTCGGTCACCCCGGCCGCCGTGCCCGCCGTGCACCTGCCGGTCGCCGACAGCTACTCGCTGCGGCTGACCTCGGGGCGCACGATGTACGACGAGGCCACGATGGTGCAGCGGGCGCCGACCATCGCCAAGCTGGCCCGGCCCGCCACGGTTCGCCTCAACCCGCACGACTTCGACCGCCTCGGCATCGAGGACGGCACCCCGGTCAAGGTGAGCTCGGCCCGCGGGTCGATCACCGTGGCCGCCACCTCCGACCCCGGCGTGCCCCGGGACAGCGCCGTCATCCCCTTCAACGCGCCGGGTGGTTCGGGCGGTGACCTGATCAGCGGCGGCGAGCCCGTCACCGACGTCCGGGTGGAGCACCTCTGATGGATCCGCTCCTCACCGGCGAGATCACCGGCGGCGACGTGGGCGTCGTCCTGCTGAAGGTCGTCGTGGCCTTCGTCTTCCTGCTCGTGGCCGTGATGTTCATGATCTGGTTCGAGCGCAAGCTCATCAGCGACATGCAGAACCGCATCGGGCCGAACATCGCCGGCCCATGGGGGCTGTTCCAGACCTTCGCCGACGGCGTGAAGTTCTTCTTCAAGGAGGACCTGAAGCCGATCCGGGCCGACCTCGGGGTGTTCCGCCTCGCGCCGTACCTGTCGATCATCCCCGCGTTCGTCGTCTTCTGCATCGTGCCCATCGGGGGCAACTTCAAGGGCGACGACGAGGGCCTGGTCTCGATCTTCGGCCACGAGACGTTCCTGCAGGTGGCCGACCCGCCGGTCGGGATCCTGCTCTTCCTGGCCCTCTCCTCGATCGCCGTCTACGGCGTGATGCTGGCCGGCTGGTCGTCGGGCTCGAAGTACCCGCTGCTCGGCTCCGTCCGGGCCACCGCCCAGATGGTCTCCTACGAGGCCGCGCTCGGGCTCTCGGTGGCCGCCGTGATCCTGCTCACCGGCAGCCTCTCCACCCACGCCATCGTGAACGGCCAGGCCGACTCGCTCGGCGACTGGAACATCCTCGCCTCCGGCGTGATCCCGTTCTTCGTCTTCCTGCTGGCGGGCACCGCCGAGCTGAACCGGCCCCCGTTCGACCTGGTCGAGGCCGAGCAGGAGATCGTGGGTGGGTTCCACACCGAGTACAGCTCGATCCGCTTCGCCCTGTTCTTCCTGGCCGAGTTCATGAACGTGATCACCATGTCGGCGATCATCGTGACCCTCTTCCTCGGCGGCCCGGCCGGTCCGACCCTGTTCGGCCCGGACCTGATGTGGGGTCCGATCTGGTTCTTCGCGAAGGTCTTCATCTTCCTCTTCGTGTTCGTGTGGTTCCGGGCCACGCTGCCCCGGTTCCGGTACGACCAGCTGATGGATCTCGGGTGGAAGGCCATGATCCCGCTGGCCCTCGGCTGGCTGCTGCTGCTGGCGGTCATCCGCATCGCCCGGGACCGCGGCTGGGACTTCCCGGAGATCGCCGTGCCGATCGCCGCCGCCTTCGCCGTCATGCTCCTGGGTTACGGGCTGCTGGCGCGGGCCATCAGCGCCGCCCGTGAGGAGCGGGCCGCTGCCGGCGGCATGGAGGTGTTCGACTGATGGGTTACCTCGACGGGTTCGTCGTCACGTTCAAGAAGCTCTTCGAGGACCGGGTCACTGCCCCGTACCCCGAGGAGAAGGCGCCCAAGCCGGTGCGCCTCCACGGCCGCCACGTGCTGAACCGGTACGAGGACGGCATGGAGAAGTGCATCGGGTGCGAGCTCTGCGCCGGCGTGTGCCCGGCCCGCTGCATCTACGTGCGCGGCGCCGACAACCCGCCGGACGACCCGGTCTCGCCCGGTGAGCGCTGGGGCTTCATCTACGAGATCAACTACCTGCGCTGCATCCACTGCGACCTGTGCGTGGAGGCGTGCCCCACCGAGGCCATCACCGAGTCGAAGCTCTTCGAGTTCTCGTTCAGCAACCGGGCCGATGCCATCTACACCCGCGACGAGCTGCTGGTGGACGACGACGGCAAGCCGAAGCAGCTCCCCTGGGAGGACTGGCGGGAGGGCGAGGACCTCTTCACGTCCGCCTGGATGCGGGCGACCGCCCCGTCCGGCAGCGCCGCCTACGAGGGCGTCGTGTCGTGGTCCGGCGAGCTGGGCTACGGCGTCCGGGACCCGGAGCAGGGCCAGTCGGCGACCGCCGAGACCGAGGCCCAGGAGGCCGACTGACCCGTGGAGACCGCCGTCTTCCTCGTCGCCGCGGCCATCGTGTTGGGTGGGGCCGTGGGCGTCATCGCCTACCGCAACCCGGTCCACTCGGCGCTGTCGCTGGTGGCCACCCTGTTCGGCGTCGCCGTGCTGTTCGTGGCCCAGGAGGCCCACCTGCTCGCCGCCGTGCAGGTCATCGTCTACGCGGGCGCCATCGTCGTCCTGTTCCTGTTCGTCATCATGCTGCTGGGGGTCGACAAGGCCGATTCGCTGCGCGTCGACCCGCTGCCCGGCCAGCGCCCGCTGGCCATCGTCGGCGGTCTGGCCACCCTCGGCCTGCTGCTGGTGGTGCTGATCGGCGCCGAGGACCCCGTGACCGGCGGCGAGGGCGTGGCCGGCTTCGACGGCCGGCCCAACGTGGAGCAGCTCGCCCGGGTCCTGTTCAGCGACTACGTGTTCGCGTTCGAGATCACCTCGCTGCTGCTGACCATCGCCGTGGTCGGCGCCGTGGTCCTGGCCCGGCGCCCGACGAAGGCCGAGCTGGCCGAGGACGACGGCTGATGGAGGTCACCACCACCTGGTACCTCGTGCTGGGCGCGATGCTCTTCTCGATCGGCGGCGTCGGCCTGCTCGTCCGCCGCAACCCGCTGGTCATGTTCATGTGCGTCGAGCTGATGCTCAACGCCGTCAACCTCACCTTCGTGGCCTTCGGCAGCGAGCTGGGCGACCTCGGGGGCCAGGCGTCCGTCTTCTTCGTCCTGGTGGTGGCCGCCGCCGAGGTCGTGATCGGCCTCGCCCTGATCGTGGCCATCCTGCGCCGGCGCCCGGGCGCCACGGCCGACGACGTCTCGGTGCTCAAGGGCTGAGATGCTCGAGCTCGTCTGGTTGATCCCCGCCCTGCCGCTGGCCGGCTTCGTCGTCCTGACGCTGTTCGGCCGCCGCATCGGCGAGCCCCTGGCCGGCTGGCTGGCCACCCTCCTGATGGCCGGCTCGTTCGCCGCCACCGTCGCCGTGTACATCGGCCTGCTCGATCGGTCCGGAGAGGAGCGGTCGTTCAGCTACGTGCTCTTCGAGTGGCTGCCCGTCGGGCGGCCTGCACGTCGACATCGGGTTCCTGGTCGACCCGCTGTCGGTGACGATGGCGCTGTTCGTCACCGGGGTCGGTGCGCTGATCCACCTGTACTCGATCGGGTACATGCACGGCGACAAGGACTTCGCCCGGTACTTCGCCCTGCTCAACCTGTTCGTCTTCTTCATGCTCGTGCTGGTGCTGGGCGACAGCCTGCTCCTCACCTTCCTCGGGTGGGAGGGCGTGGGGCTGTGCTCCTACCAGCTCATCTCGTTCTGGTTCTCCGAGATGCCGAACGCCGTGGCGGGCAAGAAGGCGTTCGTCACCAACCGCATCGGCGACTGGGGCTTCCTCGTCGCCATGTTCTTCGTGTTCGCCACGGTGGGCTCGCTGAACTACGCCGTGCTCAACGAGGACGCCGCGACCATGGCGACGACGACGGCCACGGCCATCGCCGTGCTGCTGTTCATCGGCGCCATCGGCAAGTCGGCGCAGTTCCCGCTGTTCGTTTGGTTGCCGGACGCCATGGCCGGCCCGACCCCCGTGTCGGCCCTGATCCACGCCGCCACGATGGTCACCGCCGGGGTCTTCCTGATGATCCGGGTGAACCCGGTCATCGCCGCGTCCAGCGACTGGGTGCCGGACCTCATCGCCTGGGTCGGTGTGGGCACCGCCCTGCTGATGGCCACCATCGCCGTGGCCCAGAACGACATCAAGAAGGTGCTGGCGTACTCCACGATCAGCCAGCTGGGGTACACGTTCCTGGCCATCGGCTCCGGCGCCTACGTCGCCGCCCTGTTCCACGTGGTCACGCACGCCTTCTTCAAGGCCCTGCTGTTCCTGGGCTCGGGCTCGGTCATCCACGGCATGCACGACGAACAGGACATGCGGCGCATGGGTGGCCTGCGGAAGTTCCTGCCGATCACGGCGGCGACGTTCATCGTCGGGTGGCTGGCCATCGCCGGCATCCCGCCCGTTCTCCGGCTTCTGGTCGAAGGACGAGATCCTGGCCTTCGCCTACGACAAGAACCCTGTGCTGTGGGCGCTGGGCCTGGTCACGGCCCTGCTGACCGCCTTCTACATGAGCCGCCAGGTCTTCATGGTCTTCTTCGGCGACCCGCGCTGGAACGACCCCGTCCGCACGGACGACGAGGAGCACCTGGGCGAGGAGGAGTCGGCCGAGTCGGCCGTCGGCGAGGACGAGCACGACGAGCACGGGGACTTCGAGCCCCACGAGTCGCCGTGGACCATGACCGTCCCGCTGGTGCTGCTGGCGATCCCGACGTTCATCGCCGGGCTCATCAACACGCCGTTCAGCGACGAGACGAAGCTCTTCGAGAACTGGCTGGAGCCGGTGGTGCACGAGGCCGAGGCCCACCTGACGCTCAGCGGGACCACCCAGGTCGTCCTCGCCGTCATCGCCACGCTCGCGGCCGTCACCGGTGCGGCCGTTGCCTACTTCGTGTACCTCCGCAAGCGCCTGCCGGTGGTCGAGCCCGAGGTGCTGGCTCACGGCTGGTACATCGACGAGACCATGGCGAAGGTGGTCGACGGCCCCGGTGAGGCCGCCTTCGAGGCGACCGCCACCTTCGACCGGGTCGTCATCGACGGGGCCGTCAACGGCACCGGTGCGGTGGTCAAGGACGCCGGTTCCCGCCTGCGCGTGCTGCAGACCGGCTACGTCCGCAACTACGCCCTCGGCATCGCCCTCGGCACGGTCGCCCTGCTGATCTACGTCGTGATCCCGGATCGGCCTGTGAGCAGCGACTTCGGGTTCCCGGTCCTGAGCGTGCTCGTGCTGCTGCCCGCGGCCGGTGCGCTGTTCGTCGCCTGCCTGCCCCGCGCCCGCGAGGAGCTGGTCAAGGGCACGGCCGTCGCTCAGCTCGGTCGCCGCCGCCGCCGTCGGGGGCTGGATGCTGGTCGAGTTCCAGACTGGGCGACGCCGGCTTCCAGTTCGTCGACAACACGCGTGGATCGCCGACCTCGGGATCTCGTGGCACCTGGGCGTCGACGGCATCTCGCTGTTCCTCGTCGTCCTGACCCTGGTCCTGTTCCCGATCGCCCTGCTGGCGACCGACCCGGGCCACGACGCCAAGCCGTACTACGCCTGGCTGCTGCTGCTCGAGGCGGGGTGCCTCGGGCACGTTCCTCGCCCTCGACCTCTTCCTCTTCTTCGTGATGTTCGAGATCGTGCTGGTGCCGATGTACTTCCTCATCGGGGGCTGGGGCCACGGCCGGCAGGTGTACGCCGCCCTCAAGTTCTTCCTCTACACGATGCTCGGCTCGGCCCTGATGCTGGTCGGCATCCTGAGCCTGGTCATCCTGACCGCCCGCGAGACCGGCAACGCCGTCACCTTCGACCTGGTCACGTTGGCCGAGAGCCAGTCGTTGGCCGTGAACACCGGCCGGTGGATCTTCCTGGCCTTCGCCGTGGCCTTCTCGGTGAAGATCCCGCTGTTCCCGCTGCACACCTGGCTGCCCGACGCCCACACCGAGGCACCGACGGCCGGCTCGGTGATCCTGGCCGGGGTCATGCTGAAGCTGGGGACCTACGGCTTCCTGCGCTTCGGGCTGTACCTGTTCCCCGAGGCGTCGGTCTACTTCGCCCCCCTCATGGTCACGCTCGGGCGTGATCGGCATCCTCTACGCCGCCGTCGTGGCGACGGTCCAGAAGGACCTGAAGCGGCTGGTGGCCTACTCGTCGGTGGCCCACCTCGGCTTCATCGTGCTGGGCACCTTCGCCTTCACGACCCAGGGCCTGCAGGGCTCGGTCCTGCAGATGGTCAACCACGGGCTGTCGACCGGCGCCCTCTTCCTCCTGGTCGGCATGATCTACGAGCGCCGCCACACCCGGGAGATCGCCGCCTTCGGCGGTCTCCAGAAGGCCGCCCCGCTGATGGCCTTCGTCTTCACCGTCGTCATGCTCAGCTCGATCGGCCTGCCCGGGCTGAACGGCTTCGTCGGCGAGTTCCTGATCCTGGTCGGCTCGTTCCTCACCCGCGAGTGGTGGGCCGTCGTCGGCGCCGCCGGCGTGATCTTCGCCGCCCTCTACCTGCTCTGGGCCTACCAGCGGGTCTTCCACGGCCCGGCCGAGGGCGAGAACGCCGAGATGCCGGACATGAACCGGTGGGAGCTGCTCTGCATGGCTGCCGCTGCTGGCGGGCATCTTCTTCCTCGGCATCTACCCCAAGCCCGTGCTGGAGCGCATCGAGCCCGCGGTGGACGAGCTGATCGAGCACATCGAGGAGTTCACGGACTACCGGCAGCCTGACGTGGCCGAGGAACGCGAGCCGACCAGCGACGAGACCGACGAGGGCGCCGAGGCGGAGGCGCACGGATGATCGCCCTCCTCGCCCAGCTCGACGCGCCGGAGCCGGTCGACACGCCGGACATCGCGTGGTCGGCCCTGCTGCCGCTGGTGGTCCTGACCGTCGGGCGCCGTGCTGCTGGTCCTGTTCTCGTCGCTGATGAAGCAGCGACTGTTCCGGGCTTCCACGCCGCCTTCACGGTGCTGACCGCGGCCGCCGGGATCGCCGCCGCCGTCTACCTCTGGCAACGGGTCGGGGACGAGGGGCCGTCGACGCGCGGTGGCCGGGTGCCGTCGCCGTCGACCACTTCGCCGTCTTCCTGACGGTGGTGATCTGCGCCGCCGTGATCCTGGCCGCCCTGGTCAGCGACTCGTACCTGCGACGCGAGGGCCTGGACGGGCCCGAGTACTACGTCCTCATGCTCCTGTCGGCGGCCGGCGGGATGATCATGGCGATGGCCAACGACCTGATCGTGGTCTTCCTCGGCCTCGAGATCCTGTCGTCGGCCGCCTACGTGCTGGCGGCCATGCAGCGCCACCGGTACGAGTCGCAGGAGGCGGGCATCAAGTACTTCGTGCTCGGCGCCTTCTCGTCGGCCTTCTTCCTCTACGGCATCGCCTTCGTGTACGGGGCGACCGGGTCGACCAACCTGACCAGCATCTCGGCGCTTCCTGGCCGAGAACGTGCTCCTGTCCGACGGCGTGCTCCTGACCGGCCTGATGCTCCTGCTCGTCGGGCTCGGCTTCAAGATCGCCGCCGTGCCCTTCCACTCCTGGAGCCCGGACGTGTACCAGGGCTCGCCGTCACCGGCGGTCTCGTACATGGCCAGCGCGGTGAAGGTGGCGGCCTTCGGCTCGCTGCTGCGCATCTTCGTCGTCACGTTCCACCAGTGGGAGGTGGACTGGCAGCCGGTCGTCTACGTCCTCGCCGTCACCAGCCTCGTGGTCGGCGCCGTGCTCGCCGCCGTGCAGACCGATGTGAAGCGGATGATGGCGTACTCGTCCATCAACCACGCCGGCTTCATCCTGCTCGGCGTGCAGGCCTCCTCGGACACGGGGACGGCGGCTGCCCTCTTCTACCTGGCCGCCTACGCGGCGATGGTGGCCGGCACCTTCGGCATCATCACGATCGTCGCCGGTCGCCGGGACAAGCGGACCTCGATCGACGACTTCGCCGGCCTCTCCCGGCGCCGCCCGGTCCTGGCCCTGGCCTTCACCGTGCTGCTCCTGGCCCAGGCCGGGGTGCCCTTCACGTCCGGCTTCTTCGCCAAGTTCGGTGTGATCGGGGCGGCCGTCGACGCCCACTCGTACTGGCTGGCCGTGATCGCCATGCTCACCGCGGTGATCTCCGCCTTCGTCTACCTGCGGGTGGTCGTGGCCATGTACATGTCCGACGCCGACGAGGACGTGCCGAAGGAGGAGCTGTCCTGGAGCGCCGGCCTCGGCGTCGGGCTGGCGGTGCTCATCACGCTCGTCGTCGGCATCCTGCCCGAGCTGGTCACCGAGCTGGCGGAGGACGCCGTCCCGGTGCTGGTGGCCGTCGGCGGCGGCTGAGCCTCCTCGCTACGGCAGGGCCGCCTCGACCCGGTCGATCTCCCCGACGATGCGCTCGGCCCGGCCCAGGTCGATCTCGTCACGTTCCACGAGGCGAGCGGTCGTCGCCCGCACCCTGGCCAGACCCTGTCGGGCGGCCTCGTACTCCCCGCCGGCGGCGGCGTAGCCCACCGCCGCCACCTGCTCCTGGAGGCGGTCGGCGGCCCGGTCGCTGAGGTCGTCGTCACCGCAGCCGGTGGTGACCAGGCACAGGACCAGCGCGACCCCGGCGACGGCGCGGCTCAAGGCTGCACCGCTTCCTCGAGCCCCGCCAGGGCGTCGGCCAGGTCCTGGGGCATGCCGGGCGGCGGATCGGGGTCGGCGGGAGCGTCGTCACCGCCTTCGACGATCATCACCAGGGCGACGACGAGCAGGACGGCGAGCGCCACGCCGACCGCCAGCACGACCTTCTTGGGCACGTCGGCGATGCGACGCGGCGGCCGCGCCGGCGGCTCCGGCGGGGTCCGGGGTGCGGTGGGCTCGACGTCGTGCAGGGCGATCGATCCGGGCGCGGGGGCCGGCTCCGGCGGCGCGGCGGCGCGGGCCTTCGTCGGTTCGCCGGCCGCGGCCCGGAGGGCGACGGTCGGGTCCCCGTCCAGGGCGTCGGCGGCGCGGGTCGGCGGGTCGAGGGTGGCGGCGACCCCGGGGGCCGTCGGCCGGTCGTCAGGGTCGAGGGCGGTCATCGTGGCCAGCAGCCCGGGCCAGGGCGCCGGGAGATCCGGCGGGATGTCGGGACCCCCGGCCAGCCGGGCGGCGGCGGTCTCCACGGCGGTGCCCTCGAAGGGACGGTCGCCGGTCAGCGCCTCCAGCAGCACGAGGCCGAGCGTGTAGATGTCCGCCGGCGGGCCGGTGACGCCGCCCTGGAGCTGCTCGGGGGCGAGGTAGGCGGCGGTGCCGATGGCCACCCCCGCCTTGGTGAGGTGGGTGGCGTCGGTGATGCGGGCGATGCCGAAGTCGACGATCCGGGTCGGCCCCTCGGGCGACAGCACCAGGTTGGCGGGCTTCAGGTCGCGGTGGACGACGTCGCGTTCGTGGGCGTGGGTCAGCCCGGCGACCACGTCGAGCGCCAGCTCCCTCGCCTCGTCGACCGTGAGCCGGCTGTCGGCCAGCCGCTGGGCCAGGGTCGGGCCGTGGACCAGCTCCATCACGATGTACGGCTCGCCGTGGTGCTCGTGCACGTCGAGCACGCGGACGACCGCGGGGTGCTCGAGGCGGGCCAGCACGATCGCCTCCTGGCGGAGCCGCTCCCGGAAGTCGCCCTCGATCTCGGGCAGCACCTTCACGGCGACGGGTCGGTCCAGGCGCTGGTCGTGGGCTCGGTGGACTCGGCTCATCCCGCCTCGGCCCAGCAGGTCGCCGACCAGGTAGCGCCCGTCCAGGCACGCGCCCGCGTCGATCACCGCTCAGACCTTCCCCGAATACGGTGCGTCGATGACCTACGTGGAGCTGGATCGCGAGGGCGACGTGTTCGTCCTGCGGATGGTGGACGACGACAACCGCTTCCACGGGGACTCGGTCGCGGAGTGGCACGCGGCCCTGGACGAGGTCGAGGCGTCGACCGGGCCCGCCGCGCTGGTCTCCACCGGCAACGGGAAGTTCTTCTCGAACGGCTTCGCCCTCGACCGGCTGATCGAGGAGGGCACGCTCGGTGTCGTGATCCCCGACACGCTGCGGCTCTTCGCCCGCCTGATCCGCCTGCCCGTCTACAGCGTCGCCGCCGTCAACGGCCACGCCTACGCCGGCGGGGCCATGATGGCCATGGCCCACGACGCCCGCGTCATGCGGGCCGACCGGGGCTACTGGTGCCTCCCCGAGGCCGACATGGGCGTGCCCCTGGCGCCGGGCATGAGCCAGCTGATCGCCGCCAAGCTCTCGCCGCCGACCGCTCACGCCGCCGTCGTGGCCGCCCGCCGCTGGGGCGGCACCGACGCCGTGACGGCCGGCATCGTCGACGAGGCCGTTCCCCTCGACGACGTCCTCCCGAGAGCCATCGAGCTGGCCGCCGCCCGCGCCGCCACCGACCGCGAAGCCACCGTCGCCCTTCGCATCGGTCTCTACGCCTCCCTGTTGGAGACCCTCGACCGCGGTCAGGTCGCCGTCCCCGGGCCGTAGCCTGATCGCCCGTGCCAGAGCGCCTCGAAGGTCGTGCCGCGGCCAAGGCGCTCGCAGAGCTGCGGGCGGCCCGCCGGCGGCGTCGGGTGGCCGACGTCCACTGGATCGACGCGCTCTACAAGGTCTACGTGACCGGCGTCTTCTCCATCCTCGCCGTCATCTTCCTCTCCAGCTGGATCGGGGGCGAGGAGCTCGGGCCGTACCGGACGTCGTTGGTCCTGCAGGACGCCCCGGACGTGCTCGGGGTGGGCGTGGCGCTCGCCATCCTCGTCGGGCTGCGGTCGGGGGCCCGCGGCGGGCCGCTGGCCATCGAGCCGGCCGACGCCCGCCACGTCCTCCAGACGCCGATCGACCGGGGGCTGGCCCTCCGCGAGCCCGCGCTCAAGCAGCTCCGCTTCGCCGCCTTCGTGGCCCTGATCGTGGGCGCCATCGGCGGTCAGCTGGCCAGCCATCGGCTGCCCGAGGAGCCCGTTGCCTGGATCGCCAGCGGGGCGTGCTTCGCCCTGGTCACCCTCGGGCTGGCCTGGGGCGCGGCGCTCATCGCCGGCGGCCGGCGGCTGTCGATCGGCGTCGCCAACCTCCTCGGGGGCGCCCTCCTGGTCTGGGCGGTGGCCGATGCCGCCGACGCCATCCACGCCTCGCCGACCGGGCTGGTGGGGACCATCCCACTCTGGCCGCTGGAGTTCGAGCCCCTGGCGCTCATCCCGGCCGCCGTGGCCATCGCCGCCGTCGCCGTCGGAATCGCCGGGCTCAGGGGCTTCTCGCTCGAGAGCGCCGAGCGCCGGACCCGGCTGGTCGGCCAGCTGAAGTTCGCCGCCACGCTCCAGGACCTGCGCACGGTCCTCGTCCTGCGCCGCCAGCTGGCCATGGAGCTGCCCCGCAGCCGGCCGTGGGTGCGCCAGCACTCGCCGGGCCGCCTCACGGTGTGGCACCGCGGGCTGCGCGGCGTCCTGCGTTGGCCCGTCGGCCGCATCGTCCGCCTGGTCGGCCTCGGCGTGGTCACCGGCATCAGCCTCCGGGCCGTCGGCGACGGGTCGCTCCCGTTCGTGTTCGTGGCCGGGCTGGCCCTCTACGTCGCCGGGCTCGACGCCGTCGAGGCCATGGCCCAGGAGGTCGACCACCCCGGCCGCAGTGAGGCCATTCCCCGGCCGCTCGGCGACCTGCTCGTGCGCCACCTCGGCATCGGCGCCGCTGGTCATGGTGCTGGTCGCCCTCGTGGCCGTCGCCGTCGGCGTCGCCCTGGACCCGAGCCTCAGTGCCCTGGCCATGGCGGCGCATCGCCCTGCCGCCTGCCGCCCTGGCCGGCGCCGCCGGCGCCGCGCTCAGCGTGCTGCAGGGGATCCAGGAGCCGTCGGCCACCTGGGACCTCGCCCCGCCGGAGGTGGCGGGCATGCGCACCATCTTCCGCCTCGTCGGCCCGCCCGCCGTGGTCGTCATCGGCTGCCTGCCGATCCTGCTGGCCCGGGTCGGCCTGGACAACGACGGCGACCCCTGGGCGCTCGCCGAAACCGGTGCCCTGGGTGCGCTGGTGGTGGTCGGCCTCGCCGTGGGTTGGATCCACCGGCGCGAGGAGATCAAGGCCTGGTTCCGCGCCGCCCAGGAACAGGCGGGCATGGCCGGGCCCAGCCCGGCCACCGCCACGGCCACCACTTCCACTTCTGCCAGCCCGGCGCCCGTCGCCCGCCCGGCCGGACGCAAGCCCGCCCCCACCAAGGTGACGACCACCCTGCCGAGGAAGCGATGACGAAGAAGACGAAGGCGCGAACCGATCCTGGTCGCCTCCGACCTGACCAAGACCTACGGGGACCTCGACGCGCTGGCCCCGCTGGACCTCGACGATCGCCGCCGGCGAGCGGGTGGTCCTCATCGGCCACAACGGCTCGGGCAAGAGCACGTTCCTGCGCATGGCCGCGGGCGTGCTCGAACCCTCCGACGGCGACGTTCGCATCGGCGGGGCCGCGGCCGGGTCCGTCGACGCCCGGGCGACGACCTCGTTCCTGCCCGACGAGCCCGTGCTCTACGACGACCTGAGCGTGCGGGAGCACGTCGACTACCTCGGGCGGCTGCACGGCACGGACGGCTACGACGACGAGGTCGAGGAGGTGGCCGAGCGCCTGGGGATCCTCCACCGCATCGACGACCTGCCGGCCCGCTTCAGCCGCGGCCTCCGGCAGAAGACCGCCCTGCTGCTCGGCCTGGCCCGGCCCTTCGACCTGATCCTCGTCGACGAGCCGTTCGTCGGCCTCGACCTGGCGGGCAAGGCCGCCCTCGTGGAGCTGCTCCAGGAGCACAACGACGCCGGCGCCACCCTCGTCGTGGCCACCCACGATCCGGCCTATGCGGCCGACGTGGACCGCTGCATCGCCCTCCACGACGGCGAGGTCAGCTACGACGGCCCCGCCCGGGACGCCGACATCCCGTCACTGGTGTCCGCTTAGACCCGGACCTCGGGTTGCCCCTAACCTGAACGAGCTTTCAGGTAGCGGGGGGACATGAACATCCTGGGGATCAGCGCGTACTACCACGACTCGGCCGCGGCCCTCGTGCGCGACGGCGAGCTGGTGGCGGCCGCCCAGGAGGAGCGCTTCACCCGCGTCAAGCACGACGCCGGCTTCCCCGCGCACGCCGTTCGCTACTGCCTGGACGCACGGCGGCGTGCCTCCCGACGGGATCGACGCCGTGGTCTTCTACGAGAAGCCGCTGACCCACTTCGTCCGCCTCCTGCGCACGTACCTGCGGGACGGCGCCCTCGGGCTTCCGCTCGTTCCACCGGGCCCTGCCGCTCTGGCTGCGGGAGAAGCTCTGGATCGGGTCGAAGATCGAGACCGAGCTGCCGCGACCTGGGCTACGGCCGGCCGGGGAAGCTCTGGTTCGCCGAGCACCACGAGAGCCATGCGGCGTCGCGCCTTCTACCCGTCGCCGTTCGAGCAGCGCCGCCGTCCTCACCTTCGACGGGGTCGGGGAGTGGGCCACCTCCAGCATCGGCGTGGGCCGGGGCCACGAGGTGGAGATGGTCCGCCAGCTGAACTTCCCGAACTCGCTCGGGCTCCTCTACTCGGCGTTCACCTACTACTGCGGGTTCCGGGTCAACTCGGGCGAGTACAAGCTCATGGGCCTGGCCCCCTACGGCGAGCCTCGGTTCGTCGACGCCATCCTCGACAACCTCATCGACCTCCACGACGACGGGTCGTTCACCGTCAACCGGAGGTACTTCGGCTACCTGGCCTCGCTGCGGATGACCAACGACCGCTTCGACGACGGTGTTCGGCGGCCCGCCCCGGGCGCCGGAGTCGGACCTGACCCGACGGGAGATGGACCTGGCCCGGTCCATCCAGGTCGTGACCGAGGAGGTCGTCCTGCGCATGGCCACGCACGCGCGGCCTCGCTGACCGGCGAGCGCCGCGCGGTGCTGGCCGGCGGCGTCGCCCTGAACTGCGTGGCCAACGGTCGGCTCCTCCGGGAGGGACCGTTCGACGACCTGTGGATCCAGCCCGCCGTCGGGTGACGCCGGCGGCGCGGTGGGCGCCGCCCTGTGGGCCTGGCACCAGGTGCTGGGCAACGAGCGCTCCGTCGTGCTGCCCGACGGGATGCACGGGTCGTTCCTCGGCCCGTCGTGGACCACGGACCAGATCGCCGCCTGGCTGGACGAGCAGGGCTACCCGTACCGGCGCCTCTGCCCGGGGGAGCGGGGCGCCGCCGTCGCCGCAGCTGGTGGCCGCGGGCGACGTCGTCGGCCTGTTCCAGGGCCGCATGGAGTTCGGGCCCCGGGCCCTCGGCCACCGGTCGATCATCGGCGACCCCCGGTCGCCGGAGATGCAGTCGGTCCTGAACCTCAAGATCAAGTACCGGGAGTCGTTCCGGCCCTTCGCCCCGGCGGTGCTGGAGGAGCGGGTCGCAGGACTACTTCGACCACAAGGGCCCGTCGCCCTACATGCTGATCGTGGCCGACGTCCTGGAGGAGCGCTGGGTCGAGGCCGACGCGCCACCCGAGGACCTGCGGGAGTGGGTCAACCAGGTCCGTTCCGACCTCCCCGCCATCACCCACGTCGACCACTCCGCCCGGCTGCAGACCGTGGACGTCGAGCGCAACCCCGAGTTCCACGAGGTCCTGACCGCCTTCGAGGACCTGACCGGCTGCGCGGTGCTGATCAACACCTCGTTCAACGTGCGGGGCGAGCCCATCGTGGGCACCCCCGAGGACGCCTATCGCTGCTTCCGCCGCACCGAGATGGACACGCTCGTGCTCGAGGACCTCGTGCTGGCGGAGGCCGACCAGCCCGAGTGGACCGAGGGCACCGAGTGGACCCGGGAGTTCACGCTCGACTGATGATCTTCCTCCGCCACTTCGGCCGCTTCACCCGTGACGTCCTCGGCTACTCGGTCCACAACCGGGCCTGGTGGTTGCTGCCGACCATGGCCCTGCTCGTCCTGGTCATCGGCCTGATCGTGGTCAGCCAGGCCGCCGCCCCCTACACCCTCTACACGCTGTTCTGAGCCGGTGAGCGCGATCGACCCGGGGGCCACGTCGGTGTGGCCGGCGCGGCCCGAGGCGGCCCGCACCGAGCCCGGCACCGTCCGGCGGGCGCTGCTGCGGGCGGTACCCGCGGTGATCCTCGCCGTGCTGCTGGGCTGGCTGTACGAACCGTGGCTCGGCGTCCTGGTGCTGGTCGCGGCCGCGGTCCTCACGACGGCCAGTGCCCTCTCGCCCACCGCCGCCCGCTGGATCGAAGCCGTGCTGGGCGCCGTCAGCCACGGGGTGGGGCGGGCCCTCAGCGCGGTGATCCTCACCCTGGTCTTCGTGGTCCTCTTCGTCCCGGTGGGCGTCGTCAGCCGCCTCGTCCGTCGCGACCCGCTCCGGACGGGCGTCGCCCGACCGGGGACCGATTGGCTGGAGCGCTGGGGCTGGCGGGAGCGTCGACTTCCCGAGCGCAGCTACGCCAGCGAGCAGGACCTGCTCGGCGGGCGCCGCTCGGGCCGGATCGCGTGGGCCGTCGGCCTGGCGACGCTGCTGGTCCTGGCCGACGCCGCCATCGGCACCGTCCTCGTCGCTCCGCCCCCCGAGGCCGGCGCCCCGCCGCCGACCCCGGGGCAGGGCGAGGCCACGGCCATCCCGGCCCTGCCAGGGCCTCGACTACGTGCCCGGGCTGTTCAGCGAGCAGTACACGGCCGAAGCCGGCCAGTACGACCCCTACCTCGGCTGGCGGCTGCAGGACTACGACGGCGAGTACCTGGACATCGTCGACGGTGAGCGGGTCAGCCGGACGACGAGCGCGCCCGGCGAGCCGATCGTCGTGTGGTTCTTCGGCGGCTCCGGCGATGTACGGCTTCGGCCAGCGCGACGACCACACGATCGCTTCGGAGGTCGTCGCCCTCGCCGACGACGAGGGCATCCCCGTCGAGGCCCACAACTTCGGTACCCCCGCCTACGTGAACTGGCAGGCCGTGTCGCTGTTCGGCCGCCTCGTCACCCAGCGGGAGGCCCCCGACGTCGCCGTGTTCTACGACGGCTACAACGACCTGTCCCTGCAGTTCGTCGACGGCCCCGTCCACGAGCCCAGCCACGTCCTGGCCCGGGTCAACCGGGCCCGCCTCGAGGCGCCGGACCCCGTGGCCACGCCGACCGACACCGAAGACGTCCGCTCCTGGTGGGCCGACCACAGCGCCACCGTCAACCTCTACCGCCGCATCCGCGACCGCTTCGACGGTGACGAGCAGGAGGTCCGCCTCACCGAGGCCGAGGCCTCCGCCGTCCCCACCGATGTGGACCCCGACGCGATCGAAGCGGCCACCGCCGACGTCCTCGGCCAGGGCCGTGACCTGGCCGCCGCCATCGGCGACTTCTACGGCGTCGACGTCCAGTACTGGTTCCAGCCCACGCTGTTCACGAAGGGCCCCGTCGACGGCGAGGAACAGCTGATCGGCCGGGCCGCCAACCGCACGCCGCAGTGGGTACCCGTGACCGAGGCCCTGCGTGCGGGCCTCCCGCCCGAGGTCGTCGACCTCGGCGACGCCCTCGACGGTCAGACCGACCCGCTGTTCTGGGACATCGTCCACACCAACGAGGAGGGGGCGATGCTCATCGCTGCTGCAGCGTGGCCGAGCCTGCGGGAGCGCGTCACCCGCCTCCTCGACGCCGGCGGCTGATCAGGAGGGCGGCGGAGGGGTCACCTCGTCCGGGCCTGACGCTGCAGCCCAGCGACCCGATGGAGGACGACCGCTTCCCGCTCATCGTGGGCTGACCAAGGGCCGTGACCGGCCGCGTCCGGCCTTTGGCCCGTCAGGACGCCTCTCGGTAACGTGCAGCCGCGATGTCGGACTTCCTCCGCAGCTACCTCACGGTGGCCATCTTCGGCGCGGCCGCCGTCGGCATGGTGGCGGCGATGCTGGGCGCGGGCCGGCTCCTGCGACCGACGCGGCCCCAGGCCCAGAAGTACATCACCTACGAGTCCGGCGTGGATCCGGTGGGCACCGAGTGGTCCCAGAGCCAGGTCCGCTACTACTTCTTCGCCCTGCTGTTCGTCATGTTCGACGTCGAGGCCCTCTACATCTTCCCCTGGGCCATGCGCCTCGAGGTCTACGACGTCTTCGGCCTCGTCGAGATGGGCATCTTCATCGTGATCCTGGCCCTCGGGCCTCCTGTACGCGTGGCGCAAGGGGGTGCTCAAGTGGGTCTAGTCGAGAGCGGCAAGATGCCGAAGCCGCTGACCAAGCTGCTGAACATCTCCCGCAAGTACTCGCTGTGGATGTACCAGTGGGGTCTGGCCTGTTGCGGCATCGAGATGGGCGCCGCCCTGGCCTCCCCCCGCTACGACATGATGCGCCTCGGCGTCATCCCCTTCCCGGCCAGCCCCCGCCAGGCCGACCTGATCGTCGTGTCGGGCACGATCACCGACAAGATGGCTCCCTCGGTGCGCCGGCTCTACGAGCAGATGCCGGACCCGAAGTACGTCATCTCCATGGGCTCCTGCACCAATTGCGGTGGCCCGTACTGGGACTCGTACTCGGTCACCAAGGGCCTCGACCAGATCATCCCGGTCGACGTCTACATCCCCGGCTGCCCGCCCCGGCCCGAGGCCCTGCTCGAGGCCATCGGCCTGCTCCAGGCGCAGATCCTCGACGAGGACCCGGCCGAGCGCTGGAAGGGAGAGCCCCTTGTCGTCAGCTGACGACGGCGCCACCACCACCGAGGAGACCGAAGCGCCCGTCGAGGAGGCGGTCGAGGTCGACGAGCGACCGGGAGGCCGTCGTCGCCGTCGCTGCAGACCGAGTTCGGTGACGCCCTCGTCGGCACCCACGTCGACCCCGGCCGCGAGGTCTGGGCCCGGGTGTCCCTCGAGAGCTGGGTGAGCGCCGGCACGTTCGCCCGCGACGGGCTGCGCTGCCACTTCTTCGAGTTCCTCTCGGCCATCGACTGGATGCCGTCGCCGTTCGGCCGGGACATGGACAGCCAGGAGGACCTGGAGGTCCACGGCCGCACCGACAAGACCCCCGACGCGCAGGTCACGGGCTACGCCGGCGGCGACACCCGCTTCCAGCTCCTGGCCCGGGTCCACGACCCGGTCGGCGGGCTCGGCATCGTGCTGAAGGCCGACCTGGGCGACGATCCCGAGGCGCTGCGTGGCCGGCAGCTGGGTCCCCGATCTACGCCGGCGCCGACTGGCACGAGCGGGAGGCCTGGGAGATGTTCGGCATCACCTTCGACCGGCCACCCGAACCTGCACCCACCTCTACCTGCCGGGCGACTTCGAGGGGCACCCGCTGCGCAAGGACTTCCCGCTGCTGTCCCGTCGGGTGAAGCCCTGGCCGGGCATCGTCGACGTGGAGCCCATGCCCGGCGAGGAAGCCGGCGAGGCCGAGGACGAGGCCGCCGAGGCAGGTGACGAGGAGTGACCTCCACCGACAACCCCGAGACCCTGCTCAGCGAAGGCCGCCAACGGGCCTACGTCGCCTCCCAGGCCGCCGACGCTCGGGTCAACGTCGAGCTCGAGACCGGCGGCATGACCCTGAACATGGGCCCGCAGCACCCGGCCACCCACGGGACGCTGCGCATCGTGGCCCGCCTCGACGGCGAGCAGGTGGTCGAGGCCGAGCCGATCGCCGGCTACATGCACCGGGGCTACGAGAAGCTCTGCGAGGTCCGCACCTACCCGCAGGTCACCACGCTGGTGAACCGCATCGACTGGCTGGGCAGCTTCGCCAACGAGGTCCCGTTCATCCTGGCCGCCGAGCGGCTCATGGAGGTCGAGGCCCCGCCCCGGGCGCAGTGGCATCCGCACGATCCTCTTCGAGATGTCCCGCATCGCCAACATCTCCCTGTTCCTCGGCGACATGGGCGCCCAGCTCGGGGCCATCACCCCGGTCTTCTTCGCCTTCCGCGACCGCGAGCGGGCGCTGAACCTGATCGAGTCGGCCACCGGCGGCCGCTTCCACCCCAACTTCGACCGCATCGGCGGCCTCAAGGACGACCTGCCCGCGGGCTGGATCGAGTCCTGCCACGAGGTCATGGAGCGGATGCGCGACGTTCTGCGACGAGATCGAGGACCTGCTGATGGGCAACGAGATCTTCGCCGCCCGCTGCCGCGGCGTCGGGGTCATCCCCGCCGACGTCGCCCTGTCCTACGGCCTGTCCGGCGCCAACCTCCGGGCCAGCGGCGTGGACTGGGACCTGCGCCGCGACGTGCCCGGTCGGCCTGCCGTACGACCAGCTCGACTGGAAGGTCTGGACCCACCCCGACGGCGACTCCTTCGCCCGCTTCTGGGTCCGGCTCCAGGAGGTCCGGGAGTCGACCAGGATCGTCGAGCAGCTCCTCGACGGCCTGCCCTCGGGGCCGATCATGGCCAAGGTCCCCCGCATCATCAAGGTGCCGGCGGGCGAGGCCTACGTCGCCACCGAGAACCCGCTCGGGCGCCATGGGCTACTACGTCGTCAGCAAGGGCGACCTGGTGCCGTTCCGGGTGAAGATCCGCACGCCCAGCTTCAACAACATCTCGATCGTGCCCTGGGTGATGAAGGGCGTGTACGTGCCCGACGTCATCACCATCCTCGGCAGCCTCTACTTCATCCTGGGGGACATCGACCGGTGAGCGGTGTCGTCCAGGCAGTCGACCTGGCCTACTGGCAGGAGACCGACGATCAAGGTCGTGGTCATCCTCGGCGTGATCCCGGCCGGCGCGCTCATCCTCGGCTACGTCTTCCTGATGAAGATGATGAGCTTCATGCAGAGCCGGCTCGGCCCCATGGAGGCCGGCCCCGACGGCACCCTCCAGCTCATCGCCGACGGGCTGAAGTTCCTCCAGAAGGAGGACATCTTCCCGGAGAAGGCCGACCGCTGGGTCTTCGCCCTGGCCCCGATGGTCGTCCTGATCTCCACCTTCCTGCTCTTCGTGGTCGTCCCGGTGGGCCCGGACCTCATCGTCGAGGACCTCGACACCGGCATCTTCTTCGCCCTGGCCGTCTCGTCCATCTCGGTCATCGGCGTGCTCATGGCCGGCTGGGCGTCGGCCAACAAGTACGCCCTGCTCGGTGGCCTGCGGGCCGCCGGCCAGCTCATCGCCTACGAGCTGCCGCTGCTGCTCGCCGTGGTCGGCGTCGTCATCCAGGCCGGCACCCTGTCGATGCAGGGCATCGTCGTGGCCCAGGCCGACGGCTCGATCTTCGGCTGGGACGTCATCGGCAACCCGTTCATCCTCACCCAGTTCGTCGGCTTCTTCATCTTCCTGGCCGCCGTCCAGGCCGAGCTGACCCAGCCCCCGTTCGACATGCCGGTGGCCGAGTCCGAGATCGTCGGCGGCTACCAGGTCGAGTACACGGGCTTCCGCTTCCTGCTCTTCTTCATGGGCGAGTTCGGCACCGCCTTCGCCTTCGCCGCCATCGCCGCCGTGCTCTTCCTGGGCGGCTGGTGGGTGCCCGGCTTCGAGCCCGACGACGACATCCTCAACGTGCTCGGGCCCGGCCGTCATGTTCGGCAAGGTCATGCTGGTCGCCTTCCTCATCTTCTGGGTCCGGTTCACCTATCCCCGGTTCCGGGAGGACCAGCTCCAGGCCTTCGCCTGGAAGTTCCTCATCCCGCTCAGCCTGGTGAACATCTTCGCCACCGCCGTCCTGAAGGTGGTGTTCTGATGCCGAAGCCGCAGCTCCCCGGCCTGGTCAAGGGCCTCGGCGTGACGTTCCGCACCATGCTCAAGCCGAACGTCACCGTGCAGTACCCCCACGTGAAGGAGGAGCCCACGCCCCGGGCCCGCGGCGTGATCGCCCTCAAGGAGGAGAACTGCACGGTCTGCATGCTCTGCGCCCGGGAGTGCCCGGACTGGTGCATCTACATCGAGGGCCACAAGTACCTGGCCCCGCCCCGGCGCGAGGGCGGCAAGCCCCGCCAGAAGAACGCCCTCGACCGCTTCGACATCGACTTCGCGCTCTGCATGTACTGCGGGATCTGCGTCGAGGTCTGCCCGTTCGAGGCGCTGTTCTGGAGCCCCGAGTTCGAGTACGGCGAGCACCGCATCGCCGACCTGCTCCACGACAAGGAGCGGCTCGACGAGTGGATGGAGCACCGTGCCCGACTTCGAGTCCTACGAGTCCGGCAGCGAGATGAAGCCGAAGAAGGTCCCGCGCTGATGGTGGCCGCAGAACGTCGCCTTCGGGCGTCATCGCCGCGGCGATCATCATCGCCGCGCTGCGCGTGCGTGACGACGAAGAACATCGTCCACGCCGCCCTCTACCTGATCATCGTGCTGGCCGGCGTCGGCCGCGCAGTACTTCCTCCTCGGCGCCGAGTTCATCGGCACCGCCCAGATCCTGATCTACCTCGGCGCCATCGTCGTGCTCTTCCTGTTCGGGATCATGCTGACCCGGGCCCCGCTGACCGGCGAGTCCAGCCTCGACAACGACCAGCGGTGGCTGGCCGCCGTCGTGGGCCTGCTGCTGCTCGGCGTGATGGCCTACGCGCTGATCGACGCCTTCGACGACGTCGAGCTGCCGGAGGACACCGTCCAGCGCACGGCCGAGGTGTCCGACTCGATCTTCAGCACCTACCTGGTCCCCTTCGAGGTCGTCTCGGTCCTCCTGCTCGCCGCCCTGGTCGGGGCCATCGTGATCGCCCGGAAGGAGTAGGGGTGCTGCTCAACCAGTTCCTCCTGCTCGGCGCGGTCCTCTTCTGCATCGGCGTCTACGGCGTGCTCGTCCCGCCGCAACGGCGTGGCCGTGCTCATGTCGATCGAGCTCATCCTCAACGCGGTCAGCATCAACCTCGTGGCCTTCGGGGCCATGAACGGAAACGTCGCGGGCCAGGTCTTCGCCCTGTTCGTCATCACCGTCGCCGCCGCCGAGGTCGGCGTCGGCCTGGCCATCGTCCTGCTCATCTACCGCAACCGGCGGAGCGTCGACCTCGATGAGGTCGACCTCATGAAGGGCTGATCCGCCATGTGGTTCCTGGAACACGCCTGGATCATCCCCCTCATCCCGGCCGTCGTCGTTCGCCCTCATCCTGGCGGTCGGCAAGCGCCTGCCCTTCCAGGGCAGCCGAGATCGGCATCGCTGTCGGTCGCCTCCTCGTTCGTGCTGTCCGTGTGCGCCGGCGTCGCCTGGATCCAGCACGTCAACGACGGCGGCGCCGACGTCGGCGGCGAGGGCGGGCGAGCACGCCGCGGGCCTCGATCAGCCGCATGGCCGCAGGAGTCCCACCACGCCATCGAGCCCGTGGTGAAGACCGACGACGTGGTTCCAGCTCGGGGGCAAGGAGTTCGACGTCGGCACCATGGTCGACGGCCTGTCGGTGATGATGCTCTTCACCGTCACCCTGGTCTCGCTGCTGGTCCACATCTACAGCACCGAGTACCTGAAGGGCGACCGGCGCTTCACCCACTACTTCGCCTTCCTGTCGCCTGTTCACGGCGTCGATGCTGACCCTGGTCATCGCCCAGAACACGCTGCATGCTGCTCGCTCGCCTGGGAGCTGGTCGGCCTCTGCTCGTTCGTGCTCATCGGGCACTGGTGGGAGGAGAAGCCGAACTCCGACGCCGCCCTCAAGGCGTTCCTGACCAACCGCGTGGGCGACATCGGCCTGATCATCGGCGTGATCATCCTGTTCTTCGGCGCCGGCCAGTCCTTCAACATCCTCGAGATCAACGCGCTGGCCGCCGAGGGCGGCATGAGCCACCTGGTGCTGCTGATGGCGGCCATCTCGCTGACCGCCGCGGTGTGCTCGAAGTCGGGCCAGTTCCCGCTGCACACGTGGCTGCCCGACGCCATGGCCGGCCCGACGCCGGTCTCGGCGCTGATCCACGCCGCCACCATGGTCGTGGCCGGCGTGTTCCTGGTCGCCCGCCTCTACCCGGTCTTCTTCGAGGGCTTCTCGATCAGCTCGTCGCGCATCAACCTGCTGGCGTTCATCGGCGGCTTCACCACGCTGATCGGGGCCGGCGCTGGCCTTCGCCCAGAACGACATCAAGAAGGTCCTCGCCTACTCGACCATCAGCCAGCTGGGCTACATGGTCATGGCCCTCGGCGTCGGGGCCTGGACGGCGGCCATGTTCCACCTCTTCACCCACGCCATGTTCAAGGCCTGCCTGTTCCTCGGCGCCGGGTCGGTCAGCCACGCCGCCCACCACACCTTCGACATGCGCAAGATGGGCGGGCTGCGCAAGTACATGCCCAGCACGTTCACGACCTTCGTCATCGGCTCGCTGGCGCTGGCCGGCATCCCGCCGCTGGCCGGCTTCTGGTCCAAGGACGAGATCCTGGCCGGCGCCGCCCAGGGCCAGGACGAAGGCCTACTCGGCTGATGCTGATCTTCGGGCTGCATCACCGCCTTCATGACCGCGGCCTACATGACCCGGGCCGTCTGGCTGACCTTCTTCGGCGAGTACCGGGGCGAGGGCCACCCGCACGAGTCGCCGAAGGTGATGACGATCCCGCTGTGGATCCTGGCCGGGATGGCCGTCGTCGTCGGGCTTCACCAACCTCCCGGCGAAGCTGGCCCCGGAGAGCTTCGCGCTCCGCTTCGAGCACTACGTCGAGCCCACCTTCGCCTTCCCGACGGTCGAGCACCCCGAGTTCAGCTACGCGGTGGCCGCGTCGTCGATCTTCCTGGCGCTGTTCGGCGTCTTCCTGGCCTGGCAGTACTTCGCCCACAACCGGGGCCCGCACGGCCTCACGCAGCGCAGCGCCCTGGCCGCCAGGGGCTACGCGTTCCTCGAGAACAAGTACTACCTCGACTGGCTCTACGAGAAGCGTCATCGTCGGGACAGCATCAAGGGCCCGATCGCCCGGGCCTGTCTACTGGTTCAACCAGCACGTGCTCGACGGCGTCGTCAACGGCGCCGCCACCGTGTCCAAGGGCGTCGGTCGCTGGCTCTACCAGCTACATCGACCAGGGCGCCGTCGACCGGTTCGTCAACGCCTCCGGCGCCGGGGCCGAGGGGTCGGGCCAGATCCTGCGCCACATGCAGACCGGCCGCGTGCAGCAGTACGCCGCCCTCCTCTTCGCCGGCGCGGCAGTCCTCGCCGGCATCTTCATCGTCATCATCTAGGAGCCACCACCGAGCATGCACGACTTCCTCGACGACTGGGGCCTGACCCTCGTCACGTTCATCCCGGTGGTGGGCGCGGTCCTGGTGATGGCGATGCCCAAGGCCGCCGACGACATGGCGGTCAAGGCGGTCGCCCTCGCTGACCACGCTCGCCACCGCCGCGGTCGGCGTCCTGCTGATGGTGGACTTCGACTACGACGACGCCGGCCAGCTCCAGTACGTGGTCGACAAGGGCTGGATCGACGTCATCAACAGCCGCTACATCCTCGGGCCTGGACGGGATCTCGCTGCCGCTGATGGCCCTGACCCTGCTGGTCGTGCCCCTGTGCGTCATCTACTCGTGGAACCACCTGCCCGAGCCGGGCAAGCCCAAGGCCTTCTTCACCCTGCTGCTCATCCTCGAGACGGGCATGGTCGGGACGTTCCTGGCCGAGGACCTGATCCTCTTCTTCGTGTTCTTCGAGGTCGTCCTGCTCCCGATGTACTTCATGATCGGGGTCTGGGGCGGGCCGAACCGCCAGTACGCGGCGATCAAGTTCTTCCTCTTCACCCTGTTCGGGTCGGCGCTGATGCTGGTCAGCTTCCTGGCCCTCTACTTCCTCGCCGACGTCCAGACCTTCGACATCCGGGCCCTGCCCGACGCGGCGCCGGGCATCGCCCACACCACCCAGCTGTGGATCTTCGGCGGCATGTTCCTGGGCTTCGGGATCAAGGTCCCGATGTTCCCGTTCCACACCTGGCTGCCCGACGCCCACACCGAGGCGCCGACGGTCGGCTCGGTCATCCTGGCCGCCGTCCTGCTGAAGCTCGGCACCTACGGCTTCATCCGCATCGCCATCCCGATCCTGCCCGAGGCGGCCAAGGACTGGGCGCCCGTACATCGGGCTGCTGGCCGTGATCGGCATCATCTACGGCGCCCTGGGCTGCCTCGCCCAGACGGACATGAAACGCCTGATCGCGTTCTCGTCCGTGGCCCACATGGGCTTCGTCATGCTCGGCATCGCCACGTTGACCAGACTTCGGCCTCAACGCGGCGATCTTCGGCATGGTCGCCCACGGCCTCATCACCGGGATGCTGTTCTTCGTGCGCCGGATCGGTGAAGGACCGCTACCACACGCTGGAGATCAGCCGCCTCGGTGGCCTGCTCTCCCAGGTGCCGCACCTGGGCTGGATCCTCGGCTTCTGCCGCCATGGCCAGCCTCGGCCTGCCCGGCCTGGCCGGGTTCTGGGGTGAGTTCCCGGCGATCCTGTCGGCCTACAACCCGGCCGAGGGCCTGCCGGTCGAGACCTTCCGCACCTACATGGTCATGGCCGCCATCGGCACCGTCCTGGCCGCCGGCTACCTGCTCTGGCTCTACCAGCGCACGACGCTTCGGGGTGCCGAAGGAGGAGTTCGCCGACGAGGAGATGCGGTCAGCTCACGCTCTACGAGTACATCGCCTGGAGCCCGATGCTGCTGCTGATCCTCGTGCTCGGCATCTACCCGAACCTCGTGTTCAGCGTCACCGACGAGGCCGTCCAGAACGTCGCCAACCTGGTGTCGGGTGGCTGACGTGTTCGCCCAGGTCGCCCCGCCACGATCGACTACCACGCGCTTCGCGCCGGAGATCGTGCTGGTCGGGGTGCTGGTCGTCGTGCTCCTCGTGGACCTGGTCATGGAGCGCGACAAGTGGCTGGTGTCGTCGCTGGCCGGCCTCGGGGTGCTCGGTGCGCTGGTGCCCGGTGCTCACGCTGGCCCTCGACGGCCCGGACCGGGTGATGTTCGACGGCGCCTACGTGGTCGACGACTTCAGCCTCGTGATGAAGGCGATGTTCCTCATCGCCGGCTACGTGGTGATCCTGCTGTCGACGAACTACATCGCCGAGGGCGACTACCACGAGGGGGAGTACTACTTCCTGCTGATCAGCTCGCTGCTGGGCATGTTGGTCATGGCCTCGGCCCGGGACCTGGTGTCCATCTTCGTCGCCCTCGAGCTGCTGTCGATCCCGGCCTACCTGCTCGCCGCCTGGCGCAAGCGGGACCTGAAGGGCAACGAGGCGGGCCTGAAGTACTACCTGATCGGGGTGTTCGCCTCCGCGATCCTGCTCTACGGCATGTCGCTGCTCTACGGCCTCACCGGTGAGACCCGGCTGGACGCCATCGGCGACTACGTCGGGAGCGAGCCGTCCAGCGTCCCGATCATCACCCTGGCGATCCTCTTCGTGGTCGTCGGCTTCGGGTTCAAGATCTCGGCCGTGCCCTTCCACACCTGGGCCCCCGACACCTACGAGGGGGCGCCGACGCCGATCGCCGCCTTCCTGGCCGTCGCCTCGAAGGCCGCCGGCTTCGTGGCCCTGCTGTCGATCCTGTTCGTGGCCTTCGAGGGCCGGGAGGACGTGATCGAGCCCCTGATGTGGCTGCTGTCCGCTGTCACCATGACCGTCGGCAACCTGATCGCCCTGCGCCAGACGAACATCGTCCGGCTGCTGGCCTACTCCTCGGTGGCCCAGGCCGGCTTCATGATCGCCCCGCTGGCCGTCATCGGCGATGCCGGCCAGGAGGCGCTGACCGCTGTGGTCGTCTACCTCCTGATCTACACGGCGATGAACCTGGGCGCCTTCGCGGTGGTCATCGCCGTCGCCCGGCGCACGGGGTCGGGCGAGATCGCCTCCTACCGCGGCCTCTTCCAGTACTCGCCGGCCCTCGCCGTGCTGATGACGATCTTCCTCTTCGCCCTCGCCGGCATCCCGCCACTGGGTGGCTGGGTGGCCAAGTTCGTCGTCTTCCGGGCCCTGCTGTCGGCGGGAACCCTCTCGGGCGCCGCGCTGGCGGTGGTCGTGGCCGTCAACTCGGTGATCGCGCTCTTCTACTACGCGTCGGTGGCCCGCGAGATGTGGTTCCAGGAGGCCCCCGCGGGCGAGACCACCTCCATCCGGGTGCCGTTCTCGCTCACGGCCGCGCTCGGCATCGCTGCGGTCAGCACGCTCGTCTTCGGCATCCTGCCCCAGGCGGTCACCCGCTTCGGCGACCTCGCCGACATCGTCGCCGTCGTCTCCCCGTGATCTGAAATTGCTCCGATCGAGGTCGCTCGACGACCAGAATCGGAGCAATTTCCAGTGATGCGGCGATTCTCGGAGGTCATGGCGACCTCCCTCTACGGCCCGGACGGCTTCTACGAGCGAGAGGGTGGCGGGGCGGGCCGTCGCCGGGACTTCCTCACCGCCCCCGAGGTGGGTCCGCTCTTCGCCGCCGTCGTCCTGAGGGCGCTCGACGCCTGGTGGGACGAGCACGGCCGTCCCGTGGACTTCACCGTCTACGACGCCGGTGCCGGACCGGGGGCGCTGGGCCGTGGCCTGGCCGTGGCCGGCAGCCGCCACCCCTACGTCGCGGTGGACCGCAGCGCCGCCCAGCGCCGGCGCCACGAGGGCCTGCGCTCCCTGGCGAAGCTGCCCGACGGCCCGCTGGTCGGCGTGGTCGTGGCCAACGAGCTGCTCGACAACCTGCCGTTCGACCTGACCCTCGACGGCCGGCCCTTCGACGTCGACCAGCCGTGGCCCGACGTCGGCCTCGCCCCCGACCAGACCGAGGCGCGGGCGGTGGGTCGAGGACGTGCTCGGTCGGCTGACCGGCCACCTCGTCGTGCTCGACTACTGCTCGACCACGGCATCGATGGCCGGCCGCCCCTGGGCCGAGTGGCTACGGACCTACCGGGCCCACGCCCGCGGCACCCACCCGTTGACCGACCCCGGCGAACAGGACATCACCGTCGAGGTGGCCGTCGACCAGCTGCCAGCGCCCGACGACGACACCGCGCAGGCCGACTGGCTCCGGCGCTGGGGGATCGACGAGCTGGTCGCCGAGGGCCTCCAGGTCTGGGAGGAGCGGGCCCACCTCGGCGACCTCGAGGCCGTCCGGGCCCGCAGCCGGATCGGGGAGGCCGAGGCCCTCACCGACCCGGCGGGCATGGGCTCGTTCCGCGTCCTGGAGTGGGCTGTGGTCGAATGACCTGATGGGCACGACAGCGGACGTGGTGGTCGTGGGCGGGGGCATCGGGGGCGCGTCGCTGGGGTGTGCCCTGGCCGACGCCGGGCTCGGGGTGACGATCCTCGAGGCCAGCACCGAGTTCGCCGACCGCGTCCGGGGCGAGAGCATGCAGGCCTGGGGCGTTGCCGAAGCGCAGGCCCTCGGCCTCGAGCGCCACCTGGTCGCCGCCGGTGCGCACTACTCCGCGGTGTGGCACGGCATCGACGAGGACGGGATCGTGCGCAACGAGATCCCCATGTCCCTGATGGTCGAGGGTGTCCCGGGCAGCCTCAACCTCGCTCACCCCCTGGCCTGTCAGACCCTGCTCGACGCCGCCGCGGCGGCCGGGGCCACGGTGGTCCGCGGGGTCGGCGACGTCCAGGTCACGCCCGGCGCGGTCGCGTACGCCGTCGACGGATCGACGTCCTCCCTCGACACCACTCTGATCGTCGGCGCCGACGGCCGGGGCTCGACGGTGCGTCGGCAGAGCGGGATCACGCTCGAGCGTCAGGAGGCCATCTCCTGCATCGCCGGCCTCCTCGTCGACGGACTGGACGGGGTCGACGACGAGCACGACCTCGTGGTCAGCGACACCGACCAGTACTCCCTGCTCTTCCACCAGGGCAACGGCCGGGCCCGCTCGTACCTGTGCGCCGGCATGTCCGACCTGCGTCGCTTCGCCGGCGCCGACGGGGCCCAACGCTTCCTCGCTGCCTGCGCGGGCTCGGTGTCCGCGGACATCGCCGCCATCGCGAAGGCCACACCCGCCGGGCCGTGCGCCACCTACCCGGGCGACGACACCTGGACCGACGCCCCGTACGTCGACGGCGTGGTCCTGGTCGGCGACGCCGCCGGCCACAACGACCCGATCATCGGCCAAGGACTCTCCATCGCCATGCGCGACGCCCGCATGGTCCGGGACCTCGTCCTCGAGGGCGCCCGCACGGCGGCGGCGTTCGCCCCCTACGGGGCCGAACGGATGGAGCGCATGCGTCGTCTGCGCCTGGTGGCCGACATCCTGGCCGTCGCCGAGGCCGAGGATGCCGACAACCGGTCGGCGCGCGCGCGCCTACTTCGGCGAGCAGATGGCCGACGACGAAACCGGGTTCTTCGTGCTGATGGCGGCGGCCTTCGCCGGGCCGGAGCAGGTGCCGGACGAGCTGGTCGACGAGACCTGGCCCGAGCGGATGCGCGCCGCGTAGTCGGCGCGAGGAGCGTTTCCCGGCGGCGTCCGGGGTGCCTCAGTAGGGTTCCGCCGATGGCGGGCCGACGAGCCCTGTTCGTGACGCGACGGGTCGACTTCGACCGCTTCTGGCTGG
Organism: uncultured Microthrixaceae bacterium; assembly: GCA_963728005.1. GTDB lineage: Bacteria > Actinomycetota > Acidimicrobiia > Acidimicrobiales > DATDAH01 > DATDAH01. The sequence goes on from CAVSIG010000005.1 coordinate 387,553, forward strand.
AAGGGGTCGAACGCAGCCAGGTGCCGGCGACGCCGCAGACGCTCCCGCCCCCGGCCACGCTGACGCCCGACCACGGACCGACGCTCCTGTCGGACCCGCCGGTGACCGCCCAGGTCTGGTGGACGTTCGCCCAGCGGGATCCCGGGACCGTCGTCGACCTGCTCATCGAGCCCAGCGCGGACGCCCTGAGCTGCGTGGACCTCCTGGCGATGTATGTCGTCACCGATCCGGGTCAGCTCGAGGCGAGCCGCCTCGCCAACTTCCTGAACCTGGTCGTGATCGGGCTCGACTTCGAGACGCTCACGACCCGGCTCCTCCCGCTCACCCGGTGGCGCCGCCTGCTGGAGGACGCGCTGGCCGCCGGTCCCAGCGGCCGCAAGGACGCCCTCGAGCGATACGCGCGCGGCGAGTCGCTGCAGCAGGAGGCCTGGACGCTGGGCTGGTTCCTCCGCCTCCTGCTCATCGCCGGCCGGTGGAGCCCGCCCAAGGAGGCCGACAAGCAACTGGCCAGTGCTCTCCGCTGGCTGACCCGGCTCCTGCGCGGCGTCGACGTCGAAGACATCCGGACCGCCGACCTGGGACGCATCGCGCTGAACCGTCCCGTGGCTCCGACGCTGGAGCGGTCGCGGCGGACGGTGAAGGCCGACGCGGCCCGCCAGCTGCTGGACATCCGCTGCGACACGATCCGGTGGGCCGTCCTCGACACCGGGATCGACGCCCGCCACCTGGCGTTCCGCAAGGCGCTTCCCGACGGCTCGGGGTTCTTCGCCGACCCGTGGGTGAACCAGGTCGACGGCCGGGACCAGCCCTTCAACTACACGAGGGTGGCCGAGGGCTGGGACTTCACGAAGTACCGGGAGAGCGGGGCGCTCGCCCAACGGAACCTGCGGACCGGCAGCGAGCAGAAGGTGAACCTGCCGGCCCAGGTTCCGCTCCTGTACGCCAAGGACTTCTTCGTGCCGCCGCGGAGCGGCCATGGCACCCACGTGGCGGGGATCCTCGGGGGCGCCGGCGGGATCTGCCCCGACATCGCCCTCTACGACCTGCGGGTCCTCGACGAGGAGGGCCACGGCGACGAGTTCACCGTGGCCTCCGCCCTCCGCTTCATCCTGGAGCGCAACCGCCAGTACCTGGACACCGAGCAGCCCGGCCGCAACCGCGACCTCTGGTTCCACGGGGTGAACCTGTCGCTGTCGCTCGGCGCCGACGTGACCAGCGACGCCTGCGGCTGGTCGCTGGTCTGCCGGCTCTGCGACGAGCTGGTCCGCAACGGCGTGATCGTGGTCGTGTCCGCCGGCAACACCGGCTTCGAGGACCGGACGGAGCACCAGCGCATCTCGACGGGCCAGGACTTCCGCACGGTGTCCATCACCGATCCCGCCAACACGGACCGGGTGATCTCGGTCGGGTCGACCCACGCCCAGCGGCCGCTGGAGTACGGCGTCTCGTACTTCTCGGCCCGAGGGCCGACCGCGGACGGCCGTCCCAAGCCGGACCTGCTGGCGCCGGGCGAGGAGATCTCGGCTCCCTTCGGCTACAAGCGCGAGGACGACGACTCGACGCCCGACACCTTCGTGCGCATGAGCGGCACCAGCCAGGCCGCCGCCCACGTCTCGGGCTGCGCGGCGCTGCTGATCGCTCGCCACCGCGAGCTCATCGGCAAACCGCTGGAGGTCAAGCGGATCCTGAAGGAGTCGGCCACCGACCTCGGTCGGGATCCGAACTTCCAGGGCGCGGGGCTGGTCGATGCCCTGCGGGCCGTGCAGCACGTCTGACCGAGGAGGAGACATGGGGTTCTTCGCACTGGATGCGGTCGAGGCCAAGGCCGGGGATGCGCTCGTGCTCCGGTGGGGACCCACCGAGGAGGAGGCCCAGCTCGTCTTGATCGACGGCGGGCCGCGCGGCGTCTACACCAAGAACCTGCTGCCCCACCTGCAGGCGCTGGTGGGCACACTGCCGACCGGCGAGCAGCGGGTCATCCCGCTCCGGCTGGCGGTGGTGAGCCACATCGACAGCGACCACATCGCCGGCGTACTCGACGTGCTGGACGAGGTGGCCGACGCCGCCGCGGCGCCACGGCCGGCGCTGGTGACGGTCGACGAGCTCTGGCACAACAGCTTCCTCGACATCGCGTTCCGGGACGACCCCGACCTGGCGGACCTGGTGAAGGAGCGGGAGGAGTTGGGCCCCGACGGGATCGTGGCTGTGCCCGAGAGCGTGCGGGAAGGCCGCAACCTGTCGTCGGTGGCCAAGAAGGCCGGCGTGCCCCGCAACCCCGACGCGCCGGGCGACGGATTCGTGACGGCCGGCACCGAGGTGGAGATCGACGGCCTGAGCCTCGAGGTCCTGGGACCGACCGATGTCCTCGTGGAGCTCCTCAAGGAGGAGTGGCGCAGGGAGCTCAAGGCGATCCTGAAGAAGGAGATCAGCGAGGCGAAGGCGGAAGCGGCGTCGTTCGACGATCCCAGCGAGTCCAACCAGTCGAGCATCGTGCTGTTGGCCACCCACGGCGACAAGACCATGTTCCTCACGGGGACGCGCGCGGTGACCACCTGATCGAGGCGATCACGCCCAAGGTCCCCGACGGCGAGGACCACCTGCACGTCGACCTGTTCAAGCTGGGCCACCACGGGTCGGCGCGCAGCAACGGCCCCGAGCTGTTCGAGCTGGTGCGGGCCGACGTCTACGTGGTGTCGGGGGACGGCAACCACGGCAACCCCCACCCGGACACCATCGAGGCCCTCTACGAGACCCAGGAGGGTCGGGACTACGAGCTGGTCGTCACGAACGCGGTGCTCAGCGGCGCCAGCGATGCGGACGACCGCGAAGACGCCGAGAAGACGATGGAGTTGCTGGCGGACCCACCCGCCGGGTGCACTGTCCTCCCCAGGGCCGAGGACGACCGGGCGATCACGACGCGGCTGAGCTGATCTCCTCCGCCACCACGTGGGAGGCGTGGTCCTGCTGGTCGGGGTCCAGGGCGTAGGTGACCAGCGCCCCGGGCCTCGTCGCGTGGTCGTAGGACGCCGGGTCGATGTTGGCCCGCTCGAAGAACACCGTGGTGTCGGCGCTCTTGCCCTCGGGGATGATGTAGCCGTACCCGTCGTAGGGGTCGAAGAACTTCACCGTGCCCTTGTTGGGCTCGGCCTGCGGACGCTCCATGGCCGCAGGCTACCCCTCGCCGTCAGGTCAGCCGTCGGGGCCTTCGTGCGGAGACCGCGGTGCGCGGTACGGGCAGCGGACCACCCACTCGTCCAGTCGCAACCGCTTCAGGCTGACGCTGGTGCCCCGCGGCTCCCGGCCGCACACCTGCTCGATCGGGCCCCGGTACTCGACGATGAAGACCGCCTTGCCCGCCTCGACGAAGGGTCGGTAGCGACCGCACTCCCGGTACTGGAGGCACTGCTCGTTCAGCGCCCAACCGAAGTGACCCACGAGGTCGGGGATGAGCCCGAGGGCGTTCTTCAGGCCGGGGGAGAGGCCGCGCTCCTTGGCCTCGTTGGCCAGGCGGCGGAGGAAGTCGAACTGGTGGCGGCGGGTCAGCGGGAAGCCGGTGTCGTTGGTCCAACCGTCGACGTTGTCGAACTCGACGCCGTCGAAGCCCTTGCGGGCGCAGAGGTCGAGGCGGTCCTCCAGGATCGGCAGGAGCACACCGAGGCGACGGATGTCCAGCCACCGCTCGTCCTCGAAGCCCTCGATCGGCCGCCCCCGCACCGAGGCGGGGAAGCGCCCGGCGTCGGGTCGGTACGGCTCCCAGGAGCCGGCCGACAGGTAGCAGACGACGAACCGCCCGTCCCCGTGGAGCTGCGCCACCTCCGCCCGGGTCGTCTCGAACAGGTCCAGGTCGTAGACCTCGGCGTCCACCTCCAGGTCGGCGGGCAGGTCGCCGAGCTGCCACTGCAGCCGGTCGGTCGGCCGAGGCCGGGGCGGCGCGGCGGCCGCGGGCACGGCGAGGGCGACCACGAGGCCGACGGCGAAGGGCAGGAGAAGGCGCCGCACGGGTAGGAGCGTGCCGTGAACGAGCCCGTCCTGCCATCCCCCGCCGTCCTCGAGGATCAACTCGAGCTGGACGGCGCCGTCGACGCCCTCCGCTCGCTGGCCGACGATGCGATCCCCGAGGGCCCGGTCCGCAGCGCCCTGCAGGGCGACTGGCTGGGCCATCCCGTCCACCCGGTGATGACCGACCTCGTCATCGGGTTCTGGACCAGCGCGTTCGTGCTCGACATCTTCCCGGTGAAGCGCCTGCGGGCGGCCTCCGACACCTTCGTCGCCCTCGGCCTGGTCGCCGCCGTGCCAACCGTGGTCACCGGCCTGGCCGACTGGACGGCCCTCGACCGCCCCGAGCAGCGGGTCGGCGTCGTCCATGCCGCCGCCAACGCCATCGGCGCCGGCTTCTACGCCCTCTCGCTGGCCAACCGGGTCCGCGGCCGCCGCGCCCGCGGCATCACCTTCGGCATGCTCGGCGCGACGGCCATGACGGTCGGCGGCTACCTGGGCGGCCACCTCGCCTTCCCGCCCGACGATGACTGATCATGCTTCGCAGACCGGCGCGTAAGGTCGCCCCATGGCTGAAGACGCGACCATCGAGGACTGGTTCCGCGAGGACCGGAGCTTCCCGCCGCCCGAGGACTTCGTCGCCGACGCCCTGGTCACCGACCGGTCCCTGTACGACGAGGCCGATGCCGATCACGAGGCCTTCTGGGCCCGCCAGGCCCGCGAGCTGCTGACCTGGTCGAAGGACTTCACCCAGGTCCTGGAGTGGGACCTGCCCTTCGCGAAGTGGTTCGCCGACGGCGAGCTGAACGTCTCCTACAACTGCCTGGACCGCCACGTGGAGGCGGGCCGGGGCGACAAGGTCGCCTTCCACTGGGAGGGCGAGCCGGGCGACACCCGCACGGTCACCTACGCCGAGCTCCTCGACGAGGTGAAGCGGTTCACCAACGTGCTGAAGGGCCTCGGCGTGGCCAAGGGCGACCGGGTCGCCATCTACATGCCGATGATCCCCGAGCTGCCCGTGGCGATGCTCTCGTGCGCCCGCCTCGGGCGCCGCCCACTCGGTGGTGTTCGGCGGCTTCTCCCCGGACTCGCTCATCGACCGCATCAACGACGCCGAGGCGAAGGTCGTGGTCACCGCCGACGGCGGCTGGCGGCGGGGGAGCGCGTCCGGCCTCAAGGTCAACGTCGACGCCGCGCTGGCGTCGACGCCGTCGATCACCGACGTCGTCGTGGTCCGGCGCACCGACCAGGACGTGGAGTGGGTCGACGGTCGGGACCACTGGTACCACGACCTCATGGCCGACGCGTCGGCCGACTGCCCGGCCGAGCCCCACGAGGCCGAGCACCTGCTGTACCTGCTCTACACCTCGGGCACCACCGCCAAGCCCAAGGGGATCATGCACACCACGGGCGGCTACCTGACCCAGGTCGCCTTCAGCCACAAGTACGTCTTCGACCTCCACCCGGAGACCGACGTCTACTGGTGCGCGGCCGACATCGGCTGGGTGACCGGCCACAGCTACATCGTCTACGGGCCGCTGGCCAACGGGGCCACGTCGGTCATCTACGAGGGCACCCCCGACCACCCCCACAGGGCCCGCCTCTGGGAGATCGTCGAGAAGTACGGGGTCACCCAGCTGTACACGGCGCCCACCGCCATCCGGACGTTCATGAAGTGGGGCCCGGACGAGCCGGCGTCGAAGGACCTGTCGTCGCTCCGCCTGCTCGGCACCGTCGGCGAGCCCATCAACCCCGAGGCGTGGATGTGGTACCACGAGCACATCGGCGGCGGCCGCTGCCCGATCGTCGACACGTGGTGGCAGACCGAGACCGGCGGCCACATGATCACCCCCCTCCCCGGCGTGGTGACGACGAAGCCGGGGTCGGCCACGTTCCCCCTGCCCGGGATCGGCGCCGAGGTGGTCGACGAAGCCGGCAACAAGGTCGAACAGGGCGGTGGCTACCTCACGCTGACCCACCCGTGGCCGTCCATGCTGCGGGGCATCTGGGGTGACCCCGAGCGCTACCGGGACACGTACTGGAGCCGCTTCGAGGGCCGCTACTTCGCCGGCGACGGCGCCAAGATCGACGAGGACGGCTACCTCTGGCTGCTCGGCCGGGTCGACGACGTGATGAACGTCTCGGGCCACCGGATCTCCACCACCGAGGTGGAGTCCGCCCTGGTCGACCACGCCGCCGTCGCCGAGGCCGCCGTCGTCGGCGCCAAGGACGACACGACGGGCCAGGCGATCATCGCCTACGTGATCCTGCGAGGCGGCAACGAGGCGACGGACGAGCTGGGCGAGGAACTGCGCCAGCACGTGGCCAAGAAGATCGGCCCCACCGCCCGGCCCAAGACGGTGATCCTGGTGCCCGACCTGCCCAAGACCCGCAGCGGCAAGATCATGCGCCGCCTGTTGCAGGACGTGGCCGAGGGCCGGGACCTGGGCGACACCACCACGCTGGCCGACCCCGGGGTCTTCGACGAGATCCGGGCCAGGGCCGACGACGCCCCGTCGGAGGACTGACCCCCGCCCCTAGCCTCCGCCCCGATGGAGGTCCCCGAGAACTGGTGGTGGCGCGACGGCCCCGTCGAGCCGGGCCCGGCGGTCGTGTTCGACATGGACGGGGTCCTTTCCGACGCCTCCACCCGCCAGCACTACCTGGAGTTCCCGCGGCGGGACTGGGAGGCGTTCTTCGCCGCCTGCGGCGAGGACGCCCTGGTCGAGGAGGTCGTGCGGCTGCTCGAGTGCCTCGACGACGGCCTGCGCATCGTGCTGCTCACGGCCCGACCCATGCGGGTCCAGCGCCAGACGCTGGGGTGGCTGGACCGCTACAAGCTGCGCTGGGACGTGCTGATCATGCGGGAGTTCGGCGACTACCAGGCCTCCCGGGTGTTCAAGCAGCGCACGGTGGGCGAGCTGCGGGCCTACGGGTTCGACCTCCGGCTGGCCTTCGAGGACGACGCCCGCAACGTGGACATGTTCCACCGCGAAGGCGTGCCCTGCGTCTACATCCATTCCGGCTATTACGACTGACACACCTGGGGAGGGAACGAGCACCCGCACCCGGACGTTGTGAGGTTTGACATGCGAAACACCGTCAAGACCTTCGTACTCCTCGCCCTCCTCGGGGCGCTCTTCATGGCCGTGGGCCAGCTCTTCGGCGGCACCACCGGCCTCCTGATCGGCCTGGTCCTCGGCCTCGTGTTCGTCGGGGGCTCCTACTGGTTCTCCGACAAGATCGCCATCAAGGCCGCCCGGGCCCAGCCCGCCGACGAGGCCGAGATGCCCGAGTACTTCCGCATCATGCGGGAACTGACCACCAACGCGGGCATGCCCATGCCCAAGCTCTACGTCACCCCGGAGCAGCAGCCCAACGCCTTCGCCACGGGCCGCAACCCGGATCACGCGGCCGTCGCCGTCACCGCCGGCATCCTCCAGGCCCTGTCCTGGGACGAGCTGCGCGGCGTGCTCGCCCACGAGATCAGCCACATCAAGAACCGGGACATCCTCATCGGCTCGGTGGCCGCCGCGGTGGCCCTCGGCATCACGTTGCTGGCCCGCATGGTCATGTGGGCCTCGATCTTCGGGGGTGGCGACCGGGACCGGAACATCTTCGGCGAGCTGGCCCTCGTCATCCTCGCCCCGATCGCGGCGATGCTCCTGCAGATGGCGCTCTCCCGCAGCCGGGAGTTCGAGGCCGACCGCACGGGCGCCGAGCTGATCGGCACGGGCGAGCCCCTGGCGTCCGCGCTGCAGAAGCTGGACGTCTACTCGAAGCGGATCCCCGCCAACGTGCGCCCGGAGCAGGCCGCGGCCTACATCGTGAACCCGCTCAACGGCCGGCGCGTGCAGTTCGCCAGCCTGTTCTCCAGCCACCCGCCGATGGACGAGCGCATCCGCCGGCTCCGTGAGCCGGTCGGGAGCCGCTGGGGTTAGTCCCGGAAGTTCTGGAACTGGAGGGGGATCCCGAAGTCCTCCTCCCGCAGGGCGGCCATCGCCTCCTGCAGGGCGTCCCGCTTCTTGTGCTGGACGCGGACCTGCTCGCCCTGGGTCTGGCTCTGCAGGCCCTTGATGCCGAGCCCCTTGAGGAACTTGTTGATCTCCCGGGACTTGTCCGAGTTGATCCCGGCCGTCAGCGTGGCCACCTGGCGGACCGTGCTGCCGGCGGCGTCCTCGACGTTGCCGAACTCGATGGCCTTCAGCGAGATCTTCCGCTTGACCAGCTTCTCCTCGAGGACCTGGCGCAGCGCGGCCAGCCGGTCCTCGGTGATGGAGGCCATGGTGATGATCCCGTCCCCCAGCTCGACGCGGCTGTTGGTGTCCTTGAAGTCGAAGCGGGTGGTCACCTCCCGCGCCGCCTGGTCGACGGCGTTGCGGACCTCTTGGAGGTCGACTTCGGACACGACGTCGAACGTTGGCATGACACCCCCTTGATGCGTGGGCCGGGGAGGATTCGAACCTCCGTAGGCAATGCCGACGGGTTTACAGCCCGTTCCCTTTGGCCACTCGGGCACCGACCCAGGAGCGAACGAGGCTACCGGTCTCCGTGGCGGCCGAGCACCTGGTTGACCTCGGCCCCGGCCAGCACCGCCATTGCCGTGAGCTGGAACCACAGGAGCAGGATCACGACGGCGGCGAGGGAGCCGTAGGTCTCGTTGTAGGTGCCGAAGCTGCTCGCGTAGAGCGACAGTCCGAGCGACACGACCACGCCGAGGACGGCACCGGTCACCGCCCCGGGGGTGACCAGGCGGGTCGACGGCCGGCCGACCGGGGCGATGCGGTAGAGCGCGCCGATCCCCACCACGAGGAGCACGGCGATCACCGGCCAGCGGGCGAGGGCCACCAGGCCCTCGGGAGAGGCGGCGGTGAGCACGAAGATGATGAGGGCGGCGGCCGCGGTGCCCGCCAGCGTGAGCAAGAGGGCCTGGCCCCGGTCCTTCATCATCCCCCTCGATCCCGGCGTGTCGCCGTAGACGACCCCGACGGCGTTGGTCAGGGTGCGCATCCCCGCCGAGGCGGCCAGGAGGGCGATGACGAGGCCGATGACCAGGCCGGCACCGAGCCCGGCGGTCGGGGTGTCGACGATGGCCCGGAGCTGGGAGACGATGAGTTGCTGAGCCTCGTCGGGCAGCGCTTCTGTGCTCCGGCGCACCTGGCGCTCGATCTCCGCGGGGTCGGCGACCAGGCCGTAGAGCGAGACCAGGGCGGCGAGGCCGGGGATGAGGGCGAGCAGGCCCCAGAACGCCACGGCCGCCGACAGCACGGAGACGTTGTCCCGCTTCATCCGGGCCAGGACCTCCTTGGCGAGGTCCAGGACCCCGGCCGGGGTCATTGCGCCTGGGCGCGAGCTCGCAGGTCCAACAGCGTGCGCCGCAGCAGGCGCGAGAGGTACGACTGGCTGACGCCGATGCGATCGGCGATCTCCTCCTGGCTGAGGTTCTCGTAGAAGCGGAGCTCCAGGATCATCCGCTCCCGCTCGGGCAGGGTCTCGAGCAGGTCCTCGACCAGCAGCCGGCCCTCGGTGCGGGCGAAGCCGACGTCGCCGACGCCCAGCTTGTCCGACGCCGTGCGCTCCCCGTCGCCCAGCGGCGCGTCCAGGCTGTCGGCGTGGTGGGCGGCGCCTGCCTCCATGGCCTCCAGCACGTCCTCCTCGCCGACGTCCAGCCGCTCGGCCAGCTCGTCGAGGCGGGGGTGGCGGCCCAGCTCCTGGGTCAGCTCCTCGTCGGCCCGGCGCAGGGCCAGGTGCAGCTCCTGCAGGGCCCGGGGCGGGCGTACCGACCAGGAGCGGTCCCGGAAGCTGCGCTTGAGCTCGCCGTCGATCGTCCGGCTGGCGAAGGTCGAGAACGCCACGCCTCGCTCCGGTTCGAAGCGGTCGGCGGCCTTGACCATGGCCAGCATGGCCATCTGACGCAGGTCGTCACGGGCGAGGCCACGGCCGGCGTAGCGCCGAGCGAAGTGCTCGGCGAGATCGGCGTGCTCCTCGACGAGGCGGTTCCGTGCCTCGAAATCCTGGTCGTCCGAGGTCACAGGGCCGATGGGCCCTTGCGCACCGTGAAGGTCCAGTCGCCGCCCCGCTCCTCGATGCGGTGCTCGTCGGTCGTCACCGCCAGCAGCTCGCGGGCGATCGGGTCCAGCTCGGGCAGCTCGGTGCTCGGCGCCGGACGGCGACCGTCGACCACCACCGCGTCACCGTCGACCCGGAAGCGCAGCTCGAGCCGGGCGTCCGTGTCGTGGTCGTCGATCAGCGCGCTGCTGAGCTCGGTGACGGCGACGCGGAGGTCCTCGGTGTCCTCCAGCCCGAACCCGAGATCGGTGGCGACGCTCGACGCCGTCAGGCGCGCGATGCGCAGGTTCGTGGTCTGCGCCGGGAACGACAACACGATGTCGTTCCCGACATCGATGCCGGCGCTGTTCTCCATCACTGCCCTCCCTGGGTAGAGACCGCTCGTTCCGTCATGGTCACACTTCGACCCCCCCGACAACTGATCCTCGAGATCACCGCCGACTTCCGCTCGCTGGGGCGCCTGCGCGACCAGCTGCGCTCCTGGTTGGCCGACTCCGAGATCGAGCCGACCACGCGCGACGACGTGCTCCTGGTGGCCACCGAGCTGTGCACGAACGCCATCGAGGCGACACCGCACGAGGAGCCGGTGGAGGTGCTGGTCAGCACCGACGGCCGGGCGCTGCGCCTTTCCGTGGCCAACGTGGCGCCGACGCTGGACAGCAACGAGCCGCCCGAGCTGCAGCGGGGCTCGCTCCAGGAGCGGGGGCGCGGCTTGGCCATCGTGCGGTCGCTGGTCGACACGCTGGTGATGTCCTCGGTCGACGGCCGGACGGTCGTGCGCACCATGCAGCTGCTCTGACCCGCGGTGCGGGTCACTCGGTGGTCGACTCGATGGTCACGTGCTCGTCGAGACCCGTGACCTCCAACAGACGGCGGAACGTGGGCGACACCTGCGCCAGGACGAGGACCTCGGCCTGACCACCGAGGCGCCGGTGGGCGTCCACCAGCACCCGCAGGCCGGAGGAGTCGATGAAGGCCAGGTCGGCGGCGTCGATGCGCACGGCGCCCGCCCCGCCGTCGATCAGCTCGCCGAGGACGGACTCGAGTTGTGGCGCGGTGTGGGGGTCGACCTCGCCGTTCAGGGTGATGGTGGGTGGGGTGCCGTCCTGCACGTCGACGGTGAGGCGTTCCTCCCCTTCGCGGACGTCCCCGACGCCGGCGCTCACTTGGCGCAGAGCCCGTCGAAGCGGGCCGCGGCCGACGTCCAGTCGGCGACCTCCCAGAAGGCGTCCACCCAGGCCGCCTTGTCATTGAGGTACTGCAGGTAGAAGGCGTGCTCCCAGGCGTCGATCACCAGCACGGGGTCCGAGCCCTGGCCCACGTTGCTCTGGTGGTCGTAGACCTGCTCGATGATCAGCCGCTTGGCCGTCGGCTCCCAGGCGAGGGCGCCCCAGCCGGAGCCCTGCACCGAGGTGGTGGCCTCGGTGAGCTGCGCCTTGAAGTCCTCGAAGGTCCCGAACGAGTCGTCGATGGCCGCCGCCAGCTCGCCCTCGGGCTTGCCGCCGCCCTCCGGGCTCATGCAGGTCCAGAAGACGCTGTGCAGCACGTGGCCCGAGAGGTTGAAGGCGAGGTCCTTGCTCAGCTTGGTGATCAGGGCGAAGTCGCCGCTGTCGCGGGCATCGGCCAGCTTCTCCAGTGCAGTGTTCGCCCCCTTCACGTAGGTGGCGTGGTGCTTGTCGTGGTGGAGCTCCATGATCCGAGCGTCCACATGGGGCTCGAGGGCCGCGTAGTCATACGGCAGGTCGGGGAGTTCGTAGGTGCTCATCAGGGACCGGTCTACCCCGAACGGGTGGCGATCAGACACCCGGAGAGACCCCTGCGAGGAGCCGCTCCATCACCACGACGTCGAGCCACTTGCCGAACTTACGTCCCACCTCGCGCTCGGTGCCGACCACTTCGAACCCGACCCGCTGGTGCAGGGCGATCGACGCGTCGTGTCCGCTGACGACACGGGCGATCATGGCGTGGAACCCGTGGGCAGTGGCCGTCTCCACCAACGCCTCCAGCAGCGCCCGCCCCACCCCACCGCCGCGGCGGTCGCGACCCACGTAGACCGAGTCCTCGACGGTCGTGCTGTAGGCGGGCCGCTCCCGGAACGGGGAGAGCGAGGCAAACCCGAGGATCGTGCCGTCGTCGTCCTCGGCGACCAGCACGGCGTAGGCCCCCGAGCGCTTCACCAGCCAGTCGACCTGCTCCTCCGACGTGCGGGGAACGAGGTCGAAGGTGACCGTCGAGGTGGTGACCTCGATGTTGTAGATGGCCCGGATGGCCTCGGCGTCGTCGACGACGGCCCGGCGGATCTCCACGGGGGGAGAGTCTGCCGGGTCAGCTCTTAGCGGAGGTCGACCGTCTCGGGCTGGAGGGTGCTGGTCGACGCGGCGCTGGCGGTCGGCTCGATCAGGGCGAGGTTGCCGGCGATGGCCTCCGCCCGGGCCCACGTGGCCACGTCCGCGTCGTTGGTCAGGAAGAGCACCTGCTGGCTCACGGTGGCCCTGCTCAGCAGCTCCAGCAGGGGCGGCTTCAGCGCCGAGTCGATGCCGGCCAGCGTGTCGTCGAGGATGAGCGGCAGGGTCTGGTGTCGGAGGCCGACGGCCCGGGCGGCGGCCAGGCGCGTGTTGAGGGCCTGAGCGAAACGGGTGATGAGGTCACCGCCGCCGGTCGCCCCGACGGCGCTGGACGAGACCACGTCCTGGCGCAGGCGGGCGGCGGCCACGATCTGCTCCTTGTGCTCGATCGCCCACTCGGCGGTGACGGAGTTGCCGACCAGCTGCTCCCACTCGCTGCGGGCGGCCCGGTGCACGTCGGCGGCCTCCAGCAGGACCCGTCGAGCCCTGTCGTTGGCCAGCAGGGAGTTGACCCGGTCGAGGTGGAAGCCGAGGTACGACGGCGCGCCGGCGGCCTCGAGGGCCTCGTTCTCGGCGGCTGAGGCCCGGCGGACCCGGTTCCAGAACACGAGCGACGTCACCGCGGCCACCGAGGCGAAGAGGATGAACGGCATCGCCATCTGCGCGCCCTCGAGCATGGCCAGCGGAGCGGCGCCGAGGGCGCTGAACGTCGCGACGTAGAACGAGAGCTTCCGCACCCGCTCGTGGTCGTCCTGCGCCGACAGCAGGACCTCGTGGCGCTCCTCGATGGCCTCGGCCGCCTCGGCGTCCTCGGGCTCGGACCCGGCGATCGCCGCCGCCGTGCGAAGGCCCCGGTGGGTGGCCTCGCAGACCTCGGCGTGGTGCCACAGCACCTGCTGGTCGATGCCGGCCATGCGCCGGATCACCTCGTCGTGGTGGCTGCTCGTCTGCAGGTCGGCGGCGGTGCAGCGCAGCAGCCGGCGGGCGCCGACCGAGTCGAGCCCGGTGCCCTTGAGCAGGTCGATGTCACCGGTCGGGCTGCGGAAGACCTCGCTGACGTCGACCCCACGGGACACGTCGACGACGCGGTGCTCGGCGCCGTCGGGGCGGAACACCGCCAACGGGGTGCCGTCGTCCCAGGTCACCTCGAGGTGCACGCCGGAGCGTCGGGATCCGAGCGCGCCCACGAACTCGCTGACGAGGCCTTCACGCTCGGCGCTGCCCACCCCGGTGACCACGGTCAGCCGGGGGTGGAGGTCGAGGGCGACCGAACGGCCGGCGGCTTCGAGAACGAGCCGGTCTACCCGCACACCTGCATCGTCGGCACGCAACCGGCCCGGGTTGAGCCTGAGGGGGACATCGCCTCACCCGTCCCGAGCGAACGAAACCGCCGGGTGGGTCGTCACAACGGAGCGTGGACGGCGAAGGGCGCTTCCGGAGGTGGCGCCGCGACGCCGACGACGGGCCCCCTTCGCTTCCGGTGCCCCCCGGTGAGCACTCCAATGGCGAGTTCGTGCCCCGTCCGGCGACTGCGCTCGATCGTGCGATCGCTCGAGCCATGCTCGACCGCTCCTCGGCCGCGGCAGCGCGCCTGGGTCTCGACCGTCGGCGGTTCCTCCAGGGCGCCGGCGGTGTGGCGGCATCCCTGACGATCCTCAACGCGTGTTCCTCGTCGCCGAGCCGATCGGCTTCGTCCACCACGGCCCCTTCGACGGTGCCACCGACGACGAGCAGCTACGTGGTCCCACCCCCCGAAGAGGTGGCCGAGTGCGAGCGGCGGCTGGGTGGCAACCGGGAGTTCATCTTCGACATCCACACCCACCACGTCATGCCCGGGGGCCCGTGGCGGACAGCGGCACCTCGGATCGCCGAGATGATCGTGACCAACCTCGTTCCTCCGGGGTGCACGGCGGTCGACGGGCTGGACTGTCTCGACCGGGCCTCCTACGTCGAGTCGATGTTCCTGGCCAGTGACACGACGGTGGCGCTTCTGTCCGACGTGCCGAACTCGGGGGACGGGGACGCGCCGGTGCCGTTCAGCGCCAAGCGGGGCACCCAGGACATGGTCGACGCCCTGACCGAGGGCGGGGCGCCCCGACTGCTCATCCACGACGTCATCGCTCCCAACTTCGGATCGCTCCCCGCCCGACTCGAGCTCATGGAGGCCACGGCGGCGTCGGGGCGGGTGGCGGCGTTCAAGGCCTACCCGGCGTGGGGGCCAGCGGGGACCGGTTACGCGTTGGACGACCCCGCCATCGGGATCCCGGTGGTCGAAAAGGCCCGCGAGCTCGGGGTGCGGGTGTTCTGCGCCCACAAGGGGCTTCCACTGCTCGAGTTCGACCAGCGCTTCAACGGCCCCGAGGACCTCGTTCGTCTCGCCCACCGGTATCCAGGGATGGACTTCGTCGTCTTCCACTCGGCCTTCGAGCGCGAGACCTACGAAGGCCCCTACGACCGCGACGGCGGCGACACGGGGCGTCAACTCGTTGGTCCGGGCGATGGACGACGCCGGGATCCCGCCCAACAGCAACCTCTGGGCCGATCTCGGGACGGCGTGGCGGGAGGTCATGGGCGACCCCGAGCAGGCGTCGCACCTGCTCGGCAAGCTGCTGACCCGCGTCGGCGAAGACCGGGTGTGCTGGGGGACCGACGCCATCTGGTACGGATCCCCCCAGCCGCAGATCATGGCGTTCCGTGCGTTCCAGATCGGCCGGGACCACCAGGACCGGTACGGCTACCCGGCGCTCACCGACGAGATCAAGGCCAAGGTCCTCGGCCTCAACGCCGCCCGCCTCTTCGACGTCGATGCCGAGGCAACCCGCTGCGCCGTCACCGCCAGCGCCCTGACCGAGGCCCGATCGACTTACTCCGGTCTGGTCGCCGATGGCGCGATCACCGACCCGTGGCGTCCCCATGGGCCGGTGTCGCGTCGCGATGTGCTGCGGTGGATCCGCAGCGACCCCACCGCGGCACGACCGACCTAGATCGTCCACCGGTCGATCGGAGCCCCCGCGAACCCTTGGGGTGTCGCGGTCGGCCGCCGGTAAGCTTGCCCGCCGGTCAACGCCCCCTTAGCTCAGTCGGTAGAGCACAGCCATGGTAAGGCTGGTGTCGCCAGTTCGATTCTGGCAGGGGGCTCCGGGGCGGCGTAGCTCAGTCGGTAAGAGCACTCGGCTCATAATCGAGGGGTCGTCAGTTCGAGTCTGACCGCCGCCACCACACGCAAAGAAGAAGCAGGCAAGGAGAGCAGGTCCCGTCATGGCCAAGGAGAAGTTCGAGCGGACCAAGCCTCACGTGAATGTGGGGACGATGGGCCACATCGATCACGGCAAGACGACGTTGACGGCCGCGATCACCCGTGTCCTCTCGGAGGAGTCGGATTCGACGCATTTCACCGAGTTCGCGGACATCGACAAGGCGCCGGAGGAGCGTGAGCGGGGGATCACGATCAACATCGCTCATGTGGAGTACGAGACCGACAACCGGCATTACGCGCATGTCGACATGCCGGGTCACGCCGACTACATCAAGAACATGATCACCGGCGCCGCTCAGGTGGACGGGGCGATCCTGGTGGTCTCGGCGGCGGATGGTCCGATGCCCCAGACCCGTGAGCATGTGCTGTTGGCCCGCCAGGTGGGGGTGCCGGCCATCGTGGTGGCGCTCAACAAGGTCGACCAGGTCGATGACGAGGAGCTGTTGGATCTGGTCGAGCTCGAGGTGCGTGAGCTGCTGACCGAGTACGAGTTCCCCGGCGACGACGTCCCCGTGGTCCGCGTGTCGGCGTTGAAGGCCCTGGAGGGCGACGCGGAGGCGGCTGGGCAGGTCAAGGAGTTGATGGCGGCGGTGGATGAGTACATCCCCACGCCCGAGCGGGACAACGAAAAGCCGTTCTTGATGGCCATCGAGGATGTGTTCACCATCACCGGGCGGGGGACGGTGGTCACGGGCCGGGTGGAGCAGGGTGTGGTCAACACCGGCGACGAGGTGGAGATCGTCGGGATCCGCGACATCCAGAAGACGACGGTGACCGGGGTGGAGATGTTCCGCAAGATCCTGGATCGGGGTGAGGCGGGCGACAACATCGGTGCTCTGCTGCGAGGCACGGGCAAGGACGACGTGGAGCGCGGTCAGGTCCTGGCCAAGCCCGGCAGCGATCACGCCGCACACCGAGTTCGAGGCCCAGACCTATGTGTTGACCCAGGCTGAGGGCGGCCGGCACAAGCCGTTCTTCGCCGGGTACCGGCCCCAGTTCTACTTCCGGACCACCGATGTCACCGGTGACATCGCCCTTCCGGAGGGCACCGAGATGTGCATGCCCGGCGACAACACCGCGATGACGGTGAAGCTGGGTGCGCCCATCGCCATGGACGAGGGCCTGCGGTTCGCCATCCGTGAGGGTGGCCGCACCGTCGGCGCCGGCCGCGTCACCAAGATCCTCAAGTAGGAGGCACACCCCCGATGGCGTCCGAGAAGCGAGCGCAGGTCACCCTGGAGTGCCAGGAGTGCAAGCGACGCAACTACATCACGTCCAAGAACAAGGCCAACCAGCGCGAGCGCATCGAGATCAAGAAGTACTGCCGCTGGGATCGCCGCCACACCTTGCACAAGGAGACGCGGTAGGTCGTCGGGCTCCGGGGGAGGCGGCGGCGCCTCCCGGGCTGCGGCAGCGGAGCTGAAGTCCTCGCCCCGGAAGGCACCGCCGCCTCCCCCTGACGTTGGTGCGTCTGGTGGTGAGCTGGCACCTCGCCCGAGGTTCGGCCGTGGGGCTGGTACCGCGGCGGCGGGCCCTCTGCTTGCTACGGCTTGGGCGCGTAACGTCTCCTCTGATGGCTGGGTCTGATCGCTCGTGACGGACCGCGCGGATCTCGCGGGCTTGGTCGCCTCTGCTCAGGCGGGCGACGACCAGGCGTTCGATGCGCTCGTGCGGGCCACCCACGCGGAGACCTACACGTTGGCGTACCGGCTCACCGGCGACGACGAGGACGCACGGGACGTCACGCAGGACACCTACCTGCGGGCGTACCGGGCCCTCGACCGCTTCCGGGGGGACGCTCGGTTCCAGACCTGGCTCTACCGGATCACCGCCAACAGCGCGAGCACCCTCCTCGGCCAACGGGCCCGCCACCGTCACGACGAGCTGACCGAGGAGGCTCCCGTGGCCGACGACCGGATCCACATCGACCCCGTGGCCCGCGCCGAGGGGGACAGCCTGCGCCACCACCTCACCGACGCCCTGCGGCGCCTGCCGCCGGGGCTGCGATCGGTGGTCGTGCTCCGCGACGTCTACGACCTGCCCCACGACGCCATCGCCGAGGAGCTCGACATCTCGGTCACCGCGGCGAAGGTGCGCCTCCACCGGGCCCGCCGTCGCCTGCGCGACGACCTCTACGCCAACCCGCACGAGGGGCAGGCCCGTGCGGTGTGACCAGCTGGCGGACCGCCTCCCGGCCGCGGCCGAGGGGCTCGAGGCGCTGGACCCGACGGCCCGGCGCCACGTGGAGCGCTGCCTGCGGTGCCAGGCCGACGCCGTCCAGTACCGCAGGGTGCTGCGGGCCATGCGGGCGCTGCGGACCGAGGTCCTCGTGCCCGCTCCCGGCCTGCTGCCGGAGATCCTGGCCTACGTCGGCGAGGCGGGCGAGCGCCAGGCCGTGCGCAGCCTCCTCCGCGGTCGCCGGGCGGCGTACCTGGGCGGCCTCGCCGCCGCCACAGCGGCGGCCGGTGCCGGGGCCGTCGTCCTCACCATCCGCAGCCGCCGCGGCAAGGTCCGCCTCGCCGGCTGACCCTCAGGGGCCCCGTTCCACGAAGTCGAACAGCAGCTCCGTGGCATCGATGTCCATCGTCGTGTAGCCCAGCATGTCCTCGAAGCCGGGGACGAACCGCCCGGGCCAGGTATGGCCCCCGCCTTCGACGATGTACAGCACCGTGGACGCGTCGCAGCCGGTCCACTCGCGGCGAACGACCTCGGTGGAGACCTGGTCGTCCCGGGGCTCCGGATCGCAGCCGTTGTGCTCGGCCCACTGCGCCATTGCCTCGTCGACGCCACCGTGGACGGGAAGGCCCGGAGGGACGTCGCCCTTGAAGAAGTGCAGGTCCACGATCCGGGCGGCGTTCAGGCCGCCGCCCTCGTAGGTGACGACCTGGTCGTCGGTGCCGTGGAAGGCCATGATCGGCACGGGTCGCCCGCAGTCCCCGGCGTACTCGACGCCGGCGAGGGGGACGATGCCGGCGATCTGATCGGCGCGGCGACAGGCGAGCAGCGAGGACATCTGCCCTCCGTTCGACAGGCCGGTCGAGAACACCCGGGTGGTGTCGAGGCAGAGCTCCTGCTCGAGCCGTTCGAGGAGGAGGTCGAGGAACGCCAGGTCGTGGTTCGGGTCGGAGGGCACGGCCAGCCAGTAGGGCGTCGTGTCGTCGACGAGTCCCGAGGGCACGACGACGACGGTCTCCCGCCCCGGGGCGACGGTCGCGATCCCGGTCGGGAAGGCGGCGATGCGGTAGTCGACGGTGAGGGAGTGAAGGGCGAACAGGAGGGGACGGGGCTCCGTGCCGTCGTAACCGGCCGGCACGATGAGCTGGTAGCGGCGCACCTCGCCGCCCGAGCGCAGCGTCGCATCGGTGGTGCCCGGAGCCGCGACGGGCCCTGCGTCGCAACCCGCCGACGGCACCGGTCCGGCCGGAGCGGCCGTCGTTGCCGTTGCTGTCGTCGCTGTCGTCGCCGTTCCCGCTGGAGGCGCCGTGGGGTCGGGCTCGCCGGCTTGCTCGCCGTCGCTGCACGACGACAACAACAGCAACGCCGCCGCGAGTGCCAACGCGCGCCATCGACGATCGGCCATCATCCCCCTCCGGCGCGCGTTGTAACAGATGTCGGGCGCCGACGGCGCCGAGGTCACTCCGGCGCCGTGAACCGAGGGGGCAAGGCCCGGGGCAGCCGCTATCCTGCACGCCGACCTCCGGAGGGCAGTAGCTCAATTTGGTAGAGCGCCGGTCTCCAAAACCGAAGGTTGGGGGTTCGAGTCCCTCCTGCCCTGCTCTGCAACTGTCCCCGACCACCACGAACTCCTGACCAGGCACGCCCATGGCGATGAACCGACAGACCAAGCGCATGCTCCAGAAGCAGGGGCAGCTCGGCGCCGACGGTGAGCCGGTCGCGCAGAAGCGGCGACCGCCCCCGCAGGCGAAGAACCGTGACGCGCGGGTCGGGCCCTTGCAGTTCTTCCGCGAGGTCCGCGGCGAGCTGCGCAAGGTGGCGTGGCCGACGCGGCCGGAGGTCGTCAAGTACTCGATCGTCGTCCTCGTGACGGTGGTCATGCTGACCGCGCTGATCTTCGCCCTCGACTTCGTGTTCGGCGAGTTCGTGCTGAAGTTGCTGAAGGCCGACTAGATGACTGACACCGACGTGACCGACACCGAACCGACCAACGGCGACGACGACGAGACCCCCGAGGAGGATCCCGCCGCGCTGCTCGGCGCCCGAGGGAGCGAGTCCTTCGAGACCGAAGCCGACTTCGCCCACTCCGACATCCTCAACGCCGCCGGAGCCGACGAACCCCCTCGACGCGCTCGGCGGGGTGGGTGACCACCAGATCGAGGCCGAGGCGGTCGTCGAGGAGACGGTCGACGAGGCCGTCGACGCCGACACCGAGGTCCTGACCGAGGACGAGCTCCTGGCCGAGGGCGAGGAGCCCCCGGCGCCGGTCGAGTCCCCCTACGACCGCCCGGGCAAGTGGTTCGTGGTCCACACCCAGTCGGGCTACGAGAAGAAGGTGAAGTCCAACCTCGAGGCGCGGACCCAGTCCATGAACATGGAGAGCCGCATCTACGAGGTGGTCATCCCCATGGAGGACTTCGTCGAGTTCAAGGGCGGCAAGAAGCAGGTCGTCCAGAAGAAGGTCTTCCCCGGCTACCTGCTCGTGCGCTGCCGGCTGGACGACGACTCCTGGTACGTCATCCGCAACACGCCCGGCATCACCGGCTTCGTCGGCACGGGCTCGAAGCCCACGCCGCTGCGCCGCAAGGACGTCGAGACCTTCCTGGCCGTCAAGCCCGACGACGGTGAGGTCCAGAAGCGCCAGAAGCCGCGCCTCGAGTACGAGGTGGGCGAGACGGTGCGGGTCAAGGAAGGCCCGTTCGCCGACTTCTCCGGCGAGATCATCGAGATCAACGAAGAGCAGCTCAAGGTGAAGGTGCTCGTGAACATCTTCGGCCGGGAGACCCCGGTCGAGTTGGAGTTCGGCCAGGTCGCGAAGCTCTAGGCCGAGACAGGAAACAGGAACCCCCAATGGCGAAGAAGAACGTCCTCGCGATCGTCAAGATCCAGATCCCCGCGGGCCAGGCCTCGCCCGCGCCCCCCGTCGGCACGGCCCTCGGCCCCCACGGCGTGGCGATCATGGACTTCTGCAAGGCGTACAACGAGCGCACCGAGGACCAGCGGGGGACGATCATCCCCGTCGAGATCACGATCTACGAGGACCGGTCCTTCACCTTCATCACGAAGACGCCGCCCACGTCGGTGCTGCTGCGCACCGCGGCCGGGCTCGAGAAGGCCTCGGAGACCCCCGGTCGTGAGGAGGTGGGCTCGATCACCGACGCCCAGCTCACCCAGATCGCCGAGATCAAGCTGCCCGACCTGACCGCCAACGACCTGGCGGCGGCGAAGAAGATCGTGGCCGGCACCGCCCGGTCCATGGGGATCAAGGTCCCCTAGAGCAAGCCCAGCCGGCCGCGGGACGACCTCGCCCGGGCCGGATCACCAACCAGCGAGGGAGCCATCATGGCGAAAGGCAAGAAGTACGAGGACGCGGCACGTCGCTACGACCGCCAGCGACTGCACACCCCGGTGGAGGCGCTGGCGCTCGTGAAGAGCCTGGCGTCCGCCAACTTCGACGAGACGGTCGAGCTGGCCGTGCGCCTCGGGGTCGACCCCCGCAAGCCCGACGAGATGCTCCGCGGCACCGATCGCGCTGCCCTCCGGCACCGGCCGTGACGTGCGGGTCGCCGTCTTCGCCCAGGGCGACGCCGCCGCGGCCGCGGAGGCCGCCGGCGCCGACGTCGTCGGGCGCCGACGACCTGGCCGCCACGGTCGAGGGCGGCACCATCGAGTTCGACGTCGCCATCGCGACGCCGGACATGATGCCGGTGCTCGGCCGTCTCGGTCGGGTGCTCGGTCCCCGCGGCCTCATGCCGAACCCCAAGACCGGCACGGTCACCGACGACGTCGCCGCAGGCCGTCGAGGCCTTCAAGGGCGGCAAGGTCGAGTACCGGACCGACCGCCACGGCAACGTCCACGTGCCCATCGGCAAGGCGACCTTCAGCGAGGACGACCTGCAGGCCAACTTCTACGCCGTGGCCGAAGAGCTCGTCCGGGCCAAGCCTGCCGGGGCCAAGGGCCGCTACGTGCGCAAGGTGACCCTGGCCTCGACCATGGGCCCCGGCGTCAACGTCGACCCGGCCCGCTTCCGTCGCGAGGACAACAAGGAGGACGGCGCCGCCCCGGCGGCCTGACCCGAAACCTTCGTTCTGGTGGCAGCGACGTGTTCTCAGGAACACAGGGCTGCCACCAGAACGGAATTGTGCGGGGCCCGGTAGCCTCGTCCGCCACAACCTGATCTGCTCGCCGCAGACCTCCGGTGCGCTCCGGCGCTGAATGGGTCCTCGGACCCGCCCGACGAGGCGAACACCTCTTCTCCTGACGGGGCGTTCCTCTGCGCGAGCGCCCCGTTTCGTCATTTTCGGACCGACGCAGAGGAGGTGCAGCGATGGAGAACCCCCGGCCGGAGAAGGTCGCGGTGGTCGAGGAGGTGAAGGCTCGCCTCAGCGACTCCGAGGCTGCCGTGCTCACCGACTACCGCGGCATCGACGTGCCCGGCATGGCCACGCTGCGCAACGCCCTGCGCGAGGCCGGCGCCGAGTACCAGATCTACAAGAACACCCTGGTGCGCTTCGCCGCCCGGGACCTCGGGCTCGAGATCGAGGAGATGCTGATCGGCCCGACGGCCATCGCCTTCATCCGCCGCGACAGCGACGGCGACCCGGTCCTGATGGCCAAGGCTCTCCGGGAGTTCGCCAAGACCAACCCGAACCTCGAGGTCAAGGGCGGCCTGCTCAACGAGCGGCCGCTGACCGCCGAGGACGTCGACCAGCTGGCCAAGGTGGCGCCCCGCGACGAGCTGCTGGCCCGCCTGGCCTACGGCTTGTCCGCCCCGATGGTGCAGTTCGCCAGCCTGCTCGAGGCGCTGCCCCGCAACTTCGCCTACGGCCTCAAGGCCCTCATCGACCAGGGCGGCGGCCCCGATGCCCCCGCCCCGGCCGAGCCCGAGCCCACCCCGGAGCCCGAGGCGGTCGCGGCCGACGAGGCTCCCGCCGAGGACGCTCCTGCTGCCGAGGCGGAGACGCCGGCCGAAGAGGCCGCCGCCGAGGACGAGACCACCGACGAGACCACCGACGAGGCTCCGGCCGAGACGGTGACCGACGAGACCGAGGCCCCCGCTGACGAGGCGGAGGCCGACGACACCGCAGCCGAGGCGGCTGCGGACGAGACCGATGCGGCGGCCGACGAGGCCGACGCTGACGAGACCGCGGCGGACGACGCCGCGACCACGGAGGAAAGCTGACATGGCCACCCTGACCAACGACGAGATCCTCGACGCCATCGCCGAGAAGACCGTGCTGGAGCTCTCCGAGCTCCTGACCGCCTTCGAGGACAAGTTCAACGTCTCCGCGGCGGCCCCGGCCGCCGTGGCCGTTGCGCCTGCCGGCGATGGTGGCGGCGCTGCCGCCGAGGAGGAGAAGGACTCCTTCGACGTCGTGCTGACCGCGGCCGGCGACAAGAAGATCCAGGTCATCAAGGAGGTGCGCACGCTCACCAACCTCGGCCTCAAGGAGGCCAAGGAGCTGGTGGACGGCGCCCCCAACGCCGTCCTGGAGGGTGCCTCCAAGGACGACGCCGAGAAGGCCAAGGAGGCCATCGAGGCAGCCGGCGGTTCCGTCGAGCTCAAGTAGTCCGCTGGAGCGGCTCGTCCCCCTCGAGGGGACGCTCAACTTCCGTGATCTCGGTGGGTACCCCGCGGCGGGCGGGGTCACCCGCTGGGGCGTGCTCTACCGGTCGGACCGGCTCAACGCCCTCTCCGACGCCGACGTCGCCCACCTGGGCGAGCTCGGCCTGAAGACCGTCTGCGACTTCCGCTACGACCGTGAGGTCGAGGAGGACCCCAGCCGGCTCCCGATCGGGGCGACGGTCGTGCGCCTCGCCGTCGGGTCGGCGCCCGGCGACAACCCCCGCAACCTCGAGGACCTGATCCGGGCCGGGGAGATCACCCACGTCACGGCCGAGACCATGGCCGAGGGCTACCTCCGCATGCTGGAGGATCAGGCCCGGCTGTTCGGCGACCTGATCCGGCTCGTGGCCGATCCGACCAACCACCCCGTCGTCATCCACTGCACCGCGGGGAAGGACCGCACCGGCCTGGGCGCCGCTCTGCTGCTGGGTGCCGTCGGCGTCGACCGGGACACGGTCATCACCGACTACGCGCTGACCGACGAGTACCGGTCGAAGCACCGCTTGGCCGAGATCGAGCCTCAGCTCGAGGCCCAGGGCCTGGCGCTGGACGACCTGAAGGTCCTGTTCACCGCCCCTGCCGAGACCATGGCCCACACCCTGGACCGGGTCGACGAGCGCTGGGGCGGCATCGTGGGCTACCTGACCGGCCCCGCCGGCGTCACCGACGAGACCCTCGACGACCTCCGGACCGCCCTGGTCGAAGCTCGCTGAGTACGGTCGCCGCGATGGGGGAGCGGCTGGCCGGGAAGGTGGCGGTCGTCGTCGGGGGTGGTCAGACGCCCGGGCCGACCATCGGCAACGGCCGGGCGACGGCGCTGCTGTTCGCCCGGGAGGGAGCGCAGGTCCTGGTCGTCGATCGGGACACCGAGCGGGCGCAGGCAACCGCCGAGGAGATCGGGGGCGAGGCCCGGGCGCACACGGCCGACGTCACGGCGGACGACGGGCCCGCATCGGTGGTGACCGCCGCGAAGGACGCCTTCGGGCGCATCGACGTGCTCCACAACAACGTCGGGATCGGGGCGGGCGACGGACCGCCGCACCACCTGACCGACGACGCCTACGACCGGATCCTCGACGTCAACCTGCGGGCGATGTGGCGCACGTGCCGCGAGGCGGTGCCCGAGCTGCGGGCGACGCAGGGCTGCATCGTGAACGTCTCGTCGCTGGCCGCCATCGCGGCGGCGGGGAACCTGACCGCCTACAAGATCTCCAAGGCGGGGGTGAACGCGCTGACGCAGAACCTGGCCCTGACCAACGCCAAGCACGGCGTCCGGGCCAACGCGATCCTGCCCGGCTTCATCGACACCCCGATGGGGGTCGACTCGGCGGCTGAGGCGATGGGCATCGACCGGGAGGACTACGCCAAGGCCCGGGCCGACCACGTGCCGCTGCGCCGGCAGGGCACCGGCCTGGGACGTGGCCAACGCCGCCCTGTACCTGGCGTCGGACGAGGCGGCCTTCGTCACCGGCATCACGTTGCTGGTCGACGGGGGCCAGAGCACCCTCGTCGGTTAGGTCTGGACGAGGTAGGTGATGCCGCGGACGCGGCAGGCTTCGCGCAGCCGTGGTGTGTCCTGGCCGACGACGATGTCGGCGCCGAGCACCTCGGCGGCGGCGAGGGCCTCGGACGCGAGCAGGTTCAGGCGGAAGGCGGTGGCGAAGGCGCTCATCATCGGGATCAGCCGGTGGAGGTCGAGGACCCGCACGGCGTCGGAGAGCTCCTCGATCGCCCGGTGGGGGATGTCGGCGGTGGCCAGCTGACGGGAGAGCCCGCCCTGTCGGCCGCCGGTGACGGCCGAAGCGAGGCGCCACCACCAACAGCACGTGGTCGCCAGCGGAATGGCCCCGGACCGCTGGAAGCGTGCATCGATGAACCGGGCGGCGAGGAGGTGGTCGTCGACCAGGATCACGAGGCCTTGTCCCAACCCTCCGCTCGGTCGACCTCCGCCGCCGCATCCGCGTACGCGCCGCTCTCCACCGCCTTCGCCAGGTTGGACCGGAACTCCGCGGTCATCTTCTCGGCGAGTGCCGAGAACGGGTTGCTCGCCACCGCGACCGCATCCTCGAGCGCCTCGGTGACGAACGTCGTCACCGACTGGCCGCGCTGGCGGGCCACCTCGCCGATGTCGTGGCGCAGACGCGGCGAGAGCCGGACCGAGAGCTGGACGGGCCCGTCGTCGAGGCCTTCGTAGGGCACGATCGGGTCGGGGAGGTCGACTCGCCCGCGGGTGCGGCGGACCAGGTCGTCGAAGTCCTCGGGGAGCTCAGGCACCCCGCGATGCTAGCACTTTGCAGATTCTGCTAGCACGGGACAAGGAATCCTTGACCCCTGCGTCGACCCGTCCTACATTGCGCCCACGCCCACGGGCGCCTCTGGATGAGGCTGCCCTGGAAGGGTTGCTTCTCGTCGCGTGCGCGCCTAGCATTCCTGCTGTCGTGCGTCCCCCTGCCGTCGCCAGCCTTTCTTCGGCGACCTCACGCGGCCGTACGACGTCCTGGACCGCCCCCTCCTCCGAGGAGTGACCTTGGCTGCTCGCGCCGTCGCCCCCGACCGCTATTCGTTCGGAAGCATCGCTGAAGCCCTTCCCCTGCCCGACCTGATCTCGGTCCAGCGCGACTCGTTCGAGTGGCTGCTGCACCAGGGCCTCCGCAACACGTTCGCGGACATCAGCCCGATCAAGGACTTCACCGAGACGCTGCAGCTCGAGCTGGAGTTCGACCCCGACGACGAGGACCTGCGCCCGCCGCCGAAGTTCTCGGTGGAGGAGTGCAAGGAGAAGGACATGACCTACTCCGCACCGATCTTCGTGCGGGCGCGGTTCATGAACGCCCAGACGGGCGAGATCAAGGAGCAGACCGTCTTCATGGGGGACTTCCCGATGATGACGGACAAGGGCACCTTCATCATCAACGGCACCGAGCGGGTCGTGGTCTCCCAGCTCGTGCGGTCCCCGGGCGTCATCTTCCAGCCGGGCGAGCGGTTCCGCCTGCGGAACCTGGCCAAGCACCAGCTGGTCACCGGGACCATCCACCCCTACCGCGGTGAGTGGATCGAGTTCGACGTCGAGCAGAAGCCCGGCAAGGACGTCACCTGCGGCACCCGCGTGGCCCGCAAGCGTCGGCTCAGCATCTTCGTGCTGCTCCGGGCCCTCGGCTACGACGAGGAGAACGAGCCCGGCTTCATCCAGCGCTTCGTCGACCACTTCGACTTCCTCGAGGGACAGTGGGAGAAGGAGCGGGAGGTCGCCCAGACCCAGGACGAGGCCCTGGTCGAGATCTACAAGCGGGCCCGCCCCGGCGAGCCGCCCACCACCGAGTCGGCGCGCGCCTACTTCCGCAACGCCTTCTTCGAGCCGCGGCGCTACGACCTCAGCCGGGTCGGCCGCTACAAGCTGAACCGGAAGCTCGGCCCCGAGCTGAAGAACATCCAGGAGACCTTCGGCCTGAAGGACCTGGACCTGCCGGCGAAGGACCAGCCGGTCCTGAGCCGCTGCGAGGTCCTCGCCGCCATCACCTACCTCCTGCACCTGGCCAAGGGCGATCCGGGCTACCGCCTGGACGACCAGGACCACTTCGCCAACCGGCGCATCCGCTCCGTCGGCGAGCTGATCCAGAACCAGGTCCGCATCGGCCTGTCCCGCATGGAGCGGGTCGTCCGCGAGCGCATGACCACCCAGGACGTCGAGGCCATCACGCCCCAGACCCTGATCAACATCCGGCCGGTGGTCGCCGCCATCAAGGAGTTCTTCGGCACCAGCCAGCTCTCCCAGTTCATGGACCAGGTCAACCCCCTGTCGGGCCTGACCCACCGCCGGCGCCTCAGCGCGCTGGGACCGGGTGGCCTGTCCCGGGAGCGGGCCGGCTTCGAGGTCCGCGACGTCCACTTCTCCCACTACGGCCGCATGTGCCCGATCGAGACGCCGGAGGGCCCGAACATCGGCCTCATCGGCGCCCTGGCCACCTACGCCCGGGTGAACGAGTTCGGCTTCCTCGAGACGCCGTACCGCAAGGTCGTCAAGGGCAAGGTCACCGACGAGATCGTCTTCCTCACCGCCGATGAGGAGGAGGAGTACGTCTGCGCCCAGGCCAACGCCCCGATCGACGAGAAGGGCAACTTCCGCAACGACCGCGTGCTGGTCCGGCGCTCGCCGCAGGCTGCCTCGCTGGCCGACCTGCGCCTGATGCTGGAGCGGGACGTCTACTTCGCGGCGACCACGGAGATCTCCTCGGTCGTGCCGACCGAGGTCGAGCTGATGGACATCTCGCCCAAGCAGATCGTCTCGGTCGCGACGTCGCTCATCCCCTTCCTCGAGCACGACGACGCCAACCGGGCCCTCATGGGCGCCAACATGCAGAAGCAGGCGGTCCCGCTGGTGCGGGCCGAGGCGCCGTTCATCGGGACGGGGGTCGAGGAGCGGGCCGCCCGCGACGCGGCCGACATGGTCCTGTCCGAGGACGCCGGGACGGTCACCGAGGTCGACGGCAACCACATCGAGGTCGAGTACACGAAGCTGGGCCGCAAGGTCTACAAGCTGCTCAAGTTCGAGCGCTCGAACCAGGACACCTCCATCAACCAGAAGTCCCGCGTCGTCGAGGGCCAGAAGGTGAAGAAGGGTGACCTCCTGGCCGACGGCCCCTCCACCGACAACGGCGAGCTCGCCCTGGGCAAGAACCTGCTCGTGGCCTTCATGCCGTGGGAGGGCTACAACTTCGAGGACGCCATCATCCTGAGCGAGCGGCTCGTGCGGGACGACGTGCTCACGTCGATCCACATCCACGAGTACGAGATCGACGCCCGGGACACCAAGCTCGGTCCCGAGGAGATCACCCGGGACATCCCGAACCTGTCGGACGACATCCTCGCCGACCTCGACGACCGCGGCATCGTCCGCGTCGGCGCCGAGGTCGGGCCGGGCGACGTCCTGGTCGGCAAGGTCACGCCCAAGGGCGAGACCGAGCTCACCCCCGAGGAGCGGCTCCTGCGGGCCATCTTCGGCGAGAAGGCCCGCGAGGTCCGGGACACCTCCCTCAAGGTGCCCCACGGCGAGCAGGGCAAGGTCATCGACGTCAAGCTCTTCAGCCGGGACGACGCCGACGAGCTGCCCCCGGGCGTGAACCAGCTGGTCCGCGTCTACGTCGGCCAGAAGCGCAAGATCAGCGTCGGCGACAAGCTGGCCGGCCGCCACGGGAACAAGGGCGTGATCTCCAAGATCCTGCCCATCGAGGACATGCCGTTCATGGAGGACGGCACGCCCATCGACGTGATCCTGAACCCGCTGGGCGTCCCCTCCCGGATGAACGTGGGCCAGGTGCTCGAGAGCCACCTGGGCTACGTCGCCCGCTGGGGCTGGGACATCGACGGTGACGGCAAGGTCGACGTCGGCGAGGAGCCCGTCCGCGGCACCGAGACCAAGACCCGTCCGACCACCCGGCCGGCGACGCTCATCGCCACGCCGGTGTTCGACGGCGCCCACTGGGAGCAGGCCGACGTGGTGGACCGGGCCAACGACCACCCGACCATCAAGGACCTGCTCACCAACATCTACCCCGAGTCGGTGGACGGTGGGCGGCTGGTCCAGCCCGACGGGAAGGCCGTCCTCTTCGACGGCCGGACCGGGACGGCCTACGACAACCCGATCATGGTCGGGCAGGTCTACATCCTGAAGCTGGCCCACCTCGTGGACGACAAGATCCACGCACGGTCCACCGGCCCGTACTCCATGATCACCCAGCAGCCGTTGGGTGGGAAGGCGCAGTTCGGTGGCCAGCGCTTCGGCGAGATGGAGGTCTGGGCCCTCGAGGCCTACGGCGCCGCCTACTGCCTGCAGGAGCTCCTGACCATCAAGTCCGACGACGTCCTGGGCCGGGTCAAGGTCTACGAGGCGATCGTCAAGGGCGAGAACATCCCCGAGCCGGGCATCCCCGAGAGCTTCAAGGTCCTCATCAAGGAGATGCAGGCCCTCTGCATCAACGTCGAGGTCCTCAGCCAGGCCGGCGAGGA
The DNA here is from genome assembly GCA_963728005.1 of uncultured Microthrixaceae bacterium. Classification (GTDB taxonomy): domain Bacteria; phylum Actinomycetota; class Acidimicrobiia; order Acidimicrobiales; family DATDAH01; genus DATDAH01. The sequence continues at coordinate 417,024 of CAVSIG010000005.1, forward strand.
GATCGAGATGCGCGAGCTGGACGAGGACGTCTTCCGGACGGCCGAGGAGCTCGGCATCGACATCAGCCGCCCCGAGCGGGGCACCGACGAGGACGACGAGCTGCGGGCCCAGGGCCGCGCTCCCGGCCGCATCTAGCCAGACATCGAGAACCAGAGACACGAGGAACCACACGCATGCTCGACGTCAACAACTTCCACCAGCTGACGATCTCCCTGGCCACGGCGGACTCCATCCGCACGTGGTCGAACGGTGAGGTCAAGAAGCCCGAGACGATCAACTACCGCACGCTCAAGCCGGAGAAGGACGGCCTGTTCTGCGAGAAGATCTTCGGGCCGACGAAGGACTGGGAGTGCTACTGCGGGAAGTACAAGCGCGTCCGCTTCAAGGGCATCATCTGTGAGCGGTGCGGGGTCGAGGTCACCCGCTCGAAGGTCCGGCGGGAGCGCATGGGCCACATCGAGCTGGCCGCCCCCGTCGTCCACATCTGGTACCTGCGGGGCACCCGCTCCTGGCTGGCCTACCTGCTCACCGGCACCGAGCCGAAGGACGAGCTGAAGGCCAAGCAGCTGGAGAAGGTCATCTACTTCGCGGCGAACCTCGTCTGGCAGGTCGACGACGACAAGCGCCACGACGAGCTCCCCAACCTGGAGGTCGAGCTCCAGGGCGAGAAGGAGGCCATCGAGAAGGAGCGTGACCTCGAGATCGCCCAGCGGCTCGAGGAGCTCGAGGCGGAGATCGCCGAGCTCGAGGGCGAGGGCGCCAAGGCCAACGACCTCAAGTCCCGCCGCCGCGCCGCGGACAAGGACCTGGACGAGATCCGGGAGCGCTTCGAGGAGGAGCAGGACCTGGTCCAGCGCGCCTTCGACGAGTTCCGGGACCTCTTCCCCCGCAAGATCATCGAGGACGAGATCCTCTGGCGGGAGATGACCGACCGCTACGGCGAGTACTTCGAGGGCGGCATGGGCGCCGACGCCATCGCCCGGCTGATGGAGCAGATCGACTTCGACACCGAAGAGGAGACGCTCCGCACCCAGATCGATCCGCCCGAGGGCCAGAAGCCCCTGTCGGCCCAGCGCAAGCAGAAGGCCATCAAGCGCCTGAAGATCGTCTCGGCCTTCAACCGCCGGGACGAGCACAAGCGGCGCACCAACGACCCGCGGGCCATGATCCTCGACGTCGTCCCGGTGATCCCACCGGAGCTGCGCCCGATGGTCCAGCTCGACGGTGGCCGCTTCGCCACCTCCGACCTGAACGACCTGTACCGCCGGGTCATCAACCGGAACAACCGCCTCAAGCGACTGCTGGACCTCGGCGCCCCCGAGATCATCGTCAACAACGAGAAGCGGATGCTGCAGGAGGCCGTCGACGCCCTGTTCGACAACGGCCGCCGCGGCCGCCCGGTCACGGGCCCCGGCAACCGCCCCCTCAAGTCCCTGAGCGACATGCTCAAGGGCAAGCAGGGTCGGTTCCGCCAGAACCTGCTGGGCAAGCGCGTCGACTACTCCGGCCGTTCGGTCATCGTGGGTGGTCCCCAGCTGCGCCTGCACCAGTGCGGGCTGCCGAAGCTCATGGCGCTGGAGCTGTTCAAGCCCTTCGTCATGAAGAAGCTGGTCGACGAGGAGCTGGCCCAGAACATCAAGTCCGCCAAGCGGATGGTCGAGCGGCGCAAGCCGCAGGTGTGGGACGTCCTCGACGACGTCATCAAGGAGCACCCGGTCCTGCTGAACCGGGCCCCGACGCTGCACCGCCTCGGCATCCAGGCCTTCGAGCCCGTGCTGGTCGAGGGCAAGGCCATCCAGATCCACCCGCTGGTCTGCCAGGCGTTCAACGCCGACTTCGACGGTGACCAGATGGCCGTCCACCTGCCGCTGTCGGCAGAGGCCCAGGCCGAGAGCCGGGTCCTCATGCTGTCGGCCCACAACGTGCTCAGCCCGGCCCACGGCCGCCCGCTGGTCACGCCGACGCAGGACATGGTCATCGGCGCCTACTACCTGACCCAGGGCCCCGGCGAGGTCGACGAGAAGGATCCGCACAAGGTCCGTCCCCACAAGGACGCCGAGTGGCGCACGATCCGGGCCTTCCGCCACGCCGAGGCGGTGGAGCGGGCCTACGAGGCCGGCGACATCTCCCTGCACGAGCCCATCGAGCTGCGCATCCCCGAGCTGGAGGCCACGCCGGCCAACGGCTCGGCGGCCACCTACGTCGCCACGACCACCGGCCGCGTCCTCTTCAACGAGGTCCTGCCCGAGGGCTTCGAGTACGTGAACCGCGTCGTCCGCAAGGGCGACATGGGTGCCATCGTGGACGTGCTGGCCGACGCCTATCCCAAGGCCGTCGTCGCCCAGACCCTGGACGGGCTGAAGAACCGGTGCTTCCGGTTCGCCACCAAGTCCGGCCTGACGGTGTCCATCGACGACGTCCGCACGCCCGAGAACAAGCAGAAGGTGCTCGACGAGCACGAGAAGCAGGCCGAGAAGGTCGAGGACCAGTTCCGCAAGGGCGTCATCACCGACGGTGAGCGTCGCCAGAAGGAAGTGGAGATCTGGAACGACGCCACGGCGACGATCCAGCACGAGCTCGAGGAGGGCCTGAAGGCCAACCCCTTCAACCCCATCGACATGATGGTGCGCTCCGGCGCCCGGGCGAACCCCATGCAGATCCGCCAGATCGCGGGCATGCGGGGCCTCGTGGCAAACCCCCGAGGCGACATGATCCCCCGGCCGATCAAGTCCAACTACCGAGAGGGTCTCTCGGTGCTGGAGTACTTCATCGCCACGCCGGGCGCCCGCAAGGGCCTGGTCGACACCGCCCTGCGGACGGCCGACTCCGGGTACCTCACCCGGCGTCTGGTCGACGTCGCCCAGGAGCTGATCATCCAGGAGCAGGGCGAGGAGACCGGTCCGGTGCGCGGCATCTGGATCGAGGACGTCGAGGCCGACAGCACCGGCAAGCGCACCTACCTCGAGACCCGGCTCTACAGCCGGACCCTCGCCGAGGACGTGAAGCTGGCCGACGGCACCAAGCTGGCCGCCGGCACGATCGTCTGGGACGACGAGCTGGACGCCCTCCGGGACGACCCCGAGGTCACCCGGGTCCGCGTGCGGTCGCCGCTGACCGACGAGGCCGAGGTGGGCGTGTCCCTCGCGGCCTACGGCGGCTCGCTCGCCACCGGCAAGGACATCGAGGTCGGGCGAGGCCGTCGGCGTCATCGCCGCCCAGTCCATCGGTGAGCCGGGCACGCAGCTGACGATGCGGACGTTCCACACCGGCGGCATCGCCGGCTCCGACATCGCCGGCGGTCTGCCCCGCGTGGTCGAGCTGTTCGAGGCCCGCAGCCCCAAGGGCAAGGCCACCCTCGCCCGTACCTCCGGCATCGTCCGGGTGGACGAGGAGGAGGGTCGCGGCCGGACGGTCACGATCGTCGCCGACGACGGCGAGGAGGACGAGTACAGCATCCCGCTGGCCGTCCGCCTCGAGGTCACCGACGGCGACGAGGTCGCCGCTGGTGACGCCCTCGTGGAGGGTCCCCGTGACCCCAAGGAGCTGCTCGAGATCAAGGGCGTCCGCGAGACCCAGAAGTACCTCGTCGACGAGGTCCAGAAGGTCTACCGGGACCAGGGCGTGTCGATCCACGACAAGCACATCGAGCTCATCGTCCGGCAGATGACCCGCCGGGTGGCGGTGTCCGAGCCCGGCGACAGCGGCTTCCTGCCCGGCGAGCGCGTCGACCAGTGGGTGTTCACCCGGATCAACCGCGAGCTGGTGCAGGACGGCAAGACGCCGGCCGAGGGCCGGCCCGAGCTGATGGGCATCACCAAGGCCTCGCTGGCCACCGACTCGTGGCTCTCGGCGGCCTCCTTCCAGGAGACCACCCGGGTGCTGACCGAGGCGGCCATCGAGTCCCGCTCCGACACCCTCATCGGCCTGAAGGAGAACATCATCATCGGCAAGCTGATCCCGGCCGGTACCGGCATGGCCAAGTACAAGGACATCGGTACCACGGCGCCCGACTACGTCCCCATGGAGTACTACTCCTCGGCGGACGAGGAGCAGGACCTGGCCGAGTGGCTGGCCGGCCGCAGCGAGACCGGTGCCCCCGACGTGGGCATCCTCGCCGGGACCCCCGGCGGCGCTGAGGTCATCGACCTGCCCACGGGCGAAGACGAGGCCTCCGCCTAGACCTCTCGTTCTGGCGCCTGATTCGGTTGTCATAGCGACCGAATCAGGCGCCAGTTCGCGTTTTGGCGGGCCGCGCGCACGGATCGCCGGGGTCGCCCTAGGGTCCGGTGCCCGGGTGAACGCCGGATGGACGGCGGGGAACCGTGAGGGGGCGGGTTGGCGACCACCGAGGCGAGCGGCGTGCGCGTGGAGCTGCGACGGCTCCTCGAGATCGCCGCGCTCGCCGGCCTGGCCCTCGTCCAGCCCACCCTCGACGTGCTCGGCCGCAGCCCCGAGACCTTCGTCTTCCGGGGGGTCGACAGCGCCGAGCTGGTCGTGTTCGCCCTCGCGGTGGCCGTCCTGCCCGCCCAGGTGATCTGGGGTCTCGGGCTGGTGACCCGGCTGGCCGGCGAGCGGGTGCGGGCCACCGTGCACCTGGCGACCATCGGTGTCCTGGCCGCACTCGCCGTGCTGGTCGCCCTCAAGTCGGCCGAGGCCCTCTTCGGCCTGGGCGCGCTGCACGGTGGCCGTCGTCGTCGGCCTCGGCGCCGTCGCCCTCTACGTGCGGGTCGCCGGTGTCCGCCTCTTCCTGGGCTACCTCTCGGTGCTCCCGCTCCTGGCCGCCGGCGCCTTCCTGCTGACCTCACCGACCGCGGACCTGGTCCGTGGCCCGGACCACGCGGTCGTCGAGGACCCGGGGACGACCACGCCGCTGGTCGTCCTGGTGCTCGACGAGCTGCCGACGGCCGCCATCATCGACGACGACGGGGCGGTCGACGCCGAGCGCTTCCCGAACCTGGCCGCCCTGGCCGAGGAGAGCCGCTGGTACCGGAACTACACGACCGTGAACAACTTCACGCTCCACGCGGTGCCCGCCCTGCTCTCCGGCGTGGCCCCGGCCACCGGGGAAGAGGCGCTCCTGGCCGACCACCCGGACAACCTCTTCACCCTCCTCGGCGGCACCTACGAGTTCAACGTGGACGAGGCGGTGACCCGCCTGTGCCCCACCGACCTGTGCCCGCCCCGGGGCGCCGGCGCCGGCGCGGCGCGGCCTGCGCGGCCTGGTCGAGGACACCCGGGGTGTCCTGCGGGCACTCGTGTCGCTGGACGACTTCCCGACGGTGGAGTCCGACGCCTTCGTGGAGCGGGTCGTCGAGCGCGAGGACGCCGAGCCGACGCGGTTCCAGCGCTTCCTCCACGGGCTCGAGCCCACGCCGGCGCCCGGACTGCACGTCCTCCACCTGGTCCTGCCCCACGAGCCGTGGCGCTTCTACGCCGACGGCACGGAGTACACGCCTCCGGACCGGGACCCCCGCGGCGACCCCGAGGGGCGCTGGACGGACCCGTGGCCCGCCGAGCTGAACCGGCTGCGCTTCGAGCTCCAGGCCCGCTTCGTGGACGAGCTGGTCGGGGAGACGGTCGCCCGCCTCCAGGAGACGTCCTTGTGGGACGAAGCCGTCATCGCCGTCGTTTCCGACCACGGCGCCAGCTTCGAGGACGGGCAGGGACGCCGGGTGCTGACCGAGACCAACGCCGACGAGATCATGTGGTCCGCCCTGTTCGTCCGGGCCCCCGGCCTCGAGCCCGGCGTCACGGACGTCAACATGATCTCGACCGACCTGTTGCCCACGCTGGCCGACCTCATGGGCACCGAGGTCCCCTGGGAGACGGAGGGCGAGTCGGTCCTGGATGCCGACGACGGGTCGGCGGCCAGCGCCGGCGGCGAGAAGGTGTACTACCGCTTCTCCAACCGCTGGTTCGACGAGCCCCACGCCGTGCTCCACATCGACAGCGCCTCGACCCTGGAGGAGCTGCTGGCCGACGTCCCCCGCCCGTTCGCCACCGACGACCCGGTCGGCTCGCTGTACCGGGCCACGCCCGCCGGCGACCTCTACGGTCGCCCGGTCCGCGACGTCGACGTCGGCGCCCCGCTCGACGCCGTGGCGCTGGTGCAGGACCTGGACGGGATCGAGGAGGGCGGGAGCCGGGTGAACGGCTACGTCGGCGGCGGGGTCCGGGGCGACGCGGTGGAGGACGACGCCTGGGTGGTGGGGGTCGCCGACGGTGAGGTGGTCGGCGTGTCCGCCCTCTTCCCCGACGAGTTCCACGAGCGGGCCTTCGCCTTCCTGCTCGACGCCGACCGGGCCGGGGCCGAGGGCGTCGATCTCGAGTTGTACGCCTGGCAGGACGGCCGGCTCCACCTGCTGAGGAGCGAGGCGGAGTGAACCTGGGCGCACCCTTTGCCGTTCGCGGCAACCGCCCGTAGGCTTGTCGGCCGTCCCCGGTCCCGGCTCAGGAGCCACTGTCGGGTGACCGTGTCCGACATCCCCTGCAGTTCCAAAGAGGTCCGTTCGTGCCCACCGTGCAGCAGCTGGTCCGCAAGGGCCGCAAGTCGAAGCGTCGCAAGGAAGCGACTCCGGCGCTCAAGGGAGCGCCCCAGAAGCGTGGTGTGTGCACCCGCGTCTACACCGCCACCCCCAAGAAGCCGAACTCGGCGCTGCGCAAGGTCGCCCGTGTCCGCCTGAACAACGGCATGGAGGTCACCGCCTACATCCCCGGCGAGGGCCACAACCTCCAGGAGCACAGCATCGTGCTCGTCCGCGGGGGCCGGGTGAAGGACCTCCCCGGCGTCCGCTACAAGATCATCCGCGGCACCCTCGACGCCTCGGGCGTCAGCCAGCGCAACCAGGCCCGTAGTCGCTACGGCGCCAAGAAGGAGGGCTGACATGCCGCGCAAGGGCCCCGCTCCCCGCCGCGAGTACCCGCCGGACCCGATCTACAAGTCGGTCCTGGTCACCCAGATCGTCAACAAGGTCCTGCAGCGCGGCAAGCGCACCACGGCCGAGCGCATCGTCTACGAGGCGATGGAGATCATCGAGCAGAAGACCGGCTCCGAGCCCGTCTCCACCGTGAAGCGCGCGGTCGACAACGTCCGCCCGCAGCTCGAGGTCAAGAGCCGCCGGGTCGGCGGTGCCACCTACCAGGTCCCCATGGAGGTGCGCCCCCGTCGGGCCACCACCCTCGCCATCCGCTGGCTGGTCAGCTTCTCCCGGGACCGCCGCGAGCGGACCATGGCCGAGCGCCTCGCCAACGAGCTCCTCGACGCCAGCAACGGCATCGGGGCCGCCATGAAGCGCAAGGACGACCTGCACAAGATGGCCGAGTCCAACAAGGCGTTCGCCCACTACCGCTGGTAGGCGACCGCCCCGGCCGCGGCCCTTTGTGCCGCGGCATCCAACCCTCAGGCCGGTAGCCTTGAGGCCGATGGCACGCACGCAGGGATCCGATCGCTCGCTGAGCACGACCCTGCGGTAACGCCCCGAGCCGACCTCGGGGGTGCGCCCCCGAGGGTGCGCTCCGAGCGAAGCTCACACACCCCCACCCCCCGAGCTACGCCCGAGAGAGCACACGAGAATGGCTGACGTACGAGACCGCCCCCTGGCCCGGACCCGCAACATCGGGATCATGGCCCACATCGACGCGGGCAAGACCACCACGACCGAGCGGATCCTCTACTACACCGGTCGCTCCTACAAGATCGGCGAGGTCCACGAGGGTGCCGCCGTCATGGACTGGATGGCCCAGGAGCAGGAGCGGGGGATCACCATCACCTCCGCCGCCACCACCTGCAACTGGAAGGACCACTGGATCAACATCATCGACACGCCCGGCCACGTCGACTTCACGGTCGAGGTCGAGCGGTCGCTGCGGGTGCTCGACGGCGCCGTCGCCGTCTTCGACGCCGTCGCCGGCGTGGAGCCCCAGACCGAGACGGTGTGGCGCCAAGCCAACAAGTACGGCGTCCCCCGCCTCTGCTTCATCAACAAGATGGACCGTCTCGGCGCCGACTTCTACGCCGCCGTCGACTCCATGCACGAGCGGCTCGGCGCCACCACCGCCATCATCCAGCTGCCCATCGGCGCCGAGGGCGGCTTCCGGGGCTCCATCGACCTCATCACCATGCAGGCGCTGGTGTGGGAGGGCGACGACACCGACCTGGGCGCCAACTACGAGGTCAAGGAGATCCCGTCCGACCTCGTCGACGACGCCGAGCACTACCGCCACGAGCTGATCGACGTCCTGTCGAACCACAGCGAGCTGATCCTCGAGAAGTACGTCACCGACGAGGAGATCACCAACGACGACCTGCGGCTCGCGCTGCGTGACGCCACACTGGCCGGCGAGGTCGTGCCCGTCCTCTGTGGCACCGCCTTCAAGAACAAGGGCGTGCAGCCGCTGCTCGACGCCATCGTCGAGTACCTGCCCTCCCCGCTGGACCTCCCGCCCGTTCAGGGCGAGGACCCGTCCGGTCACGAGACCCTGGAGCGCAAGGCCGACGACGGCGAGCCGTTCGCCGCGCTGGCGTTCAAGATCGTCGCCGACCCGCACGGCAAGCTGACCTACTTCCGGGTGTACAGCGGCACCGCGCCCAAGGGCGGTCAGGTGCTGAACGTGCGCACCGGCAAGAAGGAGCGAATCGGCCGCATCCTGGAGATGCACGCCAACCACTCCGAGGACAAGGACGCCGTCTACACCGGCGACATCGTCGCCGCCATCGGCATGAAGGACACCCGGACCGGCGACACCCTCGCCGACCAGGCCAACCCGATCGTCCTGGAGCAGCTCGAGTTCCCCGAGCCCGTCATCCACGTCGCCGTGGAGCCGAAGACCAAGGCCGACCAGGACAAGATGGGCAAGGCCCTCTACTCCCTCTCCGAGGAGGATCCCACCTTCCAGGTGCGGACCGACGAGGAGACCGGCCAGACCGTCATCTCCGGCATGGGCGAGCTGCACCTCGAGGTGCTGGTCGACCGCATGCTGCGGGAGTTCAACGTCGACGCCACCGTCGGCAAGCCGCAGGTCGCCTACCGGGAGACCATCACCCAGCCGGTGGTGAAGGTCGTCTACCGCCACGTCAAGCAGACGGGTGGCAAGGGTCAGTTCGCCCACGTCGTCATCGACCTGGAGCCCACGGGCCCGGGTGGTGGCTACGAGTTCACCGACAAGATCACCGGTGGGCGCATCCCGAAGGAGTACATCCCCTCCGTCGACCAGGGCATCCAGGAGTCGCTCAGCGCGGGCGTGCTCGCCGGGTACCCGATGGTGGACGTGCGGGCCACGCTCACCGACGGATCGTTCCACGACGTGGACTCCTCGGAGATGGCCTTCAAGGTGGCCGGCTCCATGGCCTTCAAGGAGGCCGCCCGCAAGGCCAAGCCCGTCCTGCTCGAGCCGATCATGGCCGTCGAGGTCGTGACGCCCGAGGACTACCTCGGCGACGTCATGGGTGACCTCTCCAGCCGTCGTGGCCGCCTCGGCGGGTCCGTGCAGCGCGGCAACAGCCAGGTCATCCAGGCGCAGGTGCCCCTGTCGGAGATGTTCGGTTACGCTACGGATCTGCGGTCTCGCACGCAGGGTCGAGCCAACTACACGATGCAGTTCGACTCGTACCAGCAGATGCCGCAGTCCGTCCAGGAAGAGATCGTCGCCCGCGTGCGCGGCGAGTAACCCCCACCTCAGAAGAAGACCCGGAGCACCAGCAATGGCCAAGGAGAAGTTCGAGCGGACCAAGCCTCACGTGAATGTGGGGACGATGGGCCACATCGATCACGGCAAGACGACGTTGACGGCCGCGATCACCCGTGTCCTCTCGGAGGAGTCGGATTCGACGCATTTCACCGAGTTCGCGGACATCGACAAGGCGCCGGAGGAGCGTGAGCGGGGGATCACGATCAACATCGCTCATGTGGAGTACGAGACCGACAACCGGCATTACGCGCATGTCGACATGCCGGGTCACGCCGACTACATCAAGAACATGATCACCGGCGCCGCTCAGGTGGACGGGGCGATCCTGGTGGTGTCGGCGGCGGATGGTCCGATGCCCCAGACCCGTGAGCATGTGCTGTTGGCCCGCCAGGTGGGGGTGCCGGCCATCGTGGTGGCGCTCAACAAGGTCGACCAGGTCGATGACGAGGAGCTGTTGGATCTGGTCGAGCTCGAGGTGCGTGAGCTGCTGACCGAGTACGAGTTCCCCGGCGACGACGTCCCCGTCGTCCGCGTGTCGGCGTTGAAGGCCCTGGAGGGCGACGCGGAGGCGGCTGGGCAGGTCAAGGAGTTGATGGCGGCGGTGGATGAGTACATCCCCACCCCCGAGCGGGACAACGAAAAGCCGTTCTTGATGGCCATCGAGGATGTGTTCACCATCACCGGGCGGGGGACGGTGGTCACGGGCCGGGTGGAGCAGGGTGTGGTCAACACCGGCGACGAGGTGGAGATCGTCGGGATCCGCGACATCCAGAAGACGACGGTGACCGGGGTGGAGATGTTCCGCAAGATCCTGGATCGGGGTGAGGCGGGCGACAACATCGGTGCTCTGCTGCGAGGCACGGGCAAGGACGACGTGGAGCGCGGTCAGGTCCTGGCCAAGCCCGGCAGCATCACGCCGCACACCGAGTTCGAGGCCCAGACCTATGTGTTGACCCAGGCTGAGGGCGGCCGGCACAAGCCGTTCTTCGCCGGGTACCGGCCCCAGTTCTACTTCCGGACCACCGATGTCACCGGTGACATCGCCCTTCCGGAGGGCACCGAGATGTGCATGCCCGGCGACAACACCGCGATGACGGTGAAGCTGGGTGCGCCCATCGCCATGGACGAGGGCCTGCGGTTCGCCATCCGTGAGGGTGGCCGCACCGTCGGCGCCGGCCGCGTCACCAAGATCCTCAAGTAATGGCCGCCAACCAGAAGATCCGCATCCGGCTCAAGGCCTACGACCACGAGATCATCGACCAGTCCACGAAGAAGATCGTGGAGACGGTGGTCCGCACCGAGGCGCAGATCCGGGGCCCGGTCCCGCTGCCGACCGAGAAGCACCGCTACACGGTGATCCGGTCGCCGCACAAGGACAAGGACTCCCGGGAGCACTTCGAGATGCGCATCCACAAGCGCCTGCTCGACATCCTCGAGCCGTCGCCCAAGACGGTCGACAGCCTCCAGCGCCTCGACCTCCCGGCCGGCGTCGACATCGAGATCAAGATCCAGCAGGCCTAGGCCCACCGAGGATCCGCAGGACGACCGCCCTCCGGGGCGGTCGTTTCGCGTCCGGGTCAGCTAAACCAATCGCAGGCCTGCGGGGTGGTGGGGGAGTGGCTGACGCCGAGGACGAGCTCGAAGCCCTGTTCCGGGCCGAGTACCGCGGCCTCGTCCGTGCCCTCGCCGTGGTCGCCGGTGACCTGGAATCCGCGGCCGATGCGGTCCAGGACGCCTTCGTCCAGGCCCACCGCCACTGGCCTCGCATCCGGCGCTATGACGAGCCCGCCCTCTGGGTCCGGCGCACCGCCGTGAACCGAATCCTGAACCAACATCGCTCGCGCAAGCGGCGCGACGCCGCCGTGGACCGGCTGCCCAGCCCGGTGCCGGCCGCCGACCGGGACCTGGACGTCGGCCCCGCCGTCGCCGCCCTCCCCGACCGCCAGCGCATGGCCGTGGCCCTCCACTACCTCGCCGACCTGTCCGTGGCCGAGGTTGCCGCGGCCATGAAGATCGCTCCCGGCACCGTCAAAGCCCACCTCCACGCCGCCCGCCAGTCCCTCGCCCCCCAGCTGGAGGTCCGAGACGATGCATGACCTGCTCGACGACCTGGCTCCCGAGGTCGATGTCGACACGGCCTGGGACGAGGTTCGGGCGAAGCTCGCCCGCCCCCGCACCGGCCTCACGGCGCGCGTCCTCGCCGTCGCGGCAGCCTTCGCCCTCGTCGCCGGCGCCGTCGTCCTCGCCACGCGAGGGGGGACCGGAGGCGATGACGAGGCCCCGGTCATCCAGGGCGGGAGCGACGAGCAGGGTGCGGTGAGCGTCGACCTCCGGGGGGAGTGGATCCGTGCGGTGGCGCCGTTGGCCCCGGAGGCGGACGAGGTCCTCGCCGTCAGCACCATCCCGCTCACCGCCAACGCCTCGGGCAACTGCCCCGATCTGCCCTCACAGGCCCTGGACGACTTCGTCCGGACGGCGACCGCCCGTGACGCCTTCGTCTGGGTGGCCCGCTCGACCGCCTCGTCCACGGCACCACCGCTCGACGACCTGGAGCTGCCGATCCGGCCGGCCGACGACGACCGCGTCGCCGAGTGCATCCCGATCACCGGCGGGTTCGCGCCTCCCATCGCCTTCACCCGGGGCCACTACGAGCGGGACGGCGAGGTGCTGGAGGTACTGGTCGCCCTCGGCCTCGGTGACTCGACCGCCGGGGCGAATTCCACGCGCGACGAGGTCCAAGCCCTCCTCGACAGCATCCACGTCCACCCGGAGCGCTCGACCCACCGCTCGGTCGACCGGACGCTCCTCGTCGAGTACCCGTCGAGCTGGAGGGTCGGTGACGGCGCCGGCGGCACCGTGGTGGTCTCCACCGACGCCATCCCGGCCGAGCCCGACCGGTGCCCGGACGGCCAGCGCTGCCGGTTCGACCCGTGCACCGGCTGGCCGCTGACCGCCCTGGAGCAGATGGAGGACGACGACGTCGTCCTGTGGTTCGACGTCATCAGCGCGGCGGCCATCGACTTCGCCACCCCCCGGGAGCCGCGCGACGAGCTGCCGACGGCTCAGCCGATCGGCCAGGGCTGCGACGCGGCCCGCCCCGTCGCCTATCGCCTCACCCCGGCGCCGGGCGGGCGCGCCATCGTGGTCAACGCCGCCATCGGACCGGATGCCGACGAGTCGGTTCGGGAGAAGGCGCTGGCCGTCGTCAACTCGGTCGCCCACGAGCCGCTGCGGGTGCACGAGCAGGTCCCGGAGGTCGCCGTGGCCCAGCCCGGCGGCTGGCTGCGGGAGAACGGGGTGCTCAGCGGCGGCCCCGGCGGGACGACGAACCCGTGGCCGTCGTTCGCCCTCGGGAGCTATCCGCTGCTGCGCAACGTGCCCGATGCCCCCTGCGACCAGCTGCCGGTGACCAGCTTGGAGCGCCTCGGGCGGCGGGACGGCCTGGTGTGGGTGGTCGAGCCGCCGGCGGGGGCGACGCCCTCGGAGGGGCTCGACGACCGGGTCGAGGTCCCCGGCCCCGTGGTCGAGGGGGACACGGCCGACTGCTTCCTCCGGGACGGGAACTTCCGCCTCGACGCCGCCTGGGTGGAGCGCGACGGCCAGACCCTGCTCGTCGGCGCTGCCACCGGCCTCCTGGCCGACGACGCGCGCCTGGCCGAGGTCCGAGCGATGGTCGACAGCATCGTCGCCGGCGTCGGTGTCGACCCTGAGGTCACCGTCGAGCCGCCGAGCGGCTGGGAAGCCGCCGGGCAGCTGACCGCGTCGCCACCCGATGCGTACGAGCTCCAGGTGCTCGCCGCGGGGACCCTCGCCCTGCGGCCGGACACCGAGGACGTGGGCTGTGACCACTGGCCGGTGCGAGCCTCGAACGACATGGGCCCCGACGACGCCCTGGTGTGGCTGGTGCGGTACCAGGACCCGGAGCCGAACCTCGACGAGGTCGCACCGTTCGCCCGCTTCACCGAGCTGCCGGGGAGCTGGGTCCGCACGTGCCCGGCGGTCGCCCGGCGGGCCTACTTCGCCGACTTCCAGGTGGGCGGCGTGCCCTACCGCGTCCACGTCCTGTTGGGCGAGGACGCGGGGCCGCAGGTCCGCCGCGAGGCACTCGAGGTCCTCAACACGCTCACGTTCCCCTGAGGCGGCAGTCGCGTAGCGCATTGCAACCCGGTCGCCGCTATCCTCGACCGGTCGTCGTGACCCGGTAGCGCGCCGCTACCCGCCGGGTTGAAGCACAACCGACGTCTGCGCAGGCCCTGGCGGGAACCGTGCAGCACAACCAGGACGCGCTCCGCTGGGCTCTGCCCTGCGGAGCGCTCGCGTGAAGGACCACCGAGCCAATGGCCAAGAAAGCGATCGTGGGAGAAAAGGTCGGGATGACCCAGGTCTGGGTCGACGACCGCGTCGTCCCCGTGACCGTCATCCGCGTCGCGTCCTGCCGCGTCGTCCAGGTCAAGACCCCGGAGACCGACGGGTACAGCGCCGTGCAGGTCACCCTCGGCACGCAGAAGCCCCAGCGGCTCAGCGGAGGCGAGCGCGGCCACTTCGACAAGGCCGGCGTGGACCCGGGCCGCAAGCTCGTGGAGCTGCGGGTCGACGACACCTCCGACTACGAGGTCGGTCAGACCCGTCCGCCGACCTGCTGGAGGCCGGTGAGCGGGTCGACGTGACCGCGGTCAGCAAGGGCAAGGGCTTCACCGGCGTCATGAAGCGCCACAACTTCAAGGGCCAGCGGGCCAGCCACGGTGCCCACCGGGTCCACCGCATGCCGGGTGCCATCGGCGCCTGCGCCACGCCGGCCCGCGTGTTCAAGGGCACCCGCATGGCCGGCCGAACGGGCGGCACCAAGGTGACCACGCTGAACCTCGAGGTCGTCCAAGCCGACGCCGAGCGCGATCTGATCCTGATCAAGGGATCGGTCCCCGGCGCCAACGGCGGCCTCGTCATCATCCGCGACGCGGTGAAGGCAGGGGTGTGAATGGCCAGCATCGACGTGAAGAGTGCCACCGGCAAGAAGGCCGGGACGGCCACGCTCGAGGACGAGTGGTTCGGCATCGAGCCGAACGTGCCCGTCATGCACCAGGTGGTGACGGCCCAGCTGGCCGCCCGCCGGGCCGGCAGCGCCAAGACCCTCACCCGGGCCCAGGTCCGTGGCGGCGGCGCCAAGCCGTGGCGCCAGAAGGGCACCGGCCGGGCCCGCCAGGGCTCGATCCGCGCTCCGCACTGGCGGGGCGGCGGCGTGGCCCACGGCCCCAAGATCCGCAGCTACGCCCAGCGCACGCCCAAGAAGATGATCCGCCTGGCGCTGCGCTCGGCCCTGTCCGACCGCGCCGCCGAGGGCAAGGTCCTCGTCGTCGACGACTGGGGCTTCGACGCCCCCAGCACGAAGGGCGCCCTGTCCGCACTCGCCGCGCTGGAGCTCGAGGGCAAGGTGCTCGTCGTCCTCGGTGACGACGACGTCGCCGCGGCGAAGAGCTTCCGGAACCTCCCGGCCATCCAGACCATCCGGGTCCGCGAGCTGAACGCCTACGACGTCCTGGTCAACGACTGGGTCGTCTTCACCCAGGCCACGCTGCCCGGTGGCGAGCCGCGCTGCGCCGAGGAGGAGGAGGGCGAATGAAGGACGCCCGCCAGGTCATCATCGAGCCCGTCGTCTCCGAGAAGAGCTACGCGCTCCTCGAGGACGGCGTCTACACCTTCCGGGTCCACCCCACCGCCTCCAAGCCGGAGATCCGGGACGCCGTGCGAGAAGATCTTCGGCGTCACGCGTCACCAAGGTGAACACCCTCAACCGCGACGGCAAGCGCCGGCGCAACCGCCGCACCGGCACCTGCGGCAAGCGCCCCGACACCAAGCGCGCCTTCGTCACCCTGGCCGAGGGTGACTCGATCGAACTGTTCGGGAGCTGACGATGGGCACTCGCAAGCGCAAGCCGACCAGCGCCGGGCGCCGGTTCCAGACCGTCTCGGACTTCGAGTCGATCACCAAGGACGAGCCCGAGAAGTCGCTGCTGGCCAAGAAGAACTCGACCGGTGGTCGCAACAACCACGGTCGCAAGACCGCCCGCCACCGCGGCGGCGGCCACAAGCAGCGTACCGCATCGTCGACTTCAAGCGGAACAAGGACGGCGTGCCCGCCACGGTCGCCGGCATCGAGTACGACCCCAACCGCAACTGCCGCATCGCGCTCCTGCACTTCCACGACGGCGAGAAGCGCTACATCCTCGCCCCCGACGGTGTGCGGGTCGGCGACAAGCTGCAGAACGGCCAGGGCTCGGAGATCCGGCCCGGCAACGCCCTGCCGATGCGCTACATCCCGGTCGGCACCACCGTGCACAACGTCGAGCTGAAGGTCGGCCAGGGCGGCAAGATGGCCCGCAGCGCCGGCACCAGCGTGCAGCTGGTGGCCAAGGAGGGCGACTGGGCCACCCTGCGCCTGCCCTCCACGGAGATGCGGCGCGTGCCCATCGACTGCCGGGCCACCATCGGCACCGTCGGCAACGCCGAGGCCGAGCTGCTCAAGATCGGCAAGGCCGGCCGCAACCGCTGGAAGGGCGTCCGCCCCCAGACCCGCGGCGTGGCCATGAACCCCGTCGACCACCCCCTGGGTGGCGGCGAGGGCAAGAGCTCGGGTGGTCGCCACCCGGTGTCGCCCTGGGGCAAGCCCGAGGGACGCACCCGCGAAGAACAAGGACTCGGACAAGCTCATCATCCGTCGGCGTCGCCGGCGGGGTGGGCGGAGGTAGGTCATGCCCCGCAGCCTGAAGAAGGGCCCCTTCGTCGACGACCACCTGCTCAAGAAGGTGGACTGCGTTGAACGAGAGCGGCGAGAAGAAGGTCATCCAGACCTGGTCGCGCCGCTCCACGATCATCCCGGAGATGGTCGGCCACACCATCGCCGTGCACGACGGCCGCAAGCACGTGCCCGTCTACATCACCGAGTCGATGGTCGGTCACAAGCTGGGCGAGTTCGCGCCCACCCGAACGTTCCGGGCCCACGCCGGCCAGGAGACGGGCAGGTCGACGCTGATGGCTGCCGTCGCCCGTCAAGGACCGCCCGTCGCACCAGGGCCCAGGTGCGCTACGTGCGCATGTCGGCCTCGAAGGCGCGCGCCGTGCTGGACCTCATCCGCGGCAAGTCCGTGACCGAGGCCGACGACGTCCTGGCCCTGTCCGAGCGCGACGCCGCCCTGGTCATCCAGAAGTGCCTGCGCTCGGCCGTGGCCAACGCCGAGCACAACGACGGCCTCGATCCCGACGAGCTGTTCGTCTCGACCTGCTTCGCCGACGAGGGTCCGACGCTGCGCCGCTTCCGGCCCCGGGCCCGCGGCCGCGCCACCCGCATCCGCAAGCGCACCTGCCACATCACGGTGATCGTCAGCCGCTACGACGCCGACGAGCTGAGCGCCCGCCGTGAGCGGGAGGCGGCTCGGAGCGCCGGCTGGTGGCCGTCGCCGTGACACCTCGTCCAGCCGGCGCCGCCGGGTGGCCAAGAGCCGTGGCGAGGAGGTCGCCGAGGAGACGGGACCGACGAGGAGGTCGAGGAGACCCCCGAGACCCTGGCCGAGGAGGCCGCGGGCACCGCCGCCGAGGGCGCGGAGACCGTGGACGAGGCCATCGAGGCCGCGGAGGCCGACGAGGTCACCGAGGACGAGGCAGCCGCCGACGCGGCCACCGAGGACGAGTCGCCCGAGGCGCTGGTCGAGGGCCACACCAAGGACGAGCTGCTCGAGCATCGCCGAGGAGGCGGGTGTCGAGGTGGCCAAGAGCGCCACGAAGGCCGAGATCGCCGCCGCCATCGAGGCCGGCACCGCCTCGGCCGAGGAACTGGCCGGGCACCACACGAAGGACGAGCTGCTGGAGCTCGCCGAGAAGGCCGGCGTCGAGGCGGCCAAGAGCTGGACGAAGCCCCAGATCGCCGAGGCGATCGTGGCGGCACGAGGAGGACGACTGATGGGACAGAAGGTCAACCCCTACGGGTTCCGACTCGGGGTCACCACCGACTGGAAGTCGCGCTGGTTCGCGGACCGCGAGGAGTACGCCGACTTCATCATCGAGGACTGGAAGATCCGCGACTACCTGATGGGCGAGCTGCCCCACGCCGCCATCAGCCGGGTCGAGGTGGAGCGCACCCGCGACCGCCTCCGGGTCGACGTCCACACCGCCCGCCCGGGCATCGTCATCGGCCGCCGTGGCGCCGAGGCCGACCGCCTGCGGGCCGGCCTGACCAAGATCACCGGCAACGCCAAGGTCCAGCTGAACATCCAGGAGATCAAGCAGCCCGAGCTCGACGCCGCGCTGATCGCCCAGGGTGTCGCCGACCAGCTCGCCGGCCGGGTCGCCTTCCGCCGGGCCATGAAGCGGGCCGTGCAGAACGCCCAGAAGGCCGGCGCCCAGGGCATCCGGGTCCAGTGCTCGGGTCGCCTCGGCGGCTCCGAGATGGCCCGCACCGAGTGGTACCGCGAGGGTCGGGTCCCCCTGCACACCCTGCGGGCCGACATCGACTACGGCTTCCGCGAGGCCCACACCACCGCCGGCCGCGTCGGCGTGAAGGTCTGGATCTACAAGGGCGACATCCTCCCCTACAAGCCCGCCAGCGAGGACAAGAGCGTCCGCGAGGCGGCCATGGCCGTCGGCGAGACCTCCGGCCAGGCCACGCCCAGCCCCGCGGGTCGTGTCGTCCGTCCGCCGCCCGCAAGCGCGAAGAGGACGCGGCCGCCGCCAAGGAGGCCGAGGCCGCCGAGGCCGAGGCCGCCGAGGACCGCTCCCGAGCCTCTGATCAAGGAGGCCGACCCCGAGTTCGAGCGCCTCCTCGCTGAGGAAGAGGAGATCGAGCGGACCACCCGCGAGCACCACGAGACGCCGCACTTCCGTCCCGGGGACGGTGACTGACCATGCTGATGCCCAAGAAGGTCAAGCACCGCAAGCAGCAGCGCGGCCACCGGCGCGGCCCCGCCAAGGGCGGCACCAGCGTCAACTTCGGCGACTACGGCATCCAGGCCCTCGAGCCCGGGTGGATCACCGCCCGCCAGATCGAGGCCGCCCGAATCGCCATGACCCGCCACATCAAGCGCGGCGGCAAGGTCTGGATCAACATCTTCCCGGACAAGCCCGTCACCCAGAAGCCGGCCGAGACCCGCATGGGCTCGGGCAAGGGCAACCCCGAGTACTGGGTCGCCGTGGTCAAGCCGGGCCGGGTGCTCTTCGAGCTGTCGTACCCCGACGAGGCCGTCGCCAAGGCCGCCCTCGAGCGCGCCATCCAGAAGCTGCCGATCAAGGCCCGCTTCGTGCACCGTGAGGAGGGCTTCTGATGAAGCCCGCCCAGATCCGCGAGCTCGGCGACGCCGACCTGGTCCAGCACCTGGACGACGCCCGCCAGGAGCTGTTCAACCTGCGCTTCTCGCACGTCACCGGCCAGCTCGACAACAGCACGGCGCTGCGGGACACGCGCCGCGAGGTGGCCCGGCTCAGCACCGAGCTCCGGGCCCGAGAGATCCGCGCCGCCGAGGCGCTCGAGGAGAGCAACGATGGCTGAGACCGAATCCACCGGAGCGGAACCGCCGCAAGACCCGCGAGGGCCTGGTCGTCGGCACCGCCATGGACAAGACGGCCATCGTCGCCATCACCGACCGCGTCCGGCACCGCCGCTACGACAAGACCGTCCAGCGCGTCACCAAGCTGTACGTCCACGACGAGGAGAACACCCTCAACGAGGGCGACCGCGTGCGGGTCGCCGAGACCCGGCCGCTGACCAAGAACAAGCGCTGGCGCCTGCTCGAGATCGTGGAGCGCGCCCGATGATCCAGCAGGAGACCCGTCTTCGGGTCGCCGACAACAGCGGTGCCCGTGAGGTCCTGTGCATCAAGGTGCTCGGGGGCTCTCGCCGGCGCTACGCGTCCATCGGGGACGTGTTCGTGGCCACGGTCAAGGACGCCATCCCCGGCGCGGCGGTCAAGAAGGGCGAGGTCGTCAAGTGCGTCGTCGTCCGCGTCGAAGAAGGAGAAGCGTCGTCCGGACGGCTCCTACATCCGCTTCGACGAGAACGCCGCCGTTCTCATCAACGACCAGCAGCAGCCCCGCGGCACCCGCATCTTCGGGCCCGTGGGCCGCGAGCTGCGGGACAAGCGCTTCATGCGCATCGTCTCGCTGGCCCCGGAGGTGCTCTGACATGGCAGGCGACAGAAGCGCAGGGAGCGGCGCGATGAAGATCAGCAAGGGCGACCGGGTGGTCGTCCTCACCGGCAAGGACAAGGGCAAGGAGGGCGAGGTCAGCCGCGCCATCCCGTCCAAGAACAAGGTCATCGTCGACGGCGTCAACGTGGCCAAGCGCCACCAGAAGGCCACCCGGCCACCATGCAGGGCGGGATCATCGACAAGGACATGCCGATCCCCGTGGCCAACGTCGCCATCCTCTGCTCGAGCTGCGGCGCCACCCGCGTCGGCTACCGGTTCGACCCGGACGGCACGAAGCACCGGACCTGCAAGAAGTGCGGAGGTGACCTCTGATGCGCCACCACCACCAAGCCGCGCCTCCAGCAGCGCTACGAGGACGAGATCCGCGAGAAGCTCAAGGCCGACCTCGAGCTGGGGAACATCATGGAGGTCCCCCGGCTCGTCAAGATCGTCCTGAACTGCGGCGTCGGTGCGGCCACGGACCAGAAGTCGCTGATCGACGGCGCCGTCGCCGACCTCGAGGTCATCGCCGGCCAGAAGCCGGTGGTCACCCGGGCCACGAAGTCGATCGCCAACTTCAAGCTGCGCGAGGGCAACCCCATCGGGGCCAAGGTCACCCTGCGGGGCGCCCGCATGTGGGAGTTCTTCGACCGGCTGATCAACCTGGCCATCCCCCGCATCCGGGACTTCCGGGGCCTGCCGGACCGGTCGTTCGACGGCCACGGCAACTACACGTTCGGCGTGACCGAGCAGCTGATCTTCCCCGAGATCGATTACGACGCGATCGACACCGTCCGCGGCATGGACATCACGATCGTCACCACCGCCCGTACCGACGCCGAAGGCCGAGCCCTGCTCGACGCCTACGGCTTCCCCTTCCGACGCAACGAGGACTGAGCCATGGCCAAGAAGGCACTGGTCGAGAAGAGCAACCGGACCCCCAAGTTCAAGGTCCGCGGCTACACCCGCTGCCAGCGGTGCGGCCGCTCGCGCGCGGTGTACCGCAAGTTCAAGCTGTGCCGGCTCTGCCTCCGCGAGCTGGCGCACGCGGGCGAGCTCCCCGGCATGACGAAGGCGAGTTGGTGATCCGATGACGATGACCGACCCCATCGCCGACATGCTCACCCGCATCCGCAACGCCAACGTGGCGATGCACGACGACGTGACGATGCCCAGCTCGAAGCTCAAGGAGGCCCTGGCGGCCGTCCTCGAGAAGGAGGGCTACATCCAGTCCTTCCACGTCGACCAGGAGGAGGGCAAGCCCTCCAAGACCCTGACCATCGACATGAAGTACTCCGAGGAGCGCGAGCGCGTGATCACCGGCATCCGCCGTGTGTCCAAGCCCGGCCTCCGCGTCTACACCAAGGCCGACGCCGTCCCCCGCGTGCTCGGGGGCCTGGGCGTCGCCGTCGTCTCGACCAGCAAGGGACTCCTCACCGACCGCGAGGCGCGCAGCCAGCGGATCGGTGGCGAGGTCCTCTGCTACGTCTGGTAGGAGCGCGACGATGTCGCGCGTCGGACAAGCACCGATCCCGGTCCCGTCCGGGGTCGAGGTGAAGATCGAGGGACGCGAGGTCACGGTCAAGGGCCCCAAGGGGGAGCTGCCGCCGCCTCGTCCCCGAGGTCCTCGCCGTGAGCCTCGACGAGGGCGAGGTCACCGTGACGCGGGCCGACGAGGAGCGGGAGAGCCGGGCCCTGCACGGCCTCTTCCGGTCGCTGATCAACAACATGGTGATCGGCGTCACCGAGGGCTACCGCCGGGGCCTCGAGATCGTCGGCGTCGGCTACCGGGCCACCGCCCAGGGCGACCGCGCCCTGGAGCTGGCCGTCGGCTACAGCCACACCGTCAAGGTCGAGGCCCCCGAGGGGATCACCTTCGAGGTGCCCGACCAACACCCGCATCGACGTGGTCGGCATCGACAAGGAGAAGGTGGGCCAGGTGGCCGCCGACATCCGCGCCATCCGCAAGCCCGAGCCCTACAAGGGCAAGGGCATCCGCTACCAGGGTGAGCAGGTCCGCCGCAAGGCCGGCAAGGCCGCCAGCGCCGGCTGAGGAACGAAGGAACAGACATGGCTTCCACCGCCAAGAAGACGACCGCCCGCCACCGGCGCCACGGTCGCGTGCGCAAGAAGGTCCAGGGCACGGCCGAGCGGCCGCGCCTGGCCGTCTTCCGGTCGAACAAGCACATCAGCGTGCAGGTCATCGACGACCGCGCCGGGGTGACCCTGGCCGCGGCCTCGACCCTCGAGACCGACCTCAGGTCCGGCGCCACCGGCAACAAGGACGCCGCCGCCAAGGTCGGCACGCTCATCGCCGACCGGGCCAAGGCCGCCGGCGTCACCACCGTGGTCTTCGACCGCGGCGGGAACCTCTACCACGGCCGTGTCGCCGCCGTGGCCGATGCCGCCCGTGAGGGCGGACTGGAGTTCTGAGAACACCATGAGCAGCTACCAGCGAGAGCAGGCCCCGAACCCTCGGGCCAGCGGGGACCCGCAGCTGCGGGAGTCCCGGGTCATCGACATCAACCGCGTGGCCAAGGTGGTCAAGGGCGGTCGGCGGTTCTCCTTCACCGCCCTCGTCGTCATCGGCGACGCCAACGGCCGGGTCGGCCTGGGCTACGGCAAGGCCAAGGAGGTGCCCCTGGCCATCCAGAAGGGCACCGAGGAGGCCCGCCGCAACCTGTTCAAGGTCCCGATGGCCGGCAGCACGATCGTCCACCCGATGCTGGGTGAGTGGGGCGCCGGGCGCGTCCTGCTCAAGCCCGCCGCCCCCGGTACCGGCGTCATCGCCGGTGGCGCCGCCCGCGCCATCCTCGAGGAGGCCGGCATCCACGACGTGCTGTGCAAGTCGCTCGGCTCGGCCAACCACATCAACGTGGCCCGGGCCACCATCGCCGGGCCTGAAGGGCCAGCGTCGGCCCGACGAGATCGCCAAGCTGCGGGGCATCCCCGCCGAGGAGTTCGTGCCCAAGGGCCTGCTCGAGGCCTACCTGGCCACCGAGCGGGGTGGCGTGCCCGGCACGCCGCACCCGCAGCCGGGTGAATCCGGGGCGGCGTGATGGCCGACCTCAAGGTCACCCAGGTCCGTTCGACCATCGGCGAGCCAAGCCGAAGGCCCGCGGCACGATGCGCGCCCTCGGGCTCCGCGGCATCGGCCAGCACCAACGTGCTGCCCGACCGCCCGGAGATCCAGGGATGCTGCGCGAAGGTCGCTCACCTCGTCACCGTGCGAAGGAGGCAGAGCCGACGTGAAGATCCACGACCTGAAGCCCGCTCCGGGCTCGCACAAGGCCAAGAAGCGCGTCGCCCGCGGCATCGGCGGCAAGGGCGGCAAGACCGCCGGCCGTGGCATGAAGGGCCAGCGGGCCCGCGGCACGATCCCCGCCGGCTTCGAGGGCGGCCAGCTGCCCCTGCACAAGCGGGTCCCGAAGCTGCGGGGCTTCAACAACCCCTTCCGGGTCGAGTACCAGGCCATCAACCTCGACACCATCGAGGAGTCCGGCCTCGACGAGGTCTCGCCCGAGACCCTCCGCGAGCACGGGCCTCGTCGGCAAGGGCAAGTTCGTCAAGGTCCTGGGCCGGGGCGAGCTGACCCGCAAGGTCACGGTCAAGGCGCACGCCGTCTCCAAGTCGGCCGAGGCGGCCATCACCGGGGCCGGCGGTACGCGTGGAGATCGTGCCCCTGCCGTGGGGGGACGGCCGTCCGCCCGCCAAGGGCAACGCCCACACCAACCGCTAGGACACCGCCCCGATGGGGACCTTCACGCCTGTTCCCACACCTTCGAGAGGCCGACTGATCCATGGGGACCTTCCTCAACGTCTTTCGCATCCCGGACCTGCGGAACAAGGTGCTGTTCACGCTGCTGATGATCGCGTCGTACCGGTTCGGCGCCTTCGTCCCCGTCCCCGGCATCGACCTCGACGCCGTCGCCACCCTGCGCAACCAGGCCGAGGAGGGCGGCGTGCTCGGCTTCCTGCAGCTGTTCTCCGGCGGCGCGCTCACCCAGTTCGCCGTCTTCGCGCTCGGGATCATGCCGTACATCACGGCGTCGATCATCATGCAGATCCTCACCGTGGTGATCCCCAAGCTGGAGCAGTGGCAGCAGCAGGGCGCCGTCGGCCAGCGCAAGATCACCCAGTGGACCCGCTACGTCACGGTCGGCATCGCCATCATGCAGTCGACCGGCCTGGTCTTCCTGTTCCACAACGGCGGCGGCGGCTTCTTCGCCAACGTCTCGACGAACCTCGACCTGGTCCCGGACTTCACGATCCCCCGGGTGCTGCTGATCGTCCTCACCCTGACGGCGGGCACCGCCCTCATCATGTGGATGGGCGAGCTCATCACCCAGCGGGGCATCGGCAACGGCATGTCGATCCTGATCTTCACCTCGGTGGTCAGCTCGTACCCGTCGACCGGCAGCCGGGTGCGGGCCGAGGCCGGCAACGGCGCGCTGGCCATCCTGCTGGTGCTCTTCGTGCTGCTGACGGTCGCCATCGTCTTCGTCGAGCAGGGCCAGCGCCGCATCCCGGTGCAGTTCGCCAAGCGGGTGGTCGGGCCGCCGCATGTACGGCGGCCAGAGCACCTACATCCCGCTGAAGGTCAACCAGTCGGGCGTGATCCCGATCATCTTCGCCAGCTCGGTGCTCTACCTGCCGCTGCTGCTGTCGAACGTCCTGCCCGCCGACGGCTGGGGGGCCGACGTCCAGGAGTGGATCAACGACAACCTGGTCCAGCCGACGAGCATCTTCTACCTGACGCTCTACGGCCTGCTGATCATCGGCTTCGCCTACTTCTACACGGCGATCACCTTCGACCCGGCCCAGCAGGCGGACACCATCCGCAAGCAGGGCGGGTTCATCCCCGGCATCCGGCCGGGCCCGCAGACCGAGCGCTACCTGGCCAAGATCCTGAACCGGATCACCCTGCCCGGCGCCCTGTTCATCGCCGGCGTGGCCCTGGTGCCGACCATCTTCCTGGCCCAGATCCTGCCCGGACCAGAGCACCGCCATCCTCTCGTTCTCCGGCACCTCGGTGCTGATCGGCGTCGGCGTGGCCCTCGAGACGATGAAGCAGATCGACAGCCAGCTGATGATGCGCAACTACGAGGGCTTCCTGTCGTGACCACCCGCCTGATCGTCTTCGGCCGCCAGGGGGCGGGCAAGGGCACGCAGGCCGTGCGCCTGGCCGAGCACTACGGCATCCCCCACATCTCGACCGGCGACATGCTCCGCGAGGCCGCCGCCGAGGGCACCGAGCTGCGGTCTCGAAGGCCAAGGTCCTGATGGACGCCGGCGACCTGGTCCCCGACGACGTCATGGAGGGCATCGTCGACGGAGCGCCTGGCCAAGCCCGACGCCGCGACGGGCTGGCTGCTCGACGGCTACCCCCGCACGCTCGGCCAGGTCGAGGCCATGGGCCGCCACCTGGGCGAGGCCTTCGTCGACCTGGCCGTCAACCTCGACGTCCCCGTCGACGTGGTGACCGAGCGGATGATCGCCCGCGGCCGCGAGGACGACACGCCGAGGCCATCGCCCGGCGCCTGTCGGCTCTACGAGGAGCAGACCGCGCCCGCTGCTGAACTGGTTCGGGGAGCGGGACCTGCTGGTCGAGGTCGACGGCGTGGGCACCGAGGACGAGGTCTTCGAGCGCCTGGTCAAGGTCATCGACGCCGCCCTGGCGGATCCGGCGGGAGCCTGACGATGCGCCGGTCGGCCGAGGAGCTGACGAAGATGCGCCGCGCCGGCAAGGTCGTGGCCGAGATGCACGAGAAGATCCGCGAGGCCATCCGCCCCGGGGTCACCACCCGCGAGCTCGACAGGATCGGCCGCGAGGTCATCGAGCGCCGCGGCGCCCGGTCCAACTTCCTGAACTACGGCGGCGGCCCCGGCGCCCCGCCGTTCCCGGCCGTCATCTGCGCGTCGCCCAACGACGTGATCGTCCACGGCATCCCCGACGACACGCCGCTGGAGGAGGGCGACATCATCTCGATCGACTGCGGGGCGATCATCGAGGGCTACCACGGCGACGCCGCCTTCACCGCGCCCGTCGGCCAGGTCTCCGAGGAGGCCGCCCGTCTGATCAAGGTGACCGACGAGAGCCTCTTCGCCGGCATCGACCAGATGGTCGACGGCAACCGGCTGTCCGACATCGGCCACGCCGTGCAGAAGGTGGCCGAGGCCGCCGGCTACGGCGTCGTGCGGGAGTACACCGGCCACGCCATCGGCACCGCCATGCACGAGTCCCCCCAGGTCCCCAACTGGGGCAAGCCCGGCAAGGGCCCCAAGCTGCGCCCCGGCAACGTCTTCGCCATCGAGCCCATGGTCAACATCGGCTCCGCCGAGACCGTCGTCATGCCCGACCGCTGGGGCGTCCGCACCGCCGACGGCAGCCTCTGCGCGCCCACGTCGAGCACACCATCGCCATCACCGACAACGGTCCCGAGATCTTCACCGTCCCGTAGTGGTCGGGCTGCTGGTCGCCCCTCAGGAGGCGATCAGGACGATGAAGATCCCGGCGACGATGATGTTCACCAGCCAGCTGTTGTCGTTCATCCAGGCCCGCACCTTCGGCATCACCTCGAGCGCACGGTGGTGGAAGAGCAGGAAGGCCAGAAGCGGGACGGCCGCGACCAGCAGGGTGAGGAGCAGGAAGGGGATCGCCTCGGCGAAGTCGTTGCCGTGGTGCTCGATGTTCATGCCCACGGTCAGCATGACGACGATGTCGGAAGGCATGCACAGGATGACCAGCAGGCCGATCTTGAGTCCCTTGCTCGCGGTCGCCTCCTGCAAGGTGCCGAGCCACGCCGGCGGCTCGCTCGTCGCACGGCCGCGCCAGTTCTTCAGGGCGAAGAGGACCAGGAGGGCAATGAGCCCGTACTGGATGAGGTTCCCGGTCGACCCCGCGTCGCTCGGATCCCCGAAGTCGACGCTGTTCCCCAGCAGGGCGGCCAGTGCCACCGCGATGCCCGTCCCGATCGTCGCCGCCACCAACACGCCCGTCAGGAATGCCGCCGACACCGCCACCGGCTTGGCCGTCGTCAGGAAGATGATGGCCGACATGATCTGAGGCCCGGCCATCATCGTGATGGCGAGCGGCAGTATCTCCTGGCTCATTCGGGCAGTCCCCTCTCCCCCTGCTGCGCCCATCCTCGGGACTGCGGCGGTCCGGGTCATCACCCGATGAGTGTGAGGATGGCGAGGGTCGGAGGCGGGGCCCGAGCCCCGTAGGCTCCACAGTCCACAGAGGGATCTGTGCTAGGGGAGGGTTGGAGGCCCGTCGGGGCCACCGCTAGCCTTGTCCGTCGGCCCTGGGTCCAACGCGTTCGTACGGCGCGGCCCGAGGTGTCTGACTACGCAGTTCGGAGATTGTCCTGGCGAAGCCGAAGGAAGACGCGATCGTCCTCGAGGGGACCGTGCTCGAGTCGTTGCCCAATGCCATGTTCAAAGTGGAGTTGGAGAACGGCCACGAGCTGCTGGCCCACATCTCGGGGAAGATGCGGATGCACTACATCCGGATCCTCCCAGGCGACCGCGTCCAGGTCGAGCTGACCCCTTACGACCTCAAGCGGGGTCGCATCACCTACCGGTACAAGTGAGCCAACGTTGAAGGTACGCCCGAGCGTGAAGAAGATGTGTGAGAAGTGCAAGGTCATCCGGCGGCACGGCCGTGTCCGGGTGATCTGCACCAACCCCCGACACAAGCAGCGGCAGGGCTGAGGCATGGCTCGCATCGCCGGCGTCGACATCCCCCGCGAGAAGCGGACGGTCATCGCCCTCACCTACATCTTCGGCATCGGCGACACCCTCGCCACCGAGATCTGCGCCAACACCGAGGTCGACCCCAGCCGTCGGGTCCGCGACCTGACCGACGAGGAGGTCAGCAAGCTGCGGGCCTACGTCGACGAGAACCTCGAGGTCGAGGGTGACCTGCGGCGGGAGATCCAGCAGAACATCAAGCGCAAGATGGAGATCGGCTGCTACCAGGGCATCCGTCACCGCCGGGGCCTTCCGGTCCGCGGCCAGCGCACCCACACCAACGCCCGCACCCGCAAGGGCCCACGCAAGACCGTGGCCGGCAAGAAGAAGGTAGGCAAGTAATGGCCAAGCCCGCCGCCGGCGGTCGCCGCCCCAAGAAGCGCGAGCGCAAGAACATCCCGCACGGGATCGCCCACATCAAGATCGTCGTTCAACAACACGATCATCACGTTCACCGACCGCCAGGGGAACGTGCTGTCGTGGGCCTCGGCCGGCAACGTCGGCTTCAAGGGATCCCGCAAGTCCACGCCGTACGCCGCCCAGATGGCGGCCGAGACGGCGACCAAGCGGGCCATGGAGCACGGCGTCCGCAAGGTCGACGTGGAGGTCAAGGGCCCGGGCTCGGGCCGCGAGACCGCCATCCGCACCATCCAGCAGATGGGCATCGAGGTGACCGGCATCAAGGACGTCACGCCGGTGCCCCACAACGGCTGCCGCCCCCCCAAGCGGCGGAGGGTCTGATGTCCCGCTACACCGGTCCGCGCTCCCGCGTCTCCCGCCGCCTCGGCGTCAACATCTGGGGCACGAAGGGCGAGATGGTCGCCCTCGAACGTCGCCCCTACCCGCCCGGCGAGCACGGTCGTGACCGTCGCCGCGGCAACCAGTCCGACTACCTGCTGCAGCTCACCGAGAAGCAGAAGGCCCGCTTCACCTACGGTCTGACCGAGAAGCAGTTCCGTCGGATCTACGACGAGGCGAACCGCCGCCAGGGCGTCACCGGCGAGAACATGCTCCGCTTCCTGGAGCTTCGTCTCGACAACGTCGTCTACCGCGCCGGCTGGGGCGCCACCCGCCCGCAGAGCCGTCAGCTCGTCAACCACGGTCACATCACCGTGAACGGCAAGCGGGTCGACATCGCCAGCTACCGGGTCCGGAAGGGCGACGTGGTCGCCCTGTCGAACAAGGCCAAGGCGATGATCGTGGTCACCTGGAACCGGGACGTCCTGGACCGGGTGCCACCCCCCTGGCTGGAGACCGGCGCCGAGGGCGCCCAGGTCACCGTGCGCGAGCTGCCACTGCGCGAGCACATCGACGTGCCCGTGCGTGAACAGCTGATCGTCGAGCTCTACAGCAAGTAAGCCCCCCGGGGCACTACAGGTCCGAGAAGGTCCGAGAGGAAACGCCATGCTGGTCATTCAGCGACCGACCGTCGAGCCCGTCGCGGAGGCCGACGGCAACCGTCAGAAGTTCTCGATCTGCTCCGCTCGAGCCCGGTTTCGGGCACACGCTGGGCAACTCCCTGCGCCGGACGTTGCTGTCGTCGATCCCCGGAGCGGCCATCACCCAGGTCCGCTTCGACGACGCGCTGCACGAGTTCGACACCATCCAGGGCATCACCGAGGACGTCACCGACATCCTCCTGAACCTGAAGGACGTCGTCGTGGTCTCCCACAGCGACGATCCCGTCGAGGTGCGCCTCGACGTCCGGGGTGCGGCCGACATCACCGGCCGCCGACCTCGAGACCAACCCCGACGTGGAGGTCCTCAACAAGGACCTGCACATCGCCACCCTCAACACGAAGGCCCGGCTGGCGCTGGACCTGACCATCGAGAAGGGCCGTGGCTACCGCTCGGGCGACCGCGACGCCGAGGAGACCACCATCGGGATCATCCCGCTGGACGCCATCTACTCGCCGGTGCGGCGCGTGACCTTCGAGGTCGAGGCCACCCGCGTCGAGCAGGAGACCGCCTACGACGCGCCTCATCCTCGACATCGAGACCGACGGCTCCATCAGCCCCCGCGAGGCCCTCGCCTCGGCCGGCGGCACGCTGCGGGCACTCGTCGCGCTGGTCGAGGAGGTCTCCGACGAGCCCCAGGGCCTGGAGCTCACCGAGGCCGGCCCCCAGGCCGCCGGTTCGCCGGACCTGGACCTGCCCATCGAGGACCTCGATCTCTCCGAGCGCCCCCGCAACTGCCTCAAGCGGGCCCAGGTCAACACCGTGGGCGAGCTGCTCGAGAAGTCCGAGGACGACCTGCTGGCCATCACCAACTTCGGCCAGAAGTCCCTCGACGAGGTCATCGCCAAGCTGGACGAGCGTGGCCTGACCCTGAAGGGCGGCCCGGCCACCACCATCCCGCAGCCCGACTGAGGTCGTTCCGATGCCCACCCCACGCAAGAGCCGCCGCTTCGGCGGCAGCGCCTCGCACCAGAAGGCGATGATGGCCAACCTGGCCGCCTCGCTGTTCGCCGCCGAGGCCATCGTGACGACCGAGGCCAAGGCCAAGGCCCTGCGCCCCATCGCCGAGAAGCTGATCACCCGCGGTCGCACCGACAGCGTCCACAACCGCCGCAAGGTCGTGTCCTTCCTGCGGGACGACGAGATGGTCGCCAAGCTCTTCGACGACATCGCCCCCCGCTACGAGGACCGCGCGGGTGGCTACACCCGCATCCTCAAGCTGGGCCCTCGCCATGGGGACAACGCCCCCATGGCGCGCATCGAGCTGGTCTAGCTTCGAGGCGGTGCTGCGCCGCCTGATCCTCGTCACGGCGATCCTCACGGTGGGCTGGCTCGCGCCCACGGCCTGGGGCCAAGAGGCACCGCCGACGACTGCTCCGCCGACGACCGCCGCCGCCGCACCGACGACGGTCCCGCCGCCGACCACGGTCGCCGAGTCCGCCGCCCCGGAGGCCCACGGCAACGCCACGCTCGTCCTCACGCAGAGCGAGGGTCTGGTCGACGGGCAGACCGTCGGCCTCGCCGGCTCGGGCTACCCGGCGAACATGGGCGAGTGGGGCCTCTGGATCTGCCCGGTCGGAGCGAGCGCGATGTCCGCCAGCATCGACCTCGTCGCCTCGTGTGGCTCCGCCGAGGAGATCACGGCCTCGACCGACGGCGCCGGGAACCTCTCGGGCAGCTTCGTCGCCCAGCGGGTCGTCGAGCAGCAGAACCGAGGCTTCACGGAGCTCGACTGCGGGGTCAGCGGCTGCGAGGTGTTCATGGTCGGCGGCAACCACCTCTACTTCGAGGCCGCAACCGTGATCACCTTCGCCGACGTGATCGCCGCCAGCCCGGGCTTCACGGGCTGACCGACCCGTAGCCTCCGAGGCCGTGACCCTGTTCGAGGTCGAGCCGGTCGACCCCCGCTTCGAAGCGGACACGACCCGGGTGAAGCTCACCGTCGCCTACGACGGGAGCGGGTTCCACGGCTTCTGGCCCAACGACGGGGTCACGACGGTCGGCGGGACGCTCCAGGAGGCCATCGAGCAGGTCCTCACCCATTCGATCGAGATGACGTGCGCCGGGCGCACCGACACCGGGGTGCACGCCTGGGGGCAGGTCGTCACCTTCGACGCGTTCACGGAGACGCTCGACCTCGAGCGGCTCCAGCAGTCGGTGAACAAGGTCTGCGGGCCGGCGGTCGTCGTACGCGAGGCGGTGGCCGTCGACCCGGACGTCGACGCCCGTGGCTCGGCGACGGCCCGGACCTACCGGTACTCCGTCCTCAACCGGCCGTTCCCCGACCCGTTCCTCCACGCAACCTCGTGGCACGTGAGCGCCCCCCTCGACCTGCGGGCCATGACCCAGGCCTGCGACCCGCTCATCGGATCGCACGACTTCTCCAGCTTCTGCCGTCGGCCGAAGGTGCCCGAGGGCCAGCCGCCCGTGTCTCTCACCCGCAGGGTGACCGACGCCCACTGGGACGACCTCGGTGGCGGCCTCCTGCGCTTCGAGATCACCGCCAACGCCTTCTGCCACCAGATGGTGCGGTCCATCGTCGGCCTCCTGGTCGACGTCGGACGGGGCCGCTCCCGGGCGGGCGACGTGCTGGCCATCATCCGGGCGCAGGACCGGCACGCGGCCCCTTCCCCCGCTCCGCCACAGGGCCTCTGCCTGTGGTCGGTGAGCTACTGAATGGAGTCCTTCTTCGCCGCGCTCGGCCTCGTCTTCGTGGCCGAGCTCGGGGACAAGACCCAGCTCGTCGCGCTCGGCTTCGGCGCCCGCTACCGGCTGGCCCCCGTCCTGGCCGGGGTCGTCGCCGCCTACGCCACCACCAACCTGCTGTCCGTCGTCGTCGGCGGCCTGCTGGGAGCCGCCCTGCCGACCCGGGCCATCGGCCTCGGCGGCGGTGTGCTCTTCCTCGGCTTCGCGCTGTGGACGTTGCGCTCCGACGGCGAGGAGGTGGACGAGGAGGACACCACCGGGGACCGCTCGGTGTTCTGGTCGGTCGCCGTGGCCATGTTCGTGGCCGAGCTGGGCGACAAGACGATGCTGGCCACCGCCACCCTGGCGGCCCAGGGCAACCCCGTGCTGGTCTGGCTGGGGGCGACCATCGGCATCATCCTGAGCGGGACGCTGGGCGTGCTCCTCGGCCGGGCCTTCGGGGCCCGCCTGCCCGAGCGCGCCACCCGCATCGGCTCGGCCGTCCTGTTCGCCGCCTTCGGCCTGGCCCTGATCATCACGAATCTCTAGCTCCGCCTGAACGGCGGACGCCCCTGAGTTGTGGCCCGACCGGGGCGCTCGTATCGTTGTCGGGCGCTGCCGTAGGCCTTCCTCGCCTGCGCGCGCCTGGTTCCCGAAGCTCGACGACAGGTCTGCCCGTGCCCACGTACACCCCGAAAGCCAGCGAGATCGAGCGGTCTTGGCACCTCGTCGACGCCGAGGGCCTGGTCCTCGGCCGCATGGCCACCGAGGTGGCCCGCCTCCTGCGGGGCAAGCACAAGCCGATCTTCGCCCCGCACATCGACACCGGCGATCACGTCGTCGTGATCAACGCCAGCAAGGTCGTCCTCACCGCCGGCAAGGCCGACAAGAAGATCCTCTACCGCCACTCGGGCTACCCCGGCGGCATCAAGTCCCGCACCTACGCCGAGGCGCTGGAGCGCGACGCGGCCGAGGCCGTGCGCCAGTCGATCGTCGGCATGCTGCCCCACAACCGGCTCGGGCGGCAGATGGCCACGAAGCTCAAGGTCTACGCCGGCCCCACCCACCCGCACGGTGCCCAGAACCCCCAGCCGCTCGAGCTGGACCACGCCAAGGCCCGTACGGGCGACTGAGAAGGAACCCACGCAATGCCCAAGCCCCTCGTCCAGGCCACCGGCCGCCGCAAGCGGTCCATCGCCCGGGTCCGCGTCCATCCCGGCTCCGGTGACGTGACCGTCAACGGCAAGGCCGCCAAGGACTACTTCCCGTCCGAGAGCCAGGTCGTCCACGCCACCGAGCCCCTGCGCACGGTCACGGTCGAGGAGAGCTACGACATCGACGCCAGCATCCAGGGTGGTGGCTTCAGCGGGCAGGCCGGCGCCTTGCGCCTCGGCATCGCCCGGGGCCTCATCGAGCTGCACCCCGACGAGCGGGCCACGCTCAAGTCCGAGGGCATGCTCACCCGTGACCCGCGGAAGAAGGAGTCCAAGAAGTACGGCCTGAAGAAGGCCCGGAAGGCTCCGCAGTACTCCAAGCGGTAGGCGAGTGACGCTCCGCTTCGGCACCGACGGTGTCCGGGGCCACGCCGAGAGCGAGCTGACCCCCGAGCTGGTCGTCGCGCTGGGCCGCGCCGCAGCCCGGGTCCTCGGCGGCGCCCCCGTCGTCATCGGCCGCGACACCCGGGCGTCCGGCTCCCGGCTGGAGGCCGAGCTGGCCGCCGGCCTCGAGGCCGAAGGCCTGGCCGTCCGCCGCGTCGGCGTCGTGCCCACGCCCGCCGTGGCCCACGCCTCGGCCGTCGACGGGGTGACCGGGGCCATGATCTCGGCGTCCCACAACTCCTTCGAGGACAACGGGATCAAGTTCTTCGCCCCCGGTGGCACGAAGCTCAGCGACGAGGTCGAGGAGCGGCTCGAGGCCGAGCTGGACCGGTTGCTGCACGAGCCGCAGCCCCAGGTCGACGGTGGCACCGACAGCCCGGCCGGCGACGTCGCCGTGGCCAGGGCCTGGGTCGACTCGGTCGTGGCCTCCGTCCCCGAGGCGGCGCTGGCCGGGCTGACGCTGGTCGTCGACTGCGCCAACGGGGCCGCCTCGGACTGGGCACCGGACGCCCTACGCCGCCTGGGCGCCTCGGTCGACGTGATCCACGCCGAGCCCGACGGCACCAACATCAACGCCGGGTGCGGCTCGACCCACCCCGAGGACCTACAGGCCCGGGTGATCGAGCTGGGGGCGGACGCCGGCCTGGCCTTCGACGGGGACGCCGACCGTGTGGTGGCGGTCGACGCCGACGGCGCGCTGGTGGACGGTGATCACCTCATCGCCATCTGCGCAGCGGACCGCCACCGCCGCGGCGTCCTTGTCGACGACACCGTGGTGGTCACGGTCATGGCCAACCTCGGCTTCCGGCTCGCCATGGACGAGTTGGGCATCCGTGTGGTGGAGACCGCGGTGGGGGACCGCTACGTGCTGGAGGCGTTGGCCGACGGCGGGTGGACGCTCGGTGGCGAGCAGTCCGGGCACGTGATCTTCCCCGACCTGGCCACCACCGGCGACGGGCTGCTGACCAGCGTCCAGGTCCTGGCCGCCGTGCAGGCGGCGGGCCAGACCCTGGCCGATGCCGCCTCGGTGATGACCTCGCTGCCCCAGGTCCTGCGCAACGTGCGGGTGGCCGAGCGCCGGCCCGACATCGCCGAGCTGTTGGCCGATGCCATCGCCGCCGCCGAGGCCCGCCTCGGGCCCCGTGGCCGGGTGCTGGTCCGCCCGAGCGGCACCGAGCCCCTGGTGCGGGTCATGGTCGAGGCCGAGGACCTGACGGTGGCCGAGGCCGAAGCCGACGAGCTGTCGGCGGCCGCCAAGGTGGCGTCGGCCGGGGGTGGGGTGGGCACGACCAGAGCCTGAAGGCCTCCCACATCGCCACCAGGTGCCCCGGTGGGCGATGATCGTCATCGTGGGAGGGCTGCGGGCGGGGGCACGGGGGTACCGCTTCCGCGCCGAGCTGCGGCAACGCCGCTGGGCGTGGGTGGGGGTGGCCGCCGTCATCGGGCTGTCGGCCGGGCTCGTCCTGGCCCTCGTGGCCGGCGCCCGGCGCTCCGACACCGCCATCGAGCGGTTCGTCGAGGGGGCGAACGCCCACGAGGACCTGGTCATCAGCGGCATCCCCGGCACCTTCGACTTCGCCGCCGTCGAGCTGGAACGGGTCGCCGGGCTCCCCGGGGTGGCCGACAGCCAGGAGGCCATCGTCCTGGCGGGAGCGGGGCGGACGGAGGACGACCTCCTGATCGACTCCAGCACGGTGAACTTCCTGGCCGACCCGTCGGGGCGCATCGGTCGGGAGCTGAACCGATTCAAGGTGTTGGACGGTCGCCTGGCCGACCCCGACGACCCGCACGAGGTGGTGGCCGCCTTCCGGACCGCCGAGGCCTTCGACCTCGAGGTCGGGAGCAGGCTTGACGTGAACATGCTCGACGAGCAGGAGCTCCAGGGGATCTTCGGCGGCCAGACCACGTTCGACGAGCTGTCCACGGCTGAGCCCCGAGAGCGCTTCGAGGTGGTGGGCGTCGTCGTCGAAGCCGGTGGGCTGGCCCCGCCCGCGCCCGACGACACGACCACCCTGTGGCTCACGCCAGCCGCGGCCGACCAGTTCGGCTCGTCCAGCATCGTGCAGACCCTCCTCGTGCAGCTGGACGGAGGCCCGGAATCCGAAGGCGCCTTCCTCGACGACCTGGAGCGCCTCGGCGGTGGGCAGCCGGTGCTCACGATCTCCACCCCGGACGACGCCGACAACGCGGACCGTGGCCTGCGGCCGATCGTCCGGGCCTTGGCCCTGACCGCCCTCCTGCTGGCGGTCGTGACCGCGTTCGTGGTCGGGCAGGTCCTGTCCCGCCAGGCCTCGGCTGAGGCCGGTGACGACCCGGCCCTGCGCGCCCTGGGCTGGACGACCCGGGACCTCCTGCGCATCCGGACCACGAAGGCGCTCGTCATCGGCTTCGCCTCGGCGGTGATGGCGGTGGTCACCGCCATCGCCCTCTCGCCGCTGTTCCCGCTCGGCCTGGCCCGCATCGTCGAGCCGGATCCGGGCGTCGACGTCGACGGTGCTGTGCTCGTCGTGGGGGCCGTCGGCGTGCTGGTCCTGGTCGCGGGCCTGGCGTCGCTGACCGGGTGGTGGGACCTTCGGCGGGCGACCCGGCGTGCGCTGCGCCGGCCCAGCCGCCTCGTGGGGGCCGTCAGCCAGTCCGGGGCGCCGCCGCCCATCGCCGTCGGCACCAGCCTGGCCGTGCAGGCCGGCGACGCCGGGTCGGCCCCACCCGTCGTGTCGGCGGGCGCCACGGTGGCCCTGGGCCTCGGCACGGTCGCCGCCGTCCTCGCGTTCATGGCCAGCCTCGGCCACCTGACCGACACCCCGACGCTGTACGGGTGGAACTGGGACATCGAGCTGGGCCAGGAGTTCTCCACCGAGCTCGAGGACGCCGACGTGGCCTGGCTCGGGGACGACCCGGCGATCGAGGCCCTCGCCGTCGGCACCACCGCGTCGTTGACCGTGGGCGAGGAGCGCATCGACGCCTACGCGGTGGACGACGTGGTCGGCGCCATCGAGCCGTCGCTGCTGAGCGGGCGGCGGGCGGAGGGTCCCGACGAGATCGTGGTCTCGCCTGACGTGGGCGACGTCGGCGACGACGTCACGGTCCAGTTCGCCGGCCAGGTGGCGGACCTGGAGATCGTCGGCCACGCCGCCGTCCCCCGGGCCCAGGCCCTTCTCACCTTCGAGGGTCTGCAGCGGATCGCCCCCGAGTCGCCCCGCCAGACCGCCCTGGTCGTGCTCCGCGACGGCGCCGACCAGCGGGCCTTCGTCGACCGGGCCGTCGAGGAGCTCGGCTACACCGGCCAGGACATCGCCACCCCCGAGCTGCCGGACGACCTCGTGAACTTCGGCCGCGTCGACGCGGCGCCCGCCGTGGTGGCCATTGCGATGAGCATCGTGGCGGTGGCCACGCTTGTCCACGCCCTCGTCACCACCGTCCACCGCCGTCGGCGTGACCTGGCCGTCCTGCGGGCGTTGGGGCTGACCCGTCGCCAGGTGCTGGCGACCGTCGGTTGGCAGGCGGTGGTGATCGTGGCCGCGGCGGCGATCGTGGCCGTTCCCCTCGGCGTGGCCGCCGGGCGGTGGGGCTGGATCCTCTTCGCCGACGAGCTGGAGGTCATCAGCCAGCCCGTGGTGCCGGTCCTCGCGCTGCTCGCCGCGGCCCTGGTGGCCATCGTGCTCGGCGAGGCCGTCGCCCTGGCTGCCGGCCGTTGGTCCGCGGGGCGCTCGGCGGCGGCCACCCTGCGGGCCGAGTGACCGGGTCAGAGGGTAGGAAAGGGCCGTGAGCGAGCCGATGGTGACCGAGCCCGACCAGCCGGCGGTCGCCTGGCGCATCCTCCTGGCGGGCGTGGCGTTGCTGATGATCCTGCTGGCGCTCGTCATCCAGGCCACCCAGGGGACGGCAATCCCGCCCCTGATCATCGCCGTCGTGTTGCTCGTCGTCGGCCTGGTCCTGCTGATCCTGCGGCCGAAGATCGGCGCCATCACCGTCGGCGTGGTCTCGGTGCTGATGGTCGTCGGCAACCTGACCTTCGTCCTCGCCGACATCGGGCATCCGGAGTCGTTCTGGTCCTTCGTCCCGGCCGCGCTGGCCGTGGTCGGTGCCGTCCTCGGGCTCGCCGGCCTGGTGGCCGTTTTCCGTCACGTCGGCTCGGGGCCGGCGAGCATCGTCGGCGTGGTGGGCGTCACCGCCGCGGTTGCCGTGCTGGCCGTGGGCGCGGTGAGCAGCGGCGGCCAGGAGGACGATGTGAAGCAGGAGGGCGACATCGGCATGTTCGCCCAGGACATCGAGTTCAAGCCCGACGACCTCCAGGCCCCGGCCGGCGAGCTGGGTGTCTTCATCGGCAACGACGACTTGGTCCGGCACACGTTCACGATCGACGAGCTGGACGTGGACGAGGAGCTCCCGTCGAAGGCCTTCGTGCGGTTCACGTTCGAGGCCGAGCCCGGGACCTATGAGTTCTACTGCGACGTCCCCGGCCACGAGGACATGACCGGAACCCTGGTCGTCTCGTAGTCCCGGCCCCTCCGCGCAGGGCCTTCCTACACTGGTCCATCCATGTGCGGGATCATCGCTGTCGTCCGTCGACCGTCCGACCGCGTGCCGGCGTCGAGCGAGGCGCTCCTCGCCCTGGCCGAGCGGGCCGCCGAGGACGCCGGTGGCTTCGCCCACCTGCCCCCGGGCGTGGAGCTGGCCGAGCTCTTGACCACGGTCACCGCTCCGCTGACCCAGGTGGACGACGCCCTGCGGGGCTCGGCGGGCGTGCGCACCCTGCTCTCCGACGCCGCCCTGGCCCCGACCCTGGACCGGCTGGCCGCCTCCGTCGAGGCCCGGGCCGACGCGGTCGAGGGGGCGCTCGACCACGCCGAGTCGCTGGGCTCGACGGCTGACCTCGAGCGGGTCAACGCCGCCCTCGTCGCCCTGCGGGACGCCGCCTGGGCCATCCGCCGGGACCGCCTTCCCACGGCGGCCAAGGTGGCCGAGCTGGCCGGCTCCGACCCCGGCCGGGCCGCCATCGAGGCCTGCCTGTCCATCCAGCAGGTGCTGTCGGCCATCGACCGCCTGGAGGTCCGGGGCCGGGACAGCGCCGGCGTGCACGTCCTGGTGCACGGCCACGACCTGGACCTGGGGGCCCCCGCAATTCGGGCGCTGCTGGAGGGCCGGGACCAGGACCCCCGCTTCGTCAACGGCGCCGTCCGGGTGACCGACGGCGGCCACCTGGCCTTCGTCTACAAGGCCGCCGCCGAGATCGGTGAGCTGGGTGACAACACCGCCGCCATCCGAGCGGCGATCGTGGCCGACCCGCTGTTGCGGCTGGCCCTCGACCGCCCCCGCGCTGAGGCCGTCATCCTGGGCCACACCCGGTGGGCCAGCGTCGGGATCATCTCCGAGCCCAACGCCCACCCCGTGTGCGGCGAGGAGTCCGACGGCGTGCCCCGGCCGTACGTGGCCGCCGCCCTCAACGGCGACGTCGACAACCACGCCGACCTCCGCTCGGAGGAGGGTCTGGTCGTGGCCGCCGAGATCACGACCGACGCCAAGGTCATCCCCGCCCTGACCGCCCGCCGTCTGGCCGAGGGTCACGACTTGGACGAGGCCTTCCGCCGGACGGTGGCCACGCTGGAGGGCTCGGTGGCGATCGGCGCCACCAATGCCGTCGCTCCCGAGCAGCTCCACCTGGCCCTGCGGGGGAGCGGGCAGGCCCTCTACGTGGGGCTGACCGACGGCGCCTACGTGGTCGCCAGCGAGCCGTACGGGCTGGTCGAGGAGACCACCACCTACGTCCGCATGGACGGCGAGACCCCGGCCAACCCCGAGAACCCCACCGCCAGTCGCGGCCAGGTCCTGGTCCTCGACGGCGCCCGGGCGGGAACCCTCGAGGGCATCCGGCGCATCGCCTACGACGGCACCGAGCTGCCGGTCACCGAGGCCGACGTGGAGCAGGCCGAGATCACCACCCGCGACATCGACCGCGGCGAGTTCCCGCACTTCCTGCTGAAGGAGATGACCGAGGCCCCCGGCTCGTTCCGCAAGACCCTGCGGGGTCGCCTGACCGAGCGGGACGGGCGGGCCACCGTCGACCTGGGCCCGGAGACGCTGCCCGACGACCTGCGGAAGGCGTTGCGCGACGGTCGCATCCAGCGGGTGCTGGTCACCGGCCAGGGCACGGCGGCGGTCGCCGGCCAGAGCCTGGCCGCCACGCTGGAGGCCCTCACGCCCGACCTGCCGGTCCGCGTCGAGTCGGTGGTGGCCACCGAGCTCTCCGGCTTCGAGCTGGCCGACGACATGAGCGACACCCTGGTCGTCGCCATCTCGCAGTCGGGGACCACGACGGACACCAACCGGACGGTGGACCTGGTCCGCTCGCGGGGCGCCAGCGTCGTCGCCATCGTCAACCGGCGGGGGAGCGACCTGACCGACAAGTCCGACGGCGTCCTGTACACCTCCGACGGCCGGGACGTGGAGATGAGCGTGGCCTCCACCAAGGCCTTCTACGCCCAGGTCGCGGCCGGCGTGCTGCTGGCCGCCGCCCTGGCCGAGGAGCTGGGAGCGGCCGACTCCGGCGAGCGGGCGTCGATGCTCGCCGCCCTGCGTGGCCTGCCCGACGCGCTGGCCAGCGTCCTCGAGGATCGCGAGCGCATCGGGGTCACCGCCCGCGAGCTGGCACCGAGCCGTCGTTACTGGGCGGTGGTGGGCAACGGCCCCAACCGCATCGCCGCAGCCGAGGTCCGGATCAAGCTCTCCGAGCTCTGCTACAAGTCCATCGCCTGCGACGTCACCGAGGACAAGAAGCACATCGACCTGTCGTCGGAGCCGATGATCCTGGTCTGCGCCGCCGGCCTCACCGGATCCAACGCCGACGACGTGGCCAAGGAGGTGGCGATCTACCGGGCCCACAAGGCGGCCCCGGTGGTGATCGCCACCGAGGGCGAGGGTCGCTACACGTCGGCCCTGCAGGCCCTGACCGTGCCCCCGACCCACCCCCGGCTGGCCTTCGTGCTGTCGGCCATGGTGGGCCACCTGTTCGGCTACGAGGCCGCCCTCGCCATCGACGAGGGGGCCCGCCCACTGCGGGAGGCCCGGGCTGCCATCGAGCAGGCCGTGGGCACTCGGGTGGAGGGCGCCGATGCCGAAGCCCTGCTGGAGGACCTACGCCCCGAGTTCGAGGCGCTGGCCGGCCGCTTCGCCGACACCCTGCGCAGCGGCGGCTACGACGGCCACCTCGAGGCCAGCACCGCCAGCCGCGCCAGCGCCCTGTTCCGGTATGCCCTGGGCACCTCGCCGCTGGACGGCTACCAGGCCGAGTACGGCAAGGTCGGGACCCCCGGCGTGATCGTCGAGGACCTGACGTCGGCGCTGACCCGGGCCATCGAGGAGCTGACCCGACCGATCGACGCCATCAAGCACCAGGCCAAGACGGTCACCGTGGGCATCTCCCGCACCGACGAGACGCTGCTGCAGGTGCCTCTGGTCCGCGAGGTCATGGCCGCCGGCGCCCCCCGGGACGGCCTCACCTACCAGGCCCTGCGCACGCTGGCCGACCTGGACCCTGCGATCGCCGAGGTCATCGGCTGGACCCGCTACCGCATCGAGGGTCGACCGGAGCGCGGCGACGCCCGCATCGTGGCCCTGGACCGCGGCGGCGTGGCGGCCGGCATCCCCACCCGCACCGACCAGGACCAGCGCCTGCGAGGCACCAAGAACCGGGTCGCCACCGAGCGTCAGGTGCTGGTGGCCACCGGCCGCCGGGACGGGCGCCCGATCGTGCTCGTCCCCGAGACGAAAGACGGTCAGCCCACCGGCCTGACGCTGCTGCACGTCCGCTTCCGGGACCGCATCTCGGCGGCCACGGCCCGGGGCGTGCTCCAGGGCTACCGGGACCGCTACGCGCTCCTCCGGGACGCCGTGACGGAGACCGAGCCCACGTTCCGGGAGGACCTGCTGGCCGAGATCGACGTGGCCGACCTGCTGGTCGCCTCGATCACGTCGCTGGCGGACCGGTTCCGCAGCGAGAGCTGACCCCGTGGTCGTCGGCGTCGGGACCGACCTGGTCGACCTGGACCGGTTCCGGCAGGCGGCCGAGCGGACGCCGGGCATCCTGACCCGCTACTTCACCGAGGGCGAGCGCGCCTACGCCGAGCGGCGCAACGACCCCACCGAGCGCTACGCCGCCCGCTTCGCCGCCAAGGAGGCGGTGATGAAGGCGCTGGGCGTCGGCCTGGGCGCCTGCGCGCTGGTCGAGATCGAGGTGGTGCGGGACGAGGACTCGGGCGCCCCCGACCTGGTCCTCCACGGCAAGGCCGCCGCCCTGGCCGAGGAGCGGGGCGTCACCGCCTGGCACCTCAGCCTCAGCCACACCGACACCGCCGCCCACGCAATGGTGATCGCCACCTGACCTCTGCGGTTCTGGCGCCTGATTCGGCCGCCATAGCGACCAAATCAGGCGCCAGAACCGAGACGGGTGGTCGACACTGTCGGACATGGCCGTCACCGTCCGCAACGCCACCCTCGACGACCTCGACGAGCTCATGGCCCAGCGGGCCGAGGTGGCCGGCG
Organism: uncultured Microthrixaceae bacterium; assembly: GCA_963728005.1. Lineage (GTDB taxonomy): Bacteria > Actinomycetota > Acidimicrobiia > Acidimicrobiales > DATDAH01 > DATDAH01. The sequence continues at coordinate 458,915 of CAVSIG010000005.1, forward strand.
AGGGGCGGTGGATCGCCGCCGAGTTGCCGCTGGACGAGGAGCGTGACCGCAAGACGTTCGCCGAGAGCGCCGAGCGGGGGTCGTTGTTCGTCGCCGAGGTGGACGGCGAGATCGTCGGAATGCTCGGCATGGACGTTCCCCGCTACCTGGTCGCCGACCTCGGCATGCAGGTGCGGGACGGGTACCGCGGCCAGGGCATCGGCTCGGCCCTGCTCGAGCGGGCGATCGAGTACGCCCGGGAGCAGGGCTGCCACAAGATCGCCCTGCAGCACTGGCCCCACAACGAGTCGGCCCGGGCCCTCTACGAGAAGTACGGCTTCGAACAGGAGGGCTATCTGCGTCGCCAATACCCGCGCAAGAACGGCGAGATCTGGGACGCCGTGGTCATGGGGCTGCTGCTGGAGCCGACGTCTGGCGGCTAGGGAGGCGACGGACGAAGAACGTCGCCAGGAGGGCCGCCAGCGCCAGGATCGCCAGCGAGGAGCGCAGCCCGACCAGCCGGGCGTCCTCGTTCACGTCGGCGATCGCTTCGATCGTCGCCTCATCGAGGCCGCTGTCGGCGAGCTCATCCTCGAGCTGCTGGTCCGAGATGAAGGGCACCCCGGCCGCCAGTTGGACGTCAGCCGTCTGGGCCACCTCGTCGGGCACGTCCGGGTTGGTCGCGATGCCGGTCAGGAACGCCGACGTGAGTCCGGCGACCAGCACCGATCCGGCCAAGGCGGTCCCTAGCGACGAGCCGAGGTTGGTGAACGTGTTCTGCAGGCCGCCGACCTCGCCCGAGCGCTCGTCGGGCACGGCGGAGACGGTCACCGCACCCAGCTGCGAGACCACCATCCCGATGCCAAGGCCGGCGAGGAGCAGGGGCACGGTCACGACCTCGGGCCCGGCACCGGCGTCCAGGGCGACGATCAGCGCCACGGTGCCGATGACGAGCGACGCCATCCCCCCCGTCACGACGCGGCGGGGGGAGGCGTTCGGGCGCCACCTCGGGATGCCGGCCGCGGCCAGAAGCAGGGTCAGCGAGAGCGGCAGGAGCCGGGCGCCGGTCTCCGCCGCCGAGAGGCCGAGGGCCACCGAGAGGTACAGCGGGATGCAGAAGAACAGCCCCATCTGTATGAAGAACAGGAAGAAGAAGCTGACCAGGCCGTGGCGCAGCTGGGGAATCTTGAACAGCTCGGGATCGAGGAACGGGGTCAGGCCCCGTGCGGCCCGGCGCCGTTCTCGCTCCATGAAGAAGCGCAGCACGGCGGCGCCCAGGAAGAGCAGCCACACGACCGGTGAGAGGCCCAGCCACTCCGGCGCTCCGGCGTTCGGTGCTATCCAGCCCCACACCCCGGAGCGCAGGACGCCGAACACGATCAAGCCGAGGCCGAGGGCGGAGAGCACGGTGGCCACCGGGTCGATCTTCAGGTCGCGCTCCGGGGGCGCGTCCTGGAAGCGCCGGCCGAGGACGAGGATGGCGGCGACGAGGACCACCTCGCCGGCGAACACCCACCGCCAGGACCACTCGGTGGTGACCACGCCGCCGATCAGCGGACCCACGGCGATGGCGACGGCCGCCGCGGAGGCCACCAAGCCGTAGGCCCGGGGCCGCTCCGCCGACTCGAAGTTGCTGGCCACCAGGCCGACGATCGCCGGCATGATCAGCACGGCCCCGAGACCCTCGAGCAGCGACCAACCGAGGAGCAGCACGGTGAGGTTCGGGGCGATCGAGGTCGTGAACGAGCCGGTGCCGTACACCACGCAGCCGATGAGGAAGGCCCGCTTCAGGCCGATCTTCCGGCCCACGGTCCCGCCGGTGATCATGAAGGCCGCCATCACCAGCGTGTAGGCGGTGATCGCCGTCTGCACCCCGGTGATGTCGGTGCCGAGGTCCTCGGCCACCGTGGCGATGGACACGTTCATCACCGAGCTGTCGAGGGCCATGAGGAACTGGCCCGTGGCCAACGTCAGCAGGACGATGCCGGTGCCACTCTTCACGCGATCGGGCATCGCCTATGGCTCTCTCGTGTCGATCGGCTTCGTGCTGAAGAAGCGGGGCCGCCCGACGACCAGCGCCCGGTCGGTGGTCCACGGCGCCGGGGGGGCGTGGGTCAGGCCGGCGAGGCCTCGGATCGAGCGGTCGTAGGACGACCGGACGCGCCGGAACCGATCCCACCCTCGCTCCTTGTCCACGACGCCCAGCGCCCCGACGGCGCAGAGCTGGTCGATCGCCGCGTCGTACTCCTCCCGCGTGACGCTGGTGCCGCCCGGGGCCTCGCCGCCGCCGGCCACCATCTCGACGAGCGTGGACGGCTCGAGCACGTCGATGGCGGAGGCCCGGGCGACCCCCGTCATGGCCGACGCTCCGTGGATGAGCACGAGCACGAGGCCACCGAGCTCGGCCCGCTCGTCGCCGACGAGGCCCGGCATGAGCGGCTGGTCGTCCTCGAGGTCGGCGGCCGAGAGCACGAGGGTGGCGGCGTCCAGCACCGCCCCCGCGGTGGCCACCCACGAGCGGTCCTCCCGCTGGGGTGGGAAGCCGGCCAGCGCGGGGAAGGCGGTGTGGCTCTGCTCGAGGGCGACGAACCAAGCCGAGGCGTCGCTCCAGATGCCCTTCCCGGAGATCGCGTGGGCGGCGTGGAGCCGCGACAGCAGCTGGACGGCCGAGGGGGGGCTGCCGGTGAGGGGAGCGAGGAGGCCGACGCCCTGTTCGCGGGTGCTGTACGCCACGTAGAGGGTGGGCAGGAAGCTGATGAGCAGGGCGACGATCCCCAGCCCGATGGTGGCCTCGATGAAGGTCAGCAGGATGAGGCCGCTGCCCTCGGGGCGGGCGAAGCCGAGCGTGAAGAGGGACGAGCCGCTGGTGACCCAGGCCTCGTGGAGCGATCCGACGTCGAGGCCCCAGAAGACGAACGTGAACCCGACGGCGATCAGCATCGACCAGGCGAACGGCAGGGAGACCAGCGCTGCAGGCGCGTAGACCGCACTCAGGCGACGGGGCACGAGCCGGTGGGGGTTCGCGCTGGTGAACACCCGGTTGGCGACGGCGAACACGAAGCGGGTGATGCGGGGGAGCTCGCCCTGGGGGAGGATGACTGTGCGGAGGGCGGAGAGCAGGACGACGGCGACGACGTACCCGCCGACGACGACCGCGATCGCCTCCCCAGCCGTCACGCGGCAAGTATGACCGACCGGTCGGGGCGCAGTCGGTGAGAGGACTCGGGCATCATCGCGGGGTGCTCCCCGTCGTGACGCCCGAGGAGATGGGGGCGATCGACGCCGCCGCCCCCGAGCCGGTCGAGGTGCTGATCGAGCGGGCCGGCGCGGCCGTCGCCCGGGCGGCCACCGGCCTGCTGGGCGGCACCTACGGGCGGCGGGTCGTCGTCGTGGCCGGCAAGGGCAACAACGGGAACGACGGCCGGGCCGCGGCGCGGCGCCTGTCCCGGCAGGGCGTCCGGGTGCGGGTGCTCGACGCCACCGACCTCCCCGAGGCGCTCCCGCCCTGCGACCTGGTGGTCGACGCCGCCTACGGCACCGGGTTCCGGGGGGAGTGGCTGGCCCCGTCGACGGACGGCCCCGGTCCTGGCCGTCGACATCCCGTCGGGTGTGGACGGGCTGACCGGGGTGGCCGTCGGCCGCCCGTTCGCGGCCGTGGCCACGGTGACGTTCGCGGCCCTGAAGCCGGGCCTGCTCCTGGCCGACGGCCCCGAGCTGGCCGGTGAGGTCGACGTGGCCGACATCGGGCTCGACGTGTCGTCGGCCCGGGCCCACGTCGTCGAGGACGTCGACGTTGTCGGGTGGCTGCCCGATCGCGCCCGCGAACACGCACAAGTGGCAGGCCGCGGTGCGGGTGGTCGCCGGGTCGCCGGGCATGACCGGCGCCGCCCACCTGGTCTCGGCGGCCGCCTTCCGGGCGGGGGCGGGCTACGTGACGCTGTCCAGCCCCGGCATCGAGTCCGATCCCCTCGCCCCGACCGAGGTCGTCGGCCGCCCGCTGCCCGACGAAGGAGTGGGCCGAGCCCGTCCTCGACGATGCCGAGCGCTTCGGCGCGCTGGTCGTCGGGCCCGGGCTGGGCACGGGCGACACGGTGGCCGACGGCGTGCGGGACGTGGTCGCCGCCTGGCCCGGTCCCGTCGTGGTCGACGGCGACGGCCTGACCGCCCTGGGGGACGCGGCGCCGGACGTCGTCGGCCCGGCCACACGGTGCTCACCCCGCACGACGGCGAGTTCGCCCGGCTGGCCGGCGGCCCGCCGGCGCCGGATCGCTTCGCCGCCGTCCGCGAGCTGGCGGCGGCGACGGGGGCCGTCGTGCTGCTGAAGGGCTCCGACGACCGTCGTGGCCGACCCCGGCGGCGAGGTGCTGGTGTCCACCACCGGGGACGCCCGCTCGCCACCGCCGGCACCGGCGACGTGCTCTCCGGGATCATCGGCGCGCTGCTGGCGCGGTGGCGTGCCACCGGCCCGAGCCGCGGCCGCCGGGGCCTTCCTCCACGGACGGGCCGGAGCCGTAGGCTGCGCGCCGCGGCCTGGTCGCCAGTGACCTGCTCGACCGGCTCCCGATCGTCCTCGACCTGCTGCAGGAGTGATTCATGCCCCGCGACGTGCCCGCCCGTGACGTGATGACGACCGACGTCGTCACCTTCGCCCCGCACGAGCCCATCGTCGAGGCCATGCAGCGTCTGGTCGACAACGGCGTCGACGCCGGGCCGGTGGTCGACGACGACGGCAAGGTCGTGGGGATGCTGTCGACCGGCGACCTCATCGTCCAGGAGTCCGCGCTCCACGCCCCGACGGTCATCAACATCCTGGGCGGCCTCTTCGAGCTGCCCGGAAGCCGGAAGAAGTTCGAGAAGGAGCTGGAGCAGGCCGTGGCCGTCGACGTCGAGGACGCCATGTCGCCCGATCCGATCACCTGCGGCCCGGACGACACCGTCGAGGCGGTCGCCACGCTCATGCACGACAACGACATCTCCCGCGTGCCGGTCGTCGAGGACGGGCAGCTGGTCGGCATCGTCGCCCGGGGCGACATCCTGCGGGCGATCATCACGCCCACCGAGTAGCCCGGACCCGTGCGTCCCACCTGGGCCGAGGTCGACCTCGGCGCGGTGGCCCACAACGTCGGCCTCCTGGTCGAGCGGGCGGCCCCCGCCGAGGTCTGCGCGGTCGTCAAGGCCGACGGCTACGGCCACGGTGCGGTCCCCGTCGCCCAAGCGGCGCTGCAGGCGGGGGCCTCGTGGCTGGCGGTCGCCCTCGTCGAGGAGGCGGTCCCGCTCCGTGACTCGGGGCTCGACGGTCCCGATCCTGCTCCTCTCGGAGGCTCGGCCCCGACGAGTTCGACGAGGTCGTGGCGCTCGACCTCCGCCCGACGGTGTACACACCCGCCGGGGTGGCGGCGGCGGCCGCCGAGGGTGCACCGCTGCGGGTCCACCTGAAGGTCGACACGGGCATGCACCGGGTCGGCGCTGCCCCGGAGGATCTGGTCGACCTCGCCCGGTCGGTGGTCGACGCCCCCTCGCTGACCCTCGAGGCCGTCTGGACCCACTGCGCCGTGGCCGACGAGCCCGACCGACCGTTCACCGCCGAGCAGCTGGCCCGCTTCGACGCAGCGCTCGACGAGCTGGCCGCAGCGGGGATCGAGGTGCCCCTGACCCACGCCGCCAACTCGGCCGGTGCCATCGCCCACCCGGCGGCCCGCCGGTCGCTGGTGCGCGTGCGGGATCGCCGTCTACGGGATCGATCCCTCGCCCGAGCTCGCCGGCGCCCTGCCCCTGCGGCCGGCGCTGACGCCTCCGCTCGAAGGTGCGCCTGGTCAAGCGGGTGGCGGCGGGCGAGGGCATCTCGTACGGCCTGCACCACACCTTCGACCGGGACACCACCGTGGCCACCGTCCCCGTCGGATACGCCGACGGTGTCCGGCGGCGCCTCGGACTCCTGAACCAGGAGGTGCTGATCGGCGGGGTGCGGCGACCGATCGTGGGTGTCGTCACCATGGACCAGCTCATGGTCGACTGCGGTGACGACCACGGTGGCGGTGGGCGACGAGGTCGTCCTCCTCGGCCGGCAGGGCGACGAGGAGGTGACGGTGGCCGAGTGGGCCGAGCGCCTCGACACCATCGGCTACGAGGTGACCTGCGCCCTCGGCCCCCGCATCCCCCGCCTCTGGACGTAGCCCCTGGCGCGCGCCGGGCCCTCCGTTCTGGTGGCAGCGACGTGTCGTCCACAACACAGGGCTGCCACCAGAACGGAAAGACGACGGTTCTGGTCGCAGCAGCGTGTCGTCCACAACACAGGGCTGCCACCAGAACGGAGAGGCTGGGTCAGGTTTCGCCGACCCGTGGTCTTGGCCAGGGACAGCCCGCGGAGTGGAGAACCACACGGCGGCCGACGGCGGCATGTGAGCGGGCCTCGGTGACGGTCCGGACGACACCGGACTGACGCGACCACAGATCGTCCTCCCAGATGACACACACGGTGAACCCCGCGTCCATGAGGGCCTGATATCGGTGCTCGTCAGCTGCCCGGTCCGTCGGAGTCGTGTGAAAGGTGAGGCTGTTGATCTCGACGGCGAGGGGCAGGCGCTCGTCGGCGAAGTCGCACCGGCCGATCGGTTCGTGGCCTCCGAGCGTCTGCTGGCGACGGAAGGGTCGAACGCCGGCGCTGTCCAACACCTTCTCGAACTGGGTTTCCTGGCGGCTCTCCGTGGGGCTGGAACCCGGCGGACGCTCCGCGGAGAGCTGGCGCATGATGACCGTCCCACTTCGACCGCGTTGGCGGATGTCATCGACCATCTCTTCGAGGCCTGCCCAGGTCACGAGGCCGAGCCGATGCGCCTCGTCCAGCAAGCCGCCGATGCGCGCCAGACCGACCTCACGCAACCGATCGGGAGCGAAGCGCGCGGCCTCGGACCAGATGGCCCGGAGCGCGGTCTCGGTCACCACGCCCCGGACGACGATGACATCGTGGGCGCGAAGGGCGCGGAGCTGGTGCAGCGTGGCGAGGGACGTCGCAGAGCCCGACGCGTCCCTGACGCGAGCGACGTGGAGATCGGCGAGGTCGTAGGCGCGGAGCCCGAGCCACGCCAGGGTGGACGAGCCGTGGAGCACCGCGCCGGGGCTGGCATCGAGGATTGCGGCGAGGACGCGCTGTGTCACGCTCGCCGGCGCACTCGTCGATCGGAGCACACGGCTGCCGACCGGTTGCCATCGTCCGCTGCGAATGGCTCGCCACCAGTGGCGGGAGTCCAGCCCGTGAGCGGGGAGGTGGAAGCGGGCGACGAGCCCTTCGTGGTCGCGGGCGACCATCTGGAAGGCGACTTCCCAGTGCATCGCTCATCCCGGATCGGGCCCCGTCGTCATCCTCGTCCGCCTGTCAAGGCACTCGAGCTCTCGTTCTGGTGGCAGCGGCGTGTCGTCCACAACACAGCGCTGCCACCAGAACGAGAAGACGACGGTTCTGGTGGCAGCCCTGTGTTCTCAGCAACACAGCGCTGCCACCAGAACGGGGGATAGTGAGGGGATGGCGAGGGTCGTGTTGGTGGAGCCGTACTACGGCGGGTCCCACCGGCAGTGGGCGGACGGGCTGGTGGCCCACTCCCGCCACGAGATCCACCTGGTCACCCACGACGCCGCGTACTGGCGGTGGCGTCTGCGGGGGTCGGCGCTGACCCTGGCCGAGGCCGTCGCCCGGGTCGTGGCCGAGCACGGGCCGCCGGACGTGCTCCTGGTCAGCGACATGGTGCACCTGCCCGCGCTGCTCGGGTTCCTGCGCCGGGACCTCGGCGACCCGGCCGTCGCCCTCTACCTCCACGAGAACCAGCTCACTCACCCGGTGGGGCCTCGTGATCGCCCCGACGAGTCGCTGGCCATCGCCAACTGGCTCTCCATGGCGGTGGCCGACCGGGTGCTGGTCAACTCGGAGGCCCAGATGGCCGACCTCCGTCGGGCCCTCCCGGTGCTGCTCGGCCGGGCCCTCGACCACGGTCACGGCCACCGCCTCGACGAGGTGCTTGCCCGCAGCCAGGTGCTGCCAGTCGGTGTCGACCTCGAGGGCATCGCCGCAGACGGCCACCCACCGCCCGACGAGCCCGTCGTGGTGTGGAACCACCGTTGGGACGTCGAGAAGCGGCCCGGCCGCCTGTTCAACGCGCTGCACCGCCTGGCCGACGAAGGGGTGGCGTTCCGTCTGGCGCTGGCGGGCGAGAACCTCAGGGTCGACCCCCAGGAGTTCGACGCCATCCGGCAACGGCTCGGCGACCGGGTCGTCCACGTCGGCCCGCTCGACCGGGACGGGTACCACCGACTGCTGGCCGCCTCGGACGTCACGGTCAGCACGGCCGAGCACGAGACCTTCGGCATCGCCGCCGTCGAGGCGATGGCCGCCGGTTGCGTCCCCCTCCTGCCCAAGCGGCTCAGCTACCCGGAGATCGTGCCCGAGCGGTGGCACGAGGCCGTGCTCTACGGCGACGGCGAGCTCCGCGACCGACTGCGCATCGTCCTCACCGGTCTGCCCGCCGCCCGGGCCGCCGTCGACGGACTCGCCGACGCCATGCAGCGCCACGCCTGGCCGAACGTGGCGCCCACCTACGACGCCGTGATCGACGACCTCGCCCCGTAGTCTGCGCCGGTGAGGGAGGGCAGCGTGGACGGACAACCGGTGCCGGTGGAGCGCTGGTCGCCCGTCGATGCGCTGCGGATGGTGCTGAGCGGCCTCACGCTGCTGGTGATCATCCTCCTCGACCGCCTGGTGGGCGACGACCTCGTCGACTTCGTGTCGGACGTGCTCGCCGGCTTCCACACCGTCTCCGACGACCTGATCCCGGTGCTCGCCGTCGTGGCCCGCGTCGCAACCCTGACCGTGCTGGCCCTCGGTGTCGTCGCCGCCACCCGCCGCGACCACTGGCGGTTCCTCGGCACCGTGGTCGCCGGTGCCGGCCTGGGCGCGGTCCTCATCCTGCTTGTCGACGGGCTGCTCGAAGCCAGTGCCCCTGCGGTGGTGGACAGCGAGGACCTGCTCGGCGTCCTCGGGGACACGGGCTTCCCGACCGCCGCCGGCCTGGCGGCGATCACCGGTCTGGTGGCGGCGGGGGTGCCGTGGTTCGAGCGGCGCCAGCGGCGCCTCGGCTGGGCCTTGGTGCTCGTGCTCGCCTTGGTGCGGGCCTTCACCGAGCCGATCTCGCTGCAGACCTTCGCTGCGCTGGCGTGCGGCGTCCTCGGCGGGGCGCTGGCCGACGCCGCCCTCGGCACTCCGACGCGACGGCCGACCCACGCCGCCGTGGTCGAGGGCCTCGAGCGCAGCGGGGTGGCTTTGGCCGAGCTGCGGCCGGCCTCGGTCGACGCCCGCGGCTCCACGCCCTACTTCGGAACGACCGCTGACGGGACGGCCCTGTTCGTGAAGGCGCTCGGGGTCGACGAGCGCAAGGCCGACATCCTCTTCCGCATGGTGCGCTCGGTCATGCCCCGGGACCTGGGTGACGAGCGGCCCTTCTCGTCGCTGCGGCGAGCCGTCGAGCACGAGGCCTTCGTTGCCCTCGCCGTGTCGCAGCGCGGGGTGCGCACGCCGCCGCTGGCGGGCTTCGCCGCCGCCGAACCCGGCGGCTTCGTCCTCGCCTACGAGGCCATCGACGGCCGGTCCCTCGACGGGGTCGACCCCGACGAGCTCACCGACGAGGTCCTCGACGGGATCTGGGAGCAGATGGGGATCCTGCGGGACTCGGGCATCGCCCACCGAGACCTCCGGTTGGCCAACGTGTTCCTGGCCGCCGACGGCCGGGTCTGGATGATCGACTTCGGGTTCAGCGAGCTGGCCGCCAGCGACCTGTTGCTGGCCACCGACCTGGCCGAGCTGGTGACCTCGCTCAGCTTCAAGGTGGGCGCCGAGCGGGCAGTCGACCGCGCTGCGGCGGCCGTGGGCCAGGCCACGCTGCTCGCCGCCATCGACCGCTTCGACCCGAAGTTCCTCAGCGGGGCGACCCGTTCCGCGGTGAAGGCCGACCCGGAGGTGCTGGTCGCCGTCCGGGCCCGGATCGAGCAGGGGGCGGACGGCTGAGACGGTCCAAGGCCCTCGCGGTCGCCGGGGTCGGTGCCGCAACCTTCGCCGTCTCCGCCCGTCTCGCCGTCGACGACGAGGCGCGCACGACCGAGTCCCGGGTGTTCCACGCCGTCAACGGTCTCCCCGAGTGGCTCTATCCGGTCCTCTGGGGCCCGATGCAGTTGGGCAACCTGGTCGTCGGGGCGGTGGTGGCCTTCGCCGTCGCCCTCATCGGTCGCCGCCCCAAGGTGGCGGTCGCCGTGCTGGCCGCCGTCGTCCTGAAGCTCGTCGTCGAACGCGTCCTGCGGGACGTGCTGACCGCCGACCTGGAGGGGCGGCAGCGTCCCGGGACCTCGCAGGAAGACGCGACGCTCCGGGGCGATGTTCCGGTGGAGGGCCACAGCTTCCCGTCGGGCCACGTGATCCTGGTGGCCGCGCTGGCCGCCGTCCTGACGCCGCTGTTGCCGAAGCGATGGGCGGCGCTGCCATGGGCGGCGGTGGGACTGGTGGCCTTTGGGCGGGTCTATGTGGGCGCCCACAACCCCCTCGACGTGACGGCTGGCTTCGGGATCGGCCTCGCCGTCGGCTCTCTCCTCGACGTCGCTCTCGGCGAGGAGAACGTGCACTGGTCCCGTCACCCGGAGGGCTAGCCGGCCAGCGCCTTCCCGCCGCAGGTCTCTATCGTTGGTGGGCACAGGTATCGGAAGGGGTGTCGTGGCAGGCACCGAGTGGTCGACCCGCGGTCAGAGCGCCACAGACGCCGCGTTCCCGATTCCGAGCTCGAAGATCCTTCCGGTTTCGGTTCGTCCTCGGGCCGTGTCCCGACGGAGGCTGCTCGACCGTCTCGACGGCACCCACGGTCCTTCGGTGACGTCCTCCCACTGCTGGGCTCGGTGGCGCTCCAGGCCGGCCACGACCCTCGACCCGGACGCCGCCCGCATCGACTTGGGCGACGGATCCGACCTCGCCGCGCCCACAACCGAAGAGGAAGCACCGTCATGATCCAGTCAATCCGCATCTGGCTGCTCGTCTCGGTCATCGCGACCGCCGTTGCCCTCGTAGGCCTCGGCTTCCTGCACCCCGTGTTCTGGTGGCTGGAGCTGATCTTCGTGCCGCTGGCCGTCCTCGGGATCCGGGACTACCTGCAGCCGAAGCACAGCATCCTGCGCAACTACCCACTGGCCGGCCGGTTCCGGTTCCTGCTCGAGGACATGGGGCCGGAGGTGCACCAGTACCTCGTCGAGAACAACACCGAAGGCCGCCCCTTCGACCGGGACACGCGGTCGCTCATGTACGAGCGGGCGAAGAACGTCGGGGACAAGAAGCCCTTCGGCACCGAGCACGACGTCTACGAGCTCGGCTACACCTGGCTGTCCCACTCCATCGTCCCGCGGCCGATGATCGACGACCCGCAGAAGAACCTCCGGGTGACCATCGGCGGCGAGCAGTGTGCCCGGCCGTACTCGTCTTCCGTGCTGAACATCTCGGCCATGAGCTTCGGTGCCCTCGGCGGCGCTGCCGTCGAGGCCATGAACAAGGGGGCGGCGGCGGGTGGGTTCGCCCACGACACCGGGGAGGGCGGGATCTCCCGCTACCACCGCATTCATGGCGGCGACCTGATCTGGCAGATCGGCACCGGCTACTTCGGCTGCCGCTCCGCCGACGGGAACTTCGACCCCGAGCTCTTCACCACCAACGCCACGAGCGACCAGGTGAAGATGATCGAGATCAAGGTGTCCCAGGGCGCCAAGCCCGGCCACGGTGGGATCCTCCCGGGAGCAAAGGTCACCGAGGAGATCGCGGAGGCCCGCCTCGTCCCCGTGGGTCAGGACGTCTTCTCGCCCACCTACCACAAGGCGTTCTCGACCCCCTGGGAGATGACGGCGTTCATCGCCCAGCTCCGCGAGCTCTCCGGTGGCAAGCCGGTCGGCTTCAAGATCTGCATCGGTGACCCGCGCGAGTTCATGGCGATCGTGAAGGCCATGCTCAAGACCGGCATCTACGCCGACTTCATCGTCGTCGACGGCGGCGAGGGCGGAACGGGAGCGGCTCCGCTCGAGTTCTCCGATTCGCTCGGCATGCCGTTGCTGGAGGGCCTCATGCTCGTCCAGAACGTCCTGGTCGGCGCCGGCATCCGGGAACAGTTCAAGCTCGGAGCCAGCGGGAAGATGGTCAGCGCGTCGGCCATCGCGCAGGCGATGGCGCTCGGCGCCAACTGGTGCAACACGGCTCGCGGATTCATGTTCGCCGTGGGCTGCATCCAGTCGCAGCGCTGCCACACCAACAAGTGCCCGGTCGGCGTGACCACCCAGGACGCGAAGCTCCAGCGGGCCCTCGTCGTCCCGGACAAGGCCGAGCGGGTCGCCAACTTCCACCGCAACACCGTCCACGCGCTGGCCGAGATGGTGGCGGCGATGGGCCTCGACCACTGCAACCAGCTGCAGCCCCACCAGGTGGTCCGGCGGGTGAGCGAGCACCAGGTCATGGCCTTCGACGAGATCTACAGCTTCCTCGCCGAGTGTGAGTTCGTCGACGGCAATGCCCCGAAACGCTTCCAGGACATGTGGGACCAAGCCACGGCCGAGTCCTTCCGCCCGCTCACTCCCGTCCCCAGCCCCCACCGGAAGGGAGCCCTCTCGTGAGCACGGCCACGTCTTCGACTGAGGTGTCGCCTCACACGTAGTCGTGGTGGCGCAGCCACTGGAAGCAGAACCAACCCCATATCGGGGGCAGGTAGGTGGTGAACATCCGGGCCGTGAACGTCGCCGCCACGGCCTCGGCCTGCGGGATGCCCGCGGCCGTGAATCCGGCGATGAGCCCGGACTCGACCACGCCCATGCCCCCTGGCACGGGCGCGGCGCCCCCGATGAACGAGGCGAACGAGTTGATCACCACGAGCTCGAGCAGAGGCAACGACTGGCCGTAGGCGTGGAGCGCCGCCGAGAGGGTCATCGCGAACAGGAGCTGTGAGGTGAGGTTCCCCCCGAAGAGCTGAAGGGCCTTCCTCGGGGTCGACACGACGCCCTTGACGTTGGTGACTGCCTCGTGCACCTGGTCGGCCACGAGGTCGTGGACCCGGTGGCGGATCCGAGGGATGACGAGGAGCACGCCGACGAGCAGGACGACGAGGACGACCACCCACCAGACCCAGCTCGGCAGGCCGCTGTCGTCTGCGCTCGGCACGAACGACGAGCCGGTGACGAGGAGGCCGAAGGTCACGAGGACGATCTGGACCACGAAACCGGCGAGCGAGTTGAGCAGGCCTGAGCTGACGGCCACGGTCGGCGGCAGGCCCTGCTTCTGGAAGAAGCGGATGACGAGGGTGGCATTGCCCGCAGTGCCCCCGACCAGGCCGGTGAAGGCGTTGGCGAACTGGACGACGGTCACCGCCCGCAGCGGGAGCGTGGCCGAGACCGCGCCGAGCATGGCGATCGACTGTGAGATCTGGGGGAGCTGGGCGATGACGGCGGTGATGGCGACCCACTCCCAGTCCGCACCCCGGAAGACATCGCCCATCTCGGCCACCCCGGCCAGCTGGGCGACGAGCAGGTAGACGCCGAGGGCGAAAGCGGCGGCCAGGAAGATCCCACCGAGGGAGAACCGCCGGAGAGCGGCGGGCTTCGGGACCTCCACACCAGTCCGCTCGGAGCCCGCCTCTCGGAGCGACTTGACCAGGTCCTTCAGGTCGTCGATCTGGGCCCGGGAGCGGCCGGAGAGGGCCGCTGGTTCGAGGTAGGGCAGGCGGGCGGCGAGGCCGTCGTCGCCCAGGGCGCGTTGGGCGGCGTCGAGGGCGCGGTCGACGCCGACCAGGTCGGCGGTGGCGATCAGGAGCTGGACGTCGTCGAGGGCCCGGTGGTCGTCGGGCGCCGAGGTCTCGGCGGTGTGCAGGCGGATGAGGCCCGTGGCGCCTTGGTCGTCCACCACCACGTGCGCCGCGGTCAGGTTGCCGTGGGCGATGTCGGCGGCATGGAGGTCGCCGAGGTTGGCCCAGGCGTCGTCCAGCACGTCGTCGCTGACGCCGTCGTCGGCGTCCTCCATGGGCGCCCCGGCAGGGTCCCGGACCACGAGCAGGGCGTCGTCCCGGGCGCCGGCGACGCCCACGGCCGCCAGCTCGGGCACGCGGGCGCCGCTGCGGGCGGCGAGGAGCAGCACGAGCGCCTCGTGCTCGACCTGCTGGCCCCGACGCAGCGACACGGTCGGTCCCGCGTCCTTGTACCAGACGAAGCGCCAGAGCTTGGCGAAGAGGCGGGCGTCGGTGCTGTCCCGTCCGACGACCTCCACCGCCAGGCGTTCGTCGCCGTCGCTGACGAACGTGGTCCGGCCCCAGGGCTGGACGGAGTCGAGGCGCAGTCCGTCGGCCTCGATGCCGAGCTCCCGCAGCGAGGACGCCACCTGCCCGGCGGACGGCGTGCCGCCGGGGGACCCGAACGCGAGGTGGGCGGCGGCCGCGCATCCCCAGCCGAGGGCCAGGGTCGCCAGCACCGACACGGGCAGACCTTCGGCCAGGTACACGGCGGCGATGCCGGACGCCCAGAACACCGTCTCGACCATTCGGCGCGTTGGGCGGGTGAGGTACGGCCGGGCGGCGAGCAGGACCCCGGTCGAAACGGCCAGGGGGACGACCGGGAAGTCGGGGTTGCGGCCTCGGAGGTCGGTGCCCGCCTCACGCAGCGCGTCGCTCACGTCGACCACGCCCGAGAGCAGGGCACCGATGCCCCAGCCCATCGCCCCCGCGACGACGAGGGTGAGCAGGAGCCGGGGCCGCCGGGCCACCAGGGCGGTGATGACGAGGACGGCGGCCGCCACCGGCGCCAAGCGGTAGAGGACCTCGAACAGGCCCTCGAGGCCGAGGGGGAGCGACGAGACGAGGGAGAAGACGCTCGCCTCGACGGTGGTGATGGTGTTCGCCCCGATCGTGGCCCCCGTGATCACCAGGGCGGCGATCAACATTCGGGCGATCTCGCTCGGACGACGTCGGACGGCGCCGGCGGCGACGATCCCGAAGACCGACGACGTCAGCCGCCGCTCGACGTTGGCGGTCAGGACCGGCAGGAAACCCCCGTCGTGCTCCGACGCGCCCCCTTCCTTCACTACGCGGACACTAGGTCCGCCGCAGGTGGGCTCAGCAGACCTTGCCCCGCTTGTGCGGCGGGTGTCCCAGGCTCACGAGGCTCCCGGCCGGCAGGCCGGCGAGCTCTTCGCAGGATCGGCGGAAGTCGGCGACGAGGAGGTCGGCCATGTCCGTGCTCAGCCCCTCGCGAACGACCACCCGGAGCACGGCCACGTCGTCGGCGTCGGCGGCCAGCGTGTAGGCGGGCACGATCCAGCCCCGCTCCTTCATCTTGGCGCTGATGTCGTAGGCCGTGAAGTCGAGACCGTCGGCCAGGCGGGCGCACACCAGGGGCAGGGCGTCGGGCTTGCTCATCAGCTCGAAGTAGGGGCTGGCGTCGACCAGCTCGGCGAGGTAGGAGGCCGTGTCGGACAGACACCGCATCACCTGCGTGTACCCCGCCCGGCCCATGCGCAGGAAGTTGTAGTACTGGCCGATGATCTGGCTGGCGCCCCGGGAGAAGTTCAGGTCGAAGGTGGGCTGGTCCCCGCCCAGGTAGTTGGTGTGGAAGATGAGGTCCTCCGGCAGGTGGCTGACGTCCCGCCAGAGCGCCCAGCCGACGCCCGGGTACACCAGCCCGTACTTGTGGCCCGACGCGTTGATCGACTTCACCCGGGGGAGGCGGAAGTCCCACGCCAGGTCGGGCTGGGTGAAGGGGGCGACGAAGGCGCCGCTGGCGCCGTCGACGTGGAGCGGGACGTCCAGGCCGGTGCGCTCCTGCACGTCGTCGAGGGCGTCGGACAGCTCACCGATGGGCTCGAACTCGCCGGTGTAGGTGGAGCCGAGGATGCCGACCACGCCGATGGTGTTCTCGTCGACCTGCGCCATCGCCAGCTCCGGGTCGATCACTGTGCGCTCGGCCGTGATCGGGATCATGCGGGGCTCGACGTCGAAGTAGCGGACGAACTTCTCCCAGCAGACCTGGACGGTCTCGCTCATCACGAGGTTCGGGCGGTCGGTGGGCTTACCCGCCGCCTCCTGGCGCGACCGCCAGCGCCACTTCATGGCCAAGCCGGCCAGGTGGATGGCCTCGGACGACCCGACGGTGGCGGTGCCCATCGCGTGCTCGGCGTCGTCGGCGTGGAAGAGGTCGGCCAGGATGCTCACGCAACGGTTCTGGATCTCGGTCGTCTGCGGGTACTCGTCCTGGTCGATGCTGTTGACGTTGAGGCTCTCGGTCATCAGCGCTTGGGCCTCGGGCTCCATCCACGTGGTCACGAACGTGGCGAGGTTGAGGGCCGGGTTGCCGTCCAGGGCCAGCTCGTCGTGGATGATCTGGTAGGCGAGGCGGGCGGGCATCTCGCCCTCGGGGATGCGGTTCTTGGGGATCGGCTCCGAGACGTAACGGCTGCCGTACGTGGGGGACAGGGCGTCATCCGCGTCCTTGCGGTGCTGGAACATGGGGCCTCCGATCGACTGCCGGACATCGTCCCCCGGGCGACGCCCGGGGCCATCACTCGGGCGGGGTGATGTCCATCCAGGCGGCCACCAGGAAGCACACCGCGCCGAGGAACGTCCCGCTGTTGGCCAGGGTCGCGTCCACCAGGTCGTCGGCCTCGGGCAGGACGAAGGCGGCGATGGCCGCCGCCATGAAGAACACCGAGCCGAGCAGGTTCAGGCCGGCGATGCGCCAGTCGCGACCGGCGTGCGAGGGCCGTCGGCCGAGGGCGATGACCGCCAGAGCACTGGCCACCAGGAAGCAGACTGACCCGAGGTAGTCGGGCGTCCAGATGCGCACGTCCGACGCTTCGGCGTCGAGGCCGGGGTCACGGGCGGCGAAGGTGTCGATGTTGAACCAGAGGGTGCCGACCAGCTGGATGATGGCCGCGGCCCAGGCGATGTCCCACGGCCGCCACGCCAACATCCGCCCGTCGGTCGTGCCCAGGTACTGGAGCGTGGCCGCGGACGTGAAGAACAGCGAGCCGACGAAGAAGGTGACGACCACGACCTCGGCCGGCACCGCGCTGGAGTAGCCCGGCACCGAGCCCAGGGCGAAGCAGGTCGAGCCGACGATGAACAGCGCATCCATCCACCAGGATCGGCCCCGGTGGACGGATGCGCTGAAGGAATCAGAGGTCGGCGGCGATGTCCCGACCGTGGGCGGTCAGCGCCCAGATCACGACCACGGCGATGGCGATCAGGATCGAGCTCCACACCGGCTGGATGGGGAGGTAGATGAACGCGCTGACGGCACTGCCGACGGCGACGAAGACGCCCACGGTCCGGGCCAACACGTTGCCCGAGAAGATGCCGAGCCCGGACAGGAACAAGAGGATCCCGATGATGAGGTGGACCCAGCCCCACTGGGTGACATCCAGCTCGAACACGTAGTCATCGGTCACGACGAAGCGATCGTCGTTGAGGATGGCCGCGAGGCCGGCCAGGCCCTGGAACATGCCCATCATCATCAAGATGGCGGCGGCGAAGACCGACCAGCCGATCGCTGCCCCACTCGGTTCGTTGCTGCTCATGGAATCACCCCTTCTTGGCCGGTGACCCTTCACCAGACCGATTCGAAGACAACGTAAGGAACCGTAAACCTCCCGACCTCACCCGCCGGGGATGATCGGCCCTCCGGGGCCATCGGCCCACCAAGGCGCGAGCACTCGCCGTCCGGCCCGTTCGCCCACGTCCACCAGTTCGTCGAAGCGGTCGAAGGCCAAGAGCGGGAACCCCTCCACCTCGGGCACGACCAGCACGTCGCCGCGGTCGACCTCGGCGCCGCCCCCGCCACCGAGCTCGGTCAGGCGGGTGAGCACGGTGAGGATCCCGGCCACGTCGGGTGAGGTCCGACGGGGGTGGAGGCGGTCGACCAGCAGGCGCCAGCCGTCGAGCACGGTGGAGTCGGGGAGGTCGCCCGACGTCACGCCGCGCTGAACGCCCACGTCGACCGCCACGACCGTGATGCCCTCGTGCCCGCGCCGCATCTCGCCGACGGGCAGGTTGTCCACCAGGCCGCCGTCGACAAGCACGTCGTCGCCCTGGGACACCGGCGGGAAGATGCCCGGGATCGACATGCTGGCCCGGATGGCCCGCCAGACCGCGCCGGTGCGGTGCACGTGGGGGGCGGTGCGGGTCAGGTTGGTCGACACGCAGAAGAAGTCGAGCCAGAGGTCCTCGATGTCGGACTCGCCGGCCGCCGCCTTCAGGCGTTCGGTGACCCGCCGGCCGGCGGCCAGCGCGGCCACCGGCATCGTCAGGTCGACCGGGTTGCGCCCCTCGACCATCCCGGTCCGCAGGACCTGGCGGACCCGGGCCGCGGGCCAACCGCGCGCGACCGCGCCGGCCACCATCGACCCGGCACTGGTCCCGCCGACGGCGTCGACCGGGATGCCCAGCGTCTCCATGGCCTGGAGGACGCCGATCTCGGCCATCCCCCTCGCGCCGCCCCCGGACAAGACGAGCCCGATGGCCCGGTTGGTGACCAGGCGGGCCACCCGGCCCAGGTCACCCTCGTCGCCCATCCGGACGTGGTGGTGTCGGCGCAGGTCGCGCTGGTCCAGCCACCGGGTCGTCCCCGACGGCAGATCCCGGTGCCGGGGGTGGACGAGCACCAGCTCCACTGGCACCTCGATCCGCTCGCGGTGCTCGGCCAGCGTCGCCTCGACCGGGGTGGGGCCCGGGTGGCGGGCGGCGTCGGCCACCAGGAGGACGGCGTCAGCTTGGCGCAGGCTGCGGTGGGCGTCGGCCGACGAGCCGTCGCTGAGGTACACGACCAGGTCGTGGTGGGCCTCGAGCTCTTCCGCCCACGCCGCCTCGCTCCGGTCCGTCGGCCAGGTGCTCGACTCGACGATCGCCGAGTCGCCCGCTGTCGCCTGCAGCACCTCGGCCAGGCGCAGGGCCGTGGTGACCGTGGTCAGGTCGTCGTGCACCGGGATGACGGCGACGGTGGTGATCGGTCGGCTACGGCCGACCGCCGACCGGGCCACGATCAGGCGCTCCACCACCTCCGTGGTGATGGGGCGGAGGAGCGACGGGTGCTCGACCGCGAGCTGCTCGAATGCCTCGAGGCTCAGGTGGAGCAGCTCGGTGTCGCGCAGGGCGACCACGGTCGCCACCCTGGGCAGGTCGGTCACGAGGGATGCCTCGCCGACCACCTCGCCCCGGCCGATCTCGGCCACCACCTCGTCGGCACCGTCCGGGCCGGCACGGCGCACCTGCAGGCGGCCGGCCCGCACGAAGTACATGCCGTCGGGCGGGTCGCCCTCCTGCAGGAGGACCTCGCCGCCCACCACGGCGCGAGGGATCAGATGACTGGCGATCGCCGCCCGGACCTCACCGGTCATCGCCCCGCACAGGGCGGTGCCGGCGAGGAACGCGTCCAGCTCCTCCCCGAGCCCCACGGCGGAGATTCGTAGCACTCGGCAGGCAAAGATGGGCCGGTGATCACCGATGTCGCCGGCGTTCGGGTGGGCCACTGGACGTCGGCCGACGGCGCCACCGGCTGCACCGTCGTCCGCCTGCCGGAGGGCACCGTCGCCTCCGGAGAGATCCGCGGCGGCGCGCCGGCCACCCGTGACGCCGTGCTGCTGGGCCCGGACAAGACGGTGGCCCGGCTGGACGCCGTCGTGCTCAGCGGGCGCTCGGTCTTCGGCCTGGCCGCAGTGGATGGCACCCTCGACGTCCTGGCCGGCGAGGGCGTCGGCCTGGAGACCCCCGGAGGGCCGGTGCCGATCGTGGTCGGCCTCGGCCTGTTCGACCTGACCCAGGGCGACCCCACCGTCCGGCCGGGGCCCGAGGGTGGCGCGGCCGCCACCCGAGCCGCGGCCGGCGGACCGGTCCCCGTCGGCCGGGTCGGGGCGGGGGCGGGCGCCACGATCGGCAAGTGGCTGGGCCGCGAGCACAGCACTCCAGGCGGCCTGGGGACGGCGACGGTGCGGGCCGAAGGGGTCACGGTCAGCGCGCTCGTGGCGGTCAACGCGGTGGGGTGGATCGACGACGGCACCCCGCGGGAGCCGGTGATGCCACAGCGCCCGGTGGCAGTCGACGAGGCCGTCGGCACCACCGAGTACGGCAACACCACCATCGGCGTCATCGCAACGGACGCCGACCTGGACAAGGCGGGCTGCCACCTCGTGGCCCGGGCCGGGCACAACGGCTTCGCCCGCGCCCTCATCCCGGTCCACACCACGGTCGACGGCGACGCGCTGGTGGTCGCCGCCACGGGGCAGGTGGAGGTCCCGGTCGACCTCGTGGCCTGGATGGCCACCCTGGCCACCGAGCGCGCCATCCGGTCCGTCGGTAGCGTCTGAGCGTGACGGGGGAACTCGCGCTTGTTGCCGAGGAGGCCTCCTCCTGCGTGCGCTGCGCGCTGGCCGAGACCCGCACGCAGGTGGTGTTCGGCGTGGGCGACCCGGGGGCCGACCTGCTCTTCGTGGGGGAGGGGCCGGGGGCCGAGGAGGACCGCCTGGGGCAGCCCTTCGTCGGCCGCTCGGGGAAGCTCCTCGACCAGCTCGTGCTGGAGGAGATGGGCCTGACCCGCGACGAGTTCTACATCGCCAACGTCGTGAAGTGCCGCCCGCCCGGCAACCGGGACCCGCTGCCCGACGAGATCGCCGCCTGCAACCCCTGGTTGGAGCGCCAGCTCGAGCTGATCGCCCCCAAGGTGGTGGTGACCGTCGGCAACTTCGCCACCAAGACCCTCCTGCAGACCAGGGAGGGCATCACCAAGGTCCGCGGCAGGGCTTACCCCTTCCGGGGTGGTGTGCTCATCCCCACCTTCCACCCGGCGGCCATCCTGCGGGGCGGGGCGCAGCAGATGGCCCAGATGCGGGCCGACCTCGTGCGGGCCAAGCAGGCGATGGCGCCGGTGCCTGTCACGGTCGATGTCGAGGAGCCCGCACCGGCGTCGAGCGACGCCACCCTGTTCGACTGATGCGCACCACGACCACCGGCGTGGACGAGACCCAGGCGCTGGCCGCGCGCGTGGCCGAGCTGGCCGCGGCGGGCGACCTCCTCGTGCTGCTGGGGGACCTCGGGGCGGGCAAGACGGCGTTCGTGAAGGGGCTGACGGCGGCGTTGGGTTCGCCCGACCCCGTGACCAGCCCCACGTTCACCATCGCCCAGCGCTACACCGGTGGCCGACTGACGGTCCACCACCTCGACGCCTACCGCCTTGCCGGCCCCGAGGATGCGACCGACCTCGCCCTCGACGAGCTGCTCGACGATCACGCCGTGACCGTCATCGAATGGGGCGACCGGCTGCGGGGGATCCTCCCGGTCGACCGGCTGGAGATCACCTTCGCCTTCGGTGACGGCGACGACGACCGGGTTCTCGTGCTCGACGCCGTCGGTCCGGGGTGGGCCGCCCGGCTGCGGCAGCTGGAGGGCTCGTGCTGATCCTGGGCATCGACACCGCCACGGACCAGGTGGGCTCTGCCCTCGGTGGCCACGAGGGCGTCCTGGCCCAGCAGCACCTGCTCGCCCCCCGCCGCCACGCCGAGACGCTCGCCCCGCAGATCGAGGCGCTGTGCCGCATGGCCGAGGTGCCCCTGGCCAAGGTGGGTGCCATCGCCGTCGACATCGGTCCCGGGCTGTTCACCGGCCTGCGGGTCGGGTTCACCACCGCCACCACGTTGGCCTCGGCCCTCGAGGTGCCGATGATCGGCATCACCAGCCTGGACCTGCTGGCCCACGCCGCCCGGCTCACCGACCGGTTGGTGGCCGCCGCCGTCGACGCCCGGCGGGGCGAGGTGTTCACCGCCCTGTACCGGTCGGTTCCTGGCGGCGTGCAGCAGGTCAGCCCGCCCGCCGTGGTCCGGCCCGAGGACCTGGCCTCTGAGCTCCAAGCCCGCAACGAGGAGTGCGTGCTGGTGGGGGACGGGGCGGTGCGTCATCGGAGCGTCTTCGCCGAGGTGGACCACGCCCGGCTGGGCGGCCCGGAAATGGCCCACCCCTCCGCCGCCGTCCTCGTCGGCCTGGCGCACGCCCGGGCGCTGCGGGAGCAGTTCGTGTCGCCGCGTGAGCTGGCCCCGCTGTACCTGCGGGACCCGGACGTCCAGAAGGGCTGGGCGAAGCGCCCATGAGCCCCGTCGGGCCACTGCGCATCGAGCCGCTGCGACGGCGCCACGTCCCGGCCGTGGCCCGGCTGGAGAAGCTGGTGTCCACGAACCCGTGGTCGGCCGAGCTCTTCCGGGGGGAGCTGGCCCTGCCCGAAGCGACCCGCGCCTACCGGGTGGCCCGCATCGGCGGGCGGTTGGTGGGCTACGGCGGGCTCATGTTCGTCGTCGACGAGGCCCACGTGACCACGCTGAGCGTCCACCCCGACCGGCAGGGCGAGCGCATCGGCACCCGCCTGCTGGCCGTCCTGGTGCGCGAGGCGCTGCGCCGCGGTACGAAGGCCCTGACGCTGGAGGTGCGAGCCGGGAACGAGCCGGCCAAGGCGCTGTACCGGCGCTTCGGCTTCGCCCCGGCCGGCATCCGCAAGAACTACTACGCCGAGGTCGGAGAGGACGCGTTGATCATGTGGGCCCACGACATCGACGGCGACGAGTACGGCGCCCGACTGGACGCCATCGAGGCCGACCTGCCCCCGGCGGAGGTGCGGGCCGCATGAGCGACCTCGTCCTCGGCATCGAGACCTCGTGCGACGAGACGGCCGCCGCCGTCGTCGCCCACGGTCGCGAGGTCCGGTCCTCGGTCGTGTCCAGCCAGATCGACCTCCACGCCGAGTTCGGTGGGGTGGTGCCCGAGATCGCCAGCCGGTCCCACGTCGAGCTGCTCACCCCGGTGGTGGCCGACGCGCTGGTCGAGGCCGGGGTCGAGGGGTCGGACGTCGCCGCCGTGGCGGCCACGGTCGGCCCGGGTCTGGTGGGCGCCCTGCTCGTCGGCGTCAGCGCTGCCAAGGCCCTGTCCCTCGCGTGGGAGGTCCCCTTCGTCGGGGTGAACCATCTGGAGGCCCACCTCTACGCCGCCCTGCTCGAAGAACCCGAGCTGGAGCTGCCGCTGGTGTTCCTCCTGGTCTCGGGCGGTCACACCCTGCTGGTGTCCATGGAGGACCACGGGAGGTACCGCACCCTCGGCTCCACGCTCGACGACGCCGCCGGCGAGGCCTTCGACAAGGTGGCCCGCTACCTGGGCCTGGGCTACCCCGGCGGTCCGATCATCGACAAGCTGGCGCAGCGCGGCGACCCCGAGGCCATCGCCTTCCCGCGGGCCATGCCGGGCGACAACCTGGACTTCTCCTTCAGCGGGCTGAAGACGGCGGTGGTGAACCACGTCCGCCAGCACCCCGACGTCGCCGCCGAGGACGTCGCCGCCTCCTTCCAGGAGGCCGTGGTGGACGTGCTGGTGGCGAAGGTCCGGCGGGCCGCCGACGAGGTCGGGGCGAAGGGCATGGCCCTCGGCGGTGGCGTGGCCGCCAACTCCCGCCTCCGAGAGGCGTTCCTGGCGGCGGCGGACGAGGACGGCCGGCCCGGTTACGTCCCCAGCCGCGCGATGTGCACCGACAACGCCGCCATGGTGGCCAGCTGCGGGTGGTTCCGCTGGCAGTCCGTGGGGGCGTCGCCGCTGGACCTCGGCGCCGACCCCGGACTTCGGCTGAGCTGACCGTAGGGTTCCGCCATGGGCGAGACGGCCTCGTCGGCAGCACCACGCGTCACGGTGGTCGTGACCTGCTTCCGCCAGGGGCCGTACGTCACCGCCGCCCTGGACAGCGTCGCGTCCCAGACGTTCGACGACTGGGAGCTGATCATCACCGACGACGCCTCCGACGACGACTCGGCGGCGGTGATCCGGGACTGGGCCGACCGCAGCGACCGGCCCGTGAGCCTCGTCCTCCACCAGGAGAACGTGGGCCTGACCCGCACCCTGAACGAGGCCCTGCCGCAGTGCCGCGGCGAGTACCTCGCCTACCTCGGGGGCGACGACGTCTGGGCGCCGGAGAAGCTGAAGCGGTCGGTGGCCGCCCTCGACGTCGAAGCCGGGGCCGCAGTGGCGTACAGCGACGCCCGCCTGATCGACGCCGACGGCGAGGTGCTCGAGATCTCGTTCCTCGAGTCGGAGGATCACCTCCCTCCACCCGACGGCGACGCCTTCGACCGGTTCCTCCACCGGAACCCGGTCATCGCCTCCAGCGCGGTGTTCCGGCGCGAGGCGATCCAGGCGGTCGGGGGGTGGGACCCGGACCTGCCGTTCGAGGACTGGGACCTCCTGCTGCGCCTGGCCGACCGGTGGCCGGTCGTGCACACGCCCGGCGCGCTCGTCGACTACCGGGTGCACGATGCCTCGCTCATCCGCAGCCGCTTCTCGCTGATGCTCGAGGGGCGCCTGACCGTGCTGGAGAAGTGGGTGGGCCGGGACCCGACCCAGGACGAGGTGATCCTCCCGTACCTCCGGGACCAGTCGTGGCGGCTGTACAAGGTCCACCCCCACCTGGGGCGGGACCACGTCGCCGTCGCCTACCGGGGCGACCGGAGCCCGCGGGGACGGGCTCGGCACCTGGTCGCGACCTCGTCCGCCGCGGAGTCGGTGTTCGAGCTCCTCCGACGGGTGCGCCGCCGCTTCCGCTAGGCCGCCGGCGGCTGCGGCTGCGGCTGCGGTGGCCCCGGCTGCTGGGTCGCCAGCCAGGCCTTGCGTCGCTCCTCGTAGATCTTCCGGTCGATCCAGGTGACCAGGGCGTGGAAGGCCATCGCCAGCATCCCGTAGACGATGATGGCGAACAGCACGGCGAAGTCGATCACCGACTCGCCGTTCACGGTGTGGGTCGGGAAGATGCCCCGGAACGGCTCGAGGACCCGGTCGCCACTGCGGTACACCCACTCGGTGAACGAGGCGTCGGTGCTGGCGCCGAAGAGGAGCAGGAAGAACTCCAGCACCAGGATCACGACGGCCAGGACGAAGTAGGCGTAGATCAGCCAGACCAGGACCTTGGCGAACTTCAGCCCCTTGGCGGTGCTGGGCTCCGGGCTGGGCGGGGGGGCGGTGGCGGACACGCAATGACCCTATGGCCCGGGGTTGCGGCCTGCCGGAGGCCGCACGTATCGTTAGCACTCGCCCTGAGAGAGTGCTAACGGCGCCACCGCGGTGCCAGGAAGAGACTGAGGAGAGCCATGAACCTGCAGCCCCTCGATGACCGGATCGTCGTCAAGCCCGGCGAATCCGAGGAGACCACGGCCTCCGGCCTGGTCATCCCCGACACCGCCCAGGAGAAGCCCCAGCAGGGCGACGTCCTGGCTGTCGGTCCCGGCAAGCGGTCCGAGACCACCGGCGAGTTGATCCCCCTGGACGTCAAGGAGGGCGACACCGTCGTCTACTCCAAGTACGGCGGCACCGAGATCACGGTCGACGGTGACGACCTGCTGATCCTCAGCGCTCGCGACGTCCTCGCGGTCGTCAAGTAGCCGTGTCGAAGCTGCTGAAGTTCTCCGAGGACGGGCGTCGCCGCCTCGAGGCCGGGGTCAACAAGGTCGCCGACTCGGTCAAGGTCACGCTGGGCCCCAAGGGCCGCAACGTGGTCCTCGACAAGAAGTTCGGGGCCCCCACGGTCACCAACGACGGCGTCTCCATCGCCCGTGAGATCGAGCTCGAGGACAACTTCGAGAACATGGGCGCCCAGCTCGTCAAGGAGGTGGCGACCAAGACCAACGACGTGGCCGGTGACGGCACCACCACGGCGACGGTCCTGGCCCAGGCCATGATCCGAGAGGGGCTCCGCAACGTCGCCGCCGGCGCCAACCCGATGGGCCTCAAGAAGGGCATCGAGAAGGCCGTCGCCGCTGCCGTGGACTCCATCGCCAAGCAGGCCAAGGAGATCGACGACAAGTCCGAGATCGCC
The DNA here is from genome assembly GCA_963728005.1 of uncultured Microthrixaceae bacterium. Taxonomy (GTDB): domain Bacteria; phylum Actinomycetota; class Acidimicrobiia; order Acidimicrobiales; family DATDAH01; genus DATDAH01. The sequence goes on from CAVSIG010000005.1 coordinate 484,808, forward strand.
CAGGTGGCCGCCATCTCCAGCGCCGACCAGGCCATCGGTGACGTCATCGCCGACGCCATCGACAAGGTCGGCAAGGACGGTGTGGTCACCGTCGAGGAGTCCAACACGTTCGGCATCGAGCTCGAGTTCGTCGAGGGGATGCAGTTCGACAAGGGCTACCTGTCGCCGTACTTCGTGACCGACCCGGACCGCCAGGAGGCGGTGCTCGAGGAGCCGTACCTGCTCTTCGTCAACGGCAAGATCAGCTCGGTGCAGGAGATGCTGCCCGTGCTGGAGAAGGTCATGCAGGCGGGCCGAGCCGCTGATCATCGTCGCCGAGGACGTGGAGGGCGAGGCCCTCGCCACCCTCGTGGTGAACAAGATCCGGGGCACGTTCAACTCGGTGGCCGTGAAGGCCCCCGGGTTCGGCGACCGCCGCAAGGCGATGCTCCAGGACATGGCGATCCTCAGCGGTGGCCAGGTCATCTCCGAGGAGGTCGGGCTCAAGCTCGACGCCGTCACGCTGGACCTGATGGGTCAGGCCCGCAAGGTGGTCATCACCAAGGACGACACCACCATCGTCGAGGGTGCCGGCGCCGAGGGTGACGTGGCCGGTCGCATCTCCCAGATCAAGCGGGAGATCGACAACACGGACTCCGACTGGGACCGCGAGAAGCTCCAGGAGCGGCTGGCCAAGCTGGCCGGAGGTGTCGCCCTGATCCAGGTCGGCGCCGCCACCGAGGTCGAGCTCAAGGAGAAGAAGCACCGCATCGAGGACGCCGTGTCGGCCACGAAGGCGGCCATCGAGGAGGGTGTGGTCGCCGGTGGCGGCACCGCCCTGCTCCGGGCCAAGGCCGATGTGGAGGCCGCAGTGGCCAAGCTGAAGGACGACGAGCAGACCGGCGGCCGCATCGTGGCCACCGCGCTCTCGGCCCCGGCCACGCTCATCGCCGAGAACGCGGGTCACGCCGGTGTCGTGGTGGTCGAGCAGACCATTCGCGAGACCGGGGCGATCGGCTTCAACGCTGCCACTGGCGAGTTCGAGGACCTGATCAAGGCCGGCGTCATCGACCCGGCCAAGGTCACCCGGGCGGCTCTGCAGAACGCGGCGTCGATCGCCGCGATGCTGCTGACCACCGAGGCCCTCATCGCCGACAAGCCCGAGCCGCCGGGTCCCGCCGGCGGTGGCATGCCCGACATGGGCGGCATGGGCGGGATGGGTGGCATGGGCGGGATGATGTAACTCCCGTTCCTGCACGGAACTGCACACGGCCGGGCCCCAGGGCCCGGCCGTGTCGCGTCCGCCGACCCGACCGTCTGGGATGCTGCTGGGGCATGGAGGCGTGGGACCTGGTGGTGCTGGGGGGCGCCGTCCTCGCCTACAGCGCGGTGTCCGGGAGGCTGCGCCACTCGGTCATCACCGCCGCCCTGTTCTTCACCACCGTCGGTCTGGTGGCGGGGGAGGTCTTCGACCGCTTCGGGGCCGCTGGTAGCCGGGAGGGGTTGACCGCACTGGCGACGGCCGCCCTCACCCTGGTGCTGTTCGACGACAGCGAGCGGGTCGACCTCGCCCGCCTGCGCCGCGACCGCTCGGGCGCGGTCCGCCTGCTCGGTGTGGCGCTCCCGTTGGCGGTCGGGTTCGGCGCCGTGGCGGCGCTGGTCGTCTTCGACGGGGTCGGGCTCTGGCCGGCGGCGGTCCTGGCCGCCGTCCTCGCCCCGACGGACTCCGCCCTGTGCGGACCAGCGGTCACCGAGCCGGCCGTCCCCGCTCGCATCCGCCACTGGCTCACCATCGAGTCGGGGATGAACGACGGCCTCTGCGTGCCCCTCGTGGCCATCTTCCTGGCCCTCGCCGAGGCCGAGGAGGCGGTGAACGGCCGCTCGGCGGTCACCGTGATCGCCCAGGAGGTCGGCTGGGGCGTCGTCGGCGGGTTGGCGGCGGGCGTGGTGGGGGCGGCGGTGTTCCGGGTGGCCGGGCGCCGGGGCTGGATGGAGGAGACCGGCCGCCAGATCGCCCTCCTCGCCGTCCCGGTGATCGCCTTCGGGGTGGCCGCCGCCCTCCACGGCAGCGGGTTCCTGGCGGCGTTCGTCGCCGGGGCGACCGTCCGGGCCCTGGCCGCCGACCGCCTCCCCGTTCCGCACCTCGTCGAGGGCCTCGGCACGGCGCTGACCGGCGCCACCTTCGTCGTGTTCGGGGCGATCGCTCTCGGCCCGGCCCTGCGCGACCTCGACGGTCGCATCGTGCTCTACGCCGTCATCAGCCTCACGCTGGTGCGAGGCGGCGCCGTCGCCCTGGCCTACCTCGGGTCGGGCGTGCAGGCCCGGACGGTGGCGTACCTCGGCTGGTTCGGGCCCCGCGGGCTGGTGTCGATCGTGCTCGCCCTCGCCGTGATCGAGGACTCGGCCCTTCGGGAGACGAACGTCATCGTGGCCACGGTGGCCGTGACCGTGGGGCTGTCCGTCCTGGTCCACGGTGTCACCGCGCTACCCGGGGCCCGGGCGTACGCGGCCTGGTACACGACGCACCCGGATCGTCACGAGCTGGAGGAGCACCGTTAGCCTCCGCGCCCATGGATCGTCCGCCTCCCGACCCCCAGAAGCTCCTCGACCACTGGATGGAGTGGGAGCGCGGCGAGACGACGCCGGGGACGGTCATGAAGAACCTGAAGGTCGGCGGCCTGCGCGAGCTCCTCGAGCAGCTCGCCGGGGGTACGCCCTCCTGAGCCCTCGTGGGGGTGACCAGGTCATCCCCCGACCGGACGCCATGACCCCGGGGGGCCCGCCCCCGTGGGACCACCTGGGCGCCGATCAGCGGATCGTCGACCTCGCCCGACTGCCGGAACGCCTGACCGCGATGGGCGAGCCCATCGTCATCGACGGCCCGGTCCCGGTGGCCTCGCCGCGCCAGTCCGCCGTCCTGGCCGTCCTCTACGAGGGCGACGCGGGGCCCACGGTCATCCTCACCCGCCGGTCCGCCCACCTGCGCAACCACCGCGGCGAGGTCAGCTTCCCGGGCGGCCGTCAGGAGGACGGGGACCCGGATCTGGTGACCACCGCCCTGCGGGAGACCCAGGAGGAGATCGGCCTCGAGCCGGCGACGGTCGAGGTGATCGGGCGGCTGGACCGGCTGAGCACCTTCACCAGTCGGTCCGAGGTCCACCCCTACGTGGGGGTGCTGCCGGGCCCGCCGGGGCGCCTGGTGGCCCAGCCGTCGGAGGTCGAGCGCATCCTCCACGTGCCATTCGCCGAGCTGCTCCACCCCGACGCCTTCCACGAGGAGCGCTGGACGTTCCCGAACGGCGTCGACCGCCCACTCTTCTTCTACGAGATCGAGGGGGACACGATCTGGGGGGCGACCGGGCGGATGCTCACCCAGCTCCTCAGCATCGGCCTGGGCCTCCCGCCGCGGTAGCTACTCGAGCTGGGCCAGGTAGAACGCCAGCCCGAAGCCGAGGGTGGTCAGCAGGCCGACGGACTTGCCGCCGTTCTCGAAGGCCTCGGGCATCATCGTGTCCGCCAGCATCGTGAGGACGGCACCGCCGGCGAACGCCGTGACGAAGGCGAGAGCGGAGGGCGACGCTCCGTCGAACAGGGCGTAACCGGCGAACGCGGAGAAGCCGCTGACCAGGGCGACGATGACCCAGAGGGTCAGGACCCGCCGGGCCGAGGTCCCGCCTCGGCGAAGGCCGACCGTCGCCGCGACGGCTTCGGGGAGGTTGGAGAGGAACACGGCGGCGAGCATCGCCAGCCCGACGCCCTCACCGGCGAGCAACCCGACCCCGATCACGATCGACTCCGGCACCCCGTCCAGCACGATCCCGAGGACGAGGGCCAGCGCCGAGCCGCCCTCGTCGACGGGCTCGCGGTTGGAGCGCTTGCGGTCACCCGCCCCGCGCCGGTCCAACCAGACGTCCCCTGCGTAGAACGACAGCGCGCCCGCCGCAAGGCCCAGCGCCACGCCGTCCCCGTCCGAGGTCTCGAAGGCATCGAGCACGAGCTCGTAGGCGACGGCGCTGATCAGGACCCCGGCCCCGAACGCCATCACCAGCCCGAGGACCCGGGTCGACACGTTCCAATGGAGGGCGATCAGCCCGCCGATGACCAGTGAGGACGCGGCGAGGGTGCCCCAAGCGAACGCCTCGAGCATGAGCGCCCTTCCTGGGTGCTACGGCGACGCGGCAGGGAGCTCGTCGCTGGGTTCCGCCCGCCGGGCCAGGGCGGCGATCGCGAGCTCGAAGGCTCCCACGATGAGCACCACGGCCAGGAACCGGCCCCACGACAGGTCGATCCACCACAGAAGGGCGACACCGACGGCCAGGCCGCCGATGCGCAGGGCATCGAGGTGCTCGGCCGCCCAGCTCGCCGTGCCCTCGTCCTGGGCCTTGGCCGACACCAGGGTCGTGACGTCGCGCACGGTGCCCGTCGTCCACGAGCGAAAGGACGTGGCCCAGCGGTAGGGGCCGGTGACCCACGCCACGAAGACGACCAGCAGTGCTAGGAGCCCGACCCACAGGGCACCGTCCAGGAGCGGGTCGAGGAAGGCATCGCTGGTGGCCGCCACGGCCGGCCGGTTGGTCTCGATGCGCACGAGCTCGAGGAGCTCCTCCTCGAACAGAAGGACCAGCCGTCGCAGGAGGACCATGGTGACCGCCACCCCCAACGAGAGCTGGAGAACCGTCCGTCGCCGGCGGGCCGACAGGGCGATGGTGCCGGCCATGACCAGCGGCGTGAGCACGACGAGGACCCAGACGAACTTGTCGGCCAGGCGCACCACCTCCTGCGCTGCGCTGAGGGCGCCGTCGTCGTAGACCGTGAACGTGCCGAAGTCGTCGTCGAGGTCGATGCCGAGGGCCTCGCTGATGCGCTCGCGGGCCTCCTCCGGGACGTCGTCGACGCTGACCGTGGGCAGGTCGACCGTGCGCCCGAAGATCTCCGGATCCTGCTCACCGATGGTGGCCAGGATCCCGTTGATCACCGGGAGGAGGTTGATGACGATGTGGTCGTCCTCCGCCTGGACGACCTCGCTGTCGCCCTCCAGGAGGGCGATGGCGCGCTCATGAGCCCCTCGGACCGCGGCCTTCCACAATTCGGCGAACCGCTCGGAGGCCACGAAGGTGTTGACCTGATCGGCGACGAAGGACTCGACGGCGTTCGACAGCGGAACGGCAAGGACCTGGGCCCGGTCGGGCAGTGCGTCCTCCAAGAGGCTCTCGGCGTCGATGAGCCGGTTGACCTGCTCGGACAGGTACAGCGCGAGCGCCGTCTGGACCGCGGGATCGTCGATCAGATCGCCGGCGCGTTCGGCGAAGATGTCGGTGCGCAGGAAGCTTCGCCGGGCCCACACGCCGAGGACGGTGGCCAGCAAGAGCAAGCAGGACAGGAGCACCCCGATGACGGACAGCACGCCCCGGGTGCGGCGCAGCTTCCGTTGGTGGAGGGCGTCGAGCTCGTGCTGGAGCTCGTCGCGCTCCGCCCGCAGGGCCTCGACGTCGTCGTCGGTCACCGATGTCTCCGCTCGTGCGGGGTGAGGCGGCGGGCAGGGGCCGGGAGACCCCCGCCCGCCGAGTTCACCGTGTGATCAGGACAGCGCCTTGGCCTTGAGGGCCTCGTACTCGTCCTGGCTGATGGCGCCGTCGTCCAGCAGCTTCTTGGCATGGGAGATCTCCCCGGCCGGCCCGGCGCTGGCCGCGGTCTCCTTGACGTACGCGTCGAAGTCGGCCTGAGCCGCGGAGGCCCGAGCCGCCGAGCGGGCGGCCATGCCCCCACCGCGGGCGATCAGGTAGATCAGGATCCCGAGGTACGGGATGCAGATCACCAGGAGCGTCCACCCGGCCTTGGCCCAGCCGGACGTCTCGTGGTCACTGAACAGGTCGCCGAAGATCGCGAAGAGCAGCCAGAGCCAGATGACCCACATGAAGACGATGAAGATCGTCCAGATCACCTCGCCCAAGGCGTAGTCGGCAGCGAGCAGCATGTTGTTCCCTTCGTCGGGGACCGGCCCTCCGGCCCCACCTGTCCGGGATCGTAAGCCCCGGCTGAGGGATCTGCCCTCGCCCAGAAGGGGTGATCATTCCCCGCGGGTGATGCGGCCGGGTCCGGGCGGGCGCAGGATCGCGCGATGGCGCAGGACTGCTCGGAGTACGAGCTTGTCCTCCGCGGCCGTCTCGGCCCGCGCCTGATCACCGCGCTCGAGGGCTTCGAGGTGGTCGACGTCGTCCCCGAGGGGACCCGGCTGCGGGGCTGGTTGCCCGACCAGGCGGCCCTGCACGCCCGCCTCGCCGTGGTCGCCGATCTGGGCATGGAACTAGTCTCGGTGCGGCGCATCGAACGGGAGAACTGACCCCCGGGGGAGGCGCCAGGGCCCGACCGGGTCCGGGAACGGGACGGGACGGCATGACGACCGACGCCACGGCAGTGGTGTGGCCAGAGCTCCCGTCGTTCGCGGTCGAACGCCCGGCCCTGCTGGACCACCTGGAGCAGGCCCTCGACCGGCGTGTCGTCCTGCTGGTGGCACCAGCGGGCTACGGCAAGTCCGTGCTCCTGGGCCAGTGGGCCAGGGCCCGTCCCGACCGACGCGTCGCCTGGGCGTCGGCCCGTGGCGTCGGGCGCGACGCCCTCCGCTTCGGGCGCCGGCTCCGCAAGGCGCTCGTAGCGGCCGACCCCGGCCTGGCCACGCGCCTGGGGCGGATGTCGGTGGGGGTCGACCGGCTCGGCCCCGTGTTCCTGGACCACGTCGTCGACGAGCTGGAGCGGGGTCCGGAGATGGTCCTCGTCATCGAGGACTTCGAGGAGCTCTCGTCCCCGGGCGTGCTGGAGGACCTCGGCCAGCTCGCGGACCGGCTGCCACCGACCGCCCGCTTGATCCTCGCGTCGCGGCGGGACCCCGACATGGGCCTCCACCGCCTGCGGCTGCGCGACGAGGTGGCCGAGATCCGTCAGGACGACCTGGCCATGTCGGACGAGCACGTCCGCCAGCTCGTCCGGGCGCTGGCCCAGTGCGAGCTGCGCAGCGACCAGGCCCGGGCCCTCGTCGACCGCACCGAGGGCTGGCCGGCCGGCGTGCAGCTGGCGGCCCTGTCCCTGCGTCACCGAGCCGACATCGACACCTACCTCGAGCAGTTCTCGGGCGACGACCGTCACGTGGCCGACTACCTCAGCGACGAGATCCTGGACGGGCTGGCGTTCCACGAGCGGGAGTTCCTCCTGGCCACCTCGGTCGTCGACCGCCTGAACGCGCCTCTGTGCGACGCCCTGACGGGCCGTGGCGACAGCCAACGGATGTTGGAGTCGCTGTACCAGCGGTCGCTGTTCCTGTCGGCGCTGGACAACCGACGTTCGTCGTACCAGTACCACCCGCTCTTCCGGGATCTCCTGCGCTTCGAGCTGCGGACGGAGCGCCCCGACGAGGAGATCCGGCTTCACCGCGTCGCTGCGCAGTGGTTCCTGGCGGCGAAGGAACCGAAGGCGGCGGCCGAGCACCTTCTGGCGGCCAGGGACTGGGAGGGCGTCGTGGCCCTCGCCGATCGGGAGGGCCGTTCCCGCTTCGAGCGAGGCGATTCGCACATCGTCCTCGGCTGGCTGGAGCGCCTCCCACGGGACCTCGTCGACCGGGACCCCGAGGTCGCCCTGGCCACGGTCGTGATGCGCATCACGTCGGGCCGCGCCCTCGCCGCTGAGGATCTGATCGACCGCACGACCCGGACCCATGACCTTCCACCGGCGCTGGAGCTCGTGGTCGACGTCGCCCGCTTGAGCCTGGTGTACCACCACGGGTCGCCGACGTCGGCGCTGGGGACGGCCGCCCACCTCCTGGAGCTGCTCCCGGAGGTCGCCGACGAGCTGGGGGCGGGCCCCTTCGGCATGTTCGACTCCGAGAGCCTCCGCCTCCAGGGCCTCGGCGGAGCGGCGCGGGCCGAGCTCCTCCTCGGCAACGTCGGTGCGGCGCGGGAGTGGATTGCACCCGCCGTCGGGCTGAACGCGATCCCGGTGTTGTCCGTCCACGTGCTGGGGACGGCGGCCTACTGCGATGCGCTGTCCGGTCGCCTGGCGCAGGCCGCCGACCGGGCCACGCGCGCCCTGCTCGTGGCTGAGGAGCTGATGTTCCCGCAGCACTCGGCGTGCGCAGACGCCCACCTCGCGCTGGCCCACGTCGCGACGCAGCGGGGTGAGCTGGCCGAGGCCGAGCGCCACCTGGCCGACGCGCTTGCGGCGGCTCAGAGCAACCGGCGCCACCTGCTCGCCAGCGTGCAGCGGGCCGAGTGGGGTGAGTGGCTGGCCGCGTCCGGCCGACCCGACGCGCTCGCGCTGGTCATCGCCGACCCCGCGCTGGGCGAGCCGCCCCGACCGCCGGGTGTGCGCGCCCGCATGACGGCTACGCAGGCCAGGCTCCTGCTCGCCGTGGGTCGGGGCGAGGGGGCGGCGGCACTGCTCGACGACTACGCCGGGCCCTGGACGTCCGACCTCGCCGCGGCGCGGGCATCGGTGGCCGCGGCGGTGGGCGAGGTCGCGGGAGTCCGCAAGATGGTCGACGGATGGTCGTACGTCGACGCCGACGAGCCCTGGTCGCGGCTGCAGCGCGGGTTGTGGGAGGCGGTCCTGCTGGATGCCGACGACCGCCGGACGGAGGCTGAAGCAGCCCTCGACGAGGTTCTCGCCCTCGCCGAGCCCGACGGCCACGTCCAGGTGTTCCGGGACGGGGGCCGAGACGTCGCCCGGCTGCTCCGCCGTCGGTACCTCAGCCGGCCGACGCCGTACCTGCGTCGGATCGTCGAGGCGGTGGCCGACGGGCCGACGGCGGACCAGAGCGACCAGCTGGTCGAGCAGCTCAGCGAGCGGGAGCTGGAGGTCCTTCGGTACCTGCCCAGCCGGCTGTCCAACGCCGAGATCGCATCCCGCCTCTTCGTCTCGCTCAACACGCTCAAGACGCACCTGAAGGCCATCTACCGCAAGCTCGGTGTCAGCTCCCGGTCCGAGGCCGTCGAGCGCGCCGAGGAGCTCGACCTGGCCTGACGGCGGCTTCACCCGGCCCGGGTGAGGTGCACGTGCCAACCGGGTGGGACCCTCGGAGCATGAGCCAGGAGATCCCCCGAACCGTCCTGCCGATCCCGGATCCCCAACACGTCGGCGTCACGACCTACGACGCCAAGGATCCCAGCACCTCGTTTCCGCCGATCGAGCCCGTCGACCCCCCGGCGGGAGCACCCAACGTCCTCATCGTCCTGCTCGACGACGTGGGCTTCGGTGCCGGATCGCCGTTCGGCGGGCCCTGTGCGATGCCGAACGCCGAGCGGCTGGCTGCGGCCGGCCTGAAGTTCACCCGCTTCCACACCACGGCGCTCTGCTCGCCCACGCGCCAGGCCATGCTGACCGGTCGCAACCACCACTCGGTCGGCATGGGCGGCATCACCGAGATCGCCACGTCGGCGCCCGGCTACAACTCCCTGCGCCCGAAGTCGAAGGCGGCCCTGGCCGAGACGCTGAAGCTCAACGGCTTCAACACGGCGCAGTTCGGCAAGTGCCACGAGGTGCCGGTGTGGCAGACGAGCCCGATGGGCCCCTTCGACGGCTGGCCCTCGGGCGGTTCGGGCTTCGAGTACTTCTACGGCTTCATCGGTGGCGAGACGAACCAGTGGTACCCCGCCATCTACGAGGGCACCACGCCCGTCGAGCCCTGGGGCGACCCCGACGAGGGCTACCACTTCACCGAAGACATGACCGACAAGGCCATCGCGTGGGTGCGTCAGCAGAAGTCCCTCATGGGGGAGCGCCCCTTCTTCATGTACTACGCACCAGGCGCCACCCACGCCCCGCACCACGTGCCGGAGGAGTGGGCGGCGAAGTACAAGGGCCGCTTCGACGCCGGTTGGGATGCCCTGCGGGAGGAGACCTACACCCGCCAGAAGGAGCTGGGGGTCATCCCGGCCGATGCGGTGCTGACCGAGCGGCCCGACGAGATCCCGGCCTGGGACGACATGGCCGACGACCTCAAGCCGGTGCTGGCCCGCCAGATGGAGATCTACGCCGGGTTCCTGGAGCACACCGACCACCACGTGGGCCGGCTCGTCGACGCCTTGGAGGACCTGGAGGTCCTGGGCGACACGCTCGTCTACTACATCATCGGTGACAACGGGGCGAGCGCCGAGGGCACGATCCCCGGCACCTTCAACGAGCTCATGTCGCTCAACGGTGCCGCCGACTTCGAGACGACCGAGTTCATGGTGTCGAAGCTCGACGACTTCGGTGGGCCCAACGCCTACAACCACTACGCCGTGGGCTGGGCCCACGCCATGTGCACGCCCTACCAGTGGACCAAGCAGGTCGCCTCCCACTGGGGAGGCACCCGCAACGGGACCATCGTGGCGTGGCCCAACGGCTTCGAGTCCACGGGCGAGGTCCGGGACCAGTTCCACCACGTGATCGACGTGGCCGCCACCGTGCTCGACTGTGCCGGCCTGCCGCACCCGCTGTTCGTGAACGGGATCCAGCAGGGGCCGCTGGAGGGCTTCTCGATGAGGTACGCGTTCGACGACGCCGACGCGCCGGACGTCCACACCACGCAGTACTTCGAGATGTTCTGCAACCGCGGCATCTACCACGAGGGGTGGACGGCGGTGACCCGCCACAGCACCCCCTGGCTCCCGAACGAGGAGAATCCGGCGTTCAAGGACGACACCTGGGAGCTCTACGACACGAACGTGGACTGGACCCAGGCCCACGACCTCGCTGCGGAGCAGCCCGACAAGCTGGCCGAGCTCCAGCAGCTGTTCCTCATCGAGGCGGCGAAATACAACGTGCTGCCTCTCGACGACCGTCGGGTGGAACGCTTCAACTCCGACCTCGCAGGCCGGCCGACCCTCATCAAGGGTGAGTCCCAACGGTTGTTCGGCGGGATGGGCCGCCTGTCGGAGAACTCCGTCCTGAACGTGAAGAACAAGTCGTATGCGGTGACCGCGGAGGTCGAGATCCCCGAGGGCGGGGCCGACGGGGTGATCATCGCGCAGGGCGGCCAGTTCGCCGGCTGGGCGCTCTACACGAGGGGCGGCCACGTGAAGTACTGCCACAACCTGTTCGGGCTGCAGGAGTTCACGACCGCGAGCGACACACCGGTGCCGGTCGGGACCCACCAGGTGCGGATGGAGTTCACCTACGACGGGGGCGGTCTCGCGAAGGGCGGTGATGTGGCCCTGTACGTCGACGGGGACAAGGTCGGTGAGGGCCGCGTCGACGCCACGGTGCCGATGGCCTACTCGGCCGACGAGACCTGTGATGTCGGCTCGGACACGGCGTCCCCGGTGAGCTCGGACTACACGAGCGCCACCAGCCACTTCAATGGCACGATCGCGTGGGTGCAACTGGACATCGGCCCGGCCGACGACGACCACCACCTGTCGCCGGACGAGCTCTTCAAGGTCGCGATGGCCCGCCAGTGACCGATTCACACCTGGACGACCGCAGGTTGGGCGAGTTCCTGGACCTCGTTGGCGGGGCCGACAGCGTCGAGCTCAAGCTCACCCTGCCCGACGAAGACCACCGGTCGACCGGTGCTTCGCTCGGCGTCGACCCCCTCGAGGCGGAGATCCGGCAGGTGTTCTTCTTCGACACGCCGGACCTGGCCCTCGACCGCCTGGGGATCGTCGTCCGGGCCCGCCGGACGCAGCGCAAGGGGGACGACTCCGTCGTCAAGCTGCGCCCTGTCGTCCCTGAGGACCTCCCCTCCGACCTGCGGGCCGAGAAGGACGTGGTCGTCGAGGTGGACGCGATGCCCGGGGGCTTCGTCTGCTCGGCCTCCTACAAGGGTGTCCCGACCGCCCCCGTGCTCGAGGTCGTGACCGGCGCCCACCCGCTGAAGAAGGCCTTCTCCAAGGGCCAGCGCCAGTTCCTGGCCGCCCACGCCCCGGACGGGCCGACCTTGGAGGACCTGGTGGTCCTCGGTCCCCTCACCGTCCTCAAGTTGCGCATGCGTGAGACGGAGATCGGGCGCAAGCTCGTCGGCGAGATGTGGCTCTTCCCCGACGGGTCCCGGGTCGTGGAGCTGTCCACGAAGGCCGCGCCGGCGGATGCCCTGATGGCGGCGGCGGACACCCGCCGGTTCCTGATCGAACGGGGCGTCGAGCTGGGCGGCGAGCAGGCGACAAAGACCCGGAAGGCTCTGGAGTTCTTCGCTCAGTCCCTGGCCTAGCGTCCGGGCCATGGCCGAGGAAGCCCTGCTGAGGTCGTGGCGGGACACCCGGACGCGTGAGGCGATCGTCGACTTCGTCCAGTCCGTCGACGGACCCGCCGAGGACCGGGTGGCCACGTTCGACAACGACGGCACGCTCTGGTGCGAGAAGCCGATCCCGATCCAGCTCGACTTCCTCCTCCACCGCATGGCCCAGCAGGCGGCCGATGACCCCAGCCTGGCCAGTCGCCAGCCCTACAAGGCAGCGTCCGAGCGTGATCTGGCGTGGTTGGGGCAGGCGATGGTCAAGCACTACCAGGGCGACGACACCGACATCGGACTGCTCATGGCGGCGAGCGGCGCCGCCTTCGGCGGGACGACCGTCGAGGCGTTCAGCGCCCAGGTCCGCGACTGGTTCGCCACCGCGGAGCACCCGACGCTCGGCCGGCCGTACCTCGCCTGCGCCTTCGTGCCCATGGTCGAGCTCCTCCGCTACCTGGAGGCCAACGGCTTCCGCACCTTCATCGCGTCCGGCGGCGATCGCGACTTCATGCGACCCTTCGCCGAAGAGCTCTACGGCGTCCCGCCCGAGCGGGTGATCGGGAGCGCCTACGGACTCGAGGTCGACGCCACCGGCGACGACCTGCACCTGCTGTACAAGACGGAGATCGACTTCTTCGTACGACGGGGACGCCAAGCCGGCGCGGATCTGGAGCCGCATCGGCCGGCGGCCGCTCGTGGCGGGGGGCAACTCCAACGGCGATGTCCCGATGCTGCGCTTCGCGTCGGCGGCTGGTCGGGACGCGCTGCGCCTCGTCGTCCGCCACGACGACGCCGAGCGGGAGTTCGACGACACGTCCGGTGCCGAGGGCGTGCTCGAGCGGGCGGATGAGCGAGCGTGGACGGTGGTCAGCATGAAGGACGACTGGGCCACCGTCTTCTCGGACGCGTGATCCCGCCGGTCCTGGCTTGGCGCCGGGGCTACCGGCGCGAATGGCTGGCCAAGGACCTCGTCGGTGGCCTGTCGGCCGGCGCCGTCGTCGTGCCCCAGGCGATGGCCTACGCCACGATCGCGGACCTCCCGGTCGAGGTCGGTCTCTACACGTGCATGGTCCCGATGGTGGTCTACGCCCTGCTCGGCGGCTCCCGCACGCTGTCGGTGAGCACCACCTCGACCGTCGCCGTCCTCACCGGATCGACCCTGCTGGCGGCGGGAGTGGCCGCCGAGGGCACCGACCCCGCGAAGGACCTCGCGACGCTGACCCTGCTGGTCGGCGCCGTCCTCCTCCTCGCCCGAGTCCTGCGCATCGGCGCCGTCATCGACAACATCTCCGAGGCGACTCTGACCGGCATCAAGCTCGGTGTCGGGCTCACCGTCGCCGCCGGCCAGCTGCCGAAGCTGCTCGGCATCCCGGGTGATCCCACTGCCACCGGCTTCTTCGAGGAGGTGGACGCCGTGCTCGACCAGCTCGGCGACGTGAGCGTGGTGACCCTCGTGTTCTCGGCGGCCACGATCGCCCTGGTCCTCGTGCTGGGCCGTGTGGCGCCCCGGGTCCCGGGCCCGCTGGTCGCCGTCGTGCTCGGCATCGGGCTGGTGGCCTTCGCCTCGCTGGACGAGCACGGCGTGGCGCTCATCGGCGAGGTGCCCTCCGGCCTGCCGTCGCCGATCGGCGTGTCGTTCGACCGCATGGACGACCTGCTCGGCGGCGCCTTCGCCATCGCCATCATGGTGTTCCTCGAGACGGCGGCCGTGGCCCGCCAGGTGCGGCGGCCCGACGAGCCCGCCATCGACAACGACCAGGAACTGCTGGCCTCGGGCGCCGCCTGCGTCGCCGGCGCCTTCTTCCGGGCCATGCCGTCGGCCGGCGGCTTCTCGCAGACCGCCATCAACCAGCGGGCGGGCGCCCGCACGCAGGCCAGCGAGCTCGTGACCGTGCTGCTGGCGGTGGGCTGTGCCCTGTTCCTCGGCGGCATCCTGGAGGACCTTCCCCAGGCGACCCTCGGGGCCATGGTGGTCGTGGCCGTGCTCGGCCTCATCAAGCCGGCCGAGCTCGTCCGCTTCTGGCGGCTGAGCCGCATCGAGTTCTGGGTCGTCGTGGTCACGGCCGCTTCGGGGCTGGTGTTCGGGCTCCTCGCCGCCGTGCTGGTGGGCGTCCTGTTGACGCTCTTGCTGGTGCTCGTGGAGCTGGACCGGATCGGGGTGACCGAGCTGCAGCTGGTCGCGACGGGGGACGACCTGGTGGCTGCGGGTCCCGACACCCGGGCCGTCCCCGGTCTGCTGGTCCTGCGCTTCGACGGACCGCTCTACACGGCGAACATCCGCTCGGTGAACCGCCGGGTGCTGGCCGCCGTCGACGCCCGTGACGGTGTGGAGATCCTCGTCCTCGACGCCACCGCGGTGGCGATGTTGGCGGTGACGGTCATGGACGAGGTGGCCACCTTCGAGGGCGCACTCGCCGAGCGGGGCGTCACTCTGTGGGTCGCGGCGCTGCCGCCGGCAGCACTGTCCACCGCCCACAAGACCCTGCGGTGGGACCAGGTGGTGGGCGAGGGCCGACTGCACCCGACGGCGCTGGCCGCCGTGCGGGCGTTCACCGCCCGATGAGTGGCGTCACCCGCTCAGGCGGGCCTGAGCCGCTTCCCGGCGGAGCGGAGCTGGATGCCGATGGCGATGCTCGCCGCGCCGCGGAACAGGGCCATGAAGCCGATCCAGATCAGGATCAGGGCGGCGCGGGCGGGATAGAACTGCTGCGAGGCCCAGAAGCCGAGCAGCACCTCGACGATGCCGGTGGCCAGACCGAGGCCCCAGATGGGGTTCAGGCCCTTCGACTCGACGGCCAGGACGATGTCCATCGTCCCCTTGAGCACCAGCAGGAAGCCGAGGATGGACGCCAGCGCCCAGAAGGCGTCGTCGGGGCTCACGAAGGCCCAGATCGCGCCGCCCAGGAACAGCACGGCCATGATCACGTGGATCCAGCGCCAGCCGCGGGTCACCGAGATCTCCAGCAGCTCGCTGGCGCCTGCGAAGAGGAGCACGCAGCCGAGCAGGATGCCGACCGTCGTCACCGACGTGGTGTCGAACCGCAGCACCAACAGCGCCACGAGGAACCATGCCACCCCGAGGATGATCGGTATCCACCACAGCGTCGTGGCCATGGCCGCGGCCTCACGCAGATCGCCTTCCGAGACGTCGTCCATGGTCCCCTCCTCGGCGAGATGTCCGTCGTCGATGATGCCACCCGGACCTCCCCCACACGGGGGATGCAGGCCCCATGAGCACCGGGACGGCACGGTCGGTCAAGGACCTGGTCGCCGGGCTGACGGTCTGGGCGGTGTTGGTGCCCGAGGCGTTGGCCTACGCCACGATCGCCGGCGTCTCGCCGGTGGTCGGCTTGTACGCGGCGCCCGGCGCGCTGGTCCTGTACGCCGTGCTGGGGAGCTCGCGCTACCTCGTCACCGGGCCGATGGCGGCGACCGCCGCCCTGTCGGCGGCCGCCGTGGCCGACCTGACAACGGGTGGCCCGGACGACGTGGCCGCGTTCACCGTGGCCATCGCCCTGACCACCGGGATCCTCGCCGTCCTGGCCGGGTTGGTCCGGCTGGGGTTCCTGGCCAACTTCATCTCGGAGCCGGTGCTGAAGGGCTTCATCATCGGCCTGTCGATCACGATCATCGTCGGCCAGCTCCCGAAGCTGCTCGGCGTCGAGAAGGCCGACGGGAACGTGTTCGTGATCCTGTGGCACCTCATCGGCGACCTGGGTGACACCAGCGGCTGGACGTTGGCAGTCGGACTGCTGTCCCTGGTCGTCGTGCTCGGGCTGCGCCGCCTCGCCCCCAAGGTCCCCGCCTCGCTGGTCGCCGTCCTGCTCGGCATCGTCCTGGTCGCTCTCTTCGACCTCGACGCCGAGGGGGTGGCGATCGTCGGCCACATCGACAGCGGCCTGCCGTCCTTCGGCCTGCCCGGGCAGCTCGCCTTCGACGACTACCTGGCCGCCTCGGCCGCCGCGGTCGGGATCATGCTGGTCGGCTTCGCCGAGGGCCTCGGGGCGGCGAAGACCTACGCGGCGAAGGACCAGGAGGCCGTCGACCCCAACCGGGAGCTCCTCGGCCTGGGCGCCGCCAACGTGGCGTCTGCCCTGAGCAGCGGGATGGTCGTGAACGGCAGCCTTTCGAAGACGGCGGTGAACGTCTCGGCCGGCGCCCGTAGCCAGCTGTCGGGCCTGGTCGTCGCCGCCCTGACGGTCGTCACGCTGCTGTTCCTCACCGGGCTCTTCGAGGACCTCCCCGAGGCGACGTTGGCGGCCGTGGTCATCTGTGCCCTCGTCGAGCTGGTCGACATCCAGGCGCTCCGGACGCTCTACCGGCTGGGGTCCGGCCGCTTCGCCCACCTCTACGGCGGGGCGGCCCGGGCCGACTTCATCGCCGCGCTGGCGGCGATGACCGGCGTGCTGGTGTTCGACACGCTGCCGGGGCTGGTCATCGGCATCGCCACGTCGTTCGTGCTGCTCATCTACCGGTCGTCCAAGCCCCACATCGCCGAGCTCGGCCGCCAGCCCGACGTCGCCGGCCGCTACGCCGACCTCGTGCGCCATCCGGAGGACCCGACGGTGCCCGGCCTGGTGATCCTCCGACCGGAGGCCGGGATGTTCTTCGCCAACGCGGAGGCCGTCCGCGTGGCGGTGACAGAGGCCGCTGCCCGGGACGGCATTCGGGCCGTGGTGGTCGATGCCGAATCCGTACCCTTCGTCGACGTGACGGCCCTGAGCATGCTCGTCGAGGTCGGCGAGGAGCTCGACGAGGCCGGGATCGTCCTGGCCTTCGCCCACGGCATCGGCCAGGTGGCCGACGTCATCGACGACCAGGCCGGTGCCGAGGACCACCTCCGGCTGTTCCCGACCGTCGAGGCCGCCGTCGAGGCGCTCCGCACCGGATGACCGACTGGGTCGAGGTCCCCGCGACCACCTTCCGCATGGGCAACGCCCGGGGCGACGGGTACCCGGACGACGGCGAGCTGCCCGTGCGCAACGTGACCGTGGGACCGTTGGCCATCACGCCGACCGTTGTCACCAACGCCGAGTTCGCCGCCTTCGTCGACGCCACCGGGTGGGTGACCGACGCCGAGCGCTACGGCTGGTCCTTCGTCTTCGGCGGCCTGCTGCCCGACGACTTCCCCGAAACCCGCGGCGTGGCCGCCGCCCCGTGGTGGCGGCAGGTGTACGACGCCGACTGGCGGCGACCGGAGGGCCCACAGTCCTCGGTCGACGACCGGCCCGACCACCCGGTGGTCCAGGTCTCGTGGAACGACGCCGTCGCCTACGGCGAGTGGGTGGGCGCCCGCCTGCCCACCGAGTCCGAGTGGGAGCTGGCGGCCCGGGGCGGCCTCGACCAGCAGCCGTTCCCCTGGGGCGACGAGCTGGAACCCGGCGGTGAGCACCGGATGAACGTCTGGCAGGGCGAGTTCCCTCGGACCAACACCGAGGACGACGGCTTCTACGGCGTCGCCCCCGTCCGCTCCTTCCCGCCCAACGGGCACGGCCTCTACGAGATGACCGGGAACGTGTGGGAGTGGTGCGCCGACTGGTTCGCGCTCGACAGCTACCAGCACGACACCCGCGACCACCCGACCGGCCCGCCGGCTGGGGAGCGCAAGGTCATGCGCGGCGGCTCCTACCTCTGCCACGCCAGCTACTGCCGGCGGTACCGGGTCGACGCCCGCTCCTCCAGCGAGCCGGACTCGAGCGCCGGCAACGTCTCGTTCCGGCTCGTCCACGACCCCGGGCACAACCTCGCATCGTGATCTAGGGTCGGGCGCTGCGGGCGACGGGGCGGCGCGGGCTTCCTCGGTGCTCGGCCACCAGAGACGACCACCCCGGGAAGGGCCCCATGCGCAAGGTGACCGCTCGACTGTCCGTTCTCCTGCTGGCCCTGGCCAGCCTCGCCACCTTCGGGTCGCCCCCTGCGGGCTCTCAGTCGACCGGGGGCGGGGGGATCATCCCGGCCGCCGAGCCGATCGCGGGCGAGTACATCGTCACCCTGCAGCCCGACGAGGCCGTGAGGGCCACGTCGGCCGACCTCGCGGCGGAGTACGACGGCGAGGTCCTCGCCGTCTTCCGCCACGCCCTGAGGGGCTTCTCGGTGGCGATGAGCGAGGCCGATGCCCTGGACCTCAGCGAGGACCCGGCCGTCGCTGCCGTCGAGGAGAACGGGGTCGTTTCCATCGACACCACGCAGAACAGCCCGCCCTGGGGGCTGGACCGGATCGACCAGCGGGACCTTCCGCTTAGCGCCACCTACACCTACGACGAGACGGGTGATGGGGTCAACGCCTACATCATCGACACGGGGATCAACGTCACCCACAACGATTTCAGCGGTCGGGCCAGCGTCGGCACCGACACCATCCTCGACGGCCAGAACGGCATCGACTGCAACGGCCACGGCACCCACGTGGCCGGGACCGTCGGCGGGGAGACCTTCGGGGTGGCCAAGGACGTCAACCTCGTCGCCGTCCGGGTCCTGAACTGCGGCGGCAGCGGCAGCTTCGCCCAGGTGATCGCCGGCATCGACTGGGTCACGGCAAACGCCGTCGATCCGGCCGTCGCCAACATGAGCCTCGGCGGCGGCTTCTCCGCTTCGGTGAACACCGCGGTGGAGAACTCGGTGAACTCCGGCGTCACCTACGTCGTGGCGGCCGGCAACGAGGCCGTCGACGCCTGCACCCGGTCGCCGGCGAGCACGCCGGTGGCCATCACGGTCGGGGCCACTGACTCTGCCGACAACCGCGCCGGCTTCTCGAACTTCGGCACGTGCCTGGACATCTTCGCCCCGGGAGTCGGGATCCTGTCGGCCTGGATCGGCAGCAACACGGCGACCAACACGA
This sequence comes from uncultured Microthrixaceae bacterium, assembly GCA_963728005.1. Taxonomy (GTDB): domain Bacteria; phylum Actinomycetota; class Acidimicrobiia; order Acidimicrobiales; family DATDAH01; genus DATDAH01. The sequence continues at coordinate 503,824 of CAVSIG010000005.1, forward strand.
TCAACGGCACGTCGATGGCGTCGCCGCACGTGGCCGGCGTCGCCGCCACGGTCCTCGACCAGGACCCGACGGCCACACCCGCCGAGGTGAGCGCCTTGATCATCGGTGCAACCACACCGAACAAGATCCCCAGCCCGGGCACCGGCAGCCCGAACCGGCTCCTCTTCAGCGTCGTCGACGCCGTGGACCCGACCGTCACGATCACCACCCCCGTGGACGGGGCCAGCTTCGTGCGGGGGTCGCCGGTGGTGGCCGACTTCGCCTGCGCGGACACCGGCGGCTCCCTGCTGGCGTCGTGCGTCGGTGACGTCATCGACGGCGATGCCGTCGACACGTCGACGGTGGGCGCGAAGACCTTCACGGTGACGGCCACCGACGGCGCCGGGAACGAGACGGAGGTCACCCACGACTACACGGTCACCGCCCCGCTCTGTGCGGGATCGTCGGTGACCGTGATGCTCAGCCTGGGCGACACCCCGACCGCCGGCAACGACGTGATCCTGGGCACCGCCGCGGCCAACACGGTCAACGGCGGCGGGGGTCGGGACACGATCTGCGGCCTGGGCGGTCCCGACCGCCTCTCCGGCGGCGCGGCTGCCGACAAGGTGTTCGGCGGCAACGGCAATGACATCGCGAACGGCGGTGACGGCGTTGACATCCTGGAGGGTGGCAACAACAACGACGCGCTGAACGGCGGGCCGCAGCGCGACACCTGTCGCGGCCAGGGTGGGACCGACACCAAGACCGGCTGCGAGGTCTTCACGGGCATCCCCTAGCGACAACGGGGTATCACCCCCGGTGGGCGATGCGCCCTCGGGGGTGTCCTTCGTTACGGTCGCGCCTCCGGACGACTCAGGAGGTGTGCCCCCGTGCCGAGAGAGTTCAACGGCAAGATCGAGCTCGACATCCGCGACTCCACGCCGGACTGGGACGCGTTCCTCCCGGACCGGGCCCCCGAGGGCGCGCCCAACGTCCTCGTCGTGCTCTACGACGACACCGGGTGCGCAGCCTGGTCGCCCTACGGCGGCAAGATCGACATGCCGACGATGGACCGCCTTGCGAAGAACGGCGTCACCTACAGCCAGTGGCACACCACCGCCCTGTGCTCGCCCACCCGCTCGGTGTTCCTGACCGGGCGGAACCACCACCAGAACGGCTTCGCCTCCATCTCGGAGACCTCCACCGGGTTCCCGGGCTACAACTCCCACATCCCCCGCACCTGCGCCACGATGGCCACCGTCCTGCGCGAGGCGGGCTGGAGCACGTTCTGGGTCGGCAAGAACCACAACACCCCCGTCGACGCCTGGACCATGGGCTCGTCGAAGAAGGACTGGCCCCTCGGCCTCGGCTACGACCGGTTCTACGGGTTCATCGGGGGCGAGACCAACCAGTGGTACCCCGACCTGGCCGAGGACAACCACTACATCGACCAGCCCTACCTGCCGGAAGACGGGTACCACCTCTCGAAGGACCTGGCCGACAAGGCGCTGTCGTTCATCCGTGACTCGAAGCAGGCCGAGCCGGACAAGCCCTGGTACCTCTGGTTCTGCCCGGGCGCCAACCATGCCCCGCACCAGGCGCCCCAGGAGTACATCGACAAGTACAAGGGCGCCTTCGACGACGGCTACGAGGCGTACCGCGAGTGGGTGCTGCCCCGGATGGTCGAGCGGGGCATCCTCCCCGAGGGCACCGAGCTGACGCCCCTGAACCCGATGACCCCGGGCACGTTCAGCGAGGGCGACAGCATGCGCCCATGGGACGAGCTGAACGACGACGAGAAGCGCCTGTTCTCCCGCATGGCCGAGGTCTACGCCGGGTTCTCCGAGTACACCGACGCCCAGGTCGGGCGGATCATCGACTACCTCGAGGACTCGGGCCAGCTCGACAACACCCTGATCCTCTACTGCGCCGACAACGGCGCGTCCGGCGAGGGCAGCCCCAACGGGTCGGTCAACGAGAACAAGTTCTTCAACGCCTACCCGGACTCGATGGAGGACAACCTCGCCCTTGCCGATCGGCTGGGCACCGAGGACACCTACAACCACTACCCGACCGGCTGGGCCGTCGGGTTCTCGACCCCGTACCGGATGTTCAAGCGCTACTCGTACCAGGGTGGCGTGTGCGACCCCCTGGTCATCTCGTGGCCGGCAGGCATGAAGGCTCGGGGTGAGGTGCGCGACCAGTACCACCACTGCACCGACATCGTCCCCACCATCCTCGACTGCTGCGGGGTGGAGATGCCCGACGTGGTCGACGGCTACGAGCAGGTGCCGCTGCCCGGCGTGTCGATGCGGTACTCCTTCGACGGCGCCGACCAGGCGACCAAGAAGGAGGTCCAATACTTCGAGATGCTCGGTACCCGTGGCATCTGGCACCAGGGCTGGAAGGCAGTGGCCGAGCACGGGCCCACGCCGTTGAACCTGGGGAAGTTCGACGAGGACCGGTGGCAGCTGTTCCACACCGACGAGGACCGGGCCGAGGCCCACGACCTCGCCGACGAGAACCCCGACAAGCTCGAGGAGCTGAAGGTGCTGTGGCTGGAGGAGGCCGAGAGGTACGACGTCCTGCCCCTGAACGACCTCGGGATCCTGGAGCTCCGGGCCATGGAGTACGCGATCGCCACGCCGGCCAGCGGGCGGTACGTGTACTACCCGGGCACCTCGGAGATCCCCGAGGCGTCAGCGGCCAACACGATCAACGTGTCCTACGAGATCCTGGCCGAGGTGGAGCTGACCCGGGAGTCGGAGGGCGTCATCGTGGCGCAGGGCTCGCGGTTCGGCGGCTTCAGTCTGTTCGCCAAGGACGGGAAGCTCCAGTACGTCTACAACTTCCTCGGCGTCCCGCCCGAGCAGGTGCTGGAGGCGGACCTGCCCAGCCCCGGCAAGCACATCGTGGGCGTCGAGTTCACCAAAGAGCGCTCCGGGGAGAACCGCGAGCCGATCGGGACGATGAAGCTCCACGTGGACCAGGAAACGGTGGCCGAGGTGGAGATGCGGACCATCGCCTCCCGTTACAGCCTCTGCGGTGAGGGCCTCTGCATCGGCTACGACGGCGGTGACGCCGTGAGCAACCGCTACCGGCACGGCTTCCCCTTCACCAACGGGAAGATCGTGAAGGTGGTCTTCGACGTCGGTGACGACAAGTACATCGACATCGAGCTCGAGCTCGCCGCGGCCATGTCCCGGGACTGAATGACCGCGCCGGTCGAGACCCGTCGACTGACCAAGTCGTACGGGCCCGCTCGGGGGGTGGTCGACCTCGACCTGCGGGTCGAGGCCGGGGAGGTGTTCGGCTTCCTCGGTCCCAACGGCGCGGGGAAGTCCACGACCCTGCGGACGCTTCTCGACTTCCAGCGGCCGACCAGTGGGGAGGCCCTGGTCCTGGGCCTCGACAGCGTGCGCGACAGCCTGGAGATCCGCCGGCGGGTGGGCTACCTGTCGAGCGACCTGAGCCTGTTCGACCGGATGACCGGCGAGGACCACGTCCGCTGGTTCAGCCGGGCCCGGGGTGGCCACGACGAGACGTACACCGCGGCGTTGGTGGAGCGCTTCGGCGTCGAGCTCGGCCGGCCGGTCCGCGAGCTGTCGAAGGGCAACCGGCAGAAGGTCGGCCTGCTCCTGGCCTTCATGCACGGGCCCGAGCTGCTCATCCTGGACGAGCCGACGACCGGGCTGGACCCCCTCGTCCAGACCGAGTTCGACCACCTCCTGCGGGAGACCACGGCCGAGGGGCGGACCGTGCTCCTCTCGTCGCACTCCCTGGACGAGGTGCAACGCGTCGCCGACCGGGTGGCGATCATCCGCGACGGGCGTCTCGTCGTCACCGATTCGGTGGAGCACCTCCGGGACACGGCCGCCCGCATCCTGACGCTGCGCTTCGAGGACGACGTGGACCCGGGGATCTTCAGCTCGCTCCCCGACGTCGACCAGGCCGAGGTGCGGGACGGGCAGCTCCAGCTGCGGGTGAGCGGCGAGCTGCGCCCGGTGCTGGAGCGGGCCCTCGAGCATCGCCTGGTGGACCTGACGGCGCGACACGCCGACCTCGACGAGCTGTTCCTCTCCTACTACGCGGGCGACGAGGACGAGGCGTGAACGCCGAGATCCTCACCCTCGACCTGGCAGCCCGCCGCCGCAGCCTCATCGGCTACTCGGTCGGGATGGCCCTCTACGTGCTGGTCGTGGTGGCCCTCTATCCCTCGTTCAAGGACTCGAACGAGCTGGACCAGTTCACCGAGCAGTCCGAGGGGCTGGCCGCCCTGTTCGGCATCAGCGGGTCGTTGACCACCCCCGAGGGCTGGTTGAACGCCAACATCTACGGCAACTTCCTCCCGCTCCTCGTTCTCCTGCTGACCATCGGGTACGGCGCCCACGCGCTCGCCGGTCAGGAGCGGGACGGACACCTCGAGCTGGTCCTTTCGCTGCCCTTCTCCCGGACGCGGGTCGTGGAGGAGAAGGTCGGGGCGATGGCCGCCCAGGCCGTCGTCTTCGGCGCCGTGACGCTGCTGAGCTGCCTCGTCGGCCACTGGTTCGAGCTCACCGTGGCGACCTGGCCGCTGATCGCCACGACGCTCGCCGCCGTCCTGCTCGGCATCGACTTCGGCCTCCTCGCCCTCGGGGTCGGTGCCCGGACCGGGGCGCGGGGAACCGCAATCGGCATCGCCGCCACGGTGGCCGCCGCCTCGTACCTCACCAGCGCGATGGCGCCCCTGGTCGACTGGCTGGAGCCCCTCCGGTACGCCTCACTCTTCTACTGGTCGGTGGGCAACAACCAACTGGAGGACGGCGTCGGCCTGGGGTCCTTCGCCCTGCTCCTGGGCGTCGCCCTCGTGCTCACGTGGTGGTCGGTCCACGAGTTCCGCCGACACGACCTCAGCTGAGGCGTCAGGCGAGGCCCAGGCCGTCCCCCAGGATCTTCGCTCCGATCAGCAGCAGGATCACCGCCATCACCGCGGCGTTGTTGTCGCCCATCCAGCCCTTGAGGTCCTCGAGATGGGCGTGGGCCTTCTCGCCGCCGAGCGACCGGTAGGCGATCGCCCCGGCGACCGAGCTGCTGGCCAGGACCACGAAGACGGCGAGGGTGACGAAGGCGTCGCCGCCGCTGAGCCCCGCTTGGGCGACCGAGGCGGCGGCGGACGCGGTCAGGATCAGGTTCTTGGGGTTCACCGCGGAGAGCAGGACGCCCAAGCCGAGCGCCCTGACCGGCGTGAAGTGGTCGACGGCCGTCATCCAACCCGGCAGGTCGGGGTGCTCGCCCGCCTTCGGCCGCTTCCGCCACTGCTGGACGGCCATGGCCACGAGCACGGCGCCGAGCACGATCTGCCCCCAGCCCAGGCTGCTCGACGCGTCGGCGTCGGTGGCCACGTCGGCGCTGTCGGCCACGGAGTAGACGACGGCCGCGGCCACGCTCAGGCCCACGACCCAGCCGAGGAGGAAGGCAGGTCCGTTCGTGGACGCTTTCGGGGTGAAGAGCATCAGGATCACGGCGATGATCGGGATCGGGCTCAGGGCCACGCCGATCGCTGCGGGGAGGAACTGGCCGATGGCCTCGAGCACGGATCGATCCTCTCACCCAGGGGTGGGTGCGCGGGCCAGTAGGGCGTAACGGTCGTCGCCGGGAACGGTGACGACGTCCTCCAGGATCAGGCCGGAGGACGTGACCTCGTCGAGGAGCTGGTCCCGCGTGAACGGGTGACTGACGACCTCGTGCGCCGTCGTCCGGTCGTCCACGGTCAGGATAACCGTCAGCACGTACGGGTCGCCGAAGCGATCGGGCACCCGCCACTCGAACCGACGGTGGCCCACCTCGCCGCCACGGCGGAGGACCTGAGGATCGTCGCGGGCGCCGCTGCCTGCCGCGTGCACGACCTCCCAGTCGTGGCTGTCGACGATCAGCAGGGCCCCGGGTGCGAGAAGCGAGGAGAACGCCGCGAATGCCTCCCGCCGCGCCGCGCTGGTCGGGAGGTGGGGGAGGGAGTTGCCGACGCACAGCACGGCGTCGAACGGACCTCGCACGTGCTCGGGGAGCTCGGCCCAGGTGCAGCAGACGAGATCGCCGTCGACCCGGCGCCGGGCCTCGCGCAGCATGGCCGGGCTGGCGTCGGCGCCCACCACGTGGTGGCCCCGCCGGGCGAGAGCGGCCAGGTCGAGCCCGGTGCCGCACGCCGCGTCCAGGACCCACGAGCCGGGCGGGAGCTCGGCGAGCGCGCGCTGGACCCCGGGTGTCCGCGTGCCGACGCGCTCAGTGAGCTCGTCGTGAAGCCAGTGGTAGTCGGCGGCGAACCCCTCGTAGGGGTCCGGATCAGATCCCGAGGATCTGCGCCTTCTTGGCGGCGAACTCCTCGTCGGTGAGGATCCCCTGGGCATGGAGGTCGGCCAGCTGCTGGATCTCGGCGATCGAGGGGTCCTCGGCAGGGCCGGCCGGCGGAGGCGGCGGGGCCGCCTGCTGCTCAGCGACCTGCTGCTCGGCCATCTGCTGGTCGTACTGGGCCTGCTCCTGCTCGGACCAGCGGTTGTTCTGGCGCCGGGCCACCCGGCCGGACACGGCCGTCGCGGTGCCGGCGACGACCGCAGTGCGGGCCACGCCGCGGACCAGGCCTCCTCGTGCTCTGAACATGGCTACCTCGCTAAGACTCGTCGGCCGCGTCGAGGTCGTCGAGCGCGGCGATGATGGACTGGATCGGGATGCGGCCACCGGCCACGAGCTGACCGCCGGCCTCGCGCATGGCGACGGCGAACGGGGCCGCCCACACGTTCTCATAGACCAAGAGGGCGGCGCTGGTGTCGTTCTCCATGGCGGTCGACGCCTCGGCGACGTCCTCCTCGCCCAGCACGCCGGAGCTGACGCCCTCGAAGACGGCGAGGTCGAGCTCGCCGTCACCGTCGAGGTCGGCGATCTCCATCGTCGTGATCTCCCCCTCGGCGCTCTTGTTGACCAGGACCAGGTCGATGATGCGGATGAGGCCGCGGTCGACCAGGTCCAGGAGGTACGGGGCCACCGCACCCGTCGGTGGGCCCGAGAACTCGACCAGGATCCAGTCGACAGGCCCCATCTCCTCGATGTCGCTCATGACCCGGTTCTAACCCCTCCTCAGCGCTGTGGCCATCACCTACTCCGGGTGATCCTCGCGCTCACCGGTTGCGGGCCACCAGGGCCAGCAGGCGCAGCAGGGTGATGTAGAGCCAGACCACGGTCAGGACGAGACCGAAGGCGGCATACCACTGGACGAACTTCGGGGCCCCGGCCTCGACTCCCCTCTCGATGGTGGCGAAGTCGAGGGTGAAGCTGAGGGCGGCCAGCACGACGGCGAGGAGGTTGACCACGATGCCGATGGTCCGGAACTCCTCGCTGTAGAGCCAGTTCCAGTCGAAGATCGAGAGCACGGCCACGAACAGGTACAGGAGGCAGAGGCCGCCGATGGCCGCGGCGACGCCGAAGGCCATCCGCTGGGTGGGTCGGACGATCCGGGTGACGTACATGACGAGGGCGGCGAGGAACACGGCCACCGTGCCCGCGATGGCGGCGCCCACGATCCCCTCCGTCTGGGCGTCGAACATGGCGCTGATGGCGCCCAGCACGAAGCCCTCGGCCAAGGCATAGAGCAGGCTCAGGCCTCGGGCCCGGGTGGGCTGCACGGCGACGGCGATGCCGATGGCGAAGGCGCCGAAGGACGCCAGCCAGAACCCGCCGGGGATGGTGACGGTGGTGTTGGCGTAGCCGCTGCCCAGGTCGACACCCACCGGGTCGACGGCCGACGACCAGCCCCACGCCCCGCCGGCGATCAGCACCGCCAGCAGCACGAAGGTGGTCGCGGCCGTTCCCGCGACGGTCATCGTCCCGCCCTCCGCCGTGGTCCGGACCGCTTCGTCGTAGCGGTCCCCGAACGCCGGGTTGCCCGTCGTCGTGGTCATGGTCGATGCCATGCGCCCTCCCTCCCTGGTCGGCCTGTCCTACCACGGAGCGCTGCGGAGTTGACAGGCTGCGGGGGTGAGCACCACGTCGTTCCACATGACCCCCGACGAGTTCCGCGAGCAGGGAGCGGCGGTCGTGGAGTGGATCGCCCGCTACATGGAGACCATCGAGTCGCGGCCCGTCCTCTCGCCGGTCGAGCCGGGCGACGTTCGAGCAGCGCTGCCCGCCCATCCGCCCCAGCAGGGCGAGCCGTTCACCGACGTCCTGGCCGACGTCGACCGCGTCGTGCTCCCGGGGATCACCCACTGGCAGTCGCCCAACTGGTTCGCCTACTTCCCGGCCAACACCTCGGGCCCGTCCATCCTCGGCGAGCTGCTGTCGGCGGGGCTCGGGGTGCAGGGGATGCTCTGGTCCACCAGCCCGGCCTGCACCGAGCTGGAGACCCACGTCCTCGACTGGATGCTCGAGCTGCTGGGCCTGCCCGATCGCTTCCGGTCGGACGGCGAGGGTGGCGGGGTCATCGAGGACAGCGCATCGTCCGCCGTGCTGTGCGCGCTGCTGGCCGCCCGTCACCGGGCCGTCGAGGGCGGAGCGACGCTGGGCGACCTGGTGGCCTACGCGTCGGCCCACACCCACTCCGCCCTGGAGAAGGCGGCCCGCATCGCCGGGCTGACGGCGGACCAGGTCCGGCTGGTCGACGTCGACGACGAGCACGCCTTGCGGCCGGACGCGCTGGCGGCCGCGCTCGCCGACGACCTCGACGCCGGGCGGACACCGTTCTTCTGCTGCGCGACGGCCGGGACCACCTCGTCGATGGCCTTCGACCCGGTCGCCCGCCTGGCCGACGTGTGCGCCGCCGGCCACGTGTGGCTGCACGTCGACGGGGCCATGGCGGGGTCGGCGGCCGTGTGCCCGGAGCTGCGCTGGGTGAACGACGGCCTGGACCGGGTCGACAGCTACGCCTTCAACCCCCACAAGTGGCTGTTCACCAACTTCGACTGCACCTGCTTCTGGGTGGCCGACCGGGCGGCGCTGGTCGAGGCCCTGTCGATCCTCCCCGAGTACCTCCGCAACCGGGCCACCGAGTCCGGGGCGGTCATCGACTACCGGGACTGGCAGGTGCCGCTGGGCCGCCGCTTCCGGTCGTTGAAGCTGTGGTTCGTCATCCGCCACTACGGCGCCGAGGGCCTGGCCCACCACGTGCGCCACCATGTGGCCCTGGCCGAGGACCTGGCCCGGTGGGTGACCGCCGACGACCGCTTCGAGCTGGCGGCGCCTCAGCGCCTCGGCCTGGTCTGCCTGCGTCACGTCGGTGGCGACGAGCCGACCCAGGCCCTGCTCGACGCCGTGAACGGCTCCGGCGCCCAGTACCTGACCCACACCCGCCTCGACGACCGGCTGGTCCTGCGGGTCTCGATCGGCCAGTCCCACACCGAGGAACGCCACGTCAGGGCCCTCTGGGATCACCTCACCTCGCTGGCGAACGGCCTACCGTGACTGCATGACCGTCACCGTCATCTTCGAGGGTGACAACCACAGCGACATCGTTCGCCAGGTGAAGGAGTGGTTGGCCACCGTCGAGGGCCCGGACCACCTGTCCGCCGCCGAGGCCATCGAGCAGGGCGCCGGCCTCTACAAGGACGCACTGCGCATCATCGCCGCCGCCGCGCCCCGCCCCGTCGCCGAGAACGAGATCGTGAAGTCGCTGACGGACATGGGCTACCGGGCCACCGACGTCACCAAGGACCGCCTGCTCGACGGCCTGGCCCGGGTCGAGGAGCTGTCGGGCGGCACCCTGGTCAAGGACGTCCGGGACACCGGCCAGAAGGCCGTGTTCGAGATGAACGCCACCCTGGCCAAGCAGATCCTGCGCCAGCTCTCCGGCCGCTAGCCCATCCACCGGTCACGCGCCGGTGCGTCACTAGACTCCGAGGTTTCCTACCACCGCCGAACGCTGGGGAGCTGACGTGGCAGAGATCGAGATCGGGCTCGGGAAGTCGGGACGTCGGGCCTACGGGTTCGACGACATCGCCATCGTGCCGAGCCGGCGGACCCGGGACCCCGAGGACGTCGACATCAGCTGGGAGATCGACGCCTACCGCTTCGAGCTCCCGCTCATGGCCGCGGCCATGGACGGCGTGGTCAGCCCGGCCACCGCCATCGAGATCGGGCGCCTCGGTGGCGTCGGCGTGCTCAACCTCGAGGGCCTCTGGACCCGCTACGAGGACCCCGACACGCTGCTCGACGAGATCGCCGAGCTCGACGTCGAGAAGGCCACGGCCCGGATGCAGGAGATCTACCAGGAGCCGATCAAGCCCGAGCTGATCGGCGCAGCGCATCCGGGAGATCAACGACGCCGGCGTCACCTCCTGCGTCTCGGTCACGCCCCAGCGCACCGACGGCCTTCGCCCCGCCACGTCCTCGAGGCCGAGCTCGACATGCTCGTCATCCAGGGCACGGTCGTGTCCGCCGAGCACGTGTCCAAGACCGCCGAGCCGCTGAACCTCAAGCAGTTCGTCCGCGAGCTCGACCATCCCCGTCATCGTCGGTGGCTGCGCCAGCTACCAGGCCGCCCTCCACCTCATGCGCACCGGCGCCGCCGGCGTGCTGGTCGGCGTCGGTCCCGGCCACGCCTGCACCACCCGCGGCGTGCTCGGCATCGGCGTGCCGCAGGCCACCGCCATCGCCGACGCCCGGGCGGCCCGCATGCGCCACCTCGACGAGACCGGCGTCTACGTCCACGTCATCGCCGACGGCGGGATGGGCACCGGCGGCGACATCGCCAAGGCCATCGTGTGCGGCGCCGACGCCGTGATGATCGGCTCGCCCCTGGCCGCCGCCCACGAGGCACCGGGCCGGGGCCACCACTGGGGCATGGCCACGTTCCACCCGACGCTGCCCCGCGGCGCCCGGGTGCAAGACCACCACCCGGGGCACGCTCGCAGGAGATCCTGGTCGGCCCGGCCCACGAGAACGACGGCCGCATGAACCTGTTCGGCGGCCTGCGCACCTCGATGGCGACCTGTGGCTACGACAACCTCAAGGAGTTCCAGAAGGCCGAGGTCATGGTCGCCCCCGCCCTGCAGACCGAGGGCAAGGTCCTGCAGAAGGCCCAGGGCGTCGGGATGGGGCACTAGCCCTTGGAAACGGCTCGAGGTCCTCGTCGTCGACTTCGGCGCGCAGTACGCCCAGCTCATCGCCCGGCGGGTCCGCGAGGCCCACGTCTACAGCGAGATCGTCCCCCACACCATCACGGCGGCCGAGCTGGCCGAGCGCAAGCCGGCGGGCCTGATCCTCTCGGGCGGGCCCAAGTCGGTCCACGTCGAGGGCGCGCCTCGGCTCGACCCGGCCATCTACGACCTCGGCATCCCCATGCTGGGCATCTGCTACGGCGCCCAGCTCGTCGCCCTGCAGCTCGGCGGCGAGGTGGCCAACACCGGCCGGGGCGAGTACGGGCGCACCGATCTCGAGGTCGAGGGCGACGGGCTGCTGTTCGGTGCCAGCGTCAGCCCACCCGCCAGCAGGTGTGGATGAGCCACTTCGACTCCATCACCCGGGCCGCCCGAGGGCTTCGCGGTCACGGCGACCACCGCCGACGTGCCCGTCGCCGCGCTGGAGGACGCCGAGCGGGGGGTCTACGGCGTCCAGTTCCACCCCGAGGTGGTGCACACCGCCGTACGGCCAGGAGGTGCTGGAGCACTTCCTCTACGACGCCGTGCGGTGCGTCGCCCACGTGGACGCCGAGCTCCATCATCGAGACCCAGGTCGACGCTGATCCGCCGGCAGGTCGGCGACGGCCGGCTGATCTGCGGCCTGTCCGGCGGCGTCGACTCGGCCGTGGCCGCCGCGCTCGTGCACCGGGCCGTCGGCCCCCAGCTGACCTGCGTCTTCGTCGACACCGGCCTCATGCGCCAGGGCGAGGGCGAGCAGGTGGTCGAGACCTTCCGCCGCCACCAGGGCATCGAGCTCATCCACGTCCGGGCCGGCGACCGCTTCTTCGAGCGCCTCGGCGGGGTCATCGACCCCGAGGAGAAGCGCAAGACCATCGGCGAGCTGTTCATCCGGGTCTTCGAGGAGGCCGCGGGCGGGCTGAGCGACGCCCGCTTCCTGGTGCAGGGCACGCTCTACCCCGACGTCATCGAGTCGGGCACCGCCGACGCCGCCAAGATCAAGAGCCACCACAACGTCGGCGGCCTGCCCGAGGACATGGACTTCGAGCTGGTCGAGCCGCTGCGGGCCCTGTTCAAGGACGAGGTCCGCGCGCTGGGCACCGAGCTGGGCCTGCCCGACGAGATCGTGTGGCGCCAGCCCTTCCCCGGCCCCGGCCTCGGCGTGCGCATCATCGGCGAGGTCACGCCCGACAAGGTGGCCATCCTCCAGCACGCCGACGCCATCGTCCGCGAGGAGGTCCGGGCCGCCGGCCTCGAGCGGGAGATCTGGCAGGCCTTCGCCGTGCTGCCCGACATCCGCACGGTCGGGGTCATGGGCGACGAGCGCACCTACGGCTACCCGATCATCATCCGGGCGGTCACCAGCGAGGACGCCATGACCGCCGACTGGGCCCGGCTGCCCTACGACCTGCTCGAGCGCTTCGAGCCAGCGGATCATCAACGAGGTCGCCGGCGTGAACCGGGTGGCCTACGACATCACCTCGAAGCCTCCGGGCACCATCGAGTGGGAGTGATCCTCCCTTCCTGAGGGTTTCGGCTGGTAGAGACTGGCGCCGTGGCTGACGAGGACGGGGCACCGCGCAGCCCGGTGCCGTCGGCCATCGAGTGGCGTCGCCACCCGGCGGACCTCGCCCGGTTTCTCGTGGCGGGGCTGGTGCTGGCGGCCCTCCTTCTCCTGGCCTGGTGGCAACCGGACGCGCTGACCACGGCGTCGGAGGAGGTGGTGCGGCTGCTGGGGCACCTGCCCGCCATCGTGCGCGACGTCGTCGGCGGGTTGGCCCAGGTGGCCGTGTTCGTCCTGCCGCTCGGCGCCATCGCCTGGGGGATCCGGTCGCGGGAGCTCCGACCGGTCGTGGTCACGGCGGCTTGCGCGGTGGTGGCCGCGGTGCTCACCGCCTCGCTGTCCGACTGGCTCGACCGGGTCGCGCCACCGCGGGCCACCGCTTACGCCCACTCGGACTCGTGGCTCTTCGGGGCGGAGTTCCCGTCCGCCGCGTACGTTGCCGCCCTGGCCGCCGGCGTCACCGTGCTCGCCCCCCTCCTCAACCGCTCGTGGCGCCGGGTTGCGTGGGCCGGGGTGTTCGTGGCGGCCGGCCTGCGCCTCCTCAGCACCGCGGTGGTGCCGGTCAACGTCAGCGTGGCCGTGGCCGTCGGGGTGACGACGGCGTCCGCCGTCCTCTTGATCGTCGGCGCGCCTTGGCGTCGAACCGATCCGATCCGCGTGGCCGGTGCCCTCGCAGGAACCGGGCTCGAGGTCGTCGATGTCGAGCCGCTCGACCGCAGCAGCCGACCTTCCTTCTCGGCTCGCCTGCTCGACGGGGACACCCGGCTGCACGTCGCCTGGATCGGCCGGGACGAGCGCGATGCCGATCTGCTCTATCGGGCCTGGCGGGCGATCCGCGTCAAGGGCATCGAGGACGAGCTGTCCGGGGTGAGTGCTCGGCAGCAGGCGAGGCAGGAGGCCCTCGCGCTGGTCCTCGCCGGCGAGGCGGGAGCCCGGGTCCCGACACTCGTCGGCGTCGGCGAGACCGACGAGGGCGACGGGCTGCTCGCCGTCGCCGAGCTCGACGGCGAGCGCCTGGACGACATCGACGACGAGCGGGTGACCGACGAGCTCCTGGTCGACGTCTGGGAGGGTGTGGCCCGACTCCGGGCCCGGCGGATCGCCCACCGCCGCCTCGGCACCGACCAGGTGCTGGTCACCGCCGACGGACCGGTGCTGCTGGGTCTGCGGGCAGCCCAGCTGTCGGCCAGCGACCTGCAGCTCGCCCTCGACGTGGCCAACCTCCTCGTGGCCACGGGTGCCCGGGTCGGCGCCGAGCGGGCCGTCGCCGCGGCCCGGACCGCGCTCCCCGACGCCGCACTCGCCGGCGCCCTTCCCCTCGTCCAGTCGCTGGCCCTCACCTCGGCGAACCGAAAGCGCTCGAAGGCGGACAAGGCCCTCCTCGAGGCGGTGCGCACGACGGTGCAGGAGGCCACCGGCGTCGAGGAGGTCGAGCTCTTCGAGCTGGAGCGGATCGGGATCACCCAGATCCTCAGCGTCGTCGGGACGGCGGTCTTCGTCCTCTTCATCCTGTCGTTGGTCGCCAACTGGAGCGACATCTCCGCGGCGCTCCGCGAGGCGGACTGGTCCCAGTTGCCCCTGCTGTTGGTCTGCTCGGGGCTCACCTACGTCACCGGCGCCCTGAGCCTGATGGGGTCCGTCATCCGGTCGCTGCCGCTGCCGCGCACGACCCTCGTGATGTTCGGCCAGTCCTTCCTCAACCGTTTCACGCCGATGAACGCGGGCGGGATGGCGATGCGGGTCCGGTACCTGCAGAAGGGCGGGACGGACGTCACCGTCGCCGCCGCCGCCGTCGGGCTGACCAGCGCCGCCAGCGGCGTCGCCCAGGGCGTGCTGATCGTCGGGTTCACGCTGTGGGCGGGCACATCGCCCGGCGGCTCCTTCAGCCTGCCGGACATCAACTTCCTCGCTCTGATCGCCCTCCTCGTCGTCGCCATCGTGGCCTCCGTCGTGCTCATCCCGTCCGTCCGCCGCTTCGCCGTGCGGTGGCTGAAGCCGATCAAGGAGAAGCTCGCCGCCGACTTCGGCGAGCTCCTCCATCGACCGGGCAAGCTCAGCCTGCTCTTCGGCGGCGCCCTCGGCGGCAAGCTGCTCACGATCACCTGCTTCATCATCAGCTGCCGTGCCTTCGGCATCGAGATCGGTGTCCCCGAGCTCGGGGCGATGTACATGCTCGGGAACACCGTCGGCTCGGCCGTACCGACGCCGGGCGGGGTCGGGGGCATCGAGGCCGCCCTCATCGCCGTACTCACCGGTGCCGGGGTGGACGACGCGACTGCGGCTGCCGCCGTCCTCGTCTTCCGCTTGGCCACCTACTGGCTGCCCGTCATCCCCGGCTACATCTGCCTGACGCAGGCCCGGCGCCTCGACCTCGTCTGACGTGGCCCATAACACGCTTTCCCCCTAGGATTCACGTGGAGTGGATCCGCAGCTCCTCCTCGTCGGCCTGGCCGGCTTCCTCGCCTGCCTTGTCGACGGAGCCCTCGGCATGGGCTTCGGGCCGACGGCCTCGAGCATCCTGCTCGGTGCCGGCCTCTCGCCCTCGGCCGCGTCCACGACGGTCAACCTGGCCAAAGTGGCCACCGGCATCGTCGCAGCGGTGTCTCACTGGCGCTTCGGCAACATCGACCACAAGCTGGTCCTCCGCCTCGCCATTCCGGGCATGGTCGGGGCGATCATCGGGGTCACGGTCCTGGCCAACGTGAACCCCGACACGCTCAAGCCGATCCTGGCCGCCCTCCTCCTGGTCGTTGCCGTCCGCATCCTCGTCCGCTTCAGTGGTCAGCGGCCTGTCAGCGCCGCCGACGCACGGGAGGACGAGGCCCAGCACCAAGGCGAGCCGATCCCGGAGTGGAACAGCCACGGCACCGAGGTGGCGGCAACGGCGGGCGGCGTCACCAACGGCCTCATCGGGGCGTGGGGACCGGTCGTCACGCCTTTCCTGCTCCACCGGGGCCTGCCCCCCCGGTTCGCCATCGGCTCGGTCAACACGGCGGAGGTGGCGGTGGCCATCGTCGCCTCCGGCTCCCTGCTGGCCTCCCTCGGCGGGGCGGGCCTCGACATCGGGATCGTGCTGGCCATGCTCATCGGCGGTGTGCTCGCCGCCCCGCTGGCCGCGTACGTCATCCGCTTCCTGCCGGCTCGGGGCATGGGCATCGCGGTGAGCGGCCTGCTGATGATCACCAACCTCCGGGAGCTCTTCAACTGGGCCGAGGTCGGCCCGGCTCGCTGGATCGCCTACATCGGTGTGCCGGTGCTGTGCTTCACCTGCGGCCTCTACCCCACGTATCGCGCCCGCCGAGCGGAGCGGGCGTCGGCCTCCGTCTAGCGATCCGAGCCCGACAGCCAGGCGTCCGGGTCGTCGACCAGGGCGCGCGACGTCCGCCGGCAGCTCGCCGGCGAGCAGGTCGGCCAAGGTCACGCTCTCCATCACGGAGCGCACGGCCGCCCGCAGCCCGACCCACAGCTCGCCGAGATGGCGGCTGGTGCCCTCGTACTCGATGTGCTCGGGACGTTGGCCCTGCACGAGGGCCAGGGGTCCGTCCACGGCGCGGGAGACGTCGGCCACGGTGATCTGGTCCGCCGGGCGACCCAGCCGGTAGCCGCCCGTGGCGCCCCGTTGCCCGACGACCAGGCCCTCACGGCGGAGCTGGAGGAGGATGCTCTCCAGGTACCGGCGGGGGATGTCCTGCGCGTCGGCCAGCTCGTCCCGGGTCACCCGGCCCGCATCCGAGCTGGCCAGCTCCAACAGGGCCCGCACGGCGTAGTCGATCCGGGCGGTCACCTGCACGGAACCATCATGCCCGACCCCTGTTCTGTGACCAGCGCTTCGCGCTCTGGAGGGCGTGGCTGGTCACAGAACAGGAGTCGGCGCCCCCGGAGCTTCCGTTCTGGTGGCAGCGGTGTGTCGTGGGTGACACAGGGCTGCCACCAGAACGAGGGTTGGGCGAGCGCGGCGTAGCGTTTCGGCCTCGTGCGCCTGGTCGACCTGCATCCGTCGCTCGGCGGCGACGAGCTCCTGGCCCGCTTCGTGCCGCCCCGCCGCTTCGCCGACGTCCGCTTCGACACGTTCATCCCCGACCCCGAGCACCCCTCCCAGGCGGAGGCGCTGGCCCGGGTGGCCGCCCTGGCCACGCCTGCCGAGGAGGGCGGTCGCGGCTTCTTCGGCCGCCGGCGGGCCGTCGACACCGGCCTCCCCGGGCTCTACCTCGACGGGAGCTTCGGTGTCGGCAAGACGCACCTGATCGCCGCTCTGTGGCACGCCAGCCCCGGCCCCGGCGCCTACCTGACCTTCGGCGAGCTGACCGCTCTGATCGGCTTCATCGGCATGGACGCCACCGTCGAGGCCTTCGGCAAGCACCGCCTCCTCTGCCTCGACGAGTTCGAGCTGGACGATGTGGCCAACACGCTGATGACCGTCACGTTCCTGCGCCGGGTCCTGGGCGCGGGCGACCTCCGGGTGGCGACCACGTCCAACTCGCTGCCCGACCGACTGGGGGAGGGCCGCTTCAACGCCGACGACTTCCGTCGCGAGATCGCCGCCATCGCCGAGCACTTCGACGTCGTGCGCATCGACGGCCCGGACGTCCGGGCCCGTCAGACCGAGCTGCGGGAGACCGTGACCGACATCGAGGTCGACCGGGCCCTCGCCGACACGGACCCGGCGACCGTCGCGACGGACTACTTCGGTGACCTGCTGGCCCACCTGCGCGAGGTGCATCCGGTCCAGTACGGCCCGCTGGTCGACAGCGTCGACACCGTCGTCATCCGCAACCTCGCTCCGGTGACCAACCAGGGTGACGCGCTGCTGCTGGTCGCCCTCATCGACGAGCTCTACGACGCCGGCATCCGTGTCCTCACCACCGGCTGCGGCGTGTCCGACCTCTTCGACGAGTCGTACCGTCACGGCGGCTACCGCAAGAAGTACGGCCGAGCCGAGTCCCGCCTCAGTGCCATGCTCGGCGAGTCCACCACCGGGGCCGCGACCTCACCCTGAACTCCCGCGGCGCCGATGGGCACGGGTGCGCCGGTTCCTCGTGCTCCTCGCCGTCGGCCTGCTGGCCGCGGCCTGTTCGGAGGCCGCCGCCTCCGACGTCACCGAGGACGACCTGAACGGCCGGATGTTCGTGTCGACCGAGGTCGTCGGCCGCGACCTGATCCCGGGTACCCACGTGGAGGTCATCTTCGACGTTGGCGGGATCACCTTCGCCTCGGGGTGCAACGACAGCAGCGGTTCCTTCGGGGTGGATGGCGGTCGCATCGACCTCCACGATGGCTACTTCACGACCACGGGCGCCTGTTTCGGCCCCGGCCATCCGATGGCCCAGGAGCGCTGGGTGAGGACGTTCCTGGAGGACCACCCGGTGGCGGAGCTGTCCGGCGACCGGCTCACGCTGACCAGGGGTGGCGACGTCATCCGCCTCGGCGCCGTGTCGCCCGACTTCATCGGGGTGCCGAACCTGGATGGCCGCTCCTTCCGGATCACGGAGGTCGAGGGGCAACCGACGACTTCGCTGGTCACGGAGCGGACCTTCGAGTTCGCCGACGACCGTCTCACCGTCGGCATCGGCTGTGCCATGACGACCGGGACGGTCGAGTTCAACCGAGGCCACCTCCTGTTCACGAACGCGATGACCCAGGCGTCCGCCTGCGTCGACGACGACGGCAACGTCGAGGACGGCGACGCGTGGCTCGCCGACTTCGTGCTCGGTCAGCCACTGATCTGGCTGGACGGGCACACCCTCCACCTCTGGGCTGACGGCGTCGAGGTCACCGCCGCCGACTAGGTCCCGGCCAGCGTCGCCACCACCGGAGCGAGGGCGTCGAGGGCGTCGATGGAGACGCCCAGGTAGCTGATGCCCCAGCGTTCGCGGCGGGCGAGGAGGTCGTCGACGATCTCGTCGGGGGTGCCGGCCAGGGCGTGGGGGCTGGCGAGGGCGGCGGCGGGGGAGATGCCGAGGGCGGGGGCCAGGAGCTCGGCCATGCCTTGGCGGTCGTCGGTGACGACGACGGCGTGGACCCGGACCTGGAGCTCGATGTCGTCGAAGCGGTCGCCGGCGGCCTCCCGGACCAGGTCGACTTTGGCCTGGGTGGCCTCCTCGGTGCCGTTGGGGCCCGCCCGCTGGTCGATGACGCCGACGGCCAGGTTGACGTTGATCCCGACGATGTCGGCGTGCTGGGCGGCGAAGCGCAGGACCCTCGGGCCGCCGCCACCGATGACGATTGGGGGATGGGGCCGCTGGACGGGCTTCGGGAAGCCCTCGAGGGCGCGGACGACGTAGTGCTCGCCCTCGAAGGTCAGGGGGCCATCGGCGAACAGGCCGGTGATGACGGCCAGGCCCTCCGCCATGCGCTCGATGCGCACGCCGGCGGGGTCCAGCGGGATGCCGGAGGCCTCGTAGTCCGAGGTCATCCAGCCCGCCCCGAGCCCGAGCTCCAGCCGCCCGTCGGACAGGAGGTCCAGCGTGGCGGCGTCCTTGGCGGCGACGACCGGATGGCGGTAGTCGTTGGCCAGCACCAGCGTGCCGAGCCGCAGCGTCGTGGTCGCCACCGCGGCGGCGGCCAGGGCGGGGATCGGGGCGAACTGGTCGTCGAGGTGGTCGGCGCAGGTGAGCGTCGAGTACCCGAGGTCCTCGGCCTTGCGGGCCAGCTCGGCCCACTCGCCGGCCGTCATCGGCCCCGACGCCTGCAGCCCGAAGCGGAACGGCCGGGGGTGCGTCACGGCCGGAACCTAACCCCTCGTTCTGGCACCGGTTTCCGATCGTTCTGGCACCGGTTTCCGATCGTTCTGGCGCCTGATCGTGGCGCCAGGGCACCGCAATCAGGCGCCAGAACGGGTGCCGCGGGCTGTCCCAGGCCGTCGGTAGGGTGAGCGCGTGGCGGCGCGCGAAGACCTCCTGGAGGGCCTGAACCCCTCGCAGCGGGAGGCCGTGGTGCACGGCGACGGGCCGTTGCTGGTCATCGCCGGTGCCGGCTCGGGCAAGACCCGGGTGCTCACCCACCGCATCGCCTACCTCATCGAGGAGCGCGGCGTCTCGCCCTTCGGCCTGCTGGCCATCACGTTCACCAACAAGGCCGCGGCCGAGATGAAGTCCCGGGTCGGGGCCCTGGTCGGCCCGGTCGCCGAGAAGATGTGGGTGTCGACGTTCCACTCGGCCTGCGTCCGCATCCTCCGCCGGGGGGCGGCCCACCTGGGCTACCCGTCCAACTTCACCATCTACGACCAGGCCGACGCCGTCCGCCTCACGGGCTACGTCCTGCGGGACCTGAACATCGACCCGAAGCGCTTCACGCCGCGCTCGGTGCACGCCGCCGTGAGCGCGGCGAAGAACGATCTCATCTCGGTCGACGAGTACGCCGGTCTCGTCACCACCCCGCCCGAGCGCAAGATCGCCGACGTCTACCGCGAGTACCAGTCCCGGCTGCAGCGGGCCGGCGCCATGGACTTCGACGACCTGCTCGTCCAGACCGTGCGGCTGTTCCAGCAGGAGCCCGACGTCCTCGCCGAGTACCAGCGCCGCTTCGAGCACGTGCTGGTCGACGAGTACCAGGACACCAACCGGGCCCAGAACGAGATGATCGTGCTGCTGGGCAAGGAGCACCGCAACGTCTGCGTCGTCGGCGACTCCGACCAGTCCATCTACAAGTTCCGCGGCGCCGACATCCGCAACATCCTCGAGTTCGAGGAGGCGTTCCCGGACGCCACCGTCGTCGTCCTCGACCAGAACTACCGCTCCACCCAGCGCATCCTCGACGCCGCCAACGCGGTCATCGCCAACAACTTCGGGCGCAAGCCCAAGGACCTCTGGTCGGACCAGGGCGACGGCGAGATGATCGTCCGCTACCACGCCGACGACGAGACCGACGAGGCCCAGTGGGTGGCCAACCGCCTCCAGGACCTGCACGACCAGGAGAACTTCCGCTGGGGCGACCTCGCCGTCTTCTACCGGGCCAACGCCCAGAGCCGCGTGATCGAGGAGCACCTGATGCGGGTGGGCATCCCGTACCAGGTCATCGGCGGCACCCGCTTCTACGACCGGCGTGAGGTGAAGGACGCCGTGGCCTACGTGAAGGCGGTGGTGAACCCGATCGACGAGGTCAGCGTGAAGCGCATCCTCAACGTCCCCCGGCGGGGCATCGGCGACGCCACCATCGGCCGCCTCGACTCGTGGGCCAACACCAACGGCGTCGCCTTCATCGACGCCCTACGCCGCCAGGACGAGGCCGGGGTCACGGGCAGGGCGGTGCGGGGGATCGCGTCCTTCGTGGAGTTCCTTGACGAGCTGGCCGACGTCGTCGACCAGGGTCCCGGCGCGCTGATGGAGGCGGTCCTGGAGCGCAGCGGCTACACCGCCGAGCTCGAGGCCGAGCGCAGCATCGAGGCCGAGGGGCGGCTGGAGAACCTGTCCGAGCTGGTCGGGGTGGCCAGGGACTTCGAGTCGGTCGACGACTTCCTCGAGCAGGTCGGCCTGGTGTCCGACACCGACAGCCTCGACGAGGAGGACTCCGCCGTCGTCCTCATGACCCTGCACTCGGCCAAGGGGCTCGAGTACCCGGCCGTGTTCCTGGTCGGTCTGGAGGACGGGGTCTTCCCGCACCTGCGCTCCATGGGCGATCCCGACGAGCTGGAGGAGGAGCGCCGCCTCGCCTATGTCGGCCTCACCCGGGCCCAGCAGCGCCTGCACCTCACCCACGCGTGGAGCCGGATGCTCTACGGATCGACGCAGTACAACCCGCCCAGCCGCTTCCTCGACGAGATCCCCGGCCACCTGGTCGAGTCGGTCGAGGGCAACCGACGGGGGAGCCGCCGCGCTGCGGGCTCGTCGCGGTGGGAGAGCGGTCGCGACCGTGACCTCGGCGCCGGCCGGGACCGGATCGTCGAGCAGGCCCTCACCCCCAAGGGCCCGATGCCCTCGGGGGCCGAGTCGCTCGGCCTGCGCATCGGCGACGACGTCCGCCACGCCAAGTGGGGCGAGGGCGTGATCCTGGACATCGAGGGCCAGGGGGACAAGACCGAGGCCGTCGTGCGCTTCCCCGACATCGGCGAGAAGCGCCTCCTGTTGGCCTGGGCACCGCTGGACAAGGTGGGCTGAGCCGCAGGCCCAGCGGATTTGAGTAGGTGCTACTCAGGAGGTCCCCGGCGATGCCATGGTCCTCTGGGGCAATGGCGGTCGGAAAGTGGTGCATGTACCTCGGGGCCCTGCTCTTCCTGGTCATCGGCCTGGGTTCGCTGGCGGTGGCCGTCGTGCCCGGGGCCGACGAGTGGGCGGCGGAGACGTTCCTCGACACGTTCAGCCCGTCGACCAGCAGCTTCAACGACGAGGCGGCCGAGATCGTCGACGACAGCGACCTCGACACCGTGCGGACGACGTCCCTGTTCCTGGCGGTCACCTTCCTGCCCTGCGCCGCGCTGTTCATCTACATCGGGCGCTGGTTCACGTCGATGCAGACGAGCGTCGACTCGATGATGCAGACCAACGCGTCGGCCGTGTACCAGCAGTACGGCGGCGGTGTGGTCACGGGCTCGCCGTGGCCGACCGGCCAGGCGCCCGGCACTCCTCCGGTCACCCAGCCTCCCCCGGGTTGATCGGGTTTCGCCGTCGGAAGCAGAGCTTCCGCCGGCGAGCTTGCGCTGCTCCGCGGGGTGCGGGCCCCGCCGGAGCGGCCAAGCCGCCCCTGTGCGCTCACGTCCTATGCGCTGACACGTCTGGGTACTGTCCGTTGGTGATCTCCCCTTCGAAGCTGCTGGCGCGCGGGCGCTTGCTTCGCGGGACGACGCTCGGCGCGTTCCTCGAGGAGTCGGCGCTCGTGCGGGGGGACGCCCGGCTCGTCGAGGTTGCTGACGGGGCCTCGCTGACGCAGGCGGAGGGGGCGGAGCGGGTCGACATCTTCGCCGGGGCGTTGGCGCCGCAGGTGTCGCCGGGGGACCGGGTCGTGGTGGCGACCGGCAACGACTACGACCAGTTCCTGGTCTGCCTGGCCGCCTGCCGGGCCGGGGCCGTCGCCGTCCCCGTGAACTCCCGCATGAGGGCCGGGGAGATCACCCACGTGATCGCTGATGCGGAGGCGGCGGTCGTCGTACGGGATGTGGCCGAGCTGGAGGGCGGTGCGCCGCTGGGCGAATCCCGGGCCGGGGACGCCTCGGACACGGCGATGCTCTTCTACACCTCCGGGACCACGGGCAAGCCGAAGGGGGTGACGCTGTCGCACCGGGCGGTGCTCGGGCCGGTGGCGGCCGCCGCCCTGCGGCCTGGCCTCGGGCGGGACGACGAGGCGGTCGTCAGCCTCCCGATCGCCCACATCATGGGGTTCAGCGTCCTCGTCGCCCTGGCAGCGGGCGGCGTCCCGGTGTGGTTCCTGACCCGGTTCAAGGCCGAGCGGATCCTCGACACCATCGAGTCACGTCGGAGCTCGGTCTTCGTGGGCGTGCCCGCCATGTACCGGCTGCTCGAGGAGGCTGGTGCCGCCGACCGTGACCTCACGTCGGTGCGGGTCTGGATCTCCGGAGCCGACGCCATGCCCGGCGACCTCGCTCGCCGGTTCAAGGGGTACGGCGCCACCGCCACCCTCCCCGTGGTCGGGCCCGTCGGCGAGGCCGCCTTCATCGAGGGCTACGGGATGGTGGAGACCGGCGGCGGCGTGGCCACCAAGATCAGCCCGCCCATGCTCGGGGTGGGGCTCGGCGACTCGCTGGGGATCCCGCTGCCCGGCTACCGGTTCCAGGTCACCGGCGAGGACGGGACGCCCGTCGGCCCCGGCCAGGAGGGTGAGCTGTGGGTGCGCGGCCGGGACCCGGTCGACGGCTACTGGGGCTCGCCGGAGGCGACCAAGGAGCTGCTCACCGACGACGGTTGGGTGCGCACGGGGGACCTGGCCCGACGCGGGCTCTTCGGCACCGCGGTCTTCGCCGGCCGCAAGAAGGACGTGATCCTGAACGGGGGCTACACGGTCTACGCCCGCGAGGTGGAGGCGGCCCTGGAGGAGCATCCCGACGTCGTGGAGGCCGGCGTGACGGGGGCACCCGACCCGAAGCGGGGCGAGGTGCCGGTGGCGGCGGTGTGCCTGACCGAGGGCGCGGCGACCGGCCCTGACGACCTGGTGGCCTGGGTCGACGAGCGCCTGTCGGACCACAAGGTCCCGCGGCGCGTCGTCGTGGTCGACGAACTGCCGAAGACGGGGACCCAGAAGGTCCGCCGCCAGGAGCTGCTGGCCCTGTTCGACTGAGCCAGCCCGTCGGTATCCAGGTCGTGACCGATGCCACGCGTGGAACCCTTGACCTCAACCCCGCTCGAGGTCCTACCGTCGGCGAGATGCTGCGCTACGAGCCCTACGAGGAGGCGGCGGACCTCCCCAACGTGGTCGTCGACGGCTCGCCCAACGCCGGAACCGTCCTCTGCCTGACCCACTGGCCGGGCATCCCGGTGCCGCCCGGCACCGAAGCCGACCTCTCCGCCGAGATGGCGTTCCGGTACCTCGACCTGGGTGCCGACCGCCACGGCGACGCCGAGGTCGTGACCAACAACCACCTCGACCAGGACGGCCTGGTGTCGGTCCACGCCCTCAGCGACCCCGAGCACGCCCTGGCCCACCGGGCCTTCCTCGAGGACCTCGCCGCCGCCGGCGACTTCGGCACGTTCCGGGACCGCTCGGCGGCGCGGGCATCCATGACCATCGCCGGCTTCGTCGATCGGGAACGGTCGCCGCTGGCCCCCCTCGGTGACGACGCCGACGCCGTCCTCTACGAGCACCTGCTGCGGCTCCTGCCCGCCTTGGTCGACGACGTCGACCCGTGGCGCGACCTGTGGGCCGAGGAGGACGAACAGCTCACCGGCAGCCTGGCCGCCCTCGCGTCGGGCGAGGTGGTCGTCCGGGAGGACCCGTCGGTGGACCTCGCCGTCGTCGACTTCCGCGACGCCCACCAGCAGTGGTGGGGGCACCGGTTCGGCCACCAGCGCTTCGAAGGCATCCACCCGATGGCGGTGAACAACGCCACCGACCACTTCACCCTCCTGCTGGTGCGGGGGCGTCACTACAAGGTCGTGCAGCGCTACGAGACGTGGGTGCAGTACCGGTCCCGTCGTCCCCAGCCCCGGGTGGACCTGCGCCCGCTGGCCGACGAGCTCACCGCCGCCGAGCCCGCCAGCGCCCGCTGGGTCGCCGACGCCCCGGACGACCTGTCGCCCCAGCTGACGCTGGTCGAGGGCGACGAGTCCGGGCTGGAGCGGGCCGACCTGATCGCCCGCCTCGAGCCGGCACCTGGCCGGGGCACCCGCCGCGTGGGACCCCTACGCCAACGCGGTGGGCTGAACGATCCCCCCTTCTGGCACCGGATTCCGTTGCCCTGACCACCGGATCCGGTGCCAGAACCCGGGTCAGCCGTTGCCGGTGACCAGGACGGTGGTGGTCGTGGTGGTCGGGTCGTTGGACGGGCCGCGGCCGAGGTCCACGTAGAGGGAGTCGCCCTCCACCCGGGTGGGGAACTGCTCGAGGCCCTCGCCGTCGGGCGGGTAGGTGTCGCCTTCGCAGTCTCGGAAGACCTCGTCGTCGGCGTCCCACTGGACGATGCACGACTCGGTGTCCGGGGCGATGGCCAGGACGGCCACCCAGCCGGTCTCCGGGTCGTCGCCGAGGTGGTTGACCATGATCGGCCGGTTCCCACCGGTGGGGTCGGGGAAGATGTCGGGGCCGTCCTCGGCGATCCGCTCCGCCGCGCCGTCGACGTCCTCGAGCTCGAACTCGTCGTCGCCCAGGTTCACCTCGACGTCGGGATCGTTGGAGGCGATGGCCAGCACGGCCCCGGCGATGCAGATGCCGAGCACGATCAGGAAGATCCCCCCGAGGATCCAGATGGATGGCCGGTTCACGCCGCAGCAGGGTAGAGGCGGCGATTGTCGACCGGCCGAGACGCCTCACCAGCGGCCGCCGGGGCGCGATTCCCTCGGGGGAACAAGCGATCTGTAGGTTGACCTTTCGTGGATCTCTTCGAGTACCAGGGCAAGCAGTTCTTCGCCTCGTTCGACATCCCGGTGAGCCCGGGCGAGGCCGTCACCGCTGTGGACGACGCCGTGGCTGCCGCCGACCGCCTCGGCTATCCGGTGGTCGTGAAGGCCCAGGTCCAGGTCGGCGGACGGGGCAAGGCGGGCGGCATCAAGCTGGCCAACAGCGCCGACGAGGCCCGTGAGCACGCCACCGCCATCCTGGGGATGGACATCAAGGGCCACACCGTCGAGGTCGTGTGGATCGAGGCCGCCTCGGACATCGCCGAGGAGTACTACGCCAGCTTCACGCTGGACCGCTCGGCCAAGAAGCACCTGGGGATGCTCAGCGCCCAGGGGGGTGTCGACATCGAGGAGGTGGCGGACACCGACCCCGATGCCATCGCCAAGATCCACGTCGACCCCGCCGAGGGCCTGTCCGAGGCCGAAGCCCGGGCCTGGGTCGAGGCGGCGAAGCTCAACCCCGACGCCACCGACGGTGCGGTGGACATCCTCCGCAAGCTCTACACCGCCTTCACCGAAGGCGATGCCGACCTCTGTGAGATCAACCCGCTGATCCTCACCCCCGACGGCCGGGTCCATGCTTTGGACGCCAAAGTGACCCTGGACGACAACGCCGACTTCCGCCACGAGTGGGACGAGTACGAGAAGACCCAGGTCCGGGACGACCGGGAGCAGGCCGCCCACGAGAAGGGCCTGCAGTACGTCGGCCTGGACGGCAGCGTCGGCATCATCGCCAACGGCGCGGGCCTGGCCATGGCCACCGTGGACGTCGTGAGCCAGGTCGGGGGCGATCCGGCCAACTTCCTCGACATCGGGGGTGGGGCCAACGCCGACGTGATGGCGGGCGCCCTCGAGGTCATCAACAACGACGAGAAGGTCCGGTCCATCTTCATCAACATCTTCGGGGGCATCACCCGCGGTGAAGAGGTGGCCAACGGCATCGTCCAGGCCCTGGGCAAGGTCCACATCGAGTCACCGATCGTCATCCGCCTGGACGGGACCAACGCCGAGGAGGGCCGGGCGATCCTGGCCGAGCACACCTCCGACAGCCTGATCTCGAAGCCCACCATGCTCGAGGCCGCCGCCACCGCCGTCGAGCTCGCAGCGAAGGGGAACTGACATGGCGATCTTCGTCGACGAGACCACCAAGGTCGTCTACCAGGGTCTGACCGGGTCGAACGGTCGCTTCTACGGGCTCCGCAACCGGGACTACGGCACGCAGGTCGTCGCCGGAACGAACCCGAAGAAGGCCGGCACCGACGTGGACGGCATCCCCGTCCTCGCCACGGTCGGCGAGGCCGTGGCCGAGACCGGCGCCGACGCCTCGTGCATCTTCATCCCGGCCCCCGGGGTCGAGGACGCCGTGTACGAGGCCGCCGAGGGCGGCGTGAAGCTGATCGTGGTCATCACCGAGGGCGTCCCCGCCCAGGACGAGGCCCGCTTCTTCAACGTGCTGAAGCGGGACCACCCCGACGTCCAGCTGCTGGGCCCCAACTGCCCCGGGATCATCAGCCCCGGCAAGTGCAACATCGGCATCACCGCCGGCGAGATCGCCAAGGGCGGGGGACCGGTCGGCATCGTCAGCCGCTCCGGCACCCTCACCTACCAGGCCCTGCACGAGCTCACCCAGAAGGGCATCGGCCAGACCACCTGCGTCGGCATCGGTGGCGACCCCGTCCCCGGGACGTCGTTCATCGACTGCCTGGAGCGCTTCGAGGCCGACCCCGATACGAAGGCCGTCATGATGATCGGCGAGATCGGCGGGTCGGCCGAGGAGGAGGCCGCCGAGTTCATCGCCTCGTCGATGTCGAAGCCCGTCGTCGCCTACATCGCCGGCGTCACCGCACCCCCCGGCAAGAAGATGGGCCACGCCGGCGCCATCGTCAGCCGGGGCAAGGGCACGGCCGAGGCCAAGATGGCCGCCCTGCGCAAGGCGGGGGCCGAGGTCGGCGAGAACCCCACCGAGGCCGGCGAGCTCATGGCCTCGGTCGTCGCCGCCCTCTGAGGGGGGCCTGGACGCGCAACGACCCCGCCGCCCGGAGGCGACGGGGTCGTCGGTACGTCGTGCGGTCCTAGAAGGTCTGCGGCGGCTGGCCGGGCGTGCCCGGCGTGCCGGGGGCGACGACATCGCCCTCTTGCTTGATCAGGAAGCCGCCGTAGATCATGACGCCGGCGAAGATCAGGTCGAGCCACATGCCCCAACCGAGGGCGTCGGTCTCGACGATCAGCTTCAGCAGCAGCAGCACGCCGACGGCGATCGTGGCGAAGAACGTGACGTCGCTCCAGCTGACCGTGCCCCCGCCGAGCGACGGCAGCTCCACCGACGTGAGCTTGCGCAGGATGATCACGGCCACGATGGCGATCGTGAGCAGCAGGGCGAGGATTCCCCAGAACGAGTTCGGTGACTGGATCGCCGTCCGGGTGACCGACTCGCCTTCGACGTCGACACCCCCGACCTCGAAGCCACCGAAGTCGATCTTGTGCCAGGGCAGGAACAGCAGCCCGATGACGAGCAGGATGCCTGCCCCTCCGGCGAGCTTGTCGCCCAATGACAGCTTGTTGAGATCCACGTTGCCTCCCGGTGCGACGTGACGTAGGTGCGGCGTCAACCTAGACGACGCCGCCGCGCCGATGCGCCACCCGGAGGGCCCGAGGCGCGCTGGTAGGTTCCGATCGTGCGCGTCGGTGTGCTGGCCTCGGGCGAGCGGGTCGATCCTCGAGGCGATGCTCGATCGCTCGCTGCCGATCGTCGTCGTCGTGGTCGACCGTCCGTGCGGCGCCACCGAGGTCGCCGCCCGGGCCGGGGTCACCGCCACAGTCGTCGAACGGGATGACTTCGGCCCCGACCTTCGACCGCGCCGCCTACACGAAGCGCGTGGTCGCCGCCCTCGACGACGCCGATGTCGACCTCGTCGCCATGGCCGGGTTCGGCACGATCCTCGACGGCCTCGTCTTCGACTCCTACGCCGGCCGGATCCTGAACACCCACCCCGCCCTCCTGCCCGTCGTTCCCCGGGTGGCACGCTGTGGAGGACGCCTTGGCCTACGGCGTGAAGGTGACCGGCTGCACGGTGCACGTGGCCACCGTCGAGGTCGACGCCGGGCCGATCGTGGCCCAGGAGGCCGTGCCCGTCCTGCCTGACGACACCGTCGACTCGCTCCACGAGCGCATCAAGGCCGTGGAGCGCCGCCTCTACCCGGACACGCTCGCCGCCGTCGTCGCCGGCGACCTGGTCCTGCCCACCCCCTGACCCGAAGGACGAACGTGCGAGCTCTCGTCTCCGTGTACGACAAGACCGGCGTCGTCGACCTGGCCAAGGGCCTCGTCGACCTCGGCTGGGAGCTGGTGTCCAGCGGCGGCACGGCCACGGCCATCGCCGCCGCCGGGCTGCCGGTCGTCGAGGTGGCGGCCGTCACCGACGCGCCCGAGATGCTCGGCGGCCGGGTCAAGACCCTCCACCCCAAGATCCACGGCGGGATCCTGGCCGACCGCTCGAACCCCGACCACGTGGCCGACCTGGAGGCCCGGGGCATCACGCCCATCGACCTCGTCGTCGCCAACCTCTACCCGTTCACCAGCGACCCCGGCGATCGAGCTGATCGACATCGGCGGGCCGACCATGGTGCGGGCGGCGGCCAAGAACCACGCCCACGTCGGCATCGTCGTCGACCCCGCCGCGTACGGCGACGTGCTCGCCGAGCTGCGAGGCCGACGGCGCCTTGAGCGACGACACCCGGCGGCGGCTGGCCCGGGCCGCCTTCGCCCACACCGCCGCCTACGACGCCGCCATCGTCGCCTGGTTCGACGAGCCCGCCGACGCTGGGCCCGCCGACCGACCCCCTCCCGCCGACCCTGCACCTCGCCGCTCGATCGGGCCCAGGACCTGCGCTACGGCGAGAACCCCCACCAGGTCGGCGCCCGCTACCGGCTGGCGGGCAGGCCGCAGCTGGTGGGACGACGCCGTCCAGCACGGCGGCAAGGAGCTCTCGTACCTCAACCTCTACGACGCCGAGGCGGCCTGGCGGCTGGTCCACGAGCTGGGCGACGGGCCGGCGGCGGTCGTCATCAAGCACGCCAACCCCTGCGGCGCCGCAGTGGCCGACGACCTCACGCACGGCCTACGCGCTGCGCCCACGAGTGCGACCCGGTGTCGGCCTTCGGCGGCATCGTGGCCGTGAACCAGCCGATGCCGGTCGGCCTGGCCGAGGCGCTGGCCCCCGTCTTCACCGAGGTCGTGGTCGCCCCGGCCTACGAAGACGGCGCCCTCGAGGTGCTGACGGCCAAGAAGAACCTGCGGGTCCTGGAGGCGCCGCCGCCGGGCCCGCCCGGCCTGCAGCTGCGGACCATCGACGGCGGCTTCCTGGTCCAGACCCCGGACCCGGTCACCGTCGACCGCGTCGACATGGACGCGTCGTCACCAAGCCGGGCGCCGACCGAGGACGAGTGGCGGGACCTCGAGCTGGCCTGGCGGCTCGTCGCCCGGGTCGGCTCGAACGCCATCGTGCTGGTGAAGGACGGCGCAGGCCGTCGGCATCGGCGCCGGCCAGCAGAACCGGCGCGACGCCGGCGCGCATCGCCGCCGAGAAGGCCGACGGCCGGGCCGAGGGCGGCGCCTACGCCTCCGACGCCTTCTTCCCCTTCCCCGACGGCCTCGACGGGGCCGCCGACGCCGGCGCCACGGCGGTCATCCAGCCCGGCGGCTCGATCCGCGACGACGAGGTCATCGCCGCCGCCGACGAGCAGGGCCTGGCCATGGTCTTCACCGGCGAGCGCCACTTCCGGCACTGATGCCCCCTCGAACTGGCCTCCGATGTGCCGCCTCTGACCGGCGAATCAGAGGCCAGTCCGCCGTCGTGCGAACTGGCCTCCGATGTGCCGCCTATGACCGGCGAATCAGAGGCCAGTTCGAGGGGAGCGGTCGATGACGGCGATCGTGCTCGACGGGGAACGGGTCGCCGGGGAGATCAAGGCCGACCTCGTCGGCCGCATCGAGGCCTTGACGGCGCAGGGCATCACGCCGGGGCTGGGGACCCTGCTGGTCGGTGACGACGCGCCGAGTGCCCGCTACGTCGCCATGAAGCACGAGGACGCCGCCGAGCTGGGCATCGCCTCGCTTCGACGAACACCTGCCCGCCGACGTCGACCCGGCCGAGATCGATGCGGTGATCGACCGGTGGAACGCCGACCCTGCGGTCGACGCCTACCTCTGCCAGTACCCGTTCCCGCCCGGCTTCGACTACGAGGCCCACCTGCTGCGCGTCGACCCGGCCAAGGACGTCGACGGCCTGCACCCGGTCAACCTCGGGCAAGCTGGTCATGGGCAGTGACGGCCCGCTGCCGTGCACGCCGCACGGGATCCAGCGCCTGCTGTCGGCACTACGACGTGCCCATCGCCGGCCGCCACGTCGTGATCGTCGGGCGGGGCCTGACCATCGGCCGGCCCCTGGCCAACCTGCTGTCGCTCAAGCGGCCCGACGCCAACGCCGCCGTCACCGTCGTCCACACCGGCGTGGCCGACATCGGCGAGCTCACGCGCCAGGCCGACATCCTCGTGGCCGCCGCCGGCTCACCGGGGATGATCACCTCGGACATGGTGCAGCCCGGTGCCGCCGTCGTGGCCGCCGGCGTCAGCTTCGAGGGCAAGAAGCTGCTGTCGGACGTGGCCGACGAGGTGGCCGAGGTCGCCGGCTGGCTGTCGCCCCGCATCGGCGGGGTCGGCCCGATGACCCGGGCGATGCTGTTCGTGAACACCGTCGAGGCCGCGGAACGCCGGGCTACTAGCGGGTAGGCAGCGGTAGCCTCGATCAGCCATGGCGAAGATCCGCGACCTCCTGGACCAGGGCCGGACGCTCTCCTTCGAGTTCTTCCCGCCCAAGACCGACGTCGGCCTGGCGCAACCTGAAGGCCGCCGTCGACGAGCTGGCGCCGCTGCACCCCAGCTTCATGTCGGTCACCTACGGCGCCGGCGGCAGCACCCGGGACCTGACCCGGGACCTGGTCATCGGCATGAACCGGAGCACGACTTCCCGGTCATGGCCCACCTGACCTGCGTGGGGCACACCAACGACGAGGTCAAGAAGCTCCTCGACCAGTACGCCGAGTCCGGGGTCGAGAACATCCTGGCCCTGGCCGGTGACCCACCGGCCGACGGCAGCGACCCCGGCGGCGAGTTCACCTACGCCTGCGAGCTGGTCGAGCTGGTCCGCAGCCACGGCGCCGACTTCTCGATCGGCGTCGCCACCCAGCCCGAGCTGCACCCCCGCTCCGCGGACCGCGAGATCCGACCGGCGGTACCTCGCCGAGAAGCTGCAGCTGGCCGACTTCGGCGTCTCCAACTTCTTCTTCGACCCCAACGACTACCTGCTCATGGTCGAGGAGCTGGCCGACCTCGGCTGCCACACGCCCGTGCTCCCCGGCGTCATGCTCTTCCGTGACCCCGGCGGCCTGCGCCGCATGTCGGCCATGAACGAGTCCAAGGTCCCCGCCGACCTCGACGAGCGCCTGGACGCCGTGCGAGAGCCAGGAGTCGGTCATCGACTGCGCCGTCGACGCCGGCACCCTCCTCTGCGAGCGCCTCCTCGCGGCCGGTGTCCCCGGCATCCACCTCTACGTCCTCAACCGGGCCGACGCCGCGAAGCGAGTCCTGGCCGAGCTGGAGATCTGAGCCCCAGGCCCACTTCACCTGAAGCGCGCTCCGGCCAGGCCGGTAGCCTCCGGCCTCTATGGCCGAGAAGATCACCGCCGCAGCTGACGGCACCCTGCAGGTTCCCGACGAGCCGATCATCCCGTTCATCGAGGGCGACGGGACCGGCGTCGACATCTGGCCGGCGGCCCAGCTGGTGCTGGACGCCGCGGCGGCCAAGCACGGGAAGACGATCGCCTGGAAGGAGGTCCTCGCCGGGCAGAAGGCCTTCGACGAGACCGGCGACTGGCTGCCGGAGGCGACGGTCGACGCCTTCCGCGACCACCTGATCGGGATCAAGGGGCCGCTGACGACCCCGGTGGGCGGCGGCATCCGCTCGCTGAACGTGGCGCTTCGGCAGATCCTCGACCTCTACGTCTGCCTGCGCCCCGTGCGCTGGTTCCAGGGCGTGCCCTCGCCGGTCAAGGCACCCGAGAAGATCGACATGGTCATCTTCCGGGAGAACACCGAGGACGTGTACGCCGGCAAGGAGCTCCAGTCCGGCACCCCCGAGGTGAAGAAGCTCCTCGAGTTCCTCCACGACGCCTACGACTGGAACATCCGGGAGGACTCGGGCATCGGCATCAAGCCGATCTCGAAGACGGGCTCACAGCGCCTCCAGCGCGCCGCCCTGAACTACGCGGTCGAGCCGCGGCCGGAAGTCGGTCACCTTCGTCCACAAGGGCAACATCATGAAGTTCACCGAGGGTGCCTTCCGGGACTGGGGCTACGAGCTGGTCAAGGAGGAGTTCAGCGACGTCGCCGTCGGCTGGGACGACTGTGGCGGGGACCCGGGCGACAAGATCCTGGCCAAGGACTCCATCGCCGACGCCTTCCTCCAGCAGATCCTCACCCGGGCCGACGAGTACGACGTCATCGCCACCATGAACCTGAACGGCGACTACGTCTCCGACGCCCTCGCCGCCCAGGTCGGCGGCATCGGCATCGCCCCCGGCGGCAACATCAACTACGTCAGCGGCCACGCCATCTTCGAGGCGACGCACGGCACCGCTCCCAAGTACGCCGGCCAGGACAAGGTGAACCCCGGCTCGGTGCTGCTCTCGGGCGTGATGATGTTCGAGCACCTCGGCTGGCAGGACGCCGCGGACGACATCGTCCGCGCCCTCGAGGCGACCATCGGCGACAAGATCGTCACCTACGACTTCGCCCGCCTGATGGACGGGGCCACCGAGGTCAAGTGCTCGGAGTTCGCCCAGGCGATCGTGGACCGACTCTGAGCGGGGCGCCGGTCATGGACCAGGTCGTGCTGCTGTGCGTCGACGGATCCGAGGCGTCGATCCACGCCGCGGAGACCGGCCTGGAGCGCCTGGCTCCGGGGCGGACGATCGTGGCGACCGTGGTCGCCGGGGTCGACCCGACGATGGTCACCGGCGTCAGCGGCATGGCCGGTGGCGCCATGTCGCCCGACGAGATGGTCGCCGTCGAGGAGCAGAGCCAAGCGGCGGGCGAGGAGATCCTCGACGCCGCGGTGGCCACCCTCGGGCTGGGCGACGCCGAGCGGGTGGTCCTGATGGGCGAGCCCGGGATCGAGCTGGTCCTCCACGCCGGCGACGTGGGAGCGACGGTGATCGTCGTCGGCTCCCAGGGCAAGGGTCGGCTGAAGCGGGTCTTCCTCGGCTCGGTGTCCGAGCACCTCGTGCGCAACGCCCCCTGCCCGGTCTTGGTCGTCCGCCAGCAGGACGAGGACTAGGCGGAGCTCTCAGAAGTGCTTGGGGCGTGCCGCCGAGCGACGTACGAGCAGGAGAAGGACGACCCCTCCGACCACGAGCACCACGGCGACGATCACGAGCAGGCCCGTCGACGAGTCTTCGTCGTCGGTCGTCTCGGCGTCGTCCGTGTCCGCTACCGATGTCGTCGTGGTGGCTGAGGCGTCCTCGGTGGTCAGCGCGAACAGCACCTGCTGGACCTGCCCGGGGTCGACGTCGACCTCGAAGAAGGACCGCTCCGGGTCGCGGAGGTCGATGCCGTCGGGCAGCGTCTCGGTGTCGAGGGTGACGACGTAGTCGCCGGGCCCTGGCAGCTCGATGAACACCTCCCCGTCCTCGTCGGACTCATCACTGCCGACGTCGGTGCCCTCGCCACTGGTGACCTCGACTTCGACACCCGGGACCGGCTCCCTTTGGTCGTCGACCTCCACCGTGAGGGTGCCGGCGATCGCCGTCTGGTCCTGGGCCGTGGCCTGGGCCCCGTCCGGGCTCGAGGTGATCGTGAGCGCAGCCGCCATCGCGACCAACCATGCGACCTGTCGCCGTCTCGACATCCGCCGCACCGTAGGACAGCCGTTGAGGCGCTCCCGGATCCGGGTGAGAATCGGCGGGTGACGCCCCTGTGGACACCGTCGACCGAGCGCGTGCGCGCCGCCCGGCTGACGGCGTTCGCCGAGACCGTCGGCCACGAGGGCTACGAGGCTCTGCACCACTGGTCGGTCGACGAGCCGGCGGCGTTCTGGGCCGCCGCCTGGGACCTCTGCGGTGTGGTGGGGGAGCGGGGCGACACCGTGGTCGAGCGCGGTGCCTCGCTGGCCGACGCCCGGTTCTTCCCGGACGCGCGGTTGAACGTGGTCGAGACCTTCCTGGCCACCACCGGGCCGGGCGACGCGCTGGTCGAGGCAGGGGAGGACGGTCGGCGCCGGACCGTGTCGTGGGACGAGCTGCGGGCGCAGGTCGCCGCGCTGGCGGCAGCGTTGGGGCAGACCGGGGTCGGCCCGGGGGACCGGGTTGCGGCCTGGCTGCCCAACATCCCCGAGACGATCGTGACCATGCTGGCCACGGCGGCAGTCGGGGCGACGTTCTCCTCCACGTCGCCCGACTTCGGCACCGCGGGCGTCCTCGACCGCTTCGGCCAGATCGAGCCCACCGTGCTGGTCGCCGCCGACGGCTACGTCTACGGCGGGAAGGTGAACGACTGTCTGCCCCGTCTGGCCGAGATCCGCGCCGGCCTGCCCGGTGTCCGGCGCACGATCGTGGTCCCGTACCTCGGGTCGCCCGTGCCCGAGGGGACCGACGCCTGGCCCGATGTGCTGGCGGCCCACGCCGACGCCGAGCTGTCCCTCGAGCGTCATCCCTTCGACCACCCCTGGTACGTCCTCTACTCGTCCGGGACGACGGGCATGCCGAAGGCCATCGTCCATCGCACGGGTGGCGTGCTGCTCAAGCACCTGGTCGAGCACCAGCTCCACTGCGACGTCCGGCCCGGCGACCGGGTCTTCTACTTCACGACCGCGGGCTGGATGATGTGGAACTGGCTCGCCTCCGGGCTGGCCTCCGGGGCGACCCTGATCCTGTACGACGGGTCGCCGTCGCACCCGCCGTCGGCCCTCTTCGACCTGGCCGACGAGCAGGGCGTCACGCTGTTCGGCACCTCGGCCAAGTTCATCGACGCCCTCGCCAAGATGAGACTCCGGCCCATCGACACGCATGATCTGACCTCGATCCGCACGATCACCTCGACCGGCTCGCCGCTGGTGCCCGAGGGGTTCGACGAGGTGTACGAGCACGTCAAGGTCGACGTCCACCTGGCGTCGATCTCGGGCGGCACCGACCTGTGCGGCTGCCTGGTGGCGGGTGACCCGACCGGGCCCGTGCACCGGGGCGAGATCCAGCGCCCGGCCCTCGGCCTCGACATCGACGTCGTCGACGAGGGTGGCGCGTCGCTGCTACCCGGCGAGAAGGGCGAGCTGGTCTGCCGCAACTCGTTCCCCTCGATGCCGCTGGGGTTCTGGGGCGACGACGACGGCAGCCGCTACCGGACCGCCTACTACGAGCGCATCCCTGGGGCCTGGCACCAGGGCGACTTCGCCCAGTGGACCGAGCACGGCGGGCTGGTCATCTTCGGGCGCTCCGACGCCACGCTGAACCCCGGCGGCGTGCGGATCGGCACCGCGGAGATCTACCGCCAGGTCGAGCAGGTGCCCGAGGTGGCCGAGTCCCTCGCCGTCGGCCAGGACCATGCCGGCGACACCCGCATCGTGCTGTTCGTCGTCCTCCGGGAGGGCGCAACCCTCGACGACGACCTCCGGGACCGCATCCGCCGCCGCATCCGGGAGAACACGACGCCCCGCCACGTGCCCGCCAAGGTCGTCGCCGTCGCCGAGATCCCCCGCACCCGCAGCGGCAAGATCACCGAGCTGGCCGTGCGCGCCGTCATCCACGGCGAGCCGGTGCGGAACGTGGAGGCGCTGGCCAACCCCGAGGCCCTCGACCACTACCGGGACCTGCCCGAGCTGGCCGACTGAGGGCGGGCTCCGACCGGCCGGCGCCTGACAGGCCGACCGGTCGGCGCATCCTCACTGGCGAAGACTGCTGTCCCGCTCGCGCCACTCGGCGGCCGTGTAGCGGGGTTCGTCCTCCCGAAGGTCGATGTCCCGGTCATCATCGACGCCGTCGTGGTCGAGGTCCCGGTGCAGAGCGCTGTCCCGGTCGATCCGGTCGTGGCGCTCTGCCGCCTCCTCGTCGGCCCGGCGGCGAGCATCGGCGGCGGGGCCGATCTCGGGGTCGGCGACCCGACGGGCGAGCTTGGAGTGCCACCGCTCACCGAGGGCGCCACCCAGCAGCGAGCCGAGCAGCACGGCGACCACGGAGAGGATGGCGCCGCCGAGGGCGACGTCTTCGACCTGGTCCCAGGCCGTCGGGATGCCCACGCTGCGGAGGTTCTGCTCGACCTCGTCGCCGTCGGCCAGGGCCCCGACGACGCCGCCCACGACGGCGGCGAGCACGATGCTCACGATGAAGACCAGGAGGCCGTGCAGCACGCCCGAGCGACGGGCCATCCGACCGGCGACGTAGCCGCCGAACAGATACGCCAGGAACAGCACGATGGCGCTGGCGAGAGCAGCGGCAGCTCCACTGCTGGTCCAGTCATTGGTCTGGAACTCGGTCTCGACGTCGATCGCCGTCAGGATCGACCCGACGATCGCCGCCACGATGGCGAAGGCGCCGTAGGCGCAGACCACGCCCGCGATCACGCTGAGCGGAGAGACGGTGGAGTAGCCGGCTTCGTGCACGGTTTCCCGATGCACCCGACTCTGTCGAATGGCCATTTTGGTAACCCCCTGTGAGGAACGTCTGTGCGCCGAGACCTCCCCGCTCGACGGCGGTCGAGAACCACCACCGAAGGGGTAGGGGCAGCGGATGAGGCCGTTCCGACGCTTCTTCCCCCTCACCGCCAGCAGTGCGGCGATGCTGGCCTACCGCCACCGGCGACCCCTCTGGGACTGGGGCTCGTGGGTCGCCCGCTCGGTGCCGCGCGTCCTCCAGGGCGAGGGTGACGACGTGCTCACCGAGGCCCGACTGCGCCTGCGCCTCGCCATGGACGATCGCCTCGAGGGCGATCGGATCCGGATCGACGTCGAGGACGGCCGGGCCCTGCTGTCCGGCGACGTCGCTCGAGGCCATCGCGAGGTCGTGTCCGCACTCGTCCACGGCGCCCCGGGGGTCGACCGGGTGAGCGACGTCCTCCACGAGCGAAGTCGTGGACAGGCCGTTTCCGCCTGACGGCGCCACCCCTGCCCGACGCTGGCTGACTGAGGCCGCCTCCCCCGGGTAGGGGAGGCGGATGGGACGGCATCCCGAGGCCGCCACCCTCGGGGTGGAGGAGGAGTTCTTGGTCGTCGATCGCGACACCGGCGCACTGGTCCCGCGGTCCGACGAGATCCTGCCCATCGCCCGGGAGCGACTGGGGCGACAGATCACCGGCGAGCTGAACCGCTGCCAGATCGAGACGTGCACGACGATCCACAAGGACCTGCGCCGGCTCCGGGCCGAGCTGGTCGAGCTGCGGCGGGGCCTCGACGAGGCGGCCGCCGAGCTCGGTTGCGCCGTGCTGCCGGTGGGCTCCCACCCCTGGAGCTCGTGGGAGGACCAGGAGATCGAGGACGCCAAGCCCCGCTTCCGGCGGATGGAGGACCAGTACCAGCGGGTGGCCCGCCAGCAGGTGATCTGCGGCTGTCACGTGCACGTCGGCATCGCCGACCGCGATCTGGCCGTGGCCGTGATGAACCGGGTCCGGCCGTGGCTCCCTGTCCTGCTGGCCCTGGCGGCCAATTCGCCGTACTGGAACGGCGAGGACACGGGCTACGACAGCTACCGCCTGGAGATCTGGGCCCGCTGGCCGACGGCCGGGGTCCCGCCGGAGCTGGCCGACGCCGCGGCCTTCGACGAGCTGGTCGACCAGCTCCGCGACGCCGGGGCCATCGACGACGCCAGCCACCTCTACTGGCACATGCGGCCCTCGTGCCGCTTCCCGACGCTGGAGCTGCGGGCCACCGACGTGTGCCTCACCGTCGACGACGCCGTGCTGATCGCAGGCCTGGCCCGGGCCCTGGTCCGCGCCTGCCTCCGCGAGCTGGAGGCAGGGGAGCCGCCGTCGCCCGCCGCGCCGGAGGTGCTGGAGGCGGCCATGTGGCGCGCCGCCCGCTACGGCGTCGGCGGCGAGTTGGTCTCGCCCGGGGCCCTGGAGCCGGCCCCGGCGGCCGACGTCGTCGGCGAGCTGCTCGAGAAGGTCGGGCCGGACCTGGACGAGCTGGGCGACACCCAGGACGTCACGGCCCGCGCAGAGGCGGTGCTGGTGGCCGGCAATGGGGCCGGCCGCCAGCGCGCCGCCGGCCCCGAGGGCGCCGTCGACCTGGCCCGCGCCCTGTTGCTGCCGGCCGACTGACTG
Source organism: uncultured Microthrixaceae bacterium (assembly GCA_963728005.1). Lineage (GTDB taxonomy): Bacteria > Actinomycetota > Acidimicrobiia > Acidimicrobiales > DATDAH01 > DATDAH01. The sequence continues at coordinate 542,825 of CAVSIG010000005.1, forward strand.
AACGGCCGTCGCGGCGAGTACCGTCGGCCACCCGCAGGCGCCGACCACAGGGGGGACCCGTGCGCGACCACGACACGATCTACATCGACGGGGCCTGGGTGCCCTCCACCGGCAGTGACTCCATCGAGGTCGTCAACGCCTCGACCGAGGAGGTCATGGGGAGCATCCCTGCGGGCACCGCCGAGGACGTCGACAAGGCGGTCGCCGCGGCCAAGGCCGCGTTCGAAGCGTGGGGGACCAGCGAGCCCGAGGAGCGTGGGCAAGTACATCCAGCGCATCCACGAGGGCCTGGCCGCCCGGTCGGAGGAGATCGCCCAGGTCATCTCCGAGGAGATGGGCATGCCCCTCATGTGGGCGAACATGATCCAGGCCGGGCTCCCGGTCGGGAACATGGCCACCTTCGTCGAGGTGCTGTCCGAGTTCCCGTGGGAGGAGCGCATCGGCAACTCCCTCGTGGTCCGCGAGCCGGTCGGCGTCGTCGGCGCCATCACCCCGTGGAACTACCCGCTGCACCAGATCGTGGCCAAGGTCGCCCCGGCCCTGGCCGCGGGCTGCACGGTCGTCCTGAAGCCCAGCGAGGTCGCGCCGCTGGACGCCTTCATCCTGGCCGAGGTCATCGACGAGGTCGGCCTCCCCGCCGGCGTCTTCAACCTGGTCACGGGTGTCGGCCCGGTCGTGGGCGAGGCCATCGCCGCCCACCCCGACGTCGACATGGTCAGCTTCACCGGCTCCACCCGGGCCGGGAAGCGCGTGGCCGAGCTGGCCAGCCAGACGGTCAAGCGGGTCGCCCTCGAGCTGGGCGGCAAGTCGGCCAACATCATCCTGGACGACGCCGACCTGGCCGAGGTCGTGCCCAAGGGCGTCTTCGCCTGCTACCTGAACTCGGGACAGACCTGCACGGCCCACACCCGGATGCTCGTCCCCAAGGAGAAGCACGACGAGGCCGTCGCCATCGCCGCGGCCGCCGCCGAGGGCTTCCCGGTCGGCCCCGCCGACCAGGACGGCGTCATGCTCGGCCCGCTCTCCAGCGCGGCGCAGCGGGACCGGGTCCGGGACTACATCCAGAAGGGCATCGACGAGGGCGCCGTGCTGGCCACCGGTGGCCCCGAGGCGCCCGAGGGCCTGGACACGGGCTACTTCGTGCGACCCACGGTGTTCGGCAACGTCAGCACCGACATGACCATCGCCCAGGAGGAGATCTTCGGGCCGGTCCTGTCGATCATCCCCTACGAGGACGAAGAGGACGCCATCCGGATCGCCAACGACACGCAGTACGGCCTGGCCGGCGGCGTGTGGTCGGGCGACGAGGAGCGCGCCCGTCGGGTCGCCCGCCGGATGCGCACCGGCCAGGTCGACGTCAACGGTGGCTGCTTCAACATCAAGGCGCCGTTCGGTGGCTACAAGCAGTCCGGCGTCGGTCGTGAGCTGGGGCGGTACGGCCTGGAGGAGTTCCTCGAGGTGAAGTCCCTACAGCTCAACGACTGACGCCCCGGCCAGGAGCGTGGGCTGGCGCGGCGCGAGGGGCGACGGCGTGCCGTCACGACCGCGGTCGTGGCCCTGCTGCTCGCGCCCTCCTGCTCGGTCCTCGGAGGGGACGACGCGTCGGCGCGGCGCGAGACGACGGCTGACGAGTTCCTGACCGCCTGGGAGGCCGGTGACGCGGCGGCGATGGCCGCCCTGGCCGACGACCCACCGGACGACCTCGCCACCCAGCGTCCAGGACTTCCGCACCACCCTCAGGGTGGTCACCGCCGAGGCCGGCGAGTCCACGGTCGAGATCTCGGGGGACGAAGGCACGGCCCAGTTCGAGGCCGAGCTCGGGCTCCAGGGCCTCGGCACGTGGGCCTACGACGGGCGCGTCGACCTGGTCGAGGTCGACGGCGAGTGGAAGGTCCGTCTCACCTCGCCGTCGCTGCATCCCGAGGTCGGCGAGGGCGACCGGCTCCAGCGGAACCGCAGCCAGGGGCTCCGGGCCCCGATCGTCGCCGCCGGTGGGCAGCCGCTGGCCGTCGGCGGCCCCGGTGAGGAGGCCCGCCTCGACGCCATCGCCGGACCGCTGCTGGGTCAGCTGCGGACGCTGACCGCCGAGGAGGCGACCCAGCGGGGCCTCCGCTACGCCGAGGGCGACCTCGTCGGCGCCGACGGGGTCGAGGCGGGCTTCGAGGCGCAGCTGGGCGGTTCTCCGTTCGGCCGGATCGAGGTGGTCGATGGTGAGGGCGGGCCGACCGAGGTGCTGGAGCAGTTCGTGAGCGAGCGCCCCGAGCCGCTCTACCTCACGCTGGACTACGCCACCCAGCGCGCGGCCGAGGCGGCGGTGGCCGACGCAGTCCCTGCCCACCGCACTCGTGGCCATCGACAGCCGCACCGGGGCGATCCGGGCAGTGGCCAACAACCCGACTGGCTTCGACCGCGCCCTGCTGGGCCAGTACGCGCCCGGTTCCACGTTGAAGATCGTCACGGCGGCAGCGATCCTCGACGCCGGGACGCAGCCCGACCAGATCGTCGCCTGCCCCTACGAGACCCGGCCCGGCGACTCCGCCCCGTTCGTGAACGCCTTCGGCGAGGACTACGGCGACATCCCGTTCATCGAGGCCTTCGCCAAGTCGTGCAACACCACCTTCGTGAACCTCGGGCTTCGAGGTCGGGGCCCAGGGCCTGCTGGACAACGCCGAGTTGTTCGGCTTCAACCAGGCGTACGGGATCGGGGTCCCGGTCGGTCCGTCGACGTTCCCGCTGCCGGAGACCGACACCGAGATCGGGGCGCAGGCGATCGGCCAGGGCCGGGTCTCGGTGACCCCGCTGCACATGGCGACGGTGGCGGCCGCGGGCCGCAACGGCACCTGGCGGGTGCCCTTCCTGGCCGGCGAGCCGCCCGACGGAGGGCGCCCACCTGATCCCCGAGGCCGCCGCCGCCCAGCTCCCCGACTTCATGCGCGAGGTCGTGAACAACGGGACGGGCACAGCGGCAGCCATGCTCGGCCGCGACGTCGGCGGCAAGACCGGCACCGCAGAGTTCGGCGAGGAGGACCCGCCCGAGACCCACGCCTGGTTCGCCGGGTTCATCGGCGATCTGGCCTACGCCGTGGTGGTCGAAGGCGGCGGCATCGGCGGCGAGGTGGCCGCCCCGCTGATCCACGAGTTCCTGGTCAACCTGCCCCCGCCCCCGACGGTCCCGGCGCCCTTCCCGAGGCCGATCCGCCGGGCTAGATCGCCCGAGGAGCGCCTGGGTAGGGTCCGGCGCATGGCATCCCCCACACGTGTCGCCGTGACCGGCGCGGCCGGCCAGATCGGCTACAGCCTCCTCTTCCGCATCGCCAACGGCGATCTGCTGGGCCCCGACACCCCGGTCCAGCTCCAGCTGCTGGAGATCCCGCCCGCCATGGACGCTCTGAAGGGCGTGGCCATGGAGCTCGAGGACTGCGCCTTCCCGCTGCTGGCCGGCATCGTGCAGACCGACCAGCCCGAGACCGCCTTCGAGGGCGCCGACGTCGCCCTCCTGGTCGGCTCCCGCCCCCGGACCCAGGGCATGGAGCGGGCCGACCTGCTCGAGGCCAACGGCGCCATCTTCACCGTGCAGGGCAAGGCGCTGTCGGCGTCGGCTGCCGACGACTGCAAGGTGCTGGTGGTCGGCAACCCGGCCAACACCAACTGCCTGATCGCCATGAACAACTGCGACCGGCTCCCGCAGGAGAACTTCACCGCCATGACCCGGCTGGACCACAACCGGGCGCTGGCCCAGGTGGCGGCCAAGGCCGGCTGTCCCGGTCACCGACGTGACCCGGATGACCATCTGGGGCAACCACTCGGCCACCCAGTACCCCGACATCTTCCACGCCGAGATCGGCGGCAAGCCGGCCATGGACGTGATCGGCGACCAGGACTGGGTCGAGAACGACTTCATCCCCACCGTCCAGCAGCGGGGCGCCGCCATCATCGAGGCCCGGGGCTCGTCCTCGGCCGCCTCGGCCGCCAACGCCGCCATCGACCACGTCCGCACCTGGGTGGACGGCACCTCCGACGGCGACTGGGTGTCGATGGCCATCCCGTCGGACGGCTCCTACGGCACGCCCGAGGGCCTGATCTCGTCGTTCCCCTGCACCACCGAAGGCGGCGAGTGGTCCGTCGTCCAGGGCCTGGACATCGACGACTTCTCCCGTCAGCGCATCGACGCCAGCGTCGGCGAGCTCGCCGACGAACGCGACACCGTCCAGTCCCTCGGCCTGATCTGACCCGTTCTGGCGCCCGATTGAGGTGTTCTGGCGCCGCAATGAGGCGCCAGAGCGACTACTTCAGGAACTTGCTGGTGGTGTTGTCGGCCAGCACCTTGCCGGCGGTCTGGCAGGTGGGGCAGTAGTTGACGGTGTACTTCACGTAGGCGACCTCGCGGACGGTGTCGCCGCACACGGGGCAGGCCTCGCCGGTGCGGTGGTGGACCGCTCCGGGGCGCTCCTTGGACGAGCTCATGTCGTCCCGGCCCCGCTCGTAGGCCAGGCCCTCGGCCACCTTCTCCTGGATGGCGGTGTGGAGGCGGGCGACCTCCTCGTCGGTGAGCTTGGCGGCGTTGGCGAAGGGCGACAGCTTCGCCGCGTGGGTGACCTCGTTGGCCAGGCGGCGCCCGATGCCGGCCATCGGGTGCTGGTCCCGCAGGACGCCGTGGAGGCGCTTCGACTCGCCGCCGATGCGCCGGCCGACCCCGGCGGCGTCGAGCGAGTCGGCGTCGGGCCCGAGGTGGGCGATGGGCTCCTCGCCCTCGGTCAGGGCCTCGACGACCCAGACCCCGGCCCGCTTCTCGGTGCCCGCCTCGCTGAGCAGCAGGGCCCGGCCGTCGTCGAACACCCAGCGGGCCAGCGCCGCCCCTGGGCTTGGCCGCCTGCTTCTCGTCGGGGCGGAGGCGGCCGCCCTGCATCAGGTGGACGACGAACGTCGCCGGCTCGAAGACGAGGGCGAGGTACTTCCCCCGCTGGTCGACCCGCAGCAGCGGCGAGCCGTAGGCGACGTCCGGGGCCGGGGCGTAGGTCTTCAGCGCGGTGAACGAGATGGGGACGAACTTCGCCAGCACCGCCCCGCCGAACTCCTCGGTGAGCCGCTCGGCGTGGGCCCGGACCTCGGGCAGCTCAGGCATCGGCGAGCGCCTCGTCGAGGCGGGCCAGCACCTCGCGGTGCTCGCTGAGGCGGGAGGTGGCGCCGCGGACCGTCATCCGGCCGGAGGTCAGGGCGGTGCTGGCGCTGAGTTCGCCGCGGGCGATGGCCTCGGCCGTCGCGCGGTCCTGGGTGAAGGTCACGTCGGGCGCCTCGGCGTGGCCGGGCCGCACGCGCGACGCCCTCGGGGCCGAGCTCGACGTGCCACGCGACGTCGTCGCCCGACGACCTGCTGGATCGACGAAGCGCTCGTCGCTCCCCGGCAGCCCGCGCGCCGCCTCGTCGAGGGCGGCGACCCACTCGGGAGAGAAGCGGTCCGGCATCAGGATCACCCTACGGTGACCGCCGTGCGCTGGACGTGGGAGGGCGGGAGGTGTCCGGCCACCTCGGGATGGCCTTCCTCGACTCGGGCCTCGTGCACGTGACCGCGTCGGTCGCCCGTCCGGGCCACGACCTCGTCGTCCTCGACGAGCCCGATGCCCCACGGCCCCGCGCCGGGCCTCGAGATCCGGGCCTCCGGCCTCTGGGCCGACGCCATCGAGGAGGAGCCGGCGGAGCCGGTGGACGATCGGGCTGGAGGCCTTCGCCCTGGCCGTCGACGACCCCGACGACACGGTCGGCCGTCGTGTGCCGCTCGGCTTCGACCTGGAGTGGGAGCGGACCGGCCCCGACGACCGACGGCCGCACCCCCGCCCACGTCCACGGCGAGGTGCTGGTGGAGGACGACGCAGCTCGACCTCGACGCCGTCGGCTGGTGGACGGTCAGGGGAGGCGAGGAGGCCCACCAGTAGCCTCGAGCCGTCGTGCTCAGCACCGTCCTCGCTGCCCTCGGCGGCCTCGATCCCGAGAACCTCCTCGACACCTTCGGGACCATCGGGCTGTTCCTGATCGTCTTCGCCGAGTCCGGCCTGCTCATCGGCTTCTTCCTGCCGGGCGACTCGCTGCTGTTCACCGCCGGGCTGCTGTCCTCCCAGGACAAGCTGGCCCCGCTGCCCGTCCTCCTCGCCGGCGTGTTCGTGGCCGCCGTGGTGGGTGACCAGGTCGGCTACCTGTTCGGCCGACGGGTCGGCCCCGCCCTGTTCCGGCGCCCCGACTCCCGCCTGTTCAAGCAGGAGTACGTCGAGAAGGCCCAGAACTACTTCGAGGAGCACGGGTCCAAGACCATCGTGCTCGCCCGCTTCGTCCCGGTCGTGCGCACCTTCGCCCCGATCGTCGCCGGCGTCGGGAAGATGGAGTACCAGACCTTCGTCTCCTTCAACGTGCTCGGCGGGTTCCTGTGGGCGATCGGGGTCACGAGCCTCGGCTACATCCTCGGCGAGTCGATCCCCGACATCGACAAGTACCTGCTCCCGGTGATCGGCGTGATCATCGTGCTCTCCGTCGCCCCGGTTGCCTGGGAGATCCGCAAGGCCCGCAAGGAGTCCGCGGGCGGACCCCACGTCGAGCCACCCGTTCTGGGTGATGAGGTGCCGGTCGACGCAGGATTAGAACTCCCCTCGAAGGGAGGGGTCCAGGGAGTGAACATCGTCATCGGGGCCGTGGTCGTGGCCCTCGTCACGGCCATGAGCATCACGGCGATGCTGCTGGTCCGTCGTCGTGCGCCCGGACGGGCAGCTGCTTCGCCGACGGTGACCGGGCGTCGGGCGTGTTCGGCGTGCTGGCGACCGGGTTCTCGGTGCTCCTCGGCTTCATCGTCTTCCTCGCGTTCACCACCTACGACGAGTCCCGGGCTGGGGCCGAGACCGAGGCGGTCGTGGTCACCCAGCAGGTGCAGACCGCGCAGTTCTTCCCCGAGCCCGTCCGCAGCGAGCTGACCGGCGAGCTCGTCTGCTACGCCCGCGAACCGTCACCGGCGACGAGTGGGACAAGCTCGAGGACGGCACCCTCGGCGACGCCGTGAACCCCTGGGGTGTGGTCATGTTCGGGACCCTGCTGGGCTTCGAGCCCGCGGACGACGGCGAGCAGTCCACGTTCGACCGCTTCCTGGACCAGACCGAGGCCCGCCAGGACGCCCGCAACGACCGGGTCCACGCCGTCGCGGGGGTCATCCCGACGCCGCTGTGGCTCGTCCTCTTCTTCGTCTCGATCGTGATCTTCGTCTTCATGCTCTTCTTCGCCGACCGGAGCGAGCGGGCGACGACCCAGGCCGTGCTGATGGGCTCGGTGGCGGCAACCATCACCACGCTGTTGTTGCTCATCGTGTTCTTCAACCGGCCGTTCAAGGAGGGCGTCGGCGGCCTCGCAGCCCGACTCCATGGAGCGGGCCCTCGTCATCATCGACGAGACGCTGGGCGGCCTCGACATCTCGGTCGACGCCCCCTGTGACTCCGAAGGTCTGGCCCTGAACGATGCCTGATGACACGGTGACCCAGACCCGGGAACGGAGCCGCCTGGAGGTCGTGGCCACGGTGCTGCTCGCCGTCGCCGCCGTGGCCACCGCCTGGAGCAGCTACCAGGCGACGCGCTGGAACGGCGAGCAGGCGAAGGCCGCCAGTCAGACCAACGCCATCCGGATCGACGCGGCGCGGGCCGACGACCGGGCCAATGCCGAGACCCAGGTGGACGTGGCGACGTTCATCCAGTGGGTCGACGCCAACGCCCACGACGACCGGGACCTCGAGGACTTCTACGAGGAGCGCTTTCGGGAGGAGTTCAAGCCGGCGTTCGACGCCTGGCTGGCCACCGACCCGCTCGCGAACCCGGACGCGCCGCCGACGCCCTTCGCCATGGAGGAGTACCAGCTGTCCTCGCAGGAGGAGGCGGCGCAGCTCGACGTCGAGGCCGAGGCATCGGCGGCCAATGTGCGGGAGTACATCCAGCGGGCCAGCAACTACGTCCTGGCCGTCGTGCTCTTCTCGGTCTCGCTCTTCTTCGCGGGCATGAGCACCAAGTTGGACAACGACCGGCTCCGGGCCGTCCTCCTCGGCGTCGGCTGCGCCGTCTTCCTCGGCGCCCTGATCTGGGTCGCCACGTCCCCGGTCAGTGTGACGATCTGACCCCACCGACCCCGAGGACTTGGCGTACCGATTCGGTACGGCCAGTCCTCGACCTCGTCAGACGCGGGAGAAGAGGATCTCCCGCTTCACCTCTTCGATGGCCTGCGGTGACCTTGATGTCCCGGGGGCAGGCGTCGGTGCAGTTGAAGGCGGTGCGGCAGCGCCACACGCCGGAGCGCTCGTTGAGGATGTCGAGGCGCTCGGCCGCCCGCCTCGTCCCGGCTGTCGAAGATGAAGCGGTGGGCGTTGACGATGGCGGCCGGGCCCACGTAGCCGGAGTTGCCCCAGAAGACCGGGCACGACGTCGTGCAGGCGGCGCAGAGGATGCACTTGGTCGTGTCGTCGAAGCGCTCCCGCTCCTCGGCCGTCTGGTGCCGCTCCCGGTAGCCGGGCTCGTCGGTGGTCGACCAGGTAGGGGAGCACCGAGCGGTACTGGGCGAAGAACGGCTCCATGTCGACGACCAGGTCCTTGATGACCGGCAGGCCGCGGATGGGCTCGACGGTGATCTTGTCGCCCACCTCCTGGATGAGGAGCGTGCACGCCAGGCGGTTGACGCCGTTGATGACCATGGCGTCGGAGCCGCAGACCCCGTGGACGCACGAGCGACGCAGCGCGAGGGTCCCGTCGTGGTGGCACTTGACCTCGTGGATGGCGTCGAGGACCTTGTCGGTCGGCTCCATCGTCGACGACGTAGGTCTCCCAGTGGGGCTTGGTGTCGACCTCCGGGTTGTAGCGCTTGATCTTGAGTGACTCGACGTCGGCCATCAGTACTTCCGCTCCATGGGCTCGTAGCGGCCACCGATCGACCGGCTTGTAGTCGAGGTGCACGACCGCCGTCGGGCTCCCGGCGGGCCAGGGTGTGCTTCATCCAGTGCTCGTCCTCGCGGAGCGGGTGGTCGTCCCGGAAGTGGGCGCCCCGGCTCTCGGTGCGGGCCCGGGCGCTGGCCACGGTGACCTCGGCCAGCTCGATCAGGTAGCCGAGCTCGAGGGCCTCGGTGAGGTCGTAGTTGAAGACCTCGCCCTTGTCGTCGATCGACGACGTCCTCGTAGCGCCGCGGTGAGCTCGTCGATCGTGTCGGTGGCGTGGGCCAGGCTCTCCTCGGTCCGGAAGACCATGGCGTTCTCCGTCATCTCCTCCTGCAGCTCGGCGCGGATGTCGGCGATGTTCTCGGTCGCCCGTGCCCGCCTTCATCTTCTCGATGCGGGCCTCGACGTCGGCCTCGGCGCCCTCGGGCACCTCGGGCATCGTCGACGTCGTGCACGAAGCGGGCCATGTCCCGCCCGCCCCGCCGGCCGAACACCACGATGTCGAGCAGCGAGTTGGTGCCCAGGCGGTTGGCGCCGTGCACCGACACGCAGGCGCACTCGCCGGCGGCGTAGAGGCCGGGGAGCACGGTGTTGTCGGCGTCGACGACGACCTGGCCCTCGACGTTGGTGGGGATGCCGCCCATGGCGTAGTGGGCCGTGGGCTGGATGGGGATCGGGTCCTGTCTTCGGCTCGATGCCCAGGTAGGTGCGCACGAAGTCGGTGATGTCCGGGAGCTTCTCGTCGATCTGCTCGGGCGGCAGGTGGGTGAGGTCGAGGTGGACGTAGTCCTTGTCGGGCCCGATGCCCCGGCCCTCGCGGATCTCGGTCATGATCGACCGGCTGACCATGTCCCGCGGCGCCAGGTCCTTCACCGTCGGGGCGTAGCGCTCCATGAAGCGCTCGCCGTCGGCGTTGCGCAGGATGCCGCCCTCGCCCCGGGCCGCCTCGGACAGCAGGATGCCGAGCTTGTAGATGCCCGGTGGGGTGGAACTGGAAGAACTCCATGTCCTGCATCGGGATGCCCCGGCGGTAGAGCAGCGCCGGGCCCGTCACCGGTGAGGCTGTGCGGCGTTCGAGGAGATCTTGAACATCTCGCCCGAAGCCGCCGGTGGCGAAGAGGCACGGCCTTGGTGGTGAAGACGTGCAGGTCGCCGGTCGCCAGCTCGTAGGCGACCACGCCGGCGACCCGCCGACCCGCCGGCCCGTCGTCCTCGGCGAAGGCGATGTCGAGCACCTGGAACTCGTTGAAGAAGGTGACGTCCCGCTTCACGCACTGCTGGAACAGCGTCTGCAGGATCATGTGGCCGGTGCGGTCGGCCGAGTAGCACGCCCGCCGCACCGGGGCCTCGCCGTGGTTGCGGGTGTGGCCGCCGAAGCGGCGCTGGTCGATCTTGCCCTCGGGCGTGCGGTTGAAGGGCAGGCCGAAGTGCTCGAGCTCGATGACGGCGTCGATGGCCTCCCGGCACATGATCTCGATGGCCGGCTGGTCGACCAGGTAGTCGCGCGCCCTTGACCGTGTCGAAGGCGTGCCACTCCCACGAGTCCTCTTCGACGTTGGCCAGCGCGGCGCACATGCCGCCCTGGGCGGCGCCGGTGTGGGAGCGGGTGGGGTAGAGCTTGGTGAGGACGGCGGTCCGGCACTTGCCCGGCGACCTCGATGGCCGCCCGCAGCCCGGCGCCGCCCGCTCCGACGATCACGGCGTCGTAGCTGTGGTGGTGCACCTTCACGGGCGTGATCCTCGCACGAGCCCATTCTCGCCCGACATTCCGCGAACCTTGTGCGCAGCGCACGGCGTGTCCGCTGGGCACGAGGTTCGCGACGGGTCAGGGGCGATCACCGTCTGGTAGCGGTTCGTGGCGGTCACGTCGCCGGCCGTCAGCGTCAGGTCCAGGACCAGGCTCGCCGGGCAGGCCGGGGACCTCGGCGTCGATCCGGCCGATGCGCACGCAGCCGTCGGCGGGGACCTCGCCGCCCCAGTGCCACGCGCGGTGCGCCGCCGGGCCAGGTCAGCTCGGCGCTGACCGACGGCCCGCACCAGCGGGACGCGCAGGTCGCTGACCACGTGGACGTCGAGGGCCAGCGCGTCGCCGGGCGCGACGCTCGTCGGGCAGGCGGTCGGCGACGACGATGACGGGCCGGCACGCCTCCAGCAGCGCCTCGTAGCCCGGCCTTGGGCACCCGCTCGTGGTCGAGCACCGACCAGCGTCACCGCCGGCTGGGCGTCGGTGAGGAGGAACTGGGCGAACCCGCCGGTGGGCCGGTACTTCAGGCGGCGCAGCGTCCTCGACGTGGTGGCGGATGAGCGTGGCCTGGTACGCCTGGGTCGCCGCCCGCCAGTCGTCGAAGGTGGCGTGGTCGGCCTCGCGGCACCCGGCGGTCGAGGAACTCGCGTCTGGAGGCCGTGGTGGGCCTCCAGCCGCTCCCAGTCGAGGTCGGGCCAGCGCTCGGGCTCGACGAAGTCGGCCGTCTCGGGCACCGCCTGCGCCCCGAACTCGCTGCACGAAGCGGACCATGCGGGGCAGGGTGGCGGCGAAGCCGGGCAGGTCGCGCTCGTCGCCGTGGTACCAGCCGAAGTAGAGGTGGCTGTCGGTGCCGTCGAGGCGGGGGAGGTGGGGCCAGACGCCGCAGTGGGGGATGACCGGCCGGGAGCCGTCGGCCTTCTCGAGGGCCCGCTTGATCGACCGGTCGAGCACGGTCTTGTTCCAGGTCGGCAGCTCCATGGCCAGCGCGGTGCGCACGCCCGACCCGGCGCTGCACGGCGGGGTCGGCCAGCTCGGCGGTGGGCACGTCGAGGGCCAGGGGCTCGTTGTGCCCGCACCAGATGGCGACCGACGGGTGGTGGCCCAGGATCTCGACGGCCTTGCGGGCCTGGCGCACGGCCTGCTTGCGGATCGAGCGGGCGTAGCCCCACTGAAGGGGCAGGTCCTGCCAGAGCAGCATCCCCCGCTCGTCGGCCGGTCGTAGAGGGCTCGGGTCGGGTGACGTGGGCGTGGATGCGCAGGAGGTCGAGGCCGGCCTCCCGCGCCAGGTCCACGTCCCGGCGCAGGTCGTCGTCGGTGGCCTCGCCCAGGAGCGCCCGGGTCGGGGCCAGGTTCGCCCCCTTGAGGAAGAGGCGTTCACCGTTGACCGACAGCTGCCAGTCGTCGAACACCAGTGAGCGCAGGCCCACCTTGCGCTTCACCGTGTGGCTGCGGTGGCCGTCCTCGGCGAAGGCCTCGACGCGGACGTCGTAGCGGTGCTGGTCACCCAGGGCCCAGGGCCACCAGAGCTTCGGTTCGGGGACCGTGACCTGCCACTCGAGCTGGTTCTCGCCGGCGGCGAGGCTCAGCTCCTCGGTGTACGGCTCCTGGTCGCCGACCGTCGTGGCGATCTTCACGATGCTGGGCGGCGGCGGCGTCGGCGAAGGCCCGACAGCGCAGGGTGGCCGACTCGTTGCCCGCCTCGACGCACACCACCGACAGCCGGCGGAGGCGGACCGGGCCGGTGCGCTCGAGGCGGACCGGGCGCCAGATGCCGCCGGGGTTCAGGTCGGGGTCGATGCAGTCCCAGTGCTGGAACACGCCCGTGAGGCTGCGCTTGGCCGTGCGGTCGGCGGGCGGGCTGCACACGACCTGGGCGGCCAGCAGGTGCTCGTCCTTCGCCTGCAGCTCGTCGGTGACCTCGAAGGTGTGGCCGAAGAAGTAGCCCTCGGTGTCGCCGACGTAGCCGCCGTCCAGCCACACGTCGGACTGGTAGAAGACGCCGTCGAAGACGAGCCAGGCCCGTTCGCCCTCGGCGGGGCGGTCGGCCGTGAAGGGCACGCGGTAGAGCAGGGGGCCGTCGGCGTCGGCGAACGCCGGGGTGCTGCGCCAGTGGCCCGGCACGGTGACGGGCTCCCAACCGCTGTCGTCCAGCGCCGGATCGGCGAAGTCCCGCTCCAGGAGGGGGTCTGCCGGCGTGACCCGCCATTCCGCCGGGAGATCCACGACGGTAGGTTGCCAGCTATGTCGTCTCGTCCCGCAACGATCGGTCAGCTCCGCGAGTCCGGTTGGGAGTCGGTGCCGGTCAAGGAAGAGGTCCGGCGCAACGCGGTGGCCCGCATCCTCGCGGGCGAGCCGCTGGTCGAGGGCGTGCTGGGCTTCGAGGAGACCGTCCTCCCACAGCTGGAGAACGCCGTCCTGGCCGGCCACGACATCATCTTCCTGGGCGAGCGGGGTCAGGCGAAGACGCGCATGATCCGCTCGCTGACCAACCTGCTGGACGAGTGGCTGCCGATCGTCGCCGGCAGCGAGATCCTCGACGACCCCTACGACCCCGTGTCCAAGTACGCCAGGGACCTGATCGCCGAGCACGGCGAGGACACCTCGATCGAGTGGGTGCACCGGGACGACCGCTTCGGCGAGAAGCTGGCCACCCCGGACACGTCCATCGCCGACCTGATCGGCGAGGTCGACCCGATCAAGGTGGCCGAGGGCCGGTACCTGTCGGACGAGCTGACGATGCACTACGGCCTGGTGCCCCGCACCAACCGAGGCATCTTCGCCATCAACGAGCTACCCGACCTGTCCGAGCGCATCCAGGTCGGCCTGCTGAACGTGCTCGAGGAGCGCGACGTCCAGGTCCGCGGCTACAAGATCCGCCTCCCGCTCGACGTGCTGCTGGTCGCCTCGGCCAACCCCGAGGACTACACGAACCGGGGTCGGATCATCACCCCGCTGAAGGACCGCTTCGGCAGCCAGATCCGCACCCACTACCCGCTGGACGTCGAGACCGAGGTGGCCATCGCCCGCCAGGAGGCCCGCCCCTTCGAGGTCAGCGGCGTCCGGGTGGACGTGCCCGAGTTCATGGCCGAGGTCGTGGCCACCCTGTCGCACCTGGCTCGTGAGTCCCCGCACGTCAACCAGTCGTCCGGCGTGTCGGTCCGACTCACGGTCGCCAACACCGAGGTGCTGGTGGCCAACGCCACCCGGCGAGCCCTGCGCCACGGCGAGACCGACGTCGTCCCCCGCATCACCGACCTCGACGCGCTGGCGGCCTCGACCTCCGGCAAGATCGAGATCGAGACGCTCGAGGAGGGTCGGGACGGCCAGATCATCGACCAGCTCCTCCGCAGCGCCATCCTCACCACCTTCCGCGAGACGTTCGACCTCGGCGAGCTGACCGGCGTGCTGGACGCCTTCGAGGAGGCTCGCGCCGTCGACGCCGGCGAGGACATCTCCTCGGCCGCCTACGCCGAGCTGGCCGCCGACCTGCCGGCCCTCCGGGAGGCCGTGAACAAGCTGACCGAGGACGAGTCCCCGGCGGCCATCGCTTCGGCCGTCGAGTTCGTGCTCGAGGGCCTGCACCTCTCCAAGCGCCTCAACAAGGAGGCTGCCGGCGGGAGGGCCACCTACCGCAGTCGGGGCTAGGGCACCCCGCTCAGCAGCTCGCAGCTGGTCGCTTCGTCCTCTCCGGCGTCGCCCGCGCAGGTGTCGCGGTTGGGGCCGCCCGCCAGGTGGTCGCCGTTGGCGCCGCCGCGGAGGGTGTCGACGCCGTCGCCGCCGTCGAGGTGGTCGAAGCCGGACAGCCCGGCGAGCACGTCGGCCCCGACCTCACCGGACAGCTCGTCGTCGCCGATCCCGCCATCGATCGTGTCCCGTCCGCCTCCGCCGGCGATCGTGTCACGGCCGCCGCCGCCGAGGACCTCGTCGTCACCGGCGCCGGCGCAGACCGTGTCGCCGCCGCCGAGTGTCGCGATGACGTCGTCGCCGGGAGTCCCGAGGACGACGTCCGGGCCCGCCGTCGGTTCGTGACCGCGGTTGAGGTCGACCGTCACGTCTCGCCCCAGGCAGGTCGGAAGGGGCGACACGTCGACGACGTCGGCGGCGGTCTTCGGCTGCGTCTCGGCGGTGTCGACCGTGACGACCGGGTCGCTCACGTCCAAGGCGTCGGTGCAGGTCACCGTGTGCTCCTCGCCGGGCCCGAGGTCGGGCACGTCAGCGGCGCATGCCGGGAGGTCGTCGGAGCTGAGGGCGATCTCGGTGAGCGCGGTGGACCCGGTGTTGGTGACGGTCACGGAGGCATGGACCTCGTCGCCGGTCACGATCGACTCCTCGGCCACGTCGAGGGTCACGTCCACGATTCCGATGGCGACCCGGAGCACGGAGTGGCCCTCGCGGCGACCGAAGCAGCAGGCGTTCGGCACCCAGACGTAGCCGTCGGGCGTCGCGAAGACCTCGGCGGTCCGTCCCACGTCCGGTGCGGGATGGACCGTGAGCTGGCCGTCCGGGGTCAACTGGCCGACCGCGCCACCGTCCTCATCGAGCCCCGCCATCCAGAGGTTCCCGTCGGGCGCTGACGTCAACGCCATGGTGTGGAACCCCGGGGTCGGCACGGGGGTGGCGACCCCGGAGGGCGCGACCCGCACGAGGCTCTCGCCGTCGTGGACCATCCAGATGGCACCGTTCGGGTCGGTGGCGATCGACGCCACGGAGCCGTCGACGGGCATCGAGAACACGTCGATGGTGCCGTCCGGGGCCACCCGGGCGACGTCCTTGCCGTCAAGCTCGTTGACCCAGAGGTTGCCGTCGCCGCCGGCGGCGATGCGGAAGGGCTCGCCGAAGCCGAGGGGGAGCGGGTACACCGTGATCGTGCCGTCGAGGCCCACTCGGCCCACGGCACCGCCACGATCGACGACCCAGAGGTTTCCATCGGGGCCGACGTCGATGTCCCACGCGTCCTCGATCCCCGGCAGCGGGAAGGCCGTGACCTCGCCCGCCGTGGTGACCCGGTAGAGGTCGCCGCCCGTGACCCAGAGGTTCCCGTCGGGCCCGGTGGCCATCCCGTAGTACGCCTGGCCGACGTCCGCGACGACCTCGAGCTCACCGGCGGGCGAGATCCGGGCGACGTGGCCGTCGAGGAAGCCGCCGATCCAGGCCTGTCCGTCGGGACCGGCCGCCCCCATGAACGGGTTGGCGACACCGAGCAGCTCGGTCTCGACGCTGCCGTCGGCGGCCACCCGGTGGAGCACGTTCAGCCCCGACGCCCACATGCGCCCGTCGGCGCCGACCGAGAGTGAGGCGGCCCACGTCCCGTCGGGCAGGTCGGCGGTGGTGACGCCGCCCTCGTCGTCGATGCGGAACACCTCGCCGGTGGTGTGGGCCCACACCGAGCCGTCGGGGGCGACGACCAGGTCCCAGACGCTGGACACGCCGAGGGCGATGACGTCGAGGCCGTCGTCGGTGACCTCGGCGACCACACCGGGGTCGGAGGAGCCCACGAACACGGTGCCGTCCGGGAGGACGGCGATCTCGCTGGGGTGGACCAAGCCGGGGAGCGGGGTGGTCTCGAGGTCGCCGCTCGGCGCCACCCGCACGAGCGACCCGTCGATGAGCGTCAGGGCGTCCCCGTTCGGGGCGATGACGAGCTCCGAGGTCGGGTCAGCGGGCAGCGGCAGCGTCCCGGCGACGGACCCGTCGGTGGCCACGCGCACGATCGCGGTCGGCGTGAGGACCCAGATGGTGCCGTCGGGATGGGCGGCCACCTCGCGGATCGCCGCGGGCGCGACGGGGTTCGGGTGGCTGGTCACCGTCCCGTCGGTCGTGACCCGTACGTAGGTGCTGGCGCCGCTGGCCCAGACCCACAGGGCGTCGTCGGCGCCCGGCACGATGTCCGAGCCGTTGTTCGTCTGCAGCGGCGAGTCGAAGAGGTCGATCTCGCCCGCGGCGTCGATGCGGACGATCCGCTTGTCGTCGCGGATCCCCCACCAGGCGCCGTCGGGGCCGATCACCGCGTCGTCCACGTACCGGAAGCCCTGGTCGGTGTCGAAAACGGCGGTGTCACCGACGGCAGGCGGGTCGGCCGTCGCCGGGCTGCCGGTCGCCAGGACACCGGCGACGAGCGCGAGAAGGACCAGGGCCGTACGGGCACGCATCCGTGTTCCATCGGCAGGAGGGGCGGCCATGCTGATCCCCCGCCTGGGTAGTCTCAGCCGCGATGCCCCTCTTCCGGCGCAACCGGGGTCGACCGCAGTTCCGTTACTCGCGCTGGGACGGCACCCAGAAGGGCTTCGAGCTCGGCGCCGACGAGGTCATGGCGGAGATCACCGACGATCTCCTGTACCACGGCGATCTGAACGCGGCGCTGCGCCGGATGCTGCAGTCGGGCTTCGACACCCCGGACGGCGAGCACCTGCAGGGGCTGCGGGAGATCATGGAGCGGCTCCGCCAGCAGCGCCGGGAGATGCTGGAGCAGCACGACCTCGGTGGCGTCTACGACGAGATCGCCGACGAGCTGCGGGAGGTCGTCGAGCAGGAGCGGGACTCGCTCCGGGAGATGGCCCGTGACGCCGCGGAATCGGGCGACCAGCGCCGCCAGGAGGTCACCGAGGAGGTCGTCCAGGAGCGGTCGATGGACCTCGACCTCATGCCGCCCGACCTCGCCGGCCAGGTCAAGTCCCTGCAGGAGTACGAGTTCACGTCCTCGGAGGCCCGCGAGCGGTTCGAGGACCTGATGGAGCGGCTGCGCGAGCAGCTCATGCAGCGCTTCGTGGACCAGGTCTCCGGCTCGATGCAGAACATGAGCCCCGAGGACATGGCCCGGATGAAGGACATGCTCGCCGAGCTCAACCAGATGCTCGAGCAGCGGGCGCGGGGCGAGGAGCCCGACTTCGACGGGTTCATGGAGCGCTACGGGGACTTCTTCCCCGAGAACCCCCGGACCCTGGACGAGCTGCTGGAGCTGATGGCCCAGCGCATGGCGGCCATGCAGGCGATGCTCAACTCGATGACGCCCGAGCAGCGGGCGCAGCTGCAGAGCCTCTCCGACCAGCTCCTGGAGGACATGGACCTCCAGTGGCAGGTCCAGCAGCTCGGCGAGAACCTGGCCCAGGCGTTCCCCGACCTCAACTGGAACCGCAGCTACGACTTCTCGGGCCAGGACCCCATGGGCTTCGCCGAGGCCGCCTCGATGATGGAGCAGCTCGGCGACCTGGACCAGCTCGAGAACCTGCTCCGCAACGCCACCGCCCCCGGCGCCCTGGCCGAGGTCGACCTGGACAAGGTCCGCGAGCACTTGGGTGAGGACTCGGCCGAGAGCCTCGAGCGTCTGGCCGAGCTGGCCAAGCTGCTGGAGGAGGCCGGGCTCATCGAGACGAAGGAGGGCCGGTTCGAGCTGACCGCCAAGGGCATGCGCCGCATCGGCCAGAACGCGCTGTCCGACCTGTTCAAGCGGCTGTCGGTCGACAAGATGGGCGGCCACCAGATCGAGCGGATCGGCACCGGCCACGAGCGGGCCTACGACACCAAGCCCTACGAGTTCGGGGACCCGTTCAACCTCCACATCGAGCGGACCGTCCGCAACGCCGTCGCCCGCCAGGGCCAGGGCACGCCGGTGCGACTGCACCCCGACGACTTCGAGGTGGAGCGGACCGAGCACCTCGTGCGCTCGAGCACGGTGCTGATGCTCGACCTCTCGCTGTCGATGCCCATGCGGGACAACTTCCTGCCCGCCAAGAAGGTGGCGATGGCGCTGCACTCGCTCATCTCCAGCCGCTTCCCCCGCGACTTCCTGGGCATCGTCGGCTTCAGCGAGGTCGCCCGGGAGCTGACCGCCGAGCAGCTTCCCGAGGTCTCCTGGGACTTCGTCTACGGCACGAACATGCAGCACGGCTTCCAGCTGAGCCGCCGGATGCTGGCCCGCCAGTCGGGCACGAAGCAGATCATCATGATCACGGACGGCGAGCCCACCGCCCACATCACGCCCAGCGGTGACGTCTACTTCAACTACCCGCCCGTGCGGGAGACGGTGGACGCCACGATGCGCGAGGTGGCGCGCTGCACGAAGGAGAACATCCGCATCAACACCTTCATGCTCGACCCCAACGGGCACCTGAAGGAGTTCGTGGAGCGGCTGACCCGGTTCAACCAGGGCCGGGCCTTCTTCACCACCCCCGAGACGCTGGGGGACTACGTGCTCGTCGACTTCATCGAGCAGAAGCGGGCCATGATCCGCGGATCCGGCGGTCGCCGCTCCGCCTAGCCATCTGAGAACTGGCCTCCGATTCGCCGGTCATGGGCGGCAGATCAGAGGCCAGTTCGGTTCGGGATCTAGCGTCGCTGGCCATGTCCGTACGTCTGCGGCTCGGGGCCCTCGCCGCCGCCGTCCTGCCGTTGGCGCTCCTCGTCCTGCTGCAACGGAACCTCGAGCTGGACGGCCTGTGGGAGCACCACGTGACCCACTTCTGGCTGGTCGGCGGCGTCGGCTTGGCCGCCGCCGTGGTGGGCGCCGGCATCGGGGAGGCGGCGGGGCGCAGGGACGACCCGCGGCTCTCGCTGGTGGCCCTCGCCTTCCTGGCCAGCGCGGCGTTCCTCGGCCTGCACGCGCTGGCCACCCCCGACGTGCTCGTGGGGCCCAACGGCGGCTTCGAGGCGGCGACGCCCGTCGGGCTCTTCCTGGCCGCCGGCTTCGCGGCGGCCTCGTCGTTGGACCTGGACGGGGCCAACGGCACCCGCGTCCTGCGGGCCCGACGGTCGCTCGTGCTCGCGCTCGCCGCGCTGGTGGTGGCGTGGGCCGTGGTCTCGCTGGCCGAGTGGCCACCGCTTGACGACCCGATCGACCCCACGGGCTTCCACCCGGTGCTCACCCCGCTGGCGGCGGTCGGCGCCGTCCTCTTCGGGGTGGCCGCACTCCGGTACTGGCGGGTCTACGGGCGCCGGCGCTCGGCCCTGCTGGCTGCTACCGCGGTGTCGTTCGTCGCCCTCGGCGAGGCCATGGTGGTCGGGGTCTTCGCCCGCAACTGGCGTGTGTCGTGGTGGGAGTGGCACGCGCTGATGACGCTGGGCTTCGTGGTCATCGCCTACGAGGTCCAGACCCAGTTCCGCCGGGAGGGCGGCCGGGCCGGCCTCTTCGACTCGCTCGCGGTGGAGCGGACGCTGCAGGCGGTCCGCAACGACTACCGCGACGCCCTCGAGGCCCTGGTCGACGTCATGGCCCGCCAGGAGGCCGAGGAGGAGCCGGCCCCGGTGCGGGCGGAGGCGATGGCACTGGCCCGCCGCTTCGAGCTGACCGAGCGCCAGTTGGAGGTGCTCGAGCGGGCCGCGGAGGCGCTGAGCGCCGACCGGCGCCAGCTGCGACGGCTGGCGGGCCTGGTCGAGGTGGGGCGGCGGGCCAGCGTGATCCAGGCCGAGGACGAGGTGCTGGAAGAGGTCCGCACGGTCATCGGCGCCGCGTTCGCTCCGGACCGGGTGGCGGTGCGCCTGCTCCGGGACGGTGAGCTGGTGCCCGCGGCCGGGCCCCTCGACGAGCGGGCGATGGGCGAGGGCGCCGGTCAGCTCGCAGAGGACGGCCGCACCCTGGTGCTACCGCTGCTGGTCAAGGGTCGGGCGGCGGGGGTGCTCGAGGTGGAGGCCGTCGGGCGGCCGCTGGGCGAGCGGACCGAGCGGATCGCCGAGACCCTGGCCACCCAGGTGGCGCTGACGCTGGAGAACGCCCGCCTCTACCGACAGCTCGACGACCTGTTCCGCAGCTACGTCTCGGCCGACGTCGTCACCGCCCTGGTGGCCGACCCGGACCGGGCGGCCCTCGGCGGCGCCATCACCGAGGTGTCGGTCCTGATGGCCGACGTGGTGGGCTTCACGGCCTACGCCGAGCGCTCACGTCCCGAGGACGTGGTCACCATGCTGAACACCTACTACTCGGCGGTCGTGCCCGAGGTCGTCGGTCATGGCGGCATCGTGACCCAGTTCGTGGGCGACGCCGTCGTCGCCCTGTTCGGCGCACCGGAGCGGCACCCGGACCACGCCCGGCGGGCCGCTGCCGCCGGGCTCGCCTTCCAGGCGGCCGTCGAGGTGGTCCGGGCCGATCACGTGGACTGGCCGCGCTTTCGGGTGGGCGTCAACACCGGACCGGCCCTGGTCGGCAACATCGGCAGCGAGGAGCTGCGGCACTACACCGCGATCGGCGACACCGTGAACCTGGCCGCTCGGCTGGAGGCCTCAGCGCCGCCCGGGACGGTGGTGGTCAGTGCCGAGACGTTGGCGGCCCTCGGGGCCGGGGCGGAGGGCGAGCCGCTGGGCGAGCTCACCGTGAAGGGCCGCGCCGCGCCCGTGGCGGCCCACGTGCTGCGCCGGCTGGGCTGAACCCGAAAACCACGAAAAGCACGGATTTCCCCCTCGCGCCCTTGCGCCGGGGGTGGATCCGGTGGAATGATGACATCAGTGTAATTACACCGGTGTCCCGGATGGGGGACCGGTGAAGCTTGGGGAAGCTACGGCGGTGCGCCACAAGGAGCACAGCGATGCGATCGATCTTCGATGACACCGAGGACCTGACCTGGCAGGAGTACGCCAACTGCCTTGGTGTCGATCCGGATCTCTTCTTCCCGGAGCGAGGCGCCTCCACGCGGGAGGCCAAGGAGGTTTGCCGGGGCTGCGTCGTCCGCGACGAGTGCCTCGAGTACGCCCTCACCAACGGTGAGAAGTTCGGCATCTGGGGCGGCATGAGCGAGCGCGAGCGCCGCCGGATCCGTCGTCAGCGGGCCATCGCCCGGGAAGCGGCTGCCGTCACCATCCACTCGGCCTAGGGGCGTCCGGCCAGGCGCGCCTCGACCGTCCGGTCGGGGGCCAGATCCAGCGCCGCCCACCGGTCGGGCGCCACCGCGTCCAGGACGGCCTGGGGGACCAACCCCACCAGCTCGGCGCCGGCGACGGCGACCCGCGCGGCCACCCGGTCGTAGGCGTCGGCCGGTCCCACCCGCTCGGGCTCGACCAGGTTGAGCGACACCTGGACCCGCTCGCCGACCGCGAGGCCCAGCGCCCGGATGCCGTCCCCCCGCACCTCGGCCGCCACCCGGCGGGCCACCGCCACGTCGGGCTCGACCAGCCAGAGGTTGTAGGCCACGAGGGGCGGACGAAAGCCCACAGCCACCGCGCCGGCGGTGCGGGTGGGGGTGGGACGGGCCCGCCACGGGCGCCAGCCCGGCGAACGCCCGCTGCCGGACCTCGGGCAGCGTGGGTGCGTCGCCGCCGTAGGCGAAGGCGGGGACCCCGAGCTCGTCGGCGATCCATTCGGCGAAGTCGTCCCGAGCCAGGCACGCCTGCTCCGCGGATGACCCCTCCAGGGCGACGAACGGCACGACGTCGATCGCCCCGAACCTCGGATGGACCCCGTCGTGTGCACCGATGTCGATCCGGGCGACCGCCACGCCCGCGATCCGGCGGGCGGCCTCCACGCCCACGGTGGTCAGCACCGTGCGGTGGTGATGGGGGTCGACGTGCTGGTCCAGCAGGTCGTCGCCCGCCGCGGCGGCCAGGGCGTGGAGCACGTCGGAATCGCGCCCCTCGCTCACGTTGACCACGCACTCGAGCACGTCAGCGGGCCTCGGCTCGGTGCGACGACCTCCGACGTTGCTCCGCCGGTACGCTCGTCGCCGTGGGATCCATCGGAGCACCCGAACTGATCATCGTCCTCGTGATCATCCTCCTCATCTTCGGCGGGTCCAAGCTGCCGCAGCTGGCTCGGTCGCTCGGCAAGGCCCAGTCCGAGTTCAAGAAGGGCTCGGAAGAGGGCACCACGCCCGACACCGACGACTCGTCGACCTCGTCCTGACCCTCCGGGAGGCGTCCCCGGAGCCGACGCCGACTGATCGCTAGCCTCGGCCGGGAACCGGGCGCGCCCCGGCGTCGTTCCCCATGTCGAGCCCCACGCCACCCCCGCCTCGTGCCGACGTGCCGAGCTGGGAGGAGGTCGCCCGGGACTACGGGCGCTTCCTCTACACGGTGGCCTACCGGCTCACGATGGATCACGACGACGCGGAGGATCTGGTGCAGGACGTGCTGCTCGGGTGCAACGAGGGCTGGCGACCTACCAGCCGGGTTCGATGGAGGCCTGGCTGTCGCGCATCACCACGAACGCCTTCCTGGACCGCGTGCGCCGCCAGAAGCGCCGCCCGACCGACGCCCTTCCCGACGAGGAGCCCGACCGCGTGCTGCCGCCGTCGGCCTCCGCCGCCGAGGCCCTCGACCTCGCGGTGCTGCCCGAGCACCTGCAGGAGGCCCTGCGGGACCTGCCCGAGGACTACCGGGTCGCCGTCGTGCTGTGCGACGTCCTCGACTTCAGCTACGAGGACATCGCCGAGGCGCTCGACATCCCCGTCGGCACCGTGCGCTCCCGCATCCACCGGGGCCGGGCCCGTCTCCGCCAGGGCCTCGAGGCGGCGTCGTGAGCGACCCCCGCGAGCCCGAGGAGCCCGTCGTGGACGACGAGCGGGACGAAGAGCTCCATCGCCTTCTGCACGGACTGCCCGAGGTGACCCCGCCGGACGGGTTCTACGACGGGATCATCCGCAAGGGGCGCCGCCGGGCCCGCACGGTCGTCGTCGTCGGCCTGGTGGCGGCCGGCGTGGTCGGGGCCATGGTCGTCTCCCAGGCCACGGGCGTCACCGGTGAGGTGACACCGCCGGTGAGCATGCTGGCCGACCGCCACGACATCTATGGCCTCGAGGACGCCGAGGAACGGGACATCGGCGACGACGTCCCGGCCCCGTACCAGGCGCCCGACGAGCTGGCCGGCATGGCCCGCGACGCCACGGTGCTCCACGCCGACGACATCGTGCAGGTGGTCTACGTGGACGACGGGCACCACGTCTCGGTGTTCGAGCAGGCCGGCGAGCTCGAGGACGACGCCATGCCGTCTCGTCTCACCCGGCTGCACGTGTCGGGGGTCGAGGCCTGGGAGACGGAGTACGGCGCGGTGATCGTGCGCCGCAGCGACGTCGTCTACGTCCTGGTGGGCGACCTCGAACCCGACGAGCTGGCGGCGCTGGTGGCCGCGCTCCCCGACGCCCGCCCGCTGAGCCTGACGCGGCGCATCGGCGACGCGATGGACGACCTGGTCGAGACCTTCGGTTTCGGGTAGCAACCGGAGGTAGCTACCCGAGTTCAGGCGCGGGTGGTTTCGGTCTCGGATCCGGTGGCTGCCGCCTCTTGGCGGCGGCGCTTCAGGATCCGGCGGCGCTCCCGCTCAGAGCACCCGCCCCACACACCGTGGTCGATCCGGTTGCTCAGCGCGTACTCGAGGCACATCTCCTTGACCGGGCAGTCGGCACAGACCCGACGGGCCACCTCGACGCCGACGCCGTCGCTGGGGAAGAACAGCGAGGGTGGCTGGTGGGCGCAGTTGCCGTAGGCCATCCAGTCGGTTTCGGTCTCGTCGGGCGCCGTGGGTCACCTCCAGTCCCCTCTTCTACGGCGCGGCGTCGCTCATTGGTTCCCGAAACCTGCAGGTAGCCTCGCGGGGCCATGTCGAACGTCGTCGAACCGTCCCTCGAGACCGAGCCGCCACGCGGCGCGGTCAAGATCGTCTACCTCGGGCCGGTCGCCCCCCACTGGGAGATCCGGTCCGAGTTCGGCGACCGGGCGGTCATCGACGCCTTCCGGGATCGGGTGAACGCCCGCCTGGTGCTCCTGCCGCCCGCACGACCCGCAGTTCCGGCGCAACCGCGAGCGGGTCAACCGGGACGCAGAGCGTGAGCTGCTCCTCATCGACTGGGACCTCGGCTACGACGAGGACGAGGAGACCGACCTCGGAGCGCGACCCTCCTGACCCGTTGGGTCCCCGTTCACGAGGGCGTCACCGAAGGTTCGCCCTTCGGCCCCCGACCTCGGTCGGCGGCACGGCCGTACGATGGTGCGGTGGACGAGGACGGTGCTCTGCGGTTCATCAACCGTGAGCTGTCGTGGCTCGACTTCGACACGCGGGTGCTGGCACTGGCCGAGAACCCGTCGGTGCCGCTGCTGGAGCGGGCGAAGTTCACGGCGATCTTCGCCCAGAACATGGACGAGTTCTTCCAGGTCCGCGTCGCCGGCCTGAAGGACCAGGTCGCCGGTGGGGTGACCAAGCGCACGCCGGACGGGCGCACGCCCACCCAGCAGCTCCACGAGATCCGTGAGCGCGTGGTCAAGCTGGTCACCCGGGCCGAGCAGGTCTTCCTGGACCAGATCGTGCCCGGCCTGGCCGACGCCGGTGTTCGTTTCTCGCGCTGGGACGAGCTGGACGACGACGACCTCGAGTACCTGGGCGCCCAGTACGAGGAGCGCATCTTCCCGGTCCTGACCCCGCTGGCCGTGGACCCGGGCCACCCGTTCCCGTACATCTCCGACCTGTCGCTCAACCTGGCGGTGGTGGTGGCCGACCCCGCCACGGACCTGCACCGGTTCGCCCGCGTCAAGGTCCCGCCGCTGCTGCCCCGATTCGTGGTCATGCCCGACGGCGAGCGCTTCGTCCCGCTGGAGCAGGTCATCTCCGCACACCTCGACACCCTGTTCCCGGGCATGGAGGTGCTGGAGCACCACCCGTTCCGGGTCACGCGCAACGCCGACTTGACCCTGGAGGACGAGGAGGCCGACGACCTGTTGGCCGCCGTCGAGATCGAGCTGCGCAGGCGCCGCTTCGGTAGGGCCGTGCGCCTCGAGCTGGAGGCCACGGTCTCCGACGAGGTCCGGGCGCTCCTGCAGCGGGAGCTGGACGTCGAGGACGAGGACATCTACGTGGGCACCGGCCCGCTGGACCTCAGCGGGCTGTGGTCGCTGATGGGTCTGGACCGGCCCGACCTCAAGGACGAGCCGTGGACGGGGACGATCCCGCCCCGGCTGATGGCCGACGACGGCAAGCCCCGCATCTTCCAGGAGGTGCGCCGCAGCGACCTGCTGCTGCACCACCCGTACGACTCGTTCGCGGGGACGGTCGAGGAGTTCATCGACCAGGCGGCCGACGACCCCAAGGTCCGGGCCATCAAGATGACCCTCTACCGCACCGACGGCGACGGGTCGATCATCGAGGCCCTCATCCGCGCCTCGGAGGCCGGCAAGCAGGTGGCGGCTCTCGTCGAGCTCAAGGCACGGTTCGACGAGCAGGCCAACGTGGGTTGGGCCCGACGCCTGGAGAAGGCGGGCGTGCACGTTGCCTACGGGCTCCTCGGGCTCAAGGTCCACACCAAGACGACGCTGGTGGTGCGCGAGGAGGCGGGCGGCATGCGCCGCTACTGCCACATCGGGACCGGCAACTACAACGCGAAGACGGCCCGCATCTACGAGGACCTCGGCATCCTGACGGTCGATCCCGAGATCGGCGCCGACCTCACCAACCTCTTCAACTACCTGACCGGCTACGCCCGGGACATCGACTACGAGCACCTGCTGGTGGCCCCCGACTCGCTGCGGGACGCCATGCACCGCCTCATCGCCCAGGAGATCGAGGCCGGTCCCGGACGCGGTCGCATCCTGGCCAAGATGAACTCGTTGGTGGACCCGGCGATCATCGAGCAGCTCTACGCCGCCTCGAACGCCGGCGTCGAGATCGACCTGATCGTCCGCGGCATCTGCTGCCTGCGCCCGGGCGTGCCAGGCATGTCCGAGCGGATCCGGGTCCGCTCCGTCGTCGGCCGCTACCTGGAGCACTCCCGCATCTACTCCTTCGCCAACGGGGCGGGCCCGGGTGAGGCGGCCTGGTACATCGGTTCGGCCGACTGGATGCCGCGGAACCTGGACCGGCGGGTCGAGGCGCTGGCCCCGATCCTCACCCCCTCCCTGCAGCAGCGGCTGATGGAGGTGCTGCAGGTGAACCTGGCCGACGACACGCTGGCCTGGACCCTTGGCCCCGAAGGCGACTGGGCGCTGCCACCGGGCACCGGGCGGGTGGACACCCACCTGCGCCTCCAAGAGCTGCACCTCGCCCGAGCGTGACGGCGGCGTCCACCGGCCTGCCGTCGCTGTGGCGGCGGGTGCCCAACCGACCCGACGACTGGTTCTCGGCCGCCGAGCTGGACCGGGCTCGTCGCTACCAGAAACCGGTGACCCGGGTCCGCGTCGCCCGCATGGCGATCACCACGGTGGTGATGCTGGTCATCGTCTTCGCCGACGTCGCCCCCCGGCTGCTGGACGCGTTGGACGTCACCAACTGGGTGGTGCAGTTGATCGTCGTGGTGGTGCTGCTGGAGGCCGTCTCCATCGTCATCAGCGTGCCGTTCGACGCCTGGCTGGAACTGCGCCACGACCGGGAGTGGGACCTGTCGACGCAGACCGGCGCCGGCTTCTTCTCCGACCTGGTCAAGGGCACGATCCTCGGCCTCGTGGTGAACGTCGTCCTGCTCGTGCCGCTGCTGGCGGTGATCCGCTCGACCCCCACCTGGTGGCTGTGGGGCTGGCTGGTGATGGTCGTCTTCACCGTCGGGCTCGGCTTCATCTTCCCGATCTTCATCGCCCCGATCTTCAACACGTTCACGAAGCTCGAGGACGAGGACATGACGGGCCGGGTCGACCGCATCGCCGACCTCGCCGGCGTGCAGATCTCGGGCACCTACGTCGCCGACGAGAGCAAGCGGTCGCGCCGGGACAACGCCTACGTCGCCGGCCTGGGTGCCACCCGCCGCGTGGTCCTCTTCGACACGCTCCTCGAGCACCCCCCTGAGGTGGTCGAGCAGGTGGTCGCCCACGAGATCGGCCACTGGCGGCTCAAGCACCTTCGCAAGCAGCTCCCGGTCATCGCCCTCCTGCTGCTCGCCCTCTTCGCCGGCCTCAAGGCGTTCAGCGGTTGGGACTGGATCTTCGAGCAGGCCGGCGTCCCGACCGACGGCGACGTCCCCGCCGTCGGCCTGCCCGCCGCGCTGCCGCTGGTCGTGTTGGCCACGCAGGTCGCGTTCGGCGTGCTCGGCCTGCTCACCGCCTGGGTCTCGCGCGCCTTCGAGCGCCAGGCCGACGTCGAGGCCCTCGACCTGCTGCAGCAGCCCCAGACGATGCTCGACATGCAGCGGGGCCTGCACACCAAGAACCTCGCGGACCTCGAGCCGAGCCTGATCAAGCGCCTCCAGGCCAGCCATCCACCGGCGGCCGAGCGCATGGCCCTCACGTCGACCTGGGCCGCCGTCCACGGCACGTCGGTTCGCACCTCGACCGCCTGAGCGGGCACCCCACCTCTTCGCCCTCAGTTCATCCGCCCGTCACCTTCCGTGCGGATCCGCGCCAAGCGGCCTCCCTACGTTTCGCCGCGAGAGAGACGGGCAGTCGCGCCCGACTCAGGAGGAGTAGGGAATCCATGTTGCGCAACAGCCGCCTCCGGTGGCTCATCGGCCTGCTGGCCTCGCTGTCGCTGCTGGCGGCAGCCTGTGGTGACGATTCGAGTGGCGACGACGACGCGTCCGGCGACGGCGGGGGCGAGTCCGCCGTCCCGGAGTGCCTGGACGTACCGGCGCTCTACGCCCTGACCGGCCCGGAGTCCACGGGCTTCGCCAACTGGTCCGACGCCGCCGACCTGGCGGAGACGGTCGGCTCGGCGTACGCCGCCGACCTCCCCGAGGAGGCGCTGACCATCACCGGCCCCGGTGAGGAGTCGGGTACCTACGACACCTACGTCGAGTTCGTGATCGAGGGCATCGCCGAGGAGCAGGGCCTCCCCGAGGAGGAGTGGGTGGTCCGTCCGGACTACACCTCGTCGCCCAACGACAACGTGATCATCGACGGCATCGCGGGCACGCGACAGCTCGCTCGGCTGGGTGGGCTTCGCCTTCGCCGAGGAGAACGCCGACGTGGTCCGCGAGATCCAGATCGCCGGCGAGGACGGCACCTGCGTCGAGCCCAGCATCGAGACCATCGCCGACGGCAGCTACCCGCTGTCCCGGCCGCTGTTCATCTACGTGAACGCCGCCAACGCCGAGTCGAACCCGGCCGTCAAGGCCTTCGTCGACTTCTACACCGGTCCCGACGGCTACGCCGCCGTGTCCGATGCCGGCTACGTCCAGATGCCCGAGGAGGACTTCGCCACCTCGATCGCCGCCTGGGAGGAGGCCGGCGGTACACCCGGCGAGCCCGGGACCGACGTGGAGGGCGAGGTCGCCATCTCGGGCTCGTCCACGGTCGAGCCCATCAGCTCCGCGGTGGGTGAGGGCTTCGCCGGCGCCAACCCCGGCGTCAGCGTCTCGGTCGACGGTCCCGGCACCGGTGACGGCTTCGAGCTGTTCTGCGGTGGCGAGATCGACATCGCCGACGCCTCCCGTCCGATCGAGGACGACGAGATCGCCGCCTGCGAGGAGGGCGGGATCGAGTACATCGAGCTCCAGATCGGCCTCGACGGGCTCAGCATCCTCACCAAGGCCTGACTCTCCCCCCAGGCCCGAGGGAAGCAGCGGGGGTGGGTCCCAGCGGACCCGCCCCCGTTTCCCTTTCCACCAAGGCCACCCGGTTGTTCACCTTCCGTTCACCTGACGGTCATGCGGGTGAACCTCGCTCGCAAAGCGGCCTGCCTACGGTCGGCGGCATCCGGCGAGCGACCCGATCCCGACACCCCGTGAGGAGGCGTAGCCGTGGCTGAGATCGCGTTGACGGTTGGCGACCTGCAGGTCAGCAGCAGGCGGAAGCGCAAGGAGGCGATGGTGCGGTGGGCGCTCTTCACCGCCGCCGCCCTGTCGGTGGTGATCACCGTGCTGATCGTGGTCTCGCTGGTCGGCGAGGCCTGGACGCTTCGTCCAGGGCGAGGACTTCACGTGGGACAGCCTCACCGTCGATCGGCTGGTTCCCGCGCCGGGGCTTCTACGACATCGGCACCCTGCTCGATCGGCTCCCTGCTCGTCACCGGGATCGCCATGATCGTGGCCTGGCCCCTGGGGCTGGGCTCGGCCATCTACCTCTCCGAGTACGCCAAGCCGCGGGTGCGCCGGACCCTCAAGCCGATCCTCGAGATCCTCGCCGGCATCCCGAGCATCGTGCTCGGGCTTCTTCGCCCTGACCGTGATCTCCCCTGACCTCGTCCAGACGATCTGGACCGACTCACCGCAGTTCAACCTCCTGGCCGCCGGCATCGGCGTCGGCATCCTGACCATCCCGCTGGTGGCGTCCATCTCCGAGGACGCCCTGCGGTCGGTGCCCCGGGCGCTCCGGGAGGCCTCCGAGGGTCTCGGTGCCCGCAAGAAGACCACGACCGTCCAGGTCGTCATCCCGGCCGCCGTCTCGGGCCTCGTGGCGGCCTTCATCGTCGGGATCTCACGGGCCATCGGCGAGACGATGGTCGTGACCGTCGCTGCCGGCGCCAGCGGCGGGTCGCTGTTCACCACCGACCCGCTCAAGCCGGGTCAGACGATGACCGCCGCCATGGCGTCGCTGGCCACGGGCACCGACCAGGTCCGGGGGGCCAGCGGCGCGTTCCAGAGCCTGTTCTTCGTCGGTCTGATCCTGTTCGTCATCACCCTCGTCCTCAACATCCTCTCGGAGCGCTTCGTCGCCCGGGTCCGCCAGCGGTACTAGGAGCCGTCGATGTCCATCCTCTCCGTCCCCGCCGACACCGCACCGCTGACCCAGGAGGCCGTCGCCCGCCGCCTGAAGGGCGCCAAGACCGACGTCCCCAACGCCGTCTACAAGTACGCCATGCTGACGGCACTGCTCATCTCGCTGGCGATCATCGTCGTCCTCGTCGTCTCGGTCCTCGGCGACGGCCTCGAGCGTGCTGACCGACCGTGGCCTCGACTTCCTCACGGTCGGCAACTCCAGCGAGTCCGCCGACGCGGGCATGTGGCAGGCGATCTACGGCTCGGCGGTGATCGCCGTCTTCGTGGCACTGCGTGGCCTTCCCGCTCGGCATCGCCGCCGCGGTCTACCTGGAGGAGTACGCCCGGGACACGTGGCTGACCCGCCTGATCAGCGTGAACATCCGCAACCTGGCCGGCGTCCCGTCCATCGTCTACGGCCTGCTCGGGCCTGACCGTCTTCGTGAAGACGCTGGATGGCTTCACCGGCGGTCGCTCGATCATCGCCGGCGGCCTGACGCTGGCGATCCTCGTCCTGCCGATCGTGATCATCACGGCCGCCGAGGCGCTCCGGGCCGTGCCCGAGAGCATCCGGGAGGCCGGCTTCGGCGTCGGGGCGGCCCGCTGGGAGGTCACCCGGGCCCACGTCCTGCCCTACGCCGCCCCCGGCATCCTGACCGGCACCGTCCTGGCGCTGGCCCGGGCACTCGGGGAGGCCGCCCCGCTCATCCTCGTCGGCGCCTCCGTCGGCTTCTTCGACGTGGCCGAGGGCACCAGCTTCCTCGACCGCATCCAGGGCACGTTCACCGCGATGCCGAACCTCACCTACGGCTGGGCCCGCCAGCCGGGTGACGACTGGCAGGCCAACACCGCAGCCGCGATCCTGGTCATGCTCGTCGTCATCTTCACCTTCAACGCCGTGGCCATCCTGCTGCGGAACCGCTTCGACAGGAAGAGGGACCTTTGATGTCGTCGTCCGAACCCACGACCACGACCACGACCGTTCCGGAGAAGGAGCCAACGGTGATCGACGACGACGGCGAAACCCTGTTCCGGGAGCCCGAGGTGGGCGTGCACGAGACCTCCTCGGCGCACGAGCCGGTCGACGAGCAGCACGCCGTCTTCGACATCCGGGACCTCTCGGTCTTCTACGGCGACTTCCGGGCGGTGCGCAACGTCGACCTGGTCGTCCGCCGCCACGAGATCACGGCGTTCATCGGGCCGTCCGGCTGCGGCAAGACGACCGTCCTGCGCTGCCTGAACCGGATGAACGACCTGGTGCCGTCCGCCCGCATCGAGGGCCAGATCCTCCACCACGGGGTCGACCTCTACGACCCCGAGGTGGACGCCGTCGAGGTGCGGCGGCGGATCGGCATGGTCTTCCAGAAGCCGAACCCGTTCCCGAAGTCGATCTACGACAACATCGCCTACGGACCCCGTATCGCCGGCGCGGCGAAGGGCGACATGGACGACATCGTCGAGAAGTCCCTGCGTCAGGCGGCGCTGTGGGACGAGGTCAAGGACCGGCTCGACAAGAGCGCCATGGGCCTCTCCGGTGGTCAGCAGCAGCGGCTGTGCATCGCCCGGGCCGTGGCCGTGGAGCCCGAGGTGGTGCTGATGGACGAGCCGTGCTCGGCCCTCGACCCCATCGCCACCTCTCGCATCGAGGACCTGATGCAGCTGATCAAGGACGAGTACACGATCGTCATCGTCACCCACAACATGCAGCAGGCCGCCCGGGTGAGCGACAAGACGGCCTTCTTCATCACCGAGGTCAGTGAAGCCGCCCAGGGACAGGGCGGCGACCAGCGCACGGGGCTCCTCGTCGAGTTCGACAGCACCGAGACCATCTTCAGCAACCCTGCCGATGAACGCACCGAGAACTACATCACCGGCCGATTCGGCTGACGCCGACGAGGTGCCGGCGGCCCGAGCGGCCTATCAGGCCGAGCTCGAACAACTCCGCCTGCAGGTGGAGGTCATGGGCGTCCGCGTGGACCAGAACCTCGAGCGCATGCGCTCGGTGCTCCTCCACGGGGACCAGCGCGAGGCCGACCTGGCCCTCGCCGCCGACGACGAGATCGACGCCATGCAGGTGTCGCTCACGGAGCGGTGCTACGACCTGCTCGCCCGCGAACAGCCGGTGGCCTCCGACCTCCGCCTCATCGTCTCCGTCGTGCGGATCACCACCGAGCTGGAGCGCATCGGCGACCTCGCCCTCCGGGTGGTGAAGCTGGCCCCCGACCACGAGCTGCTGTGCCGTGAACCGGAGATCTTCGACCTCCTGGCCGCGCTGGCCGACCTGGCCCTCGACCACTACCGCATGGCCCTTCGGGCGTTCGCCACCCGCTCCGAGGAGCTGGCCGCCGAGGTCGTCGCCCCGTCGCCCGAGGTCGGTCACCTCTCGGACCGCCTCGTCGCCGAGATCCATCGCCTCGGTGGCGAGGACGCCGTTCCGATCGCGGTGAAGGCCATGACAGCCGGCCAGGCGCTGTCCCGGATCGACGACCACGCATCGGTCCTCGGCTCCAGGCTCCGCTACCTGTTCACTGGAGACCCAGACCACCTCGCCGCGGAAGTGCGGTGAACGGAGCGCCATGACCGACATACGTCACACCTTCCACTCAGCAAGCTGGACGAGGTGAAGTCCGATGTCGCCCGTCTGGCGGCGATGGTCACCGATGTGATCCCACGGGGCACCCAGGCCCTGTTGAGCGGGGACCTCGAGCTGGCCCAGTCCCTCATCGAGCACGACGACGAACTGGACCGGCTCACGCTCCACATCGAGGAGCAGTGCTACCAACTCCTCGTCCTCCAGCAGCCGATGGCCGTCGACCTACGCGTGATCGTGAGCGCCCTGCGGATGGCGTCCGAGATCGAGCGTTCCGGCGATCTCGTCGTCAACATCGCCAAGACCATGCGCCGCATCTACGGCGACGAGCTCACGCCGAAGATCCGAGGGCTCATCGAGCAGATGAGCGAGGAGGCGGCCAAGCTCTACAAGGCGGCGATCGACGCCTACCTCGACGAAGACGCCGCGCTGGCGGCGGCCATCGACGACATGGACGACATCCTCGACGCCCTCCAGAAGGACATCATCGAGTCGGTCATCGAGGCCCACGAGGCGGACAAGATCGACCTCAACGCCGCCGTCCAACTCGCCCTCATCGCCCGTTACTACGAGCGCATCGGCGACCACGCCGTGAACATGGGCGAGCGGGTGCAGTACCTGGTGACGGGGTGGCTGCCCGAGCACGGCTCGGCCGCCATCGCGGACGCCCGCGAGCGGCACCGGCCGGGGCCGGTCGAGGCCGCGGTCACGAGCCGCGCCGAGGACGGGTAGCCCGGGCCATGCGCATCCTCATCACCAACGACGACGGCTACCAGAGCCACGGCATCGGCGTGCTCGCCGCTGCCGTCGCCGCGGCAGGGCCATGACGTCGTGGTGGTCGCCCCCGAGACCGACCAGAGCGGGTGCGGTGCCGGCATCGGCACCTGGCACCTCGACGAGCACATCGACGCCCAGGACGTGCGAGCTGGTCGACGCGCCCGGCGTTCGGGCCGTCGCTGTGCGGGGCACGCCGGCCCTCGCCGTGTTCGCTGCCAACCTCGGGGCCTTCGGCGACCCGCCCGACGCCGTCGTCTCGGGCATCAACCCTGGCCTGAACACCGGTCGGGCCACCCTCCACTCGGGCACGGTCGGTGCCGCGCTGACCGCCGCCAACCTCGGTCTCAAGGGCCTCGCCGTCAGCCAGGACTATGGCGATCCGATGCGATGGTCGACCGCCGCCGACCTGGCCGTGCAGGCGCTGGGCTGGCTCCAGGAGGCCCCCGACCGGACGGTCCTCAACGTCAATGTCCCGAACACCGCCCCCGCCGACGTGCTGGGCGTCCGCTGGGCGACCCTGGCGCCCTTCGGCTCGGTGCGGGCGGCGATCGCCGACTCGGCTGACGGCCGGCTGCAGATGGAGTTCCGGGAGGTGGAGGACGAGCTCCCGCCGGAGTCCGACACCGCCCTCGTCTTCGCCGGCTATGCCGCCGTGTCCTCCCTCGTCGGGATCCGCGTCGGCGAACCCCTGGCCGTGGCCCACGATGTCGGGCCGCCCGATCCGCCGGAGCGCCTGACCGTGCTGGTCGGGTTCGTGCTCGGGCTGGTCATCGGCGTCGTCGTGACCGGCCTGCTCTCGATGCGCTGGACCCGACGCACGGCGGACGTGACCCGCGAGGTGCGTCGACGGGCTCGGGCCGCTGAGGCCGAGCTGGCTGAGGTGGTCGAGCGGGCCCGTCGTCTGGAGGGGGCGCTCGACCTCGTCGGCGAGGGGATCATCGTCGCCGATGCTCAGGGCAATCGGCTCTTCACGAACGCGGCGGCCGGCCTGCTGACCGACGCCCGCCACGAAGAGGCGCTGGTCGCCGCTGCGATGGACGCTGCCCTTGCCGAGGGCCTCGAGGGTCGGACGGTGGAGCGCGAGGTGGACCTCTACGGGCCCCCGATG
Source organism: uncultured Microthrixaceae bacterium (assembly GCA_963728005.1). Classification (GTDB taxonomy): domain Bacteria; phylum Actinomycetota; class Acidimicrobiia; order Acidimicrobiales; family DATDAH01; genus DATDAH01. The sequence continues at coordinate 577,510 of CAVSIG010000005.1, forward strand.
CGGCAGGTCTCCGTGGCCGCGTCCCCCCTCGGCCCGGGTGGCGCCCGGCTCGGGGCGGTCGTCCTGGTCCGCGACGAGTCCCGCATGCGCCGGCTGGAGGCCATCCGCCAGGAGTTCGTGGCCAACGTCAGCCACGAGTTGAAGACGCCGATCGGTGCCATCGCCCTGCTGGCGGAGACGCTGGTCGCCACGGACGACCCGGCCGACGCCGAACGCCGCATCGCCCTCCTGGTCGAGGACGCCCACCGCCTCGGGCGGATCGTCGACGACCTGCTCGAGCTGAGCGAGGTCGAGGGTCGGGCCCGGACCCGGGAGCCCGTGGACTTGGGCGACCTGGTCGAAGACTCGGTCCGCTCCCTCCACACCCAGGCCGAGCGCTTGGGCGTCGAGGTGGAGACCGACCTGGTGTCCGACCAGGCCTGCCTCGGCGACGCCCGCCAGCTCGGCTCGGCGGTGACGAACCTGATCGACAACGCCCTCAAGTACGCCGACGGCCGCTCTCCGGTCACGGTCAGCGTGCAGCCGGGCGACGGGTGGGCCGACGTCGTCGTCCGCGACCGCGGCATCGGCATCCCCCAACCTGAACAGGAGCGGGTCTTCGAACGCTTCTACCGGGTGGACAAGGCCCGCAGCCGGGACACCGGGGGCACCGGCCTGGGCCTGGCCATCGTCCGCAACGTCGCCCGCGCCCACGGCGGCGAGGTGCTGGTCACCTCCCGCGAGGGTGAGGGCTCGACGTTCACCCTTCGACTGCCGCTCGTGTCCGTACCCGCCAGTGACAAGGAGGCCCGCCGTGGCTGATTCCCCGACCATCCTCGTGGTCGAGGACGAGGAGAACTTCATCGAGGCCCTCACCATCGGGTTGAAGAAGGAGGGGTTCCGGGTCCAGGTCGCGCGCGACGGGGCTGAGGCCCTGCTCGTCTTCGACGTTGTGCGACCCGACCTCGTCCTCCTCGATCTCATGTTGCCGAAGGTGTCGGGCGTCGACGTGTGCCGCGAGCTGCGGTCGCGGTCGAAGGTCCCGATCATCATGGTCACGGCCAAGGGCTCCGAGGTGGACACGGTCGTCGGTCTCGAGGTGGGCGCCGACGACTACGTCACCAAGCCGTATCGCCTGCGGGAGCTGGTGGCCCGCATGCGGGCGGTACTGCGGCGGGCCGCCGAGCGGACGCCCGACCGGGCTCCGGGCTCGGGCGACGACGTCCTGGCGTCCGGCGACCTCGTCCTGGACCCCGATCGCCACGAGGTCACCATCCGCGGCGTGCCGCTCGACCTGCCGCTGAAGGAGTTCGAGGTGCTGCAGCTCCTGCTGGAACGGGCGGGCCGCGTGGTGACCCGCGACCAGCTCATCGACGAGGTCTGGGGCCACGACTACGTGGGCGACACCAAGACCCTCGACGTGCACATCAAGCGCCTCCGCAGCCGCATCGAGGAGGACCCGTCGACTCCGGCGCGGATCCTCACCGTGCGGGGCGTGGGCTACAAGATCGTGGTCCCCGAGCGGGCCGATCCCCAGGTAGCGTCGACCTCGTAACGACCCACCTCCAGCGGGCGGAGCGAGGGATGCACCGAACGACCAGCGCCGTACCGTCAGCCCCGTGAGCTCCGGCGGGATCTGGAACGTGTTCTCGGGCCCTGGCGGACCGCCCCAGCGCAACGCCGATCACTTCGTCGCGTCCCCGTTCACCCGCCTCGCCCGGGTCCACGCGCTCCAGGTGGCCGGTGACGCGCTGATCGCGCTCGCCCTCGCCAACTCCCTCTTCTTCTCGATCGACCCCGACGCCGCCCGCGAGAAGGTGGCGCTCTACCTCGTGCTGACCATGGCGCCGTTCGCCGTGGTCGCCCCGCTCATCGGCCCAGCGCTGGACCGGGCGGCGAACGGTCGCAAGTTGATGGTGGTGGTGATCGCGGCGACGAGGTTCTTCGTCGGCATCTTGATGATCACCCGGCTCGACAGCCTCCTGCTGTTCCCGCTGGCGTTCCTGATGCTGGTGCTGGGCAAGGGCTACGGCATCGCCAAGAGCGCCATCGTCCCGACCACGGTGAGCAACGACCAGGAGCTGGTCGAGGCCAACTCCAAGTTGTCGATCATCACCGGCCTCAGCGGCGTGGCTGCGGGCATCCCGGGCGCCGCCCTCGGCTGGATCGGCGGGCCGGAGTGGATCGTCGGCCTGGCCGTGTGCGTGTTCGGCCTCGGCACCGTGCTGGCCTTCTCGCTGCCGTCGACCGCCGTGGCCGCCGAACCGGCGGGGGAGGCCGAGGAGAGCGAGCTCCGCAGCCGCGGGATCACCCTGGCGGCGTCGTCCATGGGGCTGATGCGGGCGATCGTCGGCTTCCTCGTCTTCCTGCTCGCCTTCGAGTACCAGGAACGGCCCACGTGGCAGCTCGGCCTCGCGGTCGGCGCCAGCCTCATCGGCTCGTTCGTCGGCTCGATCCTGGCGCCCCGGGTGCGCCGCACGACCGCCGAGGAGGACATTCTCGTCTTCTCGATGACCCTGGCCGCCCTCGTCGCCCTCCTCGGGGCGTGGGCCGGCGGGCTCACCTCCGCGATCCTGGTGGCGTTCACGATCGGCTTCTCGGCCAACACCTCGAAGCTGGCCTTCGACTCGATCGTCCAGCGGGACGCCCCCGACGCCAACCGCGGCCGGTCGTTCGCCCGGTTCGAGACCCGATTCCAGATCTGGTGGGTCATCGGGGCCTTCATCCCCGTGATGCTCCCGATCATCAAGATCCCGATTCCGGCCCGGGCCGGCTTCCTGATCATCGCTCTGACCGCCGGCTTCGCCGCCGCCACCTACTGGGTCGGCCGCCGCGACGTCGCCGCCGGCCGCGACCGGCGCCGCCGGCGCCCGTCCCGCACCCCCCGGGAGGACGACACCGCCGTGGCCCTGCCCCCCGAGCCCACGATGGTCGACGACTTCCTGCCGCCCCCCGACTCGACCCTGCTGGACGATGACGACGACGTCACCTCGGTCGACGAGACATCGCCCGCCCCGGGCCCCGACCGCCGCCCCCGCCCCCGCCCCGACACCAACGCCGCCCGCCGCGCCCCGGGCCCCAACCGCCGCCGCCGCCCGACCCAACGCCCGAGGCGCCCCCGGGGGTAGTCGGGTCGCAACCGGAGGTTGCGACCCGAGTTTGATCGTGCGGCCTCCCGGCCGCGCTCATCTTGTGACCCGACCGAGCAAGTCGGATCGGGTCACGACCGAGGGGGCGCGGAGCGTCCCCCTCGGGCTCCCCCCAGCCGGGCTCGACGTGAAAGGGGCTGAAAAGCCGCCCGACGGGCTTGGCCGAGGGTTCACCTGACGGCCTGACCGGCGTCAACAACCGGTCAGGTGGCGACCTCACACTCAGTTCCGTGCGAGTCCTGATCGCCGCGGAGTCCTTCCTCCCTGGCATCGACGGGGTGAGCAACTCCGTCCTCCGGGTGCTGGACCACCTGGAGGCCGCCGGGCACGAGGCCCTCGTCCTCGCGCCGTCACCGGGGCCGGACCGCTACCGACGGGCCCGGGTCGTCCGGGTGCCTTCCCTGGCCCTGCCGATGTACCGGTCGTTCACGGTGGGCCTGCCCCACCGGACTGTCGACGAGGCGATCCGCACGTTTCGTCCCGACGTCGTGCACCTGGCCGCTCCGGTCGTGCTCGGGGCCGCCGCCGGGCTGGCCGCCCGCCGCCGGGGTGTCCCCACCGTCGCCGTGTTCCAGACCGATCTGGCCGGGTTCGCCGGTCGCTACGGGGCGGGCTTCGCCAAGCCGGCGGTGTGGGCCTGGCTGCGCTGGGTCCACCGTCAGGCCGACGTCACCCTGGCACCGTCCACGCTCACCGCCTGGCAATTGGAACGCCAGGGCATCGGGCCGGTCCGCCTCTGGCGGCGGGGTGTGGACCTCGAGCTGTTCGCCCCCGGCCACCGGTCGGAAGCGGTCCGCCAGGTGCTCGCCCCCGACGACGAGGCGTTGGTCGGCTACGTGGGCCGTCTGGCCGCCGAGAAGCGGGTCGAGCTCCTCGCCCCGCTCCAGGACCTCCCGGGCACCCGCCTGGTGGTGGTGGGCGACGGTCCCGAGCGGGGACGGCTCCAGGCCACGCTGCCCAGGGCCCAGTTCCTCGGCTTCCGGCGGGGTGACGACCTGGCCCGGCTGGTGGCCTCCCTCGATGTCTTCGTCCACACCGGTACGGACGAGACCTTCTGCCAGGCGGTGCAGGAGGCGCTGGCCTCCGGCGTCCCCGTCGTCGCCCCGGCGGCGGGCGGCCCCGTCGACCTGGTCGAGCACGGGCGCAACGGCTGGCTCTGGCCGACCGAGGACCCGAGCCTGTTGCGCGGCGCCGTGGCCAGCCTGCTGGCGGACCCCGAGGGCCGGGCCGCCATGGGCGTCGCGGCCCGCCGGAGCGTCGCCCACCGGTCGTGGTCGTCGATCGGTGACGAGCTCCTGGACGTCTACGCCGAGGTGCAGGGCGCCGCCCCCCGCCGACGGCAGCAGCGGGTGGTGGCGGCATGAGCGCGCTGCTGGTCTCGATCCACGACGTGGCTCCGGCCACGCTCCCCGCCGCCCGTTCGTGGCTCGTCGAGCTCGACGAACGAGGCGTGCCCGCGACGATGCTCGTCGTCCCCGGTCCCTGGCGTCGCCCGACGCTGGCCGAGGACGACGAGACGGTCATGTGGTTGCGGGCCGCGGTGGCCCGCAACCACGAGGTCGCCCTGCATGGCTGGGACCACGGGCCGTGCCGCTCGGCCCGGGTCCTCCAGCGGGCGGTGGGCCGGGTCCTGGCCCGGGGTGCCGACGAGTTCATCGGTCTCAACCGGGCCCAGGCCGCCGCTCGCCTGGCCGCCGGTCGCCGGGTCCTCGCCGACGCCGCCCTGGACCCGGCGGGCTTCACGCCCCCGGGTTGGCTCGCCTCCCGCGCCACGGTGCAGGCGGCGGGCGAGATCGGCCTGCACTACCTGACCTCGCATGGCGCCGTGCTCGACCTGCGGAAGGCCCGTCGCTACCCGGTGCTCGCACTGTCGAACCGACCGGGCGGCTGGACCGAGTCGGCGGGTGCCGACCTGCTGCGGCGCATCGCCCCCGTCCTGGCCCGCGGCCACGGCGTGCGCATCGCCCTGCACCCCGACGACCTCCGCCGGCCCCGCACCCGGGCCGCGGCGCTGGCGGCGATCGACGCCTCGCTGGACGCGAGGGCCGAGCCGATGACGTACCACGAGTTCGTCCAGCGGGGTGGGTCATGAGGATCGTCCGCCTCGCCAACTTCTACGCTCCGACGTCGGGTGGCCAGCGCACCGCCCTCGACGAGACCGGGCGCCGCTACCAGGAGCGGGGTGTCGACACCGTCCTCGTCGTCCCCGGTGCCGCCGACGACGACAGCTTCGGACCCGCCGGTCGTCGCATCACGCTCGCGTCGCACTCGCTGCCGAGGACGCCCTACCACCTGCTGACCGACCTGCGGGGGGTGCGTCACCTCGTGTCCGATCTCCGGCCCGACCGCCTGGAGCTGTCGGACCGGTCGACGCTCTGGCCGGTGGCCCGTTGGGCGGCTCACGCCGGCCTGCCCTTGGTGCTGTGGGTGCACGAGCGGGTCGAGTCGATGCTGACGCCCCGCCTCCCGTCCCGCCTGCCGGTGGCGGCGGCCAGCCGGTCGTGGGACCGGCGCACCGTGCGCTGGGTGACCCGGGCGGTCGCGCCGACCGAGTTCGCCGCCGTCCCCATCCGGGACGCCGGCGTCCCCGACGTCCGGGTCGTGCCCCACGGCGTGGACCTCGAGACGTTCCACCCCTCCCGGCGGCCGCCGGCTCGCGACCGCGAGCCACTGCTGGTCTGGGTCGGCCGGCTCTCGGCGGAGAAGCAGCCGGAACTGGCCGTCGACGCGGTGGCCGAGCTGCACCGCCGGGGCGTCACCGCCCGCCTGGTCATGGTGGGTGGCGGAGGCATGTCCGGCTCGCTGCACCGCCGGGCCGAGGGTCTGCCGGTGACCTTCACCGGCCACATCAACGACCGCGACAACCTGGCCCAGCTGCTCGCCGCGGCCGAGGTCGCCATTGCCACCTGCCCCGGCGAGAGCTTCGGTCTGTCCGCCCTCGAGGCGCTGGCCTGCGGCACGCCGGTCGTCGCGGCCGACCAGGGCGGTCTGCCCGAGGTCGTCGACCCGTCCTCCGGTCGCCTCGCAGGACCGACCCCCGAGTCCTTCGCCGACGCCGTCGAGGACCTCCTCCGCGTGCCGACCGAGTTCCGGGTCCGCCTGGCCCGTCGGCGAGCCGTTCGCTTCTCGTGGGACGCCACGGTGGACGGGCTCCTCGACGCCCACGAACACGTCCGTCGACCCGAGGCGGTGCCTGCATGAACGTCCGAAGCCTCCGTCCCGGCGACGACCGCGACGTCGAGCGCATCTTCGCCGCCACCGTCGCCTCGGGTCGGCCGCTGCCGTTCGACTGTCCGGACTTCGACGACTACACCGACCTCTGCCTCGGCTGGTACCTCGGTCCCGGACGGGACGACGCCGTCGTCCTCGAGGACCTGGGGCAGGTCATCGGGTACGCCCTGGTCTGCACGAACGACCCGGACCACCGCCGCTGGTCCCGTCCTGTGGCCAGCACGTGGATCGCCCGGACCGTGCGCGGCCTCGCCTCCGGCCGCTACCCGGCCGACGCCCGCCGCTTCTACCGGCTGCGCATCCACGACGGCTGGGACGCCCTCCTCGCCCCGCCCCCGCCGTGCACCGCCCACCTGCACTGCAACGTCGAGGCCGGCCACCGGGGCGGCAGGTCGGGGCGCCTGCTGATCAACGCCGCCGAGGACCGCTTCCGAGAGGCGGGGGTGACCCAGTGGTACGGCGAGATCAACGCCCCGGTCGGTCGCCGCGGCGCGGCCCTGGAACGCAACGGGGCCCGCATCGTCCACCGCCAGCACAACCGCACGCTCTCCTGGCTGGCGGAGCGGGAGATCGAGCGCCTTCGCTTCACCCGCCGGGTCGGTGAGGCGCCTCCGACTCAGAGCCAGCCGGAGCGGCGGAACGCCCGGTACAGCAAGCCGGCGGCCGTCGCCATCACCGCCAGCACCAACGGGTAGCCGAACCTCCACGTCAGCTCGGGGAAGGTCTCGAAGTTCATCCCGTAGATGCCGGCCAGCATCGTCGGCACCGCCGCGATCGCGACCCAGGCGCTGATCTTGCGCATGTCGGAGTTCTGCTGCAGCGAGACCTGCGTGAGGTTGGCGTCGATGGCGGCGTCGAGCAGGTCGCTCAGCGTGTGGACGCGCTGGACCATCCCCGCCAGCTTGTCGCCTGCCTCCTCGATGTCGGCGAGGACGTCGGGCCCCGCCTTCGGCCCGAGCCGCCGGGCGATCCGTCGGAGCGGCTCCTGCAGCGGCTCGATGGCAAGAAAGAGGTCTCGGGACTGGCGCTTGAGATCCAAGAGGTGTCTGGCCTCGCGGGCCTTGGTGTCCGAGAAGACCTCCCGCTCGGCGGCGATCGCGTCCTGCTCGAAGGCGTCGAGCGCCGCCCGGTGGTCCTCGATGACCAGGTCGACGATCGCGGCCAGCACGGCGGCGGGGGTGTTGACCTCGTCCTCGGCCTCCAGCCGCTCCCGCAGGCCCGTGAGCGGGCTGCCCTGGCCGTAGCGGATCGTGACGACGAAGTTCGGGCCCGCCATCACCGACAGCTCACCCAGGACGATCGCCGCCCGGCGGATGTCGTATCGCACCGTGCGCAGGACCACCCACGTGAACTCGGGCCGGATGGAGAGCACCGGCCGGAGGTGGGGGGTGAGGGCCTCGTCGAGGTCGTCGTGGTCGATCCCGAGAAACTCCTCGACGCGGTCGATCTCGTCCTGGCCCGGCATGCGCAGCCCCAGCCAGACGAAGTGCCCCGGGCGATCCAGCCACTCCCGCGCCTCGTCGAGCGCCAACGTCCCCGTCTGCCGACAGCCCTCCGCGTAGGCCGCGCAGTCGACGATCACCTCACGGTCCTACCACCCGCCAGGTGACCCGTGCTGAAGAGGCGGGTGAAGGTCAGGCACCAACGGACTGGCGCGGTGCCAGGCTGGCTGGGGGGAGCCCGAGGGGGGCCGCTCCGCGCCCCCCTCGTCGTGACCCGATCCGGCTTGCCCGGTCGGGTCACAAGAAGAGCGCGGCCGGGAGGCCGCTCGATCAAGCTCGGGTCGCAACCTCCGGTTGCGACCCGACTACTCGGGCAGGTCGATGCGGGCGAGCCAGAGGCCGGGGGCGTCGACCTCGGCGGGGGTGGGGAGCTCGCGCTCGCTGCGCCAGAGGCGCTCGAGGCCGCGGGTACCGGCGCGCTCGACGACGCCCTGGACGAAGGTCTCGCCGCGGTCGCACTGCTCCTGCGTCAGCTCGAGGCCGAGGAGGCGCTCGACGAACCGGCTGGACTCGTCGGTGGTGACCCGGCGCCGGCGCAGGGCCTCGGTCAGCATCCCGTAGGAGGCGATCAGGCCCTCGCCGATGGTGTCCATGACGTGGTCGGCGTAGCCGATGATCACCGCCACGAGGGCGTCGAGGTGGGGGAGCAGCTCCCGCTGAGCGGGGCTCTGGACGGCGCCGAGGATGGCCTCGGGGTCGTTGAACATCGACTGGAGGCCGGCCATCCCCTCGGCGTCGCTGATGTCGAGCTGGCCGAAGCGCTCCTCCAGAGCGTGCGGGTCGGCCTGGAACCCGGCGGCGTAACGGTTCAGCAGGTCGTCCAGCCGGGCCCGCACGTGGGGGAGGCCGAGCACGGCGTGGTGGGTCAGCTCGTGGACGCAGACCCACAGGCGCAGGTCGTCGTCGGCCAGGCTCCAGTCGCTGGCGAACTCGTCGATGTTCCGGCCGATCACGATCAGCTCGTCGGTCGGCGGCCGGGGGATGGGCAGGTCGTAGGTCCCGAACGAGGTGGTGGCCAGGTGGCCGACCATCGAGCCGGCGGCCATGCCCACCAGCATCGGGGTCATCATCCCCATGAGGTTGCCGAGCATCGCCGCCGGGTCACCCGACTCCATGAGCTGCTCGTCGGGCGACGCGGCCAGTGACGAGGCCAGGCTCTCGAAGCGGGGCCGGTACGCCGGGAGGCTGGCCTGGACCCACTGGGTACGGGTGACCGGGACGATCGACACGGCCCGGCCGGTGGTCGACACCGAGAGGCCGGTGACGTCGGCGACCCGCAGCTCGGCCACTCGGGCCAGCTCCTCGAGGCGGATCCGCTCGAGGGGGTCGATGTTGGGCTCGGACTCGCCCCCGGTGGCGACCTGGAAGGCCAGCTGCCCCGCGGCGTCCCAGCTGACGGCCCCCTGTTGGCGCAGGATCCGGGCCAGATCACCGAGGAACGGGATGCCCTGGAACGGATCCGGATCGCCCGAGGGTGGATCCGACTCGCTCACGACGGCATCGTACGGGGGTGAACATCGTCGTCCTCACCGGCTCCGAGGGCCCGCTGGGCGGTCGGGTCGGCGATCGACTGGCCTTCGACGCGGACGTCGACGCGGTGGTCCGGCTGACCCCCGACGAGCTCCAGGACGCCCACGCCAGCCCCGGCGCGCTGAAGGCACACCTGGAGGGGGCGACCACGCTGGTCCACCTCGGTCGCAGCGACGCGGTGGCCGAGCTCGACGGCACGGGGACCGCCGGCGTGGACGTGGTGGGCACCCGCCTGCTGCTCGAGGCGGCGGGCTCGGTGGGCATCCAGACGGTGGTCCTGCTGTCCAGCGCGACCGTCTACGGGGCTTGGCCCAACAACCCCGTCCCCCTCACCGAGGACGCCGCCCTGCGCCCCCACCCGGCCCTGGCCTACGCCGCCCACAAGGCCGAGATCGAACGGCTGGCGCTCGAGTGGAAGGACCAGCACCCCGACGTCACCGTCGCCGTCCTCCGCCCCGCCATCGCGGTGGCCGAGGACACGACGGACTGGTTGGCGAGCTCGCTGTGGGCCGGCACCCCCTTCTCGCCGGGCGACGGCGACACGCCGGTCCAGTTCGTGCACCTCGACGACCTCGCCGACGCCGTCGACCTGGCCCGCCGCGGGCGCCTGGACGGGCCGTTCAACGTGGCCCCCGACGGCTGGATGCGCTCGGACGAGCTCCGCAAGCTGGCCGGGCGCGGCCCCCGGGTCCGCCTGCCCGAGCGGGTCTCGCACCGCCTCGCCGCCTGGCGATGGAAGCTCGGCCTGACCTCCACTCCACCCGGCGTCGTGGCCTACCGCGTGAACCCCTGGGTGGTGGCCAACGACCGCCTCAAGGCGGCGGGCTGGGAGCCGGACCACACCAACGAGGAGGCCTACGTCCTCGGCGACCGGCCGACGGGCTGGGCCTCGGTGTCGCCCCGCCGCCGCCAGGAGCTGGTCCTGGGTGGCCTGGGCATCGTCGTGACCGGGGTGGCGGTGGGCGGCGTGGTGCTCACCCGACGCTGGCTGCGCGGGCGCCGCTGACCGCAGAGCGTCGGCCCTTCGGTGGCGTCATCGCCGCCGACCCGGGCTTCACCGGCTGACGGGCTCGCCCAGCACCGCCTCGGACCAGTCCGGCTCACCGTCGCGCAGGTAGCCGAGGCGGACCTCGTTGCCGGGGTCGAGGTGGCGCAGCGCGGTCAACAGCTCACCCATCGTGCTGACCGGGGTCTCGCCGACGTGGGTGATCACGTCGTGAGGCTCCAGGCCGGCCTCGGCGGCGGGGCCGTCCTCGGCCACCGTCACCACCTCGGCGCCCCCGGCGACGCCCCACTCCTCCGCCAGCTCATGGGCGAGGTCCTCGCCTTCGATGCCCAGCCAGGGGTGGGCGGGTCCGCCCGTGGCGATGATGTCGTGGGCCACGATCCGGGCCAGGTCGACGGGCACCGCCCGCAGGGCGTCGGTGTCGCCCACGTTGGTCGTCAGGCCGATGACCGCCCCGTCCCGGTCGATCAGGGCGGCGCCCTGGACGGGCTCGGCCCGCACGATGTCGGTGGCGATGAGGCCGTGCAGCTTGGTGTCGTCGTCCCGGACGACGGTCACGGCCAGGTTCGCCACGAGGCCGCGGAGGACCAGAAGGGCGCCCTGACGCTCGAGGTTCACGGCCCGGGTCTCGTCGCCGACGGCCAGGCCCTGACCCGTGCTGAGCACGGCGCCCGCCGACCGCAGGCCGGGAACCCGGAGGACGGCCAGGTCGGTGGCCCGGTCGACGCCGACCACCTCGCCCTCCCGGCGCACGCGGTCGACGCCCCAGACCTGTACCACCCGGCTGTCGCCGACCAGGGCGGCGGTGGTCAGCACGTGGCCGTCCGAGCGCATGACCACCCCGGCCCCTTCGACGCCGTCGGAGCGCACCGCGACCAGGCCCCGGGCCACCTCGTCGAGGTCGCCGACGCTGGACCGGCCGACGAAGACCGTCGACACGGGGGTGGCGAGGCGCTCCTCGGCCGCACTGGGGCGGGGGGCCCGGTCGAAGCCCCCGATGGACCACAGACCGGTGAAGGTGGCCACCACCCCGATCAGGACGCCGATGCCGATGGGGACGAGACTCCATCGCCGCCGAGACCGCGCCCGCGCCGGCCGGACCTCGGACGGGTGGCGCCAAAGGCGGTCTTCGGGCGGGAGCGGCGAGCTGCTGAAGCCCGTCCCGTCGTCGTCAGGCACGGCCCGCAAGCGTACGACCACGACCTCGCCGGGTGACCGCGGGGCGTGGAGCCGCCGTTCTGGGTACTGGATCCGGTGCTGTGCGACCGTGGGCTGGTCCCAGAACGGGACGTCGTCGGGTGACCGCGGGGCGGTCGTCGTAGGATTGACGCCCATGTCGACGGCGCCGGACCTCACCTGGGTGGGGCTCACCGAGGACGTGCTGCCGGTCGGCGCCGTGGCCGACTGGGCGGTGCTGCCCTCCTGTGGCGCGGTCGTCACCTTCACGGGCACCGCCCGTGACCACGCGGAGGGCCGTCCCGACGTCTCCGGCCTCGAGTACGAGGCCTACGAGGACCAGATCGGCCCCCGGTTCCAGGCCATCGTGGACGAGGCCCGGCGGCGTTGGCCGGACCTCGGACGGGTGGCCATCCTGCACCGGACCGGCCCTGTCGCCATCGGCGAGGCCTCCGTGGTCGTGGCGGCGAGCGCACCGCACCGCGGCGCGGCGTTCGAGGCAGCGCGCTGGTGCATCGATAGCTTGAAGGAGACGGCACCCATCTGGAAGCGCGAGACCTGGGCAGAGGGAGAGAGCTGGGGGCTCGATGCCAGGGCGCTCTCGGACGTGACCCTGACCGCTGACCGGAGAACAGATCACACGTGAGCAACCTCGTCTTCCTCCTGGCCGCTGTGGTCGTCGCCGCTCTGGGCATCGCTCTGCTCTGGGCTCGCTCTCGTGCGCCGCGCTCCGTGGACTCCGGCGTGGAGGGCTTCTCCCGGCAGATGGACGCACTGTCGCCCCGCGACAAGCGCCCGCCGCGCCAGTAGGGACGCGGGGGCGGTAGGACATGGCCCGCGACCTCGCCATCGATCTGGGGACCGCCAACACCCTGGTCTACGTCCGCGGGCGAGGGCATCGTCCTGAACGAGCCGTCGGTCATCGCCCTGAACAACCAGAGCCAGGACGTGCTGGCCGTCGGCACACGAGGCCTGGCAGATGATCGGCCGTACTCCGGGCCACATCGTCGCCGTGCGCCCGCTGCGGGCCGGCGCCATCACCGACTTCGAGGTCACCCAGCGCATGATCCGGCTGGTGCTCGAGCGGGTCGGGGTGTCAGCCGCTTCAACCGGCCCCGGGTCGTCATCTGCGTGCCGTCGGCCATCACCCACGTCGAGCGCCGGGCGGTCACCGAGGCAGCCCGCCGGGCGGGTGCCGCCGAGTGCCAGCTGATCGAGCAGCCGATGGCCGCCGCCATCGGGGCCGAGCTGCCCATCAACGAGCCGATCGGCTCATGGTGGTCGACATCGGCGGCGGGACGTCGGAGTCCGCGATCCTCTCGCTGGGCGGGATCGTGTCCCTCAAGGCCGTGCGGGTGGGCAGCTTCGACTTCGACGCCGCCATCCAGACCCACATCCGCAAGGAGTACGGCATCGCCATCGGCGAGCAGACCGCGGAGAAGATCAAGATCGCCATGGGCTCGGCGTTCCCCACCAACGAGGAGTTCCGAGGCCGAGGTCCGGGGCCGTGAGCTCATGTCCGGGCTGCCCAAGACCGTCGTGCTGGAGCCCGAGGAGATCCGGGCGGCCCTCGAGGAGCCGATCACCACGATCATCGACTCGATCGTGGCCTGCCTCGGCGAGGCACCGCCCGACCTGGCCCAGGACCTGATCGTCAACGGCATCCACCTGGTCGGCGGCGGCGGCATGCTGCGCGGGCCTGGCCGAGCGCCTCGACCGCTGGAGACCGAGGTTCAGGTGAAGCTCGTCGACCTGCCCCTGGAGTGCGTGGTGCTCGGCGCCGGTCGGTGCATCGAGTCCTACGACGCACTCCGGGTCATGTTCATGGACTGAGATTTCGATGGAGCGGCCTTCGGCCGCGCTGCCGTGGTGACCCGACCGGGCAAGCCGGATCGGGTCACGACCGAGGGCGCGGAGCTCCGCCTCGGGCTCCCCGGCTCCCCCGGGGCACCTCCCGTTGCGTGGGTAGGTTCCGGGCGTGGGGGAGGCTTGCTGTCGGTCGAGGACGTCACCGTGCGCTTCGGCGGCGTCGTCGCCCTCGACGGTCTCTCGTTCACGGTCGAGCGAGGGCCAGATCTGCGCCCTCATCGGCCCCAACGGGGCGGGCAAGACCACCCTCTTCAACGTGCGTCAGCCGGCTCTACGAGCCGACCGAGGGCAGCGTCACCTTCGACGGCCAGGACCTGTTGGCCGTGCCGCCGCACCGCATCGCCCGCATCGGCATCGCCCGCACGTTCCAGAACGTGGCCCTCTTCCCTGGTCTCTCCGTGCTGGACAACGTGCTCATGGGGGCGTTCTCCGACTCGAAGTCGGGCTTCGTCACCACCACGGTGCGCTGGCCCACGGCCATCAGGGAGGAGCGCCAGAGCCGCGAGACGGCCGACGAGCTGCTCGACTCGCCTGGAGCTCGGGCACGTGGCCGACCACCCGGCCGCCGGCCTGCCCTACGGCACGCTCAAGCGGGTCGAGCTGGCCCGGGCGCTGGCCTCCAACCCGCAGCTGCTGATGCTCGACGAGCCCGCCACCGGCCTCACCCACGGCGAGGTCGACCGAGCTGGCGCGATCTGGTCCGCCGGGTCCGGGACGAGTGCGACGCTGACCGTCCTGCTGGTCGAGCACCACATGGCCATGGTCATGCGCATCTCGGAGAAGATCGTCGTGCTCGACTTCGGCGCCAAGATCGCCGAGGGCGATCCCGACACCGTCCGCAACGACCCACGCGTCATCGAGGCCTACCTCGGGGGAGGCAACTCGTGACCCCGCTGCTCGAGGTCCGGGACCTGGAGGCCGGCTACGGGCCCGTCCAGGTGCTGCACGGCCTCGACGTTCACCGTCGACGACGGGCGAGGTCGTCGTCATCCTCGGCGCCAACGGGGCGGGCAAGACGACCACGCTGCGGGCCGTCAGCGGGATGATCGACGTGAAGGGCGTCGTCGACGATCGACGGCGCAGTCGGTCGCCGGCAAGCGGCCGGACGCAATCGTGCGCCAGGGCGTGGCCCACGTGCCCCAGGGCCGCGGCACCTTCGTCGACCTCACGGTCGAGGAGAACCTCCGCCTCGGCGCGTACACCCGCAAGGACGACGACGTCGCCGCCGACATGCAGCGGTGGTACGAGGTGTTCCCCCGCCTGGGCGAGCGTCGCGACCAGGCGGCGGGGAGCATGAGCGGCGGCGAGCAGCAGATGCTGGCCATCGCCCGGGCCGCCGATGTCCCGGCCCCGGCTCCTGCTGCTGGACGAGCCGTCGCTGGGTCTCGCCCCGCTGGTCACCCAGGAGCTGTTCCGACAGCTCGCAGCAGCTCAACCAGGAGGCGGGCACGGCGCTGCTGGTCGTCGAGCAGAACGCCAACCTGGCGCTCGAGCATCGCCGAGCGGGGCTACGTGCTGGAGGCCGGGGAGATCGTGGTCAGCGGCACCGCCGACCGAGCTGCAGGCCGACGAGTCCGTGCGCAAGGCGTACCTGGGGTTCTGAGGGACCGTGGAGCTCTTCTTCCAGCAGGTCGTCAACGGCATCCAGAGCGGCGCCATCTACGCCTCCCTGGCCCTCGCCCTCGTCCTCATCTTCCGGTCGACCGTCGCTGCTCAACTTCGCCCAGGGCGAGATGGCGATGTTCTCGACCTTCGTCGCCTGGCTGCTGCAGGACAACGGCGTGCCGGTCGTGCTCGCCGTCCTCGGGGCGATGGCCCTGTCGATCCTCGGTGGCGCCTTCATCGAGCGGACGCTCATCCGCCCGGTCGGGCACCGACAACGTCCTGGCCATCGTCATCGTCACGATCGGCATCTTCATCGCCGTCAACGCGCTGGCCGGGTGGATCTACGGCACCGACGGCAGGACGTTCCCGCGCATCTTCAGCAACGAGTCGCTGGTCGACATCGGGGGCGTCACGATCACCAACGAGACCGTGGGCACCGTCGGGATCCTGCTGGCCGTCGTGGTCCTGCTCTACCTGCTGTTCCAGAAGACGAAGGTCGGCCTGGCCATGCGGGCGGTGGCTTCGAACCAGGAGTCCAGCGGGTTGGTCGGCATCCGGATCGGGCACATCCTGATGCTCGGCTGGGGCCTGGCTGCCGCCCTCGGGGCGCTGGCCGGTGCGCTGGCGGCGCCGCAGCTGAACCTCGAGCCAGAACCTCATGCTGAGCGTGCTGGTCTACTCCTTCGCTGCCGCCACGCTCGGCGGGTTCGACAGCCCGATCGGGGCGGTCGTCGGCGGGCTCATCGTCGGTGTGACCCAGAACCTGGCCGGCCAGTACATCGACTTCTTCGACGGGTTCGAGCTGGCGTCGGCCTTCCTGCTCATCCTCATCGTGCTGCTCGTCCGGCCCCAGGGGCTGTTCGGCCGCAAGGTGGTCGTCCGCGGTATGAGTCGCTTCACGCCGACCCCGCGCCGGATCGTCCTCGGCATCGTCATCGTCGTCCTGGCCGGCTACGTGCTTTACATCCCGCAGTACTTCCCGGAGTTCCGGACCGCGCAGTTCACCTCGGTCATCGCCATCTCGATCGCCGTCCTCGGCCTCGGCCTGCTCACCGGCTTCAACGGCCAGATCTCGGTCGGCCACGGCGCCTTCTTCGGCATCGGGGCCTACACGACGGCGATCCTCACGGCCGACCACGGGTGGAGCCACCTGTGCGACGATCCCCGTGGCCATGCTGATCTGCTTCGTGGTCGGGATCGCCGCCGGCATCCCCGCCCTGCGCATCAGCGGCGTCTACCTCGCGCTCGTCACCCTGGCCCTGGCCACCCTGTTCCCGCTGATCCTGCAGAAGTACAGCGACGTGACCGGCGGCAGCGCCGGCATCCGGGTGCCCGACTTCGACCCACCGTCGTGGGCCGAGGACAGCTTCACCGAGGACCAGTGGGCGTACTACGTCATCCTCGCCTTCGCCGTCGTCACGTTCGTCCTGGTCCGCAACCTGATCCGCAGCCGGGTCGGCCGGGCCGTCATCGCCATCCGGGACAACGAGATCGCCGCCGAGGTGCTGGGGGTGAACCTCGCCCGCTACAAGGTCCTGACGTTCGGGGTCAGCGCCATGCTCGCCGGACTCGGCGGCTCCCTGTTCGTCATGAACACCGCGGTCCTCAGTCGAGTCGACCCGCAGCAGTACCAGATCGGTCGCTCGATCGAGTTCCTCGCTGCGCTCGTCATCGGCGGCGCCGCCTCGATCATGGGGCCGGTCCTCGGCTCGCTCTTCATCGTGTTCGTGCCCGAGTGGTCCTCGGACGTCAACGCCGAGCTCTCCCGCGTGATCTTCGGCGGCGTGCTCATCGTGCTCATGCTGGTGCTGCCCGGAGGGTTCGTCGGCGGGCTGCGCCGTCTGGAGGGTGCGGCCCTCCGGCGGCTGCGGCGTGACGCCCACTGGCGGCGGGTCGACGCGCGATTCTGAGGAAGAGGTGCCACCGCCTACGGTGGACACCGGAATCGAAGCAAGGGGAGCAACATGATCCGATCCCGTCGTTCGCGCGCCCTGATGGGGCTGTTGGCCGTGCTCGGCCCTCCTCGCCGCCGCGTGCGGCGGCGGCCGGGACGACGAGTCCTCAGGGGAGGACAACGAGGCCGCGGCGGAGAGCACCGGTGACGAGGCGGCGGGCTTCCTGCACGTCGACGAGTGCGAGACCGACTTCACGCAGGGCGTCACCGAGGACGACGATCATGATCGGCTCGAGCTTCCCGCAGTCGGGCACGTACGCCGCCTTCGCCCAGATCTCGACCGGCTACCAGGCCTACTTCGACTACGTGAACGAGGAGCTCGGCGGGGTCGACGGCCGCCAGATCCGACTGGTGACCCTGGACGACGGCTACGAGCCCGGGCGAACGGCGACCAACGCCCAGCGCCTGGTGCAGGAGGAGGGCGTGTTCGCCCTCTTCAACGTGATCGGAACGTCCAACAACACGGCCATCTGGGACGACCTCGACGAGGACTGCGTGCCGAACCTGTTCGCCGGCACGGGTTCGCCGCTGTGGGGCGACGCCGAGCACCCCTGGACGGTGGGCTCGTTCCCGTCGTACTCACTCGAGGCCGTCATGTACGCCCAGTACCTCGAGGAGAACGACCCCGACGCCACCGTGGCCCTGCTGACGCAGAACGACGACTTCGGCCAGGCCTACGTGGAGACGTTCGAGTCGGCGATCGAGGGCACGGACATCACGGTGGTGGCCGAGGAGACCTACGACTTCACCAACCCGGACACCACGTCGCAGGTCACGAGCCTCGCGTCGAGCGACGCCGACGCGGTCGTCCTCGGGACGACGGCGCTGGCCTGCCCGAACGCGCTGAACGCCATCAACGCCAGCAGCTGGGATCCGACCATCTTCATCTCCGGCACCTGCACCTCGCCGACCCTGGTCGGCCTCGCCGAGCCCGGCGCCGCCGAGGGCATCATCAGCGTGACCGCCTTCAAGGACCCCCGGGACCCGCAGTGGGCGGACGACGAGGCCATGCAGCTCTACCTCGAGAAGGGCGCCGAGTACGGCGCGGCGGACATCGACCTCGAGAACTCGATCGTGGCCTACGGCTGGACGATGGGGGCGCTGCTGGTCGACACGCTGACCAACGCAGCCGAGCTGACCCGCCCGGCGGTCATGGAGCAGGCGCTCAACATCGAGAACCTGGTGACGGGGTTGGCCCTGCCCACCAGCGCCTTCAACACCAGCATCGCCGACGGCGACAAGTTCCCCGAGGAGGTCCTGCAGCTCATGCAGTACAGCGAGGAGCTCGGCTACTACGAGTTCCTCGGTG
Organism: uncultured Microthrixaceae bacterium; assembly: GCA_963728005.1. GTDB lineage: Bacteria > Actinomycetota > Acidimicrobiia > Acidimicrobiales > DATDAH01 > DATDAH01. Next base: position 595,820 of record CAVSIG010000005.1, read on the forward strand.
AGCCCCAGAACTTCGAGGGCCAGACCGCCGAGGTCACCCCGACGAACCTGCAGACGCCTTCCTGATCGGGGCCTAGTCGCCCAGCAGGTCCTCGGCGGCCTGTCGGACCTGTCGATCGCGGTCCTCCAGCGCATGCTGGAGGGCCGCGTCGACGTTTTCGCCCTCGAAAGGGGCCAGCGCGATGACCGCCCGCCGGCGGACCGCGGGCTTGTCGGTCGTTGCCGCGAGGATGGCGTCCAGACCGGCCGGGTCACCGATGGCGCCCAGGGCGGCCACCGCCGCCTCCCGGCAGAGCGGGTCCTCGTGCTCGGCGGCCACGCCGACCAGCGCCGTGATCACCCCGCTGGCCACAGGGCGGCGCTCGCCGAACGCCCAGGCGGTTGCCTCCACGACGAGCGGATCGGGATCGGCGAGCAGCGCCAGCCCGTCGAACGCGACCTCCGTGCGCCCGGCTTCCTCGGCGGCGCGCCGGCGTACGACGGGCTCGGGATCGGACAGCGGCCGCGGCCAGGTCCGCCGCCTGGAGGCGTCCCAACCGGGCCAAGGCGCCGACAGCCACCACGCGGACCTGCGGATCGGCGGCCTGCAGGCCCGCCCGGGCCGTCGCCTCGTCCCCACGGTGCCCCGCTAGGGCCACAGCACCGGCCGTGGGCTCTAGGTCCATCGACTCAAGTCTCGCGTTCGGTGGCCGACGGAGCGTTGCAGGCTCAACGTAAGGAGAAGGCCTTGTCGCACATGGTGATCTACCGCACGGCGGATGGCCAGCCCGGGTATCACCAGGCTGAGGAGTTGGACGAGGCCGTCCGATTCGTCGAGCGCCTCCGCAACGGTGACGGCGTCGATGGCGCCCGCATCTTCAAGATGGAAGAGGTCAGCTTCGACTTCCGCCCGTACTTCAAGGTGGAGATCGGCCCGGGCGTGCCCGGGGAGGCTGCTGTCGCGCCGGCGTTCGTCGGCCGTGATCCCGGCTTCTCGACCGACCTCGGCCTCGCCGACGCCCCGGCTCCGGCGCCCGCCTCGGGCTACGAGCCGCCGGCTCCGGTCGCGGCCGATGCGTGGGCCGACGCCGAGCCGCCGACCGAGTCGGCTGCCGACCTGGGCTTCGAGCCCGAGCCGGTGCCCTCGTTCGTCGCTCCGCCCTCGGTGACCGACCCCTCGGTCATCGACGCCCTGCCCGCCCCCACGATGGACATGTTCGAGCCCCCGGCGGCCGCCGCCGAGGGTGACGAGCTGGACAGCAACGGCGTGGGCGCCCGGCGCGGGCTCTTCGGTCGCTGAGGCAGAGTCTCAGCGACCGGCTTGACGGAGCGGCCTCCCGGCCGCCCTCTCCTTGTGGCCCGACCGGACAAGCCGGATCGGGCCACAGGCAAGGGGGGTGCGGGACGCACCCGCCTTCCGATCCCCCCGGGTCGTCGGGCTGCGACGCTCTGGCTAGTTGACCGCCTGTTCGACGGCTCGGCTGATGACTTCGACGCCGGCGACGAGACCCAAGGCGATCGTCGCCCCGATCAGGGCCACGACCGCCACCAGCATGATCCCCGCCCGGAGCCGCAGCAGCAGCCCGGGACGGGGAGCCACGGAGTCGACGACAGCGGCGCTCTCGGGCGCCGCTGTTGCGCGTCGCCGCCGGCGTCGCCGCCGCTGACGCACCGGACGGTCGTCGGCCCGACGTTTCGCCCGCCCGCGGTGGGGGACGGCATCGTCCGTGGCAGGCTGCATCCCCTCGCTGCGCACGAGCTTCACGGCGACAGCGATCGAGCCCCCTACCACCACGAGGGTCAGCACCACCGTGGACACGACATCGTCGACCCTAGCGGTCGACCCTCCGGATCAACTCCCGCCGGCCGAGCCTCGGACGCGCCGCGCCCGGTGGCCCTGGGTCCTGGCCGCGGTGGCCGTGATCGTCGTCGTGATGTCGCTGGTGGCCGCAGTGGTCGAGCTGCCCTTCTACGCCATCTCGGCCGGCAGCGCCCGCCCCACCGAGCCGACGATCATCGTCGAGGGCGGCCCTTCCTACCCCAGCGGTGAGGACCTCCTGTTCACCACGGTCACCCTGAGCCAGCGCCGGATCAACGGCTGGGAGTGGCTCCAGGCCGAGGCTGGACGACAGACATCGACCTCGTCGACGCCGGGATCATCGAGGGCGACCACACGCCCGAGGAGAACCAGCAGATCAACCAGCAGCTGATGGACGAGTCCCAGGACGTCGCCATCGTGGTGGCCCTGGAGCACCTCGGCTTCGACGTGATCGACGGCACGGGGGCGACGATCGCCGACGTCGTGCCCGACTATCCCGCCGACGGCGTCCTGCACGCGGGCGACACCGTGGTCCGGGTCGACGGCCAGCCGGTCGAGCGCAAGGAGGACCTGGCCCGCGCCATCGACGAGTCGCAGCCGGGCGACACGCTGCGCCTGGTCGTCGAGTCGCCCGAGGGGGACACCCGCCGGGTCACGGTGGACCTGGGCGAGGACCCGTTCCAGCCCGGCCATGCGTTCCTGGGCGTGGTGGGGCTGTCCACCCGGGACGAGCAGCGCAACTACCCGTTCGACGTGAGCATCGACCCCGGCCGGGTGCGTGGGCCCTCGGCTGGCCTCGCGTTCACCCTCGCCGTCCTGGACGTGCTGACCCCGGGCGACCTCAGCGGTGGGCACGACGTGGCCGTGACCGGCACCATCGACGGCCTCGGCCGGGTCGGCCCCATCGGCGGCGCCCAGTACAAGGCCATCGCCGCCGAGCGGGCGGGCGCCGAGGTGTTCCTCGTGCCTGCCGGCGAGGAGGAGCAGGCCGCCGAGAAGGTGGGTGACGACGTCGAGATCGTCCCCGTCGCCACCCTCGACGACGCCCTCCAGGCGCTGGCCGACCTCGGGGGCAACGCACTGGACCTCGAGCGGCCCGTACCATCGGCGACGTGAGCGACTCGGGCGGTGCCGACCTCGACCGCCTGCTGGACCCCAACCTCCCCCACACGCTTCCGCGGGCTCGACCCCGAAGCCGTGCAGGGGCTGCTGACCGACGCCGTCGACAGCCTGCGAGCGGCCCAGGGCCGGGAGCAGGAGCTGAGGACGACCATCGCCTCGCTGGAGTCGGAGCTGGCCACCGCCAGGGCCGACGCCACCAAGGAGCTGGAGGAGGCCAAGCGCCGGGGCCGGCAGATGGTCAACGAGGCCCAGACGGTGCGGCGGCGGATCCTGGAGGACCTGGTCCGCCGCCGGAGGGTGCTGCGGCGCCAGATCGAGCAGCTGCGGGTGGGCCGGGAGCGCCTGCTCGAGGCCTACGAGGTCGTCGGCCAGACCGTCGAGGAGGCCACGTCCGAGCTGGGGGTGTCCCTCGTGGCCGCCACGGCGGCGGCCGAGCAGGCCGGTCGGCGCATCGGGCCCGACGACGACGAGGTGACCGACGAGGAGCTCCACGCCATGGAGGCCGAGATCGACGCCGCCCGGGCGGCCGGCCTGCCCATCCTCGACCCGCCCACCGCCGCCGAGCGCCGTGCTTCGACCGACCGAGGCCGACGAAGAGCCCCTCGGCGAGGACGAGGACGCCGTGCCCCCGCTGGTCGAGGTCGAGCCGGTGGTGGCCGCCTTCGAGGAGATGCGGGTCCTTGGCCCGACGGACCAGGACGAGGCCGAGCCCGCCGACGGGGCCGAGCCCGCGGCCGAACCCGAGGTCGAGCTCGTGCCCGAGGTCGAGCTCGAGCCCGAGGTCGACGTCGACGAAGCGCCCGAGCCGGCGGGCGAACCGGACCCGGAACCGGACGAGGACGGCGAGGCCGCCCCCGTCCTGCCCCTGTTCGACCGCCTGCGGGCCGAGCCCGAGCCGGAGCCCGAGCCCCCGTTGCCGGACCTCATCGAGGCCGAGCCCGACCCCGAGGTCGACGAGGAGCCCGACCCGGTGGCGGTCCTGGCCGACGATCTCGCCCGCCGCCTACGCCGGGCGCTGGCCGACGAGCAGAACCAGGTGCTCGACCGCCTCCGTCAGGACCGCAAGGGCCAGCTGGGCCTGGACGACCTGATGCCTCCCGACGAGTCCCTGATCGTGCGCTTGGCCACGGTGATCGAGCCCCGGCTGCGGGAGGCCACTGCCGCCGACGCCCCCGATCTGGCCGCCCGCCTGGCCGGCGAGGTCGCCGACGGGGTGCGGGCCGAGATCGAGCGCCACGTCCGCCGTTCGCAGGGCGCCGACGGCGAGCCCGTGGACCTCGCCCGGCCCGTGCGGGAGGCCTTCCGGGCCTGGCGCACGGACACCATCCTCCCCCTGGCCACTGCGGTGGCGCGGACGCTCTGGGGACTGACCGTCCGGCCGCGGGAGCGCGGCAGGTCCGGCTGGCTACCCTTCTGCTCCCATGCGGGCCCCCTCGGACATGCCTCCCCCGCGTCGGCGACGCCGTCGCCGGCTGTCCAGCCGGGCCCGGGTCGTCCTCATCATCGTCGCCGTCGGCCTCTTCCTGCTGATCATCTCGGCCCGGGGGATCGCCGGCTTCTACACCGACTACCTCTGGTTCGACTCGCTCGGCCAGGGCCAGACGTTCCGCACGATCCTGGGGGCGAAGATCAGCCTGGCCGTGATCTTCATCGGCATCTTCTTCGTCCTCTGCTTCGCCAACCTGGTCATCGCCGACCGCATCGCGCCCGCGCTTCCGGCCCATGGGCCCGGAGGAGGACCTGCTCCGGCGCTACCACGAGATCGTCGACGAGCGCTCCGGCTGGGTGCGGGCGGGCGTGGCCCTGCTGTTCGCCGTCATCGCCGGGGCCGGGGTGTCGAGCCAGTGGAACGAGTGGCTGCTGTTCACCCACCGCGTCGACTTCGGCGTCGAGGACCCGCAGTTCCACACCGACATCGGCTTCTACGTCTTCCAGCTGCCGTTCCTGTCGTTCGTCGTGTCGTGGCTGTTCGCCGCGCTCGTCATCATCCTGCATCATCACGGCGGTGGCCCACTACCTGAACGGCGGCATCCGGGTGCAGAACCCGGGGCCGCGGGTCACGCCCCAGGTGAAGGCCCACCTGTCGGTCCTGCTCGCCCTCCTGGCCCTGGTCAAGGCGGCCGACTACTGGCTGCAGCGCTACGAGCTGACCCTGTCGACCCGGGGCACGGTCGACGGGGCGCTCTACACCGACGTCAAGGCGCAGCTGCCGGCCATCTACCTGCTGTTGATGATCGCCGCGCTCTCGGTCGTCCTGCTCATCGTCAACATCTGGCGCCGGGGCTGGGTCCTGCCGGTCCTCGCCGTCGGCCTCTGGGGCTTCGTGGCCGTCGTGGCCGGCGGCATCTACCCGGCGGTCGTCCAGCGCTTCCAGGTCGAGCCCGCCGAGTCGTCCCGGGAGGCAGCCGTACATCGACCGCAACATCGAGGCGACCCGCGCCGCCATGGGCCTGGCCGAGGTCAGCACCCGAGCCCTTCGACTACAACGAGGAGCTCACGTCCCGGCAGTTGCTGGACAACGCGAGCACCGTCCGCAACATCCGCCTGCTGGACCCGGGCGTCGTGCACCGAGACCTACCAGCAGCTCCAGGCCGAGCGGCCCTTCTACCGGCTGAACGACCTCGACGTGGACCGCTACGAGATCGACGGGGAGACCACCCAGGTCGTCATCTCCGCCCGGGAGCTGAGCACCTCGGGCATCCCTCAGCAGTCCTGGGAGGGCCAGCACATCGCCTACACCCACGGCTACGGCGTGGCCGCGGCCCCGGCCAACGCCGTCACCTCGGAGGGCCGTCCGGACTTCGTGGTCGACGACATCCCGGTCGTCAGCACGGCGCCGGCGCTGGAGGTCGACCAGCCCGGCATCTACGTCGGCGAGAACCTCGACGGCTACGCCATCGTCGGCGCCACCCGCGACGAGATCGACTACCAGGACGCCGAGCGGCGAGACGGTCAGCCACGCAGCTACGAGGGCGAGGCCGGGGTCTCCATGGGCGGCCTGCTGCGCCGCACGGCGTTCGCCCTGCGCTTCTGGGAGACCGAGCCGCTGGTCTCCAACTTCGTCACCGACGAGAGCCGGATCATCTACATCCGGGACGTCGAGGAGCGCGTGCAGACGCTGGCGCCGTTCCTGCACTGGGACACCGACCCGTACCCGGTGGTGCTCGACGGCCGCATCCAGTACGTGCTCGACGCCTACACGACGACCAGTCAGCTACCCCTACGCGCAGCGGGCCGACACCGACCAGGTGGTCGACGGCAGCGGGCTGGACCACGACTTCAACTACGTGCGCAACTCGGTGAAGGCGGTGGTCGACACCTACGACGGCACCGTCGACCTCTACGTCGTCGACCCCGACGATCCCATCGTCGAGGCCTACGGACGGCGCCTTCCCCGACCTGTTCACCGCCATGGACGAGATGCCCGAGGGCATGCAGGAGCACCTGCGCTACCCGGAGGACCTCTTCCGGGTCCAGACCACGATCTGGGGCCGCTACCACATCGACGACGCCCAGAACTTCTACGAGCAGGCCGGCGCCTGGGAGGTGGCCCAGGACCCGGGCAACTCCACCGAGGCGGCGCAGGCGACCCAGACCACGAACGTCCAGGGCGAGGTGGTGTCCTCCCGGGAGGCCCGCATCGACCCGCAGTACCTGCTCATGCGATTGCCCGGGGAGGAGCAGGAGGACTTCCTCATCCTGCGCTCGTTCGTCCCGTCCGCCGGTGACCAGGAGCGCAAGGAGCTGACCGCGTTCATGGTCGCCAAGAGCGATCCGGAGAACTACGGCGAGATCGAGGTCTTCGAGATGCAGAGCGCCGACATCGCCGGGCCGGCGATCGTGGGTGCCAACATCCTGAGCGACGAGCAGATCGCCAGCGAGATGACCCTGCTCGACCAGCAGGGGTCCGAGGCGATCTTCGGCAACCTGCTGCTGATCCCGGTCGAGGAGTCGATCCTCTACGTCCGGCCGCTCTACACGCAGGCCGAGGGCTCGACGGCGGTGCCGCTGCTGCGACAGGTCATCGTCGCCTACGGCGACCGGATCGAGATGCGGGACACCCTCTTCGAGGCGCTGGAGGCCATCTTCGGCGAGTCGCCGGAGACCCTCGAGGACCCCCGGGGCTCCGAGGACGAACCCGGGGAGGAGCCACCGGACGGTGAGGAGCCACCGGCGGAAGAGCCCGGCGAGGAGGACGTGGCCGCCCTGCTGTTGGAGGCCGACCGCCTGTTCCAGGAGGCCGACGAAGCGCTGGCGGAGAGCGACCTCGAGGAGTACGCCCGGCTGATCGAGGACGCCCACGACCTGATCGAGCAGGCCGTCGAGGCCAGTGGCGGCAGCTCGTCCACGACCACCACGACGATCGCCCCCGCCGCGGCCTGAGGCGGAACGAACCGGCCCCTTCAGGCGTTGGTCGGGGCATGCTCTTCGGATCCAAGAAGGACCAGATGGTCGCGGCCGACGAGGCCCTCGCCGGGCCGTGACCAGCCCCTGTGGACCCCCGGTCCGCACTTCGTCAACGGCACGTCGATCACGCCGCCGTTCCCCGAGGGGAGCCGGCAGCTGGTCGTCGGGATGGGCTGCTTCTGGGGCGCCGAGCGCCTCTTCTGGCAGACCCCCGGCGTGCTCACCACGGCCGTCGGCTACGCCGGTGGCATCACGCCCAACCCCACCTACGAGGAGGTGTGCTCCGGCCTGACCGGGCACACCGAGGCCGTGCTGGTGGTGTTCGACCCCGAGGTCATCGACCTCGAGGGCGTCCTGAAGGTGTTCTGGGAGGGCCACGACCCCACCCAGGGCATGCGCCAGGGCAACGACCGCGGCACCCAGTACCGCTCGGCGATCTACACGGCCGACGAGGCCCAGCAGGCCGCCGCGGAGGCCAGTCACGTGACCGCTTCCAGGCCAAGCTGACCGAGGCCGGCTACGGCGAGATCACCACGGAGATCCGCCCGCGCGGCGAGCTTCTGGTACGCCGAGGACTACCACCAGCAGTACCTGGCCAAGGTGCCCAACGGCTACTGCGGCCTGGGCGGCACCGGCGTGAGCTGCCCCGTGGGGGTGGCTTCGGCCGACTGACCAAGGCCCCCCAACTGTTCTGGCGCCCGATTGTGGTGCTAGAGCACCAGGATCAGGCGCCAGAACGAGGGGGAGCGGCCGTGAAGCTGGGGATGACGTGGGGTTACTGGGGGCAGTTGCCGCCGCCGGACATCGCGGGGGTGAGCCAGGAGGCGGAGCGACTCGGATTCGACTCCATCTGGACGGCTGAGGCCTGGGGCTCGGACGCCTTCACGCCGCTGGCGTGGATCGCGGCGCACACCGAGCGGGTGCGGTTGGGCACCGCCGTCGTGCAGCTGGCGGCCCGCACGCCCACCGCGACGGCGATGCACGCCATCACGTTGGACCACCTGTCCGACGGACGGCTGATCCTCGGGCTCGGCGTGTCCGGCCCGCAGGTGGTCGAGGGCTGGTACGGGCGGCCGTCGAACAAGCCGCTGGCCCGCACCCGGGAGTACGTCGAGATCATCCGCCGGGTGATGGCCCGCGAGGCCCCGGTCGACTTCGACGGCGAGTTCTTCCAGCACCCGTACCACGGCGAGGGCTCGACCGGCCTGGGCAAGCCGCTGAAGCCGATCACCCACCCGCTTCGACGGGAGATCCCGATCTTCCTGGGCGCCGAGGGCCCGAAGAACGTCACCCAGACGGCCGAGATCGCCGACGGCTGGCTCCCGCTCTACTACTCGCCGTACCGCCAGGAGGTCTACGCCGACCAGCTGGCCGGGGCGAAGGACGGCTTCGAGATCACTGCGATGGCCACGATGATCGTCACCGACGACATCGAGGCCGGCCTGGCCCCGGTGAAGGCGATGCTCGGCTTCTACATCGGGGGCATGGGCGCCAAGGGCCAGAACTACCACACCAAGCTGATGCAGCGGATGGGCTACGAGGCCGAGGCCCTGAAGGTGCAGGAGCTGTTCTTCGAAGGCCGGCGGGACGAGGCCATCGCCGCCGTGCCCAGCGCCTTCGCCGACGAGATCAGCCTGGTCGGCCCCATCGAGCGCATCCGTGACCGCGTGGCGGCCTGGGAGGAGAGCCCGGTCACCACGATCCTCGTGCACGGCGGCAGCAAGGACCTCCTCCGTCAGGCGGCCGAAGCCATCCTCGGGTGAGCCCGGTCAGCGTTCGTTCTGTGACCAGCGACGCCCTCGTGAGCGCGAAGGGCTGGTCACAGAACGGGAGGGGGTTCGTTCTGTGACCAGCGACGCCCTCGTGAGCGCGAAGGGCTGGTCACAGAACGGGGCGGTCAGTCGGGTGGCCTGACCTTCCTCAGGTCGGCGGCGGTGCGGCCGCGGGTCGACTCGACGATCTGGACGGTGGCCCGGCCGACGGGCTCGAGGCTGTCGACGTGGATCTTGTCGATGGTGTCGGCGGAGTCGAACAGGTACACCGGCGCGGTCAGGAAGTTGACCAGGGGCACGCCGGCGAGGTGGAAGAAGCCACCGTCGGTCGTGGGGAACGGGCCGAAGACCTCGGGTGGGAGGACGAGAGAGCGGCGCAGGTCCTGGACCTCCAGCGCCGTCTGAACGGCTGCCTCGAGGCCAGGCTCCTGGGTGGTGAACCACCAGCGCACCTCGGGCTCGCCGGTGGGCTCGAGGCCGCCCTGGCCGTCGCCCCGGACCTCGTTGGCGGTGTGCTCCAGGTGGACCTCCAGGACGACGTCGTCGAGCAGGTCGGCGTGGTCGTCGATGAAGGCCCGGGTCCCGGCGCCGTGGATCATGTGCCCGGTCGTGAGCAGGAACAGCAGGTTGTGGGGCCGCTCCTCGGCCGGGACGTCGATCCAGTGGGTGATCTGGGCGAGGACCATGGCGATGCCGGACCCGTCCTCGACCGCCGAGGCCCAGGGGGCGTCGTGGTGGGAGGCGAGGACGACCCACTCGTCGGACGCGCCGGGCAGGGTGCCGATGACGTTGTGGGCGACGACCTCGTCACGACGGGCGTCGATGTCGAGCCGCCCGGCGACCGGTCCCGCGTCGAGCAGGCGACCCAGCTCGGTTCGGGACGACGGGCTCAGCCACAGGCCGCTGATGGGGCGGGCGTTCGCCGTCGTAGGGGACGTAGTAGTCACAGGTCTCCCACGGCACGTCGAGCGCGCCCGACCCAGCCGAGCGCACCGGCCGCCATCGCCGGCTCGGCCACCTCCTGGAACCGCGGGCCGAAGGGGAGGAGCTGCACGTGGCTGCTGAACTCGTCCTCGGGGTCGTGCCACGACGTCGCCAGCAGGCGCATGAAGGACTGGGGGAGCTCGCTCATCGACACGGTCTCGACGGCGATGGCGCCGGTGGCGTCGACTCCCTCGGCGAAGCGGACGACCGGCGCCTCCAGCCCGTCGGCCGGCGCGGTGTGGGGGAGGGCCAGGCCCGGAAGGGTGATCGCCTCGTCCGGGCGGCCCTCGGGCCAGGCGGTCAGCGTGGCGCTGTCGGACTGCCAGTGGGGGAGCGGGACCGGCTCCTGGCGGACGTCCTCCAGGCCGAAGGCGCGGAAGTGGGCCTCACACCAGTCGGCCACGGCCTGGTCCTGGGGCGACCCCGGCCGGCGGATCCCGAAGGTCAGGACCTCCTCGATCCACGCCAGCTGCGTGGCGGCGTCGGGGATCACTCGAGGAGGTCGCGGGTGATCTCGTCGACCGAGCGGGCGCCGACGAGCGCCATCGTCCGGCGCACACCGGCGTCGAGCAGGCCCAGGACGTGGTCGACCCCGCGCTCGCCGCCGGCGCCGAGGGCGTAGAAGTGCACCCGACCGGCCATGACCGCCTTGGCCCCGAGGGCGACGGCCTTCACGATGTCGCTGCCGCGGCGCACACCGCCGTCGCAGATGACCTCCAGCCGGTCGCCCACGGCCTGGACCACGGGCTCGATCAGATCGACGGTCGCCGGAGCGGTGTCCAGCTGGCGGCCGCCGTGGTTCGACAGGGCGACGGCCTCGACGCCCAGGTCGGCGGCGATCTCGGCGTCGGCCACGCTCTGGATGCCCTTGATGACCAGCGGGCCGTCCCAGATCGGACTTCAGCCACTCGATGTCGTCCCAGCAGAGGGACGGGTCGAACTGGCCGTTGATGTAGTCGGCCAGCGAAACAGCGTCGGTCCCGTCTCCGACGTCCTTGCCGGCCACGTTGGCGAACACGATGGGTTCGGAGCGGACGAAGGCCCAGGTCCAGGCGGGGTGGAGGGCGCCATCCAGGATCGTGCCCAGGCCGATCTTGGGCGGGAGGGTGAAGCCCGCGGCGGATGTCCCGCTCGCGCCGGCCGAGGACGGCCGTGTCCACCGTGAGAGCGATCGCCTCGTAGCCCGCGGCCTTCGTCCGCTCGACCAGCTCCTTGGTCAGCCCGCGGTCGCGGAAGACGTAGAGCTGGAACCACTTCGGCCCGTCGTTGACGGCGGCGATCTCCTCGATGGAGCGGGTCCCGATGGTGGAGAGCGTGTAGGGGACGCCGACCTTGGCGGCGGCCCGGGCGACGGCCAGCTCGCCCTCGGGGTCGGCGATGCGGGCGAAGCCGGTGGGGGCGAGCACCAGCGGCAGCGGGATGCGCTTGCCGAGGAGGGTCGTCGACGGGTCGACGTTGCTGACGTCGCGCAGCACGCGGGGCTTGAAGGTCCGGGTGCGGTAACCCTCGCTGTTGGCCACGACGGTCCGCTCGTCCTCGGCGGCACCGTCGATGTAGTCGAACACGCCGTGGGGCAGGCGGCGCTTGGCGATGCGGCGCAGGTCGCTCACGTCGGCCGCCTTCGCCAGTCGGCGGGCGACGGGATCGAGCTCGATCGGCTTGAAGCGGATGACCGAGCGGAGGGTCTCGATCATGCCCATGTCAGGCGCCCACCCGCTCCCGGGCCGCCTCGCGGAACGGCGAGCCGCCGGTGGCCCACCCGAGGGTGCCGACCAGGAGCTTGGCCGCAGGGATGACGGCCAGGCGGTCGACGAGGGGGAGGGGCGGCACCCGCAGTTCGACCCGGGCCCAGGTGGGCAGCAGGCCGATGGCCGCGGCGGCGACCATCGTGTACGGGCCGCGGGCGGCCAGCGGCAGCTTCGGCGGGCTGATCAGGAACCGGCAGGTGTCCCGGGCCTGGTCGCCGATGTCCAGCTGGTCGCGCATGCCCCGCAGCCAGGACCGCATGCCCGCCACCGTGCGGGGCGGCACGTCGGACCCGAGGCGGATGGCGACCTCGGCCATGTCGTCGACGTAGCGGTCGGCCTCGTCAGGCGACAGCGGGCGACGTCCGTAGCGCTGGTGGGCGCGAAGGAGGCTGTCGACCTCGGCCACGTGCACCCACAGCAGCAGGTGCGGGTCGTTGGCCGAGTAGTCGCGGCCGTCCGGCGCAGTGCCCTTCACGAAGTCGTGCACCCGCTGGACCCGGGCGATGGCGTCGTCGGCGGCCTCGGTGCTGCCGAAGGTGGTGACGGTGACGAAGTGGGCCGTCCGGTTCAGGCGGCCGGACGGGTCTTTGCGGTAGTCGGAGTGGTCGGCCACCCCGGCCATGGCCAACGGGTGGAACATCTGCAACAGCAGGGCCCGGATGCCGGCCACGAGCATCGAGGGGTCGGCGTGGACCTCCCAGACCGGGCTGTCGGGCCCGAACAGCCCCGGATCACCGACGGGTCGGGTGTACTCGGGCCCCGGGACGGGTGGCTTCGAGCCGAGCGTCGTCCGCAGGCCCGACCGGAGGCGCACCCGGGCGGCCTCGGTGACCTGATCGACCACGACCGGCATGCCGCCGAGGGTAGCCAGAGCGGCTTGAATGGCTGGGATGCGGCCGACCATCGACCTCTGCGATCCCGACTTCTACCGGTCCGGGGAGATGCACGAGGCGTTCACCTGGATGCGGGCCAACGAGCCCGTCTACCGGGACGACGTGAACGAGCTGTGGGGGGTCACCCGACACCACGACCTGCTGGACGTCGAGCGACGGTCCCACGTCTTCGTGTCCGGCCGGGGGTACCGGCGGTACTGGGAGCCGACCGAGACGAACATGATCGCCCTGGACGATCCCCTCCACCAGGAGCAGCGCCGTCTCGTCAGCCGCGGCTTCACCCCCAAGGCCGTGCGCCGCCACGAGGACGTGTTGGCCGAGCTCATCGACGAGCTGCTGGACGGGATCGACGGACCCGTCGAGGTCGTCGACGCCCTCGCCGCCCAGTTGCCGGCCCGCATGACCGCCCGCCTGCTGGGGTTCCGCGAGGAGGACTGGGCGCAGCTGAAGAGCTGGTCCGAGCGGCTGATGCGGCTCGACACCCAGATGGACGACCCCCAGATCGAGTTCGACGTCGGCCTCGCCTGCATGGAGTTCAACCAGCAGCTCATCGAGATGGTCCCCGCCCGTCGGGAGTGCCCGATGGACGACCTGGTCTCGGACTGGGCCAACGCCTACGAGCACGACAAGGTCTTCAACGAGACCGGCCTGTTCATCGCCGGCGGGGCCGAGACCACCCGCACCGCCATCGCCCACGGCCTTCGCGTGTTCGCCGACCACCCCGACCAGTGGGACCGCCTCCGGGACGAGCCCGACCTGGTGCCCTCCGCCGTCGACGAGGTGATCCGCTGGGTCACGCCGCTGAACAACTTCTTCCGCACCGCCGTGGCGGACAGCCGCATCGGCGACCAGGACGTCGCCGAGGGTGACCGGGTGATGCTGCTCTACCCCTCGGCCAACCGGGACGAGGCTGTCTTCGACGACTCCGTTCGCCTTCGACATCACCCGCCGTCCCAACCCCCACGTGGCCTTCGGTTACGGCACCCACTTCTGCATCGGGGCCAACTTCGCCAAGTACGAGCTCCAGCTCCTGTTCGCCGAGCTGACCAAGCGCTTCCAGCCCCCGGTCGTCGTCACCGAGCCCGACGTGGAGCCCAACATCTTCGCCAGAGCCGTACGCAGCTTCGAGGTGGACCTCAGCCGACGCGGCTGACGATCTCGCTGAGAACCAGGGCGACGAGGAGGACGCCGAGGATCGCCCACGTCTGACTGCGCAGCGCTCGGTGCAACTCGCCGCGTACGTCGGCCAGGCCAGCGGCCAGTTTGTGCTCCATCGCCTCGAAGCGCAGCTCCATCCGTTGCTCGAGCCCACGGAGCTCGGACTGCAGGAACGCGATGTCCTGTTTCGTGGCTACATCGGCCCAGCCCACGGGTGGCAGCAGCTCCATCAGCGTGTCCGCGTGCTCGCCACCGAGCGCCTCGTCCAAGCGCTCGTACAGCGCATGCCGCTTCCGTTCCTCGATCGCCATCGCATCGCCTTCACCTCAGGTTGCTGCGGCGAGTGATCGGGTCCACTCACGAACCACGCTCCAGCCTACGACGGTGCGGTGACAGCGGCGGCCTCAGTCGTCGTCCGAGCTGATGATCCACGTCGACGACGTGCCCAAGCTGGTCGGGCCCTCGTACTCGTCGTACTCGTCGCCGCCGCCCCAGTCGTCGGCGTCGATCGCCGAGGGGTCGGTGAGACCCAGCGACGCTCGGAGGATCGGGGCGCTGTGCTCCAGCAGATCGTCGAGCGCCCCGTCGAGGTGGGCGGCGGTCACCACCAGGTCGGCTCCGTCCGGGGCGTCCTCGGCGGCGTGGACGGCGGCGCGCCGGCCCAGCTCCTTGAGGAAGGCAGCGCTCACCCCGTCGGTGCGCTCGACCACGGGCTCGAGGTCGACGTCCTCGAGGGGCAGACCGGTGAGGTAGCGGTCCAGGAGCTGGCGGCGACAGGCGGCGTCGGGCAGCTTGATCTCGACGGCTTGGTCGACTCGCCCGGGGCGGGCCACGAGGGCGGGCTCCAGGAGCTCGACCCTGTTCGTGGTGAGGACGAAGATCACGTCGGCGTCCTCGTCCATGCCGTCCATCTCGTTGAGCAGCTGGAACAACAGCGGGTTCGAGGCCATGCCCGGGAAGGTGCGCTCCATGGCCACCAGATCGACGTCCTCCAGCACCAACATCGAAGGGGCCAGGCTGCGGGCGATGGCGGCCGCCTGCCCGAGCGTCGGCGCGGCCTGGCCGCTGAGCAGCACGACGGTTCGGTCGGGCATCTGGGCGCACAGGTACTGGACGGAGAACGTCTTGCCCGTTCCCGGGGGCCCGTAGAGGAGGAGGCCCCGCTTCAGGTGGCGGTTGGCGGCCGTGAGGCGGGCGGCGTGCTCGGTGATGCCGAGCGTGTGGCGGTCGATGGCGTCGAGGTCGTCGTCGGGAAGGATGAGGTCGTCGCGCCCCACGTCGGGCCGAGGGTGGAAGCTCAGCCCGAACGAGCCCCACTCCTCGAAGGAGAACGAGAGCACCTTGCCCCGGTAGACGTTCAGGCGGTGGGCCCGGTCCTTCAGGTCGGCCAGGAAGTCCAGCGCCTGGTCCCGTTCGGGGGTGAGGACCTGCAGGCGCAGGCCACTGGTGCCGTGGCGCTCGTCGCCCATCACCATGAGCACCACGACCGGGACGTCGCCGTGGTGCAGGAGCCAGACGCCGAGCGACACGCACGGCAGCGTTCGCTCCACGTCGACCGGCTGGTTGACGTACGACGGCGGCATCAGCTCGCCCGCGTTCGCGGCGAGGCCCATCTGCATGGCCCGCCGCTTGGCCGGCTTGGCGATGTTGGCCAGCCCGAACCCGTCCCAGTGGAGGAGCTCGACCGGGAGCCCGTAGACGCGCGCCGCGTCGTCGCCCGCGGTGATCTCCTCGAGGGCCAGCTGCAGGTTCGGCAGATCCGGGGCGGGGAACGACTGCTCGACCACCGGTCGGTCCGTCGGATCGACCCCGAGGTGATCGGTGATCGCCTCCGACAACGGTGTGGGCTCGTCGGGTAGCTCCTCGACGACGCGGTGCATCTCCGACGCCATCTGCCGGAACGCGGCCGCGAACCCACGAATCTCCTTGTCGTCCAGCGCCATTCGGGGACGCTAGTGGCGGATCTCAGCCGAGACGGCTGACGATCTGGCTGAGACCAGGGCGATGCCGAGGACGCCCAGGATCGTCCAGGTCTGAGTTCGGAGCGCTTGTCGGGATACGGCTGTACTTCAGCCCTCTCCGGTCTCCTCGGCGGCCAGGGTGCGGCGGTCCAGCTTCTGCATGGCCGTGAGGGGTAGGGCGTCGACGACGCGGATCGCTTCGGGGAGCTTGTGGGCGGACAGCCGGTCGCCGGCGAAGGCCCGCAGCGTCGTCCAGGGATGGTGGTGACGTGGTGTCGCGGGGGACGACGACGGCGACCCCGATCTCGCCCATGACCTCGTCCGGTCGGGGGACGACAGCGACCTCGGCGACGGCGGGGTGCTCGGACAGGACGGCCTCGACCTCGAGGGGGTACACGTTGTAGCCACCCCGGATGAACATCTCCTTGGCCCGGCCGACCAGGCGCACGCAGCCGGCCTCGTCGACGTGGCCGAGGTCGCCGGAGTGCAGCCAACCGTCCCGTAGGGCGCCGGCGGTGGCCTCGGGGTCGTTCCAGTAGCCGGCCATCACACAGGGGGAGCGGAGGCAGACCTCGCCGACGCTCGCCGTCGGGCACGGGGCGGCCGTCGTCGTCCCGGATCGACAGCTCGACGGGCGGTCGGGGGCGACCGACCGTGTAGAGCGCCTCGCTGTCCGGGGCATCGAACGCGGTGCCGGTGCCGACGCCACCGCACTCGGTGGACGAGTAGCGAATGGAGTAGCCGGCGCCGAAGCGCTCACGGGCTTCGTGGACGAGGGCCGGTGGCGAGGGGGCGGCGCCCACGATGATCGTCTGCACGCAGTCCAGGTCCCGGTCGTCGAAGTCCGGTTCCCGCAGCAGCAGGGCGATCTGGGGGGCGACGCCGCCGACGGAGGGCACCCGGTGCTGCTCGATCTGGTCGAGGACGGTCGAGGCCCGCCACCGGTCGATCAGGAGCTGGGTCGTGCGCAGGCGCAGGTACCAGGCCAGCTTCGTCATGAAGCCGACGTGCGCGAACTGGGTCGACGCCAGCATCGGCCCGCCGCCGCCCCACGTGTCGCCCACGTCGGCGGCGGTGATGGCGGCCAGTTGGCGGACCCGGAACTCGGCGCCCCGGGGGCGGCCGGTCGTCCCCGAGGTGAGGACGATGGCGACGGGGCGCTCGGGGTCGTCGGGCAGAGCAGGGGGCGACTCGCCGTCGACCCGCAGGGCGTCGACCTCGGCCGGGTCGTCCAGCACGAGGTCGGGGCCGACCACCTCGAGGGCGGTAGCCCGCTCGGCGTCGGTCAGGCGCGGGTTGACCCCCGCGGTGACGGCACCGACCTTGGCCAGAGCCGCGTAGGCGATCACGTAGTCGGGCACCGAGGGCAGGGTCAGCGCCACGACCGAGCCGAGGACGATGCCCCGGCGGCTCAGGCCCACGGCGACCTCGTCGGAGCGCTGGTCCACCTCGGCGTAGGACACCGGCCGGCCGTCGGCACCCAGCAGCGCCGGGTGGTCACCGAAGCGTCGAGCCGCCTCGGGCACGATCCGGTCGAGCACGGGCAGAGTCTGGCCCCCTCCGAACTTTCGGCAGAAGTCGACCGCCGGCGGCGATGATGCCGAAGGCTCGGGCGTTGGGCGCGTTCAGAACGATCGTGGCCGTCGCGACCACTACCATCGGCGGCCCGTGCTCACGTTCATGCGCTTCGACATGCGGGCCCCGGCATCGGGCCCCGCCACGGCCGCCGAGCTCCACACCGCCACCCTCGACATGGCCGAATGGGCCGACCGGGTCGGCTTCGACTGCGGTGGTCGTCAGCGAGCACCACGGGTCCGCCGACGGGTTCCTGCCCTCGCCCGATCGTGGCGGCCTCGGCCATCGCCGGTCGCACCGCGACGGGTCGGGATCAGCATCTCGGCCCTCCTCGCCCCGCTCCACGATCCGGTACGGGTCGCCGAGGACCTCGCCGTGCTGGACCTCCTGTCGGAGGGCCGGGTCACGACGATCCTCGGCCTCGGCTACCGGCCCGAGGAGTACGAGATGTTCGATGCCCCGTGGGAGACCCGGGGCGCCTACTTCGACGAGTGGCTGCAGGCTCTGCTCGACGCCTGGCGGGGCGAGCCGTTCACCTACCAGGACCGCAAGGTCCTGCCGGTCACCCCTCGCCCGCTCACCCCACCGCACCCGCCGATCTTCGTGGGCGGTCGCTCGAAGGCCGCCGCCCGCCGGGCGGCCCGGTTCGGGCTGAACTTCTTCCCCGACTCGTCGGATCCGGCGCTGCGGGAGGCGTACGAGGCCGCCTGCCGCGACGCGGGCCGCGAGCCGGGCCTGATGATCACCCCCGAGGACCCGGTGACCTTCGTCTTCGTGCACGACGATCCGGACGGCTACTGGGAGCGCATCGGGCCCCACGTGCTGCACGAGGCGATGACCTACTCGGGCTGGCAGCCCGACGGCGAGACGTCGTCGGCGTCGACCGACGCCAGCCACCATCGAGGAGCTGAAGGCGGGCGACCGCTTCGCCGTTCTCACCCCCGACGAGGCCGTCGAGCACGGCCGCCGCGGCAACCTGCTCCTGTACCCGCTGTGCGGGGGCATCCCACCCGAGATGGCGTGGGAGTCGCTGCACCTCGTCGAGCACGAGGTCCTCCCGAAGGTACGCCCGCCGCAATGAGCGGCGTCAGCCGATCGGCGGGCCGGATTGAGGCCCGCAAGGCGATGAGCCGTCAGGCGAAGAGCCCTCAGCTATGAGTCGCGAGGTCGACCTCTAGGGCGGCACCCCACGGTTCTGTGACCAGCCACGCCCTCGAAACCGCGAAGGGCTGGTCACAGAACCTGCCGCGGAGATGCCCGTGACGATCCACAGCTCCCGGGCAGTCATCGGCGGGAAGGTAGCGTCCGGGCGGTGGCGGTGGACCTGGCGGCGCTCGTCGATCCGGCGCACACCGTCGTGGTGACCCAGGAGTGCCAGATCGGTGTGCTGGGATCGCTGAGCGCGTTTCCCGAGCTGGCGACCGCCGCGCGGGACACGGGGATGCTCGACGCCGCCGGTCGGCTCCTGGCCGGGGCCCGGGCGGCGGGGATCGACGTCGTGCACTGCGTCGCCGCCCGCCGGCCGGACGGACGGGGATCGAACCACAACGCCCGCCTGTTCGCCGTCGCCGCCAAGGCCGACGGCCAGCTGACGCCGGGGACCGAGGCGGTGGAGGTCTGTCCCGAGCTGGGCCAAGCGGCATCCGACGTCGTGCTCACCCGCCTGCACGGGCTGGGGCCCATGGGCAACACCGACCTCGACATCGTCCTGCGCAACCTCGGCGCCACGACCGTCGTCGGCATCGGTGTCTCGGTGAACGTGGGGATGACCGACTTCGCCTTCGACGCGGTGAACGCCGGCTACCAGTTCGTGCTGCCCCGGGACGCCGTGGCCGGGGTGCCCAGCGCCTACGCCGACGCGGTGATCGACAACACGCTGTCCCTCGTCGCCACCGTCACGACCGTCGACGACGTCCTGGCCTGCTGGTGATGCCCGACGACCCGACACCCCGGGCGGTCGACGGGCGGGTGCCCGGGCGCCGCGGTCTGGCCACCCGCCAGCGCCTGCTGGATCACGTGGGCGAGATGCTGGCGGCGAGCTCGTACCGGGACCTGCGGGTGGTCGACGTGGCCCGCCAGGCGGGCACGTCGCCGGCGACCTTCTACCAGTACTTCGCCGACGTCGAGGAGGCCGTGCTGGCCCTGGCCGGCGAGGTGGCTCGGGCCGGCGAGGAGAAGCTGGTCCCGCTCGTCGCGGGCCCCCGCTGGCGGGGTAGGGCCGGTTACACCGCCGCCTTGGCCGTGGTCGACGGGTACCTCGACTTCTGGGACGACCACGGGTCGGTGGTGCGGGTCATGGACCTGGCCACCAACGAGGGCGATGCCCGCTTCCACCAGATCCGCAGCCGCCTCTTCACGAAGTTCAACGAGGCGCTGGCCGAGCGGGTGACCCAGGAGCGACCGGTGGGTGACGACATCGATCCCCGGGCCACGGCAGGGGCCATGACCTCGATGCTGGCCCACGTCGCCGACCACCGCTACGGCTTCGAGTCCTACGGGATCCGGACCGCCGACTTCCGTGAGTCGATGGGCCGGATCCTCTTCACGACCGTCACCGGCCGGCGCCCACCCAGCTGACGGATTGGCGTCGCCGGTCGCCCCGCCCGCATCGTGGTGGGGTGAAGCGCCGGACCGTCGCCCTCCTCGGGGCCGCCGCCGTCGGGGTCGCGGTGCTGGCGACCCGGCGTCGCCGCCCGTCGGCCGGAGGACGCCCGGGTGATCCGCGCCACCGGCCGGTCGGCCCGCAGCGCGGCCATGGCCAAGTTCGGCGCCCGGACCGGTACCGCCTACGCCGCTCACCGGGCCCGGTCGGTGTTCGCCTCGGCCGAGCGGCGGGAGGAGTTGGACGACGCCTTCGCCCTGCGCACGGCCGAGCAGGTGGCCGACGAGCTCGGCAACCTCAAGGGGGCGATGATGAAGCTCGGCCAGATGGCCAGCTACCTCGACCAGGGCCTGCCCTCGCCCGTGCGCACCGCCCTCGCCGAGCTCCGCCAGGACGCCCCGCCCATGAGCGCCGAGCTGGCCGCCGCCGTGCTGGAGGAGGAGCTGGGGAAGGGCCCCGACGAGCTCTTCGCCGAGTGGGACCCCGTGCCGCTGGCGTCGGCTTCGATCGGCCAGGTCCACAAGGCCATCACCCACGACGACCGGGCCGTGGCGGTCAAGATCCAGTACCCGGGGGTCGACGAGGCGATCCGGGCCGACCTCGACAACACCGACGCCCTGTTCGGGGCGATGGGCTTCCTGTTCTCGGGCCTCGACCCCGACGCCATCGTCGCCGAGCTGAAGGCTCGCCTGGTCGAGGAGCTGGACTACCGGCTGGAGGCCGACAACCAGCGGCTGTTCGTCGACTACTACCGGGACCACCCGTTCATCCACATACCCGCGGTGGTCGACGAGCTCTCGACCGGCCGGGTCCTCACCACCGAGCTGTCCTCCGGCGCCCGCTGGGAGGACCTGATGACGTGGAGCCAGGAGGAGCGGGACCTGGCCGGCGAGGCCATCTACCGCTTCGTCTTCCGCTCGCTCTACCGCCTGCACGTCTTCAACGGCGACCCCCATCCCGGCAACTACCTGTTCGAGCCCGGCGGGAAGGTCACCTTCCTCGACTTCGGCCTGGTCAAGCGGTTCACCCCCGACGAGGTGAAGCTCTTCGACGACCTGATCGACGCCTTCGTGCTGCGGGGCGACCACGCCGACTTCCGCCGGGCGCTGCAGCGGGCGGGCGTGATCCCGCCGGACACGACCCTGACCGACGACCAGGTGGCCGACTGGATGGGTCACTTCTACGAGCTGGTCACCGCCGACCAGCGCGACGACGATCACCCCCGAGTACTCGAGCCAGACCATGCGGCAGATGTTCGACGTCTCGGGGCCGAACGCCGAGCTGATCAAGACGGCCAACGTGCCGCCCAGCTTCGTGATCATCCAGCGCATCAACCTCGGCCTCTACGCCGTGCTCGGCGAGCTGTGCGCCACGGCGAACTGGCGGCGGGTGGCCAACGAGCTGTGGCCGTTCGTCGACGGCCCGCCGTCCACCCGGCTGGGTGAGGAGGAGGCCGCCTGGCGGAAGCGGACCGGCCACTAGGTGCGTGAGGTAGGAAGGGCGGCCATGGGCCTGTTGGAGGGGTGCCGGGCGATCGTGACCGGAGGGGCGTCGGGCATCGGCGCCGCCACGTGTCGTCGGTTCGTCGAGGAGGGGGCGACGGTTGCCGTCCTCGACATCGACGGCGAGCGGGCGAAGGACGTCGCCGAGCCCCTCGGGGCGATCGCCGTTCAGGTCGACGTGGCCGACGCCGAGGCGATGGCCGGTGCGGTGGGGACGGCGTCCGAGGCGCTCGGCGGGCTGACCTGCCTGGTCAACAACGCCGGCGTGGGCAACGTGAAGCCGCTGGCCGACTACACCGACGGCGAGTGGGACCGCCTGGTCGACGTCAACCTCCGGGGCACGTTCCACGGCCTGCGGGCGGCGCTGCCGCTCCTGCGGGAGGCCGGTGGGGCGGGCTGCGTGGTCAACGTGGCCTCGGTCAGCGGCCTGCGCCCCACCCGTGGGGAGGCGCCCTACTCGGCGGCCAAGGCGGCCGTCGTGTCGCTCACCCGCAGCGCGGCGCTGGAGTACGCCCCCGAGGTGCGGGTCAACGCCGTCGCCCCGGGCTTCATCGACACCCCCCTGACGAACTTCGCCGTCGCCGACCCGACCTACGCGGGCCCGATCGTGGCCGGCACCCCGCTGCGGCGCATGGGCACCGCCGACGAGGTGGCCGACGTGATCGTCTTCCTCTGCTCGCCCCTGGCCCGCTATGTGACCGGCGAGACGGTCGTCGTGGACGGCGGCTCGGTGCTCGGCAACCCCCAGGTCGATGCCTTCCTGAGCGACCTGCTGCCGTGAGGCAGGCGTTTTCGGCAGTCACGCACGGTGACTTTAGGGTTGGTCTTGAAACCACTTTCCGTGGTCGCTACGGTGAGCACGCATGGCAGAGCACCTCCGCCCCATCGTGATCGAGCGTCGTGAGGCGGACCGCCGCCTCGACCTGCGGGACGCGACCGATCGTCGCCTGGGCGAGCGCCGCGACCTGGACAACCGTCCTACCGACCTTCGGGCCGACGACGTCCTCATCGATCTGCGGGACGATCAGCCGAAAGTCCAGGTGCTCAGGGACGTCGAGCAGGTCCTGGCGCGGCGGTGGTTCCTGCTGGCCATCCTGGGCGCCCTCAACCTGCTGGACCTGGTCAGCACGAAGCTGGTGCTGAACGCCGGTGGCCAGGAGGCCAACCCGGTGATGGCCCCGATCATCCACCACCCCTTCGCCCCGGCGCTGGTCAAGACCGCCGGCTTCGTGGCCGTGGCCCTCGTGCTCAAGGCCTGCCCGCCCCGGTCGCCCATGGTGGACCGGGCGCTGATCTTCGTCACCGTGCTCTACACGGCGATCGTCAGCTGGAACCTGGTCAACCTCCTCATCAACACCTGAACACCACCCTCGTGGGGTAGGTGCGCTCCCATGCGCACCACCACCCGCAACCGCATCGCCGCCGTCTCCCTCGCCGGGATCCTCGCCCTCGGGGGCGTCGTCCTGTAGCGACGACGCGGACGGCGACAACGTCGACGACGACCTCGAGCAGGACCTGAGCGAGACCGGTGACGACATCTCCGAGGACGTCTCGGAGGGTGTGAGCGACGCCTCCGACGAGATCGAGGAGCAGGTCGACGAGGGCGCTGAGGAAGAGGGCGACACCTCCGACGACTCCGGCGGTGGCTGACCCCGTCTGACGGGTCGTCAGAAACGCCGAACTACGATCCGCGGCCGTGGCGAGTGCCCCGACCGTGGATCCCGGACCCCAGCAGCTCTTCATCGGCGGCCAGTTCGTCGCCGGGGGCAAGGGCGGCTACGAGGTCCGCAACCCCGCCACCGAGGCCGTCGTCGGCGAGGCGCCGGACGCCTCGGTCGATGACGCGCTCGCTGCCGTCGACGCCGCCAAGGCCGCGTTCCCGGGATGGTCGCAGACCGATCCCGCCGAGCGGGCCCGGCTCCTCGACGCGCTGGCCGACGCCGTCGCCGCCCGCCACGACGAGCTGGCGCCCGCTCATCCAGGCCGAGACCGGAGCCACCTGGAAGGTGTCCAACGGCCTGCAGCTGACGCAGGTCGTCGACCGCTTCCACCGCTACGCCGCGGGGCGCCATGGAGTCGATGGTCCTTCCGCTGCCGCCTCAGCTCATCGAGACCACCGAGCTGGCGCCGGGCGGCGTCATCTCGGCGTTCGCCGCCCGACGCCCGGTCGGCGTGGTGCTGGCCATCACCTCGTACAACTTCCCGCTCACCAACATGGCGGGGAAGGTCGGGCCGGCGCTGGCGGCGGGCAACCCGGTCGTCGTCAAGCCCGCCCCGCAGGACCCGCTGGCCGTGCTGAAGTTCGCCGAGATCGCCCGGGACGTCGGCTTCCCCGACGGCGTGGTCAACGTCGTCGTGGGCCAGGGCACCGATGCCGCTGAGGCGCTGGTGGCCTCGCCCGACGTCGACATGATCAGCTTCACCGGCTCGACGGCGGTCGGCCGCCGCATCGGCGCCGTCGCGGGGGAGGGGATGACCCGCCTGCTGCTCGAGCTCGGGGGCAAGGGGGCGTCGATCATCTTCGACGATGCCGACGTGCCCAAGGCGGTCATGGGCACGGGCTCGACGTGGGCCTTCCACTCGGGCCAGATCTGCACCGCCCCGACCCGGGTCCTGGCGCAGCGGGGCGTGTACGACCAGGTCGTCGCCGGCCTCGCCCAGTTCGCCGGCGCCCTGAAGGTGGGCGACCCGATGGAGGACGACACGGTCGTCGGCCCCGTCATCAGCGAGGCCCACCGGGGCCGGGTCGAGGGCTACATCGCCTCGGGGGTGAGCGAGGGCGCCGAGGTCGTGGCCGGCGGCGAGCGCCCCGCCCACCTGGACACCGGTTGGTACGTCCCACCGACCCTGCTGGCCGGCTGCACCGCCGACATGACGGCCGTCCGGGAGGAGATCTTCGGCCCGGTCATCGTCGTCGTCCCGTTCGACGACGAGGAGGAGGCCGAGGCCATGGCCAACAGCACCGACTACGGCCTGTACGACTACGTGTGGTCGGGCGACGTGACCCGGGCGATCGAGCTCGCCGGGCACCTGCGCACCGGCAACGTCGGCATCAACACGCTGCAGCGGAACCACGAGGCCCCGTTCGGCGGGTTCAAGCGCTCCGGGGTGGGCCGGGACGGCGGGTCGTTCGGGCTCCACGCCTACAGCGAGCTCCAGTCCGTCGTCTGGCCCGACGCCTGATGACGACCTACGACCTGGCCGTCGTCGGCGGGACGCTGGTCGACGGGTCGGGCCTGCCCCGCCGGCGGGCCGACGTCATGGTGAAGGACGGCAAGGTGGCCGCCGTCGGCTTCGCCGAGTCGGGCGCGGCCGAGCGAACGGTCGACGCCACCGGGCTGTGCGTCGCCCCGGGGATCGTCGACCCCCACACCCACTACGACCCGCAGCTGACCTTCGAGCCCTACGCCACGTCGTCGTGCTTCCACGGGGTGACGACCGTGCTGGCCGGCAACTGCGGCTTCTCGGTCGCCCCCACCAAGGCGGCCGACCGCCCGTTCATCACCCAGATGTTCGCCCGGGTGGAGGGCATGTCGGCCGCCGCCCTCGACGGCCTGCCGTGGGACTTCGAGACCTTCCCCGAGTACCTGGCCGCCCGCCGGGGCCGGATCGGGGTGAACCTGGCCTGCTACGTCGGCCACTCGGCCGTCCGTCGGTGGGTCATGGGCGACGCCGCCTTCGAGCGGGAGGCCACCGACGACGAGATCGGCGAGATGGTCGGGATCGTGTCCGAGGCCATGGCCGCCGGCGCCGCGGGGTTCTCGTCGTCCCATGCGCCCACGCACTGGGACTCGCACGACCGCCCCGTGCCGTCGCGCCTGTCGTCGACGAAGGAGCTGCTGGCGCTGGTGACCGCCGCGGGCCGGGCCAACGCGGGAACGATCGCCTACCTGCCCGAGGGTGCCATCGGCGGCCTCCAGCCCGAGGACGAGCGGCTGCTGATCGACCTGTCGCTGGCCGCCCGCATGCCGGTGATCATCCAGGGCCTGGGGGCCCGGTCGAAGGTCGACGCCCCGACCGCGGGCTGGGACAACGCCAAGCGGTTCGTCGACGAGGCCACCGACGAGGGGGCGGCCGTGTACTCGCTGATGATGGCGAGGCCGTTCAACCGCACGTTCACCCTCGCCGGCGGCACGACCCTCTACGAGGGCGTGCTCGAGCTGAACCGCGCTCTTCACCGAGGCCACGACGGTGCCCGAGCGCGTGCAGATGGCCCTGGACCCGACCTTCCGGGCTGCGATCCGGGGATCGGTGCGCAACCCCAACAAGGACCCGTCGAAGGGCCCGACGCTGCCGCCGCCGAACTGGGACGTGCTCCTCGTCAACGAGGTCCACAAGCCCGAGCACGAGCGCTTCGTCGGCCGGTCCCTGGCCGACCTGGCCGCCGAGGCGGGCAAGGCCGAGGAGGACGTGATGCTCGACCTCGCCGTCGCCGAGGACCTGCAGACCGAGTTCGTCTGGCGCACCGAGACCCCCGCCTGGCGGGAGGGCACCCGCGTCGCCCAGCTCGATCCCCACATGATCATCGGCACCTCCGACGGCGGTGCCCACCTGGACCGTGACGACGGCGCCGAGTCCAGCAGCTACTTCCTGCGCTACTGGGTCCGCGAGTGGGGTGCGTGGACCCTCGAGGAGGGGATCCGCCAGCTCACCCAGTGGCCCGCCGCCCTCTGCGGCTTCAGCGACCGGGGCATGGTCCGCCCCGGCTTCGCCGCCGACCTGATGGTCTTCGACCCCGACACCATCGGCCCGTCCGAGAAGGAGGTCGTCCACGACTTCCCCAACGGCGAGGCCCGCTACGTGTCGCAGGCCCGAGGGGCTGCACGCCACGATCGTCAACGGCACCCCCATCGTCGAGCGACGGCGAGCTCGTCGGCGACGGCGCCCTCCCGGGCCAGGTCCTGCGGCCGGAGGGCTGAGGTCCTCACATCCGAGTACGAGTCTGCCGACGGAGAAGGGGGGACGGCTTGCCCTGGAGTGGGGGAGAGCGATGACGAACGTGACGACCGAGGTCGAGCACCTGGACGACCTCCGACGGCAGCTACCGGACTGGCTGCGTGCGCACACCGGCTGGACCGAAGGCGCCCTCCAGGACGTCTGTTCGGCCACCGTCCGCGAGATCGGCAACGAGCGCATGGGTGCCACGTGCGAGCTGGACGGGTCCTGCGTCCACGTGCACCTCGACTCCGGCCGCGACCTCGACCTCGAGGCCTCGCACTACTGAACCTTCCGGTGCACCGAGACGGCATAGTCGCCGTCGGTGAACGGGTCGCCGGACCAGGTGGCGAAACGATTCACGGGCGACAGCCCGGCGGTGGTGCAGGATCCTGACCAGTCGTCGGCGGTGTAGCCCCGGTCGGTGGAGAAGCCCGCCACGAGATGGCCGCCCGGGGCCACGTGGGCAGCGCACGTCGCCGCGAGCGCAGGCTGGGTCCCCGCCGGCGTGAAGAGCGGGACGTTGCCCGCCAGCACCACGACGTCGAAGGTGCGGCCCAGGTCGAAGGTGGTCAGGTCGGCCTCGATCCACTCGAGGTCGGGAGCACGACCACGGGCGGTGGCCAGCATCGACGGGTCCACGTCCACGCCGACGACCTCGATGCCTCGTCGGGCCAGCTCGATGGCGACCCTGCCCGTCCCGCAGCCGGCGTCGAGCACGGTCGTGGGGGCGAAGGCTTCGACGAAGCTCGCCTCGCCGTGGACGTCCTGCCCGGCCTCGGCCAGGCGGTCGAACCGGGACTGGTAGTCGTCGCCGTCCCAGGTCATTCGGCGCGCAGGTCCCGTGCCGGCTCACCGCGGGCGGCCAGCCAAGCGGGCAGGAGTCCGAAGACGACAGCGACGACGACGGCGGCGGGCAGGGCGATGGCGACGAGGAGCACCGGGTACGTGGGGTCGTCGAGGACGCCGACGCTCTGGATGGTGAGCCGCCAGGCCACCCGACCGGCGAAGAGGCCGAGCGGGACGCCGACGAGTACGCCGATGGCGGTCACGAGGACCGACTGCCACAGCACGGCCCTCCGCACCTCGGAGGGGACGAAGCCCAGCGCCCGCCAGACGGCCAGGTTGCCGCGGTGGCGCCGGGTCGACAGCGCCAGCGCCTGCAGGAGGCCGACCAGTGCCAGGGCGGCGAAGAAGGTGATCAGGCCGACGATGACGACCGCGGCGTCCTCGAGGCTGGCCAGCTGGGGTGGGGTGATGGGCCCGAGGACGCCGAGGGTCAGCTCCTGGAACTCGAGCGCCTTCTCCGCGGGATCGACGCCCGGCGCGTAGCGGAGCAAGGCGATCCGGGTGGGGTCTGCCAGGGTGACCTCGTCGAGGCCGTCGACCGTGAACACCGTCCCCTGGGCCGGCCGGAGGTCGTTGAACGTCGGGGCGACGACCGAACCGACGATCTCGAAGTCGCGCTCCTCGCCGTCCGGGTCGACGACGGTGAAGGTGTCACCGAGGTCGAGGTCGCGGCGGGACAGCTCGAACTCGCCCACCGCCACCTCGTCGTCGGCCTCGGGCAGGCGGCCCCGTCGGACCGGCGACGTCAGCTCACCCTCGACCGGCTCGAAGGCGTAGGCGCCGATCTCGTCCTGGCCGCTCTGGATGAGCCCCTGCTGCACGATGGACGCGGCCTCGACGTCGTCCTGCTCGGCGACCTCCGCCACGGTGTCGTCGAGCTCGGCCGGGTCCAGCGTCTGTGCCGACACCGACCAGGTCCAGCCCCAGCGGGCCGGGTCGTCGACCACGTGGTCGAGGCTGAGCAGCACGGTGGCGGCGGCGACCACGCCCAGCGCCCCCACCCCGATGCCGATCATCGCCGAGCGCATGGGACCGGCGGCCCGGCTGCGGCCCCGGCCGAAGGCCAGCCGGGCGCCGCCGGCCAGCGTCACCCCGGCCCATGGCCAGACCGGCGTCCACCCCTTCACCTCGGTCGCCCGCGAGCACCGCCGGCGGCCCAGCACGACGGCGAAGGCGGCGATGACCAGTGCGCTCAGCGCGGCGCCGCCCAGGAGCACGGGCAGGTCGATGCGAAGGCCCGGGTCGGGCTCGATGCGGTCGGCACCGCCGAAGGGGAACAGGCTCGAGGCGAGGGCGGCCCCGATCGGAGCGATCAGCGCTCCGAGGGCGACGGCGCCCATCGTGGGCAGCGACGCGGCGAGGGCCCACCGCCAGCGGCTGAAGCCCAGCGAGGGCAGCACGCGGGTCGCCGCCACCGCGCCCTCGACCTGCCGGCTGACGGCCTGCAGCACGGCGAAGGCCCCGGCCAGGCCGCTGATGATGGCGAAGACGAGCAGGCTGGTACCCAGCACGTCGACCGCTTCGCCCACGCTGGCGGCGTAGTCGTCGGCCGGCGTGATGATGCTGCCGGACCCCGGTCGTTCGTCCATGAACGACTGGAGCTGGTCGAGGGCGTCTTCACCCTGGAGACGGACGGCCACCTCGGACCGGAACGAGCCGATCTCGCCCCGATACGCGTCGGTGAACGCGGCGGACGCCGTGACGGTGGGCGTCGGGTCCTCGGAGGCGGCGAAGGCGTCCACGTCCCGCACCACCCCGACCACTTCGAGGTCGACCTCCGGCCCGGGCAGGCCCTGGAAGGGGCACTCGTTGCTGACGAAGCAGTCGAGGTCGGCGGCGTCGAAGGTGGCTGCCGGGATCACGTCGCCCACCCCGAGGTCGAGCGTCTGCTGGGTGACCTCGTCGATGGCGATCTCGACGGGGTCGTCGCCGGACGGCATGCGGCCGTCGAGGACCAGCGGCCGGTCGACCTGGTTGCCGAACCGGTCGTCGACCCCGGCGTAGACGCTCAGGAGCAGGTCGCCGGTGACGGAACCGATGACCGGGACCGCCGCCTCGTCCGGGTTCACGGAGAAGTCGACGAACTCCCCGACGGCCGTCACCCAGGGCTGGTCCTCGAGGTCCTCGGCCAGCTCGTGGGTCGTCTCGTCGTCGACGCCGACGACGCGGACGTCGCGGGCGAGGGTGGCCTCCTCGAAGCGATCGAGGGCCGACGCGGTGCGGCGGGCCCCGGCGAAGCCGGCCAGGCTGACGGCACCCACGAAGGCGACGAGCAGGGCGAGCCCCAGCAGGGCGCGCCAGCGCGAGCGCAGCTCGGAACGGGCGACCAGGCCCACCGCGTCGCCAAACGGTGCCATCCGGGGCGAACGCTAACGGCAGGATGTCGGGGTGGAGGCACGCCGGGCGACCCCCGAGGACGCCGACGAGCTGGTTCGCCTGCGACAGGTCATGTTCGACGCCCTCGTCGACTCGCACGACACCGTCGGTGGTTGGGAGCCCTACGCGCGGGAGGCCTTCCGCACGGGCCTGGCCGACGGCAGCGTCGTGGCCTTCGTGGTCGACGGGCCGGCCGGTCGGCTGGTCGCCGGGGGCGTCGGCATCGTCAAGGCGCAGCTGCCCGGTCCCCGCAACCACAGCGGCCGTGTCGGCGCCATCGGGTCGATGGCCACCGATCCCGAGCACCGCGGCCGCGGGTGGGGGCGAGCGGTGTTCACGGCGCTGATGGACTGGTACCGCTCCGAGGGCATCACTGCCGTGGACCTGCACGCCAGCCCTGACGGCGCGGCGCTCTACCGCAGCTTCGGGTTCACCGAAGGCCCGAACGTGGAGCTCCAGTGGCGAGTCAAGCCGGTGGCAGGCGGTACGCCCTGACCGAGGCCTCTCGGCCCTTCACCTGGAGCTCCTCGACCTCGCCCAGGTCCCGCGGGGGCTCGGACAGCCCCTCGACCGTCGGCTCGCTCATCAGGATCGTGCCCGCGGGCCGGGCGGCGTCCTGGAGGCGCTGCGACAGGTTCACGGTGTCGCCCACGACCGTGTACTCGAGGCGCTCCTCGCTGCCCAGGAGGGCGGCGGCCACCTCGCCGGTGGACAGGCCGATGCCGAGCCCGAACGGAGCCAGGCCCTGGCCCTCCCACTCCTGGTCGACGGCGGCCTGGCGGCGGTGCATGCCCTGCGCCGCCCGCAGCGCCCGCTCGGCGTGGTCGTCGTAGGGGAACGGGGCACCGAACACCGCCATCACCGCGTCGCCCACGTACTGCATGACCGTGCCCTCCTCCTCGAGGATGGCGGCGTTCATCTCCCGGCGGTGGGTGCGGAGCTGGCCGGCCAGCACGGTGGGGTCGGAGTGCTCGGCGATGCCCGAGTAGCCCCGGACGTCGGACATGAGCACGGTGACGGTCAGCCGCTCGGTCTTGTCGATGGCGTCGCGGTCGGTGCGCAGCTTCTCGGCCAGGCCCCCGGGGAGGAAGCGGCTGAGGGTCTCGCCCTGCTCCTCCCGCTCGACGATGGCCGACTGGAGCATGCGGAGCCGCTTCAGTGCCCCCTCCCGCCCGGCCGACGCCCCCTCGGCCAGCTTGAGGAAGAGGTCGTTGATGGCGTCGTCGACGGCCTCGGCCGGTGCGTCCCACGACGCGGCGATGCCCTTGACCGGTGTGCCCTCGGCGATGAGCCGCAGCAGCGACTCCTCCTGCCAGGACAGCTCGCCGTCGGCTCGGGCGGGGGCGACCAGCGCCTCCACGATCTCGGGGTCCAGGACGGACCCGCCGGTGGCCACGTCCCGGACGGCGCCGACCAGCCGGTCGCCGTCGCCCACCCGGTCCTTCAGCAGGTAGCCGTAGCCGGCCGAGCCCTCGTCCAGCAGGGCGATGGCGTACTCGGGGTCGTCGAACTGGGACAGGATCACGATGCCCGGTGCCGGGATGGCGCTTGCGCACCTCCTTGGCCGCGGCGATGCCCTCGTCCTGGAAGGTGGGGGGCATCCGGATGTCGGTGACCACCACGTCGGGCTCGGCCTCGATGGCGCCGGCCACCAGCGAGTCGTAGTCCTCGGCGGTCCCGACGACGACGAGGTCCGGGGCCAGGTTCAGCAGGGCCTTCACGCCCTCGCGGACCAGCACGTTGTCCTCGGCGAGGAAGACCGTGATGCGTTCGGTCGTCGTATCGTCGGCAGCCGTCACGGACACATCCTGACAAGTCCGTCGTAGGAGTGGCACATGCGGGTGGAAGCAGCGGTCACGACGATCTCCTGGATCCCGTCCGAAGCGGTCACCGGGCCGCTCAACAAGCCCATCTTCGACTCGGGGTTGACGCACTACGACGTGCCACCGCCCGACGAGATCGGCGACCTCCCGCCGCTGGGCGCCTGGCTGGCCGAGGACCGCTTCCGCTTCGCCAACCGCCTCAGCGCCGTCGTGGACTTCGACGACGACGGCGGCGTGCGCACGGCCGAGTACACGGGCGGCCTGTTCCTCAACGCCACCCGCCTGCGCCTCGGCCGGCGGGAGATCACGTTCCAGCCCTACGCCCTGCCCACGCTGCAGGCCGAGCCCGTGGTGGGACCGGCAAGGTCACCTTCACGCAGACCGTCGGCGGCCAGCCGGGCCTGCCGTCGCCCCGCCGGGTCAACCACCCGCCGTTCTTCCAGCTGAAGGGCCCGGTGGTGTGGACGACGCTGCAGCTGACGGTCGACGCCGACGGCACCAGCGAGCACCACCTCACCGGCGCCAGCGGCTTCCCGCGGCACTGGCTCTACGGCGTCGACGGCCACCTGGAGAAGAAGGCGGGTCTGACCGAGTTCGGCGAGTGGTACCGCCACGCCTTCGGCAAGCACACGCCCTGGGGCGACGAGGACTCGCCGACGCTGGTCACCGAGGTCGAGACCGCCTGGAGCGGGAGCTGGCCGGCCGCATCATGCAGGGCGGTGCCAAGCCGTCGACCCGCCGGCTGAAGGAGGGCGAGCTGCTCACCGAGCAGGGCGCCGCGGGCGACGAGGTGTACCTGCTGCTCGACGGCGTGCTCCGGGTGGAGGTCGACGGCGAGCTGGTGGCCGAGGTCGGCCCCGGCGCCATCCTCGGCGAACGGGCGGTCCTGGAGGGTGGGACTCGCACGGCCAGCCTCCGCGCCGTCACCGCCGGACGGGTCGCGGTCGCCAAGGCCGACGACATCGACCGCGAGGCCCTCGCCGAGCTGGCCGAGGGCCACCACCGCGAGGACGGCTGACCCGAACGGGGGCGGGGGTGCCTGCCCCCTGAGGACCGGCGGGCTGGCCCCCTTTCTGCGCAGCGGGCCCGGGGCCTACGGTCACCTCACAGCGAGAGAGAGGCGGTTGGCGGTGCGCATCGAGTCTGCAGTGACGACGGTGTCCTGGATCCCCTCGGAGGCGGTGACGGGTCCGGTCAACAAGAACGTGTTCGACACGGGCATGACCCACTACGACGACCCGCTGCCGGACGAGCTCGGCGACCTCGAGCAGTGGAAGGCCGAGGACCGCTACCGCTTCGCCAACCAGCTGTCCGCTGCCATCGAGGTGGACGAGGACGGCACCATCACCGACGCGCAGTACACGGGCGGGCTGTTCCTGAACGCCACGACCGTCCGGGTGGGCAAGAAGGCCGCCGTCTTCCAGCCCATCTCGCTGCCGACGATCCAGGCCGACCCGGTCATCGAGGGCGGCTCGGCGACGTTCGTGCAGACCGTCGGCGGCCGCACCGGCCTGCCGTCGCCCCGCCGGGTGAACCACCCGCCGTTCGTCCAGTTCCTGGCCCCGGTGGTGTGGACCACGCTCCAGCTGACGATCAACGCCGACGGCACCTCCTCGCACGAGCTGACCGGCGCCTCGCAGTTCCCCCGGCACTGGGTCTACGACCGCGGACGGGCTCCTGTCGAGCCAAGGCCGGCCTGGCCGACTTCGCCGAGTGGTTCCGCCACGCCTTCGGGAAGCACACCCCGTGGGGCGACCAGGACTCGCCCGGCCCTGGTCACGGCCGTCGAGTCGGCGCTGGAGCGGGAGCTGGCCGCCACGATCATGCGGGGCGGGGAGAAGCCCTAGATCCGCCGGGTCAAGGAGGGCGAGCTCCTCACCGAGCAGGGCAGACGCGGGCGACGAGGTGTTCCTGCTCCTGGACGGCGTGGTCGACGTCGAGGTCGACGGCGAGCCGATCGCCGAGTTCGGGCCGGGGGCGATCCTGGGGGAGCGGGCCGTCCTCGAGGGCGGCCTGCGCACGTCGACGATCAAGGCCCGCACCAAGGCCCGGGTGGCCGTGGCCACCGGCGAACAGATCGACGAGACGGCGCTGGCCGAGCTGAGTGAAGGACACCGGAAGGAAGAGGAGTAGACCGAACCGGGTGGAGATCCTTTTCTGCGGCGTCCGTGGGTCGACATCGGCCCCGGGCGCCGACTTCGTCCGCGTCGGCGGGCACACGTCGTGCGTCGCCCTCACGCGCTCGGGCGAGGACACCCCGTCGCTGGTGCTGGACGCCGGCACCGGGCTGCAGCTCCTGACCGATCGCCTCGACGGCGGCCCCTTCCGGGGCACGCTGCTGCTGACCCACCTCCACTGGGACCACTGCCCAGGGGCTGCCGTTCTTCCGGTCGGGCGACCAGCCCGACAGCGACGTCCACCTGCTGCTCCCGGACCAGCAGGACGGGCGCAAGGCCGTCGACGTGCTCGCCGATGCCATGTCCCCGCCGCACTTCCCGATCCGTCCGGAGGGTCTCGAGGGGCACTGGACCTTCGACACCCTCGAGGAGGGCGAGCACGTCATCGAGGGCTTCGACGGTGACGGCGGTCGAGCTGCCCCACAAGGGTGGCCGGACCTTCGGCTACCGCGTCGTCGACACGGCGGGGCCATCGGTGGTCTACGCGTCCGACCACGGTCCGCTCGCCATGGGCCCCGGCGACGACGGCCACGGGCCCGCTCCACGACGCCATCCTGGACCTGGCCCGGGGCGCCGACGTGCTGATCCACGACGCCCAGTTCACGGCCGCCGAGCTGGCCATCGCCGAGGACTACGGCCACGCCACCGTCGACTACTGCTACCGGCTGGCCGAGGCCGCCGACGTCCGGTGCCTGGTCCTGTTCCACCACAGCCCCGTGCGGGTGGACGACGACGTGGACCGCCTGTGCGACCTGGCCCCTCCCGGGCTCGACGTCACCATCGCCCGCGAAGGCGACGTCATCACCCTCTGACGGTGTCGGGCACCCCCAGCCCGGCTACGAGGTCGGTGGTGGGGGTGGGGGCGGGGTGGTCGGCGGGGGCGGGAGGTCGGGCCTCGGCGGCGGCGGCGGAGTCACGTCCGTCTCCGTGGGCGGGATCTCCACGTCGGGCATCTCGTTGGTCTCGTCGACCGTCGTCGGGCTCTCGTCCGCTTCGGCGGTCGGCGTCGCGCCCTGGGTGTCGACGGGCGCCGGCGGCGGCGCCTCCGAGCGCGTTGGTGACGGCGGCGATGGCGCCCATGATCTCGATGGGGATCGGGAAGATGATCGTCGAGCTGTTCTCGGCGGAGATCTCGGCCATGGTCTGCAGCTGCCGGAGCTGGAGGGCGCCCGGCGAGCGGGTGATGACGTCGGCGGCCTCGCCCAGCTTCTGGGAGGCCTGCAGCTCGCCCTCGGCGGCGATGATCTTCGCCCGCCGTTCCCGCTCGGCCTCGGCCTGACGGGCCATGGCCCGCTGCATCTGCTCGGGCAGGCCGACGTCACGGATCTCGACCCGGTGCACCTTGATGCCCCACGCCTCGGTCTGGGCGTCCAGGGCGATCTGGAGCTCGCTGTTGATGCGTGTCCCGCTCGGACAGCATCTGGTCCATCTCGTGGCGACCGATGATCGAGCGCAGCGTGGTCTGGGCGACCAGCTGGGCGGACGTGTACCAGTTCTGGATGCTGATGACGGAGGCCAGGGGGTCGACGACCTGGAAGTAGGCAACGGCGTCGACGGTGATCGTGACGTTGTCCCTGGTGATCACGGCCTGCGACGCGACCGGCACGGCGGCGATCTGCAGGTTGACCCGGCGGATCTTGTCGATGATCGGGATGATGAAGAACACGCCGGGGCCCTTGGCCCCGACGCACCGGCCCAGCCGGAAGATGACCGCTCGCTCGTACTCCAGGACGATCTTCACCGAGCTGAAGAGCAGCAGCACGATGACGATGACCAGGACGATCAGGGCTGCGCCCGCTGCAGCCATCAGCGAGCTCCCTCGGTGGGCACGGTCATTGGCATCCCTTCCGTGTCAGGCGCCGGTCGGCGCACGATGAACCGCATGCCTTCGTAGCCGGTGACGACGACCTCGTCGCCGTCGGCCAGGCCCTCGGGGCCCTCGGCGTTCCAGAACGAGCCGTCGAGCACGACGCTGCCGGTCGTGCCCTCCCAGGCCGACGACCGGGGCCGTGCGCCCGACGTAGGAGTCCATGCCCACCGGCGACGGCGCGTCGGCGAGCCGGGCGGCGCGCTCGAAGAGGTAGGGGAACCCGACGGCCAGGCCGACGGCGCTGACCAGCGACACCACGATGGCCGTGAGCGGGTCCTCGGCCACGATGCCGAACGCACAGCGAACCCACGGTGAAGATGCCGACGGCGACGGCCTGCTGGACGACCGACGTCTGCCGTCGGGCGATCATCACGCACCACAGGATGATGGCGATCACGGCCAGCGAGAGCGGCCACCACTCCAACTCGCCCTCGTTGATCCCGACCGCGGCAAGGACGATGAGCCCGGCCGCCGCCGTCCCGGCGATGCCCAGGGTGGGGAGGGCGAACTCGAACACCAGGAGGGCGGTCGCGAGGACCACGGCCAGCAGCACCACCGCCGGTTCTTGAGCGAACTCGGTCACGGCCGCAGACTAACGATCCCCCGGGATGGGGGGCATGAGTAGGTGGTACTCAAACGCGATCCGGCCCCCGGCCCGGCGCCGGTGGGCGCCGAACCGGGGGCCAGGTGCTTTCCGGGTCGGTTCAGGAGACCTCGAACTCGGCGAGCATGCCCTCGGTGAAGTGGGGCGGGCCGTCCTCGGCCCCACCGACCGGGATGAAGCACACCGCGGCGTACGCCCCCGGCTCGAGCTCGGCGAGGGCGTAGGTGGTCTCGCCGATGGGCGAGAACGTCGCCGCCGTGAACGTGACGGCGTCCCCGGCCTCCTCCTCGGGCAGAGCGAACAGCTCCTCGAACGAGCGGGTCTCCCCGTCGGCCTTGCGGAACATCACCATCTCGTGCTCCTCGGTGCCGTCGTTGGTGAACGAGAAGCTCGTCGGCCCGGCGGCCAGCGTCTCGGGGATGCCCTCGAAGGCGTAGTCGACGCCGGTCACGTCCACGGGCTCGTACCCGCAGCCCTCGTGGACCACGCCGCCGACCTCGCTGAACGCCGCGAACGCCGCCGGGTCGTCGAACTGGGCAGGATCATCCACG
Organism: uncultured Microthrixaceae bacterium; assembly: GCA_963728005.1. Lineage (GTDB taxonomy): Bacteria > Actinomycetota > Acidimicrobiia > Acidimicrobiales > DATDAH01 > DATDAH01. The sequence goes on from CAVSIG010000005.1 coordinate 632,526, forward strand.
GACGCCGTGGCGATCTCGATCATCGTGGCCACCGGCTCGGCGATCTCCTCGCCACCGCTCGACTCGAGCGTCTCGAGCGGTGGAAGAACCTCCGCCTCGATGTAGGCACCGGCCTCGGGCCCTTCGGGGGCCTCGCCGACGGCGCCGGCGAGCTGGACATACGCGTCACAGGCCTCGGGCGCCAACCCAGCCGCGGCCGTCGTGGTCGTGGCGCCCGCCGCCTCCGAGGAGGGCTCGTCGCCACCACCGTCGTCGCCGCACGCAGCAATCCCGAGCGCCAGCACCAAAGCCAACGCTCCCGCCGTGAATTTCGAACGCATCTTGCCCGCTCCTTGGTGTGATCGGTTCCCTTCCCGCCCGCATCGCACCGCGGGCCGCCGCCCCGCGGCAGGGTGCGGGCCGCGGGACGTGCGTGGTGCTGGCACCCCCCGCGTCGGGCAGGGTGATCCCCTTGCAGCTCCACGGCATCCGTGGCCTGATGGCGCCGTGGACGGGGAGCGGATCACGGTTTTCCTCGCCGACGACAACACGCTCGTGCGCGAGGGCGTCAAGGCCCTCCTGTCCATCGAGGAGGACATCGAGGTGGTGGGGACGGCGGAGGACTACGACGGGCTGGTGGAGGGCGCCACGGCGGCCCACCCTCAGGTCGTCGTGTCCGACATCCGCATGCCGCCCAACTTCCAGGACGAGGGCATCGTCGGCTCCAAGGAGGTCCGCAAGCGCCACCCCGGCACCGGCATCGTGATCCTGTCGCAGTTCGACGACCCCGACTACGCCATCTCGCTGCTCGAGCGAGGGCGCGGCGGGCTACGCCTACCTGCTCAAGGACCGCGTCAGCGACGGCAACCGCCTGGCCCGGGCGGTGCGGGAGGTCGCCACCGGCGGGTCGATGCTCGATCCCGAGATCGTGCAGGCCCTCGTCTCGCCCGTGCGGGACGAGGGCGAGCTGACCGAGGACGAGGACGACCTGCTCACCCAGGTGGCCGAGGGGCGGCCCATCAAGGCGATCGCCGCCAGCCGCGGGACGTCGCCCGCCGCGGTCAACGACGCCGTCGAGGCCGTCCTGCTCAAGCTGGCGCAGGGGGCCAGCGCCGGCCGGGAGGGCGCACTGCGGCGCCTGCGCATGCTGCAGTCCGCCATCGTCGACCGCGAGGAGCAGGGCGAGACCCTCAGCCGGTTCCTGCCCGGCGGCCTGGCCGAGAAGCTGCGGGCCGACAGCGGTGCGGTCGACAGACCGAGCGCCTGACCGTGACCGTCCTCATGTCCGACGTCCGGGGCTACTCGGGCATCGCCGAGCACACCGACCCCACCACCCTCGCCGGCCAGCTCCGCACCCACCGGCGGGAGATGAACACGCCATCCTCGGCGAGGAGGGCACGGTCATGCAGTACGTGGGCGACGCGGTGATGGCGGTGTTCGGCGCCCCGTTCCCGCAGGACGACCACGCCGACCGAGCCTTCCGGGCCGCCGTGGGCATGCACGAGCGCCAGAGCAAGGTCAACGAGGAGTGGGAGGCGGAGGGCCTCGAGCCGTTCGGCCTCGGGCATCGGCCTGTCGTCGGGGGACGTCGCCGCCGCCCTCCTGGGCAGCGACGAGCGCCTCGAGTACACGCTGGTGGGCGACACCGTGAACCTGGCCCAGCGCCTGGAGAGCATCGGCCCGTCCGGCGGGCACCACGGTGCTCAGCGAGGCCACCGTCGCCGGCCTCAGCGACGCCCCGCCGCTGGAGCAGATGCCGGCCCAGACGGTGAAGGGCCGGGAGTCCGAGGTGACGGCGTTCCGGATCGGTCCGGCCGCCGCAGCCAGTCTGAATGATCCATGCGAACGAAAGCGAGCAACTGCGATGACTGAAGCCGTTCTGACCGCCCGAGGGGTGCGCAAGACGTTCGAGGCCGAGCTGGCCCCGGTGCGCGCCCTGCGGGGCGTCGACCTCGACATCGCACCGGGGCGAGTTCGTGGCGATCATGGGCCCGTCCGGCTGCGGCAAGTCGACACTGCTGAACCTGATCGCCGGGCTCGACATCGCCGACGAGGGCACGATCGTCATCGACGGCGAGGAGATCACCGGCCAGGACGAGGACTGGCTGGCCCGCATGCGGCGCCGCCACATCGGGATCGTCTTCCAGTTCTTCAACCTGCTGGAGGGCATGACCGCCCTCGAGAACGTGGTGCTGCCGGCCATGATCGCCGGGACCAAGCGGAAGGCGGCCGAGACCCGGGCCCGTGATCTGCTCGACCTGCTCGGCCTCGGCGACAAGTCGGGGGAGACCCCGGCGGTCCTCTCCGGTGGCCAGCGCCAGCGCCTGGCCATCGCCCGGGCCCTGGCCAACGAGCCCACGCTGGTCCTGGCCGACGAGCCCACCGGCGCCCTGGACAGCGACGGCGGCCAGGAGGTCCTGGAGCTGTTCCGGCGTCTGCACGCCGACGGCCAGACCATCCTGATGGTCACCCACAGCGACGAGGTGGCGGCGGGCGCCGACCGCATCGTCGGGATGCGGGACGGCAAGGTCGACGAGGAGACCTCCACCGCCGCTCCGGCGCCTGCCACGGCCTGAGCGCCGGCGACCCGCCGGCCCATGCGTGCCATCCTGCTCGTCGTCCGGGCCGAGGTCCGTCGTCCGCTCGACGATCTGAGGGCCGGATGAGCCGCGGCGTCCTGCGCCTCCTCGTGCTCGGCGAGGTGCGGCGATCGTGGCGGGCGCTGCTCGGGCTGGCGCTGCTCGTGGCCGTCGTGGGGACGGTGGTCCTGGCGGCCGGCGCTGGGGCGCGCCGCACGGCGACGGTCGTCGAGCGCGCCCAGGAGATCACGGAAGCAGCCGACATGCGGCTGCAGGTCGACACGGATCAGGAAGTGATCGACCGCGTCGGTGACGCCCTCGAGTCGTCGGACGCCGTCAGCGAGCTGGCTCGGGTGCGCACATTGGTCGTTGCCGCCGCGGGCGGCGAGCGCGACCTGTCGCTCTACGGCGACCTCGACGGGAGCTTCGGCCGAGCGCTGGACCGGCCGATCGAGATGACTGGGCGGCTCCCCGCCCTGGACGCGCCCGACGAGGTCGCCCTCAACGAAGTCGCGGCGTCGGATCTCGACCTACGACTCGGCGACACGCTGCCCGTGGGCACGTTCACGCCGGACGACCTCGAGGCGATGCTCAACGACGACGGATTCCCGGGCTTCAACGGCCCCGAGCTCGAGCTCCGGGTCGTCGGGGTGGTCCGCCTGCTCGACGACCTCCAAGGGGGCGAGAGCTTCTCCGGACCCCGTGGCCTGGTCGGTCCGGCCTTCTTCAGCGAACACCCCGATGTCGGCGTGTATCCGGAGATCTTCGACCTGCGGCTGCGCGACCCCGCTTCCGGTGCCGCCGAGGTCGAGGCCATCGCCAGGGACATCGCACCCGACGTCGAGGTGTCGGTGATGCAGTCGGCGCAGGCCTACATCGACAGCATCGACCGGGCGATCAACGTGCTCACTGTCGGCCTCGTCGTCTTCACCGCCGTCGCCGCCGCAGCGGGCCTCATCGTCGTCGGGCAGGCGGCTGCCCGGCAGGTGCAGTCGACTCGTGTCGACGAGGACCTCCTGCAGACCCTCGGCATGACGCGCTCGCGCCGGGTGCTGGCGATCGGCGCGCCGGCCGTCCTCGCCACCGTGATCGGGTCGTTCGGCGCCGTGCTCGGTGCGGCGCTGGCGTCGCCGCTCTTCCCGGTCGGCTTCGCCCGGACGGCGGAGGCCGACCGCGGCATCAGGATCGACGTGCCCGTCCTGGTGGGCGGCGCGCTGGTCCTGGCCGCGGTGACCGCGGCATTCGTCGTCCTGTGGTCGCGCCGCCGCACGCGGGTCGCCGAGGCAGAGCGGCGGACCCGCCTGCTGGCCGCCCTCAGCGCACCGTTCGGACGCCCCGTTCCGCTGATCGGCACCCGGCTGGCGCTCGACCCGGGACGGGGACGGCAAGCTGTCCCCGTCCGATCGGCGGTCATCGGTGCCGCGATCGGCGTGCTCGGCATCGTCGGCGTCGGGGTCGTCGTCACCAGCCTCGACACGCTGGTCGAGGAGCCCGACCGGTGGGGCTGGACCTGGTCGTCCGCCCCGGACGTCGAGGATCCCGATGCCCTGGCCGGGCTCGACGCCGACGAGCGCCTGGAGGCGGTGGCGTCTCTGGCCCAGGCGCGCGTGTTCTTCGATGGGCATGAAGCGACGGGCTTCTCCATCGACCAGCGCCGTGGTACCACGACCCTCCCGGTGAGCGAGGGGAGGGCCCCGGCCGCCGAGGACGAGGTCGCCCTGGGTCAGCGCACCGCCGCCGCCCTGGACGCCGACGTCGGGGACACCGTCGAGGTCGTCGACGCGGACGGAGAGACGGTGACCTCGACGGTGACCGGAATCGCCATCCTCCCCCTGAAGGACAATGCGTCTCCGGGCGAGGGGGCCTATCTGACCCCCGAGGGACTCGAACGGGTGCGGAGCAGCGACGGTTTCAAGTCGCTCCTGCTGACGTACCCCGCGGGCGTGGACGCGGAGTCGCTCGAGGCGGCGCTGGCCGAGGACTACGGCCTCGCCTTTTCGGCGTACAGCCGTCCCGAGGTGCCGGGCGACGTCTCCAACATCCAACGGGTCCGCAGCCTCACCAGCGCGCTCGGCGCGTTCTTCGCCGTCCTCGCCGTCTTGGGCCTGGTCCACCTGCTGGCGGTGTCGGCCCGCCGCCGGCGCCTCGACATCGCGGTCCTGCGGGCCCTCGGCTTCCGCCGCCGGCAGGTCCGGCGCACCGTCGCCGTCCAGGCCGTCGTCATCACCGGGCTCGGGCTGGTGATCGGTGTACCGATCGGGCTGGTCGCCGGCCGCGCGACGTGGCGGCTGATGGTCGGCGACATCGGGGTGCTCGATGCTCCCAGCCAACCGTGGACGGTGCTCGCGGTGATCATCCCCGCCGTCCTCCTCCTGGCCGTGCTCGTGGCTGCCGTCCCGGCCTGGGGGAGCACCCGTCGCGTACCCGCCACCGCGCTGAGGGCTGAGTGATGAGCTCGTTCTTCGTCCTCCTGCGGTCCGCTCGGCGGGTCGGGCGGCGCGGGCTGATCGTCCTCGCCCTGGTCATCGGGCTGGCCGGCGGCGTGGTGCTCACCGGGATCGCCGCCGCTCGCCGGACGAGTTCGGCATTCGACCGGTTGGTCGAGGAGACCGAAGCCTGGGACGTGCTGGTGAATCCGGACTTCGGCAACGAGAGCGCGCTGCAGTTCGAGGACCTCGCCGCCCTCCCGATGGTGGAGGACGCCGGGCGGGTCGACGGGGTGCTCCTGGCGCCACGGGTCATCGGGTCCTTCGACGAGCTCGAGACGGGGGCCACCGTCCTCGCCAGCGACGGCCGGGCCGGCTACGACTTCGGCCGGCCGCTGGTCCGGGAGGGCCGGTTCCCGGCCGCCGAGGCCATCGACGAGGTCTTCATGACCGACGAGGCCGCCGAGGTCCTCGGGCTCGAGGTGGGTGACCGCTACGAAGCCCGCATCCTGACCTTCGACGACTTCATCGCGGTGGACGAGGCCGAATCAGAGGCCGAAGCGCTGGAGCTCTTCAACAGCCCCGAGACCGGTCAGCCGGTCGACCTCGACGTCGTGGGCACGGGTGCCCCCTTCGACGAGATCGTCGTCGACGAGGGCTTCGGCGGGGGGACGGTCTACCTCTCGCCCGCCTTCTACGAGCACTACGAGCAGCCCACCGCGGGCTACTGGGGGAGCCTCGTGCGCCTGCGGGAGGGCGTCCCGGTCGAGGAGTTCCAGGCCGCAGCGGAGGCTCTCGTCCCGCAGGAGCCCCTGGCGTTCCAGACGCGGGGGAGCGTGGAGGATCAGGCCGACCGTGCGGTCCGGCCCTACGTGGAGGCGCTCACGCTGTTCGCCCTCCTGGCCGGTGTCGTCGTCCTCGTGGTCGTGTCCCAAGCCATCTCCCGACGCCTGCAGGCCGACGCCCGCGCCCTCGCGCCCCTCGGCGCCCTGGGGGTGACGAGCGGTCAGCGGGCGCTCCTCGGCGTGACCCGCATCGCCTTCGCGGCCTTCGTCGGGGGCCTGCTCGCGGTCGTCTTCGCGGTCCTCGCCTCACCGATCGCTCCGATCGGCGTAGCTCGGGATGCCGAACCGGATCTCGGGATCCGCGTCGATCTGCCGGTGCTCGTCGCCGGCGGACTGGCGGTTGCCGTCGTGTTCACGGTGCTCGCCATCCGGCCGGCGATCGTCGAGCGCGCGGCGGTCCGAGCCGGCGCCCGTCCGCGCGGGGTTGGCGAGCCGGGTCGCGGGCCTGGGACTGTCGCCGACGGCCGTCACGGCGACACGGTTCGCGTTCGATCGGAGCACTGTCGGCGTACCGGCCCGTTCGACGCTGCTCGGTGCCGCCACGAGCATCGCCCTGGTGGTGGCCACGGTCGTCTTCTCGTCCAACCTCGACCATTTCGTCGACAGCACTGAGCTCTACGGCACCCCGTGGGACGCAGTGGTCGACATCGAAGGCTTGGACGATCCCCAACCGGAGGACTTCGAGCCCCTCGCCGCGGCCTTGGCCGACCACGACGAGGTGAACGCGTACGGCCTGCTCTACCCCGGGCAGGTCAGCGTGGATGGCCACTCCCTCCCGGCGGTGTCCCTGGACAGCTCTGACCGCCCGATCGTCCCCACCATGCTCGACGGCCGTCCGCCGGTCGGGCCCACCGAGATCGCCCTCGGGTCCACGACGATGGACGACCTCGGCCTGGAGGTGGGTGACCCGGTCACGGTGAGCCGACGAGCGCGCGACACGGAGCTCACGATCGTGGGCACGGCCGTGCTCCCGGCCATCGGGGCGTATTCCGGCGCCGACAAGACGACGCTGGGTGAGGGAGCGCTGGCCAGTCACGAGGTGCTCCTCGAGTGGGGCCCGGAGTTCGACCCGTACGGCATGGTCGTCGACCTCGACGATCCGGACGCCGCCACGGCGCTGGCCGAGGATCTGGAGGTCCCGCCGCCGTACTTCCTCTTCAGCACCCCCGCATCGGTGCCTTCCGACGTCGAGAGCCTGGAACGCGTGCAGTCGACACCGCTGATCCTCACCGGGATGCTGGCGGCCCTCATCGCCCTGACCGTCATCCACGCCCTGATGGCCGCCGTCAGGTCCCGCCGGCGCGAGCTGGCCGTGCTCCGCACCTTCGGCTTCACCCGGCGGCAGGTGGTGGCGTCCGTGACCATGCAGGCCCTGCTCATCGCTGCCGTCGGGCTGCTCGTCGGCGTGCCCCTTGGCCTGGTTCTCGGCCGGGTGGCGTGGACGGCGCGCATCGACCGCCTCGGAGCCGTGATCGAAATGGTCACGCCCGTCCCCGTCCTCGCCGGCCTGGGCGTCGCCGTCTTCGCGATGGCGGCCCTCGTAGCGCTCTGGCCCGGCCTGCGAGCCGCGAGGGCCCATCCCGCAACCATCCTTCGTACCGAGTAGACGGAGAGCACGATGTCCACCAGCCTTGACCCCGTGGCCACAGGGACACGGACCCCGACGCCGTCCGGCGGCCGGAGCCTGCTGCCGGCGGTCGTGCTGGCCCTGGCGGGTGTCGTGCTCGCCGTGCTCAGCGCGGTGGACCACGGTGGCGTCGCGTGGTGGGTGGCGACCATGGTCACCGCGGCCTGGGGCGTCGGCGCCGTGCTGGTCGCCCGGCGCCTGCGGGACAAGCTCCTCGGGCCGCTCATGGGCCTGTTCGCCCTGGTCATCGGCGCCGCGCTCTGGACGGCGGCGGAGGTCAGCACCGGCAACGAGGGCATGGAGCTGCCCCGGTCGATCCTCACCGCCCTGCTCCTGGCCGTGGCCGTGCACCTGGCCTTTGCCGTCCCCGACGGCTCGCTGCCCACCGGAGCGGCCCGCACGACGGTGATCGTCGGGTACCTGGCGGCGATCGGGCTGGGCCTGGCCGTCGGCTCCGAGCAGGACCTCCCCGACGGCGCCCTACGTGGTGGCGGCGCTGGTTGCCGCCGGGGTCGGGCTGATCGGCTACCTGGCCCGGTGCCGCAAGGCGTCGCTGGCGGACCGGGCCCGCCTCCAGTGGATCGGCTGGGGCGCGGTGCTGGCGTCCGCCATCGGCGGCCTCGTCGTCCTGCTCGACGCTCTCCTCGACTGGCCCGATCGCCCGGGCACCGTCACCCTGGCCGCCACGGTGGTGATCCCGGCCGCCTTCGTGGCGACGACGGTGCCCCGCCTGCTGACGGTGATCGACCGGGTGCTGGTCCGCACGGTCGTGCTCGTCGGGCTCCTCGCCCTCGTCGAGGCCGTCTACCTCTTCGTGGTCGTCGGCCTCGGACGGGTGCCGGAGGCCGAGGAGCGCTCGGTCCTCGTCCTGTCGATGGTCGCCGCCGGCATCTGCGCCGTGCTCGCCTTCCCCGCCCGGCACCGCCTCGAGGAGGTGGCCAACCAGCGCATCTACGGCGAGCGCACCCGGCCCGGACGACGCCGTGAAGACCTTCGCCGGCCGCATGTCCCGCGCCGTGCCGATGGACGAGCTGCTCCTCCAGCTGGCCGAGTCGCTCAAGAAGAGCCTGAACCTGACCGCCTCCGAGGTGTGGACCGGCCAGGGCGGGATCCTCGACCGGGCGGTCTCGGTCCCCGACCAGCCCGCCGCCCGCCTCACCCTCGAGGGCGAGGAGCTCGGCGTGGCCACCCGGGCCCACGTGCAGGGCAACGCCTGGTTGCAGATCTGGATGCCCGGCCTGCTGGAGGGTCGCAAGGACGTGCAGGTGCGGGCCGCGGTGGTCGCCCACCTCGGCGAGCTCCTCGGCCTCATCGTGGTCGAGCGCAAGGCCGACGACCCGCCGTTCACCGAGGAGGACGACCGCGTGCTGGCCGAGCTGGCCCGCCAGGTGGGCCTGGCCCTCCACAACGTGCGCCTCGACTCCGCCCTCCAGGCCTCGCTCGAGGAGCTGGAGGTCCGCAACCAGGAGCTGGCCGCCTCCCGCCTCCGCATCGTCAGCGCGGCGGACGAGTCCCGGCGCCAGATCGAGCGCAACCTCCACGACGGCGCCCAGCAGCACCTCGTGGCGCTGGCGGTCAAGGTCGGCCTCGTGAAGCAGCTCATCGACGCGGACCGGGCCACGGCCGAGGAGATGCTCGACCAGCTCCGGGGCGACGTGCAGGACACGCTGGACGAGCTGCGGGAGCTGGCCCACGGCATCTACCCGCCGCTGCTGCGGGACCGCGGCCTGGAGGCCGCCCTCAAGGCGGCGGCGAACCGCAGCCGCCTCCCCGTCGAGCTGGTCGTCGAGGAGGAGGTGCACCGGCACCCGGCCGAGACCGAGGCCGCCATCTACTTCTGCGTGCTGGAGGCGATGCAGAACGCGGGCAAGCACGCCGGCGACGACGCCCGCCTCACCATCACCATCTCCGAAGCGGGCGACGAGCTCCGCTTCGAGGTGGCCGACGACGGCCCCGGCTTCGACGCCTCGACGGCGGCAATGGGCCACGGCTTCGTGAACATGCGGGACCGCCTCGGCGCCCTCGGGGGGACCTTGGTGCTCGACACCGCCCCGGGCCAGGGCTCGCGCATCAAGGGCCAGGTGCCCGTCGTGCACGAGGAGGAACCGGTCGAGGCGGAGGCCGCCGCGCCGGCTGTCGCCGAGGTCCCGGCACCCTGACCCTGTGGCCGATCGCGAGTACGACGCCGTCGTCGTGGGCTCGGGGCCCAACGGGTTGGTGGCGGCGGCCACCCTGGGCGCCCAGGGGGCCAAGGTCCTCGTGCTGGAGGCGCAGGACACGCTGGGGGGCGGGGCCCGCACCGCCGAGCTGACCCTCCCCGGCTTCCTCCACGACACCTGCTCGACGGTCTGGGCCCTGGGCCTGGCCTCGAAGGCCATGCGCTCGATGCCCCTGGAGGACCACGGGGTCGAGTGGTGCCATCCGGAGATCCCCGTCGCCAATCCCCTGGACGGCAGGCCTGCGGCCCTGCTGCACCGGTCGGTGGACGAGACCGCCGACGGCCTGGGCGCCGATGCCCACGCCTACCGCAAGCTGATGGGGCCGCTGGTGGCCTCCGGGTTCGACCTGGTCGACGGCCTGCTGTCGCCGTTCACCCTCCCGCCCCGCCACCCGCTCGTCCTCGCCCGGTACGGGCTGGTGGGCGTCCGGTCGGCCGACCGCCTGGCCCGGAGCCGGCTGAAGACCGTCGAGGGCCGGGCGCTCCTGGCCGGGCTGTCGGGCCACGCCATCCTGGACCTGAAGAAGCCGATCACCGCCGCCTACGGCCTGATGCTGGGGGTGGCGGCCCATCTGGTCGGCTACCCGGTGGCCAAGGGCGGCTCGCAGGTGGCGACCGACGCCCTGCTGTCGATCATCCGGGAGCAGGGGGCCGAGGTGGTCACCGGCACCCGGGTGACCTCACTGGACGACGTGCCGCCCGCCAAGGCGGTCCTGCTCGACGTGTCGGCCAAGGCGGCGGCCGTGATCGGCGCGGACCGGTTCCCCGCCCGGTATCGGAAGGCACTCCAGAGGTTCCGCTACGGGCCCGGCGTGTTCAAGGTGGACTGGGCCCTCGACGGGCCGGTGCCCTGGGCCGACCCCGAGGTGGCCCGGGCGGGCACGGTGCATCTCGCCGGGACGCTGGAGGAGACGGTCGCCGCTGAGGGCGCCGTGGCCCGGGGCGAGCACCCGGACCGGCCCTGGATCCTGATGGTGCAGACCAGCGCGTACGACCCGACTCGGGCGCCGGAGGGCAAGGAGGCGCTCTGGGCGTACGTCCACGTGCCCAACGGCTCGACCGTCGACATGACCGACCGCATCGAGGCGCAGATCGAGCGCTTCGCCCCCGGCTTCCGGGACCGGATCCTCTCCCGCCACGCCATGGCCACCCACGACATCGAGGCCCGAAACGCCAACTTCGTCGGCGGGGACATCAACGCCGGCGCCGCCGACCTCGTCCAGTTCGTGCGCCGGCCCACCCTGGGGCTCGACCCGTGGCGAACGCCCGCCCAGGGCGTGTACCTGTGCTCGTCGTCGACCCCGCCGGGCGGGGGCGTGCACGGCATGTGCGGGTGGCACGCCGCCCAGAGCGCGCTCGAGCACGACCTCAGCTGATGCGGTCGGCCCAGATCTCCCGGAGGACGGCAGGGCCGAAGTCCTCCTTGTGGACGTAGCGGGCCGCACCGCAGTCGGCGGCATCGCTGGGCAGGTCGTCGGCCCGGTAGGTCGACAGCATGATGACGACGGTGTCGGGGTCGGCGGCGACGATCTGTCGAGTGGCCTCGATCCCGTTGATGCCCGGCAGGTTGATGTCCATGAGGACGAGCGCGGGGTGCAACGAGGCCGCCAGCTCGACGGCCTCCTCGCCCGAGGCGGCTTCGCCGACGACCGTGAAGCCGGCGGCGAGGTCGACGACCGTGCGCGCGACGGCGCGGAAGGGCGCCTGGTCGTCCACGATCATCACCCCCACGTCAGCCGGGGCCGAGGTGTCAGCCGTGTCGCCTTCCCTTCGCTCGTCGGTCAGGACCACTGGGTTCATCTTCGTCCGCCACGCCGTTTGCGCCCAGGGTGGGCGCCCCCGTCGGCATGGGGGGGCTATCCCCCCTCGTCCTTCTCGGCCAGGTAGAGCAGGACGGCCTTGACCCGCCGGTGGATGTCCGGTTCTTCACTGAGACCGAGCTTCGCGAACAGGGAGTTGATGTGCTTTTCGACCGCCCGGTCGGAGAGGCCCAGCGCGGCGGCCACCGCCGCGTTGTTCCGCCCCTGGGCGATCTCGGCGAGCACCTCGTGCTCCCGCGGCGTGAGGTGCTCGAGCGGGGAGCGGCGCGAGCGGGACCGGGAGGCGACGAGGCCCTCGACCACCTTCGGGTCGACGACCGAACCACCCCGGGCCACGTCCCGCACGGCACCCAGCAGCTGGTCGGGCTCCGACACGCGCTCCTTCAGCAGGTAGGCCCGGCCCTCCGACCCGCTCTCCAGCAGGGCCAGGGCGTACTCGGCCTCGGCGTACTGCGACAGCACGACGACGCCGACGTCCGGACAGGACTCGCGCAGCTCCGAGGCGGCGCGGATGCCCTCGTCGGTCCCCGTCGGCGGCATGCGGATGTCGGTGATGACGACGTCGGGCTTCGTCGCGCTCGACCGCGGCCATGAGCTCGTCGTAGTCGGCACACAGGGCGACGACCTCGATGTCCTCCTGGCCGTCCAGCAGCTTGGCCACGCCCTCGCGCACGAGGAGCGAGTCCTCCGCGATGATCAGGCGCAACGCCACGGCGGCGAGTGTACGAGAGCGACTTCGCCCGGCTGGGGGAGGCGGGGCGTCCGAATGCGGCCGAGGCGGATGGGAGGCCGTCGGTACCCTCGCCGAGTGGCTCGCCCCAGGACGCTGATCAGCACCGCCCAGGGGACCCACCAGCAGGCCTTCGGCCCCGTCGAATGGGGTCTGCTCGCCTTCATCGCCGGCGTGTGGGGCTCGTCGTTCCTGCTGATCGCCATCGGCATCGACGCCTTTGCCCCGGGCCTCGTCACCTTCCTGCGGATCCTGTTCGGGATGCTCGGCCTGGCGTTCGTGCCCGCCGCCCGGGTCCCGATCGAACGCGAGGACTGGCCTCGGATCATCCTGATCGGGTTCACGTGGATGGCCCTGCCGTTGTCCCTGTTCCCCATCGCCGAGCTCTACGTGGACTCGTCGGTGGCGGGGATGATCAACGGGTCCGTGCCCCTGTTCGCCGCCGTCATCGCCGCCTTCCTGCTGCACACCTGGCCCAGCCGGCCGACCATCGCCGGCCTGCTGGTGGGCTTCGCCGGCGTGGTCGCCATCAGCCTCCCGAGCCTGCAGGGGGCGGACTCCTCGTCCCTCGGCGTCGCGCTGCTCCTCGTCGCCGTCGTGTTCTACGGGCTGTCGGCCAACCTGGCGGTCCCCCTCCAGCAGAAGTACGGCGGGCTGACGGTGATGTGGCGGGTCCAACTGGTCGCGCTGGCCATGACGCTCCCGTACGGCCTGGCCAGCGTGCCGTACTCGGACTTCGCCTGGTCCTCGCTGCTCGCCGTCGTGGTGCTGGGCTTCCTCGGCACCGGCTGGGCCTTCGTGGCCATGACCAACCTCATGGGCCGCGCCGGCGCGACGCGGGGCTCGGTGGCGATCTACGTCACCCCGGTGGTGGCCATCGTCCTGGGGGTCGTGTTCCGGGACGAGACGGTGGCCTCGCTGGCCCTCGTCGGCATGGTCCTGGTGCTCGCGGGGGCCTGGTTGTCCAGCCGAGCGGAGACGCCGAGGGACGTCAAACCCGCCGCGTGACGGCCGATTGGGGAGCGTGCGCCGTGCTGTCTGCTTCCTCTGCTTCGCCCTGGCCCTGCTCCTCGTGGGCTGCGGCGACGACGACCCTGCCGACGAGGCGGCCGCCCCCGGTGCGTTCGGCGGGGCCGACGACTGCGCGCAGCTCGTCCAGCAGACGATCGAGGCACGGGGTCGGGTGCTGGAGCAGCTGGGTGACGCCCGTCGGACCGACACGGAGCGCATCGACGCCGCCCTGACCGCCTTCGGCGGCGACGGCCCCGACCTGGCCGTGCGCTACGAGAGCCTCGGCTGCGACTCGACCTTCGACGAGGCGGTGTGCGGGGCCATGGCCGACCTCACCCCGGCGGGCCCGGCCGGCCGTGACCTCGTGGCCACCTGGACCCAGAGCTGTCGCTGAGTGGCCCGTCCCTCTCGTTCTGGTGGCAGCCCTGTGTCGTGGAGAACACAGGGCTGCCACCAGAACGGTGATTCGCGGCTGTAAGTCACCGAGGGTGCCCTTGTTCGCACGCTGAGCGTTCGCTACCGTTGGCCAGCAACCACTCACTGTGGTCAATGCGAATGCGAAGAGCGGCGATGTCGGGCGGCGAGCCCGGCGGGAGGGCGGTACAGGATGAGGGTGCTCGGGCGGCTGGCCGTGGCGGCCGCGGTGCTGGCGACCGCGCTCGCCGGCGCACTCACCCCCGCCGACGCCGAGCTGAGCACCGCCGTGTACCGCACGGACGGGGTCGACGGGAACTTCAGCGGGGCGACCACCAACGTCATCCCCGCCCAGGTCTGGGACCTCCAGGTCATCGGCAACACGGTCTACGCCGCCGGGCAGTTCACCCAGGTGGTGTCGGCGCGGGGCTCGTGGCCCCGCATCGACCAGCCGTTCCTGGCGGCCTTCGACGCCACCTCCGGCCGCTACCTGGACTGGTGGCGGCCCGTGCTCGACGCGCCGGCGTGGGCCCTGGACGTCGCCCCCGACGGCTCGCTGCTTGTCGGTGGCGAGTTCGACCACGTCAACGGCACGCCCCGCAGCGGGCTGGTCGCCCTCGACGCCCGCACCGGCGCCATCGACCCGACCTTCTACGCCGAGGTCCTGCGCCCCAACACCCCTGAGCAGCCGGTCGTCCGCGACCTGCACCGCGACGGCAACCGGCTGTACGTGGTGGGCAACTTCAGCCGCGTGCTGTCGGGCAACCCGGCGTCCCCGACCCGTACGAACGTGACCAAGGCGGCGCGCCTCAGTGCCCTCACCGGCGTGGCCGACCCGTCGTGGGCACCGGTCATCGCCGGCCGCAGCGCCTGGGCCGTGGCCACCAGCGACAACGGCAACCGGGTCCACCTCGGCGGCGAGTTCAGCTACGTGAACGGGGCCGGCGGCACGTCGCTCATGGCCTCGGTCGACGCCCTCACCGGCGCCAACCTCCCCGGCTGGCAGAACGGCTCGCACGCCCCGCCCCGCGGCAACTGGCCGCTCGGCGGGATCGTCTACGACCTCGGCGTCTACGGCAACAACCTGTTCGTGTCCGGGGCCGAGCACTACTGGGAGCAGCGAGACGCCACCACGGGCGCCGCGATCCGGGTCAACACCTCGCCCCACGACACGCAGCGCATCGAGGTCATCGGCGACCGCGTCTACATCGGGTGCCACTGCTTCCGGTCCAACCGGGCACTGCAGATCATCGAGGTCAGCGGTGCGACCGGCCAGCAGCTGCGCACGCTGGGCAACAGCCTGATCGGCGGCGACGGGGCCTGGGCCTTCGCCAAAGCGCCCGACGGCTGCCTGTGGTCCGGCGGCGACTTCCGTCAGACCACCCAGCTCGTGGGCAGCGCCGGCACCAACTGGGTCGGGCGCTTCGCCCGCCTGTGCGACTCGGCGGGCCCGTTGCCGCACAACGTCCCGTCGCTCACGGCGCCGCCCCCGCCGCCGGACCCGAACGTCCTGATCGCCCGGGGTGACCCGTGGCGCTATCTCGCCGACGGCACCCACCCGCTTGGCTGGGCCGGGGCCTCCTTCGCCGACGGCGCCTGGCCGACGGGCTCCACCGAGCTGGGCTACGGCGACGGCGGCGAGGCCACGGTCATCCCCCGCTCCGGGCTGAGCGCGCTGTTCCGGCGCACGTTCGAGGCCGACCCGGCCGCCGCCCCCTACCTCGAGCTGCGGCTGAGCGCCGACGACGGCGCCACGGTCTGGATCAACGGCCGGCCCGTCGTGGCCGAGAACATGCCCAGCGGCGTGATCACGACCGACACCCCGGCCTCGTCGCCCGTCTCGGGCGCTCAGGAGTCGGACTTCACGACCTACCGCCTGCCGTCGAGCGTCGTCCACACCGGGACCAACTCGATCGCCGTCAGCGTCCACCAGTCGGACTCGTCCAGCGCCGACCTGAGCTTCGACCTGTCGCTGACCCGGACGACCACCGACGGATCGACGACGCCGACGCCGGACATCTCGTTGCCCTCGGCACCGCCCCCGCCGCCGGCGGCGCCGACCGAGCTGGTGCCGACCGGCGCCACCTGGCGGTACCTGGACGACGGCTCGAACCAGGGCACGGCCTGGCGGAGCCCCGCCTTCGACGACGGCGGCTGGGCCTCGGGCCCGGCCATGCTCGGCTTCGAGGTGGGCGGCCTGACCACGGCTACCCGCACCGGTGGGCGACCGGTGACGGCCTACTTCCGCCACCAGTTCACGCTGGCGGACGCCGCCGGGTTCACCCAGCTCACGGTCCGCCTGCTGCGGGACGACGGCGCCGTCGTGTACCTGAACGGCATCGAGCTCCTGCGGGACAACATGCCGAGCGGCACGATCATCTCGGCGACCAACGCGTCGTCGTTCGTCACCGGCGCCGCCACGGCCCGGTTCTCGGACTTCACCGTCCCGGCCGGGGCGCTGCGGAGCGGGACCAACGTCATCGCCGTCGAGGTCCACCAGGCCCTCGACAGCAAGGACCTGGCCTTCGACCTGGGGGTGACCGCCCGATGAAGCGACTCCGAGCCCTCGGCGCCCTGGTGGCGCTGGCCTGCGTGGTCGCCGTGCTCAGCGGGACGGCGCCGGCGGCCTCGACCACGCCCCCTGCCGAGGGTGGGCGGTCGGTCCGGCCGATCGTGCGCTCCGACGGCGTCGAGGGGCGCATGGACACCTACGCCTCGCAGATCAGCGACACCTACATCTGGGACCTGGAGATCGTCGGCACCACGATCTACGCCGCCGGCACGTTCACCAAGGTCGTCGACGCCGGTGGCTCGTGGCCCCGCATCGACCAGCCGTTCCTGGCTGCCTTCGACACGCGGACCGGGCAGTGGGACGACGACTGGCGGCCGCGGGTCAACCGGCCCGCCTTCGCCCTGGACGTGCTGCCCTCGGGCTCGATCGTCGTGGGCGGCGAGTTCACCCAGGCCAACGGCGCCCTCGCTGAGGGCATCGTCGCCCTCGACCCCGACACCGGGGCCACCGATTCCGACTTCAGCGCCGGGGTCCGGCGCCCGAACTCGGACCGGCAGGCCGTCGTCCGTGACTTGGACGTCCGTGGCAACCGGCTGTACGCCGTCGGCAACTTCGGCCAGGCGTACGGCGGGGGCGGCGCCCCCCTCTCGGTCGACAAGGCCGTCCGCTTCTTCACCTCGACCGGCCTGCTGGACCGGAACTGGCACCCCCGCCTGGCCGGGGCCACTGCCTACGCCGTCGCCGTCAGCTCCGACGGCCGGCGGGTGCACCTCGGCGGCGAGTTCAGCTCGGCCAACGGCGGGCGTGGGACCAGCCAGCTGGCCACGGTCAATGCCCGCAACGGCGCCCTGGTCCGTGGCTGGGACCACGGCTCCCACGCGCCGTTCTTCCCGGTCTGGCCCGTCGGTGGCGTCGTCCTCGACCTCGCCGTCTACCGCAACAGCCTCTACGCGGTCGGCGCCGAGCACTTCTGGGAGCGGCGCGACTCGAGGAGCGGCCGCAAGATCCACTACCAGCGCATCACCAACGACGCCCAGACCGTCGAGGTCTTCGGCACTCGGGTGATCGTCGGCTGCCACTGCTACCACCGGGACCCGGCCCACCAGATCTGGGAGATCAACGCCCAGACCGGCCGGACGATGCCGGGCCGCACGGGCGCCCTGCGGTCCGGGGACGGCACGTGGGCCTCGGCAATGGCTCCGGATGGCTGCACGTGGCTGGGTGGCGACTTCATGGAGGCCACCGCCGTCGTCGGCCTGGGCCGCGGCTCGTTCTGGGTGGGCCGCCTCGCTCGCATCTGCCCGCCCGGCGTGCAGGCGCCGACCGAGTCGACCCCAGCCGGGCCGGTCAACCCACCGTGGTGGTCACCTCGGGGCTGATCAGCCCCCGCAGTCGGTGAACCCGCACCGTTCTGGTGGCAGCCCTGTGTTCCTGGAGACACGTGGCTGCCACCAGAACGGGGATCAGCCCCCGCAGAGCGCTCCGCGGTCTGTCACTACAGTCCCGGCGCATGATCACGGGACGCAACCTCTGGGAGCTCATCGAGGCGCGGGCGGCCGAGTCCGGTGACGCCCAGATGGCGGTCGACGAGGACGGTCGCACGCTCACGTTCGCCGAGTACCGGGACTGGTGCGAGCGCGCCGCCGCCGGCTTCCAGGCCCTCGGGCTCAGCGATGGCGACGTGGTGTCGTGGCAGCTGCCCACCTGGTTCGAGTCGACCGTCCTGGTGGGCGCTCTGGCCCGCCTGGGGGTGACCCAGAACCCGATCATCCCGATCTACCGCGAGCGGGAGGTGGGCTTCGTCACCGAGCAGGCGGGCTCCAAGCTGCTCGTCGTCCCCTCGGTGTTCCGGGGCTTCGACCACAAGGCCATGGCCGACACGGTCGCCGGCTCGGTGGACGGGTTGGACGTGCTCGTCGTCGACAAGGACCTGCCCGAGGGCGACCCCTCGACGCTGCCCCCGGCCCCGACCGGCGCCGACGATCCCGCCGACCTGCCGGTGCGCTGGCTCTTCTACACCTCGGGCACGACGGCCGACCCGAAGGGGGCCAAGCACACCGACGCCTCGATCGCCGCCATCGCCGAGGGCATGGGGACCCGGTACCGGATCACGCCCGAGGACCGGGGCGCGCTGGTCTTCCCGTTCACCCACATCGGGGGGATCACCTGGCTGTTCTGCAGCCTGCAGTTCGGCTGCGTGAACCTCTTCGTCGAGACGTTCGACCCCGCCACGACCGTGCCCTACCTGGCCGAGAACGGCGTGACCCTCGCGGGCGCAGGGACGCCGTTCCACATGGTGTACCTGGCCGCCCAGCGGGCCGCCGGGCCCGAGCCGATCTTCCCGGAGATCCGCAGCTTCCCCGGTGGCGGTGCGCCCAAGCCGCCGAGCCTCCACTACGAGATGAAGGAGGAGCTCGGTGGCGCCGGGATCCTGTCCGGCTACGGCCTGACCGAGGCGCCCATCCTGGTCCTCGTCGACGAGGACGACCCCGAGGACGTCAAGGCCAAGACCGAGGGCAAGCCGATGCCCGGCGTCGAGCTGAAGCTGGTGAAGCTCGACGGCACCGTCGCCGGCCCCGGCGAGGAGGGGGAGATCCGGGCCAAGGCGCCGCAGATGATGCGGGGCTACCTCGACTCGTCCCTCGACGAGGACGTCCTTCGACGAGGACGGCTGGTTCCGCACCGGCGACCTCGGTGAACAGGACGCCGACGGCAACCTGATCATCACGGGGCGGCTGAAGGACATCATCATCCGCAACATGGAGAACATCTCGGCCAAGGAGGTCGAGGACCTCCTCTTCGAGCACCCGCAGGTCGGCGACGCCGCCGTCATCGGCCTCCCCGACGACCGGACGGGGGAGCGGGTCGTCGCCATCGTCGTGACGGCCGAGGGGGCCGAGCCCATCTCGTTCGAGCAGATGAAGGAGCACCTGATCGGCAAGGGGCTGCGCAAGCAGGCTCTCCCCGAGCAGCTGGAGTTCCTCGACGTGCTTCCTCGGAACCCGACGGGCAAGGTCGTCAAGTACGAGCTGCGGGACCAGTACTCGTCGTAGGGCCGGGGACTTCCTGGCTGAGGGTCCTCTCGTCGCTGGGGGGCGGGGCGACCGCCGGCACGTTCCTCGCTCACAGACTTCCCTCGAAACGCACCGGCGTTTCCCCGCCTTGTTCGGGCGCGCGGCTCGTGGGCCGCAGGACCGGGTGAAGGCTGTCGTGCGGCGCTCCTAGCCTCGGTCGTATGGCGGATCGGACCGTCGGGGACCTGCTCGCCACCTCGTTGAGCGCGTTGGGGGTGGCGCAGGTGTTCGGGGACGGGTTCTCGGGGCTGCCGACGGTGCCGGTGCGGGACGGCGCCGTCGCGGACCTGTTGGCCGACGTGGACGGTCGCATCTCCCGGGTGGGGGCCTCGTTCCACGACGGGGTGCTCCGGGTGTCGTCGCGGCCGGGGGCCGAGGTGGTGCCCGTGTCGATCGACTCGCCAGAGGCGCTGGCGGCCGCCTTGGCGACGACGGTCGGGCAGGAGGTGCCGGACGCCTTCGCGCTGGCGCTGGACCTCGACCTGTCGGCGCCGACCGACGTGGAGCCCCGGGCCGCGCAGGCGCGGATCGAGGGGATCCGGCTGTCACCCGACCTGGCGCCGGACCTCGGCGTGCTGGTGGGGCCGGGGGTGCTCCGGGTGCTGGACGGGGAGGGCGTCGTCGAGCACCTGCAACGGTTCGCCGCGCAGACCGGCCTGCCGATCGTCAACACCTGGGGAGCCAAGGGCGTCTTCCCGTGGGACTCGCCGTACCACGCCGGCACCGCGGGCCTCCAGGCCCGGGACTTCGAGCTGGCGGGGCTGACCGACAAGCTGGTCGTGGTCTGCGTCGGTGTGGACGACGACGAGCTCCTCCCGCTCGGCGCCGCCCAGCGGCTCGACCTCCACCCCGTCCACCTGGCCTTCGCCGCCGAGGGCTGGCCCGAGCCGACGCAGGACCCGCCCCGCCCGCCGCTCTACACCGACCTGTCGGCGGTCATCGGCCCCGCCTACGCCAGCGACGCCACGCCCCTCCACCCGGCACGAGCCACCCGCGACCTGGGCGAGCTCCGCCCCGTCGACGGGCTCGTCGTCGCCGACCCCGGCCCGGTCGGCTTCTGGGTCGCCCGCGCCTTCCCGACCACCGAGCCCGGCAGCGTCGTCGTCCCCGCCACGAACGCGCCCGGCACGGCCGCCGCCGCGGCGCTCCTGGGCGGCCTGGCGGGCGGTCGCCCGGCCCTCGGGGTGACCACACTGCCCCTCGACCCCATGACCGAGGCCGTCCTCGACCTGGCCCGCAGCCTCGATGTCGCCCTCACCCTCGAGGCCTGGAGCGACGAGCCCGGCGCCCTCACCCCAGCCGACCGCATCGCCAACACCGCCGCCGCCCTGTCCCGCACCGCCATCGACGTCCTCCCCGTCCCCATCGACTTCGAGAAGACCAAGGACCTCACCGCCGTCGCCGGCCCGATCACCGCCTGGAGCTGACAAGCCGCAAGAAGAACCGATGCAACCAGGGGCGAGAGGCGATCTCCGACCGGTCCTCGATCCGGTCCCGCCCCTCTGTTCGACGAGCAGGTCGAGGAACCCCAGCGCCGCCCCGATCCCGCGGACCGGCCAGAGACCGAGCGCCTGACGGCGCGGCGAGTGCCGGTGCTTTCCGAGGGAAGTCTGTGAGCGAGGGAAGTGCCGGCGATCGCCGCCCCCGGCGACGCAGAGGACTCCGGCCAGGAAGTCCCCAGCCCGTAGAGGCGCTCTAGGGTTCCGAGGCCATGACGAGGTCGTTCGCGTTTGCCGACCTGTGGGAGCTGGTCGCCGAGCAGGTGCCCGAACGGGAGGCGGTGGTGTGTGGCGACCGCCGCATCACCTACGCCGAGCTGGACGAGCGGGCCAACCGGCTGGCCAACCACCTGAAGGCCAACGGGGTGGGCGTGGGCGACCACGTCGGGCTCTACCTGACGAACAACGCCGAGTACCTCGAGGTCCTCCTCGCCGCCTACAAGCTGCGGGCGGTCCCCATCAACGTGAACTACCGCTACGTGGAGGACGAGCTCCGCTACCTGTTCGCCGACGCCGGGACGAAGGCGGTCGTCCACGACGCCGAGTTCACCGACCGCATGGCCGCCATCCGGGACCAACTGCCCGAGCTCGAGGTCGAGCTGGCCCTCGGCCCCGACTACGAGGCGGCGCTGGCCGCGGCCGACCCGGTCCTGGACGTTCGGGGAGCGGAGCAGCGACGACCTCTACATCCTCTACACGGGCGGCACGACCGGCATGCCGAAGGGCGTGGTGTGGCGCCAGGAGGACGCCTTCCACTCCTGCATCGGCGGCGGCGACCCGTCCCGCATGCAGGGTGCCATCACGACGCCCGAGGAGATCGTCGAGCGCATCACGCCGCTGGACTCGATCGCCATCTTCCTGCCCGTGGCCCCGCTGATGCACGCCGCCGGGCAGTGGACGAGCCTGTCGTGGCTGTTCGCCGGCGGGAAGGTCGTCCTCCTCCCCGGCTCGCTCGACCCCCACGACGTGTGGCGAGACGGTCGCCGAGGAGGGCGTCAACCTCATCACCATCGTGGGCGACGCCGTGGCCCGGCCCCTGCTCGACGCCTGGGACGAGGACGGCGGCTACGACGTGCCCACGCTCTTCCTCATCGGGTCCGGTGGGGCGCCGCTCAGCCCCTCGCTGCGCCAGCGCCTGCAGGAGACCCTGCCCGAACACGATCCTGGCCGACGGCTTCGGCTCGTCGGAGACGGGCGCCCAGGGCACCGCCCGCCCCGAGGCCGGCGACGACGCCCGCGCCGCCTTCGCTCCGATGGACGACACGACCGTCGTCCTCGACGAGGACCATGCAGCCGGTGCGCGCCCGGGTCGGACACGGTCGGCCGGGTGGCCCGCACGGGCCACATCCCGCTGCGCTACCACGGCGACGCGGAGAAGACGGCCGAGACGTTCGTCGAGCTCGACGGCAGGCGCTGGGTCATCACCGGCGACATGGCTACGGTGGCCGAGGACGGGACCATCAACCTGCTGGGCCGGGGGTCGGGCTGCATCAACACCGGCGGCGAGAAGGTCTTCCCCGAGGAGGTCGAGTCGGTCCTGCGCGAGCGGGACGACGTCTACGACGTCCTGGTCGTCGGCGCCCCCGACGAGCGCTGGGGCGAGCGGGTGGCCGCCATCGTCCAGCCGGCGCCGGGGTCGGCGCCCACCGCCGACGACGCTCATCGAGCACTGCCGCGCCCACCTGGCCGGCTACAAGGTGCCGAAGCAGGTCGCCTTCGTGGACCAGGTCGTGCGCTCGCCCGCGGGCAAGCCCGACTACCGCTGGGCCAAGGACGTCGTCAGCGGCTGACGGTCAGGGCCCTGAGCGGTGGACCCTCACCGTGTTGGGCCCGTCCACCAGCAGGTCGGGCGGGATCAGGGCCGCGAACCGCCCGCCGCCCTCACCGTCGTCGTCGGCGTACGTCTCGACGACGGCCCCGACCACACCGTTGACCACCACGGCCACCTGTCGGATCCCCGCGTTCACCCGGCCCGACACGATCGCGGGGATCGTCGTCTCCTCGAGGTCGACGTCCAGGTAGGGCCCGAGGTCGTCGAGCACGGCGGTGAGCTGTCCACCCCGCGGTCGCCGGCCCACGAGGTCGGGTGCGGGCCCGACCGACCACCAACGGTCCGGTCCCGTGCCGGGGAACACCGTGTCGACGCCCCGCGCCCGGACGTCGGCCAAGTCGGCCTCCAGTTCGACGCCGGGATCGACGTGGAACGTGGCGAAGGACGAGCCCTGCACGTGGTGGACCGACCGTCGCCGGTCTCGGGGGACATCGTCGAGCAGAAGCCCGTCGACGTCCCACGGCAGGTCGATGCCCAGCCGCTCGGCCATGGTCGGGAGCACGTCGGTGCTCTGGGCGGGGACGTCGCTCACCCCGCCGTCCGCCTGGCCCGGTGCCTTGATGAACAGGGGGACCCACAGCAGCTCCGGCTGGGCTTCGGGGTCGATGGGACCGGCGCCCAGCCCGCGCACGTCCGACCCCGGCTCGAAGGCGAGGCCGTGGTCGGAGGTCACGACCAGGAGGGCGTCGTCGTACAGGCCGGTCCGGCGAAGGCGGTCGAGCACGTCGCCGATGAGCTGGTCGACGTTGGCGACGGAGAGCTGGAGGCGCTGGCGGTCGAGGAGGGCCGCCGGCCGCGCCGCGCCGCGCTGGTCGCCTCGAGCGGTCCCGTCCTCGGCCGAGATCATGCGCAGGTCGGGGTCGGCCTCGTACTGGTGCCCGTCCGGCAGGTGGCGGTAAGGCGTGTGCGGTGCCAGCAGGTGCAGGAAGTGGAGGGTGGGGGGCTCGCCGCGGCGGATGCCCCGGAGGAACCGGCTGAGCGACTCGGGGCGTCGCTCCAGCAGGTCGTCCAGCACCTCTCCACCGGTGTCCTCCCGAGCGGCGTCGACGGCGGCGTCGGGCTCGACGAACACGTCGGTGACCGGCTCCTCCCGCTCCCCCGGCGTCAGCCGATCGGCGTACACATCAGCAGCCTCGGCCAACAGGTCGGCCAGGTCGACGGCGTCCTCCCGGTCGGTGCCGCCCGTTCCGGTGGTGCAGAGCGAGGGCGGGCAGAGGCGGGTGATCCGCTCGGTCACGTCGAGCCGGTACGTGCCGCCCAGGAGCGTGAAGAGGTTCTCGGGGTGGGTGGAGGCGTCCGCCGACTCGCCGTCCTCGGGCTCGTTCCCGGTGAGCAGCGAGGGAACGGCGAAGTTGGTGAGGTTCGTCACCGTCGTCGTGTCCCGGTACCAGGTCGAGTCGCCGGCGAGCGCGGCGATGTTGGGGTAGAGGTCGGCGTCGATCGTGCCGTCCTGGCGCATGATCGACGCCAGCGGCCACTCGTCGAAGACCAGCATCACGACCGGGGGCGGATCGCCGGAGCCGAAGGCACCCAGCTCGGCGGGGTCCACGTTCCCGCCGCCGACCAGCCCGCTGACGGGCGACTGGAACAGGAAGATCCACAGGAACACCAGGGGGGCCGGGCTCAGCCACGCGGCCCAGAGGCGCACGCTCGACCAGCGGGCGAAGGCCAGGGCACCTCCGACGCCCGCCGCCGCGGCCACCAGGAGGGCGAGGGCCAGCGCCGCGTCGGCGGCGACGGCGACCTGCAGCCCGATCAGGCCGACCAGCCCACCCACCGTGGCGACGTGGATGACCCGCCGCCGCGCCGCGCTGCCGACGCCGGCCAGCTCGGTCACCACCCACACGACCAGCGGCGGACCGAGCGCCACGATCAGGCCGAAGGTGACGATCGTCGACGAGGTCGCGCCACGGAAGACGAACCAGTCGGGAGCGTCGCCGAACACCGCCAGCACGGGTTGGGCGATCGCCAACCCGCACAGACCTGCCAGCTCCAGGAACGACCGCCCGAAGCGCTTGACCGAGGCGCCGCCCTTCACGTCTGGTGGGACGGTACCGGCGGCCCTTCGGTTGGGTACGTCGGCTGTTCAGGTCCCGTTCAGCTGTCGCCAGGCCGAACGGCGAAGCTCCGCTTCGCCGTTCGACATCAGCCTCCGGAGAGGGCCTGCATGAGGGTGACCTCGGCGCCGTCGGGGACGGGGCTGTCGAGGTCCCGGACGGCGTCCTCGCCGACGAAGACCTTCATGTGCTGGCGGAGCCGGCCGTGCTCGTCGACGACCCGGAAGCGCAACCCGGGGAACTGCCGGTCGAGGTCCACGAGGACCTCGTCGACGGTCGCGCCGTCGGCCTCGACCCGGGCCCGTTCGCCGGTGTAGGACCGCAACGGTGTCGGGATCCGGACGTCCATCAGCCCTCAGCGAACGCCGCGGCCTCGACGCTGTAGATCTCGGGCAGGTGCTCCACCAGCCGGGACCACGACGCACCCTCGTCACGGCTGGCCCAGAGCTCGCCGCTGGTCGTCCCGAAGTAGACGCCGACCGGGTCGCCGTCGTCGGTGGTCATGGCCTGGCGCTTGACCGTGAACCAACCGATCGACGGCAGGCCGTCGTCCTGGCGGGTCCAGGTCGCACCGGCATCCCGGGTGACGTAGGCGGCGGGCCGGCCGTCGGGGCTGGTCCGGGGCCAAACGTCCGTGCCGTCCATCGGGAACACCCAGGCGGTGTCGGGGTCCCGGGGGTGCAGCTCGATCGGGAAGCCGATGTCGCCCACGTCGGCGGGCATGTTCTCGCCGATGCGCTCCCACCGGCCTTCGGACCGCTCCAGCCGGTAGATCCCACAGTGGTTCTGCTGGTAGAGGCGGTCGGGTCGCAGTGGGTGGAGCCGGACGGTGTGGGGATCGTGGCCGAACTCGGGGAACGGGTCGGGGAAGAAGTCGGCTCGGCAGCCGGCGTTCAGCGGTGCCCAGTCGCCGCCGCCGTCGGTGCTCTCGAACACACCGCCGCCCGACAACCCGAGGTACAGGTGCTGCGCGTCCCGGGGGTCGACGAGGACCGAGTGCAGCATCGAGCCGTCGGGGGTGTTCTCCTCGGGGTACTCGCACCACGTCGCCCACAGGGGATGGTCGTTCCACCCGGCGACGGGCGCCCAGGTGTCGCCGCCGTCCTCGGTGCGGAAGAGGCCCTGGGGCGAGCCGCCCGCGTACCAGACGCCGGGCTCGTCGGGGTGGCCCGGCGTCAGCCAGAAGACGGACCGCAGGCTGCGTTCGAGCGGGTCACCGCCGGCGAACGCCGGCGGGCGCGTCGCCTCCGTCCAGGTGCGACCGCGGTCGGTCGAGCGCATGACCGTCGGGCCGAGGTGGCCCGTGCGCATCCCGAGCAGCAGCGTTTGCCCGTCCCGGGGATCGAGGACGGCGTGTTGCACGATGTGGCCGAGGAAGTGCGGTCCGTCGACCATGCCTTCGGGGGTCACGAGCCAGAGGCCCTTGCGGGTACCGACGACGAGAGTGGACATGCCGGTTGGACCGTTCGTTGGCGGCGAACTCATCGCAGAAAATCTTCGCACGGTGTCGAATCGGGCGCCGTCCGTTCGTAGACAGGGCAGGAACCGGTGACGTGCCGGGTCCACGACAGAAGGAGTGACCGACATGGCCCAGTACATGCTCTCCGTCCACCACGACGGCAGCGACTTCGACACCGAGATCGGCGGCTACGCCGACGAGGCCGAGATGCAGGAGGCGTTCGCCGCCACCGAGGCCTTCAACCAGAAGATCATCGACTCCGGGAAGTGGGTCTTCGGCGGCGGGCTGCAGACGCCCGACTCCGCCACGACCGTCCGGCTGCAGGACGGCGACACCGTCCTGACCGATGGCCCGTACTCCGAGACGAAGGAGTTCCTGGGCGGCTTCTGGGTCCTCGAGCTGGCCGACCTGGACGAGGCGCTGGCCCTCGCACGCGAGGCGGCGGTGGCCTGCAAGGGCGACGTCGAGGTCCGGCCGTTCCAGGGCGCCATCGATCCGGAGTGATCGTCGACCTCGACGCCCTCTTCCGGGAGGAGCACGGTCGGGTCGTCGCCACCCTGATCCGCCTCTTCGGCGACATCGACGTCGCTGAGGAGGCGGTCCAGGAGGCGTTCGTGGTCGCCGCCCAGCAGTGGCCCGAGAAGGGCGTTCCGCCGAACCCCGGCGGATGGATCCTGACGACGGCCAAGAACCGGGCCATCGACCGCTTCCGCCGGGAGTCCACCCGCCACGACCGCCACGTCCAGGCCCACCAGCTCCACGAGCCGGACGAGCCCCCCGAGGAGACCGGACCCGTGCAGGACGACCGCTTGCGACTGATGTTCACCTGCTGCCATCCGTCCCTGGGCGTCGAAGCCCAGGTGGCACTCACCCTGAAGCTGCTCGGCGGCCTCGAGACCGGAGCCATCGCCCGGGCCTT
This sequence comes from uncultured Microthrixaceae bacterium, assembly GCA_963728005.1. GTDB lineage: Bacteria > Actinomycetota > Acidimicrobiia > Acidimicrobiales > DATDAH01 > DATDAH01. The sequence continues at coordinate 659,526 of CAVSIG010000005.1, forward strand.
CCTGGTGCCGGAGACGACCATGGCCCAGCGCCTCGTCCGAGCCAAGCGCAAGATCAAGGACGCGCACATCCCGTACCGGGTGCCCGGCGACGCCGAGCTGCCCGACCGCCTGCGCTCGGTGCTGGCCGTCGTGTACCTCGTGTTCAACGAGGGCTACACCTCCGCCCAGGGCGACGAGCTGGTGCGGGACGACCTGGCGGTGGAGGCGATCCGGCTGGGTCGCCTGCTCGTCAACCTGATGCCCGACGAGCCCGAGGTCCACGGGCTGCTGGCGCTCATGCTGCTGACCATGTCCCGGCGACCGGCCCGGGTGGCAGCCGACGGGTCACTGATCCTCCTGGCCGACCAGGACCGCTCGCTCTGGGACCAGGAGCTGGCCGCCGAGGGTCGAGAGATCGTCGCCTCCTGCATCCGCCGCGACCTGCCCGGCCCGTACCAGCTGCAGGCGGCGGTCAACGCCGTCCACAGCGACGCCCGCACCGCCGAGGAGACCGACTGGCCGCAGATCCTCCAGATCTACGACCACCTGCTGACCCTGCAGCCCACCCCGATCGTGGCCCTGAACCGAGCGGTCGCGCTGGCGGAGGTCGTCGGCCCGGCGGCTGCGCTCGAGGTCGTCGACGACCTCGACCTCGGCAGCTACCACCTCTTCCACGCCACCCGGGCCGACCTGCTGGTCCGCCTCGACCGCCCCGAGGAGGCGGCCGACGCCTACGACCGGGCCCTGGAGCTGGCCGGCAACGCCGCCGAGCGGCGCTTCCTCACCGAGCGCCGCGACGAGGTGCGAAGCTCGTCGGCGTGACCGCGCCTGCCATCCCCCGCATCGACGGGCTGGAGCCCGCCTTCACCTCGCTGGGCAGCGAGGACCCGCCGTGGATCAAGGTCCGCAGCCAGCGCAACGCCGACGGCAGCGAGTCCCATGTCTGGGAGCGGTGGATCGCCTTCTCGGTCGACCCGCTGTACCTGGCGCTGTTCGCCCGCTGGGACCCGGGGATGATCGTCCGCCGCCACGGGCACCACAGCCCCCACACGATCCTGGTGCTGGAGGGCAGCGTCACCTGCGACGGCCGGGAGTGCGGGCCCGGCACCCACCTCGAGCTGCCCCACGGCGCCAGCTTCGGCCCGTTCGTGGCCGGGCCCGACGGGCTGGTGGCCTACGAGGTGATGATGGGCGACCCCCGCTCGTGGAGCGACGAGCCCGACGCGATGGCCGCCGCCCTCGCCGAGCACGGCGTGACGCAACTGCCCGACCCGCCCATCGAGCTCCCCGGCGGGCTCGAGGACCTGCGCGCGGTGTTCTCCGCGGGCGCGAACGGGCAGGATTGAGCTGATGGCAGACAGCGTGACCCCCGAGGAGGACCAACTCCCCCTCATCATCTCCGTGGACGACCACGTGATGGAGCCGAAGGACCTGTGGCAGCGGGAGCTGCCCGAGTCGATGCGGGAGCGGGGGCCGAAGGTCGTCACCGAGCGGGTGAAGCTGGAGTTCACCGGCGGCCACTACGGGTTCTCCCGCAACGACCCCGACGGCACGTGGTGCGACCTCTGGCTCTTCGACGACCTCGTCGTGCCCACCGGCCTGCTCCACGCTCCGGCGGGCATGCCCCGCGACGAGCAGCGCAACGTCCCCGCCACCTACGACGACTTCCGGCCCGGGACCTGGGACCGGACCGAGCGCCTCGCCGACATGACCACCAACCACGTCGAGGCGGCCATCAACTACCCGAACGTCTTCCCCCGCTTCGCCGGCCAGGGCTTCCTGGAGCGGGACGACAAGGATCTCTCCCTCGCTTGCCTGCGCATCTACAACGACTGGATGATCGACGAGTGGTCGGCCGGGCGACGCCAAGGGCCGCCTCATCCCGCTGACCCTCGTGCCCGCTGTGGGACCCGGCGCTGGCCGCCGAGGAGGTCCGGCGGTGCGCCGCCAAGGGCAGCTACGCCATCGCCTTCACCGAGAACCCGGCCAAGCTCGGCCTGCCGTCGATGTACACGGGCGAGTGGGACGTCCTCTGGTCGACCTGCGTGGAGACCGACACGACGGTGTCGATGCACATCGGCTCGTCGTCGTCGATGCCCACGACCTCGCAGCGACGCGCCGCTCGCCACCTCGATGTCGCTCTACGCCCAGAACGCCCAGGGCTCGCTCGCCGACTGGGTCTTCTCGGGGACGCTGGAGCGCCACCCGGACCTCAAGATCGCCTACGCCGAGAGCCAGGTCGGCTGGATGCCGTTCCAGCTCGAGCGCATGGACGCCGTCTGGGCCGACGGCCGCGGCGGCGTCGGCGGCCCGGTCCTGCCCAGCGAGCAGGTCCGGGGCCGGGTCTACGGCTGCGTGTTCGACGACCTCGTCGGCCTGAAGGCCCGCCACGACGTCGGCCTCGAGCCAGATCCTGTTCGAGACCGACTTCCCGCACTCCGACGGCACGTTCCCGCACCGCCGCAAGGTGGCCCACGGCCTCTTCGCCGCCGCCGGCATGGACGCCGACGAGTGCTACGCCGTCCTCCGCGGCAACGCCATCGAGGCCTACGGCCTCCAGCGCTTCGGCATCACCGAGTAGCGCTCAGAACCCCAGGTCGACGACGGTTGCGTCGCCGGCTTCGAAGAGCCGCCGGTCGAGGCGGAACTCGCCGCCGGTGCCTCGCAGGGACACCGCGTCGATGGTGTGCAGCCGGCCGTCGACCAGGCGGAGCAGCTCGGCCTCATAGGGCAGGTCGGTCTCGACGGTGAACGAGCCCAGGCCCGTTGCGCCGGTCGATCCCGACGTGGCCACGACGGTGCCGTCCCGCTCGTCGACCCGGTGTTCGTGGACGTGGCCGGCGACGACGAGCGGTACATCACCGATGACGGCCTCGGCCTGGCGGGGGTCGTGCACGGCGAGCAGGTCGGGCTGCTCGGTGTCGACCAGCGCCTCCACCTCGGACTGCTGGGCCTCGACCGCGGCGGCGATCTCGTCCTCCTCCAGCTCGTTCGTGGCGGTGAAGACCGGGTGGCCGATACCTGCGATGCGGACGTCGCCGATCGTCACGCCACCGGGGTCCAGGACCGTGACGTTCTCGAAGCGGGCGAGGCCGATCCGGTTTCGGGCCGAGTCGTGGTTCCCCGGTACCACGAGGTAGGGCACGGGGATGTCCTCGACCAGCCCGGCGATCCGCGACTCGAACGGCAGGCCGTACGTGGTCAGGTCGCCCGTGTCGAGCACGGCGTCGACGTCGAACTGTTCGGCCAGTTGAGCGGCCAACTCCAGGCCGACGGGGTTGAGGTGGATGTCGCTGACGTGGAGGATCCTGATCTCCCCCTCGCTGGCCGCCAGCTCGTCGGTCACCGAGGTGGCGTAGAGCTCTCCGAGCTGGCCGGCCAGCACGTCGATGCGGCTGCGCACGTCCTCGAAGTCCTCGACGTTGCGCTGCACCGCCTCGATGACCCGGGGTGCTTCGCCCAGTGGCCCCTCGAAGCGGGGTTGGGCGAAGGCCTCCGGGTCGAAGGTCAGTGCCGAGAGCCCGAGCAGACCGCCGACCGCCAGGACACCGCCTGCCGCCCCGAGCGGGAGGTGGGACCAGCGCCGCCACGGCAGTAGTGCGGCAGCGAGCGCGCCGACAACGCCGGCCAAGATCCCGGCCCGGATCGCGAACCGGAGGACGAGCGGCCGCAGGTCGTCTTGGGCCTCCCGAGCCAGTCGGCCCTCGGGATCCTCGTCGTCGACCAGTTCCCTCACGGCGTCGACGTCGACGGACCGCACCCGCGCGCTCAGGCCCACGGGACCGGCGTGCGTGTCGGCGGAGACGCGACCGAGGGGTGGGAGGACGAGGTCCGTGCGGTGCGCCGTGCAACAGCGCGCCTGGAGCTCGACCCGACCCGGCCCGACATCGCCCGAGTACGGCGACACCAAGCCGAGCAGGCCCAGGCCGGCGAGGGCACCCACGACGACCGAGACGAGCGCGAGGGCCAAGCGTCGCCGGTCGATGGTCACCGGGTCAGGATGGCGGTGCGGCGCCAGCGTCGGGCCGCACGGTGCTCAGCCCGCGGAGGCAGCCTCGGCGTTGGCCCGCTCGCAGAGGACCTTGACCGCGTCCTCCCAGTGGTCGGCCAGGGACTCGATGTCCGGCGCCAGGGCGCGGTCGGCGACGATGCCGATGTCGAGGCGGCCCATGTTGGAGATCACCGTGATGTTCAGGCCGGCGCCCTCGATCAGCGGGCCCAGCGGGTAGACGGCGACCACGGGGGCGCCGGCGACCCACATGGGGATGGGCGGGCCGGGCACGTTGGAGATGACCCCGTTCTGGACCGGCGCGTGACGGTCGGCCAGGCCACTGCGGGAGTAGAGGCGCATGGCCTGGTTGAACAGGACGGGCGGGGCGAACTGGGTGATGTCGCTCAACATGTCGGCGCCCAGGGCGTTCTGGACCTCCTTGGCCACCTTGGTGTCCTCGAAGATCTCCAGCAGCTGGTCGACCGGGTCCTCCATGTGCACGGGTAGGCGCACGGCCATCGACGACACCTGGTTGGTCCCGGTCCCACCCGAGCCGTGGGTCGAGACCGGGCACATGATCAGCAGCGGCTTGTCCAGGTCCTCGCCGTGGCTGAGCAGGTACGAGCGCAGGGCCACGGAGCAGGTGGCCAGGACGACGTCGTTGAGCTTGCAGCCGTAGACGTTCTTGACCACCTTCAGGGCCTCGAGGTCGGCCTTGCCGAAGGCCACCGCCCGGTCGGAGCTGAGCGAGCCGGTGAAGCGGTTGTGGGGCCCGGTGAAGGGCATGGCCGGCGTGCGCTCGTCGCCGCGGTTGGTGACCGTGCCGATCAGGCTGGTCAGCGACCCCAGCGTGCGACGGGCGGCGCGGGCGGCCCGCAGGGGATCGCGGACCCGGGCGGCGATGGCGTCCACCAGCAGCTCGGTGTCGGTCGGGATCGGCTCGGGCTGCCACGGCTCGTCCGGGGGCTCGACGGCCGGGGCGCCGGGCTCCAGGTCGAAGAGCTGGCTCATGAGGTCGGCGCCGGTGACGCCGTCGATGGCCGAGTGGTGGATCTTGGAGATGAGGGCGACGCGGCCGTTCTTGCCGCCCTCGGCCACCCACATCTCCCACAGCGGCCGCTGCCGGTCGAGCGGGCGGGACATGAGATCGCCGACCAGGTGCGCAAGCTCCTGCTTGCCACCGGGCTTCGGCCACGTGACCCGGTGCATGTGGTTGGTGATGTCGAAGTCCGGGTCCTCGATCCACACCGGGTGGTCGAAGGACAGCGGCACCTCGACCAGGCGTCGACGGAACGGCTGCAGCCGGTGGAGCCGTTGCTGGATGAGCTCGACGAGGCGCTCGAACTGGTAGCCGCCGACCATCTCGGCGGCGTCGATCACGATCACCCCCGTCACGTGCATGTGGCCGGTGGGGGTCTCGGTGTAGAGGAACGAGGCATCCATGCCGGAGAGGCGTTCCACCCTGTTCCCCTTTCGTGGGACGACCGCGGGCTGAACCTAGCCCGCTCCTGTCGTCAGGACCCCGGCGCGGTTCGACAGTGACGCGCCTCGGCGTCCGTGGGCCAGCGGGTGCCGGTCCAGGCCGTTGGTCAGGAAGGCGAACGACAGCCCGGACTCGGGATCCGCCCACGCCACCTGTCCGCCTGCGCCGTTGTGGCCGAAGGCCCGGGGCGACACGGTGCGGCCCATCCCCCGCAGGGGGACGTGGGCGTCGTCGCCGGCCACGATCACGCCGATCGTCCGGTTGGCCGGGGCCGACGTGAGGTTGTCCGGCAGGGTGCAGCGCACCCGGCCGGTGGCATCAGCGAGGACCTCGGGATCCCACAGGCCCTTCGGGTCGTGGAGGAGCCCCTGGTAGAAGAGGGCCAGGTCGGTCGCCGTCGTGACCACGCCGCCACCGGGCACGCCGACGGCCCGGATCTCGGGGCGGTTGAACGACACGAGGGCCTCGTCGGTCACCTCACCCTGGAAGGCCGCCAGGTCCAGGCCGGCGATGCCGGTGAGCTGCTCCAGCTCCTCGCTGGTGGGCGCCACGCCGACGGACACGACGTCGACCACGTCGCCCTGGTCCTCGGGGGCGACGCCGAAGCGCAGGGCGGACAGCCCCTGCGGGTCGAGCACGCGCTCGACGACGAACGTCCGCCAGTCCTCGCCGGTCACCTCCTCGATCACCGCAGCCAGGACCCAGTGGGCCGAGGTGGGGTGGTACTCGAACCGGCTCCCGGGCGCCCAGTTCAGGCGCCATGAGGTGAAGCGGGCGAGGCGGGCGTCCCGGTCGTCCCACAGGAGCGGGTCGAACGGCGCCCGCGGGAACCCGCTGGTGTGGAGGAGGACCTGCTCGAGGGTGATGTCGCCCTTGTCGTTGGCCTCCGCACCCGGGGAGGTGGTCGGCCACCCGGTCGTCGGTCGACAGGGCGCCCTCGCCGAGCAGCATCCACACGGCGCTGGCCACGATGGTCTTGCCCGACGAGTAACCGTGGAAGCGGCTGGCGTCGGGGGCGCCCCAGGTGCGCTCGGCCACGACCTCGCCGTCGCGGGCGACCGCCAGCTGGGCGGCGGGCACCGACCCCTCGTCGACCATCCGCTCGGCTCGGGCCAGCAGGTCGGTCAGTCGGTCCGGGTCGACACCAGCGGTCGGCATCGGACGCGGAGGCTACCGTCCCGGCCCGATGCGGATCCTGGTGACCGGGGGGACGGGGTTCATCGGGTCGTTCGCCACCGTCGCGCTCACCGAGGCGGGCCACGACGTGCGCCTCCTGGCTCGGGATCCGGGCAAGGTCGACCGGGTCTTCGCTCCCCACCCGGCCCGGCCCGCCGAGGTCGTGCAGGGCGACATCACCGACCAGGCGTCGGTCGAGGCCGCCCTCGACGGCTGCGAGGGTGTGCTCCACGCCGCCGCCGTGGTCGCCGTCAGCCGCCGTCGGGCCGCCGAGGTCTTGGCCACGAACGCCGCCGGCACCCGCCACGTGGTCGGCGGGGCGGTCGACGCCGGGCTCGGCCGCATCGTCCACACCTCGTCGGTCAGCGCCCTGTTCTCCGCCGCAAACCGCCGCGTCACCCCCGACACCGAGGTGGCCGAGCCGGACAGCGCGTACGGCAGGTCCAAGGCCGAGGCCGAGCTCTTCGTGCGCGGCCTCCAGGACCAGGGCGCGGCGGTCACGATCATCTATCCCGGCGGTGTCCTGGGCCCCCACGACCCGAACCCCACGCTGGGGGCGGGCCACGGGGCGATCGTCACCAACTACCGGTCCGGCACCCCGATCATCCAGGGCGGGGGCTGGTCCATCGTCGACGTCCGGGACGTGGCCGACCTCTACGTCGCCGCCTTCGGCCCCGACCCCGCGCCGTCCCGGCTGGTGCTCGGCGGTCGCACGCTCGACACCGACGAGCTCAACCGAACCCTCGCCGAGGTCGCCGGTCGCAAGGTCCGGCGCATCCCCATGTCGGCCGGCCTGCTGCGGGGTGTGGGTCGCCTGAACGACCTCCTCATGCGGGTGTTCCCGATCGACTTCGCGGTGACGGGGGAGGGGATGGACTACCTCACCCGCTGGGAGCCCAGCGACGACACCGTGGCCCTCGAGGTGCTCGGCCACCCGCTGCGGCCGACGGCCGAGACGCTGGCCGACACCGCCCGCTGGCTGTGCGCCGAAGGCCACCTGCCCGCCAAGTACGTGCCCGCCCTCGCCCCCTGACCCCCACCGTTCTGGGTACTGGATCCGGCGCTGGGTGACCGTGGGCTGGTCCCAGAACGAGACCCCTGCCGTTCTGGGTACTGGATCCGGCGCTGGGTGACCGTGGGCTGGTCCCAGAACGAGACGCCCTGCCGTTCTGTGACCAGCGCTTCGCGCTGGGGAGGGCGGGGCTGGTCACAGAACGCATCAGCCACCCGACAGGATGGGGTGGCGTACCGTGGCTCCCGGGGATCGGCGGGGTGGAGGAGACCAGGATGAGCGTGGTCGGCATGCGTCAGGAGGTGGCGGCGGGGCCGCCGCTCCCGTACGGGCGGCGGATCGAGCTGCCGGGCCGCGGCATCACGTTCGTGCGCGACGTGCCCGGGCCGACGCCCGACGCGCCGACGCTCCTGCTCCTCCATGGCTGGATCGCCAGTGCCGGGCTCAACTGGTTCCAGGCCTTCGACGCCCTCGGCGAGCACTACCGGGTGATCGCCCTCGACCAGCGGGGCCATGCCCGGGGCCTGCGGAGCTGGACGCGGTTCCGCCTGGCCGACTGCGCCGACGACGCCGCCGCCCTGCTCGACGAGCTGGAGGTCCCGTCGGCCATCGCCGTCGGCTACTCGATGGGCGGCCCCGTCGCCCAGCTGCTCTGGAAGCGCCATCCCGAGAAGGTCGACGGCCTGGTGCTGTGCGCCACGGCGACGGGCTTCGTGCCCGTGATGCGGGAGCGCTTCATCTTCACGGCGTCGATGGCGGCGCTGGCCGGCACGACCCGGGTCGGTCAGTGGGCCAACCGGCTCCCGTCCCAGTGGGTCCGACGGCTCCCGATCGTCTCGGCGCTGCGCACCTCGGGCCGGCCGACGTCGCTCCAGCGGTGGGCGTCGGCCGAGATGCGCCGCCACGACCCGCGATCGGTGCTCGAGGCGGGCGCCGCCCTCGGCAACTACAACGCCAAGCGTTGGATCGGCGAGGTGAACGTTCCGACGTCGATCCTCGTCACAACCGAAGACCGGGCGATCGTTCCCGATAGACAGCTGGAGATGGCCGAGGCCATCCCCGACGCCACCGTCCACGAACTGAAGGATGGCCACGTGGCCTGCATCCGAGCCGCATTTGCCCCGCCCCTCGTCGCTGCCTGCGACGACGTGGCCCAGCGCGTCACCACGGCGGCCTGAGGTGCGCCGACGGCTCCTGGTCACCGCGCTCGGCGCGGCACTCCTCCTCGTCGCCACCGCCGTGCCTGCCACGGGGCAGGAGGCAGCGGCAGGCCCGACGCACGTCATCGAGTCGGCCCCGGCCGAGCGGGGCACCACCGAGCTGCGGGCCAGCAACCGCGGCATCCAGCTGGTGTGGGTGTCGCCCGAGCCGCTCCCGTACGTCGACAGCGCCCCCGAGTTCCGCTCCGACGGGCGGGTGCTGGGCCGGCCGACGATCGGTCCCGACGGCCGCACGCTGACGCTGCTGGTCGACCCCGACGAGCCCGTCGCCCCGGACACGCTCGAGGTGTGGCTCGGCCCGCGCCGGCTGGATCTCGCCGGGGCCCCGGTCCAGGTCGAGCCCGGCAACGTGCCCGAGACCGGCGCGCCAGCGGAGACGCTGCCGATCGACCCGGGCGCCGAGGGCGGCTTCGCCACGACAACCGTCGACTACGAGTTCGACGGCCTGCCGTGGCCCGAGTTCGACCGCCCCATCGAGACCGTCGGCCACGCGGTCCTGCCCGTGGGCGTGCCCAACGCGCCGCTCGTGGTGTTCCTCCACGGCCGCCACTCGCCCTGCTACCTCGCCGCCACCCCCGATCACGACGACGACGTGTGCCCGGGCCGGTTCGCGCCGGTGCCCAGCCACCTCGGCTACCACTACCTCCAGCAGATGCTGGCGTCGCAGGGCATCGCCACGACGTCGGTGTCGGCCAACGTCATCAACGCTGACGACTGGCAGTCACCCGACGGTGGCGCCGCGGCCCGCTCGGCGATCGTCCGCTACCACCTCGGCCTGCTGACCGACTGGAACAGCGACCCGTCGATGAGCGACTGGTTCGGCAAGCTCGACATGGGCCAGGTGGTGCTGGTCGGTCACAGCCGCGGCGGCGAGGGCGTCAACGCCGCGGTCATCGAGAGCGACTCGTCGGCGCCGTGGGACATCCTCGGCCAGGTCCTCATCGCCCCCGTCGACTTCTCGTGGCAGACCGCGGGCTACATGCCCACGTCGGTGTTCCTGCCCAGCTGCGACGGCGACGTCTTCGACCTCCAGGGCCAGCGCTTCGTCGACGCCACGCAGACCGCCGCGCCCGACGACCCGTCGCTGCGGAGCAGCGTCCTGATGATCGGGACCAACCACAACTTCTTCAACACCGAGTGGACCCCGGGGATCTCCCAGGCGCCGAGCTTCGACGACTGGTTCGGCGGCGGCGCCGACTGCGCCATCTCGTCGCCCCGGCGACTCTCGGCCGCCGAGCAGCGGAGCGTGGCCCGCACCTACGTCGGCGCCTCGGTCGATGCCTTCCTCACCGGCGCGCAGGCCTCGGTCGACGTTCTCGACCGGGGTGGGGTCGTGATCCCGCCCGGCGTGCCCGACGCCCGGGTCCGCACCCACGCCATCGGTGGGAACCGCACAACGGTGCGCCCCGGTGCCGGGGCGACGCTGACCGGCGCGGCCCGGCCGTGCGCCAACGTGGTCGGCGGGTCGGTCGACGTCGACGGCGTCTCGCTGCCGCCGTGCGGCTTCGGCCGCTTCTCTCGGGAGATGCACTGGTCGCCGCTCCAGCAGTTCTTCGGCCAGCCCGAGGCGACCACGGTCGCCCGCCTGGGTGCCATCGCCCAGTTCTCCTTCAACTGGACCGAGGACGACCGTGTCGCCGGCGTCCGGCCCGACGTCCCCCTGGATGCCAGCGGCCCCGGCGCCACGATCGACCTGCGGGTCGTGGCCGACCCCGACCGTCCGGATCCCCGCTTCGCAGTACGGCTGCAGGACGGGTCGGGGTCGTGGACCTCCCCGCCGTTCACGCTCAAGCCGTTCCCGGGCCAGGCGGCCTGGGCCCAGCCGGTGCGGGTGGACGTGAGCGACGCGACCATCGACACGTCTGCCATCACCCGGGTGCAGCTGGTCAGCCGCTCCGGGGACGGCCGGGTCATCGTCCTGGACACGTCGGTGCGCCGCCGCGGCCTCGCGGCGGTCCCGGACCGGGACCTGCCCACCCTGCGCCTCGGCGACGTCACGGTCGACGAAGGCGACGGGCCGGGCCCGGGCACCGCGCTGGTGCCGTTCACGCTGACCGGCGACGTCTCCCAGCCGTCGGCCTTCGGCGTGTCCATCGACCAGTTCTCGTTCCCCGGCTTCGTGCCCTCTGTGCTCGACCGCATCGACGTGCCCGCCGGGGTCACCGACGGCACGATCGAGGTGCCCTACGAGGCCGACACGGTGGACGAGCTGCCGTTCAAGGCCCAGCAGGTCACGGCCAGCCCGCTCCTGGGCATGGCGGCGGCCGACAACCGGGGCAAGGCTCGGGTGGGCGACGACGACGCCGACGTGACCGCCATCCTCACCGCACTGCGGTCACCGGTCGACGCCGGGGGCCGCATCGGCTACCGGCTCCGGCTCTCCGCACCACGGGACGACTTCTTCGTGGCCCAGATCGACGCCATCGTGGACCCGGGCGTGCCGCAGATCCGCACGACCGACGTCCCCTTCGAGTGGCGCCGGTTCCGCCTGCCGCAGCCCGACGTGCGCCGACCGCTCTCGCTGGCGCTGGAGAACAGCTTCGAGTTCTTCTTCATCGACGCCGGCCGGACCCGTGTCGACCTGGGCATCCCCACGATCGACCGGCCCCTCAGCACCATCCGGTCGATGACGATCCGGGCGGTGGGCAGTGGCACGACGTCCAACCCGGCGACCGTCCGCCTGCGGTAGGTCCTCAGAGGCTCCGTCCCGCCTGGTGGCCGTCCCAGACGGCCCGGTCCGCGGGACGGACGGCCACGGCGTCGCCGACGGCGATGACCTCGGGGACCCGGTCCTCGAGCTCGGCGACGAGGGCGTTCTCCGGGCGGCCGTGCGTCCGGATGACCACCCAGTCCACGCCCGCCACCTGGTCGACGGCGTGGGAGAGGGCGTCGACCAGCGTCACCTCGTGGTCGCCGATGGCGCCGAGCACGGTGTTGGGGCGCCACGCCATCCCCGCCCGCACGGCCCGGGAGAGCGCGGCCTGCTGCGTCTCGGGGTCGAGGGAGATCGGGGCCGCCAGCGCGGTGACGACGGTGACGTCGACGTCCTGACGGCCGAGCAGCTCGCCCAGCCCGATGGCCTCGATGTGGCCGACGGCGTCGAGCACGACGACCCGGCCGGTCAGCTCGCCGGCCACAGCCCGCCGGATGGCGTCGACGTGGTCGAGCACGAAGTCCTGCTCCCAGCCCGGGACTGGGGTCGGGTGGTACTTGGCCTTGACCCCCTTGTCGGCCCGCCCCCCGGTTGCGACGACCACGGCGTCGGGGGCGAGGTCCACCACGGCGGCGGCGTCGGCCCGGACCCCGAGGCGCACGTCGACGCCTCGCCGAGCGCACTCGCCGGCCCGCCAGTCGGCGACGGCGGCCATCTCGGCCCGCCCGGGCAGCTGCGCGGCCAGCCGGATGGCCCCGCCCAGCTCGTCGGCCTGCTCCAGCAGGACCACCTCGTGGCCGCGGGCGGCGGCCACCCACGCCGCCTCCAACCCGGCGGGCCCGCCGCCGACCACCACCACCTTCTTCGCCACGGCCGCCGGGGTCAGGGTCGTCGCCCCCAGTGACGCCTCCCGGCCGACGGCCGGGTTCTGGACACAGGACACCGGCATCCCGTTGATCAGGTTCCCGTAGCAGGACTGGTTGGAGCCGGTGCAGCGGCGGATCTCGTCGGCCCGGCCCGTGGCCGCCTTGTCGACCCAGTCCGGGTCGGCGATCAGGGCCCGGACCAGGCAGATGCCGTCGGCCCCGCCTTCGGCGAGGATCGCCTCGGCCTGGTCGGGGTCGAGGATGCGGTGGACGGCGAACACCGGCGTCGCCGACACGGCCGCCTTCACGGTGGCGGCCGCGGTCACCCCCAGCCCGGGGCGGGCGTAGTTGGTGCGCACCATGCCCATGCCCGACGTGCCCACGGAGACATGGAGGAAGTCGACCAGGCCCATCGCCTCGTAGCCGGCGCCGATCTCGGCGGCGTCGTCGGGGGTCAGTCCCGACCCGTCCCACTGCTCCTCGTCGCCCACCAGGCGCAGGCCGACGGCGACCGACGGCCCCACGGCGGCCCGCACCGCGGTCAGCACGTCGGCCCCGAAGCGCATCCGGTTCTCCAGCGACCCGCCGTAGCGGTCGTCGCGCTGGTTCGTCTTGGGGGAGAGGAACTCGTGGATCAGGTAGCCGTGGGCGCCGTGGACCTCGATGCCGTCGAACCCGCCGGCGGCGGCGTTGGCCGCGGACGTGGCGAAGGCCTCGACCAGCTCGACGATGCCCGCCTCGTCGAGGGCGACGGCGGGCTCGTCGTAGTCGGCGATGACCGACGGACCGAGGACGGGGAGCTTCGACCAGTTGCCCCGGTTCACCCCGCCGTTGTGGGCCAGCTGGAGGAAGGCGGCGGCGTCGTGCTCGTGGACCAGGTCGGTCAGCCGCCGGAAGTGGTCGACGGCCTCCGGGCGCCAGGCGGCGGCGTTGTTGGGCATCTGGTACGCGGTCGTGGGGTGGACCGCGGCCTGGCCGCAGATCACCGCCCCCACGCCGCCCCGGGCCCGGTCGGCCAGGTAGCGGCCGGTGCGCTCGCCGTAGAAGCCGGGTTCACCCGCCGCCGTCGGTTCGGTGAACATCGTGAAGTGCGCTCCCATCACCACCCGGTTGCGAAGGGTCACGGGACCGACGTCGAGCGGCGACAGGAGCAACGGGTACGGGGTCACTGCCGTCGATCATGCCCTAGGGTCCCGGGCCCGTGAGAGCCGTAAGGGTCGTCCGCCACGCGTCACCGAGCGAGGCCATCGAGGTCGCCGACGTCCCCGAGCCCGAGCCGGGACCGGGCGAGGTGCGGGTGGCGGTGGCCGCCGCTTCGCTGAACTTCGGCGACATCGCCCGCTGCCGGGGCGGCGTGGCCGCGGTGATGGCCGAGCCTCCGTTCACCCTCGGCATGGACGTGGCCGGCGTCGTCGACGCCGCCGGGGCGGGGAGGGAGGCCTGGGTCGGTCGGCGGGTCGTCGGCATGGCCAACCAGTCGCTGGGTGGCATGGCCGAGAAGGCGCTGTGCGCCACCGTGTTCGACGCCCCGCCCGAGCTGGACGACGTCGAGGCCGCCGCCTTCACGCTGCCGTTCCACCTGGGCTGGCTGGCCCTGCACGAGCGCGCCGACCTGCAGCCCGGCGAGATCGTGCTGGTGCGCTCGGGCGCCAGCGCCGTCGGGACGGCCGCGATCCAGCTGGCGGTGGCCGCCGGCGCCCACGTCGTGGCCACGGCGGGAACGGCCGAGAAGGCCGACCTCTGCCGCGAGCTCGGCGCCGAGAGGATCGTCGACCACAGCGTCGAGGACGTCTTCGACGCGGTCATGGAACACACGGACGGCCACGGAGCCGACGTCATCTACGACCCGATCGGGGGCGAACAGACCGAGGCCATGTGGACCTGCGCCGCCTTGGGCGGCCGCTATGTCCCGGTCGGCTTCAACGACGATCCCGAGTCCGGGCTCACGGGCCGGCCCCTGCGCAAGGTCTCGATGGCGAACCTGACGGTGGTGGGCGTGATCCTCGCCTACCTCGACGCCCCGCTCGAGTTCCGCCGCTTCGGCATCAACCCGTTCCCGCCGTCGGTCGGCGAGCGGGTGCACGACTCGCTGCTCGCGCTGGTCGCCGCCGGGTCGATCCGACCGACCATCGGTCGCCGGGTCTCCTTCGACGAGGTGGCCGGCGCCCTCGAGGACCACGCTGCCCGGAGGACGTCTGGACGGACGGTGCTCGACCTGTCGCGATGAAGCGACCGCCGTTCCGTGGGATAGTGAACGACGTTGGGAAATTCGGCTCCCGGGGGATGCCATGCGACCTCGTCGTCTTTTCATCGCGCTCGTGGTGGTCGGCGCGCTCGTCGCGGCCGGCTGCGGCGGCGACCGGGAAGAGGGGGAGACCGGTGGCGCCACCGGGGACAGCTCGCCGTCCGAGACCACCGAGCCGGGCGGTGGTGCCGGGGACTTCGGTGACCTGACCGGGGTGTGCGGCCCGAACGAGGGCGGCGGGGCCGTCGTCGACGACCCGGACGAGACCCAGGGCATCACGGAGGACTCCATCACGGTCGGGACGGTCTCGGACCCCGGTTTCGAGGGCCGGCCCGGGCTGAACCAGGAGATCTTCGACACCGGCGAGGCCTTCGTCGAGTGGTGCAACGAGGCGGGCGGCATCAACGGCAAGCAGCTCGAGCTGAACCTGCACGACGCCGCCATCACCGAGTACCAGCCGGTCATGGCCCAGTCCTGCGAGACCGACTTCGGCATCGTCGGCTCGGGCGCCGTCCAGGACAACTTCTGGCCGACGGCGGGCGCCGCCTGCGGGCTGATCGACATCGCCGGCTTCTCGGTCACCACCGAGAAGGCGGGGCTCGCCGGTCGGGACGCCATCGAGGCCCGTTCCGTCCAGCCCGTCCCCAACGCCGGCGACCGCTTCCAGGTGGGCTCGTTCCTGACCGTGGACGAGATCGATCCGGAGGCCATCGAGCACTCGGGGATCATCTACGGCGACCTCGAGACGCTCATCGCCCAGAAGGACAAGACGATCGACGCCCTCGAGCAGATCGGGCACACCTTCGTCCACGAGGCGTCGTACAACATCCTCGGCGAGGCCAACTGGGCGCCGTTCGCCGCCGCGCTGCAGGAGGACGGGGTCGAGTTCCTCCACTTCGTCGGCGAGGGCGAGAACCTGGCCCAGCTCGTGCAGGCCATGGACGAGATCGGCTACCGCCCCGAGATCATGCTCATGGAGACCAACCTGTACGACCAGAACTTCCTGGACGCCGCCGGCGGGGCGGCCGACGGCATCTACATCCGCACGGTGTTCTGGCCGTTCGAGGAGGCCGACCAGAACCCGGCCACCCAGCAGTACCTCGACCTGCTCACCGACAGCGGCGGCAAGATCGCCCTTCTGGGCGCCCAGTCCATGTCGTCGTGGCTGCTCTTCGCCCAGTCCGCCCGCGACTGCGACCTCGAGGACAACCTGACCCGCACCTGCGTGCTGGAGGCGGCGGCGTCGGTCGAGGACTGGACCGGCGGCGGGCTCCACGCACCCACCAACCCTGGTTCGAACGAGCCCACGCCGTGCACCGTCGTGCTCCTCGTCGAGGGCGGTGAGTTCACCCGCTACTCGCCCGACGAGGGCTACGACTGCGGCGAGGAGAGCGACCAGGACTACGTCGTGGAGGTCGACACCTGACGGGTCGTCAGTACGTGGGATAGTGGTTCCCTCGTGCCGACCGGGGGGGTCGGTGCCGAAGGGGGATCCATGAAGTCACGCCGTGTGCTGCTGGCGGTCCTGACCGTCGGCGTCCTCGTCGCCGCTGCCTGCGGCAGCGACCGCGAAGGGGGCGAGACGGGGCAGACCTCGGACAGCTCGACCGAGACGACCGCGGCCCCGTCCGGGGGCGCCGGAGACTTCGGTGACCTCACCGCGGTGTGCGGCCCGAACGAGGGCGGTGGCACCGTCGTCGACGACCCGGCCGAGACCCAGGGCATCAGCCAGAACGAGATCGTCGTCGGCACGGTGTCGGACCCCGGCTTCGAGGGTCTTCCCGGCCTGAACCAGGAGATCTTCGACGCCGGTACGGCCTTCGTCGAGTGGTGCAACGCCGCCGGCGGGATCAACGGCAAGCAGTTGACGCTGAACCTGCGTGACGCGGCCGTCACCGAGTACCAGCCCGTCCTCCAGGCGTCGTGCCAGGAGGACTTCGCCATCGTCGGCTCCGGCGCGGTACAGGACAACTTCTGGCCCGAGATCGGCGCCGAATGCGGCCTGATCGACATCGCCGGCTTCTCGGTCACCCCCGACAAGGCCGGCTTGGCGGGTCGGGATCCGATCGAGGCCCGTTCGGTGCAGCCGGTGCCCAACCCCTCAAACCGTTACCAGGTCGGCTCCTACACCATCATCGACGCCGAGTACCCCGATGCTCCGGCGCACACCGGGATCCTCTACGGCGACCTCGAGACGACGGCCATCCAGGCCGAGCGGGTCCAGGCCGGGCTGGAGCAGATCGGGCACACCATCGTCCACACCGCGGCCTACAACATCCTGGGCGAGTCCAACTGGTCGCCGTTCGCCGCCGCCCTGCAGGAGGACGGCGTGGAGTGGCTGCAGTACGTCGGCACGGGCGACAACCTCGCCCTGCTCCTCCAGGCCATGGACGAGATCGGCTACCGCCCAGAGGTCATCGCCCAGGACGCCAACTTCTACGACCAGCTCTGGGTCGATGCGGCCGGCCCCGCCGCTGACGGGGTGTTCGTCCGGACGGTCTTCAACCCGTTCGAGGAGGCCGACACGAACCCGGCGATCCAGCAGTACATCGAGCACGTCGAGGCCGTCGACGGCAAGGTGGCGTCGCTCGGGACGCAGGCCTGGTCGGCCTGGCTGATGTTCGCCCAGGCCGCCCGCGACTGCGACCTCGACGACAACCTCACCCGGTCCTGCGTCCTCGAGGGCGCGGCGTCGGTCGAGGACTGGACGGGCGGTGGCCTGCACGCACCAACCAATCCGGGGGCCAACGAGCCTCCTGAGTGCACGATGGTGCTCCTCGTCGAGGACGGCGCCTTCACCCGATGGGCTCCGGACGAGGGGTTCGCCTGCGGCGAGGACAGCGACCAGCCCTTCATCGTGGACATCGACGCCTAGGAACCGCACGAAAGGCAGATCCCCGAATCTGACGACCCGTCAGTTTGTGGCAAGATGGCCCCTCGCTCGGCGGGGGGCCATCTTCCGTGTCGGGCACCCGACACCCGACGCCCAGAGGGGATCCATGACCATCCGTCGCCTGTTCGCGCTGCTCGCCGTGCTCGGCCTCGTCGCTGCCGGATGCGGCGGAGACCGGTCCGAGGACGAAACCGGCAACGTCAGCGAGGGGGAGACCACGACCCCGGAGGGCGGCGGCGACGTGGCCGCCGGTGACTTCGGCGACCTGACCGGCGTGTGCGGCCCGAACGCAGGTGGCGGCACCGTCGCCGACGACCCGGCCGAGACGCAGGGCGTGACCGAGGACAGCATCACCATCGGCACGGTCTCCGATCCAGGCTTCGAGGGCCGGCCCGGTCTGAACATCGAGCTCCACGACGCCGCCACGGCGTTCGCCGAGTGGTGCAACGCCGCCGGCGGCATCAACGGCAAGCAGATCAACGTGAACCTGCGGGACTCCGCCATCTCCGAGTACCAGCCGGTGATGCAGCAGGCGTGCCAGGAGGACTTCGCCATCGTCGGCTCGGGTGCCGTGCAGGACAACTTCTGGCCCACCACCGGCGCCGAGTGCGGGCTCATCGACATCGCCGGGTTCTCGGTCACGCCCGAGAAGGCGGGCACCTCGGGCCAGGACCTGATCGCGGCCCGCTCGGTGCAGCCGGTGCCCAACCCGCTCGACCAGTACCCGGTCGGGGCCGCCTCCGTCCTGACCGAGGAGTTCCCCGACTCCGGCGCCAACGTCGGAATCCTCTACGCCGACCTCGACACGCTGATCACCCAGGCCGCCCGGGTCCGGGAGGCCTACGAGAGCATCGGCATGAACGTCGTCCACGAGGCCACCTACAACGTCCTCGGCGAGGCCAACTGGGCCCCGTTCGCCGCCGCCCTCGAGGAGGACGGCGTGACGTTCCTGACCTTCGTGGGTGAGGGCGAGAACCTGGCCCTCTTCCAGCAGGCCCTGACCGAGATCGGCTACGCCCCGGAGATCACCCTCCAGGACGCCAACTTCTACGACAACGCGTACGTGGACGCCGCCGGCCCGGCCGCCGACGGCACCTACCTCCGGAACGCCTTCTGGCCCTTCGAGGAGGCCGATCAGAACCCGGCCACCCAGCAGTACATCGAGCACGTCGAGGCCGTCGACGGCAAGGTCGCTCTGCTCGGCGCCCAGGCCTGGTCGGCCTGGCTGCTGTTCGCCCAGGCGGCCCGGGACTGCGACCTCGAGGACGACCTGACCCGGACCTGCGTGCTGGAGGGCGCCGCCTCGATCAGCGACTGGACCGGCGGCGGGCTCCACGCCCCGACGAACCCGTCCGAGAACGAAGGTCCGGACTGCATGATCATCCTGCAGGTCCAGGAGGGCGGCTTCGCCCGCTACGCCCCGACCGACGAGGACTACGCCTGCGACCCGGCGTACGTCGCCCAGCTCGAGGGGGACTACACGGTCGGCGACTAGGCCGACCCCACACGTAAGCTCGGCGCTCCGATCGACCTGGGGGGTACATCGGCTTGGAAGAGTTCCTGAGGTTCACCATCTTCGGGCTCGTCACGACGGCCATCTACGCGGTGGCCGCCAGCGGCCTGGTGGTGACGTACACGACCTCGGGCATCTTCAACTTCGCCCACGGCGCCTTCGGGATGATGGCGGCGTTCGTCTACTGGCAGATGCGCTTCGAGTGGGGCTGGTCGGCACCGATCGCCCTGTTCGTCATGCTCGGGATCATCGCCCCGCTCTTCGGCGCGACCATCGAGCGGGTCATCTTCCGGGGCCTCCAGGACGTGTCCGAGGTGACGAAGCTGGTCGTCTCGGTCAGCCTCCTCTTCGGCGTGTACACGGGCGCCCAGATCCTGTTCGACCGCCCAACAGGGCCGGCGCTTCCCGGGCTTCTTCGACGGGCCCCAGCACGCCTTCGACCTCGGTGTCGTGAACCTGCCGTGGCACGACGCGTTCACGATCGTCGCCGCGGTCCTCGTCGCCGTCTTCCTGCGCTTCCTGCTGTACCGCACCCGTAGCGGTGTCGCCATGCGGGCGGTGGTCGACGACCGTCCGCTGTCACAGCTGACCGGCAGCCGCCCGGACCGGACGGCGATGCTGGCCTGGGCGCTCGGGACCTCGCTGGCCGCCCTGTCCGGGATCCTGCTGGCGGGCAGCCAGAACGTCGCTGAAGCACCTGGACCTGACCCTGCTGGTCATCAACGCCTACGCGGCGGCCATGTTCGGCCGCCTGCGCAGCCTGCCGCTCACGTTCCTGGGGGCGCTGATCCTCGGCCTCGGTGAGGCGTACCTGGTCGGCTACTTCCCGACCAACACGCAGATCGAGTCGATCTTCGGGTGGACGGACTTCCGGCCGATCTCGCTGAGCGGTCTGCGGCCGGCCTTCCCGGTCATCATGCTGTTCCTCGTCCTGCTGGTCCTGCCGCCGCTGCGGGTGCGGTCGTCGGGTCAGCAGAAGTCCCGCGAGTACATCCCCATGCCGCCGATGCGCCGCTGGCTCCTGGGGACCGTCGCCCTGGGCGCTCATCGCCTTCGCCCTGGCCTCGCAGCTGGCCAACATCCGCACCTTCCACCTCGGGATCGGCATGGCGACCGGCATCATCATGCTGTCGCTGGTCCCGCTGATCGGCTGGGGTGGTCAGATCAACCTCGCACCGCTGACCTTCGCCGGCATCGGGGCCGTGGTCATGGGCCACTACGGCGGCGACGGGTCCATCTTGGGACTGGTGCTGGCGATGGTCGTCACCGGTTTCGTCGGCGCCCTGGTCGCCCTGCCCGCCCTCCGATTGCAGGGGCTCTACCTGGCCCTCGCCACCGCCGCGTTCGCCGTGTTCATGGAGAAGATGTTCTTCAACCAGAGCATCATCCTCCCGAACGCGAGCCTGAACATCCCGCGGCTGGACCTGTTCGGGATCTCCTTCGACGGCGACAAGGCCCACCTCGTCCTGGTGTCGATCGCGTTCGGGCTGGTCGCCCTGTTCCTGGTGTGGCTGCGGCGCGGCGAGTTCGTGCGCCGCCTGCTGGCCATGAAGGCCAGCCCCGCGGCCTGCGTGACCCTCGGCCTGAACCTGACCCGGACCAAGCTGCAGGTGTTCACCCTCTCGGCCGCCATCGCCGGCCTCGGCGGGGCGCTGCTGGGGGCCCAGTTCAACTCGGTGTCGCCCGACAGCTTCCGCTTCCTCAACGGCCTGCCCATCGTGCTGCTGGCCGTCATCGGCGGCATCGCCGCCGTGGGTGGGGCCCTCTTCGGCGGGGTCATCTACGCCCTCGCCTTCTACATCATCCCCGACCTCTTCCCGTACGAGTGGCTGACCGATCTTCTGGCGCTCAGCCCCGCCCTGGCCGGGATCAGCCTCGGCCGGAACCCGAACGGAGCCGTCAACGAGACCGTGAAGAGCGTGAAGGAGAAGCTGGCCATCCGCCGGGCGAAGGCGGCGGGCGAGGCCGACGTGGGCGAGCCCGACTGGGACCGCATGGGCCTGGACGAGGCCTTCACCGAAGCCGACCGGGACCTGCTCGACCGCGAGGTCGGCCTGGACGAGGAGCCGCTCTATGGCGCTGCTCGAAGCTAGGGGGATCACGGTCCGCTTCGGCGGCAACGTGGCCGCCGAGGACGTGGACCTCGACGTCGAGGAGGGCCACATCACCGGCCTCATCGGCCCCAACGGAGCGGGCAAGACGACGACGTTCAACGCCCTGTGCGGCCTGCAGACGATGGCCCGTGGCACGGTCACGTTCGGCGACAGGGACATCAGCCGGCTCCCCGCGCACATGCGGGCCCGCCTCGGCCTCGCCCGGACGTTCCAACGCCTCGAGGTCTTCACCCTGCTGTCGGTGCGGGAGAACATCCTGACCGGGGCCGAGATCCGCGAGACCTGGGTCAAGCGGGCACCGGCCGGCGCCCGCGACGACGGCCGCACGCCCGACCAGATCACCGACGAGCTCATCGAGCGGCTCGGGCCTCGGCGACGTCGCCGAGCGACCCGGTCGACAGCCTGCCCACCGGCCGGGCCCGCCTGGTCGAGCTGGGGCGCGCCCTGGCCAACCGTCCACGCGTGATCCTCCTCGACGAGGTCTCGTCGGGCCTGAACGAGACCGAGACCGAGGCCATGGCCGTGGTGCTGCAAGGGCCTGGCCGACAACGACATCGGGATCCTGCTCGTCGAGCACGACATGAACCTGGTCATGAGCGTGTGCGAGGACATCCACGTCCTCGACTTCGGTGAGGTGATCGCCGTCGGCACGCCCGAGGAGATCCAGAACGACGAACGGGTGCAGGAGGCCTACCTGGGCAGCGGCACCGCCACCCACGCCAAGGCCGTCCGCCGGGACATCCCCGACGAGGAGGTGCCCCTGCTCGAGGTCCGGGACATCCACGCCGGCTACGGCGACTTCGACGTGGTCGCCGGCGTCGAGCTGACCGTGCGCACCGGCGAGGTCTTCGCCCTCCTCGGCCCCAACGGCGCGGGCAAGTCCACCACCCTGAAGGTGATCGCCGGTCTGCTGCCGCCCACCTCGGGCACCGTGGCCATCTGCGGGCGTGCCATCACCGGCGCCGACGCCGACGAGCTGGCCCGGGCGGGCGTGTGCATGGTCCCCGAGGGCAAGGGCATCTTCCCGAACCTGACCGTGGGCGAGAACCTGCAGATGGCGTCCTACACCGGGACGCCGTTGAAGGACATCGAGGAGCGGGCCTACAGCCGCTTCCCGCGGCTGGCCGACCGGCGCAGCCAGGTGGCCGGGACGCTGTCCGGCGGCGAGCAGCAGATGCTGTCGATGGCCCGGGCCCTGGCCACCGACCCCAGCCTGCTGCTCCTGGACGAGCTGTCCATGGGCCTCGCCCCGATCATCGTGCAGGGGCTCTACGAGCAGGTGGCCGAGATCGCCCGCAGCGGCCTGACCATCGTCGTCGTCGAGCAGTTCGCCCACGAGGTCCTCGGCGTGGCCGACACGGCGGCCATCATGTTGCACGGACAGGTGCGCCGGATCGGGGCACCGGAGGAGATCGCCGAAGAGCTGACCGAGGCCTACCTGGCCGGGTCCACCGGTTGACATCGAGTGAAGGGGAGACGACACACATGAGCGAAGCAACGGCCGACGTGAGCGAAGAAGCGGTCGGCACGAGCGAAGCGACGGCCGGGCGCCGCGAGCAGTTCGAGGAGGAGATCGCGGCCGTCCGCATCCGCACCGGCAAGGCGGAGGCCGAGCAGCGCTGGACCATCGTCGGGCTGGTGGCCATGGTGGCGGGTGTCGCCATCAGCCTGGTCGCCTACCTGGCGTCGACGGGTGAGGCGTTCACCAACGACATCCTCGAGCTCCTCATCCTGTGCGGCTTCGGCATCGCCCTGGCCATCCTCGGAGCGGCCGTGTTCCTGCGCTACTCGCTGGCCCGCTTCCTGCGCTTCTGGCTGCTGCGTCTCATCTACGAGCAGCAGGACGCCACCCGCTGACGCGCTAGGCCGCCGATGCCCTCGTGCCCGTGCGGTGGTCGCTCGGGCTGAGCCCGCGGACACGCTTGAAGGCCGCGCTGAGGGCGAAGGCGCTGCCGTAGCCCACCTCGCGGGCGACGGCCGAGATCGTGGTGCCGGGCTCGAGCAGGCGGTCGGCGGCGAGGTCGAGGCGGGCGTCGGTGAGGTAGGCCATCGGCGGCCGACCGACGAGCTCGGTGAAGCGCCGGGCGAGCAGGGCCCTCGAGACCCCGACCTCGGCGGCGAGGCCGGCGACGGTCCAGGGATGGGCGACGTTGTTGTGCAGCAGCCGCAGCGCCGGGCCCACGATCGGGTCGCCGTGGGCCCGGTACCAGGCGGTGCGCTCACCGTCGTCGGTCGCCAACCACGTCCGGATCGCCGAGACGAGCACGAGGTCGAGGAGCCGGTCCAGCACCGTCTCCTGTCCGGGCTCGTCCTTCACGAGCTCGGCGCCGAGCAGCTGCAGGAGGTTCCCGTCGCCGGCCTCGGCCGGGAGGACGATCGTGGGCGGGAGGACGGCGAGGAGTCGCTCGCCCACGGCGCCGGTGTGCTCGTAGGTGCCCACGAGCAGACAGGTGGAGCCGTCCAGGTCGTTGCCCCACGTGCGCAGGCCGAGGTCCATCGCCTCCTCCATCGGCTGCCCCTCGACCGTGTGGCAGGTCTGGCCCGGCCCGATCACGACCTGCACCGGCGTGTCCGGGCGGTCGGCGAAGACGTACGGGTCGGGGCCGCGCACCACGGCGACGGCGCCGGCCTCGAGGTGGCGGGGCCCGTCGCCTGATCGGACGATCCACGCCTCACCGCGCGTCACCGCGACGACCGACACGGGGGCGCGGTCCTCGACGAGGATCGACCACGGCGGCTCCATCAACGACCTGAGCACGAACGCGCCACGGGCGCGCGGGCCACCCAGGAGACCGTCGACGGAGCTGATGGCGGCGATTGTAGACGATCACACATGGTTTCCAGTGATATGGCCATGGACAGTCCACGGCGTTCTGGTGTCCTGTGGAGCCATGACCATCAACAACGACTCACTCACCCTGGTCCTGGGTGGTACCGGCAAGACCGGCCGCCGTGTGGCCCAGCTGCTCGACGCCATGGGACGCCCGGTCCGCATCGGCTCGCGATCGGGCGAACCACCCTTCGACTGGGACGCTCCCGCCACGTGGCCCGGGGCGCTCGCCGGTGTCGAGGCGATCTACGTGACCTACCAGCCTGACCTGGCGTTCCCCGGTGCGGCGGACCAGATCGAGCGGCTCGTCGCCGCGGCGCGGCGGGCGGGCGTCCGGCGAGCCGTCCTGCTCTCCGGCCGCAAGGAGGACCGCGCCCAGGCCGTCGAGGCCGCCGTCCAGGGGTCCGGCCTCGAGTGGACGGTCGTCCAATCGAGCTTGTTCGACCAGAACTTCAGCGAGTCGTTCTTCCTCGACCCGATCCTCGAGGGCGTGCTCGCCTTCCCCGCCGACGACGTCACCGAGCCGTTCATCGACGTCGACGACATCGCCGAGGTGGCGGTCGCCGCGCTGACGGACGACCGTCACGTGGGCCAGGTCTACGAGGTGACGGGGCCCCGGCTCCTGACCTTCGGCGACGCCGTGGACCTCATCGCTTCGGCATCGGGCCGGGCCATCACGTACGTGCCGATCTCCGCTGCGGAGTTCGCTGAGGGTCTGCGGGCCGACGGGCTCGCCGAAGCGGAGGTGGTGTTCTACACGGACCTCTTCACCACGGTGCTGGACGGCCGGAACTCGGAGCTGTCCGACGGCGTGGAGCGCGCCCTCGGCCGGCCTCCTCGCGACTTCCGCGACTACGCCGAAGCGACGGCGGCCACCGGCGTCTGGGACACCCACGTCTCGGCGGTGCCGTCATGATGGACGGGGCCACACGAGTGGCCACCGTCGTCGCCGCGCTCGGTGCCGCGACCACGGGTGGCGTGTTCTTCGCCTTCTCCACGTTCGTGATGCGTGGCCTTCGCGACATCGAGCCCCGCAAGGGGCTGACGGCGATGCAGGCGATCAACGTGGCGGCACCCACGCCGGCCTTCATGACCGCGCTGTTCGGGACCGCGGTGCTCACCGGCGCGCTGGGCGTCGTCGGCCTCCGCGACCTCGACGAGCCGTGGTCGGGCCACCTGGTGGTGGGCGGCCTCCTCTACCTCGTCGGGGTGGTGGGCCTCACGATCGGCTACCACGTCCCCCGCAACGAAGCGCTCGCCCTCGTCGATCCGGAGAGCCCCGGCGCCGCCCGCACGTGGACCACCTATGCCTCGGCGTGGACGACCTGGAACCACGTCAGGACGCTGACCAGCCTCGCTTCGGCCGTCGCGCTCGTGCTGGCGCTGCGGGCCGAGTGAGCACGATGTCCACCGGACCTAGAGGATGGCGCCGGACTCCTTCAGGGCGGCCAGCCGGTCCCAGTCCATTCCTCGCTCGAGCAGGATCTCCTCGGTGTGCTGCCCGTGCTCCGGGCAGGTGCGGAGCTCGGGCGAGACCTGGTCGAACTGCACCGGTGAGGCGACCAGGTTGAAGTCGACGCCCTCGGGCGTCGTGAGCTGGGGCAGGTAGCCGTTGGCGATGGCCTGCGGGTCGTCGTGGAGCTCCAGCGCCGACTGCATCGGGGCCCAGACGCCCTCCAGGGTGTCGAGCTTCTCCTTCCACTCCTCGAGGGTGTGCTTGGCGAACTCCTCGTCGAGGATGGCGATGCACTCCTCCCGGTTCTCGAAGCGGGCGGCTCCGTCGGCGAACCGGGGGTCGTCGATCAGGTCCGGCCGGCCGATGTGCTCGCACACCTCGGCCCAGAAGAGGTCGGCCTGCAGCATGTTGAGGAGGAGCCAGCGGCCGTCCTTGGTCTGGTAGGGGTTGACCAGCGGGTTGAAGTTGGTCTTGCGGCTGAAGCTGGGCATGCCGACCGCCCGAGCCCGCCGTCTCCAGCAGCTTGCTGGAGACGATGTCGGGGCCCAGGACCCACATGGCGGTGCCCAGGAGGGAGATGTCGACGACCGGGCCCCTCGCCGGTGCGCTCCTTCTGCAGGAGCCCGGCGGCGATGCCCCCGGCGATGGTCATGGCCCCGATCGAGTCGCCGAAGGCCGCCTTCTGCATGACCGGCGTCTCGGCGCCGGCCGGGGTGAGGGCGTGGCCGATGCCGCCCCGGGACCAGAACGACGCGGCGTCGTAGCCGCCCTTGTCGGCGTCGCGGGCCCTCCGGGCCCTGGCCGGTGCCCCGGGCGTAGACGATGGCGGGGTTGACGGCCTTGATGTCCTCGACGTCGATCTTCAGCCGCCGCCGGGCCGGGCCCAGGAAGTTGGTGAGGAAGACGTCGGCGTCCTTCACGAGGTCGTAGAGGACCTCGCGGCCGCCGTCGGTGGCCAGGTCGATGCCGATGCTGCGCTTGCCCCGGTTCGACTGCTCCATCATGAAGTTGACGCCGCCGGTGTTCGGGGATCAGCCCCAGGTGAACAGCGCCCGCTGCGGGTCGCCCGTCTCGGGGTGCTCGACCTTGATGACGTCGGCGCCCCAGTCGGCCAGGATCGCCCCCGGCGGCGGGCACGAACCACCACATGGCCACCTCGACCACTCGCACCCCGTCCAACGGTCCCGGCATCGTGCTCCCCCTGGGTTGTCGGCTCCGCGACCGTACTTCCCGCCAGGTGGGGCTCTGTCCGCAACTACGGTTGGACCGGGTGACCGCCCTGACCGCACCGCGAGGTCCGCAGCCCGTACCTCACCGGGAGCTACGAGCCCGTGCAGACCGAGATCACGGCGGACCTCGACGTCGTCGCCGGGTCGCTGCCCGACGACCTGACCGGCTGCTTCGTCCGCAACAGCAGCAACCCCCGCTTCGAGCCCAAGGGGCGGTACCACTGGTTCGACGGCGACGGGATGCTGCACGGCGTCCAGTTCGGCGACGGCGACGGCGACCTACCGCAACCGCTACATCGCCACGGCCGGCCTGGCCGACGACGTCGCCGCCGGCGAGGCGCTGACCGCCGGCATCCTCGAGCAGCCCGACCTGAACCGGCCCGGCGGCCCCTGGAAGGACACGGCGAACACCGACCTGGTCTTCCACGCCGGCCAGCTGCTGGCCGTGTGGTGGCTGGGCGGCGACCCGCACGTCATCCGCCTGCCCGACCTGGAGACGCTGGGTATCCAGACCTACGACGGCAAGCGCCGGTGCGGGCTCTCGGCGCACCCGAAGGTCGACCCGGCAACGGGCGAGATGGTCTGGTTCGACTACCAGCCGATCCCGCCGTACCTGACCTACGGCGTGATCTCCCCCGACGGCGAGCTGGTCCATCAGGTCGAGATCACCCTGGACGGGCCGCGGCTCCAGCACGACATCGCCATCACCGAGCACTGGTCCGTCCTGATGGACATGTCGATGATGTGGGACCCCGACGCCTTGGCGGCCGGCCGGGTCCGCCTGGGCTTCTTCCCGGACAAGCCCACCCGCTTCGGTCTGATCCCCCGCTACGGCACCGACGCCGACGTCCGCTGGTTCGATGCGGAGGCGATGTTCATGTACCACACGGTCAACGCGTGGGAGGAGGGCGACGAGGTCGTCCTCGTCGGCTGTCGCATCGACCAGCCCTTCGCCACCGAGGCCGACGCCGCCGGCAGCGTGCCCACCATCGCCTCGCTGCGCCTGGCCCCCACGTTCTGGGAGTGGCGGTTCGACCTGCGCACGGGCACGACCCGCGAGCGACAGCTGGACGACGCGCTGGCCGAGTTCCCCCGCATGGACAACCGCCGGCTCGGTCGGCCGTCCCGCTACTCGTACCACCAGGTCTGTGCTCCCCGGAGCACACTCCAGTTCGAGGGCGTCACGAAGTACGACTACCTCGACGGCTGCTCGGCCGAGACCCACCGCTACCCCGACGGGTGGTTCGGTGGCGAGACCGTCTTCGCACCCCGGACCGGCGTCGTCGGCGGAGGACGACGGCTACCTGCTCACCTTCGTGGCCGACGAGGCCACTGGTGCGTCCGAGCTCCACGTGCTCGACGCGGAGCACCCCGCCGACGATGCGGTCTGCCGGCTGTCGGTCCCCCAGCGGGTGCCCACCGGCTACCACACCTGGTGGGTCGACTCGACCGACGTGGCCGCCCAGCGAGCCCTCTGACCCTCCTCCGACCCGGGAGCCCGCGTTGCCCGACATCGAGCCGTTCGACATCACCGTGGACGACGCCGTCCTCGACGACCTGAAGGAGCGCCTCGGACGGACCCGGTGGCCGGACCAGATCCCCGACACCGGCTGGGACTACGGCACCAACCTGGCCTACCTCCAGGAGCTCTGCGAGTACTGGCGGGACGAGTACGACTGGCGGGAGCACGAGGCGAGGCTGAAGGCCTGGGACCACTGCCGCACCGAGATCGACGGGGCCAACGTCCACTTCATCCACGCCCCCTCGCCGGTCGAGGGGGCGCGGCCGCTGGTGATCAGCCACGGTTGGCCCGGCTCGGTCGTCGAGTTCCTGCACGTGATCGATCCGCTGCGGGACCCCGAGGCCCACGGCGGTGACCCCGCCGACGCCTTCCACGTCGTCGCCCCGTCGCTGCCCGGCTACGGCTGGTCGGGCCCGACCGTCGATCGGGGCTGGGACCCGCGCCGCATCGCCGCCGCGTTCATCACGCTGATGGAGCGGCTCGGTTACGACCAGTACGTCGCCCAGGGCGGCGACTGGGGCTCGATGATCACGACCCAGATCGGCCTGCAGGACGTCGACCACTGCGCCGGCATCCACCTCAACATGATCATCGCCATCCCCCGTGGGGACGACGAGATGACCGAGGACGAGACCCAGGCCATGGCGGATGCCATGGCCATCATGAGCGACGGCGCGGGCTACCAGCAGATCCAGGGCACCCGGCCCCAGACCCTGAGCTACGGCCTCACCGACTCGCCCGCCGGGCTCTGCTGGCTGGATCGCCGAGAAGTTCCACGCATGGACCGACAACGACGGAACCATCGAGTCCGCCGTCTCCCGCGACGACCTGCTGACCAACATCACGACGTACTGGGTGACGAAGACGATCAACTCGTCGACCCGCCTGTACTACGAGGCGATGAAGTCCGGCCTCTTCGGCCTCCAGGGGGGCAAGGTCGAAGTCCCGACCGCCGGTGCGGTGTTCCCGCGGGAGATCCTGCGGGCGTCCCGGCGCTTCGCCGAGCGCCAATACAACATCGCGCAGTGGTCCGACTTCGATCGCGGCGGCCACTTCGCCGCTCTCGAGGAGCCCGACCTGCTGGTCGACGACCTGCGCAGCTTCAACCGCGTGCTCTGACCGCGAACAAGGTTCGGGGGTGACCCACGTCACCGGGCCAAATGTTGCATTTGTGTTACGGCCGGAGCACCCTCGCTCGGACCCCATAGCCCAGGCGCGATCGCGCTCGGCCGAGGCGGTGTCTCCCTTCTGTTGACCCTCCTTCGTCGCGCGCCGCGCCACGAGGAGCAAGAAGCCCATGCACGATCCGTCTTCCCCCCGACGGCGGACCAAGGCGGCGATCGGGATGACCCTCGCCGCCGGACTAGCGGTGACCGGGATCTCGGTCGCCTTCGCCGAGAACGACGATCCGAACGACAACGCGGTGGCCAGCACCCTGGCCGAGGCCCGCGCCGAGCAGGCGCCTCGGGCCCAGCGCGACGCCTGGCTCGACCAGGTCGGCGAGTACGTCGAGCTGGAGACCGCCCGCCAGTACGCCGTGGCCGTCTACGCCAACGCCGCCAACTGGCACGCGGTCAGGCAGTACGCCGACGCCCTCGCTGCGCAGGCGACGTCGTCAGGCAGTGGATCGCACCTCGACGCCATCCGCGCCTGCGAGTCCGGTGGCGACTACTCCGCAGTGAGCTCCAGCGGGACCTACCGCGGCGCCTACCAGTTCGACCAGGCGACGTGGGAGGCGGTGGGTGGCAGCGGCGACCCGGCCGCCGCCTCGCCCGCCGAGCAGGACCTGCGGGCCCAGATGCTCTACGAGCAGAGCGGGTCCAGCCCCTGGCCGGTCTGCGGCAGCTGACCTCAGCCGAACTGGCCTCCGATTCGCCGGGTATGACCGGCAGATCGGAGGCCAGTTCGCGTCTCAGGCGGGCTGCGGCGCGCGGTACATGGTCACGACGCCGGCCCCGCCCAGGCCCAGGTTGTGCTGCAGGGCGACCTTCGCCCCCTCGACCTGGCGCTGGTCGGCCTTGCCCCGCAGTTGCCAGTTCAGCTCGGCGCACTGCGCCAGGCCGGTCGCCCCGATGGGGTGGCCCTTGGACAGCAGGCCGCCCGACGGGTTGACGACCCACCGGCCGCCGTAGGTCACGTCACCCGAGTCGATGAGCTCGCCGCCGCCGCCCTCCTCGCACAGCCCGAGGCCCTCGTAGGTGATCAGCTCGTTGGTCGAGAAGCAGTCGTGCAGCTCGATGACGTCGACGTCGTCGGGGCCGAGGCCGGACTGCTCGTAGACCTTCTGGGCGGCCGCCTTCGTCATCTCGGTGCCGCAGATCTTCAGGTCGCTGCCCTCGAAGGGGATGTCGGTGGCCATGGCCTGGGCGACGATCTCGACGGCCTGGTCGTGGAGCTCGTGCTCGTCGACGAAGCGCTCGCTGGCCAGGACCGCGGCGGCGGCGCCGGACGACGTCGGGCAGCACTGCAGCAGCGTCAGCGGGTCCCACATCATCCGGGACTCGAGCACCTCGTCCAGCGTGCACGCCGCCTGGTACTGCGACAGCGGGTTGTGCACCGAGTGGGCGTGGTTCTTCACCGCCACCTGGGCGAACTGCTCGGCGGTCGTGCCGTAGCGCTCCATGTGCTCCCGGCCGGCGTTGCCGAACAGCTGGGCGGTGATCACGACGTCACCCGTGCCCCGACGGTTGACCATGTCGGTCACGTGCTTGTCGATCGGGTACGCCCGGGTCGTGTACACGTGGGCGTCGTCCATCCGCTCGAAGCCGACGGCCAGCCCGCAGTCGCTCATCCCGCCGGCGATGAACGCCCGGGCGGTGAACAGCGCCGTCGACCCGCTGGCGCAGTTGTTGTTGACGTTCGTGATCGGGATGCCGGTGAGCCCCAGCTCGTAGAGCGCCCGCTGGCCGGCGGTCGAGTCGCCGAAGTTGTACCCGACGACGGCCTGGTCGATCTGGTCGTAGCTGATGCCGGCGTCGGCCAGCGCGTCGGTGCCGGCGTCGCTGACCATGTCGGGGTAGTCCCAGCCCTCGCGGCTCCCGGGCTTCACGAACGGCGTCATCCCCACGCCGACGACGAACACCTTCTCCATCGGACCCCCTCGCTCGGTCCGGCGAGTCTAGGTTCGGCCCCATGGACGACTGGACGGACGAGACCGTCGGCTACGACCAGGACGGCCACGTCGTCACCATCACCTACCGCCGCCCCGAGCGGCTCAACGCCATCAACGGGGCGATGCGCCAGGACCTCAACGCCGCCTGGGAGCGGTTCCGCGACGACCAGGAGGCGTGGGTCGCCATCGTCACCGGTGAGGGCCGGGCGTTCTGCGCCGGGGCCGACCTGAAGGACGGCGCCGGCGCCGTGGGCACCTGGTCCGGGACCTTCTGGGAGATCCCCACGCTGAACTCGTTCGAGTCCGGCTGGGAGATCTTCAAGCCCACGATCGCCGCCATCAACGGCCCGTGCGTCGGCTACGGCCTGACCGCCGCCGCCCACTGCGACTTCCTCATCGCCGCCGAGTCCGCCACCTTCTCCTATCCCGAGGTGAAGATCGGCGTGCCGACGATCGTCGGCGCCCTCCGCCTGCCCCCGAAGGTCGGCTGGCAGGGGGCCATGGAGCTGCTGCTGCTCGGCGATCCCATCGACGCCGAGCGGGCGAAGGAGATCGGCCTCGCCTGGAAGGTCGTCCCCGACGACCAGCTCATGGACGAGGCCCGGGCGCTGGCCGACCGCCTCTGCCAGGCCGCCCCCCTGGCCCAGCGGGCGGTCAAGGAGGTGGCGACCCGGGGCCGCGACCTCCCGTGGCTCGACGCCGTCCGCTTCGGCGAGACCATGCGGAAGGTGGCGGGCGCCACCGAGGACGCGGCTGAAGGCATGCGGGCCGCCGCCGAGCGCCGGCCTCCGGAGTGGAAGGGGCGTTAGCCGGACACTGGCTGAGAGTCGTCGGGCTGCTGGGGGCGGCGATCGCCGGCACGTTCCGCTCGGACAACCGATACGTCTGTCGCGAAACGCACCGGCACTCGCCGCCGTTGCGGGGGCGGCGATCGCCGGCACGTTCCGCTCGGACAACCGATACGTCTGTCGCGAAACGCACCGGCACCCGCCGCCGTTGCCTGGGCGCTCTGCTTGCCGCCACTACGGTCCTCGCGTGCGTCGGGTCGGGCTCGTGGTCGTCTTCCTCTTTGCGTTGGTTGCGGTTGCTTGTAGCTCGGACGACTCGGATGATTCGGGTGGCGGTGGGGACGTCGCGCCTGGGACCACGGCGGTCGAGGAGGTGTTGCCGGGGATTTCGCCGGAGGTGGGGGAGTTCGCTTCGGACTGGCCGACGGCGGGGCAGGACTACTTCAACACCCGGACGGCGGCGTCGTCGGCGATCACGTCGGAGAACGTGTCGTCCCTGGAGGAGGCGTGGCGGGCGGAGCTTCCCGATGCCGGCGCCCTCAGCACGGTGCCGCTGGTGCTGGGCGACACGGTGTACCTGCAGGGCGGGACGGGGTCGGTCGTGGCGCTGGCGCGGGACTCGGGCGACGTGGTGTGGGACACCGGGCCCGGTGGCTTCAACATCGGGCCGTTCGGCGTGGCCGTGGGGGAGGAGCGGGTCTACGCCCTGGCGGGGTCGATCGGGGTGCAGGCGGTCGACATCGAGAACGGCGAGCACGTCTGGGACACCCAGCTGACGCCGAACGACACGACCGGGATCGACATCCAGCCGGTGGTCGCCGACGGTCTGGTCATCGCCAGCACGGTGCCGATCAGCGTGTCCGGCATCTATGCGGCCGGCGATCGGGGTGTCGTGTCGGCCCTCGACGCCGAGACGGGCGAGGTCGTCTGGGAGTTCGACACGGTGGACGGCGACCTGTGGGGCCACCCCGAGGTGAACTCGGGCGGTGGCGCCTGGTACCCGCCGGTGGTCGACCTCGAGCGGGGGCTGGTCTTCGTCGGCGTGGCCAACCCGGCGCCGTTCCCGGGCACCGCCGAGTTCCCCAACGGCACCAGCCGCCCGGGCGACAACCTCTACACGGATTCCATCGTCGCCCTCGACCTCCACACCGGCGAGCTCGCCTGGTACCACCAGGTCATCCCGCACGACCTGTTCGACCGGGACCAGGTCCACACGCTCATGGCCGAGGTCGACGGCGAGGACGTGATCGTCAGCGCCGGGAAGTCCGGGATCCTCGTCGGCCTGGACCCCGACGACGGCACGGTCCTGTGGGAGGCCGAGGTCGGGGTGCACGAGAACGACGACCTCACCGAGCTCGACGGCCCCACCTTCATCAACCCCGGGACCTACGGCGGGATCCTGACCCCGCCCGCTACGGCCGACGGGGTCGTCTACGCCGCCACGGTCGACGCCGCCACCGAGCTGTCACCCGACGAGACCGCCTACTTCGGCGCCCCGCTCGGCACCGAGGACGGTGAGGTGTCGGCCGTCGACGCCGGCACCGGCGAGGTGTTGTGGGAGACCGACGTCCCCGGGGACCCGCTCGGCGGCACGGCGGTCGTCAACGACTTGGTGTTCACCGCCCTGATGGACGGCACGGTCCTCGCTCTCGACCGGGAGAGCGGGGAGATCGTGTGGGAGTACGACGCCGAGGGCGGCATCAACGGCTGGATGTCGGCCGCCGGTGACGACCTCTACATCCCGGTCGGCAACGCCGACCCGCCGTCGCTCCTGACCCTGCGGCTGTCGTGATGCGGGCCTGGCAGGTCGCCGAGCACGGCGAGCCGGCGGACGTCCTGCAGCTGGTCGAGGTCGACGCGCCCCAGCCCCGAGCCGGCGAGGTGCGGGTTCGGGTCGAAGCAGCGGCGATCGGCATGCCCGACGTCTTCATGTGCCGGAACACCTACCCCTTCAAGCCGCCGCTGCCGTTCGTCGCGGGCCAGGAGGTGTGCGGGGTGGTCGACGTCGTGGGGGAAGGGGTCGAGCTGGCGAGCGGCACCCGGGTCATGGGGGTGACCACCTTCTACGACGGCCATGGCGGCTTCGCCGAGGCGGCGATCCTGCAGGAGGCCACCGCGTTCCGGGTGCCCGACGGGATGTCGGCCGTCGATGCTGCGTCCTTCCGCATCGGGTATTCCACGGCCTGGGTCGGCCTGGTGCGCCGGGGCGCGCTGCAGGCGGGCGAGGTGCTGGTCGTCCTCGGCGCTGCCGGCGGCTCGGGGGTGACGGCCGTGCAACTGGGCCACGCTCTCGGCGCCAGCGTCGTCGCCGTCGGGTCGGGGGGCGAGAAGCTCGACCTCTGCCGCCGGCTCGGGGCCGAGGTGCTGGTCGACCGGACCACCGAGGACGTCACCGCCGCCGTGCTCGACGCCACGGATGGCCGTGGTGCCGACCTCGTCTACGACCCGGTGGGCGGTGCGCTGGCGGGCCAGGCGCTGGCCGCGCTCGGGCAGAACGGCCGCTTCCTGGCCGTCGGCTTCGCCAGCGGCGAGTGGGTGCACGCCGAGACCCATGACCTCGTCCTGCGCAACCAGTCCCTGGTCGGTGTGTTCGCCGGCGGCCCCTCCCGGCAGGAGAACGAAGCGGACCACGAAGCCCTCCTCGCCCTCCACGCCGTCGGCAAGCTGCATCCGTTCTCGACGCCGCACGCGTTCGAGGCCTTGCCGTCGGCCATGACGACGGTGGCCGACGGCACGGCGATCGGCAAGCAAGTCCTCGTCGTCGACAGCTGACGACGTGAGCGCACAGGGCCGGCTTGGCCGGCCCGGAACGGGCTCGTGACCCGAAGAGTTGCACAGTTCAGTCGGCAACCTCCGGTTGCCGACTGAACCGACGGACCAGCGCGTCGAGGACCTCTTGTGGGGTCGTTGCGCCGTCGGGTGGGGCCGGCAGCCGGACGTCGCCGTGCTCGCGGCTGGGCAGGAGGATCGTGGCGTGGCCGGGGGTGGTGGTCTCGCCCCGCTGGTTCTCGCCCCACACCTCGAGGTTCACGGCGGGCTGGCCCCAGTCGGTCAGGTGCCGGCCGGTGACCCGACCCCGCATCCAGTGGGTGTCGCCGACGTAGTTGAAGCGGCGGAACTGGCAGTCCAGCTCCCACAGCCAGGCGTCGTCGCCCATCCAGTCCGTGCAGAGGTGGATGAGCCACGTCTCGCGCATGCGGCCGTAGTCGTAGATGGCCGGGTTGCCGGCCCGCCGGGCCCACTCGGGGTCCCAGTGGACCCGCTGCTGCACGTCGGGCACGTTCAGGTCGTCGGGGCGGAAGAAGCGGGGGACCTTCTGCCGCTGCTGGTGGCCGAGGCGAAGGGCCTTCACCCCGTAGAGGCCCATGCCCATGCCGACGTGCCAGCAGACGACGTCGGTGACCCGGAACGGCCCCTTGACCAGCGGGCCGACCTCGTCGCCCTCGGCCACGTCCTCCCACCAGCGGGGCTCGGCGCCACGGCGCTGCTCGGGCTCGGCCAGCACGGCGTCGGTGATCGCCTCGATCTCCTCGTCGGTGTAGGGCCGGATCTCGGTGCCCTCGTACTTGCCCGAGGCCTCGGCCTTCTCCCGCTCACCCCGGATCATCAGGCGGTACTGGGCCGCCAGCGGCGGGCCGTCGACCTCGCAGAACGCCTCGCCGGTCCACTCGTGCACCGTCCGGCCGGCGAACTCACCGACCTTGTCGTGGACCCCGACCAGGGCGTTGCGACGGCTGACCCGCACGCCGGGCCGCAGCGGGTTCCACCACTCACGGAAGCTGCCGGCGTAGAAGGCGTGGACCCCCCGCAGCGGGTCGCCCCTCATCAGGGCCTTCGTCTCGTCGTCGTAGCGCTCGACCTCGTTCTCGCCGATGAGGGTGTCGCCCCCGACCAGGTGGGGCGGGGCCAGCGGGCCGCCCCAGCGGCTGGCGTCGGCGTAGGCGGGCTCACACCACAGCGGGTTGTCGTCCCCGTAGGCCTCGGCGACGTGACGGAAGGCATCCTCGTTCGGGCGGAGGTAGTGCGGCGGCTGCGGGTGGGGCTGGGGGATGCCGATGCGGGCCCGCAGCGCGGCCACGCCCTCATCGGTGATCTCGGCGGCCACTCAGTCCACCCAGTCGGTGCGGTCGTCGATGCTGGGCTGCCGTCCGGTGCGCAGCGGCGACAGCGGCGAGTCGACCAGCAGGATGCGGTGACGGCGGGTGACCACCTCCCGCGAGCGATCGAGCCACGCCCGCAGCTCGGGATCACCCTCGTGGGCCTCCTCGAAGGCGGCCCACTGCGCCCAGGTCGAAACGGCCCAGAGCAGGAGGCACTCGTCGTCGTCGACCATGGCGGTGCGGAACGCGCCGACCAGCTCGAGGCCCAAGCGCTGGTGCACGTCGAGCGCCTCGTTCCGCACCAGGTCCAGGAAGTCCGCCGCCGTCCCCGGCCGCAGCGACACCTGCTCGTGGACGTAGCAGGCGCCCCGGACCCCGTCGGCGCAGAGCTCCTCGATGGTGCGGGTCCAGGGTGCCGGGCGCACGACACGGTCGAAGCCGCCCCGGCGGAACTCGGCGGCCTTCGCCCACCACTTGGCCAGCGCCGGGTCCTGGGCGCCGGATCCCACGGCTTCGGCCTCGAACGACGCCGCCAGCCCGGCGAAGCCGTCCTCCTCCCAGATGTTCACGACCTGCGGCCACGGGCCTGTCGAGCCCAGCACGGCCCACACGCCAAAGCAGCGCTGCCCCCGGGTCTGCTGCGCCAGGGGGCTCCAGTTGGCCGCCATGTGGTGCATGTAGTCGGCCCGGTGGTGCCCGATGATGTCGATGAACTCGTGGATGTAGACCTTCTCGTTCATCGTCTCCAGGCTGTTCGGCACACTGAACCTCGGTTCAATGCAGAGTAGTTTGGGTTCCGTGACCCCGGTCTACGAGGGCGTCCCCGGGCTGGGGGTCGAGCTGGACGATGCCGTCCTGCGGCTGACGCTGGACAAGCCCGACAAGCGCAACGCGGTCGACGACGTGATCATGACCGGGATGGCGGAGGCCATCAGCGACGCCGAACGGGACGAACGGGTCCGGGCCGTCGTGCTGACGGGTGCCGGCGACCACTTCTGCTCGGGAGCCGACATCGTGGCCCGCAACGCCGGTGATGAGCGGCCCCGGGCCGGCAGCATCCAGCGCCGCGTGCCGCACACGGCCCACCGGCTGATGGGGCTGATCACCTCTGCGCAGGTGCCCGTCGTCTGCGTCGTGCGGGGCTGGGCCGCCGGGCTCGGGTTCCAGCTGGCGGTGGCGGCCGACGTCACGGTGGCCGCCGAGGACGCCACCTTCTGGGAGCCGTTCGTCGCTCGGGGCTTCACCCCGGACAGCGGCGCCACCTGGCTGCTCACCCGTCGGTGCGGGGCGGTGCGGGCCCGGGAGCTGCTCCTGCTCGGCCGGCGCCTGTCGGGCGCCGAGGCCGTCGACTGGGGGCTGATCCACGCTGCCGTCCCGGTCGACGACCTGGACACACGGGCCGACGAGGTCGTGCAGAAACTCGCCGACGGGCCGACCGTCGCCCTCGGGCTCACCAAGTGGCTGCTGCACGAGGCCGAGGCGGCGTCCCTGGACGACACCATGCGGATGGAGGCCTTCGGGCTGGAGCTCTCTTCCCGCAGCGAGGACTTCCGCGAGGGCCTCGCCGCCTTCAAGGAGAAGCGGGACCCGGACTTCCGGGGGCGATGAGCCGAAGCTGCCGGTCGATGCCCAGACGACCCCCGAGGAGGCCGCAGCCCTCACCGCGGCCTGGGTCACCGAGCACGTGCCCGAGCCGTGGCGCGACGCCGCGGCCCGGGGTGGCGCGGCGGCCATCCGGGACGTGCGCCCCCGAGCCGACTACGAGGCCTGGTACCCGACGTTCGCCGCCGCCGGTCTGGTCGTGCCCACCTGGCCAAAGGCGTACGGCGGGCTGGACGTCGACCCCGCTGTCGCCCGCGCCATGGAGAAAGAGCTGGCCCCGTTCAACCTCGGTCGGCTCAACCCGCTCGGCCTGAACCTCGCTGCCCCCGCCCTCTTCGCTCACGGGACCGAGGAGCAGAGGCTCCGCTTCCTGCCGAAGATCGTGGACGCCTCCGAGCTCTGGTGTCAGCTGTTCTCCGAGCCCGGTGCCGGATCGGACCTCGCGTCGCTGGCCACCCGGGCCGAGCGGGACGGCGACAGCTGGGTGCTCACCGGCCAGAAGGTGTGGACCACGTGGGCCCACGTGTCGGACTTCGGCGTGTGCCTGGCCCGCACCGACACGTCGGTCCCCAAGCGCAAGGGCATCACGTACTTCGTGGTCGACCTCCACGCCGACGGGGTCACCGTGCGCCCGCTGCGCCACATCACCGGCGAGGTCGACTTCAACGAGGTCTTCCTCGACGAGGTCGTGGTCCCCGACGACCACCGGGTCGGTGACGTGGGTGCCGGCTGGGCCGTCGCCAACGCCACGCTCTCGGGCGAGCGGCAGATGGTCTCCGGCTCGGGGTCCGGCGGCGTCGACCGCATCGGCGGCTCGGGTGCCGACCGCCTCGTCGCCCTGGCCAAGGAGACCGGTCGCTGGTCGGACCCCCTCGTGCGCCAGGAGGTGCTGAGGGTCTGGAGCGAGGAGCAGATCCGGGCCTGGACGAACCAGCGGGTGCGCGCCGGCCTTCGGGCGGGCCGCTCGCCGGGCCCCGAGTCGTCCATCGGCAAGGTCCACCAGGGGGCGCTCAACCAACGCATCCAGCTCCTCGCCACGGACCTGTTGGGTCCCGCGGCCACCGCGTGGACCGGCGACCGCCTGCCCCACGAGGTCCGGGGCATGCTCCGGTCGAGGGCCAACACCATCGAGGGCGGCACCACCGAGGTGAACAAGAACATCCTCGGCGAGCGGGTCCTCGGCCTGCCCCGAGAGCCCGACCCCTGGAACGACGCCCCCTGGAGCGACGTCCCCCGCAGCTGATTCTGTTCTGGCGCCCGATTCGGGCGCCATAGCGCCCGGATCAGGCGCCAGTACGGACGGCCCTCGTTCTGGCGCCCGATTGCGGCGCCATAGCGACCAGATCAGGCGCCAGAAGCGGGTTCGTCGGGGACGAGGGCCAGCAGGTCCTTGGTGAGGACCTTGCCGATCTCGTTGCGGGGCAGTTCGTCGACGGGGACGAAGCCGACGGGGACCTTGTAGGGGGCGAGGTGCTCGCGGCAGAGGGCGTCCAGCGCCTCGTCGCCGGGAAGCGCGCGGCCCTCGGCGGGGACGAGGAAGGCCCACGGCACCTCGCCCAACCGGTCGTCGGGGGCACCGACGACGTGGGCGTCGTCGACGTCGGGGTGGAGCAGGAGGACCTCGGCCACCTCGGCGGGGAAGACCTTCAGCCCACCCCGGTTGATCATGTCGCTGACCCGACCCTCGATCCACACGAAGCCGTCGTCGTCGACCCGGCCGACGTCGCCGGTGCGGAACCAGCCGTCGGCGGTCAAGCGGTCACCGAGGTCGGCCCCGTCGGCGTAGCCGGCGCTCAGTGCGGGGGTCTGCACCAGCAGCTCGCCCGTCTCCTCGTCCGTGCGCACGGTGACACCCCGGTGGGGTCGGCCGACGGCGCCGAGCTTGGTCTCCCCGAACTGCTTCCAGTCGTCGCCCGACCAGCCGACGATCTCGCCGCCGATCTCGGTCTGGCCCCAGCCGTTGAGGATCGCCGTCCCGAAGCGCTCCCGGAACCGCCGAGCCTGCAGCGGCGACAGCGGGGCGCTGATCGACCGCACGTAGCGCAGGGGATCGAGGTCGGTGATCGACTCGTCGTCGCTCAGCATCGTCATCGCCGCCGGCGGCAGGACGGTCGACCGGATGCCGAACGTCCGCACGGCGTCGGCGAAGGACGGCGGGGTGAAGCGGGGGAGGACGACGATGGGGGCACCGACGATGAAGGCGAAGAGCACCTGGTAGATCCCCGCCCACAGCGAGAGCGAGACGGGGATCAGGTTCGGCATCGGCGGCTTGGCCGGGTCCCGGTTCGTCCGCAGCGTCCCGATCACGCCGTCGAGCAGCTCCCGCACGCCAGCGTGGCGGAGCAGCACCGGCTTCGGTCGGCCGGTCGTGCCCGAGGTGAAGCTGATGATGGCGACATCGGCGTCGTGCACCCGCCCCCTGCTGGCGGGCGTTCGTGACCGCCACCACGCCCCGTTCTCGTCGGCGGAGACGACCGGGACGGTGAACCGGCCCGTGTCGGCCCCCGTCGTGACGGCGACCGCGGGCTCGACGTCCTCGAGGACGTGGACGATCTCGGCGTCGGTCAGGCGCGGGTTCACCGGCACGTACACGGCCCCCGCCCGCCACACGGCGAACAGGGCGACGACCACGCCGGCTCCGTTGGGAAGGGACACCGCCACGGCGTGTCCCGGCTGCACCCCCGTCGACCGCAGCGCATCGGCCAGCGCGTCGACCGACGCCTCGATCTCCGCCCTCGTGAACGACCGCTCGACGCCCTCGTGCACCAGCGCGTCGCCCGGCTCGCCGACGGTCGAGAGCAGGTCCCCGAGGCCGGTCATGCCGAGAACCTAGGCAGGTCCGCGAGCGGCGAGGGGCAGGGGGCTAGCGTTTTCCCGTGGTCGCCGCCGATGTGCCGACCTGGTCCTTCGTCGTCCTGATCGTCCTCGGTGTGCTCGCGGGCGTCCTGATGTTCGCCGACCGGGCCCGGGCACTGAAGGTCGCGTCCGACGAGAAGGCGCGGGAGAGGAACCAGGCGCAGAGGCTCCTGACCCGGACGCTCGAGCCCGAGCTCGGGAAGAACTGGGAGGTCCTCGACGCTGCGGTCCGGTTCGGCGACCCCACGCCGGGCGACCGCCTCGACCGCAGGATCTTCCGCGGGGTGCAGGACCAGGTGGAGGCGGCCCTCTCCGACGGCGAGTGGCAGGCCACAGCCCACGCCTATGCCGCCATCGACACGGTCATGACCAACGGTGAGGGCGACGATCCCGACCGGGCTCGGCTCGAGGTCTCGGCCGCGCTGGACGCCGTCGAAGTGGCGCAGCACGCCCTGGGGATGAAGGTCCGGCTCCGCTGGTTCGATCGCATGCTGGCGCTCCAGGCGCAGCTGGAGCAGTCCCTCGACGGGTCGTCGCCCCCCGACACGGCGCTGCTCGGCGACTTCATCGCCCGCTGCCTCGAGCAGGGGCTCGACGTCGCCGACACCTCGCGGGCGGCGGGCGACGTGCTGGGTGGCGACCTGAACCAGGTGGGTCGGGCTGCCCTCGACGAGCTGGTCGTCGCAATGGCCGAGATCGTGCGCCGCCGCGGGGCCCGGGAGGGCTCGATCCGCTAGGGCGCCACGGCCGCGCCGTCGGCCAGCCCGAACTTCGGGAAGGCGCCGAACACGCCGTACTCGTGCATGCCGTAGCCGACCGGGCCGTCGCTGCGTTCGAAGCGGGCCACCTGCTCGTTGAGCGAGTACCAGGCCCAGGTGTCGAGCTGGTCCATGTCGTGCTCGACGTACTGGGTGACCAGCGGCCCCTGGTACATGCCGTGGCGCCAGTCGTCCTCGACGCCGTACCCGGTGCCGATGGCGACGTAGGCGTTGACCAGGGGGTTCACCGTGATGGTGATCTCGCCGCCGGGGGCGTCGGGGAAGCGCAGCGTCGACGGGGTGTCGATGCGGCGGGTGCCCGACACGAGGGTGTGCTCCCACTCGGGCCGGCCCAGGTGGTCAGCGGGCCGGCCGTCGTTCCACACCCGGATGGCCTCCTCCAGCGTGCGGTTGCCGTCGGGCTCCTCCTGGCAGATGTAGAAGATCTGGTGGTCGTCGAACTGCATCGGCGCGTAGTTCCACAGGCCGACCATCGAGCCGACGTCGCCCCGGATGCCGGGCGGCTCGGCCTCGCCGACGGGGCGGACGCCCCAGGACCGGTCCCGCATGCCCCACCAGGTGTCGGGCTCGACGGTGAAGGTCTCACCGGCCACCTCGAGGGTCCCGGACCAACGTCCGTTCTGGCAGAAGCGGGCGGTGTCGAAGAGCAGCCGGCCGTGGTTGCGGATCAGCTGCTTCGGCTCCTCGAAGGCCTCGTGGGCGCCCTCGAAGGTCATGTCGAGGGCGAGCGGGTGCTCGGTCGCCTCGAGGACGAAGCGGATCTTCTTCAGGGGCTCGACCACCTCGACCCGGAGCGGGCCCGTGGTCAGGTCCATGCGGTCGTCCAGCTCGCGGCTGGAGCGCACGACCCGGTGCTTGTCGCCCCGACGGACCACGGCGAAGGCGTCCTGGGTGCCGAGGTTGGGGTAGAGGCCGAGGCCGAGGACCAGGAAGAGGTCGCCCGAGCAGTTGTGGGCGTTGAAGTAGTAGCGGTCGTAGAAGTTGCGGTCGCTGGTCCCGACGTGACGGATGGGCTCGGCCACCTGGTGGATCGGGAAGTCGTCTCCGGCCGTCAGCATGGGCCGACACTAGGTTGCGCTCATGGGCAGACTCGACGGCAAGGTCGCGATCGTCACGGGGGCCGGCGGCGGCATCGGGTACGAGTACGCCCGCCGCTTCCTCGGTGAAGGCGCGAGGGTGGCCATCGCCGAAGTCGACGAGGACCGCTGCGGGTCCGCCGCCGAGGAGCTGGCCGAGCTCGGCGACTGCGAGCCGGTCCCGACCGACATCGCCGACGAGGCCTCGGTCCAGGCCACCGTCGACGCCGTGAAGGCCCGCTTCGGCCATGTCGACGTACTGGTCAACAACGCCGCCATCTACGGCACCCTCGACATCGGCGACCAGAGCCTCGACTACCTGAAGACGGTGTTCGACGTGAACCTGCACGGCCAGTGGCTGATGGCCCGGGCCGTGGCCCCCGCCATGGTCGAGCAGGGAAGCGGGTCGATCGTCAACATCGCCTCGATCGCCGCCTACCTGCACCAGATCAACGCCTTCGACCCGACCTTCAACGGCGTCGGCAACTACGCCTACGCCCAGAGCAAGTGGGGCGTCATCGGCCTGACCCACCACCTCGCCGGCCAGCTCGGCCAGTTCGGCGTCCGGGTCAACTGCATCGCCCCCGGCCTCACCATGACCGAGGCCACCAAGACCACCGTCCCCGACTTCGCCATGCCGTTCTTCGAGCAGCTCAGCCCCATGAAGCGCAACGTCGAGCCGGACCAGCTCACCGGCACCGCCCTCTTCTTCGCCTCCGACGACTCGGCCCTGGTGAACGGGCAGATCCTGTGCGTCGACGGCGGGACGGTGATGCCCGTCTGAGGGGCTAGTGCTCGGCGAGCAGGCGGTAGAGGTCCTTGCGGGCCTTGACCAGGATCTCGGTCACCTGCTCGACGACCTCGGGGTCGCCGGTGAGGGCGGCTTGCTTGGTCGCCTGGTGCAGCTCCCGCATGGCCGTGCGGAAGCCGACGTAGCCCGCGGCGACCTCGTCCATGCCCTCCCACGGGACGCCGTCCTGCGCCATGCGCTCCTCGGCTTCGGTCCGGCCGGCGTCGGTGATCTCGAAGACGCGCTTGCCGTCCCGCTCGGTCGCGGTGACGAGGTCCTCGTCGGCCAACAGCTGGAGCGTC
The DNA here is from genome assembly GCA_963728005.1 of uncultured Microthrixaceae bacterium. Taxonomy (GTDB): domain Bacteria; phylum Actinomycetota; class Acidimicrobiia; order Acidimicrobiales; family DATDAH01; genus DATDAH01. The sequence goes on from CAVSIG010000005.1 coordinate 703,114, forward strand.
GGGTAGACGGAGCCGGGGCTCGGGCGCCATCGTCCGCCGGTCTTGGCCTCCAGGGCCTGGATCAGCTCGTAGCCGTGGCCGGGCCCGTCGAGCAGGGCGATCAGGAGCGCGGAGCGGACGTCGCCCCGACGCATGCGGCCGGTGCCCGAGCGGCCTCGGCCGCGCCGTCCCCGCCCGTTCGTTCGTTGTTGTTCGTTCATGAACGATCACGATATATCGCGATAGCGCACGATGCAACGGGTGTGGGCGGCTTGACGTCGCCTTGACACCTCCTTGACGGCCCCGGCGTCCACTGCGGTCAGCCGATCCCGGCAGAGGAGGGGACACATGGAGACCGTGGTGACACACGGGGGAGCGAACGGGCTCCCCGAGGTGACGAGCGAGCTCGTCGCCCGACCCGAGGCGCGGCGGGAACGCCGTCGGGGCGGTTGGCCCCTGGCGCTGTACGCCGTCAGCGCCCTGCTGGTGGTCGGGGCCGCCGTGATGGCGTCGTCCGCCCGCCAGACCCGCTCGTCGGCCGACGAGGCCCGTGACCGCACGCAGGTGTCGGAACAGCGTCAGGCCGACGCCCGGAGGTCAGCCAAGGCCGCGGATACTGCCGGCGAGGCCCTCGTCACGCAGGTCCGCACCGTCGAGCGATCCGTCGAGGGCTGGGCAGAAGCCAGCAATCGCTACCTCGACGCCCGCGACGACTTCGTCGCCGCCGGCAATGCCGCCATCGACCTCGGCAACGCCGGGGACTTCGACGGCGAGCTGGCCCGGTTCGAGGGTGAGGTGAGCGATCTGCTCGCAGGACTCGAGCCGCTGCTCGTGGAGGTCCAGTCCGGACGCGACCGGGTCGACGCCGACGTCCGGCGGCTCGACCGCCTGGTCGCCGAGCTGGAGGAGGAGAACCGATGACCGATCACTTCACCACCAACGACATCGCCGTCGAGGAGCTCGGCGGGACCGACACGGCGACGGAGGCGCCGCCTCGCCGTCGCCGCCGGTGGCTGCCGATCGTCGCCCTGGTCCTCGCCGTGGGCGCCGTGGCCGGCGCCGTCGTGGTCCGGGGCGCCGCCGACGACGATCGGTCGACGGCACAGGCCGCGCAGCGACGGGCAGATGAGCGCCTCGTACAGCTCGAGGACGAAGCCCAGGAGCACGAGGCCGACCTGGCCGAGCTCGTCGGACCGTCGCATCGGTTCCTCGGCGTCGCCACCGAAGCGGCCGACGCCGCTGACCGGGCGACCGAGCTCGATGTCGACGAGATGGCGCTGAACCGCTCGTCGGTCCGCTACGGGATCCTGGAATCCGTCGCCGAGTACAACCGGGTGATCGACAAGTTGAACGCCCGGTACAACGAGCAGTACCAGGCGGCCCTGGAGCTCTACCAGCTGATGAACCAGCTGCGGGCGATCCAGATCTGAGCGTCCGACCGGGGGCAGGGGGCGTGCGGCCTCCTGCCCCTTCGGCGCGCTCAGGTGAAGTCCGCCATGGGCGGGAGCTCCCGTCGCTTCTGGCCGTCGACGTGGGTCTGGAGCTGGCCGGCGTAGTCGTCGTTGGTGGGGATCAGGAAGTCCCCGGCCCGGACGCCGGCGACCACCCGCTCGGCCACGTGGGCGGGATCGCAGCCTCGGGTGGTCGTCATCTCCTGGAGGGCGCCATCGACGAACGTCACGTCCTCGCCCGCCTTGGGCGGCAACGTCGCGGGGCGGTTGCGGGCGGACTCGCCGATCCTCGTGGCGACGGCGCCGGGCACGAGCGCCGACACACCGACCGCTGAGCCAGCGACCCGCAGGTCGTGGGCCAACGACTCGGCCAGCGCGTAGGCGCCGAACTTGCTGACTTGGTACGGGCCGGAGAACGCCGCGGTCGTGAGGCCGGCGATGGACGAGGTGATGACGACGTGGCCCTCCTCGCCCGAAGCCACCATGCGCGGCACGAACGTCCGCACCATGTGGATCGGCCCCCAGAGGTTGACACCGAGGACCCACTGCCAGTCCTCGACGCTGCGCTCCCAGGTGATGCCGCCCTGGAACACGCCGGCGTTGGCGCACACCAAGTGCGCGCCGCCGTGCTCCTCGAAGACCCGGTCCGCCAGCCGTTCGACCGCCGCACCGTCCGACACGTCGCAGGCGACCGTCGAGCCCGGGCAGTCGGACAGCGCATCCTCCTCCACGTCAGCCGCGACGACCGTCATTCCCTCGCCGATGAACCGCTCCACGAGGGCGCGGCCGATGCCGGAGCCGGCGCCCGTGACGACGGCGACTCGGCCCTCGAGCTGCTCCATCAGGCCTTGGCGGCCTCGAGGCAGGGCTGCAGGAGGTCCAGGCTGGCCTTGAAGTCGTCGCCGGTCGCCCCGAAGACCATGCCGATCACCCGGTCGATGCCCGCCTCGCCGTACTCGGTGACCATCTCGGGCGTCATGCCCTGGAGGTAGGGGCAGACGCTGACCTGGACGTCGGCGCGGGTGCGACCCGACTCGGACAGGAACTCGTCCAGGCGAGCCAACGCCGGACCCACGTCGGCGGGCAGCCGGTTGAACGTGTACCAGCCGTCGCCCAGGCGGGCCGCCCGCTTCATGGCGGCCTCGGACTCGCCGCCGATGTGGATCGGCAGCCGCTCCTGCGCGGGCTTGGGGTACATGCGGGCCTTGTCGAGCTCGTAGAACTCGCCCGAGTAGCTCGACACGTCCTCGGTCCACAGCGAGCGCATCACCTCGATGTACTCGTCGGTCCGCTTGCCCCGCTTCGGCCACGACACGTTGACGGCGTCGAACTCCTCCTTGCACCAGCCGACGCCGATGCCGAGGTCGACCCGACCGCCGGAGAGCCAGTCGACGTTGGCCACCTCCTTGGCGGTGTAGACGGGGTTGCGTTGCGGCAGCAGCAGGATCCCCGTCCCGAGCCGGATGGTCGACGTGTGGGCGGCGAGGAAGGCGAGCGAGGTCAGCGGCTCGAGGATCCCCGAGTCGGCCGTGGCCGGGAACCGGCCACCGTCGTCGTAGGGGTACTCGGGCTCGTAGTCGTCGAAGAGCACCACGTGCTCGGCGACCCACAGCGACTCGATGCCGCGGGCCTCGCTCTCCGTGGCGAGGGTGACGAGACCCTCCTCGGTGACGTAGGGCGCCGCCAGTGCGGCGAACAGGCCGAACTCCATCAGAAGCGGTTGATGGCCTTGTCCTCGAGGTAGGCGGCCAGCCCCTCGGGTCCGCCCTCCCGGCCCACACCGGACTGCTTGTAGCCGCCGAACGGGGCGCAGGGCTCGAGCATGAACCCGTTGATGTTGAAGGTCCCGGTGCGGATCCGCTTGGCGATGTCCAGGCCGACGTCGGTGTCCGACGTCCAGACCGAGCCCGACAGGCCGTAGGTCGAGTCGTTGGCGATGCGCACGGCGTCCTCGACGTCCTCGTACTGGATGGCGGAGATGACCGGCCCGAAGATCTCCTCCTGGGCGATGCGCATGTCGTTGGTGACCTTGGCGAACAGCGTGGGCTCGACGTACCAGCCGGTGTCCTGGTCGGCGGGCCGCCCGCCGCCGACGACGATCTCGGCGCCCTCCTCCTGGCCCTGGGCGATGTACTTCTCGACCCGTTCCCGCTGGCGCTCGGCCACCAGCGGGCCGACCTCGGTGTCCATCTCGGCCGGGTCGCCGACCTTGGTGGCCTCCATGCGGGTGGCCAGGCCGTTGACGACCTCGTCGTACTTGGTGCGGCTGGCCAGGATCCGGGTCTGGGCCACGCAGGCCTGGCCGTTGTTCATCAGGCCGGCGATGTTGAGCAGGTTGTCGAGGGTGGTGTCGACGTCGGCGTCGTCCAGGATGATCGCCGCCGACTTGCCCCCCAGCTCCAGCGTGTAGCGCTTCAGCTGCTCGCCGCAGATGGAGGCGATGCGCTGGCCGGCGGCCGTCGACCCGGTGAAGGCGACCTTGTCGATGCCGGGGTGGCGGACCAGGTGCTCGCCGACCTCACGACCGGCAGGGAGGATGTTGACGACGCCGGGTGGCAGGCCGGCCTCCTCGAGGGCCTCGGCCAGCAGGTAGGCGTCCAGCGGCGTCTCGGGCGCCGGCTTCAGGACGACGGTGGCGCCCGCAGCCAGGGCCGGGGCGATCTTCAGCATCGTGACGAAGAGGGGCACGTTCCACGGGACGATCGCACCGACCACGCCGACGGGCTCGCGGCGCACGAGGACGTTGGCCAGCATCCCCTGGCGCTCCTCCTCGAAGGCGAAGTCCTTCGTGAGGTTGGCGAAGTAGTCGACGACCATCAGGGCGGCGCCGACCTGGCCCAGGTGGCTGAACATGATGGGCGAGCCCATCTCGGCGGTGATCGTCTCGGCGATGTCCTGGGCGCGGGCGCCGAGGGCCGCGTTCAGGTTGGTGAGGATCTCGGCTCGGCCGGCCTGGTCCATGGTCGCCCAGGGCCCGGTCTCCAGGGCGCTGCGGGCGGCGGTGACGGCCTTGTCGACGTCGGCGGTCGACGCCTCGGGCGTGGTCGCGATCACCTGCTCGGTGTGCGGCGAGATGACCTCGATCGTGCCGCCACCGTCGGACGGGACCCAGTCCCCACCGATCCAGAGCGTGTCGCGGTCCTGAACGCCGTTGATGCTCACCGCATCCCCCTGTCGAGTTCGTGACGCCGGTCAATCCGGCGTTCGTGGGCTATCTGACACCCTGTCAGATTCGGGACGACAGAGAAAGCCCGCGTAACTTCCTCCTATGGCAAGCCGACCGTTCACGTTCGCCGACACGTTCGAGGTGGTGGCCGACACCGTGCCGGACCACCCGGCCATCGTGACCGAGGACCGGCGGCTGACCTTCGCCGAGGTCGACGAGCGGGCCACCCGCTTGGCCCACGCCCTGCAGGAGCGGGGGATCGGGGCCGGCGACCACGTCGGCCTCTTCCTCTACAACGGCACCGAGTACATCGAGGGGATGCTGGCCGCCTGGAAGATCCGGGCGGTCCCGATCAACGTCAACTACCGCTACGTCGAGGAGGAGCTGGTCTACCTCTTCGACGACGCCCAGCTGGCGGCGGTCATCCACCACCAGGAGTTCGCGCCGACACTGGCCGCCGTCGTCGACCAGGTCCCCGGCGTGCGGGCCTTCCTCTCCGTGGCCGACGAGTCGGGGGCGTCGACCGAGGGCCTGCCCACCGACGACTACGAGAAGGCCCTCGCCGCCGGCTCACCGGATCGGGACTTCCCCGAGCGGTCGGGCGACGACCTCTACATCCTGTACACCGGCGGCACGACGGGGATGCCGAAGGGCGTCATGTGGCGCCAGGAGGACATCTTCCACGCGGCCATGGACATCTCGGCCATGGGGATGGGCGACCCGCCGGAGACGCCGGAGGCCCTGGCCGACCGGGTCAAGGACACGTCGGGCACCATGACCATGGCCACCGCCGCGCCGTTGATGCACGGTGCCGCGCAGTGGGCGTCGTTCATCTGCTTCCACAACGGCAACACGCTGGTCCTGGCCGCCTCCCGCCGGTTCGACCCCGCGTCCATCTGGCGCATGGTCGAGCGGGAGAAGGTGACGACCATGACCGTCGTGGGTGACGCCATGGCCCGCCCCCTGGCTGACGAGCTGGAGGCCAACCCCGACGGCTACGACCTGTCCGCCTTCTTCGCCCTCGGCTCCGGTGGAGCGATCCTGTCCCAAGGGGTCAAGGACCAGTTCACCCGCGTCCGGCCCGACCTGATCATCACCGACGCCTTCGGCGCCTCGGAGACGGGAGCGAACGGCGGCGGCATCGGGTTCTCCGACGAGGGTCAACCCCGCTTCGCGCTCAACGACTCGACGACCGTGCTCGACGAGGACCACCGCCCGGTCGAGCCCGGCTCCGGGGTCAAGGGCCTGCTCGCCCGCTCCGGGCGCATCCCGCTCGGCTACTACCGGGACGAGGAGAAGACGGCCCGCACGTTCGTCCACGACGCCGACGGCAAGCGCTGGGTCATTCCCGGCGACTTCGCCACCGTCGACGAGGACGGGATGATCACGCTGTACGGGCGGGGGTCGGTCAGCATCAACTCCGGTGGCGAGAAGATCTTTCCCGAGGAGGTCGAGGCGGCGCTGAAGAGCCATCCGGCGGTCTTCGACGTCATCGTCGTCGGCGTCCCCGACGAGCGCTTCGGCCAGCGGGTGGCCGCCGTCGTCGCTCCCCGTGAGGGCCAGCAGCCGACGCTCGACGAGCTGGTCGAGCACGCCCGGACCAAGATCGCCGGCTACAAGGTGCCGCGGGAGCTGCACCTGGTGGACGCCGTGACCCGCAGCCCGTCGGGCAAGGCCGACTACCGCTGGGCCAAGGCCGTCGCCACCGGCGAGGGCTGACCCCGGTCAGTCCTCCTCGTCCCGCTCGTGGCGGGCGACCGCCAGCGCCAGGCGGGTCTTGACGCCGAGCTTGGTGTAGATGCTCCGCAGGTGGGCGTCGACGGTGCGTCGGCTGATGCCGAGGCGCTCGGCCACCTCGGGGTTCGACCGGCCGCCACACACCTCGTCGACCACCAGGCTTTCGGTCGGGGTGAGTGCCGCCCAGCCCGAAACCGCCCGGCGAGGCGCCGGCGGGCGGTTCGCCGTCGGGGCCAGCCGGGCCAGCCGGGTGCGCACCCGGTCCGCCTCGGGAGAGGCGCCGATGTCGTCGAAGCAGCCGAGCGCGTCGTCGAAGTGCTTCGTGGCTTCGGCGGTGTCGCCCTGAGCCAGGATCAGGTCGGCCAGCTCCGTCTGCACGACGGCGGTCTCGAAGCGGTGCCCGAGCTCGCCGAACACGACCGACGCCTCGGCGAGGGCGCCGGGGTCCCGGTCGACCAGGCCACGGGCCCGGCGCTCCCGGCCGCGGACGACGAGGTCGCCGGGCGTCCGCTCGGCCAGCCCGCGCAGCTCGTCGGCGACCCGTGCCCCGATCACCTCGTCGCCCGAGTCCACGGCGAGCCGGGCCAGGTCGCCGCCGACCAGCACCAGCGAGGCCGCCGCCTGCAGCCCGGCGGCCGTCTCCCACACCAGGTGCAGCAGGTCCAGCCCCTCGGGCCGGCGCCCCTGGGCCTCGAGCAGCAGGGCCCGGGCCAGCACGATCCAGTCGACGCCGAACTGGGCGCCGCGCTCGGCGATGAGTTTGTCGCCCCGGTCGAGCAGCCCGGTGGCGAGGTCGAGCTCGCCCCGGTGGACGTGGACCCGGCCGGCCACCCCGTAGGCCCAGGCCTGCCCGATGGAGAACGCCCGCTCCTCGCTGTGGGTCACCCCGGCGTCGATCTCGGTCAGCAGGTCGTCCCACTCCCCCCGGTCCCAGTGCCCGAGGGCGGTGAGGAAGTGGTAGATCGGCAGGGCCCAGGACGCACCCAGGCTCTCGCCGAGGAGACGCCCACGGGCCAGTGCCCGACCGGCGTCGACGTGGTCCCCCAGCGACTGCAGGGCGATGCCCCGGAAGAGGTGGGGGTGGATCCGGTGACCCTCGCCCCCGGCGGTGCCGTCGGCCAGCTCGACCGCCCGCTCGGCGAGGGCCACGGCCTCGGCGCTGTCTCCCGAGGCGGTGCGGGCGAAGGAGCGAACGGCGAGCCCGAGGACCACGGCCATCACGTCGTCGTCGGCCTCGCCCCGGGCCACAGCCTCCTCGGCCTCCCGAATGGCGCCGTCGAGGTCGAGACCGAACACCCGGCACACGGACGACTCGGCCAGCGGCCAGGCGGTCGAGCGCCCCAGCTCCCGGTGCAGCTCGATCAGCCGCTCCTCGTGCGGAATCGCCTCGTGGGGCCGGGCCAGCAGGAGGAGCGAGCGGCTCAGTGCCGACCGAAGGCCGATCTCGGCGTCGGGCGCCACGGGCCGGGACAGGATCTCGGCGGCGGTGGCTTCGGCTTCGGTCAGGCGACCGGCCCAGGCCAGGACGTCGACGAGGCGGGCCGACGCCAGGTCGCGCCGCGGGTCGGTGGGGGCGCTGAGCTCGATGGCGCGGCGCAGGAGCGACTCGGCGCCGGCGGGGTCCTGGCGGGCGATCTCGTCGGCCGCCGCCAACAGGACGGTCACCGCTTCGGTCGAACCCGGGGCGGCGCCGAGGGCGAGCTGCTCGGCCACGCGGACGACGGGGGCACCGGCCGCCTCCAGCGCGTGGGCGATGCCCCGGTGGAGCTCGAGGCGCACGCTGTCGGGCAGCGCCGACAGCACCGCCTCGCGCACGAGGTCGTGCCGGTAGGAGAGCGTCCGCCCGTCGTCCACGAACAGGCGGGCCTCGACCAGGGTCTGCACCAGCGGATACAGGTCGGTCGGCGCCTGCGAGGTCACCGTCGCCAGGTCGCCCAGCGTGAACCGGGTGCCGAGGAGGGCGGCCAGCGTCGCCACCGCTTGCAGGCGGTCGTCGAGGCGGGCCATGCGCCGCCGTACGGTCTCGGTCAGGGTGGTCGGCAGGCGCAGGTCGCCGGGCTCACCGGCGGTGTCGACGACCCCGTCGCCCTCCAGCAGCCCGGCGTCCCGGAGCGCGGCCACCATCTCGACGATCAGCAGCGGGTTGCCGGCGCAGCCCGCCAGCAGGGTCTGGAGCCGAGGGCCTGGCGTGGCCGTGAGGATCTCGGCGGTGAGGGCCTCGACGGCGGCGACGTCGAGCCGGGTCAGCTCGATGCTGGTGCCGACCACGCCGGCGTCGGGTCCTTCGACGAGCGCCACGAACGCCGCCAGCTCGCCGGACCGGGGCACCCGCCGGGCGGCCGCGGCCACGAGCAGGGGGAGGTCCGCCGATCGCCGGACCAGGACGGCGAGGGTGGCCAACGTCGACGCGTCGGCCCAGTGGAGGTCGTCCAAGCAGAGGGCGACCGGCCCGTTGACGCACAGGGCCTCGATGCGGTTGGTGAGGTCGTCGATGAGCAGCGACTGCACGCCGGGGTCGCTCTCCAGCACGGCCAGCGGGGCGAGAGGGGCGCCGGCCAGCCGATCCCGGACGACCTGGCGGGCCTCCTCGCCGAGCTCGCTGTCGTCCATGGCGTCGAGCAGCGGGGCGAACGGGCGGGTGGCGCCGAGCTCGTCGCCCCGGCCGACCAGGAGCACGAACCCCTGGTCGGTGCACCGGGTGGCGCACGCCTCGAGCAGCGAGGACTTGCCGATGCCCGCCTCGCCCTCGATGAGAAGGGTCTGACCCGCTCCGGCCCGGGCCTGGGCGACGAGCGCGTCAACGGCGTCGAGGTGCTCATCCCGTCCCACCAACACGCGGCGAGATCGTAGGTATCTCTAGGCAAGTTCGCCGATGACGGCGGAACGGCCCCTTCGTACGGTCCGGAGAACGAACGGAGGGTCCCGATGGCTGACAGCGAGGTCCGGGTCGTCGACCTCGGCGACAAGCAGGAGCTGGACGACGGGCCGGTGGTCCCCAAAGGCGAGGCGCCACCCGCCGATCCCCCGTTGGTGCGGATCGACGAGCGGCCGCCGGACCCCGACTCGGAGCTGAAGGTCGTCGAGGAACCGCCGCCCGCGGTCTCCACGGCCGATCCGGCCGCCGCGGTCCTGCCGCCGGAGCCCGACGCGGTCGACACCCGGAACGTCGAGCCACCGGCGGAGGAGGCACCGGTCGTCGAGGAGCCTGTGGTGCTGGACGACAAGGCCGAGCCCGTGGTCGTGGACGACAAGGCCGAGCCCGTGGTTGTCGACGAGGACGAGACGCCGCCCGCGGCGATCGCCGACGGTACGTCGAACACGATCCTGCTCCCCGAGGCCGACGCCGAGGCCCAGCCCGCCACCCCCGACGAGCACGCACCCGCTGCTCCCCGGGGTGTGGCCGAGATCGTCGACGGGTCGTCGAACACGATCCTGTTCCCCGAAGCACTCTTCGACGAGGCACCCCCGTTCGCCACGGGTGCCACCGAGCCCACCGCCGACGCGGCGTCGACCGCCACCGACGCCGGCGTCGAGCCGGCCCCGATCGACGACGAGCCGTTGGTGCCGGAGCCCACCGCCGCGGTGGTGGAGGCGCCGCCCGTCGAGGACGACCCCCTCGAGATCCTCGGCGAGGAGGACGAGCCCGACTTCTTGGAGCAGGTGGCGGAGGCCGTCGGCGACCTGTGGGACGACTCGACGGACGCGGTGACCTGAGTGGGCTACGCGGTCGGCATCGACCTCGGCACCACGTTCACGGCCGCCTCGGTCCTCCGGGACGGCGGGCGGCCGGAGACGGTCCAGCTCGGCAACCGGTCGGCGGCGGTGCCGTCGACCGTGTTCCTCCACGACGACGACAGCCTGCTCACCGGCGACGCCGCGGTGCGCCGGGGCCTGGGTGAACCGGGGCGGCTGGCCCGCGAGTTCAAGCGACGCTTCGGGGACCCGGCCCCGCTGCTGCTGGGGGGCGTCCCGGTCTCGGCCGATGCCCTGACCGGACGCCTGCTGCGGGCCACGCTCGACGCAGTGGCCGAACGCGAGGGCGGTCCGGCCGACGCGGTGGCGGTCTGCCACCCCGCCAACTGGGGCCCGTACAAGCTCGACCTGCTGGACCAGGCCTGCCGCCACGCCGGCCTCGACGGCGTCGTCCTGGTCAGCGAGCCCGAGGCGGCCGCCGTGCACTACGCCACGCAGGACCGCCTGGCCGACGGCGCCCTGGTGGCCGTCTACGACCTCGGCGGCGGCACGTTCGACGCCGCCGTCCTTCGCCGGGTGGGGGAGGGCTTCGAGATCGTCGGCTCGCCCGACGGCATCGAGCGCCTGGGCGGCATCGACTTCGACGAGGCGGTGGTGGCCCAGGTGCGGGCCGCGATCGGGCCGGCGTTGGCCGACCTCGACCCGGGCGACCCCGCCACGCTGACCGCGCTGGCCCGTCTCCGTCAGGAGTGCGTCGAGGCGAAGGAGGCGCTGTCCAGCGATGCCGACGCCTCGGTGCCCGTGGTCCTGCCCGGGCTGGTGACCGAGATCCGCATCACCCGGGTCGAGTTCGAGGGCCTCATCCGCGTGCCCCTGTCGGAGACGATCGAGTCGTTGCGGCGGGCCCTGCAGAGCGCGGCGGTGGCGCCCGAGGACCTCACGGCCGTCCTGCTGGTCGGGGGTTCGTCCCGCATCCCGATGGTCGCCGAGATGGTGGGCACCGAGCTCGGCCGACCGGTGGCGGTCGACGCCGACCCCAAGCACGTCGTCGCCCTCGGTGCGGCCAGGGTCGCGGCTCGGTCGCGGGTCCCGGCCACGGTCGCCGCGCCCCCACCGCTCCCGCCCCCGCCTGCCCCCGCCCCACCGGTCGAGGCGAGCCCGCCGCCCCCGGTGGCGCCCGTCGAACCGCCGCGGCCCGCCCTGCCGCCGCCGGCCGCACGGCCCCCGTCGACGCCGTCCGCCGCGTCCGCCCGCCGGTCGCGCCCGCGGCCTGTTCATCGCGCTCACCGTGGCCGCCGTGCTCGTCGTCGGCGGGATCGCCGCCTTCGCCCTCGCCGGTGGCGGTGACGACGGCGGCTTCGTGTCCGCCTGCCCGCCCGAGGGCGACCCGGCGGTCTGCATCACCGAGGTCGGGTTCGAGGGCGACGAGCTCTCGGTCGCCTTCACCGACCACGACGTCGATCTCGGCGGCGACCTCGTGCCGGTCTTCTTCCTCACCGAGATCACCGAGGACGAAGCCGACTCGGTCACCGACCGCACCGCCGAGTGGCGGGACTGGAGCGCGAACTCCCCGTTCCAGGGCGAGAACGAGCAGGGCCAACGCGGGTTCACCGCTGACGAGATCGCCGACAGCCGCACCGCGGTGTGCGTGCTGATCGGCGACACCACCGGCCAGGTGGCCGAGGGCACCGGCAACTGCGCCGAGCTGCCGACGCCCGCCTGACCGACCCAGGAAGGAGATCACGATGGCGAAGACCAGGACCAAGACCAAGGAGGACCTCGTCGAGGCCCGGCTGCGGGTGCAGGAGGCGGGGGAGGACGCCGACGCGCTGGACGACGAGGCGGCTCTGGCCCGGGCGGACGCGCTGCAGGCGGTGAGCCAGCGGGAGGCCATCGACGACCTGATCCGCCGGCACTCGCGGGGCGTCATCGGGGCGAAGAAGCCCGAGGAGCTCACCGACGACGAGCGGCTGGACGCCGTGCGGGACATCGGCGAGGACGAGTTCATCAGGGCGCACCTGGGCAAGGACTCCGGCACGAAGCTCACCCCGAAGGACCGGGCGGAGTTCGAGCGCATCTCCGGGCACGACGCCGTGATCGAGGCGGTGCTGGACCGGCCGATCAGCGACTTCTCCGACCTCGAGCTGGCCCGGGCGCGATCCGCCCTACGGAACCAGGCGTTCGAGGAGCGGATCGCCGGGCGCCGCCGGGGCGAGGACTCGGATCCCGACCCCGAGCCGGACGAGGCGACGCCCCCCGGCCCGGGCGGGTCGGGCTCGGGCTCCGGTGAGGGGTCGGATCCCGGTGGTGGCGACGCGGGGACGCCGCCGGTTGACGGCGTGCCGGGCGGTCCGGGTGGGGGTGGGTCCGGCGACGGGGGCGGGGCCGACGGCCCCGAGCCCCCGCCGCCCGACGGGGGACCGCCGCCCGACGAGGCCCACTCGGACGACGTGACCGGCGGCAGCGACGGCCCCGGGGAGGCGCCGCCCGACGACCAGCCCGCGGACGACGAGCCGCACGACGACGACGTGATCAGCGGCAGCGACGACCCCGAGGACCCGCCGCCCGGTGGGGACGGGGACGGGGACGGCGGCGGTGGTGGCGGTGGCGGCTCGTCGACACCGTCCGACAGCACCCCGCCCGCGGACGACGAGGAGGACAGCGACGACGGCGGGTTCGACTACTACGGCCCGACCAACCCCAGTGGCGAGTCCGGGGAGTACCACCGGGACGACGACGGCACCTGGACCGACGAGAACGGCGACGAGGTGACCGACCCGGACACCGTGGCGTCACTCGAGCACGAGTACGAGGAGTACCAGGAGGCGGTCGAGGACCAGCCCGAGGAGGAGCCGGAACCCGAGCCCGACGATGACGAGCCCGATGATGACGAGGAGGAACCGGAGGAGGGGTCCGGGGTCGAGACGACCCCGGCCGACGACAACCCCCCGCTGCCCGACGACCTCCGGGAACAGCTCGAGCGCGACTTCGCCGACCTTCGGGCCCTCCAGCCCAGGCCGGGCGGCGGCGACACGGACCCGGCCGACGACAGCGGCTTCGACGTCCGGGACCCTTCGGTCCGGTTGCCGAGCCATGAGGAGCTGGGCCAGTCGCTGTTCGGCCAGCCCCCGCTCGACGTCCACCAGGGTGGCGGTGGCGGCTCGTTCAACCCCGGCGCCGACAGCCAGGGAGGTGGGGTGATCGATCCGAGCGACGACGCCGATGCCTCCTTCGAGGGGCCGCAGCGCGATGACGACCCGTTCGACCGCCCACCGCCGATCGAGCCGGCCGCCGAGGCCGAGGAGCCGCCTCCCGACGACGACGACGCCGTGTCGTTCCTGCCGCCGAGGATCGCCGCTCGTGTCGACGACGGCCCCGACCTCCCCGACGACCTGATCGTCGGGGACCCCGACTGAGGAGCAAGCCATGGCCAAGACCCCGAAGCGTGCTGGACCGGCGACCGAGGTCCGGGCCCGGCCGCCGGTCGTCGAGGAGGAGGAGGAGGCGAGGCCTTCGCCGGGTGCGGTGGACGCTCGGATCGAGGGCGTGGGCGTCGGCCTCGTCGACGAGGTCGTGGCGGCCGCCGCGCCGCCAGCGGAGGACGCCGACGCCGCCGGCCTGGGTGGCCGCCCCGGCCGGGACGACGTGCGCAAGGCGGCGCCCGGTGCGGACCTGCTCGGCGGCGGGGAGGCGGCCGCGGGCCCGCCGGCGGGGGAGCGGCCAGAGGCCCGAGACGCCGGGCTGTTCGACCTCCTCGACCAGCCGGGGGATGCCGACAGCGATCCCCTGACCTCCTTCCTCGCCGGCGCCGAGGGCAAGCTCGGACGGGACATCGGCCTGAGCGGCCCCAGCGACCAGGGCAACGCCAGCCCTGCCAACGGGAAGCCGTCGGTGGGCCGCGAGAAGGACTTCATCGGGCCCGACACCAAGGAGGAGTTCGAGGACCGGAACGGCGTGTTCATCGGTCCCCAACAGGAGATCCGGAGCCAGTTCGACCAAGCCTTCCAGCCCTCCAGGGAGAAGGAGGAGGCCCACGGTCCGTATGCACCGACGGAGGACAACGAGGACGTGCCGGCGGAGGGGTCGATCCCCCCACCGGCCGAGGACGACGAGGACGAAGATGACCACGAGGACGAGGTGACGGGCGAAGCCGACCCGCCCCACGACCCGCCGCCGTCCCCGCTCCCCGACGAGCGCGCCCCGCTCCCGCAGGACCTGCAGGACCAGCTCGACGCCGACGTGGCGCGCTTCGGCCGGCTCCGCCGCAACCCGGGCGACGGGACGACGGACCCGTCCGAGATCGAGAGCGAGGTCGTGGGTCCCGCCGGCGAGCTCCCCGATCACGCCGAGCTGGGCGAATCCCTCTTCGGTCGCCCCGATCAGGAGGTCGAGTCGGGGAGCGGTGCGGGCAACGTCAACGCCGGCGCCGACAGCCAGGGCGCCGGCGTGGTGACCCCCGGTGAGGACCAGTCGGTCGACGTCGGCGCCACCCGCGACGACGAGGACCCCTTCGCCGCCACAGCGCCGGACCCCGAGCCCCCGGTGGGTGTCGAGGACGACGCCGACGTGGTCTCCCTCGTGCCGTCCGCGGTCGAGACGCCGGTGGACGACGGGCCCGACCTGCCCGACCTGCTCGAGCCCTGACCCGCTTCAGGCGTCGACCAGCAGGCCCTCGTAGCTCCGCATCACGACCTGGGCGGCGGCGACCAGGTCGGGTGGGGCGAGGGGGTGTTCGGCTCGGCGGCGCCACTGCTCGACGGAGGTGGCGACGACGTCGTGGACCTCGGTGGGTCCCGCATCGGGGGCGAGACGGAGACGGGCGGCGGGAGCGAGGCCGGCGCCTTCGATCAGGCGCTCGACTTCGGCGCTCTCGTCGTCGGTCAGCTCGAGACCACCGCTGCGGACCAGCAGGAGCAGACGGAGCTCGGCGAGCTCGTGCGTGCCGGACTCGACCTCCTCGACGGCGGTGGCGAGGACACCACCGTCGTCGGGAGGATGGTCCTGCAGGAGGCGGGTCAGGGTGGCGAGGCCGGCCCGGGACTTGAGGAGGCTGGCTCGAGCGGAGAACTGGGTGGCCAGGGCCTGGCGGAGGTCGTCGAGGCCGCTGCGCACCCGCAGCTCGGCGGCGAGCTCAGCGGCGGTGCGCACCGCACCGGTGCGCAGGAGGTGGCGGGCCAGGCGGACGCCGAAGAGGCCGAGGAGGTCGAGCAGGTGCTGCCGTTCCTCCATGGCCAGGTCGACGGGGACCGGGCGGCCGGCGAACCGGTCGACCGAGACCAGCACCTCGTCGACCAGGTCGTCGGGGGCCTCGGCGAGGCGGCCGAGGGCTCGGAACTCGACCTCGCTGAGGCGGCCGGACCCCTCGGCCAGCAGGCCGGCGACGGGGATGACGGTCTGACACAGGCGACGCAGCTGGCGGTCGGTCCGGTACCGGCGGGCGACGCCGGCGGCCGCCTCCAGGGCGTCGACCCGGCAGCCGCCGATCTCGTCGGCCCGGGCCAGCACGCCGATGGCGTTCACCGGGCTCGGCCGACCGGCGTCGTCGTCCCGGAAGGCCTCCAGGAAGCGCACGTCCTCACCGTGCAGGTGGCGAGCCAGGTAGATGATGGCGTCCGCGGGCGACGTGCCCTCCTCCGGCCCGAGCAGCACCTCGCTGCGGGCCGAGACCTCGGTCGACAGGGACCCCAGCCCCGGCGTGTCGATCAGCGTGACCGAGGTGAGGAGTGAGGCCGGCCACTCGACGACGAGCCGCTCGACCGACTCCGGTGGTCGGCCGCCGAGGTCGATCTCGACGGCGTCTGTTCCCCGATGGAGGGCGACGGGCTCGAGCGTCCCGTCCCTGCCCTCGGCGAAGGCCCGGTAGCTCGGGCCGTGCCGGTACCAGGTCACCAGACGGGTGCACTCGCCGGCGTCGGTGGCGGCGAGGGGCTGGCCGACAAGGGCGTTCAGCAGCGTCGACTTGCCCGCCTTCACCCGACCGGCGACGGCCACCCGCAGTGGCTCGCCGAGGCGTCGCTCGAGGTCGGTGAGGACGGCCTCGGGCTCAGGCTGCCCGGCGTAGGTCGCCCGGGCGTGGCCGACGAGGGTCCGGACCCGGGCCGCCAGCGGGCTGGCCGGTGCCTGTACGTCGGTCACGGCGGCGCCTGCACGGCGGCCTGCACCCGGGTGGCGAGGTCGGCCAGCCACTCGATGCGCTCGATCTCGGCCTCCAGGTCGGTCCGCCGGACCGTGGTGTCGGCGTCCCGGCTGGCGCTGCTGGGCGGCGGTCAGGGCGGCCGACGCCGAGCGCACCAACTCGTCGGCTCGGGCGGCGAAGTGGGCCCGGAGCGCCCGCTGGGCCCGGCGCACCTCGTCCCGTGAGTCCTTGCCGACCTGGAAGATCACCTCGTCGACGAACTTGCGGGCCGAGGCCTTCGCCTGGGCCTGGCGAGCGACCAGCCGACGCTTCTTCTCCGTCTTCAGGCCCCGACCGCCGGCGACGAGGCCGACGGCGAGGAGGGCGGGCGCCGCGATCGTGATCCCGGCGATCCCCCCGAGGAAGCCGAACATCAGCGACGGGCTGTAGGAGCCCTTGGCCAACGCCATGACCTGGCCGCCGACGCCGAGGCGGCGGGCGGTCGATCCGTCGCCGGGCGCCGGAACCGACCCCCCGGGGACCTGCGTTCCCGGTCCCGGGGCGGGTGCAGTGCGCAGCAGCTCGTCGACCACGTCGGCGTCCTCGGCGAACACCTCGGCCACCTGGCGGGCGGCGCCCGCGACCCGGTCGTGGATCGCCGCGAAGTGGTCGGCCACGACCGCGCCAACCTCCCGCCGGAGCACGGGCTCGAACTCCTGCCAGCCGTCGGCGGGGTCGAAGCCGTCGATGACCTCCTCGTTGCGGGTGATGAGGTCGCGGACCCGGCGCCGCAGGTCGTGGTCGGCATCGGCCGCGAGGTCGGTGAAGGAGTCGGTCAGGACCTGCTGCCAGCGGCTGGCGGCGGCCCGCAGCCGATCGGCCTCTGCGGTCGCGGCCCGGAGCCGCTCCTCCAGCTCGGCCCGCCGGCCGGGGTCGTCCAGCGCCGCCCGCTCGGCGTCGAAGGGCGCTCGCAGCTGGGCGCAGACGTCCAGGACCTGGGCGCTGACCCGCTCGGCCAGTCGCCGGTCGGCCCCGGCGACCACGTTGTCCACCAGCCACGACCACAGCGCGGGGAGGCCGGATTCGTCCAGCAGCTCCTCGTCGGCGCTCTCCTCGGCCTTCCGGGCCAGCTCGGCGGAGACCCCGACGACCGTGGCCGCGCGACCCCTGCTGTTCGCCTGGTCCCGTTCGACGATCGATGACCAGTGCGGGTGGATGTCGATCTTCGTCTTCGCCAAGGCCACGGTCGGGCAGCGATCGGCGACATCGGCGAGGAAGGCCAGCTCGGTCGCCGTCAGCTCCTGGACGGCATCGGAGGTGAAGACGATCCCGCTGGCCTGTTGGAGGGCGGCCAGGGTGGCGGCCCCGTGGAAGGAGCCGAGCCCACCTGCGCCGGGCAGGTCGACCAGCTCGACGCCGTGGCGCAGGGTCTCGGCCGGCAGACCCGACCTCTACCGCTCGGATGTCGGGGTCGGCGGCCGTCCCCAGCTCGGTGACCCATGCCGCCACGTCGGCGGGGTCCACCGGACGCCGAACCTCCTCACCGTCGTCACCGACCGACAGGGCGACGACCTCGGGCTCGTCGGCGAAGCGGACCGCGGTGGCCACGGCCGTCGCCACGTCCACGTCGACCGGGCAGACGTCCTCACCGACCAGGGCGTTGACCAGGCTGCTCTTGCCCTGCTTGAACTCGCCGGCGACCAGAACCCGGGTGGTCTGCAGGGTCGCCGTGGCGTGCAGGTCCTGCAGCGAGGCGGCCAGGTCCGGGCGGTCGTAGGCGGCTGCCGCCTCCAGGCCGTGCTCGGCCAGCCGGGCTGCCGCGTCCCGGACCGATGGGCGCGTCGTGCTGCTCATCCCCGCCGACCGTACGACTGGCCTCCGTCGCCGTCATCGGCGAAGTTGCCTAGGACGACAGGTGCGCCCGGATCTGCTCCCGGCAGTGGGCGTGACCCTCCAGATGGGGCACGTGGGCCGTCTCTTCGAGCATCACGAAGCGGGCGTCGGCGATGCGCTCGGCGAGGCCCTGACCGGTGTCGAACGCCTCGTCGATGTCCAGCTCGCCGACGAGGACCAGCGTGGGGATGGTGATCTCGTCGAGGTGGTCCCAGGCCGTCCGCAGCTCGACCTCGTCACCGGCCGGTGCTGCCCGCAGGGCGATGCCGTTCATCTCCAGGAAGAGCTCCCGCGTCGGTCCGGACACCCGGTGCTCACGGGCGGACGGGCCGTCGAGCCAGAACCACGCCTCCAGCTGGTTGACCGTGTCGAGGTCCCCGGCGTCGTCGGCGAGCTCGATGGCCCGCTCGAGCTCCATCTCGTGCTCCGGCTGGAGGTCGGGCTCCGGGGCGCCGCGGCAGCCGGCGCCGATGAGCACCAGACGGTCGACCCGCTCCGGGTGGGCGAGGACGAGGTCGATGGCGAGCCGGCCGCCCATCGAGCAGCCGACCACCGACACCGGCCCGTCGACACCGGCGTGGTCGAGCACGGCGACGGCGTCGTCGACCTCCGAGTGCGTCTCGGCCTCGTAGGTCGTCTCGCCGTAGCCCCTCCGGTCGTAGGCGATGGTCCGGCGGGTGGGCGAGAGGTCGTCGATCACGTGGTGCCACGAGCGCCGGTCGTTGACCCCGGCATGCAGGAGCAGCGCGGCGGGGCCGTCGCCGACGGCGTCGTAGGCGAGGCGGGCCGTCCCCGACGGAGCGACAGCCGTCAACCGACGCGCTCGAGCAGGTCCAGCACCCGGTCGCGGACCTGGACGGCCGCGCCCTCGTCGTAGGCCGGGAGGCTGCGGTCGGTGAAGAGGTGGGCGTCGCCCGGATAGACGAAGAGCTCGGCGCTGTCGATGGCGGCTTCCAGCTCGCGGGCGACGTCGACGTCGCCCCAGTCGTCGTCGGCTGCCGTGTGGATCTGCAGGGGCAGCCCGGACGGCCAGACGCCGCCGAACTCGTCGAGGGGGATGGCGGTGTGGAGGAGCACGGCCCCCTTCGCCCCGCCCCGGGTCTGGGCCAGCATCTGCGCCGGCATCCCGCCCATGGACATGCCCATGTAGACGAGGTCGATGGGCAGGTCGTCGGCCGCCTGCTGGCCCCGCTCGATCACGGCGTCGCCCAGCTCGCGCATGTGGCCGACGCCGGCGTCGAGGTCGTCGAACGTTCGCCCTTCGTACAGGTCGGGGACATGGACTTCGTGACCCGCCGCCCGTAGGTCCTCCCCGAACGCCTCCACGCCGGGCGTCAGGCCCTGGGCATGGTGGAAGAGGAGGACCTCGGTCATGCCGGCTCGGCGAAGGACTTGATCTCCAGGTACTCCTCGAAGCCGGCCACGCCCATCTCCCTACCCACGCCCGACTGGCCGTAACCGCCGAAGGGGACGTCGGCCCCGTAGTAGACGCCGCCGTTGATCATCAGCGTCCCGGCTCGGATGCGGCGGCCGACCGCCTTGGCCCGCTCGTTGTCGCCGGACATCACGCCACCCGAGAGCCCGTAGATCGAGTTGTTGGCGATGCGCACGGCGTCGTCCTCGTCCTCGTACGGGATGATCGTCAGCACCGGGCCGAAGACCTCCTGCTGGGCGATCCGGCTGTCGGGGTCGGCGTCGACGACCAGCGTGGGCTCGACGAACCAGCCCTTGTCGAGGTGCTCGGGCACCTTGCCGCCGGTGACGACCTTGGCCCCGTCCTCCTCGGCCTCGCGGATCATGCGGAGCACCCGCTCGCGCTGGACCTCGGTGACGAGCGGTCCCATGAGGTTCGCGGGGTCGGTCGGGTCGCCGTACGACATCGACTCGAGCATGGACTTCGCCAGATCGACTCCCTCGTCGTAGCGGGAGCGGGGCAGGAGCAGGCGGGTGAGGATGGCGCACCCCTGCCCGGCATGGGTGCAGACGCCGAAGGCGCCCATCGCCGCGGCCGAAGCGAGGTCGCAGTCGTCGAGGGCGATCAGCGCCGACTTGCCGCCGAGCTCGAGGAACACCTTCTTCACGGTGTCGGCGGCGGCGGCCATGATCCGTTTCCCGACGGCCGTGGAGCCGGTGAAGGTGATGAGGTCGACCCGGGGGTCGGTGGTGATCGCCTCACCGATGTCGTTCTGGCCAGAGCTGATGATGTTGACCACGCCGGGGGGCAGGTCGGTGTGCTCGTCGAACAGCCTGCCCAGGGTCAGTGCGGCCCACGGGGTGGCGGGGGCGCCCTTCAGGACGACGGTGTTCCCCGCCGCCAGTGCCGGGGCGAGCTTGGCCAGGTTCAGCTGGTGGGGGAAGTTCCAGGCGGTGATGGCGCCGACCACGCCGACCGGCTCGCGCTCGATCCACCGGTGCGACGGGATCCCCATGGGCTCGGCGTCACCGAGGTCCTCCGACCAGGCGTAGGTCTCGGCCAGGTCGGCGTAGTACGGGAGGAACTCGACGGGGGCGTCGAGCTGCGGCCCGTGGGTCAGGGCCACCGGGCACCCGACCTCGGCCACCGTGGTCGCCCGGATCTCCTCCAGGTTCTCCGTCAGGGCCTCGTGGAGCTGGCGCAGCACACGCGCCCGCAGCTCGAGGTTCGTCGACCAGCCGGTCTCGTCGAAGGCCCGCCGAGCGGCGGCGATGGCCCGGTCGATGTCGCCCACGGAGGCGTCGGCGGCGACGCCCAGGACCTCCTCGGTGGCCGGGTTGACGTTCTCGTAGGTCGCGCCGCCCTCGGCGTCGACCCGCTCACCGTCGATGTACAGCCGTTCTTCGTGGAAGAGGTCCCCCATAGGACCCGGGATCGTAGGTCACCCCCCGGTGATCGCCAGACGCTCGTCGAGGAGGACCAGGAACGCCGGCACGTCGAGCGGCTTCGTCAGGTACTCGTCGGCTCCCAACTGGCGGAAGCGGCGGATCTGGCGGGAGGTGGCGTCGGCCGAGACCATCACGACGGGGATCGACGCCGTGTCGGGGTCCGCCTTCAGGCGCTGGAGGACGATGTCGCCGCCGAGGTCCGGCAGGTGGACGTCGAGGAGGATGAGGTCCGGCTGGTGCTGGGCCGCGAGCTCGAGGCCGATCGAGCCCTGGAGGGCCGAGACCAGCCGCACCCCCGGCCGACGGCCGACGATCCGCTCGACCAGCCGCAGGTTGGCCAGGTTGTCCTCGATGTAGAGGATCGTGGTCGTCGTCGGCGCCTCGTGGGTGCGCTCGGGCGGGTGGTGACGGCGTTCGTCGTCGGCGTCGACCTCGGACTGGCCCACGGGCAGGCGGACCGCGAACGTCGACCCGACCCCGGTCGCACTGGTGACCTCGATGGTGCCCCCCATGGCCTCGACCAGGCGCCGCGACAGGGCGAGGCCCAGGCCGGTGCCCTGGATGCCGGTGGCGTCGGCGTTCAGCCGGTCGAAGGGGGTGAAGAGGCGGTCGAGCAGCTCCTTGCGGATGCCCGGGCCGGTGTCGGTGACCTGGACGGTGGCCGAGTCGTCGGCGTGCTCGCAGGTGACCGTGATGGTCCCGCCGTCCCGGTTGAACTTCACGGCGTTGGACAGCAGGTTGAGCAGGACCTGCTTCAGCCGCTGGCGATCGGCGTGGACGTGGCGATGGCTTCCGTCGAGGTTCAGCAGCTCGATGTCCCGGGCGTGGGCCTGCGGCCGGACCAGGTCGAGGCACTCGACGATCATCTGGTCGAGGGCCACCGGCTCGAGCGACAGGGTCATCGTCCCCGACTCGATCCGAGAGATGTCCAGCACCTCGTTGATGAGGTCGAGGAGGTGACGGCCGCCCTTCAGGATCTGGGTCACGGCCTCGGCCTGGGACTCGCTCAGGTCGTCCAGCTCCAGGAGTTGGCCGAAGCCCAGGATCGAGTTGAGCGGCGTGCGCAGCTCGTGGCTGATCCGCGACAGGAACTCGCTCTTGGCGTGGTTGGCCTGCTCGGCGTCCTCCTTCGCCCGCCGCAGAGCATCGTCCGCGCTCCGGCGGTCGGTGATGTCCTCGGAGATCCCGAGCAGGTAGACGGGCTCACCGTCCGGGCCGGGCACGGGGATCTTGCGGGTGTGGAGGACGCGGCGGCCGTTGTGGGCGGTCTCGATCTCCTCCTCGGGGATGTCGTGGAGGCGGCCTCCGTCCAACACGGCGCGGTCGGCGCGGACGAAGGCGTCGGCTTGGTGCGGCGGGAAGAGGTCGTGGTCGGTCTTGCCGATGAGCTCGGTGCGGTTCCGGCCGATCAGCTCCTCGCCCGCCCGGTTCAGGCTGAGGAAGCGCAGGTCCCCGGGGTCCTTGACGAAGACCATGTTGGGGAGGTTCTCGACGATCGAGTCGAGGAAGACCTCGGAGGCCCGGATCTCGGCCTCGACCCGGTCCCGCTGCCGTTGGGCCTCCACGTCGGCGACGACCCGCTCGTGGACGTCCAGCAGGAAGCCGGCGAAGCCGTCGCCGCCGGCGGGGTCCCGGCGCAGGCGGGCGAACACCCACCGGTGCCCGCCGTCGGGCACCTGCAGCCGGAACATGGCCGACGCGCTCCGCTCCGGGTCCTGGATGAACGCCGCCAGCGCGAGCTGCGCGTTCTCGAGGTCGTCGGGGTGGATGCGGTCGTTCCAGGACCAGTCCGGCGACGACACCTCGTCGGCGCCCCAGCCCAGCACGCGCCGAGCGTTCCCGCTGACGTAGGTGACGGCGAGCGGGTCCGCCGCCACCCGGAAGACGACCAGGGGGCTGGTGCCGATGAGGGCCTCGTAGAAGGCCCGGTCCGGTTGGTCAGTCATGTCCGTTCCTCCCGGCGGACGAGCGGAGGTCCAGACGGGCGCTGCCCAGCGGCAGGAGGCCGGGGCGGGCCAGGTGGTGGCCCTGCCCGTGGGTGACGCCGAGGCCGACCAGCGTGTCGAGCGCGGCCTGGGTCTCGATGCCCTCGGCCACCAGGTGGGCCCCGATCTCCTTGGCGAAGTGGACCATCGAGGCCGCCATGGCGCGCTTCGCCGGGTCCGACTCGATGGAGACGGTCAGCTCGCGGTCCAGCTTCAGCACGTCGGGGCAGAGGTGGACGATGTGGTGGAGCCCGGCGTACCCGGCCCCGGCGTCGTCGACGGCCACCAGCACGCCCTCGGACCGGAACTGGCCGAGGCGGTCCACGAGGGCGTCGTAGTCGTCGACCGGCACGTGCTCGGTGAGCTCGATGACGATCCGGTCCTTCGGGACCTGTTCGGCCATGCACGCCTCGAACTCGTCGCTGAGTGCGACCTGCGGCGACACGTTCACGGCCATCAGCACGCCCGGCGGCAGGTCGGGGAAGCGGCGGAACCCGGCCCGCACCGCGGCCAGCTCCAACTCGGTCCCCATCCCCACGTCGGCGGCCTCGGCGAACCAGGCGTCCGGCGGGCGGGACTCGACCGAGCGGAACCGGGCCAGGGCCTCGACGCCCCGGATCTCGCCGGTCTCCAGGTGGGCCACGGGCTGGAAGACCATCTCCAACGCGTCCCGGTCGAGCACCTGGCGGATGCGCTCCCGGCGGCGCGCCCGCTCCTCCTCCTCGAGCCGGGCGGCCCGCTCGCGGCAGGCCAGCTCGGCCTGGAGGCGGCGGTTCTCGGCCCGGACCTGGGCGTGAAGGGCGGCCGTCTCCAGGTGGTTGCGCACCCGCAGGAGCACCTCGGAGCGCTCCAGGGGCTTGGTCAGGAAGTCCTTGGCGCCGGCGTCGAGCGCCCGGTGGCGGGCGGCGTCGGTGGTGTCGGCCGTCAGCACCAGCACCGGCAGGTGGACGTCGTCGGGCAGCGCCGCCTGGAGCTCCCGCAGCACGGCGACGCCGTCGAGGTGGGGCATGTGGAGGTCCAGGAGGACGAGGTCCGGCCGCAGCTCCAGGCAGCGGGACACGGCCTGACGGGGATCGGTCAGGCGGTGGATCTCGCGGGCGCCGGCCGAGCGAAGCAGCCGGTCCAGGAGGAGGACGTTCGACTCCTGGTCGTCCACGATGAGCAGCCGGGCGGCCGCGAAGACGGAGGCGACCGGGTCGAGTGGGGACGGGGCGTCCTCGCTGCTCGACCCCGGCACGGTGAGCGGCCGTCCCGTTGCCCGGGGTCTCATCGATGAGGTATCGACGGGTCGAATGGTAACCGTGAGCGCGCACAACGTCACCCTCCGTCACATCGCCCGGGGTCGGGGCCCGTGCCGGACCGACGTGACCACCTCGCCGTCGGCCACCAGGGCGAGGCCCACCTCGGGTCCGTCGGCCTCGATGGCGTCGACGGCGTAGAGCTCGACGCTGGGGTCACCGCCCGCGGCGTCCACCCGCACGGTGCCGACGCCGGGGTCCGCCGACAGGACGACCCGCGGCCGACCGGCGGCGTCCACCACCACGACCCGCCGGGTGCGGACCTCGTCCCGGAGGGCGCGGACCTCCGCCCGGAGCTCGTCGATCGGATCCATGTCGACGCACCTTCCGCGTCGTCTCGCCGGGGGAGCGGGGCGTTGACGTTACGGCGGGGGTGTGACGGTCAACAGCTCGATCGGCTCGACGTCGAGGAGGTCGGCCAGGCGCTCGACCGTGCGCAGGGTGAGGTTGCGCTCGCCCCGCTCGACCCCGCCGATGTAGGTGCGGTGGAAGCCGAGCTCGTCGGCGAAGGCCTCCTGTGAGTACCCCCGCTCCAGCCGGAGCCGGCGCAGGTTCTCGCCCACCGTGCGCTGCAGCTCGCCGTCGACCACCGGGTGACGATCCCCGGCTGCTACTCGACCGTCGACAGACTGATACGTAGCATCCGGACCACGCTGGACGCCCTCGCACCACCGGAGCTGGCCTCGCTGTGCCCCCGGCTGGCCTGGAGCGACGGCGCAGTGCCCGTCGTCGGCGACGAGCGAGAGCGGTGGCGGGGCCACGCCCTCGTCCGGGTCCACGGCGCCGTCGGGGCCGTCGACGGTCAGCCGCTGCGGGGCTCGGCCGACCCGCAGGCCCGACTGCTCGCCCTGGCCGCGGGCGCCGGGCCGGTCGTGGTCACCGACCGACGCGTCCTCGGCGTGCTGCAGGCGACGCCGGACCGCCCCGCGCTGGCCTACGAGCTGGCGTGGGACGAGGTCGACGACGTGTCACCGGCGGCGACGGGCGGCGTGCTCCTCCTGGCCACCGCGCTCCTTGGTGGGCTCACGATCGACCCCCTCAGAACAACTTGACTCAGTCAAGCATCTGACCTACCGTCGGAGCCGATGGCGGACCGTGGCTTCGAGGCGATCAGCGCGCCGCTGGGGCGCCTGTTCCGGCTCGGCGCCAGCCGGCGCGTCCAAGCCGGCCAGGCCGCCGCCGCCGGTGTCGACGTCAGCCCGCCCGGCCTCGTCCTGCTCCATCGCCTGGTCGAGGAGGGCCCCCTGAGCCTGAGCGACCTCTCCGCCCGGGCCGACATGGACCCGGGGGCCACCAGCCGCCAGGTCAAGGTGCTGGAGGCCGACGGCTTGGTCCAGCGGCGGTCCCGCGCCGGCGACGGGCGGGTCACCGAGCTCCTGGCCACCACCGCCGGCCGACGGGTGCGGGCCCGCCTCGCCGAGGTCCAGGACCGCCACATGGCCGACGTCCTGGCGGCCTGGTCGGACGACGACCAGCAGCAGTTCGCCCACCTCCTCGACCGCTTCGTCGAGGACCTCCGCTCGGTGCAGTACCGCCCGGGCCCCGACCACAGGAGATCCGCCTGATGCCCATGCCGACCGACATCGGGGTCGTCGACCTCATGATCGGCTTCCCCGCCGAGGACGCCCGCCGCCACTACGACTTCATGAAGGCGAACCTCCGGGACGAGGCGTCGACCGAGATGGAGTTCCCGGCCGAGTACATGTTCAAGGAGGTCCCCAACCACAAGGAGCCCGAGGAGGACGCCGTCGCCATCACCCTCGGGGAGATGGACCGGTACGGGATCGACAAGGGCCTGGTGGGCATCGGGGCCGACGTCACCAAGCGGGCACTGGCCGATCACCCCGACCGGTTCGTCGGCAGCGTCGAGGTCGACCCGAACCAGATCACGAAGGCGGTGCACCGCATCCGCGAGGCGCACGACGAGTACGGCGTCAAGGCCGTCACCACGTTCCCCTCGGGCTGCAACCCGCCGGTGCCGGTGAGCGACCGCCGCTACTACCCGATCTACCAGACGTGCATCGACCTCGGCCTGCCGATCATCGCCAACGCGGGCATCGCCGGGCCCCGCCTGCCCAGTCACGTGCAGGACGTCATGCACTTCGACCAGGTCTGTTACGACTTCCCGGACCTGGTCATCGTGATGCGCCACGGGGCCGAGCCCTGGGAGGCGCTGGCCGTCAAGCTGATGCTCAAGTGGCCGGGGCTGCACTACATGACCAGCGCCTTCGCCCCCAAGTACTACCCCCAGGCGATCGTCGACTACGCCAACACCCGGGGCGCCGACAAGGTCATGTACGCCGGCTACTACCCCATGGGGCTGAGCCTCGAGCGCATCTTCTCCGAGCTCCCCGAGGTCCCGTTCCGGGACCACGTGTGGGCGCCCTTCCTGCGCGAGAACGCCATGCGGGTGTTCAAGTTGTGAGCCGGTACACGATCATCTCGGCCGACTGCCACGCCGGCGCCAACCACGAGACCTACCGGGAGTACCTCGACCCGGCGTGGCGGGACGAGTTCGACGCATGGCGGGGTGGCTACAAGAACCCGTACCGGGACCTGCAGGGCGACGGCCGCACCCGGAACTGGGACGACGACCGCCGCATCGAGGAGCAGGAGGCCGACGGCATCGTCGGGGAGGTCACGTTCCCGAACACCGTCCCGCCCTTCTTCCCCACGGGCGCGCTGGTGGCCCGCCCGCCGACCCCGGACGAGCTGCCGAGGCGGACGGCGGGCATCCGCGCCCACAACCGCTGGCTGGCCGACTTCTGCGGGCGCCACCCCGAGCGCCGGGCGGGGATCGCCCAGCTGTTCCTGAACGATCTCGACGAGGCGATCGCCGACGTGCAGTTCGCCGCCGAAAACGGGCTGCGGGGCGGGGTCCTGCTGCCGGCCGTGCCGCCCGACGTCGCCCACCTCGAGCCGTTGTACGCCGAGCACTACGACCCGCTGTGGGCGGCGTGCGAGGAGCGGGGCGTCGTCGTCAACCACCACTCCGGCAGCGGCGCCCCCGACTACGGGCCGCACAAGGCGGCGGGCATGGTGTGGATCTCCGAGACCGCCTTCTGGTCCCGGCGCACCCTGACCCACCTGCTGGTCGGTGGGGTGTTCGAGCGTTTCCCCAGGCTGAAGCTCGTCTTGACCGAGCAGGGGGCGTCGTGGATCGGGCCGACGCTCGCCCAACTCGACGGCTTCCACGCCCAGGCCGTGAAGACCGGCCGCATCGGCGAGCTGAGGTACGCCCCCGAGGACGTCCTTCCGCTGTCGCCCAGCGAGTACTTCCACCGCAACGTGTACGTCGGCGCCAGCTTCCCCAGCCCGGTCGACGCCCAGGCCCGCCACACCATCGGCGTCGACCACTACCTCTGGGGCAGCGACTACCCGCACTACGAGGCCAGCTGGCCCGTACACCCGTGAGCTGCTGCGGCGGTCCTTCTCCGACACCGACCCGGTCGAGCTCCAGAAGCTGCTGGCCGGCAACGCCGCCGAGGTCTACGGCTTCGACCTCGCCGCGCTGGGCGAGCTCGCCGCCCGGGTCGGCCCCACCCACGAGGAGATCGCCGAGCCGCTGGACGCCATCCCCGGCGACGCCACCAGCCCCGGGTTCCACCGCCCGTGAGCGTCGACAACCCTCGTTCTGGGACCAGCGGGCGGTCGCCAGTGACCGGATCCAGTACCCAGAACGGACGGCGTTGCGTTCTGGGACCAGCGGGCGGTCGCTGGTGACCGGATCCAGTACCCAGAACGGGAGGTTCGAGGGGCGGCGGGTGCTGGTCACCGGGGCCAGCCGGGGGATCGGGGCGGCGCTCGCCCTCGAGCTCGCCCACCAGGGGGCCGACGTGGCCATCTGCGCCCGCACCCTCGACGCCCACCCGACCCTGCCCGGCTCGCTGAAGGCGACGGCCGAAGCCATGTCGGCCCACGGGGGGAAGGTCGTCGTGACGACGGTCGACCTGGCCGATGCCGAGGACCGGGTCCGGGTGGTGCCCGAGGCCGAGGCCGGGCTCGGCGGACCGCTGGACATCCTCGTCAACAACGCGGCGGCCGCGATCTACCAGCCGCTCGCGGACTTCCCGCTGAAGCGCCGGCGACTGATCTTCGAGGTCAACGTCCACGCGCCGCTGGACCTGGCCCAGGCGGTCGTCCCGGGGATGGTCGAGCGAGGCGAGGGGTGGATCGTCAACCTCTCGTCCGGCAGCGCCACGTCCCGACCCGGCCCGCCCTTCGCCGAGAACGCGATGGGCTCGACGCTGGGCATCTACGGGGCGTCGAAGGCGGCGCTCAACCGCATGACCAACGCGCTCGCCGAGGAGCTGATCGGGACCGGTGTGCGGGTGAACACGGTCGAGCCCCGCGCCGCCGTGCACTCCGAGGGGGCCGACGCCCACCTCGGCGACGCCCTCGACGACGACATGTACGAATCGATGGACGACATGGTCGCCGGCGCCCTGGTCTGTTGCGACTGCGGCCCCGAGCTGACCGGTCAGACGCTGATCAGCCTCGACCTGCTGGGGACGTGATGGGCGAGGTCCGCCGCATCGAGTACGCCGGGTCGGTCCACGACGACGAGGAGATCGAGGCCGTCCTCGACGTCCTGCGGGGCGGGCCGACGGCGCTGCGCATCGGCAAGCACGTGCGGGGCTTCGAGCAGGGCGTGGCCGAGCTCTTCGGCAAGGCCCGGGGGATCATGGTCAACTCCGGCTCGTCGGCCCTTTACCTGGCTGTCGAGCTGCTGGGCCTGGAACCGGGCGACGAGGTCCTGACCTCCCCGCTGACCTTCTCCACCGACATCGCACCACTCGTGCGGGGCGGCCTGGTGCCGGTGTTCGTCGACGTCGAGCGGGACACGTACAACCTCGACGTCGAGGGGGTCGAGGCGATGATCGGCCCCCGCACGAAGGCGATCCTGGCCCCGAACCTCATCGGCAACGCCCCGGACTGGGACCGCCTGCGGGCCATCGCCGACGCCCACGGCCTGTTGGTGATCGAGGACTCGTGCGACGCCCTCGGCGCCACCCTGCGGGGCACACCGACCGGCACCCGCTCGGACATCTCGGTGACGAGCTTCGCCCTCAGCCACATCATCACCGCGGCCGGGACCGGCGGGATGGTGTGCGTCGACGACCCCGACCTGGCCGACCGGGCGCTCCTCCTGCGCCGCTGGGGCCGCCGCTCCGAGGTCCAGCTCTACGGATCGACGAAGGGCGTCGACCGTCGCTTCTTCAGCGAGATCGACGGTGACCTCGAGTACGACAACCTGTTCATCTTCGACGAGGTCGGCTGGAACTTCGAACCCTCCGAACTGAGCGCCGCCTTCGGCGAGGTCCAGCTGCGCAAGCTCCCCGCCAACCTGGCCGCCCGCCGGCGCAACTTCGCCCGCCTGTGCGAGGGCTTCGCCCAG
Source organism: uncultured Microthrixaceae bacterium (assembly GCA_963728005.1). GTDB lineage: Bacteria > Actinomycetota > Acidimicrobiia > Acidimicrobiales > DATDAH01 > DATDAH01. The sequence goes on from CAVSIG010000005.1 coordinate 732,691, forward strand.
TGGCCGGATGCGTTCGACCTACCCCGCCAGCTCGAGGGCCTGGACACCGCCTGGCACATGTTCCCCCTGCTCATCCGGGAGGGGTCCGGCATCCGTCGCGCCGACTTCCAACGGCACATGGAATCCCACGGCGTCGACACCCGCATGGTCTGGACCGGCAACGTCCTCCGCCAACCCGGCTTCAAGGACATCGCCCACCGCCAGCCCGACGCCGGACTCCCCAACACCGACCGCGTCATGGAGCACGGCGTCGTGCTGCCCTCGAACCACGGCCTGACCGATGACGACATCGATCACGTGGTCGCAACAGCGGACGAGTTCGTGTCGACTCGGTCCGTCGGACGCCCTACGACCTGACCCGCCGCAAGGGGCCGCCGTTCAGGCGGGGGAAAGATCGACGCCATGTTCTGCGTCGTCTCGATCCACTCCTCGACGATGTCGTAGACGACGTCTTTGGCGGGGCGGACCTTGTCCATGAGGCCGACGATCTGGCCGACCGGGCTTCCGGAGAGGGCCATGTTCTGGACACGGCTGAAGCGGTGGGCGGCGGGTGCGTAGAGGAGGCCCTGGAGCGGCATGGGGAGGGGAGCGGGGCCGTCCTCCTGCTCCCAGGCTTCGGTCCAGGCGGTGCGGAGCTGGCGGGCGGGCTTGCCGGTCATCGCCCGGGACCGGACGGTGTCGCCGTAGCCGGCGGCCAGGAGCTTCTCGACGACCCAGGGCTGGGTGTCGGACTCGGCGCAGGTGAGCCAGATCGAGCCGGTCCACGCCCCCTGGGCGCCGAGGGCCATGGCGGCGGCCATCTGGCGACCACGACCGATGCCGCCGGCGGCGAGGACGGGCACGTCGGGGCCGACGGTGTCGACGACCTCGGGGATGAGGACCATGGTCGAGATCTCGCCGCAGTGGCCACCGGCCTCGGTGCCCTGGGCGACGAGCACGTCGACGCCCCGCTCGACGTTGCGCTGGGCGTGCCGGGCCGAGCCACACAGGGCGCCGACGAGCACACCGCTGGAGTGGGCCGCCTCGACGACGTACGGCGGCGGCGGCCCGAGGGCGTTGACGATCATCGACACCGGGTGGTCGAGGACGACGTCGATCTGACCGGGCCCCTCGACCTCGACGGCCAGGCCGGCGGCCTTCATCGCCCCCTCGGTTCCCTCGGGCATGGGCGGCACGTCGTTCTCGGCCAGGATCTTCTCGACGTGGTCCTTGTGCTCCTGCGGGATCATGTCCTGGAGGCCCTCCAGGCTGAACTCGTCGCCCTTCCCGACGAACTTCTCGGGCATGGCGAAGTCGACCCCGTACGGCTTGCCGCCGACGTTGTCGTCGATCCACGACAGCTCGATCTCCAGCTGGTCCGGGCTGTAGGCCAGGGCCCCGAGGACCCCGTACCCGCCGGCCTTGCTCACCGCGGCGACCACGTCCCGGCAGTGGGAGAAGGCGAACAGCGGGAACTCGATGCCGAGGCGCTCGGCGATGGGCGTGCTCATGGCCCCACCTTCGCGCGGCGGGGCGGGATCAGCCGACGGTGGCGACGATGACCGTGGTTGCGATCGCCAGAGCAGCCAAGAGGATGGTCGTGGCGCCGATGAAGTAGGTGGCCAGGCGACTCATGAGCTGACCCTCGAACGCCTCGAACCGAAGATCGAGGTACTCGCGGGTGACGAGCTCGTCGCCGCTGCCCTTGGGGAACTCCTTGAGCATCGCTTCGGTCACCTCACCTCCCAACCGTGGCTCGAAGTAGGTGTACAGCTCGCTTCGGTGCTTCTCGGACAGCGCCACTCCGACTCCTGAGGGTCTCGACGTGCTCGGGGAAGCAGGCCCAACAGTACCGAGCGGGGGTGACGGGTACCGTCCGTCCATGGCCGAGACCCACCCGGCACGGCGGCTGCACCACCGGCTGGAGACGATCCACGCGGTGACCTACTTCGCCGACGAGTCCCACCAGGCGGCGGCGGACCTCGGGCTGAAGGGGTTCTGGATGGGCTACTTCGGCTTCCGGGCCGCGCCGATGGGGGCGGTGCCGCCGGCCGTCGTCGAGTCGGTGTTCGCCAACTTCGCCCCGCGGCGGGTGCGGCGGGCGATCCCGGACGCGTGGTCGTACGCAACGCCGGCGGACTGCGTGGAGGCCCGGCGCACCTCGGCGGTCGCTGCGCTGGAGCGGGTGGCGGGACGACTGGTTGAGGCGATGGCGCCGGACGTGGTCGACCGGTTGTCGGCGGCGGTCGACGTCGGTGACCACCTGGGCCGGCCGCTGTTCGACGCCAACCGGGATCTCGGGCTGCCCGACGACGCCCCGGGCGCGCTCTGGCAGCTCGCCACATCGTTGCGCGAGCAGCGGGGCGACGGACATGTAGCGGTGCAGGCAGCGTCGGGGCTGGACCCCGTCGAGATGCACCTCGTCTACGCGCTGGGATCAGGCTTCCCCGGCGAGATCCTGCAGCAGAGCCGGAACTGGACGGATGAGGAGTGGGCCGCCGGGGTCGAGCGCCTGGTGGCCCGCGGCCTGCTCGTCGACGCCTACGCCCCGACCGCCGCCGGGCACGAGCTGCACCACCACATCGAGGCCACGACCGACGACTTGGCCCTTCGCTGCCTGGTCGACGGCCTGGGCAGCGCCGACGCCGTGCTGGACCTGGCTGACGAGCTGACGCCGCTCGCGTCGGCGGTCAGTGCCTCCGGCATCCTCCCCTTCCCCAACCCGATCGGGCTTCCCGAGCCCTAGAGGACCGCGTCGAGCAGCCGGTCCAGCGTGTAGGTGAACAGGGCGTCGGTGTCGGTGGCGCCGATCATCGCCTCCCGGATGGCGGGGTCGATGCCGGGGTCCTCGACGCCGGCCCACAGCGCGCCAGTGGCCAGCTCGCCGGGTGGGCGCTGGCGGTACTCCTCCTCGATCATCACGAAGCCGCCGACCAGGAACAGGATCGAGCGGAGGGCGGCAACCGCGTCGTCGCCGTCGAGCCCGGCCGCGGTCATCTCCCGGGCCAGGGCGACCTGGGCCCGGAACGACAGCTCGTTGCCCCGGCCCAGGGCGGTCGCCAGCTTCAGCGTGGCCACGTTGTCGTGGAACTCCTGTCGGGCGCCGCGGGCCACCGAGGCGATGCGGTCCCGCGGGCCGGCACCGCGGGCTCGGATCGGGGGCAGGTCGGCGATCATCTCGTCGAGGACGGCGTTGAGCAGGTCCTCCCGGCTGCCCACGTGCCAGTAGATGCCGGTGGGGGCGAGGCCGACCTCGGCCGCCACCTTGCGCATGCTGACGGCGTCGACCCCGTCGGCCTCGACCAGCCGGCGCGCCGCGTCGACGATCCGCGCACGGCTTGCCCCCTGGTCGGCCATCTGTAACAGTGTTCCAGAGCGTTCGGGGACGAGCAACCAGGGGGACCGATGGGTCAGATCCGCTACGGCGCGAAGGTCGAGCAGCGCAGCCGGGAGATCGAGGCCACCCGGGCCGAGATCTGGTCGACGGCGGTCACCGCCGTGTACGAGACCGACCCGGATCTGATCGCCGCGGTGCTGCCGAAGCCGCTCGAGCCGGCCGACGAGCCGCTGGTCCGCCTGACGATCACCACGGTCGAGATGCCCGGCCTGCCGGTCTTCGGTGCCGGGTGGTTCGGGGTGGCCGCCCGTCACGGCGACGAGCTCGGCGAGTACCCGCTCTTCATGCCGATGACGACGGAGCAGTCGGTCGTCGGCGGTCGCGACACCTACGGCGAGCCGAAGAAGATCGGCGACGTCTGGGCCCGGCGGGACGGCGACACCATCGACGCCGGCATCGCCCGCATGGGCTTCACCGTGTGCGAGGTCCACGGCACGGTGAACGAGACCCGCGAGCCCTACGAGAAGACCAAGCGCGACTTCTGGTTCAAGGTCTCGCCGTCGGCGGAGACGCCCGGCGAGCTCGACCAGGACCCGCTGCTCGTCTACGGCGAGAAGACCGAGAAGGCCCGGGTCCACGAGGGCATCGACGGCGAGCTCCTCCTGAAGGACTCGCCGCTCGACCCCATCGCCGACCTCGTGGTGCGCCGGATGGTCGACCTCAACTGGACCGAGCGGGCCAGCACGCAGGTCGGCCAGGTCATCGGGCCCGTGCCCCGCGAGCGACCTGGCTCCGTTCCTCCACCAGCGCTACGACGACCTGTCCGTCCTCGGCACGAAGGACTGAGATGCCCGAGCCAGCGACCGCTACACGATCATCTCGGCCGACTCGCACTGCGGCCTGCCCGCCGAGGAGTACCGGCCGTACCTCGACCAGCGCTACCACGAGCGCTTCGACGACTTCCTGGCCGAGATCCAGGCCAACCGGGACGAGGCCCTGAAGCTCAACTACGACTACATCATGGGCTGGGAGACCGAGAACGAGGAGGGTCTCCGCGGCGCCTTCGACGCCGAGCAGCGGGACAAGGAGCTGGACGCCGACGGCGTCGTCGGCCGAGGTGATCTTCGCCGACGCCGACGCCATCACCGGCATGGCGTCGCCGCCGTTCGGCGCCGGGCTGTCGGCGGGGATGATCGACGACCCCGAGCTCGCCTATCGCCGGCGCCCGGGCCCACAACCGGTTCCTGGTCGAGCTGTGCAGCCACAGCCCCGAGCGCCGGGGCGGCATCGCGCTCGTGCCCGATCACCCACGACATCGACCGCGGCGGTCGAGGAGATCGAGTGGCTGGCCGGCCAGCCCGGCATCCGCGGCGTGATGATCCCGACGATGTGGCGCGACCGCCTGCCCTACAACGACGCCGCCTACGACCCGGTCTGGGCGGCGTGCGAGGCGGCCGGCTTCCCGGTGCACACCCACTCGGGCGAGGCGCCTCGGGAGGAGATGAACGAGCACATCGGCATCTACCTCGCCGAGGTCGTGTGGTGGACGCACCCGCCCGATGTGGCACCTCCTGTTCTCCGGCGCGTTCGAGCGCTTCCCGAGGCTGAAGTTCGTGGTCACCGAGGCCGCCGCCTACTGGGCCGCCGACATGATGTGGAAGTGGGACCAGTACCTCGGCGGCGGCCACACCACGAAGAAGATGGCCGCCCTGATGAAGGGCAAGATCTGCGAAGCTGCCGTCGGACTACTTCGGCACGAACATCTTCATCGGCGCGTCGACGATGTCGAAGGAGGAGATCCGCCGCCGCCACATCATCGGCTGCGACGTCGTGATGTGGGGCACGGACTACCCGCATCCCGAGGGCACCTGGCCGAACACCATGGAGCGGCTGCGGGCCGCACTTCGCCGACGTGCCCGTCGAGGACACCCGCAAGCTCCTGGGCGAGACCGCGGCCGCCTGCTACGGCTTCGACCTCGACGAGCTGGCGCCCGATCGCCGAGCGGATCGGGCCGACGCCCGAGGACCTCGGCCAGGACCCGACGCTGCGCACCGACCCCGCCGAGGTCGAGGCCGCCCGCTGGTGGAAGGCCGAGTACGACGTGAAGGCCCCGGTGTGAAGCGACCTGAACGGCAAGGTCGCCGTCGTCACCGGCGGGGCCGCGGGCATCGGCCGCGGGATCGTCGAGGCCCTGCTCGAGGAGGGTGTCCGGGTCGTCATCGCCGACGTCGAGGCGCCGGTCCTCGACGCCACGGTCGCCGAGCTGGCCGACCGGGGCGAGGTGCGTGGCGTGCGCACCGACGTGTCCGACCCCGAGTCCTTCGAGGCGCTGGCCGAGGACGTCTTCGCCACCGAGGGCGCCTGCCACCTGCTCTTCAACAACGCCGGGGTGACCTCGGGCGGCGGCGGCAAGCCCTGGGAGCAGGAGGCCAACGACTGGCGCTGGTGCTTCGCGGTCAACGTCTTCGGCGATGGCCAACGGCGTGCTGTCGTTCGTCCCCCGCATGATCGACGTCGGGCGAGCCGGGCATCGTGGTCAACACCTCGTCGGGCGACGGCGGCATCGCGCCGGTGCCCTACGCGTCGGTCTACGCCTCGTCGAAGGCGGCGGTGACGCTGCTTCACCGAGTCGCTGGCCCACCAGCTCGCCGCCGCCGAGACGAACCTGCGGGCGGCGATCTTCTACCCGAGCGGCGGGCTGCTGGACACGGGCCTCTGGACCGCGCAGCGCAACCGGCCCGCGGAGCTGGCCCGGCTGAAGGAGCGGCCGCCGGCCCCCGGCACGACCTTCGCCGAGTTCAAGGCGCAGCTCGAGGCCGCCGGCCGCGACGTCGACGTGGTCGACCTGCTGGAGCTGGGCCGCTTCGCTCGTGCGCGGGGGTGCAAGGACGGGCGGTTCGTGATCGGCCACGACCTCGACCGGGCCGGGAAGCTGCTGCACGCCCGGGCCGACGCCATCGCCGACGGCGAGCTGCCCCCGAGCGCGATGGAGCTGATGTGACCTCCGGACCATCGACCTACGCCGTCATCTCGTCGGACGGCCACGCCGGCGCCGAGCTGCTACGAGTACAAGGACCTACCTGCCGTCGCCAGTGGCACGACGACTTCGACGCCTGGGCGCCGACCTACGTCAATCCGTACGCCGACCTGCAGGCGCCCACCGCCTACCGCAGCTGGGACTCCGAGCGCCGGCTGGAGGAGACCGAGGTCGACGGGATCGTGGCCGAGGTCCTCTTCCCCAACACCGTCCCGCCCTTCTTCGACGAGGGGAACCTGGTCGCCCTGCCGCCGACGCCGGAGGACTACGACCGGCGCTGGGCGGGGCTGCAGGCCCACAACCGCTGGCTGGCCGAGTTCTGCGACAAGGCGCCGGGCCGGCGGGCCGGCGTCGTCCAGGTCTTCGTCAACAAGATCGACGACGCCGTCGCCGAGGTCCGGTGGGCGAAGGAGAACCTGCCCGCTCCTGGCCGGCGTCCTCCTGCCGTCGGTCCCGCCCAACTCGCGGCCTGCCCGGCCTCTGGGAGCCGCACTACGACCCGCTGTGGCGGGTGTGCGAGGAGCTCGACGTCCCCATCCAGGTCCACGGCGGCGGCGGCGTGCCGGACTACGGCGAGCACGAGGCCGCCCGGGCGATGCTGCTGATCGAGCTGCCCTGGTTCGCCCACCGGCCGGTGTGGCACCTCATCTTCGGCGGGGTGCTGGAGCGCTACCCCGACCTGAAGGTCGTGCTGACCGAGCAGGGGGTGGCCTGGCTGCCCCGCGGCCTGGAGACGCTCGACTGGTTCTACCGACGCATGACCCTGCCGGATGCGGCCGAGGCGCTGTTCTTCGGCGCCGTCGCGGCCGGGCATGTCGATGACGCCCGACGGAGTACTTCCACCGCAACTTCTGGATGGGCGCCAGCTTCCTGCGGCCGACCGAGGCCCCGCTGCGCCACGACGTCGGTGTCGACCGGATCATGTGGGGCGCCGACTACCCGCACAGCGAGGGCAGCTACGGCTTCACCACCGAGGCGCTGCGGGCCGCGTTCGGCGGGCGTGCCCGAGGCCGAGGTCCGGGCGATGGTCGAGACCAACGCCGCCGAGTTCTTCGGCTTCGACCTCGACGCGCTGCGCCCGCTCGGCCGACGAGGTCGGCCCCTCGGTCGAGGCCGTCGCCGAGGTCCTCGAACCCGACGACTACCCGGCACGGCCTCCACCTGCAACGCCTTCGACAAGGCCCAGGTCCTCCGCGCGTGGTGATCAGGACCGTTCTGGTGGCAGCGACGTGTTGTCCACGACACAGGGCTGCCACCAGAACGTGATTTCTCCGGTCGTGGGGACACCGAGGTCGATGGCCGAGATCGACCTCACGGACCTCGATCTGTTCGCCGAGGGGTTCCCGCACCATCTCTTCGAGCTCCACCGCCGCGAGGCACCGGTGTGGTGGCACGAGCCGACCGAGCACACCCCGGACGGGGAGGGCTTCTGGTCGGTGGCCACCCACGCCCTGGTCCAGCAGGTCCAGCACGACGCCGTCACCTACTCGTCGGAGCGGGGCGGCGACCGGCCCCACGGGGGCACGCTGCTGCAGGACATCGAGCAGGCCGGGATGGTCCTGTCGATGATGGACGACCCCCGCCACGCCCGCATCCGCCGCCTCGTGACCTCGGGGATGACGCCGCGGACCATCCGCCGGCTGGAGGACGACCTGCGGGCCCGTACCCGTCGCCTGCTCGACGCCGTCGAGCCAGGCGAGCCGTTCGACTTCCTGGTGGAGGTGGCGGCCGAGCTCCCCATGCAGGCCATCTGCGGTCTGCTCGGGGTCCCCGAGGAGGACCGCCACGATCTCGCCGCCGCCGTGTCGTTCACCTTCGACATCCGGGAGGGCGACGCCCAGGAGGCCACCAGCGTTCGCCGGGACGACCTCCTCGAGTACGCCGTTCGCCTCATCGCCGAGAAGCGGGAGCGGCCCACCGACGACATGCTCTCGACGGTCGTCCACGCCACCCTGGACGACGAGGATCCGCCCCAGCTCAGCGACCTGGAGCTGTGGTCGTTCTTCATCCTCCTGTTCTCGGCCGGGGCCAACACGACGCGGGACGCCATCGCCGGCGGTCTGGCGGCACTCATCGACCACCCCGACCAGCTGGCCGAACTCCAAGCGGATCCCGCCGGGCTGCTGCCGACCGCCATCGAGGAGATCCTGCGCTGGACGACACCGTCGCCGGCCAAGCGGCGGACGGCCACCGTCGCCACCGAGCTGGGCGGCCACACGATCCAGCCGGGCGACAAGGTCCTGTTCTGGGAGGGCTCGGCGAACCGGGACGAGGCCGCCTTCGACGAACCCACCCGCTTCGACATCCGCCGTAGCCCGAATCCCCACCTCGCCCTCGGGCACGGCGTCCACTACTGCCTGGGCGCCAACCTGGCCCGGCTGGAGATGCGGCTCATGTTCGAGGAGCTGCTGGCCCGCTTCGAGCGCTACGAGCTGGTCCAGCCCGTCGAGTGGGCCCGCTCGAACCGCCACACCGGCATCCGCCATCTCCATCTGAGCGTCACCTGATGCCGCTCGGCCACCTCGGCATCCAGGTGCCGGACCTGGCGGCGGCCCGCGCCTACTACGACCAGGTCATGCCGGTGCTCGGCTACGAGCCCGTCCTGGTCGACGACGACCAGTTCGCCTACCGGCCCGCCGACGGCAAGGTCGGCAGCTTCCTCTTCGTCTACCCGGCGCCCGGTGACGGCCCGTACCCGCAGGACCTCCCCGGCCTCCAGCACCTGGCCTTCATCGTCCGCACCCGAGGCGACGTCGAGGCCGTCCACGACCTGGTCGTCGCGCTCGGCGACGAGGTGGTCCACCCGCCCAGGGCCTGGCCGGAGTACCCGCCGCCCTACTACGCCACCTTCTGGCGGGACCCGCACGGCTTCCTGCTCGAGGCCGTCTGTCATCACGACCGCTGAGGACCGTTCTGGTGGCAGCGACGTGTTGCCCACGACACAGGGCTGCCACCAGAACGTGCGGACCGGCATCCCCTGAGCGGGGATCCGGTCAGGCGTCGCCGACGAAGGCACCGTCCTCGGGCAGCTCGCCCCCGCCGTTCGGCGCGGGCGGGTCGAGGCTGAAGATCCGGGTCAGCCGCCCGGCGTGCATGAACTCGTACTCCAGCCGCAGGCCCTCCCACGGGCCGGGCAGGAAGAGCGAGATGAACTGCGGCCGCTGGCGGAGCAACTGGTACTCGTCGGCCACGATGTAGTCGGTGCCGGTGGCCCGGGCGAACTGGAGCATCCGGGGCAACGACGAGTACGGCATCGGCACCATCTCCCGGTCGGCGTAGTAGTCGACGACCAGGTTGCGGGTCATCACGCGGCTGTCCTCGGCGGCGTGCTCGTCCAGCCAGTCCCCGGCGATGCGGTGCTCGACCTGCTCCCGGGTGCGCAGGAAGTGATCCGGCCCGCCGTAGCCGACGTAGAGCGAGGTGAGGAGGCTGAGGCCGACCACGCCGGCCACCCACCATCGCCATCGGGTCGGCACGAGGGCCATGCCGACGCCGGCCAGGATGCAGAGCACGGCCGAGATCGGGGTCAGGTACCGGGGCTGGACGAAGAACGTGAGCGGGGCGACCATCGCCATGCACCCGAGGGCGACCACGACCCACAGGCGCGCCGATCGTCGTCGTCGCCACACCGCCCAGAGCGCGAGCAGCGTGACCGGCAGCGGGATCAGCTGCCAGACCGGGTAGGGCTCGAGGTCGACGCCGAGGAGCTCCGAGGCCGCCTCGCGAACGTTGACGCCGATGATCCCGGCGTAGTCGCCCGGGTCGTCCTTGATCAGGTGGCTCAGGGTGAATCGGTCGGCGACGAAGTCCGTGGAGTCGCCGGGGCCCAGCTCGTAGAAGATCTCGTCCCGCTTGCGGCGGTCGCCCTCGGCCACCGCCCGCCAAGCGTCCAGGGAGGCGTCACGGGTCTTGGCCGTCAGCTCCCAGCGCCCGGTGTTGGTGTGCAGGTAGTCGACGTAGGGGACGACACAGACGCCGACCGCCAGCCCGAAGCAGAGGGTGACCGCCGCCGCCCTCCGCAGTGACCCGGGGTCGGGTCGCCGCCGGCGGATGGCGGCCACGCCTACCCAACGCACCGGCGATCAGGACCGGGAAGACGATGGCCGAGTAGCCGATGCCCTCGGGTCGGGTCAGGTAGGCCAGCCCGATGCAGAGCCCGGACGCGGCCGTGCCCACGTAGAGCCACTTGTCCCGTCGTCCGGCGACCCCGAGGGCCGCCCACACCGCGGACAGCACGAGGAACATGAACGGGTTCTCCGACCCCCCGCCCTGGTTGGCGGGGACCGTGATGAGCCCGAGGGCGAAGGCGGCGATCCACGCCGCGGCCAGGCCGGCGCGGTCGCCGCCCAGGAGTCGGGCGATGCCCGCGATCGGCAGCAGGACCAGCGCCCCGGTGATGATCGTGACGACGACGGTCCCGGCCAAGGCGTCGTCGAGCAGGTCGGCGGCGCCGCCCAGCAGGGTGGGGGTGACGGGCGGGAAGTGCAGCTCGGGATGGCCCTCGCGCTGGAAGCCCTCGCCGGCCCAGATGCTGGTCCCCGAACGCAGGTAGGCCGAGCCGTCGGTGGTGATGACGTCGTCGGCCGAGCCGGCCACCGCCCGCAGCGCCCCACCCACGACGAGCGGCAGCAGGAGGAGCAACCAGTAGCGACGGCTCGACCGCCCGGCCTTCGCCGGCGGCGCCGGCTCCGGATCGTCGGGCGGCGGGTCGTCCTCGTCGAGGTCCTCGCGTTCGGCGGTCAGCATGGGAGGGAGGGGTCGTCGGCGGGGTCGGCCGCCTGGCGGGCACCGGCCATGATCGGAAGCGCCGCGGCGGCGCCGGCCAGCGAGACCATCGTCCAGAGTGCACGCGAGCCGACGGCGACGGCCAACGCGGTCGTCTGGCCGGCCGCCGGGGTCAGGGCGGCGGTCATGACGGCCTCACGCACGCCGAGCCCGGCGGGGGCCCCGATGACCACGAAGCCCGCCAGCCAGGAGACGGCGAAGGCGCCGATGGTGGGCCAGAACGGCCCGTCGAAGGCGAGCATGAGCAGCCCGGCGGCCACGCCGTAGAGGGTCCAGACGACCAGGTGCCAGACCAGCACGGTGACGAAGCGGCGGTCCCGGAAGAGCGGCCGCTGGGCGACCCGCTCCGCGGCCCGGCGTCCGGCGAGCGCGGCGGCGACGGCGCCGACGACGGCGAGGACCACCTCCAGCGTGCGCAGGGCGGCGCCCACGTCGTCGAACACGAGGTGGCTGGCGGCCCCGCTGACCCCGGCGATGAGCACGGCGGCGGAGACGGTGGCGCTGGTCTCGATCGTCCAGCCGGCCGTGACCTCGCGGCGGGGGACCCCGGTGCGGTCGGCGGTCCCGATGCGGCCGAGCGCGGGCCAGATGCCGCCGGGGACGAACTTCGCCGTCTGGGCGAGCAGGAAGGCGGCGGCCCCGACCCTGCTCGGGACCTCGCCGTGGTCCATCCGGTGGAGGGTCGCCGGCCACGCGAAGGCGTAGAGGACCTCGGCCACCATGAAGGCGACGGTCGAGCCGATGACCCAGCCGAGCTCGGCGTCCCGGATGATCTCGCCCAGGTCGTCCCAGCGCCGGATGACCTCGAGGACGACGAACGTGGCCGTCGCCGCGGCGAGGAGCCCACCGAGGACCCGGACGACCGGGCCGCGGAAACGGTCAGGGAGCACCCCGGCCCCCGCGGACGGCGGCCTGGACGAACGTCCACGGGAAGGGCCGGCGGACGGCCACGACGTCGAGGTGCCGGTCCACCAGCCGGGTGAAGCGGGCGCGGCTGAAGTGCTGGATGTGACCCGGGGTGTTCCCCAGGTCGCGGAGGTAGCGGCCCCGGGCCATGTTCCCGATGCGCCACACGGGCTCCCAGGGCACGGACAGGACGACCGCCTTGCGGGCCACCCGGGCGATCTCCGACAGCACCCGATCCGGGTCGGGTACGTGCTCCAGCATCTCGAGGGCGAGCACCAGGTCGAAGCTGTCGTTCGGGAACGGCAGGGCGTCGGCGCTGCCGCTGACCATGCCGGCGTCGAGGCCCTCCCAGCGGGACGCCAGCGACGGGCTGGGCAGGTCGAAACCCACCAGGCGGTGCGGGGGAAGGGCGTCGGCCACCTTGCGGAGCTGGACCCCCTCGCCGCAGCCGACCTCGAGCACGGTGGCCGGGGTGGTGGGCAGGAGGTCGAGGAGCGCCGACGTGAAGCCGCCGACCAGGCGTCGCTCGACGGCGTTGCCCGAGGTCTCCTTGTCGAACGTGTTCCCGACCGGGACGTCGTCCACGACCGGGCTCGCGTCGGCCGGGGTCACCCCGGATCTCGTGGTCATCGTCCCCTTCGCCTTCGCTCCGGGCCTCAAGGTACCGCCGGGCCTCGCTCCGCACCCTGTCAGGGCACTCACCGTTCACGCGACGGCAACCTGCCTGTTGAACTCCGTCGTCGTTCTGGAGGACCGGCGGGATCGGTGGGTTCCGCCAAGTGTCAGGATCGGGTCCATGGAGCACGTGAGGATCGACGAGGTGGAGGACGGCATCGTCGTCCTGACCATCGACCGGCAGGATCGGCGCAACGCGCTCGAGCAGCAAGGTGCTGGCCGAGCTGTACGAAGCGGTGGACGAGATCGGCAGCGACCCCGTCATCCGGGTCGTCGTGCTGACGGGCGCCGGCCAGGGGTTCTCGGCGGGGGCCGACATGAAGGGCGGGCCGGAGGAGATGCAGGGCGTGAGCGGCACGCCGATCGGGTCGGTGCTCGAGCAGGCCCAGAACCCTGTGGTGCGCACCTTCGCCAGCCAGGAGCACATGGCCGGGTTGTTCGAGAAGATCCACCGTCTGCGCCAGCCGGTGATCGCTGCGGTGAACGGCGCCGCCGTCGGTGGCGGGTTCGCCCTCGCGCTGGCCTGCGACGTCCGCTACGCCGCCGAGTCGGCCACGTTCGGGGCCGTCTTCATCAAGCGAGGCGTGTCCGCCTGCGACATGGGGACCTCGTACCACCTGCCCCGGCTGGTGGGAGCTTCTCGCTCCGCCGAGCTGCTGCTCACGGGCCGGACCTTCGACGCCAGCGAGGCCAAGGCGATGGGCCTGGTGCTGGACGTCGTCCCCGACGGCGAGGTCGTCGAACGGGCGCTGGTCACCGCCCGTCAGATCGCCGAGAACGGGCCGCTCGCCGTCTGGATGACGAAGGAGACCATGTGGCAGACGGTCGACTCACCCAGCCTGCGCCACGCCCTCGACCTCGAGAACCGCACCCAGATCATGTGCACCGGCACCGGCGAGCTGACCGAGGCGTTCGCCGCCTTCCGGGAGGGCCGCACCCCGACCTGGCAGCCGTTGTGATGAAGGACCAACCGTCGCTGGCCTACTGGTACCGGCTCGCCGGCGTGCAGTCCGGCTGGGTGCAGCAGGAGACCGACGCCAGCTGGCAGGTCGCCGACCGGACCGGGCAGCCCGTGGGTTCGGTGCAGTTCACCCGCACCGGGATGATGCAGCAGGCGACCTACTGGTTGCTCGACGCCGGCGGGACAGCGGTCGTGGGCTTCGCCGAGCCGAAGTCGGTGAAGGATGCGTTGAGCGCCAACTCGATGCCGATCCTCGGGGTCGACGGCCAACCCACCGGGGCCTTCGCCGAGCCCCACGTCGTCTGGGGGGCGGCGCCGGTCGGCAAGTTCCTGATCCAGGAGACCCGCGAGCCGCACACGTTCACCGGGGCGTGGATCTGGGACACCGCCGACCAGGTGGTGGCCACGGTGACCCAGACCCGCATCGAGGCGGGCGCCTTCTTCCAGCTCGACCGGCCCGAGGGCCTCGCCGAGCCCCTGGCCACGGCGACGCTGGCCCTCCCGCTCATCGTCCACCGCACCCTGCTGCGGGGCACCGAGCAGGACATCCACCGGCGCAGCCGGAGGCGGGACATGGGTCGTCCCGGGTGGGGCGAGCACTCGGACCTCCTCTGATGACCGGCCGGCTGGTGGACCGGGCGGAGCTGGCGTTCTGGTACCGCCAGTCGGGCAACGAGCCGGACTTCCTCCAGTTCGACGAGCAGTGGGCGGTCGCCGACGAGCAGGGGACGCCGGTCGGCACGGTGTTCCTCGACGGTGACTTCTTCGAGCTGCCCGACTACTGGATGCGGGAGGCCGACGGGACCCCGGCGATCGGCCTCGGCCACACCGACGGCCTGCTGGCCAGTCTCACCGACCCGCACCACCGGGTTCTGTGGGGTGACGGTTCGCCCGTCGGCCTCTTCCGCGACACCTACGCGTACTGGCAGGACCAGGCCATCGCCCAGTGGAAGGTCGACATCCCGTGGGCCGGCAACACCCCGACGTTCCAGGGTGCCTGGGTGTGGGACCCCTCCGGTGCGGCGGTGGCGAGCGTCCGCCACGTGGAGTCGCCCGGGGCTGGCGCCTACCTGGCCCTCAGCCGGACGGCGGAGCTGGACGAGAGCCTTCGCTGGATCGTGCTGGCGTTTCCGATGGTGGTGGCGGAGCAGCAGCGACGCGCCCGGATGCAGGCCCAGCGCCTGCGGCACCATCGCCACCGTCACCGCCACTGACCGGGCGGGAGCTCAGGCCCGGTCGATCTGGTCCCGGATCGTGTCCATGGTCGCGGCCAGGCGAGCCGACTCGTGGAGGGTCATCACCGGGCTCTCGCGGCAGGCCTTCGGCGATGCAGCGGTGCACCTCGTGATCTGGTAGCGCAGTCCCTCGCCCTCGATGGGCCGCTCGATGACCTCGGCCTGGTTGAAGGCGTCCCTCACGGTGAGCGCCTCGGGGCAGTGCATGAACGTGGGCAGCTCGATGCTGCCCTCGGTGCCGGCGATGCGGGCGGTGCACGCGAGGTTCAGCCGGATCGAGGCCTTGATCACGGCCAGCCGCCCGCCGGGGTGGTGGAGGGTGGCGGCCACCGTCTCGTCCACGTCGGTCTCGCCGATGTGCCCGGCGGCGGCCACGCCGTCGGGGGGACCGAGGACCCACGAGGCCAGCTGCAGCGGGTAGATGCCCAGGTCGAGGAGGGCGCCGCCGCCGCGGGCGGGGTCGAAGAGCCGGTGGGCGGGGTCGACCGGGGCAGCGGAAGCCGAAGTCGGCCTCGACCAGGTGCGGCTGGCCGATGCGGCCCTGGAGCAGGAGCTCCCAGAGGGTGACGTAGGCCGGGAGGAAGCGGCTCCAGATGGCTTCCATCAGGAAGCGCTCGGCCAGGCCGGCGCTGGCGGTCATGCGGAGCACCTCGGCCTCGGTCATGGCCATGGGCTTCTCGCAGAGGACGTGCTTGCCGGCGTCCAGGAACAGGCACGAGTCGTCGGCGTGACGGGAATGGGGCGTGGCGACGTAGACGACGTCGACGCCGTCGTCGACGGCCAGGTCGCCGTAGTCCCCGTGCCGGCGGGGGATGTCCCACTCGTCACCGAAGGCGTTCGCCCGGCGGTCGGTCCGTGAGCCCACCGCCACCAGCTCGGCGTCGGGCGTCTCCCGCAGGGCCTGCGCGAAGCGACCGGCGATGCCGCCCGTGCCCGCGATGCCCCAACGAATGGTCACGGGCTCAATTCTCGCCGCGATCGGGCTCCGATCCGGTGATGCGATCCCGGAGCCACCCGCCGAGCCAGAAGTTGTCACCGTCCTGTTCGAGCAGGGCCTCCTGCGCCTCCCGCTGGACAGACGCGTCGCCCACAGCCTCGGCCAGGAGCAGGGCCAGCACGGGATCGCCGGCGTCCAGCTTCTCCCGTGCCCGGCGACCACGGCCTCGTGCCCCAGGAGCCCGGCCAGGTCGGCCACCGCCTCCCGGGGATCGACCGGGTACAGCTCGGTCGACGACTGCAGCCGGAACCAGCCGACGTAGCTCTCCCAGATCGTGCGCACCGCCCACGGCACGCGGCCGTAGCCCTGGCCCACCCGCAGCTCGGGCGGCAGGGTGATCTCCCGCATCAGCGTCAGCACGTCCTTGCCCGCGTTGATGCCGTCGACGGTCGCCCGGTGGACGTGGTCGACGGCGCCGTGGAGGCGGGCCAGGCAGGCGTCGATCAGGTCGGCGCCCTCGATCGGGTCGTGGCGGCCCGTGATCAGGACCTCGGGGCGCAGCGCCCGGACCGTCTCGACCGCCTCGAGGTACGGCTCGGCGTAGCGGTACCGGTCGCCCCGCAGCGTGTTGAAGTTCGGGAAGTGGGGGAAGAGCGGCCCGAACAGGTTGCTGACCAGCGCGGTGCGACGCTGTGGCAGCCAGACCACGCAGGCGTCGCGGGTCTCGCCCCCCGGCGTCGACAGCAGCTCCAGCTCCAGGTCGCCGACGGTCAGGCCCAGGCGCTCGTCGAAGAGCACGTCGGGGGTGGGTGTGTCCTGGTCCATCGGCACGCCGGGGTCCTCGGCGGCGAGGCGGCCGATGATCTCCGGCAGCCGGCCGAACCAGATCATGGCGGTCGAGTACCGGAACCGCTGGATGCGGCGGTCGTCGGCCTGGCAGGCAGGGTTGTCGGCCTGTGCCACGTAGTGCGTGTCCGGCTCGCGGAACAGGCCGACGCCGCCCACGTGGTCGACGTGGGCCTGCGTGGTGATGATGTAGGGCGTCGGCCCCGGGTGGACGGCGGCGAACACCCGCCGGTGGTGGGGCGCCTCGAAGCCCATGCCGGTGTTGACGATCACCCGCCCGGCGTCGCCCGCCGACACGCAGTAGGCGGCCGTCGTGCCGCCCGAGCGCCAGACGCCGTTCGCCACCTCGACCGCCGGGTCGTCGTAGCGGGGCAGCAGGAGCTCGGCCCCCGGCCGCTCGTCCACGAGTCGATCGACCTGGTCCTCGATGCTCACGCCACCTCCCCGACCATCCGAAATTGCTCCGTTTCTGGTTGCTGGACGACCACTTTCGGCGCAATTTCGGTGGGTGAGGCGGTGGGAGACGGGGTCATGCCACTTCCTCACGCACGGCGAATCGGTCGAGGTAGAAGCCGAACGGGGCTCGCAGCTCGGCGGGCTCGGCGCCGAAGTCCCGGCGCACGTCGTAGACGACCTGGCCGTCCTTGCCCCGCTCGTGCCCGGCCAGGTGGTCGGTGATGGCGGCCCGGGCCTCGGGGGTCAGCGGGTAGCCGGCGGCCTCGTAGATGCGCTCGACGGTGCCCACCTCGTCGGCCATGAACTCGTGGAAGAGCACGTCGACGCGGCGGTCCTCGGGCACCAGGTGGCCGTCCCGGACCGAGGCGGACAGCAGCCGCTCGATGCGGTCGGCCCAGTAGGCCAGGTACCACTCGGGTTGCGTGGTCCGGTAGCTCATGCGGGCGCCGTAGGTCACCATCGTGGCCGCCGACTGGATGACCGAGACCGGGTCCCGGTGGGTGACGACCACCGTGGCGTCGGGGAACGTCGCCAGCAGCGGGCCGAGCTGCTCGAGGTGCTGGGGCGACTTGAGGACCCACCGCTCGCCGGGCCGGTACCACTGCAGGACCTTGAGCACGGTCTTCAGGTAGGCGTAGTGCGGGGTCTGGTCGGTGGCCAGGTAGGCGTCGCGCCACCGTGGCACCCGGGCCACCCACTCCAGCTCGTAGCTGGTGAAGTCGGGGAGCTGCAGCTCCAGCTCCTCGTGGACGTGGTCGGGCGCCATCGGGTGCATGGCCGCCAGGAACGGCACGGTCTGCTGCATGGCCGCCCAGGCGTCGGCGCACCGCTGGTGGCGGGCGCCTTCGGGCTCGCCGGGGACCGGCACCGGCTCGTAGCTCTCCCACAGCGGCAGCGAGCGCAGCCGCGGGTCGGCGGCCAGCAGGTTGACCAGGTGGGTGGTGCCCGAGCGGGGGAGGCCGACGACGATGATCGGGGCGACGATCTCCTCGTCGTGGATCTCGGGGTGCCGCTCGAGGAGGTCGTGCAGGCGCAGCCGGTTCGACGCGTAGCGGACGCAGTCGTTGAACAGGATCAGGCGACCCAGCCCGGTGCGGTCGGGGTCGCCGTCGACCTCGTCGAGCCACAGCGACAGGCGGCCGCGGAAGTCCTCGGGACCGAAGTCGTCCAGCCCGGTTCGCTCGACGGCGCCAGCCAGGACGGCGTCGACCGTGAGCTCGGTGTCGACCGACTCGCCGAAGGCCAGCGCGCCCCTGCTGGTGGTCGCTGAGGACCGGATCGGCCAGGTCCTCGATCCGGATGTGCGTGCTCACGGCGGTTCGCCCCGTCAGCCCAGGACCGAGAAGCCGCCGTCGACGACCAGCGTGTGACCGGTGACGTAGCGAGCGCCGTCGCTGGCCAGGAACAGGACGGCGGGGGCGACGTCGTCGGGCGTCCCGAAGCGGCCCATCGGGGTGCGCTCGAGCATCGGGGCGGTGATCTCGTCGAACGGCAGCATCGGGGCGGTCATGTTCGGTCTCGATCACCCCCGGGGCGACGGCGTTGACCCGGATGCCGTCCTGCGCCCAGCTCACCGCCAGGGTCTTGGTCATCTGCACGACGCCCCCCTTGGCCGCGCCGTAGCCGGGGACGATCTCCATGCCGAAGAAGCTGGACATGGAGCCGACGTTCACCACGCAGCCGCCGCCGTCGGCCAGCAGGTCGTGGCACGACTGGGCCAGGCGGAACGGGGCGACGAGGTTCACGGCCAGCGCGTCCTCGAACACGCCCTCGTCCCACTCGCTGCGGCCGCCGGGCAGGTTCCGGCCGGCGTTGTTGACCAGCACGTCGAGGGCGTCGAGCCCGTCGGCCAGCGCCTTGACCTCGTCGGCGTCGCCCATGCGGCAGGGGACGTAGGCGAAGCGGGACAGATCGTGCTCGTAGCCGCCGGCGCCGTCCCGGGTGCCGGTGATGGTGACCGAGGCGCCGGCGTCGGCGAACGCGGTGGCGACGCGGAGGCCGATCCCGTTCGAGCCACCGGTGACCAGGACGTGGGTGCCGTCGAAGTCGTAGCTGACCCGTCCCCCCACGGGGACGTACCGTACGACCTCGCGTGGAACCCCTTCTTCCCGGCCCCGTCCGTCAGAACGGCTACGTCGTCCGCGACCTGGACACGGCCATCGCCGCGTGGCTGGCCCTGGGGGTGGGCCCGTGGATCACCCTCGGCCCGATGGAGCAGCCGGGGTTCTACTGCCGGGGTGAGCCGACCACGCCCACGATCACGCTGGCCTTCGCCAACTCCGGCGACCTGCAGATCGAGCTCATCGAACAGACCGGCGACGCGCCGAGCGCCTACAAGGAGTTCCTCGATTCGGGCCGTGAGGGCTTCCACCACCTGGCCTGGTGGACCGAGGACTTCGACGCCGTCGAGGCCGACGTCCGCGCCGCGGGCTGGGACATCGTCTTCGGTGGCGACACCGGCGTCGCCAAGTTCTTCTACGCCGAAGCCCCGACGGTCGCGGCCACGTGCCTCGAGGTCATGGAGCTGAACGACATGACCCAGGGCCTCGCCGACCACGTCAAGCAGGCGGCCGACACCTGGGACGGCGAATCAGAGCCGGTGCGCAAGCTCTTCTAGGCCCAGACCCGCTCCCACTGGCGGGACTCGGCCGAGCGGTAGAGGGCGTGGGCGGCCCGGAGCTCGCCGAGGGCGTACTCCGGGGGGACCGGGTAGTCGGCGCCGTCGAGGACGGTGGCCTCGAAGGCCTGGATCTGGCCGCCGTAGCTGTCGAAGTAGCTGCCCCGGGCGACGACCTCGCCGGTGAGCTCGGTGCCGGGGGCGCCGTTCCACAGCCGGACCTCGCCCAGCGCTTCGACGACCAGCTCGCCGTTCGTGCCGGTGACCTGGAAGAACGGCTCGAGGGCGGCGGCGCCCGGGGTGAGCGTCACGTCGAAGGAGGCCACGACGCCCGAGTCGAACCGGCACAGCGAGCGCACCATCGACTCGCCCTCCATGGCGGTGAAGGGGTGGCCGGTCACGGCCAGCACCTCGGTCACCTCGCCCAGCCACATGCGCAGCGGCCGGAACCAGTGGGAGCCGGTGTCGATCGCCACCCCGCCGCCGGCGGCGCCGGCCGACAGGCGCCAGGCCCCCTCCGGGTAGAAGGCGCCCATCGGCGGCGCGCAGTGCCACGAGCGGGCGCTGATCACGTCGCCGATGGCGCCGTCGGCGATCAGGCGCTGCACCTCGACGACCTCGGGCCAGAACTGGGCGTTCTCGGCCACCTGGAACACGACGTCGGCGTCGGCGCCGAGGGCGAGGACGCGCTCGGCCGCCTCGACGGAGTGGGCGATGGGCTTCTCCAGCAGCAGGTGCCGGCCCGCCCCGAGCACCGCGCCGGCCACCTCCTCGTGCAGGTGGTGGGGGACCATGACCAGGGCGGCGTCGAAGGCGTCGTCGGCCAGGGCCTGGTCCAGGGAGGCGTACGCCTCGGCGCCGGATCGGGCGGCCAACGCCTCGGCCCGGCCCCGGTCCGGGTCCACGCAGGCCGTCACCCGGGTGCGCGCGGCCCGGCGATCGACGGCGTCGTGGTGCCACGCCGCGATCGCCCCGCACCCCACCATCGCCAGGCGTAGCTGTTCACCCATCTCGGTGGCTTACCATCCCCCGTCGTGCGACGGGCTGGGGCTGTGGTCTTCGTCGCCCTGCTGGCCCTCGCGGCGTGCAGTGGCGACGACAGCGGCGACGCGGCCCCGACCACCGACGCGGCCGACTCGGCGATCGGCCGGGCCCTGGCCGAGCAGTCCACCGACGGCGTGGTCACCACCGCCGTGTCGCCCGAGGGCGGGCTGACGCTGGCGACCGCATCGACCCGGGCGGAGTTCGTCACCGGCGGTGACGTGCTGCTGCGCCTCACGGGCGAGGCCGCCTCGGTCGACGCCGAGGTGTCGATCGACGGCGAGCCCACGGACCTCCGCCTCCTCCCTGCGGCCGTGTGGGCGTCGGAGAACGCGGCCCGCACGTTCGGTGGCGGCGGCCCCGGTCCGTTCGTGGTGCTGCTGACGGACCTGAGCGAGGGTGAGCACCTGATCGAGGTCACCTCCGGCGGGCAGACCGCCGCCCTCGGCATCACCAACCATCCGATCAACGGGCCGGTCTTCGCCGGCCCACACCTGGAGCCGTGGATCTGCCACACCGAGGAGGCCGGCCTCGGCCCGGCCCAGGACGACGACTGCGCCGTCGACCCGCAGACCTCGGTCGAGTCGGCCCCGACGGTCGACGGGTCCGACGTGCGGGTGCGGGTCGAGCGCGGCGTGATCGACCGGGGCATCTACTCGATCTGGACCCCGGCCGACCTCGAGGACTGGAACGGCCGCCTCGTCTACCGGTTCGGCGGTGGCTGCGGGACGACCTACGGGCAGGGCTTCGACCTGGGATCCGGGGTCGACGCCAACCTGATCAGCCGCGGCTACGCCATGGCCACCAACACGCTCGACACGTTCCAGACCATCTGCAACCCGATGGTCTCCGCCGAGGCGGCCCTGATGACCCGGGAGCACTTCGTCGAGACCTACGGCGTCCCCGAGTTCACCATCGGCGACGGCGGCTCGGGCGGGGCGATCCAGCAGCTGCTCATCGCCCAGAACCAGCCCGGCCTGCTCGACGCGCTGTCGCCCGCCGCCCCGTTCCCCGACGCCCTCTCGATCGCCGGCGGCGTCAGCGACTGCGGCCTCCTCGTCGACTACTACGAGACCCGGTCCGGCTCCCGCCTGAGCGAGGAGCAGCGGGCTGCCATCAACGGCCACCTCACCTCCGGCACCTGCGCCAGCTGGGACGACCTGTTCGTGAGCGGCATCGACCCGACCGACGGCTGTGACCCGGCGATCCCCACCGAGGACATCTACAGCGAGGACAACCCCGACGGGGTCCGCTGCACCCTGCAGGACAGCAACGTGGCCGTGTTCGGCACCGATCCCGGGACCGGGTTCGCCCGCCGGGTGCTGTCGAGCGAGGGCGTGCAGTACGGCCTCGAGGCCTTCACGTCGGGCGTCATCTCCGCCGAGGAGTTCGTCACGCTGAACGAGGAGATCGGCGGCTACGACATCGACGGTAACGCCGTCCCCGAGCGCACGGCCGTCTCCGACGAGGTGGCCGCCCTGGGCTACGAGCGGGGTGCCATCACCGGCGAGGGACCGCTGCAGGACCTGCCGATCATCCTGCGCAGCCCGTACACCGACCCCTTCGGCGACATCCACACCCGCTACCACGCCTTCAGCATCCGCGAGCGCCTGCGGGTGGACGGGATGGACAACCCCAACCTGGTGCTGTGGACCACGGCGGCGGGAGGCGGGGACCTGGTGGGGGCCCTGACCGGCGACGTGGGGGGCGACGATCCCATCGCGCTGCTCGACCAGTGGCTGACGACCGGGGAACGGCCCGCGGCCGCCACCAACCGCTGCCTCCTGGCCGACGGCACGCAGCTCACCGGCGGCTGGGAGCTCTACGACATGGGGGGTCCGTGCCGCAACGAGTTCCCCGTGATGGGTGACCCGCGGGTGGCCGCCGGCGGCCCGGTGTCGGGTGACGTGATCGCCTGCACGCTCGCCCCGCTGGAGGAGGTCGACGCCGACCTCGACCTCAGTTCCGAGCACCTCGAGCGCTTGGCCGAGGTGTTCCCCACGGGCGTGTGTGACTGGACCCAGCCCGGCCGAGGCCAGCAGCCCACGACCACGAGCTGGACCGACCTGTCTTCGTGATCGAACGGCTGCGCCGTTCGATCACGAGCTGCGCGGCCCGTCGGCGTGCAGGTCCCTACCGGGCCGGCCAAGCCGGCCCTGTGCGGTCACGCCCCGCGTAGCATCTTCACGACATGGCGGATTATCCACGGCGGACCATCGCCGTCCTCGCCGTATGCCTTGGCCTGCTCGCCCTCGTGCCGGCCAGTTCGGCGCCCGCTGCGGCCAGCCGCCATGTTGCGCGGGTGGCTTCGCTCGAATCGACGTTCGCGGTCGACGACGTCACTCTGCCGGCGGGTCGCCGGGTGGCGCGGGCCGAGGACGTCGAGCCCTTCACGACGATCGGCGTGTCGTACGACAGCGCCTCGGGGGCCGAGGGCCGGGTGCGGGCCCACCTGTCCGAGGGCTGGACGCGCTGGTTCGACCTCCACCAGCACGACGGTGGCCCCGAGCCCGTCTGGGTGGGCGAGGACGCCGACGGCTACGAGGTGCGGCTCCCCGGTGACGCCGACGACGCGGTGCTCCACCTGGTGCGGGCCACCGGGATCGCCGCCCGCGTGGGCCCCGAACCCGAGTCGACCGAGGCCGTCAACCCCGCCCCACCCATTCGTCGCCGCGAGGCGTGGGGGGCGGCGCCGTTCCGGGGCAACCCCGTGCGCAACGCCCGAGTCACGCAGGGCGTCGTCCACCACACGGTCAACAGCAACACGTACTCGCAGGCCCAGGTGCCGGCGATGCTCCGCTCGATCCAGGCCTTCCACCAGGGGACCCGGGGCTGGCCCGACATCGCCTACAACTTCATCGTCGACCGCTTCGGCGTCATCTGGGAGGCCCGGGACCGCAGCTACGAGGACCCCGTCCGGGTGTCGGCCACCTCAGGCACTGAGATCAACACGGTCACCGTCGCCTACCTGGGCGACGGCACCTCGTACACCCCGCCGGGGGCCACGCTGCGGGCGATGGGCCGCCTGCTCGGGTGGAAGCTGCGCAAGCACGGGCTCCTCCCGACGCGGGCCAATGTGTCCGGCCACACCCAGATCGGCCAGACCTCGTGCCCCGGCGCCCGGCTGATGGCCCAGCTGCCCGCCATCGAGAACGCGGCCATGGCGGGCAACCCGCCGCCGGGGCCCTACTGGGACGTGCCCTGGACGAACCGGAACGCAGAGGCGATCGAGTGGGCAGGGGACCGGCGCATCATCTCCGGCTATCCCGACCACACGTTCCGGCCGTCGAACCCGTCCCGTCGCGCCGACACCATCGTCTGGCTCTGGCGGTTGGCGGGACAGCCGCCGGGGTCGTCCCACCCGTACACCGACGTGCCCCCCGACGCGCCCTACCGGGAGGCGTTGGAGTGGGCCAGCGACAACGACATCGCCAAGGGCGTGACCCCCACCCGCTTCGCCCCCGGCCGGGCCATGTCCCGCCAGGGGATGGTCGACATGCTCTGGCGCTGGCAGGGCTCGCCCGAGATCCCCGTGGCGCACGGCTTCGACGACGTCGGCCCCCGCCCGTCGATGGACTGGGCCGCCGAGGCGGGTGTCGTCGGCGGATCGACCTTCCGTCCGTCCGACCCGACCACCCGCGGCAACGCCGCCGCCTTCCTCCACGACCTCCGTCCGTTCACCGACGTGGGCCTGGGCAACGTCGTGCGCGGGGCGGTGGACTGGGCCCGGGCCCACGTGATCGTGACCGGCTACGGCAACCACACGTTCCGTCCGGTCGAGGACGTCAGCAGGGCGGCGGCCGCCGACTGGGTGTGGCGGTTCATGGACCGTCCCGCTCCCGGTCCGGTCGACCCGACCCCCGGCAGCAACGCCCTGGACCGGGCCACGGCCGTCACCTGGCTCTGGGAGGCAGCGGGGTCGCCGGCGGTGGCCCTGCCCTCGGGCTACAGCGACGCCAGCGGCGAGCCGTACGAGATGGCCGCCGCCTGGTCGGAGGACTTCACCCTCTTCCCGGACATCGGCACGACGTTCGATGCCGACCAGCCCGTGACCCGCGGCCAGTTCGTGCGTGCGCTCTACCGCCTGGCGGATCGCCCGCCGGCCTGGGCGGTGACCCCGCCGTCGACCGTCCGCTTCTGACGAATCAGGGCCGCTGGAGCTCCGCTCCGGTGGGCAGCTGCTCCACGCCTTCCTCGCGCATCCAGATCGCCACGTCGAGGACGCGCAGCAGCGAGATGCGCGTGGTCAGTCCGGCCGCGACGCGGATCTCGTTGAGGCGTTCGGACTGCGTCGTGACGATCTCGTGGACGGCACGCCACTGGTCGTCGCGCTTGAGGGCTCGGCGCACCGCACGGTCGTACACGGGGATCAGGTGGGGGCGCTTCCTCGCCATGAGCTTGCTGACCTTCGTCGGACCCATGCCCTTGTCCGACCCGAGGAGGTCCCACAGCTGCATGGCGGGTCTGGTCGGGTCGTAGAGGTCGTCCGGTGAGACGTCGGCGAGCTTCTGGGCACGCGGCAGTTGCTCGAGCAGCCGACTGATCCGTCGGGAGTCCGTGCCCAGCAACCGGATCGCCGCGTGCGGGGGCACCTCGACACCCAACAGGGAGACGGCAACCAGGTCCTCAGCGGTGATGCGGTTCACCGTCTCCGCTCGGTTGCCGCCACCCCCGAGCCGCTCGAAGTAGGCACCGCTGAACGAGAAGACCGAACCGTCCTTCCGCAAGGCCCCGTTGAAGTACGTGTAGACGAGCGGTACGGCGCGGTCGGGATCCAGGAACTTGTCGAGCTTCGGCTTCTTCCCCACCTTCCCCACGACGCGATCCTGTCAGGTCTCCTCGGCGGCGACCACGGCGTCCCGCAGGACGTGCAGCGCCGTCGTGACCGAGGCCTCCTTCGACCCGAGGGCTGCCCGAATTGCCTCGGCCACCGGGAGGAAGCGCATCGCGGCGTCGGAGTGGGCGGCCCGACCGGCGTCGGTGAGCTGGAGGAGGTACGAGCGACCATCGTCGGGGTTGGCCACCCGGACGGCGTGGCCTCGGCGCTCGAGCCGCTTGACGTAGCTCGACACCGTGGTCGGCGGCGCCACCATCCACCGGGCGAGATCGGTCGGGGTCGCCCCGTCCCCGGCGAGCAGCAGGGAGTAGAGGGCGAACTCGTCGCTGTCCAGGCCCGACGGCTTGAGCGCGGCGTCGAGCAGCCCGGTGGTCGCACGGGACACCAGCCACACGTTGAACAGGACGTTGTCGAGGCGCTCGTCGACGTCGGATGACGGGAAGCTCTTGACAGAACTACTGCGATCTCGCACAATAGTCATTGTACTACGAAATCGTAGTAAGAGGAGGGACCCCAGATGCAGACCGTTCAAACCCCCGAGATCGACATCGACATCGTCGCCGGCGGCAGCAGGGCAGGCGCTGACCGCCCGCTACCTACGCCTCGACGGCTCCAACCGCGAGATCGGCCGTGGTCTGGCTCAGGCCGCCCGGAGCATCCACGGCGCCGCAGCCGGTCCCGCGAGCGCGCCGGACCCCGTCGTCCAGCGAGCCCGCCGACACTGGTTCGAGCGGAACCACCCCGTTCTGGCCGAGCGGCTCGTGGGCGTCGCCGACGCGTTCGGTGTGGACGCCGACGACGACGGCCTGGACCTGGCGTGGCTCGCCACCTACGACGGCCCGGCCGGGTGCTCGGCCGTCGTCTACCCCGGCACCGGGACCAAGGACGGGCACACGATCCTGGCCCGCAACTTCGACTTCCCGACCGCGACCATCGAGGGCGTGATGGGCCTTCCGGAGCGGCCGGGCACGAGGCAACTGGCTGCCGACCCGTGGATCGTCGAGCTCCACCCCGACGGCGGCCTGTCGTCGATCGTCATCGGGATCATGGACGTGCTCGGCGGCATGGACGGCGTGAACGAGGCCGGCCTCGCCGTGACGCTCCTGGCCGACAACGAGTCAGCCGACGCGGAGCCGGTCGGGCCGAACGTCCAGGTGGGGCTCTCCGAGCAACAAATCGTGCGCTACCTGCTCGACACCTGCACCACGGTCGACGAGGCCAAGGAGGCGCTCCTGCTGGCCAAGCACTTCTACGCCTTCGTGCGCTGCCACTTCGTCGTGGCCGACCGCACCGGGGCGTGCTTCGTGTGGGAGCACTCACCCGGCCACAACCGGGAGCACATCGTCGTGCCGGACCGGGCGAGCACCGGTCGCCTGATCTGCACCAACCACCTCCTGCACCGTTGGCCGGAGCCCGGCGAGCTGCCCGAGGAGGACGGCTCCCTCGGAACCGCCGCACTCACGTACACCCGCTGGCGGTCGCTCGACGGGGCCGCCGTCGACGGCGCCGTGGTCAGCCGGGACGACATCCGCGACCAGTTCCGTGCCGTCCGCTTCGAGGCACCCCTGGAGGGGGCCCGGACGTGGTGGCACGCCCAGTACGACCTGGACGAGCCGGCCATGGAGCTGGAGCTCTGGGTCGGCGACGAGGCGGGGCGCAGCACCTACACCGCCCCGCTGCGGTTCGCCCTCTGACGGGCGAGACTGCCCGGGTGGGCGTCGACGGCACCGATCCCATCGAGGTCGTCGACGCCGATCCGGGCTGGTCGGCGATGGGTGACGAGGCCGTCGACGAGGTGCGGTGGGCGCTCGAGCCGTGGGTCGTCGACGTCGAGCACATCGGGTCGACCGCGGTGCCCGACCTGGCGGCGAAGCCGGTGATCGACCTGATGGTGGGCGTGCGCTCGCTCGACGACTCGCCGGAGATCGTCGCCGCCGTGACCAGCCTGGGCTACGAGTACGTCCCGGAGTTCGAGGACGAGCTCCCGGACCGGCGCTTCTTCCGGCGCCTCGCCGACGGTGTGCGCACGCACCAGGTCCATCTGGTCGAGCGCACGAACCTCGAGTGGTGGGAACGCCACGTCGCCTTCCGGGACTGGCTGCGGGACCACGACGAGGACCGGGACGCCTACGCCGAGCTGAAGCGCCGCCTCGCCGTCGAGCACCGGGACGACCGGCTGGCGTACACCGACGCCAAGTCCGAGTTCATCCACGCCGTCGAGCGGCGGGCCGGGCTCAGGCGCTGAGGATCAGCTCCGGGAGGGGTGTGCCGCCGAGCAGCGAGCTCCGGCCAGAGGTCCAGCACGACACCAGGTGATCGCCAAGGCGGGCCTCGGCGTTGGTGACTGCCATGGCTCCGAAGAGGATGTCGTCGACCAGGTGGGGCTCGTCGAGGGCCAGACCCTGCGCCAGGTCGGTGGCGGCGATGACCTCGTGGTGGGCATCGGCCTCGACGTGGACGTCGTAGAAGCGGTGACCGTCGATCCTCAGGCGACGGAAGGCGTCGGCGTACCGGGTCATGGGCCCGACCGAGGTCATCTCGAACGCCGCCAGGTGGCCGACCAGCGCGCCCCGCAGCCGCTGGTGCAAGCCCAGGAAGGTGACGAGGTTGGTCGTGGCCAGGGTCACGCCCGGCACGTCGTCGACATAGGCCCCGTAGGTGGGGTCCAAGCCGAGGGCGACCATCGTGCCGGCGAACAGGTCGGCGTGGGCGTCGCCGTGGCGACCGCCGCCGTACTCGTCGGCCTGGATCTCCACGATCGCCGCCTTCGCCCGTCCGCTGAGGCGGGGGATGGCCCACGTGTGGGGGTCGGCCTCCTTGCGCTGGTACGGGCTGCGGTGGATGGCGAACTCCCGGAGGTGGGTGACCGTGCCTCGCTCCTCGATGAAGCGGGAGACCGACGGCCCGCCGTCCCTGTCCAGCAGCTCGCGGAGGGTCGCAGCGACCTCCTGCGGTCCGACGCCAGGAAGGGGACCGACGTCGGACCGCAGGGCGGCCTCGTAGCGGGACTCGAGGTCCCGGACGACGCTGACGAGGTCGGGGTGCCACTCCCACTCGGGGTCCACGCCCGCCAACCCGCGGTAGTGCAGCTCGTAGGCCGTGTAGAGCGCGACGTGCAGGTCGTCCCCGGTCAGCCGCTCACCCTCGGGCTCGGGAAGGGGGCCGACCTCCCCCGGTTCCCCCCGCAACCGGGTCAGCAATGCCGCAGAAAGTGGCCCGCGCGGTCGTGGGGGAGGGGGCGGTCGATCGAACACGGCGCGTGTCCTTCCCGGCCCATCGGAGCGGGAGAACCCCCCATTCAGGTGGGGAGCGAGCCGCCGTCGAGGTGGATGGTCTGGGCCGTGAGCCAGGCGGCTTCGTCGGAGGCCAGGTAGGTGACGGCGGCGCCGACGTCGGCGGGGAGGCCGAGGCGGCCGACGGGGACGGTGCGGGCGAGGTGCTCGGTCGCCTCGCGGCTGGCCGGGGTGTCCATGAGGCCGAGGGCGAGGCAGTTGGCGGTGACGCCGGATCGGGCGTTCTCGATTGCGAGGTGGCGCATGAACGCGATCGCTCCGCCCTTGCCGGCGCCGTAGAGGGACACGCCGAGGTTGATGCCGGTCACGCCGGCGCCCGAGGAGATCGTCACGATGCGGCCCCAGCCGCGCTCGCGCATGCCGCCGAGCACGGCGTGGCAGCAGTGGAGCACCCCGTAGAGGTTGAGGTCGACGTACTTGACCCACTCGCCGGGGTCCATGTCGGCGAACGGGCCGACGCCCATGCCCTCGGGCACGCCGGCGTTGTTCACGAGGATGTCGATCGGCCCGAAGGCCTCGACGGCCATGGCCACCGCCGAGCGGTCGGTGACGTCGAACGCGGCGACGACGCGCGCCGTCGATCCCGGCTGCGACCGTCTCGGCCCGGTCGGCGTGGACGTCGTTGACGACGACCGTGGCCCCGTTCTCGGCCAGCGCTTCCACGATGCCGACCCCGACGCCCTGGCCGGCGCCGGTGACGAGGGCGCGGCGGCCCGTCAGGTCGAAGGCGGGCATGTCAGCCGAAGCTCATGCCGGCGGGGTTGGTCCCGGTCACGATCGACTCGGCCCGGGCCGTCACCATCGGCTTCAGCTCGTCGTGGGGGAGGATCCACAGCTGTCCGGCCCGGATGGCGTCGACGACCATGTCGGCGACGACCGACGGCTCGATGCCCGTGCCCGTGAGCATCGCCTGGTGGAACTGCTGGATGTCGTCGGCCTCGTGCTCGGCGCCGCCGAAGCGGTCGGGCCGGTTGCGCTCGGACTCGAAGATGCCGGTCTTGACCAGACCCGGGCACAGCACGCTGACACCGACGCCGGTGCCCTGCAGCTCGAGGAAGAGCGTCTCGGCCAGCGCCACGACACCGTGCTTGGTGACGCAGTAGGGGCCGAGGGTCGGCACGGCGAGGATCCCCGCGCCAGAGGCGGTGTAGACGATGTGGCCGTCGCCCTGCTCGACCATCCGCGGGCCGTACAGCCGGGTCAGGTGGATGACCTGGTGGAGGTTGACGCCGAGCAGCCAGTCCCACGTCGAGCGATCCATCTCCAGCGCCGGCCCCACGGGGGCCACGCCGGCATTCGGACAGAGGACGTGGACGGTCGGCACGTTGCGGGACAGGGCCTCCAGCGCCTCGACGTCGGTCACGTCGACGACGTGGGCCTCGCCTCCGAGGTCGGCGGCGGCCCGCTCCAGCAGTGGCTCGTCGACGTCGACCAGCACCAGCTGCATGCCTTCGGCGGCGAAGCGCTCGGCCATCGCCCGCCCGATCCCGCTCGCCGCCCCGGTGACCAGTGCGACCTTGCCGGCGAAGTCCTGCATGACGACCTCCTAGGCCGCAAAGCGCAGCGGGGCCGACGTGACCCCGGCGATGATGTCGGACGGGGAGTAGGCGACCTCACCCGCCGTTTCGAGGGTGCGGAACCGGGCCAGCAGCTCCTCCAGCACCAGCTGCACCTCGAGGCGGGCCAGCGCCGCCCCGATGCAGAAGTGGGCGCCGAAGCCGAAGGCGAGGTGGTGGTTGGGGTTGCGGCCGACGTCGAACTGGTCGGCGGTGGGACCGAACTGGGCCTCGTCCCGGTTGGCCGACGAGTAGATCATCAGGACGTGGTCGCGCTCGGCGATCTCGACGCCGCCGAGCGTCGTGTCCCGGGTGGCGGTGCGCATGAAGGCGATCACCGCCGTGGTCCAGCGCAGGATCTCCTCGACGGCCGACGGCACGAGCGACGGGTCGTCGAGCAGGCGCTGCCACTGATCGGGCCGCTCGGCCAGCGCCCACATCCCGCCGGAGATGGTGTTGCGGGTCGTCTCGTTGCCGGCGACCAGGAGCTGGTTGAGGAACATGTAGAGCTCGTCGTCGCTCAGGTTCTCGGCGGCGAGGACCGAGATCAGGTCCTCCTGCGGCTCGGCCCGCTTCCGGCCGATGACCTCGAAGAAGTACGCCCGCATGTCGCCCTGGATGACGTCCCGCTGCTCCGGCGTGAGGTCGAGAGCGCCGGTCATGGCCTCGGACCAGTAGAAGAAGTCCTCCCAGTCGTCATCGGGCAGGCCCAGCAGGTCGCCGATGATCCGGAGCGGGAACGGGACCGACACGGCCTGCACGAAGTCGACCGGCTCGTCGGCGCGGATCCCCTCGATCAGGTCGAGCAGCCGGTCCTTGGCCACCGGGACCAGGGCCTTCATCAGCGACGGCTTGAAGCCGGGCTGGACGAGCTTGCGGTACGCCGTGTGCGCCGGCGGGTCGGTGTGCATCATCGTGGGCGGGCTGTCGTACTCGAGGCCGATCTCCAGGGTGAGGATCCCCTTGCCCGAGCAGAACCGGGCGGGGTCGGTGGAGACCTCGTGGACTCTCGGCGAAGCGGCTGAGCGCCCAGTACCCGAGGGTGTCGTTCCAGGCCACCGGCGCCTCCGCCCGCAGCCGCGCCAGGTGAGGGAAGGGGTCCCTGGCGTAGAAGCCCGGCTCGTGCAGGGCGTCGGTGAGCGGCTCGTGCGTCCCCGGCATGTGTCCCCCCGGACGTCGGTTACTTCCGCTGGAAGTTCGGCGTGCGCTTCTCCTTGAAGGCCCGGGGGCCCTCCTTCGAGTCCTCCGACCCCATGACCGCCATGCCGTAGGAGGTCTCGTGTTCGAAGGCCTCGGCCTCCGACATCGTCTCGGTCTCCCGCAGCGTCTTGAGGATGGCCTCGACCGCCAGCGGCCCGTTGAAGTTGATGACCTCGGCGATCTCCCGGGCCTTGGTCGAGGGCGTCGCCGGCGGGCACCACGTGGCCGATCAGGCCGATGTCGGCCGGTCTCACGGGCGGTGAGGTGCTTGCCGGTGAGCAGGATCTCGGCCGCGATCGTGTACGGGATCTGGCGCCGGAGGCGGACGGCGGATCCGCCCATCGGGTACAGCGACCACCTCGCCTCCGAGACGCCGAAGGTGGCCGACTCCCCGGCCACCCGGATGTCGGTGCCCTGCAGGATCTCGGTGCCGCCGGCGATGGCGTTGCCCTCGACGGCGGCGATCACGGGCTTGGGCGGCTGGTAGGTCTTCAGCAGCCCCCGGTAGATGAAGTCGACGTCGGTGGCCAGCTTGTCCTGGAGCACCTCCTCGGGGAGGGCGTCCTCCTCGTCGACGTCGCCCGCCAGCGAGCGCAGGTCCATGCCCGGAGGAGAAGTTGCCCTCGGCCCCGGTGAGGATGATCGTGCGGATCTCCGGGTCGTCAGCCGCCTCGTGCCACGCCTCGTCCAGCCGGGAGAACATCGTCATCGTCATCGCGTTCATGCGATGGGGGCGGTTCAGCGTGACGATGAACGTGTGGCCGTCACGCTCGGTCAGGACGGATGCCATAGAACGTGTTCTAGTCGATGGCCCGAACCATCCGTTCTGGCTCCCGATTTCGGGGCCAGAGGACCAGGATCAGGAGCCAGAACCGAAGGTGCCGGCGGCGCGGAGCTGGTCGATCTTGGCCTCGTCGTAGCCGAGGACCTCGGCCATGACCTCGTCGGTGTTCTCGCCGACGTCGGGTGCCTTCGTCGGCACGGGCAGGTCCTCGCCCACCACGTTGAGGGGGAGGGGGAGCTGCTCGGCGCCGAGCGCTCGACCGTGTAGAGCGGGAAGCGGTCCTGGAACTGCGGGTCGTCGACGATGTTCTTGGCGTTGTTGACCGGGGCGATCGGGACGTTGTGCTCGTCGCGCGAAGTCCAGCCACTCGACGGAGGTCTTCGTCGTGAAGACCTCCTTGAGGATCGCCTGCAGCTCGAGGTTGCCCTTGGCGTGGTCGGCGTACTTCGAGCCCGGCCACTTCTCGAACAGCTCGGGGCGGCCGATGCCCTCGGCGAAGTTCTTCCAGAAGGCCTGCTCGGACGCCATGAAGAGGACGTGGCCGTCGGCGGACTCGTACATCTGGTAGCGGACGCCCTCGCGCATGCCGGCCAGCCCGGGGGCCCGCCGCTCGTAGTCGTCGGACTGGCGTTGCCGGTGACCTCGTCCTCGGGCCGGTCGTAGGCCAGCCAGGTCTCGATCCGGTACCAGTCGAGGTAGGCGGCGGCGTCGGACTGGGCCAGCTCCATCTGGCAGCCCTCGCCGGTCTCGCGGGCCCGGATGATCCCGGCCAGCAGACCGACGGCGCCGAGCATCGGACCGACGTTGATGCCGATGTTGGGCATCTCGGGGATGCGGGTGAAGCCGTCGTCGTCGACCTCCGGCGGGATGAGCCCGGCCCAGGTGTCGTAGGCGATGCCGTGGCTCGGCAGGTCCCGGTAGGGGCCGGTGGCCCCGTAGCCCGACAGGGTGCAGAACACGATCTTCGGGTTGACGGCCTTGAGGTCCTCGTAGCCCAGGCCGAGCTTGGCCATCGAGCCCGGACGCATGGCCTCGACCACGGCGTCGGCCCCGGCCACCAGGTCCTTGTAGACGGCAACGCCCTCCGGCGTCTTGAGGTCGAGGGTGATCGACTTCTTGCCCCGGTGGGTGTGGAGGTGGAGCAGCGAGGTGCCCTCGACGATGGGCCACGTCATCTGACGGATGTAGTCACCCTGGGGCGGCTCGACCTTGATGACGTCGGCGCCGAGGTCGGAGAGGAACGTGCTCAGCAGTCCGGGTCCGAGCAGCGAGCTCTCGATGACCCGGACGCCGGCGAGCAGGGGCGGGCGGTCGCTCATGGCTCGACTTCCTAGCCGAGCGCCCACCCGGCCCGGGAATTACCCGAGCAGCCCGCCGACGCTGTCGTCGAGGCCACCGACCACGTCGTCCAGGAGGTCGCCGACGCCGTCGACCGCGCCGTCCACGACACCACCGACGTCGTCGACGACGGGCGGCACCGCGGGGAGGTCGGGGACATCAGCCGGCGGGGCACCGCCGGGAACCGTGGGCACCGCCCCCGGCTCGCCGGAGACCACGCCGCCCAGGCCGCCCACGCCGTCGGCCACCAGGTCGAGCTGGGCCTGCAGGGCGTTCAGGTACGCCTGCAGCTGGGCGTTGGTGGCATCGGCGAGGTCCACCGCGTACGCGACGGCGTCCTGCACGACGCCCACGATCTGGGGCACGACCAGGATCTGGAGGTCGCCCAAGCGGTCCAGGAAGCTGACGGCCAGCGCCGTGTCGGGCGGCGCGCCGTCCAGCGGCTGGACGAGGTTGCCGACGCAGGCGCCGTCCCGGCCCACCAGGACGGTGTCGCCGGTCTCGACCGGCACCAGCCCGTCGGCGGTGTCCGGTCCGACGACGGTCGGCTCGGTCTGGCCCGCGGGCGCTTGGACCAGGGCCGCGCCCGTGGTCGTCGACCCGTCGGGCAGCGAGAGCGGCATCGTGGCCCCGTCGCAGGCGGCGGCGCCCACGCCTGGCGTCCTCGCCGCAGGCGTGCCGCCGAGGGCGGGGTCCACGACCGCGTGGCCGGGGTCGGCGTCGGCGACCAGCGTGCTCACGCCGGAGGCGTCGATGGCGTCGGGCTGGTCGGGCGTCCGGCCCAGGTCGCTGCTGACCCCGAGGGTGACGAAGACGGCGGCGGCGGCGCCGGCGAGGCCGACGGCCTGTGGGAAGCGGAGGCGGCTGACCACGCTGCGGGCGTGCTCGACGACCTCGGCGCCGGAGGCGGCCTCCTGGGCCCGGCTCTGCAGCCAGCGCACGGCCCCGGTGCCGACGACGGCGGGGCCGACGATGCTCCGCAGGGCCTTGTTCAGCGAGCCGAGGTCGGCCTGCAGCTCGCGGCACTCCTCGCAGTCGGCCAGGTGGGCCTCGACCTTGGCGTTGTCCCGCTTGCCGAGCCCGTCGCGCACGAACGAGCCGAGGTGCTCGACGCTGAAGCGGCAGCTCTCGGCCGGGCGGGCCTGGAGGTGGGCCTGCAGGAACGCCTGGCGCAGGCCCTCGCGGGCTCGGACGGCGAGGGCGGCGGTGGCGTTGGGGGACAGGCCCAGCAGGGGCGCGACGGCGGCGGGCGGCTGACCCTCGATCTCGGTGTGCCAGAGCACCAGCTGCCACCGCTCGGGCAGCTCCTGGAAGGCCCGCAGGATGATGCCCTCGTCGGTGCGGTCCTCGGGCTCCACCGCCAGGCGCAGGTCGATCATCTCGGCCTCGTCCTCGGTGGCGGCCAGCCGGTGGTGGTTCGCCTCCTCGCTGTGGCGCCACACGGTGCGGCGGACGGCGGTCAGCAGGTACGGGCGGAACGCCTCGGTGGGCCCGGCGCCGCCCTTGATGGCGCGCAGGACGCGGGCGAAGGCGTCGGCCACCACGTCGTCGGCCTCGTGGTTGGACCGGGTGAGGTAGCGGGCCAGCGAGGTGGCGGACGGCTCGTGGCGGAGGTAGAGCTCGCCGTAGGCGTCGCGGTCACCGGCCCGGACGCGCTCGAGCAGGACCGCGTCGGACGGTCCGTCGGGGACCTGGTCCCGTTCGAGTTCCTGCGTCGTCGTCACTGCCATGGGTGTCGTCCGCCCCTACCGGGTGCGAGCTCCTCGGGTCGTGCCGTCCCGATCCCCTCGGCACAGTGTGCCATCGAGTGTGGTCGTATGCACACTCAGAGTGGTCATCGACCGGGTCGTCCCGAGACTGAAGCCAGCTCGTCGAGGCGGCGCTGGCCGGCCAGGTGGTCGTCGGCCAGCGGCTCCACGATGAGCTCGGCCGGTCCGTCCCCGGCGAGGTCCAGGGCCAGGCCGTGGGCCCGGCCGTCGAGGTCCTCGCTCTGCGGCGACAGCACCGCCACCCGGAGCTCGTCGAGATGGCAGGCGGACTCGCCGCCGGGGAACCAGTCCCGGATGGCGCGGCCGGCGTTCAGGCGGGCCGCGACCCGGGCCAGCGGTGACGTGGCGCGCGTCATGGGACCGGTCACGACAAGAGCGTACGCGTCTCCCGGCCGAGCGTGTCGCGAGTCACACTCGCGGTAGACCTCGGTCAGCCGGACCCGGAGGTAGCCGAGGGTCACCAGGCCGGTCATGGCGTCGACGCAGGCGGGCGGGTGGACCCGGTCGATGAAGGCATCGGCCCACGCGCTCAACGCCGCCACCGTGGCCCGCTCGACCAGTTCCTCGGCCTCCTCGCGGGGGAGGATCTCGGCCAGGGCGTCGAGATCGGACGCGGTCTCCCGCAGGTCGAATCCGGCCACGCCGCGGGCGCTGCCCAGCTCGGTGACCGCCTCCTCGAGGGGCACCTTGCGGGCGACGGCGTCGAGCACGTGCTCGATCGCCGGGTCGTACCAGACGTCCTCCGCCAGCCCGAGCCGGCGCCGACTCGCCGCGTACCAGGCGGAACGGCGGTCGTCCGGGTCGGCGTCCTCGGTGGCCGGCGGGGGTGCGGTGATGCTCACTACTCCTCGGTCAATGCCCCGGGAGCAAGCAGCCGACGGGCAGCGGGATCAGCGGCGTACCCGGCGGGCACGTCGGCAGCACGCCACCGCCGTCGTCGGGCAGCGGGAGGGGCGGCAACGTCGGCGTCGGGACGGGCAGCGGCGGGAGGGCCGGCGGCAGCGTCGGCGTCGGGATCGCCGGGGCCGGGGCCGGGGCGTCGGGCTCGTCGGGGTCACCGCCGGGCACGGGCACCGCCGGTGGGTTGGGACCGGGACGAGGCCCGCCGCCGCCGCCGCCGCCACCACCGCCACCACCGCTGCCGGGCAGCGGGACGTCGCCGTACTGGACGGCGGGCTGGTCCTCGTCGACCGTCACGCCGCCGGCGTCGGGCAGCAGGGCGTAGGGGCCGAAGTCCAGGGCGCTCACGTCGGGCAGCTCGGCGACGTCCCAGAACGTGGTGTCGCCGGCGCCGCCGGGCCTGCTGAAGCTGAAGTGCACGTGGTCGGTGTGCGGGTTCGGGCCCGTGTAACCGACCCAGCCCGACTCGGGGGCGTAGGACCGCCAGATCGAGTCGTTGTAGATGATGTACATGACGCCCAGGCGGCGGGCCATGGCGTAGGGGTTGCCGTGCTCGTCGGTGGCCAGCAGCCAGCCGATGACCTGGCTGGCGGCGCGGGCGTCGGCCTCGTCCTGGACCAGGGCCGACCAGTCGAAGGCCCGGCCCTCCTTGTGCTCGGAGCGGCCGCCCACGTCACAGGCCCGGGAGATGCCCGAGCTGCCCGTCGAGGCGAAGGTCTCGAGCAGTAGCTCCGAGAAGCCGTACGGTCCCCGCCTTGGGTGAAGGTGAGCACGAGGTCTGGGGCTCGTAGGCGGCGAGGTCCTCGATGGCGAACTCGTCGAAGATGCCCTGCCAGGTGTCGGTGAGCTCGAGGTCGGTGATGTCGGTGACCTCGGTGAGGGTCGAGCCGATGCGGTCGATCAGGTCCGTCGGGCCGGACACGTCGGGGAGCTCGGGCTCGTCGGGGTCCAGCGGCTCGTCGGGGTCGGCGGGCTCATCCGGGTCCTCGTCAGCGTCGGGCTCGGCCGGGCCCTCGCCGTCGTGGCCGAAGTCGGGGGCGAGGTCGACGTTCCAGCGGCTGCCGTCCCAGTCGATGCTGAAGCCGCTGTAGTCGTAGTCCGAGCCCTCGCAGTAGACGATGCCGTTGGCCGCCTCGTTGCCCTCCGGTCGGGGACCGACCGGGGCGTAGTGCGAACCGTTGGTGTAGCCGTCGCCGGGGTCGTCCCACGACACGGCCAGGCGGTCCGAGGGGCAGGCCTCGCCGGGCCCTGACTCGACGGCCTCGAAGTCGGTGGCCAGCGCCAGCGCGCTGTCCTCGGCGCCGGCGTAGCCCGGGATGGGCGAGCCCAGCGGCAGCGACGGGCGGTCGGCGACGCTCTCCAGGGGCGTGCCGTCCTCCTCCTCGCTCAGCCCGGTGCCCACCACGACCAGGGCGGCGACGAGGCCCAGGGTGGCCCCCGCCGTCGCGTAGCGCATCGCCCGCCTGCTCGTCGTCTTCTGGGGGCGGGCCTCGTCGGCCGCGGCCCGCCGCTGCCCTCGCCGCGTCGCCCGCGCGCCTCGGGTGATCGTCGTCCACTTCATGCCCATGGAGACCGGGCAGGACCGGTCGCTGTGACGCCGGACACAGGGCGATCTCCGGGGTTCTTGCCCGGCGAGAACCCTCGATCTCAGATCGAGGGGGGTCGACCACGGGTCGAGGTCTCACCCGAACGGGGGGTGAACGTGAGCCGACGGCGCACCGACGTCACGTGACGCCGGTCACCCGGTCTCTAACCCCGGCACGCACGTTTGGACGGAAGAAGAACAGGAACATGCCAGTCGCCACCACAGAGCTGCCCGAGAGTCCCCCCGTGGCCGAGCCGGTCTCGGACGCCATCATCTCGATCAAGGGGCTGACGAAGTCCTTCGGGTCCCACACGGTGCTCGAGGACATGTCCTTCGACATCCCCCGCGGCGAGATCAGCGCCATCATGGGCCCGTCGGGGACCGGCAAGTCCGTGCTGCTCAAGCACATCATCGGGCTGCTGAAGCCGGACCGGGGCGAGGTCTGGATCGACGGTGAGGAGATCACGTCGATGCGCGACCGCGACCTCATGCGGGTCCGGCGCAAGCTCGGCGTCCTCTTCCAGGACGGCGCCCTGTTCGGGTCGCTGAACCTCTTCGACAACATCGCCTTCCCGCTCCGGGAGCACACGTCGAAGAGCGAGAAGGAGATCAAGGACATCGTCCTCGACGAAGTCGAGCCTGGTCGGCCTCCTCGACCACATGAAGAAGTTCCCCGGCGAGGTCTCGGGCGGGATGAAGAAGCGGGCCGGCCTGGCCCGGGCGCTGGCCATGGATCCCGAGATCGTCCTCTTCGACGAGCCCGACTCCGGCCTCGACCCCGTCCGCGTGTCCTACCTGGACGAGCTGGTGCGCATGACCCAGGAGGAGACCGGGGCGACGTTCTTCATCATCACCCACAACATCCCGTCGGCCATGCGGACCGCCGACCACATCGGCGTCCTCTACCAGTCGCACCTCGTGCGCTTCGCCCCCAAGGAGGAGATGCGCGAGACCGACGACCCGATCATCAGCCAGTTCCTCCGGGGCCGGGCCCACGGGCCCATCGGCATGGACGAGATGGCCACCGAGGAGACCGACGTCGAGCGCGAGCTCGCCGAGCGGGCCACGCGTCGGGACGAAGAAGAGGGCGAGTTCCTCCCGGTCTGATGGGCGTCGCCGTCGCCGATCGCGGCAGCAGCGGCTGGTCCGCGAGACCGGCACCATGACCGCCGTCGGGCTGGACGCCTCACGCAAGGTCATCAGCCGGCCCTGGCCGCTGGCCGAGTTCCTCGACCAGCTGCTGGTTCCTGGCCAAGGTCACCACCCTGCCGGTGATCCTGATCTCGATCCCGTTCGGGATGGTCATCTCGCTGCAGGTCGGTGCCCTGATCAAGCAGCTGGGGGCCGAGGCCCACCTCGGGCTCGGCGCTGGTGCTGGCCGTCGTCCGCGAGCAGGCGCCCGATCGCCACCGCGCTGATGATCGCCGGCGCCGGCGGGTCGGCCATGTGCGCCGACCTCGGCGCCCGGCGCATCCGGGACGAGATCTCGGCCATGGAGGTGATGGGGGTCGACCCCATCCAGCGCCTGGTGATGCCGCGCATCCTCGCCGCCACCGTGCTGGCCGTCCTGCTCGACGCCGTCGTGTCGACCGCCGGCATCGTCGGCGGCTGGTTCTTCGGCGTGAAGATCCAGGGCGTCTCGTCCAGCAGCTTCTTCGCCAGCTTCGACGAGCTCTCCCAGCCGTGGGACCTCTGGATGGCCCTCATCAAGGCCGCCTGCTTCGGGTTCCTGGCCGGGACGGTCGCTTGCTACAAGGGCCTCTACGTCAAGGGCGGGCCCAAGGGCGTCGGCGACGCGGTGAACCAGGCCGTGGTCATCACCTTCGTCCTCCTCTTCTTCGTCAACTTCGTGCTGACGCTCATCTACTTCAACTTCGTCCCGCAGAAGTTCTGACCGATGGCTGACGGCACCCCCTCGACGCTCTCCCGGTACGACTGGTCCCGCCCCGTCGACGCGGCCGCC
This sequence comes from uncultured Microthrixaceae bacterium, assembly GCA_963728005.1. Taxonomy (GTDB): domain Bacteria; phylum Actinomycetota; class Acidimicrobiia; order Acidimicrobiales; family DATDAH01; genus DATDAH01. Next base: position 772,729 of record CAVSIG010000005.1, read on the forward strand.
CGGCCCTGGGCCCAGGTGTACGACCACCTGGCCTTCTACGCCCGGATCATGCGCAACCTCGCTCCCGGCCTGAAGTACCGCCGGGAGATCGTCCACCTGATCAGCGACATCACCATCGGCGCCGGTGCGCTGGTCGTGGGCGGCGGGATGTTCTTCGTCATCTTCGCCATGAGCTTCTTCACCGGCACCGAGGTCGGACTCCAGGGGTTCAAGGGCGCTGGAGCAGATCGGCGCCGAGGCGTTCACCGGCGTCATCTCGTCGGTGGCCAACACCCGGGAGATCACCCCGCTGATCGCCGGCGTGGCCCTGGCCGCCCAGGTCGGCGCCGGCTTCACCGCCCAGCTCGGCGCCATGCGCATCTCCGACGAGATCGACGCCCTCGAGGTCATGGGCGTCGACAGCCTCCAGTACCTGGTCGCCACCCGGGTGTGGGCGTCGGTCATCACGATGGTGCCGCTCTACCTGGCCGCCCTCTTCGCCAGCTACCTGGCCACCGAGCTCATCGTCACCGACTTCTTCGGGCTCGGCGCCGGGCAGTACGACCACTACTTCCGGCTGTTCCTGCCGCCGATCGACATCTTCTACTCGTTCGTCAAGGCCCTGCTCTTCGCCATGGTCGTGACGCTGATCCACTGCTACTACGGCTACTACGCCTCCGGCGGCCCCGCCGGCGTGGGCCAGGCGGCCGGCCGGGCCATCCGGGTCTCGATCATCTCGGTCGTCACCCTGAACTTCGTGCTCTCGCTCCTCTTCTGGGGCGGCCAGGACACGGCGAGGATCGTCGGATGAGGGGACCGCGCCGGGAGCTCTCCACCGGCACCCGCGGCCTGTTCGGCTTGGCGGCGACCGCTGTCGTGTTCGCCGCCGTCTGGGTCGGGGTCACGTTCTCCTACGGCGGCTACGACGACCACTACCAGCTGGTCGGCGACTTCCCCCGGGCCGGCCAGGGCCTGGCCAACGGCAGCGACGTGACCTACCGGGGCGTCGACGTCGGCGAGGTGAGCTCGGTCGAGCTGGTCGACCGCCAGGCCCGGGTCACCCTCAACATGGACCCCGGCTTCGAGGTCCCCGAGGACGCCAGCTTCGTGGTCCGGCCGAAGACGATCTTCGGCGAGAAGTTCGTCGACGTGACCTTCCCGAACGGCGAGGACGGCCCCTTCCTCGAAGACGGTGACGTGGTGGCCGACGCCGAGGCCGCCACCGAGGTCGAGGACTTCTTCGAGGGCTCCGACGACCTGTTCGACGCCCTCGACGAGCAGGAGCTGGCCGAGCTGTTCTCCACGCTCAACGAGGCCGCTCGGGGCACGGGTCAGGACGTGGCCGCCGCCTTCGAGAGCGGGGCCGACGCCACCGCCCTGGGCGCCGACACCATCGACCAGCAGCTGCGGGCACTGTCCTCGTGGTCCGAGTTCCAGGACGCCATCAGCGGCGATCGGCGGCGACCTCAACACCATCGCGGCGAACAGCGAGGTCGCGCTCACCGAGTTCAACGAGAACCGCGCGGCCTACGAGCGGGTCCTCACGACCCTGCGCCCCTTCGCCGAAGACCTGGCCGCCCTCCTGATCGGTACCCGGCCGGACATCGACACCTACCTCGAGCGGGGCGACAGCGTCGTCCGCCTGCTGACCGCCAACGAGGACCACCTCACCGAGCTCATCGAGGGCCTCGGCCAGTACGTCCAGGCCTTCGGCGGCGGCCTGTCGCAGGAGCGCCTGCCCGACGGCAGCGGGTTCGCCTACTTCAAGAACTTCATCTACGTCGACGACGTCGAGGTCTTCCTCTGCACGGCGCTGGCGGAGGCGCCCGGCGAGTTCGCCGGCCTGCGCGACGCCATCCTGTCCCTGCAGACCGAGATCGACTGCAGCGGCTACTTCGAGCCCTCGGCCGCCGCCGGCGCCGGCGCGACCCCGGCGCCCCCGATGCCGGACGAGGACCAGCTCGAGGCCGCCGGCGGACCGCCTGGTCGAACCAGCTCTACGGCCTGCTCGGCCAGCCCCAGGGCGCCCTCGACCAGGACCTCGATGGCCTGCTCGACGACCTCCTCGCCCACGCGGAGGTCCCGTCGTGAAGCGCCTGGTCCAACGCTTCGGCCGCGCCTTGCGCGGCGAGGGCAAGGTGCTGCTCAAGCTCGGCATCTACACCGCCGTGCTGCCTGCTCGTGCTCGGCTGGCTGATCTCGCCAGGTCGGCAACACCGGCTTCTTCGCGGAGCGCACCGGCTACGAGGCCGAGCTGGACGACGCCACCGGCCTGCGGGTGAACGACGCGGTGAAGATCGCCGGCGTCGAGGTCGGGCTCGGTCACCGGGATCGACATCGAGCAGGGCCACGCCGTCGTCTCCTTCGAGGTCGACCGGGGCACCGAGCTCCTGGACAGCACCCAGGCCGGGGTCCGGTGGCGCAACGTGCTCGGCCAGAAGTACCTCTACCTGTACCCGGGCGAGTGACGGCGAGGCGATGGCCGCCGGCGACCGCATCCCGATCGAGCAGTCGGTGCCGTCGGCCGACGTCGGCGACTTCCTCAACGCCGTCGGGCCCGGTCCTCCAGGCCCTCGACCCCGAGGACGCCAACGCCTTCGTGCAGGCCGTCTCCGAGGGCGTCTCGGGCAACGAGGCCCAGATCCGCGGCCTGATCGACGACAGCGCCACGCTGGCCCAGGTCCTCGGGGGCCTCGACGGCCGAGGTCGGCTCGATCATCACCAACATGGACCAGGTGGCCACGGCGGTGGCCGAGCGCGACGACGCCGTCGACGAGCTGCTGGTCAACCTCAGCTCGCTCTCCGGCGACCTGGCCGGCCCGCAACGACTCGCTGAACACGCTGGTCACCGACTTCGCCGACGTGCAGGACCGGCTGGCCCGCCTGCTCCGGGAGAACCGGGGCGACCTGGACGGGACCATCGACGACCTGCGGATCATCGCCGACACGCTCTGCCCGCCACGACGGCGACCTCGCCGCCGCCCTGGCCAGCCTCCCCGAGGGCGTCGGGCCGTACCACCTGATCTCGTCGACCGGTCAGTGGTTCGGCGTGCGGGCGACGATCGCCTGCCTCGCCAACCAGACCAGCTGCACGTTCGAGGACCCGTCGCACGCGTTCGGGGTGGACGACCACCGGCGGCGGGCCGGAGACCTCGTCGCTCGACGAGCTCGTCGCCTTCGCCAACTCGGGAGCCCCGGCATGAGCCCGGCCACCGAGCTCACCCGCTGGCAGCGGTTCCGCGACCGCATGTCGTTCTCGTTCACCGAGCGCAACCCGCTGGTGCTCGGCGGCATCACGATCACGCTGATCGCCGCCGCCGTGGTCGGGGTGCTGGTGCTCAACGCCGACGTCTTCGCCGACCGCTACACGGTGAACGCCCGCTTCGACGACGCCGCCGGCATCGGTCCCGGCGACGTGGTCCGGGTGGCCGGGGTCGACGCCGGCAAGGTCGACGCCGTCCGCCAGGAGGACGGCCAGGTCGAGGTCGTCCTCGCCGATCGACGAGGGCATCGAGCTGTCGGCCGACACCTCGGCCTCCGTCCAGGTCGAGACGGTGCTCGGCACCAAGTTCGTGCGCCTGATGACGGGCGACGAGTGGGAGCACCCGCTCGAGGACGGCGACACGATCACCGACACCACGACACCGGTCGAGCTGCTCGACCTCCAGAACACCGGGACCCGGCTGTTCGACGAGAGCGACGGCGAGGCCCTCAACGACCTCATGGCCAGCCTGTCCGAGATCACCGACGGCAAGCGGGTGCAGGTCCAGCAGATCCTCGACGGGCTCACCGACCTGACCCAGGTGGTCAGCGACCGGGAGACCGAGGCCCGTCGCCTGCTCGACTCGGCCCAGACCCTCACCGGCACGCTGGCCGACCGCGACGAGGAGCTGGGCGCCGCCATCGACAACCTGAACGTCGTCGTCGGCGACCTGGCCGAGCGCCGGACCGCCCTCGTCGAGCTGCTGGACTCGACCTCGGCCGCGGCCCGCGAGCTGTCCGACGTGGTCGGGGACAACCGCGAGGACCTCGACGTCGTCCTGGACGAGGTCCACACGACGCTGGAGACGATCGGCGACCACCAGGTCGACCTGGCCCAGGCCATCGCCTACCTGGGCGTGGGCATCGAGGGCTTCGCCTCGATCGGGTACAACGGCCCCGAGGAGATCCCCCGGCCCTGGGGCAACATCTTCACCCAGCTCATCGGCCCGATCGGGCCCGACGGCGTCCTCGGGGCCTGCATGCCCATCGACCGGATGCTGGACCTCGTCTTCGGTCCCGACCCGCTGCCGTGCGAGGAGCGCACCGGCCCGATCATGGCGAGCCCGTCGCCGGGCGATGACGGGCCACCCGTGCAGGGCGAGCCGCCGGACCTGACCCAGCCCGCCGGTGACGTCGAGCGTCCTGCTCGAGCCCTTCCTGACCGGGGTGCCGTCGTGAGCCGGGTCGGCGCGCGTCATGGTCGTGCTGCTGGTGGCGGCCGGGCTGCTCGCCCTGCCCGCCTGTTCGGCCCTGGGCGGCGGGGGCACGCTACGAGGTCGACGCCGAGTTCACCCGGGCCATCGGGGTGTATCCCGGGCTCGCCGGTGCGCCAGCTCGGCATCGAGGTGGGCCAGATCACCGACGTCCGAGAACACCGGCGACACGGTCCGCGTCAGCATGCGCATCGAGGACGACGCCGAGCTGCCCGCCGACGCCTACGCCGTCATCGTCCCGGTCACCGCCCTCGGCGAGCGCTACATCCAGCTCGGGCCCGTCTACGACGAGCGGCCCGACGCTGGAGGACGGCGACCTCATCCCTGCCGAGCGGACGCAGGTGCCGTTCGAGGTGGACGAGCTGCTCCGGGGCCTCGAGGACTACATCGGCGCCATCGACCCCGAGAACGCCGGCGACCTCGTGACCAACCTGGCCGAGATCGTCGACGGCCAGGGGGCCGAGATCAACGACCTCATCGGCACGGCGTCGGAGCACCCTGGGCATCCTGGCCGACAAGGGCGACGAGCTCGGCGGCCATCGTCGACTCGCTGGCCGAGCTGTCCCGCTCCCTCGGCGGCCGCACCGAGACCATCCAGGAGCTGGTGCGCAGCTACGACCAGGTCGCCGGCGTGCTGGCCGACAACGACGAGTCGGTGAACCGCTTCATCATCGACCTGAACGACGTGGCCGTCGAGGTCCGTGGCCTGCTCGAGCGCCACGACGAGCCGCTGCGGGACGACGTCGGCACGCTGACCACGGTCGGCCGCACGCTGCAGCGCAACATCTCCCGGCTGCGGACGGTCATCGCCGAGACGCCCCGCCTGTTCGCCGCCGCCCAGACTGGCCTACGACCCCGAGCGCAACGTCCTGCCGCTCAACAACCAGGCCGAGCCGGGGCTGACCACCGACCTCTACAAGTCCCGCCTGCGGGACCGCCTGGCCGGCCTGTGCCGTCGCCTGATCGTGCGCTTCACCGGCACGCCGCTGGGCTCGGCGCTGGCCGAGTCGGGCTGCTCCGCGGCGACCAGCACCTTCTGGGACCCGCTGTTCGAGATCCCCGGCCCGCCGCACGTGCCGCCGGCCAGCCAGCCGCCGACCGCGCCGCCCGGCCTCCCGACCCCTGAGGCGCCGGAGCCGCCCGAGCCCCCGGAGCTGCCTGACCTGCCGAGCGACCTGGCCCAGGGACTGGACCTGATCCTCGGCCTGCTCGACGGCCAGCAGCTGGGCGCCCTCGGCGAGCTCGACCCCGGCCTGCTCGACGCCTTGTCGGCCACTGAGCCCGCAGCAGCTGCAGGGCCTCAGCCAGCTCTCGCCCGAGCAGCTGCGCCGCCTCGGTCGGGTCGATCCCGCCCGCCTGTCGGAGGTCCTCGACCGCATGCTGCGCCAGAGCTTCGACCCCGGTGCCGTCCTCGACGAGCCGCTGCTGCCCCGCGACGACGATCCTCTGGGGGTGGGCGGATGAGCGCGCACCGACGGTTCACCCGTCTCGTCGTCGGCTCGCCGTCGCCCTGCTCGTGGCGCCCGCCCTCGCCGGCTGCTCGCTGATCGGCGGCGGGCGAGGACCAGCTCCACGCCACCACGACCTTCGAGGACGTCGCCGACCTGGCGCCGGGGGCCCCGGTGTTCATGGCCGACGTCCGCATCGGCAACGTGCGCAGCATCGACCTCGACGAGACGGGGACGGCCGCCACGCTGGAGCTGGCCTTCGACACCGACGCCGGCGTCCCGGCCGCCGTGGAGGCCCGGCTCCGGCGCACCAGCCCCCTCGGCGAGAAGTTCGTCGAGCTGCGGCCGATGACCGACGAGCCGGACCCGCCCCTGCTGGAGGACGGCGCCGTGATCGAGCGCAGCGAGGTCGTCGCCGACTTCGAGGACGTGGTGGCCTCCGGCACCGACGTGTTCGCCGCGCTCGGCGCGTCCGAGATCGCCTCCCTCCTCGAGGAGGGGGCCGAGGGCTTCGGTGGCCAGGGGACCAACATCCGCTCGCTGCTGTCGAACCTGTCCGACATCGTCGGCGGCTTCGCCGACAACACCGACGAGATCTCGACCCTCATCACCTCGATCGACGAGCTGGCGTCCGACATCGGCCCGTCCGCGCGAGCGCCACGCTCGGGCGCTGACCGAGCTGGCCACGACGACCCGGATCCTCGACGAGCAGTCCGACGCAGCTGCTGGACCTGGTCGACACGCCTGTCCGAGCTGTCCGGAGGCCGGCGGCAGCATCCTGCGCGAGCACTTCGAGCGCATCAGCCACCAGATCCAGGGCCTGCGGTCGGTGACCCGGGCGGTGCGCCGAGGCGACGCCGGTCTCGGCGACCTGCTCGAGTACACCGACGACCACAACCTGTCGTTGATGCTCGGCACCGAGGGTGAGTTCAGCAACGTGCTCAACGACTTCGTCCTCTGCGGCGTCCCGGGCGGTGGCGAGGGCCCGGGCGTGAACGACTGCCACGACGGGCCGATGATCGGCCGCCGCGTCCTCATCAACCTCGTCGCCTTCTTCGCTGGTGGCCGCCGGCCTGGTCGGCTACGGCGCGTTCACCCTGCTGGGCAACCCCTTCCGGAACGCCCGCGAGGTCGCGCACGACCTTCGACGACGCCTCCGGCCTGCTGCCGGGCTTCAGCGCCAGCCTCGACGGCGTCGTGGTCGGCACGGTCGACTCGGTCGAGCTGGCCGACGACGGGGTCGAGGTCACCGTCGCCCTCGACCCCGGCGTGACCATCCCCGACGACGTCGAGGCCCAGCGTCATCCGGGCCAGCGCCGTCGGCGAGCAGCGGGTCGAGTTCACCCCGACCGACGGCGGCACCGGCGACCCCGTGCCCGACGGCGGCGAGGTCCCGGCGGCCGAGAACGCCACGCCGCCCGAGATCAGCGAGGTGCTGGACACCGCCAACGACTTCATCACCGCGCTGCCCGCCGACGACCTCAACACGGTCGTCCACGAGGCCGTCATCGCCCTGCGGGGCCGGGAGGACGAGTTGGCGGGCATGGCCGGCGACATCGACACCTTCAACCAGGAGTTCCTGGCCCACGAGGAGAGCTTCCGGGACCTGATCCGCACGTCGCCCCGACTGCTGGACGCCCTCACCGAGGTGTCGCCCGAGTTCCGGGACGCGCTGGCCAACACGGCGGTGTTCACCGGGACCCTCGCCGAGCGCAGCCAGGACCTGACCGAGCTCATGGAGAACGGCGCCGCGCTCGGCGAGGTCGGGACCCCGCTGCTCGAGGCAACCATGCCGAACCTCGGCTGCCTGTTCTCCGACGCCGCCGACCTGAACGACTTCCTGGCCGATCCGGACGGTGCTGCGCAACCTGCAGCTCGGCCTCGACCTCAACCAGGCGTTCTTCGGCCCGATCGACGCCCTCGCCGTGGAGGGTCACGCCATCGGCTTCCCGCAGTTCGGCTCGTCGGACCGCAACGACCAGACGTGGCTGCGGGTGCAGACCCTGATTCCGCCGGGCCAGCCGCCGGCCAGCCGGTACGTTCCGGTCCGGCCGACGCCCGACACGCTCCCCGGCCCCGGGTGCCGGAACGCCTTCGGCACCGGCGTCGGATCCGGCCCAGCAGGCCGAGGGCGGCTTCGAGCCGATCCGCGAGGACCAGCTGCGTCCGCCCGGCGACCCGAACGTCGAGCTGGCCGAGGTCCCGTCCGACGGTGGTGGCAGCGGGGACCAGGACCCCGTCGCCGTGAACGACCCGGCGACCCAGGCCGACGCCGACAGCGACACGGCCCGCGAGCCAGCCCCGCCGTCGGAGGATCAGGCGCTGGATGTGATCCGGGACGAGAACGAGCAATCGGACGGGACCAGCTGGCTCGACGACCTGCTGCTGGCGGCGGCCATCGTGTTCTTCGTCGGTGGCACGGCCTACCTCTTGTGGAGCAGACGCCATGAGCACGGCGCTCAGGCCGACTAGAACAGGCCGCCGGACGGCGACCGGGGGAGACGGGTGTCGGACACGCGCGAAAGACGCGCGACGACGAAGGGGCCGACGACGGGCCGCGCGAGCGACGGGGTCCGCCCCCGCGAGCTGGTGCTGCTGGCGGTGGCCGTCCTCGGCATCGTGACGACGGTCTTCTTCGGCCTGCGCTGGAAGGACCTGCACGACGACGAGGCGCAGCGCCAGGACGTCGAGGAGTCGGCCAACCAGTTCCTGAACGCCATGTTCGAGTGGGACGGGGCCACGATCGACGAGGACTTCGACCGGATCCTCGGCTTCTCCACCGGGGAGTTCGAGGAGGAGGCCCAGGTCGACGTTCGCCGACGACGAGACCCGTCAGTCGCTGGCCGAGAACCGGGCCTCCGAGCGGGCCGAGAGCGTGGACGTGTTCGTCCAGTCGATCCAGGGCGACGACGCCCGGGTGTTCGGCGTGGTCGACGTGAGGGCCACCAACGCCAGCCTCCAGGTCCCGCGGGCCGACACCGTGCGGATCGAGATCGGGATGACCAAGGTCGACGGCGAGTGGCAGGTCTACGACTTCAACGTCTTCGACGGCTTCACACTGGGCCTGCCCAGTGGCGCCGCCGAGACCGCCCCGACCGAGCCCACCGACCCCGCCGGCGGCTGACGGCCCCGATCGAACCTCAGTCGAGGTAGCGCCCGCACACGGGCCAGGGGCTGGAGCCCCGCTGCGACCAGAGGACCTGAGCCCGGTGGTCCTGCTCCTCGGGCGGGGCGAGGGCAGGGTCGCCCGACCCGCCGACGCCGGCCCAGGTGCCGAGGTCGAACTGGTAGGCACCCCGGTACAGGCCCGACGGGCTGACCGCCTGGTAGTTGCCGCCGGACTCACAGTTGCGCAGGGCGGCCCACTGCTCGTACGAGGGGCCGCCGGGCCACTGGCCGAGGGGGACGTAGCCGTCGGGCGGGGGCTCGCCGCTGCCGGCGGAGAGCTCGGCGCTCTCGCGGGCGGCTCGGGCCGCGGCCTCCGCTTCGGCCAGGACGACGGCGGCGGTGCGCTGGGCGTCCTCGGCCTCGCCGAGGGCCACTTCGGTCATGGTGATCGCTTCGTCCAGCTCGTCGAGGTGCTCGACGGTCGCGGTGACGGCGTCGTGGGCCTGGTTCCGCAGGTCCAGGTAGTAGGCCGCGGCCCGGTAGCGGGCGCTCGTCGAGTCGGCCACCAGGGTCGTCTGGTAGATGTAGGACAGCGGGTCGCCGTTTGCGTACGCGACCGTCTCCGGGGTCGGGGCGCTGCCGGCGCCCACGTAGGCCTCCACCGCCAGGCGCTGTGCCGTGGTGCGGGCCTCCCGCAGGTCGTCGGCCGCCTGGCCCAGTCGGCTGTTCCGCTGCTCCAACCGATGCGCGTACTCGGTGCGCTCGAGGCGGAGGACGGCCAGCTGGCCCCGCAGCTCCTGCAGGTCGGCCTCGGCGGCCGCCAGCCGGGCCGCGGCCTCGTCGACCGACACGTCCACGGACAGCGTGTCGCTGTCCTGACCCAGCGCGAGCTGGCCCACCCCGACGAGGAGGGCGGCGCAGGTCACGAAGGCGGCGACGGGTTTCAGCATGGGATCACGGGCGTGGTGCTGGTCCTTCTCATCGGCCGAACCGGCCGGGTTCGCAAGGGATCGGCGGGCGCCCGCCGGGTGTCTACGATCCGCCGTCGTGAGCGACGAGGACCTGCCCCAGACGATCGGCGCCGTGGTGACCCGTGCCGCCGAGCGGTTCGGCGACGCCGAGGCCTTCGTGGACGGGGACGTGACGCTCTCGTTCGCCGACCTCGGCCGCCGAGGTCGAGCGGGTCGCCCGGGCGTTCGTGGCCAGTGGCGTCGAGCCGGGCGACCGGATCGCCATCTGGGGCCCGAACTGCCTGGAGTGGGCGTTGGCCGAGCTCGGCCTGCACACGGCGGGGGCGGTGCTGGTGCCGCTCAACACCCGCTTCAAGGGCAAGGAGGCGAGCCTACGTCCTCGGCAAGTCCGGCGCCCGCATGCTGTTCACGGTCACCGACTTCCTGGACACCGACTACGTCGCCCTGCTCGAGGGCGCGTCGGGCCTCGACGCGCTGGAGGAGACCGTCGTGCTCCGCGGAGCCACGCGGGCCGGGCCGACGTCCTGGGACGACTTCGTGGCCCGGGCCGACCAGGTGGACACGGCCGCCGTGCGGGACCGGGCCGCCTCGATCGGCGGGGACGACCTGAGCGACATCCTCTTCACGTCGGGCACGACCGGGAACCCGAAGGGGGCCATGCTGCGCCACGCCGCCGGCATCAAGGCGTTCGACGCCTGGGCGACGGTGGTCGGGCTGCGGGAGGGTGACCGCTACCTCATCATCAACCCGTTCTTCCACGCCTTCGGCCTGAAGGCGGGGATCCTGGCCTGCGCTCATCAAGGGGGCGACGATCCTGCCGCAGCCGGTCTTCGACGTCCCCACGGTCATGGAGCGGGTGCCCCGGGACCGCATCACGATGCTGCCCGGGCCGCCGGCCGTGTACCAGACGATCCTCAACCACCCGGACCTCGAGCGCTTCGACATGACCTCGTTGCGGCTGGCCGTCACCGGCGCCGCCCCGATCCCGGTCGAGATTGGTCAACCGCATGAAGGACACGCTCGGGTTCGAGACCGTGGTGACCGGCTACGGCCTCACCGAGTCGCACGGGATCGCCACCATGTGCCGCCACGACGACGACCCCGAGACCATCGCCAACACCGACGGCCGGGCCATCCCCGACGTCGAGGTGCTGGTCGTCGACGACGACGGCAACGAGGTCCCCCGGGGCGAGCCCGGCGAGGTCGTCATCCGGGGCTACACCGTGATGAGCGGCTACTTCGACGACGTCGAGCAGACCGCGGAGACCATCGACGCCGACGGGTGGCTGCACACGGGTGACATCGCGGTGATGGACGAGCGCGGCTACATCGACATCACCGACCGCAAGAAGGACATGTTCATCCAGGGCGGCTTCAACGCCTACCCCGCCGAGATCGAGAGCCTCCTGCTCGACCACCCCGACATCGCCCAGGTGGCGGTGATCGGCGTGCCCGACGAGCGCCTGGGCGAGGTGGGCATGGCCTTCGTCGTGCCCACCACGGGCAGCCGCCCCGACGAGGGCGGGATCGTGGCGTGGGCCCGCGAGCACATGGCCAACTACAAGGCACCCCGGTACGTCGAGTTCGTCGACGCCCTCCCGATGAACGCCAGCAACAAGGTCCTCAAGACCGAGTTGCGGTCCCGGGCGGAGGCGCGCCTCGGGGGGTGACGCCCCAGAGCCGGGCGGCCGGGCCGATGTTCAGTTGTCAAGGAGCTTCGGAGGGCCGCGCACGGGGGCGGAGGGCACTGGGTCGGGTCAGGCTGCTTCGGCGGGCGGATCGCGATCGCTTGCCGCGGGTGGGCTGTTGGCGGGGCGATCGGGATGGTCGGGTGGGACCATGCGTCGCTTGCCGCTGCCGGCGACCAGGGCCCAGCCGTCGTACGCCTTGAGGCGGTGATCGCCCGGGCACATCTTGTCCAGCTCCCGGAGCTGGGTGACGTGGGTGAGGGCCCAGTCGGCCCGGTGGTCGATCTGCAGGTTGCGGGTCGCCGAGCAGCCGAGTCGGGAGCACTCGAGTCCCAGCCAGTCGAGGACAGCCTGCTGGTGGGCGGTGGTCCTGCGCCGGAGGCTGGTGACGTTGAAGACGTCCACGCCGTTGTCCACGATGAGCTTGATGACGGCGTCGGGCAGCAGCTCTCGGAGGGCGGCGACGGGTACGGGCCCGAAGCCGTCGATGTCGCAGGTCTCGCCGGCGAGGGTGTGGCCACGGACGAGGGCGGGCAGATCGACTCGGGCCAGGAGCTCGACGCGGGGCCTCACGGGCGCGTCAGCCGATCCAGTGCCGGCGTGGCGCAGCGCTTCGAGCAGGGCGTCGAACATCAGCGCTCCCCGGCGCTCGCGTCGACCTTCCTTGCGGGCCTGGGTGAACTGGGCCTGGACCCAAGGCTCGAGCAGGGCCAGCATCGTCGCCACCGCGGACATGGGCCCCTTGGCGCCGATGCGTCCCTCGCCGGTCTCCTCGTCGGTCATGGTCGAGACGTCTCGGTTCTCGTGGGCGTCGCGGTGCTTCTGCTCGTCATCGGTCGCCGCGGCGCGCACGCGCTTGGTGTGGCTACGCAGCTCGGACACTGACCCCTCCCGGGCCGTCTTCAGGAGATCGTTTTCGGCCGACGGATCCTTGTGGGCGGCCGACGTGACCTCGTGCAGCTGGACCGCGGTGAGCTCGCCGTCGCGTACTGCGCCGTCCGTTTCGGCAGGGCGTCGAGCCGCCCGGACGCCTCGATGTCCCGGGTGGCCTGAGTGACGGGCTGGCCGGTGTGGCGGGCCAGCCACCGTGCCGGCCCGTTCTCGCCCTCGGCCCCAGCAACTGTGTCGTCGATGCACCGTGAGGCGCGGACGCGGATGCCGACCGCGAGGCGCTCGACAGCGGAGGCCCAGTCGATCAGCCGCGCCGCGGCGGCGGGGGACAGGGCGGCCGGCTCGATCCGCTTGGCGATCCGGCGCAGCGCCCGGAGCACGGTGTCGAGGGTGGCGAACATGTGTACGTAAACGTACAGACGTTCGATCCCATCGTCAACCCTTTCAGCAATTTTCTTTCATCTTCATGCCAGCCGACGGCCCCCGGGGGAAGTCCCAGGCCGACGAACGCCGACCGGTAACGTCGTCGACGTGGAGCGGGCGGGGAACCACGGTGCTGCTCGGCGACGTCCGACCCGCATGCGACCCCTTGCCGCATTCGTGCTCGCCATCGGTCTGGTCGCCGGTGCCCTCTCGCTGACGGCCGCACCGGCAGCGGCGACGCCGACGGCGACCGCGTCCGACACGACCGACCTGGTCCACGGTCAGGACATCGTGGTCCGCGGGCAGGGCTGGGACCACGAGAACTGGGTGACCGTGCTGATCTGCGCCGATCTGACCGAGGACGACTCGTGCGAGCTGATCGGCGACCACTCGTACCGGCCCGGCCCGGCGGGGCGCTTCACGGTCCGGGGGACGGTCGACGCCTACCTCGATGTCTGGCCGGCACCGGTCGACTGCCGGACGCAAGCTTGCCACCTCTCGGTCTGGTCCGAGGACCACAGCGGCCCGTTCGGCGACACGACCGTCGTGGAGATCCCGGCCACGTTCGACCCGAACGGACCCGACCCCGTGCGCCGGCTGGTCGACGCCACCCCGAGCAACGACCTCGTCGACGGATCTCGCCTGTCGATCCAGGCCGACGGGTTCGACGGCGACGGGTACCGGCCGCAGCGGGCGTCGCTGGTGTCCTGCCGACTACCCGTGGAGCAGGTCGAGGACTGCGACCCGACGTCGGCCAGGTCGGTCGCCGTGGTTGATGGCGCCATCGATGCCGACTACTGGGTGTCGACGATTCTGAGCATCGGCGGGTGGTGGGAGGAGCCCGTGCCCTACGACTGCCGAACCGGAGCGTGCGAGCTCCTGGTGATCGACGGCTACTGGGAGGAGACCGAGGAGAGCTGGTCGGAAGCCGGCCTCGTCCCCCTGGACTTCGACCCCGCCGCGCCGCTCCGACCTGAGCCGTCGGCGACCGCCGATCCTGCGGACGGGGTGGACGACGGCCAACGCGTCCACCTCGGCGCCGCCAGCTTCAACGCCGGAGGTGCGGTGGTCGTCCGGCAGTGCGCCGGGCCACTCCGGTGGGACGGCTACCCCCACCGCTGCCACGCCGGCGTGGTCGGGGCGACGGCTGGCGAGGACGGAACGGTCGACCGCTGGGTCAGGGTGCATCGGACCGTCGTGAACGAGAACAGTCGCCGGTGGAACTGCCGCGCCCGGCCGTGTTGGCTCGTCGTCGTGCAGGGATCGGGCGAGGACCCCAGGGTGGCGCGCGCTCGCCTGCGCTTCGCCTGACGCCGCCGGCAGCAAGGTCGAGGAGCGCCTCGGCGAGCACCCGTCGAGCAGTACCGTGCCGTCCATGTGGCGGGTGGCTTTGGCGGGCGTGGTCGTGGTCGGGGCACTCGGACTCGGTTGGTCCGCACCGCCGGCGACGGCTGGCCCACCGGCGCCGGGGACGATCACCGCGGCAGACACGACCGACCTGCTGCACGACCAGCGCCTGTACGTCCGGGGCCAGGGCTGGGACCCGGAATCCTGGCTGATGGTCCGGCTGTGCACCGACCTCTCCGACTGGGATCACTGTGAGGGCCTCGGTGTCCGGCCCGCTCCGTCGTACGGCTACCAGCCCGGCTCGCAGGGGCGGTTCACGATCGTGGCCGAGGCCGACGTCATCCTCGATCTGCCGGGCGGCACCGTCGACTGCCGGATCGAGAGCTGCCTGCTCAGCGTCTGGCCGAGCCCCTACGCCGACGGCCCGTCCCCGCCGCCCGTCGGCATCCCCGTAACTTTCGACCCCGCCGGTCCCGATCCCGTCCGCCGGGCGGTCACGGCCGAGCCCACGACCGACCTCGTCGACGGGGACCGCCTCAGCATCACGGCCGACTGGCTCCCGCAGGACGTCGCGATCGCCGTCCTGCCCTGCCGGACGCCCGTCGAGAGCTTCCTGGCCGACTGCGACCGCACCGAGGCCCGCTTCCAGAGCACGACGGAAGCGCTTCCTCCGGAGCTGCCCTTCTGGGTTCCTGCCGTCCTCGACCTGGACCCCGGACCGGACCACGACTGCCGCACGGTCGGCGGGTGCGTCCTCCTCGTGTCGTGGGAGTCCCTCGAGCTCGCCGAGCAGGACCGCTCAGAGGCGGCGGTGGTGCCCCTGGCCTTCGACCCCGGCGGCACCCTCCGTGGCCCGGCCACCCTGACCGTGACGCCGTCGACGGGGCTCGACCACGGTGAGGTCGTCGACCTCGACGCGTTCGGTCTCAACGCGGGGACCCGGGTCCGCGTCCGCCAGTGCTACGGGCCGCTGACCCGCATCGGCCGGCCGGTGAACTGCCACTTCCGGGGGATCCCCCGGACGGAGCTGGTCCCACCGAACGGCGAGATCCACGGGACGATCCGGGTCAGCGACACGATCCGCCGGCGGGGGGAAGAGCCGGATGTGAGCTGCCGCCGACGACCGTGCTGGTTGGTGATGGACCAGTTCGACGACGGTCGGGTCGCCCGGACCCGGATCCGCTTCGACTGAGACTCAGCCCTCGCCGCGGGTGAAGATCGTCTCGATGTCCGGCGGGGGGTTCTCGAACGGGCCGAACTTGGGCTGCGCCGTCTGACGCATCCGGGTGGTGCGGTGCACGGGGTCCGGGTCCCAGTTGGGGATGACCTTGTCGCCGAAGAGCTCGATGCACTCGAGCGCCTCGTCGTGCTCCAGGTTGTTGGGCAGGCCGAAGACCAGCTGGTCGACGCCGACCTGGGCGTACTGGTCGAGCTGCTCGTTCACCTCGTCGGGCGTGCCGCAGAGCACCCCGCCGTACTCGATGGCCAGGTCGACCGTCTCCCGGTCCAGCTGGCGGGGGGCGTCGGGCCAGACGATGGCGCCCTCGGGGACGGGGAACGTGTCGTGGTAGAGGCAGACCAGCGAGTACAGGTAGCCGCTGGCCGCCCTGGTCATGATGTCCCGGGCCCGGTCGCCGTCCTCCAGGCAGATGACGGCGTTGGTGATCATCACGTTGTCGTTGACGAACTGGCCGACGGGCTCGGTGCACGTCGTCGATGCCCGCCTTGTAGGCCTCGATCTGCGGCCTCATCTCGGGGATGGGGCTGAAGTTGAAGCCGAGGGCCCCGATCCCGAGCGAGCCGGCCTTGCCGAACGTCTGCGGGTGAGCCACAGGCCACCCAGATGGGCGGGTGGCCGACGCCGTAGGGCTTGGGCAGCACGTTGTGGGGCTTGTCCATGGCGAAGTGCTGGCCCTGGAACGTGTAGTCCTTGCGCTCCCACATCTTCGGGATCTCCCAGACGACCTCGTCCCACTCGGACCGGGTGGACGAGGTGTCGTGGATGTTGAACGTGGCGACCTCGTGGCTGCCGGCGCCTCGGCCGGTGCCGAACTCGAAGCGGCCGTCGGAGAGGTGGTCGAGCATCGTGACCCGCTCGGCGTTGCGCACGGGGTGGTTGGCCCGGGGGCTCAGGTCCGAAGATGCCCGACCCCAGGTGGATGCGCTCGGTCAGCGCCGCGCAGTGGCCGAGGAAGACCTCGCTGGACGAGGTGTGGCGAGTACTCGGCGAGGGCGTGGTGCTCGCTGACCCACACGTACTTCCAGTTGTGGCGGTCACCGGCGACGACGTACTCGACCTCGTTCTTGAGGGCCCGGTGCTCCCCCTCGGTGGTGTGGGCCGCAGGACCAGGGACGTAGCCCTGCAGGAACATGCCGAACTCCATGGCCCCATGGTGGTCGAAATCTCACCGGTCGTGCAAGCGGCGACCGGTGAACGAGAGTGCCCGGAGCGGGTAGATGGCGGCGATGACGGCAACCACCACAACCACCCAGCAGACTCGTGCGGCGGCCGAGCGCTACGGGCCGACCGTGGCCCGGGCCGGTTGGGTGGCCAAGGGGGTGGTGTACGCCCTCATCGGCGTGCTCGCCGTCCAACTGGCTCTCGGCGACCCCAGCGGGGCGCCGGACCAGCAGGGCGCCATCCAGACAGTCGCCGAACAGCCCTTCGGCTCGGCCCTCCTCGTCCTGCTCGTGATCGGCTTGGTCGCCTACTCGATCGGCCGCTGGCTCGAGGCCAGCGTGCTCGCCGCGCCCGACCTCGAGGCCCTCGACCGGGCGAAGATGGTCGGCTCCGGGATCGTCTACGCGGGGTTCGCCGTCCTCGCTGTCCGCCTGCTGACGCACGACGGCGGCGAGAGTCAGGGCTCGGCCCGCACGGTGACCGCTGACGTGATGGACGCCCCCCTCGGGCGATGGATCGTCGGTGCGGTGGGTGTGGCCTTCATCGGGGCCGGCCTCTACGAGGGCTGGCAGGCGGTGACCAAGCGGTTCATGGAGCAGCTCGAGACCGCGGGGATGGATCACCGGGTGCGCCGCACCACCGAGCGCCTTGGCCAGTTCGGCCTCGTTGCCCGCGGCATCGCCTGGTCGCTCATCGGCTGGTTCCTCGTCCGAGCGGCGGTCCAGTTCGACCCCCGTGAGGCGAAGGGCCTCGACCAGGTCCTGCGCTCGTTGGCCGACGAGTCGTGGGGGACGATCGTCCTCCTCGTCGTCGCCGTCGGCTTCATCGGTTACGGCGCCTATTGCGCGGTCCAGGCCCGGTACCGGCGGGTGGGGCACGCCTGAGCCGACAGCTCAGCCGTGGGCGGTGAGGAGGCGGTCGACCTTGGTGACGATCTCCTGCCAGTCGTCGCCCCGGCGGACGGCGATGCCCGCCAGGACCGTGGTGACGCGGGCCTCGAAGCTGTCGAGGGGAGTGAGCCGGATCTCGGCCAGGAGGGCCCGGAGGTGGGGGAGGTCGTCGTGGCTCCGGTCGTCCAGCAGCTTCTGGAAGGCCACGGCCTCGGGCCGGCCGGCCGCCACTGCCCGCTGCTCGCGGATGGCGTTGACGGCCGAGCCGAGGGCGCAGCTGGTCACCACCTGGTAGGCGGCCTGGGCCTCGGCGGCGCCGAAGCCCTGGCGCGACCATCGGGGCGAGGATGGCGTCGAGGTTGTCGGCCATGACGTCGGTGCTGATGGCGCCGTCGAGGTACTGGCCGAGCAGCGCGGGCTCGGCGACGAAGGCGTCGCGGTTGTAGAAGGCCCACTCCAGCAGCCACACCGCCCAGTGCTGGCCCTCGTCGCGGGGGATCGGGCGTGCGGGCGGCGCGCGTGCTCGGCGGCGAGGCGGAGCAGGTCGTCCTTGCTGTCGACGTGGTGGTAGAGGCTGGCGATGCTGACCCCGAGGTGGTCGGCCACGGCCCGCAGGGTCAGGTCGGACAGCCCGATCTCGTTCGCCGCCTCGGCGATCGCGTCACGGCTGATCCGTGCCGGTCGTCCCACCTTCGCCACGGCCGAGAGCGTACGACCGCCTTGACAGGACGGCCGTCCGATGGGGTTTTCTATAGACGTTCGGAAATAGGGGAGACCGTCGACCGTGAACGACCTCGAGGGCCGCGTCGCCGTCGTCACCGGGGGTGGTGGCGGCATCGGCCGCGCCCTGGGCGAGGAGCTCCTGGCCGAGGGCATGCAGCTCGTGCTGGCCGACGTCCAGGCCGACCTGCTCGGCGTCCACCGTGGCCGAGCTGGGCGAGCGGGGCGAGGTGCTCGGCGTGCCCACCGACGTGACCGACGCCGCCTCGGTCGAGGCGCTGGCCGACGCCACCTACGACCGCTTCGGTGCCTGCCACCTGCTGGTCAACAACGCCGGCGTCGGCGCCCCCTCGTCGACGCCGTGGGAGACGACCCCGAACGACTGGCGCTGGGTCCACGGGGTCAACGTCATGGGCGTGGTCCACGGCGTGCTCGCCTTCGTCCCCCGCATGATCGAGGGGGGCGAGGAGGGCCACGTCGTCAACACGTCCTCGGGCGACGGCGGCATCGAGCCCCTGCCGACCGCGTCGGTCTACGCGGCCAGCAAGGCCGCGGTCACCACCTTCACCGAGTGCCTGGCCAGCCAGCTCGAGACCGAGGGCACGAAGCTGCGGGCGTCGATCTTCTACCCGTCGGGTGGTCTGCTGCGCACCGGCCTGTGGGAGTCCGAGCGGACCCGGCCCGACGAGCTGGCCCGCGAGCGGCCCCGCACCACCGAGCCGATGACGGTCGACAAGCTCGAGGCCATGGCCGGGACGGCGGCTACGAGCTGCCCGTGGCAGGACCTGAACGAGCTGGCCCGCGTCCTCGTCGACGGCGTGAAGGCGGGGGACTTCGTCGACCATGATCGAGCGGGAGTCGATCGGCGAGACCTTCCGACGCCGCGGCGAGGAGCTGGCGGCCGGGCGCCTGCCCGACGCACGAGAAGGGGATGCTGTGAGCGGAGCGGGAGACATGAGCGACGACCGCTACCTCCTGGTCTCCTCCGACGGCCACACCGGGCCGCCGGCCGAGCACTACCGCGAGTACCTCGACGAGCGCGTACCACCCGCAGTTCGACGCCCACCAGGCCGAGATCCGCCAGCTGCAGGAGATGCAGCTGGCCATGAACGCCGAGTTCCGGGGAGTGGGAGGCCAAGACAGGCGACGGCGGCCTGCTCGCGGCCTACGACTCCGACGCCCGCAACGAGCGGCTCGACGGCGAGGGGGTGGCGTCCGAGGTGCTCTTCCCCGACGCCGACGTCCTCGGCACCGGGCGGGTGGCGGCCTCGCCGTTCGGCTCCGGGCTGGGCAACCCGACGGAGTGCGACGGCGGAGCTGGTGTTCGCCGGGGCCCGGGCCCACAACCGGTGGCTGGCCGACTTCTGCGCCAAGGAGCCCCACCGCCGCATCGGCGTCGCCGTCGTCCCGATCAGCGTCGACGTCGAGGCCGCGGTCACCGAGGTCCACGACGCGGCCGACCGGGGCCTGCGCGGCGTGATGATCCCGACCCGCTGGTTCGACGCCCCCGCCTACCACGACCCGCTGCTACGAGCCCTTCTGGGCCGCCGTCGAGGAGCGGGGCCTGGTCCTGCACACCCACTCGGGTGCCGGCCCTGCCGACTACGAGCTCGGCCCCGGCTTCGTCGCCATCTACGCCACCGAGGCCTACTGGTGGGCGGCCCGCCCCCTCTGGGTCCTGCTGTGGTCCGGGGTCTTCGAGCGCCATCCCGACCTGCGCTACGTCATCGCCGAGAACGGCGCCTGGTGGGTGCCCGACATCGTCATGCAAGATGGACGAGAAGTTCCTCGGCGGGCACAACACCCGGAAGATGGGCGACGCCTTCCGGGAGCAGATCTCGATGAAGCCGAGCGAGTACATCGACCGCAACTGCTTCGTTCGCGGCGTCGACACCCGGCGTCGAGGACATCGGCCGCCGCCACGAGGTCGGCGTCGGCAACCTCCTGTGGGGCAACGACTTCCCGCACCCCGAGGGCACGTTCCCCTACACCCGCGAGCTCGTGCGCCGGCGGTTCAAGGACGTGCCCGCGTGACGAGTGCCGGGCGATCCTCGGCCACAACGCCGTCGACCTGTACGGGGTCGACGCCGCGGCACTGGCCCCGTTGGTCGAGCGCATCGGCCCCCTCGTCGAGGAGATCCACGGCGAGACCCCACTCCAGGAGGTGCCCGATGAGCGCGACGTGACGTGACCGACCTGATGAAGGCCCCGCCGCCGCTGACGGCACGCGAGGCGGCGACTCAGGAGACCCTGGTCGGCCTGCCGATGCCCCGGGACCCCGAGCTGGTGACCGACCCGTCGCGGCGGATCCAGGTGACCCGCCAGCGGGCCCGGCGCTTCCCCTTCCCGGTGCCGAACGGCTGGTTCATCGTGGCCGAGTCGTCCGACCTTCTGCCCGGCGAGATCCGGGCGCTGTACCTGTTCGGCCGGGACCTCGTCCTCTACCGCACGGCGTCGGGCCTGGCCCGCCTGGTCGATGCCCACTGCCCGCACCTCGGCGCCCACCTCGGCGTCGGCGGCAAGGTCGAGGGGGAGTGCCTCCGCTGCCCGTTCCACGGCTGGTCCTTCGGCGAGGACGGCCGCTGCGTCGAGATCCCGTACTCGGACAGCCCCCACATCCCCTCCAAGGCGCATGCCCGTTCGTACCCGACCGTCGAGCGCAACCAGATGATCTGGGCCTGGCACCACGCCGAGGGCGGCGAGCCCTTCTACGAGGTGCCCGACGTCGAGGAGTTCGGCAGCGACGAGTGGACCGCCCTACGAGGTCCGCGAGTTCGAGATCGCCATCGCCTGCCAGGAGATGGCCGAGAACAACGTCGACTTCGCCCACTTCCGCTACGTCCACGGCACCGACTCGATCCCCGAGGACGAGTTCTTCGTCGACGGCACCTACAAGCGGGCCGTGGGCTCCGGCGGCAACTTCGTGCGGGAGGGCTACGGCCTCGGCCTCGGCGTGTTGCGGGTGAAGGGCTGGGTGACGTTCCTGTCGTCGACCACCCCCATCGACGAGGAGAACGTCCTCGTGCGCTGGATCTTCACCGCTCCCACGGCCAACGGCGAGCAGACGGTGAAGGAGGCCGCCGACGCCTTCTGCGCGGGAGTCAGCCAGGACATCCCCATCTGGGAGAACAAGGTCTACCGACCCCATCCGGTGCTCACGAAGAGCGAGAAGTACATCCTCGAGCACCGCCGCTGGAGCCGGCAGTTCTATTCGAACTACGACCCCAGCGGCGAGGCTGAGCTGATCGAGGACTGAAGCCCCGTTCTGGTGGCAGCCCTGTGTCGTGGGCGACACGTCGCTGCCACCAGAACGAGTGGTCAGAGCTCGGCGAGGATCCCGTCCAGCCGGTTGTAGCCCTCGACGACGCCGGTCTCCATGCCGCTGGCGACGAAGGCGTCGCGGTCCTCGAAGCTGTCGACGATGGACGTCGCCGTCAGCCGGGTGCGACCGTCGCCGAGGTCCTCGAAGAACAGCTTCTCCAGGGCGACGCCCTCGGGCATGCCGTCGAAGGTGAACGTCTGCACGATGAGCTCGCTGGGGATCACGTCGTGGAAGCAGCCGTGGAAGCCCGCCTCGAAGTCGTCGCGCAAGGCCCGGTAGCGCCAGGACCCGCCGGTGCGGCAGTCGAAGTGGTCGATGACGACCTCGATGTCGTCGGGGCCGTTCCACTGGGCGAAGAGCTCGGGCTCGACGTGGGCCCGGAACACCTTCTCGGGCGGGGCGTCGAACTCCCGGATGATGCGCACCATCGGGACGTCGGTCTCGACGATGATCTGGGTCTCGTTGGTCGTGGTCATGGTCACTTCTCGTCTCCTAGGGGTTCGTCGGGGAGGTCGGGCTCATCGAGGACTAGAGGTCCTCGAGCAGCCGGTCGAGCTTGTCGTAGCCCTCGACCAGGCCGGCGTCGAGGAACGAGTCGCGGTACTCGAGCTTGTCGACGAGCGAGGTCGCCGTGAGCCGGGTGCGGCCGTCGCCGAGGTCTTCGAACCGGTGCTTTTCGAGGATGACCACGTCGGGCATGTCGTCGGGGGCGAAGGTCTGGACGATCAGCTCGTTGGGGATCACGTCGTGGAACGAGCCGTGGACGCTTCCCTCCACGTCCTCCCCGGCCATCGTGATGCGGTACGCCCCACCGGTCCGGCAGTCCCACTGGTCGAAGGTGACCGAGAAGCCGTCGGGCCAGTTCCACCGGGCGAACAGCTCGGGCTCGACGTGGGCGCGGAACACCTTGTCGGGCGGGGCGTCGAAGTCCCGGATGATGGTCACCATCGGGACCTTCTCGTCCACGATGATCTCTGCCTCGTTCACGTTGCGTCTCCTTCGTCGTCGTCGGGCAGGTCCGCCAGGAGGGCGTCCAGGCGCCGGTAGCGCTGCTCGGCCTCCCGCCGGTACCGCTCGATCCACTTGGTCATGAGGTCGAACACCTCCGCTTCGAGGTGCACGGGGCGGCGCTGGGCGTCCTTCGAGCGGCTGACCAGGCCGGCGTCCTCGAGCACCTTCAGGTGCTTGGACACGGCCTGGACGGACACGTCGTAGGGCTCGGCCAGCTCGTTGACCGTGGCGTCGGCCACGGCGAGCCGGGCGACCATGTCCCGCCGGGTGGGATCGGCCAGGGCCGAGAACACCCGGGAGAGCGGGTCCGCTGTCGCCACCGTGCACCTCCTCGCTGTTCAACCGATTGGTTGAACAGCAACGTACGACGATCGGCCGCCGTTGTCAACCAATTGGTTGAACAGGTACGTCGAGGTCAGCAGGCGTCGAGCTGGGAGCCGAGCTCTGCGATGGCGGCGCGGCGGCCCTCCACGTCGACCTCGGCCGCCGGCGCCAGGAGGGCGACCGTCGCCGTGGCCTGGGCCTTGTTGATGCAGGCGATCCGCACGGCGTCCTCGTGGGCCGTGCTGGCGGCGTCCCTCGCGTGGTCGTCGGCCCGCCAGGTGAGGAAGCCGAGCAGCACGACGACGACGATGAGGACACCCAGGAGGATGGCGACGAGACGATCCATCCCTGCAGTCCAGCAGACCGCCTAGACGACCACGGGGACGTTGATCCAGCCCCGCACCGTCGAGGTGTGGAGCCGGACGGCGGCGTCGTGGTCGACGTCCCACTCGGGGAACCGGGCCAGGACCTCCTCGAGGGCGATGCGACCCTCCATGCGGGCCAGTGCCGCCCCGATGCAGAAGTGGATGCCGTAGCCGAACGACACGTGGTGGTCGAACCGCCGGTGGACGTCGAAGCGTTCGGCCTCGGGGTACTTGCGCTCGTCCCGACCGGCGGCCCCGGTGAGCAGCAGGATCTTGCTGTCCTCGGGCACGACCTGGCCGTGGAGCTCCACGGCGCGGGTCGTCCACCGCCCCTGGACGGGTGACGGCGCCTCGTAGCGCAGCAGCTCCTCGACCGCGTTCGGCAGGAGCGACGAGTCGGCGGCCAGCTCGGCCCGCTGGTCCGGATGGCCGTCCAGGAGCACCGCCGCCCAGCCCAGGAGGCGGGCGACGGTCTCGGTGCCGGCGCTGACCAGCAGGTTGACGAACTGGTTGCACTCCTCGTCCGTCAGCCGTCGGACCGTGCCGTCCGCGTCGGTCATCTCGGCCTGGACGAGGTCGGTGATCAGGTCGTCACCGGGGTTCGCCCGGCGGTCGGCGATGATCGCCTCGAGGTGTTGCCAGAGGCGGATGCGGGCCTCGAAGGCGAAGTCGTTGATCATCCCGACGCCGGGTTCGATGTGGAAGGTGTCGTCGATGGCGTGACGCACCTCCTCGCGCTGATCGTCGGGCACGCCGAGCAGCTCGGAGATGACCATCGACGGCAGCTCGGCGCCGAAGTCCTGGACGAAGTCGAAGCCTCCCGACCCGACGAGCGGATCGAGCAGCGTGCGGCAGAGGTCGCGGATGTGGGGCTCGAGGCCGTCGATGCGCCGCGGGGTGAAGGCCCGGGAGACCAGGGACCGCAGGGCACCGTGGTCCGGCGGGTCGAGGAAGATCATCATCCGGCCGGTCATCTCGCCGTGGCCCATCAGCTCGAGCACGGTGCCGTGGGCCGACGAGAAGGTGGCCGGGTCCCTGTGGGCGGCCTCGACGTCGGCGAAGCGGGACAGGGCCCAGAAGTCGTGGCGCTCGTTGCGGTAGAGCGGTGCCTCGTCCCGCATCCGCCGCCAGATCTCGTAGGGCTGGGCGTCGATCTCGGTGTCGAACGGATCCCAGTAGAGCTCGTCGGTCTCGGTCCCCACGGCGCACATGCGCGCTCACGCTACTGAACCCGGGTTCAGCGGATGGCCGCTCGCAGCTGGTCGACGGTCCACGTCCAGGCCGGCACGGCGTCGGGCAGCAGTTCGTCCAGCCCGAAGAAGCCGTGGAACAGGCCCTCGCCCCGCATCGACTCGGTCGGCACACCGGCGGCCCGGAGGGCGACGGCGTAGGCCTCGCCCTCGTCGCGCAGCGGGTCCAGCTCGGCGGTCACGACGCTGGCGGGCGGGAGGCCGGCCAGGTCCTCGGCCCGGATGGGCGAGCAGTAGGCGTGGGCCCGGTCGTCGTCGCCGGCGTACTGGTCCCAGAACCACGCCATCTTCACCCGGGTCAGGAAGTAGTCGGACCCGTTCACGTCGTAGGACTCGGTGTCCATGGCGTGGTCGATGACCGGGTACACCAGCACCTGGTGGTCGATCGCCGGGCCGCCCCGGTCGCGAGCCATCTGGCTGACCACGGCGGCGAGGTTGCCGCCGGCCGAATCGCCGGCCACCACGAGACAGGACGGTCGGAGGTGCTCGGTCGCCCACTGCGTCGCCGCGTAGGCGTCGTCGGCCGCGGCAGGGAAGCGGTGCTCGGGGGCGAGGCGGTAGTCAACCGAGACGACGACGGCGCCGGTCGCCTGGGCCAGCCGCTGGGTGGTGCGGTCGTGGGTGTCGAGGTCCCCGACGACCCAGCCGCCCCCGTGGAAGTAGACGACGACCGCCGGCGGGTCGGCGGCGTCGTGGGGGGTGGAGATGCGGACGGGGATCTCGCCGTCGGGTCCCGGAACGGCCCGGTCCTCCAGCGACGCGAGCTCGACATCGGGCATCGGCAGCTTCGGCGCCGCCCGCAGGGTGGCCCGCGCCTCCTCGGCGTCGAGGCAGGACACGCCGACGTCGGGGAACGTGGCGTCGAGCGCGCCCATGAAGGCGGCGGCGGTCTCGGACAGCGGCATGGGCGGTGAATCTAGACTCGCTCGCTGGCATGACCTTCCAGCCCTCCGCCGACCGCCTGCTCCCCGAGTTGGACGTCCGAACCGAGATGGTCCTGCTCGCCCGGACCCTCTGGCGGGAGGGCTTCGACGACCACCTCGCCGGCCACATCACCGTCAACCAGGGCGACGGCACCCTGCTGTGCAACCCGTGGTTGCTGACCTGGGAGGAGTTCCGGCCCCAGGACGTCATCCGCATCGACCTCGACGGCAACGTGGTCGAGGGCGACTGGCCGGTGCCGCTCGGGATCCCGCTCCACCTCGAGCTGCACCGGGCCCGGCCGGACGTCCAGGTCGCCGTCCACCACCATCCCCGGTGGGGGACGGTGTGGGCGGACCTCGGCCGCCTGCCGGGCCGGTACGACCAGAGCTCGGTGCTCGGTGGGGGTCAGGCGGCCCTGGTCGACGAGTACGCGGGCACGGTGAACGACGCCTCGTCGGCGGCCAAGGCCATCGCCTCGATGGGCGATGGCGAGCTGGCGATCCTCGCCCACCACGGCGTCTTCGTCCTCGGCGGCTCGATCCGCGCCGCCCACCAGCGGGCGGTGGCCTTCGAGTCCCGCTGCCGAACGGCGTGGCTGACCGACGTCGCCGGTGGCGGCGAGGAGCTGCCCCCGGCCGTGGTCGACTTCTTCGAGCGCGGCGACGGCGAGGGGTTCCTCGGCTTCTGGGAGGCGGCGGCCCGTCGCGAGCTCCGGGCCGACCCCAGCCTCCTGCCCTGACTCAGCGGTCGGCGAAGATCTGGCTGCAGCCCAGCAGGGGGGTGATGGCCTCGGCCACGCCCGGCCGTGCGAACAGGAACCCCTGCGCCTGGTCGCACCCGAGCCGTGACAGCACGGCGGCCTGGACCTCGGACTCCACACCCTCGGCGACGACCCCCAGTCCCAGCGAGTGGCCCAGGTCGATGATCGTCCCGGCGATGGCCGCCGCCCGCTCGTTGGTGTCGAGCCCGTCCACGAACGACTTGTCGATCTTCAGGAAGTCGGCGGGCAGGAGCTGCAGGTACGCCAGGCTCGAGTAGCCGGTGCCGAAGTCGTCGACGCTGAGCTTCACGCCGAGGGCCTTGATGCGGGCCAACGTCTCCGCGTAGTGGTCCGGGTCCTCCATGAGGACGCTCTCGGTGATCTCGATGCAGAGCGTCGACGGCGTCACGCGGGAGGTCACCAGGGCGCCCTCGACCACGTCGACGATCGCCGGGTCGGCCAGCTGGCGGGCGGACACGTTCACGCACATGGTCAGGTCCGGGCGTCCCTGTGCCTGCCATTCGGCGAGCTGGGCGCAGGCCTCCTGCACCACCCAGGCGCCGATGGGGACGATCAACCCCGTGTTCTCGGCCACCGGGATGAAGTCGACCGGCGACACGAGGCCCCGGTCCGGGTGCTCCCACCGGATCAGCGCCTCGACGCCGACGATGGGGGCGTCACCGCCGAGGCCGACCTGGGGCTGATAGTGGAGGCGGAACTCGTCGGTGTCGACGGCCCGCCGGAGGGCCGAGCCCAGGGCCAGCCGCTCGTTGGCGGCGGCGTGCATCGAGGCGTCGAAGATGGCGTGCCGCGCCAGTCCCCGCTCCTTGGCCCGGTACATGGCCAGGTCGGCGTCCCGGAGGAGGTCGGCGGGCGTCGTCGGCTTCCCGGCGCGGGCGGCGGCGATGCCGATGCTGGCCGTCACCACGTACTCACCGTCGGAGCCCATGTCGATCGGGTGGGCGAGGGTGTCGGCGATGCGCTCGGCGAGGACGACGGCCTCCGCGTCGTTCTCCAGGTCGGCGCAGAGGATGGCGAACTCGTCACCGCCGAAGCGGGCCACGGTGTCGCCCTCCCGCACGGCGGCCTCGAGGCGCTCGGCCAGGGCCGACGAGCAGGCGGTCGCCGGCGTTGTGGCCGAGGCTGTCGTTGATCACCTTGAACCCGTCGAGGTCCATGAAGAGCACGGCGACCTCGGACGACCGGCGGTCGAGCCGGTGCAGTGCCTGACCGAGGCGGTCGAGGAACAGCGTCCGGTTGGGCAGCCCGGTCAGCGGGTCGTGATGGGCCTGGTGGGCCAGCGCGTCCTGGGCCCGCTTGCGCTCGACGACGCGGCCGATCTGGGTGCCGACGTTCTCGAGCAGGGCGACGGTCGGCGGAGCAGGTGGGGTGGGGTCCTCGGCGAAGAACTCGAGGACGGCGACGACCTCGTCGGCGGCGACGACCGGAACCGCGCAGCGTGCCCAGAGGTGCACGTCGTCGGCGGCGGCCCGCAGCAGCGGGTCCTCGGCGGCGACGTAGGGGTCCCAGGCCAGATGGCCGACCCGCAGGACGGAGCCGGCCAGGTCGTCGTCGGGGGACACGGGCGACGTCCCGACGACGTCACGGAACGCCCGATACCGCTCGTCCACGACGTGCCAGATCCCGGCGGGCCGGATCCCGGTGCCGTCGTCGGCGACGAGGTGGACCTGGCCCACTGGCCACCCCATGTAGTCGCACACGGCGGTGAGGCCGGTCTTCATGGCGTGGTCGAGCGAAGTGGCCTGGTTGGCGGCGACCGCCACCTGCTGGATGAGCTCGCTGGCCTCTCGGCTGGCCTGCAGGCCGTGCTCGGCATCCTTGCGGGCGGTGATGTCGTGGGCGGTGCCGCACACCAGCACCGGCGACGTCCCGTCCGCGACGGCGATCTCGCCCTGCCCGTGCATCCACCGCACCCGGCCGTCGGGCAGCACCGCGCGGAAGTCGAAGTTGAAGGGCTCGAGCGTGACCGCGCTCTGGGCCACCGCGGCTTCGACCACGGGTCGATCTTCGGGGTGCACCCGGTCCAGGAACGCCGTGTAGGTGGGCTCGAAGCGGTCGACGTCGACCCCGAAGAGGCGGAACAGCTCGCGGGACCAGGTCAGGGACCCCGTCGGCACGTGCCACTCCCAGCTGCCCAGCCCAGCGATCTGCTGGGCATGGGCCAACTTCTCCTCGCGGTCGGCCACGTGGGCGCCGCTGATCTCGTTCAGCCGCCACGAGATCATCCCGACCACGCTCATCCCGAGGATGAAGCCGCCGTGGACCAAGGCCCAGGTCAGGGGCCGCTCGATGGCGGCGCGGTGGTTGAACACCGACTCCGGGGCGATCGTGCCGAACACGCTGTGGTGCACGATCACGTAGGCGATCGAGGCCAGGAACGGCGGCCAGTCCTGGTAGAGGGCGATGACGCCGACCATCACGAAGAAGTGGAAGTGCATCTCGATGGAACCGTCGGCCAGGTGCACGAGGACGGCCGAGCACGTGGCCAGGCCGACGGCGACCACGACGCTGCCCCAACGGGGACGGGACGTCAGTTTCGCCGCCCCGATGGCCAGGATCGCCACCGGCGTGACCTCGAAGAGGAGGTGGCGCAGCGGCACCCCCTGGACCACGCCGAACGCGACGATGACCGGGATGTGCAGCCAGAGGAGGGCGAGGATCTGCCGGTGCCGGCGAACCCAGACATCCCGCGGCAGCCGCCCACCGTCGGGCAGCGCGAAGCGCAGCACGCGGCGAAGCCTCGGGGCGCCCCGCTCCATCACCGTCCATCGGCCGTAGTGGCTGTCGATCAACGTCTTGAACGGGGGAGGCGAGGTCCTCCACGCGGTGCCTGCCCTCACGCGCAACGACTTGAATGGCACCGATGCACGCTCTCTTCATCCACGGCGGCGGCAGCACGTCGCGCTTCTGGGACCGGGTCGTGGAGCGCCTGTCGATGCCCGCCG
The DNA here is from genome assembly GCA_963728005.1 of uncultured Microthrixaceae bacterium. Classification (GTDB taxonomy): domain Bacteria; phylum Actinomycetota; class Acidimicrobiia; order Acidimicrobiales; family DATDAH01; genus DATDAH01. The sequence continues at coordinate 801,992 of CAVSIG010000005.1, forward strand.
TCGCCGCCGACCTGCCGGGCCGGCGGTGGGTCCCGGGTGACCTCGCCACGCTGACCCTGGACCAGGCAGCGGCCGCCGTCCTGGATCAGTCCCCACCCGAGGGCGAGGTGGTCGTGGTGGCCCACTCGTCGGGCGGCCTCGTCGTGCCCCGGGTCGTCGACGTGCTGGGAGAGAGGGTCCGAGGCGTGCTGCTCTCGTCGGCCTCGGTGCCACCCGAGGGCGGCACCGGGCTGGACTGCATGAAGCCCAGCCACCGCGAGCGCATGGAGGCGGCGGTCGAGTGGGCCCGTCAGGAGGGGATCCGGCTGACGACGCCGCGCCCGGAGGACCCCGAGTCGATGCGGGAGGCCTACGGCGAGCGCCTCGACGACGAGACGCTGGCCTTCGTCGCCGACCCCGAGCGCTCGGTCGAGGACTCGTTCAACGTGTACTTCCAGACCGTGCACTGGTCCACGGTGACGGTGCCCGTGACCTACCTGCGGGCCACCCTCGACCGTCCGGTCCCGGTCGCCCTCCAGGACGAGATGATCGCCCGCCTGCCCGACGAACCGACGGTGGTGACCTGGGAGTGCGGCCACATCCCGGCCATCACCCGTCCTGACGGCGTGGCGGCGCTGGTGGACGAGTTTCCGGACTAGGTTCGGAAACTCATGGGGACCACCGTGCGGACCTGCTGCATCGCCGTGACCGACGTCGACGCCACCGTGGCCTTCTACGAGGCGCTCGGCCTGACGTCCACCGCTCCCGGCGTCGTCGCCCGCCCCGGGAAGGGCGGTGCGCTCCGCCTCGATCCGGCGGCCGACGACACCGCCGTCGACCACGGGTCGGCGCTGTGGAAGCTCTACGTGAACACCAACGACATCGGGTCGCTCCATGCCGACGCCCTGGCCGCCGGCGCCACCGAGGACATGGCGCCGATGCGCCTGGAGCAGTGGCCCACCAGCGTCAGCTTCGTCCGCGATCGCGACGGCTACCTGGTCGAGCTCGTGCAACGCCACCCCTGGCTGGACGGCGACGACGCGACCCGCAGTTGGTTGGGCCAGTTCTGCGTCAACGTCACCGACCTGGATGCCACGGTCGCCTTCTACGAGGCGTTGGGCCTCGAGTGCACGAGCCGCACCAGCATCGCCGGGGCCGAGGAGGCGATCGTCGAGCACCCGGCCGCGGGCGGCAAGATCCAGCTCGCCCAGCACGACGGTCAGGCCATGGTGGACATGGGCACGGCCATGCGGGCGATCGAGCTCAGCACCGACGACCCCGGCGCCGTCGGGGTGCTGAGCGACCCCGACGGTTACCGCGTCGAGCTGGTGGAGCAAGACTGAGCTCATGACGACAGCACTCGTTCTCGGTGGCGGCGGTCCGGTCGGCGTGGCCTGGGAGGTCGGTGTGCTCGCCGGCTTGGCCGAGGCCGGCGTCGACCTGACGACCGCCGACGGGATCATCGGCACGTCGGCGGGGTCGATCGTCGGTGCCCACGTGGCGGTCGGGGCGTCGCCGGCCGACCTCTTGGGACGCGGGCCGATGGGCGTCGGCGCCCGGGGCGACGGGATGCCGACCATCGACCCCGCCGCCATGGCCGCCACGGGCGCCGCGATCGCCGAGGGGCTGATCGGCGCCCGCCCCGGGCCCGAGGTCGTCGCCGACGTGGCCGAGCTGTCCCGATCGGCCGCGACGATCAGCGAGGAGGCCTTCATCGCCCTCGTCGGCGACCGGTCGCTGGGCGAGGAGTGGCCGGACCGGGACTACCGCTGCACCGCGTTCGACGTCGACTCGGCTGAGTTCACCGTGTGGTCGAGGGACTCGGGGGTGCCGCTGTCCCGGGCGGTGGCGTCGAGCTGCTCGGTGCCCGGGATCTTCCCGCCGATCACGATCGGCGACCGTCGCTACATGGACGGCGGCCTCCTCTCGGGCACGAACGCCCACCTGGTCAGCGGTGCCGACACCGGTCGTGATCGTGTCCGTGATGTCCCGGATCCTCCCCGACATGGGAGTCCTGAAGGAGGGGTTCGACCGGGAGGTGGAGGAGCTGCGCGCCGGCGGCTCCACCGTCGAGGTGATCGAGTTCGACGACGCCACCATCGAAGTGGTGGCCATGGACCTGATGTCCTCCGCGAACAGCGCGGTCGTGGCCACGATCGCCGTCGAGCAGGGCAAGGCCGAGGCTGAGCGCATCGGTGCCGTCTGGGGGTGAGGTGAGCGTCTGGTCCAGCGGCGAGGAGCACACCGTCGTCGAGCTCCTCGACCGTCGCCTGGACGCCGACCCCGATGCGCCCTACCTGGACGTGTGCGGGTCGACCTCGACGGCGGCCGAGGTGGCATCGGTGGCCAACCGGCTGGCCAACGCGTACCGCGAGCTCGGTGTCGCCCCCGGCGACCGGGTGGCCACGCTCGTCGAGAACTCGGCCGAGGCCATGTTCGCCTGGTGGGGGGCGGTGCGGGGCGGGGCCGTCGCCGTCCCGATCAACACCGCCTACAAGGGCGAGTACCTCCGCCACCAACTGGCCGACTCCGGGGCCCGGGTCCTGGTCGTGACCGCCGACCTGACCGACCGGCTGGAGCGGGTCGATGTGGACACGCTGGAGCACGTCGTCGTCATCGGCGACGGTCCCGGCGACGAGCGGTGGGACGACCTGCTCGGGGCCGACGACACGCCGCCGACGGTCGACGTGCGCCCGTCGGACCTGGCCACCTTCATCTACACGGGCGGCACCACGGGGCCGTCCAAGGGCTGCATGCTCAGCCACAACTACCACGAGGCGCTGGCGCGCCAGATCGGCATCTGCTGGGGGCGCACGGCCGACGACGTGGTGTGGACGCCGCTGCCGCTCTTCCACTTCAACGCCATCGTCACCGCCGTCCTCGGGCCGCTGGTCTACGGCGGCCGGGCGGCCATCTACCGGCGCTTCTCGGTGTCGAACTTCTGGTCGGAGATGAACCGGACCCAGGCCACGATCACCTCGACGCTGGGGACCATGGCCTACCTGCTGGCCCACGACGAGGACCGGCCCGAGATGCCCGCGTCGGGCGCGCCCGAGGCGAACACCTCCCTGCGCCTGCTCGGGGCGGCACCGCTGCCCGTCGAGATCGACGAGCGGATCCGCTCCCGCTTCGGGATCGAGACGTTCAGTGGTGCGTACGGCGTGACCGAGGCGAGCCTGATCTCGTGGCAACCGCCGGGCGTGCGCAACAAGCCCAATGCGGCCGGGATCGTCAACGACGAGTACTTCGACGTCCGCATCTTCGACGACGACGACCGGGAGCTGCCCCGGGGGACCGACGGCGAGATCGTCATCCGCCCCAAGCGCCCGCAGGTGATGTTCGAGGGTTACTGGGGGCGACCCGAGGCCACCGTGGGCACCAGCCGGAACTGGTGGTACCACACCGGCGACATCGGCCGGATCGACGAGGACGACTACCTGTTCTTCGTCGATCGCAAGGCCGACTACCTCCGGCGGCGGGGCGAGAACATCTCCAGCTTCGAGGTCGAGCGCATCTTCATGTCCCACGGGGCCCTCGCCGACGTGGCCGTGCACGCCGTGTTCAGCGAGCTGACCGAGGACGACCTGAAGGTCACGGCCACCCTCGAGGCCGGTGCCGAGCTCACGGAGGAGGAGCTCTTCCGCTGGGCCGTCGACGAGCTGCCGTACTTCGCCCTGCCCCGCTACATCGAGTTCCGCGCCGAGCTGCCCCGAAGCCCGGTCGGCCGCGTGCTCAAGCGCGAGCTGCGGGACGAGGGCGTCACCGACGCCACCTGGGACGTCGAGGGCTCCGGGATCACCGTCGAGAAGCGCTGAGGGCGGCCCAGCACGCGCCGTGAGGCGGCCAGTCGATGGCTACCGTCGCCGGCGTGACCACCCCGACGTTTCGTGCTGCTGACCTGTCCGACGACGAGTTGGAGGACTGGGGCCCGCTCGAGCCGCCGCTGGCCACGGCGCTGGGCGAGGCGATGCCGACCCGGGGACTCGACCTGTGGGTCAGCGACGACGAGTCGCTGTCGACCGGCACCTGGGAGTGCGGGGCGGGGTCGTCGCGGTGGGAGTTCACCGACAACGGCGAGTTCATCCATGTGCTGTCGGGGCGGATGACCTGCCGCCACGACGACGGCACCGAGGTGGAGGTCAGCCCGGGGACGACCGCGGTCTTCCCCAAGGGCTGGACCGGGACCTGGGACGTCCACGAGACCCTGCGCAAGGTCTACGTCATCTTCACCTGAGCGCGAGATCCGGCGCCGGCGTCCGGTCGGCTTCGACCGGCGGGGTGCGGCGGGCCCCGATCGCCAGACGGCGCAGACCCCAGCTGATGACGGCCAGCCACGCCGCGGCGATGGCGGCCAGGACGGCGTAGGCGACCCGTTCGAGGCCGACGTTGTCGGTGCGGGCCTCCCGCTGCAGGACCAGCTTGTCGGCCACGAAGTCCCGGCGCCCGTCGTCGGCCGGTTGGGCGGGGGCCGGGATGGCCTCGTCCTCGGGGAGGTAGATGGGCAGCGACTGGAGGCTGGTGCCCCGGTGGAGCCGGACGAGCGTCTTGGCCGACCCGCCCACGACGACGGGTTCGGCGGTCCGGTAGCTGCCGTCGTCCTGGCGCACCAGCGGGGTGAGCGACGAGCCGCCGGGGCCGCCGTCGGCCGATGCCTGCCAGGTGAGCACGTGGAACCACGCCGCGCCGTCCGCGGCGTCCACCGGGTCGAGCCGGAGCTCGACATCGGCGAGCTCCGCGCCCCGGGCGTCGGTGCCGGCGGGCGTGACGTCGATGTCCGCGGACCGGGCGGCGTCGGCCGTCATGGGGAGGGCGAGGCCGATGGCCGCCACCACGCCCAGCCAGCCGAAGGCGACCGCGCCCCGAGGGACGGGGCCCCCGGTTCCGGCGAGGGCGCGACCAGTGAGCCCACCCAGCACCCCACCGGCCGTGCCGGCAACCGCGACGAGCAGCAGCGCTTCGGGCAGGAGGTCGGCGTCCCAGCCGATCGGCATCGTCGCCCGGGACCATGCCCACTCGGCGGCGAAGCCCATGGTGCCGATGGCCAGGCCGGAGAGCAGGCCGAGCCGGACCGGTCGGGCCGTGCCCACGGCGAGGGCCACCAGCTCGACGAGGACGGCGGCGGCCAGGTAGAGCGGGACGTGGAGGTCGACCCGCTCGAAGCTCGCGACGCCGAGGGCCAGGAGGCCCGCGCACGGCGAGGAAGAAGGCGACCGCCGCCAAGGCGCCACCCCGCCCGACGCGCAGGCGGGCGGCGACCAGGGCGATGGACGAGGCCACAGCGATCAGCACCGGGTGCTCGAGCAGCCGGAACTGGGGGACACCGAAGTCGAACTCGACCTGCAACGTGGAGAGGCCGATCAGGAACGCGCCCGCCAGGCTCAGGTCGGCGCCCCGCAGGAGGAGGCGGCCGGCGCGGGTCGGCGTCTTGGCCGATCGCTCGGCCTCGACCATCAGGATCCAGCAGGCGATGGTCGACAGGGACGCGCCCCCGATCATCTGGATGTGCGTCGGCCCCCAGGCGGTGACGTCCTGGCCGAACAGCCGGTGCCAGATGTCGTCGAGGGGGAACCCGGCGAGCGCTACGGCACCACACACGGTCAGCAGGATCCCGCCGACCGGTACGGACCAGTTCCGGGTGAGTCGCACCGCGCTGGCGCTGCGGCCGTCGCCGAGGAAGAGGGACAACAGCCCGGCGACGGCGATCCCGTCGAGCCCGGCGATGATGAACCAGTGGGCGGGGTTGCCGAACGCCCCCTCGTCCCGGCCTTGGTCGATGTGGATCGAGACGTCCCAGTAGTAGCCCCAGACGGCGACGAGCAGGCTCACCCCGGCGAGGGCGACCGGGATGACGGCCCACGCCGGGAGCCCGGTGCGCTCCTCGGTCAGCTGGACGAGCGGGGCGAGCGCCCGGCGGCGTCGAATGCCCACACCGAGAGCGAGGACCGCGACGATGCCGACGGCGGCGACGGCCGTGGCCGCGGCGACCTCGCCGAAGCTGCTGCCGCCGGCCGGAGCGGCGGCGGACTGCTGGGCGATGCTGGACAGCAGCGGGATCATCGTGGTCCTTCAGGTCTCGGTCGTCGGGGCGCCGTCCGTCGTCCGCTCGGCTACCTACCCCGCGGCCCGCCGTGCCACCCTTCCCCGGTGGCCAGCCTGAAGCTCGGGTACCAGTTCGGTTACTGGACGGCGGAGCCCCGTCCGGCCGGCGATCTCGTCGCCGCCGCGCGCCGGGCCGAGTCCCTGGGGTACGACTCGCTCTGGACGGGCGAGTCGTGGTCGAGCGACGCCTTCGCCCCGTTGGCGGCGGTGGCCGGCTCCACGTCGACCATCCGGCTCTGCACGGGCATCGCCCAGCTGTCGGCCCGGCCACCGACAACGGCGGCCATGCACGCCATCACCCTGGACGGGTTGTCCGGTGGGCGGGCGGTGCTCGGTCTGGGCGTCGGCGGGCCCCAGGTGGCCGAGGGCTGGTACGGCCGGCCCTTCGCCAAGCCGCTGGCCCGGACCCGGGAGTACGTCGACATCGTGCGCCGGGCGGTGGCCCGGGAGGACGCCCGTCACCAGCGACGGACCGCACTACCCGCTGCCGTACGCCGGTGACGGGTCGGTCGGGTTGGGCAAGCCGCTGAAGCTCATCACCCACCCGCTGCGGCCCCGCATCCCGATCCTGCTGGGCGCCGAGGGCCCCAAGAACGTGGCCTTGGCCTTCGAGGTCGCCGACGGCTGGATCCCGCTCTACTTCCCGCCGGAGCAGGCCGGGCTGTACGACCTGCCGCTGGTGCCCGAGGGCTTCGAGATCGCCGTCAACGTCTCGGTCCACGTGGACGACGACGTGGCGACGGCGCTGTGGCCGGTGAAGGCCACGCTGGGCTTCTACATCGGGGGCATGGGGGCCAAGGGCCGCAACTTCCACACCGAGCTGATGGCGCGCATGGGCCACGAGGAGGCGGCGTTCCGCATCCAGGACCTGTTCTTCGAGGGCAAGCGGGACGAGGCGATCGCCGCCGTGCCCGACGAGTTCGCCGACGCCATCTCGTTGTGCGGACCCCGGGAGCGGATCGCCGACCGGCTGGCCGCCTGGGAGGAGAGCCCCGTCACGACCCTGATCGTGGGCAGCAGCGACCCGGCCGTCCTCGAGCTCATGGCCGAGCTCACCGCCTGACCCCCGCCCGAACTGGCCTCCGATTCGCCGCCCAGGACCGGCGAATCAGAGGCCAGTTCGGGGGTCAGCGGGCGTAGAAGCGCTCGGCCCAGCGGCGGAAGGGGAGGATCGGCCCGTCGGCGTCGATCAGCGCCGGGCGACGGCGATGTGGACCTTGTTGTCGAAGATGACGTTGTCCTCGGCCATCTGCTTGCGCAGGTCGGCGATGAGGGCGTCACCCACCCGGGCGGTCTTGGCCAGGGACTCGGCGTCGGTGCCCAGCTTGCGCACCTTGTAGGCCTTCACCGAGCAGGGTCCACTCCCAGTCGATGGGCGTGGTGCCGGCGAGGAAGACGGTGTCGATGATCCCGGTGAAGCGGGCGATGCCCGACGCCCGGGCCCCAGCGAGTCGGTGTCGATGCGGCCGGGCTGCGGGCCCCGGGGCGTGGCGAAGTCGACCTGGGACGCGGATGCGGCCCGTCCAGCCCTCGTAGGTGATGCTCCTCCACCTCGGGCACGGTGGCCGCGCCGTGCACGGTCTTGAGGTGGATGAAGTCGGGCCCGTTCTCGGCCAGCTCCTGCCAGGGGCAGCGCACCTTCCAGTCGGTCGGGAAGAAGTCGGTCCACTCGTCGGTGAAGTACTCGTCGAGCTGGGGGACCTCCCACAGCGGCGCCTGGTCGGGGTCGGGGTGGTACCAGAACAGGACGAAGCCGTTGCGCTCGACGGTCGGGTAGGTGCGGACCCGGGCCTTCTTGTTGAGGCGGTCGCTGTAGGGGATGTGGGCGTTGCGGCCCTCGCCGTCCCACGCCCACCAGTGGTACGGGCAGACCAGGTGGCAGCCGTCGACCCGCCCGCCGAGGGCGAGGTTGGCACCGAGGTGCGGGCAGTAGGCGTCCATGACGTGGGCGGCGCCCTCCTCGTCCCGCCACAGCACGAGGTCCCGGGCCAGGTAGCGCACCGGCCGGACCTCGCCCGGCGCGAGGTCGTCGCTGTAGGCGGCCCAGTACCAGGCGAACGGGAAGGCGTCGTAGTAGGGGAAGCGCTCGAGGGAGGTCATCTGCGTCGGCTCGTGCTCGCCCTGCCGGGCCATGACCTGCAGCGGGGTCTCGCCGGGGAAGTCCCGGATACGGGCCGCTGCGCTCGTCGAGAAGCCGTCCGTGCGTCATCGCGCCGCCTTCTCTCGTTCTGGTGGCAGCCCTGTGTTCTCCGCGACACACGGCTGCCACCAGAACGGTGGGGCCGTCATCGCAGCACCGTCCTCACGGCGCGCTCGAGGTCGTCGGCCAGGGTGGCGGGGTCGCGCCGGCCGGTGACCAGGCCGACCATGTGGGCGAAGAGCAGGCTCTCCAGCACCTCGTGGAGGGCGGGGTCGGCGTCGGTCCCGTCCAGGGCCAGGTCGATCCAGCGGCGGGTCGAGCCCTCCATGGCGTCCCGGGCGTGGGCGACGTCGGGGCCGCCGGTCAGGTAGGCCCGGGTGAGGGCGATGTAGAGGTCAGGCGCCTGTGCCACCTGGGCGACCGCCCGCCGGAGGGTGGCCGCGGCCCGGTCGACGAGCGTCGTGCGCCGTCGACGGGGTGCTGGGCCAGCGAGCCCTCGGTGGCGGCGACCAGGTCGACCAGGACGTCGACGAGCAGGTGGTCCTTCGACGTGAAGTACTGGTAGGCGGTCGGCGCCGAGACGCCGGCCCGCGCGGCCACGTTGCGGACGGTGACGCCGTCGTAGCCCGCCTCGGTCGCCTGTGCCCGGGCGGCGTCGAGCAGCTTCCGACGGGTGGCGGCCTGGGTGGGGGAGAGGGGGCGGACGACGACGGTGGCTCGCTCACGGCTTGCGCCCCACGCAGGTGACCGACATCGGCGAGAGGATGGCGAAGTCCGGGCTCACGGGCCTGCGCGACGGCCGCCTCGGGGTCGAGGCCCTCGGGGAAGATCTCCCGGGGGAGGATCGGCAGGGCCCGGGCCGAGCGCGCCGACGTACCACTCGGCCGAGTCGGTGCCGCCGTGCATCGTCCAGGCTGTGGCCCGACGGCGTCGACGTCGACCAGGCCGGCGGCCTGGAAGGCGGGGATGAGGCGGCGGCCCCAGTCGCCGTCGTAGCCGTGCTGCTGCACGGCGTGGGCCCGCAGCGTCGACGACAGGGTGGCGAACGGCTCGGGGATGGCCTGGGCGTCGAACTGGATCCAGTCGGTGTCGGTCACCACGACCCAGCCACCGGGCTTGGTCGCCGACACCATGGCGGCCAGGACCTCCTCGCGCTGGACCAGGTGCTGCAGGAGGCCGCGGGCGTGAACCAGGTCGAACTCGGCCGTCGCCGATGGGCTCGGCGGTCACGTCGACCTGGCGGACCTCGACGTTGCCCGTCGCTCGGCGGCTGGAACCGGGTGTCCACGTCGAGCGAGGTGACGTGGCCGTCGGTCCCGACCCGGTCGGCCAGCCACGGACCACGGTCCCGGCCCCCGACCCCACGTCACAGCAGCGCCACCCAGGCTGGACCAGCGGATCCAGCACCGCCCGCGTCGACGGGTCGACCACCCGGGCCAGCGTCAGCAGTCGCTCCTGCTCGAGACGGACCTGCTCGTCGTCCGTGCTGATCCGGTACGACTCGACCTCGGTCTCCCCCATGCAACGACAGTCTAGACAGGTGTCAAGTTCGCTCGGAAGACGTTCCGGCCAGGATCTGGCATGAAGGGGCGCGACGATGTCCTCACGTCGAACCGAGGAGATGAGCAGATGGTGGACTTCCGACTCGAGCTGGTGGCCGTGCCCGTGAGCGACGTGGACCGGGCCAAGGCGTTCTACGAGCAGATCGGCTTCAACGTCGACCACGACCACAACATCAGCGACGAGCTCCGCTTCGTCCAGGTCACCCCGCCCGGGTCGGCCTGCTCCATCGCGTTCGGCAAGGGTGTCAGCGACAAGGAGCCCGGCTCCCTCGACGGCCTCCAGGTCGTCGTGGACGACATCGAGGCCGCCCGCGACCACCTCGTCGGCACCGGCATCGAGGTGCAGGGCATCGAGGACTTCCCGTGGGGCCGGTTCGTCTTCTTCAAGGACCCCGACGGCAACGGCTGGGCCGTCCAGGAGATCCCCGACTACGGCGCCCAGGCGTAATCTCCCCAGCAGCGATCAGTGCTCATCGTCGAGTCCCGAGGAAGCGGTCGAGAGCGTTGCGCAGCTCGTAGGCGTCGCACACGGTGACGCCTCGGTACTCGGCCTCGTCCAGCTGGTCACCGAACGCCAGCGCGAGGATGCGCTCGCCGACGTCGTCGCCGCAGTAGCCCTCGGTGGCACCCAGGAACGCGGGCAGGTTGTCGCTCACGTCCACCATTGGATCGAGCCTCATGGTCAGACCTCCTCGGTTGGGGGACCCGCAACCTACGAATGGGGTGTGACAGCTTGGAGGGCGTGGTCCCCGAGGGTTCCCCGTTCACGCTGGCCAACCTGCCCTTCGGTGTCGCTGCCGGGCGGGTGCACATCGCCGTGGGAGACCAGGCGGTCGACGTCGCCGCCGCCGCGGGCTTCGGGTTGGTCGACGTGGATCCGTCGGTCGTCGAGGGGCGGCGGCTCGACGGGCTGCTGGCGTCGGGCCCCGGGACGTGGCGGCGGCTGCGGGAGGAGGTCGGCACGATCCTGCGTGAGGACCCGGAGCGGTTGGCGAAGGCGATGGTCGACCGCGCGTCCCTGGCGATGGAGCTGCCGGTGACCGTGGGGGACTACGCCGACGGGTTCGCCGGGCTGCACCACGTGGAGACCTGCGGCCAGATCTTCCGGCCTGACGGCCCCCCGATGTCGCCGAACTGGTGGCACCTGCCGGTCGCCTACCACGGGCGGTCGGCGACGATCGTGGTGTCCGGCACCCAGGTCCACCGGCCCAGCGGCCAGGTGCTGGTCGACGGATCGCCGGTGCTGGCGCCCACCTCGATGCTCGACATGGAGCTGGAGCTGGGGGCCATCGTCGGCGTGGGCAACCAGATTGGTGAGCCGATCCCGATCGCCGAGGCCGACGATCACCTCTTCGGCTTCGTGCTGGTCAACGACTGGTCGGCGCGGGACATCCAGGGGTGGGAGTCCCAGCCCCTGGGCCCGTTCCTGGGCAAGTCCTTCGCCACCTCCATCTCGCCGTGGGTGGTGACGGTCGACGCGCTGGCGCCCCACCGCGTTCGGGGGCTCGCCGCCGAGGCCGACCCGCCGCCGATGGCCTACCTGGCCGGCGACCTGTCGGTGCCCGATCTCTCGTTCACGGTCGACATGCGGTCGGCGCGGATGCGGGACGAGGGCGTCGCCCCGTTCCGCCTGACCGAGGTCGACCTGGCCCCGTCGCTCTACTGGACCGCCGCCCAGCAGCTCGCGCACTGCACCGTCAACGGGGCCGCGGTGCGCCCGGGCGACATGCTCGCGTCGGGGACCATCTCGGGGCCCGACCGCCTGACTCAGGCCGGCTCGCTGCTGGAGCGGACCTGGGCCGGCACCGAAACGTTCGAGCTGCCGACGGGGGAGCAGCGGACCTTCCTGGAGGACGGGGACGAAGTGGTGTTCGACGGTGGGGTAGGTCAGGGTGAGGCCCGCGTCGGGTTCGGACCGTTGGCGGGCACGATCAGGGGGACCTGAGATGCCGTACTACCGCAGCGTCGGAGAAGTGCCGAGGAAGCGCCACACGGTGGCCGACTCGGAGGAGGGACGCCGGCTCGAGGAGCTGATGGGCCAGGAGGGCTTCTCCGAGGAGTCGGCCCTGCTGTACCACCGCCGCAGCCCGTCGGCCCTGACCGCCATCGAGGAGGTCGACGACCCCCGGGCCGGCGCTGGTGCTGGCGCCCGACGTGCCGCTGACCCCTCGCCACATCAGGACCGGCGACCTGCCGGCGGGCGGCGACCCCGTGCTGGGGCGCCAGGTCGTGCTCGGCAACGACGACGTGCTGCTGTGTTGGGTGGCCGCCGACCGGTCGAGCGGTCTCTACCGCAACGCCACCGGCGACGAGCTGGTCTACGTCCACGAGGGCGACCTCGCGCTGAAGACGGTCTTCGGCGTGCTCGACCTGCGGCCCGGCGACTACGTCGTGATCCCGCGGGGAGCGACGCACCAGTGGGACGTCGGCGCCGACGGTGTCCGGGCCCTGGTCTTCGAGGCCGGTGGCCACGTCCGCTTCCCCGAGCGCTACCTGTCGAGCCGAGGCCAGCTGAAGGAGGGCGCGCCGTTCTCCGAGCGCGACCTGCGTGGTCCCGACGAGCCCCTGTTGGAGGAGGGCAGCGACGTCCCCGTGCTCGTCCGGAACCGGGCCGGCCTGTCGAGCCTCGTCCACCAGCACCACCCCTTCGACGTCGTCGGCTGGGACGGCTGCCTGTGGCCGCACGCGCTGAGCATCCACGACTTCGAGCCCATCGCCGGGGCGATCCACCAGCCTCCACCCGTCCACCAGACCTTCGCCGGTCCCGGCTTCGTCGTCTGCTCGTTCGTGCCCCGCCCCTACGACTTCCATCCCGACGCCGTGAAGGTCCCGTACCACCACGCCAACACCGACAGCGACGAGGTCCTCTTCTACGCCGCCGGCGACTTCATGAGCCGCCAGGGCAGCGGCATCGGCGTCGGCTCGATCTCGTACCACCCGTCGGGCTTCACCCACGGTCCCCAGCCCGGCAGCTGGGAGCGCAGCGTCGACCAGACCCGCACCGAGGAGGTGGCGGTCATGCTCGACACCTTCAAGCCGCTGGCCGTGGCCGCCGTCCCCGACGACGACGCCTACCGCCGCAGCTGGTCGGCGTAGCGTCGCTCAGGAGAGGAAGAGGTTCGGCGGGGTCAGGTCGATCCAGCGGTCGACCTGGATGAGGGTCGACCACTTCTCCATTTCCGCCGAGAGCTCGTCGCTCATCTTCGCCTCGCCCGCCCGCGCCTCGGACTCCGAGCTGAAGTAGTTCACGTCGGTGAACCGGTCGCCCTCCTGCCAGATGCGCAGGCCGCCGATCAGGTCGGGCCGGACCTCGGCCACGTTGTCGTTGAGGTCGGCCTCCAGCGCGGTGGCCGCGGCCCGGTCGGTGCACGTGCCCTGCATGATCTGCACGAACCCGGCGTCGTCGGACCCGCCGCCGAGGAACTCCTCGACGTCCTCGCTCTCGGCGAAGGTGGGTGCCTCGTCGAACATGCCCTGGTGGGCCTCGAACCACGCCTGCTGCTCCGGCCGCTCGTTGTTGGCCTCGGCGGCGGCCCGGTCGGCGAACCGGGCGACGATGACGGCGGTCCCGTCGGCCGTCACCCCACCCGTCGACCCGAGGAACCCCTCGGCGACCGGGCGCACGGTCTCGTCCCACGCCTCACCGGCGGCCTTGACGGCCTCCGGGTTGCTGGACTTCCCCTCGATGACCTGCACGAACATGCCGTCTCCCTTTCGTCGGGCGCTCATTCGAGCCTGCGCCCGGGGCCGGACCCCGTCAAGGGAATGCCGGTCGACCCTCCAGTGTCGAGAGGATGTCGGCGGCGATCTGGGGCGGGCTCTCCAGGGGGCCGAAGTGGCCGAGCAGGCGGTGCTCGCTGAGCCGACCGGCCGGCAGCGCCTCAGCGACGTCGGGGGCGAAGCGGGCGGGACCGCCCCAGCCCTCCTCGAGGGCGCCGACGGCCACGGTCACCGGGACGGTGACGACGGCGGCGTCCTCGGTGGTGATCGTGCCGCCGGCCTCGAACATCCTCGCCTCGTGCTCGCCGGGGCAGCGCAGGCGGGCGGTGCCGTCGTCCAGCTCCTCGAAGCCGTGCAGCAGGTAGGCGGCCAGGCAGTCGCTGCGCAGGAATCCCAGGGGCGGACGGCCGGCGTAGGACCACATGGCCTCGGCCCGTGAGGCGAACTCCTCCCGGCGGCGGCGGGCGCCTTCGGCCATGACGTTGCCGTCGGTCGAGCGCTCCTCGAAGGACGCCGGCATGATGATCGGCTCGTAGAGGTAGGCCCGGCGGATGGTGCCGGGCCGTCGGACCTCGGCCCGGATCAGGCCGGCGCCGCCCATGGAGTGGCCGATGACGTCGAGGGGGCCGCCGCCCAGCTCGGCGATCACGGCCAGCGCGTCGTCGGCCAGGCCGTCCCAGTCGAAGTCGAGGTCCTCGGGGGGTGTGGACTGGCCCTGGCCCCGGAAGTCCAGCGCCCACACGTGGCGCCGACCGCCCAGCTCGCGGGCCAGGGGGCCGTAGGACCCGCCGCAGAAGCCGTTGGCGTGGGCGATCAGCAAGGGCGGGCCGTCGCCCCCCAGGTCGTGGACGGCGACGGAGACCCCGTTGGTGGACGCGACGCGGAAGGCGGGCTCGGGGTTCGTCGGCACCTCAGCCGAGCTCGCGGGCGAAGACCTCCCGGGCCTTCTCGTAGGACCGGTCGGACGCGACCTGGTGGAAGCGGCCACCGGGGACCGAGTAGCCGTGGTCCGCACCGTCGTGGATCTCGACCTCGCCGTCGGGTCGGGCCCGGACGATGTCGATCAGCGCCTGCTGGCTGTCGGGCGACTGCATCGTGTCCTCGGACCCGTAGCCGAGGTAGATCGAGCCCTCGACGTCAGGGATGGCCACATGGGGCGAGTCGTCGTCCTCGGTGACGGTGTAGGAGGGGTGGAAGCCGACGCCGGCCCGGAACCGGTCGTTGTGCTCCGCCATCGTCACCAGCACCGAGCGGGCGCCGATGCAGAAGCCGATGCAGCCCATGGGGGCCCCACGAGCGGCGGCATCCCCCTCGACGTAGCCGAGCACGGCGGCCAGGTCGGTGTCGACCATGTCGTCGGTCGTGCCGAGGAGGATGTCGAAGAAGCGCTGCTGCTCGTCCTCGGTCATGTTGTCCCGGGTCATCCACGGCCGCTCGCGGTGGTACCGGTCGTGGCTGATCACGTAGTAGCCCCAGTCCGCGATCCAGCCCATGGACTCCTTGGATCCCTCGTCCAGCCCGGGACCGTGGTGGAAGTAGACGACGACGGGGAACGGACCCTCGCCCTCCGGTCGCACGACGTGGACCCCCATGGGCCCGTCCTTGGTGACCAGCTCTTCGGTCTGCTCGATCATCAGGACAGCATGCCCCCTCGACCGTCGGTGGTCAGCCGGGGGACGCCGCGGCCTGCTCGCGAGCGGTGTCGCCTCGCGCCGGCGTGCGACCCTCGCTGACGACGATGACCAGGAGACCCACGACGACCACGGCCAGGGGCCAGACCGGCTCGGCGTCGGCAGTCAGGGTCACGCCGATGACGCTCAGGCCGATCACGACCAGCCTCACGGTCAGGACACGGCCGGTCAGCCGCCAGCAGGCGAACGCGGAAGCGCCCACGAACAAGGCCGGTCCGAGGGCGAGCGATGCCATCACACCACCCGATGCGGGCTCGCCCGGATGGTGGATGATCTCCTCGACGGCCACGGCGAAGGCGATGATCCCGCAGATGAGCGGGAAGTGTCCGAGGCTGTAGGCGTCCCGGGCCGTCGGTCCCATGGCGTCGGCCGGGACCTCGGCGAAGGCTTCCTCCATGGCCTCCTTGAGCCAACTGAAGTAGGTCCACCAGAGCAGGCAAGCGATGATCAGGACGGCGCCGGCGACGAGCACGAGGTCGGCGGTGCGCTCGTCCGCCGCCACCGAGGTGCCGGTCACGATCAGTGACTCGCCGAGGGCGATGATGACGATCAGGCCGTGGCGTTCGCTGAAGTGGGCCGTGTCCAGGTCCCACAGGGCGTTGCGGCCGGACAGGCCGGCGGCCACGAGGTCGATGGCGATGGCGGCCAGCCACACCCAGGCCCGTGCCGACTCGTCGACGACGCCACCGAGGAGGACGACGCCCAAGCCGACGACGGAGATGCCGATCCAGACCATGCTGATGCCGACGTCCGCCTCATGTTCGCGGTCGAGGCGGACCTGGAGACCGAGTCCGAGGACCCGGATCATCACGTACGGGATCGTGAACCACAGCGCCTCGTCCTCGAACGCCTGGGGGATCGAGGTCGCCATGACGAAGGCCGTGGCCGTCGCCCCGAGGGTGAGGGCTTGGACGACGGTGTGCCGGGTGTCGGCCGGGTTCAGCGTCCACACGAACTGGGTCCACGCCCACCAGATCAGCCAGAAGATCACCAGCGACCGGGCAACGCCGCTGGCGTCCAGGTTCTCGGCGGTCAGGGCCGTCACCTGGGTCAGGGCGAACACGAAGACCAGGTCGAAGAAGAGCTCGACGAAGGTGACCGACTGGGCGTCGGGCGCGTGCAACCGGGTCGGCATCGGTCGCAGCATCGCGCGGGCCGGGTCAGTCCGGCTCAGTCGGTCGCTCCACCAGCGCCACCAGCTTCTGCGGCGCCATGACGCAGTAGCTCTCGGTCACCAGCTCGGCGACCTCGTCCCAGTCCGTGTCGTCGTCGAGGACCACGCCGATGACGTCCCGGCCCCAGCCCGCGTAGAAGAACGGGTGGCCGGCGTGCATGAGCATCTCCAGCTCCTCGCCCTGGGAGCGGAACGTGAGGACGGTCGACGGGCCGACCTCGTCGGCCGCCTTGCGCAGGACCGGGGGCGACTCGTGGTCGACGGCGAGCACGTGGGCAAACGTCTTCTTGCGGACCATCCACCGCGTCCCGGCCCACGCCTTCTCCTCGTAGGCGTCGGGCAGGGCCAGGCAGATCGGCCGCAGGCGGGCGACGACCTGGTCCGGCGGCTCCGTGTAGTCGCCCACCTCAGCGGTACCCCGTCACGTCGGCGGGCTTGCCGGCGTCCTGCACCTCGACCATGTAGGGCCAGGCGTCGGGCTGGCTGCCGTCGACGTCGGTGAAGCCGTAGACCTTGGCCAGCTGGCCGCTGGACAGCGACTGCTGGTTCCACCGGGCCACGTCACGGTCGGCGGCCAGGGAGGCGACGGCCCGCCCGACGTAGCGAGGCGTCTCCGAGATGGCGAAGTGCGGGCTGACCTCGGTGGCGTCCTGCCAGTTCTCCTCGGTCACGCGGTAGGCGTCGAGCATGGCCTCGGACCGCAGCCAGCCCGGCGTCAGGGAGAGGGCGGTGGCCCCGTGGGGTGCCAGCTCCTTGCCCAGGGCCCACGCCATGCGGCAGACGGAGGCCTTCACCAGGTCGTAGAAGAACGACACCCGGTAGTTGGTGGCGTTGTACTCGTCGGTGCCGTCGTTGACCTCGACGACCAGCCCACCGGGCTGGCGGATCAGCAGTGGCAGGGCGACGTGGCTGGTGATGGCGTGGGTCTCGACGCCGAGGCGCAGCAGGCGCAGCCCGAGATCGAGGTCCGACTCCCAGACCGTGGCGTCCCACTCGATGGTGGTGGCGCCGAAGATGTCGTTGACCAGGACGTGCAGCGCACCGTGCTCGTCGTCGATGCGCTGGACGAGGGCACGCACCTGTTCGGGCTCGAGGTGGTCGACCGCCACCGCGACGCCCGTGCCGCCGGCCTGGTCGACCAACTCGGCGGTCTCCTCGATGGTCTCGGGTCGGCCCATCTCCGAGGGCTGGTCCCTCGTCGTGCGCCCGGTCACGTAGACGGTCGCACCGGCGGCACCGAGCTCCACGGCGATTCCACGTCCCGCACCGCGGGTGGCGCCGGCGACGAGCGCCACCTTGCCGTCCAGGGGTCCGGTCATGTCAGCTCCTTCTCGTAGCGGAGGGCGGGGATGACGATGTCGTCCGCCTCGTTGTCGATCGCCCGGGTGAGGACCCAGCCGCGGCGCTCGTAGAACCGACGGGCGCGGGCGTTGCCGGCGACGACGGCCAGCCAGGCCCGGTCGTAGGTCCTCGACAGCACCCCCTCAGCATGATCGAGGAGGGTGACAGCCACCCCGGTGCCGCGGGCGGCGGGGACGACGTAGAGCTGCTCGACCTCGTCCTCGGCCAGGGTGACGAAGCCGACGACCTCGTCGTCGACGGTGGCGACGGTCGTCTGCCCGAGGCGGGGAGGCGTGCGACGCCGGAACCCCTCGAGCGTGCGGTGGGCGAGGACGCCGTCGGGGACGTGGCCGAGGTGCCCGTCGCGCCAGCCGTCGTGCCAGATGGCGGCGATTGCCTCGATGTCCGCGGGATCCGCGTGCCGGAGTGCATGACTATCATTCAGCATGTTGATAGTGACGACCGTACGCCAGCTAGAGTGACTGGTCAAGTGCAGATCGACAGTTACGCCGATGCCGGGGCCCTGGCCGCCGTCGAGCTGGTCAACGCGCTCGCCGTCGCGCCCACCGACGACGCCATGGGCCAACTGCGTCGCATCCTGGCCGTCGACCCGCCCTCACTCGACGAGCTCCGGTCGTCGCACGTGCCGGGCTTCACCGCGCTCGCCGGCCGGTTGCACGCGGTGTTCACGGCGTTGGCCGACGGCGACGTCGACGGCGCTGCCGATCGGCTCAACCAGCTCCTGCTCGAGCACCCGGCGCACCCCCACCTGGCGAAGGAGGACGGGCGCTGGCGCCTCCACCACCACCCGGTCGAGGCGGATCTGGTCCCGATGTGGACCGCCATCTGCGCCGAGGGCCTGGCCCGGGTCGTCGGCAACGGTGACGCGCACCGCTTGGGGACGTGTGCCGCCTGCGGCCGCGTCTTCCTCGACGTCAGCAAGAACGCCAGCCGGCGCTTCTGCTCGCTCACCTGCCAGAACCGGGTGAAGGCCGCCGCCTTCCGGGCCCGGGCCCGGGCGACGTGAGCCGGGTCGTCCGGCTCAGCCGGGCGAAGGGCTGGCGCAAGCCCGAGGGCGTCGTCACCGTGGCCCGCCCGACCCGGTGGGGCAACCCGTTCGTCGTCGGGAAGGAGGCGAACGACCGGACCGAAGCCGTCGAGCTCTTCCGGGTGTGGGTGGTGGGCGACGACCCTCGCGCCGTGTGGATCCGTGACCACGCCCACGAGCTGGCGGGTCGCACGCTGGCGTGTTGGTGCCCGCAGCCCGGCCCCTGCCACGCCCTCGTGCTGGCCGAGATGGCGGACGAGGTCGCCGGCTGAGGGATTTCTCGTCGGGCATGTCGATCCACGACGCTCCCGTTCGACGCCTCGGTGAAGCGAACACGAAAGGGGTCCGTGATGCTCGGGCGCAAGGACTACACGAAGGACGAGCTGGCCAGCGGCAAGGCGGCCGTGAAGGCGCAGCTGGCGGGCTGGGAGAAGGTGGCGTCGGCCGCCGACAGCGACGTCGAGGCGATGTTCTTCAACAGCATGGTGTTGGTGCTCGACCGCTGGTACGTGCACCGGGTTCGGGGGGTCGCCGGCAAGGACAACAACCCGCTGAACGAGGTCGAGCTGATCGTCGAGTCCCTGCGGGACCACGGCGGGACGTTCACCCCGAACACGGTCCTGAAGTACGTGCCCGCCGACTCGGTCCTCGGGCTGGAGCCCGGCGACGAGGTCCGGCTCACGGCCGAGCAGTTCGACCGGCTCGCGAAGGCCTTCTTCGTCGAGCTGGAGGCCAAGTTCGGCGGTTGACCGTCAGCCGGTGCGGTAGCGGAGGAAGACCGTCCCGTTGTCGAAGCGCCGCTGCTCGACCAGTTCGAGTGGCAGGCGCAGGCCGTCGGGCAGGGTCCGCTTGCCGCCGCCGACGACGATCGGGGTGACGTAGATCTCCAGCTCGTCGACCAGCCCGGCAGCGAGCACCGGTGCCGCCACCTCGGGGCCGCCGATGATCAACGGACGGTCGGCCATGGCCTTCAGGTCCCGCACGAGGCCCAGGTCCAGCTCGGGCTCGATCCGGGTGCGAGCGGTGAACGGCTCGGTCAGCGTGCGGGAGAACACGACCTTGTCCGCCGCCTGCCAGATGCGGGTGAAGTCGACGTCGACCAGGGGCGTCTGGTCACCGGTCGGCGCCGTCTCCCAGTAGAGCATCGTCTCGTACATGCGCCGCCCGTACAGGTGGGTGCCGATCGGCCGCATGCGGTCGTTGACGAAGGCGTGGACCTCCTCGCTGGGCTCGGCCCAGCCGAACTCGCCGTCGGCGTCCTCGATGTAGCCGTCGAGCGAGGCGATCGCGGAGTAGACGAGGTCGGCCATACCGGTGTCCTATCGCTCGGGGTCCGAGAAGCGGTCGACGAGAGCGGTGCTGGAGGAAATAGCCCACCGGATCGGTGGGCTGTTTCCTCCAAAGCAGTGGTGCTCAGCTTGGGCGGGGCACGCCCGTGACCTCGGTCATCCACGCCCACCAGTCGTCGTACCCGAGGCGGCTCTGGTCGACCCACGCGTCGACCCCTTCGCGGTCCCGCCAGTCGACCAGCGCCCGCCCGTCGTCGCCCACGATGTAGCGGAGGGAAGGGCGGTCGGCGGCGACGACCTCGGCGACGCAGTCGGCGACCGCCTCGGGCGGCAGCGGCGAGCCGGCGACGAGCGACTGCAGGAACCACTCGCCGATCCGCTGGTTGGCGGCGGCGTAGGGCGAGTCGGGCGACGACAGGTCGGTCATCGCCTTCTCGAAGATCGGGGTGACGATGACCCCGGGCTCGACGGCCGACACGTGGATCCCGAACGGGGCGACCTCGCCGGCGAGGCACTCGGTGATCGCCTCCGCGGCCCACTTCGAGGCGCAGTACGCCCCCTGCGTCGGGTTCCCGACGCGGCCGGCCGTCGACGTGACGTTGACGATCCTCCCCGACCCCCGCTGCCGCATCGAGGGCAGGACGGCGTGGATGCAGCGCACCGTGCCCCAGGCGTTGGTGTTCATGACGGCCTGGAACTGGGCTACCGAGGTCTCCTCGACGCAGTGCCCGCCCGAGATGCCGGCGTTGTTCACCAACACGTCCACCCCGCTCTCGGCCACGACCGCGCCGAGCGCGTCGGCCACCGACTGGTCGTCGTCGACGTCCATGACCAACAGCCGGACGTCCAGGTCACCGGCCGCCTCGAGCAACGCGGCGCCACTGGCATCCGACCGGACCGACCCGTGAACCGTGTGCCCCTCGCGGGCCAACCGCAATGCCGTGGCGAACCCGATCCCCGTCGAGCTGCCCGTGACCACCGACACCGTCATGCGTGCCCCCTCCTCGTCGACGGCCGCAGCGTAGGTCGGGGTCGGTGCGAGACTCGGGGTCGTGCTGGTGCGGCTTCTGCGGGTCGGAGTGACGGCGGTGGCCTCGCTGGTGCTCGTCGCCGCCGGCCTCGCGGTGTTCGCCGGACTGGCCTGGGCCGGCGCGGGCGTCCTCCGGGTGTTCGGCTATGGCTCGGGCGAGACCAGATCCGTCGTGGTCGCGGGCGAGGTCGCCGGCGCCGACGACTACGAGCTCGGCCCGATCGCCTGCGAAGTCCATGGCCGCCGGCTGATCGCGATTGGCGACATCGAGAACACCAGGGCTGACGCCCAGCGGTTCCGGCTCACGGTCCGCTTCGACGACGCCGGTGGCGATCTGCCGATGCGCCTCGTGAACACCGCCCTGCTCGAGCCGGGAGACCGCCGCCTGTGGCAGGCGACGGCGCAGCGGCCCGGGGCGGGGATCAGCGGCGATCCGCACTGCCGGGTCGACGTGGTCCGCCTCGCCCACCAGACCGAGGTGCGGGTGTATTCGGACTGATCGGGGTCGTGACGCCGCCGCCACCGTGTGCGACAGTGGACGTGACGCATCGTCACGGACCGGGGGGTCGTAGATGGGGACCGAGGCGCCACGCCCGAAGGCCGGTGGCCTACGTCGCGCTGCCGTCGACGGTGCCCGCGGCGTCCTCATGGCGGCCTCGTGCTGCCAGCCCGACGCCACGCTGTCCGACTGCCGTCACCTGTGGGACCTCGGTCGCGAGGACGATCACGCCCCCGAGCCGGACGAGGTGGTCGACCGGCCCGGCGGCCGCGTACACGTCGTGGGGGACACCCACTGAGGTGAGCCTCACCGGCGACCCCGGCATGATCTGGGGGTGACCGGCAGCGGACCCCTCCCTCTCGAGTTCGTCACGTCGGCGGCACGGCGGGACCAGTTGCCCGACAACGACGTCGAGCTCGCCGTCGTGGGGCGGTCCAACGTCGGCAAGTCGTCGCTGCTGAACGCGCTGGCCAACCGCAAGCAGCTGGCGCTGGTGTCGAAGAGCCCCGGCCGTACGCAGCTGCTGAACTGCTTCTCGCTGGGGGACGGGGCGGCGGTCATCGACTGCCCCGGCTACGGCTACGCGGCGGTGCCGGCGAAGGAGCGCAACCGCTGGCAACGGATGATGGAGGAGTACCTGCTGGAGCGGGAGCAGCTGGCGCGCATCCTGGTCCTCGTCGACGGCGAGATCGGCCCGACCAAGCTCGACCTGCAGATGCTCGACTGGCTCCGGGCCGAGGCGTTGCCCCACACGGTTGTGGCCACCAAGCACGACAAGGTGAAGGCGTCGAAGCGCCAGAAGCGCAAGAAGGACCTGGCCGAGGCGTGCCGTCTCGAGCCCGGCGATGTCGTCTGGGTCAGCGCCGCCAAGGGCACCGGCATCGACCGCCTGCGGGGCCTCGTCCTGGAGTGGCTCCGCTAGATCCCGAGCTTGCCGGTGCGGACCTCGTCGACCGCCTCGGTGTCGCCGGTCAGCTCGACCTGTGCCGCGTCCCTGCGGCCCGAGAGGAAGAGCGTCAGCTCGCCGGGCCGGCCCTTCATGGTGACCGGGCGGCTGCCGCCGCCGACGTGCTTCGAGGTGCCGTCGGGCAGGGCGACCGTGAGATCGATGTCGTCCAGGCCCCGGGTGAGGAACTTCGTCCGTCGCCCCTGCATGTCCCAGAGCGCCGCCTCGACATCGGCCACCTCGGCGTCGGGCCGAGGCGTGTGGTCACCGGCGCCGCGGCGGACGTCCTCGAGATGGATGAAGTACTCGGACAGGTTCATCGGCCCGTCCAGGGGCCGGAGGGGGAGCGGCGGACCGCTGCGGACCCTGGCAACGAGGTCGCTGAACGTCCCTTCGTCCCGGGTGCGGCGGCGGACCTTCTCGCCGTGCTCGCGGACCCTTCCGCCCAGCAGGATCCCGGCGGCGGCGTCGGGTCGGCGCTCGCGGATGACGAGGTGCGCTGCCAGGTCGGCGGCGGTCCAGCCCTCGCAGAGGGTGGCGTGCTCGGGGCCCACCTCGAGCAACAGGTCGCACAGCCGTCCCCGTTCGAGCTGAGCCAAGTCAGCGGCGCTCATCGCCTCAGTGTGCTGGCTGCAGCCTGGCTGACGTCGCCCCAGCCCTCGGGCAGCACCGGCCATCGACCGATGCCGCCCCGCTCCAGCAGCATGTCGGTCAGCGTGCGGTCGGCGTGCTGAGAGCGCCAGGTCAGCATCTGCTGGGCGAGGGGGAGGACGACGGCGGGGTCGTCGGTGGTCGTGCGCCAGGTGGGGTCGGCCACGAGGTCGAAGCACAGCCAGGTGCCGTCGCCGAACTGGACGTAGGCGCGCGTCGTCGGTGCGCAGGACCGTGAGGTTCTGACGCTCGAGGCGACGGTCCCACGGCCAGTGGTTGGGCTCGTCGCCGATGAGCATGCCCCTCCAGTCGAACTCCCAGTGGGCGGCGTCCCGCCACCACGGCGGCGCCTCCCCGGTGAGGAAGGGCGTCAGCGGGAGGCCGTCGGCCTGGGCGGGCACGTCCAGGCCCATGGCCTCGCACAACGTCGGGAAGACGTCGACGTTCTCGGTGAAGCGGTCGACGACCGTGCCGTGGGCCTCCGGGTGGCGTGGGTCGCGCACGAGGCCGACGACGTGGTGGCTCTCCTCGAACCAGCCGAGCTTCTCCCGGAGGCCGTGGTCCCCGAGCTGCTCGCCGTGGTCGGCGGTGATCAGGACGAACGTGTCGTCCCACTGCCCGCGCTCGCGCAGGGCGGCCCACAGGCGGCCGAGCTGCTCGTCGACCTCGCCGATCATCCCGAAGTACTGCGCCCGCATGTGGCGGAGGTCGGCCTCGGCCGTCGGAGCGCCCGAGGTGGCGTTGCCGATGGCGAACTCGTGCAGGGGGTGGAGGGGCTGTGCGGCGATCGGGAGGCCGACGTCGGCGGAGTCGTAGCGGGTCGACCACTCCCCGGCCGCCGAATACGGCGGATGGGGCCGGAGGTAGCTGAGGTGGGCGAACCATGGCCCCTCCTGCTCGTCGAGCCAGACCAGCGTCCGGTCGGTGAGGAAGGTCGAGATGCTGGCGTCGGCCGGGCGCTCGTGCGAGCTGGCCAGGACGGCTTCGAGGTCGTTGGGCACGTCGTGGCCCCGCTCCCGCAGCCAGTCCAGCCACGGTCGCATGTACCCCCGGAGGTCGAGGACGGCGTCGAAGCCGGGGAGGATGCCCTCGTAGTCCGACAGCCCCGGGTCGTCGGGCCCCGACGCCACCCGGGGGTCGATGCCCTGGTCCGTGTAGCCGAACAGCGCGGGCGCGTAGCCCGCCCGTCGGGCGGCGCGGGCCACGTTGTCGAAGCGGTCGTCCAGCGGCGTCCCGTTGGCCACCACCCGGTTGTTCATCTGGTACATGCCCGTGTAGAGGCAGGCCCGTCCCGGCGCGCACGGCGTGGCCTGGCTGTAGTGGCGAGCGAGGCGGACGCCCTCGTCGGCCAGGGCGTCGAGGTGGGGGGTGCGGACCACGGGATGGCCGGCGCTGGAGAGGCAGTCGCCCCGGAACTGGTCGAGGGTGATCAGCAGGATGTTCACGGCGGGCCTCCCGCCCGGAACGTAGCGTCATCAGCCGTGGCGATGAGACGGTGGTTCCCGCGGTACGACGGGCTGGCCGAGGACACGCGCTGGAGGTGGGTGGGGCGCCTGCTGCTCGTGCTCGCCGCCTCGCTGGTCGTGATGTGGGTGGCCTGGCCGGACAGCCCGGGGAGCATCATCGACTTCGAGACGGCCGGTGACGACGGCGCCCAGGCCTTCCTCGACGCCTGGACCGGGTGGGAGGGCTGGGGCGCCGCGGTGGCCATCCTCGCCGACTTCCCCTTCCTGGTGGCGTACGGCATCGGCGGTGCCCTCGTGCTCGACGGCCTGATCCGCTGGTCCACGTGGCTCCCCCGGATCGTGATCCGGACCCTGCTGTGGCTGGCGTTCCTGCCGATCGTCGCCGCGCTCTGCGATGTCGTGGAGAACGTCGCCCTCCTTGTCGTGATCGGGGGCGAGACGTCGGGCTGGCCCGACGTTGCCGCCGGTGCCGCCGACGTGAAGTTCGTCCTGCTCCTGCCGTTCTACGCCCTGCTCGTCGTCGCCCTCGTGTCCGGCGTCCTCACCAAGGTGTCCGCCGCCATCACCCGGACCGCCGCGACCCTGCAGCGCACCATCACGCGGGTGATGTCGGCGATCGCCACGGTCGTGGCGGTCGTGGCCTTCGTCTCGGCGATGCGGGTCCCCGGTCGTCGCGGCTGACCACCACGGTCCCGTAAGGTCGCTCGATGCGGCGGATGGCGGTGTTGGCGACCCTGGTCGCCGTCCTGGCGGTGACCGGTCCGGTGGCGGCCCAGCAGCCGACCACGACGACGGTCGTTCCGACCACGACGACGGCGCCCGCTGAGGCGCCGGCGGCGGAGACGACACTCGCCGTCGGGGACGAGGCGTCGTACCGGGCCGCCCTCACGGCCCTCTCGGCCGACGTCACCGGTCCGCACACCATCGACCTCACCGCCGACATCACCGTGGACGACGGGACGGATCCGACCTACACGGGGACCCAGCCCCTGACCATCGACGGCCACGACTTCACCCTGGACGCCGCGGGCACGAGTCGCCTGCTGGTGATGGACTCGGCCACCGACGCCGCGCTCACGCTCACCGCGGTGCGCCTGGTCAACGGCAGTGGCGCCGGCGACGGTGGTGCCGTCCAGGCGGTGAGTGCCTCGCCCGTGACCATCGTCGGCTCGGAGCTCGTCGCGAACCGCGCCGCGGGCAGCGGTGGCGCGCTCGCCGCAGCCGCTCGGGTCGACATCACGGGGTCGATCTTCAGTGAGAACCAGGCGGCCACCGGTGACGGTGGCGCCGTTGCGTTGGCCGGCGGCGAGGTGACCACCCTGGACTCGACCTTCGCCTTCAACCGGGCCCCCGCGGGCGACGGTGGGGCGATCGGCCCGGGCGCGACCCCGTCCGACGTCGGGATCGGGCGTACGACCTTCGTCGGCAACGTCGCCCGCCGCGGCGGGGCCGTCTACGTCGTCGACCAGGCCGGATTCGTCAACAGCACGATCGTCGACAACTCGGCGTCGGTGTCGGGCGGTGGCGTCGAGTACGCCCCCCGCACCGAAGGCGCGATGTGGTTCGTGACGATCACCGGCAACCAGGCCCCGACCGCCGCGAACCTCGTCCGTGGTGAACGCGGCCGGCTCGACGTGATCTTCAGCATCGTGGCCGAGGCCGTGGGCGGGCCGGGCTGCGCGGGCCGCCCCAGCGCTCAGGGCAGCCACGTCGACGACGGCACCTGCGGCTCCGCCCCGGAGGGGTCGCCCGAGCTCGGCCCGCTGACCGACAACGGCGGACCGACCCTGACTCGGCTCCCGCTGCCCGACAGTCCGGTCATCGACGCCGTGCCGGCCGATGTGGCTCCGCAGGTCCTGGGCGACGACTGCGCCCAGAGCGCCCTCACCGATGACGTGGACCAGCGAGGCGAGCCCCGGCTCGTGGATGGCGACCACGAAACCCGGATCTCGAGCTTCCACGGTCCGAGGCCGGTGCCGGCCGACTGCGACCAGGGTGCGGTGGAGGCCGCGTTCGTCCCGCTGCCCACCGAGCCGACGGGGCCGGTCGCGGCCAGCCCCGGCTTCACGGGGTAGCGCTCAGGCGGTCGCCTTGTCGGCCAACTTGCCGATCTCGATGCCGACCCGCCGCTCGTAGCGGCCCTTGTCGAAGGAGCGGATGCTGACGTCGTGGTCGCCCGCCTCGGCCCGGAGGGCGCCGACCGTGCAGTCCTCCTTGGCCCGATGGGCGAAGGGATCGAACGAGTACCAGCGGCAGGCGTTCTCGTGGCTGATCTTGGCCAGCTCCGCGTCGGGGACGTCCTCGGCGACGGCGGCCAGCTCCTCGGGGGCCTCGGGCCAGGACGAGTCCGAGTGCGGGTAGTCGCACTCCCAGGCGATGTTGTCGATGCCGATGACGTCACGCAGCCGGATCCCCACCGGGTCGGAGATGAAGCAGGTGAGGAAGCGCTCGCGGAACACGTCGCTGGGCAGTTGGTCGCCGAAGTCCTGGCCGGTCCAGATGTGGTGCATGTCGTAGGTGCGGTCCAGCCGGTCGATGAAGTACGGGATCCAGCCGGTGCCGCCCTCCGACAGGGCGATGCGCAGGTCGGGGAACTGCTTGATGACCCGGGACCAGAGGAGGTCGGCGGCCGCCGCGCAGATGTTCATCGGCTGCAGCGTGATCATCACGTCGACGGGGGCGTCGGGGGCGGTGACCGCCAGCTGCCCGGACGAGCCGAGGTGGATGGAGAGCACGGTGCCGGTGTCGGACAGCGCGGTCCAGAACGGGTCCCAGTGCTCGTCGTGGAACGACGGGTAGCCGAGGGTCGAAGGGTTCTCGGTGAAGGTGACCGAGTGGCACCCCTTCGCGGCCAGGCGTCGGACCTCCTCGGCGGCCAGCTCGGGGTCCCACAGCACGGGCAGGCCCATGGGGATGAAGCGGCCCGGATAGGCGCCGCACCACTCGTCGACGTGCCAGTCGTTGTAGGCCTGCACGACGGCGAGGGCCAGGTCCTTGTCCTCGACGGCGGCGAAGAGCCGGCCGCTGAAGCCGGGGAACGACGGGAAGTTCATCGAGCCGAGCACGCCGCCCGCGTTCATGTCCTTGATCCGCTCGTCGACGTCCCAGGTGCCCGGACGGATCTCGTCGAAGGCCGTCGGCTCGATGCCGTACTCCTCCTTGGGGCGGCCGGCGACGGCGTTCAGGCCGATGTTGGGGATCACCGAGCCCTCGAAGACCCAGACGTCGTCGCCCTTCTCGGTGTGCTCGACGTGGGGTGCGCGGTCCCGGAAGCGGTCCGGGATGTGGGCGTCGAAGAGGCCGGGCGGCTCGACCAGGTGGTCGTCGACGCTGACGAGGATGAGGTCTTCGGCCTTCATGGTTGAACCTTAGTTCAGTGGAATGAACCTGGGCTAGGGTCGCGCCCATGCCCGAGCGCGAGTACGTCGAGAGGATGTTCCCCGAGCCGGTCGACCTAGGGATCGCCGAGGACGACCGGGCGGTCACCAACGTCCCCGCCGGCACGCGCGCCCACCTGGAGGGCTCCGGCGGCGAGGCAGAGAAGTGGTACGAGGGCGGCGGCGCCATCGGCGACCAGGCCGTCAAGGGCATCACGATCTATCCACCCCTGCGGGGCGTGAAGACCCAGGGTGACCCCTTCGAGCCCGTGAAGATCGGGATCCTGATCGACATGGAGCTCGGCCAGCTCCTGGCCGACTGGATCGACCCGACGATCCTGGCCATCGAGGACGCCATGAACGAGGGCGTCTACCGCCGTGGGCCGATCGAGCTGGTCATCGCCGACGCCCGGGCCCTGCCCCGCGAGAGCTACCGCAAGGTCATCGACGGCTACCGGTGGCTGGTCGAGCAGGGCTGCGTCGTCGTGCTCGGGCCGATGATCTCGGACAACTGCCTGATCGTGCAGGACACGGTCAACGAGCTGCAGGTGGCGTCCATCGGCTGGACCGGCGCCCTGCGCTACGCGTCGGAGTACGCCTTCACCATCGCCAACGGCGACATCCCCACCGAGGGGGCGATGTGCGCCCACTGGCTGAAGCAGCAGGGCCACCGCAAGGTCGGCCTCTTCTGGGAGCAGGGCAGCTCCGGCAAGGACTACTGCGAGTACTTCCGGGACACGGCGCTCAGCCTCGGACTGGAGATCACCCGGGAGGTGAAGCTCGAGCCGAACCCCGTCGGCCTGCAGGACGCCCTGGCCACGATGCGCGACATCGGCACCGATGCCATCTACTACGGCGGCTACGGGTACTCGACCTTCCACTTCGCCAGCGCGCTGAAGGCCCTCGACTGGGACCCGCCGCGGGTCATGGGGACGGCCTTCATGTTCTATTCGAACTCCAACGCGTGGGCCGAGGGCCTGGAGGGCTGGCACGGTGTCGACCAGCTCGGCGAGGACGGGACCAACCCCAACTACAACGGGATGATCGAGCGCTTCGAGAAGCGCTTCGGCCGGGTCAGCCGGAACGTGGTCGTGGCCCTGGCCTACGACACGGCCCGGGTGGGCATCCACGGCATCGCCAACGCCGCCATCCCCGAGCCGCGCTGGGTGAAGGACGGCATCGAGCGCATCCGCTGGATGCCGGCCACCAACGGCGGCCCCGGCACCTACATCCAGTTCGGTCCCCACGACCGCAAGGGCTACAAGGGCGACTTCCTCACGATCCGCGAGCTGCGAGACGGCGAGCTCCGCTTCGACGGCTACCACCGCCCGGAGTGGCCGTCGAACGACCAGTCAGGCTGACGAGCCGACCCGTCGGCCGGTGAAGGCGGCGAGCCGCTCGATGGGAGTGGCCGACGGCGGCGGCTCCACCGGCTCGGCGAACGTGGTCCCGTCTCGCAGCGGCGCCAGTGCGCCCTGGGCGAACGCTTCGACGTCGGCGACGAGGGCGTCTGACGGCTCGTAGGGCTGACCGGTGGCCATGGCCATGTCCCACCCGTGGACCAGACCGTCGAGGACGACGAAGCGAGCGAACGTCTCACCGGGCACCTCGCCGAAGGGGGCGGCGACGGTGCGCTCGAGGGCACCCGGGCCGCCGATCGCCTCGGCCAGGGCCGTCAGCGCGGGCCCGAAGCCGGCGAGCACGTCGTCGGTCTCCGCCTCGCCCGGCTCGTCGCCCCGGAAGGCGGCGGCGAACGCCGTCGCTCCGCCGATCATGTGCTCGAGCACCCCGCGCACCGTGTACTCGGCGCACGGTGTCGCGTTCTCGAGCTGGTCCGGAGTGATCGCCCCGACCGTTCCCGCCAGCAGTGGTCCCAGCTCGTCGAGCTGCTCCAGCACGTCCATCGGTCCTCCTCCGCCTTGCGTGGCCAGCTCGGCTGCCTCGCGGTCCCGACCCCGCTCGATGAGCTCGGCCACCACATCTTGATCGGTCATGGGGCCATCGTGCGCCGGCGGGCGACCGCGCCGCATCGGACGATCACCCCATGCCGGCCCTGTGGCGGATGGGGCATCTGTCCGATGCCCGCGGGGCGTGGGTCCCACGAGGATCGTCGAGGTCGGGACGGAGCCGGCGGACGGCAAGGAGGAAGCGCATGCACACTCAGGTCCGGGAGATCCCCCTGGAGATGGCGGTCGACGGCATCGAGACCCGCGGGGTCCAGTGGGGCGACCAGCTGGTCCGCCACATCGACCTGCCGCCGGGCGTGGACTTCACGCCGATGTTCGTCGGGCTGCCCGGCGACCGGTGCCAGGCCGCCCACTGGGGCATCGTGCTCGGCGGTTCCATCACCGTGCGCTACGAGGACGGCACCGAGGAGACCACCAGCGCCGGCGAGGCCTACCACTGGCCGGGTGGGCACACCGGGTGGACCGACGAGGGCGTCGTCTTCCTGGAGTTCAGCGTGGCCAGCGAGATCCAGCCGGTGCTGGAGCACCTCGCCGCCCAGATGGCGGCGCCGGCCTGACGGGGGCCCGGGCCGGGACCGCTACCGTCGCCGCCGTGTCGGGGGAGCGGCCGGGTCCGCTGGGCGAGGCAGAGGCGGCGCTCGTCCGCCACGACTGGGCGGCCGCCCACGCACTCGCCACGGGCTGGTCGGGGGACGATCCCGCCGCCGAAGCGGAGCGCCTCGACGTCGTGGCCGAGGCGGCGTGGTGGCTCGGGCGCCTCGAGGAGTGCGTCGAGGCGCGCAGCGAGGCCTACCGGCGCTTCGAGGACCTCGGCGACACGCGCCGGGCTGGCCAGTGCGCCATCTGGCTCTACGAGCACCACTGCATGCGGGTCCGCCCGGCCATCGCCACCGGATGGTTGCAACGGGCCCGGCGGATGCTGGAGGACGATCCGGGCTGCGTCGAGCACGTGGCGCTGCTCCTTCGCGAGGGCGAGGTCGCCCACGGCGAGAGCCGGCTCGACGACGCGTCGGACCTGACCGAGCGGGCCCACCGCGTGGCGCGCGAGCTCGGGTCGACGGACCTCGAGGCCGAGGCCCTGCAGGCCCTCGGGCGGATCTTGATCGACGAGGGCGAGGCGGAGCGCGGACTTGCCCACCTCGACGAGGCGATGCTCCTGGCCGTCGAGGGCCGACTCGGGCCGTACTCGACGGGCAAGGTGTACTGCAGCCTGATCAGCGCCTGCGAGGACCTGGGCGACCTCCGGCGGGCCGCCGAGTGGACCGAGGCGACCGCCCAGTGGGCCGAGCGGCACCCCTTCGCGATCTTCCCGGGGATCTGCCGCGTGCACCGGGCCTTCGTCCTGAACCAGCGGGGAGCGATGACCGACGCCGAGCGTGAGGCGACCCGGGCCTGCGACGAGCTCCTGGCCAGTCACCTCCCCAACGCCGCCGCGGCATTCGCCGAGGTGGGCGACATCCGCCGGCGCCTCGGGAACCTGGATCGCGCCGAGGAGGCATTCGCCCGGGCCGAGGAGCTCTCCGGTGCTGCGTGCACCGGCACGGCGCTCCTCCGACTGGCCCAAGGCCGGATCGATGCCGCCACCCGCATCATCAGCGGGTGCCTCGCCGGCCAACCGGCCGGCCGCCAAGCCCGAGCGTGGGTCCTGGCCGCGGCGACCCAGATCGCCATCGCCGCCGACGACGTTGACGCCGCCCAGGGCCACGCCGAAGAGCTCGCCGTCCTGGCTGCCACCTTCGACAACCCGGTCCTGCGGGCCACCGAGGCCCTGGCCCGGGGACGGGTTCAGCTCGCCCGGCAGGACCCGGTCACGGCGGGCGCCACGCTGCACGACGCGCTCCAGCTCTGGCAGGAGCTCGAGATCCCCTACGAGGAGGCCACGACCAGGACCGTGCTGGCCCAGGCACTCCGGGACGGGGGCGACGAGACCGGGGCCAGGGAGTCCTTCGCCGCCGCCCGTGCCCTGTTCGACCAGATCGGGGTCCGCCTCGACGGGACCGAGGCGACGGGTCGTCCGGCCCTCCCCGGGGGCCTGACCGAGCGGGAGGCCGAGGTCCTCCGCCTGGTGGCGTCGGGGCTGTCCAACAAGGCGATCGCTGCTGAGCTCCATCTCAGCGCCAAGACGGTCTCCCGGCACCTCACGAACATCTTCACCAAGATCGGGGTCTCGTCCCGGGCCGCGGCGACGGCCTACGCCTTCGAGCACGGCGTCATCGGCGAGCGCTGAGCCGTGGGGCGTTCGCCCCATCGCCGTCACGGGGGAATGGCGTCGATGCCCGATGCGGCGACCCGTCCATCCGCAGGACGATCACGGCATCACCGACGAGGAGATGCCATGACCACGATCACCACGAGCGACGAGCTCGACGCCATCAAGCAGCGCCAGCAGGCCACGTGGGCCTCGGGGGACTACGCCGTCATCGGCACCAGCCTGCAGATCGTCGGCGAGACGCTGTGCGAGGCCGTCGACGTCGAGGCCGGATCGAGCGTGCTCGACGTCGCCGCCGGCAACGGGAACGCGTCGCTGGCGGCGGCCCGGCGAGGCGCCGACGTCACCGCCACCGACTACGTCGAGGGCCTGCTGGACCGAGCCCGGCTCCGGGCCGAGGCCGAGGGCGTGCCGCTGGCCACCCAGGTCGCCGACGCCGAGCACCTGCCGTTCGAGGACGGCGCGTTCGACACGGTCCTGTCCACCTTCGGCGTCATGTTCACCCCCGATCAGCAGCAGGCGGCGAGCGAGCTCGTCCGCGTGTGCCGGCCGGGTGGGCGCATCGGCATGGCCAACTGGACGCCGCGCGGGTTCGTGGGGCAGATGTTCAAGATCGTGGGCGCCCACGTGCCGCCCCCGCCGGGGATCACCTCGCCCCTCGCCTGGGGCACCGAGGAGCGTCTCCACGAGCTGTTCGCCGCCGACGCCGACGTCGACGTCACGCCCCGCCGGTTCACCTTCCGGTTCCGGTCGGCCGAGGACTTCTTCGAGACGTTCAAGGACTACTACGGCCCCACCCTGAAGGCTTGGGCCGCTCTCGACGACGACGGCAAGGCGTCGTTCCGGGAGCAGCTGGTGGCGCTGGCTTACAACGCCAACCGGCCCGGCAACCGGGCGCTCGCCGTCGAGTCGGAGTACCTCGAGGTCGTCGTCACCCGTCGCGCCTAGCGCTCGTCGGGCGGTTCAATGTCGCGAACACGGCTTCACTTCACTGAACCGCCCGACCTAGCCTGCGCCGGTGACCACGACGGCCAGTCGCCGTGAGCAGCGCCGCCGCCTCCACCAGGACCTGAGCCGCGCCCAGCTGCTGGACGCCGCCGAGGAGATCTTCGGGGCCAAGGGGTTCCACGACACGACCCTGCGCGAGGTGGCCGAGCTGGCCGAGTTCTCGGTCGGGTCCGTCTACTCCTTCTTCCAGAACAAGGACGACCTCTTCCTCCACGTGTTCCTGCGCCGGGGCGAGGAGTTCCTGCCCGGCATGGAGGAGGCGGCGACGGCGGGCGACGACCCCGTGGCCCAGCTCCACGCGCTGGTCGACTTCGAGGTCGGCTTCTTCCGCCAGCACCCGCACTTCGGACGTCTGTACCTGCACACCTCCAGCTCCACCCTCCCGGGAGGCCAGCTGCCACCGTCCCGGGCCCTGTCCGACAACTTCGCCAGGGCGATGGAGATCCAGGCCGACATCTTCCGCCGTGGCCAGGCCAAGGGCGTGCTCCGTGACGGCGACCCACTGGTCCTGGGTCGCCTGGTCTCCGGGTTCGTCGCCGCCTACCAGTCGACGGACCCCGCCGTGGTCGACGATCCGCCGTCCACCGACGAGCGCCTGGCCCTCGCCGACCTGCACACGATCGTGGACCGGGCCTTCGGGGCCTCCTGAGCCGTGGCCTACGAGACGCTCGTCGTCGAGCGGCGGGGTCCGGTGGGGTGGCTGATCTTCGACCGTCCCGACGTCGGCAACGCCATGGACGCCACGATGCTCGACGAGCTCGAGCGGGCCTGGCAGGAGCTCGACGCCGACCCCGACGTGCGGGTCGTCGTCAACTCCGGCAACGGCACCGCGTTCCAGACCGGCCTCGACGTCGTCGCCCTGAGCCGGGACAAGGAGGCGCTGCGGGAGCAGTCGCGGCGCACCCGGGACGCCGCTCTGAAGCTAACGGCCTGGCAGAACCGGGTTTGGAAGCCGGTGATCGCCGCCGTGAACGGGGTGTGCGCCGGTGGCGGGCTGCACTTCGTGGCCGACGCCGACATCGTCATCGCCTCCCGCGATGCCACCTTCCTGGACCCCCACGTGTCCATCGGCCAGGTCACCGCCTACGAGGCCATCGCGCTGGCCCGCACCTCGCCCATGGAGTCGGTGCTGCGCATGGCGTTGGTCGGCCGCCACGAGCGGGTCACGGCCGAACGGGCCCGCCAGCTGGGGATCCTGAGTGAGGTGGTCGAACCCGCCGACCTGGTGGGCGCCGCCCAGGCGCTCGCCGAGAAGGTCGCCCGCAACTCGCCCGCCGCTATGGCCGCCACCAAGCGGGCGCTGTGGGGTGCCCTGGAGGCTGGGCTGACCGACGCCTGCCGGGCGGGCGCCGCCGAGATGATCGGCGTGTGGGGCCACCCCGACCAGAACGAGGGGCCGCTGGCCTTCGCCGAGAAACGTGAGCCGGAGTGGCTCGTCGAAGGAGCGACATCGTGAGCTACGAGTGCCTGAAGGTCGAGCGGGAGGGGCCGGTCGGCTGGCTGATCAACAACCGGCCCGACCAGCTCAACGCCATGAACAGCCAGATGCGTGACGAGTTCGCCGACGCCTGGCGGGAGCTCGACGACGATCCGGCGGTGCGGGTCATCGTCCACACGGGGGAGGGACGGGCCTTCCAGACCGGTGTGGACGTCACCGAGATCGCCACCGACGGGCAGGGCTTCGAGCGTTACCGCCAGTCGGTCGAGGACTTCGACCTCCACTTCACCGCCTGGCACCAGCAGGTCTGGAAGCCGGTCATCACCGCCGTCAACGGCATCTGCGCCGGGGGCGGGTTCCACTGGATCGCCGACGCCGACATCGTGATCGCCGCCTCCGACGCCCAGTTCTTCGACCCCCACGTCTCTGTCGGCCAGGTCGTCTCGCTGGAGGCCATCGGCCTCATCCGCAAGATGCCGGCCGAGGCGGTCATGCGCATGGCCTTCGTCGGCCGCTATGAGCGCATGTCGGCCCAACGGGCCTACGAGCTGGGGATGATCAGCCAGATCGTCGACCCGCCGGACCAGCTCCGCGCCGAGGCTCAGGCCCTGGCCGAGAAGGTGGCCAAGAACTCACCCGCGGCGATGGCGGCGACCAAGCGGGCGCTGTGGGCCGCCCTCGAGCACGGCCTGACCGACGCCTGCAAGGTGGGGGCCCAGGAGCTGGTGTCGATGTGGGGCCACCCCGATCAGACCGAGGGCCCGGCCGCCTTTGCCGAGAAGCGCGAGCCGAACTGGCAGCCGCCCGCGTGACCCCCCACTTCGATGGAGGAAATAGGCCGTCGGAATCCGACGCTCATTTCCTCCAATGAGGTGCGGGGCTAGGCGAGCACGAAGACGGCGCGGCGCTGTTGCGTCGTCGTGCCGTCGCCGAGCTGGCCGTGCGCGTTGGCGCCCCAGCAGACCACCATCCGGGGGGGCCAGCGGGAGCAGGTGTGACCGCCGCCGGCGGTGACGACGACCCCGCCCACCGGGGGGCGACTGCCCCGCGCCGCCACGGGGTGCGTGGTGCCGGCCGGGTCGGCGACGGCCAGCTGGCCCGTCCCATTGGCCCCCCAGCACCAGATCTCGGTGAACAGCTCGACCCCGCACGAGTGGGCCCGCCCGGCGGCCAGCGGCTGGTAGGTCTCGTTGCGGTGACCGGGCACCTCCCGGCGGATGCGGGCCCGGTGCCGGTCGGTCCGAGTGTGGTCGGCCAGCTGTCCCCGGTCGTTGGCGCCCCAGCACCAGTTCCGGCGCGCCATCGCCGCTTGGTTCATCGCGACCGCGCAGCTGTGGGCACCGCCGAGGGCGACGCCGGTGACGCGCCTCATCACCCCGTCCGCACCAACCGGGTCGAGGACGTCGACCGGCGAGTGCCGGTCCCGAGACGTCCCGTCACCGACCTGGCCGCGCCCGTTGGCGCCCCAGCACCGGAGCCGGTTGCCGTAGGCGCAGGTGTGGTCCCCGCCGACGGCCAGGACGGTCGCCGTCAGGCCCGGGACCTGGACGGGCCTCAGGCGGTCGGTCGTACTGCCGTCGCCGAGCTGGCCGCGGTTGTTGGCGCCCCAGCACCAGACGGTGTCGTCCGACCGGAGGGCGCAGGTGTGGTCGCCGACGCCGGCCTTGATGTCGACCACGTCGGTCAGGCCGAGCACGGCCGTGGGCCGCAGGCGTGGGGCCCGGTTGCCCGTCCCGAGCTGCCCGCGGTCGTTGGCACCCCAGCACAGGACCGTGCCGTTCGTCTTGCGGGCGCAGGTGTGCCGCCGCCCGGCCACCACCTTGGTGACCGAGACCAGCCGTGAGGTGCTGACGCCGACCACGGGCGTCGGTCGGTGGCGTTCGGTGCGGTCGCCCGTCCCGAGCTGGCCGTTGCCGTTGGCCCCCCAGCAGCGGACCTGGCCGTTCGTCATCGTGGCGCAGGTGTGGTTCTCGCCGGCCGACACCTGGCGCACGTCGTCGATTGCTCCCGGGGGCGGGTCGACCCCTGCGCTCGCCGTGCCGGCGTCGACGGCCAGCACCGCCAGCAGGGCGGCCGCCGCCGCGACCCGCTTCACGTCAGGCCGAGGGCCTCGCTGAGCCGTCGCCAGTCCTCCAGCGGGACCGACGTGCCGTCGAGGGGCAGCACCTGGAGGGCCACGTGGTCGGCGCCCCGGTCGTGGTGAGCGCGGACTCGGTCGACGACGGCCTGTTCGTCGCCCCAGACGACGATGGCGTCGACCAGCCGGTCGCTGCCCGGCGGCTCGAGGTCCTCGTCGCCCCAGCCGAGGCGGCGCAGGTTGTTCGTGTAGTTGGGCAGGCCCAGGTAGGTGGCCATGTGGCCCCGGGCGACGGCGCGGGCCTCGTCGGCGTCGGTCGACAGGACGGCCGCTTGCTCGGGGGCCAGCAGGGCGTCGGGGCCGAGGTGCTCCCGGGCGAAGGCGGTGTGCTCGACCGGGACGAAGTACGGGTGGGCGCCGTCGGCGGCCGATGCGGACAGCTCCAGCATCTTCGGGCCCAGCGCGGCCAGGACGACGTGCTCGTTCTCGGGCTGCGGGGACATGTAGAGCGCCTCGTCCATGGCTGCGAGGTAGTCCCGCATCTTGGAGAACGGCTTGGCGTACTCCTGCTTGCGGATGAAGTCGACCATCGGCGCGTGGCTGACACCGAGGCCGAGGACGAAGCGACCGGGCCAGGCCTCGGACAGCGTGTGCAGCGACGCCGCCGTCGTCATGGCGTCCCGGGCCCAGATCGAAGCGATGCCCGTGCCGACCTTGATGGTCGACGACGCCGAGAGCAGCAGAGCGCTGTTGACCATGGCGTCCCGGTTCACGGCCTCCGGGATCCAGATGGCACCCCAGCCCATGGCCTCGATCTCGGGCACCAGCTCTCGCACCCGGGCGGAAGGCTGGAGGTCGAGGGTGAACGTCCAGAGCCCGACGGACCCGAGGTCGGGCTTCGTCACGCGGTGTCCCAGGCCACCGGCAGGTGCTTGATCCCGTTGATGAAGTTGGAGCGCAGGCGCTGCACCTCGCCGTCGATCTCGAAGTCGCCGAGCCGGTCGAGGACCTCGCCCAGCATCACCCGCATCTCGGCCTTGGCCAGGTTGGC
This sequence comes from uncultured Microthrixaceae bacterium, assembly GCA_963728005.1. Taxonomy (GTDB): domain Bacteria; phylum Actinomycetota; class Acidimicrobiia; order Acidimicrobiales; family DATDAH01; genus DATDAH01. The sequence continues at coordinate 839,754 of CAVSIG010000005.1, forward strand.
GCCGAGGCAGAAGTGGGGCCCGCCGCCGCCGAAGGCGACCTGGCTCCCCTCCTCGGGGCTGCGCCCGAGGTCGAACCGGAACGGATCCTCGAAGACGTCCTCGTCCCGGTTCCCCGAGATGTGCCAGATGACGACCCGGTCGCCCTCGGCGATCTTCTGGCCGCTCAGCTCGGTGTCCCTGGTCGCCGTGCGCCGGAAGTGCATGACGGGGGTGGACCAACGGAGGAACTCGTCCAGCGCGGTGTCCCAGCGGTCGGGGTCCTCCCGCAGCCAGGCCCGTTGGTCGGGGTGCTCGGCCAGAGCCAGCACCGAGTGGGAGATGGCGTTGCGGGTGGTCTCGTTGCCGGCCACGGCCAGCAGCAGGAAGAAGAGGTTGAAGTCGGTGTCGCTCAGCGTGTCGCCGTCGACCTCGGCGTGGACCAGGTCGGACACGATGTCGTCGCGGGGGTTCGCCCGACGGTCCTCGGCCAGCGCATGGGCGTAGGCGTACAGCTCGGCCGAGGCCGCCATCGTCTCGGCTGACTGGCCCGACTCGTCCTTCTCCGACGCGTACTCCGGGTCGTCGGAGCCGATCATCGTGTTGCTCCACTTGAAGACCAGGTGGCGGTCCTCCTGGGGCACCCCGAGGAACTCGGCGATGGCCTGGAGGGGGAGCTCGGCGGCGACGGCCTCGACCATGTCGCAGCTGCCGGACTCGATGACCTCGTCCACGATCGTCGTGGCTCGGCGGGCCAGCACGTCCTGCAGCTCGCGGATGCGGCGCGGGGTGAAGCCCCGGTTGACCAGCTTGCGGAGCTTGGCGTGCTCCGGCGGGTCCATGTTCAGCATCATCAGCCGCTGCATCTCGAGCTCGTCGGGCGTCCAGAGGTAGACGGCGCCCTTCCACGACGAGTACGTCTCCCAGTCCCGGTTGACGGTGACGATGTCGGCGTGGCGGGTGACGCACCAGAACCCACCTTCGTCGTCCTCGTGCCAGAACACGGGCGCCTCGCGCCGGAGCGTGGCGAACTGCTCGTGGGGGACCCGTTCGACGTAGGCGTCGGGGTCGGTGAGGTCGATCTCGTCGAGCGGGACGGGCGGGAGCTCGGTGACGGCCACGACCAACACCCTACGTAAGCTCGTCGAATGGCTGTGAACGATGACGTGCGGGCCGACGTGCGCTCCTGGCTGGACGAGAACTGGGACCCGGACCTGACGGTGGCCGACTGGTGGCAGCGTCTGGCCGACTCCGGCTGGGGCCATCCGACGTGGCCCGAAGAGCACTCCGGCCGCGGGCTGGCCCGCCCCGACGCCAACGCCGTCAGCGAGGAGATCAGCGAGGTCGGCGCCCTCGGCCCGCCGGGGGGTCTGGGCACGATGCTGGCTGCCCCGACGATCATCACCCACGGCACGGACGAGCAGAAGCAGCGCTTCCTGCCCACGATCGCCAACGGTCAGGAGGCGTGGTGCCAGCTGTTCAGTGAGCCGGGCGCCGGCTCGGACCTGGCCGGGCTGCAGACCAAGGCGGTCCGCGACGGTGACGAGTGGATCGTCAACGGCCAGAAGGTGTGGACCAGCGGAGGCCAACACGCCGACCTCGGCATGCTCATCGCCCGCACCGACCCCGACGCCCCGAAGCACAAGGGCATCACCTACTTCGGCATCCCCATGCACCAGCCCGGTGTGGACGTCCGGCCGCTGATCGAGATGACGGGCCGGGCGCTGTTCAACGAGGTCTTCCTGGACGACGCCCGGGTGCACGACGACGCCCGCATCGGCGATCTGGGTCAGGGCTGGGCGGTGGCCAACACCACCCTGATGAACGAGCGGGCCAGCCTCGGCGGGGGCGGTGGCACGTCGGCCACCTCGTTGGCGCTGCCGGGCACGGTGGCCGGCCACCTCGAGAAGCGGGCCGGGGACTTCGTCAAGAAGGGCCGCGGCGGCAGCGGCACCGCCTCGATCCTGGCCGGCCGCAGCGTCAACATGCTGATGCAGCTGGTGAAGGACCTCGGCAAGGTCGAGGACCCGTTGATCCGCCAGGACCTCATGCGGCTCTGGACGATGGACAAGATCAGCGCGTGGGGCGTGCAGCGGGCCAAGGCGGGCCAGGCCTCACCGGCCCTGCCCAACCTGGCCAAGCTGATGATGAGCGACATGACCCGGCTGTCCCGGGACGTGGGCCTGCGCATCATCGGCCCCGCGGGCACCGTCATGGGCCCCGACACGCCCGGCGGCGGCATCGTGCAGGAGCTCGCCCTGTTCAGTCCGGCCCCGTCGATCTACGGCGGCACCGACCAGGTGCAGCGCAACATCATCGGCGAGCGGGTGCTCGGCCTGCCCAAGGAGCCGGGCCCCGACAAGACCACGCCGTTCAGCGAACTCCGGACGAACTGAGGGCGAACGGAAACTGACCGCGCGGTCGGTGGGGTTGGGGTTCCCGTCCGGGCACGTACCCTGCCCGGGACGGGGGTACCGCACGTGGTCCCCTCGCTGATGAGAGAGAGATTGCGTTGGCTACTGGAACCGTCAAGTTTTTCAATGCCGAGAAGGGCTATGGCTTCATCTCGCGTGAGGGTGCGGACGATGTTTTCGTCCACTACTCCAACATCCAGGGCACCGGCTACCGGTCCCTCGACGAGGGTCAGACCGTCGAGTTCGACGTCGCCCCTGGTCGAAAGGGTGAAGAGGCCCAGAACGTTCGGGTCGTCTGAGTCCTAGCGCCTCTCGGCGCTGCAACACGGCGCTCTGCTCCGGCAGGGCGTCGTTTCGCGTCCCGGCTCAGGTGAGGCGGGGCACGACGTCGGCCTGGAACCGCTCCAGGGACTCGACCGCGGGGTAGTCCCGGAACCAGAGGACGAACTCCGAACAGCCGGCGTCGAGGTAGGCGCGGACCTTCTCGGCCACCTGCTCGGCGGTGCCGATGAAGTTGTCCCGGACGTAGTCGACGGGGTCGTCGCGCCCCCAGCCGTCGCCGCCACCGGGCGAGTCCAGCCAGCGCTGCAGGTCCGCGTCGCTGTCGAAGAGCATGCAGTCGGGGGCGTGGGTGCGGACGATCTCGTCGGGGTCCCGGCCCAGGTCCTCGCAGTGGCGGGCCAGGACCTCGGACTTGTGGTCGGAAGCCCTCCAGGCCGACCTGCCAGTTCGTGGCGTCGGCGTGCTGGGCGGCGATGCGCAGCGTGACCTTCTCGCCCCCACCGCCGACCCAGATGGGCGGCAGGGTCTGCACGGGCTTGGGGTACGAGACGGCCCCCTCCAGCCAGGCGTGCCGCCCGTGGAAGGTGGCCTCGGGTTGGGTCCAGAGCGCCTTGGCCACCTCGATGGTCTCCTCCAGCAGCTCCAGGCGCTGGCCGGCGGTCGGGAACGTCCAGCCGTGGGAGTGGTACTCCTCCTCGTACCAGCCGGCCCCGATCCCGAAGATCAGGCGACCGCCAGACATCACGTCGACGGTGGCGGCCATCTTCGCCAGCAGGGCCGGGTTCCGGTAGGCGGCACAGGTCACCATCTGGCCCAGGCGGGCCCGGGACGTGATGCCGGCGAGGGCGGCCATCATCGTCCAGGCCTCGAACATCGGTTCGGGCACCCGTTGCGGCACCGTCTCGACGTGGTCGTAGACCCACAGGTGGTCGTAGCCCGCCAGCTCGGCGGTGCGGGCGACCTCCTCCGCCCGGGCCCAGGCGTCGACCGCGTCCCAGCCCGCGAACTCCGTCTTCCACCCCTGGGGGACGAACGCCCCGAACCGGAGGGGATGGCTCATGCGGTGGCGTTGGCCGGGTTGAGTTCGGCCACGGCGGGGTCCCAGTCGAAGAACTGGATCTCGATCATCATCGGGAGCAGGAAGCGGACGTAGAAGTTGTGCAGCCGCAGGACGCCGTCGTGCTCCTCCACGTCCTGCTCGATCAGGTCCACCCGGTCGTCCTTCTCGGCGTAGGCCTTGGCCTTGGCGTAGAACGCCTCCAGCTCGTCCAGCGAGCCGACGGACATCCCGAAGTGGTCCAGGCGGGGGCAGCTCATGGGCGGGTCCTCGGCGATGAGGAACAGGAACTGCTCCCAGTCGTACGCCGACAGGACCAGCTTGCGGCGGTCCTCCGTCTCGGTGGGCAGCTCCTCGAAGCCGAAGACGCCGCCCCAGAAGTCGAGGATGTCGGCCCGGCCCTGCTCGTCGAGCAGGTCGGCGGGCACGCTCATGGCCACGTGGTTGAAGCGGGGTGTGCGGGTCATGGGGTGCCTCCTGGGGTGACCATCACCTTGCCCGCCAGCTCGCCGGCGGCCAGGCGTTCCATCGCGTCGAACAGCTTCGGCAGGGTGACGTCGACCGGTTCGATGAGGTGCTCCAGCGGGAGCCGGGGGAGCAGGTCCAGCGCCTGCGCGAAGCCGTCGGCGTCGTAGACGAAGGCGCCGGTGATCTCGAGCTCGTTGAGCATGATCCGGTTGGCGTCGAAGCGGGGGCCGTCGATGCCGGCGCCCACGAAGACCAGCCGGCCCATGCGGCCGAGCTGGCCGAGAGCCTGCTCCATGGCCTTGCGGTTGCCCGAGCACTCGATGGCCCGGTCGTAGGGCTCGTCGAGCAGATGGCCCGGGTGCCAGCCGGGCTCGGCCAGCTCGTCGGGGGCGACCACCCGGGGGGCGCCGATGCGGCGGGCCAGCTCCTGGCGGGTGGCGCCCGGCTCCACCACGGTCAGGTCCTCGACGCCCCGCGCCAGCAGGGCGGCGGTGGTCAGCGCACCGATGGGGCCGGCGCCGAAGACGATGACCCGGTGTTCAGGGCGGACCTGGGCCTGGGTGATGCCGTGGAGGGCGACGGCCAGCGGTTCGGCCAGGGCCGCCTCCCGCAGGGTCAGCCCGTCGGGCAGGGCCAGCACCTCGTCCTCGTGGACCAGGGAGTAGCGGGCGAAAGCGCCCTGGTAGTCGCCGGTGCCGACGTCGCCTCGGCCCAGGCACAGCGAGGGGCGCCCGGCCCGGCAGGGTCCACACTCGCCGCAGCGGCGGCTGGGCCCGGCGACCACCGACTGGCCGACGGCCCACCGGGTCACGGCCGAGCCGACGGCCGCCACCGTGCCCGTGTACTCGTGGCCCTCGATGGCATCGGCCGTCCCCCAGCCCTCCAGCACCATGTGCAGGTCGCTGCCGCACACGCCACAGTGCGAGACCTCCAGCAGGACGTCGTGGGGACCGACGGCCGGCGTGTCGACCTCGGTGACCTCCAGCACGCCCTTCTCGCGGTACACCGCCGCCGGCATGGTTGCGGGGAGGCTCACTGGACCAGGTCCGGGCGGTACTCGGGGTGGTCGGTCAGGTACTGGGACGCCGCCCGCATCGTCTCCTCGTTCTTCTTGTTGATGAACTTGTAGATGCGGCCCTCGAACCACTTCCACGGGGCGCTGGTCAGGTGGTAGCGCTCCTCGAAGTGGAACCGGGTCTGGTTCGGGCCCAAGGGCTCCAGGCGGACCTTGCCCGTCTGGTCGTTGCCGGGCTTGTGGCTCAGCATCGTGAACGTGTAGCCCCGTTCCTTGGCCACGTCGGTCACCAGCTCCAGCGCGGCGCCCGTGCGCCCCAACGGCATCTGGTAGATGACCCGGCGCAGGAGCCCGTTGCCGTGCTGGTCGCCGGGGTGCACGACCTCGACCTCCAGGACCATCGGGGCGTACCTCGTCCAGCTGTCGTAGTCCTGGAACAGGGCCCACAGCCGGGCGGCCGAGTGGGGCATGTCCAGCGTGTAGCGGTGCTCCCTCATCGGAGGCCGGCGGCGTGCGGGCTGTCGGGCGGCGGCAGCGGGTGCCGGAAGACGCGGGCGGCGTTCTCGTGGGTGATGGCGGCGATCTCGGCGTCCGTGAGGATCCCGCCGTACGCCTTCTCGATGACCGCCTGGGTGTCGGGCCACGTCCCGTCGCCGTGCGGGTAGTCGGTCTCGAAGCAGATGTTCTCGACGCCGATCACGTCCCGGGTCGAGATCGTGGACGGGTCGTCGATCGTGCAGAAGGTGAAGTTGCGGCGCAGCACGTCACTGGGGCGCAGGTCGCCGGGCCCGCCGTGGTCGCTGACGAAGTCCCTGCCGTAGCCCGAGCGCTCGAGCATGTTGTCCAGCCGGTCGATGAGCATGGCGACCCAGCCGATGCCGCCCTCGGACATGGCGATCTGCACGCCGGGGTGGCGCACCGGGATCCCCGACCACAGCCACTCGGCGCAGGCGCCGAGGGCGAGCTGGCCGAAGAGCGTGGCCCCCAGCTGGATGGCCGGTGCCCCCCGGGGCATGTCGACGACGCCGCACGACGCCACGTGCAGGCAGATGACCGTCTCCGTGTCCGCGCAGGCCTGGATGATCGGTTCCCAGTGCGGGTCGAAGACCGAGGGGAGGCCGATCCGGTGGGGCTGTTCGGGCAGGGTCACGGCCCGGAAGCCACGGTCCGCATTGCGCCGGATCTCGGCCGCTCCCTCCTCGGGGTCGGCCAGGAAGGTGATCCCCATGGGGATGTTCCGCTCCGGGTAGGGCTGCCACCACTCGTCGTGGAACCAGTCGTTCCAGGCCTTCGTCACGGCGAGCCCCAGCGTCGGGGTCGGAGCACTGGCTGAACACCCGACCGCAGAAGCCGGTGATCTGGGACGGGAAGTTCAGCGCCGCCCAGACCCCGTTGATGTCCATGTCCCCGACCCGGGCGTGGATGTCGTAGCAGCCCGGGCGCATGTCCTCGAACCGGGTGGGCTCGATCTTCCAGTCCTCACGGGGCCGCCCCACGACGGCGTTCAGCCCGACCTGGAGGAAGATCTGCCCGTCGAACTCCCAGACCTCGTGGCCCTCCTCGGTGTCCACGACCTTCGGGGCCCGGTCCTGCAGCGCGGCGGGCAGGCGCCCGTCGAACATGTCCGGCGGCTCGACCAGGTGGTCGTCCACCGAGATCACCGTGTAGCGGATCTCCCGCGGCTCGGGGTCCGGCAGCAGGCCGTGGGCGTCGCTCTTGGGCATGCCGGTGCGCCAGGTGCGTTCCCCCACGGGGGCGATCCTACGAGATGCTGACACGGGCGTCAGTCGGCCGACCGCGCCCGGTCGCTACGTTCCCCCCGTGCCGTTGCCGAGGGTGCGGGTCCCCGCCACCGACGAGTTCCGGGCGGGCTTCGCCGCCATCCGGGAGCGCTTGGAGGTGCCGGGGCCGATGCCGCCGGAGGTCGAAGCAGCCGCGGTCGAGGCGGCGCGGCGCTCGGTCACGGCGGATCGGGTCGACCGGCGCGACCTGCCGTTCGTGACCATCGACCCGCCGGGGAGCCGCGACCTGGACCAGGCGCTCTGCATCGAGGTCACGGCGGACGGGCACCGGGTCCACTACGCCATCGCCGACGTCGCCGCCTTCGTCGACCCGGGCGACCCGATCGACGCCGAGGCCCGCCGTCGGGTCATGACGATGTACAGCCCCGACGAGCGCTCGCCCCTGAACCCCACATCGCTCAGCGAGGGGGCGGCCAGCCTGCTGCCCGACGGGGACCGGCCGGCGGTGCTCTGGACGGTCGACCTGGACGGCGGGGGCGAGGTGGTCGACCGTCGGATCGAGCGGGCGGTCGTCCGCAGCCGCGCGCAGCTCGACTACGACGAGGGCCAGCGACTGGCAGACGCCGGCGGGCACCCGGCACTGGGTGAGCTGCGCACGGTGGGCGAGCGACGCATGGCCGTCCAGGCCGCCCGGGGCGGCATCAGCCTCCACCTGCCCAGCCAGACGGTGGTGGAGCAGCCGGCGGAGCACGGCGGCGGCTTCGAGGTCGTGTACGAGGCACCGCGGCGCGTCGAGCTCTGGAACGAGCAGCTCTCGCTGCTGACGGGGATGGTCGCCGCCGAGCTCATGCTCGACGCCGGCGCCGGCCTGCTCCGCACCCTGCCCCCACCTCCGGACTTCGTCGTCCGGCAGCTGTCCCGGGCCGCGCGGGGGCTGGGCGTGCCCTGGCCGAAGGGGACCAGCGACTACGTCTCGATCCTGTCCCACCTCGACCCCGCCCGCCCCGCCGACGCCGCCCTCATCGCCCAGTCGGCCCGCCTGTTCCGCGGCGCGGGTTACCTCGGCTTCGCGGGCGGGGCACCGGAGCAACCCGAGCAGTCGGCCATCGGGGCGCCGTACGCCCACGTCACCGCGCCACTGCGGCGGCTCGGGGACCGTTTCGCCACCGAGCTGGCGCTGGCCGCCCACGAGGGGCGCGCTCCCGGGGGATGGGCCGTCGAGGCCTTGGACGTCCTGCCCACGGTGCTGGAGGACGGCGGCCGGCGCCAGGCCGCCTTGGACCGCGCCTGCGTCGACTTCACGGAGGCGATGGTTCTGCGCGGCCGGGTGGGGGAGCGCTTCTCCGTGCTGGTCACCGAGGTCGAGGAGGACGGCGCCCGCGTGCAGTTCCGGGACCCCGCGGTGCTGGCCCGGGCGAAGGGCCACGGCCTGGAGGCGGGCGACGAGGCCGAGGTCGAGCTGGTCGGCGTGCACCCCGAGGAGGGCAGAATCGAGCTGTGGGTCGTGGGCTAACTTCCGGCGATGCGGCGGGTGGCGGTGGTGGGGTTGCTGGTCCTCTTCGCGGCAGCGTGCGGGGGTGACTCCGGGCCGACCCTCGAGGAGTGGGCCGAGCAGGCGGACGGGGTCTGCGACGACGCCCGCGACGAGTCCGACGAGCTCGAGATCGAGACGATCGAGGACATCGCCGACCGTGGCGACGATGCGGTCGAGATCGCCGAGGAGGCCATCGACGAGCTCCGGGCCCTGGAGGCGCCCGGTGGTGAGGACGAGCAGGTCGCGACCGACCTGATCCAGGCCTTCGAGGCCTACATCGCCGTGCAGGAGGAGATCCTCGACGAGGTCGGCGACGACGGACGGGACGAGATCGCCCTGACGGCCATCGCGCTGGAGAACATCGAGGGCGTGGAGGACGGGATCGATGCCGCCAACGAGGCACGCGCCGTCGAGTGTCGCGAGACGTTCGAACGTCGCCTGGCCACCATCGAGGGGGCCCAGTCGGTGTTCGAGGGCTCCGAGGACTACGTCGACCTCCGCGTCGGCGACTGCCTGACCGCCATCGGTGACGATGACGGCGATCCGGAGGGCATCGACTGCGACGACGATGACGCCGAGGCGGAGATCACCGCCTCCTCGCTCACCGGCGGGGACTGCCGGGACGACGAGCAGTCGATCGGCGTCGGCAGCGGCATCACCTACTGCCTCGAGCGGATCGGGGCGTCGGCGTCCGAGGAGGACGGCTTCCTGCGGATCGGCTCGTGCATCATCCTCGAGGACGCGCCGGGCGACCAGGTCGACGTGACCGAGGTGGCCTGCTTCGACGACGCCGGCACCCACGAGATCGTCGACAGCGTCGCCGAGGACGCCAGCTGTGCCGACGGCCACCGCCAGTTCGCGAAGACCGACGACGAGATCGACGACTCCGGCCCCGGGGAGTGGTGCGCCGAGCCCGTCTGACCGATCCGTTTGCCCGGCCCGGCGAGGCATGCGACGATCTGTGGTCGATCTGGTGACGCTCCGTCACCACGGGGGGGGCGAGGGCGAGGGCGGATGATCCTGGAACGAGGGGTGGCCGTGTGCAATGGCAAGGGCGGGGTCGGAAAGTCCTCCCTGGCCGCCGGCCTGGCCGCCACCGCCGCCACCATGGGCTGGCGCACCCTTGCCATCGACCTCGATGCGCAGGGCAACCTCGGCCAGGACCTCGGCTACCTGCAGGCGGGCCTCACCGACGACGGCGAGCGGGTGCACCGTGCGCTGCTGGACGGGGCGCCGCTGGCTCCGGTCACCGGCGTGCGGGAGGGCCTCGACGTGCTGGCCGCCGGTCCGTGGACCGACGGGCTGGCCGACGAGCTGCACCGGCGGGTCCACCTCGACGGCCCGGCCGCGCTCGTGCCCGCCCGGGACGCCCTGGTGGCGGCCGGCCAGGGCTACGACCTCGTCGTCTTCGACACCCCGCCCTCGGCGGCGGCGCTGCTGGACCTGGCGCTGAGCGCCTCGCGCTTCCTGTGCTGCCCGGTGCCGTTCGACCAGGCCAGCGTCGACGGCCTCACGCGGGTCGACGGCCGGAGGCGGGCGCTGGCCGACACCGGCCTCAACCCCGATCTGGAGCTGCTGGGCGTGGTCCTCTTCGGGTTCGGCACCGCCGAGCGCCGGATGCTGCGGGACAGCCGAGCCCAGCTGGAGTATCTGCTCGACGGTGTGGCACCGGTGTTGCCGACCTTCATCCGTGAGGCCCGCAAGGCGGCCCGCCACATGCGGGCCCACGGGGTGGTGGCCTCCGAGTACTTCCTGGCCTCGCAGGAGGCAGCTCCGTGGTTCGAGGCACCGCCAGGCGAGGAGAGCTTCGCCCGCAACGCCGCCGGCCTGGCCTCTGACTACTGGGAGGTCACGCGGGAGATCCTGTCGAGGCTGACCCAGCGCATCGCCGCGCGGCCGCTCGTGCCGGTCGCCTCGTGAGCGCCGAGCCGCTCTTCGAGGGCAACGGCACCGCACCACCGCCGACGCCTCGGCCCGCCGGCGTCGTCGACCTGGCCCGCTACCGGGGCCGCAGCGGGGGGAAGCCGGCTCTGGCGCCGCCCGACCCGCTCCCCGAGCCCCCCGTCGAACCCCCACCGGTCGCCCGGTCGGCCGCCGCCGACGGGGAGGTGGTCATCCGCCGGGTGCGGCTGCGCTCGGTGTTCAAGATGACCTTCGGCTTCTCGCTCTGCTCCGTCGTCGTCGTCATCGGCGCCGGCGTCCTCATCTGGCTGACGGCCAGCACCATCGGCGTGGTCGACAACCTCGAGAGCCTGGCCGAGGACCTCGGGTGGGTCGACGTCGAGCTGGACGGGCCCGCCATGCTGAGGTCAGCCGCCTTCGGCGGCGGGATCCTCGTGGTGGCGGCGACCTTCCTGTCTGTCGTCTTCGCCGAGGTGTTCAACCTGCTCTCGACGATCACCGGCGGCCTCCGGGCCGAGATCGGTCCGCCGCCGCCCAGCCGCCGGGAGCGGCGCCAGGCCCGCAAGGCCGCGAAGCGGGGCCTGTCCTCGGTCTAGGTCAGGGGTGACCAGGGGAGGGTGCGCAGGAGGCGGCTCTCCCACTGGTCTCGCAGTTCGAGCGCGTCGTGCATCCACGTGCCCGGGGCCCTGAAGGGCTCGGGCACCTCGTAGGAGAACATCCCCATGATCCGCTCGGGTGAGGTGACCCGCTGCCAGAGCACGACCTGGCGCCACGGGCCGGTGCCCCACAGGGGCTGGAAGGCGGCGACCATCTCCAACATCGACGTGCCCTGCTGGACGCCCTCCTCGAGCATCCCGGCGTAGAGGCGACCGGCCTGGGCCAGGTAGTCCTCCAGCTTCTCCCGGAAGGGGTACGCCGTGTCCTCCATGAACAAGGTGCCCTTGGCGGCGTCGCCTTCGGCCGGGATCGCCTCCAGGTCCAGCTCCTGGAGCGGTGACCAGCTCACCGGGCGCAGGAGGGTGGCCGTCGAGGCGTGGCGGTGGCGGTCCAGGCCGTCGACCGCGCTGCGCAGGTCGCCGCCGGCGGCGCGCTCGGCCAGGTCGCCCCACGCCGCGGCGGAGCGCACGGCGGTGTAGGTGACCACGCGGTAGGCGGGCCCCGTGCCGTGGGCCTGGCGCAGCGCCCACACCAGGCGGGCCTCGCCCGACTCGGCCAGGGCCGGCGCCCAGACCTCCCGGAGGGCCAGGTCGAAGGCGTCCTCCTCGCGGCCGGCGACCTCGTGGACCTCCTGGACGAAGATCACGCCGTCCAGCCCCCCGCTCAGCAGGTCCGCTCGGTCGGACAGGCCCTCGGCGGGGCCGGTGAAGGCCACGCGCCCCTGGTGCAGGATCACGGCGTCCTCGGCGATCTCCGAGCGCGTGGTGGACGTGCTGCTCGATGATCAGCAGTGCGGTGCCCTCGGTCCGGATCCGGCCCAGGGTCTCGTAGACCTCCTCGATCACGATGGGGGCGAGGCCGAGCGAGAGCTCGTCGACGATCAGCAGGCGGGGCGGGTGGGCCAGCACCCGGGCCAGCGAGAGCATGCGCTGCTCGCCGCCGGACAGCGTCCCGGCCACCTGCGTCCGGCGTTCGCCCAGCCGGGGGAACAGCTCGAAGGCTCGCTCCAGCCCTGCCGCGATCTCATCCTTGGGGGCGACCCCGCCGAGGGCGAGGACCAGGTTCTCCTCGACGGTCAGCGTGGCGAACACCGATCGTCCCTCGGGAGCGTGGAGGATGCCGGTCCGGGCGACGGCCCACGTGGGGCGACCCGTGAGGTCCTCCCCGTCGACCAGGAGACGGCCGGCGGTCGGACACAGCAGCCCGGACGCCACCCGGGCGACCGTCGTCTTGCCGGAGCCGTTGGGCCCGAGGAGGGCGACCGCCCCGCCTTCGGGCACTGCCAGCGAGACGCCGAACAGGGCCCGGAAGGGGCCGTAGGCGGCGTCGACCTGGTCGATCTCGAGCAGCGGCGCGGTCACGTCGACCCCAGGTAAGCCTTGCGAACGGCTTCGGAGCCCAGGACCTCGGCGGTCGGGCCTTCGGCGATGAGGGTCCCGAAGTCGAGGACGTACAGGCGGCCGGTCACGCTGCGCACCAGCTCGACGTCGTGCTCCACGAGCAGGACGGACACCCCGCGCTCGCTGCAGACCTGCCGGAGCACCTCGCCCATGGCGTCGGTCTCCTCGCCGTCCAACCCGCTGGAGGGCTCGTCGAGCAGGAGCAGGCGGGGCTCGATCATGAGCGCCCGGCCCAGCTCGACCAGGCGGGCCCGCCCGAGGCTCAGCGCCTCGATCGGGCGGTCGGCCAGCGGGAGCAGCCCGAGCAGGTCGAGCACCTCGTCGACCCGGGCCAGCTCGTCGGCCGTGGGGGCGCCCCGCCCCATCAGGTCGCGGACGAGGCCGCCCGTGCCGTTGCGGGCGCGGTCGGCGACGAGGAGGTGGTCCCGGACACTGGTACCCGTGAAGAGCTCGATGCGCTGGAACGTCCGGCCGATGCCGAGCCGGGCCCGATGGTGCACCCGCTGCCCGATCAGGCTCTCGCCGCAGAACTCGACGCGTGCCCTCGTCGGGGCGGAGCAGGCCGTAGACGCAGTCGAACAAGGTCGTCTTGCCGGCGCCGTTGGGGCCGATGAGGCCGACGATCTCCTCCTCGTCGACCTGCAACGAGGCGCCGTTCAGCGCGGTGATCCCGGCGAAGTGCTTGGTCACGCCACGGGCTTCGAGCAACGTGGTCATGCCACTTGCTCCGCCGCGACCGGAGCCGTGCCCGGGTCGCTGTCGGCGTCGTCCTCGGGTGGCCTCCGGAGGATCTTCTCGTTGACGAAGCGCATCGAGCCCTTGGTCTGGTACTCGATGATGCCCTCGGGGTGCTTGGCGTAGGTGAGGGCCCCGAGGCCGAACAGGGCGAAGGCGAGGGCCTGGGGGTTCTGGGCCGGGTTGACGGTGTCGGGCAGGGCGCCGATGTCGATCCGGGACAGGATCTCCGGGAAGAGCTTGAACATGATCCCGGCGGTGATCGCCGCCTGCAGGGACCGGGCGCCGAGGGTCACGACGAGGACGACCCAGAACAGGCCCTGCAGGAAGTTGTAGTTGAGGGCGCTGAGGCCGGTGTCGAGCACGGCCAGCAGGCCGCCGCCGAGCCCGGCGATGCCCGCCGACAGAGCGAACGCGGTGACCCGGGCCCGGCGAGGGTCGATGCCGATCGAGGCGGCGGCCACCTCGCTGCCCCGCAGGGCGTCGAGGTAGCGCCCGATCGTGCCCCGCTTGATCAGCAGGACCGCCCCCGCCACGAGGCCCAGGATCACCAGGCAGAGGAAGAAGTAGGAGCGAGTGCTCGTGAAGTCGACCGGGCCCATGATCGGTCGTGGCACGTCGAGCAGCTCGCCGCCGGCCCAGTCGAGGGGCGTGATGACGAACTCGAAGAAGGCGGCGAAGGCCAGCGTCGCGAGCGTCAGGTAGAGGCCCTCGAGGCGCATGAGCGGCAGCGAGAACAGCCCGCCGACCAGCGCGGCGAGCAGGGCGCCGATCAGGACGGCCACCAGGACCTGGATGTCGAAGGCGTCGACCAGTTGGGCGGTCGTGAAGGCGCCGATGGCGGCGAAGCTGGCCTGGGAGAGCGAGAGCAGCCCGGACATGCCGGTGATCACGGTGATCGAGCAGAAGATGACGGCGTAGACGATCCCCGTGGTGAAGAGCAGCACCCAGAAGTCGTCGAAGAAGGTGGCCACCCCGAGGGAGAGGAACACGAAGAACCCGACGGCGAGCACCCGGGTCATGGTCGTCATGCTCCGCGTCCGCAGGGTGGCGGCGGGAGCGGGTGGGGGCGGATCGACACCGGACAGGGGGTCGGCTGCCTCCCGGCGGTTGCGCAGCCCGGGCCAGAAGAGCAGCAGCAGGAACAGAGCACCGAACGGCAGCGCCGGCCGCAGCGCCTGGGGCGAGCCGAGGATGCTGTCCCGGGGCAGGTACTCGTAGAGCACCTGGTAGCCGATGCCGAGGGCCAGGCCGCCGATCAGGGTCAGGGGGATGCTCTTCAGGCTGCCGAAGGCGGCCGCCGCCATGGCGGCGATGAGCAGGAACAGGAAGTTGGCGTCGCTGACCTGGGAGAAGAGGGGAGCGAGCAGGACCCCGGCGAAGCCGGCGAAGAGGCTGGAGAGGATCCAGGCGATGGAGCTGACCTGGTCGGCGTTGATGCCCGCCAGCTCGGTCATGCGGGGGCTCTCGACGGTGGCCCGCATGCGCAGCCCGATCTGCGACCACCGGAAGAGTGCGGTGAGGCCGAGCACGGCCACGACGGTCACCAGGACCGTGGCCACCTGGTTCCCGTCGATGGCGTAGTCGCCCCAGCGGTAGATCGTCGGGCCGCCGATCTCGTCGGTGGTGGGCCAGATGCCCTTCACCCCGAACGACGCCCCCCGGCCGAACCAGAGCTTGGTGATCTCGGGGATGGCGACGACCAAGCCGAGCGTCGTCACCAGCTTGGCGATGGAGCTGGCCGTGCGCAGGTGGCGGAAGAGGGCCCGGTCCAGGACGTAGCCGAGAAGGGGTGCGATGACGAAGACCGACAGCACCAGGGCGGCCCAGATCGGCCACTCGTGACGGACCCGGGTGTCGTAGTAGACCGCGGCGGAGACGAAGGCCTGGGCCCCGAAGGCGAGGTTGAAGACGCCGGCCGTGCGGTAGGTGAGGACCAGCCCGACGGCCATCAGGGCGAAGACGCAGCCGATCGGCGTCCCGCCGATCACCGCGTTCAGGAGGTCCGTCATCGCTGCCTCGTCCCGTGGTGACCGTAGATCAGTCGGTCACCTCGGGATCCTCGGGGACCTCGGCTTCGTTGTCGTCGAAGCAGGTGAACGGCATGCCCGGCTCGCCGAAGACCGGCACGAACGCGCCGTCCTGGATCTGCGACAGCGCCGAGCAGCCCACCGGGGCGTCCTCGTCGTGCTCCACGGTCCAGTCGATGTCCGCGCTGAGGCCCATGAAGTCGTAGTCGGTGAGCTGGTTCAGCCCGTCGATGACGCCCTGCTGGCTGAACTCGGGGCCGGCGGCCCGCAGCCCGGTCACGAGCATGTCGGCCGCCATCCAGCCGCCGAGGCTCAGCTCGCCGACCGTCCCGTCGACCTCCTCGATCCACTCCTCGTAGAGCACCATGCCCTCGGGCTTCTCGTCGTCGGGGACCTCGAAGGGCACGAAGTTGGTGAGCACGTAGGCGCCGTCGAACAGGTCGCCGTTCTCCTCGAGGAAGTTGTAGTCGTAGCCGTTGGGCAGGTACTGCGTGGCGTCCAGGTTCTGGCGGCGCATCTCCTGCTGGAGGGTCGTGACGCCGTTGAAGTCCATGCAGGTGGTGACGAGGTCGATCCCGGCGTCAGCCATGTCCCGCACCTGGGCACTCAGGTCGGGGATGCCGTACGGGAGGCTGTCGTCGAGGAACGCCAGCTCCGCCGTCGGATAGGTGTCGAAGCTGTTCTGGATGCCCTCGACGCAGTCCGCCGACTGCGGGACGTCGTAGCCCAATGTGGCGACCTGCTCGGCACCCAGCTCCTGGGCCAGCCAGGGCAGCCCGGCGCCCGGGCAGGTGAAGCAGAGGAAGCCGCGGGTGCCGAAGAGGTTCTCGCCCAGGGCGAACTCCTCGTTGATGTTCCATCCGAAGGTGGGCATGTTGGCGTCGACCAGGAGCTCGGCGCCGGCGAAGTCGAGGGTGGCCACCGGCACCACGGCGAAGATGTCCTGGGTCAGGAGGTTCTGGACGTCCTGCCGGTTCTCGAACCCGGTGTTGTCGTCCTCCTGGGCGGTCAGCTCGAGCTCCCGGCCGTAGATGCCACCTTCGGAGTTGATGTACTCGAAGTAGGCCTCGACGCCCTGGAAGGACTCGCCGTAGGCGCCCCCGATGGGGTTGGTGGTCGAGGCCACGCCCCCGACCCGGATGGTGCTGTCGTCCACGCCGGGGGCCTGCACCGGCACGTTCTCGTCGATGGGCAGTTCCAGCACTTCGGCGTAGGTCAGCGGTCCCCCGTCGTCGGTGGTGACGGCGGTGCCCTCGCCCGACGCGTCGTCGCCGCTGTCGTCGGAGGCGTTGCTGCACGCCCCCGCGACGAGCGCCAGCAGCGCGAGCATGGTGACGGCGAGTCGACGGTTCACGAGTTCCCCCCGGATCGAGACCTTGCGAGAAGTGCGCGGACCTTACACCGCCGTTTCCCAACCTGACGCTCGTGTCAGGTTTCTCCGAAGAGGGCCCGCTGCGCCACCGTGGCGAGCACGTCGGTGATCTCGTCGGGGTCGGCCGGGAGGTACCGCGTCGCTCCGTAGTAGGTGAGGCGCTCGATCATCGCCACCAGCGCCACGGCCGCCACGTCGGGGTCCACGTCGGTCACGCCGGCGGCCCGGATGCGGCCGGCGAGGCGGGCGACGAACTGGGTCAGCACGTCGGCGCCCAGGTCGCCCTCGGGGGTGTCGTCCTGCTCGGCCTCGGTCCAGGTCTGGATGACCGGGCCGTATTCGTCGTACACGTCCCGGAAGCGGGCCACCCACGCCCGCAGCTCGGCAGTGCCCTCGGGTCCGGGGCCGATCTCGCCCAGCGAGTCCGCCAACTCGCCGAGGCGCTCGGCCACGTCGCTGGTGAGGGCCCGGAACAGGTCCTCCTTGCTGGCGAAGTACCGGTAGAAGGTCCCGTGCGAGGTCTTGGCCGCCTTGACGATGTCGTCGACCCGGGCCGCGTGCAGCCCCCGCTTCCCGAACACCACCACGCCGGCCGCCAGCAGACGGTGCATGGTCTCGACGCCCCGGGCCCGGAGCTCCCGACCCTCCGCCGGTCGTCCCGGCCCCCCGACCCGCTGCACGGGACGACGGTAGGCGGTCGCGCCGGGGCCATCGGTCAGAACGCGTACGGTCGGCGGCCGTGACGGGGTCCTCCGCACCGGCGCCGGGGCAGGCGCCGCTGGTCGCCCCCTCGGCTGCCGCGCTCATCCGGCGCAACGGCACGGACCCCGACGTGGCCCCGCGGCCCGCCCTCCGCGACGGCGACCGGGTGTGGACCCACGCCGAGGTGTACGCCGAGGCCTGCCGCTACGCCGCCCTCCTCGACGAGCGGCTGCCCGTCGGCGCGCCGCCCCACGTCGGCGTCCTGGCCGACAACATCGCCGAGTACGTCTTCACGTTCGCGGGCGCCGCGCTGGTCGGGGCGACCGTCGTCGGCCTGAACCACACCCGCCAGGGCGAGCACCTCCTCCGCGACCTCCACCACGCCGACGTCGGCCTCGTCATCACCGAGCCCGCCCACCGGCCGGACCTGGACCCGATCCGCGACCAGCTCGGCGTCGCCGTGCTGGAGGCGGGCGATGAGCTGGAGGCGGCGCTGCCAGCCTCGGCGGAGGACCTCGGCCTCGAGCCGGAGCTGGACACCCGGTGGGCGCTCATCTTCACGTCGGGCACGTCGTCGGCACCGAAGGCGGTCATCTGCTCGCAGCGCCGGCTGCTGGTCACCGGCAACCGCATGCGGATGCTGATGGACCTCGGGCCTGACGACGTCGGCTACATCTGCATGCCCCTGTTCCACTCGAACGCCGTGATGGTGGGGTGGGCGCCCTCGATCGTGGCCGGGGCGTCGGTCGGCCTGGCCCGCCGCTTCTCGGTCTCCAGCTGGCTGCCCGACGTCCGTCGCTACGGCGCCACCTGGTTCAACTACACCGGCAAGCCGCTGAGCTACCTGGTCGCCTCGCCCGAGCAGGCCGACGACGCCGACAACCCGCTGCGGGTGGCGTTCGGCAACGAGGGCGCCCCCGACGTCGTCGCCGCGTTCGGCCGTCGGTTCGGCGTCGCGCGTGATCGACGCCTTCGGAGCCACGGAGGGGGGCGTCGCCGTGAACCGGGAGGACGACATGCCGACCGGGGCCCTGGGGAGAGCCGGCGATGCCGTCCAGGTCGTCGACGAGGACGGCAGACCCGAAGCCGCCCGCCCGGCTCGACGCCGACGGTCGCCTGCTGAACCCCGAGGAGTGCGTCGGCGAGATCGTGAACACCGCGGGCAGCGGGCCCGTTCGAGGGCTACTACGACAACGACGAGGCCAACGCCACCGCCACCCGGAACGGCTGGTACTGGAGCGGGCGACCTCGGCTACCTGGACGACGAGCGGTTCCTCTACTTCGCCGGACGCACCGCGGACTGGATCCGGGTCGACGGCGAGAACTTCCCGGCCGGTCCCGATCGAGACCGCGCTGGTCCGTCACCCCGACGTGGTGGTGGCCGCCGTCTACGGCGTGCCCGACCCGGCTGCCGGCGACCAGGTCATGGCCACCGTCGTCGTGCGCGACGGCGCCACCCTCGACCCCGCCGGCTTCGGCGAGTGGGTCGACGCCCAAGCCGACCTCGGCCCCAAGTGGCGGCCCCGCTACGTCCGCCTGGCGCGGCGACGTGCCCACGACGGGCACCAACAAGGTGCTGAAGCGCGCGCCTGGCCCAGGAGAAGGTCCGCTCGGACCGGGTCGACGGCGACCCCGTGTGGCACCGGGGCCGGGGCGAGGTCGCCTACCGTCCGTTCACCGCCGACGACGAGGCCGAGCTGCTGGCCGCCCTCACCGACGCCGGCCGCCAGCGCTTCTGGGACCTGTAGACGCCATGGACCTCGCCTTCACCGACGAGGAGCGGGCCTTCGCCGAGGAGGTGCGGGCCTGGCTGGCCGACCACCTCGAGCCGCCGCCCGCGTTCGCCGACGACCGCCGAGGAGGTCGCGTGGGGCCGGGCCTGGCAGGCCCGGCTGGCCGCCGACCGCTGGGTGGGCATCCACTGGCCCGTCGGCCTACGGCGGGCGCGACGCCACGCCGGTCGAGGTGGCCCTGTTCAACATGGAGTACGCCCGGGCCCGGGCGCCGCAGCCGGTGAACCGGGTCGGCATCAACCTGGCCGGGCCGACGCTGCTGGCCCACGGCACCGACGAGCAGAAGGCCCGCTGGCTGCCGTCGATCCTCGACGCCAGCGAGCTGTGGTGCCAGCTGTTCAGCGAGCCCGACGCCGGCAGCGACCTGGCGTCGCTGACGCACCCGGGCGGAGCGCGGTCGACGGCGGCTGGCTGGTCAGCGGCCAGAAGGTCTGGACCTCCTACGCCGGGTTCGCCCGCTGGGGCATCTGCCTGGTCCGCACCGACCCCGACGCGCCGAAGCACACGGGCATCTCGTACCTGGTCGTCGACATGGAGGCCGACGGCATCGAGATCCGGCCGCTCGTCCAGATCACCGGCGAGGCCGAGTTCAACGAGGTGTTCCTCGACGAGGTGTTCGTGCCCGACGACCACCTCGTCGGCGGCCTCAACCAGGGCTGGGCGGTGGCCAACACCACGCTGGCCCACGAGCGGGGCACCGACCTTCCCGTTCAAGGAGCAGGTCGTCCACGAGACGTACCTGGCCGAGCTCTTCGACCTGGCCGACCGCACGGGGCGCCTCGACGACCTCGAGGTGGCCGACGACCTGGCCCAGGCGTTCGTCCAGCTGCGGCTGCTGCGGCTGCACAACTGGCAGACGCTCTCCCGCCTCGGCCGAGGCATCGAGCCCGGCCCCGAGTCGAGCCTGGTGAAGCTGGCCTGGACCGACATGACCCAGCACCTGTCGGCGGCGGCGCTGGAGGTGGTCGGCGAGGCCGCCCCGATCGACGACGGCCCCTGGCCCCAGCAGTGGCTGTGGTCCCAGGCCGCCTCCATCGCCGGCGGCACCACCGAGGTCCAGAAGACGATCCTCGCCGAGCGCCTCCTGGGACTGCCCCGCGGCTGACCGGTCCAGCCTGCGTGGGGGGTGCCCGAGGGGGGCGGGTCCTCGCGGCCCCCCTCGGCTCGGCCGATCCGGCTTCGCCGGGCGGCCGAAGCAAAGTTGTTCAGCGCGGCCGAAGGCCGCTCAGACGAGCCCGATCCCGAACCTCTGGTTCGGGATCGGAACTAGATGGGGAAGCGGGTGCTGAGCCAGGTGGCGACCTCGTCGGCGGCGTCGTCGCCGGTGGCGGTGGTGAGGTCGCCGTAGCGGCCGTCGAAGGCGTGGTCGCCGTCGGTGACGATGTGGGCGGTGACGTCGATGCCGGCCTCGACCAGGGCGGCGCCGAAGCGTTCGGTCTGGGCGATGTTGATCAGGCCGTCGATGTCGCCGTGGAAGAGCAGGACGGGACCGGTGGCGTCGGCGGCCCGGGCGACGGAATCGGCGGCGGCCCAGTGGGCGTCGACGTGGCGGTTGCCTTCGCCGGGCAGGCCGCCGTAGTAGCGCTCGGCCTCCAGGGTGTCGCCGTCGTAGTAGCCGTAGAAGCCGATCAGGGCGTCGGCGGTGTCGGACACCTCGGTCGGTGGACCGGCCCCAGAGGTCCGGGCCCCAGAAGGCGCGGTCGCCGGAGGTGACGAACGCCTCGGCGGCCAGGCGGGCGCCGGCCGAGCTGCCGTGGAGCAGCACCGACTCGTAGCCGAGGCGGTCGGCCTGGAGGTGCGCCCACTGGATCGCGGCCTTCACGTCCTGCTCGGGCCGGGGGTAGACGGGCTCGGGCGAGCCGTCGCCGAGGAGCGTGTAGTCGATCGCCAAGGTGGCGAAGCCCTGGCTCCGGTACCAGCCCGCCCAGCCCTGCATCTGCGAGCGGTCGCCGCTGTAGCCGCCGCCCCCGTGGATGAGGATGACGAGGCCGCGTGGCGGGTCCTGCGGCCGGCAGAGGTCGGCCCGGTGGCGGTCGGTGGCGGTCGCGCGGCGTGTAGGTGACACGGCCGCAGCGGCCCGCCGGCACCCCGGGGTCCGGCGCCGTGAGCGCCGGGAGCGGTTCGCCGAGGGTCTCGAAGGTGTCGGTCCCACCGTCGCCGCCGTTCGTCGACCAGCGCGTGACCCCGGCGCCCGCGAGGAGCAGGACGAGAGCCAGGAGGACGGCGAAGGGCGCAGCACGACGCGTGGGCATCCCGGACCCATCGGCAGCGGGCCCGTCGGCCTTACCGGTGGGTCACTCGTACTCCCCGTCGACGGGCCCGTACCAGAAGCGGAGCCAGCGCCCGTGGGGGCCGATGGCCGACCGCCAGCCCGAGTAGCCGCCGGCCTCGGACCACCCGAAGATCCCCTCCTCGCCGACCACGTCCAGGAGGGCCCGTCGGTCCTGGCCGTTGCCGACGTCGGCGAAGGGCCACTCGACCGCGTTGGGCCAGACGAACTCGGTCCCCGCCTCCCCCTCCTGGCGGACGTTGGCCAGGCTGAGGATCCCGGCCAGCGGCCGCAGGATGGGCTGACCGTCGTGCTCCCGCTCCCGCCACTGGCGGACGGGCACCTGCTCGCCCTCGATGCGCAGGTCCACCTGGTTCGCCCGGGCCAGGCGGCCGAGGGCCCGGTAGTTGCACGCCACCGCGGCGTCGATCAGCTGCTGGCGGATCTGGGCCACGGGGGAGGGGAGACCGTCACTGTCGAGTGGCTCGACGACCATGCCGTCGGCCGAGCACTCCCGCTCGGACAGCGTGTCGTCGGTGAGCTCGGGCCGGCCGGCACCGCCGCACGCGGTGGCCACCGCCGCGAGGAGCATCGCCATCGCGAGGAGCCGCCGCATCGGCCGGGAGGGTAGGACGGATCGCCCCGCTCCCCTCGGCATCGGCGAAGCTCATCGCGGCACCGATGAGTTTCCGGCCGAACGGGCGTCGTACGGGGTGAGGACGGGCACCGTGCCCATCCCGACCGAGAGGAGCAGGATCATGGACCTGAAGCTGGAGCTGCTGATCATCCCCGTCACCGACGTGGACCGGGCCAAGGCGTTCTACGAGCAGGCCGGGTTCGACACCGACGTCGACCACGGCGACGGCGAGCCCTTCCGGGTCGTGCAGGTCACCCCACCGGGCAGCGCCTGCTCGGTCGCCTTCGGCACGGGCATGCCCCAGGCGGAGTGCCCGGTCATCGGCCTCCACCTCGTGGTCACCGACATCGTGGCGGCCCGGGACGATCTGGTCGGACGGGGCGTCGAGGTCAGCCCCGTGTGGCACATGGGCCCCGAGGGTCAGACCGACGGTCTGGCACCCGGATCGCCCCGACTACGGCTCGTTCGCCACGCTCGAGGACCCGGACGGGAACCTCTGGCTGCTGCAGGAGATCCGCAGCCGGGCATGAGCACCGAGGCCGACCCCGCGGTGGCTGCCGCGATCGCCGGCGACGAGTCGGCGTTCGCGGTGGTCACCGGCCGGCACCGGCGGGAGCTGCACGTGCACTGCTACCGGATGCTGGCCTCCTACGAGGACGCCGAGGACGCGGTGCAGGAGACGTTCCTGCGGGCCTGGCGACGCCGGGACCGCGTCGAGGACCCCAGCGCCTTCCGGGCCTGGCTCTACCGGATCGCCACCAACGTCTGCCTGGACAGCCTGCGCCGGCGGTCGCGGACGACCGCCCCGGGCGGCTCCCCGGCCGAGGTGCCGTGGCTGCAGCCGTATCCCGACGTCCTCCTCGACGAGCTGGCGGCCGAGGCCGACCAGCCCGACGCGATGACCGTCGACCGGGAGACCGTCGAGCTGGTCTTCCTGGTCGCCCTCCAGGCCCTGCCCGCCCGTCAGCGGGCCACCCTGATCGCCCGCGACGTGCTCGGCTGGTCGGCCCGGGACACCGCCGACCTGCTGGAGACCAGCGTGCCGGCGGCCAACAGCGCCCTCCAGCGAGCCCGGGCCACGATGCAGGACCGTCTGCCCTCGCAGCGGTCGTCGTGGACGGCGAGCACCCCCGGCGACGACGAGCGGGCGCTGCTCGAACGCTTCATCGACGCCCACCAGCGCTGCGACGCGGCCGCGGCGATCGCCGTCGCCGCCGAGGACATCCTGATCACCATGCCGCCGGCGCCGATGCGCTTCGCCGGCCTGGATCAGCTGCGGGGGCTGCTCGAGCGGGCCTTCGGGCCCGAGCGGGAGGGTGACTGGCGCCTGGTGCCCACCAGCGCCAACCGTCAGCCCGCCGCCGCCAGCTACCTGCGCCGCCCGGGCGACACGGCGTTCCGGGCCTTCAAGCTGGACGTGCTGAGGGTCGAGGGCGACCGGATCGCCGAGATCACGACCTTCGGCTACAGCCACTTCCCGCGCCTCGGCCTGCCCGACGTGCTGCCCTGAAACCGGAACCGCAGCGGGGGCGCTCGGTTCTCACACAGAGTGGTTCGGGGCCGACGGAGAGTGATGGGTTCGGCCGCCCGGCGGAGGCGACGGACGTGCTTGGCCGCGGGCGCGTCGGCGGGGGCGCTCGTCTTCGCGGCCTGGCTCGCACTGGCCATCGGCCCGCCGGCCACCGGCATGGCGGAGATCGGCGACGTCCTCCACCTCGTTGCCGTGCTCCCAGCCGGCATCGCCCTCTTCCTGCTGGCCGGCGCCCCCGAGCTGCCCGCCGGTCGGGGCCGCACCGTCGTCGACGGAATGATCGTCGCCACCGCGCTGCTCGCCCTGGCCTGGGTGTGCGGCCTGGACGACCGCTACCAGACCGCCGCCGGGGACGGCTTCGGCCTCGTCGCCCTGCACGTCCTCGGTTTCGTCGCCGTCACCTCGATGTGCGTCGTGATGCTGACCCGAGCGGCGCCCGACGCCCGTCGCACCCTGGCCCTGTGGGCCATCGGCCTCGGCACGGTGACGGTGGCCGACGCCTTCCTGCTCTGGCTCCGGCTCGAGCCCGGCTACGAGGGCACCTCGGTCCCCATGCTGCTCGCCGTCGCCGGCCTCGGCGTCCTCGTCGTGGCCTCCCGCACCCCCTCGGGTTCCAGCCCCGGTCTGCCGACGAGGGCCAGCGTCTACATCCCCTCGGTGCCGCTGGTCGTCGGCCTCGTCGCCATCACCGCCGAAGGGGTGGGCAAGGGTCACCTGTCCGACTTCCTGATCTGCATCGGTGTCGGTCTCGTGGTGCTGGTCATCGCCCGCCAGATCTTCGCCCTGCTGGAGAACATCGCCTTCTGGCGGGACCTCGAGGCCACGATCGCGGTGCAGACCGACGAGCTCACCCGCAGCGAGGCCCGCTTCCGGTCGCTGGTGCAGAACTCCTCCGACGTGATCACCGTGATCGGGGTCGACGGCGACGTCCGGTACCAGAGCCCGTCGGTGACCCGGGTCTTCGGGCACGCGCCCGAGCGACTCGAGGACGAGGGGCTGGCCGCCCTGGTCGACGCCGAGGACCTGCCCGTCGTCCACCGGGCGCTCCGCGAGATCGAGCCGGGTGCCACCCGCACCCTCCAGTGCGGCGTCACCCATGCCGACGGCCGGCGCCGGCGGGTCGAGATCACGGCCAGCAACCTGCTCGAGGACGCCGACGTGGGTGGCTACGTCCTGAACATCCGCGACGACACCGAGCGCCGGGCGCTGGAGGACCAGCTCACCCACATGGCCTTCCACGACCCGCTCACCGACCTGGCCAACCGGGCCCTCTTCCAGGACCGGGTCAAGCACGCCATCGCCCGCCGCCGCACGAACTCGGCGGTCGCCGCCCTCTTCATCGACCTCGACGACTTCAAGAACGTCAACGACAGCCTCGGGCACGGGATCGGCGACGAGCTCCTGGTCCTGGTCGGCGAGCGCCTGCGCGGCGGCCTGCGACCAGGGGACACCGTCGGCCGGCTGGGGGGCGACGAGTTCGCCGTGCTGCTCGAGGACATCCACGACGAGGTGGAGCCGGTGCGCGCCGCCGAGCGCATCCTGGCGTCACTGTCCGAGCCCTTCCGCCTGGGCGGGCGCACGCTCCACACGCCGGGCCAGCATCGGCATCGCCACCGTGTCGGTGGGCGGGGAGAACGCCGGTGACCTGCTCCGCAACGCCGACACCGCCATGTACACGGCCAAGTCCCAGGGCAAGGGCCGCTACGTCCGCTTCGACGGCGACATGCACGGGCTGGTCGCCCGGCGCATGGAGCTGGAGGGCGACCTGAGGCGGGCGCTGGACGGCGACGAGCTGCGGGTCGCCTACCAGCCGATCCACTCGCTGCGCACCCGCTGCCTCACCGGCTTCGAGGCGCTGGCCCGATGGGATCACCCGGTGCACGGCCCGATCCGCCCCGACGAGTTCATCAAGGTGGCCGAGGAGAGCGGGCTGATCCTGCCGCTGGGCCACTGGGTGCTCAGCACGGCGACCCAGCAGCTCCGGCGTTGGCAGAAGCGCGTCCCCGGGGGCGAAGCGCTGGAGATCAGCGTCAACGTCTCGGCCCGCCAGCTCCGCCAGCCGGAGTTCGGCGACCAGGTGGCGGAGGCCGTCCTGCTGGCCGGCTTGGACCCCGCCTGCCTGGTGCTGGAGCTCACCGAGAGCCTGCTCATGGACGACATCGAGCCGACCATCGCCAAGCTGGAGCGCATCCGGCGCCACGGGACGAAGGTGGCCATCGACGACTTCGGCACCGGGTACTCGTCGCTCAGCTACCTGCTACGGCTGCCGGTCGACAAGCTCAAGGTGGACCGGAGCTTCGTGAACGCCATGGGCGAGGGGACGAACGAGTCGGCGCTGGTCCAGGCCATCGTCACCATGGGCCACGTGCTCGGCCTGGAGATCGTGGCCGAGGGCGTCGAGACCGAGGAGCAGGAACAGGCCTTGGTCGCCGCCGGCTGCGACCTGGGCCAGGGCTACCTGCTGGGCCGACCGGTGGCGCCCCACGAGATCGAGCGGCTCCTGTCCGCTCCTGCGGTCGTCGGCAAGATGAGCAGTGGTCAGGGGCGGCGCAGCTCGTAGGCGGCGTGGTCGGCCAGGGTGGCCGACCAGCCCGGGGGCACGACGACGACGGTGAACGGTTCCTCGACCAGGGCCGGACCGTCGATCGTCGTCCCCGTGGCGACCGACGGGCCCGAGTGGACCGGCGTGTCCACCCACCCCTCGCCGAAGAAGACCTGACGGCTGGTGGCCGGCGCCGTGGAGGCCGCCACCGTCGGTGACAGCTGCTCGGGCTTGGGCGTCTCGCCCCGGGCCATCAGTCGGGCGCCCC
This sequence comes from uncultured Microthrixaceae bacterium, assembly GCA_963728005.1. Lineage (GTDB taxonomy): Bacteria > Actinomycetota > Acidimicrobiia > Acidimicrobiales > DATDAH01 > DATDAH01. Next base: position 866,081 of record CAVSIG010000005.1, read on the forward strand.
GCAGCACGGGCTGCTGGTTGCGGAAGGCGAACCCCCGGTCGGCCTCGTGCTGGTCGTGGAAGCGGTCGGCCAGGTCAAGCAGGGCGCCGTCGTCAAGGCCCTCGCCCTCGGGGCAGGCGACCGACAGGTCGAAGTTCTGGCCGGCATAGGCCATCTGCACGAAGAGGTCCCGGGTCACCGCCGCGGGGTCCAGGTCGGAGGGGGCCAGCTCCTTGTCGGCCTCCTGGCCCAGCTCGCGCATGAGGTCCCGCAGCCGCTCGAGGTCGACCGCCGACAGCGGCGTCACGTAGGAGCGGACGACGTCGACCACGTAGTCGGCGACCAGCAGGCCCAGCGCCGAGAACGCCGGAGCGGCGCGGGGGACGAGGATGCGGTCCACGCCCAGCTCGGTGGCGATGGGGGCGGCGTGGACGGCCCCGTTGCCGCCGTAGGCGATGAGGGCCAGGTCGCGGGGGTCGGCGCCGTAGCCGGCCAGCACCCGGCGGGTGGCGTTGGCCATGTTCGTGTTGACGATCCGCTGGATGCCCCAGGCAGCGTCGGTGACGTCCAGATTCAGGTGCTTGGCCACATCCCGCTCGATGGCGGCTCGGGCCAGGTCCACGTCCAGGGTCATGCGGCCATCGGCGAACCCGTCGACGGGCAGGTAGCCGAGGACCGCGTCGGCGTCGGTGACCGTCGGGCGCTCCCCGCCGCGGCCGTAGCAGGCGGGGCCGGGGGTGGAGCCGGCGCTCTCGGGCCCGACCAGGAGTGCGCCCTGGCGCACCCGGGCGATGGAGCCACCGCCCGCGCCGACGCTCTGGACGTCGACCATGGGCAGGCCGATGTAGTAGCGGTACCGCCAGTTCCAGTCGGTCTTGACCTCGGCGCGACCGCCCCGGACCAGGCAGATGTCGAAGCTGGTCCCGCCCATGTCGACGGCCACGAAGTCCGGCTCGCCGCCACGGTCGGCGGCCACTGCGGCGCCCATCACGCCACCCGTCGGGCCCGACCCCAGCAGGCTGACCGCCTGGCCCCGCACGTGCTCCGGCGGCATGACGCCGCCGGTCGACTGCATGATCAGCAGCGGCCCTCGGTAGCCCGCCTCCCGCAGGGTGGCCGCGAGGTTGTCGACGTAGTGGGCGATGCGAGGGGCCACGTAGGCGTTGACCAGCGTCGTCGAGACCCGCTCGAACTCCGGTCCCCGGGGCATGACCTCGTGGGACAGGGAGACGTGGGCGACGTCGGGGAACTCCTCCCGGATGATCTCGGCGGCCCGGCGCTCGTGGTCGGGGTTGACGAAGCTGAAGAGGAACATCACCGCGATCGACTCGCAACCCAGGGCCTTCAGGCGCTGGACGCCCCGGCGCACCCCGTCCTCGTCCAGCGGCAGCAGCACCTCGCCCTCGAAGTCGACCCGCTCGGCGATCGGGATGCGGGCGCGGCGGCGGGCGATGGGCGTGGGCGCCGGGGCCGCGGGGTCCCAGATCTGCTCCTTGTGGACCCGCCGCATCTCGATCTCGTCGCGGTGGCCCTCGGTGACGAGGAGGCCGGTCACCGCGCCGTCCATCTCGATCATCGTGTTGTCGGCGGTCGTGGTCCCGTGGACGAGGACGTCCATGCGGTCGCACAGCTCGGCCAGGCTCAGGCCGAGGCGGTCGGCCAGCTGACCCAGCCCGGTCATGACGCCTCGGGACTGGTCGTCCAAGGTCGAGGGGGTCTTGTCCAGCACGACCTCGCCCTCGGGCGTGACCGCGATCAGGTCGGTGAAGGTGCCCCCGACGTCGACGCCCACCCGATAGCCACCCACGCCGGTTCGCTCGCCCAAGTCAGCCCCGGCGCACTTCGCGCAGCTCGTCGGTGGCGGCCTTGTCCACCTGCAGGGTCAGATCCTCCAGCGAGCCGGTGAGCACGACCCCGTAGTCCCGCTCGGCGCCCTCGACGCTGACGAACTCGTCCAGCACGTCGTCGAGCACCGCCTGCGGGTCGCGGTCCAGCGGGTCGCCCCAACCGCCCCCGCCGCCGTAGTCGTACTGGACGATGTCGCCCGCTTCCATCGGCACCCAGTCGGCGGTGTGCTTCACCACGTAGGGGTCGTCGGAGTCGGCCCGCAGGACCAGGGCGTTGGGCTCGCCGGGGCCGCCGCCGGCGATGCCGGGCATCGGGTACTTCATGCCGACCACGTAGGTGTAGACGTGGCTGGGGACCCGGACCTCCTTGCGGTAGTGGCTGCCGCAGAGGCCCCGCCACTGGCCCGGCCCTCCCGAATCGGTGCGGTAGTCCCGGCTCCACTGGATGTGCGGGAACAGGCTCTCGTTGATCTCGGCGGTGGCCTTCCAGAGGTTGCCGAACGACGCGGCCTGGCAGCCCCACGCGTCCATGCCCTTCGCCGCGTTGCACCACCCGGCGTAGACCTCGGCGGAGTGGTCGGTGAAGGTCTCTCCGGTGCGCGGGTCGACGCCCCGGATGATGGTCGGGATGCCGGTCTTGTAGGTCTGGGGCACGGCCCGCTCCGGCAGGACGTGCTGCATGGTGACGGCGATGACCTCGCCGATGTCGGCGCCGGGGTGGTGGGTGCCGGCCGACACCGGCCGGCCCGGCACGGGGTTGAGCACGCAGCCGCTGGGCACGACCAGCTCCAGGGCGTCGAAGAAGCCCTCGTTCTTGGGGATCTCCGGGTCCATCATCGAGGCGATCTGGGCGACCGTGTAGCCCCGGGTGTTGCCGTAGGTGGACCAGGCCTGGATCTCCTCGCGGGTGTCGCTGCCCGTGTAGTCGATGACCAGCCGGTCGCCGTCCACGGTGATCTTCACGTGGAGGTGGATGTCGGGATGGCCCAGCGGATCGTGGTCGACGTAGGCGTCGCCCTCGTAGCTGCCGTCGGGCCAGGAGGTGACCTCCTCCCGGAAGCGCCGGGCGGCGTAGTCGATCATGTAGTCGACCGACTCCTCGACGGTGCCCACCGTGTAGCGGTCGATCATGGCGCCGAGACGCTCGGCGGCCATCTGCGCCGCCCCCATCTGGGCCCGGAGGTCACCGATGTAGTCGGGCAGGCGGTTGTTGGCCTGGAGGGCGTAGAGCACGTCCCGTCGTTCCTCGCCCCGGTCGATGACCTTGACGACCGGCCAGCGGGCGCCCTCGCCCCAGATGTCGGCGGCGGTCACGTTGTACCCACCGGGCACGGAGCCGCCGGTGTCGCCGTGGTGGCACTGGATCGAACAGATCAGCACCATCCGCCGCGTGCCGTCGGGCAGGGTGCCGTAGACGGGGGAGAAGACGTTGTAGTCGGGCAGGTGGCCGCCGCCGTGGTACGGGTCGTTGGCCACGAAGACGTCGCCCTCGCGGAACTCCTCGGCCCCCAGGAAGTCGAGCGCGAAGCGCACGGGCAGGGTGCTGGTGAGCATGAACTGCGGGATGCCGACGGACAGGGCGGCCAGGCGGCCCTGGGCGTCGAGGACGGTGGCGTTGCGCTCGTTGCTCTGGTTGAGGATGGGTGTCGTCGCCGTCCGCGAGACGTACTGCGCCATCTCGAAGCAGACGGTCTCCATCGAGTTGCGGATGACCTCGGCGGTCACCAGGTCCACGGAAGGCTCGGGGGCGAGTCGCCCTCGCCGCTCGGCCAGTCGGACGAGGTCGACGTCGGTCATGTCACCGGACCCCCTGCTGGGCGAAACTGACGCTGGTGTCAGGGAAATCGTACACGTTGCGGTTGACGCCCCATCCGCCGGGGAGTTGACTGCTGCGGACCGCGTCCGGGGGGATCGCGGATCCGGAAGGGGGCGTCGTGGCTGAGGCTCGACGGACGGTTGGCTCGGTGACCTATCGAGAGGCCGATCAGGGGTACTTCGACCGCCGAGGCCTTCGGCGCCACGCGGGGGCGTGGTCGCTGTGGGCGCTGGGGGTGGCTGCGGTCATCTCCGGCGACTTCTTCGGATGGAACTTCGGCCTCGCTGAGGGCGGCTTCGGGGGTCTCCTGATCGCCACGATCGTGATCACGGTCATGTACCTGGGGCTCTGCTTCTCGATCGCCGAGCTTTCACCCGCGCTGCCCCACACCGGCGGGGCGTACTCGTTCGGTCGGTCCGCCATGGGCCCGTGGGGCGGCTACATCACCGGCCTCGCCGAGAACATGGAGTACGTCGTCACGCCGGCGGTGATCGTCGTCGGCATCGGCGGCTACATGGACGCCATCTTCATCGACGCCTTCGACGTCGACCTGCCCCAGCCGTTGTGGTGGGCGATCTTCTACGTCGTCTTCGTGGGCCTCAACTACATCGGGGTCGAGGCCAGCTTCCGGTTCTCGGTGGTGATCTGCTTCGTAGCCCTCCTGGTGCTGACGGTCTTCTTCATCACCGCCATCGGGGACTTCGACGCCGACAACCTGTCGAACATCCCACCGGAGGACGAGGGCGGCTCGGACTTCCTGCCATTCGGTGGCAGCGGGATCCTCTTCGCCCTCCCGTTCGCCATCTGGTTCTACCTGGCGATCGAGGAGCTGCCGCTGGCGGCCGAGGAGTCCCATGACCCGAAGCGGGACATCCCGAAGGGGATGATCTACGGGATCATCACGCTGATCGTCTTCGGCGTGCTGACGCTCGTGCTCAACACGGGCGTGGCCCCGGGAGCGGCGGGCATCTCCGAGTCGGCCGAGCCGCTGCTCGACGGTTTCCGCACCACACTGGGCAGCGACACCTCGGCCAACCTGCTCGGCCTGATGGCGGTCGCCGGCCTGGTGGCCAGCTTCCACACGATCATCTACGCCTACGGGCGCAACATCTACTCGCTCTCCCGGGCCGGCTACTTCCCGCACTGGATGTCGGTGACCGACGACAAGCGAAAGACCCCGCACGTGGCCCTTCTGCTCGGGAGCGTGATCGGGTTCGCCCTCGCGTGGATCCTCCACGAGTTCGGGGACAACGAGAACGTCGGCGGGGCGCTGCTCTACATGGCGGTGTTCGGCGCTGTCATCTCCTACGTCATGCAGATGATCTCCTTCGTCATCCTCCGCAGGAAGATGCCGAACATCGACCGTCCGTACCGCAGCCCCCTCGGGGTGCCGGGCGCCGTCGTCGCCGGTGTCATCGCCGCCGTCACCCTGGTGGTGCTGCCGTTCAACGACGACTACCGCCCCGGCGTCTACGGCATGATCCTCTGGTTTGGCGCCGGCCTCCTGTACTTCGGCCTGGCGGGCCGCCACAAGCTCGTCCTCTCGCCCGAAGAGGAGTTCGCCTTGAGTCAGGGTGGGCACGGTGACCCCGACGCTGAGGGGTACGGGGCGATGCACGTGGGTGAGGTCGTCGCTGGCGAGGAGTCGCCGCAGGCGACGGAGTGAGTCGTCCCCGGCCCAACGCTCCCGCGTGGGCCGGGGACGACCCCGTCGTCGAGAATCCAGGCTGAGCCGGCGCCCACTGGGGTAGGGCTTACCTCCGATCGGGGGTGACCCGGAAGCGGACCCATCCGCTCATAGGGTCGCGTCCGTACCACCTGCGAAACGGAGGTCCGATGCGCCGCTACGCCCCCGGTGACCCGACGGTCACCCCCCGCCCCGCCAGCGCTCTCTGCTGCTGGCTCGCCTCGTGGCGAAACGACGACTGGGTCGCTTCGCGCTTCGGCCTCGGGTAGCGCCACCCGATGACGACGACCCTCCCCCTGTCCCCGACGCGCGCGCCCACGGTCGAGCGCTACCGCACGGTGCGGGACCTCACCGAGGCCCTCGCCGCACCGCTGTCCCCTGAGGACCAGACGGTCCAGTCCATGCCCGACGTGAGCCCGACGAAGTGGCACCGGGCCCACGTCACCTGGTTCTTCGAGACGTTCGTGCTCGCGCCGAACGTTCCCGACTACCAGCCGTTCCACCCCGCGTACGGCTACCTCTTCAACTCGTACTACGAGACGGTCGGCGAGCGGCATCCCCGACCCGACCGGGGGCTGGTCACCCGCCCCGGGGCCGCCGAGATCGGGGAGTACCGGGCACACGTGGACGCCGCCATGGCCGACCTGCTCGACGGCGGCGACCTCGCCCCCGGCCTGGCCGGGCTGATCGAGCTGGGGCTGCACCACGAACAGCAGCACCAGGAGCTGCTGCTCATGGACATCAAGCACGTCCTGTCGTGCGGCTCGCTCGCCCCGGCCTACCTGCCGCTGGACGTCCCGCCGCCCGGTGACATCCGGCCGCTGGGCTGGGTAGACCACGCCGGCGGGCTTGTCGACGTCGGTCACGCCGGCGACGGCTTCGGCTTCGACAACGAGGGCCCTCGCCACCGGGTCTGGCTGGAGCCGTTCTCGTTGGCCGACCGTCCCGTCGTCAACGGAGAGTGGCTGGCGTTCGTCGACGACGGTGGCTACCAGCGCCCTGACCTGTGGCTGTCCGACGGCTGGTACGCCGTCCAGGCCGGCCTCACCGTCCCGCTCTACTGGCGGGAGGACGACGGCGCCTGGACCGAGTTCACGCTCGCGGGTCCGGTGCCGTTGGACCCCAGCCGTCCCGTCACCCACCTCAGCTACTACGAGGCGGACGCCTTCGCTCGCTGGTCCGACGCCCGCCTCCCGACGGAGGCCGAGTGGGAGGCCGTCGCCTGCGGGCGACCGGTCGACGGGCGGAACCTGGACCTCACCCGTCTTCGACCCGAGGTCGGCCCGCCGGGCGACCTCGGCCTGTTCGGCGACGTGTGGGAGTGGACCTCGTCGGCGTACCTCCCGTACCCCGGCTTCCGGCCCGCCGCCGGGGCCGTCGGTGAGTACAACGGCAAGTTCATGTCCGGGCAGCACGTCCTGCGGGGCGGCGCCTGCGTGACGCCCGAGGGGCACACCCGGGCCACGTACCGGAACTTCTTCCCACCCGGCGCCCGATGGGCGTTCTCGGGCCTGCGCCTGGCCCGGGACCTGGAGATCGGGCGTGGGGTATGAGTGCGGTGGTCTCGGTGGACGTCCACCTGGTCGAGGACGACCGGGCGGCGGCCATGGCGGCCGACGTCCGGGAGGGCCTGACCCGGATGCCGAAGACCCTGAAGCCCATCTGGTTCTACGACGAGCGGGGCAGCGAGCTCTTCGACGAGATAACCCGCCTGCCCGAGTACTACCCGACCCGGGCCGAGCACGCGATCCTCACCGAGCGCTCGGACGAGATCGCTCGCCGGACAATGGCCACGACGCTGGTCGAGCTGGGCTCGGGCACCTCCGAGAAGACCCGGCTGCTGCTGGACGCCATGGTGGACCGCGGCGACCTCGAGCGCTTCGTCCCCCTCGACGTCAGCGAGGAGACGTTGCGCAACGCGGCCGACGACATCTCGGACCAGTACGACCTGCCGGTGCACGCGGTGGTGGGCGACTTCCACCAGCACCTGACCGACCTCCCCCGCGACGGCCGGCGGCTGGTCGCCTTCCTGGGCGGCACGATCGGCAACTTCACCCCGGCCGAGCGGCGCCGGTTCCTGATGGACCTCGACACCTCCATGGACAGCGACGAGTGGTTGCTGCTGGGGACCGACCTGGTGAAGGACCTCGACCGGTTGGTGGCGGCGTACGACGACGCCCAGGGCGTGACCGCCGAGTTCAACCGCAACGTGCTCCGGGTGATCAACAACGAGCTCGGCGGGGACTTCGAACCGGACCGGTTCGACCACGTCGCCTGCTGGAACGCGGAGCACTCGTGGATCGAGATGCGCCTGCGGGCCCGCGGGCCCCAGCACGTCACGGTGGCCGACCTCGACCTCGAGGTCGACTTCGCCGACGGCGAGGACCTCCTGACCGAGATCTCGACCAAGTTCACCGAGGACACCGTCCGCGAGGAGCTGTGGGCGAGCGGCTTCGTGGTCGAGCACGCCTGGACCGACCCGGCCGGAGACTTCCTGCTGACGCTGTCGCACCCGTACTGCTGATCCGCTCGTCGGTCCGGCGCGCGTCCTAGGAGGCCTGGTCGGCGATCAGGTCGCCCAGCTGTCGGGCGCCCGCCGCGGCGAGGTGCACGCCGTCCGGCAGGCGCAGGTCGGCCACGTAGCCGCCGTCGTCGTCGGCGAGAGCCTCGTCGGCGTCGATGGTGGCGGTCCCGAGGTCCTCGTAGACCGTCCGGAGCCCCTCCACCACGGTCTGGTCCTCGCGGTCTCGCATCGGCGGTGGCAGGACCCAGACGACGTCGGCCCCCGCCTCTTCGGCCTGATCGGTCATCCGCTGCGCCTGGGCCTGCCAGGCCCGGAAGAACGCCGGGTCCTGCCGGCTCCCGATCTCGTCCCCCTGCGCCGTCGTGAACGTGCTGCCGGTGCCGAGGTCGTAGTTGCCGACGAAGAGCAGCACGACGACGTCGGGGTCGAAGCGGTCGAGCAGTCGCCCGAGCTGATCGGTCCAGTCCACGTAGCCGGGGGAGAGGAGCCCGGAGCCGGAGACGCTCTCGTTGCGGACGTCGGCCTCGTCCCCCAACCTCCGCTGCACGGTCGGGGCGGCCTGGCTCATGATCGAGTCGCCGACCAGCAGGACCCGCTTCGGTCCGTCGTCGCCGCAGGCGGTCGCGCCGACGGCCAGGAGGAGGATGAGGAGGAGAGCTCGCACGCGCACGGGCTGGCCCTACCCCGTCAGGGGGTCACCCCTTCCAGGTCCCCCAGGTGTGGCCGCGGACGAACTCGTAGACGCCGGTGAAGTCCTGCGTGTTCTTGTCGGGGATCGGCACGGGGTCGCCCAGGGCGCGGGCGCCCCAGATGATGCGGGCGTTGTGCTCGACGCACAGGGCCGTGTGCAGGGCGTCGTCGGCGTCCCGACCGATGGCCAGCATCCCGTGGTTGGCCATGAGGGCAACCGACCGGTCGCCGAGGTGGGTGACGATCTCGTCGGCCAGCTCGTCGCTCCCCGTCGGCTTGTAAGCGGCGATCGGCACGTCGCCCCCGACGTAGACCACGAACTCCTCGATGACCGCAGGGATCGGCTTGCGCACGAGGGCGAACATCGAGGCGTAGGTGGCGTGGCAGTGGACCACCCCGCCGACCTCGTCGTAGTCCCGGTAGCAGGCGAGGTGGAGGGCCTTCTCGCTGGTGGGGCCCCGCTCCCCGTCGACGACGGTGCCGTCCAGGTCGACGACGACCAGGTCGTCCACCGTCATCGTGTCGTAGGGCGTCGACGACGGCGTCATGACCACGTTGCCGTCGGGCATTCGACCGGACACGTTGCCCGCCGTCCCCGACACCAGCCCGCGGTCGACCATGTCCTGCGTGGCCTTGAGGACCGCCTCATGGGTCGGACTGCTCATCAGAGGACCTCCGGGTTGGCGCAGTGGACGGGACGCTCGCCGGCCAGCAGGCGGGCGACGTCGTCGGCCACCAGCTTCGAGTGGTTGGCCTCGGTGTCGTAGGTCGCGCCTCCGATGTGCGGGGTGAGCACCACGTTGGTCATGGCCTGCAGCGGGTGGTCGGTGGGCAGGTGCTCGCCCTCGAAGTGGTCGAGGCCGGCCCCGCCGAGGTGCCCCGAACCCAGCGCCTCGGTCAACGCGTCGACGTCGTGGAGGGCGGCCCGGGCGGTGTTCAGGTAGATCGCTCCCTCCTTCATGCGGGCGCACTGGTCGGCGCCGATCATCCCGATCGTGTCGGCCGTGACCATGGCGTGCATCGACACGACGTCGGCCTCGGCCAGCAGGTCGTCCAGCTCGTGGGTGGCGTCGTCGTTGAACGGGTCGTGGGCGATGACCTTCATGCCCAGGCCCTCGAACCGCCACGCCGCGGCCCGTCCGACCGAGCCCAGGCCGACGATGCCGGCGGTCTGGCCCGCCACCTGCCAGGCCCGATAGCGCTGGTAGGGGATGGTGCCGCCGTCGTAGACGGTGCCGGTGCGCACGTCCTTGTCGGCGGGGACGATGCCCCGGGTCACGGCCAGCAGCAGACCGATCGCCAGCTCGGCGACGCCGTCGGCGTTGCGGCCGGGGGCGTGGAGCACCGGGATGCCCTTGGCCGTGGCGCCCTCGACGTCGACGTTGGTCGGGTCACCCCGGGTCGAGCCGATCGCCCGCAGCGGCAGATCGAGGACCGGCCCCTTGCAGTTGTCGGCCTCGCAGATGACGATCTCGGCCCCCACCTCGATGATGCGGGCGGCCAGGGCCTCGCCGTCCAGCAGCTTCAGCGGGGTGTGCTCGATCCACGGCTCGTAGGACACGTCGGCCACCGATTCGAGGGTGGTCATGCCCTCCCCGCGGAACGGGGCGGTGACGAGGGCTCGGGGTCGACTCACGGTCGGGCACACTACGCGTCGCCCCGTACCTGACACGCCTGTCAGGTAGGCCTGCAGGCGTCACCCATCACGCTTCCATCGTCGGTGAAAGGCCGAAGGCCGCGAACACGTCGGCCGCGAAGGTCGTGATCTCGACGACGGCGCCGTCGTCGATGCGCAGGACGTCCAGCGTGACGGCGGTGAACCGCAGGTCGCCCGGACCGCGGACGTAGTTGGCGACGGCAGGTTGGGCGTTGGCGCGGACCGCCACCAGGCGCCAGTCCCCGGGCCCGTCGGGCCCGAACAGGCCGCGAAAGAACTCGGCGACGGCAGCTCGTCCTTCGTAGCGCTCCGCCTGAGGAGGCATCGTGAACCGCACGTCGTCGCCCAACAGGTCGATGAGCGCGTCGGCGTCGGCCCGCTCGTGGGCGTCCATGTAGCGCTGGACGAGGCGCCGCTCCTCATCGGTCGGCGCCGCGACCGGCGACCAGTCGAATCGCCCCGGCCGCCCCAGCGCCTGGAGCCGGGCCCGACCTCGCTGGAGGGCGCTGTTCACCGCGGCCTCGCTGCCGTCCAGCATCGTGGCGGTCTCCCGAGCCGTCCAGCCGAGCGCATCGCGGAGGATGACCACCGCCCGTTGGCGGGGCGACAGGTGCTGGATGGCCGCCAGGAAGACCAGCTCAATGGTCTCCCTGGCCACGACAACGGCGTCCGGCCCGGCCTCGTCGTGGGCCGTGTCCTCCAGCAGGTCGTCGGGGAAGGGCTGGAGCCAGGGCACGTCGTCGAACGAGGGAGGCGCGAGCGCTCCGCCGTGTCGATCGGCCACCTGGACACGACGCTGGCTGCGCTTGATGGCGTCGAGGGACGCGTTGGTCGCGATCCGGTACAGCCAGGCTCGGAACGTGGCCCGCCCCTCGAAGCCCTGCCGCCCCCGCCATGCCCGAGCGAAGGTGTCCTGGACCAGATCCTCGGCGTCGTCCAGGTTGCCGACCATCCGATAGCAGTGGACCCGTAGTTCCCGGCGGTGGCGCTCGGCGAGGGAGGAGAAGGCGGCCTCGCTCCCGCCCT